>CAVWSS010000015.1:0-62801 GCA_963757885.1 uncultured Acidobacteriota bacterium | reverse complement strand
CGACGGCGGGGGCGGAGACGTTGGAGTAGTCGTAGCGGATGGAGTGGTGAGATTTGCCGGAAGCGCCGCCGCCGGTGTCAATGTCTTCCTCCTCACGCAGGATCAGGCCGGTGCGCTTGGAGAGCCAGATGCGGGCGCTATATTCAATGTCTCCGTTCTTGTTGTGCGTTGAGTAGAGTTCGGCGGGCTCGCCGCTGACGGATTCATCGCGCTCATGTTTGCAGGACATCTGCGTGCTGTCCTTGCGATTTTCTTTTTCTTGGTCACGCAGGTCCTGGGGAGTCATGGGGCTTTTGACCCATTTACCGTTGGTGTTGACGTAGATGACGTCGCCGACGAGGATTGTTTCGGAGATGCGATCTTTGCCATCGGTTTTCTGGGTGGAGTAGGCGTGATGCGGGACGGTGTTGAGTTTGTCGACGGCGTCATTGAGAGGTTTACATTCGGCCTGAGCGCGGGCGGGCGAAGGAGTGAGGAGAGTAGCGAGTGCGGCGGCGGTTGGGATGAGAATGGCGGCGGTGAAAAGTTTCATGGACGAACTCCCAAGATGAAGTGGAAGTGACGCGGATATGGTAAGGCAGCAGGGGAGTTAGGACAAGTTTGATGTGCGCGGCTGAATTGGCTGGGAGTAATCCGGGAGGGCGAGCTCATCCACGAGATCACGGCCGATGGCGAGATCAGCGATCCAGGGGATGGCCAGGAGATCGAAAATGCGATCGCGCAGAAACAACGAGAAGCTGGACTTTGGCGCGAATAGGTTCGCAAAGCGCAGAGCGGCCTTCTGCTTGGTAAGAACGAAGGGAGCGAAAAGATCCTGATACCTTTGAAAAGCTAGGGCGTAGTCACCTTTTGCACGATGCAGCTCGCCGGCAAGGATGTAGGCGGCGACCATGGCCAGGGCGCTACCTTGCCCGGCCAATAGTGAAACGGAGGAAGCGGCGTCGCCGATGAGAGTGACGCGCTGCTGGGTCCACAATCCCCGCTGAGGGTCCATTTGTATTTGGCTCACGCGGTCGAAATAGAGATCGGTCGTGGCATCGAGAGCAGCAAGAATCTGAGGGCATTCCCAACCGCTATTTCCGAAACGTTCCCGCAAGATCGTTTTTTGCTGCTGGATGGTATCGGTTCCGGAAGGATCGTTATCCTTAAATATGAATAGGAAGAATGTGCGGTCGCCACGCATGGCAAGGCGTGAAACCTGTTGACCGACTTGGGTGTACATCACGTTGACGAGTTCGTCTCTGGGCCTGTAGCCCGCAGCTTCGAAGGCTGCGACTTTGAGACCCAAGTACTTTTCAAACTGGGCCTCTTCGCCAAAGATGAGTTCGCGCACGCGTGAATGGAGGCTGTCGGCTCCCACGACGAGATCGAATCGGCGTGGAGCGTGGTGTTTGAAGGCAACCTGCACGCCAGTTTCGGTCTGGTCGATGCGATCCACGCTGTCCCCGAAGATGGTTTCGACCTGGCCGTGAATTTTGCTGAAGATCGCGGAAGCCAACGCGGTGCGAGGGAGGGTAATGAACCGACCCTTGGTTGCCCTGGAAATTGCGTCGACGGAGAAACCGGCGGTGCGTTTGCCGCTTCGATTCACGACCCAGACTTCGTTGACGTGGTATCCCTTGTCAGCGATCTCTGCCAGCAGGCTCATCCGTTCCGCGATGTCGAACCCAGCACCCCAGAAGTCGATGAGGTAGCCGCCCGTGCGAAGTTGTGGGGCCGATTCGACGATGGTGGGGATGAATCCGTAATGAGCGAGCCAGTAGGCGAGGGTAGGTCCGGCAATTCCCGCGCCGGATATCAAAATATTCACGGCGGAATTATGTCACAGCGTGAGGTGCGGGTCGTTCGGCAGCGTCGTAGGCGTGCTTGCAATTAGATTAGCTGCGCGGGTGAAGGGGCAAGGCGATTAGTGCGCGGAATTATTTGAGATGATGGGGGCGGTGACGTTGGCGTACTCGTAGCGGAATGACTGGTTACCGCTGGCCAACCCAAAGCGCGTTGAATTCTGGGTGAGCGAGTTTCCCAGCGCAATGGTAGTGATAAAACGCAGGGGCAATCCAGCGCTTTTTGAAACCCAGTACCGTGCGTGAACGTCCAATCACTCATCTTTCCACGTGCCGTGTGTGACGTAATGGTCGGCGCTTTCTCCGTCGATGAACTCAGTACCTTCGAGGCGACAAGAGATATTGGCAGTAGCTCTGAGTTTCTCTAACTCGAGATCGGCCGTATTAGCGGTTATGGCCATTTGCCATGGCTTCTAGTAGGTCGTGCCGTCAATCGCGATGCTAATCCGCGGAGGTTTCACGGCTGTCGGGCCATTCCATGGTTATAAAACTGTGAAATGGGGTGCGCCTTAGTTTTTTCGAAGGCGTGGAAGACGGGGGCGCAAGGGCTGGAGGAGCAGGAGAGGTTGAAGGTGCAGAGCAGGAGGATGAGTGAGGCGCAAACTGGTGCGAGGGCGCGACGGTCGATGAATGGGTTCATGGACGCAGCTCAGTACAACAAGGTGTGACGGCCTATTTATAAGTAAGTATACAGAAGCTAGCTCAATATGGCGAGTCGATTGTGGTCAGGCGAGGTTGCGGGAGAGGAAGGACAAAGTGGCGAGCCAGGAGCGGAGGCGGGCGGAGGCGGTGTCGGCGGGATTGCCGCCGAAGGCGACACGAAGGCCGAAGTTGGGAAGTTTGGAGGAGGCGGTGGTGGCGGGAGTGTAGGGGAGGCGGAGGAGATGTCCGGCGCCGGGATTTTTGAGGTGGGTGAATTCGTGCGGGTAGTGGCGGCCGGTAAGGCGTTGGAGGATCGCGTCGGACATTGCTTCGGACGGCCAGACTTGGTCGTCGGAAGCGGAGATGAGCAAGATGGCGGCGGAGGCATTTTCGACGGGAATTTCGGCGGCGATGGCGGCGTCTTTTTGGCGGAGAGAGTCGCGGTGGAGATTGACGAAGCGGACGGGGCGGCGAAAGGAGATCACGCCAACGGCGGTGAGGATGCGGAATCGAGCCATGGCGTAAGGAACGAAGGGGAGATGCCCACCGCGGTAGGTCCAGGAGGAGCGCTCGGTGTTGCCGGGAGTTCGTTTGATGGGCACGGATGGTTTGGTGGGGCTGGTTTGTTGAGCAGGCGGATTCGAAGAATCGGGCTGAGTGAGCGAAGCTGCCGCCGATGAGGCGGTAGCTGAGTTGTCGGTTAATGTTTGAGCGGCGGGATCGGATTGAATTGACGCGGCTGGCGGGACGCCAGTCGCGTTTGTGTTTATGGGCGAATCGGGCGAGTTGAGTAGGTCGGCGGGCGCGTTGGGCGCGGAGTTGGAGGCGTTGAAATTGGAGATGAGGTCGGCAGCGGTTTCAGGAGGCGGCGTGCCGGTGGCTTGCCAGACAACGTTCCCGGGGACGACGCCGACGACCGCGCGAATCAGAGGAATTTTTGTGGCGAGGAGTAGGGCGAGTTCGCCGCCGCGGGAAATGCCGTGAATGGCGAGGCGGCCGGGATCGATCTCGGGCTGGCGGCAGAGCCAGGCGATGGCGCGTTCGAAATATTCGAGAGGGATGCTGTTAAGGGAGGAGGGGAGGGGGTCGAAGCCGAAATAGGGGAGAGCGAGAGCGGCGTAGCCGTGGGCGGAGAGCGCTGCGGCGGTTTCCCAGTCGAGGCCGCCGCCGGAGCCGCCGAGGGTGATGACGGCGGGGCGTTTGCGGTAGCGGGGAGGCGTGGGCGCGGGTGTGGGGGGCGCGGGTGTGGTGAGTGTAGCTGGTGTAGCTGGTGCAGCTGGTGCGAGCGCGGCGTCTTCGGAGGATGGATCGGGAGTTTCGCGCGCGGGAATGAAGAGGAGGCCAGCGAGAGTTTTGCCCTGGTAATCGCCATCGACGGCGCGGATGGTGGCGTTGGGCGGGACGTGGTGGCGTTCGATGCGCAGGCGCGCGATGTGGCGGAGGCTGGGCGCCGAGGCTTCGATGGTGATTTCGGTGGGAGTGAGTTCGCGCTTGAGGTATTGGTCGTGCGCACCGGCGTCGTCGGGATTGAGCTGCATGGACCAGAAGAGGCCCATGGGATCGACGGCGCGGTAACGGGTGTTTCCGGGGAGGGGCGCGTCGCGAGCGGGGTCGATGGTGCCGGTGGCGTCGGCGGTGAATTCGGCGCGGGATTCCCAGCGGCGGCCGGCGTCGTCGATGAGCCAGGCGGTGAGGCGGACGCGTTCGTTGGGGAGGGCGCCGGCGAGGAGGAGGTGGATGGGTTGGTCGACGAAGGCGGGATTGGGAGTGGCGGTGAGGTGGAGGGTGCGGTCGTGGTCAGGGATGTGCGACATGTGTGCGCGCCCATGCGAAAAACTGGGCGAGGAATTAATGATACGACAAGAAACGCGGAGAATGCGCGAGGCGGAGAACGTAGGTTTAGTGACCGGACAAGTGGAGGCGCCAGAAGAACGCTGAAAAGCCCCCGGCGCAAAGAAATGCGATAAAAGTAGCTCGCTGTAGGGAAACGGCACTAGTTTTGAGAGCGAGCTCCAGAGCTGACTCTGGTTGAATTTCGGAGATTCCTCCAGCTAGATACATTTCCTCAAACCTTGAGCGAGTCATCACCAAGTTTGCTATTGAGCCGAGGATCCAGGGGCCGTTGAACAGCACAAGATTGAAGGCCGGATTGCCGTACTTTCCGAGTAGGAAGAGATCCAGTATAGCGACCAGTGCTAAGAGCGCGACGTTCAAGATGAAATCGCCAGAGCGGAACGGAGGGCCGAATAGGAAACTGCGCCAGCCCCAACCGATCAGAGGTTGTGCGGATGTTGGACTTGAAGCGCTTTGGTTAGATGGGGAGGCCATATTGTGTTCTCCACGCGATGGGGGATATTGGGAAAATTACCACATCGACTGATAAACCAGGTAGTAATCGAGCGGTGTTCAAACTTATCGGGTACGTTGATATTGTATCGATGAGGAGGTGTGAGGATGAGGAGAAGAGTATGGGTGGGAGTGGCGGCGTGGGTGGTGGTGGGGCTGGCGGAGGTGATGGCGCTGCCCGGAGTGGGCGGAGCGCAGAGCGAAGGATGGAAGGATGAGTTGGTGGATCGGATGGCGGGGAAGTGGAAGGTGGGCGGAGAAGTGATGGGTCAGGCGGCGCATCACGAGATGGAGGCGGAGTGGGTGCTGAATCATCAATTTTTGCGGCTGCATGAGAAGACCACGGCGGATGCGCCGAAGAGCGAGCGTATGAGGCGATTTGGTTTTTGGGTTATGACACGGTGAGCGAGAGGTATGTGCTGCATTTGATGGATGTGTTTGGCGGGCGATTTTCGGAGACGCTGGGGTATGGGACGCGCGAGGGGAATGAGATTCGATTTGTGTTTGAGTATCCGGATGGGCCGTTTCATACGACGATGAAATGGGATGCGGGAACGGGGACGTGGGAGTGGTTGATGAAGCAGAAGGATAAGAATGGGAAGTGGGGGGAGTTTGGGGATTTGAAGATGGAGAGGGAGAAGTAGAACCCCGTTCGTGGTAGAGACCTACGTAGCGGCAGACCCCGGAGTTTGAGTGTAAATCCCCACGGGCGTCTAAAGATCCGCGCGCCTAAAGGGCGCGCAGACGCCCATGGGGCACCCCAAACCAGCGAAACTTCTAAGGCAAAGACCGAAGCAAAAGCAGCGGCTGGTCGTGCGAACAGGTGTTGGTTCGGTGGCGCGCAAAAGGGGAAGGGTGCATCTCAGGAGAAGATAGTGGGAGTGGAGGCGGGAGATGCGGCGAGGAATTTTGTGGGCGGCGGTGGTGGTGATTTGGGTGGGGGCGTTAGTGGTTCCGTGCGGGGCGGCATCTGGTGCGATGAAGGCTCGCGAGGTGGTGAAGGCGGGAAGTTTGTCGGGAATTGTGAGGCGGGCGGATTCGTTGGTGATTGTGAAGGGAGTGCGGGTGGAGGAATGCACGCGAGGTTGGAAGGAAGTGACTCGGACCACTTACACGGATGAGGATGGTCATTTCGAGATTACGAATCTGCCGAAGAAGAAGATTCATTATTTGAGGTTGACGATGGAGGGAGCGACGCCGGGGTTTGTGAAAGTGAAGATTGATCGAGGGAAGAGTTTGGTGCCCACGAAGGATTTGACGCTGGTGATTGCGGAGAGGGTTTAAAGGACGCCTGGGCGAATTTTTCAGAAGAGCAGATCCCTCACGCGCTCTTGCGCGCGCCAGTCTATAGGAGACGAACCTTACGGTTCGTCTGCGCGTCCTCTCGGACGCGCCAAAGCGCGCGCAAGGAGCGGATTCGGGATGACAAGTGAAAGAAATGGCCGAAGAGTGTTAAGCGTGCAAAGAAACTTCAAAAGCGAAACAGACCCACTAAAGAATTGAAGTCTTCTCGCCCAACCGCAACGGCGGCGGGATGGGCTACCCCAAGCCGCGGAAACTTCGGAGGCAACTCCCGAAACAAATGCGCTTCTAGTGCGAAAAGATGGTGCCGAGGACCCGGCTTGGCGGACGAAGCGCCCATGATCCGAATAAAATGACCGCTATAGACAACGGGGCGGCGACATGCCACCAGGCTCCCCCTGTGGCGGCGGACGCGACGGCGGCTCCACTGAGATCGAAGAATATGCCCGCGTAAGCCCATTCTTTAAGGCGAGGGAAGCGAGGGGCCAGGATGGCGATCGGGCCGAGTATTTTCCAAACGCCCAGAAAAACCACGAAGTAAGTGGGAAATCCCAACTGGTTGACACCCTGGACTGCCTGCGGAACGCGCATGACGTAAATCACGCCTCCCGGGAGAATGAAGAAGGCGACTAGAGCGGTGCAAATCCAATAGCCGATTGATCTAGAGTTGGCCATTTTGTTTTGTCCTGTCTTGTTCTTGTAGTTGCAATTCTCATTCACTTCCTTTTGTAAGCTCAGAACCAGATCGAAACGTGAGTTGATATTCAGGCTTCCTCGCCCACCCGCAACAACGGCGGGATGGGCTACCCAAAAACAACCGCAAAGACAAAAGGGGCGTTACCAGACGCGGCATTGTTTGGGGCGGACCATGGGTTGGCCGAGGTGGCAGTGGAAGGCGGCGGTGAATTGGGGCATGTCGGAGACGGTGCCGTTGATACGGTATTTGCCGGGGGAGTGCGGGTTGGTGCGGGACTCGAGGCGGAGTTCTTCAGGGCGCGTATTTTCGCAGGCCCACTGGCCATAGCCGATGAAGAAGCGCTGATCGGGAGTGAAGCCGTCGATGGGCTTTAGGCCTTCGTTTTGGGTGGCGTTTTTCCAGGCGACGTAAGCGAGGAGAAGGCCGCCGAGATCGGCGACGTCTTCGCCGGTAGTGAGTTTGCTGTTGATGTGAATGTCGTCGACGACGACGTATTGGGCGTATTGCTTCTGGACGCAGGCGATGCGCTCTTCAAAACCTTCGGCGTCCTTCTTGGTCCACCAATCGTGCAAATTTCCGTGGGAGTCAAACTGGCGGCCTTCGTCGTCGAAGCAGTGAGTGAGCTCGTGGCCGATAGTGCCGCCGGTATTGCCGTAGTTGGGCGCGTCGTCCATTTTTGGATCGAAGAGAGGCGGCTGCAGAACGCCCGCGGGGAAATTGATGTCGTTCTTCTGAGGATCAAAATAGGCGTCGACGGTGATGGGCGTGATGGACCATTCGCCGCGATCGACGGGCTTGCCGATTTTGTTGAGTTGGCGATTCGATTCGAATATGCCGGAACGGAGGACATTGGTGCCGAAGTCATCGCGAACGATTTCGAGGGTGCCGTAATTCCGCCATTTATCCGGGTAGCCAATTTTGTTGACGATGGCGTAGAGCTTGGCGAGGGCTTCTTTTTTGGTGGTGGCGGTCATCCAGGGAAGTTCTTTGAGGTCGGTCTCCATGGTCGCTTCGATGTTTTGAGTCATTTTGAGGGTGCGAGCTTTGGTTTCGGGAGTGAAGGTTTTGTCGACGAAGACCTGGCCGAGAGCTTCGCCCAGATCGGAGTCGATCCACTGGATGCACTGCTTCCAGCGAGGCTGCATTTCATTGACGCCGCGAAGAGTGCGGAGGTCGAAGTCGAACCATTCGTTTTGGAAATTTTTGGAGAGGTAGGGCGACCAGGTTTGCAAGAGATGCCAGCGGAGGTAGGTTTTCCAGTCATCGAGAGAGACGGAGGCGAGGAGAGAGTTCATTTCTTTGAAGAATTCGGGCTCGGTGACGTTGAAGGTTTGGACGTCCGGGGCGCCCATAGCAGAGAGGTAATCGTTCCAGTTGAAATTCGGAGTGAGAGCCTGGAGCTGGGCGCGGTCCATTTTGTGGAAGGATTTGTATGGATCGCGCAGCTCGACGGGCGTGAGGGATTTTTCGGCGAGGGCAGTTTCGATGTGAAGGATGGTTTTTGCGTCCGCCGCTGCGGCGGAGGCGGGCTCGCCGATGAGTTGAAGAGTTTTTTCGACGTGAATGACGTATTTGTCGCGGACTTCTTTCAGTTGGGGATCAGATTCCGTGTAGTAGTCGCGATCGGGAAGGCCGAGGCCGCCGGCGAGCGCGAAAGCTATGACTTGCGAAGCATCACCGAGATCCTGGTTGGAGGTGAAGCCGAAGAGAGTGGTGTTGCCGGTGCGGAAGCGATCGCCCGCAGCAAGGTGCTGGGCGGCAAGTAAGTCGGGGATTAGCTTTTTATCAGAGAGCGCGTCGATGAGGGAAAGGTATTGGGCGATGGGCCGGTAGCCAGCTTTCTCGATTTGGGGTTCGTTCATGCAGGCTTCGAAGTAGTCGCCGATTTTTTGTTCGTTGGGAGTGCGATGGGCGGATGGATTGGAGGCTTGCTGGAGCAGGCCCCAGAGGTATTGCTGATTTTCGTTGGAGAGTTTGCTGTAGACGGACCAGCCGGGTTGGTCGGAGGGGATGGGATTATTTTTCATCCAGCCGCCGCAGACGAATTGGTAGAAGTCGACGCAGGCGTCGGCGGTGCGGTCGAGGGAGGCGAGGTCGAGAGAGGGAGTGTAGGGGATGGAGGAGAGGGGATGCTGCGGTGGCGGCTGGGTGGATTGCGCGGGCTGATCTTGGTGGGTGGCGGGGTGCGTGGCGGGCGAGGCGCTGGAGTGGTGGCGCGGCAGGGAGAGTATTGCAGCGGCGGCGAGGATGGCTACGGCGGAAGCGATGATGATGCGGCGTTGTCGAGAATTTAGAGATTTGTGCATGTGAGTCCTTGATTAAGAAGCGGAATGGTAGCACGGAGGTAGACGTGGGGGAGGAGGGGAGGGTAGCGGGAGGGTCCGATGGGCGGTGGAGTTCAGGGCAGGAACCTGTCGGGGGTGAGATTCGCGTTGAGCGCAGCAGGGGCGGCTATGATTTTTAGATGGGCCGGAGGATTAGCGTCGAGCAGCGGAAAATTCGAGTGCAGGCGTGGGTGATCAGCGTAGGGCTGCATCTAGTGTTTGGAATGTTGATCGCGATTGAGCTGCACTTCAAGGCGCAGACAATTTTGGATCCGATTTTTTATTCATTTTGCGCGCCGGGGCTAATTGTGGGGATTCCGATTGCGATGCTGGTGGGGTTCGGCGGCGGGCATGGCGAGGTGATGTTTTTTGGGATTTTGTTTGGGTTGCCGGCGAACGTGTTCGTGTATTACTGGATCAGTAGCGGGTATTGGGGCTAATAGGAAGGAAAGGGCGGAGCGTGAAGATACCGGAAAGATCTCTTGATGTTTGAGGACCCGGGAGATTGCGTGGAGAATCCCAAGCGGGATTATTCGCCCCAGTTCCCACGAAGCGGAAGGCCAAACTGAGAGGCGTCGGGACTGATATTGGTCCAAGTTTGGCCGGCGTCGTGAGTCGCGAGTAGGCCGATGTCTTCGAGGTAAGTCCATCCATTCGATCCATCCACAAAACTGAGGGGAATGTTCAGTAGCTTTCTGGTGAACTGGAAGCTCACAAAGCCATGGGTTAATTCGAGCAGACGAAAGCAGTACTTTCCCTCACTAGTCGTGGTCATGAATACCGTACTACCAGCGATGCTGGTGCCGATGGAATCATCCATAAAGAAATTGCCAAACTGCATTCCCTTCTGCCAAGTGAGGCCGCCGTCCCTGGTCTCATAGGCAACAAGACCGCCCTGGAAATGGTGTACACCGTAAATTGGCATTGCGTAAGTGACGGGCACAAAACCGTTGATTTTGTTGCTCAGGAATGTGGGTAGGGAGTAGGCGGCGACATCGTCGGGGAAATTGTGCGCCGGTAATCTTTCCCGGATGAATGTTTTGCCGCCGTTGTGGGTGACGCAGAGCTGATGCATCTCTCGGGAGAGAAGCCAGCCATCTTGAGGAGTGTTGAAGAGAAGTGGGCCGGGACCGCAAGGATTTGCTTCGGACTGGTGCCAGGTGATGCCACCGTCGGTAGTGTAGAGGAGTAAGGATATGGGCGAGTCCGGCTTGCTGTTGATAACAAGATTGACCCAGCCGTGAGCGGAATCGAGGAAAAAGACTTCGCTGCCCAGGTACAGGCCACGAGGGCAGGTGGTTGCGGGCGGTATGGGTATGGTATGGAGGTCCCAATGGGCGCCCGCGTCGGCGGTTGATGCAAACTCGTAGTCGAAGTTGTGGTCACATTCTGGCCGGGGACCTGAGTCAACAACAATGAGAGCCCAAGCGGTGCGAGGATCGCGGAAGTGAAGTGCGAGGGTTGAATGGTGACTAAGCGGAGAAATGTCGGACCAATGGGCGCCGGAGTCAGTTGTGTAAAAGATGCGGCCAAGCGTCATATACCAGCCGGTGGTGGGAGTGAGGAGTTGGAAGGTGTCTTGGGCGTGGGTGGGGAGGGAGAGGAAGAGGAGCGCGAGGAGGGTGAGTGAGAAGCGCGAGAGGAGGTGGCGCATTAGGTTGAGCGCGACGGGAGGGAAGCGCGAGGGGATTGTACTATAGAGTAAAAGGTCGAGCGAAGACTGTGAGGCCGATCTACGTAGGTGAGGACCCCGGAGCTTGCGTGTAACCCCCCACGCGCAAAACCGGCGCATGGGGCACTAGAAAACGCAAAACCACTCAAGAATTTTTGATCCAGCATCCCACCCGCAAGACCGGCGGATGGGGCACCCGCGGAAACTTCTAAGCAAAAGCAAAGACAACGGCAGATTCCTCACGCTCGGCAGACAGCGCGGATCGCGTTCGGAATGACAGGAAAGGGATGTTGGAGGAGGAATTTTCAGAAGAGGAGCCTCACGCCGACAGTTACGCGCCCAAGGGGCGCGCAACTGTCGGGATTCGGGATGACAGCGTGGTTTTTATCGATTGGTGATAGCCAGGCGCGAAGTAAAAGCAAAACCATTCAAGTGATTGGTGGACCCCGGAGCCTGCGTGTAACTCCCCACGCGCAAAACCGGCGCATGGGGCACTAAGAAAACGCAAAACCGATCAAGAATTTTGATCCAGCATCCCACCCGCCACACCGGCGGATGGGGCACCCGCGAAAACTTCTAAGGCAAAAGCGACAGAGCGGCTCGGTGACGTAGAAGTTTTCTCGCCCACGCGCAAGAGCGGCGTGTGGGGCACCCGCAGACACTTCAAAGGCAAGCAGCAACAGCAGATCCCTCACGCGCTCTTGCGCGCCGGCACGGCGCGCAAGGAGCGGATTCGGGATGACAACTATTAGAATTTGTGGAAATTGATAAGGGTCAGCGCAGACGCACATGGGGCACCCAAAACCCGCGGAAACTTCAAAAGCAAAAGCGCCTAGCGGAGGCGGAGGATGTAGGCGGGGATGTCCCAGTCGTTGACGAGGACGAAGGCGTCGGGGCCGGGGAAGTATTGGAAGCGGCCGAAGGTGCCGTTGGAAGTGTTGGCGCCGCCGGAATTGTGGGAAGAGTTGGGTGGGCCATTCGCGAAAGTGCTCTTGGTGCAGGTGAGGCGCTGATTGGCAACGTCGGGAGTGAGGATGTAGACGCTGTTGCCCTGATTGGGCCAGGCGACGAAGTCGTTGGCGACGGGGTCGAAAACGATTCCAGGATTGGCGGCGAGGATAGGATTGACGCCGCCCTCAAGAAATTCGGCGCAGACGGGCTGAGCCATGGTGTTGACAGTCCAGTCCTGCTGCGTGGTTGCAGATGGATTGCTGATGTCGGCGGCGAAGACGCCGTCGCCAGGGCCGCAGGTTCCACCTCCGCATTCACCCAAAACGACAAACAATTTGCGCGATGGATCGATCGCGCCGCTCATGTAGATGGAAGTGAGGAAGTTTTGAGCGGGCGTGATCATGGCGTAGGTATTTGTGGAGTAGTCGTAGGTGAAGATGGCGGAATTATCGGAGACGAAGACGAGGCCGGAGTTGGGATCGTAAGCGGCGATATTTCCGTAGGAATTTCCGGCCGCCTCGGTATCGGGATTTGCGCCGGTCATAGTGGGATTTTCGTGAACCCACTGGGTGGAATTCGAAAGATTGTTGAGCGAGATGGTCCAGGTGTTGGCGGTGCCGTCGCCTTCGAGGCAAGAGACAGAGCCGTTGAGGATCATCATTTGATAAGAGCCGGGGATGAAGGCCAAGCCGCCGTAGGATTCGCGATCGTTGGGAGCGTTCTCGGTGCCGGGCGGGATGGCGTCGATGCAATTGGACTGATTGGCGAAATTTGTGGGGACGGTTGGATCTTTAATGCGCGTGAGCGTGACGGGATCTTCGTTGAGATTGAGTGAGTAGATTTCGTTGCCGTAGTAGTTGTTGTGGCCGCCCCCCCAGATAATCAGGCGATTTTCGGTTGTGTCAGCGACGGCGCCGGACCAGGCGCGGATGACATTCGCGCAATATTCGGTGAAGAGGAATGGATCGCCGCCGAAATTGTTGGCCGGACATTGGCCGCTGGCTTGGAGCTCGGTGTTGTCGGGAAGGGCGTGCCAGCCGACTCCGGTGGGCAGGCCATTGCTGGTTTGCACAGTGACGGACGAAGAGCCGGAGGCGTTGCCGGTGTTGGAGCCGTTGGGAATCGAGGCCGTGACGGTGGTCGAGCCGGCGGCGACTCCGGTGACCAGGCCGGTGGAATTTACTGTGGCGGAATTTGTGTTGGAGGAGGACCAGTCGGCGGTGCTGCTGACGTTTTGCGTGCTGCCGTCGACGTAATGCGCGGTGGCGGTGAGTTGGACGGGCGCATTGAGAACGACGATGGGATTCGAGGGCACGACGGTGACGGATGAGACTTGCGGAGGAGGCGGGGTGACAGTGAGGACGGTGGAGGTGCTGGTGGAATTGAGGCTCGCGGAAATTTTTGTGTTGCCCACGGCGACGCCGGTGGCGAGGCCGTCGGTGGATCCGGAGCCAGTGGCAATCGGTGGCGACGGCGGTGGATGCGGATTTCCAGGAGACGGAAGTGGTGAGGTCTTTGGTGGAGCTGTCGCTATAAGTGCCGGTGGCTTTGAATTGCTCGGTAGTAGTGATGGCGATGGAAGGATTGGCGGGAGTGATGGCGATGGATTTTAGAGTGGCAGCAGGAGGCGGATTGGAGCCGCCGGGATTGGAGCCCGAGTTGGAACTGGAGCCGCGGCAACTTGAGAGAAGAAGAGTGAGAGCGAGGAAGACGGAGAGCGTGGAGATCACGGAGATGGAGTTGGACGGCTTAACTTTGGAAGGGATGGGCGCGCTTTCGCGTTTCATTCTTTTCCTGCTCGGATTACAGAATTTTGGGTTCGCGGAGAGCGCAAGACAATAGGCCGACGGTTCGTATTTGTCCGGGTCGATAGTTAGATTTAGGCGCCACCGGGGAGCAGCGCGGCAACAATTTAGTTTAAACACGATGAGCGGGGAAAAGTTGTCAAAAGTTCGTACTTTTTGAGGCTTCTTGGGGATTCTTGGGGTTTAAGAGTCCTGGGAGTTTTAGATTTTGTTTCTTTTTGAGCCGCGGAAAAGGCCGAGTACTAGTGGTTTAGTTCTAATTTCGTGGAGTGAGAGGAAATTAGCTGCGCGATTCAAGAAGGAGGCAGAGGCCGAAGACGACAAAGATGGCGCCGGTGATGACGCGTAACTGATCAGGCAGGTCGCAGGCATTGATCGAGCCAGAAACCGGGTATGCCCTCGAGCTTATAGACTGGATCGCCGCCGTGGTAAAAGCTGACTTCCTCGACGGTTGAAACTCTATCCGCATATTCTAACTGTTCAGGCTGCAACTTGTGGTGGTACTTCCACGTGGCCATGAACTCTTCCAGGACACCACGATTCGCAATTCGAGCCTTGGTGCCCTTTGGAAAACGCTCGTTGTAATAGGGAACCTTCGTCATAGAGAAGTGTCAGGCGCGGGATTCGAAAAGGAGGCGGAGGCCGAAGGCGACGAAAATGGCGCCGGTGAGGCGATCGAGAGTTTTGGCGACGCGAGTATTGCGGAGCCAGCGGCCGAGTGGGCGGACGGCAGCGATGATGATGGCGAACCAGATCACGCCTTCGAAGCCGTGAATTCCGGCGAGGAGCAGGCTGAAGATGATGACGTTGACGTGGGCGGGAATGAAGAGCGGGAGGAAAGTGACGTAGAAGATGCCGACTTTGGGATTGAGGAGGTTGGTGAGGAGGCCGCGGAGGAACCAGCGGTGAGGGGAATCGGAGGGAATTGGGTTGGCGGCGGCGAGTGGGTCGGAAGTGGCGGCGTCGAGGGCTGGATTTGGAGAGGTGGCGCGGCGGAAGAAAAGTTTGGCGCCGAGGAAAATGAGGTAGCAGGCGCCGGCGAGGCGAAGAATGTTGTAGGCGAGCGCGGAGGCTTTGAGAAGTTCGCCGAGGCCGACGGAAGCGGCGAGTCCCCAGGTGAGAAGGCCGAGGCAGATGCCGGCGGCAGCGGCGGCGGCGCGTTTGGGGCCGGCGAGAGCGGCGCAGCGAAGGACGAGGGCGGTGTCGAGACCGGGAGTGATGGTGAGGAGCCCCGAGGCGATGAGGAAAGCGAGGAGGGCATGGGGAGTGGTCATGAACCCCAGAGTGTAGCGTGAAATCAGTGGTGGACGGTCATTTGCGTCGGCAGAACCAGAGTTAGCCAGCCTTGAGATGAGACATTTCCTTTCCTCACACGCAACGACGGCGTGTGGGTCACCCAAAAGCAACAGCAACGACTTCCGGGACAAAGGCGCGAAGAGGCGCAGGAGCGGAAGTGTGTCGGGAAGGCGAATGTCAGAACCACAGAGAGGGCTGGACGGTAGGACAGGTTATGAGTTGGAGACGCGCGGAGGGGTTCCGAGATTACCTCTTCGGGAAACGTAGGTAATGTAATTACTAAGCAGTGATCATACGGACGTGGGATAGGCGACGGACGCGCATTCGCCGAGTGAGCTGCTGAATCCGCGAGGAAAGTTCACCGCAAGGTGGTCTTCAGTTCGCATTTCTTGGGAGAGCTTCCAGATGAAGATGAGAGTCAGGATTTGTGTGACTGCCCTGATGTGGCCGGCATTGGTGTTGCTGAATAGCTGCGGAGGATCGAGCTACTCAGGGACGCCGTCGCCGCAGCCGACGCCGGCGGCGGATTTTTCGGTCGGCGGAACCGTGAGCGGGCTGGCAGGAGCGAACAGCGCGATCACGTTGAAAGACAACGGGGGGGACGCGATGACGGTGAAGTCGAACGGCGCGTTTGTATTTCCCAAGAAGATTCAGGGCGGCGACACCTATGACGTAACGATTGCGAGCGAGCCAACCAATCCGCCGCAAAATTGCATGGCAAGCGGCGCGAAGGGGACGGTGGTTGGCGATGTGACGTCGGTGACAGTGACATGCGCCGCGCCCGCGCAGTACACAGTGAGCGGAACGATCGAGAATCTGACAGGGTCTAATTCGGGTCTGCTTCTGGCGCTCAACGGTCAGAGTACTTTTACGGCCCGCGGGTCGGGGACTTTCATGTTTATTGCGACGGTGGAAGCCGGACAGCAGTACGACGTGAGCATCGCGCAGCAGCCTACCAATCCGAGGCAAAGCTGCTCGATAACGAATGCGTCGGGTGAAGCTAGGGTGAACGTAACGAATGTTGTGGTCGACTGCGGGCACAAAGAGTGGGCGTGGATGAGCGGATCGACGGCAACCGGACAAGAGGGCGTGTACGGGACGATGGGTATCGCGGCACCCGGAAGCAATCCTGGAGCGCGGCAGAATCCGGTGACCTGGACGGATGCTGAGGGTAATTTGTGGCTTTTTGCCGGGTACGGATTTGATTCGATTGGGACGCTCGAGCCGATGAACGATTTGTGGAAATACAGCAATGGCGAGTGGGCTTGGATGGGTGGACCGAATTTGGCGGGGAGAAGCGGCGTGTACGGGACGATGGGCGTAGCGGCGCCGGGAAATATTCCGGGGGCGCGAACGGAGGAGTCGTTTTGGAAGGATGGAAACGGAGATGTGTGGGTATTTGGCGGGAATGGGTTTGATTCGGTAGGGACGGAAGCGGACTTGAACGATTTGTGGCGGTTCAGCAATGGCGAGTGGACTTGGATGGGCGGTTCGAATACCGCGCGTGTGAGAGGAACTTACGGGACGGAGGGCATGCCAGCACCCGGAAATGTTCCGGGAGCGCGGGCGTTCGCAATGAATTGGGTCGACGCCTCAGGGAATTTGTGGCTATTCGGCGGGATAGGATTCGATGCGAGTGGGACCCAAGGTTCTTTGAACGATTTGTGGGAATACTCGAATGGCGAGTGGACATGGATTTCGGGCTCGAGTGCGGCGAATCAAAATGGAGTTTATGGGACGCAAGGGGTGGCGAGCGTGGGGAATGTTCCCGGCGGAAGAAGTGCGGGATTAGGCTGGGCGGATGACTCGGGTGATTTTTGGGTCTTTGCCGGGGCGGGATTTCCTGCAAGCGGCAGCAGCATAGTGCTGAGCGACCTTTGGAAATATAGCAACGGCGAGTGGACTTGGGAGGCGGGATCGAATTCAGCGTCCGATAGGCCAAATTATGGGACGCAGGGGGTAGCGAGCCTGAGCAATACCCCG
The DNA here is from genome assembly GCA_963757885.1 of uncultured Acidobacteriota bacterium. GTDB lineage: Bacteria > Acidobacteriota > Terriglobia > Acidiferrales > UBA7541 > Palsa-147. The sequence continues at coordinate 45,939 of CAVWSS010000015.1, read as the reverse complement.
GGTGCATTCGAGATGGGTTCAGGGGTGACCGATGCGAATGGGAATTTCTGGATGTTTGGCGGGAATGTGTTCGTGACCAATAGCACGGCGGGAGATGTGGATAATTTGTGGGAGTTCAGCAATGGGCAGTGGACGTGGGTGACCGGCACTGCGGCCGGAGCGACGACGGGGGTATATGGGACGAAGGGATTCTTTTCACCGTCGAACCTGGTGGGCGGAAGAATCAATGAGGCGATGTGGATTGATGCCAGCGGGAATTTCTGGGTGTTTGGTGGGTGGGGCTTTGGCACGGCGGCGACGGAAGGGGATTTGAGCGATCTGTGGGAGTATAAGTTTTAGGGTCAGAGGTTAGGTTTTCTCTTCAACTGCGGCGCTGGGGATGTGCGACGGTAGCTAATTGCCGACGCTCAGCGCTGGATGGTCTTCGGCGGTAAATCTCCGTATTAAAACCCCATAAATTACCAGGCTTAAACGTGGGGTCGCGGGGACGGTCGTCGCGGGTGCACGAGGGAGCCCATGGGGTGCCCAAAACCCGCGGACACTTCTAAAGCAAAAGCGAAGGGGACTTGTGGCGCAGGGGCGTGTGGTTGCGGTGCGGGGATGATTTGATTAGTATGAAAGTATGAATGCAGGGCAGGACGCGGATGCAGCGATTGCCAAAGTGGCGAGCGTAATTGGGGAGCGGGCGCGGGCCAGGATTTTGCTGTGTTTGATGGACGGACACGCGCGGACGAGCACGGAGCTGGCGGTGGTGGCGGCGGTGAGCGCGTCGACGGCGAGCGTGCATTTGAACCGGCTGAAAGCGGCGAACCTGGTGAAGCTGCAGCAGCGCGGCAAACACCGGTTCTATAGTTTGGCGGGACCAGAGCTGGCGGCGGCGTTGGAAGGGTTGAGCGTGTTGGGAGGCGCGTCGCTGGGATTTAAGCCGGATGCGCCGACACGGCTGCGGGTGGCGCGGAGTTGCTACGACCATTTGGCGGGCGTGGTGGGAGTGGCGCTGCACGACCGGTTGAAGGCGATGGGGTGGATTGCGGGAGGAGGGGGCGAGGGTGCGGGCAGCGCGGCGGGGGTGGGGAAGAAAAATGCGGCGTATGAGTTGACTGCGGCGGGCGCGAAGGGGCTTGAGGCGCTGGGAGTCGATGTGGCGGCAACGCGGATGCTGAGAAGAAAATTTGCGTGCGCGTGTTTGGATTGGAGCGAGAGGCGGCCGCACGTGGGAGGGGCGTTGGGGGCGGCGATTTTGGATGTGGCGTTGAAGAGGAGATGGGTGGTGAGGGATTTGGATAGCAGGGCGTTGAGTGTGACGAGTGTGGGGAAGAGGGAGATGGGGAAAAGATTTGGAGTGGAGATTAGAGAGAGTTAGGAGAAACGCGCCAAGGTCTGAACGTGTGCCGCCCACCCTTAACATCGAAGGGTGGGGTACCCAAAAATAAAATTAACTGCGGAACATCCCTGCTTAAACGAACTGAATTTATTTTTCGGAGAGGGTGAAGTCGACGGTGGCGTGGCCTTCGGGGGCCACGGTGATTTTTTTCTCCCAGGTGACTGGATCGGTGAAGAAGTAGCGTTTTGTTTTCGTTTGCGTGCCCACGTCGAGGACCTGCTCTTCGCGTTCGACTTTCCAACCTTCGTGCCAAGCAACGATTTCGTAGTCGCCGGGAGGAACGCCGGTGAGGCGGAATTCTCCGTGCGAGTCGGTGATGGCGTAGTAGGGGTGATCGACGACCATGATGATTCCGTTCATCCAGAAGTGGCCCGCATTGCATTTGAGGTCGATAAGGCCGGCGTTTCGCATGGGGCGAGTGACAACGACGTCGGTCATAGGAAATGGGAGGTTGTAGCTTTCGGCGCCGATCATGTGGACGGTGTGCAGGATGGGATCGCTGCTCTTTATGCCCAATTGGGCGCTGACTGGGATGATGGTTATGTGAGGCACGTAGCGGCAAGTCTTTTGGTCAAGGACCTGGTGCATGGAGGCGGGCTCCCATGGTTTGCCGCGGGTGACGTTTTTGAGATAGACGACGGTATTTTCGACTTCACCGTCGCTATTGATGACGATGCGATCAAGGTCGCGGGATCCGGCTTTTTGCGGATCGCAGACGGCTTGATCTTTAGAGATGGGAAGAATGAGCGGCTTGGGGCGTTCGCCGGACCATTTGACGGTGCCGGAAATGACGCCGCCGTTGGGAACGGGCATGGGTTGGTATTGGGCGTAAGCGGGGAGCGGGAGAGCGAAAAGCGACAAAAGGATGACTGGGAGAATCTTGTGGGGCCGAAATGCAAGATTCGCTGGTCGGGCTTTCATTGGCCGAGTCTCCTTTTTCCGTCGAGCCGGGACGGCGGAAAGGCGTTAGAAGATGAGTTGCGAACAGTTGCGAAAATGAGTCGCTGGGAAGAGGCTCCTCCAAAGGCTCTAAGTTGCTCTATTGATTAGGACTATCTCTTAACGCGTGGCCGCCTAGACAGCGAATGGCGGGATTGTAGCGCTTGGTGTGACGTTGTACCAGCGGTACGTTTGAAAGACGATTCGGAGGTAAGAGACGAGTGAGTTAACAAAGGGAGATGGACGTACCCACTCAAGGTCTGAAGAGCTTGCCACCCACCCGTAACCCCGACGGGTGGGCTACCCAGAAGCAACTGCAGCGAGCAAAAGCAACACCATCACCTACGCGGACCGTGGGCGCAGGGGATGGGATTAGCAATGATAGGTAGAAACAAAAAGGGGCACGGCGAAAGCCGTGCCCTTTGTTTTGGAGTTGAGTTAGTTGCCGGAGCCGGAGAGCGAGACGGACTGTGGCGAATTGCGCGCATTGTCCTTCACGCTGATCGAGCCGGTCTTGGAGCCCTTACTGGTGGGCTTGAAGACCACGTAGATGTTACAGGTGCCGTTCACGCTGAGCGAAGTGCTGTTGGTGCAGGCACTGGCGCCCGTGCTGAACGCGAAGTTACCGCTGATGGTGATGCTGGAAAGATTCAGCGGAGTGGTGCCGGTGTTCTTCAGAGTGACTGACTTAGCCGTGCTAGTAGTGCCCGACTTTTGATTGGCGAAGGTGAGGCTGGTCGGGCTGAAGGTAGCGAGCGGGTTGATGACCGCGGTGACGGTCATGGGAATTGTTTGCGGGCTGCCGACGCCGTTGTCGGTGATCACGAGATTCGCCGCGTGAACCTTGGTGGTCTGTGAATCCGCGGTGAAGCTCATGATGATCGGGCAGCTCTTGCCTGGGTTGAGAGTGTTGGGGCAGAGCTCGACGCCGAGGAAGCCAGTGGAATCGTCGCCGGTGATGGACGCCACTTTGAAGCTGGAGAAGGTGACCATCTTGGTGCCGGTATTGGTGACGGTGACGGTAGCGAGCGCAGTGTTGCCAGTGTTGACGGTGCCGAAGCTAAAGCCAGTGGGCGAGAACTTCAGGGTTCCGCCGGCAGCCGCGGTGACCGTAACGCCCTGAGTGACCTGAGGCGCCGCGGAGTACTTACCGGTGGTGCCGGCCTGGTTGGCGATGACAGTACAAGTGCCGGTAGAAGATCCGGTGGTGTAAGTCGCGCCGGAGTTGGTGCAATCGCCGGAAGCAGTAAACATGACGGCATTGCCCGACGCCCCGCCAGTCGCACTTACGGTGAATGCCGTGCTCGCTGGTTCGCTAACCGGAACGTTGCTCAGGGTGATGGTCTGTGTTCCCAGCGCCGCAGTAACCGTGCGCACCACATTCGTCGCGGCATTGTAGTTGGTGCTACCGGCTTGCGATGCGGTCAGTGTGCAAGTGCCGGTGCCGCTGGTCATGAGCACTGTGCCGCTGGTTGTGGCCGTGGTGCCGCCGTTGATGGTGCAGACGCCAGAGGCGGTGATGGTGACGGCGAGGCTCGAGTTGGACGAAGCGCTAGCCGTGAAACTCGAGTTGTATGCCGCGGGAGTCGTGGGCTGCACGAAGGTGATGGTTTGAGACGCCTTTGTGGCGGTAACGGTGCGAACCACGTTAGTAGCGCCACCGTAGTTACTATTGCCGGCCTGCGATGCGGTCAGTGTGCAAGTGCCGGTGCCGCTGGTCATGAGCACGGTGCCGCTGGTTGTGGCTGTGGTGCCGCCGTTGATGGTGCAGACGCCAGAGGCGGTGATGGTCACAGCAAGGCTCGAGCTGGATGAAGCGCTAGCCGTGAAACTCGAGTTGTACGCCGCAGGAGAAGCGGGCGCCGCGAAGGTGATGGTCTGAGAAGCGGTTGTCGCGGTGACCGTACGTACCACGTTGGTTGCTGGGCCGTAGTTACCGTTACCGGCTTGCGACGCGGTGAGCGTGCAAGTGCCGGTGCCGCTGGTCATCAGTACCGTGCCGCTGGTTGTGGCGGTGGTGCCGCCGTTGATGGTGCAAACGCCAGAGGCCGTGATGGTCACAGGAAGGCTTGAGCTGGATGAAGCGCTAGCCGTGAAGCTAGAGTTGTACGCCGCGGGAGTCGTGGGCTGAGCGAAGGTGATGGTCTGCGACGCGGCGCTAACTGTGATCACTGCCACGCCGAAGGTCTGTTGAACCGGAGGCGCTTGCGCTGATCCAAATGAGAACTTAGCCACGTTCGTGTACTGGCCCGCTGCCGGAGTCGGGCTGGTGAGGTGGAACGTCAGCGGGCTGCCAGGAGCCACTGTTATCGGATTGCAAGTTAGCGCTTGGTTCGGGTTGGTCCCAGTGACGGCGCAGCCGAAGCCCGGGCTGCTGGCGAGCGTCCAGTTCATGCCAGTGCCAGAGGGGAGAGGATCGGTGAGAGTCACGCCGGAGATAGGAGTGCTGCCGCTGTTGATGAGGCTGACGACCATCCCGATTCCGCTGGGACTGCCACCCGAGACGTTGGAGTTGTCGGGCGTGCTACTGGCGTTAAGCAGGGGGAGCTGAGGGACGGACGGGAGGTTGGTTGGCGGCCAAGCGATGACCACGTCGTTGAACTGGCGAGTGGTGCCGCCAATGCCGGCGTCGACCGACCGATTCGGGTCATAGGATCCGGGAACGGTGATGTTGTATTCGAATTGGCAGTTATAAGCGCCACCGCTGTTGATCATTGCAGTGGTGCAGTCAGTGCCGTAAGGCGCGCCCGTCAGCACTGGATAGTCTGGATCGTCGTAAACCTGCGGAGTGGATCCGGTCCAGTAGGAGTTGGCTGGCGGAGTAACCGTGTTGCTATTCCAAGTGAGTTCCCAAACGATCGGACCTACGTAATTGTTGGCGTTCGGCTCGCCGCCGCCAGGCGCACTCACTTCGTAATGGATGCAGTTCCCGTTCGAGTAGGGAACACAGAGCGGAACGATGGCGCCGCCGGTGGTTGGATCGGTGCCGTAGTTAAAGAATTGTAGGAAGCGGCAATCGAAGTCGCTGGTCACCGCGCCGTTCGAATTGTCGGTGTTCGATTCGCAGATGCCGTCATAGGTATTGGGCGGCACTTCGGTAGCGGTAAGGTTCACCTGGAACGAAGTGGATACGCCCTGGGCGGTCAGGTCCACGGAAGTTGCGTTGGGGCCCTGAGTCATGGAGCAGGGGTTGGCGGAGTTGGCGCCTGGATTACCCGGGCAGTTGTAGACGGCGGTGGTTGTGGCCGGCGTTGGACTGACCGGGAATGTGACAGTAACCGTGATTGGATTCGGGGTGAAGTTCGCAGTGACCGTGCGACTCGAGGCCATGGAGACGACGCATCGATTATTGCCGTCGATGCTGTCGCAACCTGTCCAGCCTGCAAAATTCGAGTTGGCCCCGGTTACTTCGGTGAGCAACGCGGTTTGAGTCGTGTTGTAGGTATCTGAACAACTTCCCGAGCCGACGCCTTCCGATTCGCTGCAGGTAATGGTGCCGCTTTGTGGCCCAGGTGAGCTGGCAGTGTCGTTCACGCTGCCGTTGCCGGTGCCGAGGAGATTGACCGTAAGAGTGGTGTTGGTGGGCGCAGGCGGAGTAAACGTGGCCGATGCCGCATGAGTGGCAGTCATCGTTACCGAGCAGGGGTTGTTCGCTCCAAAGCTGGAGCAATCGGTGCCCCAAGCGGTGAACGATGAACCTCCGGTGGGCGCGGCCGTCAGAGAAACGACTGTGCCGTAATTGAAGGATATCGAGCAGATACCCGAGGTCGAGGCGCCGTTCCAGGTGCAGTTAATCGCGTTGGACGAGTCGGTGATGACGCCCGTCCCGGAGCCGCCGCCCGTGACCGTCAAGAGCTGGGGAGGCAGGCCAGTGCCGTTGAGAGTGATGGTTTGCATCGCGGGAGCGGCGTTCAGAGCGTTGTCGGTGAGAACCGCGGAGCTGGTGAGCGGGCCACCTGAGGTCGGCTCGAAACTGATGCTCAAATTGCAACTCGCGCCATCCATCAGCGAAGACGAGGAGGTGCAATCGGGAGGCGTGCCCGGGCCCGCTACCTTCATAAAATTCGAGCCGACGGTCAAACCGGACGCAGTCAGCGGCTGGTTGCCGGCGTTTTGCACGATGACGGACTGCGGGCTATCCGAACTGGTCTGGCCCACGTCAGTCGAGGCGTAAGTCAACGTCGGGGGTAGCGAGCGCTGGAACTCAGTCAGCGTGCCGGCGTTATAATCCGGGATGTAGAGGTTGCCCGATGGATCAATGGCCACAGTGATCGGCGTATTCACGGTGGCTCCGGTATGACCACCCAGCACCGTGAAAGTAGGACCGCTGGCGGGAACCTCCAACACCCCATTGCCGCCGCTGACGAAGTCCGCAATGAACAGATCGCCGGCTGCGTCCACCGCAACACCGTAGGGATTGCCGAGAGTGATAGCTACCCGTATTCACAATCGTTGGCGTGCCGGCGCCGGCCGGAACTTCCACCACGCGAGCATTGCCTGAATCGGCGATGAAGAGATCGCCCGCTGCGTCGAACGCCAAGCCAACCGGATTATTCAGCGCGGGGGTCACCGGGACATTTACCGCAACTTGAGACCCGCCGTTGGCCGGAAGCTCCACTACCCGGTTGTTCCCGGTGTCGGCGATGAAAAGATCGCCCGCCGCGTCAAGCTTCAAACCCTGCGGGGCAAAGACGGTAGTGGGCAAAGTGGTCTGGACGCCACCAGGGGTAACTTCCACAACGGTGGAGGTCCCGCTATCGCTATTCGAGATATAGACATTGCCGGCGCCATCGACGGCAACGCCGTACGGGAAATTCAGTCCAGTGCCTACTGTGGATTGAGGGCCGCCTCCAGCGGGAATCTTCAGCACAGTCCCGTTGTGGATAACGCTGGCGATGTAGATATTGCCCGCTCCATCCACCGCTTCTTCGCCCGGGTTAGCCAGTCCAGTGGTTGGCACGATGCTTGTGAGGCTCGGAGTGAATCCGATCGCGGGTCCCTGGCCGACTGCGCTGATGAAGATTGTCGCCGGGGTCGGGCTCGAGGAGTGCGTGAGCTGAATCGCGCCCAAGCGCAGTCCGGGGGCTTTGGGTTTGAAGGTGACATCGATCGTGCAAGGGTTGCCGCCTGTGAGTGAACCCGTGCACGTGGTGCTGGAGAGCGTGAAATCCTGGCCGCTGGCGCCTTGGGTGAGAACATTTACGGCGGTGTAGGTGTCAGAGGACGGGACGTTGTAGGTAAATGTGGTGGTCTGGCTGCAGGGCGCAGGGCTGGTGAATGGCGCCTGGCACACATTTGTCGTGTTGGGGAAGTTTGCGGCGGTGAAGGTGGCCGTAACGGACTGGAACGAATCACCCGTTTGCAGCATGCACTGCGTGGGATTGCCTGCGACCGGGCATTGATCCAAAGGATCAGGTGTTACGTTAGACCAGCCAGCAAATGTCGACCCGCCCGTCGGGGTCGCGGTCAACGTAACAGGAACGCCGTTAAATTGAACGGTGCAAGTGCCGGTGCAGCTGAGGCCCGAAGGATTTGAGGTTACTGACCCGGTGCCAGTCCCAGCAAAAGTGACCGTAATCTGCGACGGCACGACCTCCCAGCTCCAGGTGAGGGGCGAGCTGGTGCCACCGTCGGTGGCTGTGACGTAGAAGGTGTAGGTAGTGTTTTCGGAGAGACCCGAATAGTTGTAGGGCGAAGTGCAGGGGCTATAGGTGGGACTGGCCGAAGAAAGTACAAGAGAGCACTGGAATGTAGCGTTGGAATCCGCATCGTTCCAGCCGATCACCCCGGAGGTAAGGTAGCTCGGATCTCCCGGGTTTGTGTAAAGCTGGGGGACCGGGGGATTGGTGCCCGTGCCGCTCAATTGAATCACCTGCGAGGCATTCTGCGGGCCATTTTCCGCGGCCTGCAGAGAATTGCTCATGAAAGTGATCGTAGCGGTTTCGGTGGTCGCCGTTGACGGGGAGAAATAAATCCCCAGCGCGCACCACTGCTGCGCGCCGAGCGAGGATGTCGAGGCGCACGACGTTCCATAGTTTGGATCGGTGAGGGTGAAATCGCTGGCGTTTGGACCAGCGAGGGTATAGCTGAAGCTTAGAGTGGCGCCGCCCTCGTTGGCGAGGGTGACGTTTTGTGGGTCGAACTAGTTGCTCCGAGGGAAGTGTTGCCGAGGTTAATGTTAGAGCTCCGGCAAGGGCGTTGGGCGGCTCGGCGAGGTAGGCAAACGTTGCGACCGTGCCGACCAGCGGGCGACTGAATTCCACCGCTGGCGAAAGCGTTGGAGTGCTGACGTCTTGCTTCATCCGTGGCATAGGCATAGAGGATGTGGAAACCCGGCGTTGACGTTCGAAACCGTGCCGGTGAAATTATTCCGACCCGTACTCGTGGCGGCAAGCCATGGTCCCGTCATGGTATCAAGCTGATAGAAGACGCCATTGACGGGCCCACCGTCGAAAGAATTAGTGGCGGTGAATGTAAAGCTCGGTGCGGAAACGTCGTGTATGCATTGGCAGATGTAAACCCAGTCCAACGGCGATGGCTACGTTAAGGCAAGACGTGGGCGTGCAGGAGAATGTGGGAATGTTTCGTCAATGTTTTCGGCCTTGCTGGCGCCCGCTCTCCACGGCAAAATCCTGCCAGTGACAGGATTGACAGCGAGTATCGGGGACCAGTGGGGGAAGGGGCTCGCTTAGCCTGCGTCGTTAAAAGGCGCCCGCGAGGATTTCCTGGGTGGCGCCGTCAATGACCATGATTTACGGGCTGGCTCCCGAAGAACGAGGGCATAGATCTTGTTCGAGGCCTGATTCACAGCCAGGCTCGCGACCGGGCCGCCCAGGACGATCGAATTGAGGATGGTGTTGTAGGAACCGTCGATTATGGAGATGCTGCCGTGGACGGGGCTCGCCTGCCCAATTCGCGATGTAGATTTGGTTGGTGATCGGGATTCACGACGAGGGAGGAGTAATGGCGCCGGCTGAGAATTGGGATTGGTGATGGTGGTACGGGTGCCGCTGGTGTAGCCGTTGGCGCCCTGAATGATGTCGATGTTGCCATCACTGCAGCCGATGAAGACCGTATCGGTGACAGTGTTGACGTCCATGACCTGTGGAATGGAAAGATGAGATTGGTTGTTGGGATCTTGAAAGCACACATTCACATAGAAGCCGTAGGGAGCGACGTCGTCTCCGACGGCCAGGAAGGGCGTTGAGCCGGTTTGGAAAAGTGTGTAGTTCATGCCGGCAGCCGGGTTGACAGCAGTGGCGATCGGACTGCCCGCGCCAAAGGCGCCGGCGAAGGCGGAGGTGCTTCCGCCGAAGGTCCCGCCCTGGAAGTCGAAGACTAGGCTAGCGGCGCTGGATCCGCCGTAGACGATATTGTTGATCGGATTGTAAGCGATGCTATCGGGGGAGACGACTGTCGGGCCACCACCGTAAGGGCTCAGGGTTACGCTATTGATGTTGTTGTTGGCGTCGATTTCGGCGATGGAGCCGGCACTGCCGCCGCCTTGCGCGGCGACGTAGGTGACGTTGTTAACCGGGTCGACCACGAGGGCCTGCGGAGAGGTACCGGCGCTCGGGGTATTTCTGGTGTCGGTCGAGACGTCAAAGACGGTCACGTCGTCATCATCTTGGTTGCTGATGAAGATTTTGTTGGTAACGGGATTGATGCCGATGGCCCAGGGGATGCTATCGGTGGATACGGGGGAATTGGCGTCGAGCTGATAGGTGGCGCCGTCGATGACCGAGATGCTTGAGCCGGCGGTTGCGTAGGCTTTGTGGGTGAGAGGGTTAACGGCGACTTCGTCGGCCGGGTTGGTTACATTTACATTCTTGATGATCTGCCCGGTGACTCCGCTAATTACGGTGACAATTCCGCCTTCCTGAGTTGCGTAGGCGATGTCGTCGGTGGTGTCGACGGCGACCGATTGAGCCACCGCGTCTCCGTCAGGAGTGTTGATTGAGAATGCAGGAGACGTAGAGGATGAGCCGGCATAAACGCTGACGCCGCCGCTGCCAGATCCACCGGTTCCCGCGACATACACGCGATGCGAATAGGGATTGACGGCAACCGACCGGCCGCCACCGTTGTTCGGGTCGGTCATGGTTTTGGAGTAAGCGTAACCGGAAATGACGTAAACGTTGTTTCCCGCGGCGCAATAGGCGGTGCCGGAGCCTGTGTTGTCGATAGCGATCGCGGCGCAGCCGGGAGCCAGTGGGACGGTATTGAACACGACAGGGGGTGATTGAGTGGTATCGATGAGGGCCACGCCATCTGGCGCTGGCTCGGTGGCATAGAGCACGTTTAAGGAAGGGTTAAATGCCAAAGCAGTGGCGGAGTGGGTCAGGCTGATGGTGCTGGTTGCGGGGCTGGTATAGCTGCTGGAAAAGTTGAATACAGTGATGTTGGAGGAGCCGGAGTTGGCGACGAAAAGAGTGTTGTTAGCGACGTCCATGACCGCGGCGACGGGGTGGAGGCTGTTGCCATTCGCAACGGGGCCGAGGTCGGTGTTGTATGTGGCGGAATTGGGATCGATGTCGATGACGGTCACGTTGCCGTTGTTGACGGTGCCACCGGTGTTGACCACATAGAGTTTCTTGTTCACGGTGTCAATGGCCATGGAGAAAGGCTGAATTTCGAGAGGCGCTTTGGTTGATGGTAGCGACCAGGGCGTTGGTGGAGGCGTTGATTACGTAGATGATTGCCCGGGACCGGCGTTGGTATTGGCCTGGTTGGCGACATAGACCATGTTGGTCTCAGGATTGACGACGACGGCGGAGTCTCACCAGCGCCGGGCAGGGCGATAGTGGCGGTTTGCGATTGCGCGCGCGCGGAGGAGGGGAGAAGCAGCGAGGCGAGGAGGACGAAAATGGCGAGTGCGGACGCGAGGGTAGGTGAGTGCGCGCGTGTGGGACGCGGGGGACGCGTGGATATGGCGGGATACACGGTCGCAGGACCAGGAAGCTGAGCGGGGGTGAGAGCTTGCGTCGGATGTACTACAGAGGGAAGTTGACACATGGGTACGGAGTTGGATTGATGGCCGGGGATCATGCGGTCCTTTCCAAATTGCGTATAAATTGTTGGGGGCCTGGCTGGCGCGACCGAGAAGCGGGGAGGATCTCGAGGCACAAGCCGAAATTTGCTCTGTTGAAGTTGAAGGAGATACTTTAATCCATATTTGAGACGAATCAAGTTAAATTCCCGCGAATCTAGGGGTACAACTGTAGTGGGGGTACTACAACTGCGGGAGTTAGCGGCCGCCGGAGCAGAGGCGGAGGCGAGATGAGTTGGGGAACGGGTAGGGGCTGGCCAAGCGTGTTGCGCTTGAACGGAAGGCGCCGGCGGGTTCGTCTACGCGTGCGGGGCGGTTTGACAGATGAATGCAAGCACACGAAGGCGCGTCCGGAAGGCGCGCCGAGTGTGGTTGCTGGATGGATGGGTTGGTGGTTCGAGCGCGTGGGCTGTGGAAAAAACTTGGATTTTTAGGCGACGCGCTGATCGGGCGCGCGTCGACGGGTGAAGGGCCGCGCCCGGAAGGCGTGCGCGGGAGGAAGGCGCTCTGGCGAGCTGCTGAGTCCTTTGGTTTTCGCGGCAGCAGTCTGATCGTAGGAAATGTTTAGAAATACTGAAAGCGGTTCAGGCCCGCTCGGTTTTGTTTCGTGCTTTCGCGGCTTTTTGGTGCGCGGCGGATTGTGGTCGCGTTCGAGGTCCGTCGTCAGAGAGTATTCGCAGTCTACGTTTCACCCTGGTGGGCGAAAGACCGAAGGCCTTGGCGATATCCGCCAGACTTGGGAAAGGCGTTTTGATCAGGACGCGACGGGGCATCGAGGTTTTACTTTACCGCAATTGACGTCGAAAGCTCCCGGCCCAGCAATTATTTCAAGCGCAGCGCTTTCACATCCATCCAGACCTCGGTGTAGTCGGCAGGTGCGACGCGGACATTGAGTTGTCCTGATGCGACGACTACACGGCCGATCATTTTCTTTGAGTCCGATTGTCTGTCGCGCGAGAGAAAAAGTTGCACTTCGCGGACATGCTCGAACGATTCAGAATTCGGATTATTTTTGGGAGTGACGTCCGCGAGAGGCCTAGTTGTGATTGGCTGGACGAGCTTCAAGATCAAGATCGTGTCACGCGAATCTTGGGCAGGCGTCTCGCCGTAGCCAGGCGGACCGTAGACGCGTCGAGCCATTAACTTACCTTCCAGAGTGACCCCAGGAGTGTCATAGCGATATGCGGGTTCCGTGGCTTTATTGGGAACCGCTTTCTCTTGAGCGTGGCAGAACGTGAAGAGGGCGGTGAGAGCCATGATGAAGATAAGAGCAATTAATTTGGAGCGCATATTCGGCCAGTCCAACACGTAGAAATCTTACATCTTCATGCGGCTAGATGGATGGGCTGGAGTGGCTGGTTTGCCGATGCGCGGAAGATAGGTGGGGCGCTCAGTTCGTAAAGGCTCGCGGAAACTTCACCCCGAAAGGAAGGTACGCAGCCGGGGGCTGCGTGCCTATTTATATGTATTTGATCGATGGCGCGCGAGCTCATTCGCGCGCTCTCCCGTCTTGTTGAATCTCTGCATGGCTGTGGAAAACTTTTCGATTTATATGCGACGCGCTGGTAGTGCGCGCGTCGACGGGTGAAGGGCGGCGCGCAAAATACGGGCGCGGGAGGAAGGCGCCGCGGCTGCGACCAGCATGAAAATGATTTGTTTCATCGGTTCTCCGTGTGCGCCTGCTGGGCAGGTGTGGGCCGCGATTTTGCACGCCGCGGTGGGCGGATTAACACAGAACAGAAGAAGCAAGACAAGTGTGGAGTGGAGGGCCAGGCGGGGCACGTTGAGATAAATGCAAGCACACGAAGGCGCGTCAGGAGGCGCGCCGAGTGTGGTTGCTGGATGGGTGGTTGGTGGTCGAGCGCCGTGTGAATTATGGAATTCAGGCCGGCGTGCGACCGGGCAGGTCGAGACTCATTTCGGCTCGGCGGCGTTGGCGGCGGAGTTGAGGAGTTGGCATGGCGCCGAGTAGGTTCACGCCCCAGAAGGTGTGGAGGATAAAGCCGACGAGGAAGACGGTGTTGAACAGACCAAAGGAAACTCGCGGGAGATGATCTACGAGAAATCTTTGGTAGTGAGCAATGTAGACGAGGTGGCCGCCGCGGTGACCGGATCGGGCTGAGTTAGGGTCGGCTGCGGCGAAGCGTAACGGTGAATGACGGCGATGAGGTCGAGGCGGGCGATGCAGAGCGCGTAAGTGGAAAGAAGGATAAATCTGAAGATGATGCGGATTGCGGTGCTCGTCTTGGTTTCGAAGGGCGCGTCGGGATCGAGCTGCTCGCGAGCGGGCGCGGAAGATGAAGCGGCCGCCCGCGCGGGGGACGAGGCTTGCGTATCTGGAGAAACCGAGACAATGCACTGCTGCATGAATACGGATTTGCTGGGAGGGATGATCCTCAGCAGAAAGAGCAAGCGGTAGGCGAAAAGCCCGGCGTAGAAAAGATAAAAGGGCAGGAAGCGGGGATCGCGCAGCGGGAAAGCTGGGATGGGGAGGACGATCAGAAGCGCGAGGGGAATCATGGAGAGAAAAGCGGAGCGGATGTCCTTTGGGCGAACTTTCGGCCGGTGCCAGTGCACTCGGCGGCGATGTGTATATGCGATGAAAACCAGAAGCGCGGCGACGACCAGGGTGGCGAGGAGTTCCTGAGGAATGGATAGGGTGATGCTGCGAAACGCGAGCGCGCCGAGGGCGAGGGTGAAGGCGGCGTAGGTATATAGGAATCCTGCGTCGGGCGGGCGGTCGTTGAAGCCGTCGGGGTAGAGCGTTGGGTTGTCGAACCAAGCCATGAGAGTGGGTGATAGCTCTTTCGAGTCGTCGTTAATTCATCAGTATACACAAGAAGGAAATCCGCGCACGAAGTGTTTACTGTGGGCGCTTGGCGGGCGGGGCTAGGGCGGTTTGACAGATGAATGCAAGCACACGAAGGCGCGTCCGGAAGGCGCGCCGAGTGTGGTTGCTGGATGGATGGGTTGGTCCATTCGAGCGCGTGGGCTGTGAAAAAAACTTCGATTTTTAGGCGACGCGCACAAAACGGCCGCCTGGGGTTTTCATTTTTGAACCGAGGCCAACTGTTATCGCCTTGGCAGTGACGACGAGGTCTTGAAATATCCGCGCCCCGTACGGGTTCGTAGCTCCCGCCCTTCTGGTCAACATTGGCAGGTTCCGCCTTAGGGCAAGATAGATGCGATACATCTCCTGAACCGAGGGCTGGCGGGTTTTTCGCACGAAAATCTCACACAATGCTCCGAAAACACCCCGGATTGTTCCACGGTGAATGCGAACGTCCGTTCCGTCTAGATCGCTCAGAGATTTGTTTATTCTGTGGGGTACCGCTTCACAGACGTACCAAGTCTCGCCTTCGTTCCCGGCCGCTAGAGCGACTGCAAGTCCCAACTCGAAAGGCATATTAAAGCGAGGTGCGCGAGGCGTCCTGCGATCCAATTCGACACGCGAAAGATCATGGATGGAATGCCGACAGCGCCGGATGAGCTTTAAGATTCGGTCGAGCCTGCGCTTGCTAGTGGGTATTTCGAGCGTCGCACGTGGTATGAGGCCAAAGGCCGTCAAGCCGGCAATGTAGGCTAAGTACAAGTTCTCGAATGCGCGGTCGTAAGGAATATTTAGGAAGACGTGGGGCTCAGCGCTTCTTAGCTTTCTTCTGGGCATGTCTCGTGGCGGGTCGATGTCCGTTGGACCGCGGCTGGGTCCGCTCCCAGCGCTTAGACATTATCCGCTCTATGCGTTTCACCCTGGCCGGCGAAACACCCAAAGCCTTGGCGGTTTCCGCCAGACTTAGGAAGGGCGTTTCGATTGTGACTCGGCGGCTCATCTTCTTTCGACTTTAGATTGCTAACCGAGGAATTGCAAGTATAGGTGAGCAAGTGGGCGTCGCAATCCGAATAAATACTTAGGCCTGTAACTTGAGGGTTATCGGATCAGTTTTCTCAAGGAGGGTTGATGTGTTCAGCGTTGGCTAAAGCTTGGTGTGGCGGAGGCGGAGGGAGTTGGAGATGACGGAGACGGAGGAGAAGGTCATGGCGGCGGAGGCGATGATGGGGGAGAGGAGCAGGCCGAAGAAAGGGTAGAGGATGCCGGCGGCGAGAGGGATGCCGAGAGCGTTGTAGACGAAGGCGAAGAAGAGATTCTGGCGGATGTTGCGCATGACGGCGGCGGAAAGATGGCGGGCGCGGACGAGAGCGGCGAGGTCGCCGCGGAGAAGAGTGATGCCGGCGGATTCGATGGCCACGTCGGCGCCGGTGCCCATGGCGATGCCGACGTCGGCGGAAGCGAGAGCAGGCGCGTCATTGATGCCGTCGCCAGCCATGGCGACGAGATGCTTTTCGGATTTTAGCTGAGCGATTTTCTCATCTTTTTGTTCAGGCAGGACTCCCGCGACAACTTGAGAAATGCCGAGCTGTGCGGCGACGCGCGCGGCGGTGGATTGGGTGTCACCGGTGAGCATGACGATTTGGAGGCCGGAGCGGCGGAGTTCGTCGAGGGCGGACGCGGCGGAGGATTTGATGGGGTCAGCGACGGCGAGGAGCGCGGCGATTTGGTTGTCGAGGGCGGCGAAGATGACGGTGGCGCCGTCATTTTGAAGGGCGGCGGCTTGGGGCTCGAAAGTGCCGATGGGAATACTGATTTGCTGCATGAGGGCGGCGTTGCCGGCGGCGATGAAGCGGCCGTTGATTTGCGCGGTGACGCCTTTGCCGGGGATGGCGCGGAAATTTTCGATATTTTCGGGAGTGAGATTTTTTTCGCGCGCGGCGGCGACGATGGCGGCGGCGAGGGGATGCTCGGAAGAGCGTTCGAGTGAAGCGATGAGTGCAAGGATTTCGTCGGGATTAGCGCCTGGAGCCGGGACGATTTTGGTGACGCGCGGGCGGCCTTCGGTGAGGGTGCCGGTTTTGTCGATGACCAGAGTGTCGACCTTGGAGAAAGTTTCCAGGGCTTCGGCATTTTTGACGAGCACGCCAGCGCGGGCGCCGCGTCCGGTGCCAACCATGATGGACATGGGAGTGGCGAGGCCGAGGGCGCAGGGGCAGGCGATGATCAGAACGGCGACGGCGTTGACGACGGCGTGGGAGAGGCGCGGCTCGGGTCCCCAGAAATACCAGGCGACGAAAGTAATGGCGGCGATAAAAAGGACGATGGGGACGAACCAGGAAGCGACGAGGTCGGCGAGGCGCTGGATGGGAGCGCGAGAGCGTTGGGCGGAGGCGACCATCTGGACGATGCGGGCGAGCATGGTTTCCGAGCCGACGCGCTCGGCGCTCATGACGAAGGAGCCGGTGGAGTTGACAGTGCCGCCGATGACCGTGGCGCCGGCGGATTTTTCGGTGGGCGTGGGCTCGCCGGTGATCATTGATTCATTAACCCAATACGATTCGCCGACTGGATTGAGGCCTTCGGCGACGCGGCCGTCGACGGGGATGGATTCGCCGGGGCGGACGCGGACAAGGTCGCCGACGATTACTTGATCGATGGGGAGGTCGAGTTCGGTGTTATCGCGGAGGACGCGGGCGGTGCGCGGGGCGAGGTGGAGGAGAGCTTCGATGGCGGAGGAAGTCTTGGCGCGGGCGCGAAGCTCGAGTACCTGGCCGAGAAGGACGAGAGTGGTGATGAGGGCGGCGGCTTCGAAGTAAACTTGAGTGCCACCTAGGGCGTCGGTTTCGCGCGCCGGGAGAGCGAGGACGATCGCGCTATAGAGAAAGGCGGCGCCGGTGCCCAGGGCAATGAGAGTGAACATGTTGAGGGAGCGATTGACGATGGAGTACCAGGCGCGTTGAAAGAAGGGCCAGCCGGCCCAGAGCACGACGGGCGTGGCGAGGAGAAATTCCACGAGCGCGATGGGGCGAGCGCCGAAGGCGTCCTGGAGGGGCGCGCCGGGAAGCATGTCGGACATGCTGAGAGCGAGGATGGGAATGGAAAGCGCGACCGAGACCCAGAAGCGGCGGGTCATGTCGATTAATTCGGGGTTGGGCGCGTGGGCGGTGGCGGCGGTGACGGTGACTGCTTCGAGAGCCATGCCGCAGATGGGGCAGTGGCCGGGTTCGTCACGTCGAATTTCGGCATGCATTGGGCAGGTGTATTGCGTGACGGTGACGGGCCCGAGAGAGGGGATGGCGGGTTCGAGGGCCATGCCGCAGATGGGGCAGTGGCCGGGTTTAGAGGCGGTGACTTCGGGGTCCATCGGGCAGATGTAGGTGGAGGTGGACGCCGGGGCCTGCGCGGGAGCGGGGTGAGAGTGAGGGGGTGCGGGAGGGGCGGGCTTGTTTAGATAAGTTGAGGGGGAGGCGGTGAATTTGTTGGCGCAGGATTCGCAGCAGAAGTAGTAAGTGTCGCCGGCGTGTTCGCGTTGCGATTTGGCGCGAGAGGGGTCAACGGACATGCCGCAGACGGGGTCGCGTTGGAGGGTTTGGTCGGTCATTGATTAGGACAATGTAATTGGATGAGGAGGGAGGGGGAAGGACTCGGGAATGAAATTTGAGTGTGAGGTGATGACGCGAAGTCTAGGCGGAATTTTTAGAAGAGCAGATCCCTCACGGCGTCTGTTGCGCGCCGTAGCGCGCAACATGCTAGTTCGGGATGACACCTAAAAACGAAACGTTCCTAAGTTGCGAAAGTGTTGCCACTCACTCTCAAAACTGTTGCGCGACCGCGCTTCGTGACCTCCGAATTTGAGAGATTGGATCCACCTGCAAAAGCGGCGGGCGGCGTACGCGCGAAAACTTCCAAAGCAAAAGCAAAGACAGGCGGCGAAGTTGGGGCGGAATTCTCAAAAAGCAGATTCCTCACACTCGGCACAAATCGCCGATCGGTTCGGAATGACAGCGTGGTTTTTCCGATCGGTGATAGTTAGCCGCGCGGAAAGGCAGAGGCGTTAGCGTTGGAGGAGGAGGGATTGGATGTAGACGGAGATGTCGCCGGAGGTCCAGTCCTGGGAGCCGATGATTTTGCGTTCGATGCGGCCCTGGCGATCGATGAGATAGGTTTCGGGGAAGCGGGAAGTGCCGTAATTGGCTGCGATGGTTTTGGAGTCGTCGCGGAAGGTGGGGAAGATGACGCCATTATTTTTGAGGAAGGCTTGGTAGGCCTGCGCGTCATCGTCGACAGAAACGCCGAGGACGACGCCGCCTTGCGGAGCGATTTTGGCCTGGAGCTCGTTAAGGGAGGGAGTTTCGTCGACGCAGGGCGGACACCAGGTGGCCCAGAAATTGAGGACCACGACTTTGCCGCGCAGGTCGGAGAGGTGGGCGGGCTTGCCATTGAGGATGAGCGAGAAGTCTTTGGCGGGTTTGCCGTTGAGGCTGTTTTCGCCTTGGCGGTAGTCGGGCGTGACAAAGGCGTAGAGAAGGAGCGCAATGCCGATGAGGACGGCGCCAGCGGGATGCGCCGGACGCGCAAGGCGTAGGCGGCGGGCTTGTCTTGGCAAGACACCGTGACGTGGGGCCACTACGGTCATGCCGGCAGTGTGGACCTCTTTGATAGCCTGGTAGCTCTGAGGACCTGTTCCACGCCCCTATAATAATTGATGCGGGCGGTGTCGCGCATGTCCTTCCCACGGAAATGTCACCCTTTGACAATCTAACACCCCGAAGGTGCAGTCAGAGCGAGGGCTGGCGGCAAGGCGGCGAGTGTGTCAGCGATTGTGCCGGCGCGGAACGAGGAATTGAATATTGAGAAATGCGTGAGAGCGCTCGATGCGCAGGCCGAGATTGAAGAGATTATTGTGGTGAATGACGGGTCGAGCGACAACACCGGGGTGATTCTGAAGGAGCTGATGCCGCAGATGCGGGATTTGCGGGTGATTGATATTGAGTCGCTGCCGTATGGATGGACGGGGAAAAATTATGCGGTGAGTTTGGGAGCCCGGGAGGCGACGAGCGAGTGGCTGCTGTTTGTGGACGCGGACACGGAGCTGGAGCCGTGGGCGGTGAGGCGGGCGCTGGAAGATGCGAGGAAAAATGCGGCGGAGATGGTCTCTTACTCGCCGGAACAGGAGTTGGGGACGCTGTCGGAGCGAGTGCTGGTGCCATTTGTGTATTACCGGCTGGCGCGACATTTTTCTTTTGAACGAGTGAACGATCCGAAATTTGCGGACGCGGCGGCGAATGGGCAGTTCATTTTGATTCGACGGAACGTTTACGAAAGCAGTGGCGGGCACGATGCGGTGAAGGCGCGCGTGTTGGAGGATGTGGCGCTGGCGCGGTTGGTGAAGGCGGCGGGGCATCACATTTTTTTTGGGCCGGGGCAGGGAATCGCGCGGACGAGGATGTATCGACGGTTTGGGGAGATGTGGGCAGGATGGACGAAGAATTTATATGAGTTGATTGGCGGGACGTTTGGGGCGATGGCGCTGGAATTGGCGGAGACGTTTCCGTGGGTGGAGATTTTGCTTGGTGGCGTTGGGGGCGGCGGCGTGGGGGACGGATGAGGGTGGTGGCGTGGGGTGATGGGGGGCGGCGGTGGCCGTGCTGGTGGCGCGGCACATCCAATATGGAGAGGCGCTACGTAGGAATCATATAGGGGAGGGTGTCATCCAATATTACTTGCCGGCGTCGGTGCTGTATGGGGCGGCGTTAGTGGGATCGTGGGGGAAGAGGATGAGGGGATGGGTGACGTGGAAGGAGAGGAGGTATCCGTCTAGCCGCGTTGAGGAACGAAAAAATCTGGTATTAGAGAACCCCGGAACTTGATTGGTACCTCCCACATGGAACAGCGCCATGTGGGGCACCCAGAAAAAGCGAAGTCAAAGGCGGAGATGATACGGATCACAAGGAAGGTAAGGGACCCCGGAACTTGGGTGTAACCCCCAACGCGCGTCTAAAGACCAGCGCGCCTGAGGGGCGCGCAGACGCGTATGGGGCACTAAGAAAAGAGCTAAGGCAAAAGCGCAAATGATACGGATTACGAGGAAGGTGGAGTTTTCGGCGGCGCATTTGTACAACAATCCGAAATTTTCGGTGGAGGAGAACCGGCGGATTTTTGGCAAATGCAACAACCCGCATGGGCACGGGCACAATTACGTGTTGGAAGTGACGGTGGCGGGCGAGCCGGATAAGTCGACGGGGATGATTTTGGATTTGAAGGAGCTGAAGGAAATTTTGCAGAAGGAAATTTTGGACCGGATGGATCATAAGTTTTTGAATTACGAAGTGGCGGAGCTGAAGGATCAGATACCGACGTGCGAGAACATCGCCAAGGTGATTTGGGATTTGCTGGAGCCGAGGATTACGAAAGGGAAGCTGGACCGAGTGCGGCTGTATGAGTCGCCGGATTTGTTTGTCGATTACACGCGGGATGGGGCGCGGGGATGAAGACGACGCTCAATCGAAGGTATCGGTTCTCAGCGTCGCACCGGTTGCATAGCGAGGAATTTAGCGAGGCGGAGAATTGGAAGATTTATGGGAAGTGCAACAGCCTGTACGGGCATGGGCACAATTATGTGATGGAGGTTGGCGTGTCGGGGCCGGTGGACCGGGAGACCGGCATGGTGGTGAATCTGAGCGGACCTGGATCAATTTGTGCAGAAGGAAATTTTGGAGTCGTTCGATTCGGTGTACTTGAATGAGGACGTGGCGGAATTTAAGCAGGTAGTGCCGACCACCGAAAATTTGTGCCGGGAATTGTACCGGCGGATGCAGAAGTTCCCGCTAGCGAAGCTGGAGCGGGTGCGCGTGGAAGAGACCAGCTTGAATAGCTTTGAGTGCGATGCCAGTTAGCTGAGGGGCGAAGGAGCGGGCCAATGGAAGAGCTGAAGAATTCGTGGCAGGCGGTGACGGAGAAACTGGAAGATGACTGTTTCGAAGATGAGCTTTCGCCAAGCGAGCGGACGGAACACGAGGATCAGTCGGAAGGCGCGTTCAAGGCGCGCGAGGCGGAGAAGCTGCGCGAGATGTCGGAGCTGATCCGACGGCTGATTGAACATTTGGGAGAGGATCCAGAGCGGGATGGCTTGAAGCGTACGCCGGAGCGTTATGCGAAGGCGCTGCAGTTTTTGACCAGCGGCTACCGGCAGGATCCCAAGAAAATTTTGAACAATGCGGTGTTCAAAGTTTGCTACGACCAGATGGTGGTGGTGAAGGATATTGAGGTGTTTAGCTTGTGCGAGCATCACATGCTGCCGTTTTTCGGGAAGTGCCATGTGGCGTATATCGCGTCGAAGAAGGTGATTGGGCTGAGCAAGATTGCGCGGCTGGTGAATTTGTATGCGCGGCGGCTGCAGATACAGGAGCGGTTGACCAGCCAAATTGCGACGTCGATACAGGAGAGTTTGAGCCCGGAGGGAGTGGGCGTGATTATTGAGGCGCGCCATTTGTGTATGGTGATGAGGGGAGTGGAGAAGCAGCATTCGGCGGCGGTGACGAGCGCGATGTTGGGGGCGTTCAGGGAGAATAAGCAGACCAGGGATGAATTTTTGAGTTTGGTGAATTCGCCGAAGGGATAAGAAGAAAAACCAGCAGCGATCCGAGGAGGAAGTAGACGTTTCCTCGCCCACCCTTCAGGATGGGCACCCAAAGACACGTTCAAAGACAAAAGCGACGCTAGCGTTCGGGAGTTACGACCCGGAGCTTGAGTGTAAATCCCCACGCGCAAGACCGGCGCATGGGGCACTAAGAAAAAAAAAGCAAAAGCAGAAACAGGAGTTGGCAAATTTATATACGCGGGGGTACAGGACTGCGCGATTTGGGAGTGGCGAAATTTTTGTTGCAGTTGGATTAGCTGTGATACCCTAAATACTGCAGACGAAGAACAAATATGAGCAGAAATTGGGTAACGGCTTCAGAAGGGGGAACGCGTTGAGCGAAGCCAAGTTGGAAGTAATTGAGCAGTACCGCCAGCATGCAAAAGATACCGGATCGCCTGAAGTACAAATCGCACTGCTAAGCGAAAGAATCCAATACTTGACGACGCATCTTCGGTCCCACGCGAAGGATCACGCCTCGAGGCGCGGGTTGATCATGATGGTTAACCGCCGCCGGAGGCTACTGGATTATCTGAATCGCCGAGACCCAGACGGGTATCGAGAGATTGTCGAAAGACTTAGTTTACGTAAATAGCGCAAGAACTCGAGTTCGTCCTAGCGGATTTCCTCCTTTCAAGCGGCAGCAGACAAGAGTATCGCGCAAGGAAGCGCGAAGTGTCGGGCAAGTGTGTGGGTTGCCGGGTATGGAAGTGGAGTTTGCCTCGTATTTCTCCAACCTAGATGTTCTTCCTTCTAATCTGACGGGCGAGAGCCTGAAGTAGTTACTTCACATGGCGCGCGAGATGAGTGCGCTCAAAGGACAGTAAAGAAATGTCGCATCAAGTGAGTGTGGAAATAGGCGGGCGCGAGCTGCGTTTTGAGACGGGAAAGATGGCGCGCCAGGCGCATGGCGCGGTGGTGGTGACGTATGGAGACACGACGCTGCTGGCAACGGCGTGCATGGATACGCGCGCGGCGGAGAAGGACTTTTTGCCGTTGACGGTGGATTACCGCGAGTACACGTACTCGGCGGGCAAGATTCCGGGAGGATTTTTCAAGCGCGAAGGTAGGCCAACGGAGCGGGAAATTCTCACTTCGCGGCTGATTGACCGGCCGCTGCGGCCGCTGTTTCCCGAAGGATGGTCGAGGGAAACGCAGGTAGTGGCGATGGTGCTGTCGGCGGACAGCGAGAACGATCCTGACGTGATTGGAGTGACGGGATCGTCGGCGGCGCTATTTATTTCGAATATTCCATTTACGACTCCGATCGCCGCGGTGCGAGTGGGGCTGCTGGATGGAAAGCTGGTTTGCAATCCCACAGTGGCGGATCAGAAGAAAAGTTTGCTGAATATCGTGGTGGCGGGTTCGGAAGAAGCGATCGTGATGGTGGAAGCGGGATCGCTGGAAGTTTCCGAGGATATCGGTGACGGACGCGCTGGCGTTCGGGCACGAGCAGGTGAAGAAGATTGTGGCAGCGATACGCGAGTTGGCGGAGAAGGTAAAGCCGACGAAGCTGACGGTGACGCCTCCGGCGTTTGATGAAGCGCTGGCCAAGCAACTTGAGAAGAAGTACGGCGAGCGGCTGCACGACGCGCTGGATACGGCGAAATACCAGAAGCTGGAGAGCTACTCGCGAATCGACGCGATCAAGGAAGAGATCAAGGCGGAGATTCCTGAGGAAGATGAAGAGAAGCGGGCGCTGGCGATGCGAGCGCTGGAGCGGATGCGAGAGAAGTATTTCCGCGAAGATATTTTGACGCGAAAACGGCGGCCGGATGCGCGAGCGTTCGATCAGATTCGCACGATCACCTGCGAAGTTGGATTGCTGCCGAGGGTACACGGATCGGCGTTATTTACGCGAGGCGAAACGCAGTCGCTGGGCACAGTGACGCTGGGAACGAAGGAAGACAAGCAGCGGCTGGATTTGCTGTTTGAAGAGGAATCGTTCAAGCGGTTCATGCTGCACTACAACTTCCCGCCGTTTTCGGTGGGCGAAGTGAAGTTTTTGCGCGGGCCTGGGCGGCGCGAGATTGGTCACGGCGCACTGGCAGAGCGTGCGTTGATTGCGCTGCTACCTGCGGAAGAGGATTTTCCGTACGCGATGAGAGTGGTGTCGGACATTTTGGAGTCGAACGGCTCGTCGTCGATGGCCACGGTGTGCAGCGGGTCGATGGCGTTGATGGACGCGGGCGTGCCGATGAAGTCGGCGTGCGCGGGCATTGCGATGGGTCTGGTAGTGGAAGGCTCGAACTACGCAGTGCTGACGGACATTGCCGGAGCTGAAGATCACTACGGCGACATGGATTTCAAAGTGGCCGGAACGCGGCAGGGAATCACCGCGCTGCAAATGGATATCAAAGTGGGCGGGGTAAGCATTCCGATGATGAAGGAGGCTCTGGCGCAGGCGCGAAAGGCGCGGCTGGAGATTTTGGACATCATGGACGCGACGATCAGCACGGCGAAGGCGGCAATTTCGGAGTACGCGCCGCATCTTTTCATGCTGAATATTCCACCGGACAAGATTCGCGATTTGATCGGGCCGGGCGGGAAGAAGATTCGGGCAATTACCGAGTCGACAGGCGTGAAGATCGACGTGATGGACGACGGAAAGGTGCACGTCTTCGCGAGCGATGGCCACGCGGCGGAGCAGGCGTTGAAGATGATCCGCGACGTGACCGCGACGGCGGAAATTGGAAAGACGTATTTGGGAACCGTGGTGAGGATCGCGGAGTTTGGCGCGTTTGTGGAAATTATTCCCGGGACGGATGGGCTGCTGCACATTAGTGAAATTGCAGAGCAGCGGATTCGCACGGTGCGGGACGCGTTGAAGGAAGGCGATCAGGTGATGGTGAAGGTGTTGGCCATTGAAGGGAATAAGATTCGATTGAGCAGGAAGGCGTTGATTAAGGAACAGAGGGAAAAGCAGCAGAAGGAAGCGGTTTAGGTAAGTAGATAGCTCGTTTATTTGTGATTTGAATGCCCGGTGAGCGGAGACGCGAACCGGGCATTTTTGTTTTTTGGGGAGAGTCAAACCGTTGTATGTAGCGTTGGACCCCGAACCTTGAGCGTAAATCCCCACGCACAAAACCGGCGCATGGGGCACTAAGAAAAAGCAAAACCGACCTCAAGGTCAAAATTAGAAGTGTTTGAGGTAAGGCTAGGAGGGGATGCGGGAGATTTCGGCGCCGACGGCGCGGAGTTTATCTTCGATGCGTTCGTAGCCGCGGTCGAGATGGTAGATGCGATCGATGAAGGTGGTGTTATCGGCGACGAGGCCGGCGAGAACCAGAGAGGCGGAGGCGCGCAGATCGGAAGCGATGACGGTGGCGCCGCTGAGTTTGCTGGGGCCGTGAACGACGGCGGTGCGGCCGTCGATGGTGATGTTTGCGCCCATGCGGATGATTTCAGAAGCGTGCAGGAAGCGATTTTCGAAAATGGTTTCGGTGATGGTGGAGTCGCCTTCGGCTTGGGTGGCGAGAGCCATGTATTGGGCTTGGACGTCGGTGGGGAAGCCGGGATATTCCTCGGTGGTGACGTTGCAGGCGCGAAGCCCGTTGGGAACGCGGACGCGCATTTCGCTGGGAGATTTGGTGCAAGATTTCGACGCCATTTTTGCGGAGGAGCTCGATGACCGCGCCGAGGTGATGCGGAGCGCATTGGTCGATGAGGAGGTCCCCGCCGGTGATCGCGGCAGCGACGACGAAAGTTGCGGTTTCGATGCGGTCGGGAATGACCATGTGCTCGGCGCCGTGGAGGCGGTCGACGCCTTCGATGCGAATTGTATCGGTGCCGGCGCCGGCGATGCGCGCGCCCATTTTGGTGAGCAGGTCGGCGAGGTCGGTGATTTCGGGCTCGCGGGCGGCGTTGTGGAGGACGGTTTCGCCGTCGGCAAGGGCGGCGGCGGTCATGATGTTTTCGGTGCCGGTGACGGTGATTTTTTCAAAATGAATGGAGGCGCCGTGAAGGCGTTTGACGCGGGCTTCGACGTAGCCGTGCTCGATGTTAATTTCCGCGCCCATTTGCTCGAGAGCTTTGATGTGAAGGTCGATGGGGCGCGCGCCGATGGCGCAGCCGCCGGGAAGAGAAACGCGAGCGTAGCCGAAGCGGGTTAGCAGAGGGCCGAGAGTGAGAACGGAAGCGCGCATGGTCTTGACCAGTTCGTAGGGCGCTTCGATGTGGGAAATTTCTTCGGCGGTGATGTGAAATTCGCTGGGCGGCATGTTCAGCGTTTCGACGCGAGCCTGCATGTGGGCGAGCAGCTTGGCCATGGTGACGATGTCGCGGACACCGGGAACGTTTTTGAGTGTGACGGTTTCCTCGGTGAGCAGCGCGGCGGCCATGCAGGGCAGAGCGGCGTTTTTTGAGCCGGAGATGTGGACGGTGCCGTGGAGTTTGTGGCCGCCGTGAATTTGGAATCGGTCCATTTGGTTTTATTTAGAGGCTGATCTTTTAGGATGCGCGGAAATGGCGGAGCGAACGTTGCCGCGGGCGGATTTGAGGCGAGCGGAAGCTTCGGCGTGGGCCGCGCCAGTGCGGGACATGACGATGGCGAGGCGGAGATCGTCGCGGGAGTCTTTCATGGTTTTTTGCGCGGCGGGCGCGTCGATTTCGGCGGCCTGCTGGAGGATGCGCACCGCGCGGGTGCGGAGCTTGGCGTTGGTTTTAGCGACGTTGACCATGAGGTTGTCGTAGACGCAGTCGAGACGAACCATGGCGGTGGTGGAGATCATGTTGAGCACGAGCTTTTGAGCAGTGCCTGCTTTCATACGCGTCGAGCCGGTGAGAACTTCCGGGCCGGTTTCAGGCGAAATGGTAACTTTCGCCAGCCTGGTGATGGCTGAGCGCGGGTTGGCGGTGAGCGCGGCGGTGAAAGCGCCGCGATGACGAGCTTCTTTCATGGCTCCCAGGACGAAAGGCGTGGTGCCGACGGCGGCGATGCCGAGGACCACGTCGTTTTTATTTACGCGGCGAGCGCGAATTTCACGCGCGCCGTTTGCCGCTGAATCTTCGGCGCCTTCTACGGCTTTCCACATGGCGTTGGGCCCGCCGGCCACGATGGCTTGCACGCGTTCAGCGGGCATGCCAAAGGTCGGCGGAACTTCGGCGGCGTCGAGAGCGCCCATACGACCGCTCGAGCCGGCGCCGACGTAGATCAAACGGCCACCTTTCTGAAACGCGCGCACGACCTGATCGGCGACACGCGCGATTTGCGGAATGGTGCGGGCAATGGCGCGCGGCACCCCGGAATCTTCGCGATTGATGATGCGAAGGATTTCGAGGGTAGATTTTTGGTCGAGACCCGCGGATCGCGGGTTGCGCCTCTCGGTGACGGGCAGGGAGGTGACCGAAGGGCGGACGCGTTTTGTCACTAGGGGATTATAAAGGGAAATTTAAAGGGGGAATTGGGGAGGAGGAGGAGGTGTGTCTAATTTTGGGGGAACGGTCGAACGTAGCTCAGGATTATTTTGCACTACGGCGGTATTGCCAGAATTGATAACAAGCGGCGAAGGCGATCACGATGAGGAAAATGAGCCAAGGCGGTACGTGAGCAAGTTTGTCCGTGCGTGAGAGGACGATCCAAGCGCCGCATGCCAGCAGAGCGAATGTTAGCCAGGCGATTTGCCAGCGCATTCGGCCGCGAATCGGTGGGGTCCACGGAAAAATTACGAAGGCCACCGCAAGAACAAGGGTGGCGATTTGCTCGGACGTCAGCAGCAAACTTTTCCAAGGTGTCGGCACCAATTCTGAGCCGAAAATGCCGAGTGCCGCAAGGACTACCATGGCAACCGCCATCATCGCGCTGCGGCGCCAGTAAGGCGGGAGGCTCTGAATCTGATTCCAGCGGAAGCCGCTGCGAATCGCAAACACCACCGAGCCAATTATTAGGATCGCGCCGAGAAGAAGGCTTATCCATTCCGATGCGGGCATTTTGGGCCTCACTGTACGCTTCGTAGGGAGCGTGTGCAAGATTGAGGGGAGGAGTTGACGTGCAAAACACGCACCTTTACAAACCAAAGGATGCGACACCCGCAAAACCGTGGGGCGACCGCGCTTCGTGACTTGGGGAATCGGTCGACTGGACCACCCGCAAGCCCGGCAGGCGGGGCACCCGCAGAAAATGCATCATTTGGGAATGAGGCCGAGGGAGGAGACGACGGCGTCGGCGACGCGGGGACGGATGTCGCGAATTTTGTTGTTTTCGCGGGTGGGGTACACGCGATTCGTGAAGAGGATGACGAAAAGCTGCTTTTCGGGATCGATCCAGATGGATGTGCCGGTGAAGCCGGTGTGACCGTAACTCTTTAGCGAGAAATATTTGCCGGAGGAAGAGGGTGCGACGGGAACGTCCCAGCCCATGGTGCGGGCGGAACTGCCGATGTCAACGCGGGCGGTGAATTCGTCGATGGTGGCGCGCTTGACGAGTTTGTGGTGCGCGTAGATGCCGCCATTGAGAAGCATTTGGGCGAAGACGGCGAGATCACCGGCGGTTGAGAAGGCGCCGGCGTGGCCAGCAACGCCGCCCATGGCGTAAGCATTTTCGTCGTGAACTTCGCCCTGGATTTGGCGATGGCGGTAGGCTTCGTCGTTTTCGGTCGGCGCGATTTCGGCGCGCAGGCTTTTGGGCGGCTTGAACATGGTGTGCTTGAGGGCGAGAGGCTCGAAAATATTTTCCTTGGCGAATTCATCGAGAGTTTCGCCGGTGAGGCGCTCGACGACTTCGCCCATGAGAATCATTCCGAGGTCGGAGTATTCCACTTTGGTGCCGGGCTGATATTCGAGAGGCTCGGCGAGAACTTTGGCGACGAGTTCGTCTTTATTTGGCTTGGTGGGCGGGATTTGCTCGAAAAATTTGCGGACGGCGGGAAGTCCGGCGGTATGGAGCATGACTTGGCGGACGGTGACGTTGGCGCGCCAAGTGGGATCGGGATCTTTGGAGGCGGCTGCAAGCCACTCGGGAAGGTAGCGGGAGAGCGGGAGGTTGACGTCGAGGCGATCCTGCTCGGCGAGCATCATGACGGAAGTGACGGTGACGAAAGGCTTGGTGATGGAGGCGAGGTCGAAGATGGTGTTGGGAGTGTCGGCGGAGGAGGAGGCGGCGTAGGTGAAATGGCCGAAGGCGTGGAGGTCGAGTTGATTTTTGTAGCCGACGGCGAGGACGGCGCCGGGGAAGGCGTGGTCGTGGATGGCGTCGTCGATAACTTTGTAGGCGGGGGCGAGGCGCGCGGCGAGATCGCCGGGCATGGGCTTGAGAGTTTCGGGATCGGCGGCGAGGGAGAGGCCGTCGCCGCGATTGACGGTGCCGGGGACGGTGACGGGAATGTGTCCGGCGATGGGCGTGGTACCAACGAGAGCGCGAGCCATGGCGCGCTGGGAAACGTCGGCGGTGGAGAAGGAAGCGATCCAGGTGGGCGCGTTGGGGAAGCGATCGATTAAGTAGGGCGTGCCGAAGGCGGCGACGATGACGGGTTTGCCGGAGGCGAGAAGACGATTGATGAGGGCGACTTGTTCGGCGGGAAGGTCGACGTTGCCTTTGCGATCGGAGACGCGGACGTAAGCGCAGATGATCGCTGCGTCGTAGGAAGCGGGATCGGGAACTTGCAGGTCGGTGATTTTGTGGAATTGGGTGTCGGCGCGGAGGACGGTGAGGTTATCGACCTGATGGCGGAGTTCGTCTTCGAAATTTTCGCCGGGCCATGGATCGGAGTCGCCAGAGAGCTGGACGGCGAGAAGGCGGAGGGGCTTGGTGGCGTCGAGGGGAAGGATGTGATTTTTGTCGCGGAGGAGGGTGATGCCGCGGGAGGCAATGTCGAGAGCGGTGGCGGCGTATTCGGGGCGCGCGAAATTGCTGGTGATGGCGGCGACGTCGACAGTGCGATTTTTCTCGAGGCCAAGGCGGGCCTTGGCGGCGAGGATGCGGCGAACGGCATCATCGATGCGGGCCATGGGGAGGCGGCCGGAGTGGGCAGCGTCGACGAGGCCTTTGAGCGCGGCGGTGGGAACGGGCGGGAGGAGAAGCACGTCGGCACCGGCTTCGACGGAGCGGACGGCCGCTTCGCCGGGCGGATATTGCGTGGTGACGCCGCCCATGTCGAGCGCGTCGGTGACGATGAGACCTTTGAAACCGAGTTCGTGGCGGAGGAGATCGGTGAGGATGGCGTGGGACATGGTGGCGGGAACGTTGGGATTCGATTCGAAGGCGGGGACGGCGAGGTGGCCGGTCATGATGGAGCCGACGCCAGCGGCGATGGCGGCGCGGAAGGGAACGAGTTCGACGGATTCGAGGCGGGCGCGATTGCCGGGAACGGTGGGAAGAGAGAGGTGCGAGTCGGTGGAGACGTCACCGTGGCCGGGGAAATGTTTGGCGGTGGCGAGGGCTCCGTTTTCCTGGACGCCACGCACAAATTCAGCGACGAATTCGGAGACACGCTGCGGATCTTCACCGAAGGAGCGGGTATTGATGATGGGATTATCGGGATTGTTGTTGACGTCGGCATCGGGCGCGAACACCCAGTGGACGCCGGCGGAGCGGGCTTCGATGGCGGTGATTTTGCCGACGGTGTAAGCGTCGCGAGGATTGCCGGCGGCGCCGATGGCCATGGCGAAGGGGAAGGAAGTGCCTTCGTCGATGCGCATGGCGGTGCCGCGTTCGAAATCGGCGCCGATGATAAGAGGAATTTTGGCGCGGCGCTGCATGTCGTTGCCAAGGACGGCGGCCTGGTAGACGCCGCCGCGCTCGATGCCAAGGGGCGCGCGTTCGGTGCCGAGGATGAGGCCGCCGACGTGCTCGTGTTCAACTTCGCGGATGAGTTCGAGATATTCGGGGCTGCGGTCGGAGATGAAGTTGCCGAAGTAGTAGACGACCAGCATTTGGCCGAGTTTTTCTTCGAGGGTCATGTGGCGGAGGGTTTCGTTAACCCAGCGGGATTCGGCGGGGGTGGCGTTTGCTGAGGAGGTTGCTGATTTTTTGGATTTGGTGCGCTGGGCGGAATCGGTGGAAGAAGTGGCGGACTTACCAGAGCGGGCAGTGAGAGCGGTCACGAGAAGAAAGCATAGCAAAAAATAATTACGGGAGGTCATTCACGAGCGCTCGGTTTCCTTGATGATTCATGGGAAATTGTACGTATGATTGCCGCGGGAATCGAGGTACATGCGAACAAGCTTACCAGCGAGGAAATTTGATTGGGAGGATTTTGTGGGTGGTGGCGTGTGCGCGTGCGTTTGGATGTATGCCGCATATTTGACGCGGCGTTTGCGTGTATCCCCCCACGCGCAAGGGCAGGTCGCATGGGGCACTGGAACACCGGTACGGCGCGGCGAGTATCAAGGAAAAGGTGCGGACTGGGATTGACGTGCTGGAGGATCAAGAAATTTGCGCCGCTGCGAGTGAAAGAAAAGAGGGGCCAGTGCGGGTGGGCGTGATTACGAATCAGACCGGGGTGGATCGCGAAGGGGCGGCGGACGATTGATGTGCTGGCGCATGCGGAGGCGTGAAGTTGGTGGCGATTTTTAGTCCGGAGCATGGAATTGAGGGGAAGCTGGATGTGGATAAGGTGGCGTCGGGGAACGATGAAGCGACGGGGGTGCCAGTTTACAGTTTATATGGCGAGACGCGGCGGCCGACGGCAGAGATGCTGAAGGGGATCGATGCGCTGGTTTTTGATATTCAGGATGCGGGAGTGCGATTTTTTACTTACATCACGACGATGGCCTATGTCGATGGAAGTCGGCGGCGAAGGCGGAGTGGATTTTTTGTGCTGGACCGGCCGAATCCGCTGGGCGGCGAACTCGATTGAAGGGCCGGTGGAGGACGCGAGACCAGTTGAAATTTACGGCGTATTTTGGATGCCGATGATATATGGGATGACGATGGGCGAACTGGCGAAGATGTTTAATGCGGAGAATAAGATTGGCGCGGATTTGATTGTGGTGGAGATGCGGGGATGGAAGCGGGAGGATTATTTTGAGGAGACGGGAGTGAAGTGGGTCGACGCCGTCGCCAAATTTGCGGACGGTGAAGGAGACGCTGGCGTATCCGGGGCTGGACATTTTGCAGTCGGCGGGTGTTTCGGTGGGGCGGGGGACGGAGACGCCGTTTGAGGATGTTTGGCGCGCCGTGGATGGATGGGGACGCAAGTGGCAGAGACTATTGAATGACGCGGGAAATTGCGTGGAGTGAAATTTCAGGCGATGAAATTTACGCCGGGGACGGATTTGTATAAGGGGCAGGAGTGCGGGGGAGTTTCGGTGCGGTGACGGATGAGAGGAAATTTCGGACGGTGGGATCGGATTGGAGATTGCGGAAGTGTTGTGGAGGCAGTATCCCAGGAATTTTCAGGTGGAAAAGATGATGACGCTGGTGGGGTCGAGGGAGACGGTGGAGATGGTGAAGGCAGGGAAGAATGTGAAGGAGATTGAGGACGAGTGGAAAAAACAGGAGAACGAGTTTCAGGTGATGAGGGCGAAGTATTTTATTTATGGGGTGGTGACGGTTTATTGATGGGGCTAGGTTAAATTTTCAGAAGAGCCCAACCCGCAGGCACTTCTAAAGAAGATCAAAAGAAAGAGATTCCTCGCACACTCCGCAAAGAGCGCCGATCAGTGCGGAATGACACCACCACGTTTGAAATAGTTGAGTTGAAGTGAGTACGTTTCGGTGGATTCTCAGAAGAGCAGATCCCTCACGCCGTCTGTTACGCGCCCGACGGGCGCGCAGCAGACGGGATTCGGGATGACAGATTAAGACAAAAGGGAGGAGAAGGAGGAGGAGGAGATGAGGGAGGCGAGGGAGGAGATGTCGGAGGAGAGGGAGCGGTCGGCGGAGACGAAGGGGGATTTGGAGCGGACGAGGGCGTGGGCTTTCGCGGCTTCGGTACCGGTTTTGAGGGGCTTGAGGAGGTCGATGCCCTGGGCGGCGCAGAGAAGTTCGATGGCGAGGATGTTGGTGAGATTTTCGAGCATGGGTTTGAGGCGGCGAGCGGCGCCCATGCCCATGGAAACGTAATCTTCCTGATTGCCGGAGGTGGTCATGGAGTCGACGGAGTGAGGAGTGGAGAGCGCCTTCATTTCGCTGGTGAGAGCGGCGGCGGTGACTTGGAGAATCATGAAGCCGGAATTGACGCCGGCGTGCTCGATGAGAAAAGCGGGAAGGCCGGAGGTGAGTGGGTTGGTCATTTGGTCGACACGGCGCTCGGAAATGCCGGCGAGAGTGGCGAGAGCGACGGCGAGTTGATCGGCGGCCATGGCGAGAGGCTGGCCGTGGAAATTTCCGCCGGAGAGAACTTCGCCGGAGCCGTCGGGATTGGCGAAGACAAGAGGATTGTCGGTGGCGGAGTTGAGTTCGATTTCGACCGTGGCGCGAATGTGTGCGAGCGAATCGCGAACGGCGCCATGGACTTGCGGAGTGCAGCGGAGGCTGTAGGGATCCTGGACGCGCGGATCCTGTTTGGCGGAGCGATGCGATTCGCGAATTTCGGAGCCGCGATTGAGGCGGATGAGATTGGCGGAGGTGGTGCGGGCGCCAGGGAAGTTGCGGACGTCGGCGATGCGCGGATCGAAGGCCGCGGGAGTGCCGCGCAGGGCGTCGAGAGTGAGAGCGGTGGCGACGTCGGCGGTGTTGGTGAGGATTTCGGCGGCGCGGAGACTGAGAGAGAGAAGCGCGAGCATGGCTTGGGTGCCGTTGAGAAGGGCGAGGCCCTCTTTGGCTTCGAGAGTGAGAGGCGTGATGCCGCCGGATTGCATGGCCTGGGCGCCGGCTACTTCGCGGCCGGCGTAGATGGCACGGCCCTCGCCAATGGCAACTTCGGCGAGGTGAGCGAGAGGCGCGAGATCGCCGGAAGCGCCGACGGAACCTTGAGAGGGGATAAGCGGGTGTACGTCGTTATTGAGCATGGCGCAAAGCACGTCGGCGGCGACGGGGCGAATGCCGGAAAAACCTTTGGCGATGGCGTTGGCGCGGAGAAGAAGCATGGCGCGGGTTTCGGATTCGCTAAGAGGGCGGCCGACGCCGCAGGCGTGAGAACGAACGAGATTGGTCTGGAGCTGGCGGATTTGGTCAGTGGAGATGCGGACGGAGGCCATTTTGCCGAAGCCGGTGTTGACGCCGTAGGCGACTTCGCCGGAGGCGACGATTTTGTCGATGACCGCACGGGAAGCGTTCATGCGGGCGCGGGCTTCGGGAGCGAGTTCGACTTTTTCGTGGTGGAGGACGACGGAGAAGAGTTGGTCGAGGGTGAGGGAGTTACCGTTGAGGAGGAGGGGCATTTATTTTTTCTGCGAGTGCGCGCCGTGGTTGTCGCCGTCGTGGCGGTGATGCTTTTCGTGAGGTGAGTGGCTGCCGGCGGCGTGGTTGTCTTTGGGCTCGGCCTTGGGCGTGAAGAAGTGGCGATATTTTTCGGGGAGTGATTTGGGTCGGCCGAGGCTATCGCAAATAACGTGGAGAGTTTCGCCGCTGGCGATGAGTTCGTCGCCGGGATCGCGGTAAATTTCGTAGGCGAAACGGATGGTGCGGCGCTGGAGTTCGGCGACGTGGGTGCGGACGCGAAGCGCGTCATCGAATTTGGCGGGGCGGCGGTAGCGGCACTTGGATTCGGCGACGACGATGAAGCTGTCGTCTTCCTTTTCCATTTGGCGGTAGCTGAAGCCGAGGGCGCGGCACAGCTCGACGCGGCCTACTTCGAACCAGGTGTAATAGTTGCCGTAGTAGACCACGCCCATTTGGTCGGTTTCGGCGTAGCGGACGCGGATGTGGGCGTCGTGGTATGGGGAGTTATGTGCGGCATCGGCGTTGACGTTATCGAGTTGAGGCGTTGAGTCGTGCCTAGACATTTTGATTGGGTGGTGGGTGATCCGCAGTGAGTTTAGCATTCGCGGGGAGGGGAGTCAGCAGGGGTGGGGAGATGAGTACGAGATTGGTGCGCGCGGAACGTGCCAGGCGTCTCGCGAGGAAGGATCCCACCCGCAAAACCGGCAGGTGGGGCACCCGCAGACACTTCCAAACCAAAAGCAAAGACGAAGGCTGGCGAGGGAATAGAATCTGGCGGCGAAGTGAACGGTGGTGAGGAGGAAGGGTGAGATGTGGCGAATGATGAAATTTGCGGCGGGCGTGATGGGGGTTGTAGTGGTGGTGTGGGTGGTGGGAGGGCGTGTCGGAGGAATGCGGACGGCGAGGGCGAGCCAGGTAAGCGTTACGGAGGTTACGCCGAATGTGCTGGTTTTTGGAACTGGCGCGGGAAACATTGTGGCGTCGGTGGGGCCGGATGGGGCGTTGTTGGCGGGGACGCCGGCGTTTGCGGACACGACGGCGATCGAGAAGATTCTGGAGGGGCGGACGAAGTCAGCGGCGCGGTACGTTTTGGTGGGCCCGGAGGATCCGGCGAACTCGGAAGGGGACGCGGGATGGGAAAAGCGCGGCGCGTTTGTGGCGATGCAGGAACTGGCCTTGCAGTTGTTGGGAGGCGACGTGATGGGCGCGCCGCCGGAACTGCCGGCTCGATTTGTGAAGCTGGGAGTGGACCGTCCGCGAGTAGCGTTTTCGGAGGTGTTGGCGTTCGATTTGAATGGCGAGGCGATTCACATCGTGCATCAGCCGGCGGGACAGGACCAAGCGAATTGCCTTGTGCATTTTCACGTGGCGAATCTGATTTATTTTGGCGAAGCATTTCCCGGGGATGGGTATCCACGGATCGAGTTGGACCACGGAGGAAGGATCGATGGCTTGATTCAGATTCTGGGAGGATGGACGGACAAGAGTTTGAAGATAGTGCCCGCGCGCGGCAAGGTGGCGAGCGGAACGGAGATGAAGGAGTTCGTGGACATGTTGACTGCGGTGACCGGAAAAGTGCGCGGGATGGTGAAGGCGGGCAAGACGACAAGTGAGATTGTGGCGGCGCATCCGGTGGCGGAGTTTGATGCGAAGTGGGGGCATGGAAGGGTGACGGGCGATGAATTTGTGAGGGAGGTGGCGGAATCGGTGGTGAGGGAGGGGAAGGAGAAAAAGCCGGAGATGAAGATGGAGATGAAGTGAAATTCCGAAACGAAGATCAAAGTCAAAAGGCTTTAAATTTCATTCGATCCCACCCGTAAAGGCGACGGGTGGGCTACCCAAAACCAACTTCAAGACTAGAACCATTGCGCGACCGCGCTTGGTGACCTCGAAATTTGATGAGTCGGACCCACCCGCGCCCATTTACCAGCGCGCCGGGCGGCGCGCAGACGCAGGCGGGGCAGCCGCGGACACTCAAAAGCAACGGCAAGCGTGCTCAAGAAATTTCAATCTAGCATCCCACCCGCAACACCGGCGGATGGGGCACCGGCAGACACTTCAAAAGCAGCAGAAACTTCAAAAGCAAAAGCATAGTCTGTTATTCGTTGGACCAGCGAGGGGGGCGTTTGTCGAGGAAGGAGGAGAGGCCTTCGCGGAAGTCGGGAGTGGAGCGGATGGAGGCGTTTGCGTCGATGGCCATGGAGATTTCGCGGTCGAGATCGGCTTCGGACATTTGGGAGATGAGACGTTTGGTGCGGGTGAGTGAGGTGGGACTGTTGGCGAGGAGCGAGGAGGCGAGTTTGCGCGCGGCGGGCATGAGCTGATCGGGCGCGACGATTTCGTTGACCAGGCCGAGGGATTTGGCTTCGGCTGCGTCGAAGAGACGGCCGGTGAGGCAAAGGTCACGAGTGAGTTTTTCACCGATCTGGCGACGAAGAAAAACGGAGACCAGCGCGGGAATGAAGCCGATTTTCACTTCGGTGTAGCCGAATTTGGCTTCGGGAACGGCGAGAGTGAAGTCGGCGAGAGTGGCGAGACCGCAGCCGCCGGCGATTGCCGGACCGTTGACGGCAGCGATGAGAGGCTTCGGGAACGAGCAGACGGTACGGAAGAGGCGCGCCATGGTGCGGGAGTCTTCGAGATGCGCGGCGGCGGAGCGCGAGGCGAGAGTGCGAAGTTCGTCGAGATCCATGCCGGAGCAGAAGGACTTACCTTCGCCAGTGAGGATGATGACGCGAGCGTCGCTGCCTTCGGCTTCTGCGAGGACGGCGAGAAGGTCGGCGATCATTTGGGAGGAGATGGCGTTACGTTTTTCGGGGCGGGTGAGAGTGATGATGGCGAGGGCGGCGTCGTGTTCGATTTTGAGAGTGGAGTAGGGCATTTTTTGCGGCTCAGTTCACCGTAGGGTTGGCGGGACTTTTTGAGGCGCCGGCGTCAGTGTCATCTTCGGCGTCGTGATCGTTTTCATCGTGACGGGCGTACTGTTCGCGAATTTTTCCGGTGATGGCACAGGCGATTGCGAGGGAACGAGTGTCGATGCCGGTGGCGACGCCGCGCGCGGCAAGAGTTGTAAGGACTGTTTCGGTGGGGATGTTGCCGACAAGGGAGTCGCCAGCGAAGGGGCAGCCGCCGAGACCGGTGAGCGCGCCGTCGAAGCGGCGGCAGCCGGCTTCGTAGGCGGCGAGAACTTTTTCGGCAGCGTTTTCGGGGCGGCTGTGGAGATGGAGGCCGAGTTCGACGCCGGCGACGGTGTCTTTCACGGCGTGGAAGAGTGAGGCGACTTCGTCGGGAGAAGCGGTGCCGACGGTGTCGGCGAGGGAAACGGTACGGACGCCAATGTCCTTGAGCCAGATCAGGGCATCTTCGACGATTTCAGGACCCCAGGGTTCATCGTAGGGATTGCCGAAGGCCATGGAGATATAGATGACGAGGTCGCGGGAGGCGGCTTTGGTGGCTTCGCGAAGCTTTTTGACTAGGGCGCGAGATTCGTCGCGGGACATGTTGGCGTTGGCGCGGCGGAAGTACGCGGAAATGGAGTAAGGATAGCCGACGGTGGTGACGCCGGGAGTGGCGAGGGCGCGTTCGAGACCTTTTTCGTTCACGACGATGGCGATGATTTCGGGGGCGATAGCTTCGGGCGTGGACGCAAGTTTTTCGCGGAGACGCTTCATCACTTCTTCGCTATCGGCCATTTGGGGAACGTGTTTGGGGGAGACGAAGGAGACAGCGTCGATGTGGCGGAAGCCGAGTTTGACGAGATTAGCGAGGTAGTCGGCCTTGACGTCGGTGGGGATCATGGCGCTGAGGCCTTGCCAGGCGTCGCGCGGGCATTCGATGATTTTGACGGAGTCGGATGGGGACATGGGTAAGAGAGGATTGTATATCGGGAAGAGGATTAGTTTGGAGGAGAAGGTCAGTTAAGAGCGGAAAAGCAAAGTCAAAAGATTAGAAATTTCATTCGGTTTCACTTCCTAACACCAGGAAATGGGGCACCCAAAAAAGCACAGAGCCGCGGAATTTCGAGGTTGCATTCCCACACGCTGAACCCTGCGTGTGGGGCACCCGCAGAAACTTCTAAAGCAAAGACAAAGACAAGAGCAGTTCCCTCACGCCGTCTGTTACGCGCCCGACGGGCGCGCAGCAGACGGGATTCGGGATGACACGGTGATGAGGGAACCCGGTGAGTGCGTGTAAATCCCCACGCGCAAAACCGGCGCATGGGGCACTAAGAAAAGCTAATGCAAAGTCAAAGCTAAAAATCAGGTTTGGAGGACGCCGGTTTTGAATTCGCGGATTTCGGGATTGAGGGCGGCGGCGGAGAGAGCTTCGATGAGGGCTTCGCGGGTTTGGGCGGGGTCGATGATGGCGTCGACCCAGAGGCGAGCGGCGGCGTAGCGCGGGTCGGTTTGGTGTTCGTAGATGGCGCGAGTGGATTCGTAGAGCTCGTCGCGGTCGTGCTGGCTGACTTTTTTGCCTTCGCGTTCCATCTGCTTGATTTTGATTTCGACCAGAGTGCCGGCGGCGGAATCGCCGCCCATGACGGCGTAGCGAGCGGTAGGCCAGGCAAAAACGAAGCGCGGATCGTAAGCTTTGCCGCACATGGCGTAATGGCCGGCGCCGAAACTTCCACCACAAATCACGGTGATTTTTGGCACGACGCTATTGGCGACGGCATTGACCATTTTTGCGCCGGCGCGAATGATGCCGGACCATTCGGCGTCTTTGCCGACCATGAAGCCGTTGACGTCGTGGAGAAAGACGAGCGGGATGAGATTTTGATTGCAGTCGAGGATGAAGCGGGCGGCTTTGTCGGCGGATTCGGTGTAGATGACGCCGCCAAATTCCATGCGCTTTTGGCCGTTGCCGGGAGCTTCGACCTGGACGTGCGTTTTGTTATTGGCGACGATGCCGACGGACCAGCCGCCGATGCGGGCGTAGCCGCAGAGGATGGTTTGGCCGTATTCGGCGCGGTATTCGTCAAATTGCGAGCGGTCGACGATGCGAGCGATGATTTCGCGCATGTCGTACTGCTTGCCAGGATCGGAAGAGAAGATTCCGTAGATGTCGTCTTCGGGGTAAGCCGGAAGCTGCGGCGCTTCGCGATGGAAGGGTGCGGATTTGTTTTGGCCGATGTGCGAGACGAGAGAGCGGATGCGATTGATGCAGGCGGCGTCATCGGGCTCGCGAAAATCGACGGTGCCGCTGACTTGAGAATGCATTTTTGCGCCGCCTAGCTCTTCGGCGCTGGATTTTTGGCCGATGGCGGCCTGAACGAGGGCGGGGCCGGCGAGGAAAAGGCCGGAGCCTTCAGTCATGAGGATGTGATCGCACATGACTGGGAGATAAGCGCCGCCGGCGACGCACATGCCCATGATAGCGGTGATCTGCGGGATGCGCATGGCGGACATGACGGCGTTATTGCGGAAGACGCGGCCGAAGTCGTCGGTATCGGGAAAAACGTCTTCCTGGAGGGGAAGGAAAACGCCG
The DNA here is from genome assembly GCA_963757885.1 of uncultured Acidobacteriota bacterium. Classification (GTDB taxonomy): domain Bacteria; phylum Acidobacteriota; class Terriglobia; order Acidiferrales; family UBA7541; genus Palsa-147. The sequence goes on along the minus strand of CAVWSS010000015.1, from coordinate 6,349 downwards.
GCGGAATCGACGAGATAAATTGTGGGGATGTGGTTTTCGATGGCGATGTTCTGCGCGCGAATGACTTTCTTCGCGGTCATGGGGAAGAACGCACCGGCTTTAACGGTGGCGTCATTGGCGACGATCATGACCTGACGGCGGGAGACGCGGCCGAGTCCGGTGACCACGCCGGCGGCGGGCGCGGAGCCCCATTCCTCGTACATTTGATAGGCGGCGTAGAGGCCGAGCTCGAAGAATTCTGTTTGCGGGTCGATGAGCGCGGCGATGCGCTCGCGGGCGGTCATGCGGCCTTTTTTGTGCTGCGATTCGATGGCTTTGGGCCCGCCACCTTCGCGGATTTTTTCTTCTTCATTTTTAATTTCGGTGAGGCGGTCGACCATGGCGCGGTGATTTTTGGAGAACTCGGGGGAGTCGTGACGGATGTGGGATTTGAGGAGTGAGGTAGACATGTAAAGGGTCAGTATACGTGGTTTTTGGGGGAGGGTGCGCGGGGAGCTGAGGTAAAGTGTCGCGGGGAATGGTAGTTATTTGGGGAAAGGCAAAGTCAAAGACTTTAAATTTCATTCGATTCCACTTCCTGTCCTTTTATCAGCGCGCCGTCTGGCGCGCCACCTGAAGTGGGGCTCCCGGGAAACCATTCTTTGTCGCAAAGGACCCCCAGTTTGATAGGTAAATCCCCACATGGGCGCGCCTACGGCGCGCAAGCGCCATGTGGGGCACCCGAAAAAGCAAAGGCGGATGAAAGGGGACATGGTGAGATTTATTGATATGGGGTTGGTGAGGCGGCTGGAATATGCGGAGGCGGGGGCGGCGGAGGAGTGTGTGCGGAATGCAGAGCCGGGGAAGGTCGCGGCGGCGATGATGAGAGTGGCGGGAGGGTTGGCGACGTTCACGGGAGTGGATTCGCCGATTACGCAGGCGGTGGCGATGGGGTTGGAGGGGCCGGTGACGGCGGAGGACCTGGACAAGCTGGAGGAATTTTTCTTCAGCCGCGGGGCGGCGGTGAATATCGAAATGTGCCCGCTGGCGGATGGGTCATTGATGGAGTTCCTGGGGAATCGCGGGTACCGGCCGATTGAGTTTTCGAATGTGTGTTTTATGGAGTTGGGCGAGAGGGACAAGGCAGACGTGAAGTTGCCGGCGGGCGTGGAGGTGAGGAAGGTGGGGCGCGATGAGTCGCGACTGTGGGCGCGGACGGTGACGCAGGGGTTCGCGACGGAGGCGATGGCGCTGAGCGAGGATTTGGTGGACGTGATGGTGGCGCTGGGAGCGCGCGGAACGGTGGAGTGTTTGTTGGTCACGGCGAATGGGGAGCCGGCGGGAGGGGCGGCGGTGGCGATTGATAACGGGATGGGAGGGTGTTTTGGAGCAAGTACGCTGCCGGGGTTTCGGAGGAGAGGGATACAGATGGCGCTTTTGGATTTGCGGTTGAGCGAGGCGGCGAGGAGAGGATGCGATATGGCGATGTGCATTGCGCAGCCGGGGTCGGCGTCGCATAGGAATTTGGAGAGGAGAGGGTTTCGAGTGGCGTATACGAGGGTGAAGTTTATGAGGGAGAGAGTGGGTTCGTGATTCGGGGGAAAAGCAAAGTCAAAAGATTCTAAATTTCATTCGGTCCCACTTCCTGTTCGTTTATCAGCGCGCCGTCTGGCGCACAAACGGAAGTGGGGCACCCGAAAAACCAATCTCTCTAGTAAAGGACCCCGGAGCCTGGGTGTAAATCCCCAAGGGCAGAACCGGCGCATGGGGCACTAAGAAAAGGCTGGCCACGCAAAAGCGTGCGTGTGAGTGACGTAGCCAACTGCGCGTAATAGCAGATCCCTCACGCCGCCTGTTACGCGCCCGCTGGGCGCGCAGCAGTCGGGATTCGGGATGACAGTTAGTTTTTGTTTGAGTTGATTAAGAGGGGCGGATGCGGGAGCGGATGAAGTCGACGATGGCTTGGGTGGGAGTGCCGGGGAGGAAAATTTCGGCGATGCCGACTTTTTTGAGGGCAGGAATGTCGGCTTCGGGAATGATGCCGCCGATGAGGACGGTGACGTCATCCATGCCTTTTTCGTGGAGGAGATCCATGAGGCGGGGGCCGAGGGTGTTGTGGGCGCCGGAGAGGATAGAGAGGCCGATGACGTCGACGTCTTCCTGGGCCGCGGCGGTGGCGATCATTTCGGGAGTTTGGCGCAGGCCGGTGTAGATCACTTCCATGCCGGCGTCGCGGAGGGCGCGGGCGATGATTTTAGCGCCGCGGTCGTGGCCGTCGAGGCCGGGTTTGGCGATGAGGACGCGGATGCGTTGGGTGGAAGTCGGAGTGGTCGACATCAAAGTGAGAATACTTGAAATGTCACGAGTGGTATAGACCCCAAGTGTTCTCGGATGCGCGGACTAGCATCCCCACACGCAACTACGGCGTGTGGGCTACCCGGAACCATCATGTTAGGGCGAGAGGGAGGAGAGGAAGGAGTCGAGGAGGGAGTTGAATTTGTTGGGGTCGTCGACGAAGACGGCGTGGCCGACGCCGTACATTTCCTCGTAGGAGCAGTCTTTGATTTGCTGCTGCATTTGTTTGATGGAGCCTGAATAAGGGCCGGCGGAAGCGATGGCCATCGATGGCATGTCGATTTTTTTGAGGGCGGGAGTGAGATCGGCGCCGAATTTTCCTACGAGCATGGCGACGGAGGCGTCGGCGGGAACGTCGAGACTGGCCTGGACGACCGATTTGAGAAATTCGTCGGGCTGAGGCTTTTTGAAGAAGGAGCGGACGAATTCGTTGGTCTTTACGGTGTGATCGGACTGAAGGCCGGCGATGAAGTCGAGCATTCCTTTTGCGTCGTTAGGAGCGAGGGGAGTGGTGGCGTCGTCGACGAAGACGAGGCCAGCGAGGTCGGAGGTGCCGAACTGATCGACGTAGGAGACGAGTTCGTTGACGGCCATGGACCAGCCGACGAGGACGACGGGCTTGAGTTGAAGACGGTCGATGACGGCTTTGATATCGCGGGCGCGTGCGGCGGGGTAGAGGCCTTCGCCATTGCAGGTGGAGCGGCCTTGGCAGCGCGGGTCCATAGCGACGACGCGGTAGTGGGATTCGAAGTGGTCGAGCTGTTCGTTCCAGATCCAGGCGGGCATGGTCCAGCCCGGGACGAAGAGGATGGAGGGGGATTTGCGTTCGGCTGTGCCGGTGGATTCGGATTCGGCGGCGTTGGGATGGCGCCGGTGGCGAGTTTGGCGCCGGCGATGTAGTGGATTTTAATTTTGTCGGGAGTGGTGACGTAGCCTTCGTGGCGGGCGGGTTTTTCGGTGTCGGTGGAGGCGGCGCGAAGAGTCATGGGGAATAGGGCGAGGAGTGAAAGCGTGAGGGCGGGGAGGAATTTCACGGAGGGATGATACAGCAGAAGGTAATGCTCGAGTGCGAGAAAGAGGAAGTTAGTCGGCGGGACTTCAGAAGAGCAGATCCCTCACGCCGCCGATTACGCGCGCCACTTCATATGAGACGAACCTTGCGGTTCGTCCGCGCGTCATTTCAGACGCGCCAGACCGCGCGCAACAGACGGGATTCGGGATGACAGGAATGGAATGGGTCGGCCGGGTGCGTGTTGATTGCCTGTTATAGAGGCACTAGAAAACTGGAACAAAACAAAAGCCGCTCCTGACGCTCGGCAAAGGACGCCGATCGTGTTCGGGAAGACACCGTCTTTGTGATGAGATTTGGAGGGATGTTAGGTGATGGCGACTTCTTCGTAGATGCCGAAGACGTCGCGCATGGTGTCGCAGATTTCGCCGAGGGTGGCGTAGGACTTTACGGCGTCGAGGATGAAGGGCATGAGATTGGCGTCGCCTTCGGCGGCGCGGCGAAGGGCTTCGAGACTGGTTTGAACCTTTTCATTGGAGCGTTCGGCGCGGAGCTTGCTGAGGCGCTCGGCTTGGCGGTGCGCAACGGATCTCATCGATTTGGAGAAGATCGATGGGCTTTTCCTCGGTGACGAAGTCGTTGACGCCGACGATGATTTTTTCTTTTTGGTCGACGGCGATCTGATATTGGTAAGCGGCTTCGGCGATTTCGCGTTGGGGGTAGGCGCGTTCGATGGCTTTGACCATGCCGCCGAGAGCGTCAATTTTTCGATGTAGTCCATGGCGCCGGCTTCGACTTCGTTGGTTAGAGCTTCGACGAAGTAAGAGCCGCCGAGAGGATCGGCGGTGGCGGTGACGCCGCTTTCATGAGCGATGATTTGCTGGGTGCGAAGCGCGACGGTCGCGGCGAATTCGCGTGGGGAGAGCCCAAGCTTCGTCGAGCGAATTGGTGTGGAGCGACTGCGTGCCGCCGAGAACGGCGGAGAGGGCCTGGAGCGCAGTGCGGACGACGTTGTTGTAAGGCTGCTGGGCAGTGAGAGAGCAGCCGGCGGTCTGGGTGTGGAATCGGAGCGCCCAGGCGCGCGGATTCTTCGAGCCGTACGTTCGACTTCATCGCGTTATGCCAGATGCGGCGGGCGGCGCGATACTTGGCGATTTCCTCGAAAAAATCGGTATGAGCGTTGAAGAAGAACGAGAGCCGCGGGACGAATTCGTCGACGTCGAGGCCGCGGCGGAGGCCCTACTCGACGTACTCGAGGCCGTCGCGAACGTAAAGGCGATTCCTGAATCGCGGTCGAGCCGGCTTCGCGAATGTGGTAGCCACTGATCGAACGGGTTGAATTTCGGCGTGTTTTGAACGCCGAATTCGAACCTGTCGATGACGAGCCGCATCGAAGGTTCGGGCGGGTAGATGTATTCCTTCTGCGCGATGTATTCCTTCAGGATGTCGTTTTGGAAGTGCCGTGAAATTGCTTCGAGTCCGCGCCTTGCTTTTCGGCGACGGCGAGGTACATCGCCCAGATGACCGCGGCGGGCGAGTTGATCGTCATCGAGGTGGTGACGTTAGCGAGGGGAATCTGATCGAAGAGGACTTCCATGTCGGCGAGGGAGGTGATCGCGACGCCGCATTTGCCAACTTCACCTTCGGAGAGTGGATGGTCGGAGTCGTAGCCCATCAGCGTCGGGAGGTCGAAAGCCACGGAGAAACCGGTTTGGCCTTGGGAGAGGAGATAGCGGAAGCGCTGGTTGGTGTCTTCGGCGGTGCCGAAGCCAGCGAACTGGCGCATGGTCCAGAGACGGCCACGATGCATCGTCGAGTGAATGCCGCGGGTGTAGGGCGGCTCGCCGGGATAGCCGAGATCGTCTTCTTCGTTCCAGCCGGGGAGATCAGCAGGCGTGTAGAGGCGGCGAATCGGATAATTCGAGACCGTCGTGAATTCGTGGGCGCGTTCGGGAGTGGGGGTACCGGGTGGGGTTGAGTGTGTTTTTCTCCCAGTTGAGTTCGGCGGGGGAAGGCTGGCGCTCAGGAGTTTGGGTTTCGTGCGCCGGGGTTTCAAGGGTGCTGGGTGGTTGTTTGGGGGTCACGGTGTGGCCTGGTTGGGTGGTGCGTTAGTTCGTTGCGCTGGCCTGCGTATAAATCTGGTTGATGGCGACTATATGATTTTACGCGTGTGGGGCGCGGGCAACAAGCGGGGTGTAGGGCATGTCTATGCGGCTTTCGTACGGCTCACGCTTCAGACGGTTGCGTGCGCTTTCTGCGCACGATGAGCAGAGAGGCCGCGTCGTCGAGAAAAATGAGAATTACGGTGAACAGGCTGTCCTTCAGATCACCCACCACTGATCCCACGAGAAAAGCGGCGGAGGCAAAAGAAACGGCAAGAAAGTGTGGTTGCAGGGGGATCACCCAACTTTCTAAGGTCGAGCAAGTTGCGGCTCAGTTCTCCGCAAGACCAGCAGGGAGATGAAGCCAGACAAGTAAACGGCGACGAATAGGATGGCGCCCATGGCGATCAGAGTGTCGAACGTGCCGGTCAGGACCAGGATGACGCTGGCGAGCGTACGAGAAACAGAGCTAATTCCGGCGTACCGCCTCTGTTCACGGTGGTCACGGCGCGAGGCAGAAGCCTATCTCGCGCCATGGCCCGAAGAATGCGAGGTATGTACATCAGGCCTGCGTTGATCGAGCTGATCACCGCGACCAGTGAAATGACGAGAATGAACTGCTGTCCATAGCGGCCGAAAAACGAGCGTTCGCTGCGTCGGCGGCCGGCATCCGGGAGCGTGCAAGATGGTCCATGTGCAAAACATGAAACATCCCGGCATTCATCAGCAGGAAAATGCCAATGCAGGAGAGCGTAGTGCCAATCATGGAGCGCGGGAGGTTGCGCGCCGGGTCTTAGATCTTCTCCACGAAGTAAATCGGTGCGTACCAGCCGTCGTAGGTGATGATCACGCCCTGCAAGGCCAGAACCAACCCAAGAAACAGAGTGGACTTGGGTCCCAATAG
>CAVWSS010000014.1:0-29375 GCA_963757885.1 uncultured Acidobacteriota bacterium | reverse complement strand
TGGGGAAGGGGCGACAGTAGGGTGCCTCTAGGCTTCCCGTCCTAGGGTTTCCCCGTCCCTAAGTTCCCTTGCTTCCAGGAATTCTAGGCTTGCACAAACGTCATCTCTGGATAAAAAAACGCTGTCGCAGGGCCTCCAATAGTTCCACACCCTGTGTTCAGGCAAATCACCGAGTTGCTGACGAAAGGTGTCCGTGTGGACTGCAGGTAGTGACCACAAGCCCGCGAGCTTGCCCACATTAAGGTGATCCTGAAGAGGTGAGGAATGACGGCCCAGCACAACATCTGCGAACTCGCGGCTCTCCGGTAAGGCAGGATTCACCCCAGCGTGCGACGCGAAGAACTCATTAGTCTCGAAGAAAGGCCTACACCCGGACAGGAATTCGACATGTAGATTTGGAACGGCCTCCGCAAATTCGCGACGAACGTCTTGGTCGGCCCTGTCCAAGTAGCTTCGAATGGTGGGTAGACCACCCATCCAACCGAATTCGAGAAAGGAAAGCTTTCCAGACAGGTAGGCCAATAAGCCGATTTCATGATTTCCGGACAAGAAAACGGAGTTCGGTTTGCGGTTTGCAGTTTCCAACAAAATGTCGACGACTGCACGCGAATCCGGTCCATGGTCCACATAGTCGCCAAGAAATACGAGGTTACGGTTTTCGTCGCCAAGCCTTGCAAGAAGATCCGCCAATCGGGCGCGGTCTCCGTGAATATCTCCAATGAAAGCGATTTTATCGGGCAACGCTATAGCTCCAGCTGCTGAAGGGGATCGTAAGTGAAAGGGCGTCCTCGGGCTAGGAGCCGGAGGCCAAGGATCGTTGCGAGCTCGTTGCGTGCACTCGCATTGACTATGAAGGCCTCTACGGATCCTTCGACCCTGTGACATATGGTCCCTGTAAGCTCTTCGAACAAACGCCGACCCTGGATAAAGGCTGAAAAACTGCGCTCCCGAACGCTTGACAATATGACTCGGGCTCTGTGCTGGCCGAGCAGCTCAAGGATGTGCCCCATTGCGAACGAGCGAGCCCCTTGATCGAAGGCCGAAGCGTATAGATAAGTGCGCGAAAGGTAACTAACCAAGGAACTAAGGCCGTCGACATTGTCATTGAACTGAGTCTCGTTGACATCGAGCAGCGGCGCGCAGCCGCAAACGTCATTGATCACACCCTGATAGGTCTGGAGCGGAACGTAAGTCGCCTTCAGAGCCTCCGCCCAAAATGTCCTCTGGATCGGCCAGAGGCAGCGCCTCCTGAACCAGATGGCGCGCGAAGAGGCTGCCGCTACGCGCGAGGTGCAAGAGCTGATCGAGCGTGTAGCATGTCACGTTGAAAGGTCCAACAGCATAAGGCGCGGTATGGACTGCGGTAACCTGCAGGATATCAATATCGGACGTGCCTTCGGCATCGCCTCTCGCGTGGCTCCCGTACAAGAAAAGGGCTCTAAAGGGCTGCCTTACTAGCGTGAGAACAGTGTCAGCGGTAAACACGGCGGATTACGACGGCGGCTACAAGGGCATACCAGAACAGGCCGACGCGGCGCCCACGGTGAGGAGCACCGTAGCGAGTGCTCCGCCACTAAAGGCCGTATAGCCGATAGCAAGAAACAGTGAGGCTGCACGCGCAATCTGTTGCAGGACGAGCGACGCGTTAAAGGAATAGAGGTAGCAATCCTGGCCCATGAAGGTGACGTGGGATTTGGATAACAGTAGGGCATAAAGCGGCACAAAGATGATCCCGCCCAGAATGAGGCGCGCAAGTGAAGTACCCCCCTGGGTCGCGTGAAGGACCAGCGATTCAAAAAAAACCTGAACAACTCGAACTGGCAGGCGAGAGACACCTTCCTTCCAGGGATGATCCCAAAGTGCTCTAACGCGTGCCTTTTCCTCGGCCCGCTTCAACTCAAGGAGCCCTTTGTCGGAGTAGCCAGTGTTGTGAATCTCGGTGTTTGATTCCGAGAAGTTGAGCGGCAATTTTCCGGCGCACTTCAACCCAATCTTTTGCAATCTGAGCAGCGGTCTCTTCTCCTTCTGGAACGGCAGTGGATAGTTGTAGGCTGGGGGTGGCATTCCTCCGAGAAAGGCGCTTGGGTCAATTTCCGTAGCGAGGAAGCTGGCGATCTCCGCCGTACACTCCTTGAAGGTGCAATCTAGGAACTGGCGCTCTTGAATCCCGAGTCCCCAAAATCACAGCGGTCAAACCTACAGCCCGCAAAAGTGAGGTGGAATAAGGTCGTTGCTCCGAACATACAGCGCTCGAAAGTACAGTTTTTGAAGTTTGATCCCGAGATATTCGAACTCACCCTGCTCGTCTCTCCTGTGAAACTTGCACTCATGGAAGTCCGCATCCGAAAAGATAAGATGTAGGGCGCGAAGGCGTAGCCGAACAGATCGGATGGAGCGCCGTTTGGTCCTTTCGAAACGGGTCGGTAGTTTCGTATGCAGGTCGTCGGATTTTTCGATTGTGATTTCCCAGAGCGGGTACGGAACTCCAAAGGTAGCCCGGCGGCGCGTTGGATCTCGATCATTCCGCCAAGTCTTGGTGATCGGTTCCGGCTTGATCTTCGGGGCCAACGAGCGAGCAGGATGTCCGTGGAGACAGCCGTGGCGACGGACGGTTCCTATTGCGGCAAAATCGATTCCCCGGAAATTATGTCCATTTTGTTGACCGCCCTCGAGGTCGCCGTGAAGCGTAAGGTTTCATTCGCCGGAATGTCAACGACCGACGCTCAGCCCTAGCGAGGTTCCTGTCCCACCGTCAGTAGTCACCCATCCAAACGCGATAGATTACATAGAACCAGGAGCAAATTCCGTGAAGGATGGCCCACAATATAGAGTGGTTTAATTGAAACGAAAGAATCATCGCTAATGTAGAACCGATCGAAGAGTCCAGCTGAAACAGCCCGCCCCACAGCCATCGTCGCCGTTCTCTTCATCGCTCATCGATTCTCCAAGCTTTAAGGAACTATCCCGGGCTGGGAAGGCTGCTCTCACGCAGTTGGGCCGGTGAGTTTACCACACGGTTAGCATAACGAAACTTACATTATTCGGCGGGAGTGGAAAGCGTGGGCGAAATAGGAGTTCGGCCAGCTCGCGATATCGAGAACGAGTCGCGCCTCTCCTCGTCTGTCGAGAAGTCATTTTTCATTGCGCGCCTGGAGGCGCGGGCGGCCGGTGAGGCGCCCGCTGCGAGAGAGGGCGAAGAATTTTTGTGGAATGTGTGTCCCGGGGCTGCCGCGCTGGGCTAAGTTGTTCCGTCTCTACGGGGCTGGGATGCGCTTGGCTCAAGGCTGACGTTTCTAGCGAAACTTTTCAGGTATGTCGACCCATGCAAAATCGAGAAGGCTCCGAGGGCCATATCCGTACTCGGAGCCCAGAAAGAATTGCACCTGAAAATACCACGAGTGTCCGACGTGATTGATCGGAACGCTAAATAAGAGGTCGTGCTGGGGGTCAATAGTCTCGGTGTTCACAATCTCTTGCGGCGAGTAGCCTTTAGGTGGGCGCTCTTGTGGCGTCTCAGGAAATGGTTTCTCGCCTGGGCGAATGCCACGGCCTAGCGGTGGCGCATTTAGATCGAGGGGAATAACCTCATCGTAGACGCCGACGCCAGGATCTCCCGTTCCCGGATCAAATACCTGTACGATAATTGGAACTTTGCAGTTGTTTTCCATCCGGAGCCAGAGCCCTGTATCAGGCTCATGTCGATTGAGGGGCTTACGCTTTCCAATATGATCAAATTTCAAATAGACGTACGGTTTGTCCGGGTTGATCACGAACTTTTGCATAACGTCCTGGGCGCCTAGAGAGATCGCGCTTACCAGAAGGGCTACGGGAAGGCCTAGCTGTCTGATCATCAACGTGCTCCTGAACCAGTTCGGTCCGCTGACTCCGAAAGGATATGCCGAAAAGCTCTCCAACCCCTAAAAAGTGACAAAGTAAGAAAAAGTAAAGCCGCGAGGAACGGGCGGGGAATTTTTGTGGGATGTGTTCCCAGGGCTGCCGCGCTGGGCTAAGTTGTTCCGTCCCTACGGGACTGGGATGTGGTGGGAGTTGGTGGTGGGGAAAAGTGTCAGGGATGTGGCCAGTCTGGAGTGTACGCGGAACTCTAAAGCAAAGACAAAAGCAACGGCACGCGAAGCTAGGGTTAAAAAACGTTTCCTCACCCACCCGGTCCATTTTTATGAGCGCCTGACGGCGCGCGGCGGATGGGGCACCCGCGGAGACACCTCTAATTCAACAGCAAAGGCAAAGCAATAGCGCGAGTGCCGGCTAGGTCTTAGCAAGCAGATTCCTCACTTCGCGCCCATTTAGATGCGGTAAACCTTGTGGTTCACCGGCGCGTTCTTCGAACGCGGCCGCGGGTCGCTTCGGAATGACACTGCGTTTTTTTAATGGGTGATCGCTAGCCGGTCGCAAAGACGCGGACACTTCTAATTCAACAGCAAAGGCAGCTGCGAGGACACTACGTTCCATCGTGGAACGTTCACGCCGACCACGAGGAGCCAGAGCATTAGCGACAATTCCCCGAGAGCGGCAGGCGCCAGATTGTAAGGAGAGAGACGAGCCGCGAGCGGAGGGTACACAAAGGTCAGATAACCTAATCCTGCGCACGCCATGAGCACGCCCAGAAGCCGCGGCAGGAAGATCGACTTGAAAACGAGATAGCCGATCAGAACGCAATAGAATCCGAAAAATACCAAGAACGCGTTCCAAGCCTGGGCATTCAATTCGAGAAACACGTAGGCCAGAGCTTGCGATTGGTCCGGCTTAAATGCGCTCAGGTATTGCCCGCCTCCCAAGACAACCAAGGGAGCAAGCAGAAGGAAGCTCCCGAACGCCGCAACGGCCAACCCGACCAGGTGGAAGAACGCTGCGAGTAAGGAAAGGCTACGGTTTACAGGCTTAAATAAATCGTAGAAGAGAACCGTCAACCGCGAGAGCAGGCGACCGAGATGAGATCAGCGGTGAAAGCCCACTGAAAAAAGGACTGGTGCGCGAGGATGTTGTTGGCGGTCGCCGCAGCATCGCCATTTACGACAAGCTTGCCGAGAACGAACGCCTGACCGAATACGTACGTCGCCCCGGTGAGCACATAAAAGACACCGGCCATCCTGGCCTTGAGACGCGGGGAAGCTTGTGCAATGCGTTCCATCATTCCATCGTTCCGTCGTTCCATCGTTTCCAAGGAAAGCGGGTTCAGTGATGTTGTATCACGACCGGTAACTTCGGATTGTGGCAGGATAGGCGCGCGATGGGGACGAGCACAACCACAGCGCTGGAATCATGGGTCAAATCATGGGCTGAGGCGGCAGTTGGGGCTGCGGGATTTGGTGCTGTCGCAGGTGCTGTGCGTGGTGGGGGCGAGCTGGGTTGGAGTTGCGGCGGGGTTGGGGCGCGGGCAGGCAGTGACTTGGGCGGCGGCGATGCTGCTTTTTTACTTGCCGGTGGGCGCGGTGGTGATCGGGCTGAACCGCATCATGCCGCTGGAAGGCGGCCTGTATGTGTGGGCGCATGAGGGCTTCGGTCGGATGATGGGATTCCTGACGGCGTGGAATCTGTGGGTGTACGGAATTGCGATCGTGGCGGCGATTCTCTACGCGATTCCGACGGAACTCGCTTACATGATTGGGCCCAGGGCGAGTTGGCTGCCGGAGAGCCATTGGGCTTCGCTGACGATTGTGGGGTCGATCGTTGTGGCGATTACTTTGGCGGCGGTGCGCGGGACTGGAATGGGGCAAGTGGATTCACAACACCGGCGGGACGGCGATGATGACGGTGTTCATTGGGCTGATTTTTTTGCCGGCGTGGGCGATGTGGCGTCATGCGGGACGGCGCAATGCGGGTGGGCAACAAATAAATTACGCGGCGCAGTTTGCGTTGGCGTTGCCGCCGCTGAATTTATTTTCGCTGGCGTTATTTGGGCAGATGCTGGTGGGCGCGCTGAGCGGGCTTGAATACATTGCGATCTTTGCGGGAGAGAGCCGGCAGCCTGCGCGAAATATCGCGCGGTCGGTGTGGATCGCGTCGCCGATTATTTGCGCGATGTTTATTTTGGGGACGGGGTCGGTGGGCGCGTTTGCGAGGCGCGGGCACATTGATTTGATTGCGCCGATTCCGCAGACGCTGCGAATTGCGCTGGGCAATTCGGGAATTGGGAATCTGGTGGTGATTGGCGCGATTTTTCTGCTGGAGCTGAGGCTGCTGGGCGCGGCGAATTATCTTTTTACGGGGGTGACGCGTTTGCCGATGGCGGCGGGCTGGGACGATTTGCTGCCGGAGTGGTTCACGCGATTGCATCCGCGATGGAAGACGCCGGTGAATTCGATACTGATTACGTCGGCGCTGGTGATTGTGTTGCTAGTGCTGGGCACGATTGGCGTGCGCGCGCAGGAAGCGTTTCAGGTGCTGTCGAATGCGAGCATGACGCACTACGAGTTGATGTATATGGTGATGTTTGCCATTCCGGTGATCGGGGCGCGGGCGTTGCGCAAATCGCTGCCGGCGTGGCTGAAGTGCGTTTCGGTGGTGGGATTTTGCGCGTCGTTTTTTAGTTTGCTGATTTCGGTGTATCCGTTTGTGGATGTGGTGAATCCGTTGGGATATGGCGCGAAGATTGGCGGGACGGTGGTGGTCAGTAATGCGATTGCGGTGGGATTTTATTGGGTGAGGGGGCGGCGGGTGGGGAAAAAGCAAAGGCGCGTGAAGGTGGGATTGGGAGTTTCCTCACCCACCCGCCAAACCGGCGGATGGGGCACCCGCAGAAATTTCTAAGGCAAAGGCGGGATTAGTGGGGCGAGGCGTTGAGTTGGGCGAGGAGTTGGGGATCGATCCACTTCTTGGAGTGCTGGGCGAGGGCGACGAGGTCGCGGGCTTTGTCGTATTGGTGAGTTTGGGTGAGGTAGATGGCGAGGAGCGGATTGTAAGGCTCGCACTCGCAGGGATCGGACGCGGTGCGCATTTGAATGGCATGGTTCAAGTCGGAAATGGCTAGATCAGATTTGTCCTTGGGGTAGCGGGAGCCGCGATTGCAGTAGGCGTCGGAAACGCGGAAGTTGAACTTCGGGTCGAGTGCGGTTTCCTTTTCGAAGTCGGCGAGGGCGGCGGTCCAGTCGCCCATGGAGCCGTCGGTGAGGCCGAGCATATCGAGAGCCATGCGATTTTTTGGATCCATTTGGACGACGCGGGTGAAGTCGGCTTTGGCAGGGGCGAGAGAGGCGGAGGTGGGTTTGTAAATCATGTCGAGGCTGGCGCGGGAATAGTAGGCGTTGCCGCGGCGGTAGTAGAGGTCGGCGCTGTCGGGTGAGAGCGCGAGGGCCTGGTTGTAATCCTGAACGGCGGAATTGAAGAGTTGGTTGTATTGGTCGTCGGAGATGAGTTTCATGAGGCGGGAGTAGCGAGCCTTTTCGGAGTAGGCGGCGGCGCGGTTGGCGAAGGCGGCGGAGCGCTGGGTGTTATTTGTGGAGGCGGCGATGGATTGGGTGGCACGGTGAATGTCACGGTCGTAGCCACGCGCGGACCAGCTTTCGAAGATGCGCGCGATGTGGGTGCAGCCGGCGAGTAGGGCGACGGCGGTGAATAGGATGGCGGTGATGCAACGCTTCAGGGTGGAGGGGGTTGTAGGCATCGAGGGTCAGTATGGTGGATTGGTGATGAGAGTGAGGAGAATCTGGGGGTGAGTTTGCCCAGTTAAATATGACAAGCGATTCGCCAGCCGCGTCGACACTAGCGGGCGGTTATTGGGTGCCGGCGGGGGGACCCATGACGTGGACGTGGGCGTAGGGGGAGCCGGCCCACATGATGTATGCGCCGGTGGCGTGATGCGTTGTGGGTAGCCCTGTGGTCTTGGCGTCGAAGGCCCACATGATCATCCAGTGCGGGCCGACGGTGATCGGGGGGCTCGTTTTGTCGTACGGATTCGAATCGCTACGCTGAGTGGCGCCTGCAAGCATGTAGGTGATTCCGGGAACGGTGTTGGTCGGCTTCGGTTTGTGAGCCGCGAAATCGGCATACCACTGCATCGCAGGTCCGTTGGCACACATGGCAGGATCGCCGATGACGTTTGGATTGCCGGGCATGCAGGTGAAGCCATTCGAGCCTTCACGCAAAACTACGTGGTGACCCTGCGCATCTTTGTCGACGATTTTCGCTGAACGGGCGATCTCAGGCGGGCCAGCGGACATGGCGCGTTCGATTTTCGCTTCGGTCGTTTCGGTTTGGTCGGTCGCCATGGCGCGGTGAGCGGACTTCGATTCGGCATGGGTTTGTAATTTCGTCCCGACGATTACGACAAGAGCGGCGATCGCGACGACGGCAATTATTTTTGCCGACCATTTGTTCATGATCCGGTTGATCGTGCGGGTCATTATTTCCTCCTTGTGAATGGTGGAAGTGGATTAGCGGGAGTCGGGGGGCAAGGAGAGGTCGGAGGGGGAGGCGGGGAGGGAGGGGCGGGCGCGGTAGAGCATGAGGAAGACGAGGAAAGCGAGGGCCATAATGAGAAAGCAAAAGACGCTGCCTTCGGGACCCACGGTGCCGCCAGTGAGCCATCGCGGGCCATGCAGGACAGAATGGGAAACAGAGCCGACGGGGGCATTGCCGCTGTCGGGTACCGAATAGAGAAAGGTTTCACCCCAGTCGAAGGCGCAGTGCAAGCCGACGGCGAACCAGAGATTGCCGGTGCGCCAGAGTGTCAGGCAGAAAAACATGCCGATGACGAACACGCCGAGCGCGCCGACGAGGCCTTCGCCTTGATTGGGCAGGTGGATCGCGCCGAAGAGCGCGGAGAGGATGATCGCGCTAGGCCAGAAGCCAATGCCGGTGGAGAGTGTAAATTGCATGTAGCCACGGAAGGTAAATTCTTCGAAAAAGCCGACGAGCAGGAAGCCGATCAGGAAAAGGATTCCGTTGCGAACAAGCAGGGGCGTGTCTAGCGCGATGGAACCGAAGGAATAGCCGCCCGCCACGGCAATCAGACCAATCAGAAGCGAGACCATCGCAAGGCCCCAGAGTATTCCTTGCCAAAAATAACTTTTGAATGCTTGCGTAGCGGGCAAGCCGTAGACGCCAGGCTTGCGTCCTTCGATGGCGGCCATGATGAGCGCGGCGACGAAAACTCCCCACACGACGGAGCCCTCCTGCACGATCAGTGAAACCGGACCGAGCCCGTGCTGCCCGGTGACCTGCCGCTTCAGGACGGGGATATGGTTCACGAACAGGACGGAAATGGCGATGAAGGCGATGGACAGGCAGAGCCAAATGCAAATGCGCCAGCCGGCGCGAAGACCGTTGGGACCCATGAAGATGCGGTCGGGATCGCCGGAGCGGCCGTGGCCGGGCGGTAGCGGCGGGTCGGGATAAGGCTCGAGGGAGGCGGGGTCGGGATTTGTTGGGTTGGTTCGATTGGGATCAGCCGGAGAGTTCATGGTTGAGCCAGTAGGCGACCTTTCGTGGCGGCGCGGGTGACGCGTCGGATTAGACGAGGAATGATAGGTGAGGGAGAGCGTGAAACATAGTGGGAAGTTGAGTTGGGGGTATGCGTAGAAAAGCCGATGAATTTTAAGTTTCCTCACCCACCCGCCAAACCGGCGGATGGGGCACCCGCAGACACTTCAAAAGCAAAGGCGAAAAGCCGGGATGGGGGCGAGAGGCGGTATGCTAAAAACCGATGGTTGTTTTTGTTATCGCGACAGACTGGAAGCTGCGGGCGGGGGTGCGGGCGGAGTTGCGCGAGATGGGCATTGAGGCGATGGGGATGGAGTCGGTAGATGATGCGGGGAGGGCGATTGCTCGAAATGAAATGCCCGGCGCGATCGTGTTCGAGGCGACGAGCGAGTTGATGGGGAGTGCGGCGGTGCAGGATCTGGTGAGGAAAGTGCCGACGATTGCGATTGCGTCGAGAACGGAGACGGTGGAGATTCCGCGAGGTGCGGAGGTGATATATAGGCCAGTGAGTGTGGGGGAGATTGTTGAGAGGGTGAGGAAAATATTGAAAGGTTCGGTCAGGTGAGGAAACTAAGGCAAGGGCAACCGCACTCAAGGTCCGACGATCACGCATCCCACGCGCAGAGGCGGCGTGTGGGGCACCCGCAAATAGCGGTGGCGCGCGCCCACGGCAGACGCGCTGTGATGACGAGGAGATTGGATGGGAAGAACCCCACATGCCAAAACAGCATGTGGGGCACCCAAAACCGCAGACACTTCAAAGACAACACCAAATTCAAAAGCGAAGGAGATTCCTCACGCTCGGCAAAGGGCGCCGATCGCGTTCGGAATGACACCGCGTCTTTTCTGACGAGTGTTGCTAAGCGCGCGATGAAGCCCACACGCTTAAAGCTGCGTGTGGAGTACCCGGGGACACTTCTAAGGCAAAGGCGCTATTCGGGAGGGGCGTCCGCGGGGTCGAGAGCTTGGCCGAAGGCGATGAGGTTGCCGTCGGGGGCGAGGATGAGGAGTTCGCGCGGCCGTAGGATTGATTGACCGGGCCGTAGACGTCGGCTTTGGGGAGAGTATCGAGCTTAGGTTTGAGTTCGGCGTAGAGGGCATCGAGGTCGCGGACGTCGATGTAGTAGGAGAAGCGGCGATTGCCGGGAGGGGCGGCTTCGGGACCGTGCATTTCGAGGATACGGATGCCGGCGGTTTCGCGATGGACCTAAGCGTAGTCGCGCATGCGAAAGAGTTCTTTGAAGCCGAGGATGTCGGTGAAGAATTTCACGGCGCGGTCGATGTTGTCGACGACCATGAAGGGCGTGATTTGTATGAAGTTGGTAGGCATCAGTGAAGAATAATTAAGAACGGCAAAACATTCTACGTAGTGCTGGACCCCGAAGATGAGGGGTAAACCCCCACATGGAACAACCGCCATGTGGGGCACCCAAAACCTACATGATACTTCAAAAGCAAATTCCTCCGCCCCGCAAGACGCGGATCGCGTTCGGAATGACACCGCGTTTTTGATGAGTGTTTCGGTGGTGGCGTTAGTGGGTGGCGGGTTTTTCGGGGTAGAGGCGTTCGAAGTCGGGGTCGCCGTGGAGCATGTTGAGGTCAGTATCGTTACGGGCCCACCGAGAGTCTCGGAAGCCTAATTCCCAAGCCTGTTTCAGCGCATTCATGGCCTCGGTCTTCCTGTTGAGGTGGCAGTAAACGCAGGCGGCATTGTAGAGGATGGAGGCTTCGTTGGCGCGCAAGGTGAGGGCGAGGTTCAGCTCGCGCATGGCTTCATCCACGCGGCCAAAATCGGCGTAGTCACTGGCAAGAAGGATACGCGCCCGAGCGTCCTCGGGAACTTGCTTGAGGTGATTTTCGAGGGCGGCCATTCTGCGGGCGGCCATGGCCTTCCGGCCGACTTCATCGCCCAGTTTGCCGAGCGAATTGATGATGGGCACATAAACGTTGTAGTCCTCGCCGCTCGATTCGATGGCTGATTCTGAGACCTCCACCGTTTCTCGATCACGGCCCGCGGCAAACAATGACCTGCACAGCAGATAGTGGGCACCTTCGCAATCGCGTTTGCGTTCGATGGCTTTTTTGGCCATGCGAATCGCTTCTTCATGGAGTTCGGCGGCGTAGAGAACCCAAGCCTGGCTGACCTGGACTTCGGGAAGATCCCAGCGCAGGGCGACCGCTTTGCCAGACGCTTCTCTAGCGCGATCAACCCAGATCTGTTCGCGATTGAAGTTGCAATAAAACATTGCGCAGGCATTGGCAGAAGCGGCGTAGGCCAAGGCGAAGCTTGGATCGATGGTAACGGCGTTCTCGAACATTTGCAGGGCGAACTCGAGGTCCTGGCGGGTTTGGCGGCGGGCGTAGCGTTTGCCGCGAAGATAGAGGTCATAGGCCTGGAGATTTTCGGTGGGCTTTACGGCCAGGGCTTCGAGCTCTTGCGGAGAAAGAGTGACGCGGAGGGCTTCGGCAATTTTGCGGGCGATCTCGTCCTGAACTTCGAAGACATCTTTCATTTCGCGGTCGAAGCGCTCGGACCAGAGCGGAAAATCGGTTTTGGTATCGACGAGTTGGGCGTTGATGCGCAGGCGGGCCCCAGCGCGGCGCAGAGTGCCGGTAAGGACATAGGCGGCGCCGAGCTGTTCGCGAATTTGCGCGGGGGTCACCGACTTATCGCGAAAGGCCAAGATGGTGGGGCGGGAGTACGTGTTGATTCCACGAATCTTGGCGAGCTCGGTGATGACGTCTTCGGTGATGCCGTCGCGGAGGTACTCGTCCTCTTTCGAGCCGCTTTGGTTTTCGAAATAGAGCACGGCGACGGATTTGGTGGATGAGGCGGCGGCGGGGCCGGACGGAGAGAGCTTTCGAGCTGCTCGGATTTTTCGGTGGTGTGACGGCGGCTTGAATCGAGGTCGCGCTTGATGCGCTTGAGGTCGGCGCGAAGCTCAGCGGCGGTTTGACAGCGCAGGTCGGGATCTTTCTCGAGAGCCTTGGAAGGACGGTGTCGAGGGCAACAGGGAGACGGGAATTCAGTTTCTGGCCGGCAGGAGTTCGCGTGCAAGATTCCGTCGAAAATGACCGCGGAAGTTGAGCCCGGAATGGGGCCGAGCCAGTGGCCATTTCGTAGATGACCACGCCGAGGGAAAAAGATCGGATCGCGGGTCGAGTTCCTGGCCGCGGGCCTGTTCGGGGGACATGTAGGCGACAGTGCCGATGGAAGTGCCAGGGCTGGTGAGTTGAGTTTCGTCGAAGGCGCGGTGTATTCGTGCGCATAGAAGTAGCGCCGACGGGCTCGGAGCGGGGCGCAGCGGAGGTCAGCTTGGCCAGGCCGAAGTCGAGAATTTTGGCCTGGGCGTGTTCGACGAAGAAAAATGTTGGCGGGCTTGATGTCGCGATGGACGATGCCCTTGGAGTGGGCCGCGTCGAGGCCATTGGCAATTTCGATGGCGATGTCGAGGAGCTTGGAAATTTCGATGGGCCTGCCCTCGATGCGGTGCTTAAGAGTCTGCCCTTCGAGAAGTTCCATGGCGATGAAGGGGCGGCCCTTCGAATTCGCCGATGTCGTAAATGGTGCAGATGTTGGGGTGATTGAGGGCGGAAGCGGAGCGGGCTTCGCGGTGGAAGCGCTCGATGGCCTGGGGATCATTGGAAATGTCGTCGGGGAGGAATTTCAGGGCGACGCTGCGGCCGAGGCGGGTGTCCTTGGCTTTGTAGACCACGCCCATCCCGCCGCCGCCCAGTTTTTCCTGGACGGTGTAATGCGAGATGGAACGGCCGACTGGAGAGGGAGTGTCCGGCATGGGGAGGTAGATTCTACTAGGGCGGGAAGCGGGAGGCAAACGGGAGGGGGAGCATTTGCAGGAGCAGCCGATCAGACAATTTCTAGAAAGTTGCCCGTGTGGTTAAAGGTAACAACGAATCTGGAGAAGAAGCCGTTCTGGCCGAGAAGGCCAAGTCCGACGTCTCTAAGGTGTCGCAAAAGCCCGCGTAAAGGTCGAATTCGAAAGCGATCTGAGGAGGCGTATCAAAAGTGTGGACCGCTGCGTGAACGTTATCGAAATATGCGTTCTGGGGCTGATTCGAAGTACCTGAGAAGACATAAACATTCGGATTGGGAATCGGCACTCCAAGGGGCCCTGCCTATCGAAGCCGGAAAAATACACTCATCTGCCCCCGAATCTACGATCGCAAGTGCATTCACTGTTTTATTCCCAAGCTGGAGGGTCAGCTGCAAGAGCGGGCGCGAAATGCTCGTTCGTTTCGG
The DNA here is from genome assembly GCA_963757885.1 of uncultured Acidobacteriota bacterium. GTDB lineage: Bacteria > Acidobacteriota > Terriglobia > Acidiferrales > UBA7541 > Palsa-147. Next base: position 15,676 of record CAVWSS010000014.1, on the reverse strand, counting down.
AAAGGCGGCAATAGGGGAGGCTTGGAGCTTAACAAAGGGAAATCGCATCCTATAAAATCAGGGCGCTGACCGGCGGAACTTTCAAGACCAGTGGATCGGGCTCGCCCGCGGCCCGAGCAATTTCGAGGGCTTCGTCTAAAGTGTTCCCGGTTCCTACGATTCTGGCTCGGTCCTTTGACAGAGCTATCCACTTCCAATGGGGGCGTTCTTCAAGACTTCGCTGAGGTCGATGGTGTCTGAGGTCGCCATTTGAGCCTTCCCCTAATTGTCACATTATAGCGCGATTGGGTAACGCGCCGCCTTCCGTAAGATTACGGTGATTTGTAAAGCTATGGTCCGAGAGGCTTGCCAGCTTCGAAGAGGGTTGTTACAACTTGCAATCGTATTGAATTATCCCCCCGGCTCCTTCGGGAACCGTAGCGAGGCCGACCTTAACCGGTTGGCCTCAGTGCTTTAGTCCCCTCGCTTGATGCGCTGGAAGGCCCCCTGTTACAATTTGCGATTCGCACAACGGAGAGCGTTTGCGTAGTGTGGTTATGGTGAAGTAGCCCGGCCAAAGGAGCCTTTTATGCCAGCGTTTGCCGGAGTCGATTATCTCGACTTCGATTCCCTGCTCACTGACGAAGAAAAACTGGCGCGAGGAACGGCGCGGCAGTTTGTGGACGAGCAGATCCTGCCGATCATTGAAGAGTGCAATCGCGAGGGAAAATTTCCGAAGCAATTAATTCCGCAAATGGCGGAGCTGGGATTTTTTGGGGCGAGTTTGCAGGGCTACGGCTGCGCGGGAATGTCGAACGTGGAGTATGGGCTGGTCACGCAGGAGCTGGAGCGGGGCGATTCGGGGCTACGGAGTTTTATTTCGGTGCAATCGGCGTTGGTGATGTATCCGATTCACGCGTTTGGATCGGACGCGCAGAAGGACAAGTGGCTGCCGCTGCTGCAGCACGGAAAAGCGATCGGCTGCTTCGGACTGACCGAGCCGCAATTTGGGTCGAACCCGGGCGGGATGTTGACGCGCGCGGTGCGCAAGGGCAACGGATACCTGCTGAACGGCGAGAAGATGTGGATCACGAGCGGATCGATTGCGGATGTGGCGGTGGTGTGGGCGAAGTGCGAGGACGACAAGATTCGCGGATTTTTGGTGGAAAAAGGGACGCCGGGGTTCAAGGCGTGGGATGTGCATGGGAAGTGGTCGCTGCGCGGTCGGTGACCAGCGGGCTGGCGATGAACGACTGCGAAATTCCGGCGGAGAATTTGCTGCCGCATGTGGAGGCTTGCGCGGGCCGCTGTCGTGCTTGAATCAGGCGCGGTATGGGATTGGATGGGGCGCGATTGGCGCGGCGATGGCGTGTTATGACTCGGCGCTGCGTTATGCGAAGGAGCGGAAGCAGTTCGATAACAAGCCGATTGCGGCGCATCAACTGGTACAGGAAAAGTTGGTGTGGATGATCACCGAAATTACCAAGGCGCAGTTTCTGGCGCTGCAGGTGGGCAAGCTGAAGGACAAAGGCAAGGCGCATCCGTCGCACATTTCGATGCTAAAGATGAATAACGTTTGGATGGCGCTGGAGACGGCGCGGAAGGCGCGGTCGGTGCTGGGCGCGAATGGAATTGTGGACGATTATCCGATCATGCGGCACATGAACAATTTGGAGTCGGTGATTACGTATGAAGGCACGGACGACATTCACAAGCTGATTATTGGAGAGCGGATCACGGGGATTCCGGCGTTTTCGTAGGAAGAGTGTGGGTTATCGTGTGGGTGTTCGAATTTTCAGGTCGCGCGCGGTCGTATTTTCGATTTGCCTCATTGCAGCATTGATTTTTGCGGTCGTAGTTCCCTCCTTTGCGCCGGCAGGCAGCGGGCTTGCGGCACGTAGCGCTGCTCAAAACAGCAAGCAGAGCGCGAAAGCGCAGAAGCAGAAAAATCCAAAACCAACCGAAGAAGAGGCGGCTGCGGAGCCGAAGGAAGTTGGGCCGCAGAAGGCGAAAATTCGCACGGTGACGGCGTTTTTGAAGCTGAATCGCGCCACGTACGCGCAGCAGATCGACGAGACGTTGGATTTTCTGCAGAAGTCAAAGGCGGAGTTGGAGCAGGGCGGGTACGAAGTTCAGACGATTCGAATCGCGACGCAGCCGTTTGGGGATTACACGAGCGACTTGAGTGAAGAGGAAGGCTATAAGTTTTTGCGACAGCTCGACCGGCTGGCGGCGGAGAAGGGATTTTCGATTTCGGTGGGGCCGGCGATGTTGCACGTGGGCGACGATCCGAAGCGCGCGGAATTATTGGCGAATGCGCTGGCGCCGGCGGAACCATGAATGGGAGCGTCCTGATCGCGGGCGAGGATGGAATCCATTGGGACGCGATTGAGTCGGCGGAGAGCGTGATTCAATTTTTGGCGGTGCATTCGCCACGCAGCTCGGCGAATTTTCGATTTGCGGCGGGCGCGTTGACGCCGGCGGCGACGCCGTTCTTTCCCACCGCATATGAAAACGGCAACGATCATGGATTTGCGCTCGGGCTGCAGTCGGCGAATGTGGTGCTGGAGGCGTTGAGCGCGACGAAGGACGTGGCGGGAGCGGAAAAAGCGATTGTGGAAAAGCTGGGGCCGCAGGCGCAGGAGATTGAAGGAATTTGCAGAGACGTGGCGAGAAAAACGGGCTGGCATTATCAGGGTATCTACGTGTCGCCGGTGCCGATGAAGCGGGATTCGATTGGCGCGGCGATTGAGGCATTTACAGGGTCGTGGTTTGGGTCGAGCGGGACGCTGACGACGGCGGCGTTGATTACACGCGCGCTGCAGGTGATTCCGGTGACGCGCGTGGGATATTCGGGGTTGATGATGCCGGTGATGGAAGATCAGACGATCGCGAAGCGTTGGGGCGAGGGATCGATTTCAATTGATGGGCTGCTAGCTTATTCGTCGGTGTGCGGGACGGGGCTGGATGTGGTGCCGTTGCCGGGGCGGGTGACGCATTTGCAATTGGTGAGGATTTTGAGCGATGTGGCGAGTTTGTCGGTGAAGTGGCACAAGCCGCTTTCGGCGCGGTTGATGCTGGTCGCGGAAAAGATGCGGGAGACCGGACGGATTTTGACGATCCGAGAATTGTGAACGCGATGATAAGGCCGCTGCCGTGACAGTTTAGCCGGGAACTCTGCCACCTCCGCCGAGCGGTTTCAGCCCACATCCCGGGTCCCAGTCGTCGGCCACTGCGGACGCCAAAGCGAAACCGACTCGTCCGAGCGGCGATCAACAGTTTGTCGGCCTACGCGAGCAAGCAGATCGGGAGACCTCATTCGTCGGCAGCAGTCCTCAAAGTCCTGGCGTGGTCCCTTCCAACGAAGATCCTCAACTTTCTCAAATACCGGCACATCCAATCGCAGGGTTGCAAGAGTCCGAAACAACAAGGCCTCGCTCCACGAATTGTGCAACGATTCGGACAGTAATCGGGCTCTCCGGATTGACGGGTGCCATTCTCGCCAATCCTTTGGAATGGTTTCAAGGTGGGGATACTGACATAGGTAAGAGCCGCGGCCTTTGCGCCCCATCCCGGCACACCTGAAAGCCATCGGCGGTATCTCCGACGACAGCCAGGAAGTCCGGAATGGATGGGGGTTTTATTCCAAATTTCGCGACGACTCCGGCCTCGTCGCGCACGATTTCACGCCTGCGGTCCAATTGAACGACTCGTCTACCCACTACACACTGACTGAGGTCTTTATCGGGCGTACAAATGAGCACCTGCTTTACCCGGTGATCTTTGGCTGCTTTGTCGGCCGCAGAGGCGAGCGCATCGTCCGCCTCATCATCTTTATTGGCCACACCACTACTCCCATTGCTTCCAAGGTTTCCTCAAGAATGGGGAATTGCGAGAGCAACTCGGGCGGCACGCCTTCACTCGTCTTGTATCCGGGATACAAATCATTTCGAAATGACTCGACGACGTGATCGGTTGCAACTCCAATGTGAGTTGCACCTCTCTCGATCATGGACAAAACGGAGCTCACGACACCTCGTACCGCGCCGATCTCCTGCCCGTTCGAATCTGTTGTGGAGGGCACTGCGAAAAAATGGCGGAACAGTTCGTATGTTCCGTCGATCAAGTGCACATCCATATGGTCTCCGATCGATAAACTTGCCGCAGTTGTTGCAGGGCTAGCGAAGGCGAATAAGAGACTTCTGGTCCGTGCGTCCGATGCGGAGTTCAGCCTTGTCCGAGGACTGAGAGGAAGTTTGGCTGGCCATTGGACGCATGAACCCCGCCGTCGACCGGGAGGTTCACTCCGTTGATAAAAACGGCGTCTTCACTGGCCAGGAATGCGATCACGCCCGCGACTTCATCGGGCGTGGCGGCCCTGCCAATCGGGAGGCGTTCACGAAAAGCTGTCATGAGGGCTTCGCTTTTCTCAAGTTCGATTGTGGCGTCGGTGGAAGTGAGACTGGGTGCTACGGCGTTGATCCGCACGCCGCGGGAGCCGTACTCGAGTGCCAGCGAGCGAGTGAAGTTGGTAACTGCGCCCTTCGCCGCATTGTAGGCAGCAAGCCCCCAATCTCCGCCCAGACCGGATGTGTTCACGCCGCCCATTCAGGACGACGGATGCGCCTTCGCGCAAGAATCGGCGCGCTGTGCCGGCGCCGATACCAGTGCCGGCCCCCGTGACGATGCCAACTTTGCCTTCGAATCGATTCACAATTTCCTCCGCAAAGTTTTCTTGGATGCTGTCGAAGCCGGACTTGCAGCCGGGAATAAAGTCCTGGCGCGTCATGTTCCCAGGGCGTCGTAGTAGCGGCCGTTGAGTTCGGTGCCGATGACGGCGAAGGCGGATTTCGACGTTTCCAGCGGATCGGACTTCCAGGAAAAGCCGATGGACGGCACGGAGACCTCCGCTTCCAATTGGCAAGTTGCGCGCGTGCCGATGAACCGGAAATGCTTTGCGGGGTCATCGAACTTCACGGGCTCACCGGTTGATTTCCAAACCATTTTGAAATTCATTTGCGCGGGCGTGGCGATCGAGTCCAAAGCCGGCCAGCGCGGCTGATCAACAACCGGGACATTTTTCATTTGTAGAGTGATGGTGTTGCCGTCGGGAGCAATGGTGAGGCCGCCTTCGGGCACGGGAACGACCCAGTAGAGGCCGGATGGCGCGATGGGCGGGTGAAAATCGTGAATCTGATTGGCAGGGACCGCCGGCCCCTGAAAAAGCGTGAGTCATATATGGGTGAAGACGCCGTGCTGGGCGGTGCGAGCGGCCCAGTATTCTCCTTGCATCACGCCGTAGTCGGTGGTGGGGCTGCCGAAGGCGATGCGATTTCCATGATTGTCTGTGCCGAGGCCGGTGAACGTGCTGCAGCGCGCGACGCGGCCATTGAAATGGTAGATGTGCGAGGGTTCGAGGTTCAGGCCGGCGGGCTGATTGTGACTGCCGTTTTTGTCGAGCCAGGGAATTGGGTAAGGGTCAGGACCGCCGTTGGCGGTGGTGAGCTGTGGAGATGCGTGGACCGGGATTGTGAGGGGGAGAAGCGCGAGGCTGCTGTATTTTAAGGCGTCTCTGCGAGTGAGGCCGGGGGGAGTGAGGAGATTTTTCATGAGGAAGTCTCCTTCAAAGAAGATGCCGGCGAATTGGGACTACCCGCCGGGTTTGTCCGCCACTATCTAAGACCCGCAGACACTTCCGAAGCAACAGCAAAGGCAGGACCCACCCTGCCCATGCTCACTAAACCAAAGCTAGAAATCAGTCGACAAGCTGAGCTCTTTCCATCTTCTTGCTTCTTCCAATCGTGCAAGGTCGTTCTTTTCCGCGCCGTTGTACGCATCACTGCCAAGTAAAAGCCGCAAGGCGGGATTTTGCTCCTGAGTCAGTCGAACGATCGCTTGGGCAGCCTTCGTCGGATCACCCGGTTGTTTTCCGTTATAGTCGCGTTGAAATCTGGCAGTTGCGCCAACTGTGGTGTCGTATTCCGGATGCCCTTCGCTTAGCTTTGTGGAGCTTCCCGCAAAATCCGTGCGGAAGCCGCCCGTTTCAACTATGGTGACCTTGATGCCTAGCGGCGCTGTTTCACGCGACAATACTTCGGAGAAACCCTCAACGCCCCATTTCGCAGCCGAATAGGGTCCGCGCCCCGGAGGCCCAATCCTTCCCCCCATTGAGGAAAACTGAACAAAATGGCCGCGCTTCCTTTCGCGGAAATATGGAAGAACCGCCTTGGTCACAATGATGGTCCCGAAGAGATTCGTTTCGATTTGCGCGCGGAAGTCCGACATGGGCGTGTCCTCGACGGACGAGAGATTGCCGTATCCCGCGTTGTTGATAACAACGTCCAGCGAGCCAAACGTATGGATGGCTGTCTTTACGGCAGCAGCCGCCGCGGACTCGTCGGTCACATCGAGGTCAAATAGTTTCACCTGGCTGCCGTATTGCGCCGACAGATCGCCGAGTGATTCGGAGTTTCGAGCCGTCGCCAGGACTTTATTCCCGGCTGCAAGTCCAGCTTCGACAATCGCCCGACCCAAACCGCGAGAACCACCCGTAACTAACCACACTTGCGGCATTCTTCCTCCTATGTCTAATGGCATCGCTCGGTAGCATAGGGTTTCCTCTACCACGCGCGCCCAATGATATGAGGTGAACCTTGCCGTTCACCTGCGCGTCCTGTCGGACGCGCCCAAACGCGTGTGGGGCACCCCCGCGGAAAATTCTAAGGCAACACCGGCGATTAGGGGGCTTTGGCGGAGCGTTCTTGGCCGGGGAAGCCGCCGGACTTGGCGGCGTTTGGTGAGGAAGGAAATTCCCCATTGCAAGATGACGAAAAAGCGATTGGCGAAGCCGATCAAGAAATAGATGTGCACGATGGCCCAAAGAATCCAAGCTGGAAAGCCGGTGAAGCGCATAAAGCGGAGGTCGGCGAGGGCGTAGGTGCGGCCGACGATGGCGAGGTCACCCTTGTCCCAATAGGTAAAGGGCGCAGGCGGCTTTTTTTCGGTGACGCGGGAACGAATTACTTTGGCGACGTACTGTCCCTCTTGAATGGCGGGCGGGGCGACGCCAGGCAGAGTCATCGGCTCTTTGTATTTGAAGCCGATGGGATTGCGGGCTGGGGAGACGACGTGAGCCGTGTCGCCAATAGCGGAACCCACGGGATGGCCGGGGACAGAAAAATAGCGGCCGACGATAACTTTTCCGGATTTGTCCATGGCGGCGCCGAGCCAGCGTCCGGCGGGCAAAGCGAGCACTCCTGCTCCCCACAAAACGGTAGCGGCGGGAACGCGCTCGCCATTGGCGACGATTCCGGCGGCGTCGACGGCAGTGACGCGCGTGTTGGTGAAGATTTTCACTCCAAGGCTTTGGAGGTGGCGCTGCGCGGGCGAGGAAAGCACCTCAGGGAAGGTAGGCAGAATGCGCGGTGCGGCTTCGTAGAGCAAAATTTGCGCGGACTTGGGATCGATGTGACGGAAATCGTGAGCCAAAGCGATGCGCGACATTTCGGCGAGAGTGCTGGCCATCTCAACGCCCACAGTGCCCGCGCCTACCAGAACGAAAGTTAACAAGCGCCGGACTTCGGCTTGGTCGGCGTGATCGAGAGCAGCTAGGCTTCGGCGCGCTCAAAGGCGGTGAGAACTTTTCGCGAATGAGATCGGCATCGTCGAGAGATTCGAGGCCGGGCGCGACGCGGCGCCATTCATCGTGGCCGAAGTAGTTGTATTGGATACCGGTGGCCAGGATGAGGAAATCGTAGGGCAATTGATGCTGGGTGAGGTGGACTAGGCGGTTGGCGACGTCGATGCCGGTGACTTCGTCCTGGAGGACTTCGACGTTGCGCTGGCGGCTGAGGATGGAACGCAGTGGGCCGGCGATCTGGTCAGCAGAGAGCAGGCCGGTGGCGACTTGATACAGCACGGTGGAACTGCCCGTGAGGCATTCCATCTGGATGATGTCCATGAGGTTCTTGCTCTGGATTCCGCGAAACCCGACATCCTCGCTCCGTTATGCCCAGCAGCGATTCAAGGCAGTCCAAATACATCTGCGAGTTGCTTTGCATCTCGGTCTTGAGCCAGAACATGTCCACGCCTAGCGCGTAGGCGCGCGACCGGAAATCCTCATCTTCCAGACCGCTCAAAACCACGGTGCGCAGTTCGGAAAACGCCGGCGCACAATGGCCAGCACTTGCAGGCCGTCCATGCGCGGCATCTTGAGATCACAAATGAGCAGGCGGAACGGCTCGGCATCCAGCATGGCCAGCGCGCGTTTGCCGGAAGTGGCGGTGCGGATCTCCGGCTTGCTGGGGAGTTGTGTGAGCATTTCCGGCTCAATTCAACCAGTCCGTGTCGTCATCCAAAATTAAGATTTTATGCTGGATTTCCATTCCGCCATTCCAAACAAACGTTTCGTTGAGCAAGTTAGAAGCCAGACCGGTGATTCGCAATGATTTTCCACAGCCATCGGCGGCTTTGACGGCTGGGAATGTTTTATTAACGCAAACAGGACATACCACAGTCCAATAGCGGGACAGTTTCACCTCTGCAAAATTGCGTGGGTGGAGTTACAAGTTTTCTGCCGTATTTGCCGGGGTTCTTTTATCGCTACAAAATAAACACCATCCCATTTAAGTTCGTCATGGCAAGGTTCCTGCTATTCCAAAAGCGTCTTGTAGTGCATTAAAAGACGGGCATAGCGTAATTACCATGTCGAACACTGTGAAATCAAAATTTGCCGGGTTGCTGCGAGGATTGCTTCGGCGCTTCGACGACAACGGCGCGACCGTTGTCGCGCCGCTGTATTCAATTCCAATGGCCGCCACCGCATCCCCGCGCGGCATTTCACCCGCCGCCACGCCACCATCCAAAACACAGCGCATTAACATTCCACTACCAGCGCCAGCCACCGCCAGCCCCGGTGGCCTGCAACTGCCGTTGCCATCCATCATCGCCGTGTTGCCGATTGATCTGCGCGCAAAACTGATAGAGACACCGCCAGCCAGCGCTTTCATTCTCATTCCAGTGGAAAAAGTTCTTTCCCAACTCGCCCATGGCTCCGTCAAGATAACCCTTGGTGAGCTTCGCGCCGCCCGACCCGGACTGTTTGCCAATTCCGACCGCGAAAATGACACGCGTCAGATTGCATTGCCGCTCAACGAAATCATCACGCGGATCAGCCCGACCCTGCTGTCCCGCCGCGCCGTAAAAAAAGTTGAATTGGCGGACGATGTTGCCGGACCATTCGGCGCTCGCACGCAAAGTGTCAATTTCACCCCGGCCAAGGCCACGCCGGTGCCGGAGCCAAAAACATCTGAACCGGTGCCCGTCCCGGCGGCTCCAAAATCCGGCATGCCGCCGGCATTTGTCCCAAAAAAATCGCGTCAACTCCGCTTAAGATTGCACCGGTTGCTTCCATTCCCTTCGCGGCCACCGTCGCTGCCCCGCCCGCACCGGTCAAACCTGATTTTTCAACCCCGTCGTTTGTCCCGGCTGCGCCAATTCCGTTTTCGCCCGCGCCAGCTGCGCCAGTCAACGGCAGTTTTAATTCCGCGCCGCAAATTCCAGTCCGAAATCCCATTCTCGCGCCTCTGGACGCGCTGGCGGAAAATTGGCCGGACGCAATCAAGATGGAACTGGTTCAGACAGATCTGATGAGCGCGCAGGTCGCCCTGCCTGCTACACTCATCGAAACCGGACTCAAACGCGGACGCGTCTCGATCCTGTGGAAAAATCTGCGCATGATGATCCGTCCCAAACCGGCACCGGTTTCAGTCCACGACGGAGTTGAAGTTGAATTGCCGCTCAAGGTTCTCACGCCGCTTTTTTTTGCAATGCAGAAAGCGGCGGGCCAGGCGAAGCAAAAAGCTTCGGTATCGGAGGAAATTCCCGATTTATTTTTCGGTTCAAAACCAGCGGCAGCCGCAATTTCAACCTCAACCATGCCGGCTCCGGCATCTGCGCCCGCACCCAAACTCGCGCCTGTTCTCCCGGTCCCCGCCGCGCCTAACGCGCCGGTTTCATCCGCACCAGCCGAACCCGTTTGTTCCGCGCCACCGCTTGCTCCCGTTGCGACAGGTGCCCCGGAGCAGGAATTTATTTCCGCGCCGCTGGACGCGCTTTCCGAAAATTGGCCGGAGGCGTTGCGAAACGAAATCGCGGGGTGGAATCTGGCGAACGCGCAAGCCGCCCTGCTCTTGAACGTGGTGGCACCGGCGATGAAACGCGGGCGCGTGACGTTTGCCTGGCGCGATTTACGCTCCTGCATCCGGCCCGCGCCACCGGCAATCGAGTCGGTTCACGACAACGCCGAACTGGAACTGCCATTGAAGGTCATCGCGCCGCTTTTCCTGAATCGGCAAAATCCGCCGACCCGGCCGCAACCGCAGCTCGCCGTTGACCAGTCCATTCCGAATCCATTCTCCAGCGTTGCGTCACCGGCAATGAAAGCGCCGGTGGCCGCGCCAGCGGTGGCGGACAATGTGCCCGAACCGGCCCGGCCCGCCGTCAAGCCCGTGGACGCCAAATTGTCGGAAACCAATTTTTACGTCTGGGGTGACTCCTCCGACACACCGCGCGTGGATGAAAGCGAATACAAACGTCCGCAGGCGCCACAAACAGATTTCACCAGCCGCCACGCGACGCCAAAGGAGATCGTGGCGCGCGCGATTACCCTGCCCGGCGTTGCCGGGGTCGTGGTCGCCCTATGCGACGGCTTGTTGATCGCGAGCCATGTGCCGCCGGATTTGAATGCCGACACGGCGGCGGCGTTTCTGCCCCAAATTTATGACCGCGTGGCGCAATGCACCCGCGAGCTGCGCATGGGAGCGCTCAACAATCTGAAGTTCACGGTCGGCAACGTGCCGTGGCAGATTTTCCATGTGAACGCCGATCTATTTCGCCGCCTTCGGGCGCGCCGGCGAATCGTTGCCAACGACGCACCTCACATCGCTCGCCGGCGAACTCGACCGCAAAAAACAATAAAAACTATGGCCATCATCAACCAAGCGACCAAGGAATTGCAGGTCAAGATCGTTTACTACGGCCCCGCGATGGGCGGCAAGACGACCAACCTCGTGCAGGTCCACGACCATGTGCAGACGCAGTCCGGCAACAAGGGCAAGCTCGTCTCGCTGGCGACGAGTTCCGACCGCACGCTTTTCTTTGATTTCCTGCCGATCGAGGCGATGACCATCAAAGGTTTCAAAACCAAGTTCCAGCTTTACACCGTGCCCGGGCAGGTGATTTACAACACCACGCGGCAACTCGTGTTGCGCGGGGTGGACGGCATCGTGTTCGTCGCGGACTCGCAATACGAAAAAATGCCGGAGAACGTGGAAAGCTTTCAAAACCTGGTGGACAACCTGGCTTCGTTGAAATTAAACATCGCGGAAATTCCCTACGTGCTGCAATACAACAAACGCGACCTGCCGAATGCCGCGCCGTCTGAATACATGGAATATCTTTTGAACAACCGCGAGGTGCAGGTGCCGTCGTTCGGCGCCAGCGCGCACAAATGCGAGGGCGTGTTTGAATCGCTCAACATGATCACGCGCCTGCTGCTCCAGAAATTCATCAACCAAAGCGCCCCCCCAGCCCGCGTGACATGGCCACCCTGCCCCAACTGATCGAGGAGGACATGCAGCGACTCAACGATGCGCTGCGTGGATTCATCCGCCAGACTGACGCCACCGCCGCGCTCATCATTGACAAAGGCGGCTTCCTCATCACGCATCAGGGCGACTCCTCGCAATTTGACGTGACCACCATCGGCGCCCTCGCGTCCGGCGCGTTCATGGCCAATCAGACCATCGCCGGCCTCGTCAACGAACCGAATTTCAACAGCGTTTATCAGCAGGGCGAAAAATCCAGCATGCTCGTCGTGAACATTGACGAACACGTCCTGCTCATCGTCATCTTCAGCGCCAGCATCGGCGTCGGCATCATGAAGTATTTCGCCGCCAACGCCATTGCGAAAATCGCCAGCCAACTGGTCGTCGCGCAGAACCGCAATCCCGATGGCGGCTACGACCTTTCCGTCCTCAACGTCGCCGACAGCGAAAACCTGTTTCGCAAAAAAAATTAAAGCGGCGCGCAATTTCGATTTGAATGCGCATCCGCTGACGTCCACACCCAAAACAATTCAACCGCGCAACCCATCACGCCAGCTTCGCGTGGCTCCCGTCGCAGAACGGCGCGTTTTTCGTGTGCTTGCAGCCGCACCAAGCGACGGTTTTGGCCTCGGCGATTTCCGTTTTCACCGGCGCGAAGCCCGTGCCCTTGTGCGAGCCGTCGCAAAACGGCTGTGACTTTGAACGACCGCATGCGCACCAGAAACAGGCACCGGGTTCAGCTTTTTGGACAAACGGTGATTTTTGCGCAATGATTGGTTCGCTCATATATCCTTTCTAGCGGCAACTTGTGTCCGTTGCAAATTTTTTACCGCTTTAATTCTTCAAGACCGGTGCCGCGAACATTTGTCACCATGAGAAATGCGCCGGTATAGCCGGTCACTTTGATGCCGCTCAATTTCGCGCCGGAAATGTTTGCAAGCGAAATGCCGTTCGTGCAATTGCCGGTGATGTTCGACAACAAAAAACCTTCCAGCGGCTTCTGCGGGGAAATGTCTTTGACGTCCACCAGCCGCGTGCAATTTGTCACGCGGATGTTTGAAAAGGAATAATTTTTGCCCAATGGAATTCCCGCTTCGCCTTCAACCGGGTCATCCACCGTGTTCAAATTGCCCGCGCTGACCAGATTGACCTTCAGAAAACCGCCGCCAAGAATTTCCAAGTCGGCGCCGTAAATGTTTTCAATCACGCCGCCGCGACCAATGCGCGTTTTGATGTAAATGCCGAACGTGCGGCTGGTCATTTTGCATTTCTCAATCCGCACATTGCGGATGCCGCCGGAAGTTTCACTGCCGATGCCGACGCAGGCGAAATGGCGGCAGTTCAAAGTGCATCCAGTGATTAGCACGTCCTCCGTCGGCTTGCCTATGCGCGCGCCGTCCAGACCACGCCCAGATTTGAGGCTGATGGAATCGTCGCCCGTGTCAATGTCGCAGCCTTCGATGCGGACATTTTTGCACGAATCAACATCAATGCCGTCGCGGTTGCCGGTGATGTTCACATTCTTGATCACGACATCGGCGCAATACGTCGGATGCGTCGCCCAATTGCCGCCTTGAGTCACGGTGAAATCTTCCCAGCGAACGTCATTGCAGGAAATCGGCTCCAGCACGACCGAGCCGCGCGGATTTTGCGGCGCGGCGACGGCGGGATTTCCTTCAATGCGACCCGCTCCGATGATTCCGATATGGTCCACATCTGCCGCGTAAATGAGCGCGCGGCGTCCCGGCTGCCAGCGGCCTTCCCAGCGGATGTCCATCATCGGATAATCATTCGCATCGCCGCTGCCGATGATGACGCTGTTCGTTTCCAATCGAAGAATCGTCCGATTTCCAATCTGCACGCTGCCGATCAAATAATTTCCGGCGGGAACAATCACTTCGCCGCCACCGGAAACTGCACAAGCATCCAGTGCTTTTTGAAACGCAACCGTGTCCTTGTTCGTGCCGTCGCCAACTGCGCCGAAATCGCGGACGTTGAATGTTGCCGCTGTTTGATGCTGCGCCGTCACGCAACCAGCAAGGGCGAACATGAAAATAATTGCCGCGAAAGAAAAAAATTTCATTTTGGCGCGACGGAATTTGTCGAAATTTCTTCCGGCGGAAACTGATCAAATCGCCGATGATGGTCAATGCCGCGCAATTGTTGGTCGGCGAAATCGAGCGCCGCGTTCCAATCATCCGCTGTTAACGCATGACGATGCGGTTCGTAATTCACGCCGACACGATCCGCGCTCACGCCTAAAAATTCATAGACCGGTTTGGCGGCGAGCACAGTTTGCTTCACCGCGTTCGGCACGCAATTTTGATCGTCCGTGCCTTCAATCGAAATCCACGGACGCGGCGCGGTGAGCGCGACAAACCAATGCGCGTCGAACGGCAATTTTTCCATCTGGCCGGTGAACTCTTTCAATCGCGGCACGAAGTAATAGCCGAAATTTTCGCGTCATGTCCTCGATGCCTTCCTTGCCGCCGCGACCCGGCCCGCAAAAACGATACGCGCCCGTGCCCGCGCCGCTCGAACCGGCGGGCGCGCCGAGCGAAATGCGTTCGTCGAATGCCGTCGCGACCATCGTCGAGTTTGCCGAGTCGCGAATGGCCGAGCGCGATTATTTTATTTGTGTCCACGAACGGTTGCGTTTCCAGATAATCCACCACGCGCGAAAGTCCCCACGCCCAGCCGAGCAGCACGCCCCAGTCGTAATTCGGATACGCTGGATAAAATGAATTCGTGCGGAAATTCGGATTGTCCTCGCCGCATTGCGTGTAGCGATACGTCACGATGGCGTAACCGCGATTCAGTTGGTTCGTGAAACCACGCGCCGCGCGTTCGGGATCAACCGGCGCGTTGAAATTAAATCGCAGCCGCGCCGTGGAATTGGTCGGTGTAGCGTTCGTAGAAACACCAGCGGATCGCGCAGAGAATTATTTGTGAAGTTCACGCCCGGCGTCATGAAAAACGACGGATTGATAATCGTCGGAAACGGACCTTTGCTTTTTGCCGGAGTAAAAATCGCGATGTCCAACCCTAATTTCTTTCCCGGCCCGAAACTCAAATGCACCAGCCGGAATTTCACCGTTCCGTCGAGCAAAGTTTTGGATTGGATGATTTTGCCGCTGACATTTCCCGGCGGCGGCGGCGCGTGGCCGAGTTCGTAATGCTCCAGAATCGCCTTCATCTCCTCGCGGCGCGCGCGCCATTGCGCGGGTGTCGTGACCTTCGTGCCGTCGTCCATCGTCATCACGTCTGGCAGATTGGTTTGGACGGGCAAATCTTTCACGTCTTGAAACGTTTCCGATGCAGCCTTCGACGGGGAAGCCACCATCGCCGGGACGGCGACGGAAAGAATAATTGCGCACCAGAATTTCATGCGAACAAATCGGGATGAATTGAAGGCAGGGTTGCGGTCGGGAAAAATTAAGTAAAGAAAATTAAAGGGTGGCGGAGCAGTTTTCTTCCCGAACCGAAATTCGGGATTTGCTCGAACGAAAACCCACAGCCAAAGTCATGGGACATTTTCTTGTCAGCGAATCATTCCTTCAATTGGGAATGGACATCGCAAGTGGAACACCGTCGAAAGTGTGGTTCTCGTCAACTTCAAGACGCAGATAATCATAAACGACGCCGGAGGTGGGTTCTCCGGCAGGCACGGTAAATTGCATTTCATTTCCGCCCGGCTTCAGCAGCGCGGCGTCAAATGTCAGGTCGCATTCCTGCCACACGCTCTTGTCGGTATTATAGCGGATGGCGTCGGTGGAAATCGGGTGGATGGTGCCAACATTCTGGCCATTCACGGTCACGGCCAGCCCGCCGTAACCATTCGCGCCAGCCAGCGCCACGCGCAGGGTGGCCTGACCGTTCAACGCCTTTGGCCATGTTGAAATTGATGGTCCAAGTAGTCGCTCGGCCACGACCGATGGTGCGCCACATATCCTCGCCGGGCATCCCGGCCTTTATCCAGCCAAAGCGCTGGTTCACCGGATCTTTGGCGGCGGGATTCTTCCAGTCATCGGACAGCGCATGCGGCACCTCCTCAAAGAACCAGTCCTTGCGGTAATCGCTTTTGCCCACGG
>CAVWSS010000013.1:0-49117 GCA_963757885.1 uncultured Acidobacteriota bacterium | reverse complement strand
TACTCCCAGACCCACTTTGGCTTGGTGTCTCTTTAGGTGTGTCTGCGGGTGCCCCACCTGCTGCCGCGCCGGTGAGGCGCGCAGACGAACCGAAGGTTCGTCTCACATAAATGGGCCGGGGTGGGTGGCAACACTACCAGACCTTACTTCGGCTTGATGTTGCTTTAGGTGGGTCCCCGAGTGATCCACGGCCGGTTTTGCCTCTGGGGGTTTATGTCAATCTCCGAGATCCTCAATACCGACGGAGTTAAAATCTTAACGAAACCACCATGCGTATCTTCATAAGCTCAACATTCATAGATTTGCGGCTGGAACGCCAGGCCGTTGCCGAGGCCTTACACTCGGTCGACTTTATTGCATCCGGTATGGAGTGGTTCTGTGCGGAGCCATCGACCCCTCTTGAAGTCGCCCTCCGCGAACTCAGTCCGCAAACGCCATTGTGCTTTTGGTCGGCTTCAAAGCGGGTTCACTCGTACCTGACGATTCTGGCTGTACATACACCGAAGCAGAATTTGACCGTGCGCTGGCGCTCCACCTGCCCATTTTTGCATTCCTTCGAACAGAAAGGCGGCCAATGGCAGAACCAAGAAGCTGATGAATTTCGTAAAGCAGCATTAAATACCTTCAAAAACAAGGTGCTTAGCACTGTCACACCTGACTACTTTGAAAGTGTCTCGAAACTTCGCGAACAAGTTTTGCTTGCCTTGGGCAAATGGAATGACCGAGGCCGGGCGGGGGCTCGACTAACTTTCGCAAGCGTTGAGGAATTTTTCGCCCCCTATAGAGGTCACGCAGGAAAATTGTTCGATTTTGACCAGAAACTCCGCGGACGCACCGAGCAGGTAGAAGAACTAAACAAGGTTTTGAGCACGCCCGGGATTCTCGTCGGGGCTGCTATCCGGACGGGGAAGGATTAAAATCTAAACTGCTTCACGACTGGGCGAGAAATGTGACCGCAAGGACGGTCGTCTTCGTGCGAGAGGGTGCAGTTTGGCACCCCGAGACGTGAAGGAAATTCCGATCGGAGATGTAGCAATAGTCGCCGACGATGCGCAACGGCTTAGTTTTCTGGACAGCCTGTGCGTCTTAGTTCGTAAGCTCGCCGAACGACAGGACATTAGGCTTGTACTGGCGACGCGACCTAGTGGCTTAGGTGAGATTAATTCTGCTTTATCGATGAGGTTCGAGTCGAGCCAAATTCGCCGGCTTGCACAACTCGAGCGCATTAGCGATCGTGATGTGATTCGGCTGGCGCAAGAGGCCCTGGACGCGGTCACATTGGTTACGCTTCAGCTTTGGCCGCTGTATCGAGCGATACGCCGTTAGTTACCGTTGTTGGGGGGCGCCTAATCGCGCGCGGAGAAATCTCGCCTCTGCTACTAACCAATGAGGACGATTTTCGACATCAGGTATTCGACAGATTTTACGCAGAGTATGAGGACCTTTTACCCGCCGGCAGAAATTGGCGCGAACTTCTCAATCTCATTGCAGCTGTCGGTCCCTGCAACCCTACAGAAAGGGCATTTTGGGAGCCTGCAGCAGAAAAACTCGGTTTGCAGTCATACGAACTGATTCAGGCTACTGACGTCTTAGAAAACCACGGACTTCTTCTGCGCGGCGGCCGCCTGGTCAAGATTGTCCCAGACGTCCTATCAGATTTCCTATTGGAAGGCGCATGCGTAACCGAGAGCGGTGAAATCACTGGCTTCGCGGATTACGTGTTTCACAAATTCCGACAAGGCCACATCTCGAATATCCTCAAAAATCTCGGTGAGTTGGATTGGCGCATCATCCAGCGCGAGGCCACCCACGCTTCGATCTTGCTCAACCAAATCTGGGGCGAAATTAACACATCCTTCACAGCATCAGACGCGGCTGGGCGGCTTCAGTGGCTTAGATCGTTAACGCTCGTTGCCTTTTTCCAGCCAGAACGCACCCTAACTCTGATACGCCGAGCTATCGAAATGCCGGCAACACCGACGGCACTTTGGCAAATAGACCAAGATGATGTTTTGCGCGAATTGCCCTCCTCCTGAGATGATCGCGCACCACCTCAATCACCTCGACGAAGCAACCGAAATTCTTTGGGAGATGGCCGCCAAGAGCAGCAAAGAAGACTCCAACCGATCAGACGCTCCGGCTCATGTTCTGGAGGAATTAGCGGAATACGAACATTACAAGGATGTGGCGTTCAACGAGCGAATGGTGGAATTCGCTGCCGTTCTTAGGCACCGCGAGTCCGCGTTTGATGGGAACTTCACGCCTCTGGACATCGTCGACAAGTTGCTTGCGAAGGAAGGTCGCTTCGTGGAATCAATCGGCATCCAGTTCTCAATCGGAGCCTTCCCGCTGCGATATTCAGTTGTCAAACCCGTTCGACAGAAAGCGATCGACATCATCGAGTCTTGTCTCTATTCAGATTCGCCCAAAGTGGCACACAGGGCAGTCGTTCGCTCGGACATATCTTGTCTACGCCGCCCCAGTCGATCCGAGTTGTCTCTACCGAGGAACTGGGTTGGCAGAATGAGGAGCGTCAAACCGTGCTCAGAATTATCGAGCATAGGCTGCGTTCCACAATTGCTGTCAGTGTTTCGCTCAAGCTGAGGAGCATTCTGCGACAGGTGCGCACCCGGGAAGAGGGCGCGGATTTCGTTCCTCAGATTGATTCGATCCTCGCGACTATTGCCGATTCTGATGAGCTGATGGTTTTCCAGGCCTTTAGCTCTGGCGATTGGGATTCTGACTCCGAATTCAAAACCTCTGAGGAAGCCGATCACGCTCGCCAAAACCTCCTCAGTAGGGCGGTAACGTCTACCGACAAAAGTTTCCTAGAGGCCACGACCAGGTCGCGGGCATACTCACGCTTTTGGGCGCGGCGGAGTCTGTGGGTCTCGATAGCCGAAATTGTTACAGCTTCATCGATAGGTTATGTGAAACTGATTTTCTAAATGAATTTTTAGTTTACCTCAATAACGAACCGCACCCCGTTCTAGCGCAAATGATCCGGATTCCCTTGCTGCATCTGCGGCAGGAGGACCCTCGTCGCTATCGCGAAACCGGATTACTCGCAGCCAAGCATCCGAAACACATTTGTAGTCATGGGAACCGCCAGCGCCGTGTGCCAAGGGACAGTACTAGACTCTCCTACCGAAACCGATATCGCGATCTTGAAGGAATTGTCGCTCCAACCAAATCTAGCCGCGTGCGTCACCTTTGTTTCGTGGGCGCCGGGCGACTCGCGAAGCACCCGAACATCGCAAAGAAGCTCTTTCCTTGTTTCTCGCGTGGGACCTTGGAAGCGATTCCGGCGTAGCCAACGAAATGATCGGAATGCTGATCACCGGCGGCATGGGTCTTGATCGGCTCCCACTCGAAGTCCTCGACGGGCTCCTTCGAAAAGCTGCGTGATCATCGATCGCATCTCCGGCTACTCGATAGGTAAATTCCTTGGGTTCGTCGGGCGAAGAGGACACCAGTCCGTCTTTACGACCTCATAATTCAACGGCTTCGGCATTCTTCGGAGATAAGGGCCAGAGGAGGGTCAACGACGCGGTATATCCCCGTGCACCCCCATGATGAGACGAATCCATTCCTCGGTCTACGCCGACATCCGCAGTACTCAAGTTTCCTTGACCAGATCATCCGATCTACTCATGAAGGAACCGGACGGATCAATGGCTTCTTGATCTTTTCTGGTCGATCGGAACTTTCGATACGCCAACTCTTGGTGCAATCGACAAGCTACTCCACGTAGGCGACGAGCAACATTCAATTACCGCGATCAGCTGCTCCGCGGAGCGCCGCCGGGTTTGGTATTGAGCCATTCATTTTTCGCAATTCACGTGATCGAGGAATGTGCATGGGTTAAACCTGAGCTCGGCAGATCAGCAGGGCAACTTCTGATTCGCGACGTACACGGCGGCATACAACAGAGAGCCTTCGGTCAACCATCCTCAACGCAAGTGGGGAATAGGCAACGCGCTGAGAAACTGCGCGATATGTTTCCGTTAGGTTCGACCGGAAGAAGCCTTTACCAAGAACTAATAGAGAGCATCGAGAATGAAATTGCGTCTGAGCTCAAACATGATCAGGAGCTAGGGCTTAGAGCTCTAAGTCCAACTCAACAACTACTCGCCTTACCGATGCTTCGCAAGCTGACCCCGACCGCTTGCACTAATCCTGACATATTCAGGTCGCTTTTCCCGCCGCCTGCTTCAATCTCGCATTCTTCTCCGCCACCGACTTCACCAAATCCTCTTTATGCTTCGCTACTCTCCCCGCCATCTCCGCGTTCGACGTCCCCAAAATCTGCGCCGCCAAAATCGCCGCATTCGTCGCGCCCGCTTTGTCCAGCGCCATGGTCGCCACCGGAATTCCCGCCGGCATTTGCACCGTGGCCAGCAACGCGTCCATTCCATTTAGAGCCGTCGCGGCCAGCGGCACTCCAATAATCGGCAGCGTGCTCAATGACGCGACCACTCCCGCCAAATGCGCCGCGCCTCCAGCTCCGACAATAATCGCCTTCAATCCCCGCGAAGCCGCCGTCGACGCATACTCATGCGCCCTCGCCGGCGTCCGGTGCGCCGACACCACTTCCATCTCGTAAGTAATCCCAAATTTCTCCAGCGTCTTCGCCGCTTCCGACATCGTCGCGAGATCCGAATCCGATCCCATAATGATCCCGACCATCGGGCCTTGCTGACCGTCCTTAGCCACCTATCCTCCTCATACCAATAGAATTAACGATCCCGAAATGCCTACCCATTCGCCGCGCCAGATCCCTTCTGCACATTCTCCGCAATATCCGTCCGGTACTGCATCCCTTCAAACTTAATCCTACTCACTCTGTCGTAGGCCGCCGCCCTCGCCGCCGCCAAATCCCTCCCGTACGCCGCCACGCCCAACACCCGACCGCCCGACGCTACCACCTTCCCATCCTTCTCTTTCGTCCCCGAATGGAAAACATAAGATTCAGATCCCTGCCCATCCGTGCCGCCCGCCTTCAGCCCGTGAATCTCCTCTTCCACTTTCGTCGAGCCAGGATAGTCTCGCGAAGCCATCACCACGCACACGCTCGCGCCGCTCGGCCACCGCACGCCACTCGTATCTAGTCTTCCCGCCGCGCACGACGCTAAACAATTCGCCAGATCAAAATCTGCGCGCAACAAAATCGACTGCGTCTCCGGATCACCCATCCGGCAATTGAATTCCAAAACTTGCGGGCCCGTTCGCGTCAGCATCAATCCAAAATAAAGAAAGCCGCGATACTCGAGCCCATCGCGCCGCAGCCCCGCCAGCGTCGGGCCAACAATATTATTCAAAATCTTTTCTTCCAACTCATCCGGCAGCAGCTCATCCACCGAGTAAGAGCCCATTCCACCCGTGTTCGGCCCGTGATCGCCATTCATCAGACGCTTGTAATCGCGCGCCGGCGCCATGCGCAAAAATCTTTCGCCGTCCGTCAAAATAATGTACGAAAGCTCTGCGCCGCCGAGCGCTTCCTCAATCACGAACGCGCCGCTCGTCGACTTGAACGCGCTCGATCCCGCCAGCTCCTCCAGAAACTTTTCTGCTTCGTTCCGTCCCGACGCGACGAGCACACCCTTCCCCGCGCACAATCCATCCGCCTTCACCACAAAGCGATCCGCGCTGATGTTCTGCAGCTTGCTTCGCGCTTCCTCCGCGCTTCCCGCAATCGCCAAAGTTTCTGCCGTCGGAATTTCATGTCGCATCATAAATTCCTTGGCAAAAACTTTGCTCCCTTCAAGCTTTGCCGCCGCGGCTCCCGGCCCCACCACTTTGAATCCCTCTGTCCTCATCTCATCCGCCGCGCCAACCACCAACGGCAACTCCGGACCGACTACCACCAGATCCGGCTTCAGGTTATTTACTAACTGCCTTATATTCTGCATGTTACCAACATCTACCGGATAGCAGTCCGCGTCTGCCGCGATCCCCGCATTGCCCGGCGAACACCACACCCGCTCGACCTGCGGACTCTGCTTCAGCTTCCACACCAGCGCGTGCTCGCGCCCGCCACTTCCCAGCACCAGTATTTTCATAAAGTCCGCGCCACAATAGTTCGCCCTCTTCGCACTGTCAACTCTCTTGCTCATCAGCAGATGCTCCCAGCTCTGCTGCTCGATCTCTACCTATTACTACTAACGTAATACGTTAATCACGGAATGAGTTGGTTCGGACTCAGTGGATTTGTCCCTACAAATTGTGATACCCACACAGGAATGCTATCGATTCCAGAAATTCGCGAGTTCCTTCTTCCCTATGGGGTCACCCTCGACGACCAGACAATCGAGAAGGTCCGCACCTATCTCTCACTACTACTCATGTGGAACAAGAAAATTTCGCTCACGGCTCTCGAAGACCCTCGAGAAATAATTCAAATGCACTTCGGTGAAAGCTTTGCCGCAATTAATCTAGGCCCGATTTTAGGTCGGCTCGCCGACGTCGGAACAGGGGCCGGCTTCCCCGGTCTTCCTCTTAAACTGATTTCACCATCGATCGAGGCCGTCCTAATCGAACCCAACCAAAAAAAGTGTGCCTTCCTTCACGAAGTCGTCCGCACACTGGATTTAACTGACGTCGAAATTTTTCGCGGCCGCTTCGAAGACTACCCTCTTCCAGTTGCGCAGTCCTCGCCTCCCCAACCCAACGCGGCCCGCCCCCTGGGCATGGCGGAAGCACATGCCGGGGACCTCAATTCCGATATGGTACCTTTTCCTGTATCCCCGTCGCCGCTGTTCCATACCATCACGTCCCGCGCCCTCTCCCGTACCCCCGCCCTCCTCTCCTTCTGCTCCCGCGCCCTCCTCCCCTCCGGCCGCCTCATCCTCTGGCTCACTCCCCGCGACGTCTCCGCCCTCCCCACGTCCTCCTGGCATCTCGACCCTCCCTTCTCTCTCCCGCTCTCTCACGACCGCCTAATCCTTCCCGCCTCGCCCCTTCCAACCGCCTAACCGTCGCTTCCATCTACTGCTCCTACCTCGTCAAAATTGTTTCTCGTGAAACAATTTCCTATCCTACTCAAGTTCAGTGGCTTGAAGGAGGATGGTCACGTTTGAAGGCTCATGCATACGACGCATTGCGCCAAGAAAAGCCAGAATTGTTCCTTGTGAAACAATTTGCATATCACTTTTGTTTGCGCTAGCTTAACGGCCGAGGTGACAATTTGGGGCGGGTAATCGCGGTTACGAACCAAAAAGGAGGAGTGGGCAAGACGACGACGTCGGTGAATTTGGGGGCGTCGTTGGCCGTGGGAGAGCAGAGAACATTGGTGGTGGACTGCGATCCGCAGGGGCATATGAGCGTGGGCTTGGGGTGCGGGAGGGCGAGAAGGGATGAAGCGGGGCGTGAGGCGGCTGCGAGAGGGACGGTGTATGACTGTATCGTGGGGAGGGCGAGTGTAAAGAGTGTGGTGATGGGGACGGACGTGGAGGGGTTGGAAGTCGTGGGGGCGGATAGGAATCTGGTGGGGGCGGTGGTGGAGTTGGTGGGGATGGAGGGGAGGGAGTATAGGCTGAGGGGGGTATTGGAAGGCGTACGGGATATGTACAGATACGTACTATTGGATTGTCCTCCGTCGTTGGACCTGCTGACTTTGAATGCGTTGGCCGCCGCGGACAGCGTGCTGATTCCGGTGCAATGCGAATATCTGGCGCTTGAGGGGCTCACCGAGCTGCTTGGCACAATCGAGCGCATGAAACAATCACTCAATCCAAAATTAGAGATCGAAGGAATTCTGCTCACGATGTACGACGAGCGGACAACGCTGGCGCGCCAGGTTGCAGACGATGTGCGGAAGGCCTTTGGCGAGAAAGTTTTTAAGACGGTGATTCCGAGAAATGTGCGGCTTGCGGAGGCGCCGAGTCATGGCAAGCCGGCAATGTTCTATGACATGAGGAGCAAGGGTGCGATTGCGTATCTTGAATTGGCAAAGGAGGTCGTAGCGAATGACGCGAAATGCTTTAGGCAGGGGGCTTAGCGCGTTAATTCCAGGGGCAGAAATAAGTGGCCCTGTGGGGAGCGAAGCCGTAAGACAAATTGGAATTGAGCTGCTCGATCCGAATCCCGGACAGCCGCGCAAACTTTTTGCAGATGAGGCGCTGGATGAGCTGGCGCGGTCCATAGAGGAATACGGGATTATCCAGCCGCTAGTGGTCCGAGCGACGGGAGAGCGCTTTCAGATCGTCGCGGGCGAGCGGCGCTGGCGGGCGGCGCAACGCGCTGGACTGCACGAGGTGCCCGCGATTGTGCGCAAGATCGGAGATGAGTCGGCAGTATTGATTGCGCTAGTAGAGAATTTGCAGCGCGAGGACCTCAATCCGATGGAAGAGGCTCTGGCACTTGATCGCTTGATGACCGAATTCGATCTGACCCAGGAGGGAGCGGCGGCAAAGACAGGGAAGGAGCGAGCGACAATTGCCAACTCGGTGCGTTTGCTCCGGTTGGATCCGCTTACGCAAGAACTAGTGGCAGCGGAGAAAATTAGCCCGGCGCACGGACGTACGCTACTGGCGATCGAAAATCCTATTGATCGCTATGTCGTGGCGCAGCAAGTGATCACTAGGGGTTTGACAGTTCGGCAGCTCGAAGAATTCATCAAGAGACAGAACGCCAAGAGTAGGGCGAAGACAAAGCCGACCTATCCAAGCCCGATGAGCGACCCGAACGTCAGACAGGCCGTCGTGAATTTGAAGGCGATTTACGGAACACAGATTTACGTGACGCAGCACAAGAGTAAGAAATCAGGCACGTTAGTCTTTGAATACTACAATCCTAGTGATCTAATGCGCATCTACGAAGTGCTGGCGCGAGGAACAGATCGAGCGGCGAGTAATTAGCCATGCCTTGGAACTCAAAGGACCAGCCTGGTGAACCGGATGAGTGGGCCGGATTTCTGGAGGCGGGGATTGAGCTGGAGGGGAATTTAACGTGTCAGGGAACGTTTCGGGTGAACTGCAGCGTGAAAGGAAGATTAAGTTCGAAGCAGCGACTGTTGCTCGGGGCGCAGGCCGAGGTCGAGGGTGAGCTGGAAGCGCAGGTCGTAGTCGTCGGGGGGACTTTTGCCGGCACGATTCACGCATATGAGCGGGTAGAGATCAAGCGATCTGCCTCGGTCGATGGAGAAATCACGAGTCCTTGTTTTCTGATTGAGCCGGGGGCGACGTTTCGAGGTAAGTGTCACGTAATTCGACGAGATGAACGAGTGGAAACGGTCTTAGTGAGACCTGCAGTCACACTACAGAAGTAAGAGTTCGTCGGCCCGCCGACAAATTTTGTCTTTGTGGTTTCAATTCCTACGTGAATAGTCCAAGTCCAAGCAAGAATCCAAAAGTTCGCCTCACCGACACGGTGAAGGCGGCCGGGTGCGCCGCTAAATTGAGCCCAAGTGTGTTGCATCAGGTGCTCGGTAAGCTTTCCGTTCAGACGAACACGAATGTACTGGTGGGTTTCGATACTTCCGATGACGCGGGAATCTATCGAGTGAGTGATGAGCTGGCTTTGGTGCAGACGGTGGATTTTTTCACGCCGATTGTGGACGACCCCTTTACGTTTGGTCAGGTAGCGGCAGCGAATGCGCTGAGCGATGTTTATGCGATGGGTGGAAACCCGCTTTCGGCGCTCTCGATCGTGGGATTTCCGCCGAACCAGGACACGGAGATTCTCCAGCAAGTGATGGCCGGCGGGCTCTCCAAGATGGAAGAAGCGAAATGTGTTTTGTTGGGCGGCCATTCGATTCGCGATCCTGAGTTGAAATTCGGATACGCGGTGACGGGCGCGGTGCATCCACAAAAATTCTGGACCAATGCAGGCGCGAAGCCCGGTGATTTGCTGGCGTTCACAAAGTCGTTGGGAACCGGATTGATTGCCACTGCGCTGAAGGCGGGAGCGGCAAGCGAAGAAGCACGTGATGCGGCAGAAAAATCAATGACCACGCTGAATGACGTGGCGGCGAAGGCGCTGCGCGAAATTGAAGAGCAAAAAGGGAATGCGATTCATGCAGTGACGGATGTAACCGGGTTTGGATTACTGGGACACGCGCGGGGCATTGCGATGGGCAGCAAAGTTTCGCTGAAGATACATCACAAGGAATTGGCGGTGTTGCCGGGCGCGCTCGAATATGCGGGACGCGATTTTGTGTCGACCGGACTGAAGAATAATGAGGAGTTTGTGAAGGGCTGCGCGGAATTTAGCGAAGCAGTGCCGGGAGCGTATCGGAAGTTGTGTTGGGATCCACAAACTTCAGGCGGATTGCTCGTTGCGATCGATCGAAAAGCCCGTGGAGCGGCGACAGAACTTTTCGCGAGTAACAATGTGCCGGCGCGTTGGATTGGTGAAGTCGTGGAGAAGAGTTCACCATTGATTTGGGTGGAGTAAATTCGTTTTCTCTGAACTGGGTTAGAACTTTTCTATGCCGATTGTGGTGAACAACACGCTGAATCAGATCCGCGCGATTGCGGGCGGGAATGACGATCGCGTGGTGAAAGCGCAGCGGCTGGCAGAGATGATTCAGAAGTTGGGCGGGTATCGGTGGGTTGGAATTTACGATGTGAGCGCGACGGTCGTGTCGATAATTTCGTGGAGCGGGCCAGGCGCGCCTGAATTTCCTACGTTTCCGGTGAGCAAGGGACTGACTAGTGCGGCCATTGCCTCGAAGCAGACGGTGATTGTTGGTGATGTGCGAAGCGACGAAAGATATTTAACGGCGTTTGGAAATACGCTTTCGGAAATGATTGTGCCGGTGATGTCGCCGGGAGATGCACGGGTGATTGGAATGGTGGACGTGGAGAGCGAGAAGGCGAACGCATTTGGAGAAAGTGATCAGAAAATGATTGAGCAATGCATTCAAGCGGGAATCACGATCTGGTTGCTGGGGTGAGTAGGCAGCGATAGAAATAAACTTCGATCGGTTGCCCATATCTTCGGATCTTGCCACCCACCCGCAAGGACGGCGGGATGGGCTATCCAGAATCAAAAGCAATCGCGAAACGCGACAAGCGGAATTCGGGATGACAGCCCTCTCTATATACGCTTGAGGTAAAGAGTAATGAAGGTTTTGGTGTTTAGCGACATTCACGGGGATGTGAAGGCGCTGGAGAAGTTGGTGCGGACGCAGGCAGACATTTATGTAGCGGCGGGAGATTTATCGAATTTCGGGAAGACGCTGGACGCATGCGCGAACGTGCTGGCTCCGCTCAAAGAGAAAGTCTGGATGTTGCCGGGGAATCATGAGACGGAAGAGCAGATTGGAAAGCTATGCGAGGAGTTTGGGTTTGTGAATTTTCACAAGCAAGTACGAAAAATTGGTCAGACGAGTTGGGCGGGACTGGGGTACAGCAATATCACGCCGTTTAATACGCCAGGAGAATATACGGAAGAGCAGATTGGACAGATTTTGAGGGGCATGAAGGTTGATGGAGAAGGCGAACTGTATGTGGTCGCGCATGTGCCTCCGGTGAGTACGAAATTGGATGAAGTGGCGAAGGGAAGGCATGCGGGAAGCAAGGAAGTTAGGAAATGGGTGGAAGAGAAAAAGCCAAAGTATTTATTTTGCGGACATATTCACGAGTGCGAGGGCAGAGAGGATCAGATTGGGGAGACGAAGTGTGTGAATGTTGGGAAGAAGGGATATGTGGTGGAAGTTTAGAGGGACCAAAGCTGGAAATTTCGAAAACAATCCACGCAGCAAGAAAAACCTCCGAAATTGCACTTCTCTCGACAGGCAGGCATTCCTATTAGGTGAACCTTGCGGTTCACCTCCCCAAAAAAGTCAACAACAGTAGCAGATCCCTCACGCCGTTTCTTACGCGCCCGGTCGGGCGCGCAAGAAGCGGGATTCGGGATGACGCCCTAGAGCGAAGCGCGTCTAAGGGGTTGCGAGGGGCGAGATTTGAGGCGAGATGAAGGCGAAATGGGTGATGGGGTTGGTGCTGGTGTTGGCGGTAGCAGGGGTGGCGAAGGCGCAGATGGTAAAAGTGGCCGTCGATTCGGGATGGGAGATGAGCCAAAGGAATTTTAAGATTCCCGAGGACCATCCAGTCGAGCACAACGGCGAAATCGTGGAGTTTTTGGGGCGGAAGAGTTTTCGAATGGCGAGAGGGATGGCGTGGCGAAAGGATGTTCAGTTTGAGAATGGGACCATTGATGTGGATATGGCTGCGGATAACAGCAGCAGGTTTTTCGGGATCGCTTTTCATGTGGAGTCTGAGGATCAGTATGAAGTGATTTTCTTTCGTCCGAGGAATTCGGGAACGGATCAAGCGGTGCAGTACACGCCCGGCATGTACGGAGCGCCAGTTTGGCAGATTTACACCGGGCCGGGATATACGGCGACGGCCGACATTCCACGGAATCAGTGGATTCACTTGCACATGGTGATTGCGGGGCTCAAAGCGGAGCTCTACCTGAATGGGTCGAATAAGGCGACGCTGACGGTTCCCGACTTGAAGCTCGGGAAAGTAACCGGGAGCATTGGATTTTGGGGGCACCTGGGCGCGGCGTATTTTTCGAATCTGACCTATACGCCGGATCGAGGAAGTTACCAATGGCCCGACCCAACATTTGGGGCCGGCACGCTGACAGATTGGGAGTTGTCGGATGTATTTGACGTGACCGAAAAGGATCCTGAGAAGTTTCCCGATCCGGCGAGCCTGAAGTGGGAACGGGTGAAAGCGGAAACGCCAGGAATGGTGGTCATTAATAGATACAGGCGCAGCCCCAACATTGACGCGCCGGAACGAGAAGAACGGATTCGGGGGCCGGTAGCTGGATCGAAAGTGGTATTTGCGAGGACGACGATCAGGTCGGAGCGCGAGCAGGTAAGAAGGATGAAGATCGGGTACAGCGATGAAGTGGTGGTGTATTTGAATGGAAGGCCGATTTATAGCGGGAAGAATGAGTTGGGATTCAGGCAGGGGAATTTTTTGGGATTGATGGATGAGGAGAGCGATGCGGTGTTTTTACCATTGAAGGCGGGGAGCAATGAGTTGGTGCTGGCGGTGACGGAATTTTTTGGAGGGTGGGGATTTATTTGTAAGTTGGAGTAAAGGGTAGACCTCTCAGATAACAGCAAATTCAAAGGCTTTAAATTTCATTCGATCCCACTTCCTAAAGCCAGGAAGCGAGGCGCCCGGAAAACCGCAGAAACTTCCAAGACCACCGCAAAACCGAGCTACCTATTAAAGACCCCGAAGGTGAGGGGTAAATCTCCACATGGAAAGGCGCCACTTAGGGCACCCAAAAAAAATAAAAAAGGCTAGGAGGAGTTGTTGGGTTTGGGGGCCTTCGAGGGCTTGGAGGGAGTTTTGATGGGGTCGGTGCGATTGAGGAAGACCTGTTGTGTCACGCCGACGAGGTTGCTAGTGAAGTAGTAGAGGTTTAGTCCGGCGGACAGGCGGAAAAAGATGAAGCCGAGAGCCAGGGGCATGATCTGAGCCATGCGCTGCTGGGTGGGGTCGGTGGTGGGAGTCGGCGTCATCTTCTGCATGAGGAAGGTGGAGATCATCATGGCGAGGGGCAGGATGTAATAAGGATCGCGGACGGAGAGGTCGTGAATCCAGCCGAACCAGGGGGCGTGGCGGAGCTCGATGGTGCCGCCGATCATGCGATAGAAGGCGTAGATGAAGGGGAGCTGGATGAGCATCGGGAAGCAGCTACCGAGGGGATTGACGCCCTCGCGTTGATAGACGGCCATGACTTCCTCGTTCATCTTGCGTTTGCGAGGATCGCTCATGGAGTACTTCTTGTAGCGATTTTGAATTTGGCTGACTTCGGGCTGGACCCGCTGCATTTTCTTCATCGAGCGGAACTGGCTGATTTTGAGAGGGAAGAGAGCCATGTTGATGATGAGGGTAAGGATCACGATGGCCCAGCCCCAGTTGGGAATGAAGCGATGAGTGTATTGAAGGACTTGCATCAGGGGCTTGGCAATGATGCCGAACCAGCCGAGATTGACGAGGCCGTCGAGCTGCGGGCGGAGATGGGCGAGAACGCGAAGGTCCTTGGGACCGACGAAGAGGCGCATGTCGAGAGGCGCGGGAGTGGACTGACCTACGGCGATTTGAGCTTCGGGTTCTTCGGCGGGGCGGTCATTGTCGCCTATTTCGTGCTGCTGAACCCAGTGCCAGAGGCTTAGGCCCGGAGTGGCGGGCGCTCCGGCGGCGGGAGGGGTGGGCGGGAGGAAACCGGCGACGAAGAATTGGTCTTGGATACCCGCGAATTCGTGTTCGCCCTCCTGGAGGATGGGAATTTCCTGGTGATTTTCGGTGCCCAGCTTTTTGATGGGGAGGAGGTTGATTTTCCCATTCTGGGAATAGAAGACTGTGACGCCTTGAGATTGATTGGCGACGCCGATGTCACCGAAGCCGCCGCGCCAGGCGATGCCGGCGGGTAGGAGTTTGCCGTCGAGGGTGGCGGTGACCTTGATGAGGGCGGTGTAATCGTCGGAGAGGGAGATGGTTTTCGTTATGTCGAGGTGGCCGTCGGACCAGTGGAAGGCGAGGGTGACGGGGGCGGCGAGAGTCGTGGTGGCGCCAGCGGCGGAGCCACTATCGGTTAAGACGGCCGGGCTGAGTTCGTAGAGGGCGGAATTGGCGCGAGTTTCGAGCTGGTTGTCCTGAAGATGGATGGAGAGAGGCCAGGCGCTGAATTGTTGGGCGGCGGAAGAGTTGACGAGTTCGAGGGGCTTGGGTGGCTTTTCGTCGTCGAGGTAGTTTTTGAGTTTCCAGCTACGGGCGACGGCGCCGCGATTGGAAAATTCGATGCGGTAGAGAGGGCTTTCAACTACGAGGGTAGTTTCGGCGGGGGCTTGGACGGCAGTGGGTAGGGGCGCAGCTTGCCCGGCTTGGCTGGGGCTGGTGGGCGCGCTATTGGCGGAGCCCGAGGCGGAGAAGGCGGCAGAACTTTGGCCCGGGCCCGGGGCGGATTGTAAATTAGTGCCGGTGGAAACGGCTGGCGCGGTTGGGGGCTTGGCTGGGGGCGGCGGGGGTTTATAGAATTTGCCCCAAACGAAGAGGATCACGATCATCGCCAGGAAGGCGACGAGAAGGCGCTTTTCGTCGGAGAGCTCTTTCACTGAGCGGACTCCGAGGAGTGGCGCGTGTGGGCGTGCGTACTTGTACGGAGGTTTTCAGGCGCCGCGGCGAAGGCGAGATCGTCGCGGTCGGGGACGAGGTCGATGCCGCCCTTGGTGAAGGGGACGCAGCGGATTAAGCGTTTGAAAGTGAGCCAGGAGCCGCGGCGGGCTCCATGAACGGCGATGGCTTCTTCGGCGTAGCGGGAGCAGGAGGGGTAGAACTTGCAGTTCCCTCCCAAAAAAGCCGCGAGGTAGACGCGATAGGTGTGGACGAGGGAGAGAAGAAGGGCCGCGCCGAAGGTGGAGCGGGGAACGGAGGGACCGCTCAGGTGCGGAGTGTCTGGAGAAGTTTGAGAAGCTCCGCTGATAGGGGCGCGTAGTCGGCGGTGAGAGCGGAAGGCCGCGGGTGAATCACAATGTCCCATCCTGAAGCGATCTCCTGACGATTCAATCTTAATATTTCCCGGACGCGGCGACGAATGCGATTGCGAAGAACGGCGCCGCCCAGAGTTCTCTTCACGCTCATACCGAAGCGGCTGATATCGAGTTCGTTGTGGCGGAAGAAAATGGCGAACGATGGACTCGAGCGGCGGCGGCCGTAGCGGTAAACAGCGTCGAAATCAGCACGACGAACCAAGCGGCAGGACCGCGGGTAAGCGAAGAGCTTGTGGCGCATTGAGCGCTTTGGATTAAACGCGTGTAAGGCTGTGGCGTCCTTTCTTTCTGCGGCGGGCCAGGACATGCTGGCCGCCTTTAGTCTTCATGCGCGAACGAAAGCCGTGCTTTTTGTGTCGGCGTCGTACGTGAGGTTGAAAAGTTCTTTTCGGCAACTAAGTGCTCCTAAACTTTGTTGATGTAAGCGCAAGAGACGAGCGGCGCCTGGCTAATCCAGCCAAATAGATGACGCAAAAGTGAACGGGTTAGTTTAGTCGAGGGTGTGCGGAGGGTCAAGAAAGGGCGGAAATAGGGCGGGCCGCGCGCATCCGTTCGGGGGTTTTCCCAGGTAGTGGTTTGGATTTGAACGATGCTATTGGGCTGTTTTGGCGGATGCCGCTTTATCTGCTCGTTTAGACATTTCGTGGCAGGTCTGCGCACAGCGCTTGCAGATCTCAGCGCAATCTTTGAAGACTGGGTCGTTGGTTGTTGACGCTATTTGTTCACAACTCTGGGCGCATCGATCGCAGGCCTCGGCGCAAACGCCGCAGGTATAAGGGTGCAGATCTGAGCCTCGAAGCATGAAATCGAGGGAGGTCGCACAGGTTTGCGCGCAATCCTGGAGCCGCCGAAGAAGATTTGCTTCGGTGTACTTTCCAGCCTTTTCGATGGCGTATTCAAGTGTCGTCGTGCAGGTCGCGTGACAGCGGGTGCAATTGTCAATGCAGGACTGAAGAAGCGAGTCTCGTTCCATGTTGCTCTCCTTAGACTCACGTTGCGTGAGTCACCTCATTTGGGGGACCGCCGATCTTTGATGATAACAATTCGGGCCTCAAACTAATCTTGTCACTTAGTGGGATGTGGGACGGCGAGGAGTGGAGACATGGTCGGCGGAGGGCGGCGGTGGTTGGTGGCTTGTTCGTAACTGTAGGCAATCTCGATCAATAGCTTCTCGGACCATGGTCGGCCGAGGAATTCGATGCCGACCGGGACGCCGAGCGCGGCCGTGGGAGTTGGGGAAGAAAATCCGCCCGGTACAACAATCGAAGGAAAGCCGGTCACCGCTCCAAGAGCGCCGTTGCGCTCCACCTGAGTCTCTCCAAGGGGCACCACAAGCCGCTTCTGATGCGGGAACATAATCGCGTCGAGCCGCTCATCAGCCATGATCTTCATCACACGCTGCCGCAACTCGGCGCGCTTCTGAAGACGCAGGCGATAGCTGTCGTCCATCTCGAGCCCTTCTGCTTTGGTGATGTTCTCCCGGATATTCGGAGAAAACTTGTCGGAAGCGATGATCTCCGCGAGCGATTTAACCGGCGCGTTGCCCGCGGCAAGATAAGCGTTGAGCGCCGGCTTAAATTCGTAGAGATGAACGCTGATATCGGAGGAAATCTTTTCGCTGTCGAGATCCGGGGTGTTCAGCTCGACTACCGTTGCGCCAGACCTCTTCAGATCCTCGATCGCTTGGTTCGCGATTTTATTCACCTCGTCATTGATGCGCGCAGTGCCGAAGAAACTGCGTAAAACGCCGATGCGCTTGCCATGCACACCATCGGCCTTCAGGAATTTCGTGTAGTCCTCCTCCGTATTGCCAACGCTCCATGCCGTCGCCGGATCGTTAGGGTCATAGCCGACCAGCACGTTTAACATCTTCGCCGCGTCCGTAACGGTGCGAGCGAGCGGACCAGCGGCATCCTGAGTGAATGAGTACGGGATAATACCGGCTCGGCTGACGAGACCGAGCGTCGGGCGAATGCCGACGATGTTATTCGCCGATGCCGGCGATCGGATGGAGTTGACGGTGTCAGTGCCAATGCCGGCAATCGCGAAATTGGCAGCCACACCCGCGCCGGTGCCACCACTCGACCCACCAGGCGTGCGGGTCAGGTCATAGGGATTGAGGGTTTGGCCTTGGATCGAGCTAACCGTTTCACCCCAGATCGCGAATTCGTGCAGGTTGACCTTGGCGAGGATGATTGCGCCCGCGCTGCGCAATTCTTGAGTGATTGCCGCGTCGGTGGCGGGGATATATCCCGCCAAGCTGAGCGAGCCGCCCGTGGTGGGCATGTCGTGCGTGTTGATGTTGTCTTTTAGCAGAACTGGGATTCCATGGAGCGGGCCGACAAATTTCCCGGTTTTGCGGAAATGCTCATCCAGCGCTGCCGCTTCGTCCAAGGCCCGAGGATTGAGAGAAATCACTACATTGAGCTTAGGCCCCGCCTGGTCGCAGGCCCGGATGCGCTCCAGATAAGCCTGCACCAGCTTTACGGATGTGAGAGTGCCGGATTTGTACGCCGCGTGCACATCGCTGATGGTGGCTTCGTCGAGATGAAATGGTTCGACTGAATTCTGCGGACGAGCGCCGATCGCTATCAACATGACCGTCCCAAACATCAGCAGACCTCCGCCCACGGATTTCATACGAACTCCCATCGCGGTAGTGTCACACAAAGACCCCACACGTAAAACCGACGTGTGGGCTACCCAAATGCAACACCATCACGCTCGGGGTAGGGACGACCTCGCAATACTTGCCTAGATGATCTAGGAGGGCGTATAGTCATGCCTAGATTATCTAGGAGAGGGCATGAGCAAGACGCTGGATTTGCTGCAGGGGACGCTGGATATGTTGATTTTGAAGGCGGTGTCGCTGGGGCCACTGCATGGGTATGGGATTTTGATGAGGATTGAGCAGATTTCAAAAAACCGGCTGGAGATTCAGCAGGGGTCGCTATATCCGGCGCTGTACCGGCTGCAGCATCGCGGGTGGATTTCGAGCGAGTGGGGCGAATCGGAAAATAAAAGGAAGGCGCGGTATTACCGGCTGACCGCGGCGGGAAAGCGGCGGCTGACGGAAGAAGAGAAGGAATGGAAGCGGATGACGGAAGTGATTGCGGGAATTCTCCGGGCGCCGGCGGAGGAAGCGTGAAATCGCGAGTGAAGTCGTGGTGGGAGGGGGCGACGCGACGCGGCAAAGTAGAGAACGAGATGGACGCTGAACTGCGGCTTCACATGGAAGAGAGAACGGAAGAGTTGATGCGCGAAGGAGTGGCGCGGGAAGAGGCGATGCGGCGGGCACGATTGGAATTCGGAGGAGTGGAGCGGGCCAAGGAGGAATGCAGAGAGTCGCGGGGAATCGGGTGGATGGAAGTGTTGCTGCAGGACGCGCGATACGCGTTGCGGACACTTCGGAAATCACCGGGGTTTGCGGCGGTAGCGATCGCCACGCTGGCGCTGGCCATTGGTGTGAATACCGGCGTGTTCAGCGTCGTCGAGGGGGTTTTGTTAGCGCCGCTTCCTTACAGCTATCCGAATCGTCTTGTTGTCGTCTGGGAGAGCAATCTACATTTCAAGCAGGTCGTTCGGCCCTCGTATCCTAACTTTCGGGATTGGCAGCGCAACGCTCGCTCATTCCAGCAAATGGCGGCGGTGAGGTGGCGATATTACGATATAGCAAGTCCCGGCAGCCCCGAGCATCTCCTTGGCGCCGAAATCTCCTCCGGTTTCCTCGACACGCTGGGTGTCAAGCTGCGCTTCGGCCGGAGTTTCTCCTCGCAGGAAGACCAGCGCGGCGGAGCGCCCGTCGCGATCCTAAACAACGACCTCTGGAGAAATCGCTTCGGGGGCAGTCTGCAGGCACTCGGCCAGGCCGTCACCTTGGACGGAGTCGATTACACGATCATTGGAATTCTTCCGAGGGGTTTTCGTTTCGGCGATGAGGGACTAGATGTTTACACGCCGCTCGGGCAGGGTGACCCGCTGATGCTCGACCCTCGCGACGCACCCGCAATCATGTCCATCGCACGATTAAATCCGGGCGTCAGCATAGCTCAGGCACAAGCGGAGATGAATGCCGTCCAGGACCATCTAGTTCAGCTCTATCCGGATGCGAATAAGGGCTTGGGGACATCGGTGGTGCCGCTCCGTCAAGTGCTCATTGGCGATGTAAGCGGGACGCTGCTGTTGTTATTGGGCGCTGTGGGCCTAATCCTCCTAATCGCTTGCGCGAATGTCGCGAATCTCGTGCTGGCTCGTTCGGTCGGGCGCAGCCGCGAATTTGTAATTCGCGCAACGCTGGGCGCAAGCCGCTCGCGCACTGTCCGTCAGTTGCTGACGGAAAGCGCACTACTCTCGTTGGCTGGCGCGGCACTGGGGCTGGTGATCGCCAATTGGGGCATCCGGCCGGTGTTGGCCATTGTGCCGGGAAGTTTGCCACGCAGCGAAAACATTGGCGTAAACACACCTGTTCTTTTCTTTACGTTGGCCGTTTCCGTTGTTGTCACAGTTCTATTCGGCCTCGTGCCCGCGCTGACAAATTCCAAAACGGACTTGCAATCCGCGCTTAAAGAGGGTGGCCGAGGCACAACAACGGCGAGGCATGGCGTACAAAACAGCTTGATAATCTTGCAAATGGCTCTCACGCTGATGTTACTGGTAGGTGCCGGTCTTCTCTTCCGCACGATTCGCCGACAGTGGGATACCAATCCCGGATTCGACACCCAGCACATCATCACTTTCAAAGTCGGTTTTTCGCCTTCGTTGACCAAGACGGCCGCCGGGATGCGCACTGCGTATAGCCAACTGCTCGAGAGTCTCCGCTCGCTTCCAGGTGTGCAGGCCACGGATTTCACTTACATCGTTCCGCTCAAGTCCAGGGACAATGTTGCTCCTTTCTGGATCGGCTCTCACAAGCCCGCCGTCGTTAGGGCAGCTCCGCGAATGATAGTATTCGACACGGGTCCCGATTATCTGCGGACGATGAGCATCCCGCTTCTTCGCGGCCGCTTTTTTACGGAGGCCGACACAACCAAATCCCCATGCGTCGCAGCAATCGACGACGTTCTGGCCAGCACTTATTTCCGCGGGCAAGATCCACTGGGTCAGACTATAACCTTTGGATGGACTCCGACCTGGGGTCCTTGCCGCATCGTCGGAGTAGTGGGCCACGTGCGGCATTGGAGCCTGGGTGACGAAAGTTCGCACACGCAAGCGCAAGCCTACTATCCGCTGTATCAAATCCCCGATCAGTGGGTGACAGCCACGGAAGGTTTCCCAGCCACGACGATCATCG
Source organism: uncultured Acidobacteriota bacterium (assembly GCA_963757885.1). Taxonomy (GTDB): domain Bacteria; phylum Acidobacteriota; class Terriglobia; order Acidiferrales; family UBA7541; genus Palsa-147. The sequence goes on along the minus strand of CAVWSS010000013.1, from coordinate 28,301 downwards.
TTCGCACGTCGCTTCCAGCTGCGGCGGTCATACCAGCGATCAAAAATGTTGCATACGGAAATGGCAAAAATCAGTCGATCTACAACATCGAAGGAATGCAGCAAATCGCTTCAAAGCTCGATGTCGGCGCAACGCTTTCCAATGATTTTGCTCGGAGCGTTCGCGGCATTGGCGCTGCTTCTTGCATCGGTCGGAATCTACGGTGTGATTTCCTATTCGGTGACGCAGCGTGTGCACGAGATTGGGATTCGCATGGCGCTAGGTGCAGAGAAGCAGAATATCTTTCGAATGGTAATCGCGCAGGCGATGCGGTTGACATTGGCTGGCCTCGCGATCGGGGCAGCGGCCGCCCTCGCTCTGGCTCGCCTAATGGTGAGCTTCGCAAGTTTGCTTTACGGAGTCAAAGCGAGTGATCCGCTTACGTTTGTTGCTGTTTCGCTCCTGCTGAGCGCAACGGCTGCTTTGGCGTGCTACATACCTGCGCGCCTGGCCATGGGGGTCGATCCCATCGTGGCGCTGAGACACGAGTAATTCCGCACTATGTTCGCGTCGATATTGGAGAACGGGCTGGAGTTTCACCAGGGGAAGCGGCACGACAAGCGCGCACGACAAGCGTGCCGCGGACTAATTAAGCGATGAACATGGAGATAGTGCTATGAGCAGCAGATCGATCGGAGCGCGGGTGAAGTCGTGGTGGGAGGGGGCGACGCGGCGCGACAAAGTGGAAAACGAGATGGACGCCGAACTGCGGTTTCACATGGAAGAGCGAGCGGAAGAGTTAATGCGCGAGGGAGTGCCGCGGGAAGAGGCGAGGCGGCGGGCACGATTGGAATTCGGAGGAGTGGAGCGGGCCAAGGAAGAATGCAGAGAGTCGCGGGGAATTGGATGGATGGAAGTGCTGGAGCAGGATGCGCGCTATGCGCTGCGAACGCTGCGCAAGTCGCCAGGATTTACGGCGGTGGCCATTGCTACGTTGGCACTAGCGATCGGCGCGAACACGGCAATTTTTAGCGTGGTTTACGCGGTGCTGCTGCGGCCGCTTCCCTATCCGAATCCGGGACAGTTGGTCGTAGTGTTCGAGAGCAAGCCGCAGGAAGGGATTAAGGAGACGGGCGCGTCATATCTGGATTTTCAACAGTGGCAAAAGGACCAACACGTTTTTCAGGGGATTTCGGGAAGCGCTTTTCATTCGCTGACGCTGACGGGCCTTGGGGAGCCGTCGGAAGTGGGCACGGTGGTGATGACGCCGGAGGCGCTCGATGTGGTGGGCGTGAAGCCGATTTTGGGAAGGCCGTTTCAGGCGAGCGACGGGGTTGATGGAGCAGCGCCGGTGGCGGTGGTGAGCGAGGCATTGTGGCGCGGGCAGCTTGGAAGCGATTCGAAAGTTATTGGCAAGACGATTGTGCTGGATAAGAAACCGTTCACGGTGATTGGAGTGATGCCGGCGTCGTTCCGTTATCCGTTGCTGGATGAAAAGCGGGATGTGTGGGTGCCGCTGCCACAGGATGCCATGTTCAGCGGCTGGAGATCGAGGCGGGGTGGGCACTGGTTGCTGTGATGGGCAGGCTGAAGGCGGGCGTGACGGTAGCGCAGGCGCAGGCGGAGATGGATACGCTGGCGGCGTCGATGGGCAAGGAAAATCCGGCGGAGGATTCGGGATGGGGAGTGCGGCTTGTGCCGCTGCAGGAAGAGACGGTGGGAGATGTGCGGACGGCGCTGCTGGTGTTAATGGGGGCAGTGGGATTGGTGCTGCTAATTGCGTGCGCCAATATTGCGAATCTACTGTTGACGCGCGCGACGGTGCGGACGCGCGAGATGGCAGTGCGAATTGCGATTGGCGCGGGGCGCGGGAGAATTATCCGGCAATTGCTGACTGAGAGCGCGGTGCTGGGATTGGCGGGAGGAATTTTGGGAGTGCTGCTGGCGTATTGGGGGGTGGCGGCGTCGAAGGAGCTGTTGCCGGCGGGGTTGCCGCGAGTGAATGAAATTGCGGTGGATGGATGGGTGCTGGCGTTCGCGCTGGGGCTGGCGGTGCTGGCGAGTTTTATTTTTGGATTGGCGCCGGCAATTTTTGCGGCTGATTCGGATTTGCAGACGAACTTGAAGGATGCGAGTGGGGCCGCGGGGACGGGGGGCAGGAAAAGTTCGCGGCAGAGGGTGAGGAATGTGCTGGCCGCGGTGGAAATTGCGCTGGCGATTGTGGTGCTGGTAGCTTCGGGACTGTTGCTGCGGAGCTTTGTGAGTCTGACCAATGTGCAGCCCGGGTTCCGGTCCGAGCATTTGGTGACGGCAGAAGTGGACCTGCCGCAGTTTGAATATTCAACGCCGCAGCAGTGGGTTCAATTTTCGGAGAAGCTGCTTCCAAAGCTGCAGGCCGAGCCGGGAATGCAGAACACCGCGGTGGGAATCCCGTTGCCGCTGGGGCAAGGCGCGGTGAATTTGGGATTTGAGATTGAAGGGCGGGCCGTGCGGCCGGGGTCGGCGCAGAGTGCGGATTACGTGGCGGTGTCGCCGGGATATTTCGGAGTGATGGAGATTCCGTTGCTGCGCGGGAGGGTATTTACTGCGCAGGACAATTTTGACGCGCCGAAGGTGACGTTGATCAGCGAGGCGATGGCACGGATGTATTTTCCCAATGAGAATCCAATTGGGAAGCGGATGACCTTTGGATTTCCGCCGAATAAATTTACGCGGGAGATTGTCGGCGTGGTCGGCGATGTGCGGGACGCTTCCCTGCACGACGCGCCCGGGCCGATGATGTATGTGCCGTACAACCAGTCGCCGTTTTGGGGCGAGGAAATTGTGGTGAGGAGTTCGCTCGACGAAGCGAGCGTGGCGGCAACGATTCGCAGGGATGTTTGGAGCATTGATAAGGATTTGCCGGTGACGGAAGTGGCCATGATGTCGAAGCGGCTGGAAGATTCGGTGGCGGAGCCAAAATTCAGGACGGTACTGTTTGGATTATTTGGAGTGATTGCGTTGGTGCTGGCGGGCGCGGGGATATTTGGAGTGATTTCATTTCTGGTGTCGAACCGGACGCATGAGATTGGGATACGGATCGCGTTGGGAGCGAGCAAGGGAAATGTGCTGGAGATGATTTTGGGGGAGTCGGCGAAATTGCTGGCGATTGGATTTGCGGTGGGAGTGCCGGCGGCGTTTTTGCTGGCGAGGTTGCTGGGGAGCTTATTGTTTGTGGTGGGGCCGGCGGATCCGGTGACGTTTGTGGGGGTGTGTGTCGTGTTGGGAGTGGTGGGATTGGGGGCGTCATATGTACCGACCAGGAGAGCGATGAAAGTGGATCCGATGGTGGCGCTGAGGTATGAGTGAGTGGAGTTTGACTAGGAGAGGAACCAGCGAGCAACTCAAGGTCTAGTAGTTGTGCCACCCACCCGCAACTTCGGCGGGATGGGCTACCCAAAGGCAACAGCCAAACCTACCTAAGCATTGGGATCGCGTCCTTCCCACACGCTGAAACCTGCGTGTGGGGCACCCGGGGACACACCTAAAGCAAAGGCAAAACCGAATATGAAGTGAACATTGGGAGGGGAAAGTGCGTTTAGAAAGGTAGAGTAGGCGAGGCAGGGGTGTCGGTGAAAGGAAACTGAAATGACGAGATTTTGGCAGGATGCGCAATATGCGCTGAGGATGTTGCGGAAGGCGCCGATGCTGACGGCGATTGTGGTGCTGACTCTGGCGCTGGGAATCGGCGCGAACATAACGATTTTCGGGGTGGTGAATGGGCTGCTGTTGCGGCCGCTGCCGGTGAAGTCGCCCGAGCAGATCACGGTGGTCGCCGCGTCGCTGCCGGGAGACGTTCTGGGAGTTTTTCAGCTTTCGTATCCGGAATTTGCGGATTTTCAGAAGCAGTCGGATTCAACGTTTTCGGACCTGATCGCTACGCAAGTTGATTTGGGAGGGCTGAGCGTTGGTGGGAGAGCGAGTCAATTTTTGTTCGCGCGGGTGAGCGGAAATTATTTTTTGAGCTTAGGGATACAGCCCGAATTGGGACGTTTGATTCTGCCAACAGAAGGAAAGGAAGGCGGGAAAGACGCGTACGTGGTGCTGGGTTACACGTACTGGCAAAAAAGATTTGGAGGCGACCCGGATATCGTCGGGAAACAGGCGCTGTTGGATGGCCAGGAGGTCACGATTATTGGAGTGGTCCCCAAGACATTCAACGGAACAACGTTCGCGATCGACTTTGATGGATATGTGCCGCTGAACATACAGAGACCGGCGGAGGCAGCAGGTTTCTGGAGCGATCGAGGCGATCGCGTGTTGAACGTGCTGGGCAGGCTGAAGCCGGGAGTGAGCGTCCGGGAAGCGCAAAGCGCCGTGAAGGTGATCGCGGGGCGGCTAGCGGAGGAATATCCGGCGACGGATAAGGGAGTGAAGTTTCGAGTGATCCCGGAAAGATTGGCGAGGCCGTCACCGATAGCGAAGAACGTGGTGCCGTTGGTGGCAGGATTATTTTTGGCGCTGGCGGGGCTGGTATTGCTGCTGGCGTGCATGAATGTGGCAAATATTTTGCTGGTGCGAGCAACAATCCGGCAGCGGGAGATGGCGATTCGCGCGGCGATGGGAGCCAGCCGGGTGAGGTTGATACGACAATTGATGACCGAGAGCATTGTAATGGCGTTTTTTGGAGGCATTGGTGGAGTGCTGCTGGGGCAAAGGGCCAGCGCGTTGATCGTGAGATTTTTGCCGCATAACGGCCTTCCGCTCCACATGGATTTCGGTTTTGACTGGCACGTTTTTTGGTACGCGCTGGGAGCAGCGTTGCTGACGGCGGTGGTGGTGGGAGTGTGGCCAGCGCTGCGAGCTGGGCGAGCGGATGTGAACGACATATTGCACGGGAGCGGGCGAAGCGATACGGCAGGAGTTGGGCGGCATCGAGTGCGAAGCGTGTTGGTAGTGGCGCAGGTGGCGGGTTCGCTGGTGTTGTTAATCATGGCCGGGCTATTTGTGCGGAGTCTAATGCGCGCGCAACATGCGTATTTGGGATTCGATCCCAATAATGTGCTGAACGTAACGCTTGATCCGCGAGGAAGCGGTTACGACGAGATGCGCACCAAGAATTTTTACCGGGACCTGGAGGCGCGGGTGCGGGAATTGCCGGGAGTGCAATCGGCGAGTACGGCGCTGGTGGTGCCGATGGGCATTGGGGGCGCCGTGAGCTCGGTTTGGGTGGAAGGTAGGCCGCTGGGTCCAGGGGAGCAGCCGCCGACGGTGGCGGACAACCAGGTGGACGCGGGGTATTTCGATACGATGCGGATGCCGTTGCTGCGAGGACGCGCATTTCGGGAGAGCGACGACGAGAAGGCGCCGCTGGTGGCGATTGTGAACGAGACGATGGCGCGGCAATTTTGGCCGAATCAGGATGCGATGGGAAAGCGCTTCAGCATGAAGAGCGCGACGGGTCCGTTTGCGGAGGTGGTGGGAATCGTGCCGGATGGGAAGTATGTTTTCATTGGGCTTGATAAGCAGCCGTACTTTCTTGTGCCACTGGCGCAGAATTTCAGTTCGTATAGGACTTTGCAATTGCGGACCACGGTGCCGCCGGAGACGCTGAGCACGCAGGTGCAGGAGCTGGTGCATGAGGTTGATTCGAATGTGCCGGTGTCGAATGTGCAGACGATGAGACAGTCGCTATCGGGGCCGAATGGATTTTATATTTTTCAAATCGGGGCGATTTTGGCGGGGGCGATGGGACTTTTGGGGCTGACCCTGGCGGTGGTGGGAGTGTATGGAGTGGTGTCATTCGCGGCGAGCCAACGGACGAGAGAAATTGGGATACGGCTGGCGCTGGGCGCGGAGCGGCGGGATATTTTGAAGATGGTATTGAGGCAGGGATTGATATTGGTGGTGGGAGGAGTGGTGGCGGGGATGGCGTTGGCGCTGGTTTTGACGCGGGCTATGGGGACGCTGCTACTTGGAGTGAGTCCGACGGATGCGCTGACGTTTGTGACCGCGACGGTGGTGCTGGGAGGGATTGGTTTGTGGGCATGTTACGCGCCGGCGAGAAGGGCGATGAAGGTGGATCCGATGGTGGCGCTGAGGTATGAGTGAGTGGAGGTTGATTAGAAGAAAAACCGCCGTCTGCTCAAGGTCATGCGGTTGTGCCACCCACCCGCAACGACGGCGGGATGGCCTACCCAGAAGCGGGATGGGTACCCAAAATCAACTACGAAAAGCATAAGTGAAAGGCTTTAAGTTTCATTCTTCCCACTTCCTCAAACCAGGAAGTGGGGCCCCCCGGCAAACCGTTAAGGCAAAACCAACCTTCATAGCGAACGATCCCGGCACTTGATGTAGGTTCCCACAGGTGTCCAAAAACCCTCAAAAGTCAGCACCCACCCAAGAAAAATGTCTTGACCGATATATATATCATATGAGATATATATTGACATGAGCGATGCTGATTATAAAGACTTTATCCCGTTGAAGGCGAATCGGCTGCAGATTCTGCTGTCGCTGGCGGGAGGGGAGCAGCACGGGTACGGGATTATGCAGGACGTGCTGAACCGAACCACCGGGAAGGTGAGGCTTTGGCCAGCGACGTTGTATGGGTCGATCAAGAGGCTGATTGAGGCGGGGTTGATTGAGGAGTCGGACGAACGGCCGGCACCGGAGTTAGATGATGCGAGGCGGCGATATTACCGGCTGACAGAGCTTGGCAAGAAGGTGCTGGATGCGGAGTGCGAACGGCTACAGGAGTTGGTGCGGTCGTTTCACATGAAGCAGAGCGTGGCGGCGCAAAGCGAATAGTTTGCGAGCTGAGCGGCAGGAATACAGGTGGCGTTATGAATTACGCATGGCGAATCTACCGGAGGCTGGCGCTGGCTTTTCCGCATGAATTCAAGATGGCTTATGGCGCGGACGTGATGCAGCTCGGCGAGGACACAGTCGACGAGATTGCGAAGCGGCAGGGAGTGCTGGGGCTGGTCAAGCTCATTGCGGATATTGCCATTCAAGTGCCGCTTGAATATTTGAGCGAGATGCGGGCAGACCTGCGGTACGCGGCGAAGATGCTGCTGAAGTCGCCGGGATTCGCGCTGGTGGGAATTATTTCGATGGGGATCGGGATCGGGCTGACGACGAATGTCTACAGCACGAAGTGGAAATTTATTTTCAGAGACCTGCCGACGGCGGCAAATGCGTCGCGGCTGGCGATGCCGGAGAAGCCGGTATCGTATTACTACGTAGAACAGTTCCGGCAGGAAAAGAGCGTGTTTCAAAGCGTAGCGGCGATTCAGACTGGAGTTCCCTTCAACGTTAATTTTAATGAGGATGCCAGCGGCAAGCCGAAGCGGATTTTCGGGCAGCTGGTTTCGCCCGATTATTTTTTCGTGCTGGGAGTGAAGGCGCAGCGCGGGCGGATGCTGGACGCGAAGCTGGACCACAGCGGCGATGCACCGGTGGTGGTAGTGAGCGACAGTTTCTGGAGGAACCGGCTGAACGCTTCGCCGGACGTGATCGGCGAAGTGCTGAGGGTAAACGGGCAAGCGGCGACGATCGTGGGAGTTGCGCCAAAAGAGTTTTATGGAGCGTTGTGGGCGACGCCGGCAGAGCTTTTTGTGCCGATCACTTCCCCGCCGGCGGTGGCGCCCGAGCTGGCGAATGATGTGTTGCACCGACGTGATGCGAAGGAGTTCATCGCGCTGTTGTGTTTGGCGCCCGGAGTGTCGATGAATTCGGCGGAGGCAGCGCTCGACACGATTACGCGGAATCTGGATGAGCAGAGTACCAGCGAAACAGTGCGGATGGACAAAGGGCGGCAAGTGACCTTATTGCCAGCGGGGCATATGGTGCCGCTGCCGCGAAAATTCAGGCCGGTGATAGCGGTGTTTTTTGGGGCATTGATGGGGCTGATCATCACACTGGCATGCACGAACCTCGCGAACATGTTGATCGCGCGAGGTGCGAACCGGCGAAAGGAACTGGCAATACGGCTGACGGTGGGAGCGAGCCGGTTCCGGCTGATCCGGCAGATGATGACCGAAGGAATTTTGCTGTCGCTGCTGGGCGGAGTAGCAGGATTCGGGCTGGCATACGGGTTGTCGGTACTGGATTCGCGTGTTTTGCCGCCGACGGCGGTGCCGCTGCCGGAGTTTTCGCTGGATTGGCCCGCGGCGATATTCACCTTCTGCATAGCGATCGTGTGCGGTGTGGGATTCAGCCTGGCACCGGCGCTGCAGCAGGCCAAGACGGATTTAATTCCGGCACTGAAGGAAGGATCGAGGATGCGGCTGCCGGGGTACCGGATGCTGGGGCTGCGCAATTTGCTGATGGTAGGGCAAGTGGCGGCGTCGCTAACGCTGCTGCTGGTGACTGGATTTTTAGTTATAGGAATCAGCAGAACAAGCAGCGTGGAGACGAAGTTCGACGCGCGGAAGATGTATTTGCTGTCGGTCGATCCGGTGCGCGATGGGTATGCGCCGGAGAAGGCGCGAGATTTTTTTGAGAAGCTACCGGCGCGGCTGCGGGCGGCGGGACCGGTGGAAAGCGTGGCACTTGCCGGGCAGGAGCCGTATTCGCTCTCCGATCTGGACAAGCAGTTATCGAGCGAAGGCGGGGATTCGCCAAATGCGCTGGATCAGGTGGTGACCGAGACGGTAGGTCCCGGATATTTTGCGACGCTAAACGAGCCAATGCTGGAAGGGCGGGAGTTCAGCGAGCAGGATCAGCAGCAGATGGATGCGGCACTTTCGAATGAGGCGAACGGCGCGAAGAATGTGGCGCTGCCAGTGGTGATCAATGAGACAGCGGAGCGAAAACTTTTTGGGAATCAGGAAGCGCTGGGGAAACGACTGAAGGGCGATGGGCGCGGTTATGAAGTGGTGGGAGTGATCCGCGATTTGAAGGACGGGATGGGAAATGCACAGCCGGTGGTTTATTTTCCGCTGACCTGGCGGGATTTTGAGAGGCCGGCGGCGGGAGGGATAACGATTGTAGTGCGGTCGAAGAACGGCACGGACGCGCTGGGCGGGATCCGGAAGGAGATTACGAATCTGGACCCGAATGTGAATGTGTTTAACGTGCAGACGTTGAATGATTATCTGGACCGGAGCCGGGCGACGACGAAGGCGGCAATACAGACGTACGGAGGAATTGGAGTGTTTGGGCTGCTGCTAGCGGCGATAGGCCTGGCGGGAGTGACGGCGTACGCGGTAGCGCAAAGGCGGAAGGAAATTGCGATCCGAACGGCGCTGGGATCGAGCAAGGCGCAGGTGTTGAGGCTGGTGTTGCGCGAAGGCGCGGTGATGGTGAGCGTGGGGACGGTGCTGGGATTTGCGGGTGCAATTGCATTGGCGAAGATGCTGTCTTCACTGTTGACGATTGTGGACCAGCTCAGGGCGGGGATGAGCGATCCGAGATTGCTGATTGGGGCGCCGGTGATATTGGCGGCGGTGGCGCTGCTGGCGTGTTATGTGCCGGCGCGGAGGTCGGCGAGGATCGATCCGTTGGTGGCGTTGAGGGAAGAGTAGTTTTGCGTTGGTCTAAAACCGCACGAAGAACAGAATCCGGTAGCCGGTCGCAAAGACCCCGCACGCGTCCCTAAGCAGCGCGCCTTGAAAGGCGCGCCAGGGGACCCGTATGGGTCCCGCGAACACTTCTGAATCAAAAGCAAAACTCACTTAGACGAAGTCGATAGGAATGAGGCCGGGGAGTCCTTTTTCGTAGTTGAGGAAAATGGACCAGGGCCAAAAACGAGGATTTCGAACTAACCCGCGTTTGATTGGATTCATATGCATGTACTGGAGCTTTTCGCGACGTTTATAAACGCTATAGACGTTGAAGTCGTAAAAGCGCCGATCCCAAAACGGAGTGAGATGCGCGAGATTCTGGTTTAAATCAAATGCAACTTGGTCCTTCAGGATTTGAATAGCGTCGGAGGGGGTGCAATCTGGCGTTTCGCTGATTAGCAAGTGAACGTGTTCTGGCATGACGACGTAGCCGACGAGTAGGAAATGATGAGCGTCGCAAACTGAGCGGAGCTTGTTGACAAACGTGTTCCGGGCTTTAGGACCCCCAAGGTGCGGAAGACGGCGGTAGCAACTAAAGGTCACAAAGTGGAGGTCGCCATCACCGTAGAATCGCTGCAGATTTTTGGTCACAGGGATGAGAAAGATAATGACTTTTGGAGATTTCCGATTAGTACGGATGGAACTTCTACAGATGGAACATTCGCCGAAAGGCACGAGGGGCACAGGCCCCGGCAACCGGTCGCAAAGACCCCACACGCGTCCCTAAGCAGCGCGCCTTGAAAGGCGCGCCAGGGACCCGTATAGGGCACCCGCGGACACTTCTAAACCACCTTCAAGAACAAATTAAGCGCAAAAGAAAAAGGGGATGTTGCTCGCGCAACATCCCCGGTTAGTTAGACCGCGCCCGGATTAGGCCTTGTGCTTGGCCGGGGTGGGGGCGGGGTTAGAGAAGATGGCGGCGAGTGCGCGGAGGCGCTCGGCGTCCTGCGGCGACTTGGCGCTGGAAGCGTCCTGTTGGATGGAAGCGGACATCTCCTTCACCTTGGCGACGTTCTTCGCGTTGGGATGCTCTTTATCGATGCTCTTGGCGGCTTTGCGCAGAGCGGCGATGCGATCGGGAGCCAGACCCGAGTCGCGCTGGAGCTGATCGAGATAAGCGCGAGCTACGACCATCTGATTGGGCCATTCGATTTTCTGCTGGTTCTGCACGTTCAGGTAATCAACCCAGACGGTTTTGGCAGCTTCGATTTCGTCCTTGGAGAGATTTGCCGTTGGAGTGAGATCGAAGACGTCCAGACCGCGGGCGATTTCCGTGCCGTAGATGTGACCGTTGTACCAGTAGGCCGCCCAGAAGCCGCCGAGGACCAGCATGTTCGGGTCGATGGGGCCACGGTCGAAATAGGCGATTTCCTGGGGATGCATGGCGTCGGTGAAATCGACGACCGAAACGCCGCCCTGATACCAAGCCTGAACTTCGATATCGCGGCCGGGGACGGAACGAGCGAGCCGTTGTGAGCGACGCAATTTTCGGTGTCGCCCTGAGCGGCAGGCATCTTGTAGTAGCTCTGCAGGCTGAGCTTGTCATCTTTCAGATCGAAGATGGCGTCAGCGCCCCACTTGTTGGGGTCGTTGGGACGGCAACGCGCGCCAAGTCCGCCACCCCATTCATCGGTGAAGAGAACTTTGCTGCCGTCATTATTGAATGTAGCGGAGTGCCAGTAGGAGTAGTTGGGGTCGTTGACGGCGTCGACGCGCTTGGGGTGAACGGGGTCTTTGATGTCTAGGATGAGCCCGTCGCCCGAGCAGGCGCCGGCGGCGAGACCGATGGCGGAGTAAGCGGTGATGTCATGGCACTCATTGGTGTCTTCCGGCTTTTCCTGGTCCTTGTGGAGCGAACCCCGTTGCTGAGGCCGTTGATAGCGCCCTGCGGGGATCCATGAAGACGCGCGGATTGGAGACGATTTTCGCGTCCTGCGGCGCATTGACGGGAACTTTGATCACGTCGATGCGGAAGAGCGCGGTGTTGGGATCTTTGTTCGGCGCTTCATCGGAGCAGCCGGCGATTTCTTCGGGCTGGCGGACGAAGGAAGTGCCTGAAACGTAGATGTAGACGTTGTCCTTATCGTTGGGATCGAGGACCAGCGTGTGAGTGTGTGAGCCGCGGCAGGCTGAACAGCGGCAACCTGCTTGGGATTGGCGATGTTGGAGATGTCAAAGATGCGGACGCCGCGGAAGCGCTCTTTCTGTGCGGCGGGCTTGCGGTCCATGGGGCCCTTGTCTTTATCTTTTGCGTCGGTGGAGGGCGCTTCCGGCGGGAAGCCCTCGGTGCCGCAGTCAATGCGGCCGTTGGGCATTTCGACGGACATGAACATGACAATTTTGTAGACCGAGACGTCGCCCTGGCCGCCGGGGCAGATCATGGTGGTGGTGAGGGACGGCTTGGCGGGATTGCCGATGTCGAAGATGCTCATACCGTAAAAATTGCCCTGGAAGAGATGATTGCCTTCGAAGGCCAAGTCGGAGTTACCGAAAGCGAGCTGAGCAATGACGATCTGGATGGACTTGGGAATTTTGGTGACGTCGGGAATGCCCATCTGGCCGAGGGTTTTTTGAACCTTGGGATCGTCGGGGCTCGTCGCGGCGAGCTGGAGAGCGTCGGACTTTTCACGAAAGCGAGATGCTTCATGCCCATCTCGGTTTCGCCGGCGTTGTACATGCCGGGGTCGCGTCGAGCACGCGGGCCAGGTCTGGGTCGCCTCGGGCGACTACAAGGTCGAGCCCGATCCCACTTGCGCGCCGTTTGAACCGGTTCGCTGCGATACGTTCATCACGGAATCCACGTTCGGCTTGCCGATTTATCGATGGGAACCGCCTGACGCAGTCTTCGATGGCATCAACTCCTGGTGGCGGCATAACGCAGCCGAGGGGCGCGCTTCCGTGATGTTTTGCTATTCTTTCGGCAAGGCGCAGCGGATCCTTGCCAGCGTCGATCCCGCCATAGGGCCGATCTTTTGCCATGGCGCAGTGGAGCCGCTGAACCGCGCGTACGCGCAGCAGGCGTGAACTTGCCGCGCGACGCGGCCGGTCGCGCCATCGCCGCGAAAGACAAGGCCGCGTTCAAGGGCGCGCTGATCTTCGCGCCGCCGTCGGCGCAAGGCAGTACGTGGATGCGCCGCTTTGGCGACTATAGCGACGCGTTTGCATCGGGCTGGATGCGCCTGCGTGGCACGCGACGACGGCGCGGCCTGGATCGCGGCTTCGTGCTGTCCGATCATGCCGACTGGCCGGGCTTGCAGATGGCGATCGGTGCAACCGGCGCGCAACGCGTGATCGTGACGCACGGACAAATCGAGCCGATGGTGCGCTGGCTGCGCGAACAGGGTCTGGAAGCGGGCGCGTTCACGACCGAATACGGCGATGACGCGATGGAAGCCGACGAAGCGGAAACGGCCAGGCGAGCCCTCCGCGCAGCAAGCAGTCGAACCCGCTCCGCCTTCCGAAGCCGACTCGCGATGAAACGCTTCGCCGCGCTGTACACCGCGCTTGACGGCACCACATCGACGAAAGAAAAGCTCGAGGCGCTGATCGCGTATTTCTCGGCGGCCGAACCCGAGGACGCCGCATGGGCGTCGTACTTTCTCAGCGGGGCAAACCCCGCCAATCGGTGCCAACGCGTCTTCTCACCGAATTTGCCCGCGAGCGCGCCGGCCTGCCGGAATGGCTCTTCGAAGAGTCGTATCAGGCGGTCGGCGATCTGGCCGAGACCATCGCGCATATCCTGCCGCCCGCGCAGCACACATCGGAACTCGGCCTTGCGCAATGGATCGAGGGGCGCGTGCTGACCTTGCGCGGCCTCGAGCCGGGTGAGCTTCGAACCCGTTTGCTCGGCTATTGGGACGAACTCGACTGGAGCGAACGTTTCCTGTTGACCAAGCTGATCGGCGGCGGATTTCGGGTGGGTGTCGCGCGCCAGCTTGTCGTACGCGCGCTTGCCGAAGTCGCGGGCGTGGATCACAAACGCATTGCGCAGCGCATGGTCGGCTGGACCGATTCGCGGCAAGCGCCGGGCGCGGCGCGTTATCTGCGGCTGATCGCACCGGAAAGCACGGACGATGACAACGCCGCCACGCCGCATGAGAGCGATCTCGGATTGCCCTATCCATTTTTTCTGGCCCATCCCTTGCAAGCCGATCCGGCGACGCTCGGCACGCCGTCGGAGTGGGTGATCGAATGGAAGTGGGACGGGATTCGCGCGCAACTCGTGAAGCGCGGCGGGCGGGTGTGGCTGTGGTCGCGCGGCGAAGATCTCATCACCGATCGCTTTCCCGAACTCGCGTCGCTCGGCGCGGCGTTGGCGGACGGTACCGTCATCGATGGCGAAATCCTCGCATGGGAACCCGGCGGCGATGCGCCCTTGCCGTTTGCGCGATTGCAACCGCGGATCACGCGCAAATCTTGTCGAAGAAAGTGCTCGCCGATTCGCCTGCCACGTTTCTTGCCTACGACTTGCTCGAAGTCAATGGCCGTGACTGGCGCGTGCGCCGCTGTTCGAACGCCGCGCGCAACTCGATGACATCGCGGGCGCGCTGGGCAAACACTGGCGTCGACTTGCTGCGGGTATCGCCGGAAGTCGAACGCGCCGCGATTGGAACGCGCTCGCCACGTTGCGCGACGAAAGCCGCGGGCGCAGCGTGGAAGGCCTGATGCTCAAAGGCCGTGAATCGCTTTATGGCGTCGGGCGCACCAAGCTTCCGGGACATGGTGGAAATGGAAGGTCGACCCTACGCCATCGACGCCGTTCTGCTTTACGCGCAACGCGGCCACGGCCGGCGCGCGAGCCTGTACACCGACTTCACGTTCGCGGTGTGGGACGAGGCAGAGGCGTGCGCACCCTGGTGCCCTTCGCGAAGGCGTATTCCGGCTCACCGACGAAGAGATGCGCAAGGTCGACGCTATCGTGCGCAAGACGACCATCGAAAAATTCGGGCCGGTGCGAAGCGTCACGCCGACGCTCGTGTTCGAGATTGGCTTCGAAGGGATCCAGGCGAGCCCGCGCCATAAATCCGGCATTGCCGTGCGCTTTCCACGCATGTTAGATGGCGTACGGACAAGCAGATTGACGACGCCGACACGCTGGCATGCTCAAGGGTTTTCTCGAAGGAGCGGCGCCATGAGCACGCCGGCCGAGACGATGCCGAGAAGATACCCGAGCAAGTAGCGATACGAAACGCCGCGCGCCGCGTGGCGCGCCGGGTGCCGAAAACGCGCGCGGCGCAGGCGAAGGCCGATGCCGTTGCCGAGTTGTTCCGGCCGGTGCCGATCGTTATCGATCAGGATGCGGCGAACATACCGTTCAAGACGTCTCGCTGAAACATGGTTCGATACGCACGGCTGGCAGCCGTTCCCGTTTCAACGCGAAGTATGGAAAGAGATCTGGAGCGGCGCGAGCGGCCTGCTTCACGCGACCACGGGCGCGGGAAAAACGTGGGCGGTGTGGCTTGGCGCGCTCGCGGCTTTCCTTCCGAGCACGCCGAGAAGAAGAAGCGCACGCTGCCCGCGCCGCTTACCGTGCTGTGGATCACGCCCATGCGCGCGCTCGCCGCCGATACCGCCCGCGCATTGCAAACCGCGCGTGACCGAACTGGCGGTGCCGTGGAGCATCGGTTTGCGTACCGGCGACACCCCTTCCGCCGAACGCGCGCGGCAAAACAAGCGCATGCCGACGGCGCTGGTCACCACGCCCGAAAGCCTCACGCTGATGCTCACGCGGGCAAACGCCGAAGAGGAGATGAAGCACGTGCGGCTGGTCGTGATCGATGAATGGCATGAACTGCTGGGCAATAAACGCGGCACGCAAACGCAACTCGCGCATCGCTCGCCTGGCGCACTGGCGGCCTGAGTTGCAGGTGTGGGGATTATCGGCGACGCTCGGCAATCTCGATCTCGCGCGCGACGCATTGCTCGCACCCGCGAGAACGCAGAGCGTCGTCGGTGCGCGGCGCGCAGCCGAAAACGCTGATCGTCGACACGCTCATTCCCGACACCATCGAGCGTTTTCCGTGGGGCGGACATCTCGGCATGCGCCAGGTCGTGCCCGTCGCAGCCGAGATCGAGCACGCGCGACAGTTCGCTCGTCTTCACCAACACGCGATCGCAAGCGCGAAGTCTGGTATCAGGCGCTGCTCGACCAGCGTCCCGAATGGGCGGGATTGATCGCGCTGCATCATGGCTCGCTCGATCAGGAATCGTCCGCGAATGGGTCGAACTCGGCCTTAAAAACGGCCAGTTGAAAGCGGTGGTCTGCACGTCGAGCCTTGATCTCGGCGTCGATTTCCTGCCGGTGGATCGCGTGTTCCAGATCGGCTCGCCCAAAGGCGTCGCGCGCCTGATGCAACGCGCCGGCCGTTCGGGACATGCGCCGGGACGGACATCGCGGGTGACGATCGTGCCCACGCACGCGCTCGAACTGGTCGAAGCCGCGGCCGCGCGATGGGCCGTCGAGAACCGGCGCATAGAAGGCCGCGAGATGCCCGACAAGCCGCTCGATGTGCTGGTGCAGCATCTGGTGAGCATCGCTATTGGCGGCGGCTTCAAGGCGCGCGAACTCTTCGACGAAGTGCGGACGACCTATGCGTATCGCGACCTGACGCAGCAGGAGTTCGACTGGGCGCTGGTGTTTGTCGAACGCGGCGGCACTTCGCTTACGGCGTATCCCGATTATCATCGCGTGACGCTCGAGGCGGACGGCGTGTATCGCGTGCCGCGTGAGGATCTTGTGCGGCGTCACCGCAACAACGTCGGCACGATCGTCGCGAACGCGACCATCAACATTGCGTATATGACGGGCGGACGGATCGGCTCGATGGAAGAATCGTTCGTGTCGCGGCTGAAGCCCGGCGATGTGTTCACGTTCGGCGGCCGCGCGCTGGAGCTGATCCGCGTGCGCGACATGACCGCGTATGTGAAACGCGCGACGTCCTCGCGCGGCGCCATGCCGCAATGGGCGGGCAGCCAGATGCCGCTGTCGTCCGAACTCGCCGATGCCACGCTGATGATGCTCGCGCGCGCCGTGAACGGTGTCTACGATGAACCCGAGATGCAGGCCGTGCGGCCGCTGCTCGAATTGCAGGCAAAGTGGTCGGCGCTGCCCGAGCCGGGCGTGTTGCTTGTCGAACTGCTTCGTTCGCGCGAAGGGCATCATCTGTTTTGCTATCCGTTCGCAGGACGCATGGCGCATGTCGGGCTGGGGTCGCTGATCGCCTGGCGCGTGGCGCGCGATCAGCCGAGCACGTTTTCCATATCGATGAACGATTACGGCTTCGAGTTGTTATCCGCGCAACCCTTCGACTGGGAAACGCTCATACAGGAGGTCTTTTTTCGCCCGATAATCTCGAACACGACATTCTCGCGAGCCTCAATTCGTCCGAGCTTGCCGCAAGACGATTTCGCGAGATCGCGCGGGTGTCGGGGCTGATCTTCCAGGGTCATCCCGGACAGCAAAAAAGCGCGCGGCAATTGCAGGCATCGAGCGGACTTTTCTATGAAGTTTTTCGCCAGCATGACAGCGGTAACCTGCTGCTTGCACAGGCCGAGGAAGAAGTGATGTTGCAGGAACTTGAACTCGACGGATGCGAGCCGCGCTCAAGAGCATGAGCACGAGCCGGCTTGCGCTGACGCGGCCCGAAGAAGCCGACGCCGTTTGCGTTTCCGCTGATTATCGGGCGCTTGCGGGAGAAGGTCAGCACCGAGAAGTTGTCGGACCGCGTCGCGCGCATGCTCGCCGATCTGGAGAAGGCGGCGCGCGCATGAATGCCGCCATGATCGAAGCGCTGACGGTGGATATTGGCGGACATGCACTGGTGTTATCGGCGGGCGCGCGGCGTTTCGATCCGGTGCGGAAACCTTTTTATCGCCGATGCCCATTCGGCAAGGACGCTGTGTTTCGCGCGCGGGGCATTCCCGTGCCGGAAGGATCGACGGCGGCCAACGCTCGCGCGCCTGGACATCCTGATCGCGATGCATCGGCCGGCGATCATCGTATTCCTGGGAGATCTGCTTGCATGCACGGGAATCACATGCGGACATCACGCTGGCGCGTTGCCGAATGGCGCGAGCGGCATGCCGTCTTGCGGCTGATCCTGGTCGAAGGCAATCACGATCGGCATGCCGGCGGCGCCGCCGGACGCGCTGGCGTCGAGGTGGTCTAGAGCCGTACCGGTTATGGCCCGTGGGCGTTTGTCATTATCCCGCAAGGTGGCGGGCGCGTATTCGCTGGCGGGGCATGAACATCCTGTCTATCGGGTCGCCACGCGGTTCGATTGCGGCGAGATTGCCGTGTTTTCGTTTGCTCCGATCGCCGGCGTACTGCCCGCGTTCGGCGCGTTTACGGGCGGCTTCGAGGTGAACGACAGCGCAGCGCGGCGAGCGCGATTTTCGTGGTGGCGGGCGAACGGGTGATGGAGGTGCGGGGCCGGGACTCAGTGATAAGGCTCATGCTCTTCGATCGACGTCAGCTTCGTCAGTGTCGCCGTGCTGGAACCGTACCATCCGTCCGATGCTCTTCAGCACGATCTCATCGCGCTGCCAGAACACGCCGGTGATCTACATGCGCTTTCCCATGCTTTTCGACCGTAGGCGGACGCCTGGCTGAAATCGTAGACATACGACGTCCGGCGCGCCCGTATCCGAATGCTTCGACCATCATCCGCGCGCCGGACGGCTCATCGAAATGCGCGATCCGGCGCGCGTCCGAAGCGATCGAACGACTTGCCATCGACTGGACTTCGAATTCGGCGCCCTGTTGGACGAATTGCCACGCTCCCGCTTTCATGCGTCACCGGCCCGTCGCCCGGTCGCGCTTCCTGCGCAAAGGCCACGTTCAACGCCAGACCGAGCCAGCACACGCCACGCCCCGCATTACGCTTTCATGAAAGCCTTGGTCGTAAGCAGAATCCGCAACCTAGTCCGCTACGATGTGAAAATGCAACATGCGTCCGGCCATCTTCGTGGACGCGAAACGTTGAATCAACTGCATAATCTCGGGTTTTCACAGCAAACCAGCAACGTTCGGTACAATTTGATCGCCTTCAGCTCGCCCGGCTTGCGTTGCTTCACCCCGATCACGCCGACCGGCCGCACTCGTTCACCGCCTCGTTCCCATGCCTCTGCCCCTTCTCGCCCTCGCCATTGCCGCGTTCGGTATCGGCACGACCGAATTCGTCATCATGGGATTGCTGCCCAACGTGGCGCGAGACCTGGGGGTATCTATCCCCGCCGCCGGCATGCTCGTGTCGGGTTATGCGCTGGGCGTGACGATCGGCGCGCCGATTCTCGCTATCGTCACGGCGAAGATGCCGCGCAAGAAAGCGCTGATGGGACTGATGGGGGTGTTCATTGTCGGCAACCTGCTGTGCGCAATCGCGCCGGGTTACTGGGTGCTGATGGCGGCGCGCATCGCGACCGCGTTCTGCCATGGCGCGTTCTTCGGGATCGGCTCGGTGGTCGCGGCGGACCTCGTCTCGCCGAACCGGCGCGCGCAAGCCATCGCGTTGATGTTCACCGGCCTGACGCTCGCGAACGTGCTCGGCGTGCCGCTTGGCACCGCGCTCGGGCAAGTAGCCGGATGGCGCGCGACGTTCTGGGTGGTGACGGTGATTGGACTCGTGGCCGCGGGCGCGCTGCATGTGTGCCTGCCCAGGCATATTGAAATGCGGGAGTCGAGCATCCTGCGCGAATTCAACGTGCTCAAGAATCCACAAGTGCTGATGGTGCTGGGCATCAGCGTGCTGGCATCGGCGAGTTTGTTCTCTGTGTTCACCTACATCACGCCGATTCTCGAAGATGTCACCGGTCTTGCGCCTCACGCGGTCACCTGGGTGCTGCTGCTCTTCGGACTGGGACTGACGGTCGGCAGCACGCTCGGCGGAAAGCTCGCCGACTGGCGATTGCTGCGCTCGCTGCTGACCATGCTGGGCATGATCGTCGTGGTACTGCTCGTTTTTGCCGGAACCATGCATGCGGCCATTCCCGCGATGATCACCGTCTTCGTCTGGGGCGTGCTCGGGTTTGGCATCGTTCCACCGTTGCAGATCCTGATCGTGAACCGCGCGAGCGATGCCCCCAATCTCGCGTCCACGCTCAATCAGGGCGCGTTCAACCTGGGCAACGCGACAGGCGCGTGGATCGGCGGCATGGCGATAGGTGCGGGCGCGCAGTTGTCCACGTTGCCGTGGTTCGGCGTGGCGCTCGCCTGTTGCGCAGCGGGGCTGACGCTGGTGTCGGCATCGCTCGATAAACGCGCCCGACGCGGCGGAGTCGGACAAGCGGCGTAAATAGATGTCAATCGTTCGCTTTAAGCGCCGGCAAAATCACGCCGGCACACTCGCCGAAGCCGACTCTGTAACCGTCGCCCTTGCACGCGCCCGTAAGCGTCAGTTCATCGCCGTCTTCAATGAACGTGCGCTCGCCGCCTTCGCCGAGCGCGATCGGACGCTGACCGTTCCACGTCATCTCTAGCAGGCTGCCGCACGAGTCCGGCGTCGCGCCGCTGATCGTGCCGGAGCCCATCAGGTCGCCGACGCGCGTGTTGCATCCCGCGACGGTGTGATGCGCGAGTTGCTGCGCCATCGACCAGTACAAATGCTTGAAGTTGGTCGCCGCGAGTTGCGTCGGCACTTGTGCGTTTGCAGCGCGAAGATGGACGCCGAGTTCAATGTCGAAGGTAGCGTTGGAAGCGCCGCGCAGATACGCAAGCGGCTCCGGATCTTGTGCGGGACCGGCCGTGCGAAACGGCTCGAGCGCGTCGAGCGTGACGATCCACGGCGAGATCGTGGTCGCAAAACCCTTCGCGTTGAACGGCCCGAGCGGCACATATTCCCACTGCTGGATATCGCGCGCGCTCCAGTCGTTGAGCAAGACCAACCCGAAGATGTGCGACTCCGCATCCTTGCAATCGATCGGCTCGCCGAGCGCATTTCCTTCGCCGATAACGAACCCCATCTCAAGTTCGATATCCAGTTTCCGGCACGCCGCGAAGATCGGCCGATCGTTGTCCGGCGTCTTGATCTGACCACGCGGGCGACGGACCGGCGTGCCGCTTACCACGACCGATGAAGCGCGTCCGTTGTACGCCACCGGCATCTCGGTCCAGTTCGGCAGCAGCGCGTTCTTGGGATCGCGGAACATCGCGCCCACGTTGCTCGCATGTTCCTTCGATGAATAAAAATCCGTATAGCCGGGGATATCGACGGGAAGATGAAGCGTCGCGCTGTCGCGGGGAATCAGCGCGCGACGGCGCAGCGCCGCGTCGGTCTTGAGCGTGTCATTGCCTGCGGCGAGCAACGCACTCACCTGAATGCGCACGCTGCGCGCACGCGTCGCGTCCTAGCGCGATAAATGCGTTCAGCGTGCGATTCGCGAACACCGGTTCGCATTGCAGCAGGCCCGCGTCGTCGAGCACATCGAGGTCGAGAATCCAGTCGCCGATCGCCACGCCCGCGCGCGGCGCAAGGTTCGCCTCATCGGAGAAAATGCCGAACGGCAGGTTCTGGATCGAAAAATCGCAGGACGGCTGATTCGCCGATTCGATCCAGCTTCCAAGGCTCGGCGCACGCGTGGCATTCAATGATTCGATGGAAGGACTCATCGTTTCTCCGGGTCGAAATGCTTGGTCAGTCCCTGCCAGCATTCGTAGTAATGGGCCCGCCGTCACGGTCGGGCCTTCCCCGCTGCCAGCGGCACCGCCTCCTGGTCGGAACCTGCCTCGGCGATCCACGCCGCCAACCGCTCCACTCCCCGAGGGACAGCTCCTCGGCCCGGGCAGTAGCCCTGATGCCGACGGCGTCGAAGGCCTCGGGGCGGACCAGCCCGTCGAGGCAGCGGCGGAGCATCTTGCGTCGGTGGGCGAATCCGGCCCGGACCACGGCGAAGACCCGGTCGTACTGCGCCGAGCCGGGGCCGTCGCCACCGCCCTCACCGACCCGCTCGGGCCGGCGGTCCAGGCGGACCAGCACCGACTCCACCCGTGGCCTGGGGATGAACACCGAGGGGGACACCCGGCCGACGACGGCCGCCTCGGCCCAGTAGGCCACCTTCACCGACACCGCCCCGTAGGCCTCGTCGCCGGCCGACCGCGGCCAGGCGCTCTCCCACCTCCCGCTGGACCATCACCAGCAGCGAGGTGACCTGGGGTGCCTCCTCCAGCACCCGGATCACCAGCGGTACGGCCATGTTGTAGGGAAGGTTGGCGACCAGGGCCCACGGGCCGGCGCCGTCCGCGCCCGGCCACGCCCAGCCCTCCCGCCCCGGCCACTCCCCGCCCAACAGATCGGTCCAGTCGAGCCTCAGGGCGTCGGCCTCGACCACCCGCACGCCCAGGGGCTCGACCTGGGCCCGGAGCACCGGCAGGACGTGCCGGTCGATCTCCACCGCGGTGACCGCCGCTCCCGCTTCGACCAGGGCCAAGGTCAGGGAACCGAGCCCGGCCCCGATCTCCACCACCTGCTGGCCGGCGGTGATCACCGGCCAACCGGACGATCCGACGGACCGTGTTGCCGTCGGCCACGAAATTCTGGCCGAGCGCCCGGCTCGGTCGCAGGTCGTTGGCCACGAGCAGCTCGTGGATCTCCGCTCGACCATGGGTCACCCGGTCAGTGTCTCACTTCGCCGTACGGGCCCATGCGCAGGTCCGAGGTCCCCGACCCGCGATCACCACCGGATGCGTACGCTGGTCACCGTGAGCGAACCACTGGTCTGCAGCCTCACCGAGCAGGCCGCCCGGGGCCAGCTCGGCGAGTGGCGACAGGTGGCCTCAGACCCGGCCGTGACGGTGACCCGGCCCTCGCCCACCCGGCTCGAGCTCCGGCTGAGCGAGCGCCTCGATCAGATCGGGAAGCTGGTCGGGCTGGCCCAACGCGAAAAGGCCTGCTGCCCGTTCTTCGACTTCTCCCTCGACATTGCCGCCGACTCGGTGACCCTGGTGGTGTCGGTCCCCGAGGACGGCGCACCCCTCCTCGACAAGCTCAGCCGGACCGACCGCTAGGCGACGGTTTCACCAGCTCAGTTCGGCGTCGATCACCCCTTGGGACAACGGGGCGATCTCGGCGAAGGTGGCGGTGGCCAGGTCGATGGCCCGGCGGTGTCGGCCTCGCGGTCATTGACGATGCAGGTCACCGAGGCACCGTTGGCCGGGTTGGTCACCCGGACCACGGTACCGAACGACAGCCACGGGCTGGCGCAGGTGCCGGCCGGGTGGTCGTAGTACGTGACCTGGCCTTCTTCGGTCACCGGACCGGGTCTGCCACCGGCGGCGCCGTGGTCGTGGTGGTCGGTCGGGGTGGTGGTGGAGGTGGTCGGGGGGGTGGTGGTCGGCGGGGTCTTGGCCGGCGCCAGGCGGTCGGCGATCTCCTGGGTGGGGGCGGTGGTCTCGACCGGCTCGACCCCGGTCGGGGGTACCGACGGTGGTGGTGGGCGTCGGGGGGGCGGCGGGCCGGGACCGATCCGGGGACGGGCCCCTCGACGACGGCTCCCGGGCGCCCGAGGCTGCCTTCGACCGTGGCCTCGGGTCCGATGCCCGGGTCGGCCCGTGGTGGTCGCCACCGGTGGCCGCCCTCGGTGACGCGGCAGCGTCCGCACCGTTTTGGATCAACAGGAGCGGGACGACGAGAACGGCTCCACACAGGAGCAGGGCGACGCCGGGCCGGCTGCCCTTCTTGATTCTGGTCCTCAGGACTCCACTCTCCTTGTGCGACTGACAGGGCGCCACCGTGGGGATGAACCCACAGGGACAGATCCACCCGGTGAGGGGTGGAGCGAGCCGACTCCTCCAAGCCGGCTCTGGGAACGCGCCCGACGATCGCACTCCGAGACAAAAGCAAAACGACCGCATCAAACGCGCGGCCGCACGGCAGAGGCTAGGCGGGAGAGGCTCCGAGAATCAAACCGGGCCGGCCCCACCGCCGCCGGGGGTCCCGATCGTGCACCGCGTCACAAGGTGAATAAGTCCACCTCAGAGGCCAAATAGCGCTCGAGCGTTGTGGGTGGACGCCGCCGCCAACGCTGAAGTCTCAACCCCTTTGACCTTGGCAACAGCCGCCCCGACCAGCGGAACCCTCGATGGTTCGTTGAGGGTTCCGCGATGGGGCACCGGGGCCAGAAACGGGGTGTCGGTCTCCACCAGCAGCCGGTCGAGCGGGCACAGGGCGGCGGCCTCCCGGACGTCGGCCGCGTTCTTGAAGGTGACCACTCCGCTGAAGGACAGGGACGCCCCCAGGTCGAGGCAGCGGCGGGCCTCGTCGGGCCCCCCGGTGAAGCAGTGGACGACGGTCCGGTCGGGAACGCCGCCGGCGCGCAGGATGTCGATGGTGTCATCCCACGCCTCCCGGGTGTGGATGACCAGGGCCAGGCGGTGGCGGTGGGCCAGTTCGATCTGCCGGGCGAAGGCCTCCCGCTGGACCGGCCGCGGGGAGTGGTCGTAGTGGTAGTCGAGGCCGCACTCGCCGATGGCCACCACCACCGGGCCTCGGGCCCCCGCCCCTCGGCCCCTCGGCGCCGGTCCGCCTCCGCCCAGCTCGGCGGAGAGCAGGTCGTCCAGGGAGTCGACCCCGTCGACGGCGTCGTGGGGGTGGAGCCCCACCGAGGCCCACAGCTCGACCCCCTCGGCCACCGCCACCGATCCGGGCCGCGCGCATGGCCCGGGCCAGGGACACCGCCTCGGCCGAGGAGGCGGCGCCCGTGCCGATGCACACCATGCGGGACACCCCGGACTCGCTGGCCCGGGCGATGGTGGCGGCCAGCCGGGTGGCGTGCGGGCCGGGGTCGCTCGGCGCCGGTGGCGGTGAACTCCTCTTGGAGGTGGCAGTGGGAGTCGAACCACTCGATGACCGCGTCGTTCACCGGGCCTCCTCGGACTAGGCCTTGCGGCGGGGGAACAGCGGGGCGCCCTTGGTCACCGGGCCGCCGGGATAGCCGCCCCAGGATCCGGCGGCCGGCAGGCGCTGGTCGGAAGGTGACCCCTCGAGCCCGATCCGACTCCAGATCTCCCGGGCGGTGGCCGGCATGGCCGGGACGATGAGGATCGACACGATGCGCAGCACCTCGAGGGCGCTGCCCAGTGTCGAGTCCACTTCCGGCCCCGGATCGGCCTTCCACGGCTCGGCCACCTCGAGCTCGGCATTGGTCTCCCGGATGAGACGCCAGGTCGCCTCCAGCGCCGCTTGGGGCTGGCCCGCGTTCCACCCCTCGGAGGCCTCCGCCACCACCGCGGCGGCCACATCGGCCAGGCGACTGTCGGGCGCCGGCCGGGGGCCGGTGCCCCCGCACTTGGACCCGACCACAGTGGCCACCCGGGACAGCAGGTTGCCGAGGTTGTTGGCCAGGTCGGCGTTGTAGCGGCTGGCGATCCCCTCGGCGGAGAAGTCCCCGTCCGACCCGAGCGGCGTGTCCCGGAGCAGGTGGTAACGGATCGGATCAACGCCGTACTCGGCGATCAGATCACCCGGTGCGATCTGGTTGACGGCGGAGTTGGACATCTTCTCGCCGCCCAGCAGCAGCCAGCCGTGGACCTGCACGTGGGCCGGCGGGTCGATGCCGGCGGCCATGCACATGGCCGGCCACCACACGCAGTGGAAGCGGAGGATCTCCTTGCCGATCAGGTGGTGCACCGCCGGCCACCACTCC
This sequence comes from uncultured Acidobacteriota bacterium, assembly GCA_963757885.1. Classification (GTDB taxonomy): domain Bacteria; phylum Acidobacteriota; class Terriglobia; order Acidiferrales; family UBA7541; genus Palsa-147. The sequence goes on along the minus strand of CAVWSS010000013.1, from coordinate 3,138 downwards.
TCGAAGCGCTGCTCGTCCTCGCCGTAGCCGATGGCGGTCACATAGTTGATGAGGGCGTCGTACCAGACGTAGAAGACGTGATCGCTGTCCCAGGGGACGGTCACCCCCCAGTCGATCGAGGTGCGGGTGATCGAGATGTCGCGCAGTCCGCCCTTGATGAAGCTGAGAGCTTCGTTGCGTTTGGACTCGGGCACCACGGCACCCGGGGCCGACTCGTACCAGTCGATCAACGGTTGCTCGAAGGCGCTGAGGCGGAAGAAGTAGTTCTCCTCCTCGAGCTGCTCGACGGGAAGGCGGTGGATCGGGCACAGGGTGTCGTCGAGCAGCTCGTCGGCGGCGTAGTACTGCTCGCAGGGCACGCAGTAGAGGCCGCGATAGGTGTCCTTGACGATCCACCCGTTTTCGTAGATACGGCCGAGGAACCGCTGGACGGCGAGGTGATGGCGGGGCTCGGAGGTACGGATGAAGTCGTCGTTGGAGATGTCGAGGTCAGCCCAGGCGGCGGCGAACCGGGGCGCCAGCTGGTCGGTCCACTGGGTGGGGCTCACCCCTTGCTCCTCTGCCGCCCGGGCCACCTTCTGGCCGTGCTCGTCGGTGCCGGTGAGGAAGAACACGTCGTCCCCGATGAGGCGGTGCCACCGGGCAAGGGCGTCGGCATTGACCGTCGTGTAGGCGTGGCCCACGTGGGGCGCATCCTTGACGTAGTAGATCGGGGTGGTGATGAAGTAGCGGGACACTGCCCGGTAGCGTACCGACCGGGGCGAACTCGGCCGACACCTGCCGGCGGCTCCACAGGTCGGCCCGGCCAACCGATGTCCGACATGGCCACGGGAGTGATGCTCGATGGGAACCGCAGATCCACGACCGGCAGCACTCGAGCAGCGGGTTGCCGTCTACGGCATCTGCGAGGACCCGGACGGCAAGGTGCTGTTGGTGCGGGCGGCCAAGTACCTGAGCGTGGCCGGACGGTGGTTCCTCCCCGGCGGAGGCATCGACCACGGCGAGGACCCGGTCGACGGCCTGCGCCGGGAGTTCGCCGAGGAGACCGGACTGGACGTCGAGGTCGGCCCACTGCGTGGCGTCCTCTCCGATGTGATCACCATCCCCAACGGGACCGTCCTGCACACCGTCCGCATCGTCTACCGCATCGACTCCTACCGCGGGGACCTGCGTGACGAGGCCAACGGGTCCTCGGATGCGGCCCGGTGGCTAGGGCCCGAACAGCTCACCGAGCTCCCGCTGGCCCCCTACGTGGAACGGGCGCTGGCCGAATTGCGGTGACCGCCGGCCGGCCGCCGCTCAGCCGCCACCGCCATGACCGACGTCACCAGTTGGCGACGTGGCAGCCTCCCCGTCCGGTGCGTTCGGCGAACCGCTGGTGGTACTCCTCGGCCGGCCAGAAGGTGGTGGCCGGGGTCACCTCGGTGACGATCGGGCGCTTGAACCGCGCCTGGTACTCATCCAGTGAGGCGCGAGCCGCCTTCTCCTGGGCCTCGTCGTGGGTGAAGACGGCCGAGCGGTACTGGGTACCGCGGTCGGGGCCCTGCCGATTGAGCGTGGTCGGGTCGTGGTGGCGCCAGAACTCCTCGAGAAGCGTCTCGAACGACACCTGGTCGGGATCGAAGGTGACCAGGACCGCTTCGGCGTGGCCGGTGGTTCCCCGAGCACACCTGCTGATAGGTGGGGTGGTCCACTACTCCCCCTTCGTAGCCGGAGATGGCATCGGTGACGCCGGGGATGGCCCGGAAGAACTCCTCCACACCCCAGAAGCAGCCCGCCGCGAAGGCGGCACGGTCCCGACCCTCGGGAATTTCGTCGGGGGCGATGCCCGGCCCCTGGGTCTCGTCCTTGCTGGCTCCGTCCGAACATCTCGATTCCTCTCGTATCCGCCTCTGTCCGTGCCTCTGTCTCTCTCGGCCTCGCCCCTGTTGCCCGCCCCGCCTCGCCGCCTGGCCCTCCGGGCGCCCCTCGCCGTTCAGCACCTACAACCTCTGGGCGGGCCCTCATTCCGGCCGGGGGCCGGCCACAGGCTCACCATCTGGCCCCGACGGCTCCCGCACGGCCAAGGCCAGGTTGTACACCCGCCGGCGGGCCACCCCGAACGTCCCGGCCACGTCATCGACCACCCCACGGGTCCGCTCCCCGCGGGCCAGCCGCTCGGCCAGGGCCGCGGTCAATTGTCTCGTCGCTCACCGTCGGCGCCTCGGTCTCGTCGGCCCCACCCAGCACCAGCACCACCTCGCCGCGAGGCGGAGCGGACTCGGCCCACGACACCGCCTGGGCCAGGCGGCCCCGCCAGATCTCCTCGTGGAGCTTGGTCAGCTCACGGGCGACCACCACCGGCCGGCCGGCACCGCAGTGCTCCATCAGGTCGGCCAAGGTGCCGGCCACCCGTCCGGGCGCCTCGAAGAGGACGGTGGTCCGGGTCTCACCGCCCAGCACCTCGAGCCGTTCCCTCCTATCCCGCCCGGAACGGGGAAGGAAGCCCTCGAAGCAGAACCGGTCGACCGGGAGGCCGCTGGCGACGAGCGCGGCGAGCGCGGCCGAAGGACCGGGGACGACGGTGACGGTCACTCCTGCCTCGGCCGCCGCCGCCACCAGGCGCGCTCCGGATCGGAGATGCCCGGCATCCCGGCGTCGCTGACCACGGCCACCGTCCGGCCTGGCCCACAGCGGCGAGCACCTCGGCGATCCGGTCTCCCTCGTTGTGCTCGTGGAGGGACCGGAGGGGAACCCCGGTGATACCGGCGTGGGTCAGGAGTTTGCGCGAGTGCCGGGTGTCCTCGCAGTAGATGACGTCGGCGGTCCGGAGGTTGTCGACTGCTCGCGGCGAGAGGTCCCCGAGGTTGCCGATCGGCGTGCCGACCAGCACCACGGCTCCGGGTGGGACGGCCGTCCCGGCATCCCGTGCCCCACCCGGGTCCGGCGCGTGGTGGTCGCCGCGGCCCGCCGAACCGGCACGGGATGAGGCCGGGGGTTCGTCGTCGTCCTCCGGTCCGATCCAGAACTCGAGCTCCTCGAGGATGTCGGGGTCCAGCTCCGGGTCCAGCGCCGGATCAGGCGCCGGGTCCCGTTCCGGGCCCGGCTCCGGCGCCGCCCCCCACCGTCCCGATCGGGGTCACCCCCGCACCTCCACCA
>CAVWSS010000012.1:0-10338 GCA_963757885.1 uncultured Acidobacteriota bacterium | reverse complement strand
TAGCCGGTCTCCCGCGAGATACCGTAGATCTCGCATAGCTCGGTCATGGTCTGTTCGTCGAGTTCGTACTCCAAAATAAATCGGGTTCTCTGATCCACCACACTGCTCTCTGTCCAGGGCATGCTGTCGTTCTACACGCCCTCGGCTGCAGTGTCAGGCATCCCCCCGGTCTAATCTGTCAGCTATCCCCCCGGTCCGCACCGAAGGCAATCCTTACCATCCGTGCACTCATTGCTGTTGGTTTTGCCTTAGAAGTTTCTGCGGGTAAAAACCTAGACCATTGAACAAATCCCCGAGCGTGTCATCCCGTCTATAACGGAGTCGGCTCTGTCAAGGCAGAGTAGTGCCTTACGCTTTTCCTCAAAGCGTTTGTCGTTCTTTTCTCGAATCCAACTGCCCATCTACCATGCGACCAAGGCCCGCTTCAGAATCACTCGATGCACTGCAGGTTCCACCAACCATCTATTCGATCGTCGCCAACCTCGCGCGACCATGATTACTGCTTCGATCTCCCTTGCTCTCAAGGGAGGCAGGATGCCCATCTATAACGGAGTCGGCTCTGTCAAGGCAGAGTAGTGCCTTACGCTTTTCCTCAAAGCGTTTGTCGTTCTTTTCTCGAATCCAACTGCCCATCTACCATGCGACCAAGGCCCGCTTCAGAATCACTCGATGGAACACTGGGGTTCCACCAACCATCTATTCGATCGTCGCCAACCTCGCGCGACCATGATTACTGCTTCGATCTCCCTTGCTCTTAAGGGAGGCAGGATGCCCACTCAAATCTTCGGTCCATCAACTTCGACCACGGAATGACTCGGGCTGTCCTGCATGCGAACCTCGCATCGAACCCTGGATGAACTGCGCGTAGTCCACTTCCGTGCGCAGCATCCAGTACAACCTCACCGCCAGCTTCCGGGCCACGGCCACCTTGGCCAAGGCCCGGCACCGCCGCTGGGCTAATCGTTGATACTCGCGCTTCAGTCGCGGCTCACCTCGCACCGCGCTCTGCGCCGCTTCCACCAATAATCCACGCACAAACGAACTGCCCTGCTTGCTGATGTGCCCCAGCCGCTGTCGCTCTCCGCTGCTGTACTCACTCGGAATCAGACCGAAATAGCTGGCCACGTTCCGTCCTCGCGCAAAGCGTCGCACATCCCCAACGCTCAACACGTAAGCCAGTGCGGTCACCGGCCCAACTCCCGGATGCGTCATCAAGCGTCGCGCCTCGGCTCGTCCGAAAGCCTGCTCGCGCACTTCCCGGTCCAGTTCCTCGATCGAACCTTTCAACCGGTCGTACCACTCGAGCAGTTCCTGTCGCCGCCGGCTGGCCCAGGGCAGCAAGACCAACCCTTCCAGCTCCCGGCGCCCTTCCCGACTCCACAACTTCTTCTTGCGCTGCAATCCCTGATTCAGCGCCAGCGCCTGCAGCTGGTTCTGCACCTGCACTCTCAGCCGCACCAGCTTGGCTCGATGCAACAGCAGTTGCCGCGCATCCCGCTCTTCGGCACTGGGCACCCAGATCCGCGGAAAACTCTGCTCCCCACCTTCCAACAACTCGGCCAAAAGATGCGCGTCTCGCCGGTCCGTCTTCTGCCGCCGGGTGGCCTGCGTGCGAATCTTCCCCGCGTCTCCGATCCACACTTCATGTCCCAACTCACCAAGCATCCGCTCGAACCACTGCGAGTGCCCGCCGGCTTCCATCCCCACCCGCACCGGCCCAGACAGCCCCGCATAAAACGACCGCACTTCCTCCTTTCGTTCGTGTCCCAGCGAGTGCTCGCTCACTTCTCCCGTCTCTTGATCTCGCACTTCGATACGCTGATAGCTCGGATGGAAATCACAGCCTATAATCTTCATCTCGGCTCCTTCCTCCGGGCTCTTGGTCGCTTATCACTTCCAAGTCTACCCGGGGTCTAAGGAGCCGACTCCGTTATGAAATCAAATCCGCTTCTTGCGCGACGTATCGGCGCGCAAGAGCGCGTGAGGATCTGCAGGTGCTTTTGAAGTATTTTGCAGTTGTATTTGGGTACCCCACCCTTCGGCTTTAAGGGGGGCGCGACCTTTACAGACCTTGCTCGGGGTGTCCTGTGGCTCCTAACTGAGGAACTGACCTTCTTCTCTACGCGCTCGCCGTCTTCTCGCCTAATCTCCTCATCCTCTCCTGCAACTTTTTCCTCAACCCATCCGGCGCATTCGGGTTAAACGCCACCAAATACCACAATGGCTGCGTCCGGTCCTTCGCTAGCCGCGCCAGCGTCGTCGCATCTGTATTCGGATGCCGCGCAATATTCTCGCGTATCGCTGCATAGGGGTGATGCGACAGCCGCGCCAGCGTCTTCGCGGTCACTTTGGGATGCTCGCTGATCAACCGCAGCAAATAGTAATCCTCCCGCGGCGCTTCTCTCGACATCATGTCCAGCATGTCCGGCTTCACTTCCGCGCTCAACACCGTCCCCACCTTCTCATCCCAATTCGCATTGACCCGGTTCAATTCCTGCGTCCGCGCGTGAATGAGCTGCTCGATCATCCGCCGCTCCTGCTCCAGACGGCTCGTCGGCAGCGCGCTGCGCTCCACCGAATCCAGCACCCGCAGCAAATGCTGCCGCTCGCCAAACACAATCTGGCTCGTCCGCGGCGCCTTATTCTTCCCGCCATGCTTCACTAAATCGGAACGCCTCATTTATTCTCCCCCGGAATCGAATCTTGAATCGCCATCAAACGCTTCGCCGCCAATCCCAGCGACGCCACCATTTCTTCCAACTCCGCCTCTCCCACCAACAAATTCAATTTCGTCGTGCTAACTGACTCGCTCTCAAGCGCCCGCTTCAAAAACAGCCCCGCCACATCGATCTTCTCTTCGCGGCTTAAATAGTGATTCATCTTTTGCCACTGACCCAACGCCCCGCTCTCCACCGCCACAATCGCCCGCTCGCCATCCACTTCAAAAAAGTACAGCTCCGGCTGATCAACTCCAGCTAAAACGCCAGCCTTCTTGAAAATCACGCGCAACGGATTCCCGCCGGCACGCGCCACTTCAAAATTCTCGTAAATCGATTCGTACGCCACTCAAAATTATCTTGGGGCCTGCGCAGCCAGTAAACAAATGGCCGGCGCGCCGTTTCCTCAATCTACAACAGACAGTTCTAGAACTACACCCCAGGGCAGCTCCCGTGCAGTCCTGGCACTTTCCCCACTCAATCCACGCACTGCCTCACGCCCCGCGCGCCTCTCGCTCCTGTCGCAACGCTTCCATCACGCTCTGAATCAGCGCCTTCGCATCGCCAATTTCCCGCGAAATCATCTGTATATCCATCACTGGCTTTTCCGGATCGCGCGCCGTGTGGCAATAAACGCCGTGCTGCCCCACCAGCACCAACGCGTTGGTCAGCCGGTCTAAGGTGACCGCCAGCTTTCCCCGATTCGCGCCCATCATCGTCTCGTAGTGTTCCAACTCGTCCTTATGCTCTTCAAAAACGCTCATTCGATCCTCGCCTTGGTTTTGACTTTTCTGGGTGCCCCACATGGCGGGTTTCCATGTGGGGATTTTCATATAATCTTGGCTTCAGGTGTCTTTCGGTGCTTTCACCTCACCTTCAAAAATGGATTACTCTGCCGCTCCTCCCCAATCGTCGTCTTCTCTCCATGCCCGGGCATCACTACCGTCTCATCCGGCAGCTTCATCAGCTTGTTGTGCAGCGACCTCAAAATCTCCGGCATCGACCCGCCCCACAAATCCGTCCGCCCAATGCTCCCCGCAAACAACGTATCCCCCGCGATCAGCATTGGCTTCTCGACCAATTTCTTCCCCGCGCCGCTCTCAGCGGTCTGCTCGCCCTTCTCACTCGCGGATTTCGCTCCACCTGGCAAATACAAACATAGACTTCCCGGGGTGTGCCCCGGCGTGTGCAACACCTCCGCCTCAAACCCGCCCCACTTCACCGCATCTCCCTCGCGCAAAAACTTCTCAATCTTCGTCGTCGCCGGCGTCTCGACTCCCAACCACTGCGCCTGCAAATCCAAATGCTTATAAAGCTCAAAATCGTTCTCGTGAATAAACACCGGGGCGCCGGTCACCTCGTGCAGCTTCGCCAGCCCTCCCACGTGATCGATGTGCGTGTGCGTGCTCACAATCGCCATCACCTTCAGGTTGTGCCGTCGCAGAATCTCCAAAATCGCCTCGACCTCGTCGCCCGGGTCCACCACAATTGCCTCGCGCGTCTCCGGATCGCCCAGAATCGAGCAGTTGCACTGCAGCATCCCAACAGGTAGCACTTCATGGATCAATCGATGGTTCGATGCGGAACTCATAGCAGCCCAGTATAAACTAGCGTCTCCTATACATATGGATTCACCAACTCCAACTCCCGCTTCCGAAAATCTTGCTGCAAATTTCGTCACGCCGCTCGCCGCGCGCGAGCAGCAACTCGGCGCCACTCTCGCCACCTGGTTCGGCTGCACTCTTCCCGACCATTTCTCCTCGCTCGAAACCGAATACCGCTTCGCCCGCGAGACCGCCGCGCTCGTCGACAAAAATTACCGCTGCTACTTTGAGTTCACCGGACCCGACCGCCGCCGCTACCTCAACGCCATCCTCACCAACGAGGTTCCCGAAAAGGCCGACGCGCCCGGCGTCCCAACCCTGCTCCTCAATCCCCAGGGCCACATTCTCGCCGAACTCGAAGTCTACGTACTCCCCGATCGCCACCTCGTTATCTCCTACCGCCTTATCCGCGAAAAACTCGCCGCCGACCTCGACCGCTACATCATCATGGACGACGTAACCACGGAAGACGCGACCGATCGCCTCTCTTCGCTAGGCGTCGAAGGTCCGCGCAGCGCCGAAATCCTTCATACCCTCGGCGGCCACGATCTCAACTCGCTCCCCGAGCTCGGCACCGCCGAAACTCAGCTCGCCGGCGTCACCACCCGCATCATCCGCCGCACGCCCGGCGGCATCCCCGCCTTCGACATCCTCGTCGACACACCCCATCTCGAACCCCTCTGGGACACACTCCTCAAGGAAGTCCAAAAACACCACGGCGGCCCCATCGGCTACCAAACTCTCAGCAGTTTGCGCCTGGAATCCGGAACTCCCTGGTTCAGCTACGATTTCGATGATGCAGTAATTCCCCACGAAGCGCGCCTCGAAGGCACCCACATCAGTTTTTCAAAGGGTTGCTACACCGGGCAGGAAATCGTCGAACGCGTTCGCTCTCGCGGCCACGTCAATCGCCAGCGTGTCGCCATTCAAATCGCCGGCAGCTCAATTCCGCCGCCCGGCACCGCGCTCTACGCGCCCGATAACATGGAAAAAGAAGCCGGCCGCATCAGCCACGCCGCCTTCTCCCCAAAATTCCACTCCACCATCGCCTTCGCCTACCTCCGCCGCCCCTTCTCCTCCCCCGGCACCAAACTCCTCATCGCCTCCGACTCCTCCCCCATCCCCGCCACCGTCATCACGCTCTAGCTGTCTTTGCTTCTTCTTAGTGCCCCATTCGCCGCCTTTGCGCGTGGGGATTTACACCCGGGCTTCGGGGTCCGCTAATTGCGACCTTGCTGTGTTTTTGCCGTAAAGGTTCTACGGGGGCCCCACACGCACACATAAAATTGCGCGCGTGGGCAAGAGAACGCCTTAGTTACTTGGTGGGATTTCCCCCAAAGGTCCCACGTGAAGTCTGGATGATCCTTACCCCATTCCAGCGCCCGCTCCCACGTGTCCTTCAGCCGCGAATCTTCCGCCCAATCCTCAAAATAGGGCCGTAGCGCCTCCGTTTCCAGTGCGTGCTCCAAGAAGCCCGTCTCGATCGCTTCCTGCTCATCTTCGTTGCCAGCCAGGAAGAACTCCTTCACCGCGCAGGCTTGGTTCGCCAATACAATCAGAGCCTCCGGATCGCCGCTCTTAATCATCTTGCAGAACCAAAAGTTTAGGATCAGCGCGGCATCGTATCGGCCGTCGACATCCTGATCGTCCGACACATTCGCGCGAATACATTCGAACAAATACTTCTGTGTCATATCGCACGACTCTTCGACCTTCAGCCCTGGTTTGATTCGGGTGCCCCGCTTCAAGCGGTATAGCTTCGAAAGAGTGCGCACGTCGGTCGCGTCGTCCATCCAGCGACGGAAGACGTCTCTGGGAATTTCATCATCATTGAGAAAAGCTGCGTCGAGGTCGGTGCCGGCCATGGCAGACTCCTAAAAAAATGGCGCCGTTGAAACAAAATGTAGATCATGTTGGAAACTTACTCGAAGCTTTTAGTGAGTGGCCTAACTACTGAGGTTTATCGCCTTGCGGAAACTTCCTCTTTCCGCATCAATCTTCTTCTGCAACTGCATCAGCGCGTACAGCAAGGCTTCCGGACGCGGCGGGCACCCCGGCACATAAACATCGACCGGAATCACCTGATTCACTCCCTGCACCACCGCGTAATTATTGAAAACCCCGCCCGACGTCGCGCACGCACCCATCGAAATCACCCATTTCGGCTCGGGCATTTGTTCATATAGCTGGCGAATCACCGGCGCCATTTTGTTCGCTACTCGCCCCGCAATAATCATCAAATCCGACTGCCGCGGCGACCCGCGAAAAACTTCCGCGCCAAATCGCGCCACGTCAAACCGCGACGCGGCCATCGACATCATCTCAATCGCGCAGCACGCCAGCCCGAATGACATGGGCCAAATCGAGCTTCGTCGCGCCCAATTCACCACCTTGTCGAGCGACGCGAACAAAATTCCCTCTTCCCGCAGGAAATTTTCTTCCTCGCCCGGCCTCTCCAGCGTCACGCCTTTTGCTAGCTCAACTGCCATGCCCCTATTTTCCCACCTCTCGACACGCCGCGCAAACACATCCCGTCAACCCATTTTGTCTATGACTTGCTCTTGGGTGCCCCATGGGCGTCCGCGCGCCGTAAGGCGCGCTGGTTAATGGACGCCCGTGCGGATTTACAACCAAGGTCCGGGTCCCTCGCTACGTCGAGCGGTTCCTCTCTCACTCCGGCGTGCCCTCCTTCAACTCCCTCACAATCTCTTTCGCTTTCTTCTCATGCTCAAACCCCACACTAATCCTCTTCTTCCCCTTTTCCCCATCCTCCACGTGCGCTCGAATTCCATTTTCCTTCAAGCACATCTCGATCATCCCAACGTCCCCCGCATCCCCTGACCAAATCTCTACTTCAGCTTCCTGTCGATCCTCGCCCTTGTCGTAATCGTCCTCTTCACCCGCATCAATTCCCGTCTGCGGCCCTTCCTCGGCCGGTATTTCTTCCACGGGATCAACGGTCACCTCGCCCTCTGCAATTAACTTATTTGCCCGCTCCAAAAACTCTGCCGGCACGCCTATCTTGAAATAATCATCGGAAGCCGACCTGCCCATCGGGTACCTATGCTGGCTCACTTTTGAACGGAATTCCTGCTTTTCTCAGATCGCCGCAAATCGCTGCGCAGTCTTCCTCTTCTTGCCCCGACCACACCTCCACCAGCTTCCCCTCCGCCAACTCTGTATCCGCATCTCCCGCCGGCGTCTCGTACGCTTCCCGCGAATCGGCGTCCAACTCAGCGCCACAATTCGGGCACTCCTCCGCGCCTTCTTCAACTTCCGCCATGCATCTCGGACAATTCATCGCGTCACCCCGCCTTCAGTACAATCTTCCCAAATTGTTCCCTGCTCTCAAGCTTCCGATGCGCCTCCGCGGCCTTCTCCAGCGGCATCACCTCGTCAACCACCGGCCGCAACTTCCCGCACTTAAACAATTCCAGCACCGGATACATCTCTGCCCTGCTCCCCATAAACGACCCCAGCAGCGAATACTCCCTGAAAAATAGAAATCGCAAATCAACACGCGCGTCATATCCCGTCGTGGCCCCGCAAGTCACCAAACGCCCGCCCTTTGCCAAACTCGCCACGCTTTGATCCCAAGTCGCGGTCCCGACATGCTCCACCACCACGTCCACGCCCCGCCCGCCGGTCAACCGCTTCACTTCCGCCGAAATTTTCTGCGTCGTATGCAGAATCCCCTCATCGGCTCCCAGCTGACGACCAAATTCCAGCTTCTTCTCCGACCCCGCAGTCGTGATCACCCGCGCTCCGGCCACCTTCGCAAGCTGTATCGCCGCGCTCCCCACGCCGCTCGTCGCGCCCAGCACCAACACGGTCTCCGCCGGCTTCAACTGCGCCCGCGTCATCAACATGTGCCATGCCGTCAAAAACACCAGGGGTACTGACGCTGCCTCCTCAAATGACAGCCCCGGCGGAATTGGAAAAACATTCGCCTCCGGCGCCGCCACAAACTCCGCGCACCCTCCATTCACCGTCTCGCCAAAAATCCGATACTCGCGGCACAGGTTATCCTCGCCCACCGCGCACTTCTCGCATTTCCCGCATGAAACCAGCGGTGCTAACAACACGCGCTCCCCCACTTTCACCCGCGTCACTCCCGCGCCCACCCGCGCCACTTCCCCCGCAATATCGCTCCCGGGAATATGCGGCATCGAAATTTTCAATCCCGGCCAGCCTTCGCGCACAAACAAATCCAAATGATTCAGGGCGCACGCCCGCACTCGCACCAACACCTCTCCCGCGCCAATCTGCGGCTCCGGCACATCGCGATACTCCAGCACCTCCGGCCCGCCATGCTTCTCGTAAACAATCGCCTTCATCTCGTCCCCTCTCGGCAGCTTCTCAGCAACCCCTAACCACTGCCGTTTGACACCGCTCTGCGCACGACTTAATCTGACCCTGCAAGCCTCACGGCCTCGCCCACATGGACATCTTCGAAGAAGTCGTCAAAATGCGCCTCCAGGGAATCCGCGGCGCGCTCGCCACCATTGTCCACACCAACGGCTCGATTCCAAGCTTCGAAAGTTCAAAAATGCTGGTCCGCGAAGACGGCTCCATCGCCGGCACGATCGGCGGAGGCTGCGTCGAGGCTGAAGTCTGGGCCGCCGCCCGCGAAGTGATGGATCTCGAGAAGCCCCGCAAAATGACCTTCAACCTTAATAACGAGGCTTCCTACGATTCCGGCCTCATCTGCGGCGGCACGCTCGAAATTTTCATCGAACCGATTCTTCCCCAGCCGCGTCTCTACATTTTCGGCGGCGGCCATGTTTCCACCGCCGTCGCCAAAGTCGCCCACACCGCCGGCTTCTGGATCGCCGTCGCCGATGATCGCGCCTCTTTCGCCAACGCTGAGCGCTTCCCCATGGCCAGCGAAATCTATTCAACCTTCGACGAAGCCTTCTCCAAGCTCTCGCCCAATCGCTCCTCTTACATCGTCATCGTCACTCGCGGCCACAAGGACGACCTCCGCGTCCTCGAATGGGCCGTCACCACCCAGGCCCGTTACATCGGCATGATCGGCAGCAAGCGCAAAGTCATCTCCTGCTATAAAGTTCTCGAGAAGCAGGGCGTCGCCCGCCGAAACGCTCGCCCGCGTGTTTGCCCCCGTAGGCCTCGAAATCGGCGCCCTCACTCCCGAGGAGATCGCCGTCAGCATCACGGCGGAACTCATCGCCATCCGCCGCAACGCCACTTCCGCCTCCCACAAATCCGTCCAGCTCTCCCACTCAGCGTCCGACTAATACCAATCGTTTTGCCACGATGTTTGTCGTGTGCCCCATCCTTCGCTTTCCCCAAAGCCGCACGACAAAGTGACAGCTCACTCGCCTCAATCTTTAGATTTTCCTTCCCTCCCGCACCACAGACTCACTCTATGATCGCCGCCATCATTCTTGCCGCCGGTGAATCCCGCCGCATGGGTAGCCCCAAAGCACTCGTCCCCTACCGCGGCTTCACCTTCCTCGAGCATCTCCTCGCCGCCGCTCGCCATCCGCGCGTCGGCCTTACCCGTGTAGTCCTTGGTCGCGACGCCGACCAAATCCGCTCCAAGCTCCGGCTCTCACCGGATCAAATCCTCATCAACGAAAACTGGGAAAAAGGCCCGCTCTCGTCTCTCCACGTCGCCCTCCGCTCGATCGAAAGCGAAAAAGACATTGAAGCCGTCATGCTCTTTCTCGTCGATCATCCCCTGATCACCATCCATCTTGTCGGCGCACTCGTCGCCGCCTTCGACCAAACCAAAAAATCCATCGTCCTCCCCACGCACAAAGGCCATCGCGGCCACCCGGTCATGTTCCACAAAACTCTTTTCGCGGAATTGCTCGCAGCTCCGCTCGACGTCGGCGCCCGCGCCGTCGTCCGCGCTCACTGCTAATGATGTCTTGGAAGTCCCTACAGAAGAGGAAGGCGTCCTTCTAAATCTCAACGACCCCGAATCCGTCCTGCGCCTTCTCGGCTAGCTTGGCCTCGTTAATCAGCGTGCCAAATTTGTAGCCACCCAT
>CAVWSS010000011.1:0-50283 GCA_963757885.1 uncultured Acidobacteriota bacterium | reverse complement strand
GGTGATGATCGGAGTCCCAAACTTCTTTTCAATTACAGCATTGCGGCCCTTCGGACCCAGGGTGATCTTGACTGCATCGGCGAGAATGTTGATGCCGCGCAGGATTGCCTGACGCGAGTTCGTGCCCGTTACAATCTGTTTTGCCATTGAAATTCACCCTCCCGGGTGGTGAAACGTTTTCTGCCTGTTCCGGATTTCCGGCTGAAGGCGAAACTACTTCTTGCCTGCCGCTTTTGCGGCAACGCCAAACTTGGCTAATATTTCTTCTTCGCGCAGGATCAGGTATTCGCGGTCGTTAATCCGGATGTCGTTGCCGGTATATTGAGCAAATAAAATCCGGTCGCCCACCTTTACTTCAACCGGTACACGATGGCCTTTTTCCATTTTTCCGAGGCCGACGGCTATGACCTCGCCCTCTTGCGGTTTTTCCTTGGCTGTGTCGGGAATGATGATTCCCGACTTCAATGTTTCTTTGGGTTCCAGCCTTGATACCAGGATTCGATCGTGCAGTGGCGTTACATTGGTTGCCATTTTCGCTTTCTCCCTTTCAATTCGTTGGAAATCGCTCGGTCCGTGATGACCTCTAGGGCCGAAAAGTTGTGAGGTTCTTCTGGCGCGCCGCTTCGAGGTCGACCGCTTCGTGATTCCGCCGGTCCACTTCCTTCTGTGGCGCTTCTTCTTTTTCGAGCTCGACCGCCGAAGCGATCGCAGTCTCCGCTTGGGCATCCACCTGTTTGGAAAGCACGAGCAGCTTGAAAGAGTTCATGCTATTGGATTTGATCAGGCTCACAGAATTTCGTGAATTATCCCAACGGGCGATTACTTCATCGGTCGATTCGACTGCATCCGGGATGGCAAGATTGATTTCGGGATAGAACCTCCGCCCCGTTCCGTAGCGAAGCGAAATCGCGTTCACCAAGTCGTCCTCGGTCAGCCCCTCCATGGAGAATCGGTCATAAGTTACCGCCATGCGATAGAGCTTCCCGTTGTAGAAGGTGAAGGCAATCTCCAACACGGGGTCTCGATTCGAAGAAGGCGAATACGTACTATCCACCGGCCAAAGAGTTATTTCCTGGATCAAAGCTGGACTTTGATGACTGACGCTTACCTCGCGGGCGCTCTCGCCGGTCTGTTTCAAGAGGGCGTCCACGCTTGTGCCCAGCGCGAATTTCCGGTACCTCGAAAGGTCCTGGGCGGAAATAACGGAGGCTGTGATTAGAACGAGAACCGCGACAATCGCCGATTTCAGTATCGTTTTCATTTCAGAATCTCCTTCGATCCACGAACTCGCTCTCGGCTGAGCCGGGCTTTCCGATCGGCCAGTTCTTGTGTTTATCTACCGAGCCTGTTTCTTTTGTTCGACGTCATGGTTCACGGTCGCGGCTACGGTCGTGGCTTCGGATAAGGCCAGACGATGCCCGACCTCAAAAGCGCGTTGAAAACATTGTTGAACAGGTGCCACGAACAATTCGTACAGCAGCGTTCTTAATGGATGGCGCATGATCGTTTTGCCTCATGAACTAGCGATTCCTAAACTTGACGTCCCGGACTGTTGCCGGAGCGATTTCTCGGACCTTCTCTTGTGCAGGCCGAAGCGATCTAACTGGGGCATGTTACCTAGTGACGAGAGGAGGAGGGATCACTCACAACGGAACACTTCGCGCAGAATAATCACTTGATCGCTGCACACATTCGGCTTAACGCCGAGATGGTGCTAGTTCAGGGGAGCGGGGAACTGGCGTTACACGTGTGCGGGAGGCGAGGCCGTAATTTGGCTTTCTGAGTTCGCTTACGATCCGCTTTGCCTCTCTCATTCTTTCCCTATAATAATCTGGGCTGATGACAACTTCTGTGCGTCCCGCGTTCACGCGTTCTTTGATACCTTTTTTTGCCAGGAATAACGCTAGAGCCCTGTAAGTCTTGATTTCCTTTTCCAGGAACTGAATTGCTTGGCGTTTGGGTTCGTCCATTTTGCTTCCCTCAACTGGTGTATCTAGGCCGCACCAGGAAACGCGGCTGCGAAGCATTATCAGCTACCTCAGTCGGTTGCGCCGTATTCCAGCTTCCCAGTGACGAATCTAGAAAAGAGGGTGAGAACGATGGCGCCGAGAACTGCGGACAGAGCCGTATAAACGATCTTGCCTTGAGGCTGGAACCGCGTAGCGCTGAAAATGAAGCCCCCACCGATTCCACCTGCAAGACCCATCACAAGGTCCATTACTTGATCGCGGCCTTCGCTTAACAGTATTTTGCCGGTGAGCCAGCCCGCCGCCGCACCGCAGAGCACCCAAAGAGCTAATTGCACGTGAATCTCCTTTATTGGCGACGTTGCCTGGCCTCATTGCCTAGCCCCGCTGTTAACATCTGCGGTGCCAGATCAAAGTCGCTTAACCATAATCGGTTAATTAACTTGTTCTGTCAACCTCAACCTGAGAAAATAAACCTGTATTTACTATCTACAGTTAACTTGCGAGGTAGGGAATGAATGTCGGCAGGATGATCAAAGAGCGTCTAAAGGAATTGGGTCTGGAACAAAACGACTTAGCGGCTGCCGCTGGAGTAACCGACTCCTATATTTCTCAGCTGTTGGCTCGCAAGAAGCTGCCTCCTTTGCCCAGCCGCACCGATATCTACGCCAAGGCGGAGAGATTCCTGCATTTGCCAAAGGGGCAGCTTGCCGAATTGGCCGCACATGAGCGGGCGGAAGAATTGAAAAAGAAGTTGAACGGCACGCCCGCGCCGCTTTACCGAGAGGTACGAGAGCTGATCCTGCGCAAATGCGCCCCGGCGAAGGAGAAAGAGATACGGGCTATTTTTGAGAGGCAGCCTTTTGGAGAACTAGAGCGGCTGGTCACACAGCGACTCCTGGACGTGGTGAAGAAAGTTGCCCGGCAGGAATTGGAGAGCGAGGGCTGGCTAAAGCTGGTGGCTAAACTGAACGGCCAAAGCTATCAAGAAGTACGAGTCGGCATTCTTGAGTTCCTCGACGCGGATGTGCTCAATATTTCCGCTGAAAACTGCGTTTCTTTTCTGGCTCCTTTGATCGATTCCTGGGATATCGACCTTGTCAATTTTGGATTGGAGATCGTTCTTAACCGCAGGCTATCTCCGGCATACCTGAGGAATCTCGAGTTTGTGGAGAGGGAGCCGAACGGGCAATTCGAAGAGGAGCCTGGGCTCAAGGAATTTCTCGAAAACTCTTCGATGAGCGGCGATATTACTGGAAAAGAAGTCGAGTTTCTGAAGAAGCTGAGGTTCAAGGACTCGAGGCCGACGGCGCTCTACTATTATCGCGAATTGCAAAACCTCAGAGACCCGCTTAATTTTCGAGAGGCGTCAGTGGCACCTTTGCATAAATTCCGAGACGCTAACAGGGTGGAACGGCAGATGCAGACGCATGCAAGGCAGGGTGCATTAAAACGCTGGGCAGAAAACAAAGGAACGCGGGCGAAGAGACAGAAATTAAAGGCCGGCCGCTAGGGTTAGGCACATGCAGTGACGCCGTGTGCCGGCATCTGGCTATATCAGGTGAATAATTTGGCGGCGAGCCAGTAATCGACGCTGAACTTGCCCGGACCAGAGCAGATCAGCCAGATAAAGAAAAGCACGTAGAGGACTTCCGGAAGGTAGAGGAAGTCGTCGAACCACATGACAGGCGAGAGCCCTTTAGGCATGGTGGAGAGCGCGTTAGTCAGGGTGGCGACAGTCATATCGATCAACAGAGCTACGCAGGCCGGCGTCGAAAGGAACCCCAGCGCCAACACGGATCCGCCGAGGAACTCGACACCCGACACGAAAAGAGCCGTCTGATGAGGAAACGGGACTTTGGCTTTAACGAGCGTGTCGTAAATAGCTTTCATGCCGCCCGTGGCAAACAATTTGTTTGCTCCCGAGATGGCGAAGAAGAGTCCGAGCGAAACGCGTACGAGCAGGATGGCGTACTGCTCCAAATCACCGCTGCCCAGCAGCGCAAACTGGATTAACCGTCTCCAATCCATCTTTTGTCCCTCCATCGAAGGGAAGCGCCGTAACGATACTCTAAGTTATGGCTGCGGGAATCCGAACATCAACCACGATTGATTGGCTACCCAATGCGGGTACAGCGCTGTCATCTGATCGAAAAGCTCCTGATCGGATGTAGCGGTTTTCTGCAGCCGATCAAAGTCTTGCAGGTATCGCTTGGTGTCCTGGATCGCCGAGGGAGAGTCTGGCGCGCCAGGCTTCTTGTGACCGGCGACAACAATCGCCGGGTTCAGCGCCGCTAACCGGTCCAGCGCTGCGATCCAGTTCTTTCGGCTCTCGGGGGTGGTGTCGCCGACGTACATGCGGCATTGGTTGTACACAACGTCGCCAGCGACGATGAGGCCGATCGATGGAACGTATAGAGACGTCGAATCGGGACTATCGGTGCGGCCCTGCTCGATAATGCGCAATTCCTGGCCCTCGAGAGTGAACGTTTCGTGCTCATAGGGCTCAGGTGGAACCAACTTGGTGGCCACTTGCCCAGGAAAGAGCCGACGGGCCAACCGCTCCACTGTGGGAGAGAAAGACATCTGCATGGCGTTCACCGTCTTGGGTGTTGCTATTGCCCGAGCGCCCGGGAAACGGTCGAGCAGAATGCTCAGACCGTAGAAGTGGTCGAAATGGGCGTGCGTTATATAGATGGTCTCCAAGTTGCGGTTGTGCAGAGCGACCCAAGCCGCGAGTGCCTCGGCCTCAGCCACCGTCCCCATTGCGTCCACGAGCACCGCGTCGTACTCGCCGAAGATTAAGGTCGAGGTGATCGGGTCAAAGCCGAGCGCTTCGCCGAAAGGCTTTGGCCGCTCGCCGACCATCGTCTTTCCTGGAGCGGTAAAAACGTTCACACCAAGAGTGTTCTCTTTCAGTCCCTTTGCGCCATCCATTTGGTACGCCTTTTCGATGTCAGAGCGAGTGAACGTTCAAAGTAACTTGGGAGAAGCGCGACGACGAATCAATTGGACGGAAGTATCGATCAATACCAAAGTGCTGGCTCGACACTGCAGCCCGGAAAGGCCTCAGGAGAATATTCGCAACCGTTTAAATCCGAATCCATCCGCGCCGAGCGCTAACCGTACTTGAGGTTGGTGCTCTGTCCGACCTCGATAATGTAACCGTCGGGATCGCGGATGTAGCAGCGAATCTCGCCGTACTTGGGTATTGGCGGCGTGATGAATTCGGCCCCTCGACTTTTCCACAATTCGTAGCACGCCTGAATATCCGCAACGCGGAAATTCATAAAGCTGTTGATGTGATTCGGGTCCGGGACGCTGAGCGTCACCGTGGGCTTGTCGGGGGTCGGCCCGCCCCCAACATTCAGAATCATCCAGATATTCGCAAGCTGAAGGTACGGAGGCGCGTTGCCGTCTCCCATGGTCAGAATGCGAGCGCCAAAGACCTTTTCGTAGTAGCGGGCCGATCGCTCGAGGTCGGCGACGGTGAGAAAATATGCGACGCTGATCCCGTCCCGCGGTGGCATCTCATAGCTTTTCTGTTCGACTTGTACCGCCATTGATGGCTCCTTTCGATACGGTGCTCGCGATGCTTATTATAAATACGTTGTCCCGAGTTTCGCCCATTCGTAAAACGATCGATCGACGCGAGCTAGTGGAGCAGCGATTCCCAATCGGTTGGGACTCGCCCTGCAGGTCCAGGTGCTGGTTGATCCTTCGGATGCGAATGAGGCGGAAGCAACTCGGCGCCCTTGATCATGTCCTGCTTCTCGTAATCGTAGAACCAATCCTCACCCGGCTCGAAGCTGGCAATGATCGGGTGCCCCGTTGCCGCCGCATGCTTGGACGCATGCTGGTTCGGAGAACTGTCGCAGCAACCGATGTGCCCGCATTCCGCACAACGACGGAGATGGAGCCACCAGCTTTTCGGTGACGCCAGGCACTCGACACACCCATTGCCGCTCGGCTTCGAAGCGGGGTCGATTCCGCGGCGGTCTTTTTTCATTTCCAATTCTCCTTCAATGTCCTGGCAAGCAAGCTTAGCTTCGGGCGCATCTGCAACGTCCGGAGTTCGGAACGCGTCGAACACCGGCCTAGCGCCGGCCTAGCGCCTGTCTAGCGCGTGAGTTGGCCCAGGTAGTATCCGAGGCGGTTTTCGGCATCCCCCGGCTTGTGGAAGCCGCGCGCCATCAGCGCTTTGATTCCTTCTTGGGCGGCGGGTCGCCCGAGAGAGCCGATGCATGCATCCCACCCGGCGTCGAGCTCAACGTCCGGCGGCAGGCTGGTGTTGACGAGGCGTTTGGTTTGGGCGATCGCCCACTTATCAAACTTGGCGATGCGTGTCGCGAGCGCTTCTACGTAGGCGTCCAACTCGGCGTCGGGCAGAGCGCGATTGATGTAGCCGTAGGCCTCAGCCTGCTCCGCTCTGATGTCTTCCGAGCTGAGGAGCACCTCGAGGGCGCGATTTCGGCCAATGAGTCTGGGCAGGCGAGCCATGGGACCGCCGCCGGCAACCATCCCCACACCCACTTCCCATTGGGAGATGATGGCCTTCTCGCGGCTGGCGAAACTCATGTCGCAGGAGAGGGTGATCTCGCTGCCGTTGCCGGTCGCCCGGCCGCGGATGAGGGCGATGGAAGCGACTGGCAAACGGGTCAGGCGCGCGAGAAAGTCCGGCCAGGGCGGCAGGCCTGTGGGCCCCGCGGGCATTCCGGTCAGGTCTTCAAGCTTCGCCGTGAAATCGGAATGATTCAAAAAGTAGTCCTCGACGGCGCTGTCGAAGACCACGACCCTGACCTGCTCGTCGGCCTCGAGATCGTGCATAACTTCCTGGAACTCGCGGACCATTTCCGGGCCCATCACGTTGATCGGCGGATTGTCGATCGTGACACGCCAATAGGCGGGCGACCGCCGAGTCACGCGAATTTGTGCAGGTTTCGGGGCTGTATTCACACTTGCCATGGGATTCTCCTGTTCTACTTGTTGATTATTGTCGCGCCTGCAGTGCTGACGATGTCGTCCTGGGAGTCTGCGCCGCCCGAAGAACCGATTGCGCCGATAATCTTGCCCTGTTCGACCAGCGGGATGCCACCTCGAGAGGCAATGATTCCATCAAAGGCCAGCAGATAGTTGAGATGCATAAGGTTGATACCGTCCTCAAATTGCTTCGTTGGACGGCGAAAGGTGGCGGCTGCCCGAGCCTTGTGTTCGGCGATTTGAATGGAAGCGAGCATCGCACCGTCCATTCGTTGAAAGGCGACGAGGTTGCCGCCGGAATCGACCACCGCTACGTTCATCTTCCAATTCCGCTTCTTCGCCTCTGTGACCGCGGCGTGAATGACAGCCTCGGCGCGATCTAGTGATATTGGCGGGCCGTAAGGTGTATCGAAAGGAATTTTGTCGGGCACAAAATCGAGAGGATTTGTTTCAGTGGGCTGGGGCGCTCGACTCGCAGCAGCGGCACTTCCCGTTTGCTCATTTGACATAGGGTCTCCTTCAACAGTCGCGTACAGATCGCTGCGTCGACGATGGGTTTCAGGTTCTCGCCGTCGGCGGGATGCTCATGAGCGGAAAAACCATGGGGGAGTTGTTAGGGAGTGATCAGATTCGACGGAGCGGTGACCTCAAGGTGAACCGGAAAGCGTCTGAGTTCGCGATTCAATCCAACAGGCAAGGTAGATGTTCCAGGATTTGGCGTCAATGAAATTGTGCATCAAGCCGGCAGATGCTTACTCGCCCCCTGTGGAAAATGGTGTTCGCACATATTGGAGCAGCAAATTCCAATTCTTGATCCACCACTCTTTTGTTCCTTCATCCATTTCGTTGGATCTTTTTCAGTGAGACGGACGACGTTAACTTGTGGGCGAGCGAATTCGCTTACAATCCCGACGACCGAGAGCACGGCGGGGAAGCGAGTGACGGCACCATGACTATCCCCCAAGCCGGAACTGCTCGAAAGGACACAATGAAACAAGCAGACGAGAGATCGCGCCGCAACTTTCTGAAGGCGAGCTCGATGTTGAGTTTAGCAGTAGCGTTCGGCCCAACGGCTATGGGCGACGCATTTGCAGATTCGAAATCAAGGACTACCGCAAAGAAAAACAGAGTGAGCAATTCCACTCCAAGCCGAGCCATCGAGTGGCTGCCGGGTGATACCGCTATTCGTCCATTTGATATCAGCTTTCCGGCCGGTGACGTTACCGACTTGCGCAAGCGCGTGAACGCGACAAAGTGGCCGGAACGGGAAACGGTCAGCGATGCATCGCAGGGCGTGCAACTGGCCACGATTCAGAAGCTCGCCCGATATTGGGGGGCAGAATACGATTGGGACAAATGCGAAACGAAGCTGAAGGCCTTGCCGAATTTCGTGACGAACATCGATGGGTTGGACATTCATTTCATCCACGTGCGCTCGAAGAATCCGAATGCGCTTCCGGTGATCATCACGCACGGATGGCCCGGCTCGGTCATCGAGCAGCTGAAGGTCATTGAGCCGTTGACGAATCCCACGGCACACGGCGGAAGTGCAGCGGATTCGTTCGACGTGGTGATTCCGTCACTGCCGGGCTACGGATTTTCAGGCAAGCCGACCGCGACGGGGTGGGATCCGCAACGCATTGCGCGCGCGTGGGCGGTGCTGATGACGCGACTCGGATACACACGATACGTGGCCCAGGGTGGCGATTGGGGAAATGCCGTTACAGAGCAGATGGCTCTGCAGAGGCCGCCGGGATTGATCGGCATTCATACCAACATGCCGGCCACGGTCGCCGATAACATCAACAACGCGGCGCTAGCTGGCGCCCCCGCGCCGGCCGGTCTATCAAAAGACGAGAAGTACGCGTATGACCAGCTCAGCTTTTTCTATCAACACGGGCTGGGCTACGCCCAGGAAATGGCAAATCGCCCGCAGACCCTATACGCGATCGCGGATTCACCGGTCGGCCTGGCTGCGTGGATGCTCGACCACGACTCGCGCAGTTACGCGCTCATCGCACGCGTCTTCGACGGCCAGACTGAGGGCCTGACGCGAGGCGACATTCTCGACAACATCACACTCTACTGGCTGACGAATACGGCGGTTTCTTCGGCGCGACTTTATTGGGAGAGCAAGCTTCCTTTTTTCTTGCCGAAAGGCGTCCCGCTCCCGACTGCGGTGAGCGCCTATCCCGATGAGATCTATACAGCTCCGAAGAGCTGGACAGAGAAAGCGTATCCGAAGCTGATCTATTACAACCGGCTCCCCAAGGGCGGGCACTTCGCCGCGTGGGAACAGCCGCAATTTTTCAGTGAGGAGTTGCGGGCGTCGTTTAGATCGCTGCGACAGTGAAATTGGCGCCAGTGAAATTGCACTACCGAAATCGAAGGGAGCGGCAGGCACAGGTTGGGCGTCGCTTCCCTCGGCGGTCGTGCTTAATCGAAATTGGGGCAGGGAAATGCGGAACTCGGGAGGCATCAATGAGCACGAATGCAGTTCGTAGTATCGACGCGCGCACCGCGAGAATCGACATGAAGTTCGAAGCGGTGGTGATTCCCGTATCGAGTGTCGATCGCGCGAAGGAATTCTACGGGAAACTCGGTTGGAGGCTCGACGCCGACTTCCGTTTCGATAACGGCTTCCGGGTCGTCCAATTTACGCCGACCGGGTCGGGGTGCTCGGTGCAATTCGGCGCAAACATCACATCGGCGGCGGTGGGCTCAGCCCAGGGACTGTACCTAATCGTCACTGAGATTGCGGCTGCGCGCGACGAACTAGCCGCACGCGGTATCGAGGTTCAGCGATGTTTTTCACGCGGAGACGCCGGGCGCTCAGTTCCAGCCAGACGGCGCACGCGGCCGCGCCATTGGGCCATCGCCCAATCATGCTACCTATGGCAGCTTCGCCACGTTCAACGACCCGGATGGCAATGGTTGGTTAATTCAGGAAGTCACGACGCGGCTTCCGGGGCGCGTGGACAACGGGGTGACGTCGTTCGCGTCTCCAGAAGATTTGGCGAACGCGATGCGTCGCGCGGAGACTGCTCACGGCGAGCACGAAAAGCGCATCGGCGCGAGGGACGCGAATTGGCCGCAATGGTACGCCGCATACATGATTGCGGAGCAGGCTGGGACGGAGTTGCCGAAGTGAAAGACGAATCGGTCTGGACACTGTCCGGCGATCTGTGAAGCGGCGCTTGGCACTGCGTTTTCTAAAAGCCCCAGAGAGGGTGGTTGCTGCGGGTCGCTAAGGCTGTTTCTGGCCTTGGTAGTAATCCGGAAAGGGCGGAACTCCCGGCTTCGGCAGAGGATGGTCTTTCAGTTCTTGAAGCGCGATCTCGACGGCCTTCTCAAGTTGCGGATCGTGGCCCTCGCGCCAAGCCTTCCGGTCCATACTCCACCTCGATATCTGGCGGGACACCTTCGTCACCCATTCGTTAGAAGGTAATCTTCCAGGCCGGGAAGTGTAGTGAAAGCTATCCAGAGTTTATCGAAATGTTAGTAGCGATTAGGGGAAAAAGTCGCGGCCCTGGGCGGATGAAGGGGGTCCCGCGACAGCCAATTTTTTGTGGAGACGCTAGGCTGCGGAACTACGCAGAACGGCCATTGGACTGATCCCTAACTGTGCACCTCAGGCAGAATATTCTGGTTTTCCCGGAACAGATTCTCTGGGTCATACCGCGCCTTGATCCGAGCCAGACGCGGATAGTTCAGGCCGTAGATCTCACGAACTCGCTCAGGCGCGCTTGGCGGCAGGTAGTTCACGTAGGCGCGGCGCGCCCAAGGACGCAGTGCTGCGCTAGTTTCGGCCACCCAGCGCACTGCCCGGTTCCGCGCCTCGGGCGTGTGCCATTCGGCGTCAATCAGGGTGCTCAGTCCCATTCCGCGCAAGGGATAGGCAGTAGCGGTCATCGGAATCCGTGCCACAACCCCGTTCGAAAGACCTAGCAGCATGTTTCCGATTCCACGCCCCTCGATCGCCGCACGCGCAAGCACGTCGATGACGCTTCCGCTGAGGTGTTGGATGAACGCGCCATCAACGGCCACCGACGTTGTGGCCCAGACCTCCCCTTCCGGACTCGGTACTGACGTAGACAGCTGCGCTTGCACGGGGCGAAATGCGGCCTCCCACTTCTCGAGGTAGGCCGTTGCTGCTGTGGCGCCACCGCGGTACCCGCAATCAACCGACACGCCCGATTGCGGGTCCAGTAAGAACGCGGCTCGCGCCTCATCGGGGGCCTCACGAGTGAGCTCGCCGAACGCCCGCAAGGCACCTGCGATATCTCGCCAGCCGATATTGAACGTAGCTGAGTGTAGCGGCACAACTGGGTGCAGCCGGAAGTCCAGTCGTGTTACGACGCCGAAATTCCCGCCACCGCCGCGA
The DNA here is from genome assembly GCA_963757885.1 of uncultured Acidobacteriota bacterium. Lineage (GTDB taxonomy): Bacteria > Acidobacteriota > Terriglobia > Acidiferrales > UBA7541 > Palsa-147. The sequence continues at coordinate 38,952 of CAVWSS010000011.1, read as the reverse complement.
ATCGCCCAGAATAGGTCTTGGTTCTTGGCAGGTCCGAGCTCGAGCACATCGCCGTCAGCCGTCACAATCTGCGCGCCGATCAAATTGTCGCACGCCGTTCCGTACAGTCCTCTCCCGCTCGTGTCGCCGCCCGCCAGCGTAAGTCCGGCAACTCCTACGGAGCCGCAGCTGCCCATGGGCGTGTAAAAACCCGCGGCCAGCGTGGCCTTGAGGAGGTCCCTGATCCGGGCACCCCCACCCACCGAGGCGACTCGGCGGTCACGTTCTACGCTGACCGTGCTGAACAGGCCCAGGTCTATTTGCAGCGCGCCATCGGCGACGCCGTACCCCGCATAGCTGTGACCCCCGCCACGGACGGCAATGGGAACGGCCCGCTTGCGCGCGAACTCAACGCACCGTCGCACGTCATCGATGTCCGCGGCGCGCACCATCGCGATCGGATGGCGATCATAGGCAAGGTTCCACACCTTCCTCGCCTCGTCGTAACCCGGCGAACTCCCGCGCAGCAACCGGCCGCGAACATTGCGGGCGAGATCATCGAGGTTGGGAACCGAATCTGTGGCAGTGGCCCAGGGCAGAATACTCGAGTGGGCGAACGCACCAAAAGTCACAGCTCCAACGGCGCCCATAAAGTGGCGCCGGGTCCAAGCGGGGCCATCAGCTTGTGCATGCTTATTGGCTGTCATTCGCTAAGAACGCTAGGTGCCACGGCCTCCAGCACGATTCGGGGCTTTGGCCCATCGGGCTGAGATGCAAACTCGCCAGAGATCTGCTGCCGATCGCTAAGGTTATTTCGGCCCTTGGTAGTAATCCTGGAAGGGCGGAACCTCCGGCTTCGGCAGAGGATGCTCTTTCAGTTCCTGAAGCGCGGTCTCCACGGCTTTTTCAAGTTGCGGATCGTGGCCCTCACGCCAAGCCTTCGGATCCATCTCCACTTCGATATCCGGCGCGACTCCTTCGTTCTCAATTCCCCAATGTCCGTCGGTGGTGAAGAAGGCAATGCTCGGCGCTGTTACGTCTCCGCCATCGATCAGAGGGGGGTATCCAGTAATGCCTACTTCTCCGCCCCAAGTCCTCTCGCCAATCAAAGGACCCAGTCCAACGTGATGGAAGAACCATGGAATCAAGTCGCCGCCCGAGCCAGCATATTGGTTGATGAGCATAACTTTGGGGCCGAAAATGGCTTCGCCGGGTTCGGTTGTGATCGCGCCGTCGGGCGTGTACCAATAATTTGAAAGCTTGCGCTGTAAGTAGTTGATGATGTAGTCGGCCGCCTGACCGCCGCTATTGAAGCGATCGTCGATAATCACGCCCTGCTTGCCCACTTGTGCAAAGAAGTAGCGATTAAAAGAGGTATAGCCGCCGTTGGCCGTGTCCGGCAGGTAGACGTAGGCGATGCGGCCGTCGCTCAGGCGGTCGACCGTGCGCATGTTGTTCACCAGCCAGTCGCGGTGGCGCAAAGAAATTTCTTCGCCGAGCGGCACTACAGTAACGTCGCGCGAATCGGAGCCATCGGCATTTGGGCCGACTTTGATCACAATCTGCTTGTCCGCGGTATTCAAAAAGAATTTGTAGATATCATCGCTGCTGTGAAGCTCACGCCCGTTCACGGCGAGCAGATATTCGTCCTGTTTTACCCCAGCGCCCGGCTCGGTGAGCGGCGCGCGAAGGCCAGGATTCCAATTCTCGCCATTGTAAATTTTGGCAAAGCGGTAGCGGCCGTTTTCCACGGTGTAATCAGCGCCCAACAACCCCACCGTCACGGGCGTGACCTTCGGGATGTCGCCTCCCGCGACAAACATGTGGCCGACCGTAATTTTCCCGAGCATTTCCTGAAAAAGGTAATTCAAGTCTGCGCGGCTGACGATTCCGGGAAGGTACGCGGCGTACTCTCGTTCCGCAGCGGCGAGATCCAAGCCATGGTAATTTTTGGCATAGAAATAGCTGCGCTCGATGCGCCACGCTTCGTGGTACATCTGCTTCCATTCTTCCGGCGGATCCACGGAAACTTGCATCGCGTCCATGTCCAGCATGCCCTCACCGGGCTTCATGGGCGCGGCGGTGGAGGCGATGCCCCATTTTTGACCCTGGCGGAATAGATACTTTTCTCCATTGAAGGACAGGCGGAAATCCTCGATGCCTGACGCGATCGGATTCGATTTGCGGTCCGCCAGGGTAAATTTCAACAAGGTGACGGGACCACCGCCGCCAAGCGGCGATGCCCCAGGCTTGGCCTGTCCCACGTAAATTTCGCCTTCTTTGCCAGCGGCAAGGCCGACATAGTCCGCGGGCGGCAGTGGCAAGGCTAGAATGCGCTGGCTGATATCCTCTAAATCAATCTCGACATTTTTCGCAGCAGCTTCGGCGGCGTGGCTCTTCTCCTTTTTATCCGAATCAGCTTTACCTGCATCAGCCTTACCCGCATCGGCTTTACCCGCATCCGCTTTACCCGTATCAGCACTCTGAGCCACGACTTTCTCTTCATCGCTCTCTGGCTTTAGCGGCGAGGGCAGATCTTTGCGCAGGACGACGAGATATACGCCGCGGGTTACGTTGTGACCGAGGCTGGACATATCCAAAGGCACTTTCGTTAGGCCCGAATTCGTGCTGGCAGTGAAGTAAAGGTATTTGCCATTTTTATCGAAGGCCGCGTACTCCGTATCACTGAGTCCATCGGTGATTTGTGTGGACTTCTTCGAATCCAGCGAATAGACGAAAACAGCGCGCATGTAGTTGGCGAGAAGTTTCGTGTACACAATCCAGCGGCTATCGGGGGACCAGGCGGAATGGATCGACCCGCCAAAAGAAAAATACGTGTCGGTATCGATTTTTACCGGTGATGGGCTACCCAGATCGACGTACCAAAGATTCAGATGCTTGTCTGTATAGGTGATTTTCTTGCTGTCGGGCGACCACGCTGGATTAAAGAAGTAAGACGGTGTTCCCAAAGCGATCACGCGCGGCGTTCCCATGCCGTCCTGATTCTTGATCTGCAAAGCATATTCGCCGGAAGCGTCTGAAAAGTAAGCGATAGATTTGCCGTCGGGCGACCAGGCCGGCGAGCGGTCGGCAACGGCGGGAGAATTGGTAATGTCGCGGGCATTGCCCTTCTCGGCAGGCACGGTGATGATTTCGCCATGCGCTTCGAATACGGCGCGGGTCCCGGTGGGGGAGATATTGGCGTCCAGAACATGCTCGGCGACATTTTCGAAATGCGTGCGGACTTCAGGGAAATCGCCGCGGATAGTTACGTGCACTTCGTGCTCGCGCCCAGATGCGAGATCGAACAGGTGGAGCGAGCCGAATTGCTCATAAACGATGGCGTCGGGCCCGGCAGAGGCCGAAAGGATGTCCATGCCATGGTTTTCGACGACGCGCGAAACTTCTTTCGAGTCGGTCTGGTAGGCGTAGAGAGTGATTGGCTCGGTGCGGGCGGAAAGAAAGTAAATCTTATTGCCTACCCACATGGGATTAAAGTCGCTGGCATTTTCGTGCGGCACTTTTACGGTTTCGGAATCGGCGAGATTCGCAATCCACACTTGCGGGGCCAGTCCGCCGTGATAGTGCGCCCAGAAGGCATGTACGAGTTGATCGCCCAGGAAGAAAAGTTGGCGTGGAAGCGGCGTGTAAGCCAGATGCGTGCCATCCGATGAGTACGATCCTTGATAGCCCATGGGCAGCGGAATCTCGTGAGTCGCGCCGCCTTCGGTCGAAATCGTGAAGAGCTGCTCGAAGCGCGGCGAATAGCTTTTTAGCGCTGAACGAAAGAGAACGTTCTTGCCGTCGGGAGTCCATCCTTCAACTTGATCCGGTCCCGGGCCGAAGGTGAGCTGGCGCGCCTCGCCGCCTTCGGCGGAAATCAGATATACATTGAGGTTGCCGCCATATTGCGCGGTGAATGCAATCCACTTGCCATCGGGAGAGAAATGCGGATTCGATTTTTGCCCTGGACCCGCCGTGAGTTGCAGGGCCGCACCGCCTTCGCGGCTGACGCTCCAAAGCTCTCCACCGTATGCAAAAACAATGTGGGTGGCATTTAGCGTGGGCCCCTGCATCAGCAAGGGCTTTTCACGCTGCGCAGGAAGCGCGGAGCAAGCGAGCAGCACGAGCGCCAGACATCCAAGTATCCTTTTCAATTCCTATCCCCCCTTAATTCTCGTTCCCGACTAAGAACCTATACGAGGAAAACCGCCCTGGTGTTCATCATCCTGGTGTTCACGGCGCGAATCATAAAAGGCTGCGACGCCGCAAATTACTTGGCTGGGCCCGGCGCGGAGCGCTTGAATTCGATACCTGCCATGGTGAATTTAGATACGTTCCCGTCCGCATCCAGGTTGAAGGTCAAACGCATTTGGTTCCTGAATTTCGCGATGAACGTATCGAACTGAAAGTGTTCGAGGTCCGAATTGATGGCATGGAGATGAAGCCTGAGCTTTCCCTCTTGAAATTCGATTTTGGCCTGACCATAAATGGGATTTTCATACTGCCCGGCATAGGCGGGAAGATCGCGCGAGGGGTGTGTCCCCGGAGTGCGCTTCGAGAGCCACGCCTGGCCGGATTTTTCTTCCGCTTCCAGCTCCGTGTTCATTTTCTTGAACCGTTCGCTCCACCCGGCATCCGGCAAATGCAACAACTGGTCGGCGATCTGATAACTCAAAACCTGCCGGTACAGGCTCGACAAATTGATGACGGCGAAGTAACCGGTATGAATCTCAGGGATCAGCACGACCATGGTGGCAAATCCGTCGATATCTCCCGCATGGAGGATTAATTGGTGCCCACGGTAGTCCTGCACAAACCAGCCAAGTCCATAGCTTAGCTGCATCGAGTCGGGGAAGAATATTTGGGAGATTTCATCGTCTGGCGAGAGCAGCATCTGAGGAGTGTGCATCTCGCGCATATTTTCCGCGGAGATGAGCCGCTTACCCTGGTAGGCGCCGTCGCCGAGCTGAAAGGTGATCCACTTGGCCATGTCGCGCGCGCTCGAATTGATCGAACCCGCCGGCCCAACCGTGTCAATGTTGCGCCAGGGAACCACTTTTACCGAACCGTCCGGATCCTGCTCGTGCGGCGTCGCATAGTCGGCGGATTTTTGCGCTTCGGTTGCACTGGTGTCCGATTCGGTCATACCGAGCGGCGCAAACAAACGCGACCGAGTAAACTCGTCCCAAGTGCTGTGCGCGACCTGCCCCACGGCGTATCCGGCCGCGACATACATCAAATTTTGATACTGAAATTTCGCGCGAAATCCGGCGTTTGGCTGGACGTAGACAAGCTTGCGAATTAATTCTTCGCGCGAGGCCTCCGGGTCGATAAACCAGAGCAGATCGATTCCCGGCAATCCGGTGCGGTGCAAAAGTATGTCTCGCATGGTGACGTTCTCATCGGCCAGTGGATCGTGCAGATGGAAGAACGGAATATAGGAATTTACTTTTCCGTCCCATTGCATTTTCCCCTCATCCACCAGCATGGCCACTTCGGCCGATGTGAACGCCTTCGTGCAGGAGCCGATGTCAAAGAGCGTCTCGGTGGTGACGGGCTGATTGGTGCGAATGTCGCGAACGCCAAATCCTTTCATGTAAACGACGGCGCCGTCGCGCACGATTGCGACCGAGGCACCCGGCACTTTCCAATCTTTCATGGAGGAATTGATGTATTGATCGAGCGAAGACCAATCGTTCTTGTCTTGGGCTTTTACCGCGACGGCGGAGGTGAGGAAGATGAAAGCGGCAATGAAACGGAACGCGAAACGAATCACTGACAACTTCCGAATGCGAAGGAGAGGCACGTTTGCTTACTCCTTAAAGACAAGATAACCTACGCTGTAGGTAAAGGAAACCTACACTGCTGACCTGGTCGCGTCAAGCAGGTAAGTTCTGGGGACCATGCGGCGAGCTCGCACACGAAAACGTCTCACACGAACACGCATCATCGCGGCGGCAATCGCACTGGCGGACCGGGAAGGAATGGAGGCCGTTTCGCTGCGCCGAATTGCGTCAAAATTGGGAGTGCACGTTACCTCGCTCTACAATCACGTGGCCACCAAAGAGGCCGTCGTCGACGGAATCGTTCAACACCTGATGAGAGCGGCAAAGCTGCCGGAGAAAGTTTCCGGATGGGAGAACTGGGTTCGTCAGTTTGCAGATGGATTGCGCGCAGTGGCTCGCAAACACCCGGGCGCCATTACGGCTTTTCACCATCGCCCCGTACAAGGGCCGGAGGCGGCTCGCTTCCCGGAGCTGGGATTGCAGTCTTTCCGCGCCGCAGGGTTTGACATCAGCGAGGCCTACTCTGCAGTCAAACTAACCATCCTGGCTGTTCTAGGATTGCTGCTCGAGGACGTACTGAGGTCGAAAGGCCGGAGGATCAAGACAGATTTGCGCGCCCTGCCGCAGGAGCGTTTTCCGCAAGCGCACCAATTGCGCAAAATGCGCGCTAAGCCCGATGTCTGGGCTTACACGATCGATACTCTGGTTGCCGGCTTGGCCGCGAACCTGCGATTGAGAGTTTGCGAGCCGGTTGGCAATCTTGGGGCACACAAAAATTCAAGTCACCATGCGATAGTTTCATCCGGGAGAAGGACAGGAAAAAAACGTGGCAGGAAAGTTTGAAAATTATCGAGTCAACGGATCGCTACAAGCAGCAGAAAGAGACACGGGGTACGCACAATCCCCCACAGTGAACTAACCTCGACGACAGGTAAACCCACAACGTATTGAAAAGATTGGCGGGGCCGACGGGGATCGAACCCGCGACCTCCTGCGTGACAGGCAGGCGTTCTAACCAAGCTGAACTACGGCCCCCGCGTGAAAGCACTGCAACGACGTAACTTCCCAATCGTATCACAACAGAGAGTGGCGAAAAGTCGAGCGCCTGCTCGCGCGGGAGGCGAGCGGGCGCTGTAGAGCGGTCCCTTCGTGCTGGGGCCGAGGTTCCGTTAGTCGGTGATTTTCTGCGTTGTGGTTAGGGTAAGGCGGGCCAAGAAGCGTGTTGTCATAGGGAAGTCATGGTTTTGTAAAATTCGATAGGCTTGGGGACGAGCGCCGCTACCTAGGAGGCTTGACAGGGGAAGCGGGTTGATGGGAGGCTTGCGGCGATTCCCCAGGGATGGACGGGTGATGGGTGTCAGCAAAATTTGGAGAGGAGCCCAGCGATGGCAACCAAGAAGAAGTCGAACATGGATAAGCTCGAAGAGGCGGGAGTAATTGTCTCGGAGCAATTCACCGACGGCGACAAGAAGACCGTTGAGAAGCTGAGCGTGACGGAAGTGAGTGCGCTCATCAAGATGCGGAAGAAGCGCGGCGCGGCGCCGGAAGGCAAGCATCATCTGCGGCCGAATTTGTTCGTGTAAGTTTTTGATCTAATCCCAGGAAAATCCGATGAGCCACAGTGAAGAACTGCGCGCAAAAGTCCGGCTGGCGGAGCCGGGGTTGCTGGAGGTGTCCGAGCATTTTTGGACGCATCCACAGATGGCGGATATGTTTCCGGAATATTTGTTCATGATGCATTCGATTATCCGGAGCAGCGTTTCGCTGATTAATTCGGCGGCGGAGTCGGCGGAAGAGCGCGGGCTCCGAGGATCTACTGTGCTGGAAAATCGCGAACTACTACAGGACGCATGCGGTGGAAGAGACGCAGCACGATGAATGGCTGCTGGATGATTTAGTAGCGTTGGGATGGGACCGCGCACAGACACTGGCGCGATTGCCTTCGCCGGTGATCGGGTCCCTGGTAGGCGCGCAATATTATTGGGCGCTGCATGTGCATCCGGTGGCGCTGTTTGGATATTTGGCGGTGCTGGAGGGGAATCCGGCAACGGTGGAGCAATTGGATACGCTGCGAGATCGCGGAAGATTGCCGGAGGTTGGGATGCGCACGATGGTGAAACACGCGAAGCTCGATCCGCATCATCGGGATGAGATGTTCGCGGAGCTGGATGCGCTGCCGCTGACGGAGAGCCAAAGAGAGTTGGTGGCGCTAAGCGCGTTTCACGCGATTGAGCATGTGACCCAAGCGTATGAGGAGATTTTGGAGACGAGCGCGAGCAGTTCGATGAGAAGAATGGCGGCAGGAGCGTAGGGTGGCTAAGAATTGGTGAAAACCCCCACGCGCAAACCCGGCGCATGGGGCACTAAGAAAAACCGCAGAAACTTCTAAAGTAAAACCGACAAAATCTATTTTTATTTGGATGGGCCGGAGAGGGCGGCGAGGAGACGGTCGCCGAGCGGGGAGCCGAGGCCTGTGCAAGCGTTCCAGCCAGGGCCGGCACGGTAGGCTCCGTTTTCTCCTTCGATGATGGCGCGAAAAGCGGAGTCATCTTTTTCGCGAGCGCCGGCGAATTTGTAGAGCAGGGAATTCAGGTATCCGGACTGGGCGCCAAGGGCTTGATTGAGGCGCGCGATGAGCGCGGCCCACATGGGCGCGACGGCGCTGGTGCCGGACGAAACGCCGTCAACTCCGCCGACGAGAATCCGGCAGCCGCTATGGGGATCGGCGACGCCGGCAACGTCGGGAACACCACGGCCGGCTTTTAAATTTCTACTGCCAGGTAGGTCAAAGCTGCCTTGCCAGTAGGGGCGATCGAAGACCCGCGAAACGCCGCCGCCGGTCGCACCGTGCATACCGTCGAAGACGCAGTTCCAAACCACTTCCGATTCAACTTTATCTTCGGAAATTCTTAGTTCGGTGCCGCCGCAGCCCAGGGCATAAGGACTGCTCGCGGGGAAATTCACCGAAGGCTTGCCTTCGGGCGAGCCATTGTGCGCGCCAAAATCGCCCGAAGAGACGCAAATGGTGACGCCGATGTGGGCGAGATTCTTGAGAACGTTGTCGATGAGAGTCATGTAGTTGGGAGAGACGCCGGGTTCGGGTTCGCCCCAGGAGAGAGAGAGGACGTTGGGGCGGTGGCGTTTGTCGGCGAGGGCGGCGGTGAGGGCGTTGTAGATACCTTGCTCGCTGTTGTGAGCGAAGTAGACGACGATGCGCGCCCCGGGAGCGAAGGCGGCGGCGATTTCGATATCCATGGTGGTTTCGACGGTGGATTGCAGGAGGTCGGCTTCGCGGCGGGATTTGGCGTCGGTGGCGGACATGAGCTGCTTGATGGCCGAGAAGCCTTTGCCGCCCGCGGTAAGCGCGGACATGAATTTCGCGAGCGCAGCGCGGTCGGCGGGTGAATTTTTTGCGCCGTGAACGGAGACATCGGAAATGTGCGGCGTGGGGAGTTTTAGTTCGGCGAAGAATTTTTCGAGATCGGTGCGGTGGTAGCCGCCGCCAAGCTCGATGATGCCGATGCATTGGCCGGTGCCGTCGGCGTGCTGGGGGAAGCGGTAAGCGGAGGCGACGGCGGAGGGGTCGAAGGGTGTGGGGGAGGGGGCGTGGGCGCGTTTGGGGGCGGTTGCGGGATGGTGGCGGCGGGCGGCGGGGCGGTCGTGGAGGCCGAGGACGGCGGATACACACACGGCGAGTTCTTTGGGGATATGGATGGGGCCGGTGATGCCGCGATGAGCGCCACGGTGGTGATCGTAGCGGACCATTTCGACGTGGAAGGCTTCGCTGAGATCGGCGGCGGTCCCCTGAAGGACAACGGCGTGACGGATGGGAGAAGTTTCGACGACTTCAAGAGAGTGCTCGCGGGCGAAGCGGTGGATGCGGGCAAAATCGTCGGGATGAGAGCCGTGGCGGGCTTCGAAGTCATCGCGGGAGAGATATTGGCGGTCGCGAGGGAGGCGTGTGGAGAGAGCAGGGTCGTCGTGGAGGGAGGGGGCGGGGCGGCGCGGTCGAACCACGACGGTGACGGTGAGGTGCTCAAGGGGGTCGACGGGGCCCAGGGCTTTGGCGCCTTCGAGAGGGATGTATTCACTTCCCTGGATGGGAACGTGAGAGTGGTGAGAGCTGCGGGAGGCCATCGCGATACTCCTCGAATGCTCTTATGGCCGCGGGGGACGGGCTGAATACTAACACCGGGGCGGGCTAAGGCGTTACTAGTGAGTGATAAGCGGTCGGATTTTTGGGGGCTGCGTTGACTTGCTGAGAAGCGCGCCCTAAGATTTCGCCTTCGGTGCAAGAACACCAATCCATCACAGGACAAACTATCTCGCACTACCACGTGCTGGAATTACTGGGCGGCGGCGGTATGGGTGTGGTTTACAAGGCTGAGGACACCCGGCTGCACCGGATGGTGGCGCTGAAGTTCCTTCCCGACGAAGTGTCGCAAAATGCCAATGCGCTGCAGAGGTTCCGACGCGAGGCCGAAGCTGCCTCGTCGCTGAACCATCCAAACATTTGCACGATTTACGACATTGGCGAAGAGAACGGGCGCGCGTTTATTGCCATGGAGTTTCTGGAAGGCAAGACGCTCAAACATTTGATGGAAGGGCAGCCGATTGAAATCGACACGCTGCTCGATTTGGGTGTGGAAATCACGGACGCGCTGGCGGCGGCGCATGCGCGCGGAATTATCCATCGGGATATCAAGCCGGCGAATTTATTCGTGACGGAGAGTGGGCACGCGAAGGTATTGGATTTTGGGCTGGCGAAGCAGCTCAAGCAATCGGTTGATGCTGGGCATACAGCGGGGAAGGAAGAGGACCCGCATTTGACCAGGCCTGGGCTGACGATTGGAACGCTGCCGTATATGTCGCCGGAACAGGCGCTGGGCAAGGACCTGGATCCGCGGACGGATCTATTTTCCTTCGGAGTGGTGCTGTACGAGATGGCAGTGGGCCGTAGGCCGTTTCACGGGGATTCGACGGCGGCGTTGCTCGACGCGATTCTGCACAAGGCGCAAGTTGCGCCGATACGGCTGAATCATGATGTGCCGGCGAAATTAGAAGAGGTGATCAACAAGGCGCTGGAGAAGGACCCGAAGCTGCGGTATCAGCACGCCACGGAGATGCGCTCTGATTTGCAACGGCTGAAGCGCGACACGGTGGCGATGAGCATCAGCGGGTCGAATGTAGCGGTGGATGTGGCGGATGTGCTGCGTGGAGGGAGAAGCGGAGCGTGGGAGAAGTATTTGTGGGCCGCGGTAATTGTGCTGCTGGTGGCGGTCGCGGTGACTGGATTTTTCTGGTGGCGCGGGCGCGGAGGATTTGGCGGGGACACGATCAATTCGCTAGCGATCATGCCGTTTGAGAATGAGGACAACAATAAGGATGCGGAATACTTGAGCGATGGGCTGACGGAGAGCCTGATTAACAGCGCGTCAGAGCTGCCCCATCTCAAGGTAATCGCGGAGAGTTCAGTATTTCGCTACAAGGGCAAAGCCATTGACCCTCACCAGGTAAGCAAGGAGCTATCGGCGCGAGCGATTTTGACGGGGAGGGTTCTTGAGCGCGGCGACACGCTATCGGTGAGCGCGGAGTTGATGGATGCGAGCAACGACCGGCATATCTGGGGCCAGCAATATAACGAGAAGATGTCGGACCTGCTATCGATACAGGAGAACATTTCGCAGGAAATTATGAATAACCTGCGGTCGCATCTGGCGGGGAATGACGAGAAAGTGGTGGCGAAGCATTACACGGACAATGTGGAGGCGTATCAGCTTTATTTGAAGGGTCGGTACAACACGGAGCAGTTCACGCAGGAGAGCGTGAAGACAGGAATCGATTATTTTCAGCAGGCGATTAATAAGGATCCAAATTACGCGCTGGCGTATGCGGGAATCGCGGAAGCGTATTTTGAAGTTTCGAGCCAGTACGTGTCGCCGCTGGAGGCGATGCCGAAATTGAAGGCGGCGGCCTCAAAGGCGTTGAGCCTGGATGATTCGCTGGCTGAGGCGCACACGATTATGGGAATGGCGGACGCGATTTACGACTATGACTATGCAGCAGCGGAGCAGGAGTTTAAGCGAGGGAAGCAGCTCAATCCGGGATCACCATTCGTACATGAGTGGTATGCCTACTACCTGACGGCGATGGGCAGAAATGATGAGGCGCTCGCGGAATTGAAGAGGGCGCAGACGCTCGATCCGCTGTCGGACACGGTGAATATCGTATACGGACTGAATTTCTGTTTTTCGAATGAATATGACCGGGCGCTTGAGAAGGGGCACCAGATGATTCAGGCGGACCCGAATATGTGGTTCGGGCATTTTTACGCGGGGTGGGCGCTGGCGCGGAAGAAGAAGTATGAGGACGCGATCAAGGAATTGAACCAGGCGATGCAGCTGGGGGCAAGCCCCTATGCCCAGGGGTATCTGGGATACGCGTACGCGCTTTCGGGGCAGAGTGACAAAGCACGGGAGGTAGTGCGGCAGATGGAGGACCGGGCTAAGCAGAGCTATGTGCCGCTGTATCAGATCGCGCTGGTGTATGTGGGGCTGGGAGACCGGGAGAAGGTGCTGCAGCTTCTGGAGAAGTCGCTGCAAGACCATGAGGAGATTATATTTTTCCTAAAGGTTGATTCGACGTGGGATAGCGTCAGGCCGGACCCGCGTTTTCAAGCCCTGATGCATAAGGCGGGGCAGCAATAGTTTGCGGGCAGCGAAATTTCGTTAAACCGGTGTGGATTTAGGCGGGTTGGGCCGCTCTAGAAAGCAGAGCGGCAGGGTAGAGTTTGGGGCGTTTTGAAAAAGATTTTGCTGAGCCTTGCGGCCAGGCTGCACCTGCGCAGAGTGATGAGTGGAAATTGTCGTTTTCGCGCGAATTCTCGGGAAATTTACGTTGCGAACATGGCTTCCGGATGTATACTTTCGCGCCAGTGGGCCTCCTAGAAGAACCTTCATGCCTGCGATCAGATTGGGGTACTTGCGTGCCCAGCCTCGTACATTCAGCCACTACCGCCAGGAGATTGCAATGACAAGAACCATATTCAGGTTGTCTGTAATGCTGGTTTTCATTACAGCGATGTCTGTGAGCGCGTTTGGGCAGAAGAATAAGCCCGCGCCGGCACCACACGCCGCGCCTTCACAACATTCGGCACCTGCGCAACATGCGGCACCCGCGCACGCAGCTCCAGCCCAACACACCGCACCGGGTTCGGCGGCGCACACGGGTATGCCGGGGAGAACGACACAGACGCATACGACGGCGGGCGCGGCGGGACACACGACGGCGGCCAAGCCGGGCACGACCGGGGCGAAACCTGGGACGACTGGCGCGCACACAACGACGGCAGCGAAGCCGGGAACGACCGGTGCGAAGCCGGGAGCAGCGGCCGGGGCGAAGCCGGGCGGAGCGGCTGGAGCGCACACGACAGCAACCAAACCAGGCGGCGCGGCGGGCGCGCATGCGGCAGCGAAGGCGCCAGCGGGAAAGACGGTAGCGCTCAAGGGCGGCGGGAAGGCAAATGTAAGGCCGAACGGGTCAGTTCGTTCGGTGGATAAGAACGGGATGCATATCGAGCGCGGCGTGCATGGGAACCGCACGGTAGTGCGGGAACACAATGGCGCGCGCGTAGTGACGACGGGACGACACGGCGGATACGTACAGCGGGCGTACGTCTCGCGAGGCGGGCACTCGTACTACTCGCGAACGTATTACAGGAACGGCGTGTATCACAGCGGCGTTTACCGCGGCTACTATTATGGCGGCTATCACTATTACGGCTACTATAATCCCTACTATTACGGACCAGCGTATTACGGATGGGCATATAACCCGTGGCCGGGCCCCGGGATCGCTTGGGGCGTAGGCGCGTGGGGATGGGGCGGAGCGCCGTGGTATGGATACTACGGTGGGTACTTCGCGCCGTATCCGGTGTATCCATCGGCAGCATTTTGGCTCACGGATTACTTGATTTCGGCGAATTTGCAGGCAGCGTATGCGGCGCAGGCAGAGGCGAACGCCTCGGCGGCGGCTAATGCGAACGCGGCTGCAGCGAACGCGAATGCCGCAGCGGCAAATGCGAACAATGCCGCGGCGGGAGATGCCAGCGCAGATAACGGCGGCGGACAGGCTTCGGGGGGCGGGCAGGTAGCGCTCTCACCGGAAGTGAAGCAGGCGATCGCCGAGGAAGTGAAAGCTGAACTGGCAGCGCAGCAGGCGCAGGCTTCGAAAGGTGGAGCGTCGTCGGGCGGCGCGGCAGCGAGCGGAGCGGCGGCAGGAGGCGCGGAGGCACAGGAAGTACCACCGGCGCTGGATCCAGCACGCCGGACCTTCGTTGTGTCGAGCGACCTGACGGTGGTTGCCGATGGCAATGAGTGCTCGTTGACCCAGGGTGACGTGATCACGCGACTGACGGACACGCCGGATGCGGATCAGAAAGTGAATGCCAGCGTTTCGGCGAGCAAGAAATCGGATTGCGGCGCCGGAAAAGTGGTGGCGGTCTCTGTGGACGACCTACAGGAGATGCACAACCATTTCCAGGAATCGCTCGACGCGGGCATGAAGAGCCTGGCGGAGAAGCAGGGGACGAACGGGATGCCGAAGTCGCCAGATACGAAGACGACTGCTTCGGACATTCAGGCACCTCCTCCTGACACGAGCGCCGGCAAGACGATCGATCAGCAGAATTCGGATGCCGATCAGGCAGAGACGGAAGCGAAGCAGGACGCGTCGGCCAGCAATTCCGGAGGGAAGTAACCAGATCAACGCATTTGCTCGCGCGTGCTTCGCGGCCAACATGCGCGAGTGAGTGTTCTAGGAATACGGGAGCGCTATCTAGCAGTGAACAGGGAGCGCTCCCGAGTTTCTCGCCCCGCAAGACCAACTCGAATCCGACCGCTGAATCTTCTCGCTGATGATGGGGTATGTCGGCCAAGGTTAATTGTTATTCATAACGTTGTGATGTCTCAGTGAGACTAGCTGAGGAGGATTAGGTCGATGCGGCAGGGAACGTTCTCATTTGCGGGGATGATGATCGCGGTGGTGGTGTTAGTGGGCGCGGCGAGTGCAAAGCGCGCGAGCGCAGGGCGTGTCGCTGCAAGAGCAGCTCAACGCGCAATACAAGCTGACGAAGATGGGCGCGGACACGAGCGGGACGTCGGTGGTGGATGCGGGGACGCTGCTATCGGTGCAAAAGGGCGGGATTTTGGGCGTGCCGTGGTCAGTTAGCAACGTATTGACCACGAAGTATGAAAATGGGCAAGTGAAGACGCCGGGTGCAGTGAAGCAGGGCTTCGGGGCGGCGCTAAATCACTACGTGAACAAGGAACAGACCACGCATTTGATTGCGTCGGGGGACAAGGTTTACTTCACGGGTATAACGGTTACGCCGGCGAAGGATCAGGTGACAGTCAACCTTGTGGAGTGCGACACCTGCAATAAGGTGGATCCGCCGACGAATGTGAAGGCCATCGTGGTTTTTCAATTTGCGAAGGGATCGCTGGCGACGATGCAGGCTGGGCCGGTGGAAGATACGATCGGGCAGCTCTTCGCGATAAGCGACGACCAGAATGCTAGCGGCGGTGATCAGGGCGGCCAACAGGGCGGAGATCAACAGCAGGCGGCGGGTGGTGACCAGGGCGGCGGTGGCGCTGCTCCGGCAGCGGCACCAGCGCAGCAGGCCCAGCCGCAGGAAATTCAGATGGGCATGACCACCGATCAGGTGGTCGCGTCACTGGGGCAGCCGGAGAAAATTGTGAACCTGGGGCCGAAGGTGCTGTATGTCTACAAGGATATGAAGGTGACGTTTATCAATGGGAAGGTGACGGACGTACAGTAAGGCTGCCGTGAAGTTAGCTAGTTTCGATTGTGAGCCCGATGGGATGCGAGTCCCATCGGGCTTTTTTGTTTTCTTGGCGGTGAGTGGCGGCTATTTCGCAGGGCAGTTGGCGCCGGAAATTTGGAGCTTGAAGGAGAAGTCGATGAAGTTGGGGGAGGGGGGGCGGAGGTGGAGGGTGTGGGAGGGGGTGACGGAGGAGGGGAAGAGGGGGGAGGAGGGGGAAGGGGTGAAGGTGACGGTGGCGTCGTCGGAGAGGGCGGAGGCGGCGAGGTCGAAGAATTTGGGGGTGAGTGCGGGAGGATGAGAGAGGCTTTTGCTGATTGAGATCGAGAGTGGCGCGGACCTGAATCGGATTGGTGAGAGTTTCGGAGGACTTGTTGAGCAAGCGAACCGGGACGACTATTTCGTTTGAGGCGTTATCCCACTTTATTTCCGCGAAAATTGGCTCGAGTTGGGTGGCTTCGGCGGCGCACACGGAGGCAGAGGGGCTTTTTTGCGGAGTAGTGTCAGACGGGCCTGTGAGGACGTGGATGGAGGCGGTGTAAAGCTGCCATGCGCCAGAGGCGTCGGCTGATCGTGCGTCGGGCCACATGGGATGGAAGCGGCCGGCGGCGTCGGCGGCTATGGTGCCGTAGTCGCCGCCAGTGGCGCGCTGGCTGAAGGGCGAAACCATTTGGACGGAAAAGTCGGGGCTGTCTTTGAGCTTGGAGGCTTCGGCGGCGGGGACGGTGTTGAGGCCGCGGGCTGGGATGGAGGTGGAGGAGGAGACGCGTATGGCGGGGAGAAAGGTTGCGGCGCCGTCGAGGGAGGCGGAGAAGTACACATCGTAGCCGTTGTTGCTGGGGGCGTTGCGGCCGTCTAACCAGGCGACGCCAACCATGCCATCGCGATTGACGGCGATCATGGGGACGGCCTGGCGAGGCGCACGGCGGATGGATGCGTTTTCGTGTGGATTGATCGCGGAAGAGGAATCGACGGGGACGGGACTCGTCCAAGTTGCGCCGTGGTCGGCGGACCAGGAAATCAGGAGGGTGGAATTCTCAGCGGTGTCGATGTCTTGCCAGACGGCGTAGATGCGGTCAGCGAAGCGAGTGCCGGCAGGAGCGACTGCGTAAGAGGGACCGCCCATGAAATTTCCGGAGACGAGAACATCGCCGCGAGCGCGGGCGGCATACATGGGCTGTATGGCGAGACGATGAGCGATGGCGACGCGGTGGAAGGGCGTGAAAGTGCGGCCGTCGTCGCGGGAAGTGACGATGCCAGCTTCGCCGTCGGTCCAGGTGTCGCGTTGAGGGCCTTCGGGATACGGCGAGCAGGGAACGACCAGAGTGCCGTCGCTAAGGACAAAGGGACTGGGGTTGGTGGCGGCGGCCCACTTGGGTCGCTTAGGGCAAGCGAGGACGGGCGTGGAAAATGTTTTGGCGCCATCGTCGGAGCTGAGAAGTTCGACCCCGTCATCGCCTTCGGCGGCGACGTAAAGGCGGTTTTTGAAATGGCCAAGGGTGAGGTCGATACCGATGTGGGGCCGGTCCCAGCTGCGCGAGGGGGCGATCACCGAGGAGTTCCAAGTTTTGCCCGAGTCGGCGGTGTGGTAGACGGTGAGGCCGCGCTCGAAATTGCTGGTGAGGAAGTAGGCACTGCCGTCGGCACCGGCGGCGACGGCGTTGTCCCAGCCACCGTTAATTTCGTCGGGGAGCGGGATAGGCGACCAGCGAGCGCCGGCGGTTGTGCTGGTGTAAATCTGCGCCTGAGTTGCGAAGAGGGAGCGGCCGGGGATGATTTGCTCACCGGCGGCAATGAGGAAATTGGGGTCGGTGGCGGAGGCGGCGATGTAGGACTCCATGTGAGCGACGGCGCCGTCGAAAGCGAGCTGGAGGTCGGGGTCGACGAAGATTTTGGCGTTGGTGGTGGAGGACTGCTGCGGAGTGGCGAGTGCCATTAGAGCGAATGCGGGGAGCAGGAGTGTGAGCAGGAAGCTGGCGGAGCGTGAGGGCATTCGATTGTCCGTTGAGAATTAGGGTGAGGGCTGATGGGTCACGAAGGATATGGTGGGCGATGTCCGATTTGAACGGACGACCTTCCCGGTGTAAGCGGGATGCTCTAACCGCTGAGCTAACCGCCCATCAGAGCGACGAGTCGATAGTACAACGTAGTTTCGAGAAATTTCAATTTGAAGTGGCGTGGGATTTATGTGGAGTGTTGCCGTTGGGCATCGCGGCGCGTCGGCGGGGCGTAGCGCCAGACGGTGCCGGTGCAGCCGAGGAGAAGTTGCTCTTTATCCCCTATGGGAATGGCTGAGATGCCCTCGCACATACTGTGCAACGCCTCCTGGTAGACGATTTGTTGGTGCTGGTCGTAGATCAGAAGCATGGAGTTGCGGGTCTGGTAATTGCTGACGATGACGGCGAAGTCGTCGGCGCCGGGACCGAAATTCACGGAGGTTGCGTAGGCTCGATTGAACATGATGTTGCTGGGAGAGGGGAATTCGGCGACTTTGCGGCCGCTTGAATCGAGAACCGCGATGACGCGGGAGAAAATGGCGATGGGGTTCTGGCTGGGGACGAGAATGTGAGAGGGAGTGGGTTCTGAGGCCCAGCGGGTAATAGAGAAATGCATGACAAAGAAGTCGGGAGTGTAGTCGGCGAGTAACTTGCCGCTAGAGTCGCGGACGATCAGGTGACCCCGGCCATCGGAGTGGAGAATTTCGTCGCGGCCGTCGGAATTGACATCGAGAAATTCAACATGCCAGACGTTGGGTTGACTTATAGCCCAGAGCTGGCTGGACTGATTGAATAACAGAAGGCCGCCGAGGCCTATTTGTGCGATGCCGATGGAGTAAGCGCCCGGGCCGCTTGGGTCGCCGGAGGTATTTCCAGCGGCTGAATCGAAGGCGCCCCATTTGGGTTTCTGGGACCAGATGGGTTTGCCAGTGCTGTCGAAGATTTTGGCTGGGCAAGCGAGGTTTTCCTCGTGGGTGAGGAAGGCATAGTTGCCACCGGCGTCGAGTCTCATCACGCGGGCGGGCACGTAGCAGCGGGTATCGAAAAGAACGTTGCGTCGAGGGAGACCGTTGGAATCCAGGAAGTCCGCGCCGCCGATGCCGACGACGGTGATGGAGGTGTGGTTGAGCGTGGCGGGCCAGCCGGTGCGAATTTCGGAGATATCACCGAGGGCTTCATGGGTCAAAAAAGTGGATTTGGACAAGAGCGTGGACCCCTGAAGGATGCCGGGCTGGAGAGGCGCAACGGCTTTCCGGAGAGTTTTGAGGCCGGGGCCGGCGACGAAGAGGACGATGGCGACGATGGCCAGGACGACGTTGGCGAGAATTACGAGGATGACAATTACCGGGCGCGACATTTCGAGGCGTACTCTACAACGGGAATGGCGAAAGTGCGAGGCTAAGACCGGTAGTTGATGCCTTTGCGGGAGCCAGCGGAGTTCGGGATCGATGCACTCAATTCAGAGGGGCAGCGGCTGGAGAATATTTCCAGATTTGCCTGTCGCAACTAATGAGTAAGCGCTCGCCGTCCTGAGTTAAGACAGTATTCAAGGCGAGGCAAACTCGATCAATGATTTCCTGATAAAGGATTTGCTGGTTGGAATCGTAGATTAGGAGCATCGAGCGGTGAGTGGAGAGAGTGTGTTCCAACACCGCGAAATCGTCCGCACCAGCCCCGAAACGGACGGGGGCGGATTTAGCTCCAGAGAATCTATTGCCGAGCGGGGAAGGCAGCTGCGCGACCACGTTTCCACCGGAATCGAGGACAGCCAAAACAAGGGGATCATGAGACAAGGGATTTTCGTCAGGTACAAGTATGTGCCGGGGCTGAAGTTCAGCGCCCCAGTGAGTTAAAGAAAAGTCTGAGACATAGAAACCAGGCGAGTAGTTGGCGATGCGACGGCCCGCACCGTCGCGGACCAGCAGTCGGCCTGCAGCATCGGAATGGAGTATCTCATCGCGGCCATCGCCGTTCACGTCGAGCAACTCGATATGCCAGACATTTCCCTCCCGCCGCTCCCAGACCTTGCCGTTGTGATCGAAGAGCGCGATCCCACCGAGCCCGTTATATCCGACAACGACGGAATAGCCCGCATTGCCGGTGGTATTGCCACCCGACGAATCGGCGATTCCCCAGCGCGATCCGGTGGTCCAGTCGAGGCTTCCTGACTTATCGAAAAGGAAGGCATCACAGTTAGCGCGTTCGTCACGGACGATGAAGGCGTAATCGCCGGAGGGATTCGTCCTCATCACTTCAACTGGACGGCCGCAGCTTGCGGGGAAGCGGATCTGCTTTATTTTGCGGTATGAGTCGTCCAGGAAGTCGGCACCGAGGAGAGCGACGACAGTCATGGCGGCGTGTTCGCGATTGGCGGGCCAACCAGTAAGGATTTGGGAGACATCGCCGAGATCAGGATCGATGAAGAACGCAGATTTGGTGAATAGGGAATTGCCTTTGAGAATTCCGGGCACAAGGGGCTTCTCTTTGGGGAGAGGTGGTGAGATTAGGAGGTAAAGAATGATGACTATGCCGATGATGATTAGCGAGATGAGGATAACAATCAGGGTAATTGCTTTGCGCGGCATGGGCGTGCAAATGTACACCGACATCGGTCGGTACGGAAGCGAGTCTGTCCTGGGACGCCTAGGGCACAATTTCGCTCCAAATGGGACAGCAGGCCCTATGCCGAACTGGGGGAGGGTACTGGCCGTAAGGACAGTTATGAAACTTAAAATAGTTTGGTAATTTGTTTGGCGCCCGACGGACTGCGCTTTATGATGCGCACCGTTCCTCGCCACAACGTGAATAACGTTACAGCGATCCTTCGAAGGCTCTTCCAATCCAGCCGCAGTTCTTGTGTTTCCAGGAGAGGAAATTCATGAACCTTAAATTTAGATTAATGCAGGTGTGCGCGCTTGCTGTGGCTGTGCTGTTCATACTGGGCGCTCCCGGGACCGCGCTGGCCCAAGAGGGAAATGTATCGAGAAGGCTGATTACGCAGGCGATCGACGAAGGGCGGCTGACGACTTTGCACGGAAATACGCGGTCGGAGGCGAATTCGCTGAATGACCGCGGGGTGGTGCCGTTTGCGTTTCGCATGGAACACATGATGCTGCAATTGAAGCGGTCGCCGGAGCAGGAAGCGGCGCTGCAGAAGTTTATGGATGAGCAGAATGGGCCGGACTCGGCGAACTATCACCATTGGCTGACGGCGCAGGAGTTGGGCGACAAGTTTGGGCCGAGCGCAGAAGATATTGACACGATTACAAGCTGGCTGCGCGAGCATGGGCTGGAAGTCAATATCGTTTACCCGAACAAGATGGTGATCGATTTTTCGGGAACCGCGGGGCAGGTGCAGGAGGCGTTTCGCACGGAAATCCACAATTTGAATGTCAACGGCCGGTCGCACTACGCGAATATGACCGACCCGCAGATTCCTGAAGCGTTGAGCGCGGCAGTAGTGGGCGTGGTATCGCTGCACGATTTCCGGCCACACCCGATGCATAAGCCGCGGGCGAATTACACGTTTACGTCCGGCGGGTCGACGTATCAAGCGGTGGTACCGGCGGACCTGGCGACGATTTATAACTTGAATCCTCTATTTAGCGCGGGAAATTCGGGACAGGGACAGACCATCGCGGTGCTGGAAGACACCAATGTGTACAGCACGGCGGACTGGACGACGTTCCGGTCGACTTTTGGCTTGTCGGGATATAGCTCTGGATCGTTCACGCAGGTGCATCCGGGCAGCAATTGCAGCAACCCGGGAGTGCTGGTCGGGAATGACGGTGAAGCGATTCTGGACGCGGAGTATGCGAGCGCAGCGGCGCCAAGTGCAGCGATTGAACTAGCATCCTGCACCGATACGTCCACTTTCGGCGGGCTGATTGCACTGCAGAATTTGATTTCGGCAGGCAATCCGCCGGCGATCATAAGTATCAGCTACGGGGAATGCGAAGCGGAGAATGGCGCGTCGGCTAATGCCGCATTTAATTCGGCGTATCAGTCAGCGGCGGCTGGTGGCGTTTCGGTGTTTGTGTCGTCGGGCGATGAAGGCGCGGCGAGCTGCGATGCGGACCAGGCCAATTCGACACATGGAATTGGCGTCAGCGGGTTTGCATCGACGCCGTACAACGTGGCCGTAGGCGGTACGGATTTTGGCGACACGGTAGCGGGAACGAACAGCACGTATTGGAATTCGACGAACACGTCGACGTACGGGTCGGCCAAGTCGTACATCCCTGAAATTCCGTGGAATGATTCGTGCGCGAGCGTGCTGCTGGCCTCGGCGTTCAGTTATTCGACTACGTATGGATCGACGGGATTCTGCAACAGCAGCACAGCGTCGTCAGACGGGTATCACACCACGGCCTCGGGCAGTGGCGGACCGAGCGGATGCGCGACGGGATCGGCGACGACGTCGGGAGTGGTGAGCGGAAGCTGCGCGGGATGGGGCAAGCCGACGTGGCAGTCGTTGGTGGGAGTGCCGGCGGATGGCGTGAGGGACATTCCTGACGTCTCGCTGTTCGCAGCAAACGGCGTGTGGGGCCACTACTACGTGTTCTGCTATTCGGATACGGCCGGCGGCGGCGCGGCTTGCACGGGCGCACCGAGCGGATGGGCCGGAGCGGGCGGAACTTCGTTTGCGTCGCCAATTCTGGCGGGCATTCAGGCGCTGGTGAATCAGAAGACCGGATCGAAGCAGGGCAATCCGAATCCGACGTATTACAAGCTGGCGGCGACCGAGTATGGAACGGGCGGCAGCAGTTCGTGCAATTCGACGCTGGGAAATGGCGCGGGCAGCTCGTGCGTTTTCTACGACGTGACCAAGGGCGACATGGATGTGAACTGCACGGGGACGCACAACTGCTACAAGCCGTCGGGAACTTACGGAGTGCTGTCGACTTCGAACAGCGCGTACCAGCTGGCATACGGAACGACTACCGGCTGGGATTTCGCGACGGGAATTGGCACGGTGAATGCGGCAAACCTAGTGGCGAACTGGCCAGGGTCGACGCAGACGCCGAGTTTTACGCTGTCGGCTTCGCCGAGCAGCGTGGCGGTGACGCAGGGCAAGACCGCGACTTCGACGATCACGATTACGCCTTCGGGCGGGTTTAGTGGAAGCGTTACGCTAAGCGCATCGGGATTGCCGAGCGGAGTGACCGCGGGATTCAGCCCGAACCCGGCGACGGGAACGAGCACGGTGACGTTTACGGCGACGGGCACGGCGACGACCGGAACTGTGTCGGTGACGATTGGCGGGACCGGCTCGGGCGTGAATTCAAGCACAATCATTTCGGTGACAGTTAATGCCGCGGCGCAGCCGGGCTTTACGTTGTCGGCTTCGCCGAGCAGTGTTTCGGTGACGCAGGGCAAGACGGCAACTTCGACGATCACGATTACGCCTTCCGGCGGATTTAGCGGAAGCGTGACCTTGAGCGCGTCGGGATTGCCGAGCGGGGTGACGGCAGGATTCAGCCCGAATCCGGCGACGAGCACGAGCACGGTGACGTTTACTGCGACGAGCACAGCGACAACCGGCACAGTGAACGTGACGATTGGCGGAACTGGGTCGGGTGCGACTGGGAGCACGACCGTCTCGCTAACGGTGAGCCCGGCGGCAACGGGGAACTTCACGCTCTCGGCTTCGCCGACGAGCGTGACGATCACACGGGGCGCGAAGGGCACGTCGACGATTACGATTTCGCCCTCGGGTGGGTTTACGGGGAGCGTGACGTTGTCGGCAAGCGGGATGCGGTCAGGGACGACGGCGGCGTTCAGCCCGAACCCGGCGACGGGAACGAGCACGCTGACGTTTACGGCGTCGAGTAGCGCGACGACCGGCACGGTGACGGTGACTGTGACTGGCAAGTCGGGAACGCTGACGCATACGACGACGGTGTCGTTGAGGGTAAGAAGGTAATTCGGTAGAAGCTTAGCTTAATAGATAGGGCGCGGAGAGCTGAGGCCTTCGCGCCCTTTTTTGTTTCATTCGAAAACCGAAGGCAAAAGCCTCGCATGGACTATAAGTTCCCTCGCCCACGCGCAACACCGGCGTGTGGGGCACCCGCAGAAAAACCGCGCGCAGGAAAATGTGGCGAAGTTGGAGAGAATGTTCGATCCGCCCGCCACGTCGGTCCAACTAGGTTTCGTGATAGAGGATGGCGGCGGTGAAGGCGCCGAGGGCGACGCCTGGGGGTGGGCCGAGAAGTGCGAGGGCGGCGGCGATGAGTCCCCAAGTGCGGGAGGAGGCGGCGCCGGAGAGGAGAGTGGCGCAGGCGAGGAAAGAGAATAGGGCGGAAACGACAAAGAGGCCGAGCGCGCCGATGAGCCAAAAATGGAAGAAAGTCATCCAAGTGAGGGGAGAGGGCACTCGGACGAGCAGCGCGCCGAACATGAGGCGTAGAGTGCCGTGATACACGATGATGTAGGCGATATGGACGATCATCACGATACCGTACAGGGCCCAAAGAATTGCGAGGGTGCTATGTCGGCGTGGGTCTGGCATGGGTGAGTCCTCCGCGAGGCCCGCGTGGGGCAAAGGCGGGCGCGCAGAATTGTAACGCAATTCAGAAAATCGGAAGTGGCGAGGTTTCTTGACCTTCCGGCGAGCGGACAGTACACTAAAAATGTAACTTTTATTTGCGACGTTGAACAGTCTTCACCGGAGGAACGCAGAACTTGTTGTTATCACGGGATTTCGTCGGTTACATGTCGAAAGAAGTGGTGAAGCGGCTGATTGCGGCGGAGATGATCGAGACCAAGACTCCGGATGCGGTGGCGCAGCAAGTGCGGATGGCGATGGCCGAAGAGCTAGGAATAGAAGACCGGCTGAATGAGGAAGTGCGAGAGATTTTGAACCAGCATTCGGAAGAGATGCGGCGTACCGGCGTAAGTTATCAGGAAATGTATAAAAAAGTGAAAGGGGAATTAGCCCGGCAGCGCAAGCTGATTCTGCGTTAGCCGGGGAGCAGCGCGACACGTTTCTAATGAGGCTGACCCGCGAAAAAACTGTCCGGCTGTCGCACAAGATTGTTGGGGTTCTTGTGGAGCAGGATGCCGTGGAATTCATCGAGGATCGCGACACGATCCGGATGGAGATTTTGAATATTTTGCTGGCGTTGCTGAAGACCGAAGAGCAGGTGGATACGGAAGTGCGGCTGAAGATTACTTCGCAGAAGAAAGAGATTTTGGAAGGCAGCGAAGAGTGGGACGTGCTGTACCGGAAATATTATACGGATGGGCTGAAGAAGCTGGGAATTGCGGAGGTGGTGGAGCGGTAGCTGACCTGCTAGATTTATATTTCCTCGGTTAATCTGAACCTCCTCCCTTAATATATTTGCGCGTTTACCATCTTGATACTATGATCTTGCTTCAACCATGAAACTGTGGATAAAGGGCCTAATGGTGGCGAGCTTAGGCATAGCGGGTTTAGCTGTGGCTTTACTGTCGGGTTTTGGACCATGCGGTCCGTCCACCCCAATTGGGGCGGCCTTAATGATGGCTGGTCTTATTGCAATTCCTGCAGGCGGCCTAATGTTCGTGATTGGCCTCTTTAGATTGGCTTTGTCTTAAATCCCTCTCGATTGATCCCGATACCTCCGATTCTTACTTACTGATTGCGAGCGACCGCGATGAAGTGCGCGCTGGCGCCTAACGCTGAGGGTTCCGCTTCGATTGTGGAGAGGAATTCCATCAGGCTTTTTCGCTGGGAGGGGTCTGCCCAGGCTTGAGGGAAGTAAGGTGTGCTCCAGACCGGACCTTCGACGGCCACGATTCGTGGACATGTGAAACCAGCTTCGCGGAGCTCGTTGGTTAGGTCTTCGGGACGGTGAAAGTAGGCGGTGGTGAAGTAGTCCTGGTGGTTGGTGGGGTTGCGGTGCTGGCCTGTGTCCAGATCTTCGGCGACGATTTTGCGAAAGTCGGGATCTTGGAAGAATCCGCGAGCGAATCCGTCAATCAGGGAAGCGAAGCGAGAAATTGCGGCGGCGAAAAGAAGGCCGTGGGGCTTGAGGATACGGTGGGCTTCACGCAGGGCGGCGAGTCGATCGGCGCGTTCGATCAGGTGATAGAGCGGACCCAAGAGAAGAACGGCGTCGGCGGTATTGGATGGCGCGGTTAAGTGGCGGGCGTCGCCTTTGGTAATGGAGGCGAGGGCTGGGCCTGAAGAAGCGGAACGGGAACGGGCTTGCTCCAAATGGAGATCAACGGGATCGATGAGGTGAACGGGATAGCCCCTTTCGGCAAAAGCGAAGGCATAGGCGCCGGCCGCGCCGCCGACGTCGAAGATCACGGCGGGAGGAGGAGGGAGGTGGCGGGCGAGGATCGCTTGGGTGCGGAGCTTTTCGAGCTCGCCGTATGGGCCAGAGAGGCGGTCGGCCTCTTTCGCCTCTGCGTAATGAGCTTCGATTTCTTTCGGTATGAGGGAATCGGTCATTGGGAGTTACATACTGCGATTCGTGCGCTTCTGAAGTGCTGGAAAGGGAAGGCTATGCCGATTGTGTTGCCGGAGCAAGAGCGCAGAGCTTCTGCCGCGACCTCTTTACTGATTTGAGGTTTTGCCGGTGAGGTCGAGGTCCCAGGTTTGGGCGACGAGATCGGCACCGAAGCTGTGGTGTTTTTCTTCTTTGACGAGTTGGAAGCCGGCCTGGACGTAGAGTCGGTGGGCGGCGTGGAGGATGGACTGGGTCCAGAGAGTGATTTTGCGGTAGCCACAGGCGCGGGCGAAGCTGATGCACTCGTCGACTAGGATTTTACCGAGGCCCAGACCGCGGGCGCTCTTGTCGACGAGGAGGAGGCGGAGCTTGGCGACGGGGGATCGTCGGGATGTTTGACGAGGAAAATGTGGCCAATGCGGCGGCCGTTTTGCTCGGCGATCCAGCAGCGTTCGCGCTTGGGGTCGAAGTGGTCGAGGAAGTCGGCGACGATACGGGCGACGAGGGCTTCGAAACTGGAATCCCAGCCGTATTCTTCGGTGTAGGCGCGGCCTTCGAGTTCGACGACCCAACCCATGTCGCCCGGACGGTGGCTGCGGATGACGATGGCCTGAGGCTTGTTGGAACTTTCGAGCTTAGGGCTGAGGATTCTTTCGATGGTTTTCATGGACTCGATGAGCTGAGTTTGCTCGGTGGCCGGGAGCGGCGCGATGATGGAGCGGGCCTGTTTTTCGGAGAGCGTGTTGACCTTGCGGAAGATGGCCTGGCCCTTGGCGGTGAGCTTTAACTCGGCTGAGCGATTGTCCTCCTTGTTGATTTGGCGCTTGAGGAGCTTGGCGGATTCGAGTTTGCGGAGGATGCGAGAGAGGTAGCCTGGGTCGAGGGCGAGGGAGGCGGCGATGTCGGTGGCGGTGGAGTGTGTGCGGGTGGCGAGTTCGTAGATGACGCGGACATCGGCGAGGGAGAAGGGAGTGTGGTGGTAGCCTTCGTCGAGGGTGCCGATGAGGCGGGTATACATGCGGTTGAAGCCGCGGAAGGAGGAGATTAGGGAGGGGAGGGGATCTTTGGGGGTAGCGCGCGAACTGGGCATGGAGATAGTGTCAAATAGTTAGTTGACGGTGTCAAGTAGTGTTGAAAATCGGGAAAAGCAGGCTGGGCTAATTCCTCAGAAAGCAGATTCCTCGCCGCCGGCAGAAAGCGCCGATGCGGCTCGGAATGACACCGTTCGAAAGTGAGGGGGATCGCCTGCGGCGAAGAGCGCCGCCGGGTTACATTCAGAACGAAGATCGTTAGACGGTGTGAACGCCTTGATTAGTCGGGGCGGCGCTTCAGGACTGGACGGTCGTCGTCGCTACTGCCGTTGTCGCCCCCGTTGGAACCGGTGGAAGTGCTGTTGGGGTCAGTGGTCGGCGGCGTGGTTTCGGTGCGCTTGCGCAGAGTTGGCTTGTCTTTGCCAGCCTTCTTTTCCTGGACCTTCTGGCCATTCTCGATGGCGCGCAGGCGCTTCTTCACAACGTCAAACTCGGAAGTGGAGACGATGTACTCATCGCGCGTCGGGAGAATCGTGGCGATTTCTTTCTGAGTCGCCTCGATGCGATCCGGCGTGGGCGGATGGGTGGAGAAGAGCCTGGGAATCGTGCCGGGGTGCTTCTTTTCGTCGGCTTCGATCTTTTCAAAGAAAGTGACGAAGGAGTTCGGGTCGTAGCCAGCCTTGTACATGTATTGCAGGCCGAGATAGTCGGCTTCGCGTTCGGCATCGCGATTGAACTTCAGATAGGTAATGGGAATCATGAAGTTGAGTCCCTCGTACAGGCCGTAGCCGATCCAGCCGCCGGGCCCGAGAAGAATCAGCGGAATCGTGGCCATCTGAAGGAGGTTGCCCTTGGTGGCGTTACGCGTGCCGTGACGGGCGCAAACGTGGGCGATTTCGTGAGCCATCACGCCGGCCAGCTCGGATTCTTCATCAGCGCGCAGGATGAGACCGCTATTGACGTAGAAAAAACCACCGGGCAGAGCAAAGGCATTGACCTGGTCGGAATCGATGACCTTGATGGTGAAGGGAACCTGCGCGTCGGAATTGCGGACCAAGTTCTGGCCAACGCGATTGACGTATTCGGTAACCACCGGGTCGGTGATGAATTTGGCGGTGCGGTCGACTTCCTGGGCGAGCTGCTTGCCGATGGCGATCTCGTGATCCATCGAGTACATGTCAAGACCGTGGCCGACTTTGCGGTTACCGACGGCGTTGACATCGGATTCTTTGCCGTTCTGGACGTCCTTGGGGACGGGCGCCTTGGCGTCAGTGGGTGGCGCGGCGGTGGTGTTGTCGGTATTGGCAGGGGTGCCGTTTTGGTCGGTGTCGGCGGGGGGCTGTTGTTGCTGCTGCTGGGCGTCAGGGGCTTGAGCCTGCGGCGGCTGCTGTTGCTGGGCTGGGGCGGCTGCGGGCGCCGACTGACCGTTCGATTGGGTGGCCGGAGCGTCGTCAGAAGAGCTGGAGGTGGAGGTCTGGGCAGGCTTCTGCTGCGATTGCTGCTGCGTTTGCGCGTAAGCGACGGGATAGGTGAGGAGGGTAGCTGTTACGGCCGCTGCACAAATCTGATTGAGCCAGAATTTCATGGCTGCACCTCGATTGCTGATTTCCCAGCAATTCTATTGGCGGACTTGAAAGAAGTATACACCCGGTACATAGCTGTGCTGCTTCACCATCTACGATGGCTGGGGGGTGAAAAGAGTTTCCTAAGGATTGTCATTAGATTGTTAAATTTAGGGGCAAGTGGGACCGGCAACCCGTGGATCCCAATGCGGTCCATTTTGCCAGCGCGCCATATGGCGCGCCAAACCGCATGTGGGCACCCGGAGAAACTTCAAAGGCAAAAGCAAGAGCCAATTTCGACGATTATTGGGAGGGAAATTTGTGTGCGGGGATTGGTTGACGGTGCGGGGTATTCTGAATAGAGTTTTACTTTCATGCCGGCAAAGAAAATTCAGGTGGGTCAGGTCTGGAAGCGCGAGGGGACCACAGATACTTTTCTAGTGACCAAGGTGTACGCAGAGGCTCTGGCGACGTTTGCAGTGTTGCGCAAGATTGGCGCGGAGACCGAGGCGCCGATCCGGCTGAAGGTGGAGCGGAGCGCGAACGGGCAGAATTTGCCGGGGTATGTATTCGCGCAGGAGCACGACGAGTTTTAGATTTTCCTCTACGAAGCAAATCCTTCCTGCAGTAAATCCTTTGCTTAAATTCTTACATTGAGCGGACGGACGTTTTGACGATGTCGTCGAGCTGGGCGATTTCGCGGGTGAGAAATGGCTCCGCATATCTCACGCCGATCATGCGACCGTAATAGCCGGCGATGAGGTTCATTTCGTTTTCGAGTTGATCGAGGGGCAGGAAGACTTTTGAGGGTTTGCTTCCTTTGGGCGGAGTGAATTGGGATTTGTAGGAGAGGATGGCGCGCTTGCGAAGCTCGAATTGATCGGTGATGTCGACGGCGAAGCTGGGACGAACTTCCTGGTAGACCGTAGAGTAGATAATTTTGAAGGGGCGAAAGGCTTCGTCGCCACCGTCGAGAGGGAGGGCTTTCAGGCCGGCGAGCCAGCAGGCCTCGTAGCCAAGCTTGGAGGCATTGTAGTGATCCGGGTGGCGGCCTTCCCAGTAAGGAAGAATGACGGTTTTGGGGCGGAGGGCGCGGATGCGGGCGGCAAGTTTGCGTTTGTAGTCTTCGTTGACCTCGAGGCGGGAATCGGGGAGGCCGAGATTTTCGCGGACTTTGACTTTCATGACTTTCGCGGCGGCCGCGGCTTCTTTGGCGCGGGTTTCGGGAGTGCCGCGAGTGCCCATTTCCCCGCGGGTGAGATCGAGGATGCCAGTGCGGTAGCCGAGTTGGGCCATTTTGATCATGGTGCCGCCGCAGGAAAGTTCGACGTCGTCCGGATGTGCGGCAATGGCAAGGACATCAAGGTTCATAGTGGGTATGGCTCCGTGAAATTTGCCCGCTGGACTCGGGATTTTTGCGCCAAGAGATTGTATGGAGGGGGCTGCGAGGCGTCAAACGCGCCGGCGGGCGGGGAAGCGAGAGTGCATGGTAAGGTGAGGCTGTGCGGAGTAGAAATCGCGAGGGAGGGGTGCGATGGCGGACGAGTTGAAGGGGAAGGTGGCGTTGGTGACGGGGGGCGCGAAGAGGATCGGGAGGTCGATTGCGCTGCGGCTGGCTGGGGAAGGTGCGGACGTGGCGGTGAATTTTCGCAGTTCGAGCGGGGATGCGGAAGCGTTGGTGAAGGAAATTGAAGGGATGGGGCGGAAGTCGATCGCGATTGAGGCGGACGTGGCCATCAAGTCGCATGTGGATAAGGTGATGGGAGTGGTGGAGAAGGAGTATGGGAAGCTGGATATTTTGGTGAATAACGCAGGCGTGTTTTTTGAAGCGAAGTTTGAGGAATTGACCGAAGAGCAATGGGACATGGCGCAAAACACGAATTTGAAGGCGCAGTTTTTGACGTCACAGGCGGCGTTGCCACTGCTGCGAAAGGCGAGTGGAGTGGCAAGTGGAGACGTGAAGAAGCCGAGTCATATTGTGAATTTGGCATCTTTGGGAGGGCTGTTGGCGTGGCCGGCATTCACCCACTACTGCGTGTCGAAGGCGGGAGTGATTATGCTGACGAGGTGTTTGGCGAGGGCGTTAGGGCCGGAGATTTTGGTGAATGCGGTGGCACCAGGGACGATTCAGTTTTCGGGAGAAGCGCCCGATGAGGACTACATCAAGCGGGTACCAGTGCATCGGACGGGAACGGGTGACGATATCGCGGATGCGGTGGAGTATTTGGTGAAGGCGAATTTTGTGACGGGCCAAGTAATGGTGGTGGATGGGGGAAGGCAGTTGGTGTGAAGGGTTTGGCGGAAAACAAAAGCGGCTACCGGGTTAGCGGTAGCCGCGAAAAGTGTGTAACTGAACGACGCCCGAGACGCAAAGACAGTGTAAGACACGTAAATCGGGCAGTCAAGGTTTGTCGGGGACTGCGGAGAGCAGGGGAATCGAACCCCAAGGCCATGACGGCCCCCGACGCGTCTCGGGCGTCGTCCAGTACGCCACACTGGCAGCGCTCTCCAGACGATACAGCCAGCCTAAGACGCGCGGAGTATACACATCGATGCTGAACAATTCTGCTGCGGGAAATGCGTAAGTATTTGCCGCAACCCTGCGAATAGCTAGCAGTGGCCCTATCGATTTGGCCGTTTTGTCGCCCGTTTCGTTCGCTTGGGCGAAAGGTAGTGAAAGTGGATGAGGTAGATGTTTTCGCCTTTGCCGTGCTTGGCGACTTTCAAGAGATCGAGCACGCCAAGGAAACCCGAAGCCCGCGCCAGTTGATGAGTGATGTCGGGGAAGCCGATGGGCTGGATGGAGTCGACTTCGATTTCGCCTTCATCCATGCGGTAGCGGCGACCGACGGTAACGTGAGGACTCTGCCAGATGCGGACGGTGCAAGTTATTTCGCCGCAGCGGATGCCGTCACGAAGGCGTTTGGTGAAGGTCATTGGCCGTCCAGAGTAGCGGGGAGTAGTGCACCACGCGAAAAACGTGCGTGTGAGTGACCTAGCCTATTGAACAGAAGAACCCCACCCGCAAAACCGGCGGATGGGGCACCCGCAGAAACTTTTAAAGCAAAAGCGAGTGCTTTAGTAAGCCGCGAGGCGGTCTAGGCCAGCCATGATCTTGTCGATGTTGACGAGCCAAGCCTTTTCGAGAGGCGGAGAAAAGGGCATGGCTGGAATATCGGGACCGGTGATGCGAATGATCGGACCGTCGAGATCGTCGAAAGCTTCTTCGGCGATGATGGCGGAAAGTTCGGCGCCGATTCCCATGGTGCGCTTGTCTTCGTGAACGATCATGACCTTGGAGGTTTTGCGGACGCTGGAGAGAATGGTGTCTTTATCAAGCGGCGAGAGAGTGCGAAGGTCGATGACTTCGACTTCGACGCCGCGCTTGGACATTTGGTCGGCGGCGTCGAGGGAGAGCGGGGTCATCGCGCCGTAAGTGAGAATCGTCATGTCGCGGCCTTCGCGACGGATGGCAGCTTTGCCGATTGGCACGGTGTAAAGCTCTTGGGGGACATCGCTCTTGGCGGAGCGGTAGAGCTTCTTGTGTTCGAAGTAGAGAACAGGGTTGGGGTCACGAATGGCCGCGAGGAGCAGACCTTTGGCGTCATAGGCGGTGGAAGGCATGACAACTTTGAGGCCGGGCTCATGAGTGAACCAGGCAGCGTTCTCCTGCGAGTGATAGAGACCGGAGCCGCTGCTCGCTCCGCAGCAGATGCGGACCGTGATCGGGCAGGTGTACGCACCGGCGCTGCGATAGTGAATTTTGGCGGCTTGCTGAACGATAGTTTCGATCGCTGGGGTGATGAAGTCGGCGAATTGAATTTCGGGTACAGGGCGCAGGCCGACCATGGCCGCGCCAACAGCGGAAGCGATGATGTTATTTTCGGCGAGGGGTGTATCGAGAACGCGCTCTTCGCCGAATTTTTCATGAAGACCGGCAGTGGCTTTGAAGACGCCGCCGGAAGGGCCGATGTCCTCGCCCATGATGAAGACGCGATCGTCGCGCTCCATTTCCTGCATAAGAGCTTCCGTGATGGCATCGATGTAATTAATCTCGCGAGGCATTAGCGGCCACCTCGCTTGCTGCCATTGCGGCCGTTAC
This sequence comes from uncultured Acidobacteriota bacterium, assembly GCA_963757885.1. Taxonomy (GTDB): domain Bacteria; phylum Acidobacteriota; class Terriglobia; order Acidiferrales; family UBA7541; genus Palsa-147. Next base: position 6,213 of record CAVWSS010000011.1, on the reverse strand, counting down.
GGCCATTGCCGGAGGCCCCGTTCGTGGCGCCGGCTTTGGCGGCGTTCTGGCGTGGGCGGTTGCCGGGCGGGGTCAGCTCGATCGTAGTAGTGTGAGTTTCTTGTTCCTGCTGTTGCGCCTTTTCGGCCAAGGCCAGTTTGGCCTGGCTTTCCTCGAGCGCTTTGTCGTCAACCCAAACGAAATTCGTGATCTCGGATGGATCCGGGTACGGGCTGCTCTCGGCGAATTCGATGGCTTCGTCCATTTCCTTGTTAATTTCGGCGACGAATTTGCTTTTCTTGGCTTCGTTGAGGATGCCTTCTTCGATCAGGCGCTTTTCGAAGGTGGCCACGGGATCCTTTTTCTTCCAGAATTCGACTTCGTCCTTGGTGCGGTACTTCGCGGGATCGATTTCGGAGTGGCCGTACCAGCGATAGGTCTTGCATTCGATCATGGTGGGGCCTTCGCCGGCGCGAGCGCGAGCGATGGCGGCGGTGGCTGCGTCGTAAACGGCGAGGACATTGTTGCCATCGACGGAAACGCCAGGAAAGCCGTAGGCCTTGGCGCGATCGGAAAGATTGATGAGCGCCGTTTGCAAGCGCAGAGGCACGGACTCGGCCCAAAGATTATTTTGGCAAACGTAGATGATGGGGAGTTTGTGGACGCCGGCGAAATTCAAAGCTTCATGGAAACCGCCGATGGAGGTTGCACCATCACCGAAGAAGGAAACGACTACTGTGTCCTTGCCTTGGCGCTTGAGGCCGAAGGCAACGCCAGTGCCGATGGCGAGCTGGCCGGCGATGCTGCTGGCGGGAGTGATGACGTGGAGCTCGGGATAGCCCATGTGCGCGGGGGAGGAGCGGCCGCGATCGGGGCTGGTGGCCTTGGCGAAGAGCTGAGCGAAGCAGAATTTGAGAGGCGCGCCCTTAATGATGTTGGAAGTCCAGTCGCGATGCGACGGGGCGATCCAGTCGTCCTTGCGGAGGGTGCAGGCCGCGCCGACTTCGGTGGCTTCCTGGCCGACTCCGGAATAAAAATTGCCGCCGAACTTGCTCTGGCGGAACAGGATGCGCGCTTTTTCATCGCACATCCGGCATTTCAACAGCAGTTGATACAGGCGAAGTTTCAACTCAGCTGATTGAACAGGTGAATGAGCGGACTTCGCTGTCTCGGGCTCAAGGACTGCGGCCCGGCTAGCTTTAGAGGGCATTTGTGCTCCTGTGGGCTGGGTGATGCGTTGATTGAGTGTGTCGCGTTCGTTGTTCCACTAGCTCGTTCAAATTTTTTCTAAGCTAAAACTATAACACGTTCTAGCGCGCGTGGAAGCGGGGTTCAGCGCGTGTAGTGATGTTAAGGAATTTTAATAATGGTAGGCGCGCGGGAGTTTGAACAGCTATTCGGGCAATTGAATTTGGTTGGTGGAGAGGAGGCGCATGAGTTCGAGGTCGGCGGGGAGGAAGTCGAGCGAGGGCAGTTGGGAGGGCGGGAGCCAGGCGATTTGTTCGAAGGATTCGAAGGAAAGGGTGGCGATTGTTTCCGCGGTGGCTGTGTCGAGCGTGACGGAGAAGAAGATGAGTTCGAGTTCAAAGGGGAGTTCGGGATAGCGGTGTCGGGTGCGGTAGATTTCGGGGCCGATGCTTGCGGCGATATTGAGTTCTTCGCGAAGTTCGCGGGCGAGAGCTTGTTGGGGAGTTTCGTTCGGTTCGAGTTTGCCGCCGGGGAATTCCCATTTGAGCGCGAAGGCGGAGTCGCGGCGGCGCTGGCAGGCGAGGATGAGGCCATTGTGGGTAGCGAGGGCGGCGACGACTGTGCGAACGGCTTGAGACTCGTGAGGCGCGGCGGAGGGTGTATTCATTTATGGCGGACCGATTGGATGGCCTTGAAAAGTTGGCGCGCGCCTTCGATGAGAGGCGGGCCGGGAGTGTTAAGAAGCTCGTCTTTGACAACGATGACGCGGCGATTCTGGACGGCCGGGACATTTTTCCATGCGGAGTTGTTGTAGGCGCGTTGGGGATCGGCGCGATCGGATGTAGCGGTCCAGGCGAGGATGATGAGGTCGGGCTTGGCGACGGCGACTTGCTCGTCGGTGACACGCTGGCCGGGCGGAAGGGCAAATTTAGCGCCCGCGAATTCGACGAGTTCAGCGACCCAGGTCGGAGAGGAGATGCGCGGGTTCGGCCAAGCTTCGCAGTAGACCACGGGCTGGTGTGCCGACCTGGGGACGTTTGAGGCCGGTTTTGCGAAGGCGCGGCGCATTTTGGAAATCAGTTTCGTTGCGGCGGCAGCGCGGTTGGTGAGACCGGCGAGCATTTCGATGTTGCGTTCGATGTGCGCGAGGCTGCGAGGATTGAGCGCAATGAAATTGCAGGGGAGCTCGATCAATCGGCTGACGACTTCGGGCTTGAAGGGGACCGAGCCGATGAGGATATCGGGGAGGAGTTTGCGGACGCTCTTGATGTCGAGGGCCCAGCAGTCGCCTACTTTAGGAAGATTGCCGACAGGCGCAACGTCTTTGCACCATTTGCTCACGCCGACAAGATTCTTTTGCGCACCGAGGGCGAACAGGATGGAGGTAGCGTCGGGAGCGAGCGAGACGATGCGCAAAGAGCGACGCGAGGAGCGCGCGAGTTTGTAGGCGCCGGACACCGCGGCTAGTTTACACGGGCAGGTAGCGCGCGGCGCGCTGAGAAGTCTTCGGAGATTTGCGCAGCATCTCACCCACAGAACTTGTAACCATAAAAGAAAAGCGCCGGGATCGAGAGGATCCCGGCGCGAGGTTACGGTTAAGCCGCTACAGCGTTACTGCTGAGGCTGCTGCGCGGGTGCTTGAGGCTGATCACCAGCGGGCGGTGCGGTTTCGTTGGAAGGAGTCGGAGCGCTGCCAGCGGCTTCGACCTTCTTCAGAGCTGGCTTGGGAAGCTGCCAGAGAATGTTCGAATCGGAAGCGCCGTGCGGGTAGTACTGCGCCGACTTCTGTCCAGAAGGCAGCAGGACGATATCCGCGCGACGGTTGTACGCCAGCCAGTCGCCCCGCTTGTTGCGGAGGCGAGCCTTGGGAGGTGTATTCGGATTCGAAGATTCGAGAGTTGAGACTTCGTCCTTGGCGAGGTTGCGTTCTTCGCCGTAGGCGGCGGTCTCAATCTTATCGCCAGCGATGCCGGCGTCGGTTAGATACTGCTTGATGCGCTCGACGCGGCGTTCGCTGAGTTCCTGGTTGTGCTTCTTAGAGCCGCGCTGATCCGCATAAGCAGTGATGGACAGCTTGGCGTTCTCGTCATATTCCAGATACTTCTTGAAGCCATCGGCAAGCTGCGACAGGTTGGACTGCTGGCTGCCGAGCAATCCTACAACTGGATGCCGTTGGTCCGGATAATCCGTGGGGTAGAACACGCTATAGAGCACCACGGTCGGGATCGGTTCGATTGAGCCGGTCACGTGGATGCTGGCAGTCTGGGTTGCAGTGCCGCCGCAAACGTTGGTGGCGTTGAGCGTGTAAGCAGTTGTTTCGTCAACCGGTCCGATGTCGGTCTTCTTCGGGTTGGCCTGAACTTGCTGGCTGCCGTTTAGATCGACCTTGCCAAGCGGATCGATGTTGACGTTATCCGCGTTGGAGGTGGTCCAGGTGAGAGTTGAGGTGTCCTGAGTCTTGATCTTGTCGCCGATCTTGCGGTACTTCAGCTCGCTCGGATTGGCGGCCAGAGTAGACTGAATGGCGGTGTTGACGTTGACGTTGGTGGTGGAGGTGGTCGTGCCGCCCGGGCCCACCGCGGTCAGCGTGTAGGTGGTGGTCTGGTGGGGCGAAACACCCTTCTGGCCGGAAGCGTCGACGTCGCCGACGTCGCCATTTACGCTGGCGCGAACGGCATCAGAGGTGCTCCAGTTCAGATTGGCGGTCTGTCCGCAATTGATGTTGGCATTGTCGACGGTGAAGCTGCCGATCTTAACCGGCGCAACTACAACAGTTGCGCTGGCGATGCCAGCATGGAAGCGGGGCAGAGGAGCCTTCTTTTCGAGTTGCTTGCCACGGGGCCAGGCCTTGGTGACCTGGGCGCCATTCTTATTCAACTCAATGATAATTTTCTGATCGGCGGCGATATTGACGCTGCCGGACCACACGTCTGTCCCATTTCGGGTGACGGTAATGTTATGGGTGCCAGGCGGGACGAGCAGCTCCTGGTGCCAGATCCAGTCGAAGTTGAACTCGTCGACATGGCCCACGAAATATTCGGGCGTCTTGCCCTCAAGCAAGACCGCGTCACGCTCAGGTCCTTTAAATTCAATGCGGCCCCATGGTCCGGCGACCTTGTCGCCGTAGGGTTCCAGTTTGACATCGATGTTCGTGGTCTTCTTGGCTTCGATGCTGACGTTTTGTGTCTGCATCTTGTAGCCGTAGTTGACCACGGTCACCGCATGCTGGCCAGCGGGCAAAGTGATCGGGTGGCTGCCCTCGCGAATGGCCTTACCATCAACAAATACATAGGCCTGCGGCGGCGAGACATGAACCTTGAGTTTTCCGTCTTGCGCGAAAGCCGAGCCGGCGCTCAGTAAAAATGTCGCGACAAGTACCAGCAACATCAACCGGAATTGTCTTATCTGCATCTCTTGAGGCCCTCCTAAGGGCTACGACGCTAGGTTAAAAACTACCAAAAGCATCCAGGTCTCGCTGGGCAGTTTTAAAGACTACCGTCCCAACTGTGGCACTGTCAATGGTTTATAAGAAAAACAACAAGAGGAGGTGAGTGGGTGCTGCTCAAATTTACACCTGCCGCCGACATATACTTAGGAAGGATAGTATGTACAGCCAACAGGTACTCGATCACTTTGAACATCCCCGCAACGCCGGCGACCTGCCCGGCGCCACCACTGTAGTTGATGCGACGAACCCGGTCTGTGGTGACATTCTGAGGCTGGCGGTACGTGTCGAAAATGGAAAGGTGGCGGAAGCGAGGTTTAAGGCGCAGGGGTGCGTGACGGCGATGGCGTGCGCATCGTGGGTGGCGGAGTGGATGGTAGGGAAGAGTGTTGGGGAGTTGAGGGGGTTGAGCGCGGGAGAGATTGCCACGGGATTAGGGGGATTGGCGGCGGCGACGATGCACGGGGCGGTGCTGGCGTGTGATGGGTTGAAGATGGTGGCGGGGAAGATGAACTCATGAGGGCTGCGGATTCGGCGGCTGTTGCTCACTTGGTTGGAGAATGTGCGTCGGAATGCGGTATGTGGGTGTGTCGAGAGGGCGGGAGGAAGCTTGCGATATTTGAAAGTAGTGTTGACCGTAGCGGTGATCGCGCTGGCGCTGAGTGGGACGGCTGCGGCGCAAAAAGATGCGGTGGTATGCCGCGCACAGTTCAAGACTTCGAACAATTGCTATCGCTTATATAAGCCGCCTGAAGCGGCGCGAGGGCTGGTGGTATTGCTGCCGTATTTCGGGTCGGATGCGAATGAATTTCAGTCGGCGAAATTGCCGGAGCTGCTGGCGGCGAAAAATGTGGCGACGATGGCGGTGAGCGCGGCGGGATACATCGGCGACGACGTTTTGGCGACATTGAAAGCCTTGATCGGAGAAGTGGAAAACGAATTGAAAATTCCGGTGGGCGGGTTGGTGGTTGGGGGAGTGTCGGCGGGTGGAACGGGGGCAGTGCGTTATGCGGAAATGTGCGCGGCGGGAAAATGCGACGCGCGCGGGACGCCGGTGGCGGTTTTTTCGGTGGACGCGCCGCTGGATTTTGAGACTTGGTGGAATCGGGAGACGCTGAATGTGAAGCGCGGGGATCCAAGGTCAGCGCCGGAAGAATCGCAGGGGATTTTGGAGGCATTGGGTGGAGTGCTGGGCGGGTCGCCAACGGAAGCGCGGCAGGCGTATCGCGAGAATTCGCCATTTTTGGCGTCGGAGAAAGATGGCGGGAATGCGCGGCGCTGAAGAATATGCCGGTGCGGCTTTACACCGAGCCGGATGTCAATTGGATGATTGAGAATTTGGGGCGCGATTATTACACGATGAATGCGCTGGACCAGGCAGCGATGATTTTGGAGTTGAAAGCGCTGGGAAATAAAGAGGCGGAATTGATTACTACGACGGGCAAGGGTTACAGGCCGGCGGGGAAGCGGAATCCGCATTCGTGGACGATTGTGGACGAGGGAAATTTAGCGGAATGGATTGAGGGGGATTTAGGAAAGTAATTAAGCACTTGATTGCTTGTTGCCGGTTCGCATTTCAGTGAACAGCTGAAGCGGAGACC
>CAVWSS010000010.1:0-15948 GCA_963757885.1 uncultured Acidobacteriota bacterium | reverse complement strand
CTCTTCTCCCAAATAGCCTCGGGCATTCAGAGGTATAGTTCAACGAAGCTGCGGCCGTGAACAGCGAGATCGCCCACGTACCTTGCGAACAATCTTATGACATTCGCTGATCAACATCTCGGCGTCGCAATCTGGGTCCTTTACATCGACGCCCACTCACTTGAACTTGGCGTCTCCGCTTCAAACGGAGCATTCGCCGGCCAAACGAACATCTACGTCTCTCTGGACGAACCGCAGCAAATCGCCGCGGCTCTTGAGGGCTTCCCGCGAAGCCATACTGACACTCGCGAAATCATGCTCGGAGCCTTTGGGCGCGATAGCGGTGGTGGAGCTCTTCATCTCAAGTTTTATTGCGTCAACCAATCGGCCCACGCGTTCGTGACAGCACAGATTGAATCCGATCCCTTGAAGAGCGAAATACTTCAACACGCCACTCTTACGTTTCGCATCGAAGCCGCCGGCGTGGACACTTTTGTCGCCGATCTCCGGCGACTCGGCCGCGAGAGCGAAGTCACGGCTGTCCTCCCAGCGGTCCCGGAAACTTAAGTTCGACCAACCGAGATGCACCAATCCCGGCGAAACAAAAATGGCCGGCTCATCGCCAGCCATTTTTCTCCACTCCCGCTACTCCACAGCCACTCAAATCAACTCGCACTCCTCGCCTGCGCCCACGCCCTCCGCCCTCGCTTCCACATCCACCGCGCCGGCACAAACAGCGCCGCCATCCACAGCACCAGCATCGGGCCCCGACTGCAGCGCCCAAATTCCCAGCCCCACCACGCTCTCCACCGCCGCGCGATAGCCCTCCACCGCCGCATTCCACAATCTCCGCCCGGTCGACGGCGGCACCGTCCCATTCAGCTTCGCCTTGTACTCCTCCGCCACGCTCAGTTGCACCGTCGCAAAGTTCACCCGCGTAGTCAGCTCGCGCTGATCCGCTTGCATCTGCTCGATCTCGCCGCGCACCCGCGCAATTTCCTGCTCCGCTTCCAAAATGTCCTTCACTTTCCCCGTGTGGTCGCGCAACACCGCCAGCAGCCTCTGCTCGGTCTGCTCCGAATTTTTGATCCGCGCATCGCGATCCACAAACTGCTTAGTCACTTCTTCGCCCGACTCCTGCTCCCCATCCACATGCCCCAGCCCCTTCAGGTCCGCAATCGCCGCTTCCATCTGCCCCGACGGAATCTCCAGCGTTGCCGTCAAATTCCGCGCTGCGTCCTGCGGCGTAGTCGTGTTCAATTCCCCAATGTACCCGCCATACTTCTTCACGATCGCCTTCACCTTTTCTTCCACCGGCGCAAAATCCTTCACGCTCAACTGCAGCGTCGCCGTCTTCGCAATCATCGGCTGCTGCGGGCCGTCATTCATCTCCAGGCTCGACGACATATCCGCATTCGCTTTTTTCTCGGCGCTCATTTGCATATCTTTGTAGTCGCGCGAATTCAGGGGCACCCCTGCCGCCGGCGCATTTCCCCCGCCAGATCCTCCGCTCACCCTCCCGCCAACAATTCCCGCCGGCGGCGCTGGAGCAGGCGTGTTGCTCTCGTTCGTGGCCTCCAACGTGTTCTCCGTGTACGTCTGCGGAACCCCCTCCGCCGGCATATTCACTTCCACCGTCTCCCATCGGCTCGCCGCATGGCGAAGTGACGCCGGCACTCCCACCAAAACTAAAAGCGCCACCGCGACCACTCCCGCCGTCGCCCATCCCCAACGCCCTCGCAACGGCACAAACTTCTCCCGCATCCGCTCCACGAAATCTACGACACGCCCAAATCCGCCGCGCGCTCCAAGCCCCTTCGTCTCGCGCCTCCCACGTCCGCTCCCTGCATCACTCCCAACGCAGCCGCCGCTTCGCCCATCGCCATCACCTTCTCCGTCAATCTCGCCGGAGCCTCTTCCACGCCCCACTTCGCCATCTCCCCCGAGACGCCTCGCAAATCCGACGCCAGCGCCGCGCACGCTCCGCACTCTCGCAAATGCGCGCTCACTCGCGCCGCTTCGTCCGCGCGCAACTCGCCGTCCAGATACGCCATCACTTCTTCGCGCCCGATTGGATGACCCTGATTCACCGCGTTCATTTCCGCACCTCTGAATTTCCCGCGCCTGCGCTTCCCGCTCCTCCGGCGCCAAACTCCCTCACTCCACTCTTCGCGCTCGACTCCAAAATTTCCCTCAACGCCATCCGCGCCCGAAACAACCGCGACCTCACCGTATTAACCGGCGCCTTCACCACTTTCGCAATCTCCTCGTAACTCAGCTCCTCAAATTCCCGCAGCATCAAAATCTCCCGCTCGCTCTCTTCCAACTTCCCCACCGCCTGCCTCACCCAGATCGCCGTCTCCGCATCGAAATTCGTGGCCATTCCATCTGTCGCCGTCCGCGCCACATCTCCTCCGCCAAAATCCCCTCCCGCGCCGCTCGCTCCATTTCTTCTCGCGCCCTCATTCATCGCCTTCCGCCTGTGCGCCGACAAAATGTTGAATGCAATGCCAAACAAATACGACCGGAACGTCGCCCGCGGCTCGTACCTCTGCGCCCCGCGCAACACCGCCAGAAAAGTTTCCTGCGCCAATTCTTCCGCTTGCGCCGCGTCGTTCATTCGCCGCCGGAAGAACCCATACACCCGCTGCCGGTATCGCAGAAAAAGCTCGGTAAACGCTTCCTGCGATCCGCCGTGCAGCTCCAGTATCAACGCCTCATCGCTGGTCATAAGTCACGCCGTCTGGGTCGCTTACGGAACCCGCTCCGCCCTTTCAACTTCCCTCTGTAATCACCTTCTATATACGTAATGTCCCGGGAAGCCAAAAAGTTCCCACACCTTTTCGGGGTTTGATGTTGATTTGAACTGTCTGCTGATGTTGATTTTGAAGTGTCTGCGGGTGCCTCATCCGCCGGTGTTGCGGGTGGGATGCTGCGCTCTTGTTGCTTGAGAAGGGTTGGGGTTTTCTTAGTGCCCCATGCGCCGGGTTTGCGCGTGGGGGGTTACACGCAATCTACTGGGTCCTTCGCTAACTGCGAGGGTTTTGATGTTGCCTTAGAAGTGTCGGCGGGTGCCCCGCCTACGTTCTTGCGCGTCGGACGGCGCGCCTCGGTGTTTGTTACTCACCGCCCCGTGTACCTTTACCTGTCATCCCGAATCCCGTCCGTCGCGCGCTCCTGCGCGCAACAGACGGCGTGAGGGATCTGCTCTTCTGAAAATCCACCTCCCAACTCCCTTCCCCGGTTTTGATTTTGCCTTAGAAGTGTCAGCGGGTGCCCCGCCTGCGTTCTTGCGCGCCGGACGGCGCGCTGGCAAATAGACGCGGGTGGGTCCGACTGCTCACTCTGCGAGGTCACGAAGCGCGGTCGCGCAACGGTCTTGCAGTTGCAATATCCTAATCACTTACACCCCATGCTCAACTCTGCTAAATTCCACCCATGTTGTCGCCCGAGGCATCTCCCGACCGCGAAAAACTTGGCTTCGCTCCCGCCGTCCTCGATAGCTTCCAATTTCTATCCAATTTCAAATTCCATGTTGTCGATCAAAAGTCCACCTTTGTCCGCTTCGAATCTCCGGATCTTTTCATCAACATCTACCACGGCCGTATTTCCTATCAAATTAATGTCGAGCTTGGCAGAAAGATCGATCCAAAAGGGCGCCTTACCATCGATTCAATTGTGGATTGGGCGGGCGCCTATCAAGCCGAAGCGTTCGGTCAGCACGTGATGTTTCAGGTTGATTCTTACGATGGAGTCCAGCAGTTCGTTCCCAAACTGGCCAACTTAGTCGAAAAATACGCAGCGCCTCTTCTTCGAAATGACACGTCGGCGTGGGAATCAGCTTTCCAACTACAATCACAAAGAACTCAAGAGCGCATTCTCAACTACGCTCTCAGCGCAATGCGCGAGAAAGTCGACCGCGCATGGCGCTCGCACGACTACGCTCGCGTTGTCGAACTCTACTCGCCTTTTCGTGCAAATTTAAGTGTGGTCGAACAGAAGCGGCTGACCTACGCAGAAGCTCATCCGCCCACTTTTTGGAACACAATTGCGAAGTTCTTCTCTCGAAAGACGAGTTAGAAACCGCGGCCCTAGCCCGCCGATGCTCCTGCCGCCCTCGCTTCCGCACTCGTCTCCGGTAACTCAAAAATAATCGGCACAAATTTCCCGTCCAACTCCGCGCCTTCCGCCACACTCATCACCTTGCAGGTCAACTCCAGCGCATAACTCGTCGAAATAAAATACGTCCCGTTCCCTTCCTCATCCTGCCCATGCACCACAATCAACGCGCTGTCCGTAAATTGCAGCCGGTCCACTCGAAACGCGCCGCCGTCCGCGTCGCAATACACCACCAACTCCTGCCCGGCCTCCAGCGCGCTCTCCATCTCTCGTATCTTTTCCATAATCGCGTGCGCGTAACTTCCCGCTGAAACCGGCGCCTGCGAACTCTTCACCTGCGGTACTCGAAATTGCTTTTCCATGGCCTGACCCCTTTCGCCACGCAACATACTCCCGCGCTTCTCGCGCCGCACCCGCGAAAAATCCCCGCGCCTCCTTCTCGTCACCTGTTCCCCACCTGTCCCCTGGCCATCCCTGCACCTGCCCTTCCCTCTCCTCCGTGTCGCGGCCACGAAAATAAATTCCACCAGCGATATAAATCAAATTCCACTTCCTCTACTTTGCCGGTCGGTATTCGAGAAGCATGATCCTTGAATCGATGGGCTTGCTCTCGATGAGTTCGAGCGGCGTCCGTGAATATCCCGCAGAGATCGGTTCGTTGCCGGCCTCTCCCAAAATTAGAGGAAATACCATTAACCTCAATCGATCCACCAGCCCCAACTCGATCATACTTTTCACCAAACCTATGCTGCCAATAGTTCGCATTGGATCCCCGGGTTGCCGCTTCAGTGCACCAATCTCGTCAGCTAGAGAAGTCCTCACCACGCGCGTATTCTTCCAACTGGGCGGTTCTTTAAGCTTGCTCGAAAACACCAATTTAGGTAGCTCCGTCATCCGCACACTCATCGGGTCGGTGCCAGACGGCGTAAACTCCGCCATCGCCTCGTACGTCACGCGTCCCATGACTAGCACTTGCGGCCGCGCGAGCTCATCCGTGATCCACTTCCCAAGCTCTTCCCCGAAGTAGCCGAAGAATGGCCCCTCCGACGCGCCCGATGCGAATCCATCCACTGAAACAAATAGGTCCGCAATTAGCTCCCTCATCCGTCGCCCCCTTTTTGTTGACGAATCCTGCTCGTCTTCCGGGATTCTACCCTGCTGCCGCCTGCCGCCGAAGGCACGCATAAAAAATGAAAGGGAGGGAACTTTGCTTTAGAAGTTTCTGCGGGTGGGATTTTGACTTTCCAACTTGAGGGCTGGCGCTCAGCTGAATTCCGCGCACGTTCGCTCTAGTGTGAGTGCCGTTCCCAGGGTTTCGCGTTAGAAGAGTTCATGCGGGGTAATGAGTGCCATATTCTTCTCCGATTGCACGTTGCGTGTCATCCCGAATCCGCTTCTTACGCGCGCTTTGCCGCGTCGATAGGACGCGGGGACGAGCCGCAAGGTTCGTCTTATATGAAACGGCGGGCGTAAGAGCGCGTGAGGGATCTGCTCTCGTTTTTGCTCTAGAAGTTTCTGCGGATTTTCCGGGTGCCCCACTTCCGTTTGCGCGCCTTAGGGCGCGCTGGCAAATGGACGGAAGCGGTTGGGTTTGGGTAGCCCACCCGTCGCTTCTACGGGTGGGTGGCACGATCAACAGAACTTGAGAAAACTCCCATTCACTCATACCTCAGCGCTTCCATCGGGCTCACTCCCATCGCCCTTCTCGCCGGCACATAACACGCCGCCAACGCGCATCCCACCAACACTCCCACCACCAACAAAAACACCGTCACATCTCCCGGCTTCACTCCAAATAACAAACTCTCCAGCAACCGGTTCGTCCCTATCGAACCAATCGCTCCAATCGCAACTCCAATGCCCGTCACTTTCAGCGCCTGCCACAAAATCAGACGCATCACATCCCCGCGCTGCGCTCCCAGCGCCATGCGAATCCCAATTTCTCCCGTTCGCTGTGAAACTCCGTACGACATCACTCCATAAATTCCCACCACCGCCAAAATCACCGCCAGCACCGCAAAGCATCCCAACAGCTCCGTATCCATCCTCGGCGCCACGATCGACTCGTCCACATACTCCTGCATCGTCTTCACGTCATAAATCGGCACATCTTTGTCCAAACTCCTTACCCGATCCCGCGCCATCGAAATCAATCCGGCCGTCCCTCCCATCTGCGCGCTGGCGAGTCGCCCGCTCCCGACGTCCGCAGCATTATCCCCAACTCATTAAACGGCAACTGCGCCTCGGGCACATAACACTCCACTTCATCTTTTTGCGTCAGCGCTCGATGCTTGGCCGGTCCCACCACTCCCACAATCTCCCGCATCAACGCATCGCCGTTGATGGATACCCCTGGCTTGATCCGCTTTCCAATCGGGTTCTCCCCATGAAACGACTTCTCCGCCAGCGCGGTATTAATAATCACCACCGGATTCGACTTCAGATCGTCCGCCTCTGTAAACCCGCGCCCCTGCAACATCGGAATCCCCATGGTCGGAAAATAGTCCGTGCCAATTACTCGAAATTGAACAATCGGCTCATCGCTCTTCGGTACCGGCCGCCCTTCAATTTCATAAGCGGTCCCAAAGTTGTCGCCGCTCAACGGAAGCGGGGCCACGGCGCTCGCCCCGGTCACTCCGGGCAACGCCCGCAAATCCGTCAGCAATCTCTTGAAATACTCCGTCACCTTCTCCGGCTCCGGATACGGCACGCTCACTCGAAATGTCATCAGCCCGCGCGTCTTGAATCCCGGACTCACGTTCTGCAGCTTCCCCAAACTCTTCATCAGCAATCCCGCGCCGGTCAGCAAGATCACCGCAAAAATCATCTCCACCGTGACCAGCGCATTCTTAATCTTGATCTGTCTCTGCGACTGGCTCGCCGCGCGTCCACCTTCCTTCAGCGCCTCACCCACGCCGCGTCCCGACACCTGCAGCGCCGGCGCCAACCCAAATAAAAATGCCGTCGCCAGCATCATGCTCAGTGAAAAAATCAACACTCTTCCATCCAGCGTCGTCTCGCTGATTCGCGGCACATGCCCGGTCCCGAGCGCGCGAATCATCGCCTCGATCCACGAAGCCAAGATCAACCCGCAAACTCCCCCGCCAAACGCCAGCATGAAACTCTCAATCAAAAATTGACGCACCAGCCTCCCGCGCGTCGCGCCCATCGCATACCGGATCCCGATCTCCCGCTCACGCCCGCTAGCCTTCGCCAGCATCAAATTCGCCACATTCGCGCACGCAATTAGCAACACCAGCATCACTGCGCCCAGCAAAATGTAAAATTGCGCTTTCATCCCGCCGGTCAGCTCGTCAATCGCCGGCTTCGCCTGATATACCCAATACTTATTCGAGTCCGGATATTCCTTCTGCAGCTCCTCGCTGATCATCTGCAAATCCTGATTCACCGCCGCCCACGAAACGCCCGGCTTCACCCGCCCAATCGCCCTCACGTAATGCGCCCCTCGCTCCCCGGCGAGCGTCGGCTCGCCTGGCCTATCCGGCGTCGCATCCCGTGAATACGTAATCCATATGGCCGGGTCTTGAGACTCCATTGGAAACTTGAAAGACGCCGGCAGCACTCCCACCACCGTGAAATTCTGCGCGTCCAGCACGATGCTCTTTCCGAGCACGCTCGGATCGCCGCCAAACTTGGCTTGCCACATCGTGTAACTCAAAATCGCCACCTGATGTCCAGGCGCATCCTCGCCCTTCACAAATGTCCGCCCAATTACCGGAGTCACTCGCAGCAATGGGAAAATATCGGAACTGCCTTTGCTGATCAGCACATGTTGCGCTTGGCCGTTTCCTGTCAGTGTCCCCGTGTCATCCGAATAGACCGCCAGATTCTGCAATGTTCGCGTCCGCGCTTCTACATCGTGAAAATCGGGAATCGACCACGACGGATTCTGCTCCCCGGTCTCCGCCCGTTGCCTGGTCAACGCGGCAATCTGGCCCGGCTGGGCATACGGCAGCGGCCGCAGCAACACCGCATTCATCACCGAAAATATCGCCGTGTTCGCGCCAATCCCCAGCCCCAGCGTCACCACCACCACCAGCGTGAATCCCGGCGCCTTCCTCAGCAGCCGCCACGCATACTTCAAATCCTGCATCCACTCATTCATCTCTCACTCCTCACTGCGCGTCCAAGCTTTTCCGGGTGCCCCACTTCCTGGTTTGAGGAAGTGGGACCGCCTAAACATTCCTCACAAACTTTTCACACGCGGTTTTCGCGTGGGCACATGCGCCCGGTCGGGCTCACTCACCTCGATATTTTCTTACCTCTAACCTGTTGCCTCTGGGTACCCCATCCCGCCGCCGTTGCGGGTGGGTGGCACGAACCTCAGGCCTTGAAAAAAGAAAATCCCTCACTCATACCTCAGCGCCTCCATCGGACTCACTTCCATCGCCCTTCGCGCCGGCAAATAACTCGCCGCCATCGCGCACCCCACCAACACCACAATCACCGCCACAAATATCCCCAAATCCCCCGGCCTAACTCCAAATAACAAACTCGCCAGCAGCCGGTTCGTTCCCACCGCCGCGAGTGCCCCAATCCCCACGCCCACCGCCGCCATCTTCAGCCCGCCGCCCAACACCATCTTCATCACGTCCGCACGCTGCGCTCCCAGCGTCATCCGAATCCCAATTTCCCCCACGCGCTGCGACACTCCGTACGAAATCACGCCATAAATTCCCACCACCGCCAGCAACACAGCCAGCCCCGCAAAACATGCCAGCAGCCCCGTATCCATCCGCGGCCCCAGCATCGACGCCGCCACATACTCGTCCACGCTCTTCACCAAATAAATCGGCACTTCCTTATCGATTCCCCTCACCTTCTCTCTCGCCATCGCCACCAATCCCGCCATCGCGTCTCCGCCCCCGCCACTCCCCGTAGCCGTCCCTCTCCCCCTCATCACCACCGCTGCAAACGGGAAACCCAGTTGCGCCTCCGGCACATACACTTGCGCCTGATCCGCCTGATCCAACGTCCGCTCCTTCGTATTCCCCACCACTCCCACAATCTCTCGCATCAACGCCTTGTTGCCCCACGAAATCCCAGGCTTGATTCGCTTCCCAATCGGATTCTCCCCAGGAAACGATCCCTCCGCGAGCTTCCGGTTGATAATTACCACCGGCGCTGAATCCCATTGATCCGCCTCCGTAAACGCTCGCCCCTGCAGCAGCGGAATCTTCATCGTCGAAAAATAACCCGGATCGATCACCGCCACTTCAGCAGCCGGCTGGTCGCTCATCTTCACCGGACGCCCATCGATCGCAAACGTCGTGCGCATGTAGTCGTCGCTCATCGGCAGCGGCGCCGTCCCACTCACCGATTCCACTCCCGGTATCGTTCTTAGTTCCCTCATCATCCCCGCAAAAAAGTCTGCCGCCTGCCGCGGACTCGTGTACTTCGAATCGGGAACGTTCACTTCAAAACTCACCAATCCTTGCGCCACAAAACCCGGATCCACCCTTTCCAGCCTCTGCAAACTCTTCATCAGCAGCCCCGCCCCCATCAGCAGCATCACCGCAAACACCATCTCCGTCACCACCAGCGTGTTCTTGATCCGGTTCTGCCGCACCGACCCGCTCGCGCTCCTCCCGCCCTCCTTCAACGTCTCACCTACTCCACGCCTCGAAAGCTGCAGCGCCGGCACCAACCCAAACAGCAACGCCGTCGCGGCCATCACTGCCAATGAAAAGATCAACACCCGACCGTCGATTCCCGCCTCCGCAATTCGCGGCACCTGATTCCCCACCGTCCGTCGGATCATCGCTACCGCCCACACCGCCACCAACAATCCGCACCCACCGCCCACCAACGCGAGCAGCCCACTCTCGATCAAAAGCTGCCGCACAATTCTTCCTCGCTGCGCTCCCATCGCGAACCGGATACCGATCTCCCGCTCCCGCGCCGCCCCCCGCGCCAACATCAAATTCGCCACATTCGCGCATGCGATCAGCAGCACCAGCATCACCGCGCCCAGCAAAATATAGAGCTCCGCCTTCAACGCGCCCGCCATTCCCTCCACCGCCGGCTCGCTTCGGAATCCCCGATGCCCATTCGAATCCGGATACTGCGCTTCCAGCCGCTTTCCGACCACCGTCAAATCCGCATTCGCCTGCGCGTAGCTGACTCCGTCGCGCAACCTTCCCAGCGCCTGCATCCAGTGCGACCCGCGCTCCTCTGCCAGCGGCTGGCCACTGCCAGTTGGCGTCGCGTCCCTCGAGAACGTCGCGTAAAGTCCCGGCTCCTCATTCTCAAATGGAAACGTAAACTTCGCCGGCAACACACCAACGATCATCTACCCCTTCCCGTCAATCACCATCGTCTTGCCGATCGCTCTCGCATCCCCCCCGTAATGCGCGTGCCAGTAGGCATTGCTCAAAATCAGCACAAAATGATTTGGCGCATCTTCCTCGCTCGTGAAATCTCGCCCTAAAGCCGCCGTCACTCGCAGCAGCCCAAACATCGACGGGCTCACCTTCTCAAAAGAGGTTGCTGCGGCTCGCTTTCGCCTGTCACCGTCCCCGTGTCGCCTGCATATCCCGCCATTGACTCGAACGACTTGTTCTGCGCCCGCACGTCGCTCAGATCCAGGTATGACCATGTCGACTGCTTTTCCCTCGATCCAGCCGCGTCTCCCACAGCGCTGCAATCCGCTCCGGCTGTGCGTTCGGCAGCGGCCTCAGCAGCACCGCGTCCAGCACCGAAAACATCGCCGTATTCGCGCCAATCCCCAGCGCCAGCGTCAACAGCGCAATGATCGTGAACGCCGGCGCCTTCACCAGTACCCGTATCGCGTATCTCGTATCCCCCGCCCAGTCGCGCATCCACACTCCTCCCTACGCCGCAATTCCCTTGCAGCAAAACACCCAACCCCCTCACTTGTAAATGATTACCTTACAGTCCCTTACGCGCCCTTCCATCCGGTCCCGCGCCCCATCCCGTCCGCTTTCGGGATTCCCCCGTCCACCCCGAAACAATTCACCCGCGGATTCGCACTCCGTGCGCACCCGGTTCACACCCGTTCACTGCACGACCAGCGTGAACTCCGCACCATGACTCAACGTTCCCACACTCTTCGCCGTCACCAAGACCAGATAAGAACCTATGGGGGTACCCGGCGTTCCCATACCCGAGCCACCGTTACCGCCGCCGCTACTTCCGCTGCCACTAGATCCGCTTCCCGCACGCCAGCAAAGTCAGGCCGAATACCCCGGCCAGCACAGCCGACACGACCGCCCTCCGCCCTCGAAAGTCCCGGCCGCGCCACATCATCCCCCACAGCAATACACAGCCGCCCAGACAGAAGGCCAGGCTCAACAACCCCGGCTTCCACGGAGTTATCTTCCAGCTTCCAGGGAGTCCCGAACTCGAAGGCGCAGTCGTATCAATCAGAACTTTCACCGTTTGCGACCCATCCAACTCGAATGATTTAGGCACAACCGTGCAGGTTGAATTCAACGGCAGCCTCGAACAGCTCATCGTTACCGGCTCATCAAATCCGTTCTGGCTCTGCAAGGTAAAGGGCTCCGTCGCTGTCTTTCCCGGCTTCACCGTTACGCTGAATGCTCCGCCCTCAAACGCAAAGTCCTGACCGGTCCCGCTTAACTGCACCACTGCCGGCACCAGCGTGGCGTTGCTCGAAATATCGATGCTCCCTTTCTCCAAAAATCCCGCCGTGGGTTTGAGCGACGCCTCAATCGTGCAGCTGCCATTCGGCGCAATTGATAACCCGCAGTTATCGGTCTCTGAAAAGTCTCCGTTCACTGCAATATTCGTCACGTTCAGGAACTCACTCCCGTTATTCGAAATAGTGATCGGCTTCGCCGGGCCCGTCACCGTCACCGGTGCTCCCGGCAAAGTAAGTGTCGACGGGCTGATCACCAACCCAGGCGATGCAATATTCGAAAATTTAGTCACGAACATGTTCTGAAAGCCTTTAATATTCGGCTGCAACGCATTTACACAGGAAAGTCCGAGACTGCCGTCATCCCCAGCACGTAAGCATTTCCCCCCGCCTCTACGGCAATTCCGTCTGCCTCGCTTGCCGCCGACGGTCCTGTCCCTCCTCCCAGGAACGTCGAGAACAAAAGCTGGGTTCCCGTACTGTTAAACTCGCTTACAAACCCTTCCGGTATTCCCGCGAAGAACGTGGTATCCACCGGTCGCCGCAACGGAAAAGTCGATGTGTCGGTTTTTCCCGCTAACCACACGTTGCCGGATGAATCCAGCGCGATCGACTTGCCCTCGTCCCCATTTACGCAGGCAAGCATCGTTGAAAAATACCAGCGACGACCGTCCGCGCTGAGCTCAGTCGCAGATACCTGCCCAAAACTCGTCGAATACGCCCCCGTGGTCACCGGAAATTTGCTGAGTCGTTCTGCCCCGTCGCGTACACATTGCCCGCGCCATTCACTGCAATGGCCAGCCACTCTCACCGGAAACAACATTGAATACTCAAGGTTCGTTCCCGCCGCGCTGAACTTGCTAATGAAAGAACCGCCGGAATTTTGCAAATACGCCCCGGCGGTAGTGGGAGAAGTCCGGCGAAGCTACGCCGGCTAGGTAAATGGCTCCCGCTGTATCGTCGGTAACAGTTTCAGCCTCGTCGTACGCCGTCCCACCAATGTACTCGAAAAAATCAGGGTCATGCCATCCGCGCTAAACTTTGTCAAAAATCATCGCTATCCCCGTTGTCCGCCGCATGCGTGGCCTGATATGCATTCTGCACCGGAAAATCGGTCGACTCAGTCGAGCCGCAAACCACCGCCTCACCGTTGCCATTTACCGCAATCGCCTCCGCTCTGCCGAATGACTCCCTGACAGGTACATCGAATAAACCAGCGCTGTGCCATCGGCGCTCAGTTTCGTCACAAACGCCCCGCCCTGACGGCCGCCGTAGATTGGAATGCGTTCACCAGCGGTAAGTCTGTCGAGAATGTTTGGCCTGTAATGTAGGCGTTCCCGATCCATCAACCGCCAAAGCTCCGCCAGATTCCGTCGAGCTTCCTCCCAGATACGTCGAATAAATTAAATGCGGGCCATCTCCGCTCATTTTCGTGACGACGATGTCGTCTTGGCCACTCAACGCGCTTTGCGCCACACCACCCGTAACCGGATAGTCGGTCGAATCTGTCTGGCCCGCGATGTAAATGTTGCCGCTTGCGTCCACCGCGATTCCATCCGCCTGCTCCTCACCGCTCCCGCCCAAATAAGTCGAAAAATGCACCACAGGATCGATCACCAGCTTCTGCTCGTGGTCGTATTCCGGAAGTCGGAATCCAACCCGCACGCCGCTCTCCCCCTCCTCTTTCATCACCACAAATTCGCCCGGCGGCAGCTCCCTGCAACCTGCCCCCTTTCGGGCAGCTTCACTTGAGCCAGCTCTTATGCACGACTCGCCCTGCAATATTTCTTGGCCGGTGGTCGACAACTCAGATTCGCCCGCCGAAATCTCCAGGTCACCCTGTGCGTCGGTTCGGATTTTTGAGCTTTTCGAATACCTTCTACAGAAAACGCAATCTCCTCAGCATCCGCATGCGGCGCCGCCACAAAGTCGTACTCCAATTGCCCGTCTCGGCTGTGGTAAACCAAATCGATACCTGGATAAACGCTTCCGTAGCGCACCTCTCCAAATTGCGGCACATGTGTTCGCCAATTTCGCGGGTCATTCCCGATAAAATAATTGCTGTACGATCCCAACTGTTCGCCCGCCTTCCCAGTTGCTCTTGCGTTAGCTCCTAACGAAATGACCTGCACCGCTTCGGCTGGCTTCACGGACGCTCCCTTCTTCGCGCCGTCGCTCCGTGGCTTAAATCTGAATCTCACCCCTTCCGAATTAATCACCGTCTCGTATCCCAGCGCCCTGCCAACGTATTCCGACCTGCCGCGCGTCGCTTTGAACCTGACCGGCCCCTTCGGCAGTGCACGCATCGTCCGCGCAGGGGCTGCAAGCGCAGGCATTGCATGCTGATCGATCTGTATTTTGTGATCGTGGATCCGCCCCGCGAGGCCTTGCCTTCCTGCACGGGTCCGCGTCGCCGCGCCTGCCCCCACTAGCAGAATCACCGCCGATACGGATGCACACACCGCCTGCGTTTTAGTGGACACCTTCGCACCTTACGAAACACACACCACTCTTGCGCATTTGAACGACTCGAGTCCCAAATGATCAAGCCGCACTTACTGTAGCGATAGTTGCCGGTATTGTAACAAAAAGGCAGGTACTGCAGTGTCGCTCTTCAAACACTAAAACGTGGGAAATCGGCACCCGCACCGAAAATAACTCACCATCCAAGGCGCGATCTCTAGTCACTCTTCTGCGTATCCCTGTGTGCCACGATCCTCCACCCTTCCGGCTTCTTCTCCCACACGTATCGCCCACGCCGCATCGAAATCAAGACCTCTTCATTTTCCCCTTCGAGTGGAAGGGCATCCTACGACGAGAAGGCCGGCGAATGGACCGTCGTCGTGCAGCGCGACGGCAAGGAAATCATCCTCCGGCCAAAGCAGCTCGTGCTTGCGACGGGAATGTCAGCCAAGCCCAACATGCCGAAATTCGAAGGCATGGACATCTTCAAGGGCGATCAGCACCATTCGTCGCAGCATCCGGGGCCGGACAAGTACAAAAACAGCAAGGTGGTGGTGATCGGCTCGAACAATTCCGCCCATGATATCTGCGCCGCGCTGTGGGAAGCCGGCGCCGACGTCACCATGGTGCAGCGCTCGACCACCCACATCGTGAAGTCGGACTCGCTGATGGAGCTCGGATTGGCCGCGCTCTACTCCGAGCAGGCGGTGCAGTCCGGGATGACGACGGCCAAGGCCGACCTGATCTTTGCTTCGATACCCTACCGGATCCTGCACGAATTCCAGATCCCGGTTTACAACGCGATCAGGGAGCGCGACGCCGATTTCTACAAGCGTCTCGAGCAGGCAGGCTTCCTGCTCGATTATGGCGACGACGATTCCGGTCTGTTCATGAAGTACCTGCGGCGCGGGTCCGGATACTACATCGATGTCGGGGCCTCCGAACTGATTGCCAATGGCAGCATCAAGCTGAAGAGCGGCGTCGACGTCAAACGACTGACGGAACATGCCGTCATCCTGAGCGACGGCACCGAGCTGCCGGCCGATCTCGTGGTTTACGCCACCGGCTATGGTTCGATGAACGGCTGGGCCGCGGACCTGATCTCGAAGCAGGTCGCCGACAAGGTCGGCAAGGTCTGGGGACTGGGCTCGAACACGACCAAGGACCCCGGCCCGTGGGAAGGCGAGCAGCGCAACATGTGGAAGCCGACCCAGCAGGAGGGGCTTTGGTTCCACGGCGGCAACCTGCACCAGTCCCGCCACTACTCCCAGTTTCTGTCGCTGCAGTTGAAGGCGCGCATGGAAGGCATCGCCACCCCGGTCCACGGTCTTCAGCAGGTCCATCATCTCGGCTGATCGGCCGACGCCCGTCATTCCGGGGCGCGCGTTAGCGCGAACCCGGAATCCATCGCGCCACCGTCATCGCGGCAACATGGATGAAGAGCCGAAGCCCGGATCGAGCGCAGCGCAATCGAGGATGGGAATCGCAGGGTGGGCAAAGGCGCGTTGGCGCCGTGCCCACCCATGATGATCGCGGTAACCGTCGGTGGGCACGCTGCGCTTTGCTCACCCTACGCGTTATCTCGCCGTCATTGCGAGCGAAGCGAAGCAATCCATGTCACAGCAAGCGGAGGAGTGGATTGCTTCATCGCTCCCACTCCTCGCAATGGCGGCTGTAGCCCGGATGCAGCGCAGCGCAATCCGGGAATCGCAATCTGATGGGGCGGCCCCGGATTGCGCTCCGCT
>CAVWSS010000009.1:0-36486 GCA_963757885.1 uncultured Acidobacteriota bacterium | reverse complement strand
TCAAGGTTGGCGCTCACGTCGCGCCCGGCCTCCGGTGCGCACGCCTGGGTGGTCGAGGCGCGCGATGGCGTGGTCGGCACTGCGGCGCCGGCCTCCCACGGTTTAAGCACCAGCGTCGAGGTGCGCGATCTTTTCTTCAATGTTCCGGCGCGGCGCAAATTCCTGCGCGCCGAGAACACCGAGTACCAGCACATCGTGCGTACTTTGGAACGTCTGGCATTGTCGCGCTTTGAAGTGGCCTTCAGCTTGACCCATAACGGCAAGATCATCTGGACGCTGCCGCCTGCACAGAGCGGTGCGCAACAGCTGGAGCGGGTCGCGAAAATCTGCGGCGAGGAGTTTGGCGGCGACGTGGTGGAAATTCGGCATGACACCGAGAGCTTGCGGCTCGCGGGATGGCTGGCCCTGCCAACCTTCTCGCGCAGCCAGGCGGACCTGCAATTCACCTTCTTGAACGGGCGTTTCGTGCGCGACAAGCTGTTGGTGGGCGCGGCGCGGCTTGCTTATCGCGACGTGCTGTTCCACGGCCGGTTCTGCGCGTACCTGCTGTATCTTGAAATCGATCCCAGTCAGGTCGACGTCAATGCGCATCCGCAAAAGCTCGAAGTGCGATTTCGCGATTCGCACCGCATCCACGATTTTGTGTTCCGGACCCTCGAGAAAGTGCTGGCGGACACCCGGCCCAGCTCGAGCTCTCCCGGCAGCGCACCGCTCGACTGGCTCACGGGGAGTACTCAAGGGCGCTTCAGCTTGCCGAGGCCGCTGCGCGCTCGTCGGCCGACGCCTATCGCCGTTACTTGGGTCCCGTTGCGGCCGGCGAGGGCGATGATGCAGGTTCACAAACGGCCGGTGTGCAAGACGCGTGGCGCGCGGGAGCCGCTGCCGGAATCGCGGCCGATGCCCCTTTGGATATGCGATCGCGCAGCTGCATGGGATCTACATCCTGGCGCAATCCGCGGAGGGCTTGGTGCTGGTGGATATGCACGCGGCACACGAGCGCGTCGTCTATGAGGACATGAAGAAGCTCCTTGCGGGCGATACGGCGCAACAGCAACTGCTGATGCCCCAAATCTTGAGCGTGACCGCGGTACAGGCAGATGTCGCCGAATCCCATCTGGCCGAATTTGCCGCATTGGGATTTGGGGTCTCGCGTGTGGGGCCCGAACAATTGGCTCTGCGGGCGATTCCGGTGCTGTTAGCCGGGCGCGATGCCACGAGCATAATCCGCGACGTACTCTCCGACCTCGCAGAGCTTGGTTCTTCACGGCGTGTCGAGGAATCGATAAATCATATATTGGCCACCATGGCCTGCCACGCGCGGTACATTCGCAGCGCTTTTGAGCCTGCCGGAGATGAACGCGTTGCTGCGCAAGATGGAGGGCACTGAGCGCGCAGACCAATGCAATCATGGGCGCCCGACCTGGGTGCGTTTGCCGCTCAACGAGCTTGATCGACTCTTCCTGCGCGGGCGCTGATGCATAGGGACTCAAAACGCCGCCATGCGGTGTTATTGATGGGTCTTACCGGCGCCGGGAAATCCGATCTGGCGTTGACGCTTGCGGAGCAGCTGCCCCTGGAAATTGTCAGCGTCGACTCGGCGCTCGTGTATCGCGGCATGGATATCGGCACCGCCAAGCCATCTGAGAATGATAGGGCTCGTGTCGCCCATCACTTGATCGACATTCGGGATCCCACGGCGAGCTACTCGGTGGGTGAGTTTAGCCGCGACGCGCAGGGCCTCATGCAGGACATCTGGCGGCGGGGCAAGCATCCACTGCTGGTCGGCGGCACCATGCTGTACTTCCACGCCTTGACCACGGGAATCGCTCAGCTGCCGCAAGCCGATCCGAAGATAAGGGCGGACATCGACGCGCAGGCCTCCGAGACGGGCTGGACCGCCGTCCATCGGGAGCTCGCCGCCGTTGATCCACAGGCCGCGGCGCGTATTCATGTCAACGATCCGCAGCGTATCCAGCGTGCGCTGGAAGTGTTCAAGTTGACCGGCGAGACCATCACAAAATTACAACAAAGCGCTTGTCGGTGTTTTCCGACGTCAATGTAAAAGAATTTGCGATTGCACCCCTTGAACGTGCCGAGTTGCACACCAAGATCAAGTTGCGGTTCGAGGCGATGCTCGACGCCGGATTCGTTGCAGAAGTCAGGCGACTGTACGAAAGGGGTGATCTGAGCGCGGAACATCCGTCGATGCGTGCTGTCGGATATCGACAGATTTGGGGATATTTGGCAGGGCGCAGTGCGTTGAAAGAGGCGGAGGAACAAGGGATTGCGGCGACGCGTCAACTCGCCAAACGGCAGCTCACATGGCTGCGGCGGCGAGCAAACGCACAGTGGTTGGATTCGATGCATCCGGAGGTTGCAAGATTGATTTTTGATGCACTGTCCAAGAGCGGTATTGGCTAGTGGTCCCATAACGGGGGCCACTGCGCTGTGCTAGCATTAATCCGCTATCTGCCTCGCGCCGCATGGAAGTTATTCGGCAGTACAAACGACACCAAAAAGAAGGAGCATTACCCATGGCCCGTGGCCAGTCTCTGCAGGATCCATTTTTGAATGCCCTGCGCAAAGAAAGAGTGCCAGTTTCAATTTATCTTGTGAATGGCATCAAACTACAAGGACAGATCGACTCATTCGACCAGTTCGTCGTGTTGCTCAGAAATAGCGTAAGTCAGATGGTGTACAAGCATGCCATTTCCACTGTCGTGCCCGCGCGCAATGTGCGATTGCCGACAGGCGAGGATGGCGAAGTGACGGAACCGGCTATCGTTGAATGAGTGGGTGGCGCTCTGCAGATGTTTGAACGCCCGCAGGGTGGCGAGCGCGCTGTTCTAGTCGGCGTCGGCGTGGGTCATCCCGTTGATGCCAATGACATTGCCGAATTTGCGGCATTGGCTGCATCCGCCGGTACGATTCGGGTGGGTACTGTGCTTGCCTCGCGGGCGCGCCCTGATCCAAAGTACTTCGTCGGTTCCGGCAAGGCCGAGGAGATTCACGCCTTTGCGGAGGCGCATCGCGCCGATTTGATTCTCGTCGATCAGACATTGACTCCCAGCCAAGAGCGAAATCTGGAGAAATTGACTGGTCGTCGAGTATTGGATCGTAACGGCCTGATTTTAGATATCTTCGCTCAGCGTGCCCGCAGTTTTGAGGGCAAGCTTCAGGTGGAATTGGCGCAACTGTCGCACCTCGCCACCCGGCTGGTCCGCGGCTGGACGCACTTGGAGAGACAGAAGGGCGGCATAGGACTCCGCGGCCCTGGCGAAACCCAGTTGGAAACCGATCGGCGCTTGATTGCCAAACGCATCCGCACTTTGCGGTCGCGCCTCGAGAAACTGGACCGGCAACGCGACACCGGACGCCATGTCAGGCGGGAAGTGCCGGTGCCGACGGTTGCCTTGGTCGGATATACCAATGCCGGCAAATCGACGCTGTTCAACGCCTTGACCGGCGCCGACTCCTATGTCGCCGATAGATATCGCGCGCTGGACCCCACGGTGCGCCGGGTCGAATTGGCCGATGCCGGTGAGGTGGTGCTGGCGGATAAGGTGGCTTCTTTCGGCCTGCCGCACCAGTTGGTGGCCGCATCCCGCTGCACGCTGCAAGAGGCCCGCGATGCGGATTTGCTGCTGCATGTCGTGGACGCCAGCGATCCTTTGCGCGATAGCGCATGGAACAGGTGCGCGAGGTACTGCGCGGCATCGGCGCGGGCGAGATCCGTACGTTGGTGGTGTTCAACAAAATCGATTTGAGCGGCGATGCGCCAGGATCGTCGCGGCGGCAGACGGCATCGCGACGCAAGCCTGGGTATCGGCCGAAAGCGGCGCCGGGTTGACGGCTTTGCGCGAATCGCTGGCGCGCGCGGTCAGTCCAAACCGGGTGCGCCGTACGCTGCATTTGCAACTGCAAGCGGCGGCCGTTCGTTCGGAGCTCTACCAGCGCAACGCGGTGCGCGGCGAGCGGCAATGCGAGGACGGCAGCTGGGATATAGAAGTCGAACTTGATCCGACCGAAGTTGCCAAACTACTGGGCGCCAAGGGGATCGATCTGGTATCCCCCGCCCGGGCCCTTGAGCAACGGGTCGCCTAGAAGGCTCCCTGGCTCGCTATGTCGGAGGCGGGCCGCCTGTTAGAATGCGCGGCTTGCCATCAACCCGATATTCCGCAAACATAAAATTAGGCGAAACTTAATGGCTTGGAATGAACCTGGCGGCGAGAAACGCAATCCGTGGAATCGCCCGCAACAGTCGCAGAACGATTTGGACGATGTTCTGCGTAATTTTCAGCGTCGCCTGAGTTCGCTGTTTGGGCGCGGCGGCGGCGGCGTTGGCGGCGGCCAGGCTTCTCAGGGTTTCGGCAAAGGAATGGGCAGCATCCTGGTGCTCATTGGGGCGGTGTGGATCGGCAGCGGCCTGTACCGCGTGGATGCGCAGGAGCGCGCCATCATATTGCGCTTCGGCCAATATGTGCATACCACCAGTCCGGGCTACAACTGGCATCTGCCCTGGCCCATCGAACGCAAGATCATCGTCAATGTCTCCCAGCAATACAGCGTCGTGGACGACGCCAGAATGCTCACCTCCGACACCAATTTGGTCGAGGTCAAATCGGCGGTGCAGTACACCAAGCCCGACCCCTTCAAATATCTCTTCAAGGTGAACAACGTCGAGGAGACGTTGGTGCAGGTCAGCGAAAGCGCCATGCGCGAGGCGGTCGGACAGGCCTCGCTCGACAAGGCACTCGCATTCGACCCATCGATCACGGATCGCGCCCGCGTCTTGCTGCAACGGACGCTCGACAATTACGACATGGGCGTTCGCATCATCAGCGTGAAGCTCGGAGAGGTCGTCGTGCCCGAGCCGGTGCAGGATGCGCAGCGCGACGCCATCAAGGCCGACAAGGACCGGCAGCGCTATCAGCAGGAAGCAGAGACCTACCGCAACGACGTGGTGCCGCGATCGCGCGGTGCGGCGGCCAAGAATCTGCTCGATGCGGAAGCCTACCGTCTGCAGGTGCTGGCCCTCGCGCAGGGTGAGACCTCGCGATTCGATCAGGTGTTGAGCCAGTACGAACGAGCGCCCGCGGTCACGCGCGAGCGCATGTACCTGGAGACCATGGAAAACGTCTACAAGAACTCGCGCAAGGTCATTGTCGATACCAAGAACGGCAACAGCCTGATGTATCTGCCGCTCAATATATTGATCGCGGCTCCGCCGCAGGCCGTTTCCAATCCAAACGATACGATGACGGTGGCGCCGGCGCGCCTGCCCGAAATCCAGGTTTCGCCTCCCGAAGACCCGTCGCGGGCGCGTGGGGTCGCGCTGATGCAAAACCGACTGCTTTACACCTTGCTGGGGCTCATCGCCGTCATTCTCGTTGTGAAAACGAGCGTGTTCACCGTCAGCGAAGGGCAGCTCGCCATCAAGTCGATCGGCGGCGAAATAGTGGAATCGAACTATCAGCCTGGATTGCACTTCAAGATCCCCCTGGTCAATGAGGTCTACCATTACGACAAGCGCATCCTCACCCAGATGTACCCATCCGAGCATTTCTTGACGCGCGAACAGGAACAGTTGAACGTTGATTTTTACGTCAAGTGGCGCATTCAGAACTTGCGCAAATACTACGAAACGACCGGTGGCACCGAGGATGTGGCCAACGCGCGCTTGGGCGAGACCGTCAAGGACAGCATCAAGAGCGTCGTGACGCTCAGCGCACGCTGCAGCAGGTCGTCACGGCGGAGCGCGCGGAGTTCACCGATGCCATGATGAAAACGGCGCGGCCGCTCGCGGAACAGCTCGGCATCGAACTCATCGATGTCCGCATCACGAAAATCGAGCTGCCGCAGCAGGTGCAGGACTCCGTGTTCGATCGCATGCGCGCGTCCTTCAAGGCGCAGGCAGCGAAACTGCGCGCCGAGGGCGTGGAGGCGGCTGAGCGCACCAGGGCCGAGGCCAACAAGGCGCAGACCGAGATTCTCGCCGACGCCGCTCGCCAGGCCGCGCAGACGCGCGGACAGGGCGATGCCTCCGCAAGCGAGGTATACGCGAAGTCGTATTCGAAGAACGCCGAGTTCTACAGCTTCTATCGCAGCATGCAATCGTATCGGGAGGCTGTGGGCACTCAAGGCGACATGCTGGTGATCGCCCCGGACAGCGCCTACTTCAAATACTTCAATAAGCCCCAGCCGCAGCCCCCGCCGCGTTAAGCGAGCCAACGATGGGTACGGGTTCATGATGGATATCGGCTGGGCTGAATTCGCGCGCTATCTTGTGGGCGCTTTCGCGCTCTACCTGGTGCTCGAAGGCATCCTGCCTTCGTGAATCCCGCCGCCGCGCAACGCCTCATGATGAAGCTCGCCAAAACGGAGCCCTCGCAGCTGCGGTGGGGTGGACTGATCAGCATGGTCGCGGGACTGGCATTGCTATGGGTGGCGCGCAATGGGTAAGAACCTGGTTGTGATCGGACTGCAGTGGGGAGACGAGGGCAAGGGCAAGGTTGTCGATCTGCTCACCGATCAAGTTCAGGCAGTGGTGCGCTTTCAAGGCGGCCACAATGCCGGACATACGTTGGTCATCGGCGGAAAAAAAACGGTCCTGTCGCTGATTCCTTCCGGAATCCTGCACCCCCATGTGCAATGTTTGATCGGCAATGGCGTGGTGTTGTCGCTCGAGGCACTGTTCAAAGAGTCCGATATGCTTACGGCTACGGGCGTGCCGGTCTTCGAACGATTGCGGGTCAGCCCCGCTTGCCCGCTGATTCTGGCATCGCACGTGGCTCTCGATCGCGCGCGTGAGAAGGCGCAGGGCGCGAATGCCATCGGCACCACCGGCCGCGGCATCGGACCCGCCTATGAGGATAAGGTGGCGCGGCGCGCGCTGCGCGTTGCGGATTTATTCCACCGCGAGCGGTTTGCGGCAAAGCTCGGGGAAATCCTCGACTACCACAACTTCATTTTGCAGCGCTATTACCAGGCGGCGCCGATCGACTTCCAGCAAGTGCTTGAATCGAACCTGGAACTGGGCGATCGCCTCAAGCCGCTGGTGACCGATGTTGCCGGCGTGCTCGAGCAGCTGAGCGTCGATGGGCGCAATGTGCTGTTCGAGGGTGCACAAGGCGCCATGCTGGATGTAGACCTCGGAACTTATCCCTTTGTGACTTCCTCGACCACGACCGCCGGCGGTGCTGCCGCGGGCTCAGGCATAGGTCCGCGGCGTCTGCACGAGGTTCTCGGCGTCGTCAAAGCCTATGCCACGCGTGTCGGCGCGGGTCCCTTTCCGACGGAATTATTCGACGAAGCCGGCGAGTATTTATCGCGGGTGGGCAATGAGTTCGGCTCGGTCACCGGCCGGCGGCGGCGCTGCGGCTGGTTCGATGCGGTGGCCTTACGGCGCGCGATCGTGCACAGCAGCTGTTCCTTGTTGTGCATAACGAAACTGGACGTGCTCGACGGCCTGGATACGATCCGCGTGTGCGTGGGTTACAAAACCGATGCCGGCATCGCATTGACGCCGCCGCTGCTGTCGGAAAATTTCGGCGACTGCGAAGCCGTCTATGAAGACGCGCCGGGCTGGAAGGAAAGCACGGTGGGCATCAAACGTTACGAAGAACTTCCGCTCAACGCCAAAAAATATCTGGAGCGCTTGCAGTCGCTGGTCGGCGTGCCAATCTCAATCATCTCGACCGGGCCGGACCGCGAACAGACCATCGTGCGCCAAAACCCGTTTGGCTAGCCGATCGGCCCGGCGCGATTCGCCTCGCGCCGCCCGGCCGTTCAAATATGCAGCGTGCCGTTCGCGGCCAACAGGCCGAGCAGGCCGATGAAAATCAGATACAGCGCGACGATGTAATTCAGCAGCTTCGGCATGACAAGAATGAGAATGCCGGCGATGAGCGCCACGATCGGCGCGAGACTCAAATTCAAATGCATGGCGGACTCCTACGGCCGCGGCATGCGGCTCAAGTTATTGAAACAACTTCAGCGCATTTTCCAGGGTTTTCAACGTGCCCACAATAGGGGAATTCCTACGGCCAGCCATAGCAATCCCAATCGGACGTTCATGATGCTTCGCTCCCGCCTTGAAAATGATAATTAGACAATGTTGCCTTTATTCGTTCGTTCATATTGTATTGCTTGCGGATCTCCGGCGCTAACGACCAGCCCGGCACCGAACATACTTTCACGGAAAATGTGAGCGCTGGCGGAGTGCGGGTGATGAGCTTACTGGCGTCCCTGCCGGAAGCTCAATGATCGTTTAAACTTCGCAACGCTGACCGGTTCATACAGCGCCGCTCGTCGTGTCGCCTACTGCCATGCCGTTCCAGCCGAAAAGGATCGCAATTCGGCCTGGAATTTTTGGGCGCTCCGCCAAGGACAGTGGGTCGTCAGCCCGGCTTGAAACACTCCCCAAGCCGAACCTCGCTGTAAAAAGCCATCTTTTCGCCAATCCTTGCCCTGTGGAGTTAAACGCGTTCCACTTTGATGCTTCGTGTGTGCATAATGCACTGATGAAAAATCACTTTGTGATATTGGCGGCCGCAATGTCTGCATTTTTCGTGGGGACTCCAGCTGTGACGGATGGACGCAGAGCCGACTCGATTATGCAAGAGAAGGGAAGTGCGACTATGCACGCGAATGGAACTTTTGAAGTCAAACTGACGCCGCAAGATTCAGGGGACAAAACGAAAAAGGCCCTATGGGAATGATGACTATCGAAAAGCAATTCCACGGCGACTTGGAAGGTACCAGCAAGGGAGTAATGCTTGCTGTGTCGACAGACGTGAAGGGTTCGGCCGGCTATGTGGCCATGGAAAAGTTCACCGGCACGCTGAAAGGACGCAGCGGCACTTTTGCGCTGCAGCACACTGGAACGATGAATCGCGGGACGCCCAACCTATCCGTGACCGTAGTGCCAGACTCGGGCACGGGTGAACTCACTGGATTGGCAGGGGAATTGGATATTGAGATCAGTGGTGGGAAGCATTCCTACAAATTCGATTACACACTTTCTGACGCGGACAAGTAAAAGCCCGGCTTCCGTTCACCACGGCTCGTAGTCGTCGCCTGATCTTTACTGAATAAATCGATATTTGGCGTCGGAGCTGGTCCGGTACCTTCGGGAATCGGCCCGAATTGTCCCTGGTCGCGCTGGACGCATGCTCTCTGGAGCGCTTTTACCAGGCGTTTGGCGTGCGCGGGACTTAGAATCAGGCTGGAAACCAGCTTTCCGTGCGGCACGCTCGGAAAAACGTACACAAAGTTCAGCGTAAACTCCTCGGCATTGTGGTGAATCATCACCGAATTTGAGTATTGGCCGAGTAAAGTCCTTTTCGTCCGCTTTGATTTGCACCTGTTGTTGCTGGTGCGGGGTCGTCTGTTGATGCGGTTGTTGCGGTTTGACTTCGTCCGCCATCGATTCCTCCGTCGATCTGAAATCCAGTATGCTTTTAAAAACGTTTTATTCTACACCGGCTGATGGAAACCATCACGGAAACCGTCACGGAAATCATTGACTGGTAATCGAGTTAAATATGGTTTACAATCGAGGTTTAATGCGGTTAACTCCGTCCGAACCTGTCGCCACTAATACTCATGCCGAACCTGCTGAATCTCTAGAATCCAGCTATTCTCCCGCACTGCCGGAAAGCGCCACCGCAACTAAATCGACCCGTCCACGCGAAATGTGGTGGTTCGTGGGCCCGGCGTTTGTTGCCTCGGTGGCTTACATGGACCCGGGCAATTTCGCGACGAATATCGAAGGCGGGGCGCGATTCGGCTACGAGCTTTTGTGGGTTCTGTTGTGGTCCAACGCCATGGCCATTTTGGTGCAGTACCTTTCGGCCAAGTTGGGAATCGCCACGGGCAAAACGCTGCCGCAGAATTGCCGCGCGGAGTATTCGCGACCGATTTATTTGGGGCTGTGGATCGCGGCCGAAATTGCAGCAATGGCAACGGATTTGGCGGAATTTCTGGGCGCGGCGCTAGGCTTCTACCTTTTGTTTGGCATCCCAATGCTGCCCGCGGCCTTACTGACCGGCATCGCGGTTATGCTCATCCTGAAAGTCGAGCAGGCCGGCTTTCAGTGGTTGGAGCGTTTGATTATTGGTTTTGTCGGCGTCATCGGACTTGCCTACGCCTACGAAGTATTTCTGAGCCGGCCGCCATGGAAGCCGCTCGTGCAGAATGTTCTGGTCCCGCATCTGCAAACTTCCTCGATTTACATCGCGGTAGCTATGCTGGGTGCGACGGTCATGCCGCACGTTGTTTACCTGCATTCGGCATTGGTGCTACCCAGACGCGAACCCCTCGACCGGGAAGAGCATCATCACCGTCGAATGGAGTTGGTTGATGTGCTGCTGGCGATGAATGGCGCGTGGCTGATTAACTCAGCGATGCTGATCATGGCCGCGGCAGTATTTTTTGGCCACTCCATGTCCGCGTATTCCATTGAGGCTGCTCACGCGACCTTGATTCCACTATTGGGCAAATACGCGGCCGTCGTGTTTGGCGTGGCGTTGCTTGCTTCGGGGCTTTCGTCCTCCAGCGTGGGCACCATGGCTGGCCAAGTGATCCTGCAGGGATTTCTTAACGTGCGAATGAATATTTTCCTGCGGCGTCTGATCACCATGATCCCCGCGATCATCGTAATCGCCTGGGGTCTCGATCCGTTGAAGACTCTCGTGCTCAGTCAGGCGGTGCTCAGTTTCTGTTTGCCTTTCGCGCTCATCCCGCTTCTTCTGATGACCCGAAGGCGCGATCTGATGGGAATCCATGTGAACCGGCCGCTAACCAACTGGCTTGCCGGAATTACTGTGGCGGTGATTCTCGTTCTCAATGTCTGGCTGCTCGTTTCAATCTTCACGACTTCCGCGTGATTGTGCGAAAATGGCGCGCGAAGTAACTAGCCGAATCGCCCGGTAATATCTGCTTGCCCTCTTCTCAGGTCAAACCTCCACCACAACCCAATAAACGCAAGAATCAGCTCGCGTTGATTGCGACGCTCGTTATCTTGGTCGCAATAATTGGCATTTTGATGTTTGAAGGAATGGGATCGAGCTGGTCGGTGCCTGACCAGGCAAAGGCGCGCAAAAACCCCGTCGCCGTGACCGATTTCTCCCTCGCGGCGGGGCAAGCAATTTATGCGGATCGCTGCTCATCGTGCCACGGCGACAATGGCGACGGAAACGGGCGCCAAGCGCATCTCTACTCGGTGAAGCCAGGAAATTTCACCGATGCCAATCGCATGGATGCGCAAACGGACGGCGAGCTATTTTGGAAGATCACCGTTGGCAATAAGCCGATGCCGAAATTTCAAAAAATGCTCACCGAAGAGCAACGCTGGGAAGTGGTGAACTTCATCCGCACTTTCTCGCACCCACGCCGCTAGCGCTAGGTGCCATCTCACAATCCCAGCGCCCCGCCACGTGTTCATACACACACGACTGCGCACACGTAGCACCACGCCGCACAGCCAGCTTTTATTTTTTAATGACTAATTTACTTTTGAGAGCGCGTCGGCGATCTCGTTGATGTCCGGCACCGTGGGGATGTCGTAGTTTTTGAACCAGGCGATCTTGCCCTTGCCGTCGATAATCGCCACCGCGCGGCCAGTGATGCCCTTGTCGCTCAGGTAGACGCCAAACTTGTCGGCCACCGCACCGCGCGGCTGGAAATCGGCTAGCAGCGGGTACTTGATGCCCATTTTTTCCGCGAATGCTTTGTGTGACCAGACGCTATCGACGGACAGGCCCAGCACCTGAGCGTTGAGCTGCTCGAAGCGCTTCATATCGTTGACCATGCAGGCATGCTCGTTCGTGCAGACCGGGCTCCAATCGAGCGGGTAGAAAATCAAAACGACGTTTTTGCCCTTATAATCCGCCAGTTTCACTTCCTTCTGGCTCTGATCCTTCAGCGTGAAATCGGGTGCTTGGGTGCCAACCGCAATTGCCATGAATCCTCCAAGGATAAGCGTGCGACGCTCAAAAATTATCGTTGTTCACGACCAATTCATAATAAACGAACAAACCGCAGCGAACAAACCGGGTCGTGAGAAAGTGGGGTTGGTCTAAAGCGTAGGCTGTATCTCAGCGTCAATCGAGACGTGCGTTTGAGGAAATCCGTTGATGTCGAAACTCTCACCCGACTTCTTGGAAAAATGGAAGTAGCGGCTGATGTTGTAGTCCTCGTCCATCATGCCGAACAGCTTCTCCGCGTCGGCGCGAGGCAGTCCGAACGCGGTCAAGGCGGCATCAACTCCGTAACCGCCGCTAATCTTTAAATATCTTTCAACCAGTTCACGCAATCGCATGGATGATTCGGGCGTACCCCCCGATTTGCCCCGAGCAGCTCCGCTTAGATCCACAGGTATACTCCAGAATCGCCGTAAGGCAAATTGACATAGTAGATATTTGCCTCGGGCATTTTTTCGAAACAATCCAACAGCCTTCGCATCCCATGCGGCCGGCAAAGCCGAACTCCGGTCGCCGCATTAACCGCCTCGGTATCGCCCAGGTCGGGAACTGAGGCGTGGGGGAACCATTGCCAGGTCGCGGGTGTGCTGCAGAGTTCGCAGGTGCCCGTTGGCTGACTCAGCCTGGCGTTCAATGCAGTCTGCAGGTCCGGCAGCAGACCGGCGCCCTCGAAATCCTCCGGACCCACGAAGAAAAATTGCGTGAAAGCGGACGAGTCCGGCTCAAAGGCCATCACTTTGCCGTCGTAATTCGCCAGTTCACGTTGCAAAACTTCGAGAAAACAATCCCGGCACATCATTACTTCGGGGCGAACCGGCTCGCGGCGGACTGCCGCTTTACCGCGGAGGTAGAGCGTGTCCGGAACCAGCGAGGCGATCCAATCGACTTCCTGATCGAGATGCTCGCATTCCGCGGGTACGCCTTTTAACTTGGCCCACCAATTCCGGCTGCTCGGCAAATAGCGCAGCCCAGGATAGGCGTCCTCGTATTTGGCGCGCTCTGTAAATAAATCTGAGAACACCGCCGAAAGCCTCCCTCGGCTTCTCCCGCTTCAGGAAACGATCTACCGCACTTCTGTGTGAAACGAAAAAACTGGATCGACATCGACCGGAATGTCCTTGGTCTTGGCCAGTGCGGCCTCCAACTCGGGAGGCATCTTGTTGTACTTATCAAACCACGCTTCGGCCCGGGCACGGTCGCCGGTCGCCTCAATTTCCAGAAGTTCCTTGGCGAGCGAAGCGATCGTCGGTGCCATCTTCGGAAAATCCAGCGAGTAGCGGCCCGTTGATGAGTCGTAATTCACGGCATGCTTATCCACCATGTAGTTGAATTCCATCATTTCCGCCTCGCCATGCGCTTCGGCGATTCCAAATCGCACCGTGCGGAAATTGCCGGCTACATAGGAAACATAGTATTCCTTCATCTTTTCCGGGCTGATTACCCCTTTGTGGGCCAGCCAGGCGAGATCGAACATTCCCACCACATCCGCTTTCGCTTCCTCCAAGCCACTGTACGCATGGCCGATCGCCTCGGTTATTTCCACTTTGCCGGAAGGAGTTCGCGCATACGCCGGCCCGAGACCATGGGAAATTTCGTGCATGATGGTCGAGGCCAGATAACCTTCGCCGGAGGCGAGGCCGCCTTGATCCTCTTTCAACAGGCGTTTCGCCAAGGGCAGTATTATGTAGTTCACCCGCGCATCCATGAAATTCTTCCAGAAAATGTGCTTGGAGCCTTTTTGTTCGAGGATGCGCGGATCATTGGGAAGATTGTCGGCCACCGCTTGATATCCATGAAGTAAGTCCCCGGTGCGAAATGGCGAGTCGACAACTTCCATGGGTACTTCTTGACCATGCTTGGAGGGCAGGTCTGCGGCAGGCAGCGGCAGCGCTTCCTGCAAATCCGCAACATACTTCTCATACACGGCTACCCGCTGGCTCTCTTCCTCATTTCGAATCATTACCGACGCGCCATATGAGCCCTTAATTCCCATTAGCGAATCGAGATAAGTTTCATACGGGGCAAATACGATATCGACCTTAGGATTCTTCATATCGAGCCAGGCCGCATCGCTTGCGAAATAGTCATCGGAGAGCAGCGCATCAGCCCGAAGACTCAAAAATTTAGCGAAGGCAGGATCGTCGCTCAACTTGGCCGCTTCGCGCAGGTCGTTCGCCATTGGATCGAGAAATTCTTTGTACGCAATGTGGTAGGGAATCGCCTTCAAATCGGAAGCACTTCCGGAAATCACCGTAAAATGGCTGTAAATCGCGTCTTTCTGATCCGGATGCGCCTGCACAAATTTCTCAATTTGCTCGCGAGTCAACCCCGGAGGGTAAAAGCCGCGCCCCGGTGGCATTGGCTCGGTGCCCACAAATGCCTTCTCGTCGTTGATCAAGTCGAATCGGCTGCCATTGATTTTTAGCAAGCGACGCAGCATTTCGTCCGTAGGTTTAGTGCTGTCTTGCAGCGATTTATAAAGCGCTAAGCCCTCCGGGTCGCTTTGGCGCCAGTAAATGTCATCAAGCACTCCGCTAGCGTCGGCCAGCTTTTCAATCATTTGCTTTTCGCGCGCGCTGAGCCCGTCTGAGTGGTAGGGCATGTCGACGCGGCGGAATCTGGCGAGAAGAGTCGCAAGATTTGACGCGACCGGCTGATCCACCACGGCCAGTTGCTGGTCGTTGCCAGCAGTCCGAGGCGTTTGTGATTGCGCTTGCTGCGGAGAAGCGGCGGGAACGCAGGAAAGTAAAAATGCAAAGCCAAATAGAACAAATGCGAAGCGATGCTTGAGGTCCATAATTCAGGAATTATTGCGCAGCTTTACTGGAATGGCGAAGGCAATTTCTCGAAATGCTGGCGGTCAGGCTGAGACGACCGAGGATCCATCGGGCGCAACATACGCGTAAGCCATACCGGAAGTATTGAACGCCACGGCAGGGGTTCCATCTTTGCCGACGATGATAAGCCCGCCGGTCCCGCGACCGCGTTCGTGGAGCAGCCGAGTGCACGCCCTCGCGGTGGCATCAGGCGCTTGGCCCGCGCGCAGCATCTCCACGGCAGTCTTCGCCAACACCACGCGCATAATTGCTTCGCCAAGCCCGGTGCAGGAAACTCCGCCCGCCTGCGCATCCGCGTAGCACCCACAGCCAATCAGCGGTGAATCCCCAACGCGCCCGGCATGTTTGCAGCAGGTGCCGCCGGTGGATGTGCCGGCAAAGAGATTGCCGTTTCTATCGATGGCCACCGCGCCAACTGTACCCATCGCGTGATCGTGATGAAACTCACTAGCGTGGCGGTCTTCGCTGCAACGTTCCCAGGCCGCTCGCTCTCGCTCCAACACCAATTCCTCGGGATCGCACAGTGGAAGCTCTTGCTCACGCGCAAATTTCTCGGCGCCTTCCCCGACCAGCATCATGTGTTCGCTTGCTTCGAGCACCCGGCGAGCGAGGCGAATCGGGTTGCGTATCCGGCTCACGGCGGCGACCGCGCCTGCCTTCAATGTCTGACCGTCCATGACGATGGCGTCGAGCTCCACGCGGCCGTCCAGGGTCAGGTGCGCGCCGGTGCCAGCGTCAAAAATCGGATCGTCTTCGAGCGAGACGATCGCCGCTTCGACGGCGTCAAGCGCCGAACCGCCATTCGACAAAATCCTCCACCCTGCCTCCAGCGCGGCCGCACACCCGCGCTTACAGCTTTCTACCGCACTCGCGGGAATACTCCATGCGCCGCCGTGAAGAATTAGGGAAGGTTTCAAGGTCGAATCGCAGCCAGGTCACATCTTGGGATACAAAAAAATCACCAGGCTGACCATGATCAATAATGGGCCAACGAAGGCCAGCCCAACACCAAGAACCATGGCCAGCGTTCTGTGCGGTTGTGTTTTGGGAAGCGGCGGAAGATTTTTACGCGAGATCCAAACTTCGCGCGGAGATGCCTTCTGTGTTTTCAATGTGCTGCGGAAAATTTTCAAGTAAGAAGAGAGCCAGTACAGAAGATCGTCGCGCGACTGCCACAAGAGATCCAGGCCCGCGCAGAAGAGCAGGAAACCAATCACCCCGAGAAGATGAGCCAATCATCCCCCTCGATGCGCGCTGCGGCTCAGCAGGGCTGGCTCGGAAACACCGGGCGCCTCGGGATGGAATGATTGGGGCTGCACAACATTCGATACCTGGGCGTTTACCGTCTCGGGGTGTCGACGCGTTCGCTGCCAGGTAAAGACAATGTGGTGAATGACCGTGAGATTCGGGCCGATGGCCAAAATCCACAGGGCCAGCGGCATGCGGTTCGCAAATGCGCCAATGATCATAAGTACGATGCGCTCAGGTCGATCCCAGAATCCCACATCGTGCTTACCGATCAAGGATTCCGCGCGGGCGCGTGCGTAACTAACCATCACCGCACCGGCCATCGCCGCACCAACCAGGCATGCATACATGAACCGATTTACCTGCGAGTAGTAAACCAGCAAGCCCAGGAACAAAGCTAAATCCGAGTAGCGGTCTACGATTGAATCGAGGAACCCGCCAAATGCTGTCACCCGACCCTGCGCGCGCGCTACGCGCCCATCGACAATGTCGCAGAAACCGGCAAGAACCATCATGCCTGCGGCGGCGGCAAAGCGTCCGCGCGCGAAAAGCACCGCAGCCCACAAATTGGAGAGGAGGCTCAGCCAAGTAAGGACATTGGGAGGAATACCCGTGGCAGCCATGGCTGTCACAATGCCATTGAGGAGCCAGTCCAGAGGCTGAGCGATGCGCTTGGTCAGCACCGAACCTCCCTATTCGTCCTCATAGATGGTGCGCAGGCGCACAATTTCAAATTCCTTGGTGCCGGCGGGCGTCACAACTTTCACTTCATCGCCAACTTTCTTGCCGAGTAGCGCACGCCCGATCGGGGACGTGGTGGAAATGAGTCCCTTGGTGGCGTCGGCTTCTTCCACCGTCACCAGCTTGTATTCAATTTTCTCGGATTTCTTTAAATCCATGACCGAGATGCGCGAACCGTACGCCGCACGATCCTTCGGCAAGCTATTCAGATTGAGCATGGCAAGGTCGGCCATGCGCTGGTGCAACTGGCTCAACCGTCCTGAAACATACGACTGGCGCTCTTTGGCGTACTTATATTCGGCATTCTCAGAAAGATCGCCGTGCGCGCGAGCTTTCATTAATTCCTTGGGGAGCTCATCGTGAAACTCGTGCTCCAAGATCTTAATTTCAGCGAGAAGCTTCTCGCGAATCTTGTCCGCTATTTCGGCCATTTTGCGCGGTCACACCTGTTTTGGACGAAGGAACTACCCCAGTAGTCGCTCGCTACGGAAGCGAGCTCGATAAGTATAGAGGATTTGTTTCCCGCCCTGCAAACCTTGTGGCTTCGACCGTGCCAAACGAAGGTGGAATGGCAATTTTGGAGCTGTGGAGCCGAATTGCGGGGTTTGCATAGCCGCCAAGACGGGTCTCCGGGGTGACTAATTGGCAGTGCAGAGGATGGTGTTCTGGGGGTCGATGAGGAGGCGGGAGGGGTGGAAGGGAGAGGTGAGGCGAAAGCGTGTCTCCGGGCCCGTGGTTACGACTCTTCCGATGAGCTCACTCTTTCCTTCCTTATCGGCGGCGTAAATCGGCACCGCTTCCGTGAAGGAGTCGGGCACGCCTTCCTGCTTCAGTTTTCCGGCGATCAGAAATTGCTGCCCGTGAGGATGGGTCTGAAATTCGATGCTGTAGTGCGGAATGCCTATGTCGTGGATCCATTCGTCGAAGAACCAGTTCATCGAGCGAGCGCCCTCCAGATCCATGGAAGCCGTCATGGTTTTTTCGACGGCGCGCTGCAGATCAGCCGTGGAGAGGGCATGAAAGCGATATTCCTTCAGAACGTCCCGCAGTAAGGTGTCAAATCGCGCATTCCGTTCGGCGGGCGTTTTTGCGCTGGGGTCGCGCAGCATCTGGCGCAGCATGTGAAAAATCCACGCGCCTTTGTCGTACACGATCACGTCATATGCGCGCGGTACTCGCGAAGAGCTGAGACGCATTCCTAAATCGAGAGGCCCCGCGTCGGCTACGACCTGGGTTGAATTTGGAACCGGCCTGAGTAATTCGCCACGAAATTCGTTCAGCCAATTGTTAAGCACGTTAGCCGAAGGCCTCTTGCTGTCCGCGTACATCACCGCCAGATAATTCGCGATGCCTTCTTCGATCCAGGCATCACGGTAGCTCGCCGTGCCCACTTCGTTGCCCCACCATTGGTGCGCCAGCTCGTGATAGGGAAGCAGGTCCGTGATTTCCTCCTGCTCATGGCGCCCAAGCCCCGCCTCTTGCTGCGTGGCCCTCGGCAAATAGGCGAGCGTGCTCAAGTAAACCAACCCGGGCCAGCCCTGTCCGAAATTTCCGGGAATCGGCGAAATGCTGAGTTCTTCGAAGGGAAATGGACCGTTGATGCCTTCAAAAAAGTGGAGTGAATCCAGCACCTCCACCCCCAAGTGCCGCAACACGGCCCTGGGATCGGGATGTCCTTGCGCGTTCAGCCCTTTCAGCGGGTCGAGACTGAGCACGCCCTCGACCGAGCGGCTCACCTCGCCAGGGCCGGACTCCGGAGCATTGGCCCGCAGGCGCGTAGCAATCCATTCGTCCAACTCGCGGTTAGCGTACAACTCGATCTTTGGATTATTCGTCCCAGCCGATTGCCTCTGATATTCACCGAGATTAAAACCGGCCACAGAGGTAGGCGTTGGCATAATCCAGTGGCCCACACGAAAATCGCCGTCATCGTGCTGCTCGGTCGATTGGCCTGTAGCGACCAGCGTCAATTTGCGCGGCCAGCGAAAACTCAAATCAAACGGCACAAAGTGATCGCCGCCAGTGACGTGCGGATACCAGCTCCCGCGATCGCCTACAAAGAACACGCCATTGCCAGTGTCCGCGATCACTTTGCCGTTGTAGCGAATGGTCAGTTGCAGGTCCGCACCTGCGTGTGTTGGCTCAGGAAGCGCCAGCACGACCGTATCGTTGCCGTGGCGGGCCACTTGCTGCCGGCTCAGATCGGTATTTTGAAAGAATGTGATGGGAGACCCATCTTCCGTAGTGACGCTTTCCACCGAGAGAAACCGCGAAAGCTCAAGCGCGATCAGTCGCTCACCATCGCGCGATTCTTTCAATCGGAGATGCGTCTCCCCTTCGAGCGAAAGGTCATTTGCAATATTTGTGGAGACCTTGTAATCCACCGGCGCGACCGCATCCGGCTCACGCTTCGTTCCTGGAATTGCGAACGACGCCCAAATGTCATACGCGCCGTCCATGCGGTCCTGACCCAGCAACACCTGTTCAGGCCGCCGCTGATCGAACAGCGCATCGAAAGGTCCGGCCGCACTACCCGCCAGAGTCGCTGAGAAATACGGTTTTGGCGAGGTCGAGAGCAGATCGAACATCACCCGCACGGAATGCGAAGGGTTCAGATTTGAAACGGCCATGCTCCAAGTGCGGGCAAACTCGGAGTCAGGCTCCGGGTGGCTGTCCGTTTCTTGAAGCTGGCGCAGAACATCCTGGTTGGTTTGATCGGTGAAGCGGAAATAGGCCTTCGAAAATCCCTGGTCGAGCAGAGGCACATTCAAAAATTGCGCCAGCGAGCGTCGCTCCCCAGCGAGGCGCGGCGCGCAGACAATGTGTCCATCGCCGCTAAAAACGGCGCCAGTAATTTGCCCGCCAATGGGAGTGAGGAAAGCTAGTTTGCCCTGGCCAAGGCTGATGTCCAAAGGGCCCCGGCGCAGGTGAACTTCTTTGGTCACGTAGACGTTTTCAGCGTCGACTCGCAAGCCATCGAGTTGCGTATAGAGAGCACGCGGATCGTCTGCGGTAGTAGCTTGGTTCTGGGTTTTTGCCGCTCCCTGTGGGGCCATGACCTGCACCCCTACGTCGCCACTTAGCTCTTGCTGTCCTTTGCCGGGCGAATCGGCTTGCGGGGACATCGCTGAAGCTGAAACGCACAGCCCCACGCACGCCGCTAAAAGACACAAAAATACGCGTCCTTGACCTACACCCTGGCCTACGATTTGACCTACACCCTGACCTAAGTTCCGGCCCACTGGTCCCACCCAGGTCCTGCTTATGTCCCTATACTTTAGGACTGTAACAAGTAGGGCAAGACGGGACAAGCCGCAGGGGTGGAGTCCCTACCGCTCTGCTAGACTTTTTTTGTGAGACGCACCGCGCCAGTTGCGTTTTTCCTCCTGCTTGTAGTGTTCGCGGCTTCCGCCGCGGCGTCTGCCGACACTATTGTTTTAAAGAACGGGCGGCGAATTGTGGCCGATTCGGTGGTAGAAACCGACGACCACGTCAGCTACCAGACCCCTGCAGGTGAGCTGACTCTCCCGCGCTCGATGGTTGAGCGCGTCGAAAAAGACAACTTTTCACCGACCTACCATCACGGCGATTCCGCCGCCAACCTGACGTCACCGCACATCGAGATGCCGCACTCCACCGGCGATGTTGCCAATGCGGTGGTCCGGGACGGTTCGGTCGACAACGGATATCTCGCCAGGCTGGAGGGCCAAGCCCGCAACGGTAGCGCCGAGGAAGTCGCAAGGGTAGCCACCGCACATTACGCGGCGGCGCAATTCCTGATTGCCAAGGGCGATTTCGACCACGCCGGCGAGCACTATCGGCGTGCCCTGGAATTCGCGCCCGACAACGTGCCTCTGCTTCTCAATCTGGCTATTTTGCGGTTGCGTCAAAGCCAATTCACGGCAGCGATTGAGCCGCTGGAGCACGCTAAAAGGATTTCACCCGATTCGCCTGACGTAGCCAAGCTCCTTGGATGGGCTTACTACGATGCGAACCGGCTCGACGACGCGGTGAATGAATGGCAGCGCTCGTTGAAGTTGAAACCCGATGCTGAAGTGACCAGCGCGCTCGCCAAGGCTCAGCGCGACCGCGACGAAGAGACCGGCTATCGCGAGGGCGAGACCGCGCACTTTTCAGTGAAATATTCGGGAGGCGCGAATCCCGACTTGGCTCGCAGCATCCTTTACGTTTTGGAGCAGCACTACCGGGATCTTGAATCCCAGCTCGATTACACGCCGCCGGAGCCCGTCTCCGTAATTCTTTACACCAATCAGGCCTTCGCAGATATCACCAGAGCGCCAGGATGGGCCGGCGCGGTTAACGACGGGCGTATTCGCGTGCCAGTGCAGGGCCTGACCAGCGTTACCCCAGAACTGAGCCGCGTGCTCAAACATGAGCTGACTCATAGCTTCGTCACCCAGAAGACTCGCGGACGCGCGCCGACCTGGCTGCAGGAGGGCTTGGCGCAATGGATGGAAGGCCGCCGGAGCGCGGAGTACGCCTCGTCGCTGGTGCAGACTTACGATAAGAGCGCAGCGCCATCATTTGCTGCTATGGAAGGTTCCTGGATGTCGCTATCGGGCGACGCCGTGACTTACGCCTACGCCTGGGCCCTCGCGGCGGTCGAGGAAATTATCAGCGCCGGAGGAATGAGCGACATTGAAAGACTGCTCGACCGCATTGCCACCGAGCCTTCGACGGAAACCGCGTTGCGCGATTCGACCCGCATGGACTACGCCGACTTGGCTCAGCAGACCGCGAATTATCTCCGCCACGAATACACCCGCTAAACGTCGCGGCGGCGACATACCAGCCCCTCACCAGCCTTTGTTGACCAGCCCGCTAAGTTAAGGTTTATTCTGCTCCCAAGAACTGCTCCTACTTGCCAAAGGGAAGTAATAGAGCCACAATGCGAACATCGGCTCATTCGCAGGAGGAAATAATATGAGAGTCGAAAAAACTTGGATTCGCGGAATTTTCCTGACTTTGGTGATGGTGCTGGGCCTGAGTGTAGCTCCAGCCTTCTCCATGAATCTAAAGGCTTTGCAGCAGTCTGACCCCGGCCAGCAGCATGTGACGCCAACGCAGTCCGTAACCGGCAAGCTAGTCGCAATTTCCGATAAGCAGCTGACCCTGGAAGTTCAGGGCGACAACACATCCGATCCTATGGATTTCGTCGTAGATACCTCGACCAAGGTAGACGGCAATGTGCAGCCTGGATCGATGGTCAGCGTCGATTACCG
This sequence comes from uncultured Acidobacteriota bacterium, assembly GCA_963757885.1. Taxonomy (GTDB): domain Bacteria; phylum Acidobacteriota; class Terriglobia; order Acidiferrales; family UBA7541; genus Palsa-147. The sequence goes on along the minus strand of CAVWSS010000009.1, from coordinate 14,433 downwards.
TACCCAGGACAACAAGCGCATTGCCACGCACGTGATGCTGGCCGCGCCGGCAAGTCCAACCAAATAAGCCAACTGCTTCGCGCCCGAAAAATAGGGCGGCCAATTCTCAACTCCATTCCTTTTCAGGCAGATTTTGCGCACCAACTTGCCTTCGAGGCATGCTTCGACGTGCTGTGGCGTGTACGTCTCAGCTTTGCTTAGACGATCTGGTCAGATTGTCGCGAGCAGGCCCGCTATGAATGCAACGCGCCTGGGTATTTCTCGAATGATGATGTGTTCGTGAGAGGTATGCGCCCCATCGCCAACGGCGCCAATGCCGTCGAGAGTTGGCACGCCCATCGCCGCCGTTAAATTCCCGTCCGACCCGCCACCAGTAGAAGCCTCTCCCAGCGAAAATCCTATGCCCCGCGCAAGTTCGCGCGCATGCAGAAAAAATCGTTCCAGTTCTGGAGTGCGTTCGAGAGGCGGTCGATTAATCCCGCCATGTAGTTGAAGTCGCGCGCCGCGCAAAAATGGCTTTAGGTGCAGCAGTTTTTTCTCAAGGCCGGGACCGTCCACTGCCCGAGCAAAACGAACATCCACCTCCGCCTGCGCCCAGTCAGGAACTACATTGGCCGCGGTGCCCGAAGAAATCACATTTGCCTGCACGGTAATGCCACGGCGTGGGTCATTCATCTTCATGAGTCGAGCGACTTGTAACGCCAGTTCGTGTGCCGCGTTGATACCATCTTGAGGATTTACACCCGCATGCGCGGCACGTCCGCGCACCGTGATGCGCAAATCGCCGATGCCTTTGCGGCGCGTCTTGGCGTGACCATGAACGCCAAATGGCGGCTCAAGAACCATAGCGGCCACGCTCTTTGCCGCTTCCTTCTCAATAATTCCGCGCGAAGAGGGGCTTCCAATCTCCTCGTCCCCTGTCCAGAGAAACACCACCTTGCGGCGCGGCTTGAGACCAGCAGCGCGCAACACCTCCAGCGCGAACAGCGCCAGGATCATCCCGCCTTTCATGTCGAAGATTCCAGGTCCCCAGGCCCGTCCGCGGTGAACCTTGAAAGGCATCTTCGCCAAGGTTCCCATCGGATAGACCGTATCCAGGTGACCCACCACTAGGAGCTGGCCTGCCGATCTGCCAGCCCCATCCCCACCCCCAGGCACTTCCACGCGCACGATGTTCCCGCGCAGCGCTTGTTGTAGGACGCTCACCCGCGCTCCGCGCTTTCTCCATTCCCCCGCCACTTTTTTCGCGCACCGGTCCACCGCCGCCTTGTTCGAGCTGGGCGACTCGATGGCCACAATTTCGTAGATAGTTTTCAGAATCGCGCCCTGCCGCGATTGCGCCTCGTGGTAAAGGTCGCGCAGGGGAACCGAGTCGGGAGATAGGAAGGAATTTTTGGTTTTCACGGAGGGCCTATGCTAGCAGCAGCGGTTCCCTCGGGCAAACGTCGGGCAAACTTCACCTCCATTCGGCCGAGATCGAACGCGCCCCGCTGCTTTGCCTGAAACGAGAATCATGTATAGAATTGCCTCATTACGCTTTCCAATTTTCATATGCTCACAGACGCGTTGAGGAAACCATGATCCTTGATAGCACGGGGATTCAGGCTATTTTACCGCACCGTTACCCGTTCCTGATGGTGGACGCCGTTCTCGAAATGGAAGGCCGGAGCCGGATCGTCGGAATCAAGAACGTCACCATCAACGAGGAGTTTTTTGTAGGCCATTTCCCGGGCAAGCCGATTATGCCGGGCGTGCTGATGATTGAATCGATGGCCCAGACCGGAGCCTTGCTGCTGCTGCAGGACGTGAAAGACCGGGAAAGGAAGCTTCTTTACCTGGCTGGCGTCGAAGATGCGCGATTCCGCCGCAAGGTGATCCCCGGGGACCAGTTGCGCGTGGAAGTTACCGTACTTCAGTCGCGCGGGAATTTCTGCAAGCTTCAGGGGCGCGCTTCAGTGGATGGGGAACTGGCCGCCGAAGCTACGCTCATGTGCATGATGAACGATCGGGATCCCGCTCAACAGGAAGCGCCGCCGGTGCCGGCATCCGTCCGGAGCTAGATGCGCGCGTCACATTTCCTTGTCCATCTAAATCGCCCCGAAACGGCAAGTCAGCGATGATTGAAATTCATCCAAAAGCGATCGTATCGCCGCGCGTCAAGCTGGGCGAGGGCGTGCACATCGGCGCCTATGCGATCATCGGCGACGAAGTGGAGCTGGGCGAAGGCTGCGAAGTGGAGAATCACGGGGTCGTGCGCGGGCCGGCGAAACTGGGACGCAATAACCGGATCTATTCATTTTCGGTAGTGGGCGGCGACCCGCAGGATTTGACCTTTGAAAACGAGCGGGTTTCGCTCGAGATTGGCGACGACAATATCTTTCGCGAATTTTCTACAGTGAATCGCGGGACAAAGAAGGGCGAGGGGACCACTCGCGTCGGAAACAAGAACCTGATCATGTCCTACGCGCACATTGCGCATGATTGTCAGGTTGGCGATCACACTGTATTTGTGAATGGCGCCACGCTGGCAGGGCACGTGACCGTGGAAAGCCACGCTACGATCGGCGCCTTCTGCCCGGTCCATCAGTTTTGCCGCATCGGAAAGTATTCTTACATCGCGGCGCACACCGTAATCACCCAGGACGTGCCGCCATTTTCGAAGATTGTCGCGCCGCGGGAAACACGTTGCTATGGTCTGAATTCGATTGGCCTCGAACGCGCCGGCTTCAGCAAAGAACGTATTGAAACGCTCGAACGTGCATATCGCCTCCTGCTCCGTTCCAACTTGAATACCACTCAAGCCCTGGCCAAAATGCGCGAAAACCTGAATGGCTCGGCGGACGTCTTAGAACTTATAGGGTTTATTGAGTCTGCCGAGCGCGGCGTAACCAAGTAAATTAAGGAAATGGGCGAAGCTCTCAGCAGTCTCGGAAGCTCGAATTGGGGCCTGATCGCAGGCAATGGCGATTTCCCCTTTCTCGTTCTGGAGGGTGCCCGGAATCGCGGAATTGAAATGGCGGTAATCGCGATTCGCGAAGAGGCTTCGCCGCAGCTCGAGCATCGCGCTTCGCGTTTTCACTGGGTGAGCCTTGGCGAGCTGGGCCGGACTATCGAATTGCTTCATCAGGAAGGTGTGAAACACGCGGTGATGGCCGGGCAGGTGAAGCACAACAAAATCTTCAGCTCCATTCGGCCTGATTGGAAACTTGCGAAACTTCTGCTGAAGCTGCCCCGAAAGAATACCGATAGTCTAATTGGCGCCGTCGCTGGTGTGCTTGCGGATGAAGGAATCGAATTGGTGAACTCTACTGCGTTTTTAGGCGATCTGATTGCCAAAGAAGGCGTGCTGACCAAGCGCGCTCCAGATGAGCTGGAGTTGGCCGACATCGAATACGGACGGCACGTGGCCCACAGAATTGCGGAACTCGATTTGGGTCAAACTGTGGTGATCAGCGACCGCGCTTGCGTCGCCATTGAAGCGATGGAAGGGACCGATGAAACAATCGAGCGCGCAGGGCGAATCGCGGCCGGGAAACGGCTCGCGGTCGTGAAAGTGAGCAAGCCTGCTCAAGATATGCGCTTCGACGTACCCGTGGTCGGTCTGCGAACCGTTGAAGTAATGCACGCGGCAGGAGCTACTGCTTTAGCACTGGATGCGGGTAAGACGCTGCTCTTCGACCGCGAAAAGCTGATCACCGCTGCGGATCAAGCCGGCATCGCGATTTGCATTTATCCGCCCTTGGCCAATTCGGTGAATAGTCCGGTGAATAGTCCGGCCAGCTCGAATGCTGAGAAAAATACTGGCGCGACAAAGCAGCCGGCAAAGGCCCGCACTTGAGCGATTCCCCCGTTCCCGTGGCCGTCGTAGGCGTGGGCGATTTCGGCAGGAATCACGCGCGCGTTTGGAAGGAAACTCCAGGCGCGAAGCTCGCCGGCGTATTGGACATTGCCCCGGATCGCGCCAAGGCAGTCGCCGCCGAGTTTCAGACCGAAGTTTTCACGGACATTGAATCACTTCGCGGGAAGGTGGACGCTGTCAGCCTCGCCGTTCCCACTGTCGAACACGCCCGGCTCGGCCAGCGGCTTTTCGAACAGGGGCTGGACGTGCTGGTTGAAAAGCCCATCGCCGCTTCTCTCGAAGAGGCTGACGCACTAATTCAATCCGCGCGGCGGCACAACCGCATTTTGCAGGTGGGGCACCTTGAGCGCTTCAATCCGGCTGTTGTCGCCGCGCAGAAAATTCTCAGCCGGCCCCTATTCTTTGAGGTCCACAGGCTCGGCGTTTTTTCCCCACGCAGCCTGGATGTGGACGTGGTCTACGACTTGATGATTCACGATCTGGACATTCTGCTAGCCTTTCTCGATTCGGAGGTCACCGACCTGCGGGCCGTGGGCATTCCGGTGATCACAGACAAAGTGGACATTGCTCACGCCCGCCTGGAGTTTGCATCGGGCGCCGTGGCGAATCTGACCGCGAGCCGCGTTTCCACTGAGAAAGTCCGCAAAATGCGCTTCTTTCAGGAGCATGAATACGTTTCGCTCGATTTCACTCGTCAGGATGTTTTGCGAGTCCACGTCGAGGCGGGCGATTCGGCAGCGAGAGCGTCTGGCGCATCCGCTGGGTCTGATCCGCAAGTGAAATTTGAGAAGCTTGAAACGCATCCAGAAGAGCCATTGCGCGCTGAACTGCGCGCTTTTGTGGAAGCGGTGCGCACGCGCCGGGAACCGCGAACTAACGGCGCTGCCGCGCGGCGCGCCCTGGCCCTGGCCGACCGCGTAATGGCGGGCATCTCTGAGCACGCGCGTCGCGTCCAACTCGGTGCATTCGCTCCCCAGGAAATTCGATGATTCCCCGCACACTGGTCCCAGTGGACGTTCGCCCGCCGGCCCCTGACGGTGTCCCAGCCGTTCCACGCCGTCTCTCGTCCACCCTGGATCTCCGCACGATCGTGCCGCGTGACCTGCCGGTTAAGGCTCTAGATGCAGCCTCAGAGATTCCCGATCACGTGCCGTTCGACGTAATTGTCGGGCGCTCAATCATCGAGCGCACCTGGCATGTCGATCCTCGAGATAACGGTCGAGAGAACAACGGATCTCACAAAGTTGAGACGCTCCTCGACGAACGCACCGTGGTTCCCGCCGTCGTATCGGCGCCAACCAAAGAGGATTTGCAGAGGCTCGAAACTCTGCCACCGCTGACCGCGGGTTTGCTCGATGTGGTTGATCCGGACATCATGACCACCGGCGACGTGAACCTGCTGGTAAGCCCCCATGAGGAACGCGATGCCAAGTGGAACAGCATTTCGCGAATTTTTTCTGTGCTCGTCCACGTCGCCATCATCGCTTTGGCTCTCGCTTCTCCTGATCTTTTTCGCGGCCGCGTCACCACTCAGGCAGACCTTGACGCCGCACGCCGCCAGCTTGGAATGGTCTACCTTCCGCCATCAGGCTCCAGCGGCCTGAAACCTCGTCCGGCTAGTCCCAATATGCGCATTAGTCCCAAAGTCCTGCGCAAAGTTGCGCCGCCCGAAATTGCATCACCTCCGCCTGGCCCTGAAGCTCTAACGGCTCCCACGCCTTCCACGGCAGCACCAACTCCTGCAGCTCCCGCTGCGCATCCCACCGACGCTCCCGCAACCTCGACTCAACCCGCCGCCAAATCTCCCCCTCCCGGCAAATTGAATCTCAATATCCCAAATATGTCACCGGGGCGCGCGGTTCAGAATTCCGTGCAGAATGCCTTGGAGAGCGGAGGAGCGGGGCAGGCGCGCGGTTCGGTGGGGCGGATTCCAGGGTCGGGAGGTGGCTCGGGCGGTGGAGGAGGGGGAGGCGGCGGAGCGGGAACGCTCGGAAATACCGTTACGATTCTAACTCCGACCGAAGGCGTCGACTTCACCGAGTACATGAACCGGCTCCTCGCCAGCGTAAAACGCAATTGGTACGCGATCATTCCTGAGTCGGCGCGCCTGGGCGACAAGGGAATGGTCGTAATTCAATTCAAAATTATGAAAAATGGCGAAGTGCCTCAGCCGGATCCGATGCTAACCAGGACATCCGGCAAGGAACCACTGGATCGCGCGGCTATGTCGGCGATTCGCGCCTCTAGCCCCTTCGAACCGCTGCCGCCCGCTTTCAGCGGCCCCTTCATCGAATTGCGCTTTATCTTCCTCTACAATCTCCCGCTCGAATACCAGTGAGCCCCAGTCGTAACCAAGTGGTCGGAGTTCTCCTTTTTGCCGCGGGAATTTTGACTTATCTGCTTCTGCGTTTCTGGTCGATTCACCGGTAATTCCATTCACAGGTCATAATTGGGGCATGAACGAAGCCGCGCCTGGCTACTTACCTCAACTGTTGGTCTTGCTGGGGCCAACCGCCTCAGGAAAATCCGCGCTGGCCATTCGCCTTGCTCAACTCTTTGCTGGCGAAGTGGTGGCCTGCGATTCCACTCAGGTGTACCGGCGTTTTGATATCGGGACCGGCAAAGTTCCGAAAGTCGAGCAGCAGGGAATTCCGCACCGGATGCTCGATCTGGTCGAGCCGGATGAGGTATTTACCGCAGGAGATTACCGCCGCCTGGCCGAGCCAGTTCTCGCAGATATTCGCAAGCGCGGAAAGTTGCCGATTGTGACCGCTGGAACTGGACTGTATTTGCGGGCGTTGTTGGAGGGGTTAGCCGAGGCGCCGGTGCGTTGCGAAGCAGTGCGCGAGAGGCTTCGCTCGTCGGCGAAGGCACATGGCGCGCAGCATTTGCATCAGATCTTGCAGCGGCTTGATCCCGAAGCTGCCTCGCGAATTGCGCCGGCTGATATCCAAAAAGTGATTCGCGCGATTGAAATTCGTCTGCTAACGAAACAGCCGGTTGCTGCGGTGCATTCCTCAGGTCGTCCGCCGTTGCAAGGGTTTCGCGTAATCAAGATCGGCCTGCGCCCGCAGCGGGATCTGCTCTACACGGAAATTGACCGGCGAGTTACGGAAATGCTCGCTGCGGGTTGGGTCGAGGAAGTCCGCAGACTTCTTGCTGCTGGTATCTCGCCGGAGGCCAAACCATTCTCTTTTATCGGCTACCGGCAAATCGCCGAGCATCTGATCGGCCGAGCCAGCTTGGACGAAGCGGTTACCCAAATTCAGCAAGCTACTCGAAACTTCGCTAAGCGGCAGTTGACCTGGTTCGGTCGTGAACGCGACGTAAATTGGATCGAAGCCTTCGGCCATCAAGACCGCGCGGCACAATTTGCGGAAAGCGTGCTCCAGCGATCGTAAAACTACCCTACCTGCGACGTTTCGCAATCTAATCGACCAAATCGAGTGTCCGCACAGCTGCGGTGAACGTCCAATCTGGGTACCGGATTTAAGCGAGGTCTATTTGAAATCCATTCTTTCTGTAGCCTGCCTGATTGCCTGTTTTTCAATCGCTCCAATTCAGGAAAAAGTTCAGGAAAAAAATCAGGAAAAAGCCCAGGAAAAAACCGGCAAAACTGCATCTTCTTCCGATACATCCTCCCATCAGCAATCGGCCTCGAGTGCCGATCACAAAGTCCATACATCGATGAAAAACGTCGACTTCCATCTTTCCGACGACATCGTAGTCAACATTCACACGATGAATGGGGAACTGGTACCGATTGGCAACTCCGAATTTCCAGTTTTTGACGACAAGAATTCGTTTGCGATCGCCGTGGAAACCGCCGATATCTCGATCACCCTTGCCTCACTGACAAATGACCTGAACGAATGGGTTTTCGGCGCGCCCAACGCACCGCTCAAAAACCTGAAAGTTTCCGCCTCGGGCGACAAGATCAAACTTAACGGCAGCCTGGCTAGCAAAGCGGGCGTTCCTTTCGAATCCCAGGGCACTCTGGTTCTGGCACCCGATGGAATGATTCGCGTACACACGACCAACATCAAAACCGCGCATCTCCCAGTCAAAGGATTGATGAATATTTTTGGCGTGGAAACGGAAAGTCTGATCAACACGAGTCATGCCAAGGGCGTGACCATCGACAAAGACGACATGGTGCTCGATCCACAGAAGGTACTGCCTCCGCCGTTGCTGCAGGGGCACCTCACCAAGGTTGAATTGCGAGGACAGGAAATTTACTTAACCTTCGGCCCATCCACCGGCTCATCCCCGCAAGCGCCGCCGGTAATGCCTCGTCGCCTGTTACGGAAGTGCGCGGGGATTGCGGCGGAAAGAATTTCATCGCCTTAAAGGGCGGCACGGTGCGCTTCGGCAAACTAACCATGGACGACGCCGATTTGCAGCTTGTAGGCAAAGATCCGCAAACCCCATTCGATTTTTCGATGGACCACTACAAAGAGCAGCTTGAGGCGGGCTATTCGAAGATCACGCCAAAATTTGGCCTCTGCTCCTTCGTTCCGGACTTCAATCGAATTGCCCACAATCCTGCAAAAGGCGCGAAAAGTCCCCCAGCAGCAAAGCCCGCAACAACGGCGAAGCCCACACCATCGCACTAGCCGTGAAGCGGGGCTATAATTACCGCTCGCGGATGCGAGCCAGTCCAAATCAGACTTGCCTCGCGCTCCCCCGAAGCCCTTCGACACATTGAAAACCTCCACGCCAGTTGACAACCGAGAGCGCGTTCTGCTCTTGGGGGTCGCGCTGAAAAAGCGAACCCCTCAATCCAATCGCATTGCCGCCGAGCAGGATTCTCTGGTGGAGCTCGATGAGCTCGCGCGCAGCGCGGGCGCCGTAGTCGCTGGCACCCATTTACAAGTGCGCCAGGCGCTCGATCCGGCCACTCTGGTAGGCCATGGCAAGCTCGAAGAGATCAAGATCGAAGCGCGCCTCCATCGTGCGACGCTGATCATCGTTGATCACAACCTCACCCCCGTGCAGCTCCGCAATATGGAAGAGATTGTCGAAGCCCGCGTGGTCGACCGTACTCAACTTATTCTTGATATTTTTGCCCGCCACGCACGAACCCGCGAGGGTCAACTCCAGGTAGAGCTAGCTCAGCTTAACTACATGCTGCCGCGGCTTACCGGGGGAAGTAGTGAGCTTTCACGGTTGGGCGGTGGTATCGGAACCAGAGGGCCTGGCGAACAGAAACTCGAAACGGACCGGCGCAGAATTCGAATGCGCGTGGCAAAAATCAAAGCAGCGATTGAGACGGTTCGCCGGCAGCGAGGAACGCGGCGTCAGGCGCGACGCGCTATCCCCTTGGATACGGTAGCGCTGGTGGGATACACCAATGCCGGCAAATCTACTCTGTTCAATGCGCTAACCAATGCGGCAGTCCTGACCTCGTCAAAAATGTTCGCCACGCTCGATCCGACGATTCGCGCGGTGCGGCTGCCTTCGCAGAGAAAAGTCTTGCTCTCCGACACCGTAGGATTCATTCGCGATTTGCCGCCAGGCTTAATCGCTGCTTTCCGGGCGACTCTGGAAGAAGTTCAGGAAGCGGCGCTGATCCTGCACGTCACCGACGTTTCCAATCCTCGCCATCAAGAACTCGACGAAGACGTCTTGAAGGTATTACATGAACTAGGCGTGCATGAGCGGCCGCGCCTGCGGGTCTACAATAAGATCGACGCTATTAGCGAAGAGCAGAAGGAAACCTATCTCTCAGCGCTACGAAACGATAATGGAGGCGGGGAACAGCGCGCATTCGTCTCCGCACGAACCGGCGAAGGATTGCCCGAATTGCTGAAGCAAATTGACGTTGTCTTGCCGCGCGATCGCCTGATTCCAGTTAATCTGCATCTGCCCCTGAGCGATGGACGCCTGCTGGCCATGGTGCATGAGCGCGGAAGGGTGCTCAAATCGCGAGCCACCTCGCAACACATTGAAGTCGAGGCCGAACTTCCCAAAGAGCTAGTTGACGAGTTGAAGGAATACGTAATGTGAGGTTCTTCATTAAATCTTCAGCGTCTGTGGGGCTGTGGAAAAACTGTGGAACTCGCCATATTGGAATGGATTGGCTCGAAATAGCCGAAAAATGGCCTGCCGTGCGAATCCGGTTACAGCAGATAAAGCCCCTTTCTGTGCAACGACTTACGGGGACCAAATTTATTTTTCCAGCAAAACGCGCGACCAAATTGGAAGAACTTCTTGAATTGCGGATTTGCACAGCTTTGCAGCATTTCAGCCCGTCATAGACACGTTAAACGCTTGCGAATAAGAAGTTTATGGTTCTGAAATGTGCGCCCCGAGCCGCGAGTTGCATTGACGGTTTCGCCGCCGCAGCCTTATAGTGATCTACATCCGTAGTGTCGCGGGCTGCGATGGAGTAAAGTTGCTTTCTGTGTCGCAAATGCCGGTGCGAACATGAATCTGCCGAACAGCCTAACGACGCTGCGCATCTTTTTTGTTCCTCTCCTTGTCGTCGTCCTGCTTACACGCGAACCCAATCTGGATTTTTGGGGTTTGGCGGTTCACTTCGAAGTTTGGGGCGTCTTGATTCTTCTCGCCGCCGCGGCCACCGACGCCGCCGATGGATATTTTGCGCGCAAGCGCAACGAAGTGACCACCCTCGGAATTCTGCTCGATCCCATTGCCGACAAGCTGCTGATCTCCGCGACGTTCATTTCCCTAGTGGGCATGGGTTTGGTCCAAGCCTGGATGGTGGTGATCATCATCGGCCGCGAATTTATTGTCGTGGGACTTCGCAACATCGCCTCCGGCGAGGGCCTGATCATTCCCGCGTCGCCGCTGGGCAAGACCAAGATGGTGCTGCAGATCGTTTGCGGATGCGCCGTAATTCTTGCCGCGAAACACGCCCAGCTTCGCATCGTGGGCACTGTGCTGCTCTGGCTGGTGGTGATCAGTGCGATAGTTTCGGCGGTGCATTACTTCCAGATGTTCTGGCGGCAGGTCAACGTGCGCGTGCAGGAACGCCGCAACAGCCTGTTGCTCCTGAAGCAGGAGAAAAAGCCGCAAAATGTCGCCACTCGCTAATGGCGAGCGACACAGCCTCCTCGAAATTGCACGGCGTGCGGTTATCGAAGCGGTTGAGCGTCGCCGCCCCACTAAGATCGATCCTCTCCCAGGTAACTTGTCTCAACCCGCAGGCGTTTTCGTAACCCTGAAAGTCGATAGGAAATTGCGGGGATGCATCGGCCGTTTGGAACCCGCTGAGCCATTGAGCCAGGCTGTGGCCGACGCCGCGCAGCTAGCGGCATGCCAGGATCCCCGATTCAAACCCATGAAGCCTGTGGAATTACCGCAGCTTGGTGTAGAGATTTCAGTGCTTTCGCCGCTTGCGCCGATTGAGCCGGCCAAAATTGAAGTTGGCAAGCATGGCTTGATGATTCGGCGCGGGGGTTTTCGCGGCCTTCTGTTACCCCAAGTAGCGGTGGAGCATCGCTGGAACCCGGAGCAATTTCTGGAAGAGACCTGCATGAAGGCGGGCTTACCCGCGGATGCGTGGCGCGAGGCGCGTACCGAAATTTTGGGATTTACCGCCGAGATTTTTTCAGACAACGCAGCGTAAGAGCGGGCTGAGAGCAAAACGGGCGCTGCCGATTTCTAAGCAGCGCCCATTTTCATTTCAAAAGGTTCGTTCGCGAATCAACAGCTATTCAAGCTCGACGTAGTCGCCCGCGAAGAGTTCACGCAGCGCGAAAGTGATCAACACGGAAGACGCATTCTTCGAAGTCCGCACCACCACTCCTTCGCCCAAAACTTCGCGAGGCACATTGTCCCATTTGTATTGCTTCGAAACCGCCCCGAATCCGTACACTTCAAAAGCCATCCGCTTGGTCTGGTAAGCCGTTTCCTCCTGCGTGCCCTGATAGCGGAAGATTCGGAAATAATCTCCAACGTGCACGCCCTGCGCGTCGCCCAAGTTCACGTAAACAATGTCATCATTGCCGTAGGTGGATTGGAAATGCTTGCCGGTAACGACCATGGCCTTGGCTTTGCCGCTTGGCTCGGCAAAATGATCGAAGGTCGCTTCGGATTTTAGATCGGGCGCGGAGCGTTCAGCGAAGGGCACCACCACATCGCCGCGCTGCATGTACTCGCAAGAATTTTCAATACCGCGACCGAAACGGTGGGATGTACTACCGCCACGCGCACCCGGCCCTCGTCCTCCCACAATGTGCCGATCGCGTTCATGATCGAAAATTGCCAATTGAACCACGGATAAAGAGTGGGGTCGCTGACCGGACGGATCACCGAAAATTCGTCGTTCACCTTCACACCTTGGTTGGCGCCTTTGTTGATGTAAACGTAGTCGCCTTCTTGGAAGGTGATTTTGCTGTCGGAGCCTTCGCCGGTGATGAGAACGGTGTCATTCGATGGCGCTTGCTTGGTCACCAGGCCGGCGCAATACATATCGGCAGGAATCGGCGTTCTAGCTTTTTCCTGAGCCTCACCGGCTGGCTGGTTCGGCTTTTGTTGACCCTGCTGGGCCTGCTGTTGAGCCTGCGCTGGCAAAGCTGTCAGCGACAAAGCGAGTACTAGGCCCATGGCAAGCGTTCTGGCACGCATGATTGGCTCCTATGAAGGCAGTTGCGCGCCCGGGCTGGGCGCGAGGTGCACCGCTAAGTAATCGTAGCAGAGGAGGAGGGGTGGTCAAGGCACTGTGGTGGTGAGCTTTACACAATGGGTAACGCGTGGTAGAAGCGCGAAGCCCGGCGCAGGATCGGGAGGGGCGGGCTGGGCGGAAGCCTCGTGAAGGGGAAACAGGTGAAACAGAAGGGTCGAGCAGTGCAATCAGGGGAGGACCGGAGGGTGAGGAAAAGGGGAAGAGGGAGGCCTGTAAGTGCCGGTGGGGGAATGGTTTGCGCGGTTGCAGCGGGGAGGAGTGTGGAGGAGCTGGCGCGGGCCGTGGAGAGAGCCGTGGCGGGGGGTGGGTGTGTGGAGGTGAGGTTTGATTTGCTGGGGAGTGGGGGGCGGATACGGGAGATGTGTGCGTGGATACACGGCGGGATAGACGAGAGAGGGGGAGTGGAGTTGATCGGGACGTGCAGGAGGAAAGCGGCGGGAGGGGAGTTTGAGGGGAGTGTGAGGGAGCAGGTGGAGTTGTTGCGCGAGGCGGCGGAGGCGGGGTGCGAGTGGCTGGATGTGGAGATTGAGACGTGGAGAAAATTGAGCGAGGAAGAACGGAAAATTGCGGCGGGCGGCGAAGGTTATGGTTCGTATCACGACTTCAGGACGGGCAAGCGCGCGCGAGCGAATACGAGCGCGAAAAATTTACGGGCGATCTTGGGTGAATTGAAGCCCAGCGAAGGGGATGCGGGAAAAATTGCCGTCGCGACGGAAACGTTGAGTGACGCGTTTCGCGTGGTGAATTTGGCGCAGCGTGAAAAGAACTTAGTAGCGGTGCCCATGGGCGAAATGGGAACGCCGGCGCGAATTTTGGCGTTGCGGCAGGGGTCGGCGCTGGCTTATGCGCCGGTGGAAGAGGTGACGGCGCCGGGGAAATTTCGCTGGAGGAGATGAAAAATCTCTATCGCGCGGATCAGCTTGATCGAAAGACGCGAATTTATGGAGTAATTGGCTATCCCATTGGGCATTCGCTTTCGCCGCATCTGCACAATGCCGGGTTTCAGTTGCGACAGATGAATTGTGTGTACGTGCCGTTTCCGGTGCGCGATTTGAAGGATTTTTTGCGCGTGGCCCGGGAGTTGGATGTGGCCGGATTCAGCGTGACCATTCCGCACAAGCAGGAAATCATGAAGTATGTGGATGAGTGCGACGAGGTGGGGAGAAGATTGGCGCAGTTAATACCGTCGCGGTGAAGCGCGGGAGGATGGTGGGCTACAACACGGACTATGTTGGGGTCCTCAAGGCCCTCGAAACCTGAGTCACGCGGAAGCTGCGGGGGAACCGAGTATTAATTGTGGGCGCAGGGGGCGCGGCGAGAGCGGCGTCGTTTGCGTGTGTGGATGCGGGCGCGGAAGTGTTGATTTGCGCCCGGCGTAAAGAAAAGGCGGCGCGACTGGCCAAAGAGGCGGAAGCAGGGTCGGGAGCAAAGGGGCGGGCGGAGGCGCGGGCTTCAATAATTGATCGGCGGGAGTTGGCGCGCGAAAAATTGACGTAATTGTGAATGCCACGCCCGTGGGCATGCAGGGTCGTCAGGATGGAACCGCCGATGAGTCGCCGCTCGAGGCGCGAGAATTGAATTGCGAGTTGGTGTTTGATTTGGTGTACCGGCCAATGCGGACGAAATTGTTGCAGATGGCCGAGCGGCAGGGAATTGCTACGCTTTCGGGCGTGGAGATGTTCATCGCGCAGGGTGCAGCGCAGTGGGAGATCCTGGACCGGCCAGCGCGCGCCAGTTGAAACCATGAGACATGCAGTGCTGAGTGTGCTCGAAAGAGAGAGCTGACCCGCTGCCTGCGTTGCGTCGCGTTGACTAGCTGATAGGCATTTCTTAAGATTCAACGCATCGACATACTGCGCATCGGTATTAGCTTTGCTGCCCTTCCGTAAATGATTGGCCAAACCATTTCGCACTACCGGAT
>CAVWSS010000008.1:0-16103 GCA_963757885.1 uncultured Acidobacteriota bacterium | reverse complement strand
CGCGACGTTGGGCTCCCAGGTCTCGGTGGGGCTTAAGGCAGCTAGTTGTGAATCAACCCAGGCAATTGAGTTATTGGCGTCCATAGCGTTTCACGTACTCCTTTCGAAAAGCGTCTTGGGCTCGGCTGAGCAGAGTGCCAACAGAAGCACCGTTGAGGTTCAGAATCCTGGCAATCTCCTCGTAGGCGCAGCCGTGGCTGCGCAAAATCAAGAGTTCAACCTGGCGAGGCTCAAGAGTTGCGAGAACACTCCGCACACGCTCTTGCTGTTCGGTGGCGGAGTGAAGTTGTTCGGGAGTGGCAGGGTGCGCGGCTGGAAGGAGACCGAAGAGGGTTTCGTAGCGATGGCGGCGCCCGCGTTTGCGCAGCTCATCGAGGCCTCTGCGGAGAGCGACCCGGTAGAGCCAGGCTTCGTAGTTCCCTGCTTGAGCTTTCGGACTGCGCCACAGCTTCAGAAAGACCTCCACGGCGAGTTCCTCAGCACGGGCGGAATCGCCAACCACACGGGCGATAAGACGTGCAATCCGCACGTAGTTGGCCCGGAAGGCGGCTTCGATATCGAAGTGTGCGTCTTCTATATCGGCCACGGCGCTAAGGTCGGTCGCTGAACTCACCATGCGAATAACGACGCCCGGGTGCAATTTGTGACATTCCACAACCTTATGGACGGGCGAGCATTCGTCTCGGCAGCGCAAGTTCGGTAGAATAGGGAGACCCCTAACAAGCGGGCCGGAAATGGCTGAACGACACAAAACCGTTGGAGTGAAGGTCGGGAAGGTGCAGGTGGGCGGAGGCGCGCCCATTGTGGTGCAGTCCATGACCAACACCGATACGGTGGATGTGGAGAGCACCGTCAAGCAGTGCGTGGAGCTGGCGCAAGCCGGCTCCGAGATGGTGCGAATCACCGTCAATATTCCTGAGGCCGCCGCGGCAGTAGCGGAAATCAAGAAGCGGATGCTCGATCAGGGATGCGATGCGCCGCTCATTGGGGATTTTCACTACAACGGCCATGTACTGCTGACCAAGTATCCTGACTGCGCGCGGGCGCTCGACAAATACCGCATCAATCCTGGAAATGTAGGGCACGGGCAACGGCGCGATGAGCAGTTCGCGACGATTTGCAAGGTTGCGCGCGACAACGCCAAGCCGGTACGCATTGGAGTGAATGGCGGGTCGCTGAATCAAGAATTGGTGATGCGCAAGATGCAGGAAAATACCGACCGTGATCTGGGCCTGACTTCCGAAGAAATCATCAATGAATGCATGGTTATTTCGGCGCTGGAATCGACCGATCTGGCCCTGGAAACAGGCCTGCGCAAAGATCAGATCATCATTTCGTGCAAGGTTTCGCGGCCGAACGACTTGATATCGATTTATCGCGAACTAGCCTCGCGCACCGAACAGCCGCTGCATTTGGGGCTGACCGAAGCAGGCATGGGCGCAAAGGGTTTGGTGTGGTCTTCGGCATCGATGGGCGTGCTGCTGAGTGAAGGAATTGGCGACACGATTCGGATTTCGCTGACGCCGCGGCCGGGCGGTGACCGCCGCGATGAAGTTTACGCGGCGTGCGAGCTGCTACAGGCTCTGGGACTGCGTTCTTTCGCGCCAAGTGTGACGGCGTGCCCCGGCTGCGGGCGAACGACCAGCACAACTTTTCAGGAATTGGCGGAGCGGATTCAGGATTACATTCGCGAAAAAATGCCGGAGTGGAAGAAACAGCGCGAAGGCGTGGAGAATTTAAAGCTCGCGGTGATGGGCTGCATCGTGAATGGCCCAGGCGAATCGAAAGCTTCGAATATCGGAATCAGTTTGCCGGGGACAGGGGAAGAGCCGAGTTGCCCTGTTTATATCGACGGGCAAAAGTTTGTGACGCTGAAGGGCAACTACGACGAGCTTTCTGCGGCGTTTCAAAAGCTGCTCGATGACTACGTAGCGAACAAGTATGCGCCGCGTAATGGAAATGCCGGATCCTCTTCTCAGCCAGAATTGTCGATTGCCGATGCGGTCGATTCCGGGCGTGACAAATCCTCGGGCAAGCGTCCGTTTCGCGTAATTGCTTAGCAGTTCCCCCGTAATTCCCGCTCGTAACTCCCTTGCTAGGCAATCGCTGGCACCGTCGCGTCCGGCAAGCTAAACTCCCGTCAAATGGCCCCCGTCTCCTCCGAAAAAACCAAGCCAGAACCGCCGAAGCACTGGCGCGCCGGCTTCTGGGCGCTGATCGTCACCCAGTTTCAAGGTGCATTCAGCGACAACGCGCTGAAGAACCTGATTATTTTGCTGATCCTCGGCTCGGGGATCACCCAAGCGCAGAAGGACAAGCTGGTTCCCTATGTCCTGCTGCTTTTTGCCGCGCCGTTCATTCTTTTTTCGATGGCCGGCGGATTTCTAGCAGATCGCTTTAGCAAACAACGCGTAGCCAGCGGCACAAAGGCGCTGGAAGTCGTGGTGATGCTGGTGGCGGTGGCAGGCTTGGGACTGCAGAATCTGCCACTCGAATTTGCGGCAATTTTTCTGGTGAGCTCACAGGCGGCACTTTTTGGACCAGCAAAGTACGGCATGCTGCCGGAAATCCTGCCTGAGCGTGAACTTTCCTGGGGAAATGGAGTTCTTGAGTTAGGGACGTTCCTGGCAATTCTGATTGGCACGGTAGCGGCGGGATATTTGTCGGAGGATTTTCGCGGAAAGCAAGTTTGGTCCGGCGTAATTCTACTGGGACTCGCGTTCTTCGGCACCGTGGTGAGTTTGGGAATCACCAAAGTGCGTGCGGCTGATCCAAAACGAAAATTTCAGCCGAATTTTGTAAAGGATTTGTGGGGAGAGATTCGTGTAGCGCGGCGTGACGACGTTTTGTGGCTGGCCATGCTGGGCAACATGTATTTCTGGTTCCTGGGAGGACTGCTGCAACCGATCATCCTGCTCTATGGCAAAGAAGTTTTGCGGCTCGGCGACAAGCAGAATACGTATTTGCAGGCTGCGCTGGCGGTAGGGATCGGGGTAGGAAGTTTGGCCGCGGGCTATTTGTCGCGCGGAAAAATCGAATACGGGCTGATACCAGCAGGATCGCTCGGATTGGCTGCGTTCTCGGCGACACTTTCCGCGCCAAATCTTTCATTTCTTTGGGTAGGAATTTTGCTCGCGCTTCTTGGAATTTTCGCGGGATTTTTTGCGGTGCCGGTGCTGGCGATCATCCAACACCGTCCCAGTCCGGAGCGTAAAGGCAACATGCAGGCGGCGGCGAATCTGCTGTCGTTTGTGGCGATTTTTTTGGCCGGCGGCGGGTACTACCTGCTGGTCAGCGTGTTGAAGTTGAGTCCCAGCGGAGTTTTTCTGTTTGGGTCCGTGCTGACGCTGATCGCAACCCTCTACACGCTGTGGGCGCTTCCCGAGTCGATGGAGCGCTGGAAAATTTGGCTAAGGCTAAAAGCGTAGCCGTGAATTCGATGCGTGAATTCGATGCATGAATTGGATGATCGATTGATGGGCGCGAGGGTCGCCCGTCGCTAATCAACAGTTAGGGCTACGTCGAGTGTGTGATTTTGCCCGCCCGGGGTAGCGACGCCGGTGATGACAAGGGTGCTGGTGCCCTGTGGAGTTCCGCCACTTGATCCGCATCCCGTAACGACCAGACAGACCGCCAAGATCGCGGCTACGATCCCCAAAGCAAAAGCTGGACGCGCGGCCCGCTTACGCGTGAAGCCAATGGCCAAAGCTGCGCCAATGACCGCGAGCGCAATGGGCGCCAGCGGATTTTGCCAGGGCCTGCGAGAGCGCTTACTTGGCGAAGGCGGCAATGCGCCTTGCGTGGTGATGGTCACGGTCGAGGTGACCACGTCTTCGCCGTCGAGTTGGAAGCTTTCGGGCGAAATTCCACAGGTGGTATCCGCGGGTGCGCCGGTACAGGTCAGCTTGATCACCTGATGCGATTCATCTAGCGGGCTGACTGTAATACTGAAGGTGACAGTCTGGCCTTTGGTGACCGACTCGGTGGTGGACCCGGCCAAAGTGAAGTCCTGATAGCCGACGCCGCTGATAGGAACTGTCTGCGGGCTGCTCGCGTCGGTATCCTGAAAAACGACGGTCGCGGATGCCGCGCCGAACGCGGTGGGCGTGTAACCAACTTCTACGGTGCAGTGCGCACCGGGGGCCAGAGTCGTGCCGCATTGTGAGGCAATTGAGAATTGGTGGACACTCGCGCCCTCCAATTTTGGAGGAACGGTGAAAGTCAGAGTGGTGGAGGCATTGTTGGTGACGGTCACCAGCTGGGCGGTAGCAGGAATATTCAAGAACTGATTGCCAAAGTCGATACTCGACGGCGAGATGGAAACAATCGAGCTGACCGAGACTTTGGTTACGAAACCATTCGAGTCGCCACTGGCCGCTAGAAATTGCGGCTGGGGCACACCGCTGGTGACTGGAAAATTCGAAGAAGCGGTCCGTCCGCCGATGTAAGCTCCGCCGGCGCTATCGACGGCAAGTCCGAATGCTTCGTCGCCGAGAGCGTTAGTGCCCCCAAGGTACGTCGAGTAAAACAGCGCTTTGCCTGCGGGATTGAGGCGGGTGACGAATGCATTGCCGCCGGCACTAGTGAGCGTTGATTGAAATGCTCCCGGAGTAACCGGGAAATTCGCGGAAGTAGCTATGCCGGTGACGGAAGCATTGCCGCCTCCGTCGACGGCAATGGCGCGGCCAACATCGCCGGGAGCCGTGGCTGTGCTACCGCCTAAAAAAGTGGAATAAATTAGGCCAGCCGTGGAGGCCGTTTCAGGATCGATTTTTGAAATGAACGCGTTGCCCGCGGTGCCGGCAAGCGCAGCCTGAAACGCGCCTGAAGTCACCGGGAAGTTGCTGGCAAGCGTGGAGCCCGTGAGGTAGGCATTTGGCTTCGAATCAACGGCGAGACCGTAAGCATTTGTTGCGGCGGCGGCGCCGCCGAGAAATGTGGAGTAGGCAAGGCTCGCGCCTGAGGCGTTGATGCGGGTGAGGAATGCGTTGAAGTTTGTGCCCTGCAGGGTGTCCTCAAACGCCGTGGCGGTGACGGGAAAATCGGTGGAGGACGTAGAGCCGTCGACGAAAATGTCTTCCTTGGATCCGAGGGCAATGGCAGCGCCCATGTCACCCTGCGCGCCGGAGCCTCCAAGATATGTGGAGAAGATGAGCGCACCGCCGCCAGCGGTAATTTTGGAAACAAAGGCGTTGCTGACCGAACTTTTCAGGGTTGATTGAAATGCGGCTTGGAGCGGGAAATCTGTAGAGCTGGTGGTGCCCACGACGTAGGCGTTGCCTGCTCCGTCGACGGCGATTCCGTTGGCCTGGTCGCCTGCCGCACCTGTGCCGCCCAGGTAGGTGGAGTAAAGCAAACCGGCGCCATTGGGATCGAGTTCGGCTACGAAGGCATTGCCGGCGGAGCTGCGTAGTGCGGACTGGATTGAGTTGACGGTGGGAAAATTTGTGGAGGTAGCGACGCCGGCGATGTAAGCGTTGCCGTCGGAATCGACTGCGATCGCCTGGCCGCTGTCGCCGGTGCCGTTGGAACCGCCGAGGTACGTAGAGTAAACGAGCTGGCTGCCCGCTGCGTTGAGCTTGGTTACGAAGGCGTTTGCCGGGCCGCGCAAACCGCTCTGAACGATTCCTGAGGTGGTTGGAAAGTCGGGCGAGGTGGTTTTTCCGGTGACGAAGGCTTCGCGTTGCGAATCGACAGCCACGGCATTGACTTGATCGGAGACCGTGCCGCCGAGGAATGTCGAGTAAACAAGCGCGGGATCGATCACCAGCGGAAGATTTTTGTCGTAGGGGCCGAGGCGGAAGCTGACTTCGTTGTTTGAAGCGAGGAGATACTCGCCTTCGATGTTCGTGCGATTTTGTGCCGCTCCAGCAGGCGACTCCTGGTAGATGACCGGGCGCTTTAGAAGCAGGTCTCCCGATGCGGCGTGGAGAAGAAGGTCGCCATTTGGGGCAGCTTCGATTTTGTCCTGGCCGGCAAAGTTCAGGCGGATTTGATCGGGGTCGGCGCCGGGCGCAACGTTGAAATCATATTCGAGGACGCCGGGGCGCTGAGGTGGGTTGTTCTCGTAACTGCTCTGATAGAAGAGCAGGTCGATTCCGGGAAAAATGTTGTCGTATTGCACTTTTGCGAAGGAGGGGATTTTTGTGAGCCATCGCGAAGGATCGTTGCCGAGTAAATAGTTGGTAGTGCCGGGGGTCGGGTCAAGGCCGCGAATTAGAGATGGGGCAGTGCGCGTCTCTCCTGCAAAGGACATGCGCAGAGCAAAGGCGGGTTTGTCGTTCGATCCAGCAAGAGCTACCACTGCTTCATTCTGGGTAAGGAAGAGTGAGGAGCGTTCGCCTCGTGCGGAAAACTTCACCCGCGGGTCGAATTGACCGCGATTGGGTTCGAAGCGAATGGGTAGTTGGCCATAGGCGGAGGCTGTAAGGGCCTTTTGGGATGTGAGCGCAGCAACGTGTGGAGTGTTCGCTACGGCAGGTTGCCAGCGCGGTTCGAGAGTGAGCGTAGCAAGGGCTACGAGGAACAAAATTCCTACCACGAAAAATCGCGCCAGATCGCAGTGCCGTGACACGGGGGCGGCGGACGCTTCTAGAATTCCCAATTTGCGAATAAGTCCCTCCAGCTAGTAAGCAAAGCAATCCTTGAATGATGCGCATTCGGCGCAGACGTTTGCCCGCCCCGAAACCGGCAAGAAGCTCAGGCTATTTTGCAGCTGCGCTCAAAATATGGTGATCCTGACGTGCAAGAATTTCTTCGGGTTCTGCCGGAAATCACCCATCAATCCGCGCATGTCACTGGTTAGCCCTGTCAAATTGTCGTAAAGCTGCGGATTGGTGAAGAATTTCCCAAAAGTTCCCTCGCCCGAATTCAGCTTGGCGGTGGCGTCGCGAACATTCGCGGAAGCATCGCGCAAATTCACGAAGACCGAGTCGTCGGTAATGAACTTACCCAGCGTGCCTTTGCCGCCCTGGGCGTCGGCCAGCACGGAATTGCCGTGATCCAAAAATTGCTGCAGGCTTTGATGCACCGAAGGATCATAAACGAGTTTGCCCAAAGTTCCCTTCTGGTCCTGCACGGCCCCCAAGACATTTTCGGCGTGGGCCATGGTGTTATTGAGATGGTTGTACAGCTCGTCCGAAGTGAGCAATTTGCCGACGCTGTTGCGCCCAGACTGAACAGTGGTGGTCATGTTGTCGAGCTTGGCAGCGGTGGCGTTGAGGTGGTTATACAGCTCGGGATCTGTGAGCAATTTGCCGAGGGTGCCATTGCCCTCCTTGAGGTCACCGACGATGGCATTGACTTGATTGGCGAGGGTGCCGAGATTTTCTTCGAGTTCAACGCCGCGCTCGACGATTTGCTGGATGGCCTTGACCTCCGCGCTGGGCACGGTGGCGCCGGATTGCAGCGGAGTGCCGGTGATGCCGCGCGAAATGCTCACGTAGCGGTCGCCAAGCAAGCCGGAGGTGACCAAGGTAGCGGACGAGTCAGTGCGGATATTGTCTTGGAATTTTTTGTTGATGCGCATGACCACTTTGACATTGTGGATTGAATCCTTGGGATTGGGATTCAGGCTGATGTTCTCCACCGCGCCAACGTTCACGCCGCTGAGGCTTACCGGCGCGCCAATTTGCAGCCCTTCCACTTCAGGCAAATAGGTATTGAGGCGGTATTTCGGTGCGAAGGTGGCGCCGCCGGTAACGTAAAAAATCCCGACGGCCATAATGGCCAGCCCCACCAACACGAAAACACCGACGCGCAGTTCGGTCCAGGTTAGTTGCTTGCGTTGCGCCATGCTTCCCTCCGTTTTTGGTGCCCCGTTTTGTGCCCCATTAGGAAGATTCTATTCGATTGCGGGTGATTCCTCGATTGTTCTATTCCCTTTTATTCCGCTCTTATTCCGCAGAGGCCAGGAACTTTTTTATGTAATCGTCGGTCGAATCAAGTAGCTGGTCAGCGGAGCTCTCGGAATAAATTTGCCCGTTACGCAGGACGATGACGTTGGTCGGGGAGGCTGCCGCTTTGGCGCCATTTTTTGTGGCAATGATGCGATTCGCGTGCGCATCAAATTTGAAATTGGCCAGGCCGAAGACGTCCTGAACGCGGTGAGTAGCGATGGCCGAGGTGACGCCCTGGGTGTCGCGGAGACGCATGATCAAATTCATGATGGTCTGCGAAGTGACGGGGTCGAGGCCGGCGGTGGGCGAATCGTAAAAAACGAGCGAGGGGCGGTTCACCAGCGCGCGCGCGATGGAAACGCGGCGGCGCATGCCTCCGGAAAGCTCGGCGGGAAATTTGTCGATGGCATCTTCCATTTCGACGAATTGTAGGGATTCGCGGACGCGCTCGTCGATTTCGGCGGGGTCAACGTTTTCCTCACGCATGCGGTAGGCAACGTTGTCGGCGACGTCGAGCGAGTCGAAGAGCGCGCCTTCCTGGAAGACGAAGCCGATGCGGCGGCGAAAATCGAGAAGCTCGTTTTCGCTCATGTCGCGAATTTCGTGGCCCATCACAATGACTTGACCTGAATCGGGGCAGACCAGGCCGGCGGCGAGTTTGAAGATGAGAGTTTTGCCTGAGCCGCTCTCGCCGAGGAAAACTTTCGATTCGCCGGGTTCGATGGTGAACGAGATGCCGCGGAGGACCTCGACGTCACCGAAGCCGAGCTTTACATCGTTAAAAATGACCAGGGGCTCGCCGGGGGAAGTTTCAGAAGATTCGGGGTGACGGGCGGCGAATGGGGCGTGGAGAGGTGCTGGCATCAAGTGGAGAGATTATAAGTCGGAACGCGAAAATGCATGGCGTCTATTGCCTGGATGCCGCGAAGGCTTTGCAGCGCGCCTACTGGAAGGCCCAAAGGAAGATGCGGGAGAGGAAGGCGTCGGTGACGATGATGGTTAGGGAAGCGTAGACGACAGCGGAAGTGGTGGCGCGGCCGACGCCTCGGGTGCCTCCGGTGACGCGAAGGCCCTGGTAACAGCCAATGGTGGCTAAGATCAGGCCAAAAAGGAGCGGCTTGGCGAGGCCTTGTACTAAATCGCCAAATTCCAGAGCTTGGATGGCGCGATGCCAGAATTGGGCGCCGCTGAGCTTTAATTCAAAGTAGGAAACGGCGAAGCCGCCGACGAGGCCGATGAAATCGGCGAGGGCGGTGAGAAGAGGGAGCATTAGCACGGAGGCGACAACCCGGGGAGTCAGGAGTTTGCGGGTTGGGTCGGTGCCAAGTGCGCGCATGGCGTCGACCTGTTCGGTGACGACCATGGAGCCCAATTCGGAGGCCATTCCAGAGGCATTACGGCCGGCGACGAGGAGCGCCGTGATGGTCGGACCCAGTTCACGCACGAGGGCGAGCGAAACGGCGTCGCCAGTGAGGGCTGTTTCACCGAATCTCTGGAATTGAGCAGCAGTTTGCAGCACCAGGACGGCGCCTATGAAGAACCCGCTGACCGCGACGATGGGCATGGATCCAACCCCGACCACGTCCATTTGCGTCATGGTGTCGGCCCAATACCAAGGCGGGCTAAAGAGGTTGGAGATCGATCGGGCAACCATCAGCGAATAGTCTTGAAGCGCTAGAATCTTGCGCTTGATGGTGTCCGATACAACGCCCGTGACCGATGGGCTCTCAGTGACTTCGAACAAAAAACCTCACTCAGGTGCGGTTGCGTTGGCCGGAGTGAAGCGTAACGTTTCGGGTTCGGCGGCGTCAAGGAATCTCGAACCGTTTCTTTTGATGGGATTTGCAGTTTTGGCGACGTAGATTTTCGTTCGCTTTACCGGCTTGGACGTGTTCGGTAGAATGCACGGCTTACCTTTATCGAGCATGCTCATAAATCCACGGGAACCCCACAAAAGATGCTCCGTTTCGTAACAGCAGGCGAATCGCATGGTCAGGCGCTAGCGGCGTGGATTTCGGGCTTCCCCGCCGGCGTTCCAGTGGACTTCGCGTTCATCAATCGAGAGCTGCACCGGCGACAGCTTGGATTTGGGCGTGGCGGACGACAAAAGATCGAGAAAGATGAGGCCGAATTTATCGCGGGTGTGCGCCACGGCAAAACAATTGGGGCGCCGATTCTGATCGAGCTGAAGAATCGGGACTGGAAGAATTGGGAGAACGCGTTGCCGGTGGAGGACACGGGGGAGGCAGATGCGCGTAAGAAGTTCACGTCGCCGCGGCCGGGGCATGCGGATTTGGCGGGGGCGCTGAAGTTTGACTATCACGACGCGAGGTATGTGCTGGAGAGGGCGTCGGCGCGCGAGACCGCAGCGCGTGTGGCGGCGGGGGCGATGGCGAAGCTGCTGCTTAGGGAGTTTGGAGTGGAAGTGTGGAGTCACACGGTGGGCGTGGGAAGTACGCGGCTGGGGAGAGAGGCGAAGTGGGAAGAGATAGTGGCGGTGTGTGGGAATTTGGAGTCGCCGCTGCGGTGCGTGGATGCGGATGTGGAGGCGCGGATGAAGGCGGAGATAGAGGATGCGATGCGGACGGGGGATACACGGGGAGGCGTGTTTGAGGTTGTGGCGCGGGGAGTGCCGCCGGGGTTGGGATCGCATGCGCAGTGGGACGAGAAGCTGGACGGGCGGCTGGCGCAGGCGGTGATGTCGATACAAGCGGTGAAGGGCGTGGAGATCGGCGCCGGTGTGGAGGGAGCGGGACGGCGAGGGTCGGAAGTTCAGGACGAGATTGGATACGATAAGAAGCGGAAGCGATTTACGCATAGCTCGAATCGCGCGGGCGGGCTGGAGGGCGGCATAACGAAC
This sequence comes from uncultured Acidobacteriota bacterium, assembly GCA_963757885.1. Lineage (GTDB taxonomy): Bacteria > Acidobacteriota > Terriglobia > Acidiferrales > UBA7541 > Palsa-147. The sequence continues at coordinate 5,345 of CAVWSS010000008.1, read as the reverse complement.
GGCGAGGATGTGGTGGTGCGAGGGTATCTGAAGCCGATTTCGACGCTGCACAATCCATTAAGAAGCGTGGATTTGGGAACCAAGGAGGAGTTGAAGGCGGGGTACGAGCGGTCGGATGTGTGTGTGGTGCCGGCGGCGGGAGTGGCGGGGGAGGCGATGGTGGCGTTTGTGCTGGCGGGAGCGTTTTTGGCGAAATTCGGAGGAGATTCGCTGGCCGAGACGCGGCGCAATTATGCCGGGTATCAGAAACAGCTCGACGATTTTTAGTGGAAAATGGAAGAAATGATTTTTAGGATTTCAGGCGAATGATTTATCCGATCTTAAAATACGGAAACAAGGTACTCGAAACGCCAGGCAAGCCGATCACGAAATTCGACGAGGATCTGGCCAAGCTGGTGGACGATATGTTCGAGTCGATGTACGCGGCGCAGGGTGTGGGATTAGCGGCGCCACAGATTGGCAGGAGCCTGAAGGTGACCGTTATCGACGTGAGCCAGGGTAAGAATCCCGAAGCCAAGATTGTGTGTGCGAATCCGGAAATTATTGCGGCGGAGGGAGAGCAGCGCGAGGAAGAGGGGTGTTTGTCGCTGCCGGGATTTCGCGGGTATGTTGCGCGTCCGCAATACGTGACCATACGCGCGCAAGATGCCAATGGAGAGACGTTTGAGCGCAAGGGCGAGGGCTTACTGGCGCGTGCTTTCTGCCATGAGATCGATCACCTGAATGGGGTACTTTTTATTACGCATCTGAGCATGCTGAAGCGCGACTTGATCAGGCGCAAAATCCGCAAATTGACGAAAGCCGGCGATTGGTAGTGTCGGCGTGAAGCCTGGTAAATAAGGTGGCATTGCGAATCTTCTTCTGCGGCACTCCTGAATTTGCAGTCCCCTCGCTCAAAGCACTTCATAAAAATCCCGCAATAAAGATTGAAGGTGTTATTACGCAGCCGGACCGTCCGCGTGGACGAGGCCAGGAAATTTCGCTGTCGCCGGTGGGTCGCATGGCAACTGAGCTAGGTATTCCGGTGCACCAGCCGGTGAAAATTCGCGCTGAGGAATCGCGCGCATTGATCGAAGCGGCAAAGCTCGATGCGGTGGTGATCATCGCTTACGGGCAAATCATTCCGCAGAAATTGATCGATCTGGCGCGATTGGGTTGGATCAATGTGCACGCCTCGCTGCTGCCGAAATACCGGGGGGCCGCGCCGATTCAGTGGGCGATTGTGAATGGCGAGACGCGCACCGGCGTGACCACGATGCGGATCGACGCCGGACTCGATACGGGGCCGATGCTGGAGAGAGTGGAGTTGGAAATTGGAGCGGAGGAGACAGCGCCGGAGTTGTCACTGCGGCTGGCGGAGGCTGGCGCGGGGTTGATTGGCGGGACGCTGGAGAAATTGGCGAGCGGAGTGATTACGCCGCGGGCGCAGGATGATTCGCAGGCGAGTTTGGCGCCGATTCTGAAGAAGGAAGATGGGTTAATCGACTGGAATTGGCCCGCGGGGCAGATTTACAACCGAATTCGAGGGCTCGATCCGTGGCCGGGAACGTATTCGGTGTTTCGGGGGAAACAGATTCAATTGTGGGGCCGCGTGGGAGAGCGAGGCGAGCGCGCGGCGCCTGGCACGATCGCGATTTACGGCAGCGAAGTTTTCATGGCGTGTGGCAACGCGAGCTGGCTGCGTTTGACGGAAGTGAAGTTGGAAGGGCGGAAGCGTGTTACGGCGCGGGAGTTTGCGAATGGGGCGCGGCTCGCGCCCGATGAAAAGTTTGGAGTGTAAGAATCCGCGTGGTGTCCTCGTAAGGTAAGCTCACCTGCATGGCAATCAGTCCGGCGAGACGTGTCGCGTTCGATGTGCTGCGAGGAGTGGAGGAGCAGCAGGCGTATGCGAGTGATTTGCTGCGCGCGAAGTTGGGAAGCGTTGGGGATGCGGAGGAGGAGTGGGCAGGTGGTGAGACGACGCGGGGAGTGGATACACGGGATGCGGGGTTGGCGACGGAAATTACGCTGGGCGTACTAAGGCAGCGTGCGTTGCTGGATTTGATGGCGGAGACGTTGGCGAAGCGGAAGGTCGCGGCGCTCGATTTGGAAGTGCTGACGGCGCTGCGGATGGGGCTGTATCAGATGCGATTTTTGGATCGGGTGCCGGCGAGTGCGGCGGTGAATGAGTCGGTGGAGTTGGTGAAGCGAGGAGGGGAAGGTGTCGGCGGCGGGGCTGGTGAACGCGGTGCTAAGGCGCGCGGCGGAGCCTGGATTTGCACGCGCCCCCGTGGAATCCATGGTTTCTACTTCCCTTCCGCTCGCTGAACGCCTGGCGATTCTGCACTCTCATCCGGCATGGTTGGTTAAGAGGTGGCTGGCGCGATGGGGCGAGGCGGATACGGTGGCGTTGCTGGAGGCGAACAATCGAGCTCCGTCGGTGGGAGGCGTATTTCATTTGCTCGCGAGTCGAGAGGCGGACGAGGCGGCGCTCAAAGAGGAGGGGGTGCGAGTGGGGAGGGGGAGGTGGTGGCGGGAGGCGTTCAGGGTGGAGGAGGGGGTGGTGGGGCGGGGGAGGGTGTGGAGGGAGGGCAGGGTGTCGATACGAGATGAGGGATCGCAGGGGGTGGCGAAGTTGCTCGGAGTGCAGCGAGGGGATGCGGTGTTGGATGTGTGCGCGGCGCCGGGAGGGAAGACGACGGAGATGGCGTTGGACGCGGGAGAAGAAGGCGAAGTGGTGGCGGCGGATATTAGTGCGGCGCGGCTGCGCGCAATGAAGGAGCAGCTGAGGCGTTTGCATTTGGAGCGAGTAAAAGTGATGCAAATCGACGCAACACTTCCCCTCCCTTTTGCGCGCAAATTTTCGCGAGTATTGGTGGACGTGCCATGTTCAGGAACTGGAACGATGGCTCGTAACCCGGAGATTCGGTGGAGGTTAGTGGCTGCGGACTTGACCCGGCTGCAGGCGACGCAAGTGGCGATGATGCGGTCGGCGGTGGGAGTGCTGGAGGAGGGAGGGCGGCTGGTGTATTCGACGTGCTCGCTGGAGCCGGAGGAGAATGAGCAGGTGGTGGAAGCGGTGATGGCGGAGCATCCGGAGTTGCGGCGGGTGGGGCGCGAGGAAATGGAAAAGTCGCTTGAGCCGCACATGGCGGAAGGGGCCAGCGCGGCGGAATTGATCGATTCGGAGGGCGTTTATAGGACGTTTCCGTCCAAACATGGGGTGGATGGCTTCTTTGCGGTGGCACTCGAAAAACGCTGAAAAAGCACGAAAAATCGAACCATGTTCAAGAAAAATCGAACAGCGTTCGATTTGTGTTGGGGCGCACAAAACCTCAAAATGTGATCGGGGAAGATCGAGGAAATCGTAGATATGGACTTTCGAGAGCGGCTGCAGACGATTGGGCGGATTGCGCTGCTGCTATTTATTTTGGCGTCGGCGGCATTTTTGAGCGCGATCACGGCGATGCGGATTGCCATTCGCGGGCGCGACGTAGATATGCCGGCGCTGGTCGGCAAAAATGTGGCGGACGCGCAACTGGCGCTGAAGCAGCATGGCCTGGGGATGAAGGTGGAAGACCGAATCTATAGCTCAAGCACGGTGGATACGATCGTGAGGCAGAGCCCGCCGGCGGGAACGCACGTGAAAGTTGGACAATACATTCACGTGGCGCTGAGCCTGGGGCAGCGCGAAGCGACGATTCCGAATTTGGTGAACAAGAGCTTGCGCGCGAGCCAGATTGAGTTGCTGCGCAGCGGGCTGGAAGTGGGCGAAGTGTCGAGCGCGTATTTTGATTCGACGCCCGCGGATGTGGTGATGCTGCAGTACCCGCCGCCGGGGACGGGCGAAGTGGAGAGCACACGAGTGAACCTGCTGGTGTCGATGGGGCCGCCGCCGGAACAGTATTTAATGCCACAGCTTCAGGGACTGTTGCTGGCGGACGCGGAAAAGAAGATTTCGTCGGCGGGGATGCGGATGGGGAAGATTGTTTTTGTGCCCATTGGGAATTATGTGCATAGCACGGTGGTGAGTGAGTCGCCGCTGGCGGGGTCGCATGTGGACCATGGGACGCAGATTGATTTGCAGGTGGCGGAGTGGGCCGGGGACTCAAAAGTTGGCCCGGCAGTGTGAAAAATCCCGTCTGTTTCCAGATTTGTTCAGAAAATGAGGACAGGCAAAGCAAAGACCGCACCCTTCCCAGCCCGGGGAAGAGTGAGGCCCCCATAGAAGCTAAGACCCCCTCGTTCGGTGGCACCACCCGCAGAATCTACTTTGCCCCATTCCACGCGACATCCAGATCGTCACCCACATCGACCGATGCCGGATCGACAGTTGCAGCTTTCAAAAAGGTTGTGAAGAAGGCAAGGCTGGCCTTATGACATTGGCGAGGTGATCCTTCGTTCTATGCCGCACGCAAATTCGGATGGCCAGCTTTCGTGGGGAATCTGCCGCCAGGACGTACGCAACAGACTTCGGCGGGGCAACATGGTCCTTCACTTCTCTTTTCGCAAGTTCAAGGAAACCGGAAATTCGGACTATCGCCTGTGCGCCCTTGCGACCGTAGATAGAAAAGTGAGTCAATTTGACATTTGGCAAGAAAAGCAATCTCAAAACCTATCGTAGGAAATATTTCAACGTTCTCATTCGACCCTCGGGATCAAGGCCGGACGCTTGGGAGCATTTCGAGCCAACTCTGGGCGGTACACGGCTACAACGGCGATTGGCTGTGGCGGATGAATGGAGCACAAAGGGCTCCGAAAGAAGGACTTTTAACGAAGCTTCAGAAAAGTGATCGCCTCTTGCCAGGAGGTGCCCGTCCGAGACACGCTCACTGATAGCCTGCGAGGAAACATGTACTCTTCTCATCTGACGGGGCGGAGACCTTACATTCTATCTGAAACCGCCGGTGCTAGCTTCGGCACTCCAAAGGCCAGCGAGCGGAAGAATGGAATCGCAACAAATTCAGCCAGGACGTGAAGCGGCTGACGCTTGACGTCGCAGAGCGTGCGAATGGTCGAAAAAGATCCCTACGCATTAGAAACTCGCAACGTGCCCATCGCCATATAGTTTTTGAACTGTCACCCTACTGGACAGAGCGATGGCGAGCCGAGTTACTGGACTTGATCCGCAGTCGCTAAGGGGACATTTGGGCGCGTGGCGTACCGTTTGGTTCAGGACTCGATTCGAAGGCCGGCATGCAAGAAGGGCCGGTAACACCGGAGGCACTGAAACCTGGCGCGGCTTAGGTGAGGAGTGCGCAGCTGAACAAACTGAGATAGATCCCGCTGAGGCAAAGCAAAGACCCGGTCCCAACCCCGTGGAAGAGTACGGCACCCACAAAGAACTTCCATTTCGGCGGCACGGA
>CAVWSS010000007.1:0-280820 GCA_963757885.1 uncultured Acidobacteriota bacterium | reverse complement strand
GGAGATGGTGCACGAATTTCCAGAACTGCAAGGCGTGGTAGGTTAGCTATACGCGCGGGGCGAGAGACAAGGGCAGCTGGAGCAAGTAGCGCTGGCGATTTACGATCAGTACCGGCCGGCGGGAGCCGCGGATGAGTTGCCACGGAATTCTCCTATACGCGCGCTGGCGGTCGCGGACAAGCTCGATTCGTTAGTGGGGATGTTTCGCGGTGGGGGCGATACCGACGGCAACGCGATGACTATTTGGATTGCGACGAGCGGCGTTGGGGATTCGCCGGCGATCGCGCTGGACAAGAAGTTGCCGCTTTCGATCGGGGCAGCGATTGCGATGGTGGCGAGGAGCATGCGCGGTCGGAGATGAAGATTGAGGGTCACCGAGGAGCAGCGGGAGAAGGTGTGGGAATTTTTGAATGAGCGGGCGCGATTCGTGTTTCGGGAGAGTTTTGGATTTGCAAACGATGAAATTTCGGCGGTGCTGGCGGCGGACAGCGACGACTTAGTGGATGCGCTGACGAGGTTGATGGCGCTGCAAGTGGTGAGAGGCTCGGAGAATTTCGTCTCACTGGCGGCGGCATTTAAGAGGGTGCGGAATATTTTGGAGAAGAGCGCGGGGGCAGCGCGTGGTACGAAGGGAAGCGCGGTGGATGTGCGGAGCGATTTATTTCGCGAGGATGCGGAGCGGGGATTGCACGAGGCTGCTGAGAAAATCGGGCGCGTGGCGAGAGAGCGCCGTGCGGAGAAGAATAGCAGGAAGCGTTGGATGAGATTGCGCGATTGAGACCGGCTGTGGATTTGTTTTTTGACAAGGTGTTGGTGATGGCGCCTGAGGAAGATGTACGTGCGAATCGGTTGGCACTGCTGGGGAATTTACTGGGAGAATTTTCGAGCATTGCGGACCTGTCGGAAATTACGGTGGAAGACGCCGCGAAAAAGTAGTGTATGTATGATTTGTTTTCCTGTCGATGAATTGTCGATTCGCCGACACCTGTAGTGATGCTTGAAGTACCTGTAATTACAATGATTTTGCTGACATAGGCGGAGGTGCAATTTGAAGTACGTGTATTCGTTTGGGGCGGGTAAAGCGGAAGGCAATGGCGAGATGCGCGACTTGCTTGGGGGCAAGGGCGCGGGTCTCGGCGGAGATGACGCGCATCGGATTGCCGGTGCCGGCGGGCTTCACGATCACGACTGAGGCATGCGATTACTTCTACAAGCATGGCCGAAAATATCCGGCGGGAATGACGGATGAAGTTTCGAAGCACTTGAAGCGTCTGGAATCGGCAACGGGGAAGAAGCTTGGCGATGCAAAGGACCCATTGCTGGTGAGCGTGAGGTCGGGCTCGGCGCGGTCGATGCCGGGAATGATGGAGACGATTTTGAATTTGGGGCTGAATTCGAAGTCGGTGGAGGCCCTGGCGAAGAAGACGAATGACGAGCGGTTTGCGTACGACGCGTACCGGCGATTTGTGCAGATGTATTCGACGGTGGTGATTGGGTTGCCGAAGGAAGAGTTGGAAGACGCGCTGAGAGCTTTGAAGAAGCGGATGGGAGTGAAAGACGACACGCAGGTGACGGCGGAGGGCTGGCGGTCGCTTGTGGACGAGTACAAGTCGTATTTCAAGAAAAAGACCGGGAAGGAGTTTCCGGAGGCGCCGGAAGATCAGATGTGGGGCGCAATAGGGGCCGTGTTTGAGTCATGGATGGCGGAGAAGGCGGTGACTTACAGGCGGGTGGAGAAGATCACCGGGCTGCTGGGCACTGCGGTGAACGTGGTGCAGATGGTGTTCGGCAATCGTGGGCAGAATTCGGGGACCGGAGTTTGCTTTACGCGGGACCCCAGCACGGGCGAGAAGACATTTTATGGCGATTTTCTGGTGAATGCGCAGGGCGAGGATGTGGTGGCGGGGATCCGGACGCCGATGCCGCTGTCGCAAATGTCAGAGCGGATGCCGAAGGTTTACAAGCAGCTCGAGAAGGTCCGAGTAAAACTGGAGAAGCATTACAAGGACATGCAGGACCTGGAATTCACGGTCGAGGACGGGAATTTATACATGCTGCAGACGCGGACCGGGAAGCGGTCGCCATCCGCGGCGTTTGAGATTGCGGTGGACCTCGTGGGCGAAGGGTTGATTACGAAGAGCGAGGCGATTGAGAGGATCAAGCCGGAGGATGTGGAGCGACTGTTTTATCCGGTGATTGATCCGAAGATCGCGAGGAATGAATTGAAAGGGCGGTATTTGGCATCGGGAATTAACGCGGTGCCGGGCGCGGCGGTGGGCAAGGCGGTGTTCACGGCGCAGACGGCGGAAGAATGGGCGAAGCGGGGCGAGAAGGTGATTTTGGTAAGGCGAGAGACGAGCCCGGAGGATGTGGGGGGGATGTTCGTGGCCGAGGGGATTTTGACGGCGACGGGCGGGAAGACGAGCCACGCGGCGGTGGTGGCGCGCGGATGGGGTAAGTGCTGCATCGTGGGAGCGGAGGAGTTCGATATCGATCCGGGCAAACGCGAAGCGCGGGCAAAAAATCAAGTGATACATGAAGGCGAGTACTTGACGCTGGATGGCGGGGACGGACACGTTTACAAGGGGCAAACGCCGTTGGTGAGACCGGAGCCGCCGAAAGCGTACGAGACGCTGATGAAGTGGACGGATCAGATACGGCGGCTGGGGATACGGACGAACGCGGATACACCACAGGATGCCCGGAAGGCCAGGGGGATGGGCGCTGAGGGGATCGGGCTGTGCAGGACCGAGCACATGTTCTTCAAGGATTTTGAGAAGCCGGAGAAGAGCGCAGAGCGGCAACTGGCGATTCAGGAAATGATCATTGCGGATTCGCCAGAGGCGCGGAAGAAGGCGCTGGCGAAGCTGCTGCCATTTCAGCGGCGGGATTTTATTGGAATCTTCGAGGCCATGGATGGGTTCCCGGTAACGATACGGCTGATCGATCCGCCCTTGCATGAATTTGTGCCACACGATCTAGAGAAGCAGGAAGAGCTGGCACGGAAGATTGGCGTGGATGCGGAGACAGTGGCGCGGCGGGTGGCGCAACTGCACGAAGCGAACCCGATGCTGGGGCATCGCGGGTGCAGGCTGTGCATTACGTACCCGGAGATTTTGGAAATGCAGGTGAGGGCGATCATTGAGGCGGCGATAGATTGCAAGAAGCGAGGTATCAAAGTAACACCTGAGATTATGCATCCACTTACGATTGAGAAGAAGGAGCTGGCGATACTGGAGCAGGAGACCCGGAAGATCGCCGATCCCCTAATTGCTGAAGCCAAAGTAAAACTTGAATATACAGTTGGGACGATGATTGAGACGCCACGGGCGGCGTTGCTGGCTGATCAGATCGCGGAAGTGGCGGAGTTCTTTTCGTTTGGCACGAACGATCTGACCCAGACGGTAATGGGGCTGTCGAGAGACGATGCGGGAAGATTTTTGCCGGATTATGTCGACGAGAAGAAGACGGGGATTTTTAAGGACGACCCGTTCCAATCGCTGGATCAGGATGGGGTGGGGATGCTAATGGAGTGGGCGATTGAGAGAGGCAGGTCGGTGAGGCCGAAGCTGAAGATTGGCATTTGCGGGGAGCATGGCGGGGATGCGGAGAGCGTGAAGTTTTGCCACCGCGTGGGGATGGATTATGTGAGCGCGTCACCGTTCAGGGTGCCGATTTCGAGGTTGGCGGCGGCGCAGGCGGTGTTGGAAGGCGAGAAGAGCGGGAAGAAAGTGAAGCGGGTGGAGAAGAGGCCGGCGAGAGTGAATGGGGCGACGAGGGTTGCGGCAGCGGCGAATTAGTTTGAAATATCGCGGTGGCTTGAAAACCAGCAGGGAAACCGAACGGGAATTGCGGTGGTTCGCGCGTCCGCGCTGAACCTTTCTACTTCCAGTATATCGCGCTGCCGGGGGCTTGCGGCAAGGCCGGGGGTCGTGCCGTAGAGTCGCTTCCAAAAGTGGAGAAGCGAGGGGTGATTCCCGTTGGAGGCTGCGAATGACCGAACACGAGAGCGAGCAGGTGACCAAACATGCGGTGGTGATTGCCGGGGGCGGTCCGACTGGGCTGATGTTGGCGGGCGAGCTGGCGTTGGCAGGGATCGACGTCGCGATCGTCGAGAGGCGGCCCCATCAAGAGCTCACCGGCTGGCGCGCGGGCGGGCTGCACTCGCGCACCATAGAGATCTTTGATCAGCGCGGAATCGCTGACCGGTTTCTCGCGGAGGGGCAGGTGGTTCAGGCCGCGGGGTTCGCGGGGACGCGGCTCGACATCAGCGACTTTCCGAGCCGGTACCCACACGGGCTCGGGCTGCGACAGAAGCATATCGAGCGCATTTTGGCGGGGTGGGTTGGGGACCTGGCGGTGAAGATATACCGCGGATGCGAGGTGACGGGATACAGGCAGGGCGATACGGGCGTGGAAATACAACTGGCCGACGGGGGGTCGCTGCGGGCGGAGTATCTGGTCGGGTGCGATGGAGGGCGCAGCCTAATCCGCAAGGCGGCTGGCATCGAGTTCGCGGGGTGGGATGCGACGACGAGCGCGCTGCTTGCGGAGGTAGAGATGGCGGAAGTGCCGGAATTGGGCATTCGCCATGACGCGAAGGGCATTCACTCCTTCGGCCGGGTGGAGTATGAGATTCGCGATGGGCAAGTGGTCTACAAGGATGTAGGGCCTATAGGGGTGATGGTGACTGAGGAGCAGGTCGGCGCTGGCGAACCGACCCTGGCTGACCTGAGCCAGGCGCTGATCGCGGTGTATGGGACCGATTACGGAGTGCACAGCCCGACGTCGATTTCGCGGTTCACGGATATGAGCCGGCAGGCCGCGGCTTATCGCGATAGACGGGTTCTGCTGGCCGGCGATGCGGCGCACGTGCATGCGCCGGACGGTGGGCAGGGATTGAACACTGGAGTGCAGGATGCGGTGAATCTTGGGTGGAAGCTGGCACAGGTGGTTAAGGGTATATCGCCGGAAAGTCTCCTAGACACTTATCATGCCGAGCGTCACCCGGTCGGTGCGCGCGTGGTGCGCAACACGATGGCGGCGGTTGCGCTGCGCCGTCCGGACGAACGTTCGAAGGCGGCGCGGGAAGCGATGGCCGAGATGCTTGGTATGGACGAGCCGCGCAAGCGAGTCGCTGCCATGTTGTCGGGCCTGGACATTCGTTACGATCTCGGTGAGGGGCATCCGCTGCTGGGACGACGCATGCCCGATCTTGAGCTGGTCACCGCGAATGGTCCGGTGAGGGTTTACACGCTGCTGCATAAAGCGCGGCCGATACTGCTTAATCTCGGTGAGCCGCGCGGCGTGGACATTGCTCGATGGGCGGGGCGGGTTCAGTGGGTCGAGGCGAAATATGCGAGTGCGTGGGAACTTCCGGTGATTGGCAGGATCCCGGATCCTACTGCTGTGTTGATTCGGCCGGATGGATATGTGGCGTGGGTCGGAGAGCAGAGCGAGGGAGGGCTGGTTGAGGCACTGAATACGTGGTTTGGAGCGGCGTGATGCGCAAGACGAGGATTTGGAAAAGCCTCACCCGCGTCCTTATGTTGGAGCTGAACTGAGCGGCCATGGCAGTCGCCCGAGCGTTCCCCACGCAGTGGGGAACTCGAAAATTCAAAAAGCAATAGCAGATCCCTCACGCGCTCTTGCGCGACGATACGGCGCGCAAGAAGCGGATTTGATTTCATAACGGAGTCGGCTCCTTAGACCCCGGGTAGACTTGGAAGTGATAAGCGACCAAGAGCCCGGAGGAAGGAGCCGAGATGAAGATTATAGGCTGTGATTTCCATCCGAGCTATCAGCGTATCGAAGTGCGAGATCAAGAGACGGGAGAAGTGAGCGAGCACTCGCTGGGACACGAACGAAAGGAGGAAGTGCGGTCGTTTTATGCGGGGCTGTCTGGGCCGGTGCGGGTGGGGATGGAAGCCGGCGGGCACTCGCAGTGGTTCGAGCGGATGCTTGGTGAGTTGGGACATGAAGTGTGGATCGGAGACGCGGGGAAGATTCGCACGCAGGCCACCCGGCGGCAGAAGACGGACCGGCGAGACGCGCATCTTTTGGCCGAGTTGTTGGAAGGCGGGGAGCAGAGTTTTCCGCGGATCTGGGTGCCCAGTGCCGAAGAGCGGGATGCGCGGCAACTGCTGTTGCATCGAGCCAAGCTGGTGCGGCTGAGAGTGCAGGTGCAGAACCAGCTGCAGGCGCTGGCGCTGAATCAGGGATTGCAGCGCAAGAAGAAGTTGTGGAGTCGGGAAGGGCGCCGGGAGCTGGAAGGGTTGGTCTTGCTGCCCTGGGCCAGCCGGCGGCGACAGGAACTGCTCGAGTGGTACGACCGGTTGAAAGGTTCGATCGAGGAACTGGACCGGGAAGTGCGCGAGCAGGCTTTCGGACGAGCCGAGGCGCGACGCTTGATGACGCATCCGGGAGTTGGGCCGGTGACCGCACTGGCTTACGTGTTGAGCGTTGGGGATGTGCGACGCTTTGCGCGAGGACGGAACGTGGCCAGCTATTTCGGTCTGATTCCGAGTGAGTACAGCAGCGGAGAGCGACAGCGGCTGGGGCACATCAGCAAGCAGGGCAGTTCGTTTGTGCGTGGATTATTGGTGGAAGCGGCGCAGAGCGCGGTGCGAGGTGAGCCGCGACTGAAGCGCGAGTATCAACGATTAGCCCAGCGGCGGTGCCGGGCCTTGGCCAAGGTGGCCGTGGCCCGGAAGCTGGCGGTGAGGTTGTACTGGATGCTGCGCACGGAAGTGGACTACGCGCAGTTCATCCAGGGTTCGTCATGCAGGACAGCCCGAGTCATTCCGTGGTCGAAGTTGATGGACCGAAGATTTGAGTGGGCATCCTGCCTCCCTTAAGAGCAAGGGAGATCGAAGCAGTAATCATGGTCGCGCGAGGTTGGCGACGATCGAATAGATGGTTGGTGGAACCCCAGTGTTCCATCGAGTGATTCTGAAGCGGGCCTTGGTCGCATGGTAGATGGGCGGTTGGATTCGAAAAAAGAACGAAAAACGCTTTGAGGAAAAGCGTAAGGCACCACTCTGTCTTGACAACGCCGACTCCGTTATAGACGGGATGACACGGTAGGGTTTGTCGGAGAGCGTCACGCCTAGGCCCGGGGAAGGGTAGAGCTGACCCGGCTGCAACCCCACACTTTTGCACAGAGAGTCAAATTGGCTCTTTTCAGTGTGAATTGGTAGCATATATTGGCAGCCAGCAACGATCCAATAAGAAGGGAATAAATGGGTCGGATTGGCAGGTAAAAAAGCCAATGTTGCCACTTCACTTACAGAACGAAAGCCACATTCCGCTATATGTCCAGTTGCGGGACCAGCTTAGAGCGCTGGTGCATGCGGGCGATTTGCGCGCGGGGGATCGCATCCCGGCGAGCCGCGAATTGGCGGTGCAGCTGGGCGTGCACCGGACAACTGTGGCCAATGCGTACGCGGAATTGGAGTCCGAAGGGCTAATCCAGGGGCATGTGGGCAGAGGGACGTTTATCTGCGGAACCACTATGGCGCGGCAGTTTACGCCGCTCCCGAAGTCGAACGGGCATTCCAATGGCGGCGGAGTGAGGTGGGAGGCGCTGTTCGCGGATGAGCGGGCGGACGAGAGTTTGAGCCGGCTGATGCCGGAAGTTCCGGATGATGCGATCGGATTTGTGACCGCACGGCCGCCGGACGATTTCTTTCCGGTGAATGAATTCCGACGGTGCTGCAATTCGGTGCTATCGACAGATGGGAAGCGCGTGCTGCAGTTTGGATCGACGGAAGGTTATGAGCCGCTGAAGCGGGTGATTTTGGGATTGCTGCGCGAGGAAGGGATTACCGCGCGCGGCGAGCATTTGCTGATTACCGATGGGTGCCAGCAGGCACTGGACCTGATCTGTAAGGCGTTTTTGCGGCCTGGCGACACGGTGCTGATGGAGAACCCGGCGTATCCGGGAGCGATTGCGATTTTTGCGGCGGCGCGGGTGCGGTGCATCGGCGTGCCGGTGGAAGTGCAGGCGGGACGCGCGGAGGCGCCGGGGCTGGATTTAAATGCGCTGGAGTCGCTGCTGTCGCAGAACCGGGTGAAGTTGTTGCTGATCACGCCGGATTTTCAAAATCCCACAGGAACTTCGCTGACGCTGGAGCAAAGGCGGAAGCTGCTTGAAATCTTGGCGCGGCACCAGGTGCCGGTGGTCGAGGACAGGATTTATGCACGGCTGCGAGTACGCGGGGCGACGTTGCCTTCGCTGAAGGCGCTGGATCGGAATGGGCTGGTGATTTCGATCGATAGTTTTTCGAAAGTGGCGTTTCCGGGGTTGCGAGTGGGTTGGTGCGTGGGCCCGGAAAATGTGATTGAGCGCCTGCGTTTGGTGAAGCAGACCACCGATTTGCATACGGACCAACTGGCGCAGGCGAGCATGGCGGAATTTGTGCGGCGCGGGCATTTGAGCCGGCATTTGGCGAAATGCAAGAAGGTATACGCACGCAGGCTGGAAGCGCTGGAGAATGCGCTCGAGAAGTTCATGCCGGAAGAGACCAATTGGACCAAGGTGGACGGCGGGATGGCGGTGTGGGTGACATTGCCCCCGGGATTTGACGCGGGCGAGCTGCTGATCCATGTGAGGGAGCGAGGCGTGCTGTTTGTGCCCGGGAAATATTTCTTCTTCCAGAATCCGCAGCTGAATACGCTGCGGCTGGGTTTTGCGTCGCTGGAGGAGAAGAAGATTGCCAAGGGGATTGAGACGCTGGGCGCGCTAATTGGAAGCGAGCTGAAGAAGAAGCAACGCGGCGCCCGGCACTTTGATTCGGGACGAGTGGCGCTGATTTAAAAGGCGCGAACGGAGCGAATGACTTTCGATGAAGCTTGAACCCAGGCCAGAAAACAACTGCTACGGATGCGGCGGTGCCAATGCGAAGGGCATGAAGCTCGCGTTTGAGCAGGACGACGCGCGGAAGAGGATCGTTGGGCGCTTCACGATGGGCCTAAATTACGAGGGTGCGGGTGGGTTTTTGCATGGCGGAGTGATCGCGGCGCTGTTCGACGAGGCTATGGGCAAGGTGAACCGCTTTCGCGGCGCACACGCGGTGACGGCGCAGCTTAGCGTGGATTATCTGAAGCCGATCCGGTGCGATCAGGAAATAGTGATCGAGGCGTACGAAGTGGATGCCAAGGGGCGGAACTTATTTCACGAGTCGGAGATTCGAGATCAAGCGGGCCAGTTGCTGGCCAGAAGCAAAGGCCGCTTCGTGATGATCAGCGCGCGACAACCGCACGACTCTGAAAAGGAATTGGAAACAGCTCGAGACCCAAAATAAAACGGCGCGAAAGTGCCGGAAGGAAAGTAAACATGCCGACGAAACGCCAGAACGGGAATGCGAATGCGGGCACTAACGTGAAAAAGAATGGGGCCGAATCGAAGGACGGCGGCGCCGGGAAGGAGAAGATTGTGGAAGCGAGCGGGAAGAGTGCGGGAGCGAACGGAAGCGCAAATGGAAGCGGAAGCTTTCACTTCATGGACGACAAGCTTTGGCGGGTGAAGGTTGGGCTCGCGGAGATGCTGAAGGGCGGCGTAATTATGGACGTTACCAACGCCGAGCAGGCCAAGATTGCCGAGGATGCGGGGGCGTGCGCGGTGATGGCGCTGGAGCGCGTGCCGGCGGATATTCGCAAGGAAGGCGGAGTGGCGCGGATGGCGTCGCCGAAGATTATTCGCGAAATTATGGCGACAGTGTCGATTCCGGTGATGGCCAAGGCGCGGATTGGGCACTTTGCCGAGGCGCAGGTGCTGCAAGCGCTGGAAGTCGACTTCATCGATGAGAGTGAAGTGTTGACGCCCGCGGATGAGGCGCACCACATCTGGAAGCATGGATACAAGGTGCCGTTTGTGTGCGGCGCGCGGAATTTGGGCGAGGCGCTGCGGCGCATCGCGGAAGGCGCGGCGATGATTCGCACCAAGGGCGAGGCGGGTTCGGGAAACATTGTGGAAGCGGTACGGCATATGCGGGCGATCGTGGGCCAGATGAAGAAGCTGACCATGCTGGGCGAAGAGGAATTGGTGCACGAGTCGAAGGAGTTGGGCGCGCCGTTTGAGTTGGTGCGCTGGGTGGCCAAGCACGGCAAGCTGCCGGTGCCGAATTTTTCGGCGGGCGGCATAGCGACGCCGGCGGATGCGTCGCTGGTCGTGCAGCTCGGCGCGGAGGCAGTGTTTGTGGGCTCTGGAATTTTCAAATCGAGCGATCCGGCTACCCGCGCGCGCGCAGTGGTGAAGGCGACGACGCATGCGCGAGAGGCGGGAGTAGTGCTGGAAGCGTCGGAGGAGTTGGGCGAGGCGATGAAGGGATTGGATATA
Organism: uncultured Acidobacteriota bacterium; assembly: GCA_963757885.1. Lineage (GTDB taxonomy): Bacteria > Acidobacteriota > Terriglobia > Acidiferrales > UBA7541 > Palsa-147. The sequence continues at coordinate 270,481 of CAVWSS010000007.1, read as the reverse complement.
AGGCAGATGGACGAGAAGGATCTGCTGCAGACGCGCGGGTGGTAGCGGGCCACGCTGCGAGAACGACGCGCTCGTTTGTCCAGGTGAGATTTGGCGATGAGTAAAAAGAACAACAAAAAAATGAAGCCGGCAACGGGGGCGGTGAAGAGTGTCTCCGTGTCTCCGTTGAAGAGCAGCAATGGTAATGGAAACGGCTACGGCAAAATTGGTGTGCTGGCGATTCAGGGTGACTACGAGGCGCACGGGAAAATGTTGGAGCGGCTCGGGGTGCATCCGGTGTATGTGCGGAGCGCGAGCGATTTGGAAGGACTGCGCGGGCTGATTCTGCCGGGCGGCGAGAGCACCACGCATCTGAAAGTGGCGAGGGAAGAAGGACTGCTTCCGGGAATTAAGCGGCTGGCCAAAAATGGCGGCGCGCTTTTTGGAACCTGCGCGGGAGCAATCATGATGGCGCGGGAAGTTCACGGGCCAAAGCAGGAGTCGCTGGGATTGATGGATATTTCGGTGCTGCGCAATGGGTACGGGCGACAACTGGCGAGCGATGTGGAATTTGCGCCCACGGCGCTGCGCGATGAGCCGGTGGAGATGGTGTTCATTCGCGCGCCTGTGATTGAGAGCACTGGCAAAAATGTGAAAGTGCTGGCGGAATTTGAAGGGCACCCGGTGATGGTGGAGCAGGGAAATTTGATGGCTACTACTTTTCATCCGGAGCTGACCGACGACACGACGATTCACCAGCGATTTCTGGAAAAGGCACGCAAAGCCGGTTGATTCCGCGTAGCGAAGTTCAGCGAGCGAAGTGGTAAGTCCAACTCGCGGTGACGTAAGACTTCAGGGGCACTCCCACCACTCTTTCGATCGGAACTGGGAAGCTCGGGTCCGATGGAAACGCAAAAAGCTCGGTAGTTTGTCCGGTATATCCACTGGCAATCAGAAATTCCGTTGATAGGGTCACGCGGTCGTCCAGGAACGGACGGAGGATGGCGCCGCGAAATTCAGGGACGGGCACACCTGTGAAACCGTCGCCAAGGGGCTTGGCGCGGACGTATTCGAATTCCGAACGGGCGCGAAGCTTGAGAGGGAGGCGATTGAGGGTGGCTACCGCGTCCCAGATGAGGCGGGGGGCTTCAGGGACAGGCTGGCCGGTGAGACGGTCTCTGGCGTCGGCTTGTGAGTAGGAGATGAGCAGAGAGCCGTGGGAAAAGTTTCGTTGGAGTGAAACGGTGATGACGCGATTGATTGAGGGGCCCACGTCTTCTTGGAGGCCGGTATCGGGATCGATTTTTGCTAGCTCCTGAGAGTTGGTGACGTGTTTTAAGGTGACGCGGACTTCGGTCTTTTGGATGGTCTTGTCTATGACGAGCTGGTAGGCGCGGGAGGGGGCGAGGAGAGTGGGTTCACCTGTGGCGCTGCCGGTTACGGTGCCGGTTGATGTACTGATACGAGGATCTTCGGTGTGAAATGCTTCGCCATAGCTGAGTGAAATGGACGGAAACGCGGAACTGCCCGCCGGGAACACGGTGAAAGTGGCTTTGGGAAGGGTGAGATCGGTGGGACGGTCGAAGGAATTTGCGGGATGGAGGAGATCTTCGTTATTCATCCAGATTTCTTCGCGGCGCACCCCGATGTCGTAGTGAAAATATTTGCTGAGAGCGCCGTCTAAAGCCGCGTAGGGCTCGAGGAAGGAAAGAGTGAGATTGTTGCTTGTGACCAGGTGAAAGACGCCGTTGGGGTCGGCGGCGCGTAGATCCAAATTGCGAGGAGCATCGCGGCGAAGGTCCATTCCGGCGAGAAGAGTGAACCAAGAGCGAATTTTTTGAGTGTAAAGAGGGCCACCGCCGATGACGGTGCGCGATTCGCTTTGCTGAATGAGGCCGCCGATGAAGGGGCGGTCGGTAGAGTCGGGACTGAAATTGGAGCGAAGCTGCAAAGCGTACTCGCGTAAGAAGCCCGAGAAGGTCACTTGGGTGTTGTTATCGATCGACCATGTGTCTGTGGCGACGGCCATAAAGTTGTGAGTGCGATCGAGCTGGCGATTGTCGACGGTATCGTCCGGAACGGACGTGTTGATGGGGATCAGGCCAGGCACGTAAGAAAAGCCATAGTAGGCGGCGCCAAAGAGGGTGAGGTCGTGGCGGCCGAATTTGAATTCGCGAAAGGCGTTGAGTTTGTATTGCTGGCGATGCTCGAGGCGTTCGAGGAATCCATTGCCGTAGGAAGCTTCGAGCGCGAGCCACTCGTTGGTTTCGGGATTTTTCGCTCCCCAGCCCGCGACGAGATCGATGTCGCGATAGTCGCCGGTTAGTTCGAAGAAGCTATCGATGTGCGGACGCGGGACGTAAGTGGCAGCGAGGTCGATGGAGTGATTGCCTTCGCGGACGTTGAATGCGCCGCCATCGACGGTAACGGCTTGAATGATGGGAGCGATGAGGAAATTGGGATCGGAGTAGCCGTTGCCGTGGGCATTGGCGGGCAGATTGTTGGGGTATAGAAAGTTGCCGATTTGGAAGAACTGGCCAATGGGCTCGCCGTGATCTCCGGCGACACCGGGAGCAAAGTATTGAGGCGCCTTAATGCCGCCGGAGGCGGTTTCGATGGGCAGGCCGGGAATCGAAATGGGAGCGCCGGGGCGGCCGGGATTGGCGTCGAGGACCCGGTCGTGAATGACGATTTGCTCGGAGGCGTCGGGAGCGAGGGCAGTGGGCGAGGATCCAAAGACAGTGACGGACTGCGCGAGAGGCGCGAGGCCCTTGAATTTGAGCGTAAGGCTCGGTTGATGATTTTCGGTTACGTCGATGTCGAGGGTAAGAGGAACGAAGGGGGAAGATTCGACTTTCAGGCGGTAGTCGCCGGGATGAACGGAATCGAAGGTGAAGGCGCCAGTCGAGCCGGTGTTAGTTTCAGCGATGAGGCGGCCGGCCGCAGAGTAGAGTGACACGTGGGCGTTGGCAACGGGATTGGATTGAATGTCGACGACGGTGCCGGTAATTTTGGCGGGCGGGGAAGCGGCGAATAAATTGGCGGAGATGGCAAAGGAAAAGGTGAGCGCCACGGCTGTTGCGACGGAGCGGTGCAGGATTCGCAGGAAGCTAAGGGCCGCGTTCCGCGCAACTGTGGAGTGCGGGTTGAGATAGTGCGCAGTTCGCAGGGCGCGTAACACGAAACTGGCGATCATGCCACTCTTTGTGTAACACCTTTATGAGATTCGTGCTACGCGAAACAGGAGGCGTACATGGGTGGTCTGGTGAGGACCGGGGTTTCCTTGGAGCGGGAACTTTTAGCGAAGTTCGATCGCGCCATCGGCAGGAAACGTTATGAGAATCGGTCGGAAGCGATCCGTGATTTGATTCGGGATCATTTAGTTGGCGAAGAGGCGAACCGGAATGTCGAGGTGGTGGGAACGCTGACCCTGGTTTACGACCACCACCGGCCGAATTTGACGGAGAAGCTGGTGGAGGCGCAGCATCACGCGGGTGGCAAAGTGCTGGCGGCGACGCATGTTCATTTGGATCATCACAATTGTCTGGAAGTGATCATTATGAGAGGCCGCGGCGGGGATCTGAGGGATTTGGCGAATGGGATTTTGAGTTTGAGGGGAGTGAAGCACGGGCAGTTGGTGATTACGAGTACGGGACGACATTTGAAGTAAGCGGGGCGAGAGATGGCTTAGAATCGTCGCGAAGGTGAGCCGAAGGCTGAGACTCACGGAAATGAAACAATCAGACAAGTTGAAAGTTTTATTTTTGTGCGCGGGGAATGCGTGCCGGAGCCCGATGGCAGAGGCGATTGCGCGGGCGAGCGCGGGGGACGTGTTGGAAGTGCGCAGCGCGGGATTGTTTCCATTTGGGCGGGTTATGGATTTGACCAAGCAAGTGCTGACGGCGCGGGGGATTTCGTGCGAGGGGTTGGCGTCAAAGAGCGTGGCGGAGACGGCGCCGTTTCGGCCGAATTTAATTGTGAATATGTCGGGATGGCCGGTGAATGTGCAGGGTGTGGGCGGCGCGGAGGTGGAAGAGTGGAAGGTTCCGGATCCCTATGGCGAGGACCTAGCGACGTACGAGCGCATCTGCGATGATATCGAAGCCCGAGTGAAAGAACTCGCCTCGAGGACGAGAAGGGGAATGGCCGAAGACAAAGGAAGAGCTGCGAAGCCGTAATCGCTATTCCGAGTTGTCGATTACGATTCGGGCGAACAGGAAACCTTGAGAAGAGAACACACCAGCGTATCCCAGGAAGATTATTTGAAGGCGATCTGGGAGAACGTGCAGGAAGATCAGGAGCCGATTGCGGCGCGGCTGGCAGAGGATTTAGGAGTGACTCCGCCGGCGGTGACCGCGGCGCTGAAGCGCATGGCGCGGGGCGGGTTTGCGCGCGTGCGGCGAGACGGCCGGATCGAGTTATCGCAGAAGGGCAGCGCGATCGCGGAGAGTTTGGTGCTGCGGCATCGGCTGGCGGAGATGCTGCTGACCAAAGTGATCGGCCTTGATTGGACGAAGGCGCATGAAGAGGCGGAAAAACTGGAGCACGGAATTTCGGCGGAAGTGGCTGCGCTACTGATGAAGAAATTTGGGAAGGATAGCCGGTGCCCGCATGGCGTGCCGCTTTTGGGCGGGATGTCCAAGCTGAAGAAGAAGCTAGGGGCGGCGCGATTGTCGGAAGCCGAGACGGGCGGGTTGTATGAAGTGATGCGGGTGTATGAGAAGGACCCGAAGTTCCTTGAATTTGTGGCGGGGCTGGGATTGAAGCCGGGCGTGCGGGTGAAAGTGCAGAATCGCGAGTACGATCAGACCATGACGGTTGCGCGAGCGGCTAACAGCGGGAAGAAAATTTATTTGGGAAAGCCGGCGACGGAGCGGATTTGGGTGCGCCGGGCCGAGCGGTGACGAGCTACGCACTGGGCCTGGTTAATCTTCTTCAGGATTTGTTTTCTGCGGTGAATTTCAAATTCAATTCAATTGATGAAGGTGAATCGCAATGTTAAATGCGATTCATTATTACTGGATTACGACCAAGGGGTATCGGCTGCATCCGTGGGATAGCCCGTACGTGCAGTGGAGGATGGAGACGTTTTTTGGAGAGGAAGCGGGGGAGTTGGATCGGGAGAAGTTCATGAGGTTGATGTGGAGGGAGAGGAAGAGGATGTGGAGGTTTTTGGGTTGGGTGAAGGAGAGAAGACGAGCGATTAGGAGGAAGAGGAGGAATTTGGGGCGGTAGGAAGCAGGATTCGCTTAACTAAAGGCGCGGCGAGTACCAGGGCAATTCCGGCGATCCAAAGATAGTGGCCGACGAGTAAGACGGCATGGTCTGCGGCCAACTGAATCCACATGGCAAGACAGCACACAACAATAGCAGCTGCGATGAAGGGGCGCGCTCGATCTAGTTTTTTGGCGAAGCAGGCGAGGAGATAAAAAAGTACGAGCGGATTGAGCCAGCCGATGAGGGCGATGGGAATAGCTTTTACGCTTGGATGGCGAAAGAAAATCGCTGTGGCGAAGAGAGAGATTTCCGCACACACGTAGCCTGGATATTCATGGCTCGTCAATCCCGGTCCCCATTGAGCTTCTGGTTGAGTTTCGGGTGGAAACCGAACAGCCATAGGGAAGAATCCGGTAACAAAAAGGCCGAGGCCGAGAATTCCGCAAATCGCGGATAGTCGCATGAGCCGCATCGGTTGCCATTCTACCCGGAGCAAGCTGTCTCCGTTTGCTCTGTCCCGTGAAACCAACATTTGGGGAACCCAGAAACTCGCGAAATTTGGGGGAGTATAATAGGGGTGTATGGACGATTTGAGGGTTTTGCAGAAGACGAGGGAGCTGAAAGAGGCGCGGTGGTGGGAGGCGGAGCCGGGCGGGAAGACGCATTGCTATTTGTGCCCGCGGCACTGCCACATCGGCGTAGGGCAGGCGGGATTCTGTTTTATACGTGTGAATGAGGGCGGGAAGCTATACAGCCTGGGTTATGGGTCGCCGGCCGCGCTGCAAATCGATCCGATTGAGAAGAAGCCGCTGAATCATTTTTTGCCGGGGACGACGGTGTTTTCGATGGGAACGGCAGGCTGCAACATGGGCTGCTTTTTCTGCCAGAACTGGGATATTTCGAAGTCGCGATCCGATCAGGTGAATTCGACGCCGCTGTCGCCCGAGGAAGTGGTGCAGGCGGCGAAGCATTATGGATGCCCGTCCATTGCGTTTACGTATAACGAGCCGACCATTTGGGGCGAGTATGTGATCGACATTGCCCGCGAGGCTCGGACGCAGGGCGTGAAGACGGTGATGGTGAGCAATGGGTATGTGACGCGCGAAGCGTTTCACGACATTTACGATCACATTGATGCGGCGAATATCGATTTGAAGGGATTTACGGAGCAGTTTTACGGGCGCATTACGCTGACGCATTTGGAGCCGGTGCTGGAAACGTTGAAGTGGCTGAAGAATGAAACGAAGGTTTGGTTCGAGATTACGAATCTGATTATTCCGACGCTGAATGACGGGCCGGGGGAGTTTAAGGCGCTGTCGGAGTGGATTCTGAAAAATTTGGGACCGGAGGTGCCGCTGCATTTCACGGCGTTTCATCCGGATTTTAAGCTGCAGGATAAGCCGCGGACTCCGCCGGAGACGTTGCATGAGGCGCGGCGGGTGGCGAAGGAAGTTGGACTGCATTACGTGTATGAGGGGAATATTTTCAGCGATGCGGGGAGCACGTATTGTCCGGCATGCGGGGAATTGCTGATCAGGAGAGGATGGCACAGCGTACAGCGGAATCGGCTGCGCGATGGGAAGTGCTTCAAGTGCGGGCATGCGGTGCCTGGAAGATGGAGTGAGGTGGACTTTCCTGCGAGCGAGGCAACAGAGTCGAGTGTAGCGGTAAAGGGCGGAGGAGACGGACCGCGGAGTGTCGCGAAGATTTTTGATGGATTTAATTTTTAGGTTGATTTAACTGCAGTTTCAGCGCGGCTCGGAATTTTGAGCTGCGTCCTGCCGGAAGTAGCGAATCACTTCACCAATTTGGGATTGGTTTAGCGGTGGTGAGAAGTACGTGCGTGTGTCGATGTCCGGGAAGCCGAGGCGGGTAATGGCGGCGGCGAGGTGGAGGTGAATCTCTGCGGGGGAGGCGGAGGGGAGGGAGAGAAGGGCGGTGAAGATGGCTTTGTGGTCAGGCGAGAGGAAGGCGTGAGAGTGGAGGAGGTAGAGGAGCTCGGAGCGGAGTTGAGGGGAGGTGGATTGGCAGAGGAGAGAGAGGGCGAGGGATTCGAGTTGGAGGGCGGTCACAGGAGGATTGTACCGAAAGATCGGCGCCCATCTATATGCGGTTAACCTTGCGGTTCACCGGCGCGTTCTTCGACTACAAAATTAGAGGACGGGGTCGTAGAGGATGGAGGAGCCCTCGGCTTCGGTGAGAATGCCTTTGTGGATGAGGACGTTAATAAGGCGAGCGATCATGCTGCGATCGACCGAGTTGGCGGGGCCGCCGGGGACGCTGGCGGCAGCGCGAAGAATTTCGTAGGCGGTCTCACGGTCGCCGGAGACGTCGGCGAGCCATTCGCGAAGAGCGGCGGATTGTTCGGGCGAAATTTCGTTGAAGGCGATGCCCATGCCGAGGCCGGTCTGAGCGTAGACGACGGTGCCGTTGGCTTCGAAGGCGTTTTTGCCCTTCTTCAGTGAAACTAGGACGCGCGAGCCCACGGGAAAGGGAACCATGGTGTCGACGAAGCAGCCGCCGGGACCAAGGTCGGTGGTGCGAGTGGAGAAGCGCGCGCCGGTGGAGCGGTCGACGACTTCTGCGGAAGCGGTGAAGAGATGGCGCGGAGCGCCGCGGCGTTCGTCATGCGTGACGGAGCCACCGCTGGATTTGCGCTTGGACGTGGTAGTGCGTTCGGCGGCGTATTTACGAGTGAATGCGTCGTCGGTCTTCATTGGAAGATGATGAGGTGGGCTATGCGAGGGCACAAGAGAAAGGGCGTGAAGCTTGTCTAAAGGGATAAAAAGAGTGGGTAGGGTGGACGACCGAAAAACTCTGGCAAGTGGAATCACAGGAAGCCCACACCTTTCGGTCCGGGCAGTCGAGCACTTCAAAAGCAGGAGCAGATCCCTCACGCCGTCTCTTACGCGCCCGACGGGCGCGCAACGGCCGGGTATGACAGACGAATAGGATCAGGGGCGGATTATCATTACTTCGGTGGATTTGATGAGGGCGGCGACGGTGTCGCCGGTCTGGAGACGCATTTCGCGGACGGCGTCGGAAGTGATGATGGAGTTAATGTGCTGGCCGCCGATGGAGAGAGTGATTTGGGCCATGAGGCCATCGACTTTGACTTGAATGATGCGGCCGATGAGCTGGTTGCGGCCAGAAATTTTGCGGAAGTTTTCGCGGCGGGTGGCGACAGGCTTTTTGTCGCGGGCACGGTAGAGGAAGCGGTCGAGTTCGGGTTCGGGGACGCGGTGGTGGCCGCCGGCGGTTTTGACGGTTTTGATTTTCTTTTTGTAGATCCACTGCTTGAGAGTGGGGTAACTGATGCCGAGGATTTTAGAGGCCTCGCGCGGGGAAATGAGTTGAGGAGTTTTCATGGGTCAACTATTACGAGGTTTGGGAGGGGAAATCAACTGGCGAAGGCATGATTCAAAAAGACTAGACGGCGTCGAGGGCGATGAAGGCGCGTTTGGTGATGCGGAAGGCGGAGAGGATGTCGAAGATGCGGCGGAGGAAGTACTTTTTCTTGAGGAGCTGATCGGCGCGATCAGCTTCCGGGCCGGCGATTAGGCGGGCGCGGGCGGCGACCCATTCGCCTTTGAGATTGCCGCGGGCGTCGCAGGGGGCGACGCGGGCACTGGGATTATTGCGGATGCGCTTTATTTTGCCGGTGTTTTCGAGGGTGTAGATGTAGAGAGTGCGCGGAGGTGCGCCACCTGGTTCGGGAGCGGCAGCAAACCAGACGGGAGTGCGAACGGCGTCGCCACTGCGTTTGAGGGTTTCGAGATTGAGGTAACTGCGGCCAGCGAACGTGGCGAAGGAGTTCGGCGAAGGTGACATGGCTTAGTTGTACCGCTGATTGGCGATTCAGTCGACGGTGAGGAGCTGCTCGTAGAAGCCGCCAATTTTGCGGGCGCGGTCGATGAAATGAATTTCGAGGATCCAGTGGCGAGGTTGCCCATCGGGGCCAGGATCGCGCATGCGAAGTGGATTGCCGGGATGAACGTAGAGGGAAATTTTGTCGTCAGGAATGCGTTCGTGGGGGAATTGGCCGAGGAGATGGCCGGCGATGGGGCCGCCGTATTCCCAGCCGTACTTTTTCGCCAGGTCTTCGGCGTGATGGTAGAGCTCGGCGGCGGTGATGTCGGGATGCGAGTCGAAGTATTGTTTGCCTTCGGCGAAGGCGGTTTCGATGTCGTTCTTTAATTTTATTTTGGCGGGATCGGAGCCGATGACGAAGGTGCGGCCGAAGTCGGCTTCCCAGTCTTCGAAGACCGGGCCGAGGTCGAGAAAAAGGATGTCGTCTTCGCCGATGGTGTGATCGGGAGGATTTTCGTCGTATGGCTGGAGGGTGTTGGGGCCGGCGCGGACGATGCGTTTGTGCCAATACTTAGTGATGCCGTAATTTTTTTCGGCGAGGGCGTAGATTTCTTCATTGAGTTGGGATTCGGAGACGCCGGGACGGATGAGGCCGGTGGATTCGATTTGGCGGAAGAGGCCGTCGGCAGAATTCTGGGCGGCGCGGAGGGAATCGGAGCGCTCGAGATGAGTGGTCACGCGGAAAGGCTCCCGATGTGAGTTGGAGTGGTGCCGGGGGGCAGAGTTGAACTGCCTACGCCGGCCTTTTCAGGGCCGCGCTCTACCGGTGAGCTACCCCGGCACCAAGTTGAATATTTTAGAGGATATTTGGGCGGGGGCGAAGGGAAATGCGAGGGACAGCAATCACGTCGCTGAAGAAAGAATGAGCGGCCCGATCGGCGGGCCGCTCCGGCCTTCAGGGCTAGAGTCTGCTTGATAGTGTCAGATTTTCTGTAGCGTCGTCGTAGTCTAATGGGCCTTTGCTGCGCCCTCATCGCGGATGGCTGCTTTGGCCTTCGTTGCTAGTTCTGGAGGGATTTGAGCCATCCCATGATCTTTGGCTGCGTGCTCTTGAGCCTTTTTCATGACTTCTTCTTCGTTGGCACCGTGGATTACGTGATCGCAATCGACCCCTACATCACGACACTTCAATACTTTTGCCATTTGAAACCTCCGTTTACAACCTAGTAGGTTGTTTGCGGGGATGGTAGGCCTCGCCAAATCGTGTGTCAACGCGGGGGACCGGCAGGATCGCGGTGACCCCAAGTCAGAACATCAGAACCAACAAGCGGGAGGGTGGCTGGCTAGCGGTGGGCGGGGCAGGCTTCGTTTGCGCCGAGGGCTCCGCTGGCATCGTGGATGGCGGCTTTGGCTCTTTTGAGCAGGTCGCGGGGGATGGTGGGCATGGAGTGATCTTTGGCGGCGTGTTGCTGGGCTTTTTCCATGATTTCTTGCTCGTTGACTCCGCGGATGACGTGGTCGCAATCGACGCCGACGTCGCGACACTTAAGGATTTTAGTCATGGGGCCTCCTTTGTGGTCGGGCCGGGCGGGCTTAAGGGCGGTAAAGGCGATGGTGGGGCGGAGCTGGGCGGGTGTCAAATCGTTCGAAGATCGGTGCGAAAAATATAGACGCCATGGCATCATGGATTCTCCGCTTTTGCGAGTGAGACTAAATGTTGCAGCGCATAATCACGATTAAGAATGTCGGACGTTTTGAAAACTTTAACGTGGCGGGCGACGTCACATTCTCCCGTTACACTTTCATTTTTGGTGAAAATGCTCGAGGGAAAACCACATTCTGCGCGCTGCTTCGTTCATTGGCTGCGAATGCACCGGACCTCGTGGTGGGACGCAAAACTTTGGGGAGCGTGGGTTCTCAGGAGATCAGGCTCAGGACCAATCTGGGAATCATCGAATTCAGGAACGGCGCTTGGAACTCTACGTTTCCAAACATTGTGCTATTCGATGGGAACTACGTAAGTGAGAACGTGTTCGACGGCGATCAGATCAGTGCTGACACCGGCGCAACCTGTATCGAGTGATTATCGGTGCAGAAGGCGTGGCACTTGCCTCTCGAGTGGCGGCGATCGATGAGGAGGTGCGAGGCCAGAATGCCAAGCTTCGCGAGGCTCGTGCGCAGTTACAAATTCATGCGGCGGGAATGGATGTCCAAGCCTTCATCGACCTGAAGATCGATCCCGACGTAGACGCCAAGATTCTCGCCAAGGAGCAGGAACTCCAAGCCGCTCAACGTGCGATGCAGATCCAGCAGAGGCAGGCACTCGCACCTGTGACGATTCCAGTTTTTCCGGCCTCGTTTGTGCAACTTTTAGCGAAGACTCTCGCCGGCATTGCAGCCGATGCCGAACGACGTGTTGCGCAACATATTGAAAGTCATTCGATGCGACCACGGGGCGAATCCTGGCTGAGGGAGGGTCTGAGTTTTGTTGCACACGATAAGTGCCCTTTCTGTGGACAGGGCTTGACCGGCCTCGACTTGGTCCAAGCGTATAAGTCCTTTTTCAGCCGAGAATATAACAATCTTCGGGAGGACGTGGCGACGCTGAACCGAGAAATCGACCGAGCGATCGGAGTCCAAGGCAGGATTGCGATACAGCAAGTCTTCATGCGAAACGCCAACGCTGTTGAGTTTTGGACGCAATACTGCCGCTTCGAACAGGCACTGGCTCCGCCGGAGGAGACGGTGGCAGAGGTCCTCCCGGTTCTTTACGAGTTCGCTAGGCGATTGCTACAGGCAAAGGGAAGCGCCCCGCTGGGGCCGCTAGAGCCCGGCGAGGCGTTCACCTCAGCTCTGAATGAGTTTGAAAAGTTACGTTCGGATTTGGGACGGTACAATGCGGCGGTGGCTGCAGGGAATCAGCTGATCGCCACGCGTAAGTCGCAGGCTCAGGCTGCCAGCTTACCGGGCCTCCAACGTGAACTCACAACTCTAAAGGCACAAAAAGCTCGGCATTCCGACTCTGTCCGGGCTCTTTGTGCTGTCGAAGACCGCCTACAATCGGAAAAAGTGGCTCTGGAACTAGAGAAAGAACAGAAAAAGGTCGAACTTGATAAGCGCACTGAGCAGGTCATCGCGCGCTATGGCGACGCAATTAATCGTTATTTAGATCGGATAAACGCGACCTTCCGCATAACCACGCCAACCCATACATATCGGGGCGGTCCTCCCAGCACGAATTATCAGATCGTCATTAATCAGCACGCGGTAGACTTGGGCGATCCCGAAACACCACCGGATCGACCGAGCTTCAGAAACACGTTGAGCGCCGGAGACAGAAGTTCACTGGCTCTTGCTTTCTTTTTGGCTCAGCTTGAACAGGACCCCGGCCGCGACGAAAAGGTGGTCATTTTCGATGACCCATTTACGAGCATGGATAGCTTTCGAAGGAACCAGACCGTGCACCAGATTTGTAAGTGCGGCGAAGGATGTGCTCAGGTCATAGTTCTTTCGCACGAGCCATCGTTTTTGAAGCTGTTGTGGGACCGAATTGACCCCGCTGAGCGAAAAACCGTCCAATTTGCACGTATGGGCGGAGAGAATACCGTAATTACAGAATGGGATATCGAAAAGGCGGTGCAGGCGCGCCACACAGCTGATATCGAAACATTACAGCAATACTATTCCTCGGGTCGCGGTGAAGATCGAGACGTGGTACAGAAGATAAGGCCGGTCCTTGAGGGACACTGTCGAAATCTATGCCCTACACAATTCGGAGAGCAGGAGATGATGGGCAGCATCATTGCAAAAATTATCGCAGCCGGCTCATCGCATCAATTGCAGCCCATTGCCGACGAGCTTGATGAGGTAAATTCTTACTGCCGTCGATATCATCACGCAGAAAATCCAAAGGCTGGAACCGAACCGATCAGCGCAGCCGAACTGCGAGGATACGTCGGACGGACGCTAAAGCTCGTCGGATGCCTTCCCTAAACATTAGTGGATGGATTGGTCGAATTCGCGGATCCAGTCTTTACCCTTGAGGACTTCGCGGGCTTTGGCGCCGTCGGCGGGGCCGACGATGCCATCTTTCTCCATGATGTCGATTAAGTGGGCGGCGCGGCCGTAGCCGATGCGGAGGCGTCGCTGGAGTGCCGACGTGGAAGCGCGGCCCATTTCGCAGACTACGCGCACCGCGTCCTGATATAGCTCGTCGCTGACGTCTTCACCACCTTCGCCGCCACCGTCGGCGGAATCGCCGTCACTTTCCTTGGGCGGCTTGAGAAGTTCCTCGTTGTAGACCGCTTTGGCTTGATCCCGCCAGAAATTGCAAATATCGCGAATTTCGTCTTCGGTGACGTATGGGCCGTGGATGCGGTGAAGGCGTGAAGACCCGGCCGGGAGATAGAGCATGTCGCCCTTGCCGAGGAGAGATTCGGAGCCGTTGGCGTCGAGAATGGTGCGGGAATCGACTTTGGAGGCGACGCGGAAAGAGATGCGCGCCGGGAAAATTGGCTTTGATGAGGCCGGTGATGACGTCGACGGAGGGCCGTTGGGTGGCGAGGATGAGATGGATGCCGACGGCGCGGGCCATTTGAGCGAGTCGCGTGATGGATTCTTCGACGTTGGAGGTGTCGACCATCATGAGGTCGGCCAGCTCGTCGATGACAATGACCATGTAGGGAAGCGGCTTGTGCTCTTCCTCGTCGACATTTTCAAAGAGCGAGAGCGACTGCGCTTTTTGGAAGGTCTTGTTGTACTGGTCGATATTGCGGACGCCGCGTTGGGCCAGGAGTTTGAGGCGGCGCTCCATTTCGCGGGTGGCGTTGCGAAGCACGTTGGAAGCGACTTTGGGATCGGTGACCACGGGCGTGAAGAGGTGCGGGATGTCTTCGTAGAGGCCGAGCTCGAGGCGCTTTGGGTCGACGAGGACGAGTTTGAGCTCTTCGGGAGTGGATTTGAGGAGCAGGCCGATGAGGAGCGAATTGAGAAAGACGCTCTTGCCGGTGCCGGTGGAACCGGCGATGAGCAAGTGGGGCATTTGAGTTAGATCGGCGGCGCGAATGCGGCCGATGAGGTCTTTGCCGAGGGGCACGCTGAGTTTGGAAGGTGAGTGAACGAATTCGGGCGACTCGACGACTTCGCGGAGAGCGATGGTTTCGCGATGCGGGTTGGGAACTTCGATGCCCACGGTGGATTTGCCGGGAATGCGCTCGATGAGGAGCGATTCGGCGCGGAGAGCGAGGCAGAGATCGTCAGCCAGGCCGGTGATGCGGGAATATTTGATGCCGGCTTCGGGCTTGAATTCGAAAGTAGTGACCACCGGGCCGGGGTTGATCTGGGTGATGTGTCCGGTGACGCCAAATTCCTTGGATTTTTCTTCGATGGCGCGGGCGTAGTCTTTTAGTTCGGATTCGTCCATTTTTTCCCCGTATTCAGGCGGACGGAGAAGAGAGGGGGAGGGAAGTTTGAAGGCGGCTTTGCCCTTGGTGATTTTGGGCTCAGCGGCGGAGGCTTTTTTAGACGGCTTGGCGATTTCGGGCTCGTGGAATTTGATGATGGCGGGGGAGCGCGATTCGTCATCGTGGTCGAAGTCTTCGCCGGATTCGGCGCGATCACCCGAGCGTGAATCGAGCAGCTCGAGTTTCATCCGTGGATTCTCGGAATCTTCCTCGTCGCCCATCACGGCGAGATCTTTGGAACTTTGGGCGGGCACGGGCTTACGGCCGGCAATTTTGATGGCTTGGACGCGGAGGCGCTGGCGCTGGGACTCGCGGGCATCGCGCCAATTCTTAATACGCGTGCTGACGCGGCCGAAGACGCCTTCGGCGGCGAGAGGTTTGCGGAGCCATCCGGCGGCGGAAGAAAAAGAAAAGCGCGTAGCAAGGAAAAGCGCGGTGAGGACGCAGGCTACGCCGACGACATTGGCGCCGACGGGGTTGAGGGCTCCGCGAAGTCCGGAAGCAACAACCGAGCCCATGAGGCCGCCGGCGGGAAGTTCGCCGCGGACGTAAGGGAAGTGGAGGAGGGCGAGTTCGGCCGGGAGGAAAAGGAAGAGCATGACCGAGCCGGAGACCTTGGCGGTCGGTGAAATGATGGCGTGGCTGCGGAACCAGCGATAGCCGAAGAAAAAGAGCGCGACCGGGAAGAGAAAGGCCGCGTAGCCGCAGAGCTGGAACATCAGGTCGGAGGTATAGGCGCCGACCGGGCCAATCCAATTATGCGCGACGAAACCGGGAGCCGAAGGCGCGGTGTTTAAGGAAGCGTCGTGTGGCGAGTAGGAGAGCAGGCAGAGCGCGAGAAGTATTGCGAGAGTCAGGCAGACAAAGCCAATAAGTTCATTGAGACGCTTATTCTGAGTAGGCGTAAGGATGCGCACAATTTCTCCATAGGCGGGGGGAAGGCCTGCCGTAGCCGTAGGACGCGCGGGCGCTATCGCGCGGAGCCGAACGGGAGGAACGTCAAAACGATGATGACTATACCAAACACGATCCGGTAGTAGATGAAGATTTTAAGAGTGCGTGTGCGCAAGTACTTAAGGAAGAAAGCGATGACCATATAGCCGACGACGGCGGATACGGCGACGGCAATGGCCAGAGTGGACATCGGGAGATCGAGTCCGCCGGCTTTGTGGAGCTTGATGAGCTTGGGGAGTTCGTGGAGGGCGGCGCCGGCGATGAGTGGAGTGGAGAGGAGGAAGGAGAATTTGGCGGCGGCTTCGCGGGTGAGTCCTTGGAAGAGGCCCTGGGAAATGGTGATGCCGGAGCGGGAGACGCCGGGGAAAAGAGCGAGAGCCTGGGTGGTACCGATGGCCATGGCGTCACCGAAATGGAGCTGTTCGATTTTGCGGATGAGCCGGCCGACGCGTTCGGCGATCCACATGAGGATGCCGATGGCGATCAGGGCGATGGCGATGAGCCGCGGGGAGCGGAGGTTCTCTTCGATTTTCTTTTCAAATAGGAAGCCGACCAGGCCACCCGGAATGGTGGCGGCGACGAGATACCAGAAGATGCGGCGGGTTTGGGCTATGACAGCGGGAGGCGCGGTGCGTGGATAGTGCAGGCCGAATCCGGCGGCGATGAGTTCGACCCAGTCTTTGAAGAAGTAGACGACCACTGCAAGGAGGGTGCCGGCGTGAAGAGCGACGTCGAAGGCCTGACCGGGGTCGGGCCAGCCGAGGAGCCAGGGTACCAGGATGAGGTGGGCGGAGGAGGAGATAGGGAGGAATTCGCCGAGGCCCTGAACGGCAGCGAGGATGATGGCTTGGAAAAGAGACATTACGTGTGCCTCCGAGCTTTGAGGTTAGGGATTAGTTTGGGCTTTCATTGAATGGAATTGGTTTCACGGAGAGAAAAACCTTTAAAACGCTACTCAAGGTCTAAAAGTCTTGCCACCCACCCGTAGCACCGACGGGTGAGGTACCCGAAAGCGACGGCAAAGAGAAAAGCGAAACCCGACCTACGTAGTGGCGGACCCAGGAGATTGCGTGTAAATCCCCGCGGGCAAAATCGGCCCATGGGGCACCCAAAAAAAGTCGAAATCAAAACCTGGCTACCTAGATCAGAGATTTCATCATGGCATAGGCGGAGAGGCCGGCGGGGTAGTAATTCTTGAGGATGCCTTCGAGACGGTAACCGTGTTTTTGCCAGAAAGCGACGCCGGCGGTGTTGTTAACGGCGGTTTCGAGGAGAATTTCGGTGGCACCGGCGGCGCGGAGTCGGGATTCGGCTTTGTTAATAAGGAGGGTGCCGATCTGTAGGCGGCGAAATTCGGGAAGGACGTCGATGGTGATGATGCGGCCCTCGGTGCGATGGCGGGCGGACATCAGAAAACCGGCGACGGTTTCGGCGGAGGCGGCGACGAGAGTTTCGGCGTTGGGCAGGCGAGCGTAGACGCGGAGTTCGCGGCGGGAGTAGGCGATGCCGGGGACGTAGCAGACTTGGTCGATTTGGTAGAGCGTTTCGAAGTCGGAGGGACGGAAGGCACGGACCTGGAATTCGACGGGTTGGACAGGATGTGTGATGGATTTGGGGTGCGAAGAAGCGGAAGGAGTAGCGGCGGGCATTCCGGGGCTCACACTTCGAGGATGACGGGCAGAATCAGGGGCCGTTTGGAGGTTTGCTTATTGAGAAAACGCTTGAGTTCAACGCGAATCTTTTCCTTGATTACGCTCCAGTCGCCTTTTTCTTCGGGGGTGGATTCGTTGAGGGTGCGGAGGAGGATTTCGCGGGCAGCGGCCATGATTTCGTGGCCGTCGTCGGAAGGCAAAAAGCCGCGACTGACGATTTCGGGTGTGGACTCGAGGCGGCCTGTGTGTTTGTCGATGGCGAGGATAGGAACGACGACGCCATCTTCGGCGAGGTGGCGGCGTTCGCGAATTACGACCTCTTCGATTTCTTCGAGCGAGCCGGAATCGACCAGAACGCGGCCGGCAGGAACGGAATCGCGGCGGCGGGCGCCGTCGGATGTGAATTCAAGGACCTGGCCGGTCTCCATGAGGAAAACTTCGCTGGAGACGGCGTGGAGTTGCTGTGCGAGCGCGGCGTGGCGGAAAAGCTGGCGGTACTCGCCGTGGAGCGGGATGAAATATTTCGGGCGGACGAGATTGAGGAGGAGTTTCATTTCCTCCTGGCCAGCGTGGCCGGAAACGTGGATAGGAGCGGCGCGGCCGCCTTCGTAGTAGACCAGGGCCTGGCGGCGGAAGAGATGATCGATCATGCGGAAGATGGCTTTTTCGTTGCCGGGAATGATGCGGGCGGAAAGGATGACTGTGTCGTTCTGCTCGATACCGAGAAGACGGTGATTGTCGACGGCGATGCGCGAGAGGGCGGACATGGGCTCGGCTTGCGTGCCGGAAGCGAGGACGGCGATTTGGGTTGGCTCGAAGGTGCGGATGTCCTGTGGGCGGACGACGGAGCCGTCCGGGATGCGAAGGCGATTGAGGGAGTGAGCGATTTCGACGTTATCGACCATGGAGCGGCCGACGAAGCCGATTTTGCGTCCCGAGGCGACAGCAATATCGATGACCTGCTGGATTCGATGGACCGAGGAAGCGAAGCAGGAGACGACGACGCGGCGCGGGGCAGCGCGGAAAAGCTCTTCCAGGCGGATGACCACAGCGCGTTCGGAGGGAGTGAAACCGGGACGCTCGACATTGGTTGAATCGCTGAAAAGCGCGAGGACGCCGCGCTGGCCGTAGCGGGCGAAGGCGTGAAGATCGAAGGGGCGGTTGTCGACGGGCGTATGGTCGATTTTAAAGTCGCCGGTGTGGATGATGATGCCCACCGGAGTGGTGACGGCGAGGGCAACGCAGTCGATGGTGCTGTGAGTGACGTGAAGGAATTCGATTTGAAATGGGCCGAGAGTGATGGATTGCCCGGGCTCGACTTCGTTGAGTTTGGCTTGTTCGATGAGGGCGTGCTCAACGAGCTTTTTTTTGACCAGGGCGAGAGTGAAGCGGGTGCCATAGATTGGAACGTTGAGATCGCGAAGTATGTAAGGAACCGCGCCGATGTGATCTTCGTGGGCGTGGGTGAGGATGATGGCGCGAACTTTGGCGCGGTGCTGCTTGAGGTAGGTGATGTCGGGGATGACGATGTCAACGCCGAGGAGTTCGGCTTCGGGGAACATGAGGCCGGCGTCGATGACGATGATGTCATCACCGAAGTGGAGGGCCATCATGTTCATGCCGAATTCGCCAAGGCCGCCGAGGGGGATGGCAAGGAGGGATGGTTTGGTCATTTAAGGGGGCACACTTGGACGCGGCGGTAGGGCGTGGCGCGTGAGATTTGGTGTGGTGCGTTAGCGCGTGTCATCAGGCTTTGTTGCACGCCCATCGTAGCACAGGGGGAAATTACAGGAACAAAGTCAAAACAAGCTATCTAGCGGCAACGCCGAGGTTGGGGGTAAATGCCCACGCGGGCCGATTGGTCCAGGGTGAACCTCGCGGTTCACCTCGCAGAAACTTTCACAACAAATTCAAAGGCAATAGCAGATTCCTCACACCGCTTCTTACGCGCCCAAGGGCGCGCACCAAGCGGGTTCGGAATGACAGCGTAAGCGTGGAGTTAGGCGCGGGAGCCGGAGAAGGCGCGGGCGATGAGGACCAGGAGCACGGCGCCGACCGTGGCGGCGGCGATGCTGCCCCAGAATCCGATGGAGGCGATGCCCAGCCTCGCGAAGATCCATCCACCAATGACCGCGCCGACCAAACCGAGAATAACGTCAGCGAAACAGCCAAAGCCGCGCCCGCGAGAAACGACTCCGGCGAGCCATCCGGCGATGAGTCCGATGATGATCCAGGTGAGCCAGGAATAGTAAGGAATAACGAGGACGGTGCGTTGCTGCAGCAGAGCAAGATTGGCGCCCACGAATGAGCTGGCTAGCCCGGCGCCGGCAAAGAGAAAATTCATGATTGCCTCCGTAGATTTTGCAAAATTGCTGCGGTGCGCAGGTGCGATTTATGTAACGCGCGATTAACGCAGATTTGATTCACTGATGATGTAAATGGAGACGAAAATAATTGCGACCGTTCGAGTGAATTTTTAATTTTCTATTCTCTATTGCGCACGTTTGTAATATCAATGGTGGCGCGCCGAAACGACGATGAACGCGTTGGCGCAACGCGACGATACATTACCTGCGAGGCACCCGAATGGCAAAGAAAAAGGACGTGACAGCAACGGGGCGCGTGCTGCACGACCCAATCGCGGACAAGCTCACTCCTATATACCCGCTGGATCTTTCACGAGTGCACACGATCGACGACCTGGTGCGAGCTATGGGCAGGACTGCGTTTACCGCGCGGCAGGTAGGTGACGGCGTGGATGTGCTGGAAGCGATGGCGCGGGACAAAGACTGTTTCATTGTGATGACGCTATCGGGCGCGTTGACCGTGGCGAAGATGGGGCTGATTTTTTGCGATCTGATCGAGTCGGGAGTGGTGAAGGCGATCGTTTCGACGGGCGCGCTGATGGCGCATGGGTTGGTGGAGGCCACGGGGCGCTCGCATTTTCGCTACGACGAAAAGATGGGAGATAAAGAACTTTTCGAGGCGGGTTACAACCGGGTGTACGACTCGATCGAGCCGGAGACGAATTTAGATCACGTGGAAGAAGTGGTTCAGGCGATTTTGGAGAAATGGGACCCGAAGGAGACGGTGTGCAGTTGGAAGCTGCACCGGCGGATCGGCGAATATTTGCAGAAGCATGCGAAGGGGCGGGGAATTTTGAAGTCCGCGGTGGAGCATAACGTGCCGATTTTTGTGCCGGCGTTCACCGATTCGGAATTGGGGATCGATTTTGCGCTGCACAAGCGACAGAGAATGAATCAGGGATTGCCGCTGCTGCGCTATGACCCGTTCGAAGATTTTGAATATTACGCGAAGACCATGCTAGCGACGAAGAAGATGGGAATTTTCACGATTGGCGGAGGAGTGCCGCGAAATTGGGCGCAGCAATTTGGGGTGTATGCGGAACTGCTGGCGCGGCGAGGGTACGAGCATTTGCCGCTGAAGCGATACAACTATGGAGTGCGGATTTGCCCGGAGCCGGTGCATTGGGGAGGGTTGTCGGGTAGCACGTATACGGAGGCGGTGAGCTGGGGGAAGTTTGTGCCGCCGTCGGAGGGAGGAAGGATGGCGGAGGTGTTTGAGGATGCGACGGTGGCGTTGCCGTTGATGGTGGCGGCGCTATTTGAGAGGTTGGGGTATTCCAGCGGGGAGAAGGAGAAGAAGAAGGCGAAGGGTGCGTAGAAAGAAGGAACAGCGTAGCTGAATTAGTCGTCTTCGCCGAGGAGGATCGCGGCGGAGAGGACGGTGGTCCAGAGGGCGCGTTTATCGCCAACGGCAGACTGCGTAATGTTCATGGTGCGGACAATTTTGTTGGAGATGCGGTAGACCTCTTTTTTTTCGTCCCAAGAGAGATCGGGATCGAATTCCACGTTTAAGGTCGTCGCGAGCATTTCAGCAGCGAGCTCCTCGCAATACTCACCGGCAACTTCTTCGGTTTCGCCAAACGAGTGGTGTTCGGAAAGGTAGCCGAACATCTGTTTGTCGCTGGGAAGCGCGAGGCCGACGCCAGCGGCGATGAGGCGATGAGGTTCGCGAGTTTGATTTTCGGAGATTACGCAGAATGCGACTTGGCCGTACTTGAGGTGCTTGAGGCCTTCACTGCGAGAAATCAATTTGCAGTGCGGAGGAAAAATCGAGGAGACGCGGACGATGTTGCATGCAGCAATGCCGGCATTTCGCAACGCCAGCTCAAAACTGGAGAGTCGTTCGCGATGTTTTCCAACACCTTTGGTTAGAAAAATTCTCGTAGCGACGAACGCCATTTTGAGCGGTGCAAATCCTCCAAAGAGTGCGAGCAACGAGACTGCGAGCCGCGAGAAAAAATCTGTAACGTTTTGAAAATTAACAACAATGGTGGTGAGTGTCAACGTAAATTCGGGATTTTTCGGGTGATCGCGCGGTTATCTATCGCGCACACGGAGAGCCGCGGGGAAAATGCGGAGGGGGCGAGTACTGGAGCGCGATGAAGCGCGATTTGTTACGAAATGTTCATGAGGGTGCGGAATTATTCCGCGCGCGAGTGAATTTTTATGCAGGCGCGAGGAATCTTTAGTGTTGGCGGGCGAGTTTTTCGACTTTTGCTTCCATGTCGATAGCTTCGCGCGCTTCGGGAGGTTGGACGCGCCAATTGTCGGGAAGATCGAGAGGGAATGTTTTCTGGCGTTGGAGGTATTCAATGAGGAGGTCGCGAACTCCTTCGTTGGAGCGCCAGAGAATGGGCGCATTTTGGAAGGCGCGATATTCCCCGCCGCCGTAATAACGGTAATTGTTGACGGCGACGCGGAATTTTTGCGCGGGATCGACCGGTTTATCGTGAAAGCGAAGATTGACGATGCGTGAACCACGAGGATTGGTGAGATTTATTTCGTAGGAGACACCTTCGGCGGAATCGAAGCTATAGCCGGGGAGGGGTTCGCGTTTTCCCTCGGGAAAGCGCCAGGCGGGAAGCATGCCGGCAGCGTGCTCGAGAGCGTCTTTAAGTTGCGCGCCGGTGAGTTCGATGGCGTAGAGGATATTTTCGTAGCCGTAGAGAGCGAACATATCGCGAATGGTGACAGGACCTGAATGAATGACGGTATCGGAATTGAAAAGAGTGGCGAAGGAGACTTGCGCGTGAGCGGCGTCGAGTTGAGCGCGGTG
The DNA here is from genome assembly GCA_963757885.1 of uncultured Acidobacteriota bacterium. Taxonomy (GTDB): domain Bacteria; phylum Acidobacteriota; class Terriglobia; order Acidiferrales; family UBA7541; genus Palsa-147. The sequence continues at coordinate 248,265 of CAVWSS010000007.1, read as the reverse complement.
AACTACGTCGACCAGCGCGGAATCCTGATAGCGGGCGGAGGTGCCGTCGAGAGTTTGGTCGGAAGTGGCGACGACGGTGTTGAGATATTTTTCAGTCGCGTCGTGATAGGGCTGGATGAGCTGCTTTAGTTCGGGATTTTCGGGCGTGTCGGCGGTGACTTCGATGGCGGTGGAGTGCTTTTCGGCGACGTGCCAGGCGCCGGCGTCGTCTTTTTGCATTTGAACGTCGGCGCGAGCGAGAGAGCCACCCCAATTTTTCGCTTGAGCGAGGAGGACGCCGTTCACTTTTAGCTCGGGTTTTTCGAGATGAGTGTGGCCGTAGAAAATTACGTCGATGCCGGGAACGTTTTGGGCGATTTGAAGCGCGGCATTTTCATTTTGGACCCGAGGATCGTGATTGATGGTGCGTTCCGGGTGATCGGGATCGTGGTCGATCCCGGAATGCATGATGACCACCAGCAGTTCTGATTTTTGGCGGGCTTCGGGAATTATTTTTTGTGCGGCGTCGAGGATGGGAAGGAATTCGTAGCCTTGGTAATTTTCGGGGAGTTCCCAGCGGACCACGCCGGGAGTGACGAAGCCGACGATCGCGACGCGCACGCCGTCGACGGTGAGGATGGTGTAGGGCGCGATGTAGCCGGGGTCGGCGGGGGCGTAGGTTTGTTTGAGATTGGCGGCGAGCCAGGGGAAGTGGGATTCGTTTTTCGCTTTCCACATTTCGGTGAGACCGAAATTAAACTCGTGATTGCCGACGGCCATAGCGTCGTAGTGGAGAAGGTTGAAAGCGGCGATCGCGGGGTTGGGTTTGTCGGGTTCTTTTTTGGCGAAGTAGTAGAGGAGGGGAGTGCCCTCGGTGGTGTCGCCGCAATCGAGGAGGACCGCGTGAGGAGCGGAGGCGCGTTGCTGTTTGATGAGGGTGGCGACCTTGTCGAGGCCGTAGGGAGCGGGCTTGGCGGTGGCGTAATCCCAGGCGAGGAGGTGGCCGTGGGAGTCGGTGGTGGAGAGGAGGGTGATGGTAGTGGATGAAGACTGGGAGTGAATCGAGACTGATGCGAGGAGAATCGAAATAAGTAGGAGGAGGGGTTTGCGGGGGATGGAAAGTTTGGTCATGAGACACTTTTGAGGGAGATGAGGGCGAGAGAGGGATAAAATTTCGGCGATTTTTTAGAAGAGATAAGAGGAAAAACAAAAGAGGGAAGGTGAGGTATAATTTGGACGGAAGGGGAAATTCGGATTGGCCACTCGAGCGGCCGTAGGGTTCTCGCGTCAGTCATACATCCTCGATAAGTTACATTCACTCAGCGGCGTCATTCCCATTGGCGCGTTTCTGGCAGAGCATTTTTGGTCGAATAGCTACGCGCTGGTAAGTCCTGAAAAATACAATCAGACATCATTAGAGCTGCAAGGGATTCCGTGGCGGCTGATCGTGGAAATTTTTGCGATCTGGCTGCCGATTCTCTACCACGGGGTGTATGGCGTTTACATCTGGTGGGTCGGGAAGTCGAATCTGTCGCAACACCGGTGGATGTCGAACTGGATGTATTTTTTGCAGCGCTGGACGGGGATTATCGCGTTCGTTTTTATCGGCTGGCATTTGTGGGTCGAGCGGTTCGCGACACATGGGATGTCGGACTATGCGGGCGTAGCGGCGAATATGCAGAACGTGTGGTACGCGCTTTTCTATATTGTGGGGGTTTTGGCGTCGTCGTTTCACCTCGGAAATGGACTGTGGAATTTTGCGTGTAAGTGGGGAATCGCGGTGACGGCGAAGTCGCAGAGGTGGGCGGGGATTTTTGGCGCGGCGGTAGGCATTATTTTTGCGTTTGTTGGGCTGATGATTGTGGCGGGGTTTTATTACAATTGGCATCCGCTGAATGGCTACATTGGGCAGTGAGTGGCGGGCAGAGAGTCAATTTCAGGGAACGCGCACTCTAACCGGGCGAATCAAACAGACATAAATGGCTAATCGAAAAATCATCGTGGTGGGAGGCGGATTGGCCGGGTTGATGGCCACAATTCGCGTGGCGGAGTCCGGCGTGCCGGTGGATCTATTTTCGATCGTGCCGGTGAAGAGGTCGCACTCGGTGTGCGCGCAGGGTGGAATCAACGCGGCGAAGAATTTGAAAGGCGAAGGCGATTCGACCTGGAAGCATTTCGACGACACGATTTATGGCGGCGACTTTTTGGCGAATCAGCCGCTGGTGAAGGGCATGTGCGAGGCGGCTCCGGCGATCATCGATTTGCTGGATCGCATGGGCGTGATGTTTAACCGGACGCCGGAAGGTTTGCTGGATTTCAGGAGATTTGGCGGGACGCTGTATCACCGGACCGCGTTTGCGGGGGCGACCACCGGGCAACAACTGCTGTATGCGCTCGATGAGCAAGTGCGGCGGTTTGAGAGCGAAGGAAAGGTTGTCAAACATGAGGGGTGGACTTTCCTTTCGGCGGTAATTGACGGCGGAGGGGTTTGCCGCGGAATTTGCGCCATGGATTTGAAGACCATGGAGGTGAGGACGTTCCGCGCGGATGCGGCGATTTTCTGCACGGGCGGAATCGGCGCGATTTTCGTGAGGTCGACCAATTCGGTGGTGTGCACGGGGTCGGCGCAATCGGCGCTATTCCAGCAGGGCGTCTATTACGCGAATGGCGAATTTATTCAGGTACATCCGACGGCGATTCCGGGCGAAGACAAGCTGCGGCTGATGAGTGAATCGGCCAGAGGCGAAGGCGGGCGAGTTTGGGTGCCGCGGACGCCTGGAGATACGCGGCCGGCGAAGTCAATACCTGAGAACGAGCGTTACTACTTTTTGGAAGAGTGGTATCCAAAGTACGCGAATCTGGTGCCACGCGATGTGGCGACGCGCGCGATTCACAAGATTGTGTTTGAAGACAAGCTTGGGGTCGGCGGAGACGCGGCCGTTTATCTGGATGTGACGCATCTGCCGCGCGAGACGCTGGACCGGAAGCTCGAAGGAATTTTGGAAATTTACGAGAAGTTTGTGGGATATGACCCGCGGGAAGAACCGATGAAGGTTTTTCCGGCGATGCACTACACGATGGGCGGGCTGTGGGTCGACAACCACAATCAGGCCACGAATGTGCCGGGAATTTATGCGGCGGGCGAGTGCGAATATCAGTATCACGGGGCGAACCGCCTGGGCGCGAATTCGCTGGTTTCATGCATATACGGCGGGATGCTGGCGGGTCCGGCGGCGGTGCGTTTCGCACAGAATTTGGATCAAGGCGCGGACACGACGGGCGAGAGCGTGTTTGAGAACGAGCGGGTGCGGCAGCGCGAGGCGAACGACAAGTTGCTGCATCAGCAGGGCAGCGAGAACCCGATTACCATCTGGAAAGAACTGGGCCAGACCATGACGGAGAACGTCACGGTGATCCGGTATAACAACAAGATGAAGGAGACGTTGCAGAAGATCGATGAGTTGATGGAGCGCTACCGGAAGATCAATTTGGCGGACCGAACGCAGTGGGCGAATCAGACGCTGCAGTTTGCGCGCGAGCTGGAAAATATGTTGATTTTGGCGAAGGTGATTACCATCGGCGCAATTGCGCGGGACGAGACACGCGGGGCGCATTACAAGCCCGATTTCCCAGAGCGAAATGATCAGGATTGGCTGAAGACCACCAAGGCGAGCTACAACGGTGGGAATATTCAGTTGGACTACGAGGCGGTGGACATTTCGCTGCTACCGTTGAGAGAGAGGAAGTACACGGCGGCGAAGTAGTTTTTGGCGGGATGAGTTGAACGGCTTTTGAGAAGCGACTTATGGCTGAAAATACATTCATCGTAAAAGTGAAGCGGCAGCAACAGGAGAATGAGTCCCCGCATTGGGACGAGTTCGAACTGCGATACCGCCCTCACCTGAACATCATTACGTGCCTGCGGGACATTCAGGAGCGGCCGGTGACGCGCGACGGGCGCGAAGTGACTCCGGTGACGTATGACGCGAATTGCCTGGAGGAAGTGTGCGGCGCGTGCGCGATGCTGATCAATGGGTATCCGCGGCAGGCGTGTTCGGCGCTGGTGGACAATCTGGAAAAGCCGATTCGCCTGGAGCCGCTGACGAAATTTCCGCTGGTACGGGATTTGATGGTGGACAGGTCCGTGATGTTCGAAAGTTTGAAGCGAACGCACTGCTGGATACCGATTGACGGGACTTATCCACTGGGCGAAGGGCCGAGGGTTGCGCCGGCGGTGCAGGAGATGGCGTACCCGTTGTCGCGGTGCATCACCTGCGGGAATTGTTTAGAGATTTGCCCCCGGGTGAACGACGATTCGCACTTTGTGGGCGCGGCAATTGTGAGCCAAGTGCGGCTCTTTAATATGCATCCGACAGGCGCGATGCACGCCGGAGTGAGGTTGGAAGCGTTGATGGGGCCGGGCGGGATTGAGGACTGCGATAACGCGCAGAATTGCGTGAAAGTGTGTCCGAAGAATATTCCGCTGACGGAGTCCTTGGCCGCGGTAAATGGTCAGGTGATCAGGCACGCGGTGAAGAGTTGGTTTACGGGCAAGGATTGAGCGCCCCCGCGGAATTGAGGCGCTAAGAAAAGCTGAACTCCTGATGAAATTGTAAGTTTCCTCGCCCACCCTTAAAACCGAAGGGTGGGGTACCCAAAGACAAGTTTAACTTCGAAACCGTCCACGTAGTTGTGGAGCCCGAGGGTTTGGTGTAACCCCCCACGGGCAAAACCGGCCCATGGGGCACCCAAAACGTGCGGAAACTCCGAGAGCGAATTAAACGAGGTCAGAGAGGGAAAGCGAGGAGGCGCCTTTCCACTGGGAGTGGAATTGTTTGTCGACGAATTGGGCATCGTAGTCGCGGTGCTGGGCTTTGAGGGCAGCGGCGAGGCCGAAGAGAGAACGAGGATTGCGGGGATTGCGAGCCAAGTCGTCGCGGAAGACCTTTTCGGCCCCGGCGGCGTCACCGGATTGGAGCAGGATCGCGCCGAGGGATTCGCGGACCGGGAAGAACCAGTCGGGCGGCTCGTCGTAGTGGAGAGCATCTTGAAGGGCGACAGCGCTACCGAGAAGAGCGATCGCGGCGGTCGAATCCTTCTTGGCGAGGGCGATTTTTGCGCCGAGATCGTCTTCGGCGATTTTTAGGATGTCTTTGGCCTTATTGGAAGTGCCGCCGTAGGGCAAGTCCGGTGAGATTCTCGTTCCCATTTCGGCAAGGGCGGCGTGTTCGGCTTCGGCGTCTTTGATTTTACCGGTGCTAGCGAGGGCCATGCCACGGGCGTAGCGCCAGAAAGCAGTGAGGACTGTTGCGGATGCGTCGGGCTGAGGCAGGCCGAGAATTTCATCCCACTTGTGGAAGCGGACGTCGACGCAGGGCAAAATGATGGCGAAGCCTTCGAGGAGGGGCATTTGTTTGAGCATGGGGGCGACATGCGCGGAAAGTTTGGCGGCGGCAGCGTGGGCGTCGGCGTAATCGCCATCCATAGCGCCGGAAATGGCGATGAAGTGGAGATTGTGGCCGTAATACATCATGGAATAGGTGGTGGCGCCGCCGGCGGTTTTTAGGTAGGCCTCATCGGCGGCGGCAGCTTTTTCGTTGCTATCGACGGAAGCGGCGTAAGCGCCGGTGCGGATATATATATGCGCGGGCATGTGAACGAGGTGGCCGGCTTCGGGAGCGAGTTCGGCGAGGTGTGGAGCGTAGGCGAGGGCGCGCTGGGGATCGGGGGAAGCTTCAACGGTGTGGATGTAATAGTGGATAGCGCCCATGTGATCGGGGTAGCGGTGAATGACCGATTCGAGAGTAGCGACGATTTCTTCGGTGCCTTCTTCAGGGGTGCCGTCGGCGTGCCAGAGGCCCCAGGGATGGATATTCATGCCGGCTTCGGCGAAGAGAGTGGCGGCGTCGGGATCATCGGGATATTTTTTGGAGAGTTCGCGCATGGCGTCGCGATAGGCGATGGCGGCCTGGTGCATGTCGACGTTGGGGCCGGGCTCCGGGAAGCGTTTGGCCATAGCGAGGATGTAGTCGCGTTCGCTGGGAGTGGCGTAATTGGCGGGAGTGCCGGGGGTGGATAGGTCGACAGCTTTTTGGATAGCGTCGTGAGCTTGTTTGTAGCGAGCGTCATCGGCGGGATCGTTGTAATTGGGGCCGACGGCTTCGGCCACGCCCCAGTAGGCCATGGCGAAGGAGGGTTCGAGTTCGGCGGCGTGATTGAAGGAGCGGAAGGCTTCATCGTGATTGAAGGCGTAGATTTGGCGCAGGCCCTGGTCGAAGAATTTTTGGGCGTCGGGATTTTTGGCGGAGGTGGGGTGGTGGAGGTCGGAGTAACCGGACATGAGGACGACGGGGCGGGTGTCTTTGGATTGGGGATGTGCGGGAGAGCAGAGGGTGAAGAGAGCGATGAGGGGTAGTAGATATTTTATGTTTTTCATGAGGGGCCTCACGAGTGGACTCTGGAAAGCGGATTGTACAACGGAACGATTGAGCGTAAAGCACAGCTAAAAGAAAACCTGAATATCTAGTCCAGGATCCCGGAGATTGGGTGAAAATCCCCACGGGCGTCTAAAAACCAGCGCGCCTGAAGGGCGCGCAGACGCCCATGGGGCACCCAAAACCAGCGAAAATTCAAAAGCGGGTGGCGGGGAGGGAGGGCGTGTGGCATTATGCGCGCGGGGCGAGCGGGGAATGAAACGGGAGAGAGAATGAGACGCACTATTTTGTGGAGTATCGGTATTCTGATGCTGGCGGGAATTTCCGCGAGGGTTATGAAAGCGACGGACGACATTTCAGCGAAGGCTAAGAAGCTGCACTTCAGCTCGATCGTGATCGACACGCACGACGACACGACGCAGCGGCTACTCGAACCGAATTTTGACATTGGGGCGAAGCACGATGACGGGTCAATCGATATTCCGCGGATGAAAGAGGGCGGCCTCGGCGGAATTTTCTTTTCGATATGGATGGACGGGAAGATTACCGGGCCGGAAGCGGTGCAGAAGGCGCTGGATCAGATCGCGGCGGTGCGGCGCATGGTGAGGTCGCATCCCAATGATATGGCGCTGTGCACGACGGCGGCGGAGATACGGCGGGCGCACGCGGAGAAGAAGATTGCGGTGCTGATGGGCGTTGAGGGCGGGCATATGATCGATAGCGATCTGAGTGTGCTGGACACTTACGCCGATCTGGGCGTGCGGTATATGACGCTGACGCACAGCGTGAACGATGAGTGGGCGGATTCGTCAACGGACAAGCCGGCGCACAATGGGCTGACGGATTTTGGGAAGTCGGTGGTCGCGGAGATGAACCGGCGGGGAATGATGGTGGATATTTCGCACGTTGCGGACAAGACTTTTTACGACGCACTAGAAGTGAGCAAGGCGCCGATGATCGCGTCGCATTCTTCGTGCAGGGCGTTGTGCGACGCTCCGCGCGATATGACGGATGATATGATCAAAGCGCTGGCCTCGAAGGGCGGCGTGATTCAGATTAATTATTACGTCGGATTCCTGAGCCAGGAATACCGCAATGCGGTGAACGCCAATCCGGAACTGCAGAAGGAGATGCAGGCGGAATTGGATAAGCGTTGCGGGAAGAGTGAAGGTTGCCAGTTGGCTGAGGGCGACAAGCTGGTCCGCGAAGCGGTTGCAGCGGGGAAACTGCCCAAGGTGAGCTGGGAGAAGATTATCGAGCACATCGATCACGCGGTGAAACTGGTAGGCGCGGATCATGTGGGGTTGGGATCGGATTTTGACGGCGCGAATATGCCATATGGGATGGAGAGCGCGTCGGATTTGCCGAAGATTACCGATGCGTTGATGAAGAAGGGATATTCAGACGCGGATATTCGGAAGGTTCTTGGCGAGAACACGCTGCGGGTGATGGAGCAGGTGGAAGCGGTGTCGCGGCAGATGAATGGAATGCCGGCGAAGGGGAAGGCGGAACAGAAGCAGGTAGTGAATCAGGGAGATTAGCAGGAGCTTAATTCAAACCGCGGGAGGGTCGACGTGAAGAGAGCGAAGCTGGGAGCTGCTTTGCTGGCGGGAGTGATGAGTTTGGGAGTTTGCGCCGGGAACGTTTGGGGTCAGAGCGGGAGTCAAAGCAGTTCGAGTTCAGGGTCGGGCTCGGGCTCGAGTTCGACTACGACGAAATCATCGACACAGACGACGGCGAAAAAACCGGCCACTGCCGGAACGAGGAGCCATATGAGCGATCCAGCTTTGATGAATCCGGCGGCGTTGAAGGCCAAGGCGCCGGAGGAATATGAAGTGAAGTTTACGACGAACAAGGGCCGCGAATTTACGGTGACCGTGCATCGCGACTGGGCGCCGATTGGAGCGGATCGCTTCTACAACTTGTGCAAGCATCACTTTTTCGATAATGCGGCGTTTTTTCGGGTGGTGCCAAACTTCATTATTCAGTTCGGAATCCCCGCGGACCCGAAGGTGGCAAAAGTTTGGCAGAGTGCGAATTTGAAGGACGATCCGGTTACGCATGGGAATAAGAAGGCTACGCTGACCTTTGCGACGGCGGGACCGAACACGCGAACCACGCAGCTTTTCATCAATTTGAACGACAACAATTTCCTGGATGGCCAAGGATTTTCGGCCTTCGGCGAAGTGACGGATGGAATGGACGTGGTGAATCAGATTTACTCGGGATATGGGGAGTCGCCGGATCAGGGGAAGATTCAGTCGAGCGGAAAGGCTTATCTGGACGCGAATTTCCCGATGCTGGATACGATTAAGTCGACGACGGTGGAAGGTGGCGCGGCAGCGGGCGGCAATGGCACCGCGAAGCCCGCGGCGAAGCCAGCGGCGAAACCACAGTAGGGACGTAATTTAAAACTCGGAGTTGATTTTGAGACGCGCGCGAAGAGATTTCGCGCGCGTTTTTGTTTGCGGAAAGGGAAGGAAAAAGTTTGAGCCAAGGTTTGGTGGTTTCATCGCCCACCCTTGAAACTGAAGGGTGGGGTACCCAGAAGCAAGTCAAAACCTTTAAATTTCATTCGATCCCACTTCCTAAAACCAGGAAGCGGGGCACCCGCGAAACCAAAAGCCACAGCAGGGCCAGACCGCGCAAAGACGACCTGCAGAGGCAAAAATTGATCAGATGGGGGCGTGTTTGGGGTAACGGACGGATTTTTCGAGGGCGGAGAGGTCGAGGCCGGTGGCGAGAAGGCGTCGGCCGACGGTGGAGGTAGCGTCCTGAGCGATGCAGAGGAGGAGGCACTCACTGGAGACTATGGGAAGAAGAGCTTTGTCGAGCCGGTCGGAATAGGGCGCGATTTTGTCGGCGGCGCGAAAGACGTGCTTTAGCTCGGAAGAAATGTCGAGATTGGCTTCGCCGTTGGCATTGACCGGGGCGGAGTGGGGCGGCGGAGTGAGTTTGCGATTTTCCTGGAACTGGGCGCGCATCGCGTCGTAATCGCCCATCCATTTTTGCCAGCGCGGGCCGGAGATTTGGCAGAGCTGCTGAAAAGCTTTGCTGATTTCGGCGGTGGATTCCCAGAAGCGAGAGATACGCTCCCAATTGTCGATGTACATACCGACGAGGACGTCGGAGACTTCGACCAGGGAGGAGGCGCGGGAAGTGGCGAGCATGTTGGCGAGTTCCATGGCGCGGAGGAGGTCGCGAGTGAGGCGGCGCGCCGGGAGACGGCCGTTGGGGCGGTCGTTGTGGTCGGGATTGAGAGCGCTCATGGGATATAAGCGCACTTCGGTTAGCCAGGCAGTTTACGGCCTTGGAAGTTCAAAAAATGGTCGAAAAATGAGCTAACGAACGTGCCTTATATACCCAGAATACCAACGAGTTCACGGACGGAAGCGGCGGATTTGTCGAGTGCGGCCTTTTCGTCACGAGTGAGCTTAATTTCGATGATTTGCTCGATACCGCGAGCGCCGAGCTTGGCCGGAACGCCAACAAAAAGATCCTTGATGCCGTATTCACCTTCGAGATAGGCGGCGCAGGGCAGGATTTTTTTCTTGTCGAGGAGGATGGCTCGAACCATTTCGACGACGGCAGCGGAGGGAGCGTAGTAGGCGGAGCCGGTTTTGAGGAGATTGACGATTTCGGCGCCGCCTTTGCGGGTGCGGGCGACGATTGCTTCGATTTTTTCGGGCGGCAGCAGGTCGGGAAGCGGGATGCCGGCGACGGTGGAGTAGCGAGGAAGCGGGACCATATCGTCACCGTGACCGCCGAGGACGAAGGAATGGACGTTCTCGACGGAGACGCCGACTTCCTGAGCGATGAAGGCGCTCATGCGGGCTGAGTCGAGCACGCCAGCCATGCCGATGACACGATTTTTGGGGAAGCCGGAGTTTTTGTAGGCGACCTGGGCCATGGCGTCGAGCGGATTGGTGACCAGGATGAGGATGGAGTCGGGAGAAAGTTTGCAGACAGCAGAGACGACACCTTTGACTACGTCGGAATTGGCTTTGAGAAGGTCGTCACGAGACATGCCGGGCTTGCGGGGGAAGCCGGCGGTGACGACGATGATGTCGCTATTTTGAGTGGCGGAGTAGTCGCCCGTGGCGGTGGAGATGCCGAGGGCGTGCGAATCGCTCGAGGAGATGGGAGCGGATTCGAGCATGTCGAGGGCTTTGCCGGCGGGAGGGCCGTCGAGAATGTCGGTGAGGACGACATCGGCGAGACCGGCGTCGACGATGCGTTGAGCGGTGGTGGAACCGACGAAGCCGCCACCAACTACGGTCACTTTTCTACGGGTCATTTATTTCTCCTGTTTCCCATGGGAAGAACTTCTAAAAGTTTAAGTCAAGGTCTGAGGGTTTCCTCGCCCACCCTTAAAGCCGAAGGGTGGGGTACCCAAAGCGAAGTCAACAGCAAAACCGATCTACATGTTGGACACGACGGCCTCGGCGAATTCGGAAGTTTTGACTTTCGTAGAGCCGGGCATCAGGCGAGCGAGATCGTAGGTGACCTTTTTCTGCTGAATGGTGCGGGCGATTCCGGTTTCGATTTTCTTGGTGACTTCGGTCCAGCCGAGGAAGTCGAACATCATGGCTCCGGAAAGCATGACGGAGCTGGGATTGATGACGTCCTTATCGGCGTATTTGGGCGCGGTGCCGTGAGTGGCTTCAAAGACGCCGTAGCCGTCGCCGATATTGGCGCCGGGGGCCATGCCGAGACCGCCGACCTGAGCGGCGCAAGCGTCGGATAGGTAGTCGCCGTTGAGATTAGGGGTGGCGAAGACCTGATATTCATCGGCGCGCATAAGGACTTGCTGGAAGACAGAATCGGCGATGCGATCGTTGATGAGAATTTTTTCTTTCCAGCGGCCTTTGCCGTGAGAGGAATAAATCGAGTCGAGGGTACGCTTTACCTCCGCGTAGATGCCTTCGGCGAATTGCGGGGGAGCTTGATCGAGGCCGGGTTCGATCATGGCGGCGTTGGCTTCGATGGTGAGGTTGGGGTTGTCGTCTTTATTGCCGAGGACCCAGGATTCGCGCTCGGTGACGATTTGGTCGCGAAATTCGGCGGCGGCTAGTTCGTAGCCCCAATCGCGGAAGGCGCCTTCTGTGAACTTCATGATGTTGCCCTTGTGGACCAGGGTGACCACGCGTCGTTTATTGGCGATGGCGTGCTGAATGGCGCGGCGGACGAGGCGCTTGGTCCCAGTAGGCGAGATGGGTTTCACGCCGACACCTGAATCGGGGCGGATCTTGGTTTTGCCGCCTTTGAGCATTTCGTCGTTGACGAAGGAGATGAATTTTTGAGCTTCGGGAGTGCCCGAGCGCCATTCGATGCCTGCGTAAACGTCTTCAGTATTTTCGCGGAAAATGACCACGTTCATGCGCTGAGGCTCGCGGACGGGCGAAGGGACGCCTTCGAAATAGCGAACCGGGCGGACGCAGGCGTAGAGGTCCATGATCTGGCGGAGGGTGACGTTGAGTGAGCGGATGCCGCCGCCGACGGGAGTGGTGAGCGGACCCTTGATACCGACGCGAAAATCGCGCATGGCGTCGACGGTCTCCTGGGGCAGCCATTCCTTGGTGGCTTTGAAGGCCTTTTCGCCGGCGAGGACTTCGAGCCAGGCGACTTTACGATCTTTGCCGAAGGCAGACGAGACGGCGGCGTCAAAGACGCGGCGGGATGCTTTCCAGATGTCGCGGCCGGTGCCATCGCCTTCGATGAAGGGGATGATGGGATTCGATGGGACGCGGAGTTGGGTGTCTTCGTAGGAGATGGCTTGGCCATCTTTAGGGACGGGGTTTCCGCAATACTGTGGCTTCATTTTAGCTGATGCTCCGATGCTCGAGTGCTAACGACTAATAGTGCCGGCAAATCGCCAAAGATAGCACAAAGTGTGGGTGTTGCGATTGCTTTGCGCGTTTCGCTTTGTGAAATTTTCGGTCAAAAACTTGGCGCCAAAATGTCTCCTGAGCTGTGGATTTTTTCGTTTTTCAGTTTGACCGAGCAAAGGGTGCGCTGTACTCTTGCGCATGCACCGCGAAATCCGGCGGCCATTCCTCAGTAAATTCAGTAACAATTCAGAAGGCACCCCCGACAAATTAGAAAACGCATTGTGGGCGTTCGATTCCAATTTAAGGAGAGTCGATGGCGACTGAACTGCGTAGTTTTTTGACCCTTCCCTACGAAGAGCTGGAGGAACTGAATCTTGCAGCGAAGGAGCAACGCAAGAATCGCGTGGCAGCGCACAAGATTCAGGAAGAGCGGCTCAAGTATCTGAAGGATGAGAAGCGAGTGAAGGCGGTAACCGTGCTGTTCAGCGACCTGGAAGGGCGGCTGCACATGCTCGATTACGACAAGAAATTTTTGATGGGCAGCTGGGACAATTTGACGTTTGATGGCTCGTCGATTCGCGGCTTTACGGCACAGCGGGAGAGCGACCTGCGGCTGGCGATGGATTGGAGTGCGTTTTATTGGGCGCCAGCGGACGTGTTTGGCGCGGGCAAAGTGCTGGTATTCGGCGAAGTGATCGACAAGGACGGGACGCCGTACTCGGCGGACATTCGCGGCGCCTTGAAAGGGTTCGCGGAGGATCAGAATAAGTCAGAAGGCTACACGCTGAACGCGGCGAATGAGATTGAGGGATTTTTGTTTGATGGGCCGGATGCAGAGCGGCGTTTCTATGAGACCGGCAAATTCGACTATGTGAATAAGGGCGGCTATTACCATTCGCTGCCAGGCGATCCGCTGCGGACTTTTATTGATACGACAGCGGAAGTACAGCGTTCGATGGGCTTCCAGAATGAGAAAGACCATCCGGAAGTAGCACCGTCACAATTTGAAATTAACTATGGATACGGGGAAGTGGTCGCGGCGGCGGATCAAATTCAGCTCTATAAGTTGATTTGCCGGCAAGTGGCGACGCGGATGGGCCTGACGGCGAGCTTTTTGCCCAAGCCGGTGATGGGCGTGAACGGTAGCGGGATGCATACGAACGTGTCGGTGAGCAAGGGCGGAAAGAACTTGTTCTGGGATCCCAAGGGCGAAGAGAAGCTGAGCAAGACGGGATGGGCGTTTGTGGACCGCATTTTGACGCACGCGAACGATATCTGTTTGCTGCTGAACGCGAGCGTGAATGCGTACCGGCGGCTCGACCCGCACTTTGAAGCGCCGAATCAGATTAAGGCGTCACCGGTGGATCGCGGGTCGATGGTGCGTATACCGATTGGCAATGAGAAGAGCATGCGCGTGGAGGTGAGGTCGGTATCGCCGGATGCGAATCCCTACCTGGTGATGTATGCGATTTTCAAGACCGGGCTGAAGGGCGAGACGTCGAAGATCAAGAACCTGCGTCAGGCGGAACGTTATTTGCCGGACAATATTTATTCGGCGCTGGAGAAGTTTAAGAAGGCGGAGTGGACCACCAAGCTGATGGGCGAAGATGTGAAGGAGCGGTACGCGGATTTGAAACAGGCATCGGCGGACCGCTGCCCGAGGCTGCTGGGGACCCTGGTGAAGATACCGGAGGTGCAGTTTCACCACGAAGTGTATAACCAGTTTTTGTGGAATTTGTTCTAGAAGTATTTGGGTTTCTTAATGCGTTGAGGGCCCTGATGAGGGCCCACGGCATTTTGGGCCATGTAAAGCTGTAAAGCTTGAGCCTGGCGGCGAAAAAGGGGAATTTGCCGCCAGGTTTTTTTATTGGGGGGAGCGATTCAAAGGCTATGGGGGGCAGTTTAGTTGGGTTGGGAGTTAAAGGCCGACTCCAGAGCGGGGGCGATTTGGTAGACGGCGCCGTTCCAGAAGGCTGGATAGGGAGGGTCAGCCCAGCGAACGTGAGATGGGTAGAGAGCCGCTTCGTCCCAATTGTGGCCCTGACTCACGCAGCACCGAGGTAGAGGCTGTACGGGCCGGTGCGTGGCGAAAAGGGCGAGCTGTTCCGCGACGAGATGGTGCGGGTCCCAGAATTGGCGGACGCGTTGGTCGGAGACGCGCGCGAGAGTGCTGCGGCTGGGCGGGCGCCAGTCGGTGGGAAGAATAGGCTCCCATACGACCAGGACGCGAACGTTTCGATCGCGGTGATGCTCGAGGATTTGCTGGACTGCGGAAGACCCCCGCAGGCATTCGGGTCAAGTGGGAGAAAAAAGAAGGAGAAGGCGGGGGACGCCGGGATCGGCGTCGAAGGCCGTGGTGAAATCGGTGAAATTCGCGGCAGAAAGCGTGGTGAGGGGTGGCTGGCCGGCGGGAACCTTTGAGGGGCCAAAGAGATAGAGGGCGGCCAGGGCGACGATGACGAGGGCGACGAGGATGAAGACGGCGCGCTTCATTTAGTGAACCTATCGGCGATGACGCCGGCAATTTCCTGCGGGAACAGGATCATGGCGAGGACCACGGCGACGGCGGCCCAGAGAAGCACGTTGCCGAGAAGCCGGCCGCGGACAGCGCACTGTTTGGCGCGATGCTGTTGCCAGAACCCAGAAGCGATGAGAGCGATGGACAGGCCGAGTAGCCAGGGGCGGAACCTGGTGAAAAAGGCGCTGGCGGCGCCGGCTCCGAGAGCGGCAGCGAAGCCGAGAGGCAGGCAGCAACTGAGCATGGCGATCGAGCTGAGGATCGCGGCGACGGATGCCGATGCGCCGGTGGATTGTTTCATGGGCAGTCCATTTTACGCCCAAGTTTGTCTGCGGGTTGGCGCGCAGGGCGAAGCGCAGCGAGGATGGCGCGCTGAATTAATTCGGGGGCAGGCAGAGCGAGTTGGTTTGTGCCGGGGTACCATCGGCAACTCAGCGAGAAATTATTTTGCGACGGCCCGACTGGCGCGGAAGCGATGCCTCGGGCGTCAATTTCGTGGCAATTCGCCGCGTCCACTTCGATTTCATTCGTTTCAATGTCCCGCCCATTGATGCGGATAGTGGGGGAGCCCGGGAATTGGAGTGCGCTGGCCATTTGTTCGTCGATCACAAGGATTTCGTGGACGTCGGTGGGAAGGCCAGCGGCGGCGAGGATGTCCTTCACGAGTTTGACAGCGGCGGGATGAGAAGGGCAATCGGCCACGTAGAGGACTTCGATTTTTATCGGCACGCTCATGAGGATTCGCCGCGGATCGGCGGTGGTTCGCGCAGGATCGGGCAGTGGGCGGGGCGCTTGCGGAGCTCTTTGTTGCAGCGGCGGAGGGCGGCGCGGAGTTCGTGCTCGAGCTTGCGAAGATCAGCGATTTTGCTCTGTACGTCGGCCAGCTTTTGCTGGAGGCGGTGCTGAACAGGCGCGCAGGGCTGGAAGCGGTTGTGACGGAGTTTAAGAAGGCCGCGGATTTCGCTGAGTTTGAAGCCCAGACCCTGGACGCGACGGACGAAGGCTAGAGTGTCGACGTCGTTTTCGGCGAATCGACGGAAGCCGCCCCGGGTGCGAGGAGGGTGAGGGAGAAGACCGTTGCGTTCGTAGAATCGGATTGCGTCGACGGAGAGGCCGATCTTTTTGGAGACGGCGCCGATGTGCATGGAAGGCTCCTAAGGAGCAAGGTACACCCTGGAGTGTAGTCGAGAGTCAAGAGGGCTCGATGGAACGTCCTGAGGGGAACGGAAGCAAAGGCAAAGTCGAACGATGAAGTGGAGGGCCCCGGAGCTTGGATGTAAACCCCCACGGGCAAAACCGGCCTATGGGGCACCCAGAAAAATTCAAAGGCAAGACCCACCCGCAGTCCGGCGGGTGGGGCACCCGCAGAAACTTCTAAGGCAAAGTCAGAACCCTAGTCGTAGTATTCGGCGCCGAGGTGGGTGATGAGTTCTTCGCCCATCATCCAACGGAGGGTATTTTTAAGTTTCATGAGCTGGATGAATAGATCGTGCTCGGGATAGAGCTCGGGCGCGTGCATGGGCGATTTGAAGTAGAAGCTTAGCCATTCCTGAATGCCGCGCATGCCGACGCGCTTGGCGAGATCGAAGAAGAGGGCCAGGTCGAGAACAATGGGCGCGGCGAGGATCGAGTCGCGGCAGAGGAAATCGACCTTAATCTGCATCGGGTAGCCGAGCCAGCCGAAGATGTCGATGTTGTCCCAGCCTTCTTTGTTGTCGCCGCGCGGCGGGTAATAGTTGATGCGGACCTTGTGGTAGATCTTGCTGTAGAGATCCGGGTAAAGCGAAGGCTGCAAAATATATTCGAGGACGCTGAGCTTTGATTCCTCTTTAGTTTTGAAGGAGGCGGGATCGTCGAGCACTTCACCGTCGCGATTGCCGAGAATGTTGGTAGAGAACCAGCCGTTGAGGCCGAGCATGCGCGCTTTGAAACCGGGCGCGAGGATAGTCTTCATCAAGGTTTGGCCGGTCTTGAAGTCTTTGCCGCCGATGGGCAGGCCCTTTTCTTTGGCGAGCTGCTGCATGACGGGGATGTCGACGGTGAGATTTGGAGCGCCATTGGCGAAGGGGACGTCTTCGTGGAGGGCGGCGTAGGCGTAGAGCATGGAGGGCGCGATGGAAGGATGGTTTTCTTTCATCGCTTTTTCGAAGGATTTGAGATCGGCGTGGGTGGGCCCGGGCTTGAGAAACGCCTCAGTGGACCCGCACCAGACCATGACGATGCGGTCGGCGCCTGACTTTTTCTTGAAGGTGCGAATGTCGTCGCGGATTTGCTCGGCGAGGTCGCGCTTATTTTTGGCCTTTTTGACGTGGGTACCGTGAAGATTTTTGACGAACTCCGGATCGAAGGCCGCCTTCATGGGGCGGATGTTTTTTAGGAATTTCTCGACTTTGGAGAGGTGGTGATGCTCGAGGACGCCGCCTTTCGCGGCCGCTTCGTAGGCGTTGTCGGGAAAAACGTCCCAGCCGCCGAAGACGAGGTCCTGGGGCTTGGCGAGAGGGACGAATTCGTTGATGCGCGGGATGCGCTTCTCAGTGCGCTTGCCGAGGCGCACGGTGCCCATTTGGGTGAGCGAACCGATGGGCGGTGCGGCACCTGTGCGGATGAGCTCGACGCCAGCCATGAAAGTGGTGCTGACGGCTCCCATTCCGGGCGTGAGCACACCCAATTTTCCTTTTGGCGCCTCGATTGTTACCGGCCTGCGCATTCAATCCCCCTGTTAAGTATCAGAAAAAATCGCGGAAGTATGATGAGGGATGGGATTTGCATTTGCAAATTGAAATGGGCGAACGGGAATGAGGATTGGGTGAACGGGGTGGACGAAGGAGTGGAAGTGAAAGGAGAGAAGAAGTGAGTAGGCCGTGAAGTGTTGCCACCCACCCGCAAAGGCGACGGATGGGGCACCCGCAGACACTTCTAAAGCAACTTCAACCACAAATGCAGAAGGCGCGCAGTCCATACATCGCTGCGCGCCTTCAAGTGTTGGGATGAACTTTTAGATTTTTGCGATGTGGATGGAGCCATCGCCGGAGGAGACGGCGAGGGAGCCGCCGCCGGCGTTGAGTTTGCCGTGAATACGCGATTCGGAGAGAGCGCCGGAGACCGAGACAGGGAAGTCGAGAGTGATATGGCCGTCGCCGGTTTTCGCGTCGAGATCGGCATTGAAGTCAGAGGGAACTTTGAGATTGATATGACCGTCGCCAGAATGAACGGTCCAAGGGCTGGCAATTTTCGAGCCCGGGTCGGCCTGGGCGTCGATGCCGCCGTCGCCGGTCTTGAGGTAGAGCACATCGAAGCGGCCGGTAACGTTGATATGGCCGTCGCCTGTGTCGACGCTGAGATTGCCGGCGAAGTTCTGTCCCTCGATGTGGCCATCGCCACTGTGGAGGCGAATATCGCCATGAAGGCCATTGGCGTTTACGTTGCCGTCGCCAGTGTCGATCGAAATTTTGCCTTCGACGGGACTGGAATTGACGTTGCCGTCACCGGTGCGAATTTCCATGTCGCTCTGGGCGGGCACGGTGATTTGAACTTTGAGGCCGCGATGGCCGACGCTGAAGAACGTGAAGTGGTTATGGGTACGGACGAGGATCTGGATGCGGTTGCCGTCCTGGCTTTCTTCGACGCGAAGATCGCCAGAATTGATCTTGTAGCCTTGGGCGTCGACGCGGGCAGTGATTTCGTTGGCCGGGCCAGTGGCGATTTCGACGTCACCGTCGCCCGTCTCGACGCGGAGATCGGGCTTTCCGGAGAAGGTGTATTTCTTGTTCCACTCGTCGGCGCGAGCGGTGGCCGGGGTGGCCAGAGCGATCGCAGCCATGAACAGGGCCAGAGCTGGCAGGCTGGCCAGCCTGAGTAATCTTGCTTGAGTGAATTTGGACATTGAGTGTCTCCGTTGCGGGCGCTGAGTTTCGATCAAATGTGAGTCCGTTAGAAGCTTACTCATAGCGCCTTTGATACAGGATACGTAGCTCCGACGCAAATAGTTCCGTGGGAGTGTCCCTGGAAAGCGTCAACTGGCATCGCTGGGCGGGCCATTGGGATTAGGCGGAGCGGGCTTTCTTGGTGGGGACGGTTTGTGGTTTGGGGCGCAGGGCGGCGAGGAATTCATTGAGTGGGAGAGTATTGAGGACGTCTTTCTTTTCGAGCCACCCGCGGCGCGCGGTGCGGACGCCATATTGCATCATGGCGAGTTGATTGGTGGCATGCGCGTCAGTGGAGATGACAATTTTGACGCCGCGATCGCGGGCCATGCGGAGGTGGACGTCTTTGAGGTCGAGACGATCGGGATAAGCGTTGCACTCCATGGCCACGCCGGCGGTTTTGGCTGCGTCGAGGACCTTTTCCATGTCGTATTCGAAGGCTTCGCGGCGAAGGATGAGGCGGCCGGTGGGGTGCGCGACAATTTGGGCGTAGGGATTGGCGATGGCGGCGAGAATGCGGTCGGTCATGGGAGCGCGTTCGAGATTTTGGTAGCTGTGAACGGAGACGACTACCACATCGAGCTGGGCGAGTACTTCGTCGTCGAGGTCGAGACGGCCATTTTTGAGGATATCGACTTCCATGCCGGCGAGGAGGCGGATCCCGGGAACGTTTTTCTGTGCGGCGCGGATTTTCTTGATGTGTTCGAGGGTGCGCTTTTCATCGAGACCATTGGCGACCGAGACCGCTTTGGAGTGATCCGTAATGGCGATGTATTCGTAGCCGAGTGACTTTGCGGTGGTCCCCATTTCTTCGATGGAATGTTTGCCGTCTGAGGCGGTGGTGTGCATTTGGAGGTCGCCACGGATATCCGCGAGGGTGATGATATTGGGGAGCTTTTTGGCCTCGGCGGCGGGGATTTCACCCGAATTTTCGCGAAGCTCGGGCGGGATGTAGGGGAGCTTGAGCTTGGCGTAGATTTCTTCTTCGGTTTTGGAGGCGATGGTTTTGCCGGTTTCGATGTCGCTCAGCTCGTATTCGTTGAGGGTCCAGCCCATGTCGTTCGCGCGGCCGCGAAGGACGACGTTGTGTTCCTTGGAGCCGGTGAAATAGAGAAGGGCGGCGCCGATGCATTTTTTGGGGAGCATGCGGACGTCGACCTGCAGGCCTGTGGATAGGACGAAGCTAACTTTATTTTCGCCATGGGCGAGGACTTGGTCGATGGCGCCGTACTTGAGGAGGTACTCGGCAAGTTCGTCGATGTGCTTCTGTTTGTCCTTGCCGGGGAGCATGGTGACGATGAAGTCGAGGTCGCCGATGGTGTCGCGCGAGCGGCGGAGGGAGCCGGCGGGGGTAGCTTCTTCGACGTTGGGCGATTTGAGGAGGTATTCGCGGAGCTTTTCCGCGGCGGCTTCGACGGTATTGATGCGGAAGCGGCCGGTGGCGCGTTTGTAAACTTCGCAGGCTTTGATGATGTTTTCTTCGGAGCGTGCGCCGAAGCCGGGGAGGTCACGGAGTTTTTCGTCGCGGGCGAGTTTTTCGACGTCGGCGACGGTGGCGGCGCCGAAGGCTTTCCAGAGGAAGGCGACCTTTTTAGGGCCCAGGGACTGGAGGCTCAGGACCTCGAGAAGAGTAGGCGGATATTTGGTGCGGAGTTTGGCGCGGAGGGAGTAGTCGCCGGTGGAGAGGATTTCGCGGATGTGGTGAGCCATGTTGTCGCCGATGCCGGGAAGTTCGGTGAGCTTCTTGGTGTCCTTGGCGAGCTCTTCGACGCGTTCGGGGATGGATTCGAGAAGTTCGGCGGCTTTTTCGTAGGAGCGGTAACGGCCGATAATGGCGCCGTCGATTTCGAGGAGCTGAGCAGTTTCGCGAAGGATGCGGGCAACGTCGCGATTTTCCATGGGGGAATTATAGGAGAAGAGAGGGAGGAAGCACAAAGGCAGGAGATGCACGGAAACGGTGGGAGGAGTTAATTATATTTGTTATAAACGCTTGGCATTTGTTAAAGGTTGTGGACATTAGCGGCACCCCAGTGGAGGGCGCTCAAATGGGCACGAAAAACATTTTGGTGGAATCCGGCGAGTTTTCGGACGGGGCACGGTTTTTCTCGCGGCCAGCGTTAAAGTCGGGATGGTTCATAATGACGATTATTTCCCTAATCGGATTCGTTGCGCCCTTTTATCTGTACTTCATCTTGGCCCGCTGGAATCAATTGTCCGCGAACTTTTTGGTGTGGAGTTGCTTTGTTCTGTTCTCGGGCGTGGTCGGCACCCTTACGCAGAGTTGGCGAATGCATGGGAGGATTCATGAGATGTTCCTGGCGAATGCGATCAAGCTCGAATCGGGATCGAATCTGGGGGGTGTTTTGGACGTTGCCGCAAGAACCATACAGATATGGGTATCCTCAATGTGTTTCGTTCTCAGCTTCTCGATTTTTCCACTTTGGTGGGCGTTGCAGCGCGCGGGAATTTTGAGGCATTAGCGAGCACGCGCAGAGACTTCCAAAGCAAAACCAACTATATAAGACAATCTCGCCGCTGACCTTCGATGCGAGCCGATTATCGCTGGGCGGGTTCTTGGTAGATGCCGACGATGTTGCCGGCGGGGTCGCGGAAGCGGGCGGTGATTTCGGGGGCGTCGACGCCGATGGGTTGGACGATTTCGCCTCCGGCGGCGGTGATGGCTTTAACGGTGGCGACAGAGTCATCGACCATGATGTAGAAGAGGTAGCCGGGCGTGGAGGGCGCGCGGTTAGTTACCCAAGAGCCGCTGACTTGGCCAACGGTGTCGTCGAAGGCGATGGCGCCGTCGCCGCGAGTGCGGATATCCCAGCCGAAGACGCGTTTGTAGAATTCCGCGGAGGTCGCGATGTCACGCGCGGGAATTTCGATGTAGCAGATTTTGCCGTGGGCATAAGTGGGTGGCATCAACGTTTCCTCCGGGCTGTTCTTTGGGAGCTGAAGTAGAAAAGGATGGCGGCGACGGATTTGGCGTCGACGATGGAATTGGAGTGAATGGCACGGAGAATTTCTGCGCGAGTGAAGCGGCGCATGGTGATTTTTTCGTCTTCTTCGGGAGCGGCGGCGCCGGCGGTGAGGCCTTCGGCGATGAAGATGGTCATCCATTCGGCGACGAAGCCGGGAGTGGGAATGAGCCTGAGGAGTTTGCGGAGGCGGCGGGCGCGGTAGCCGGTTTCCTCGTGAAGTTCGCGTTTGGCGGCGGCGAGGGGAGATTCGTGAGGTTCTTTGCGGCCGGCGACGAGTTCCCAGAGGAATTGGCGGGCGGTGTGGCGATACTGGCGAATCATGAGGATATCGCCATTGGGGAAGACGGGCATGACCACGACGGAGCCGGGATGGGTGACGATGTCACGTTGGGCTTTGACGCCGGTGGGCTCGATAACCAGGTCGCGGCGGACACCGAAGACCCGGCCTTGGTAGAGGGATTTGGAGGAGAGGACACGAGGTCTCTTGTTCTTTTTTCTGGACCGGCTCTTCACAATTACCCTCTCGTCATTTGATGGGCGGCTTGCGGAAGTTCGGAGGCGGAACATATACTGCAAGCCGTGTCGATCAATACAATTATAGTGGACGATGAGCGGCCGGCGCGCGACGAACTGAGCTTCTTGCTGAAGGCCTTTCCGGAAATTAATGTAATCGGGCAGGGGAAGAACGGGATCGAAGCGGTGAACCTGATCAAGGAGTGCAGTCCGGACCTGGTGTTTTTGGATGTGCAGATGCCGGGGCTGGATGGGTTCGGAGTGATCAAGAAGCTGGTGTCGAGCAAGGTGCAGTTGCCGCAGATTATTTTTGCCACGGCCTTCGATAATTATGCGGTGCAGGCGTTTGAAGTGAGCGCGGTGGATTATGTGCTGAAGCCTTTCGATAAGAGCCGAGTGGCCAAAGCGATTCAGCGCGCGAGGAAGTTGCTGGAGACCAAGGCGTCGCCGGTCGACCGGCTGGAGAGTTTGGTCGGGAAGCTGGAGGCGCCGAAGACCAGCGCGCCGGCGAAATTGTTGTTGAAGGCGCAGCAGAGGCTGATGCTGATCGACGCGGACGAGGTGATTTTCGCGTCGATTGAAGACGGCAGCATCACAATGCACACGAAGGACCTGGAAGGGACTTCGAATTACAAGACGATCGACGAGCTAGCGGCGGCGCTGGATGGAGATGTTTTTTGGCGTGCGCATCGATCGTATCTGGTGAACATCAATCATATTAAGGAAGTGGTCCCGTGGTTTAAGTCGACGTATGTTTTGAAGATGAATGACCGGAAGCAGAGCGAAGTGCCGGTGAGCAGGGCGCAGACGAAACGATTGAGGGAATTGCTAAAACTCTAAGGATCAATTTTAGGCCAAACGTTCAGGGCACACGACTCCTCGATGGATTTTTCACTTACCAGCGATCAAAAAATGATCCGGGACACCATCCGGCAATTTATGGAAGCCGAGATGAGGCCGGTGCTGCGCGAGTACGAGCGCGAGCACAAATTCCCGAACGAAGAGCTGCGGCGGCTGGGGGAATTGGGCTGCTGCGGGATGCTTGTGCCGGAGGAGTGGGGCGGCTCTGGCTCGGACACGGTGAGTTATTCGCTGATGCTCGAAGAAGTGGCGCGGGTGTGCGCGTCGACGGCGGTGGCGCTAAGCGTGACGAACTCAGTGGTGGGCGTGCCGATCTGGAAATATGGCACCGAGGCGCAGAAGGAAAAATATTTAAGGCGGCTATCAAGCGGCGAGATTTTGGGGTCGTTCTGCCTGACCGAGCCACAAGCGGGATCGGACGCGGCGGGGCTGAGGACGCGAGCGGTCAAATCAGGCGATGAGTATTTGCTGAGTGGGACGAAGAGTTGGGTGACGAATGGAGGAGAAGCGGGAGTTTATTTGGTATTCGCGAAGACGGATCCAGCGGCGGGCGGGAAGGGCGTGAGCGCGTTTTTGGTTGAGCCGGGATTTCCAGGATTTCGCGTGGCGCGTTACGAAGATAAGATGGGATTGCATTTGTCGAAGACGGCGGAAATTGCGCTGGAGGATTGCAGAGTGCCGGTAGCGAACCGGCTGGGCGAAGAGGGTCAAGGACTGAGGATTGCGCTGGAGGCGCTGGACGGCGGGCGAGTGGGAATTGCGTCGCAGGCGGTGGGGCTGGCGCAGGGCGCGTTTGAAGCAGCGGTGAAGTACGCGAAGGATCGCAGCGCATTCGGAAAGAAGATCAGCGAGTTTGAGGGAATTCAGTGGATGCTGGCGGATATGCAGACGGAAATTGAAGCGGCGCGCGGACTGACGATGTATGCGGCGTGGCTGCGGGATCAGAAGGGCGGCGTGACCTCTGGATCGGCGGCGTCGAAGGCGAAGTTGTACGCGAGCGAGATGGTGAATCGGGTAGCGTACAAAGCGATCCAGGTGCATGGCAGCG
This sequence comes from uncultured Acidobacteriota bacterium, assembly GCA_963757885.1. GTDB lineage: Bacteria > Acidobacteriota > Terriglobia > Acidiferrales > UBA7541 > Palsa-147. The sequence continues at coordinate 224,174 of CAVWSS010000007.1, read as the reverse complement.
TGGGATATTCGCGCGAGACGGACGTGGAGCGCTATTACCGCGACGCGCGAGTACTGACGATTTATGAAGGGACGAGTGAGATTCAACGCACGGTAATCGCGCGAGATCTGCTATCGCGCGGAGCGGGAGGAGCGGCGGTTGGCAGGCGCTAAGGCGGAGGGGGCTAAGGGAGAAGGGGCGCGGAAGCGAGTCGTCAGCGGGATGCGGCCGACGGGTCGGCTGCACATCGGGCATTATTTCGGCGCGTTGCAAAATTGGGTGAAGATGCAGTCGGAGTATGAGTGCTTTTATTTTGTGGCCGACTGGCACGCGCTGACCACGCACTACGAAGATACTTCCTCGATTGGATCGAACTGCCTGCAGGTGGTGATTGACTGGCTGTCGGTGGGGCTGGACCCGGCTAAATCCACAATTTTTCTGCAGTCGGATGTGCTGACGCACGCCGAGCTGGACGTGATTTTAGGGATGATCACGCCGCTGGGCTGGCTGGAGCGCGTGCCGACGTACAAAGAGCAGATTGAAAATTTGAAGGGCAAGGATTTGGGGACGTATGGATTTTTGGGGTATCCGCTGCTGCAGGCAGCGGACATTGTGATTTATGGGGCCGATCTGGTGCCGGTGGGCGAGGATCAGGTCGCACATGTGGAGTTGACGCGGGAGATTGTGAGGAGATTTAACAGTCATTTTGGGTTCAAGGTGAAGGATGAGTTTTATAGAAGCCCGACACTTGTTAAGTCCCGCGCGACGATGAACATGACTCCAGAATTGCTAGGTGCGATTACCGGTTTGGCAGGGACTCATGCGGACTTCGAGCGAGATCGAGCGGTCCTGCGCGAAGTGTTCCGAAGACACGTTTTGGAAATGGGCGCGGTGAATTTTATGAAGGGTTTGCCGCCGGCGGATGCGAAGTATTTCGAGTTAAAGGAAGTGCTGCACGAGCCGCAGGCGATGTTGACGCAGACGCCGAGGCTGCCGGGGCTAGATGGGCGGCGGATGGCGAAGAGCTATGGGAATGCGATCTGGCTGAGCGACCCGGCGGATGAGATTCGGGTCAAAGTGAAAAATATGATGACCGATCCGGCGCGGAAGCGGCGTACGGATCCGGGGAATCCAGATATTTGCCCGGTGTTTGACTGGCACAAATTGTTTTCGCCGCCCGAGACGCAGAAGTGGTCGGCGCAGGGCTGCCGGAGCGCGGGGATTGGGTGCATCGAGTGCAAGTCGGCGATGGCGGATAATTTGATTAAGTGGATCGCGCCGGTGCAGGCGCAGCGGCGAAAATGGGAAGCGGACCCGCAGAAGGTGTGGGATATTCTGAAGGAAGGGTCGGAGAGGGCGCGAGAGGAGTCGGGAAAGACGATGGAGAGGGTGAGGGAAGCGATATTTGGGTGGAGATGAGGCGAAGAGGCCGGGAGTGGAGATGGCGGGATTTCACGGGGGATCGGGGAAGGATGTCGCGGTGGGAGGAGGATCGGCGGCGAGGATTGATATTTGAGATTTGATAGAACCAGGCCTCAGCTAAGAGGAGCCAAGCATTGGTGAAAATCCCCACTGGGCGTCCGCCATGTAGACGCACCTCGCGGTTCGTCTGCGCGCCGCAAGGGCGCGCAACGGGCCCATGGTGCACCCAAAACCGGACTTGAGTTGAGAGGGGATTAGTGGCGACACCGTACAAGATTCAATTGCCGATGTATGAAGGTCCGCTGGACCTGCTGCTGGATTTGATTCGCAAGCAGGAGATGGACATTCATAACATCCCGATTGCGAAGATCACGCAGCAGTACCTGGATTATTTGCACCAGCTCGAGAAACTGGATATCGACGTGTCGTCGGATTTTCTGTACATGGCCGCGACGCTGATTCATATCAAGTCGAAGATGCTGCTGCCGGCCGATCCGCTAGCGCCTCCTGAAGAACAGATGGACCCGCGCGAGGAGTTGGTGCACCGGCTGCTGGAGCACGAGAAGTTCAAGAACGCGGCGCAACTGCTGTATCAGAAGCAACAGGTGGAAGCGAACGTGTGGTCGAACCCGGATTTGTCGCTGTACCAGAGCGACGAGACGCAAGGCGAGCTGGTGGTCTCGTTGGTGGATTTGGTAAAGGTGTTCCAGCAGGTGCTGGAGCGGCGGCGGGAAATTCCGCAAATCGAGCTGGAGCACGAGACAGTCACGATCGCGCAAATGATGGCCGAGCTACGGAAGAAGTTGAATGCGGCGGACGATCCGGTTTCGCTGAAGGCGTTTTTCGAGTCATGCGCTTCGCGCCGGGCGATGATTGTGGCGTTTTTGACGGTGCTGGAAATGGTGAGGCTGCAAGCGGTAGTCTTGGTGCAGGATCAACTTTTTTCGGATATTCAGTTGAAGAAGCACAAAATGTTCGATGTGGTGTTCTCGAGCGACGAAGCCACGGCGAGGATTGACGAACAGTACCTATGAGCCCTCAAGAATTGCAGGCGGCGTTGGAAGCGATTATTTATGCGTCGGATGAGCCGGTGAGCATGGTGCAGCTGGCGACGGCGACGGATGCGGACAAGGCGGATATACGGCCGGCGCTGGAGACGTTGATTGCCAGGTATCAGACCGAAGAGTCGGGGATTGAGGTTCGCAAAGTGGCGGGCGGCTGGAAGATGTACACCAAGCCACAGCATCACGACTTGGTGAGGAAGTTCATTAAGGCTTTGCGGCCGCCCGTGCGGCTGACTATGCCGGCATTGGAAACGCTAGCGGTGATCGCGTACAAGCAGCCGGTGACCGGACCAGAGATCAACGACATTCGAGGTGTGAATTGCGGCGGGGTGCTGAAGACGTTGCTGGAAAAGCGACTGATCTCGACGGCCGGGCGCAAGGAAGTGGTTGGCCGGCCGATTCTGTACCGGACCTCGAAGGACTTTTTGATGCGGTTCGGGCTGTCGGATTTGGAAGAACTGCCGAGCCTGAAGGAGTTTGAGCAGTTGGCGCAGGCGGCGCTGGGGTCGGATGACGGAATTGCGCCATTAGAACCGAGGGATGCAAAGACGGCAGAGTGGGTGGAGGCGCACGGTGTGAATGAGGGGCGTGAGGGAATAGCGGAGGCGAGTATGGAAAGCCGAGAATTGGAGCAGGGTGTAGTGCCACCGGAGGAAGCGGCGAAGACGGAGCCGTCGGCGGACAATATGGATTCGGAGTCGATGCGAAGCGAAGTGAATGCACAGCGGGCGGAGAAGTTGGAGGAAATGGAGAAGTCCCATTCAGCAAAGGCCGGCGCAACGAAAACGGGATCTTCGAATCGGACGATGAGCTCAGGTCAGGATTCTGAGACGGGCGAAGAGTAGTCATTATTTAGAATGGTAAGTTAGAAATTCCTCGTTGGGTGCGCGATGGGAATCGCCCACCTCCGCAAAAACATCAAAGAATTGAAGGACATCACATGGAAGAAAGATTACAGAAAATTATTTCGCGGGCGGGTGTGGCGTCGCGGCGGCGGGCGGAGCAGCTCATGCTGTCGGGACAAGTGACGGTGAACGGGCGTGTGGTGACGGAGTTGGGAACGAAGGCGGATGCATCGCGGGACCACATTAAGGTGTCGGGAAAGCTGCTGCATGGCGCGGAGGAGCATCACTATCTTGCGCTGAACAAGCCCCCGGAAGTGGTGGCGACGCTGAGCGATCCTGAGGGTCGGCGTTCGCTGGCGGATTTGTTGCGCGGGGCGCCGGCGCGAGTTTATCCGGTGGGGAGGCTGGCGTATCACGAGTCGGGATTGTTGTTTTTGACGAATGATGGCGACCTGGCGAACCGGTTGTTGCGTTCGCGAGGCGTGAAGCAAACGTATCTGGTGAAATTGAAGGGGAGCGTGGCGGGGCAGGAGCTGCGGGATACGGAAGCGGCGGTGCGGGCGCGGATGGTGCCGGTGCGCGGCGGAGAAAACGCGTGGTACGAGGTGAGTTTTGCGGGGGCCAGCGGGAACCCGCTACGAGATACGATGGCGGAGAACAGGCATCCGGTGGAGAAGATGAAGCGGGTGAAGATTGGGAATTTGGAATTGGGCGCATTGCCGCCGGGGAGGTTTAGGGAGCTGACGAGCGCGGAAGTGGCGGGGCTGGAGAAGATGCTGGAGAAGGCGGAGGCGGCGAAGGAGTTTCGGTTGAAGAACCGCGGCGGGGTGGGCCGAGGGCCGGCGCAGGAGAGTCTTCGCGGTGAAAGAGTTTGGGAAATGGCGAAGAAGGGTCGTCCGGGCGGGAAGCGCGGCGGGCCGAAACCCGGGATGAAGATTACGGCGGGAGAAAGGTTGGTGGGCGGCCGAGTGAGGGAATCCCGGAAAAGTGGGGAGCATACGGAGAGGGGTGCAGCGCGAATGAAGAGGGAAGCACGACGGAGGAGCTGAAGGATGAGGGAAGCGGAGAAGGCGGAGAGCTGCAGGATTGACTCGAGTGGCAGCGAAAAGGAGTCGATGAAGAGTGTGTTGTGGTCGAGCAAAGTGATCGCGGTGGTGGGGCTGTCGTCGAACCCGATGCGGCCGAGCAATGGAGTGGCAGATTATTTGAAGCGGTCGGGGTACCGGATTATTCCGGTGAACCCGAATGAGCGCGAGGTGCTGGGGGAACGCGCAGTGGCGCGGCTGGAAGACATTCGGGAGAAGGTGGATATTGTGGATATTTTCAGGCGGTCGGAATTTGTAGGGCCGTTGGTGGATTCGGCGATTGCGATTGGGGCGCGGGCGATTTGGATGCAAGAGGGCGTGATCGACGAGCGCGCCGCGAAGAAGGCGCGGGAGGCGGGATTGTTTGTGGCGGTGGATTCGTGCATTGCGAAGGATTTGGCCAGGGTGGGACGGGAATGAGCGCAGGGTAACGTAAGGAATCAGAGCGCGAAAGGCGCAACGAAATTTCGGTGGCGATGAAGGTCATTGCGAGACACGCAATGACCTTTTGTTTTTGCGGCATGGCGGCCACCCGAGGCTGGGGCCGCGTGAAGCGGGCGTCAACCAACCCAACACCCACTAGCGGAATCGTTAATCAGAGTATCCAGCGCCAAAATCTCGATGTACGAGCAAAGCAGCTAATAGACGATGCAAAAACGTAGCTATCAAATTGCAGTTGCGTCAGCGTGGCTCATCCTGAATGGGTTTGGAGCAATTAATTCGTTTGGGCAAGGCACGCTCACGGGCCCTGGATCGAATGCTCCGAAAGCCATCGCCATTGCGCGTGAGGAGGTTGAAAGCCATCGAGTCGGCCAGGCATTGATTCATGTTGAGTTAGACCGTCGAGACTCCGCTTTGGTAGGTATGGTAGGGGTTTCGATAGTGGTGATTATAAATCCGGAAGGAGAGGTCACGTCAGGACATGTAGTTCCTTCGAGTGCTACCGGTCCAATACGACTCTCCGAAGCAGGTCAGAGAAAGTTGGAGGCTGTGGCTGGCCAGCTACATTACCGGCCGTTCGAGCTTGATGGCCATCCGGTGTGGGCGACGTTCCTTGAACCGCGGGTCTCTGTTTTTCCGCCAGAACTCAAACCAGCGGAACACGTGGATTTTCCAGACCTTAAAGATTGGAGCAGTATGGTCATCCGTCTAGTGCGTGGCGGGTGCCTCGGTACCTGCCCGAGCTACACAGTTGAAATCCGTGGAGATGGAATGGTTTTGTACGACGGTGGTGGATTTGTGGCCGTCGCGGGGAAGCACCGTTGCTCGATTTCTCAGGAAAAGGTCAGGGAACTCGTGAAGATGTTTCGCGATGCTGATTATTTTTCTTTACAAGATCAATATGCATGGGACGCAACTGATCTACCGACCTATGTAACTTCTATTGAGATCGACGGAAAATCGAAAAAAGTCAGGGATTATGCAGGCGCACTAGTCGGAATGCCTCTAGTCGTCTCTGACTTGGAGGCAGCCATCGATCGTGTATCCGGCAGTGCCAAATGGGTGGTTGGCGAAGGGGATCTGGTGGATTGTCTGCGAAAAGAGGGCTGGGATTTTCATTCGCGTGAGAGCGCGGAGATGCTTGCTACGGTTGCACAATACGGTACGGTCAGTGCGGTGCTGGATTTGGTTCATGCAGGGGTGTCCTTGGATGGAGGCAAGACCGATGCGCCCCTCATTTGGGCGGCCCGGAGGGGAAATTTGGAGATGATGAGACTGCTGCGAGATGCCGGCGCCGACCGAAACGACAACGACGGGATGGCTTTGGCGCTGTCGAACGCGATCTATCACCACCAGATGAAGGCGTTGAATGAACTTCTGGACTGGAGGGCAGACGCGCACTCCGATGAAGGGGGTGAGACTAAATTCATGGTGGCGGCGCAGTCCGGCGTGATTTCGATGGTGAGACTGCTCCTGAAAGATAAGCCGGATGTAAACGCAAGAGACAAAAAGGGTAGGACGGCGTTGATGCTGGCAGTTCAGCAGGATCACGACGAGCGCTCCGTGCTCGAGATTGATCGGGCGGCGATAGCAGAGGCATTGCTTGAGTCAGGCGCGGACGTGAATCTTAGGGATGAGCGGGGCAATACTGCACTCATCTATGCGGGATGGGATGAGAACGTGACTCGCAAATTGTTGCTGGCAGGAGCAAATATTGATGCGCAGAACAACTTGGGAAATACGGCGTTAATGGCTTGTGTTTCTCCTGATGTGGCGTGGCTACTGCTTGCGAATCACGCGGATCCGTCGATAAAGAATGTCGAGGGGAAAACGGCGTTGGATTTGGCTAGAGGGGAGAACATGAGTGAAAAGGAAAAGGTGTTGGTGAGTGGGAAGAGGGCGAAGTAGCACCGAACAGAGTTTTGACCGCAGGACAATCTGCGTAGCAGAAGACCCCGGTTTGGATGTAAGTCCCCACGGGCAACACCGGCCCATGGGGCACCCAAAACCTGCAGAAACTTCAAAAGCGAACGTAAACCGACGTCACCAGGCGTCCGTTTTTATACCTTCGTGTAATCTGCCAGCCGAGCATTGGCGCAAAATTCCGGAGTCGGGATTATTGGGCCAAGGAGGAGAAGGGGAAAATTTGGATGGCTTGCTTGCCGAGGCTCATGAGGCCAATGAGTTGGCCGTCGGGGGAGATGTGGAAGTCGCGATAGTCGAGGTCGTGCATGGCCGGCTCGAAGTCGTTGGCGGAGATGTCGATCCAGGAGAGAGTGCCAGAGCGATTTTCGGGGCCGGGCTTGAGGAGGATGTGGTTATCGTCCCGACCCCATTCGAAGCGGCCAAAGCCGGCGCGGACTACGGTGCTTTTCGAGGGTGAATCGAGGTTGACGATTTGGAGATGGTCACCGTCGCTGAAGTAGGCTACGCGGCGGCCGGAACGCGAGACGACCAGATGCCCCTGGAAGTCTTGCATGGGCGCGATTTCTTTGCGCGTTTCGTGAACGAGGTCGAGAGAGACGAGAGTGGCCGGGCCGGAAAGTTCGTGGTCGCGTTCGGCGGCAATGGCGGTCCCGTGAGGAATGTCCCAGGCAATGTCGGCAAATTCATGTTGGGCGAAGAGCGGGGCAGTTTTGCCGGTGGCGGGAGTGAGTTTGTGCATGTTGAAAAGCTCGTGAGGCTTGATGACGACGCCTAGGTAGACGACGGTGGTGCCGTCGGGAAGCCAGACACCTTCGACTGCACCGTTGAGTGGATTGTTCAGCTCAGCTTCAGTGGGCGGCTCGGGAGCCGGTTCTTCCTTCTTTGCCTTCTTTTCCCTTTCCTTCGCGGCAGCTCTGTCCTTTTTCTGGTTTTTGCTGGGTTTGTCGTTGGTGTCAGTGGCGGGGGGCCCGTCATCGTCGGATGAAGAGGATGAGGTGGAGGAGGAGTCGGTATCGGTGCGCTTGTGGAGGGTGGGAGGCGCGTTGGGATCAGTGGGCGTGGGTGTGGGGTTTTGCGGAGGCGGAGTAGCCGCGGGCGGGGTGGCCGTGGGCTGATTAGCGGGCGTGGGCGGAGCGGCGGCGCTGGTAGAGGAAGCATTCGTGGAAGGCGGGGCGGTGGATTTGTTGTCGGTTGGTTTAGGGGCGGGGGGCGCGGGAGGAGGGGGCGGGGCGGGGGGTATTTCGTGGCCGTCGTTGGCGTCAAGGAGCTGAAGTTTTTGGCCAGCGTTAACGGTGCCTTTGGTGTCAGTGATGCGCGAGACGGTTTCAAAGACGATTAGTTTGCGCGAATCGGGCGACCACCAGATCTCATGGATGGAGTAGCTGCCGGGCCGGTTGGGAACTTTGACGATTTTTTCGCCGTCGACGATCTTTTTTCGTTTGCCGTCGGGGGTGGCGACCCACAGATCGTCGCCTTCGAGCGTGTACTTTTTGTAGTTGAAGATGCGACGGACCCCGAAGGCGAGGTGATTGTCGGGCGAGAAGGCGAAAGTGGTGCAGTCGAGATCAATGTCGAACTTGGGCGCGTTGGGATCGTGCTGGGCGTGGAGCAGCGCAGGGAAAGAAGCGGCGACCAAAAGCAGCACCGCGGCAACAAAAGCGAGAGCGGGAGGGGAGAAGGGGGAGCGAGGGGCGTGGGTCGAGTTTAGGTTTTGGAGCTGTTTCATGCCTGACCGCGAACTTTTGACTGGCTCTGACTTGGATTCGGCGGCGGATTGTCAGGTTGGTTGGCTTCGCGGGCGGCGGGGGGCGGGGAGGAGCGTTTGGCACGGATATGGCTCAGATTTTCGAGGCGCTGTATGAGCTGTTTTTCGAAGCCTTCGGGGACGGGGTGGTAATAAGTGCGGCCGACCAGGCTGTCGGGGAGGCATTGCATGTCCGTGGCGCGGTCTTCGTAATCGTGGGCGTATTGGTAGCCTTTGCCATAGCCGACGTTGCGCATAAGGCCGGTGACGGCGTTGCGCAGATGAAGCGGGACGGGCTCGGCGACGGTGAGCTTGAGGTCTTGGGCCACGTCGCCATAGGCCGTGTAGAGGGCATTGGATTTAGGCGCGAGGGCGAGATACACGGCGGCTTGGCCAAGGGCAAGATGGCCCTCCGGCGGCCCGAGAAATTCGAAAGCTTCCTTGGCGGCCAGGGTGGTGGCGAGGGCGTTGGGATCGGCAAGGCCGATGTCTTCGGAGGCCATGCGGACCATACGCCGCGCGACGTAGAGCGGGTCTTCGCCGGACTCGAGCATGCGCGCGAGCCAGTAGAGGGAAGCGTCCGGGTCGGAATTGCGCACGGATTTGTGGAGCGCGGAAATTAAATTGAAGTGCTGCTCACCCGATTTGTCGTAGGGAAGGAGCTTTTTCTGGAGGACTTCTTCGAGGCGCTCGGGAGTGAGGATGCGCCGGCCGCCCTCGAGAGAAGCGGGAGTGCTACGCGCGAGAGTTTCGAGACTGTTGTACGCGGCGCGGGCGTCGCCATTGGCGTAGAGGGCGATGCGCTGAAGGACTTCTTCGGGGGCTTCGATGTTAAGAGTGCCGAGGCCACGGTCGGGATCGGCGAGGGCGCGTTTCAGGAGCGCGACGACGGTGGGAGTTTCAAGAGCGTGAAGGACGTAGACCTTCATGCGCGAGAGAAGCGGAGAGATAACTTCGAAGGACGGATTTTCAGTAGTGGCGCCGATGAGCAGAATGCTGCCGGATTCGACGTGAGGAAGAAAGGCGTCCTGCTGAGCTTTATTGAAGCGATGCATTTCGTCGACGAACACGATAGTGCGGCGGCCGTAGTGGTGCGCGGACTCTGAGGCGGCCATGACTTGCTTGATTTCTTTTATGCCGGAAGTGACGGCGGAGAAGGGCACGAAATCGGATTTGGTGCGGCGGGCGATGATGCGGGCGAGAGTGGTTTTGCCGCATCCAGGAGGACCCCAGAGGAGCATGGAGGAAATTTCGTCGCGTTCGATTTGGACACGCAGAGCCTTGCCTGGGCCGAGCAGGGATTCCTGGCCGGCAAATTCGTCAAGAGTTTGAGGGCGCATGCGGTCGGCGAGAGGGCGCAGTGCCGCGTTTTTGTCGGGTGGCTCGAGGGATGGGAAGAGGGACATTTTGGGGAGTCTCTCTAAAAGTGAATTGGGAATGCGTAGGTATTCTACGACTGATGGTGGAAATGCGCTAATCAGCGAGAAGCCGCGGCGAGGCGCTGGCGCTGGGCTTCGTAGAGGATGACGGAGGCGGCGATGGCCGCGTTGAGGGATTCGACGGTGCCGGACATGGGAATGGCCCAAGTGACGTCGGCGGAGCGCTGAATTTCAGGAGGGAGGCCGGCGCCTTCGTTGCCGATGAGGATGGCGGAGGGGGCGCGGAAGTTGGGGGTGGCGGAGGAGGGGGAGGATTTGGAGGTGGTGGCGATGAGCTGGAGGCCGGCGGCGCGAAATTGGGCGAGGGCGATCGCGGGGGAAATTCCGCGGAGGAGGGGGAGGCGGAGGGCGGAGCCGGCGGAGGCGCGCATGGCTTTGGCGGACCAGGGGTCGGCGGTGCCTTTGGTGGTGACCACGCCAGTGGCGCCGAAGGCTTCGGCGGAGCGGATGGCGGCGCCGACGTTGCCGGGATCCTGGACGCCGAAGAGGGCGATGACGAGGGGAAGGCCGCGAGTGAGATCGTCGAGAGTGTATTCGCGGGGTTTGATGAGGGCGGCGATGCCTTGCGGATGTTCGGTGGCGGAGATTTGGTTGAAGAGTTTTTCGGTGGTGCGAAGGATTTTAAGTCCTCTGCGGTCGGGGAGATCGAAGGCGTCGAGGAATTTGTCGGCGTCGGAGCTGGCGAGAATGGTGATGATTTGTGAGCCAGAGCGAAGGGCTTCGTCGATGAGATGGGGACCCTCGATAGCGAGGAGATTTTCTTCTGGTAGGTAGCCATCGTGGAGGGCGGCGCGGAAGGTTTTGAGGTGCTGATTATCGCGGGAGGTGATGAGCGATTCGGGAGTGCGCGAAGAAGTAGCGCGAGAGAATTTGTTAGACGGCAGACGCATCGAGTGAGGTTAACAGTCAGGAAAGTTCTAAAGCAACATCGAGACGGGGGGAAGTCGCCTCGCCCACGCGCATCGATTTGTATGAGGTGAACCGTGCGGTTCACCTTCGCGTCCTTTCAGACGCGCCAAAGCACGTGTGGGGCACCCGCAGACACTTCTGAAACAAAATCCAAAGACAAGTTGCTGTTCGCAGCGCGAAATTGCTCGATCCACGTCAAGAACCCCACATGCCGAAACAGCATGTGGGGCACCCAAAACCGGCAGAAACTTCTGAAACAAAACCACGCGGCGGTCGAAAGTAAAGGTTCCTCACCCACCCGTAAAGGCGGCGGGATGGGCTACCCACAAGCAACTCCTAAATCGGTATAATTCGCGGGAATGTTAAGCGCGGGGACAAAACTGGGGCCGTATGAGGTGGTGTCGGCGATTGGCGCGGGCGGCATGGGCGAGGTATACGGCGCGCGGGATACACGGCTGAATCGCGATGTGGCGCTGAAGGTGTTGCCCGAGTCACTTGCGGGGAATGCGGAGAGGCTGAGGCGGTTTGAGCAGGAAGCGCAGGCGGTCGCGGCGTTAAATCACCCCAACATTGTGGCTATTTATGACGTCGGCGATTTCGGCGGGGCGCCGTTTCTCGTTTCGGAGCTGCTGGAAGGGGAGAGTCTGCGTGCGGTGCTGGAAGGCGGGGCGTTGCCGCAACGGAGGGTGATCGATTACGGCGTGCAGATCGCGCAGGGATTGAGCGCGGCGCATGCGAAAGGGATCGTGCACCGGGATTTGAAGCCGGAGAATTTGTTTGTGACGCGCGAGGGGCGCGTGAAGATTTTGGATTTTGGGTTGGCCAAGCTGGCCGCGAAGGAAGGGAGCGGGGCGGCGGGTGCGGCGAGCGGAGTGGATGCGGTGACGCGGACGAGTTCGCACACGGCGCCGGGCGTGGTGATGGGCACGGTGAGTTATATGGCGCCGGAGCAGGTGCGCGGCGCGGCGGTGGATATACGCACGGATATGTTCGCGTTCGGGGCGGTGCTGTACGAGATGTTAAGCGGGCGGCGGGCGTTTGCGCGGGAGACCGGCGCGGAGACGATGACCGCGATTTTGAAAGAGGACGTGCCGGAGTTGGTCGCGGATGGGCCGGGAGGCGCGGCGGTTTCGCCGGCGATGGACCGGATTGTGCGGCGGTGCCTGGAGAAAAATCCGGAGGACCGGTTTCAGTCGGCGCGGGATCTGGGGTTTGCGTTGAGCGCACTGAGCGGAAGCGGGTCGGGCGCGGCGCAGGGGACGGGGTCGGGAGCGGCTGCGGCGGAGCAGCGCGGTTCGCGGGCGTGGATTTGGGGCGGCGTGGGAGTCGGGGCGCTGGCGATTTTGGGCGTGGTGGCGTTTCTGGCGATGGGATCGGGCGCGTCGCGTGAAGCGATCAGCGGGCGGATGCAGTTTGCGCTGCCGGTGCCGAGCGAAGTGAGCCAATTGGCGCTGTCGGCGGATGGGCAGATGTTGGCGTTTGTGGCGCCGGACGACACGACCGGCGTGCCGACGATTTTTGTGGAGAAGGTAGGGTCGGCGAGCGCGAATGAATTGACGGGGACGCAGGGCGCGACTTATCCGTTTTGGTCGCCGGATAAGGCTTACGTTGGATTTTTCTCGCATGGAAAGTTGCAGAAGATTGCGACGGCGGGCGGGTCTCCGCAGGCAATCGCGCCGGCGATCTCGGGACGCGGTGGAAGTTGGGGCAAGACGAACGTAATTATTTATGCGCCAGAGGCGGCCGGAACGATATGGCGAGTGAACGCGGACGGCAGCGGCGCCGCGGAAATGACGGCAATTCTGGATCCGAAGCGGCTGAACACGCATCGATTTCCGCAATTTTTGCCGGATGGCGAACATTTTTTGGTTTGGATGGGAAATTTCGGGAACGCCGCCGACGATGAAGCGAGCGGAATTTACATCGATTCGTTGAAAGCGCCCAAGGATGCGAAGCTGGTCGTGCTGGATCACTCCAACGCTTCGTATGCCGGTGGCCGGCTCTTTTATGCGGACGACAAGCGGCGACTGATGGAAGCGAAGGTCGACGAATCGAACTGGAAGATCGGGCAACCGGAAGTATTGGCGGAGTTAGTGGGCTATCAGCCGGGAACGTACTTTGCCGCGTTTACCGCGGCGGGGAACGGGACGGTGGTGTATTCGACGAGTATGCAGACGGTGCTGTCGCAGTTGACCTGGTTCGACCGATCGGGCAGGGAATTGGGACGAGTGGGGCAGCCGGGCACGTTGTGCAATCCGACCATTTCACCGGACGGGACGCGGGTGGCGGTGGACATCACGGATTTGAAGAACGATAACGTGGACGTGTGGCTGGAAAGTTTGCGTGGGGACGCGAGCACGCGGTTCACATTTTTGCCTAGTGAAGATGTGGTGCCCGTGTGGTCACGGGACGGAAAGGACGTGGCGTACGCGAGCGGGGTGAGTGACGGATCAACCTTACACGTGAAACCGGCTTCGGGATTTGAGAGCGAGAAAGCCGTGCGCCATGTGGACGGGATTCAAGATATCTTCCCGATGACCTGGACGCCGGATGGAAAGGAAATTTTAGTGGTGCGCGAACACAGTGAGACCGAAAAGCCGGGGTCAACTTTTTTGGAGCTTCAGCCAGTGGATGGATCGGCACCGCGGAAGTTGATGGGAGGCGATTTCGCGGTGACCAATGGGCAGATTACGAGCGATGGGAAGTGGATGGCGTATGCGTCGAATGAATCGGGGAATTGGGAAGTTTATGTGACGACGTTTCCGTCGGCGATGGGGAAGTGGCAGATTTCGAGGAATGGCGGGCAAGAGCCGCGTTGGCGGGCGGATGGAAAGGAACTTTATTTTATCGCGCCGGATGGGATGTTGATGGCGGCGGAGGTAACGGCGGGCCAATCGTTTTCGAGCGGGACGCCGATGCCGCTGTTTCAGGTGCGCGGGAGGGCGGGAGTGTCGGATGGGGACCGATTCACGTATGACGTCAGCAAGGATGGGAAATTTTTGGTGGACCGGTACGTGAAGCCGGAGCATGTGAATCCGTTGACGATTGTGCTGAATGCGGGGAAGTAAGGCTAACACGAAACAACAGCCAAGGATTGCAAGGTCGAACAGGGTGCTCTTCCCACGCGCAAAATCGGCGTGTGCGGCACCCGCAGAACATATCCGCGCGCGGGAAGATTTGGTGAGGCTGGAGATGATTCATTCCGCACACATCCTAAAACCAGGATCTGGGCACCCGAAGACAAAGCAAAACCGTTGCGCGAGCTTCGTGACCGAGCTTTAGGTAGATTAGACCCACGCGCAAAACCGGCGTGTGGGGCACCCGCAGACACTTCCAAATCAAAAGCAAAACCAGATGCGGGTTATCTGCAGCGGGAGTATGCTTTAGGCGATGCGAGTAGTTACCGTATCGTTGATTACACTGTTGGTATGTAGCGCGGCGATGGCGCAGAAGTGCCCGTCGACGAAAGGCCCGCGGGCGGGAGAGCCGACGGGAAGTTCGACGCTGCACAGGACGGTAACGATGTACACGCTGCCCCAGAAGTGGCTGGGAGTGAAATTGGATGCGCAAGCGTGCGATGAGCAGAACGTTCAGCTGATTTTCAATGATGAGGACCAATTTCGACAGGTAAAGGCGCTGCTCGGATGCAAAGTGACAGTGACGGGCGAGCTCTATAAGGGCATCACGGGAGAGTATTGGACGAAGTTGGCCATGGATGATGCGGAGGTGAAGCCCGATTCTTCGTGCAAGCCCGCACCGCTTGAACCTGACCCGATGAAGGTGCCCATTCCGGCGACGTTGAAGAGTTAACCGTGACGATGCGAGCGAATACGGTCTACGACTCGGATTTCCAGGTGCGTATCTGGACGAAAGATGAGAAAGGGAAGGTCGTGCTATTGGAGCCGACGCTGAAGTATTTGAATTATGGTGTGATGATTCTGGAGGAGAAGTGTTGAGCGTGCAATGCGCGGATGGGTTTGTGGAAAAGCGCTTCCTGGAGAACGGGACGGCGATTTCGGTCCTGCCAGAGGATGATCATTGGAGATGGCCGAACCATCAGTCTTTGGCGCTGAAGGAAAATGTAAAGGAAGTTGTGGAATTTACGTGTGAGAGGAAGTGATTTGGTCGGTGTGGTTGAATGAAAAGGCCAAGTCAAAGGTTTAGAATTTCATTCGATCCCACTTTCTCAAACCGCAGAAAGTGGGGCACCCGGAAAAACGAAAGCAAAACCACGCCGCAGTGGATGGTTAAGTTTCCTCACCGACCCGCAACATCGGCGGGATGGGCTACCCAAAAACGGAAGACTGTGTTAGTTTTTTCTGCGACAAACGCGATAAGGTGTGACGAGACAATCATTTGCCCGTCGAAGTTGTAAAGATTTCCTCAGAATCTCCGGATAGCTCGATCATCGAATACGCCGCGGATTTAATTTTGCGCGGACGCGTCGTGGGTGTGCCTACCGATACATTTTATGGACTGTCGGCCGACCCGTTTAATTTGTCGGCAGTGGAACGGGTGTACAAAATCAAAGGGCGGCCGGAGACGAAGGCGCTGCCGATTTTGGTTGGCTCGGTCGAGCAGGCGGTGAATCTGGCGCGGGAGCTGCCGGATAATTTTTTGCGATCTGGCGCAAAAGTTTTGGCCGGGCGCGTTGACGCTGGTGGTGGAGGCGACGCACCGGATTCCGTTCAAAGTGACGGGGAATACGGGGCAGAGTGGCGTTGCGATGGGCGAATGCGAAAGTGACCACCGATATTATCGAGCGGGTGGGCGGGCCGATTACGGGGACGAGCGCGAATTTGTCGGGGTCGCCGGCGTGCACGAATGCGGCGGATCTGGTGAAGCAGCTGGGAGACAGGCTGGATTACATTTTGGATTCGGGAGAGACGGGCGGGACGCTGGCGTCGACGATTGTGAGATTGGAAGGCGATGAGTGGATGGTGGTCAGAGATGGCGCGATACCGATGGAAGAGATACAAAGGACGTTGATGTAGATGTAGGACGAGAATAGTTTCAGAAGAAAGCCCGCGAGAGTTTCCTCAAGAATTGAACGTTTCCTCACCCACCCTTAAAACCGAAGGGTGGGGTACCCAAAGACAAATTCAACAACAAACCACCCTGCGTCGTTGGGGACCCCGGAGCACGGGTGTAAATCCCCACGCGCGTCTAAAGACCCGCGCGCCTGAGGGGCGCGCAGACGCGCATGGGGCACTAAGAAAAAGCTAAAGCAAAATCGTTGCGCGACGAGCCCACCCACCTGCGAACACCGGCAGGCGGGGCACCCGCAGAAACTTCTGAACCAACAGCACTATTGCGTGGGGGTGCGGAATTGGAGAGGGAGGTTCGGTGAGGAATTGGTAGTCGCCAGCGGGGCCGAGGGGAGGGAGGACGACGGTGTCGCGGTGGACGGAGACGTTGTCGACGTACCAGAGATTTATGTAGGGGAGATCGTCGGCGACGATTTGCTGGATTTGCTGAAGGATTTGTTTGCGCTTGTCGCGGTCGGGAGTCTGGCGGGACTGGTCGAGAAGTGCGTCGAGGTGGGGGTTGCGGTAGCGGCCGCGATTGGCGCCGTCGGGAGGAATTTTGTGAGAAGAGAAGACGAATTCAAAAATGTCGGGATCGTTATTTCCGCCGACCCAGCGCTGCGTGTAGAGCTGGAATGAGCCGTGGGTGATGTCGGAATAGAAAGTGGCGAATTCCTGAGGGCGAATTTCGAGAGCGACGCCGAGCTGTTTCCACTGTTGCTGGAGAACTTCGGAATAGAGGCGAGTGGATTCGTCGGTGGAAGTTTTGAGAGTGAGGCGGAAGCGGATGCCGCCGGCGCCGCGCGTGAAACCGGCGGAGTCGAAGAGCGCGGCGGCGCGCACGGGATCGTAATCGTAGTCGGGGAGATTGGAATCGAAGGCCCAGTGGGCGGGCGGGAGGAGGGAGGAAGCGAGGCGGGCTTGGCCGCGCATGAGATAGCGAACGATGGCGGCGCGGTCGGTGGCATAGGCGAGTCCCTGGCGAACGGCGTGCTTGGAGAGAATGGGATCTTCGAAATTGAAAGCGATGTAGGCGAGAGAAGTGCCGGGCTGGTCTTCGGCCTGAATGTGCGGGTAGCGGCGGAGAGCGTAGACCATGTCGGGAGTGAGGGAGCCAAGTTCGATGTCGGCGGAGCCTTTGCGGAGTTCGAGCGCGCGGACGGTGGCGTCGGGAACGATGCGGAAGTGAACGCGGGCAATGTGCGGCGCGGGACCGAAGTAGTTGGGATTGCGTTCGAGGAGGATGTCGAAATCGGGAGTGGCGGAGACGAAGCGAAAAGGGCCGGAGCCGATGGGGGCCGAGGAGATGGAGGAGCGGAGAGTGTTGCGGGGAACGATGCCGATGGCGGGGCGGGAGATATTCCAGAGGAAAGAGGCGTAGGGCTCGCGGAGGTGGATCTGCACGGTGTAGGGATCGGGCGCGGTGATGGAGTCGACCATGCGGAAGGCGGCGCGTTTGGGGGTCTTGAGCGGGCCGGTCAGGATGGAGTTGAGAGTGAAGAGCACGTCGGCGGAGGTGAGAGGGGCACCGTTGGAGAAGGTGACGTTGTGGCGGAGATGGAAAATATAGGTGAGCGGGTCGGGAGTATCCCAGGATTCGGCGAGGTCGGGAGTTGGGTTCATTTGGGCGTCGCGGGCGACGAGGGAGGAGTAGAGCAGGTCGTCGATGTGCTGGGACCAGGCGTCGGTACCGATGCGGGGATCGAGGTTAGTGGGGGAATTTTCGATGAGGAAATTTACGGTGCCGGAATTTTCATCGGCGGAGACGGAAGCGGTGCGGGCGGAGCAGCCGCTCATGACGAGGAGCGACAACAGGGCGGGAGCTGCGAGAGAGATTTTCATCTGCGTTTCTGCGGAGGCGGGAAGTTAAGTTTGCCGAGGATTGCAGGGGCGCGGGCGCCTGTGGCAGAGGGGAGATTGTTGGCGTGGTGGAGAAGGGTTTCGTGGGCGAGCACGGCGAAAGCGAGAGCTTCTTTGGCTTGCGAGGGGATGCCGTGATCGTCGGAGACGCGGACGGAGAGGTGCGGGAGGAGAGCGGCGAGCTGGGCCATGAGGAGAGGATTTTGCGAGCCGCCGCCGGAGACGATGAGGTCGTGGAGTTGGGCGTGGGGTGGGGCGAAGCGGGAGATGGCGTTGGCGATGGTGATGGCGGTGAGCATGGTGGCGGTGTGGATCAGGTCGTTTGGTGAGGAGTGGTGATTGCGTGCGTAGGCTAGGAATTTTTGTGCAAAGGCGGCGCCGAATTGTTCCCGGCCGGCGGATTTGGGAGGGGCGAGGCTGAAATAAGAATCGCGGAGCAGTTTATCGAGGAGAGGTTCGATGAGGCGCCCGCGTCGGGCGAGGGCGGCGTCGCGGTCGAAGCGTAGGCGATTGTGAGTTGCGTGTTGAGTAAGGGCATCGATGACCATGTTGCCGGGGCCGGTGTCGAAGGCTGTGACGTTTTGGGGTGCCGCGTGAGGCGGGATGATGGTGACATTGGCAATGCCGCCGATATTGAGGGCGACGCGGCCGCGGGTGGCGTGGCGGAAGAGAAGGTAGTCGACGAAGGGGACGAGGGGCGCGCCTTGGCCGCCGAGAGCAATATCGGCGGGGCGAAAGTCGGCGACGGTGAGGATGCCAGTGCGGGCGGCGATGATGGCGGGTTCGGCGATTTGGAGGGTGGAGGCGAGTTTGGCGACGGCGATTTTGCAGTCGGCGGGAAAAGTTTCGCGCTGCCCCTGGTGGAAGATGGTTTGACCGTGGGAGCCGATGGCGGCGATTTGATTTGGTTTCGCGCGGGATTTTTTAAGGAGGGCGAGGGCGGCACGGGCGAAGAGTTCGCCGAGGAGGAAGTTGAGATGAGAGATCTCGCGGGTGGAGGTCGGGGATTCGGAGGCGAGTTTGAGGATGAGTTGACGGATTTGGGGAGGGTAGGGGGAGGAGTGGAAATTTTCTAATTCTATTTTTAGACGTGGAGAAGAGCCGGAGATTCGGACGAGGGCGGCGTCGATGGCGTCGGCGGAGGTGCCGGACATGAGGCCGATGAGGAGATGGGATTTCACGAGGACCAGGAAACTTTATACGGAAATGAAGGGAAGCTGAAGGGGAGGATGAAAAGAGTTGCGCAGGTGAGAACGTAGTGGACGAGCAAGCCCTACAGTTTGCCCTTAACTCGACGTCGTCCATTTACATGAGACGAACCTTGGGGTTCGTCAGTGGATAGCGCGTCAAGAGAAAGTCAAAAACAATAGCAGATCCCTCACACCGCCTGATTACGCGCCGCGTGGCGCGCAACAAGCGGGTTCGGGATGACAACTCAAAGATAAACCGACATTACTCGAGTTGGGATTTGAGTTTGGAGAGGAGGAGGAGGGCGTCGAGGGGCTTGAGTTGGTCGAGGTCGGTGGTGCGGAGGGCGTCGAGGACGGATTGGTCGATAACGGTGAATGTGGGGGTGAATGGGCGCGGCGACCCGACAGGGGAGCCGGGCAGAGAGTCAGACGGCGACGCAGGAGCGGCGCCGGATGCGGCGGGCGAGGAGCCGGGAGTGAGTTCTTCGCTGAGGCGCTGCTCTTTGGATTCGTGGCGGGAGAGTATTTGGCGGGCGCGGGAGATGACATCGGCGGGAAGGCCGGCGAGGCGAGCAACTTCGATGCCGTAGCTCTTGTCGGCGGAGCCGGGTTCGACGCGGCGGAGGAAGACGATTTGGTTGCCGAGTTCGCGGACCGAGACATGCACATTGCGGACGCCGGGAACGAGACCCTCGAGTTCGGTGAGCTCGTGATAGTGGGTGGCGAAGAGGGTGCGCGGGCGGGAGCCATTTTCGAGGGCTTCGACGACGGCCCAGGCGATGGATAGTCCGTCGAAGGTGGCGGTGCCGCGGCCGACTTCGTCGAGGAGGACGAGGGAGGAGGAGGTGGCAGTGTTGAGGATGGAAGCGACTTCGGACATTTCGACGAGGAAGGTGGATTGGCCGCGGGCGAGCGAATCGGAAGCGCCGATGCGGGTGAAGATGCGGTCGGTGAGCGGGAGCTTGGCCTGGGCGGCGGGAACGAAGGATCCCATCTGGGCCATGATGACGATGAGCGCGGCCTGGCGCAGATAGGTGGATTTGCCGCCCATGTTGGGGCCGGTGATGAGCAGGAGGGATTGTGAAGCGTGGTCGAGATAGAGATCGTTGGGCACGAAGCGCTCGCCGCGCGTGGCGAGGAGCTGTTCAATGACGGGATGGCGGCCGCCGGCGATGAGGAGCTCGCCGGTTTCGCCGGGATGCTGCTCGGTGAAGATGGGACGGGAGTAGTTACGCTCCGCGGCGAGGCAGGCGAAGGTGAGGAGGACGTCGAGCCGGGCAACGGCGGCGGCGGTGTGACGAAGGCGCGGAGATTCGGCGGCGATTTTTTCGCGGACCTCGGTGAAGAGGCGACGCTCGATTTCGAGAATGCGCGAGTCAGCTTCGAGAATTTTGCGCTCGAGCACGCGAAGTTCGGGGGCGGTGAAGCGTTCGGCGTTGACGAGAGTTTGTTTGCGTTCGTAGTCGGCTGGCGCGAGGTGGAGATTGGGTTTGGAAATTTCGATGTAGTAGCCGAAGACCTGATTGAAGCGGACTTTGAGCGAGCTGATGCCGGTGCGGAGGCGCTCGCGCTCCTCGATGGCGGCGATGGCTTGTTTGCCACCGCTGGAGAGCGAGCGGAGCTCGTCGAGTTCGGCGTGATAGCCGGGGCGGATGTTGCCGGGCTCGTTGGCGAGGGCAGGCGGATCGTCGGAAATGGCGGAGGCGATGAGGGCGCGGATGTCTGGCAGGTCGTCGAGTTCGGTAGCGAGCGCGGCGATTTTTGGGAGGCCTTTTAGTGAATCTGCGGCGAGGAGTTGGCGGATGGCGGGAATTTGATCGAAGGATTTTTTGAGGGCGAGGAGTTCGCGAGGCGTAACCAGGGCGAGGGCGACACGGCCGGCGATGCGGGCCATGTCGATGAGTGATTTGAGGATTTGGCGAAGCTGATCGCGGGCGACGGTGTGAGATTTGAGGGCGGTGACGGCGTCGAGACGGGCTTCGATTTCGTCGATTGCGATTTCGGGTCGAGAGATCCAGGCGCGGAGGAGGCGGGCGCCCATGGCGGTGGTGGTGTCGTCGAGGGAGGAGATGAGCGTGGCGTGGGATTGGGCGGCGTCGAAGGGATTGAGCGGCTCGAAGAGCTCGAGATTGCGCGCGGCGACGTGGTCGAGGAGCAGGGCGTCCTGCTGCTCGTAGTAGTGGATGGAGTCGATGTGGGAGAGGGCAGCGAGGGGCTCGTGGATTTTTGTGGTGGAGGCGGAGGTGACGGAGTCCAGCGGGCTTGGGCCGGCTGTGCTGGACGCAGCAGCCGCGCTCGCAGCGACAGCGAAGGAAGCTTGAGCAGGGGCATCGAGGAAGGCCGCAACTGAATTTTCGCCAGCCATGGCGGTGGTTTCACTCAGGTAGTGGACGATGGCCCCGGCTGCGGCGATGGCTTGGTGATGATCATCGAGGCCGAAGCCGTCGAGCGAGGCGACGCGGAACTGTTCTTCGAGGAGGCGACGCGCGAAGTCGGGATGGAAAACCCAATCATCGAGATGGGCAGTGGGAGCTTCGTATTCGCGGGTGAGAGGCTTCGTTTCATTGAAGAGATTGGTGGGGCGGGCGACGAGAAGTTCTTTGGGGCGAAGGATGTTGAGTGCGTCAGACAGACGAGCGTCGGCTGCATCGCCGATGAATTCGGTGGCGCGAAATTCGCCGGTGGAAAGGTCGATGTAGGCGAGGCCGAGAACATCCTGGCGGGGCGAGCGGGCGACAGCGGCGAGGAAGCGATTTTCTTTGGCGTTGAGAAGCGCGCCGGAAGTTGCGGTGCCGGGAGTGAGGACGCGAACGACTTCGCGACGAACGAGTTTTTTACCGGGTCCGGCTTCTTCCATTTGTTCGCAGATGGCGACGCGATGGCCTGCCTGGATTAATTTCGCGATGTAGGATTCGGCGGCGTGATACGGGACGCCGCACATGGGGACGGCCTGGCCTTTTTCGCGATTGCGGGAAGTGAGAGTGATTTGGAGGACACGGGAGGCGAGGAGCGCGTCGTCGAAGAAGAGTTCATAAAAGTCGCCGAGACGGAAGAGGAGAAGGGCGCGGGGGTGTTGGGATTTGATGTGGTGGTATTGACGGAGGAGAGGAGTGGAAGGTTCAGACATTTTGGGAAGGGGATATGGTAACGGAGGGAGAAGAGAGGAGCAAATTGGAGGACGAAAGACTCAAAGAAGAGTCGACTGAGTTCTCAAGGTCGGACAGTGTTGCTTGCCCACGCGCAGAACCGGCGTGTGGGGCACCCGCAGAATAACCGGGCGGTCGAGGACATGATAAAGAATGGAGAGAATGTTACGTGGCACCGAGGGGTTAGGTGAGGGTGGGTTGGAGCCAGAGGATGGCCCACCAGACGACGGGGGCGGCGAGGATGAGGGAGTCGATGCGGTCGAGCATGCCGCCATGGCCGGGGAGCAAATCGGCGGAATCTTTTGCACCGGCGCCGCGCTTGTAGCCTGATTCGAGCAGATCGCCGAGTTGGCCGGCAATATTGGCGAGGCCGGCGACGAGAAAGAGGGAGAAGCCGTCGATGCCGATCCATTTCGCAAAAAATATAGCCACGATGAGAGACGCGGCGAGGTTGGCGGCGGCTCCTTCCCAGGTTTTTTTCGGGCTCAGCGCGGGGGCCATACGCATGTGGCCAAATGTTTTGCCCACGAAGTAAGCCAGCATGTCGCCGGCCCAGACGAGGGTCAGCGTGAAGAGGACCCATTTGCGGCCGGTGTAGGGAATTTCGAAAATTTTGAGCAAGTAGGAAAAGGGAAAAGCGACGAAGACCAGCGCCGCGGAGCTGATGGCCACGGCGGGCAAAATGTCGGACAGCGCCTGGCGGCTGAGCACGGCGATGAGGGCCGCGCCAAAGAGAAAAATGCAGAGAACGAGTTCGGGCGTGCCGAGCGTGCCTGCAGCGTTGCGAATAATTTCGACGTCGCCGGCACCGTGCATTACTTGCATGCCTTGCACCCATTGGGTGTACATGACGCCGACGGTGCAGAGCATGGTCCAGAGGGGATAGCCGGGCAGGCCCATGCGATTGCCGAGCTTGAAGAATTCATGTTCGGCGAGCAGCACTACCGCGATGGCCGCAGCCACAACCATCGGGCCGGGACCCCACCAAACCAAAACCACCACAATCGGAATGAGGACCGCAGCGGTGAGGATGCGTCGGAGCATCTCGAGGTTAGTCTCGCCGGCTCTCTGCGCGGATTCGTGCCGCACCCAAACCGCCGTAGCGGCGCTCGCGCTTCTGGTAATCGATCAAGGCTTCGAGAAGTTTCGCCCGGAGAAAATCGGGCCACAGAGTTTCGGTGACGTAAATCTCGGCATAGGCAATTTGCCAGAGCAGAAAATTGCTGACACGCATTTCCCCGCTAGTACGGATGAGCAGGTCGGGATCGGGTAGGCCGGCGGTGTAGAGATGTTCGGAGACGGTTTGCTCGTCAGCGCGAAATCCGGAGAGTCCGTTCTTACGGACGCGATCGAGGATGGCGTTGAAAGCGTCGACCAGCTCGGCGCGACCGCCGTAATTGAGTGCGACGACAAGGCGCATGCCGGTGTTGCCGGCGGTGAGCTGCATGCCTTTCTCGATGTCTTTGCGCACGGCGTCGGGAAGACGTTCGGAGCGGCCGATCACCAGGAGGCGGATATTGTTACGGTGAATGGCAGGGAGTTCTTTTTTTAGGTATTCGCGCAGGAGGCGCATGAGGAAGTCGGTCTCGGCATGGGGGCGGCGCCAATTCTCGAGAGAAAAGGCGTAGAGGGTGAGCATAGGGATTTTGAGATTGGAACAGGATTCGATGATGGAGCGAGCGGCTTTAACCCCGGCGCGGTGACCGGCTATGCGGGGGAGATGGCGGCGCTCAGCCCAGCGGCCGTTACCGTCCATGATGACCGCGATATGTTCGGGCAGACGCTTCAGATCGAGCTTCTCGAGCAAGCCCGCTTCTTCTTGGTTCGCAGGCTTCAGGAGTTCGCTTGCTTTCACTCTTTCACGCCCAGGGTGATCTGGCTCGCCAAGCTAGCATACGCACCTGACAACCGCAATAACGGGGCGGCTCTCTCAATCCTTCTTGAGGTTTGCAAGCGACCGTAGCGTTCGGCTGTAGCGCTGCATAATATTTTCCGCCTTGGCCATTTTTAGACGGCTCGTCTTGGTTGCTTTATTATTTGCCTTTTTTGAATTTCTTGTCATTTAGCCTCCACTCGAGATGCCGGGAGGGGGGAAGAGGGTGACGTAGCCCAGGAATAGGGTGATGCCGATCATGACGATGGAAATGATCCAGGCCAGGATGTTGAAGCCCAGTTTATTGACGTGTTCGCCCATCAGGTCCTTGCGATTGATGAGCAGCAAAATAAAGATGAGGACAGGCGCGAGCCAAATACCGTTGGCGACCTGGGAGAGCAGCAGGATTTTCAGCAGGGGCGCGTGGGGAATCAGAATGATTCCGCCGCCAACGACGATCAGGCCGGTGTAGAGGCCGTAGAAAATAGGGGCTTCGCGCATTTTGTTGTCGATGCCAGCTTCGAAACCGAGGCCTTCGCAAATTACGTGCGCGGTGGAGAGGGGGAGGATGGAGGCGGCGAAGAGAGAGGCGTTGAGCAGGCCGAAGGCGAATAGGGCGGCGGCAAAACGACCAGCGAGGGGGCGAAGAGCCTGGGCGGCTTGTGCGGCGTCGGTAATGTCGGTCATGCCGCGGACGTTGAGGGTGGCTGCGGTGCAAACGATGATGAAAAACACGATGGCCATGCAGGTGATTGAGCCGGCGAGAACGTCGAGACGGGCGTGCTTGTACTGCCTGGGGCCGACGCGTTTTTCGACGAAGCTGGCCTGCAAATAGAAAAACTGCCAGGGCGCGATGGTGGTGCCGACCAGGGCGACGAACATCAGTAAGTAGTCGCGATCGAGGCGGAAGGTGGTGGGATTCACCACGCTTTTTGCGGCCAGGACCCAGTCGGGCTTAGCGAGCACGGCAGAAATGACGTAGGTGAGATAAAAGCCGCAAGCAACCAGAAAGATTTTTTCGACTTGGCGTGAGTTTCCTCGGACGACCAAAAACCAGACGATCAGACCTGCCAATGGCACCGACACATATTTGGTGATACCGAAGATCTGCATGGCCGCAGCGACTCCGGCAAATTCGGCTACGGTGTTGCCCAAATCGACGGCGAGGGCGGCGAGCATGACAAAAAATGTGGAGCGGAAGCCGAACTCTTCGCGAATTAAGTCGGAGAGGCCCTTGCCGGTGACGACACCCATGCGTGCGCACATTTCCTCGCTGACGTAGAGCGCGATGGTGAGGGGGATGAGCGACCAGAGCAGGGTGTAGCCGAATTGCGCGCCGGTAAGGGTATAGGTGGTGATTCCACCGGCGTCGTTGTCGACGTTGGAGGTGATGATGCCGGGACCGACGACGGCCAGGATCAGCGCGAGGCGGCGGCGAGACGCACGGGTGCGGCGGGCGAGCTGCGAGAAACGCTCGCGCAACGCTGCTAGTTTGTCCGCTTCGACTGCCACGACCAGGTCCTTTCAAAGTGCGTCTATGTGCGATGCAACTCGTTCGCTAGGCCCTTTCCATTAAGTGACTGACCACGTCGTCGACGGTGATGGCGCCGATGGGGTGATTTTCGGCGTTGACGACGCAGAGGCTTCGCAGGTTGTATTTATCGAAGAGTTCGAAAACTTCGTTGCTGCTGGCGCTGGGCGGGACCGAAACCAGGACGTTATTGGCGAGGTCGGTCATTTTCTGGTCCGGAGTGGCAAGGACGAGGCGCACCAGCCTAACGCTGCCGGCAAATTTCATGTGGTCGTCGTTTAGAAAGACGTTGTCCATTTGATCGAGGGCAATTTCGTTATCGCGGATGTACTTCACGACTTCGTCGCGGGTGGAGTCCTTACCAACGATGACGACTTCTGTGTTCATCATGCCGCCGGCGGTGTCGGGATCGAACTTGAGAAGGTCGCGGACTTCGCGTGATTCGGGCATTTCCGCGAGGACTTCTTCGCTCCTGTCTGCGGGCATTTCGTTGAGGACGTCGGCGGCTTCGTCTGGCGGCATTTCCTCGATGATATGGGCTGCCTTTTCGGGTTCGAGGCGCTCCAGGATTTGGACCTGAAGGCGGGAGTCGAGTTCGGCGATGGCTTCGGCGGCGCTGGATTCGTCGAGCGAAGTAAAGACAGACTGGCGCTCGGCGGGAGACAAATCCTCCATGATGTCGGCGAGGTCGGCGGGGTGGAGAGTAGCCAAACTGTCGCCGGTGATGCGGAGTTTTACGCGACGCAGGGGATCGGGCTCGATCAGGTTCACAAATTCCCAGCGAATCTTTTTCGGCGGCAATTTTTCCTGAATTTTGCGGATCATATGGGGCGAAACGATTCCCTGCAGCAGGCGGCGAACGGCACCGGCGAGACCGACGTCCACGTCGGCAAGTTTCATTTCCATGTTTCCGTTGGTTTTGTGCTCGTCGATGTCGATGTCATTGACGCGCACGACTTTTCGGCCGTGCATGTCGATGATCTGTTGGTCGAGCAAATCTTTGCGCATGGCCAGCCAGCTGTCGTTCGGTTGGTACAGTTCGAGGGCCGATTCGTCGGTAGTGAGCTTCATTTCGCCGGGGGTGACGCTGGCGATCTGGTTATAGCGGGCCACGAGCGGACGGAATTGGCCGCGGCTCAGGAGAACGCGGGCGACGCGATTCTGCTGTTCGGCCGGGTCGATGAAGAGTTCCTTCACGCGGCCAACGTAATGGCCGTGGGAGTCGTAGGTCTTAGCGCCGAGCACTTCGGTGGCGTGCAACATGTCGCAACTCCTTGCTGTCTGCTTGCCGGCTTCTTCCTGCGGGAGCCTAAGTGGCTGCTAATAAAACGCTTATCGATTTTCGCGGATACGCAAAAAAAGACCCGCGGTGAGCGCTGGTTACCGCGGGTAGCCAATCCGGTACGGAAATTCGCTCTACGCCGTGGTAACTCGCGCCTCCGTCAGGAAGCTGTTTCGACAGGGAACAACTCTACGTAGAAACCCGGATCGAAACGCTTCAAACGAACTCACCAAACGCCCTCGCGACAGAGCTCTGAGGGGATGATTCGCCCATTCCAAACTTAACCAGTAGTCCATATTTCCGCGCGAATTCCTGAACCTTGTTAAGCCGTGGAGCTTCGCTTTGTCAAGCAAAGAAAGCAGCTTGCAGCAAATTTTCACAGGCTTTGCGGCTGAAATGATTAGGCTTTGAAGACCATGTGTCCCGGCTCGACACGGCGGCCGCGGCAATCGGCGACATGGAGGTCCCAGTAGGTGGCGGTGAGGTAGTCAGCCCCGTGGAAGCCGAGGAGGGTGGCGGCCTGGTCGATTGCTTTTGGGGAACCTTCGAGTTCGAGGAACGTGCCAATAGGGGTCTCGTCGAGCTCGACGGCGAGGCCGGGGAGCTTCTTGAGGCGGTAAGTCGTACGTAGTTTTTCGTAGGTAAAACCCGCAGAAAAGCCGATTCCTTCGAAGATGGACTGGAGGTTGTCGCCGGGTGTGCAGGTTACTTCGATTTCGGTGCGCTGCTTGTATTTGGGGTTGGCGCTGGCGGCCCGGTCGTTGGCGAGGTCGCTGGGTGCTTTGTAGGTGAGGAGGGTGCGGGCGAGGGGGCGTATGGAGGCGCGGAGGGCGGCAGTGTGGGAGGGTTCTTTGGCGTGAAGAGGGGCTTTTCGTTCGAGTCTGATACGGAGGAGCTTGCCTTCGGTGCGAAGTTCGGTGCCGCGGTCGAAGAGGATGTTTGTTTCGAAGATGCGGTTAGTGGAGCGGGCGCCCAGCTTCTTAAGTTTTGCGCGGATGGAGAGGACGGCGGGTTCGTCGGGGAGGCGGAGTTTGATTTCGATTTCCTGGTGAGGGGGACGGAGTTGAGCCATTAGGCCACCATTTGTTGATTCACGTAGGGAATGTATCACCTCCTTTTAGGCTTGGTAGCCGAGTTCGGCAAGCTTCACATCGGCGAAATTAATTCGGAGCTTCTACGCCACTGAGAATGCCTCCCAGATGCCCGGTTAAGCCGACCAGGACGAGCGCGAGAAGGGCGAGAGCCCAATAGGCAAAACTCAAACTCTCGGCCTCCCGCTGCTGGTGGCGTCGCCGCCACCAGGCAAGAGCGCAAATCACCACGGCGCAAGAGCTACCAAGCACCAGATGCAAGCGGAGATTTCCGTGCAATCTTGAGCCGTGAAGTGCCAACTGCCACGCCAGGATGCCGGTGACTACCGCGACGGGCGCGGTGATAGCGGCGCCGATCAAGGTGTAATACGCCGCCGCTGCCAGCGCCCGGCTGCGTTTCAAGACCGCCAGTACATCGAAGGCGAAGCTGGAAATCGACAGAGCGATGGGAAAGTGGATGACCACCACGTGTTGCGCGTGACGAGCGAGCAGGGCTGCCTTCAGATCGAAAGGATTCATAGGGCACGCGACCTACTGAACATGATTACTGAACCTCGATTTCGCCGGTCATCTTGGGATGCACCGAGCAAAAGTAGTGATAGGTTCCGGGCTTCGTGAAGGTATAGGAGAACTGATCATCCGTATCGAGAGCTTTCGATCTGAAGGTGGTTTTGTCATCGGCGACGACCGTGTGAGGCACGTCGTCTTTATTGGTCCAGGTAACTGTGGTGCCTGCGGCGATCTTCACGGCTGCTGGGCCGAAGGTAAAATTGTCGATTTTGACCGCGGTTGCCCCTGAATCTTTGTTATCGGCGCGCGGTGAAAGATTGGGGCGAGGCCGCGCGAGTGAGACACAACTTGAGACGACGAATACCGCTATTCCTAAAACTAGTGAGGCTTGTTTCATGGCATTTTTCTCCTTTGAATTGGTGTTAATTGAGATTAGAAAACTTTGGATTTCACGCTAACGAAGAATCGACTATTCCTAAGGTGTGTTTACTGCGGACGAAGTTCACATCGGTGATGCCCAGAACGCTGCGCAGTTTGTCGGCTGGTACTTTCATCGGCCCCGGAGAACTTGCTTGGCCTGGTTGAGGCTGGGGGAAGGCGGTTGAACAGGCGGTGTGGAAGGTGACGTTGCCCTCAATCTTCTGCATGGTCTGGTGGATGTGGCCGTTTAGGACCGTGACCGACGCGAATCGTTTCAAATAAGACAGGGCCTGTTCGCTATCGTCGGTGCCCCAGCCCCACTGGGGATATACGGCCCAAAGCGGAATGTGCGCGAATACCACGAGTGGCGTGCTGCTCTTCAGCGCGGCGACGTCCTTCTCGATCCATTCGAGCTGGGCGGATCCCAGGGTGCCAAGGCCGCCGGCCTTGAGATTCATCACGTTGACCAAGCCAATGAAGTGCGCGCCTTTCTGATCGAAGCTGTACCAGCCGTCGCCCTGGGCCCCACGGCCGAAGCGCTGGCGAAAAATTTCACCGTTGTCATTCAAGACGTCGTGCTCGCCTGGAACGTAGAAGATTTGATCGGTGCGAAGAGCTTTGAGGGATTCGGCCAGCGTGTCGAACTCTGCCTCCTTCGAGAGGTGAGTGAGATCGCCGGTGTGGAGGACAAATGAAGGCGGCGTCGGCAACGCGTTGATTTTCGCGATGGCTTCGCGGAGGGTGGCGGTGACGTCGGGATTTGCTTCCTTGTTGAAGCCGATATGGCTGTCACTGATCTGAACGAAGGAAAGGTCCCCGTGAAGGTTGCCGATCTTTTGCTTGGCAATGTCGCTCAGGGCGAAAGACTTCAAAACGCCTCCCTGAAGGACACAGAAGGCACCGGTGCCGGCCCAAGCCATACACTTCAAAAAGCCGCGACGGTCGACGCCGTCCTGGTCAAGATTGTCTTTGATGTATTTCGAATTCGACATGCGATTGATCTCCTCTCGATGCTGCGTGTCTTCGTTGAGCTTGTTTCGTGCTTCACTGGAGATAACCAGGGGGAAGGAGGAAATATTCCTGCGGGAATAAAATCGCGGGCAGAGGAGTCTAGGAACAAATGCGCGAGGCGGAAGGTGCTTGCACCACGGCAAAAAAGCGGATTTTAGAAATACTACGGCGTGATCAGGCGGGCGAAGTCGCGAAGCTCGGCGGTATTCAAATCCGAGACAGCGCGAAACTCAAAGCCATTTTTGCGCCAAGAAACGATGTTATAGCCACGAATGGT
Organism: uncultured Acidobacteriota bacterium; assembly: GCA_963757885.1. Classification (GTDB taxonomy): domain Bacteria; phylum Acidobacteriota; class Terriglobia; order Acidiferrales; family UBA7541; genus Palsa-147. The sequence continues at coordinate 194,102 of CAVWSS010000007.1, read as the reverse complement.
TTGCGCAGTGGGCGCGGAGGAGGCGGTATTTTCCGTGGGCCAGATGTACAAGTTGATGACATGCAGTGCTCGGTGGTACACGAGCGCCGCCGCTTGGTGGCTATCGACATAATCGAGCCGGCCGCCGACAAGTGGATAGCCGGCCGCTGCGAAATCTTGCACGGGCGGGGCAAATTCAAGCTTTCCGTCGAACCAAGGCTTGACGGTGTGCTGATCGGTGGAGATTACGTCCATGAGGTGACCGGGCATCAGGGAGCGGACGTGGCTGTCGACCAGGGCCTCGTTTGGGGCGCTTGTTGGCGGGCGCGTTATGGTAAAGGCGATTAGAAGCGCAGCAGCGGCAAAGACAGCGCCGCCTCCGGCCCAAATCCAACGCTGAAACCAATGAAGCTTTTCGGGCGCGTGGGGTGGACGCACCATTTTGCGAATTTTTTCTTCAAGTTGAGCGGGTGCGCGGTGGTATAGGGCCGAAGCTTGCAGCGGCACACGAATTGCGTTCCAACTTTCTACCTCTGATGCACACTGCCGGCAGGATGCGAGATGCGACTCGACTTCCAAAGTGCGCTCGACACCGAGTTCATTATCGAGATAAGCGTCGAGCAATTCGTGTTGAAGCGTGCAAGCCACGTCAGGCCTCCTTTGCTGCGGTGGCGCGGAGTTCATTGCGCAACCGCTGGCGCGCACGGCACAAGCTGGACATTACGGTGCCCATGGCCGCACCGGTGACATCAGCAATTTCTTTGTAAGAGAGCCCTTCGATCTCGCGGAGGACCAAGATCTCCCTGAACGCGAGGGGGAGTGTTTCGAGGGCTTTCTTCAGCCTTTCTGTTTCCGCTCGAGAGAGCAACTGGGACTCTGCGTTTGCGGCGGTGTTTTCAGTGCTGTGCAGCGTTTCGTCGAACTCCTCGGCGAGGCTCGCCGGGCGATTCTTTCGCAGCCACGAATAACTGGTATTACGCACGATTTTGAGGAGCCAGGCGCGGCTATCACCGCCACGAAAGCCATCAAAGAATCGGAGGGCCCTGAGAAAAGATTCCTGGACGACGTCATCGGCGTCGGCGGGAGAGCCGAGGATCCAGCGAGCGAGGTTATACGCCGCATCCATGTGGGGCAGGATCACCTGCTCAAAGCGCTCGGGCATGATTCTTAGGCCCGTGATTTTACACGGTCACGTGAGCCCGTTGATGACAAGACTCGGGGAGTGGGGCTTTTATTCCCGAGGTAAGGAAATAGAGGTGAGTTTGCAGGGAAACCAGTGTCGGCGTTTTGTGGTGCCAACGATCGGAAAAGCAGAATCCGGTCAGAGCGGACCCCGACGGATGTTTGGTAAATCCCCAGATGGGAAAGCGCCATCTGGGGCACCCGGAAAACTCGCTAAACGTAGTCAATGGGGATTAGACCTGTTTTGGCAGGTTGGTAATTCAGGTAGCTGGACGAGGGCCAGTCGGCTGGGTTTTTGACCAAGCCTCGTTTCAGAGGATTGGAGTGTATGAAGTCGAGCTTTTCACGGGGTGTTTGTTCGTTGCCCACGTTGAAGTCGTAGAAGCGCGGTTGCCAAAGTGGGGTGGGACACCTTTCCAAGTTCACTGAGACGTGGTGCTTGAGGACTTTTACGATGACGGAGCGGGTGACGGCGGGAATCTCACTGATAAGAAGGCGAATGTGTTCGGGCATGACGACATACCCGACTAAAAGAAACCGGTAACGTTCGTGAATGGTTGATAGTGAAGAAATGAAAGTTTCGCGTGCCTGGAAGGTGCGGAGAAACGGAAATCGGTGATAACAACTGAAGGCGATGAAGTGGAAGTCGCCATGACCGTAGTAGCGTTTGAGGTTTCTCGTCATGGGCAGGTTTTGAAATGCAAAGGCCAAACCTCGTAAAGAAGGGACCCCGGTAGGTGCGGGGTAAATCCTCACATGGAAAAGCGCCATGTGGGGCACCCGATGTATCGCGAAGCGAGTGGATGATGAATAGTACTTTTAAGGGAAGAAGAGGGGTTCACGGGGGTGGGGAATCAAGGTAATCTTTGGAGAATGGCTATCGAAGTAGATCAGGTAAAACCTAACGAAATGATGGAGCCGGTGTCGAGGCCGAGCCGGAGGATTGCGATCCTCGGGGCGACGGGGTCGATTGGGCGGCAGTGTTTCAACGTGGTGGAGTCGCTGGAAGGGCATTTTGAAGTGGTGAGCATGGCTGCGGGGACGAATGTAGAGCTCGCGGCGGAGCAGGCGGCGCGGCACAAGCCGAAAATTGTGTCGGTGGCGAGCGAGGAAGGGCGGAAGGAATTAATTGAGCGGCTGAGGGCGGCGGGAGTGGCGCCGCTGCCGGAAGTTTTCTTTGGAAATGAAGGGATGGAAGCGGTCGCGACGATCGCCGAGGCGGACACGGTGGTGTCGGCGGCGGTGGGCGTGGTGGGGCTGAAGGCGACGTACAAAGCGGTGCTGGCAGGGAAGAAGATTGCCCTGGCCAACAAGGAAGTGCTGGTCGCGGCAGGCGAAATTGTGACTGCGGCTGCGGACCAGCGAGGCGGGGAGATTATCCCGGTCGACAGTGAGCACAACGCGATTCATCAATGTTTACGGGCTGGGGAGCACGAAGAGGTGAGGAGGCTAGTGCTGACCGCTTCGGGCGGCCCTTTTCGGACCACACCGATTGACGAATTGGCGCGGGTGAAGCCCGAGCAAGCGTTGTCGCATCCAAATTGGAAGATGGGGCGACGGATCACGATTGATTCGGCGACGATGATGAATAAGGGCTTCGAAGTGATTGAGGCCCGTTGGCTTTTCGGATTTGGACTCGATCAAATTGACGTGGTGATCCATCCGCAGTCGACAGTGCATTCGCTGGTGGAGTTTGTGGATGGTTCGGTTTTGGCACAGCTAGGGCCGACGGACATGCGAATGCCCTTGCAATATGCGCTAACCTATCCGCTTCGCGTTCCGTCGAACGGATTTGCACTGGATTGGGCCAAGTTGGGCAAGCTGGAATTCGAGCCGGTGCCTTTGGGGAAGTTTCCGAGCCTGGGGTTGGCGCGGAAGGCGGCAAGCAGCGGCGGGATTCTGCCGTGCGCACTGAACGCGGCGGATGAAGAGGCGGTGGGGGCGTTTTTGGGGGAAGAGCTGGAATTTACAGGAATCGCGGAAGTTATCAACGCGGTACTGCAGCAGATACCCAATCGGATGCCTCTCAGCATCGAAGATGTACTGGAAGCGGATGGGCAAGCGCGGCGGATGGCGCGCGAAGAGATCGAGAAGCGGCGTAACTGAACGGTGCTGCGTCAAACAACTGAGTCAAATCAACCCCGGGGAATAAACCAACGCTAATGAGTGTATTGATATCGATATTGAGCGCCGCGGTTGTGCTGGGCGTGGTTATTTTGGTGCATGAGGCCGGGCACTTTTTCGCGGCAAAACTGTTTCATGTGCGGGTGGTGGTGTTTTCGTTCGGGTATGGGCCGCGGCTGTTTGGAATTAAGAGCGGAGATACCGACTACCGGCTAAGCGCGTTGCCGCTGGGTGGTTATGTGCGGCTGGCGGGAGATAACCCGGCGGAGGAACGAAGCGGGGCAGCGGATGAGTTTTTGACCAAGCCGCGGTGGCAGAGGGTTTTGATTTATTTGGCCGGGCCGACAATGAACCTTGTGTTGGCTGCCGTGCTGTTCTTTTCGATTTTTGCGATTCGTGGCGTGCCGAGCCCGACGTATCTGGCCGATCCGGTGAAGATTGCGGCCGTGCCACCACATTCGGTGGCCGAGCAGGCGGGAATTCGGCCGGGCGATGAAGTGTTGGATCTGGGCGGGACGAGCACGCCGACGTGGGAGAAGGCGCTTACCTACTTGACCAAAGCGAAGAACGGAGTGGCGACCGCGGTGACGGTGCAACGCGACGGGCAGAAAGTGCCGCTGACCGTTACGGTGAATCCGGCGGATCCGGAACAGTCGATCGGCTATCCGAATATTGCGCCGGTGATTAGCACGGTACTTATGGGTTTGCCGGCCTATCACGCGGGAATCGAGGCAGGCGATCGGGTGGTGGCGGTGAATGGCCAGTCGATCGCGACGTGGCCGGCGCTGGTGGATGTAATTCGCGGTTCGGACGGCAAGCAATTGAACATGGTTGTGTCACGGAATTCGAAAGAAGTGAACATCACGGTGACGCCGCAATATGGGAAGAATGAGCGGGGCGAGAGCGTCTGGCAGATTGGCGCGGGACCGCTGCAGCCGCTGACGTATCAGCGGGTGAGTTTGCCGTCGGCGCTGGCGCAAGGCGCGGAATTGACGGGCAGTGGAGTTGCGCAGGTGCTGGACGTGCTGCAGCAGTTGATTACGGGCAAGGTGTCGGTGAAGCAGCTGCAGAGCGTAGTGGGAATCGCGCATGAGTCGGGGCAGGCCGCGAAGCGCGGGTTGATTGACTTTGTGGAATGGACCGCGCTAATCAGCATTAACTTGGGCATTTTGAATTTGCTGCCGATTCCGATCCTGGATGGCGGGAACATTATGATGCTGGTGATCGAAGGCGGATTGCGGCGGGATATGAGTTTGGTGGTGAAAGAGAGATTTGTGCAGGTAGGGTTGGTGTTCCTCTTGGTGATATTTGCAATTGTGATGTACAACGACGTGGCGAGGACTATTCCCCATCACTAAGTGCTGTATTTCGCGTTAATTCTTGGTAACCAACTTTTCTGGATACCATTCCTGGGTTATCCTGATCTCCGATTCAGCGGAGCTTCTCGTTTTGCGCGCAGCAAACCTTCCACCACACCGCGTTAGCACCGGCGAACGGATCAATCCGGAAGCGCCAGGGGTATTGCAGAGGCAACTGGCTTCTAAGCGGATCCGGTTGACGAGGCAGAGGCGCGTGCTGCTGCAGGTGATTGAGAATGCCAAGCGGCATTTGGATGCGGGAGAGATTTTGGAGCAGGCGCAGAAGATCGATTCAAATATTACGCGGGTGACCGTGTACCGGACTATCGATCTGCTGAAGCGGCACGGGTTGATTGACGAGCTGGATTTGCTGCATTTGCGCGGAGACCGGCATTTCTATGAGAGCCATGGAGAGCGCGATCATATTCATGTGGCGTGCTTGCGATGCGGGAAAGTTAGGGAATTCGAGAGTGAGTTGTATGAGAGTTTGAAGAAGCAGATTGCCAAGGATTGCGAGATTGAGATTACGGTGAGCAGGACGGAAGTGGGCGGATATTGCACGGAGTGTCGGAAGAGGGAAACGAACTAGAATTTTCCGCGTTTAGATTTCGAAGTCGATAAAAGGGAGGGCAGAAGATGCCCTCCCTTTTTTATTGCCGGGCTGACGTGAAGCTGCTCAGTCGACGGTGATGCGGGTGGCCGAGACAGTCCCTTTGATCTCGACTATCAACGCGCCGGTGGTGGAGTCGTACTGCTTGAAGTCGAACTGGCCGCTGTAAGAACGATTATCGAAGCTGACGGTATCGGTTTCGTCTATCGTGAAGTTTGCAGAAAGTGATCCATCGGGATTGCCAAAAATAAACCCGAGGTGATGAAGCTTTACCGTGCGAGGGCCGATCTCCTTCCACACGCCATAACAATAGCCGCCGCCCGGAACCCCAATCGCTTGCTCCCATTCGGTGCGATCGGCGTGCCAAGTCTTGAAGGTTTCATTGAAGGGGCTGCCATCGGCTTGGGTGTAATGAACGTGCCAGAGGCCGACGACGGTCGGAAAACCGAAATCCTCGCCGTCGTTGGCCGGATGCGCGGGCTGCGTGGGCTGAAGCATGACCACGCTCGTTTTTGAGTTGGGAGCGGCTTTGGCCGACGCGAGACAGGATGCTTTGGCGGAGGTGGAGATGAGCAGGACGAGGAGCGCGGGGAGGAGGAAGAGAGAAGTGCGGACTGGGCTCCAGGACCTGGGTGCATGGTTCGATGCGATTCGGTTCATGTGATTCTCCTCTTGAATTTTTAATCTCAAATGAGTTTCGGGCTTGAACTCTGAACAGCCGGGACAAGGCCGTTACAGGACGACTCGGCTGGCGGTTATATGCGGGACGCGCGAGTACAGCAATGCGAAGCGGGTCAGAGTTAGAACATTTGCGGAACACGGGCGAAGCTACTGGTGGTGAAGCTCTTACCCGGCCGCGGGAATGCTTGACTGGTACCTAAACCAGATTCACAATGCGGTTATTAGTCCCCTATAGGTCGTTTACCCCGGAAATTTACCCCAGGAATTTAGGAATCGGAATGACGGACACGCGCACCGCTTCGTTCGGACCCTACACGCTGGATTTGTGCTCGGGCGAATTCAGCAAATTCGGGGTGCGGGTGAAGATGGGGGAGCAACCGTTTCAGATATTGGTGATGTTGCTGGAACGGCCAGGCGAGATGGTGAGCCGGGACGAGTTGAGGGCGAGGCTGTGGCCCAGCGATACGTTTGTGGATTTCGATCACGGGCTCAATTCGGCGGTGCAGCGGCTGAGGGATTGCTTGTCGGACTCGGCGGAGAAGCCGCAGTGGGTGGAGACGGTGCCGAGGCGCGGGTACCGGTTTCTGGGAAAGGTGGCGTGGACGAACGGGACGGCGCACGCGGGAGTAGCGGTAGCTGGAACAGTAGCGGGGCCAGCAGCCGCTGTCGCTCCCGAGACGAGTCTAACTCCCAGGCGAATGCCCACCCGAGGGCTAGCCGTGTTAGCGGTGGCAGCGCTAGTCGTGGCAGCGCTTTTCATGTGGAAAGTCGTGCGTGAACGCCGCCTTGCAGTCAGAAGGCCGCCCCAGATTCGATCCCTCGCGGTTCTCCCACTGGTAAATCTTTCAAACGATGTAGGCCAAGACTTCTTTGCGGATGGGATGACGGAAGAGTTGACGACGGATCTAGGGCAGATCAGCGCCCTTCGGGTGATCTCCAGAACATCCGCTATGCGTTACAAAAATACCGAGAAGCCCTTGAGTGAGATCGCGCGGGAGCTAAACGTGGATGCAGTGCTCGAGGGGACGGTGGCGAGATCGGGCAGCCACCTGCGTGTTACAGCGAATCTCGTCCAGGCCTCCCCCGAAGAGCACCTCTGGGCCGAGAGCTACGAAAGCGAAGTTGGCGATGCTCTGGCACTGCAGCAGCAAATAGCGAAGTCAGTGGCTCGGGAAATTCAGGTCAAATTGACGCAAAAGGAGCAACACCTGCTAGCGGCGGCCAGGCCAGTCAATCCCGAAGCCTACGATCTCTATCTCAAGGGCCTCTATACGATGCGACCTGTGGAAAGCGCAGAGTCTTCGGAGAAAGCCATCAAGTATTTTCAGCAGGCCATCGAGAAGGACCCGAACTATGCGGCAGCTTACGGTGCCTTGTCGGTAGTCTATTCGATCTGGATTCCTGGTATGAGTCGCTCTCCAACCGATCTCATGCCGAAGGCCAAGGAATCCGCTCTGAAGGCTCTGACCCTGGATAATACGATCGCAGATGCTCACGCTGTGCTGGGGAGGATTGCACTCTCTTACGACTGGGATTGGTCGGCCGCCGAAAAGGAATACAAGCAAACGATGGCGTTGAACCCCAACCACGTATGGGCCCACGAATGGCATTCCCGGGGATTGGCCGCAGAGGGACGGACAGAAGAAGCAATCGCAGAAACCGATCGAGTGCTTGCTCTCAGTCCCACGCCTTTGGAATGGGATTCCGCCATATGGGTTTTCCTGCTAACGCACCGCTATGATCTGGCACGGGAACGTGCTCAAAAGCTGCTGGAAGTAGCGCCGAACTGGGTCTGGGGGCATTTCGAGATGGCGCAGGTCTATGAACAGGAAGGGCAATTCGAAAAGGCCGCTCAAGAATCCTTGAAGGCGGACCAATTATTTGGAATGGATCCCAAACAAAGTTGCGCAGCTGAAGGAAGCGTTGGCTAAATCGGGGGCGAAAGGCTACTGGAGACGTACGCTTGAGAACTATAGAGAGGCCGCAAGATCAAACTACGTGCCGCCTGTGCTGGTGGCGAAAAGCTGTGTGTTTGTTGGTGATAAGGAGTGCGCATTCGAATGGCTGGAAAGAGGTTTCGAGGAACGCGATGATCTGATGATCTATCTGAACGTTGAACCAGTATTCGACAGCTTGCATTCAGATCCACGCTTCCAGGACTTAGTACGCCGCGTCGGAATCCCACGGTGATCCTCAGCGCGTTGCACTGACGTGTAAACGATAAGGCGTGGAGAATTTCCAGGTTCACCGGGAATTCACAGCACATTCACAGGCGATTCACAGGGCTGGGCAACCCACATATCGCCTGCGACGACCTAACTTCATCCAAACGAATCAAGTAGCCGGTTGATCGTCTTGTTCAAATCGTGGCTGCGGCCGATTGATGGGAAACCCCGGGCGGCAGATTACGAATTTTAGGGCGGATGGAATCCGGGAATTTGAGTTCTCAACGGACGGGAAGATGTTGGGAGTATTGCAGGAGCATGTGGAGTCAGATGTGGTGTTGCTACAGGATACAACTGGAAAGTGAGTTGGAGTAGAAGTAGAAACTGACCAGCGAACATGGTCCCCTTCAAGTAAAAAGCAGCAAAACCTAAGGGAAATTGCGCCGTTAAAAATACGCGTTTATAACTCCACGCAGCTAGAAGCCAAGGTCTGGCGCAAAGCCTCCAGTTGCAAATGCGGCCCTGGGACACGCCGCGCAAGCTAGCCCCCAAGTCGTGAAACCATCTCAACAACTGCCGATGGGACGCGGTATAGTGGCGGGTTATTTTTGGGAAAAGGGGGCCTATGCGACGAGGATGGGTGTGGCGGGAGTGTTGGGAGTGGTGTTGGTTTGCGTGGTGGCGGGTGTGGATTGAGGAGTTCGGGGGCGCAGGAGATGAGGGAGAGCAAAGAGAAGGCGCTGGTATTGGTGAACGGGAAAATATGGACGGAGAATCCGCGGCAGCCGGAAGCGGAAGCGGTGGCGATTGAGGGAACCGCATTGTAGCAGTCGGAACTTCAGAAGAGGCGCGGAAGGCGGCGGGACGCGGGCGCGCGCGTGATCGATTTGCATGGGCGGCGAGTGGTGCCGGGATTCAACGATGCGCATGTGCATTTTCTGCAGGGAGGCACGGGGCTATCGAGCGTGCAGTTAGGTACCGCGGATACCCAGGAAGAATTCAGGAAGAGGATTGCGGCGTTTGCGAAGACGCAGAAGAAGGGCGAGTGGATTACGGGAGGGGATTGGGACCACGAACGCTGGACGCCGGCGGCGCTGCCGACGCACCAGTTGATTGACGACGTGACGCCGGACAATCCGGTGTTTGTGGAGCGGCTGGACGGGCACATGTCGCTGGCGAATGCGCTGGCGATGAAGCTGGCGGGCGTGGACAAGCACACCAAGGATGTGCCGGGCGGGGTGATTGTGAGGGACGCGGAGGGGAATCCGACCGGGATGTTCAAGGATGGGGCGCAGGGCTTGATTGCGCGGGTGATTCCCGATTGGACGCCGGAGCAAATCAGGAATGGGACGCTCGCCGCGGTGAAGTATGCGGAAGAGAACGGGGTGACGAGCGTGCAGGAGATGTCGAATACCAGCGGCGAGGATCCGGAAGCGGCGGGGATTTTCAGGGTGTATGAGGAGCTGGCGAACGAAGGGAAGTTGAAGGTGAGGATTGCGTCATCGAGGCCGCTGGGGATGTGGAAGGTGCTGGCGGACGCGGGGATCACCGCGCATTTCGGGAGTCCGATTCTGAGGCTGGGGAGTTTAAAAGCGTTTGCGGACGGGTCGATTGGGTCGTCGACGGCATGGATGTACGAGCCGTTTCTGGATCAGCCGGGGAACAGCGGGATAGCGAGCGAGTCGCTGCTGCATCCGGAGGAGATGTACGCAAACATCAAGAGCGCGGATCAGGCGGGGCTGCAGGTTCAGATTCACGCGATTGGCGACAAGGCGATCAATGCGATTTTGAATTTCTATGAGCGGCTGGAGAAGGAGGATGGGCCACGGGATCGCAGGCTGCGGATCGAGCATGCGCAGCATATCGCGCAGGCGGACCTGGGAAGATTTGGGAAGCTGAAGGTGATTGCGTCGATGCAGCCGTATCACGCGATTGACGACGGGCGATTTGTGGGGAAGAGATTATCGCCGGAGGTGTTGAAGGGATCGTATGCGTGGAAGTCGGTACTGGATGGAGGCGGAGTGACTGGCGTTCGGGTCAGACTGGCCGGTGGCGCCGATGAAGCCGTTGCTGGGGATTTATGCGGCGGCGACGCGACGGACGCTGGATGGGAAGAATCCGAATGGGTGGATACCGGAGCAGAAGATTACGGTGAAGGAAGCGGTGCACGCATACACGCTGGCGTCAGCGTATGCGGAGGGGCAGGAGAAGGTGAAGGGGTCGATTGAGGAGGGGAAGTTGGCGGATCTGGTGGTGCTTTCGGAGGATATTTTTAAGATTGATCCGGTGGAGATTGAGAAGACCAAGGTGGATGTGACGGTGTTTGATGGGGAAGTGGTGTATGAGAGGAAGTAAAGACTAGGGAGCCGGAAGAGAGGGGCGGCGCCAAGAATTAGAAGGATTGCCGCCCACGCGTAACACCGGCGGGATGGGGTACCCAGAATCGACTGCGACTGCAACGAGTCGGCATCGTCGCAGCTGGGTATCCTGGAAATTTGCTCGACTTGAGGGAGGGAGTGGAGCTATAAGCGGGATAGGTAGGTTGTCCGCTCATGGAGGGAGTGCATGCGAGCTCAGGCCCTGTTGTTGGGAGTGGTGTGTTTGTTTGTTGGTGTAGTGGTGGGGCGGCGCAAGGGAATAGCGATCCGAGTTGCGGGACGTGGAGGTTGAACTTAGAGAAGTCGAAATTCGATCCGGGACCGGCAGCGCAGAGCCAGATGGTGACGATTTCGATCGTAGATGGAGTGGAGAGATACAGCTCGGAGGGAGTGGATGGGCGCGGGATGGGGAGCAGCACGGCGTTCAGCACGAAAATAGGGGGGGAGATACAGGCGCGCTGGGAATTTTGTATGGCGATACGATTTCGGTTACCGAGACGTCGCCGGGGCATCTGGTGGGAGTTATTAAGAAGAATGGAAAAGTGACCATTACGGCGCACGGGGATGTGGCGGCGGATGGGAAGAGTCGCACGGTGACGTACTCGGGCAAGACAGCGGAGGGAAAGGAAATTAAGGACAAGCTGGTGTACGACAAGGTGATGTAAATTTGAGGCCGGCGCTGAGAAGCGTCCGGCCTTTTTGAGTTTTTGAGTCGGTGTCGCAGGGCCATTTGATTGGAGGAGGAGAAATGCGAGACAGAAGTGCGCTGTGGTTGAGTGTGGTGATGCTGTTGGTAGTGGGCGTGGGAGTGGGGGCGACGGTGAAAGCGTCGTGGGCGAAGGCGGAGGGGGATGAGCCGCTGGCGGGAACGTGGAAGGTGAACCTGGAAAAGTCGAAGTTTGATCCGGGGCCGGCGCCGACGAGCGCGGCGACGGCGACGATTACGATCGATGGCGGGATGGAGACTTACCGGTCGGAAGGCGGGACCGATGCGAATGGAAAGCCGGTGTCTTCATCGTTTACGGCAAAGATTGATGGGCCGGATGCGCCCGTTGTGGGCGTGCCCTATGCGGACACGGTGAAGATCAAGAGAGTGAACGCGCATCACTATGTGGATTATTTGAAAAAGAATGGAAAAGTCGTGGTGACGGTGCACGTGGTGGTTGCGGAGGACGGGAAAAGTAGGACGGTGAGTTTTGAAGGGAAGGATCAGAGTGGGACGCCGATACACGATAAGATTTGGTACGACAAGCAGGAATAGTTTTCGTTAAGCTGTGCCAATCGTTCATTCATGATTTGTTTTTGAGTCGGATCCCGATCGTTTACGGCATTTTCAATTTAATTTGGTTATGGAGGAAGTGAATGCAAAAGAAAGTCATGTTGTGTCTTGGAGCGTTGCTGGTGGTGGCGGGTTTAGCGGTGAGCGTGCAAGTGCGAGCGGCGGATAACCCTAACAACGGAACTTGGAAGCTGAATGTGGAGAAGTCGAAGTTTGATCCAGGACCTGGGCCAAAGATGGAAACGATCACGGTTATGATCGACAACGGTACGGAGACTTTCAAAGCGGAAGGCACGGATGGGAAGGGGAACCCGATTGCCTCTTCGTTCACAGCGAAGACGGATGGGACGGAAGCGCCGGTCGAAGGGAACCCGAATGGGGACACCATTTCAGTCAAGCAGGTGAATCCACATCATCTGGTGATCCACTTGAAGAAGGGTGGGAAAGATACCGAGACGGTGCACGTGGTCGTGGCAAAAGATGGGAAGAGCAGGACGGCGACCTATACAGGCAAGAATGGGGAGGGGAAGGAAGTGCACGACATGCTGTTGTTTGATAAGCAGATGTAGCCGTGGGGGAGTGTGAGGCTTCAGAAGAAGGCGGCGCGCTGAAAGGCGCGCCGTTTTGTTTTAGGAGGTGGAGTGGAGGCGATTTGGCAGGACAAAAGGGGACGACTTTGCTAGGCTTCTTCATCTTCGTTACTTTCGGGACCAGTTTCACGCGGCTTTTTCAGCGCAATTCAACTTGGAGGATGTGAATGAGGCTAAAAGCGATGTGGTGCGCCGGTGCGGTATTGGTGCTGGCGGGCCTGGCGATGAGCGCTCAGGTGCGAGCGGCGGATGATCCGAATTCATGGGACATGGAAGCTGAATACGGAGAAGTCAAAGTTTGATCCGGGACCAGGGCCAAAGATGCAGACGATGACGATTACGATCGAAAACGGCACAGAAACGTTCAAGGCTGAGGGAACGGACGGGAGGGGAACCCGATTTCGTCGTCTTTCACGGCAAAGACTGGATGGAACGGACGGTCCATCGAAGGGAAATCCATACGCAGACACGATCTCGATCAAACAGGTAATGCCCAGTCATCTGGTAGCGACATTTGAAGAAGGATGGGAAGGAGACGGAGACGGTGCATGTGATGGTGTCAGAGGATGGAAAGACGCGGACGCAAACGATTCGGGCAAGTCGCGGATGGTAAGGACGTGCATGACGTGCTGGTGTTTGATAAGCAGATGTAGGGTAACCGAGTAGAAAGATTTAACGGATTAGGGGATACGGAGACGGCGCGCTGAAGAGCGCGCCGTTTTTATTTGATTTTGAAATTCAGAAAGCCCGCATCATCCAGGAATTGAGAGTTTCCTCGCCCTTACGCAAAGGCGGCGTGTGGGGCACCCGCAGAAACTTTTAAATCAAACTGTTCTGCGTGATGAGGACCGCGGAGTTGCGTGAAAACCCCCACGGGCAACACCGGCCGATGTGGCACCCAAGAAAAGCCGGACTATTTCAGGAGGGAGAGGAGTTCGGAGGTGGAGGTGGTTTCGCCGAAGCGGGGAAAGATGTTTTGGACGGCGTGATTGTGGGCGGCCGGGTCGCGGTCGGTCATGGCGTCAGTGACGAAGACGACGTTATAGCCGAAGTCGTAAGCGCTGCGGGCCGTGGATTCGACACCGGCGGTGGTGGAAATGCCGGTGAGGAAAATTTGAGTGACACCGAGATTGCGGAGGTATTCATCGAGGCGCGTGCCGATAAATGCGCCGACTCGCTGTTTGGTGACGAGGTGGTCGGTGGGCTGCTGGTCGAGTTCCGGAGCGAGCTGGGTCCAGTCGGGAGGGAAATTAAATTTGGGACGCACGGCTTCGACGCGGCCGGGAGCCATGCCGGTGACGTTGACGAGGACGACGGGATACATGCGTGCGCGGAAGGCACGGGCGAGGTGTGCGGTGCGGGATACAACATCGGAGGCGGGGTGGACGGTGGGCATGGCGACGATGCCCTTTTGGAGGTCGATGGAGATGAGGGCGGGGGTGGGGTCGAGCTGGCTAAGAGGCATGTTGGTTTTTTCCTTTTTGGTGTCGGTGATTGGACGAGCGCGTTAGCGCGCGTGTTTCTTTTGGAATTGGATGCTAAGCATGAGGCTGATCGCGATGATGCCGGCAAAGCAGGTGAGGAGCGGCGCGACGTTATAGGGGGCCACGTGTCCGGCGAGGAGGAGCAGATATCCGACGACGAGATTGAAGAGCGCCCATAGCACGTTGACGGTAGGCGAGGAGAGTCCTTTGCCGGGAGGATGAGAGAACGGCGAGGGAAAGGGGTCGCCGGAGACGCCGTGCACGAAATGGGGGACGGCGTTGGCGAGGAACATACCGGCGAAGAAGGCGGCAAGGTGGTTGTACCAGTTCATTTTATTTTCCTTTCGGTGATGAGTTGAATTGGATGGTCATATCGCGGACTCGGGCTCGTCGGTTACGGGTATTTCGCGGGCGGGAAGGAGACCGAGTTCTCGGTACGTGTCGCCCATGAGCGGGCGGATTTTGGCGCGTTCGAAAGTGAACCAGAGGGAGCCGGCGATGCAGAAGGCGCCGGTGATCATGACGGTGTGAGGCGCGCCGATGCGGTGGGCGAGCATTCCGGCGAGGAGGCTGCCGAAGGGAGCGGCACCGAAGAAGGCCATAGTGTAGTAGGACATGGCGCGGGCGCGTTTATCTTCGGTGACTAGGGACTGGATGATGGTGTTGGAGACGGCGGCGCATTGCATGAGTCCGAAGCCGACGCAGACCATGAGAAGAAGAGAGAGCCAGAGAGTGTGGGAGAAGCCGAAACCGATGAGCGCGGCGCCGAGCATCGCGGAGGCGATTTGGAGCATGCGCGTGAGACCGCGAACGGTTTTGCGTACCGCGAGGGAGAGTGCAGAGATGAATGCGCCAATTCCGGAGGCTCCGGTGAGCCAGCCGAGAGTGTGAGGGCCGCCGTGAAGGACTTGCCCAGCGAAGACGGGAAGCAGAACCGAATAGGGCCAACCCATCAGACTGAGAAGCGCGAAGAGCGTTAGGACAGTGCGGATCGGCCGGAAAGTGCGCACGTAGTCCCAGCCCTCGCGCATTTGTTCGAGCATGGGGGCGGTGTGGCGGGTGATGTTGAGTGGCTTGATGCGCATCATGAGCAGGGAAGCGATTACAGCGATGTAGGAGAGGCCGTCAATGAGGAAGCAGTAGCCTTCGCCGACGGCGGCGATGAGAATTCCGGCGATGGCGGGGCCGATAAGGCGGGCGCCGTTGGCCATGGAAGAGTTGATGGCGATGGCGTTGGAGAGATCGGCGCGGTCTTCGACCATTTGAACGAGGAATGATTGGCGGCCGGGCATGTCGAATGCGTTGATAAGGCCTTGGAAGGCCATGAGGGCGATGATTTCGGGGAGGGTAATGATGTGCGCGAGGGTGAGCGCGGCGAGAGCGAGGGATTGGATAGCCCCGAGGGCTTGAGTCCAGACCAGGAGCTGGCGGCGGTTGAGGCGTTCGACCCAAACGCCCGCGAATGGGCCAAGGAGGAAGGCGACAATTTGCCCGGCGAAGGAGACGATGCCGAGGATGAGTGCGGAGTGAGTGAGACGGTAGACCAGCCACGCAGTGGCGAGGCGGGTCATCCAGGTGCCGATGACGGAAATCGATTGACCGAAGAAGAAGAGTTTGAAGTTGCGGTGGCGGAGGGCGCGCCAGGCGTGGGAGAAGTTGGAGAGGGGATTGGACGGAGAGGACACGCTCTATTTAAACGGGAAGAAGCGAGAAAACGTTGCTGTTTTTGATGGAAATAGCCAAACAATCGACGTAACGGTGGACCCCGACGCTTGAATGTAACCCCCCTCGCAACCCCGGCGCATGGGGCACTAAGGAAAAACCAAAAGCAAACTTTGCTGCGCGTCGGCGTCATTCGGCGGGGGTGGAGTTGTGGCGGGAGGAGTCGAGGAGGGAGAAGAAGTGGAGGGCGCGGCGGGAGTCGGATTCGATTTGGGCGCGAAGGGCTTCGGGAGAGTCGAATTTTATTTCGTCGCGAAGGCGGTCCCAGAATTTTACGGAAAGCGGACCGGAGACGACTTGAGGTTCGAAATCGAAGAGATAACTTTCGATGGAGATGTGCTGGCCGTTGAAGGTGGGACGCGTGCCGACGTTGGTGACGGCGCGAAATGTTTTTGCGTTCGACGCGGACTGCGGGTCGAGAGTGACTTCGGTGACGTAGACGCCGAGCTTAGGGAGGATTTCCTGGGGCGTTTGGAGATTGAGCGTGGGGACGACGACGCGAGAGCCGCGGCCGTCGCCGGAGATGATATGGCCCTCGAGGGCGTAGGGGCGGCCGAGAAGGCGGCCGGCGAGAGCGACATTGCCATCGCGAACGGCATCGCGGATGACGGTGCTGGAAACGGTGACGCCGCGGAAAATCACGGGAGGAATGCATTCGACGGTGAAGTCATAGCGTTCGCCGAGTTGGCGGAGAAGCGGAACATCGCCGGAGTGTTGGTGGCCGAAGCGGAAATTCTCGCCGACCAGGATGGATTGCGCGCGAAGCGTTTCGACGAGGATGCGGCGGACGAAATTTTCGGGAGTGAGTTCGGAGAGGTGGCGGTCGAAGCGGAGTACGAGGGCAGCGTCGACGCCGGCGGCTTCGAAGGCGGCGAGGCGTTGGCTAAGGGTGAGGAGTAGGGCGGGAGCCTGCTCGGGCCGAAGGACGCGAAGCGGGTGGGGGTCGAAGGTGACGACTACCGAGGTGAGGTTTTCGGCGCGGGAAGCATTTATTTCGCGCTCTTGCCGAGCGCGCGCGACGAGACGGCGGAGGATTTCCTGATGGCCGAGGTGGACGCCGTCGAAATTGCCGATGGTGACGACCGTGCGCGGAACTTTGTTGACCCGGACGCAGTGGGACTGCCAGTCGGCGAGGGACTTACAGGCGACGAAGCTCATCCGATGTGCGACTCGATGTGGGATTCGAGGACGAGGCCATCATAAGAGAGGCGAACGTTGGCGGGAAGGCGGGAATTAGTTTCTTCGTGAGCGAGATCGTGGCAGATGTGAGTGAACCAGGCGTGGCGGGGTTTGAGTTCCTCGACGAGGGCGAGGGACTGAGCGACGCTCGAGTGCATGGGATGCGGGGTGTCGCGGAGGGCGTCGAGGATGAAGTGGTCGAGATTGTGGAGGAGGGCTTTGGAGGCGTCAGGGAGGGCGCTGAAGTCGGTGAGATAGGCGAGGCCGCCGAAGCGGAAGCCGAGGACGGGAGTCGGGCCGTGGTGGGCGGGGATGGGGATGATTTGGTGCCCGAAGAGTTGGAAGGGGCGATCAAGGGGATCGATGGGATGGAGTTCGACCTGGGGAGGGAGGATACGGAGGGCGTGTCGTCGAAAATGTAGGCGAAGGTGCGCTTGAGAGTGGTGAGGGTGGAGGGTGCGGCGTAGATGGGGACGGTGGAACGCTGCTTTAGATTAAAGGGACGAATGTCATCGAGGCCCATGACGTGGTCGGCGTGGGCGTGAGTGAAGAGGACGGCGTCGAGTTTAGTGAGATGGGCGGCGAGCGCTTGGGCGCGGAAGTCGGGCGTGGTGTCGACGACGATGTTGCGCGTGTCGAATTGGAGGAGCAAAGAAGGGCGGGTGCGCCGATCGTGTGGATCAGTGGAGTGGCAGACCGCGCAAGGACACGCGATGGTCGGGACCCCCATGGAAGTGCCGGAGCCGAGGATGGTGGCGCGAAGTTGGAGAGAAGAGGACAAAGGAGAATTGTAACAGAGGAGAAATGCGTGGGATTAAAGCGAAGGCAACGTAGATCCCTGGCGCTCGGCAAACTAGAGCAAATCGGCTCGGGATGGCCCGATAGGCGAGTGAGAGGATTGGCAGAATGCTACGCGCCAACTTAAGAGGAAAACAGACTATGTGGTTGGGGCCCCGGAGCTTATGTGTAAGTCCCCACGGGCAAAGGCGGCCATGGGGCACCCAAAGGCGCAGAAACTTCTAACTCACAAAAGCCGAGCTAGGGTTTGGGGCGGGGGTTGTGGGGGGCGGCGGCAGCGGCGGCTGCGGCTTTGGAGACGTCCATGAAGGAGAGTTTGAGGCTGCCGAGAACTTCGACGAGGAGTTGATCGTCCTCGGTGGCGAGATTGCCGTGAGTGGATTCACGGAGGGCATCAAGCATGTCGATCATTTCGCGGGCGCCTTCGAGGTCGAGAAGAGGCTGCCCGGTGCGCGGGTCGGTCATGCCGCCGAGTAGCGCGGCGCAATTGCGAGCTAGAAAGTCGACGAGCATCTGGAAGTTGCGTGAAGGCGGGCGGTTGTTCGTGGCCTCGGGAGCGGCGGAGGGCGCAGCGGGACTGTTCCCGGCCGAGGCGCGATTGGCGGCTTGAGCTTCCTGTTGAGCCTTTTCGATTTTGGCGGCGGCTTCGCGTTCGCGGCGCTCTTCGTCGAGGGCTTCGGGGCGCAGGTCGCCGGCGGAGGTAAAGGGGCGGCGGTCGATTACCTTGAAGGTCTCGTCGTGCTTGGCGTCGCGCTGGTCGTCTTTATTGTTAGCCAAGGAGTTTTCTCCGGGAAGTCGGGTGCAAGAGATGTGTTCGGAATGATTTTAGCAGAGGAGAGGAGCGGCGTGTAAAGACACACGGGCGAGGAAGGAAAGGGAAGCTTTGCAGCTCGAATTTCCTTTATTTGGAGCGGACTCGCCTAGACCGAAATAGCCAGCGCTGGAGTCAGGGGCCTAGCGACTGGCCATCTTTTGTGCCATGTACAGGAGCAAACGACGGTCGGAATCCTCGATCTTGCCCATCAGGCGGCGGAAGCGGCTGAGCAAGCGGGCCTCTTTCCCGCTGGAGCCCCATGCGATATCATCAGCAGACTTGCGCCGTGGAAGATTGGGAAGTTCGGGCGGTTCCTCGCCATCGTAAAACAACTGGTAGAGGGGCACTTCCATCGCACGGGCCAATTTCTCGAGAGTCTCGATGGCCGGTACCGTGTGGCCATTTTCGACGCGAGAAATGTAGCAGCGCAGAAGCCCAGTGCGCTTTTCGATGTCCCCCTGGGACAGCTTTTTTGTTTCTCTAAGCAGACGCAGCCGATCACCGATTATCATAATGCGTGCATTAATATCATGGAAGTTATAAGCGTCGCAATGAGAAAAGTGCTATAGGCTGTGGAATTCGGGCTGGAGATGCGACTAGAAGTTTGATGTAACGGCATATTCATGGCAGACGTCCCAAAGACCGTGGTTACTTCAGCCCAAACCATACCGCTGGTTCTAGCCGAAGAGCGTGTCCAAGACGATCGCGAGCTGGTCCGACTGTCTCAAAATGGGGCAGTCCAACCCTTCGAAGAGCTAGTCCGCCGCCACCAACACCGGGTCCTGTCCGTAGTACTGCGCATCCTGCACCGCCGGGAAGACGCTGAGGAAATCACCCAACAGGTATTTTTGAAGGCGTATACGTCGATCCGAAGGTTCGACATGCGGTCGGCATTCAGCACCTGGCTATACAAGATAGCGGTGAATGAGTGCTGGGACTCGCTGCGGAAGAAGAAGGTGCGGCCGTTGGTGTACGAATCGGAGCTGTCCGCCGACCAGGTGAACCAGCTCGATGTGTATGCCAGGGCTGACCGGAGCACAGCAAGTCCCGACGAGCGGACGCTGGCGAGGGATCTGGTAGAGCGCCTGTTGGAATGCCTGAGCGAAGAGGATCGGGGAATACTGCTGCTGAAAGAGGTTGAGGGGCTTTCGGTGCAGGAGATTGCGGAGATTTACGACCTCAACGTGAATACGGTGAAGGTGAGAATGTTTCGCGCCAGGGCGACCATGATGGAAAACTACCGCAAGCGGCTGAAAGGAACGCGTGCCCGGGGACGCAAGAGGGATAATCGACCATGAGAATTTTGGGTTGGACCACGAAGAATAAGAGTAATGCGGAGACCTACACGCGGGTTTGTGCAGGTTACGAGCCGCTGTTGCAAGATTATCTGGACGGGGAATTGAAGGGCACGAATCTGGAAATCACCGAGATTCACCTGCGGAGCTGCAGAAAGTGTGCGCACGCGGTGGCGATGGCGAGGCAGGGGTCGGCGCTAGTAAGTTTGGCGAATCTGCCGGTGGACGATCCCGGGCCGTTTTTCACGCATCGAGTGATGGCCGCGGTACGAGCGTTGGCCGGTGCGGAGAATGAGCTGAGTTTCTGGCGTCCGCTGGAACTGCTGGCAATGCGCGCGGCGTGGACTGCGTCGATATTGCTGGTGTGCGTGCTGGCGTATGGCGCGGCGACGATGAAGCATGGCAGCAGCGTGCAGACCGCAGGGATGCGGGCGGCGGAAGTTCGGGATCCGTTTGCTGATCCGGCAGCGCAGATTGCGCGACGAGACGATTTCGATATCGCGATTGAAACTCGCGGAGAAAAGTAAGCAAGCGCGCTGGTGGAGCGCGTGAGTGAGTGCAGTGAGTTGGTTGGCAAGGTTTCTAGGCAAGGTGGTCAATCAAAATGAGTGATAGGGATCTGAATTCGAAGCCGGTGGGCGCGCGGGAGATTGAGCGTAAGGCTCAAGCGCTGGTGGCGGTGGTGTTTTTGCTGGGGTTGATCCTGGGCGGCGTGGGAATGCATTTCTGGGAAGTGCGTGCAGCGGGTGATACGGGGCGGCGCATCTCGGAGTTAAATCGCAAGCCAACGCATGAGGAAATTCTGAATCAGCTGACCCATGATTTGTCGTTGAGCACGGACCAAAAGAAGCAGGTCAGCGCGATTATGGACGATGTTCACGCACGGATGCGGGCACTCGATGATACGCACAGGCCGGAATATGACGCGTTGAGGGCGGAGGGAAGGCAGAAGATCCGGGCGCTGTTGACGGCGGAGCAGCAGCCGAAGTATACGGAGTTTACCAAGCAGCTTGATGAGCAGAGAGCAAAGGCGCAAAAAGAGCGGCAGTAGAAACGGGCAGTTTTCCTACCTCGATCGCGTTTTAATTCCCGACAAAATTAGGTGCAAAAACAAAAGCGGCTACCGTGCCACCGGTAGCCGCGAAAACATGTGTGTAACTGAACGACGACTGAGACCCAGTCGAAGTGTAACGCGAAGGCGCGTGCGCTAGAAAGGGATGTCTTCGTCGGAAATTTCGGGGCCGGGACCGGCGTCCTCACCCATGGGAACGTCGAAATCACCGCCGGAAGGCATTGAGGGAGCGCCCATGCCGGCACCAGCAGCGGCGGCCGCAGCGTTGTCGCCGCGCGAGCTGAGCATGCGCATCACGTTCGCCACAACCTCGGTGGTGGTCTTTTTCTGGCCTTGTTTATCGTCCCATTGACGGGTTTGAAGACGTCCCTCGATATAGACCAGGGTGCCCTTCTTCAGATACTGCTGGGAAATCTCGGCGAGCTTGCCCCACACGACGATCTTGTGCCACTCGGTACGCTTCTGGCGTTCGCCGGAGCGTGACTTGAAGGATTCGTCGGTGGCCACGCTGTAGTTGCAGACGGCCTGACCGCCTCCAGTGAAGCGCGTCTCGGGATCACGGCCGAGCCTTCCGACCAGGATGACTTTGTTGACTGACATTTTTCTGAGTTCCTCTCGTATTGCGTGCGCTTCGATGCAACTGCGCACGCGCAGGTGGAGTATAGCCGAAGTGCAGGAGCAAAAGAGAAGTGCGGAAAGTACGTACAAGAAGCTTCTGTGGATTTCTTTGGGGGAGAGAATTTAAAGGGGAAGCAGCGGAGAGAGGGGCGGCTTCGGGGAAGCCGGACCGCCGCGAATGGCAAAACGGCGAATTATTGGTGTTGGGTGGTGGCGGAGCGCGGGGTCAGCTCGCGTAGGTGCGCCTGAGCGCGCCGAGCTTCGTCGGTGCCCGGGTAACGCGTGACAACCGCGTGAAATTGCTTGGCGGCGTTGGCCTTTTGGCCGAGGGCGAGCATGGCTTCACCCTTTTTCAGGGATGCGGCGGCTGATTTGTAGCTTTTGGGATAGTTGACCAGGACCATGTCGTAAGCGTTGAGCGCGTCCTGATAATCGCCCTGGGAGTAATCGATCTCGCCAAGGTAGAATTGGGCGTTGCCGGCCAGCTCGGAAGTGGGGAAGTTGCGCAGGAAATCGTTGAACTCCTGGCGCGACAGGTCGTACTTGCCGCTATTCAGATCGCGCAGGGCGTTCTGATAGAGAGTGTCGGAGGAGACGGGCGGCGAATTCATAAAGCTGGAATTGCCGCCGGCTGCTGGAGGATTCGCGGTGGAGTAGGAGGGCTGGGCGCCGCCGTTGGAAGCGGGAGGCGGATTGCCATTGTTCATGCTGCTGGGTTGCGTGGTAGTGGGAGGAGCAGCGCCGCCGGAAACGCGCGAGTCGATGCTCTGCAGCAGGTTTTGAATGTCAGTGAGCTGCTGGGAGACTTTGCCGACGCGGGCTTGGAGGTCCTGAACGTTGTCGGTGAGGCCCTGGGCCTGAGTGGCGAGGGTGTCGACGCGCGAACCAGAGTTGGCTTGGGTGTCCTGGACTGCCTTTTGCAGGTTGCCCATTTCGCCGGCGAGGCGGTTCTGCGAGTCCAGGGATTGATTGACGATGGTGTGCAGCTCACCGAGTTTGCTGTCGAGATCGCTGCGTAGGTCGGTTTGTCCCTGCATGAGCTGATTGACGGAATTCTGAAGCTCGACAATTTCGCGCGAGACGGCCGTGGCGGTCTGCGGGGTCATGAGCTGACCGAACATCGCGCCCAGAAAAAGGGCGGCGGCGAGAATGCCGATGTTTTTGAAGCGTGCCATGGTTGACTCCTTCATTTGTGGTACGGGCCTTTCTACTAGGAAGTATGAACTAGTTTACAGGTGATGTGTTGCCAGAGCCGGGATGCGACTTGGAGCAACTAGGCACAATCGCAGATTCGCTCCAGCAATTTTGATCTAGCCACCCACGCGCGTCCATTTATATGAGGTGGACCTTGCGGTTCACCTGCGCGCCTTGACGGCGCGCCGAAACGCGGATGGGGCACCCGCAGAAACTTCTAAATCAACACCAACCGCCAAGCCAAACAAGAGAAGAGGAGGGCCGATGAGGCCCTCCTCGGATTGTTAGTTGTTATTGCGCGCGGACGAAGTGAGCGCGGCGATTCTGCTGCCAGCAAGTTTCATTGGACTGGGTGCAGAAAGGCTTCTCCTTGCCGTAGCTCACGGTGGTCAGGCGGTCAGCGGAAATCCCCAGGGAAACCAGGAAATCGCGGGCTGCCTGTGCGCGACGCTCGCCCAAGCCGAGGTTGTACTCGGTTGAGCCGCGTTCGTCGCAATGACCTTCGATGGCTACGCGCATTTGCGGATACTGGCGCAGAAATTCCGCAGTTTGAGTCAACGCCTGGCGAGCGTCGGCACGCAAATCGGACTTATTAAAA
Source organism: uncultured Acidobacteriota bacterium (assembly GCA_963757885.1). GTDB lineage: Bacteria > Acidobacteriota > Terriglobia > Acidiferrales > UBA7541 > Palsa-147. The sequence continues at coordinate 170,982 of CAVWSS010000007.1, read as the reverse complement.
TCGTAGAAAGCGTCCTTGACGTTGGCGGCGAAGAGCTGATCCATGCCCGGATTCGGTGCGGGACCAGTTTCTTCGGAAGCGGCGTTGACAGTGACACGAACGCTGGCCTGAGCGGAGCCGCCCGGACCGGTCGCGGTGATTTGGTACGAGGTCGACTCGGTCGGAGTAACGGCTTGCGAGCCTTCGGGCGGAACTTTGCCAATGCCCGGAGCGAGATTCAGGTCGGTTGCGTTGGTGGATGTCCAGGTGAGCGTGACGCTGTCCCCCGCGTTGATGCTGGTAGTCGACGCATTAATGGAAACCGTTGGTTCAGCGGCAACCGGGGGAGGCGGCGCTGAGGGCGGGAGATTGCCCACCTTCTTTTTGCAGCCCGTGGCGAAGAAAGCCAGGGCAACAAAACTGCTTAGCAACAACATCCTGCGTACGACTCGGTCCTGCATCAATTGCCTCCTTCGGCGCTTAGAGGCGCCGGAAATTTTTATCTTACTGCCTAGTGCAACGGCGGATGTACCGAGAAATAGAGGTCCTCATTAAGAAATTCAACCCCAAGACCGATCGAGCGAATTGTGGCGGAATGCGCATGAACTATTTTGGCGACCAGTTCGCGGATTCGTTGTGACCTTGAAACGTGAGCTGCTTGGGCATGGAGCCGTCGGCGAGGACAGTCCAAATCTGGCGAGTGCCCGTGCGCGTGGACTCAAAGACGATGTGGCGGCCGTCGGGAGCCCAACTGGGGCGCTCGTTGCGGCCGGAGTCGCGAGTGAGCTCGACGAGCTGATGGCTGACGATGTCCATGATGTAAATGTCGAAATTGCCGGAGGGGCGCCGCCAGGCGAAGGCGAGGAGCTGGCCATTAGGCGACCAGGCAGGATCGACGACGTAACCCATGTCGGGCATGTTGATGCGCTCGACGTTGGAGCCGTCGGAATTCATTTGGTAGAGGACGGGCTCACCGCCGCGGTCGCTAACGAAGATGATTTGTTGGCCGGTCTTTGGGTTCCACACAGGCGAAGTGGATACGCCCCGGGAGAGCGAAATTTGCTGAATGTGAGAACCGTCGGAATTGGCGATGAAGATTCCCGGATCGCCCTTGGAGCTGGACATGAAGGCAAGCTTGGAGCCGTCGGGAGACCAGGCGGGCGAGCTATTGGTGCCGCGCATTTTGGGGAAGCTGATGAGGTGATTGGAATCGGCCGAGTAGATGCAGATTTGCGCCGAGACGATGTGGTTGTAGGGCGCCCAGCAGGTGAAGGCGATGCGGGTGGCATCGGGGGACCAACGCGGAGTAAGGGAGATGCTTTTCAGGGTGGTCAGCTCGTGCTGATTGCCACCGTCATAATCCATTTCCCAGATTTCTTTGTTGCCGGAGCGATTGGAAACGAAGGCAATTTTGGTTGAAGCGATGCCGGGAACGCCGCCGCTGAGGCGGGCGATGATGTCGTCGGCGAATTGATGGGCGAGTTTGCGAGCGTCGGCGTCGGTGGCGTTGCCGCGATAGATTTTTTGCAGCGCGGAGATGGGGGCGGGCGCGTTGACGGCATCAAGGTAGCCGGAGACAGCCAGGGAAGTACCCTGGGCGTCGAGACTGCCGAAGGCGAGCATGTAGGTATTGGCGGGAGCGTTGCTCCAGTCGGTGGTGCGGACCTGCGAGGGATCCGTGGGTACACCGGTGGGGTAAAAGCTGGGGCTGACGAGTTCGATGGCTCCGCTGTATTGGAGATCGTTCCACAGAACGGTGTGGAAGGTTTGCTCGAGGGGCTGCGCGGGTTGGGCGGTGGCGCCGAATTCGGGCACCGCGACGCGAGCTTTCGCGACGCCGAGGCCGGTGCCGGTCTTAAACCAGTCCTGGGCGTGCGCGGGAGAAGCACCGCAGAGAGCGATGGCGGCGAGGATGAGCGCCGCGACAATTAAGCGGGCCCAGGCGAAGATTTCGTCGGTGCGTAGATTTTTGAGATTCGGTGTTTTCATTCGCTAGTTCTCTCAAGTTTAAGAGCTGTGCTGGGGAACAGTTCTAAGTTTTGTGAATTCGGAATTTTAATTTCAAAGTCAAAACCTTTAAATTTCATTCGATCCCAATGATGAAATTCATTCTCATTGGCGTTTGAAGTCGAACCAAAATTCGACGTCGACGTAATTGCCGGAGTAATCGTTGGGAAGCGGCTGCAAAGGGCTCGCTTCCTGAATCGCGCGCTCGGCAGACATGTCGACGGACTGATTGCCGCTGGAACGCAAAACTTGAATGTTGGTGGCCTGGCCGTTGCGCAGGATGCGAAAAGTGACCACGGCGCGCGGGGCGAATTGAATCCCCGGGTCGACGGTGGACTGTAGCCAGTTGGTGGCAACGCGTGACTGGACGGCTTGCACGTACCAAGAGTAGCGACTGGCGAAGTCGCCAGAGGCTCCGCCGCCGGCACCGAAGGACATGCCGCCCTGGGTGCCGTTGCCCATGGTCATGCTGGGCGACGAATAAGGAACGTTAGGCGCGCCGCCCCGGCCGTAGGGAACCGCGTTGGGCGGAGGCGGCTTGGGATTTTCGAGAAGTTTGGAAGGCTTGGATTTGTATTTTGGCTCGGGTTTGGTCTTGTCGAATTTGGGAAGCGGAACCGCTTCTTTTTCGACAATGGGCGGAGGAGGTTCTTCGGCTTTGTAGAGACCTTTTGTTTCGTCGACCACGCGATTTTCGGAGACGACGTCTGGCGCCGGCATGGGTACAGCGGGAACGTTGCCCACAATGCCAACGCTCATGGAACCGCCAACCGTGCCCCAGTTGTCGCCTTTGCTGTGATAAGTGGCGAAGCCGACAGCGGTGAAGATCGCGGCGTGAAAGACGATCGAAAGGATCGCCGGACCCTTTAGGCTGTCGTTTGGAATTGTTGGCGCGTAGCTGGACATTTTAGTTATTCGTCTTTTTATTCATCGGGGTGTCAGGGAGTGTCGGTTGGCTTTCCGGTAAGCGGCTTGGTGACGACGCTCACGTTGACGATGCCGGCTTGTTGAAGCGCGTCGAGCACGGTGGTTACGCTGCCGAAGGGAACTGTTTCGTCGCAGCGAAGATAGACGGGCTGATGCGCGGGATCGGGCGACTTGGCTTTGATCTGATTGCCCAGGTCATGAATGTTGACGGGAGTGTCGCCGAGGTAGATACGCTGAGCGCGATCGAGGGTGACGACCATGCGCGCCTCTGTGATTTCCTTGACGGTCTTCGTTTTGGGCAGATCGACTTCGATGCCGGACTGCAAGATCGGCGCGGTGATCATGAAAATGAGCAGGAGCACGAGGACGACGTCAACGAACGGAACGATGTTGATTTCCGAGAGTGTTGAGCCGGTGCTGCCGGTGTCCCTTGAAACGGATGGCATGGTTTAGGTGTAAAGCGTCTCCACGCGCGAAACGAACTCCATGGCGAAATTATCCATTCGAGTGGCCTGCTGGCGAATGGCTTGGAGGTAGTGGTTGTAAGCGATGACCGCGGGAATGGCGGCGAAAAGCCCGGCGGCAGTGGTGATGAGTGCTTCGGCGATGCCGGGAGCAACGACGCGCAAGCTGGCGGCACCTGCAGTGCCCAGGCCTTCGAATGCGTCCATAACGCCGAGGACGGTGCCGAATAGACCGATGAACGGAGAAACGGAGCCAATGGTAGCGAGCCAGGACATCCACTTTTCGAGGCGGCGGATTTCGTCAGCGGCGGCGAGCTTCATTTCGACGCCGACGGCGTTGAGGTTTTTGATTTTTCCGCCGGTGGGATTCTGGCCCATGATTTGAGATTGCAACTCCCGGAAGCCGGCTTCGTAGAGCGTGGAAAGCGGAGTGCCGCTGGCGGCAGCGCGAAGCTGGCGCGGATCGGCGAGTCCGCGTCCGGCGCGGAAGATGCTTAGAAATTTTTCGGTTTGGGGCTCAATGCGGCTAAAGCGGCTCGATTTGCCGATAATGATGGCCCAGGAAAAGAGCGATAAGAATAGAAGGATGAGAAGGACGATGCGGGCGACCCAGCCGGTTTGCTGGACGAAGCGCGGAAAGGCGCGCGCCAATATCAGAGGTGCCCTGCGCAACGATAAAAACGATATGAACTCCAGGATCCTGACCCCCTATGATTTATTGTGCGCGTGTGATTGACGACGAAATATCGCGTGACGACGTTTTTCCATTCCTTTTCGAAGTTAGCACACGCAAATAGCATATTCAAAAGGATTTGCCCATTCGCGCCGGAATTGCAGAGCACGGCGTGGCGGTGATTTGCGCCGCGTACCCCCATTTTTTAGACGCGATAATTGGGCTGAAGTATTCGCTTGAGCTGGTGAGCAAATACACGGGCGACATCTATATTTCGAAACGCAACTCCATTTGTACGATGTTCTGTGCGCTCGGCGCGTGACTGGGATTCGGCGGGGCGATACAAAGAGTAAATACCAGTACATGGTAGAAGTCGAGCGGTTAGAAGCCGAAAGGTGGAGCGAAGAGGCGGGTAAATGCGAAAAAATCGGTATGCTACAATTCGCGTATAACCAGAATTTAGGCCGACTCAGCTATGGGCGACACCATCCACGTACGCCTTGATTCACTTTCCTCCATGCCTGTTAAGGGTGTGCAAGTGCCCCCTAGTGCGCCCACGCAGTTGCGACGAAGCGCGGTGGCGGAGGGGCGGAACTTCTTCATTGAGACGTTTGGCTGCCAGATGAACGTACACGATTCGGAGAAGGTGGTAGGCGTCCTGGCGGGGCGCGGATATTCGCAAGTGCAGAGCGTGGCCGAGGCGGATTTTGTTTTTTACAACACCTGCAGCATTCGGGAGAAGGCGGCGCAGAAGGTTTTTTCAAGGCTGGGAGAATTTCGCGGGTCGGCCGGGCAGAAGAAAGTGATTGGGGTGCTGGGATGTGTGGCGCAGCAGGAAGGCGAGGATATTTTCGAGCGCGCGCCGTGGGTGAGTTTGGTGTGCGGGTCGGCGAGCTACAGCAAGCTGCCGGAGTTGCTGACGCAAGTTGAGTCAGGCGGACGGCGAGTGATGGGACTCGACCTGGATACGGAAGAGACGTTTGAGACGGAAATCACGCGGCGGGACAATCCGTTTCGCGCGTATCTGACAATTATTGAAGGCTGCGATTACGCGTGCTCGTACTGCGTGGTGCCGCACACGCGCGGGCCGGAGCGCAGCAGGCGAAGCGAAGCGGTGCTGGCGGAGGTAGGGCAGCTCGCGGCGTTGGGTTATAGCGAGATTCAACTGCTAGGGCAGACGGTGAATTCGTATCGCGATCCGAGCGCGGCGGGATTGAATTTTGCGCAATTGCTGCGCGCGGTGGCGGCAGTGCAGGGGATTCAGCGGGTGCGGTTCACGACTTCACATCCGAATGATTTTCACCAGGATATTGTGGACGCGATTGAAGAGTTGCCGCAGCTGTGCAACCACATGCATTTGCCGGTGCAATCGGGGTCGAGCCGAATTTTGAAGGCGATGCTGCGAACGTATACGCGCGAGGAATACTTGGAGAAGATCCGGATGATTCGCGCGGCAAAGCGGGACATTGCGATTACCACGGACGTCATCATTGGATTTCCGGGGGAGACCGAGGCGGATTTCGAAGAGACCCTAAGTTTGCTGGATGAGGTTCGCTACGACGGCGTGTTTTCGTTTACCTACTCGCCGCGGCCGAACACGCCGGCGCGCGACATGGCGGATTCAATCAGCGAAGCGGAGAAGACTGCACGACACGCGGTATTGCAGGATCGCCAACGCGGTATTCAAGTGGCGTACAATGAGACGTTGGTGGGGCGCGAGTTTGAAGTGCTGGTGGATTCGCAGCACAGGTCGAAGGGGCAAGCACCTGGGCAATGGTCAGGGCGGACGAGCTGCAACCGGATTGTGAATTTTGCCGTACCGGAGGGGTATGAGGAGAATTTACTAGGGCGGTATGTGAAGGTGCGAGTTACGCGCGGCGGACAATATAGCGTGGTAGGTGAGTTAGCGGGCAGCCTCGACGGGGAGAAGCTCGTCTAAGTTGGATTAGTGAAGTGGTTGGGATCGGGATCCTGGGAGGCCACCATGGAGCTGGAAGTCAAAATTCGCGGGCTGATGATGGACCCGGTTACGAATATGCCCGTGGTGGTGCTGAAGGAGACTCAAGGGAATGGCGTGCTGCCCATCTGGGTCGGGATTTACGAGGCGAATGCGATCGCGTTGGAGATTGAGAAGGTGCAGACGCCGCGTCCGATGACCCATGACCTGCTGAAGAATTTGATTACCGGCCTGGATGTGCATGTGCAGCGCGTGGTGGTGAGCGATTTGAAGGATGACACGTTCTACGCGCTGATCTGGATGGAGCGCGCAGGGCAGACGCTGTCGATGGATGCGCGGCCGAGCGATGCGTTGGCATTGGCGTTGAGGCTGGACTGCCCGATATTTGTGGAGGAAGAGGTAATCAAGAATTCGAAGATGTTAAGCGCGATGGCGGATAAGACGTCGAATGAGGAGTTGAAGAAGTGGCTAGAGGGGTTGGGGGACGAGGATTTGGGACGATACAAAATGTAGTTGCACGGGTCGGGTGGTAGGAGTAGATTTTTTGTCTGCAGTAAGCGCCGAAGCGCCCGGCGTGAGATGTGAACCTTCCGCAGTGTAATCACTGAAAAATTGAGTTGAATCGTTGTGCCCGGGATGCGCCGGGCACCGACCGTGCCATGCGCATAGAAGAGCAGATCCCTCACGCGCCTTTTGCGCGCCCGACACGGCGCACAAAGGGCGGATTTGTTTCATCGATCGCTCCTTAGACCCCGGGTAGACTTGGAAGTGATAAGCGACCAAGAGCCCGGAGGAAAGCCGAGATGAAGATTATAGGCTGTGATTTCCATCCGAGCTATCAGCGTATCGAAGTGCGAGATCAAGAGACGGGCGAAGTGAGCGAGCACTCGCTGGGACACGAACGAAAGGAGGAAGTGCGGTCGTTTTATGCGGGGCTGTCTGGGCCGGTGCGGGTGGGGATGGAAGCCGGCGGGCACTCGCAGTGGTTCGAGCGGATGCTTGGTGAGTTGGGACATGAAGTGTGGATCGGAGACGCGGGGAAGATTCGCACGCAGGCCACCCGGCGGCAGAAGACGGACCAGCGAGACGCGCATCTTTTGGCCGAGTTGTTGGAAGGTGGGGAGCAGAGTTTTCCGCGGATCTGGTGCCCAGTGCCGAAGAGCGGGATGCGCGGCAACTGCTGTTGCATCGGGCCAAGCTGGTGCGGCTGAGAGTGCAGGTGCAGAACCAGCTGCAGGCGCTGGCGCTGAATCAGGGATTGCAGCGCAAGAAGAAGTTGTGGAGTCGGGAAGGGCGTCGGGAGCTGGAAGGGTTGGCCTTGCTGCCCTGGGCCAGCCGGCGGCGACAGGAACTGCTCGAGTGGTACGACCGGTTGAAAGGTTCGATCGAGGAACTGGACCGGGAAGTGCGCGAGCAGGCTTTCGGACGAGCCGAGGCGCGACGCTTGATGACGCATCCGGGAGTTGGGCCGGTGACCGCACTGGCTTACGTGTTGAGCGTTGGGGATGTGCGACGCTTTGCGCGAGGACGAAAAGTAGCCAGCTATTTCGGTCTGATTCCGAGTGAGTACAGCAGCGGAGTGCGGCAGCGGCTGGGGCACATCAGCAAGCAAGGCAGTTCGTTCGTGCGTGGATTATTGGTGGAAGCGGCGCAGAGCGCGGTGCGAGGTGAGCCGCGACTGAAGCGCGAGTATCAACGATTAGCCCAGCGGCGGTGCCGGGCCTTGGCCAAGGTGGCTGTGGCGCGGAAGCTGGCGGTGAGGTTGTACTGGATGCTGCGCACGGAAGTGGACTACGCGCAGTTCATCCAGGGTTCGATGCGAGGTTCGCATGCAGGACAGCCCGAGTCATTCCGTGGTCGAGGTTGATGGACCGAAGATTTGAGTGGGCATCCTGCCTCCCTTGAGAGCAAGGGAGATCGAAGCAGTAATCATGGTCGCGCGAGGTTGGCGACGATCGAATAGATGGTTGTGGAACCTGCGGGATCCATCGAGTGATTCTGAAGCGGGCCTTGGTCGCATGGTAGATGGGCAGTTGGATTCGAGAAAAGAACGACAAACGCTTTGAGGAAAAGCGTAAGGCACTACTCTGCCTTGACAGAGCCGACTCCGTTATAGACGGGATGACAACGTAGAGATCCGCGGGCTCTGCTCGGACCATTATTTATTGAAACGATTGAGTTTTCACTTGCAGTCCAACAATGCTTGTGAGTAGAGTGGGCCTACCCATGGTGGGCAATCTGCGGATTGTCCCATATATTGGCCCGCCGTTGCCGGCACTCTGGCGAGAGAAAAGGGCCGGTGGCAAGCGAAACAAGGGGGAAGGAGCGCGAGCGACGCTTTGACAAAAATTCTGGCGATCACCAACCAGAAGGGCGGCGTGGGCAAGACGACTACGGCGATCAATCTGGCGGCCGGTATTGCACTGAGCAAGAAGAAGACGCTGCTGATCGATCTCGATCCACAATCGAACGCCACGATGGCGTTCTATGAAAGCCACGATATTAAAACGTCGATGTACGACGTATTCTCCGATCCCAATGTGCCAATTTCCTCGATTGTACTGCCCACCAAGGACCCGTACCTTTTTTGGCCCCGGCACGGCTGGCGCTGGCGAAGTTAGAGCAACAACTGGCCGGGCAGTTTGACGCGCCCTTCAAGTTGAAGGACGTCGCTGATGCCGGTTTTGCACGACTACGATTACATCGTTTTCGATACGCCTCCGGCGCTGGGAATTTTGACGGTGAACGCGCTGGTGGCGGCGAATTACCTGGTGGTGCCGATTCAGGCGGCGTATTTCGCGATCGAAGGAACGGACGATTTGATCGAGACGTTCGGGCGGATTCGCTCGCGTCCCAACCCGGACCTGAAGATTTTAGGCGTGGTGATCACGCTATTCGACAAGCGAACCAACATCTCGCGCGACACGCATGAGCAGATACGCGCGACGTTTGGCGGCGTGCTTTTCAAGACGCGCATTTCGAAAAATGTGCGGCTGGAAGAAAGCCCCGCGTACAAGGAAACGATTTTCAGATTTGCGCCCAAATCGCCCGGGGCGGATGAATATCGGAAATTAGCTCAGGAGGTTATCCAACGTGTCGAAGAGGATCGGGTTACCCGTCACTCTCAAGATGCGGCATGACGCGCATTACGTCGAGACGCTCGCGAGTTATAGCGGCGCATCGATCGGGCGCATGCTGCCAATTGAGAAAATTCGTCCGAATCCAGATCAGCCGCGGCGGCACATCGGGGATGTGACCGAGCTGAGCAATTCGATTCGCGAGAAGGGCGTGCTGGAGCCGCTGCTGGTGAGATTTGTCCCGCACGAGGACACTTACTACATCATTTCGGGTGAGCGGCGATATCACGCATCGTGCAAGGCGGGGCTACTGAGCTGCCGTGCATTGAGAAAATTGCCGATGACGCCGAAACGCTGGAACTGGCGCTGATTGAGAATTTGCAGCGCAAGGATCTGACGGCGTTTGAAGAGGCGGATGGACTATCGCGTTTGGCGGAGCAGTACGACTACACGCACGATGACATCGCGCGGAAGATTGGTAAATCGCGGTCGTCGGTGACCGAGACGCTATCGATACGGGTGATTCCGGAGGCGGTGAGGAATCAGTGCGTGGAGAACGGGATTGTGACCAAGTCGCTGCTGCTGCAAGTGGCGCGTCAGCCCAACGAGCGCAAGATGCAGGAGATGGTTGGGCGCATCGTGTCGGGCGGTCTTTCGCGCGACGAGGCGAGGAAGGCGCGGCAGGAAGAGAATGGGCCGGAGGCGCGGCCGAAGCCGTTTAGCTACGAGTATCGGCCTCCGGATGAGTCGTTCCGGATGAGGATTGCGTTTCGGAAGAGCCAAGTGGGACCGCATGAATTAGCGGCGGCATTAAGGGAAATTTTGCAGGCGATCGAGGCCGGCGAGCATGTGGATATGGGCGACGATGGCGACGAGCCCATGGAGAAGGGAGCCGCGGCGAGCGCGGCGTAGTTTTGGAATTGGAATTTGGATCGTAATTTGATGGATAGTTCTGTTTGGGTGCCCGCCTAAACAGTCGAGCAAACCTTCCGAAGGTCATTACGTTTTGCCACCCACACGCAAACCCGGCGTATGGGGCACTCTACAGCCGGGGGCTTGCCTGACATTTTAGACCGGGCACATCCCTGACACTTTTTGTTCTTGGCGCTTGGGCAGTGGCAGCACCTTCTGCTTGTAACTATCCAAGCGCCCGATCCGAAACGCCGCGAAATAAATGTCGTAGAACCGCTCATCGACAGGCCGCAGCCCGATCACTTCACCGGCCAGGGTCGCGCTCAAGAAAAAGTACCGGTGCTTCCAGGAAAAATATCCCTGAGGCTGCACTCGCCGCACCTCCACTCCTTGGTCGTATTCCGGCTCAGCGACCCGCGCCGGATACTCCCGGTCTGATCGCACGTACACCGCGCTCGGCGTCTTCATCTGCAAAGCTTCATGCGGACGCTCCTCGTTGTATTCCTTTTGAAAGCGATCAAAGGACAGTTGCTGCGCTCGCCGCGTGGCCGCGGGCGGTGAAGCGGTCTCTTCTTTCAAAGTGCGATGCACTCGTTCGTGTCTCCCATTTTGCTCGGGATGTCCCGGCGCGATCCGCTCCGGCACAATCCCCAACTTCATCCACCACACCGCCAGCCGGGACAGCCCGGCGATCGACTGCGATGCAAAGGGCGTTCCGTTGTCGGTGCGCATCGCTTGGGGCAAACCATACTCTCGAAAGGCCGCTTCAAAAATCCCTCGCACCTGTGCGCCTTTGGTCTTTCTCACCTGCTGGCACTTGAGCAAATAACGGCTGCAGGCATCGCTGATGGTCAAGGGATCGATCCGCGCCCCATCCCGAGTTTTAAAATACCCTTTGAAATCGGCGCACCATACTCGGTTCGGTGCATCGGCCGCGGCAAAGGGCTGCCTATACGGCGGTGCCCGCCGCCGCTTCTTCCGCGCCACGACCAATCCTTCTCGCCACAGTAGCGCTCCAATGGTGCTGGCCGCCGGCCAGCTCTGCTCTGGGCGCTTGTCTTCGAGCCACCGCTTCAACTTGCGCGGCCCCCAACGCATGTGCACATAACGCAGCGCGAGCACCGCTTTCTGGGTCTGCTCGGGGGTCTCATTCGGATGACTCCCCGCGGCCCGGCTTTCTCCTTGCAGCGCTTCCAGCCCTCCCTGCTGGTACCGCCGCCGCCAGTAATAGCCGGTCTCCCGCGAGATACCGTAGATCTCGCATAGCTCGGTCATGGTCTGTTCGTCGAGTTCGTACTCCAAAATAAATCGGGTTCTCTGATCCACCACACTGCTCTCTGTCCAGGGCATGCTGTCGTTCTACACGCCCTCGGCTGCAGTGTCAGGCATCCCCCCGGTCTAATCTGTCAGCTATCCCCCCGGTCCGCACCGGCACCCGAAGACACTTCTGAATCAACACCAACATCCGGCGGGAGCTGCGTCATTTGTGTGCGGCAGCAGAAGGCGCGTCGGGGAGGGGAGGGTGTTTGCGGAGGCGCTGGGAGAGGGCGTCGTTGGTGTCGATGAGGGAGCGGAGCTTGCTGCGGAGAGCGACGTCATGGGGCGTGCCGCCGGGGCGTTTGAACCAGGCTTCGACTTCGGCGACCTCGACATTGTAGACGGTGGGCCAGTTCCAGACTTCGACGCGGAGCTTGCCGACGTCGAGGGAGGCTTCGCGGCTCCAGTCGGCGTCGCGAAAGCGGTGGAGAGCGAGGATGGCCGCTTCGTAGAGGGATTCAGCTTCGGGGATGTCGACGGCGTGTTCTACGCCGGACTTATCGCGAAAAGTGACGACGCATTTGCGGGTAGCAGGCATGGGCCGATGGTAGCACAGTACTTCGCCTTTTGTTCGCCTAATTAAAAAGCCCTTGAATATTTTCGGCGGGCGGGAATGATTGCAGTTCTGTTACAAGGCGGGCGCTGAGGAGTGGGGCGCGCGGAGGCGGGAGAACGGATGGAGTGGATCATTCGATTTGTGGTGGGCGGGCTGGTGGTGGCGGGGTTTTCGGCGATTGGCGACATCGTGAAGCCGAAGAGCTTTGCTGGCCTGTTTGGGGGCGCGCCGTCGGTGGCCCTGGCGACTTTGGTATTGACGGTGAACAAGCACGGGCCGACGTATGTGCAGATGGAGGCGCGGTCGATGATCGCGGGAGCGCTGGCGTTCTTTGCCTACGCGTTCGTGGTGAGCTGGCTGATGATGCGGAACCGGCTGGAGACGTACGTGGTGACGAGCGTGACGATGGTGGTGTGGTTTGGGGTGGCGTTTGGGCTGTGGGCGGCGTGGCTGAGGTGAGGCGCGGGGAATGCTGAATATCAAGATCAGGCCGAAGGAGTTGAAGGACGCGCACTGGTATTCGTGGGCGCTGAGGATTTTATTTGGCGGCTCGGTGACAGTGCTGGCGGGAGTGATCGCCAAGGCGTATGGGCCGGCCGTCGGGGGATTGTTTTTGGCGTTCCCGGCGATTTTGCCGGCGAGCATGACGTTGATCGAGAGGCACGAGAAGGCGAAGAAGCGGAGGGTGGGGTTGGATGGGAGGAGAGAGGCGCACGCGGTGGCGTCGGTAGATGCGGCGGGAGCGTCGATTGGCGCGCTGGGGCTGGCGGCGTTTGGATGGGTGGTGTGGCGTTATTTGCCCACGGGGACGACGTGGGAAGTGCTGACGCTGGCGACGCTGGCGTGGGCGGTGACGGCGCTGTTGGGATGGCTGGTGAGGAAGAAGTTGATCAAGATGCGGATCGTGAAGAGGGTGTGGTGATGGAGAAGGAACGAGGGGCGACGCGTGAGGGGGGTGTGGGGAGGCCGCAGATGGAGCCGCCGGAGTTGGGGGCGGGGCATGTGCGGGTGTTGGAGAGGGTGCTGGCGGCGGGATTTGAGGTGGTGGCGTTTCCGCGATATGCGTCGCACGTGGGAGTGAGGAGAGGGGAGTGCGCGGTGTTGCTGAAGGCGAGGGAGGATGGGAGTTTTGAGTTTTTTGGCGAGGCGGTGTGGATGATTGAGGGGAATTTGGCGGTGAAGATCGTGGATGGGGAGAAGAGGTTTTTTGTGTGGAAGGGGTCGAGGGTGGAAGTGACGGAGGAGAGGGAAAAGGAACTGGGGAAGTTTAGGAGTGAGGTCGAGGCATTATTGAAGACGTAGTGATGAGAAGGATGGATAGGTTTCCTCGCCCACCCGCAACAACGGCGGGATGGGGCACCCGAAGGCACCGTGCAAGACTCACAAAGTCCATTTATCAGCGCGCCTGCGGAACGCAATCGCGGGAGGAGTACCGCAAGATCAACGGTGACCTTCGGACAAGCGATGGATCAAATTTCATCGCCCACTTCCTCAAACAGGCGGTGGGGCGCCCGCGGATTCAACCGATTGCCCTGAATACCAGGAGACTTCCACATGAAGGTCAAAACCACTACAAGTAGTGGCGGACGGGTTTGTGGGATTTTTTTTGTTTTAGGACTTCGCCGAGGGGCACATCGGGCTGCTTTTTGAAGCCGCGATGTTTGATGTCGGCCATTTTCACTTTGGCTTCGAATTCGACGTTGGAGGCGGCGTCGGCATCCGCGTCGGTGTCGACGTTGATGTCGCCTTTGAGCTGGTGAAGGACCTGGTGGACGACGCGGCGTTCGATCATGCGGTTGTGCTGCTTAGCTCTGGAAATGTTCTTGCGACCTGCCTGGGTATTCTCGCCGAAAACGCTGCGGTGATCGCGCTTCAGGCTTAACTGCTTTTTGCGTCGTGGATTTTTGACCGTGCTCATCGGGGCCCTCCCGAGAAATTTTGCTCCTAACTTTATAGATGCACCGGCGCAGGAAGAACGGCCAAACTTTGACGCGTTGGCAAGGAATGATAGAATTTGATAGGCGAAGCCGGTTCGCGACGATGTGAATGCCGGCTTCAAGGTATATAAACCTTTACAAATGAGAGGTTTGTGCGGAGGCGTTGCATTTTGGAGAGCCGCCGAACAATGCGTTAGTGGATTTTAGTTGATGACACCAGCACCCCAACACAAACGGCACCGCGACGTTCTCACGGACGTAGTGCGCGCGTACATCGAGACAGGGGAGCCGGTTTCGTCGCGATCGATCGCAAAGCATCACCAGGAACCGCTGAGCGCGGCGACGGTGCGGAACGTGATGGCGGACTTGGAAGAAGAAGGATTTTTGTATCAGCCGCATACGTCTGCGGGGCGCGTGCCGACGGCCGAGGCGTACCGATTTTTTGTGGAAGAAGTGGCCACGCAGGCGATTGCGCGACCGCAGGATCTGGAGTGGATACGAAGGGAATTGGCGGCAGCGCCGACTGCGGAAGCGGTGATGGAGCGAGCCAGCAAGATTCTGGCGGAAGTTTCGAAAGGGCTCGGAATCATTATCGCGCCGCCGCTGGCGCGGGCTCCGGTGGAGCATTTAAGGTTTTTAGTGATTCCCGAGGGCCGTGTGTTGGTGGTGTTAATTGGGCCTGGCGGACTGACACGGGACAAAGTGATACGTCCGGAGCGGCAATTCAGGCAGGAAGAGCTCGATGGAGTGGCGGATTATTTGAACCGGCACTATTCGGGTTGGACGCTGGAAGAAATTCGCGCGGACTTGATTGGGAAGCTGACCACCGAGCGGGAGCGTTACGAAAAGCTGGCCAAGGATGCGCTGGTTTTGGTTGATCCGCGGTTGCTGGAAGAGAACGCGACGCGGCAGGTATATGTGGAAGGGGCGGCGCGGCTAGCTACTTCGGGTGAATTTTCGAATCCGGAGCAATTAAGCGAGCTGCTGGCGACGATTGAAGAGCGGAGCCGGCTGGTGGCGCTTTTGTCGGGATGTATCGAGGCGCCTGAACCCGTTCACGTGGAGTTGGGAATCAAAGAGATAGCCGCCGCGGGGAGCCGACTGGCCTTGGTAACGGCGCCATATACGCGGAACGATCAGTTGCAAGGAACGTTGGGAATTTTGGGCCCGATGCGGATGCATTACGAACGAGTGATTACGGCGGTGGCGTTTATGGCGCAATTTTTCAGTGCGGATAACAAGGTGAGCTGACGGGAATAGAGAAAGACAAAGTCAAAAGCAGTAGCAAATCCCTCACGCGGATTCCGGATGACGGTAAAGAAGCATTGAGTACAAGGTTGGTCGCGGGTGAGAGCTTGGATCGGACGAAAAATTATGAGCGAAAATAAAAAGAATTTGAGAAATCGCGACGGCGACGAAATGTTGGAAGAGGATGCGGGCGGCTCACAGGAGCGCGCGGAGACTTCCGATTCCGGCGCGAAGGGCGCGGACGATCCTCTGAAGAAGTTACAGGCGGAAAAAGAGGAATTGACCAACACACTGGTGCGGCGGCAGGCGGATTTTGAGAATTACCGCAAGCGGGTGGAAAAGGAACGCGAGCACGACAGGCATCGCGGGCTGGAGGCATTGATTGAGTCGCTTCTGCCGGTCCTGGATGGGTTTGACGCTGCGCTGGCGCATATTCCAGCTGGAGCATCGAATGAGCGAAAGGGATTTGAGTTGATCGAGCGGCAGTTTCGCGATGTGCTGACCAAGAAGGGCCTGCAGAAGATTGAGGCTGAGGGTAAAGAATTCGATCCGACGATGCATCATGCGGTGGAGCAAGTGCCGTCAGATCAACCTGAGGGAACGGTGTTGAAGGAGTTGCAGGCGGGATATACGTTTCATGGAAGGGTGCTGCGGCCGACGATGGTGCGAGTGGCGGCACCGGCGATGAGCAACAAGCAGGCGAATTAGATTTGTCGGTGTCCTAGCTGATGTGTGCGGCGATGTGGGTCGCCGGATTTTGAAGATGGGTTTATCCAGCCAGTAGAAAACTGAAATCTATAGGGGGGCAGGGCTACGTCAAACGCAAAGCGTGATTACTACGAAGTGTTGGGTGTGGAGCGGACGGCGCAGACTGAGCAGATCAAGTCGGCGTACCGGAAGGCTGCGCTGAAGTGGCATCCGGACCGCAATCCCGAAAATAAAACTGAGGCCGAGGAGCAGTTTCGGTACGCGACCGAAGCGTATAGCGTGCTTTCGGACGGCAACAAGCGAGCGATTTACGACCGGTACGGGCATGCGGGGCTGCGTCAATCGGGCGGATTCGACGGCGGGATCAATGAATCCATCTTTGAAGATTTTCATGACATTTTTGGCGATCTTTTCGGAATGGGTGATGTTTTCGGCGGCAACGCGCGAGGACGCGGCGGAAGATCGCGGCGGGGGCAGCGCGGGGCCGATTTGCGTTACGACCTGAGCCTCACTTTCGAAGAAGCGGCGGCGGGACTCAAAACCAAGGTGAAAGTGCTGCGCCGCGAGAATTGCAAGACGTGCAATGGCACGGGCGCAAAGCAGGGAACGGGCCTGACGACTTGCGAGACCTGCGCGGGGCGCGGGCAGCTTCACTACCAGCAAGGATTTTTCTCGATTTCGCGGACTTGCCCGGCGTGCCAGGGGCAGGGGCAAGTGGTAAAGGAGCGTTGCCCGGATTGCCGAGGTGCGGGCCGGCTGGAGCAGGAGCGAACGCTGGAAGTGGCGGTACCAGCGGGCGTGGATTCCGAGACGCGGCTGCGGTTGAGTGGAGAAGGCGAGCCGGGGATCAATGGCGGAGCGCCGGGCGATCTTTATATTTTCTTTGAAGTGAAGGAGCACAGTTTCTTCGAGCGGCGCGGGTCCGATTTGTATTGCACGATTCCGATTTCGATCCCGCAGGCGGTGCTGGGCGCGACGATCCGGATTCCTACGCTGCATGGCGACGAGGAATTGGCGATTCCCGAGGGCACGCAGTCGGGGCAAATTTTCCGCAAAAAGAACAAGGGTCTACCGAATCCGCATGGCGGGCGCGGCGACTTGTTCATCAATGTGCGAGTGGACGTGCCGGCGAAGCTGAATCGCGAACAAAAGCGACTGATCGAGCAGCTAGGACAGGTGCTCAAGGCGGAGAACAAGCCGGCGGAGCGCGGGACAAGCTTTTTTGACAAGGTAAAAGATATTTTTGGGTAGCTGTCTTATGCAGGTTGTTTAAGGCGCGCATTCAGCGATTGTTTGCAAGTTTCCCTGGTTCTTTCCTCGTGCAAATTGAAGGCGGGCCTCTAGAAAGCCGGAAGTACAACTATGCGCAGGCGATTTTTTGTTAAGGAGTTCAGCGACGACTCGGCGTTTTTGCACGGCGAGTCGGCGGAGCATTTGGGGCGGGTGTTGAGGGCCAAGCCGGGGCAGCTTTATGAGCTGAGCGACGGGGATACGCTATGGCTGGGGCGGGTGGAGCATGTGATTCCGCCGGGGCGAAATGGGACGAGCATTGAGTTTTCCTTGGTAGAGCCGCTGGAGACGCCGCAGCCGACGCTGCGGATCGAGCTGTTCGTATCGATTGTGAAGTTTGAGCGGTTTGAGTGGTGTTTGGAGAAGGCGGCGGAATTTGGAGTGCGGGAAATTATTCCGGTGGCAGCAGCGCGGAGCGAGAAGAAGTTGGTGGCCGCGGCGGCGAAGCGGAGCGAGCGATGGGGGAAAATTTTATTCGATGCGGCACAGCAGTCGCGGCAGATGAGGCCGCCGACGCTGCAGAAAGTGATGCGTTCGGAAGAGGCTTTCGCGTATTCGCGGGCGGGTTGCCAATTTTTGCTGTCGGAGCGCCAGGACGCGAGGCCGGTGCGAAGCGTGCAGATGGGGTGCTTGAGCAAGTTTATTGCGGTGGCGGTGGGGCCGGAGGGCGGATGGACGGATGGGGAGTTTAGTTCGGCGCGGACCGCGGGGTTTTATGAAACGTCGTTGGGGGAGGGAGTGTTTAAGACGGAGACGGCGGTGATTGCGGCGTTGTCGATACTGAAGTATGCGTTGGGGGAGTAGGGACCGGCAAAGAAAAAGGTGAAGCAAAGGCAAAACGAAAACGAGTGAAGCGCATCAAAATAAGTGGAACTGATTGACCCGCTGGAGTGAATTGCTAACAGGGCACAGTGGGGTAGAACGCGTGGAAGGATTGAGATAAACTCGCAAAAGTTTCGCATGGCAGACGAAAGCCACATTCCAAATCCCGACAATCTAAATGCAGGTCATTCTTCCGAGAATGACGACCCGGTGTTGCAACCGGCCAGCAATTTGGTGATAGACCCGAATGCGGAGCCGAGCGAGGCGAGGCATGTAAGCACGTTGCCGGTGGGCGGAGCGCAGACGACGCATACGTCGACATTTCCGCGGGAGTTGCGCGGATGGGTGCGGGATTTGGCGGTAGCGCTGAGCCTGGCACTGATTATTATTGTTTTTCTCTATCAGCCCGTGAAAGTGGAAGGCACGAGCATGCAGCCGCTGCTTTCCGATCAGGAACGGATTTTTATCAACAAATTTGTCTACCGGTTTGAGCCAATCGAGCGCGGCGACGTGGTCGTTTTCTGGTATCCTCTCGATCGCAGCAAGTCGTTCATCAAGCGGGTGGTGGGATTGCCGGGCGAGACGATCGAGTTGCGGCGCGGGAAGCTGTTTATCGACGGAAAGTCGATCGGCGAGCCGTATGTGCCGGCGAGCTTCTTTGACGGCGGGAGTTATGGGCCGCTGACCATCCCGCCAGCGAGTTATTTTGTGATGGGCGATCATCGCGATAGCTCGAACGATTCGCGGATGTTCGGCGCGGTTTCGCGGGAATACATTTACGGGAAGGCAGTCTTCGCGTACTGGCCGGTGGATCATTTTGGATCGATCTATCCCACTGAATCCGGGTCGACTGGCCCCGGGGCAGCAGAGCCGGGTGCGAAATGAAGGCCCGAGGAGAGCAAGCTGACGCAGTACGAGGGTGGCGCCACACTCGCGCTCGAGGACGGAAGAGTATTTAAAGGCCGCGCGGCGGGTGCACGTGCTCGCCGAGGCGGCGAAGTCGTTTTTAATACCTCTCTCACCGGTTACCAGGAAGTTTTCACCGATCCAAGCTACGCCGGGCAAATGGTCTGCCTGACGTATCCCCACATAGGCAATGTCGGCGCGAATGCGTTCGACGAAGAATCCAGCAATCCGTATATCGAAGGGTTGATTGTGCGCGAATTTTCAGCGCTGGCGTCGAGCTGGCGCGCGAAGGAGACTGCGCACGCGTATCTGGAGCGGTATGGCGTGCCCGTGATTTGGGACATTGATACGCGGGCGCTGGTGCGGCATTTGCGGACGGTGGGCGCGTTGCGCGGCGTGATCGCAACCGATGGAACGGGCGCGGAGAAATTAGTGCGCGAGGCGAAGGCGCTGCCGACGATGGCGGGGCAAGAGTTAGCGGGAAAGGTGACCACGGAGAAGGCGTACGGGTGGTCGCAGGGGACGGCGGAGATATTTGCGGGCGAGGGCGCGAGGGTGGAGAGGCGGAAGGGAGCGAACTCGACCGGGCAATTGAGGTTGGAGGCGATTGCGGAGGGTGGCGCGGCACCGGCGCGCAGGGCGGCAGACCGTGGGCCGGTGCCTGGCGCGAAGCGATACAAGGTGGTGGCGTACGATTACGGGATCAAGCAGAACATTTTGCGGCAGCTTGTGGATCACGGATGCGATGTGACGGTGGTGCCGGCGAGGACGTCTGCGGAAGATGTACTGGCCATGAAGCCGCAGGGAGTTTTTCTCTCGAATGGGCCGGGGGATCCCGAGCCGGTCAACTATGCGATTGAAAATATCCGGAAGTTGACCGGGCGAGTGCCGATTTTCGGGATTTGCCTGGGGCATCAATTGTGCGGGCTGTCGCTGGGCGGGAAGACGTTCAAGCTAAAGTTTGGGCATCACGGGTCGAATCATCCAGTGATGAATCTGCTGACCAATAAGGTGGAGATTACCGCGCAAAATCATGGGTTTTGCGTGGACCCGGACTCGCTGCCGCCGGGTGATGTGGAAATTACGCACGTGAATTTGAACGATCATACGAATGAGGGGATGCGGCATCGTTCGTTGCCACTTTTCAGTGTGCAGTATCACCCGGAGGCGTCGCCGGGGCCGCATGATGCGAGATATTTGTTCGAGCAATTTACGAAGATGATGGACGAAACGGGATCCAAGGCGCGTTAGAGAATGCCGAAGCGGACAGACATCAAGAAAATTTTGATCATCGGCTCGGGGCCGATTGTGATCGGGCAGGCGTGCGAGTTCGATTATTCCGGGACGCAGGCGTGCAAGGCGCTGCGCTCGGAAGGTTATGAAGTGGTGCTGGTGAATTCGAATCCGGCGACGATCATGACCGACCCGGAAATTGCCGACCGGACTTATATCGAGCCGCTGACGCGCGAGTATCTCGAACAGATTATTGCTCGAGAGAAGCCCGATGCGTTGCTGCCCACGGTGGGCGGCCAGACCGGGTTGAACCTGGCGGTGGAGTTGGCCGAAGCGGGCGTGCTGGAAAAGTACAAGGTGAAGTTGATTGGCGCGTCGCTGAGGGCGATCAAGATTGCGGAGGACCGGCTGCTATTCAAGGACGCGTGCCGGAGGATTGGGTTGGAAGTGCCCAACTCGGCGGTGGTGAACAACGAGGCCGAAGCGATCAAGACGGCGGATGAGCTGGGGTATCCAGTGGTGATACGGCCGTCGTTCACCCTGGGCGGAACGGGCGGGTCGATTGCGTATAACCGGGAGGAATTTGCGGATTTGATCGCCAGGGCGCTGGACGCGAGCCCGGTGCATGAGGCGTTGATTGAAGAGTCGGTGCTGGGCTGGAAGGAATTTGAATTAGAAGTGATGCGCGACGTGCGCGACAACTTTGTGGTGATTTGTTCGATTGAAAATTTTGATCCGATGGGGATTCACACGGGCGATTCGATCACGGTGGCTCCGGCGCAGACGCTTACGGACAAGGAATATCAGCGGATGCGGGACGCGGCGGCGGCGATTATTCGCGAAGTTGGCGTGGAGACGGGTGGGTCGAATATTCAGTTTGCGGTGGACCCCAAGACGGGACGCATGACGGTGATCGAGATGAATCCGCGGGTATCGCGAAGCTCGGCGCTGGCCAGCAAGGCCACTGGATTTCCCATCGCGAAGATTGCGGCGAAGTTGGCGCTGGGAATGACGCTCGATGAAATTCCCAACGACATTACCAAGAAGACGCCAGCGTCATTTGAGCCCACGATCGATTACGTGGTGGTGAAGATTCCCAAGTGGCAATTTGAAAAGTTTCCGGGGTCGGAGACGATATTGACCACGCAGATGAAGAGCGTGGGCGAAGTGATGGCGATCGGAAGAACGTTCGATGAGGCACTGGGGAAGGGAATTCGTTCGCTGGAGCCGCACACGGCGTGGCGCGCGCCGGAAGGCATGACTGCGGCGATGATGCGGGAGAAGTTGGCGGTGGCCGGGCCGGACCGGATTCACTGGCTGTTTGAGGCGCTGGAACGAGGGATGGGCGTCGATGAAATTGTGGGATTGACGAATATTGACCCATGGTTTGTGAGGCACCTCGAGGACATCACGCGCCTGGATGGTCGGCTGCGGGCGACGGGATTTGCGAAGATTACGCCGGAGTTGATGCTGGAGGCGAAGCGGTCGGGCGCGAGCGATGAAATGCTGGCGCAGATGTGGGGCAAGAGCGTGGCGGAAGTGCGCGCGGCGCGGCTGAAGATGGGCGTGAAGCCTGTATTCAAGCGAGTGGATACATGCGCGGCGGAGTTTGAGTCGTTCACGCCGTATATGTACTCGTCGTACGAGGAAGAGGACGAATCGGACGCGCAGGACCGGCGCAAGATTGTGATTTTGGGAAGTGGGCCGAACCGGATTGGGCAGGGAATTGAGTTCGATTATTGCTGCTGCCATGCGTCGTTCGCGCTGAAGGAAGATGGCTACGAGACGGTGATGATCAATTGCAATCCGGAGACAGTGTCGACGGATTACGACACGAGCGACCGTTTGTATTTCGAACCGTTGACACTGGAGGACGTGTTGGCCGTGGTGGACCGGGAAAAGCCCACGGGAGTGATTGTGCAGTTTGGTGGGCAGACGCCGCTGAATTTGGCACTGGAATTGAAGCGCAATGGCGTGCCGATTGTGGGGACGGCGCCGGAGTCGATCGACCTGGCGGAGAACCGTGAGAAATTTGGCAAGCTGCTGAATGAATTGAAAATTCCGCAACCGCGCAATGGAACGGCGCTGACTCCGGAAGAGGCGAAGAAGGCGGCGGAGGAAGTTGGACTCCCGGTGCTGGTGAGGCCGAGTTATGTGTTGGGCGGGCGGGCGATGGTGATCGCGTACGACACGCAGACGGTGGAAGAGTACGTGGCGCAGGCGGCGTTGCTGGCGGGAAGCGGGAAGCTGCGGCCGATTTTGATCGATCAATTCTTGGAAGATGCGATTGAAGTGGACGTGGATGCGCTGGCGGATGGCGAGGACGTAGTGATCGCCGGAATCATGGAGCACATCGAGGAGGCCGGGATTCACTCGGGCGATTCTTCGTGCGTGCTTCCGGCAGTGTCGCTGTCGCATTCGGTGCTGGAGCGGATCAGGGATTACACCGCGAAATTGGCACGGGCGCTGAAGGTTGTGGGGCTGATGAATGTGCAGTACGCGATCCAGCGGGACGTGGTGTATGTGCTGGAAGTGAATCCGCGGGCGTCCCGGACGGTGCCGTATGTGAGCAAGGCGACCGGCGTGCCGGTGGCCAAGGTGGCGGCGCGATTGATGGGCGGGCGGAAATTGCGGGAGATGAATCTGCCCACGGTGCGCGCGAATGGCGTGGCGGGCAAGGCGGCTGAGCACGTCTCGGAGCTGGCAGTACGCGGATATTACGCGGTGAAGTCGCCCGTGTTCCCGTTCAACAAGTTTCGTGGGGTGGACACGATTTTAGGACCGGAGATGAAGTCGACCGGCGAAGTCATGGGCGTATCGCCCAATTATGGATTGGCATTTGCGAAGGCGCAGATTGCCGCCGGGCAGAGATTGCCGCGCAAGGGCGTGGCGTTTATCAGCGTGAACGATCACGACAAGAAGCATGCCTGGGCGTTGGCGAAGGATTTGCAGGAAGCGGGATTGAAATTGATTGCGACGCGCGGCACTGCGGCAGCGCTGGCGGCGAAGGGAATCACGGTCGAGACGGTGTACAAGGTGAATGAAGGCCGGCCAAATATTGTGGACCTGATCAAGACGGGCAAAGTGGACTTGGTGATCAATACGCCGCTGGGCAGAGAGTCGTTTTACGATGAGAAGTCGATCCGGCGCGCGGCGGTGCGATATAACGTGCCGTGTATAACGACGCGCAGCGCGGCGGAAGCGGCGGCGCGGGGGATTTTGGCGATGGCGCAGCAGGCGCCGGACGTGGCGGCGCTGCAGGATTTGCATCGGGCGAAGCCCACGGCGGCCGAAAAGCCGGTGGGCGAGAATCAGCCGCCGACGGCGAGTGAGTCGACGAGACATTCGGCCAATGCGGTCTAGGTAGGATTAAGGTGATGGATGTTACGAGGGTGATGAGTCATGAAGCTTGAAGGGATATTTGCGCCGCTGACGGTACCGGTTTTGGCAAACGGCAATGTGGATACCGCGAATTTGCGGAGGAATATTGAGCGCTACAATCACACGCCGCTGACGGGTTATGTGATGAACGGGTCGACGGGCGAGTCGGTGCTGCTGCGGTGGGAGGAGATTTACAGGAATTGGGATATCGCGAAGGAAGCGGCGGATTCGAGCAAGGTGTTGATTGCCGGGGCGGGGGCGGAATCGACTGCGGAGACAATTGCGCATACGGCGCGAGCGGCGGATACAGGGTTTGACTTCGCGCTGGTGCGCACACCGGGATATTACCGTCCGTTTATGACCCTGGAGGCTGAGGGCGAGCATTTTTTGCGCGTCGCGGACGCGGCGAAAATTCCGGTGCTGGTGTACTCGATTCCCCAATTCACGGGGATTACGGTGGAGGCCGAGCTGTTGGAGCGGCTCGCGACCCACGACAACATCGTGGGGATTAAGGACAGCTCGGGGAGCGTGGAGCGGGTGGAGCAGATGCATGCGGCAGTGCCGGAGTTCAGGATTTTGGTGGGCGCGGCGTCGACGCTCGAGGCTTCGATGAAGGCGGGCGCGTCGGGGGGAATTTTGGCGGTGGCGTGCGCGTTTCCGGAATTGTGCGCGGAGCTTTATAGGGCGTTTCGCGCGGGGGATGGGGAGAAGGCGAAGAGTGTGCAGGAAAAGCTGATGGCGCCGTCGTCGTTACTGGTATCGAAGCATGGGATTCCGGGATTGAAGTATGCGCTGGATGCGCTGGGCTATTTTGGCGGGATGCCGAGAAGGCCGTTGTTGCCGTTGAAGGCGGAGGCGAAGAAGGAAATTGATGGGATGTTGGAGGCGTTGGGCGCGGCGAAGATGGCGTAGGAGGGGGTGACTTGAACGACCCCGATCGACCACCCGAGGATTCCGAAGTTTCCAAGCTGCTCCGAAGGCTGGAAGATCCGGACAGGGCTGAAATTTGGGAGGCGGCCAAGTCTCTAAGTTCACTTCTAACGGACATTCAGAATCATTTGGCGAGACTGTTAACTGAGTCGCGTAATGTGGATGCGCGCGCCGCGGCTGCCTACGCCCTGGGGTGGTGCGGTTGGGGAATAAATAGATCGGCTTTAGAGGACGCACTGAAATCCGAGAAAGAGGACGCTGTGGTTCGAGACCACGCTGCCGAAGCGCTCGGATTGATCGGAAACAGGGAATCAGTGGGTGCTTTGTTGGCGCACTTAGATAACAGTGAGCCTGGAATCCGGTATTCGTGCATCTATGCGCTTGGCCAAATCGGCGACCCTTCTGCTCTTGGCCCGTTACAGACGATCGCCGACAAAGAGGTCGAGGAATTCTACGAATCCTACTCCATACGCGAGGGAGCAAGAATCGCGATCGCTACAATAAGATCGAAATCTGAGAGCAACCTGACGCTGTAATCTAAGGGATCGACGCTAATGAAATTTAAGGATTTCGATTCGAAACTTCCTGTGGTTACTTGCGTAACACTGGCATCAGGAAAACCCGTCCGCGAATCCGCAGATGGGCACCCGCAGAAGAACCGAGCGCACGCGCCCACGCAGACAGCGCGTGTGAGAAATCTCGGAATTTGACGACAAGAACCCCACATCCCGAAACAGGATGTGGGGCACCCAAACCCGGCAGAAACTCCTGAAACATCTTCAAGTCCACGGCTTTCCTGATTCGCGCAGGTGCGTCCAAAATGAGGCAATGCTGCTAGTAATTGCTGCGTCGTTTTGCGGCGTGTATCATCCCTATCTTTGATGGACTTCGACTGTCAGCCGCTTGCCGGACTTCCGCGCACCAGCAAACTTTTCAGCGACTATTTAGACCATTTCCCAAAAGTGCAGAAATTTTACGGGCATAGCCCGGATGACGCGGGGGTGCAGGCCGCGGCGCGTGAAGTGCGGCTGGAGCAGAAGGTACGTGTGGCGGTGGTGGGGGTGTTGCGGGAGCAGAATGCGCGGGTGGCGGGGGCGAAAGGGGGAATCGACCCGAGCGTAGAGAAGAATGTCGACCGGCTGGCGACGGGCGCGGTGGCAGTCGTGACGGGCCAGCAAGTCGGCCTCTTTGGCGGGCCGGCGTACAGTTTTTACAAGGCGCTATCGGCGATCGCCTGGGCGGAAAAATTGACCGCGAGCGGGGCCGAGGCGGTTCCGGTTTTCTGGCTGGCCACTGAAGATCACGACGTCGCGGAAGTGGATCATTGTTACTGGACGACCGGAGACGGGATCGAGCGGTTGGCGGTGCAGGTGGATCCGAAACACGCGGGACAGCAAACGGGCGAAATTCCACTGGGCGAGCAAGTGGAAGCGGTGGTGAAGAAGGCCGCGGCGGGATTGGTGGGAGTGGGGAAAGGCATGGCGGTAATTCAGAGAACTTTGAAGGAGTCGTACACCGCGGCAGATACGTTCGGGTCGGCGTTTGCGAAATTGATGGCGCGAGTGATGGCAGGGCGCGGGCTGATTTTGCTGGACCCGCGGGACGCGCGGCTGCACAAGATTGCTGCGCCGGTGATGGCGAGGGCGATTCAGGAAGCGAAGGGTTTGCGCGAGGCGTTGATGGAGCGCGGGAAAGAACTGGGCAAGGACGGGTATCACGTGCAGGTGAAAGTGGCGGGAGAGACGACGCTGCTGTTTATGCAACAGGAAGGTCGGCGCGAGGCGCTGCGCGCGAGCGGCGAGAAATTTAAGGCCGGGAAGAAGGTGTATACGCAGGCGGAATTGCTGGAAAAGTTGGAGCGCGAGCCGGAGGCGTTCACGCCGAGCGCGTTGCTGCGGCCCGTGGTACAGGATGCGTTACTACCGACGGCGGCGTATGTCGGCGGGCCGGCGGAAGTAGCGTATTACGCGCAGACGGAGGTTTTGTATCGGAGGCTGGCGAGACGGATGCCGGCGATTTTGCCTCGGGCGAGCTTTACGATCGTCGAGCCGCATGTGAGGCGTTTGCTGCAGAAGTACAAGCTGACTCTGCGGGGCATTTTTGAAGGGCGTCAGGCAGTGCGAGCAGCACTGGCGAAGGGGAGTTTGCCGAGCGGATTGGCGGGGCGTTTTGCGGCGGATGAGCGGGAGATGAAGAGGTCGATGGAGAAGTATCGCGGGCTGTTAGGGAAACTTGATAAGACGCTGGTAGGAGCGCTGGAGACAGCGGAACGGAAGATGGCGTATCAGTTGACGCGGCTGAAGATGAAGGTGGGAAGAGCGGAGGGTTTTCGCAAGGGAGTCATTGAACGGCACGAGCGAATGCTGACGGAATCATTGTGGCCGGAGAAGGCGTTGCAGGAGCGGGAAATCTGTTTGGTGCCGATGCTGGCGAGATATGGGATGGAGTTGTTGGATGAGTTGGGGGAACGAGCGGCGGAAGTACCGGCGAGGCATTGTGTGGTGACGCTCTAGCGCATGGGGTATCAAAAACGCGTGTTAGAATGCGGCGATAAATTGAAGGAAATTCGCGAGTCAAATTGGGTGGGAGGCAGGAGATGAAGATTACTCCGGGAAAGAAGAAGGGGTTGAAGGCGGTGTCCAACGAGCGCGGAGTGATTGCCGCGGCGGCGATGGATCAGCGCGGGTCGCTGAAGAGCGCGATCGCCAAGGACAAGGGCATCGACAAGAAAGATGTGACGCCGCAGATGATGAGCGAGTTTAAAGAGGCGGTGGTACGGATTTTGACGCCGTATGCAAGCGCGATTCTGCTCGATCCGGAATATGGGCTGAAGGCCGCGAAGGAGCGCGCCAAAAATGCCGGGCTGCTGCTAGCGTACGAGAACAGCGGATACGACAACACGCAGCCCGGGCGGTTGCCGGACTTGCTGGACGATTGGTCGGTGCGGCGGTTGGTGGCGGCGGGCGCGGATTGCATCAAGATTTTGCTGTACTACACGCCGTTCGATCCGCCAAAGATCAATGAGATCAAGCACGCTTGGGTGGAGCGCATCGGCGCGGAGTGCGTCGCGTCGGATGTTCCGTTCTTTTTGGAGTTCGTGGGATATGAAGAGGGCGGGGATGAGAAAGGGCTGGAGTTTGCGAAGAAGAAGCCGGAGGTGGTGGCGGGGAGCATGGCGGAATTTTCAAAGCCACAATACGGCGTGGACGTGTTGAAGGTGGAAGTGCCGGTGAATATGGCGTTCGTAAAGGGAACCAAGGCGTGCAAGGGCGAGTCGGCGTACACGCGCGATGCAGCGAAGGAATTTTTCAGGAAGGCCGCGGCGGCGGCGAAGAAGCCGTTCATTTATTTGTCGGCCGGCGTGAGTAATGACGTTTTCGCGGAGACGTTGGAGCTGGCGTCGGAATCGGGCGTGAATTTTTCGGGGGTTTTGTGCGGGCGCGCGACGTGGAAGGACGGCATGCCAATCTACGCGAAACAGGGGATCAAGGCGCTGGAGGATTGGCTGCTGGGCGAGGGCGTAAAGAATATTAAGAATGTGAATGACCGGCTGGGGGCGGCGAAGCCGTGGTTTGGGTTTTATGGGGCTAGTTCGGCGGATGCGGTGTAGGCCAAAAAATCGCATAGTGGAGGCGGTGAGTGAAGCGGTGGTCGGTTGCTGTTCGTCATATTGTGATTGCAGTGCTGACGTCAGCGAGCTTATTCGCCGGCCAGACTCTTGCGCAGACTTATAAGGATCCGCATCGGCCGCCGTGTAGAAACGCAGCTTGCCTAAAGATAAGAAAGTTTTTGGAAAGCCACTATTGCGGCCAATCGCCGAGTGGAAACGGCCCTGGCGACGGCTGCGAAATAAAACAGTTAGGGAAACCGGCGGATGGCATTGAAGTTATTTCGGACTACAAGTGTGAGTGGGACGAGAAAAACGAGAAGAAATGCACGCAGCGAAAGCAACCCACGGATGCGGATCGTAGAATCCTTGAAGGCGAATTGAAACGTCTGGGACTGCCGGGGGACGCGGAAGGGCAAATTTATTTTAGAGTGTGGAAGTCAGCCCATTCGGGGTGGTTAGTGGCAGCAGCAGATTATTCGCGGCCCGCGGGACCTGATGTGTATGTATGTGAAGTACTTCTGGTCAAGGAGGGCTCGCAAGTGACGGTCCTGCGCAGCATCCCTTTCCAGAAAACTGATGCGGATGTCCCGACGGTTACTTTCTGGGCTCCGATCGACATCGTTGACGTAAAGGGTGATGGACAGGAAGCGCTCGTGCTGGAAGCGGACGCTTACGAGAACCATTGGCTTGAGGTGGTTAATGTGGGACCCGGGGCGAGTAAAACGGTATTTTCGGGGCTCGGATATTATCTATAGGCCGGGTGCGGTCTAGGCACCCGCCGGGCGGGTTTTTGAATTTAAATGGCGAGTCAGGTCAAGAGAGCGGTGTCGAGATTGGCGGCGGCAGCCGTTGCGCGGATTGCGGTGAAGACGACGCGGCGGACGGAGTTGATCCAGATTAGTGAGCGGGTGCAGGGGTTGGTAGAGCAGTCGGGGGTTGCGAGCGGGGTGTGCTATGTGTACGTGCCGCACACGACCGCAGGCGTGATTATCAATGAGGGGTACGATCCCGACGTGGCGCGGGATATGGAGATTGCGTTCGACAAGCTGGTGCCGCGCCGGGGCGATTACCGGCACGCGGAGGGAAATTCGGATTCGCACATTAAGCTGGCGCTGACCTCGAGCTCGCAGAGTATTTTTATTGAGGGCGGGCAGCTGGCGCTGGGGCGTTGGCAGCAGATTTTCTTTTTTGAGTTTGACGGACCGAGGCGGCGCGAGGTGCATGTGAAGATCATCGACGACCACAAAGGCGCGAACCAGTCCTGAAAATGCCTGCCGGGCTTTATTTCGCAGTTCCTTTCTGCCAGACAAGATGCACTTACTGTAATTTTCATACCAGCGTGGTGTCAGCGGCGCAGTACCGGCCGTATGCGGAAGCGTTGCAGCGGGAGATTGCGCTGCGGGTGGAGGCGCGTGATGCCGCGCTTTTGCGCGAGAAGGATTTCGATACGATTTATTTTGGAGGCGGGACGCCGAGTCTGCTGGAGGCGGCGGACCTGGGGGGTGTGCTAGATGCGGCCCGCAGGGAGTTGCGCGTTTCGGCAAAGGAAGTGACGCTGGAGGCGGACCCCGAGACAATTGCTTTGGAGAAGGCGCGGGAGTGGCGCGAGGCGGGATTTAATCGGGTGAGTTTGGGCGCGCAGTCGTTTGTGGATAAAGAGCTGCAGGCGGCGGGGCGGATGCACCGGCGCGCGGATATTTTTAGTGCGGTGAAGGCGTTGCGCGAGGCGGCGATCGTTAATATTTCGATGGATTTGATTGCGGGGTTGCCGCACCAGACGCACGAAAGCTGGGAGGAATCGCTGCGGGAACTGATCGGGCTGCGGCCGGAGCATGTGTCGGTGTACTTGATGGAGATCGACGAGGGGAGCCGGCTGGGGTTGGAAGTGATACAGGGCGGGGCGAGATACAGCGCGCGGGATATACCGAGCGACGATGCGATGGCGGCGGGATACGAGCGGGCGTGCGAGGCGTTGGGGTCGGCGGGATACGAGCATTACGAGATTTCGAATTGGGGGCTGCCGGGATTCAGGTCGCGACACAATGTGAAGTATTGGGATCGCGAGGCGTATTGGGGGATTGGCGCGGGGGCGCATTCGTTTGATGGGCGCGAGCGGTGGGCGAACGTGCATGACGCGAATGCGTATGTGGCGACGGTGGGCGGCGGGAGGCTGGCGGAGGAGCAGCGGGAGGAAGTGGGCGCGCAGCAGGAGTTGGAGGAGAAGATTTTTTTGGGATTGAGAAAGCTGGAGGGAATTGATTTGTGTGAGTTGCCGGCGGGAGCGCACAATGCGCGATTGCATGAGCGCGTGACGGAATTGTTGGAGCAGGGGCTATTGATTACGGAGGGGAGCCGGGTGAGGTTAGCGCCGGAGAGGCTGGCGGTGTCGAATACGGTTTTTGTGGAGTTGTTGGACGCGGTAAGTGAAGAGGAAACCAGCGGCGCAAATGTAGGACGCAGGTAGGTTCGTGTAAGACCCCACGCGCAAAACCGGCGCATGGGGCACTAAGAAAAAGCAAAGGCTAGGAGGGTCAGCGGTGGAGGCGTTTGTGGATATGAGGAGTGATACGGTGACGCAGCCGACGGCGGAGATGCGCCGGGCGATGGCGGAGGCGCCGGTGGGGGACGACGTTTATTCGGAAGATCCCACGATGAACAAGCTGCAGGAGCGGGCCGCGGAGATTTTTGAGCGCGAAGCGGCGATTTTTGTGCCGTCGGGATGCATGGGGAACTTGCTGGCAATCAAGAGTTGGACGCAGCCGGGGCAGGAAGTAGTTTGCGACGAGCGAGCACATATTCATCAGTACGAGCTGGGGTCGATGACGGTGGTGGCGGGGTGCGTGCCGCGGACGGTGCGAGCGCCGAGGGGCGTGCTGGATTGGGGGTTAGTGGAGCCCGCAATACGGCAGAAGGCCTATTTTTTCTCGCAGACCGCGCTGATTTCGATCGAGAACACGCACAACATGGCGGGCGGAGTGATTCAGGACCCGGCGGCGACGCGTGAAATTTGCGAGCGGGCGCACGAGCGCGGAATTAAGGTGCACATGGACGGCGCGCGGATTTTTAATGCGGCGGTGGGCGCCGGTAAGAGTGTGGCGGAGATGTCGCGCGGATGCGATTCGGTGATGTTTGCGCTGTCGAAGGGATTGGGCGCGCCGGTTGGGTCGATGCTGGTGGGCCCGCGGGATTTTATTGAGCGGGCGCATGTGACGCGGAAGATGTTGGGCGGCGGGATGCGGCAGGTAGGGATTTTGGCGGCGGCGGGACTGATTGCGTTGGAGGATCCGGCGAGGAATTTGAAGCGGGATCATGAGAATGCGCGATTTTTGGCGGAGGGATTGGCGAAGGTGAAGGGAGTTGAGTTGGATCCGAAGCAGGTGCAGACGAATGTGCTGGTGTTTGGAGTGAAGGGGACGGGGCGGACGGCGGCGGAGTTGGGGGCGAAGTTGAAGCAGAAGCGGGTGCTGTGGAATCCGGCGGCGTCGTATGAGTTTCGTATCATGACGCATTGCAATGTGGATCGAGCGGGAGTGGAGCGGGCGCTAAAGGCGTTTGAGGAAGTGGTGGCGGCGTCGAAAAGCTAGGCGGATCTAAAGAACCGCGAAACTTGCGGGAAAATCCCCACGCGCAAGATCGGCGCATGGGGCACTAAGAAAATTCGGCGGAGGAGAAATGAATAGAGCGGCGGGTTGGTCCAGGACGGGCTTAATTGTGGCCGGGATTTTGGTGGGGGTGGTGGTCATTGCGGGGGCGCGAATCGACGCGGCCGCGCAGAACGAGAAAGCGGGAACGGCGACGGTGGCTGAGGCGCAGGCGTTTATGGATAAGGCCGAGGCGCAGCTTATGGATTTGGCGATCAAGGGTGGACGCGCCGCGTGGGTGGCGGAGAATTTTATTACCGACGATACCGAGCAAATCGCCGCCGATGCGGATTTGAATGTGAAAGCCGCCACGGTGGAGTTGGCAACGGAGGCGAAGAAATATGAAGGGCTGAAGATGCCGCCGGAGCTGGCCAGGAAATTTCATTTGCTGAAGCTGTCGGTGGATATTCCGTCGCCGCGCGACCGCAAGGAGCAGGAGGAGTTGGCGCAGATCAACGCGTCACTGACCGCGGACTACGGCAAAGGGAAGTGGTGCCCGGGCGGAGATCAGAGCAAGTGCATGGACATTGATGGAGTGGAGAAGATTTTTCGGGAGAGCCGCAACCCGGAGGAGTTGAAAGCGGCGTGGGTCGGCTGGCATGCGATTGCGCCGCCGATGCGCGAACGCTATGTGCGCATGGTGGAGCTGGCAAATAAGGGCGCGAAGGATATGGGATTTCAGGACGTGGGGGCGATGTGGCGGTCGAACTACGACATGCCGCCGGATCAGTTTGCCAAGGAAGTGGACCGGCTATGGCAGCAGATGTTGCCGCTGTATCAATCGCTGCACGCGTATGTGCGGATGCGGCTGCACCAGAAATATGGCGACCGTGTGCCGGCGAGCGGGCCGATACCCGCGGACCTGGTGGGAAACATCTGGGCGCAGCAGTGGAACAACATTTATGACCTGGTGGCGCCGCCGGCGTCGGACCCAGGCTATGACCTGACCAAGATTTTGCGGGAGCGAAACACGGACGCGATTGGGATGGTGAAGTACGCGGAGCGGTTTTTCATCTCGCTGGGATTCGCGCCGTTGCCGCAGACGTTCTGGGAGCGATCGCTATTCGTGAGGCCGCGGGACCGCGACGTTGTGTGTCACGCGAGCGCGTGGAGCATCGATTTTAAGGACGATTTGCGGATCAAGGTTTGCGTGCAGATCAACGCTGAGGACTTCGATACGCTGCACCACGAGCTGGGGCACAACTTTTACCAGCGAGCCTACAATAAGCAGCCAATGTTGTTTCAAAACGGCGCGAATGACGGGTTTCACGAGGCGATTGGGGACACGATCGCGCTGTCGGTGACGCCGGATTATTTGAAGACGCTGGGGTTTATCGACAAAGTGCCGCCGGAATCGAGCGACTTGGGACTGTTGATGAGGAGGGCGCTGGACAAGGTGGCGTTTTTGCCCTTTGGACTGCTGGTGGATCAGTGGCGGTGGAAAGTTTTCTCGGGCGAAGTGAAGCCGCAGGATTACAACAAAGCGTGGTGGGAGCTGCGGGAGAAGTATCAAGGCGTGGCCCCGCCGGTGGGACGCAGCGAAGCGGATTTCGATCCCGCGGCAAAATTCCACGTGGCGTCGAATACGCCGTATATGAGGTATTTTTTGGCGTCGGTGCTGCAGTATCAGTTTCACCGCGCGCTGTGCAAGGAGGCGGGCTATACCGGGCCGCTGAATCGCTGCACGATTTATGGAAACAAAGCAGCGGGAGCGAAGTTGGCCAAGATGCTGGAGATGGGGCAGAGCAAGCCGTGGCCGGATGCGTTGGAAGTGTTGACGGGGCAACGGCAGATGGATGCGTCGGCGATTGTGGATTATTACGCTCCATTGAAGAAGTGGATGGATGAGCAAACGGCGGGGCAGCCGAAGGGGTGGTAAGGGCCACGTGGCGGTCGGGAAGCGGCGCCATTAAAAAAGTTTAGGTTTGATATAAAATGAAATGTCGAATCGCGCTGAGTAGATGCGCGCGATGTCACGCATGCAAACCAGCAAAATAGCGAGGCCTTTTGGAATTTTCGCTGAATGACGAGCAGCAGCAGTTGCGGCGCAGCGTGCGCGAATTCGCCGAGGGCGAGATCACGCCGCACGTGATGGAGTGGGACGAAGCTTCGCATTTCCCCCAAGAAATCATTCCCAAGCTGGGCGAGATGGGTTTGCTGGGCGTAATTTTCCCTGAAAAATACGGCGGCGGCGGGATGGGTTACGCCGAGTACGCGGTGGTCATTGAGGAACTGTCGCGGGTGGACGGGTCCATTGGGATCATTGTGGCCGCGCACAATTCGCTGTGTACGAATCACATTTACAAGTTTGGGACCGAGGAGCAGAAGAAGAAATATTTGCCCGATTTGACCACGGGAAAGAAATTGGGCTGCTGGTCATTGACTGAGCCGGAGGCGGGGTCAGATGCGGGCGGGACGCGAACCACGGCAGCGAGCAAAAATGGCAGTTGGGTGTTGAATGGCGCGAAGACGTTTACGACCAATGGGCATTATGCGGATGTTTGCGTGGCGATGGCGGTGACGGACAAGGCCAAGAAGAGCCACGGAATCTCGGCGTTCATCATTGAAAAGGGGACAGCGGGGTTCAAGCCGGGCAAAAAAGAAAATAAGCTGGGGCTGCGGGCCAGCGATACGTCTGAAGTAACGTTCAGCGATTGCGCGGTACCGGCGGGGAATCTGCTGGGGAACGAAGGCGAAGGGTTCATTAACAGCTTGCAGATTTTGGATGGCGGGCGGATTTCGATTGCGGCGCTGGGACTCGGGATGGCGCAGGGCGCGTATGAAGCGGCGTTGAAGTACGCGAAACAGCGCAAGCAATTTGGCAAGGCTATCGCGGAGTTTCAGGCGATCCAATTCAAGCTGGCGGACATGGCCACGCAAATTGAAGCGGCGCGGCTGCTGACTTATCAGGCGGCGTGGCTGGCGGATCAGGCGATTGCCGCGGGAGCGAAGGGCGCGGAAGCGAACCGCTTCACGATTGAGTCAAGCATGGCCAAGCTGTATGCGGGTGAGGTTGCGGTGCGGGTGGCCAATGAAGCGGTGCAGATTTTTGGCGGATATGGATTCATTAAGGATTATCCGGCGGAGAAATTTTATAGAGATGTGAAGTTGTGCACGATTGGCGAGGGAACGAGCGAAATTCAGCGGCTGGTGATCGCTCGGCAGCTTTTGGGTAAGGGTTAGGCAAGGGTCAAGCAGCGGTTAAGAAGGGCAGATTATTTCCAACCTGACACAAAGCCTCACTTTCTGTTCATGACTCAGGCAAGAACTCAAAATTTGGACGCCCGGCATGTGGACGAGTGGGTGGAGCAAATCCGCAAAGGAGACGTGCGGGCGGTTTCGCGTGCGCTGACGGCCATTGAGAACGGCGCGCCTACGGCGGCGGAATTGATTCAGAAGCTTTTTGCGCACACCGGGAACGCGTACAGCGTGGGAATTACCGGGGCGCCTGGTACGGGCAAGAGCACGTTGGTGGACCGTTTGGCCGCGCATTATCGGGCGGCGAAGGCGGGGGTGGGCGTGATTGCGGTGGACCCGTCGAGCCCATTTACGGGTGGAGCGATTTTGGGCGACCGGATCCGGATGCAGAGTCATCACGCGGATGCGGGAGTTTTTATACGGTCGATGGCGACACGTGGATCGCTGGGAGGGCTCGCACAAGCGACGAGCGACGCGGCGCTGGTGCTAGACGCGGCGGGAAAGCAATACATTTTGATTGAGACGGTGGGAGTGGGGCAAGGCGAGGTGGAGATTGTTCGGCTGGCGGACTGCACGGTGGTGGTGCTCATGCCGGGCATGGGCGACGACGTGCAGAATTTGAAGGCTGGGTTGATGGAGATTGCGGATATTTTTGTAATTAATAAGTGCGATCGCGAGGGAGCAGACCGGTTTGAGGAGCAGTTGAGGGCGATGCTGTCGATCGCGCCGGAGCGCGACGGATGGAGGCCGGTGATTGTGCGGGCTATCGCGACGGACAACAAGGGAATTGGGGAGTTGGCCGCGGCGATTGAGAAGTTGCGAGAGCATCAGGACGCGGCGACGAACCGAAGGGCGAAAAAGGCGGAATATTGGAGGCATCGGTTGCTGGAGATGTTGGAGCAGAAGTTGGTGTCGCGTGCGGTGGGAGCGCATGGAGGAGAAGCGGGATTGCGGAAGTTGGCAGAGCAGGTGGCGGCCAGGAAGATGGATCCCTATGCGGCGGTGAATGAGATGTTGGAGGGGACGTGAGGCTAGGGGACTT
The DNA here is from genome assembly GCA_963757885.1 of uncultured Acidobacteriota bacterium. GTDB lineage: Bacteria > Acidobacteriota > Terriglobia > Acidiferrales > UBA7541 > Palsa-147. Next base: position 135,167 of record CAVWSS010000007.1, on the reverse strand, counting down.
GGAATTTACGGTGTTGAGGGACGGCGGGTTTCGCCTGGATGGCGGGGCGATGTTCGGAGTGGTGCCTAAGCCGCTTTGGGAAAGGCGAATGCCCGCGGACGAGCGCAACCGCATTCAGATGGACATGAATTGCCTACTGATTCGCTCGGGCGGGAAGCTGGCGCTGGTAGAGACGGGCGCAGGCGACAAGATGAGCCCGAAGCTGCAGGAGATTTACGACCTAGGGAAAGGCAAGCGGCTGCTGGAGAATTTGGCGGCAAAGGGCGTGAAGCCGGAGCAAATCGATATTGTGATCAATACGCATCTACATTTTGATCATTGCGGGTGGAATACGCGCGTGGTGAACGGCAAAGCGGTGCCGACTTTTCCGAACGCGACGCACTACGTTCAGCGCGGCGAGCTGGAACACGCCAAGCATCCGACCGAGCGCGATTCGGCGAGTTATTTCCCTGAGAATTTTTTGCCGATTGAGGAAGCAGGGCAGTGGCGGCTTCTGGAAAAAGATGCCGTGATTTTGCCGGGTGTGGAAGTGATTCGGGTGCCGGGACACAACGCGGATATGCAGTGCGTGCGGCTGACGGGCGGTGGGGAAACCGCGTTTTTCTTTGTGGATTTGGTACCTACGACGGCGCATCTGCCGTATGCCTGGCTGATGGGCTATGATTTGTACCCTTTGACCACGCTGGAGAACAAGAAGAAGTGGATTCCGGAGGTGGCCAAGCCGGGGTCGATGGCGTTATTTGCGCACGACGCCAAGGTTGCGGCGGCGCATTTGCGATTGAGTGATAAGGGCGATGTTTACGTGGCTGAGCCGGTGGAGATTGATTAGTGCGGTTTAGCAAAGGCGACGAATGAATGCAGCGAAAAAAAGCGGCGGGGACGGACGCGCGAAGGCGAAGAGCGGCGCGGGGCCGGCGAGGATTGGAATTATCGGCGGCAGCGGGCTCTACGCCATGGCTGGCCTGACCGAGACGCGCGAGATGCGCATCAAGACGCCGTTTGGCGAGCCGTCGGACCCCTTGATGGTCGGCAAGCTAGAAGGCAAAACGGTGGCGTTTTTGGCGCGGCATGGGCGCGGGCACCGTTATTCGCCGAGCGAGATCAACTATCGGGCGAATATTTGCGCAATGAAGATGGCGGGTGTGGAGCGGATTATTTCGATCAGCGCGGTAGGATCGCTGCGGAACGATTTCGAGCCTATGGATTTCATGATTCCTGATCAGTTTTTCGACCGGACGCGGCTGCGGGTGGCGACGTTCTTTGGAGATGGCGTGGTGGCCCATGTGGGATTCGACAAGCCGACTTGTCCGGAGCTGTCGAGCGCGTTGGGAGATGCGTGTGTGCGCGCGGGAGTGAAAGTGCACAACGGCGGGACCTATGTGTGCATGGAAGGGCCGCAGTTTTCGACCATGGCGGAATCGCACGTGTATAGGCAGTTGCGGTTTGACGTGATCGGGATGACCAATTTGACCGAAGCGAAGCTGGCGCGGGAAGCGGAGCTTTGCTATTCGACGGTGGCGATGATCACCGACTACGACTGCTGGCACCCGGCGCACGAGTCGGTGACGGTGGCGGAAATTATCGCGAATTTGAACCGCAACGCGGACAACGCGCAGAAGGTTATTCGCGGGACGGTTGCGGCGCTGGGCTCGGGGCGCGGGTGTAAGTGTGGGTCGGCGCTGAAGCATGCGATTTTGACGGACCGCAAAGTGATTCCGGCGTCGGCGAAGAAGAGGCTCCAGCCGATCATTGGAAAATATTTGAGTTGAAGATAACCGGGCGGAAAATCCCCACGCGGAAACCCGCCGTGTGGGGCACCCGCAGACACTTCTAAAGCAAAACCAATGGCAAAAGCGAAAGGCAAAGACGAATGTCACTGTTGGTAGTGGGGTCGGTAGCGTTCGACGCGATTGAGACGCCGCGGGGGAAGGTTCCGCGGGCGGCGGGCGGCGCGGCGACGTATTTCGCGCTGGCGGCGAGCGTGTTTACGAAGGTGCGGCTTGTCGGCGTAGTGGGGGACGATTTCAGCGCGGTTGATGAAAAGTTATTTGCGGGCCGGAATATCGATTTGGAGGGGCTGGAACGGGCGTCGGGAAAGACTTTCTTCTGGTCGGGGCGGTACAACCAGAACATGAACGAGCGGACCACGCTGCAGACGGATTTGAATGTGTTTGCGGCGTTCAATCCGAAGCTGCCGGCTTCATATTGCGATTCGCTTTATGTATTTTTGGCGAATATCGATCCGACGCTGCAAAGTTCGGTGGTAAAGCAGATTAAATGCAAGCCGAAGCTAATTGCGCTGGACACGATGAATTATTGGATCGAGCGCACGCCGGCGGAGCTGCGCGAAACACTGAAGCAGGCGCAGATTTTGATGATTAACGACGATGAGACGCGGCAGCTTAGCGGCGAGCACAATATTTTGCGCGCGGCGAAGCATATTTTTTCGATGGGCCCGAAGACGCTGATCGTGAAGCGCGGGGAGCATGGCGCGCTGATGATTCATGAGAAGTTCATGTTCTCGGTGCCGGGCTTTCCTCTGGAGGAGGTTCACGATCCGACGGGCGCGGGAGATAGTTTTGCGGGCGGGTTTATGGGCTATTTGGCGGCGGCGAAAAGTTTGAATCCCGCGACGCTGAAGCGGGCCATGGTGTATGGGTCGGTGCTGGGAAGTTTTGCAGTGGAGAAGTTTGGAGTGGAGCGGCTGCTGACGCTGAAGAGGAAGGAAGTGGAAGCCAGGGCGAAGAAGTTTGAACAGTTGACGGCGTTTGAGTTGTAGGTAGGCGCGGGCGGCGCGTGCGGCGCCGCGCAGCGCGGCAGGGATTTGCTAGTCAGTGGAGAGAGAAAAAGAAATATCGACGGCGCCGTTCCAAAGCGTGGTGCGGCCCAGTTCAGGCAGATTTTCGCCACCCTTGGTGATGGTCAGGAAGTGATTGCCGCTGAGTTGGCCGAGTTTGCTGGCAAAGCGGACCCCACCGTAGGCCAGGAGTATTTCCGTTTCGCTGTAGCCACCGGGATAGAAGAGGAGTTGGCCGGGGGCGGGGTAGCTGGTGGCGTTTTCGTGGCCAAAATTGGTCGCGAATTCACCCATGGGGACCCAGCAAGCTTCGCCGCTCCAGCGAACGTGAATGAGTTTTTGACGCAGGGGCAGCATTTGGCGGAAGGCGGCGCAGGTTTTTGGGGCGAGATGGTCCTCGAGGCGAGCGAAAAAGGTAAAGGGCCCTGCAGCGATACGGACGTTATTCATATTGAGTTTTGCTTCCCTCGAAGAGCCGGGCTGACGATACCACAGCGTGAAAGAGGAATGAAAAAACCTGCTACCATAAGGCCCCGCGGCGAATGCGTTTATGGCGTCAGCGGGCAGACAACGCGCTGTGGCGCGATGGAATCCGAATAAGGCGACAAAAAGCAAAAGAGAAGCTTTGAAAGGGAACAGTTGAAGCAAGTTAGACGGATTTTTGAGGTTGCCGCGATTTTGGTGCTGGCCATTGTGGCAGCAAGCTGCGGAAGCAGTACGACCACCGATAACGCCACGCCGATTTTGTCGAATGTTTCTCCCGCGAGTGTCACCGAAGGGAGTCCCGCGTTTCAAATCGATGTAGTCGCGCTGAACGCGATCTCGACCTCGGTGGTGATGTGGAATCAGACGAATCTGACCACGTCGCTGAATAAGACCACGGGCGATCTGGTAGCTACGGTGCCGACAAAGCTAGTGGCCCACGCGGGCTCGGCGGAACTTACGGTGTTCAATCCTTCGCCGGGCGGCGGGCAATCAAACTCGCTGACTTTTTATATCGACCCGCCGAATAATCCTGCGCCAAAGCTAACTTCGGTGAGCCCGTCGAGTATCGCGATGGGCGAGACGGCGTTCGGAATTACGCTGACCGGGACGGGATTCGTGTCGAGTTCGGTGGTGAGCTGGAATGGGAGCCCGAGGTCGACGGCGTTCGAGAGCACGACGGAGCTGAAGGCGACGGTATTGGCGGGGGATATTGCGGCGGCGGGGAAGGCGCGGATCACGGTGGTGAACCCGACGCCGGGCGGGGGAGTTTCGAACGCGGTGACGTTTACGGTGACGGATCCGACGAGTCATGCGGCGACGCACGCGGCGGTGGCGGGAAGCGGTGGCGAGGTAGATGGCAAGGCGGTGCAGGTATCGGTGAGCGCAGCGGAAGGTGCGGCAGACGGGGTGAGTGGAGCGCCGCGAGTGGATGCGAGTGGGCGATATGTGGCGTTCGAATCGCGGGCGCGGAATCTAGTGGGGCGGGCGGGCGCGAGTGGCGAAGTTTTTGTGCGGGATATGTGCCTCGGTGCGGGAGCCGGCTGCGAGGCGCGCACGGCGGCTGTGGACGTAGCGGCAGACGGCGGAGAGCCGGACGCGCCGGCGGCGCGAGGTTTGGCAATTAGCGCGGGCGGACGATATGTGGCGTTTGCGTCGCGAGCGGACAATTTGCTGGCGGCGAGCGACGGCGAGGCTGGCCTGCCGTCGACGAGCAGCGGGCGGGCGACGAGCGGTGGGAGCGCGCAAATTTATTTACGCGATACCTGCATGCGAGTTGAGGCAGGCACGAAGTGCCAGCCGAAGACGATGCTGATTTCGGGCGCGGAGGGTTCGCGAGAAGTAGGCGCGGATGGCGCGAGCGAGTTTCCGTCGATAAGCGCGGATGGGCGATACGTTTCGTTTGCTTCCACAGCGGATAATTTGGTGGCGGGAGTGAGTTCGGCGTATTCGCAGATTTATGTGCGCGACACATGTGTGGGCGCGCCGGCGGCGGAGCGGTGCGTGGCGCGGACGGCGCTGGTGTCGGTGGGCGCGCGAGGCGCGGCGGGGAAGGGCGCGAGCGTGCAGAGCAGCATATCGGCGGACGGGCGGTACGTGGCGTACGATTCGGCGGCGGTGGATATGATGGGCGGCGTGCAGAACGGCACGGCGAACGTGTATGTACGGGATACATGCGCGGGCGCGAGCGTCGCGTGCACGACGGAGACGACGCTGGTATCGGCGAATGTATTTGGCGCGGCGGGCGACGGAGCGAGTTTTGAGCCGGCGGTTAGTGGGGGTGGGCGGTATGTGGTGTTTGTGACGCGCGCGGATGATATTGGAGCGGAGTTTGAGTCGCGGGCGATTGAGAGTGCGCGCGGCACGCAGAGAATTGTGTTGCGGGATACGTGCATGGGCACGGGCGCGGGATGTAAGGCGTCGAGCAAAGTGATTTGGGATGGCGCGGAAGGCGCGGCGCATGCGCCGGCGATCAGCGGCGATGGCCGGGCGGTGAGCTTTGTGAGCGAGGCCGGCAGCGCGGGCGCGTTGCGGACGTATCTGTGGAAGGCCTGCGCGGCGGGTGAGAGTGCGTGCGAATCGAAGCCGATATTGCTGGCGGCAAGCAGCGCGGGTGATGGAGCGGCGCTGCCGGAAGGGAATTCGCGCTTTGCGGCCCCGTTAAGCGCGGAAGCCGGAGTGGTAGTAATTTTCTCTGTGGAGGCCCCTCCGCAGGCCGTCGAAATGGCGAAGTTGAGCGGGAAAGGCGATGTTTTCTTAATTGAACTGCCTTAAACGACCTTATTTGCCAGGTAAATTCTGCATACAAAGTGACTCTCAGTGCGTCAATATCCACTGGGTTAACCATTGGTCTACTAGCGGAGGTTTCAAAGATGAACCGCATTTTGTTTAGGTGCGTCGCGACGGCGTTATTTGCGGGGTTGCTGTCGGGCGGGATTTGGCTGCGAACGGCGCGCGCCGGAGATGAAGCGAAGGCGTCGGTAGCGGCTGCGCCGGCGGAAGCAGCGGTGAAGCCGCTGGAGTTGAAGGAAACAAAATTATCGAACGGCCTGCGCGTGATTATTGGCGTGGATCATACCGCGCCGGTGTACGCGATCGATGTTTGCTACAACGTGGGCAGCCGCAATGAGCGCCCCGGTCGCACCGGTTTTGCGCATTTGTTCGAGCACATGATGTTCGAAGGTTCGCAAAACGTAGGGAAGGGCGAGCATTTCATTCTGGTATTGAACAACGGCGGCGGCATGAATGGCACGACCAACGAAGACCGCACGACTTATTTTGAAATTCTGCCCAAGAATCAGCTCGATCTAGGTCTTTTTCTGGAAGCAGACCGGATGAAAGCGCTGAATATCACGCAATCGAATCTGGACAATCAGCGAAATGCAGTACAGGAAGAGCGGCGGCTGAGCATCGACAACGAGCCGTATGGGAAGTCGGAACTGGACCTGGACAATTTGGCTTTCGACAATTTTGCATACAAGCATTCGACGATCGGGTCGATGACGGATTTGAACGCGGCGGACATCAGCGATGTGAAGGACTTTTTCCGGACCTATTACGCACCGAATAACGCGGTGCTGACGCTGGTGGGGGATTTGGATCCAGATGCGACGCTCGCGGCGGTGAAGAAGTATTTTGAGGCAATCCCGGAGCAGGCGGCGCCAGGGAAACTGAATTTGAGCGAGGAAGAGCATTACGGCGAGAGGAGCGAGACGATTCACGACCAGCTCGCGAGGCTGCCTGCGATTAGCATGGCGTATCACGTGGACCGAGGAGATACGGAAGGAAATCGCGCAGCGCACTTGCTGGCGGTCGTTCTGGGGCAGGGACACAGCTCGCGGTTGTATCAGGACCTGGTGAAAGACAAACAACTGGCGATTGAAGCGAATGCGATGGCGGATACGCGGATCGGGCCGAGTTTGCTGTACATCACGGTGGTGGCACGGCCGGGAGTAAAGCTGGAGGACCTGGAAAAGGCGCTGGACGCGGATATCGAGAAAACTGCCAAGGATGGAATTACCGATCAGGAGCTGAGCAAGGCGAAGGCGCAAGAGCGCACGCAGTGGATAGAGGCGCGGTCGAGCGATTTGCGTACGGCGGTGGCGATCGGGGACTACGCGGTGAAATTCAACGATCCGAATCTGATCAATCATCTGGGCCAGGATTACGCGAGCATGACCAAGGACCAGGTGAATGAAGTGGCCAAGAAGGATTTGATGAAGGATCAGCGCGCGGTGGTGATTACGTTGCCCGGCAAGGGCGGCCAAGCAGAAGAAGCCCAGGGAGGTGCACAGTGAAGGTTCGAGCTGGCTATTTCGCGACGGCGGTGATTGGTGCACTGGCGGGGCTTTCGTTGACCGCGGCTTTGGCGCTGTCTCCGAGCGCGACCGCGCAGGAACAGGCGGGCGGGAAGAGCACCGAACTGAGCAAGGTGGAGCGATTGAATCGCGGCTCCGGTGAGCAAAGAAGTGCTGCGGGTAAAGTTGCCGCACGCGAGCGAGCACAAATTGCCGAACGGGTTGACGGTGCTGGTATTGGAGCGGCACGAGCTGCCCACGGTGGCCTTTGAATTAGAGCTGCGGCCGGGCGCGATTGCCGATCCAACGCCGGGAATGGCGTCATTCACCGCGGACATGCTGGCCGAAGGAACGAGCAGCAAGAGCAGCGCGCAAATTGCGGCGGCGATTGAGGAGATTGGCGCGACGATCGAGGCCGACGCGGAGTATGGCGGGAGCGAGACGACGGTGAGCGCGTCGGGGCTGACCGACCATATGGACGAAATTCTGTCGCTGATGAGTGATGTGACTTTGAATCCGTCGTTTCCGGCGGAGGAGCTGGAAAAGTACAAAAAGCGGCAGCTTGGAGAGCTGGAGGATGAGCGTTCGCGGCCGGACTTTTTGGCAAGCGAGGCGTTTCATCGCGATTTGTACGGGAATACGAATTACGCGGTAACGGCGGCGACTCCGGAAGCGATCAATGCGGTAACGTCGCAGGGACTCTCGGACTACCACGCGAAGTACTACGTGCCGGCGAATGCGACGCTGGGAATCGTCGGGGACGTCAATACGGCCGATATTTTGAAAGTGGTGGAGAAGTATTTTGGGCAGTGGAAGACCGGGCCAGCAGCTTCAACGCAACTGGCGCAAGTCCCGCCGCCGGCGGCGAAGCGAATCACATTGGTGGACCGGCCGGGATCGGTGCAGACCAACATTTTGGCGGGGAATTTGACCATCAAGCGAAATGATCCAGATTATTTTGTGCTGACCGTGATGCAGCGAGTGCTGGGCGGAGGGCCGAGCGCGCGGCTCTTTTTGAATTTGCGCGAGGCGCACGGGTATACATACGGCGCGTACAGCCGGCTAAGGACGGATGTGTATCGCGGGATGTGGGAGGCGAACACCGAAGTGCGCACGCCGGTGACCGACGGGTCGATGCACGAGCTGCTATATGAATTTGGGCGGCTGCGCACGGAACCTGTGCCGGATGCGGAGTTGGAAGAGTCGAAGCGATCGCTAGTGGCGCGGTTTGCGCTGTCGCTGGAGAGTTCGGAAACGTTGCTGGAGAATGCGCTGGCGGTGAAGCACTACGGGCTGCCGGAGGACTATTGGGATACGTATCCCGAGAAGATTGCGGCGGTGAATTCGGGGGCAATGCAGAAGGCGGCGGAGAAGTATATCGATTTGGATCATTTGCAGATTGTGGCGGTGGGGGATGCGAAGCAGATTAAGGATGTGTTGAGTAAGTATGGCCCGGTGGAAATGGGGATGCCGGGAGGGGGGAAGTAAGGACGTTATTCTTCTCCCCGGCAAGAAACTCAAAGACTTTAAATTTCATTCGACCCACTTTCTGACACCAGAAAGTGGGGCACCCGGAAAGACTTAAGGCAAACCAGCAGCAGGCTGTCGCTTCGACCGCCGTTGTGCATCAGGAATATGTGGGCGGGCGGGTGCTGGACTCTCTGAAGTAAATTTCCTATTCTCAATTTTCGTCGATGAGTAAAGCGTTGAAGCCACTTGCGCTACAGCCGGGGGCGGTGGTGCGCGTGGTGGCGCCGGCGAGCCCGTTTTCGAAGGAGAAGTTGGAGGCGGGATGCGCGGAGCTAGAACGGCTGGGCTATCAGGTTCAGCGCGACCCGCATTTGCTCGATTGTGAGGGATTTTTTGCGGGGAGCGCGGGGGCGCGGGTTGAGGGGCTGGCGGATGCGTTTGGCGCGAGCGATGTGCGCGCGGTGATTTGTGCGCGTGGCGGGTACGGGTCGAATTATTTGCTGGGGGGCCTCGAGAAGAACCGGAAGCGGCTGCAGGGCGAGAAGGGCGCGCGACCGAAGCTTTTTATCGGATTTAGCGATTTGACGACGCTGCAGATTTATTTTCGGCAGCGATTTGGTTGGGCGACGCTGTATGGGCCGATGGTTTGCGCGGGTTTTGATAACGGTCCGGACAAGCCGGGCGGATACGACTCAAAGTCGTTTCAGAATGCGGTGAACGGCACGGGCGTCGGGAAGAATGGCGGCTGGTCGATCGATTTGCAGGGCGAGACAGTGACGCGCGGCGATGCGGAGGGCGTGCTGGCGGGCGGGTGCATGACGCTGCTCGAAGCCACGCTGAACACGGATTGGGAAGCGGATACGAGGGGGACGATTTTGGTGTTGGAAGATCGGGCGATGAAGCCGTACCAGGTGGATCGGGTGCTGATGCATTTGAAGCTTGCGGGGAAGCTCGACAAAGTGAAGGGGCTGATTCTTGGAGATTTTCCGGAGTGTGAAGTGAAGCCGGGCGCGCCAACGGTTCAGGAAGTGATTACGCGGTTGACCGGGAAGCTGGGGATTCCGGTGATTTGGCGCTCGCCGATTGGGCATACGGAAAGGCCGCTGTTGACGATTCCGTTGGGCGTGACGGTGCGGTTCGATGCGTCGGGCGGGGGGAAATTGGAAATTTTAGAGTCGGTATGTGAGTCGGGGTAAGGCCGACCCGCATCAATCCTGCCGCCCACGCGCAAAACCGGCGTGTGGGGCACCCGCAGAACAGCCGGACGACCGAGAACGTAGCTGGCGTTGATGTCGAGTTAACGATTTTTTCTTGGGAGAGACGACAATTTATTCGCAGACTATTTTGAACGGCAGAGGGCACATTCACCTGCTGGGGATTGGCGGCGCGGCAATGGCTCCGGTGGCGGGGATGTTGCGGGAGCGGGGCTATCGGGTGACGGGGTCGGACGCGAATGTATATCCGCCGGCGTCGACGCTGCTGAGTTCGCTGGGAATCAAGTGGTCGAACGGATTCAGCGCCGAGAATTTGGAGCCAGCGCCGGATTTGGCGGTGATCGGGAACGTCATTGCGCGAGGGAATCCGGAGCTCGAGAAAATTCTGGACGACAGGATTCCGTATTGCTCGATGGCGCAGGCACTGGAAGAGCTTTTTATTCCGAATCATGCGTCGATCGTGATTGCCGGGACGCACGGGAAGACCACCACCACCGCGATGCTGGCGTGGATTTTTCATGTAGCAGGGCGGCGTCCGGACTTTTTGATTGGCGGAGTGGCGCCGAATTTTGGAGAGAAGAGCTACGGGCTGGGCGGCGGTGAAGAATTCATTATTGAAGGCGACGAGTACGAGACGGCGTTCTTCGATCGCGGGCCAAAATTTCTGCACTATCACCCGCAGGAGTTGATTCTGACGTCGCTGGAGCACGACCACGCGGACATTTATCCGGATTTGGCGTCGATCGCGCTGCAATTCCGGCGGCTGGTGAATCTGGTGCCGCGAAGCGGACGAGTCTTGATCTGGGGCGAGAGCGAAGAGTTGAAAAAGTGCGCGGCGAAGGCGTTTTGTCCGGTGGAGACGTTTGGATTAGTCGAGGGGCTGGATTGGGTGGCGGGCGATATTCGCTGGGAAGATGACGCGACGAATTTTCGAGTGGCGTTTAAGGGCAATGAAGTGGCGCGAATCGCGACCCCGGTGGTGGGGCGGCACAATGTGCTGAACGCGCTGGCAGCAGTGGCGCTGGCGTACGGGCGCGGCGTCGAGTGCGAGGCGATTGCGGAGGGGTTGCGGACGTTTGTAAGCGTGCGGAAGCGGATGGAGATTAAGGGCGAGCAGCACGGCGTGCTGGTGATTGAGGATTTCGCGCATCACCCCACGGCGATTCGCATGACGCTGGAAGCGGCGCGGACGCGTTGGCCAGAGCGGAAATTGTGGGCTGCGGTGGAGCCGCGGTCGAACACGATGCGGCGGAAGATTTTCGAGAAGGTGTTGCCCGAGTCGCTGGCGGTGGCGGATGCGGTGGTAATTGGGCCGGTGAGCCGCGCGCAATTGCTGAGCGATCAGGACCGATTTTCGCCCGCGGAAGTTGCCGGAGCGGTGCGCGCGCACGGAAAACCGGCAAAGGCATTTGACTCCGCCGCCCAGATTGCGGAGTATCTCAGCTCGGAAACAAAGCCGGGCGATCTGGTGATGGTCATGTCGAACGGCAGCTTTGATGGGTTGAGCGAGAAGCTGCTGGAAGCGCTGGCAAGCAAGCCAGTGACCGCCTAGACGCAATTCGCGGGGAGATAATTTTTCAACGTTGGATACTGCACAGAAATTCCCACAGGCAAGCCGCAATTATTTTTCGAGACATTTCCTTCAACTTCGTCGGGTGAGTTTCGCGGTGGTGCTGGTTGCGCTGTGCGCGGCTTTTGGCGCGGCGCCGGCGAACGCGAAGATTCACTATCGAGTTTCGCTGGCCCAGCCGGGGCAGCACATTTTTCACGTGAACATGACTGTGCCGGATGCGCGCGGGTCGCTGACGGTGGCGCTGCCGGCGTGGAATTCGCTGTATCAGATTCGCGATTTTTCGTACCGGCTGCGGGATTTGCGGGCGCGGGCGGGAGGCGCGACGGGCGACAGTATCGGCTTGGATGCGCTGGACAAGCAGACCTGGAAAATTTCGGCGGCGGGGCTGCATTCGCTGGGCACGGTGGAAATTTCGTACGCGGTTTACTGGGATGAGCCCGGGCCGTTCAGCTCGCAGCTTGACGAGAAGCATGCGTTTGCGAATTTCGCGGACATTTTACTGTATGTGCCGGACCGGCGAAACGAAGAGAGCGATGTGCAGTTCACCAACGTGCCGGCGGGATGGAACACGGTGCTGGAATTGCCGCAGCAGAATGACGGGCAGACCTATTTTGCTCCGAATTACGACACGCTGGTGGATGCGCCGGCGCGCCTGGGAAATTTCATGACGTCTGATTTTACGGAGAGCGGCGCGCGATTTCGGGTGATTTTGATTGAAAGCGCGAGCGCGAATGCGGGAAGCGCGGACGATTTTATTGCGCGGCTGAAAAAGCTGGTGGCGTACGAGTTGAGCTTGATGAAGGGGCCGCCGTTTACCGAGTACACGTTCTTTTTCGAGATTGGGCCGTACGCGGAAGTGGGCGGCGGAGGAATGGAGCACGCCAATTGCACGGCGATCGCGGCGGGGTCGGAAGCGGAAGCGATTGCGACGGCGGCGCATGAATTTTTTCATGCGTGGAATGTGAAGCGGATACGGCCGAAGAAACTTGAGCCGGTGGATTATTCGAAGGAGCAGTACACGCGGGCGTTGTGGTTCGCGGAGGGTGTGACCAGCACGTATGGCGCGTACACGCTAGTGCGATCAGGACTGGCGACGCCGCAGCAATTTTACGATGACCTAGGAACGCAATTTTCGCAGCTTGATTCGGAACCGGCGCGGCTAGTGCAAAGCGTGGAAGAGTCTTCGCTAGATGCGTGGCTCGAGGGTTATCCGCTGTATCGCGCGCCGGACCGCAGCATTTCGTATTACAACAAGGGACAGATCGTGGGTCATCTGCTGGATTTGAAGATTCGCGACCTGACGGACAATCACAAGTCGCTGGATGATGTGATGCGGCTGCTATTCACGGAATATGCGCAGAAGGGCAAGTATTACGACGAGAGCGAAGGCGTGCGCGCGGCGGTGGAGCAAGTGGCGGGGAAGAGTTTTAAGGAGTTTTTTTCGGATTATGTGAGCGGGACGAAGGAGATTCCGTATCAGGATTTTCTGTCGGTGGCGGGTCTCGAGGTGCATACGGAGTCGGCGCAGAACGTGGACCCCGGATTTTATGCAGTGGCAGCGCCGGGTTCGCGGTGGCAGGTGGCGGACGTTAATTCGGGAGGCGCGGCTGCGGCGGCGGGACTGCAGGCGGGCGACGAGTTGGTGACGCTCGATGGGCAGGAGCCGATGGGGAATCCGATGCGCGATTTGCGGAAGCGGAAGGCCGGGAGATCGCGTGATTTTGGGAATCAAGCGCGACGGTGAAGCACGCAATGTGGAGATGGCGTTGGGGCAGGCGACGGTGAAGAGGTACACGGTGAGCGAGTCGTCGAGCGCAAACGAGCGGCAGAAGCGGATCCTGCAGGGCATTCTGCACGGGACAACTGATTAAATTGGGGATTAGCTGCGTGGGGATTCGTTTCTTGGGGATTAGTTAGTTGGGGATTAGTTAGTTGGCGCGATGATACGCACTGTTGCGGCGGTTCTTTTCGTTGCGCTGTGTATATTTTTGATCCTGCCGTTTTTTCTCCTATGCACGTGGATCGTGGGCTCTGCGACGGTGATGTATGCAGTGGCGATGAAGGCGCTGCGGGCGACGCTGCGAATCGCGGGGATTCGTGTGCGCGTGGAGGGGGCTTCGAATGTCCCGGATGGGACGTGCATTTTTGTGGCGAATCATGTGAGTAATGTGGATCCGCCAATTTTGGCGCCGTATATGGGGAAGCAGGTGGCGATACTGGCGAAGAAGGAAGTGTTTCGCGTGCCGATTTTAGGGTGGGCGATGCGGTCGGCGCATTTTGTGCCGGTGGATAGGGGCGATCGGGAAGCGGCGGCGGCGAGTGTTGACGAGGCGATTGGACATTTGCGGAAGGGAACTTCGTTTCTGATTTTTGCGGAGGGGACCAGGAGTGTGGACGGGCGGCTGCGACCGTTTAAGAACGGGACGTTTCTGATGGCGATTGAGGCGGGCGTGAAGGTGGTGCCGGTGTCGCTGAGCGGCACGCAGAGGCTGATGAGGAAGGGGAGTTCGGTGATAACGCCGGGAGTGGCGACGATTCGGTTTGGACCGGCGGTGGATGCGAAGGAGTATGTGCTGGATCAGCGGGGGGAATTGAGGGATCGGGTGCATGAATTGGTGGGGGAGGGGTTGGACGAGGATCAGAAGCCGAGTAGTGAAACATAACTCACCGACATGAACCGCGTGAGTGCAGTGGAAAGTCGAAAGGATCTAAGTTCTCTCTTCCCACTTCCTAAAACCAGGAAGTGGGGCACCCGGAAAAGCAAAATCAAAAGCGCACACTTGTTAAGACCAGGCTTGTGCGGCGCCGCGTTCGATCTGATCGGGCTCAATGGCGCGCAGAAATTGCGCGATGGTCCATTCGTGGCCGAAGGGATCGCGAATTCGGCCGTAAAGCTCTCCCCAGAACATTTCCTGAAGCGGGACGACAACGGTAGCGCCAGCCTGCAGTGCTTTTTCCCAACGCAATTTCGCATCGCCAACCTGCAAGTGCAGAGTCACAGAGGTGCCGCCGAGCGTTTTGGGCAGGCGAACACTCGACGCGGCGGGAGTGAGATCGGCCAAGTCGTCCATGAAGACGAGGGTGCTGCCTTCAATCTCCATGCGAACGTGCATTAGCTTTTCGCCCTTTGGGGCTTTGAGACGGGAAATTTCTTTGGCGCCGAAGGCGCACTGGTAGAAGTCGATGGCTGCGACAGCGTTGTCGACGACCAAGATCGGCGTGAGGCCCAGAGGAGGGGCGGAAGGTTGTGCAGGGGCGGCCTGCGCCGAAGGGTGAGCGTTGCTAGTCATGAGTCTCCTTGCAGAAACAAGCGCTAACGTCCTACGCACTTATTGTAGTGCTAGGGGCGGGAGTCGCGGAGGCGGGAGACTTCGGCGGAGAGGTCGCGGAGTTGCTTTTGGAGTTCGGGCAGGTGATTGAAGACCGCGACGGACTTGAGCCAATTTTTATTTTCGATGGATGGATAGCCGGAGTAGAGGGCCCCGGCGGGAATGTCGCTGGGGACGCCGCTCTGGGAAGTGACCACGGCGCCGTCGCCGATAGTGAGGTGTCCGGCGACGCCGACCTGACCGGCGAGAACGCAGTTTTTGCCGACTTGCGTGGAGCCGGCGAGGCCGACCTGTCCACAGAGCAGAGTATCCTCGCCAACTTTTGAGGCGTGACCTACCTGAACTAAATTGTCGATTTTTGCCCCGCGGGAAATGCGCGTTTCGCCGATGGTGGCGCGGTCGACCACGCTGCCAGCCTGAATTTCCACCTCATCTTCGATTACTGCGATGCCGGCCTGGCGGATTTTGTACCAGGCGCCGGAGGATTCTTTGGCGAAGCCGAAGCCATCCGCACCGACGATGGCGCCATTTTGCAGGATGACATTTTTGCCAAGGCGGCAATTTTCGCGGACGACGGCGTGAGCGTGGGCGAAGAAGTTGTCGCCGATGCGGGCGCCGGCATAGATGGTGACGAAACTGTGCAGGACGGCATCGGCACCGATGACGACATCACGATCGATGAAGCAGTAAGGGCCGATGTGGGCATTGGGGCCGATTTTGGCGGAGGAGTCGACGACGGCGGTGGGGTGGACGCCGGGGGCGTAGCGAGGCGCGGGATGAAAAAGTTCGATGGCGCGGGCGAAGTCGAGATAGGGATTATCGGAGCGGAGGAGGGCGAGATGAGTGGCAGGCGCGGGTTCGTTGGGGGCGATGAGGATGGCGGAGGCGCGCGTGCTAGTGAGGAGAGGTTTGTACTTGCGATTGGCGAGGAAGCTGAGCTCGCTGGGCTGGGCGTCTTCGAGGCCGGCGACGCCGTTGATTTCGAGATTATCATCACCGTCGACGCGGCAATTCAAACGCTGGGCAAGGTCGCCGAGTTTCATGGGGCCTCCTGATTAGGGTCGGGAAGATGATAAGGGAAAGAGAGCGGAAGAAAATACGATTTGATTGGAATGGATTTGGCAGGGCGAGGGTTGGAGGAGTTTAAGGTTCCTTTGTCCCACCCTTGCGCGCGCCTGTCGG
Organism: uncultured Acidobacteriota bacterium; assembly: GCA_963757885.1. Lineage (GTDB taxonomy): Bacteria > Acidobacteriota > Terriglobia > Acidiferrales > UBA7541 > Palsa-147. The sequence goes on along the minus strand of CAVWSS010000007.1, from coordinate 119,322 downwards.
CGCGCAGACGCAAGGGATGGGGCGCCCACGCAAACTTCCAAAACAACCGCAACACCAAACCGGGATTGAAGTGAACCCTTCCTCACGCACCCGCAACAGCGGCGGGATGGGCTACCCGGACCTGGGCGCTATTCGACTTTTTTCCAGGAACTATCGGTATTAGCTGAGCTGATTTCTTTAGCTGCGTGGTCGGTCGACGATCCCAGGTCCTTTTCGTAGGCGACGCCGTTTTGATCCATGGTGAAGGTCATTACACCCGACATGCGATAGTCGGCCGGAAAAGCCACGATAGCGAAAGCACCGGCTTCGCCGTTAGCGGCTCCTTGCGTACTCACAATTCGATAGTAGTAGCCGTGGTACGGATTTTCGCTCGCGGCTCCGGCAGATGCATCGATTCCAGCGTGCGCGAGATAAGGGCCAATGGGACTTTTCGTTGAGCCAGTGCCTGCCCAATAGAGCCCGTCATGCGATCCGGTGCTGCTGACAAACTTCATCGTGTATTGGTGCGAGTCTGCGAAATAATCCTTCTCGGCATCGACGAGCGCGCCGCAAACCTGCAGAGCTTCCATTTCGTTTCTGCCGATGCGCCGGTACATGATTTCCTGCTTGCCGAGGGCGGCGTCGAAATACCAAGCGCCCTTGTATTCGACGAGCGGAACCGGTACCGGCCAGTTGTCCGAGCCAACGTAGAGGGCCACGGTGTTGTCGGGTTCTCGTACGAGACGATGCATCTGATCGTATCTATGCATGAATTCTTCGTGATGTTGCTTGCGGAGTTCAGCGTCGTCTGTCCACATGATGAGGTCTTTCGCATTTGGACCGAGAATGACCAGAAGGTCTTTTTCGTCGTTTCTGCAGGCAGCGGCATAGAGAGCGGCGGCCGCGGCTTCCGGGGTCGCAAAAGATTTTCCTTGGGGCTGTTCGGTGACTTGAACAGGGGCGACTTTTTCGTCGCCCTGCTGAGCGTTCGCGGGCGAACAAGCCAGGGCAATTCCGAGTGCAGAAAAAGCGGCCAGGGCAGCGAGTGCATACTTCCTAACGCTTGCTTTCATGCTGCGCGACATTTGCATCCCTCTTTCACAATAAATTTTGTCATTGAACTTTTATGAATGGAATTGTCATTGAATTGGGACTAGCGGTGATGACCACCGCCGCCACCACCGTGAAAACCGCCGCCTCCAAAACCGCCACCGTGAAATCCGCCGCCGTAGCTGCTTTGGCCACGCGCGGAGTAGCCTCTGGTGGCGCCGCCGTGGTCAATCCCGCTGAAGACGCCGGAGCGAACGCCTCTTCCGTCGCGGGGCGCGGAGTAGCCGCGATAGTTGTCGCGGGATCCCAGCGTGCCACGGAGATTTCCAGGGCGGTAAAAGTCGCCACGGCCGCCGTAGTAACCTCGTCGATCGAAGAACGCGGGCCCGCTCGCGAAATAGGGCTCACGATGATAAAAGACTCCAAAGCGATTCCAGTCGACTCCCCAATATCCCCATCCCCAACCAAATCCGTAAAACGGCGCGATCGGGAAGCCGACGCCGAAATAGAGGCCGGGTCCTGACCACCAGATCCCCGGAACTTCAACCCAATAAGGCCACGGCGCGATCGGATAGCCATAGACGAGCCAGGGATCGTAGGCGGGCACGTACACGACGTTCGGATCTACGGGAGCGATCTCCACGTCGCCACCTTGATCCTCGACGTTCAGTTGTGTCGTGGGTTTCAGGTTGCCGGCTTTCTGGGCTTTCTTGCGCATCTCCTGGACGGCTTTCATCACGTCTTCAGATTGATTGTAGTAAGCGTCGCCGAGCTCGGAGGTCCAGCCGAGATTCCGGCTCATGTTGGCGAGGACGGAAGGGAACTGGGCGAGCGCCTTCACGCTCGGCTCCCAGGGCTGCTGGTCGATATCTGCGGCAAGAGTCTTGGAATCGAGACCGGGATGCTGCTTGACCCATTCATCCGCCTCGGTGATTTGCGCCGGGAATTCTGAGGCGCCGAGCACTTGCGCGACGAGCGCGTCGGGATAAAGCGCGATGGGCGCGACGAGGCGGCCGAGTTGATCTTTGTTGAGCTTGGCGTAGGGCGCTTGGTCGGGATCGACTTGCTGGCCTTGGACTTGGTCGGCTTGATCTTGCGGAGCAGTTTGATCTTGTGGAAGGGGAGCTTGGTCTTGTGCGGAGGCACGCGTGACGGTGGATATCGAAACAGCGGCTAATGCAAACGCGATGATGATTGTAAATTTTGCAGTGCAGCGCTTAAGAGGATGAATAAGGCACCTCGAGACGTACTCACAGGTCGGACGCGGCACACCTGTTGAAAGTTACAGAATCGATCTGATCAACGACGAACCGTTTGTCGTTCGCCGGTGTAGTTGCCGGTCGCGGGGAAAGGGGAGCTCGCTGGACCAGGCTTCTCCGTGGCCTTCAGGCGGAGCCGCCCTTTAGGCCGTAACGAGGGTTACACCGGCAGAGGAAGCGGCTTTGCGAAGCTCAGAATCAGTGGTCGCCAACGGCAGATTAAATCGTTTGGAGAGGTCAAGGTAAGCTGCATCGTAATTGGTGAGCCCATGAGAACGCGCGAAGGCTGGCAACTCGAGAATTTCCGCCGGAACCTGCTGAGCAGCATCAATTGGGAGCGCTTTTAGGCGCGTGAGGAAGCCATTGACTTGGTCGATAGATATTCGGTTCCGACGGTGCGCCATCAAAAGGCCGTTGCCAACTTCATAAAACCACAGGGCGGGCACCAGAGCACGTCTTTCCGAGAGGCTCGCGAGGATGGCTAGACTGTATTTTCGATCAGCTTCATCTTCGAGGAACCACTGGAGGGTAAGGGAAGCGTCGAGTACAAAATCGCTCACAGGCGACGGCCCTGATGGATCAACTCTTTGACAGAGACATCTTCAAGACGCACGCGATTCTTCTCGACAAAGGCAAGCATTTCGCGGACGGCATCGCCTTGCACACCGTTGGAGGCAATCGCGCCGGAGATCTGCTCTTTCTCGCGTAGGGCTCGAAGAGCCCCGCCAATCACGTCCTCAACGGATCGAAAGTGGCCGGTTTTTAGTTCGTCCTTTACGATCTGTTCTTGTTCAGGAGTGAGGTCGATGTTCATGAGTCGTTCCTTACAGCAGGTTGCCTCAACCATGTTACGAGAAATGGGCCCCGGCGGAAAGGGAGGCTGCTTAATGACAAAGCGATCCTTTCGGGATCTCGAAAATAGCAGTGATGGGCGAATAAGTTGCGAGGGTCTGTGGAGCACCATATGGCCAGTTAATCAGCTTCCGATAGGATGCCCACATGAATGAAGAAGAGTTTCGTCGGCTCTTGCGGTTGGGACACGGACGGGCCGTTGTTTACGCCCGATCGCATGACATTCGGCAGTTTCGGCAGGCAATTCTGGACGCTTGCTTGCACTGCGGGTCGCATGATCCACAGATTGAAGGAACACGCGCCGACTATATGTTCGAATTGTTGAAGTTGATTCCAGACAGGAAGCCTTATGACGACGCGATGTTGAACGCTCTGGCGGACAGTAAGGACGGTTGGGATGCGGTCCAACGATTCTGGTTTGCCGCTTACCTGGCACTTGACGGAAATGAGCGAGCCAGGTCAGCGATGTATCGCAACTATGATCCCGGGCCTAAAAATGGAGAAGCAATCGGGATCACTTTTCTTGAAATAGATGGAATTAAGGGGTTGTTGTTTGCGGCGGAGAAGATCGGCGAGCTGCTGAGCGGAGCCGAGAAAGTGGATTTGGGTTTGTTGCCGAGCGTAGCTAAAGAGAGGCTGGGGGAGCAGGTGGCCCAGGAAGCGTTGCGCAAGGCGGGAGCCGAAAATCCCCGAATTGAAGCATATCGCTTGGCTCTGGAAGCAAGCGGAAGGCGGTCGGACGAGCACCGGGGTAAAGCAGATGAAATGAGGAAAGCGCCATACGAACAGGTGAAAAACAAGCTTTCAGGGATGATAAGTCTCCGGGTCCAGAATTGGGGGTGGCAGGCCAGCGAGGCGGACATTCAGAGAGCCGCACGGGATTTGGCTGCGTCCCGAGACCCTAAGGAGCAGCGCGTTCTTTTACAAATCTTCGCCGGTCGGTCTTTTCCGCTGGAGGCCGGAATATTGCTCAATTTGGTTGATGTAGGACAGGAACGCGTCGATCTTGCTGCACTACAAGCGCTGTCGCAGATCACGAATCCGACTGTGAGGCAGCTTACGTTTAGGCTCATCGACACACGAGCCAAGGGGAGGGGGCAGGCGATCGACTTACTGGCGAGGAATTTTGAAGTTGGGGATCACGCTGTCGTTCTGGGCTGGCTCGAGGCTGAAGATGACGATGAAGTCCTCCACTCCATGGGTCTGGACGTGACACATTTCTGGAAAGAGCATCCGGATGAGGAAAGTGAACTGCGGATGTTGAAGATTTTGTATGAACGGGATCCGTGTTCGTTTTGTCGTGAGAGAACCGTGCGACGCCTGATCGAACTTGGAGCACTGACAGAAGAGCAGCGATTGGAGTGTTTAGACGATGCGAATTCGGATATCCGCGAACTAATTCAAGGGCCCTCCAGCCCTCCGCCAGAGTAGTTGACCCATTTTCTCCGACACCTTCAAATCAAACGCACTCATCCCGCCCTTGCGCGACCGCGCTTCGTGACTGGGCAGGTTGATCGATCATCCCACTTCCCAAAAACCAGGAAGTGGGGCACCCGGAAAAACAAAGACATCTGAAGTAAAACTGAGAGCGAGCTATTCGGAAAAGAGGGTGGGTTGGGCGGGGGGAGGGGTGGAAGGTTTGGTGGCGCGTTTGGAGGCGCCGACGACGCCGAGGACCTTCGCGTGGGTGATGGCGGGGCGGGGAATGAAGATGCGGAGGCAATTGCCGTGTAGGTCGGCAGGGGTGAGCTGGACCCCGCCGTCGAGGACGTCGGTGAGTTCATTGGCGGCGATGCCTTCGAGCTCGTCACCGTCGCGAAAAGTCAGCTTGAGCCAGAGGCCCTCGATTTTGGGGCGGCTGAGGAAGGCCTTGCGCTCGGGAAGATAGGGCTGGTCGAGATCGCCGACGAAGTAAATGGCCTTGGCGGCCGATATGGGGATGGCTTGGTGCTCGCCGTTGGTAGTGAGCAGGTCGAGCGCGCCACTAGCTCCTATGGCGGCGGTGCTCATGTACCCCTTAGCTATAGTGGTGTCGAAGAGGAGAATTACAACCTTTTTGTGCGTCGAAGATGAGGAACGCTTCTTCATTTGGCCATGTAGGGGAAGGAGTTGCGAAACGCGGGGGATTATGTTATCTTTGCCGAAATTTGTTGTCAAGTTGTTGGTGATAAAAGATTTATAGGATGGAGTTGGGAGCGATTTGAGCAGGCAAAGAAACGTCCCGCAGCCCCTCTTGGGAGCAATTCTCACCGCAATTATCGGCCGACGTTTCGATCAGGGTCTCGGAAGCCGCAGGGCCAGAAAAAGCGTAAATAACTGGGAAATAAGGATTTGAGCGCGGCGCGGGACTGGCGGCGCGAGGTTGAGGCGCGCCTGGAGTGGGTGCAGTGCAAGGGCGGGCGAAGTAGGGCGAGAGTGCGGGGCTAGTTGGAGAGGGCGTGGGGGAGTTCGAGTGGAACGTGAGATTCGCGCATTCCTGAATTATCTCCGAGTTGAGAAGGCGGTCTCGGCGAACACGCTGGATGCCTACCGGCGGGATGTGGAGCAGTTTGCCGAGTCGATAGCGGCGAAGGGCTTGGCGACGAGCGAGATCACTCGCTCGGACCTGTACGACTTCCTGCGCGAGCTATATAAGCGCGGGCTGGACGGGCGGTCGGTGGCGCGGCATTTGGCAGCGTTGCGGCATTTTTTTCGGTTTGCGGTAACAGAGAACTTTATTGCGGAGGATCCGGCGGGGACGATTGAGTCTCCTAAAATTCGGAGTATCCTGCCGCGATTTTTGAGTGTGGATGAAGTGGATTGGCTGCTGGCCACGCCGGACGCCACGACGATCATCGGGATTCGTGATAAGGCCATGATCGAAGTGATGTATTCGGCGGGGTTGCGGGTTTCGGAGATGTGCGGGCTGAAGGTTTCGGATATTCGTTTTGAAAGCGGATTTCTGGGCTGCACCGGGAAGGGCGACAAGGAACGGCTGGTGCCGCTCGGGCGAAGGGCGCTGGAGGTTCTGCAGAAGTATCTGGCGGAGTCGCGGCCGAAGCTGGCCAAGGAGAATTCGCCGGAGTTGCTGTTTTTGAGCCGGCGAGGCGGGGCCTGCTCGCGGTACACGGTTTGGGCCATGCTTTCGGAGTACGGGCGGAAAGCGGGAATCCCGAAAAAGCTGAAGCCGCATATGCTGCGGCACAGTTTTGCGACGCATTTGTTGGATCGCGGCGCGGATTTGCGGTCGGTGCAGATGATGCTAGGGCACGCGGACATAGGGACGACGCAGATATACACGCACGTGGTTGAGGACCGGCTGAAGCAGATTTACAAAGAGCATCACCCACGGGCTTAAGGCTGGAAGTTGGGGTTGGATTTTCGAGTTGGACGCTGGGAAGTTGCTGAGGAACGCTGGAATGAATTGGAAATTCGCCATGGTTGGCTCGCCAGGAGGCTCACGCCCCCATGCCTGATTACATGTATCAACTAGAAAGCCGGCTCTCCCCGGAACAGCGCGCGGCGATGCTGCGCGTGCAGGAGTTGGCCCGCGCGCAAGATTCGAACGTCTACCTCACGGGCGGCGCGGTTCGCGACCTGATTTCAGGGATGCCTATTCGCGATTTGGATTTCACGGTGGAAGGGAATCCGCAGCGGATGGTGCGGGAGCTTGAAAAGGGCGGCGCGAAGGTCGTCTCGGAAGATGAAAAGACCCGCCATTACGAATTGATTTTTGCCGGCGAGGTAGAGGGGTCGATTTCGGCGGCGCGGGACGACGTGTACGAGCGGCCCGGAGCGAAACCGGAAGTGCGCTGGTCGACCGTGATGGAGGATTTGCGGCGGCGTGATTTTTCGGTGAATGCAGTTGCCATTTCACTGAACCCGGCGTCGCGAGGACTGCTGCTCGATCCGACGAATGGACTGGCGGACCTGGAAAAACGGGAAGTGCGCGCGCTTTCGATTCATGCGTTCACCAATCAGCCGATCCGGTTGATGCGGATTTTGCGATATGCGGCGCGCATGGACGGCAAGATGGAGAGCCGCTCTGAGGAGTGGTTTGAGTTGGCGCTGGGCAGGAAGCTGCATGAAAACCTGGACCCGGCGCTGGTTGGAAAGGAAGTTTGGGCGTTGGGACGCGAGGACGATCCGGCGGCGACGTTGAAACAATGGGAAGCGAAGGGATTGATTGCCGCGGTCACGCCGCAACTCGCCAAACGGCATCCGGACTATGAGGGGCTGTCGAAGTTGAACCGGGCGCGGCTGATGTTCCTGGAAGCTGGCTTGCGGGCGCGGCTGACCAACGCGGTGATTTATTTTTTGTTGAGCAGGCTGAGGGACCGGGAAGCGTCCGCAGCGCTGCGGCACCTGGGGTTTTCTTCGAAACAGATGGAAGGGCTGGATGAACTTGGCCCGGCAACCAACGAAGTTTTGAAGACCCTCAAGGGGCGCAAGACCGACAAGCCCAGGGACGCGTATTTCTACATTGAGAAGGTACCGCTGGAGCGGCTGGCGTTTTTGGCCGCGGATTCGGGCGACACCAAAGCGATGGCTAAGATCCGGAATTATCTGCAGAAGTGGCGCCCGATGCGTGCCACGCTTCCCGCGAATGAATTGGAAGCGCTGGGAGTGCCGCGCGGACCGAAGTTCGATAAAGTGCTGGAAGATTTTTTTGACGCGCAGCTTCGCGGCAAGGGCAAGGATCCGGAAGAGCGGACGAAACTTTTGAAGAAGTTGGCGGGAATCAAGGACGAACCGAAGAAAGTGGAGGAGAAGAAGAAGGGCCGCGGGAAGAAAGCGGCAGCGCTGGCCGAGAAGGGCGCGGAGAAGTTGGCTAGCGGACGCGGTGGAAAGGGCAAAGCTCCGGAGGCCGCGGCACCGGCGGGAAAGCGTGGAGCGGCAGCGGGACACGCGAGCTGGGCTGCGAGCGGGCGTCCGCACGACCCAAAGAAGTCCGCACCGGCAAAACACGCCAAGAAAAAATAAAGAAAAATATTTTGGGCGCGGAGGCCGATCGCTCGCGCTCGAGGGTCAAAGCTGGTTTAAAATATCCACGTGGCAGCATCAAACTTCGTTCATCTTCATCTGCACACCGATTACTCCCTGCTGGACGGTGCATGCGAAATTGGAGAGTTAACCGCTGAAGCCGCGCGGCGAGGCATGCCCGCGGTGGCGGTTACCGACCACGGAAATCTATTCGCGGCGGCGAATTTCTTCCACGAAGCAACCACCCATGGCGTGAAGCCAATTATCGGCTGCGAAGTTTACGTTGCGCCGGACAGCCACAAATCGCGAGGCACCGAGGCGGAGCGGTCGAATCATCTGGTGCTGCTGTGCGAGAACAATGAAGGCTACTCCAATCTGATCAAACTGGTGTCGACCGGCTTTCTGGACGGCTTTTATTACAAGCCGCGGGTTGATCACGATTTGCTGGCCAAGCACAGCCGCGGGCTGATTGCGTTGTCGGCGTGCCTGCGTGGCGAAGTGACCGAAGCGGTGGTGAATGGGAAGCTCGACAAGGCCAAGGAGTCGGCTTACCGTCTACAGGATATTTTCGGCAAAGGAAATTTCTTCCTCGAAGTACAGAACCAGGGCATGGAAATTGAGCAGGGTGTAAACCGGGACCTGATCCAACTCTCCAAACAAACCGGAATTCCGCTGGTGGCGACCAACGATTGCCACTACCTCACTCAGTCGGATGCGCGCGCACAGGAAGTGCTGATGTGCATCCAGACCGGCAAGACGATGAGCGAGCCGAACCGGATGAAGTTTGCGACCGACCAGTTTTATTTCAAGACCGCAGAAGAGATGGCCCGGGCGTTTAAGGAAGTACCGGATGCGCTTACGCGGACGGTGGCGATCGCCGAGCGGTGCAAAGTAAAGATTCAACCGGTCGACAATCCATTTCCTGAATTTCAGGTGCCTGAAGGGCATACCGCGGAGAGTTATTTCGAGCAGGTGGTGCGCAAGGGATTTGTGTCGCGCGTCCCGGAGTTGGAGCGCAATGCGCAACGCGGTTTGCTGAGGCATCCGCTGCCGGAGTACGAGCGGCGGCTTTCCAGCGAAATTGAAATGATCAAGAAGATGCGCTTTGCGGGCTACTTCCTGATCGTTTGGGATTTTATTCATTACGCGCGGACCCAAGGAGTGCCGGTGGGGCCGGGGCGCGGATCGGCGGCGGGCAGTTTGGTGAGCTATGCGCTGCGGATCACGGACATTGATCCGCTACAGTACGACTTGCTGTTTGAGAGGTTCTTGAATCCGGAACGCGTGTCGATGCCGGATATCGATATTGATTTTTGCGTGAGGCGGCGCGGGGAAGTGATCGAGTACGTGCGCGGGAAGTATGGCGCGGAGAACGTCGCGCAGATCATCACTTTCGGGACTATGGCGGCTAAAGCGGCGATCAAGGATGTGGGCCGCGCGTTGGATATGCCGTATGGCGACGTGGACCGGCTGGCCAAGCTGATCCCGGAGCAGTTGAACATCACCCTGGATGAGGCGCTGAAGAAGTCACCACAACTGGCGCAGCAACGCAAAGAGAACGAGCAGATTGGGGATTTGGTGAGCGTCGCGCTGCGGCTGGAAGGCCTGGCGCGCCACGCTTCGACACACGCGGCCGGCGTGGTGATTTCGCCGCAGAAACTTACCGAGATTGTTCCGCTGTATAAGTCGAGCAAGGAAGAAGTCACCACGCAGTACGACATGAGCGCACTGGAACGGCTGGGCCTGCTCAAGATGGATTTCCTGGGGCTGACCACGCTGACCGTGTTGTGCGATACGGTGGATTTGATCCGGCAGAACCGCAAGGTCGAGCTCGATCTGGCCACGCTGGGCACCGACGATCCTGAGACGTACAAGCTATTTACCAGCGGCGATACGACCGGCATTTTCCAGTTTGAATCGCATGGGATGCGGGACATTTTGCGGCGCTATCAGCCGACACGCCTGGAAGATTTGACCGCGCTGAACGCGCTCTACCGCCCCGGGCCGATTCAGGGCGGGATGATCGATGAATTTATCGAACGCAAGCATGGGAAAAGGAAGGTTACCTACGACCTGCCGGAGCTGGAAAGTATTCTCTCGGAAACCTGGGGCGTGATGGTCTACCAGGAGCAGGTGATGCAGGTGGCCAACCGGCTGGCGGGCTTCTCGCTCGGCGAAGCGGACATTCTGCGCCGGGCCATGGGCAAGAAGAAGCGCGAGGAGATGGCCGCGCAGCGCGAGAAATTTTTGGTTGGGTGTCAGGCGCGGAAGATCAATCTCAAGAAGGCCGAGAAGATTTTCGATTTGATGGCCGAGTTCGCCGGGTATGGGTTCAATAAGTCACACGCCTGCGCGTATGCGCTGGTGGCGTATCAGACGGCCTATTTGAAGAAGCATTATCCGGTGGAATTTATCGCCGCGATGCTCACCGCGGAAACGGGCAAGACGGAAAAGGTGGTGAAGTACATCGCCGAGGCGCGGCAACTGGGAATTACGGTGCTGCCGCCGGACGTGCATGAGAGTTCGCTGTACTTCACGCCGGTGGGAGAAAACATCCGGTTTGGGCTGGCGGCGGTGAAGAATGTGGGCGAGGGCACGGCGCGGGCGATTTGCGAGGCGCGACAGAAGCAGGGAAGGTTCCGGGATTTGCCGGATTTTTGTGCGGCGGTGGGCAGCGGGCAGGTGAACCGGCGCGTGCTCGAGAGTTTGGTGAAGGCGGGGGCGTTTGATTCGCTGGGCGGGACACGCGCGGGGCATTGGGCGGCGATTGACGAGGCGCTGAAGCACAGCCAGCGGTTGTCGCGCGAGCGAAACAGCGGGCAGAACGTGTTTTTTGGCGGTGGCGGGGACGATTTTTATGCGGAGAACACCGCGCCTGCGGAGGAAGTTCCGGAGTGGAGCGAGGCAGACCGGCTGGCGGGTGAGTTCGCCACACTGGGCTTTTACATTTCAGGGCATCCACTCGATAAGTACATGAGCCAGATGAAGGCGCTGGGCGTGGCGGATATTGCGTCGATTGAAGGGAAGCGGAACGGTGCGGAGTGCGCGTTTGCCGGCGCAGTGGTGCAGAGCCGGCCGATGCGCACCAAGCGCGGGCAGAGGTGGGCAATTGTGACCCTGCAGGATCGCACCGGAATGCTGGAAGCGCTGCTATTTCCCGAGACGTTTCAGAAGCTCGAGCCGATTTTGAAGAATGGGCAGCCGGTGGTTTTGAAGGGCCGGGTGAATGTGGAAGAATCGGGCTCGCGTCTGGCGGTGGCGGATGGGCGTTCGCTGGAGCAGATTCTGGAGCGGCTGCCCTCGCAACTGCGGGTGCGAGTGAATTTGAACGAGACCAGTAAGGAAACGCTGGAGCGGCTGGACCAGCTGATGGCCAGCCGGCCGGGGCGTTGCCGGGTGGAGTTCGATCTGCTGCGCGGGGACGGCTCCGAGGCGATATTGGAGTCCCAGCGGTGCGTGCAGGCCGATCCAGAGCTGCTGGAGGGGATTCGGGGTATCTGCGGCGCTGACGCAATCGTCACATCGTAGAGGGTAGGTTGGGAGCGCGGGGGCAGGGTCAGCGATAATCAGATGGACCAAAGAAACCGAAAGCATCGCCAGGAAATCGATTCGCTCGAGCGCGACGTCGACGCGTTGTTGAGTTTGTCGGAGCCGCGCAGCGACACTGAGTCACAGATCGATCGCCTGCGCCGGCAGGTTGCGGAATTGAAGCGGGATTTTTATACAAATTTAGGGGTCTGGCAGCGGTTGCAACTGGCCAGGCACCCATTGCGCCCCTATCCACTCGATTACGCCCGAATGCTTTTCGAAGGTTTCAGTGAAATTCACGGCGACCGCTTATACGCCGACGATCCGGCCATGATTTGCGGGATGGCCTTTTATCACGGCAGGCCGGTGATGATTGTGGGCCAGCAGAAAGGCCGCGACACCAAACAGCGCGTGGCGCGGAATTTTGGACAGGCCAAGCCGGAAGGCTACCGCAAAGCACTGCGGGTGATGACCCTGGCGGCGAAGTTCGACCGGCCAATTTTTTGTTTTATCGACACGCCGGGAGCGTATCCGGGAGTGGGCGCGGAAGAGCGCGGGCAGGCCGAAGCGATTGCGCGGAACTTGAGGGAGATGGTGCGGCTGCCGGTGCCGATTCTGGTGACCATCACCGGTGAAGGCGGATCAGGCGGAGCGCTGGCCATTGCCTTGGGCGACCGGGTGATCATGCTGGAGAATTCGGTGTATTCGGTGATTTCGCCGGAAGGTTGCGCGTCGATTCTCTGGCGGTCGTCGCACAAAGCGCAAATCGCGGCTGAGGCGCTGAAGATTACCGCGAAGGATTTGATTGAGTTGAAGCTGATTGACGAGATTATTCCCGAGCCGGAAGGCGGCGCGCATTTGGATTATGACGAGACGATGCGGCTGGTGGATGGGTCGCTGAGCAAGGCGTTGGCCGAAGTATCGGCGATGCCGCGGGAAGCGCTGGTAACGGCGCGGTTTAAGAAGTTTCGAGATATGGGACTATTTTTCGCGTAAGTGAGCCGCATTGGCGCTCCGTAAGTCTACGTAAGTAATCAAACCTTCCATTTGAAGCGTGGAGTAGGGAAGATTCGATGGTAGGGTGTGCGCCTTATGGCCGAGGAGCAGATCGCCGCAAAAGCAGGGTGTGGTGACAACGTCATTACGGTGTGTTACGATAGCTGGAGTGAGGTTCTAGCAATGAGAGCTCTGGCCGCACAATCGACTCGTCAAGCTATTGAGCGAGGCGCCAAGCGCGAGACGCTGAATCTGAGAATTAAGGCCGAGGTGCGTGAGCTGATCGACCATGCGGCGGAACTCGCCGGGAAGAACCGCACCGACTTCGTGCTGGATGCCGCGCGGCAAGCCGCCGCGGATACGATTCGCGATCGTACCATGCTGATTTTCCCGCCGGAGGCCTATGCGGCGTTCGTGAAACTGCTGGACGCCCCGCCTCGACCGAATAAGCGCCTGCGGCGAGCCCTGCGCAAGCGCGCTCCATGGGAATAGCGTGGCGCTCTCCGCGCCGGAGCCACTGGCTCCGCACCATCTCCTCGATTCCTTCAACTCTGGAGAGGGTTCTCTCGACGATTGGCTGAGGAAGCGCGCCCGCGCCAATGAGGCCAGCGGTGCTTCGCGTAGCTACGTGGTTTGCCAGGAATCTCGGGTGGTGGGCTACTACGCGATTGCGTCGGGCGCGGTTTCCACATCGGCGGCTCCGGGGCGGTTCAAGCGGAATATGCCTGAACCGATTCCGGTGGTGCTGCTGGGACGGCTGGCCGTCGATCGTGTTTGGCAGGGCAAGGGCGTCGGCGGAGGGTTGTTTAAGGATGCATGCCGCCGCATTTCCCGCGCTGCGGAAGCGATCGGCATTCGCGGAATCTTGGTGCAGGCCATATCGGACGAAGCCCGGAATTTCTATCTGCGGATGGGGCTCATGGAATGCCCTCTGCAGCCGCAGACGCTGGTGATCACCCTCGAAGACCTGCGCAAGGAAATGCCCAGGCGCTAAAATTGAAACGAAGTGGCCGCCGGTACAGGTGGAGATACAGAGAAAGGCTTAGGCCGCGCGGGCAGGGTATAGGACGTTACAGAATTGGGCACGCTGCGGCACCCATGGGTTGCCCCTCAGAGCAGCACCGCTACACTTGTCACACCGGTCTGAAACAAGCTTCAAACGGGGCTCCGAGGGGTTGCCCACAACCATGTCCGAGATATTTCGGCCGTTCGAACGATTGGTTGAAATCAGCGTGCTGGGCAGGACCTTTCTGGTACCCGAGAAGAATTCCGTTCTGCGGTGCTTCCAGTTCATCAGCCCGGAGACAATTCCATACGGGCGATTCTGCTGGAACCAGGAATGCCAATATTGCCGGGTGGATTGCCAGTTGCCGGACGACGACCGTGCCCGGCCGATCTTGAGCTGCAAGTTCATGGTCAGCGAAGGTATGAATATTTCGCAGCTTGCGCCGGAATTGATTGGGTGTTTGCGCGCGAAACTGGGGCCGGTGCCGCAAGAAGCGCACATTCCCGCGGCTCCGGATGGAATGGACCCGGAAGAGATGAAGAAAGAGTTGAAGGAAGAGCGCGCGTAGTTTTTTTTTGCGCGGTGCGCGCAGCGGCGAGCCTGAGCCGCACGAGCATCGCGATAGAGTCGTAGCGAATCAGAATGCAGGAAGTAGAAGTTCCCCAGCCGACGCTTTTATCAGCAGTAATGCCCAGTCTTAATTGAAACGCATTTGTGTTCGCGTGTGGCCGCGAGGCTTGAATCCGGGTGCGCGAAGCACGTGTGATAGAATCAGCGGTACTCAAGAAGAGCAATTTCAGGGGCTTTTTGCTGAGGAGTTTGCATGAAGGCTCGCGCAAAATTTGCGATCGGCAGCGCGATTATCGTGATTGCGCTGCTCTCGCTGGCCTATGTTGGGTTCACCCAGAGCAAAACGTACTATCACACCGTGGCGGAGATTCAGACTTTGCGCGGGAGCGCGCTGCACGAGCGGATGCGCGTGGGCGGGACGGTGAAAGCCGGGTCGCTGCAGCATTTGCCCGGGCGAGTGGATTTTGTGCTGGATGAGCAGGGTCGCACGCTGCAGGTGAGCTATGCAGGGCGCGATCCGCTGCCGGATACGTTTAAGGAAGGCGGGCAGGCGTTGGTGGAAGGAAGAATGATGCCCGACGGGCGGTTTGTCGCCGAGCAGGTGCAGGCCAAGTGCGCGTCGAAGTATCAGGCCACGCCGGGGCAGGGAATGGGCGGAGATGGTTCGGGCGCCGCGCCGACGAGCGGCACGGGCAAAACTTAGGCTGGGTTCGATCAAATTTTGGAAGTTACCCAGCAATAAAATTCGTTGAGGGTAGTTTTTGGACGTCTTCGGATCATTCGCGCTAATCCTCGCATTACTCGCCGCTGGTTACGCCATCGTCGCTGGAATTTTGGCCATTCGCACGCGGAACCCTGTGCTTACCAAGAGCGCGCGGCACGCGGGGATGGCGGTATTTGTGTTGGTGACGCTGGCGGTGCTGGCCGTCGAATACCTTTTCTTCACTGACAATTTTTCGATGGCCTACGTCGCGGAGCATAGCAACCGCGATTTGCCGCTGTTCTATAAATTTGCGGCGCTGTGGTCGGGGCAGGAAGGGTCGCTGCTTTTCTGGAGCTGGCTGCTTTCGATTTATGCGTTTTTTGCGCTGTTCCTGAACAGGAAGAGACATCCGGAGCTGATGACGTATGTAGGCGTGGTGCTGGCGTCGGTGCAGATATTCTTTCTGATTCTGAATAATTTTGTGGCCAGTCCGTTTCAGGTGCTGGGGCATGCGGGCGCGGGCGGCGCGACAACCATCGTGATGCAGGCAGACGGGAAGGGGCTGAATCCACTGCTGCAGTATTACGAAATGGTGATTCATCCGCCGATGCTGTATTTGGGCTACACGGGCTTTACGATCCCGTTTGCCTTTGCGATGGCGGCGCTGCTGGGGCGGTATCCCGGCGAAAAGTGGATTCACGTGGCGCGGCGCTGGACCATGGTGGCGTGGGGATTCCAGACCATCGGGATTTTGCTGGGCGCGCACTGGGCCTACGCGGTGCTGGGCTGGGGCGGCTACTGGGCGTGGGATCCGGTGGAGAACGCGTCGCTGCTGCCGTGGATTACCGGGACGGCGTTTTTGCACTCGGTGATGATGCAGGAAAAACGCGGGATGCTGAAGGTGTGGAACATCTGGCTGGTATTCATCACCTTCATGCTGTGCATTTTGGGGACGACTTTGACTCGGTCGGGCGTGGTGAGCTCGGTGCATGCGTTTGCGCAGTCGTCTATTGGTACGTGGTTCATCGTGTTTTTGGCGATTATTTTCGCAGCCTGCGCGATTGCGTACTGGCTGAACCGGGATTATTTGCGCAGCGACAACCAACTGGATTCCCTGGTGTCGCGCGAGTCGAGCTTCCTTTTTAACAATTTGATTTTGCTGGCGGCGTGCTTTGCGGTGCTGTGGGGCACGCTGTTCCCGGTGTTTTCAGAATGGTACCGGGGGACGAAGATCAGCGTGGGCCCGCCGTTCTTTAATAAGGTGAACGTGCCCATTGCGCTGTTTCTATTGTTTCTCACCGGCGTAGGGCCGCTACTGGCCTGGCGCAAGACGTCGCTTGAGAGTTTGAAGCGGAATTTTGGATGGCCGGCGGGAGCGGGAATCGCGGCGGGAATTATTGCCGTGGCGCTGGGGATGCGGGATTTCTATCCGTTGATGTGCCTGACTCTTTCCGTGTTCGTGGTGGTGACGGTAGTGTCGGAATTCTTGCGAGGGGCGCGAGTGATTTCAGCCCGGGCCGGTTCGAATCTACTGGTCTCGATTGGGCAGCTCACCATGCGGAATACGCGGCGGTATGGCGGATACATCATTCATCTGGGCATGGTGGTGATTTTTATCGGCATCTCGGGGCAGGCGTTCAATAAGGATGTGCAGCAGGACTTGGGGCCTGGGCAGGCGATGAAGATCGGGAGTTATACGATCACTGCGCAGAACTTTGATCAGTTGGCCAATCCGAATTATGAATCGGAGCGGGCTACGCTGGATGTTTCGCGCAATGGCAAGTCGGAAATGATGCTGTATCCAGAGCGGCGCTTCTTCCTGGCGAGCCAGGTGACGGAGACGATGGTAGCAATCCAGTCGAAGCCGCTGCACGATTTGTATGTGGTGTATGCGGGGCGTAGCCCGGAGAACGGCAATCCGGTGATTCATGCGTATTTGAATCCGCTGGTGAAGTGCATTTGGTTTGGGGGAATTATTGTGGTGCTGGGAACGATTCTGGCGTTGGTGCCGAGCACGCAGGCGGTAATGGTGATTGGCGCAGCGCGAAGCGCGGAATTGCTGCCGGCCATGGCGGGAGCGGGACCACCGGTGGGTGCGGCCGGATTATTGCGCGAGGGAGAGCAAGGTGATTAGGCGGGCTCACAAATCGGTGCGCTATTGCGGGTGCGCTGTGTTCGCGCTGCTTTTCGCGGTGGCGTCTGCGCCGGTCGCTTTCGCGCAGAGGAGTGAGCACGCGAAGGCGCTAGGCGAGAAGATAACCTGCATGTGCGGCGGCTGCAATGATGCGGCCGGCCTGTGTAAGCACTCGGGCGGCGCGTTTGCGGGGCCCTGCGAGACCGCTAAGAAGGAGCTCGACGAGTTGGACGCGCGAATGAATCGCGGCGAATCAGACGACTTGATGTTGCAGGCGTTTGTGCAGGAATACGGGCCGACGGTGATTCTGGTGCCGCCGACCAAGGGATTCGATTTGTGGGCCTGGATTATGCCGGTGCTGCTGCCGATCATTGCGCTCACGCTGATTGCTTTCATGGTGCAACGATGGCGGAAGCGTGCTGTGGTTGCGGCCCCGGTTCATGTGCCGGCAGATTTGTTGGCCCGAGCGCGGCGGGAGTCGCATCTTGATGAATAGCATCGCCATTCCCGCTGCGTGCGTGCTGCTGGCTATCGCGACGATTCTTTTCATATTTTTTATCGATCCTGACGCGACGGATTCGGCGCCGCATCGTACCCAGCTTGATCAGTTGCTGGAACGGCGCGACACGATCTATGACAACTTGCGGGATTTGCGATTTGAATATCGCGCGGGGAAATTTTCCGAGGCCGATTACGAGCAGATGAAAGAGTCGCTGGAGGCCGAGGCGGCGCTGGTGATCGGCGAAATGGATAAGCTGACCGGCGGTGCGCCCACTCCGGCGACGCGGCAGGCCGCTTCGAGGAAGCCGCGGCGGCAGATATCTTAATTTGAGGTTTTTAGGGTCGATGAAACTGGAGATCAGGCGAACAGGTTTGCGCATGGCGATCGCCTCAGCGGCGACTGCGCTGATGATTGTGCTGGCGTGCGCCTCAGCCATGGCGGGGGAGCTGAGCGGCTCCATCAAGAACGGAACCGACGGCAAGCCTGGCGCGGGTCTCGACGTGATTTTGATCAAGCTGCAAGGCGGGATGCAGCCGGTGGAAACGATCAAGTCGGACGCGCAAGGGAATTTCAAATTCAGCCGCCCGGAAATTGGGCAGGCGCCGATGTTGGTGCGCGTGCCGTTTCGCGGAGTGAATTACCACACGCCAGTGCCGCCGGGAACAAGCACGATCGAAGTGGAGATTTTCAACCCCACGGATAAAGCGTCGGCGGTGGAAGTGAGCCAGCACGACATTGTGGTGCAGCCGTCAAATGGGACGTTGCTGGTGGGCGAAGAATTCAGCGTGGAGAATCACACCAATCCGCCGGTGGCGTTTTTCCGCGAACGATGGAACCTTTAACTTCACGATTCCCGCGGGAGCACAAATTGGGCAGGTATCGGCGTGGTCGGCGGCGGGGATGCCGGTGACGCAAGGAACTATTGATAAAGGCAAGAACGTGAGCGCGATTGCGTTTCCGTTCCGGCCAGGCAAGAACGGCGTGCGGCTTTCGTACACGATTCCTTATCCGGGGAATCACGCGAATTTGCAGCTTACGTCGCTCTACGCGGTGCCCAGTGTTTTCCTGGTGGCTCCGCCGACGATGCAGATCAGCGGACCGGGATTTACTCCGGGCGGCCAGCAGGAAGGCTGGAATATTTATGGGCACGATGCGGTGGCCGCGAATGCCTCGCTGGAAGTGAATGTGGCGGGAACGGCTCCGCCGCCGAGTGATGACGCGAGCGCGGGAAATGGCGGCGGTGGCGCGGCTGGCGGTGCGGGAGGCGCAGGGGGCGCAGGCGGTGCGAACGACCCTTCGGTGAATTCGCGGGCGAGTAGCGCCGGCGAAACGGTAGCGATGCCGGGCCGAATGGACAACTTGAAATGGGTTTTGGTGGCGGGGTTTGGGGCGCTGTTTGCGCTCGGGTTGATATTTTTGTGGAAGAGGCCGGCGGCAACGATGGCGGTGGCGGGCGGCGGAACGGTGAGCGCGTCGATACCGGCGCAGAGTGCTGGGCCGGCGGCGTCGGTGGGAATGCCAAGAGTTAGCGAAGGTGACGCGAGGTCTAGCGCGCAAACGGGAGCGGGCATCGCGGAGATGGACAAGGAAGTGCGCGGCGGGCTCGATGAATTAAAAGAGAAGCTATTCCGGCTGGAGCTGCGACATCAGGCCGGCACTATTTCGGAAGAGGAATACACGCGCTCGCGCGCGCAGGTTGAGCAAACGCTGCGCGAGCTGGTGCGAGGCTGACAACGGCGTGGAGCCGACTCAAGTAGGCCAGCCCCTCGGCCTGCACTTTGACCGCGTGGAAAAGCGCTATGGAGCGCTAGCCGCGGTTCGCGGCGTTACGCTGAAGATCGATCCCGGCGAAGTGGTGGCGCTGCTGGGCCCGAATGGAGCGGGAAAAACGACGCTACTGCGGATTGCGGCGCTACTTGTAAGGCCCACCCTCGGAAGTTTTTCCATTACTACGAACACCAATATTATGAACACCAACGGCGCTTCTCGGTGTTTCTGGCGTTGCTGGAAATTTTGCGCCCGAGACGCTCAAGAGCCAGATTGGGATGGTGGCGCACAGCACGCTGCTGTATGACGGGCTGACTGCAGCGGAAAATTTGATGTTTTTCGCGCGGCTGTACGACGTGGAGAATGCGCACACGCGCACACAGCAATTGCTGCTGGATTGCGGGCTTTCAGAGCGCGCGGGGAGTGTGGTGGCGACTTTTTCGCGGGGGATGAGGCAGAGGCTGGCGATTGTTCGGGCGCTGATCAATAGGCCATCCTTGTTGTTATTGGACGAGCCGTATTCAGGGCTCGATCAGCAGGGCAGGGAATGGTTTGCGCGGGCGCTGGCGGGGCTGCATCAAGCGGGCTGCACGATTGTATTGAGCACGCACGCGCGAAATGAAATTCTACGTACGGTGACGCGGGCGATTCGAATGGAAAATGGGCGAATCGCGGAGGACAGCGGGCGATCCGGCGATCCGCAACCGGTGCTGGCGGCGCTGCAGGCGGAGGGCTGAGGATGCGCCGGCTCGGCCGCAATGCAGAATTTATTATCGGTCTGCTGGTGCTGTGCGCGTGTATTGCGCTGGGCGGCTCGTTGCGCATCCGGTATTTGTTCGACGCGAGCGGCGGGCAGGTTTTTTCGCGGCAGGGCGAGATTTATCTTTTTCTGGCCAGGGGCCATGTGGGGCGCGAGTTCACGTATCTGGAGATTCCGTTTTTAGCGATTGGCGAGAGTTTGATCCCGTTTGTGCGTGGCAGGGTTAGCGAAGTGCGGAGCGCCCAGGAAGTAGCCCGGGTGACTCCGGCGGGGGTGGAAAAAAGCTTTCAAGATTATGGATTCGGGCGGGAGGCACAGGGGCCGAAGCAGATCACGCCGTTTGAAGACGGTTTTTACGCGAACTGCGAAGCCGCGGTGTGCAAGTGGACGCCGAATGGCTTCGTGACACCGACGGCGGAAGAGCAAGCGTCGCACACCATGGCGCAGCTAACGGCGGCGGCGGGCGGAATGGACGGGAAGATCGTGAATGGCTGGGCAGTGCGGGATTTGGGTGCGCTGAAGGCGGGCGAGGAATTTGAAATCCGTGTGGGAGTGGCCGCAACGCTTTACGTGGCGAATCGGGCCAAGCCGGCGGACCGGTATCCGTGGATTGCGGTGGAGTTGCATCTCCCCGATGGCGCGCCGGAAGTTCTGTACAACGTGAATGGCCAGCCGAGGCGAGTGAGCCGGAAGGAATACGAGCGGGAGATTCGGAGGCCGCGAGGGTGAACACGGGACGAGCGGCGGCAGCCATATTGCGAAAAGAAATTCGCGCGGAGCTGCGCGGGCGCGAGCTGCTGAACACGACGTTCATATTTGCGTTGGTCGTGGTGGTGCTTTTTAGCTTTGCATTCGAGCCGACGGTGGCCGAATCGAGACGATTTGGGCCGGGGCTGCTGTGGATTGATTTGCTATTCGCGGGGTCGCTGATGCTGCAGCCGTCGTTCGCGCGCGAGCACGCGAACGATACACTTGATGCGCTGTGCCTCGCGCCAGTGAGCGGTTTTGCGATTTTGCTGGGCAAGATGCTGGCGAATTTTGTGTTTCTGGCGGCGTGCGAAGTGCTTTTGCTGCCGGTTTTCTCGGTGTTCTACAATGTGAGTTTGGCGCCGGTGCTGGGGAAGTTGGTGGTGGTGATGGCGCTGGGGACAATCGGGCTAGTGGTGACGGGGACGGTTTTCTCGGCGATTGCGGCGCAGGCGCGCATGCGGGAATTGCTGCTGCCTCTACTGTTGCTGCCGGTTCTGGTGCCGTTACTGCTGGCGGCGGTGGAAGCGACGGCGGGATTGCTGGCGGATACGCCGGAGTTGTCGCGGACGTGGCTGGAGATTTTGGTTTCGTTCGATGTGGTGTTCTTCACGGCATCGTGGCTGCTGGCGGATTATTTGCTGCAGGAATAGGGCTAGGCAGCGGACGCGGATCTTTTACGGACAAGGGATCGCGCACATTGAGTGCGCGAGTTAAAAATGAAGAGCGGATTGGTTAACGCGATTGTGGTGGGCGGGCTGATGGGCGTGGCGGGCTACGCGGCGCTTTTTATTGCGCCGGACGAGTCGACCATGCACGCGATCCAGCGGATTTTTTATTTTCACGCGCCGAGTGGCATGGTGGCGCTGATCGCGTTTACCGTGGTGTTCGTGGCTAACATTGCTTATTTGGGCGCGCGCAAGCCGAAGTGGGACTGGCTGGCGGTGTCTGCCGCGGAAGTGGGGATTGCGTTCAATACAGTGGTGCTGATTACCGGGCCGATCTGGGCGCATCCGGTGTGGGGCATTTGGTGGACCTGGGATGCGCGGCTGACTTCGACGCTGATTTTGTGGCTGCTGTATGTGTCGCTACTGATTTTGCGGAATTTGATCAGCGATCCCGAGCGGCGCAGCGTCTTCAGCGCGATTTATGGAATTTTTCTCTTTCTCGATGTGCCGCTGGTTTATTTTTCGATTCGCATTTGGCGGACGCAGCATCCGCAGCCGGTAATTTTTGGCGGGCAGAATTCGGGGCTAGACCCGACGATGAAGAAGGTGTTCTGGTTCTGCTGGATTGTGCTGGTGGCGTTGATGGTTGTGCTGATACGGATGCGGTATCAGTTGGAGAGCGCGCGGCATGAGGTGGAAGAGGTGAGGCGGGAGTTGGAGGAGGCGGTGCAGGGAGGGGAAGTGGTAGCGGGGGATTAGGGCTGGCGGCTGGTGATTGCGGTGCTCGTAGTGCGGGAGGCGCGGAGTGAAAAATTTCGAGAGTTTATTTGTGGCCTATTTGGTGGTCTGGGCGGTTTTCTTTGGGTATCAGGTGACGATTGCGAGCCGGATGTCGCGGCTGCGCGAGGAATTGGATGAATTGAAGGCGCGGCTCGAGCACGGGAAGTAGTGCGTTCTTCGTAGCTGCGAATCCCGAGGACGCGTGAAACCCCCACGGGCCAACCCGGCGCATGGGGCACTAAGAAAAAAAAAGACATCCGTGAAGAAAGTAGCGATTGTTTTATTCCAGCTGGGCGGGCCTGAGAATCAGGCGGCTGTGGAGCCGTTCCTCTACAATCTCTTCTGCGATCCCGACATTATCGATTTCCCCCTTTCATTTCTGGCGCGGAAGCCACTAGCGAAATTCATTTCGTCGCGGCGATCGAAAGTTGTGGCGCATCATTATCAGAAAATTGGCGGAGAGTCGCCGATTCGGAGGCTGACCGAAGAGCAGGGCGCGGCACTGGAAGATGCGCTGCGGCCGTATGTGGACGCGAAGACGTTCATTGCGATGCGCTATTGGCATCCGCTGACCAGCGAGGCGCTGGCGGCGCTGGAGAACGAGGAATTTGACGAGCTGATTTTTCTGCCGCTGTATCCGCACTACTCGTTTGCCACCACGCGCAGCAGTTTGAAGGAGTGGGCTCGGCAGGCGCGCGGGCGATTGCGAGACGGCGTGTTGGTGAAAAGCTTCTATGACCATCCGCTGTACATTCAGGCGCTGGTGGAGCGGATCAACGAAAAGTTGGCAGAACTGGAGCAGCCGCATGAGGTGTTTTTGGTTTTCAGCGCGCATGGATTACCGCTGAAGCTGATCAAGGCGGGCGATCCGTATCAGCAGCAGATCGAGGAAACCAAGCGGCTGGTGCTGGAGCGTGGCGGCTGGCCGAATCAAAATGTGCTGTGTTACCAGAGCCGGGTGGGGCCGCAGAAGTGGCTGGAGCCGTCGCTGGTGCAGACGATTGACCGGCTCGCTGCAGAAAATGTGATGCGGATGATGGTGATTCCGCTCTCGTTTGTGACCGACCACATCGAGACGCTACATGAAATTAATATGGAAGCGCGCGAGCAGGCGGAGAAGCTTGGCGTGGAGGAATTTACGATGATGCCGGCGCTGAACGATTCGCCCACGTTTATTGGCGCGCTGGCGGATTTGGTGTTGAGGGCGGCGGGAGTGCCGTCGGGGCTGCAGGTGGTGGAACGGCCGGAGGCGACGCAGAGGGAAGGGCGCCGCGCGACTTCTTAGTGGGAGCTAGTGGGAACGCCGAGGCGGACGAAACAAACTTACCACGAATGGTAAGACAACAATTGCCGCAGCCGCGCCGGACAGAGTTTCGATGAGCCGTATCCACATACTGAACTCCCGGAAAAGCCGTTTCGATTCACGCTCAGATTTCTACGCGCCGATTTTGGCGGCCAGCTTAGCTAGGTAAGAATGAAAGGGTTCGACATAAGGCTCCCCCCTATTTAGAGCTGCGTTCACTCTTCTGGAATTCCTCACTGTCTTCGCGGCGATTTCGCGCCGCTTCTTGCCAAGTATTTTCTGCGTTTCGGCAATTTTCGAAGGGTCGCCTATTTTCAGGATCACTGCTCGTTGCGTTTCGACCAGCGCTTCATAAGCTTCGAGAACTTTCACGGCGAGCTTAATCACGGTGCGAAGCGCCGGGTCCGGGGACTGGAAGATGGCCTGTGCTTGTTCACCCATTGCGTCCTCCCAAGTTGAGCTGGGTTGCTTTCGAGGGACGTTTCGAAAGGAACTTGTTTATAGAACAGTGAAAGGGTGTCCGTCGGACTCCCTACATGGAAGTCTATTTCTGCTGCTTTGTCGCGGGGGGTAGAGATTACCTCATGAATGCCATTGAGGTGAAGTGCGGGATTAATTTCTCAGTCTGTCCATTCCGAAAGCGCCGAGATTGTTATCCATGTAAACGCTTGCGATAAGTTCAGCGTTAGTTAAAAGATTTCCGGACTATACTCGCGCGAGTTGGGGGACACGTGGGCAAGGACTCGCTTTCACAGAGATCGCCCGACGATTGGAAACATGTTCTGGCCGGCGTCGGCGCGGGTGCGGTGGTCGGCGTCGTGCTGGGTCTGGCCGGCTTCGGCCTGGCAGAAATACCCGCCACTCACGCCATGGGCACGGTGATGTTTCTGCTGGTACCAATGGCCTCCGGCTTCGCGATCGGGATGGTCACCGAGGGAGCGAATCGAACGGCGGCCGCAGGTCTTCTTTCCGGCCTCGTGGTCCTGCTGGTTCTGATCGCGAGCAAGACTGAAACGATCCTGTGCACAGTGATGGTCATTCCGTTGCTTGTTTTCGGGCTAATTATCGGCATCTTGCTGTCAATTCCGATCAAACGCAGAATGCGCCGAGCAAATTCCGCAAAGACAATCGCGTTGCTAGCGATGCCGCTTTTCATCTTCGCCGGGCACCGCGTCGAAATGCGTACGCTGATTCATCCGCGGACCGAAGCGATCGCAAATTCGATATGGCTGCCGGCGGCGCCTGAAATGGTGTGGGCGAATATTCAATCGTTCGACAGCCTGGAGGCGCAGAAGCCTTTCCTGATGCACATCGGGCTGCCGATTCCGATGCGGTGCGAGATGCGGGGAAAGGGAGTGGGGGCGAAGCGAACTTGCTATTTCGACCATGGGTCGATCGAGGAGACGGTGGTGGAATGGGCGCCGCCCTACAAAATGCGGCTGACGATCGACAGGACCAACATGCCCGGACGGCATTGGCTGGAATTTGAGGATGCGGAATACGATTTGCGTGGCGAGAGCGGCGGCACGGTCCTTACGCGTAACACGACTATCGTGTCGAAACTGTATCCTGCGTGGTATTGGCAGCCTTTGGAGCGGTGGGGCGTGGAAGACGAGCATCAATATATTTTCGCGGACGTTGCGCGGCGCGTGAATCGCTAGTCCTCAAAGCACACGCAGGCTTGGTATGTCCTTCAAGCTGTGATATTAACTCATATAATAATCAATAAGATTAAGTTTCAGAGCGGTATCCGCTAGGCGATCCAGCTACCTAAGGAGGGTGTGATGCTCGCAAGGAAAATGCTGGTGTGCGCAATCGCGCTGGCTTGGGCGTTGACCGCGGCAGCGCAGAGTCAAAATCCTCACGCTGATCGGATTCGAGTCGGCGGGAATGTGCAGGCCGCGAAAATCACCAAGAAGGTTGAACCGGTCTATCCGGCGGAGGCTAAGAAGGCGGGGATCAGCGGAACTGTGGTGCTCCACGCCGTAATTGCTCAGGACGGCACCGTGAAACAACTTGATTATGTTTCGGGCCCGCAAGAGCTGACGGACTCCGCGATGGGGGCGGTGCGGCAGTGGGAATATCAACCGACCCTGCTCAAGAGCGAGCCGGTCGAGGTGGATACGACGGTTAACGTCGTTTATGAGCTTGGCTCGGGAGAATCAGGCGAGTCAGCCGCCGACGCACATGAAACAGGGGCGGTGCAAGTTCAAACGCAAAACGGATTCACGGTGCAAGGGGGAGATCACCCATTCACCCGGCCCATTCGGATCGAACCACAGTTGAAGGCCGACCTTGAGGAGCTTTTTCAGGTGATGCATTTTGACAACATGATGACGCAGATGCTTGCGTCCAATTTCGCGCCTGTTGAAGCCAAAATTAACGCGGCTCTTCCCAACCAGCCGAGCGCCAAAGCGATTGTGAAGGAGTTTTTCGACCGAGTGATCGCCATTGGGGAATCGCCCGAAATGAAAGATTCCATGATGCTGATTTATGCAAAGTATTTGACTGATGGGCAGGTCAAGCAGGCTGTGGAATTTTACAAGACAGACGCGGGCCAGCAAATGTTAGTGACACAAGTGAAGATGTATGACGATGCGAGGAAAGCAGGAGAGCGGATTTTCTCGCAGAACATTGGCGAAATTCTGCAAGACATGTGCAGGGAGTACCCGGAATTGCAGGGAAGAATGAAGGCCTGCAAGTGAAGGGCGAGGAATGAAGATCGGCTCGTCGATGAGGATGCTCGCGAAGAACGTGGCCGTGTGGGTATTGCTGCTGGCGCAGGCAGCGAATGCCGGGGCACAGCTGACACACGAGGCCCGGATCCGAGTCAGCGCGAGGAGGCAGGCGGCGAAAGTTGTGAAGCAGGTCGAGCCGGTCTACCCCGGATATGCAATTTTGGGGAAAGTCAGTGGGACCGTGAAGCTTCGCATGGTCGTCGCCGGAAACGGCACGGTGAAGGAGCTCAACTACATTTCTGGCCCACCGATGCTTATGTACTCTGCGCTGAACGCCGTACGAGATTGGACCTATCGAACGACACTGCTGAACGGCGAGCCGATTGAGGTCGACACCACTGTTTCGTTGGTTTATCGATTGACTGGACTGGGACAGGGCAAGGTCCTGGCGGGCATAGAGCAGCAGCCTCAGGAAGAGCAGCCGGACGCAGAACAACAGCCCGGGCGTATTCGGGTCGGCGGGAACGTAACGGCTCTCAAACTGATCAAGCGCGTGGAGCCGCAATATCCGAAGTTGGCCAACGAGGCGCCGATCAGAGAAGAAGTGCAGCTGGACACAGTAATCGCGACGGATGGGAGCGTAAAAGAGGTGAGGGGCGGTTCGGAGCCAGGCGACTTTGCGCGTTCGGCGATCGATGCGGTGAAGCAGTGGAAATATCAACCGCCAGAATTGGAAGGCAAGCCGGTTGAGATCGAAACGACAGTCACCATACTTTTCATGAACGATTTGCCACGTTGAATTGATCCGGGCCATCGCGATTTTTAGGAGAGCCGAGATGCTCATGAAGAAGATGGTGCTGGTGAGCGCAGTGCTGTTGGCTGGCTCATTGAGTATTGCCGCGCAGACTCAGAAGGTTGACCGACTTCGAGTCGGTGGAAATTTACAGGCGGCGAAGATTATCAAGCAGGTGCCGCCGGTTTACCCCGAAATCGCGAAGAAGGCGGGCGTCAGCGGTACGCTTACATTTCGTGCGGTAATTGGGAAGGATGGAACCGTTCAGCAAATTGTTTATGTTTCCGGGTCACCGCTACTCATGAGGTCCGCAATGCTTGCTGTGCGGCAATGGACATATCAACCGACGCTGTTTCAGGGTGAGCCGATTGAGGTGGACACAACGATCACCGTGGTTTATCAGCTCGGCGGACCAGGCGAGGGAACCGTACTTGACGGGGTAGAGCAACAACAGGAGATGCCCCAACGAGTTCGCGTGGGCGGGCAGGTGATGGAAGCCAAAATGATTAAGAAGGTGCAGCCGAAGTATCCAAAGGTGGCCAAGAAAGGGGGGATCGCCGGGACGGTGGTGTTGCACGTGGTAGTCGCACAGGATGGCAGCATGGAAGAGGTTCAGTATGTGTCGGGTCCGGAGGAACTATCGCAGGCGGCGATTGACGCGGTAAAGCAGTGGAAGTATCAGCCGACGTTGTGGAATGGAAAGCCGGCGGAGGTCGACACGACGATCAGCATAGTTTTTACGCTGGGTAATCAAGAATAGAGATGGACGAAAAGGAAGTCGAGTGTGCCTCTTCAAAGAACTTTGCAGATGAACCTTGCGTTGACCGAGGGTAGTTGCCCGCGATTCATTAGAGCTAGCTCAGGAGAATCGAAATGCTCAGGAATATGATGGTGGTCTGCGCAATTCTGCTGACTACGACAGTGAGCGCTCATGCTTTAACCCAGGATGCGCACCCTCCAATTCGGGTCGGCGGAAATGTGCAGGCAGCCAAGATAATCAAGCAAGCGCAACCCGTTTATCCCGAATTGGCGAGGAAGGCAGGTGTTAGCGGCACCGTCGTGCTTCACGTGGTGATCGGGAAAGATGGGACTGTTCAACGACTCAATTTTGTTTCGGGTCCGCCACTTCTCATGAAATCGGCGATGGACTGCGTCCGACAATGGATGTATCAGCCCACCTTGTTGAATGGCGAGCCAGTTGAGGTGGACACAACGGTTTCCGTGGTCTATGAGCTGGGCCAATCAGGCGATACGTCGGATCAGGACTCAGAAGGCCAGCCAGTGACGCAAATTGATCCGCAGCTAAAGGCCGACCTTGCGGACCTTATTGAGGTACTGCACCTGACCGACATAATGACGCAGGTTCTCAAGACAAATATTGAACCTCTTGAGTGAAGTTGAACGAGAATTTTCCTGGCACTCCGAACAAAGAGATCATCGTAAAGGAATTTATAGAGAAATTCGTCGCGCTCGACCGATCGCCAGAACTCATGAATGCACTCGAAGAGGTCTATGCAAAGCACCTAGCGGATGAGCAGGTGAAGAAGGCCATCGAGTTTTACAAAACCGACGCCGGCGAACAGATTCTGGCGATGCAAGGGACAATGATCGAAGAGGTGCAACCTATCGCCGCGCGAATTGGCAGTGAAAAAGCCGTGAGTATCATTAGGGAGTTGTGTGGCGAGTATGCGGAACTGCAAGAGCAGGGTAATACCTGCAAGCAATAGGGCCTGTGACAGGAAGGCTTTGGCGGCTGTGGTGATGATTGGCATTCCAGCTTTGCTCATCTTGGGAGCTATTTCCGGCATTCTGACCAACCGTGAATGGGGGATCGGAATGCTTGTGTGGCTCCTGCTGCCAGTTCTCGCGGGTGGTATTTGGAAGGTGTCCGCAAAAAAGAATGCGAGCGATGCGCGCCCGGAACCCGAGTTGAGCGAGGCCCAACGCAAACTCATGTTGCGAAATATTCGAAAGTGGAAGCTTTGGGTCGGCCTGCTAGTTGTGTGCCTTCCTATCGGAATCGCGAACGGTGTAGAGCAGCGCGCTTGGCTCCCGACATTGGCGGGTGTTGGCGTCAGCCTGTCACTGATGTTCGCTGCCATAGTTGAGATTAGGCGGCTACAAAGGCGGCTCGTTTCGGCTCAGCGATGCGGTGCGACTCTGCAAGGACGGGGCGCCAGTTAAATCTCCGCTGCACGGTTTCGCGGATAAGAATGCAAAAGTAGGGAATCGGCTTGACAGGGGTGTATACACGGAATATAAAAATGGGGTTCATAAGCATAGTTTTAGTGCGCCCGTTTACTGCGCACTCGCGTTAAGGCACTATTGGCACGCGCACTAAGTTGTTTTTGCGTGGGGGTTTAACCTAAGCAGTTCGTCCCGTTATGCCAGAGAATTCTGAGGCCAAGGCAACACCAAGTGTTCCAGGGGGGGCTACACCAGCCGCCGCGAGCGCGAAACCAGCTGCGGCGAAGGCGGAAACGCCGACCCAGGTCAACCAGCAGATCAACAAGGGCCGCCGCCGGGTGGTTTGGGCGTGTATTTGGGGCTACCTGGGCGTCAACTTCCTGATGTTCCTGCGGTTCTTCTTCCCTCGCGCGCTGTACGAACCCAACACTCAATTTAATATCGGTTACCCGGCGGATTTCAGCCTGGGGATCGACCAGCGGTATTTGATGACCAACCGCGTGTGGGTGGTGAAGGAGCCGGACCGGATTTTCGTGATTTTCGCCCGTTGCACGCACCTGGGGTGCACACCGGAATGGAAGCCGGCGGAGAACAAGTTCAAGTGCCCCTGCCATGGCAGCGGGTATGACAGCGAAGGAGTGAATTTCGAAGGGCCGGCGCCGAGACCGATGGATCGCGCGTTTGTGGTGCTCGATCCGACGGGCCGGATTAACGTGGACACCAGCCGGCTTTTTGTCGATGATCCGCGCGCGGGCGTGAATCACTTCAACGACAGCGGAGCATTTCTGAACGTTTAGGGGCAGGCAGCTTGCGGTTTGCGTGTCATGAGGGGCAGCGCTAAAAAGCGCTGCGGGAGAGCAGGGGAGCAGGCAAGGGAGCAACGGATGCCGGACGGCAACGGAGCAGGTCACAACGGATCGGGCGGCCAGGGGGCTAACGGCGGCAATGGAAATGGCCGCAAAGTAGGCGTGCTCGAGAAGGCTCGCGAGTCGGCGGAAGCCCTCAAGGTAACCGTTCAGGCCAAGGCCAAAGAGCAGGTCGAAGAATTAAAGCAGCCGGAAAAAACTCAGCTTTACCGATCGATTTTCCGCGTTAAGCACGACGAAGAGCCGCGCAATCGCGCGCTTTCGGTCCTCAGCAACGTTTTCTTCCATTTGCACCCCGCGAAAGTGAACCGCGATGCGGTGAAGTACAACTTCACCTGGGGCATGGGCGGCATCACTTTTTACCTGTTCATTGTGCTGACCTTCACCGGCGTGCTGCTGATGTTCTACTACCACCCGTCGAAGGTGCAGGCGTTCCGCGACATTTTGTATCTCGAGAACGACGTGCCGTTTGGCAAGCTGCTGCGCAACATGCACCGCTGGGCGGCGCACTTGATGATTATCGCGGTGTGGCTGCACATGTTCCGTGTGTTCATGACCGGATCGTACAAGCGGCCGCGGGAGTTCAACTGGTGCGTGGGCGTGCTGCTGATGGTGCTGACCATGTTGTTGTCGTTCACCGGCTACCTGTTGCCCGACGATCAACTGGGGTTCTGGGCCGTCACGGTGGGAACGAACATGGCGCGCGCGACTCCTTTGTTAGGACACGAAGGACCGTTTGGAGCGCTGCTTGGCATGACGCCTTATAACGACGTGCGATTTGCCTTATTGGGCGGCTCCATCGTTGATGCAAATGCGTTGCTGCGCGCGTACATCTGGCACTGCATCGCGATTCCGCTGATCGTCGCAGTTTTCATGGGCGTGCATTTCTGGCGTGTGCGCAAGGATGGGGGCATTTCGGGACCGGCGCCGATCATGTTGGAGTCTGAAATTAAGGAAGAGAAGGGGCCGAGGCCGGTGATCATGCGGCCGAGCGGAATGGATCAGCACGCGAAGCAATAATTTTGCCGGGGAAGGGAATTAGCTAAACAGAATGTTTGGGGACTGGCACCAGCTCTGGGAAATAGCCTCCACGCCCGATAACGTTCCTATCGTGGCGTTGCTCTTCCTCGTACCGTTTTATGTCTGGTACGCGTTTCGCCAGGCGCTGGAAAATGACCGGCTAATCGCGTTGATCGGTGGCGATGCAGCCCTGGCGAAGACCGCATATCGCAAGACGCAGGATTGGAATCCGAAGTGGGAGCGTGAAGTTCACACCTGGCCGTACCTGATGCGCATGGAACTGATTGTCGCGATTATCGTGACGATCATCTTGATGGTGTGGTCGCTGACCTTGAATGCGCCGCTGGAAGAGCCGTCGAACCCAAACGTAACCATGAACCCAGCGAAAGCGCCGTGGTACTTCCTGGGCTTGCAGGAAATGCTGGTGTACTTCGACCCGTGGATTGCGGGCGTGGTGATGCCAACGCTTATCATTGTGGGATTGATGGTCGTGCCTTACATCGACTCGAACCCATTGGGCAACGGGTATTACACGTATCACCAGCGGCGTTTCGCGATTTGGACTTTCCTGGTGGGTTTTATCGGGCTATGGGTGGCGATGATCGTAATCGGGACGTTCATCCGAGGGCCTGGCTGGATGTGGTTCTGGCCAACGCAAACCTGGGATGCTGAACGTGTCGATTACGCGGTAAACCGCAATCTCGACGAGGTCTTTAGGATCAATGGGTCGTGGCTCGCCCATTTGCTGCCGGCGTCGATGGCGCCGAATGCCGCGATTTGGGCGCGAGTGATCTTTGGGATTTTCCCCCTGGTGATTTTCTTTATTCTGGCGGGCTGGCTGATTCACTGGATCTGCATGCGGACGGAATTCAGCCGGAAGATGTACAGCCGGATGAGCCTGGTTCAGCTGGTGACCATGTACATCTTCCTGATCCTGATGATCTCGCTACCGGTAAAAATTCTGCTGCGGCTGGTCTTCACCATCAAGTACATCTGGGTTACGCCTTGGTTTTCGATATGAACGCGAGAGTGTTTCATGCCATGGAGAGCTTGAGTGCCTGATCCGCTGCCCCCGAACCCGCCGAGCCAAGCTCCGCAGGAAGACCCCATAACTACGAGTTCATTCAGCCTTCCGCTGATGATCGCAGCGATTTTGCTGATGGTCACAGTGGCCTGGTCGATGTATTCCGAAATGTTTGGGTTGCGGCCATGGCGGGCATACCAGAGGAAGTTTGCCGGGGCGTACGCGGCATTTCTGAAGAAGGATATTGCGCGGCAAAAGAAGGCCGAGAGCGACGTTTACAGCTCGGCGAATTACAAAAACTTGGCGCAAAAGGCGGACGATTTAGAAAAGGCCGCCAGGCCGCAGGACGAGAATATTGCCAATCAGATCGAGCTGCTGGACGCACAGCGCGCGGCGATCGGGGATGCGTTTAAGGATGCGCGCGGGAAAATCGGGCACCTGGTTTACGAGTACGAAATTGTCCCAGCGAAAGACAAGAGTGAGAAGGAATCGCGATTCAAGGAACTGAATGAGGCCAAGAAGGGGCCGTGGAAAGTCGATTGGCCTACAGGACTGGGCAAGGATGACATTCAGAAAGACCGCGAGTTCACCGCGGATGAGCTGAACGACACGTTTACGAGTTTAATGTCGCAGCGCGCGGCGTTGGTGGCCAAGCGTGGCGCGATTGATTCGACGGCCAAGGATGCACGAGGACTGGCGAATCAGTACCTAACGAATCATTTGCCGGGACTCAATTCCGGGGCGCTGGAAGGGCTGTATACCAGCGCGCGTGATTGGGACGAGACGCTGATTCAGATCAACGTGAATCCCTCGGGCGCGTCGATCAACAATTTGGGCGGCGCGGGCCTAGTAGACCGGTGCCAGTCATGCCACATCGGCATGAATCAGAAATTGGTGCCGACGCAGATCACCCTCACCAGAGCGGACCTGGGAATGGCGAAGAGTAAGGATGCGCCATTCACCAGCCATCCCGATCCGGATTTGCTGGCCCTGCATCCGCAGGAAAAGTTTGGCTGCTCGCCGTGCCACGGCGGCAATGGCCGGGCCATCGATTCGGTAGAGCGCGGGCACGGGCGTTACGAGCATTGGCTATACCCGCTTTATTACCCTGAAAATTACAACGCAGGCTGCCAGCAGTGTCATGCGGCGGACATGGTCACCGATCACGCGACCATGCTGAATTTGGGCAAGCAGCTTTACCGGCAGCGCGGCTGCATTGGCTGCCACCGCTTTGCGGGTTTCGATAATCAGGATGAACTCTTGATCAGCACCCGCCAGCAAATTACGCAACTGAGCAATGAGAAGGCAGAAGACGAACGCGAAATTCCGCGTCTGCAAAAGCTGGGCGACTCAGCGCCGGATAATGACGCGGCGAACCGCCTCTACGCGCAAGCGACCAATCTGACTGTTACGGTAAGCCGCATGGATACGCAGCTCGCCGAGATGGAACGGCGCAGCCACACGCTGCTGGAGGAAATCAAGAAAGTCGGGCCGGACCTGAAGGAAGCTCGCCAGAAGCTGCGCAAGGAATGGATTCCTTATTGGATCGGGCATACGCACGAATTCCGGCCGACGACAAAGATGCCGCAGTTCCGAATGACCGACGACCAGATTCAGGCTGTCGCGGCGTTCATTTGGCAGCAGGGCTTGACCGGGCCGCCGCTGGAGCATCAGCCGGCGGGGAATGCCGCGCATGGCAAGGAGCTATTCGAGGAGCGCGGGCTGCCTGGCGTGCCACTCGATTGGCGAGGATTCGGCGAAGGTGGGCGGGACATTTGCGGCGAACCTGAGCCGGGTGGGCGAGAAGGAAAATTACGATTACATCGTGCGTTGGGTGCACAACCCGCGTCAGCGAACCGCGCCGTATTGCCCGTATGAGAAGCGCGATTTGGGCCCGCAGGATTACGCCAAACACAATTTGCCGTATCAATTTGATTTGGATCATTCAACCTGCCCGAATGACGGTCATGAGTTGGTGGTTCAGCAGCCCACGGTGATGCCGAACCTGCGCCTCTCGATCGAGGATGCGCGGGACATCGCTAGTTTCTTGATCACCCAGAAGAATCCGAATGCGAGCTACGCGGCTGCGGATTACATGGACGATCCGAAGTTGAAGCAGACGGGGCTGGATTTGGTCCGGCATTACGGCTGCGCCGGATGCCACGAGATCAGCGGCTTTGAAGATGAAGGCCGCATCGGCACGGAGCTGACCAACGAGGGCAGCAAGCCGATCGAGCGGCTGGATTTCGCTCTGTGGACTGAGGATGCCAAGCGCGGGATTTCTCCCGACGGACCACAAAGCGCGGGTCATGGTTCGATCCTAAGGGCTTCTTCGAAATGAAGCTGAAGAATCCCGCCGTGTATGACCAGGGCAAATACCACTCCAACCCGATGGATGCGCTGCGCATGCCCAAGCCCAATCTGTATGGGCCGGATGACGTCAATGCACTGGTGACCTTCCTGCTGGGCAGCACCGATCCGACTCTGCCGGCGGACTACATGTACAGGCCGACGGATAGACGGCGATACATCCAGGATGGCTGGTGGATCGTTACCAAGTACAACTGTATCGGCTGCCATCAGATTGGGATTGGGCAGCGTTCGATCCTGATGGATTTGCCGCAGTATCAGGGCGAGAACAAACAGAATTTGCCTCCGGTGCTTACTACCGAGGGCGCACGCGTAAATCCAGAATGGCTGAAGGGTTTCCTGGCGAATCCGTCGCTGAGCACGACGGATACGAACCGGAACGGAGTGCGGTCGTATCTGGAAGTGCGCATGCCGACGTTCTCGCTGTCGGATGACGAGATTCGGAAGCTGGTGCTGTTCTTCGAGGCGATTTCTTCACAGCCCGACCCGTACATTCCGCCCAAGGCTCCGGAAATTACCGAAGCGGAAAAGGGCATGGCGCGAAATCTCTTCACCAGCAATGCTGCGCCGTGTTTGAAGTGCCACGCGATCGGCAATCCAGCGCACGACAAGAACGCGATCGCGCCCAATTTCCTGCTGGCCAAGGAAAGGCTGCAAACGCCGTGGACGGAGCGGTGGCTGGTTGATCCGGCGAAGATTATTCCGGGCACAGCGATGCCCAGTGGACTCTTCCGGTTCGAGGACGGGCATTGGGTGTTCAATGGGCCGCTGCCAGCGGACTTGCAGCACTACACCGGCGACCAGGCCGACCTGCTGGTGCGTTATATGTTCAATCTGACCCCGCAGGAGCAGGCGGCGCTGGTGGCTCGCACGCCTGGCGGTGGCGCGGCGGGAGGCGGGGCGGGGAAGAAAAGTTCGAGCAACGCGACGGTGAAGAGCGTTCATCCCGGGCAGTAGAAGCAAAGAAACACCGGCGCGGAAAAGACACCAGCTCAGCGTCCGCACAATCAAAAGGTCAGGGACGCTGCCTGCCGGGGCGCTCCAATTCAGGCGAGATTCAAATTTCTACGAAATTCTACGAGGAGGCAGCAGAAACATTATGAAAAGGTGGACGAACCTGGTTCTAGCAGCAGCCCTGGCAGTGGTGTTCGCGGGTTGCGGTGGCAAGGCAACAAATACTGAAGAAACCGCGCAGCCTTCGGGACCTGCCAACACGGGCGCCACGATTGACCAATCGACCGTGGGCAGCATCAGCGGGACAGTGAAACTGGAGGGCAAACCGCCCGCAGAAAAGCCGATCAACATGAGCGCCGAGCCGTACTGCTCGAAGGAGCATTCGTCGCCGGTCACGCCGCAGGACGTGGTTGCGAGCAGCGACGGCAAACTGGCCAACGTGGTGATCTACATCAAGTCCGGCTTGGGCAACTACACGTACGACACGCCCAAGACGCCGACCACGCTGACTCAGAAGGGCTGCATGTACGAACCGCACGTGGTGGCGTTGATGACTGGCCAGACCCTGGAAGTGAAGAACGACGACCAGACCACCCACAACATTCACCCGATGCCGAAGGACAATCGCGAGTGGAATACCTCGCAGCCGCCCGGAGCCGCGCCGATCGACAACTCATTCGCGCGCATGGAAATCTCCATCCCGGTGAAATGCAATGTTCACCCCTGGATGAAGAGCTACATCGCGGTACTGAACAATCCATTCTTCGCGGTAACCACCAAGGATGGCGCGTTCGAGATCAAAGGACTGCCGCCGGGGACCTACACGATCACCGCGTGGCAGGAAAAGTACGGTGCAGTCGATCAGCAGGTGACCATCGGCCCGAAGGACTCGAAGAAGGTGGACTTCACCATCAAGACCACCGGTACCGCGGCGGATTAAGCAGATTTTTCAGTCCGCTTTTTGTTTAGATTAGTTCGTTATTGAAAGCTTCGCAGGGCCCCGCATGCCAGATGGCGTGTGGGGCTTTCTGCGCAGTTCCGTTCGGAAATTGAATTCTCGAATGCCTCCTGCTCCAAATCGTGGAATCCATCGTTTCGCGGTAGGCACAGCTATCTTTACGCTGCTGCCGCTGGCGGCGGGCGCGTTGGTGACGAGTAACGACGCCGGGCTGGCCGTGCCGGATTGGCCTCTTTCATATGGAACGTGGATGCCGCCGATGGTTGGCGGGATTTTCTACGAGCATGGGCATCGCATGATTGCCGCCACGGTGGGACTTCTCACGATTATTTTGGCAGTGTGGATACAGAGGCGCGAGTCGCGCGGATGGGTCCGCAAATTGGGCTGGACCGCGCTAGGACTGGTAATTGCCCAGGGATTACTGGGCGGGCTGACCGTGCTACTGCTTTTGCCCCCGGCGGTCTCCTCCGCGCATGCGACGCTGGCTCAACTTTACTTCTGCACGATCGTGGCGCTGGCCCTGGTTACTTCGAACTGGTGGCAGAGCGATTTACAGACATATGAGGATACGGGCTCGCCATCGCTGAAGACCGTAAGCTTGTGGTGCTCGATCGTGATTGTGATTCAGACGATTTTGGGCGCGGCGTTCCGGCATGGCGCGTTTGGCATTTGGCCGCACATTATTTGGGCCGGTGCGGTAACCGCGATGGTGGTGTGGACCGGAATTGTGGTGAAGCGGCGTTTCCGCGAAGTGCGGCCGCTGCGGAAGTCGATGATTTTCCTGCATTCGTTCTTTGGGACGCAGATTTTGCTGGGCGGGGTGACCTATTGGGTGGTGCTGGGCGCGCGCAATGACGCGCAGCCTCTGCCGCTTTTTGTGAGCGTGACGGTAGCGCATGTGGTGATGGGTGCGTTGACGCTGGCGGCGAGCGTGATGGTAATGCTTACTGCAATTCGGTTGGTGAAGACCGGGGCGCTGGCGCATCAGGGGACTAGCGAGGCCGGGCGACGTGCGGAGCAGCCTGCGCTATGAGCGCGACGAACGCATCACGGGCAGCGCTAGTAAGCGCGCAGCAGCGCTGGTGGGCGTACGTAGCCCTGACCAAGCCGGATGTGACCTTCCTGGTGGTGATTACCACGCTGGCCGGGTTTTACATGGGCGAGCGCGGGGCGCTCGACTGGGCTTTGATGCTGCACACCGTGCTTGGCACTACGCTAGTGGCGGCCGGCACGGCGGCGTTGAATCATTACATCGAGCGAAATTCGGACGCGCAAATGCGCCGCACTGCGGCGCGGCCGTTGCCGGCGCAAATCCTGCAGCCGAGCGAAGCGTTGTGGTTTGGCGCGGCGCTGGTTGCCGTGGGCGGAATCTACCTGGCGGTGCTTTCGAATCTGCTGGCCTGCGGACTGGCGCTGCTCACCACGCTGCTGTACCTGGGCCTGTACACTCCGCTCAAGAAGCACACACCGCTGGCCACGTTCGTTGGGTCGTTCCCGGGGGCGATTCCACCGTTGATTGGCTGGGCCGCGGCACGCGGATCGTTGGGTCTCGGCGCGTGGATTTTGTTCGCGATTCTGTTTCTATGGCAGTTCCCGCATTTTTTTGCCATCGCCTGGATGTACCGCGAAGATTATGCACGCGGGGGAATCCAGATGCTGCCGGTGGTTGAGCCCGAGGGCGATCGAACCTTTCGACAGATCATTGTGACCGCGGCTTTGCTCGTTCCCGTTAGCCTGTTGCCCTCGGTGATTGGCATGACCGGGCTGGGCTACTTTTTTGGCGCGCTGGTGCTGGGGATGGCGCTCCTGCAGATGTGCTTGTGGGCAGAGCGCTCGCGATCGAACATCCGCGCCAAGTGGCTGATGCACGCCACGGTGATTCACATTCCGGTACTTCTTGCGATAATGATACTGGACCGCCTGGCGCGGTAGATAGGAAGGCGATCCATGACTGCGGGGACAGCGACAACGGCCGAGGCGGCCCAGCCAAATATGAATAAAAAAGAGAATCAAATGATTCTGACGGTGATCAGCGTGCTGTTCTTGCTGCTTGCGCTGATCGGAATGCTGTGGAGCTTTACCAGTGGTTTGATTGGCGGCGGCATTGACGGCATTCTGCTGCTGGCAGTGTGCGGAATCGTGGCGCTGGCCTTCGCGGTGCAGCTCTTGTTTCTGGCCGCGGATGCCGGAGTAATTAAGCTGCCATCGTTCGCTCCGGCGAAGCCAGCGGCAAAAGCGGCCGCGCCCGCCGCCGCGAAGCCCACTGCTCCAGCCGCCGCAGCGAAGCCTGCAGCAACAGCTCCCGCAACCACAGCCACGCCTGCCCCTGCTGCAAAACCGGCCGACGCGCCCGCCGTTGCGCCTCCGGCTCCCGTGGCGCGACCGCAACAAGCGCCGCCTACCGCTCCGGCAGCGCCGGTGAAGCCCGCGCCAGCCGTTCCAGCGGCTCCGGCTGCTTCAGCGCCCCCAAAGACACCTTCCTCCGGATCCGGCTCCGAGCACTAGAGAATTGATTGCTCGCCGGAATCCCAGCTCAGTGGGTCTATCATCTGCCGGAAATTAACGCGACGCTAAACACTTGCAGCGCGGTGGCTCTGCTCACCGGCTATAGGTTCATTCGCAAGGGGCGCGTGGTGGCGCATCGGGCCAGCATGCTGACGGCGTTTGGGTGCTCGGCGCTGTTTCTCTGCGGGTATCTGTATTTCCACGCGGTGATCGGGGTGGTACGGTTCGGTGGGCACGGCTGGATCCGGCCGGTTTATCTCGCGTTGCTGACCTCGCACACGATTTTAGCAGTGGTGATTCTGCCTCTCGTGCTGATTACGTTGTACCGGGCGTTGAGCAATCAATTCATCAAACATCAAGCGATTGCCAAGTGGACGCTACCGTTGTGGCTGTATGTTTCGGTAACGGGTGTTATTGTGTACGTCATGTTGTACCGGCTATACCCGCCTATCTTTCCGGCCGGTTTAGGCCCTCCGGGATAGGCCCGCGGACCTGCGGCCGACAAAATAACGAGCGAACAGCATGAGCGAAGCCCAAAGTTTACCAGTGAAACCCAAGACCGGCCTGGGCAAGCGCTGGACGTATGCAATCCTGATCGTGGCGCTGCTCTTTGTACTGATGCCGTTCCTTTTTTGGAACGCGACCTGGTTCGGGCGGCCGCTCACGGACGCGCAACTTGGCAAAGCTCTGAACGATCGTGAGCACGCGCGCGAAATTCAGCACGCCATGACTCAGCTCGAGTTGCGCATGGAACACAACGACCCGTCGGCGCGCACGTGGTATCCGCAACTGGTGAGCCTGGCGAGCGATCCGCTGACCGAAATTCGGGTGACCGACGCATGGGTGATGGGGCAGGACAATTCGTCACCGGAATTTCACGACGCGCTGCGCAAGATGCTGGACGACCCGCAGCCGATGGTGCGGCGCAACGCGGCGCTTTCGCTGGTGCGGTTCAAAGATGATTCGGGACACGCGCAAATTCTGGATATGCTGGGGCCGTATGCGATGCCCGTGCCTCAAGGCGCCGCGGGAACGATTCGCGAGCGGCTAAAACCGGGCGACACGATCAACCCTGGAACAATGGTGGCGCGCGTGGAGACATCGGATAGCAAGAAGATTGAACTGCGTGCAAATGTGCCGGGCACGTTGATGAACTGGACTGTGGCGGATGGATCCGCAATTCAGCCGGGGCAGACCATCGTGATGATCTCACCGGATGAAACGATGGTGTGGGAGTCGCTGCGGGCGCTGTACTTGATCGGCACGCCTGAAGATGCCGCGGCGGTCGAACCGTACGCGCGTGGAGTGGTTGGATTGCCGCCGCAAATTCAGCAGCAAGCAACGCTCACGCTGCAAAGGCTTCGCGGTGCAGCAACCTCGAATTCGTCCTCCTAGTCTCGCCTAGCTTCGGGGCTTGCTATGTGCCGCTAACGCAGCGGCGTTTTTGGCCGCTTTCTTCCCTCGCAAGACCTGTCCTTTGGTACAGGGCCGCTGGCTCACAGAAAAACCTAGAATAGAGATATGGTTTGCCCGAAATGCAGCACGCAGAATCGCGATGTGGCGCGCTTTTGCACGCGTTGCCACACCACGCTGCGATTCAGGTGCCCGGCCTGCGAGCACGAACAGCGGCAGGGAGGCGTGTGTGAGAAATGCGGCGTCGATTTTGTGAAATACGCCACCATGCTGATCGTGCAGAAGCAGTCGGAGCACGACCTGGAGCATGAACGCCTGGAGCGACGGTCGGGGCTGCTTAAGAGTCTGGTGTGGGCGCCGCTTTCGGGTGGAATCTCGGTGTTTCGCTACTTCTTCCTGCCTAAGAAAGATTCGTAACGCAGCTTTTGGCTGCGACTTCTATACCGTTAGCCTCTGCGCTTGCCGCTTCGCTAGGTTTGATTCTTAAAAATTTCAGTCACGTCGCGTGATTTCGCGGCGTCCTCCGCGAAGTTGAAGGTGCCCTGCTCCTTCATTTCGTGAATCGCGCGCATGAACGCGCCCAGCGCGGTGCGGCAGAGCGTGCTGCCTACGCTGACGCGTTTGACCCCCAGAGCCGACAAATCGGCGAGGCCTAGCTGAACCCCGGCCAGGCCCATCAGCACGTTCACGGGCCGGTCAACGGATTTGACTACCGCGGCGATGTCTTCTTCGGTTGCGAGGGCCGGGGCGTAGAGCACGTCGGCACCGGCCTCCTGGTAGGCCTGCAGGCGCTTGATGGTGTCTTTCAGGTCGGGGCGGCCGTGGAGGTAATTTTCGGCGCGTCCGGTAAGCGTGAAGGGGAAGGGCAGTGAGCGAGCCGCTTCCGCCGCGGCGCGGACTCGTTCGGTGGCGAACTTTATGTCGTAGATAGGACTGTCGTCGCGCTCGGTAGCATCTTCGATCGAGCCGCCCACGGCACCGGCGGCCGCAGCGAGGCGAATCGTTTCCGCGCAATCTTCGGGCGAGTCGCCGAATCCATTTTCGAGGTCGGTGCTCAAAGGCAGGGAAGTGGCCGCGGCGATGGTTTTGACGTGCAGGATCACCTGATCGCGAGTGAGCGTGTTGTCGCGACGCCCGATCGAAAATGCGTAGCCCATGCTGGTAGTGGCCAGCGCTTCGAAGCCAAAGTGCTCGAGGATGCGGGCGCTGCCGATGTCCCAGGGGTTAGGAATAATGAACGCGTGGTCGCGCTGATGCAGGGCGTGGAATAATTTTGCTTTTTCAGTTTGGGTTGGCTTGGGCATGGCGGGTCATCCTCGACTGCTTCGAGGAATTCTAGCGCAGTCAGGATGACTGGGCGGTTAAAGCTGAGATTGGACAGGATGACGCAAAGAGACGAATTGGCTGCAGCGGCGCGAAAGTCTGTCGAAATTTACAGAGCGCAGGTTAGTAGGGAAGCGTTCCCCAAGATGATTCGAATTCGGCGAGGGGAATCAGGTCAATCGCGTCCCACGGACAGCCTTCGAGGAAGGAGCCATCGGGACCCTTGCTGGTGCAGAGTTTGCAGCCGATACAAAGCAGTGGATCGACGCGGATATTGCCGAACGGCGGGTGGTCGGCGTCAGGTATCCAGTACATGCACTCGGCCACCGGACAGTAATCGACGCAGGCCGGGGAGCCGGAGCAGCCGGTGCACATCTCGTTGATTACAGCGACGATATGAGGCTTGCGCTTCCGCTTGTTATTGGTGCCTTCGGACATGGGGTGAGACTTGACCACCTCGCCAGCTACATGCCCTGCAAGGTCAACGTCCATCGATGGCACCGGGAACCTCCTGATTTGCTACGAAGAGTAATTGTTACTTGGAGTTGGGCATGTGTCAATGCTTCGGGCCGCGGCGCGTAACGTCTTTTTCGATCACTGCGGAAGAAGGTTTGCCCGGTATTTGCCGAATCGAAAGGTCCGCTGCATCGATCGTACCCGCCAACCCATAACAACCGCCAAGAATCAGCCGGTAGCCATTCTGGATCTTTCGAATCGTCAGAGAAGATATTACGTTTTGGCGGTTAAATTCGTCCAATTGCAAGTCCACTACTTCGCTCATTACAAATTCAACGACGATGTGCTTTGCTAGAACGTAGTAGCCTTTTTCGTCGGTTTCAGCAGTCATATCCCAAGTGTGAATGGCCAGCCTGCACACATCGCCACGGTTGAGGTGCAGCCAAAGTACTTCTCCATCGTGAAAACTGGGCCAAAACCCAAACCAATCGAACAATTCCTTGGCACCAGTGACTGGGGCGAGATCAGGGGGAAATTCCAAGTGCAACTCTCCGTGCTGAAATTTGAGTCCCAAACTCTGCGAACCGGACTTTTTAGGCGCGGGCTACGGCAGGCTTGCCGAGCTGTTGAATCACCGCATCGGTGAATTCGGCGGTGCTGGCTGAGCCGCCCACGTCGCGGGTGAGGATTTTTCCGACATGATAAACGGCATGAAGTGCTGTTTCGGTGCGCTGGGCCACTTCATCCTGATTGAGGTAGCGCAGCATCATGATCGAGCTCATCAGCAGGGCAGTAGGGTTGGCGATGC
Source organism: uncultured Acidobacteriota bacterium (assembly GCA_963757885.1). Taxonomy (GTDB): domain Bacteria; phylum Acidobacteriota; class Terriglobia; order Acidiferrales; family UBA7541; genus Palsa-147. Next base: position 76,401 of record CAVWSS010000007.1, on the reverse strand, counting down.
CCTTGCCGGCAATATCCGGGGCTGTGCCGTGCACGGCTTCGAAAAGAGCCATGCCCGCGCCGATATTTCCACTGGGAACAACGCCCAAGCCGCCAACCAGGCCCGCGGCGAGGTCGCTCATAATGTCGCCGTAGAGATTGGTGAGCAGAAGCATGTCGAACTGGTGCGGATTCAGCACCATTTGCATGCAGGCGTTGTCGATTATTAGTTCGCCGTACTGAATATCGGGATATTCCGGGGCCACCTTGCGAATCGACGAAAGGAACAAGCCATCGGAAAGCTTCATGATGTTCGCTTTGTGGATGGAATGAATTTTTTTGCGGCCGTACTTGCGCGCGTATTCGAAGGCGAACCGGGCAATACGCGTGGAAGCCTTTTCGGTGATGATTTTGAGGCTTTCGACGACTCCGGGAACCACCGTGTGCTCAAGCCCAGCGTATAAGTCTTCGGTGTTTTCTCGAATCAGGACGATGTCTACATTCTGAAAAACAGAAGGGACACCTTCGAGATTCTTCACCGGGCGCAGATTGGCGTAGAGCTCGAGATGCTTGCGCAGTGCCACGTTAATGCTGGGAGGGCCCCCGGCAACGGCGGTTGCCATGGGCCCTTTGAGGGCGACGTTGTTGCGGCGAATCGAATCAAGTACGCCGGCCTGGATAAAGTCGAGGCCTTTGCTCTCAAATTCGGCGCGCGAGGGAATTTCCTCCCAGGTAATTTCAGCGCCAGCGACAGAAAGGATCTGGCGCACGGCGGCGGTGATTTCCGGCCCGATGCCATCGCCGGGAATGAGAGTCACTGTTTTATTCATGGATACAAGTATTGTAAGGGAAATGAGCGGTGGCGCAAGGCAATGACGGCGCAAAAATTTCCACGGCTGCGACACGGGCCTCGCGATAACTTGCTCGGATTCATGGCCTTACATGCACCATTTGGTCACTCGCTGGGCCACGGCTTGCTGCATCTGCTATACTGGTTCTGCATCTAACAGTATTGAAGAAACGCTGGAAGTTGGGCTTAGGAGGAGATCGGGAATGGTATCACTTACACCCGTAGCGGTTGGGAAGGTGAAGGAAATTTTGACCCAGCAGAACCCGATGCCGGCAGGCTTGCGCGTTGCGGTCGTTGGCGGCGGCTGCTCCGGGTTCAGCTATCACATGGCCTTCGAGACCCAGCCGAATGAGAATAGCGACACAGTTTACGAATTTGACGGCTTGAAAGTGATGGTCGATCAGATGTCGGAGATGTACCTGGACGGCGTGCAGATCGACTACATCGAATCGATCGAGGGCTCAGGGTTCAAGTTCAATAACCCTAATGTGAAGAGCACTTGCGGCTGCGGCAGCTCGTTTAGCGTCTAGCCCCAAGTAGCAACCGGGCCGAATTGACAATCGCGTGGGATTTGTTTTGAAGGGCTCCTGGCGTTAGATTTCGTCGGGGGCCTTTTTTCTTTGTGATTCTTGCGGTTCGTTCTTGGCGTTGTCGAGATGGAACGCAAGAGCAGGAGAAGAATCGCCGGAGATGGATCGAAGGCTTTATCCTGCTCGGGTTTGTTTTTGGTTAGTGAAGGATTTTGTGGATTCGCCGGCCGCCTGCTTAGCAATTTCATGAAAATTGCCCTCGCACAGTTCAATCCGACCGTCGGCGACTTCGACGGAAACAGCCAAAAGATCATTGAAATTGCGGAACGCGCAAAGTCGCGAGGCGCAGATCTCGCCGTGTTTTCTGAGCTTTGCGTGTGCGGCTACCCGCCGCAGGACCTTCTAGAGCGCCCCGCCTTCCTCGAACGCAACCATAAGCAGGTAATTGAGCTCGCCAAGAAGCTCACTATGCCCTCGATTGTGGGCTATGTGGGCAAATCGTCCGACCCCACCGGCAAACCTGTGGCGAACTGCGCTGGGTTGATTCGCGATGGCCGGGTGGTCTTCGAGCAGCAGAAGATGCTGCTGCCTACCTACGACGTATTTGACGAGTCGCGTTACTTTCAGCCTGCGCACGCCCAAATGGTGATTCCGTTCAGCGATCAGCAGCTCGGGCTAACAATTTGCGAAGACTCCTGGAACGATAAGAATTTCTGGGCGCAGCAGCTCTATGACCGCGACCCGGTGGCGGAGCTGATCGGGAAGGGAAGTACCCTGCTTCTGAATATTTCGGCGTCGCCATTCGTAATTGGCAAGCGCGCCTTGCGCCACAAAATGCTGGCTACGCTGGCGCGTGAGCATCACGTGCCGGTGGTATACGTGAACCAGGTTGGCGGCAACGACAGCCTGATTTTCGACGGCGCCAGTATGGCTATTTTGCCCGACGGCCGCGTGGCGGCGCAGGCGTCGTCATTCAAAGAGGATTTGGTGCTGTTTGATACGGAGTTAGGAAGCGGCGAGGTACGCGAACAACCGGGCAACGAAATCGAGTCTGCTTATCATGCGCTGGTTCTCGGCACGCGCGATTATGTGCAAAAGTGCGGATTCAAAAAGGCAGTGGTGGGCTTGAGTGGCGGAGTGGATTCGGCACTGGTCTGTACGGTGGCAGTCGATTCGCTGGGACCCGAGAATGTGCTTGGCGTGGCTATGCCCGGACCGTATTCATCGGAGGGCAGCTTGCGCGATGCCAGGGCTCTAGCGACGAACCTCGGCATTACATTCAAGTGCCTGAAGATTTCGGACATTTTCAATTGTTATCGCAACACACTCCGCGAACCTTTCGCGGGGTTGCCTGAAGACGCCACCGAAGAGAATTTACAGGCCAGGATACGCGGCAATTTGCTGATGGCGCTCTCCAATAAGCTGGGTCATCTGGTTTTGAGCACGGGGAATAAGTCGGAACTATCGGTTGGATACTGCACTTTGTACGGCGACATGGCGGGCGGTCTCGCGGTCATCAGCGACGTGCCCAAGACGTTGGTCTATGAGCTGGCTCGTTTTCGGAATCGCGAAAGGGAACTGATCCCTGAGGCGAGCTTGACCAAGGCACCTTCTGCGGAGCTTCGGCCAGGGCAGACGGACCAGGACAGCTTACCTCCCTACGATGTGCTAGACCGCATTTTGCGAAGCTATGTCGAGGACCTGAAATCGCCGCAGGAGATCGCAGACGAGTGGAAGTTCCCTATTGGCTTGGTGCGCGAAATCACCACACGCGTCGATCACAATGAATATAAGAGGAAGCAGGCTGCGCCGGGTCTGAAGATTACATCGAAAGCGTTTAGCGTGGGACGACGGTTGCCACTAGCAAATCGATTTTCATCTTGAGTCGTTCCTTGTTCCCACTTCTCCCTTATTAATGTCCTTTCCTGTGATATTCAGGGTTTCGTCGTGATACAAAAGGACGCATTCATACTCTTCTAGGAGTATTTGTGAAATGCAACGATCGTCGAGTCAAATGCGCACGGTTGTAAGGAGCTCGTTCATCTTCGCAGCGGGACTCATGCTAGGGCTATTAACCAAGGCACCCGTGTGCAGCGCGCAGGCTTCCCACACGGATCAAGCGCAGGCTCCTACCTCATCTTCAGCGGTTCATACGCAGGCGGGCAATTCAAATGAATCGGCGTTGAACGCAAAGATCTCCGCCTTCCTTAGGAATTTGTACGGTTGGGGACCGCAATACGATTTGAAGCTTGGGACATTTAAGGATGCTGCGGACCCAGCATTCTACGAAGTGCCCATCACGCTGACCTATCAGGGGCAGACCGAGACCGGTACTATCTTTGCCAGCAAGGACGGGAAGTACGTCCTCCGCGGAGAGATCTTCAATACCAGTGAGGATCCCTTTGCAGCCAATCGAGCCACCTTGAGCGTGGCGAATTCCCCCTCGATTGGTCCAGCCGATGCCAAAGTTACCTTGGTCGAATTTAGCGATTTCCAATGCCCACACTGCCGGTTGTTCTACGAAGCCCTGAAGACTTTATTGCCCAAGTTCCCACAAGTCCGCGTCGTATATAAGAATTTCCCCCTCGAGAACATCCACCCGTGGGCGATGATGGCGGCCATCGGTAGCCGATGCGCGTACCAGAATTCGAACGCAGCTTTTTGGAAGATGTACGACTCAATATTCGACCAGCAGGACGTTATTTCCGCGGAGAACGTCTACGACAAGCTGACGGACTTTGCGGTCGCAGCCGGCATTTCCGTGGAGGCCTTCCACAGCTGCCTAAACGATCCGGCTAGCAAGCAAGCCGTTGAAGCTGATCTGCAACTCGGGGAGAAGCTCGATATTAATAGCACGCCCACTATCTTCATCAACGGCCGCCGCGTCGTCGGCGGCGACCCTGCCTCCCTCGAGCAGCTCCTAACCTTCGAACTAGCCCGCAAGTAATCCCCGCATACACGCCATCATCGCAAAGCTACATAATACTAATTACCGGAACAGCAGGGGATTTTCTTTCAATTGCTCTGCTAGGTAACATGCCAAAATCGCATGACTCTGTGCGCTCGAAGTCCTTTACGTCCCCTTCTTTATTGCCACAATAGCCGCTTTAATATCCCCGATCAGCGCCGTATCCAGCGTCACCGACAATCCATTTGCGTTAGCTGCGTCGCCAGCTGCCTCCACTGCAACAGCAATCACTCCAAAAACATTGAATGCTGTCACTTCCACGGCTGCTGCTCCAGGAGCCACCAAGTTGGTTATGGCCTCGATCGCCGGCAGATCTGCCGCCACGTCCCGAACCAGCTTCGGCGCGTCAGCTCCGACTTTCTCCAACGCGCTCCGAACCACCCGCCCAACCTTCACCAAGTCTAGAGCCGCACCCGCAATAAATCCCTCAACGCTCATTTTGCTCTCCGAGTTTGATTTTTCGCTTCCGAAGGTTCACCGAATGAATCTTCCCATCCTCGACCAAAAGCCGCCGTTGCTAGCCGTCGGAAACGCCGCACCTCATATGCCGGCGCTTATCTAAAGCCGAAAAACGGCCCATTTCCTTCACATTTCTCGATACTTACCCATTCGTGCCATGACCGCCGAGGCATAGTTTGCGTTCGCGCCGCCATTCCACAATTGCAAGGCACGCTTTACGTCTCCACCGGCCCGTTCGAGTTCTCTCGCTAGCAACTTGCAACCGAACTTCAAACCCACCTGCGGCTGCAACAACTCACTCAGATACAGACCCTCAAATCCCGTCTCCCTCGCACATTGCCCAAGGATCTGCATCAGCCCCCATGAAAACGCGCGACTACGCGACTCCGTCTCCGTGGCTGGTTTCATCTCGTCACTCCCGACCAAGGGGGCGACATAACGAGCAAAGAACTGCGGTTCATAACGGATCGCCAATGTATTCCAGGATGATTCCTGCTCCACGATCGCGGACACTAATGCCGGATCGAGACCAGCTTTCCGCGCAACCTCCTGAGCCCCCGCCACAAACGGACTTGAAATCATGCTCAGTCACCTCTTCTTCCTACGCGAATGCCTGGTCGAGACGCGTTTGCAGTCAGTTCACCTTGTGGGTCCGCCAACGGGCGTGGCAATAAACTTCTCCATCGGAACTCTTAGGACCCACTGCAAGTTTCATATGGAATTATTACCGGAACACCAGAGGCGCTTCTGTAGCGCGCAGGTTACTAAAAACGTCTAGAACAGCTAACTATCAGCCATTGTCCCGGACGGGGGTTCAAACTGACCGGTAACAACCGAACCCGATCTTCAATCCTTCGAATTATGAAAATCCACCCACCGAATCGGCGGTATTGGATCGTGATCGATTCCCTGCTGATCGCAAAGTTTTTCCAGGACCTCATAAATCTGCGGTAAATGATTCATAGCCATGTCCTCGACGAAGGCTCGCGTTAATTCATCATTACGCACGCGTCTGTAGAGCCATCGAAGGAACAGGATGAACTGAACCAACGCTGCCAACGACACTGCCCCGCGATACCCATCCAAAAATCCTTCCATTGAGCACCTCCTCGCCGACACGACACTGAGTCGCACTACCCTCCCAACATTCCAGCCCTGTAAAGTCATGCCGTAAAATGCCTCGCGACAGACCACAATCAGACGCAATGCTGATTCATCATCCGAAGGTTTCCAAGGGCACCTATCCGAACAGCGACCCTACTCCTAGCCCAGCCCCTCCTACCAAATTCGCCAGAGGGTCATAGTCCGCGTTTCCCGACGCACTCGACCGCACTCCCAGCAACCCGCTCGGCACGCCCATCGCACGCCCGAGAAGGTTCGTATCAATTCCATACGCCTGTCCGAGTGCACTCAATCCCGCCAATCTCTGGCTCTGCGCATCATTCGCAAAGGAAATCTGGTTCTGCCGTGCCTGTTGTGCCAGGTTCTGCGCCTCTTCGCGCCCAAGTTGCGCCGTCAAGTCGTTATATCCCCCCGCATTATTTGTGCGCGCCACCTGATTCTGTGCCGATTCGCGCATCGCGTCATACGCGGTGCGCGCCGCGCCCATTCCCTGCTGCGTGATTGCGCTTTGTTGCGCGGGCGTGTATCCAGGCGAGGTAAGCAATGAATTGATCGCGGGAAAAAGTGACGAACGATCCAACTGTGCCTGTTGATTCTCACTACCGATCAACTGGTTCTGCATCGCCAACTGCTGATCTGCCAACTGTCGCGTCTGTTGTTGTGCCCCACGTCCCATAAAGGCCTCCCTATTGAGATAAACTGCAACTTAAACCCAGCGATCCAACGATCACGCAAATCTCTTGCAGTAAGGCGTCCACCGATCGTCGCGCATCCACCCCAGTCCACTGAGCCGCCTCCCAAATGTCCTAGCAATCTGGGGCGGCAACCACGCATGCGCATCGACCAAACCGCAATGACGCAAATGCTCCTCACCTGCCCGCGCCAATCTTCTTAGCCGCGCGTATCTTTCTAGCGGGGACCCTGTGTCAGGATCCATTAGCAAATAGGTTTCACACGTCAGACGCGCCAACCCCGCCATCACCGGCTCACCGTGGCCATCTTCCATCACTAGCTTTGCAACAAAGAGCGGATCGTCCAGATTTGGAAATTCATACTCGAACCCCTGCCTCGTATGCATGCGTCTCAACGCGCCCAAGTCTTCGTCACTATACAAACGCACGCACATTTCGCTTCCCTTTCGCGCAATGACTCCATGTCTTGCGCTAATCCGTCGTCCTTGGCCACCAACCAGAGCAGCGTGCAGGACACAATCAGAAGACTCGGTAGCGCATCACTGGATGTACCTTAGCTATTGCCTCGGTCACCTCGTATGTCGTGGCACCCTGCCGCACGCCGTGTCCAATCAGCGCTGCCACAACTCGATCCGATACCGCACGGTTTCCCAGCGGGTGCGGCAGCGATTCCCAACCGGGATCGTTCTGCAGGTTGTTATGGATTCCCTCGTCACCCTCGACTAGGACAAGGACCGAAGAAGTCGCGACCGCGGCCTCAACCCCTTCCAAACCGTGCCCCACCGCACTCGAGAATCGTGCCTGAACAAAATGTGACGCGCAGAATCGATGTACCTTGCGCCGCCACTCGCCCAACGTCGTTAGATAATAGCTTTTGCCGTACACAAGACCTCCGTCGAGACAACTCCACGCTACTTTGACCCGCCGCGCAGTGCTCGCCAGTATTTGGTTTAAGACTGTACTTAATTAAGTGGCTGCTTTAGCATAAGAATATTCATGGACGCTTTCGTAGCACTTTCCGATCCGACACGGCGTCGCATTGTCCAAATACTCAGCTCACGCCCTCGATCGGCAGGTGAGATCTCGGCCCGTTTCTCGGTATCCCCACAGGCCATCTCCCAACACCTCAAGGCTCTTCGCCAAGCGGGCCTAATCCGGGTTCACCCCCTCGCCCAACAACGCATCTACCGGCTCAATCCCACGGGCCTTCGCAGAGTCCACCGCTGGCTCGCGCGCTACCACCGCTTCTGGAATGCAAGCCTCGATTCTCTCGAAACAGCTCTTCGAAAAGACGTCCGCGCCAAGGGAAAACCCAAGATCGTCAAAGCAATGAATTCAGGACTCCGACGCAAGCTTGGGCGTCGCGCAAAGTCCTCTAGGGTTACTTCGACTGGGCCTGAGACTAGGAAGGCGAAATACAAGGCAAACGCCGAAACACCACTAAGAATTAAGCAAAGGAAACAGCTATGACCAAACCCCCACGCAGCTCTCGCGCCAAGGCTAGCCCGGAACCCGCTGACCTGGGCCGCTTCGCCGCTCACGACTCAGTCGTCATCGAACGCCTTCTGCCCGCTCCCGTTGAAAAAGTGTGGGATTACCTTACCAAGCCAGCGCGCCTTAGGACCTGGCTTGCCGGAGGCAAGGTCGACCTCCGCAAAGGCGGCATTATCCATCTCGATTTTGATTTGATCGATTGTCCAGGCCGCGAAGAAATGCACGGCACCATGCTCGGCAGAATCACTGAGTACGATCCGCCGCGCCTTCTCGCCTACACTTGGCGTGAAAACCAGGCCCGTTTGCACGGCATTCCCGATTCCATTGTGACGTTTGAGTTGCAGCCAGTTTCAAACGGTCAAACGCTCCTGAAAGTCACCCACACGCGCCTGAAACCGAAGGATATGTCGCCGGTCGCTGCTGGCTGGCACGCGCATGTCGACGTACTCACTGCCCGTCTCAATGGCCGCGAGCCAGGGCCCTTCAAAGAGAATTACCAGTCACTTGAGCCGCAATATCGTAAGCTTCTCGAGTTATCCCGCCGTTGAGCTACGCCGCAAGTTGGAAGGAGCAGGTATGACGAAAACATTCTCCGGAATCCAGGGCGTTCTATTTAGCCTCGCAACCATTGCCTCGGCCCTAACGTTTTGCTCTCCCATCCACGCCTCGCCACCGCCAAACTCTTGCGGCGCTAAATTCCCCGCCGTTCAAACCCAGCGTTTCATCGATGACATGCGCGCCAAAAGCATTGACGATATCCTTGCGCTCTACACCCCTGACGCGATATTTTTCGACCCATCTGGCGCAACCATTACCGGCTCAGATGCGCTCCGTACTTTTTATCAGCATATTTTCTCCACCTACGATTCGGATATGACACTCACTCCCGACACTTTCTCGAAAAAGTCTTCCCCCGGCGCTCCGCTCTGCGTCGAATCCGGAAAGTACAGCGAGAACATGCGCGTCCTAGCCACCAGCGAAATGCAGCATCCCCACGGCACTTACCGCTTCACATATCGCCTTAACCGTCCGAACGGCCCCGACCCCGAGTGGCTTCTCTACCGCCAGCAATGGGGCGATGACTCACCCTCCAAAAATCAACACTAACGGCCCGCCAACCAGCTTCGCCGCAACCTCGCACTGCGCCTCAACTGCTGAACGTATAATTGTGCGTTAGCACCGTCGGCGTACTTCTCCCTGCATAAAATTCATGCAGCGGCCGGCAGCTCACGGTGACCTTCTTCCCTACTTCAGCCACTGTCTCAATCTTGCTCAGCAACAATCTTCCTTCTCGCCCACGTAGCAAATCCGCCAAACACAATCTCTCCGCGCGCATCGGCGAGCCGTCCGCCAGCGTAAAGACGTGGTGCGGCGTCACCTCTAGCACTTCGCGGTTTGAAAACTGCAGCCGAATGAAAACGTCCGCACGCATCACTTCAATCCGCTCTATGCGTGTCCACGATTCCTTTCCGCGTCGCCCCACGCCTCCGCAACCCGCGCCCAACAGATGCTCGCCCACTTTGCACGAAATAATCTCCACCGTGCCGCGTTCCTTCGTTAGCACCTTGGTATTCTCGCGGAGGCAATTTCCGCTACCGCCGCCCGACCCGCCCCCCGTTCCGCTCAGCGGCGTCGCCGCCACAATTGCTCCTTGACTCAGCGGGACCCGGCTTTGCAACGCCTGCGCCTGCGCTGCCAAATTCGTTCTCGCAGTCTGCGCGTTCGCAGGTGAGCCCGCGCCTCCTGCGCTCCAGCCAACCGCCTGCGCCACTTCATCCCAATACGGATAGAAGTAATAAGTTATACCCGCCGTGAGCCCCGTCACACCCATCGACCCATCTGGCACAGCCACCGTCGTTCCATCCGCCCGAAAAATCTGCAGCCCGGTCCACGACCATGTAATCGAACTCGGGGTTGACGCGTACGTCATCCCGCCATTCCAAGTACACGGCGTCGACCCCTTAGCCAGCACTCCTGCCTTCGAAAGGTCCACCGCATTTCCGCTCAAGGCGTCGGACTTCACCCTGGCAAAATCCGGTCCATCTACAATCGCTGAATCCAAACTCAACTTGTTCGTTACTCCAACTGCATTAACCCCACCCATGATTCGCTTCAGCGCTTCATAAAGCTGTGGGTCCTTGTGCTTTAACGCTTCAATCTGCGGTACTGTCAGCAAAATAACTCTCCTTCTCTTGAAACTTCCTTGCCCTTAGATTTCGCGCCGCGCCTTTCCCTCGGCTGCTTTCCCTGCCGCTTCTCTACAACTCTCCCGTTTTCGTTTTCTACTCCTCTCGCCATAGATTCCAAACGCATCCCGGCGCTGGCGCATCACGATCCAATGCACGCGCAACAACACCAATTCAGTTTGTCAAATCGGAAGAGTACAGAGGGAAAAGTAAGAAAGAAAACTACCTAAGCACAGTCCTGCTACTCAACGCGCGGTGTCGCCGTCCCCGCCTCCATCACCTTTGCATATCCAAAGCTCTTACCCGAATCCATTTCAAGAAGCACGATCTTCGTGCGTGAGACTACGTAATAAACAAAGTTCCGCGCCGCCCCAACATTGCTGGCATCTGTCGCGCTTGTGCCGGCGCTAGTCGCCGAGCCCGCGCTGCCTGTCAATTCCAATCGAAGTGTCCCACGTCCATTCGCGTCCGGCGCGCTCGCCGCTCCCTTCACCGCCGCATCCGCGAAAACCTGCTCCCCGCTCTGTGCCCACTCTGAAATCGAACCCGACCTCACTCGCCCAGCCAACGCCGAAAACTCCAGCGCTACATTTCCACTCGTCTCGCCGCGCCCGCCGCTCCCCAGATCCACCAAATTAAGCGCCAAATCGCCGCCAAAGCCCGCAAATACTGCCAAATCCTGTCTCGCTGCCACGCCGCTCAATTCCCCGCCGCTCACCGAAGTGCCGCCCAGCGAAAGCGACCCATCGGCTTGCGCTACCGAATCCAACACCAGCTCGCTCCCCGTCGCCAGTCCGGGAACATCCGAATCGCTGCGAATCACATACGACCTGTGCGCCTCGCCTCCCGCACTCTGCCGCATTTCGACTTGGCATGACCCCGAAATCAGCGCGCCGTCGCTCGGTTGCACCCTAAAATCATCGTTTACGTCCACTGAACGGATCGACACCCTCGAACCATCAACCGCCATGCTGCCCGCCATCACCAACGGATGCACCGCCTGATCAGCATCGCCACCCGAGCTCATCGCGGCAGTCGCCGCGCCGCTCCTTAGCACAAACGCCCACTGCCCATCCATCGTGCACGCCGTATGACTCCCCGCCGCGGGATTAATCGTAAATTGAAACGACGCGGTCTTCGTGGGATCGGCCACTGACGTGGCCGTAATCACCGGCACATTATTCGGTGGCTGCGGTGCCAAATTCGGCGGCGTATATAAAATGCTCGTCGCCGTCGCCGCGCTTAGCACTCCCGCTCCTGCGCCGGGCGAAATCGTCCACGTCACGCCTTGGCTGCGCGTGTCGTTCGTCACCGAGGCTCGCACCGTCACCCCGCTCGCTCCCGCATCGATCGAAGTAAACGGATTCACAATCGACACGCTGATCGGCAGCGTACTTCCTTCAATCGTGAACGTATCGAAGTCCGAGTTGCTCGTATTGCTTATCGATGTCGCCGTAATTGTCGGCGTATCATTGGGCGCTTTGGGCAACGTTGCAGGTGGCGTGTAAACCGCGCTCGAGGTGGTCTTATCGCTCATCTTCCCGCATAGGGGCGCGCACCCAAATCCGCCCGCCGTAAGATTCCAGGTCACGCCCTTCTTCTTCGGATCGAAATCCGCCGTCGCGTGCAGCGTCACCGGCGCCGCACCCGGCAGGATCTTCGTAATCTTGTTCGTAATCTTTGTCACAATCCCCGGCGCGCCAATCGTGAAGACCACCGTGGCCGTCACACTCGCCGAAGATGGTGCAGTCGCCGTCAAAATTAGATTGTTTGGCGAAGGCGGCTCCAGCGGCGCCGTATAGAGCGCCGTGGTTGTCACGTTGTAATAAATGGTTCCATCCACCGTCGACGTGCTCGTCACCGACGTCGACTCATCCGAAAGCGCCCCGCACGAAGCCGTGCACGGCGTAGTTGTCTCCCCATTGCTCGCTACATTCAGTGCCAGCGTGAAAGTTACTCCGGCCGAGCTTGACGTTAGGTTCGTCGCGGTCGACGAAAACAAAAACGTTCCCCCGCCCGCCACCACTCCTGGATTCGCCGCGATACTCAGTGTCGAAGTCGGGGTGCTACTACCTCCGCTGCCGCAGCTCGCCGTGACCATCAACGCGGCAACCAGCAAGCCCACCGCGATGGCCTTCAATCCAGCTTTAGCGCCGCACCTCATCGTCCGCCACACATCCCAAACTGCGGTTCGCCTTGCCACACTCATCCGCACTCACACCTATTACTCAAAATTTTGCGACCACTGAGTTTATCGACTCCCTTCACACCCCGCAAGCAAACCCGCAAGAAAACTCCATGGGAAAATAACGAACAACCCGGGCCTTTCCGCTCACTTGCCTCGCCAACTTTGACTCGCAACCCACTCCCGGAGTTGCCTTTAATTCAAGACCGCGGCCGCAAAGCCGACTAACCCCTCACCACTGCCCATGGCTCCGCCTTCGCCCACCCCACTAACTTCGTCAACGAGAACCAATCCCCCGCCGTTGCCCCCGCACTTACCTGATACGCCACCCGCTCTGCCTTCAGGTTCGTAAACAGCTCCATATCTTCCGGTGCCGGGCTTGCCATCGCCCAACTTCCTACGCCCTGCACCGCGCCTCCGGGCAATAATGCCGCCACTGACAAATTCCCTGCCCCCTGCACCGTCCCTGTCAAATACCCAAAAAGGTTCCGCCCGCTCAATCCCGTCCGTGACAAATAGGCGGTCGTGTAAAACGATTCAATCGCTGCTCCATCATCGGTTGTCGCCCCCGCAATTAGCCCATACACCTTCCCATCTGCCGGCGCATTTGCCGAATTATTCCCCAGAAAAATCTCTGCCGTACCGTCCGCCCGCTCTATCAACGCGCAAGAATTCGCCGCAATCGACCACTGACTCCACTTCCGCCCATGTCCCGGCGAAGTCAACATCGTCGCTAGCGGGTCCCCAAATCCCTCAGAATAATCCAACATCAGCACTGTCGATGGCTGTGTCGCTGCTCCCATCGGCACGCCCACCAAAATCCTCTTGCGCTGCGCGTCTACGGTCACCCACAGCGTCTGCCCATATGCCCAATTAATCTGGTCCCATGTCGGCTGAATTTCCTGCGACAACTTCACCGGATTCCCGCCATCAAAAAAGTACAGCCCGCCACGCCCCGCAATCACTACCCACTCTTCGCCCACTCCCACGCCATGCGCCGAAGGCGTGCCCACCGCATTCGACATTTCCTCGATGCTCCACAAACTCGGTTCATTCACGCCGTCGTCCTGGGTCACGAATAAGCTCCGTTCCTTCACAAAGCACAGATAATTCCGCAGCTTGAACGCGGCCCGTATCCCCTGCCCGTTATTCACCGCCACTTCGATTAAGCCCGTCACGCCGTCATAACTCTCCGCATCCAGGCCCTTCGACGCTCTCACCAGCGACGAATTTTGCGGTGATGCCGTCGCAAAAATCTCAATCTCATCCACTAAAAATGATTCCCCTGCCGGTCCGGGCACTCCGTCCGCATACACTTGCAGCACCACATCGCTGGGTATCGACGCTTGAGCCGGCATTAAATCTGCCGTGTATTCCACATATGTCGTCGTAGCTTGCAGCGCCGTCACCGCCAGCCCCACCCCAATCGCACCTTGCGTGGGACTAAAGCAATTAATACGCAGCGTCCCTAACGCCAGATTTGCGCTTCTCTTCACTCGCGCCCGCAACGAATAGTCCATGTTTTGCACCAGCAGCGGATTTCCAAATGGATCCTTCGCCGCGCCAATCGAAATCATTCCTCGTGCCGTCGAAAACCCGTTTGCCGTAATTCGATACGCATCGCCCCACACCGCGTCCGCTGATTCCCTGCTCCCACCCGCGCCGAACGTTGGATCGAGCGTCCATCCCAGCGGTCTTCCGCTCCCGCCCGCATCCCACCCGCCTTCAAATCCCAAATTATTCCAGTTCGACATCATCGACCGCTCGCCCCACCAGAACAGCCGATCACTATAGTCAATCACTCCTAATTGATTCGGCAGCACGATCTGCCCAAATAAATCATCCATCGACTCTCCCGCTAACAACGTCGTATCGTCAAAGTCCACCGTCAGCGAGGTGGTCGTGTTGTCGTTGATCGTCATCGTCGCCGGCACCTGATAAAAATCAGCGCCACCCGCCGCCGTGAACGCCAGCAACCTCCCAACCACATTCGCTGGCCCGGTCGGTATGTTCGTCAGGCTCGCTTTCTTCCCGCCCACTGCCGTCCAGCTCGTCACCGGCGAAGGCGCAGTCCAATAGCCTTGCCGCGTCACGAAAATCACCGCCACCTGGTGCACGCCGGCCGAAATGTTTCCCGACGTTGAACTGTCCACCACCGCCGGCCCTTCCCCCGGGCCGCCTTGGCTCACCCGGTCGTAATACGTGTCGTCAAACTGCCGCGGCAAGTCCTGCCCGACGAGCCCGTCTCCAAATGCCACGTACTCCCGCCCAAACAGCGTCGTCGAATCCAGAAACAAGCTTGGCTTCCCAACTGACGACACGAGCCCTAGCACTCCCGCCGACACTTCCTTCGACAAATTCCCCGCTCCATCCGCCACTAGCAGCCGCTTTACCAAGTTCCCTGTTACGTAGCTCTTCAACCCATTCACGCTGGGCGCTCCGCCTAATGCTGCGAATTGGGCCACCAACCCATCCCGCGTCCGTACTCCTCCCGGCATGAATTGCACATCTCCCAGGCTGGGGGACATCCCCGGAGGCACTGCCGATGGATCGAGCAACGTCATCCACCCCCCGAAAACCCCCAACCCCACCGCTGCAAAGCTCTCTATCGACATTCCGTCCTCTCCATATCCAGTCCCAGTACCATCACAAATAATTTCGCAGAAAGTCGCATTAGTATCTTGCTGTGTACGTACCCCAAGCTATACTAGATTCGGGTAGACCGAACCTTGGGGGGAGGCCCTGTCATGCAGAGCGGTAGCATCACGCTCAACGGTGTCACCGAGGCGCAAGCTAACAAACTTCTGAAGATCAAAGAGAAAAACGAAAGTCAGTACGTCTTCTCACTCTCGCTCGCCCAGCCCACTCAGCGTGACTCCTACGGTGCCCCTGTCTACAACGGCGTAACTCTCTCCTGGCGTTCGGCACCCACTTTAAAATTCATTCTTTCGTTGGTGGAATCTCTACTCGATTAGAGCAGAATAAACTGCGGTCATCATTCTTCGCTCGGGGGTGAATCAATGCATGATCCAATCGAGTTGACAGCTGCGATAGAACGCAAGCTGCAAAAGCTTCCTCGATACGTTGTCGTTCCGACTCACGCTCTCGCGGCGTGGAGAATCCACCAGACCACCACCATCCGCGGCACCATCAACGGCTTCGATATGGGCCGCCGCAGCCTCAAAAAATGGGATCACGACCGCTGGTTCATCGACCTTCCTGAACCCATCTGCAGGCGCGCCAGTGTAGACGTCGGTCAGCTCGTCTATCTGCACGTCATGGTCGCGTCTGAAAAACTGCCCGACGAGCTGTACGAACTCATTTCTCACAACACCAAAGCTCACCACGCCTGGGATTGTCTAAGCCCCGGCTCCCAGCGCATGATCCGTGAGAATGTCGCGGCAGCAAAGCTGCCCAATACCCGCAACCGCCGCGCCTCTCTAGCCCTGGGCATCCGTCCGCCCAATCTTCACGGCCAGATGAAGCCACCTCATCGGGCTCATCGTAAGCACCCGCATCAGTACCGCCACGCAGCAGCCATTGGCGCCCACTAGCGCGCACCCCAGTTCGTGCTGCGCCAAAATTGCACTCGCGCGGCTTGTAACAGGCTCCTGCGCCTCGTCACGCTCGCTCGGCCTCTGCCCTGCCGCTTCCCTGTGCTATATTTTCACGGCTCAACTTTGCCCCGCGTAGCGCAACCCCAGGCCCCAGCCTGGAATCGAACTCTGCGGTGCATCTGTAGCCATTCATTTCAACTGAGGAGCCGTTTTGCGTCTCTCGTTTGTCCGTTGCCTTGGCTTTGCCTCGCTGCTCCTCATCTTCTCCGCGTTTTCGGTCTCCGAAACTCATGCCCAGGCATCGGCGCCGGGCGCTGATCTCACCGCTGCTTCGCCCGTAACAATTCGCACCATCGCCCGCGTCATCGCCCCCTCGGGCCTTGCCGTCGACTCCCAGAGTCGGGTTTACTTCGCTTCCGCCAACCGTGTCTTCCGCGTCAGCTCTCTATCAAACGGCAACCTCGAGCTCGTCGTCGGCAACGGAGAGCACGGCTCGCTTGGCGACGGTGGGCCCGCCACCGCCGCTCAGCTCAATCTCCTCCACCCGTTTCAGCCCGTCAGCCTGGCCATCGATACCGAAGACAATCTCTATATCCTCGACGCTGGCAACGAAACGATCCGCCGCGTCGATTCGGCCACCGGTATCATCTCCACCGTCGTGGGCCATTGGGCCCACTCTTCTACTGCCTCAAATTACCCAGCCACCGGCAATTTCGCCTTTGCTCCCGCTGCCGATTCCCCCGCTTCCGCCCGCCTCTTCTTTCTCTCAGCGTCGGACCTGATCTCCGCCGACCTAACCAGTGATGCTTTCTCACTGCTGGCCAGCCAACTCACTACCATCCTTCAGTCCGCCCCCAACTCTGTTTCCGGCGCCGCAGCACACGATCAGAGATCAGCCCTCACAGCTCTGGCTATCTCGCCCGATTCGCGCGAACTCTACATCGCCTCGCCCGCTGGACTCTTTCGCGCCGCCCTGACAGCTGGCTCCGATTCTTTAACCCACCCCACTTTGCTCCATCCCGCCTTTGGTAGTGGCCCTTACTCGCTCGCAGTCAGCCCTGCCGGCCAGCTTTACATTTCCATCGCCAACGAAAACCGCATCGTCCGCTTTGACTCCCAAACCGGTACGCTCGCGCCCATCGCCACCGGCACCGAACTCAATTCCCCCGGCGCCATCGCCTTCGATCACGCCGGCCATCTCTTCATCGCCGACACCGGTAACAACGCCATCCGCGAAATCGAGCTCGCCGCCTCCGGCTCCGTTAGCCTCTTCCCCACTCGGTACCCGTTCGCCACCCAGCTCGTCGGCGGTCAAACGCCGCCCCACACCTTCGTCCTCACTAACGGAACTGCCGGCACCATCTCCGGTCTTACCGTTCAATTCGTTGGCGGCGCCAATCCGCCCGACTTCGTGCAAACCAACACTTGCGGCAGCCAGCTTGGCCCCAGCCAAACCTGCAAAATTGACGTTTCCTTTGCGCCTCAAGCCTCTGGCCAACGCACCGCTATTCTCAGCGTCACCGACTCCGACCCCTCCAGCCCGCAAACCGCCGAGCTGACCGGATTCGCCGACGACTTCACCCTCGGCCTCCAGGACGGCGCCACCGATACCCTCACTGTCGTTGCCGGCGGCAAAGCCACCTTCAATCTTCTAGCCACTTCCGACTCAAGTTTCTCCGGCAAAGTCATCTTCCACTGCCCCAACGACCTGCCTTTGTACGTAACCTGTGCCGTCAATCCTTCCTCGGTGACCCTCGTTCCCGGTACCCCGCAAAAATTCACCGCCGTATTTCAAACCACCGCTCGCGTCACATCCTTGGTCCCGCCCCTGCCCGGACCCGCCAGTCCAAATGCTCCAAGCTCGAAATTCCTGATTCCCCTGTTCGCTTTTTCAACAATCCTGATGCTGATCTGGTTCTTCGCTCCCCGCCAAACCGCGCCCCACAAACTTCGCACTGCACCCGTACTCTTCGCGGCTTCTGTCCTGATTGCCTTCTTCGCCATCGCCGCTTGCGGAAAAAAATCCACCACCACCTCGACCGCCGGCGGCATCGGCACCGTCGCTGGCACCTACACCTTTACCGTCACCGCCTCGGCGCAAAACGCCACCCGCGCCATTTCCCTCACTCTCACCATCCAATAACATTTCGCCATCCCGCCTCGACGGAACCGCCCCGATTCTCCATAATTGGCATGTGCTAAAAGAATCCGCGCCCCGAGTGTCCCGACTGCCGGGGCCTGGGCACATAGCCTCCAGGCCGGCCCTGCTCACCCAATGAATCCCATCCTCGACGAAATCCTCCGCACCGAAACCGTAACCTCCGAATCCGGCGCCCGACTCCGCGTCAATTCTCACATTCCCGTCGAAGAAGGTCTCTTCCTTCAGCGCCTCGTCACCCAGGTAAAACCTCAAATCAGCATCGAAGTCGGCCTCGCCTACGGCGTCTCCACTCTCTTCATCTGTGAAATCCTCGCCACTCAGCCATCCGCCAGCCACATCGTTATCGATCCTCACCAATACCAGCCCAACGAAGTCCACCAAAACCACCAAACCTTCGACGGCGCCGGCCTCCATAGCCTCAAACGCGCCGGCTACTCCCACCTCATCGACTTTCGCGACGCCCCTTCCGAAATCGCCCTTCCTCAGCTCGTCGCCGAAGGCCTCCGTGTTGACTTCGCTTTTATCGACGGCTGGCACACTTTCGATTCCACTCTCGTCGACTTCTTCTACGTCGACCGCCTTCTTGAAGCCCGGCGGCATCGTGGTGCTTGACGACACCGACTTCCCCAGCGTCTGGAAGTTCTGCCGCTATCTGGTCACCAATCGCGACTACTCCGTCATCGACACACTTCCCATCCCCGAAAAGCGCCGCCGCAATCTCCTCAAACTCTACGGTCTCCACTATTCCCGCGGTGCCCGCCGCGCGCTCTGGCGCCTCACTCACCACGACGGCCTCGTCCCCGCCTCCCGCGCCATCGCCTTCCGCAAAAACTCCAACGACTCCCGCTCCTGGGACTTCCATCGCCCCTTCTAGCCGCGCGCCCCGAGCTCACAAGTAAACCATCCCTCTCCTGCTCCCATACGCCCTTCGTCTCCGCGCCTTAAACTGCTCCGGCCTGATGTACCTCTCGATCAATTCCACCGTCGCCTGACTTGCCGCCACCTGCATATCCCCCGCCAATGCTCTCGCCCCGCGCGCTCGCGCCGCCAACGCCGCTGTCGCATACGCCAGCACATCGCTCGCCGCCCTAATCAAAATCGGATCCGTCCCCTGCACCAATTGCGGCATCAACTTTTCGTACCGAATCCGTACCGTCACCGGAGCGGTCGCCCCCACCAAATTAATTTTGTCCTCTCTCCACTCCCACATTCGCAGCGCCGGAGCTGGCGGCAAATTCGGCAGCCCAGCCACGATCTTTTCCATCGGAATAAAAACATTTCCCGAACCGGTCGCCTGCTCCCACAAAATGTGTGGCGCCAGCAAATCAGTCGGAAGTTGCGGATCGGACGTGTCCGAAATCTCCGTTTGCGTCAAGCCGCTTGGTCACTGGCAGATCCAGATCCACCTCCGCAACTAGCACCGACACTCCGCTGTCCGCCAATTGCCGCTGCAGCGCCCGGTACGCCGAATTCAGTAGCGGCATCAGCGTCCCGTCCGTAAACACCGCCCCGCCCGCGTCGTTCATCAGCGCCCGCGCCAAATTCAGCGGATCTTCCGCTTGTCCATAAGCCGTCGTCGATAGGACTGGCATTTATTTCCTCTCTTCTCTTTCTCCCAGCTTTACTTGCAGTCTTCGCTCGGCAGCGGCGACTGCCTCAGATACAACGCCACGCCCAGCACCGCGCTGATGGCCGCGCTAATCGCGCCAATCGTGACCGTGTGCTTCAACCCATCCCCCATATTGAAGTGCCCTGGATCGATCCCAATTGCCGCAAACCCTGTCACCACTCCATTCGAACCGCCTGAAATCGCCTGCCGCCACCACGCCCTTCATCCACACTTCCCACTTCGCCATATCCACACACCCCTCCGCACATCGCGTTGATTTTGCCTTGGAAGTTTCTGCGGGTGTCCCATCCGCCGATGTCGCAGGCTGGGATGCTACGTCTTCAATGCTTGTACCACCACAGTTGCTTTTGAAGTTTCCGGGTGCCACATGGCGGTTCTCCATGTGGGGTCTTGCCGTCAGCTTCGGGGTCCCCTAATATGCAGACTTTTCACTCTAGTGCATCAAAATAAACACATTCGCATACGTCGAATTCACCACCGCCCCCGCACTTGGCACCGAGATGGTCGACGGCAGCGCCCCTCCGCTCGAGCTCGTCCCCGAAGTAGCCGACGTGAACTGTTGCCACCCACCGCCCCCCGAGGTCCCAAAGAAAATCGTCGCCGTCGTCGCATTTCCCGTCCACGCGAACACGTAATAACCCGGCGATAGCGACACGCTCCCCTGTGCGCACGCAATGTCCTGCTTCCCAGTGCTGGTTAACGCCGTCGCGCCCCAATCGCACAGCAATGTCCCGCTCGTGCTGTAAATCCCCGCGTCATACAAGTGCCCTCCGGTCGAATCGCTCGTCCCGACGTCCGCCGCCAAATTGCCGAACGTCAAATTCAGCGGCACCAAAAATTTCACCACATTAATCGCATTTGCCGATGACGGCGCCGCCGCACTCCCCGCTCCATTGGACGGCGAATAACTCGTGACCGTCGGCACGCCTGTGCTGCACGGCCCACCCGCATCCGCCAGTGCCCCGCTCGAACCCCACTTCACGCAATCATTCGCCGTTCCCGCCGGCGACGCTTTCGTCGCCGTCACCGCACCCGTTCCCGTCACCGCAATCGACGCCCCGCTCCCCACCGTCATCGTCGCGCCCGTATTCGTTCCCGATCCGATCGCGGAAAAATTCCCTCCGCACGGGCCACCTGCATCCACAATCGACGACCCACCGTTAAATTTCACGCAGTCTCCGCTCGTCGGCGTCCCCGTGTAATACGGCACCGTCCCGCCGCTGGAATGCACGCTATCCGCCGCAAAGTGATAGAAAGGCGCCAGCGTCTGATTCCACGTCAGCGCCGTCCCCGTCCCGCTCGCTGACCCATTCGTATCCGTAAACGTCGTCGTGCTTACGCAATTCGTCACCGACGCGTAATACGGCTTGCTTACAAAACTCGCGCTTGTGCTCCTGAAAACGACGCATCCCTGCGGATTCGTTCCTCCCGGTGCCGTCCAGCTCAGCGCCACCGCATTATTCGGCGACGCCACGCTCACCGACGTGTACGCATAATTGCTGTACGTGTTCGACACCGGGCCGCCCGTCTCAATCGCGTAGTAATACGTTCCGGGCGCCAATGACCCGCCCGTCGTCGCCGTCGCCGACAAATTCGTCACCGGCAACGCCGCCGCATATTGAATGTCCGTCGTCTCCGTCGAATTCCTCACCAAACTCTCGTCGTACCCTCCGCACACCAGCGCCGACGGATTCCCGCACACCGACGTCGATCCGCCCGGCCCCATCAGCAGTCCCGAAAAAGCATTCAGCCCAATATCCGCGTTTGTGTCGCCTGACTTCGCAAATCGCAGTGACGCGCCTTGCGAAAACGCCCCGGCATAAGTCACCTGCTGGTTGTTCGTATTCGCTGAAAGCAAATCGATGCCATTCGAAGTCTCCACGATCGCCGGTCCCACCAAATTCCCATTCGAATCCGCCGTCTCATTGTCGGTGTTCATGATGTGAACGTTATCGATGGTCCCCGCATCCACACGAATCGCCTCACCCGATCCCGTAGTGCATTGCGGCGCCATGTAAATCCACACCGGCCCCAGCGCCGTGCTCGCCGAGTTCAATTCGATAAATGGCTGCCCTGTCCCGCAATCAAAATCGGCTCCTTCAAACATCCTGATCGGCCCGATTTCAGGCATCGAAGCCGAGCTCGTCGAGGTAATGGTCAAAAACGGTGCAGACGAATTCTCGTTCTGGCTGTTCTCCCAAATGAAGTTCCCGCCTCCGTTGGTCCCGCCATTTTCCCGCGCATCAATCAAATAACTTCCACCCGACCCAATCACATCCTCAAATTTAACCAGCCCCATGTTGATCGGCTGCGGCATATTCCCCACAAAACTCATCACCGCCGCAAACTGCGTCGAGTGCCCGCCATTCCCCACGCTCAGCACCGAGTCGCGGATGCGCACCCAAAACGTGTTGTAAATCGCCAGCGGCGTATTGTCCGCGCTCGCTCCCGCCGGATTCGTCGAGTACCCCACGCTCAGCGCCACATCTGTCAGATTGAATCCGGCTCCGCTCATGATCTGCAGGGCCTGGTTGTACCCGGAAATCACCACCCGCTCGATGCTCGCCGTCCGCAACGACCCCGTCAAAATAAACGGCGGCGCTAGGCTCGACCCGTTTTGAATAATCTGCGTCTTCGGCGGCCTCACAAACTGCACATTGGTCGCCTGAACATCGTTCCCGCCATCCAGGAAAAAGTCGTAGCATGGCGACGGAATCTGAAACGCCGGAAAATTCACCGTCCCGGCCGTCCCTGTTCCATTCGAATCCGTGGATGGATAGGTGATATGCGTCGAGTCCACCACCGTCACCGGGAACGTCCCGTTCACCCCACTCTGCGTGTTTCCCGCAATCACAGCGTAATTCCCAGTCACAATCTGCGCCGGAAGCGGCGTCGCCAGCGTCGCCGTCACCACGTTCGAAGTCAGCGTCGCCGTCGCGATCGCGATCGGCGCCGGCGCTCTCACTCCATAATTGCTATTCCCCGTCGGCGGAAAATTCAGTGCGCCGCTCGTAGCGCACATCGCATTCACGCCCTGCTGAATCGGATACGTATCGTCATAGCTCACGCCCGCACTCGACACGCTCGTCTGCGCCGTCGTGTTCAACGTCAGCGTTGCGCCCGACACCGATACCACTCCGGCAATCAGCACATCTCCGTTCGCGCCTGCCCCGGCAATCGCAATCCCTTCTCCGGTTGTAAACGGTGGCGATGGCTGCGCGCTTAGCACCGCACTCGACGACCCCGAGCTAATCGCCGCCGTCACTCCCGCCGTCGTCGCGCCTTTTCCCAACGCGCCCCATGCCGTCACATCCGTCCACGGATCCGGCCCTTTATGCGCCACACCCTGGGTCCCGTTGTCATACAGCGTTCGCGACCCTCCAAATGCGCTGCTCGCATTGAATTGCATCTGATTCAAACTTCCGCCCGGGCTTCCGCCGCCTCCGCATCCGCTCCCCGTGCACGTCCCATTGATCCGCACGTTCTGCAGCGTAGTCAGCCCGGTCACCGTCTCGGCCCCGCCCACCGTCAAATTTCCGCCCAGCGCAATCGACGTCGCCGCCACCGAATTAAATGTCGGCGTCGACGGATCATTCGGCAGAATCGTGTCCGCGATCGTGTAGGCGTTGATCCCGGGTCCGGAAATCTGCACCACGTATCGTCCCGGCACCGCATAGAAGTGGTAGTTCCCGAGGCCATCCGTCTGGAACGGGTTCGCGCTCGGCACAGTCAGCGTCGCGTCGGTGTAGATGGTCGCCAGTGGCGAGCAAGGCGTCCCGCTCGCACCGCTCTGGCACACCGTCACGGTCGCTCCCGCGATCGGCCGTCCATTCGTGCCAAACGCAATGTCGTCCTTGCGCGAACCCTGCCCCCACGCCGCCCCCGCCACCGCGCACACCACGACCACCGCCGCGCAAACTCTCATCGCCGCCATAAATATGCCGCCATATCTCATCTCACTCTCCGTCTCGGTAACATTCTCTCCAACTGCCGCCATGTCTTCTTTCGCGCGGTTATTCTGCGGGTGCCCCACACGCCGCCTTTGCGCGTGGGATGCAACATGGAGCAAAACTCGAGATCCTTCCCGCCTCCAAATTATGACCCCTTCACCCTCACCGCCGCACGCCCGCTAATCCCGTGCTTCGCCGCCTTCTCCGCATCGATCACCGCCCCGCAATGCTTGCACACCGCCGCACTCGCTTTCACTCGTTCCCCACACGCCGGACAATCCATCAACTGCTGCGGCACAAACGCCCACTCCCGCTCAATCCCTAGCGTCAACGCCGCCCGCCGATGCATATCCGAAATTTCCCGGTAAGAATGCCCTCGCGCCCACATCGTATCCGCATCACTCACCAAATTCCGGTACCAACTTTCCCGCTTCGCCCGCGCCGCATCGAGCTCCTCAGCCGTCGGCCGCGCTGCCTCGCACACAAAAACCCCATGCACATCCAAATCCTGAATAATGTCCTCGGCAATCTCCCGCGCCGAAATCGTAAACGGAAATCTGCGGTTATCTCCCAAATCCAGCGCATCCCCTCGCGGCGTGATCAACAGCAACGCATACGCCTCGCCTTTCGCGCACGCCGGAATATGAAAAATCCCATACGTCCGCGACACATAAAAATCCTGATCCCCCAAATTCGCGATCGCCGCCGTCCCTTCCGCCCTCGGTACCTCTCGCGTCGTCAACTGCACCTGTTCTCCCACCACGTCTTCCTCCCCTTGGTCTACCAATATGTTCACGATCTCAGCCTTCACAACGACTTCCTGCGCCCGGCTATTCTGCGGGTGCCCCACACGCCGGTTTTGCGCGTGGGCGAGGAAACTCCGAACCTTCGCTCATCTATTCGTTACACAAACACCTGTCCATGAAACGCTGGCACTGCGTCGTCCAACACATCATCTGCCCTTCGATCCCACGCCCGCTCCGCTCGCCTCTTCCCGTCGCGCCAAAGCGCGCCGCCCCGTCCGACCTCCTTGCCTTCGCGCCCATTCCACCGCCCGCACAATCGTCTCGCACGCCGCCGCATTCAACTGCACAAACTCACCCCTCGCCCCGCTCAACGTAAAGCAATGCTCATACTCGCCCCGCGACGGATACGGCCCCAGCGCTGGCACCAAGATCCCGCCTTCACGCTCAATCGTGCTCGCCCACCAACTCTTCCTGCTCCCATACGTTTCCGGCGGCATCCATCTC
Source organism: uncultured Acidobacteriota bacterium (assembly GCA_963757885.1). Taxonomy (GTDB): domain Bacteria; phylum Acidobacteriota; class Terriglobia; order Acidiferrales; family UBA7541; genus Palsa-147. Next base: position 51,389 of record CAVWSS010000007.1, on the reverse strand, counting down.
TCCACATGCCAACGTTCATGCGGAAAATATTTCGGCACTCGCCGCAGCTCCACCGACTCCCGAATCACATTTCCGTTCGCGTCCCGGTCCGTCCATTTCCCGCCAACCCACTCGAGTCGCGACCACCCCCACACCACTCGAAAATTCGGCTCGCCAAACCGGTTCCACCCTCCCGCCCGCGCCACTCGCTCCACCAACTCTACCGGCGCCTCATGCGTCTCCCGTATCACTCGTATCATTGCAATCTCTCTGTCTTGGCGCTTAGAGTAGGGGGGAAGTCACCACAAATGGCAAAGCAACGCCTATTTACTCTGCTGGTCGTGATCGCGCACTGGATCGTCGCAATCTGGCACTTGTACCCTGCCGCCAAAGTTCTCCCACCGCCAAATAACAACGTCAGCTGGGTGGCCATCTGCTTGATCACCCTGGGACACTTGGTTGTGTCGGTCGTGCTTTGGAAGCTCAGCGACACCCTCGCTGCACTGATATCGTTCTTCTTCTTTTTGTCTGCTTTAGGCGCCGATCTTTACGAACACTTCCTGCACGCATCTCTGAACAACATTTTCATGGTGCCGCCCACCGATTGGGCCGCTGTGTTCAAGATAAGCGTCTTTATTCTTCTGGCCCTGGAGATCCTGGGATGCGCACTTGGAATTACTTTGTTGGGCCGGAGCACAAGGAACAGTCAACCCCACGTCGCCAATCACAGCGCCCTGCCCTAACGCTTGTTCGTTCTTACTGCAACCGCTTGAACTGCGCCTGAAACGCCACCACATCTCCAGTGATCGACCCCGGATAAGCTCCCGCCGACACTTCCGTCCCTCCGCCCGTAAAACACTTCACCTTCCAGTTGTTGATCCCGCTCCCCTGCACCGGCACGTAGTACCCCGCGTTCCCATTCTGGCTGTCGATCATCACCTGTTGCGGCCCCGACCCCGACGCCACCACCTGTCCCGACGCTCCCGCGGTTTCCATCGCCGCCGTCCAATCAAGCGCATCTCCGCCCGTCGCATAACTCCCCGAGAACACCAGCGTCCCCGTCATCCACGTCGTGACTCCTGACGCGTCCACATTCGTCACACTAATCGCTATCGCCATCTCGCCTCCTTGGATTCGGTTTAAGCTTTTTCTTAGCCCCATGCGCCGGTTTTGCGCGTGGGGCGTTACGCCCAAACCTGGGGTCGACCACTACATGATCTGTATGGAATCTGCGAATTCCACCCACTCACTTCCAAAATAAAATGGCCGCGAAGCAGCTTCCCCGTCCCTAGAAACGGGCTCGCCGCCCCACGGCCACTAGACGCGCACCGCAGTCCCCTATTTCACTTCGGCGCGCGTCACCTTATCTAACCCAGCTCCCGCAATTAATACCCGCTCGGAATTGCCAAAGTGTCGATATAAGCGCCCGACCGCGGCGACTCATTCCACACTTGGAATCCCGTTACAAAATAAAAGATATACGCCGCCGACAAGCCTCCGCTGGTCCCATAAATCGGGAACACCGTCTGCCCGCCAACGTCATAAAAATCAATGTCCTGCATCACTGCGCGACCCCAGCGCGACAAATCCAGAAAATCCACTCGCGCTGTGTTCGCGTTGATCGACGACTTGATCGGCACGCCGGCCATGGTCTTCTCACCGGTAAACAGAAGATCCAAATCGCTGGCTCTTCCGCCCGCGCCTTCCTTGATGATCTGCGAAATCGTCACACCGAGCTGTTCCCACGCATGTTCCTGCTCGAGCGACGTGTAAGCGATCAGCTTCCCAAGGTGATTCGTACCCAATGACTTCCTCACCTTGTTGATCGCCAAACGCACCACGCCCGGTGTCAGCGCCGAATTGTTGCCGCTCACCCTCGGCGTTGCCAATTCCACCGGATACGTCGCGCGGTTGAGATTCAACCACGTCCCAGTCGTCGCATTCGTTTGGTGATACAAAATCCCGAATAGCGACACCGGCTGCGCACCGCTCAACCCGTCGTGAACGATCAAATCGTTTGCGGTTGTCCCCGACGGCAACGCATCAATCGAAATCGTTCCCGCGAACGGATCCAGCGCCGTCACGTTGCACGATCCTCGATTGGTCGTCAGTGTCGGGTCGTACACCTGAATCGTCTGGTTGTAATAAACCAGTACCGACCCAGGCGGCTTGGCCATCGTGAACGTTGTCGGCTGTCCCGCGGTCGTCTGCGAGAGCGACGCGATCGTGCCCAACACGCCGTTACCGTTCGTCTGCATCACCTTGTCCAAAAACGAACGGAACTGCTGCATGTTGTTCTTCACTTCGCGCTTTGCCGCGTTCTCAATCGCCTTTTCCGGCGAATTCGACGCGTACTCCACTAACTTTGAAATTTCCACCGCGTGCCGGAAAAAGATCGGCGTCACCTGAGCCACGTCGTATGTCGTTCCCGACCCGCGCCCCAGATCGCCGCCGTCCAGGTTCGCCAAACCTGCCTTGCCTCCTGGCCTGATCTGCAGAGGCAGTCGCATGTTTCGCGAGCTTACCCGCTCCACATCGCCACGCTGCTGGATCATCGTCAGCAACATGTCGTCCCGCTCGTACAGCAAAGGGAGTTTGTCTCTCACCTTCTCGAGCTGCAGTGCGACCGTCTGTGCATTCTGCATCTGTGCCATATTTAGTCTTTCTCCTCGTGTGAAATTTTCTTTCTCACGCGGATGTCCTCCTCGGACAGTTCAACCACACTCGTTCGCTGCAAGTGAAGTTTCGCGTTGAAGTGGAAGTTTTGGGTGCCCCACATGGCGGTTGCGCGCCGTATGGCGCGCCCATGTGGGGATTTGCCGCTCAAACTCCGGGTCCCCGGCTACGTCGACAGTGCTTTTGCTTTTCGGGGTGCACCACTTCCTGGTTTTAGAAAGTGGGAAAAATGAAATTTAAGGCCTTTGACTGCGCGACTTTTACATCTCCTCTACATATTCAAAATATCCGCGTCCGACAGCCTCCGATAATCAATATCCCTTGGCATCAAACTCTTCCTCCCCTCTGCTCCCGCGCTCCCTCCCGCAATATCCACCCTCGCCGCCGCAGCCCTCTGCCGCGCCGTCCGCGATTTCGACGCTCCCACCACACTCGTCGTCCACTCGTTGATCACTTTCTTCGCAATTCCCGGTATCGACTGGCGCGCCTGATCCACAATCACTCGCACCACTGCATCGCGCGTCCGCCCATCTAGCCGCCCGGCCCCAAACACCTGGCGCACTCGATCCGAAAATCCCGCCGTCGACTCCAGCGCCCCGCCCAGCTCCCTATAAATGTCCCCCACGACTCTTTTCCGCGCTCCCTCCGAAATTTCCTCCGGCAGCAGCCGATCTACCTGCGTTCGAATCGCGCCCAACACTCCTTCCACCGCCGCCGCATTCGCCTCATGAAAAAATGTGCGCTGCGCATCCTGATTCACCGCCCTCGCCGCTTGCGCTCTCTCCGCCGCCTGCGCATCCGCATCCCGCTGCGCCTGAGGCTCTCCGTTCGTGATTCCTCGCGCCTCCGCCCCGGCCCTCGCTCCCTCTGCGCTCACTCCTTGCCTCGCACCATCACTACCCGCTCCGCCGCCCGCCGCGCTTTCGCGCGCCGTGCCGCTTCCCTCCCGCCCGAGCAGCACTCTCTCCCGAAGCGCGTCCGCCGCTCCGCGCTGTCCCCGCTTCCGCCACCGCCCTCATCATCCGCGCCAAACTCTGAAACGCCTCCGGATTCAACCGTTGTATCGCCGCCGCCAACTCCGCATGCGCTTCCGGCCGATTCGCGCTAAACAGCGCATCAATCTGACTCAGCTCCGCCACATGCTGCCGTGCCGCTCGCGCCGCATCCGCATCTGGAAAAATTCCCGCCACCTCCCGCGCCGTCTCCACCGACGGAAAAACCCCTCGATAGGCCGCAGCCTCCTCCACAATCTTCCCCAGCTCCGGATGTGCTTCTACCGCCGCCCGCGCCTCCGGCGTCAACGCACCCAGCGCCAGCTCATCCTGAGCTGCCGCCTCCTGATCACGAGAATCACTCGAATCGCTCCCGCGATTCTCCTCGTCACTCACCGATTCGCTGCTCTCATCCCCAAATAAAATCTCATCCACGCTCTTTTCCGATCCTCGCCCCGCACCTGCCTCCACGCCTTCGCCCAAACTCCCCGCCCGTCCTCTCACTCCCAGATCCAGCCCCAAAATCTCGTCATCGCTCGCCTGCCTGCTCGAGCCGCCTGTCACCGGACGCTGTGCAACTCCGCGCTTCGCCGCATTCTGCGGCGCACCGCTCTCCGTCGCGCCGCCTGGCGCTGCCGCGCCTGACGCCGACTTCCCTGCACCAATCCCCGCCGCCTTACTCTCCATGTCCATTCCTCTCCTCAAAAAATTTCCCTCGACGCCCACGCCCCACTAAATCCTGCCAAATCATTCATCTGCGTGTTCCACTCGCGTGTAGCCATTCAACACAACCGCCGCCCCGCACGCACCCGCTTCGCGCCCCGCAAACTACAATGCTCTCGTCACCTCTCGCCCCCGGGGTCGGGCTCGCGAGTCCCTCTTCAGGTTTTCCGTGACCTAATCCGCACTACTGAGGAGTGTGTACAAATGAGTTCCGACCGCCCGGGGAAAAATAATTCACCTGTCGCCACTCGCGATTTGGATCGCGACGACCGCGCCGACACGAAGACGCCCAAGTCGTCCGCGCCCGAATTCGCCGTCTCCGCCTCCGCACGCCCCGAGCACGACAATGAATACGCCCGCGAACGTCATGCGCCCGTTCACGAAGCACCGACGGATCCCACCGATCAGGACGAACCTTCCAGCCTGAATGAACTCCTCGCTGGCGATTCCAAGAACGCCAACAAAGTCCATCCGGTCGTCGACGCCTTTGACACTGCGCAGCCCAGGTCTGCGCGGCAATAAGAGAAATTCGTCCGCAGAATCACACTCGCGTGACGCTTCCGTCGGTACTGCCAAGCCGCGTAAACCCGCACCAACAACTCCGGCTGTCTCGCCCGAGCTCCGCGCCCTCATGGCCCGCGCTGTTGCCGAAGCCCCCGAAATGCGCGATCAATCGCAGGCCATCGAAATCGACTCGCCGGATTCCACCGCCGGCCTCCCCGCCTCAATGATCCCCGCCATGCCCGCGCCCGCGCCTTCAAAATCCGCCAAGAAGCCCAGCCCCTACACCGCCTCGGCGCCAGCCGGCACCGTCGCCGTTAGCACAGCCTCAACTACTCCCAGCGCCGATGCTCGCCGCCCCCGCATCAAACGAAAGCTCCCGCCGCCCAATCCTGCCGAATCAACAGCACCCGAGTCGGCCGAACCCGCCAAAGCCGCCGATCCAAATTATGTTCGCCTTCCCAAAGACTCACCCGGCGCTGACCGCCGCAAGCGTCGCCGCGTCAAACTCGGCATGCGCGTTCTCGTCCGTGGCGGAGTCGGCACTCTCGACTCCTTCGACGACATCACCCTCTCCGTCGACGTCTCCCGCGACGGCTTCCTCGTCATCAGCAACCGCCCCGGATACTGGGTCCATCAACCCGTCGAAGTCGTTTTCCCCTATTCAGCACATCCCGACTCCGTCGCCACCGCCCAAAAGGCCCGCATCCTCCGCGCCACTCAGCTCCCCGACGGTCGCTGGGGCTTGGCCATCGAACTCAGAGCTCCACGCCACGAAGACGTGGGCGAATACGCTTCCGCTCCCATCACTCGCCAGGTCAAAGTCCTCGTCGTCGAAACGGACCCGCGCATGGGCGACATTGTGAAAGAACTACTCGTGGGAGATGGCTACCAGGTCGTCATCGTTCCGACCGCCCGTGAAGCTCTCGAACTTCTCAACAACGACGTTCCCGACATCATTCTTGCCGAAGTTGAATGCGGCAACATTTCCGGCAACGATCTCTGCACCATCATCAAAAACGACGCCCGATTCAACCACATCCCCGTCATTCTCATGACCAACGCCGCCAAGCCCGCCGATTACGCCCTTGGCCACCAGGCGGGCGCGGTCATCTGCATGGCCAAACCCTATCCGCCAAATCGTCTCCACCACGCGGTACGCCTCATCGCGCCTCCGCCTTCCGAGCGCTCCTCTTACAGCGCCCGCGCCAACATCTCCTCCTTCGTCCGCACCTCCTAGCCGAAGGTTTTGTTTTTTCTTTGGGTAGCCCATCCCGCCGTTTCTGCGGGTGGGCGGGGAAACGTGAACTCCTACGTTGGATTCCCGTCGCTTTGTCGTTTGTTTTTGAATTTTCTGGGTGCCTCACATGCTGGGTTTGCAATGGGGATTTACCCCTCAATCTTGGGGGTCCATCGCTACGTGGTAGTGCTTTGTGTCCCTTCCGACCATCCCAATCCGAACCACCCTGTGTCACAACCCGACACCCCGCCCAAAGTACTATGGCGGCCCTCCCTCGTCCCTTCTGTAGAATATTTCTAAGGTGATTCAGCGGCATCCTCGTACCCGCTCGAATCAGCCATGCTACGAATTTCGCCTGTTTAGGCGCCGGGCCCCCGGGCCAACGCATGATCTTTCGACGTAACAATCCCAATACCGACGCGGATACCGGTGCCGATTCCGGCCTCGATCCCCTGTCTCCCTATTCGTCCGAAGGCGGCTCTGACCTCACCTTCTCCGACTCCAAGCGCTCATCTCAGCGCGATGCCGCTCCTGCGGGCAATTCCCCATCGACTGTAGTTCCATCCTCACTCAATTCCGACACCGCCGGCCCAAATATCGACTCCATCATGTCCGGTGGCACTCAAGCTCCTGCGCCCACCGACCTAGCTCCTGCGGCGCCAGTGCGTCCCACCGACTCCGCTGGCAAGCCTAGCGAACGCCGTCGTCGTCGCCGAGCCAAACTTGCTGCGCCTGTCCTCGTCCGAGGCGGCGTCGGCACTGTCGAATCCTTTCAGGAAGTCTGCAGTTCGGTGGACGTTTCCCGTGACGGCCTGCTCTTCGCCGCCGGGCGCTCTCGCTACTGGGTCGGCCAGACTCTCGAAGTGATCTTCCCCTATTCCAGCGTAGCCGACGCCGCCACTCCCGCTCAGCGCGCCCAAGTCGTTCGCACCATTCCGCGTCCCGATAAGCGCTACAACATCGCCATCCATTTCCACACTGCCATGCAGCAGGCGGGTGTCGCGCCCGTCAAAACGCATTCCATCAGCGGCTCTCGTCCCACTGTCCTCATTGTCGATTCCGATCCCTCCGCCTCCGCACAAAATCGAACTACTCTTGAAAAGGAGGGCTACCAGGTCATCACCGTCGGCACCGCCCATCTCGCTCTCGAAGTTCTGAAAACCGAAACGCCCGCCCTCATCATGGCCGAAGCCGAAGGCGAAGAGCTCGGCGGCCGCGACCTTGTTCTCATCATTCGCAAGAACGATCGCCTCTCTCACATTCCATTTCTGCTCGTCAATCAGGCTCACGAAACCGTCTTTGAAAATGCCGCCAATTCGCAGCACGGTGCAATCATGTGCCTCGTCAAGCCCGTACGCGCCGAACGCCTCGCTCACGTCGCCAAACTCCTCGCCCCCCCGCCTTCCCAACGCTCCGCCTACGGCGCCGACTTCGGCTACGGCGGCGTCGAACGCACCTTCTAAAGCTTTCGCTTTTGAAGTCTCTGCGGGTGCCCCATGGGCCGATTTTGCCCGTGGTGAATTACATTCACCTACCGGGGTCTTCTCCTACGAGCGGCGCTGTTGTCATCGCTTTTCCGGGTGCCCCCTTCCGCTTGCGCGCCGTAGGGCGCGCTTGTAAATGGACGGAAGTGGGTCCGATGAAATTTAAAGCTTTTGACTTGGCCTTTTCGGCTGCACGCCTTGCACTGCGGTCTGCTCCAAATACCTCTGATGCAACATCGCATGCGCCCTAACATTTGCGTACCCTGCCGGCGCATCCGCCTTTGCTACCTGCCCCGCATCCGACGATAACCACCTCTTACACACCTCTAACTCCACCGCATGATTATCTGCAAACGCATCCGGCAAAATGCTCGGCAATATCACCTCGCCCGAAGCCGGATTTCCCGCCGCCTGGTTCGCACTCGTTCCCGCACTCGTTCCCGCGCCACCAGCCTGATAAACCACCGGCGCCTGCGTCACCAACTGTGCAATTTCCCTATACTGTTTTGTCCGACTCTCATCATCAGGTATCACCAACTCCTCAAGCCCAATCAGCCTCTTCACCACGCCCATATTTTCCGGATTCCCCAGCACCGCCTGCATCTGCGGATCCGAACTCCCCAGCAGCTGCATCAGTACAGATCGCTGCTGCGACCACATCGTCGGGTACTGTTCATCCGTCTCCGGATACGCAAATAGATTCCCTTTCAAATCCGCCAGCCGGATCCACTTCGATTCAAACGCCGCTCCAGCCCCCAGTAGCGTTACTTCCACGTCCTGTGGCCTATTCCTCCGAAAACAATCCACCGCCAGTAACATCACGTCCGCATGGAAAAATTTCATCTGCCGCCACACCAAACCAATTCTTCCCATCGCCTGGTCTCGCGCCATGGCGTAACCCGAGGCCGTATCGTTATTCTCCATCGCCCCGCCGAATAGCGCCGGAAACGCCCCCGTCAAAAATTGCGACACCGGCCCCATCAAATTCGCCGCATGCTCCGCCAGGTCCGGCGGAATTTGCGCCGGTGCGGGCTGGAAAAATCCCGCCGCCAATGGCTGGCCAGGCTTCGCCCGTGCCGGATAATGCGCCCCTGGCTCCGCCGTCTGCGTCGTCAACGCGTCGAAATCCAAAACTTCACTATCCGCATAAATTGGCGGAATCCCATACTCGTACGTTTCCATCTGCAAATTCGAAAGCGTGTTGAATCGCTCCTGCACTGAGATCAACGCATCTCCAAGCGCCGGTCGCCCGCTCGACCCATCTCCCGGCAGCGCATGCAGCACTCGCCAGTGATCGTCCATATTTTCGGTGCGCGCCTCGCAATACGCCTCTCCCGCAAACGCCACGTATGCGCCATCCGGAAACATCGCCAACAACTCATCCCTAAGCTGCTGATCTTCAAGCTGATAAAACGCCCACGGCCTCAGCCAGGTCCGCTGGAACGTCACCAAATTCATGTTGTAGTCGCCGCCCTCAGTCAACGGCCCGCCCTGCGACTGCTGCAATCGCGCCATCCGCTCATATTGCCCCGACCCGCCCGCTGCTACCGGCGCCCCAATTTTTGTCGCCGCATGCGGATACGCCGCCTTCAGCCGCGCCTGATGCACCTCCATGTTCCACTGCAAGTACGGATACTCATGCATCTCGTTGGCCCACGGCGGAGTCTTCAGCTCCAGACCTCCAACTATCGTGATCACTTCCTGCCCGTTCGCTACTCGCGCCCGCGTCTCCGCCGCCGGCACCGTCACCACATCGCCCGGCACAAAATCCCCCAGCTCAATCAACATCCCGCACGCCGGACACCCAAAATTCTCCAGCGGCTTCCCGCCCTCTTCCACACGCTCGCCGCATCCCTTGCATTCCCACGCTCCCGGCGTTAGCTGCACCTGCCTCGCCACAATCTGCGTCTCGGGATGAAACCCAAATCTCTGCGCGTCCACCACGTACCGCACATACGCTCCAACTTTCCCGCTGGTCCACAGCTCAAACGCCTCATCCACAATCAAATTCCCCACGCGATTGTTCCGCTCCACCAGTTGCGCCACTTCCGTCCCCGCCTTCGCCGCCGACACGTCCTCCTCAGCCTGCGCCGATTGCGGAAACAACCGCACTCGCGGCACATCCTGCGAAAGCACCGAAATAATCGAAAGCCCAAACGCCTGATAAATATTCGTCACAAATTCGTATCGAGGCATGTCCTCGATCGACGCCTGCTCTCCCACCTTCTGCTCGAATGGCAAATGCCAGTTCTGATCTCGCTCGCTCCACCACAAATACTGCAACCCTCTCCAAAACTGATGCGCCTGTTTGATCCGCCGCACTTCCTGCCGTCGCGAGGGGTCCGACTCATTCGCAAAGTCCTGCACCAGCCGTCGCAGCGCATTCTGATAACGCTCCGGCAGCAGCTCGTTGTTCGCCCCATACGCTAGCGACTCAATCATTGCCACCGGGTCGCCCGGTACTCCTGTCGCGGGTCCCACCGCTGCGCCTTCCACCGGCACCGTTCCCGCATCCACCACCCTTTGCTCTTGATCCATCGCCATTCGCTTTTGCCTTTACATTTTTTTCTTAGTGCCCCATGCGCCGGTTGTGCGCGCTGGGGATTTACCGCGACCGCGATCAATTTCGGTGTCCGCCTTACTACGTTGCCTCGGCTTTGTACTCTTTCTACGACCTCACCGCCGGCTGCATCGTCACCGCACTCTCCCGATGCCCCAATTTCCTCACTTCCTCCATCTCCAACATCCTTCCAATCTGCTGCCACGACCTTCTCCTCAGCCTGTTCAACGGCAACATAAATCCCCGCTCTCTCGCCGCCCGATCCGCCCGCGCGCGATCCGCGGCAGCCCGCGTTCCGTCTCGTTCGCCGGCTTCGCTCCAAAAACTCCCTGCTTGGCCATTTCCAAACTTCGCCGCCGCCTCTGCTCCGCGTCAATCTCTGCCTCAATCTTCAACGGCGGTATCCCCGCAATCCCAATAATCGAGTTCACCAGCGCGCGATTCTCTGCCCTCAGCCGCTCAATCTCGGCCTCCAGCATCCGCGTATAACGCCGCGCAGTCACCCTCTCCCACAACTCCGCCAAATTCCTCATCGCCCTGCTCCTAATAGAAAAATAACCGACGCGACGCGCCGGTTCAGCCTTGCTTTCGTTGTTGCCTTAGAAGTTTCCGTGGGTGCCCCATCCGCCACCTTTGCGAGTGGGGTTTTCCACGGCCTATCGATCCTGTTCGCACGCAGTGTTTGCCTGGGCGCGTGCGTGCGGTTTTTCTGCGGGTGCCCCACACGCCGGTTTTGCGCGTGGGCGAGGAAACGTCGAGCCCTACTTCTGACCGCGTGTGCATTTCCTCGTAAAATGTCCTCCTACCTTCTTCTCCTTCCAAACTTGACCGGCCCTCCGCTTCCCTTTACTTCCAAACCCGCCTTCTTCGCCTGTATCGCTCGTATCGTCGGATCCGTCGAAATCACCTTCTCCGCTACCCTCAACTCCATCGGCGGCGCCACGATCTGCCTCGCCAGACTTCTCGACTTCAATCCATATCTCGCCGCATCCGCCGCATCGTCCCCATCAAACTTCTCAATATCCTCAACCCGCGCCTCATCCCTCACCATCGTCGGCAGCACCCGAATCAACTCCGCGCAATTCCCCGCAATCGTCCACTCCCCCGCCGCCAGCATCTGGTGCATCAATATCCAACCGCCAATTCGGTCGTTGTCCGCCACGCTAGGCCGCGGCATCTTCGCCGCCACAAACACGTCGCCCATCTGATCAGCAATCGTCGCCTCGTCCGTCCGCTTCGCAAACGCGTCCGGCGACAAATAAATCGCATCAATCTTTTCCCGCTCGCCACCAATTGCCCCGCCTTCTCTCGCACTCTCGTACGACATATCCACAATCATCTGCGCCAACGCCCGCGGCCCCACCCTCTGCCGCACCAACTCCCGATACGTCACCACCCGCATCTTCCTCTTCGTCGTCTGCCTAACCACCCGCGCTAACTTCCCCGCCGCCCGCCTCGCATCCTCGTTCGCGTATCGGGTCTCTCCTTCGCCCGCCGTTCGCTCGACCGCCTCGATCCCTTCGATGCTTGGCGCTATTTCACCCTCATCCTTTTCAACTTCTACAGTTCTCCTCGGCCCCGCCGCATGCCAATACACCGCCGCCGGATGCTCAAATCCCCAATCGATCGACACCCACCTCGGCCACCAACTCTCCATCCCCAAATTTTCCGCCCGCTCCACATGCTTTCCCGGATCGAACAAATCAAAATACTGCCCGGCGAAAACATTCCAATCCCCATCCAAAAATGCCCTTCGCATCCCGACCGGCAGCGACCGCAGCGTCTTCACATAATTCTGGTCGCCCGCGAAAATCGGGTTGTCCCACACTTTCGCCGAAATAAAATCATAATCTGCCGAGTCGTACTCCGTCGCGCCATCCATTCCCGGCGCCGGCACCTTGTCCACCCACAACGCCTTCACCCACGCGTGCCCGACATTCCCCGGATTCGTCGCCCCCGCCATATTCGGAAACGAACCCGCCGCCGGGCACCGGTTCCGCGAAGTCAAAAATTGCCACTGCTTCAACGTAAACAGCGTCAGCTCATCGATCCCGATGAACAAAAACTCCGCGCCCTGATACTGATAAATGTCGTTCTCGCTCTTGCAGTAACCGAACCGCGTCGTCGATCCATTCCACCAGGTCACCACGTGCTTGCTGTCGTTGTACGCCTTGTACAATTCGCGCGGCACATCCCGCCGGAAATAAAGCAGCAGCGACGCCTCTAGCTCCGGAAACGTCCGCCGCAGCAGCAACGTATTCACTCGCGCATGATCGTGCGCCTGCAGTATCGCTTCCATCAGCAGCGCCTTCGACTTTCCCGGCCCCGCCGCCCCTCCAAACAATCTGTACTTCGCCTTCGACCGATGAAACTCCTGCTGCTTCTCAAACGGCCTATATCCCAAATCCAGCCCGCCCTTGCCGCCTCGCCCCTTCCCCCTCTTCACATCCTCCGCCCATCTCTCAACTCCCGAACGCACCTCCACCCCTAGTCGTTTTCCCATCGTTTTGTTTTTCGCCGTTGGTGTTGCAGTTGGTGTTGCTTTAGAAGTTTCCGCGCTCTTGGGTGCCCCATGGGCCGGTCTTGCCCGTGGGGATTTTCACTCAAGCTCCGGGGTCCATTGCTACGCAGCGATGTTTCGTATTTGGTCGCTCTGGGTGCCTCCACGACGCTGGTTGGACGCAGGGGGGTTCCGCCCTGCTGCTTCATCGACCACACGCCGTGGTTGCGTGGGTCTTGTTACTCACTTCTATTCTCAGTCTCTCTTGCCCTTCTTCTTCATTTCATCTACCCTTCCCCCGCCCATGCCCTTTTCAAAATCCACTCTCTGGAAGTGGACCAAGCGCAGCTTGCGCTATCTCCTACTCCTCATCCTCATCGCCGCCATCGGCGGTATCACTTACCAATTCATCTCCTGCGCCTACGGCGACCACAAGTATCCCGCGCCTGGCATCCTCCTCGACATCGGTGGCCGCAACATGCACCTCTACTGCACCGGCAACGCGCCCACTACCACAGCAGCAAACGAAACCCAACCCACCGTCATTCTCGACGCCGGCCTCGGTGACTTCTCGATTTCCTCCTGGGTCACCGTCCAGCCCGACATTTCCCGCTTCGCTCGCGTCTGCTCTTACGATCGCGCCGGTATCGGCTGGTCCGACTCCGCACCTTCAAACGAACCTCGCGACGCCGAACACATCGCCGCAGATCTCGATGCTCTTCTCAAGGCCGGCAAAGTTCCCCCGCCCTACATCCTGGTCGGCCATTCACTCGCCGGCTACTACGTCCGCGTCTTCGCCGGCCATCATCGCGACGAAATCGCCGGCGTCGCGCTCGTCGATTCTTCCTACCCAAATCAATTCCATCTCTTCCCGCCCGCCATGATGAAAGCCGCCAGCCAGCAATTTCTCCTTCTCAAAATTCTTCCCGACGTCATCTTCTTCGGCTTCCCGCGTCTCTTCGGCGCCTGCAGCGGATTCCCGCTCACCGCGCCTGCCGCTCTCCGCGCCGCCGCGCCCGAGATCGCCGATCGCGAATGCCGCTACGCCGCCGCCAATTCCGTCAAACGCGAATTCCAAGCTATCGACGCCAGCTCCACTCAAGTCCTCTCCGTCGGCAATCTCGGCGACACTCCTCTCGTCGTTCTTTCCCAGGATCCCAACAACACCGTAGACGGCGGCCTTCCACCTGACGTCGCCGCACAATTTCACACGGCCTGGTCAAAATTCCAGGATGACCTCACTCACCTCTCCACCAATAGCTCCCACGTCATCGCCATCGGCTCCGGCCATTACGTCCAACGCGCCCGCCCCGACCTCGTCCTCGCCGCCGTCCACAAACTCCTCACCGAATCCTCGACTCACCACTAACTTGATTTTGCCGTTGGTTTAGAAGTTGCTGCGGGTCCCCCACCCGCCGGTTTTGCGGGTGGGACACAAAGCCCTCCATGCCTGAGCGGCCGTTGCCCTTGCTTTCCTTGGCTTTGGCCCCGCCCTCGTCCCTTGCACTCCGCCCCAAAATGGTGCAACATTACCCTCGGAGTCCCCTTCCGCTTCGGTAAAAACTAAAATGTTCACCGCCTTGCTGCGCGTGATCTCTGCGGTCGCCGGTGGAATTCTCGCCGTCGGCGCCTTCTATTTCCCTGCCATGAAATTCATCGCCGACGTTCAGCCCGACATGAGCGACGTCAGCAACGATCCCATGGCCCAGCTCGTCCGCCCCTTCATCGACTGGTCTCACAACAACTCGCCCACTCTCATCGCCGCCGGCTGCATGGCCTTCATCGCTTTTCTGCTTCTCCGCTTCGCCTCGCACAATACCCACAAAGACTCCAGCATGTCCTACCCCGGCTTCGACTAACGCGCTTCGCCTTTGCTTTTGAAGTGTCCGCGGGTGCCCCACACGCAGGTTTCAGCGTGTGGGTGTGGAAACGCCTCCGTCCACGCCCTACCTTTAAAGCCTAAATCTCTTGTTCACTCCCTTTGCCTCCCTCACTCCTATCCGGCCTCTCCACGTCGTGTAACAATTCCACAAACTTCCCCTCCACCACCTCCACCGTTGAACCCTCCGAGCTCTGCAGCAATTTCTCCCACTTATCCAGCGCCCGCAATCTCGCCTGCATCGTCCACCCAGACGTCCGATACTTCTTGTCATAAACCAAATACGCATATTCCCGCGCTAATTTCCGTTCATCCATCCCCAGCATCCTCAGCGCCTCACCTACCGTGACCGGCGCTAACTCACTCGCATTTTGCTTTTTCTTGCCGCCGCTCTCGTTCAACTTCGTCGTCATTTCCCGCTCTCCCTCCTCTCTCTCTCCACGCACCATCCCAACACCACTCCATCCGCCATATCCCGATGACGCCCGCAAAACATTTCCCCTTGCGCGACCTCCGCCCTGCATCTCCGCCACCCGCACTCGCCTTCCTTCAATTTCACCAGCGCCGCGCACCGTCCGACCGCACTTTGCTGCACGCCCGCTACAGCTCGGCCATTTCCCCGCTTCCCCACTTCACGCCAACACTTGGACCGTAATTCCACTTCCACCCGTGTTCGTCGTGACCTTCGCCCGTATAAACTTCCCATTCACGCCGCTCACCGTCCGCGACTTCCCCCGCCGTATTCGTGCTGCTGTCAATCGTCTGGTAATGCGCGTCTACGTCGTCGAGCGCCACCTGCAACGCCACATTCACCGCACTCGGCGCCGTCCCATAAATCGTCTGCCAACGTACCGTCCTGCCCTGCTCCCCTCGCCCTGAATACGCCGGCAACGCAAACTGCTGGCTCGCCGTTCCCGCCGCCGGAGCCTCATTGCTGAACGCTAGCGCCACATCCCCCGGAAATATCGAATACGGCGGATTCTGCGCATTGTAATTAGGCATCTCTTCTCCTCTCTTTAGTCGCACTGCGAACTCTCTACCTCGTTTCCTACATCTCCAACGTCGCAATGTCATTCCGAACCGATCCGCGCCCTTTGCGGAGCGTGAGGAATCTCCTTCTTTGTCCCTGAAAATTTTTCTTCACACACGTGCTAGCGCGCCCGTGGGTGCCCCACACGTCGGTTTTACGTGTGGGGATGTTACGAGCGCTCAGCTCGATCGCTCACACGCACGCTTCTGCGTGGGCTCGAATTCGCTTTTTCTGTCTTGATTACGTCAGGTGGGTAACTACACAAATTCAGCTTACAAACGAAACTCTAATCGCGCTTACTCCCAAAGTCAAATCTCTCAAATCAAAAGAAATCCTTTTGACGGCCCGATGTAGAGATTTTCCCGGCCCTTCACAACTCCCTCATTCCACTCACCACGCACCAGCCTCCCGCAAACCCCCTCCAACACTACACTTCCACCGTCCTCGCATCGCGCCCATCTCTCACACATACCACTCCCCGCCCCATTTACCCTTTCGTACCTTCCCCCTCACATAACCAAACCGCTTTCTTGCATCTCACCTCACCGCTTCAAAATCCACTTCGCCAGCGATATTTTTCTCGATCGGCGTGACATTCTCTCCAAACTCGGCAACATCTCCCTGCGCGCGGATATTCTGCGGGTGGCCCACACGCCGGTTTTGCGCGTGGGCGAGGAAACTTCGAACTCAACCTCGGACTGCTTCGTCGCTTGTCTTTTTGAAGTTTTCTGCGACATTCGATCTGCCTCGAAAAATACCTAAATCCTTCTTTCCTTCCCTTCCTCACATCCCTCAATGAATCCGTCGGATCCGGATATTCCAGCGCCATCAAACATAATCCATCCGGTTTCACCGTCACTCCCGACCTTGACCTGTCCTTCGCTTCAAAAATCTCCTCAACCTCACTCACCTTAAACCGCCGCTTCCCCACTTCCAGCAGCGTCCCCACAATTTTCCTCACCATGTAACGCAAAAACGAATTCCCCCTCACGTAATAATCCAAATAATGCGGCTCCGCGTCCTCAAACTTCTGCTCGCCACCCATCACTCGCACCGAAGTATCCGTCCCACTGATCAAGCCAAACGCATACTCCGCTCCTCACCAGCCTCGACTCCCAAATCTCCCTCTCCATCTCCCGCTCGCTATCCTCCTGCTCATCCCCGCTCGACGCAGCAAACGAAGTAAAATCATGCCTCCCCTCAAATTTCCGCGCCGCCTCCATCATCGCTGCTTCGTCCAACGCCCACGGAAAATGCATCGCCCTCCGAAATTCAAACGGCGGCATCACCCGCCCGCGAAAAATCCGGTACCGATACGTCTTCCCTTGCGCTTGCCATCGCGCATGAAAATCCGGCCCCACTTCCTCCGCCGCCATCACCCTGATCTGGTCCGGCAGCAACGCATTCAGCCCCCGCCGAAAATCCTCCGCGCTGATCCCCGAATGCGTCTTGAAATTCGCCACCTGCCCCAGCGCATGCACTCCCGCGTCGGTCCTGCTCGCTCCCTGCACAAAAATCTTTTCCTGCGTCATCTCCGACGCCGCTTCCCCCAATCGCGCCCTGAATCGTTTTCACTCCCGGCTGTATCTGCCAGCCGTGAAACCCTGTCCCGTCATACGCCACCACCAATTTAATATTCCTCATCGCCCCGCATTATCTCACGCACCCGCGCACACTAAGCCGACCGCCTAGGGCTGTCATCCCGAACCCGGCTGTTGCGCGCCAACAGGCGCGTAAGAGGCGGCGTGAGGGACCTGCTATTGTTTGAGAATTTTCCGCGCCCTTCTGCGTTTCCCACGCGCGTCGCAGCGCGCCGGACGGCGCGCCGATCAATCATGCCCCTCTACTAAACCTGCTCCCCGGCTTCACCGCCACTCCTCCCCTCACACACTGCGGACACTCATCCGCCTCATAACTCCACGCATTCATCTCCACCAGTGACCTCGCCGGCACATTCCACTCCGCGCGTCCGCTGCTACGGTCGATAATCGCTCCCACCGCAATCACCACTCCTCCCAACTCCTCCAGCACTCCAATCGTCTCCCGCGTCGACCCGCCCGTCGTCCACACATCCTCAATCACCAAAATGTGCTCCCCATGTTTCAACTCAAATCCCCGCCGCAGCGCCATTTGCCCCGACTTATCCCGCTCCACAAACATCGCCCGCACATTCAGCGCCCTGGCGACTTCCTGCCCAATAATCAGCCCACCCATTGCCGGCGAAACCACCGCCGCCACTTTTATGTCATGGAATTTTTCCGCCAGCGCCGCGCCCAATTGTTCCGCAAACTTGGGATATTGCAGCACCATCGCGCACTGCACGTACATGTCGCTATGCCGCCCGCTCGAAAGCTCAAAATGCCCCCGCCGAACCGCTCCCACTTCTTCCAGCACGTGAATCACTTCTTTCGCCTCCACCGCTTCTCCCTCCCGTCTTCGGCTTGTCTGGTTCCGGCCTTTGCGCGCGGATACTCGCTCCGTTCATCACGTGCTTTTCGACGACCCTGCTCCGCGGGTGCCCCATCCTGCGTCCGCGCGCCGCGGGCGCGCCGGTTTTGCGACGCGAGTGGCAGCCTTTCGCCCTATTCGCTAGATCGATCACACGCTGTGTTTGCGTGGCCTCGTCTCCGCTTCCCTCTCGCCGAACGCCGCTAATCTAGTTTTGCACCCCTTCCTTGTCAACCCGCGTTGTCAACTCCCACCTCGAATGCTAGACTCACTTTTTGCTGTTCGCTCACGAACCAGAGGTGTTCACATCCGAACAGGCGCGCGTTTCATCGCCGCCCTTATCCTCATGCAATCAATTGCTTAGCTTGGCCGAGCCCGTGCTCCCTCGAAAACATGTAAAACAACACTGAAACAATTACGTCTAAATTCACGTTTCACTACTCGTGGATTCAGTCCCAATTGATATTATCTAACAGACTTACGCTAAGGCTTCTGTGGGGTCGCGCTTTGCCTAACCCTGGTTTCACTATCCACGGCAGGCGTGTGTAAGCCAAATCGAACGGAGAATCGAACGCTGAAATGAATAAAATCACTCGAACTTTTTCGCCATCCCGCCTCGAGCGCACCAATTCGCATCGCCTGCCCGCCTCCGCGCGCCCGCTCGCGAGCCTCTTCTCGCGCGATACCCTCACTCGCGCCGCTCTGTCCCTGACCACCAGCGCCGCACTCCTCTTCGCGCCAATTCTCGCGCCCATGGCCTCCGCTGCGCCCCGCTTCGCCGTTCAACAAGATCAACAGCAGAACCAGCAGCAAAATCAGCAACCCAAGCCTCAAAATCAGGGCCCCGAGACAACTCCCGCCCAGCAACAGCAACAACAAAACAATCCCGCCCCCGGCGCCACTGCCCCCGATCAAACTCAAGACCAACAAAAACAGAACCAGCAGCAACAGCAAGTCCCCATGCCCGCAAATCCCGCCGGCCAGGCTCAGCCTCAGCCTCAAACCCCTGGCGCACAAGTTCCCCCGGGCCAGCCGCAGTCCGAGCCCGCCACCAACCAGCAGCAGCAACCTTCACCCATCGAGAAGGCCCCGCCTTCCCAGCAGACCGCCTCACCAAACGCTCCCGCCGGCGAACCGCTTCCACAAAGCACCACTCCCGAAGCGCCCCGCGATCTTCGCGCCGACTTCTCCAAGCGCGACTACTCCCACGGCAATCGCGCATTTCCAAACATTATCGGCCCCTACTTCCCCATGTACGTTCCGCCGCCGGACCTCGCCAATACCGCCAACATTCACCAGCTCATTCAGGACGGCAAGCTGCTCCTGAGCATCGATGACGTCATCACTCTCGCTCTGCAGAACAATCTCAACGTCAACATCGCGCGCTACACGCCCTTTATCGCTGAAACTGACGTCCTCCGCTCCAAGTCCGGCCAAGAATTTTTGGGCGTCCCGACCATCGGCTTTTCGCCCAGCATCGCCAATATTCCAGCCATCTCTTTCGATCCCATCGTGAGCGGCACGCTCAGCGACGCTGATACCGTTTTCCCCGTCAACAATCCATTCATCTCAGGTATCGGCACCACCACTGGCGCTACTTCCAGTTCCACTCTTGTCGGTCTCGGCGAGCACAGCCTGGTCGGCAATGTCCAATACCAGGAAGGCTTTCACACCGGCACCACCCTTACCGTGAGCTGGGATAACACTCGCTCTTCCAGCTCTTCACCGGTTAACTTTTTCAATCCTTCCGTCACTTCCAGCCTCAACATCACCGTTTCCCAACAGCTCCTTAACGGTTTCGGCCGCGACGTCAACACTCGCTTCATCGTCGAAGCCAGAAACGAACGCCAGGCCGCCGACTACTACTTCGCCACGCAAGTTATCGCCACCATCGTCACCGCCGAAAACGCCTATTGGGAGCTCGTCTTCGACCGCGAAAACGTGAAAGTCGAAGAAGCGGCTCTGGCTACTTCCACCAAACTCTACGGCGATAACAAGCGCCAGCTCGAAATCGGCACCATGGCTCCTCTCGACGTGCTCACCGCCGAGTCCGAAGTCGCCACCGACCGCCAGAACTTAATCCTGGCCCAAACCACCCAGCTGCAGCAGCAAACCGTCCTGCTCAACGACATCACCAAAGTGGTCATGGATCCCTCACTGCAAAATATCGAAATCGTTCCGACCACGCCTATCCAACAGCTTCCCGACACTACCGTCGCGCCTCTAGACCAAGCCGTCCAGGAAGCATTCTCAAAGCGCCCTGAATTAAAACAGCAAGAGCTCCTCGTCAAAACTGCCGGCATCGATGTCAAAGCCACCCGCAACGCGATGCTGCCTGTTGTCACTCTGTTCGGCACCTACGAATCTCAGGGCCTGGGCGGCGTAGCCACCACCACCGGCGCGCCCACCGCCTTCGCTTCCGACATCAACGAGCCAATCCTCACCCAGAACGGCACGCCTGTTATCGTCAATGGCCAGCCCGTCTTCGTCGGCGGCGCTTCCGCCTTCGCTCCCGGCGTCACCACCAACGGCGGCTTCACCGACGCGCAATCGCAAATCTTCCACAATTCCTTCCCAACCTATGAAGCCGGCATCAACTTCAGCTTGCCCATCCGCAACCGCGCAGCTCAAGCTGATAACGCCCGCGCCCAAATCAACCAGCGCATGTACCAGGTCCAATATCAGCAGCAACTCAACACCGTTGCCGTCGGCGTCCGCAACGCCCAGATTGCCTTGCAACAAGACCGCGCTCAGGTCGACGCCGCCATCAAGGCCACTGAGCTCGCCCGTCAAACGCTCATCGCCGAACAGAAGAAATACGCCCTCGGCGCCTCTACCTCCTACAATGTCATTCTCCGTTCGCGCGATCTCACCACCGCACAGGGAAATGAACTCCGCGCACGCGCCAATCTCCAGGAAGCCATGGTCAACTACGACCAGTCCCTCGGCCGCACTCTCGAAGTCAATCACGTCACCGTCGCCCAAAATCGCCGCGGCCAGCCCGACATTCTTCGCGAGCCCAACATTCCCGGCTCCTTTGCCAACGTCCGCCTCTTCAACACCAATCCCTCCTACTCCTCCCATCCCTCCCCCACCGGCGGCAACTAACGCTTTTGCCTTTGCTTTAGAAGTTTCCGCGCTTCTGGGCGCCCCACATCCTGTTTTGGGATGTGGGGTTCTTCCGCGAGAACGGTTTCACCGATCAAACGCTACTTAATTTCCTTAAGTGTCATCCCGAATCCCGCGTGCTGCGCGCCCGTCCGGGCGCGTAACACGCGGCGTGAGGGATCTGCTCTTCCATGCGGCTACCGACTCTCCCGCACTGGTGCTTTTCGGCTAGCCTACTCTTCTCTGTTACAATCCCTCCCCCATGCTCCCAAAAATTAAAAATCCCTCCCGTCGTCAATTCCTCCACTCCACTCTCACCTCCGCCGCCACCGCCACAGCTCTTCCTCTCCTCTCCCGCGAAGCCACTACCCCCTTCCTTCCCTCCCCCTTCGAACTCGAAGAAATCTCCATCCACGAACTCCACTCCGCCCTCCAATCCAAAAAATTCACCGCTCACTCCCTCACCGAAAAATATCTTGCGCGCATCCACGAAATCGACTCCTCCGGTCCCAAATTAAATTCCGTCATCGAACTCAATCCCGACGCCCTCTCCATCGCCGCCGCTCTTGACGCCGAACAATCGTCCAAAGGCCTCCGCGGCCCTCTCCACGGCATCCCCGTCCTCATCAAGGACAACCTCGGCACCGCCGACAAAATGTCCACCACCGCCGGCTCCCTCGCCATGCTCGGCTTCACTCCTCCTAAAGATTCCACCGTCGCCCAACGACTTCGCGCCGCCGGCGCGGTCATCCTCGGTAAAACAAATCTCTCCGAATGGGCCAACTGCCGCTCTTCTCACTCCTCCTCTGGCTGGTCCGGCCGCGGCGGCCAAACCCACAATCCGTACGCCCTCGACCGCAATCCCTGCGGCTCAAGTTCCGGCTCCGGCGCCGCCACTTCCGCCAATCTCTGCGCCGCCTCCATCGGCACCGAGACCAACGGCTCCATCGTCTGCCCTTCCAACGCCAATGGACTCGTCGGCATCAAGCCCACCCTCGGCCTCGTCTCTCGCGCCGGCATCATTCCCGTCGCCCACTCCCAGGACACCGCCGGCCCCATCTGCCGCACTGTCGCCGACTGCGCCGCGATCCTCACCGCCATCGCCTCCGTCGATCCTGACGACCCCGCCACCCAAGTCAGCGAGCGCCAATCGCACGACGACTACACTCAATTCCTCGATCGCGCCGGCCTCCGCGGCGCCCGCATCGGCGTCCTTCGCGACACCTTCAACATCTCCGAGCCCGCCGCGCCCCTCTGCGCCGCCGCTCTTGATGTCATGAAGCACGAAGGCGCCACTCTCATCGACATCGAAATTCCCTCCGCCACCAAGCTCGACGACTCCGAAAACGAAGTCCTCCTCTACGAACTCAAAAACGATCTCAACGCCTACCTCGCCGCCAATCACGCTCCAATTCGCACTCTCAAAGAAATCATCGCCTTCAACGAAAACAATCGCGAAAAAGAACTCCTCTACTTCGGCCAGGATCTTTTCACTCAAGCCGAATCCCGCGGCCCCCTCACCGACAAAAAATATCTCGACGCTCTCGAGAAAAATCATCGCCTCACTCGCACCGAAGGCATCGACGCCGTCATGGATCAGCATCACCTCGACGCCATCGTCGCCCTCACCGGCGGCCCCGCCTGGCTCACCGACCTCGTCGATGGCGACCACTTCGGCGGCGCGTCTTCATCTCTTGCCGCCATCGCTGGCTATCCCAACATCAACGTTCCCGCCGGCTACGTCTTCGGCCTCCCCATCGGCCTCTCTTTCTTCGGCCGCGCCTGGTCCGAACCCACCCTAATCAAAATCTGCTTCGCCTTCGAACAATCCACCCTCCACCGCCGCCCGCCCTCCCTCCTCCCCTCCGCCACCCTCCACTCCTAACGTTTTTGCCTTTGCTTTAAGAAAGCTTCGGCGCATAAGAGCGCGTGAGGGATCTGCTCTTTCTCTGTTTTTGCTTTAGGTGTGTCTGCGGGTGCCACACCTGCCGACGTTGCGGGTGGGTCTTCGCTTTTACGGTGGCTTTTTCTTAGTGCCCCATGCGCCGGTTTTGCGCGTGGGGATTTACACCCAACTTCGGGGTCCAAAACTACGTGGATTGTTGCTAGCTTCCTTTACCTCTACTCCCACTCAATCGTACTCGGCGGTTTCGAACTAATATCGTAAACAACCCTGCTCACTCCCGGCACCTCATTCACTACCCTGGTCGAAATCCTCCCCAACACTTCCATCGGCAATCTCGACCAATCCGCCGTCATCGCATCCAGAGAATCCACCACCCTCACCACCACTGTGTCCCCATACGTGCGCCCGTCTCCCATCACGCCCACACTACGCACCGGCAACAGCACCGCAAACGCCTGCCACGTTTTTTCATACAATCCCGCACGCCGAATTTCCTCCACCACCACCGCATCCGCCGCCCGCAGCGTCTCCAGCCGCTCCTCGGTAATCTCTCCCAACAATCTCACCGCCAGCCCCGGCCCTGGAAACGGGTGCTTCGTCAGAATTTCATCCGGCAGCCCCAGCTCCTTCCCAATTTTCCGCACCTCGTCCTTAAACAAATCGCGCAGCGGCTCGATCAACTGAAACGGCATATCCTTGGGCAGCCCGCCCACATTGTGGTGCGACTTGATCGTCGCCGATGGCCCCTTCACCGACACCGACTCAATCACATCCGGATACAGCGTCCCCTGCACCAAAAATTTGATCGGCTCGGCGACGCTCGCGAAACTCGACCCAATCGTAACAGCAGCGCGACCCGCTCCAGCAGCTGCACTCGCTCCATTCTTCGTCGCTCCGGCAAGCTTCTTTGCTTCCTCCGCAAATACCGCAATAAACTCCGCCCCAATAATCTTCCGCTTCTTCTCCGGGTCCGTCACCCCCGCCAACTTCCCCAAAAATCGCGCCGACGCATCCACTCCATCCACCTTCAACCCCACCCGGTCCCGCAGCAAACTCAGCGTCTCTTCAAATTCATTCCTGCGCAGCAGCCCCGTATTCACAAACACATTCGTCAGCCGGTCGCCAATCGCCCTATGCACCAACGCCGCCGCCACCGTCGAATCCACGCCCCCGCTCAACGCGCACAGCGCCGCGCCATCCTTCGCCTGCGCCCGAATTGCCGCGATGGTCTCTTCAATAAATCCTGCCCGGTTCCAGTTCTTCGTCGCCCCACAAATCTCAAAAACAAAATTCCTTAAGATATCCGTCCCGTGCTCGGTGTGATTCACTTCCGGGTGAAACTCCACCGCGTAAAACCGCTCCTGCGGATCTTCCACCGCCGCAATCGCATTCGAAGTCTTCGCCGTCACCCTCGCCGTCTTCGCCAAACCCACCACGTGATCCCCGTGGCTGTTCCACACCTTAAAGCTCTTCGGCACGCCCTTAAACAAAGGTGATTCGCACGACCGCTCAATCACCGCCGGCCCGTATTCGCGCCGCTCCGCCGGCTGCACTTTCCCGCCGCTGTTGTGCACCAGCCAGTGCATCCCGTAGCAAATCCCCAGCACCGGCACGCCCAGCCGCAACACTTCCGTCGTGCACTTCGGCGCGTCCGCCTCGTACACCGAGCTCGGGCCGCCAGACAGCACAATCCCTCGCGGCTCCCACTTCTTCACCTCTTCAATCGCCGCGCTGCACGGCAGCACCGACGAAAACACTTCCAGCTCGCGTATCCGCCGCGCAATCAGCTGCGTGTATTGCCCCCCAAAATCCAAAATCACAATCCCTTTTTTAACGCTCATGAGCGTCTCTCATCGCACGTTTTTTGGGTGCCCCGCATGGCGATTGCGCGCCGTAGGCGCGCCCATGTGGGAATTTTCCTTCACCTTCGGGTCCCCAATGAACACCCCTGCTTCGAACATCGCAGTTGCCGTTGGTCTCTTAATGCCTTTCGTGTCGCTGTTGCCTCTGGGTAGCCCATCCCGCCGGTGTTGCGGGTGGGATGCCACACTTTCGACCTTTACGAATCACTACCCCACTACAAAATTCACCAGTTTCTTGGGCACCACCACCGCCTTGCGCACGGTCTTCCCATCCAACATCTGTTTCACTCTCGGATCTTCCAACGCGCGCTTTTTCACTTCCTCATCGCTCACGCCTTCATCCACCACCAGCTTCGCTCGCACCTTCCCATTCACCTGAATCACCATCTCAAACTCTTCCTCGCGCGCCAAATCCTCGCGATACTTCGGCCACCCCGCGCCAATGATCCCGCCCGTCTTCTCGTACGAGTGACCCAGCATCTCCCACAGCTCTTCCGCCAGATGCGGCGCAATCGGCCCCATCATCAACACCAACATCTCCGCCACCTGCTTCAGTGCAGCCGGACTCATACTCCTCATTCAGCGGCTCTTCCGCATGCAGCGCGTTTACCAACTCCATCAGCAGCGCAATCGAACTATTAAAGTGCCAGCGCTCCTCAAAATCGTGCGTCACCCGCTTCAGCGTCTGATGCGCCCGCCTCAGCAGTCTCTTCTCTTTCTCCGTCGCCTTTTCCGCATCAAACGCAAACTCGTCAGCGCCGGGCCCGCCGTCCGCGCTTGCCCGCCGAAAATCCTCCGCGTGCGCCTCAAAAAACCGGTACACCCTCTGCAAAAATCGCGAGCATCCCTCAATCGCCTGGTCGTTCCACTCCAAATCCTTCTCCGGCGGAGCCGCAAACAGCGTATACAACCTTCCCGTATCGCACCCCAGCTTGTCCGCCATATCGATCGCGCCGACCACATTCCCGCGCGATTTCGACATCGCCACTCCGCCCTTCTGCACCATTCCCTGCGTAAACAGCCGCGCGATCGGCTCGTCCCACGTCACCAACCCAATGTCCCGCATCACCTTCGTAAAAAATCGCGAGTACAGCAGATGCAAAATTGCGTGCGTGATCCCGCCCACGTACTGGTCAATCTCGAACCAATATCGCGCCACCTCTGAATCAAACGGCGCCTTATCGTTGTGCGGATCGGTGTAGCGATAGAAATACCAGGACGAATCCACGAACGTGTCCATCGTGTCCGTCTCGCGCCGTCCCGCCCCGCCGCATCTAGGGCACTTCACATTCAGAAATTCCGGCGCCGTCGCCAGCGGCGAAGTCCCCGACTCCACCAGCTGCACTTTTTCCGGCAGCACCACCGGCAACTGACCTTCCGGCACCGGCACCACCCCGCACTTCTCGCAATAAATCACCGGAATCGGCGTGCCCCAATATCTCTGCCGCGAAATTCCCCAATCCTTCAGCCGGTAGGTGATCTGCGCTTTTCCAAATCCGCGCGCTTCCGCATCCGCCGTCATCTTCTCGAGTGCCTGCTCCGAGCCCAGCCCCGAATATTCGCCCGAATTCACCAGCGTCCCGTATTCGGTGTACGGTGCCTTTCATGGGTTCCGAACTGGCCGCATCGTCCGGCTCAATCACCTTCCGTATCGGCAGCTTATACTTCGTCGCGAATTCAAAATCCCGCTCATCATGCGCCGGCACCGCCATAATCGCGCCCGTCCCATACTCCGCTAACACAAAATTCGCCACCCAAATCGGAATCTTTTCTCCTGAAAACGGATTCACCGCATAGCGCGTCGTGAAAAATCCTTCCTTCTCCGCCGTCGCCACTTCTTCCGTCTTCAGCACCCGCCTGCTCAACCCGCTCCAGTGAATCTTCAGCTTTTGCTCTTCCGCCGCACTTGGCAAATGTTCCAGCAGCTTCGGAATCAGCGCATGCTCCGGTGACAGCACAATCGCCGTCGCCCCATAAATCGTGTCGATCCGCGTCGTAAAAACTTCAATCGATCTCGCTTGCCGCGCCGGAGCCCTCGGGGCGAAGGTGGGCCAATCCCTCCACCGCAAATTTCACCCGCGCCCCGCGCGACTTCCCGATCCAATTCCGCTGCATGGTCAGCACGCGCTCCGGCCAACCCTGCTCGATCTCCTTCATATCCTCCAGCAGCTCATCCTCATACTGCGTAATCTTCAAAAACCACTGCGCGATTTCCCGCGACTCCACCGGCGTCTCTTCATGCCGCCAGCAGCACCCATTCACCACCTGCTCGTTGGCCAGCACCGTCCCGCACTTCGTGCACCAGTTCACCCGGCTCTTCTTCCGGTACGCGATTCCGCGCTCCAGCATCTTCAGGAAGAACCACTGGTTCCACCGGTAATATTCCGGCTCGCTCGTCGAAATTTCTCGCGCCCAGTCGTAGCTGAACCCAAACCGCTTCATCACCCGCTTGAACTCAGCCACGTTCTGCTTCGTCCACACCCGCGGATCAATTCCCCGCTGTATCGCCGCGTTCTCCGCCGGCAGTCCAAACGCGTCCCAGCCCATCGGGTGCAGCACGTTGTACCCGCGCATCCACCGATAGCGCGCCACCGCATCCCCAATCGTGTAGTTGCGCATGTGTCCCATGTGCATCGTCCCCGACGGGTACGGCAACATTTCCAGCATGTAAAATTTCTTCTTGTTGGGATTTACTTCAGCGCGAAAAGCTTTCTTGGCATCCCACCTGGCCTGCCATTTTTCTTCAATCGCTTTTGCGTCGTATGCGGGCATTCCTATCTTGAAACTCGCCTCTGGTTCGCCTTTTGTCTTGGCCTTAGAAGTTCCGCGCTCCTCAACTCATCAATCTCCTCAAACCACAATCGTGTCATTCCGAACCGATCAGCGGTTTGTGCTGAGCGTGAGGAATCTCCCTGCTTTTGCCTTTCTTATTTGAACTTCCTTCTCGTCACAATTTTCTCCACCGCTTTTCCCGCGCGGATTCGTCCGCCAGCGCTTGCATTCGCTCCTGCGGCTGCGGCAGCGGCTTTCAACGGCACAACTTTTCTCTCCGCAGCAGGCGCCGCGGCCTTCTTCTCAGTATTCTTGGGCTTGATCACGAATCCGTCCCTCACTTTTCCCTTGGGTTTTTCCACCATCCGCCCCACCAGCTTCCACAAAGCCCGCACATTCCTTAGATCATCCCCCGGCTTATCAATCGGCGTCTCCAAAATAAACGCCCTTCCCGCCAACGCCGGATGGTTCACAATCCTCTGAAACGCCTCCAGCCCAATGTGCCCCTTGCCAATGTGATCGTGCCTATCCACCCGCGATCCCAACGGCATCTTCGAATCGTTCACATGCACCACATGAACATTCGCGAGCCCCACCACCGCGTCAATGTGCCGCAACGCTTCGTCGAGGCCCTCCACCGTGCAAATGTTGTGCCCCGCCGCCAGCAAATGCGCGGTATCCACGCAAACTCCCAACGGCAATTGCGGGCACAACTCCATGATCGTCTTCAACTCCGCAAACTCCGCCCCCACGCACGTTCCCTGCCCGGCCGTGTTCTCCAATAAAATTCGCAGTCCATCCAACTTCAGCCCGCGCACCGCCTGCCTCAATCCGTCCGCCACCAGCCCAATCGACGCGCCCCGCTCTGCCCCGCAACACGCTCCCGGATGCAGCACCAGAAAATCCGCGCCCAGCGATTTCGCCCTCACCAATTCCAAATGAAACGCCTGCATCGATCGCGCCCGCAGCACTCGCTCCGCCGACGCCATGTTGATCAAATAATTGCAATGAATCACCAGCGGCCCCAGCGCCAGCTCATGACGCCGCGCGCGAAAACGCTCCGCGTCCGCCTCGCCAATCCGCGCCGTCTCCCGTTCCCGCCACCACTGCCGCGGATTTGCCGAAAAAATCTGCAGCGCATTCGCGCCAAGCCCATACGCAATCTCCAGCGCATTGATCGCGCTGCCTGCGATCGACGTGTGTATCCCCACGCGCGGCCCGCCCGCCGTCACCCACGCCGCCGGCGCAGGCGGCGCTTCAGGGACGGGAATCCATTCGTCCGCGCTGTCAAACTCGATTAGCTGCACTGGTAGCGGTGTGTTTAAACCCACGTTCTATTCCTTTTGTTCCGGAAAACCTTGCCAACCGGCGATTTAGCTGCTCTTCGGTGTGTCAGTTCGTCGCAACGACCGGTGTCTTCGCCCTGGAACTTTTTCTTTGTAGACCGTGCATTTTATCGAACTTTTCCCCATCCCGCAAATTCCCACCGTTTCGCTTTCAGATTTTTCTGGGTGCCCCGCATGGCGCTGTTCCATGTGAGGATTTACCCTTCAGACTACGCGGTCCCTGCTTGCAGATTTTGCTTTCGAATTTCCTGCGTCTTTCCGCGTGCCCCACACGCCGGGTTTGCGCGTGGGTGAGGAAATCTCGAATTCAAGCTCGCCCAACGGTTTTGGCTTTCCCTCTCCAATAAAAAAAAGCAGGCCCCAGCTTCCGCCAGGGCCTGCTGTTCCCGCATTAAATTACCGGTTTCTTAGTGCGGCTTTTCTTCCTTCGGAGCCGGATGCGACGCAGGCGCTTCATGCTGCGCTGGCGCCGGATGTGACGCTGCCGGATGTGAGGCAGGCGCCGGCTTTGGCGCACTCGCGCGTGCTGCTGGCTTGGGCGCTGACTCGTGCTCCGCAGGCGCTGGCTTCGCAGCCGGTCTCTCCGAGACTGGCTTCTCTGCCGGTGCTGGCTTTGCCGCCGGATGCGAAGCTGCCGGATGCGAGGTTGCCGGGTGCGACGCAGGCTTGCTCGCCGTCGCCGGACGCTCCTCCGTTCCCGGACGCTCCGTCGCTTCCGGCTTTTCCTTTGGCTTGGCCTCTGGCTTTGCAGCCGGATGTGTCGCCGGCCGCTCGGTGTTCTTGCTCGCCGCCGGCGGACGATTCGCACGCGTTGCTGGCTTCTCCGTGGTCGCTGGATGCTCGGCCGTCGCTGGTTTCTCAGCCGGATGCGCAGCCGTTGCCGGATGAGTCGCCGTCTTCGGTGTCGCCTTCTCCGCCGGATGCTCCGCCGTCGCTGGTTTCTCGCCCGGCCTTGCTCCTTCCGCTGCCTTCGGGTTTGACTTCGCCGCCGCCTTCGCCTTCGCTTCATCGTAAACTGGCGCCGACTTCGTCCTCACCACGCCCGTCTTGAAATCAGCAGGCTTGGCCGTCGCCGCAATTGGCGGCCGGCCCTTGTTTACCGACGCGCGCAATTCCGTGTTCTTCGAAGCTTCTTCGCGATGCTGCACCTGAGCCTGCGTCGCTTCCACATGCTTCTCCGAGGCGAACGTGCGTTCCTCGGCGGTTGGCTGACGCGTAACGCCGCCCGGCCCGTTGTAGCTCACTCGATTCACAGTGGTCTCGTGGATCACCGTGCGATCAACGTACGTCGTGTGGATCACCGTGGTGTCGACGTGCATAACGGCAGTGTTGTACATAAAGTGCCCGCCGTCCCACCGTCCACCAACAAATCCTTCGCCCGCGTATCCAAATCCGTAATCGATACCGCCGTAAAACCCTACGTGTGGGCCCCAATACCCTGCGTTCCACCCATACACGCCCCCTGCAAAACCCCAATAGCCGGGCGTCCACAAAAATCCGGGCTCAGGCGCCATAACCCACGTGCCAGGCACCCAGTAATAACCTCCATCATCCGTGTATGACCAATAGCCCGGAGTCCACAAATACCCTTCGCCCGGGCAGATCGGCTGCTCATACACCGGAATTGCCGGAGGCGCGAATCCTACCGATATGCCTACGGCGATCTGCGCATGCGCTGCTGGCACCGCGGCCGGGACGACCGCGAGCAAGAACGCAAGCAAAAGCAAACGTATTGTTACTGTCCGCATGTGTTTTTCACCTCAATGATTTGCTTGTGTTGGAATTTCCAGCGAGGCCAGGAACTTTCGCCGCCGGGGCTGCAATGAAATGGATCTATGAGGTTCGCTTCAACTAGTTCGTTCATCGTCAAAGCTCTCGTAGCCTACTCCAATTCTTCACTGCCTACAACTCATCAAACCCCACTTCGCTTCGAAAGTTCCTTCTGGTTTTAATAAAACTTTGCGCCGCCAGCCGCGACACGTTTCACTTCACGTCCGGCTGCGCAGAAACTGTATGCGAGCATTGGCCGCTCGTAACCATTTGATTCGCAACTAGCCTCCTAGGTGACACCCCCGTCGCAACTGTTCCCAACCCGACACTCCTCGCTTTCGCCTGTGCTTTCGCCTTGGAAGTGTCCGCGGGTGCCCGGCCTGCCGGTGTTGCAGGTGGGTCCGACGCATCAATCGCCGAGGTCGCGAAGCGCGCTCGCGCAACGGTTTTGCTTTTGCCTCGGAAGTTTCTGTGGTTTTGGGTGCCCCATGGGCCGATTTGCCCGTGGGATGCTAGATCAGAATTTCTTGAGAACACTTTTGCCGCTGCCCTAGAAGTTTCTGCGGGTGCCACACACGCAGGTTTTAGCGTGTGGGTGGGGAGATTTATCGAGCTCAGCAACAGTGTTACTCTCAACCATTCAATGCTGACCAAGAACCACCTCAATTACCGCCTCCTCATCTTTCTCGCCGGCCTCTTCATCGTCGGCCTCTGGCTCGCTTCCGTCGAACGCCTCCCCGCTTACCTCCGTCCCGGCCTCCGCCTCGAAGCCTACGTTGCCAACACGGGTGACGGCACCGTCTCCGTCGTCGACCTCGTCAAACTCTCCACCATCGCAGTCGTTCCTGTCGGCGCGCGTCCCTCCGGCCTTCGCACTCACCCAACCCGTCCCGAAATCTGGGGCGTTAGTTCCGCCTCCGGCACCGCCTGGATCCTCGACGTCAAAACACACCAGCAAATCGCATCGATCGCCGTCGGCGCCGCTCCCTTCGCTCTCGATTTTTCTCCCGACGGCCAACGCGCCTACGTCGCCGCCTCCGGTTCCGGCAGCGTCGTCGCCATCGACTGCGCCTCGCGTCAAATCGTCGCCCGCGGCGTCACGGGTCGCGAACCCTGGATCGCCCGGCTCACTCCCAACGCCAAAACCCTCGTCGTCTCCGACCGCGACGACGCCACCATCTCACTCCTCGACTCCGCGTCCCTCTCCACCCTCGCCGTCATCCCCGTCGCTTCCCGCCCCGAACAAATCGCCATTCTCCCCGACAGCTCCAAAGCCTTCATTTCCTCCTCCACTTCCAGCCAAATCTCCGTCGTCGATCTCAAGCGCCACGTTCTCCTCGCCAATCTCGACGTCGGCGGCATCCCCGACGATCTCGATCTCAAGCCCGACGGTGGCGAACTCTACGTCACTTCCTCCAGCGCCCACGGCGTCATCATCGTCAACACCCGCACCAACGAAGTCGCCGGATTCCTCCTTCTCGGCATGGGCCCCACCGCCGCCGAATATGTTCCCGCCGAATCCACTCTCTACGTCTCCGACACCGCCGCCGGCCACGTCGTCCCCGTCCAGATCGATCAACGCCACGTCGGCCGTCCCATCCCCGTCGGCGAACAACCCGTCCAACTCGCCCTCACTCCTGGCAACGACATTCTCCTGGCCGTCGATTCCCAATCTAACGATCTCGCCGTCGTCCGCGCCTCCACCGGCGGCCTCATCACCCTCATCCCCATCGGCTCCCGCCCCCGCGACATCGCCATCACCGAATTCTAGCTTTTGCCTTAGAAGTTTCTGCGGGTGCCCCATGCGCGCTTTGGCGCGTCCGACAGGACGCGCAGACGAACCGCAAGGTTCGTCTCATATAAGTAGTCGCGGGTGGGTGAGGAAACTTTCAATTCACCCTCGGCGCGGTTTTGCTTTTGTTTTAGAAGTGTCCCGGGTGCCCCACACGCCGCCTTTGCGCGTGGGCGAGGAAACTTTCAATTCAACCTCCGCGCAGTTTTGCCTTTGCTTTAGAAGTGTCCGCGGGTGCCCCATACGCCGGGTTTGCGTGTGGGTGAGGAAACTTTCAATTCAACCTCCGCGCAGTTTTGCCTTTGCTTTAGAAGTGTCCGCGGGTGCCCCATACGCCGGGTTTGCGTGTGGGTGAGGAAACTTTCAATTCAACCTCCGCGCAGTTTTGCCTTTGCTTTAGAAGTGTCCGCGGGGGCCCCACACACCGCCTTTGCGCGTGGGAAGGAGAGTATTCCAGAGCTTGAGATACCTTTTCCTACTCCACCGCCAACGTCAAACTCACCTTCCTGCTCACTCCTCCCGAACTCCCCGTCACCGTCAACGTATAATTCCCCGCCGGAGTCGGCGTATTCACACTCGACCCTGGCCCTCCGCCACTCGAATCCACCAACCCTCCTCCCCCGCATCCCGCCACCACCGACATCACGCCCAACACCACCGCGCATCCGAACACGCCAACCCACACTCTTCTCCGCCTCACCAAATCCGCACTCCCCACCGTCCAACACATCCACGCCAACCCCCAAATCCCAACCCCACACGCCACCAACTCCACTCCGCGTGCAACTCCTCGCCAATCTCTCCTCATCCTCCACCACGCCACCGATGATGCCCCCTGCGTCTTCACCGTCACCTCAAATCCCGCCTGCGCGTTCCCATTCACATTCACCGTCGCCGGACTCACCGCGCAACTCGTCTCCGCAGGCGCCCCATCGCACTCCAACGTCACCTGGCCCTTAAATCCGCCCTCCGGACTCACCTGCAACGCGTATTTCGCGGTATCCCCGGCGCTCACTGCCTCCGCCAATCCTCCGCCGCCCGCCGCGCCAATCTCAAAATCCGTCGCCGCCCCGCTCACCTGCACGCTCTGCGGCGAATCCAGCGCGTTATCGGTGATTTGCAACACCGCTTCGCGTGGCCCCGGCGCCATTGGATTAAACACAATCTGCACGCCGCACACTTTTCCCGGCGCCAGCATCTTCCCGCAGTCGTTGCTCGCCGAAAAATCCGCTGCGTTTACCCCTGCCAGACCCAATTGCGAAATTGCCAGCCCGCCGTTCCCCACGTTCTGCAGATTCACCGTTTTCGCCGCGCTCGCCATCCCCACAATCTCCGGCCCGAACGCCGCGCTCGCCGCGCCAAGCTGCGCCTCCGGCACCAGCCCCGTCCCCGACAGCGCAATCACCTGCGGGCTTCCCGGCGCATTGTCCGCTACAAAAATCGCCGCGCTCCGCGCTCCTCCTCCTGTGGGCGAAAACACCGCATTCACCGCGCAACTCGCTCCCGCATTCATGGTCAGCGGGCAATTGCTCGACTCTTGAAAATCCCCCGCATTCGTGCCCGATTCGGTAATCCCTGAAATCTGTATCGCGCTGCCGCCCGTATTTCTCACCGTCGCCGACTGCGCCGCCGTCGGCACCGCCAGCGTCTGCGCGGCAAACGCCAGCGCCGTCGAATTCACACTCAGCGACGCGCTCGTCCCCACTCCGCTCAGCGAAACCTGCTGCGGCGATCCGGGCGCATTGTCCACCACTGACACAACCGCCGTGCGTTGCCCCGTCTGCGACGGCGCGAACACCAAATTCATCAGGCAACTTCCCGCCGCCGCCAGCGTCCCGCCTGCCGCCGGACACGTGCTCCCCGCTCCCATCACAAAATCCCCCGGCTGCGCTCCCGAAACCGCAATTCCACTGACCTGCAGCGCCAGCGTCCCGCTGTTCGTCAATGTCACCGGCTGTGGCCCGCTCTGCGTCCCAAAAATTTGAAATCCAAACGACACCGTCGACGGCGTCAGTGCCACAATTGGCGACGGCGGTATCCCCGTCCCGGTCAGCGTTACGCTTTGCATCGATGCCGGATTGTTTCCGGCGTTATCCACGAATTCCAGCGTCGCAGTAAACTGTCCCGTCGCATCCGGCCGGAACGCAATCGAAACGATGCACGACGCACCCGCCGCAATCGGCCCGCTCGCCGTGCACGTGTTCGCGCCCTTCGGCAAAAATTCCGTCGAATTCACTCCGGTAATCAGCATCTCCGAAATATTCAGTGCCACATCGCCCGAATTGGTGACCGTCACATTCTGCGTCGCGTTCTGCGTGCCCACCGGCTGCGACCCGAATGACACGGCCGGCGGGCTGATCTGTGCCAGCGGCTCCAACCCCTTGCCCACCAAATTCACGCTCTGCGGATTCCCCGTGGCATTGTCCGTAAAGCTCAGCGCCGCCGATTCATTTCCACCCAGGCTCGGCGAAAACGTCACCGTGATCGAACATGTCCCCGCTGGCTGTAGTGTCGCCGGCGACCCCGGACTCGCCGGGCACTGGCTATCCGACATCGAAAAATCCGACGCGTTCACTCCCACAATCGCCTCGCCACTGATGCTCAGCGGCACCGTCCCCGCATTTTCAATCACCGCCACTTGCGGCGGGTTCGGCATGCCCACCAGTTGGTTCCCAAAATTCAATTGATTCGCATTGAACTCAACAATTGGCGCCGCCGTCGCCGTCTCCGTAATGGCCACCAAAAACGCATCCGCCATCGCCGGCGTCTCCGAGCAACTCGCGCACACCGGCTGCGCGCCATTCTGCGGATTGCCCGCCAGCGGAAAATCCGGCGAGGATGACGTCCCCGCCACATACACGCCGCCCGCGCTCGTCGCCGCCACCCCATTTGCCAGCGCGTTATTCCTCCCGCCTAAAAAGCTCGAATAAATCAGCGACCCCGCTCCCACCTGCGTCGTATCAAACTTCGCCACCACCGCATCGCTCGCCCCACTAAACGACTGCAGCGAACTCAGCACCGGAAAATCCGCCGAATTTGCCCGCCCCGCCACATACACCGCATCGGGCCCCAGCGCCGCAATCCCTAAAAGCGTGTCCCCCAGTTGCGTGCTCCCGCCGAAGTACGTCGAATACGCAAGGGAAGTCACTCCCGCTGGCGTCTGACTAATCGCCGTCACAAATCCATTAATCGGCCCATTCAACTTCGTCTGAAATCCCGCGCCCGTAGCGCCGTTACTCGGAAAATTCACCGACTCCGTCAATCCCGTCACATACACCGTCGCCGGAATCGTGTTATCCACCGCCACCGCCAGCGGCTCATCCGCCGCCGAACCCCCCAAATAACTGCCAAATTTCAAATCCGCCGTGCCCAACCCATTCGGCGCGATACACACTACAAAGCCATCAAATGGCCCCCCGCCATACCTCGCCTGAAATCCATTCGTCGTCGCAAATGTCCCGCTCACCGGCTGCGACGTATATCCCGTCACATACGCCTGCCCCAATAAATCCTCCGCCACGCCCGTCACCGCCACCTGCGCATTAATCCCCAAATACGTCAAATATCCCAGCGTCCCCGCCGGCCCATACACCGCCACCATACCGTCGCTATTTCCTCCTCCGTACGCCGTCGCATACGCTCCCGCCGACACTCCCAAATCCGTCGACGTCGTATCCGCCGCCGCCACCACATTTCCCTGCGGATCAAACGCCACCGCCGGCGTCCCATTTACTCCCTCCGCTCCCGACCCGCCCAGCAGCGTCGAAAACTCAAACGAATTTCCCGCCGCGCCCAACACCGAAATCGCTAAATCATTCGTCCCGCTCGTCCGCCGCGTCGCGTCCGTCACCGGGTAATCGCTCGACGTCGTAAGCCCCACCACCGCAACCTCGCCGCTCGCATTCACCGCCAACTTCCCGCCCGTCTCACTCCCGCTCCCGCCAATAAACGTCAAATACACCAGCGACGCCGCGCCCGACTTCGCCGGATCAATCTCCGCCACAAAAAAATCGCTCGCTCCTCCCCCTGCTCCCTCCGCGCTCCCGCTCAACGCTGGAAAATTCGCCTGCGTCGTGCTCCCCGACACGTACACTTTCCCATTCGGCCCCACCGCCACGCCAAATGCCTGCTCGCTCCCCGCCCCTCCCAAGAACGTCACATAGCTCACCGAAATAGTCGGATCGATCACCAGCGGCAGCTCGCGGTCGTACGTCCCCACCCGCACTCCCACCACATTCCGGCCCTCCAGCACATATCTCGCCTCCACCATGCGCCGCGCCGAATCCCCACCCTCACCCTCCTGGTACGTCCTCGGCTTCGCCAACCGCACTTCGCCCGCCCGCGAATGCAAAATCAAATTCCCCGCCGCATCCACACTCACCCGCTCCGCCCCGCTCAATTTCATCCGTATGCCGCGCACATCCGCATGCGGCGCCACCGTCAAATCAAACTCCGGCTGCATCCCCAATCTTAGTAATGCAATCCACCCCCGCGAAAATCCCCTTCGCCTCCACCGACGCGAATAGCGGCACATCCGCCCTCCAATCCGCCCCGCGCCCCACCAAATAATTCACCCTCCCCCGCAACTCCTCCCGCCCCTTCCACGCAATCTCACCAGTCCTTTCTCGCGCCCCTTCGCCGCGCCCCCACAAACTCAATCCCTATCCTCTCCTCTTCCGCTCCTCCACCCCTCGTCGCCACCTCCAGCCCCTTCCCATCAAACTCCACCGCATATCCCGCCCCCCGCGACACAAACTGCACCTGCGTCCAAACTGCCCCCAATTCGCCTCAATCACCGCCGGAATTCCCGCAAACTCACCCGTTGCCACCGCCTGTTTTGTCACTGTCTGCCCGGCATCTTCCGCACCCACGCCACGGCCGCCGCTCAAAGCCTCCGCCGAATACATAAATTCAAACGCCACAAAGAACGCCGCGCCCACCGCCAGCGCACACACCAAAGCAAATAAGATCGGAAAAATTGCTGCAGGCTTACCGAGGGAATATTTCCGGCAGTATTTCATTCAATCGACGGCCCGCAATTTTGCGCGCCGCCAATCGAAAGTCAACGCAACTCCCAATGAATTTTTACGTACGTACTTCTACGACTAGCTTTGCCTTCGCTTTTGACTTTGAAGTTTCTGCGGGTTTTTCCGGGTGCCCCACTTCCTGGTTTGAGGAAGTGGGTGGGCGTATCAAATTTCGAGGTCACGACGCGCGCTCGCGCAACTGTTTTGATTTTGCTTTAGAAGTGTCTGCGGGTGCCCCATACGCCGGGGTTGCGTGTGGGTGAGGAAACGTTCACCTCAACCTCGGTGCGCTGTGGATTTTGCTTTAGAAATTTCTGCGGGCCCCGCTACTCCAATTTCCACGCCGCTACCCCATCCCCCAGCGGTATCTTCAAATATCCCTCTGCGGGCAACACATCCACCGGCAGCCCATTCTCCCAAACCGCCACTCCCAACAAGATCGAATTCCTCTCATGCAAATTAAACAAACTCTTATTCAGCGCAATCTCAATAATCCTTCCCGACGCCGCCGCCAAATTCCCATCCGCCGAAACAGTCGCGCCCGCGCGCTCCAAAATCGTCCCCACCAGCTTCTCCCCCTCCAGCTTCAACACTAACCGCAATTCCTGCGCATCCCACACCGCCACTCGTATCTCGCACTTCTTCAATTTCTCCAGCGCATGCTCAATCGGATCCAGCCGCACAAACAAATGTTCCGCATCGAACCCGTACATCAAATCCCCTAAAATAAACATCCTGCCGTGCATCGCGCTGGTGTGCCGGTCCGCTGCGTAATATCCGGCGCCCATCCACTCGAAATAACTCGACTCCCTTCCATCCACCTTCACCTGCAAAAAATTTGCCGGATCCTCGTGCTGCGCCACTTCCGGCCGCCCTTTAATCGGAATCGTCAGCGCCTCCGGCGCCTCTTCTCCCAGCGCCGCATAAACCTCTCGCAAATACGTCCGGTAAATCGCATCGAACTCCGCATCATTCGCCGAACTGTGCTCCGGCCCATACCACCAACACCAATCACTCCCCTCCGCCGCCATAATCGACTCAAACGCCCGCTGCAAAAATTCAGGATTCGGATCGTCCGGATGTTTCTCTCGCCACTGCGCCGCATCTCTCCCATAAACGTCCCGCGCCGCGCCCAGCAAATCCCACGCCCGCACATCCTCGCGATCCCCAATCCACACGTCGAAATTCGCGTTGATCCACGAACCCGGGAAAATCCCCTCGATCACCGGAATATCGCTCATTGCCCCGATGGCCTCGCTCATCGTCAGCGCCTTCATATCTCCGTCGTCCTGCACCCGCTCGTAAAACTCCCGCAAAAATTGCCGCCCATTTCCCGGGTAATACTCCCAGGCATTCTCGCCATCCAGAATCAATGCCACCGTGGCCGTGCGCTGTCCGTCCCAACGCTCTCCAATCAACCGCACGCGCCGGTACAAATCCTCCGCCGCCGCATCTGCGCCCATCCGGCTGTACACAAATCCCACCAGGTCCGACAAATAATGGTCGCGAAAGAATCCAACCATCTCGTGCCCCTGCCTTTTCCAATTCCACGGCGAATAAAGCGCGTCCGCATTCTGCGGATATCCAGCCGAATCCCGCCAAAATCCGATATTCCGTGTCCGCCCCAGCACTCCTTCGTCTGTCGCGAACCACTTGAATCCCAGCTCCGCCGCAATTCCCAGCGCCTCATCAGACACCGACCCTTCCGACGGCCACAGCCCCACCGGCGCATGACCAAAATGCTTCTGATGAAAATCCCGCGCCCGCTGCAGCTGCACCTGCGCATCCTCGGGATGACGAAACGGCGGATTCGGCAGCGGCGTATTGGGGTTCGACACCTTCGCAATGTCCGTGTCGCATAGCAGCGGCAAAATCGGGTGATAAAAAGGGCGTACTCG
Organism: uncultured Acidobacteriota bacterium; assembly: GCA_963757885.1. Classification (GTDB taxonomy): domain Bacteria; phylum Acidobacteriota; class Terriglobia; order Acidiferrales; family UBA7541; genus Palsa-147. The sequence goes on along the minus strand of CAVWSS010000007.1, from coordinate 11,896 downwards.
AAATTTCAATCTGCCCGCGCTCGGCCGCCAATCGGTATTCCGGCAGCACGCTGCATAGCAAGTCCAACTGCTTCGCCTTCAAATTGTCCTTGTCCGTCTCGCTGTAATCGCGCCCCTTCTTCGACGAGCTCCGAGACCACCGGATCCTTCGCCAAATATTCCTCATCCATCCACGCCAGCTGCGAAAGCAACTGCAAGTCCCGCCAGTCAGCGCTGCTAAACTGCGCGATCGCCGCCTTGTTTCCCGCCGATTGCACTCGTTGATACAGCTCCACAAATCGCGGCCATCGCGGCATCATGTGCTCGTGATTCAACTGAAACGCCCGCAGCTAAAATCTCCTCCTTCTGATCCACCGCCAGCGTATCGGCGTTCGCGAACGACGCCTCAAACGACGCCTCCCGGAAATGCCCGCTCGCGTACTCCTCAATCTGCGTTCCCAGAGCCGGCACCATGTTGAACGTCGCATGCACGCCCGGAAATTCTTCCAGCACCTTCACCATGCCCCAGTAGTCTTTGATCGCGTGCAGCCGCGTCCACGGCAGCATGTACACGCGGCTCACCGGGTCCCGATACTGCGGCTGGTGCATATGCCACAAAATCACCAAATGCATCGGCTTCATCGAGCCTCACTCATCTGCCACCCAAGCATCCCGCGCAACTCCCGCATCTGCCGCCCCTCGCTCGTGTTACGATAAATTTTCACGGTTAATCGCATAGCAATGCGCATATTGGACCGCTACATCTCGCGCGAAGTCCTCTCCCATTCTTTCCTCGGACTTGCTGTCTTCACCTTCGTCTTCTTCATTCCTCAACTCGTCCGATTGATGGAAATTATTGTCCGACATTCCAGCGGCTCGGGCAGCATCGGTTTACTTTTTTTGTGCTCATTGGCTCCCGTGCTTGCTTTCACACTGCCCATGGCCACCCTGGTCGGAGTTCTCATCGGACTCGGCCGCATGTCCGCCGATAGCGAAATCATCGCTCTCAACGCCTGCGGCATAGGCCTCCGCCGCCTGCTCATGCCCGTAGGCGCCCTCGCCATGGCCGCCACCGGACTCACTCTCCTCGTCACTCTCTGGCTCGGCCCGCTCTCCGTGCGCGAGCTCCATTCCCTCGAAAATGAAATGGTCGCCGCCGAAGCTCCCTTCGCCGTGCAGCCTCGCGTCTTCGACGAACGCTTTCCTCGCATGGTCCTCTACGTTCAGGACGTCGACAACAGCTCCACTCGCTGGCGCGGCGTCTTCCTCGCCGAATCCGACCCTACTTCCGGCTCCCGCGTCACTCTCGCCGACAACGCTGTGGTAACTTCCGGCGCCCAACCCGGCACTTTCGATCTTCATTTCGGCGCCGGCACCACTCACGAAACCGATCTCGATCATCCCGCCCAATACAACGTCACTACCTTCGGCTCCAGCGACCTTCCCATCCAGACCACCAACATCGTCCGCCCCACTTCCAGCCTTAGCGAATCCGAACGCCCCATGTCCAACCTCATCGCCGCCGCTCGCGCCGGTTCCGCCGCATCGCAAACTGAACTTCAGCGTCGCTTCGCCTTTCCCGCCGCCTGCTTGATCTTCGCCTTCGTCGGCGTTCCAGTCGGCGTTCGCCCGCGCCGTGGCGGACGCGCCGCCGGCTTCATTCTCACTCTCGCTCTAATCTCCGTTTACTACCTTATGTTCGTGGCCGGCGCCCACTACGCGCAAATCGGCGCAGTCCCCGCCTGGATCGGCGTCTGGGTCGCCAACGCTGTCACCGCCCTCATGGCTCTCATCTTCCTCCGCCAAATCGAGCAAAACGCCGGCCAGGGACGCTTTCCCAACTGGATGAGCAGCATTCTTGATTGGCCCGGCTTCCACTTCGGTCACGCTCCCGCTCCCTCGCCAGCAACACTGGGCAACGACGCGCCGCGCAACTCAGCGACCGCTGGCACCGTCGTCAGCATCGCCAACGCCTCTGCGAACAACGCCAAAACTCGCCCCCGCCCACTTCTCCGCCGCACCGAAGGCGGATTCCCGCTCCTCATCGACGTCTACATCCTCCGCACCTTCTTCTACTTCTTCGGCCTTCTCCTCGCCGGCTTCATCGTCATCTTCGACGCCTTCACTCTCTTCGATCTCCTTGGCGACATCGCCCGCAACCACATTGCCTTCCTTACCGTGGTCAACTACTTCCGCTTCCTCATCCCGCTGATGGTCTACCGCCTCGTTCCCCTCGCCGCCCTCGTCGCCACTCTCGTCGCCCTCGGCAATCTCGCTAAAAATAACGAAGCCACCGCCTTCAAAGCCTCAGGTATCTCCCTCTATCGCCTCTGCCTCCCGCTCGTCCTTGCCGGACTTCTCCTCGCTGGCGGCATGTTCCTACTCGATGACACCTTCCTCCCTCGCGCCACCCAGCGCCAAGACGCTCTCCGCAATCTCATCAAGGGCAAGCCCGCTCAAACCTACTTCCATCCCACTCACGAATGGATCTTCGGCGAAGGGATGAAGGTCTTCAACTACAGCGTCTACGATCCCGATCAGGACGTCTTCGGCGGCCTCAACATTTTCGAGCTTGATCCCAATACTTTCCAAATGAAGCGCCGCGTATACGCCACGCGCGCACGTTGGGAACGCAATCTCAACGCCTGGATTCTCGAAAGCGGATGGGTCCGCGATTTTTCCGACAATCGCGTCACTCGCTACGCCCCCTTCAACGTGCTCTCTCTCGCCGAATTTCGCGAGCCGCCTTCCTACTTCAATCGCGAAGTTCGCCAGTCCTACCAAATGAATTGGCGCCAGCTCGCCGCCTATATCGGCGCTCTCCGCCAGGCCGGATTCGAAACCGCGCAGCTCACCGTCCAATGGCACGAGAAGTTCGCCTTCCCGCTCATCGCCGGCATTATTATTTTTCTGGGTGCGCCCTTCGCTTTCTTGGTGGGTACTCGCGGTGCAGTCGGCGGACTCGCCCTCGCCGTAGGCATCGGCATCGCCTACTGGGCTACGTCTGCTCTCTTCGAAGCCATGGGCGCCGTCGGCCAGCTCCCGCCTATCCTCGCCGGCTGGGCTCCCGACGGCATCTTCTTCTTCCTCGGCGCCTACTTCTTCCTCAAAATGCCCACCTAGCTTCGGCGTTGATGTTGAAGCGCCCGCGAGTGCTCCCACACGCCGCTTGCGCGCCGAACAGCGCGCTGATAAGTGGACCGCGTGGGCGAGGAAACTTCAACTTGCTCATCGCGACGCTTTTGCTTTGAAACGTGCTGCGGGCGGAATTTCTTCAAACTCCAATCACATCAAGCGTGTCATCCCGAATCCGGCTGGCTGCGCACCCGTAAGGTACTAACACTCTGCATGAGGGATCTGCTTTCTGAAAATTTCGCCTCCCAATCAACCTTACCTGTCATCCCGAATCCCGGCTGCTGCGCACCCGTAGGGTGCGTAACAGTCGGCGTGAGGGATCTGCTATTGCTTTTGAATTTTCGAGTTCCCCACTGCGTGGGGAACGCTCGGGCGACTGCCATGGCCGCTCAGTTCAGCTCCAACATAAGGACGCGGGTGAGGCTTTTCCAAATCCTCGTCTTGCGCATCACGCCGCTCCAAACCACGTATGTCAGCGCCTCAACCAGCCCTCGCTCGCTCCGCTCTCCCACCCACGCGACATATCCATCCGGCCGTATCAACACAGCACTAGGAACCGGAATCCTGCCAATAACCGGCAGCGCCCACGCACCCGCATATTTCGCCTCGACCAACTGAACCCGCCCCGCCCATCCAGCAATGTCCACGCCGCGCGGCTCACCAAGGTTAAGCAATACCGGCCGCGCCTTATGCAGCAGCGTGTAAACCCGCACCGGACCATTCGCAGTGACCAGCTCGAGGTCGGGCATTCGGCGCCCCAGCAGCGGATGCCCCTCACCGAGGTCGTAATGAATGTCCAATCCCGACAACATCGCAGCGACTCGCTTGCGCGGCTCGTCCATACCAAGCAGCTCGGCCATTGCTTCGCGCGCAGCCTTCGAGCGTTCGTCCGGACGGCGCAGCGCAACCGCCGCCATCGTGTTGCGCAGCACACGCGCACCGACCGGGTGACGCTCAGCGTGATAAGTATCGAGAAGGCTCTCTGGCGATATTCCTTTGACTACCTGCCCCAGCTTCCAACCAAGATTCACCGCATCCTGCACTCCGGTGTTCAATCCCTGCCCACCGTCCGGCGCATGCACGTGCGCCGCATCGCCGGCCAGCAGAACCCGTCGGGCGCGATACGCCGCAGCCTGCCGGCTCATATCCGTGAACCGCGAAATCGACGTCGGGCTGTGCACTCCGTAGTCGGTCCCATATACCGCGATCAGTGCCTTGCTCAGGTCAGCCAGGGTCGGTTCGCCACTCCCAACCTGCTCCTCGGTCACCATCACCCCTATAGGCCCTACATCCTTGTAGACCACTTGCCCATCGCGAATCTCATACTCCACCCGGCCGAAGGAGTGAATGCCCTTCGCGTCATGGCGAATGCCCAATTCCGGCACTTCCGCCATCTCTACCTCCGCAAGCAGCGCGCTCGTCGTCGCATCCCACCCCGCGAACTCGATGCCAGCCGCCTTGCGGATTAGGCTGCGCCCTCCATCGCACCCGACCAGATACTCCGCCCGCAGCGACCCCCCGTCGGCCAGTTGTATTTCCACGCCCGTATCGCCCTGCCTGTATCCCGTCACCTCGCATCCGCGGTATATCTTCACCGCCAGGTCCCCAACCCACCCCGCCAAAATGCGCTCGATATGCTTCTGTCGCAGCCCGAGCCCGTGTGGATACCGAGTGGGAAAGTCGCTGATGTCCAACCGCGTTCCGGCGAACCCCGCGGCCTGTACCACCTGCCCCTCCGCGAGAAACCGGTCGGCAATCCCGCGTTGATCGAAGATCTCTATGGTGCGCGAGTGCAGCCCGCCCGCGCGCCAGCCGGTGAGCTCTTGATGGGGCCGCCTCTCGACGATCGCAACGTCGATGCCCGCCAACGCCAGCTCGCCCGCCAACATCAACCCCGTCGGACCGCCCCCGGCAATCACCACCGCATGTTTGGTCACCTGATCGCTCTCGTGTTCGGTCATTCGCAGCCTCCAACGGGAATCACCTCTCGCTCCCCCAATTACGGAAGCGACTCTACGGCACGACCCCGGCCTTGCCGCAAGCCCCCGGCAGCGCGATATACTGGAAGTAGAAAGGTTCAGCGCGGACGCGCGAACCACCGCAATTCCCGTTCGGTTTCCCTGCTGCTTTTCAAGCCACCGCGATATTTCAAACTAATTCGCCGCTGCCGCAACCCTCGTCGCCCCATTCACTCTCGCCGGCCTCTTCTCCACCCGCTTCACTTTCTTCCCGCTCTTCTCGCCTTCCAACACCGCCTGCGCAGCCGCCAACCTCGAAATCGGCACCCTGAACGGCGATGCGCTCACATAATCCATGCCCACGCGATGGCAAAACTTCACGCTCTCCGCATCCCCGCCATGCTCTCCGCAAATACCAATCTTCAGCTTCGGCCTCACTGACCTGCCTCTCTCAATCGCCCACTCCATCAGCATCCCCACTCCATCCTGATCCAGCGATTGGAAGGGGTCGTCCTTAAAAATCCCCGTCTTCTTCTCGTCGACATAATCCGGCAAAAATCTTCCCGCATCGTCTCTCGACAGCCCCATTACCGTTTGGGTCAGTTCGTTCGTGCCGAACGAAAAGAACTCCGCCACCTCCGCGATCTGATCCGCCAGCAACGCCGCCCGCGGCGTCTCAATCATCGTCCCGACTGTATACTCAAGTTTTACTTTGGCTTCAGCAATTAGGGGATCGGCGATCTTCCGGGTCTCCTGCTCCAGTATCGCGAGCTCCTTCTTTTCAATTGTAAGCGGATGCATGATCTCAGGTGTTACTTTGATACCTCGCTTCTTGCAATCTATCGCCGCCTCAATGATCGCCCTCACCTGCATTTCCAAAATCTCCGGATACGTAATGCACAGCCTGCATCCGCGATGTCCCAGCATTGGGTTCGCCTCGTGCAATTGCGCCACCCGCCGCGCCACTGTCTCCGCATCCACGCCAATCTTCCGTGCCAACTCTTCCTGCTTCTCGGGATCGTGTGGCACGAATTCGTGCAGCGGCGGATCGAGCAGCCGTATCGTTACCGGGAACCCATCCATAGCCTCGAATATCCCGATAAAATCCCGCCGCTGGAATGGCAGCAGCTTCGCCAACGCCTTCTTCCGCGCTTCCGGCGAATCCGCAACGATCATTTCCTGAATCGCCAGCTGCCGCTCTGCGCTCTTCTCCGGCTTCTCAAAATCCTTGAAGAACATGTGCTCGGTCCTGCACAGCCCGATCCCCTCCGCGCCCATCTCCCTGGCCTTCCGGGCATCCTGCGGTGTATCCGCGTTCGTCCGTATCCCCAGTCGCCGTATCTGATCCGTCCACTTCATCAACGTCTCGTACGCTTTCGGCGGCTCCGGTCTCACCAACGGCGTTTGCCCCTTGTAAACGTGTCCGTCCCCGCCATCCAGCGTCAAGTACTCGCCTTCATGTATCACTTGATTTTTTGCCCGCGCTTCGCGTTTGCCCGGATCGATATCGAACTCCTCCGCTCCCACGATGCAGCACTTACCCCATCCGCGCGCCACCACCGCCGCGTGGCTCGTCTTCCCGCCCGTCGCCGTCAAAATCCCCTCGGCCACGAACATCCCCCCCACATCCTCCGGGCTCGTCTCCCGCCTTACCAAAATCACCTTCTCGCCCCGCTTCGCCCATTCCTCCGCCGTCTGCGCCGTGAACACCGCCTTGCCCACCGCCGCGCCCGGCACCGCGTTAATTCCCGATGCCAAATACCGCCCTTTCAATTCATTCCTCGCGATCTTCGGATCAATCACCGGATAAAACAGTCGCTCCACATCCTCCGGCTTGATCCTCTCAATCGCCTCGCTCTTCGTAATCAACCCTTCGCCCACGAGGTCCACCGCAATCTCAAACGCCGCGGATGGCGACCGCTTCCCGGTCCGCGTCTGCAGCATGTATAAATTCCCGTCCTCGACCGTGAATTCCAGGTCCTGCATGTCCTTGTAATGCTTCTCCAGTTTTACTCGGACCTTCTCGAGCTGCTTGTAAACCTTCGGCATCCGCTCTGACATTTGCGACAGCGGCATCGGCGTCCGGATCCCCGCCACCACATCCTCGCCCTGCGCATTCACCAGAAAATCGCCATAAAATGTCTTCTCGCCCGTGCTGGGTCGAGCGTAAAGCAAATTCCGGTCCCCGAATTCTGCCCACGATTGCCGAACACCATCTGCACCACGTTCACCGCAGTGCCCAGCAGCCCGGTGATCTTCTCCACCCGCCTGTAAGTCACCGCCTTCTCCGCCATCCACGACTCAAACACGGCCCCTATTGCGCCCCACATCTGATCTTCCGGCGCCTCCGGAAACTCCTTCCCGGTCTTTTTCTTGAAATACGACTTGTACTCGTCCACCAGCGACCGCCAACCCTCCGCCGTCACCTGCGTGTCGTCTTTCACTCCCATCCGCTTCTTCAAAGCTCTCAGCGCGTCTTCCAACTCTTCCTTCGGCAACCCAATCACCACCGTTGAATACATCTGCACAAATCGCCGGTACGCGTCGTACGCAAACCGCTCGTCATTCGTCTTCTTCGCCAGGGCCTCCACCGACTTCGAATTCAGCCCCAAATTCAAAATCGTCTCCATCATTCCCGGCATCGACCGCGCCGAGCCCGACCTCACGCTCACCAGCAATGGGTCCTTTGCATCGCCAAGCTTCTTCCCCGTTGCCGATTCCAGACGCTTCAAGTGCTTCGAAACTTCATCCGTCATTCCCGCCGGATATTTTCGGCCATGCTTGTAGAAGTAATCGCATGCCTCAGTCGTGATCGTGAAGCCCGCCGGCACCGGCAATCCGATGCGCGTCATCTCCGCGAGACCCGCGCCCTTGCCCCCAAGCAAGTCGCGCATCTCGCCATTGCCTTCCGCTTTACCCGCCCCAAACGAATACACGTACTTCAAATTGCACCTCCGCCTATGTCAGCAAAATCATTGTAATTACAGGTACTTCAAGCATCACTACAGGTGTCGGCGAATCGACAATTCATGGACCAGGAAAACAAAATTCATACACTACTTTTTCGCGGCGTCTTCCACCGTAATTTCCGACAGGTCCGCAATGCTCGAAAATTCTCCCAGTAAATTCCCCAGCAGTGCCAACCGATTCGCACGTACATCTTCCTCCGGCGCCATCACCAACACCTTGTCAAAAAACAAATCCACAGCCGGTCTCAATCGCGCAATCTCATCCAGCGCTTCCTTGTATCTCTTCTCCGCACGGCGCTCTCTCGCCACGCGCCCAATTCTCTCGGCGGCCTCGTGCAATCCCCGCTCCGCATCCTCGCGAAATAAATCGCTCCGCACATCCACCGCGCTTCCCTTGGTACCACGCGCTGCCCCCGCGCTCTTCTCCAAAATATTCCGCACCCTCTTAAATGCCGCCGCCAGTGAGACGAAATTCTCCGAGCCTCTCACCACTTGCAGCGCCCTCAACCTCGTCAGCGCATCCACTAAGTCGTCGCTGTCCGCCGCCAGCACCGCCGAAATTTCATCGTTTGCAAATCCAAAACTCTCCCGAAACACAAACCGCCCCCGCTCATTCAAAAATTCCCGCACCTTCTCCCGCTGCTCCTCCGTAACCTCAATCTTCATCTCCGACCGCGCATGCTCCTCACTCGCCTTCGCAATGGCCGCCCCAATCGAAAGTGGCAACTTCTTGTCGAGCAGGATCCTTACGATCCCCAGCGCCGCCCGACGCAACGCAAATGGATCGCTCGACCCCGTCGGTATCGCCCCCACGGCGAAACATCCCACCAGCGAATCGAGCTTGTCGGCCAGCGCCAGCGCGCATCCTGTCAAATTCCGCGGCAGCTCATCTGAAGCTCCGGCCGGCCGGTATTGATCGTAGATCGCCCATGCTACTTCCGCCGGCTCCTTCTGCGTCCGCGCGTACAGCCCGCCCACCACGCCTTGCAGTTCCGGAAATTCGTGCACCATCTCCGTGACCAAGTCGCACTTCGCTAGCTCGGCTGCCCTCTCCGCTGCCCTTGGATCCGCCGCCTCCGTATCCGTCCTGCCGCTTCCCTGTCCCTTCCACTGCTCCGCTATCCACCCCGCCACCACCCTCACCCTCTCCACCTTCGCGTAATAACTCCCCAGCCGCGACTCAAACGTCACGCTCTTCAACTTCTCCCGATACTCCCCCAGCCATTTTTTCTGATCCGTATCCCAAAAGAACCGCGCGTCCTTAAATCGCGCCTGCAGCACCTTCTCATGCCCCGCCTGTATTAACCCCCTCCGGTCCTTATCCAGATTAATCACCGCCAGAAAATGCGCCCTCAACTTCCCCGCCTCATCCTCCACCGCAAAATATTTTTGGTGATCCCGCATCACCGTTACCAGAATCTCCGCTGGCAACTCCAAATAGACCGCATCAAAATTCCCGCGCACCACCGTCGGGTATTCGTTCAGATAGGTAACCTGCCCGAGCAGCTCCGCGTCTGCCCTTACACGCATCCCCGCCCCGCACGCCCCGCCAACTCCTTCTCGATCTTCGCGCGCCGCGCCTCCGGCCGCGCCATCACAAAATTCCGCTTCAACTCCTCCTCATAATCCGCCGCTGCACCCACGCGTATCTCTTCACGCCCCAGAAATCTGTGTCCGTTCGTAAACGCGCCCGACTCCACATCTCCTATCGTGAACTTCACCGTCTTCCCATCAAACAACGCCAGCACCCAGCGAATCGGCCGTATGAATCGGATTTCTCCCGGGTGCGTCCAGTACATCGACCGAGGAAACGCAATCTCTCGAATCGCCGCCGGCAAAATCTCGACGAGCAATTTTTTCGCGGCGCGCCCTCGTATCGTTTTCTTCGCCGCCAAATACTCGCCCTTCGCTGTCTTCACAATCGAAATCTGGTCGACAGGAATTCCCTGCTTTTCGGCGAAACTCAGGGCGGCTCGTGTCGGCGCGCCGACGGCGTCATACCCGATACTCTTCGGCGGCCCCGTCACTTCCTCCACTACATCTTCCTGCATCGCCTTCAGCCCGCGCGCAATCGCCGTCAATCTTCGTGGCGCTCCAAAACTTTCCACCGCCCCGCTCGCCGCTCCGTCATTCGCGAACAGCCGATTCCCTGCCAGCCCCTTTCGCAAGTTCTCCCGCAACTGCTCGCTTGCCCGCACAATCAGTTCCGCGGGGATCTCCTCGCACCCAATCTCCAGCAACAACTCTCCGCTGCTCTTCACTTCGCCACCTTCTCCACTTCCTTCGGATCAACTCCGCTCTGTTTCCTCGAAGCTCCTGCCTCAGCCGCGTCTTCCCTCTCCACTCTCGCCCAGCCCCGCTGCTCCATCCACGCCGCGGCCACCTGGCACGTCAGCCTTCAATCCTCCCGATCATCGCCGCGCGCTCCGTGCTCGATATCACCCCGCGCCATCCAGCACATTAAACAAATGCGAGCACCTCAGACACAGGTCATACGCCCCCAACACTGGAAACCGCCTGTCACCCTTGGTCTCCCGGTAAGCCTTCAGCAGCTTCTGCGCTTCATCCTCCGCCAACTCCAGCACCTTCCGCGCCGAGTCCGTATTCGCCCACTCAAAGTTGTACGCCGAAAATTGCTGCTCTTCGGCCAAACGTACCTGCCCGTAGGTCACTCCCGGCGCCCACATCACGTCGTACACATTGGTCACGTTCTGCAGATACGCCGCGATCCGGTCCAGCCCATAGGTAATCTCCGCCGGTACCGGGTCCAAATTCACGCCCCCGCACTGCTGAAAATAAGTGAACTGCGTAATCTCCAGCCCGTCGAGCAGCACCTGCCACCCGATCCCCCCAGGCCCCCAACGTGGGAGCCTCCCAGTTGTCTTCCTCGAACCGCACGTCATGATCCTTCAGTTCAATGCCCACCGCGCTCAAGCTCTCGAGAATAAGCTAGATCACGTCCGCAGGCGCGGGCTTTAGCACCACTTGAAGCTGGGTGTGCTTGTACAAGCGATTCGGGTTCTCACCATATCGCCCGTCGGCGGGCCGACGACTCGGCTGCGCATACACCACGCCATACGGCTCCGGCCCCAGCACCCGCAAGAAAGTCTCCGGATGCATCGTCCCCGCTCCTACTTCCACGTCATACGGCTGCTGCAAAATGCAGCCCTTCGAAGTCCAATACTTCTGCAACGTGAAAAGCAAATCCTGAAATGTCAGCCCACGGCGCGGGATCTTCTCAGTCACGCCCCTCGGCAGGCTGCCTTTCTTTCCGCGCGCCCTTGACTTCATGGGTAGCGTTGCCATTAACAATCTTCTGCTCCCACACTTTCCTCGATACCAATCGCTTCTCCGCGTGAAATTCAACCCAGTCGAGCAGAATCGCGGTCAATTCCTTTACCACTAGTCCCGGGACATTCCGCGCCTCGGTCTGCTCCAACTTTTCACCCTGCATCTCCCGTCCTAATTGCAGCACCGCGCTCAGCTTGCTCCGCCCACCTTACACGCCGCGCACGTCACTCCTTCCGCCAACAGCACCGGATCTCCCCGGCCCGCCCGCCAACGCCCGCCCGCAATTCACGCACGCGTCCAACCGCGGCAGCCACCCCGCCAGCTTCGCCGTCCACAAACAGAAATACGCCAGCGGCACATCTGGCTTTCGCGTTTCCTTAATCTTCCTGGCCACCACCAACATCAGCCGAAATGGCGCATCCAGCGCCTCTCTCTCCGGCAGCACAATTTCTGAAATCTCGCATACCACCGACAGCGCCACGCTGCACTCATAGTCCCCGAACACATCCATGAACGATTCAACCAGCTCGCACTGGCTGATCCTCACCAAATCTCTGTTCTCCT
>CAVWSS010000006.1:1657500-2698795 GCA_963757885.1 uncultured Acidobacteriota bacterium | reverse complement strand
AAGAACCGCGTTGCGGAGAATTGGGTAATTCCTGATGTCGCGCTTGTAACGGATAAACACCGCGGTCGCCATCGTAATGGAAATGGGAGTCAGCCAGGCCACATACTCCTTCCACTCCATTCCGATGGAATGCCAGCCACTAGTTGCCGGATCGGACATCAACAACCTCTGCGGGTATCCCGCCAGATCCACAGTGCCAGCCGGAGGAAGGTCGCGATACCACGGATACACAATATATGCGCCGCTGAATACTGCCAGCCAGGCGAGGATGGTCATGGCGAGAAGGTAGATGCGGAAGAACCGCTCGTCCTGCGTGCTGATCGAACCCGCGCCTGCCGGCGTGTAGCGGCGCCATAACTCCACAATGGCCCCCGAGCAAGCCAGCAGGTAAAGGCCGCCGAATCCCATCCCGTAATCAGCGTCCATAGACCGCGAACCGTGATGCCCACGAAATGCCTCCATCTTCCGCGTTAGTGAATCGTTCGGATCTTGAAACCCATTAGTCATCGCCGGTCTCTGCAGCCAGGACGCACCGGCATCGGGCGCTTTCTTGTCTTTCCCCCACGTCCAGTACATGCCGGCATAGGCATAATTCTCTGTCTGGCCCGCAACGGAATGGCCATAGCAGAGGAGAAATTGTTCGTTGGGATTGTGCTTGAAGTGGTAGTAGCCACCCAGATCGATCAAAGTGGAAGCCTCTGTCTGCGGAGTAGCGAGGCCTTCCTTGCCGTGTGCAAATACCTCGCCGCCAAACTCCAGACGGTCGCCCGGGAACGTGTACTTGAGCAAAAAGCCACCGTAAGGAAAGTTGCGGTACCCGGTCTGGGGAACCAGAGTTTCGCCGGCGCCCCCATCCACAGCCGGGGGCCGATGTTCTTTTGCAGCCACACGGGAAGCCGGTACCAGACCTTTCCTACGCCTAAGCCCGAGTCGTAGTTGCCGGTCGGCATCTCAAACATGGTGAAGGTGCCGATCTGCGGAACATGCTTCGATTCCTTGATGTACGCGATCTTTGCGCCCAACTCCATATCGGTCAGGCCACAAGCCTGTGGGCCAGTGCCGGCAGGCAGGTAGACAAGCTTGTTGCTCGGGTTGATCGATCCCCACGGCAAAATTGCGTGCAGCTGAACTCTGGGCAGAGCGCCCCAATTGAACTCAAATGCCGGCCCGACAGAATCCATCTCGACGGGCGCACCGTCTGTCGCACCAAAGATGTAGAACTCGTAATGCTTGTAATCCACCGGCACCGGATCGTCCGTCTGGTAAGGTGGCCCCTGCGCCCGCAGCAAAGGAACCGCTCCGATAAGAAACATCATGAGGGCAAATACAAAATACTTTCGACCACACTTCATCGAGAATCCTCAGACAGCTCGGAATCAAAAACAAATGAAAGGGCAACGGAGAGAAGTGTAAAAACGACTTCAATTGTGAACGGACAATTAATGTAAGGTATTACGCGCAGAAAATACGTGCGCCAACATCGAAGTTCGATAATTGCATAGGTTGTAGCTGAGGGTCAAGCAAGAATAAAAGAGCGTATCGCGCATCTAGATACAAGACCTTGCCCTGAGATTTAGGATGACAACATGCGCATCGGGATCACTTGTTATCCCACCTACGGCGGCTCTGGCGTTGTGGCTACGGAGCTGGGCATTGAGCTGGCCGCACTCGGCCACGAGATTCACTTCATCTCCTACTCGCAGCCGTTCCGGCTGAACGGACGCGATGACGGCATTTTTTATCATGAGGTTCCTGTCTCGAGTTATCCGCTCTTCGAGTTTCCGCCCTACGATCTGGCGCTGGCCTCGCGCATGGCGGAAGTGGCCGAGTATTATGCGCTTGATCTGTTGCACGTGCACTACGCGATTCCCCATTCCGTGTCGGCGCTGCTGGCGCGGCAGATGCTGGCCGCCGCGGCCGCCGTCTGCCCTTTGTGACCACGCTGCACGGCACCGACATTACGCTCGTTGGGCTGGACCGCAGTTATCTCCCCATCACGCGGTACGCCATCCAGGAGAGCGACGGCGTAACCAGCATCTCCGACTACCTTCGCGAGAAAACCATCGCCGACTTCGACGTCACGCGGCCGATCGAGACCATCACCAATTTCGTGAACTGCGATGTCTACACGCCTATCGAGGACGACGCGCAACGAAGAGCGCGTGAGCGCGCCGGCGCTTTGCCGCGCCCGACGAGCCGATCCTGATGCATCTCTCCAACTTCAGGCCGGTCAAGCGCGTGTGCGATGTGGTGAAGGTATTTGCGCGCGTGGCGCGGCGAGTTCCGCGCAGCTGGTGCTGGTGGGCGACGGCCCTGACCGCTCGGCGGCCGAGTGGCTTGCGCACGACCTCGGCATTCACAGCCGCGTGCACTTCCTCGGCAAGCAGGAGCGCGTGAACGAGTTGCTGGCGCTGGCCGATCTGTTGCTGATGCCGAGCGAGTTGGAGTCCTTCGGCCTGGCCGCGCTGGAGGCCATGGCCTGCAAGGTGCCCTCCATTGCTACGCGTGTAGGCGGCGTGCCAGAGCTGATTGACGACGGCGTCACAGGACTGCTCTATCCCTGTCGGCGACGTGGAGGCAATGGCCGCGGGCGCACTCGGCCTGCTCAAAGATCCAGCGCGGCTCGAACGCCATGCGCGATGCCGCGCGAAAGCAGCGCAAAAGCGCTTCTGCGCCAATCTGGTGGTGCCGCAGTATGTGCAGTACTACGAGCAGGTGCTGGAGAAACAGCAGCCGAGCGAACTCGGGAACAAACCAGGCTAGCCTCTCAGGTTCATTCCATCTTCGCTTTGTCATCCTGAGCGAAGGCGCCGCTGCGACCGGAATCGAAGGATCTGCGGTTGCCTTTCGCGAATTCAGGTTAGCGAGGGATTCCGAGCCGCGAGGCTCTGCGCAGCAATTAAGGATAGACCGAATCTCCGACAGTAGAGAGCACTGCTCCTTCTTTCTCGTTCCCTTGCTCCCTACCTTTACAACGTCCGCTTGAACAGCGGCGTTGCCACCAGTAGCGTGCCAATGCCGAAAACGAGAGAAAAAGCAAGTCGTCTCGGATCGCAACCCAGCCGCCATTTTTCAGCAGGACCGCTTTGAAGCCGTGCACGCATAAGTGAAGGGATCGATGACGCGCGATCGCCTGCAGCCACTTGGGGAAAGCGACGATGGGATACATGGCGCCCGAAGGATAAAGCAGTAGGACATTGAGAACGCCAAACATGGCGCGCGGCACCAGCGGATCGTCGACGCGCACCATCATCAGAAACATCATGCCGTTGAAGGCGATGGAGCCAGCGATGATCAGGCACAAGCATCTGCAGCATCGATCATGGGATGAAAGATGACGCCCAGGCCGGCCATCAGCGATCCGATGACCGTGAGCGAATGTCCGGCGAATATCGCCTTGATGGCTCCGGCGATGTTCAGGCCGAAGACGAGCTCGAGCTTGGTGATGGGAGTTACCAGGTATCCTTCGTGCACACCGCGCGCCTTGTCGTCGATGTATAGCATGCCGCCGCCGATCATCACCGAGATGTACATGGCCAGCGCCACCGTCATCGGCAAAAGATACTTCATGTAATTGACGTACGGGATAAAGCTCGACGATCTCCAGTGCGATGCGAGTTTGCCAGCGCGGTCCTGAATCAGCGGCGCGTTCAACGCGTTGACCAGCGACTGCATCTCGGCTTCCAGGGACGCCGAAGTGAACAGGTCGGAGTTATCGACCACCAAGCCGAGTTTGGGCGCATCCTGCGCATAGACGCGGCGCGAATACTGCGCGGGAATGATCACAGCGGCGTCGATCTTGCCGGTGCGCACATCTTCGCGCGCCTGACTTCGTTGGCGTACTCGATGGTAGTGAAAGTCTTGATGTTGGCGGCGATGGCGTCGAATGCTTCGCGCAGCTTGACGCCTCCGGGCCATGATCGTAATCGACCACGGCCACCTGGGCGCCCACGATCTTGCCGCCGAACGCGTTGCCCATGATGATCAACTGCAAGATTGGCATCATGAGCGACATGATCATCAGCGTGGGCGAGCGGAAAAACTTGCGCATCTCGCGCTCGATGATTGCGAACATTCGGTTCATGGCTGCGCTCCCGGGCGCGGCGGCATGTGAAGACCGGCCTTCACCTGCTCATCGCGCAACTGGCGGCCGGTGTAGTGGATGAACACGTCATCGAGCGTGGTGTTTTGCACGCTGAGAGAAGTTAGTGTTTCGCCGAGGGACGCGGCCAGCTCCACAATCTGCATGGTGGTCTTCGACCCCGACGAAGTGAGCACGCGATAAAAGCCGGCGCTTTCAGCCTGCACGCTGGTCACGCCTTCGAGGCCTTCAGCCGCTTCTGCCCACTCCGCGTCTCGCGATCGAAGTGCACTTCAACGACATTGGCGCCGGGCACGCTGTTCTTGAGCTCGATGGGCGTGCCCAGCGCGACCAGGTTGCCGTGATCCACAATGGCGATGCGGTCGCACAGCTTGTCGGCCTCTTCCATGTAGTGGGTGGTGAGCAGCATGGTCAGGTGGCGGGTCTTTGAGCTTGTTGAGCATCTCCCAGACGGCGATGCGCGAAACCGGATCGAGCCCGGTGGTAGGCTCATCGAGAAAAAAGATGCGCGGATTGTGCACCAGCCCGCGGGCAATTTCGAGCCGGCGGCGCATTCCGCCGGAGAGCGTCTTGGTCTGCGCATCGCGCCACTTGGTCAGGTCGACGGCTTCCAGCACGTCGTTGATGTTCTTTTCTCGCTCGGCCCGGGGTACGCTGTAGAGCTTGGCGTAGATGCTCAGGTTCTCTTCGACCGTCAGATCCTGGTCGCTGGTCATCGCCTGCGGAATGACGCCGATCATGCGGCGCACCTCATCCGGATCCTTGGCCACATCGTGGCCGCCGACGATCGCCTTGCCCGCGGTCACGGGAATCAGCGTGGTCATCATGCGGATGAGCGTGCTCTTGCCGGCGCCGTTGGGCCCGAGCAGGCCGAAGATCTCGCCTTCGGCGACGCTGAAGTTCACGTCCTTGACGGCTTCAAAAGTGCCGTAGCGCTTCACAGATGTGCTCCACCGCAATGGCCGAGGGCGCGTGGCGAATCCGTGTGCACCAGACTTGATTGACTGTCCGCGCTCACTGCTTCACCAGTTTGCTCTTCGGGATGTAGACCTCGGCCGTCATGCCGGGACAAACTTCTCGCCGGGATTGTGGATGAGCAGCTTCAACTGGATGGTCTTGATGTCGCGCTTCTGCCGCTCACGTCGCGCTGCGTGGCGAAATCGGCTTCCGCGGCCTTGGCGATCACCTTGCCCTGATTGTTTCGCCGCTGGGCATCACGACGCGCAGCTATCGCCGAGCTGCACGCTCGGCCTGCGTCTCGGGCAACGGCGCATAAACCCAGGTTTGCGACAGGTCCGTGATCGTCACAATGGCCTCGCCCACGGTCACAACTTCTCCCTGCCGCGCCGCCCACACGGCAACCTTGCCGTTGATCGGAGAAACGATCCGCGAGTAAACAGGCGAATCGGGTGAAATCCTTTTAGCGTGCTCCAGCGGCTCAATCGCTGCCGTGAATTGGCTTTGACGCAACCGCAAAATAGCCAGATTGAGAAGCAGAGGCGCGTTGTCGGGCGCGAATTCCAGGGCACGCCGATAGTGCTCGCCGGCGTGGTCGAAATCGCCCTTGGCAATCAGGAATTGCGCCGCCGCGTAATGTGCGGTGGCTACCCTTGCGACTTCCTCGGCGCTACCGTTGCGGGCTTGGCCCTCCAGCCTGGCGAGATATCCGTTGTCGACCGAACCGTCCCGGACCACCGCATTGGCAACATCGCCGGTGGAGTGCGGCATCTCGATGTGCGGTGACGTTAGGTTGGCGGCGGAATCGCCGTGATGGTAGGTCGGTGAAAAGTTGTCTTTTTCGACGCGCTCAACCATCGAGCGCGGGAGAGTCAGCTCACCTGCAGGGGTCTGGTAGCTGACATGGTCGTCGGTTTCTACCACCGAATCGGCCACAATTCGCCGCCCGTTCTTTAAAACAATAGTGTCGGCAGACGCCGCGGCGGAAGCCGCGAACACTACAAGCAGGAGGAAAAACGCAACTGGCGCAGTGCGTCTCACAAAAAAAGTCTAGCAGAGCGGTAGGGACTCCACCCCTGCGGCTTGTCCCGTCTTGCCCTACTTGTTACAGTCCTAAAGTCTAGGGACATAAGCAGGACCTGGGTGGGACCAGTGGGCCGGAACTTAGGTCAGGGTGTAGGTCAAATCGTAGGCCAGGGTGTAGGTCAAGGACGCGTATTTTTGTGTCTTTTAGCGGCGTGCGTGGGGCTGTGCGTTTCAGCTTCAGCGATGTCCCCGCAAGCCGATTCGCCCGGCAAAGGACAGCAAGAGCTAAGTGGCGACGTAGGGGTGCAGGTCATGGCCCCACAGGGAGCGGCAAAAACCCAGAACCAAGCTACTACCGCAGACGATCCGCGTGCTCTCTATACGCAACTCGATGGCTTGCGAGTCGACGCTGAAAACTCTACGTGACCAAAGAGGTTCACCTGCGCGGGGCCCTTTGGACATCAGCCTTGGCCAGGGCAAACTCGCTTTCCTCACTCCCATTGGCGGGCAAATTACTGGCGCCGTTTTTAGCGGCGATGGACACATTGTCTGCGCGCCGCGCCTCGCTGGAGAGCGACGCTCGCTGGCGCAATTTTTGAATGTGCCTCTGCTCGACCAGGATTTTCGAAGGCCTATTTCCGCTTCACCGATCGAACCAACCAGGATGTTCTGCGCCAGCTTCAAGAAACGGACAGCCACCCGGAGCCTGACTCCGAGTTTGCCCGCACTTGGAGCATGGCCGTTTCAAATCTGGACCCTTCGCATTCCGTGCGGGTGATGTTCGATCTGCTCTCGACCTCGCCAAAACCGTATTTCTTAGCGACTCTGGCGGGTAGTGCGGCCGGACCTTTCGATGCGCTGTTCGATCAGCGGCGGCCTGAACAGGTGTTGCTGGGTCAGGACCGCATGGACGGCGCGTATGACATTTGGGCGTCGTTCGCAATTCCAGGAACGAAGCGTGAGCCGGATACGGTCGCGCCGGTGGATTACAAGGTCTCCACAAATATTGCAAATGACCTTTCGCTCGAAGGGGAGACGCATCTCCGATTGAAAGAATCGCGCGATGGTGAGCGACTGATCGCGCTTGAGCTTTCGCGGTTTCTCTCGGTGGAAAGCGTCACTACGGAAGATGGGTCTCCCATCACATTCTTTCAAAATACCGATCTGAGCCGGCAGCAAGTGGCCCGCCACGGCAACGATACGGTCGTGCTGGCGCTTCCTGAGCCAACACACGCAGGTGCGGACCTGCAACTGACCATTCGCTACAACGGCAAAGTGATCGCGGACACTGGCAATGGCGTGTTCTTTGTAGGCGATCGCGGGAGCTGGTATCCGCACGTCACTGGCGGCGACCACTTTGTGCCGTTTGATTTGAGTTTTCGCTGGCCGCGCAAATTGACGCTGGTCGCTACAGGCCAATCGACCGAGCAGCACGATGACGGCGATTTTCGTGTGGGCCACTGGATTATGCCAACGCCTACCTCTGTGGCCGGTTTTAATCTCGGTGAATATCAGAAGCAATCGGCTGGGACGACTAACCCGAAGATCGAGTCTCTACGCTAACCGCGAATTCGACGAATGGATTGCTACGCGCCTGCGGGCCAATGCTCCGGAGTCCGGCCCTGGCGAAGTGAGCCGCTCGGTCGAAGGCGTGCTCAGTCTCGACCCGCTGAAAGGGCTGAACGCGCAAGGACATCCCGATCCCAGGGCCGTGTTGCGGCACTTGGGGGTGGAGGTACTGGATTCACTCCACTTTTTTGAAGGCATCAACGGTCCATTTCCCTTCGAAGAACTCAGCATTTCGCCGATTCCCGGAAATTTCGGACAGGGCTGGCCTGGCTTGGTTTACTTGAGCACGCTCGCCTATTTGCCGAGGGCTACTCAGCAAGAAGCGGGGCTTGGGCGCCATGAACAAGAAGAAATCACCGACCTGCTTCCCTATCACGAGCTGGCGCACCAATGGTGGGGCAACGAAGTGGGTACGGCCAGTTATCGTGATGCCTGGATCGAAGAAGGCATCGCGAATTATCTGGCGGTGATGTACGCGGACAGCAAGAGGCCTTCGGCCAACGTGCTCAACAATTGGCTGAACGAATTTCGTGGGGAATTACTCAGGCCGGTGCCAAATTCAACCCAGGTCGTTGCCGACGCAGGGCCTCTCGATTTAGGAATGCGTCTCAGCTCTTCGCGAGTACCGCGCGCATATGACGTGATCGTGTACGACAAAGGCGCGTGGATTTTTCACATGCTGCGCCAGATGCTGCGCGACCCCAGCGCAAAAACGCCCGCCGAACGGAATGCGCGATTTGACACCTTACTGCGGGACGTTCTGAAGGAATATCGCTTTCATGCCCTCTCCACGGCTGATCTGCAGCGCGCCGTCGAAAAAACCATGACGGCTTCCATGGATCTGGAGGGCGCTCGCTCGATGAACTGGTTCTTCGACGAATGGATCCACGACATAGGCATTCCGCACTACAGCATCGAATTTCAGACCCATCCTCACGGGCAGCAATTTCTGATCACCGGAAAACTGAAGCAGGAAGGCGTGCCCGACTCCTTCACGGAAGCGGTGCCGATTTACGCCGCCGCTAAGGAAGGAAAGAGTGAGCTCATCGGAAGAGTCGTAACCACGGGCCCGGAGACACGCTTTCGCCTCACCTCTCCCTTCCACCCCTCCCGCCTCCTCATCGACCCCCAGAACACCATCCTCTGCACTGCCAATTAGTCACCCCGGAGACCCGTCTTGGCGGCTATGCAAACCCCGCAATTCGGCTCCACAGCTCCAAAATTGCCATTCCACCTTCGTTTGGCACGGTCGAAGCCACAAGGTTTGCAGGGCGGGAAACAAATCCTCTATACTTATCGAGTTCGCTTCCGTAGCGAGCGACTACTGGGGTAGTTCCTTCGTCCAAAACAGGTGTGACCGCGCAAAATGGCCGAAATAGCGGACAAGATTCGCGAGAAGCTTCTCGCTGAAATTAAGATCTTGGAGCACGAGTTTCACGATGAGCTCCCCAAGGAATTAATGAAAGCTCGCGCGCACGGCGATCTTTCTGAGAATGCCGAATATAAGTACGCCAAAGAGCGCCAGTCGTATGTTTCAGGACGGTTGAGCCACTTGCACCAGCGCATGGCCGACCTTGCCATGCTCAATCTGAATAGCTTGCCGAAGGATCGTGCGGCGTACGGTTCGCGCATCTCGGTCATGGATTTAAAGAAATCCGAGAAAATTGAATACAAGCTGGTGACGGTGGAAGAAGCCGACGCCACCAAGGGACTCATTTCCACCACGTCCCCGATCGGGCGTGCGCTACTCGGCAAGAAAGTTGGCGATGAAGTGAAAGTTGTGACGCCCGCCGGCACCAAGGAATTTGAAATTGTGCGCCTGCGCACCATCTATGAGGACGAATAGGGAGGTTCGGTGCTGACCAAGCGCATCGCTCAGCCTCTGGACTGGCTCCTCAATGGCATTGTGACAGCCATGGCTGCCACGGGTATTCCTCCCAATGTCCTTACCTGGCTGAGCCTCCTCTCCAATTTGTGGGCTGCGGTGCTTTTCGCGCGCGGACGCTTTGCCGCCGCCGCAGGCATGATGGTTCTTGCCGGTTTCTGCGACATTGTCGATGGGCGCGTAGCGCGCGCGCAGGGTCGGGTGACAGCATTTGGCGGGTTCCTCGATTCAATCGTAGACCGCTACTCGGATTTAGCTTTGTTCCTGGGCTTGCTGGTTTACTACTCGCAGGTAAATCGGTTCATGTATGCATGCCTGGTTGGTGCGGCGATGGCCGGTGCGGTGATGGTTAGTTACGCACGTGCCCGCGCGGAATCCTTGATCGGTAAGCACGATGTGGGATTCTGGGATCGACCTGAGCGCATCGTACTTATGATCATTGGCGCATTTGCGAACCGCATGCCGCTGGCCCTGTGGATTTTGGCCATCGGCCCGAATCTCACGGTCATTCACCACATTGTCTTTACCTGGCAGCGAACGCGTCGACACCCCGAGACGGTAAACGCCCAGGTATCGAATGTTGTGCAGCCCCAATCATTCCATCCCGAGGCGCCCGGTGTTTCCGAGCCAGCCCTGCTGAGCCGCAGCGCGCATCGAGGGGGATGATTGGCTCATCTTCTCGGGGTGATTGGTTTCCTGCTCTTCTGCGCGGGCCTGGATCTCTTGTGGCAGTCGCGCGACGATCTTCTGTACTGGCTCTCTTCTTACTTGAAAATTTTCCGCAGCACATTGAAAACACAGAAGGCATCTCCGCGCGAAGTTTGGATCTCGCGTAAAAATCTTCCGCCGCTTCCCAAAACTCAACCGCATAGAACGCTGGCCATGGTTCTTGGTGTTGGGCTGGCCTTCGTTGGCCCATTATTGATCATGGTCAGCCTGGTGATTTTTTTGTATCCCAAGATGTGACCTGGCTGCGATTCGACCTTGAAACCTTCCCTAATTCTTCACGGTGGCGCATGGAGTATTCCCGCGAGTGCGGTAGAAAGCTGTAAGCGCGGGTGTGCGGCCGCGCTGGAGGCAGGGTGGAGGATTTTGTCGAATGGCGGTTCGGCGCTTGACGCCGTCGAAGCGGCGATCGTCTCGCTCGAAGACGATCCGATTTTTGACGCCGGCACCGGCGCACACCTGACCCTGGATGGCCGCGTGGAGCTCGACGCCATCGTCATGGACGGTCAAACATTGAAGGCAGGCGCGGTCGCCGCGGTGAGCCGGATACGCAATCCGATTCGCCTCGCTCGCCGGGTGCTCGAAGCAAGCGAACACATGATGCTGGTCGGAGAAGGCGCTGAGAAATTTGCGCGCGAGCAGGAGCTTCCGCTGTGCGATCCCGAGGAATTGGTATTGGAGCGAGAGCGAGCAGCTTGGGAGCGCTGCAGCGAAGACCGCCACGCCAGTGAATTTCACCACGATCATGCGATGGGTACAGTTGGCGCGGTGGCCATCGATAGGGATGGCAATCTCTTTGCCGGCACATCCACGGGCGGCACGTGCTGCAAACATGCCGGGCGCGTTGGGGATTCACCGCTGATTGGCTGTGGGTGCTACGCGGATGCGCAGGCGGGCGGAGTTTCCTGCACTGGCCTCGGCGAAGCGATTATGCGCGTGGTGTTGGCGAAGACTGCCGTGGAGATGCTGCGCGCGGGCCAAGCGCCTGATGCCACCGCGAGGGCGTGCACTCGGCTGCTACACGAACGCGGTCGCGGGACCGGCGGGCTTATCATCGTCGGCAAAGATGGAACCCCTGCCGTGGCGTTCAATACTTCCGGTATGGCTTACGCGTATGTTGCGCCCGATGGATCCTCGGTCGTCTCGGCCTGACCGCCAGCATTTCGAGAAATTGCCTTCGCCAATCCAGTAAAGCTGCGCAATAATTCCTGCATTATGGACCTCAAGCATCGCTTCGCATTTGTTTTATTTGGCTTTGCATTTTTACTTTCCTGCATTCCCGCCGCTTCTCCGCAGCAATCGCAATCACAAACGCCTCGGACTGCTGGCAACGACCAGCAACTGGCCGTGGTGGATCAGCCGGTCGCGTCAAATCTTGCGACTCTTCTCGCCAGATTCCGCCGCGTCGACATGCCCTACCACTCAGACGGGCTCAGCGCGCGCGAAAAGCAAATGATTGAAAAGCTGGTCGACGCTAGCGGAGTGCTTGATGACATTTACTGGCGCCAAAGCGACCCGGAGGGCTTAGCGCTTTATAAATCGCTGCAAGACAGCACTAAACCTACGGACGAAATGCTGCGTCGCCTGCTAAAAATCAATGGCAGCCGATTCGACTTGATCAACGACGAGAAGCCATTTGTGGGCACCGAGCCAATGCCACCGGGACGCGGCTTTTACCCTCCGGGGTTGACTCGCGAGCAAATTGAGAAATTTGTGCAGGCGCATCCGGATCAGAAAGACGCGATTTACAGCCATTTTACGGTGATTTCCGGAAGTGCTTCCGATTTGAAGGCGATTCCCTACCACATTGCGTACAAAGAATTTCTCGATCCAATGGCGAACGACCTGCGCGAAGCGGCCAAGTTGAGCGACGATCCTGCCTTCGCTAAATTTTTGAGTCTTCGGGCTGATGCGCTGCTCTCCGATGACTATTTCGCAAGCGATGCGGCCTGGCTCGATATGAAGAATCCTAAGGTCGATATCGTATTTGCCCCGTATGAAACTTATCTCGATTCGCTAATGGGAATTAAGGGCTCATATGGCGCGTCGGTAATGATTCGAAATGAGGAAGAGAGCCAGCGGGTAGCCGTGTATGAGAAGTATGTTGCGGATTTGCAGGAAGCGCTGCCGCTGCCTGCCGCAGACCTGCCCTCCAAGCATGGTCAAGAAGTACCCATGGAAGTTGTCGACTCGCCATTTCGCACCGGGGACTTACTTCATGGATATCAAGCGGTGGCCGACAATCTTCCCAATGATCCGCGCATCCTCGAACAAAAAGGCTCCAAGCACATTTTCTGGAAGAATTTCATGGATGCGCGGGTGAACTACATAATACTGCCCTTGGCGAAACGCCTGTTGAAAGAGGATCAAGGCGGCCTCGCCTCCGGCGAAGGTTATCTGGCCTCGACCATCATGCACGAAATTTCCCATGGTCTCGGGCCGGCGTATGCGCGAACTCCGTCCGGCAAAGTGGAAATAACCGAGGCGATCGGCCATGCGTACAGTGGCTTGGAGGAAGCGAAAGCGGATGTGGTGGGAATGTTCGATCTCGCCTGGCTGGCCCACAAAGGGGTAATCAGCCCGGAAAAGATGAAGGAATACTATGTTTCCTATGTAGCCGGCAATTTCCGCACGGTGCGATTTGGAATCGCCGAAGCGCATGGCGAGGCGGAAATGATGGAATTCAACTACATGGTGGATAAGCATGCCGTGAATTACGACTCATCAACGGGCCGCTACTCGCTGGATTTTCCGAAGATGGCACCGACGATCGCTTCGCTCGCGAAGGAACTTCTGGAAATTGAGGCGACCGGCGACCGTGCCCGGGCCGAAGCGTGGTTTGATAAGTACAACAAGATGCCTCCCGAGTTGGAGGCCGCACTGGCCAAGACCAAGGACATTCCGGTCGATGTCGATCCAGTTTTTTCGTTTCACACAGAAGTGCGGTAGATCGTTTCCTGAAGCGGGAGAAGCCGAGGGAGGCTTTCGGCGGTGTTCTCAGATTTATTTACAGAGCGCGCCAAATACGAGGACGCCTATCCTGGGCTGCGCTATTTGCCGAGCAGCCGGAATTGGTGGGCCAAGTTAAAAGGCGTACCCGCGGAATGCGAGCATCTCGATCAGGAAGTCGATTGGATCGCCTCGCTGGTTCCGGACACGCTCTACCTCCGCGGTAAAGCGGCAGTCCGCCGCGAGCCGGTTCGCCCCGAAGTAATGATGTGCCGGGATTGTTTTCTCGAAGTTTTGCAACGTGAACTGGCGAATTACGACGGCAAAGTGATGGCCTTTGAGCCGGACTCGTCCGCTTTCACGCAATTTTTCTTCGTGGGTCCGGAGGATTTCGAGAGCGCCGGTCTGCTGCCGGACCTGCAGACTGCATTGAACGCCAGGCTGAGTCAGCCAACGGGCACCTGCGAACTCTGCAGCACACCCGCGACCTGGCAATGGTTCCCCCACGCCTCAGTTCCCGACCTGGGCGATACCGAGGCGGTTAATGCGGCGACCGGAGTTCGGCTTTGCCGGCCGCATGGGATGCGAAGGCTGTTGGATTGTTTCGAAAAAATGCCCGAGGCAAATATCTACTATGTCAATTTGCCTTACGGCGATTCTGGAGTATACCTGTGGATCTAAGCGGAGCTGCTCGGGGCAAATCGGGGGGTACGCCCGAATCATCCATGCGATTGCGTGAACTGGTTGAAAGATATTTAAAGATTAGCGGCGGTTACGGAGTTGATGCCGCCTTGACCGCGTTCGGACTGCCTCGCGCCGACGCGGAGAAGCTGTTCGGCATGATGGACGAGGACTACAACATCAGCCGCTACTTCCATTTTTCCAAGAAGTCGGGTGAGAGTTTCGACATCAACGGATTTCCTCAAACGCACGTCTCGATTGACGCTGAGATACAGCCTACGCTTTAGACCAACCCCACTTTCTCACGACCCGGTTTGTTCGCTGCGGTTTGTTCGTTTATTATGAATTGGTCGTGAACAACGATAATTTTTGAGCGTCGCACGCTTATCCTTGGAGGATTCATGGCAATTGCGGTTGGCACCCAAGCACCCGATTTCACGCTGAAGGATCAGAGCCAGAAGGAAGTGAAACTGGCGGATTATAAGGGCAAAAACGTCGTTTTGATTTTCTACCCGCTCGATTGGAGCCCGGTCTGCACGAACGAGCATGCCTGCATGGTCAACGATATGAAGCGCTTCGAGCAGCTCAACGCTCAGGTGCTGGGCCTGTCCGTCGATAGCGTCTGGTCACACAAAGCATTCGCGGAAAAAATGGGCATCAAGTACCCGCTGCTAGCCGATTTCCAGCCGCGCGGTGCGGTGGCCGACAAGTTTGGCGTCTACCTGAGCGACAAGGGCATCACTGGCCGCGCGGTGGCGATTATCGACGGCAAGGGCAAGATCGCCTGGTTCAAAAACTACGACATCCCCACGGTGCCGGACATCAACGAGATCGCCGACGCGCTCTCAAAAGTAAATTAGTCATTAAAAAATAAAAGCTGGCTGTGCGGCGTGGTGCTACGTGTGCGCAGTCGTGTGTGTATGAACACGTGGCGGGGCGCTGGGATTGTGAGATGGCACCTAGCGCTAGCGGCGTGGGTGCGAGAAAGTGCGGATGAAGTTCACCACTTCCCAGCGTTGCTCTTCGGTGAGCATTTTTTGAAATTTCGGCATCGGCTTATTGCCAACGGTGATCTTCCAAAATAGCTCGCCGTCCGTTTGCGCATCCATGCGATTGGCATCGGTGAAATTTCCTGGCTTCACCGAGTAGAGATGCGCTTGGCGCCCGTTTCCGTCGCCATTGTCGCCGTGGCACGATGAGCAGCGATCCGCATAAATTGCTTGCCCCGCCGCGAGGGAGAAATCGGTCACGGCGACGGGGTTTTTGCGCGCCTTTGCCTGGTCAGGCACCGACCAGCTCGATCCCATTCCTTCAAACATCAAAATGCCAATTATTGCGACCAAGATAACGAGCGTCGCAATCAACGCGAGCTGATTCTTGCGTTTATTGGGTTGTGGTGGAGGTTTGACCTGAGAAGAGGGCAAGCAGATATTACCGGGCGATTCGGCTAGTTACTTCGCGCGCCATTTTCGCACAATCACGCGGAAGTCGTGAAGATTGAAACGAGCAGCCAGACATTGAGAACGAGAATCACCGCCACAGTAATTCCGGCAAGCCAGTTGGTTAGCGGCCGGTTCACATGGATTCCCATCAGATCGCGCCTTCGGGTCATCAGAAGAAGCGGGATGAGCGCGAAAGGCAAACAGAAACTGAGCACCGCCTGACTGAGCACGAGAGTCTTCAACGGATCGAGACCCCAGGCGATTACGATGATCGCGGGGATCATGGTGATCAGACGCCGCAGGAAAATATTCATTCGCACGTTAAGAAATCCCTGCAGGATCACTTGGCCAGCCATGGTGCCCACGCTGGAGGACGAAAGCCCCGAAGCAAGCAACGCCACGCCAAACACGACGGCCGCGTATTTGCCCAATAGTGGAATCAAGGTCGCGTGAGCAGCCTCAATGGAATACGCGGACATGGAGTGGCCAAAAAATACTGCCGCGGCCATGATCAGCATCGCTGAGTTAATCAGCCACGCGCCATTCATCGCCAGCAGCACATCAACCAACTCCATTCGACGGTGATGATGCTCTTCCCGGTCGAGGGGTTCGCGTCTGGGTAGCACCAATGCCGAATGCAGGTAAACAACGTGCGGCATGACCGTCGCACCCAGCATAGCTACCGCGATGTAAATCGAGGAAGTTTGCAGATGCGGGACCAGAACATTCTGCACGAGCGGCTTCCATGGCGGCCGGCTCAGAAATACTTCGTAGGCGTAGGCAAGTCCGATGACGCCGACAAAACCAATAATCAAACGCTCCAACCACTGAAAGCCGGCCTGCTCGACTTTCAGGATGAGCATAACCGCGATGCCGGTCAGTAAGGCCGCGGGCAGCATTGGGATGCCAAACAAAAGGTAGAAGCCTAGCGCCGCGCCCAGAAATTCCGCCAAATCCGTTGCCATTGCTGCAATTTCGGCCGCGATCCACAGCCCCAAATAAATCGGTCGCGAATACTCCGCGCGGCAATTCTGCGGCAGCGTTTTGCCCGTGGCGATTCCCAACTTGGCCGAAAGGTACTGCACCAAAATGGCCATGGCGTTGGACCACAACAGAACCCACAAAAGCTCGTAGCCGAATCGCGCCCCGCCTTCGATATTCGTCGCGAAATTGCCCGGGTCCATGTAAGCCACCGAGGCAACAAACGCCGGGCCCACGAACCACCACATTTCGCGTGGACGGGTCGATTTAGTTGCGGTGGCGCTTTCCGGCAGTGCGGGAGAATAGCTGGATTCTAGAGATTCAGCAGGTTCGGCATGAGTATTAGTGGCGACAGGTTCGGACATGAAGTTAACCGCATTAAACCTCGATTGTAAACCATATTTAACTCGATTACCAGTCAATGATTTCCGTGACGGTTTCCGTGATGGTTTCCATCAGCCGGTGTAGAATAAAACGTTTTTAAAAGCATACTGGATTTCAGATCGACGGAGGAATCGATGGCGGACGAAGTCAAACCGCAACAACCGCATCAACAGACGACCCCGCACCAGCAACAACAGGTGCAAATCAAAGCGGACGAAAAGGAGTTACTCGGCCAATACTCAAATCTGGTGATGATTCACCACAATGCCGAGGAGTTTACGCTGAACTTTGTGTACGTTTTTCCGAGCGTGCCGCACGGAAAGCTGGTTTCCAGCCTGATTCTAAGTCCCGCGCACGCCAAACGCCTGGTAAAAGCGCTCCAAGAGAACGTCCAGCGCTACGAGGCACAATTTGGGCCGATTCCCGAAGGTACCGGACCAGCTCCTACGCCAAATGTCGGATTTATTCAGTAAAGATTAGGCGACGACTACGAGCCGTGGTGAACGGAAGCCCGGCTTTTACTTGTCCGCGTCAGGAAGTGTGTAATCGAATTTGTAGGAATGCTTCCCACCACTGATCTCAATATCCAACTTTCCTGCCAATCCAGTGAGTTGACCGGTGCCCGAGTCTGGCACTACGGTCACGGATAGGTTGGGCGTCCCGCGATTCATCGTTCCAGTGTGCTGCAGCGCAAAAGTGCCGCTGCGTCCTTTCAGCGTGCCGGTGAACTTTTCCATGGCCACATAGCCGGCCGAACCCTTCACGTCTGTCGACACAGCAAGCATCACTCCCGTGCTGGTACCTTCCAAATCGCCGTGGTATTGCTTTTCGATGGTCATCATTCCCACAGGGCTTTTCTCGTTCTTGTCCCCGGAATCTTGCGGCGTCAGTTTGACTTCAAATGTGCCATTCGCGTGCATAGTCGCACTTCCCTTCTCTTGCATAATCGCAGTCGGCTCTTCGTCGATCGATTTTACAGCTGGAGTCCCCATGAAAAATGCAGACATTGCGACCGCCAATATCACAACGTGATCTTTCATCAGTGCATTATGCACACACGAAGCATCGCAGTGGGAACGCGTTTAACTCCACAGGGCAAGGATTGGCGAAAAGATGGCTTTTTACAGCGAGGTTCGGCTTGGGGAGTGTTTCAAGCCGGGCTGACGACCCACTGTCCTTGGGGAGCGCCCAAAAATTCCAGCCCAATTGCGAACCCTTTGGCTGGAACGGCATGGCAGTAGGCGACACGAGCGGCGGCGCTGAATGAACCGGTCAGCGTTGCGAAGTTTAAACGATCATTGAGCTTCCAGGGACGCGAGCTCATCACCCGCACTCCGCCAGCGCTCACATTTTCCGTGAAAGTATGTTCGGTGCCGGGCTGGTCGTTAGCGCCGGAGATCCGCACGCCCAACTCCATGGGCAATCGGCCTTGTCCTCGCGGTTTGGCGAAATTTTTGCCTGATCGAAGACTTAGAGACATGGATCCGCCTCACTAAGCGGGTTAGCGAAGTTCAGAAATTTGTGATCCCAAGGTCGCAGCGATGGGCATGCGCCGCACGGTTTGCTGATCGCGAAGCTTCATGCCGTACAGATTTGTATCGGCGACCGAAAGCAAACGCTCGATCGTATTGCCATCCTGCGGAAACACGGCCGCGCCAACGCTGATGGAGAGCTGCGGCTGGTGCCCGTCATTCTTCACGCGCTCGCAGATTCTCGCTGCTGCGCGCAGCGCGTCTTCCTGGCCGGTTTCAGGCAGCACCAAAGCGAATTCGTCGCCGCCATAGCGGGCCGCCGTATCGGAGGCGCGGCAATGGTTCCGTAGTACATGGCCAACGCGCTGAATCGCCCGGCTACCCACCAAGTGGCCTAGGCGATCGTTAATCTTCTTGAGTCCGTCAAGATCCATGAGCAGCACCGCGAAATGCCGCCCAGTGCGTCCGGACCGTTGCAGCTCGCCGTCAAGAGCATCGACAAGCTTGCGGTGATTGGAAAGCCCGGTGAGCGAATCGCTCGTCGCGAGGCGGCTGACTTCGTCGAAAAGATGGGCGTTATCGAGCAGCGTGCCGCCGAGCACAATCGCGTAGCTGGCCACCATCAGAAAATGCGAAAGCATGAAGGGCCCGTCGAGAGGCCTTTGTGACTGGCTTGCGGCCAACTGGCAGCCGACGTTGACTGCGGCTGCAAAGTAGAGCGATCTGTCGAACGACGTCGGCTTCGATTCCAACCGCCAGCTATACCCATAGGCAGAAATCAAATACAAAAACGCCAACGCCAAGTCCCACGGACGCGGCACCAGCGAATGCTCGTGAACGAACGTCGGGGGCACGCTGAAATAGATCACGCTGGTGAGATAGGCCACCCCGCCAACCAAAAGCGTCGCGGCGGCGACGTCTCGAGCGGCGTCCCGCGAGGTTGGCCTGCGCCGCTCAACCCACAATGCTGCGAACAGCAAAATGCCAAGTAATGTGCGCCCCGCCATCCAGGCCACGGATACGTGCGCGTGCCCATCCGCGTTCTGGGAGACCTCACGATAGGCCGTCATGGCCGTGCCGGCCTCAACCAGCGCCGCCAGCACGAAACCAAAGGCCAGGATCAGGCTGACCCGGTCGTGGGTCCCGCGGAACCTCACCAGCGCATTTGCAGCGAAGGTGAAGGCAATCAAGCCACCGGCCATCTGCAGATAGGTATCGAGGAGCGAATCTGCCGTGTAGCTGGTGAACCGCAGCATCCACACGGCTACCATCAAGGCAATCGCTGCAGCCGTCCAAGGCAGCGAGATCCGCACCTTTTGAAGATTTCGTCGAATTAAGTTAAGCGCAAACAAGCTCCACCAGCCCGCCTGGACACTAACGCCCCACACCATACCAGCACGTCGCTAGCCATAGTCCTAGTACTATACTAGTTAGTGAACCCTATGATTTTACTTGGTTTAGCGGTGGGAAAATTGAGGTGCAGACTTACCTGTAGTACGCAAGGGTGGCCCAATTCGAGTAGAAAGGTAACAATGCGGGAAAGGGGGTCGCTTATTGAGACGACGAGCGCGACGCTAAATTGCGGATTTACAGTCGGTTACGCGACGAATGGTGGAGATGGAACGCGTGCGAGGCGCGGGATATACACGGGATACGCGCTCAGCTCTTTTCGGGGAGCTTGCCTTCTTCGGCTTGGCGGACGGCCATTTCGGCGGCTTGAAAGCCGATGCGGCTGTGCGTGCCGTCACAAAAGGGCTTATTTACGGAGCCGCCGCAGCGGCACAGGGATACACGGGGCTTGCCGGTCAAATCGTACTTATTGCCTTGGGAGTCGACGAGCTCAACAACTGCATCGCCTGGCTCAAGCAGAAATGGTCCGTTCAACCGCGCGGTGATCTTTACGGCCATGATTCCTCCGAAGGAAATCTATTGATGCGATTCAAATTATAAATGCCAGACGTATTCAGTACTTGGGCATTGAAGGATCCACTTCGTCCGACCAAGCGAGGACCCCACCCTTAAGATTCCAAAGCTTTCGAAAGCCCGCCTTCTTCAGAAATTCCACGGCCTCAGCGGAACGTTTGCCGCTTCGGCAGTGTGCAACAATTTCGCGTGAACTGTCGAGTTCATTCACACGCCGCGAAAGATCTCCGAGCGGGATGAGGTGCCCACCGATGTTGCAGATTTGAAATTCGTGCGGCTCGCGAACGTCCAGAATATACAAGTCGTCGCCGCGATCGAGCCGCGCCTTAAGTTCACGTGGGGTGATTTCCGGCACGGTTGTTTGCGATGCTGGGGCCTCTTCGCCGCGAATACCGCAGAATTCGGCATAGTCAATCAGGTGCGTAATGGTGCGGTTCTCGCCGCACACAGGACATTCCGGATTCTTTTTCAGTTTTAGCTCGCGGAACTTCATGCCCAGCGCGTCGAAAAGGAGCAAGCGGCCAACCAGCGGCGAGCCAAGGCCCAAAATGAGCTTCAGCGTTTCCATGGCTTGGATGCAACCAACGATTCCCGGCAGCACGCCGAGCACTCCACCTTCTGCACACGAAGGAACCAAGCCTGGCGGGGGCGGTTCGGGGTAAAGGCAGCGATAGCATGGCCCATCAGGTGCGCCAAAAATACTGGCTTGCCCTTCGAAACGGAAAATCGACCCGTATACGTTAGGTTTGCCGAGCAGCACGCACGCGTCGTTCACCAAATACCGAGTCGCGAAATTATCCGTGCCATCCACGACGATGTCGTAGTCGCGAAAAATCTCGAGCGCATTTTCGCTGGACAGCGTAGTTTCGTGGCGATCGATCTGAATGTCAGGATTCAGGCTATGCAGCCGTTCCGCAGCCGCCTCAATTTTTGGCGTGCCTACATCGGCGGAGCTAAACAGCACCTGCCGCTGCAGGTTGGTGTGATCAATTTTGTCGAAATCTACGATTCCCAGGCGCCCCACACCCGCGGCAGCCAGATACAAACTCGACGGCGCGCCCAAGCCGCCGGCGCCAACCAATAGCACCTTGGCCGCCTTCAACTTGAGCTGACCCTCCATGCCAACTTCAGGAATGATCAGGTGCCGGCTATACCGGAGAATTTCCTCATTCGACAGGGAAACTGAAGGATTCCCCTGCGCAGCAGGCTCCGAGACTGTCTTTGCATTCGCAGCCATTACCTTGCGCACTCCTCGCTTCGTTGCCGAAGATCCACCGGCGATGGATGGCACGATGCTGATCACATCGCCATCATTTACGTGCGTGTTTTCCTTCTCCAAATAGCGAATGTCCTCATCGTTGAGGTAGACGTTCACAAAGCTGCGCAATTTCCCATTCTCGCCATACAAATGCTTTTGCAGATCGCCAAATCGCGATGTAAGCGCCGAAAGCGCTTCGCCCACGGTAGCGGCGGACAGTTCCACCGTGTCCTGCTTATCCGCGTATGCGCGCAGCGGAGTCGGAATCATCACCTTGACTGCCATTCAAAACCTCCCCAGAGTCGATTCGAGTTTAGTTGAATCCCCTTCATTCCATACGAATTGAATTTTCAGGCATATCGGCGCTAAAGGCTAACCAATCGACTTGGTCGCCTCGGCGCGATCGTCAATCTCGATTTTTTCCAAATCGTAGCGCGAGCGATCTTCCACTAATCGCCACGAATTCATTTCCTCGGCTCGCCCCGCCTTCACGCTCACAATTACGTAGCTGTACCAGGGCCAGGCATGCTCGCGATCGAATTCACTTGGCCGGGCCGGCGCGTCGGGATGCGAATGATACCAGCCGAGCAGCTCAACTCCATTGCGCTTGGAATAAGCTTCGGCTTCGCGGACGTCTTCCGGCGTCAGCACAAAACGGTTCCGCGGCGAATCTTTGTGCTGATTCTTCAACGGCAGAATCACCGCTGATTTCCCGCTCCCCGGTGAGGCTACCGGAATCACTCCCCAACAACGCGCCGCAGCACTCATTCGGATAAGTCTGCTGCCCGTGCGCTCGAATCTGTTTTTCGAGAGCTTTGGAAATCCGAATTGTCGACTTTTGATCCAACGTCTCGCCTGCCTTCCAGCCTTGCTGCTCGCAACTAAGACTGCTCCCAGAAACGCTCACTCAAATACTTGTCTCCGGAATCGGGGAAAACGGTAACGATTACAGCCTTCTCGTCCTCAGGCAACCGGCTCGCAACCTGAAGGCACGCTTGCACCGCGGCACCTGAACTAACGCCCGCAAGCAGCCCTTCCTCAGGCGCCAATTGCTTCACCATCGTATACGCATCTTCCGTGCTGATAGCCAAATCTTGATCCGCCAGTTTGGGATCATAAATCTCCGGCACAATCGCAGTGGCCATATGCTTCAAGCCTTCGAGCCCATGAAACGAAGCATTCGGCTGAAAACTGATCGCGCGAATTCCCGGGTTAGCCTGCTTCAAAAAGCGTGTTGCGCCGACAAACGTGCCACTCGTGCCAAGCCCGGCCACGAAATGCGTAATGCGTCCTTCCGTTTGCCGCCAAATTTCAGGCCCGGTTGTTTCGAAATGCGCCTGCACATTGGCGGGATTGCTGTACTGGTCGGGATAGAAATATTTGTCAGGATGCGCAGCGTAAATCTCGCGCACACGGCGAATCGCTCCGTCCGATCCTTCGTCACCGGGCGTGACAACCAGATCCGCACCATAAGCGGCAAGAATGCGTTTGCGCTCTTCCGAGGCGCTTGAGGGCAAACAGAGCGTCACTTTGTATCCGCGCGCTGCGCCAATCATCGCGTAAGCAATGCCGGTGTTCCCGCTGGTCGCGTCGAGAATAATCTTGCCAGGGCGCAATTTCCCGCTGCGCTCGCCCTCTAAAATCATTCGCGACGCAGCGCGATCTTTCACCGAGCCGCCAGGATTGAACCATTCCGCTTTGGCGTAAAACTCGACTTGGGGGTATTCGCGGCCGATGCGCCTCAGGCGCAGTAGAGGAGTGTTGCCGATGTAATCGAGTAAATCTGTGCGAACTGGCGTTCGGGTCGCACTGCCCCCGACCGGATCAATCAATCTCGAGTGCAGTGTTGCATGCTTTGCGAATCCCACGGGTCTGGTCCTAAGTACGGTCTTAAGTGCTTGCAGTACCGTCTTAATACGGCCGACTACGATCCAAATGCGCGGTAGCTGTGCTGCCTAGGGTTCGGGTCGTCAGGTGTCGCCAACTTCCAAGACTCCCTGCGGCCGTTTTACCCTGCTAAGGAGATGCTTGGGACTGCCAAATGGATTCGGTCGAAACAGAGCTGAGTGATTGTGGGCCTTTAGTTTTGTCTTTACAGGCGGCGCCCAGTCTCCCTATGCTTTAGGCATGTGGTACGTGAACAAAGTGTTCGATGAAGAGAACGTCAGTGGGTTACCGGCTTCGGGCTTTACCGTGCGCAGTTCTGGCGGGGTGGTGCGAATCGAAAAGTATGGTTGCGGCGCTGAGTTACGCCGTTCAAACGATGCCACTTACCGCATGACCGAGCTACCCACCATCATGATCGACGGTCAGTTCACACTTCTGTGGGACGCCGGCTACCAAAAGTTTCTGATCACTCACGAAGAGCACAAATTGCCAGCCAATCGGCTGCAACTCACAAATTTGCGCAAGTTTAACGAGGAATTGCGAACCGCACTGGGTGTGCCCACCTATTACAATGAAGCCATAGGCTCAACCTGCCACTTCAGCGTTTATGATCGTGTGAAGGGGCGCCGGGGCGACGTGCCCGATGAAACAGTTGGAGTGGAGGAGTCGCAGGAAGAGTAGTAAATCTGCGACAAACTGCTGCTACCTCTTTGTATCCTGAAATTGCTTCCTGAAATTCGCCAGATCAAATCTCTCCCGCGAAAATTCTTTCTTTCCGATCAGCACGACTGGAACAACCTGATCGTAGCGCTGGCGCAAATCCGGATCTTGATCAATGTCGACTTCAACGAAGCGTGCACCCGCGCCGTTAACAAGCGGTAATATTTGCTCGCGCGCCGTGTCGCACAAGTGGCAGCCCTCGCGGCTATATAGCGTCACATCGCGCGCGCCAGCCAAGCGCAGCCGGCCTTCCTCGGTGCGAGTGTAGAAGTCCCCGCCATCTCCGGGCTTTAGCAGGCCAATGCCAACCAGCTCGGCCACCGCGTCCAAAACTTCGGCTTGATGATCGGGCGATTTGCTTCCCGCCATTTCAAAAAAAGCGTGAAGGTCCAGTGAGTCGCGCTTCAATTCATCGAACAGCGCGAGAATCCTGGTGGATAGATCCGGCATGGATTGATTCGCAGCGCTCATATCGGCAGCAGCTCCACTAATTCATGGGATGCGCAATTCCTTAGGCTGGTCTTGATTTTTTACACTTAATCGACACGTAAACGCCAAGATTTTTTGCGAGGGTGCAGGTACTAGGAGGATTGGCAGTGCAGAACCCTTTTTGGAATTCGAGATTAACGGCAGCGGACAGACGGACTAGTTCTGTATTCCCATTTGGGTAAGGAAGAATGCATAGTCGAAAGCCGCTTCGTGGATTAAGTCATACCGCCCTGACGCGCCGCCGTGGCCAGCAGGGTTCATATTGGTCTTGAGCATGAGCAGATTGTGATCGGTACGCGTGGCGCGCATTTTGGCCACGTACTTCGCAGGCTCCCAATACATCACCTGGCTGTCGTTGAATGACGTGCGGACCAGCATGCTGGGGTATGGCTTGTTCTCGATGTTGTCGTAGGGCGAATAGCTGATCATGTAGTCGAAAGCGGCTTTTTCCTTGGGATTTCCCCATTCCTCAAATTCCGGGACGGTCAGTGGCAGAGATTCATCCAGCATCGTGTTGATCACGTCGACGAACGGGACGCCAACCAGCGCCGCCTTGAATAAATCGGGACGCATGTTTAGCACTGCGCCCATCAGCAAGCCTCCCGCGCTGCGGCCTTCAATACCGAAGCGGTCTTTCGAGCCATACCCATGCGCCAGCAGATACTCCGCACCGGAAATAAAATCGGTGAAGGTGGTTTTCTTGTTCATCATGCGCCCGGCGTCGTGCCAGGGCTTGCCCATTTCCCCGCCGCCGCGGATGTGCGCGATGGCCACTACCACGCCGCGGTCCACCATGCTGAAGATATTCGAACTGAAGCGAATATCCATAGACACACCGTACGATCCGTAGCCGTACATATACAGCGGGCCTTTGCCATCAAGGGACGCGTCTTTGAGCCGCACCACGGAGATGGGAACCTTTACACCGTCGCTTGCGGTCGCGTAGATACGCTCAACCTTGTATCGGGTCGGATCGAAGTGGGGGACTTCCTTTCGCTTCAGTACGGTCGAGACTCCAGTCTGGGTGTCGTATTCAAATACGGTTGGCGGCGTAATGAATGACTGGTAGCCGTATCGATACTTCGAGGTTTCATAGTCGCGATTCTCGTAGCTATAGGCCGAATAGGCGGGCTCCGGGAAATCGATTTTGTGCGAAGCGCCGCTTTTCAGGTCAGTAACCACCAATTGCGGCAGCCCATCCTGGCGTTCCTGCCTTACGTAAAAGTCTTTGAAGAAACTGATGTTGCCAATCATCACGTCGGCGCGATGCGCGATTAGTTCCTGCCAATTCTCGCGTCGCGGATCGGAAACGGGCGCCTTTACCAGCCGGAAGTTGCGGCCCATATCATTCACGCGAATGTAAAAGGAGTCGCCGTGATGATCGGCAAAGTATTGAATGTCCTGCCGGCGTGGCTCCATGAGCTTCCACTCGGCATTGGGCTGATCGGCGGGAATGTAACGAATCTCGCTGGTGGTGTGATTCGCGATGGTCAAAAAGATGTAGCCCTTGCTTCTTGTCTTCTCGCTGTCAACGTTGAACTTCTCGTCCTTCTCGTCGTAGAGCAACTTATCGTCAGCGCCGGTGCTACCCAGAATATGGCGATAAAAGCGGTTATCCCGCTTGGTCTGCGCGTCTTCCTGCGTGTAAAAAATCGTTCGGTTATCGTTGGCCCAAGTTACCGATCCGACGCGCTCAGCGTGATCGGGCAATAGCGCGCCAGTACGCAAATCTTTTACCGCCAAAGTGTATTGACGAAAGCCGGTGTCATCGGTCGTGTAGGCGAGGTAATTGCCATCATCGCTCACCTGGTAATCGCCTACGGACATGAACTTCTTGCCCACGGCTAATTGATTGATGTCGAGTAACACTTCTTCAGGCGCGTCCAGGCTTCCCTTCTTGCGGCAGCGAATCTGGTACTGCTTCCCTGCTTCGGTGCGTGAATAGTAGTAATAATTCCCTTCCTTATACGGCACATCCACATCCGTCTCTTTCACGCGGCTGAGCATCTCCTCGTAGAGCTTCTTCTGGAGAGGCTCGGTCGGCTTCATCATTTCGCCGGTGTAGGCGTTCTCGGAATCGAGGTAAGCGCGCACCTCGGGATTTTTCTTGTCGCGCAGCCAGAAATAGTTATCCACCAAGGTCCTTCCGTTGATTTCGGTAGTGTGAGGAACTTTTTTTGCGACTGGCGGCTGAGGCGCAGAAGAAGCCTGCCCGGAACTCTGCGCCCAACCGTGAAGGGTGAGAATAGTGCAGATCAGAAGGCCGGCAACCGGAAGCCACGCGAAACGAAGTTTGCTGTCTGAGGCTTTCCGCACTAAGCCTGATTGCTCCAATTCACACCCCCTCTTGTGGGACCAGAGCTTGCCCAAATTCTGCGCAAATCCTGAATGTGAGCTTGTGGTTTAGTGCGCGCTGCTGGTTTTTGTAGCCGCTTCGGCGCGCATTTTGGCGAACATCTGCCGCATCACGTCGTTCGAACCAGGAGCTCGCTTTTCGCGCCAGGCCTCATAGCGTTTCACATGCTCCTCGAGCTGGCCAAAGGCATGAGGGTTCTTGAAGGCCGCGCGCCAGGCAGCCACCAGCGGCTTCATGCGCTCCCACACGATCCACTGCTCGCCGCTCGTTTCGAAGAGAAGTTCCTCATCGAGAAGGCCGCGGTTCGCAAGGTTGGCCACCATCTCCCAATAGCTGATCACCATGCGCACAAATGTGCCGCCCTCGCTATTCGGCGCAGTGGTCTTCATCATTTCTTCCATCGATTGCGGATGAAACGAAGTCATGTACCATTCGCGGGCTTCGCGCAGCTTAGGTTCGCGGCGCAGGTCGTACAATTTCAGCATCAGATTCGCCTGCTCGTGTGTTGCACTCATCTTTCAATTTCCTCCTTGAGAGTCGATTCTTCTAAGGAACTACGTGATTCTTCTTGACCATT
Organism: uncultured Acidobacteriota bacterium; assembly: GCA_963757885.1. Lineage (GTDB taxonomy): Bacteria > Acidobacteriota > Terriglobia > Acidiferrales > UBA7541 > Palsa-147. Next base: position 2,671,411 of record CAVWSS010000006.1, on the reverse strand, counting down.
CCGCGGTGGGGGCGCTTGGCTGATTTCAACTCGCCGCGTGCTTAGCAAAGAAATGTGAGCTTGTTCGAACGCCAATTTTAATCGCCGGCGCAGCTCTCGCGCCACTTCATCCTGCCGCAAAGCCGGACTTCGAAGCTGAATTCGAACCGTGGTGCCATCCATGGTGATGGAGTCGATTCCAAGAACGCGCGGCCCGTCGACAAGCGCGGCCGACCAGCCGCGATCGTTGCGCATCTCCTCGCAAACTCTCTCGAGCACCGCGATGGCCGGTCCGGCCACTTCGTCCGCGGGCACTGTAACATCAACATAGGTCTGGCCCCAATCGCGACTCAGGTTCGCCACCTGTCCAACCATGCCGCAAGGGATGCTCACGATTGCACCACGATCAGTGCGCATTACGGTGCGCCGCAGAGTCATATGCTCGACCCGGCCGGTCTCTCCATTCACTTTGATCCAATCGCCCACCGCGTACTGATCTTCAAAAATGATGAAGAAGCCGTTGATCAGGTCCTTCACCAGATGCTGGCCGCCAAAACCAATGGCCAGGCTGGCCAGTCCAGCCGCAGCCGCAACCGGAGTAATATTGAAGCCAAGTTCGGGCAGCGCGGCTAGCAGCGCCACGATCACGATAATGCCAATCCCGACGCTGTAAACCACTCCAGCCATGGTGCGGGTTTGCTGCTCGCGCATCTGGGCCAGGCGGGATTGTGATTTGGCGAACTGGATCAGCCGCCGCGTTCCGACGCGCAGCAACCGGATCAGCAAGAGCGCCAGCAGAACGATGGCAATCAGGCGGGCGCCATGGGTGCCGGCAAGTTGCATCCAATGGGAGTGGGAATTAAGCATATTTTGCGATGACGAATTATATCATTCGTCGAACGCGTGTAAGGGCAAGCGCTTCGGCTCCCGGTTGCCTATCGCGCCGATCGCGAGACAAGTGAACCGGATGTGTGCGGCGGTGCGGGCGGTAGTGGGCGGCGGTGTGGAGGAGGCCTATGGAATCTAATCGCAGGATATTCATTTCACGTTCACTGGCTGCCGTGGCGGGCCTCGCCGGCGTGCCTCTCCTCGCACGAACGCTCTTTGCGCGGTTCATTCAGAATGACCAGGCGGCCCCGCCGCATACCGGACGCATGGCTGAACCGACCGACCTGCCCACGCCCGACCCAAAATCGATCCTGGAGCACAATCAGGAGAAAATTCAGGCTGATGTGGAGCACTTGTACGAGCTGGCCACTGAGTTGCGCGATCAGGTGAAGAAAAGCAACTCTACCGATGTTCTTTCACTCGATCTGCTGAAGAAGGCGGAGGAAGTGGAGAAATTAGCGCATCAGATTCGTTCTTTAGCGAAGGGGTAAGCCGTGAAGGTGAGCCATGCCAGATCTGGCGCGCAACGAAGGCTAACCCTCCAGCGCGCCGCCGGAGCCGGCCGGAAGTTCGATCGAGTATTTGGTCCGCGCCTTTTCTGCGTGAGCCTGAAAAGCCAGCCGAATCAATTCATCGATAAGCTGCGGGTAACTCAAGCCCGAAGCCTCCCACATCTTTGGATACATGCTGATCGAGGTGAATCCTGGAATTGTATTTAACTCGTTCAGGAAGATTCGATTGGTTTTCTTCTCGAGGAACATGTCCACCCGGGCCATGCCGATACAATCGATCGCCTGATAGGCACGGATCGCGAATTCCTGAATTTTCTTGGTTTGCTCGGGGCGCAGCTTCGCCGGTATTTCCGGCACCGAGCCCTCTTCGAGATATTTCGCAGCGTAGTCGTAATACTCGCGGTGAGGAATGATTTCGCCCGGCACTGAAGCCCGGGGCTGATCGTTACCGAGCACCGAAACTTCGATCTCTCTGGCGTTCACGGCCTTTTCGACCAAAATCTTCAAGGCGAACTGGGCAGCCGTATCGAGTGCCGCGCCTAGCTGCTCTTTTTTGGCGACTCTGGTCATCCCTACTGAAGATCCTAGGGTCGCGGGCTTAATAAACATGGGGAAACGAAATCTCTTCTGAATCTCGCTGAGCACTTGTTCGCGGTTTGTATCCCAGCGGGAACGCGGAATCGCCAGGAACGGCACAATCGGAAGCCCTGCCTGGTCGAAGAGGCGCTTTTGCACATCCTTATCCATGCCGACCGCCGAGGCCAGCACACCGGCTCCGACGTAAGGCACACCGGACAATTCCAGCAGCCCTTGGACGGTGCCGTCCTCGCCGAAAGTGCCGTGCAAAACCGGAAAGATCACATCCAGCCGGCGCCGCGGTCCGCTGTTTTCCGCTCCAAACGGCACAAGCGACCCAGCACTCGGATCCGCAGGCAGCATCACCCGCTCACCATTTCTGATCACTTCTGAGAGCATTTTCTGCGCTGGGGTACCGGCGAGCCACCGGCCATCCTTGCTGATGCCGATCAGCTCCACGTCATATTTTTGGGGATCGAGCGCCCGAATCACCGAAGCAGCCGACGCCAGCGACACTTCATGCTCGCCGGAACGACCGCCGAAGAGAACGCCGACACGCAACTTACGAGTAACCGTCACCGAGGTCCTATCTGAAGGGGCTTTCGAACCAACCGCTCACTACACACTAAAGAATCTTTTTGCCTAATCCGGAGAGCAACAGCTCCACACCTAGAATGGCCGTTTTATTATGCAGATCAATGATGGGATTAATCTCCACCAGCTCAAAAGACACTGCCGCGCGGCTATCCGCAATCATCTCCATGGCCAGATGCGCCTCGCGATAAGTTACTCCGCCCCGCACTGGGGTGCCCACACCTGGCGCATCGCTCGGGTCGACAAAGTCCATATCCAGGCTGACCGCGATGCCTGCCGTATCGTCGCCAGCAAAGCGCATCGCCTCAGTCATTACTTGGCGCATTCCGCGTTCATCGATGTCGCGCATGGTAAACACATGTACGCCGATGTCCTTCATCAAGCGCCGTTCTTTGCTGTCGAGGTCGCGAATCCCCACCAACGAAACATTACCCGGCTCGACCATCGGTTTGCTGCCCGCCAGTTCGGTCAATTCCGCCGGGCCGTACCCCATGATGGAAGCGAGCGGCATTCCGTGCACGTTCCCTGAGGGTGAGCTGTCCGGCGTATTCATGTCGCCGTGTGCGTCGAGCCACAAAACGCCGATGGTTTTTTGCTTCTTCTTGAAATACGAAGCCACTCCGGCGACGGTGCCTGCGGCAATCGAATGGTCGCCGCCTAGAACGAGAGGGGTTTCATCATCTTCCAAAGCCTTGCGAACCGTTTCAGCTAGTCCCGCGCAGGTCTCGGCAATCTCTTTGAGGTACTTGGCGCGCCTCTCGCCATAGTGTTGCTCTTCGGGCTGATTCACGGGAATATTGCCCATATCTTCGACCTGTCGATTGAGCTGTTTGAGCTTGGTTTGCAGCCCCGCCACTCGCAACGCGGATGGCCCCATATCGACCCCACGTCGGCTCTGCCCGAGGTCCATCGGCACACCGATAATGCGAATCTTCTCAGCCATAAGTTTCCCAGTTTACGTTGCCAGGGATGGGCCAACAGTCCCAGCGGACGTTAAGGATAAACGCGATAAAGCATGCGCGGGAAGGGTATAACTTCCCGAATGTGCTCAGTGCCGCAAATCCAGGCCACGGTGCGCTCCAACCCGAGCCCAAAACCGGCGTGGGGCACGCTGCCGTAGCGCCGCAGGTCCAGATACCACTGGAATGACTCCTCGGGCAGATTGTGCTGGCGCAGGCGCTCAACGAGCGTCTCGTAATTCGCCATGCGTTCCCCGCCACCCACAACTTCCCCATACCCTTCGGGCGCGATCATGTCGAAACTGAGAGCCAGCTCAGGGCGCGCCGCGTCGGCCGCCATGTAAAACGCCTTCATGGCCGTCGGGTAGCGGTGAATCATCACCGGCTTTTCGAAGGACTTGGAAATTAGGGTTTCCTCATCGCCGCCGAAGTCGTCGCCCCATTTGGTGGGGTTCCCGGCCTTCTGCAAGACCTCGACAGCCTCGTCGTAAGTGATTCGCGGAAATGGAGGCTCGATTTTTTCGAGACTTTGGGTGTCGCGCTTCAACGTGGCCAGCTCCGGCTGTCGATGTTTCAGCACTCCCTTCACCATCGCAGAAACCAGCCCCTCCGCGAGCACCATCATGTCCTCGAGGTGCGCGAAGGATGCTTCCGGCTCCAGCATCCAGAACTCTGTGAGGTGCCGGCGTGTCTTTGATTTTTCCGCCCTGAACGTCGGGCCGAAGCAATACACCTTGCCAAGAGCGGCCGCTGTTGCCTCCACGTAGAGCTGGCCCGACTGGGTCAAATATGCTTTTTGATCGTCGATGTAGTCGACTTCGAAAAGCGTGGTCGTTCCTTCACAGGCCGCAGGCGTAAAAATGGGCGCGTCGGTCAGCGTGTAGCCCTGGTCATCCATGAAATTTCGCGCGGATCGAATGGCCTCAGCACGAATACGCAGAATGGCTGCCTGGCGCGGGGAGCGAATCCACAGGTGGCGTTTATCCAGCAGGAAATCGACGCCATGTTCCTTGAGCTGAATTGGATAAGGCTGGTCCTCCGGCACGCTTTGCAGCACATGCACGCCAGTAATGTGCAACTCGTGTCCGCCGGGCGCGCGAGGCTCGGCTTGGACCGTGCCGGTCACTTCAACGCTCGATTCCTGGGTCAGCCCGCGCAGCGCCTCGAATGCTTCCGGGCGCTCCTTCAATGACACCACACCCTGAATAATTCCGGTTCCGTCGCGAAAAATGGGGAACAGCAGCTTGCCCGCTTCGCGTAGGTTATATAGCCAGCCCTGGAGGGTCACAGTCTGGCCAAGGTGTTCGCTGATGCGATCGATTGTTACCACTTGTACTGAAGATGTTGCCGAGGTCGTCTTATCCAAGTTGTTTTCCAAATTCCAGTCAATTGGCGCGCGCCGCAGTCCCACCCGACTGAGCTGCCAAAACGCGCTTCAAATTGTTTGTTTGCCACAAATATGGTGAGTCTAAGGCGAGCTTAGGTCAATAGTTGTCGTTTAATAACCGAGGGCCGCGCCGCCATGGCGCGGATCGGCTGCTCCCAGGCGCTCGCCCGTTTTTGGATCGATACCTATGGCTTCGACCTGCCCTATGTAAAAGGCGGGTACGGTTGAAAGCCGCAGCCACACATCGGGCTCAATGTCATAGCCCCGATTTGCCATTTCCCGCGTGGTGCCCAGTGGAAACGTGGACTCCATCATTAGTTTGTCCGGCTGCCACTGATGGTGGAATCGTGGCGCGTCGATGGCCCCTTGCGCATCCATCCCCAGGCGCATCCAGTTCAGGACCGTCAACAACGCGGATGAAATAATAGTCGGTCCACCGGGTGAGCCAGTGACGAAGCTGAGCTTGCCATCCTCCAGCACAATCGTCGGGGACATTGAGCTCAGTGGCCGCTTTCCAGGTCCGACCGCGTTGGCTTGCGATTGAATCAAGCCAAACATATTGGGCTGGCCCGGGCGGGTCGTGAAGTCGTCCATCTCATCGTTAAGCAGAAAGCCATCGGGCGAGGTAACCGCCGAACCAAACAAATCATTGAGCGTATAGGTATTCGACACAGCGTTTCCCGCCTGATCGACCACCGAAAAGTGCGTGGTATGGCCGCGGCGTGATGCTTCGTGCTGCATCAGAGCGCGCGCCTCTTCGGGCGTGGATGGCGTCGGCCCATCACCTGGAGAGAGTCGCAGCAGCGAATCAAAAGGCAGCGGATCGCCCGCTCGCATCTTCGAGCTCGGCGTAGCCTTATTGGGATCAATGGACGCCCTCAACTTCGCCGCGTATTCGGGATTGGTAAGCCCGTCGACCGGGACTTGCGCAAAATCCGCGTCCCCGAGCCATGCCGCTCGATCCGCAAAGGCGCGCCGCATCGCCTCAGCTACCCAGTGAATCGACTGTGGGTCATCCCAACTCTCAAGTTTGATGGGATCGAGGACATTCAGCATCTCGATCACCGCGATCCCCCCGGAACTGGGCGGAGGGCTGGTGATCACTTCCCAATCGTGTCCGCGATATTTGTATCTGGCGCGGAGCACCTCGCGAATGCGCGGCGTGTACGCAGCTAGGTCGTCCAAAGTGATTAAGCCGTGATTCTTGGCCATGTCCGCGGCCAGGTGCCGGGCCGTCTCGCCGCGATAGAACTCATCCGGCCCATTCGCAGCGATGCGTCGCAGTGTGGCCGCCAATTCCGGCTGTCGAAGGATATCGCCCTCTTTGAATCCCACTCCGCCATTCAGAAATATTCGCTTGCTCACCGCGAATTGGGAGAGGTTGTCGGTGTCTGCTTCGAGACTCGCAACCATTCTCAAGTCGAGCGGAAAGCCTTGCTCAGCAAGGCGGATCGCGGGTTGCAGCACGCGCGCGAATGACATAGTTCCGTAGTGCCTCAGCGCGACCGAAAGTCCAGCCACTGTGCCCGGCACACCGACTGCCCGGTATCCCAGCGTTGAAGCGTTCGGATCGTTCGAATTTGCGTACATATCGCGTGAGGCGCCCTGCGGCGCCACCTCGCGATAATCAACGAAGGCTGTCTGGCCCGATGCTTGCCGAACGAGCATGAACCCGCCGCCGCCAATGTTGCCGGCCTCCGGCTCAACCACCGCCAGCGCAAACGCAACTGCCACCGCCGCGTCCACCGCATTGCCACCTTGCTGCAGAATTTCAACGCCAGCTTCATCGGCGAGCTTCTGGTCGCTCACCACCATGGCTTTCGCGCCGCGCACCGCCTCAGTGGGCCAGGAAGCTTCTTTTGAGGCTTGAACACGTAGGTAAAGGGAGGAGGCAAGCAGAAGCGCGCTGGCCACGATGACCAGAACAATGAGCGATAGGATTATTCTGTAAACACGCATCGATGCTGAATCGAAAGTGTGCGTGATTAGCTTTGCGGAATCAAGAGTGCGCCTTCAGGGCAACGAAGGGCACCGCAAAGCTGCGACCTCGGGATCAGGCCGCTTCGGAGAGAAATTCAATCTTGAATGCTGGCGGCACAAGTCCTATTGCCGCGCCGCGCCCGAGCAGTTCGCGAACCGCGCGCCGGCCTTCTTCGCCGTAATCCAGCGTCCAACGATTCACATACATTCCAATGAAGCGATCCGCGGTAACCGGGTCCATGTCACGCGCGAACTGCAGTGCATAGTTCAGGGCTTCTTCTCGATGGTCCAGCGCATAGGAGACGCTGTCGCGAATCACCCGCTCTACCTGCCGGCCGAGACTTGGATTCAAACTCCGCCGGATTGCATTGGCGCCCAGCGGCAACGGCAGGGCGGTCTCTTCCTGCCACCACTGTCCCAGGTCGACTACCCGGCTCAAGCCAGCTTGCGAATAAATCAGCTGGCCTTCATGAATCAACAAGCCCGCTTCCACTTCATGCGAGGTCACTGCGTCGATAATCTTGTCAAACGGCACCGTGACCGTCTCAACATCCGGCTCGAAAAGCTTTAGCGCGAGGTAACTCGTAGTCCGCTCGCCCGGAACAGCTATTCGCCGTCCCTTCAGATCGTCTTTCTTGAGCGGAACGGACGAAACCACCAAAGGTCCGTAGCCTTCGCCAAAACTTGCTCCGCAATCGAGCAATACGTACTTATTGGCTACGAACGAGTAGCCGTAAAAGCTAACCGCGGTGATGTCGTAGACTTCCTGCTCGGCTGCGCGATTCAGCGATTCGATATCGCACAGTACATGATTGAACTTTACTCCCGGAATTCGCACTTTTCCGGTAGCGAGCCCATAAAACATGAAGGCGTCGTCGCTATCCGGAGAATGTGCAAGTTGCAACTCCGCGGTCTGAGTGAGGGCTGGTTGTGTCGACATGCTCGCTGGCTCCGCTGGGGACGAAGGATCTAACGAGGGCTAAATTGGCGCGGTAAACTTTGCAAGAAACTCGCCCACAAATTAAAAAATCCGCGCCAAAATCGAGAGCGAGAATACCATACTTCCCATACCTCAACTAGACGAACAGGCGCAAGAAAAGAGAGTCCAAATTGGGAATGCCTGTGGAAAATTCGTCACAAAACGCGACAAGCGCGGCGCGTGATTTTGCTCTCGCGCACTGAAATTGAATTGAGCTTCGAATTGAATGACTCGCCAAATCCTCGCAAGTGACTGAATCGATTAGAGAGCTCCAACGACCATCGCAATGGCGTGGCTAAAACTATCTCGCCCTTCCAAGTAGGGTTGCCAGTACGCAATTAAAGCGCGCTGATAATTCTCCCAGCCGCGCGTGTAGAGGCCATTTCGGTACGCGTAGGGTGTGTAGGCCGCGGGACGTGTGGAAGATGGCGTGGCGGGCGGTTCGGTGCGAGCCAGCGTGCGGCGAACTACCTCTCCGGTTGTATAAAAAAGCAGCGCATGCCACAGATCACGAGGAATGGGAATGTCTTCCTCGTGGCAAACCTTCACGATCGCATCCTGAACCGACGTTGACAGGGCGTGCGACGCTTCATGGAATAGAATTTCAAAAGCGCTCATCCCCTGGTTGCGGGGATCCGTGCTGGAAACGGTCACGTAAGTCGGATCCAGGCTCGTATAGGCCCCGAACGGTCCGGCATAGGAAACGACATCCACGCGTATTGGATCGCGCGGCCAGCTGGCGTGATAGATCACGCCCAACTGATCCGCCACCGACGAGCCCATCTGGCGTATGTAGGGCTGGACTTCCTCGATCCACTCACGATTGCGCCGGTCATCCTCGGGCCACCACTTTGCCCGGTAAGTCGGCGCCGCCGCTTCAAGCGCATCGATCATCTCCGGCTTTAATCCCGACGAGCATGCTGGCGTCGTCTTGCCGCTTAGGTCCGGACATGCCTCCAGCTCATCCAGCCGGTTCTTGATCAATATCATTCCGCCGTCGAAGAGCAGGTCACGATGGGCCAAATTTTTCACGTAGTAATCCACGGCGGACTGCCAGGCCGGCGAATCGGCTGAGCCTGCGCCTGCATCTTTCGCTGTGGTGGCTGTGTCCTTTGGTGTTTCGATCCGGCTGATGGTTTCCCCTTCTCTTATTCGCGCCTGCAAATACAAGAAGTGATGCAGATTCAGCCAGAAGCCACTGTGAAATTGGAAGATGGGCTGCGCGGGGGATGTGGAGGAGGAGGGCGGTGAGGCCGGATTCGAGGAGCCGGTCTGGGCGGAGGGGCTTTGCGCGTGAGAGGCGGGGGCGAGCAACGCCGCGACCAGGAACAGCGCGCACGCGAAAGGGACGCGGATCAACAGCGGGCGAAATGGAGTGGCGCGAATCATCTTCGAAGGGCGCAACATCTTCGAGTGCATTATAGACGCACGATTTGCGCAGGAAGTTTAATCTTGCGGCTTGGTGGACGCAGCTGAATCAGGGTTCGCGGGAGCCTCGGGAGGCGCGGAAGAAGTCCCGTCGGACGTAGTGGCTGACGGCGCGGAGATTACCGGGTCATCCGAGTTGGCGGGCTCACCATGCTTGTCGATCGCGTGCAGTTTGCCGGCAGGGTCGAGTAAGAACGAGCGCTTGCCTGTTTGACCGTAGGTGGAAGGGATAGCGGAAAGCTGATAGCTGGCTGCGTCCGGATCACTCTTGCCGACCACCAGATATCGAAACTTGTAGCCGCCTGCCGCGCCGCCCGCCATGTCCTCACTAATTAAATTGGCCTGCTCGGGCGAAACTTCGTTTTTGGGAGCCGGCCCGAGCTGCGCCAACGAATTGGGCAGGGTGCCGAAGACCCTGCGGTATTTCTCCACCGCGGTTGAAAGCTCCTGCAAAATTTGAAGCGCCGCTGATTCCCTATCGTCTAGCTCCTGCTGAGCCCAGCGGCTGGCCAGCTGGTTGATGTCAAACACCACTAAACCCACTGAGATGATCTTCCAGGAGCCGGATTGGCGCACGAGCCCAAAATCTGCGGTCGTCCCCCCTACAATCTCAACGGGCACAAATGCGAGATTCTCGTCGACCCGCGCCTTGCCGAGATGGAATTCTGATGTGGCCGCGGAATTTTCACACCGCAGCACGCTGCGGCCCTTCAGGTCGTCGGTCAGCAGCGGCTTGCCCGGATCATCGCTCAGCGAAAATCGTCGAAGAACAGCCTTTCGTTGGTCCGTAGGCAAACCTTGGAAAGCGGCCGCGTTGTCTTTAGTCAGGTATTTTGCAAATCCAGCCTCATCTTGCCTGCATGCCGCGCTAAGCGCCGCGCTGAGGGCCGCAGGCGCGTCTTCGGGTATCTGGGCATCCTGCTCCTGGGCCATTGGTGAACCCGGAAAAGCAAGCCAGCCCGCTAGGACCACTAAAGCGGCTAGGATTCGCGGATTTCGCCGCAAGCGTTTCAAGACTTGGCTCCGCCGAGTATGGCAGGTAGGTTCTGTGTGAATTTAGATCGTGGCATCACTTCGGCGCATCCCGCGGCCTTGGCCTCTTCGGCGAGCGCAGTCTGCACATGGGAGAGATACGCAATGATTCGCGCCGGGTTGCTCGCCGGATTGAGTTGCCGCAGAGCTTCCAGCGGCTTATCGCGCGCGTTTAGGTCCAAAATGATCAACTTGGGGTTCGCCTTCCCTACTGCCTCCAGGAAAGTGCTGGCCGTCGGCTTTGTTTCGAGCGAAACCGAAAGCTGCTTGGCGACCTCTAGCATCTTGGATTGAAAGAACAAATCGTCCACCAGAGCTACGACATCCGCCAAAATTCCCTCCCGCACCAGTTCAAATCCGCGAATCGAATCAAAGCCTCCTGTAAACGTCTAATCAGAGACACTAATTGTGGAGTATAAAACCGGAGAGGGGGGAATTATGTCGCCTGCAAATGATAACCAACGGCTACCCGGAATCGGCGTTCTCGAACAGACGCCCATCATCATCGAGAAAATTCTGCAAACTGCCAGCGATGACCAGATGCACTGGAAGCCTTCCCCGGAGCGCTGGTCCATCTCCGAAGTGCTCGCGCACCTCACTGACGCCGAAGTGAAAGGCTTTCGCGAGCGCGTCGAGCAAATGCTGAAGAGCGATTCAGCGAAGCTCGCCGCCTACGATCAGGAAGCCGCCTATAAAGAAGGCCGTTATTCTCAGGGCAAGGCGCGCGACCATCTCCATAACTTCTGCCACGAACGCGACCGGAGCCTTTCGTTCTTGCGCTACGTCCCGGCCAACGTCGGCGAGCGCAGCGCCGATCATTCAACGATTGGCAAAATCACCATCGACGAGCTGATGAACGAATGGGCCTTTCACGACCTGGGGCACATCCGCCAAATCACGGAGCTATTTCGTTCCCACGCATTTTATCCGCGTCTCGGCGCCTTTCAGCGCTTTTACACGATACATCCCTAGCCTTGCTCTGGTCGTCGAGGCACCGTCTAAGGCCCTCGGTGAAAGTGCGCTCAGTTCTATTGGCCAAAAAGTGACCTTTTTTTTCGCCTTTCTTGACCCTGCCTCGAAAGCCCTCGACACTTAACTTAGGAGTTAAACCGCTCAAAAGGAGCGGCAAGCGTTAAATCCCCTTCCTCGAACACTCATGCCCAAAGTGCCTCTCGAGACGCCATCTACGGTCGTCCGCAGGTCCGCCGCCGATCAGGCCGCTGAGTTGGACCTTTTCTTTCGCACCGCTCCCATCGGAGTCGCGTTCATCGACCGGCAAATGCGTTACTTGAGTATTAACGCGCGGCTTGCCAGCTACCATGGCGTTTCGGTCGACGATCACATCGGCAAAAAGGTCTTCGAAGTAATTCCAGCCTTGGCGAATGAGGTCAGCTCCGCCGTGCGTCGCGTCTTTGTCACTGGCGATCCTCTGCTGAATCACGAGAGCAGCAGCACCGATGCCGACGGCAATGAGCGCATCTGGCTGGCCAACTACTTCCCCATGCGCACCGGCGGCGGCGACATTCAGAGCGTTGCGGTCATGGTCCTGGACATGACCGAGCGAAAGAATGTCGAGCAAAATCTTGCTGTCCAGAAAGTTTACCTGGAGCAGCTGCTGGAACTGGCTCCGGAAGCCGTCGTGATCGTCGACACCAACAACATTGTTCAGCGCACCAATCGCGAGTTCACCAATTTCTTCGGATACACCGCTGCAGAGGCCATTGGACGCGACCTCGATGAATTGGTCGTCCCGGCCGAGAAGAGCGACGAAGGCCGCTGGCTGGACCGCGAAGCCGAACGCGGCGTCGAAATCAGTATTGAAACGGTTCGCCGCCGAAAAGACGGCAGCCGCATCGAAGTATCCCTGCTGGTCGCTCCGATTGCAGTCGCTGGCGGCCAGATCGCTGTCTACTGCATTTACCGCGACATCACGAATCAAAAACACGCCGAGAAAGAACTCCGGGCCAGCGAAGACCGCTACCGGCGGCTGATTGAGCTTTCTCCAGACGGAATCTGGATTCAGCATGATGGAAAAATCGTCTTCGTGAACTCGGCTTGCATGAAACTGCTGGGCGCGTCGCGGCCCGAACAGCTCATCGGCAAGAATGTCCTCGATCTGATTCACCCCAATTACCACCAGGTCGTCAAGACTCGAATGACACAGTCGATGAAGCCTGGCGGCTCGGTGCCCTTCCTCGAAGAAAAGTTGGTCCGCCTCGACGGAACCACGGTCGACGTCGAAATCGCCGCAACTTCATTCGAGTTCTCAGATTTACCCGCTGCGCAAGCCATTGTTCACGATCTGACCGACCGCAAACGCGCCGAACGCGACCTGCTCGCGGCCGAAGCCAAGTTTCGGCTGCTCGTGGAGCAACTTCCCGCCATCACCTACCGCGCTGAATTTGGTGTGAATGGCCGCTGGCTATATGTGAGTCCGCAAATCAAGAATCTCCTGGGTTTCACGCCAGAGGAGTGGATGAGCGATCCGAAAATATGGTTCTCGCGAATCCACCCCGACGACGCACCAAAGGTCAAAGAGCTCGAAGATAAGGCCATCGCCAGCGGGATCCCGTTTGAAGCGGAATATCGCCTGAAGGCCCGGGATGAAAGCTACCGCTGGTTTTCGGACCTCGCCTCAGTCGTGCAAGACCAAAGCGGCGCTCCCTGCATGCAGGGCGTGATGATGGATATCACCGAGCGCAAGCTGCTCGAAGCACAGTTGCGTCAATCGCAGAAAATGGAAGCGATCGGGCAGCTCGCCGGTGGCATCGCGCACGATTTCAATAATTTGCTGATGGTTATCCGCGGCCACGCGGACATGCTCTCAACCGTGGTTCAAAAGCCTGAGGCCAACGTACAACCCATTCTAAAAGCAACCGACCGCGCCGCTTCCCTGATCAAGCAATTGCTAGCCTTCAGCCGCATGCAAGTGCTGCAGCTTCAGATCATCGATCTGAATGATGTGGTCACCGAACTGGGCAATATCCTGCCGCGACTCTTTAGCAACAACATCGAAACCTTGATCAAACTGGAGTCCCACCTCGGAAAAGTTCGCGCCGACGCGGTACAGGTAGAGCAGGTAATTTTGAACCTGGCGGTGAACGCTCGCGATGCCATGCCCGACGGCGGAAAGTTAGTCATACGCACTGCCAATGTCACTACCGGCCCTGAAGATCGCGCGCGAATCCCCGCACCTCTTCCCGGCAATTACGTCGCACTAATCATCAGCGACACTGGCAGCGGCATGCCTCCTGAAGTTCAGGCCCGCATTTTTGAGCCTTTCTTCACCACGAAGGAACAAGGGCGCGGCACAGGCCTTGGGCTCGCTACCGTCTACGGAATCGTCAAACAAAGTTCCGGATACATTTGGGTCGATAGCGCGCCGGGGCGTGGCACAACTTTCACGGTCTATTTGCCGCAAGTCGAACCGCCCCCGCAGCGCGCCACTGAGCGGCCCATTCAAACTTGCGCTTCTCAAGGCACAGAAACGGTCATGGTAGTGGACGACGAAGAATCGATTCGCGACTTGGCCACACAGTATCTCTCCCGATGTGGATATCACGTACTGACCGCGACCGACGGCGCCGACGCCAAGCGCCTCGCAACCGAGCATACCGGGCCAATCGACCTGCTTCTGACCGACACGATGATGCCGCACATGAATGGCCGCGAGCTGGTGCGCGCGGTTCGCGCAGTGCGGCCTGAGATTAAAGTGATTTACATGTCGGGCTATTTGGAGTTCAACAGCAATCCGCTGGAGGGGGCCGACGGGATTTATTACCTGCAGAAGCCCTTTGGTCTCGACGCGCTGGGCCAAAAGATTAAGGCCGTGTTGGCGGCCGAGCCAATTCAGAATTGAATTTGTGGATCGCCGCCGCTAAGCCGAAGCAGCACATTTCGCTGTGCCAGGAGCGGCGGCGTTCACGTCACTAATGCTAATTCGAATCGATTTGAGCCAGCGTGCCGTGTGTCGCGGTAAATCCGAACGAATTGCCAACGCCTTTAAATCTTCCCAGTCATCCACATCCACTTCCAGTCGCTCATTGCGCAAGATCGTGGTATGCGCGCCGCAATTTTTGGCTTCCGACAGATGCTTCGGAAAACTATTGGGGCCAAAGTGGGAAGGAAAGAGTGTAGGAGGGGTGCGCAGCAGCGCGTTCGTGCCCGTGCCGCAGCGCGATGGAACGATGATCATGTTGGGCTGTACTGCGGTTTTGCGATTCACTTCAAATAACGCATCGACATCCGCCGCGGTGATCAACGGTAGATCGATGGGCACCCGCACTAGTGACGTTACTCCGCGCTCAGCACATATCCTCGAAGCAAAATCCACTGACGCGCTTTCGCTTTCCTGCCTTTCTTCCAAAATGACTTCCCACCCATTGGCAGCCGCAACTTCGATCGCAGGCTCGTAGCTGGTCACCACGAATATCTTGTTGGGTTGCCGGGTTCCCACAATTGCAGCGCAAAAGTCCTCAAACATGGCCTGAGCCAGATTGGTGCGATCCTGCTGCGAAAGATGCGGCGCCAGACGCTGTTTGGCGTGGCGCAGATCCTTCACCGGTATGAGCAAAGCATGCATGTTTCAGGGAGTCAGTTCAGGCGTGCGCGGCGACTCCAGCCTTTCGCGCTACGCCCAATACAAATTGCGCCAGCCGCTCTTTATCTTCATCTGTGCGCATTACCGTCCGCGTCACTTCCACGGATAAGCCGGCCTTTTCGATGGCGACTCGCTGGTCCGCATCGACCTCATCGATCACCAATGTCGACGCAATGTCCCGATACAAGTGGGCTACACCCGCCCCAGAAACCTCGAGGCCCAGCTCACTCATCATTTTGTCCGACGGGCCCTTCAGCGATGCGCCTCCCACAATGGGGCAAACCGCGATCACGCGAGCGCGCCGGTGTACCAGCACTTCACGAACGCCGCGTATCGCCAGAATTGGCCCAATGCTGATCAGCGGATTGCTTGGACAAATGATGATCGCATCCGCCTTATCGAGAGCTTCGACAACTCCCGCGGCGGGCCGCGCCGAATCTATCCCTTCAAAACGAATGCCCGAAATTTTGGGCGCCGCCCGATGCTTCACCAAATAGTCCTGAAATGGCAGGGTTCCCTGCGACGTTTCGATCTGCGTTCGCACGCGATCATTGCTCATCGGCAAAATTCGCGAATGCACACCGAGCGCCGTTCGGATCACGTCGGCGCAGCGAGCTAACGTGGAACCATGCCGCAGCAAATCGGTGCGATGAATATGCGTGGCCAGATCACGATCGCCCAGGTTGAACCAGGTCTGCCGGCCATACGTCCTCAAATATTCGAGCGTCGCGAAAGTGTCCTGATCGATTCCCCAGCCAGTCGCGGGATTCACCAGCCCCGCCAGGGTATACGTAACGATATCGATGTCCGGGCAAATGGTGAGCCCGTGCATTTCCAAGTCGTCGCCCGTATTGACGATGATGGTTAAATTTTGCGGATGGGCCTGCACGTCAGGCGCGCGGTAAAGGCCCCAAAGAAGCTTCGAGGCGCCCACTCCGCCAGCTAACGCGGCGATTTGCATTTCAGTAGCCAAGTCCTGTGGCGGGTTGATGCGCGTCCATCACCTGCAACGCGGAAGTCTTCCCCTGCGCGGTCCACGTCTCGCGCGATTCGGCTTCGTCCGCCTGCTCGCCGTAAACGCGGCGAAGTCGATATGTTGTCGTGCGTTCCGCCGGAATGCGCCCGATCGAGCGAATCAGCGCACGCAATTTCGCAGGCGAAACACTCTCGCCAAAATTCGCGCCGGCCGACTTTGAAATGTGCTCTTCCATCAGCGTCCCACTGAAATCGTTCGCGCCTGCCTGCAAACATGCCAGGGACTGCTCGAAGCCCATCTTCACCCAGGAAACTTGGATATTGCGAATGAGTCCATTGAACAAAACACGCGCGACCGCGTGAACCGCCAGATTCTCGCGAATGGTGCTGCCCGGCCGCGCACCTTCGCGCCGGAAAAGCCGCGTCTTCTCGTGAATGAAGCCGAGTGGAACGAATTCCGTAAAGCCGCCGGTCTCTTTCTGAATTGTGCGGAGCAAAAGCATATGCCGTACCCAGTGCTCGATCGTTTCGACGTGGCCATACATCATCGTCGAAGTGCTGCGAATACCCAGCCGATGCGCCGTCTTCACAATTTCAATCCACTGCGCAACTTTTAATTTATTGGGACTCAGCGCGCCGCGCACTTCATCGTCGAGGATCTCAGCGGCTGTGCCGGGAATCGTATCCAGGCCGTTTTCTTTCATCATCGCCAGGTATTCGCGCGCTGCCATGCCCGTTTTCTCGCAGCCATAGGAAATTTCCATGGGCGAAAAGGCGTGAATGTGCATATTGGGCAGCGCGGCCTTGATGGCGCGAAGAATATCGCGATAGAAAAGTCCGTGAAATTCCTTCGGCAGGCCGCCCTGAATGCAAACTTCCGTCGCGCCCAAATCCCACGCCTCGCTAGCCTTGGCTACGATTTGATCGGTAGTCAGCGAATAAGCGTCGTCCGCGTGCGGGCCGCGCGCAAACCCGCAAAAAGCGCAGCCAACCATGCAAACATTGGTGAAATTGATGTTGCGGTTGACCACGTAGGTGAGGTGATCGCCCACCTGGTGCTTGCGCAGCTCGTTCGCAACGCAGACCAGAGCTGCCAGGTCATCGCCATCCGCAGCGGCAAGCACGCAGCCCTCTTCGAAATTCAATTCCTCTTCATTCAGTGCGCGACGCAGCAGAGTTTGCACTTGTTTGCTGGCGTGGCTTATCGACTCGTCGACGGAATCGCAGTACCGCGGCAGAAGTTTCTCGATGGGCGACTTTTCGCTTCCTAGTTGCTCTAAATTCAAGACGCCAGCTCCTGCTGCTTCGCAAATTCACGTGCAGCCGTGTCGATGACCGCGTATCCATCCTCACCCGCAAGGCGGTCCACATAAAGCCGCATGTTTGGGTCGAGAAAACCATCGCGGCGAATAAAATCAGGGTAGATCGCCAGGCGCTCGCGCAGTTCAAATCCAGCTTCCGCCGTACTTTCGCCGAGCGTCTGAATGTGCGGCCAAGCTGCCTCAGGATTGATAAAGTCAGGCGTTACCGGCGAAATGCCGCCCCAGTCGTTGATGCCGCCATCCAGCAGCCGGAGATAGTTGGGCGAACTTAAATTTGGCGGCGCCTGCAGGTTCATTTCACCGCCCAAAATCAAACGCGCCATGGCCAGCGTTCGCAACATGTCTTCCATTTCGGCGTGCGGCCATTGAGCCATGCGAGTTTCAGGCTTGGCGCGGAAATTCTGCACGATCACTTCCTGAATGTGGCCGTACCGGTCGTGAACTTCGCGAATGGCCAGCAGCGAATCGACGCGCTCTTCGTGAGTTTCGCCGATGCCGATCAAAATGCCGGTGGTGAACGCGATGCGCAGCTTGCCGGCATCTTCCAGAGTGCGCATCCTCAAACGCGGGGCCTTGTCGGGTGCCTGCCAGTGGGCCTGGTCGCGATGCAGCAGGCGCGGCGAAATATTCTCAAGCATCAAGCCCATGCTGGCATTGAATGGTTTCAACGCACAAAGATCGGCTTCGCTCATCAGCCCGGGATTGGCATGTGGCAGCAAGCCTGAAGTTTCGAGCGCCAGCCGGCACATCGCAGCTAAGTATTCGAGAGTTCGCCCGAATCCCTGTGAACGCAAAAACTCCCGAGCTTCGGGGAACGCCAGCTCGGGCTGATCGCCGAGGCTGAAAAGAAGTTCCTTACACCCCGCGGCGCGAGCACGTTCTGCGGCGGCAAGCACCTGCTCGGGGATCATATATTCGCCGCCGGGATCGCCGGGATCGCGACGAAAAGTGCAGTACCCGCAGCGGTCGCGACACAAAGTCGTGAGCGGAATAAAGGCCTTCCGCGAATAGCTGACGATTCTGCCTTTGCTGCGATTCCGTAACGACGACGCGGCTTCGAGCAAGGCAGGCGTACCCGCGAATTGCATCAACAATAGCGCGCCTTCCCGCGAAATACGCTGGCCCGATTCGGCGATCGCCAACAATGGGCGCACTTCCGCGTCTTCGCGGCCTACAATTGCCGGTGCTTGAGGCGGCGCCCCTGCGGACAATCGGGAATTTTCGAGCGATCCCATGGCTACCTGAAGTTCTCTCAGTCTCTCAAATCCAACTAACGAAACATATCCTCGTGCGCGGGGCGAATCAACCTCTTGGCTCCGCGTTCCGTGTTGCGGCCGTGCTCAAGTTGCGTGCCGCGAATAATCACCACGGGAACCCGCGCCGATTTTTTCATGAGCAGTCCAGCGGCACCCGCCAATTCATCCGCCACCGCGAGAATGGTAGCGTGCAACGTCTTCCCTGTCGCGTCGCGCTTCCCGCGCAAATCCTCCAGCACCGCAAAGCCTGCCGCTCCGATCGCCACATTGGTCAGACCTAATCGCCAGGGCCTGCCAAACGTATCTGAAATGATCACCGCGACCCGCGCTCCGCTTACCTTCTTTAAGCCGCGTCCGATGCGTTCCGCGGAACCATCCGGGTCGCGAGGCAGGCAAGCCACCGAATCTTTCCCGCGTACATTCGACTGGTCAACGCCCGCATTCGCGCAAACAAAGCCGTGATGCGTCTCCGCGATCAGCGCTCGTTCGCTCATCCGCACGATTCGCTTTGACTCCTGCAGCACCACTTCAATCAATCGCGGGTCAAATTTCGCGGCGTCCTTCGGCGCCGCTGCTCGGGCCGCCCGCGCCCACGATTGCGCCAACGCGCTGGGCTTCACGCCGGACAGTCGAACGATTCGACCTTCCGCCTTCGATACCACCTTTTGCGCGACAACCACCACGTCGCCATCGCGAATCCTGTACCCTTCGCGGCGCGCAGCTTCGGCAATCAGGCGCGCCAGATCGTCTCCCTTGCGCACCTCGGGCAGCGACCGCAGCCCAACTAACTCCAATCGATTCGATGCGGCGCCCGCGGCAGGCGTGTCCCGTTTCACTTGCGTGGATTCTCGCCCGGCTTTGACTTTTCGTGGCCAGGGGAGTCGCGCCGCGCATCGAGCCCGGTAAAGCGAATCCCTGACCCTAGAATTTTGTAGCGGCGATTGATTCCGACAAGTAGCGCGGTGATGGATTCCGCAATTCGGGCATTCTCAAGCTTCCCACCATCGACAAACCTGCAATCGGGAATGGCCTCGACCCACGGGCGCAGTTTTCCTCGCGCGGCAGTGTCGTCACCGCAGACAATCACGTCACAATCCACTCGCGTTTCGATTTCCTGCAAGCCGTGCGCGGGAACATTGTGAAAAGCGGCAAGGACCTGCACGCCGTCAGGCAGGTAGCGCGCCGCCTGCTCCGCCGCCGAGCCTGCCCAAAGCCCCAGCATTCGCGTAGGCGCGCCGCCAATCGTCGCTTCCAGCGGAACCGTGCAATCCACAAACACCTGACCCGCGCGCATTTCCTTGCGAACCGAAGTTATGGTCGCGATCTGCGCCGGAAACGGCACGGCGAGCACAACCAAATCCGCCTCTTTGACCGCCAATTCGTTGGCCAGCCCCTTCACCGAGCCCCTGCCGCCAAGCCGCTCGCGCACTTTCTGCGCCGCTTCTTCGGCCCGCTCCGCCGCACGCGAACCAATGATTACGTCGCGCCCAGCTTTGGCCCAGCGCAAGCTCAACCCATATCCAAGGTCGCCAGTTCCGCCCAGTATTGCCACCGAATCTTCAGATTTGGCCATTGATCCCGAGTACCGCCGATTGTCGTTGAAGTGAAAAGTCTACTAGAGCGAAGAATCTTCTCGCGCCATGCGAATCTGCGCAAGCAATTGCTGAGGAGTGCTTAATGGCGGGGAAAATAGGACAAGACGCAGGTCAAGGCTTAGAAGCGAGGACCTAGGGCGATCCCGGTGCTAGGGCGATCCCGGCGCAGTGGCCGCGCCGCTTTCCACCTTATTTGGCACTGGCGCGTGAATTTTCGAATCTTCCCATCCGCCGCCAAGCGCTTTTATAAGCAGCGCGGTAGTTAACAGACGCTGTTCGCGCAGCTGCGCCGCTAATTGCTCGTTGGTGAGCACGTCGCGCTCTGCGTCAATCACTTCAATGTAGACAGCCAAACCTTCTTTATAGCGCGACGTGGAAATCTGCGCCGTGCGTCGCGCCGCGTCCACGGCTCGGTTCTGCGCAATCTCCTGCTGCTCCAGAATCCGCAAGCCAGCCAGTGCGTCTTCCACATCTTTGAACGCGGTCAGAACCTGCTGGCGGTAATTGGCCACGCTCTCTTCATACGTCGCTTGTGCGCGAACCAAGTTTCCGGTCAGCTTGCCGCCAGTGAAAATCGGAGCGTTGGCGGAAGCCGCCGCATCCCAAACCAAACTTGAAAAGTTGAAGAGTTGCACGAGGCTCGAACTCAAATAGCCTCCGCCCGCCGTAAGCGTCACATCCGGGAAAAATGCCGCTCGGGCCACGCCGATCTGCGCATTGGTCGACACCATTCTGCGCTCCGCCTCCGCAACATCCGGCCGGCGCTCCAAAAGGTCCGACGGCAAGCCTTCCGGTATCATAGGCGGCACGATCAATTTGGGATCAGGTGGTAATGAAAATTCCGAAGCAGGCTTGCCCAGCAGCAACGCTAACGTGTGCTCAAACTGAGCGCGCTGCACACCCAGGCCGATATAAGTAGCCTGCGTGCTATCCAGCAAAGTCTGTGCTTGCGAAACATCCAGCCCGCTGACGATCCCGCCATTGTGACGAAGTTCGGCGAGATTCAGCCCTTGCTGCAGCAAGTCAATATTGTGATTGAAAATCGCCAGCTCGGTATCGATGTACCGCACCGAAAAATACGCCTGGGCCACATCGGATTTCAAGCCTAGCAACACATTTTCATAATCCGCCTGGCTCGCTTGCACATCGGCGCGCGCTGACTCTACCTGGCGCCTGATTCGCCCCCACAAATCCACCTCGTAGCTCACGCTGGCCGGCAAATCGAATTCATTCGAAGTAAAGGCCGCACTTGGAAATCCGGGGGGATTGGGCCGCGTACCCGATTCGCGTGAACGGGAAAGGTTTGGTTGCGCGGCAACCTGGGGATACAAATCGCCTCGGGTTACCTGAAGATTCGCGCGCGACTCGATCACTCGCTCCGCGGCGGCCTTCAGAGTCAAATTTTGCGAAACGGCCTGCTGCTCTAGATCGTTGAGGGTGGGATCGCCAAAAACAACCCACCATGCGCCCTTGCCAATGTCATCCTGCGGTTTGGCTTCTTTCCAACCTTCCGGCGGCTGCTCTTTGTACGCCGTCGGCACTTCCGCCGAGGGACGGTGATAATTCGGCCCCACCGTGCAACCACTGACCATCCAACCAATGGTCAGCGTGATGCACACCCTCGGCGCGGCCGCCGTAATTCGCCGCCAAAATTGAGCCAGATTGGAATTCCAGCGTGTCATCGAAGAGATAGAGAGGCGTTTAGAACCGGCTCAACTTGCACTTTTCTTTTTCGGTTCGAGCGATTTCTTATTCTTTGTCTGCCCAGGGCCACCAGACTGATTTTGGCCTTCGCCATTCTTACCTTGGGCGCCTTGGTTCTTACCGCCCTTGCCTTGAATGTCCCCGTTGTTCTTACCTTTGCCCTTTTGATTGCCTTGCTCCTGAGTCTGATCGCCAGGATTCGCGTAAGGGCCGTGCTTCTGATTCTCGCCCTGGTTTTCGGTCTGATCGTTGCCGGTGGTCTGGATCACATTGACCGGATCGCCTTCGCCAATCGAGTCCGGCGGATTCAAAATGACCGAATCGTTCAGGGTCAGCCCAGTCTGGACCTCGATCGAAGTTCCCAAATCGCGCCCCACAGAAATATTCTGCAAATGCGCAGTGTTCTGTGGTGTCAATACGGCCACTTGGCTGCCTTGCGCGCGAAAGATCAACGTGTTTGACGGAATTTCGAGCGGCGGCGATGAGACCTGCACGTGGAAGTGCACATTGCCATAAACGCCCGGCAGAATGAGCCCATCGGGATTGGGCACATCCACTTCGGTCAGCAGCGTCCGCGACGTCAGATCGATAGACCGGGACGTGCGAGCCACCCTGCCCTGAAACTTCTGATTGGGAAACTCCGGAACTTCAAGCTCGGCGGGAACGCCCGGAATCATCGTCCGCTCATACGTCTGCGGAACATTCACATACACGCGCAAAATATTCGTTTCCGCGATGCGGAACAGCTCCCGAGACGTGCCATTTTGAATCAGGGCGCCCACGTCCACATTGCGCGCGGTAATCACCCCGCTAAATGGCGCGATGACTTGGCTGAATTCTTCCATGTACCTCAGCCGTTCTACATTGGCGTTTGACGATTGCAAATCGGCCTCGCGCGCGTGGTACGCGGACACGTTTTGATCCACTTCCTGGCGCGAAACGCCGTCCGACTTGAGCAATCCCTCGTAGCGATCCGCAGTAATCTTGGCAAGGTCTCGATTCGCTGTTGCGGTGGCTTGCGCGGCGATAGCCGCTCGATATTCCTGATCCACATCGGGCGTGTCGATTTGCGCAAGCAGTTCGCCCGCTTTCACGCGCGCGCCAATATCCACAAACCACTTCTTCAAATACCCATTCGTCCGCGCATAAATGGGAGTCTCAAGATAGGCCTGCACATTGGCCGGCAGGATCAACTCATCGCCTGCACGGGAAGGACGTGGATGCACGACCGAAACGGGAATGCGCGTAGACTTTTGAGCGGACTCATTCAGGGTCGTGCGCGTGCGGTGCCGCGTGAAAATTCCCCAAATCGCCAGGCCCAAGAAAAGCAGCAGTACCAACGCGACCACAGCCACGTTGGGGTGGCTCTCCTGCTTGCGTTTGTGCGAGCGCCTCGGCTGCTGCGAGTGCGCTGTGGTCCGTTCTACTGTTTCGCGTTCTTCAAGTGAATCGATTGGCATGAGGTCCCGTGGTTATGTGTTATTCCCGCTTCCTTGATACCGCATTCGTCGAATTCTTCAAGCTCCATACTTCAAATTTCGTCGCGCCGTTCGCCGGTCATTAGTTGAACGTTAGCGGTCCCGCCTGTGTGGTCCCTTCCCATCGCCATCCGTGCCATCGTCTCTGCCGCGCCCATCGCTGCGCCCGCGCGAGCCAGAACCCGGCTCGTCGGGATTGTCCTCTTCATCGGCAACGCTTTCGGCGAGCTCATTGCCCACCGAATATTGCCCTTCGTCATTGCGCTCGTAAACTTCCTTGGTGGCCTCGCCGCGATTTCCCTGTCCGCCTGCAGAGCCTGTGCCGCCGCTCTGTGGTCCTTGGGAGCCGCCTCCGCCCAATCCAGCAGTGCTGATGCCCGATTCATCATCGTCCTCGGCCAGCGCCTGATGATAGCCCTTCCGCCGGATGTAGCTGAACACCACCGGCACGAAGAACAGAGTTCCCACCGTCGCAAAAAGCAACCCCCCAATCACTGCGCGCCCCAAGGGCGCGTTCTGCTCGCCGCCCTCGCCAAGCCCGAGCGACATAGGCAGCATGCCAATAATCATGGCCAGGGCGGTCATTAAAATCGGGCGTAGTCGCGTGAAACCCGCGTTGCGCGCCGCTTGAATTGAATTGCGCCCGTTTTCAATCATCTCTGTGCCGGCGAAACTCACCAGCAAAATACTGTTCGAGGTAGCCACTCCAATGCTCATGATCGCGCCCATCAGCGAAGGCACGCTCATCGTCGTGTGCGTCACAAAAAGCATCCATACAATTCCCGCAAACGTGCCGGTCAGCGCGGTAATGATAATGAATGGGTCGGACCACGACTGGAAATTGACCACCATCAACAAGTACACCAGCAAGATCGAAAAAATCATGCCCACGCCCAGATTAAAGAAAGACGTGTTCATGGTGTCTATTTGCCCCCGCATGACCATGCGCGAACCGTGCGGCAGCTTGCCTTGATATTGCAGCGCCACTTTCTCAATATCCTTGGCGACGCCGCCCAAATCGCGGTCTTGCGCGGTGGCATAAATGTCGATCACCGGCTGAATGTCGTAGTGGCTCACCACGGCCGGGTCGGCCTGCCTGTGCACTGCGGCCATATTGTCCAGGAGCTGCGGAACGCCACTGGTGCCGATCACCGGAATGGACTTCACTTTCGAAAGCGAGTCCTCGCGATATTGCGGCGTAAGAGTCGCCACGTTGTAAATCACGCCCTGCGGGCTATCCCAGAAACTTGGGGCGGTCTGAAAACTCGTAGTCAGCGCGACTAGCGTATTATTTGCCACGTCACGCTGCGTAAACCCCATGTCCGACGCACGCGTACGGTCCACGTCCACAAATAGCTTGGGCTGATCGAATAACTGCTGGATGTGAACATCCACTGCGCCGCCTACTGCCTGAATCTTCGGCAGCATCTGCCGCGCCAGGTCGTAATTCGCTTTCACATTCGCGCCGATCAACTGAATATCCACCGGCGATGGCAATCCAAAGTTCAAAATTTGGCTGACGATGTCCGCCGGCTGAAAATAGAACGATGAACCCGGAAATTCCTTGGGCAAAGTGAGGCGTAACTGACGTATGTAGCCGGCGGTCGGGTGGTGATGCTCCTGATTTAGCGAGATCAGAATTTCCGCGTCCGACGTTCCGATCGTTCCTGCGGTGCTGTACGAAAGGTTGATTCCGCTATAGGGCAGCCCCACGTTGTCCAAAATGCCGGTGAGCTCCTCGGCCGGAATCACTTTGCGAACAGAAGCTTCCACTTGGTCGCAAAGCGCGGCGGTCTCTTCCACTCGGGTGCCCGTGGGCGCGCGCATGTGCAATCGCATTTGGCCGGCATCAACGGTCGGGAACAAGTCCGATCCCAGGAAGAAGATCAGCAGCATCGACACTGCGCAAAAAGCCAGGAAAAGCCCGCTAAACGCAATCCTGTGCTCCAGGCACCATTCCAGCCAGCCCACATAACGGTCTCGCATTCGGTCGAATCCATGCTCGAACCGTTCGTGGAAGCGCCGAAAGAATCCGGGATGCTCTTCCTTATCCTTACCTTGGTTGTGGCGTTTGTGTTCCGCGCGGAAAAGGAACAAAACCATCGTGGGCACGATAGTTCGCGAAAGCAAATACGACGCGAGCATCGCGAAAATCACACCTTCGGCCAGTGGCCGGAACAGGTAGCCGGCAATTCCGTGCAAAAAGAGAATTGGAACGAACACGATGCAAATCGCCAGAGTGGCCACGAAGGCCGGCAGGGCAATCTGTTGCGCGCCGGTCAGAATTGTTTCGTGGAGTGACTTGCCTTCCGGCAGCAGGCGATTGATATTTTCAATTTCGACCGTTGCGTCGTCGACCAAAATACCGACGGCTAGCGCGAGACCTCCAAGGGTCATGATATTGATCGTCTCGCCCAGCGCACTAAGGCACAGAATGGAAGTCAAAATCGCCAGTGGAATCGAAGTGGCTACCACCAGCGTGCTGCGCCAGCTGCCCAGGAACAACAGAATCATCAGGGCGGTCAGCGCTGCCGCGATCACTGCTTCGCGCAGCACTCCGGAGATCGCCGCGCGTACGAAAATCGACTGGTCGATGGTCTTGCGAATCTTGAGGGCCGCCGGCAATCCCGCTTGAATCGACGGCAACTCCTTCAATACCGAGTCGGCAATGGCCAGGGTAGAGGCCGTGCCGGTCTTCAAAATGGTCAGCAACGAACCTCGCGTACCATCCTGACGAACGATATTGGTCTGAAAGGAAGAACCGTCATGCACGTACGCAACGTCGCGCACATACACCGTCGTGCCGTTCACGATCCGAATCGGCAGGTTATTCAGGTCAGCGACTGCTTTCGGGCTGCTATTCAGCTCAACGTTATATTCGCGCGTCCCGATCTTCGAAGTACCTTCGGGCAGGACCAAATTCTGAGCGCCTACGGCGTTCACCACTTCCGCGCCCGAAATTCCCCGCTCAAAAAGCGCCTGCGGGTCCAGATCGACATCGACCTGCCGCTGCTTCCCGCCATACGGCCACGGAATCGCCGCGCCTTCAATCGTCGCGAGCTGCGTGCGAATGAAATTTGTACCGAGGTCGAATAATTCCTGCTCGGACAGAGTCGAGCTGCTCAAGCCAAGCTGCAAAATGGGAACGCTTGAAGCGTTGTACGAAATGACCAGCGGCGGAGTCGACCCGGGAGGCATGCCTTTTAGCAGGGTCTGCGCAATGGCCGTCGTTTGCGCGACGGCTCCGTCAATTCTGACGTGGGGCTGAAAGAAAATCTTGATAAGGCCGATGCCGTTCAGCGATTGCGACTCGATATGCTCGATGTCGTTGACGGTCGTCGTCGCCGCGCGTTCAAAGTTGGCCGTAATCCGGTCGGCCATCTCCTGCGGAGGCAGCCCGGCGTAATTCCAGATCACCGTGACTACTGGAATGTTGATATTCGGGAAAATATCCGTGGGGGTCTGATCAATCGCTACCACGCCCAGAATCAAGATCAGCATGGCCGCCACCACGAAGGTATAGGGGCGAGTGAGGGCGAGTCTTACAATCCACATAGTGGCAGTTTAGTGAGGCTCAGCGGCCTCCCAGTTCTCCAAATATTCAGCGAACTTTTCCATTAGACGTGCCGGATGAAGGCCGGTTGCAACAGAAACCGCGCCTCTTCTTTGAACTGAAACGCCCCTGAAACATTAGGAAATCAAGCTTTCGTCGCAACAACTTCCAAATAGTCCACTGGAACCACGGTTTCATCACCCTGCGAGCGATTGAACTGCGCCCAAACGGCCTCGAGGTCGGCAGCAAGCGCCTCCTGTCCTTTGGCATCGAGCCTCGCAAATGCCGCGGCCGACGGACCAAAATATTGGCGGAAGAATTGCACCACCCCTTTGGGCGAAAAAGGGTAACGAAACTCCACGTTGCGCCTGGCCGTCTCGATGCCCGAAACGCCACTGCCAAAGCGTTCGCGAACCACCTTTTCATCTCCCCACAGTAGAGGCGAGACGCCTCCCGGCGGCGGTGGCGAATGCCGCGAGGTGACGTGGAAGGTGTGCGCCACAAATCCCTCCGGGCACCAATTGGCCATCGCGACTTTGCCGCCAGGCTTACAAATCCGCACCAATTCCTTGGCAGTCTTCTCAGGATTGGGCGCAAATATCGCGCCGAACATGGTCATCACCACATCAAAGCTTTCGTCCGCGTAGGGCAAATTCTCGGCATCGCCTTCATCGAACGTGATCTGCAGATTTTCTTTCGCCGCGCGCTCTCGCGCCTGCTCCAGCAGATTTGCCGCAATATCCACGCCCGTTACCTGTGCGCCAGCTTGCGCTGCAGGAATAGTCAGGTTGCCAGTTCCGCAGGCCACGTCCAACACCTTCGCGCCCTTCGGAATATTCAATCGCGATACGAAGTGTTCGGCTTCCCTGGCGGACACCGCGGCAACTTTGCCGAAGTCGCCGGACATCCACATATTTTTCAGATTTTGCTTGAGCTGCGGTGAGCCGCTATCGGGTGTGGGCATGGAGGCCTCCGGGTAATCCCTTCGTGAAGTTCTTCCTGCTGAGGGCAAGGATTCTAGCACTCGTTCCGTTCTCCTGGAGGGTCGCGCAGGTCGCAATCCTGGGCAGAGCAACTGTCTATTGTGACGGGCCAGGTATGCTTGATGGCGAGGCAGGCAGCGACTGCGGACTGGGCAAGGATTGCCGGAACCAGAGACCCCTATACTGAAGGGTTGTGGTCGAGCCATTCGGGTCAGTGATTTGATCCGGCAACATTGGCCTAAAATCCCGCTTATCAGTGCTGGAAGGCTTGGGAATTCGAAAGCCCTGAACGTAGTGGTAGTCGAACGACCGGCCGTCCGACATGGTTTGTGAAACGATTTCCCCTGAGGAATCGTAGGTATTTTCAAAAACAGAAACGCCGCCGGGGCCTGTTGTGACCTTGATCAAACGTGAGTCCTCGTCGTACGCGTACCGCTCCTGTCCGCCCTCAGAATCGGCGACGCGTACCAAATGGCCCGCCGCGTCATAGTCATAGGTAACTTGTCGCCCAGCCGAATCCGCCACCACATGCACGCGATGCTGTTCGTCTCTCTGAAAGTGCAGCCAATTCCCTCCAGGCGCGTTCACCGACTGCAAGTAACCTGCTGGATCGCGAGACATCTCATAGCGATGCCCGGCCGGGTCGGAAAATCCCGTGAGAATGGTCACGTTAGCGTTGGGAGCGCTCGGCAGGTACGGGAAGAAATATTTCCAGCCGTCCGGCCGCTCAACAGTCCAGCTGTCATTTCTGTAATAGGCGTTAGCGCCGGAAAATAACCACCATTGGCCCCCCTGGTAGAGTTCTCCCTCGGGCCCCGATTTGCCCGGCGCATAATTGAAGTGAACGCGCCCCCCGTCTTCAAACACTAAATCCACCCATTTTTCCATCTCACCCACCAGAAAAATGTCGAGTGAGTCGTCCATGCCTATGCCGAACGGGCGGATTTGACTGTCCTTGCTGTTATAAACACGGGTCAAGGCGAGGGGATAAGGACCGCCGAGAGCAAAATCCGTCTTGCGATATAAAAAGAGTCCATCTGAGAGATCTGTATTGAATATTTGAGTTCCGGTCTCTTGCGGATTCTCGCGAGTATCGGAGAGGTGCCACATAGGCGGCTCGTTGGGAGCCTCGTATGTTGTTACTTCAAAATCTCCCGTGTCCGCGAGCGGCGTCCATTCCCCATTCGCTCCGATGATTGACTCGCTCTCGCGATCCCAATCAATTGCCGAGTGCGTGCCATAAGCCAGCAGACTCGTCGGGTCGGAGCTCAACGGCAGATCGAAATAAAGCAACGCGATATTTTTCCCGACGAGTTTTTGCAGTCGGGAACGAAACCATTCCGGATTGCTGGCCTTGGATAAACCCGAAGGGTGCAACAGGCTGCAAGAAATCATCGCGAAGCGTCCATCCTGGCGGAAATTTTCCGCATAAGTCTCGCCCAGGCTGGGCGTAGTCATGTCCCGCGAAGTTACCCCGATGAGGATATTCGCCGGGTCGGTGACCAGATCGGCGTGCTCCCCGCGCATATGTTCAATGAGTCGCTCTGAATCGACCTGACGCCGCGCCAAATCTTCCATTCCCGGCGGCATGGGTTCCTCGGGCAGCACCTCAACATCAATTCCGAATTTGCTGCGGTAATACGCCGGCGCCCAATCCACTGATTCGCCCGGTTCCAACCCAGCCGGAATCAAATAAACCTTTTTCTCCGGCACTACCGGCAAGCCTTCAACCTTTGGCGCCGGAGTCAAATCGACCTTCTGAGCGTTGCGGTCCGCCACCACAGAAAGGCGCGAAAATTCCCATTTCCCGTTGAGTGCGTTTGCCACGCCATAGAGATGCCCGCTTCCCTTCGATCCGGAAAGATGAACCGTAAATTCCGTGAACGCCCATTTCTCCCGCTTCTTCGTTACACCAAGAGACGGCCATTCACTCTTGATAGAGCTTCCCAACAGCGCCTGCACCTGAGGTGATGCTTTGGCGAGATCCACGCCCTGGTGAAGGGCCGGCGTCGACGCGGGAATGAAGTTGATCAGGATAGTTGCGCCCAGACCGACCAGCAGAATCCCGAGCACGATCGCTCCCACAGCTTTGATCGTCGCGGGGATGGAGACAGCTGGCGCGGAAAATTGATACCCGCATTGCGTGCAATACGGACTGGAAAGTGGCGAAAGCGCCCCGCACTGGGGGCAGGGCCGGGTGGAAAATTCACTTCCCATCGCCATACTGTCTAAACACCATTCAGCGGGTGCGCCGCGAACTCCCAGGGGCCCGACTATCCAGCGTTCGAAGTTCTTCAGTAGCGGAGTGGCTCAATTGTAAGGCTACTGGCTTGCGTTTTCACGTTCTCCTATGAAATGCATGGGCCTTATACACAGTTTCACGGATTGAGCATTTTTCTCGCCTGGCATACAAACCCCAAGCTTCAGACTCGAACTCAAAAACGATCTGGCTCAAACGGTAAGCTGGAGGCTGCGATGATACTGATTCTGATCATTGTCTTGATCGTGTTGCTGGGTGGGGGCGGCGGTTATTACGGATATAACAGATGGGGCGCCGGTGGCGGACTCGGCATCCTTGGCACCGTCCTGCTCATCGTGCTGATCCTTTACCTCCTCGGCATGCTTCCCCTGCGCTGACGAGCAGGGCTGAGCTGATCTTCCTGATCTCCCGGGGTTGGCAGGCTCGTGCTAATTTCTCGACCAGACAGCTAAAATCGACTTTCCGATTCCTCCAAGCAGCACTCGGTCAAAAATCCTGGAGGGCGGGATCATATAGCGATCCCAGAAGACTATTTGTTTGACTGTCGGCATCGGCTGATGCAGAAACAAACGATTCGCGGCTGAAGCCAACAAACCAACAGAATCGAGGTAATCGATCCTTTCTAGGGTACAGTCTCGCGGCGCGCACGCCCTCAAAGTGGTTCGGCTATATCTCCTAAAGTGGCCAATTGAGCGATCGAAAGCCGTATATAACCACTGATGGGCTGGCGAAAGAACAATGAGCTTACCTGCAGGCTTCAATAACGTCGCCGCACGGGCTAGTTCCTGCACATCCTGCTCGATGTGTTCCAAGACATCGATGTACAAGATGGCATCAAACAGATTTGTCTCCTCGAGCACCTCAATAGTGCCCACTCGAACCGAATGCTTTGTCTGACCATAGAGCGCTTGCGATGCCTGCCTCGCTAATTCTCCGTCGGGTTCAAGACACATCCAGGAGCGCACAGCCGGAGTAAGCAGAAGTTTCGTGTTTGAGCCTATTCCCGCGCCGACCTCAAGTACGTCACCCTTGATAAAGGGCAGAATAATCGACGACCAATAACGCTTCCAATTGCGAGCATGAGCAAAAATCTCGAGCTCGTTGCCCACGTACTGCGCCGAACTCATTGGGTGCCAACCTCAACACATTCGGCAATGAAGTATTTGTAGTCGCGAATGGGAAGGAAACCCAAACTGTTTCGGCTCATCATTGCGGAAAAAACGACAGTCAGTAATGTCGCAACGGACTGGGCCAATAGAATGAATAACAGGCCGGAGGTGAACGTAGCCCAGCCCGGAATCGCCAGATGGGTAAAAAGCCTCACTCCAACAACTACGATCAGTAGAATCGAAAAGATAAGAGCCAAAATCGCAGTGCCCACGAGCATCCGCGTACTAACAATCTCGTAGTTCGCAAACAGTGCAGACAGTCCATGAATTACGAGATTCACGAAGTTCATCTTGGATTTACCGACGACTCGCTTTCCTCGGTCGGCGCGTATGGTGACGATTGGAAGCCCCGACCTGAGCACTGCAGCGGCGTAATGATTCCACAGTTCAGGGTATACAACTAAACTGTCGAGGTGTTGTCTTGGTAGAAGGCTGAAATTGCCAAACTTTATCCTTCGACCTGTTAGCACGAAATGCATCAGCTTGTAAATTTGATAGAAAATCTTGAACGTGAAGGTCTCGATTCTAAGGCCACGTTCTGCGAACACAGCCACCGGCGTTGCCGAATCAGCAAACCGTTTAATCAATCGCGGGACATCTTCTGGACGATCCTCACCATCCGCGTCCATCACAACGACCGCGTCAGCCGACAAATTTTGCTGGACAA
The DNA here is from genome assembly GCA_963757885.1 of uncultured Acidobacteriota bacterium. Taxonomy (GTDB): domain Bacteria; phylum Acidobacteriota; class Terriglobia; order Acidiferrales; family UBA7541; genus Palsa-147. The sequence continues at coordinate 2,639,535 of CAVWSS010000006.1, read as the reverse complement.
AAGTAAGGGCTACAGCGATTGCGCGCTGGTGGCCCAGATTGCGCCGCAGCCGCAATACTTTCGTGTTGAAACTTGGGGCCTTGTTTAGTGCATGTTCCACAGGCACCTGCCGGTTTGATCCGTCATCAACAATCAAGACCGTTACAGCTGTCTCGGGAAGTTCCGTGACGTACTGCTCGATCCGCGAATGCAGGAGAGCTAGCGACTCCCAATCGTCATAGACGGGAACAATAATTACGATTTCCATATTCACTCGTAGAATCTGACCAGAACCTTAGAGTTTTGAGTACTCCGTGCCCCATAGAGATTGCTACTGATAGACCGAACGCAATTCAATTTCCCGCCATACCGATGGGCGATTAGGGTTGACCCTTATTTGATATCCCCGGCGGTCTAGAACAACGGGCATATCCGTCAGAATATACATGGCTAAAGGTGAACCATGTAGGTCCGCATCGGTTGTCCGCCAAAACTCAACAAGCTGCCGGTTATAAACCGCACAAGAATCGGGTGTGGAGCGAATCAACCTCAGAATTTCCTGCTGCTGCTCAAGAGACGATCCCTTCATCCACGCTGTAAGATTCCATCCATTCGGCGAAGGCACACCCGACCACATATTCAGGCTACCCATTCCGGGCATGGTGAAGAGAGTCGCGCAATTCGCCCTTAAATTGGCAGTCAGAAATTCGTAGTCGCGCTCTCTGACAGGATCGAGGTGAAGAATTCGTGATCCGCTCAAATTCGACGCCGGCGGCATACTCCTCAGGTCGCGGACGGCGGGAATCGCCACTCGTGCCGCAGCGAGACAGAGCAATAATCCCGCGGCGACGGAACCTAACGTGACCCTTCTGAGCTTAAGCCACGCGAATCTCTCGGGCTGTTCTTGTAGCTGACAAAGCCCGTCAACAATACAGATAAACGCCCAGATCAAAATGGGCGAAGCCGATATCCCCGTTTGGCTTCCCGCAACCGGATAGGCTTGCAAAAATTCGGTCGCTGCCAAATCGGTAATGAAAAGACGCGGAAACAATTCACTAATACTGAAATTCGCCCGCCCCGCGCGAATTAAGCTCAAGGGGAGGAAAGGCACCATCCACGCGATATGCTGAGATCCCCGCATCAATAGAAAGATTACCCCAAAGCCCACTGCGACTCGTCCCACCGACAGCGTCAAATCCATACGCCCGGACTTCTCGCGCGCCAACCACGCACCGAGTAGCCCTAGAGTGACCACGATGGCCCCGCCCAGCACCCGTGCGCTGACAATCAAAGGAACCGAAAAAACTTGTGGGTGCTTCAGCGGGTCTAAAACGACACCTCTCAGAAGCAACTCCAGACCCACACCTTGAAACCGCGCGCCCACAACGATCAGCGCGATCCCTGCCGCCAGGCCACAAACCGCCCGCCATAGGTAACGAGCCGGCTGAGCGTCCCTCGGGTGCAGCGCCGCACCCACCACAAACGTGAGCGTCCCGCACAAAATGGCGATCACGCAATAGTTTTGCGCCCATCCGTGCACGTCCAGGCGCATCAGAAACCACGGTCCAATCAACGCGTAAACAATCGCGAGCGCAACGCCTGTCGAACGCAGCCATCCCGACTTCAACATGCAAAACGACGCGTGCGATAGTGCCGCTATGTAAAACACCCCCGCGTTTATTTTTGTGAATATAAGAGCCGCACCCACCGCGCCCAGCAGGGCCAGGCGGGCGCTCCCCCACGCGCCGTCCCAATCCAGCGACAAATATGCCGCAGCCATGAACATAACTAGCAAAACTTGTTGAGGATGGCCTGGCTCCGACGCCAAAACGCGCCCCACAAAAACGCAACTCAGGCCAGCCGCACACCCAAAAACGAATGACGAGGAAAATTTCCTGACAAAAAGCGCCGCTAGCAGCCCCGCCGCCAGCCAATACACCAGCGTAACGAGCCGAGTCCCGTCGTGTGTAATCGGAACCCTCAGCACCTGGAAAAAAAGGCCCTGGGCAAAAAAATAGAACGGGCCGTACTGACTGAAGGTCCGCGTGTAAAGGTGACCTTCACTTACGAAGTGTTTGAGCGTAAGCAACATGTAACCTTCATCGTCGTAATCCGAGAAGGTCACCATAAGCCGCGTCAACGCGTACAACACGGCTAAGCTGGCAGTGGCGGCGATTAGAAGCGTGCGTCTCGCAACAACGGCACGTCGTAACGAATAGGTGGGATCTTGCTGAGAAGCAACCGGAAGGTTTGGCAATTTAAAATGGAGGCGCGGGTGGGATTCGAACCCACGAATGGAGGTTTTGCAGACCTCTCCCTTGGGCCACTTGGGTACCGCGCCGTAGGGTTATAAGTATAACGAAACGTCCCGGCTTCTTGCCGGGAATCCACTCGGAAGTAACTACCTGGATTCGTACTCAGCGATAAACTCCGGCGGACGTCCCGCCGATGGAATTCTATCGAATCGTCAAATCAAACGGCATCCGCGCCTGCACCGTGCTGGGCGTTCCAACGGCCTGTTTCAAAATTGACTCCAGCGTAAACGTGCGCGCTGAGTCATCCTGGTCCCGGTCCATCAACAATTCAAAGAAGGTCTTCTCGCGCGGAAATCGCTCGATTCGTACCGAAGTTTTCGGCGAAATCTGCGCCAACTCCTTAGCTATCTCAATCGCCTTATCGAGACCACCCAATTCATCCACCAGCCCAAAGCCTTTTGCCTGCGCCCCGGTCCACACCCTGCCCTTCCCTATCTTATCCACGTCCGCCACGCTCATTTTTCGCCCCGCAGCCACTCCTTGCGTAAATCGCCCGTATGTCTCCTGCAGCGATTTCTGGATCCATTCCCGCTGCGCCGGAGTGAAATCCTGCTGAAACGAAAATAGCGTTGCATTGTCGCTGGTCGCCACGTAGTCGGAGCTAATCCCGAGCATGTTCATGAAGCCTGAGACATTCAGTTTCCCGATGAAAACTCCTATCGATGCCGTAATAGTGTCCGGCTCGGCCACAATCTTGTTTGCCGACATCGCAATCCAATAGCCGCCCGATGCCGCTACGTCCGACATCGACACCACAACCGGCTTCACGCCCTTAGCCAACTCCACTTCTCGCCTGATAACTTCGCTCGCTACTGCCGATCCGCCGCCCGAATCAATTCGCAACACGATCGCCTTTACGCTCGGGTCGCGCCGCGCCTTTCGCAAATCGGCAGCCACCGAGTCGCCGCCCATGATGAATCCGCCCCCCGGCGTGTTTCCCGAATCGCCCGAAATAATCAGACCGGTCGCATGAACCACTGCGATTTGCGTGAAATTCCCCGGTTCTTCACCCGCGAGCGGTACTGTCTCCAATCCAACTCTCGCCACCTGCCAACCTTCTCGCGCACGTATTCACGAACCTGGTCCCAATACGCGAGCTTGTCCACCAATTTCCCGCTGAGCGCCTCGTCGGCCGAGAGCGGCCCTGAATTCACCAACTTTTCAAATTGCGCGCGATCCATTCCTCGCGCCTGCGAAACATCGGTCAAGTACTGGTTATAAATCCCGCCGAGCAGCGTCTGAACTTCGTCACGGTGCGCCGGCGTAAATTTTTTCTCGGTAAGCTGATTGGGAGCCGTTTTGTACTCAGCGATATGGTAGTAGTCTGGAATAATGTGTAATTTGTCCAGACTCCCTCGCAGAAACGTCGACTCGGCCATCATTCCGCGAATATCTACCGGATCGGTCGGCACCAGCCAAACTTGCTGGCAGGCGCTGGCCACATAAATTTCCGGATTTCCAATTCCATCGCCGCCAAGAAAACAGATGCTCGGCTTCCCGCTCGAACGAAAACTCAAAATGTGCGAGCGAATTTCTTCCAGCTTGGCCCAACCCGTGCTCAGCAAGCCAACGCGCACGACCAGCGCCGAAATGCGCGGGTCAGTGCGAGCTGTATCCAGCTCGTCAGTGAAATCGTGCGTTACTGGAATCGAATCGCCCGAAAAAGCCGATAAAATATCCATAGGCCGCTGCTCTTCAATCGTCCCTTCCAATCGCAACACCAAAACAGAGTGCGACGGCACCCGGTTCACCATCGATACGCCAACACCGATTGCTACTACGACGATTATGAGAAAAATTATGATCAGAGCGCGGCGCGTTCCCCATGTCATGTGGATTACCTCCGGCCTTCTGGCAAGAACAAATCTAGGCTTTTCACGATAGCACCGCGATATTCAAAAATCCAAATGAGCGCCGCGGGATTCGGCGGTGCGCGCCTATCGGATTGGGCTAGGTGAGAATTTTCGTGCGGGTCTGCTAGTGCGATGAGCCAGCGTTGTCGTGCAGCAGCACAATATCCGAATCAACGTGCGACCGGAGCACTCCGAGATTTTTGCCATCCGGCGAATAGCTAAACGAAACGATCGCGTCGGTAGAAGTAAAATTGGTAATTTGTCGCCCGCCCGGTCCATCGAGGGGCTGCATCCACAAGTTATCTACGCCATTTTCGCGAATTACATAAGCCAGCGCTTTGCCGTCCGGCGTAAAATCCGGCGGACTCAAAGCCCTCGAATCGGGAATCAGCGTCCGCATATGGGGCTGCGTTCCTGAATTCAGATCGACAACTCCGATCTTCACTTCACCCGCGCCAAGTAAATAAAGGTAGGCGAGCATCTTCCCATCACGCGAAAGGCTGAACTTAGGGGCGCCAAGAGCTGTATCTGGCACAACCGTCCCCGGCACGATTTCTGAATCCCCTCCCTCAATCGGAATTCGCCGGAGCCGCACATTCTGATAATCGCAGTAATAAAGCCATCGTCCATCGGACGAACATTTAGGGGCAACGTCGGTGCCGCCATGGGTGAGCTGTATGGGATTCGAACCATCTGCGTCGATGCGCCAGATATTTGTCCCGTTCACTTCTCCGTGAGACCCCCACGCGAAGACAAGGTAGGAATTGACTGGGCACGCATCGGGCGCCGATATTTCGCTATTTGGATCATTTAAGAGGGTCGTGCGATTGGCGCCATCTGCCGAAACCCGGCTCAGCATGCCGTCAAAATAAATTTCTCCATTGCTCGGCCCAAGCAAACGACTTCGACTCTTTGCTCTGCGCGGCCGCCGGCGGAGGTGGATTCTGCACCGAGATGGTTGCGCCTGCACCATCACTCGGAATGGCATAGAAAGTCTGCTGAGACCTTTGTTGCACTGCAGCCAGTGTTTTTCCGTCAGCCGAAATTGTCGGAGTCACATAAATGCTTGTATCTCGAGTCACCGCGCGGAATTCACCCTTGCCACGCGGCACAAACCCAATTTGCGTGTGGTGCGCCGCCGGTGAAAAGCCCCTGTAATAGGTCGCAATAAATCCCCGCCCGTCCGGCAGCCACGCCAGATCGTCGAAGTTGACATCCTTGAACCGCCGCGAATCCCGCAGCTTCGACGTATCGACATCCCGATATTGAATTTCGCTTTCCACCCCAGTGGAATACGGAACATACGAAGCGATGATTTTCCCATCTGGCGACCAAGCCACGACGTATGGATACGCGGAGACCAGCCCGTCATACAAGGTTCTCGCTTGCGTACCATCCGCGTTCGCGATGATCACTTGAAACTTTCCAATCTCCGGATCGTTGGCGCGTACAAACACCAGCCGCTTTCCGTCTGGCGAAAGGCTCATTCCAGTATCAATATCGCCCAGAACTTTCTGCGGCGTCCCTCCCAGCACCGGCGCTCTATACAAATCGAAGCCTTCGCCGGAGGAAATTGTCTTGCGGAAATACACGTAGCCGCCATCCGGCGAAAAAACGAGGTTCGCGTACAACGTAACTCCCGGCGGCATCACCTGCGTGTTGCTGTTGGTCGGCAAATGGCGCAGCCACAGGCTCTGCTTCCCCTTGTCCTCCAAAACGCTTAGCAAATATTTGCCGTCGGGCGAAATGGCCGCATCCACAGTTTTGCCGTCGGTGGTGACTTGCGTAATCGTGAAATCGGCAAACGGCACCGGCTTTGACCGCAACACCAACTCGTAAACGCCAAAAGCCGCCGCGGCAAGCACCGCCAGCACAACCAAACTAAACGCAACCAAACGAGCCTTGTGCCGTTTTGCAGCCGCGACCACAACAGAAGTCGTCGATCCACGAGAAATCGTAGATTCATGCCCGCCGGCGGCCGCCACCCTTTGTGTTGCCGACAGCCGCCCCGAATCACTGTCCCGCTGCAGCCGCTGCAAATCGGCGCGTAAATCCGCGGCATGCTGGTAACGCAGCTTCCGTTCCTTCTCCAGCGCCTTCTCAATAATTCGGTCAAGTTCCGCCGGTTGTTTCGCGTTCAACTCGGAAGGCGCAGCTGGCGCGTTGTGCAGGATGGCCTCAAAAATTGCCGCTGCCGTGGTGCCTCCAAATGGCCGCTTCCCTGTAGCCATTTCGTACAGCACCACCCCAAAAGAAAAAAGATCAGTCCGCGCGTCCAGCTCTTCGCCCATCGCTTGCTCGGGCGACATGTACATCACCGTCCCCACCGCCGTCCCTGGGCTGCTCAGCATTTTTTCGAAGCTCACCGTCGGCAGCTGCGACACGCCCGCGCCTTCCACGCCCTCAGGTGCAAGCACCTTCGCCAGACCGAAGTCCAGCACCTTGGTCTGCCCGCCAGTCACACAGAAAATATTCGCGGGCTTGATGTCGCGATGAATGATTCCTTTCGAATGAGCCGCCTCCAGCGCGCTGGCCACTTGAATTCCGATATCGCACAGCCTATCCACTCGCATCGGGCCGCCTGCGATCTCCTGTTTCAGGGTATGGCCGTCCATGAATTCCATGGCGATGAACACACGTCCGCCATCCTGGCCAGCCTCATGGCCAATCTCGTAGATCGTGCAGATATTTGGATGATTCAGCGCAGACGCCGCCCGCGCTTCGCGCCGGAATCGCTCAAGCGCCTGGTCGTCCTGCGCCAGCTCTCTCGGAAGGAATTTCAGCGCGACGAAGCGGCCAAGCGAAGTGTCTCGGGCCTTGTACACCACGCCCATGCCACCGCCACCGAGCTCTTCAACGATGTGATAGTGCGAGATGGTACGGCCAATGAGAGACTGGGCGTCCGGCATGTCGGGGCGATTATTGAGGCCGCGCTATAGGCAAGTCAACGAAAGCGCTGGATACAATTTTTAACTGAGCAAATCCAAGCATCCCGCAGAAGTAAGGGAACTCCTAAGCGGAAACTTCTACCTGCGCTTCGCGCAAATAGCGGGCCGCTTCTTCGGGCGGCGTGGGATTAATGTAGAAGCCCGTCCCCCACTCGAAGCCCGCCACCTTGGTTAGCTTTGGCATCATCTCGATATGCCAATGGTAGTGCTCGTTCGTTTCCTCGCCGATGGGCGAAGTGTGTACCACGTAGTTGTAAGAAGGCTTGGCTAGCACAGCGTCGAGCCGCCCCAAAAATTCCCGCAGCAACTGCGATAGGCCCGGATATAAGGCCGGAGGCATATCCTCAAACGAAGAACTGTGCTGGTGCGGCAGGATCCAGGTCTCAAACGGGAAACGCGGCGCATACGGCGCCAGCGCGATGAAGTGATCGTTCTCGAAAATTACTCGCGTCTCGGTTTCCACTTCCTGACGGATCATGTCGCAGAAAATACAGCGTTCTTTCTCATCGTAATAACGCTTCGCGCTATCCACTTCCTCGCGCACCCGCTTCGGCACAATCGGCAAAGCGATTAGCTGAGAGTGTGTATGCTCCAGCGACGCTCCCGCTGGCTCGCCGTGATTTTTGAAAAGCAGCACGTAACGGAAACGCTTGTCGTTTTTCAGGTCGAGCACCCGGTCCCGATACGCGTAAAGCACCTGCTCCACGTCCTTATCGGTGACCATCGCCAGCGTCTTGTTGTGATCGGGCGTCTCAATAATCACTTCGTGAGCCCCGACGCCATTCATGCGGTCGAAGAGGCCTTCGCCTTCGCGGTCCAGATTTCCTTCAATCCCCAAGGCTGGAAACTTGTTCGGCACCACGCGTACTGTCCACCCCGGTGTGTCGCGTCCGCTGCCGTTCCGCCCGTAAGCAACAATTTCCGGCGGCGTCTTCCCCTCGTTCCCTGGGCAAAACGGGCACATGCCCTTGCCCTTAATCTCCACGCTTTCACGAACGAAATCGCTGGGCCTCTTGCCGCGTTCCGTCGAAATAATCACCCAGCGACCAGTAATCGGGTCCTTCCGCAGTTCAGGCAACGGCTACCTCCATTTTGGAAATGCGCGCGAAACCCACGCGAAACCACTCAAAGACCAACGCTCGACGGTCTTAGCCGACTCTAAACCCCTCTAAGCCGCCCAATCTGAGCTGGGCAAAACCCAATCTTACTACGGGCAAGCGTCAACGGCACCCTCACGGCCTGCCGCGTTGCCGCCCTGAAAATGCCTTAATTCAGCCGAGGCGAGAATGCCCCCTTGTGCAGTCGGACAATCGGGCGGCGCCCCGGTTCGGTCTCGATGGCTAAAATATCAAAGCGGTAAGGCACGCCCTTAACGCGTGAGTCGCGCATAAAGCGGCCCGCCAGCCTGATCAAGTTGCGCCGCTTATTTTCGCGCACCGCATCTTCCGGCAGCGCCGCGATATTCCCACCCATCGACCGGGTCTTCACTTCGATGAACGCCAGCGTTTCGCCATCGTATCCGATCAGATCCGCCTCGCCCTTCATCCCTGCAATTGTGTAGTTGCGCGCCACCATCACGTACCCGTGCCGCCGCAAATACCAATACGCGAAAGTCTCCCCGCGAACGCCAGTTCGTCGCGCGCGCAACTTCACATCGGCGCGGTCACCCTCACGAGCCGCTTCCGCGAGCCCATTCCGCGACGCCCAACTCACCATCCCGTAAATCACGCTGGAAACAATTCGCATCGTCACTTCACCACTTCAAATGTGAACTCCATCACTTTGCCGCGAATCACAAAACTCAAATAACGCTCCCAAAACAAGCCGGAATCCACGCGAGTGATTCACCAAAAATTCCAAGCCTAGCCAACGCCAAACCTGCAGCAATTTCACTTTCACTCGTCGCGGGCGCAGGCGTGCCTCCGTGTACCACATTCCCGCTTCCCGCGATCCGTCTGGCATGAAATAGCCGAATGACTCCGAGGACAGGTGCCGCCGGTGCGTCGGATCCGTGTAGGAGGCAATGTCCGAGTAGTGCGGCGTAACTATAAAAATCGTCGCGCCGGGCTTTGCCACGCGATGAAGCTCCTCGATCAGCCGGATCATGTCGTCGACGTGCTCTACCAAGTGAACAGCGCGGATCTGATCGAAGGAATTCGCGAGAAAAGGTAGTCGCCCGCGGTCGAGATGGCAAATCGCATCCGCCGCCGTCGACGGATTCATATCAATTCCGATCGACCCAGGATACTTGTCGCGGCCGCAGCCTACATCCAGGATTCGTGCCATGCTCTCCCCGCGCACGCGCCATCCTCAGCAGCACTGCGCGAGCGAGATTCTACGACGTTATTCGCGTCCAGCGCAGGTGTTAAAACACGGAAGGAACTTACCGCGGCAAAAACAAAAAGGCGGGCCTGCGAATCTCGCAAGCCCGCCGGTTAAACCTCAAATGCCAAAAAACTAAAGCGATCGCTCCCCTTCGGCGATGCATGCCTCAATCGTCTCGAGCGCGAACGATACCTGCTCTTCATTCACCAGCAGCGGCGGCGCCACGCGCAGAGAATTCTCTCCCGCGCCCAATATCAAGAGACCCTTCTCAAAAGCCGCCTTCACGACGTGGTTGCGGAGGTCCGGCGCCTTTTCCTTGGTCTTCTTATCTTTCACCAGCTCGATGCCAATCATTAACCCGCGGCCGCGAATATCGCCGACGCTGCGGTGTTTCTCCGGCCATTTCGCGGTCTGCTCGAAAATGAATTGCCCCATCTTCCGCGCGTTGGCCATGTATTCGTGCTCCAACAGATCGATCGTCGCCAGCGACGCCGCGATGCACACGGGATTACCGCCAAAGGTTGACGCATGCGCGCCCGGCTTCCAGTCCATTATCTCGGCACGCGAGATCATCGCGCTAAGCGGCATTCCCGACGCAATTCCCTTCGCCGTGCAAATGATGTCTGGCTCGACCTCTGCGTAATCGCAAGCCCACCACTTGCCCGTGCGGCCCATTCCGGACTGCACTTCATCCATCACCAGCAAAATTCCATGCTTGGTGCAAATCTTTCGCAGCTCCTGCAGAAATTCCACCGGCGCCGGCGTGTAGCCACCCTCACCTTGAATTGGCTCGATGACAATCGCGGCCACTTCTTCAGGGTCAGCCAGCCGCTTGAAAATTTCATTCTGGAGAAACGATAGGCAGTCCGCGGTCGCCGTCTCGGGATGAATTCCGTGCGACCCGCGGTAGATATTGGGATACGGCATGTGAATCACGCCGGCGAGCAAGGCGCCAAATCCTTTACGCTGCACTGCCTTGCTTGCCGTGAGCGAAAGCGCGCCCATGGTCCGCCCGTGAAAACACCCATAAAACGCGATCACTTTGTCCCGCCGGGTGTGATAACGCGACAGCTTTAACGCCGCCTCGAGCGCCTCCGTGCCGGAGTTCCCAAAGTAAACTCGCTTCGCGCTCTTCCCTGGCGCAATCGAGGCCAGCTTCTCCGCGAGTTCCACCAGGCTCGGATAATAAAAATCCGTTCCGGACATGTGAATCAGTTCCGCGGCTTGCTGCTGAATTGCCGCGACGACCTTCGGATGGCAATGGCCTGTGGACACCACCGCGATTCCTGCGGCGAAATCGAGGAACGTATTTCCGTCCACATCCTCCACCATCGCGCCTCGTCCGCGCTTCGCCACCAGCGGATAATCGCGCGTATAAGACGGCGACAAATACTTATGATCCAGGTCGACAATCTTTTTCGCGTTGGGTCCTGGAAGCTTCGTTACAAGGTGCGGCAAATACTTGCTCTCAGCTTGCTTTTCGCCGTGCGTCTTGGCATCAGCGTGCGTCTTCGTATCGACATTTACGGGCATTAGCCCCTCCTAAGGAGAAAGTTCGCACGCGCGGCCGGTCCACGGCGCGAATGCGGGAAATGCTGAAGGAGGGCTGAAATTAAGCTGCGCTAAAAAGGGAGGGACGTTCGTTAGAAGGCAAACTGCGAGGCGGCCTGACTGAAAAAAGTTTCTTCATTTTCGTTTCCAACGGACACTTCCATCACGTGTATCTTCAAGAATTATACCATTATCCGCCAGCTGCTGTCGTATACGGTCCGACTCCTCGAAGTTACGGGCGGTGCGCGCAACCTGCCTCGCTTCCACCAGTTTCGCGACCTCAACGTCGCTCAACTTGGCCGCGCCATTCGCAAATCCCAAAGCCTGTAGCTTCTGATCGTCGGTGTCTTCGAGCAGGGCGAGTATCTGATCGAACTTGAAAAGCAGCGCCACCGTAGGCTCCACGCTGGCTTGCGAAAACTTGCCGCGGTCCATCGCCGTATTCGCATAGCGCACCAGATCGAAAACGGCAGCCAGCGCCTGTGCCGTATTCAAATCGTCTTCCAGTCCCGGCTTCGAAATTTTCTTCCACCTGCGCGAGCATCCGATCCATCTCCGCTGTATCTGCCGACGGAAGCTTCTCGTCCTGCAATCGCGCCATGAAAGTCCGCAGCCGCGCAACCGAGCTCGTCGCCTGCTGCAATCCTTCCATGGTGAAGTTGAGCTGCCGCCGATACGGCACGGAAAGCAGCAGGAATCGAATCGCTGAAGGCTTGTAGCCCTTTCTCAGTAAGTCGCGCAGCGTATAGAAATTCCCCAGCGATTTGGACATCTTCTCGCCGTCAACGATCAGATGCTCCGCGTGCAGCCATAGCTTGACGAACGGCTTCCCCGTCGCCGCTTCGCTCTGCGCAATTTCATTTTCGTGATGTGGAAATGCCAGATCGATCCCACCGGTGTGAATGTCCAGCGTGTCGCCCAAATATTTCATGGACATCGCCGAGCACTCGATGTGCCAGCCCGGCCTGCCTGCGCCAATCGGCGTCTCCCAGAAAAACTCGCCAGCCTTCGGGCCTTTCCACAGCGCGAAATCGCGCGCGTCCGCCTTCTCGTAGCGGTCCACGTCAACTCGCGCCCCGGCCTGAATTCCGCCCATGTCCACTTTCGAAAGCCGCCCATAGGTCGGAAACTTCGAGATGCGGTAGTAAATCGATCCTTCGCTGTCGTAGGTGAACGACTTTTTCTTTAGCGTTTGGATCAAGGTGACCATGTCCGCAATGTGATCCGTCGCGCGAACGATCTTCTCCGGCTTTTGCAGGTTCAGCGTGTCCATATCCTCGAGAAAGGCCTGCGCGTACTTATCCGTATATTCACGGAGTCCGATTTTCGCCGCCGCCGAGTTCTGGATAATACGGTCATCCACATCGGTCAGGTTCATCACGTGGTTCAACTTGTACCCGCGATAAATCAGGAACCGTCGCAACACGTCTTGAAAAGTGAACGTTCGAAAGTTCCCAATGTGGGCGTAGTCGTAGACCGTCGGCCCGCAGGAATAGATCCGCACTTCACCGGGATGGACCGGCTCCAGCGGTTCCTTCTTCCCTGATAGCGTGTTATGAAGACGAATTTCGCCCATCTGAACCCTAGGGAACCTGCATATAACTCATTCCAAAGCTGTTTATTTTACCGATGGAATTAGACGGTGCAAAGTCCTGTTCGATGCGGCGGTGCAGATCAGTTAGGTATCGTCCTAGTCTCTACCCCAGATCGTCACAGCCCGGACAGTCCTAGCCCGGCCACGGAATAGATTAGACCAGCCAGCCTCGCTTGGGCACTGCTCGAAAGGTCAGCCCGTGAAAATTTCAGCACATCCTCAAGCGTTTCTTTACTTCACCTATCTCCCATGATATCTTCATCTCCCGTAACCGCCACGCAAGCGCCAGGCGGCTGGACCACTGATACTCGTCTCGCCAGTTTTTGTCCCGGAATACCTCCAAATAAGTAATAAGCCCTTGTATCTCTTGAGCTTGCAGAGCCCTTGCTGACCGCACCTCACGAGAAACGACACGATCGAGGATCAGAGTGCTAAAACTCCGCAAAGTTGAACTGTTTGGCTTCAAATCCTTCTGCGAAAAGACCCAAATTACCTTCAGCGGTAACGGCATCACCTGCATCGTCGGGCCAAATGGCTGCGGTAAGTCCAACATCGTCGACGCCATTTCCTGGGTGCTGGGCGAACAGAGCCACAAGCTCCTCCGCGCCGAGCGTATGTCCGACTGCATCTTCAACGGCACCGCCAAGCGGCCGCCCTTGGGCATCTCGGAAGTCATTCTGACCCTGGTCGACCCCGATCTTTCTGAAGCCGTCGCGAAGGTCCTCGAACAGCCATCCGACCAGCCGCCGGCTGAAACCCTTGCGACCACAGAAGGCGACGCGAACCAAACAATCAACGCAGACTCGTCCGCGCAGGTTGAAGCGGTCGCCGAAGCCCCAGCGGAGAACGCAATCAGCGCAAAGTTCCGTAAGAGACGCGGCACGCCGCCTCATCCGCACACCAAACTCGGCGAAGTCGTGATCGGCCGCCGCCTCTATCGTTCCGGCGAAGCCGAATACCTGATGAACGGCCGCGTCGTCCGCCTGCGTGACATTCAGCAGCTCTTCATGACCATGGGCCTCGGCCCCGACTCCTACGCCATCATTGAGCAGGGCCGCATCGGCGTGATCCTCAATTCCAAGCCGATGGATCGCCGGGCCATTATCGAAGAAGCCGCCGGCGTCACCATGTACAAGACCAAGCGCCGCCTCTCCGAAGCCAAGCTCGAAGCCTCTCGCGTGAATCTTTCCCGCGTGAACGACATTCTGGTCGAAGTGGAAAAGCAGCTCGCTTCGCTGAAGCGCCAGGCCGCCAAAGCGCGCCGCTTCGCCGAACTTCGCGAGCAAATGCGCGCCGCGCTGCGCACCATTCTGGCCAGCAAAGCGCTGCAGTTGGACGCCGAGGCCGAGCGCCTCGAGCGTACTCTGCGCGAGATGCAAACCGCCGAAGCAGACGCGACTCGCAACGTTCGTGAGCTCGAAACCGAGCAGGAACGCCTCAGCGCCCGCACTTACGAACTCGAAGGCGAACTGCGCCAGACTCAAAATCTCCTCGGCCAGACCGCCCTCGATCTCGACCGCGCCGAAAATCGCATCACCTTCAATCAGGAGCAATCTGCGCAACTCGAAACCCGCGCCACAAGTTTGGCCGTCGAGATCGATCAAGCCATTCGCGATAGCGAGCAGCTCGCCGAGCGCCTGAAAGCGCATCAGGAAACCGTAGCCGGCCTGCGTACGAACACCACTCAGCTCGAAACCGACTTAAACGCAGGCCTTTCGAGTGGCGAAACCATGGGGCGTGAACAGAGCGATCTCGAAGCACAGATCGACTCGTTGCGCCTCGCTGCGCGTCAGCACGGCGAAGAGTCCGTGCGCAGCCACGCTGAGCATCTACAAGCCAGCGAAACGGCCTCGCGCCTTCAGGTCCAGGAACAGGAAAAGACCGTCCAGGTCGCCGCATCGCAAGCCGAGTGGACCGCTCAGATCGAAAAAGCCTCCACCAGCGAGCAGGTCTACGCGCAGGCCACCGCGAATTTGCAGGAACTTTCCGGCGTGGTCCGCGAATACCAGGCCAAACTTGCTGGCCTCCGCGAAAAACAGCAGGAGGTGCATCGCACCGTTGAAAGTGCCCGCGAAGCTCTCACTTCCTCCCGCGCCCGCCGCGCCTCACTCGAGCGCATTCTGGAAGATCGCGCTTACTCCGCCGACGTGGTTCAAAAGCTTTTCGCGAGCAGCACCGCCAATGCTGCTGCCGCCAATGGCTCGACGAACGGAGCCCACGATTTCCGTGCCGTCGGCCTCCTCGCCGATTACGCCGAAGTCGAGCAGCAATACGAAAGTGCCGTCGAGCAATTCTTGCGCGAGGAACTCGAATACGTCGTCGTCGCTTCCTTTGACCACGCCCGTTCCGGTGTCGCGCTTCTGCGCAACGATCTGGGTGGACGCGCCACTTTCTTTGTCGATTCTCTGCGCAGCCTCAATCTCCAGCAAAACGAAATTCCCGACAGCATTTCTACCGAAGGCATCGTCGCCCGCCTCGATCGCCTTATCGAATTTCGCGACCCGCTTGGACCGGCCGCCAAGCATTTCCTGCCCAAGCTACAGAGCACCTATCTCGTCGAAACTCCAGAACTGGCCGAAGCCTTGGCCACCGGCAATCCTCACCTCCACTTCCTCACCCTCGACGGCACTTGCTATCGCGGACGCGCCATCACCGGTGGCCGTCGCAGCGACGCGGGCCCTCTCGCTTTGAAGCGCGAGCTTCGCATGCTCGAAACGCAAGCTGCCCAACTTGAGCAGCACGCGGCGCAAACTCAAACCGAACTTCGTGGATTGGAAAGCGAAACGGCCAATTTGCAGGAACATCTTGGCGACAGCATGGGCAAAATGGTCCAGGCCGAGAAGGATGTAGTCGGCGCGCAGCATCAGCGCGATCAGGCTCAAATCGAGTCGCGTCGCGCCGAAGAGCAGCGCAATGCCGCGCTCGCCGAAATCAACGCTCTGCACTCACAAGCCGAAGCCGCCGAAGCTCGCGCTGCTCAAGCCGAATCCCAGCATGCCGAAGCTCTGCGGCTTCGCGAAGCCTCCGAAGCGCAGACCACCCAAAGCATCGAAAAGCTCGCCGACCTTCGCCGCCAGCTTCAATCCCAGCAGGAACAATTGACTCGCAAGCGCGAAGAGCTGGCCGCCATGGCCGAGCGTCTCGCCGGAGCCGAAGCGGTAGCACGGCAAATCGAGGCCGAGTCGAACCAAACCACCGCCCGGCGCACCACCCTGGAGCAACAGCAAACAACCATTCACAACGAGCGCGATCAACTCGCTCGCGCCACCGAACTCCTCACTCGCCAGACCGAAAACTTGCGCACCGAAAAGATCCGTATCGAAGAAAGTCAGGCCGCTCTCGACCGCGAGTACGAGCTGGCCCACACGCGCGCTGCGCAGCTCGATGACACCCTGCGCGGCCAGCGCCAGTCGCTCGATGAGCAACGCGCGCTCCGCAGCCAAAGTGAAATCGAGAAAACTCGCAACGACATGGACCGTCAGTATCTGCGCCAGAGCTGCGTCGAAGAGCTCAACGCTCAGCCCGAGGAGCTGATCGGCCAGGAGAACACACTCCTGACCGCCGAAGAACTGACCTCCGCCGAAACGACTTACACCGAAATGAAGACTCGCCTCGAAAATATGGGCGCGGTGAACATGATGGCCCTCGAGGAATTTCAAGAATGCGAAACTCGTGAAGCCTTCCTTCGCCGCGAGCGCGATGACCTGGTCGAGTCGATTCAAAACACCCAGCAAGCCATCTCGGAACTCGATCAAATCTCGCGCCAGAAATTCGAAGAAGCCTTCCTCCGCATCAATACAAACTTCGCTGCGGCTTTCCAAACGCTCTTTGGCGGCGGCACCGGCGAAATGCGTCTCACCGAACCCGACAGCTCCGGCGAATCCGGAATCGACATCGTGGCTCAGCCGCCGGGCAAGCGCCTGCAAAACATTCTGCTTCTCTCGGGCGGCGAAAAGGCGCTCACCGCCCTGGCTCTGCTCATGGCCGTGTTCCAATATCAGCCTAGCCCTTTCTGCATCCTTGACGAAGTCGACGCCCCGCTCGACGAAGCTAACGTCGGCCGCTTCAATCGCATGCTCAAGGAGATGGGCACTAACACCCAGTTCATCGTGGTCACCCACAATCGCAAGACCATGGAGATGGGCTCGGTAATGTACGGCGTTACCATGCAGGAGCCCGGCGTTTCAAAATTGGTCTCCGTGCGCTGGGAAGAGGCCGCGCCGGCCGCCGAAACAACTCTCGCGACCAACGCTGCTTAATCTTCGCGGCAACAAATTTCCACAGCGCCATTCACCGTGGCGCGGTCCATCGCGCCAAACTTTTCCACAGAGTAAGAATTTCCTCGCGCGGAAAACTTTTCATGAACCGCTAGCTCTTTCGATGATTCATTTTCATTTTCCACAGACTTTGTAGAGTTTCATTCGTCAAGAAATTTATTTTTCTCTCGATAGGTTGACATCGAATCCTCGTGCGTTAGAATACCCGCCTCTCGTTAAGGACAAACACCCGTGGCTTCATCCCAAATGCAACCTGCTATCTCAGAAACTTCATTTGCCGGACTCAAACTTCGCGGTCGTGGAAAGGTAAGAGACCTCTACGAGGTCGGCGACGACCTTCTCATTGTCGCCACCGACCGTCTCTCCGCCTTCGACGTCGTTCTCCCGACGCCCATTCCCGATAAGGGCCGCGTGCTCACGCAGCTCTCGCTTTTCTGGTTCGACAAACTCAAAGGCATCGTGCCCTCGCACCTGATTCGCGCCAACAATTTCACTGGCGAACTCGCTCCGTATGACGCCGAGCTCGAAGGCCGCAGCATGCTGGTTCAGAAGACCGAGCCCATTCCTATCGAGTGCGTCGTGCGCGGCTACCTTTCCGGCTCAGGCTGGAAGGACTACAAGAAGAGCGGCAGCGTTTGCGGAATTAAATTGCCCGAAGGGCTGCAAGACTCTTCCAAGCTCCCTGAGCCCATCTTCACGCCTTCCACCAAAGCCACCACCGGCCACGATGAAAATATTTCCTTCGAGGAAACCTGCGCGCGCATCGGCGCGGATCTCGGCAAGCGCCTGAAAGAAGTTTCCATCAAAATTTACCAGCAGGCGGCTGACTACGCCGCCGAGCGCGGCATCATAATTGCCGACACCAAGTTTGAATTCGGCCAGCTCAATCGCGAACTGATCTGGATCGATGAAGCGTTAACCCCGGATTCTTCGCGCTTCTGGCCTGCGGACGAATACCGCCCCGGCCAGGCCCAAGCCTCCTTCGATAAGCAGTATGTTCGCGATTACCTGGAACAAATTGGCTGGAATAAGCAGCCGCCCGGCCCAGTATTGCCCGCCAATGTGGTCAACGCCACCCGGGCTCGCTATCGCGAAGCTTACGAGCGGATCACCGGAGCTTCACTCACGTAGTTCAAGAACTTGTCCAGACCCTTTCGGGCCCCTGCACGAATCTCATGCAACCGCGCGGAGCACTCGAGTGAAAGATCAATTGGAATGGCTGATCGGGCAGATGGTCGAAGGCGGGATCCGCCTCGAAGAAGCGGTGGGCGAATTCGAAAAGAAATTCATCCGGCGCGCCCTGGAACAATCCAAAGGCAACCGCTCCCGCGCTGCCAAGGTCCTGGGCATTCACCGCAATACCCTCAGCCGCAAGGTCGACGAGTACAAGCTCACCGGCAACGGTCATACCCACACCCACCGCTGAGTCGCTTCAGTGGCGCCGCCGTCCGTTCAATTCGTAGCCGATTCAGCCCACTAAAGCTCAACCGACAATCGCAAATAAAATGGCCGCCAAATCCATCGGCGGCCATTTTCAAATTTACGAGACTGAGATCGCGATTACTGCTTTGGCGCGATCTTGTGCGGCTTGTGCTTGCCCGCATCCTTCTCCGAAGGAATGTCCTCCGGGTTCACCTTGGCCTTATCCCAATGCAGCATCAGCGGCGAGGGATCGTACGCTACCAACGTGCCTGAGAACCTCACGCCGTCATCTTTCGCCAAGCGGCTTGCTTCGGGCTGGCCCACGACCTTCACGTCCATATTTGCCGTTGTCGCGGCTTCCATTTCTTCCGAAGTCGCGCCGGTGTACACATGCAGCTCAACGTTATCTGTGCCCGGCGTAACATCAATCACCTTGCCGACAACTTCCGGGAAGTCCGAGCCGCAAACCGCCAGCCAAGTCATCTTCGCCTTGTCACCGCCGGCCTTCAGGTCCGTCAGCACAGACAAAATGTTCGAACCTTGCCGGACCTTATCCAGGTCAGCCGAGCTCGGAATCGTATACGTCGCTGGCCGGTCAGCGGTTCCCGCAGCCAGCGTATTCAATTCAGTCATTTCGGCATCGACCAGGTTGTCACAGCCCGACTGTTGATAGACCACCAGCCGCTTCTTCAAATAATCCTTGATCTGCGCACCGCCCGGGGCGTTCAGCGCAATGGCCCGCGCCAGAGCCCAGAAGCCATCCATATCCTGCGAGGGCGTTGACTGCAAATACGCAACACCCAGCCGGTACTCTGCCACGCCATCGGTTGGGGCATTCGTCAGTGCGGCCTTGAACGAAGTAATTGCCGAGGGGTAATCCTTCAACTGCAGAGCCGCGAATCCCGCCGTGCTGTTCAGCACCGCCGCAGCCGGCTTCTTCTGATCGGCGAACTGCTGATCGGTCATGTTGGCAGGCTTGGGTATTGAATCGAGCGCCTTTAGCCCGGCGGTCGCAGCCGTCTTCGCCTTGTTGAGCTGATCGGTAGCGTCCGCCGCCTTGGGATTGTAGGCAAACTCAAAAACGGCGCTGCGCGTGTACAGCGCCTGCAGAATCGTCCCGGTATCCTTCTGGGGATCGGCTTCCGCTACGTACTTATCCGCATATTCAATCGTCTTCTGATAATTCTTCAGTTCGTTGTAGCTGGAGAAGTAAAGCTGATCCACGTACTTCATCAAAGTCGACTTGGGGAACTTTGCTGCGAAGTCGTCCAGGCACTTTACACGGTTCTGGGCATTGGTCTCGGCGCGACACGCTTGAAAAGCGTTGTACTCCGGGATGGTATACGACGCCTGCCCGCCTGCCTGCTGTTCCTGCGCGAACGAGGGCGCCTGCCAGCCAAATATCAAAACCAGCAGAATCAGCGCGCTCCGCGCGACCATACACTTAGGCTTCATTGTTTCCGTGCCTCCTGGCCGATTTTCCAAATTGGGCAAGCGGTCGAAATGTGTAGCGACCCCTGCGGAATCGAACAAAAACTAGGCGATTATATGGAAACGACTTTGGGCGTGCAAGTTCAATCCCTTCAGTGTTCCAGCCTCCGCCTACCCTCAGCATAAAGCTATCCTTGGCTTGTTCACAAGTTAGAGTCCGAAAATTGCCATGGGCATCCCATCCTAGGATCTCCTGGATAGGTTTGACACCGCAGAAGCCGGGAAAAGACACCAAAAAGAACGAACTCAAAGGAAAACCATGAGCCCGAGTAGTTCAACTCCGTCCACGAACCACAACAGTTCAGAAAAGCTTTCTGGAAAGGTCGCCATCGTTACCGGAGGCAGCAAAGGAATCGGCCTCGCCATCGCCCGTAGCCTCGGCGAAATGGGCGCCAAGGTAAGTATCTGCGCGCGAGACAAAGCTCGCCTCCATCAAGCCGCTGAAGAATTGCGCAAAGAAGGGATCGACGTCCTGGCCATTCCTGCGGATGTCACCCGCGCCAAAGACATCGCTTCCCTCGTGGAAACTACGGAGAAGAAGCTCGGCCCCATTGAGATTCTGATCAACAATGCCGGCATCGGCCGCTGGGGCCCGGTGCACCAAATGTCCGAAGAAGACTACGACTCCATCCTCGATACCAATTTGAAATCGGTATTTCTACTGACGAAAGCTGTCGCACCGGGAATGATTGAACGCGGCGGCGGCCAAATCGTGAATATCGCCTCCCTGGCCGGCAAGAACGCCATCTTGGGCGGTAGCATTTACTGCGCGTCAAAATGGGGTTTGCTGGGCTTTACCAAATCCGCCGCCGAAGATCTTCGCGGATACGGCATTCGAGTCAGCGCCGTTTGTCCCGGCTCGGTGGTCACTGAGTTCTCGCCTCACACCGGCCGCGACTCATCCAAGATGCTCCAGCCTGAAGATGTGGCGCACGCCGTGGCCGCCATGCTCACCGAAGACCCGCGTAGCTTTCTCAGCGAAATCGAGATCCGCCCCGCCCGCAAACCCTAGATTTTGCGCGCGCATCACCCCTGTCGGGAGGCCGCAGGGCCGGCCCATTGCGACTTTTGTCACCTTGCCGCATCTATTATCAGGAACCCCCAAAATTTGAGGAGGCTCCAATGCTCCAAATTAGGCCAGCTGACCAACGCGGGCACAGCAAACTCGACTGGCTGGATAGCCGTTTCACATTTTCCTTCGCGGATTACTACGATCCCGATCACGTAAATTTCCGCTCTTTGCGTGTGATCAACGAAGACCACATCGCGCCGGGCGGCGGCTTCGGCATGCATCCGCACCGCGACATGGAAATCATCACCTATCTGCTCGAAGGCGCTCTCGAGCACCGCGACAACATGGGCAACCGCGGCGTGATTCATCCCGGCGAGATTCAGAAAATGAGTGCAGGTTCCGGCGTGCTCCACAGCGAATTCAATCCTTCGCCGTCCACCGGCGCTCATTTGCTCCAAATTTGGCTGATGCCCAATAAGAAAGGCATCACGCCCAGCTACGAGCAGCACACGTTGGATAAGAGCGAGCTCGACGGCCAATTTCACCCCATCGCTGGCGCGAATGGCGTCATCTCGATTCAGCAGGATGCCGAATTGTTCGCTGCGCGGCTCACCGCCGGCCAAAAAGCCACGCACAAACTGGCCGACGGCCGCCACGCCTGGCTGCAACTTGCTCGCGGCGCGGGCAGCGTCAACGGCAAAGCCATCAAGACCGGCGATGGCGTCGCAGTTTCGAAAGAAAGCGCCGTAACCTTTGAAGCCTCTCAGCCATCCGAAGTGTTGCTCTTCGATCTGGCTTAATTGCCACTAAACAACGGACGCGAAACTTCCATGGATAAGCTAGCCGATAACCAACAACCGCTTCACCAACTGCTCAAAGAACGATGGAGTCCGCGTGCGTTTTCCGATCGCCCCGTCACCGCTGACGATCTCCGCAGCCTGATGGAAGCCGCGCGCTGGGCTCCCTCGTCCAGCAACGCGCAACCCTGGTTCTTCATCGTCGCGCAAAAACAAAACGCCGCCGAATTTGAAAAAGCCCTCGCCTGCCTCAATCCTCGCAACGCTACCTGGGCCAAACACGCCGCCGTTCTAATATTCGCCGTCGCCCGCACCAAACACGAAAATCAGGACAAGCCCAATCGCCACTATGCCTACGACCTGGGCCAATCCGTCGCACTCCTCACCGTCGAAGCAACTTCCCTCGGCCTTCATGTTCACCAAATGGCCGGCATCTCCCCTGAAAAAGTCCGCGAGGCTTACAACGTCCCGGAAGACTACGAAATTTTCACTGGCGTGGCGATTGGCTACTTGGGAGACCCGGAGAAACTGCCTGAAGATTTGCGTGAGCGCGAAAAGGCCCCGCGCAAAAGAAAACCACTCGATTCATTCGTCTTCGCGGATAAGTGGGGCCAGCCTGCTGCCTTCGTGAAGGAATAATTCCGGATGATCCGGATAATCCCGCGCTGGGCCTAACTCACATTCGCGGCAACACAATTCCCTGCTGCGCCTGATATTTCCCCTTCTTATCCTTGTACGAAGTCTCGCAAACCTCATCCGATTCAAAGAAAATCACCTGGCACAGTCCTTCGTTAGCGTAAATGCGCGCCGGCAGCGGCGTTGTATTGCTGATTTCCAGGGTCACAAAACCTTCCCACTCCGGCTCGAACGGCGTCACGTTCACGATGATCCCGCACCGCGCGTATGTCGACTTGCCGACGCATATCGTCAGCACGCTTCGCGGTATCCGGAAATACTCCACAGACCGCCCCAGCGCAAACGAATTGGGCGGCACGATGCACACCGGCCCCTGAAATTCCACAAATGACTTGGCGTCAAAGTGTTTGGGATCAACGATCGACGAATTTACATTGGTAAAGATCCGGAATTCGTCCGCCACCCGCATGTCGTACCCATACGACGACACGCCGTAGCTGATCACCCCATCCCTAACCTGGCGGTCCGCAAACGGCTCGATCATCTTCTGCTCCAAAGCCATGCGGCGAATCCATTTGTCACACTTCACGCTCATCAGTTCCCTCCCAGGGATTCAAATCGGCCAGCGAACGGGGTGCGCATGTTAGTACACAGCCGAAAACTTGACAACCTGCAACCCCCTGTCTAGCATAGATTTGCGGTAGTACGGAGGTGGTTGTGATCAAGCTCGACATTGTCAACGCCGTGGTAACCAAGACCAACATCACCCGCACCAAGGCCGAGCATGCCGTCGAAACCATCTTTGAGGCTATGAAGAACGCTCTTGGCCGTGGTGAACGTATTGAATTGCGACGTTTTGGGGTCTTCAATGTTAAACCCCGCAAGACCGGTATTGGACGTAACCCGCGAACCGGCCAGCAAGTCAACATTCCGCCGGGTAAAGCGGTTCGTTTCAAGCCGGGCAAGGAACTTCAGGCGCTTGAAGAACTCAAAGCAAGTCCTTCCGAATCTGCACCCTCGAATTAAGTTCTCGGCTATCTTCGGGCCCCAGCCCCACGCCGGGCTTCTCGTCCTGCCTAGTCACTTGGCTGTTGCCTGCTCCGGCTTTTGCCTAGCCGCTGGTAGCTGCGCATGAGTGGCTTGGCTAACGGAAACGGCAACAGGGGCGTCTATCCCGTCCTTGAGAATCAGTTCCCCGGCTACCCACCCGGGTATGCCGTGTATGAACCGCCGCGCCGCAAGCAGAACCTGATTCTGCCGCTGGTACTTTTCCTGCTTACCGTTATCTCTACCCTCGCCGTTGGCGCCGAATTTGCCCGGTCCTATTCCCAGCACGAGGAAGCCTTCTCCACCGAGCCAAATATCTTTCTCACCATGGTTCAGCCCTTTCGGCATCCCGAGCTGCTCCGAATGGGCATGCCCTTCTCCTTCACCCTCCTCACCATCCTCCTCGCCCACGAGCTCGGCCACTTCTTCGCCTGCCGCTACCACCACATCGACGTCACTTACCCCTACTTCATTCCCGCGCCCTCGATCTTCGGTACCTTCGGCGCCTTCATCCGCATCCGCTCCCCGATTCCCTCGCGCCGCGCCCTTTTTGACGTCGGTCTCTCCGGTCCCGTGGTGGGCTTCATCTTTGCCGTGCCGGCGCTAGCCTACGGCCTCGCGCACTCTCTCTATGCCCCCGCCGCCACTTCCGACCCCAACGCCCTCCACTTCGGCGTGCCCCCGATAATGAACTTGCTCTCAATGGTGATCCGGCCTGGCATCAATCCTAACGATCTGCTGCTCGACCCCGTTGGCCGCGCCGCCTGGATCGGCCTCTTCGTTACGGCCCTGAACCTAATCCCCGGCTGGCAGCTCGATGGCGGCCACATCCTCTACAGCGTCGACAGCCAACACCACCGCCGCATCTCGATGCTCGTTGGCGCTGCTGTTCTTGTTATGGGAATGCTCTGCTGGTATGGCTGGGTGCTCTGGGGCGTGGCTATCCTGATCCTGTCCTGGCGCTTCAGTCATCCCCCGCTGCGCAACACTTGGGAAATGCTCGACCCAAGGCGCCGCATGTGGGCCGTCGTCGCCCTCTTAATCTTCATCCTCTGCTTCACCCCCTGGCCCGCCACGAACCCCTAGTGAATTTTGCTTTTGATTTGGAAGTAGCAGCGGGCACCCGGGGCTAGCTCACACGGCGGTCTTGCGCGGTTAGAAGCTCTTCAACAGAAAATCTCGTGTCGTCGTCAGCACGCTTAGCTCGCGCCGCTTGATCTGGCAAAATGCGCGCGATTGCAATCGCTCCGAGCATCGTTGAAATAATTATTGTGAAAGCTCGCTCTTTGTCGGCTTCCCGGCGACCTGGCATGAAAGGCAGCATTCGATTCTTGTATCCGCTAATTTCCCCAAGGATCTGAGCCTTCATCCTCTTATCCGTCCGCGCTAAATCCGGGGCCAAGGCCGCCAACGGACACCCACGCTCGGCGGAATCGCAGTGCTCGGGACTCAGGTAGGCCTTCACGATCGCCTTCCACGCTGTTCCAGGTTCCGACTTTTCCGCGACGCGAGCCAGGAACTCGGCCAATTCCCTGAAAGCCTCCCTTAGCGACTCCAGTACCAGCTCATCTTTGCTCCCGAAGTGTTTGTAAAAACCTCCGTGGGTGAGGCCGGCGTCTCGCATCACCGCGGAAACCGCGGCGCCAGCCAAGCCTTCGGCACGCAGGCGCCGCGACGCGTCTTTCACAATTTTTTGGTGGATTTCCGCTCTATGCCCGGGTTGATAACGCATGATGCTTATAGGATGCCGCCTATCATCCCATAATGCAAATGATTGCTTACCATAGTTTATAGGATTACGTCTATAATCCTATGAGGCCCGCTGAAGACCGCGCCCGCTTAAAAGGAGGACAAATGTCTCCGTTAACTATCTTCAACCTGCATCTGATTCTGGGTTATGTCGCCTGGCTGCTTTGCTTCGGCGTTTACTTCATGCCGAGACTGAAGTCGATGGATCCGGTGGCCGCGCAACGCGCCATCGCTACCCTGCACAGCTTTCGCTTCTTCGGGCTGGTCTTTATTCTTCCTGGTGTCGTCGGCCCCAATTTGCCCGGTAGCTTTGCGGCATTCGCTGCCTACTGGGACCTGGCAACTGGCGTCCTAGCGATGCTGGCGCTGCTCGCGATACGAATACGCCCAATTTTTTGGCTATTCGTTGTCGCCTTCAATCTGGTGGGAGCGATCGACATCATCTTGGACTATTACCATGCTGTCCGGATGGGCGTTCCCGCGATAGCAGGACAGTTTGGCGCCGCCTACTTTGTCCCAGTGATCTATGTGCCTCTGCTGATGATCACTCACATCGTCGCATTCCATTTGTTACTGCGGCGTCAGCCCAAGACGACTCGAGCCTTCGTTGGCCAACCGGTGACGTCCTAGTTCGCATCGACGATTGCAGGTACCCGGATCTTTAATGCGATCTCCCGCGCTCCTTGCGTGGGCACCCGCGCGCGGCTTTTCTGCGGGTGCCCCACACGCGTTTTGGCGCGTCCGATAGGACGACGCAGGTGAACCGCAAGGTTCACCTCATGTAAATGGGCGCGCGTGGGCGAGGAAACTGAAACTTCAACTCGGTATCAGGTTTGTCCTAAGGAATCAGATCACTACGACAAGCTTGCCGGGTCAACGTCGATCACCACTGCCGTCGCCGGTATCTGCTTCTTCTCCCCAAACGCAATGGTCCCGTGCAGCGCCTTGGTCAATATCGACCGCTTCGGCGACTTCAGCAAAAACTGAAAACGAAACTCCTCCCGAATCCTTGCCAGCGGCGCCGCTGCCGGCCCCAGCACCTTGATTCCCATCTTTTCAAACGGAGCAAAATACTCCGCCAGCGCCTTCGACCATCGAATCGCGTTCTCCACCTTCCTATCCCGCACCAAAATATTCGCCAGCGCGACAAATGGCGGATAGTGCAGCATTCGCCGGAAATGCGCCTCCTTCTCAAAGAACGCCAAGTAATCCTGCTGCGCCGCGCACGCAATCGCGTAGTGATCCGGAAAGAAAGTCTCGACTAGCACTTCTCCCGGCAGCTTTCCACGGCCTGCCCGTCCCGCCACCTGCGTCAATAATTGAAACGTCCTCTCCGCCGCCCGAAAATCCGGCCGTCCCAGCGCTAAGTCGGCCGCCACGACTCCCACCAGCGTGACTCGCTCGAAATCGTGGCCCTTCGCTACCATCTGCGTGCCCACTAAAATATCCAGCTCGCCTTTGGCAAACGCGCCCAGCACCTGCTGAAACTGCTTCTTGGTTCGCACCGTGTCGCGATCTAACCGTCCTATCCGCGCTTTTGGAAATTTCTCCCGCAGATACTCCTCCACCCGCTCCGCCCCATCTCCCACGAAATACAAATATTCCTGCGAACATTTCGGGCAAGCCTTCGGTACCGGCATCGAATAACCGCAGTAGTGGCACTCCAGGCGCTTGCGGCTTTTGTGATACGTCAGCGCGATACTGCAATTCCGGCATTGCAAAAAATTCCCGCAGCCTCTGCACAGTAAAAACCACGAATACCCGCGCCGATTGATTAGCACCATTGCCTGCGTGCCCGCTTCAAGCCTCGCCGCAATCGCCGCCCGCAGCGATTCCGAAATTGGCGTTGATTTGTGCGTCGCGCGAAATTCCTCCCTTAAATCCACAACCTTCACCGACGCCAACGGCCGGTTCTCCACCCGCGTCTTGAGCTGCAGCAATTCGTACTTCCCGCTCCGCGCATTCTGATAACTCTCCAGCGAAGGCGTGGCCGACCCCAGCACAATCGGCGCCGATTCCAATCGAGCCCGGTAAATCGCCGTGTCGCGCCCCTGATATCGCGGCGTTTCTTCCTGCTTGTAGGCCGACTCCTGCTCCTCATCGACCAAAATCAACCCGACAGTCTCGAGCGGTGCAAACACCGCCGACCGCGTCCCTACCACTACGGTCGCCTCCCCCCTCCTCACCCTCCACCACTCCCGCGCCCGCTCCGCATCCGGCAGCCCGCTGTGCAATATCGCTACGCGCGGCCCAAACCGCGCCCGCACCAGCCTTCCCATCCACAGCGTCAGCGCAATTTCCGGCACCAGAATCAGCGCCCCGGTTCCCTCCCGCAGCGCCGCCTCCACGGCAGCCAAATAAACTTCCGTCTTCCCACTGCCCGTCACGCCATGCAGCATGAACGCCTGAAATTCGCGCTTCGCAATCGCCGCATTCACTCGCTCCACCGCCGCACTCTGCTCCGCATTCAGCACATTCGAAGGCGGCGTGAAGTCCGTGTCCCACGAATCTTCTTCGCTCGCCAGTGGCTCTTCCCAAGTCGTTATGCGCCCTTCTTTCCCCAGCCGGTCCACCACGGCACGCGTCACCTTCGCTTTCTCGAGCAACACTCCCAGCACCATCGGCGCGCCTGCCGCTCGCAGCACCTCGCGAACCAGTTCCTCCTTCTCCTGCTGCCTCGAAATCTTCGCGCTCGATCCTGGCTCTGAAGCCACTGGTCCCGCCCCACCCGCAGCGCCCTCATTCCAACTCACAATCTTCTGCGAGCGCAGATGCCTCTTCAGCATCACGTCACTCCACTGCGCCCGCTTGGCCCGAATCAGCCGCGCAATCGCTTCCCCGCCATTCCTGATCTTCTTGATCTTCGCCGAGCTGACCGGCTCATCCGATTCGCCCAGCACTCGCAAAATTTCCTGCTCCGCATCGGCAATACTGTCGCTCTCAGCAGGGGTTTGCTTTGAACTAAATCCCATCTGTCTCACAAATTCGCGCCCCGCATCCGTCAGCGAATATTCGCGCTCCTGCCGCGTCTCGGGATCCGGGGGCAGCAGCGCGCGAAAAGTCTCTCCAATGGGCGCCACGTAGTAGTCGCTGATCCATCGCCCCAGCGTAATCAGCGAAGCGGGCAGCGCCGGCACCGGATCCAGCACGCCAAGGATTTCCTTGATCGCTCCAACATCCGCCGGCGCCTTCTCGCTCACCGCCAGTCCCACACCAATCGCCTTGCGATTCCGAAACGGAACCAGAATCCGCCGCCCGATCAGCTCCTCGGAGGCGAACCTCTCCGGAATCGCATACGTGAATAGCGATTGCACCGGCACAGGCAACGCAATTTCGCAATATTTCAGTGCCATAAGGAATTCCGGGCCGGACGAGCAGGTGCCCGTTAGAAACTATCAGATGCTGACGAGAACAATCCCGACAAAAATCAGAAACACTCCAAGCCACTGGCTCTTTTCCACACGCTCGCGCAGAAAAATCCAGCCCAGGAACACCGTCACCGCGCCAAATAGCGACCCCAGCACAGTCACCACCGACACATGTCCGGTAGCCAGCCCCAAATTACTCGAGATGAACGCCAGCGTATCGAAGATCCCCACCGCCGTAATAAGGAGCCACACCGAGTTCCACTTCATCGCGATGGTTTGCCTAGCCGGCGCCGCAATCACCAACAACGTCAATATACTCATGGCTCGAAGCACCAGCACTGAGCGCACCCCATCCAGATGTGGCGTGACGTGATACCCAAGCACCACAAAATTCACGCCGTACAGAAGCGATGCTGCCGCGGTCAACGCCACTCCCCGCGCCGCATGCGTCTTGGCCACCTCTGCCGCGTCACCGCCAGAAATCTGAGGAAGAGGACCCGCCGCTACCGCTGGCGCGGCAGCCGGCGCTGCGAACGAAGTCGCCGCCAGTACCACTCCCACGCACGCAAACACAATCCCCGCCAAGTGCGGCGCATTCAATTTTTCCCCGAGGTACACTGACACCAAAACCGTCACCACCGGATACGCCGAGCACACCGGCGACACAATCGTCAGCAGCCCCGTCTCTAGCGCCCGGTAAAATGCCAGCGACGCCAGCGTGTTGATCACACCTGACACCGCTACCCATATCCAAAAAGCTGTGTCCCGGGGAATTGGCGCCGCCGCGTGCCCGGTCAGACCAATCCAAACCAGCAGTCCCGCACTCCCCACCACTTCCATGTAAAGAAGAGTTCGAAACGGACCGGTGCGCCTGCTCGCAAACCGCGCAATGAAATCCGCTACACCCCAACTCACTGCCGCGGCGATTCCAAGAAGGATAGCCAAAGGAGGGAACCTGAAGTCCGCTATCGAGGAGCGGCCATTTTCTTCTGCAATCCCAGCTCAGCCATCACCTTCTGCAAATCCTTCCACACCTCACCCTTCGCCGAAGGATTCCGAAGCAGGTAAGCCGGGTGATACGTCACCATCAACTTCGTGCCCAGGTACTCGAGCCACTCGCCTCGGTAACGCGACACCGACTGATTCGTCGCCAGCAGCGACTGCGCCGCTACTGCCCCCAAACAAACAATCGCCTTCGGCGCGATCACCCGGATCTGCCGGTACAAAAACGGCGAGCACGTCGCCACTTCGTCCTTTTCCGGCGTGCGATTGTCCGGCGGCCGGCACTTCACCACATTGCAGATGTATACCTGCTCGCGCTTCAGTCCCATCGCTTCAATCATGCTGGTCAGCAACTTCCCCGCGCGCCCCACAAACGGGAGCCCCTGAATATCTTCGTCGCGCCCCGGCCCTTCCCCGATAAAAACCAGCCGCGCCTTGGCATCCCCCGACCCAAACACAATTTTGTTGCGCCCCTTGTGCAGCTTGCATCGCGTGCACTCGCCAATGTCCTCGCTAATCTTTTCCAGCGAATCATTGGCCACCGCCTGCACTTCCTCAAAAAGCGAAAACGCGGGCGACGCGGGCAAATTGACCACTGGCAGCGCAACCTTCTGAACCGGTTTGCTTGGCGACATGGGTGTGTATTTAGGTTTCACTGTCGGAATCGCCGCCGCTTTCGCCGCGCTGGCGACCGGGCCCTGCATCGGAGTCTGCGGAGTCCGCGCTGGGGCCTTCATCTCCGTAACAACGTCTCGTCGTGGCGCTAACATCTCAACCGAAACCCTCCGGTCCAAATAAAATTGCCCCAACTCCAAATCATTCGCGTAGCGAAACCAATCTTCCAAACGCGTCCACGGCGTATCGGGCATGTCTCAACTTTTCCGGGCTGGCAAAGTCAATTCGGGATCGAAAACGAATCAAACGTGGAAGAGTTTACTTGTTTCGCTGTCGCAATTCGAGGACTTGATCGAAAATTCGGTTGGCAACTTCCATTTTGGAAAGTTTGGGCAGAGGAATTTCGCGCCCATCCTTCAAAAATAACGTCACAATATTCGTCTCAACTTCAAACCCCGCACCTTCTTCAGTGACGTCGTTGGCCACGATAACGTCCGCGCCCTTGCGCAAAAGCTTCCCGCGCGCGTTTTCCGCCATCGAATCCGTCTCTGCCGCAAACCCCACCAAAATTCGCGACCCTTTCGCGCTGCCCAGCTCCGCCAGAATGTCTGGCGTCGGCGCAAGTTCCAGCGTCATCGGACCGGTTCGCTTGATCTTGTGCGTCGCCGGCGCCACCGGGCGGTAATCCGACACAGCCGCCGCCTTCACAATCACCGTCGATTCTACTGCGCGATCCATCACCGCCTGATGCATCTCAGAAGTCGTCCGCACCGGCACCCAATCCACGCCTTCCGGAACTGTCAGCGCCGTCGGCCCGCTAATCAAAATCACCCGCGCCCCGCGCCGCTGCGCCGCTTCCGCCAGCGCATATCCCATCTTCCCTGACGACCGATTGGTCAAAAATCGCACCGGGTCGATGTCCTCACACGTTGGACCCGCCGTAATCAAAACCGTCTCATCCGCCAGGTCGTGCCGCAGCCCCAGTAAATTGCAAACCGCCTTGGCAATCGTCTCCGTCTCCGCCAAGCGGCCCGGCCCGGTCATCCCGCACGCCAGATAGCCCGCATCCGGCTCCACAAAATGAATTCCCCGCGAACGCAGCGTATCAATGTTCGCCTGCGTCGCCGCGTTCTCCCACATATTCACGTTCATTGCTGGCGCAATCAGCACCGGCGCCTTGGTCGCCAAAAATAGAGTTGTCAGAAAATCGTCCGCAATCCCGTGGGCAAATTTCCCGATAATGTCCGCCGTCGCCGGTGCGACGAGCAGCAAGTCGATCCGCTGCGCCACCGCAATGTGCTCGATGGCGCTTTCCAGGTTCGGCTGGCCCGCGCCGCCCTCAAACATCTCGCTGATTACTTTTTGCCCGGTAAGTGCTGCGAAGGTAAGCGGAGTAATGAACTGCGTGGCGCTGCGAGTCATTACCACTTGAACGTCGAGCTTTTCCTGCTGCAAGCGGCGCACCAACTCCGCCGCCTTGTACGCAGCCACCCCGCCCGTAACGCCCAGTGCAATTCGCATAGCGAAGCCTTACTTTTCTGCTTCTTCCTTTTCTTCGCCCGGCATACTCGGGGCGTCGAATTCAAGCAGACCTAGCTTCAATTCGTCCTCGGCCAGCCGAGTATTCTTGCGCTGGCGCGGATTATCGAGCAGCGGCCTGCTGCCCAGCATCAATTGCCGCGCCCGCCGTGAAACTACCACCACGTATGCGAACTTGCTTTCGGGCGCTTGCGTCGAAACCGGCATAATTTTTTAACCTCCAAATGACTTTAGAATTTCCTGCGCGCGATATTGCTCGCGCTCCATCCTGCATCTTGCCCCAATCACAATGGCCTGAATTTCCGCGCCAGCTCGAGCCTGATCGTCGTTGATCACCATGTATTGGTAATCGCGATACTTTTCCAACTCTTGCCGCGCCCGGTCGAGCCGCCGCGCAATCGACTCGTCCGAATCCTGATTGCGCGCGCGAATCCGCTTTTCCAGTTCTTCGCGCGACGGCGGCACAATCAGAATTGCGATCGCCGTGGGCAAATACTTCCTGACCTGCGCCGCGCCCTGGACGTCAATTTCCAGCACCAGGTCGAACTGCTTTTCCCGCGCTCGCTCCAGCCAGCTTTTTGGCGACCCGTACCAATGCTTTCCAAATACCTGAGCGTATTCGAGGAAATCCCCGCGCTTCACCATGCACTCGAATTCCTGCTCAGAAACAAAATTGTACCATTTAGCGGTGCTCTCGGTCTTTCGCGGCGGCCGCGTAGTGCACGAAACCGATAGCATCGTCCGCGGCAATTCCAAAATCTTTTCCACCAACGTCGATTTTCCCGATCCCGAAGGCCCGGAAACGATTACCACCAGCGGCTCGAATTGGCTCGTTTCCGTCATGGCTTACGAATGCACTGCCTCATTCGATGTTCTGCACCTGCTCGCGCAGCTTCTCGATCTCGGACTTAATCTCCAGCCCAATCCGCGTAATTTCCAGCCCTTCCTTCTCCGTGCCAGGCGTTTTCGACAGCAGCGTATTCGCTTCGCGCTGCATTTCCTGCAGTAAAAAATCGCACTTCTTGCCTACTTCCCCGCCGTTCTGCACCAAGACCTCGAATTGCTGCACGTGGCTGCGCAATCTTGATATTTCCTCTGCCGTGTCGCTGCGCTCCGCGGCTATCGCCGCTTCCTGCGCCAGCCGCGCCGGATCGAGCGGTGCACCGTCCAGCAAATCCGCTAACCGCTGCTTCAATCTCCGTGCATACGCCGGCAAAATTCGCTCCGTCAGCCCTTCCGCTTCGCTGGTGATCTCGCTGATGTGCTTCAGCCGAGACGTCAGCTCCTCCGCCAATAACTCGCCTTCCGCAGTTCGCATCCGGTCCAGCTTGATCAGCGCCTCTTCCAAACACTGATCCACCAACTTCGCGACCGCCCCTTCGTTTTCCGGGTTTGCCTCCGAAGCGCCCACTACGCCGGGCAGTCGCAATATCGCCGCCAAGTCCGGCTCCGCACCTAACTTGAATTGCTTGCGCAGATTCTCGATGGCCTCGAGATACGCCGCTGCAATTTCGCGGTTCACCTCCACCGCCGCCGCGCCGCTCGTCTCGTAATGCAGCACCACGTCGATGTGCCCGCGCTTCACCTGCGCCCGTATCTTCTGCCGCACCTGCACATCGAAAGCCTCCAACCCTCCTGAGGCCTTTAGATGAACGTCAAGAAACCTGTGATTCACGCTCCTCAACGTAACGCGCACACTCTTCCCATCCGCTTCGGCTCGCGCCTGCGCATAGCCGGTCATGGATTTGAGCTTCACAGATCGTTGCGGTGCGGGTGCAGACAAGATTTGAATTCCATTAGTTCGATTTTACATCGAGATTCGCGCCCAGGTTCACATTGGACCCGGAGCAGCAACAGGCAGGTCCGCGTCTCTGAACTGCATTTCGTACAGTCTCCGGTAGGTCGCCCCGTGAGCCAGAAGTTGTTCGTGCGTTCCGAGCTCACTGATTGTGCCGCCTTCCAGCACCGCGATCAAATCCGCGCGCCGGATCGTCGAAAGCCGGTGCGCAACCACAAAGACCGTCCGCCCGGTCATCAGATTATTCAAGGCCTTCTGCACTAACAACTCGGACTCGGAATCTAGCTCCGACGTCGCTTCATCCAGAATCAGAATCGGCGCATCCTTGATCAACGCGCGGGCAATTGCCAACCGCTGCCGCTGGCCTCCCGACAATCTCTGCCCGCGGTCGCCAATCTTCGTTTGATATCCCTGCGGCAGTTGCGTAATGAAATCGTGCGCCAGCGCCGCTTTCGACGCCGCAATCACCCGCGCCTCCGGCATTTCCGGACGTCCGTACGAAAGATTACTCCAAACCGTGTCGTTAAAGAGGATCGTCTCCTGCGTCACGATCGCGATCTGCTCGCGCAACGACCGCAAAGTCACCTCCGCAAGATCCAAACCGTCAATCTTTACCGCTCCCGACGTTGGCGCGTGAAACCGCGGCAGCAGATTCACCAGCGTGGTCTTCCCAGCTCCGCTCGACCCCACCACCGCAATCACCGAACCTGCCGGCACACTCAAATTGATGTCATGCAGAACTTCACGCCCCAATTCGTACGCGAATCCCACATTGTCGAAAGTCACTTGCTTGCGAAACTCAGGCAACGCAACCAGCCCCGGCGCTTCCGGAACCTCTTCCGCCAGATCGAGAAACTGAAACACCACAGCCGACGCGCCCAGCGCCTGCTGAAATAGCTGATAAATCCCGCCCAGCCGCTTCACCGGCTCGTACACTTTGAAAAGCGCGTACACAAAGGCCACGAATTGCCCTAGCGTCATGATGCCGTGATTGATTTCCGAGCGGGCGTACAAAATCAAAATGGCGAACACCACAGCGGAGAGAATATCCATGATGGGCGAAGAAGCGGCGTAGGCCCGCACCCAGCGCATGTTTTCGCGCAGTAGCTGGGCCGCGGCATCGCGGAACTTCCGAATCTCAAAACCTTCCATGCCAAAGGCCTTGACCACTCGGTTCCCGCTCATCGTTTCTTGTACGATTTGGCTCAGATCGGAGAGGCGCGTTCGGCTCGTTTCCGAAGACCTGCGAATCCGTCGCCCCAGCTTGCTCACCGGCCCCAACACCAGTGGGATAAAGATGGCCGAGCCAACGGCCAGCTTCCAATTCAAGATCAGAAGAACCGAAACAAAAGTAACCAGCATGAACACCTGGCGAAAAAAGTCCGCCAGGTATTCCGAGAAGGCGCTGCGCATCTGCTCAACGTCGTTGATTACAGCGGACATCACCCGCCCAGTGGGATTGTGCTGGAAAAATTCCATGGGCTGCTGCACCAGCTTGCCGTAAACGCTGTTGCGCAGGTCCATGATTCCCGCGTGCCCCACGTACTGCACTAACACGTTGCCCAGAAATTCAGCCGCGGCTTTCACCACGAACAAAACGCAGAGCGAAATCGCGAAAATGGTCCATACGTAGTGGATCGACGCAGGGAAAAAGGTATTCAAATAAATAGGATGATCGGTAAAGGGGAGCTTTTTGACCAGCTCGAGTTTTTGCTGGGTGGAGTGCGGATTCAGAATCACGTCGATGGCTGGTATCAGCATCAACGCAACCAATCCCTCACACGTTCCGGCGATCCCGAGCAACACTACCCCGCCGAATAAGCGCGCCACATGAGGGCGCAAATAGGTGAGTAATCGCGCGCTTTCTCGCGAAAACTTCAAGCTATCGCCTCTCCAGGGCCTTCAACATATCGAATCAAAGCTGCTGATGCCAGCGCCGCCCGCCACACATCCGCGCAAGAGTCATGATCGGCCCTCAAACTCGAACCGCTCGCGCCTCTCCCCTCGCGGCCTCCGCAACCCACCGCTGCGCCACATCCAGCGACTCGGCAATCACGTCGTGAACCCGATTCAACTCCTCGCGAGTAATGCAATACGGCGGCAGGACGTAAACCACATTGCCGAGCGGCCTTAGCAACACACCACGCTCCAGATAAAAACTGTAGAGCAGCGGCTTCAGGTGCGAAAAATAACCCGCATCGCTCGTTTCGAACTCCACCGCCGCCACCGTGCCGATCTGTCGCACATCCGCGACCGCCGGATGGTCCTTAATCTGCGCCAGTCGCTCTTGGTGAATCTTCGCAATCCCCTCGATCCGCTCGAATACCGGCTCAGTCTCGAAAATTTTGAGGCTCGCCACTCCCGCTGCGCAGCAGATCGGATTGCCCGTGTATGAATGCCCGTGCCAGAAAGTCTTTTCCGGGTCGTCTCCCAGAAAAGCCTCAGCAACAAAATCCGCACACACCGTCGCGCCCATCGGCAAAAATCCGCCCGTAATTCCCTTTGCCAGGCACATCAAATCCGGAATAACGCCCGCCAGCTCGCACGCGAACATCCGTCCCGTCCGCCCAAACCCCGTCGCCACTTCGTCTGCAATTAGCAGCACATCGAACCGCGTGCATAACTCCCGCACTCCCGCCAAAAATTCCACCGGATGCACAATCATTCCGCCCGCGCCCTGCAGCATCGGTTCGACAATCACGGCTGCAATCTCATCGTGCTTTTCCTGCAGCAAACTTTCGAGCCTATTCAGGCACTCAATGTGGCATGTCGCCCGCGTCAGTCCCACCGGACAACGATGGCAATAGGCCGAATGCACCCGATACACCGGAAATCGCAGCGATTGAAAAGGATCGCTGAATCCCCCATCATCTCCCACCGACATCGCACCAACTGTATCCCCGTGATACGCATTCTCCAGCGCCACAATTCCCGTTTTACGCGTCCTGCCGACATTTTTCCAATACTGCACCGCTAGCTTCAGTGCAACTTCCACCGCCGTCGACCCATCGTCCGAATAAAAAATGCGCTTCAGCCCCGGCGGGAGATATTTCCCGAGCCCCGCCGTTAACTGCTCTACGGCCTCATGCGTGAATCCCGCCAGCAGCACGTGATCGAGCCGCGCCGCCTGCTTCGCCACTGCCGCCGCAATCGCAGGATGGCTGTGCCCGTGCAACGTCACCCACCATGACGAAATTCCATCGATCAGCTTCCGCCCGTCGCGCGTCTCCAACCACGCTCCATGCGCGCTCGCAATCTCCACTGGCGGCGGATCGTTCGACCGCTTCGTAAACGGATGCCAAATCGACGTTCCGCTCAAATTCACGCGACAAAAACCTCCCGCTGAAACCGCGTCTCAAATACTTGCCGCAGCGCATCGCGATTGAGCGCTGCGAGTTTGGGAATCTCGCCCACCACTTTCACTTGCCCGAACTGCTCGATCGCATCGCGATTGTCTTGATTCGGCTCGCCGATCAAAACCACCCCAATAATCTCGATATTCGCGGTCCTCAACGCCCTCAACGACAGCAAAGTGTGGTTGATTGTACCCAGCGAACTCCGGGAGGCCAACAACACCGGCACGTCCAACAACCTAATCAGGTGTGTTACGAATTCCGTGTCATTGATTGGCACCAGCACGCCGCCAATTCCTTCAATCACCAGCGTCTTTCCCGCCGGCACGCGCGGCTCGCGCAGCAGCCCCAGATTGATCTTGTCGCCCGCCCATCGCGCCGCCAGATGCGGCGACACGGGCGGCGCATACATATACGCCTCTTCGCCCGTCTCCGATTCCGGAATTCCAGCCAGCTCCATTACAGTTCGACGGTCCGTGCCCTCATCGGTTCCAGTTTGTATGGGCTTCCAGTAGGTCGCGTCCAATGCCGCGCACAGCAACGCCGACAGCACAGTCTTGCCCACGCCCGTGTCGGTTCCGGTCACGAAAATCTTTTTGAATTTTGCCTGATTTGCGCTCATCGGCTGGCAGTCGCCGAGAAGCTTTGCTGAATCGACTCGCGCGCCGCGATGATGCACTCCGCCACGCGCTCAATGTCTGCGTCCGTCAGGTTCGCAGTCAAGGAAAGCCGCAGCCGCGAAGTTCCCTCCGCTACAGTCGGCGGCCGGATCGCCCGCACGTCGAGTCCGCGCTCCTGCAAATACTCCGCGTACTGCAGCGCTGCCTGATTATCTCCAATAATCACCGGCACAATCGGCGAGTCGCCTTCCGGGACCTGAAATTCTGCCGCGCGCAGCTGTCCGCGCAAGCTCATTGAAAGCTTCCGCAAATGCGCGCGCTTATCATCCGCCTCTCGCGCCAATCGCAAAGCCGCGCGAATCTGCACCGCCAAATAAGGCGGCGCCGCCGTGCTAAAAATAAAACTCCGCGCATGATTGATCAGGTAGCTCTTCAGCGTGGCGCTGCAGCAGATAAAAGCCCCCGTGCTCCCCAGCGCCTTCCCGCACGCGTGCATCACCGCCAGCGCCTCGCGCTCTCTCCCGCACGCCGCCGCCAATCCCCGCCCCTGCGGCCCGCTCACGCCCGTCGAATGCGCCTCGTCCAAAATCACTTCCGCGTCATAACGCCGCGCCACCTCAAACAAATCTTCAAGGTCCGGCGAATCTCCATCCATGCTGAACGTCGTCTCGCTAACAATCACCCTAACGCCGTTGGCCCCGCGCCTCCACTCCAGAGCGCCTTCGAACGCCCTCAAATCCCCATGCGGATAAATCACCTTCTCGGCCTTCGACAATCGAATCCCATCAATCAAACTCGCGTGATTCGCCGCATCCGAAAAAACCGTGTCTCCCGGCTTTAGTACCGCGCTCAGCAATCCCACATTCGCCGCATATCCCGACGTGAAATACAACGCCGCTTCCGTCCCCGCAAATTCTGCAAACTCGCACTCCGCCGCTTCCCACTCCGCCGCATTTCCCGACAGCAATCGCGATCCCGTCGACCCCACCCGCCCCACACTCTCTACCGCCGCGCACACCGCCTCCCGCAACCGCGCATCCCGCGCCAACCCCAAATAATCGTTCGAACAAAAGCTCACGCCCTCGCCGCCGCTCAGCCGCCGGAATTGCGCAGCTTCGCGCAGTTTTGCCAATTCGCCCTCAATGCGTGTGTGAATACCGCTAGGCTTCATGCTGGGATAGCTCGAGTGGCCTCATGCCCAGAGCCTGAAGAAGTGACTCGTCCTGCGAAGATTCGGGATTCGGCGTGGTCAACAGCTTCTCGCCGGTAAAAATCGAATTGGCACCTGCCATAAAACAGAGCGCCACGGCCTCGCGCGACATCTGCATCCGCCCCGCTGCCAGCCGCACTCGCGAGCCCGGCATCAAAATTCGCGCCGTCGCAATCGTGCGCACCATCACCAGAGGATCCAAATCGTGCTGCCCCGCAAGCGGCGTTCCTTCCGCGCGCACCAGCATATTGATCGGCACGCTTTCCGGATGCGGATTCATCCGCGCAAGCTGCTCCAGCAGCCCGATCCGATCCTCCACCGTTTCGCCCATCCCCAAAATTCCGCCGCAGCACACCGTAATTCCCGCGCGGCGCACCGCCGCCAATGTGTCCAGCCGCTCCTGATATTTCCGCGTCTGAATAATGTTCCCGTAAAATTCTGGCGACGTATCGAGATTGTGGTTGTACGCCGTCAGCCCCGCTTCCTTCAGCAGAATCGCCTGCTCCTGCGTCAACATGCCCAGCGTGCAGCAAACTTCCATGCCCAATTCCGCTACGCCGCGCACCATGGTCAGCACCGCATCAAATTCTCGCCCCTGCGGAGCCTCCCGCCACGCGGCGCCCATGCAAAATCGCGTCGCGCCATCTTCCTTTGCGCTCCTCGCCGACCGCATCACCTCGTCCACATCCAGGAGCCCTTCGCGATTCACGCCGGTCTGGTAATGCGCGCTCTGCGGGCAATACGCGCAATCTTCCGGGCATCCGCCCGTTTTGATCGACAGCAGCCGGCACATCTGCACTTCCGACGGATCGTTGAATTGCCGGTGCACCGATTGCGCGCGAAACACCAATTCTGTAAACG
The DNA here is from genome assembly GCA_963757885.1 of uncultured Acidobacteriota bacterium. GTDB lineage: Bacteria > Acidobacteriota > Terriglobia > Acidiferrales > UBA7541 > Palsa-147. Next base: position 2,600,173 of record CAVWSS010000006.1, on the reverse strand, counting down.
GCAGCTCGTAAATTCGCCGGATTTCTGCGCGCGTCCAGTCGTAGCGCAACAAATCGGCGCGGTCAGTCGCGGTTGCGGTTCCCATGGAATTGGAAGGCGTCAAGGGGACAGTTGACCTAAGAAGTGAATCTAAAAGTTAGCCTGAAAAATCGACAAAACCGAATGCGAAATCGACGCTGTACTATCGCCTGTTTTATGGGAAGCGTCAACGCCAGTCGAGACGTGCAGTGGTCAACGATCGAGTTTCGCGACTTTCAACCCTGGTATTCGTTCAAAATCTCGCACATTCAACGTAAGGACGGAATATCCGAGAGAAAGCGCAGTGGCTCCGATGAGTAGGTCCGAAAACGGGATGATCACTCCCTTGCTGCGCTGCTCTGCGTCAATCCTGCCTGCAAGGAAGGCTGTTTCCGTTGTGAAAGGATAGACCACAAGTGCGGACAACAATCCATTTAGGAACGACGTCGCGCGCTCACGAGTCTCAGGAGGGGTTCGGAAAACACCGTGGACTAATTCGGTCAGACCGATGGCACTAATCGCTGCGTCTTGATCGCCGGTGGTTCGGAGCACACGATCCAGAAGTTGGCCGGTGGTTTCGTGGTTCCGCTCGGCGGCAATTATGACGCTGGAATTCTAAAATCACTCCCATGCAGGCGGGTTAAGCGGTTCCCTGTGGCTGGCAATACCTTCCTCAACGGCCTTGGCGAAACCTTCGGGAAGAGTAGCCTTTGATCCCTGCGCGCGTGCAATCGCCAAAGACTCAGAAAGCAACCGTCCCTTAGGCACAATAGCCTGAAGAACAGCCACCGGCTGCTTGTTGATCTCAATAACAATCTCCACTCCAGCACGCACCTTGGCCAGCAGGGACGCGAAGTCATTCGCGGCGTCCGTGTCAGAAATATGGATTACGTCCTTGGCCATAACTTAATTATACATCCGCTCCTGAACCCTCGAGCCGCTACCCTAGCGTTTTATCCAAATCCCTATGCACAACCTTCGCGTTATACCCCTTCTTGGTCAGCGCCTTGCGTATCACTTCCGCCATCATCACGGACCGGTGTCGTCCGCCCGTGCAACCAAACGCAATATTCAAATAGCTCTTTCCTTCCGCGATGTAATGCGGAATCAAATAAGTCAGCAGCGCTTCAATCTTCTTCAGAAATACTCTGGTCTGCGCGAACGACCGGATATACCTCGCCACTCGTTTATCTTTCCCGCTGAATCTCCGCAATTTCGGCACAAAATGCGGATTGGGCAAAAATCGCACATCGAAAACCAGGTCCGCATCCGCGGGAATCCCATAGCGATAGCCAAAACTCATCACGGCCACCAGCAGCGGCTGGCTCTCCGCTTTCTGGAACCGCTCGGTCACGAACTGCCGCAGCTCGTGAACTGTAAACCGCGTCGTGTCGATCACCACGTCGGCAATTCGCCGGATCGGCCGCATTCTCCGCCGCTCTTCGCGAATTCCCTGTCGCAGCGATAGCCCTCGTCCCGCCGGATGCGGCCGCCGCGTCTCGCTGAATCGCCGCATCAGCGCCTCGTCGCTCGCCTCCACAAAAATCAGCGTCGCCGGATGCACATCCCGCAAGCTGCGATAAATCTCCGGCAATTTCTCGAGCTGCTCGCCTTCGCGCGCGTCCACCAGCAGCGCAGCGCGCTCAATTTCACCGCTCCCATGCACATACAATTCGCTAAACGCAGGAATGAACGAAACAGGCAGGTTGTCGATGCAGTAGTAGCCCAGGTCCTCGAGGGTATTTAGGACCGAGCCTTTCCCTGAGCCGGAAAGACCGGTTACGATCACCAACTGTTTTGAGTCGCGTGTGGGTAGGGTTCGCGCCATCGGGGGCGGCGACGCGTTAGTCTTTCACCCTTCGGCGGTGGGTGCTCGGTATCCGCAAATCCTCGCGGTACTTTGCCACCGTCCGGCGGGTCACCTGGATACCTTCGTCTTCCAACTTCTTACTGATCTGATCGTCCGTCAGAGGATGGGCCGTATCTTCCTCTTCGATCATTTTTTTCACCCGGCGCTTCAGCGAGAGCAGCGACATGTCGTTGCCCTGCGGCCCGTTCACCGACTCGGAAAAGAAATAGCGCAGCTCAATCACGCCCTGCGGCGTATGCGCGTACTTGCTCGCCACCGCGCGGCTCACCGTCGAAGGATGCACGCCAACTTCCTCGGCCACTTCCTTGATCATCATCGGCTTCAGATGATCCGCGCCATAATCCAGAAAGTCCTGCTGCCTGCGCAATATCGACTGGCAAACCCGCACAATCGTATGCTTGCGCTGCTCGATATTCTTCATCAACTGGATCGCCGCGGTAAACCGCTCCTTCACGTACGTCCGCACATCGCGATCCGCCGCGTCCCGCGCCAGCAGCCTTCGATAAATGGGACTTAGCCGAAGTTGCGGGACGCCGTCGTCGTTCATGATCGCGCGCCACTCGCCCTCCGACTTCACAAACTGCACATCCGGTTCCACCAGCCGCGGCTCGATCTTGTTGTATCGCAGTCCCGGCTTGGGATCGAGGCGCTTGATCACATCCACCGCGCGCTTCACCAGCTCGATCGGGCGGTTCACCGCCCGCGCCAGTTCCTTGTGCTGATTGTTTTGCAACAATTTCAAATGCTCAGAAACAATCTGCCGCGCCAGCGTATTCTGCGGATCCAAAACCTTCAATTGCAGCGATAGACACTCTTCCAGGGTCCGAGCTGCCACGCCCGGGGGATCCAGCTCCTGGACCATCGCCAGAGCCTCTTCCACGTCGTCCATCGAATAGTTCCCGGACTGCGCGATCTCTTCGAGCGAAGCCGTCAAATACCCGGCCTCATCTAGGTTCCCGATAATATCGTCCGCAATCGTGCGCACAATCTCGCTCGATATGCTTACGCTCAATTGCCATCTCAGGTGATCGGTCAGGCTCTGCGGTGAGGACAAAAACTTGTCGAACGAGGGCCGCTCGACATCTTCTCTTTCGCCGTTCTTGGAGTTGCCCGACCCCGAATCCAGGTACTGCGTATAGAACGAGCTCAAATCGAACTCATCAAACGGATTCGCCTCTTCCTTTTCCGGCACCTTCTCCGTCTCTTCCTTCAAAAACGTCTCGTCCGCGTAATTCTCGGTGACCACGCCGTCGTCCCCGAGCTCCTCGAGCACCGGGTTAGCCATGATCTCCTGATTGATCATCTCGCGCAGCTCCAGCCGGTTGAGCGCAAGCACGCTCACCATCTGCACAAGGCCCGGCGTCAGAATCTGCTTCTGCGCCACGCGGAGATTCAGTTTTGGCTGTAGCCAGTTCATCTCTAGTTAAAACCCAGGGCGCCCTATAACCGCCCTAATTTACTCCAATTTAGCTCTTTGTATTTGATGCTCTGAGGGACTAACTGGGCGAGGGGAACCTTCGTAGACTCAGTTCAGGCGAAACTTCTCACCTAGGTAGACCCGCCTAACTTCCGCATTCCCGGTCAATTCCTCCGGGGTTCCAGAGCACAAAATCCTGCCGTTATTTATGATATACGCGCGGTCGGTAACTGCTAGTGTTTCCCTGACGTTGTGGTCTGTAACAAGCACCCCAATCCCCGATTCCGCCAAATCCCCAATGATTTTCTGCAGATCCACCACCGTCAGCGGGTCGATTCCCGAAAAAGGCTCGTCCAGCAGCACAAATGACGGCGCCAGTACTAGCGATCTTGCAATTTCCAGCCTGCGTCGCTCCCCGCCCGACAGCACGTGCGCCGGGCTGTTGCGCACGCCTTCCAGCCCCATTTGCGCCAGCAACTCCTCCACCCTATCCCGGCGCTGTTCCGGGGTTACCGGGAGCGTTTCCAGGACAGCCAGCAGATTCTCTTGGGCGGTTAGCTTGCGAAAAACCGAAGGTTCCTGGGGAAGGTAGCTGATGCCGCTTCGGGCCCTTAAATACATCGGTAGGTCGGTGATGTTCTCGCCTTCCAGCATCACCCGCCCAAAATCGGGGCGCGTCAGACCCACAATCATGTAGAAGGTTGTGGTCTTACCCGCGCCATTTGGCCCGAGTAACCCAACCACTTCGCCCTGCCGAATCTCCAGGCTAACGTCGTCGACAACCTTCCGCCCCTTATACGACTTACTCAGATCGGCGGCCCGGAGCTTCAAAACCGATTCACTTCTCAACTCGGTGTTTTGTCAATGTGCGTGCGTTATTTTCCGAATCGACGAAAACTGTATCACTCGCTCGATAGAAGGTCAACGAACGCCCCGCCGTTGTAGTTTGATCGGCGGCATCGGTAAACGTTGGCGATCCGCCGGATAACACGAATTTCTGATCCGCCGCCGTGTACTCCGCGCGGTCGGCGCTGCCCCGCTTGTCATCCTGCCGCACCACCACTGATCCCGTGGCCACCGCGCGCGTTACTTCCCTCGATCCCAGTCCCGGAAACGCATTTTTCGCCGGGCCAGCCGCACCAGGCGCAGGTTTCGCCGTGTGCACCAAACCCGCACCGCCTGTGGCGCCCGGCCCGCTCGAAGCCGGCGACAAATACACATCCAGCGTCTGCGAATTCAGCGACTGGCTGAATGCCTGATCCTGCGACTGCGCCACTACTCCTCCCTGCAAGTGCGCCCGCCCCTCAATATTCCAATACTGCATCTCCGGCGCCTGAATCTTCCACCGTACCGGCGTACTCGATTCCTTCGAAGCCGCCTGCGGGAACACCGCCACTACATTTCCATGCGCATCCAGCCGCTGATCCTCGCGCCACAGCTCAATCGAATTCGCATCCAGCACAGCTTCGCCCTGCCACAGCCGCGCATGCCCGGAATAGGTCAAATGCCCCTTCGTGCTCGACCCATCCACGCGATCCGCGGTAACGAAGGCCGGCTCCTGCCCCTGCGATTTCCCTTTGACCTTGGTTGTCTTGGGTGTGTCGATCAGCCGGATTATTCATCACCTGGCTATGCACCCCACCCACGCCCGACACGGCCCCGCTCTGTTGCTGAATCTCAAACCTCTCCGCTGTGGTCCGGCTCGACGAATCCGCCACCGACGCATCCCCGGTCAACACAATCGTGTTCGTCGCCGAGTTCGGTGAATTGATGATTTGCGCGTGATGCGCGTCCGCCTGACGGTCCCCCTGCACAAAATGGACTTTCTGATCCAGATCTACCGTGTCCCATCGCCCCTGCTCGTCAAACGACGCATTCATCCTCTGCGCCGTCGTCCTTTGTACCTCGCCCGTCTGAGGCTGCCGAACAATCTGCACGCCTGAATCGCCCGCAAACGACCGGATGTGATTAGACGCATCAAATTCCGCCCTCCCGCGATGCGTCAGCACGGTCATCGTCCCATCTTTACCGGTCAAGTGCGCCGTTGCCATCGCCGGAAACTCCGCGCTTCCCACTCGCCTCTGCAGCGGCTTCGCCCCCGGCACAAACGCAACATTCACCTGCGAGGTATCCACCCGATTCGAGCCGGATGGCCCACTCGTCTCGAGCTTCACATCGCCCGTAGCCTGCATTTCATGCGGCTGATTGATCCGCGGCTCCATCACCACATTCGCGTTCTGCGCCAGCAGCTTCTCCGTCGAGCCCCCGTCCGACACCTTCTCAAAATCCACATTATTCACCGCGCGCAGATTCTCCACCCATCCCGCCTCGTTCAGCGCCGCCTCAAACCGCTCCGCCCGCCCGGTGATCGTGTCGGCGCCATCCTTCATCTGCAGCGCCGGATTCCCGTCCGCCACCCCGCGCTTCGCATGCATCTTCTGATCCAGCTCCACGGTCAGCGTCTGCGCTGTCAATTGCCGGCTTGCCTGCACAACTTTCGCCCCGCCTTCCAGCTTCGCAAGGTGCTCCTCGCGCGCGTAGTTGAAACTCGCCCCGGTAAACACCACCGGCGGCGCCGCGGGATTCTTCAAATCCCGCTCCGTCATCTCGACGTCACGCTCCAATCGCAGCTTCCCGGCTTTCGAGTCGTAATTCACTCCTACAGCCTGCCCGTCCGCATTGGGCAGATGAAATTTCACCGGCTGGGTCGTCGTGGCAACGCCTGTCTCGCGATTAAAAACGACGTCGCTCGTGTCGACCACCAGCGTCCGTGGCGTAGGAATCGCCTTCGTGGATAACTCACTTCGATCAAGCGGAGCCGAACCCGGCGCTGCTCCTGCCGCTGCCTGAATATCGATCTCCACTTTCCCCTGGCACCGGATCCCACCCGAAACCCGGTCGTAATCGCACTCATGCGTGCGAAACACATCGTTCCGGTCGCCTTCATTCCCAAAAAACGTAATCGTCACATCTTCCAGCAAACTCGAATTCTCACCCGTAAATTGCGTGGCCCGCGAAGCCTGCACCGTATAAATCGTGCGATCCTTCTCTACTTTCGAAAACGAAAAGCCCGCCGACTGCTGCTCCACGCTCGCCGGAACAGCCTTCGGCCCATTCTTCCGCGCATGCGCCTGCCGCAACTGGCGGCTGAAATAGAAAGTCGCCGCCACCACGGCAATCAACACTGCAATCGCCGCCGCCCACCGCGCATAACGCGCCGCCTCTTCATTCCGCATCAGAAGAGCCCATACTCACCTTAGAAGCCGCTACAGGCGGCCCCGTTTGCACACATGCGATTCTATACAACTTACAAATAAATAGGGACGGGGCCAAATCTCGAGCCGCCGTCCCTTTTGAACCTGGTTTTGCTTTTGCCCCAGAAGTTTCTGCGGGTGCCCCACACGCAGCTTTCAGCGTGTGTGGAATTTCACCCGGCTACCGAGCCTTCTTGTTTAGCTAAAAATGGAACCCCAGCGTCGTCGTCAACGCCCTTGGCGACACGTAATGCGTCCCGCTGAACGTCGACAAAAAGTTATAGAGCGCGTAGTTGTTCGTCACGTTTATTGCCTCAAATCGTAAACTCCATTTGAAACGGTCCCCACGAAACAAATTGTCGTCTCCTACTGCCATGTCGAACAGGTTCCGTGGCGCGACGCGCGGCGGATTGTGGTCGTCATCCTCCGTGCCTGGCTTGGGAATACTGAGCAGCGTCGACCCATACTGCGATGCCGGGCAGAGCCCATTGGGACTGATCGGCATCGTTGGAGTCGCATGCACGCTGCCACAGAAAAGGCCAGCCTGGAACTGCTGGTCGGGCGTTATCCCGGAAACGTCCACGATCGAACCAGTTCCCAAGGGACCGTTGTTACAGTTACCGCCCGCACACGGCACTGGCCCTGCCACCAAGCCGCTGTCGTATCGCCACGTAAATCCGAACCACGGCTTGTTCTTCCACGGTTGATACTGCAAATGCGTTGTCTGATTGAACTTCTCGTCGTGGTCGATTCGAAAAACTCCCGTTCCGCCCACACTGGCCGGCGTCGCGCCAATGCCGCTCACCTGCGGCTCAAAAAATCTCGCCGCCACGCTCGACATCACCACAAATGCGGTCAACCCGTGAAAATTCGGCACGCTCGCTCGAATCGCGTAGCCTGGAATCTTCGACCGATCCCACTCAATCGGGAAAGTAATCGGCGTACTCCCCAGCACGCTGAAGTCATACGCCAAATGCGTGTACTTCCAGATATATTCCGCGTCGACCACTAAATATTTTCCAAACGCCTGTTCGATCCCCGCGTGAAATTCATTCCGCCATCCCGGACGCAGCGGCTCGTTAAGGCACGCATAGCCCTGCGTGATAGTCATCAATGCGTTCACCACGGCGTCGTTACACCCTTCACTGGCTAGCACCAGATTCTCGTTAAACGGAGTCTCCAGCGTGCGCGCATACGAAACCCGCAGTATTGTATTCGTGGGCTTCACGTCATACGCGATGCCCAGTCGCGGTTCAGCTTGCGTTTGGCTGGTAATACCGTTGTAAACATCTCCGCGAATTCCCACGTTGAAGGTCCAGTTGCCTTTGGTAATTGCGTCCTGCAGGTAAAGCGCCAACTCCTTCACGTCCGTATGCCCATGAAAGAGATAGCTCGCGCTGCTGCTCTGCCCTGAACATCCATCCGAGGCCGGCAGGCTCGCCGTCCGGGTCAGGTCAATACACCCCAGGAGCGGCACAAACCCCGGATTTGCCGTCCCTCCGAGGTTCGCAATTCCACCGCACGACGCCGGATTTGTAATTAATGGACTCGTGTCCGGCGTGCCATCCGCATTCAAGCAAACCGCGTTGAATGTCGGATCCACAATTCCGAAGTGATCATTTTCCGTCAGGAATGTCTGCTCATAGATTACGCCGCCCTTTACGTTGTTGATTCCATGCACCCAGGAGAGGTCGGCGTGTACTCCTGCATTGGTCAGACGCCGAGTCTGAGCGACAGTTTGAAATTGCAGGTCGGGACTAAGGTCTGCAAAAGGATTGTCGCTAGGATAATAATTGTATTGATCCTGACGGAAAAAACCCCCGAGGGTCAGCACGGTATCGTTGTTAAACAAATGATTCCAGGTCGGCGCCATATTCACCGTCCTGATCTTCGACCGCTGGTCTTGCGCGCCTACCGGCAGCCCATTCGGCCCCAGCCCGCCGTTATTCACCACCAATCCGTTCCACGCCGTTGCGTTCGCCGCGTCGTAGGAATCCGGAGTCTGAAACCATGATCGCGTGAATCCCAAATTCACATGAATCGAATCCTTCTCACTCACTTGCAAATCCACCCTGTCGAAAATATCCGCCAGGTTCCCCTTGTCGTGCATCACCTCGAATTCCGGAGGGTCGAGAAATCTCCCGCTGTTCACTCCGTCCGCCGCAATAAAATTCCCCCACTTCTGACCGCCATACGCCAGATCAAACCCGCCAGTGGAGGTCCCAAAACTGCCGTACGAAGCATTGATGCTTCCGTGCGGCGTAGTCACCCCCTGGCCCGATCGTGTCGTAACCTTGATGACCAGGCTCGTCTTGTCCCCAAACTCCGCCGTTGGCGCTCCTGAAATCACTTCTAGCGACTGCACCGAGTCCGCCGGAATTTGATTCGAAAAAACCTTGCTCTGTTGATCAGTAATCGGCTGCCCGTCCACCGAAAACGAATTCGACGCATGATCCCCCAGCCCATGAAATAGCCCGTTTGAATCGGCCGCCACACCTGGCGTGGTTAGTGTCACCAGCGAGCTCACCGATGACGACTGGCTCTCGAGTGGCAGCTTGTCAAACAGGTCCCTGTCCACGTCGGTGTGAAACGTCGAATCGTTCTCCACCAAATCTCCGCCCCCTTCCACCGTTACGGTCGTCGCCGTCCCTGCCACCGCCATGCTCACCTTCACGCTCTCCGGCACCGACGACCGCACCTCCACGTCCTGTGCATGCTCCGCAAAGCCCGCCGCACTTACTGTCAAGTGATACGGATTGAACGGCACATTCGGAAAGGTAAAATTGCCCCCGCTATCTGTCGTCGTGGTGCGCTCGTATTCGCTGACCGGATTGTGAATCGTCACCGTCGCCCCTGCGATCGCTGCTCCCGAAGGATCCAGTACTGTGCCCGAGATCGTCCCAGAATTCCCCGTCTGCGCTGCCGCTAGCCCTGCCACTGCAAACACCAATGCCAATACCCAAAAAACCCTCTGAATAATCCTCATCGCCCATCTCCTAGGTGTGCACATCCCTTTCAGCAAGGGATTGCGGTCGGAAAGTGGAAAGCCAGACCCCACGCGCAATTTCCCGCGCATGCGGCCGAAATATTTCCGATGAAGTGGAGAGAACTACGCGATAGGAGGTGCTCGAGGCGATGCTTCGTGCAGAACTGCGGCCAGCCCGATCGACTGCTCAGGCTGAAAGACCGTCCAGCCGATGAACAGCGGCAGCGCCAGCCCCGAAAAACTCGGCGCCTGCGTCAACGGCGCGTGCGCCACATGGCAAACCTGGCACGCGTCCGACGCCGCTTTATTTGTGTGGTAGTGGCACAGCCCTACGGTAGTGATAAACAGCAGTAGGACGATGCCCAGCGCCGCGCCAAAGCGCACATAAGCCTTGCGGCTCTCTGCGGATCTTCGCTTCAACCCTGGCGCCTGCAACTTCAAGTGGTCACCCGATGGACTTGCAACGAAATACTACACCCTGTCGAACCATTGGACGGATCAAACCACCCAAAAGGTTCATTACAATTAAACTTTTTCCAGGGTTGACAATCGCAAGCCGAGCCGGCGCCTTGCGACCATCGCAACAAGCTGCCTACGACCCGAGCCCACCGAAGCTGGCGCGACCACGCCCTGCATTGCCGCCATCACCGAATCCCGCGTCGAATTCTTCACCGCATACATCGCGTCATCCGCCAGGTGCAGCAGTTCCGCCTTATTCTTCGCATCCGCCGGATACGACGCCACCCCCAGCGAAGCGGTCACATGCGCGTTGATCTTCTCTTCCTTCAGCCACACTCGCTCGCGAATCCGCTGGTGCAACCGCAGCGCCACCCGGCAGGCATTCTCCTTGCTCGTCTGCGGCAGCAAGATCACAAATTCGTCGCCGCCATAGCGAAACGCCATATCGATCTGCCGGCAGCTTTCCTTGATCATTTCGCCAATTTCGCCCAGCAGCTTCGATCCCATCAAATGCCCATGCGTGTCGTTGACCTTCTTGAAATGATCCAGGTCGATGAAAATCAGCGAAAACTCGAACGAATACCGGTCCGACCGGTAAATCTCCGTATCCAACATGCGGTTCAAATGCCGCGCATTGTAAAGACTGGTGCAATCGTCCTTGATCGTCAGCTCGTGAATCCGGTGCACGTGCCGCGCATTCTCAATCGCGATCGCCGCATAGTCGGCCAGCGCTTCCAGTAGCGCCATATCCCGTGAGCTGAATCCATCCACTCCCACGCAATTGATCAGCTCAATCACTCCCAGGCACTGATCGCGAAAGCGAACCGGCACTGCAACGATCGAATGCGTCTCCATCTTGGTCTTTTCGTCGAGATGCGGAAAAAACCGCGAATCCTTGCTCGTGTCCGGCACGATGATTGTTTCGCCGCTCTGCGCTACCCAACCCGCGATTCCCTGCCCTAGCTTGATTCGCACGTCGCGCAGCGCTTCCGCTCCCACGCCCGTGGCAATCTGGAAATAGAGCTCCTGCTTGCTCTCATCCATCAGCAGCAATGACCAGGTATCCGGGCGCAATACTTCGTTGATCTTTTCCATGATCGTGCTGAGCACTTGCTCGAGCTGCAGCGACGACGTCAGCGCCTTCCCCAGCTCATGAAATACAGAAAGCTCGCTTCCCTCCGGCATTTCCATCCGGCTGGAGCGCCGTCGTTCCAGTCCATTGAAGTTCTTGGCGTGGCGAGTCATTGTTTACGCAAGAATCCTGAGCAAAGTTGAGCCTTTGCGAAGTTTTATGAGGTCTTTCCAGTAGCCAATTCGATTATAGAGACTTGCCCTGCCCCCGCAACGCAACTGCCTCTATGAATTGCCATAAGTGCAATGCGACTTCCGGCCAGTGTTACAGCTAGCTTCTTGCTCAGTTTGGAACCTTTTCCTGTCCCGCCTTTTGTCTCAATTTGCGCGTTAGTGCAAATCACCGCGTCTTAATTTCCGAACCCACGTTGACACTATCCCCCCTCCCGCCTATATTTTTCGCCGGAGTTTCCAGCCCACCGGATGACCACCCCCAGTTTTGGCGAGCGCTTGAAGCGGGAGCGCGAAATGCGCGGCGTCTCGCTCGACGAAGTCTCCGTCGCAACGCGCATCGGCACGCGCTATCTCGAAGCCCTGGAAACCGAACAGTGGCAAGCCCTCCCCGGCACCGCCTTTAACCGCGGCTTTATTCGCACCATTTGCCGCTACCTGGGCATGGACGAGGACAGCATGCTCGCCGAATATGCCATCGCCACCAAAAGTATCCCTGAAGCGCCTGCGCGCCGCATGGAACCCATCCAGCTCTCCGCTCGCTGGCCCAAACCCGTCCTCATCGCCGTCGTCACCATCCTGCTCATCGCCATCCTCGTCGGCGCTTTTCTTGTTTACCGGAACAGACATAAGGCCAACCATTCCCAGTTGCAAATCCTGCCTTCGCGATACGATGTGAGCATAGGTTCGCGGTTGAGCCTTCCCCTTGGGGTGTACCGCGACGCAACAGCAGCACTACGTAGCTCGAAACACATAACTTAGGAGCTTCACAATCAGCGTCACCTCTTCATCGCTGAGCGCGGAAGTACGCGCCGAGATTCGCTCCGATAGCGCTCGCAAGGAGCGCAAGCTCGCCGTCTGCTCCGGCAGTATTCCGCTCGAGCCTGCTGATCGCGCCGAGCTTCTCGTCATCCTCACCGAAGATAGCGATGGCGACATCGCCGAGCGCGCTTGCATGGCCGCCCTCGACCTTCCCAATGAGGACTACCTCGCCGCCCTCTCTCGCGAAGACGCCGATAAGCGTCTCTTCACCTACTGCGCTTCCGAAATTTCCGATCGCGCCGGCATCGCCGATGCCCTCGCCAAAAATCGCCAGTGCCCCCACGAACTCCTCTCCCTCGCCGCATCTCACTTCACTTCCACCGGTATCTGGTCGGTCCTCGACGATCTCGATGGTCTCAGCATGTCTCCAGAACTAGCCGAAGCCCTCGCCGGCACGCCCCATGCGAGCCCCGAACAAGTCGAATTAATTGCTGAGTTGAATCAGGGAGAAGTTCCCGAGGAACCGCAGGCCGTAGCCGAAGTGCGCGAAGCCGAGCTGCACGAAGCCGTCGCTGAAGTTCTGCCCGACCCGGTTAAGCGAAAAACTCTAGTTGAGCAAATCTCCAAAATGACCGTGGTCCAGAAAATGCAGCTCGCCATTAAGGGCCCTCGCGAAGCGCGCACCGCCCTCATTCGCGACACCAACAAAATCGTTCAGCGCGCGGTCCTTCAATCCCCACGCCTCACCGACAAGGACGTCGAGAGCTTCGCGTCCATGACTCACCTTTCCGGCGATGTCCTTCGCCTCATCTCCGCCAGCCGTGTATTCATGAAGAATCACAGCGTCCTCAAGAATCTTGTCAACAATCCCAAAACGCCTCTCGACATTTCGCTGCGGCTCTTCCCGCATCTCAACGTCGCCGAAATTAAGGCCCTTTCCACTAACAAAAACGTCGCTGAAGTTCTACGCGCCTTGGCCATCAAGACCACCCGCGAGCGCAATCAACCCAAGCAGCAGGAATAATTAGCAGAATAACCAGGCACTTCGGCTTACCGGCGGGAATTCCCAACTCTCAATTGGCAGGCGCGTTCTTTAGCGAAGCCACAATCTTCACTTTATATTCTTGCGCCTTCTGCAAAATTTGATTCTCATCCATCGTCAACATCTTTCGCTCGTCCATCACTACCTTGCCGGCCACCAAAACCGTCCTCACATCGCTGGCCTTCAGCGCATACACCAATTCCGAATAAGCGTCATACATCGGAGTGGCGTGCGGCGCGCGTGTATCCACAACGATAATGTCCGCCTGCTTTCCCGCCTCGAGCGACCCGATCTTCTTCTCCAGATGCACCGCCCGCGCGCCTGTGATCGTCGCCATCTCCACCACTTGCTTCGCCGGCAACGCACGCGGGTCCATCCTCGCCAGCTTCTGCAGCTTCGCCGCTAAATCCATCTCTTCAAATAAGTCCTGATTGTTATTGCTCGCAGCGCCATCCGTCGCCAGCCCCACCGCTACTCCCGCCGCCAGCATTTCCGGCACCGGACTCACCCCCGCCGCCGTTCTTCATATTGCTCGATGGGTTGTGCGAACACCCCACTCCAAAATGCGCCAGCGTAGCCATGTCCGCCGCATTCACCCACACGCAATGCGCCCCCAGTACATCCGGCCCCAGCACGCCAATCTTCTCGAGATAGGCCGCCGGAGTCAGCCCATGCTTCTCCCGGCTCTGCTCCAGCTCAAATGGCGCCTCCGCCAAATGAATCAGAATCGGCGCATGATTCTTCCTCGCCAGTGCCGCTGCATCCTCCAGCGTCTTTTCTGGAACACGTATAAATCGAATGCGGCGCCACCGCCGCCACAATCAAGCGGTCGCCCTTCCAGTGATCCAGGAATTTTTGCGTGTACTCGAACGCCTGCTGCGTCGTCTTATTGTCCGGCGCGGGAAAATCGATAATCGTCTCGCCCAGGATGCCACGCATCCCCGCTTCTTTGGTCACCCTCGCTACCACGTCCTCGTAGTAATACATGTCCGCGTAGGTGGTGATTCCCCCGCGCAGCATCTCCAAAATTCCCAGCCGCGTCCCCCAGGCCACAAAATCCTCATTCACGTTCCGCGCTTCCGCTGGGAAAATGTATTTCTTCAGCCACTCATCCAGCGCCAGATCGTCCGCCACCCCGCGAAAAAGGCTCATCGCCGCATGCGCATGTGAATTGATCAGCCCCGGCATCACAATTTCGCCGTGCGCATCGATGGTCCGCACGCCTGGATACTGCCGCATGATTTCAACCGCCGGGCCTACTGCCTCAATCACATCGCCGCGGACCGCCACCGCGCCGTCCTCGATCACCCGCTCCGTCGCATCCATCGTCACCACCGTCCCCCCGGTGATGATCAGGTCCGCCCCCTGCTTCTGCGCGGCGTTCGCATAGGAGACAATCGCGAACGCGAACACGGCGGCGAGACAGAGCGATGAGCGCCCAGATTGTCTGCCCGAAAGCAATGCGTCGATTTCGCACAGCCTTACCTCACCTCCAACTTCCAAGCCTAAGCCTCGCAATCATGCCGACGTTGACTTGTCTTCCTTCTTCATTTTCTCGTCGATCATTTCACGCAACTGCTTTGCCGCAGCCTCGATGTCTTGGTGCTTGTATTGCCCGGCCCTGCTCTCCGCAGCGAGCAACGCGCAGCGATGCAAATCGAAAAAGTCGCCATAGGGAAATTCAAACCGCCCCTTGGTGTCCTCCGACTTCTCGTCGTCGATGCCCAGATGCCATTTGGCATACTCCGGAAGACCATGCTGTTCGATGAACTCATTCTCCTCGTCAGTCGACGGCTGGTCATCACTCCATGCGTCTCTTTCATCCCACACAAAGTGACCTTCGCCCACCAACTTCATGGCGTGGTCGAATCCAGTCTTGTTTAACTTCACGGTCATGCTTCCTCCTTCGGACTAGCCCTCACTCGAGGGAAACAAAATAAACTCAAAAATCAAAATGCCCGGCTACAAAAACGACTGGTCGAACGCTCTCGGCAACAGCGTCCCCGCCGACTCTCGCTCCACCTTGTCGTTCAAATTCGACATAATCACCGGCACATCCCCGCAAAACTCCCAAATGATTTGACGGCACGCTCCGCACGGAGGCGTCAGATTTTCTGTGTCCGCCACCACCGCCACTGCCTCAAATCCCCGCTCACCCTCCGACAGCGCCTTGAAAATCGCCACCCGTTCCGCGCAAATCGTCAGCCCGTAGCTCGCATTTTCCACGTTGCAGCCCGTATAAACCCGCCCCGACTTCGCCCGCACTGCCGCGCCCACCCGAAACCCTGAAAACGGCGCATGCGCATTTTCCCGCGCCGCCTTCGCCGCGTGCACCAACGCCTTCTCGCTATCGCTCGGCTTCTCGCTCATCGAAAACCCTTCAATTCACCGTCGCCGCAATCCGCGGCAGCACTCCCCGAATCAACGCCACAAAATCTCCCTTCACCCGCTCGGTCGTGGCCATCACCTCCGCATGATCCAGCGGCTTATCTAAAACGCCCGCAGCCGCATTCGTCACGCATGAAATCCCCAGCACGCTGATCCCCAGATGCCGCGCCGCAATCACTTCGCTCACCGTCGACATTCCCACCAAATCCGCGCCAATCGTCCGCAGAAATCGAATCTCCGCCGGCGTCTCATAACTCGGCCCCGCCAGCGCCGCATAAACCCCATCTCGCAGATCGATATCCAGCTTACGCGCCTCGTCCCGCGCCAAATCCCGGAATTTCTGGCTGTACGCCTCGGTCATATCCGGAAACCGCACGCCAAACTTCTCTTCATTCGCGCCAGTCAACGGATTCTGACATTGCAAATTAATATGATCGCGAATCAGCACAAGCGCACCCTGCTTGTACTCGCGATTGATTCCCCCTGCCGCGTTGGTCAGCACCACGCCGCGCACGCCCATCGCCCACAGTACGCGAATCGGAAACACCACATCGCGAATCGGATACCCCTCGTATACGTGTATCCGCCCCTGCATCGCCGCCACCGGCGTGCCCGCCGTCGTTCCAATCACCAGCCGCCCCGCGTGCCCAATCACCGTCGACCGCGCGAATCCCGGAATCATCTGATACGGAATCTTCGCCGCGTCCCTCAGCTCATCCGCAAATCCGCCCAGCCCCGAACCCAGCACCACCCCAACTCGCGGCCTCAACTTCGTCTTCTTCAGCAGAAATTTCGCCGCCGCCTGGACCCGCGCAAATTCCGCCCCGCCCTTCGACGCTGCAGCGCTCGCCCTCATCGCAGCATAATTCCCACGATCGACGCCGACATCAAATTCGCCATCGTCCCTGCCAGCATCGCCCGTATTCCCAGTCGCGCCAGATCGCCCTTCCTGTTCGGCGCCAACGCTCCAATCCCGCCAATCTGAATCCCAATCGAACTAAAATTCGCAAATCCGCACAGTGCAAACGTCGCAATCGTGAACGACCGCGGATCGAGTGTCGCCTTCAACGGCCCCAGCCGCTGGAAGGCAATCAGCTCGTTCGTTACCGTGCGCAACCCCAGCAAATTCCCAATCGTATGGCAATCCTTCCACGGAATCCCCACCAGCCACGCCACCGGCGAGAAAATCCACCCAAAAATCTGCTCCAGGCTCGATGGAAACCATCCGATATGCGCATGCGCCGCCAGCGCGTTGTGCACCACACCAAAAATCCCATCCACCAAATACAGCAGCGCAATAAACGAAATCAGCATCGCCCCCACATTGATAGCCAGATTTAACCCGTCGCTTGTCCCGCGCGAAATCGCTCCCAGCGCGTTCGGATCCCTCTCCAGCGTCGCAATTTCCACCCGCCCGCTCGTCTTGGGAATTTCCGTCTCCGGCACCAGCATCTTCGACAGCAAAATCGTCCCCGGCGCGGTCATGATCACCGCCGCCAGCAAATGTTTCGCCTCAATCCCATACGCGATGTAGGCCGCCATAATCCCGCCCGACACATGCGCCATCCCGCTCGTCATCACCGTCATCAGTTCCGACTTGGTCAAATCCGGCAGAAACGGCCTTATCGTCAACGGCGCCTCGGTCTGCCCCATGAAAATGCTCGCCGCCACATTCAATGACTCCGCCCCGCTCGCTCCCATCAACCCCGTCATCACCCGCGCCGCCTGCTTGATGATGAACTGCATCACCCCGTAGTAATAAAGCAGCGCAAAAATCGCCGCGATGAAAATAATCGCCGGCAGCACCTGAAACGCGAAGAAGAACCCCATCGGCGAGCCCTTCCTGCCCAAGTCCCCAAACACAAATTGCGAGCCATAAAACGCAAAATCGAGCAGCCAGTTCACTCCCGCGCCGGCTTCTTGAAATAGCCACCGTCCAAACTCCCACCGCATCACCAAAAACGCGAAAACAATCTGCAGGCTCAACCCCCACGCCACAGTTTTTCCGCGTATCGCCCGACGGTTCGTTGAAAAGAGGTATGCCAGGCCCATCATCGTCAACATGCCCAGCACACCAATAAATCGATGCATCTATTCCCCTCGAATCCCGCCTACTCGAACCCCGCCTAACTCGCTGCTTTCGATCCAGTCTCGTCAATCACTCGCCGTATCAACGGCCGCTTCTCCGCCTTCTCCCCCACCACAAAACTCTCCTCCACCATCCGCTTCGCCTCGCCCAGACGCGTCTCCGAGTTGTAGTAAATCGCGCATAGCCGCTCGCCCTTCTCCACCGCATCCCCAACTTTCTTATGCAGCACCAATCCCACCGCCGGATCGATCGCGTCGTCCTGACTTCCCGCCCGCCGCCCAGCAGCATGCTTGCCATGCCTACCTTCTCGCTCGCGATCGACACCACCACTCCAGTCCCGCGCGCCAACACGTCCTCCTGCTCCAGCGCCTGCGGCAATCGGCTGCGCTCATCCACGATGCGCGGATCGCCTCCCTGCAACGCAATCACTTCGCTAAATTTCTCCAGCGCGCTGCCATCTGACATTAACTCCACCGCCAGCTTCCTTCCCTCCTCCAGCGATTTCACCCTCTCCCCACTCACCAACATCCACGCCGCCAACTCCACGCACAACTCCCGCAAATCCGCCGGCCCTCCGCCCTCCAATACCTCCAAACACTCCACCACCTCCAGCGCGTTCCCCACATGCCGCCCCAGCGGCTGCTCCATGTCCGTGATCAGCGCCACCATCCGTTTCCCCATCCGCTGCCCCGTCTCCACCATCAACTCCGCCAAATACACCGCGTCCTTTTCCTTCTTCATGAACGCGCCGTCGCCTGTCTTCACGTCCAGAACCAGTGCATCAATTCCCTCCGCCAATTTTTTGCTCATGATTGACGCGCAAATCAGGTAGGGACTTTCCACCGTGCCACTAATGTCGCGCAGCGCGTACAGCTTCTTGTCGGCGGGCGCAATTTCCGGCGTCTGCCCGATCAACGCGCACCCGCACTTCGACAGCACGCGGCGAAATTCCTTGCCACTCAAATTCACATTGAATCCCGGAATGGATTCCAGCTTGTCGAGCGTTCCACCGGTGTGCCCCAGCCCTCGCCCGCTCACCATCGGCACATACAGCCCCGCCGCCGCAACCACTGGCGCGATAATCAGCGAAGTCTTATCCCCCACCCCGCCCGTCGAATGCTTATCCACTTTCGCCGCGGGCAAATCCGAAAAATCCAGCACCTCGCCCGAGTGCAGCATCTCCTCGGTCAGCGCCGCCAGCTCTGCCGGCGACATTCCCCGCCACACCACTGCCATCAGCCACGGTGCTAGCTGGTCGTCTCCCACGGACCCGGACGCCGCACCGCGCACCATGAATGCGATCTCCTCGCGGCTCAGTTCTCCAGCGTCACGTTTTTTGCGAATGATGTCGACGGCACGCATGCAGGGAAACGCTGCGCAGGCTAACATCGGCCCGATACCGAGTCAACGAACCCGAGAAGGACCCACCGAAACTGGAAGCCCATTTTGAAACGTGGCAAGCTGCAACACCATGCTGATCATCTTCGCGGGCCTCCCAGCCTCTGGCAAAACCTCCATCGCCCGCGAACTCGCCCGCCGCCTCGGCGCGCTCTACCTCCGCATCGACTCCATCGAGCAAGCCATCCGCGTCAGTCGCATCGAAAACGGCGGGCCAGATGCGCCCATCTACGAAGAGGGCTATCGCGTCGCCTACGCCCTCGCTGAAGACAACCTCTGCCTCGGCCTCACCGTCGTCGCCGACTCCGTAAACCCTCTCCAAATCACCCGCGACGCCTGGCTCGCCGTCGCCCAGCGCGCCAACACACCCGCGCTCGAAGTCGAAGTTATTTGCTCCAATCCGAAAGAACATCAGCGCCGGGTCGAATCCCGCATCACCGACGTCCCCGGCCTCAATTTACCCACTTGGCACGAAGTTCAGGCGCGCGAGTATCACGCTTGGACTCGCGACCGCGTCCAGATCGACACCGCTAAACTCACTGTGGAAGAAAGCGTCGCCAAACTGCAGGAAATAAAAATTCGCGTTCACGCTGACGCGTAAGCCAAGAAAATCCTTCCATTTTGAAAAGTCTTCGTCTTGGTCAGCTTGAAATTCAGCCTCTCTCGAATCCCCTCAAACATTGTCCGCCCCGCGCCCAACACAATCGGATTCACCACCAACTGGTACTCGTCAATCAACTTTTCCGGCGCCAATCGCGCCACGATGCTCCCGCTACCCAGAATCACCATCCCCTCCCCCGGTTCGCTCTTCATCTTCCGAATCGTCGCCGCCAAGTCGCCCTTCTCTAGCTTCGTATTCGCCCACGAAGCCTTATCCATCTTTCTCGAAAACACCACCTTCCCCCCGTTATTCATCTTCTCTGCCACTTCCGGAAACATTTGCTTCGCCTGTGCCGTGGGCCAAAAACTGACCATCAAGTCATACGTTACCCGGCCAAAAATTAACGTGCCGCCGCCCTTCGCATTTTCCGTCGTAAATCGATTGAACTCCGCATCGTTATCCATCTTCGCCCAACTCATTTGTCCATCGCTGTCCACAAAATAGCCATCCAGCGAAATATTCTGAAACACCACCAGCCTTTGCATCGCTTCTCCTCTTTACACACTAAAAGAATCATTCAGGGCTCGATTTCAATACTTCTTCCCGGTAGCTTTTAATTGTCATCCCGAACACGCATGTTGCGCGCGCTTTGGCGCGCGTAACAGACGGCGTGAGGGATCTGCTCTTCTGCCAAACTAGCGAGGTCCACAGCATTCGAATTTCTCTTATAGCAGGAAACGCCATCACGCGAAATCACGCCGGAGAAAAACAGAAAAGCAGAGGAGAGAAAAACTCTTACCGAGCCGCCCAGAAAGCTATCGCGATAAACAGCACCTGCATCGGGACGCGCAGCCACAGGTTCGTAGCAGGTTTGCCACGAAGAGTTACCCCGGCGCGTGCCGCATAAATATTAGCGGGTAAGACGGCCAGGAAGAAAACGATCAACGCATAACCAGCCGCATGGCGAAACTCGGGAAGCAGAAGTCCCACCGCTCCCGCGATTTCACATACGCCCGTGAAATAGACCATCGTGCGCGGCCATGGAATTCCAGGCGGCATCATGCGCACGAAATCTTCCTTCATGAATGTGAAATGGGAAACTCCGGTGAAAACCAGCATCAGGCTAAGCGCATCCCGCGCGGACGCTTGCCAGGTGGAAAACGCAGCAATGCCCGCAAAACCCAGTCCCCGAAAAATAAGGCAGGAAACGACGAGGATCAACAGAACGGCCACGAAAACCTTCTATCGAATTGCTAATTTTGTTTCTGTGCCGCTTTCAGGCAGCCATGGGCAGGGTTAGGACTGATAGGTTACTAGGTACGCCTACTAGATTAAGCCTGATGCGCGCTATCGAGCGTTAGCACCGGAATCTCCGGCGAGCAGCGCACCCGCAGCGGCAGCACAATCGTGCCAATTCCGCGGCTCACATAAATCTGGGTCGGACCCATCCGCGCCCAGCCCACCTTGAACCGCAACTGCTCCGGCGTCCGCCCGTAAATGCTTCCCAGGAACGGCAAATTAAACTGCCCGCCATGCGTATGCCCCGAGAGCACCAACGGCACACCCGCATGCGAGGCTGACTCCACAATGGACGGGTTGTGCGACAGCAAAATCGTCGGCGCCTTCTTGGGTATCCCGCGCAGCGCCCGCGGCAGATCGGGGTTGTAATACCAGTCGTCGATTCCCGCGAAGTACAAAAATTGATCCCGATGTTGTATCCGCGTGTGCCGGTTCCGCAGCATTTCCACGCCAACCCGCGATAACGTGCGCGCCACTCGATCCGCGTCCACACGAAAATCGTGATTCCCCAGCACGCCCACAATTCCATGCTTCGACCGCAGCTGCCCCAAAATTTCCGCCACGGGCTCGATGTACGCGCTCGAATACGTAATGTAGTCGCCGGTCAGCGCTATCAAATCCGGCTCTAGTTCGTTCGCCGTGTCCACCACGTGCTGCAAAATATCCGACGCGAGAAAGACGCCGTGGTGAATATCCGTGAGCTGCACAATCTTGAACCCGCGAAACGCGCTGGGCAGCCGCTCCAGCCGGATCCGGTGCTTGGTAATCTCAAAATCGCTGAATGTGGAGCTGAATTTCTTCTGCTGTTTTGCGGTGTGTTCGCTAAGCGGATAGTGCTCCACGCCACCGTTCTTCCATCGCGCCGTCAGCCGGTGGATAGGGTCTGCCAGTCGCGGCGCGCGTACCGGCATTTCGGCGAGTTTTGCGAGAGATCGCTTCATTACCCTCTTTAAAAATTATCAACGCGGAGCGGACGCGTCAAATCTCGGTGGCTGGGGGTTTCCTGGGCTGAATTGCTTGTTGCGCTGAGTACTACGCAGAAACTGCCAACAATTACAGGCGAACAATTGCGACCCGAACCTTCACGTCACTCTTCGATTTTACTACGTTACGGGATTCAATGCAGGTGCGCTCGCAATTTCCTGCGCGGTGACTCGCATCTCCTCGTGTATCAATCCGTTCGACGCCAAAATCTCCTTGTCTCCCGGATGATACGGCTCGCCCGCAAAGTTGCTGATCTTCCCGCCCGCCTCCTGCACGATCAGCATCCCCGCCGCCGTATCCCAGGACTTCAATCCAAATTCCCAAAATCCATCGAACCGCCCCGAAGCCACTGAGCACAAATCCAGCGCCGCCGATCCCGCCCGCCTCACTCCGTGCGACCGCAGCGTAAATTCCCAGTAATACCGAATATTAGGATTCGACGTCCGCTTATGCGTCGGAAATCCCGTCGCCAGCAGCGCCTTTGATATCGAACTTACTTCCGACACTTTGATCCGCTTCTCGTTCAAATACGCCCCTGCGCCTTCCTGCGCGCTAAAGAGCTCTCCCGACACCGGATTCAGTACCGCGCCCACAATCGGCTTCCCCTGCTCCAGCAATCCAATCGACACCGCAAACATCGGAAAGCCATGCGCAAAATTCGTCGTCCCATCCAGCGGATCCACATACCAGCAGTAGCGCGCATTCGCCCCCGCTCCCCCTCCGCCTTCCTCCGCCACAATCCCATGCTCCGGAAATTCCCGCCGCAGCCGCGCCACAATTGCCGCTTCCGATTTCTTATCCGTCTCCGTCACCAGGTCCACGTCGCCCTTGTACGACACCTTCTTGGGCTGATCGTGTCCCGCCCGCACAATTGCGCCGCCCTCGCGGGCCGCTTCAATCGCCACTGCCAAGAATTTCCTCAACTCACCCGCTCTGTCGCTCACTTCGGTCCCCGCACTGTCAAATATTCCCTCTTGTAGTGAAGCGTCCCGCCGCCCTTCACCTTTACTTCCACGTGCCGGTAAACTCCCGCCGGCGGCACCGGCTGCGGATAGTATCCCAGCAAATACTGCGTGCGTAGCTCGCGATCGATCTTCTCGAACATCGCCTCGAGCTGATCGAAGGTGTCCAGATAAAAAAGCGCGCCCCCCGTGCTGTCCGTAATCGTAATCAACGCGTGCTCTCCCGCCGTGTTCCTTCCGCTTTCGTTGGGAATCGGCCGGATCACGATCGAATACAGCAGCGCATTCGACGCAATCGCTTCCCGGCGCGCATCTTCGAATTTCGACACGCTGGTCGTCTCTCCCGCATCCGTCACGAGCACAATCACCCGTCTCCGATTCGCCGCCGGCAACCGCTCCAGCGCCTTCGATCCCAGCACCAGCGCGTCATACAGCACTGTCCCTGCCCCGGGCGTGATCTTTCGAGCCGCATTTTGCAGTGCCGGCACGTCCGACGAAAATCCCTCTAGCTCATCCACCGCATCCGCAAACGAAAAAACAGCCAGCCGGTCCCCCGGCCTCACCACCTGCCGTATAAAATGCGCCGCCGACTCGCCCTCAAACTTCAAATCCTTCAGCGTGCTTAAGCTTGCGTCCACCATCAACGCCAAATCCAGCGGCTGATTCGTCTCCGCTTCGAATCGCTCTATCTTTTGCGGCACGCCCTCTTCAAGTATCTGAAAGCTGTCCCCCGGCAGGTCCACCACCGGCCGCCCGTTCGCGTCTAGCACGCTGGTCAAAATACTCACCAGGTTGGTCTGCACATGCAGCACTTGCGGCCTCGCGTTGATCGCCGCCGCGCCCACCATCCCCGCGCAAAAAAGTGCGCACACACTCGCTCGCGCGATTTTGCCCCGGGCTTCCCAGAATAGTTGGCTTGCCATCTAGGAGTCAGATTCACTCGCGCGCGTTTTGGCTGTCGCTGCAGCGCTCGCTGTTCCACCAGCCGTCCCGATGGGGCCCTGCGTCTCTCCCTCCGCCCACACCGACCCATCCGCAAAAAATTCCTTCTTCCAGATCGGCACCGTGCGCTTCAGCGTGTCGATCGCATACCGGCAAGCGTCAAACGCCGCCGCGCGATGCGCTGCCGTCACCGCGATCACAATGCTCGTCTCGCCCACTTCCAGCCGCCCCAGCCGGTGCACCATGGCGATACGGTTCACCTCAAATTTCTCACGCATCTGCGCCGCGATCTCTCGCATCTTTCCCAGCGCCATCGGCTCATACGCCTCATATTCCAAATGAGTCGTCCGCCGCCCTTTGAAGTTATCTCGCACAAACCCATCGAAAATAACCAGCGCGCCATCTCCGGGCTGGCGAATCTCCGCGGTCACCGCTTCGACGCGTAATACCTCACGGGTTAACCGCAAATCATCCTCCGCCGGCCGCGCGCCTCCACTCACCGGCGGCAAAAATCCCACCTCATCCCCATCCGCCACCGGTGCGCTCCACTGCGCATACTCCTGGTTCACCGACGCAGCCACTTTTCCTCGAAATTTCCCCAGCTCCGGAAACTTCCCCGCGTAGTGCTCAAACACATCCTCCACCGTCGCCGCGTCCGCCAGCTCGGCGCCTTCCTCCCGCGCCCCCACAATCTCTCGTAGCTGCCCGAAAAATAAAACTCGCACTCGCATTTCGATTTCACGGCCTTGGACTTGCCGGCGATACCCCCATCTGCTGATATGCCTTCCTCAATTGCGCAGACGCTCGATCCAATGCCTCCTGAATCTGTGCCGCTTCCTGTTGTGCGGTCGTCAAATCCTTCCGCCAAATGGCTTCCGTCAGTCCCGGCATCATCACCGACGCATATCCCGCATACGAACCCGGTGCAAACAACACGTGCCTAAACCACGGCCGCCCAATCAGTCCACTCGGCGAAAGAAAATTCTGTTCCTCCGTCTCAATTAACCTCCGGATTCCCGCCGAACGCGCATCAGTCGGAGCGCTTGCTGGAGCGGGAGCCTCAGAAGTGACTGGAGCAGCTCCCGGCCTCAGCACCGCCACTATGCCGGCGTTCGGTCCACTCGGCTCACTTTGAATCGTCTCCAGAAAATTGTCCGCACTCGCTGTCAGTCCCTTCAACTTCAAATCGCCCATGTGCGCATCGTCGGCCAGCCCTTGCAAATATTTGATTCGCCCCTGAATCCGCGCCGCATACGCGGCAAGGTCGAAATCCTCATACCCCTGCGCAAATCGCAGCGTCAAAACGCCCAAAACCCTCGCCAGCGCCGCGTGAAACTCAAACGTCGGATCCCCAAAATGCTTCATCCAGTAAAAATCGTCGTACATCGAGTGATACACGCCGTATTCCCCGCCAAATCCCACATCGATCGACGGAATTCCCGCATAGTCAAAGAATGGGCAAAAGTCCGAGCCCGCGCCCAAGTCCCCCACCGGCACTTCCTCGCCTCGCATCAATGTTTCATCGGGCGGTGCGTTGGGCTTCTCTGCTCGCGCTTTTCTCACCCGGTCGCGCCAAGCGTCATAAACCGTCTCGTGCTGCTCGGGATAAGTCACTTCGGTCGTCGCCGCGCGCACCATCCGCTTCAGCGACGGCGTCGCACTAGCTCCGAAATTCGGCCCCGAAACACCCACATCCGTGTTGATGTACACCACCGCCTTCTCTTGCAGCTCCTTCAAATTCTGCTCGACCCACTCCGTCGACCCCAGCAGCGCCTCTTCCTCCCCATCCCACTCGCACATAATGATCGATCGCTCTGGCTTCCACCCTTTGCGCGCTAATTCACCCAGCGCCCGCGCCGTCTCCAGCATCACCGTCGTGCCGCTGTTCGGATCCACCGCGCCATACACCCACGCGTCATGGTGATTCCCCAGCAGCACCCACTCGTTGTCGTCCCTGCCCTGCAGCTTCGCGATCACGTCATATAAATCCCTCTGCCGGTAGTCCATCTCCACTTTCAAATGCACCGTCGCGCCCGGCCCGCTGTGATAGGTAAACGGCAACCCGCCCTGCCACTCTCGCGGTACTTTTCCCGTACTTAAATTGCTCAAAATCGCTTGCGCATCCTGCGCATTGATCGGCAGCGTTGGAATCTTCGGCAAACTCGCCGCCTGCTCCGGTGCGATTCGCTTCGCATCCGGCGTCGCTGCCACTCCTGGCGTCAGCGGATCGCCCGGATAAATCTGCGTGTACACCACCGACCCGCGCTGGATTCCGCTCATCGGCCGCCACGGCCCTTTGGGAAACACATCGCCGGCGTCGTACCCATCGTCATAAGGGTCCGAATAAATCAGCACGCCAACCGCTTTCCGTTCCTCCGCAATTTTTGCTTTGATTCCCCGGTAAGACTTCCCATACCGCGCCAACACAATCTTTCCCGCCACATCGACGCCCATCGCGTCGAGCTGCTTGTAATCGTCCTGCGTCCCATAATTCACATACACCACCGGCGCGGTCACCTCTCCCGACGCCGAATACGCATTGAACGCCGGCATCAGTTGCTTATTCTGCGAATCCTTATCCTCGGCAAAGGGCTGCTCTTGGGTCCCCAGCGCCTTCCTCTCGGGCTCTACTAGCTCAAGTTTGATTTCCTTCGGCTGCGGCATCCACGCGCTATAGGTCACGATCTTGGCGTCAAATCCATAACTTTCATACTGCGCTCGCAACCACTCGGCCACCTTATGGCTTCCCTCCGTTCCAGCCATGTGCGGGCTCCCCGTAATCGCTTTCAAATGGCTCTCGGCCTGTTGCGCGTTCGGTATCTTCTGAAAATCCGCTTCCAGCTTCGCTTCAGTTTCGCCAAAGGGAAGCGAATAACTCTGGCTCTCTGTATCCCCCTCCGTATATCCGTCCGTGTATCCGTGCGTGTATCCGCGTGTATGCCCGTGCGTATATCCGTGTGCGTACCCGTGCGTATATCCGTGTGTATATCCGCCGCGATTCCCGATCCGCCGCCGCCCCGCTCGTGCCCAACACCGCTACACCCGCCAGTACCGACGCGCCAAACAGCGCCGCCCACCACGCCGCGCGCGCTCCGCCACCAAGCTCACTCTTCATAATTTCTCCGCGCTCCAGTGTACAAACAAAACGCCACCCGCACAGAAAACTTCGCCGTGCGTCATTCTCGAGCCAGGATTCAACTAGGATTCGAACGAAGATTCAAGCGAGGGAACTTACTTCGCGGGACGCGATGTCGCTGGCAAATTCTGCAGGAAAAACGAAACAATCATATTCTCGTAATTCTTCCGATCTTCATCGCTCATGTCCGCATATTCAACTCGCACCACTTCACGCTTTCTCGGTGGCGGCGCCGCTTGGAACAGTTTCCCCATCGAAACCTGCAAATTGGGCCGGTCCTGTGACTCAATAAACAGCTTCGGAATTCCCTGCAGCCGTCCCATTCGGTCCGACACCGGCGGCTCCTGCCGGTATGAATACGTATCAAAGTGAAATCCCATGTCCGTGAAATCCATCATGAACGGCAACAGGGTCAGTCCGGTCTTCTTCGCTTCGGTCTGCAGCAGCGTGAGCGGGTCGTCGTACGCCGAATCCACCGCCACTGCGGCAATTCGCGAATCCGCTTCCGCCGCCTTCAGCGCGGCGTAGCCGCCCATGTCGTTGCCCCACACGCCAAAATGCCTCGGATCGATATCCGTCCGCGCCGCCACCGAATCAATCGCCCCGCGCAATTCGTCTGTCTCGCGATAACCCAGCGTTGTATTCCCCGGATTATTCCCGTGCCCCGCAAAGTCGAACACAAACACGTTGTAGCGCTGATCCTGCAGCGCCGTCACCAGCGTCAGCACCGACGCCCGCCGCTCTCCGTACCCGTGGCAAATCACGATCGTTGGGCCCGTTCGCAGCCCAGGGAAAAACCACCCCTCCAGCGGCGTTGACCCGGCATAAAACTGAAACGAGCTGGGATGCCCCATCATCACGCCCAAGTCCACCGTCTCGGTGTTCCGGGCCGGATGCATCACCGTATGCAGGACGTATGAGGCCCCAAGGGCCAGAGCAATCACGTAGAAAACGACCAACGCGACGATTGCCATGACGATCTTGGCTGCTAATGTGTTGGGGAGACGCAGGATCTTGCGGACCTTTCGATGCGAAGTCTACACACTGCTTCGAGAGGATGTTAGCAAACTTTTCCCGCTGGTTTACGTCCTAGTTGAGCCTGCTGTTGTCAAAGGTAGACGGGAGTACCTTGTCTCTAAACCGTTTAGATTAGCCGCCAGTAGTTGGGCATCGCACCCGGCAACGCTATAATTCCTCGCCACCCATGGAAGACTCCCTCCGCCTCGTCGATCTTCGCCAAACTCGCTCCTCCGACATTGACGAGCTCTTCGACGAAGAAGCCGCCCACTGGCTCAACGAGCTTCACTGGGACTACCGCCCTTCCCTCGACCTCATCCGCCGCTTCATCGACTCCCGCTCTCTAAACGGCTACGCCGCCATGAAAGGGCGCAAGCCCGCCGGCTACGGTTTCTACGTCCTCGAAGATTACAAAGCTCTCATCGGCGGCCTCTTCGCTTCCCCTCGCTTCGCCCAAATTGAAGTCACTCACCGCCTGCTCTCCGAAATGCTCCAGACTCTGCGCGCCGTCCCGCGCATCAGCCGCGTCGAAGCCCAGCTCATGCCCTTTGGCGCCGCTCTCGACCCTGTCTACCTCGCCCAGCACTTCCGCCTCTACGGCCGCCAGTTCATGCTTCTCGATCTCGCCTCCGCCAACCTCAACAACAAACCCCTCTCCGCCGGCCTCCGCCTCGACCGCTGGACCGACCGCAGCTTTGAATCATGCGCCCGCCTCATCCACCTCGCTTACGCCGACGAAATCGATCGCGAAATTAACGACCAATACGGCAGCGAAGCCGGTGGCCTGCGTTTCCTCCGCAACATCGTCATCCTTCCCGGCTGCGGCCAATTCCTGCCCGAATCTTCTTTCCTAATCCGCCCGGTCCACTCGGACACGCCCGTTGGCATGGTGCTTACCTCTGCCGTCGCCGAAGGCGTGGGCCACACCACCCAGATTTGCGTCCAACCCGGCTATCGCGGCAGCGGCATCGGCCGCTACTTAATGCAGGCCTCCATCGGCGCGCTCCGCGCCCGCCACTTCCACTCCCTCAGCCTTACCGTCACCTCCGCCAACGCCAATGCCGTCCGCCTCTATGAAATCCTCGGCTTCCGCACCATCAAAACCTTCGCCGCCGGCGTCTGGCGCTCGTAATCTCATCTCCCACCCTTCTTACCTGTCATCCCGAATCCGCTCTGTTGCGCGCCGGATGGCGCGCTGACAAATGGACCCCGTAGGGTTTTCACCGAAACTTCGGGGTTCGCCGACTACGTAGAGTTTGGCAGTTGATTTTCCGGGTGCCCCACTTTCTGGTGTCAGAAAGTGGGTCGAATGAAATTTAAAGTCTTTGACTTGGCTTTTGACTGGCTTTTGATTTTTCTCTTTGAGGTTTCTGAGTGTAGATACGCGCTATATCCGCGGCCTTTCCAGCACGTTGGCAAAAATTAGTAACACTAGGTAGGTCACAAACAGCATCCGCGCAATCAGCGAATAGCAAAGCTCCGCCGCGCTCGCACTAATCTCCCCGCCCTCTTCCGCTCTCTTCAAAATCCGCCATCGCGACCACCCCGCAAGCGCCGGCAGCAGTCCCGCCAACGGCAGGAAATAACGGAACGCCGAAAGCACCGGCGAAAAAGCGATCTCAGGCGGAAATAATGGCGGCAGCCGCTTGATATTCAAAATCAGCGGAACTTCAAACCCCGCCACTAGCACTGCGATGGTCCCAAACATCACCGCCGTGTGCTCTTTCAACCTTCCAGCTAAGCCGCCTGGATTGTCTTGATTACCCGCTTCCTCGTGCTGGGATAACGATTCAGGCTGGGTGCCCATACCATCTCGCCTCCGAGAGTCGCTGACAATTTCCCTGATCCTCGCGGCGAGTGGAATAGTACTTTGGTGTGGTTGACAGCGCGGCTCACTTTCACTTCACCGCCGACTAGGGTCGCAGTGGGCGCGGCAAAGTCTCTGGTACAGCGACGGGGAAGAAAATTCTGAGCCCCAGAAAAACAAATATTGCCAATGCTACGCGACCAAACCAGATCCTCAGAGTTTCGGACGCCTCGACATACGTCGATCCCAAAGAACCCAATTTCCAAATCGTTCCCGCCAGTACGCCCAACGCAATGACCGCTGCAACAATTCGTACCAGCCTCCGCCAGCGGCCGCCTCCCGCTGACCAATCAATGCCAGATCGTTCCTCGTATGGAAAGATCGCGATCCAGGCTGTCAGATAAGCAAAAAAGACGCAGGACCAGCCTGCAAAAGCCACCGCTAAGTTCCTCGAAGGATGGTGTCTCAGTTGACCAAACGAATAGTCCGAGACAATCTCGATCGCGGCAGCTACCAGGAATGGACCCCAAATCCTCGCCCACCCTGGCCCTTTATCTTCGTTACGCCGCATGCCAGTGGCTTGCAACACCACAGCAGCCACAAGAAGCCAGCCTTGATCCGCATTCCTGGAAACGCGCGACCAGAGAACCCCAATGGCGAGAAAAATAGCGATTGTTACCGCGAGGGAGATGACACTCACCAACCTGCGCAATCGGTTCATGGAAAACTCCAGCCGGTTGAACCGCGACTTGCTCTAAGTCTTCTTCGCCCGATCCCTTAGCAGCCCCTTCAACTCCGCCATAAATTCCTTCACATCCTTGAAATCCAAATACACCGACGCGAACCGCACATACGCAACCTTATCCAGCTTCTTCAGCCGGTTCATGATCATCTCGCCAATTTCCGCCGTCCTCGGCTCGCGCTCCCGGTTCTCGCTGACAAACTGCTCCGCCTCATCCACAATCGCTTCGAGGCGCGGCGTCGGCACCGGCCGCTTCTCGCACGCCTTCAGCAACCCCTGCAAAATTTTCTTCCGGTCGAATCGCTCCCGTCGCCCATCCTTCTTGATCACCATGTACGGCACTTCATCAATCCGCTCGTAGGTCGTGAACCGCCGGTTGCACTTCAAGCATTGCCGACGCCGGCGAATCAAATCCCCCACGCGCGCCTCGCGCGAATCCACCACCTTGTCATCCAGGTGCGAACAAAAAGGGCATCTCATCAGCGCACATCTCCGCGCCGCGGCTCGGCCGCATCAGTGCCGGTCCCAGCTTGCCCCGTCTCACCCGCTCCCGCTTCAGGCGCTATCAACCGCTCCTCCTCTTCCTCCACCGCCGCCTCTTCCTCCGCCTGCGCCGTCTTCTTCAGCTCATCCATCGACCATCCCTGCCTGAGCAGCAGCGGCACTCCCACAATCACCGGCGACGCGAACGTAATCAGCCAAATCGCAATTGCCGCCGCCGCAGCCGGCTCTTTTTCTACTCCAAGGAAAAGGGTGAACACAAGGAATAGCGCAACCTGCGCTCCCCCGCCCACCCCCGGCAACTGCACCGCCGACCCTACCAGCGTGAACGCCAGCACCAGCATCGCGCCCGAGAACGTAATCTTCCCCAGCGCCCCGCCAAACGCGTGCGCCACCCACACGTAAATAAACACGATCAAAATCCAGTGTGCCGCCGTCCAGGCCATCCCGATGAACAAATCGCCCCAGGTCCGGATCGCCTGCAGTCCTTCGCTGAACCCCGCCACTACCGCCGCTAGCTTCGCTTTAAACCCTGTGTGCGTCACCTTCCCCGACTTTAGCAGCGACCTCTCCAACCTCCGCGTCAGCGCCCCCGCGCCATGCAGCCGGAAATACACCAAGAACACCGCCACGCACGCAAAGCCAATCAGCAGCGCGATCCCGCCCGTGTGCACCACATGTATAAACTTGCTCGACTGCTTCATGGTGTACGTGCCGCGCGATATCGCCATCAGCGCCAGCCCCGCAAACACCGCCGCCGCCCCCGCGTCGAAGATCCGCTCCAGAAAATAAATCCCGAACGTTCCCGACGTCGAAAGCCTCTCCCTCCGCGCAATCAGCAGCGGACGCACCGGCTCCCCAGCCCGGCCCAGCAAGAAGATCGACGCAAATCCCATCAAATGGCACGCGTACAAAGTCGACCAATTCGACTTGCCCAAATACTTCGAAAACCTCTGCCACCGCGTCGCCCGGATCACATGGGCAAAATACGTCCCCAGAATCCCCAGCAGGAAAAGCGGATAGCTTGCCTGACCCCAGGAATGCGCCAGCACATCCCAACGGAATCCCTCTAGCGTGATGGAATTTCGAAACTTGTATAGCAGGAAGGCAATCGCCGCGACCGCCACCACCGTGAAGATGAGCTTCCGCAGCGACCGTTGCATTCGGCCCGCAACCTAGCAGTTACCTTCGCTTACTGTCAAGTTGACGCGCCTCACCTAGTCCGTCTGAATTTCACAATTGAGTTTCTTATCGCCCGATGTACGATTCCGCCTGCCAATGGTTCTCCGAATCGTCCTCGCGCTACTGGCCCTCATCGCCGCCATCCTTCTCTTCGCCGCGACCAAGCCCGACACCTTCCATATCGAGCGATCGATTACGATCAACGCCCCACCACCGAAAATATTCGCCCTGATAAGCGACCTTCACAACTGGCCCAAATGGGCCCCTCAGGATCGAGACGACCCATCCATCAATCGCACTTACAGCGGAGCGAACGCAGGAGTCGGCGCGGTTTGCGACTGGAACGGACGCAAAGGCAGCACAGGCGCCGGCCAAATGACCATCACACAAGATGACCCCGCCTCAAAAGTCACCATCGCGGTCGATTGGCGCAAACCTTTCCCCGTCCGCAATACAAACGAATTCATCCTGGCGCTAGCCGGTCAGCAAACCCAGCTCACTTGGCGCATCACCGGCACAAATCTCTACATGATGAAAGTCATGGAAGTCTTCGTAGGGGTCAACGGGCTGATGGGTTCTCACCTAAATGCTGGCTTGAACAATCTGAAGAACGTTGCCGAGCAGTAACTTACCCAGCGCATCGTTACCTTCCGAGGTACCCGATGGTACCGGGTGGCTCTTTGGTGATTACTTAATCGGAGCTTTCGCGCTCCACTTCCTCCGCCGCTTCCCGCGCACCCGCTGCTATTCTCAACCTCGATGCCCTCTCAAAACTCCACCGACAATCGCAGCATCCTGCTCAAAAACGAGGTCAACTCCCGGCGCAGCCAACGCGTCATCGCTCGCATCCGCGTTAGCGTCCGCCAGCCTGAAAAGGATCCCCAAGCCCCCGAAATCGGCTACACGCTCGTGGTCAACGCCCACGGCGCCCTCATCAGCCTCAGCATGAAGGTCCGCCCCAACGAATTCCTAGCCATCAAAAACGTTCATACCGGCGAGGAAAAGCGCAGCCGGGTCATTCGCGTCAGTGACGAGCAGCAGAGCGCCAACCAGGTGGCCATTGAATTCACCGATCCCTCCCCTCACTTCTGGCGCATCGACTTCCCGCCCGCTGACTGGAAAATGGTCCGCGACGACGGCGACGCCTGACTGACATCCAAGCCGGCGTAATGACTGCCTCCCAGTACGCATAGCCGGCTCAATCGCGCGAATTTTAGCCACCTTGCCACAACAAGTTACCGACCCCGGGGTAACATGAATAGCCTGCATACTGCCCGGCAGCGCCTCTCGAATGCGACTCTTCTCCGACTCCAAATCATCACAGCCAAGCTCTCGCTCGCCGCGTCTGGCACGCCCCATCGCACGCCGGACCCGCCAAACCCTCAGTCAAATCGCCTTGGGTTGCGGCCTGGCCCTAGCCTGCGCCTTCTGCCTCAAGATGTTTGGCGTCGAGATAGCCGCC
Organism: uncultured Acidobacteriota bacterium; assembly: GCA_963757885.1. Lineage (GTDB taxonomy): Bacteria > Acidobacteriota > Terriglobia > Acidiferrales > UBA7541 > Palsa-147. The sequence goes on along the minus strand of CAVWSS010000006.1, from coordinate 2,566,553 downwards.
GTTGACATCCTCATCTCCTGCGTCCTGGGCATTTCCCTGGTCCTCGCTTCCAGGGCGCCCTGGAACTCCCGACGAATCCGGCGCGTCAATTAACCCCTGCTCCCTCGCCCCTCCACCCATTCTTCTGTATTTTCAGCCCCTCCGCGGTTAACATGCCCCGCGGTGCCCCTGGGGAACTTTTCGGACCTGTTTTGCGTTCAGTAAGATAGGACCGAGGGCAATGGGAACTCGTGAGGCTGACGCGGTTTGGAGCCCGATGCGCAACTGGTCGAGCAGTGCCTCGAAGGCAATGGGCCGGCGTGGGAGGAATTGGTCCGCCGGCACACCCGTCGCGTCTTTAACCTTTGCTATCGCTTCACCGGCAATGCCAGCGAGGCCGAGGATCTCTCGCAGGAGGTTTTCTTAAAAGTGTACCGGTCGATCTCAACCTACCGCGCTGACTCAGGAGGCTTCGCCGCCTGGCTCACTAGCGTCTCGCGCAACCTGTTGATCGATCACTACCGCCGTACCAAGCGCGACCGGCTCACCGACTCCCTCGAGGATCAAATGACCCAGGTCGAGGAGAAGCACACTGTAGGCCGCTCACCGGATAAAATTCTGGCCGAGGCCGAGCTCTCCGCGCAGGTCCACCAGGCGCTCCAGCAGCTTTCCCCCGACCTCCGCGAAGCGGTCATCCTTCGCGACCTCCAGGGCCTCGAGTACAACGAAATACAAGTAGTCTTGTCCGTTCCCGAAGGCACGGTAAAATCAAGAATCAACCGCGGCCGTATTGAGCTGGCCAGGGTCTTGGGCAAAATGGGCGTGCGTCCTTCTTAATCGATGCGCATGCGGAAATTTTTCTGATTTCGTGATAAGAAACGAGTCTTGGCGGGCCATTCGAAGTAAGTGGAATTCAGTAGTAGATAGAAAGAGGAAAGAGAAACAGAAATGAGCTGGGGCTGCCCACAAGTCGAAGAGAGGCTAAGCGACTTCCTCGATAACCTGCTCGCTCCGAACGAAGTTTCGGAGTTGAATAGGCATCTCGATAGTTGCTCGAGCTGCGCCACGCTAGTGGCTCAGGTGGGTAGCACTCTGCACCGGCTCCGCTCCGTGCAACCTGTCGAGCCGCCTGCGCGGCTGATCCACTCGATTATCGAGCAAACCTCCGGCATCCAGCCTGCGGCCAAGGGCTGGCGCCGCTGGTTCCCTTGGGAGCTCTCCTGGCAGCCTCGCTTCGCCATGGGCGCTCTCAGCGTCGCCGCCAGCATCACCATTCTCTTTTTCGCTGTGGGCCTCAGCCCCGCTAAGATCAAGCGCGGCGAACTTAGTCCCGCAAACATCTATCGCGCCGCAAATCGCCAGGGCCACTTGGTCTACGCCCGCGGTGTGAAATACGTCAACGATCTCCGCGTTGTCTACGAAATTCAGTCGCGCCTGCGCCCCGAAGATCAGCCCGCGCGTAATGAGCGTCAGGATAATCCGCCCCAGACGCCCCAGGAGAAATCTCAGGGCGACCCTCACCCAGGCCGTAGCGCGACCCGCACCACCACTCTCTACGCCACAAACCTTTGGATCGGGCTCTTCAACACTTCCATCGCGAGGCCCACGCCATGAAGTGCGCCGTACATCCGGAGGTGGACGCCACAGGATTTTGCCGCAATTGCGGCAAGGCCCTTTGCGCGACCTGCACCCGCGAAGTGAAGGGCGCGCTCTATTGTGAAGATTGCCTGGCCGCCGCGCTCGCCGGCAGCGCCGCCGGACAAGTCGCGCAGCCCAGCGTGAGTCCCGCCACCGCCGCTGCGCTTGGCCTGGTGCCCGGCCTCGGCGCCGTCTACAACGGCGAATACACCAAAGCCGTCATTCAGCTCGCCATTTGGGGCGGCCTTTTCGCCGCCGGCATGAGCAATATTGGCGACGTCACCGTTCTCGCCTGGATCGCCTTTGGCCTCTTCCCGGTCTATCTCTCCGTGGAAGCCTACCGCGTCGCTCTCGCTCGCCGCCGCGGCACTTATGACAAAGTCGTCGCCGATGCCGAAAAAGATTCGACCCGCAAGCCCATCGGCGCTCTCATTTTGATCAGCCTCGGCCTCATCGCTTTGCTCGGCAATTTTGGAATGATTCGCGGCGATCTGATCGACAAAGGCTGGCCTTTGATTTTGATCGTCATTGGCGCGTGGCTGTTGAGCCGTCGGGCGCGAGTTATCTAGCGCCTGCCGCGCCGCGCTGCAAAAGTTTCGAGGAGATGAATCGTGGCGGATGGAGTTCACTGCCAATGTGCGCGTTGCCGCTTGTCGGGGCTGACCGGCCCGGTGATCCTGATCACCTTGGGCGTGCTCTTTCTCATCGGCCAGTACAGCCACCGCTATGCCTTCACCGACTTGTGGCCCATTCTCCTCATCGTCATCGGCGCTCTGAAACTCTTGCAAGCCACAGCTTCCACCGAAGGTCACATCGAGCGCCCCAAGCAATCTTGGGAGAATCAGCCAAAAAGTTGAATAACGAAAAGCTGGCGTCTCTCGCTCACGGAAACCAATAAAAGCGAACTCAAGAAATGGCTACTACTCCAGTCTCGCCCTTTCCTCCAACCCCGCCATCTCCTCCGCCTCAGCAACCTCCCTTACCCCCGCAGTCCTTCATACCGCCGCCCGCTCCTCCACCCGTCATCCACGTAACGCCCGCACACCGCTCCGTTGTCGGCCCGCTCATTCTGATTCTCATCGGCCTCGCGTTCCTGCTTCACCATTTCGTTCCGTATCTGGCCATCGGCCACTTGTTTGTCAGCTACTGGCCGTTGCTTCTCATTGTCTGGGGCCTGGTTAAACTCATCGAAAATCTTTCCGTGCGCCGCCCCGACGGTAGCCGGCGCGCCTTTATGACCGGCGGCGAAATCGGCCTCCTGGTCATCTTCCTTCTCTTCGTCGCTCTGATCTCCGTCTTTGAAAAGATTCACCAGCGCTTCCCTGAAATGGACTTCGGCGATGTCTGGTCCGATCGCGGCGCTCCCGTGACCGACGAACTCCCCGCGCGCCAAATCGCTGCTAATGCGCCCGTTACCATCGACACTCCGCGCGGCGACGTCACCATCTTCGCCGACGAGGACAATCAAATTCGCGTGGTCGTCACCAAGACCGTCCGCTCCTCCAACGAAGACGAGTCCCGCCGCCGCGCCCGTCAGGTCACCATTTCCTTCGATCCCGATAATGGCGGCTATCACATCTCGCCAGTTTCCAGCCACTCCTCACGCACCCGCGTCGACTTCGAAGTCCATCTCCCCAAGGCCGTCAACCTCACCATCCAAACCGGACACGGCGACATCGTCGCCTCCGGCATCGACGGCCAAATCAACGCCACCTCCGAGGAAGGCTCTATCGAAATTCACGACGCCAAGGGCAACGTCACCGGCACCCTTAAAAAGGGCGATGTTCGCATGACCAATATCCAGGGTGACGTCCACCTGCTCGGCCGCGGCAATGACATTGAATTGAGTGGGGTTCAGGGCAACGCCGCCATCGATGGCGACTTTCTCGGTTCCATTGAGGTCGACAACGTTTCCGACACAACTCGCTACAACTCGTCCCGCACCGACCTCACTCTGCTTCACTTGCAGGGACGCCTCGAGATGGATTCAGGCTCGCTTCAAATTTCCGACGTTCTCGGCAACATCAAGCTCAACACCCGCAATCGCGACGTTGAGCTCGATAACGTCGTCGGCCGCCTCGACATCGCCGACGCCCATGGCGACATATCCGTCAGCCTCAAAAAGCCGCCCAAGGACGAAATCAATATCGCCAACGATTCCGGCGCCGTGGATGTCTCGATTCCTTCCACCTCGACCTTTGAAATCTCCGCTTCGTCCCGAAACGGTGAAATCAGCAGCGACTTCGAAGGCGGCAACCTAAGCTCTCAAAACGACGAAAACTCCAGTGTGCTGGTGGGAAAAGTGGGCTCCCGCGGCCCCAAAATCACCATCACCACCTCCTACGGCACCATCTCCCTCCACAAATCCGACTCCTAATATGTTTTGTTTTTGAATTTGTTTTTTCTGGGTGCCCCATGGGCCGCCTTTGCCCGTGGGGGGTTACATGCAAACTCGGGAGTCCCTCACCACATGGCTTGGTTTTGTCGTTGCTTTGGAAGTTTCCGCGGGTGCCCCACACGCGTTTTAGCGCGTCCGACACGACGCACAGACGAACCGCAAGGTTCGTCTCATATGAATTGACGCGGGTGGGATGCTTGGTCAGAATTACTTGAGGAAATTCTTTCGTTTCATTTCTCCACTACCCTCTCCATCAATCCAAAAAATTCCGGAAACGAAACTCCCACGCACTCCGCATCCTTAATCGTCGTCTCCCCCTCCGCTCCCAACGCCGCCACCGCCATTGCCATCGCAATCCGGTGATCCCTATGTGGATCCACCTTCGCGCCTTTCAACTTTCCCGCCCCGCGCCCCTCCACCCTCAACCCATCCTCAAACTCTTCCACCTGCGCTCCCATCGCTCGCAGCGCCGCCGCCATCGTCGCTATCCGGTCGCTCTCCTTCACTCTCAACTCCTTCGCATCCCGTATATCCACGCCGCCTTCCGTATACGGCCCCAGCGCCGCCATCATCGGCAACTCATCAATCATCTCCGCCGTCTGCGCGCCGCTAATCTTCCCGCCCTTCAGCGAATCGCCTTTCTCGTTCTGCACTACCAAATCCCCCACCAACTCTCCCTCCCGCATCTGCACCGACGCAACATGTATCCCCGCGCCCATCTCAATTAGAAAATCCAAAATCCGCGCCCGCGTCGGATTCAATCCCACATTGCGAATCATCAGCGCCGACCCCGGCAGAATCAGCGCCGCCGCCAGAAAAAATACCGCTGACGAAAGATCTCCCGGCACTGTCAACTCCCGCGCCTCCAGCTTCGGCCGCCCGAACACACGCACCACTCCCTTCGTCGCCGCCACTCTCGCCCCAAACTCCCGCAGGGCCACTTCAGAATGGTCCCGCGTCGCCACCGGCTCACGCACCGTCGTTTCGCCCTCTGCAAAAAGTCCTGCCAATAGCACACACGACTTCACCTGCGCGCTCGCAATCGGCGTCGCGTACTCGATTCCTCGCAGCGCGTTTCCGTGAATCTCCAGCGGCGCAAATTTATCTTCCTTCGCTTCGATCTCCGCGCCCATCATTCGCAGCGGCTCCAAAATTCTCCGCATCGGCCGCTTCCGCAGCGACCCGTCGCCCGTAATCTTCGATTCAAACCTTTGCCCCGCCAGCGCGCCCGTCAGCAACCGCAGGGTCGTCCCTGAATTCCCCGCATCCAACGTCCTTTTCGGCGCGCTCCATCCATCCAAGCCCCGCCCGCCAATCCGCAGCACCGTCGCGTTTTCCCCCGCTGCAAAGCTAACTTCTCCCTCCGGCGCCTTGCGCTCCCGCGTTTCGATCGGTACGGCCAACCGCTTCAAACACTCCAGCGTGCTCCGGCAATCCGCCGCGCTCGAATAATTCTGAATTTCGCTCGTGCCCTCCGCCAGCGAAGCCAAAATCGCATACCGGTGCGATATCGACTTGTCTCCGGGAAGCTCGACCACGCCCTCGGCCTTCCGTCCCGGTACAATTTTCTTTGTGCTCATCGTTGGCCCAACAATCTCAATAAATTCATGCGAGCGCGCAAAATTCTAGCACGCGCCTCTGCCCGCACCCCTCGCGACAAACACCACCGCCCGCAGGAACTCCCCCGCCGCGAACGGCATCTAACCCTTTCGTAGCTAATCTCTCACACGCCCTGCTCAGTGGTTTGCTCCGCTGCTGCAGGCACAGGTATCATCAATCATGCACAGCCGTTCCCTCCCAGCCGCGGCCGTAACTTTCGCTCTGCTGCTTTTTGCCGCACGTTTAACCGTCGCGTCGGCCTCACGACCTGCGCGCGCCCAAGCGTCAACACAAAGCACCACCGCGCAAGCCCCTCCAGTCAACGCGCAAACCATCTCCATCGATGACATCCACGAAGGCATGAAAGGCATCGCCTACACCATCTTTTCCGGCGACACCGTCGAGCCCATGGACCTCGATGTCATCGGCGTCCTTCACAACGCCCTCGGCCCCAAGCAGGACATCATCCTCGTCCAGCTTCACGGTGAAAAAGTCGAACACACCGGCGTCGTCGCCGGCATGAGCGGCAGCCCCGTCTATCTCGACGGCAAACTCGCCGGCGCACTCTCTATGAAGCTCGGCATCTTCTCCAAGGAAGCCATCGGCGGCGTAACACCCATCGCCAACATGCTCGAAGTAGCCAAAGTTGCCGCGCAGCCCGCGCCGAACCCTGACGCCGCTCTGCCTCCGCCAAACTCAGCCGCCACAAATGCAATCAACGCGCCCGACCCAAACACATCCGACTCAGTCGCCACTCAAAATTCCATCGCTGACCTTAACCAACTCTTCGCTGCCGCACTCCCCCAAGCCTTCACCAACACCTCCACTGCCGCAGCCGCGTCACCACGCGCCTCTCTCGACGCACAAAAATTCCTCATCCCCATCGAAACGCCCCTAATTTTCACCGGCGTCTCCCCGCAAATCCTCGAACCCTTCATGAAAACTTTCAGCAGTCTCGGCCTGGCCGCGCCTCTCACCGCGACTATAGGCGGCACTTCGCCCGCCTCGCCCGATGATTCGCAGATCAAGCCCGGCGACATGATCGGCATGCAGCTCGTCGGCGGCGATCTCTCTCTCAACGCCGGCTGCACCGTCACCACCCTCTCCGACGGCCGCCTCCTCGCCTGCGGTCATCCGCTCTTTAGCTTTGGTGACGTTTCCATTCCAATCACTCGCGCCCGCGTCCTCACCACTCTCGCCTCCGCAATGGAGTCCACCAAAATCATCAGCACTTCCGGCGTCATCGGCACTCTCACTGAAGACCGCACCACCGCCGTTGCCGGCCGCCTCGGCAGTGGCCCCAACATGATCCCCGTCAACGTCTCGATCTCCACGCCGCAGGAAGAAAAACAATTTCACTTCCGCGTCGCCGAAAGCCGCCAGTTAACTCCCGTTCTCGTCGCTCTGGCCACCGCCAACGGCGTCTCCGGCAACACTGCCTACAGCGAAGGCACGACCTTGCAGCTTACTGGCGAGATCGACCTGCAAGATCACCCGCCCATAAAACTCGAAAATCTCTTCGCGCCCACCGAAGGCGGCGGGGGCGGCACCCAAGTCGCCTTCGACGTGCTCTCCACGTTCATGCGCGTCTTCGAAAATCCTTACGAGCACCCGCACGTCGAAAAAGTCGACCTCCAGGTCAAAAGCATTCCCGAGCATCGCTCCGCGGTGATCGAAGGCGCTTGGAGCGATAAAAACGAAGTTCATCCGGGCGAAACGGTCGACGTCAAAGTCATGCTTCGGCCCTATCGCGGCGCGCCTTTCACCCAGCAGATTCCCATCGTTATTCCGCCGCAAAGCGTCCGCGGTCCTTTGGAATTAGTCATCTGCGATTCCGATACCCTCAATCGCCTGACGCAGGGCTATGGCGGCCCATCGCAGCTCACCGGACTCGATCAATTGATCGCCCTGCTCAATCGCGAGCGCCGCAACGACCGCCTCTACGCCGCGCTCCTGCAGCCCACGCCCACGCTGCTCGTCGAAGATAAGCAGCTGCCCAACGTGCCGCTTTCCGAAATCAATATAATGAATCAGCGCCGTAACCCGGGCGGCTCAACGCTCCTATGGCATTCTCTTGCGGGCGAGTGGTCCGCGCCCATGAATCAAGTCATCGTCGGCCAGCGCATGCAAGTGATAACCGTGAAGTAGCCAGCTCATAACCGTGAAATAGTTTTGATCCGATCGCCGCTTCAACCGCGCTGATCAAAAGTGAAATAAAGAGGAGAAAAATAAGCCGTGATGAAATTCCGCGCGCCTGCGCTCTGCCTGCTGATTGCGTCCGCCGCCTTTGGCGCAGCGCTACTCGCCTCCCGCTCCGCCCACGCCGAGCACACTCGCTTCTGGAAACAATCCGATTACGCCCAGTTCGATAAAGGCACCGCCAAAGGCGTCGCCATCCGCAGTGATGGCCGCCTTCTTCCCGCTCCCCACTTCGCCCAATTCGCCGACCCCAACCTCGCCTATCTCTGGGCCGCTCGCACCGATTCCAAAGGCCGCCTTTATGTCGCCGGCGGTTCCAATGCCAAAGTGCTTCGACTCGACGACAAAGGCGCCTCCACCACCGTCTTCGAATCCCAGGAACTTTCCGCCCAAGCCATCGTCTTCGACTCTCACGACAATCTCTTCGTCGCCACTTCGCCCGACGGCAAAATTTACAAAGTGACTCCCGACGGCAAAAAGTCCACCTTCTTCGAGCCCAAAACTAAATACATCTGGGCTCTCGTCATCGACTCCTCCGGCACTCTTTTCGCCGGCACTGGCGACACCGCTCAGGTCTTCGCCATCTCGCCCGATGGCAACGGCAAACTTTTCTACAAAAGTGACGAGCGCCACGCCCGCTCTCTCGCCATTGAGACTCACGGCAATCTCCTCATCGGCACAGATCCCAGCGGTCTCATCGTCCGCATCGACGTCCAGCGCAAAGGCAATTCCGTCGAAGCTGGCCGCTCCTTCGTCCTCTACGAAACCGACAAAAAAGAAGTCACCGACCTAATCGCCGATAAAGACGGCTCGATCTACGCTTCAGCCATGGGCGAAAAGAACCGCACCCCTTTCGTCCCGGCCATCGCCGCGGCGGCCGTCATGCCTACACCCATCACACCGACGCCTGCTAATCCCGCCGCTCCCGGCGGCACCGTCACCGTGGTCAGCAGCCAGTCGCAAAATAACGCCGCCAACCAAGCCGCTGCCGCTGCTCAATTTTTCCCCACTCTCTCAGGTGGCAGTGAAGTCTACCGCCTCGCTCCCGATGGCTCGCCCGAATCGCTTTGGAGTACTCGCGAAGAGTCCGCTTATTCCATCGCCCTCTCCAAAGGCCGCGTCCTCGTCGGCACCGGCAACAAAGGCAAAATCATCGAGCTCGAAGACAATCACATCTACTCAATCGTCGCCGATTCCACCGCCGACGAAATTCCCTCCTTCGCCTCCGGTCCCAACGGCGTGATCTACGTCGCCACCGCCAATCCCGGCAAAGTCTACGTGCTCGGTCCCGACGACGAGAAAAACGGCTCCTTCGAATCCGAGCCTTACGACACCAAAACTTTTTCGCAGTGGGGCCGTATCACCTGGGGCGTCGATGACACCGTCACCGGCGGGCGCCTCGATTTCTACGTCCGTTCCGGCAACACTTCCCGTCCCGATGAAACTTGGAGCGACTGGACTGGTCCGCTTTCTTCCAGCGGATCCGCGCCCGTCGCCTGTCCGCCCGCGCGGTTCATTCAGTGGAAAGCGGTCTTCGCTGAAACTGGCGGCGATTCCCCCAGCGTCTCCTGGGTCAGCGTCGCCTATCTCCCGAAAAATATTGCGCCCGTCATCGACGCTATCGTGATCCAGCAGCCCGGCGTCCGCCTCCAGGGCTTTTCCGCGCCGCCGATCAATCCAGGCTCAACTCCCGTGCAAATTCACATGCCCCAGGCCGAAAACAACGCTGCCGCCGAAGCTATCGCCGCTCACACGCATATGGAGGCGCCTCCGCAGGGCTTCCCCGATAAAGGCTATCGCGGCGTCATTTGGGCCGCCCACGATGAAAACGACGACGAACTCACCTTCTCTCTCTACATTCGCGGCGAAAATGAAAAAAATTGGCGTCTGCTCAAGGACAAACTCGACCAGCGCTACTTCTCCTGGGACGGCACCACTCTTCCCGACGGCGCCTACTATCTAAAAGTCGTCGCTTCCGATTCCCCTTCCAATCCTCCCGATCGCGCACTCACTGCCGAACGCATCTCCGATCGCTTCGAAGTCGACAACACCCCGCCCGCTATCACCAATCTCAAAGCCAATCCCGGCGCGAATGGGGACGTCGCCGTCTCCTTCGACGCGCACGACGGCGAAAGCACCATCGAAACCGCCGAATACAGCATCGACAGCGGCGACTGGCAAGTCATCTTCCCCAAAGGCCAGCTCTCCGACGCGTCTCACGAATTCTACGACCTCACTCTCCCCCACCTCTCTCCCGGCGAGCACACCTTCTCCGCCCGCGTCACCAACCGCGTCCAAAACTCCGCCAGCTCTAAAGTGACCTTCACCATCCACTAGCTTTGATTTTTCTTAGTGCCCCTTGCGCCGGTTTTGCGCGTGGGGCTTTTCACCGAAATCGACTACCTGTCTCACACGCATGCCTACGTGGGCTCCGGTTTTTCGCGTGCCCCACTTCCTGGTGTTAGGAAGTGGGATCGAATGAAATTTAAAGTCTTTGATTTTCTAGAGCAGGCCAAATTGTCCGCATCCAATTTGTCCTGACCTTCATTCACACCCACTCACATCCGAATTGGACAATCCCTCCGAATCGGTTAAATTGTGCTTTCTTAACTCATGCATAAAATTTCTATCTAATAAGGAACATTCCCATCACTCACTCCGCCCCATCCACCGCCCAAGTCCCCGGCATCGAAGAAATTCGCGCCGCCCTAAAACGCATCACCCATCAAATTCACCGCACGCCCGTCCTCACCTCCGAGCACCTCAACGAAGCCTCCGGCGCCCAACTCTTCTTCAAATGTGAAAATTTCCAGAAAACCGGCTCCTTCAAAATTCGCGGCGCCACCAACGCAATCCTCTCCCTCACCGACGACCAAGCCCGCAACGGCGTGATGACCCACTCCTCCGGCAATCACGGCGCCGCACTCGCCCGCGCCGCTCAGCTTCGCGGCATTCCCGCCTGGATCGTTATGCCTTCCAACGCGCCCGCTACCAAACATGCCGCCGTTCGCTCCTACGGCGGCCAGGTCGCCGTTTGCGAGCCCACTCTCGAAGCCCGCGAATCCACCGCCCGCGAAATCTCCGACAAGACTCACGCCCACATGATTCATCCCTACGACAACGTGCAAATCATCGCCGGCCAGGGCACCGTCGCCCTCGAATTTCTCGAAGAAGTCCCCGACCTCGATTACATCCTCGCTCCCGTCAGTGGCGGAGGTCTTCTCAGCGGCATCTCTCTCGCCGCCAAACTTCAGCGCCCTCAAATCAAAGTCATCGGCTGCGAGCCCGCCAACGCCGACGATGCTTATCGCTCTCTTCGTTCCGGTTCCATCGCGCCCGCCGGCTCCGGCGACACCATCGCCGACGGTCTCCGCGCCACCCTCTCCCCGCTCACCTTCTCCATCCTCAAAAAATACGTTGACGACATTGTCACCGTCACCGAAGCCGAAATCGTCGAGGCCATGAAAACCATCTGGGAACGCATGAAAATCATCGTCGAGCCTTCCTCCGCCGTCGCCGCCGCTCCCGCTATTTCCAATAAAATCGGCGCCTCCGGTAAAAAAGTCGGCGTTGTCCTCTCCGGCGGCAATCTCGATCTCACCCGCCTTCCCTTCCAGGCTTAAAAGCCTCACACTCCCAGGCATCCCCAATTGAGCCTCAGCGTCTAAATACCCGGGAGGAACACAATGGCAATCAGCGATGGCCTGTTAAAAGAGTTCGACCACGAAATGGCAAGCACCCGCAAAACTCTCGAACGTATTCCCGAAGACAAACTCACCTGGAAGCCCCACGAGAAATCGATGCCCCTGGGACGTCTCGCCGGCCACATCGCCGAGCTTCCCGGCTTGGGCGCCATGGCTGTTACCACTGATGAATTCGACTTCGCCACAGTCCGCGACAAAATGAAGCCGACCATCGCTGAATCCCGTCAACACGTTCTCGGTGTCTTCGACAAAACCACTGCCAAAGCCCGCGAAGCCATTGCTGGCACCCACGACAGCAAATGGACCAACAATTGGAAGCTCTCGTCCGGCGATCAGGTCTTTTATAACGGCCCGCGCATCGGCGCCGTGCGCGGCATGATGCTGAATCACATCATTCACCACCGCGCTCAACTGGGCGTGTACCTTCGCATGAATGACATCGCCGTCCCTTCGATCTACGGTCCCTCCGCCGACGAAAAATAACTGACCGGTCCAATCAACTCACTACGCACCGCACCAAAACAAAAAGGGCGCGCCCCTCGCGCGCCCTTCGTCTCAAGAATATCATTCCATCATCGTTAACTACACTATTCACCTAAAGCTGCAACGAACCAGAACAGAAAACTCCCAATAGCACAGGGCGCGGCAAGCCACCGTAACGGCCCCTGTCGCCACATCCCGACAAGTCCAGTGATGACCGCACAAAGAGAGAGCAAGGCTCCCCAGCGGTAAATTCTCAGAAGCATTGGATCCCAGTAAGGAAAGCCGCCAATGCCGCGCGCATAGTTGATCGACCAAACGGCAAGTAGGCAAGACGCTGTGGTAAGCGACAAGCTGAGGAAGGATAGGAAAGTCAACCAACTTCGCAGTTGTGGACGCGCGAACCACCGCGCCCACCCCCAAACGACGCCTAAAGGCACTGCTACGTAAAATAACAGTAAGAATAGAACCGCAAAAAGCCCTTGAAACAGGTGGCTCATGCGTTTATCCGCACCACCGATTTAGGTCCTAACCGCGTGCTTTGACTCTGCAATAGAAGGAGAAAAGTCCCACTCCCACACGCCCATAAGCGGGAAAACAATCTTTATGACTGACGTCTACCTACCTCGAATCGGCGCTGGCTGTACGACCACCTCAACAAGCCCCGTCGCCACGTCGCACACAAGTCCTGATATCAACCACCGGCCCGGCAACGCCGGAATCGCGCGGAGCGAAGCAACGTCGGCGGCAACCGCCGCGCGGGGATCGCTCACCGCTTTTGCCCCGAGTTCGCCTTCCTTTATTTGAAAATAGTGCGCCAACTTTGCAGGGTCACCCGCAAGCCGAGTCATACCGCAGTCGGTATGCTGCATCACGATTATGTGAAACTCCCCGCCGCCTCCTGGAACCTCCCCGGCAAGCTCGCCGATTCGGCCAAGTAGACCCAGCTGCTCCAACAAACCCGGCGTGACTCGGCCACCGATGTTACGAATCACCACGGCCTCGCCCGGTTTAATTCCAAGTACGTGCGCTGGATCCACGCGCATATCCGCACACCCGATGATGATCGCCTTTACATTCGGCATCGCCCGCGGCAGCGAGGGCATAAGCGTGGCCGCCGCGGCTTGCTGAGCGGCAAACTCTTTATTGCGTTGTAACATACGGTCGAGATTGTTCATGCCGGCTTCCTTGAGAGACGTTGCGCCTGCTTTTGCTGAAGTACCGCCGCCTATTGCCCCGCCGCGGCAGCATCCATAAACCACGTCAGCCTTCCCGAAGGCTGCACCTTCAGCGCTGGATACTCGCTCGACGCCCCGCCCGGATCCTCGCGCAATGCCTGAATAATTTTCTGCTTCTCCGCGCCTTCCACCAAAAAGAAAACATTCGCTCCCACATTCAGGATCACATACGTCATGGTCAGCCGCGTCGGCGGCTCCGCCGGCACATTCACATTCACCACCCATCGCGTCCTCTCGTTCAACGCTGATGAACCCGGAAATAACGAAGCCGTGTGCCCCTCCGGCCCCAGCCCCAAAAAAATAATGTCGAACAACGGCGGCGCGCTCCCGAAAAAACGACGCATCTCCTCCTCGTAACTCTTCGCCGCATCCTCCGGCCGCTCAAAATTTGTCCGCATCGGATGAATATTCGCTTCTGGCACCGGCGCGTGTCTCAGCAAACTCTCCTTCACCATTCGAAAATTGCTCGCCAGATCGTCCGCCGGCACATAACGCTCGTCGCCCCAGAAAAAATGGATCTGCGCCCACGGCATCTCTTCCACATAATCCTTCGCCCACAATTCGTTCAACGACCTGGGCGTGCGTCCGCCCGATAGGCACACTGCGGCCCGTCCCCTGGCCCGCACCGCTTCCTCAATTATTTTTAGGGATTCGTCCGCTACCGCGCGAGTCAAACTCTTCCCGTCAGGAAATACGCGCGCATCTCGTATCAATTTCGCGCCTTCACGACCCGCTGCTTCAAGGATTAACCCACCCGCCGCAGCTGAGGCCATGCGTCAATTTATTCGCCTCGATCGGCCCCCAGCTTCCCGCAAAATACGGATGCACCTCCGGCGGATGTTCCAACACCGGCGTATAAAGACTCCACGAATCCTCTACCCAGTCGTCCCGCACAAAAAGCGTTGGATCGCCCTTCAGCACATCCAGCAGTAGCGTTTCGTACGCCTCGGGCAATGGTTCGAAAACATCCGAGTACCGGAAATGCAAGCTCTGGCTCTGTAGCTCCACCGCGTCGCCAGGCTTCTTGATCTCAAACCGCAAATCGAATCCCTCATCCGGCTGGATCAGGATTCGTAGCGAGTTCGCACGTACCGCCGGATTGTCCGTATCTTTGAACATCGCAATGGGCGGCCGCCTGAAATTCACCACAATTTCGCTCGCCCGGTGCGGCAATCGCTTCCCGGTGCGCAGGAAAAACGGCACCCCATGCCACCGCCAGTTCTCAATCCACAACCGCAGCGCTACAAACGTCGGCACTTTTGAATTTCGCGCCACGCCCGGTTCTTCGCGATACCCCGGAACTTCCTTCCCTTCCACCGTTCCGCTGGTGTACTGCCCAAACACAATATCGTCCCTTTTAATCGGCATCACCGACCGCAGCACTTTCGCCTTCTCGTGTCGGATCGCCTCCGCCTCGAATGCCGGCGGCACTTCCATCGCTGCCAAAGTGCAAAGCTGCGTCAGGTGATTCTGAATCATGTCCCGCAGCGCGCCCGCGTGCTCGTAATACTTCGCCCGGTGCTCCACTCCCAGCGACTCCGCCACCGTAATCTGCACGCTCGAGATGCGGTCGCGATTCCACAGCGGCTCGAATAGCGAATTCGCGAATCGAAACACCAAAATGTTCTGCACCGTCTCCTTGCCCAAATAGTGGTCGATCCGGTACACCTGCGGCTCATCGAAATATTTGTGCAGCCGCGCATTCAATTGCTGTGCCGACTTCAAATCGTGTCCGAACGGCTTCTCAATCACGATTCGCGCCCAATCCTGGTCGCGATTCAGCCCCGCTTCGCCAAGCCCCTGAATCACCGGCTCGAACGCCTCCGGTGGCAGCGCCAGATACAGCACCCTTCGCGTCAGCCCTTTGCTCTTTTCAATTTCATTGATCCGGTTCGCCAGCCCCTGATACGCCGCCGCATCGCCCGTCGGCAATCCATAGTAAAAAAGCATGTCGCCCGTAAATTTCGGCGGCAGCTCGCTCTCCGGAATTCCCGACTGAATCAACTCCGTCCGGCAACGCTCCCGAAAACTCTCATCGTTCAAATCGTCAATCGCCACGCCCAGCAGCGCGCTCTTCGGATCCAGCAACCCGCGCTTACGCAACCGGTACAGCGCGGGCAACAGCTTCCGCCCCATCAAATCGCCCGTCGCGCCCATAATCACAAATAAACACGGTTCCGCAGGCGCCCGGCTTGCATCCGCCACTGGTGATGGAATTTCCGCCGCCTTCTTCGCTGCTGAATCTTGCGGCTCGGCTACCGCTTGCGTGCTCTTTCGATCAGCCATGTCGTTTCGCTTTCTTCCTCAAGAGAATCGCTACTCACTCATTGATTCGCAGGCGCGCTCGCCTCGCGCGTCTCATCCAGCGCACTTCGCGCGGCGGCTACTTCGCCGCGGTCTTTACTGCGTGCCCACCAAATTCATGCCGCATCATCGCCAGCAATTTATTCGCGAATGGCTCCGGGTCCTGCGACCTGAACCGCGCATCCAGCGCACCCGTAATCACCGGCATCGGTACGCCCAACTCGATTCCCTCCACCGCCGTCCATCGCCCTTCGCCCGAATCCGTGACGTACGCCTCAATTCCGTCCAAGGTCGGATTCTTCGATAGCGCATCCACCGTCAAATCCAACAGCCACGAACGAATTACGCTCCCGAATTGCCAGATCTGCGCCACCTGCAATAAATCCAAATTAAATTCCTGCTTGTGCCGCAATAAATCCAAGCCCTCCGCGTACGCCTGCATAATTCCGTACTCGATCCCGTTGTGAACCATCTTCACAAAATGTCCCGCGCCCGCCGGACCCACGCGTCCCCAACCCTTATCCGGCCCTGGCGCCAGCGTCTTGAAAATCGGCGAGAGCCGGCCCACCACGTCCTCGTCTCCGCCAATCATCATGCTGTAACCCTCCTGCAATCCCCACACGCCGCCGCTTGTTCCCACATCCACAAAATTAACTTTCTTCGGCTTCAGCTCCGCCGCCCGCCGCATGCTGTCCCGGTAATACGAATTCCCTCCGTCAATAATCGTGTCGCCTTCGCTCAACATCGGCAGCAGCGCCGCAATCGTATCGTCCACCGGCTTGCCCTGCGGGACCATCAGCCAAATCGCGCGCGGCGACTTCAGCTGCCCCACCATCTCCTGCAGCGAATTCGCCCCCGCCGCGCCTTTCTCCGTGGTCTTTTTCACCACCGCCGCGTCGCGGTCGTATCCCACCACGCGGTGCCCGCCCTTGATCAGGCGTTCGGTCATAAAGCCGCCCATTTTCCCAAGGCCAATCATTCCCAGATCCATCACCGAGCCTCCTGCAATTTGTGCGCTTCCTTTTTATGTTCCGCGTGCCCTGCATTCACTCCAACCTTCACTCCCAAATTCCCCACCGCATCGCGCAACTGATCCAAATTCTTGAATTGAATCGTATGCATCCCCAACTCTTTCGCGCATTCCAGATTCAGCGCCCGGTCGTCCACCATGATCGACTCGCCCGGGCTTCGATGGCTGATACTCAGCGCCCGACGGTAAATTTCCATGTGCGGCTTCCGCACTCCCAGAAAACACGAACTGAAGAACGCCTCCAAATAGTCGCGCAAATGAAACTTTTCAATCCGGTAGTCCGTGATCTCCGCCGACTCGTTGCTCAACGCCGCCAAAAAATACTTTTTCTGCGACGCCAGCTGGCCCAAGAATTCCAGCGCACCGCCCTTCAGTTCCTTCGACTGCGCGAAAACAAAATCCTTAAATTGCTCTTTGCTGAACGGCCGCTCCCGGTAAAATACCAGCCGCTTCAAATACTCGCCCAAACTCATCTCGCCTTTTTCAAACTTATCCAGCAGCAGCTCGTGCCGGTCCTCAAACTCCTCCCACTCCAGCCCGAATTTCTCCACCGCCGCGCGCCGCGAATGGCGGTCCCACCCATTCGTCAGCAGCACTCCGCCAATGTCCCAGAAAATCGCGGTCACTTCAGTCACGCTTCACCTCGCGAAGCGTCTCCTCAATTTTGCTCAGGGCCTTGTCCGCATCGCGCCCTGCCTGCACCCGCAGCAAACGCCGGCCGCGTTGCTGCAGCGCCGTCGCGTCTCCCGCAGCCTGCGCGCGAATCAACTGCCCGAACGTGTAATCCGTCTCTGGCACCGCCTGATCCTCGGCCGGCGTATCGATAATCTGCAAAAACACGCCGGTGTTCGGCCCACCTTTGTGCAACTGCCCGGTCGAATGCAAAAATCGCGGCCCGTATCCCAGCATCGTCGCGTTGTGTCCCTGATCCCGCAGCGTCAATCGAATTTTCTCCAATAGATCTGACGTCTTCTCAGTGGGCTGCAAATAGGCATCAATTCCAAAATAGTCGCCGGTCTTCGCCGATGCGAGCCACTTCTGCAGCGCCGCTTTGAAATTCCCCTCCTGCGCCACATCCACCGCTTCCGGTGCTTTCGGCGCACCCGCCCCACCATCCGAGCTCGCACCGCCGCTCGCGCCCTTCATCGCCTGCTTCGCCAAATCCTTCGCCAATTGCACGTCCGGCTGATTGAAGGGCTGAATCCCAATCACCGCTCCCGCTCCTGCAATCGCCACTTCCCAGCGATAAAATTCCCCGCCCAAATCCTCCAGCGTATCAATTGTAATCCGCACCACTGGATGCCCCGCCGCTTCCAGCGCCTTCAATCGATCTGCATCCTTATCATTCGTCTCCGACGCCAATTCCAGCCGCACAAAAATCCGATCCTTACCATAAATCCCAGGCTCGCCGAGCGGCTCCTCTTCCGCCACCGGCACAATTCCCTTGCCCTCTTTGCCCGTGCTCTCTGCGATCAATTGCTCCAGCCACACTGGAAAATGACTCAAACTCTTGCTCGCAGAAAAAGTAACCTTGTCGCGTCCCGCCTTCGCCGCTTCTCCTAAAATCGCGCCCAACTTCAATCCCGGATTCTCCGCGTCTGCCGCCTGCTCGTCGCACGCCTGTTCCATCTGCAGCCCGCTCGCTCAGCAACTTTTCCAAATCCACGCCGATAATCGCCGCCGGCACGACCCCAAAATGCGTCAGCGCCGAATAACGCCCGCCCACATTTGGATTCGCATTAAAAATCTTCCTGAATCCGCGCTTCTCACCCATCTTCTGCAGCGGCGTTCCCGGATCGGTAATCGCAATAAATTGCTTCCCGCGTTCGTTCTCCGGCGTCTGCAGCTTCGACCAGAAATAATAGAAAAATGAATCCATCTCCGTGGTCGTTCCCGATTTGCTCGACACAATAAACAGCGTATGCGGCAGATTCACCCGCGCCGCCATCGCTTTCACCGCCGCCGGATGTGTACTGTCCAGCACATGCAATTCGGGCGACCCGTCATGATTCCCAAACGTTTCCTGAAAAACTTCCGGCGCCAAACTCGACCCGCCCATCCCCAGCAGCACCGCGTGCGTAAACTTCTCCTTGCGAATTTCATCGCGAAACGCGGTCAGTGTCGCAATCTGCGCCTTCATTTCCTCCGGCAGCGTCAGCCAGCCCAGCCGGTCGATAATTTCCGGCGTGCCCGCCTTGGCCCACAGCGTCGGGTCCTTCGCCCACATCCGCGAGCCAAACCTCTCCTTCTGCCACGCCTCCAGCCGGCTTTTCACCGCCTGATCCAAACTTCCAATCGCCGTCGTCATCTTCGCCATTTCAGTTCCACCCAATCCACTAGGCGATGTTCCTGTCGACATTTTTCACCTCTACCACTGCACTCAATTTCCCACCTTGGTCCCAGAGCCCAAAAATCTACCTGTGCGCGGCCGCCTTCAATTGCCCGCGCTTCTTTTCCAGCGCCGCTTCCAAATCACGAAACGACTTGGAAAACGAATCGACGCCTTCCTTCTGCAACTGCTCGGTGATGTCATTCAACTTGATTCCCAACTTCTCCAGCGCCGCCAAATCCTTTCGCGCCTGGTCCACGCCTTCCAAAATCGTCGACCCGCGCACCACTCCATGATCGCGAAACGCGTCAATCGTCGCCGGTGGCAACGTGTTCACCGTATGCGGCCCGATTAACTCAGCCACATACAGCGTGTCCGGATACGCCGGATTCTTCGTGCTGGTGCTGGCCCACAGCACGCGCTGCACCCGCGCGCCCTTCGCCTTCAAATCCGCGAAGTCCGGCCCTTCAAAAATCTGCTGAAATCTCTGATAAACCACTCTGCAATTCGCAATTCCAATTTTCCCGCGCAACGCCAGCGCTTCCGGCGTTCCAATTTTCTCCAGTCGCGGATCGATCATGTTGTCTACCCGGCTCACGAAAAACGATGCCACCGACCCCAGTTTCGCCGGCTCTTTCGCCCGCTTTACCCCTCTCAAATACGCCTGCGCCACCGCCTCGTAATGCGCCATCGAAAACATCAGCGTGATATTCACATTCACGCCCGATGCCAGCAACTCCTCAACCGCCGGAATTCCCTCCGGCGTCGACGGAATCTTGATCATCAAATTTGGCCGGTTCACCGCCTTCCACAATTTCTGCGCTTCGCGGATCGACCCCTGCGTATCCCGTGCCAGTTCCGGCGAAACTTCCAGGCTCACATATCCATCTGCGCCCTTGGTTCGGTCGTACGTCCCGCGCAGCGTATCCGCGGCCATCTGAATGTCCTTTACCGCCATCGCCGCAAACAGCTCCGCGACGTCATCGTCCTTTCCGGACTTCACAATTTCATCGAACTGCTGGTCGTAATCGTTCCCGCCCGACACCGCCTTCTCAAAAATCGTCGGGTTGCTGGTAACTCCGCTAAGCCCGTCCTCGTCCACCAGCTTCTTCAGGCCGCCTTCCACCAGAAAACTCCGGCGGATGTAGTCCAGCCAGATTCCCTGCCCGAGCGCCTCGGCCTCGCGCAGTGGATTCTTTGCCCCCGCCTTATTTCCGTTTCCCTTATCCCCTGACGTAGCCGTCATATTTCTCCTCCAACTT
The DNA here is from genome assembly GCA_963757885.1 of uncultured Acidobacteriota bacterium. Taxonomy (GTDB): domain Bacteria; phylum Acidobacteriota; class Terriglobia; order Acidiferrales; family UBA7541; genus Palsa-147. The sequence continues at coordinate 2,546,393 of CAVWSS010000006.1, read as the reverse complement.
TTCGATCTTTTCGAGCCGCCTTACGTGACGCTCTTCTCCACTAAATTGCGCTTTTAAGAAAGTCTTCACCAGCTCCTTCGCCAGCTCAACCCCGATCACTCTCGAACCCATCACCAGCACATTCATATTGTCGTGCTCCACGCCCTGATGCGCCGAATAACAGTCGTGCGCCACGCCCGCGCGGATCTCCGGTATTTTGTTCGCCGCCACCGACGCGCCAATTCCGCTCCCGCAAATGAGCACGCCGCGCTCCGCGTTTCCAACCCGCAACGCCAAGGCCAACTTCTCCGAATAATCTGGATAGTCCACCGGCGCCGTGCTGTCCGTCCCTACGTCCAGCACGTGGTGTCCCAATGCTTCCGCAAATGGAATTAAGGCTTGCTTGAGTTCGTACCCTGCGTGGTCCGCGCCAAATACTAGACGCATTATCCAAAACCTCACGCTCTCCGCATCTTCATCGCGGCAATTGCATCTCTATTTCAAGTGTATCATCTTGCTTCGCATCGCGACCGCGACCGCCCGCCATACCGGTCCGTGGATTTTTTGTCGAGAATTTACACATGAGTCAGAATTCCGTAACGCCTGAACTCTTCACCATCGGCCACTCCACTCGCCCCATCGACGAGTTCCTCAGCTTGCTAAAAGAAAACGGCGTCGAGCGCCTCGTTGATATACGCACCATTCCTCGCTCGCGTTTCAATCCGCAGTTCAACCAAAAATCCCTCAGCGAATCCGCTCCTGCCGCCGGCATCGAATACATTCACCTCGAAGAGCTCGGCGGCCTCCGCCACCCACGCAAAGATTCTCCCAATAAAGAATGGAAGAATGACGGCTTCCGCGGCTTTGCCGACTACATGCAAACTCCCGAATTCAACGCCGCCATCGCAAAATTAATCGACCTCACCCGACAAAAGCCCACCTGCATCATGTGCGCCGAAGCCGTTCCCTGGCGCTGCCATCGCTCTCTCGTTTCCGACGCGCTTCTCGTCCGCGGCCTTGTGCCCACGCACATCATGTCGCCCGGAAAAACCCAGCCTCACGCGCTCACCGCCTTCGCCAAAGTGCGCGGCCACAACATCACCTACCCGCCCAAACAAAATTCTCTCGATCTCGACGCCCCCGCTCCGCTACCCAAACCCGCCGCGGGCCGTCAGAAACAGCCGAAGCCTGCAGGCAAAACCAAATCGAAATTATCGAAAGCTACGCCCCACACCGCCACCAAACGCCCGAAAGGAAAAAAATCCAAGTGAAAGTCTCCACACCTTCCCTCGCCCTCTTCGCCGCTCTCCTCCTCACCGCACTTCCCGCGCGCGCCCAGCAATCCGCTACCCCCGCCCCTCACGCGCAGCCCACTCCCTCCGCCGTCACCACCGACCCGCCTCTCGACACCGCTCACCCTGCCGGCTTCGTCGAACTCACCGTCCCCAGTCACGGCGCTAAAATGAACGGCATCTTCTATCTCGCCGCCGGCGCCGGCAATCACCCCACCGTCGTCCTTTTTCACGGCTTCCCCGGCAACGAACAAAATCTCGACCTCGCCCAATCCATTCGCCGCGCGGGCTGGAACGTTCTCTACTTTCACTATCGCGGCTCCTGGGGCAGCCCGGGCTCCTTCACTTTTTCCAACGCGATCGCCGACGCCCAATCCTCCATCGACTGGCTCCATGAAAAAGACGTCGCCGCCAAATATCACGTCGACACTTCCGAAATTCTCATCATCGGCCACAGCATGGGCGGCGCAATTGTCAGCTACGTCGGCGCTCACGATCCTCGCGTCGCCGGTGTAGTCATGATCTCCGCCGTCAACCTCGGCACCATGGGTCATGAGTTCAACAACGATCGCGCCAAAATTGCCGCCGACATGGCTCCTGAACTTCCGCCCCTCGGCGGCGTCACCGCCGACGCCTTAATCGACGACGTCGAAGCCCATCGCAAAGACTGGAACGACGTCGACTATGCTCCACTTCTCAAAGATCGCCCCGTCCTGGTCATCACTTCCGATGACGGCCTCGCGCCCGACGGCGACACCTTCGTCGCCGCCCTCAAAAAAGCCGGCTCAACAAAAGTCTCCACCATCCACCTCCCCACCGACCACTCCTACTCCGGCCAGCGCATCGCCCTCCAGTCCATCATCCTCAACTGGACCCACGACTCCCTCCCCGCCCCGAAGTGATTTGCATTTGATTTTGTTTTCAAAGTGTCCGCGGGTGCCCCACCTGCGTTGTGGTGTGTCCGTCAGGACGCGCAGGTGAGCCGCAAGGTTCACCTCATGTTGATGGTCGCGGGTGGGTGGCTGGATTTATTGCCCAATCAGTACCCTCAACATTTGACTAACAAAATTCCCATGTTATTTTCGCTTCAACGCGGACAAGCAGTAGCGCAGTAGCAACACAGCAACAAAGCAGTAGCACTAAATCGCAGTTACCTCGTACACCCAACCTTGGCGAGCGCTCCGGGCGCTCGGTCGCTCGCCTCCTCCTCCTTTAATTCGCCCACCGCGGCATCTACCTTCCGCCCCGCCCTCCGCCCTCGCACCCTGCCCCATCCCGGCACACACCTCGCCCCTAAAAATGGCCCTCCCCTTGCCTTCATCTTTGAGCCTGCGCGGTGGTACTCTTTTCTATCTGCTTACGCTGCAGCCCTGTGGCGCCTAACTACTTCTGAATCAATGGGCCAGCAAGAAGCCAGGAAGGAACTTCTCTCGAATGGACTGGAAAAATCGTGACGTTCTGGTGACCGGAGGTACCTCCTTCATTGGCTCCGGCATCGTCGACTCCCTGGTCGCCAAGGGCGCCCGCGTCAAAGTCGTCGACGACCTCAGCTCCGGCAAGCTCGACAACATCGAAAAGCACATCGCCGAAAAACGTGTCGCTTTCGTCGAGGCCGATCTGCGCGAGCCCGGCGTTGCCGAACGCGTCGTCCAAGGTATGAACGTTGTCTTCCATCTCGCCGCCGATCACGGCGGTCGCGGCTACGTCGACCTCCACCAAGCCGCCTGCGCCACCAATCTCATGCTCGATGGGGTCGTCTTCCGCGCCTGCCACAAGGCCAAAGTCGACAAAGTCGTCTACGCCTCATCCGGCTGCGTCTATCCCAATCACATCCAGACCAACCCCTCCCAAATTCTCTACCTCACCGAAGACATGGTCGGCCCTCCCTACGACGCCGACAACATGTACGGCTGGGCCAAGCTCATGGCCGAAATGACCCTGCAGGCCTATCACAAGGACTGGAGCATGAAGTCCGCCTCCTGCCGTTACTTCACCGTCTACGGCCCGCGCGGCGTCGAAAATCACGCCGTCATCGCCATGATCGCCCGCGCCTTCATCAACCAAAATCCCTTCATCGTCTGGGGCACCGGCGAGCAAATCCGCAACTGGACCTACATCGATGACATCGTCTCCGGCACCATCCTCGCCGCCGAAAAAATCGATGACGCCACCGCCATCAACCTCGGCACCATGGAACGCATTAAGGTCATCGACGCGGCCCGCGAAGTCCTCCGCTACATGGGCAAAAAAGCCGAGTTCGAACTCCACCCGGAAATGCCCACCGGCCCGCTCAATCGTGTCGCCGACAATTCCCTCGCCAAAAAGCTCCTCGGCTGGGAACCCAAAACGATGTTCATGGACGGCCTCCACAAAACCATCGACTGGTATGTCTCCGTAAAAAAACCAAACGAAGTCGCCCAGCACCTCCAAGCCGTCCTCACCGAACGCTGACTTGGTTTTTGATTTAGCTTTTGTCTTAGTGCCCCATGCGCCGGGGTTGCGCGTGGGGGGTTACACCCAACTTCGGGGTCCGCACCTACGTCGATTGTTTCGCAGTTGAATTTCCGGGTGCCCCACTTCCTGGTTTTAGGAAGTGGGTCGAATGAAATTTAAAGCTTTCGACTTTGAATTCCCTAATTTTCGACCCATCCACCAATCACATCCCTCAACTGATCCCTCAAATGCCCCACCGCTTCCGTCCTTATCTGTGACACTCTCGACTCCCCCACTCCCAAAATCTTCCCCACTTCCTTCATCGTCCTCTCTTCAAAATCGCACAACACCAACACCTGGCTCTCCCTCGCCGGCAACGCATCCATCGCCGTCCCTAAATGCCGCAAAATCTCCACCTGCAAATACTCGCTAAACGGGCTCTTCGCGCTGGTCGCCCCAAAACTCCCCCGCCTCTCCTCCACTCCGCCCTCCGGCAACTCATCAATTTCCAGCGCATTCAACTTCCCCACCAATTTCTGATACGCCACCAGCCCCATTCCCATCTTCGCCGCCACTTCCGCCTCATCCGGCTCCCTGCCCAACTCCGCCTTGCACACAAATCGCGCCTCGTTCACCGCCCGCGCTTGCTTCCGCAACGCACGCGGCCCCCAATCCCCCTCCCGCAAACTATCCAAAATCGCCCCACGTATCCGAAACTTCGCATAATGCCGAAACTCCACATTCCGCCCCGCGCTGTACTTCTGCGTCGCGTCAATCAAACCCAGCACTCCCGCATGAACCAAATCCTCCAGGGCCACATGCGCCGGCAACTTCTGATGAATCTTCCTCGCGATCCGCTGCACTTCCGGCATGTGCTGCATCAAAATCGCGTCTCTCGACGCCTGCTCGACCTGTTCACTTGGAATTTTCGACTGATAGCTTGAAACGGAAGGTGATGCGTTTGCCGACTCCTGCGCAATTGCCGGCGCCAGCACTGGCGCCACACTGAATGCGGACACGGGTATTCTCCAGGGCGGATTTGGAAGACTTGCAGGAAGGGAAATCCAGTCTATGGCCCGCCCTCAACACCGTCAAAACATTCCGCCCCTTTCCTCCGTTACCCTTTGCGCAGAAAACCCTCCCCCTGTTCCATTCCGGCGCAAACCTCAGCGCCCAAATTCCGATTTTGCCTTGGGTCTGTGACTTGAGGGCTACCGTGCTGAATTAAATCGTTGGTTTTTCTTAGTGCCCCATGCGCCGGGGTTGCGCGTGGGGGGTTACACTCAAGCTTTACCGACGCGCATTACATAACAAACATGCTCAACAGCCTCCCGCCCAACCTTCCCTACCAATTCATCAACGTGCTCTGGATCTTTTTCTGGGCAGTCTGGCTTGCCGCAGCTTTCTTCGTGAAGCGCGCCACTCGCCGCCGCCGCTCGCCCATTCGACTCGTCTATATAGCCCTGGCCCTATCCGCCTTTTGGTTCTTTGGCAACCACACGCGAAACCCCATCCTCCGCAATCAACTTATTCCCAACACGCCGGCCATCGCCTACACCGGCGCGCTCCTCACCGCCGCGGGAATCGCCTTTGCCTTCATTGCCCGTTTTTTTCTCGGCCGCAATTGGGACGGCCGCGTGGTCATCAAACAGGATCACACCCTGATCCTGACCGGCCCTTACGCCTTCGTGCGCCATCCCATTTATTCGGGACTTCTCCTGGCTATCCTCGGCACCGCCATCGCCTATGGCCAGCTTGGCTACTTTGCTGCCGCTGTCGTCGTTACCTTCGCCCTCTGGCTCAAATCCCGCTTGGAAGAACGCTTGATGATCGAACAATTCAGCACGCAATATTCCGACTACCGCTCCCGCGTCAAAGCCTTCATCCCCTTTGTGTGGTGATTTGTCTGGTAATTTGTCTGGTGATTTGTCTGGTAGTTTGTCTGGCGATCTGTCTGGTGAGCTGCGCAAGCCCCCGTGTATCCCGCCCATATCCGCATGCCGCCGCGTAGACACTAACCCTCGCTTCCCTTACAATTCCAAATCCGTGGGCTGCTAGCTCAATTGGTAGAGCAGCTGACTCTTAATCAGCGGGTTGCAGGTTCGAGTCCTGCGCGGCCCACCACGATTCCTCAGTAGATACGTCCACTTACGAAGATTTTCTTCCTGGAATGCAAACGGCGCAGTCTAGAAATTCACAGGAAAGGGCGGCAGCCATGCAGCAGCAAACGATCAGAGTCAATCCTGCTGAAGCGAGCATCAAGATTGGCCCGATAGGGGTTCGGTTCCTGCTCACCAGCAATAATTCCAACGGGAGTGCTTCAGTGTTCGAGGTTCTCGTCCCCGCCGGGCAGAAGCTGGCGGCGCCGGCCCACAAGAATGATGCTTACGAGGAGATCCTTTACGGCATCGAGGGCGTCATTACTTGGACGGTTGACGGAACGCCTATCGAGGTTGGACCCGGGCAGGCGCTCTGCATCCCCCGAGGCGCGGTGCACCGCTTCGATAACCTCGGCAACCACGATGCGAAACAGCTCGCCTTTATAACCCCTGCGATAATGGGCCCCGCGTTCTTCCGTGAAGCTGCCGAACTAATCGGTGCCGCCGCCGGCGGCGCACCCGACCGCGCGAAAATGATGGACGTCTTCCGGAAACATGGCATGACGGTAGCCCAGCCCCCGCCTGCTAAGTAGCACTTGCTGGTGGAACGCAACCGACTTATTTCCTGCCTCTCGCCAATGTCAGCGATATCTGCCCCGCATGATTCGACGTATGAAAAAGGGCGTGAACATACAATCTGATTCGTGTAACCGTGCCAAAAAAAGGAGTATTAACCGGCTTCAGCCAGTCTTCATCTGTGCTGTTTTCTACGAGTTCTTTCAGCACGCCATATCCTTTTGAGATCAGCTGCCTGCTGTATTCCACGTCAACGCCCTGCCCATCATCCGTTTGACCCATCGTTGTATTTTTAACCTCGGTTGGGACGCCCAAAAGCGCACCAAACAAATTCATCGTTTCCCCGATATGCCGGTATATGAACCCAATGGATGCTGTTTTGTCATTGAGCCTGAGTGACGCATTCTCGTTGGTAACCCGGCCAAGAGCGAAATGACTCGTAAATTCATTCTGCTTCAAGACTTCTCGCAAAACTTCCTTTTGCATTAGCCACCCTCTCTAGTGATTCGTTTTCCCTGCACAGCCGCTCCCACAAGTAATGTGACTACTTGCTAGGCCTTGGTCAAACGGAGACCGCTCGATAGTGCCGCCGCGCCTTCGCGCGATTCCCGCAATCCGACATGCTGCACCAGCGGCGCTTCCCCGCCTGCGACGCATCCAGAAACAACCACCCGCAGTTCTTATCTGCGCATTGCCGCACCTTCTGAAACGCGCCCGTTACCAGCACTTCCGCCGCATTGAGCAAAATCGGCGCCAGCATCGACATGGGATCGCGAACCAATACTTTGCTTTCCCAGTTCACCTTTCCTTTCGCCCAGAGCAGCCTGCGATTCAACGAAATCGATCCGAGCATAGTGTTCAGCCGCGCGATTCCCTGCCGCGTCACCCGCGGCCGCGCGACCAAACGTCGAAAAATCGCATATAGCCCCTCTCGCACCGCACGGATTCTTCGCACTTGCTTAGCGGTCAAGCGAAGCGACTCACCCTCCGATATCAGCCCTGCCAATCTGGCCCAGCGATTCACATCGTCGGCGCTCTGAAAATAATCTCTCTTCGTGCCCAGCCTGTTCCCCACCGTGTTTACGAAGTCGAGCGCGATACTCCCGCTAATGAACTGAAAATCGCGCGTGGTTGGTAATTCAGTTCCCATTGAAAAATGGCCTCTCCTGTTCTATTCTAACCCTATGAACAGGTTATCACGAACAAAGTAGCAATTCGGCGCCGGCAAATAAAGTCCCATGAACACCCATGACGCCCTGATCGAATTCTTCCTCTTCTTCGTCCCCGCCCTGCTCCTCTGGCTCATCAATACCGCCCTCCGCGGCAATACCCGCTCAGCAACCGCCGCCCCCGACAAAAATCACCAGGCCCCCAACTAACGAAATGTACGCCCCGCACTACAGCATCGCCTTAGCCGCCAGCCCTTACGCCCGCCGCGCGCCCCTCTGGGCCCTTCTCACCGGCGCATTTCTGCCCGACCTGGTCTGGATATTCCTCGCCCGAATCGGCCTCGAGCCGGCCGACGCCACAAACTTCTTCGACGATTGGTCCCACTCCCTGCTCTCCGTCGTCGTTCTGGCAACGATTTTCGCGCTGCTCTTCTGGCGCAAAGGACGCGCCGCCGTTATAGCCATCTGGCTGGTCGTCTTCTCCCACTTTGTTCTCGATTTTCCCGTGCATCCCAAAAAAATTGCCGCCTATCCGCTCGCGTATCTGCACATCGGATCAAACGCTTGGATTGCCTGGGGATCAAAACCTGGCTGGCTCGGCTGGGATAACGACTGGTGGCTGCAATTCTGCGTGCTGCTGATTTTTCTAGGAATCTACGCGCTTGGTTCGCTTGATCCGTTTGGTTCGTCGCGCCGCTCGTCGCTAAAGGACGCGCCATGGACTCAATCACCGTGGAAAATTGTCGCTGCTTCCTGCGTCGCGCTAATCGGACTGCAACTCGTAACCCTCGCCCCTTGCGTCGGCTACTGATCGCAGCAAACGCCCATCAAGCATCCATCAACCGCCGCGCTTGCACTCACTTCCCCCACCTCGCATACTCCGTCCCCGCCTTACCCTCGATCTCCAACCCCGCCTTGCGCAGCCCCTCAACCATAAGCTCGATCTCCTCCGCCGTGTTCCACTTCGCGTATTCTCTCCGCATCTCCTTCGCAAAGTCCGGACGCAGCGCCAGCAATTCCTTCACCGCTTTTTGCGCCGCTTCGCGCTGCCCAAGTTGCCCCAGCACCGCCGCCAGCGACGAATGCGTAAAATAGAAACCCGGCATGTTGAGGCGCACCGCCGCGTCAAGCGCTTCCTCGTATTTCCTCTTGAAATACGTATCCGTGAACGCGGCAAAGCGCAGCAGCTCCGGGATAATTCGGATTCAGCCTCATCGCCGTTTCCACCATCTTCATTCCTCGGTCCGGCTCGCCGGCGCTTTGCATGAATATTCCCAGTATCCCCATGCCGGACCCGTCCATCGGATTCAGCGCTATCGCACGTTCTGCTGCCGCATGGAATGAACTTCTCTCCTTGCGGAAAAAATAAACAAACGCCAGTGCGTAGTGTGTTAGCGCATGTGTGGGCGCGAGAGCCACCGCACGCTGCGCCGCCGCCAGCGCGCGATCCAATGAATTTGGCAGCGGATTGAATTCGTCCGCGAATTCGCTCGCATACATCGTCGCCAGCATCGCCCAGCAATCCGCCTGTTCCGGCGCTTCGCGCACCGCGCTTCTCCAGAATCCGACGCACCGTCGCATGCTCTCCCGGTGTCATGCTACCGAAATAACGAAAAGCCCGCAGCAACGCCTCATGCGGCGTTAGCAACTCTTCATTCTTATTGCCCAGCGCGTCGCTCATGCTTCGCGGCAGCACGCCATACTGGTCCGCCACCGTCGACACAATCCGCGGCGCCAAATCGTCCTGCAGATCGAATACCGCATCGGGCTGATACTGACGCTCGTAAGTCTCCGCCCACAAATGCGCCCGCTGAAACCGTATCCACCAGCTGCACGACGAGCCGCAGCTTCGTTCCCGCCTGCCGCAGATTCCCTTCCATCACGTATCGCGCGCCCAACTCTTTGCCAGTCGCTCTCACATCCTGCGATTGTGACTGCGCTGACTGCCCCTGTGACTCGCCTGAATATTTCGCCGTCGATCCCCGCGCAATCACCTGCAAATACGAAAATCGCGACAGCCCCGTAATCACCTCGTCCGTCAAGCCGTCCGCCAGCGCCGCCAAATCCGCATCGCCTCCTCTGTACTTGAATGGCAGCACCGCCACCCAAAATCCTTCTTCTGCGCGCCGCGCACCTGAATCCAACTTGTTTGCTGAACTCACATCTGAACTCACTGCCGAACTCGTGCCCTCGCCGCAGTACCCCTCACCGCAGCACTGCTCGTCGCACCGCGCCCCCGCCCCACCCGCCTCCGGAATTTCGAGTCCCGCCTTCCGCAAACCCTCCAGAAAACGCCCCGCATACTCGGGGTTCCAAATTTTTGCGACCTGGCTTCGCATCAGCCCAGGCAACTCGGGACGGAACTTCACCAAATCCGCCACAGCTTTCGCGCCAGTCTCGCTGTCTCCGAGCTGACCGGCAGCCGCCGCAATGAACATCGGCGCCAGCGGATTCCCACGCAGTTTCACCTTCAGCGCAAAACTGAGCGCGCTTCGGTAGTCACGTTGCGAAAACGCGTGATAAAAATCGCCATACCAATACCACCCCGGACCATTCGGATTGAGTTGCTTGGCCCGCGCGGTTAACTCCATACCCCGCTCCGCGTTGCCGCTGTACGTCAGTAGCTCGCCAAGATGTGCAACCGAATTACCGTCCATCGGGTTGAGCACCACCGCCCGCTCCACTGCATCCCGCAATGAATCGTATTCCTTCTGATAGGAAAGCACCTGCGCCAAACTGAAGTACGCCAGATGATTCGACGGCCCTAGTTGCACCGCGCGTCGTGCTGCCGTCGCTGCGGTCTCCAGCGCATTCGCCTGAAGGTTGTATCCATGCACGTAATCCTGCGCGCAGAGGATCGACAACATGGCCCATGCATCCGCATACGCCGGACTTTTCTCCACCGCCGCTTCCAATGCGGCCCGCGCCGCAGTCAGCTCCTCAGGCGTGTACCGTTCGTAATACGCGAAACTTCGCAGCACCGCTTCATACGGGCTCAATTGCGCCGGCGCCCTGCTTCGCAAGATTTCGCTCATGCTTCGTGGCAGTACCCCGTTCATATCCGCCACCGACGACACAATCCGCGGCACAAGCTCATCCTGCAATTCGAAGGCTGCTTCGGAATGAAACGCCCTCTCATACGTTTCCGCCCACATATGCGCGCCGCTCACCGCATCCACCAGCTGCACCGCGATTCGGACCTTCGTTCCCGCCTGCCGGATACTCCCTTCCATCACGTAACGCGCGCCCAATTCCTTCGCCGCCCCGCGCACATCCACCGCCTGCTGCGCGTAACGCTCCGTCGAACTCCGCGCAATCACTCGCAAATACGAAAATCGCGACATCCCCGTAATGATGTCGTCCGTCAATCCTTCAGCCAGCGCGCTCAACTCCGCATTCCCGCCGCTGTACTTGAATGACAGCACCGCCACCCAAAACCCCTCATCCGCGCGCACTTCACTCGAATCCGTCTTGGCCGCGGGTCGCGATGTCGAAGCGGGCCTGGATTCAGGACGTGAAGTGATTCGCGCCAGATCCCGAAACTCATTGCTCACGTCACGCGCGGTCTGCACCCGGTGCCGCGGGTCCTTTTCCAAACATCGCCGTATCACCCGCGCCAAATCCGCCGGCAGCTCCGGCCGCAACTCCAGCACCGACGCCGGCTGGTCCCGCAAAATTGCCGAAATCAATTCCGCCGACGATGCCGCCTCAAATGGCCGCCGCCCCGTGGTCATTTCGTGCAGCAGCACGCCCAGCGAAAAAATGTCCGTGCGATGATCCAGCGCCCGCCCCGACACTTGCTCCGGTGACATGTACGCCGGCGTCCCCATCACCACGCCCGCTTCCGTTCGCCCCGGCGAAGCAGGTGTAGTTGGCGAAGTCACCGTGGCGTCGCTCGCGCCCGCCACCTGCCCGCCAAATTCCTTTGCCAGTCCAAAATCCAGCACCTTTACTCGCCCTTCCGTCGTCACCATTACGTTCGCCGGTTTCAAATCGCGATGCACAATCCCCTTGTCGTGCGCCGCCGTCAACGCTTCCGCAATCGCGCCGGCAATCTCCACAATTCGCTCCGCCGGCAACCCGCCCGCCGGAATCATCCGGTCAAGCGCCTCCCCTTCGATCAACTCCATGGTGATGAAATGGATTCCCTCGGCTTCTTCCACCGAGTACAGAGTCACCACGTTGGGATGATTCAGCGCGGCCACCGCCCGGGCCTCGCGCTGGAAGCGCGCCAGCCTGTCTGCATCCCCGGCCATCTCCGGAGGAAGAATCTTCAGCGCCACATCTCGCCCAAGCCGCGTGTCGCTCGCGCGAAATACTTCCCCCATTCCGCCCGCCCCTATCGCGTTGCCGATGCGATAGTGAGCCAGCGTGCGCCCGGCCAGTCCCGATTTCCCCGATGGACCCACCGCTACCTCTTTTCTGGGATTTGCCCGAAATTCTACACCACTCGCCTCCGCGGCTTTTGCCTTAGCTTTTTTCTTGGGTGCCCCAGGGGCCGGGTTTGCTCGTCGGGGTTACGCGCTAGCTCCGGAATCCGTCATTCCGTAGAGTTTTGCTTTGGTCTTACAAAGCTTCCGCGCGTGAGTAAACTCCATTCCTCACCACTACCCCCGCGCGTGTCATCCCGAATTCCCGCTGCTGCGCGCGCTCCGGCGCGCGCAACAGACGGCGTGAGGGATCTGCTATTGTTTTTGACTTTTCTGCCGCCCCACCGGGCAGCCGCGCAGACGAACCGTCAGGTTCGTCTCCTGTAAGGTTCCTCCATAGGATCTTGAAAAGTCCCCACTGTCCTTCCCCACTCCTCCATACGACTAATTCCCAATTTTTCCCCGTTGTTGTCCGTATAGACCCGCAACCTCCTCCTGCGTCACATTCACATGCCGTAATTTCTGACTACCGAGGAAGCACTTCGTGAATAGCGAACGCCGCAGCGTCCTAAAGTCCCTCAGCGCCTGCGCAGGCATCTTGGGAATGTCGAACCTCTTCAGCGCCAGTGCGAAATTCAGCAGCCCGGAATCCAAGGAAAAATCCTCAATGCCTAAATCCGCCTCGCCTCAATCCACGAAATCCTTCACCGAACTCTCCGTCGGCTTCATGCTCCCTCACGAGCAATTCCCTGTGCCCCAGCTCGTCAAATTCGGAACCGCCGCCGAGCGCGCCGGCTTCAACTTCATCGCCACCAGCGATCACTTCCAGCCCTGGCAGGATAACGAAGGCCACTCCGGTCTCGCCTGGGTCACCATGAGCAGCCTCGGTGCGCACACTTCCGCACTGAAAATGGGCACCACCGTCACCTGCCCCAGCTACCGCTACAATCCCGGCATCGTAGCCGAAGCTTTCGCTTCGCTCTCGCTTCTCTACCCCGGCCGCATTTTTCTTGGCCTCGGCTCCGGCGAAGCCCTCAATGAAGAAGCCGCCACCGGCAATTGGGGTAGCTGGAATGAACGCTCCGAACGCCTCATCGAAGCCACGCAAGTGATTCGCGATTTATGGAAGGGCCAGCCCGTCAATCACCAGGGCAAATATTTCAAAGTCGTCGCCAAACTCTATGACATTCCCGAAACGCCTGTTCCGATTCTCATGGCCGCCAACGGACTAAAGGCCATGCGCCGCGCCGGAAAATATGCCGATGGCTTGGTTACCGACCCCAAAACCTGGAAGGAACACAAATCCGAATTCGAAGCCGGCATTAAAGAAGCCGGCAAAAATATCAAAGACATGCCCGTCCTCGTCGAGCAATACGCTGTCGTAGGCAGCAAAGCCGACGCGGAAAAAGCCGCCGAACTTTGGCGCTTCGGTCCGAAAGCCTGGAATCCCTACTACAACATCCGCGATCCCAAGACCATCCGGGCTCGCGCCGAAAAGGAAATTCCCCTCGAAAAGGTCTACGCCGATTGGCCCGTCAGCACTGACCCCCAACCCCACATCGACACAATCAACAAGCTCTTCGAGAGCGGCGCAACCATGGTCAACATCCACACCGGCCAGGACGATCAGGAAAAAGTCATCAACTTTTATGGTGAGAACGTACTCCCGAAAATAAACAAGCAGCCAGCCGCTGCGTAAACTAGGCGACACAAACAATTCGCCGTCGCCGCCTAATTCACCTGTCATCCCGAATCCCGCCCTTGCGCGCGGTTTGGCGCGTCCGAAAGGACGCGCAGGTGAACCGCGAGGTTCACCTCATATAAATGGACGCGCGTAACAGAGGCGTGCAGGTGTCTGCGGGTGGAACCCCGTCGAGCAATCAGCTTTATCGACCAACCACCTCAATCATTATTAGCTGTCATCCCGAACACGCATGATACGCGCCCGCAGGGCGTGTATCAGACGGCGTGAGGGATCTGCTATTGTTTTTGACTTTTCCGTCGCCCTACCCGGCATTCGCACAGACGAACCGTAAGGTTCGTCTCTAGATAAGATTTCACAACCCGTCCCCTTCTAGTCACGCGTCCGCCCTACAAATCTCTGTACGAAATAATCTGAATCTTCTCTCGCTCAAAAATCTCCCTCACTCCGCTCGACGTCAGTAAATCCAACTCCGCCGTCCTGCTCTCTCGCAGCCGCGTCTTCACTCGCCTCAAATCCTCATCCACATACCCCGGATGACACACCAACTCCCACGTCCCCTCCGGCACTCTCGCGAGCACGCGCCGCAGCGTCTCCGCATCCGCCAGCGCCGGCTCATAAACCCCCACGCATCCATCCGTCGTCGCCAATCCCTCCGCATCCACCAACCTCCGAAACTCCACCGCAAACCGCCGCAGCAGTGGAACCTGCACATAACGCTTCGCCAGCCTGAAATTTCGCCGTACCGCGCCAAGCTCCGGAAAATGATTCGTGTAAAAAGGATTGCGAATTGCCCTGATCCCGCACGCTTTCGCCGCCCGCAAAATCGGCTTGATCACCGCCGGAAATAAATGCGCATGCTTGTGCGTGTCCATATGCGAAATCGCAATCCCCATCCGCTGAATTTTCTGAATCTGCGCAGTCGCCTCCGCCTCAATCTCCTTCGCCGACAGCCCTCCACCCATTGCGCTCAGCCCAAATTGAAAAAATGTCGCACGAAAAAATCCCGCGCCGTCATCCCCCAGCAAAGTCCCCACTGCTTCCCCGCCCAGCAGCGGACGCCCATCCACCAGCACAATATGGCACCCAATGCTCAGCGGCGGATGCCCATTCCCGAAATTATTCAGCGCCATCCCCACCGCGTCGTCAAAGCCGCTCGCGTTCGCTATGAATGACGTCGAGCTCACCACGCCCCGCAGCCGCGCTTCCCAAATACCTCGATTCACTCCGGCGGTCAGCCCAAAGTCATCCGCGTTAACAATAATTCTGCGCACTCCCACCTCGAACGAGAATTTTCATCAATGAAATTTGGCCGACGCCCAAAAAAACTCAGTTTGGCGGGCTCAAAAACTGTGTTCGCCCGTTTGAAATCAATTCGATCGTTCCCACTTTGTACCGGCCCTGCCCGTCCGGATTCGCCAGCGCAAGCTGTAGCACCGGAGTTCCCGTCAGCGTGCCCACCGACACAAAAACGTCATACGTACCCGGCGCGATAAACGATCTCTGATTCATCGGCTCCGGCAGCATGAAACTCGTATTGATCTGCCTCGTCACGCTCGACACTTCCGTTCCATCCACTGGCGCCAGATCGCGCACATCCAGCCCGTCATCCACAAACACCGCCGCGATCCCGCCGTCCGCGTGATTCTTCAGCGTCACCGCTACGTGTCCCCCCTGCAAACACGGTGCCACTCCCGCATTTCCCACTCGATACTCAATCGAAAAACCTTCATTGGTCATCGCCGAATATGGCCACGAAATTTCCTGAACATTGATTCGATACCCCAGCCGCGAATTAATTTTGTCGATCAACGCCGCGTTCTGGCTCAGCACTACCCGCGGCCAACCCTGAATCGCTACATAGCTCGCGTGATACGCATCCACCGCGGCTAGTAACTTCGACCCGTCGCCCCAAGTCCCTTCGTTCCGCGCCACCGCGTAATATTGCGTCTCCAAAATCACCGGCTTCTGCTTCCAGAATTTCTGCGCCATCTCCGCGCTCTCGTACGCCAGATCTCCCCCGTGCACCATGATGCTGTCGTCCCGCAAGGTCAGCCCGTTCGCGCGCGCAAATTCAATTGGCGTATCGCCCCGGTCCTGCATCGCAAAATCGTCGTTCGCCACCAGCAGCGTCTGCTTGAAATGCTTCTTATACAGCTCGATGATTCGCTCCACTGTCGCCGGCGAATACGGAATCTTCGTGCTCCAGATCGTTTGCCCCTCGCCCCACACTCCAAACGACCCCACATCCACAAACGCAATTTCCGGATTTCCGTCATAACGTGCTGCCGCAGCCGTCAAAAAATCGTCCAGCTTCGCCAAATAAACTTCATCGTCATAGTCCGGCTCCCAAAACTGCCCCCCTGCCGTCACCCCCGCCCCGCTGTTGAAAAAATGCCCCTTCGCTCCCGCATTCATCACCCACTTCGGCGTCGCAAATGCCGGCGCGGGCCATGCCGACTCGGTACTCGTAAAACGCAGCGCAACCTGCTTGTGCTTTGCTACCCACCGCTGCGCCGGCGTATCGATGAACGACCAGTTAAAAAACCCCTCCTTCGGTTCCACGAACGACCACGGCACCCGAAAATACACTGTGCTCACGCCCGGGAAATAATCCACCGTGTCCGCCGGCGCGAGCCCTGCCCCAAATTCCCGCACGTCGTTGTCGTAGTAATAAAAAACCCAGCCCATCCCCGGATTCGTCAGCGCCTCATGCGTGTCCGTAAGCTTCACCGCGTTTCTCTGCGGCGCCGCCCCCGAAATGCCCAAAACAACTCCTAAAATCATTCCGATAAAATTCCGTATCAATCCGTTCAACCTGATCCTCCATAATGAAAGTCACTTCACTTCACGTCACTCCTAAAAACCCGCACACATCTAAAAATTCAAATCAATACGCCCCCTCGGCCCGCACCACCACCTCAAACGTCCTAGCCACCAAATACACATCCAGCCACGGCGACCAATTCCGCACGTAATACGTGTCCAGCTCGATTCGCTGCTCGTACGACGTGTCATTCCTCCCCGACACTTGCCACATCCCGGTCAGCCCCGGCACCACCTGCGAATACAATGCGAAACACTCTCCATACCTCGCAATTTCCGCCTCGATAATCGGCCGCGGCCCCACCAAACTCATTTCCCCGCGCAGCACGTTCCAAAGCTGCGGCAACTCGTCCAAACTTGTCCGCCGCAGCCACCGCCCCACTCGCGTAATTCGCGGATCGCGTTTCAATTTCTGATTTTTCTGCCATTCAATCGCTTCTAGCCGGTTAGCCCGCAAATACTCCGCCAGCAATTTGTCCGAGTCCGGCGCCATGGTCCTGAACTTCAGCAGCCGGAACTTTTTCCCCGATCGCCCCACCCGGCCATGCGCGAAAAATACCGGCCCCCGCGAGTCGATCTTGATGGCAATCGCAATCATCACCAGCAACGGCAAAACGCCCACGCTCAACACCACGCTGAACGCCACATCCATCACCCGCTTCACCATCTGCGGCCCAGGCAGCAGCAGATTCTTGCGAATCTGCAGGCTCAGCATCTGGCACATCTCCCGCGACTGCACCGACAAGCTCGAAAATCCAGGCAGCTCCGGAAATACCGTCACATGCGGAAAGAGATTCGACTCCACTTCAATCAACCGGCTCAGCATTCCCTCCTGCATTCCGCCCGCAGCCACCACCGCGTGCCCCACTCCCAATCTCACAAACTCCTCCGCGCGCTCCACGCCTCCCACAAACTCCACTCCCGCCAAATGCCGCCCCAGCAACGTGTCGTCCAGCACCGCAAACGGCCTCAATCCCCTTTCCGGATGCCGCATCAACTTGCCCACCACCTTCTCGGTCATCCGCCCGTGCCCGAAAACCACCACCGGATAACCCCACCAACTCTTCCTCGATAGCCACCGCCTTACTCCCGACCTGGCCAGCGGCACCGCCACCACAATTCCCACCCAGCCCGCGAAAAATACCGACCGCGAATACGTCAGCGCGTCCCGCATCAAAAATGTCATCGACGCCAGCAGCAAAAAAACCAGCGTCGTCGCTTCGGTCGCCCGCCGAATCTCCATCACCGGGCCAATCGTCACGCCCGGATACAATCCGAATCCGCCGTACGCCGCCAAAAACACGCACAACACCGGCCACAATCGCAAATACTCCGAAAAATCCAGATTGCCGTTGAGAAATTGACGCAGCGCCACCGTTAACGCGGCCACCGTGATAATCGCCGCCGCGTCGCATCCCGCGATCGCCAGTGAAGAAAATACCGGCTTCGCCGAAGGCCTCGCCCTCAGTTGCGGATACGCCACACGAGCTGGCGCGGCTGCAGTCGACACGACTGGTTGTCTCGTTTTCTGGAAGGGGGGTTAAATCAAATACTCAACTGCATCTACAAACTGGCCTGCTCAAATTCTTCTGCGCCTAATTCTTCCGTCTCTTGCACACAGCACGCCTGTTCGTACACTTCGACCGTTCGCTCTAACATTCGCTCGAAAGTAAACAGCGCCTCATAACGCGCTCTGCCCCTGGCTCCCATTTCCAAACGCAGCGCGCGATCCCGCAAAAGCCACTCCAAAGCCCGCGGCAAATCTGCCGCCTCGGAAATCACCAAACCTGTCCGCCCTTGCTGCACCGCCTCCGAAATTCCGCCCACATCCGACGCCACCACCGGCAGCCCCGCGCGCATCGCTTCCAGCACCGTTAGCGGAAATCCCTCGAATCGCGACCACAAAACAAAAATGTCCGCGCTCTGCAAATAAAATTCTGGATTTGGAACGCTCCCAAGAAATCGCACTCGCCCCTGCAATCCCAGTTCCGCGGCCAGAGCGCGAATCGACTCCTCCAGCGGCCCATCTCCAATTAAATCCAAACGCCACTCGCGATGCTTCAGCTTCGCGAGCGCCCGCAACAAGCCCGCGTGATCTTTGGGCCGCTCCATTCTTGCGGTCATTATTAGTACGGGCCCCAGTACCGGCCCGATTCCGAACCCATTCGCACCACGCCCTCGAACAACCGCCGCACTTTCCCCATCCCGTGCCCCGTTGCCCGCCACATCGCGAATCCCGTTGTGCACCACTACATGCTGCTCCGCACTCCCGATCCCATGCGCCAGCGCCAGCCTCCTCTCGCTGTCGCAAACATCAATAATTCTCGCCGTATACTTCGCCGCAGCTCGCTCGATCTGCGCGTACACACGCCCCTGCCACGCCCCAACCTTATTCGTCACCGACCACCCGTGCGCCGTAACCACCACCGGCACTCCTAGAATCGCTCCCGCCACTCTCCCCAACACGCCCGCCTTCGCCGTGTGCGCGCAAATCAGATCCGGCCCGAATCTCCGCAGCTCTCGCAAAATCTCACACAGCGCCAAGACATCCCGCACTGGATTAATTTCGCGCACCAAATGCCGAATCGACACCGTCTCAATTCCATTTTCCACCAGCGCCTTTATAAACGGGCCATCCCCGCCAATCGCTACGATCACCCGATGCCCTCGCTCCTGCATCCCCATTGCGAGATCGCGCACGTGAACGCACGCCCCGCCAAATCCATCCGAACGCGTCAGCAAATACGCAATGTCCATCGCACGCCCTCAATCAAGCTTTACGGAGTTGCTGTTCCACATTCCATTTAGGGCTTGATCTGATTACCCATCGCCCTTGGCTGTTTTACCTGTCATCCCGAACCAGCATGTTGCGCGCTTGCTGCGCGCAACAGACGGCGTGAGGGATCTGCTCTTCGCTGCCAACCTTCAGTCTGATCATCCAATCTCGTCACCCAACGCGAGGCGCCGCCACAAATGCCCGCTGTTCTTGCGTGCCGCTAAAGAATCTCCGCCGCACCAACTCCCACTCCACAATTTCCCTATCCGAAAGCCTCGCGCCGCGATGCCGCAAAATCTTGTAGTCCAGCCCGCTCGTCACCGCGAACGCATCCACGCACGCCTTCGCCCCCAATAGCGCCGCCACCCGCGCGCCCGTCGCGAATCCTCGCAGCCCGCGCAAATGCCAGCTCATATAACGCATCCACAGCCACCGGTACCGCAGCATCTTCCGCAACTCCAGCCGCGGGACACCATTCGCATACAGCAATTCCGGAATTGCCGCATAACGGCTCGTCCGATGCGCTCGATAAAGCAATTCCTGGTCCTGCGCCAAACGGCATCGCTCGTCGTATCTGTTCCGTCGAAACCACCCAATCCTTCCGCACCAAGTCGCGTGCCAAACCTTCACGCCCATATGCGGACGCCGCGCAATCGCCTCGTGCGTAGTCGGCCCCGCAATTTTTCCAACGGCCTCGCCGTCGCCGCGAAACACCAGCATGTGCGTGCCCACCAAATCCGCCTCGCGATGCTCTTCTAAAAATCGCACCTGCTTCCGAATCCGCTCCGGATACGAAATGTCGTCCGCATCCATCCGCGCGAAATATTCTCCGCGCGCTCCCTCCACGCACTCATTTAAACGCGCCGCCAACCCCGCCCTCCGCGAATGCGACCACACCACCACTCGCGGATCCGCAAACGATAACGACTCGGCCACCTGCAATCCCTGGTCGGTCGACCCGTCGTTGCACAGCAACAATTCGAAATTCGAAAAGCTCTGCTCCAATATTGACCGCACCGCCACAGCCAGCGTTGCCTGCGCGTTGTAAAACGGCATGGCCACGCTCACCGTCGGCATCGATTTTCCAGATCGAAAATTCATGCCAGCTTCATGTCCAAAACGGGATTGGTCCGTCCAGCCACGGAAAAAAGTTCTCGCGCCAGCCGCGGTGCCAGCGCTTCCACGCTGAAATAACGCACCGCCACCTCCCGCCCGCGCCTCCCCATCTCCCTCGCCTTTTCCCGATCGCCCAGCAACGCGTCCAACGCCTCAATCCACTCATCCCTCATCGCCGCGCCAAATCCAATTTCACCAAGCCCCAGCACTTCCGCGTTCATTCCCACCGGGGATGCCACCACCGGCACTCCGCTGGCCATGTAGGTCAGCATTTTGAAACTGCACTTCCCTCGCGCCCACACGCTGTCCTCCAGTGGCATAATTCCCACCGCCAAACCCTGCAGCGCCTCGCGCTCGCCTTCCTCCGTCCATCGCACAAACTCCACTCGCTCCCCATCCAACTCCCGAAACGCCGGCCGCACATCCGAAATCACCCGCAATCGCGCGTCTCTATGGCTCTCCAGCACCACCCCCAGCGCCCCTTCAATTCCATACAAATATCGAAAGTTGTCGCTTGTCCCCGTCCAGCCAATTACCGGGCCACTCACCTGGTCACCGACCGCGCCAATTTCCGTCGCGCCTGTCGTACCCGCCGCACCTTCTCGCGGCCTCATCAACTCCGTATCCACCGCCGTGGGAATCACCACTACATTCCGGTTCCATCGCGAGAAAAACTCTGCCAAAAAGGAATTTCCACAAATTACCGCCTCGCAGCACTGCGCCAAACTTCCCGCCCGATGCCCTCCTCGGTTCAGCCAAATTGCGTCGTCCACGTCCAACACCCGCGGCGCTTTGGTAAATCGGTCGTACGGAATAAACGCCGGCATCACCTGACGCGAAATCAACGTCACATCCGCTCCCCACGAACGCGGCACCTCCACCGACCTCTGCAGCACAGTCGACGCCGCCCACAATGGCCGCTTCGCCCACCTCCGCGGCATCATTTTTCCCATCCATAGCCGATGCTCCCGCACCTCAATTCCAAATTCGCGCAGCCGCGGAATGTATTGCCGCACTCGCAATCTCGCGCTCGGCACATTCCGTCCTCCGGTAAACGCGGAAACACGCATTGGCACAGCCTGTGCACTTGGCACCTGGGCCTCCAACTCGAAACTAAACCGCACAACCCGCGACAATTCGCGCGATCAGCTACCGGTTCAGTCCCGACTCGGGAAATTCAGCGTACGTTGTGGAAGGGTTCATCCGATGAGAGGGTTCGGAAGGCACTGCGTTTGTTGCGCTAGCTCCTGCATTCGCCCAATACATCTGCACAATGTCCCGGTCCGCGATTTCCTTCTCACTCTTTCTCCCAAGAAAAAACGAGCAGGAAGCGCCATCCTCCGCCGACCGGACATTCTTGAAAACATAATCGAAATACTTCAGCCAAAAAGTGAATAGCGGCGCAACTCGGCTGGTCAACCGGTGCCACTTCGCCGAATCCGAAAATGACCTGAAAAAATATTCCACCGACCAGGCCAGCACCGTCCCCGCTCCGGCCACCATTCCCGACGACTCTTCTTCAAATCGCCTGAACAGCCTTCTGCATCCGCTGCGCGAAAATCTGCAAAAATCGTACGCCCCGCCATGCACCTGCTGCATGAACGGCACCTCCCCATACACCAGCCCGCCGGTTTTCAGCACCCGCCACATTTCTTCCACGCACCGCACCGGATCCGCCACATGCTGCAGCACAGCCTGGCAAATCACCGCGTCCACCGACCCGGCCTTTAACGGCAACTGATGCCCGTCCGCGACCAAATTCACGCGATTCCCAAAATAAACGTCGCTCTCAATAAAAATGAATTGCGGATCCTGCAAAACTTCTTCCAAGCCCCGCCCAACCTCCGCGCCTCCCACCACTAACACGACCGGCCGCTCGCTCTGCCGCAAAGCCAACGCCGCCAGCCGCGCATAATTTTCCCGCGCCGCTAAATTCACACTCGTTGCCGGCCGCAAGCTCCTCAACAGCTTTCGCGCCGCACCCGCCATGCCGCCCTTTGCCGGCGTTGGATGCACCCACTCAAAATCGTTCCCCTCAAATAGTGACGCATCCGCATTCAGAAAAACTGGCACCCCGCCGCGCACCGAAAATTCCTGCCCGCACGTCGCGCACACAAACCCGCCACCGCCCTGATCATCGACAAAGTTCACCGTCCCGTGATCCACCGGGCAGCACAACAGCCCATACAATTGCCGATCGAGTGCCCTCGCCATAGCTAAATATCCACCGTCACCGGCCGGCGCATCCCCGCCCGCGTCGCCCCGCGCCCACACGCCCGCATCAACAACCTCCAAAAACGCGGCAACACCTCATACAGCACAAACACAATTGCAGCCGCCTTCAAATAAAACGCCAGCCTCGAAAACCATTCCTCCGCGAAAATACTCATCACGCATCCATACAAACTCGTTCCGAAAAAAAGCACTCCCAGCGGACTGCCCCGCAACGCATACCGGTACGCCATGGTCGACGCCGCGCCCAAAAACATCACAAAAAGTCCCGCCATCACTACGCCGTAGTCCACAAACGCAAAATACGCCGTGTAAACGTTGGTCACGTCCCCCGACCCAATCCCCACATACGTCAAATCCCGCGACGGCTCCCGGTACTCCCCGCCAAATTTATTCAAAGCGCTGGTCACAATTCGCGTCGGCCGCCATCCGTTCTCCGTTGCGCTTGGATGCCTCAGCACATAATCGAATCCCACAATCCCGCCCATCGCATAACTCGCAAATCCATTCGCTACCGCCGGCAAATTCTCCGCCAGCGACGCTCGCGAGCTCGCATTCGTCTTCTCCAGCAGAATTTGATTCGCTCCAAACAGCAGCACAAACGCAAACGCGGCCGTCGAAATCAATTTCAATTGCGGCGGGTCCCACTTGGTCCAGGCAATCGCCACCAATCCCACCATCAACAGCAACACTTCCGACCTGCCGCTGCTGCTCAACGCGAATCCCGCCGCGACCACCAGAAACAGATAAGTCCGTAACCGTCTCATCCGCCCGCCGTCGTACTCGTAAAATGCCAGCAGCGCCAAACTCACAAAAATCGGAAGCAGCAGCGGCTCGATTCGAAGCCCCGCGCCCCCCGGCAAATTCATCACCGCAATAATCCCCCTGCGCATCTGCTGCCAGTCGGAGCCCTTCGCTCTCGCAAACGCGGCCATCTGCTTCATGTAACGGAAGTAGATGGGCAAAGCGCCCACTGCAAGAACGAGTCCAATGTCGAGAGCGACTTGCACAATGCGCCGGTCCGCCGCTGCGACCGGCCTGCTCCGCTTCACAAACGTTCCCAAATTCGGCAGCAGCGCCGCGAAACCTCCCGCGCTAAACGCCACCGCACCCAAAAAGTAGTAGCTCAGCGTCATAGCCGATACCGGATAAAACATTTCGCCCAGCGCCAACAGCAGAGCCAACGCCCCCGTCCACACCGCGCAAAAAACAAACGGCGGATACGTCATGTTTCCCGCCAGGCGCAGATTCACGTAACTCACAATCCCCAGCGCTATCACGCAAATCAGCAGCATCGACGACCCTCTAACAGCATGAAGGTTTCCAGGCCTGCTTGAAATTCCCGAGCAGCGGCAACGCCCATATCCCCGCCACCGCTAGGAAAATCAACCCAAATCCCGCCCTCACTCCCAGCGGCATCCCCAATCGCACCAATACAAACGCCGCCACAAGAGACCCGCACGCAATCGCCGCGTGATCCACGCGAAACGGCAAACCCGGCACCCATCGCTTCGACACAAAAAACAGCAGCGCTGAATCCATCAGCACCCTCAGCACCCACGCCGCCGCCGCGCCTTTGATCCCGTATCGCGACACCATCCAATACGTGATCGCTACATACGGCAGAATCTCAATCAACTTCAATTTCGCGCTTAAATCCGGCCTTCCCGCGCTCTGAATCAATATCGACGGGATATGCCCCACCGAATTAATCAAAATTCCCACACTAAGCAGTTGCAGCACCAGCGCGCTCTGCAACGCAAATTCTTCGCCCAGCCAAACCCGCAAAATGTCTCCCGCAAACAGCACCACCACCAACGTCACCGGAAAAATCGACAAGAACGTCGCCTCATTCCCCCGCCGGTACAATTTCTTCGTCTGCGCTTCGTTGCTGCACATCGCACTGCTAAACGCCGGAAACAACACCGTCTGCAACGCCGCCGGAATTGCCAGCAGCTTCAACATCATTTCGCTCGGCGTCGCGTAATAAGCCACCACTCCGATCGACAGCATCCAGCTGATTAAAAACCGGTCCATCGAAACCATAATGGGACTCAAAAGGTTCGAAAGGGTTAGCCATCCGCCGAATTGCAGCAGCGGCTTGATCGGCGTTCCGCCAATTTTTCGCTCGCTCCACAACGCCGGCATAAAACGGATGCACAAATACAAATACAGCGCCGAGGTAAACACTCGCGTCACCGCCAGCGCTCCGATAATCACTCCGATGTCCCGCGAAAACGGCAGCACCGCCAGCGGCCCCACTACTCCGAGTGTCCCCATCAACAGCCGCACCACATTCACCGGCAAAAATCGCTGCCCCGCCTCCAAAAATCCCCTCAACCCCGTCGCCACCGTCACCACCGGAATCACCAGCGCGATGTAATAAAAAGCCCTCGCCGTTTCTGCTTCCATTTCCGCCGGCACTCGCAACACATGCTTCACCAGCCACGGGCAAGCTGCGGCCAACACCACCGCCCCAAAACATCCCAACCCCAGCAACAGTAAAAGCGAATCCCAAAACGCGCTGGGTATCGTTTGGAAATCGCTTACCGCCAATTTCTCCGCAATCAATTTGGTCAGCGCGCGCCCCAGCCCAAAATCGAATAGCGACAAATATCCGATCAGCGTCCACGCAATGGTCAGCACCGCGAACCGGTCCACTCCCAGTCCGCGCACCAAAAACGGAATGCCAATCGCCGCCACCGCCAGCGGCCCCGCCGACCCCGCCAAATTCCACACCGTATTCTTAATCACCAAGCTGCCGGTGATCTTCACCGTGTACGGATCGCGCGACGGCAGCGCGGCGGCTCCGCCTGCCATTGGAATCAGAGATACAGTTCGATTGGCCATTTTAAATACGAAGAATTAAAAACTCGACCCGCTGACAACTCGTGAACGGCGTGTTCCCAGCTGGCTACAGCCGCCGGTACAGCTTTTCGGGAATGGGAAACCTGCGGTCATTCATAACAATTCCGATCAACTTCCTCCCGGAAGCCTGAATCCTCTCCTTGGCCTTCAACGCCGCTTCCCGCCGCGTCGAAAACGCTTCCAGCACCATCACCACCCCATCCGCCGCTCGCCCAAAAATCGGCGTCTCGCTGTTCCCCGAAACCATCGGCGCATCCACCAGCACGTACTCGAAAGTTTTTCGCAACTGTTCGATCCTCGCCGCCATCCCGCTTCTCGCGCCCGCGGCCGCCTTGTCCGACGACAGCCACAAATTTCCGCGAATCTTCAGCAACGTTCCCGGAAAACCATTCGCTTCGCCCGCCCCGTGCACGTCGAATACCGACTTTTCCACCTCGCTCGGGGTGCCACTCAATGACTCCGGATTCGAATCGACGATGCACACAAACCCCGTCACCCGCCCCGCTAGTAACTCCGCCGCCTGCGTGCATATCCAACTGCTGATCGCCGCGCTCTCCCGGTCCACCCCGCAAAAAATCACCGTCCGCCGGCTTTCCAAAGCTGCCAAAAACACTTGCTGCACCAAATGGCTCAACTCCGAATAAATAATCGTGTCGCTCTCCGCCTCATCCAGCTTTTCCTTCGCCAATTTCCGTCTACTAAGCACGCCTCGGGAAAGCTGACCTGCCGCTCGCTCTTCCTTATTTACTTCCGCCTCCGGTGCCGCAAATTCCAGCCCAGTTCCACTCACCGCCCTAGCCGCGGCCACCGCACCCGCATCAAACGCACCTCTCCCGCCGTTCTCAGCCTGCTCTAGCGCCGACAACAATTCGTAATTCCTGCTCACCGTCTCTCTCTTCTCATCGAAACTTCCGCGAAAATAACAATCAAGCCCGCTGCCGCTGCCTCGGCAACGCCGCCAACACCGGCGCATCCAAAATCAAACTCGCTTCATCCGGCGTCTTGAATGACGGATCCAGCAAATCTGTTGCGAGCCCCGCTCCCAAACTGAAAATCCCCACCCCCATCAAGCCCGCCAGGCACAGCAGCCACGCCGGATGCTTTGGCAAAGGAGGCGCAATCGGCGGCTGCGCAATCGCCACGTTAATGATTCCGCGCTCATCCAGCGCTTCACCGATCCGCGCTTCCTCGCCCTTTTCGTGATACAGCAAGTAACTGTCTTCCTGCACTTTCACATCGCGCAGCAAATCGCTCTGCACAATCCCGTCTTGCTGTAATTTCTGGGTCGACTGCCGGTACGTCGCCAGTGTCGCCAAATCCGCGCTCTCTTTCGCTTTCAGCCCCGCCAGATCCGCACGCGACTTCGCAATTTCCGACACAATCCACTCATAAACCTCATTCCGGTCCGTCGACTCCTCACGCATCGGTGCCTTCAATTCCGCGTCGATCACCTTGCTGGTCTGCGCGATCTGCCGGTCCAGCTCCTGAATCGGCCGGTAACTCGCGTCGTAATTCGCCGCCAGCTCGCTGCGCTTCAAATTCAGAGTCAGCAGCGTCGATTTCATCATCTCCATCAACTGCGGATTGTCCGCGTTCTTCTCCTGGGTCGGCACCCGCGCTGCGGTCGACTGCTGCTCAGCTTCCAGAATCGCGATCCGCCGCTCAGTCTCCCCAATGTCCGCGCGGTCCTGATTCTCCGCGCGCTCCACTTCGCTCAATTTCTGCAAGGCCAAATCCCGCTCGATCTGCGCCGACGCGACTCCGCTCACCCGGCTAAACTCCGAAAGCCGCTGCTCAGCCTCCGCCAATCCCGAGCGATAGTGCTCGGTCTCCTGATCGAAAAATCCCACCTGCCCCGCCGGCCGGTGCACTTCCAAATGCTTCTCCACATACAGCTTCGCAATGTTCTCGAGTACTTGCGTCGCGGCCCTCGGACTCACCGCGTCATAACTCACCGCAATCAAATTGGTCTTCTGCATCGGCCGCGCATTCAGCCGCTTCGACAAATGCTCCACCGCCTTGGCAATCTTCACCTCTTCAGCGGAATCGCGATCGACGAAGTACACGTGCTCCCACCGCTGCAAATCGCTCGCGACCACCGCCTTATTCAGCAAATCGCTGCTCTTCAGCAACTCCACCTCGGAATTCAAATCCTCTTCGCTCACCTGATCGCGATCGATCTGCGCCGGCGCATCGTGCTGTGGCGTAATCATCGGATCCAGCCGCTCGCGCCTCACTAAAATCTTCATTTCCGCCTGGTATTTCGCGGAAGTAAACGCCCACACGATCGCCGGAATCGCGCCCAGCAGAAAAACGATCCCGATCAGCCGCTTCCGCCGGAAGAAAATCGCCGCCACGTCCCGCGCCGTCGGCAAACTCGGCCGGTCATCCAGCAATTCCATCCCGCCGCTATTTTTCGCCATTGATCTCATTCGAAATCCCGCCTCGCTCCGGCGCCAGGCCTCACAATCCCGTTAATACTGCAGCGTATTTACCGCCAGCCCCACGCTCTGCGACGGCAAATATCTCCGAATCTTCGAAATTGCATTCTGTGGCACAAAAATCGTGTCCCCGTTCTGCACGTGAATGTCTTCATTCACATTTCGCGACTTCATCATCTTCTTCACATCAATCAATTTCGCTTCCACCAAATCCTTCGACACCGGCCGGAATAAAATCACCTGCGAATGCTTGGCCTCTTCCGTGAATCCCCCCGCCAATTGCAACGCCTGCGACACTGTAATGTCACTCCGCAACTCATACTGCCCGGGCTTGGCCACCTGCCCGCCCACAATGACGTGCGGCCGATCAAAATCCTTCAGCGATATGCTCGCCACCGCGTCGTGCAAAATCTTCGAGTACGCCGTCACGATGGTTCGTTCCAATTCGGGAACAGTCTGCCCCGCTGCGGCAATCGTCCCCACGTCCCGCAGGCTGATATACCCGTCCGGCTGCACCACCACCGTCTGATTCAACTCCGGCGTATACGCAAACTCGACATCGAAACTGTCTCCACGTCGAATCACATATCTGGGATTGCGATTCCCCGGCAGCACTTCAGAATCGCTCGCGCTGACCGTCGGGCTAACGCGCGTGTCCTGCGCCTTCACTTGCTGCGCCTTCACGCGCGGCGCGACAGCAAGGACTAGAACTAGAACCAAGCACATCCCGAAGACTTTCATGCAAAGCCCCATGCATTAATCTGCCCACACGGGCAGAAAAGTCGATTCACCAACGTTGCGCCTTTTTTTCTCGGAATTTTTCCAACGTTGTGGCGCCGAATATTTCCACAGCACATTTTCAAATGCAATCGGAAAGGTTAGTTTTGCATTTGATAATTCAAAATATTTTTCAAAACGCGCTCAACATCACAAAAAACGTCCCAAAAAAGATTTTTGCCATTCCAAATTGGCTTCAACGGGAAAATTACGGGAAGATTTGGGAATAAATCGGCGAGCGCTACCCACGTAATACTACGTAGATTCAAAAATCTTTCGCCTCACGTCGGATTTCTCTGGACCATTCCTTGCTCTTGCCGTATACGCATGAAGCTCTCACTCGAACTTCACGCCGCCTTCACAATTTGGAGACAAAACGACGGAGTCAAAAAATGAAGCCGCTTCTCGATTTCTTCGAACTCACCGCCAATCCCTTTGGCGACACGCCCAACACTGACTTTCTTTATCCCAGCCCCGCCCACCGCGAAGCCTTTGCCTCTCTTGTCTGGGCCATCCAAGCGGGTCGCGGTTTCGTCGGCCTCACCGCCGTTCCCGGAATGGGAAAAACCACGCTCCTCTTCCACCTCGTGCGCACTCTTGAAGGCCACGCCACCACCGCCTTCGTTTTCCAAACTCAATGCTCGCCCAATGAAATGCTTCGCTACCTCGTCACCGACCTCGGCATCCCCGTCGATCCCGATCCCGTCGTCCTCCACGCCCGCCTCAAAGACTTCTTCACCGAGCAAGCCCGCCTCAATAAACGCGTCGTCCTCATCGTCGACGAAGCCCAAAATCTCCACGATTCCGTTCTCGAAATGCTCCGCCTCATTTCCGATTTTGAAACCGAGCACCGCAAGCTCGTCCAAATCGTCATGGCCGGCCAGCCCGAGCTCGCCGCCCGCCTCAACTCTCCCGCGCTCGAACAACTTCGCCAGCGCATTTCGCCGCTCGCCCACATCGAGCCGCTCACTCCTATCGAAGTCGCGCACTACATGCAGCATCGCCTCGCCACCGCCGCACAAACCACGCAACACAACACACAAATTTTCACCGCCGAATCCATCGCTCTCATCGCTCAAGCCAGCCGCGGCATCCCCCGCGAAATAAACACAATTTCTTTCAGCGCGCTTTCCCTCGCCTTCGTCGCGCGCAAAAAAACAAATTGACGCCGCCATCATCCGCGAAGCTCTCGCCGACAGAAAAGCGCCGCCCCACACTCACCCGCTCGCCACGCTGAAAAACAAAATCGAATCTCCCGCGTACACCAAATGGCTCGGCCTTCGCCGCCGCTATCATCTTCTCGGTCCTCGCCCTCCAACTCGTCGCCTGGAATCACTCCGACATTAAACTCCCCCCGCATCACGCCCTCGCTCGCCCAGCCAAAACCTCCACCCTGCCGCCAACTCGCCTCGCCACTCCGCGTCTGCAACTCCTCCTCCCGCTCCACCCGTCGCCGCCTCGTTCCTCCCCGTGCAGCCTCTTCCCGAATCTCCGATCCCCGCGATTCGCCTCATTCGTGCATCCTCTCCCGACACCATCACCGTCCTCCCCGGCCAAACTCTCTACTCCCTCTCCCGCCTCTACCTCGGCGACGCCGCCCCCGAAACCCTCGCCTCCATCTGCGCTCTCAACGACACTCCGGGCTGCCCCTCCCTCATCCAAGCCGGCCAAACCCTCGAACTCCCCCACCACACAAAATAAAATAGGGTTCTGATTTTGCGTTTGTTTTTGCCTTAGAACTCTCTGTGGGTTTGGGTGCCCCATGGGCCGTCGTTGCCCGTGGGGATTGACACACATCCAACTGGGTCCACCACTACGTAAACTGTCTTTGCCTTAGAAGTTTCTGCGGGTTTGGGTGCCCCACATGCTGTTTCGGCATGTGGGGTTCTTCTGGTAGGACAGCTTGATCGTGCTCACGCGCCTTCCGCGTCTTTTCTTCCTGCTCCCTTAAAACTTACTTCCTCCACCCCTCCACCATTCTCCTTCGCCTCCGCCAACCCGCGCCCATACACTTGTCTCGTCAAATAAATCGCTTCTATCGTTTGTCCCTTCGCGTCAAGCTCCCGTATCTTTTTCTCCTGCTCCTCCCGCGGCAACCTCCTCACATTCCCAAAATCCTCCGACACTTTCACCGTCTCCAAAATCGTCGTGTGCGCCCGCATCGCCTCCAAAAAAGCTCCCGCATGCGGCGTCGCACTCCATCGAATCTGTATCACTCCGCCCGACTCACTCCTCGACACCACCGTCACCGGATAATCCCGGTACCGTCGTCGACGAACTCCCTCCATACCATTTCTTCTCCATCGGCGCCTGCTCCGACGTCTCGTCCCCCAGCCTCTCCGCCAGCGCCGAAATGTCTCCCTGAATTTCCATCTCCACCAGGCGAATAAATTGGGTAGTGCTCTTTCCCCCTCCCTGCGGATCCGGCACCGTCTCCGTTTTCTTTATCAGCCGCGAGCTGCGTATTTCCGGAAACGAGAAAAAAGGCAACAGTCGCCTCTTCCGGTGGCAGCTTGTAATTCAGATACGACCGCAAATGCACATACAGTCCACCCGAACTCATCCTCACCAGCCAGTTCGTCCCGCGAAACGCCGCCGCCGCATAATTGATGAACAAGCACGCAAAAAGAATAATCACCGCGCCCACGTAATACCCAGCATGCGACGCGCTCTTCTCGTACGTGTTCACCATCAACGCCACGCCGCCGCCTATCACAATCAGCAGAAAAATCACTCCGCTGATCCGCGAGTGTTTGTACACTTTGTCGTCCGGGTTGGCTTGTACTTCCTCGACTCGCAGGAGCTGCATCGTCGCTCCCTTCAATCCTCCACTTCACTTCCTACCGAGGATCGCTTTATTTAACTGTCATCCCGAATCCCGGCTGTTGCGCGCCCCTGCGGCGCGCAATCGACGGCGTGAGGGATCTGCTATTTCTTTTGGCTTTTGCCTTAGAAGTCTCTGCTGATGGGATGAAGTTGTCGGCTCCTCGCCCCCGAGTAAACTTGGCAGCGCTAACACACCAAGGCTCGGAAGAAAGGAGCCGAGCGATGCTCATTATAGGTTGTGATTTTCACACTCGCTACCAGCAGATAGCCATGTGCAACGAACAGACCGGAGAGATCACCGAACGCAGACTCGATCACCTGAACGGTGAAGCCGAGCAGTTCTATCGCAGCTTCACTGCACCAGTCCGCCTCGGTGTTGAAGCCACCGGCTCCCTGGCCTGGTTCGAGCGTCTCCTCGCCGAACTCGGCCATGAACTGCTCATCGGTGATGCCGCCAAGATTCGGGCCAGTGAGGTGCGCAAGCAGAAGACCGATCAGCGCGACGCCCGCCTGATCCTCAACCTGCTCTGCACCAACTGCTTCCCGAAGATCCGCGTTCCCTCACCGGCCGAACGCGATCTGCGCCAGCTGCTCTGGCATCGCCACAAGCTGATCTGCTTGCGCACGCAGTTGCGCAACCAGCTCCACTCCCTGGCGCTCAGCCAACAGCTCTGCCGCAAGAGCCGGCTGTTCACTCCCCGTGGCCGGGCCGAACTCCAGGCTCTGCCACTAGATCCCTGGGCCAGCCGGCGCCGCACAGAGCTTCTGCAGCTGCTCGATCAGCTCGAGCCATCGATCAACGAACTCGATCGAGCGGTGCTCACCCAAGCTCAGCAACGCGACGATGCCCTTCGGCTCATGACTCATCCCGGCATCGGTCCGGTCAACGCCCTGGCCTTCGTGCTGATCATCGGTCCCATCCAGCGCTTCCCCCGCAGCAGAAAGCTGGTCAGCTATCTGGGACTTAATTCCAGCGAGCACTCCACCGGCGGGAAACGGCGCCTCGGGGCCATCAGCAAGCAGGGCAATACCATGATGCGCTGGCTGTTGGTCGAAGCTGCGCAGCAAGCCATACGTCATGATTCCGAACTTCGGCGCGACTATTTTCGCATCAAGTCCCGTCGAGGCAGTGCGATTGCCAAAGTGGCCATCGCCCGCAAGTTAGCTGTGCGTATGTATTGGATGCTCCGCTCCCGAGCCGATTACGCGCAGCTGGTTCGCACGCAAGCTAGCCCGAGGGGCACCCTGGTGAACTCTTAGTTCACCGCTCTACTGATTGGGCGGCTTGCTCCCGCGAGCGATCGCGGCGTCCGAACTACGAATCATGGTCGGTAGTAAGGTGACCGTATAGATGGTTGGTGGAACCTCGAGTTCCATCGTTTTTGATTCAGCAGTGCGAGCCTTGGTGATTACGTTGAGTAGCAGCAAAGAACCAAAAAACTCTGGGAAGGAAAAACCGAGTCACCCGACTCGCACCGTCCAACTCTGCCTTGACACGACCCGACAACTCATAGAGGGTGCCCCATCCGCCGGTTTGGCGGGTGGGTGAGAAAACTTCGCGTCCTGCCTAACGTCGCCTTTGCTTTAGAAGCTTCTGCGGGTTTTGGGTGCCCCATGGGCCGTCGTTGCCCGTGGGGATTTACACTCAAACTCCGGGGTCTTCCGCTACGTACGATGAATCTGGGTACCCCATCCCGCCGGTTTTGCGGGTGGGTGGCAATACTCTCAAACCTTGAGTAATCGGCGCTTTTGGTTTTTCTACTACTCCACTCCCACCACAATCACACTCACGTTGTCGTCCCCGCCCTTCTCATTCGCCAACTTCACCAACCCATCCGCCTTCTCCTGCGCGCCGCCGCACCCCATCAACACCCTCGCAATTTCGGCATCCCCCGCCATCCGCGTCAGCCCGTCCGTGCACAACAGCAAAATATCCCCGCCCTGCAGCTCAAATTCCGCCGCGTCCAACTCCACTTCGCTCTTCACTCCCAGCGCCCTTATCAACACATTCTGCATCTTGCTCCGGTGCGCATCTTCCGGCTTGATCAACCCGCGCCGCACCTGCTCCTCCACCAACGTGTGATCGTTCGTCAACTGCTTCAACTCGCCATCCCGCACCAAATACGCTCTGCTGTCTCCCACATTCACCAAACTCATCCGCGCCCCATCAATCCATGCCGCCACCAGCGTCGCGCCCATCCCCCGCAGCTGCGGATCCTTCATCGCGCATTCAAAAATCCGCCGGTTCGCCAAGCGCGCCGCGTTCCCGAGTCGCCGTGTCTTTTCTGAAAGCCCCTCTTCAGCTGCGGCGTCCGTCTCCCGCGCCGCCATCCTCTGAATCAATTCGCCCGCTTCATCCCCAGCCTCAAACTCAAACTCCTCATTCTCATGATGCACATTTCCAGCGCAAAATCCCGCGACCGCGTCTCCCGCAATCCCGCTTGCCAATTCGCCATGCGCTTCCCCGCCCATCCCATCCGCGATCACAAACAGCTTCGAGTCCTCATTCACCCTGCACGTATCTTCGTTATTCGCGCGCACACGTCCAATGTCCGACCGCGATCCCACATCCAGCCGCAAATTCACGCCGCCAGAGCCGCCAGCATCGCCAGTCTTCACTTTCGACAACACTGCCTCCTGCGCCGTCGCATCAACTGTGTCGGCCTTTTCCGAGTGAACAAAATCCATCCCTACCTCTACTCAGACCCTCTACTCAAGATCCTCAACTTCTAAAACGTGTACCCCAGTCCCACCAGCGGCGCCGCCTTCGATCCCAGCCCGCCATCATCCAGCCGCACCAGCACGTTCGCCGTGAACACCAGCTTCGACGCGCGCCCAATCGGCCTGATCTTGATGCCCATCGACGCGTTCGTAATGTTGTACGACTGCGTCTTGGGCGCCGCCAAACTCGGCAGCGGCACCGTGTTCGGACTCGGATCCGCCGCACACGATCCGCAGTTCGCCAAAAATTGCTGCGCGGTCACCGACACAGTATCCCCGCTAAAAACTCGCTGCCCCACGATGTCGAAATCGCCGGTCAGCCAGTGTGTCAGCCAGGTATCCACGCCCGCCGAATACACTAAATCGTTCGGAATTTTCCCCTTCGCTCCAGTCAGCAAATCTCCCGCGATAATTGAATCCGTATTCCACTCATAGCCCACCAGCACGTGCGGCGCCACGCGCGCCCTATACGAAAACACCGCAAACGGCTTGTAGCCATACGAGCCCGACCCCAAATAATTCAGCGCGTCGCCGCTCGGAAACCGCACTTCCATCCCCGCCGCGAATCCTGCGCGCTCGCCTTCATACGCATTCCACTTCACTCGCGCCACTACGTCTCCCACTCCCATCGCCGAGTTGTTCCCCACGCTTCCGCTTCCCGTGAACGGCCGGTCTGGGAACTCGTGATTCAAGCATTTCGGATCGGCCGTCGGATTCGCCCGGTTCGTGCAATTCTTGAAAAGATGCGCGTGAAATCCGGTCGTCCCCAGTTGAATGGTGTCGTCCGACGACAAATCGAACCGCACATTCTCCACCGGTATCACCGCCGATACGTCAATCCGCTTGGTCAGCCCGAACGTCACATACGTGGTGTACTGATTCACCTTCAAATTGATGTCGTTGATCGTGTTGATTCGGTCGCGCACAAATCCGCATCGCCCAATGTTGTTCGCACCGTTCACCGAGCAGGTTACTCCCGGCGGCCCGTCGTGCGAGTCGTCCTCGTGCGTAAACACCAGCGGAAAATCGTGCAGATTCACGCCGTCAATCTTGTCAAAGTCAAAAAACTGATAGCTGAACCCGATCGCCAGGTGGAACCGCCCCACCGTCTGGGCGCGCTCTCCCAAAATCGGCCCCAGGCTGTCCGTGCTGGTCACGAAGGTTTTTAGCGACGGGTCGTACGTCAGCACGAATCCCGACGAAGGCGAAGCTATCGGCAAAAGGTTCGCCTGCGTCCCGATGTCCGCGGCGAACGGCTTCAGCTTCGCGTTGATAGCCGGATCGAAATGCTCCGGGTGCTGACCGATAGGAAATAGCTCATCTTCCAAAGTGAATGGGTGCGCCGACCCGTATTCCTGAGGAATCACGCATGCCAGCGCGCTGCTTTGCGTCGAGCACGGTCCCTGCGCATACGTCGCGCCGCAGCAGAATAGGCAGACCACAGCCGCTAATGCGGCTACCTTGAACATGGAACCTCCTTGAGGCAGGCTAAAATTGCGTCGAAGTCTACGGTGTCTGCTAGTTTTGTCAAGTTCCCCGCCGTGAAAATCTTTTAACAAATCCTTTTCCTCTCTTCTTTTTTCTTAGTGCCCCATGCGCCGGGTCTGCGCGTGGGGTTTTTCACTCAAGCTCCTGGGTCCCTTCTCACCGCACATCATTAATCATCCAATTCCCATTCCTCTTCACCAACTGAAACACCCAATCATCCGCCCTGCTCGTCGATTGCCCCTTCATCGTGAATTGCTGTAATAACTTCGCCGACACCGTCGCCGTCTGCCCGTCCGCATTCACCTTCACCGTCTCGTTCTGCATCTGCATCTGAATCGAACTCGCCTGCTCAAACGAATTCTTGTAGCCCGAATAACGCTTCTGCGGAATATTCGGCCACACCTTCTTCAATCCGTCCGCGCTCCGCGCCTGGAACGCGTCGATAAAACCCTGAATCACATCGCGAACCGCGGCCTCTTCCGCCGCCGTATTCACCACCGGCGCTCCCGTATTCGCCGCTGGCGCGCTCGCTGCCGGCGCACTCGTCACCGGAGCCGCTGCCGTCGGCGCTGGATTAACCGGCGGCGAAGGAGGCGGCGCATTCAACGCATCGATCTTCTTGTTAATGTCCGTCACATACTGCTGCGCATCCGCGCTCTGCGCCCCATTCCCGCGCACAATCGACTGAAATTCCCCGCGCGCCCGTTCAAGCCCGCTCTTATCCTTGCTCCCCGCCGCGTTGTAATCCGTCACCGCTTGCTGGAATTGCGCCTGCCCAATATCCCCCAGCAACCCGCTCGGATCGCCGCCCGCCTGCCTGATCTGCGCCGCTTTCTGCCGCGCTCCCGCAAAATCTCCCGCCTTCAAACTCGCTCGCCCCGCCGCATCCAGCGCCGCCAATTGCCTGCTGGCCATCTCCTCCTTCAAATTCGCCAGCTTCGACTCCACATCCGCCTGCATTCTCTGCGCGTCGCCTTTCCTCGGCCCATTCATCGCGGCCACGCGCCCCAGCAAATCGTCCGCGCGCTGCAGCCCCTGCTGATCTCCGCCCGCCGCGCTCTGCCGCGCCTGCTTATACAAATCCTCTTCCTTCTGCCGGCTCGGGATCACTTCACTCACATAACGCTTCGCCTCGCTTGCCCGCGACGCATCCTCCGCCGCCGCTCTGCGAAAATCCCGTTTCGCCGCGTCAAACTGTCCCTGATCCACTTCCTGCTGCGCCTGCAGCCACAATTTTCCCGTCGCACTCTTCTGCGCCGACTCGATCGCCGCTTCCTTCGACTTAATCTCCGCGCCCAACGCACTTCCCGCCGCGCCTAGCTTCTCCGCGCCCTGTAACGCATCCATCGCGCCCTTGTAATCTCCCGCCGACGCGCGCTTGTCCGCCGTGACCATCGCCTCGCGCTGCTGATTCTCCGTACGCAGCGTCTCAATATCCGCCATCCGCTTCTGCACATCCGCCGTCAACGGCCCCTTCAACCCCGCCGCCGGCTGCAGCACCTGCAGCGCCTGATCCAACTGATTCGCGGCCACCAACTGATTCGCCTTATCCAGCGCGCTCTTCTGCTGCGCCTCCAGTGGATTTACCGGCTTCGCGCTTGGCGTCTTTGCTGGCGCATTCGTGGCTGGCTGCGCTGCCGGCGCATTGGTCGCCGTCGCCGCTGGCGTGTTCGCCGGCTCGGTCTTACTCGGCCCAACAAAATGCACCACGCCCCACACCCCCAAAATCACCGCCAGCCCCACCGCCGCCCACAATCCCACCTTGCTTGTCGATGTTGCTTTTGAAGTGTCTGCGGGTGCCCCATACGCTGGGGTTGCGTGTGGGATGCTAGGCCTAACACTCTCGATGAATTCCGGTTTTGCTTTAGAAGTCTCCGCGGGTATTGGTGCAACTGGCGTAATTGGCGCGACGCCCTGCACCGGTTTTTTTACCACCGGTGGTGTCACCGGCGCCGCTTGCGCCGGAACACTCGGCGCCTTTGGCGTCTCCTTTATTCCCGGAATCTTGGGAATTTCCCGCGGCGTCTCAATGGGCGGCTGCACAATCGGCGCAGTAGGTTGCGACGAAATCGTCGGCTGCGCAGCCGCCTGCTGCTGCGCAATCGTCTCCGTCTCCTCCGTCACCTCCGGATCCACCGGACGCCCCTGCAAAAACGCATACTCCTTCGAAAAATTTGCCGGCGCTCCCGGCACTCCCGCCTTGGGCGCACCAACCCCCGGCACTTTCACATCCGGCACAATTACCGGCGGATTCTTCGCCGCCTCAATCGCCTCCGAAACGCGCCCAACGCGCGGGTCGAACGAATCAAACGTCTGCGTCGCCAGCGCGTCGCCGAGCGCCGCTTCGGCCCCGCCCACATTCCCCGCGTCCATCAGCCCCCGGATTTCCTGCAGCTTCTTTTCCTGCTCGCGCTTCCGCTCCCGCGCCTGAATTTCCACCAACGCCGAATTGAGCAGTTGCGTCAAATCCGTGTCCGGCCCGGCCATGGCAATCGTTTCCTTCGCCAAATCCCGCGCCTCGCTGAAATCCTCCCGATTGATCTTGAATTTAATTTCCTTGATGCGCTGCTCGATCATCCGCCGCGCCCGAACTTTGCGGTCCTGCGCCTCAGCCTGCTCGCGCAAATGCGCCAGCTCCGCATTCTGAGGAAACGCCCGCAGCCCCGAATCCGCCGCGCGCACCGCCTCCTCGAACTTTTCCGCCTTCAACCGGGCCTGCACCTCATCAATCGCCGCGCGCTGTTTCTTCTCGCTCTCGATTTGCGCCTGCTGCGCCCGCGCAAAATCGACCATCCGCGCCAAATCGGTATTCCCGGGAAATTCCGCCCTCACCGCTTCGGCCCGCGACAGCAATTCCGTATACCGCTTCTCACTAACCAACTTCTTCAGCCCTTCCAACTCCTCCTTCAGCCGCTCCGCGCGCCGCTGTTTGTCGCGCTCCGCTTCCACCAACCCCCGCAACTTCTGTACCGCCGCGTCCTTCGGATGCGCCGCCTTCAATTCATCCAGCACCGCCAGCACTTCGTCGAACTTCTGCGCCGCCAGTAACGTTCTCGCTTCGGTCAACTTCTGCTGCTTCTGCTGCTCTGCCAGCTCCTTATTCGCGTTCGCCAGCAGCCGCCCAACTTCCTTCTCCTCCGGAAACTCCTCCTTCAATTTCGTCAGCAGCGCAATCGTCTCGTCGTAACGCCGGTCCGCCAGCAGCTTCCGCGCATCCGCCAAACTCTTCAGCCGCCGCTGCTCCGCCAACCCCTCCCGCGCCGACGCCAGCAGCCGCTGCACTTCCTCTTCGCCCGGAAATTCACGAGCGACTCCGCTCAGTAGCGCAATGCACTCGTCATAATTCCGCTTCCCCAGCAGAGTCCGCGCCTTGGTCAAACTTGCCAGCTTGGCCTGCTCCGTCTTGTCCCGCCGCAACGCCTCTTCAAGCTGCCCAACTTCCGCATCCCCCGCATGTCGCGTCCGCAGGCCCGCCAATACGCGAGCGCACTCCTCATGCTTGTGCGCCGCCAGCAGCGTTCGCGCTTCCGCGATTCCCGCCCGCCGCTGATCCTCGGCTTGCTCCGTTCGAATCGTTTCCCCGAACCTTAAAATCTCCTCATCCGCCGCATATTCTTTCTGCAGCTCGCCCAGCATCCCAATTGCGGCGTCATAACGCCGCCCTGCAAATAAATTTCGCGCCTCGTTCAGCTTTCGCTGCTTCTCCTGCTCGCGCAGCCCCTCGTCAACCGCCGCCTGCAGCTCCTCAATTTCCTTGGCGCCCGCAAATTTCCCGCGCAAATTCCCCAGCAGCTTCCCGCACTCTTCAAATTGCCGAGCCGCCAGCAAACCTCGCGCATCCGCCAGCGACTGGCGCTTCTGTTGCTCCGCCTCGTCGTCGCGCACCTCCAGCAGCACCTGCGCAATTTCCCGGTCGTCCTTAAATTCCTTCCCCAGCGCGTTTAATTTCCCCACCGCCTCGTCGTATTGCCGCGCCGCCAGCAGCCGCCGCGCCTCCGCCAACCCCTGCGCCCTTCGCTGCTTAGCTTCATCAACGCGAATCTCCTCCAGCAGCCTCGGTATTTCTTCGTCCCCGCGGAATTGCTTCTGCAACTCGGCTAGCGCCGCTCTCGCCTGCGCATGATTTCCCGCCGCCAGCAAATTCCGCCCGCTCTGCAAAGTCTTCTGCCGGTGCTGCTCCGCCTGATCATCTTTCACGGTCGCGAGCAGCCGCTGCACTTCCTCCTCGCCCGGAAATTCCTTACCCAGCTCGTTCAAAATTCCAATGCACCCCTCGTAATCGAGCTGCGTCCACAGCCCGCGCGCTTCCTGCATCTGCGCCACAAACCTGGCCCGCCGCGCTCGTTCCGCGCGCTCCGCATTCACCTGCCTCTGCAGTTCCTTCGCCCGCGCATTCCTTGCGTCAACTTCGAAAATTTTCCCGAGCAGCGCCTCGGTTTCCTCAAGCGCGCCCTCCGCCATCCGCTGCCCCGCCGCCTGCAACCACTGAGCCACCTGCTGGATCCGCGCCAGTTCCTCCTGTGCGTCCTTCTTCAACTCCATTGCCGGCGCATACGTCGAATCCATCTGCAGCGCGCTGTCCGCCTCCGAAATCGCCTCTTGCACCTTTTTCTCGGTCAGCAGCGCCTTACCCTTATCCACATGCTGCTGCGCCTTCGGACGGATCGAAATCTTCCTCAGCTCGGTGTTCACTTTCTCGAGCAGACCGCGCGCTTGCGTATTGCTCGAATCCACCCTCAGCGCCTCGCGCAACATTTCCCGCGCCTGCCCAAACTCCTCCTTCTCAATCAGTCCGCGGCTCTGCTCCACCAACTCCGCCGTCGACCGCGCATGCAGCTCCTTGTAAACAGGCTCCAGCTCCAGCAATAAATCCTCGCTCGTTTGAAAGCGATCCGCCGGTGACTTCCTCAGCGCCTTCGAAATAATCGCTTCAAGTTCCGGCGGGCAGTCCGCCGCCACCGACCTCAGCGCCTTCGGCTCCTGCTGGCAAATTCCATTCATCAAACTCGCCGGGTTTTCCCCCATAAACGGCCGCTGATACGCCACCAGCTCGTACATCAGCACGCCGAACGACCAAATATCCGAACGCTCATCCGCATGCTCGCCGCTGTACTGCTCCGGTGACATATACGCAAACGTCCCGATCAACATCCCCGTCTGCGTCTTGCTCGTCTCCAACACCCGCGCGATTCCGAAATCCACCACCTTGACTATATTTTCCCGGTTCACCATCATGTTTCCTGGCTTGATGTCCCGGTGAATAATTCCCCGCTTATGCGCGTAGTCCAGCGCTCTGCACGCCTGCAACGCGTACGAAACCTTCATCGAAATGGGAACGGGTTTCTTGCTCGCGATGACCTGCTCGAGACTCTCGCCTTCGATCAATTCCATCGCGATGTACGGCAC
This sequence comes from uncultured Acidobacteriota bacterium, assembly GCA_963757885.1. GTDB lineage: Bacteria > Acidobacteriota > Terriglobia > Acidiferrales > UBA7541 > Palsa-147. Next base: position 2,505,296 of record CAVWSS010000006.1, on the reverse strand, counting down.
GTTTTGGTCGTGCCCCATGTCGTAAATTGTGACGATGTTGGGGTGCTGCAATCCCCCCGCGGATTGCGCTTCTCGATAGAAGCGCTGCAGCAAATTGGGGTCGCTCGCCAACCCGGTAGTGATCGTCTTCAGGGCCACCAGGCGATTGATGAATGGGTCGCGCGCCCGGTACACCACTCCCATGGCGCCGTGCCCAAGCTCACCAAGCACCTCATACTTGCCCAGTGTTCTCAACACACCACTCCCTGGCCCACAACTTCCTGGCTGGAAGAGCTCTTATCTGTAAGTACAGACAGTGATTAGGTCCGCGCCAATTCCTCAGAGATTCGCAAAATTACCCCCCTTAGTCAACTTCCCCCCCGGTATGCGCCGTAATCCAGGCCCATTCACTGCTCGATCTCGTTACTCACCGCTCCGCGTACCTTTAACTGTCATCCCGAACTAGCGTCGCGCGAGAGCGCGCCGATAAAATGGACCGCGCCCGCGCCCGCAACAGACGCCGTGAGGGATCTGCTCTTCGCCTTTGCTTTAGAAGTGTCCGCGGGTGCCCCACCTGCCGGTTTTGCGGGTGGGGTTCTTCTGCCAAATTAAATCGATTTCTTACACGCGCTTTTCGCGTGGGCTCGTGCGTTCGGCTATTCTGCGGGTGCCCCATACGCCGGTGTTGCGCGTGGGATGCTTCACCAAACATTCTTGGCAAATCTTTCCTCTCTTCCCCAAGTCATTCTTTTCTTCCCCCTTCCAGCGTTAGAATCCCCCCAATGCCCCCCTCCTCCAAACTCGCCCCCGCCCCCCCAAAAAGCTCCTCGCCCTCGACGGCGGCGGCATCCGTGGCGTCATCTCCCTCCAAATCCTCGCCAAACTCGAGGACCAACTTCGCCAATCCCACGCCTCCGGCGATCCAAATTTCCGCCTCTGCGACTACTTCGATTACATCGGCGGCACTTCCACTGGCGCCATCATCTCCGCCACGCTCTCCCTCGGCCTCAGCGTCGCCGAAATCAGCCACTTCTACCACACCAGCGCCGTCGAAATGTTCAGCAAGGCCGGCTACCTCAAACGCTTCCGCTACAAATACGAAGACGACAAACTCGCCGCCCAACTCAAATCCGTCTTCGGCGCCGACACCACCCTCGGCTCCGACAAGCTCCGCACCTTATTAATGATGGTCCTCCGCAACGCCACCACCGACTCGCCCTGGCCCGTCTGCAACAATCCCCACGCGAAATTCAACGACTGCTCCCTTCCCGACTGCAATCTCGATATCCCGCTCTGGCAACTCATTCGCGCCTCCACTGCCGCGCCCGTCTACTTCCCGCCTGAAATGGTTCGCATGGGCGCGCACCAATTCCTTTTCGTCGATGGCGGCGTCACCACCTACAACAATCCCGCCTTCCAGCTTTTTCTGATGGCTACCGTCGAGGCTTACAAACTCAATTGGCCCGCGGGGAAAGAGAAACTCCTGCTCGTTTCCGTCGGCACCGGCACCGCGCCCAGCGCCAACGAAGATCTCCAAGCCAAAAAAATGAACATGCTCTACAACGCTGAATTTCTTCCCTCCGCGCTCATGTTCGCCGCTCTCAATGAACAAGATTTCCTCTGCCGTGTCTTTGGCGAATGCCTTGCCGGACCTCCCCTCGATAGCGAAGTTGGCGACATGAAAAATCAGCCCGCTCCCGGCGGCGCCAAACTTTTCACCTACCTCCGTTACAACGCCGAACTCACCGACCGCGGCCTCCAATTCCTCGGCCTCTCCGGCATCAATCCCGACGACGTCCGCCAGCTCGATTCCATCGAGCACATCCCTGACCTCCAGCGCATCGGCCAGGCCGTGGCTGACTCCCAGGTACACCCTGAACATTTCGCAGGCTTCTAGCCGCGGAATGTGCTCACATATATTCCATGATCTTCGCTCTCGCCGGTCGCCGCATCGACGCACCCGATGCATCAACTCCCCGCTTCCCTGCGCAAAACATCCCTGCCGTTCACGAAAAAATCCGCGCCCTCTTTAAAGAGCATCAACCGCAAGCTCTGGTCTGCTCCGCCGCTTGCGGCGCCGACCTCCTCGCTCTCCAAGTCGCCGAGGAACTGAACATTCACCGCGAAATCGTCCTGCCCTTCCCGCCCGCCATCTTTCGTCAATTTTCCGTCGATGATCGTCCCGGCGCCTGGGGTGCCATTTTCGATCGCATCGTCGCTGACCTCGAGCCCCTCCATCAAGTCATTCAACTCAATCTCAATTCCGAGACAGGCGAAGGCGCCTACCTCACCGCCAACTGGGCCATCCTCGACCGCGCCCAATCCCTCGCCGACGAGAAAAAACAGCCCCTCTCCGCCGTCCTTGTCTGGAACGGCTCCTCCCGCCCCAACCAGGACGTCACCCTCGCCTTCCTCCACTCCGCCCAATCCGCCCACCTCCCCATCCTCCAAATCCCCACTCTCTAAAATTCCACCAAAAACGCAAATTAACTGTCATCCCGAACTATGCCGTGAGGGATCTGCTCTTCCGCGCGCCTAGCAACCACCCATCAAAAAAACCTCAGTGTCATTCCGAACCGATCGGCGCCTTTTGCCGAGCGTGAGGAATCTCTTTGCTTTTGATTTTGCTTTAGAAGTGTCTGCTGATGGGATGAAGTTGTCGGCTCCTCGCCCCCGAGTAAACTTGGCAGCGCTAACACACCAAGGCTCGGAAGAAAGGAGCCGAGCGATGCTCATTATAGGTTGTGATTTTCACACTCGCTACCAGCAGATAGCCATGTGCAACGAACAGACCGGAGAGATCACCGAACGCAGACTCGATCACCTGAACGGTGAAGCCGAGCAGTTCTATCGCAGCTTCACTGCACCAGTCCGCCTCGGTGTTGAAGCCACCGGCTCCCTGGCCTGGTTCGAGCGTCTCCTCGCCGAACTCGGCCATGAACTGCTCATCGGTGATGCCGCCAAGATTCGGGCCAGTGAGGTGCGCAAGCAGAAGACCGATCAGCGCGACGCCCGCCTGATCCTCAACCTGCTCTGCACCAACTGCTTCCCGAAGATCCGCGTTCCCTCACCGGCCGAACGCGATCTGCGCCAGCTGCTCTGGCATCGCCACAAGCTGATCTGCTTGCGCACGCAGTTGCGCAACCAGCTCCACTCCCTGGCGCTCAGCCAACAGCTCTGCCGCAAGAGCCGGCTGTTCACTCCCCGTGGCCGGGCCGAACTCCAGGCTCTGCCACTAGATCCCTGGGCCAGCCGGCGCCGCACAGAGCTTCTGCAGCTGCTCGATCAGCTCGAGCCATCGATCAACGAACTCGATCGAGCGGTGCTCACCCAAGCTCAGCAACGCGACGATGCCCTTCGGCTCATGACTCATCCCGGCATCGGTCCGGTCAACGCCCTGGCCTTCGTGCTGATCATCGGTCCCATCCAGCGCTTCCCCCGCAGCAGAAAGCTGGTCAGCTATCTGGGACTTAATTCCAGCGAGCACTCCACCGGCGGGAAACGGCGCCTCGGGGCCATCAGCAAGCAGGGCAATACCATGATGCGCTGGCTGTTGGTCGAAGCTGCGCAGCAAGCCATACGTCATGATTCCGAACTTCGGCGCGACTATTTTCGCATCAAGTCCCGTCGAGGCAGTGCGATTGCCAAAGTGGCCATCGCCCGCAAGTTAGCTGTGCGTATGTATTGGATGCTCCGCTCCCGAGCCGATTACGCGCAGCTGGTTCGCACGCAAGCTAGCCCGAGGGGCACCCTGGTGAACTCTTAGTTCACCGCTCTACTGATTGGGCGGCTTGCTCCCGCGAGCGATCGCGGCGTCCGAACTACGAATCATGGTCGGTAGTAAGGTGACCGTATAGATGGTTGGTGGAACCTCGAGTTCCATCGTTTTTGATTCAGCAGTGCGAGCCTTGGTGATTACGTTGAGTAGCGGCAAAGAACCAAAAAACTCTGGGAAGGAAAAACCGAGTCACCCGACTCGCACCGTCCAACTCTGCCTTGACACGACCCGACAACTCATAGAGGGTGCCCCATCCGCCGGTGTTGCGCGTGGGCTGCTACATCGAACTTTCTTGAGGTAATCCTGCTTTTGCCTTTCCTCTAAACCTTCCTAACTCCTACTTCTCCAACTCCCCCAAAACCTTCCCCATCTCTGGACTCTCCACCTTCGCATCCCTCAAATCCAAAAAATCCTGGCGCACCGTCTGATCCCAAGTCGCACTCCGGTCCGCCCTCATCTTCTCCCCGCGATGCTTCATATAAATCGCTTCCGCTTCCTCCGTCCTGCCCAAAAACATCAACGCATGCGCGCAATTCGTCTCCAGTGTCAGCGAAATCACCGGATGCTTCCGTCCCTCCTCGCATGCCGCCAGCGACCCATTAAAATCCTTCGCAAATAAATCGAACCACGCCAAATTCGAATAGGCCGGCCCCAACAGCTGCTTTGCGTCCACCTTCCCGCTGTCCCGCACGAACGCAACCCATTTCTTCTGGGCCGCCTCTGCATCGTCCCAACGCTTCAAAGTAAAATACGCACTGGCCAAATCGCCCAGCACCGATCCATCGTTCGGATCGTCCGCCACCCTCTTTTCATACTCCTTCACCTGCATCAACGCGATCACATGGTCGTAATCGTCAGTCGAACTCGAACTCTTAATCCCTCGATCCGAAAAATTCTCGAAATCTCCCTGAATCAGATCCGTCCAGGGACGCGTAGCCGTTCTCGTTCCCGCGCGCGATAAATAAATCTCCTCCGCTTGCCTGGTCTGCCCGTTCAGCAACAGCGCATGCGCGTAAATCCGGTCCGAATCCGAATCATCCGGCGAAAGTTTCTTCAGCTTCTCGCCCGTTTCCACCGCTCCCGCATAGTCGTGCCCGTAAATCTGATACACCGCCAGATTAAAGTAGGCGCCCTGCAAATCCGTGTACCGGTCCGGATCCGACTCATGCTCCAGCACCGTCTCGATCAGCCTGGTCTCTGCCGTCGCCGTCTCTTTCCATCGCTTCACGTCGTGATAGTAAGAGATCAGCGAAATCCACGCCGCTTTGTTCTTCGGATTCTGCCCAACATTCTCCTTCAGCATCTCTTCCAGCGGCTTCTGGATGCGCACCTCGTCCTTAAACTCCTCCACCATCACCGGCAGATTTTCTTTAATCGTGCGGTCCGTCGACATCTGCACGTTGCCCGCCCGCGAAACGCTGAAACTCGCATCGTACAGCCCGCCTCCGAGATCGATGCACCCGATCGCTTGCCAGTCCCCGTTCGGTCCTGCCTCCACCAGCAGCGGCCTGATCTTGTCCGCCACGCTGGCCCGGTCTTCCACCGTCGCATCTGGCGCCCAATCAATGTCCTCAATCCTGTCGATCAACTTGAATCGCCCCTGGTTCGGATCCGCAATCGACCCCACCCAAAACCGCAAATACGCCGTCGCCTGATCCTGCGTATTCAGTTCCAGCCCCGATGTCCGGTTCAGGTTCGACAGCCGGTCCGACTTCCCGTTCACCACCGTCGGGTCCTTCCCGTTCTGCACCAGCGCAATCACTCCCCTCGCTCCATTTTTCGCGTGAATGTCCACCTCATACAGCGAAGCGCCTTGGTAAAAAATCAGCGGCAAATCGCGAATCCCTTCAATCTGCGACGTCTGCACATTCTTAACCAGCGCAGCCGCTTCCTTGCTCACCGCCTCGCGCTCCTTCTCATCCCTCACCACGTGCCACGGCCCGGCAATCAGCGGCACCGACGTGCTGTGATTCTTCCCATATAAATCCAGCAAATTTCGCGGATTTGACTGGCCATCCACCTCTCCGATCTCTGCCAGCATCTCCTTCGATCGCCCTTCGTTCGGCGGACTCTTCAGCGCCACAGTCGCCTTCGAAGGATTCTGCAAAGTCGCTTTAATCGTTTGCAGGCTCGCCTTCGGCGGCTCGCCATTCCGCAGTACATCTAACTTCCCCAGCAGCCACGAATCCGCATAGTCCGTCCGCAACGCTTCCCAAAGGTCTTCGATCCCCTGTTTTACGTCGCTCAGCGCGCCCTCCACATCTCCGCTCGCCAGCCGAATATCCGCGTAACGCGAATGAATCGTCGCGCTTCGTCCCAGCACTCGCGTCCGCACGCTGCTCGGACCCTTAAACGCTGGCTTTATCGCCTCCAGCGCATGTTCATAATTCTCCGCCGCTTGTTTCTGGTCGCTATTCCGGTACCACTCCGCCAGGTTGTAATACGCAACCGCCAGTCCTTCGTAATCTCCCGGCGTTGGTTGCAGCTCCTTCACTCCCTTCCACGCTTCCAGAGACTTCTTGTACGCCCCCAGCGCCCGTTCCTTTTCCTTCAAATTGTCGTCCACTTGCGCTTCGCTTCCGTACACTTGCGCCTTGCTTCTCAGAATGTCCGGACTGTGCTTCGTCCTGCTCTCAATCGGCTGCAGCACGCCCAGCGCTTTTTCGTAATATCCAATCGCTGCTCTGTATTCTTCGTTCGCCTTCGCGATTCCCGGCGCCTTCCCATTAGCGTCGTCGCGCAGCTTGTCCGCCCGCGAAACTGCCAAATCCCCTTGATCCCAGAACGTCGCCGCATACATCCTCGTAAATTCCAAATCGTCTACCGCTGCTTTGTTGCTCCCCCCCAGCACCTTCCCCGCTTCCGAGTAATAATTCGACGCGATCTTCGCGTAATCCTCCGGGCTCATCTGCGCGGCCAGCTTCGGTGCGCCTTCTGACGGTTCCTTCTTCCCGCTCTGTGCCTGCAAATCGCTCGAACCCTTCGACCCACCCGCTCCCTGCCCTCCGCCGCCGCTTCCCTGCGTGCTCGCTTTCTCCGGCAAATTGTTTGACGAAGATATTTTCTCGCCCGCCACTTGCCCCAAATCCATCAACACAATTCCATATAGCAAATTCGTCCGCGTCCAGTCCGGCTGCGCCGCCTTCAAATCCCTTGCTGCCCGTTCGGCTTTGGTCAGCAGCGCTTCAGCCGCCGCATTTTCCTTCAGGTCCATATGCAGGTCGGCCTCGCCTCGCCACCCTTGCAGCAACAGCAACCGCCATTCCCAATTTTCCTTTTTGTTTTTCAGGTCCACGGCCGGCGAACCAGCATCCAGCGCCGTCGGGCAATCGCGCGTGCAGAGCTCCTCCGCATCCTGCGCCGCCTTCTCCAAATTCTTTCGTGCGTCGTCGTACTGGTTGAGCTGCCTCGACGCATATCCCTGCCGGTAATCCACGTCCGACTCCAGCGCCTTCCACCTCGTGTCGCTCGGGTCGTGCGCCATCAGCTCGTTCACAATTTCCTGCGCCTTCGCGTACCACTTCTTCGCCTCATTCAAATCAAACTCGCACTGCCCGCGCCCTTCCAGCGCTCGCGCCCTCCACGCTCGCGTCTCATCGTCGTCATGCAAACGCGCGCTCGAATCCAGTGCGTTGCCGAAATGCTTCTTCCCACCCTCATAGTCCAGCACCAGCACGCTCGCGTTCCCCAATCCAATTTCCGACAGCATCCGCACTCTCGACGCGTCATGCTGAAACGCCGCATCCGTCACGCCCTCGCTCAAGCTCAGCGCCTTATTAAAATCCTCCGTCGCCTCTCTCACTTTTCCTTGCGTCACCACTCCCGTTCCCAGCTCATACAAAGCTTCCGCCTCGCGAATCCGCCCTTCCTGGCTCGTCGGCTGCGCCCCAAACGTCTCCGTCAAAATTTGCAGCGCCTCATTTGATCTTGCCACCCCATCGTCGAAATGCCCGATCTGGTACAGCGCATCCGCCGCTCGCGTCAGAAAACGCGCGTGCTGCTCGTGCTGCGCCGGCGTAATCGCCCCGCGCTTCGACAAATTCTCGTGTGCCGTATTGGCGTCGTCGATGTCCTTCAGCACTGTCGCCGCCGGGATCCAACTGCTTCCCCCAATTCGAAAACTCATCTGCTCCGCCATGCCTGAAGCAGTTTGATAATTCGCTGCGCTCTCATTCAGCGCTTTTTCCGCCGCATTTCGAGCTTCATTCGCCGCATTTCGTTCGCTCTCTGCCTGCGCCGTCGCCCGGTCCGCCACACGCTTGCTGTGCACCGCAAAAATCAACGCAATCGCCGCCGCCACAAACAGCACTCCAAAAACACTCACCAACGCCCGCGACTTCCTCAAATCTCGCGCGTACTGTTCCTCGAGCTCGCGCGCCGCCTCCGCAACACGCTTCCGTTCCCGCGCGCTCCGGCTCTCCAGCGCCGGGTCGGTCAGCAAGTCATGCGTCAACTCGACCCAAACCACTCCTTCGCGCTCTTCCCGATGCAAAATCCGCCGGTTCACCAGCGTGTCAAAGTCCGCCTCCGCCAGCCCCGCCTTGATCGCATCTTCCAGCGCCGCCCGATTCCTATATCCCGACGCAGTCAGCAGCCGGTCCTCCACCCAATCCCTTACCCGCGGCGACACACCATCAAACGACCGCTCGTAAAAATCCTTAATAATCTCCTCGCGCTCATCCGTGAGGAGATCCATGGTGATCTTCGCTTTGCCCCGCTCAATCCTCCGCCGATTCAGCTCGTCGCAAACCACGCTCAGCAGCGCCGGCTCCACGTCCCGCTGCTCCATCGCCCGCGCGCTTTTGTCGTGCCGTGACTTCGACACAAAATCCACAATCGCTCGCGCCGCGTCGCTGTCCAGCAAGTCCTGCCCGCCGCACTGCACCACTTCCAGAGCCTGCGCGCCGCTCATTCGCTCCAGCCGGAATCGCCGCGCCAGCAGCGAAGGAATCCGCGCCCGCCAAGGGTCCAATTCCGGTAAGAAATCCTCGCGCAAACTGATCAGAAAAATCACCGAACGCCGTTCCAGGTCGTACGCGCTCGACGCCTCCGGATTCGCATTCAGCCGCTTCCGCACCGACTCCGGCACGCGATGCTCCAGCACCGCCTCCAGCTCCGCCGCAAACTGCCGCACCCTCGCCGAACTCTCCTCGTCCCGCTGCCCCAGCGTGAAAACTTCCTCGAATTGATCCAGCACGATCACCGGAGTCAGCAAGCGGTTCCGCGGCCCCCAAAAATCCACGTCCCTCCGGTGAAAATATTCCCAGAGCGTTTCATTTTTCGACGGCCTCAGTGCCGTGCTCTTCACCGCGTCCAGCGCCGCGCTCAACTCCGCCTTCACCTGATCCGCCAGCGCCGCCGCGCCCACGCCATGATCGAAGCGCACTCGCACCGGCAGAAAATCCGATTTTTTTAGCTCAGGAAATATTCCGGCTTGCAGGAGCGAGGTCTTGCCCAGCCCCGACTGCCCGTACAGCACCACCGCCGCCGAATGCTCCACCAAGTCCAGCAGTTCCGCGGTCTCGCGCTTCCGCCCGAAGAAAAAGTCCCGGTCGTTCTCCGTGAACGCGCGCAGTCCCGGCCACGGATTCTGCGCCGTCAACCCTGTCTGCCTCACTTGTCCCATATCTTTGAAGTTGCCTTAGAAGTTTCTGCGGGTGCCCCACACGCCGGTTTTGCGCGTGGGAAAGCATAACCATCAGACCTTGCAAATCCCCGCAGTTGCTTTCGGGTGCCCCACATGCTGTTTCGGCATGTGGGGTTCTTCCGTGAAACTGTCGGAATCGTTCACACGCGCTTTCGCGTGGGCTCGTGCGACCGGTTATTCTGCGGGTGCCCCACACGCCGGTTTTGCGCGTGGGAAAGCAAAACCATCAGACCTTGCAAATCCCCGCAGTTATTTTTCTTTTCCTTTTCTAGCTCCTCGCCAATTTCCTATACACCTTCTGCGCCGCATCCAACTCCCCCACCAACTCACTCGGCGGCACTCCTCCCGGCGCCCTCACCGCGCTACACCCAAAAACATCCCTCCTGATCGCATTCAAATCACTCGACGCCGTCCCATCCACAATCACCGGAAAAATAAAATTCCGATTCGTCCCCGTGTACCTCTTGCTCATATCCCGCGCCTGCGCCCACTCATCCCGAAACCATCTCCCCGGCCCATCCTCGTTATTCGTGTTCGCCGACAGCACCGCCACAAACGCCGCGCACTCCCGTATGTGGTAATTAATAATGTCCCGGAACCCATCCCCCGGATTCAGCCTCCGGTCCACCCAAACTTCCAGCCCCGCCTTGCTCAACTCATCCGCCAAACGAAATGCAGCCTCGTGATCCTCGCTCGCGTGGCTGATAAATATCGACCCCGGCACCCACGGGCTAATCTCCCCCGCCGCAGCCGCCGCCGGTTGCTTCGCATTCTTTTCCATCCATCGCCGGTGCAGCTCGGTCACAAACTCCACCGGCGACCCGCCCGGATACACCATCGAATTCTGCGTACTGAAATACCGCAAAAACTTTGAAAATCCCTCGTTCAGCGCGCCCTCATCCGCAAACGTCTCGCTGAAATCCCGGTCCCTCCACAACGGGTCCTTCCTCGCAATCCTCAGCAAAAACCGCGCGAGCCAATCCGGAAAATCCACTCCCAAGATCAGCAAATGACTCCGCTGCAACTTCGCAATCAAATTGTCCGGGCGCGATTCGCTGGTCATAAAGTCGTGCATGATCTCCAGCATCTGCCCTTCGGTCACCGCAAACGACGACGAGAACGACGCCAGCCCAAAAATGTGAAACACCATGCCGCCTTGCTCTCTCACCTTGCTCTCGTCGTAATCCACAATCTCTCCCGACGGAGGAAATGCTCCCACCGCCGGCCGGTTCCCGCGCACCTTCCCAATCGCGTCTTCCAGCAGCGAATCGATCGTCGTACTCAGAAAAAGCTGAAACTTCCGGATTTCCGCCAGCTTCTTCGCCGCTTCCGGCATTGGCTTCGTCGCGTTCAAATCCTCCAAAATCCGCGCCACCGCCCGGTTCAACGCCGAGGGATTGCTGTTGTGCTCCTTGTACGCGCAAGCGACATCGTTCAGGTCGTATTCGGCGGGAAGCTTCGCCACCGGCACCTTCAAATCCTGTGCCAGCCTCTGCGCAGCCAGTCTGTGGAATGGAATCGGTCCCTGCGGGGTATCAACCACCAGCAAATCGCGCCCGACAATCGGCACCACCGATCCTTCATCGATGGCATGCAGCAAATCGCCCCAAAAAATCTCATCCAATTGGGGCAATTGCGCCGAAGAATCGGTCACACTCATTGGCTATAAACCATGAAATGGGGCGATCTCGCGTGGAGGTCACTGCATTCTAACTTCCCCCGCCTCCCCCTGCAATCCCACCCAATTCCCGGTGTTGCCTTTGCTTTTGCCTTTGCTTTTGAAATGTCCCCGGGTGTCTCCCTGCCGTCCCGTCTATTGAGGGCTCGCTCTCCTTACTCACCGCCCCCTGTACCCTTAACTGTCATCCCGAATCCCGACTGTTGCGCGGTTTGGCGCGTCCGAGAGGACGCGCAGGTGAACCGCAAGGTTCACCTCATATAAATGGACGGCGCGCAACAGGCGGCGTGAGGGATCTGCTCTTCTGACCAATCACCTCAACTGTTCCTTTCCCTTTGCTGTTCATCCCGTCCATTGAGGGCTCGCTCTCGTTATTCACCGCCCCGCGTACCTTTAACTGTCACCCTAATCCCGCATGTTACACGCCCGCAGGGCGCGCAAGAGACGGCGTGAGGGATCTGCTCTTCTGACCAATCACCTCAACTGTTTTTTCCCTTTGCTGTTCATCCCGTCCATTGAGGGCTCGCTCCCATTACTCACCGCTCCCTGTACCCTTAACTGTCATCCCGAATCCCGCATGTTACACGCCCGCAGGGCGCGTAACAGACGGCGTGAGGGATCTGCTCTTCTGAAAATCCCGCCTCTCAACTCATTCCCTTTTCCTTTTCATCCCGTTTTCCCTCTTTTTGGGCATAATAACCCCCCTAAAGCTGACCCAACCCCATGCCCAAAGAATCAGCCGGAGTCGACCGCGGCCGTCGCGTCTTTCTCACCGCGCTCTACCTCGTCCTCGCCTGGATGGCCACCGTCCTCACTCTGGGCTTCGTCGGCTATTCTCGCATCCCCATTGACCCCCACGCCGCCATTGCCGGCCCCGTCGGCAAAGAACACCTCTCTGTCTACGACCGCATCTACTTCTCTCTCCAGCTGCTCTATCTCCACGCCCCCGAATCCCCATCCGACTGGGAAATTCAAACCGCCCGCTTCCTCGCTCCCTCCGGCGAAATTTTCGGACTCGTCCTCGGCATCGTCGCCGTCACCATCACCTGGCTCGACCGCATCCGCCGCTACACCCTCGGCTGGCGCCACCACGTCGTCGTCTGCGGACTCGGTCGCAAAGGCCTCCAACTCGCCCGCGATCTCCGCCATCAGCGCCGCACCTGCCTGGTCATCGAGAAAGACCGCAACAATCCCTTCATTGAACTCTGCGACCAAATCGGCGCAATCGTCCTCATCGGCGACGCCACCAAAATTGAAACCCTGCGCAAAAGTTACCTGACCAAAGCCGACTACCTCATCGCCGCCTGCGGCTCCGACGGCACCAATGTCGACATCGCCATCGGCGCCTCCCGCGTCCACCCCAGCAAGAACAACTCACCCGACGCCCGGCCAAAAGAACCCGCCACCCTCGTCCACATCGTCGACACCGGACTACGTGAACTCGTCCGCCAGCAAAAACTCCTCGCCGCCCCTCAATACGCCGCCGACATCACCATCTTCAACATTTTCGAAAATTCCGCCCGCCTCCTTTTCCGTACTCACTACCTCGACTACACCACCCCCATCACCGAGGAAAACGATCCTCGCGAGCCTCACCTCGTCGTCTTCGGCTTTGGCCAAATGGGCGAAAGCGTCGTCCTCCAGGCCGTCAAAATGGCCCATTTCCCCACCGACAAAAAACTTCGCATCACCGTAATCGACCACGATGCTCGCAACAAACACGAACGCTTCCTCATCCGCTACGACGCCTTCCCTCGCCTCTGCAAAGCCAACTTCATCGAAAGCGTCGCTGAAAATCACGCCATTCTCGAACAGGCCCGCAAATGGTGCGAATCTCCCGATTCCCTCACCACTTTCGTCGTCGCCTTCGATTCCGACTCGCACAGCATGTCCTTCGCCGTGGCTCTTTGGAATTTTCTGAAGCTTTACCACTGCCCCATCTACGTCCGCGTCTCCTCCAACGCTGGCCTCTCCCAGCTCCTCACCGAAGTCAAAGATGGCGCCAATCTCCAAACTCCCATCCAGGGTTTCGGCCGCATCGAAGAAGCCTCTTCCTCCGAGCTGGTCGTGCGCGAGCAGCTCAACCGCTTCGCCAAATCCATCCACGAAGACTACAAAGCCAAACGCGTCGCCGAAGGCCGCAATCCCAACGACCCATCGCTCAAAGATTGGAATGATCTCGATCAGGACTTAAAGGAATCCAACTGGCAGCAAGCCGAACACATCCCCTTCAAATTGCGCGGCCTCGGCTTTCAGGGCAATTTCCACGAACTCGCCCGCCAGAGCGCCGCCGTCCGCGCCAAACTCACCACTCCCGACGGCAAAGACTCTCCCGAAGTTCTAAAACTCGCCAAAATGGAGCATCGCCGCTGGGTCGCCGAACGCTCCCTCGCCGGCTGGAAGCACTCCGACAAAAAAGATGTCGTCCTCCGCACTCACCCGGACCTCGTCCCCTGGGCCGATCTCTCCGAATCCGTCCAGCAATACGACAAAGACGCCGTCAAACACATCCCCGGCCTCCTCGACCTCTACCTCAAATTCTACGCGTAAGGTTTTGGGTGCCCCATGGGCCGCCCTTGCCCGTGGGGACTTAGACTCAAGCTCCGGAATCCCCTACTACGAAGATTGTTGAAGTTGGTTTTGCCTTAGAAGTTTCTGTGGTGTCTACAACCCATCAAAAAAAACGTGTTGTCATTCCGAACCGCGACGGCGCCGCGTTTGAAAAACGCGCAGGTGAACCGCAAAGTTCACCTCATTTAAATGGGCGCCGGCGGTGAGGAATCTGCTTTCTGAGGAATTCGCCGGGTACTAACCATCACTCTTGCGTCTTTCGCCTTTGCCTTAGAAGTTTCCGCGGGTGCCCCACCTGCCGCTGTTGCAGGTGGGTGGGCTCACCAAACTTCGAGGTCACGACGCGCGGTCGCGCAACGGTTTTTGGTTTGTTTTTGCCTTTTTTACTGCCCCAGTCTGCGCAGTCGTCTACTTTGCCTCCAACGTCCCCCGAAGATCCGCCGTTGAGAACGGTCCCTTATACGTTCGCTCCGAGCACTCCGGATGTAACCGCCGGAATAACTCCGTTAACCATTCACCGCAAATCGTGATCGACGACTCATGCGAGGCATACACCATCCAGCCCAAATCCTTCGAAGTTGAATACTGTTCTCCGCCTTCGCCATAGCCCGGCGAATAAATGGCCAGATCAATTTCGTACTCTGGATCGCCCGCGAATTCACAGAGCAGAAAAACCCTAGAAACACCTCGCGCCTTCAACGCTTCGCGGAGAACCGACACACCATTGATGCTCTTAAAATACTCAACATGGAACGGAAGAACATGGGCAGGTGGATTGCCCTCCTTGAGAGGAAACCAATAGCCTCCTCCCACCCCCCAGGCTTCCTTGAGTCCACTCCAGAGTCGCTTACTATCCGTTTCGTTCAGCACACGTCGATACGGAAGTTCTTTCACTTGCCGTAAATCGTCGGACATCAGTTCCATTACGAAAGCTCGGAAACCCTCCAACTCTTCACGAAGCGCACTTTCCGCAAGCTCATTCTTCAGCTCAGTCTGGAGACCTGTATGCGCTTTTTCAGCAGCAACGATTAGCGCGGTTCTCAACTCGTCCAGGCTCGCCGCTGTCGCGGGGACCAGTCGCTCCACTTCGACCTGAGTGTCCTTCGCAATCCGATAGCGAGGGAAAGTCCGATACGCTTCGTCGGAATAAGTCCAGCTAGGTAGCTCAGAGGGTTTTTCGACTTGGGCCTTCCCGTTGCGTTCGAGATCTGTGTAGGTTCGCGCCCACTCGTCAAAGCGCTCCCGGCAATATCTCCGAGCCGCCGTATGTAGTGCAGTTTGTTCGTCCATGTCGACTCTAAACCTTACCTCAAATTCTACGCACAGCCTCGTAGGGCGGAAAAACTTAGACCAAGCCGGAAGTCATGGGAGATCTTTTCACTTCCCCCTCTCCGGCCCACTCCCATCCCCCTCCCCCAACTCCCTCTGCAAAAACACCGTATCCAACCACCTCCCAAACTTGAACCCCACACTCCTCAACACTCCCACATCCCGAAAACCAAACCTCCTATGCAATCCAATCGACGCCTGATTCGCGCTGTCCCCGATTATTCCAATCATCTGCCGCAATCCGCGTTCTTCCGCCGCCGCAATCAACTCCCCCAGCAGCACCCGCCCTAGCCCCGCGCCTATCCGCTCTGCCCGCACATAAATCGAATCTTCCACTGTGTAGCGATAAGCCGGCCTCGATCGATAGAAACTCACATACGCGTAGCCCGCCACCGACACGCCATCATCCGCCACCAGCCACGGCAACCCTCTCGCCGTCACTTCTCTCCACCGGCGCCGCATTTCCTCTTCATCCGGCGCCTCGGTTTCAAACGTCATCGTCCCATGCTACACGTAGTGCCCATAAATCGCGGCTATCGTTGCAAAATCCGAGTCCGCCGGGGCCCGAATGACGATGCCCATCGAAAATCCTCCCGCGAATCCAAACTTCGCCGCATCCTCCTCTCTTTCTCGCGTGCTGCGCTATACTTTTCCCCAGTCCGTTGCGAATTTCAGAATCCAATTTGACCACCGCTATACTTCTCGCTTGGCCTCTACGCGCATAACTTTAACTTTTCTCGCGCGCCTCTCTCTCGGCGCGGTTCTCCTCCTCTGCCTCGCCGCCCCTGCTTTCCCTCAAGACACTTCCACTCCCCCGCAAAATCCCTCCCCCGACGCCACCACGCCTCGACAACAAACTCAAACTCCCCGCAAACACCGCCGCGCTCCCCAACCTCCTACCTCAACCAACCGACCAGCCTCCCGCCGAAAACTCCCGCCCCATCGCCCGATCAATCTCCTTCCGACACCACGCCATCCAACGAAACCGCGCCATCACAGGACACAAACACAATCCCAACGCCCGCGCCCCGTCAAACCTCGCCCGCCTCCCCATCCTCCCCGCCTTTTGCTCCGCCCCCCGCACCACGCCCGACGACACCGCACCCCTCCTCGACGCCGCCAAATCCTCCCCCACTCCCGCCGCCTACGACGCCCTCGGCGCCTCCTTCACTGACCATCGCCTCACCGCCTGCGCCGCTTCCGCCTACTCCATCGCCGCTGCCCTCGATCCCGGCGATTGGCAAGCTCACTACGGTCTCGGCCTCTCCTACATCGCCCGCTCCGACAAAAAACGCGCCGCCGCCGAACTCGAAAAAGCCTCCGCGCTCAATCCCGACTCTCCTGCCGTCCACTACTCCCTCGGCGAACTCTACCAATCCAACGACAAACTCCCCCAAGCCCAAGCCGAATACGAACTCACCGTCCACCTCGACCCGCACTATCCCTACGCCGCCGTCCATCTCGCCGAAGTCCTCATCGCCCAAAAATTAAACGACCAGGCCCTCGAGCCACTCCTCGCAAAGCCGCCGCGCACGAGCCCCCGCCCCCTCCCGACGAATCCGCCGTGATCCAACTCCAGCTCGGCAAGCTCTACGCCGCCGCGCACGAAAACGCCAAAGCCTTCGCCGCCTTCCGCAAATCCATCGCCGATAATCCCGACTCCGCAGCCGCGCACCTCGAGCTCGCCAATCTCTACGCCGCTCCTCCCCGCAAAGATCTCGACGCCGCCATCACCCAATACCAAACTGCCCTCGACCTCCAGCCCGGCAACCCCGCCGCCCAACTCGCCCTCGGCCAATGCCTCCTCGCCGAAAATCGCTATGAGGAAGCCATCGCCGCGTTCCGCGAATACTCAAAATCCAATCCAAAAGACGCCAACTCCTTCCATCTCCAAACTGTCGCCTATCAATCGCTCCAGCAGTGGCCGCAAGCTTCCGACGCCGCCGTCCAAGCCGTTCGTCTCGATCCTGAAAATCTCGAATGGCGCCGCCTCGCCGCCACCCTCCTCGCCCAGGCCCATCGCTACCCCGCTGCGCTCGTCCAACTCCAAGCCGCCGAGCGCCTCGATCCCAAAAATCCCGAAATCCACGCCCAGCTCATTTTTCTTTACCGCCAAACCGGCCAGCCCGACCGCGCCAAGCAAGAGCGCATCGCCTA
Source organism: uncultured Acidobacteriota bacterium (assembly GCA_963757885.1). GTDB lineage: Bacteria > Acidobacteriota > Terriglobia > Acidiferrales > UBA7541 > Palsa-147. Next base: position 2,488,157 of record CAVWSS010000006.1, on the reverse strand, counting down.
CGACAAACTCCAAAAACAGCTAGCCGTCAAAGGTGAAGCCAGCGACATCCGCCATCAGGCCGACGCAACTCTCGCCGAAGGCAGCGCCGCCGCCGCGTACGAACAATACCGTCACGCAATCAGCCTCGATCCAAATTCCGCCGACGCCCACTTCTCACTCGCCATGTCTCTCGATCATCTCGGCGATCACGCCGACGCCCGCCGCGAACTCGAACGTGCTCTCGAACTCAATCCCCGCCTGGCCCCCGCCCACAATCAGCTCGGCCTCCTCGAATTTGCCGACGGCCACCGCGACGCCGCCGAAGCTCAATTCAAAGCTGCCATCGACGCCGATCCCAAGTTCGCCGAAGCCCGTAACAATCTCGGCGTCCTCTACATTCAGCAGGGCAACGTTGGCGAAGCCATCGTCATGCTTGAAGAAGCCGTCGAGGCCCAGCCCACCTACGCGAGTGCCTTCGTCAATCTCGCCAACGCGCTCATCGGCATCAACAAACTCGACGACGCCGAAAAGCAGCTCCACACCGCCCTGCAAAATAGCCCTCACGATGGCGCTCTCTACATCGCTCTCGGAAATCTCGACACCAAGCGCAATCGTCCCGACACCGCCCTCGCCGATTACCGCCAGGCCGTTCAATACTCGCCCGATTCACCTGCCGCGCATCTTGAACTCGGCCGCGCTCTCGCCGATCACTGCGATCGCCGCGCCGCCTTCGAAAATTTCTCTCGCGCCGAATCTCTCGACTCCCAATCCGCTTCCGCGCACCTCGCTCTCGGCCGCTTCTTCTATGAATCCGCCAATTACGATGGCGCCCGCGATCAACTCAACACCGCCATCAAGCTCGATCCCAATCTCATCGACGCGCTCTATCTCCTCGGCCTCACTGAAGCGCAAACCAACAATCCCGATCTCGCCGCCCAATATTTCCAGCAAGCCCTCGCCGCCGACTCCACCGAAATCGACGCCCAATATTTCCTCGCTCTTCAACTCGAAAAACTCGGCCGCGCTGACGAAGCTCTCGAGCATTTCAAAACTGCTGCCGCCCCGGTCAACCCCAACAACTCTTCACTCGCCGCTCTCGTCCACCTAGCTCAAACTCTCCCCAAAGACGATCCCGACTCCGACACCGACCGCCAGCACCTCGACGATCTTCTCGATCACATCGGCGCCTCATCCCCCGCTGGAAAATCTGAAGCCCTCGGTCTCGCCTCCGCCTCCGCTCAAGACTGGCCCCAAGCCATCTCCGAAATGCGCGAAGCCATCCGTTCCTGCGGCGAAGGCAAAAAGCAATGCCCCACCGCCGCCCGCCTTCACCGCCACCTCGGCCTCTTCTACTGCCGCACCGGCCGCCTCGACCTCGCCCGCGCCGAAATTTCCAAATCCCTCGCCCTCGACCCCTCCGACCCCGAATCCCTCCGCATCTCCTCCGCCCTCTCCTCCCTTCCCTCCAACTAACGCCTTTGCTCCAGAAGTTTCTGCAGGTTTGGGTGCCCCATGGGCCGGTTTTGCCCGTGGGGACTTACACGCAAGCTCCGGGGTCCTCCGCAACGTCTAGATGTTGTCTGCCTTTGCTGTTCATCCAGTCCGTTTAAGGCTCGCTCTCGTTACTCACCGCTCTGTGTACCTTTAACTGTCATCTAACTGTCATCCCGAATCCGCTTCTTGCGCGCCGTGTCGGCGCGCAAGAGCGCGTGAGGGATCTGCTCTTCTGAAAATCCACCTGGCGCGCCCTTCATCTGCAACCGTGTCGTTCGTTGTTGCTTTTGAAGTGTCCCGGGTGCCCCACACGCCGGTGTTGCGCGTGGGTCTCACGTATCAATCGCTACGGTCACCAAGCGCGGTCGCCCAACGGTCTTGTTTTTTGCCTTCGAAGTCCATTCACGCCTCGGCGTTTGTTATTCACCACCCCGTGTACCCTTAACTGTCATCCCGAATCCCGACTGTTGCGCGCTCCTGCGGCGCGCAACAGCCGGCGTGAGGGATCTGCTCTTCTGCCCAACCACCTCGGCCATTCACACGCGCTCTGCGCGTGGGCTCTTCCGCCCGACTGTGCCCCACCCGCTTCTTGCGCGAACACACCCGAATGCGTTTCCATAGGGACCATGAGAATTTGCTGCAATCTTCATCCCACTCTCACACTCCTCTTCGCCATCGCGCTGGTCGCAGCCTTCGCTGGTTCAGTCGCCACCGCAGCCCACCACAGCAAATATCTTTTCTTTGTCGGCACCTACACCCAGGAAGGCAGCAAAAGCAAAGGCATCTACGCTTTCAGCTACGACGCCGATACCAGCCAGGTCGCGCCCCTTGGCTTGGCGGCCGAGACCACCAACCCATCATGGCTCACGGTCCATCCCAACGGCGGATTCCTCTATGCCGTCAATGAAGTCGCCAACTATAAGGGCCCGAATAGCGGAGGCCTCAGCGCATTTTCGATTGATCGCACCAAGGACGGCCAGGCCACCGGCAAGCTCACCTTCCTGAATGAGGTCGCGACCCGCGGCGCCGGACCCTGCTACGTCACCGTTGACCACACCGGAAAGTATGCGCTGGTGGCGAACTACGACGGCGGCAGCGTCGCCGTTTTTCCCATCCGCGAAGATGGCAGCCTGGGCGACACGTCCGCATTTGTGCAGCACACCGGGACACGGCGCCGATCCCGAGCGCCAGGCAGCACCACACGCTCACTCAATCGACCTCAGCCCTGATAATCGGTTCGCCATGGTGGACGATCTCGGCCTCGACCAATTGCTCGTTTACAAGTTCGATAGCGCGAAGGGATCGCTCACGCCCAACGAGCCCTCGCACGCCACGCTGGATGCGGGCTCAGGCCCGCGGCATTTCGCGCTGCATCCCTCGGGGAAGTTTGCTTACGTGGTCAGCGAAATGAAGGGTACGGTCACGGTGTTCTCAAACGACGCCGGCGCTGGAACGCTCCATCCGTTGCAGACTATTTCCACTCTGCCCAAAGACTTCAAAGGAAATATTGAGGACGCCGAGATCGAGGTGCATCCTTCCGGCAAGTTTCTGTATGTCTCGAACCGCGGCGACAGCAATAGCATCGCCATCTTCACGATTGACGCCGAGAAGGGCACGCTTACGCTTGTCGAAATCACTTCCACGCAAGGTAAAACCCCGCGCAGCTTCGAGATTGATCCCACCGGCGCGCTCCTCTTCGTTGCCAATCAGGACTCGCACAACATTGTTATGTTCAGGATTGATCAGAATGGCGGCTCCCTCACCAAGGCAGGACACCTCTCGCCAATCGGCCCGGTGCTCGACGTGCCGTCGCCCGTGTGCATCAAGTTCCTGAAGATCGGGAAATAGCTCACTTTTCGGGACGCTTTGCTCTTGCAGTCGATTCTGGGTACCCCACCCTTCGATCTTAAGGGTGGGTAGCAACACTTCTAGACCTTAGAAATCTCGCCGTTGTCTTTTGCTCCTGAACTTTCCGCAGGTTTTGGGTGCCCCATGGGCCGACTTCGCCTCGTCCGGAACTGTTGGATGGTTATATTTCCTGCGATATTATTGACCCACCTTGCACCTTTGCTGAAAGATGGGAGACCGCACGGAAACTCTTCTTCAAGACTTTCGATACGGGCTGAGGATGCTAGCGAAGGCGCCGGGGTTCACCTCGTTGGCCGTGCTGACGCTGGCTCTGGGAATTGGCGCGTCGACGGTGGGGTTTAGCGTTTTCTACAATCTTCTCTTCAACGCATTTGCCGCGAAGGACGCGAGTCGCTTGGCCGTTCCCGTGGTTCAAGACTCAGAGTCGGCAGGGGACAGATACCCTTTGGCGTGTTATGTCTCCGACTTGGATCTTGTCCGACAGCAGAATCAAGTGTTTGAAAACATCGTTGGCTACGATCCTGATAAACCTGTTCTGTTCAATGACGGCGCTCAAACTTTCCAGTTCTACGATAGCCGTGTGACTTCTGACGCGTTCGACTTTTATGGAGTGCCGGCGCTGCTGGGGCGCGGAATCGAGCCAGACGATGGAAAGCGGGGAGCGCCTCCGGTTTTCGTGATGGGTTTCAAGACTTGGAGAGACATCTTCTCCGGAGATCCGAAGATTCTCGGCAAGACTTACGTGGTGGATGGCACTCCGCGGACGCTGATTGGAGTGATGCCGCCGCGCTTCCAAGGGTTTGGTTCTCTGGCGCAACTGTGGATCCCGATCGAGCGGACGAAAGACGTGCTTACCTTTGGTCAGGAAACGGAGCTTCGGCTGTTGGGCCGGCTAAAACGCGACACGACGTTATCGGCTGCCTCAGCGAGCTTCGAGATAGTCGCCAGGCGACTAGCCGCGCTTCATCCCGACGATTTTCCAAAACGCTTCACGGTGCGGGTCGAGTCTGCTGAGGACTTTCTCATGGGTCCGCACGGAGGCGGCGCTAGATTCTCTTCCGACATGAAGCACTTGATGTACGACTTGTTTGTTGCAGTGATGATATTACTGCTGATTGCGTGCTGCAACGTGGCGAACCTGCTGTTGGCTCGCGCGACCGGTAGGGAAAGAGAGATCGCGGTGCGCACCGCCTTGGGAGCCACACGGGGGCGGCTGGTGCGGCAGCTTTTGGCGGAGAGTTCGCTGTTGGCGATAAGCGCCTGCGTCGTGGGGTGCGCCTTCGCATGGGTCGGGATGAAATTCGTCACGACAGTTGTGCCCCAGGCGGGTGGCGCGTCGCTTGTGGGAATCACGGGAACAAGAGGTGAGATTGTGGTTGGCCTCAGTGTCCCTGTTTTGGCGTTCGCCATCGTGATTACGCTGATCACGACGCTGATCTGTGGCTTGGCACCGGCCCTTCACGTGGTGCGCGCGGATGTGCAAACCCAATTGGCAGGTAGCAAAGGCGCAGGCGGTAGTTTCGGCCGAGGAAAGTTTCGAGCGGCACTGGTAATCGGCGAAGTGGCGCTTTCCATTGTTCTATTAATTGGCGCAGGCTTGATGATTCGCACGCTTTTTCTTCTCACTCACGTTGACCTGGGCTTCAATCCCAAGAAGGTCTTGATGGTGGCGTTCATTCCGCCGCCGACGCACAGCAAAGTGCCACCGGGCAAATGGTTTACTTCGCCTGACGGACAAGTTGTACTGCAAAAGGTTGTGGATCGGTTGAAAGGACTGCCGGGCGTAACAGATGTCTCGACTCAAGACACGATTCCTGGATATGGGCCCTCGAGAGGGCCAGAGGTGACTGCTCCTGGCAGTGGGCGCGTTGAAGAAGCGGGTCTCCTGAGTTGCGATGAGAGTTTCATGCGAACGATAGAGCTACGGTTGATACAAGGCAGATGGCTATCGCGGGGTGAAGTGGAAACGGCACAGCATGTCGTTGTGATCAATCAGAGATTAGCGCACGACCTGTTTGGGGATGGAAATCCGGTCGGACAGATGCTCGACGTGAAGAAATTTCAGGGGATATCCACATCTTCGCAAGACACCTATTTCCAGATTGAGGGTGTCGTTGCCGACATAAAGAGCGCCGGACCGCAGCAGCCGTCTATGCCGATCGTTTTCGTCCCGTTTACTGTCCGGGGAGGAACCTTTCTGCTGCTGAAGACAACGGTCGATCCGAAGTCTTTGAAGCGGGCGGTTCAGGAGCAAGTTTGGGCAGTGGACCCCAATGTCATTGTCGCGGTATTGGACCCGCTCACAAGGTTTCTTCAGGCCTTAACCTATGCCCCATCGGAGTTTGGCGTGTCAATGTTCGCGCCGCTGGCAAGCATTGCGCTGCTGCTGGTGATTGCCGGCGTGTTCAGCGTAATGGCGTATACAGTGTCATTGCAAACGCGTGAGATCGGAATACGCATGGCGTTGGGGGCGCAGCAGCGGAACATTCTGAGAATCGTTTTGTCGCGAGGACTGTGGCTGGTCACGGCGGGGATTGTTGTGGGCGTTTTGGCGAGCTTGGGGCTGACGCGATTCATCGCGAGCCAGATTTGGGGGATTTCGGCGACGGATCCGGTGACGTTTGTGAGCGTGGCGATTCTGCTGGTCCTGGTTGCCCTTTTGGCGTGTTGGATACCGGCGCGGAGGGCGATGAGCATCGAGCCGATGGAAGCGCTGAGGTATGAATAATCTGTTGCAGGAATAACCGACCAGCCTTCCTCAAGTCTAATCGCTGGTGATTGTTCGATCGATCCCACCGGCGCGCTCCTGTTCGTTGCCAATCAGGACTCGAACAACATTGTTATGTTCAAGATTGACCAGAATGGCGGCTCCCTCACCAAGGCAGGCCGCCTCTCGCCAATCGGCTCGGTGCTCGACGTGCCGTCGCCCGTGTGCATCAAGTTCCTGAAGATCGAAGAATAGCCCTCCCCCTCCTAATTGACTGCCCCCCTCACCCTCCTTATCATGTCCCCGCGCACGTCGCGCAGAACGTCATCCCGTGTCCGCCCCGTCCATGATTAATCAGACCATCTCCCACTACCGCATCACCGAAAAACTCGGCGGCGGCGGCATGGGTGTGGTCTACAAAGCCGAAGACCTCAAGCTCGGCCGCTTCGTCGCCCTCAAATTTCTCCCCGACGAATTCGCCAAAGACGCCCAAGCCCTCCACCGCTTCGAACGGGAAGCCAAAGCCGCTTCCGCACTCAATCACCCCAACATCTGCACCATCTACGAAATCGACGATCAACACGGCGATCCCTTCATCGCCATGGAATTTCTCGATGGCCAAACTCTAAAACACCGCATCAATGGCCAGCCCATCGAGACCAGCGACCTTCTTTCCCTCGCCATCGAAATTGCCGACGCTCTCGACGCCGCTCACTCCCAGGGCATTGTCCATCGCGACATCAAGCCCGCCAACATCTTCGTCACCAAACGCGATCACGCCAAAATTCTCGACTTCGGCCTCGCCAAGCTTCACGCCAACGCCACTCCAGACGATTCCACCGAAGCCACTGAGCAGCTCTCCAAGCCCGGCGTGGCCATGGGCACGCTCACCTACATGTCCCCCGAGCAGGCCCGCGGAAAATCCCTCGACGCCCGCACCGACATTTTTTCTTTTGGCTTGGTTCTCTACGAAATGGCCACCGGCAAGCAAGCCTTCTCCGGCGCGTCCTCAGCGGAAATTTTCGACGCCATCCTCAATCGCGCTCCCGTCGCCCCGGTGCGCCTCAATCGCGAAGTTTCACCTGAACTCGAGCGCATCATTAATAAGGCCCTCGAAAAAGATCGCGAGCTCCGCTATCAGCACGCCGCTGACATGCGCGCCGATCTTCAGCGCCTCAAGCGCTCCTCCGACAATCTCACCGAAACCGTCATTCTTCCCGCGCACGTCCGCCCAAAATCCCGCGACGCAAAAGCGCTCACCGCGCCCGGCCTCTCAAAAATCTGGAAAATCGCCATCCCCGCCGCTGTCCTGGTCATCCTCATCGCCGGTGCAGTTCTCTATTTCGGCGTCCGCCACCACAAAAAACGCCTCACCGCCAAAGACACCATCCTCCTCGCCGACTTCACCAACAACACTTCCGATCCCGTCTTTGACGACGCTCTCAAAATTGCTCTCGCCGTGGCCCTGCGCCAGTCGCCTTTCCTCCGAATGGTCCCCGGCAGCACCATCAACAAAACCCTCGAGGAAATGACCCGCCCCGATTCCACCAAACTCACTCCCGACGTCGCCCGCGAGGTTTGTGCGCGCGCTCGTGGCGAAGCCTTCATCACCGGCTCCATAAGTCCTCTCGGCAGCGAATACGTCCTCTCTCTGAAAGCCGCCAACTGCGCCACCGGCGACACCATTGCTCAGGAACAAATCACCGCAAAATCCAAAGAAAAAGTTCTCGACGCCCTCGGCGAAGCCACCTCCACGCTCCGCAAAGAGCTGGGCGAATCCCTGGCCACCGTCCAAAAATTCGACGTCCCTCTTCAGCAAGCCACCACGTCTTCTCTCGACGCTCTCAAAGCCTATAGCCTCGCCACCGAGGCCTACCGCACCAAAGGTCCCGCCGCCTCGCTAGCGCTCGACCAAAAAGCTATCTCCTTAGACCCAAACTTCGCTCTGGGTTATCTCGCCGTCGGCAAAGACTACATCGCCCTCGGTGAAGTCGGCCGCGCCGCCGATTACTTCACCAAGGCCTTCCAGCTTCGCGAACAAACCAGCGAACACGAACGCCTGGCCATCGCCGCCGATTACTACTTGAACGCCGCCGGTGACCTTCAAAAAGCCGTCGAAACCTATCAGCAGCTGAACGACAACTATCCCCTCAGCACCAATTTGACTGACCTCGGCTTTGCTTACGCTCAACTCGGCCAATACGAAAAATCCGCCGTAGCCTACCGCCAGGAAATGGCCGCCAACGCTGACTACCTCGGGCCCTACGTCGATCTGGTCAATGCCATCCTCGCCCTGCAGCGCTTCAAGGAAGCGCAATCAACCGTGCACGAAGCCCAAAATCGCAAATTGGATGCAGCCCAATTCCGCAGCGCCCTCTACGGCCTCGCCTTCCTCAACTCCGACTCCGCATCAATGAACGAGCAACTGGCTTGGTTCACCGCCCATCCCAGCGATGAAAACGTCGGCCTCGCTCTCGCCTCCGATACTGAAGCCTTCGCCGGCCATCTCAATAAAGCCCGCGAACTCACCAAGCGCGCTGTCGACTCCGCCATTCACTCGGACAATAAAGAAAGCGCTGCCATCTGGCAGGCTATCGCCGCCCAACGCGAAGCCGCGTTTGGCAACCTCACCGAAGCCCGCCAGGCCGCTGCCGATGCCCTCAAGCTCGCTCCCGATAGTTTCGGCGCCCAGCTCGAAGTCGCCCTCGCTCTCGCTATGGCCGGCGATTCCGCTAAAGCCGCCTCGCTCGCTCAGGATCTAAGCAATCGCTACCCCCAAAACACCCAGATTCAATCCCTCTGGCTCCCCGCCATCCAAACTCAGCTCGCCCTCGACAAAAACGACCCCGCCTCCGCCGTAAAAATCCCCGAAACTCCCATGCCCCTCGACGTTGGCCAAATTTCTTTCGTCATTAATATCTCCTGCCTCTACCCCGCCTACACCCACGCCAACGCGCACCTCGCCGCCGGCGATGGCCCCTCCGCAGCCGCCGATTTTCAGCGCATCATCGACCACTCCGGCGTCGTCTGGAATTGCTGGACCGGCTCTCTCGCTCACCTCGGTATCGCTCGCGCCAACGCGCTCCAGGCCAAAAATTCCACCGGCGCCGATGCCGACGCCGCTCGCGTCCGCGCCCTCGCCGCCTACAAAGATTTCCTCGCCCTTTGGAAAGACGCCGACCCCAAAATCCCCCTCCTCCTCTCCGCCAAATCCGAATTCTCCAAACTCCAGTAGCGCCCCGCTCACTCGGCTCCCCACGCGCGTTGACTGCCTAATCCGACCTACTTAAGATGTCCTCGCACACCCAAATCATCTCCCCCCTTAATGATTGGCAAAACAGTCTCGCACTACCGCATCATTGAAAAACTCGGCGGTGGCGGCATGGGTGTGGTCTATAAAGCCGAGGACACCGAGCTTGGCCGCTTCGTCGTGCTAAAGTTTCTACCCGAAAACCTCGCCAACGACCCGCAATCGCTCGCGCGTTTTCGCCGCGAAGCACGGTCCACTTCCGCTCTCAATCATCCCAATATCTGCACCATTCACGAGGTTGGCAATCATCTCGGCCAATCCTTCATCGTCATGGAATTTCTGGATGGAATGACCTTGAAGTACCGCATCGCCGGCCGCCCAATGGAAATTGAAGGCATCCTCTCGCTGGGCATCGAGATCGCCGATGCGCTCGACGCCGCTCACAGCGAAGGCATCGTCCATCGCGACATCAAGCCCGCCAACATCTTCGTCACCAAACGCGATCACGCCAAAATTCTCGATTTCGGCCTCGCCAAGGTCACACCTTCTCGCGCCGGTAGCGATGGCGATTCGGTCGATACTCTGGCCGCCACCACGGGCGAAGAGCACCTTACCAGCCCGGGTTCTACCCTCGGCACTATCGCCTATATGTCGCCGGAGCAGGCCCGCGCTGAAAAACTCGACGCGCGCACCGATCTTTTTTCCTTCGGCGCGGTCCTCTATGAGATGTCTACCGGCGCGCTGCCCTTCCCTGGCGAAAGCGCCGCAATAATTTTCGACGCCATTCTTAACCGCGCTCCTGCGCCAATCGCCAAGGCAAGTCCCAAGGCTCCTGAGCTCGAGCACATCATCAATAAAGCTCTGGAAAAAGACCGCAATCTCCGCTACCAGCACGCCGCCGACATCCGCACCGATCTCCAGCGCTTGCGGCGTGACTTTGAAAGCGGCCGCACTTCCCCCGCGCCCTACAGCTCACCCGGGCCCTCCACTCCCATCACCCCGGCGAAAACATCCCGCGATCTTCACGCAAACTTCTGGAAGTTCGCAGTCCCCGCGGTGTTAGTCATTTTGCTCGTTGCCGGCGGCTTCTACTATCGCGTCCGTCACCGCAATCGCCTCACCGAAAAGGACACCATTGTCCTCGCCGATTTTTCCAATAGCACCGGCGACCCGGTATTCGATGAAACCCTAAAAACTGCGCTCAGCGTTTCGCTGCACCAATCGCCTTTTCTGAACGTGCTATCCAACGGCACCACCGCCGACATTTTGCAGCGGATGACTCGTCCCGCCCGCTCCACCCTCACCCCGGACGTGGCCCGCGAAGTCTGCCTGCGTGCGAACAGCAAAGCCTACATTGCTGGATTGATCGGAAGCCTGGGCACCGAATATGTCCTTGAGCTCAAGGCAGTGAGCTGCCAGAACGGCGACACCATCGCCCAGGAACAAGTCACCGCTCCATCCAAGGAAAAGGTGCTCGACGCTCTCGGCCAGGCCTCCTCGAAGCTCCGCGGCGAGCTCGGCGAATCCTTGGCCACCGTAAAACAATTCGACGTTCCACTGGAAATCGCTACAACTTCTTCGCTCGAAGCTTTGAAGCAAGACACTCTCGGCGCCTACACCTACCGCGAAAAGGGACCTGCCGCCGCGCTGCCCTACGATCAGCGTTCCATCGAAATCGATCCGAACTTTGCGCTCGGTTACATGGCTCTCGGCGGCGATTACGTCAATATGGGCGAAGGCGTGCGCGCCAGTGAATACTTCTCCAAAGCATACGAATTGCGAGAACACGCCAGCGAACGCGAAAAGCTCGACATCACCGCGAATTACTATCGCAGCGTCACCGGCCAACTCGATAAAGCGCTCCAGGTGCTCCACCAGGAAATTGAGAATTTCCCCCACAGCGACGCATACGTCGATATGGGTTTGATCTACGCCGCCCTGGGACAGTACGAAAACGCGGCGGAAAGTGAACGCTCGGCGGACCGCGCCTCGCCGGGCTCGGTCGCTCCTCACGTAAACCTGGCGAATAACCTCATCGCCTTGCAGCGCTTCGACGAGGCCCAAAAGGTCATCCACGATACCCAGCAGCGAAAGCTGGACGATGTGCCGTTTCACATCGCGCTCTATGCGCTGGACTTCTTCCATGCAAATTCCGCGGGCATGGCCGAACAACAGCAGTGGTTCGCGGGCCAGCCGGATTTTCAGCACTACGGACTCTCCCTCGCCGCCGATACCGAAGCGTATTTCGGCCATTTGGGCAAAGCGCGCGAGCTCGCCAGGATGGCTGCAGATTCAGCGGTGAAGGCCGACCTCAAGGAAAACGGCGGTGTATGGAAAGCAATCGCAGCGCAAAGGGAAGCTGCCTACGGATACCCGGTAGAAGCGCGTGAAGACGCTGCGGAAGGCTTACAACTTGCGCCGGAATCTCCCGCGCTCAAAAGTGAAGCAGCGGTCGCTTTCGCTCTCGCCGGCGATGTGCCGCAGGCCGAATCTATGAGCCAGGATCTAAATAAGCGTTATCCGCTGGATACTCAAATGCAATCCCTTTGGCTGCCTGCGATTCAGGAACAACTGGCTCTGGATAGAAAAAATCCCGCCGAAGCACTGGACGTTCCGCAACCTGCCCCACCCATGGAGCTGGGGCAACTCAGTTTTGCTGTCAATGCCTCCTGCCTCTATTCATTTTATGTGCGCGGAAATGCCTACCTCGCGGCAGGACAAGGCAGCCAAGCCGCCGCCGAGTTTCAGGAAATTCTTGATCACAGCGGCATCGTTTGGAATTGTTGGACCGGCGCGCTCGCCCACCTCGGCGTCGCCCGCGCCGACGCGCTCCAAGCGAAAAATTCCACCGGCGCCGATGCTAATGCCGCTCGCGTCCGCGCCCTCGCCGCCTACAAAGATTTCCTCGCCCTCTGGAAAGACGCCGACCCCAACATCCCCCTCCTCAAAGAAGCCAAATCCGAATACGCCAAACTCCAATAACCTTCCCTTCATTTACCTTGTCATCCCGAATCCCGTCTATTGAGGGCTCGCTCCCATTACTCACCGCTCCGTGTACCTTTAACTGTCATCCCGAATCCCGATTGTTGCGCGCGGTTTGGCGCGTCCGAAAGGACGCGCAGGTGAAGCGCAAGGTTCACCTCATATAAATGCACGACGCCTAACAGACGGCGTGAGGGATCTGCTCTTCCGCGCGCCTAGCTCGATCACTCACACGCACACTTCCGCGTGAGAGTCATGTTCCCTCGATTACAATTTAATTTTTCTAGGAATTGTTCCCGCTAGACCGACCGACTCTTTACGCCTTCACCCGCGCACTCGTCGCAATAAAATCGCTCGCGAGAATGTCCTGCTCCGTGATGCGCGGCACGCCCTCACAACACCCTAGTACCCGCGCAATCGCCTGCGTAAGAAACAAATTCTTCTCGCTCGCGCGAATCGCTTCCTGCGAATCCCACAGCGCGACCATAATCACATCAGGCGCTTCAGGTTTACCTGAGGACAAACACACCGCGCCGCGATATCCATCCTGCCGACGCGCCAAATCCACCAGCGAATAGAATATTTCCTGGAATTCTTCGGTCTTACCCGCGCGAATGTGGAGTTGCCAAACGCGAGCGTTCATAGCGCCTACCCCGCCAACTGCCCGGGAGTATACGCCCCGTCCCCTCCCTTGTCGACCTTCTCCCCTCGCCCTCTCCTTTGCCTTTGAACTTTCCTAAAGTTTTTGGGTGCCCCATGGGCCGGTTTCGCCCGTGGGGATTTTCACTCGACCTTGGCTTCCTCCACGTTCTGCTTTGGACTCTCCTACGCTGCCTCTTCTTTCCGCGGGATGACGAATAGCATAACGACTCCAATTACGCCGAAGAGGATCACATCTAGGTAACCTCGTGGAACCCCGTGCTTCGACGCTTCGACTGACTGGATGAACATGGTTGCCGAATGTGCAAGAGCCTGCCACGCTGCGAACGCGATCACCAGCCTGTACTGTATGGGCTTTCGCACGGCCAACAATAGAAACACTCCGAGCGCGACAAGGAACGTGATGAACATCGGCTCGCATTCGTTATCGTGCATTTCAATCAGCCATTTGCTGCGCCATAAATCCGTGAACAACGGATAGAGCAGCCCAACATAAAGCAGACCTACCAACGCAACAATGATTTGCCGGACGCGCTTCACTAGAGACCTCCACTTTGAAATCAACCGCGCAAGGCGGTACGCGATCTATTCTAACGGCCGGGATGTACTTCAGCCTCGTAGGCCCGACACAAATCCACCCTTACCCCTGGGTCGACCTATCAATCTCCCAACCACTTCACCTGTCATCCCGAATCCCGCCTGTCGCGCGCTCCTGCGCGCAACTGTCGGCGTGAGGGATCTGCTCTTCTGAAAATCCCATCTCCCAACTCTCCTACATCGTCATTCCGAACCGATCCGCGGCCGCGTTCGAAGAACGCGCCGGTGAACCGCAAGGTTCGCCGCATATCGACGGACGCGGAGCGTGAGGAACCTCCTACTTTTGGTTTTGCCTTAGTAGTTTCCTCAGGGTGCCGCATGGGCCGATTTTGCCCGTGGGGACTTCCACTCGACCTTGGCTTCCTTCCAGGTTCCGCTCTGGATTCTTCTGCGCGCCGCTTAGGCGCGCACGCGAACCGCGTCGCGTTCAACGAACGCGCTGATGAACCGCAAGAGTCCCCCACACTTCCCCCGACATAAGCCTTAGCCCGTTTCCTCGCGGCGGACGCCTTGCCCGCCGCCCGCGCCGCACGGCGCGAAAAACAAATGAAACGCCCGACCGGTTACTTGAGTGGGTGTGTTGGTTCAGCCTGACATGGAGGAGTAACGTTTTCCGTTAGTGAGTATTCCGTCCCTCGGGCGGAGATTTTCAAGACATCGATACAACCACCAGGCTATTCCTCACATGGTCGCCTCCCGCAGAGCCCGCTTCCGTTTCGCCGGCCAGATCATCGGAGCTCCACCACGTCCATCCGTCTCAACTTCCAGGTGGCCCGTCATCTTAGACTTCCTAAGCTTCACGCCTTTCATGGTAACGTCGGCTTCGTGGTCCTGACTAAAGACGAACTCATCCACGCGCTTCAGAACGAGGTACGCATTCTGCTCCACCTGATTTCGAAGGTTGATCCGGCCACACTCGATTACCGTCTTTCGCCCAAGCAGCGCAGTTTGCTGGAACTGCTCCAGTACCTGGTGTTCATGCCGGAGGTCCACATGCGCGCCGCGTTGGCGGACAGCTTCAGCCTCGAAGGCTTTCAGACGGCCTCGCAGGCCGGAGAGGCCACGGCAAAAGCCATGAACCTCGCGCAAATCACCGAGGCCATCGGGCGGCAGCGCGCGTTGATCGAGAATTGTTGAACCCCTGCTCCGACGACGATCTTCGCGCGCAAACGAAATTTCGGGAACAAGGCCAGCCGCGGGTCGATGCTGGTTCTGCTCGTGCTGTCTCATTACGCCGCTTATCGCATGCAGTTGTTCCTGTATCTGAAGGCCGCCGGGCGCGCAGAGCTGAGCACCTTCAACCTTTGGGTCGGCGCGGACGCGCTACCATGATGAGTAGGCATGCGCAAACCCCAGCATCCGCCGCGCGCCATCAAGCGCGATGTGTTGCCCAACGGGCGGGTGGCGCACTCTTGCGCTCGGCCGGAGGTCCTATGGGTACCGCACTCTTCCCCGGGGTTGGGAATGGTGCGGTGTTTGCTTTGCCTGTCATCGTTCGCTTCGAATTCATTTCGATTTTGAAGAGTAGTCAGTTGCGCACCCCTTGCCCAGCCCGCAAAGGGTGCGTTGCGACCGAAATTATGACCACCGTTATGTCCACTATTATTTCCACGGTTATGGTTAACGGCCATTTCAGGGACGAGCGAGACGTCGAGGCCGGCGGCAACCATTCGAAAAGACTGCTGCTGTTCGCGAAGCGATGCCGCCATGGGCGCGGGTGCAGGTGCCGATGCCGAGCTCGCGGAAACAGCGGCCGACGCGAAGCATGACGAAAGATTCGCCGCGAAGATCCTTAGATCCAATGTGCGCTCGCGGCACATTCCTTTATCTCTGTGTTTCTTGTTTGGGAAATTGGGCCCCCCGCGGGCCCTTCCTTACGACGCGACCTGCAAACCCGCCCTGGCGATGGTGTGGGAAAAGCCCCGTAGGGGCGAAATAATCTAGCCCAGGGCGGAAAGCCCTGGGACCACCATTCAAACGTCGCACCTACCTCCCGCGCCGCCGTACGGCGCGGCCCTTTTCCCAGACGCGCGTTCCGTCAGCGCGTCGCAAAACAATTCTTCGCTCGCCAGAACGATGTCGTACTCGCCTCGCGAGTCCATCCTTACGCGCCGCCCCCTGGCGCGTGTGCTCGCCTTCACTTACAGCCGCGGATCCACCGGCTCACTCTCCAGCGCCAGCACGCCAAACACACACTCATGCACCCGGCGAAGCGGCTCCCGACGAACGAACCGCTCCAGCGCCTCAATCCCCAAAGCGAACTCCCTCAGCGCCATTGACCTCTTTGTCGACACCGACCGGCTGCGCAGACGCTCCAAATTCTCTGGCAGCAAGTATTCTGGGCCATAAATGATCCTGAGATACTCAGGGCCGCGGCACTTGACCGCTGGCTGAGTCAAGCCACGCCGTCCGCGCACAATGAAATCCAGCGGTTTGACGACCATACCTTCGCCGCCCCGGCTCGTGAGCTCCTCCCACCAGTGAGTGGCTTCGCCAACACTCTCCGTATTCGTTATATCAACCTGCTTGTAGGGCGTTGCCAGCAGGAGACCATCGCCCGCCTTGCACAGCTCAGCGAGCTTGTCCATGTGCCATACGTGATTCTGTTGAACGTGCGCCTGTCCTTCTGTAGCCAGCAGATGAAAAGGCGCAAGCTTCAGGTCGCTGACCGAATCGACTGGCCAGCAGTACCGGCGATACGAATCCACATAACGATTCGCGGCTTCCAGGCGCTGCTTATATCGCTCGACAAGCGGCAACACATCGCCATTTCTGGACGCGAGGCATTCCAAAGAGGCAACTTCTTCCGACAGCGACGCCTGCGCGGCTGCCCCTACGGCGGCGTATTGCTGGCGCAACAATTCTTGCGCCTTTGCCGACCACGGCATCAATTCCGCGTCGAGGCAAATCCAATCGGTCTTAAATTGCTCCCAGAACCCTGCCCCGCTTATAGCGCCGCATACCTTTCCGAGGAATTGCTTCTCAATCTTTGCATCGTCGAAGAATCGTCGTCCTGTACGCGTATAGCAGATGCCGATTCCCTCTCCCACAACGCCGAAGCGTCTCCTCGCCGCTTCCTCGTCACGACACACAATAACCACCGCCCGCGAACCCATATGCTTTTCCTCACACACCACGCGAGGGACGCCTTCACGCCGGAAATATGCAAACGCTTCCGCCGGATGCTCGAGAAGCCCCGGCTGCGAAGTCGTTTCTGTCGGGGACATCGTGGGCGGCAAATAAATGAGCCACTTCGGATTCGCTGCAAATCGGCTCATCACTTCAAGAGCTGCCAGCGCGTTCTCTTCCCTTACAGTCACGTTGTGATGAAATCGTGTTGTGACAATCCGTTTCCCGATGACATCGTCAATATCCAGCAAGTCGTCGTGAATCTGCTGCGATGTCAGCGATGGCTCAGATTGCACCGTTCCGACCAAAGGCCTGGCTGGCTGCGCATACGTAGCTCGCGCGCGCACCGACACCATTTCCTTCTCCGGGTAGCGCAGCCCCGTCAGGCTCCCGCCAAATACGCAACCGGTGTCGATATTGATCGTTCGATTTAGCCAGTCCGCCTGCGGCACTGGGGTGTGACCGTAGACGACCGTCGCTCTACCGCGATATTCAGCGGCCCAGTTGTATCGGACCGGCAGGCCAAATTCGTCTGTTTCACCGGTAGTTTCGCCGTAAAGAGCAAACTCCCGTACTTTCCCCGAGCCACGCCCTTGCATCTCTTCCCGCATTCCCGCATGCGCGACCACAAGCTTCCCGTCGTCCAAAACGTAATGACTGACCTGGTCGTCGATAAATTCCGCCACCTTCTCTCGAAATTCCGCCGGTTCTTTATTGAGTTGCTCCAACGAGTCGGCAAGTCCATGCGTGATTTGCACGTCCTTGCCCCGTAGCTTGCGCATCAGCTTGATATCGTGATTGCCGGGGACACACAGCGCCGTTCCCGCCTCAATCATGCTCATCGCTAAGCGGAGCACTTCTGAAATCTTTGGGCCACGATCCACAAGGTCGCCCAAAAAAATAACTTTTCGCCCTTCTGGCGGCGCTACGAGATACTTCGGCAGTCCATCGCCATTGGCTTGCGCCTCGATCGAATAGCCAAGTTGCTTCAGCAGATCGACAAGCTCATCGAAACAACCATGCACATCGCCGATGATGTCGAACGGCCCGTGTTCATGTTTCAAATTGTTCCAGAGAGGCTCGCGAACGATCTCGGCAGCATCAATTTCCTCGGGCGAGCGCAGGAGATGCACATGCCTGAAACCTTCTCGTTCAAGCAGGCGAACGGCATTCCGCAACTGACGGCTCTGTTGCCGAATGACGTGTGGCCCAAAGTCGCGATCAGGGCGGTTACGGTTCCGTTCCTGGCATAACTTTTCGGGAAGGTCGAACACAATTGCGGCAGGAATGCAGTGATACTGCCGCGCCAGCGCAATGATTGGCTTCCGTGCTTCTGGCTGGACGTTGGTTGCGTCGATTACGACCAATCGTCCGGCGGCCAAACGTTTGGCGGCAATGAAGTGAAGAACTTCAAACGCGTCTTTCGTCGCTGCCTGACTGTTCTCATCGTCCGAGACTAGTCCGCGGCAGAAATCGGAAGAAAGTACTTCCGTCGTAAGAAAGTGTTTTCGCGCAAAGGTCGACTTGCCGGCTCCTGACGGACCGACCAGCGCGACAACCGCAAGCTCTGGAATCTTCAGTTTCATTTCCGCTCAAAAATCCCCATTTGAGTAGGACTGCCGAGAGTCGGATCTTCAGGCCCAATCGGTAAGAAGCGAACACCATAACCAAATCGCTCACCTATCCCGCCTGCCCACGATTGAAATTCGTTTCTTGTCCACTCGAAACGATGATCTTTGTGCCGCATCTTGCCGGCGGGCAAGGTTTCAAACTTGACGTTGTATTCGACATTGGGCGTCGTCACGATCACCGTCTGAGGACGCGCAAACTCAAAAAGCACTCGCTCAAAAGCTGCAAGACGCGGCGGATCTTGATGCTCAATCACCTCGACCACAGTCGCGGCGTCATAACCGGCTAAGCGCTTGTCTCGGTAGGTTAGCGAGCCGTGGATCAGCCGGATGCGCTCCTTCTGCATTCTGGGCAAATCTTCAAGCCGCAGCTTTTGTGACGCAATTTCTAAGGCGCGGTACGAAACGTCCATGCCAACGATCTCTTCAAATGTCTTGTCCCTCAGAAGCTCGCGTAGAAGCCGGCCCTCGCCGCAACCAAGATCGAGAATGCGTTTGGATCCACTGCTTCGCAGCACAGCGATCACAGCTCCCATCCGTTGCTCAGCCAGGCTGATCGGTTTTTCAATCGCTTCTTCTTCGCGCGCTCGACTTTCCGCTAATTCATCCGCTGCCGGCTCTTCTTCGCCTATGAGCCGGCTCAATGCTTCGCGGGCGAGTAGCTTTTGATGCTTCAAATAACGATTGGTAATGAGCTCTCGTTCAGGGTGTTCGCGCAGCCAGCCCTCACCGTGTCGCAGCAGCTTTTCAACTTCTGCATCGCCGACCCAGTAGTGCTTGTCGTCATCCAGGACCGGAATAAGCACATAGAGATGTGTTAGCAAGTCACCCAATCGGATTGTCGATTTGAGCGTAACAGTGAAGTATGGGCTCTCTCCCCACTCAGGGAATTTCGGGTCAAGCGGATGTCGAATTGCCGCAACCTCGTAGCCCAGCGGCTCGAAAAGTTTGCGGAGCAAAGACTCTCCGCCCCTACAGGGCATCACCGCAATCCGCACTTCCAGTGGCAGTGCCGTGTCCGCGAGATCTTGCCGCTCTTTGCTCTTGCCGTTCATTGCCGTGCCAAAAGTGCGGGCAATCGCAACACTCAAGAATGACGACGCCGAATACGGCCGGTCGTTCACGTATTGCTCTAAGACGTGTGCCTCTCCGCTCTGCCCGCGCCGGTTGCGGACAAGGCCGATCGGGTCGACCTCCAGCAACAACGACGCAGTACATCGGTTCGGCCCCGTCTCGGGATAGAACACGTGAGCCTTGCCGAAGACCTGTTCGAATGAGTGCACGCGAGACGGACTCTTATGCAGCAGGTATCCTAGGTCCGTTGCTGATGCTCCCGTATACGTGATGCTTAATAACATCGCAGCAATCGCCGCCTTCTGAACAACGCAAAACCTCTAAGCCGAAACTTTCTGTTTCGTTAAAACAAAGCTTGCCCTTTACTCTTTCTGGACGAAACTCACATTATATCTCGCTCGCCGACTCGCTGCCGTAATCCTTCCTGAATAAATAGGTCATAACCCGCGCAACCCGCACTTCATTGGGCGCCGAATGGTGAGCTTCCCTGAAAACACTCCACACCCACCACCTCTGCAGTCCTAGTTATGGTTGTAAAGAAACGAATGCGCGCCGAACGGCGCGCCACCTTGCGTCGCGCGCGGCCTTTTCACAATGGTCTTCGCGCGCATCCTCACGCGCCGCGCCTTCCGGCGCGTCTTTCCGCAGCCTTTCCGAAGTCAGCGTCTGCGCAACCAGTTGAGAGGGAAACCGGCGACAGACGTAACGTTGCCTGAGGCAGTGCTTCGATGTCCTGGCAACAATATTCCCGCCCCCAACAAAAATGATCCGGCGCGCTCCGCGCACCATTCCTTAATCAAACGTCGCACCTTCCTCCCGCCCCGCCGTACGGCGCGGCCCTTTTCCCCGACGCGCGTTCCGTCAGCGCGTCGCAAAATAATTCTTCGCTCGCCAGACAAATGTCGTACTTGCCTCGCGAGTCCCACCTTACGCGGTGCATTTACTGAGTGTTGACCCCGTTGCTTTTCCTCTCGCCGAGCACGCTACTTCTCCATCGCCGGTTTAAGCTTCCCTTCAATCCACGGCGCAATCCACTTCGCGTCGTGCTCGAAAATTTCCCCCGCGCGCTTTGCTCCCAACTCCGTCAACAGCCGGTCAAACTTCTTCCCGCCTTCGCAGTAAGTATCGCTATACGACAACTCCCGAAAGATTCGGTTGCTTCTCCTCCAAACGCGAAAATAAATATTGCGCGTTATCCGGCACGTCGCCATTTCCATACGTCGACGTTCATATCAGGAATGGTACTTTTTTCAAAAATCCCTCCTCCCCCACGCCATCCATCAACACCAGCTTCCCCTCCCACCCACTCCCCTCCATCGCCACACACGCCTCCTTCGCCACCATCTCCGCTGTCCTCCCCGTCATCGTCCCCACCAGTATCCGTATATCCCTCCGTCTTCCTCACCCACCGCCTAAGCATTATGATGCCTGTTAGAAAGTTGAAAGGCCACTGCTTATGTAATATAGTGCATTTTATGGCACTTCTCGAAGAAGTTGGGGGAGGCGGAGGGGAGGGAGGGGGAGGGGTATGAGAGGAGGGGGATATATCTGAAGGGGGTGGGGGAGAGGGTGAGGGGGGCGAGAGCGAGGAGGGGAATTTCGAGGAAGGTACTCGCGAGGGATTCGGGAGTGTCGGAAAGGTTTTTGGGGCAGCTGGAGAATGGAAAGGGGAATATTTCGATACTGCTGCTGCGAAAAGTGGCGCGGGCGCTGGACGTGCCGATGGAAACGCTGGTGCATCAAGGCGAAGAAGCGCCGTTGGAATTTATGGTCACGGTGGCATTTTTGCGGAGCCTGCGTCGCGAAGATTTGGAAGAGGCGTATGAGCTACTGTCGAAGCGATTCGGGCATGTGGATGCGTTGCGGCGGAGTGAGCGTATTGCGTTGATTGGCTTGCGGGGCGCGGGAAAATCGACTTTGGGCAAGCTGCTCGCGGAACATTTGCAGGTTCCCTTCATTGAACTCGACCGGGCAATTGAAAAAGAAGCAGGCGTGAGCCTGAGTGTGATTTTCGATTTGTATGGCCAGAGCGGATTCCGGCGTTTAGAGCGGCAGTGCCTGGATGAAATCCTCGAAAAATATCCGAAGTTTGTGTTGGCCACGAGCGGAAGCCTGGTGTCGGAAGATTTGACGTATCAGCGGCTACTGGCGACGTGTTTCACGATTTGGCTGAAGGCTACGCCAGAAGAACATATGCAAAGAGTGAAGGCGCAAGGCGACATGCGGCCGATGGAAGGGATGCGGGAGGCGATGGCGGACTTACGGAGGATTCTGGATGTACGCGAATTGCTATACGCACGGGCGGATACGACGGTGGATACAAGCACGATGCCGCTGGAGGACAGCCTGGCGCGGATGATTTCGATCGTAACTGAGAACCGGAAGAAGGTTCAGGAGAGCAACGGGAACGGCAGAGTAGTAAAGTGAATTTGAGGCTTTAGGATCGAGCGAGAGTCGAGAGGAATTATGCAGACAGAGACGATGAATGCGGGGCCGATGGTGACGTTCGAAGCGCGGCCAGAAAGCTACCGGCATTGGCGGCTGAAAGTAGATGGGCGAATCGCCACGCTGACTATGGATGTAAACGAGGATGCAGGACTGAGGCCGGGATACAAGCTGAAGCTCAATTCTTATGATTTGGGCGTGGATATTGAGTTGCACGATGCCCTGCAGAGAATTCGGTTTGAGCATCCGGAAGTGGCTTGCGTGGTGGTTACTAGCGGGAAAGAGCGGATTTTTTGCGCGGGCGCGAATATCTACATGCTGGGAACCTCTTCGCATGCGTGGAAAGTGAATTTCTGCAAGTTCACCAACGAGACGCGGGATGGAATTGAAGATTCGAGCAAGCACGACGGCTTGAAATTCATAGCGGCGCTGAATGGAACGACGGCGGGCGGCGGATACGAGATGGCTCTGGCGTGCGACGAAATCTTGCTGACCGACGATCGGTCGAGCGCGGTGAGTTTGCCGGAAGTTCCACTATTGGGAGTGCTGCCGGGAACGGGCGGGCTGACGCGAGTGGTGGATAAGCGCAAAGTGCGGCGCGACTTGGCAGATATGTTCTGCACGAATCCGGATGGAGCGCGGGCAGAAAGGGCGAAGGCGTGGGGGTTGGTGGACGCAACGGCGGCTCCGGCGGAATTTCAAAAACTGATTCAAGAGCATGCGGAAGCGTTTGTGAAGGCTTCGAAGCGGCCGGCGGATGCGGCGGGAATCCAGC
This sequence comes from uncultured Acidobacteriota bacterium, assembly GCA_963757885.1. Classification (GTDB taxonomy): domain Bacteria; phylum Acidobacteriota; class Terriglobia; order Acidiferrales; family UBA7541; genus Palsa-147. The sequence goes on along the minus strand of CAVWSS010000006.1, from coordinate 2,465,567 downwards.
TGAGTCCGCTGGAACGGACTGTGGATGAAAAGGGCTATTACTACAACTATGTGGATGTGAATTTTGACCGGGCGGCGCGGACGGCGACGCTGGTAGTGCGCGGGCCAGAAGGAAAAGCGCCAGATACGCCGGCTGAAATTCACGCGCAAGGGGACAAGTGGTGGCCGCTGCAGATGGCTCGAGAGCTTGATGACGCGATTTTGATGTTGCGCACGAACGAATTGGAATTGGGGTTGGTGTTGCTGAAGACCGCGGGAAATCCGGAAACGGTGCTGGCTTATGACGCGGCGATGCTGAAGAACAAGGATTTTTGGCTGGTGCGGGAAACGATCGGAATGCTGCGGCGGACGCTGGCGCGGCTGGACGTTTCTTCGCGGAGTTTGTTTGCAATTATCGGTCCATCTTCAGGTAATGCGCCCAATGATGAAGGCCATGGGTCGTGTTTCGTGGGCGTGCTTTTTGAATTGGCGCTGGCCGCAGACCGAAGTTACATGCTGGCACTGCCGGAAGAAGAAGGCGCGCCGATTCGCGTGGCGCTCGATGGCTTCAATTTTGGATTACTGCCGATGGTGAATGGACGAAGCCGGCTGGACACGCGGTTTAGCGGCGATAAGGAAAAGCTGGCGGCTCTGGAAAAGGAGTCGGGAAAGCTTTTGAACCCGGAGCGAGCTATGGAGCTAGGCCTGGTGACGCTGTCGCCGGACGATCTCGATTGGGACGATGAAATTCGAATGGCCATTGAGGAGCGGGTGAGCTTATCGCCGGATGCCCTGACCGGCATGGAAGCGAGCTTGCGGTTCCCTGGCAACGAAACGCTGGAGACGAAAGTTTTTGGACGGCTGTCAGCGTGGCAGAACTGGGTATTTATCCGGCCGAACGCGACGGGCGAGCACGGAGCGCTGAAAGTTTTCGGCAGCGGTTCTAAATCAAAATTCGATTGGGAGAGAGTCTAATGAGCACAATGAACTATGAGGATCGCATACCGAACAATGTGAATTTGACGTCGAACCGGACGCTGCAGAGGGCGCTGGAGCACTGGCAGCCGGAATTTCTGAATTGGTGGCGCGATTTGGGCCCCACGGATTTCCAAATTTCGGACGTTTATTTGCGCACGGCAATTTCGGTGGACACCAAGGGCTGGGCGACGTTTGGATACGTGAAAATGCCGGAGTATCGCTGGGGAATTTTTCTGGCTGAGCCGGACCAGAACCGGCGGGTTGGATTCGGGGACGACTATGGGAAGGAAGTTTGGCAGCAGATTCCGGGCGAACACCGGGCGACGCTGCGGAGGTTGATTGTGACGCAGGGCGATACCGAGCCCGCGTCGGTGGAGCAACAGCGATTGCTGGGTCACACCGCGCCTTCGTTGTATGACATGCGCAACATTTTTCAGGTGAATGTGGAAGAAGGGCGGCATTTGTGGGCCATGGTGTATTTGCTGCATGCGTATTTCGGGCGAGACGGCCGCGAGGACGCGGAGGAATTGCTGGAGCGGCATTCCGGTGACGCGAATAACCCGCGCATCTTGTCGCACGTTTAACGAGCCGATTCGCGACTGGCTGAGCTTTTACATGTTCACGTATTTCACGGACCGTGACGGCAAGTTCCAGTTGAAGTCGCTGGCCGAGTCGAGCTTCGATCCGCTGTCGCGGACCTGCAAATTCATGCTGACCGAAGAAGCGCACCACATGTTTGTGGGCGATACGGGAATTTCGCGGGTGGTGAAGCGGAGCCTGGAAGTGATGAAGGAGCTGAACACGGACGATCCGGCAACGATTCGCAAAGCGGGAGCGATCGACATTCCCACAGTGCAAAAGTATCTGAATTTCTGGTTCAGTTCGTCGCTGGATTTATTTGGCGGGGATTCATCGTCGAACGCGGCTTCATATTTTGCGAACGGGCTCAAAGGGCGGCCGGACGAATTTCGATATGAGGATCACATTGCGCTGGGGCAGAGTTTTACGCTGGAGTTGCCCGATGGAAATGGCGGTATCCGCAAGGAAGAGATCCCGATGCGCAACGCGATGAATGAAGTGATGCGCGATTCGTACGTGAAGGATTGCGAGACGGGATTGAGGCGGTGGAATAAGTTGATCGATGCGGCGGGGTATACGTTTCAGCTGACACTTCCCTCCACGCGATTTCGGCGGACGATTGGGAGTTGGGCGAATGTGCCGACCGATCCGGCGGGAAATCCGATTTCACGCGAGGAATTTGAGGCTAAGCAGGGCGGATGGTTGCCGTCGAATTCGGACCGGGAATTTATTTATAGTTTGATGAAGGGCGTGTTTGAGTTGGGGAAGATGGCGGCGTGGATCGCGCCACCGGAGAGAGGGATTAACAATCAGCCGGTGGATTATGAGTATGTGAGGTTGCAGTAGCACTCCGTTCTGCCGACTGTTGAATGAGCGAATCATCATCTCCCTCATATATCAAGCTCGCGGCTACGCTGCGCCGGGTGCCAACAAAATTTCGGCGTAAGGCCAAACGTGGTTACACCTGGGACCTGCCGCGCGCCTTCCAAGGCTACTTTGCCGATACAAACAAGCAGGTACTTGGAGCAGCGCCAAAATATGTTATTCGGTGCGAAGATCCAAACAAGCCTGAATATTTGGTGAAGTACGCTCAAAAGCACGGGGAGCAGGAAACCTACACTGAATTTTTTATCAACCAGCTCGGCAGTGACCTTGGCTTCTCTATGGCTCACAGCGGGCTGGTGTTGCTGGACGGGACACTGGCATTTATTACCAGGATTTTCTTGAAGGCTGAGGAAACCCTTCGGCATGGGAGCTTGATCATTGAGGATTACTATAAGGACGAAAAAGCACTCGACAAAGTGCGGCCCAAAGAAGAACAAGAATTCTATAGCATCGATTTTGTGGTCGATGTTGTAAAAGCATTCTGCGGCAAGGACTTTGATAGGGTGATGTGCAATTTTGTCGAAATGCTTGTGTTCGACGCGCTGGTAGGCTCAATGGATCGACATGCTCAGAATTGGGGCGTCATAGGGAAAATTGCGGCGTCCTCTGACTTTCGTTTCGCTCCCATTTTCGACACGGCGAGGGCGGCCGGTTGGTCCCTTGATGACGCTTATGTCGAGCGCCTCTTAGCCGACGAGAAAATGCTCCGCAGATTTGTGGACAGGGCCCGACCATGTCTTGGCCCCGAGCGCACACATCCTAAGGTCAATAATTGCAATCACTTTGAGTTCGTGGAGAATCTACTTAAGCTGTACCCGCAGCACACTTTGCGGGCATTACAGAAAGTACCGAGTGACATAGCAGAGGGAAGTGGTAAGCTTTTGCGCCGTTTCCCGTTCGATACAGCGTTTCAGACACCTCGTAAGAGGCTGATTTCAAAGATTTTGACGATGAGAGCAGAGCGTCTCGTAAGGATTTTAGCTGGAGGTGGTCCGAATGCCTGAAAAACGGCGTTGGTGGTATCGATACAAAACGCCTCCCCCTACTCTGCTTGTTGTCTATCAAGGTCAGCCCGTTGCGGAATTGTCGGAATTCCAGGAAGGCGGTTTCCGTTTTCGCTATCTGCCTGAGTTTGGGAAACTTGGTCTTGCGCCATTTCCTGGTTTATCACCTAACAAAGGGGAGCTTCTGTTTTCTGATCTGCCGGCGTTTTTCCAGGAACGACTACCTGATCTGCGGCGGCCTGAGATTCAAGAGCAAGTGCTGCTAAGCGGGATACCTGAAGGAAACAAGCTTCAACTGTTAGCGATGCTCGGTTCACATGCAATAACAGACCCCTTTGAGTTCCGTCTCAGAGAAGCGGTTTAGACTCCTACGTAATCGCTAGCATCAGCGAAATTCACCCTGGATACGGTCTTATTCCCACCGTGCAGAAGTATCTGAATTTCTGGTTCAGTTCGTCGCTGGATTTGTTTGGCGGGGATTCATCGTCGAACGCGGCTTCGTATTTTGCGAATGGGCTGAAGGGCCGGCCGGACGAATTTCGATATGAGGATCACATCGCGCTGGGGCAGAGTTTTACGCTGGAGCTGCCCGATGGGAACGGCGGAATCCGCAAGGAAGAGATCCCGATGCGCAACGCGATGAACGAAGTGATGCGCGATTCGTACGTGAAGGATTGCGAGACGGGATTGAGGCGGTGGAATAAATTGATCGATGCGGCGGGGTATACGTTTCAGCTGACACTTCCCTCCACGCGATTTCGGCGGACGATTGGGAGTTGGGCGAATGTGCCGACCGATCCGGCGGGAAACCCGATTTCACGCGAGGAATTTGAGGCGAAGCAGGGCGGATGGCTGCCGTCGAATTCGGACCGTGAGTTTATTTATAGTTTGATGAAGGGCGTGTTTGAGTTGGGGAAGATGGCGGCGTGGATCGCGCCACCGGAAAGAGGGATTAACAATCAGCCGGTGGATTATGAGTATGTGAGGTTGCAGTAGGGACAAGGAACAAATTGATCAGTTAGGCGAACCGAACACGAAGTCCCACACGCTGAACCCTGCGTGTGGGGCACCCGCGGACACTTCTAAAGCAAATGCAACTTCTACGGGGAAGATTTTTAGGTTTTGCAATCCCACACGCTGACACCTGCGTGTGGGGCACCCGCGGACACTTCTAACAACTTCTTTGAGAAGGTCTTTCAGTCTTGCCGCCCACACGCTGACACCTGCGTGTGGGGCACCCGCGGACACTTCTAACAACTTCTTTGAGAAGGTCTTTCAGTCTTGCCGCCCACACGCTGACACTTGCGTGTGGGGCACCCGCAGAAAGTTCTAAGGCAACTGTAACTTCTAGGCAGACACTTCTAAGGCAACTGCCTAATCAACAAAGTCGATTGGTATTAACCCAGGCGCGCCTTTTTCGTAATTCAGAAAACTGGACCAAGGCCAAAAGCGGGGGTTCTTAACTAGTCCGCGTTTGATTGGATTCATGTGCATGTACTCAAGCTTTTCGCGACGTTTACGGGCGCTGTACACGTTGAAGTCATAGAAGCGATGATCCCAAAAGCGCTCAGGGTCTCCTTTTACCGTGAGGAGACTGTGGGCCACGTGTTGTTTAAGGATTTGAAGGAGAGACGAGGGATTGGATTTTGGCGGCTCACTGATTAGCAGGTGGACGTGCTCGGGCATAACGACGTAGCCGACAAGGAGAAATGAGTAGAAGCCGCGAAGGGTTGCCAGCGATGTGACGAAAGTATTTCTAGCGTGAGACGATCCGAGTAGTGGGAAACGGTGATAGCAGCTAAATGTGATGAAGTGGAGGTCACCCCGGCCGTAATGACGAATCAGGTTTGTGGGCATCGCGGGGGCGGAAGTGTAGCCACGGGCCGTTTGTTGGGAATGGTACGTTTTGTAGTTTTGCGGAGTAAGGTCTGGATACCCACACGCATCCCTACACCCGCAGAAACTTCTAGGTCACCTGCAACTACTGCGAGGAAAGTATTTACGTCTTGGCGCCCACACGCTGAACCCTGCGTGTGGGGCACCCGCAGAAACTTCTAAAGCAAAAACAAAAGCAAAAGAGGGCGGCTATTTGCGGGGGGGCGAGGGTGATGGGCGGGTAGATGACCATTTCGCGGGTGATGTCCTTGCCGTTGCAGGAAAGCTTCGTGGGTAACGATGGGGTTTGAGTAACGTCTATTGGGTGTCCTCGGGAGGATCGATCATCACACCATTCTAGAATCGCAAATTCAGCATGAGGAGGAAGTCGACCATGGTGAAGCGGCTAGGTCTCGTTCTCTTGCTTTGCAGTTTTCCGGCGTTCGCGCAAGATTCCCCGAAAATTATCGCGTTAACAGAGAAGTCCGATATTCCCACCGCGGATATTCAGAAAAATATACAGAAGGATTGCCCTAGCGTGAGCATTACGAATGACGCGTCGAAGAGCGACTACACGCTGGAAGCGATGAAGAAGAGTTCGTTCGCGAATGGGACGGAGAAAATTAAGTTTGATATGACGTTGTTCGATAAGGATGGGACGGCGGTTTTTAGTACGTCGACGTGGTTTGTGTCGAATGCGGTGAAGGATGTGTGCAAGGCGATAAAAAGCGTGCGGAAATAATTTTTGACGATCCACCCAAATCGAGCGCCCAGAGAATTCCTCGAAAAGCAGATTCCTCGCGCTTTTTTGATGAGTGATTGCTGACCGGTCGCAAAGACCCCACACGCAGACACTTCCAAGACAACTGCAAAATCCCTAGTGGTGGTCTGGTGTGTCGGGGGTGCCGTCGGACCAGGTGGAGACGGGCACGAAAAAGAGCGTGAGTGAGTCGTTAGGGAGCTTGACGCCATAAACTTGAGAGCCTGTCTCATTGGCGCCCCAGGTTTCGGTGTCGGTGAGCGGAATGAAGAACATCAGGTGCGGACGCCAGTGGCCGTTACCATCGCCCAGGTAGCCATCCTTTGACAGCATGTAAGACATTGCGCCGGGCTCGGGCGTGGGCAATTCTTTTTTGGCGATGCCGTTGCGTATGCCTTCCATCATTTTTTCTTTGGAGTGATCGCGCAATACCAGGTCGGTTTTCTTGATGGTGATCGGAAGGTAGGAGCGCACGGCGGCGGCATTCAAGCAGAGTGGACCGTGCAGCTTGGGATTCCAAAAATTTGGATCGTCGGGTGTAGCGGTCCAGCCGCGTTCGACGAGACAAGTGAAACCGTTCTTACCTTTGACGGCGGTTTCGTAGCCGTGTTGGGTGAGGACTAAAACTTCGGCGTCACGCGAAATGAAATCTGGGCCAGCACTGCGCGCCAAAGCTATCTCGGAATCTCGATCCATCAAGTATTGATCGACCGGCGCCATGTTTGGGTAGGACGGTTTGGAGTCCGCTTGCGATTGCGCATGGGTTGGGCGCGGAGCGCTCAACAATAGAGCGACGATAAAAACTGCGAATGCAATGGCCGGGAATAGCTTTCGCTTCATTGATTTCTCCTAGGACGAGTTTTCTTACGATACCACCCCTATTTCTGACAACACCCCTATTAAAGTGCTCGGACGCAGTGGCGGGGTTTGGAGTTGCCTAGAGCGGCGGGGCGATGTAGTAGAAGAGAGATGAAGAGGAGAGAGAAGTTCGGGATGGAGGAGGAAGTGAAGCGGCGGAAAAGTGTGCCGCATGCGTTTGTGCTGGAAGAGTTGGGGACGGTGGAGTATCGGACGCGGGCGATGTTTGGGTGCGTGGCGGTGTATGTGGGCGAGAAGATTGTGCTGGCGTTGCGGGACAGGCCGGAGCATAGAGCGGACAACGGAGTTTGGCTGGCCACGACGAGAGATCATCATGAAAGTTTGCGGCGTGAATTTCCGAATATGAGGTCGATTGGATTGCTGGGTGAAGAGGTGACGAGCTGGCAGGTGTTGGCCATGGATGCGGAAGATTTTGAGGAGAGTGTGGTGAGGGCGTGCGAGTTGATTAAGAAGGGCGATGAGAGGATTGGGAAGGTGCCGGAGCGGAAGAGGAAGAAGACGGGCAGATTATAGGCTAAGCCCAACATACCCAAAACCAGCGCCCTTCGACGAGAGTCAGGTAGCCGGGTGAAAAGCCCCACGCGCAAACCCGGCGCATGGGGCACTAAGAAACTTCAAAACCAAAAACAGCTAGGTGGTGGTGAGGTTGGTGGTGGCGCTGACGAAGGCGTCACTGATGGCGTGACCGAGGGTGGCCATCGATGCGATGGCGACGAGCGCGATCAGTACGACCAGCAAAGCGTATTCAGTAAGGTCCTGCCCTTCTTCTTCTTTCCAGAGCCTAGCGAAAAGACTTTTCATGGCTGGATATGCCTCTCTTAGTAAGTATAGACACCCCAAAGTGCGGACATTCTAGATGGAATTCGGGCGGAGTGGTAGAGGAGAAAAGAGCAGGGTACGGGGGGACAGGGTGAGGGGCCGACCAGGGAGCAATCCTCGGAGCTATCAAGGCGTTGCATCCCACACGCTGAAACCTGCGTGATGGGGCACCCGCAGAAACTTCTAGGGCAACACCAAAGGCAAGACCCACCCGCAAAAGTGGCAGGTGGGGCACCCGCGGAAACTTCTAAAGCAAAGGCAAACCAAGCTAGAGGTAGCCGGAGGAGTCGGAGCCGGTGTCGGACATGACCGGGTCGACGAATTCGACGGGCAGGATGGCGCGGATGCTGGTGCCCTTGGAGTTGGAGGAGACCTGAAGCTCGCCGCCGAGCTCGGAGATGCGCTCGCGCATGCCGGCGAGGCCGACGCCGGCGCCAATTCCCTGCTGGAAGCGGGCTAGTGTCGGCTTGGGTATGCCTTTTCCATTGTCAGCCACGACCAGGATCACGTTGCGGTTGAGGTGCGAGAGCGAGACTTCGATATTTTGGGCGCCGGAGTGGCGGTGCGCGTTGGTGAGGGATTCCTGGAGGGCGCGAAAGAGGCCGAGTTCGATGGCGCGGGGCAGGCGTTCGAATTTATCGGGAACGTTGATGGTGACCTTCATGCCGCTGCGTTTGGAGAACTGCTCGATGTACCAGACGATGGCGTCGCCGAGGCCGATTTCTTCAAGCATGGGCGGGTGAAGGAGGTGGGAGATAGTGCGGACTTCGGCGATGGCGGTGTCGGCGATTTCGAGAGTTTCGCCGAGCAGAGTGGAATCGCGGAGCAGGCGAGGATCTTCGTCCTTGAGGCGATCAAGGTTCATGCGCAGCACGGCGAGGTATTGGCCGACGCTGTCGTGAAGTTCGCGGGCCACTCGGCGGCGCTCTTTATCCTGGAGTTCGAGAATTTTTGCGCTGAGCGTGCGGTAGGCGCCGGCGGCGTCCTGAGAAGCTTTTTGGGCACGATGAGCGGCTTCGACTTCGGCGATCGAGGAGCGGAGATAGAACGCAGTCAGGACCAAGCCAACGATGACGAGGATGAGGAGAAGATCGAAAATTTCGCGGAGGCGCCGTTGCTGGATGTCCTGACGAATATTGAGGAGGCGGTCCTCCTCCTGGCGCATGGCCATGGCTAAATCGCGGATTTTCGCGTCGCTCTGCATGAGCTGCGCGGTGGCTTGTACTTGCGTGGGCGAGCCCGCGGGGCGGCCGCCGGCATCGGCTGTTTCGGCTTGGATTTGGGTGACTACCGAGGTGGCCAGGTCGTCGATCTCGTTGAGGCGTTCCTGCTGGCCGAAATTGTCGGAAGTGAGGTGGCGGAGGTTGCCGAAGGAGTCCCACATGTTGTGGATGTCGGTTTCAAGGGCGGCGAAAGCTTCCTGAGAGCCGGTGAGGAGATAGTTGGAGCGGTCGGATTCGGCCTTGAAGCAATTTGCGCGGAAGCGGGAGAGCTCGAGGCGGACCTGGTAAGTGTGATCGACCCAGGAGTCGGCGTTGCGCATGCCGCGTTCCATGAAGCCGCCCACGATGGCGGCGCCGATGAGCGAAATGAAAATCGCGCCAGGCAAAGCGAAACGGGAAAAATAATGCTTGATTGGTCCCGGAGAGGAGGCGGGGTCGCGCCTAAATGGCGGGGAGCTCATAGGGTTCGGTGAATGATGAAGTGACGAGTTAATGATAGCACTGAGAAAAGAACGTTGCGACAGAGCTGACCGAAAGGGAAATAGAGAGTAAATCAAGGAAGTGAGGACCCCCAGCACGTGGAGGGGTTAACGGGATGAGGATTGGGAGGTTAGGAGGGCGAAGGGAAGGTGGCGGAGGAGGGGGGAGAGGGGGAGGGAGCGTGAGGGGGAGGCGAGGGACTCGAGAGTGAAAATGTTGAGCCAGCGGGAGGGGGAGAGGGGGAGGAGGAGGCGAGTGGAATTGAACGCGCGCGCGGAGATGGAGCAGGAGTGAGGGTCGGTGAGGTGGTAGGCGAGGCGCGGGACGGCGATGAGGATGGTCTGGTCGCGGCAGGAGCGGGTGAAGGCGAGGATGTTTTCGGCGTGGGGACCGATGGCGCGGAGAGGCGTGTAGTCACCGTGAGCGAAAAGATCGGAGTGGGCGTTGCGGAATTGGAGAGCGAGGAGAGTGAGGAAGAGTTTGATGCGCGAGTCTTTCCAGTTGGCGGTGAGATCGGCGGAGAGCGCGATGCGTGAGGATGCTTCGATTTGAGCGCGAAGCTCGTTGAAAAGGCGGATGCGCTTGCGGAAGTCGACCGGCCGGCGATTGTCGGGATCGGTGAGGCTGAAGCTCCAGAAATCATTGCCGCGATAAAAATCGGGAACGCCGGGGGCCGCGATTTTGAGGAGGATTTGAGCGAGCGAATTTACGGCGCCGGCCGGGGCGAGGCGGGCGTGGAATTTGTCGAAATCGGCGATGAATTTCTTGTTGGCGCGAGGATCGAGGATGCGGGAGATGAATTGCTCGAGCTGATTTTCGTATTGGAGATCGGGGTCGAGCCAGGTACTGGACTCTTTGGCTTCGCGGACGGCCTTGATCACGAAGGAGCGCATGCGTTCGGCGAGGCTGGAGAAAGCATTCTTGAGTTGAGGATGTAGGGGCCAGATGCCGACGAGAGATTGGTAGATTAGGGATTCCTCGCGTGGCGAAGGTGCAGTTTCCTGTCGATTTTTTCTCCCGCCGAACGCGTGGTGGCGATTCATTTTGCGCCAGCGAGCGAGGGCCGCGGACCATGCCGAAGGAATTTCGGAAATGACGTTGATGCGAGCGCGAACATCTTCGCTGCGTTTGGTGTCATGAGTGGACGTGGCGTTGAGCGATTGAGGCCAGCCGGCGGCACGAGTGGCGATGAATTTATGGAATGGCGCGGCGCCAAAAAACTGCGGAGCACGCGAAGGGTTGCTGCCGACGTCATTGAGGGAGATTAGCGGGATGAAAGTGTAGAAAGCCGTGTCTTCGAAGCCCTTGGCCATGACCGGCCCAGTGAAGACTTGCCAGCGGAGCATAAATTCGAGCCATTCACGGCCCCAAAGATTCTCTGGGGCGTCGATGCGGCGGGTGAAGAGGCGACTGAAGAAGGCCTTGACCGGCGCGTGAGTCAATGGACTGGATTGAGCGTTTTCTTCGCTCGTGGTGGCGGGAGCGCGCTGGGAGGCGAGGCGGAGAGCGACGCGGAGGGTTTGCTGGTCAGGTGGAGGAATGGCATTGCCACGGATGTAGGTGCGGTAGACGGGGAGGCAAGCGGTGATTTCCTTGAGGGCCTGCTCCAATTGCGGGCGCGTGAGGGAGTGAGCGCGGCGGTCGATGGTGGCGAGGCGACTGAGACGTGTGGTGAGGGCGCTCGCCTCAGAGCGAAACAACTGATCGATTACTTTTAGCTTGCCCGCTTCCCAAGCGGCTTCAAAGCAGGGCGGATCGCCGGTGAGTTTGCAGTGCAGTTCTTCGAGTTGCTGGTAGCCGGGGCCGGCGGTGAAAAGGAAATTGGCGGCGTTGAGGAAATCGTAGCCGGTAGTGCCTTCGATGGGCCATTCGGCGGGAAGAGTTTCGCGGCCGCAGGTAATTTTTTCGACGATGGTGTAAACGGCGTCGCGATTTTTCTTGCGGAGCTCAGTTCGGGCGCGGCGGAGATAATCGAGAGGATCGCGCAGGCCGTCGACGTGATCGATACGAAGAGCGCCGATGGCACTGCGCTTGATGAGCTGGGCGATCAAAATATGGCGGGCGTGAAAAACGTCAGGCAGCTCGACGCGGAGGCTGACCAGGTCGTTGATATCGAAGAAGCGCCGGTAGTTAATGTTTTCCTGGGCGGCACGCCAGAAGGCGAGTTGATAGGACTGCTTGCTGAGCAATTGATCGAGGCGCTGCCCGGCGCGGGCATTTTCTTCAGAGGCGGCGAATTCGCCGAGAGCGCGATCGACGGCGCTGCGAAATGTTTTTGAGGAATGGCGGAGGACGCGAAGCTGACTTTTGAGGCGAGCAATTTTCGCTGTCCGCGCGTTAGGCGCGATGGATGCGTCCAGCTCTTGTGAATCGCGGATAAGGCTTTGCAATTTCCGGTGAAGTTTTTTGGGGAGAGTATTTGAGCGCGCCCGCGTTCCCGGCAAGGCGGATTCATCGCGTATGACACCAAGAATATCGGCGTAGGTCTCCGGAGCGAGTGGAATACGGAGCCCGTGGTAGTCGACGTAGAAGCCCTGGTCATCGACGCGGGCCATGAGCTCGCCGCTATTTAGAACGTCGATGTAGGAACTGCCCAGAACGGGAAGCAAAACGCGGCCTTTTCGATGCAGCGTTTTGTGCGTTTGGTGGTTGGGCGAGGCTGTGGCGTCGCCGGCAAAGCCGGGCGAGTCCAGCTCAGCGTCCCAGTCGATGTCATAGAAATGGGCGTAACGAGATTTTTCGCCGTTCTCGAGGACATCGTTCCACCAGGGATTTTCAGGGCTGGCGGCCATGTGATTGGGAACGATGTCGAGGAGCAGGTCCATGCCGTGGCGGTGAAGCACGCGGACCAGCGCGTCAAATTCGCGCTGAGTGCCAACCTCGGCGTTCAGACGAGTCGGATCGGCGACGTCGTAACCGTGTTCACTGCCCTGGCGGGCCTGAAAGGCGGGCGAAGCGTAGAGATGAGAAATCCCAAGACGGTGAAGATAGGGGACGAGGGCCTGCGCGTCGGAGTAGCGGAAGTTTCGATTGAATTGGAACCTGTACGTGGCGACAGGAATGCGCATGAGGCTCGAAGTATACCAACCGCGACTTCTGAAGCAGGGCGTGATCGGCGAGCTATTGTTGGTCCAACGCAGGCTTTTGCAAAATATCGACGCGCTGAATGCAGCCCTGATTGTAGTAAATCCGCACGTTCAACCCGTCTCGAATTGGACCGTGGCGAAGAGGGGAATTATCAAAACATGGCTTGCCGGCCCCAGGATAATAAGAGAACGATAAGCCGTTCACCCGGAAGGACTCTCGCAATGGACCTAATGTTGGAGCCGGGTGAAAATCCTCGACGACACCTGCCACTATCGAGCTCCTACCGGATACATATGCGCTGCGCAGCTTGATAAATTTAGGAATAAAGTTCAGCAATGCGAGAAGAAAAATGATTGAGGCCAATCCGGTCACCCAAACTCCGGTAACAAGAGCAACTGGGTATTTTTTGAAAAAGAGTATGACAAGCAACCCAAGGACAACGAAAAACAGTGGATGAGCCACCCTGGCCCAGGGAAAGGATTTAAGTCCTATTTCAAATATCGTTTGGTAGTGTGCCGGTGCCATTACTGAGATGGATATTGTAAAGCTGGGCTTTACGGAGACCTACATCGATTACTGCAAACGCATGGTGAGCTGCTCGCCTAGGGCCGCGAATTTATCGCGCCACTCCTGCTCTTGCGGGCCGAGGCATTTTAGAAGCTCATTTTTGGCGGACATTTGCCTCACCACGTCGAAGTACGCATTCTGAATTTCCCACAAGCGCACTTCAAACGGAAACGATTTGGCGAGACGGACGGAATCCTCCAGAGCGGAGAGCTTATCGAGATCGCAGAAATTTTGGCGCCAATCTCCAGCGAGCGTTTCGAGCTTGCGGCGGAGCCCAAATTCGAGGCCGGTGTTATCGAGGGCGACATTCATACTTTTGGCTTCGCCGACCAGAGCCTGAATGGCGTGGATGTTGAGGGGATCTTCGTCGAGGGCGCGGCGAATATCCGCGTTGATGGTGAATTCGGCGGCGACTTCGAAGCTTTGCACGGGCGGAAGGCCGAGATTGACCACGAAGCGCATGAGCGGCGCGCGATTTTCGTAGACCTGGCGGTAAGCGGCTTCGGCTTCCTGGAGCGCGGATTTGAGAATGATGTCCAGGATTTTGCGCTGCTCGTCGCGGAAAAGAAGCTTAAGAGTGTAATTCTTGGCGCCAAATTCGAGATCGAGAGCGCGAATGAGATCGACGAATTCGCCACTCTGGAAAGCCGAGATAGTTTTTTCCGCGGTGGCCTGGTAGGCCTCGTCACTCACGAAATTGCGGACGCCGCCGGTCACTTCGTGATCGCCGAGCGTAGCGAAAGCATAAGTAATGTGGGCCGATTCGCGAGTTATGTCGGAAGTAATTCTGGCTTGGCCGACGGAGATCCGCGTTTTCCCGGAGGAAAGCGTTTTGCCCTCGACGCGCTCGACCTTGTAGCAATAGATATTAGTGGAGGCGCCGTAGGCTTCGAAGAGCGAGCTGACGCCGTAGTGAGCGCCGACCTTGAGAAGATCGAGCTTCATGGGGACGACGTACTTTTCCCACGCGCCGCGGCCGTCGCCCACTTCAGGGATGTTGCTCTTGGCCAGGGCCAGCTTGTCGACGAATTGAAATTCGATGTCTTCCTCGGAAAAATCCTGGGCGAGCTGAACGACGCGGCCGGCGTATTGGATAGCTTGCAAAGTTTCGATGCCGGAGAGCTCGTCGAAAAACCAGCCGCAACTGGTGTACATGAGCATGGCGTGGCGCTGGAGCTCGAGAAGCTTAAGAACAGCGACAACTTCGTCGCCGGTAAGGACGCGAGAGGCGTGCTTTTCAAAGAATTTGTTCATCGATTCGGGACTGCGGTCGAGAACCACGTCGATGTAATCGTTGCGAGCGGCCCAGACGTCCCTTAGAAGCGGCCCAGCGTGTTGTTCGTAGAGCGGCGCGACGCAATCGCGGAGCCAATCGAAGGCGGCGCGAAGCGGGGCGCGCCATTTTTGATTCCAGCCGGCGTGACCACCTGAATTGCAGCCGCAATCGGAGCGCCAGCGCTCCACTCCGTGAGCGCAGGACCAGGAACTATCTTCAAAAACTTCGGCCTCGTGCGTGGGCGGATATTTTTCCAGAAATTCGCCGTAAACGGTGAGAGTGGCGAGTTTTTTGGCGTCGATTTCGCGGAGAGCGTAGCCGAGGGCCATGTCGCCGTGGGCTTTGTGGTGGCCGTAAGTTTCGCCATCGGTGGCGATGTGGGCGAGCTGCGGCCAATCGCGCGAATCGGAGAGCGCGCCGGTGAGACGCCGGGCAAAATCTTCGCCCCGGGAAAGAATGTCTTCAAAGGCGACGGCGCGAGAAACAGGGCCATCGTAGAAAAATACGGCCATGGATTTTCCGGAGGGGAGATTGACGCGATAGGCGCGGGCGGGATCGATGCGGCCGCCGGAGACGTCGACCCAGTCGGTTTCACTTTGCTGGGTTTCTTGCTGCGGCTGCGGCGGAGCAGGGTCTTTTGACGCTTTTTTCTTAGAGGCTTTTGCGCTGGAGCTGGCGCGGGAATTGGATTCGGCGTTCTGCGCGGAGTTGGCAGCGGAATTATTTTCATCAGCTATTTTGCGAACGCGTTTGGCGGAGTACGGAGAAAGGATGGTGAATTTAATTCCCTGCGCGGCGAGCGTTTCGAGCGTGGGCGTATCGACCGCGCCTTCAGGAAGCCACATGCCCTCGGGAAAGCGTTCGAAGCGGTGTTGAAAATCGCGAATGCCCCAAATGGCTTGAGTGACTTTGTCGCGCTCGTTGGCCAGCGGCATGATCATGTGGTTGTAGGCCTGGGAGATTGCCCCGCCGTGGCCGCCGAAACGTTGGATGCTTTCGCGGTCGGCGGCGCGGATTTTTTCGTAGAGGCGCGGAGCTTTGGCTTCGATCCAGGAGAAAAGCGTGGGGCCGAAGTTGAAGCTGATTTTCGAATAATTGTTGAGGATATCGATGATGTGCTGATCGCCATCGAGAATGCGGCAGGCGGCGTTGGGCGCGTAGCATTCGGCGGTGATGCGTTCGTTCCAATCGTGATAGGGATACGCGGAATCTTGAATTTCGATGGCTTCGAGCCAGGGATTTTCGCGCGGCGGCTGATAAAAATGCGCGTGGACGCAGAGATAACGCTCTTTCATGTGGAACGGGGCTCCTTAATGATGGCGATTATGAAAATGAGTGCGCAGATCCAAAGAGCTTTACACGAAACCGAGCTGGACAGCACCCACAATTTCAGATGAAAATTTTAGACAAAAGACGCGGAGAAAATTTTTGAAGGGGAAGAGTACGAAATCTGCCGAGGCTTCCGGCTTGAACAAGACGAGTGTGCCCGGCGGATTCCTCGGAAAGCAGATTCCTCACCGCCGGCGCCCATTTATATGAGGTGAACTTTGCGGTTCACCTGCGCGTTCTTCGAACGCGGCGCCGATGCGGTGCGGAATGACAACGAGTTCTTAGATTAGTGCGGGCTACAAGGCCGAAGCGTCGAGGCGGCGGATTTGCCAGTTCATATTGACCGGCTCGATTTTCCGCGGAGGTTGCGCGACTTCGCGCATTTTCATGGTGCTGCCGGGACGGCAGACAACCTGAAAAACCAGGCCGTATGGCGAGACGACTTCAAATATACCGGCTTGGTTCCTGAGCACTTCCGCAGGATTATCCACGGTTACGGCGCTTTGAAGAGATGATCGAAGCATGGCTGGGGGTCTCCGTCTCTCAGAGGGTTGCCCTATTTAACCCATTTTGGGCCTGCCGGGGAATACGGAATTCTACTGACAAGGCACCCGTAAAAATGCGCAGGGTGGTACAGGCAGAAAGTGTCACCCACCCGTAAGTGGTACATAAACTCACCCTTGGCCCTACAGGTTGCCCCTGATGGCTGATTTGGGGCTGGCCTCGTAAGCTGCAACCCTCAAGTTACACAGCGCGAAACGCCGCGCGGCCAAGAAGGACGAAGGCAGCTCAGCGCGGCGTCCTCAATAAAAAAGACGGGGGTTACGGTGGCTCCAATCGCGAATGCAGCAAATCGATTTCAGAGTCTGAATCTAAATCCGAATTTGGGAAGCAACCTGGCACGGCAGGGATCGTTCAGAACCCGGCGGGCAGTGCAGAAATTGGAGCGCGAGCGGGAAGATGCGCTGCGGCAGCAGATTTTCAGCGGCTGCCAGGAGCGAGTGTACCGGCTGGCACTGCGAATTACGCGCAACCAGGAAGACGCGGAAGATTCGCAGCAGGAAGCTTTGCTGAAGGCGTACCGGCACATGGATCAATTTCAGGGGCGGTCGCAGTTTACGACCTGGATTTCGAGAATTGCGATCAATGAAGCGCTGATGAATTTGCGGAAGCGCCGGGACGCCTATCACGTGCCGCTGGAAGACGTCGTGGAGCAGGCCGAAGAGGCTACGGTGCGGCGGCGTTTGTCGAGCCCGCCGGAAAGCCCGGAAGCGGCGTATTCGCGCAAGGAATTGAGCGCGACGTTGAATGCGGCGATTGACCGCCTGCGGCCGCTGTATCGGTCGGTGTTTGTGATGCGCACAGTCGAAGAGCTTTCGACCACCGAGACGGCCAGCAAGCTGCAGATTTCGAATAGCGCCGTGAAGACGCGGCTGCGGCGGGCGCGGAATGAGCTGCGGACCATCCTGCGGGATACCGCGGCGGCGCCGAGGATGGCTGCGGCGGCTGCGTAGGCCATGGTGGCGTAGTCGGATTTGTGCTGGGGCGTAGTTTTACTTATGTAGATGTACGGATGGCGGGATGGTTATTCAGGCGGTTGCTATTTGGTCGGTTGGCAATCAGGCGGCCATTAAGTAGAAAAAGTTAACTTCGAAGAAATCCTTAGGCGAAACTACTTAGGTAAGTTTACGTAAGTAGTTTCGCCATTGTTGTTTCTACGTAGTCGATACTACGTAGGTGTTGCTACGTAGGTGAAAGTACGCAAGTTCTCTTCCCCTCAAGTACGAATCGCAACACAAGAAGTATGCCTGGAGAAGGCGATTGCGACGCGCTCTTGCGACTGGTCACACTTTGCGCACGAAATTCGAAAAGAGGAACAACAGCGCGAGGCAACGCGCCATCAAAATGTGATCAGGGGGTGGAGTGGCAAGCCAATTTGAAGGTCTGCATTGATTCATAACTTCATAAAGAGGAGAAGGAAATGAAGCGATTGGCAATCATAGCAGCGGCGTTGTGCGTGTTCCTGATGCCTTCAGTGGTGCGGGCGCAGGACCATGGAGAAGTGGGAATGTATGCGGATTATTTCCGCTTGCACGACACGGGGACGAATTTCGCGGGGCTCGGCGGACGGATCGGTTTTGGTTACCGGTTTATGCAGCTTGAGGGCGAGTTGAATTACGACTTCGAGCAGACCTACGCGAATTTCGAAGTTAGCAATGGATCGGGCGCGGTTGCTGTGGTGCCCGCGAATGTAAGTATTCTCCACGGGCTTTTTGGGCCAAAGATTCAGACCAACGGGCCGGTGCGGCTGTTCGCGACAGTCAAGGGCGGTTTCATTAACTTCCGGTTTAATAACAATGCCGCCAGCACGAGCGGCTTTGTTGGCCAGGTGAATAACGTCAGTACGAGTAACGTCGACGGCGTGGTGTATCCCGGCGGCGGAGTTGAGACGTTCATTGGGCCGGTTGGGCTGCGCGCGGAAATTGGAGACGAGGTGTACTTCAACAATGGCGCGCACAACAATTGGCGGGTGACGTTCGGGCCTACGATTCGGTTCTAGCTTTACTCACTACGCTGTCTTTTTGAAGAGCGCCTTCGCGCGAGCGGGGGCGCTCTTTGTGTTTTTGGGGAGGCGGGATTATGGTTTTGAGGCAATGAATACGAGACGACTGGGATGGACGCTGGCGGGTGCGATTTTGTGCGCGCTGTGCGGGGGCGTGTTTCCCGGGGCGACGGGACAGACGGCGAAACCGGCTGGCGCAGAGTCGCGCGGACTCGCGCAAGCGGGAGCGGGCGAGTCAACTGTCGCATCGAGCGACCGGGTTAAAAAGATTCACGACTACATTGCGCGTGGATGGGACTCGCTGACGCGCACGATGGAGTCTTGCGCAGTGGTGGCGGATCCAAAAATGCCCAGAGGAAGTTCGGTGCTGTATGTGCCGGTGGATTTTTCAGGAGCCGGTACGACTGGGGCAGGACTGGAGAAGCTGCCGGAGCGGTGCGGCGTGCGCGTCGAAAAATTGCCGAAGGTGATTACAGGGCCGGGGCAAATCGATCCGCGCGGGCTGAGTGGCGCGGGGCTGCTGTATTTGCCGGATGCATACGTGGTGCCGGGCGGCAGGTTCAACGAAATGTATGGATGGGACAGCTATTTTATTGTGCGCGGGCTGCTGGCGGATGGGCGGGTGAAGCTGGCGCGCGAGATGGTGGAGAATTTTTTCTTTGAGATTGAGCATTACGGGACGGTGCTCAATGCGAATCGGGTGTATTACCTAACGCGGTCGCAGCCGCCGTTTTTGAGCTCGATGGTGCTGGCTGTGTGGGAGGAGGAGAAGGCGAAGGGGCAGGAGGATGGTGAATTGTTGCGCGCGGGATACGAGTTTGCGGCGCGGGATTATGC
Source organism: uncultured Acidobacteriota bacterium (assembly GCA_963757885.1). Lineage (GTDB taxonomy): Bacteria > Acidobacteriota > Terriglobia > Acidiferrales > UBA7541 > Palsa-147. The sequence continues at coordinate 2,446,448 of CAVWSS010000006.1, read as the reverse complement.
GATGTGGACGCGTGCGCCGCACTTAGCGGGCGAGACGGGGCTGGCGCGTTATTACGATTTTGGGGAGGGGCCGGCGCCGGAGAGTGTGAGCGGGGAGCCGGGGTATTACAAGCAGGTGGCGGAGTATTTTATGGCGCGACCGGAGCTGGCGAAGCGGTTTACAGAACACGGAGCGGTGAAGAGACCGGCATATGCGGTAGAAGGGTGCGCGGCGGGACTGTTCCAAGGGACGGACGCGGGAGCGAGCGCGGCTGGAAGCATCAGGAGCAGTGACGAAACGGAGGCGAAGGCAAGCTCACCGGATTGCGCGGGCGTAATGCTTACGGCGGAGTATTTCAAGGGCGATCGCGCGATGCGCGAATCGGGATTTGATGTTTCGTTTCGATTTGGGCCGTATGGAGCGGATTCGGAATATTTCGCGCCAGTGTGCCTCAATTCCCTGCTGTACAAGACGGAGACAGACCTGGAGCTGATGGCGGGAATTTTGGGAAAGGCGGACGAGGCGGCGAGTGGAGAGCGCGCGCGGCGAAAAGAAAAGCGGCGATGGAAAAGTATTTGTGGGATGCGGGGAGCGGGATGTTTTTCGACTACGACTTTCGGAATGGGCAGCGGTCGAAGTATGTGTTCGCGGCGACTTTTTATCCGCTATGGGCGGGAATGGCGACGACGGAGCAGGCGCGGGCGGTGGATGGGAATGTGAAAAAGTTTGAGCAGCCGGGTGGATTGGTGATCAGCACGAAGGAGAGCGGTGCGCAGTGGGATTTTCCGTATGAGTGGGCACCGATTCAGTTGCTGGCAGATGAGGGGCTGAGAAAATATGGGTTTGATGAGGATGCGGATAGGTTGTCGGAGGAATTTTTGTCGACGGTACTGGAGAATTTTGAGCGCGATGGAACGATACGGGAAAAATACAATGCGGTGACGAGAAGTTCAGAGACGAAGGTGAGCGCGGGGTATCACGCGAATGTGGTGGGGTTTGGGTGGACGAATGGGGCGTTTTTGGTTTTGGAGGGAGAGATGGGGAAGCGCGTCGAGAGAGAGATTAGAAGGGGCAAGGAAGGACCTCAAGAATTGATGGCGTTGCCTTCCCACGCGCAAAAGCGGCGTGTGGGGCACCCGCAGAAACTTCAAACCAAAGACAAGAGCAAACGTGCTCGAGGATCTTTGACCTAGCAACCCACACGCTGAACCCTGCGTGTGGGGCACCCGCAGAAACTTCTAAGGCAACACCTAAGGCAAGACCCACCCGCAACACCGGCAGGTGGGGCACCCGCAGAAACTTCCAAAGCAACTGCAAACAACTACCGCTTTTCCCGAATGGCGTGGAGGGAGAGATGGGAGATGTGCTGGGCGGGGGCGAGATGGATGGAGGCGGAGATTGTGGAATTGGTGAGAGGGGGTTTGTCCGGGCCAGCAAGATTGGTGGTGATTCGGTAGTCGCCTTCGGGGATGTGGTCGAAGTGGAAAAAGCCGCGAGAATCAGAGCGCACAGAGGTTTTTATGGCGAACCGCGAGCGTCGCTCGAATCGAATACCGTGACCAGCGGACGTTCCAATGTACAGCCAGACTTGAACGGGTTGGCCTGCAGAATTGGTGACCCGTCCCTCTAAACTTCCGTTGGACGTGACAGGAAATTCACCGGAAGCGATAGGCGAGGCTTGCAGAGTCAGCATGGGAATAATATCGGGCGCGGCGTATTCCGTATCAGGCAGTACGACGCTGACGGTGTAGTCGGCGGGGGCGAGGCCGTCGACTTCGTAAATGCCTTGGCTGTCAGTAGTGGCAGTGATGGAGCCCGTCGGCCCGGACACAATGACTTTTGCGCCGGGATAGGGTGGTCGCGTGATCCCTCCACCACTCGTCAGTTCCTTGGAACGATAGACCTGGCCAACGATGGTCGACGGCTTGGCAGGCGGGTGATTGAGTAAGTGGAGCTCTAAAGAAGCGTAACCGGCTTGCCGAGTCCAACCGCAGGTGTGGGCAACTTCGAAGGGCAAGAAGCGCGTGATTAGGCCTTCAGTGCGCTCGCCTTCGAAAAAGTACATTTCCCCCTCGGCAAAACGGCTGCCAGTTAAGAGAACGAGATGCCACGGCCAGCGTGGTGCTCCCCAGAAATTGTGTTCGACGACGCCGATGGCAGATTCGGCGGCAAGATCGCCTCGAACGGAATGATTTGGGTCTGGATGCAAATAAACGATGCGCGCGGTGAAAGCCGCATGGCGTGAGTTTCTGGGTTGGTTAAAGAGCGGGAAATAGTTGCATCCGTCATGCATTGTGGGAAGCAGTAGTGAGACTGAGATTAGACAGCCAAGGTAGAGGATTGCAAAAGCGAAGGCAGCTATGATGATTTTTGCAGTGCGGCGCATGAGAGATTTCGGAGGGCTGGACTGGAGGAGAGGAGGCCAGTTTAATTTGTGGGCGGCAAACCAGAACCAACCGAAGGCCAGGATGATCAACGATGCTGTGGCGATTACGGGCAGCAGTGACGTGGAAATTGGGCGTAGAGGGGGTAACACGAGAAGCAGGGCAGACGCAAAAGCCGAGATCGAGAAGAGGATCGATGCTCGGCGCCAGGTGTGAGCGAGGAGTGGAAGGTAGAGAGGCAGCAAGAATAGAGTGGCCACGGCCATGCGAGAGGCCAGCTCGATGACATCGTTGGCATCGAAGAGGATTATGCAGAAGATAGTAAGCGGGGCGTTGATGAGGAAGATTCGTGCTGCGAGACCTTGGTTACGAATGGCAATCAGGGAGGCAACGAACCAAGACGAGCCTAGAAGACTCAATGCGACAAGAGCATAGGAGTTTAGATCGTTTTGCAGGTTGGAAAGATCAAAGCGACCGATTGCGAGGAGGATGAGGAAGCCGATGAAGGCGCCAATCGCGATGGCGAGCCAGCGTAGGAGGGATTTCCAGTTGAGCCAGATGGGAAGTCGTGGCATGGGTTATTTGAATAGTAATTCTAACCTGGAGAGCTGAGGAGTTGGACACCGGAGAGGAGAGGAGAGTGCCGGGATTCCTCCCGTTCGGCAAAAGCGCTGATGACAGTGGTTCTGAGGCAACGCCAAATTCAAAAGCAGGGAGATTCCTCAACGCGGCGACCACCCATATGCGGTGAACCTTGTGGTTCATCCGGCACGTTCTGCGAACGCGGCGCCGAATCGGTACTTCGGAATCGACACGCATTGAAACGTGAGAAGCAATCTTCGATGAGGATTGAGGTTCGCGGAACTTCTAAGGCCAACAATTTACGTAGTCGTCACCGGCTAACGTAAAGATTCGGAAATTCGGTCTTCAGGGCGGCTACTTTTGGAGCGTCGTTCATCATGATGTACATGTCGTGCGGGTGATGAGCGGCGTAGTCCTGGTGATAGTCCTCAGCACGATAGAACGCCTTCTCAGGAGCAATCTGAGTCACGATCGGATGTGAAAATACCTTTGCGTCGCCCAATTGGGCCACGTAAGCATTCGCAATGCGCTCCTGTTCCGCATTTGAGTAAAAAATCGCTGAGCGATACTGCGTGCCGTCGTCGGGACCCTGGCGGTTTAGTTCGGTAGGATCATGTGCGACCGAGAAAAATATCTTAAGAAGCTGGCCAACGGTAATCTGTGAGGGATCGTAGATGACCTCGACCGATTCGGCGTGCCCCGTGTCGCCACCGCTGACGTCTTCGTAACTGGGATTCTTGACATCGCCTCCGGAGTAGCCTGCGGTTGCCCGATCCACGCCCTTCACGTGTTCGAACACGGCTTGAATCCCCCAGAAACATCCGCCGGCGAAAATGACTTTCTCCTGGCCCTTCGATGTGGTCACCGTTTCGTCCACCTTCGGGTCGGGGATCTTATTGGCCGCACTCGCACCGTTGCAACCGATCGCGCCAAGAAACACCGAGCCGGCAACCAGCATCGCTGGAAGAAAATTACGGAATGATTTCATTTCTATAGCTCCCTTGTAGCCCAATGCGGGCAGCAAACCATCAATATCAATCGCAAAGGTTCTTAACCCTTGGCAAATCTCATCGCCACAGAGTTCATGCAATAGCGCAATCCGGTTGGCTCGGGCCCGTCGTCGAAAACGTGCCCCAGGTGAGCGTCACACCGGCGGCAGGAAACCGCTGTCCTGCCGATGAAGAGGCTACGGTCCTCGGATTCGAGCACGTTTTCTTTGGCAATCGGCGCCCAAAAACTGGGCCAACCAGTGCCGGAATCAAATTTGGTGACCGAGCTATAAAGTGCGGTGTCGCAGCAGATGCAACGAAAGACCCCTTTGTCATGCACGTTCAGCAAATCTCCGGTGAAGGGCCTTTCTGTGCCCGCACGGCGCGTGATCTCGTACGAATCGGCACTTAATTGTTTTCTCCACTCCGCGTCGGTCTTTTGAATCGTGGCAACCGTTTGAATTCCCGTTCGTTCGCCGGAATTCGTAAATTCCACGATCGAAACCTGCTTCGGCATGCTCGCCAGCGCAGGTGCACTTTGGGCGGACGTGGGCTTCCAATAGCGCAACACTACAAGTCCAGCCACCGCTGCACCTGACGCAAATAGGAACTTTCGTCGCCCCAGGGTTCGCCCTTCGCGCTCACTCTCGAGTTCTGACTTAAACATCGCGGTCTCCATTCACACGCAATTCACGTGCATCGACGTTCGAAGATCTGGCTACTTAGAGTACGCGGTAGGCACCCTGGTTGGATTTTCGACGCGCCGGAACCCCAGACTCGGATGTAAAGCCCACCGCTTCGGTTGCGCGAAGGCGCTTCGTGACCTCGGAGTTTGATCAGTCCGACCTACCTGCAAAAACGGCCGATGGGGCACCCGGGGAAACTTCTAAGCAATGGCAAAGCCGACGGCAAGAAGAGTATCCGCAGGAGGGAGGAGGGCGTCCAATTGAGGTATGGCTTCTTTGCTGGGACAAGTTGCGGGCGGGCATTTTCCGGCGACGGAAGTGACGGCGAAGATCGTGGTGTCGCTGGGGATTGGATTGCTGGTAGGAATCGAGCGGGAATGGTCGAACAAGGATTTAGGGGCGCGGACGTTCGCGTTGACGGCGCTACTGGGAACGCTGGCGGTGTTGCTCGAGCCGGCGATGGCAGTGGTCGCACTGGGCGGAGTGTTTTTGATTGTGATTTTTGCGAATGCGCGAAGTTTGCTGGTGGACCGATCGCTGGAAACGACAACGTCGGCGGCGCTGCTGGTGATTTTTGTGCTGGGAGCACTGATTGGCGAAGGGCACCTGTTTACGGGGGTGGCGTCGGCGATTTTGATGACCATGTTGCTGACGTGGAAGGTGGAACTGCGGAAGTTTGCCGGCGGGCTGAACCCGACAGAAATTCGCAGCGCCGTTTTGCTGGGGCTGCTGGGATTGGTGGTCTATCCGGTTCTTCCGAACCGCTTTCTGGACAAGTGGAATTTGATCAATCCGCGGCAGGCGTGGCTGACGGTAATCGTCATTGCGGGAATCGGATTTGTGAACTATGTGCTGCTGAAAATTTATGGAGAGCGCGGACTGTATCTGAGCGGGTTTCTTGGGGGATTCGTGAACAGCAGCGCGGCGGCGTTGGAATTGGCCAAGCCGATTGGACCGGGCGACGGCGCACCGGGCAGGGCGGTGGCAGCGTTGCTGCTGACGGTGGTGGCGATGTTCCTGCGGAATTTAATTATTCTGGCGATTTTTGCGCCAAGCGCAATTTACATGGCCGCGGGGCCGATTGCGGTGATGACCATTGTGGCGGTGTTTTTTGTGAGGCAGGCGAGGCGGGGAGTGGAGGAAACGCCGGTGGAGCTGCATTTGGAGTCGCCGGTGTCGCTGCAGCGAGTGATGGCGTTTGCGGCGTTTTTTCTGGCGATTCAAATTGTGTCGACTTTGGCGGAGCGGTATGTGGGGCGGCTGGGCTTTCTTGGGATCAGCATTCTTGGTGGACTCGTGAGCAGCGCGAGTACGTCAGCCGCGGCGGCGAATATGGTGGGGCACGGAGAAATGCAAGCGGGGCTGGCGGGTGCGGGCGTGGTGTTGGCGTCAGTGGCGAGTGCGCTGGTGAATTTGCCGATTATTCACCGGAACGTGAAGAATACGGATGTGTCGAGGAAGTTGACGTTTTTAACTTTGATTCTGAGTAGCTTGGGGATTGTGACCTTGTTGGTTCAGGTGTTTCACTCGAGATTGAGGATTTGAGGGTAAGCGAGACTCGGGAGCGGCCGCTTGAAAGCAAAGGCGAAGCCAAGTCAAAGGCTTTAAATTTCATTCGTCCCGCTTTCTAAAGCCAGAAAGTGGGGCACCCAGAAAAGCAAACCGGGCGGAGTGGAGGCAAGGTCGAGTGAAAATCCCCACGCGCAAAGGCGGCGCATGGGGCACTAAAAAACTTACAGGGAACACTGGATGGTGAGGTGGGAGGGTCGGGGGTATGTTGTAACTTCGGTGGGTGTCGAGAGGGGCCGCTGTTAAGCAGCGCAGAATCAGCATTTTCGAAGGCGTTAAAGGAGGTGTGAAGTGGCGAGTGGAAAGGGCGTGGCGAGTTTTTTGGTGGGAGTGGGGATTGGAGTGGCGGTGGCGTTTTTGTTTGCGCCCAAGTCGGGCGAGGATACACGGGAGTGGATTGCAGACCGCGGCGACGACGAAATCTCGCAGCTCAAGAAGAAGGGACGCAACGCGGTGAAGTATGTGCAGGACGCGGTGGACGAGGGCGAGAAAAAGTTCAACCGTGCGGTGAAGACGAGTCGAGATGTGCTGAACAACGTGGCCTCCAAGCTGGACTAAAGAGCAAAGAGGAACGCGTTTGGGTTCGGACCGTGAGCGTGTAGAATCATGCCGGAATTTCCAAGCCAGAAATTGAAAGACCGACGGGAGGAAGCATGGCCAAAGGGGCCGCTCAACACGAAGATAGCGCACCAGAGAAACTCACTCGTAAAAAATTGATTGAACTTTTGAATGAGGATTTGTCACGTGAATACCAAGCCGTGATTGCCTACATCGCGTATTCCCAAGTGCTGAAGGGCGCGGAGTATATGCATATTGCGACCGAACTCGAAAAGCATGCAGCCCAGGAAATGCATCACGCGATGATTGTGGCCAAGCAGATCGATTATCTTGGCGGAACTCCGACGGTGACCCCAAATCCGGTGAAGGAGCCCAAAGGCAACAAGGATATGTTGAGGGCCGATTTGAACAACGAGAACGAGACCATCAAGAATTACCGGATTCGCGTGCGTCAGTGCGAGCAGCTCGGCGAATATGCGATTGCGGAGCTCTTGCGGGGAATTTTGGTGAATGAGCAGGATCATCAGACGGATTTGGCCGATGCGCTCGGAGTCGATGTTCCGGATGTCACCACGGAGGCGGAACGCGCTTAGTTAGGGCCGCGTAGTTCGCAGATGTAAAAGTGGCGCGGAAGAAATTAGCACCAGCCGCGTTTCGCAATGCTTAATCTGCTTTTTGGACTCGTCGTGGTGGGCGCCTTCATGAGCCTCTTCTACGCCTTTAACTTTTGGCCTGACGAAGTTCGTGTGCGTGTCGGGCTTATTGTCGTAAGCCTTCAGGTAATTCTGTTCGTTTCTCCCTGGCTTCCCTTCGTTTCTGATCGACTCTGGCTGATTTTGTCACTGCTAGTCGCTGAGACGCTACTTTTGCTTACCGCTTTGGTGTGCGCCTTCTCCCGAAAGCACCAATCGCGCTGGTGGCTCGTTTGTTCATCCACTACGTTCGCGGTATTCAGCATACTAAGCGTTGTAGCGCGCGCAGCTTAGCGCCGCATGGAATGGCGCAAGCTTTCACCGCTGCACGACCGCGCTTCGTGATCTCGCAAGCCGTGAAAGACCCCCAAGGGTAACAACGAAAAGTAGGGCATCCGACAGACCAAACAGGTTAGGAATTCGATTTCGTTACAAAGGGACTCGCGAGAGCGAGTCCCTCTTTTGGTCTACAGCAGTCTGCTGCGCAACTCCCTGAAGATGCGTTGCATTGTACCGATTTAAAGGTATAGCGACGTGTCACGCGATCGAATACAACGTGTAAACCAGTTCGGTTGGTTCGATCCAAACATTGAAAATGCGAGGCGGGTAATGATGATGAGGGGTTGGAAGTTTGCTAAATACTTCACTGTAGCTGTGCTGTTCTTAAGTCTAGGCTCCGTGGCTTCGGCGCGGTCTCAACAGAGTCCCGCAGCCGATAATACCAAGAGCAATACTCAAAATAATCCCACCGCCGATCAGCAGAAGATGAATCCCACTGATCGGGAACTCACTCGGAAAATTCGGCGCGCTATTGTGGCTGATAAGTCGCTGTCCACCTACGCGCACAACGTAAAAATCATCACGCAGGGCGGCAAAGTAACTCTGAAGGGGCCGGTTCGCAGTGACGACGAGAAGACCAATGTCATCGCCAAGGCCACGGAAATTGCCGGTGCAGGAAATGTGACTGATCAAGTTGAAATCGCGCCAGATAAGCAGAAGTAAATCGCTGAACCAATTCCAGGAGGAAAAGACATGGCTGGCAAAAATACCGCAGTATTTGGAATCTATGCGACAAGAAGTCAGACAGAGAACGCGGTGGAGACTCTGCAACGAACGGGATTCCGGGTAGAGGACATTTCGGTTCTGCTACCTGAAAATCTCGGCACCAAAGACATAGGTGCGGTGAAAGCTACAAAGGCACCGGAAGGCACCGCAACCGGTGCGACCGCAGGCGGCGTAATCGGAGGAACGTTGGGTTTGCTGGTGGGTATAGGAGCGCTGGCCATTCCAGGAGTGGGACCGCTGATTGCGGCAGGTCCAATCGTTTCGGCGCTGGCCGGACTTGGAGTGGGCGGGGCAGTCGGAGGTGTCGCCGGCGCTCTGGTCGGCTTCGGAATTCCGGAATACGAGGCCAAGAGATATGAAGGGCGAATCAACAAGGGCGGAATTTTGCTTTCGGTCCACTGCGACAATTCTGACTGGACTGGAAAAGCGAAGGACATATTGAAGGCGACGGGCGCTGAAGATATTTCTTCGACGGGAGAGTCGTCGGCGGATGCACAGAAGACGGACAGGCCCTTGCCTCGAACTGCAGCTGGCGGCAGTGATCGGTAGGTTCTAGTTGTTCTTTTGATGGCGCCGCAAGCGAACGTTTTGGCCCGGTCCGAAGTTATGGGGCGGGCCTTTTTGTTTCTACCGCGCTGCGGGCGGCTCTTGGTCGGTGGGAATTCCGGCATAGTGACGAAAAGCCGCGACGGCTCGATTGATCGCGGACGACTGGTTTCCCGCGGCCAGCCGGTTAGTGCGTTTTCCCGCGCGCATGATGCTGTAGTAACGCCAGACGTTGTCGGATTCCCGATCCAGAAAGTAGATCGACTGAAGGTCCCCGGGAGGCAGGATGGAGATGAAGAAATAACGCATGGTGCTGACATTCTCGATATCAAACACGATGCGATCCGCCGAGGCCTTTTCGATGTGCATTCGGTAGATGGCTTTGCCGGAAAGGTTATCTACCTGTTGGAAGTACAGCACCGCGCCTTCTTTCACTTCTTCAGCCGTGAAGTCTCCGCGGCGATGGCCAAACTGCGGGTCGGCTAGCGCGTAGGCATCACTAATCAAGGTTCGCCAGCGCTGGCGAGTTGTCGACCAGTAGCGCACGCCTGAGAGCTGGGAAATTGCGCCGATGCGTCGAAACACGCCTTGATCTTTCGAATCGTGGCGAAATCGAGCGGAGATGGTGACCAGCGTGGTAAAGCCCACCGCAGTCCAATGGGTACACGGAGGTGGAGTCCAGTTGGCGCCTAAATCGGACGCTCTCCATGACTTCACCGAAGGCGCGGCATCGATGGCGGGATAGGGCGGAGTGGGCTCGTTTCCGCAAGGAGGCTGCGGTCCTGACTGATCGACACCGGCGGTGCGCGGACTTGCGGCCGAACTCAGCGCAAGCGGAGAAAAATGAAAGGGCACTGCTCCTGGAAATAAACACACGGCGGGCAGGGCCAACAGGAACACCGGGAAGATCAGCGTTGACCGAAACCAACGCAGGCAATTTTTAGTTCGCACCGCTATGGGATGAGCCCCGTCAGAGCAGCCGAACCTCTTAATACGATTCGCCGGGCTGGCCGCTGCTTTTGTGGTTTTTACTTGCGCCGGCAGAGTGGATGCCGGCGGTAACGATCGCTGTCTATGAGATGTGTGACCCGGTAAAGACGTGTCAGATCAACGTGTGAGACCCGCGCCACCCGCAGACACTTCCGAAACAAACCAAGGCCAACACGGCGAACGCATCTCGACCTTTTTGAGGTGCGTGTGATATGGTCGCGCGCAATTCAAGCTGGTTGGTTAATCCATCTCGGGAGGATATGCATGAAATATGTGATTAGCTGGTTCGAGCGGCCACAAGGGTCGGCTGCGGAGTACGAGAAGGCGCAGGATCGGATCCTGGAAGTGTTTGGGCAATGGAAAGCGCCGGCCAATTTCAAGATCGACTTTTTTGTGGTGCGCGTGGGGGAGTGGGGCGGGCATATGTTGGTGGAGTGTGACGATCCACTGACAGTTCACAAGTTTTGCTCGATGTTGCCGGCGTTTGAATTTCAGGCGCGCCCGGTGATTGCAGTGGAGGATGCGGTGCGGAGTGAGCTCGAAGTAATGAAGTGGCGCAGAGAATTGAAAAAATAACTTCGCTTGAACCGGGTGAAACCAAGATCGAGGAAAGATTTTTGAGTTAGCGTCCCACACGCTCAACCCTGCGTGTGGGGCACCCGCGGACACTTCTAAGGCAAAACCAATAACTGCGGTGAGATTGCGTGGGTGCGGGCGGTAGCGTAAAATTCATGGCCCGTGCCTGATACCTCTTCCATTGTGGGCGCTACGATTTCGCATTACCTCGTCCAGGAAAAACTGGGCGGGGGTGGCATGGGCGTGGTCTATAAGGCCAAAGACACGCGCCTGGGCCGGTACGTTGCGCTTAAATTCCTGCCCGACGATATTTCCCAGGATCCACAGGCCATCGAGCGGTTTCATCGCGAAGCGCGCTCGGCTTCCGCACTCAACCACCCCAACATTTGCACGATTCACGATATTGGAGAATTCGAAGGCAGGCCGTTTATCGCCATGGAGCTTCTGGAGGGCCAGACGCTCAAACACCGACTAGAAGGCAGGCCGGTGGAAGTTTCCGAGCTGCTGGAAATCAGCATTCAGATCGCGACCGGATTGGAAGCGGCGCACTCCAAGGGAATCGTGCACCGGGACATCAAGCCCGCGAATATTTTTCTGGTGGAGCGCGGGCAGGCGAAAATTCTCGATTTTGGCCTGGCTAAGCTGGTGGCAAATCCGCGGCCGGCGGTTGAATCGGTGGGCGCATCGACGCAGACAAGGACGAGCGTGCTGCGCGACGAACATCTCACCAGCCCAGGCAGTTCGATCGGCACGGTGGCGTACATGTCGCCGGAACAGGCGTTGGGTCGAGATTTGGATGCGCGAAGCGACCTGTTCTCGTTTGGCGCGCTGCTCTATGAAATGGCCACCGGGGCGCTTCCTTTCTCTGGTTCGACGACAGCTGCGATTTTCGACGGGATTCTGCACGTCACGCCGGAATTACCTTCGAAAATAAATGCGCGGCTGCCGGGGCAGCTTGATCAGCTTGTGTTTAAAGCGCTGGAGAAGGATTCGGATTTTCGGTATCAGACGGCGTCGGAATTGAAGACGGACCTGCGACGGCTGAAGCGGAGCCTGGAATCTTCCGGGCAGGCCCAGGGCGCGCGCAGTTCGAGTGGAAGCGTTGGCGCGGGAACGTCGGTGGCGCCCAAAGCGGCCGCGGGAAAGTCGGTGGCCGTGCTGTATTTCGAAAACCAGAGTGGCGCGAAAGAAGACGAATATTTCCGCGATGGGATTACCGAAGACATAGTCACCGAACTTTTGAAGATCAAGCAACTGAACATTTTTCCGCGGTCGGAGATGATTGTGTTTCGGGACAAGGCGGTTACGGCGCTGCAAGTGGGCCAGCAGCTTGGCGCCGCTTACGTGTTGGAGGGGTCGATACGCAGAGCGGGCAACCGGGTGCGGATCACCGCACAGCTGGTGGAGGCGTCGACCAGGCATTCGGTGTGGGCGGAGCGTTACGACCGGCAACTGGAAGATGTGTTCGCGATCCAGGAGGAAATTGCGCGAAGCATCGCGCAGGCGCTGCGGATTACGCTGACTCCGCAGGAAGAAAAAACGATCGCGCGGAAGCCCACGGAAAATCCGCTGGCCTACGATTTTTATCTGCGCGGGAGAAGCTACACCCGCCGCGAAAATATAGATTACGGGCTGCAGATGTTCGAGCAGGCCATCCAACTGGACCCGAATTTCGCCCTGGCGCACGGCGGCATTGCACATCTTTGCGGGTTGATCTACGAAATTCGCGAGCAAAACGCGAAATGGATTGAACGCGGGTTGGCCGCTTGCGACCGGGCCACTGCGCTGGCGCCCGATCAGCCGGAAGTGCTGGTGGCGCGGGCGCGGCTTTCTTATGCGCAGAAAAAATATGATGAGGCCGCGATGCTGGCCAGGCGCGCCATTGAACGCAAGCCCGATTGCGATGGGTCGTGGAACATTCTCGGGCGTGCGTATTTCGCTTCCGGACGGTTCGAAGAGGCGGCGGCGCTGACGGACCAGGCCATCGAGCACAACGGGGATGACTACAATACTTATATTCCTTACCATCAGGCGCAGAAACGGCTAGGACGAGAAAAAGAAGCGGAGCGGGTCGAGGCGCTAACGATCAAGGTTCTGCGGCAACAATTGGAATTGGTGCCGGAGGACGTGCGCGCGCGAATCCTGCTGGCTACCAACCTGGCCTACTCCGGCGCGGATGCCGACGAGAGCGTCCGGCATTTGCAGACTGCGGTGGCGCTGCGTCCCAACGATCCCAATACCCTCTACAACGCGGCTTGCACCTACGGGATTCTGGGCAGAAAAGTTGAGGCGCTTGAAACGGTGAAGAAAGCCTTTGCGGCCGGGTACGCGAATCAGAATTGGGCGGCGAATGATTCGGATTTGGATTGCCTGCATGACAATCCGGAATTTCAGAAGCTAGTTGGCCTCAGCAAACCTTCCTAATCGTCTAACCTACCTAGACCAAACCTCCCTAGTTGCAATGAAATCAATCTCGCTTAATTTTTTCGCGCGGCTGTGTACACCGAAAGCTTAATCTGCATTAGAAGTAATTCAAGTCGCGACGCGGGAGAGAACAGAGATGACGAGTCTTCGCAGGGGTTTGCCGTGTGCGGCGGTGGCAGTGGTGATCTTGTGGATGAGTGCAGCGACAGCGGCCCGCGCACAACTTACGCGCAAGGACGGCCCGAAGGGCGGGCAGATTTTGTATGGCGCGGTCGACGGCGCAAATTCCCCGGCCGAGGCGATGGGATCGATTTTGCGCTCGCTGCACAGCCAGTATGGCGACCGGCCGCAAGTGGGACGCGTGTTCCGCGTGCGCGGCACAAATTCGGACGCGGTGTTTTTCACCCTGGTGAAGCGCAAGCAGGACAACATGCAGATTGCAGGGATGCTGATTGCGGCGCCGGGCGCGCAGGGACACGTCGAAGCGGCGCTTCTGTCCGACGAGGCAAGCCGGTTCGGAACTTCGATCAACCCGATGCTGAAGACCTTGTTTGCTTCGTGGCAGCCGGGTGGCGCCGCGGCGAGCGGGTCAGGCGGAGAATCGGGCGTTGGCGTTGGCGGTTCGCCGGTGGGCCCGATGACGAAATTCGTTTTGCAAGATGGCTCAGCGATGGTGGAGTTGCCGCAGGGCTGGCACTCGACGCCGCAGAGTGGCGCCGGGACGATCATCGCAGAAGGGCCGAATGGCGAGCGAGCGCTGCTCGATTATCCGTACTTGGCGATGGATTCGCGCAACCCGCAAGTTCAGAAGACCATGCAGTTCGCGCAAGCCGCGGGCCGGAATACCAGCTATGCGAAAGCGCTGTATTACCCGTATGGCGGCGACCCGGTGAAGACCTTCATCGATTTGAACGCGATGCAGAGGCGCATGGCGGGAATGTCCGTGCCCGCCGTGCAAATTGCTAAGGAAAATGAAGTGCCGGGCAGCGCTGCGCGTTGCGCGGAATTTACCGGCGAGTTGGATGCGAACGAGGGCAAAGGGCCGAGCGAAATCCATGGCGTGTTTTGCATGGGGGCGGAGTCGGCCATGGGGCAATACATGAATATTTTGATGGTGAGCATCGTCCCGGATGCGGTGGCGGCGCGCGAGCGCGCTACGGTGGGCGCGATGCTGGCGAGTTTTCAAGTGGATCAGGCCAAGGTGAGCGCGCAGGCCGGCGCGATCGCGGCGCCGGCCATTGCGCGCATTCACGAGATTGGCAGGATTGCCGCGCAGAATGCGGCCAACGCACACGCGGCGGAGGATGCCCAACGCGCCTCGGTCGAAAAGCGTTGGGACGCGAACGACCGGAACAATCAGGGATTCAGCAATTACATTTTGGATCAGACCGTCGTGCAGGACAATGTGCGCAACGAGCACGGCACGGTGTGGAATCAAACCGCGGATGAGTTGGTGAAGAGCGATCCGGACCGGTATCAGTATGTGAATACGCCGAATTATTGGAAGGGTGTGGATTATTGAGGGGACGCACCCCGGGAGGAGTGAAGAGAAGCTTATGCGAAGCAATGCAAAAGGCGAGAAAGACTTCGATTAGCCGGTGAAGGCACTCAAGTTGCGGGATGAGGATATCGATCTCTCAGAAATTCCAGAGGTAAAGGACTGGAGCGGCGCGGTGGTGGGTAAGTTCTACCGGCCGCGGAAGCTATCCGGTTCGATAAGCCCACCCAAAAAGCGCATGTGAGATAAGGTAGCCGATCCACCAGAAGAACCCCACATCCCGGAACAGGATGTGGGGCACCCGCAGACACTGCAAAAGCAACGGCAAAAGCGATCCTACGTAGTCGTGGCACTCAAGCATCGTGTAAACCCCCACGCGCAAAGGCGGCGCATGGGGCACTAAGAAAAAATCAAAACCGGAGTCCACGCGAGGAACGCGCGTGAATGGGTTAGTTGGCGATGATGCGGGAGATGGGTTGAGGGAGGCCGGGGTCGGTGGGCCCGGGAGTGGGACCTGGGTCGGGAGGAGGAAGACCGGGATCGTTGGGATTGCCGTGGGGGATTTCGGGTTGGGGCGGCATGGGGGCGGGTTCTTCGGGTTTGGGGGGACGAGGAGCAGGTTGTTCGGGACGGTCGACACCGGGATCGGTTTTGGGAGAGTCTTGACGGGAGCGGAGGATGAGATTCATGAGATTGACTAGTTCCCTTCTGGATTGATTCACTGAGAAAACAGAAAACCAACGTCGAGAAAAAATCTGACGGTTTCCTCGCCCACCCTTAACGACGACGGGTGGGGTACCCAAAACCAACCACTTAGAAAAAACCAAACCTGAAGTGAAGCCAAGATCGAGTGAAAATCCCCACGGACAAAACCGGTCCATAGGGCACCCAAAATCCTTAGACACTGCAGAAAAAAATTTTGGCGGGCGACTGGCCCCGCACGGGCCAAAGCTCACAAAGTGTGCCTTATCCCGATTGCAGTCGCCCGCCAAAGGACTCACGGCTTTCAAAGCGTTTTTCAGGCGCCCGGAGGCACGTAAGTCCAAACTCGCCGGGTGTTATTTCTGGCAGCTCTCGCTAACCATAGAGAGCTTGCTTACATGCAGCCGGTGAACTTCTTTTGATTTGTCGGTGGTCTCGCCGTTGTTGTCGGCCGTGGTTTTCGACTTTGTGTGCTCATGAGCCATGCCGGTAACGGTCACGGTGTGATTGACGTGCTCGCCGAGATCTACTGCTTTGCTATTGACGTGCCAGACGGTGCCATCGTCGGCGGTCAAGGTGTAGGCATCACCGCTCTTCTGCAAGCAACCGGTGACGCTCTCAGAGCCCTTAGCGTCGGCTTTGGCTGTGGTCTTGCCGGTGTCCGGGGTCTGAGTCTGGTCCTGGGGGTTGTCCTGTGCCCAAGCAGTGGATACCCCGAAGGTCAAAGCAAGTGCGAAGAGACCAGCGGCCATCTTTAAGCTCATTGTTCCTCCGTTAAAGTACGCGCGCCCTGTGCGCGCGTGGTGCGAATCAGGCTCCGACCGTTTAGTGAACTGTTAAGGAACCTGTTTGCTGCGACTGAAATTTCTAGCACTCGCGTTGGGGAGCGGCTATACCGAGGAATACTGAATCCGGGATAACTGGGACCGTAACGCGCAAATGCTTGAGGGCGTTGGTCTCATAGGGCCCTCAACCCGCGAAGTGAAGGCTAGTTGCGGCCGGCGCGGGCTTTTTCTGCGCCGGGAGGCAGCTCGGTGGTCTTTTTGTGGTCTGCCGGCTCGACGCCCGGCTTTTTGTCGGCAGGGTTGGTGCGCTGGTCAGAACCTTGTGACCCTTGGCCTTGTGAACCTGGACCTTTAGAACCTTGAGCCTTCGAGCCCTGGCCGTCGGTGAACGCCTTTGCGTCGGCGTGTTGGGTCCGTTTGTGTTCTTTCAGGCCGTGATCGTCGTCGAATTTTTGAAAGCAGGTGTCGCAGGCAAAACCGGTGAAATCGCCTGTATCTCGTGGTGACATGGAATCCTCCTAAGTCTGAAATTAGGGTAGAAGGAGGAAGGGCAGGTAAGTATCGGATAAATAGTGTATTTGGGCGTGGGGTGTTCTCAGGAATGTGCGTTCGTGGGACGAGAAATGCGGCGAGGGTATACAGGATTATACGAATTGAAGCGTTAGAAGCTGGCTCCTAGCATCAAGTTGTTGATCATTCATCCGACCGGGCGGCCATGTCCCCTCCCGGGGAGTGACTGCACACGGTGGCCCTCTACGAGTCAGGTTTAGTTTGGACGGGCCTTTGCAGTTTGACCGTTCAAAAGGACTGTGTTGGAAGCCGCCCGTGGCCGCCAGAAAATAATCAGTCAAAAATCTGTGATCTAGCATCCCACACGCTGACACCTGCGTGTGGGGCACCCGCGGACACTTCTAAGGCAACGGCAAGTCCAAAAGCAAAGGCAAAGACACCGAAGAGGGGCGGGTGAATCTAAGAGTGTGGTTAGACCCGGAGGGAAAATGAAGCCCAGACATGGAAGCGCAAGGCTTGTGATCGCGATGCTCATTATGGCGGTGGGAATGGGGATGGGGGCGTGTGCGAGGAGTTCGACGAAGTCGCCGGATGTGACGGGGGATATACGGAAGGCGCTGGACCAGGCGAATTTGAACGCGGTGAGCGTGAGCCAGGACCGGGATTTGGGAGTGGTGACGTTAAAGGGCACGCTCCCGACGGCGGACCAGAAGTCTCAAGCTGAAACAATCGCGAAGTCGTATGCCGGCGCGCAGGTGGTGTCGGACCAGATTGCGGTGGTGACGCCGGGAGCCGAAAGCGACTCAAAGACGATTAACAACGACCTGGATAAAGGGATAAAGGCGAACTTGGACGCGGCGCTGACGGCTCAAGGATTGAACAAAGTGGTCGATTATGACGTGAACAACGGGGTGGTCACCCTGACGGGAAATGTCAATTCGGAGCATTTGCGCGCGGACGCGGAGCGAGTGGCCAAAGGCGTGCCGAATGTGAAGCAAGTTGTGAACAAATTGCAGATTCGTAAGAAGAAGGCAACCACGTCGTAACATTTGGATGAGTAAATGAATGTGGGAGAGTGGGGCCTAGGGGCTCCGCTCTTACCTGAGAAGAAACTGTTTTCCTCGGTAACCGTCTCAATAAAAGAAGCGACATTTTCTGCGTGGTCACGCATGGCTACAGCCTTCACTGGATTGCTGAGAGTGCGAGCGGCGCGTAGTTTGTAGTGTTGGCTCCATAAAACTTCGTAGGGCTTCGTAAAGACTTCGTAAAGCAGATTTTGTAAGGATTGATAAGGAGGTTTCCCATGGCGGATTCCAATCGAGAGATACCAACCAAAGAGGAAATTGAGGCGCGCGCATACGAGATTTACGTGGAGCGCGGGCAAACGAACGGCAGGCACATGGAGGATTGGATTCGAGGCGGAGAAGGAGCTGTATGAGCAGTATTTTGAGTCGAAGGCCAAGGGCCAGGGCGCGACGGATGGGCAGTTGAGCGCGAGTAAGAGCGGGTCGATTTCTTCTGGGTCTAGCTCAACAGGGTCTAGTTCCTCTGGATCTAGCGCGCCCGAGAGTGCGCAGAAGCCTTCGGCATATGCGGCTTCGGCGTCTGGGTCGGCGTCGAGCCCGTCGAGCCCGAGTTCGTCGTCAGGGTCGAGTTCAAATTCGAGTGGGAGTCAAGCCGCGCCGAATTGGCAGGCGCCGAGCAGGACGAGTGGAAGTTCACAAGGGGCTTCGTCGAAGAAGGAAGAAGAGGTACCGGAAAAGAAGGGGAATCAGAGGGCGGGGTATAAAGAGTAGTTTGGTTTAAAAAGATTATTTGAAGAGATGGTTGGGTCGATCCGCGCGGGGGAACCTGCGCGGATTTTTTTGTGCGTGGATTAAAGGAATTGAATAAGCATTTCCTTGCCGCGCACGGCTGCCGACCCGCGTACGAGCCCACGCGACAGCCGCGTGTGAAAGACCTTGCCCACTTATTTTGTGTCAAGAGCAGATCCCTCACGCCGCCTCTTACGCGCCTTATAGTCGCGCAACAGTCGGGTTCGGGATGACAGCGTGAGAATAGGTCAGCGGAGGGGGGAGGGGGTGCGGTTTTCCTTGGCTTCGATGATTCGGTCGAGGAAGCGCCAGACTTCGAAGGGAGAGTCGACGACGAATTGTGCGGCGGTGTTGCGAGGCTTGCCGACGGCGATGGAGATGCCGCGCATACGGGAGAAAACGGATTCGTCGGTGACGTCGTCGCCGATATAGACGAGAAGCGAATCGGCGTGATTTTCGAGAGCGAGCAGGAAGCGGATGGCGGTCCATTTGTCGACGCGAGGACCGGGAAGAATCTCCCAGACTTTTTTGCCGGCGAGGAGATGGAGGCGGCGGTCCTTGGCGAGGATCTGGTCGATAAGAGCGCGGGCAGCACGAATGCTGGGCTTGCCAGCATCGCGATAGTGGATGGCGAGGCCGGCTTCTTTGGGCTCGAGGCGAATGCCTTTGATGCGGCGGAGCTGAGGCGCGACGGTGCGCCGGGCGCGGGAGAGAATTTCTTTTTCGGTGCGGTTCATCAGGGAGATGGTGTGGCCGCGAGAATCCTGCATGGTGTAGCCGTGGCAGCCGACGTAGCAGATGTTGTGGAGGCCGACTTTATCGCGGACGTCGATAAGGCCGCGGCCGGAGACGATGCCAACGAGGTTGCCCTGGCGGGCCAGTTGAGCGAGAGCATCGCGGACGCGAAGGGACATTTTGACGTATTCGGGGCGGCGGCGAATGGGCGCGAGGGTGCCGTCGAAATCAGAGAGGATGGCGACACTGGGAGCGGCAGCGATTTCCTCGGCCATTTGGCGTGAAAGGCCATTGAGCTGGCGGGGCTTGTGACGCGCGGAAGATTTCGCAGGCGCGTTTTTGTTGATAGGCACGACTTTTTCGCGGCGGCGCGGATGGCGCGGCCCGGCAAGCTGCAGAACTTTTTCGGCGTTGCTCATGCTTCCACCTTCTCCGAGTGCTCGACTTGGGGACGGTCAGCCGGGCGGTGGTTGGTTGCAGGATGTTCGATGCGAATTTCGGAAAGCGCGGTCATCAGGCTGCCGGCCCAGCGGTAGACGTTGTGTTCGCGAACGATGCGGCGCATGTGAGCCATGCGGGATTCCTGTTCTTCGGCAGGCATGCGAATGGCTTGGGCAATGGCGGCGGCCATTTGTTCGATGTCGTAGGGATTGATGACGACAGCGTCGGGGAGTTCGCGGACGGCGCCAGTGAAGGCGGAGAGGATAAGGACGCCGCGTTCGTCGTCGCGAGCGGCGACGAATTCCTTGGCGACGAGATTCATGCCGTCGTGAAGAGAGGTGACCATGCAGAAATCGGCGGCGCGGTAGTAGCGTTCGACCTCGTTATGCTCGTGATGGCGCTGGAGAAGGACGATGGGAGGCGCCTCAGATGAGGGGAACCTGGCGTTGATGCGCTGGGCTTCGTCGTGAACTTCCTTAACGAAATCGTTGTAGCGCTTGATGTTGGTGCGGGATGGCGCGCCGATTTGAATGAAGGAGAGCTGGCCACGAAGTTCGGGATGAGTTTCAAGGAAACGCTCGACGGCCCAGAAACGCTCGAGGATGCCTTTGGTGTAGTCGATTCTATCTACGCCAAGCCCGACTACGGTGGGGCTAATTCCGAGGTTGTCGAGAAGTTTTTTGCGATCGGAGGCACGGTCGCGGGAGTGTTCGGCGGTGGGTTCGGGAAAGGCGACGCTGATGGGAAACGGGCGAACCATGGTGATGTGGCCGCGGCGGTTGACGATGAAGCGGTCGCGGTCGGTGAGGGACTCGAGAGCGCGATCGACGCTGGCCAGGAAATTATTGCAATGGGCCTGGATGTGGAAGCCGATGAGGTCGGCGCCAAGAAGGCCCTTGAGGAGTTCGCGCTGCCAGGGGCAAATGCGGAAGGCTTCTGAGTTAGGCCAGGGAATGTGCCAGAAAATGGCAACGCGAGCGTCGGGGCGGCGCTCTTTGATCAGGCGCGGAAGAAGGGCGAAGTGATAGTCCTGAATTAAGACGGTGGGCGACTCGGTGCCGGCCATTTCCTGAACCGCGGCGTCGGCGAATTTTTCGTTAACGTGCTGGTACTGCTTCCAGTCGGAAATTCGGAAGAGCGGGCGGGCGTGAACGATGTGGCAGAGAGGCCAAAGGCCTTCATTGGAAAACCCGAAGTAGTAGCCCTCTTCTTCTTCCTTGGTGAGCCAGACGCGGCGAAGAGTGTAGCTGGGATTTTCGGGAGGGACGCGGATGCGGTCGTGGCGGTCGACGGTTTCGCGATCGGCGGAACCAGCGCCGTGGCCAATCCAGGTGCCGTTGCAAGCGATGACGATGGGTTCGAGGGCGGTGACTACGCCAGAGGCGGGCACCAGGGCCTGAATTTCGGCGCCGTGACGAACATGCATATAGGGCTCGCGATTGGCGATGATGAAAACGGGAGAGCCCTGAAGTTTATTGCTGACGGAGACGCGGAGGCGCTCGGCGGTCCAGGTGGATTCGCCGGCTTCGCGGAGGCGGGCTTCTTCCTCGGCGGCAAAGCGCGCGGCACCGAGGCTTTCGGCCATTTGAGCGGCTTCGTGAGCGAGCGGCTCAAGGAGATTCGCGCCTTTGGGCGGGCGGAGAAAGCGCCCGGCGCGGAGGGCTTTCATCCAGGAGGCGATGCGAGTGATGGAGTCGCGAAGAGTCCAGCGAATCATCAGGAAAGCGAGAAGGGCGATGAGCAGGCATTGGAAGAAAGCGTGGAGGAGTGAATCGCGCCACATGCGTTTGGTGGCGGTGTGGATGTAGGTGGCGTCATTGAGAATGACGAGCCAGCCGAAAGTGTTAGCGGGGGCTGCGGCGAGGCCGGAAGCGGCGTTGGATGCGTTGGGTGAACTTGATGCGGTGGATGACGCGGCACTCTGGCCAATTCCCTGCCCGGTCTGAGTTTGTGAGGGGCCGAAAGCGCCGAGAGGCTGGACGTAAAGATGGAACCAGGTTGGGCCGGAATAGAAGAATTCATTGCAACTCGCGGCCTGGCGGCATTCGCGAGCTTTGGTGCGAATGCGTTCGGTAACGGCGGTGTCGAGGCCGGGGCTGGAGGCGAGGAGAAGGCCGCCCGAATCGAAGACGGCAACGCCGACGATTTGGTCGCGGTGAACAACGCGCTCGATGGAACGTTTGAGTCCAACGCTGCTGTGCGTGACGATGCCGGCTTCGGCGGTTTCCTGGAGGCTATCGGCTAAAACTTCGGAGCGGCGCTGGAGATCGCGGCGCATGGAGCGGGATTGGGAATTGACCTGATAGATGGCGTAGATCAGCGAGACCAGGACGACGCTGGCGATTAGCGGCGCCATCAATTTTAGGCTGGTGCGGGTGAAGCCGTCGCTGCGGTTTGTCGGCATACCGGTCGAGGAGGCCCTGCTGCGCCAAGGCGCAGGAAGAGCCGCGAAAAAAGTTCAGCTCTGTGAGTGCTCCGCCGAATGCAGGCGGGGAGGGCGGAGAGTTCTCAGGTGATTCGCAGAGTGAATTCGCCTAGCTCCCGATGATAGCGATTTGGAGGCTTGGCGGCAAACTTTCAAGCCGGGTGGGAATGGCCGCGAAAGCTGCCGCCGAAATTTTGTGGAGCGTCCGGCACCCGCGAGGACGCCCAAATTATTGGACGCGGTGAGGTTGCCGGACGTGACCTGAGTTACTTACTGGTGTTGCCTACGTGCAGGTTGTTAGTTACCGAGAAGACGCCCGGGACTCCATTGGCGCGGATGTTGGCTGCGTCCTTATCGGCCTGGTTGTCGACGACACCTTCGAGAGTGACGTGTCCACCCTTCACGATGATGTGAATTGCCTGAACAGCCTGGAATCCGTACTTCTGCAACGACGGAAACGAGTAGATGGCACGAGCTTCCGCGAAGCGGATTTGATCGTCGTTCGGAGACGGAGGCAGGATTTCGATATTGTTCACGACTTTATCGACGCCTTCGATGTGCTTCACGGCAGATTCGGCGTCGTCTTTGATCGTAGCGTGAACGACCTGGCCCATTAACGTGACGGTGTTACCGTCGACCCGGTATTCGAGATTATCGAACACGGAATAGTAAGGAATCATCACCAACTGGTGGCGAACTTCCCGGGTGATGTAATCGGAGCTGCGGGTATCGCGGTTCTGATTTTGATTCTGGTTTTGCGGTTGGGCCAGGGCTGCGCCTGAGGTGAAGAGCAGAGCAAGAGCGAGCGCGGCAACCGCGGCGAAGGCGCTGATTTTATTGTGTGCCACGGGCGCAGCCGGTGCGGTTTTGATATGTGAGTTACGCCTGCGAAGTGTATTCATCGTAGTCTCCTAGCGGCTTTCTAGTGCCTCCTTACTGCGGATTCAGTTCCCCTAAGTTCGGATTAACTTCCCTTAATGAGATGCGGGAGTGGGAGTGGGGGCGCCGCGGGGATACTGTAGATTCGGGGGAATATTTTTTGGTTAGGACGCAACCAAATGGGGAGGGTGGTGTTGTGGGGGAGTGAAATTTATTGGAACTTTTTTGAAGTTGAGATTTCAAGATAGCGAAAATCGACGAGGGGCCAAGGTCGGGTGAAAATCCCCACGGGCAACAGCGGCCCATGGGGCACCCAGGAAATTCAACTTCAAAGGAGCGTCACAGGTAGCCCATGAGGAGGAGGACGAGAAGGATGATGAGGACGAGGCCGAGACCGCCACTAGGGTAATAGCCCCATTGGCGGCTATGGGGCCAGCTCGGATAAGCGCCGACGGTAAGAATTAATAAGACAAGCAACAAGATGATGAGCATGGATTTTGTTTTAGCCGAGCAGAGTGGAACGTGGCAGCTCCGACCGAGCTGCAACGAGGCTGCGGGGCTCGTAACCTCCATGGGCATTCAACGCTGGACTGTCGCAACTGGCAATCAGTGGTCTCCTGTAAAGAGAAGCGGTTTTCGCCCGATGTGCGCGAAGAGAAAAGCGAGGAATTTGCGGTATGGATGGAGGGGCGCGGAATTTTTAGAGTGGGTGGGAGTTGGAGAGTGAAAATTCGCGGGTTGGGAGTGCGAGGAGGAACGATGGCGACACAGGGATCGAAGCGGAAGGAAGAACAGAAGAATGAGCGTACGGATGAGACGGGAAAAGAGACTGCGGAGGAGAAGAATCAGGATTTGGGGAAGGGATTGAAGCCGGAGCCGTTGCCGGGGCAGATCGAGGGCGTCGAAAAGGAGTATGAGAAAGAGAAGAAGGAAGCGGCGGAGACGCAGCCTTCACAAGTGGGGAATGTGAATAAGTCGGAGAGGCCGGGTGATGCGGTGCCCGGCGATGATGAGGAGACGGGGAATAGGTCAGGGAGGAATAGGGAGGGGGTTGAGTAGAACGAGTTGTGCTTGAAGCAAAGAAGAGCAGATCCCTCACACCGCCAATTGCGCGCCGAAGGCACGCAATAAGCGGGATTCGGGATGACAGTTTGAGAGTTTAAGCCAAGGTCAATTGAAAATCCCCGCACGCGAGTTCGGCATGTGGGGCACCCAGAAAATTCAGAAACTTATTTTTCGGAGAGGGTGAAGTCGACGGTGGAGTGGCCTTCGGGAGCGACGGTGACTTTTTTCTCCCAGGTCATGGGCTCGCTGAAGAAGTAGCGCTTGGTTTTGGTTTGCGTGCCGACGTCGAGGACCTGATCTTCGCGATCAACTTTCCAGCCTTCGTGCCAGGCGATGATTTGGTAATCGCCGGGAGGCACGCCCGTCAAACGAAAATATCCATGTGAATCGGTGATGGCGTAGTAGGGGTGGTCGACCACCAAGATGACGCCATTCATCCAGAAATGTCCGGCGTTGCATTTCACGTCGACCGAGCCGGTGCGCTTCATGGGCTTGGAGACGACCACGTCAGTCATGGGAAAAGGCAGGTTGTAGTCGGCGGCGCCGATCATGTGAATGGTGTGGAGGATGGCGTCGCTGCTTCTCATACCAAGGTCGCCATTGAGCGGTACAACCATGATATGAGGGACGTAGCGGCAGGATTTTTGGTCGAGGACCTGGCGAAGCTGAGTGGGCTCCCAAGGCTTGCCGCGAGTGACGTCCTTTAAGTAGACGACGGTGTTTTCAACTTCGCTATTTTCATTGATCAAGATGCGGTGAAGGTCGGTTGAACCGGCTTTTTGCGGGTCGCAGACGGCAACGTCTTTGGAAATGGGGAGGATGAGGGGTTTGGGACGTTCCCCGGACCATTTGACCGTGCCGGAAATCACGCCGCCGTTGGGGACGGGAATGGCCTGGTATTGCGCGCGCGCGACGCCGGGAAGTGAAACCGCAAAGCAGAGCGCGAGAACACGAATGAGGGTGTTAAGGGCCCTGGGTTGATGGTTCCCTTCCACAGCGATCATCTTTGCGATTCTCCTCTGCTTCCTTTTCTTTATCCCGGCCTTACTTCCCAGGTCTTACTTCCCAGGTCCGGCGGTAGCCGTGGTCGGAGGAGGAGGCTGCTTGGCGCCGTTTTGGAGGCTGCGGAGGTAGTGAACGAGGTCCCAGGCTTCGTCGGGCTTTATGAAGTCGATGTAAGAGGGCATGGGCGTGCCATCCATGCCGGTCATGAAGATGCGATAGAGGTCGGCGTCAGTGGTGCCGCACTTGAAACGAGTGGGCGTATCGAACTGATATGGGACGACGAGATTGTCTTTGTCGTCGCGAAGGTTCAGGGCGGAGGGACCGTCGCCAGCGCCGGTGGTGCCGTGGCATTGCTGGCACTTGATCTTGCTTTGATAGAGGACTTGACCGCGCTGGATGCTGTCCGGAGTGTTGGGAGTCTCGGCAGGAATGGGCACGGGCGGATCAATTTTTTCGGTGCGGAAGCGCGGCGAAAAGGACTTGATGTAAGCGACGAGGTCGGCGCGTTCCTGAGGGCTTAGGGGAAGCCATTGGGGCATGTTGGAACGATCGAGGCCGCGGCCGACGGTGTCGTAAAGATCGCGATCAAGAGGAAGGCTGCCGGTGGGAGTGGAGCGGCACTTGAAAATGCCGAGGGTGAAGTCGCGAGGCTTGGGGTCGAGGTAGGGGGCATTTTCACCCTGGCCGTCGCCCTTTATGCCGTGACAGCCGATGCAATAGCGCTGATAGAGGTCCTTGCCGTGCTTTGTGCGGCCGTTGAGATTGCCGATTTTGCTGTCCTGGGCGTGGAGGGTGGCGGGGACGAGGATAAGCGCGAGAAGTGCGAAAGCGACGCGGGCGAGGCGGGTGACGCTAACGGTTCGGCGTAAATGGAGGGCGGGGAGGGGTTCCGAGTTGCCCTCGTGGCTGAGCGCGGTCATGTGAGGCTCCGTAAAAATACTGAAAGGCAATGGCGCTGCTTCCCTGCTGGTACCTAGAAACTTGATTGTCCGGGGTTTGCAGGGCGGGCCAAGCTGAGACCGGCATGGCCTGCTATCAATGTACGCTGGCGGGGAGGCGGGTCCTAGGACTTGGGGAAGTGACTGTATCCAAAGATTAAGCGGGTTGAAGCACAGAAAGAATGCCCAAGGTCTGACGATGGTGGCACCCACCCGTAGAGGCGACGGGTGGGGTACCCAAAACCAAGGTCAACTGCGCGCCGATGTCTAAAAAAAGAGGGCGCCGTATGAAACCGGCGCCCTGGTGATGCTGGTTAGAGGTTGTGGTTCCCTACCTGCCCCGCTATTTGGCTGCAGCGGGCTGGATGATTCCTGTTGCGACGAGATTCGAATTGGAACTCGTCAGGAAGACCTGGCCCGCGCTGGATTCGTAGCCGCCCGCATCCACAAGGACTCCGGCGCTGGTGTTGGTAGAGAGCACCAAGCGGCCGGCGTGATTGGAATCAGCTCCAATGGTCCCGGTGTAAGCGAGGTTGGAAGTGGTGCCGACGCCGATGTCATTGAGGTTTACGGTGCCGGTCACTTTGCCACTCGAGGCTTTCAACGTGCCGACAAAGTCGGTCTCGTCGAAGTTGCCGCTGGTGACTCCGGGCGCCTGAATACCGATGCCGTAGGAACCGGAGAGAGCAGAAGTGGAAGCCTGCGGAACGGCGACACCTATACCGATCGAGCCGGTGTCCAGTTCGACGAGAAGAGCGCCGCCAAGACCGGTGGTGGTGTTGTTGGGATCTTCAATGTTGAGCGCCGGATCGACCGTATAGACAGCGAAGTTAGTGAGTTCGGTGGACGTAGTGCTCAGATTCACCGCGCCGCGGCCATTAGCCCCGATGGAATAAGCGCCGGAGATGGCCGAGGCGGTGACGGCGGTGCCACTGCCGTCATTCACATCGGCGAAGCCAGCGGTGACAAGGGCGCTGCCATCGGTGGTGAATTCGCCGGACGAAGCGATGATGCCGATGGTGCTGCCATCGACGCCAAAGTTGTTGAAGGCGAAATTGCCTTTGAGAGATAGAGCCGACAGGCCACCCGCGGCGCCCTGACTGTACATAGAGCCGGCGGCGAAAGCGGTGGTGCCGTCGATTTCAACGAGGCGGTAGACCTCCGGGCCAACGGCGTAGTAGGCGAATTGCAAGGAGGAACTGATACCGGTGTCGTTGAGGGTGATGGTGCCGCGGCCGAAGCTATCGGGAACGCCGAAGCTGCCGGTGAGAGGCACACTGTTGGTGATGTCGAGATTGCCGGTCGTTTGATCAACGACGGCCTGATCGCCAAGTCCGGTGGTAAAAGAAGCGGAGCCATCGGAAGTGAGAACGCCGCCGAGAGTGAAGGTGTCGTTCTGGTCGAAGAGAGTAAATGAAAGGCCGCCGCCGGCAACGTTAGTGATGGCAGTTTGCATGTCCATGGCGCCGCTGGAAGTGGCGGTGGTGTCGAATTCCGTGATCAGGAGATGGTTATCGTTCACCACCATGAAGGCGAGAACTTCGGTGCCGTCGTTGGTGGTGTTGAGGGTCGCGGTGCCGTGGCCGTCGGTATTGACGGTGTAGGTGCCTGAGGTGATGGGGTCGTCGGCATCAACGGAAGAGGAGCCGCCGTCGAAGAGATCCTGTTCACCGCCGCTGATGTTGCCCGAGCCGTCGAGGGTCATGGCCCCGGCCATGCTGTACGGAACGGCGCTGGAATCGAGGCCATTGACGTAGAAGGTATAGGTGCCGTTGAGCCTGGAATTGGCTGTAGTGCCGCCCGTGCCGCCACCACCGCCGTTGTTACCGCTGCCGCTGCTGCTGCCTCCGCAAGCGGAGAGAGCGAGAAGGCCGGCGATGGCAATCAAGCTAAAGAGGTGGTTATAGATTGGCTTTTTCATCGCGCACCTCCGAAATTGGAAACTTTCGTGGTGTGCTTAGCCATGGATGGATTGATCAGGAATCCATTTTTAGTGCGGATATTCACGGTGCCCGACCCGGTGTTGATGGAGCGGACCAGGAAGATGGGGCTATTACCGAAGGTTGACCGGACGCCCACGACCGTGACGCGTTGACCGGGAACGAGGTCAAGCGGCTTGGAACCATTCTTAGAACTATTCAAAGCGTAAGGCCCGACGGCTCCATCGAGACGTCCCGATGGCGTAGCCAGAATGACGTGCCCTCCGGGTGCCATGGTCTTGTTGGGACTCTTGACGATCTGGTCGACGGTGGCCTGTAGGGTTACTTCACGACTTGAAGCATAAACTCTGACCGGGAGGGATGACTTTACAGCGGTCGATTGAGCGTTCGCTATGGAAGGCGCTGCGAACGGAGCAAGCGACAAAAAAGGAAAAAGGCAAAAAATTACTGC
Organism: uncultured Acidobacteriota bacterium; assembly: GCA_963757885.1. Taxonomy (GTDB): domain Bacteria; phylum Acidobacteriota; class Terriglobia; order Acidiferrales; family UBA7541; genus Palsa-147. Next base: position 2,418,219 of record CAVWSS010000006.1, on the reverse strand, counting down.
CAATCGCTTCATTCGTCTCTCCTTAGAAATATGCGACGAACCCATTTTCCTACGGCGCCAATGGAGGGGCCAACCAGCGGGCGTCCTGTGGAAATTCGCTGAAGATTAGTACCAAGCACATTTGTTAGAGAGGAGGGCAGCCCGAAAAGAGCTGCCCTACCCTCTTGGTAGATTACTACTGTTGATGTTCGATGTGCCCAGTGGCCAATTGGGTGGTATCGGTTTCTACAACCATAAAGTGGCCATCTGCAGTCGCATAGCCCGCCAGGTCAATCGTATTCGGGTCGCCGCTGACGGTTAGAGCGGAGGTGACACGGGCGTGGTTACTTGAATCGACCGTGTATGTGCCCGAAACGGCAAGTCCCGCTTCCTGGCCGGAGGTGAACAGGAGGTTCACATCGGCTATGCCGGTGGCGCTGCCCGAGGCCGCGACGAGCTGACCGGCGGCATCAAGTTCGCCGCTGGCGTTATCCGCCGCAAGGCTCAGAGCATAGTTACCAGAGAAGGAGGCGCTGGACGCAGCCGGCACGGAGTGGTAATTGCCGAAGGCGCTGGTGTCCAGATCGACGAACAGCACGCCGCCCTTGCCGGAGGAAGTGTTGTTCGGATCGAGGATGTTGATAGTGGGATCGACCATGTAGACGCCAAGGGTGGTGATGTTGGCGTCGCCACCAAAGGCCGTGACGCTGGCGCTGCCGTAGCCGTTGGAACCCATCACGTAGGTGCCGGCGATGGAGCCATTGGTAGCAACGAGGGCCGCGTTGACGTCGGCTTCACCGGCGCTGAGGTTGCCCGCGCCGTCGGCGGTGAATTCTCCCGCGGCGGCCATTGGGCCGCTGGGGGTTTCACCATCACCGGCGAAAGCAAAGCTGCCAGAGACGGAGGCCGCGGAGAAGCTGCCTGCGTTAGAACCCTGGCCGAAGAAGGTGCCAGTGCCCTGAACGGAAGCATCGACAGTGACGAAGCGGACCACCTCAGCCTGGACAACGTAGTAGGCGATGTTAAGGCCGGCCAAGGTTGCCGTGCCGCGCCCATTGGCATCGGGAGCGGTGAAGGTGTCGCCGGTGAAGGGCTCACCGGTAGCCGGCGTACCTGCAACGTCAACGTCGATTGTGGTGTTGGAAATGTTGCCGTTTCCATCGAAAGAGGTGACTCCGCCGAATACGTACGGAATGCCGGATTCAGCACCCGAAACGGCGAAGGAGTAGCCACCAGTGAGCGAAGCCTGGGTGAAGGCCGAAGCAGTCTGAAGGTCCAAGGAGCCGCTGGCCGTGTCCGCAGCGTCGAACTCGCTGATGAGCACGTGCTTATTGTTGACAACGGAGAGACCCAAAGTTTGCACGCCCGCCACGCCAACGGTGGTGTTGGTGCAATTGAGAGTCATGGTGCCGGTTCCGTTAGCCCCGATGGAATAAGAGCCGCCGGTGATGACGTTGTCGGTGACGGTAACGGTTTCCGACGGGGCGTTGTAGTCCTCGACGCCCGAGGTAACGTTGCCGCTGCCGTCAAGAGTGACGCTGCCGGCCATGGAGTACGGATTTCCGGCCGCATCGGAGCCATTGAGAATGAAGGCGTACTGGCCATTCAAGCTCGAGTTGGCTGCGACGGCGGTGACCGCGACGGTAGCGGACGCGGACTTGGAAGTATCGGCCTTGGCAGTCGCCTTGATGGTTACGTTGCCGGCGCTAGCAGGCGCGATGTAAGTGGTCGCCGTGCCGCTTGCGGTGTGTGAAGCGCTAAAGCTGCCGCAAGAGGCGGAGGGGCTGCAAGTCCAGTCGACGCCTTCGCTGTTCGAATCGTTGGTCACCGTAGCAGTGACGGACGTCGAAAGGTTGATTTCGAGCGACGAGACGGGCGCGGACTTGAAGGCGATGGTCACGGCGCCAGTGCCGCCGCCACCAGGATTACCGCCGTTGCCGTTCCCGCCGCCGTTGCCATTTCCGTTCGAACCTGAACCGACTGAGCTACCGCCGCAGGCGCTAAGAGTAGCCATAGCGGCGATGGCGAGGATAGTGCGCAGGAAATTCTTATTCATTCCTAGGTTCACCGCGCACCTCCGAAGATCCCGGCGTGCTGCGAAGAGAGCGCGGCGGAAGATTCCGCTGCGGTCTTCACAGGGCCACTGATCAAGAAGCCGTGCTGGTTGCGGATGGTGAAAGTCCCCGAGCTGTTTTCAACGGTACGAGCCAGGAAAACGCGCGAGTTATTCGCGGTAGTCATCACGCCCACGAGTTTCACGTGCTCGCCTGGGGTGAATGACAATGCGTGAGGCCCCTTCAACGCGTAAGTTCCGAGATGAGCATCAACAGTTCCGGAGGACGTAGCGAAGATGAGATGGGCACCCAACAGCATTCCGCGGTTGGACTTGGTAATTACGCTTTCAACGGTCCCTTCGAGAGTGACTTCTTTTCCTACGTCGTACCCAGGCGCCACGATCTGGCGCTTAGGTGCCTGCGCGGTTTCCGCCTTCAGCGGTGCCCCAAGCAACCCGTAGGCTAGGACGGTCACGAGTCCAAGGCCTGCAAGAGCTCTTTTCATTTTGCCTCCCAAGTTAATGGTCTTTCTCTCGAAGCATTCCAAAGCAGCCGGGGGTAACCGGAGAGGGCTAGGTTTGCTTCGTTCCGATTGGTGCGACCGGTTGCTACCGTTGCTGCTGTTGCCGCCGTTGCTACCGGACACGTTTTGCTGATTCAGTTTTCTTTAGGTGCTGGGTGTTACTCGAATTGAATTGGTGCGTCTTCTAGTGGCGTAGGGCTGAGCTGCGTGTGGCTGCGCACCTGAAGCAAGTGCCGAGTGAGAAGGTTCGAAAATTTCAGTTACTCGACCTTCCTTGAAGTCGGCTCAAACTCGGCTGGTGCGAATCGCCTCGCAGCAATTAGTCCTAGTACCGTGTGGGTAAGCTAACACGAGGGAATGTTCCGTGGTGAAACAGCGAAGTTCCATTCCAGTACAGCTGTTCGCAATTGGTTATAGGGTAAACCCCTTGGATTCTGGGTAGTACGAAAGTTTACCGGGGGGTGGTATGGGGGTGCGCAAGGAGTAGGAGGTGGCGTCTTGATGATTGTAGTAGAAGGAGTTGTTTCATTTTGGAACAGCGAGAAGGAGGAAGCCGGGGGGGGTGAAAAGTGTGCGGTGTGGTAGTTTTACGGCGTGGAAAAGGAATCGTTGAAGTTAGTAGCAGAGGGGTTACGGCGGCTGGAGGAGGGGTTTGCGGGGCTGCCGGAGTATGACGAGAGAGGTGTGCGCGAAGAGGCGGGCGGAAGCGTCGGCGAAGAAAAAATTGTGGAGGTGATGAGGCAGACAGCGGAGAGGCTGCGGGATAACTTTCCGTATTTTCATCCGCTCTACGCGGGGCAGATGCTGAAGCCGCCGCATCCGGTAGCGCGCGCGGCGTATGCGCTGGCAATGTGGATCAACCCGAACAATCACGCGCTGGATGGAGGGCGGGCGAGTTCGGCGATGGAGAAGGAAGCGGTCGCGGAAATTGCGGGAATGTTTGGATGGCCGGAATTTCTGGGGCATTTGTGCGGCGGCGGGACGATGGCAAATCTGGAAGCGCTGTGGATCGCTGGACAGTGTGCGCCAGGGAAATTTATTTTGGCGTCGGACCAGAGCCATTACACGCATGAGCGGATCAGCCAGGTGTTGCAGTTGAAGTTTGAAAAGGTGGCGAGCGATACGCGCGGACGGATGGATATACGGGCGTTGAAAGAGCGCGTGTCGCGCGGAGATGTGGGCACGGTGGTAGCGACGATGGGGACGACGGCGACGGGATCGGTGGATCAGTTGGGGGAGATTTTGGAGTTGAGTGGCGGCGAGAAGAAGTTTCGAGTGCATGTGGATGCGGCGTATGGAGGGTATTTCGCGCTGGCGGGGAATTTGGGGAATGAGGCGCGGCGGCATTTCGATGCGATTGGCGAGGCGGATTCGATTGTGATTGATCCGCACAAGCATGGGCTTCAGCCGTATGGATGCGGGTGCGTGATGTTTCGGGATGCGTCAGTGGGGCGATTCTATAAGCACAATTCGCCGTACACGTATTTCACGGCGGCGGAGCTGCATTTGGGGGAGATTAGTTTGGAGTGTTCGAGGCCGGGGGCGTCGGCGGTGGCGCTGTGGGCGACGCAGAGGTTGCTACCGCTGGTGCGGGGAGGGGAGTTCGCAGCGGGATTGGAGAAGGGACGGAGTGCAGCGCTGAAATTGTATGGATTGCTGGGTGAGGGTGAGCGATGGATAACGGCGTTTGAGCCCGAGCTGGATATTGTGATCTTTGCGCCGCGGGCGGGGAGCGTAAAAGAGATTTCGAAGAGGTCGGGGGAGATTTTTGAGCGGGCGGCGAAGGAAAATTTGCATTTGGCGTTGGCGGAGTTGCCAAGCAGATTTTTTGAGGAGCTGGGGGAGAATACCGGGACGGTGACGTGTTTAAGGTCAGTGCTGATGAAGCCGGAGCATTTGGAATGGGTAGAGGAAATTTTTAGGATTTTGGGGAAGGTTCTAGATAATTAGTTTAGGAAAAGCTCAAAAGCAAGAGATGAGTCTCAACGTTTCCTCGCCCACGCGCGCCATTTTTATGAGATGAACCTTGCGGTTCATCTGCGCGTCGCAAGGCGCGCCAAAGCGCGTGTGGGGCACCCGCGGAAACTTCTAAAACAAAAGCTAGGAGATGGAGGAGAGGAGGCGGACGGCGTTGAGGGCGCCGTCGGGGGTGTCTTCGTGCTTGAAGTAAACGAAGGCATCGCGGTTGGCGTCGAGATGGGCGCGCATTTTTTTCTGGATGGCTTGCATGTCGGTGGGCGAGTAATTGGGCATGCGGTAGCGGTAGTAGACGAAGTCGGCGGTGACCACGTCGGGGCATTCCAGCTTTTCACTTTCCGCGATGCAGAGAGCGGCGTTGCGACCTTTCAGAATTTCGTAAATTTCATCGGTGAACCAGGACTCGTGGCGAAATTCGAAGGCGAAGCGATGGAGACGTGGAACGTCGGCCAGGAATTCGCTTAGGAGCGCGGGATTGACCTTCAGGAATGGCGGAAGCTGGATGAGGATTACGCCGAGCTTCCCTGCTTGCTGAAGCGGCTCCAGGGATTCGAGAAAAAAGCGGACGGATTCGCCGGCGCTCTTGAGGCGGAGGATGTGCGTGATGCGCTGGTGAGCTTTGGCACTGAACTTGAAACCTTCCGGAGTGGAGTTGATCCAAGAATCGAGGCTCACATCGGAGACGCGGCGGCGGAAAGTGTAATTGACTTCGACGGAATTGAGCTGCGTTGCGTAGTGAGAGAGGAATTTCGCAGCGGGGAGCTTGGCCGGGTAGAAATCGGGCTTCCACGTTGCGTAAGCCCATCCGGAAGTGCCTGCGTAGAGGTCAGCCATAACGACGCCTAAGCCGGGTGCTTGCGAGAGCGCAAAGAGGCGGCGATGTCCTGAGCGATTTGGCGGGCGCGAGGGAGATCGCTGGGATCGAGACTAATGGCAGCGACGCGAGCGTGACCTCCGCCGCCGTGCCTTTCGGCGATGGAAGCGAGATTGACTTCAGGATCGAAGGGCTTCCAGGGATTGGTACCGATGGAAATTTTAGCGCGGACGGGCGAGGAGCTAACGCCGACGGAATAGAGCGAGTCGGGATTGAGGTAATAAGGAACGAATTTATTGTAGCCTTCGAGATCGAGGTCGCTGACATCGAAATAGATGACGCCATCTTTGGCTTGGGTGCGTTCGCGCATGATGCCAATGGATTTTTTGTGGCGCTCGAGAAGAGGCTTGAGGTGGTTGGCGACGATGGGGAGCTGAATGATTTCAGCGAGCGGCATGGTAGCGATGTAAGGAATGAGTTTGGGAACCAAGTCCGCTTCGGGGGCAGCTTCGATAACCAAAGCGAGCTGCATGGCGGGCTCGGCGAGGCCGACGGCGGCTTCGGCGGAGGGAAATTGGGCGCCGTCAATGATGTCGCCCCAGTGGATGAGCTCGGCGAGAGGGCGTGCGTCAAAGCCAAATTTTTCAGAGGCAATGGTGGCCAGGAATTTAGTGCAGGATTTGTAGGTAGGGTCGTAAAACTTGCGGCCGGACTGGTCTTCCTGGAAGTGACGGGCGTCGGCAGGAGTTAGGAAGGCGCTCTGGTGATGATCGAACCACCAGGTGAGGCGAGGTGAGCTGGAGTATTTGAAGTCCACGATGGCGTTTTCATCGCCGTCGAAGACGTCATCTTCAAAAGGCTTGCTGGCCTTGTGAGTCATGCCGGTGAATTGGAAGTCGGTGTTGGGATTGATGCGCTCACGATAAAAGCGGGAGAAGATGGCAGCGGAAGAAGCTCCGTCGAAGCATTTATCGTGGAAGAAGACGTGGACTTTCAAAGGTGCTCCAGGATTTGGACGCGCCGGGGAACGCGGTGATACTTGGATGCAAAGCCAATAAAGATGGACGTGGCAGGGGAGATTGTCAAGAGTACAAGGGAACCGGGAGACGGCGGTGCGTCGATGCCACGTCGTCGCTTTCGAGAAGGAGATAGGAAACTATGAAAGCACGGGACCTCGATTTTGAGGCCATGAGGCCGATCAATCTGGGCACCGACGGATTGAATACAGGGGCATTGAATCCAGGGTCATTGGATTCAGGGTCTGGGGCGACTGCTTTTTCTACTTTCATTTGGGCGATTGCGTCGGGAGACATTGCCACGGCCGAAGCGCAGATTACCGACGACATCGAATGGGGATTGATGCCTTATAACAAAGTGCTCAAAGGCAAAGGTGAGGTTATCCCTTGGCTGAAGGCTGGATCGTCTTCGCAAAAGGAGCCCATTACAATAAGCAACGTGGCCACAAAGGATTGGGGCGTCTTTGAATACTGGAATATTGGAACTGTTACGGAGGACTTAGTTAGATTCGGAACCCAACAGGAGTGGCCCTGGCCGGGAGATCCCAAAACATTCATCGGGCGGAAATATAAAGTGGCTCAATGCTTCGTTTATCACCTCAATGAGGCGGGCAAGATAGATTTCATGAGGCAGTACCTGGATGCAGGGAGTGTGTGGGCTCAATTTAAGTAGGCGTGATCGGGTCGGGACGTGCGGCCCACCCAAAATATTAGCGAAAGGGCCACCGCGGGGAAGCCGCCACTTGGAAAGGAAGGGCGGATAAGGGGAGAATAGGTAGGCCAGCCTGAAGCCGGGCCTGCCAGAGGCCTAAAGGGGAGTTACGGTGGAGGCATGGAAAAGATTGGAAGGCCAGGTTGTCGATGGGACCTTCCAGCTTAGCGATTATCTGGGGGGTTCCCCGGACAGCGCCGTTTTTCTGACCAGCATCAGCGGCGAGCCGCCACAGCTTGCGGCGATCAAGCTGATTCCTGAAGATCTGCCGCACGCGCAGGAGCGGCTGGCGTGCTGGCGATTTGCGTCGACTTTATTCCATCCAAATTTAATTCAGATATTTCAGGCCGGACACGGGACGGTCGCCGGGAAGAAGTATCTCTACGCGGTGATGGAATACGCGGAAGAGAATTTGGGGCAGATTGTGCCGCAGCGCGTGCTGACGGAAGAAGAAGTGAGCATGCTGCTGGTGCCAACGCTGAACGCGCTGGAATATTTGCACGCGAACGGGTTGGTGCACGGGCACATCAAGCCCAGCGACATTATGGCGATGGGCGACCGGCTAAAAGTGTCGATGGACGGAGTAAGGAAGCCGGGCGAAGCGATTGATATGGCGGGCGCGGCGGCGGGCGCGGGCGCTAACGGAGCTAGCGGGCGCAATCAGTATGATCCGCCGGAGGCGACAAGTACGGCGGCGGGAGATGTGTGGTCACTGGGCGTGACGTTGGTGGAAGTGATGACGCAACGCAAACCGCAGTGGGATCCGCGGACGCAGACGGACCCAGTGGTGCCGGAAAATTTGCCAGGGTCGCTGCGGGACATTGCGCGAAATTGTTTGCGGCGGGATCCGAAGCGGCGGTGGACGATCGCGGGGATTGGGATGCGGCTGAGAGCGCCGCTGGATAATCCGTTGGATGGATATGCGGGCGGTGTTCAAGTCGCTGGAGCAGCAGGCGCTGCGGGCGCGGGAGCGCACGAAGTGGCTGTTGGGGCGGCAGCGGGAGTGTCGGCGCCGGTCGCGGGGACGTACGCGGAAGTGACGCTGCCGGAGCGCGTGGATGTGGGAGTGCGCGGCGAAGTAGCTGGAGCCCGTGTGACTACGAACGCGGGAGGAGCCGCGGCGACTTCGGCGGCGGATTTGGCGGGAGGCGCGGGAGCGCCGGCGGTGACGGCAGGTGGAGTAAGCGTGGCGGCGCGGACAGCGCCGGTGCGCGATATCGCGCAGGATTTGCGGATGGCGGCGGGGGATACGACGGCGGGGCTGCGAGCGACATTGGCGGAGTCAAGCGCCAGCGTAAATGCGGAGGCCGAGCACAGTTCGCGGGGATATTTGGCGCTGGCGGTGGTTGTGTTTTTGGTGGTGGCGGGGCTGCTGGGATTTAAGTTGTTGCACCCGACGCCGAAGGCGACGGGTGAGACAGCACAGACGGCGGCTGCGGAGCAGCCGGTGCAGCAGAGTGAGGCGCCGGCGCAGAATGCGCCGGGGACGAACGGGGCATTGCAGAACGCCGCAACCTCAGGAGGAGCTGCGGGGCAAGGCGCGGCGACAAAAAGCGCGGGGCAGAATGCGACGGCAACGCAGGGCGGCGCACAGAGTGCGGCGCCGAGTGGGGGCGGCACAAATCAGAGTTCAGCGCCGGCGGGAAATGGCGCGAATGCGGTTCCAGCGAACGCGAACAATGCGAATGCGCCGGTAAATTCTGCGGCGACGCGGGGCGTGCAGGGATCAGAAGGAGCGGCGGGAAGTGGAGTGGTGCATCAGGTGATTCCGGAGGCGTCGGAGAAGTCGCTGAGCACGATTTATGGAGCGGTGAGGGTGGGGATCAAGGTGACGGCAGGCGCGTCGGGTGAGGTGGCGGACGCGACGATTGATTCGGAGGGGCCGAGCACTTATTTCGCGAATTTGTCGCTGGCGGCGGCGAGGCAGTGGAAGTTTGCGGGGAGCGGGAGTTGGGAGTTGAGGTTTGAGTTTAGGAATGATGGGGCGAAAGTTTTTGCGGAGAAGAGTGGGGGGTAGAAGGCAGCGACTTCAACGATATAACTCTATGTAATGACGGACCCCGAATCTTCCGTGTAAGTCCCCACGGGCAAAGGCGGCCCACGGGGCACCCAAGAAAAACCCAAAATCAAAAGCAAAGCACTGGATGCTAGCGTTAGAAGTTTCCCTACCCACACGCAAAAGCGGCGTATGGGGCACCCGCAGAAACTTCTAAGGCAACTGCAATTAAACCTGTTTGCCGGCGAGTTGGTCGGCGAAGCCGGCGGCGATGGGGACGCGGAAGAGCTGACCCTGGTATGCCTTGACCATACAGATGATCCAGAGAACGAGGGCCACGACCCAGAGTGCAAAATGTAGCAAAACCAAGATTCCGAACAAGCCCATGCCACCGAAAACCGAGCCGAAATGGAGAAAGGCCAAAAGGATCCCGATGATTTGTATCCCGCCGAAAGTGACGATGGACTGGGCGGCGTGAAAGCGGACGAAAGGCCGCTTGTCGATGAGAAGGAAGATCAGGCCAGTGACCCACCAAAGGACGTAGCAGAGCAGGCCGGCTACGTTTTCCTGCATGCCAGCGGCAGGAGCGCCGGCGGGCGCGGTGTAAACAGGCGCGGGTGCGGGCGCTGAAGCAGATTGGGGCGCGCCACACTTCGGACAAAAACCAGCACCAGGCGCAACTTCGGCGCCGCATTTCGCACAAAAGGCCACGGTACACCTCCCGGAACTTGAAGATAAGAGCGCGAGCTAAGGCGTTAGAAAACCTCGGATGGTGGCGTAGCCTATCAAATGCCTTATAGAGCAGCAAGTTAAAAGCGGACTAGGCGCGAAGGAGCGTGAGAATGGAAGGCTTTCCCGGAATTGGCGCAAGATTTAGGGCGTTTCTGTACTTTTGTTACAATCACAGCGTAAATCTGGCAAGCAGGTGCACACTGACGCCTCGCGAACAACGAGCTTGGCCGCATAGCCACGAATACCGATGATCACGCTATTTGGGAAGCCGGAACCGACGTTGATGGAGCGGCTGAAGGAGTCCGTCTCGAAGACGAAGACGGAGCTTTCAGCGAAGGTCGAGCAGATTTTAACAGGCGACCGGCCGGTGGATCCGGCGCTGCTGGCCCAGCTCGAGTCGGCCTTGCTGTCCGCGGATATCGGGGTGACGACGACGCGGGAAATAATTGGGGCGATGCGCGCGCAGGTGACCGAGCACAAGCTGGAAGGCGCGGCGGCGTTGAAGAAGGAATTGAAGAAGGAAATTGTGAAGGTGCTGGAGGCTCCGAAAGCGAAGGCGGCTGCGGGCGCGGCGAGTGGGAGTGTGGCGGTGGCCGGCGCGGCGGGAAACGGGACGGCGGGTGGCGCATCATCGAATGGCGCGGGGACGCAGGTGATTTTCGTGGTGGGGGTCAATGGAACCGGCAAGACAACTACGATCGGTAAACTTACGCATAGATTGAAGGCGGAAGGGCGCACGGTGATGCTGGGCGCGGCGGACACATTTCGCGCGGCTGCGATCGAGCAGCTTGAAATTTGGGCGCGAAGGTCTGGCGTGGAGATGATCAAGCAGAAGGCGGGGGCGGATCCGGCGTCGGTGGTATTTGATGCGGTGACAGCGGGGAGAGCGCGCGGCGTGGACGTGGTGATGGTGGATACGGCGGGGCGTCTGCACAACAAATCGAATTTAATGAATGAGCTGGAAAAGATGCGGCGGACGGCGGCGAAATTGATTCCGGGTGCGCCGCATGATGTGTTGCTGGTGCTGGATGCGACGACCGGGCAGAACGGGCTGAATCAGGCGCGCGAGTTTATGGGGCATGCGGGCGTGACTGGAATTGTGTTGACCAAGCTGGATGGCACGGCGAAGGGCGGGATTGTGGTGGCGATTTCGCGGGAGCTGGGGCTACCGATCCGGTTTGTGGGGACGGGCGAGAAGATTGACGATTTGGTGCCGTTTGACGCGCAGACCTACGCGAATTCCCTTTTCGATTAAATCTTGAAATTCATTTCGCTGAAAAGCAGGTGCGAAATTGCGTGACGATCAAGCGCGCGATGAGAAGTTTATGGCGCGGGCGCTGCGCTTGGCGCGCAGGGGCGTGGCGTTAGCGTCGCCGAACCCGATGGTGGGGGCGGTGGTGGTGAGAGGCGGGCGGGTGGTGGGGGAGGGATTTCACAGTTATGAGGAGAAGAAGCATGCGGAAGTGGTGGCGCTGGAGCGCGCGGGGGAGAAGGCGCGGGGCGCGACGTTGTATGTGAATTTGGAGCCGTGCTGCCATGTGGGGAGGACGGGGCCGTGTTCGCGGGCGGTGATTGCGGCGGGGGTGAAGCGGGTGGTAGTGGGGATGCGGGACCCGAACCCAGAGGTGGCGGGGGGAGGCGTGAGAGAGTTGAGGCGCGCCGGGATTGAAGTGCGCGAAGGAGTGATGGAGGGCGAGGCGCGGGGGTTGAATGAGGCATTCGCTCGGTGGATCACGGCGCGGAGGCCGATGGTGACGATGAAGTCGGCGCTGACGCTGGATGCGCAGATTGGAGATGGGAGCGGGAGCACGACTTTTATTACCTCCGACGCATCACGTGAAGAGGTTCAGAGGCTCAGGCACGCGGCGGATGCGTTGGTGAGCGGGATTGGCACGGTGCTCGCGGACGAACCCATGCTGACGGACCGGACGGGATTGAAGAGGCGGCGGCCGCTGCTGCGGGTGATTTTGGATTCGGAGCTGAGGATTCCGGTGGGGTCGAAGCTGGTGGAGTCGGCGCGGGGAGATTTGTTGGTGTTTGCGGCGAGGAGTGAGGAGTCGAAGAAGGCGCGGGAGTTGCGAGCACGGGGCGTGGAAGTTGTGCGGGTGAGTCGCGGGCGAGACGGTGGATTGGATTTGCGGCGGGTGATCGCGGAGTTGGGGAGGCGGGAGATTTTGAGTGTGCTGCTGGAGGGCGGGAGCAGGCTGAATGGGGCGGCGCTAGCAGCGGGGATCGTGGATAAGGTGATTTTATTTTATGCGCCGAAGATTTTTGGGAGGGATGCGGCGCCGTGGGTTATTGTGCCGGCCGCGGGTCGCGGGAGTAGGCTTCGAGTACGTGGCGGGCGTAAGCGAGGGGCGTTGAAGTTGCCGGTGTTGAGTGACGTGAAGGTGCGGCGATTTGGGCCGGATATTTGCGTGGAAGGATATTTGAGGGATGTTTACGGGAATCGTTGAGGCGGTCGGGAAGATTGAGGCGCTGGAGCGGTCGAGCGCGGGCGGGCGGCTGGCAGTGAGCGCGGCGGGCTTGGAGTTGAAGGTGAGCGACAGCGTGGCGGTGAGTGGATGCTGTTTGACGGTGGTGGAGTGGCGAGATGGGAGGTTTGCGGCGGATTTGTCGACTGAAACCCTGGAAAGGACGTCGTTTCGGGAGAAGAAGGTTGGAGACGCGGTGAATTTGGAGCGGCCGCTGGCGGCGAATGCGCGGCTGGGTGGGCATTTTGTGCAGGGGCATGTGGATGGGACGGGGGTGGTGACGGAGTTGTCGAGGGCGGGAGAGAGTTGGTGGATGAAGGTGCAGGTGCCGCGGGAGTTGGGAATTTATGTGGTGGAGAAGGGATCGATCGCGATTGATGGGATTAGTTTGACGGTGGCGTCGTGGGATCCCCAGGGCAGTGAGGCGGGATTCGCGGTCATTCCGTTTACTTATGACAATACGGCGATTCGAGGGCTCGGGACCGGGGCGGCGGTAAATATTGAGTGCGATATTTTGGCGAAGTATGTGGAGTCGATGATGCGCGGGCGCGGAGGCGAGGAGCGGCGGTAAATCTTCAGCAAGTTCTTGGGGACTCGAGCAATGGCTAATTCAAAATTTGACGTGATTGTGGCGGGTGCGGGAGTTTTTGGCGCGTGGAGCGCGTATTTTTTGCGGCGCGCAGGGCGGAAGGTGCTGCTGCTGGACGCGTATGGGCCGGCGAGCAGCAGGGCGAGCTCTGGCGGCGAGACGCGAATTATCCGGATGGGCTATGGGCCGGATGAGGTGTACACGAAGTGGTCGCAGCGTTCCCTGCCCTTGTGGAAGGAGTTGCAGGAGCGCGCGGGGACGACGCTGTTTCACCGGACGGGCGTCTTGTGGATGGCGCAGGAGGGGGACGAGTATGCGGCGGCGATCGTGGAAGTGCTGAAGCGTTGCGGGATCCACGCGGAGCAGATGGACGAGCAAGAGTTGAAGCGGCGTTATCCACAGATGTGGTTCGATGCGGGAACGTTTGGAATTTTGGAGACGGAGTCAGGCGCGTTGATGGCGCGAAGAGGCGTGCAGACGGTGGCGGCGGAGTTTGTGAAGTTGGGCGGTGAGTACCGGACGGAAATGGTGAAGGCGCCGGGCAGGACGGCGGGCGAGTGCGGGAGATTGAAACTGCGAGCGGGGCGAGATATTCAGCAGAGGGTTTTGTGTTTGCGGCGGGGTCGTGGCTGCCCAAGATTTTTCCGGAGTTGCTGGGAGAGCGAATTTTTGTGACGCGGCAGGAAGTTTTCTTTTTTGGAGTGCCCGCGGGAGTGAGCGATTTTGCGCCGCCGAAGATGCCGACGTTTTTGGACCGGACCGGCGCGTTTTATGGGATTCCGGATTTGGAGAATCGCGGGCTGAAGGTGGCGGATGACGATCATGGGGAGAGCGTGGATCCCGATACGCAGGAACGGGTTGTGTCGGAGCGAGCGGCGAAGAAGGCGCGAGCGTATTTGGAGCGAAGATTTCCGTCGATGAAGGATGCGCCGCTGGTGGAGGCGCGAGTGTGCCAGTACGAGAATAGTTCGAGCGGAGATTTTTTGATTGATCGGCATCCGGAATTCGAAAATGTGTGGCTGGTGGGAGGCGGGTCGGGACATGGATTTAAGCATGGGCCGGCGATGGGAGAGTATGTGGCGCGGATGGTGAGTGGGGATGGGAAGGTGGAGGAGAAGTTTGCGTTGAGGACGAAGGAGAAGGTGCAGAAGAGAGAGATTTTTTAAGGTTGCTACTGAAGAGTTTCGGGATCACCTAATCTGCAGGATTTGTTCCTGTCCAGCCAAACAAATACCCAATAAACCCAAAACTTAGAACTCCAGGCGCGCCTGGAATGCAATCATGCGTGGCGAGCTATCGCCACCTAAACCAACCCCAAGAAGGCCGGTGGGTGGAGACGTGGCATAGGTCAGCGCGCCGAAGCCCACCTGCGTGGAAGGCTTGCCAGGAATGCCCGCAGAGACCATACCGGGCAGTCCGAAGTTGGGATGGTTGAACACGTTGAAAAACTGGCCTTCGAGACGAAGTTTTAAATGTTCGGTCAAAGCAAACATCTTGGTCAGATATAAATCGCTCCAGAAAAAATTAGGCCCACGAAGTTCGTTGCGGCCGGAGGTTCCAAACTGACAGTTTTGCGAACTATCCGCGGGATAACAGGCGCCGGTGCTGGGATCGACGGCGGACACAAATGCGTTGGGATTCAGCCACTGGATTGTGCCGGGTTGGGTGATGCCGGGAATGAAGTGGTGATCGTAAACCGGCACGCCCGGCACGACACTGGCAAACTGCGGTCCGCCGCCTTGTACGATGCCGTCTCCAGCGGCGGAATAAGGTGTGCTGAGGACTGAAAATGGAAGGCCGCTGTGCCAGAAGAGAGTGCCGGAAATCTGCCAGTCGTTGACCAGGTACGCCGCGGTGGAATTTTTGGTTTTGAACGGAAGCTGATAGACATATTGGACGTTTAGGTTGTGCCGAACGTCGTAGTCGCAGGGTCCGTAATTCCGCCGAAGTTCTCCAGGAAGTGGCGACAAGACAGCAGCCGCAGAGAATTGAAGAAACCCTCCGTTGGAGAGCTCATCCATGCAGCGACTAAACGTGTAATTGATCTGCCCTTGAAGCCCGTGGCTGACCCTCTTCATGGCGGTGAGCTGCAAGCCGTGATAGTGGCTATTTGCGCCTGTGGAGAACTGGGTTACGCGACCAAAACGGGGATCGGCCGGCTGTAGGTACGGGAATGGAGCAAAGCACCCCTGACAGACGGTCTGATAGCCGTTGACTTGAGTGAGATAGGGCTGGTTCACGGCTCGCGTGCCAACGTATTGCGCGTGGAGCGCGGCGGCGTTTCCAAACTGATGCTCGATTCCAAAACTCCACTCCATGAAGTACGGAGGGTGAAGCTCCCCTGAAGGGACGGCAGTGAGAGCGACGGGAGGTAGGCAGGCGGAGATACTAGCGCGGGGCGAGGCACAGGAAAGCCAGCCCTGAGCGAAGCCCTCGGTGAACGACCGATTGGCTGCGACGGTTGCATCCACTGCACTGCCTGGGACGCCAGGGGCAATCGCAGAGCCGCCAACGGTACCCAGTAGACCGCCTTGGAAGCTTTGGACGTAAGGCGGATTTATGCCAATCACATCCGCGATGCTGCCGGGCAGGATGTCGCTGAAGATTCCGAATCCCGCACGAAGAACAGAACCGGGAGCAAATTGCCAAGCGAGGGCGGTCCTGGGCTGGAGAATCGCAAGAGGCGTGGAGTCGAAGAGATGGCCGAGGTGAGTCTGGATGGCCTGATTCAACGGCTGGTTCAGATCATGGGAGATGGAAGTAAACGAGCTTTGAAGGCGGGCGACCTCAGCGTGAGGGTTTAAGGGATTGGAGTTGAGCGTATCGCGGATGCCGATGGTCCAAGTTAGTTTGGGCGTTATTTTCCAGGTGTCCTGCGCATACAAATCGAGATTGAGAAAATGGAAGGGCTCGTTGGTGGTGAGGGGAAACGTTTTCGTAGCGGTGGATGCGACACCATAGATGAATTGGGGGAGCGTGGCGTAGGTGACGGTGGGGACGCCGCCTTCGCCGAAATCATAATCGTTGAGAAGGAAGGTGCGCGTGTTGGTGCCGAAACGAAATTCATGGGCGCCGCGGCTCCAGGCCAGATTGTCATTGATGAAGACGCGGGATACGCGCCTGCCTTGCAACCAGGTATTGTCGAGACCGCCCAGTCCGGTAAAGAAGGGACTGGATCCGCTGCTCTGCGTGCTTCCTTCCAACACAATCGGAAATGCGGCGAGGGTTTTTTCAAAATCAGCCGGCGCGAAAAGGCTGGAATACCAAGAAAATCCAGGATTGAAATAATTGACGAGGTTTTGGGAAATGATGTGCGAATAGCCCGCCGCAAACGAGTAAAGCGGCTGGGGTGATATGGAATCGAAGAGCGGATTGATGGGGTCGGTGTAAGCGGCCTGCAAACCCGTGTCAGCCTGAAAACGGAACCAGGCAGCATCTGCTGCGTCGATGTTCCAGTCGATGCGAGCGGTCTGGACCTGCTCGTGGTCGTCACTGGAGTGGGAGATAATTTGACGATTGGCGCAACCGTTTCCGTTGGGCGGAGTTCCGGCAATCGAGCTGCCGCCGGCACTTAATGGGCAGCCAAGCATAGCAAGAGGAGCGCCGGTCAGGTTTCCGTAAAGAGAGAACATTTTTCGGTAGAACGGTACCAATTGGGGAGCTGGCGCGTAATGCGAGCCGGTCACAGAATCAGTACCTCCGAGGGGGAGCTGCTGTAAGACGTAACTCTCGAAGGCCGGAGTCGGTACCGCCACGGGCGTAACGATGGGTAGAGCGATGCGGACCCATTCGCTATCGAAGAAGAAAAAGAGTTTGTCGTGAAGGACCGGGCCGCCCAGACTGCCGCCAAAATGATTGACCGTGGATCGCGGCTTGCGATTGCCCGGCGTGGCATTGGTGAAATAGTCCGCGGAATCGAAAATCGAGCCGTTCCAGATTTCGTAGAGGTTGCCGTGAAACTGATTGGCACCGGATTTGGTGACGTAGTTGACTTGAGATGCCCCGTACCGGCCCTGGTCAACAGAGTAAGACAGGGTATTGACGGTTACTTCGGCGATGGAATTGAGGCCGAGCACAAGATTAGTGGAGAGCCCGCTGTTGAGGTTGGTGAGCGGGTCATTGGTTTCGAGGCCGTCAACGATGTAGCCATTGGAGAGCGCGGGCAGACCGTTGAACTGAACGTTGCCGTATCCATTGGTGCTGCCAACAAAATCGTTGCCGCTGCCGGCGGTGTTGATGAGCGCGCCCGGCGCAAACTGTAGCGGATAGGTCAGGTCCCCGCCTGGGTTGGGAAGGTTTTCAAGCGCTGGGGCATTTAGATTCGTGGAGGTGTTTGCATTTTCGGGATTGAAGAGTGGTGAAGTACCGGTGACTTCGATGATCTGGCGCGTCGGGGCGACTTTCATGCTGAAGTTTACGGTCTGCTTCTGGCCAAGACCCGAAGACACGTTGTCGATCTGCTGGGTTTCAAAACTCTGGGCTTCGGCTTTAACGGTGTAAGTGCCGGGCTTGAGTTGCGGGAAATTAAAGCGCCCGTCGTCGCCGGTCTTAAGAGAACGCTGCAGACCTGTATCGCGACTGGTAATGGTGAGGATCGCGCCGGGAATGGCGTCGCCCGTTGAATCGGTCACCTGGCCTTCAATCGCGCTGGTGGTTTCACCCTGAGCAGCAACGCGCGGCGCGAAGGCAAGCACCGCAACAAGTGTGACGAGGCACCAAACGCCGGGTGTGAGGGGCGTAGTAAACCTTTTTACGGAACTCTTTGTGGAACTCAAGTTTACGCAACCCAACATGCAAAGCCGTGGTTATGTTAACCCAGGTTAACCATCAAAGCAAACTAAGGTAAATTAGAATGATTTACTGAATTTCAAACGGCGAGTGGCCGCAGAAGACGCGGCAAGAACGACGGTAATACATTTGTGTGCTCGGCCCGAAGGTTGATGGCGCCTTGTTGATGAGTTGAGGTGCGCAGAACTGCTAAAGCGAAGACGAAACCAGAACAGAGTGTTCGCAGATCAAAGTTGCTTGAGCCACGTGAAGAACCTCACATGCGCCCATTTAGCAGTGCGCCGTTCGGCGCGCAACCGTATGGGGGGCACCCAAACCCCGCGAAAACTTCTGAAACGTGGGGCTTAATGCTCGAGGCGTTCATCCTGTGTTACCCTCTGGCCACTCGGGTTCTCGTTCGAGACTTGAACCCGTACCTCTAATTTCTCAGGCCCTCCCTAGTAACAAATACGCAAATTTATTAAAAGGCGGAACACCATGACGGAAGGCAGCGCTACACAACGAGCTGGTGACATTCGTCCATTTCAGGTGGCGAGTGTTCCGGAAGCGGAAATTACTGAACTGCGCAGGCGGATTAACGAGACACGATGGCCAGAGCGAGAGACGGTCACGGATGCAACGCAAGGCGTGCAGCTCGCGACTATGCAGAAACTCGCGCGTTATTGGGGGACCGATTACGATTGGCGCAAGTGTGAGGCGAAGCTGAATGCCTTACCGAAGTTCATGACCGAGATCGATGGACTGGACATTCATTTCATCCATGTTCGTTCGAAACATGAGAATGCGTTGCCGCTCAGGCGAGGTCGGCGGTTGTCCCTTTAGAAGAGGCTCGCTGTTCATCCTTGAGCTGGGAAGGGCGAACAAAGGCGCAGCGAATCGTGACCTCGTGTTCCTCAGTCAGAGTTGGAGCCGATGTCCCGCCGAAAAGTGGGTGCCCGCGCTATTGGAAGGCGTGTGGACGCGTGTCTCAGCTAGGTTGCATGAGTCTCAAAAAGTGTTGAGTGCCGGCGCGTAGGGCGTGCGCGCCGCTTTCCTGTTGAGAATGTCGCGTTCTCATCCAGCACGCAGTAACAATTGAAAATTCAAAGAAAATGGGCGTTAGGCGACAGGCCTGATCGGTGCAAGGCGTGAAAGAGGAGCAGATGAAACGATTCATTTTTTCGTTAGTTGTGGTTGCGATGCTGGCTGGCTTTGGCGTTTGCAGGGTTCGCGCGTTCGAACAGGCGGATGCACGGGCGGATAGGCAGGCCGCCCCGATTTACGGAATCAAAATTCCTGCCGGGTACCGCGACTGGACGTTGATTTCGGTGGCTCGCATTGGCGGGAACGTCAACGACATACGCGCCAAACTGGGCAACGATGTGGCGATGAAAGCTTACCGCGAGGGAAAGATGCCGTTCCCGGACGGCACAATCATTGCGCGGCTTGCGTGGCGGCAGGTCAGTTCAGATGAAAATAACAAGGTGCTTCGCAGCAATCTCCAACGAGGAATTTCGACGGAACTGACCAAAGTGCTGTTGTCCGACTCCTTTGTGGCGGGGCCGGCCACGAATGTGCAGTTTATGGTGAAGGATTCGAAGAAATATGCGTCGACAGGCGGGTGGGGGTTCGCCCAATTCGATGAGGGGAAACCGGGGAACGAAGCGGTGCACAAGACGTGCTTTCCGTGTCATGAGCCGGGTAAGGACCGGGATTTTGTGTTTACGCGGTATGCGCCTTGATTGATTGATCGATTGATTGATTGATTGATTGATTGATTGATTTGACGAGGAAAAACGCAAAGAAAGAGTGATGTTGCTCAAGGTCTGAAAGTGTTGCCACCCACCCGCAACGGCGGCGGGATGGGGTACCCGCAGAAACTTCTAAAGCAAAAGGGAAGACGCCAAGGTCGAGTGAAAGTCCCCACGGGCAACAACGGCCCATGGGGCACCCAACTGCGACTAGGCGGAGGCACGTTTGGAGCGGAGGCCGCGGTAGTAGAGGACGAGGCCAATGGCGACGGAGATGACGGTGCCGGAGATGAGTTTGAGTTCGAAGAGAAATTTGTTGGAGGAGTCGCCGGGAGGGATGAGGGAAAGAACGATGCCGCCGAGGATCACGAGGAAGCCGAGGCCGCCGGTGAGCCAGACGCCGAATTGGCCGCCAGGAATGAGGATGGCGTGAGGATTGGAAGTGCGGTCGGGACGGCGGGAGAGTTTGATGATCGCGCCGTACATGTAAAGGAAAGGGATGAAGTAGAGGATGGTGGCCGCGTCGACGAGGACCTGATAGGCGCCGATGGTAGTGTCGTTGATTTGGCTGATGAGCAGGACGACGGCGGAAATTGCGGCCTGGACCAGGATGGAAATGTAAGGCGTGCGCCACTTGGGGTGAATTTTGCCGAAGGCGGCGGGCATGTAGTGGTCGATGCCAACGACAAAGGGCACGCGAGCAATGCCGGCGACGGTGCTGCCGACGCCGCCAGCGTTGCCAACGGTGACGATGAAGGCGGCGATCATGCCCATGGCGCCGATCTTCAGGACGGAAGAGGCGATGGTAAGAGCCTGGAAGGCTCCACTGCTGGGATCGACCTGGGCGGCGGGCAAGATGGCGAGGACGGCAAACGTCGCGACGATGTAGATGAGGGCGATGAGCGCGCCGGAGCCGTAGATGGCGCGCGGAAAAGTTTTTTGAGGATTTTTTATCTCTTCGCTCATGGCCGAAGCGAGCTCGAGGCCCACAAAAGCAAAGGCGATTTGCGGCCAGAAATTGACCGTGTTCCAGTCCCAGTGCGGAAGCATGTTCTGGAAAGTGAAATGAGTGGCAGAGCCGTGTTGGTGCCAGATGAAGAAGCCAGCGACGGCCAGAATGCTTAGAGGAACGTAGGTGCCCACGCCGCCGGCGTTTTGGAGCCATTTGCCGATGTTGAGGCCGATGATGTTGAGGAGAACGGCGACGCCAAGGAGAGCGAAGCTGCCGGCGAGCAAGAAGAGCCGGCTTTGCGCGAGGTGGGCGTACTTGGGTCCGCCGATGTAAGCGCCCATGGAAGCGCTGGCGAGGAGCAGGCCGGGAAAGTAGAAAAATGTGTAGACCCAGTAGGTCCAGCCGGCGATGAAGCCGTGAAATTCGCCGAAGGCTTCCTTGGACCAGACGTAGAGGCCGCCTTCGTGAGGAAAGCGGGTGGAGAGTTCGACGATGACCAGTGCGGTGGGAACGAAGAAAAATACGGCGGCGAGAATCCAGAGAGAGATGGAGGAGGTGCCGTTGTGCGCGGCGGCAGCGACCCAGCGCGGGCCGAGGACGGTGGCGATGTTGAAGAGGAGGACATCCCAGAAGCCCATGACGCGGCGGAGTTGGGATTTGGGGTCTGCTGGGCGGCGGATGTGGGCTGGGCGGCGGAGGGTAGGTCAAGAAATTGGGCTCGTGAGTGGGGTGGGGGTCTGCACGGTCTCGATCAATTGTGCCTGCCTAATTGAGGCAAGAGACTAAAACGATTGGTAGCGATGTGAAAGCATAAATTGAGATGCGTGATGGCCCAGCCACGCCATTACAGCCGAAACAAGCCAAAAATCAAAAGAGCGATGCCTAGCGAAAGGCACGGATATATCAGGTATACAGGCCAAATCGACCAACCGTGCTGAGCGCATACTTGAGATACTGGGAAGGCGTATCCCACCCGTTGGCGCTAAAAGGTTTCCCGAAAAAACTGTAAGAGGTTTTGTAGCCAGCTCTGATCATTTTGAGCTGGATGTGGATGAACAAGACACTTGCACCGGCGACAAGCAACAGTCCAGCAATCACTGCGGGATCGTGCTTGGCCATGTATACGATCGGTTGCAGGCTGTTGTCTTGCATACGTTGTCCAGTCACGTCACGGAGTGGGCGGGTTGGTGGGGCGGGGGGAGGCGGAGGCGTCGGGGGGTTCGCCTACGGATTCGTCGAGGGCGGGGATGAGTTCGTCCTGGAGACGGAAATTTCTAAGATAGGGGTCGGAGGTGGTTTCGAATTCGTGCCAGGTGCCGAAGAAGGCGATTTTGGAATCGTGGATGAAGATGACGCGGTCGGCGAGTTTTTTGGCGAGGTGAGTGTCGTGGGTGACCACGATGGAGGTTTTGCGGAATTTTTTCTTGAGCTTGAGGATGAGGTCGGACATGTGGGCGGCCATGATGGGGTCGACCATGGTGGTGGGCTCGTCGTAGAGGATGGCGTCGGGATCTTCGGCGAGGGCGCGGGCAACGGCGACGGCGCGCTTGGTGCCGGTGGATAGGTCGGTGGGATATTGATCGGCGACTTCGGAGACTTCGAGCATGTCGAGAAGTTCGTCGACGCGGGCGTTCAGCTGGTCAGGGTCCATTTTGTGAGTTTCGAGGGGAAAGGCGACATTTTCGAAGACGGTGAGCGAATCGAAGAGCGCGCCCGACTGGAAGACCATGGTGACGCGGCGGCGAAGCTCTTCAAATTGGGCTTCGGTGAAGTCGGTGACGTCCTGGCCGTCGATGAGGATGCGGCCGGAGTCGGGCTTGAGGAAGCCGAGGAGGAGTTTTAGGGTGACGGACTTCCCTGCCCCGCTGCGGCCCATGATGACGGCGGTTTCGCCTGTGTTAACGAAGAAGGAGCAGTTGTCGAGGACCAGGTGGTCGTCGTCGAAGGATTTGGAGACTTCGCGAAATTCGAAGAAGGGAGTTTGGGCGGGTGGTGGAGGCATTTTAATCAGTAAGAATTCGGATTCGCGATGCAATTGCGATGTTAGCGGCCTAGCGAGAGGAAATGCTACTCGAAACTTTTCGAGGCTTCCCGGTTGGAAGATTTAGGGTCAACGAATTCCACACGCTGAATCCTGCGTGTGGGGCACCCTCTATGAGTTTCGTCTGTCAAGGCAGAGTTGGACGGTGCGAGTCGGGTGACTCGGCTTTCCTTCCCAGAGTTTTTTGGTTCTTTGCTGCTACTCAACGTAATCACCAAGCTCGCACTGCTGAATCAAAACGATGAACTCGAGGTTCCACCAACCATCTATACGGTCACCTTACTACCGACCATGATTCGTAGTTCGACGCCGCATGCTCGCGACAGCCGCCCAATCAGTAGAGCGGTGAACTAAGAGTTCACCAGGGTGCCCCTCGGGCTAGCTTGCGTGCGAACCAGCTGCGCGTATCGGCTCGGGAGCGGAGCATCCAATACATACGCACAGCTAACTTGCGGGCGATGGCCACTTGGCAATCGCACTGCCTCGACGGGACTTGATGCGAAAATAGTCGCGCCGAAGTTCGGAATCATGACGTATGGCTTGCTGCGCAGCTTCGACCAACAGCCAGCGCATCATGGTATTGCCCTGCTTGCTGATGGCCCCGAGGCGCCGTTTCCCGCCGGTGGAGTGCTCGCTGGAATTAAGTCCCAGATAGCTGACCAGCTTTCTGCTGCGGGGGAAGCGCTGGATGGGACCGATGATCAGCACGAAGGCCAGGGCGTTGACCGGACCGATGCCGGGATGAGTCATGAGCCGAAGGGCATCGTCGCGTTGCTGAGCTTGGGTGAGCACCGCTCGATCGAGTTCGTTGATCGATGGCTCGAGCTGATCGAGCAGCTGCAGAAGCTCTGTGCGGCGCCGGCTGGCCCAGGGATCTAGTGGCAGAGCCTGGAGTTCGGCCCGGCCACGGGGAGTGAACAGCCGGCTCTTGCGGCAGAGCTGTTGGCTGAGCGCCAGGGAGTGGAGCTGGTTGCGCAACTGCGTGCGCAAGCAGATCAGCTTGTGGCGATGCCAGAGCAGCTGGCGCAGATCGCGTTCGGCCGGTGAGGGAACGCGGATCTTCGGGAAGCAGTTGGTGCAGAGCAGGTTGAGGATCAGGCGGGCGTCGCGCTGATCGGTCTTCTGCTTGCGCACCTCACTGGCCCGAATCTTGGCGGCATCACCGATGAGCAGTTCATGGCCGAGTTCGGCGAGGAGACGCTCGAACCAGGCCAGGGAGCCGGTGGCTTCAACACCGACGCGGACTGGTGCAGTGAAGCTGCGATAGAACTGCTCGGCTTCACCGTTCAGGTGATCGAGTCTGCGTTCGGTGATCTCTCCGGTCTGTTCGTTGCACATGGCTATCTGCTGGTAGCGAGTGTGAAAATCACAACCTATAATGAGCATCGCTCGGCTCCTTTCTTCCGAGCCTTGGTGTGTTAGCGCTGCCAAGTTTACTCGGGGGCGAGGAGCCGACAACTTCATCCCATCAGCAGACACTTCTAAGGCAACATCAGTTGCGTTGAAATTTCAAATTTCTTCGCCCCACCCTTGCGCGCGCCTAACTGCGCGCAAGCGCAAGGGATGGGGCACCCGCGGAAACATCTAAGACCACACCAACTGCTCTATTCGAGGGATTCGTAGTCTTGCGGAGTGTTGATGTTTTTGAAGAGGAGGCCTTGGGGGTCGAAGGGGCGCCAGTCGGCGGGAGGGATGTAGTCGACAACGAGGCCAAAGTAAAGATCAGTAACTTTACGGATGCCGCGGGCGAGGGCGTCGGAGAGGATCGGCCCGCAATCGGAGGCGTAGACAGCGCAGAGAGGTTCGGGACCGTCGGTGTTGAGGGGGACGACAGCTTGGGCGGAGGAGCGCGAGGCGCGGTCGAGGAGAAAAGTGAGGAACGGTGTCGTGAGGTGAGGGAGATCGCAACCTAGCATTAGCTTCCAGGATGCGTCGCCATCGCGGAGGGCGGCGTCGATGCCTGCGAGAGGGCCGGGCGGGGCGTCGGTAGCGGCGGGAGGAGTCGAGGGCGCGGGAGAGAAGCGGTCTTCGATGATGCGGAGGCCGAGATGGGCGTATTTAGAGGGAGGACCGACGATGGTGACGGCTATTTTGAGTGAGGCGACGAGGTTGGCGATGTGGGTGACAAGCGGGACGCCGCGGAATGGGAGCAAAGCTTTGTCCTGGCCCATTCTGGAACTGCGGCCACCGGCGAGGATGTAGGCAGAGAAACTCAAGGCGAGCATGGCGGGCTTAAGTTGAGATATGAGTGTAACATACGCAAATATTCCGTATACTTATGATTACAGGAATATTACGGGTCGAAAAGTCGACGTTATTTTTGAAGTTTGTCTTGACATGAAGCAAGCGGCTCGAATATATTAGCACTCGCCATTGAGGAGTGCTAAGTCACCACCCCTCGCATCCCTCGCGGCAATTCTGCAACTAATTGGAGGAAAAGCAAGATGGCAGTCAACGTTACGCCGTTGCACGATCGCGTGCTCGTACGGCGCCTGGAAGAAAAAGAGACTGTGAAGGGCGGAATTATCATCCCCGACTCAGCGAAAGAGAAACCACAAGAAGGTGAAGTGATCGCGGTGGGAGCGGGCCGTTTGGATAAAGGCCAGCGAATTCCATTGGATGTGAAAGCCGGGGATCGAATTCTTTTTGGGAAGTACAGCGGGAACGAGATCCGGATTGACGACGAAGAGTTTTTGATTCTGAAGGAAGACGAGATATTAGCAAAGATCGGCGGCGCGGCCAAGGCTGCCGGCAAGAAGTAAGAGCAGAAAAGATCAGGTAGGGCCAAGCAGATTTTCACAATCTCAAAAGAAAAAATTGGAGGCTGAAGAACCATGGCAAAGCAAATCGTGACTGGCGAGAATTCGCGTCAGTCCATCCTGCGCGGCGTGAATGCGCTGGCGGATGCGGTAAAGATCACCCTGGGCCCCAAGGGACGCAACGCCGTAATCGAGAAGAAGTTTGGCGCGCCGATCATCACCAAGGACGGCGTGACAGTGGCGAAGGAGATCGAGCTGCCGGATCCCCTAGAGAACATGGGCGCACAGATGGTGCGTGAAGTGGCGTCGAAGACGTCTGATGTGGCGGGCGACGGCACGACCACAGCAACGGTGCTGGCGCAGGCGATCTTCCGCGAAGGCGTGAAGACGGTTGCGGCCGGCGCGAGCCCGATGGCGCTGAAGCGCGGCATCGAGCGAGCGGTGGAAACAGCGGTCGACGAAATCAAGCGGCTGCACAAAGACGTGAAGGGCGACATGATCGCGCAGGTCGGGACGATCAGCGCGAACAACGACAAACAGATCGGCAGCATTATCGCGGAAGCGATGAAGAAGGTCGGCAAGGACGGGGTCATCACCGTGGAAGAGTCGAAGACCATGGAGACCACTCTGGAAGTCGTGGAAGGAATGCAGTTCGACCGCGGCTATCTTTCGCCCTACTTCGTGACCGATCCAGAGCGGATGGAGTGCGCGCTGGACGACGTGCGCATTTTGATCCACGAGAAGAAGATCAGCTCGATGAAGGACCTGCTGCCCTTGCTGGAGCAGATTGCCAAGACGGGCAAGCCGCTACTGATCATTGCCGAGGACGTTGAGGGCGAAGCCCTGGCGACTTTGGTAGTGAACAAGCTGCGCGGCACGCTACAGTGCGCAGCGGTAAAGGCGCCTGGGTTCGGCGACCGGCGCAAGGCGATGTTGGAAGACATTGCCACGCTGACCGGCGGCAAGGCGTTGACCGAGGACCTGGGAATCAAGCTTGAGAACGTGAAGCTCGAGGACCTGGGACGCGCGAAGAAGATCACCATCGATAAGGACAACACCACGATCATCGAAGGCGCGGGCAAGGCTTCGGAGATCGAAGGCCGCGTGAAGCAGATCCGGACGCAGGTCGAGGACACCACCTCGGACTACGACCGCGAGAAGCTGCAAGAGCGGCTGGCCAAGCTGGTGGGCGGCGTTGCGGTGATCAAGGTCGGCGCGGCCACCGAAACGGAACTGAAGGAAAAGAAGGCACGCGTTGAAGATGCGATGCACGCGACGCGCGCGGCTGTCGAGGAAGGCATTGTTCCCGGCGGCGGCGTGGCGCTGGTGCGTTGCTTGCCGGCTCTGGAAAAGCTGAAGCTTCAGGGTGACGAGGCGATTGGCGTCAACATCGTGAAGCGGGCGCTCGAAGAGCCGATGCGGCAAATCGCGCACAACGCGGGCGAAGAAGGCGCAGTGGTGCTCGGCAAAATTCGCGACTCGAAAGATGAGAATTTCGGGTTCAACGCGGATTCGGGCGACTACGGCGACATGGTCAAGGCGGGGGTTATTGACCCGGCCAAGGTGACCCGGCTGGCGCTGCAGAACGCGGCTTCGATCGCGGCTTTGATGCTCACCACCGAAGCGTTGGTGGCGGAGATCAAGGAAGACGACAAGAAGGCTGCAGGCGGCGCTGGTGGACCTGGCGCAGGCGGCATGGGCGGGATGTACTAAGCTCAAGCTGACTTAACCTGCTGAATCGTAAGTCTTTAAGGGCGTGCCGGTGGAAATCGCTGGCACGCCTTTTTTCTTTATTGCCTTCGCCTTGCGCGAGGGAATGGGTTCCGATATAGTCGGCGCTCTTCCGTTGTTACAGTTTGATTGCGTCTAGGTTAAAGCCCAAATGCCCGGCGTACTGACGAAACTCCTGCCTCGCGACGAGACGTTTTTCACGCTGTTTATTCGACAGGCGGAGAACGTTCACGAGGCGGCGCAAGCCCTGGTGGACATGCTGGAGCATTACGATAATCCGGCGGCAGGGGCGGACCGGGTGGAGGCGTTCGAGCATGAAGGCGACGCGATTACGCACAGCATTATCCGGCGGCTGAATCAGACGTTCATTACGCCGTTTGACCGCGAAGACATTCACGAGCTATCGACGAAGATCGACGACGTGCTGGATTTGCTGGATGCGGCGGCAACGCGGTTGGTGATGTATCACGTGAAAACCATATTGCCGGGAGTGCCGGAACTGGCGCGGACGGTGTTGGAAGCGACCAAGGAAATGGTGGCAGCGATACGGGTGCTGGAGAAGCAGGACCACATTCTGGACCGGTGCATCGAAATCAACCGGCTGGAGAATCAAGCGGACCGGCAAAGCCGGCAATTGATCGCGGAACTTTTTGAGCGAGAGAAAGAGCCGCTGGAAATTATCAAGTGGAAGGAAATTATCGAGATTTTGGAGTTTGCCACGGACAAGAGCGAAGACGTCGCGAACGTAATTGAAACGGTAACGCTGAAAAATGCATGAGCCTCGATTCCCCGGCAATTTATCTGCGGTATTTAACTTCGCAAAGTGAAGCGCGCCTGCGGGCGTGAAGGGACCAGCCTTCCTTGGATAATTTCCACGTCCTCGCGCTCGTCGTCCTAATTACCCTCATATTTGAATTCACCAATGGCTGGCACGACGCGGCGAGTTCGATCGCCACGGTGGTGTCAACGCGAGTGCTGCGTCCGCTATGGGCGGTAGCGTGGGCGGCGCTGTGGAATTTTGTGGCGGCGTTCGTGTTTGGCACAGCAGTGGCGAAGACAATGGGCATCGGGCTGGTGAACCTCGGCTTCGTGAATGAATATGTGATTTTGGCGGGGCTGCTGGGCGCGATTGTATGGAATTACGCCACGATAACCCTGGGAATACCGTGCAGTTCGTCGCATGCGCTGATGGGGGGATATGGCGGGGCGGCGATTGCGGCGGCGGGATTCAAGTCGATTCTGGTGGCGGGATGGATCAAGCCGATTATTTTCATATTCGTAGCGCCGGTGATTGGGTTTGCGGCGGGCGGCGTGGTGACGGTGATCACGAGTTGGATCGTGGTGAAAAAGTCGCCGCGGTCGGTGGACCGGTGGTTCCGGAGGCTGCAGTTGGTGTCGGCGGCGGCGTTCAGCTTCGGGCACGGAACGAGCGACGCGCAAAAAGGGATGGGGATTATTACTGCGGCATTGGTAGCGGGAAAGCTGCTGCCAACTTACGTGGTGCCGTACTGGGTTATCATTTGTTGTCACCTGGCGATTGCCGGCGGGACGATGGCAGGCGGGTGGCGGGTGGTTAAGACGATGGGACAGCGGATTACCAAGCTGAATCCGTTTGCGGGATTTGCGGCGGAGACGGCGGCGGCGGTGACGCTGATTGGGACGGCGCACGCGGGGATTCCGGTGAGCTCGACACACGTGATTACGGGCGCGATTACGGGAGTGGGGTCGTCGCGGCGGTTGTCGGCGGTGCGGTGGGGCGTGACGCGGCGAATCGTGTGGGCGTGGGTGCTGACAATTCCGGGCGCGGGATTAATGGGAGCGATATTTCATCACTTGATTTCGGTGTATGTGAGCCATGGAGGGGTTCGATGAGTGAACGGGCGAATACATTCGCCACGGTGGAAGAGGCGGTCGCGGACATTCGCGCGGGGAAGATGATTGTGTTGGTTGATGATGAGGATCGCGAGAACGAAGGCGATCTGACCATGGCGGCGGAGAAAGTAACGCCGGAGATGGTCAATTTCATGACCAAGTTCGGGCGCGGGCTGATTTGTTTGGCGCTGACCGAGGAGCGGTGCGACACGTTGGAATTGACGATGATGTCGCCGAAGAATACTTCGGCATTTGGTACTCCTTTCACGGAGTCGATTGATGCGCGAAGAGGGACGACGACGGGGATCAGCGCGGCGGACCGGGCGACGACAATATTAACGGCGATTGATGCGTCGACGCGGCCGGAGGATTTGGCACGCCCGGGGCATATTTTTCCGCTGCGGGCGCGGCGCGGAGGAGTGCTGGTGCGCGCGGGGCAGACGGAAGCGTCGGTGGATTTGGCGCGCATTGCGGGCCTGGATCATTCAGGTGTGATCTGCGAAATCATGAATGAAGACGGCACCATGGCGAGAATGCCGGAGCTGCGGGAATTTTGCGCGAAGCATGGATTGAAGCTGCTCACTGTGGCGGATTTGATTCGCTACCGGATGCGGCATGAGCGATATGTGCGGCGGGTGGCGGAGTCGATACTGCAGACGCGCTATGGAAATTTTCAGATGATCGCGTATTCGAGCGACGTGGATAACGAGCTGCATGTGGCGTTGGTGCGGGGGAATTTGACGGGGACACCGGCGCCGCTGGTGAGAGTGCACTCGCACTGTTTAACTGGTGATGCGCTGGCATCGACGATGTGCGATTGCCGGGAGATGATCGAGAGATCGCTGGAAGCGATTGATCGAGAGGGGCGGGGAGTTTTTGTGTATCTGCATCACACGGGGCGAGGGTTCCGGGTGGGGTCGACGATTTCGGAGGAGACCGGGCTACCGCATATTTTGATTCACAACCGTGCGGAGGCGGAATCGCCGGCTCAGGCAGCCGGGCAGAGGCAGATGCAAAGAGAGAGCGGGATTGGCGCGCAGATATTGATTGATTTGGGGCTGACCAGGATCAGAGTCCTGACGAACCATCCGAAGAAGGTGGTGGCGCTCGAAGGGTATGGATTGGAGATTGAGGAGCAGGTGGCGCTGGCGGGAGAGATGAAACGCGATGCGGTGCGAGAGCCGCGAAAAATTTAAGCGCATTTTACCACTCGGGATTAGCTGTCCATCTATACGTGATTCCGCGTTAACTAGTCTGGCGTACACATCCCTAGCAGTCGCTGCAAGCCATTTTGATTCTTCCCTCACGCTGAAACTAATCGCTGGGCACAGCTAGCTTGTCTGAAGTCTGTCAAACCATTTATCTATAACAAGTTACGGCCATAGAAGCAGAGTCTTTACAGAGCGTGGATTACTGCACATATATCATATGATATAGTCTTGTGACATAAGGATGTAAGGGGAAACTGTATGTATGACCACCGTGGCGTTGATTCCTTTGAGGCCCGGGGCCATCACCGGCACAGGGGACACAGGGGAAGATTCCTAAGGCGGTTTGGCGCGGGGCTTGTGGGCGGGGCGGGGATGAGGGTCGCGAAAATGCTCGCCTCGGGAGATGTTCAACTCATCATCCTGGCACTTCTCAGCGAAAAACCGCGTCACGGGTACGAGGTCATTAAGCAGGTGGAAGAGCATTCCAGCGGCACTTACTCGCCAAGCCCGGGCATGGTGTACCCGGCGCTCACCTACCTTGAAGAGATGGGTTACGCGGCCTCGGAAACCGAAGGAGTCAAGAAGCTGTACCGAATTACGGAAACCGGGACGGCGCATCTGAATGAAAACCGGGCCAGCGTGGAGGAGACACTCGATCAGCTCGCGCGCTTTGGCCGGAAGCTTGCGGACTTCCAGAAACAATTTGAAGAACAAGAATATGAAGAGAGAGAAGACGCAGAGAGCGATTCCAGGCACGGGATCAAAGCGGAATGGCGCCAGGGGAGACGCGAATTTCGCGAGCTGCGGAATGACCTCAAGGCCGCGCTCTCTGAGAAATTCGATGCGCCGCCGGAAGAGAGAAAGAGAGTTTTCGCGATTCTTCAAAAGGCACTCAAAGAAATCCGGGAAAAGTGAGCACCAGAAGCTAACGGCCGAATATTGTTTCGAAATACCAAAATATTCTTATAAGAAACGAGGATTGATCCATGCAAAGCAATATTTCTCAGAGTCCCATAAAAGATGTGCGAATCCGGGCGGTGATTGAGCGGCTCGTGGCGACCCGTCGCACGCCGACCGACGGTGGTCCACTGCACAGTACCGCCGCAAGCCGTGACCCCAACGACTACGCCGAGTACGGATTTTCGATTTATCCTGAGCAGGGCGATCTCATCTATCTGCTTTGCCGGGGTATGGGCGCGAAGCGCGTGGTCGATTTTGCGACCTCGGTAGGCATGTCGGCACTCTATTTTGCGGCGGCCATGCGCGACAACGGCGAAGGAACTGTAATCGGCTCGGAACTGGTTCCGGCGAAAATCGCGACTGCGAGGCGCAATCTGGCCGAGGCCGGGCTTTCCGACTTTGTCGACATTCGGCAGGGAGACGCGCGCAAGACACTTAGCGATCTTGGCGGCTTTGCTGATTTTGTTCTGGTTGACGGTTGGCCGCTTTCCCAGGAATCGTCGCTCGCGCGTGAGGTGATCGAGATCGTGGCTCCTCAAGTTCGCATCGGAGGGTATGTGATGAACGACAACGCAGAGCCAGACTTTCTTGAATTCATCCGGAACCCAGCGAACGGCTTTATCTCTGTCAATCTTCCACTTAAGAATGGCACCGAGCTCTGCGTAAAAGTTTCTTGAACGGGCGCTTGGCGCCGTGCGGCGTGCCAAATGCGCATGGAGTCTTTTGCGCAGCGATGGCGGTTGACTTAGAAGGGTGGAACGGCGAGGACTTCCTCAAGCTGAAAATCATCGTCGTCTGGTTTCCGGGTGAATCGAATGCGCGCCTTGATGCGGGCACTCATCGAGATGCGCTCCGGCGATGTGGGCCTGAAGCGGATACGGGTGCTGACCAATCATCCGGAGAAGGTCGTGGCGCTCGAAGGGTATGGATTGGAGATTGAGGAGCAGGTGGCGCTGGCGGGAGAGGTAAGAGAGAAAAAGAAAGTCTAGGGGCGGAGTGGACGCCAGCAGCGCGTGGGAGTATGGCCAGCGCTGATCGCCGATCCGATTTCTAATCCGCTGTCGTGGATTTCGTGCCATTGACACGCCATGCCTTCCAGCGAACGCCCATTTGCTCACAGTCCTGTGTCCCTGAAAGGTTTTTTCGGTCGGCGCTAAAAACCCAAGAGGTGTGGCATGTTGGGGCTGGTCTGTCCGGATCCTTCGCTATGCCTTCTTCGGCGACAGTTGCGTTATCGAATTTCGCGGTCAAAGCCCAAGTCGACCCATCGCTGGAGAAGCCAGAGATGGTATGGACCTTTTTGATCAGGTCGTAGGAGAGAATTTCCAGTGCGTGCAGTTCCTGCCCATTGCCCTGCCAGATTTGATCGACCTGCACGAAAAATCCTCCCAGAATCCAGCGTTCGTGCAGAGACCATTTCACTTTGTACTCCGGTCCCGCAGGCGTGTCCTTCGCCGTACCTGACAATGTCAGTCTCCGATCCATTCATCCCACTTCTTAAGCTCTGGCGGAGGCTGTGGGGTCGAGGACCCGTCCTAGCAGGCCAAGCCCCAGTCCAAATAAGCCACCCGAGGCCGATGGGGCCGAGAATTTTTCCAGCAGGCCAACTGCCGCAATGAGCCAGCCTCTTTCCGGTACGCGAGCCACTTCAATGTAAAGAATGCCGTATAAACCCACCACCATGCCCAAGCAGGCAAAAATTTGCGGGTAGTTCTGCAATGGCATCCGTGCAAATCGGAATAGCCACTGGGGGTCGACAACGGAATACAAACCCCAGGCGAGGTTATAAAGGCCGGCTACCAGGAAGACGACGCGGTGAAAATGGCGACGCTTCATTGGCGGCGATGGCGTGGCGAATCGTATCGCAACACTGCTAGCGTCCACGGCCAACTTCCATGCGGCAGCCCCAAAGACGCGTAGAGATCGCGAAAGCCCGAGAGAAGAACGCCCAAGCCCATTCCGGTGAGACACCATCGGAGGAGTGGAGCGACGTTCGCCGGCGCCCAGGTCAGAGCCGTGGGACGTGCGGCCCAATGCCACATGGTGGGGATCAGGTTGGCGATCATCGCGCCATAAATAATGCCCATGGCTGCGTGAGTGAGCCGTTCGCCGGCGTAGACATCGCCGAGAGGTTTGCGGACAGAAATTTCCACGACAAAATCGGCCATGGTCAGAACGATTTCGGCGACTAACACCGCTGCCAGGGCAATGGACCACAGACCTTGCCAAGCGAGCCAGGGCAGGCTGACAAAGATGACCGCATAGAGGGCGTCGCGCGCGGCATGCAAATTCAGTTCCGAGGCAGCTTGCGGCCCCAAGGCAGGAAGCCGGGCTCTCCACTCGTGATAGTAGGCAGTATCGAACGCTCCGATCACGCCCTGCAGTGCGAGCAGCCATAGAGCGATGACCATGTCAGTCGCCTTCCCGCCTCATCGTGCCATCGTAGGCAAAGACCAAGCCGGCAAGCGGGGCAGAGACTTCTAGAGAAACATAGGTGCCCATTCCGTCTTCACTGGCGGCCTCTGACGCGGAAGCGTGCGGAGAGGCCCATACGGGGAGCGGGATTTCTGGGAGTAGAGGTAGAGTCAGGGTCACGCGTATTTGCTCATAATGTATCGCATGGTCCGCGAAAGTTAGCCGGAATTGGAATTCGAGTGCGCCAAATTTTTCGGCTAACAGGCCACCGGGAAGCTCTCGTTCTAGGGATGCTAGCGGCTTGCCGTCAAATCGTCTCACCCACTTTTCGGATTTTTCTTCCGGCGTGACAATCAACTCGACTTGCGAAGTGGGGGTTGGTGCGGGTATCCGCAGGAAAGGGAGGAGAAGTTTTGCCCAGAGGCTGGTTCCGTGACGGACTCGAAAGATTCCGACGGCGCGAATGGGCTGGCCATGGCAATGCATGCGCTGGATAACGGGGTCGACTAGTGGCCAGGCGGGGCCGAGTAAGCGAGGGTAGAGGGCGTCTGAAATCGGGCTGTTTGGAGGATGATCGGGGCTTTCTTGAGGCATGGATTACGTAACGATACGATACTTTGGCCACCGCTTGAATCGGAAGGCGCTGAATCGCTGCAAAGCCAGTAGTTCAATCTGAAGACGCGAACGTTCGGGTAGATTCCAGAACTGCGTGGGCACTTACTATTGGTTCGCTTTGTAGCAGCATGTGCGGACCATCGATTCGCGTCACTTGTATTTGGGGTTTGATCTGGCGCAAGTCTTCCAGGCATTGCGCGGAGACGAGAGCGTCCTGATTTGGCCGCAGGTAGAGGATGGGCACGGTGATCAGACTGAGCGAGTTGCGCGCGTCACACTTCAGGACGGCGCGGAGCCGCGCGGATAGAACGCTCGGGTTAACTCGCGAAACAGCACCGCGCAGTGCTGATGTTAGCGGGGCCGGGGCATCGGGTCCGAGGAGCCAGCGCTTTGCGGCGAAAGCCGGAATCGGGATACGGAAACCCAGCGGTGCGATCAGAGATGCAAGATGGCGACGCCAAGTCTGAAGCGGACTGGTTGCGAACCCGGCGCACAGGATCAGCGCTCGGAGATTTGCAGGATTGGTAGCCGCATAGTTCAGGGCGACGGGAGTTGAGAAAGATTCGGCGAGGAGAACGAAGGGTGAGTTTGGCGATTTCTCACGGACTAAATTTTGGAGTTGGGAGTAGGAAAGGAAATGGTCGGTTGGATAGCGCACTAGAGTTGTTTGCAGATCGTGAGGAAGGGCGGCGATGAATTCTGAGAATAGATCGCCGGTGCCGTCAAGGCCGGGAAGAAGGAGGAGGGTAAAGTTTTTGAGTTGGAGCATCATGCGTTGCACAACACCAAAGGCACGGCACAGAGCTTTTCGTGCAGCGATTCGGCGGTGGATTTAGAAGGGCGGGACGGCGAGAACTTCCTCGAGCTGAAAATCATCGTCGTCGGGTTTCCTGGTGAATCGAATGCGCGCCTTGATGCGAGCGTTCATCGAGATGCGCTCCAGCGATGCTTTGGGCGCGCTCTTGTAAAAATCCTGGAGCGGCTCGAACTTCGTTGGTTCCAGATACATCAGGAAGATGCTCATCATGCGACGCGGACGAGTGCCGGGCGGGTATGGGGGAATACTCGCGAGATTGACGCCAATGTTTTTACATTGTGAGGAATCGCGATTGGTAGTGCGGATGCAGTAGTCGATGGTGGCGCATTGCGTGTGGGTTTTTCCCAAACAGAGTTTCAGCAATGGCTGCGGTAGCCAAATAAGAACCATTCCGCCCTTGCCGTTGTCATGCTCGGGCGCCTGTACGAAAAGGAACTGCTCGAGTTCGACCGAGCCGGGTTGGACAGATGATTGATCCGCCTGCGACTGAGCCAACACGAGAGACGAGTAGCGCGCGTGCGGAGTTGGAATCGCGGTGATGAGCACGCCAAAAAGGATGGTCAGATACGTAATGCGAAGAAAGGTGCGAAGGGCCGTGATGTTGGAATTGGTCATGCCAAATAGAGGCTTAAGCTACCACGATTGGATGCAGTGAAGAATCCTCTTACAAAAATCAGCGCCGTGCAGGGGCGGCGGATATGGCTGCGTGCGCAGCGGCTGGATACGAGCGAACCGTTTGGCGCTGGGCCGGCGGCTACGCCGGCAGCAGTGGCGCACCTGGGCTATCTGCAGATTGACACCATTTTCGTCATCGAGCGGAGCCATCACCACATTCTGTATACGCGGATTCCTAGCTACCGGCGCGAGCATTTGCATCAGGCGCATAGCATCGACAAGACGGTTTTCGAGTATTGGACGCACGCGCTGTCGTATGTGCCGACGGAGAGCATGCGGTTTTATGTGCGGCAGATGCGCAAGGATTGGCAGCGGCGAATCGTTTGGTTCGACAAGGTTTCCAAGGACGACCTGCGCAGAGTGGTGTCGCGCATCCGGAAGCATGGCGCGTTGACCATCCGCGACATCGCGGATGATCCGGTCGACAAAGATTATGCGTGGGGGAGCCGCAAGCCATCGAAGAGGGCTCTGGAGGCAGCGTTTTACAAGGGGTTGGTGACGATTAGCCAGCGGATCGGGATGGTGAAGACGTACGAGTTGATGAACCGCCATTTCGGTTGGGAGCGGCTGCCGCGGGCGGCGAGCGAAAAGGAAATTTTGGATTACTTGCTTGATCGCGCGCTCCGGTCGCAAGGGATCGTGAGTGTGGAATCGATCTGTCATTTGGACATTCGACGCAAAGCAGCGATGAGGCGGCTGGTAGAGTCGCGAGTGCGACGAAAGGAATTGATACCTGTGCAGTTGGAGGGGACCGGCGAGTGGCTGCACTGGGCGCGCCCGGAGACGCTGGATGCGATTCCCGAACCGGCGGAGGAGCAGGTTCATATTTTGTCGCCATTCGATCCGCTGGTTATTCAGCGGAAGCGTCTGCGAGCCTTTTTCGATTACGACTATCGCTTTGAAGCTTACGTTCCAAAGCACAAGCGGGTGTTTGGGTATTTCGTTTGCCCAGTGCTGATTGGGGATCGGATTGCAGCGGGGCTGGATTTGAAGACCGACCGGGCGCGGCAGAAGCTGTTGGTGCAGAGGTGGAATTGGATTGGGAAGGGCGGGACGCGCGCGCATAAGCAGCAGGTGGAGGGGGCGTTGGATAGGTTTGAGAAGTTTCAGTTGGGGAGGAGTTAGATCGAGCGAGTTGCTCGTAATTGAAGAATGCGGTTGGTCAGTTTAATTCCCCACGGGCACCCAAGAACCGTAGAAACCTCTATTCAACGTCAAAACCAACATCGCTGCGCGTAGGAGCGTGCACCGGAACTTGCGTGTAATTCCCCACGCGCAAGAGCGGCGCATGGGGCACTAAG
This sequence comes from uncultured Acidobacteriota bacterium, assembly GCA_963757885.1. Lineage (GTDB taxonomy): Bacteria > Acidobacteriota > Terriglobia > Acidiferrales > UBA7541 > Palsa-147. Next base: position 2,381,486 of record CAVWSS010000006.1, on the reverse strand, counting down.
AAAAAGAAAAGGCAAAGGCTGAGCTAGTGGGAGGAGTCTTCTTCGGAGTCGGTGCAGGGAGATGGGGGTGGGGTCGGAACGGTTTTGGAGGGTTTGGAGGGGGAGGTGGATTTGGAGGGCTTTTTTGAAGCAGGAGGGGAGACTTTGACGTAGGGCTTGAGTTTTTCGAAGCGGGCTTTGGAGATGCCCGGGATGGCCATGAGGTCTTCGATTTTGCGGAAGGGGGTTTTCAAGCGGAATTCGACGATTTTGGTGGCGCGAGTGGGGCCGATGCCGGGGAGTTGTTCGAGCTGGCTGACAGTGGCGGTGTTCAGGTCGATGGGCTGGGAAGGCGGCGTTTTCTTTGCGTGTGCGGGGACAACCAGAGCAAGGAGAAACGCCGCCGAGATGAGGGCGCGAAGAAGTGGGGTGACCAGTTGGCGAGCGGAGGCGAAGGCGCTAGATGAGAGCGCCTTTGGGGACTTCAGGCTGAGGCTCGGTCGCGTCGTAATTGGTTACCTCGCCAAAAAGTGCGGCTTGCTCGCCGACCTGAGCGCGATCGCCGACGATGACGATTTGGGCGTTCGCGGAATCGAAGTGGCGACGGGCGGCGAGCATAACATCCTCGGCGGTAAGCGCTCTGATACTTTCCCGGTAAGTATCTAAGTAATTCTCCGGAAGTTTGTTGAGGTAGACGGTGGAGAGCTGGGTGACCAGGCCTTCCTGAGTGGCCACGCCGAGGGAAAAAACGCCAGACATGTAGCTTTGGGCGTCGGCGAGTTCCGGAGCGCCGACGGGGAGAGAGCGCATGCGGTCTGCTTCGTAGAACATTTCGGTGAGCGTGGCGGCGACGACGTCGTTGCGGACGGCGGCGTGAATGGTGAAGTAGCCGTATTCGCGAAGGGCGAGGACGGAGCTGCGCGGGCTGTAGGTGTAGCCCTTCTGCTCGCGAATGTTCATGACCAGGCGTGAATTGAAAGCGCCGCCATAAATGGAATTGGCGAGGGCGAGGCGGTACCAATCGGGATCGAGGCGGGTGATGCCGAGATTACCGACGAGAACGTCGGTCTGGACGGTGCCGGGGAGGTGAACGAAATGGACGCGGCGGCCCTGGTGTTGGGGCGGCGCGGGATTGGCGGCGTGCGCGGGAGCGGCGGAGTGCCACTGACCGAAGAGCTGGTCGATTTGGTCGAGGATTTTATCTGTGTCGAAGTCGCCGACGACGATGAGGAGCGCGTTGGAGGGCGAGTAGTAGCGCGAGTAGTAATTTTTCAGGTCGTCGATGCGGTAGGACTGCACCTGCTGTTCGCTGGGAGCGATGATGGCGTAGGGATGCGCGCCGAAAAGGATGCGGCGGAGACGTTCGCCAGCGAGAAAGCCGGGAGTCGTGCGCTCGATGCGGAGTTCTTCGAGGCGGTGGCGGCGGATGCGCTCGAATTCGTTAACGGGAAATGAGGCGTTGCGAGCAAGGTCGACGATGAGGGCGAAAATGTCGCGCGAAAATTCGGCGAGGCCGGCGACGGAGATCGCAGACGTGTCGGCACCGGCGGAGGTGCCCAGGTCGGAGCCGATGCGGCGCAGGTCTTCTTCGATGCTTTCGCTGGAGCGGGAGTGCGTGCCCATGCGCACGACGGAGGCGGTGATGTCAGCGAGGCCGGGCTGAGTGGCGGCGACGACGGAATTGCCAGCGCGGAAGAAGAGCTGGGCAATCATTTTGGGGAGATTGTGGGATTCGGCGAGGACGACCTGGAGGCCATTGGGAAGCGTGCGTGAAGTGCGCTTGGGCCATTCGACGGAGCGTTCCTGACCGAGCGCGGGGACAGTGTTGATCGTGGTGGCGGTGTCGGCGGGGCTCATCGGGAGGCTCCATTATTTCCATTGGTATGGCCGTTTGGCTTGGTGGATTTGAGCGGCTCGCGAATGAGGATGGAGCGGCGGTGTGGGACGAGCATTTTTTGGGCGATGTCGCGGACCTGAGAAGGAGTGACCGCGAGGAAGTCGTCGAGGACGGTGTTTATGCGCTGGGGGTCGCCGTCGAAGAGAGTGAAGCAGGCGAGGTAGTGCATCAGGCCGAAGCGGGGCATGTAGGAACCCATCCCGCCTTCGAGCATGGAGTAAAAGTCGGAACGGAATTTTACTTTGAGCTGCCCAAGCTCGTTTTCTGAGACGCCTTCGTCGCGGACGCGATTGACGACTTCGTCGAAAGCGGCGATGGCCTGCTCGGTGGTGTATTCGGGCTTATGCAACATGCTCGTGACCATGAGAGTGGGACCGTTGTAGTCGAAAAGGTCGCCGGAGGGGTAATGGATGCCGCCGCCGACTTCGAGAGCAATTTGCGTTTCGAGAACGAGGCGGCGATAGAAACGGGCGGCGCGGCCGGAGTGGAGCGCGCGGTCGAGCATGCCGGCGGCGAACCAGTCGGGAGTGGAGCGCGTGGGCGCGGGGTAGCCGATGGCAATGGCGGGAATTTGGGCGAATTTTTCGGTGACGCTGCCGCGACGCTCCTCGGTGGGCATCTGCTCGGAGGCGTCGACGTGCGGCGGCAATGGGCCGGAGGGAATATTTTCGAAGTATTTGCGAGCGAGGGCGAAGCCGGCGGGCGGGTCGACGTCACCCAACATAAGAAGCACGGCGTTGTTTGGTGAATAGTACGTGTCGAAGAACGTTTTGACGTCTTTTAGAGTGGCAGCGTCGAGATCGTCGAAATCGCCGTAGAAATTGTGAGCGTTTGGCCAATTGCGGAAGGCGACGGGAGGAAGGTCGAGCCAGGGGAAGCCGCCGTAGGGCTGATTGAGGACGTTGACGCGGACTTCTTCCTTGACGACGTCGCGCTGATTGCGGAGATTTTCGTCGTCGACCTTGAGGGCGCGCATACGGTCGGCTTCGAGCCAGAGGACGCGCTCGAGGGCGTTGGATGGGACGGCTTCGAAATAGTTAGTGACGTCGTAATGGGTGGTGCCGTTGAGCAGGCCGCCGGAGGAATTGATGAGCTTGATGTGCTCCATTTTGCCGGCGTGTTCGGAGCCCTGAAACATCATGTGCTCGAAGAGATGGGCGAAGCCGGAGCGGCCACGTGGCTCGAGGCGGAAGCCGATTTGATAATAAACGCCGACGGTGGCGACGGGCGCGGAGCGGTCGGGAGAGATGACGACGCGAAGGCCGTTGGAGAGGGTTTCGCTATCGACGGGGATTTGAAGAGTTTTCAAAACTGCCTCCGATTGATGTGTAGCTACGCTTTTAGAACGCGAATTTTGCGTTCGGTGGCCACGACGAAGCAGCCGAGCCAATCCTCAACATTTTCTTTTTGAAATACTTCCACGAGCCTCCCAATCAAATTCCTTCGATGCGGCGAATGGAGACGAACAAGCAGAAGGCCTTTGTGGGTGCCGGGAGCGAATTTTTGAGAATCCGAAAAATCCATATCCTGTGTAATCAGGAATCTTGATTCCTTTTGCGCGGCCTGCCAAAGCTCATCGTCCGTACAGCCGGTGAGCCCTTCGCCCCGAACCGTGTCGACGTCGTGGCCGAGATCTTTGAGCAAAGTTGCGAGGCCGAATGGAAGATTCTCGTCAAGCTTGACCTTCATCGAATGCGCGGAGTTTCGGGCACGGGCAGGTCTTCTTCAGCCGAAGCGGCAGCAAAAGCAATCGCGGCCTGCACATCGTTGGCTTTGAGGGCTGGAAAGTCGGCAAGAATTTCCTCAACGGAATCGCCATCGGCGAGGCTGGCGAGGACAGAACGCAAGGTAACTCGTGTTCCTTTGAAGACAGGTTCCCCCCCACAGATTGCCTTATCGCGAGAAATACGTTCCCGATAATTTTTCGGACTGTCTTTGGCTTTATCCATTGCTTGGAGAACTCTAGTCAATTCATCTTATCATTTGAGGCCGAACTGCGGTGGTGCGGTGACTTTTCGATCACGCAATCTTGGGCAGAGCTTTCTCGTTGGATGGTTTTAGCGAGGTTCTTTTCAAATTATTTTTTGGGCCGTTGAGGGGGCCGTTCTTGTTGGGCGATAAGGCCCGATCATTTGGCCGGGGATTTTTGCTGGGGCCGAGGACTTCGATAGAGAGGTCGTTAAGGACGTCGTAAGCGGCCCGGTAGCGCGAGGAGATGGCGCCGAGGGCCTGAGAGTGGCGGGCAATGGTTTCAAGGTCGCCGCGGGATAGGGGGCCGGTCCAGGCCGCCTTTGGGCCGAGGCGCTCAAAATTCACCAGCATTTTGCGCATGAGAGAAAGCAGAGAGCGCACGGAGTGGCGGCGGCCGAATCCGATGCGCATGAAACAGTGAGTGGCGGCTTCGACGAGACCGAGAGCGCTACCGGCGACGAGAGTTGCGGCGGCGTGGTAGAGAACTTTGTCGGAACCGTTGATGGAAACGCAAATGCCGCCGAGCGTGCGGCAAATGATTTTGGCGACGCGGCGGGACTCGCGATCGCCCTCAATGGCGAACACAACTCCGTCCAGTTCCGGCGCATCTTTTCCACTGAAGGTTTGAAGCGGGTGAATTGAGCCGGTGCAAGCGCCGAGACGCTGGAGGGGTTGGAGGACGGTGCGGTCATTGGCTCCGCTGGTGTGAAGCACAACTTTGTAGCGCCACTCTTCGCCGCCGATTTGAGCGAGAGAGGAAGCGGTTTCGCGAAGGGCGTGGTCAGGAGTGGTGATGAGGATGACGTCGGCGCCAAGAATAGCGCTGGTGAGGGAGCCGTGAGGCACCCCGGCGCCTATTTTGCGGACTGCGGTGCGGGCGGTCGAGGGGGAACGGGTTACTACAGCACCAACCTGCCAGCCTAGTTCACGGAGGCGTTTGGCGAGGGATTGCCCGACACGCCCCGCCCCTACAATCGCAACTGTTCGCTGACGCCGCACATGGTAGGATAACTTGTTGTGAGTTTGGACGCTTAGGAAATCTATTTTGCGGATAGAAGCGGTATTTTTCGCACTTATAGCGGTGTTTTGGGTGGTGCAAGGGATTCGGGCATGCCGCGGGATGGCCACGATCCCGCGACTGTCGCAAGTACCACTCAACGGTGAGCGACGCTACCCGCGCATCTCGGTGCTGCTGGGAGCGCGCGACGAAGCAGCGAAGCTGCCTGCTGCGCTGCAGTCTTTGTTAAGCCTGGATTACCCCAACTATGAAGTGATCGCGGTGGACGACCGCTCGCGGGATGAGACGGGCGCGATATTGGATCGTTTGGCGGCGACCGATTCGCGGCTGACGGTGGTGCATGTGAACGAGCTGCCGTCGGAATGGCTGGGCAAGCCGCACGCGCTGCAGACGGCGTATGAGCTTTCCACCGGCGACTGGCTGGTGTTCACCGATGCGGATGTGCGGTTCGCTACGGATTTACTGACCCGGGCGTATACGCTGGCGGATGAGAATAAGTGGGATCATTTGACCCTGCTGACCGCGCTGGAACTGCATGGATTCTGGGAGACGGCGACAATCGCCTATTTGGGATTGGGATTTGCGATTGGCCTCGAGCCGTGGCGGGTGAGCGATCCCAAGTCAGACAAGTTTTTTGGAGTGGGTGCGTTTCAACTGGTGCGCCGGTCGGCGTACGAGAAAATCGGAATGCACGAGACGCTGGCCATGGAAGTGGTCGACGACATTAAGCTGGGCAAGCTGATCAAGATGGATGGATTCAGGTCTGGAGTGGCGATCAGCGAAGAGTACGTGAAGCTGCGCTGGCAGGATGGATTTCTAAATTTGATTCATGGACTGACCAAGAATTTGTTTGCGGGATTTGGGTTCAAGGTGCGGGACGTGGTGCTGCCGTTGGTGGCGGTTTTCATTTTGAGTATTTTCCCGTGGCTGGCGCTTTTCTTTGCGAAGGGCCCGGCGCTGGCGGCGTGCCTGGCCGCGGTGATTGCTCCGGCGGTGGTGCAGGGGCTGTTGGTGAGGGAGACGTATAAGCCGGCGTGGTATGGGCTGGCGCACCCCTTGGGCGCGATGATTTTTATTTATATGGTGCTGAGGTCGATGTGCATCACGTTGTGGCGTGGCGGGATTGTGTGGCGGGGAACTTTTTATCCGCTGGCAGAATTGAGGAAGGGGCAGGTTTAGTTAGAGGTTGGACGCTAGAAGCTTGAGATTGGGGATGAAGGCGCGCCGAGGGTGCGCTTTTTTTGTTTAGGGATGAGAGTTTCTACGTAGTGACAGACCCTGAAACTTGCGTGTAACCCCCCACGGAAACTTCCAGAGCAGAACCAAAGGTAAAAACGTCGCGCGACCGCGCTTTGTGACCCAGGAGATCTATAAGCCCACCCACCCGCAAAACCGGCAGGTGGGGCACCCGCAGATACTTCTAAGACAAATGCAAAACCGCATGTCCCTGTTAATGGAACCAGCGGGGCAGGGTGTGCGTCAAAACGGGCGGTTGCTTGAGGCCTAGCAAGCAGCTGCGGCGGCCAACTTGGGAGGGATGTTCTTATGCGGTTCCTTCTGGTTTGGCTCGCGTGCGTGATTTGCGTGAGTGCGGTTCCTGCCTTCGGTCAAACTTCGAAACAACCATTCACCATTACGATCAGCGCGGAAGCGCCGGCGCTGAAACTTTCGCCGGATCATTATGCGCTGAAGGCAGGGTCGGATTTGTTTATCAGGGTGCATTTGACGAATACCTCGAAGCACACAATGCAGCTTGGCGACGACGATAGCGGCGAGGTGGTGAATGGGATGCACCGATATGAGGTGAGGGACGGCAAGGGGACGGCGGCGGAAAGGTGGCCAGTGCAGAGGGCGGGAGCGGCGGCGGGCGCGCATGCTTCGGCGCCAGCGGTGCTGAAGGTGGGGGCGAGCGCGGATGTGGCGAGTGACCGGATTAGCGGAGTGTTTGATGTGTCGCAGCCGGGGAAATATACGATTCAATTATCGCGAGCGATTGATGGGGATTTTGCGGATGGAGAGGTTAAGTCGAACGCGATAACCGTGACGGTGACGGCGCAGTAAGAGGTATGAACATTTTCAGAAGAAGAGAAAGTCAAAGGCTTTAAATTTCATTCCTCCCACTTCCTAACACCAGGAAGTGGGGCACCCGGAACACAGCCCTCTCGCCAAGGTCCTGAAGTCCCGCCACCCACCCTTAAAACCGAAGGGTGGGCTACCCAACAACAACTTCATTTTCAAAAGATTGTTAGGTGGGGGCGTTGTTGGTGAGGGCGGGGTCGGCGGCGGTGGAGAAGATTTCGCTTAGGTCGCGCTGGCGGAGGCCGCGGATTTTGTCGCGAAGGGCGGCGGCGCGCTGGAATTCGAATTTCTTGGCGGCTTCGCGCATTTGCGTTTCGAGTTGCTCGATAACGCGGCGGAGATCGTCTTCCGAGCCGATGATATCGGTCTTGAGGTCGTCGGCGGGAACGGTGAGGTAGTCGGCTTCGACGATGGCGGCGAGCTCCATGTCGACGGCTTTGTTGATGGAGTGCGGAGTGATGTTGTGCTCGATGTTATAGGCCTGCTGCTTGACGCGGCGGCGGGAGGTTTCACCGATGGCGAAGCGCATGGAGTCAGTCATCCTGTCGGCATAGAGGATCGCGCGGCCTTCGATGTGGCGGGCGCAGCGGCCCATGGACTGAATCAAAGAGGTACCGCTGCGGAGATAGCCTTCTTTGTCGGCGTCGAGGATGGCGACCAAGGAAACTTCGGGAAGGTCGAGGCCTTCGCGGAGGAGATTAATGCCGATGAGAACGTCAAATTCGCCGCGGCGAAGATCGCGAAGGATGCGGACGCGCTCGAGGGTATCGATTTCCGAGTGGAGGTAGCGGCAGCGGACGCCAACTTCGCCGAAATATTCGGCGAGGTCTTCGGCCATGCGTTTGGTGAGCGTGGTGACCAGGACGCGCTCGTTGCGCTGGGCGCGAACGCGAATTTCTTCGAGCAGGTCGTCGACCTGGCCTTTGACGGGGCGGACTTCAGTTTCGGGGTCGACCAGGCCCGTGGGACGAATGACTTGCTCGACGATGACGCCTCCGGCTTTGGTGAGTTCGTAGGGGCCGGGCGTGGCGGAAACGTAGATGACCTGATTGGTGCGGTGTTCGAATTCTTCGAAAGTGAGGGGGCGATTGTCGAGTGCTGAGGGCATGCGGAAGCCGTAGTCGACCAGGACTTGTTTGCGGGAGCGGTCGCCGTGATACATGGCGCGCACTTGTGGAATGGTCTGGTGCGATTCGTCGACAAAGAGGAGGTAGTCGGAGGGGACGTAGTCGAGAAGTGTGGGAGGAGCTTCGCCGGGAAGACGGCCGGAGAGGTGGCGCGAGTAATTCTCGATTCCGTGGCAATAGCCGACGGTGCGCATCATTTCGATGTCGAAGAGAGTGCGCTGCTGGACGCGCTGGGCTTCGACGATGCGGCCTTTGCGCTCGAGCTCGGGCTTCCACCAGTCGAGTTCTTCGAGGATGGTTTGAATGGCGCGTTCTTTTTGTTCGCTGGGTAGCACGTAGTGCGTTTTGGGGTAGATGGGTAGGCGGGAGATTTCGTCGCCGGGCTTGATTTCGCCGGTGAGGGGGTCAATGCGGCGGATGGCTTCGATCTGGCTGCCCCATAGCTCAATGCGGACGGCGGTGTCTTCGTAAGGCGGGTGGACTTCGATCATGTCGCCGCGGACGCGGAAGGTGCCGCGGCGAAGTTCCTCGGCACGTTCGTATTGGATTTCGACGAGCTTGCGGAGGATGGCTTCGCGAGGAGTGGAAGCGCCCTTTTCGAGCATGAGCATCATGCCGTAGTAAGCCTCGGGCGAGCCGAGGCCGTAGATGCAGGAGACGGAAGCGACGATGATGACGTCGCGGCGCTCGAAGAGGGAACGGGTGGCGGACATGCGGAGCTTGTCGAGTTCTTCGTTGGTGGTGGCTTCTTTTTCGATGTAGACGTCGGAAGCGGGAACGTAGGCTTCGGGCTGATAGTAGTCGTAGTAGCTGACGAAGTATTCGACGGCGTTTTGCGGGAAGTAGCCTTTGAATTCGTGGTAGAGCTGGGCGGCGAGAGTTTTATTGTGGGCGAGAACCAGGGCGGGCTTATTGGAGGCGGCGATGACCTTGGCCATGGTGAAGGTTTTGCCCGAGCCGGTGACGCCGAGGAGGACCTGGTGTTTTTCGCCAGCGTTGAGGCCTTCGGTGAGCTGTTCGATGGCTTGGGGCTGGTCGCCGCGGGGTTGGTAAGTGGAAGAAAGTTTGAAGTCCATGATAAGTGACGGTCAGATAGTGCAAAAAGCAGTGACAAATTTTAGATGCCGAAACGGACAATTATAGCAGATTTGAAAAAGGTGAGGTTTTTTAGGGAAGAAAAGTCAAAGGCTTTAAATTTCATTCGATCCCACTTTCTGAAACCAGAAAGTGGGGCACCCGGAAAAGCAAAAGCACGAACCGGCTTAGTGGGTGTCGAGGAGTTGGATTTCGGTTTGGGAGGTGACTTCGCCGGTGTAGGTGAGGCGAGTATCGGCGGTGCGGGTGGAAATGGTGAAGTCCATTTGCTGGGTGGCGCGCTGGGTGACGCTGACGACGAAGCCGGTGCGGATGGAGATGTGGGAGAGGCTTTCGCCTTCGCCGAGCCAGCTGCCGGCCATGACCAAGCCTTCTTTGGCGTAGGCGGGAGGAGTGAGGTTGTCGGTGGGGTCGATCTGGAGAATTTTGAAGTGAGTGAGGATGACGGCGCAGGTGTCGGGGGGCGGAGTGGGGATGGTTTCCTGGGGCGCGGGGCCGGACGCGGACGCGGCGGCGAGGCCGGGCGTGTGGGGCGAGCCGAGAGTGCAGGGCTCATCGCGAAGGTAAGTGGATTCGGCGCGCCAGACAGTTCCCTTCAGCGGCGCGCCCAGAAGTTTTTCCTCGGACTTCCATTTTTCGCCGACTTCGATGCCGCGTTTGGGGAAGCCGCCGGCGGGAGAAATGTTGGACATCCAGCCTTGCGCGGTGGCAGCGGCGGAGGGATCAGCGAGAACTTTGTCGAGTCCGGCGAGGTGGCCGACGCGGCCGTCGGGACCTAGGGTGAATTCGAGGGATTGGCCCTGGAGTTTGCGGTATTGGTCGACGAGATTTTGTGCGTTTTCGTCGAAGGCGTCGGACTGGACGCTGGCGTCTGATTTTTCGTAGGTGACTTTGATGCGGGTGCCAGCGGTGGCTGCGGCGTCGCGAGCGGAAGCGGCGGATGTCGTACTGGCGGTGGATTTTTCGGAGGCGGGTTTCGTGGAGGCAGCCGTCTCGGAGGCGGGTTTAGAGGGCGCGGAGGGATTGACAGCGAGAACGTCGAGGCGGACGACGACGCTGGTGGATTGTTTGAGTTGGGAGGCGGCTTCAGGATCTTCGACGAGTCCGCCGGATTTTCCTTTGGAGATATTGTTCATCTCGATTTGATAGTGGAGGATTTCGCCGGGGGAATATTTGGCGAGGAGGCGAACGCGGCCGTGCGAGGGCATGTGTGGGGCGGAGGTGTCGGGGACCTGGGCGGCGGCAGACTGTGAGGCAGGGGATGACTGTTCTGTTGGCTGCCGCGTGGGCGCGGCGGGAGGAGTGGATTGGGCGAAGGCGGAAGCGCAGAAGAAGAGCGCAGCGGGGAGCGCGAGAGCGTGTGCGCGAGAGAGCGAGAGCAACGACGAAGAGGAGCGCGTCATTTCAGGGATAGGATTCACGGTTAGCGCTGCGGGGTTGGTTCGGGGCGCGAGGGCTGTGCGGCAGTGGTGACGGGGTGGAGAAGCGGGCCGCGAAGGAGATAGCGGGCGGCGTGGGGGCTGTCGAGGGGGTCGTCGTCCCTGGCGGAGGCAGCGGCGCGGGTGAGGCGGGTGATGTGGAAGTCGAGAGAGTGGGCGGGATCGACAGAGCCGGAGGCGAGGAGCGTTTCACCGGGAGCGGCGATTCGCAAGTCGGAGATTTCGATGCGGTGATTGGCGCAGGTGTAGTTGGCGGCTACGTCGACGGCAGAGCTGGAGCCGGGGCGAGTTTCTTCGGCGCGCAGCGAGGCGAGGAGGTCAATTCCCTTCCAGCCGGCGTTCTGAATTTCGGCGGCGCCTTCGCAGTGGAGTGAAGCGGCGAGGTCCTGGCGTCCGATGCCAGCGAGATTGAGGACAAGATTGCCGGAAGCGATGCCGCTGAACGTGCTGGAAAAAAGTGCCGAGCCGGAGGTGAGGAGAGCGAGGTCGAGGCCGGCGTAGCGAGCGTTGATTTTGTAGGTGGGCGAGGCGGAGAGATTGACATGGAGCTCGCCTGAAATTTTGCTGCCGTAGAAGTTTCCTTCCGCATTTTCAAATTCAAGTTTGGATCCGTCGAGGAGAAGTTCGCCCTGAAGATGCTTGAGGGTGTAGCGCGTGAAGGCGAATTCGTCGATGGCCAGGCGGCCATGGGCCTGGGCGGAAGAAGGAAGCCCGGCACGGCGCGACGAGGCAAGGAATGGCAGAACGTTTTGGAGGAAGCCCTGGCGCCAGCGGGGATTGAGCCAGCGGTCGAGGTCTTCAGAATTGAGGCGATCGACGGAGAGCGCGAAGCGGCGTTCGCCGCCGTGAGGAAGAAGGTCGAGAGTGCCGGACCAGGTGCCGCCGAAGGCGTCAGCGGAAGAGAGAGCGAGGGTGGCATCGGACGCGGTGAGGTCAATGCGGCCCTTGATGCCGGAGATGGGCTGATTGAGGAAAGGCGCGCGAAGGGAGAGTTCCTGGAAAGTGATTTTGCCGGTGGGGCCGGAAGTTTCGGGCTGCACGGCAATTTGTGGCGACATGGACGGGAGGGCGATGGGCCGACCGAGGAAGAGCCAGTGGAGGTCGAAGGTGGCGGGGCCGTCGATATGCCAGCCGATGGGGAGGTTGAAGCCGACGGCGGAGGAGGCAGAGGTGAGGTCGGCAACGTCGGCGGCGCGGCCGGTTAGTTTGGCTTCGCAGACGGGCCCAGCGGAAGCGCAGGAGGCCTCGGCGCGGAGCGAGCCGCCTGAAGCGCCGATAGCGATGAAGGACGGGAGGAGGTGCGCGGTTTGAGGAGTGAAGGCGATGCGGGCGTCACGAGTGGAAATGGGAGAGCGGAGGCTGCCGCCTTCGAGAGAGAGGTTGGCGGCGTCAATGGAGCCGCTGACCGGGGCGGGTGGAGTGCCGGCGAAGACGACGTGGCCAAGGATGTCGCCTTTGAGGGCGATGTCATTGGAGATGTTGGGAACGAAGGCGCGAATCCAGGCGAGGAGATCGTCGCCGTCGATAGCGGTGGAGGTGATGGAAAAATTCTCGGGAAGATTTTCGGCGGCGAGGTTGGTGTTGGGATCCCAGGAGAAGGCGCCGGTGCCAGTGATTTTCGAGCGGGGCGTTTCGATAGTGGCGGAGGAAATGTTGACGGCGGAATCTTCAGGGAACCAGTCGCCAGCGACTTCGAAATTGAGGCCGGGATTATCGGCGCGCATGGCGAGGTCCCAGCGATGGAGGCGGCGGACTTCGGCGCGGCCGGAGAGATTCCAGACGGCGCCAACAGTATGAGCAGAGAGCGCAGCGGAAAATGTGCCGCGGACTCCGTGGTCGTAAGCGGAGGCGAGGCGGAGCGCGTCGGCTACAGCGGCATCCTGCCAGGTGAGCTGAACTTTGGCGGGGCGGAGGCGAGACCCAGTGCCGCCGACTTCGCCCTGGACATGAATGGTACCGGCTTGCTGAAGGACTACGGCGGCGCGAGCGGGGCTGGCTCCGAGATTGATGGACCAGCGACCGGCGTTCTGGCGCTCAAGTGAGCCTTCGACGTCGATAAGGGAGAAGGCAGATTTCTCGGTGGCACGCTTGAAGTTGATACGGCCGCCGGAGACGGAGATGGAGCGGATGTTGGGAGTTGATGCGGAGGGCGCGGCGGGTTTCTGTTGGACGGGTCCGGGCAAATTGGTTGAGGTGGGCTTGGCGGCAGGTTCGGAGAAGAGTTCGGGAGGCGCGGGGAGCCATTCTTCAATGTTCCAGCGGCCATCTTTGGCGCGGACGAGATTGAGGGAGGGATTGGAGATTTCGATGGTGCCGATTTCGAGTCGGCCGATGAGGAGCGGGAGCCAGCGCGGGCGGAAAGTGAGAGTGTCGGCGTAGAGGAAGTATTCGTTGCCGAAGCGAGGATCTTCGGCGACGGTGACGGAGTCGGCTTGGAGAGCGGGGATGCCGCGGAGGTTGACGGAAAAGCGACGGACGTCGACGGGGCGGCCGAAGGCGGTTTGGAGGCGCGAGCTGAGAGTGTTGCGGAGGCGGGTGTGTTGGACGAGCCAGGATGCGGCGGCTTCGGTAAGCACCCAGGCGGCGCAGATGGCAAGGATGAGAAGGAGGCGTTTTTTACGGCGGGAGCGAGGGCGGAGGTGAGTGAGTTCAGGAATTTCGTGGACGGGAATTGTGTCCGGCGGGGGGAGAGGGGGAGTTTGGGTGAGGGATGTATCGGTGGGCATGGACGTTCAGTTGATATCAAACCAAAGACAGAGGATAAAGGCAAAGACATAGCACGGCGGAATGCCCTGCTGGGCTTGCGCAACATGCAAGTGTGAGAGTTGGGGTTTCGATGGCTGAGCCTTCATTTGGCGGCGCGATGCGGTGGTTAGTGAAACAGCGGGATCTCTATGTTGCGCTCGGTCTGTGGGTGATCTTGAGCGCCGCGGGCGCTTTGCTTTCGCGGGACGTGGCGAGGTTGAAAGGCGCGGTGGCCCAAAGCTGGATTGCGCTGGTAGCGATCTTGCTGCTGATTGGCCTAGCCTCCCTGGTGACGCGAAGGCGTCCGATTCTGCATCTGGAAGAGCGCTCGCCCGAACGCAAGCTCGCGATGCAGGAGACGATCGCGCTGTGGGCGTACGGCTTTGCGGTGATGATCGCAGGGCGGTTGGCGGGCCAGCATTTCTTCGGTGAAGGAATCGCGCTGCATTTAAATGGCTCGCTGGTCGGTGCGACGCGCGTTCAATCGCCGAACGAGGTGTATACGTGGGCGGTGTATAACTTCACGCTTTTCGCGCTGGTTCCCTATGTGGTGTTTCGCATGCGCGGCTACTCCAACCGGCAACTCAATCTGAAATCCGAGAACTGGAAAAATGATCTGCTGGTGATCGTGGTGGTGCTGGCATGCTGTTGCGCGCTGGATTTGACGGGACCGAATATTCTGCAGCTGACGCGGCATCAACAAATCGTGGGCGGGTCGTTATCTTTTGTGCTGCATATGTTCGGGACGGATCTGCCGGTGATGATATTCATTTACGCGATTCTGGTGCCGCGCTATGCCAGGCTGTTTTCCCCGATGACGGCATACTTGATTGGCGCGGTGAGCTATCCGACGATGCACATCTTTGAATCGGGGACGCATTACGACACGCTCAACGGTGCAGCGCTTTCTCTAATTTTCGTTTATCTGACTTTCTTCCCGCCGGGGCTGATGAAGTCTTTCCTGACTTTCCGCACAGGAAATGCGTGGGTGCATTTGTGGGGGTTTCACGCGATTTCGCCGCATGTGACGGTGGATACAAGGTTGATCGTGGCGGATTTTAAGATTAGATAGGCAGACACCTCAAGGTCTGACGGTTACCCATCCCACCTGCAAAACCGGCAGGCGGGACACCCGCAGAAACTTCTAAAACAAAGGCAAACCAAGCCTTCCCTCCTAGTGAGAGACCCCGGGGGTTGGGTGTAATTCCCCACGGGCAACACCGGCCCATGGGGCACCCAAAAACAGAAAAACGCAAAATCAGTGGACTTCGTGGAGGAGGCGGTGCCAGCGGATGAGGGAGGGGAGGCGGCGGAGGGTGAAGAAGAGGCTGGGGGTTTCGGTGGGGGCGAGGCCGGTGACGTCGTCTTCGGGGCCGCGGATGGACCAATAAATCACGACGGGGCGGCCCATGATGGCGCTACGGCGGACGAAGCCCCAGTAACGGCTATCCCAGCTATGGTCGCGATTATCTCCCATGGCGAAGTATTCGCCGGGTGGGACGATGAGCTCGCCGTGAACGATGTGATTGAAAATGTCGTCGGCCCATTCGGGGCGGAGCTTACCGTCGAAGTAGGTGCGGGAGACGGGCGGGAAATCGTCGCCGAAGGGATCGGCGTAGGGCGGATCGTGAATGACGTATGGCTCATCGATCTGCTCGCCATTCACATAGACCTTGGAATCGGAGATGCGGATGCGGTCACCGGGAAGGCCGATGGCGCGTTTGACGTAGTGCGGGTGATCGTCGAAGGGAAATTTGAAGACGATGACGTCACCGCGGCGAACGTCGCGGTAGGGGAGAAATTTTTCGTACCAGTAGTCGCGGCCTTCGAAGATGAATTTGTTGACCAGGAGATAGTCGCCGACGAGAAGGGTTTTCTCCATTGAGCCGGAGGGAATTTTGAAGGTCTGGACAATGAAGGTCGTGCCGAAGAGAACGATGAGAATGGTGACGAGGAGGGATTCGGCGTATTCGCGAAACGAGCCGGGAGTTGGCCTCTTTTCGTCCTGGGCGATGGGCTGAGGATCGGCGGGTTGTACGTCCAAAAGCATGAGCCGTTATTTTTGCACGGCTGCTTCGGTGAGTAGGATTTCGAGCGCTTGCCGCGCGGCGGATTGTTCCGCTTCTTTTTTGTTGCGTCCCTGAGATGAAGATAGGCGCTTGCCGTCGAGCCAGGCTTCGACCTCGAACAACTTTTGATGATCGGGACCGCTCTCACGCCACAAACGATATTCGACGCGGCCGCGGTGGTTGCGCTGGATCCATTCCTGAAGGGCGGACTTGTGATCGGAGTGATAGAGGAGGCCTTCGGATTTGGCGATGACCGGGATAAGCAGAGTGCGAAGCACAAATTCGGCGGCCTGAGCGATGCCGCTATCGAGGTAGATAGCGGCAACGACGGCTTCGTAGGCGTCTTCGAGGAGGCTTTGCTTTTCGCGGCCGCCGGTCATTTCCTCGCCGCGGCCGAGACGGAGGTAGCGGCCGAAGCTCATGGCTTCGGCGGCGGTGCGCATGGAAACGCCCGAAACGAGGCGCGCGTAGGCCTTGGAGAGCTTGCCGGCGTCCCAATCGGGGAAATTTTTAAGGAGATGTTCGCTGACGACCAGGCCAATGACACGATCACCGAAGAATTCGAGGCGGTCGTTATGCTCGCTCAGCGAGCCAGATTCATGCTGGCGCGCTGAGCGATGCGTTAGCGCTTGCTCGAGTAGTTGTGAATTTTGGAAATGGTAGTTGAGCAGTTGCTCAATGCTATTGAGCTCTTCGGGCACCATGCGATGAACGGACCTAGGACGACAACTCCGAAACAGCCATTGTGAGGCGAACTATACACCGCTTCGGTATCTATTTGGCGGCTTTCGCCTGATCGGCAGACTGTTTGCAACGGGGCTGGAGCGGACCAGTGATGGCGGCACACTTATTGAATGCGTCGACGGCATCGCTATTTTTCTTCAGGCGCTGCAGGTCGACTCCCATGACGTAATAGTCCGTCGGATCTTTGGTGGCGCCGGGGGCCGCATCGGAAGTACTTTTCTGGAATTCGGAGACTGATTCGTCGTACTTCCCTTCACGGAAATAAACCAGGCCGAGTCCGCTGTGAGCCTGATCGGCGGCGTCCTGCTTGGCTTTGGTGAAGGCATCGTCGGTCATGTTAGCGGGCTTGGGCATGGTGCCCATGACGTCGAGGGCATGCTTTAGTTCTTCTTCAGCCTTCTGAAGCTTGCGTTCGGCATCCATGTCGTTGGGATCAGAATTGTGGGGAGTGACCCAGCCGAGACGGACGAGAACGGAAACGTCGTCCGGGTTGAGAGCGAGAGCTTTGTCGCCGGATTCGTACATTTTTGGGTAGTCCTGCTTGGCGAAGTAGGCCTGAACCATGCGGGCGTAGACGGCCTCGTCGTACTTGCTGGTGGGATATTTAGCTACAAAGGCTTCGCCCATTTTGATCTGGTCATCGGCATCGTCGGCCTTGACGTTGTAGAAGGCTTTGTAGTCGGTGTCTTCGGGAGTGGCGGCGTTCTGCTGGGGCGCCTGCTGCTGGCCCGGGGCGACACCATTTTGATTTTGCTGATTTTGGTCCTGATTCTGATTTTGATTCTGGTTCTGATTTTGGTTCTGCTGCGGCGTGGGTTGCTGACTCTTATTTGCCTGGGCAAGCGCGGCAGGAGCCGAAGCGAAAGCCAGGATGCCTGCGCAGATGAAGGTCGCGGGCAACAGCATGCGCCGCGTTACGAAGTCGATCATTTCTCCCTCCCAATGGGCCTTGGATTCTTTGGTCATTTTATTGGTCGTTTTGTCGAACATAGGTGTGTTGCACATAAGATTCAAAAAAGACGGCTGAGGTCACTTTTTTAAATTTGATTCCGGGGATCAAGTGTCGGGACCAAGTGTCTGGATTAGGCCTCGGAATCAGGGATTAAGGTCGTTGATTTTCACTGGAGCCAGGGCCGGAGCCCGAGTCGCCTCCGCTTCCGCCGTACGGAGTTTTCCGGCCGGCTTCGGCAGCCCTACGGGCTGGATCCGGCGCACCATCCACTTTCAGGGCGGCGGAATATTCTGCCACAGCATCGTCCCGATTTTCCTGGAGATCGTAAATTCGGCCGAGGTAGACGTGGGCCCAGGCGAGAGTCTTGGCATCGGGCTGGATGCCGTCGCCGGTGGGCGAGTGACGGACGATGCGGCGCAGAAAGCCTTCGGCCTTATCGGGATCTTTGCGGACGATGGCGACCATGGCGAGCTCAAATTCGATGCGCGGCTCGTGGGGATGCGTGTCGAGCAGAGCTTCAAACATGGATTCAGCGGCGTCGGGATGGCCGGTGGCAAGCTGTTGCTGAGCGGCAAGGATGTTTTGGTCGAGTTCGTTGAGAGGAGTGGAGGGCTGTGCGGACGCGGCGTCGCCGGAGGCTTGCGAGGGAGCCGTTCCCTGCCCTGGATGTTTTGGTGAGCGACCGAGGGCGTGCTCGTCAATTGGTTTGTCATTTTGTTTATCAGCGGCGGGCTGGGGAGTTTCGGAGGGCGGCGCGGGAGGAGCGAAGGTGACGTTCTTGAGGCGCTGGGTTTCAGTGTCGACGTTAATGGCTTTGACCAGGTCCGGGAAGTAGTAGCGCATGGCCGGCTGATCTTTTTCAAAGAGCTTGAGCTGATCGACGATTGGGCGGACGAGGATCATGCCCTGTTGATCGAATTTGGCGAGAGCGGCGTCGAGATCGGCGGCGGACATTCTGGTGAGGCGAAGCTCGACGGCTTTGACCATGCATTCGTCGAAGAGGCTAGTGAAGTCGCCCTGATATTCGCGGGGGAGTTGCGGGGCGCGGCCGGCAATGTTCATGAGGTCGTGCTTCTTGTCGATTTCATCGCCGTATTGAACGACCAGAGGATCAATGAGGAAGTGAATGTAGGCGTGGCGAATTTGGTCGATGGGAAGTTCGCGAGCGGAGCCGACGACGATGGAGTAGTGGTCGGCGGAGGTGCGGAAATTGGCGCGAGTGCCGGCGAGCGGCTCGACGTAGACGGTGAAGGAGCTGGCGCTGGAGGATTTGGTAAGTTCACGGAGGTATGAGGAGGCGACGAGGGTGGATTTGTAGACGGGGCCGCGATAGCGGTCGACTTGGACGTCGTAAACGGGGGCGATGCGTTGCCATTCGCGGCCGATTTGAGCTGCTTGAACGAATTTGACGAGGACGGCACCGAAGTTATCGAGGGAGAGAACATCGGAGGGCAGCATGGCCTCATCTTCCTGGAAGAGGAATTTGGGAGGCGGGCCGACCAGGAGAGCGTAGGAAATGTAGCGGGAGGCAGTTTCGCCGGGAGTGCCCAGTTCATGATCGTGGTAATAGGCTTTTAGTTCGTCGATGGCAGGGCCCTGGAGGGCGCGGAGGCGTTGCTGGAGGGCCACGACTTCGGGACCGGCGTCATTGGAGCCCTCGGCTTCGTAGCCGGCGGTGTAGAGGGCGGAGAGGACGGAGAAGAGTTGGGGGCTTTTTTCGACGGAGACGCCGCCACCTTTGCTATTGGAGGATTGTTGGGGCGGGGGCGCAGGAAGGGCGGAGATGGAGAGTGTGAGGGTCAGCGCGCAGGTCAGGATGCTTAACTTGAAGCGTGGAATGGTGAGGCTCCGTAATGCAGAATCAAATTTAACGAGGGGGAGGGAGGGCGTCAACCATTGTGCGTAGCAGGAACCCCGCAGGTTGGTTGTGAATCCTCACGAGGAAACCGCGCATCGGCATCACGAGAGGGTCAAAAGTAAACACTAAGTGGTGAGGGACCAGGCAGGCCGGTGTAAACCCCCACGGGCAAAACCGGCCCATGGGGCACCCAAAACCACAGAGACTTCTAGAACAACTGCAAAGACGGTTAGCCTTTGACGCGGACTTGGGAGAAGTTGAGGACGACCCGGCCGCCGGCCATGGGACGACCGAAAGTTAGCTGCGGGCGGAAACGGGAGAACATGAGAATTTCGTCGAGCTGGCGGCGCGAAGCGGCATCGCTGGCGCCGGCGAGAATGTTGTAGTTGACGACTTGGCCCTGCTGATTCAGGACAGCTTCGACGACGAGCAGACCGGAGTCGTCGCCCCCGTCGGCCATGAGGGGCATGGGGAATTGGGCGAGGCTCTCCAGGCGGGCGGGCTGCGTTACGGCGATGGGTAGATCGTCGGCGACCGCGCCGAGGGGAACGCCAGCGAGAATTCCCTGCACCACAAATAGAAACGCGAACATGGCGGCAAGGATTCCGCCGGTGGCGGGGATGGCCAGCGGCTCGAAAATATTTTGGAGAAGAACACGAGTACGCGCCCGCCAATTTTGGCGGCGCAGGATCTGCGTCTTGGCTTCGGCGGCGCGACTGCGAATGCGCGCGAGAAGGTCGGCAGGCGGCATGACGGGCGTGATGTTGGCTAGAGCAACGCTCATGCGGCGATAGTGATCGAGGATATCCCGGCAACCGCTGCAAATTTCCAAATGGGCACGAATTTCGTTGGTGTCATGAGCCCGGACTGCGCCATCCAGGTAACCGGGAAGCAAATAACCTGCTTGGCGACAATTCATTCTTCGCCTCCCACAAGCCGCTGAAGCGGCGATGTAGCCAGCCTCGGTGCGTTGGGATCAATGGCGGAGCAAGCGGCAATGGAAGCAGGAGCCGCCGGAGGGGTTTCCGCAGCGTGACTGGTGGCCCGCTCATGGCTGGAGTGAAGTAGCGGATCGAGCAGTTCGCGGAGGGCGCGACGGCCGCGGAGGATTCTGGACTTCACAGTGCCTACGGAAATTTCAAGGATCTCGGAGATTTCTTCGTAAGAGAGGCCTTCGAGATCGCGGAGGATGACCGCGCTGCGAAACACTGCTGGAACTTGCGCTAGAGCTCGGCGGACAACGGTCTGGGTTTCGTGAGTGGCAAGCTGTTCGAAAGGAGTCGCTTCGAGATCGGGCAGCTCGGCCGCCGGGATGGCGCCTTCGTGATCATCGTCGATGGAGACTTGGCCGCGATGATGGCGGAAGAACCAGCGGCGATGATTTAGAGCTTCGCGAACGGAGATGCGGTAGAGCCAAGTTTTGAGCGAGCTACCGCGGCGGAATCCGCCGATGCCTTTGAAGGCGCGCAGAAATACTTCCTGAGTCACATCGGCAGCGTCGGCGGGATCGGAGAGGATCCCGTAGACAAGGCTGTAGACAGGCGCGTGGAAGTAGGTGACGAGCCACTCGAAGGCTTGCTCGGAACCGGCTTGAAGTTCGGTGACCAGCGCGGATTCGTCTGGCCGGAAGATTAAGCTTTGGGCGATGCCAGAAATGTGCTCGGCCATATGGCACCCCGACTCGCGGCAATGGCCCGGTGGGGTGAAGCGATGAAGCTAACCTGGACCTAGCCGCGTCAAGCTTGTTTCTGGAAGAGTTAGACGCCGGATGGGTCCGGGATGTTTCCCATTGTAGCAGGGATGGTCATAGGGGGATACGGGGGCTGGCAAGGTCCGAGAGCCAGCCGGTCGCGCTACTTTAGCCATTAGAATCAACTAGTTACGGAGTAACACTACTTTCTGTGTGAGACCCGTCTATGCGTGGAGCCGCATTGTAGTTGCGAGTCGTCAGAAGTTAATCGATAGTTATCCGCATGCAGGGCCCAAGCGATTTTCCGTTACCGGCTAACCTGCCTCGACCGGTGGATGACGGGGCGGCGAAGCACTTAATTGGCATGGCAATGCCCCAGATCAAGCTTCGTTCAACAGCGGGCCGGGATGTGGATCTTTCAAAGCTGAGTGCGCCACGAACGGTCATCTATTGTTACCCGATGACGGGCGTACCGGGAAAAGCCCTGCCGGCAGGCTGGGATGAGATTCCGGGTGCGCGAGGGTGCACCCCGCAGACGTGCGGCTTCCGGGATCACTATCATGACTTAGAGATGCTTAAGGCCGCGGTATTCGGGGCGAGTACCCAGCCGACTGAGTATCAACGCGAGATGGCCGACCGGCTGCAGATTCCATTCGAGATTTTGAGCGACGACGAATACAGGCTGTGCGATGCGCTGCGGTTGCCAACTTTCGAAGTGGAGGGCATGCGGTTGATGAAGCGTCTGACTTTAATCGTACGGGACAAGCGAATTGAGCAGGTCTTCTATCCAGTATTCCCGCCGAATGAAAGCGCGGATCAAGTGATAGGTTGGCTGAAGAGCCGCCCATTGCATGACTAGTGGGCGACTTGTGAGCGGACCTCTCTAGCATTACGATGCCTATTCGTGGGTTTGCGCGGTTCGTGGGTTTGGTGATTTCGGAAGTTGCGTGCAACCAGAAGTGCACATGGAGCGTAATTAACAGATAGCGATGATTGGGGAGACATTTTCGCATTACGTGGTGATTGAGCCGCTGGGTGCGGGCGGAATGGGACAAGTGTTTCGCGGCGAAGATACGCGGCTGGGGCGGCAGGTCGCGCTGAAGTTTCTTTCGGGCGAAATGGCTAGCGACGCGGCAGCCCTAGACCGTTTCCGGCGGGAGGCGCGAGTTATTTCGGCGCTGAATCATCCGAACATTTGCACGCTCTATGACGTGGGCGAGAGAGATGGGCGGCCGTTTTTAGTGATGGAGCTGCTCGAGGGGCAGAATTTGCGGGACCGCGCAGCCGCGGGGCCTGTGCCGGTGCAGCAACTGCTGGATATTGGGATTCAAATCGCGGACGCGCTGGATGCGGCGCATGCGCGCGGGATCGTGCACCGGGACATCAAGCCGGCGAATATTTTTGTGTCGCCGCGCGGGCAAGTGAAGGTTTTGGATTTTGGGTTGGCGAAGCATTCGACGGTGAAAACCGCGGAGGCGGTAGGGACCACGGCAGCAGCAACGACGGCGTGGAATACTTCGCCGCAGAGCAATGCGGCGTTGACCAGCCCGGGATCGGCGATTGGAACGGTGGCTTATATGTCGCCGGAGCAGGCGCGGGGCGAGGAGTTGGACGCGCGAACGGATCTTTTCAGCTTGGGCGCGGTGCTGTATGAGCTGGCGACGGGGCGGGCGGCGTTTACGGGAAATACGACCGCGGTGATTTTCGATGCGATTTTGAATCGCGAACCGGCGTTGGCGGAGCAAGTGAATCCACAGGTGCCGGAGAAGCTGGGCGAGATTATTTCGAAGTCGCTGGAGAAGGACCGGGACCTGCGGTATCAGACCGCTGCGGAAATTCGCGGGGATTTGAGGAGGCTGCGGCGGGATACGGGGTCGGGACGAGTGAGAGGCGCGCGGGGGGCGGGAGCGGGTTCGGACTCCGGAGCTGTTGCTGGTGTGGCGACTGGTGAGGGCCTGAGCGATTCGGCGATTGGAGGGCCGCCGGCAAATGTTGGTAGCGGCGGATTGGCGGCAGGAACGGGGGGGCCGAGGTCAGCTTGGGGAGCAGGCTCCGGATCCGCATCGGGCTCGGGCTCGGGTGTCGGCGGCGGTGCGGCAATGCCTGTGGCCGCGGGGGGCGGGCAGGATTTTCAGGGCGAGCGTTCGTCTGGAACGGCGCAAATCGGAATCAAGATTGGCGGCGCGAATATTTCGTTCAGTGCATCCGGACACCACGAAGAAGCTAAGCCGAAACGATCGCACGCATGGGCATGGATTGGGGCTATTGGGCTGATTGTGGTCCTGGGTGTGATTGTTTATCTGCTGATTCCAGGCGGTGGCGAGGGCCATCACGATGAAGGCAGCATGTTTTTTCAAAACATGAGCATCGCGCCGGTTACTTCGACCGGAGATATTTCGACGGCGGCAATTTCGCCGGATGCGAAGTGGATTGCATATTTCAGGGCGAATGGAGCGAATGAGAGTTTGTGGGTGAGGCAGACGGCGACGGGAAGCACGGCGGAAGTGTTACAGCCGATGGCCATGTACGCGGCCAATATGGTTTTCTCGCCCGATGGAAATTATGTGTACTACTCGTACAGGGCGCCGAACGAGAAGATCGCGCATTTGGTAAAAATTCCGGCGCTGGGCGGATCGCCGCAGACGATTTTGGATGACCTGGATGGGCCGATCTCGTTTTCGCCGGATGGGAAGCAGATCGCATTTGTGAGGAATCCACAGGGGACGAACAAGTCGGAGATCGTCCTGGCGGGAGTTGACGGGTCGAATCAGACGGTGCGCGGGTCGATTGAGGGAAATAGGACGTTTTTGAGCGGGCCGGCGTGGTCGCCGAATGGAAAGTTGATCGCGCTGAGCACAGTTGACGCAACGGGGTCAAACGGGGATTTTTATATCTCGATGCTGGATGTGCCGTCGGGAAAGATTTCGAAATTCAGTGAGAACACCTGGATTTATCCGCGGTCGATTACGTGGATGCCCAAGGGCGACGGCCTGATCATGGCGGCGGCGAAGAAAGGCGGCGATTCGCTCAATTCGCAGCTGTGGCAGATTTCCTATCCCGAGGGCCATTCGCATCGCTGCACAAATGACGTGAATTTGTATTTGATCGCGAGCATGAGCGCGGATGCAGCGAAGTTGCTGACGATTCAAGCGACGCTAGGTTCGAATATTTGGGTAGTGCCGGCGGGTGGAGGAATTTTGCCGGAGTCGCAGGGTAAGCAATTGACGTCGGGTATTGGGCGCGCCGATGGATATATGGGCATCACCTGGATGCCGGATAAGCGAATTGTGTACAGCTACTATTCGAGCGGGCAAATCGATATGGCCACGCTGAATACGGAGACGAAAGACAGCAAAGATTTGATTTTGCCGCAGGCGTATAACTCGCATCCTTCGGCGTGCGGGCCGGATGGCGATGTGGTGTTTGTGGGAGGAGCAGCTTCGACGGCGCACATTTTTCGATCGGGGGCGAATGGCGGGCACAGCAGGCAACTGACAAAAGACGGGCGAGAGAATTATCCGGTATGTACGCCGGATGGCAAGTGGGTGATTTACCAGCGTTCGCGAGAGAAAGGCGCGGAATTGTGGAAGATTGCCGGCGATGGCAGCGGCGAGCCGACCCGATGCAAGGTGGAGCATCCAGCGCAGGCCGCGATTTCGCGCGATGGGAAGTGGATCGCGGTGATCTATCAGCCGGAGATCGACGCAACGCCGCAATTGGGAATTTTGCCGGTGGATGGCGGAGAGATGATCGCGTCGTACGAAGTTGGATTCGACAGTGCGACGAGCGGCGATTCGACGCCGACGCTGAATTGGACTCCGGATGGAAAGGGCGTGGCGTACATTTCGACGCATGACGACGTTTCGAATTTGTGGGAGCAGCCGGTGAATTTAGCGGACCGGAGCGCGAAGCCGACGAGGCGGGAGTTAACACATTTCACGGCGGACCGGATTTTTGGATTTGGATGGTCGCCAGATGGAAATTCGATTGCGATGGCGCGAGGGAATTTCACGACGGATGTGGTGCTGATCACGCACGAGAAGTAGAGCCGGACGGATCAGGCGGATGGACCCGAGCGGCGAAACGATATCTGGCAAAGTTCTCGTTTGCGCTTACATCGTCGGCGTTACGCTCGCTGCCGGTACTGAATTCGCGGTTATCTTCCAGCGTGGACCGGGGATATATGTTAGTGCGCTCTGGGCTGGGTTGTATAACTGACCTCAGCTCGAAACTCGCCTATACGCTGCACTTTTATCTACGAAACCAAATAGCGGCGGTGATCGGTATCACTGTTTCCTCGCTTCTCTTTTGGATCATTCCGGTGGCTCTGACAAGTCTCACGCGATCGAAGAATAGATCTGAGCGTTATATTGGCTACGGCGGGCTGGGCGCTTTGCTCGTGATGGCAGCCCTCTGGGGCACCCTACCGCGAGTGATCTAGAATATTTTCAGGCCATTTGTCATTCATCCCACTTCCTAAAACCAGGAAGTGGGCACCCGGCAAACCGTAGTCCCATCACGCAGAGATTTCTAAATCAGAAAAACTAGAGGCTGGGAATGTGATAGTAAGGGGTTGCGGTGTGGCTAAGGTGAGGTCGAGAAAGGAATTACAGTGACGATTTCGCGAAGGAAGTTGTTGCAAACGGGTGCGGCGGCGACGGTGGCTGCGGCGGCGGGAGTTGGGTCGGGAGGCGCGGGGTGGGGCGCGGGCCGAGGAGAGAGCGGCGCAAATCGGAGCGAGCAGGAGCAGAAGCCGTTGCCGGCGGCGTTTGATTCGCTGAAACCGCTGGGCGACCGGGTGAAGCCGATCACCACGGAGGAGTACAAGTCACGATTCGACAAGGCGCGGCGGCTGCTGGGAGAAAAGGCCGGGAAAAATTCGATGCTGATGGTGACGCCGACACCGTCGCTGTATTACTTCACGGGAATTGAGTGGTGGCCGAGCGAGCGGATTCTGGCGTTGCTGGTTCCAGTGAGCGGGGAGCCGCTGCTGGTGTGCCCGGCGTTCGAGGAAGGGCGGCTGCGTGAGCAATTGCGATGGAAGATGGAAGTGCGAGTGTGGCAGGAGGACGACAGTCCTTATGAAGTGGCGGCGAAATGGATGGGAGAGCAACCGGGCGGAGTTTCGGCGGTGAAGATCGAGCCGGAAACGGAGTACATTTTTTATGACGGTCTGCGAAAAGCATATCCGCACGCAGAATATTCGCTGGGTAAAGAAATTACCGTTGGATGCCGGGCACAGAAGAGCGAGGCGGAACTGGCGCTGATGCGGCTGGCGTGCTCGGTGACATTTGATGTGTATAAGGCGGTGTTTCCGTCGATACGCGAGGGGATGAAGCAGAGCGAAGTGGCTGATTTGGTGAATCGAGGATTTGCGAAAATGAATTTGCCGGGCGAGGCACTGGTGCTGTTTGGGCGCGGGGCGTCGCTACCGCATGGAACGAAGGAAGATTTGGCGCTGCGCGAAGGCGATGGAATTTTGATCGACGGCGGCACGGTGCTTGAGGGGTATCACTCGGATATCACGCGAACGTCGTGCCTAGGGAAACCCTCGGAGAAGCTGCAGCGCGCGTTTGAAATTGTGCGCAGCGCGCAGAATGCGGCGCTGGCGGCATGCACGCCGGGGCACACCTGCGGGTCAGTGGACGACGCGGCGCGTGCGGAAATTGTGAAGGGCGGATTTGGGCCAGGATACAAATATATGGGACACAGGGTCGGGCATGGTATTGGGTTAGAGGAGCATGAGGATCCTTATTTGGTGCGCAGGAATCCGGTGATTCTGGCGGAGAGCATGACGTTTTCGGATGAGCCGGGGATTTATGTGCCCGGCGAGTATGGGCTGCGGTGCGAGGACGATATGGTGGTATCGAAGGAAGGCCCGGCGCAGTTGCTGACGCCGTATTTTGCGGTGTCGCTGGAGCAGCCGTTTAAGTGAGATTGCGTGGCGAATAGCGAGGGTTGATGGGTCAGGATGAATTTGGGAAGCCGAATCCGAAGGCACCGGCGGAGCTATCGCGATTTGCTTTTTTAGTGGGGAGATTTAAGTGCGACGCGAAATTTAGAACGCCGAGTGGGGTATG
Organism: uncultured Acidobacteriota bacterium; assembly: GCA_963757885.1. Classification (GTDB taxonomy): domain Bacteria; phylum Acidobacteriota; class Terriglobia; order Acidiferrales; family UBA7541; genus Palsa-147. Next base: position 2,354,743 of record CAVWSS010000006.1, on the reverse strand, counting down.
GCAAACGTACCTAGGAATGTGGACAGGCAGATACATCCTGGATGGATACGTAATTGAGGATGAATACAGGATGATGGGCCCGACTGGCGAGCTGCTTGTGCTGGGAATGAATTACCGGGTTTATTTCGCGGCCCAGAAGATTTGGAAGATCAGATGGGTAAACGCGCTAGCGGGAACTTGGACAAAGCTTGGGCTGCCGGAATTGGGCGGGGTGAAGTTTGACGGGCAGTCGGTGAGTTATGTGTTTAAGGAAGAAGTGGCGGGTCATCCGTACACGCGGGCGACGTACACGAATATTTCGGAGGATCACTTCACGTGGAGAGGCGAGGCGTCGAGCGACATGAAGACGTGGAGTGAATTTATGGTAATTGAGGCGAATCGGGAGAAGTAAGAGTTCTCCTTGTCGGCAGTCTTGTGCAACCGGACGGAAGGCAAGACCCACCCGCAAACCCGGCAGGTGGGGCACCCGCAGAAACTTCTAAGACAAAACCTAAGACAAGAGTAGATCCCTCACAGCGTTCATTAGCGCCGGCGGCTTCGCGTTAATGGGACTGGCAAAATTCGACGATGCGGGCTTCGGCCCAGAAGCGTTCGTCACCCGAGGAGTGGGAGATGAATCCGCAGTGGCCGCCGTGTTCGGGGGCGATGAGTTGGATATTGCGATTGCCGCTGATGCCGGGATCGCGGAAGGTGTGAAAGGGGACGAAGGGATCGTCCTGAGCGGTGATGAGGAGGGTGGGGACGCGAATGGCGGAGATGATGCGAGCGGCGGAGGCGCGGTAGTAGTAATCGTTGGCGTCGCGGAAACCGCAGTGCGGAGCGGTGACTTTGTCGTCGAATTCGCGGACGCTGCGAATTTTGTCGAGGCCTTCGATGGAGTATTTGTCCGGGAAGAGTTGAATTTTGGTGCGCATGCGTTTTTTGAGACGGCGGACGAAGTAGGTTTGGTAGATGAAGTTTTGGTGCTCGGAGAGCGCGTCGGCGCAGGCATCGAGAACGAAGGACGGGCTGACGGCAACGATGCCACGAAGCTGGAGGGGGGCGTCGTCGCCCATCTCGCCGGCCATTTTGAGGACAATATTGCCGCCCATGGAAAAACCGACAGCGAAAATTTCGGGGAGTGCGGCAGTGGCGAGAAGTTCTTCGATGACGGCCTTGATGTCGCAGCTAAGACTGGAATTGTAGAGGCTGGAGGTGAGTTTTTCGGTGCCGCCGCAGTTGCGCTGATTGAGGCGGATGGCGTTGAAACCCGCGACGTAGGCTTTTTCGGCGGTGCCGAGCATGTAACCGGAGTCGCTGGAGCCTTCCAGGCCGTGAAGCAGGACGATGGTGGGGTGATCCTGAGGGCGAGGCTGCCAGTGGCAATGGGCGAGGACTCGGGTGCCGGGCTCGGTTTCAAATTCGCGGGCGAGGGACGCGGGAAGGCGCGGGTAGTGGCGGCGCCAAAACGTGCCGGCCATGGTCATGAGATGACCATTGCGAAGGAGCGGCTGGGGATCAAATTCACGCATCGAAATTAGTGAGGTGATTCGGTAACGATTCAGTAGCGATGATGAATGACTATTTTAGCGGGTTGTGGGGCCCGGCCGGCGGGATTCTGAATCTTGCTTTCGAGGGCGTGGGCAATTTAGAATAGTTCCCTCTTTGGATGAGGGTGTTTTCGACAATCGAGGATTTCGCGGCCCAGCCCATCCCGGCTGGGCTGTTGTGTTATTGGGGACAAATTTTTGTTGCGGGCGAAGCGCGCGCCGGTCAGGCGCGCTGACGCTTAAGCAGCAGCGATCACATTCGCAAAGGAATTATCTGAAACATGATTGACGGACCCATTCCAGAAGCACTGACTTTTGACGATGTATTGCTATTGCCGGGGCGGTCGGCGGTGCTGCCGGCGCAGACGGACACGCGGACACAGCTATCGCGTGGAATCTCGCTGAATATTCCGGTGGTGGCGGCGGCGATGGACACGGTGACAGACTCGCGGCTAGCGATTGCGATCGCGCGGCAGGGCGGGCTTGGGTTTATTCACCGAAACATGAGCGTGGCGCGGCAAATGGAAGAAGTGGACAAGGTGAAGCGATCAGAGAGCGGGATGATCGTGGATCCGGTGACGATTTCTCCGCAGTTGACCGTACGGCAGGCGCTGGAGCTGATGAACAAGTATCGCGTGTCGGGACTGCCGGTGACGCGCGGATCGAAGCTGGTAGGAATCTTGACCAATCGCGATTTGCGATTCGAGAGAAACCTCGACCAGCCGGTGGACGCGGTGATGACCAAGGAAAATCTGGTCACCGTTGCGGTGGGAACGACGCTGGATGCAGCGGAACGGCTGCTGCAGAAGCATCGCATCGAGAAATTGCTGGTGGTGGACAACGAATTTAATTTGAAGGGCCTGATTACGGTGAAGGATATTCAGAAGAAATTGGAATATCCGCAGGCGACCAAGGACGATCACGGCAGGTTGCGCGTGGGCGCGGCGGTGGGATCGACCGGAGATTTTCTGGAGCGCGCGGTGGAGTTGGCGCGGGCGAAAGTGGATGCGCTGGCGATTGACAGCGCGCACGGGCATTCGACGCGAGTGATGGAAGCGATACGAGAAATCAAAAAGCGCCTGCCGGACATCCAATTAGTGGCGGGAAATGTGGCTACTTACGACGGGGCGCGGGAATTGATTTCGCTGGGAATTGACGCGCTGAAAGTGGGGATCGGGCCAGGGTCGATCTGCACGACGCGCGTGGTGACCGGGGCGGGCGTGCCGCAGATTACGGCGATCGCGGAGGCATCGCGCGCGGCGAAGGATTCGGGAGTGCCGATTATCGCGGATGGCGGCGTGAAATTCTCTGGAGACATCACCAAGGCAATTGCGGCGGGAGCGGCATCGGTGATGATCGGCGGACTTTTTGCGGGGACGGAAGAATCGCCGGGCGAGACGATTTTGTACCAAGGACGGACTTTCAAGTCGTACCGGGGCATGGGATCGCAGGGAGCGATGGAGGCAGGATCGGCGGATCGCTATGGGCAGGAAAACGCGCGATCCGGCAAATCGGTGCCAGAAGGCATCGAAGGACAAGTGGCCTATAAGGGTCCGTTGGGAGGTTTGGTGGAGCAATTGGTCGGCGGGCTGCGAAGCGGGATGGGATATTGCGGCACCGCGAATATCGGTGAATTGCAAAAGAACTCTAAATTTATTCGAATTTCTTCCGCTGGCTTGCGCGAGAGCCATGTTCATGACGTGATCATCACCCGCGAGGCGCCGAATTATAGGCTGGAGTAGGCGGCTGGAGTAGGCCGTTTGGAGTAGCTCCCGGAGTGGAGTTTAGGAATCGCCGTAGCGGACAGCTGCTATAAGGGGGTCGAGCGGCACCTAAAATAGGGCATTCGGGTTCTGCCAGGGTGTTTGGGATCCTCGGTTGTTCGGTGCCTTCGGCTTGCTGGGAATTCTCTGAAATAATTTGAGGAAGCGGACGTATCGAAATCGATGGCTACAACTGTACACACACCGGTGAAGACGAAGTCGCGGCTGCGGCGCTGGACGCCAGTGGTGCTGTGGGCGATTTTGATTTCGATATTTTCGACACATTATTTTGGAAATGACCAAACCGGACATGTAATTTTGAAGGTGCTGGCGTGGATTATGCCGGGGGCGAAGTTGCACACGCTGAATTTACTGCACCACATCATTCGGAAGTGCGCGCATGTCTTTGAGTATTTCGTTTTCAGCATGCTACTGATTCATGCGCTACGGACCGGGCATCCGACTGCACCGCGATGGATGCTGGCGGCGATTGCCATTGCGATTGTTGGATCGTACGCGTGCCTAGATGAGTTTCATCAAGTGTTTGTGCCGGGGCGGACGCCGGCGGTGACGGATGTGCTGCTGGACACAGCGTCGGGAGTGCTGGCGCAGAGCTTTGCGGCGCTAATTGGGACAGATGAGGCGGAGGAAGTGGCGGAGAATTCGGAGGCGGTGTAAGAGAATGTTTTGTGTGCTTGTGCGGTGGATGCGGCAGTTCCTTCCCAGCTGTTCCGATGTGAATAACCCTCGGTAAACCTTTTCTAGCGGAGCGTGATGAGGTAAAGTTGCGCGTGTTGCGCGCCGTTAGTTGGTGCGAATGGCGCGCCGGGGCGTGGGTTGCGTGGCGGGTTGAAGCTTCGGCTGGCGTTCGGATTATTGCCTCTTTTAAATCTCCAAAACTGGAAGGACGGAAACGTGTCAGGACTCATTGGTAGTGGTGTGAGCAAACGAATTTTGCGTGTGGCGACGGCGCTGGTGTTGGCGGCAGTGCTGGCGGCGATTTTTTATGGGCACGAGGCGCGGGGAGCGTCGCTGCGTGCGCTGGAGTATCAGTTGAAATTTGATGCGCCAAATACGCATTTGATGGACGTGACGATTCAGGCGAGCGATCTCGACGGGAAGGGCGCGGACTTTGTGCTGCCGGATTGGGCGCCGGGGAGCTACTACATCGAGAATTACTGGATGAACGTGCAGAATTTTGAGGCGAAGAGCGAAAGCGGGCAGGCGTTGACCTGGCACAAAACGGACGAGCAGACCTGGCACATCGAATTGAACGGCGCGAAGACCGCGACGATCTCGTACAAGATGTATGGGAACACGCTGCAGAACAATTGCGCGCAATACAACGAGGATCACGCGTTTATCGGCGGGCCTTCGCTATGGATGTACGAGGTGGGAGGCAAAGAAAGGCCGATCAATCTGGAGATTGCGGTGCCGAACGGGTGGAAGGTCGCGACGGGGATGACGCATAACGGCGACAACCGGTTCAGTGCGGTTTCCTACGATTGGTTCGCGGACGAGCCATTGGAAATTTCGGACTTCAAAGAGCAGACCTTTGATTTTGGCGGGGCGAAGTTTCATGTGATCGTGCACGATAAGGAAGGCAAGAAGGATTTTACGGCGTTTACCGCGGATACGCAGAAAATCGTTCAGAACCTCGTGCCGATTTTCTCGAGCGTGGCGGGCAGCGGAAATGTAAGGTCGCCATTCACGGAATATTATTTCTTGTTTCATATCTGGCCGAAGACGGGCGGCGGGCTGGAGCATCTGAATTCGACACAGATCGATTTTTCGAAGGATTGGGATGACAAGAGCAACGCGGGGGATTTTGGAAATCAGTATGAGCTGAAGCTGTTTGTGACTGCGCATGAGTTTTTTCACGCGTGGAACGTCAAACGGCTACGTCCACGGCAGCTGGGACCGTTCGATTATTCGAAGCAGGTGCACACGCCCTCGCTGTGGATTTCGGAAGGACTGACCAGCTACTACGGGAGCCTGGCGCTGGTGCGCACGGGGTTGATCACGCCGCAGGAGTATCTGGACGGGATTGCCAAGCTGATTACGAAATTTGAAGCAACGCCGGGACGCAAGGAAAGAAGCATCGAGGATACGAGTTGGGATACGTGGTTTGTGCGTGATACGAAGCTGGATACGAATTTGGCCAACACGAATTATTCGTATTACGACGGCGGGCAGATCGCAGGGCATTTACTGGATTTGGCGATCCGGCACAACACGAAGAACGCGAAGACGCTGGATGACTGGATGCGGCTGATGTACTCGCGTTATGCGCTGCCCAAGCCGGGATTCGAGCCAGACGACGCGATCAAAGCGCTTTCGGAAACGGGCGGCATGGATTTTACGGATTTTTCGAAGAAGTATTTGGAGGGTAAGGATCCGCTGCCGTATGAGCAGTATTTCGCGTACGCGGGAATTGCGGTGGAGAAGAAGCTGGACGCCGCGAAGCCGTTCTTGGGAATGGAAGCGGAGAAAAATGACGATGGGAGGGTGAGGATCAAGAGCATAGTGCCGGGGAGTGCCGCGGACTTGGGCGGATTGGCCAAGGACGACGTGATTTTGGGGTTGAATGGCCGGGCGGTGACTATGGATGATTTTGGAAGTGTGCTGGATGGGTTGGCGGTGGGCGACACCGCGAAATTTATTGTGCAGCGGATCAATGAGTTGAAAGAGGTGCAGGTGAAATTGGGGACGACACCTTTTTATACCTATACGCTGAAGCCGATGGATAGGCCGGATGAGCTGCAGATGAAGATTTATAAGAGCTGGTTGGGGATTCCGTAGAGATAGGCAACGGCAAATTCGGCCAGACTCTAAACAAAAAGAAAAAGCCCTCGACCGCAGTAGTCTGGGTCGAGGGCTTTGATTTTGTTGGGTGAGTGCTGCTACTTCTTGGACTTCTTTTCGGCCTTCTCTTCTTTCTCTTCTTCGGTTTCCTCGGGTGGGGGCGCTTCACCTTCGGGCATGGATTCCTTGATGTCCTTGCGGGTGGTGCGCTTTTCTTTCTTTTTCAGCTTGGAGCCCAGGAGCTCGAGGATGGCGAGTTCTGCACCATCGCCGATGCGCCAGCCGGCGCGGATGATGCGAGTGTAGCCGCCAGCGCGTTCTGAAAACCGCGGAGCCACATCAGCGAAAAGCTTTTGTGTAGCTTCGGGAGTTTGCAGATACGCGGCCGCCTGCCGACGCGCGTGGAGCGAATCCTTCTTGCCGAGAGTGATCATCTGCTCGGCAATGGGGCGAGCCGCTTTGGCGCGCAGGATGGTGGTGGTGATGCGCTCGTGAATAATCAGATTGGTGACCAGGTTGCGCAAAGTGGCGCGGCGATGCGCCGGATTGCGGCCCAGCTTAAAACCTGCTCTGCGATGTCTCATGTCGGTGCGTGAAAGCGGGATTCTGAAATTTAGAATCCCGCAGTTTCCTCTCCGGGCATCGGAGGCGCAGTCTGGCTCGGGAGCGGCGGCCAAATAATACGGCCGCGATCGTCGAACTTCATGCCCAAGCTGAGGCCCATCTTTTGGAGTATTTCCTTAATTTCGTTGAGAGACTTGCGGCCGAAATTTTTGGTCTTGAGCATTTCGGACTCGGTCTTTTGAACCAGCTCGCGCAGGCTCTGGATATTGGCATTTTTGAGGCAATTGTAAGAGCGGACGGAAAGCTCCAGCTCTTCGACGGAGCGATCGAGGTGCTCGAGGCGCGGGTCGTTGAGGTTCTCCGAGACTTCCTCGGGCAAATCGGGCGATTCCTCGAAGTTGATGAAGATAGACATGTGATCCTTCACCAGCTTCGAAGCAAGGCCGATGGCGTCCTGAGGAGTGATGGCGCCGTTGGTCCAGACTTCCAAAGAGAGCTTTTCGTAGTCGGTCATCTGGCCGAGACGAGCGGCTTCGACGCCGTAGTTTACTTTGCGAACCGGCGAGTGAACCGAGTCGATCGGGATGTAACCGATGGGCAGGTCTTCGTCGAAGTTGCGATCGGCGGAGACGTAGCCGCGGCCATTCTTGACGCGCATTTCGAGCTCAAGCTTGCCGCCTTCGGAAACGGTGGCGATGTAAATATTTTTATCGAGCACGGCGATGTCGTTATCCTCTTCGATTTTGGCGGAGGTGACAGGGCCAGGCGTATCGACGTTGAGAGTGATGGTCTTAGACTGATCGGAATTCAGCTTCAACGGAATCTGCTTCACGTTGAGGATGATGTCGGTGGCGTCCTCGACCACGCCGGGAATCGGCGAGAATTCGTGGAGCACGCCCTCGATGCGCACCGCGGTGATAGCGGCGCCTTCGATAGAGCTAAGCAGAGCGCGACGAATTGCGTTGCCGACGGTAGTGCCCCAGCCGCGTTCGAATGGCTGAGCAGAGAACTTCCCGTACTTGTCGGTCAACGACTCGAGTTCCGCTGCAAGCCTCTTTGGTTTCTGGAATCCCTTCCACATCTTCAGTTTTCCTCCTGGCCCGCCCGAGGGCGAGCGTTCGAATCGGAATCTTTGCGCTTACTTGGAATAGAGTTCGACGATCAACTGTTCGTTGAGCGGCGGAGTGTGCAAATCTTCGCGCCGGGGCATGGCGATGACTTTTGCCCGGAGATTTTCGCGGTCGATATCAAGCCACGGTATGGAACCCTGGCTTTGGGCGAGGTTGCGAGCCTCGAGGACCATGGCGTTTTCCTTCATGTTGTCCTTCATGGCGATCTCATCGCCCACGCTGACGAGAAAGTTGGGGATGTTGACCTTGCGGCCGTTGACGCGGACGTGGCCGTGAAGGACGAACTGGCGGCCTTGCGCGCGCGACGAAGCGACACCGGTGCGATAAAGCACGTTATCGAGACGGCGCTCGAGCATGACCATGAGGTTCGAGCCGGTGGGCCCATTGGCGCGCTCGGCCTTCTCGAAGTAGGTGCGGAACTGGCGCTCGAGCAAGCCGTAGGTGCGCTTCATTTTCTGTTTTTCGCGCAACTGCACGCCATAGCCCACCATTTTTGCTCGGCGCGCCTGGCCGTGCTGGCCGGGAACGAAATTGCGCTTTTCAATGGCACACTTTTCCGTAAAGCAACGCAAGCCTTTGAGGAAAAGCTTCATGCCTTCGCGCCGGCAAAGCCGGCAAACCGCTTCACGATGTCTTGCCAATTCCCTGTTCTCCTTTGAAGCACTGCGCCCGGGTGTTGCCGGGATCTTGCTTAGCTGTGGTGCTCGAAACTTTTACCCAAGTTACTTACACGCGGCGGCGCTTGGGCGGGCGGCAGCCGTTGTGCGGGACCGGGGTAACGTCCTTGATCGCGTTAATGTGCAAGCCGGAAGAGGCCAGCGCGCGAATTGCAGATTCACGGCCCGCGCCCGGTCCCTTAACGCGAACTTCGACCGACTTCATGCCGTACTGATCGCGAGCGGTACCGGCGGCGTTCATGGCGGCCTGCTGCGCGGCGTAGGGCGTGCCTTTGCGCGAACCTTTGAAGCCCACCGAACCGGCGGAGGCCCAGCTTACGGCGCGGCCGTCGGGATCGGTAAGGGTTACGATGGTGTTGTTAAAAGTGGCTTGAATGCAGACCACGCCGTGGGGCACGACGCGGCGCTCTTTTTTCTTACGAAATTCCTTTTTACGCTTGGACGACGACTTTGCGCCTGCTGCCGGCGCTGCGGCGTCCTGAGGTTCCTTGGCCACTCTGCTATCTCCTTATTTGATGCGCTCGCTGCGAGCCGGTATGTACCGCGGCTGCGCGGCTAATTTCGTTATACAGCCCGCATTACTTGCGGATGGCGACCTTCTTTTTGGTTGCGACGGCACCGCGGCGCGGTCCCTTACGGGTACGAGCGTTGGTGTGAGTGCGCTGGCCATGAACGGGCAGATTGCGGCGATGGCGCAGGCCGCGATAGCACTGAATTTCGACGAGGCGGCGCACGTTCATCTGAACTTCTTTGCGCAGGTCGCCTTCGACGCGGCCTTCGGATTCAATGGCCTGACGAAGCTTGTTGGTTTCCTCTTCGGTCAAGTCCTTGACGCGCTTGGTTTCGTCGACACCAGCCTTGGCGGCAAGCTTCTTGGCGCGTTCCTGGCCGATGCCGTAGATGGCGGTGAGGCCGACCCAGAGTCTTTTGTTTGGCGGAAGATCCACGCCTGCGATGCGAGCCATTCTTAGTTCTCCTTATGCCTACTCTTGATGCGTTTATCCCTGGCGCTGGCGGTGTTTGGGATTCTGACAAATTACCCGAACGACGCCGCGACGGTGAACAATCTTGCACTTCATACAGATTTTTTTGACTGACGCTCGAACTTTCATTTCCCTTCGTTCCCTTCTGGCCGCTCGTTGCCGATGTTGCGGTTACTTTCGGGAGGCCGGTTCCCTACTTGTAGCGATAAACGATGCGGCCGCGAGTGAGATCGTACGGCGAGAGCTCGACTGCGACGCGGTCGCCCGGCAAGATACGAATAAAATTCTTGCGCATTTTTCCCGAGATGTGCGCGAGCACCTGATGCTTGTTTTCGAGCTCGACGCGGAACATCGCGTTGGGCAACGGTTCGATGACCGTGGCCATTACTTCGATGGCGTCTTCTTTCGAATTGCCATCCGATTTACTGCCGCCTTCGCTGGGGGGCTTCTTATCCGGCTCAGGCCTTCTATTCATACAGACTCATCGTTATGGTTTATCTCCTGCACAGCTACTGCATCGACCTTTTTGCGGCCCGGTCAACCACAAGCACTGCGCCCAGCACTGCTACCAGCACGCTCCGGCGATTTCACGGGGCCGGGTGAGAATCCAAGGTCCGTCAGCGGTAACGGCCACAGTGTGCTCGAAATGGGCCGAGTCGCTGCCATCGGCGGTGACGGCGGTCCACTTATCAGCCAAAACACGCGCGGCCGGCTTGCCCGAATTGACCATGGGCTCGATAGCCAGGACCATGCCCTCGAGAAGCCGCGGACCGTGACCCGGCTCGCCGTAATTGGGGAGCTGAGGCTCTTCGTGCATTTTGGTGCCGATGCCGTGGCCTACAAAATCACGAACCACAGAAAAACCGTTGGACTCGACCCAATCCTGCACAGCCGCTGAAATATCGCTCAGGCGATTGCCCGGGCGCACTTTTTCAATGGCGTGGTCGAGCGCTTCGCGAGTGACACGGAGCAGCTTTTCGCGCTCGGGAGCAATTTTGCCCACGGGCACGGTCAGAGCCGCGTCGCCAAAGTACGAATCGAGTTCAACGCCAAAATCCATCGATAATATGTCGCCTTCCTTCAAAACTCGCTTACGCGAGGGGATGCCGTGCACGATCTCGTGATTAATCGAAGTGCACAAGGAGCAAGGGTAACCCATGTAGCCCTTGAAGGCCGGCCGCGCATGATTCTCGGCGGTGTAACTCTCGGCGAAATCGTCGAGCTCCTTCGTAGTGACTCCCGGCTTCACGCGTTTGTGCAACTCATTCAGCGCATTCCAGACAATCTGTCCTGCGCGGTACATTTTTTCTAGCTCACGGCTATCTTTGCGGACGATGGCCATCGCTTCCGTGCCTGGCTACAATTTCTTCCAGCCGACGGGCCACCTCTTCCACGCTAGCGGCGCCGTCGATTTCGTTCAGATCACCCTTGGACCGGTAGTAATCGATCAGCGGCTGAGTCTGCTTGGCGAAGGCGGCCAGGCGATCTCGAACCACGTCGACCCGGTCGTCGGAACGCTGAATCAGTTTCCCGCCGCATTTATCGCAAAGCCCCTTTACCTTGGGAGGCTTTTCGTAAATGTTGTAAATCTCGCCATTCACGCTGCACATCCACCGGCCAGAAACCCGGTGAAGTAGCTCGTCGTAATCGACGTGAAAATTGACGACCAAAGGCTCCGGAAAATGCTTTTTTTCGAGAACCTGATCCAGAACCAAAGCCTGAGGCATGGTTCTCGGAAAACCGTCGAACACAAAACCCCTTGCGCAATCTTCCTGGGCCACGCGGTCTTCGATGATGCCCAAGACCACATCATCGGGAACCAGATCGCCACGGTCCATGATGGGCTTGGCTTTCTTGCCCAACTCGGTGCCGCGATGAACGTGATCGCGCAGCATATCTCCGGTGGAGAGATGCGGCACGCCGTAGTGCGCGGAAAGACGCTTCGCCTGCGTGCCTTTACCTGCACCCGGAGGTCCCAAGAAAATTACCGGCCGTTGTAGCGCCATTGGTTTCGCCGTGAGCTCGACTTGAACTATCCGCGGCGGCTGCGAACTTTGCCGCGTTTTACAAAACCGTCGTAGTTCCTCATGACCAGTTGCGCTTCCACTTGCTGAACGGTGTCCATAGCAACGCCGACCACAATCAGCAAAGAGGTACCGCCGAAATAGAAAGTGACGCCCAAGCCTTCAAGAACGAAGCGCCACATATGCGTATCGAACCATTCGCCGCCGAGCCACACGGGAAGGTGCTGGAGGTGAATGCCGGAGATCATCCACTCCGGGATCAAACAAACGATCGCCAAATAAATGCCGCCTACGAGCGTGAGCCGGGACAGTATGCGGTTAATGTGCTCGGAGGTGTTGCGTCCCGGGCGAATCCCGGGGATGAAGCCTCCGTACTTGCGCATGTTGTCAGCCAGCTCAGTGGGATTGAAAATGATTCCCACGTAAAAGAACGCGAAAAAGATGATCAGAAAGACATAGATCGCGGTGTACAGCGGCTCGCCCCAGGAAATCGACCTGAACATGTGGTCGAAAAAGGGCGAGCGATTCTTGAAAAACAAGGCCAGGGTCTGCGGAAAAGTCAGCAGAGAGCTGGCAAAAATCGGCGGAATCACGCCGCCGGAATTGACGCGGAGCGGCAGGTAAGTCATCTGGCCGCCCATGACGCGCCGTCCCACGACGCGCTTGGCGTATTGCACCGGGATACGGCGCTGGCCGCCCTCGACGAAGACGATGAAGGCCACGATGGCCAGCATGACCCCGAGGAGCAGAATGATGGCAATGGGAGTAAACGGCCCCCACTGCTGGGAAGTCATCTTGTCCCAAAGATCCCGAACTCCACGCGGCAGACCAACAACGATGCCCGCAAAGATAATCAGGGACATGCCGTTGCCGATGCCGCGATCGCTTATCTGCTCACCGAGCCACATGATGAAGGCCGACCCGGTGGTTAAGGTCAGCATTGTCATCAAGATAAAGCGCGGACCGGGGTGGTAGACCAGGGGCGTGCCGCCCAGGTTCTGGTTCTGCAGGGTGAGCGCGATGGTAAAGGACTGGAAAGCGCTCAGGATGATGGTCAGGTAGCGGGTGTACTGGGTGATTTTGCGCCGGCCCAGCTCGCCTTCCTTCTGTAAACGCTCGAGATACGGCCAGACCACCACCATCAACTGCAAGATAATAGATGCAGTAATGTACGGCATGATTCCGAGCGCGAAGATGGTCAGACGGCGGAGGTTGCCGCCGCTGAACAGGTCGATGATGCCCAGAACCGAGCCGCGGCCCTGTTCGAACAGCGTCTGCAAGAGGTCGGTATTGATGCCGGGGGTGGGAATGAAGGCACCCAGCCGGTAGACCGCCAACAGAGCCAGCGTGAACAAGACACGATTACGCAGGTCCGGAGTACGGAAAATATTGCGAAATGCTTCGACAAGCTTCTTCATGAAAGAATTTCGGCCTTACCCCCGGCGCCAGTGATTTTTTCCTGCGCCGACTTGCTAAATGCCTGCGCCCGGACGGTGAGAGCCACCTTCAGGTCGCCAGAACCCAAAATTTTGACGCCATCGCGACGGCCGCGAACCAAGCCCTGGTGCATAAGTTCCTCGAGGCCGACGGTAGCGCCGGATTCGAAGCGGTTGAGCGATTCGATGTTGACGATGGCCACGTCGCGGCGAAGCGCATTGGTAAAGCCGCGCTTGGGAATGCGGCGGTGCAGGGGCATCTGGCCGCCTTCAAAACCGCGACGGCGAGAATAGCCGCGGCGGGATTGCTGGCCTTTATTGCCCTTGCCGGCAGTTTTGCCGAGTTTCGAGCCCATGCCGCGCCCGACACGGACGTGTTTGCGGCGCGACCCGCGCGGCGGCTTGAGAGTCGAGAGCGTGGGGATCGATGATTTTTTCTTTTTATCTTTTTCTTCAGCCATGGTTCTCGTTTACTTTTCGGATTTTTCGTCCTGGATTTCGACCAGGTGATGAACACGGGCGATCATGCCGCGAATGGCAGCAGAGTCGGGACGCTCGACCACTTGCTGCATGCGGCGAAAGCCGAGGCCCCGAATGGTCTGGCGCATGGAGCGGGGGCAGCCGATGAAGCTACGCACCCACTTGATTTTTAGAGTACCCGCTGTTTTCTTGGCCATTTGCTTAAGGCGATTCCTTTTCGTTTACGAGCTGACCGCGACCGCTTCGGTGGTGGACTTACCACGAAGCTCGGCAACCTTGGCGGCGTCCTTGAGGTGGAGAAGCGCGTCAAAAGTGGCTTTGATTACGTTATGCGGATTCGAGGTGCCGATCGACTTGGTCAGCACGTTCTGAATACCGGCAACTTCCATGACGGCGCGAACGGGGCCGCCAGCGATGAGACCGGTGCCTTCGGGCGCGGGCTTGAGCAGCACCTGGCCCGAGCCGTAACGGCCAAGGACCTGGTGCGGAATCGACGAACCCTTGAGGTTGAGCTTGACCATGTTTTTCTTGGCCTGCTCAATGGCCTTGCGAATGGCCATGGGAACTTCGCGGGCTTTGCCCATGCCAAATCCGGCATGGCCACGCTGGTCACCGACCACGACGAGAGCAGAGAAGCTGAGGTTTTTACCGCCCTTAACGACCTTGGTGACGCGGTTGATCGAGACCACTTGATCCTTCAGGTTCGACAAGTTCGCGTCGATGACCCTGCGGAGCGACAATGTATCTTTGAGCTCTTGTTTCGACATAAGTAGTTAGAACTTCAAGCCCGCCTCCCGGGCCGCTTCTGCCAGAGCTTTCACCCGGCCGTGATATTGGTATCCGCCACGATCAAACACGACTTTTTCAACGCCCGCCGCTTTGGCGCGTTCGGCGATGGCTTTGCCGATCACTTTCGCGGCAGCGATGTTGCCACCACCTTTGAGCGACTTACGCGATTCGCCATCGACGGAGCTGGCCGCGACGATGGTGCGACCGGTGGAATCGTCGATGAGCTGCGCGTGGATATGCTTGGCAGAGCGGTGAACGCAGAGCCGGGGCCGCTCGGTGTTGCCGGTCAAAGTGCGGCGCAGGCGCGAGTGCAGGCGCTTGCGGTGCGCGCTTCGCGATAATTTTCGAACTGGAATTGTAGCCACGCTATCTCCTCAAATCTTGTTGCCCGGTTACGCTTATCCGGCTGTCTTGGCGGCGCCAGCCTTGCCAGCTTTCTTCTTGAGGCGCTCGCCGGTGATACGGATGCCCTTCTGCTTATATGGATCGGGCGGGCGGAGCCTGCGCAGATTGGCGGCAACCTGCCCGACCTGGCCTTTGTCCGCGCCGGTTACGCTCATGTGAGTCTGCTTTTCAACGGCGATCTGGATGCCTTCGGGAATCGGGAACTCGACAGGCTTGGAAAAACCCAGCGAGAGCATGACATTTTTGCCTTTCACTTCCGCGCGGTAGCCGACGCCGACGATGTCGAGATCTTTCTTGAATCCCAGAGTGACGCCGTGGACCGCGTTGGCCACCAGGGCGCGAGCCAAACCGTGAAGAGCGCGCTGTTCTTCGGTCTGACGAACAGCGGTGAGGACGTTGTCCTTAGTTTCAAACTTGATGCCGCCCGGAATGCGCACGGACATTTTGCCCTTGGGGCCCTCGACGCGGACCGCGTCAGCCTGGACCTGAATTTTTACGCCAGAAGGAAGCGGGATCGGTTTTTGTCCAATTCGAGACATTGCTACCAAACCTCACAGAGAAGTTCGCCGCCCACACCTTCTTTTCGCGCAGCGTAACCGGTCATCAAACCGCGTGGCGTGGAGAGGATGGACATGCCCATGCCGCCTACGACAGCGCGAATTTCGGTCTTGCCCACGTAGCGGCGGCAGCCTGGACGCGAGATGCGCTTCAAGTTGGTGATCACGCTGCGGCGATCGGGCGTGTAGCGCAGGAAGACGCGCAAAGTTTTCTTTATTTTGTTGTCGTCCATGACCTTGAAGGAGGCGATATAGCCTTCATCCTTCAAGATGCGCGCAATTTCGACTTTAAGCTTCGAGGCGGACAAGTCCACGCGAGGGTGCTTGGCGCGCGAAGCGTTGCGGATGCGAGTGAGCATATCCGCGATGGGATCAGTGGTCATTAATCGTTTCCTCTTACCAGCTAGCTTTCACTACGCCCGGAATTTCACCTTTGAGGGCGAGGTTGCGGAAGTCGATGCGGCACATAGCGAACTTGCGCAAGTAGCCACGAGCGCGGCCGCAGATGCGACAGCGGTTGCGCACGCGGACCTTGTACTTTGGCTTGCGCACCATTTTTGCGAATTGTGAATCGCGCGCCATTATCTCTCCTGTTGTTGAGTGCGGAAGGGTACGCCGAGCAGCTTGAGCAGCTCGCGGCCTTCTTCATCAGTTGAAGCCGAGGTGGTTATGGTTACGTTCATGCCTTTGATTTTGTCGACCCGGGTGTAATCGATTTCCGGGAAGACCAGCTGATCGCGCAGGCCGATCGTGTAATTGCCGCGCCCATCGAAAGAATTCGGCGGCAGGCCTTTGAAGTCGCGAAGGCGAGGCAACACGATGTTGGCCAGGCGATCGAGAAATTCGTACATGCGCTCGCCGCGAAGGGTGACCATGCAACCGATGGGCATGCCTTTGCGAATTTTGAAATTCGCGATGGACTTCTTGGCGCGGGTGATGACCGGCTTCTGACCGGCAATCTGGCCAAGCTCCTGAGCCGCGGTATCGAGCAACTTGACGTTCTGGCTGGCTTCGCCCATGCCGATGTTGACGGTGATCTTCTTGACGCGAGGCACCGCCATGACGTTGCCGTAGTCGAAGCGCTTGGACAGTGCGGGTACGACGTCTTTGCGATATTTTTCGTGCATTCTGCTAATCATGGTCTAGAAACCTTGTCTCGAAAGTCTTGCCCTTTCCGTTTTTTGAAATCTTTTGCCTGAAGTACTTCCTACTCGTTACTGAACTCCATGGTCTTGCCGCAGCGGCGGCAGATTCTGCTCTTGGTGCCGTCGGATAAAGTAGTGCTGCCGGCGCGGGTGTGTTTTTCGCAGTTAGGGCAAATGATCATCACATTGGAGGCGTGAATCGGGCCTTCCTTATCGATGATGCCGCCCTTGATGTTCTTCTGCGGGTTGGCCCGCGTGTGGCGCTTGATGATGTTGGCGTGCTCGACGGTGACCCGGTTTTTCCAAGGATCGACGCTGAGTACGCGCCCGGTCTTGCCCTTGGCACGCCCGGCCATGACCTTGACGTTGTCACCATGGCGGATGGTCATGGTGAATTTTTTTGGCTGTTTGCGTTCTCTCATCTTTAACCCTGTTCGTTAACCTTGTTCGTTACCAAACTTCCGGAGCGAGCGAGACGATTTTGGTGAATTTTTTGTCGCGCAGCTCTCTGGCCACCGGCCCGAAAACGCGAGTACCTACGGGCTCGTTGGCGTCGTTGATCAAAACAGCGGCATTGTCGTCGAAGCGGATGTAGGAACCATCCTTGCGGCGATGTTCCTTGCGGGTGCGAACCACCACTGCGCGAACGACCTTGCCCTTTTTAACCTGGCTTTCCGGCGAAGCTTCTTTAACCGCCGCGGTAATTACGTCGCCCAAGCCAGCGGTGAGGCCGGCGTCGCCTCCCACCGGCAAGATACACGTGATCTGGCGGGCGCCGGAATTATCGGCCACGGTCAGCCACGTCCTCATCTGAACCATCGCGGTTCTCTCCTGTCCTGCGTAACGCGTCGAGCTGCGTTATTTTGTTCGTCGTCGAGCTCTTCCAGGCTGTTCTAAAACTTTCCGTTCAAAATCCGGCCGACTTCAAATCAAGCCACACGGGTGGAGCGCGAAATCACTTCCGCGAGACGCCAGCGCTTGAGTTTGGAGAGCGGTCTGGAGGCGATGATGCGCACGGTATCGCCTATGCGCGCTTCACCGGTTTCGTCATGCGCGTAATATTTTTTGGTCTTACGCATGACCCGGTGATAGAGCGGGTGAGCCATGGTGCGGGTCACCTTGACAACAATGGTCTTCTGCATTTTGGCGCTGGAGACCACGCCGATGCGTTCCTGGCGCGAGCCCACGCGCTCTGGTGCCGGCGCTGTTGCTGCGTTTTCTGCGGTCATTTCGCTTTTCCGGTTGCCTTTCCAGTTGCTTTGGCTGATTTCTTTTCAGTTTTGTGGGCTTTGGCCTTGGGCGCCGCGTGCTTCGTTTCGGCGCTTTCGGATTTAGCGGCGTGCGCTTTCGGCGCGGAGCCGGCCTGGCCCGAATCTTTCTTCGCATTGAGCAAAGTATTCACACGCGCCAGATCCTTGCGCGACTGGCGGAGGCGGGTTACGCCCTCGGCCTGGCCGGTAGAGAGCTGAAAACGCAGGTGAAAAATCTGTTCGGTGAGCTCGTGCTTCTGATGATCGAGCTCTTGGCGGCTCATCTGATTGAATTTTTCAATGGGCCGCGGCATTAAAATCCTCCGGCTCGAGTAACGAACCGCGTGCGAATAGGCAGCTTGTGCGCAGCGAGCCCCATGGCTTCGGTTGCGGACGCGAGATCAACTCCCGACATTTCGAACATGATCCGGCCGGGCTTGACCACGGCAACCCAGTGCTCTGGCGGTCCTTTGCCCTTGCCCATACGCGTTTCAGCAGGCTTCTTGGTGAAAGGCTTATCCGGGAAGACTCGGATCCAGAGCTTGCCGCCGCGCTTGATGAAACGGGTGATGGCGACGCGAGCCGCTTCGATCTGGCGGTCGGTGATCCAGGCCGGCTCGAGAGCTTTAAGCCCGTATTCGCCAAAGGCCAGCGAGCCACCGCGCCAGGCTTTGCCGTTGCGGCGCCCGCGCTGCTGCTTGCGATACTTCACTTTTTTCGGCATCAACATAAATTTGTCCCTGTCGCCGACGCGCTAAATCTCGCGCGCCTGTTTGCTAGGCGGCCGCTTCTTTCTGCTTGCGGCGGGGAATATTTTCGCCCTGATAGATCCAGCACTTCACGCCAATCAGGCCGTAAGTGGTGTGCGCTTCAGCGGTGCCATAGTCGATATCGGCTCGTAGAGTTTGCAGCGGGAGCCGGCCTTGCAAGTACCACTCCTTGCGGGCGATTTCAGCGCCGTTCAAGCGGCCAGCGACGCGAACCTTGATTCCTTTGCAGCCAAAACGAAGAGCGGAATCAACCGACTTGCGCATGGCGCGGCGGAAGGCGACGCGCTTTTCAAGCTGGAGCGCGATCGATTCAGCAACGAGCTGAGCATCGAGTTCGGGCCGGTGGACTTCCTGAATGTCGATGTGAACTTCGCGCTTGGTGCGCTTCTGCACTTCCTGCTTGAGCTTATCGATTTCCGAACCTTTGCGGCCGATGATGATGCCGGGACGCGCGGTGTAAATGCGCACGACGAGCTTATTTGCAGCACGCTCGATATCGATGCCATTGACGCCGGCAGACTTGAGGCGTTCCTTGAGCGTTCTGCGCAGCTTCACGTCCTCGTGAAGCAGGTCGGCGTAATCGCGTTTGGCGAACCAGCGCGATTTCCACGGCTTGTTATAGCCGAGGCGGAAACCATAAGGATGTGTTTTCTGTCCCACTTACTCACCTACTTTCGTTTTTTGGAGCCCTGCTGCGCCTGTTTCTGGCGCTGAGCGATCTGTTTGCGCGCTTTGCGAATGGCCCCGCGCACGCCCTTGTGTGATTCAGCTTCGGCGGCGGCGCTTTCGGCGCGGCTCTGCGCCGCGCGATGATGCTCGGCAACTTCCACTACGATGTGGCTGGTGCGCTTCTGGTAGCGGAACGCACGGCCCATGGGGGCGGGGCGGAGACGCTTCCAGCGCGGACCTTCGTTAACAAAACACTGCGAGACGTAGAGCGAGTCGACGTCGAGCGTATCGCCGGCATCTTCCGCTTTGCGTTCGGCATTGGCGATGGCGCTGCGCAGAATCTTTTCGATGTCGCGAGCGATGCGCTTTTTCGTGAAGCGCAGAGTTTGCAGCGCGTGCTCGGCTTGCTGACCGCGAATCAAGTCGATGACCAGGCGAGCTTTCTGCGGAGAAACGCGCACAAATCGCGCCTTTGCCAAACCTTCGATTGCGAGTGGTGCTTGTGCCGCCGAGGCCATTGCTTATCCTTTCGCTCCGCCGCCTGCTGGGGCTCCGCCGCTAGTTGCCGCCGGCGCTGCTCCTGCCGGAGGCATGCCTGCCGCAGCCGCCGCCTTTTCGAGGGCCGCCTTCACCGCGTGACCTTTAAAGGTGCGGGTGGGCGCAAATTCGCCGAGCTTATGACCGACCATCTGCTCGGTGATATAGACCGGGATGAATTTGCGGCCATTGTGCACGGCGATGGTGTGGCCAATCATGTCGGGAAGGATGGTGGAGCGCCGCGACCAAGTCTTAACGACTTTCTTTTCGTTGCGCTCGTTCATTCCCTCCACTTTGATTCGGAGGTGCTCATCGATAAACGGACCTTTTTTTAACGATCGGGGCATTCGACCCTTACTCCTCGACCCGGCGCAGTTTGACCCATTGGGCGCGGCGCATTCTGCGGAACCCGCGAACCGGGCCCGGAACGCGATGCGACACGGGGCAGAACGGGCAGACAAACCGGGTGCCTGACGCGTTCGGAACTTTGTCTACGATCACCGCCCAACCTGCGCGGCACAAACGGAAAAGCACTTGAGCTGGAGGCTGAAGCCTGGGGGCAACTTTAGCAACCGGCTTGTTGACAGGCTTAGCTACTTGCTTGACGCGGCGTCGCGCTGCGATTTTGGCGGCGCGCGCCGTGCGACGTGTAGTTCGGCCTGATGTTCTGGTGGCACTCATCTTTGTCTCGATTCCCCGCCGCGCCGGAAACATTTTCGTTGCTGCTCGCTTCTCTTCTTTCCGCTACTTGCTCTGATCGCTTACGTCGCTGCCTGACTAACGCTTACGCCGTTCTACGATCATCTTGCTGCCTCCGCGCTTTTTGCGAGTTTTCGCACCAAGCGTAGGGAAGCCCCAGGGGGTTTGGGGATGATTACCCTTCACGCGGCCTTCGCCACCGCCGTGCGGGTGATCTACCGGGTTCATCGCCACGCCGCGAACCGTTGGACGGATTCCCAGCCAGCGAGATTTCCCAGCCTTGCCGTAAGTAATATTTTCGTGATCCAAGTTACCGATCTGGCCGACTGTGGCCATGCAATCGGTGTGAAATTTTCGCGTTTCGCCCGAGGGCAACTTCACCAGAGCGATGTCGCCTTCCTTGCTAAGAAGCTGGGCCGCGCCACCGGCGGAGCGAACTACCTGGCCACCTTTGCCGGGCGACAATTCCAGGTTGTGCACCATGGTACCGGGCGGGATATTGCGGATGGGCAGCGCGTTGCCGGGCAGAATATCGGCCGCGGCTCCGTTTTGAACGGTCATGCCCACTTCGAGGCCCACCGGATGCAGGATGTAGCGCTTTTCGCCGTCAGCGTAATGCAGCAGGGCGATGCGCGCAGAGCGATTCGGGTCGTACTCGATGGCCGCTACTTTCGCCGGGACACCGATTTTGTCGCGGCGAAAATCAATATTGCGATACTTGCGCGCGTGGCCGCCGCCGCGATGCCAGATGGTGACTTCGCCGTGGTTATTGCGGCCGCCGGTACGCTTCTGCGATTCCACCAGAGATTTCTCAGGCGTCTGTTTGGTGATTTCGCTCTTATCCACCAGCGTGAGAAAGCGCCGTGACGGTGTGTACGGTTTGAAGCTTTTCAGTGCCATTGTTTCCTCGTGCTTCCCGCCCAACTACCGATGCTTGGCTTGCTTTTGCTTGTCTCGTTGTTCGTGAGCTAACATTCCGATTTCTGCGTCTACTGGGTTCTCGATTAGCACGCTTACAAGTTTTCGCCGTACTCGATCATTTTTTCGCCGGGCGCCAGTTTGACGTAAGCCTTTTTCCAGTCGCGACGGTAACCTTCGGCGCGGCCCCGGCGGCGGAACTTGCCATAGAAGGAGGCGGTGCGAACCCCGGCTACCTTGACCTTGAAGACGGTTTGCACGGCTTCCTTGATCTCAGTCTTGGTGGCGTTCGCGGCAACTTCGAAGACCACGGTGTGCTGCAATTCCTTCACCGCGAGTCCTTTTTCGGTGATGATTGGCCGTCGAATGACCTGGAATGCGCGCGCGGTCATGAGTTATTCCTTCTTTCCTTTGGGTTTCTTTGCGGCTGACCGCGACTTTTCCTTGCCTTCGTGCGATTTCGCTTTGGGCTCGCTGTGCTTGGCCTTGGCTTTTGCTTCCGCTTTGGGCTTGGCATGATGCGCAGCCTTGTGCTTTTCGGCGTGCGGTTCGTGCTCTGCGCCGGCTTCTTCGCCCGCGGCGGCCTTGGGCTTGCGAGCCGGCTGAGCTTTCTGGATCTGGACGCGTTCGCCATTTGCTCTGGCACCTTTATTGACGCGCAGAGCCTCACTTAATTTTTCCGCCGCGGGCCTCGAGAGAAGCAGGCGGTCGTGACGGAGCAGGTCGTACGGTTCAAGGGCGGTCGACAGCACCATTTTTACGCCGTCGATATTACGGGAGGCGCGCTCGAGATTGACGTTCTCACCGGTTTCGACGATGAGCATGGTGCGGCTATCACCATCGAGCTTGGTAAGGGCCTCGGCAAAGGGCTTGGTCTTGTGCGAATCGAGCTTCCAAACATCGATGACGGTAAGTTTCTCGTCCGCAAATTTTGCGGAGAGCGCGGAGCGAAGCGCGCCGGCTCTCATTTGGCGCGGAAGCGAATACGCATAGCTGCGCGGACGAGGCCCGTGGACGGTGCCGCCATGGCGCCACAGAGGCGAGCGGATGGAGCCGATGCGGGCGCGGCCAGTGCCTTTTTGCCGCCACAGCTTGCGACCAGCGCCGCTAACTTCGCCCTTGTCCTTGGTCTTGTGTGTACCGGCACGCTGGCTGCGCAGATAATTCCGCGTAGTCTCGTGCAGCAAATGCGGATTAATTTTCGCGGCAAAGACTTCGTCGGACAGCTCGATCGTTCCGACTGTATCGCCCGCGAGATTCATTACGTCGACGACTGGCATAAACTCCCCGCTACCTCTTTCTCTTCGACTTGCGAATAACGATGTAGGAACCGGTCGGACCGGCAACTGCGCCGCGCACGAACATCAGGTTCTCGTCGGTATCGACTTTCACCACGCGCAAATTTTTGGCGGTGTGATTTTCATTGCCCATGTGCCCCGGAAAATGCTGGCCGCGCCAAACACGCGAGGGAAAAGAGCTGGCGCCGATGCCGCCTGGCGCACGGTGGAACATCGAGCCGTGGGTTGCGTCGCCGCCGCGGTAGTGCCAGCGCTTGACGCCTCCGGCAAAGCCCTTGCCCTTGCTGACGCCGCTGACATCAACAAATTCACCGACGGCGAACCCATCGATGAGCACGCGATCGCCGGCTTTCGTTTCGCCAGAAGCTTCCTGGCCTTCCTTTGTTTGGGCGTTCGCCTCGGCCTTTTCTTTACCTTTGGCCGGAGTCTCGATGACATTCACTTCACGAACGAAACGCACGGGCGCTACCTTGGCTTTCTTGAAGTGGCCGGTGAGCGCCTTGTTGATTCGCTGCGGCTTGATGAATTCGACCAGGCCGAGCTGCACGGCGTCGTAGCCGTCCTTATCTTTGCTGCGGCGTTGAACAACGACGCAGGGACCGGCTTGCAACACGGTGCAAGGGACGGCGAGGCCTTCGGGAGTGAAGAACTGCGTCATTCCCAGCTTGATTCCTAAGATTCCGTCTACTGCCATGTGCTTCTCGCTCTCCTACAGAATTCGATCTGCTTTCTTACTTGGTTGAATGCTCGCGTCCGAAAGCCTTAATTTCGACATCCACGCCTGGCGGAAGATCGAGCTTCATGAGCGCATCGACCGTGTCGGGCGTGGGTTCGAGAATATCGATCAGGCGCTTGTGGGTGCGCATTTCGAATTGCTCGCGCGATTTTTTGTCGACGTGCGGCGAGCGCAGAACGGTCCAGCGGTTGATCACCGTGGGCAGAGGAATCGGGCCGGCTACATCGGCGCCGGTGCGCTTGGCAGTGTCAACAATTTCACGCGTGGACTGATCGAGCACGCGGTGATCGTAAGCCTTAAGGCGAATTCGAATTTTTTCTCCGTTTGGCATGTTTTACTCGATGATCTCAGTGACGGCGCCGGCGCCGACGGTATGGCCGCCTTCGCGAATCGCGAAGCGCAGCCCCTTCTCCAAAGCGACCGGAGTGATCAGGGAGATTTCCATGGCTACGTTGTCACCGGGCATGACCATTTCCACGCCCTGGGGCAACTTCACGTCCCCGGTCACGTCCGTGGTGCGGAAGTAAAACTGCGGACGGTATCCAGTGAAGAATGGCGTGTGACGCCCGCCTTCTTCCTTGGTCAGCACGTAGGATTCGCTCTTGAACTTGGTGTGCGGGGTGATCGACCCGGGCTTGGCGATAACCTGACCACGCTCGACGTCTTCTTTTTCAGTGCCGCGCAACAGCAACCCAACGTTGTCTCCGGCAATGCCTTCATCCAGCAGCTTGCGGAACATTTCTACGCCCGTGACTACCTTCTTGGTGGTCGGACGGAAGCCGACAATTTCCACTTCTTCGCCGACTTTTACTTTGCCGCGTTCGACTCGGCCCGTGACTACCGTGCCGCGGCCTGAAATCGAGAAGATGTCTTCGATCGGCATGGCGAAGGGCTTATCCACATCGCGCTGCGGCAAGGGAATGTTTTTATCGACCGCTTCCATCAATTCCAGAATCGACTTTTCCCACTTGGCGTCGCCTTCCAGAGCTTTAAGCGCTGAGCCGCGAACTACGGGAACCGCATCGCCCGGGAACTGATAGGTCTTGAGCAACTCGCGAACTTCCAGTTCAACCAGTTCAAGCAGTTCGGGATCTTCAACCACGTCGCACTTATTAAGGAACACGACGATGTACGGCACACCCACCTGGCGAGCCAGAAGAATGTGCTCTCTTGTTTGGGGCATGGGGCCGTCAGTGGCCGCGACAACCAGAATCGCGCCGTCCATCTGCGCCGCGCCGGTAATCATGTTCTTGATGTAGTCGGCGTGGCCCGGGCAATCGATGTGCGCGTAGTGGCGATTGGCCGTTTCGTACTCGACGTGGGCCACCGCGATAGTGATACCGCGCTCGCGCTCTTCCGGCGCGTTGTCGATGGTATCGAAGGCGCGGAAGGACACTTTGGGATTGTTCTTCGAAAGAACTTTGGTGATCGCCGCGGTAAGCGTCGTCTTGCCGTGGTCGATGTGCCCAATCGTCCCCACGTTCACGTGCGGCTTACTGCGCTCGAATTTCTCCTTGGACATATTTATCTCCGCTCCTCGTTATCTCTGTTAATCGTGTTCATTAATCTCGTTTTTTCCTCAATGGCCCTTTACCTGGCCGCCTTGCCCGTGGCCTTGGCAATGACTTCTTCAGAGACGTTCGACGGCGCCTGCGCGTAATGCGAAAAATGCATGGTGAAACTGCCGCGGCCCTGGGTGCGGCTGCGAAGGTCGGTAGCGTAACCGAACATTTCCGCCAACGGTACTTCGGAACGAATCACATGGCTGCCGAGGCGCGTTTCGGTGCCTTGCACGGAAGCGCGGCGCGAATTCAAATCGCCGAATACCTGGCTCAAATATTCCTCTGGAACGACCACTTCGATGCGCATGATCGGCTCGAGAAGTTTGGGGTTGGCGCGGCGGCATGCTTCCTTGAAAGCCATGGAGCCGGCAATTTTAAAGGCCATTTCCGAGCTGTCAACTTCGTGATAGGAGCCGTCGTAGAGGACCACGGCCAGGTCAACCATTTCGTAGCCGGCGAGAACGCCGTTCTCCATGGCTTCCTTCACGCCGTTTTCGACCGGCGGCACATATTCCTTGGGAATCACGCCGCCGATCAGCTTGTCGATAAAGAGCAATCGATGATCCTTGTCGAATCGCCATTTGCCGCCTTTACCGGCGACAGTTTTGGCGAGCTCATCGAGTTCGTCGGTGGACATGTCGTGCATGTCTTCGTGACTGGCGTTCGGCAAAGGATGAACTGCGAGCTTCACGTGGCCGTACTGACCGCGGCCGCCAGTCTGGCGAATATATTTACCTTCGGCTTGGGCTTCCTTGATGACCGTTTCGCGATAGGCGACTTGGGGGCGGCCGACGTTCGCTTGCACGTTGAACTCGCGCATCATGCGATCCACGATAATTTCAAGATGCAGTTCGCCCATGCCGGAAATCAGCGTTTGACCGGTATCTTCATCAGTATGGACACGGAAAGTAGGATCTTCCTGGGCCAGTTTGCCGAGGGCAGTGCCCATTTTTTCCTGATCGGCTTTGGTCTTGGGCTCGATGGCAACCGAAATAACGGGAGCCGGAAATTCGATCGACTCGAGAACGATCGGCTTTTCTTCGTCGCAGAGGGTGTCGCCGGTACTGACGTTCTTAAGGCCGACGCAGGCGGCAATGTCA
Source organism: uncultured Acidobacteriota bacterium (assembly GCA_963757885.1). Classification (GTDB taxonomy): domain Bacteria; phylum Acidobacteriota; class Terriglobia; order Acidiferrales; family UBA7541; genus Palsa-147. Next base: position 2,328,917 of record CAVWSS010000006.1, on the reverse strand, counting down.
CCTGCTTCGATGGATTCGATTTCTTCGCGCTTGTTGGCGTGCATCCGTAGCAGGCGGCCAATGCGCTCGCGAGTTTTCTTGCTCGAGTTGTAAACGCTCATGCCGGACTTGAGAACGCCGGAATAAACGCGCACGTATGTGAGATGACCGACGTATGGGTCGGTCATAATTTTGAAAGCCAGAGCAGCGAAGGGCTGATCGTCACTGGCGCGGCGCAAAACGGCTTCATCGCCATCCTCGTCGGTACCTTCAACCGGCGGAACATCGACGGGCGAGGGCAGGTAATCGACGACGGCGTCAAGCAAGGGCTGAATGCCTTTGTTCTTAAAGGCCGAGCCGGCAAGGACAGGAACGAGCTTCAAAGCAATGGTGGAGCGACGGATCGATTCACGCAGCTCTGCAGGCTCGAGCTTGTGCTGCTCGAGATATTTGGTGAGCACGGCGTCGTCGTGTTCAGCAATGTATTCGACAACTTTGTCGCGATGCTCTTTGTAAAATTCTGGGCTTAACCCGGAGGCCTTGATCGCAGCGGCAACTTCAGGACGCTCCTTCTGGAATTCTGGGCTCCATAGCTTTTCGAGGGCAACGATTTCGTATTCGGCGCCCAATGTTTCATCCTTCCAGATGATGGCGCGTTCTTCGATGAAGTCGATCACGCCGATGAAGGAATCTTCTTTGCCGATGGGGAACTGCAGGGGAACCGGGTGCGCGGAGAGGCGCTGGCGCATAGAGCGCACCGAATGGTCAAAATCGGCGCCGAGGCGGTCCATCTTATTGATGAACGCAATTCTCGGCACGCGATACTTATCGGCCTGGCGCCACACGGCTTCGGACTGGGGCTGAACGCCGGCGACCGCGTCAAAAATCGCAACCGTGCCATCGAGCACGCGAAGGGAGCGCTCCACTTCGACGGTGAAGTCTACGTGACCAGGCGTGTCTATGATATTGATGCGAACATTTTTTCCGAAGCGCTTCCAGGAAGCAGTGGTGGCGGCAGAAGTGATGGTGATGCCGCGTTCACGTTCCTGTTCCATCCAGTCCATCACGGTGGTGCCTTCATGCACTTCACCGATCTTGTAGGTGACGCCCGTGTAGAAAAGGATCCGCTCCGTCGACGTGGTCTTACCCGCGTCGATATGGGCCATGATGCCGATGTTGCGCATCTGGTCGAGTTGGAATTGACGAGCCATTTTTCTCTGTTCGTTCCCTAAATTACTTACCAGCGATAGTGCGCGAAGGCCTTATTGGCTTCCGCCATGCGGTGTACGTCTTCTCTTTTTTTCACGGCGCCGCCGCGACCATTGGCAGCGTCCATAATTTCTTCGGCCAGCTTTGCTTCCATGGAGCGGCCCGAACGCTGCCGGGCATAGAGCACGAGCCAGTGAATGGCCAACGACTGTTTGCGAAACTGGTTTACTTCGACTGGCACTTGATAGTTCGCACCGCCGACGCGGCGAGTCTTCACTTCGAGTACCGGCTTGCAGTTTTCGATGGCCTTCTTAAAAATCTTGAGCGCGTCGTCGTTGGTTTTCTGGCCAACTGTAGTCATGGCCGTGTAAAAAATGTTCTGAGCGGTAGAGCGCTTGCCGTCGTACATCATGCTGCTGATGAATTTCTGGACCAGGTCGCTGCCATAGACGGCATCGCCTGGAATTTTTCTTCGAAGTACCCAGCCTTTACGAGGCATTGATCAAATTCTCCTTACTTTTGCGCCGTTTTCGGGCGCTTGGCGCCGTACTTGGAGCGCCCTTGCTTGCGATTCTCAACACCGGCGGCGTCGAGCGTCCCGCGCACGATGTGATAGCGAACGCCAGGCAGATCCTTCACGCGGCCACCGCGGACCAAAACGATCGAGTGCTCCTGCAGATTGTGCCCGATGCCGGGAATGTAGGTGGTGACTTCAGCGGCATTGGTCAATCGAGCGCGGGCCACTTTGCGCAAGGCGGAATTGGGCTTCTTGGGCGTCTGCGTGTAAACACGCACGCAAACTCCGCGCTTTTCCGGGCACCCTTCTAGAGCCGGAGACTTAGTCTTAGTACGAATTTGCTCCCGGCCCTGACGAACTAGTTGCGAAAACGTCGGCACGCTATTGCCTCCCGTTGCTTACTGCGCTTTCTGCTTACTTGCTGCGGTTGACGGCAAATCACTTAGGCGTTCGCAGCGCGAAATTTCAAACGCGCTACTGCCACATCGCTGCCCTCGCGGCGAAAAAAACGCGCACGCAGATTTGCGCTGTTGCGACAAATTTCATCGCACAGCAAATTTGAGGTGACTGAACAGAAGCCGGACTGCGACCCCGAAGGAAACTACGCGTTGCCCCACACAACTACTTCACTCTTGCGAGTGCAATGCAAAGATGGGGAAAGCTCTTACGGCTTTGCGGGGCTGGCGCCCCATTTCGGCCGTGCTTCGTTCCCGTTCCTTCGTGCTCTGTTCCGGGACCGAAGAATTTCCTACTGCAACCACACTAAAGCAGTTCCTCAAATACAGCCGGAAGAGTATAGGGAAAACGGCAAAATGTGTCAACCGGCAACGATATGAAAAAGCTGTGGATATCTGCGGGATGGGCGTGGGTTAAGTCTGCCTAAGGGCCGCGCCCCGCCACAGTCCGTTTTCAGGAAGCAGCCTGCTCTACTTCGGGGCGAATTTTAATCGCGAGTCGACCGAGCGCCCCTACCAAAAGGACCGCAAGCATGACTCCCTAAAGATCTACCCATAAGTTGCTGAAAGAACAGGCTAATATATCCCTTGACTTTCTTAATTGCAAACAGCAATATCAATTCACTAATTGCGATATGAACCTTGGAGAGAAAATTCGGCACTTGCGGTCAGTTGAGGGAAATCTGCGTGGGCTCGGACGGTCATTGACGCAGAGCGAGGTGGTGGCGGAAATGGAGCGGCACTTCAGTAAAGCGATCAGCCAGTCGTACTTGTCCCAAATTGAGAGTGGGGCGCGGCCGCACATCACGCACGGGACGCGGCAATTGCTCGCGGGATATTTCAAGGTGCATCCGGGCTTCCTGGTGGACGACACGGAGGGGTTTCAGACGGATTTGGGGTCGGCGGTGCGTGCGGAGGATACGACACGGAAAGCGTGGATATACGCGGCGGCGGACAATTTTCATGACGATCCGAAGCTCGGAAAGGCGTTGACGGACATTGCGGATCATCCGGACACGAGGAAGTGCCTGATGCTGCTCGGGGAGATTGTGAAGGTGCCGGGGCTTGTGGAGCACTTGCACGAAGTGCTAAAGCCAGGGCCGGCGGAGGTGAGCGCGACGAGCCAAGGACCGGTGGACGCGGGGTTGGCGAAGCCGGAGCCGGAGCCAGCCGAAAGTTAAAGCTCTGAAGTTGCAGTGTGCTTTGAGAGTTTGAGAGAGGAGGCCCAGCCATGACGTTTGCGAAGTTTTACTTGATTTGCTTCGTGGTGGGTTTCGCGATGACCCTGCTGTCGTTTGTATTTAGCGGGCTGCACATTCATACGCCGCTGAAATGGCATTCGATTGGCGGGCACCACGGGGCAGGACACGCAGGAGGCGGATTCCGTGGAGCTTCGGTGTTGAGTCCGCCGATGATTTTCGCGTTCCTGGCGTGGTTCGGCGGGACGGGATACTTGCTTACCGAGTATCACCCGGTGTGGTTTTTGCTGGCGCTGGCGTTGTCGATATTCGTGGGCTGTCTGGGAGCGGCGATTCTCTCGTGGTTTTTGGTGAAGGTGCTTCTGCCGCACGAGGCCGTGCTGAACGAGTCGGACTACCGGCTGGTGGGAACACTCGCGCGGGTGAACCGGGCGATTCGCGAGGGAGGAACGGGTGAGATTGTGTTCTCGCAGGGAGGGGTGAGGAGCTGCGCGGGCGCGAGGAGAGAAGACGGGAAGGCACTGGAGAAGGGGCGAGAAGTGGTGATTGCGCGAGTGGAGAAAGGGATTGCGTACGTAGCGCCGTGGGAAGAGTGGACGAAGTAGAGGCCGCACCAAAGAGTTTTGCTGAAACAACAATTTAGGGACCCGCTTTACGACGGAACAGTTCACGAGGAGGATTTATGCAGGCGATAGGCGGAATGTGGGTGATTGTGGGGCTCATGGTGATCGGGTTGGTTTTCCTGATGGCCACGTTTGCATCGATGTTTCGCAAAGCGGGACCGCATGAGGCGTTGATTGTTTACGGTTTTCGCGGGACGCGGATTGTGAAGGGCGGCGGCACGGTAATTTTTCCGATGGTGGAAAACTATAAAGAGCTGTCGCTCGAATTGATGTCGTTTGATGTGGCGCCGCAGCAGGACCTTTACACCAAGCAAGGCGTGGCAGTGACGGTGGAAGCGGTAGCACAGATCAAGGTGAAGTCGGACCCGGAATCGATTCGAACTGCGGCGGAGCAGTTTTTAACCAAGACGCCGCCGCTGCGCGAGGGATTGATCCGGCTGGTGATGGAAGGTCACTTGCGCGGAATCATCGGGCAATTGACGGTGGAGCAGATTGTGAAGGAGCCCGAAATGGTGGGCGACCGCATGCGGGGGACTTGCGCGGATGATATGAACAAGATGGGCCTGGAAGTAATTTCGTTCACGATTAAGGAAGTCCGTGACAAGAACGAATACATCACCAATATGGGCCGGCCTGACGTGGCAAGGATCCGACGCGATGCTGATGTGGCATCGGCAGAAGCAGACCGAGACACGGCGATCAAGCGCGCCGAGGCCACGAGGGCGTCGGCCATTGCCAAGTCGATCGCGGATCAGGAGCGCGTGGCGGCAGAAACCTCTTCCCTGGCGAAGCAGGCTGAGGCGACGCGCGACTTGGAAGTTAAGAAGGCAGCGTTTTTGGAGGCGACCAAACGAGCGCAAGCGCAGGCAGACAAGGCGTACGAGCTCGAAACGAACAAGATGCAACAACAAGTAGTGGTAGAGGCGGTGCGCGTGCAGCAGGTGGAACGCGAAAACCAGATCAAAGTGCAGGAAGCGGAAATCGCGCGTCACGAGAAGGAGTTGATCGCAACTGTGTTGAAGCAGGCGGAGATCGAGAAACAACGCATTCAGATGCTGGCCGATGCGGAAAAGTCAAAAAGGATCGCGGAGGCGGAAGGATTGGCGTCGGCGATTCGCGCACAGGGCGAGGCGGAGGCGGAAATTGTGTTCAAGAAGGGTGAAGCCGAAGCCAAGGCGATGAATGTCAAGGCGGAGGCGTATCAGGAATACAACCAGGCGGCGGTGGTCGACCGGCTGTTCACGAACATGCCGGAGATTGTGAAAGCCATCGCGTCACCTCTACAGAACGTGGACAAGATAACCATCGTGTCGACGGGCAACGGCGATGCGGCGGGTGCTTACAAGCTGACTGGTGACGTGACGAAGATTGCGGCGCAGATTCCGGCGTTATTCGAGGCGCTCTCCGGAATGAAGATGGACGAGCTGCTGTCGAAAGTGCGGAATATCGGCGACGTAGTGCCAAAGCCGATTCCTAGCGGCGCAGGACCGGCGCAAAAAGTCTAAGTAGAAGGTTTCATAGGACTCGAGTTGTTTAGATTGAGGAATGGAAAGGAGCGGGACATGGCATTACTAGAAAGAGTGACCACACTGATCCGGGCGAACTTGAACGATTTGATCGATCGGGCTGAGGATCCGGAAAAGATGATCAAGCAGGTGATCGTCGACATGGAGAATCAGTACCTGCAGGTGAAGACGCAAGTGGCAATCGCGATTGCCGACCTGCACCTGCTGGAGAAAAAGAAAAAGGAAAATCAGGATGCGACGGATGAGTGGTTCCACAAAGCGGAGCGGGCGGTGGATCAACTGCAAGACGATCTGGCGCGGGCGGCGCTGGAGCGATACCGCAGCTTGCAGCAAATAGGTTCGGGATATGGCGAGCAGCTGGCTGATCAGGAAATCCAAGTGCAGGGACTGAAAAATGCGCTGCAAAAGCTGGATCAGAAGCTGGCCGAAGCGAAGCTGAAGAAGGATCTCTTGATAGCGCGGCACCGGCGGACACAGACGGCGGGACGCGCGAATCAGGCGGAGGGCGCGATAACCGGACATGCAAATTCGGGAGCATTTGACCGGATGAGCGACAAGGTATTGCGGGCCGAGGCGGTGGTTGAAGCGCACAAGGAGCTGAGCGGCGAGAATATCGAAGATCGCTTTGCGCATCTCGAACGGAATGAGGAAATTGAGCGGCTGCTAGCGACTATTAAGGAGCGGCGGGCGCTAAATCCGTGAATTAGCGGAGACTGTGCTAGAGCAGTGGCGGCGGTTTGGCGCGGCGAGGGTGTCGCGGGAGTGCAATCCTCGCTGCGCTTCTTTTTTTGGCACCCGACTAAGCGCGCCGCATTAACGTATCCGCGATTCAACTGAAAATATTGGCTGTTTTAGCGGCGTGACCGCCTTTACTCTGTCCCTTCCCTGCCCCTACACTGACGATTGAACCGATGAAGAGTCGAGATTTCCTGTTGATGATGGCGGTGTGCGCGGCTGCGGCGCTGCCGGTTATTTCACTAGCGCAGCAAACCAAGCCAGGTGGGGCCTCCGCCGGCAATTCCAGTCGCAATTCCCCGTCAAGCCAACCAAAAACCGACTCGCAAACCGCGGCGACGAAAACCACCCAAGCGTCCGCGTCGCAAACTGAGCAGCCCTATGCCAAAGAGCCGTTCGTCATTGAGAAATATGTGACGCGAATACGGTTTGAGAATGACGGGACGGGGGAGCGGGTGCTGCAGGTGCGCGTGCGAGCGCAGAGTGCGGCGGGAGTGCAGGAGCTGAAGACGCTGGTCTTTGGGTATAACGCAAATCGGGAGACGGTGAACGTTGCGCACGTGAAGGTGACTCAAAAAGGCGGGGCGGCAAAAGATGTGGGTGCGGGTGCGGTGAAGGATTTGGAAACGCCGCTGGTGAAAGACGCGCCGGCGTACGCGGAGAGCCACGAAAAGCAAGTGACCGTCGAGGGGCTCGAAGAGGGCTCGGTAATCGACTACGAGGTGGACACAAAGATCAACTCGGCGATGATCCCGAATGAATTTTGCTACGAGCACAATTTTGTGGATGCCGCGGTGGTTCTGGATGAGCAGTTAGAGATTAACGTGCCGGCCGGGCGCGAGGTGACGATTCGGTCGGCAAAGACGGCCGATTCGAAGCGTGAGGCTGACGGGCGGGTTGTTTATTTGTGGAAGCATTCGAATCTTGTGGTTCGCAGCAAGGATGCAAATGGAGAAAGCGGGGCGGATTCGAGCGGGGGTGCGGGAGGCGCGACTGAAAATCAGGCGGGCCCGACGGGCAGCACAAGTGCGGCGAATTTGACGGTGGAACTAACGTCGTTCAAGTCGTGGGATGAGGTTGGAAAGTGGTACGCGAAGGGATACCCACAGACACCCGGAGGCGAAGCGGCTCAGAGCGAGGAAATTCGTGCGAAGGCAGCGGAGCTGACCAAAAACTGCAAGACAGAGCAGGACAAAATTGCGGCGCTGTATACGTTTGTGGCCCAGAAGATCCGGTATGTGAGTTTGCCGTTTGGCGATGGGCAGTACCGGCCACTGAAGCCCGCGGAAATTTTGAAGAACGGATACGGGGATTCGCAGGACAAGCATTTCTTGCTTGCAGCATTGCTCGATGCGGTAGACGTGCACGCGGAGGCTGTGCTGGCCAGCTCGACGAGGAACTTGAATGAGCAGGCGCCTTCGCCGGCGCAATTCGATCATTTGCTGACGACAATTCCCAAGAGCTCCGAGGGCAAACAAATCTGGCTAGATTCGACTGCGGATGTGGCGCCTTTCGAATATTTGCTGCCGAATCTCAGGGGCAAGAATGCGCTGGTGATCGCGGCAGATGGCGAAGCGAAGATCGAGAAGACGCCCGAGAATCCGCCCTTCCCTTCCACGGAAATTGTGAATGTTGACGCGCGGCTGAGCGAGCTGGGGAAATTGACTGCGAAGGTGGATTACCAGCTTCGCGGCGACAACGAATTCGCGTTTCGCAGCGCGTTTCACCGGGCACCGGAGACCGGGTGGAATCAGATTGGGCAAACGGTAGCGCTGCTCGATGGGCTGCAAGGGCAAGTAAGCAACGTCCATCCGAACGATCCGCTGGATACGAGTAAGCCGTTCGAGTTCACGTTTGATTTCGCACAAAAACGGGCGGCGGATTGGTCGCAGAAGAAGTCGACAATCGGCTTGCCACTTCCCTCCTTGGGAATGCCACCGGCCCCAAAGAACGATGTTGCGGTGAGTTTTGGAACGCCACTGGATGTGAGTTTGCATTTGAAGTTGGATTATCCGGGGACGGACACGCTCGCTGCGCCGGTTGGCGTGACGGTGATGCGCGATTACGCGGAGTACCGGTCGAGCTACAAGGTGGAAGGGCATGCGCTGCAAGTGCAGCGGTTAGTGCGATTCAAGATGGGCGAGGTTCCGGCAGACCGGGCGGAGGACTATCGCGCCTTCACACGGGCGGCGCTGGCGGACCAGAATCAACCCATCGCGGTGAGCAGGACGCCGAAGGATGCGAATGCGGTGGCTTCGTCGGCGAAGGCAGATGAGCTGGTGGAGGCGGGAGATAACGCGCTGGACGCGGGAAATGCACAAGCGGCGATCGATTTGCTGCGGCGCGCGGCTCGGCTCGAGCCTTCGCGAAAAGATATTTGGAACAATTTGGGACTGGCGTATTTGCGGCTGGGGCAACCGGAACCGGCGATTAATGCCTTTCAGACGCAGATTAGGCTGAATACGCGCGATCCTATCGCGCACGATTATCTGGGCGCGGCATTTTTGCAGCAGCACAAAGAGGAGGATGCGGCGGTCGCGTTCCGGAAGCAATTGGAGATCAATCCGCTGGATAAGTTCGCGCATGCATCGCTGGGCGTACTTTATTTCGAACAGCAAAAATATAGCGATGCGTTGCCTGAGCTGGAGAAGGCAGCGATTTTAAATCCGGACAACGCGCAGATCGAAGTTACCCTGGGCAAATGCTATTTGAAGACCGGGAAAACGGCTGAGGCGCGAACCGCGTTCGACAAAGCGGCGCAAATTTCGCCGACAGCGGAAATTCTGAATGGAATTGCGAGTGAATTGGCGGCGAACAATCTGGATCTGGATAAAGCACAGCAGTACGCGGCCGCAGCGGTGAAAGAGCTATCGGAGTCGACGCGGGACCTGGATTTCGATCATGTGACGTTGAAGGATTTTGCGGATGTGGAGGACTTGGGCGCGTATTGGGCGACGCTGGGGCAGGTTTATTACAGGCAAGGAGATCTGGATAACTCGTTGATGTATTTGCGCAGTGCATGGCTGCTGACCCAGAACGCGACGACGGGCAAGTATTTGAAGGAAGTCTACGAGAAGCAAGGACACAAGGATTTAGCGGCGAAAGTTGAGTCGACCGAAGAAGCTCGAACCTTTTCCGTGGCGCAAATCGGGGGAGCTACAGGCAACGCCGACTTTCTGATTTTGGTGGGCGGGGCGGCCAAGGCTGCAAAGACCGGAGCGAGGGCGGAGCGAGTGAAGTTTGTGAGCGGAAGCGAAACGCTGAAGGCTGCGGGAGCTAAGATCGAAGCGGCCGATTTTGGTGAGATGATTCCGCCGGGCTCTGCGGCGAAAGTGGTACGGCGTGGGAAGCTGATGTGTACGGCGGGCGAATGCAAACTGGTGCTGGATTTACCGCAGGACGTGAAGTCGCTGGATTAGCGAGGACGGCTGAAGGCGCGGCTACTGATTCAGCCACGGGCTACTTAAACTCCAAAACTTCCTTTTCCTTGGCGGCAGACAGATCTTCGATCCTCTTGGTTTCCGCGTGAGTGACCTTTTCCAACTCTTCGAGTGAACGCTTCTTGTCGTCCTCGCCGATTTTTTTATCCTTCTCGAGCTTTTCGATGGCCTGCTTCACTTCGTGGCGCACGTTGCGAACGGAGGTACGGTGATTTTCGAGGACTTTGTGGATGTGCTTGACGAGGTCTTTGCGGCGTTCTTCGGTGAGCGCGGGAAGCGGAACGCGAAGGACTTTGCCGTCGCTGGAAGGATTCAGTCCCAGATCTGAAGTGCGGATGGCTTTGTCGATGAGAGGAAGCGCGCCGGGATCCCACGGGGCGACGACAATCACGGACGGATCGGGCACGGTGAGCGTGCCGACCTGATTCACGGGCATAAGCGTGCCGTGATAGTCAACTTTGATGTTATCCAGCAGCGAAACATTGGCGCGGCCGGTGCGAATGGTGGCCAGCTCTTTGCGGAAATCATCGACAGCTTTTTCCATCCGCGTTTTGGCCTGCGCTAAAGCATCTTTGGTCGTAGCGATGTTCATGGCGCTATCACCTTGCAGGGATTTTAGAGATTTTAATCCGGGCGAACCAGCGAACCGACCTTCTCGCCCATGACAACGCGCTTCAAATTGCCGGCGACATTCATGTTGAACACGATGATGGGCATTTTGTTGTCCATGCAGAGCGAGATCGCGGTGGAGTCCATCACGGAAAGGCCTTTTTGCAGGACATCGATGTAGCTGATTTCATCGAAGCGCCGCGCGCCTTTCACAAGCTCGGGATCGGCGTCGTAAATTCCGTCGACCCGAGTGGCTTTGAGAATGACCTGGGCTTTGATTTCGACGGCACGCAAAGCAGCGGCAGTGTCGGTGGAGAAGTATGGATTGCCGGTGCCGGCGGCGAAGATTACGACACGGTCTTTCTCAAGATGGCGGGTGGCCCGCCGGCGGATGAAAGGCTCAGCGATCTGGTGCATGGCGATGGCGCTGAGGAGACGGGTGTAGCAGCCCATCTTTTCGAGAGCGTCCTGCAGGGCGAGACCGTTGATCACGGTGGCAAGCATGCCCATGTAGTCGCCAGTGGCGCGATCAATCGCTAGAGATTTCTGGCGCATGCCGCGGAAGATGTTTCCACCGCCAACGACGATGGCAATCTGAACGCCAAGTTCCTGGATTTGCTTGATCTCCTGAGCGATACCGACGACGGTGTCGGCATGAATGCCGGACTGGAGCGGCCCCTGGAGGGATTCACCTGAAATTTTGAGGACGATGCGATCGTAAACGGGACGCTGAGCGGCGGTGCGTTTGGGTGCGTCGACGACGCGGCTGGCGGACTGAGTTCTCGGCATGTTCCTCGTGTGTTTCGGCTCTGTTACAAGTCTTGGGCGCATTCTAGCAGAGATTTTGTTTCGCTTCGCGGCCAAGACGCGACAACTAAAACGCCTGGAGCTGGGACAAAGAGCTGGGATGCGGGAGCTGGAGGTTTTGCGAGCGGCTCAGTAGCAATTAATTTTCAGGTGCTGGGCCAGGGGCGGCAGGCTGAATGCCATCGGCTTCACCAACTTTGAACCGAGCGAAGCGGCGGATGGCGATGTTTTCGCCCACCTTGGCGATGGCCTGGTCGACCATTTCCTTGACGGTGGTGCTTTCGTCGCGGATGAAGTGCTGCTCGTACAGGCAATTTTCTTCGTAAAACTTTTCCATTTTGCCGGTGACGATCTTCTCGACTACCGCGTCGGGCTTGCCGGTGGCCTTGGCCTGAGCACGGTAAATTTCACGCTCGCGGTCGAGGATGTCGGGCGTGACTTCGTTGCGATCGAGGAAGCGCGGATCGAGCGCGGCGATATGCATAGCGACGTCGTGGCAGAGGCGCTGGAAGTCATCGGTGCGGGCAACGAAATCGCTTTCGCAATTGACTTCGACGAGCACGCCGATTTTACCGCCGGCGTGAATGTAGTAGCCGACCATGCCTTCGCGAGTGGCGCGCTGGGACTTCTTTTGTGCGGCGGCCTGGCCTTTTTTGCGCAGAACGTTGATGGCCTGCTCGATATCACCCTTCGATTCGACCAATGCTTCGCGGCAGGCGGCAAAGCCGGCGCCGGTGCGCTCGCGGAGCTCCTTTACAAGTGCGGCAGGTATGTTGGTTCCTGCTTGGCTAGACATGTGTCAAAGAATCCCTTCTGATTTTTCGCCTAGACGCGGGAAGTGCGGCGAGGCTCGAAAATTTACTGAGTAGCGCGCGGGCCGATGGACTTACTTTTTCGCGGGTTCGGCAGCCTGCGCGGGTATCGACTCTTCTTCCGCGGGGGTCTCCGCGGCGGGTTCAGTTACTTCGACGGGTTCGGCATCCACGAAGTCGCCTTCCTGCTTTTCGTACTTCTCGTAGGCGCTGGTATCGACGTATTCGACCTTTTCAGCCTGATCGACGCCTTCTTGCCCCTTCTGCTCGGCGATTTGAGTGCGCTCGTACTGCTGGCGCCCGGTGATGACAGCGTCGGCGATTTTGGAGGTGAAGAGGCGAATGGCACGCAGTGCGTCATCGTTGCCGGGAATCACGACGTCGACGATATCTGGATCGCAATTGGTATCGACGATGGCAACGACTGGCACGCCCATGCGGCGCGCTTCGCGCACGGCGATTTGCTCGTTATTGGGGTCGATGACGAACATGACGTCGGGAAGGGTGGCCATGTTCTCGACGCCTGCGAAATTCTGCTTAAGGTGCTTGAGCTCGCGGTCGAGACGCGCAGCTTCCTTCTTAGGAAGCTCGGCCATGCGGCCGTCTTCGGTCATGGCTTTGAGAAGCTTGAGGCGCTTGATGGATTTCTGGAGGGTGACCCAGTTGGTTAGGGTGCCGCCAAGCCAACGGTGCTGGACGTAGTACATGCCACAGCGCTGGGCTTCTTCGACGATCGCTTCCTGAGCCTGGCGCTTGGTGCCAAGGAAAAGAATGGTGCGGCCCTGGGCGGTGATTTCAGCGACGTAACGCGCCGCCTCGCGGAACATCTTTAGAGTTTTTTGCAGGTCGACAATGTGGATGCCATTTCGTTCACCGAAAATGTATTCCTTCATTTTCGGGTTCCAACGACGCGTCTGGTGGCCAAAATGGACGCCAGCCTCCAGAAGCTCCTTCATCGTAATTTCTACAGCCAATGTTCCTCCTTTATGAAAGGGGCGCTTAGAACCGCGCTCTTCGCCACTGCATGAAGAATCAGCGGCAGCGTCCTTTTTTGCCGAAGCCTTGTTCGGCCGAGTTTTTTACTGAGTAAAGCAAGTTATGAACTTCTACTGCCATTTAAGCCGCCGAACCAAGCGGCCGGTTGTAGCAAACGAACTGCAACGAGACTAGCGCTTGCTGAACTGGAAGCGACGACGCGCGCCCTTCTGGCCGTACTTCTTGCGTTCCTTCATGCGCGAGTCGCGAGTCAAGAAACCATTCTTGCGGAGCGAGGGCCGCAGCTCGGGATTAAGAATCGAAAGAGCGCGCGAAATGCCCATGCGCACGGCGCCGGCTTGGCCGCCGACTCCGCCGCCCTTGACGATGGCGGAGACTTCGACCTGGTCGAGCATCTGAGTGAACTTCAGAGGCTCAACGGCGGTCGTGTGCCAGGCCACGTTGCGGAAGTAATCTTCGACTGGGCGTCCATTGATCGTGAAGCGGGCTGGGCCCAGCTTCACGTACACCCGAGCAACCGATTCGCGGCGGCGGCCCGTACCATAGAAAGCGCGATTTGAGTTAGAAGCTGACAAATTTCCTCCAAAAACGAGTTCAGAGAATTACAAAAATCTGTGTCGAGTGAGCGCTAAAGCTTGACCGGCTGGGGCTTCTGACCTGCGTGGCGCTGTAAATCCTTATCACCCACATAGATACGCAATTTCTTGGCGCGGCGAGCGCGGAGCTTGTTTTTGGGAAGCATGCCCAAGACCGCGTCGCGAATCACTTCTGCTGGCTGAGTCTGCATGCGGCGGCGGATCGGGATTTCCTTGAGGCCGCCGGGATATCCGCTGTGATGGTAGTAAATCTTTTGGTCGATTTTGTTGCCGGTGAGGCGAATTTTTTCGGCGTTGATGACCACGACGTGGTCACCGCATTCCTGATAGGGAGTGAAGCTGGGCTTATCCTTGCCGATCAGCAGGCGGGCCACGCGAGTGGCGAGGCGCCCGAGAACCTGATTATTCGCATCAATGACAAACCAGTCTTTGCCCTCCGCGAATTCTTCTGCTTCTTTACCTCGAGGTACGTACGTCCGCATCGTCTAACGACACCTTTCCTGTAAAGACAAACGTTGAGAATAAGTTAGGCGGGGGGGTTTGTCAACTTCTGAGGCCCCGATGCCTTAACTCTATGATGCGCAGCATCACGACAAAGACGTTAAGTGCGCTCTTGGCCGGTCCTAGATTCTGGACGAGACAGGCGAGTGTATAATTTGGCGCGCTTCCGGTCGATTTCGCCGACTGTAGGAACTGAAAGGGCGGTGCAAGAATCCTGCTGATCCTACAAGTTGTCGTCGAAAATCTGACTTTTCGCTGGGAGTTCCTAGGAAATACCAAACACGCTAGCGGGTGTGTGTGAACGCTCCCTAGGAACCTGGACAAGTGAGGCCTCAATTGGTCGTTAAGTCGAAAAAAGTTGCAGCAGCCGTGGTTGTTTCGCTCGGTCTACTGTTTGCAGGCCTGATGGGCTCACCGCGCGGTATGTCTTCAGTGATCGCAGCATCGCCGGTACCGCAGAACACGCGCACGGAAAAGGTAATCGACCCGGCGAATAACGAGACGGCATTCACGGTGCAGGTTCCACAAGGCTGGAGCTTTGTTGGCACGATTCTTCGCCCTGGTGGATGCCACGCTCCTGCGGTTCCTGCCGACGGACTTTCCTTCAGTGCGGTTGCGCCTGATCACGTGACGGCGGCGATGCAACTGCCGGGATCATACTGGGACTGGGCCAGCGATGGTTCGAGCCCGCGAGGCGCGAAATGCAAAACGCTTAACATCAACAGCGCGGTGAGCTTTCTGCTCAATATTGTCATTGTGAATGTGCATCCCAGTGCGCAGATTTTGGGCATCGTTCCGCTCTCCCCACAAATGAAAGCGGGAGTAGAGGCGGCGCAACGAAACCTGGCGGCGAAGGCCACGAATACGACGCGAAACACCATGGACACTGGCAGCGTTCGAATCGAGTACAACCTCAATGGGCAAATCGTGGACGAGCAGCTCGGCACCGTCGTGACGTGCATGGAAGTTAATTTCCCGGCGTATCCGCAGATGCGGCGACCGGCGCGATTGCAGCGCACCTGCCAATCGCATGGAATCTACGTAAAAAGGGCGTTAAAAGGCCATTTGGATGAATTGGTGGAGCGTCATTTGCAGAATCCGAATCTCGACCAGCAATGGGATGCGCATATCTCGGAACAGATGAGACAAGCTTTTGCCGCGTATCAAAAGGCGAGCAACGATCAGTTTGCGTCCATCCAACAACACTACCGAGAAGTGACTGCCGGGATGATACAGCGCGGCAAGGAGTTCAACGATAACCTGGCTGCGTCCACTCGGAGTGCCATGAACGCTGATAGCCAGAAGACGGCGGCTATGCAACACGCGGCGCATTTGCAGGTTCTGGATTCGCTTAACAGGCAGGATTTCATTGACCCGGAAACAGGGCGGAAAATCGAGACTTCAAATCAGTACGCGCATACCTGGATATCGTCGGACAAGAGCGAGGTGGTGTTGAACGACGATCCCACGTTCGACCCCAACGGCGTGGTCGATCCAGTGAGGCAAGGCTGGACTGAGCTAATTCCGGCCAACTAAGGTTGGAGCGTTTGAGGCCGACGGGAGAAGAGGACGCGCGCAGAAACCGGCTAGAGAAGAAATCACGCTGCGTGGGCGCTGCCTTGGGGGCAGTGCGAAGGGCGCAGCGTGATTTTCTCGGAAGCGAGTTAGCTAGCTGAACTGGTGGCGCTGGTGGCGGAAACAGCGCTCTTGGAGCTGGAAGTCGAGCTCTTCGAGTAGCTGTGGGACGAGGATGTTTCGCCGTCGCCGGACTTGTCGATTTCGATGGAGCCCTTAAAGTAGGCGCCGTCTTCAATCATGATGCGGGCGGTGGTTAGGTCGCCAACCACCGAGCCGTCCTTCTTGATCTCGATGCGGTCGCGGGCCTGCAAATTACCCTTCACGTTGCCGTAAACCACGACTTCGCGGGCAATTACGTCGGCAGTGACCTTGGCGCTGGCGCCGATGACGAGCTTGCGGTCTTCAAGGTGAATCAGGCCTTCCACGCTGCCATCGACATGAAGATCTTCGTTTCCGGAGATTTCGCCCTTGAAGTGAAGGCTCTGCCCCAGGCGTGCCGTCGAGCTGTTAGCAACGGTGGTAGTAGACGTGGAAGGAAAGCTGCTTTCGATAGGACTCATTGGTTTTGCCTCCGACGGCGTTGCGGACACCGTCACTGGTTTTGAGACTTCCGGTGACGCCGGCTTCCGAGAATCCGAGGCGCCCGCGGCCGGTTTCTTATCTCCCCACATACCCCCTCCTTAAGACCCGAAAACGCACATCACCCAAAATGTGAGGTCGGGGGTCTCAATCTAGCCCCCTAGAAGAACCAAAGCAAATGCAAAATGGTACAGTAGTTTTCGGGAAGGTAACCGAACGAACGTACAGGTGGGGACTTCGGGGCGCCGCGGAGCGGGTAGAGACAAACCGGTTTTAGTACCAACGCCGCTGACGACGAGCCGGATGCAGACCTGATATCAGGCTGCAGTGCTCTAGAAGGACCGTTTGAACTTTTCCGGACTAATATTTACGTAAGACCCCTATGACGCGGCCCTGGATGCGGACCTCGTTGGCATTCACGATGATAGGCGACATCTGAGAATTAGCAGGTTGTAGGCGAACTTTGCCGCCGGCCTCGCGAAAGAAGCGCTTCAACGTAGCATCGCCCTCCCCTACCAAAGCCACGACGATCTCGCCGGGATTTACTACCTGAGTTTGTTCTACCACGATGTAATCGCCATCGAGGATGTGGTCGTCGCGCATGGATTCACCGCTGACCTGGAGGACGAAGTTATTCTGGCCGCGGGTAAAATCAGCGAGGGAGAGAGATTCTCGGTCTTCGATGGCTTCCACAGGCTGACCGGCGGCAATGCGACCGAGGAGTGGGAGATCGGTGGCGCGGCGGGCGGCGAGTTGATCGCTGACTGGCTTAGGGAGCTGGCGAACCTCAATAGAGCGGCTTTGATTGTAGCCGCGACGGACGAAACCCTTTTTCTCGAGTGTGGAAAGATGCTTGTGCACCGTTGCAAGTGAAGTGAGTTTGAGGGCGTGGCCAATTTCTTCGAAGCTAGGCGAATAGCCGCGCTTATTGATGAAATTCACGAGGTAATCGAGGACTTCCTTTTGGCGCTTGGTGAGGGACATTGTTGGGTCCTTCCGGCCCGCGAATAATCTATGGCGAACACAAGGCGAAAGTCAAGCACGTAATTGGAGAAGCAATGCGCAACAATTTTATCGTCGCGATGCGTGAACAGGTAATGCAATGCGTTCAAGATTCTGTGTTCAGAAGTTTTCGCCATGTCCTCTCCTTCCTTGTTGTCCTACGCCAGCGCTGCTTCGACGTGCGGGGTATCGTTTTTGGGGCACGACGGGGACAACACGAAACAAATATAGACTGTTGTCCGACGCCTGTCAATGGACCCTTTGTATACATGAAGTTACGGCAACAATGCAATAACTTCCTCTATCGACCAAACGTGATCGGAGATTCCTGCCTCCATCGCTGGCGTGACACGCAGGGTTTGGTGGATGCGGCAAAAATTGTAGTGCATAAAATGTAAGGCAATTGCGTGCCGATGATTGTCGATCTTCTTCGAAAAGGCGTTCGATAGCCGCGTAAGACGGCGCATTTTCATCCGCATCGTAAGATTCTGACGCTCTGCATAACTGGTAGAAATGTGGTTCGGGTCGGGCTCCCCAGTGATTCTAGTCTCCCTCGTGCCTATGCATTCAGCAGGACTGTACCGTGCATCATCCGTACGGTCGTTTTGGTACATCTTCACTAACATGGCGAAATCAACGTTATCGCCGAATGCCAAATCCACAGCGTCTACATAAAAGGGCAGTCCATCGGTCGTAATCTGCACTCGATACTTAAGGCGTTCCGCGAGATCGTACATAAAGTGCTGCGCATTCCAAGCATTGCGTCCACCTACGCGCCAGCACGGTACGAGCTTCGTATCCGCACAAATAGCCACCCAAGTCCAAGCATCGCCATATCCCGGTTTGCCTTGGAATTTTTCAGGAATGTTCTTTTTCTTGGCGTAGCAGAACGACCAAATCTCGTCGCACTGAATCCGTTCGCACGGCAAATTAACCAGAACCCGCCGTTGGTATTCCTCGCACACCGCTCCGATTTCAGGCAGGAACTTCAGCACGGTATTGAAGGCAACGTTACACATACGAGCCGTTGCCCGAAGAGAGTTTCCTTCCACCAAAGCAGAGATGATTTGACCGCTTGTTTGTATTTTTCTAATCTATTCATGCTTCAGAGCATATATGCTTGAACGCTCAAGCAATGTCAAGCAGAATATAACATTGCGTCTTTCTATCTAGACATACCCGTTGAATTAACCAGAACGCGTATGCTATCTATTTGGCTAGATGCGGCCAATTGATGTGCTACTTTAGGTACCGTTGAACTGGAAGGTGGGTTGGTCTGCCAACACTGCCAGTGACATTATGAGCCGCGGAATAACCCCTTAAAGTGGCTCCCGCGTTTGTGACCCAGAGCAAGAGAAAACCGCTCTCGCTGAATCGTTTCTGAATGTGCCCCTATACAGAAGTCTATACGATCAATACAAGAGCACGACTTTGCCGCAAACTCCAGGACTTGAGACTTCGATTGGAAATTTAGGAGTTGCACGAAAGCAAATCAGCAAAGCGCGCCAAATCTTTCAACGATCTGCTAATGAAGCAGGATTCTTTGCCTACGGAAACTCGCGACTTGTAATGCCGTCAATCAAGACTGGTAGCAAGAATGAGACCCACGAAGTAGAAGAGATCGAAGAAAAAGACGAACGGGACAAATCAGAAAGACTTACAAAACAGCACCATCCCCTTATCGACGGCCTAATAAAGACGTTGCCAGACGCGAACACGCAATGGGCCTTACAAGATCGTAAGAAGTGGCTACTGGCTGCTTCTAATATCTTCGACCTGATTTACACGGACTCAGACGAGGGGCGCGATTCACTCAAAATTGAGGTTGAAAAAGGTTCTGCTAAATAAACAAGCATCGACGAGC
Organism: uncultured Acidobacteriota bacterium; assembly: GCA_963757885.1. GTDB lineage: Bacteria > Acidobacteriota > Terriglobia > Acidiferrales > UBA7541 > Palsa-147. The sequence goes on along the minus strand of CAVWSS010000006.1, from coordinate 2,309,890 downwards.
AGAACGGTGCTTTTGAAATGCGGTGTCTTATGAAAATACCAGAAGTAGCCTATCGCGTCGTAGCTACCGCGCTATAGGCCTAAATGAGAAGCCCCAAGTCATCTAACCCTCGCGAGGATGAATGACTTGGGGCGTGGTGGCTACTCACAACCTTGAAATTACATCAATTCTGGCTTTTTAGTCCAACGTGCTTTCGCCGCTTTCTTGGCGATAGCCTTTCGCTTACTGGCGGTTAGACGCGCCGCACGCGCTTTACCGCCTTTAAGCCCTCCCAGATGCCCTAGAGCAACAGCGGCAGGATTCTTAGCTCTAGGAGCCAATCCCACGGCTTGCTGTACCACCGCAAATGCTATTTCGTTGCTATCCATGCTTGAACGCTTTTGCATACCCCATGTTGCACGGTTTGACCGCCTATATTCAAGCCCCTGAAAACCCCAAAATGAGTCACTACCATTGGAGATGAAGGGTTTAGGTCTTTCATTGGGGTGGGGTCAGTGCGAGGGATGCGCGGACGCAGGAAATACGAAGGGAATCGACACAGGAGAATCCGTCGGTGCCGTCGCTAACTTTCGCGCAAACTTCTCCCGGTCGCAAGGCGGCTTAGAACTGTTTTGCGTCAAACTGCCGAAAAATTGGAGCGGCTTGACTGTTTTGCAAGATGGAACGCGCAAAGTGCCGCCAGCCTCGCGTGGCTGTGTTATCTTAGTGTTTCGCCGAAAGTTGACTTGGGCAGTTCCGCGACCCGGACCTAGCACGCGACAACTCCCCTGCTTCATTCCGCACCGCAAACTGAGTCCGGGCACGCCGATGGGCGGGAACGCCGGGCGGGTAACTTTCCGGCGAGCTGCAGCAACTTACTAAGGGAAGGCCGAAGGCATGGCGACTCTGACGCAAACCCCAGAAACAGGGGCAAATAAGCGCAAACGCGAGGTTTTGGACCGGGCGGTGATCCGGTTCTGCGGCGATTCCGGTGACGGCATGCAGATCACTGGGAGCCAGTTCACCAACACGGCGGCGCTGTACGGAAACGACTTAGCTACTTTCCCGGACTATCCCGCGGAGATTCGCGCCCCTGCCGGGACGCTGCCGGGAGTCAGCGGCTTTCAACTTCAATTCTCCTCTTCGGAAGTCTATACGCCGGGCGACTCGGTGGATGCCCTGGTGGCCATGAATCCCGCAGCGCTGAAGATGAATCTGCACGACCTGCGGCTGAATGGCATTTTGATCGTCAACAAAGACAGTTTTACAGACGGCGATCTGCGCAAGGCGCAGATGACGTCGAATCCGCTGGAAGACCAGTCGCTGAATGGCTACCGGGTGTTTCCGGTGGAATTGGAGCGGCTGACGCGCGCGGGACTGCAGGACTTGGGGCTCGATGCGAAGACCATGGACCGGTGCAAGAACTTCTTCGCGCTGGGAATGTGCTACTGGCTCTACAACCGGCCGATGGAGCAGACCTACCGCTGGCTGGATGGGAAGTTCAAAGCGAAGCCGCTGCTAGCTGAAGCGAATAAGCGGGCCATGAAGGCCGGCTATTCGTACTGCGAGGCGACGGAAGCGTTTCAGATCAGCTACGAGATTCCGCCGGCGAAGCTTTCGCCGGGGATCTACCGGAATTTGAGCGGAAACCAAGCTTTGGCGCTGGGATTTGTAGTGGCGGCGCAAAAGGCTGGGCTGACGCTTTTCCAGGGCTCGTACCCGATTACGCCTGCGTCGGATATTTTGCACGAGCTATCGGCGTACAAGAATTTTGGAGTAATGACCTTCCAGGCCGAGGATGAAATCGCGGCGGTCACTTCATCGATTGGCGCGGCTTATGCCGGCGCGCTGGCGATTACCACGACTTCCGGGCCGGGAATGGCGCTGAAGACGGAAGCGATGGGACTGGCAGTAGCCGTGGAGTTGCCGCTGGTGGTTTGTGACATTCAGCGCGGCGGCCCTTCGACCGGCCTGCCAACCAAGACGGAGCAGGCGGACTTGCTGCAGGCACTGTTTGGGCGCAACTCGGAGGCGCCAATTCCGGTGCTGGCCGCGTCGACGCCGGGAGATTGCTTCTGGATCGCAATCGAAGCGAGCCGCATCGCGCTGAAATATATGATTCCGGTGATCGTGCTATCCGATGGGTACCTGGCAAACGGCGCGGAACCGTGGCGCATCCCTGAGGTTAACGAAATTCCAGAAATTCCGGTGAAGTTCGTGACCGATCCGGAGGGTTACCTTCCCTACCGGCGCGATCCAGTGACGCTGGCGCGCCCGTGGGCGATTCCGGGAACAAAAGGGTTGGAGCACCGGCTGGGCGGACTCGAGAAGCAGGAGACCACCGGGAACGTGAACTATGAGCCGCTAAATCACGAAAAGATGGTGAGGATGCGGGCGGCGAAGGTGGAAGCCATCGCGCAGGATGTGCCGGACGCGGAAGTGGCGGGCGATGAGAATGGCGATCTGCTGATCGTTTCGTGGGGATCGACTTACGGGGCGATTACCGCAGCGGTGAAGGCGCAGAGGATTTTGGGGCGGCGGGTGGGTCACGTTCACCTGCGCTATCTCAATCCTCTGCCGCGTAATCTGGGCGAGATCGTGGGACGCTTTGAGCGGGTGCTGGTCCCAGAGATGAATATGGGGCAGCTCCTGTGGGTCTTGCGCGCGAAGTACCTGGTGGACGCGGAAGGCTACAACAAGATTCAGGGACGTCCTTTCAAGCAGGCAGAAATTGAAGCAAAGATTGAAGAGCTAGCGGGGTAAATCGAAGACCATGGCAACGACAACCCTTCCACCACTGACGAAGCGCGATTTTCAGACCGACCAGGAAGTTCGCTGGTGCCCGGGCTGCGGGGACTACGCGATTCTTTCCGCGGTGCAGTCGGTCTTTCCGGAGCTGGGGATTCCCAAGGAGAAATTTGTGGTGATCTCGGGGATCGGATGCTCGAGCCGGTTCCCGTATTACATGAATACGTTCGGCTTTCACACGATTCACGGGCGCGCGCCTGCGGTAGCGACGGGCGTGAAGCTGATGAATCCGGAGCTGGAAGTTTGGGTAGCGACGGGCGACGGCGATGCATTATCGATCGGCGGCAACCACACGATTCACATGTTGCGGCGGAATGTCGGGCTGAAGGTGCTGCTCTTCAACAACAAGATTTATGGGCTGACCAAGGGGCAGTATTCGCCGACGTCTGAATTTGGGAAGAAGACCAAGTCGACTCCGTTTGGGTCGGCGGATCGGCCATTCAATCCAATTTCGCTGGCGATCGGATCGGAAGCAACGTTTGTGGCGCGGTCGGTGGATGTTTTCCAGGGGCATTTGAAGGACGTGCTGAAGCAGGCCGCGGCGCACAAAGGCTCGGCGTTCATTGAAATTCTGCAGAATTGCAATATTTTCAATGACGGCGCGTGGGTGGGAATTACGGAGAAGGACGCGCGCAGCGAGCAGGTAGTGCAGCTCGAACACGGCAAACCGCTGATTTTCGGGAAGAATCACGATAAGGGCATCCGGCTGAATGGAATCGATCTGGAAGTGGTGACGCTGGGGAACGGAATTACGGAGAAGGATTTGCTGGTGCATGATGTGCATCACCCGCGACCGTCGTATGCGTTCCTGTTGGCGCACATGGAGCAGCGGCCGGGCTTCCCGACTCCGATCGGCGTGCTGCGGGCGTGGGGCGATCATCCGCGGTATGAGGATGTGGCTAACGCGCAACTACGGGACGTGATCGAGAAGAAGGGCAAAGGGGATATTTCGAAGCTGCTGAATAGCGGCGATACGTGGGTAGTGAAGTAGATTTAGATTTGATCGAATTGGGATTTTGAATGGGGCTCGCACTGAGATTTCGGTGCGAGCCCGATTTATTTTTGGGCGTGGATTTCTCGGCGCGTCGGGAGGAGCGGAGATGATTGCGCGACATTGGAGAGGGTGGGTTAGGTTGGAGAACGTGGAGGCTTACGAGCAGTTGTTGAAGAACAAAGTGCTGCCGGGGCTGAAGAATATTGAGGGCTACCGGGGCGGGTACATTTTTCGCAAGGATGAGGGTGATGAAGCGGAGTTTGTAGTGGTCAACTTTTTTGAGTCGTTGGAAGCTGTGAAGCTATTTGCGGGACCGAATTACGATGTGCCGGTGTTTGAGCCGGAGGCGAAAGCGCTGCTAGCGCGAGTTGAGAATTTCGCGACGCACTATGAAGTGCGAGCGAGTACCGTGTAAACCTGTGCTGCGCGAATCGCAGCGTGCGCACTAGTTTTTGTCGCCCAAACCGTGTTTGGCGCCGCATTTCGGGCACATGGTGGGCGTTTCGGTGTTGTCGACGCGATGCTTAACAGGCGGCACCGATTTTAAGTAGGCGAAGATGTCAGAAATATCCTGGTCGGTCATTCCCCGGAAGTAAGCCCACGGCATGATTTCATTCAGCTTGCGTGCGCGCACGTAGCCGGTGCGCATTACATCGCGGAAAAGCTGCTCATCGTAATAGCCAATTCCCGAAGGATCGGAAGTGATGTTGGAACCGGCGACACGGCCGAATGGGCCGCCGAGGATGAAACCGCCGCCGAGGTCCATGCTTTTGATGGCTTGGCCGCGTTTGGCGGGCGTGTGGCAATCGTGGCAGCCGCCAAGACGGACGAGATAATCGCCACGTTTTATGGGAGTGGATGAATCGGGAGGAGCCACGGGCTCGGTGATCGGCTGAGGAACACTCCGGATCAGATATTTCACCGGGAAGATGATTTCGGTTTCGGGAAGCTGATTGCGGGTGGGAGGAAGAGAGCGAAGGAAGACAACAACGGAGGCGATGTCTTCGTCGGACATGTGGCGGTAGTGTTCGTAGGGCATGATCGGGAAAAGCGTTCGGCCATTGCGGTCGACGCCTTCGCGGATAGCGCGAGCGATTTCATCATCGTTCCATTCGCCGAGTCCGGTCTCGCGGTCTGAAGTTAAGTTGGACGCGACGATTTTGCCAGGCAGGTCATTGAGGGGCATAACTTCGCCACTGCCAAGGGCTCCGGGAACGGGAGGCTGTTCAGGTTTGGTCCAGTCGTGAGGCGTGTGGCAATCGGCGCAGGCGCTGACGGAACTGAAGATGTAAGCGCCGCGAGCGAGGCGTGCGGGAGTGCGTTCGAAGGTGCGGTTAGTGACGGGTCGCGTGCGAGGGCCGAGGAAAGGGCGCCAGCCGATGGTCGCAGAGACGGCTAAAGCGAGAACGATGACGAGACATATCACCGCGATGGTGAAGAACTTGAGGAACTTGCCCATGGGTCACCTGTGCGCCACGCGTTGGAGAAATTCTATACCGCGGGAACGGGCGGAAGCAACGGGTGGAAGCCAGGACTATTTGGGAGTGACCGGAAGCGGGCAACGCGCCGGCCGACGCGAGAAAACACGAGCTACGGCGGTCAGAGATGAAGAGCTACGTGGGGTAGAGGAGCGAGGGTTTAGTGGCCGTCGCGATTCGCGGCCGAAAGTCCAATGCCCGGATGATCCACGAAGTAATTCTTCACGCTCAGTTCACGGTAGATCTTCCCGGCTACGTCAGCGGCACGCGGCCCACTAACAGTGCGAGGTCCGCCGCCACGGAGAAGAACGACGAGGACGATTTTCGGGTGAAGCTGATCGGCGTAGGAAACGAACCAGCCGAGACGGCCGCCCTGCGCTTCATCGTTGCAGGTGCCGGTCTTGCCGAGGGCCTGTTCGCCGTAAGGATCGTAGCTGGACTTGCCGGTGCCATAGAGCACAGCGGCCAGCATGCCTTCCTCAAGATCAGGAAGGAGCGGAGCGATGTCGAGACGACGCTTCACGCGCGGCGTGAAATTGGCGCGCTGTTCAGCAGTCTGAGGATATTGCAGGTAGTACATGGTGCCGCCATTGGCCAAGGTGGAAACGAGGGAGGCCATTTGCAGCGGAGTGATGCGAATGCCTTCGCCAAAGCTGGACATGCGAGCGACGCCGCCAAAGGCTGGCGAAACTTCGGGCACGGTTCCAGGCTGTTCGTCAGGGAGATTCAAGCCTGCTTTTTCGCCGAGTCCAAGAAGCTTCGCGTATTTGTGAACGCGCTCAAAGCCGAGGCGCTCGCCAACGGATTCGAAATAGGTGTTATTGGAGTGGGCCATGGCCTCAGTGAGGTCCATGTAGCGGCGCCGGCCGACGTTGATCATGGTGTCGCGGGTGATGATGCCTTCCTGCAAGGCCGCGAGCGCAACGACTGGCTTGATGGTGGAGCAGGGCTCAAAGCCCGAAGAGAAAATTTGCTTTTGATTTACAGCAGCGAGAATGCGGCCGTTGCTGGGATCAATGGCCAGAACGGAGCCGTTTCGGTGACCCAGGGCGTCGATAGCGATTTGGCGGACGATCGGATCGTCAGGGCCGGCAATGTCGTTCTTGGTTGGGTCGAAAGTCGGACGCGGGCGTGTGTAGGGGCGGCGGTTGTGGTGCGGCGTGGGAGGAGCGGCGGCGGTGGCAGTATCGACGAATGGAGTGAAGGCCATTAAAGCAGCCAGAATCAGGGCAGAACTCGCCGCACCGCGTGAACGTCGCAATCTACTTATATTCATGTAGCTGGCTTCCTTTATCGAACGCGCCTTTTCGGAGACGCTCCATGGAGGCGGTAGAGAACGTCCCTTCCCACGATAGGAACCAAATTCTAAAAAACTCTGCGACGGATGGCAATCGGAAACTCGTTTAGTATCTCAAAGTTGACGACTGAAAGTAACTGGACAGCGGAACAGTGCCGAAGGGACAGGGAGCAAGGCGGGGGCCATATCACTCCTATTACTCGGGTAATGATGCGGGGTACTCGGTTGGATGGGCTGGGATTTGGGTTTCGTTGGCTGGCTGGTGGGGGCCGGGGGATGCGGAAAGCTAAAGGCAAAAGAATCAGAGGTGTTGGGCGGGGAGGAGTGGAGGAGAGGTGGACGGGTATGGAGAGTGTGGAGATTGGGAGTGTTTCAGGGCGGTATTTTACGGTGCAGCCGGGCACGTCTCACCGGAACTAACCGACTGTCCGAATGGACACGACTGGAACAGCGAGTGGAATTTGTTTTCTATCGCGAGGTTTTTCCGCGACTCGCACCGGCAGCGGCAGCCTGAGCCATGGGCTTGTGCGAATCCCCAGTAGGTTTATGGGCCTCGGCTGCAGGCTTCTCAGTTTTCTCGGTATCGGCTGGCTCGGGAGCTCCCGGGCGAGACAAGCCAAGCTGTTTGCGCAGTTCACTTTCGATCTTGTCGCGAATATCGGTGTGCTCTTTCAGGAATTGACGGGCGTTATCGCGGCCCTGGCCAAGACGATCACCTTTGTAGGAAATCCAAGTACCGCTCTTGTCGAGAAGGCCGCGAGTGACGCCGAGATCGAGCAGATCGCCTTCGGCGGATACACCTTCGCCATAGATGATGTCGAATTCTGCTTCGCGGAACGGCGCGGCGACTTTGTTCTTCACGACTTTGGCTCGAGTGCGCGAGCCGACCACACGATCACCTTCCTTGATGGACTGAATACGGCGAATATCGAGGCGAATGGATGAGTAGAACTTCAGGGCACGGCCGCCGGTGGTGGTCTCCGGATTGCCGAAGAGGACGCCGATTTTTTCGCGGATTTGATTGATGAAAATGAGGCAGGTGCGAGATTTCGAAACGATCGCTGTGAGCTTGCGCAGGGCCTGAGACATTAGGCGAGCTTGCAAACCCATTTGGGGTTCGCCCATTTCGCCTTCGAGTTCGGCGCGGGGCACGAGAGCGGCGACGGAGTCAATCACGACGACATCGACAGCGTTGGTGCGAATCAAGGCTTGGGCGATTTCAAGGGCCTGCTCGCCGTTGTCGGGCTGGGAGACGAGCAGATTATCGACGTCAACGCCGAGCCTGCGGGCGTAGACGGGATCGAGGGCGTGTTCAGCGTCGATGAAGGCTGCGGTGCCACCGAGTTTCTGAGCCTGCGCGATGACGTGCAGGGTCATGGTCGTCTTGCCGCCGGACTCCGGGCCGTAAATTTCGATGACACGGCCGCGCGGGAGACCGCCGACGCCGAGAGCGGCGTCAAGCGAGATGGAGCCGGTGGGAATCACGCTGACGGGGACAAGCACGTCGCGATTGCCCAGGCGCATGATTGAGCCCTTACCGTAGTCCTTCTCGATTTGCGCAATGGCGCCGTCGAGAGCTACGTTTTTTGCCTTGTCGTCAGCCATTCCTCACCTCACGCGGAGTTTTTATTTTTGAGCGGGGCTAGAGTCTACCAAAGCCACGTTTTTCGCCCATTCCATTTTGTAGGACTAAGAGAATAAACCACGGCGAAGAAAAAGCAAAGATAAAAAGGAAGGTTGCGAGGGGTTTTTGCGGGCTACGTAGTTTTGCGGAGGGTGGCGGTGCGTAGGCGGGTGGCTGTATTGCGGATCGATGAGAGTCGCGGCACTATTTGCGGCCATGAAAACTGTGCTTCTATTGATTTGCTCGAATACGTTTATGACCATCGCGTGGTATGGGCACCTGAAGTATCGCAAGGCTCCGCTATTCGCGGTGATTCTGGTGAGCTGGCTGATTGCATTTTTCGAATATTGCTTTCAGGTGCCGGCAAACCGGATCGGATACGGGGAGTTCACGGCGTTTCAGCTGAAGATTATTCAGGAAGTGATCACGCTGTGCGTATTCGCCGTGTTTGCGTATTTCTATTTGGGTGAAGGGATCAAGTGGAATTATGCGGTGTCGTTTTTGTTTGTGATTGGGGCGGTGACGTTCGCGTTTTGGGGAAAGATTTGAGCCGCATCGCGCGGTCATGCGTGTTGCGCTGAGTTAACGGTCCAGGTCGGGCTTGGTTAGGGTGCGGTAGATTTCGCGAAGCCAGGCTGGGACTGAGGCTTGTTCTTCCGCAGTAGGGTAATCCTTCCATTTTGCAGGCAGACCTTCGGCGGCGATGGCGCCGGCGGTGTCGCCGCGCGCAATAGCGGCGCGGACTTGCTCGATTGTGTCGGTGAGGACTTGCTTGTATTCGACCGCTTCGGCGCGATTGGAAATACCGCCGTGGCCGGTGACGATTTTTGTTTGGTCGTTGGACTCGCGAATGATGCCGTCGAGAACTTTGACGAGGCCAACCATGTCGATGCCGGCGGTGAGGTGGCCTTTGCCGTCGAAGACGTCGCCGACCTGAGCGACGTTGGCGTGGCGAAAGAAAACCATGGAGTCGCCGTCGGTGTGAGCGTTGGCGAAATGGAATAGGTCGATTTGCTCGCCATTCCAGTACACGGTGAGGGAGTCGCGGTAGGTGATTCGCGGCCACGCATTTTCTTTATAAGGACCGATGCCTTCGGGTTTCCAGGAGGGCGTTTGTTTCACGGAGAGGCGTTTGCGGACATTTTCTTGGGCGATGATTAGGGCTTGCGAGCCGTAGAGTTCGTTGCCGCCGACGTGATCGTAGTGCCAGTGTGTATTGATGAGCGCGCGGACGGGATCTTTGGTGATTTGCTGAAGCGAGCTTCGAACCATGTCAGCGAGTTGCGGCATAGGGTGGTCGACGATGAGGGTGCCGTCAGGGCCGGGAAGGACGCCGATGTGGAAGGTGTCGTCCTTAGGATTGGTGAGCTCGATGACGTAGAGGTTGGGAGCGAGTTGAATGACACGAGATTTGTATTGGGAAGGGTCGGGAGGTTGTTGGGCGGGAGTGGAGTGGGAGAGGAAGAGGAGAAGGAGGAGGACGGGAAGGGTAGGAGCGAAGTGGCGGAGGCGAGGGGCGCGAGTGGGCATGGGCGTGGAATCTCCTGGGACGGTTGGACGATACGACGGAAATGTGGTTAGCGGGGAGGGGTCGGGAGGAGGCTGCAGATTGGCGGTTCAGGAATACGTGTAGAAGCCGCGGCCCGATTTGCGGCCGAGCCATCCGGCGGCGACATATTTACGCAACAGGGGGCAGACGCGATATTTGGGATCGCTAAAACCGGCAAGAAGCACGTCCATGATGTCCACGCAGACGTCGAGGCCGATCAGATCGGCCAATTCTAGCGGGCCCATTGGGTGATTCATCCCGCCTTTCATCACAGCGTCAACCGCTTCGGCGGTAGCGACTCCTTCCAAGACGCAGAAAGCGGCTTCGTTAATCAGCGGCATTAAGACGCGATTGGAGACGAAACCTGGTGCGTCGTTGACGGCGACGGGCTTTTTCCCCAATTTTTCGCAGAGCTGCATGGTGCGGATAAAAGTGTCCTCGCTGGTTTGAAGGCCGCGAATAACTTCGACGAGTGTCATCACCGGAACAGGATTCATGAAGTGCATACCGATGAAGCGGTCGGGGCGATTGGTTTTGGCGGCGAGAGCGGTGATGGAGATGGAGGAGGTATTGGAGGCGAGGATGGCGGATTCGGGAGCGCGGCGGAGGCTTGCTCGAGAACTTTGATTTTCAGATCGCGCAGTTCGGGGACGGCTTCGACCGCGAAGTCGGCGTGAGAGAGCGCGTTGAGATCGGTGACCGGCTTGATGCGCCCGAGGACCGCAGGCTTTTCGGATTCGGCGAGTTTGCCCTTCTTCACTTCCCTATCGAGATTTTTGTCGATGACGCCCATGGCTCGGTCGAGGAACTTGGTTTCGACGTCGCGGAGCAGGACGTTGAAACCGGCGCGAGCGAAAACGTGGGCGATGCCGTTGCCCATGGTGCCAGCACCGAGGACGGCGACGGTCTTAATTTCGGGCGAGCTCATGATGTGAACCTTTCGTGGGCGCGATAGAAACCAGGAAATTAAAAGCGAAAGTTGTGGCAAATGATAGCAGTTTCAAAAACTGATTCAATCGCGCGCCGCTGACGCGAATGTGAACTATTCCGATTCTTCGGGCTGGTCAGGATCTTGTGGAGGCGCGGCTTCGACTACTTCGCGGACGATTTGTTTGGCGCGGTTTTCGTGTTTTTCGCGGACCCAGAGGCCTAACTTGCCGGCCTCTTCATGAATTACTTCGGAGCGGAGGCCGTGTTCGCGGAGGCAATCTTTGAGGATGCGGGCCATGTCGGGCTGTTTGCCAGTCCAGACCTGGACGAGAGGCGGATCTTCGAAAGGATTATCGTCCTCTTCTCCCACGTCGCCCTGCGAACTATCGGTTGCGTAGGCGCCATCGAAAGCGTCGTCCGGGTCGTTCGAATCACTTGGAGCGCTGCCCAGGGCCACGCCCGGCTGCGTCGTTGCGCCGGCGGCTGAAGCTTCGAGGTCCTCTTCGCCAGGCGCGAAGAGCGCAGCGACGGCCTGCTTGGCGGCTTCGAGGTCCTCCCGCTTGACCCAAAGTTCCAAAGGATGACGCATAGAGGCGTAGAGGAGTCGGGCTTCGAGAGTTTCGTCGTTATAGGCGATGTCAACGTTGTCGAGGGCTTCGCGTAGCTGCTCGAGGGTGGCGCGGTCGACGCCGCTCCAAAGAAGCACGGGCATGGGGAAATCGCCGCCTTCACTCTTCTCTTTTGCGGGAGCCTGGTCGAGGGACTCGACGAGATCTACCTCGCAGTCGGCGCAGCGAGTGAAACCGGGACGGTACTCAGCTCGGCAATTTGGGCAGAACAAAATTCGCTCCAGAAATATTGGCCGGAAGGCGCGTGAAATTGGCGCGCTGCGATTAGCTTGAGTTCAAGGACGCTCGACAGCGAGGGCTACGGCATTGCCACCGCCCAGGCAAAGAGCGGCAATGCCGCGCTTGAGATTGCGGCGCTGCATTTCGTAGAGCAGAGTGACAAGAATGCGCGCACCGGACGCGCCGATGGGATGGCCAATGGCGACCGCGCCGCCGTTGACGTTGACCTTTGCGGGATCGAGTTTGAGCTTGCGGGTGACGGCGATGGCCGCGACGGCGAAGGCCTCGTTGAGCTCGACGAGATCGACGTCCTTGTCGCGGTCCCAGCCGGTTTTCTTCAGGAGTTTTTCGACCGCTTCGACCGGGGCCATCATAACCCATTTGGGTTCCACGCCGCTGACGGCCTGAGCAACGATGCGAGCCATGGGCCGCTTGCCGAGTTTTTCAGCGTTGCTTTCGGAAGTGACCACGACGGCGGCAGCACCGTCATTGGTGCCAGGCGCGTTGCCTGCGGTGACGGTGCCGTCCTTCTTGAAGGCAGGCTTGAGCTTGGCCAAAGATTCGAGAGAACTATCTTCACGCGGGGATTCGTCGGTCTTGATGACCAGCGCGGGGCCCTTTTTCTGGGGCACTTCGATGGGAAGAATTTGTTCGCTGACGAAGCAGGATTTAATGGCGCGCACGGCTTTCTGGTGGCTTTCGAGGGAGTATTGATCCTGCTCCTGACGGGAGATGTTGTATTTTTCGGCGACGAGTTCGCCGGTCAGGCCCATGTGGTAGTTTTCGTAGCTGTCCCACAGGCCGTCGGTAATCATGGAATCAAAAATTTCGCTATTGCCCAGGCGATATCCGGTACGGGCGCCCTTGAGGAGATAAGGGCAATTGGACATGGACTCCATGCCGCCGGCCACGACGACTTCCGATTCGCCCAAAGCGACGGCTTGGGCGGCGAGGGCGACGGCTTTCAAGCCGGAGCCGCAGACTTTGTTGATGGTCATGGCGGCGACGCGATTGTCGAGACCGCCGCGAAGCCCAGCTTGACGAGCCGGATTCTGGCCCAGGCCGGCCTGGACGACGTTGCCCATAATGATTTCATCGACGGAGGCGGGTTCGATGCCAGCGCGGCGGACGGATTCGGCAACGACTTTGGCGCCGAGTTCGGGAGCCTGAAAGGATGAAAGGCCGCCCATGAATTTGCCGACTGGAGTGCGGACTGCGCTTAGGATGACGGGTTGTTCTATTTGATGTTCCACGTGAATGCCTCGCAAGAAGAGCCGATTAGTGCCGATATTCAGTATAGGCGGCGGGGCGCGAGCGGGTCAATTTGGCGCACTGCATTAGCAAACTCCGGAGATGCACTGGAGTGGGTCAGGATGCATCTGAACTCGAGTGCATCTGAACCCCAAGGAAATGCGTAATCACCCCAGAGCGCAAAGCTGACTATTGTGAGATTATTGCGCCAACACTTGCCGTTACTTTAAAGCCCGTGAAAAATTTGCCTGTAAAAGAGGTTCGAGAAAGCGGTATGTCCGGCAGCGTGGAAGCCGGGGAGCAGCGCGCGTTTGTGGCGGGCGAGCTGGATGCGGGACTGCGCCTCGATCAATTTTTGGCGGAGCAGATTTCGGAGTTAAGCAGGACGAAGCTTAAGGATTTGATCAGCCAGGGATTGGTGAAGGTGAATGGAGTGGTGACGCGGCCGTCGCACCTGCTGGCAGCGGGCGAGAAGGTTGAAGTCGAGCTGGCGCAGCAGGGCGAGATGGGCGTGGCGGCGGAGGATATTCCGCTGCAGGTGCTTTACGAGGATAAGGACGTGGCGGTGGTGAACAAGCCGGCGGGGATGGCGGTGCATCCTGGCGCGGGTCAAGAAGCGGGCACGCTGGCCGGGGCGTTGCTGAATCGATTTGGGAAACTTTCGACGGTGGGTGGAGCTGAGCGTCCCGGAATTGTGCACCGGCTTGATAAGGCAACGTCGGGTGTCCTGATCGTGGCCAAGACGGATCAGGCCCATGCGGCTCTGGTGGAGGAGTTTGCGGCGCGCAAGGTAATGAAGATTTACATCGCGCTGCTCCACGGGAAGATGGAAGGGGCGAGCGGACGGATCGAACTGCCGGTGGCGCGGGATCTGCAGCGGCCGACGCGAATGACGACGAAGCGGCGCGAAGGCCGGGCGGCGCGCACAGATTGGCGGCTGAAGCAGTACTTAGCCGGCTTTTCGCTGATGGAAGCACGGCTGCATACCGGGCGGACTCACCAGATCCGGGTTCACTTTGCCGCGATGGGCTGCCCGGTGGTAGGCGACACACTGTATGGCGCACCGCATCATGAGATAGTAAGCGGCGTAAAGTTACCGGAACTGGGACGCAATTTTCTGCATGCATCGAGAATTCGCTTCGCGCAGCCTCGAACCGGCAAGATGATTGAGGCGCGGGCGCCGCTGCCGAGCGAGCTGATCGATTATCTGCGGGCTATAAGAAGTGCTTTGCGAGCGGAATCGCGGTCGATTGACGATGATCTTGAGGAGTACCTATAATTTTCGCATGAGCAGGGTGGGACTCACCTTTTGCGCGGCCTGCTGCCTGATTTGGGGCGTTGGTTCGGCTGCGGCTCAGCAGACAGGCGCGACTCCAGCGCCACCGCCGGCTACGGCGGCGCCTCAACAACAACAGACCCCGGCAACACCTCAGCAGACTCAACAACAGGATCAGGACCAGCAAGCCCAACCGTCTCAGAAGCAAACACAACCGCCGCAAGATCAACAATCCCAGGAGCCGCAAGTAGCCCCGCTGCGAATTAGCACTGGCCTAGTGAAGCTGGTGGCGACCGTTTCCGACCGCCGTCACAACTTTGTGACTGACTTGGGGGAGAAGGATTTCAAAGTTACCGAGAATGGCAAGCCGGAGCCGATTCAATTTTTTGGGCGTGAGACGAATTTGCCGCTGCGAGTTGGATTGCTGCTGGACACTTCGAACAGCATCCGGGTCCGGCTGCATTTTGAGCAAGATGCGGCAATCGATTTCCTTGAGAACACGCTGGTGCGGCACAGGGACATGGCGTTCCTGATGACCTTCGATAATGAGCCGCAGATAATTCAGGACTACACGGACGACCCCTCGATACTGGCGGATGCGATTCAGCGGCAGCGCGCGGGAGGAGGAACGTCACTGAACGATGCGATTTATGTGGCGTCGCAGAAGCTGGAGATAGCCCCTCTGCCGACAGGTGAGAACAACGAGGTAAGACGCGTGCTGGTGGTAATCAGCGATGGCGACGACAACCTGAGCGACCGGGCGACCAGTGAAGCAATTGAAATGGCGGAGAGAGCCGAGGTGTCGATTTACACGATTAGTACGAGTACGGATTGGCTGGCGACGACCACGGGCGACCGCCCGAAAAAGCTTTTCAAAACGCCAGGCGACCAAGTGTTGGAGAATTTTTCAGTGCAGACCGGCGGACGAGTTTTCTTTCCTTATAAGGTAGACGACCTGGCGGAATCATTTCACGATATCGGAACGGAATTGCGCAGCCAATATTTCATCGCGTATGCACCGTCAACGCCGCCGGAGAATGGGCAATATCGGAAGATTGATGTGCAAGTGCCGGATCGAAAAGGGCTAACGGTGCGAACCAGGAAAGGCTACTACTCAAGCTCAAAAACGAGCGGAGCGCCTGGACATTAAGTTGGTGGGTATTGGTTGTCAGGTTGCCGGGTTATTGGGTTGGGGCGTAGTAGCCGCGGCGGGCGAGAATCTTAAGATCGGGCCGCTTAATCTCCACTCGCAATTTGCGGAAGCCACCGTCGCGTTTCATGTTTGTCGGGTAGTATCCCGCCACGTATTGCAAACGAAGTTCCTCAGATAGTTCGTCGAAAGCTTTCTCCAAAGATTTTGTGTTGTGAACCTCGATGACGCGGCCGCCGGTCTGATCGGCCATTTTCCGGGCCACCATTGCGCCGCTGTATCCCATGATCGCGCGCATGTAAAAGCCTTCGTCGGAAATGAGTAGAACGTGAACGACGGTGTCGGCGCGTTGGGCCGCTTCGATGCAATCGTTCAGATTGAGCTTGCTACCGGTGTCCTCGGCGTCGGTGAGGACGATGATGGCTTTGCGACCGGCTTCACTGGCGAGCTTATCGTGGGCGGCGAGGTAGATGGCGTCATAAAGGTCGGTGCCACCATTCTGACCATTGGGCACAGTTCCGGTGGTGCCCCCGGCACCGGCAGCGGGCGCGTTGATGACGGTGCGGCGGATGGCGGCTTCGAGGACCGAGGGATCTTCGGTGAAGTCGGCGAGGAGATCGATGTCGAGATCGAAGCTGAGAAGCATGGCTTCGTCTTTCTTGCGCAGGACTTCATGGACAAAGCGGGAGGCAGCGTCCTGTTCGGCGCCGAGGACATCAGTTTGGCTACCACTGGTGTCGATGAGGATGCCGAGGCTGATGGGCATGTTCACATCTTTGGAGAAGAAGGCCACCTTTTGCTCCTGGCCGTCTTCAAAGATGCGGAAGTCGTCCTGCTTGAGGTCGTTGACGATGCCGTGTTCCTTGTTGCGGACGGTGATGAAGACGCTGACCAGCTCGGTATTGACCTGCAGAGGCTTTTGGGCCTGCGGGAGGTTCTGGTCTTGTGGTTGCTGCTGTTGTTGATCCTGTTGAATTGTGGCGGTGGACGATGGGGCGCGGCGCGCGGGGAGTGGGGAGTTGGGAGCCGAGGAGCTGGGAGTGGAGGAGTTGGAATCGGAGAGGGGATGCGCTGAAACCGTGCGGCTAGGGAGCGCCGTCCAAACACTGAGAGCAAAGACGGAAGCGACGGAAGTCGCCAGAAGCAAGCCGTAACGACTTGGCATTATATAATCTCCAAAGAGTGCCTAAAGCACGTACGATGCAAGTTGGCGGTTAAATGATGCAACAATGATGCGACTGTAGAGCAACGCTAGTGCAACGCTGACGCAGTGGTGAAGCCGCCACCTTAAGCTGATTGCCGAGCCGAGCCGGGCACCATGGTAAGCCAGCCGGAGAGGGGCGGAAGAACGGGGCGCGAGTATATGAGAGCAGTGCTGATGTCGATCATTGGCGCCGCTGCACTGGCGACGTGCGCTATTTTAGTGCAAGCGCGGAATTCGCAAAACCAGCAAAGCCAGGCGGACCAGCAGAGCCAGCAAGATCAGCAAAACCTGCCCAATAAGCCGAATCCCACTCCTCAGGCGCAAACGGGGACGAGCAAGCCAACCTCGCCAGATTTGACTCCGCCGCCCGATCAATCACCCGATCAATCGCAGGGAACCTCTCAGGGAGGCGGGCAGGAACCCGCGCAGGGACAACAGGCACCGGGACAAGCGCCGCAACAAGGGCAACAGCCGGCTGGGCAGCAACCTGCGGGACGTCCTCAGGCGCAGCGGCCTACGCGCGTCACTTCAAACCTAGTGCTGGTGCCGGTGACAGTGAAGAATTCACGCGGGGATATCATCGGCGATTTGCGGCGTGATGAATTTCGAATTTTTGAAGATGGCAAAGAGCAGCAGGTGGCGCTGTTCACGACCGAACCGTATCCGCTGTCGGTGGTCGTCGTGCTGGACAACGACCTTTCGTCGAAGTTGCGCGACCAGGTGCAGAAGAGCCTCGACGCGATTGCCGGCGGCCTGGGCCCTTCGGATGAGGCGGCGCTGATGCTCTATGACGAATTTCCCGAGCCGATTCTGGACTTCACAAAGAATAACGATGTGATTTTGACGAAGCTGCAACGGCTCAGGCTGGGCGGAACTGTTTCGGGCGATTTCGGCGGCCCGATGGCGGCGGGGCCCACGGTGAATAATCAGAGCCAGGCGCCGGAAGTGCCCACGTACGGCAAGGGCGACCAGGTAATCAACAAGGACATGGACGACGCGGTGCATGCCGCGGCGGAGCTGCTGCGATCGCGCGGGAGAGACCGGCGCAAAATTATTTTTCTGATTTCAGACGGACAGAATTCCCATCACAACAAGTGGACGTTCGGGCAGACGCGGCAGTTGCTGCTGTCGGCGGACATTTCGGTGTATACGGTGACGGTGGGAACGATTTTGCTGAAGCATGAGCCTGGTCGGATGACGCGATACGCAACGGATACGGGCGGAGATTCATATTTTGCGTCGAAGGCGCCGGAGATGGAGCGGCTGTATTCGGGCATGACGGAAGAGGCGCGCAATCAATACACGCTGGCATATGTACCGACGCAGCCCAAGCCGGGCGAGTATCATTCGATTGAAGTGCGCGTGGAGCGTCCGGGGCTGCACGTGAATGCGCGGCAAGGATATTTTGTGGGGCCGAAGCCGTAGAGCGCGCTTCAAGCGGTTGCTGCGTAACGCGCGCGGCGTGCGCGGTGCGGAGTGAGCGCGGGTCGCAGAGACTTTCGAAACAAAATTTAGGCAAAAAGAAGGGCGGCTGATTTCTCAGCCGCCCGATTCGTTTTAGGGGAACGACCTCGCCGCCGGTCCTCTAATTTTGTTGCGCCGCTTGGGTTACTTCACGAATCTGAGGGCGGCGCAACGTTCGCGCATCTATTTCGGCTTTTCCCGACAGCGGCGAACAAGTTACGCGCCGCAATCGTTCACATCTTTAATACGTTTGCATGAGAAAACTGTCAAGTCAAAATCTCCCGCGGAGATGCCTGATAGGTGTCGGAAGAAAAACAGAGGCAACGCGCACGACAATTTGGCGAGAAGGGAAAGTTTTGTGGCACACGAAAATTTCTAAAAACTTAATTGGCGAAATTGGATTTGCGAATTAATTTTTCGGAAGGCTAATCGGAATTAATTGTTCGTGGGCGGGGCAGATCGTTTGGAAGTCGCAGGACCGGCAGACGAAGCCGGGTTTGGCGGCGAAGTCGCCAGCTCGAATTGAATCGGCGGTTTCTTTCACCACGGCGCGAACTTCATCGAGATCCTTCGCGCTGCGCGCGGTGACTTCCGCGGTGTTAGTGGTGAGGTTGTAGAAGATGAGGCGGTCAGGCGTGAGGCCGAGGACTTCCTCGACGGCGAGAGCGTAAATGCTGAGTTGAAGGCTGTATTCGGCATCTTTGGCGGTTTTGGCGCGGCCGGTCTTGTAATCGATGACTTCGACGGATTTGCCGTGGAGCTTGTTGATCTGATCGATGCGGCCGCGAACGATGACGTTGTCATCGAGGGCAAGCTCGAAAGATTTTTCCTGCATTAGGACGTCGGGAGGCGCGGCGCAGTAGGATTCGCAGAAGGCGGCAAGCTGTTCTCGGCCCGCAATCTTGTATTCCTCCTCGTGGTAATCGTCGAGAAAACCTGCGGGAATCCAACTGCGGTCGTAGATGGCGTCGAGATCGGCGCGATCGAGCTTGTGATGTTTTTTTACCTCGATGACGATTTCGCGGATGGCTTTGTGGATTACGTTGCCGAAGGTCATTTCGCCGCGCGGCTCGCCTCGCAGGCCCCAGACGTAGCTGAAGAAATATTTCATGGGGCACATTTTGTAAGAGTCGATGGCGGAGGCGCTGAGTTGGAGCGGCTCGGGCAGCGGAGGATGAAAAGCGTTGGCCCAGAGGGCGATTTCGGAGTAGGCCTTGGTGGAATCGGGAGTGCGGGTGAAGAGGAGAGGGGTGGAGGGGTCAGCGGGGGCGCTGCCGACGGATTCGACGCGGTCGGAGATTTCGACACGAGGGGAGAGGTGTTGGATGTCGCGGCGCTGGATGGTGGGATCTTCGAGGAGCAGGTTGAAAAATTCGGAGCGCTTTTTGCGCTTGTCGATGACGGTGGTGAGAGAGAGGGTGCGCTGGGCGCGAGTGAGAGCGACGTAGAAGAGGCGGCGCTCCTCCTGCTTTTGGAAATCGCCGCGCGGGACTTCTTCTTTCAGGAGCTCGGCAGGAAATTCGAAGACAGCTGGGCGAGGACGCGAAGGAAATTCGCCGCGGCAGAGACGCATCACGAACACCTGACGGAATTCGAGACCCTTCGAGCCGTGGACGGTCATGAGCTGGACGGCGTTGTCGGTGGGCTCTTTCTTAAGGCAGATGTCGCCATTGGCCTGTTCGAAGAAATCAAGATACTCGACGAAGTTGGCGAGGGTCTGGCGCTTCTCTTTCTTTTGCCACCCTTCGACGAATTCGCGAAAGCAATCGAGATTATCGGAGTCGCTATCGGCGTGGAGCGGGGTGACGCCGAGACGGCCGATCATTTCATCGAGAAGCTCAAGGGCGGTGACTTTTTTGGCGCGTTTGCGCATGTCGTGGATGAGGGCGACCAAGTCGGAGGCACGGCAACCGGCGGGCGGCTTTGGTTGTGGGGAGGGCTGCGACGATGAGGCGGTTGAATCCGCAGCGACAGTCGATGCGGCCCGGTTCCCTGCCCCAGCTGCGGCGGCAACGGCGCGTGTGGGAACTGGGGCGCCAGTGGCCCAGCTTTCGAGTTCGGCCCAGAGAGAGGCAGATCGATTTTTTGAATTTCGTTCATTGAGACGAACCAGATCGCGCGGCTCAATCTTCCAGTAAGGGATGGCCATAAGGCGAGCGCAGGAGACGTTGTCGCTGGTCATGGTGATGAGCCGGAGATAGGCGAGGAGGTCACGAATCAGCGTGTTGGTAAGGATGGAGAGGCCGCGAATCACGAAGGGAATCCGGCGGCGGATCAAGGTGTCGACGAGTTCGTCGCGGTGAGTGTGCTTGCGGTACAGGACGGCGAAGTCGCGCCAGGGTAAGCCGGCTTGATGGAGGCGTTCGATTTCGCCGGCGATCCATTCGGCTTCTTCTTCAACGCTGCCAAATTCCGCAATGCGGATTTTTTCGCCCTCGCCATTTTGTGTTTCGAGACGCGTGAATGGGACGTAAGAGGAGTCATCGCTTTCGGAAGCGACTGTCCCAGCGACACGCAAGATGCGCTTTGTGGAGCGATAATTCTCGAGCAGGTGGACGCGCGGCCACTCATCTTGAGGAAGTGCGGGCGTCACTTGGCAAAAATCGGTGAGGAACGTTTTCAGGCTGCCGAAAGAGGCGCCGCGGAAACGGTAAATGGCCTGATTGTGATCGCCGACGACGAAAATGTTGCGCTGATGGTCCATGAGCAGGCGGAGGAGTTCGAGTTGGGCGATGTTGGTGTCCTGAAATTCGTCGACCAGGATGTAACGGTAGCGGTGGCGCAGCTCTCCGCGATATGCAGCATCGGACCGCAGGAGCTGAACCGCTTGCATGAGGAGAGCGCCGAAGGTGAGAAGGTTCTGCTCCCTCAGCATTTCATCGCCGATGCGATAGACCTGGGCAATTTCCTCCTGGCGGGCAACGTTTTCTTCCTGGACGGCGCGCAGGTCGGAATCCATCTGGGCCTGATGGTCCTCGTAATATTTTTTCAGGCCGCGCACATAAATCTCGTAGTCATCGGGCGAGACGAGCTCATCCTGACAACGCGAAAAGAATTGCTGGAAGTCGTAAAGGAATTGGCCGGGATCGGCGAGCCGGCGGAAGATCTTGAGATTCAAGCGGCGAATGTTGCGGCGCAGCAGGATTCGGTAGTCGATGTCCTCGATGACATGCATGTCCGGCTTTTTAGGCAACAGAATTTGCTGATGGCAGAAAGCGTGGAAAGTGCTCAGGCAAATCGGATCGGCGCGCAGGCCGATGCGCGAGCGAATGCGATATTTCATTTCGCTGGCGGCTTTGTCCGTGTAGGTGAGGGCAAGGATATTTTCGCCGGAGAGCGCGGGATCGTTTTCGAGGAGGAGACGGATGCGCTCGGTGATGACACGTGTTTTCCCGGTTCCCGCGCCGGCCACGACGAGGAGCGGGCCATCGCGATGTTCGGCGGCGCGGCGCTGCTCGAGATTTAAATCAATTGAAACAGCGGTCGGCATGAATGAAGAAAACCATCGTAACTGATTTTCGGGAATATGGCGAAATAAAAGAGAAAGTCGAAATTGAGTTTAAGGATGACGTGGAGACACCTGCGCTGGGAGGGCGACTCGGGAATGCGTGCCACGCCACCAGAGAAAGCTGCCAGTGAGGATGAAGCAGACGCTAACGATTTGCATGAGCGAAAAAGTATTGTGGAAGAGCATGGTGCGGTCGGGATCGCCGCGGAAAAATTCGATGATGCCACGTTCTAGGCCGTAGAGGAGGAGATATGTACCGACGATTTGGCCACGGAATGTCTGGCGCCTGCCGATCATGATGAGAATGGCAAAGTTGCACCACTCGGCGAAGGACTCGTAAAGCTCGGTGGGATGGAGTTTCACGCCCACCGGAGTGCCAACGAGGCGCGCGGCGATGGGATCGAGAAAAGTGATGCCCCAGGGCTTGGTGGTGGGCCGGCCGTAGCAGCAGCCAGCCATGAAGCAGCCGAGTCGGCCAATGGCGTGTCCGAGGGGAAGGCCGGCTGAGTAGGTGTCCAGTAGCGCGAGAGCGGGCATTTTGGCGCGCCAACCGTAAATCACGGCGACGGCAATCGCGCCGAGAACGCCCCCGTAAAAAGTCCCGCCGGACTGAATGATGCCGAGCGAGAAAATCTCGCGAGGGTTGCTGAGGTAATACGGAAGATAGAGCACCACGAGCCAAAGTTTGGCGACAACCAACGCGGTGAGGACCATGTAAATGCCAAGGTTCCAGATGCGGTCGGGATCGAGACCCGCGCGCGGAGCCTGGCGGCGCGCATACCAAAGGCCCAGCAAGACTCCGAAGGCGACCAGGACGCCGTAGCTATAGATTGGGAGTGGGCCGATGTGAAAAAGGACGGGATGCACGCTAGGCCTTCTCCTCGGCAGCCTGCTTCCAGTCTTTTAGAAGTTCGAAGAGGACCAGGAACGAACCGGCGACGATGACTGAGTCAGCGATGTTGAAGGTGTACCAGTGATGCGTGCCGATGTGAAAGTCGATGAAGTCGGTGACGCTGTGACGGACGACGCGGTCGAGCAGATTCCCGGCGGCACCGCCGAGAATGAGAGCCATGCCGGTCTTGCCGGCAGTCCCCCCAGCGCGTCCAGTGGTGAGAAGCCAAACCAGGAAGACAATTACGCTCGCCGAGAAGAGGATCAGGAGCGGCGAGAGCCAAGGCGAGCCGGAATCGGCGAAGAGGCCAAAGGCAACACCGGGATTGTTGGTGTGAATGAGATTAAGCATGCCGGGAATGAGTACGTGCTCGAAGCCGGGGACGGAGAGGCGCTCGACGGCGAATTTGGTAAGGCGGTCGGCTAACAGGGCGCAGGCCGCGAGGATCAAGTACTGCCATTCGGGAGGTCGGCGCATGGTCAACTACGATCCAGTCCCCGCGGGCGCGGTTGCAGGCGTACGTGAGATTTCCTCGAGAGCAGCAACGCAGCGTTCGCAGAGGGTGGGGTAGTCGGCGTTTTCTCCGACGTGAATGTGAATAATTCCAGCAGCGCTCGCATTTAGAGCCGTCGGCATGGCGAATTTCGATTTTGTATTCTTCGGTTTCAGTCGGATCGCCGTCGGCTCGAGCACCGACAATTCGACCTGCGAGACGATGAAGAAGGCAGGCAGGCTGCTGGCGTATTTTGTCAGCCGGTCGTAAAGCACGCCTTTGGCGCGAATGATTACCTTGGCCTCAAGGCCAGAAGAAATTTCCTTCAGCTTGCGGGACTCTTCCAGCGCCTGAAACACGTCAGGGCGGATTTGCAGAAGGCGGTCCCAATCCTCAAGTACGGCTTCGGTCAGGCCGGCCTCGAAATCCTTCGCACTCGGGAACAGCGTCGTGTGGATGCTCTCGTCCCGGCGGCCGGGGAAATGCTTCCAGACTTCTTCAGAGGTAAAGGTAAGGATGGGTGCGATGAGGCGCAGCAGCGCATGAGCGATGCGATATACGGCGGTTTGCGCGGAGCGGCGGCCGTGACTTTTCGGCGCGAAGGTGTATAGGCGGTCTTTCAGAATATCGAAGTAGAAAGCGCTGAGATCGACGACTGCGAAATCGTGAATGGCGTGGAAGACGCGGTGGAAGGCGAATGAGTCGTACGAATCGCGGCACTGACGCACGACCTCACCCGTGCGATGGAGCATCCAGGCGTCGATTCCGAAGAGGTCAGCGTCGGGGATCGAGTCAAGGACTGGATCGAAATCATAGAGATTTGAAAGCGCGAAGCGAAAAGTGTTACGCAGTT
Organism: uncultured Acidobacteriota bacterium; assembly: GCA_963757885.1. Lineage (GTDB taxonomy): Bacteria > Acidobacteriota > Terriglobia > Acidiferrales > UBA7541 > Palsa-147. Next base: position 2,286,292 of record CAVWSS010000006.1, on the reverse strand, counting down.
TGCGGTAAACCTCGGCGAGTTGCTTCAGGATGGCGTCGGAGGCGTGCATGTCCGTCTGGTAGTCCTGCGAAGTAACCCACACACGGAGAATATCGGCGCCGTATTTTTCGCAGACTTCGGCGGGGTAAATGCCGTTGCCCAGTGACTTGGACATAGGACGGCCTTGAGGGTCAAGGGTCCAGCCGTGGGTCACGACTTGTTTGTAAGGCGCGCGATCGCGAGTGCCGACGCCGATCAAGAGCGAACTGTGGAACCAGCCGCGGTATTGGTCGGGACCTTCAAGGTAGACGTCAGCGGGCCAAGTGCCGTCTTCAAGGCTGAGAACGGCGAGGCTGGTTGAGCCGGAGTCGAACCAGACATCGAGAATGTCGTTTTCCTTTTGCCATTTGGACGCGCCGCACTCGGGGCATTTCGTGCCGGGTGGGAGAAGTTCCTCTGCGGAATGCGTGTACCAGGCGTCGGCGCCTTCGCGCTTGAAGAACGGCAGAACGTGGCGGAGCGCGTCGACGTCTTTCAAAATTGCTTTGCATTGACCGCAGGTAAAGATGATTAGCGGGACGCCCCAGAAGCGCTGGCGGGAGATACACCAATCAGGGCGCTCGGCGATCATGTTGTGGATACGTTCGCGGCCCCATTCGGGAGTCCATTTCACGCGGTCAATTTCTTCCAGGGAACGGCCGCGGAGATTATTGTGGTCCATGCCGATGAACCACTGCTCGGTGGCGCGGAAAATCACCGGATTTTTGCAACGCCAGCAATGGGGATAGCTGTGGACGTACTTCGAGTGACCCACCAAAGCGTTTTTCTCGGTGAGAATTTTGATGATTATGGGATTGGCTTCGAAGACGGTCTTGCCGACGTATTGGGGAAGGCCTTCGGTGAAGCGGCCCTCGTCGTCGAGAGGCGCGTAGGTTTCGAGTTTGTAGCGCTGGCCGGTGTAGAAGTCATCGGCGCCATGGCCGGGCGCGGTGTGAACGATCCCGCTGCCTTGCTCGATGGTTACGTAGTCGGCGAGGACGCCGGGGACCTGGTAGTCGAGGAAGGGATGCTGGAATTTCAGGCCTTCGAGTTCGGATCCCTTGCCTTTCCAGCGCGGCTTTTCGAATTCGATTACTAGTTCTTCGCGGACAGCTTGGAGGCGGTCGGCAGCGAGCAAAAAGGTTCCTTTGGAACTCTCGGCTACGACGTAGTCGAGATCGGGATGGAAGGCGAGGGCGCGATCGGCGGGAAGCGTCCAAGGCGTGGTGGTCCAGACGAGGGCGCTGACGCCGGGGCCGAGTTTTGGATGAGGCGCGTCCGGAACGACGGGAAACTTCACCCAGATCGAGTCGCTGGTGTGGTTGTCGTATTCGACTTCGGCTTCGGCGAGGGCGGTTTTGTCGAAGAGGCACCAGTAGACGGGTTTGAGGCCGCGGTAAACGTAGCCTTTCTCGAAAAAGATCAGGAAAGCCTCAGCGATGGACGCCTCATAAGCGGGATCCATGGTGAGATAGGGCTTGTCCCACTGGCCAAAGATGCCGAGTCGTTTGAAGTCCCGGCGATTGGAGTCAACGTAGCGGGCGGCATATTCGCGGCACCGGCGTCTAAATTCAGCAGGCGAGACTTTGGATTTGTCGCCGCCGAGTTCCTTTTCGACTTTGTTTTCGATGGGCAGGCCGTGGCAATCCCATCCGGGGATGTAGGGCGAGCGAAAGCCGGCCATGGTCCTGGATTTGACTACGAGGTCTTTGAGGATCTTGTTCAGGCCAGTCCCGAGATGGATCTCGCCGGTTGGGTAAGGGGGGCCGTCGTGGAGGACGAAAAGGGGCGATGCGGCGCGGGATTCGAGGATACGGGGATATACGCCGATGCGCTCCCATTCGGCAAGCTGCTCGGGCTCGCGCTCGGGGAGCTTGGCTTTCATAGGGAAATCTGTATGGGGCAGATTTAGAGTGCTTTTAAAATCGACAGTTTTGGTCATGAATCCGGCGAAAAATGCCTTCCTATTGGACGCTAGTTCCGCGTGGAACACTCCTAAATTACGAAGAAATCGCTATGTTACAATGAATGGAAAGGTAAGTCAGCCGCCCGGAGCTGATACATCCTTTGGGGCCCTCTAGAATCTAAGGGAATATGGAGCAACTTGTCCGGGGTGAGCCTGCATCGATGGCCGAAGTGACTAGACCGCCTGCTGAAACAGACTCCGCGAACCCACCCGTTCTGCGAATCACGAAGCTAGCCGTGTCTCGCGAGCCGTGGTTCGGCTCGTTCATTTCCAATTTAAAGGAATTTTTGAATGGGCGCCCGGTGAAGGGCCGCCCGGGCGAAGATGCGCCCTTTGTGGTGGAGAAGTTTGGCTCGAACCTGGGCGGGAACCTGAAAGAATTTGTGCATCCGCTGCCGCGGTCGGCGCGGAAAGTTCGATCGAATATGCTGTTGGCGCAGGCGTCAGGTTTTGGCGCGTTCGTGGAGAACTTCAAATCGGCATTTGCCAAGGGCGTGCCGAAGGGCGTGGAAGTCCCGGATATTTGGACGAAGGACACCGATTATCCGCGCAGCCAGGCGTTTTCGCTGGCGGTGCACGTGGTGGTAGTGGTGCTGGTTATGATTCCGCTGCTACCTGGAATAGTTTCTCCGCATGCGGCGACGAAGAATGTGACGGTAGTGCCGCTTGATGATGTTTCGCCATATATCCCGAAGTTGCCAGCAGGAACGAAGAAGGCAGGCGGGGGCGGTGGAGGCGGCGAGCACAATCCGATTCCGGCGAGCAAGGGCAAGCTGCCCAAGGCTTCGTACACGCAGATAGCGCCGCCATCGGTGCATCCGCCACTCACGGCGAGGCTGCAAGTTACGCCTACGATCGTTGCGGTGCCGGACATTAAGATTCCAAGTCCGAATATGCCGAACTACGGCGATCCGATGGCGAAGCTGGTCACGGATTCTAATGGACCGGGTAGCGGTTCTGGTATTGGAAGCGGCAGCGGAACCGGCGTCGGCAGCGGAAATGGCGCGGGCGTTGGACCAGGCGAAGGCTGGAATACGGGCGGCGGGATGCCGATGGCGGGGACGGGCGGATATGGTCAGCCGGCGTGCGTTTATTGCCCGCAGCCGCCGTTTTCGGATGAGGCGGTGAAGGCCAAGTATCAGGGCACGGTGACGTTGGCAATTGTGGTGCAGCCTGATGGGCGCGCGACGGATATTCATGTGGTGCGCGGAGTTGGGCTGGGCCTGGATGAGAAGGCCGCAGAGACTTTGCGGACCTGGCGGTTTAACCCGGCGGTCGGGCCAAATGGCAAGCCAGCGGCAGTGCGGATGATTGTCGAAGTGGCGTTCCACCTTTACTAGGCTTTTTGTTCTGTAGATTTGTTCTGTTTTTTCTGCCCTACCTGCGTAGTTTCCTTCCCTTTCGATTTTGGTGCGTGGTCGTGTGGCTGAGCTTTGAGGCGTTGCTATCGCCAGATAGCTGTTTCAAGGGGCATTTCGAAGAGTGGCAATGTACTGATGCGCACAGGTGGCTGAAGTTCAAATTCGCCGCTTCGTACCACCTGATACGATGACCGCATGAAATCACTACACGTACGATTTGCATTGGCGGTATTGGCGCTGGCGATTTTTGGCAGCGCGCGAGTGGCGTGCGCGCAGACGGGCGCGATTGAGTTTACGGCGCAGGTAACTCCGGCGAATGGAAGCGCGGAGCCGGTACGAGGACTGCCCTTTGTCGTGCTGAAGAAGAGCTTCGAAGAGATTCGCCAGGAAGTTGCGACCCAGTACCCGGCGCCGGATATGAACAAATTTATCGATGACCTGACGGTGTCCGCTGAATTGAAGGCCTGGATGAAGCGGAATCATAGCGTGTCGCTGACCGGGGACGATTTTCTGCGTAACCTGAAACCGCATGACGTGATGGTCGTGCCGGAATTCTTCCAGGCTTACGTGGATAAGAATTCACACGATGGATCGGACGACTTCCCCAAGGCAAAGTTCAGGGAGAAAGACAAGACGAAGAACCCAGAAAAGTATAAGGCGGATAAGCAGGCGTATATGGAGGGGATCGAGAAGTTTGTGAACGCGCATCCGGAGACGCTGGCGGGGATGGATGTGGAGATGAATTCGATCAATCCGGGACCAGCGTGGGTGGCCCAAACTTCGAAACGCGAGCCGTATATCCAGCGTCAGACTATGGAGCTGGCGAGGTCGCGATATTTTGTGGCGCAGACCGATACGGATCTGCAGGGGCATGGCAGCATCAACGGACTAGTAGCGGGAAAATACTGGCTGGGGACGCTGGATATTTACGCCACGGTTGGCGACGCGCGGCTGCAATGGGATACGCCGGTGACGGTAAAGCCGGGGCAGGTGACGCGGGTGTTGTTGAGCAACGCGAATGCAGCTGAGCCGGTGGCGGCGAATCGGTAATTCGACAGTTAGCTCCCGGCGGCTATTCTTTCATTCTTAAATCTTTTTCTTCGAGTTAGCCCTTGGTTTCTTCGAACTCCACAACCCCGACGCGCGAGTTCATTGACGCTGCGATAACCAATTTGACTTCAGACAATTTAGAAACGCGGCGGCGCGGTGCGGCTACGCTGTTTCAAGCTGGTTGCAAGGACGCGAGCCTGGTGCTGGCGAGCTGGATCCAGGATGAGGAATTCAAGCAAGTCGTCGCTGACGATGGGACGGGCGAGTTGAAGTTGACGGTGGGCGTGGCGGTACCGCCCGATACGTTTAATCAGATCCGGGAGGCCTGCGGGAATCCACGGCTCGCGGATGTGCCGCCGGAGCAGCAAGCGAAGGAATTCGAACTGGAATTTACCGGGCATGTGGCGGTGGATATTCTGACTTCGACCGTGCCTGCTGGCGCGGCGCCGCTGGCAGGCTATTTACGGAAATTCGGCCAGGGGATCCAGCAAGTGGAAATGGAAGTTAACAGTGTGGATCAAGCCACGCGCGTTTTGCAGTCGAAATTTGGGCTGAAACCGGCGTATGAAGAGACGCGAATTGGCGCGGATGGCACGCGGGTGAATTTCTTTTTGGCGGCGGCCAACTCGGGCAAAAAGGTACTGATTGAATTAGTGGAGCGTTGAGATTTAGCGCTACTTCCCTACTCGCCGCTCTGTTCGAGAAGTTTAGCAACCAGGGCGGTCCAGCCAGTTTGATGACTGGCTCCCAATCCCGCACCGTTATCACCGTGGAAATATTCGTAGAAGAGAATTAAATCACGCCAATGCGGGTCCTGCTGGAATTTGGTGGCGTTGCCGTAGACGGCGCGGCGATTGTCGCGGCGCAAGAAAATGCGCGAGAGACGGCGCGACAATTCCTCCGAGACCTCCCAAAGTGTGAGCATCTGGCCTGAGCCCGTCGGGCATTCCACCTTCAATTCCTTGCCATAGTAATAGTCGTAGCGCTGCAGCGCTTCGATGATCAATACGTTCATTTGAACCCAGATCGGGCCGCGCCAATTGGAATTGCCTCCGAAGAAAACAGAGGTGGATTCGGCGGGCTCGTAATTGATGGCATGAGTTATGTGGTCGAGTTCGAGAGTGTAAGGATTCTGCTCGTGAAATTTGGAGAGAGAGCGAATGCCATAGGGAGAGAGAAATTCGTTTTCGTCGAGCATGTAGCGAAGGATGCGAACGAGGCGGTCTTTATTCACCAGAGCGACGAGATGGCGGACGCCTTTGTCGGAGTGCTGGCTGCTATCGACGTGTTCGCTGATGTGAGCGTGATGATCAAGAAACCATTGCATGCGCTTTAAGAAGCCGGTGCGTCCTTCGAGATCTTCAGGTTCCAGCGTTTCGACAGCGAAAAGCGGTATCAGGCCTACCAGAGAACGGACCTTCAGTCGCTGATGCTCGCCATTCGGCGCTTTGAGCATGTCGTAATAGAAGCCATCCTGCTCATCCCAAAGTCCCACGCCGCCAATATTGTCCATGGCGTCGCTAATGTAGACGCAGTGCTCAAAAAATTTGGACGCTAGATCTTCGTAAGCTGAGTTTTCGTGGGCCAATTCGAGCGCAATGGACGCCATGCTGAGGGAGTACCACATCATCCAGCTGGTCGCATCGGACTGCTGAACGCGCAGGCCGCCGGGCAGCGGGTGCGAGGGATCGAACATGCCGATGTTATCGAGGCCCAGGAAGCCGCCTTCGAAGATGTTCAGGCCTTCGGGATCTTTTCGGTTGACCCACCAGGTGAAATTCAGCAGAAGTTTTTGAAACGCGCGCTCAAGGAAACTGCGATCGCCGGTGCCGCTGATGCGGCGATCAATTTGGTAGACGCGAAGCGCAGCATCGGCCAAGACGGGCGGATTGGCGTCGTCAAAGGACCATTCGTAGGCAGGAACTTTGCCGGACGGGTGCATGTACCATTCGCGGAGAAGCAGGATGAGTTGACGCTTCGCGAAGGTAGGGTCGATGAGGGCCATGACCATGCAGTGAAAAGCTAGATCCCAGCTGGCGTACCAGGGGTATTCCCATTTATCGGGCATGGAAATTACGTCCGCGTTATAGAGGGTGATCCAGTCGTGATTGCGGCCGAAGCGGCGCTGCTGGGGTGGCGGTGGATAGCCGGGGTCGCCATCGAGCCAGCGCTGAACTTCATAGTGGTAGGACTGCTTATTCCAGAGCAAGCCGGCGAAAGCCTGACGCTGGACGTTTTTTGCATCGTCGCTCATGTCCGGGTGGAAGAAGCGGGCGTAAAACTCGTCGGCCTCGCGCTGGCGAAGAGTGAAAGTGTCATCGAAGGCGGCACCAAAGTAGTCGGTGGCTACTGTTGATTTGGGCTGCTCGGCGGTGAGGCGAAGTTTAATGGTGACGCTGGCACCGGGGGCAATGTGGAGAGGATAATGCGCGGCCATTTTTGTGCCGGTCTGCGCTGGATTTATAGCCTCTACTTCGTTGTTGACGATGTAGCGGTGGAAGGCGTCCTTCACGTAGGGGATGCGATTGCGGGTATTAAAGAGCAGGTGGTTGTTCGTTTCGTTTTCGGTGAATAAGAGCTCCGGGCCGCCCGGAATCAGCAGCCACCGTTTTCCGTAATACTGCTCATCGAGCTCCACAACCGGAAAGCCGGCGCCACCGCCGAGGTCGTCGACGCGGTACACGCCGGGACGGTCTTCGTCGGGATCGCCCCAGGCCCATTTATTACGAAACCAGAGATGAGGAAGAATTCGCAGCGGGGCTTCGTCGGGACCGCGATTGGTGGCGGTGATGCGGATTATTACGTCATCGAAAGTGACTTTGGCATATTCAACGAAGATGTCGAAGTAGCGGTTCTGATCGAAGGTTCCGGTGTCGAGAAGCTCGAATTCGAGGTCATTGCGGCTACGGCGGCCGTTTTCGTCGATGAGCTGCTGGTACGGGTAGGCTGCTTGCGGATATTTGTAGAGATATTTGAGGTAGGCGGATGAGGGCAGCGCGTCGAGGTAGAAATAATATTCCTTAACATCTTCGCCGTGATTTCCCTGCTGATTGGTGAGGCCGAACAGGCGTTCCTTCAGGATGGGATCGCGTTCGTTCCAGAAGGCCAGCGCAAAGCAGATTCGCTGATGGCGGTCACAAATGCCGGCGATGCCGTCTTCACCCCAGCGGTAGGCGCGCGAGCGGGCGTGGTCGTGAGTGAAGTAATTCCAAGCGTCGCCATCGGGACTGTAATCTTCGCGAACGGTTCCCCACTGGCGTTCGGAGAGATAGGGGCCCCAGCGCCACCAGTGAACGCGGTGCGCTTTTGCGTCTTCGAGCCGCTGCTCCTCTGCGGTCAATGAATGATCCTTTCATGGCACCGACTGCTTAATTCATATGGCGGCCTTTCAGGTCAAGCCTCACACACTGTAGCGGCGGGGCTGGCGGACTGACAAGCGGGGAGTTTGATGTGCGTCCGGTTGGAGTCTTTGCTTCGCTATGGTGATTCGCTATTCTCGATGGCTTGAAAGTCTCCGCGAACGATCCAGCTGCTAATAATAATCAGACCCGCGGTTTTTTCTCTGTGATACCACTTCCCTTGTTGATTTGGCTTGCTGTGGTGGCCCTAGTAGTGATCGCTCCGACTTTTTTCTGGGGGGATTCATCGGGGCATGATTTCGAATTTCATTTGGATTCGTGGATGGACGTGGCACGGCAGTGGCATCAGGGGATTTGGTATCCGCGCTGGGCGGAACTGGCAAATTACGGATTTGGGGAGCCGCGATTCATTTTTTATCCACCGCTGTCGTGGCTGTTGGGCGCGGGGCTGGGCATGATTTTGCCGTGGCACGTGGTGCCCGACGTATTCATTTGGCTGGCGCTGGTGCTGGCGGGCGTATGCATGTATCAGCTGGCGCGGCAGTGGGTGGGGCGGAACGACGCGATTGCCGCCGCGGTGCTATTTGCGGTGAATCCTTATCACCTGGTGATGGTGTATTACCGCAGCGATTTTGCAGAGCTGCTGGCGAGTGCGCTTTTCCCACTGCTGATTTTGAAGGCGCTGGAATTATCGCGGGCGGGATGGCGGCAGGTTCGCGGATTTTCGGTGGTTTTCGCGTTGATTTGGCTGACGAATGCACCTGCGGCGGTGATCGCGACCTATGGCGTGGCGATGATTTTGTCTGTGGAGTTCGTGGAGGCGAGGGATTGGCGCATTTTGCTGCGAGGGGCGTGCGGCGCGGCAATTGGGTTCGCACTGGCGGCCTTTTACATTTTGCCGGCGGCGCTGGAGCGGAGTTGGGTGCAGATCGGCACGGCGCTCGTGGCGAATCTGCAGCCGTGGAGCAATTTTCTTTTCACTCACTCGGACGATCCGGAATTTTTGCTGTTTAACTGGAAAGTTTCGGCGGCGGCGCTGCTGACGATTGGCGTTTTCGCGGTTGGGGCGGTTTTTGTGGGGCGGCGGCGCAGTGAGCTGGTGAACCGATATTGGCCGCTGACGGCTCTGGGGATTGTTTCGCTGGCGCTGATGTTTCCTTTTACAGGCGTGGTTTGGAAATACCTGCCCGAACTGAAATTTGTGCAATTCCCTTGGCGGTGGTTGTTGACGTTAGATGTGGTGATGGTGCTGTTTTTTGTTTATGCGGTATCGCGGATGAGGCGGCGTTGGATGGCGTGGGCTGCGGCTGTAGCGTTGCTGTTCGCGATGGGTGGGTGGATGACCACGAATAATTGGTGGGACACAGATGATGTGCCGGCGGTACTTGATCAATTCGATTCGGGGCAAGGCTACCTTGGTGTGGATGAATATGTGCCGCTCGCGTGCGATCACGACGACATGGCGCAAAACGCGCCAAAGGTAGCGGTGCAGGATTTCGATACTGGTAATGGAGTGGCGGTGGATCCGAGAAAGATAAGTGTGGAGGAGTGGACTCCGGAGCGGCGAGTGATTCGAGCGGACATCGCGGAGCCGGTGGACTTGCTGGTGAAGCTGTTTCCCTACCCCGCGTGGCACGCGAGCCTAAACGGAGCGCCGGTTTCGATTGGGCATGGGGATGAAAATGGGCAGGTGCTGATCAAATTGCCAGCGGGCAAGAGCGAAGTGGTGCTCCAGTTTGTGCGTACGTGGGATCGACTGGCGGGAGGCTTGATTAGTTTGATAGCTGCCGCGGGATTATTGATCGCGAAGATCGCGAAGATTTTTCAGTAGTTCGATTTGCGGACGCGCGCATGCGCGCTAGTCGCCATTCTTCATGCGGCGGAAGACGGCGGTGAAAATAGCGTGAGCCGCGCAGAGATGGCAGTCTTCGACGTGCTGCATGTTGTGCGCGGGCGCGATCACGCAAAATTCGCAAAGATCCTTCACTTTGCCGCCGCCGAAACCAGTGAGCGCCATGGGGATAAGGCGCATTTCACGGGCAGTTTCCAATCCATGAACGACATTTTTTGAATTGCCGCTGCCGGAGATGGCGAGGGCGAGATCGCCAGGCTCGGCCAAGCCGCGTAGCTGCTGAGCGAAAATTTCCTCGTAGCTAGTGTCGTTGGCCCAGGCAGTCATCAGCGGAACATTGTCGGTAAGTGAAACAACCTTCAGGGGGCGCTTTTCCCGCGCCATGGTGCCCTTGCCAATGTCACAGGCAAAGTGCGAGGCGAGGGCGGCGCTACCGCCGTTACCAAAAATGTAAAGAGTGCGGCCAGACTCGTAGCCCTGCCAGATCGCGGCAGCGATGCGATCGATCATGGCGTGATCGAGGTGGCTGAGAATGTCGCGCAGATCGGAGATGTAGGCGCTGGAGGGATCGAGCACGCGATCCGGTTTGTGATTACGCGAGGCTGTGCGCGAGTTGGGAGCCTTCAATGGCACGACTTTTTTCGAATCGCGCATAGGGAAACGATATAACAGGCTTCCTTTGTTGAGCAATCTATTGAAACGATGCAGATAACAGTGTGTGCGCAGGCGACTAGGACAGGTGGGTAGCGTGGGCCCGGGCTAGAGGTGCTGGGGGAAAGTTTGGAGGGTGGCGGAGGGGTCGGCAGCTGAGGCTTTACCGGCGCTGATCCAGGCTTGGCGGGTGAGGAACGAGCCAGCGATGGTGGCGAGAGCGGCGGCGCGGCGCATTTTTTTGGCGCGATTGCTTCGAGACCAACCGGCCAAAAGGCGAAGGGCGAGCGGCACCGGGCCTGAGAGAATGCCGGCAGCGCGCATGAGTTTGCCGCTGGTGCCGGTTTTGAGCGGACGCGAGACTCGCGTGTTTTGGAGCTCGATGCGGATGCCGAAGGCAGTTTCGAGAGCCGCGGCGCCCATTCCGAGTAAATTCAAAGCGGCGTGATCGTGGCCGCGCAATTCGAGAAGAGAAACGGCGGTGCCCATTCCCGAGGCGGCGAAATGGATGGGCAGAGTCTGAACGTGCTCGGACCAAACGGGATTGGCGGTGGCGCCGATGAGGACGCCGGTATAGGTGCTGAGGCCGAGGCCGGAAAGCGCGGCGAAGCCGCTCATGGCGTTGTTGACGGCGCGGAGGATGCCGGGCTTTTCGAGTCGATTCTGAAGCGCGCCAGCGAAGGCGGTCATAGCCGAGCTGGAAGAAAAGATGACGAGGGTCCAGGAGCCGACGGACATCGGGCTTTGAACTTTGAAGATGCGGAGCATGTTGAGGAAGCGCGAGGGCATGCCCAAGTCGGAGATGAGCAGGGCGGGAGAAATGGCGCCGCCGATGGCGGCGATCCAGCGCGCGTCGCTGATGAGTTTTCGATCCGCGCCGGCAATTTCAGCAGCTTTGGCGATTACGGAGGCGGCGCCGGCTGCGCCACCCACAAAAAAGTAGATGGGGATTTCGAAGGTCCATTGCGGTGGCTTGATGGCGGGGAGGCCGTAGTAGCCTGTTTCGGGCGAGGCGGTGCGAAATGGCGCGCCTTCGGGGCGAATGCCGGTGGCGCGAGTGAGGTGGAGCATTTCGCCTTCACGACGCAGCTGCTCGAGGCGAGCTTCGCTGGCGCGGCGCATTGCCCCGGTGACGGATTTGGTGGAGGACTGGCCGTTTGATTTAGGGTCCTTTGGATTTGTGGGTGGAGTCATGGAATTTTCTTTACCTGTCATTTCCTAGAAAGGCGAGGAGCGCGCCGACGACCATGAGTCCGGCGCCGATGCCGGCGGAAGCCCAGCCGCGTTTCAAGTGAATGGTGGGGACTTCAGGCTTGGGCGGGAGATTATAGGTGCGAGGATCGCCGCGGACGATGGATATGGCGTGGGTGCCGCCGACGCTGGTCTCCTGCGGGTCGTAGATGTGTGCGTCGGTAATGCCGCGGCTTTGGAGTGTTTCGAGGCGCTGAGCGGCTTCGTCGCGCAATTGATTGATCTCGCCAAATTTGATCGATTCCGTGGGGCAGGCCGTGGCGCAGGCGGGCTTGAGGCCGACTTTTTGGCGGTCATAGCAGAAAGTGCATTTGAAGGCGCGGCCGTCTTCCGGATTTTTTTCGACCACGCCGAAGGGGCAACTCACCACGCAGTAGCCGCAGCCGTTGCAAATGTCGGGCTGGATGAAGACGCCGCCAAATTCGGTGCGCACAATCGCGCCCGTGGGACAGGCTTCAAGGCAGCCAGCGTTGCCGCAGTGCTTGCAGACGTCAGAGAGGAAGCTCCAGGAAAGCAGTTCGGGCGAATTGCCGCCGAATCCGGCGACGGGCGCGTTTTCGATGAACTGCACGTGGCGCCAGGTGGAATGGCCGAGGGCGCCGGTGTTGTCGTAGGAGAGGCCGGTCCACTCGTAACCGTCGCTGGAAACTCCGTTCCACTCCTTGCAGGCCACTTCACAGGCTTTGCAGCCGATGCAGAGGGTGGAGTCGGTGAGGAAGGCGGTGATCATTGTTTGTTCAACCCGCGTTTATTCAACTCTGTCTACTCAACTCTGTGTATCTACTCTCTAGCGATTTAGCTCGCGACTGGAATCGTGATTTGATTTGCGGGTTGCGGCGGGCGAAAGCTCCGAGGGCACGATATCGCAGAGCATCGCTTTGCTTTCCATGATTTTTACGTTGGGCTCTTCGGAAATGGCGAGAAGGTCGTTGGCAATCTCGCCTTTGACGAGGCCCTTGTAGCCCCAGTGATACGGCAGGCCGACTTGATGGATGGTTTTGCCGTCGAGCGCGATGGGATGCATGCGCGGCGTGACCATCACGCGAGCCTTGATCGAGGCGCGAGCGGTGCTGATGGTGGCCATGGTGCCGTGAATCAGGCCGCGAAGCTGGGCGAGTTCGGGCGAAATTTCGCAGAAAAGTTCGGGCTGAAGCTCGGCGAGGTGCGAGAGGTAGCGGGACATACCGCCGGCGGTGTGGTGCTCGGTGAGGCGGTAGGTGGTGAGGACGAAGGGAAAATCACGATCGGGCGAAGTGGCGTAGCGATTGTCCGGGCGTTCTTTCTTTTGGCTGGCGGGATTGGTGGGCCGACTTGGGTACACGTCGTTCGCTATAGGCGATTCGAGCGGCTCGTAGTGAGCGGGGAGCGGGCCATCCTTGAGGCCGCTGGCAACCCAAATCCAGCCGAAGCCATCGGGATGCAGGATGAAGGGACGGTCGCCGCGAATGGCGTCGTCGCCTTTGGCGCCGGGAGGCGGGATGTAATAGGGCGGCTTATTTTTGGTGAAATCGGGATTGTCGAGACCGGTCCACTCTTTTTTCGCTTCGTCCCACCAGACGAGTTTTTTGCGTTCGCTCCAGGGGCGACCATCGGGACGCGCGGATGCGCGGTTGTAGATGATGCGGCGGTCGCTGGGCCAGGCGAAGCCCCAGCCGTGGCCGAGGATGTCCTTCGGCTTTTTCTGGCGGGCTTTGTTTTCGTGTTCGCTGGGGAAAACGCCGGAATAAATCCAGCAGCCGCAGATCGTGGAACCGTCAGCTTTAAGATCGCGATAATCGCGGACCAATTTGCGGTCGGCGACGGTGAAGCCGTTGATTTCTTTTAATAACGCGTCGGCCTGTGGTTCGTCGTGAGGACCTTCGGTGGGGTAATCCCAAGTAAGAGCGTTAAGGCCGGCATTGCGAGGACTTGGGTCGAGGCGGGCTTTTTGCTTCAGCAGCTTGCCAAGCTGGAACATGAATTGAGTTTCGCTGCGGGCGTCACCGGGTGGCTCAACGGCCTTTTCGTGGAACTGCAGCATGCGCTGGGTATTGGTGAAGGTACCGTCTTTTTCGGCGTGACCGGCCGCGGGAAAAAGAAAAACTTCCGTGTCGATTTCTTCGGGCTTGAGCTCGCCGCGCTGGACTTCAGGAGAATCGAGCCAGAAGGAGGCCGTTTCGATTTCGACCATGTCGCGAACCACGAGCCATTTCAATTTGGTGAGGGCTTTGCGTTCGAGGCCTGAATTGGGCGCGCCCACGGCGGGATTCTGGCCCATCACGAAGAGGCCTTCCATTTTGCCGTCGGCCATGTCGAGCCAATAGCCGAGATGGGAGTGGTCGCCGTCGATTCGGGGCATCCAGCCGAAGCCGTAGTCGTTTTCTTTAGTGGCCGCGTCGCCGTAATAGGCTTTGAACAAGCTGACGGCGTACTTATCGAAATTTTCCCACCAGCCGGTTTTGGCTTTGTGTTTATCCATATAGGCGGCGAGGTTTTCGCTGTCGGCGCCAAAAGTGGGCATGGGGAGATAGCCGGGAAGAATGTCGTAAAGGGTGGGAATGTCGGTGGAACCTTGAATAGAAGCATGACCGCGGAGGGCCATGATGCCGCCGCCGGGGCGGCCGATGTTGCCAAGGAGGAGTTGCAGAATTGCGGCGGTACGAATGATTTGGACGCCGTCCGAGTGCTGGGTCCAGCCAACGGCGTAACACATGGCGGCCGTTTTATCGGGGCCGGAGGCAGAGCTATACAGCTCGGCGAATTCGAGGAAGAGATCGCGAGGAATGCCGCAACTGCGTTCGACCATTTCAGGCGTGTAACGGGAGAAATGGCGCTTCAGAACCTGATAAACGCAGCGCGGGTGTTGAAGAGTTTCGTCCTGATAGTAGATGTCTTCCTGAGTTTTCTCGCCGCCACGATCCTTGGCGTGGCCGCCTCCCTCTTTGTGCTCGCTGCCACCTTTGGTGGGCGAGCCGTAATAGGCCCAGGTTTCGGTGTCGTACTGTTTTTTTACAGGATCCCAACCGGAGAATATGCCGCCAAGGTCTTCGGTGTCCTTGAAATCTTCGCGAAGGATTACGGAAGCGTTGGTGTAGTGGACCACGTATTCGCGGAAGTCGCGCTCGTTGGTGAGTACGTAATTGATGAGGGCGCCGAGGAGCACGATGTCGCTGCCGGCGCGAAGAGGAATCCACATGTCGGCCATGGCAGAAGTACGAGTGAAACGCGGGTCGACGTGGATGAGTTTGGCGCCATGCTCGCGTGCTTCCATGACCCACTGGAAACCAACCGGATGGTTTTCGGCCATGGTCGAGCCCATGATCAGAATCACGTCGGAATTTCTCAGATCCTGTTGAGCTGTTGTTGCGCCGCCTCGTCCGAAGGAGGTGCCCAGACCGGGCACCGTGGAGCTATGTCATATACGGGCCTGGTTGCTGACGCAAACCATGCCCAAGCCTCCGGCGAAAAGTTTCTTGATCAGGTAGTTTTCTTCGTTGTCGAGGGTGGCGCCGCCGAGGTGGGCGACGGCTTTGGTGTGCATCAGGGTCTTGCCGTCTTTGGTCTCCTGAAAAGTGCGGTTGCGCGAATCCCAGAGGCGGTCGGCGACCATTTCGACGGCGGTTTTGAGTGGGATTTGCTCCCAGCGGGTGCCGCGAGGGCGGCGATACATAACTTTGGTGAGACGATTTTTGTGGGTGAGGAGTTCGTAGCTGGCTGAGCCCTTGGGGCATAGATGGCCGCGGGAAATCGGGGAATGCGGGTCGCCTTCGATGGAAATAAGTTCGCCGTGCTTATGGAAAATGAGTTGGCCGCAGCCGACTGCACAATAGGGGCAGATGGATTTCGATACTTCCGCGCCCAGATTTTTGGGCTGAAGGTTGCGGGTCTTCTCGCTCATGGACTCGACGCCGGTGCCGTCGGCGCCATTCAGGATTTGTTTTACGAGTGGCCAGCGAGAGAGAAGGCTAAACACGCGGTGATCTCCGAGGGTAAAAATTTGCGGGAGCGGACTTCACTTTGTTCGATACTTTTCTCGGAAGAAAAGTTTCAAAGCGACAAGGATTCATGCGCGGTTTCTGCCTCGACGGGCAGTATACAACCGCAAAATTGTTACCCTTGGGTGAAATTCTGGATTGGAGCGCTTAGAAAGTTGGCTGGGAGGCCTGGACTCGAACCAGGATAATCAGATCCAGAATCTGATGTACTGCCAATTGTACGACCTCCCAACACGGTGAGGCAGAAACGCGACAAATTAACTGAAGAATTTTAGCTGTGGCTGGAGAAGGCGTCAACCGCGAGCAGTGCGCGGTTGAATCGGAATGAGTTCCTTGCCGCGAATGTAGTATTCGACGCCGCGCCACTCGATGCGGCGAGTGAGAAAACTCGAGATCAGGACGAGGAAGGCCCAGGCGTCACGGGCGGGAAGAAACCAGAGGCGCTTCTTTAGAAACGAATCCTTCATGCCCCAGACGCCGACGGTCCAAGCCATGGTTCCGCGCAGGAGCAGATAGCCTAGGATGTACGCGGCGGCCAGGCCAAGCGAATGGGCCACACAGGCTGCCAGAAGGCACCAGAACAGCCCCTGAGTGAAGATCAGGCCCAGATGGCCAGCGGGCGTGGAATGGCGAATGGTGAGCGCCCAGCGAACTTGATGACGGAATGCCTCGCGCAGGGAGTGCGCCGGGTAAACGGTCTCGACAGGCTGCCGGCTGATAGCTACTTTGTAGCCAAGTGCAGTAAGGCGATTGCCAAGCTCGTAGTCGTCAGTGAACTGATCGGCGAGATTTTCGAAGCCGCCAATTTTACGCAGGCAGCGCTTGGTGGTGGCCATGGTGGCGCCTAGAGTGAAATTGACCATGCCCAGCTGCCAGGCGGAGATGACGCCGGCGTCGAAGTCGGATGAGTTGCCGATGGCTTCGAATTCCGAGCCAAGGCTGTCGCCAGGAATGCCGCGATAGAGGCAGGTGACCGCTCCGATTTTGGGATTGGCAAAAGGCGCGATGACCGACCAGAGATAGCCGTCGCTGACGCGAATATCGCTGTCGCTGATGACCAGATGTTCGTACTGCGCCTCATCGACCATGCGGGAGAGCTTATTGACCTTGTTGGATACGCCCAAGCGCTCGGCGCCGATCAGCAGGCGAATCTGACGATCGGGAAAATCGCGCATGACTTGCTCGATCACCGGGATGGCCGTGTCCTGATCGTCGGCAACATTAAAGATAATTTCGTAGACCGGGTAATCGAGGCGACAGAAGCTGGCGAAATTTTCGTAAGCGCCGGGATCCAGGCCGCGCACCGGCTTCAGGATGCTCACAGGGGGCGTGAAACCATCCGCTTCGCGGCGCTTCTTGGTGAAAAAATGGAGCGCGGCGATCGACGCGAGCAGGTAGTAGGCCAGCGGCGCCAGGGCCATCAGCAGGATGAAGTCTCGTAATGGAAGCCAGTTCAGCACGCTAGTCTTATCCGATGCAAACCAGGGTTACCCCGATGCACACCAGTCCTACGCCCAGCCAGCGTACACGAGATATTTTTTCGCCCAACAGGAATTTTCCGCCAAGTGCTCCAACCGCATAGCTTACGGCGGTAACGGGCACGACGAAACTGACGTTCTCAAAGGACAGCAGGAGCAACAGAGAGAAAAAGCCGCAGGCCATCAGTCCAACGCCGAGCCACATCCAGGGCACGCGCAAGGCGCGGAGCAAAACGCTGAAAAGATTGCGGGGCGAGAAGTCGTGAACCTCGCCAATTTCCTTCATGGCGCGGCTCACGGAAAGTTCGCCGACGGTGCCGGCGCCAACGATGACTAAAAAGAAAAATGGGATGAAGGGGTGCATCGGTCCTTATCCGATCTCTTCTATGCGAGCTACGCCGATGGCGCTCTTCAGTTTAGGCTCAGTGGTACGTGGGGGGGTCTGGCCAATCATTAGCACGCCCAAGCAAATGACCATAACGCCGATCCAGCGGGTGGGGCTTATTGACTCCCCTAGGGCGAAATAACCGAGCACGGCCACCATTCCATAGCCGATGGAGGTGGCGGGCTGGACGAAACTGAAGTCCGCCCAGGACAGTACCAGCAAGTAAGAAATGAAAAATATCGAGAGAGAGCAGATGGCCAGCCACACGGTGCCGGATTCAAAAGCGCGAACGAGAAAGGCCGGCAGGACAGTCGGCTGAATACCCGGCACAGGACCAAGGGCCCGCATACCCTTGCTGAGCAAGATGTCTCCCAGCGGCCCGAAGATAACCATCACGACGAGTAGAATTGCGGTCTTAATTTTTAGCCGGCGTGAACTCATGCGGATCGTGATTCGCTGGCAGCTCCCACTGCGGGTTCAATGTGCGGAACAGTGACGCTAGCCGTCTTGGCGAGGCCTTTGCGCACCATCTTGCGCCGCTGCGAGCGCAACTTCAAGAAGTCCACGGCTTCGTGATAGAGGCGCTTGCGTTCATCCGCCTGCCACATGGCGTCGCGGATAAAGCGCCAAGCTACGCGCGGGCGGAAATAGTATTCGTCATAGAAACGGTGGACGCCGTTCATGATGTCTTCGCGGCTGAGGCCGGGATAAGCGAGGTGCGGCAACTGGTGGCCACCGGCATCGGCCAGCGCTTCGCCGTGGAGCGAGCCATTGGCGAGCGAAATGTTGTAAAGCTCGGTACCCGGATAAGCGTGGGCCATGGAGACTTGGATCGATTCGCAGTCGAGTTCCTTGGCGAAGTCGATAGTGCGCTGGATGGTTTCCTTGGTTTCACCGGGGAGACCCAGGATGAAGTCGCCGTGAATGTGAATGCCGACTTTCTTGCAGTTCTTGACGAAACTGCGGGCCATTTCGACGGTGGCGCCCTTCTTGATGTTTTTGAGGATTTGCGGGTCGCCTGATTCGAAGCCGACGATGAGCAAGCGCGCTCCGGCATCGGCCATGGCTTTCAAAGTTTCGTAATCGCTGTGAACGCGCGCGGTGCAGGACCAGCGGTGGCCAACATGCTGAATTTTCTTGGAAAGTTCGATGACGCGATCCTTGCGGATGTTGAAAGTGTCGTCGTCGAAGAAGAATTCCTTGGCCTGCGGGAAGCGCTTATCGGCCTGCTCAAATTCGCGGGCGACGTTGTCAGTGGAGCGGACGCGCCACGCGTGGCCGGAGAGGGTCTGAGGCCAGAGGCAAAAAGTACATAGCGCCGGACATCCCCGCGAAGTGTAGAAGGCAACGTAGGGATGGAGCAGAAATGGAACGTTGTAATTCTCGATCTTGAGATTTTTCTCGTAGACTTCGGTGGCGAAGGGCAATGCGTCGAGCTCTTCGGTGTGAA
Organism: uncultured Acidobacteriota bacterium; assembly: GCA_963757885.1. Classification (GTDB taxonomy): domain Bacteria; phylum Acidobacteriota; class Terriglobia; order Acidiferrales; family UBA7541; genus Palsa-147. The sequence continues at coordinate 2,267,497 of CAVWSS010000006.1, read as the reverse complement.
GCAGCGGACGGCTGTCATTGTGGACGACTTTGCCGTCTTTTACGTAGCTGGCGTTTTGAATTTCGCTAAGCGGCTTACCCTTCGCGAATTCCACGACGGCGTGGTCGAATTCACCGCGAACGACGAAGTCGATTTGGCGACCGGCGAGGAGGCTCTCGGCGGGCTGCATTTGGACATGGGGACCAACGAAGGCAATCTTGATGCTGGGCTTCTTTTCCTTCATCTGCCGGGCCATTTCGAGGTCGGGCGCGAAACCCACGGTGGACGTAAATAGGACTACAAAGTCATAATCCTGGGAAATACGAACCACGTCGGCAGGGGTGAGGTGGTGAGGTGGAGCGTCGAGCAGGCGGCTGCCCTCGAGCATGCCCGAGGGGTAGGAGAGCCACACAGGGTACCAGTAGGACTCAATCTCTCGAGTCGCGGGCCAGCGCGAGCTGGCGCCCCCGTCGAACTTCTCGAAGCTCGGTGGATTCAGAAATAAAGTCTTCATTACAGATGACATGCGCAGTTATATCCTCCAGCAGATTGTATTGAGGCGACCCCCGGACTAACGCGCGCGGATGCCTCTTATTGTACCTCGACTACTGGGCCCGGTCCTAACAGGTACTTCGGTGGTCATGTGGTCTCGACCGGCAATACATGGGTTCGTGGGCTCGGAACCGACATTTGCTTTGACGGTCATGAATGAGCGCTTCGGCCTAACAAAATTTGATGCTTGGGCGGCCCGCTTTGCCTCATGAAAAATTCTAAGAGTTTGCGAAATAAGAGCTTAGATCGAGTCCGGTGGAGAATTATGGAAATAGCCGGGCAAGCTGCCCGGTAGTTTGAAGTAAGGCGAGCTGGCCTTGTTGTTTGGCCAGGTCGGCGTTTAGAAATGCGACCCACTTTTCGCTTTCGTCGAGGCGGTCCTGCTCAAGGTCGCGAAGGCTGGCTTGGCCCTGGTTGAATTTGTTCTGAGTGATGTCCAGGGTTTCCTGGGCCAGCTTAAGGTCGAGGCGCGCCACTTCGCGCGCTGAGTCGAGCTCCTTCACATTTTGCGCCTGCTGGCGGACTTCGAGGCGCACTTCGGCGCGTTTGGAGCCGACGTTGTTTTCGGCGAAGGCGAGTTCACTTTTGGCAAGCCCGACGGCGGCAGGAGTGCGCGCGGTGAAGAGCGGGATGGTGACTTCGAAGCCGAAATTGAAATTATTGGTTTGGAATGAATTGGGATTGAAAAATTTATTGAAGTTATTCAGGCGGTTGTTTAGCACATCGTATTCGCCGACCAGGTCCACTTTGGGCCAGTAGCTACCGTGGGCGCCTTTGAACAGATGCTGGCGGGCCTGGCGCTCGTTTTCGGCTTCGCGAATGTCGAGATTGTCCTGAAGAGCGTTATTTTCGAGGGCGGCAGCGGTTTCCTCGGCGCTGACGGGAAGTTCTTCGGGCTGGACTTCGATGGCGGCGCTTTCAGGGAAGCCGATCATGCCGCGAAGCTTTTCGGTTAAATATTCGTCGCGGCCAGTGAGTTGAATGACGTGGTGCTCGATGCGTGCGGCGGTGAGTTCGGCGCGAGTGACTTCGATGGGCAATTCGAGGCCGGAGGCGGCGCGGTTGCGGGCATAATCGAGAATTTTTTGCGCGCTGGTGGATTCGTTGCGAAGCAGCTCGAGGGTATGGCGGACTTGCGCGAGTTCGAGGTAGGCGGAGGCGGTCTGCTGGATGACCGAGTCGTGGGTGCGATCGATTTCGAGTTGCTGATTCTTGGCGCGGTCTTCGGCGGCGTGTTGCTGCCCCTTTATGAGCGGATTGTAGATGGTTTGGACGTAAGCAAGCTTGAAGACGGACGGAAGCGCGCCACCGGGAGTCGTGGGGAATCCGTAGGTATAGACGGCGCCCGCGCCGGTGTAGAGATTCGGGCGGAATTCAGCTTTCTGAACGGTCACTTCGTTTTGGGCGATGGTGTACTGCAGGCGGGCCATGGCGAGTTCCCTGCTGTTCTGGAGGGCGAGGGCGACAGCGCGCTTTAGGGTCAGAGGCTCGACCGGATTGCTCGTCGGCTGGCGCGTTTTGGGCGGGCTGCGCGGATTGCGTGGTTTCAGCATTTTGCGCGGCTTGCGGATACCGCAGATCTTGAGCTTTAACGGCTGGGGATAGTGCGAACAATACGGCCGAGAGTAAAAACACTTTCGATTTATTCATAACGCAGCGATTCCGTAGGTTCGAGTTGTGACGCTTTACTGGCCGGCAAGTAGCCGAAGAGGAGTCCGGTAGAGCAGGAGACCAGGAAAGCAAGCACGACAGAGAACCAGGAGATGGGGATGTGGATGTCAGCGGGAACCGGGAAGAAGCTCAGCAAAATTTTGAGCACGAATGGCACTGAGACAGCGATAGCGATGCCGGTGAGCGCACCAGTTCCGCTGACCATGACGGCTTCCATCAAAAATTGATAAAGAATCGCGCCGCGGGGCGCGCCAAGAGCTTTGCGAATGCCGATTTCGCGGGTGCGCTCGGTGACGGTGACCAGCATGATGTTCATGATGCCGATGCCGCTGATAGTGAGAGCGATAAGCGCGATGAGGACGAGAACGATGGTCATGGCAAAAGAAATGTGCCGGGCGGTGTCGAGGATCGAGCTGAGGTTTTGGACGCGATACTGCACGCCGCCGCGGTGACGGCTCTGCAGAATGTCGGAAACTTCGTTGGTTACGAATTGAACGTTTTCCGGCTTGTCGGCTTGAGCGTAGAACGTTTTGATGAATTCGGTTCCGGTGTAATAGCGAATCAACGGAAATGGAACGATTACCGATTCGCCGGTGATTTCGGATTCGCCAAAGGTGGCGATGCGCTCGCGGAAAACGCCGATCACGGTGAATGTTAGCTCGCCGACGTGAATTTCTTTGCCTACGGCATCTTCGGAGGGATAGGCCGAGGCAGCGAGTTCCTGAGTAAGCAGGCAAACCTTGCCGCGGGATTCAAGATCGTCGTGGTCGAAGTAGCGGCCACGGAGGACGAGAAGATTGCGAATCGTTTGGAAGCCGTCGGTGACGCCGACCAGACTGATCGGATGGGTAACCCCGTTGACGGTCATCGACAAAGGAATCTCGCGTGTACCCGCGGCTTCGATGACGTGAGGTGCGGATTTGACAGCGTCCATGTCAGCTAGGGAGATTTCGTCGGCGGGGGTGGTGGGCAGCGAGCCGCCGGCGTGGACGATTTCGGCATAAATGAGATTGGCGCCGACAGCTTCGATCTGAGAAATGATGTAGCGCTTGCCCGCGAGGGCGATGGTGACCACCAGAACGATGCAGGCGCTGCCGATGATCACGCCCAGCATAGTGAGCATGGCACGAAGTTTATTGGCGCGCAGAGCTTGAACTGCGAGATGCCAAGTCTCGGTAAACAACGCGGCAGAGTTGGTGGGATTCTTCACTGGGTGATGGCTCTTTTGCGACCCTACCTTAGCACCGTGGGCGGTGTCGGTCCGCTTTTATGTATCCAGAAAGGCACGGCGGTGCTAGTGGCCCTTCGCGGCTGCAGAGAGGACCTCTTATTGGAATCCAGGGCGGATTAAAACGATGCATTGGGACTTCGCCTGCGAGGCTCAATTGACCGCAGTTGGAACAGGCGATAAACTCGATCCCTCTTCAGCGTGGGGCCGTGGCGCAGTTGGGAGCGCGCCTCGATGGCATCGAGGAGGTCGTGGGTTCGAATCCCATCGGCTCCACCAAAATTACGACGCATGCCCTTCCACGTTTACATCCTGCTCAGCCAGTGCACGAATCGATATTACATTGGACAGACGCAGAACATCGAAGACCGCCTTGCGTATCACAACGCAAACTATTCCAAGTCGCTAAAGAATCGTGGCCCATGGAAACTGGTTTATCAGGAGGAATATACGACTCGCGCCCAAGCGATGTGTCGGGAGCGCCAACTTAAATCGTGGAAAGACCGTCGGATGATCGAGCGATTGGTCAGCGCGTCCCGGTAACAACCGGGAAGGTCGTGGGTTCGAATCCCATCGGCTCCGCCAAAATTTCGGAAGCCCCCCATAACAGCATTTGGCGGCAATTTTCTGGGCTAAGACTGCGGAGGATGCTGCTCGCCGACGCTGATGTGTCCGCCTTCAGAATCGACGAACTGCGCTAGCACGCCTCCGTAATCTTGCTTGGTTGGCGGGAGCGTGAAGCGAACACCTCTTGCGCTCAAATCCGTATGGAGCTTGTGAACATCGGCAACTGTAAAACCTAACTCTACGGCTCCCGCCGGATTCTTTTCGGATGCCATGTGCAAGGCGAGAATCGTTTCACCAGTTGCGAATTCACTCCATTCTGGAGATTCGAATTTCAGTTGGAAGCCGAGCACATCACGATAAAACTCCACCGCACGATTCATGTCGGCGACAAACTTGATTACGTACGTGAATTTCATGGGGAAGACTCCTTCAACGGTACGGCCTGGCCTCTCCGAAAGCATGCACGTGCCGGATTGTAGCATCGCGAAAACGCCGGGGGGTCCGTTCACCCATCGCTCGTTCTAATTTACAGTGGTGGCTGAAATGCGCGTGTGCGTGGGCGTGGTTATAAGCAAGGTTTTAATGGTTTTCAGGATGAGCTTGGCGTCCTGGGCAAACGAGATGCGGTCAAGGTAGCCCAGACTTTTGTGAAGTTTGTCGGGAAGAATTTCTTCAAGGTAATAGCGTTCGGGATCGGGTTTCTCGGCAAGCAGTTCGTCTTCGTGGCAGTAAGCGACGCTGGCGGGATCGGTGATTCCCGGCTTGACGGTTAGAACCTGCATCTGAGATTCCGAGTAGCCCGAGACGTAACGTGGAAGCTCGGGACGCGGACCCACCAGACTCATTTCCCCTTTCAAGACATTCCAGAGCTGCGGGAGCTCGTCGATTTTGTAGCGGCGCAAGATGGCGCCAACGCGGGTGATTCGCGGATCGGCGCAGAGAGTTACGCCAGCGGAGAGGCGTTCAGATGAATCGGCCATGGTACGGAATTTAAGGATGGGGAAGACCTGACCGCGCCATCCGGTGCGCGCTTGACGAAAGAGAGCCGGTCCTCGGGAGGTAAGGCGCACAGCGAGCGCAGCCAAGATCAGCAATGGCGAAAGAACCAGCAATCCCAAAGATGCCGCAGCCACATCGAAGGCGCGCTTCCCTTTCTGCATATAGAAGTAATGGTCGTCGAGTCTATGAGCGCGATGAGGATCGAGCGCTTTAACGGCAGAGGAAGAGTAGGCGGTGAGGGCCGAGACAGACTGACGAATATGGGTTATCGCGGATGAGCTAACAGCCCTGAAGTAAGACCCTGAGGGGGCCCGGACCAGCAATTCCCTTATTTTTGCCGCCACCTGTGAATCCACGTGTACCCCATGGAGAAGAAGAACGATGCGTTGTAACCGGGATTGAAGACGCCGAGACTCGCGCTGGAGTGATGGACCAGAGCTACTTCGACGTTCACTGCCTGGCCCGGCTTAGTGAAAATATTCACGCCTACCGCACCTTGCGGCGTGAAATTGACCCAGGAAGTTTTGTCGGGACCAAAGTCGGGCGGAATGTCGTGCGTGCTGAATAGTAAGCCGCCGGCGAGGGTGATGTAAGGAGCGAATCTTCGAGCACCGGTGAAATTCCAGCGAAAGATGAGAGGCTTGATGCTCACGCCGTAGACGTTTTGGTTCGTGCCGGTGAAACGATCGACGGCGAATACTTCGTAGACCGGCATAACTTCACCGGCAAATTCGAAATTTCCGTGTATGACGCTGGGACCGTGATCGCCGGTCAAGACTGTTCCAGCGCGAATGCCGAAATTTAAGAACTGAGTGTCGAATGACTCGCCGAGCCCCACGCCACCGCCACCGAAGACGCCGATTTCCCAAATGCCGTTGTGGTAGTAGGTGGTTGCGTCAGCGGGAGGGGGTGTGAGCGGTTGGGTGATAGAGGGTGAGGATTGCGTGGTGGATTGCGCGGGTGCTGATGCATCTTGTGGAAGCAAGGTGTGCGCGGCGAAAGAGAAAGTTGTTTGTGCTGCAGGTGGCTGGAGCGGAAGTGCGGAGTCGGCAGCGGAGAGGTTAGCGCTGGTTTGCGCGCTAGTTTGGGCGTTGGTCGAGACGGCAAGGCAGAGGGCGGCCACACAAAGAGCTGCTGAAAATTTCATTCGGAAAGCACCCTTCCCCCCAAGCGAGATGCAGCGTAACGGGAGACAATGCAACGCGTCAAGGTGGACCTTCGATTTACTTTACGGGCGATTTGGCTTACGGGCCTCAGCGAACGGCAGCGTGTTGAGTAAAGGCCGGCACTTCGTCGAGGAGGAGGCTGATCACGAACATGGGGTGAGGGGCGACACGACCCCAGCGAGTGAGGTCCCAATGCGCGCGGATGAATTTCACGTCGGGCGCGTAGGTGAGCTCGAGGACCTGTTTAACGGCTCCCTTGTAAAAGCTTTGAGGAATTTTAAGCAGCTGGGTACTGAATTTTTCCCCGTCCGGTGAACCCCAGATGGATACGTCGAGAGCTTCCTGTTCGATCTGGTCGGCAATGTCGAGAGTACAGAGATAGGTGCGCGTGGCACTCGCAGAAATGTCGACCGGCGAGCCGTCGCCATTCGCGGTGACGCGCGTATTTGGAGCGATCAGGTGAAAAGAAGCAGCCACGTCGGGTTCCCCTGGAATTGAATCGCGGATTCTAACATAGCTGCAGGGCGCAAAGATTCATGCTCGAGGGCGCGTTTGGAGGGCTTATGGGTTCAGCCCTTTCGAAGCTTGGATAGGCGCTCGGCAGCGGCGTTTAGAGTTTTGTCCGTCTTGCAGAAGGTGAAGCGCAGATAGTTCGACCCGTCGCGCGGATCGGAATAAAAGCTGGAACCGGGAACGCCGGCAACGCCGATGTTGGTGATCAAGTGGCGGCCGAAAGTAACGTCATCGCCGAGCCCAAAGCCGGAGATGTCGGTCATGATGTAGTAGGCGCCGCGGGGCTTAAAGCAAACGAAGCCAGCACCTTCGAGGGTGGCCAGCATTTTGTTTCTCCGCACGAGGAAATCTGAAGCCAATTGGTCGTAATAGCTCGGTGGGAATCGCAGAGCGACTGCTCCAGCTTGCTGAAGAGGCGCGGCGGCGCCGACGGTAAGGAAATCATGGACCTTGCGAATGGCGGAGGTGAGTTGAGGTGGCGCAATAGCCCAGCCCACCCGCCAACCGGTGACGCTGTAGGTCTTGGAAAGCGCGTTGATGGTCACCGTACGTTCGCGCATGCCTGGAAGGGTGACGGGCGAGATGTGTTGCGCGCCGTCGTAGGTCATGTGCTCGTAAATTTCGTCGGTGATCAGGTAGGCGTTCCACTCCTCGCAGAGCTTTCCGATTTGCTCGATTTCGGCGCGGGTGAAAACTTTGCCCGTGGGATTGTTGGGCGTGTTCAGAATGATTGCTTTGGTAGCAGGCCCAAAGGCGGCCGCGAGCTCATCGGGATCGAACGTCCAATCGGGCGGCCGGAGTTGACGAAGCGCGGCGTGGCGCCGGAGAGAATCGCGTCGGGACCGTAGTTTTCGTAGAAGGGCTCGAAGACAACCACTTCATCTCCGGTGTCAATCAGGGCGAGCATCGTTGCGATCATTGCTTCAGTAGATCCGCAGCAGACCGTAATTTCCCGCTCGGGATCAATTTCCAGGTGGTGAGTTTCGGCGAAGCGGTCGGTGATGGCCTGGCGAAGTGCGGGCGCGCCCCAAGTGATGGCGTATTGATTGATGTCGTCGGAGATGGCTTGCCGGGCGGCCTCTTTGATTTCCGCCGGGGCCGGAAAATCCGGGAAGCCCTGAGCGAGATTGATCGCGCCATGCGCGATGGCGAGGCGAGTCATCTCGCGAATGACCGACTCAGTGAATTGGGAAACTTTGGAAGACAGCGAGGCGCGTTCGGCGGGCGCCGATGTAGCGACCCTGGGGTTGTTCATAGCGATAGATTATCGCGCGAAAGGCACGCGCAGCCAATCAGCGGGAGAGAGCGTCGTGGCCATCTGGAGTGGGATTGCCTTCGCCGTAGAGGCGGCGGTAAATCTCAGCGTTGCGGAGCACGATCTGAACGTAATCGCGCGTCTCGGTAAAAGGGATGGAGTCGACGAATTCCGCGGATTCGGTGTAGTTCTGGCCGGATTTCCAGGAGGCGACGTGATCTTCGCCGGCATTGTAGGCCGCGAGCGCAGCTTCGAAGTTGCCCCAGTTTTTCTGGAGTTGGGCCAAGTAAATGGTGCCGAGACGGAGGTTGTAAGTCGGGTCGGTGAGGCGCGCGCGGGAATAGCCGACGCGCTGCTGGCGGGCGAGGAGGCGCGCGGTCTTAGGCATGAGTTGCATCAGCCCATAGGCGCCGGAGTGCGAGACAGCATTGGTGTCGAAAGTAGATTCCTGGCGGACCAGGCCCGCAACGACCATGGGATCGACGCCGGCGCGAGTTGCGGCGGCACGAAGTTGCGATTCGTAAGGCAAAGGGTAAGCGGTCATCCAAATTTCGCGGGGAACGTCTTCGAAACGGCGGGCTTCCAGGCCCGGGTAAAGCTGGCGCGCGGCGGACATGCCGGCGGCGTAATGTCCGGAGCGAATGGCTGCCTTGGCGGCTTCGAGAAGCAGACGAGGCTCGCCGGTGCTTGCGTAAGCGGCGCGAAGCTCGAGTTCGGCGGAGGCGTCGAAGGCGATGATGCGAAGCGCGGTGGCACGCTGCTGGCGGTTGAGTGCGGCAGTGGGAACGGAGGGCGAAATCGGCAGCGCGGGGGGAGGAGTGGGAATTTTGTCCAGCTCCGGCACGGCTGTGGTCGGCCCGGGGCCTAGTTGCCGTAGCCGCGTATAGGCAAGCTCGCCGAAGTAAGTTTGCGGGAAATGCTGGCGGAGATTCGAGTAGTAGGTGCGCGCCAAGGGTTCGTCGCCGGCCGTTTCAGCTTGGCGGGCCAGCCAGTAGAGCGCGTCCTTGACGTAGGGGGATGACGGATAGCGCTTGATGTAATTGCTAAAGCGCTCGGTGGCTTCCGGCTTGCGTTCGAGATAAGCCGTCCAGGCGACGCGCCAGCTTGCGTTGATTGCGTCGGCGGCGTCCGGGAAATCCTGATCAACACGGATGTAATAGGAAACCGCGCGGTCGCGATCGAGCTGAACCCAGAAATAATTCCCTGCTGCGAACAGGGATTTTTCCGCGGCGTCGCTTCCGGGAGCGCGATTGATGGATGCGTCGAAGGCCGCAAGCATGGGCTCACGGCTGTCGGTGCTGCGATAGGCCTGGGCAATGTAGTAAAGGCGCTCGGCGTCGATGTCGGAATCGCGAAAGTCGAGTTCGGTAAGCGCAGAAATTTTTGCGCCGAGGCTGACGCGGCATTGAGCGATGCGCAGTTCGGCGCGTTCGCGCTCGGGGCCGTTCAGATCAGGGAGAAGCTTCAGGTAGTCTTCGCGGGCGTCGTACCATTCGCGCGAAGTGAAGAGAGTGTTGGCGCGGGAGAGGCGCAGCGCGAGGGGTGGCTTGGTAGCCTGCGGGCCTAGTTTCGATTCGAGAAGGTCGGCTTTCGTGCCCGCTTCGCGGGAAGAATCGCTCATCGGGTAGCGGTAGTAGACGGCGACGTAATCGGTGTATGCGCCGATGAGGTTACCGGATTGTTCACGAGCCTGGGCGCGAGCGAAAAGGAGATTGGGCTTGGTATCGGTTTGAGAGTAGGCGGTAAGCGCGTCGAGGGCGATTTGCGGCTCGGAAGCTTCGATGGCGGCCTTTGAGAGTGCTTCCAAGGCCTGTTCGGTAATGACGGAGTCCGGGTAGTCGCTGCGGAGGGTTCGCAGTTCTTCGAGGGCGCGCGTGGGGTTATTCAGGCCCAGGTCGGCTTCGGCGGACCAGTAGAGAACGTAGTCACCGAGAAGAGTGTCGCCAGAGGCGCGATCAAGCCAGTTGCGGGCTTGGGCGTAACTGCCCTTGTCGTAATTGTAGTGGCCGAGGGCGAGGGAGACGCCGCGACCGAGGTCGCCGGAATTGCGGCGCATAGCGAAGGCGCTAAGGCTGGCGTAGGAACTGGTGGAAGTCTTGGTGGTGAGGGCGCGGGACCAGTCTTCGATTTGTTGTTCGCGTTGGGAGGAGGTAGCGGTGGAGGCGGGGAACGAGGGAGCCGTGACGGTGTGGGCGGTGAGCGCGCGGCGCGTGGGCCGGGGCATGCTGTTGAGGGGGCGAGGTTTGCTGGGGAGCCGAAAGTAGCGAGCCCGCGAAGACGAGGGGCGTCGAGAGCAGAAAGAGAGCGAAGTTGCGCTTAATTAGCGGCATTCGTACTTAGTAAAGATGCAAGGTTTAAGAACTGAGATTGCGGTCAGAAGCTTTCCAGCCCAACGATGGCAACGAGTACGCGGAAGCAGGCCTAAGGCTAATGCCGCATGGCCGGCGAGGGGTACGGATAAGAGCCCAGAGCTTCAGCATCGCCGTCCGCCAAGATGGCCACCATAGAATCGTGAAAATAGTCGATGGGGTGGTCCAAAATCGGCTTGAAACGACGATCATATTCTTTTCGTGCCTTGTCAAGATCATCCCGGAGCTTGACGCAAATATCCTTGTTTTCGCGCGCTTGGCGGACATCTTTGGGCTTGAGCATTTTGATGTCCTGCATAGCGACTTTGGCCACTCGCTTGGCGCGGCGATGAAGTTCCTGAAGATCGACGGGAAGAGCGTTCACATCGAAAGAGGTGGCCGGCCCGGCGGATGGCGGAGACGCGGGTGTGTGCGCTACATGCGCAGGTTCAGCCGCGGCTGGAGCGGCGCTTAGTGGCGCTTGTTCTTGTGGCGCTGGCGGCGCCTGCGGCGGTGGCGGTGCTTGCGCTGCTTCCGGACTTTGCCCCCTCGCAGGGGATTCGACGTGAGGCTCAGCGACGTGCTCAAGAGCCGGGGCCGCCGCGGTTGCGGCACGATCGCCGGGCCGCAAAGTCATAGCAACAAAGCTAGATAGAACTCCAAGACCAGCGGCGAGCGACGCGGCGGAGGCTTGGGCGCGAAGCATCGCGGGAAGCGCGGCAGAGCCACGGTTCGAATCGCACTGCGCGACTAGGTCGGCAAAAGCGCGCTGGAGATCTTCGACGGTGCGCTTCAGCGGAGCAAGATTGTCGCTGAGAGCGCGTGCGACGGCTTCGTCCATGACTTCCATATTTTGGCGTTTGTTTGCGTTATTCGGGCCGGACATTCGCAAATTTCCCTAATTGAGATTATGAAAATGGTGTTTCGAGGTGTCAACGCTGTTTCCAGGAATGGGTTCCTGAAGTGAGCGTGCGGGGGGAATTTAGAGGGGGAGGGTGGGGGAAGGGGAGGAAGGAGAGGAGGCGGGGATGGGGAGCTTTTTTAGGAGGACAATGAAGTGGAGTTTGCGGCCGAAGAGGAGGGAGAAGGGGAAGGGGTAGAGGGGGAGATTTTGGAGGGTTTTGGCTGGCTGAAGGCCTACGGACTGAAAAAGTCGATCCCAGGCGGGTTGGGTCAGATAGTTGTAGGGGAGCGTGACGCCGTGGGAGCGGTTCCCTACCCAATCCATGAAGCGCAGGGTGGCGTGGTCGAATTGATTCGCGGATAAGTGGTCTTTGATAAGGATGAAGTCGCGGCTGACGCGGCAGGCATCGCGCAGAATTTTTTCGGGCTCGGTGGTGTGGTGAAGAACGTCGACGAACATGCAGCCGTCGAAGGAGTTGTCGGCGAACGGGAGGTGGATGCCATTGAAGAGGCGGCACGGAACCGCGCATGCTGGGCGAGCTAATGTTTCTACGCCTTCAACTTCAAGGTTGGTAACACTGGCTTTGAGGAGCGCGTCCAGTCTGCCGTCGCCACAGCCGACATCGAGCAACTTTTTTCCGGGCGGGATTAAGGAGGAAATTGCATTGGCGAGAACAGAAATGCGTCTGGAGTGCACCAACCGGCTATGCACTGCATCCATGAGCTCGATGCCGGCGCCGGAGTTGGATGGGGTGCTCATTTTTTGGCAAGAGTTGCTGAACGACTGCAAATTATCCGCGCGGGCCGTAGCCTTTCGGGATGGGCTTGATGCCAGTCCCAGGCGCTCTTAATTACGGATTCGAGATCGGGGAATTTCGGCTGCCACTTCAATTCCCTCTTGATCCTCTGTGAGGCGGCGACGAGAGCTGGCGGATCGCCGGGACGGCGGGCGGTTTCCTTCGCGGAAATGGCGTGGCCGGTTACGCGGCGGGCGGTGTCGATGACTTCGCGAACGGAAAAGCCCTTGCCATTGCCGAGGTTGAAGATTTGTTTGGATTCTTTCTCGAGGGCTTCGAGGACGAGCAGGTGAGCCATGGCCAGATCATATATATGGATATAGTCGCGGATACACGTGCCGTCGGGAGTGGGATAGTCAGTGCCAAAAATCTGCACGGAATCTTTTTGGCCGAGAGCGACTTTCAGGACGAGCGGAATGAGATGAGATTCAGGGTCGTGATCCTCGCCACGGCCTTCCCAAGCGCCGGCGGCATTGAAGTAGCGGAGGCTGGCATAGCGCAAGCCGTGAATGCGGTTGAACCAGGCGAGCATTTGCTCGACCTGCAATTTGGATTCGCCATAGGCGCTGGCCGGGCGGGTGGCCGCGTCTTCTTTGATCGGCACTTCGTCGGGCTCGCCATAGAGCGCGCAGGTCGAGGAGAAGACGAAGCGGGGGACTTTGTGCTCGAGGCAGGCTTGGAGAAGTGTGAGAGTGTTGGCCGTATTGTTGCGGAAGTAGAGCTCGGGCTGGCGCATGGACTCACCAACTTCGGCGAAGGCGGCAAAGTGCATGACGGCGTCGAATCGCCCAGTGCTGAATAGGCTCTTTAGTGCACCCGCGTCGCCACAGTCACCTACGACCAGTGCAGCGCCTTCGGGCGCGGCTTTGCGGCTGGAGCGCGATAAATTGTCTAGCACGGTGACCTGATGGCCGTGACGCAGCATTAAGGTAGCTGTCGCACCGCCGATATACCCGGTCCCGCCTGTTACCAGGATCTTCTTGCCCATTCGAAAAGTCCTCGATAAGTGCGTTTTCGCCGGCCTAGCTGTTGGCTAGTGGCCATTACCGGCGGTTATGTTCGTAGTCCCCGATATAAGTGTCGCGGCTAATTCCCAACATGCTGAGAAAGAATGACGAGAAAAGAACCTGAACCCCCAGGAACAACCACATAGACCAAAACAGGGTCTGGCGAACCAAGCCGAGCGGGCCAAAATCGCCAGAAACCCATCTGCCGAATATCCAAGCATCGCCGATGAACCCGGCGAGCGCCATAGCGGCTCCAGTGATCAAGCCGTGCTCCAGTTTCACCTTACGGAGCATGCGCTTGAGAGAGACAGGATTGCGATCAAAACGGCCGGCGTAACTGAACACTTTGGCAAAAAATCCGATGGAGACAATTTGGGCGCCCATCAGGGCGAAAATCACGCCAAAAATCATAGTGTGAATATCGATGATGACCCGCGGACCGAGGTGACGCGGGCCGGGCAAAAGCCAAAGGACCAGGGCCAAGCCAAACAGAAGCAGAAAACCGCCGGGCAAGAGAAACAGCCAATTGGGAGCGTAGAGCAACATGAAGCGCAAATTGCGCCAACCATCGCTGAAACTTTTCAGGTGAGGGGGACGGCCGCGCTTATCCGGCCATAGGATGATGGGAATTTCACCCATGCGCACACCGAGCTGGCTGGCTTTGATTACAAATTCCGGCCCCCACTCCATGCCGGTGGTTCGCATGTCCAGGCGATCGAAAGTTTCGCGGGTAAATCCGCGCAGGCCGCACAAGCAATCGCCAACGCCAGTGCGGAAAAAGAGATTCATTAAAGCGGTGAGCCCCGGATTGCCGAGATATTTGTGGAGCGAAGGCATGGCACCGGGCTTGATGCCGCCCTTGAAGCGATTGCCCATGACGACGTCCCAGCCTTCGTGCCACTTGGCGACGAATTGAGGGACGGTGGTGAAGTCGTAGCTGTCGTCAGCGTCGCCCATGACGATGAACTGGCCGCGCGACGCCCTAATTCCTTCGTTTAATGCGGCGCCGTAACCGCGCTGGCTGACATTCACGACGCGGGCGCCTTTACTTTGCGCGATTTCGATGGAGCCGTCAGTTGAACCGTTATCGGCGACGACTACTTCGCCTTTGAGATTTGCGCCGCGAATTGCGCTGACTGCTTTTTCGACGCAGATGCCAACGGAATTCGCTTCGTTTAGGCAGGGGATGACCACCGACACGTCGAGCGAGGCCTGGCTGAGCGGCGCGGAGGGAACGCTCATATCTTGAACGAGTTATCCAGTTTCAGCATTTCGAGTAATGGAAGAATAACAAGAATCGGCAAAACAGGGCGAGGCGCGAGGAAAGGTGGTTGCTATGATATGGGCGCAATGAACCATTCCGGGCCAAGTCCTCTTTAATACATGCCCAACCTTTCGGAGTTCCTAACCCACAGCTTCGCAATCCGGGCTGCCGCGCTGGTGGCCGTGCTCATTTTTGCTTTTTGGCCGCTATTGGGCGACCGGCTTTTCTACCCGATTGAGCGAGCCAGCACTGCACTCGCACGCAGGAAGTGGCTGGCGATGTTCGCGGTGGCGGTTATACCGATTCTGGTTCGCGTGGTGCTGCTGATCGTGGTAGCGCCACCACTTCCCTCTATTCACGACGAGTTCAGTTATTTACTGGCGTCGGACACATTCGCGCATGGAAAGCTCACCAATCCTTCGCACCCGATGTGGCAGTTTTTTGACACGTTTCACGTAATTCAGCAGCCGACGTACATGTCGAAATACCCTCCGGCTCAGGGTTTCTTTTTGGCATTCGGCCAATTGCTGGGCCATCCGTGGATCGGAGTGCTGCTGAGCATGGGGCTGGCTTACGGAGCTGCTCTGTGGATGATGCAAGGTTGGCTCCCCCCGCAATGGGCATTGATCGGTGTTTTGCTGCTGATGGCCCGTTTCGATTTACTGAGCTACTGGGCGAACAGCTATTGGGGTGGGTTCGTGGCGCTGATTGGCGGAGCGCTAGTAATGGGAGCGCTGCCAAGACTGATGCGCCGGTGCAAATTGCGATACGCAGTTGTGATGGCGCTGGGCGTTGGAATCCTCGCGAACAGCCGACCGTATGAAGGATCTTTACTGTGCATACCAGTGGTGATCGCTCTGGTTATTTGGCTGTGCAGCCCGAAAAGCCCACCCTGGCGAGACATTGCGAGCAAGTTCATCGCGCCGGCGGGCGTGTTGTGCGTGCTGATTTTTATTTTTATGGGGTATTACAACTTCCGGCTTACCGGCCGCGCGTCGCTTTTTCCTTACGTGGCTTACGCGAATACGCATGATCCTATTCCCATTTTCGTTTGGCAGAAATTCGGGACGATCAGCTACGAGAATCCTCAATTCGCAAAGTTCTACGGACAGGTAGAGCCAGCGGTCATTGCGGGCCGGATGTGGAACGGGCACTGGCAGAAAATTGTGGAGGATGTATTCGACACAGCGAGCCACATGTTTTTTTCAGGTCGAATTACAGTGGTTGTGCTGCTGGCAGGTTTTTTGTGGATTATTCGCGACCGCCGGACTCGCCTGCTGCTGATTCAGGCGACAGTTTGCTTTGCAGGATTTTGTGTTTCGACCTGGCTGATCTCGCACTATACGGCACCAGTGGTGGCTACGATTTTTTGCCTGGTGGTGCAAGTGATGCGTCATTTGCGACGCATGTGGATTATGGACCGCCCGGTAGGAATCGGGCTGACGCGACTGATGGTGCTGGGGGTGGTTGGCGCGTCATGCTTCAGCCTGGCGATGCGAATTCACAGCGCGACGAACAAATACAACACCGTAGGCTTGTGGCGCGAGACAGTTGTGGAGCAACTCGATCAACAGCCTGGCGAACAGCTCGCGCTGGTGCGATACACGCCGGAACACAATGTGCATGACGAGTGGGTTTACAACCGCGCGGATATCGACCATTCGAAAATTGTATGGGCGCGGGAGATTCCGGGGCTCGATTTGGAGCCGCTGCTGAAATATTTTCCTGACCGGCAGGTTTGGGTCGTGGAGCCGGATGTGACGCCTCCGAAGCTGACGCGATACCGCTGAGCGGGCGCGGCTCGTCGTGGGCGTGGTGATGATATGGGGCTAATTTTTCGAATCATGCCCGACCTACGAGAATTTCTCGCCTCAAGATGGTTGACTCTGTTAATCGCTCTAGCACTGATTGCCCTGTTTGCGCTCCGCCCGTTAATTGGTGACCGGTTTTTTCGTCCTTTTGAGCAGGCCGGCGCGGCGCTAGCGCGTAGAAAATGGCTAGCGATCGTGGCCGTGATGGTTATTCCTATTTTGCTTCGCCTGGCATTCCTTCCGGTGGCAGGCCTTCCTGATCCGATAATCAGCGACGAATTCAGTTATCTGCTCGCGGCTGACACGTTTGCGCACGGGCGTATCACGAATCCTCCGCATCCGATGGCGCAATTCTTCGATACTTTCGAAGTGCTGCAGCAACCCACATACATGTCGAAGTATCCGCCGGTCCAAGGATTATTTTTAGCTTTAGGACAGCTTTTGGGCCAGCCGTGGATTGGTGTGCTGATCAGCATGGCTTTGGCGTATGGGGCGGTGCTGTGGATGATGCAAGCGTGGTTGCCGCCGAAGTGGGCTTTGGTGGGCACGCTTATGCTGATGCTGCAGTTCGATTTTTTTGGTAATTGGGTGGACGGCTACTGGGGCGGATTCCCTGCACTGCTGGGAGGCGCACTGGTGATGGGGGCATTTCCGCGGCTGATGCGCGGGGCGCGGGCGCGGATCAAGGACGAGATCAAGGACGCGGTGGTGATGGCAGTGGGCGTCGGGATACTCGCCAACACTCGTCCGTATGAGGGGTCGATCTTGTGCGCGACGGTGGCGGTGGGACTTGGAATTTGGCTATTTGGCAATCGGACAGGCTTTGTGAGAGGGCGGCCATGGGGGGCGATTGCGGCGATCGCTGGAATTGTGTCTCTCTTGTTCGCTTTCATGGCGTATTACAACTGGAGAATCACTGGGAACGCGTTTCGCCTTCCGTATGTGGCTTATGAACAAACACACAATCCGATTCCAATTTTTGTGTGGCAAGAATTCAGAACAATCCATTTCGCAAATCCGCAATTTGACTACGCCTACAAACAGTTCCTGCCTCCGGACATTGCCGGGCGAATGTGGGATGGCCATTGGCAGACCGTGATTCGGGCGGCGTTCGATACCGTGAGGCACATGTTTTTTCTCGGGAAAATTACGGTGGCGGTGGGGGCGTTGGGATTTTTGTGGTTCTTTCGAGACCGGCGGGTTCGGTTTCTGTTGATTCAAGCCTTCGTTTGCACGGCAGCGCTTTGCGTTTCGGTGTGGGTTCAAGCTCACTACTTGGCTCCGGTGCTGGCGACGATCTTTTGCCTTGTCGCGGAGTCGATGCGGCATTTGCGGCGGGTGTGGATTCAGGTGGGAAGTGCGGCGCGGCCGGTGGGAACTGGATTGACGCGGCTCGCTGTAATTGGAATGGTGGCGATGCTGGCCTTTCGGGCTACCGAGAAAGTTCAGGCGATTCGATCGAACGGAGACGAGGCCGGGATATTTCACAGGGCTGAGGTGATCGCGGAATTGAACGCGCAGCCGGGTGAACATCTTGTGTTAGTAAAATATGGGGCGGAGCGTCATAACGTCGACGAGTGGGTCTATAACCGCGCGGACATAGACCATTCGAAGATTGTGTGGGCGCGGGAGATTCCGGGGGTCGATTTGAGGCCATTGCTGAAGTATTTTTCGAATCGTCAGGTTTGGGTGGTGGAACCGGATGTGATACCGCCGAAATTAACGCGCTGCCCGTAGCCGATAACCCAGTTCCGGACTGTTTCTAAGGACTTGAATTGACCAATGACCAAAACCCGCATGGGATCAACGCGTGGACAGTTCGCCTTGCGCTAGGCGCGATGCTGGCTTATGCGGTGATACGTTCGATCATCGCCTGCGTGGCAAAACCATTTTGGTACGATGAGCTTTGCACTTACATCGTCATCACTCACCCGAGGACCAATTCCATATTGGAGTGCTTGCGCCATGGAGCGGACGGGCAGCCGCCTTTTTTCTATGTCATCGAGAAGTTGTTTTTCTTGCTTCCAGTACGCCCTGAAATTTCTCTGCGAATGCCTTCCATCCTGGCGTTTTGCTGCGTGTTACTCTGCGTTTTCGCACTGATTCGGATACGGGCAGGCGATTCGGCGGCCTTGATCTGCACTTCGACGCTGTTTCTGACTGCAGTTTTTTGGGTTTATGCTTTCGAAGCGCGGCCTTACGCATTGCTCACAGCGGCAACGGCAGCCGCGCTGGTGTGCTATCAGCGCGCGAAATCGCGGCGTTGCATTTTCCTTTTTGGCGTGGCGCTGGCCTTTGGCGAGTCAGTGCATTACTACGCGATCTTTGTGATTGGGTGCTTCGCGATTGCGGAAGCGGTCTTCGTTATGAAGGAGCGATCGATCCGAGTGCGTGTTTGGATCGCGCTGGCGGCGGGAACTATACCTCTGATTATGTTCTGGCCGCTCCTTGAAGGCGTGAAGCGCCTTTACGAGCCAAATTTTTGGGCGCGCCCAACTTGGGTGACGATGCCGCTGACATACGGGATGGTCTTCGATACAGAGAAGTATGCTGTTGCGGAATGCTGTCTGATGCTGGCTTTCGCGTCCGGAGCGCTGCTTGCGCTGAGAGGGCGGTGGCGAGGAGCTAGCAATCGCGCGACGCCGATATATTGTGAAGGGGTCCTGGTTGCGGCCCTAACCCTTTTGCCGTTCATTGAAGGCATTACGGCAAAAATAGCGCGAGGCGGTTTTACTCCTCGCTATGCTCTCCCAATGGCACTGGTGATACCCATTTGGCTGAGCTATTACCTGGCACGGCCCGTAAGCAGGACCTTTAAAAGAAAGCTTGGTGTGGCCGCTGCCGTTTGCGTGTTGATGCTTCTGGGTTTACGCGAGGGATATTTTTTCACTCACGGAATCGAACACCCCAAAATGCCAATTCGACCGATTGAGACCTTTATAAGCTCGACGAGGATTCCCGATTTACCAATCGTCGTTTCCAGCGGCATGCAGTATTTGCAATTGGCCTATTACGAATCACCTCGGTGGCAGAACCGGTTTGTCTACATGGCCGATAGCGCTAAAGCATTGAAGTATTCGCCCGCACGCACGGACAGCGTGGCCATAAATTCGATGGCCACACAAGAGTGCGTGGCCATGCGAGTTATTCGAGCGCAGGATTTCTTGAGGGATCACAATAGCTTTCTCCTGTATGCGGAACACGGGCCGGATACGGATCAATGGTGGCCACAGGCATTGAGCGATATGGGGTACGGGCTCAGGTCACTAGGACGCCGCGGAATACAGGAAGTTTATCTGGTGTCGAAGTAGAAGGAGCAGGCCTTCGGTTTCGTTGAGGGCCGGGCCTGAGATTCCTGGAATGCCAAGTGAGATAGGCGCAAGTCGCCCGTTGCTGCTGAGGATTTTGCCGCCGGAGCAGCGGATGCGGGTGTGGGCGAAGTTTTATGAGAAGCGTTCGCCGGGCCCGGGGGCGCTCTATCATGACGCGCCGCTGGGGTTGGCGCGGCGGATGCGGATGGATTTACTACCTGGCGATGTGATCTCGGACAGCATTGCGTTTACGGGGATTTATGAATTGGCGCTGTCGAGGACGGTGGCTGATCGGGCGTCGCATGGGGGGATGTTTGTCGACGTAGGGGCGAATCTTGGCTATTTCTCGCTGCTGTGGATGGCTGGAGGGAGCTCGAACCGGTGCGTAGCGATTGAAGCGTCGCCGAGAAATGTGCAGCTATTGCGGCAGAATATTAAGAAAAATGGATGTGATGACCGAGTGAAGTTGATTGCCGCCGCGGCAGGAGATGCGAGTGGGCAGCGTAAATTTGATCCGGGACCCAAGGAACAGACCGGTTGGGGCGGGCTGACGGGCGATGCGGCAAGTGACAATGCGATCGAGGTTGGCGTTCAAAGGCTCGATGAGATTTTCGATTTGAGTGAAAGAATTGCGCTGATGAAGATTGACGTCGAGGGAGCCGATACGCTCGTTTTGCTGGGATGCGAAAAGCTGCTGCAGGAAAAGCGGATTAAGGAAATTTGGTACGAGCAGAACCGGCCTCGGATGCGTGCTTTGAATATCAAAGAGTCGCTCGCTGAAGAATTCCTTAAATCGGTCGATTACACGGTGCGATGTGTCGGTGACTCACCGGCTGACATTTGCGAATATCAGGCGCTGCCGGCTGGACACTGAGACAGGCACTGAGGCTTTCGGTACGGAGAAACAGGCGAAACTTTTGAATCAATCCATGGGCGTGATCGAGAATTTCCTTCTAACACTTCCCTTCCAATTGGCGTGCGGTCTAAAGGCATTGCGCTGTAGAGACATCTGAATGCTCGACCCGGATCATGTCGCCCAATAGCGCGCTTTGTTCGATGCTGATTGAGCATCGCTATCTTTTTGCAGGCACGTTGTTGGTGGGATTCCTGCTGGCTTGGTTCGTGCCACTTTGCGGCGATTCCTTTTTTTCGCGGATTGAGCGCGCTTTTGCCAATTTGGCTCAACGCAAGGCACTGGCGATTTTCTGCGTGGTGATTGGCGCAATTCTGATTCGACTGTGTTTCCTGCCGATTCTGCCCGTACCGGTGCCGGAAGTGCACGATGAGTTCAGCCATCTATTGGCCGCGGACACCTTCGCACATGGCCGGCTGACCAACCCGCCGCATCCGATGGCTCTTTATTTCGAGACATTCCACGTGATTCAGACTCCGACCTACATGTCGAAATATCCACCTGCCGATTCTGTTTTGCTGGCTTTAGGACAGATTGTGGGCAATCCGTGGATCGGTGTGCTGCTGGGAATGGGACTGATGTGCGGAGCGTTGCTATGGATGCTGCAAGGCTGGTTTTCACCGAAGTGGGCGCTCGTTGGCTCGGCGCTGGCATTCTTTCAAATTGGAATTTGGAGCTCGTGGGTGAATACCTATTTGGGCGGGCCGATGGCGGCGATCGGCGGCGCGTTGGTCATGGGCGCGGTGCCACGGATTTTTCACCGGCAACGCTCTCAGGATGCTGTGGTGCTGGCTGTCGGTGCGGGAATCCTCGCCAACACGCGACCGTACGAAGGATTCCTGCTGTGCATTCCTGTCGCCGCCGCGCTGTGTTGGTTCTTCTGGCGGCGCAGAGCTGAATTGCCGCAGTTGGACTTGAGGATTGTGCTGCCTGCGGCGTGCGTTTTGGTCCTGGTGGTAGTTTTCATGGGTTACTACAACTGGAGGATTACTGGCCATGCGTTGACCATGCCGTACGTGCTCTACGAGCGAACGCATTCGTCGACGCCGATATTTATCTGGCAGAAATTGCGGGCGCCCCTGGAATATGCGAATCCTCAATTCGCTCGGCTGGAAGAGGTCTTCACCGCAACCACTTACCATGAGAGGTGGCATAACTTGGTCCATCTCACTTCCCAGCATACGGTTTTTGAGTTTTTCTTCTTGCCAACGCTTTGGATTCCTTTTTTTGTGGCGTTGCGGTGGACCCTTGCGGACCGGCGAACGCGTTTGCTGAGCGGGCAGTTCGTGTTTTGCGTGATTGGCTCGTTCGCACCGATATGGTTGGCGGCCCACTACACGGCGCCACTGACAGCCACGACGTTCGCACTGGTAGTCCAAGGGATGCGACACCTGCGGCGGTTGCGATATGGAATGCGGCCTATAGGAATCGGGTTGACGCGCCTAGTGGTATTGATCACGATCGGCACATCGATTCCGAACGCAGCCGATATTTTGCGGACGAACGGCTCGACTTTTGCGGAGCCGCAATTCGGATTGCAGCGAGCGAGCGTGGAAAAAGAGTTAGAAGCTTTGCCGGGCGAGCAGCTAGTGATTGTTCGATATTTGCCTGGGGCAGCGCACAACGTTCACCAGGAAGCGGTGTACAACCGCGCGGATATCGACGACGCAAAGGTGGTCTGGGCACGGGATGTCCCGGGCGCAGACATGGAGCCATTGCTCAAGTATTTTCGGCAACGAAGAGTTTGGCTGTGGGAACCGGATTTGAGTCTACCAAAGCTGAGTGAATACGCGGGGCCGCGGCGTACGGTGCGCTAAGATGGAAGCGATGATAATCATTCTGGTAATTTTGTTCGCAGTGGCCATCTTGTTCTGCGTTGGTTTCTGGCTGATGAAGAAAACTGCACAGGAAGTCGTTGATGGGCAGCACCCCTCCAACAGAAAAGCGCGATAGACAAAGAGGTTAGCTAAGCCGCAGTAGATCCCACAGGAGAGGGCATCACGAGCGGGTTTTCCATACGATGCGCGTGTGTGTTTTGAACTGAGGCAAGTCGACGTTTGCCTGCGCTTGACCGATCGCATTAACATATACATATCAACGTACATGATTGTTTTGTCCCGGAAAGTTACATCCAATGTAGAAGCTATATTCGCGTTACATAAATCCGCGAACTAGACGAAGTATGCGATTGATAAGGACCTGGTATAAGTCGGACGATGCTGCCATTGGTTGAAGAAATTCTGAAAAGTGGCCGGGTGACCTCGCCTGATGGTCGCCGAAATATTCAGTTGCGCTCAAACATCACTCAAGATATCGGAGAGTTCCTAAAGAATCTGGTTTTGAAGGTGGGCGCCGATGTGACCCTCGAAGTGGGGCTCGCACATGGTGTGTCCGCACTTTTTATATGCGAGGGCCTGAGAGAGGCTGGTGGCCATCGCCACATCGCCATAGACCCCAACCAAACCGAGATGTATTCGGGAATTGGTGTGGAGAACGTCCGGCGCGTAGGATTGGGTGACCTGATCGAGCTTCGAGAGAAGCCTTCATGTGTTGCGCTGCCGGAGTTGCTAGCCTCTGGGTTGAAAATCGACTTCGCATTCATTGACGGCTGGCACACTTTCGACTACGTGCTACTTGATTTCTTTTATATCGACAAGATGCTTAGGGTTGGCGGGGTAGTCGTACTCGATGACTGCTATCTGTCAGCGATCAACTCGGTTTGTCGTTATATAGCAACCAATCGCAATTACACAGTGATCGGAATTTCTGAGCAGTCGGTTCCGGCGGCTTCAAAGGCAACCACAATTGCTCGATGGATCGCGAAGAGAAGCTCACACGCCCGGCGGCTCTTCAAATCGAAATTCGCTGAACCGGATGAGACCTTAGGTTTTAGCCCATTTGCGCGTTGTGTGGCGTTCGAGAAACGTGGTGAGGACAATCGCAGTTG
Source organism: uncultured Acidobacteriota bacterium (assembly GCA_963757885.1). Classification (GTDB taxonomy): domain Bacteria; phylum Acidobacteriota; class Terriglobia; order Acidiferrales; family UBA7541; genus Palsa-147. The sequence continues at coordinate 2,244,266 of CAVWSS010000006.1, read as the reverse complement.
GGATGCAGGAAAAGAGTTTTAGAGCAAGCGGCTTACTTCTGCTGGGCAGCCGCAAGTAAGAACTAGGGATACCCTCTCTCAAATTTTCCTTCCTGTTATTAAGCCTTTTCGAGGGCAAGTTTGGCCGCGTTTCACCCAGATGCTAAACTGACTTACGCTAGTCGCAAAGGGGGCGACACGGTTTCGACGGAAGCTGTAGCGGCCAGAAGGCATGCCGGGAACCACCTGCCCGCAATCGGGTGGAAACTTAGAACTGCCAATTCACAGTTGGCTCTCGCTGCTTAATTAATTAAGTAGCGCGTCTCCCCAAGCGTCACCCACGCGTTTGGGATCAGGCGTCACACAGTGGGTTGGTCGGCAAGTTTCGGTCCGTAATTTGCCGGCGAGATCATCGGACTAGCCGCGTGGGTTTCTTGCCCATTTTGAGCTTGGGCGGCGAACGAGCGGTGCCCGCAAGGGTGATCGCGAATTGAATGGGCTACGCATGTAGTCTTCTGGCGGCAAGGCTTCTCGGACGGGGGTTCGACTCCCCCCGCCTCCACTTTGTTAAATCACTCATAATCAGTCTTATTGATATTCCTTTTCCCCAGCAACGCACCGGATACGCGGCTTGCAACAACTATCCTCCGGAGGCCCGGGGATCGGGATGCCCTCAACCGCATGTGATCAGCACTTAACACAATATTCACAATTCCCCGTGACAGAAACCCACAAGTAATACTTCGAGATTGCAAGTGCGGGGCAACAGAGCTATATCCCTCAGAGCGGTTTAAGCAGAATCTTTCCCCCCAGCTGCAACATCACAGATAACCGCGCAGAAGCCTAATACATCGTGCACAGCGCAATTCGGCGCCAGCCCTCCGAAAGCAGTGCGGGTTTCGGAGAAACTCTCATTTTTCTATATCTCTTTTGTGAGACAAGGCTGCCGCGGGTATGAACTTCCGAAACCTCTCTCAATAGGTGCCTAAATCGCTGCACGCGGTGGCGAAGAACTTGTCGCGCACCGATATGCGGGCTCAACGATCGTCTGAGGCAGAAATCACCAGGGACCGAATCTCGTTTTGAAATGACTCGGAGTTAACAATGAAATCCTTCCTGAACGCAAAAGTGCTGGTGATTGGAGCATTTTGCCTAATCGCAATCGGTGCGGGCGCGGTGGTATTGCGCTCAAAGCATTCGACGGCGGCGCAGCCGGGTGGTGCGCCTGAAGTCGAGGTGGTGCAAGTGGAGCAGAAGAATGTGCCGATTTATGGCGAATGGATCGGCACCCTCGATGGTTTCACTAATGCTGACGTGAGAGCGCAGGTAACGGGCTATCTACTGAAGCAGGCCTACCAGGAAGGCGCATTCGTCAGGAAGGGGCAATTGCTTTTCGAAATTGATCCGCGCCCGTTCCAAGCGGCACTCGACCAGGCACAGGGGCAATTAGCGCAGGCGAAGGCCGCGCTGGCGAACGCGATCGCAGTACAGGGCAGAACGGAACTTGATGTGAACCGCTACACGCCATTGGCGAAAGAACAGGCCGCCAGTCAACAAGACCTGGATAACGCGATCCAAAACAATCTGGCGGCGAAAGCCACGGTGGCCACCGCGCAGGCCCAGATCAAGACGGCGGAGGCTGCCGTGGAGGCGACGAACATCAATCTGGACTTCACCCGACTTGTGGCGCCCATCGATGGCATCGCTGGCCAGGCGCAGCTTCAAGTGGGGGCCCTGGTTAATCCGGGCAGCGGGCCAGTGACTTCTGTTTCAACCGTGGACCCAATCAAAGTTTATTTCACGGTGAGCGAAACCGAGTATCTCGATTGGAACAAGCGCTTTCCGACAGAGCCAGCGCGACAAGCGGCAGAGAAAAGCATCCATCTTGAGCTGATTTTAGCTGACGGGTCCACATATGCACACGAAGGCACATTTTATTTTGCGGACCGCCAGGTAAACGAGAGCACTGGAGCCATTCGAATCGCCGGCCTATTCCCGAATCCCGGAAATATTCTGCGGCCCGGCGGATACGGCAAAGTTCGCGCGGCCGTGCGAGTCCAACAAGATGCGTTGCTGGTGCCGCAGCGCGCAGTTTCTGAGTTACAGGGCAACTTCCAAGTCGCAGTGCTGGACCAACAAAACAAGGTGAGCATTCGACCGGTGAAGGTCGGAGACCGCGTCGGGCCCAAGTGGATTATCGCGGATGGGTTAAAGCCCGGCGACCGCGTGGTGGTGGAGGGTGTGATGAAGCTTCGCCCAGGGATGCAGGTGACTCCAAAGCCGTTTGCCGAGACAAAGGAAGGGTAGTCCGATGTCAAAGTTCTTCATCAATCGACCAATCGTGGCGATCGTGATCTCGATCATCTTTGTTCTGGTGGGAGGCATCACGATATTGAATTTGCCGGTTGCGCTATTCCCCAACATTGCCCCTCCAGAGATTCAAGTTCTGGCCACGTACGTGGGTGCGGACGCGCAAACGCTGGAGCAGGCGGTGGCCACGCCCATCGAGCAGCAAATGACCGGCGTCGATCACATGAATTACATGTATTCGCTGAATGCCACGGCCAATTCGGGCACCGACTTGATCGTGAACTTCGACGTCAAGACGGATCCGAATACCGATTTGATTCTCACGCAGGCGCGCGAAACGCAGGCTGCATCGCAGCTTCCCATTGATGTGAACAACTACGGAATTATTGTGCGGAAGTCGGTCACGTCTCCGCTCATGTTGATCGCTTTGTATTCGCCGCATGGAACCTACGACGCGAAGTTTCTGGCGAACTATGCGTTCATCAATATCACCGATCCAATCACGCGCGCTCCGGGCATCGGCAACGTGCAGGTATTCGGCGCCGGTCAATACGCGATGCGGCTGTGGGTGAAGCCCGACCAACTCTCGAAGCTCGGAATCACAGTCCCAGAAATCATTCGGGCTATTCAAGCGCAGAACACAGTAAATCCGGCCGGCAAGGCGGGCGGCGAACCCGCACCCAAAGGCCAGGAATTCACTTATTCAGTTCTGGCGCAGGGGCGCCTTATTTCGCCGGAAGAATTCGGACAGATTGTGGTGCGAGAGACGTCCGATGGCGGAATCGTGCGAGTCCGCGATCTTGCCCGAATTGAGCTGGGGGCGCAGGACTACAGCTTCTCGGGGCGGTTTAACGGAAAGCCGAGCGCGATTATCGCCGCTTATCAATTGCCCGGCTCGAACGCAGTCGATGCTGCCGCGGGCGTAAAGAAGCTGATAGCGCAGATGAAGCAGCGTTTCCCGCAGGACATGGATTTTGCAATCGCGTTGGATACCACGCTCGCGGTTACCGAAGGCATGAGGGAAATTGTGGTGACGCTGTTGATCGCGCTCGTTCTGGTAATCCTGGTAGTTTACATTTTTCTTCAGGGCTGGCGCGCCACGCTGATTCCGTTGCTGGCGGTGCCCGTGTCGCTGGTCGGGACCTTCGCGTTGTTTCCACTGTTTGGTTTTTCAATCAACACGCTTTCTCTATTTGGCTTGGTGCTGGCGATTGGGTTGGTGGTTGACGATGCAATCGTTGTGGTTGAAGGCGTGCAGCGGCACATTGAAGAAGGCATGGCTCCCAAAGCCGCGGCTTTGAAGGCGATGGAAGAGCTTTCCGGGCCGGTGGTCGGGATCGCGCTAGTTCTCTCGGCGGTTTTTGTACCGACGGCTTTTATTCCGGGCATTACCGGCCGGCTCTATCAACAGTTCGCCATAACTATCGCGATTGCGGTACTCCTGTCCGCTTTTAACGCGCTGACGCTAAGTCCTGCGCTCGCGGCATTACTACTTCGCCCGAAGCAGGAGAGTCGCGGGCTGCTACGAAGATTTTTTGACTGGTTCAATCGCTTCTTCGAGCGGGTCACCGAAGGTTACGTGCGCTGGAGCGGAGTGTTAATTCGCAAGACGGTAGTGGTGATTGTGCTGCTCATAGGATTTAGCCTTGCAGCTGCATTTTTTGCGAATCGAATACCGTCGAGTTTTATTCCGGATGAAGATCAGGGCTATGTATTCGTCAATCTGCAATTGCCCAATGGGGCTTCACTGGAACGGACCAGCGTAGCCGCAGCCGGGGTAGAGAAAATATTGAGGGAGACTCCAGGCGTTCAGGATACGACCAGCGTGGTTGGCTTTAGTTTGCTGAGCTTCGTGAATACCAGCTACAACGCATTCTTCTTCGTAACCCTAAAACCCTGGAGCGACCGCGGCAGCAGAGCGGACCAGCTTCAGGCGATCAAGGCACATTTGAATGAGAAATTGAGCGAGCTGCCAGCGGGAATCGCATTCAGCTTTTCGCCGCCGGCAATCCCGGGCGTGGGAGCTTCTGGCGGATTCACCTTCATCCTTGAGGACCGGGCGGGTAATGACATTTCATTCTTGGCCAAAAATGTGAACACATTCATTCAAGCGGCGAGCAAACGGCCGGAAATCGCGGGATTGTTTACTACGTTCCTGCCGAGCGTGCCGCAGGAATTTATCGATGTGGACCGGGACAAGGTTTTGAAACAGGGCGTGGATCTGAGTGACGTTTACCGGACGATCCAAGCATTCATGGGCGGATATTTCATCAATTATTTCAACCGATTCGGCCGCCAATGGCAGGTGTACATCGAGGCGGAGGGCGAAGATCGAGCCAACGCAGAAAACGTAGGACGATTTTATGTGCTCAACAACAAAGGCGAAAGCGTTCCGCTATCTACGCTAACCAGGGTGAAGCCACGGATGGGGCCGGAATTCACCATGCGTTTCAACGAATATCGTGCCGCGCAGATCAACGGAGCGGCGGCGCCTGGGTATAGCGCGGATCAGGCTACGGCGGCGCTGGAAGAAGTGTTTAAGCAGACCATGCCGCGCGAGATGGGTTTTGATTACTCGGGCATGTCGTTCCAAGAGCAGAAGGCGCGCGAAGGCGTACCTACGTCGGCGATTTTCGGGCTTTCGCTGCTGTTTGTTTTCCTGATCCTGGCGGCGCTGTATGAAAGTTGGTCACTGCCGTTCAGCGTTCTGCTGAGCACACCGGTGGCGATTTGCGGAGCGTTTGGAATTCTCTGGTTGCGCCGCGCGCTGCTCGGTTTTTTTCTTCCGCCCTACTCGATTCAGATTGAGAACGACATCTATTCGCAAATCGGGCTGATCATGCTGATCGGGCTGGCGGCTAAGAACGCGATTTTAATCGTGGAATTTGCCAAGGATCAATACGAGAGCGGAAAACCGCTGGTGGATGCGGCACTGGAGGGAGCCAGGCTGCGGCTACGGCCAATCCTGATGACATCGTTCGCGTTCATTTTAGGTTGCGTGCCGCTCTGGATAGCGACCGGTGCGGGGTCTGTGGCCAGGCAAATTATGGGAACCACAGTGATCGGGGGAATGCTAGCCGCAAGCCTGATTGGGATTTTCTTCGTTCCCGCAATTTTCTATTTGGTCGAGAAGTGGTCAGGGGCCGGCAAGGAAGGCGCTGGGGTGGGATCACCACTGTCGCCTGCGCCGGCGGAGGGAGACTGAGATGCAACGTCGAGGCATGGCGCGTACTCAGAACTTCGCTCGATTTATTTGGGCGGCGGCGACCGTCCTGAGCACAGTTGTCGCGGGGTGCGCTGCTGGTCCTAATTACCATCGACCTGCCGTTCAGACTCCATCGACATTCCGCGAGCTGAACGAAAATTCACAGGTTCAGGCCCAAGCCGCGTCCTATGCGGATCTCCCATGGTGGCAGGTGTTTCAAGATTCACAGTTGCAGGAGCTGATTCGCACGGCACTGAAGCAAAACTATGATTTACAGATTGCGACCGAACGCATCAATGCGGCGCGTGCTCAGCTGGCCATAACGCGCTCCAATTTATTTCCGCAAGTGCAGGGGAACGGCAATTTCTCTGGAGGGAAAGAATCAAACTTTCAAACCACATTCAATTTTTTGACTTTCACGGCGGACGCCGCGTTTCAGTTGGACCTATTTGGCAAGCTGCGCCGCGCAACGGAGGCATCGCGCGCCCAACTACTGGCCACCGAGGATGCAAAGCAAACCGTAGTGTTGACGCTGGTGAGTGATGTAGCCAACGATTATTTCGCCCTTCGAGCTCTGGACCTACAGCTCGAAATAACACACGGCACGGTAGAAGCTCAGGAGGATGCGGTCAGGCTCACCAACCTCCGCCTGGACCACGGTGTGGCGACCAAGCTCGACGTGCTCCAGGCACAGCAGGTATTGGATACCGCCAATGCGGAAATTCCAGACCTCGAAAGACAGGTCGCACAGGAAGAAAATGCGATCAGTATTCTGCTGGGCAACTACCCGCAGGCGGTCCCCCGCGGAAAACCACTCGTGGAACAACCGCTACCTCCGGAGGTGCCGCCGGGTTTGCCGTCGACGCTGATGGAGCGCAGGCCCGATATTCGCGAGGCTGAGCAAAATCTGGTAGCCGCAAATGCCGAGATCGGAGTGGCCAAGGCCGAATTCTTTCCGCAAATATCGCTTACCGGATCAGGAGGCGGCGCGTTCGGCAGGAGTAGCGCCTTCTCCAGCCTAATGAGTTCGCAAATCGCAACCTGGTCTTACGGTGCGCAAGTGAGCCAGCCCATTTTTACAGGGGGAGCTCTTCGTGGGAATCTGCGACTGGCTGAGTCGCAACATCAACAGGCGCTGATTGCGTACAAGCAAGCGATCCAGCAGGCATTCACTGACGTGTCAGATGGCCTCATCGGCTACCAAAAATTCCACGAAGTTAGAGTTCGCCAGGAGGCGTCAGTGGCGGACTTGCAGGAATCGGTCCGTCTTTCGAACATGCGCTACAAAGGCGGCACAACCACGTACCTTGAGGTGCTGGACGGTCAGCGTTCGCTGTTTTCAGCTGAGCTAACACTGGCCCAGGCGCGGGGCAGCGAGTATCTAAGCCTAGTGCAGCTATATAGGGCGCTCGGCGGCGGCTGGCAAGAACGATGAGAAAAAGCCGCTCGTAAAGGACTTGAAGCGCGCCTAAGAACTCGTCAATTTCCTCAAAGATTATTGAAGCGCACTGCCACAACGGCGCCGGACGATTAGTTGCTGGGCGCGGAGCCGACGACCGGCAGGCTGATGGAGCTTGGAAATTTATCGGTGTGCCAGATGTGCTGGGTCACTTTCTGGTAGTCGCCGGGCTTGGCGTCGAAGATGTTGTGCACGAATGTCTGCGGATTGCGGTCGTAGAGCGGAAACAGAGTCGACTGCACCTGCACCATGATGCGATGGCCCGGCATGAAAACATGGTTCACTGTGGGTAGATCGAATTTGTAGAGCAAAGGTTGGTTCGGCGCGATCGCTTCGGGATGTTCGAAACTGGTGCGGTATCTTCCGCGGAAAATATCCAGCGAAATCGCAAGCTCATATCCGCCCATGGCGGTCTGATTCGGCATGGAGTCGGGATAAACGTCGATGAGCTTCACGACCCAATCGCTGTCACTTCCGCTGGTGGATGCAAATAGATTGACGCGCGGCACGCCGCTGACTCTCACCGGCTCGGTGAGCTTGTCGCTAACATAGGTGAGCACATCGGTTCTTCCGTCGACGAAGCGCTGATCGTCGACCAGCCAGTGCCGCCAGGCGTCTCCGTCGCTTGCGACCACTGGCCTCGGGCGATAAGGGACCGGCCGCGCGGGATCGGAAACGTATTCATCGTATTGGCTTGGCGCGTTGGTGGATCCAGCAGGAGCATCGAACGAGAGGCCACTATTGGCCTGCAAATAAATTGAGCGAGGCTTGCTGGCGCAGCCGTCGTCGCAGCTCAGTGGCCAGGATTTGAAGCGGTCCCAGTGATTTTCTCCCGTGTTGTAAATCAGCACGGGAGGAGTATCGGCCTTGGGAGCGTTATCGAGCAGATACTGATTGAAAAATGGAAGCAAGTAATCGCGGCGGAACTGCAGCGCGGTATTGCCGTCCCACAGCAATGGCCCAAGCGAATAGCCGTCGTAGTTCATTCCGCTATGGCGCCACGGGCCCATCACCAAATAATTTTTGTCGTTGGCGGTGTCGCGGAACTCCATCGCCATGTAGGAGTGAATGGCGCCCCACATGTCTTCCTGATCCCACAGGCCTTGCTCCCACATGGTCGGAACGGTCAAGGGAGTTGAGGCCATAATTTTGTCGAGCGCGCGGCCCTGCCAGAAAGCGTCGTAGGCGGGGTGGGCTTCCGTTTCACGCCAGAAGGGGAGCTGTTCGAGGCCGCCGTATCGCGCAAAATCTGCGGTTGAACCTATTCGCAGATAATTTGTGTAGTCGTCGAGTCCTTCGCGGGGTATGGTCGGCCCCGTTCCGCGCATGGTCGTCTGCTCAAGAAAATAATCGAGATTCGGCTGGCGAAATGCACCGTAGTGAAACCAATCGTCGCCCATCCAGCCATCGACCATCGGGCTTTCCGGCGCGGCCACCTTTAGCGCCGGGTGCGGATGGATCAGCGCCATCACCACGGTAAAGCCTTCGTAAGATGAACCGAGCATTCCCACGCGGCCGTTTGATTCCTTGATATTTTTGACCAACCAATCGATGGTGTCGTAGGCGTCGGTGGTGTCATCGGTTCGCGTGTTGTTCAGCGGGCCAACCGGCGCGGGCGTCATCAAATATTCGCCTTCGGAGCCGTATTTTCCGCGCACGTCCTGGAAGACGCGGATGTACCCCGCCTTCACGAAAACGCTGTCGCCCTGGGGAAGTTCGTCGAGCATGTGAGGCGATTCAGTGCGTTTGGTGCGGCCGGCCGCGTCGTAGGGAGTACGCGTGAGCAGGATGGGCGCGTGCTGGGCACCTTTGGGAATGACGATCACGGTGTAGAGCTTCACGCCGTCGCGCATTGGAATCATCTCAACGCGCTTGGTGTAATCGTAATCGGTCAGCGCGGGGCGAAAATTGGCCGGGAAATCGGTTTCTTTTGCTTTGTCTTGGGCAAGGGCGCTTGAACCGACAAGCAAAAAGAGGCACAGAAGAAACAGCGCACGAGTCGCGATTGGTTTTTGTGTTTTGTGCGTTTCAGTCCGCATTAACGTAAGTTCCCTTTCGTCAATTTTCCGCAGGCAGTTCGGTATGAGCGCTAGTGTGTGCGAGTCGTTGGTCGAGTCGTTGTTCTGGGCGCGTGCGGCGGGTCGAGGTTATCACAGAGAAGTTTGTGAGCGCTGGATTGAGCGCCTGCGTGCGGCGTTGGAAGCGAGAGCAAGAAGCGGCGTTAGAAGCGAAGGGAGAGGCAGCTTAGGCCACCTTCCATTTTTTGAAACTCGGACATGTTGAGAGGAAGCAAGGAGTAGCCCCGCTGTTCCAAAGATTTCTCAAATGAACTGAAACCTGCCGGAATCAGCACGTCGTCATTTACCTGAACGCAGTTCGCGGCGTAGGTTTCGGACTTTGAGACGCGAATCAGGTCGTAGCCACGGAATTCCTCGCGATCGGCCAGTATTTCACTCACCACGAGAATATTTTCGGAGAGATATGCGATTCCACTCTTCAAGTGAAGCAATTCGCCGATGCGACGGATGTCGACGAATGAAGAGGTGTAGCCGGCATCGGAGAGGAATTTCGCGAGTTGTGAGGCTCCCTCTTCATTCGTGCGATGCGAGATGCCGATCAAGAAGTGATTTCCGGCTTCGCAAATGTCGCCGCCGTCCAGAGTGCCGGGTTCATCAATGCGGCGAATGACCTTAAAGAACTGCTCAAGCACCGGCTGTATTTCGGGAACTTCGCCTTCTCGGGTCTTCGCGCCGGGGCGGGTGAGAATGGCGCAACTTTTAGTCAGCACGGCGACGTCTTCGACGAAGGTGGAGTCCGGGTGGCGCAGATCGGACTGCAGCGCGTGAACCTTCACTCCGCATTTTTCGAGTGCCGAGCAATAGCCGGCGTGCTGTTCGAGCGCGCGGGTATAGATGGGCTTTCCTAAGGCGAGGCTAGATATGCCATCGGCGAAGTTCTCTCCAGGCAGGCGAACGATTGCATTTGTAAAGTGCATGTTGCCTAGTAATTCCAGCGTTTTACGTCTTCGCCGGCCGGAGCATTCTTTGAAATCTGGGCAGCCATCGACTTGATTAGATCAAAGTTGGTAGTTGACGGCCAGCCGATGCCCTTGCATCGACGGGGCTAGTTCAAGTAGCGCTGCCACCATTCCATGGCGTGGTCATGGAAATCGACGAATCGGAAGCGCGACCCGCGCACAATGCTGTGATCTCCGTCGCGATAGATTAAGAGATCAGCGTTCTTGTGCAAGGCGCGGAGCGCGGCAAATTCCATCATTCCCTGCTGGAATGGCACAGTGAAGTCAGCCTTGCCGTGGACGATCAGCACTGGCGTGTGCACCCGATCCGCGTGAAAGAACGCCGAATTGTCGATGTAGACGTCGCGCTGCTCCCAAGGCGTGCCGTCGGCGCGGCCTTGACCGGCTTCAATGGTCCAGACGTCGCGATCGCGGCCGTCACCCCAAGTGCTGAAGTAGTCGCTGGGAGGAGCGCGCAGCACGGCGGCGGAAAAAATGTCCGAGCGAGAAATCAGTGAGAGCCCGGCCAAGCCACCGAGACTTCCTCCACTGATCCCGTACTTGCCCGTCGATACATCCATGGCCTGTACAGCGTTTACCGCCGGGACTACGCAGGTAAGATAAGCCTCAGCGAGGAATTTCGTTTTGACCAGAACATCCGGCATCAAGTAGCCATAACCGTGAGTGACGTACCACTGTGCGTCGGGATCAAAATGATTTTTGAACGGGCTTAGCTTTTCGTAGACCCAGGTGACCACTGGGACTTTGTGATTCGCGTCCGTGCCGGGAGGGAGAAAAAGCATCCCCTGAAGTTCGACGCCGTCGGCATTGCGGAAGCGAAACATTCGAGGCTCTTGAAAGGCGAAAGCGGATAGTTGCGGATTCAAATCCGTGATGCGGCGTGCATCGCTCTTGCCGGACTCAATGGCATACCCATCATCGGGCGTTGTGGCGCTTTGTGCGGTGAAGGCTAGGACCGAACCGTCTCGCGACGGTTTGAGCGCGTGGATATTGCGATCGGCGCTGTAGACCACGGTGTTTTGGTTTGTATCAGGCTGCCAGCGATGGATAGTTTCGCGGTAGCTCTGTTCGTCGTCGGAAAGATAGAACAGCGTCTTGCCGTCCGCGGCCCAGGCCAATTCATTGTTTTGAGTATCGGCTTCTGACTGCGTCAACGCGGCCGGAGCAGCTTCGCCCGGCTTGACCACCAAAATGTCCCACGTGGGCTCGAGAATCGTGTACATCTTCGATTCCGGCGGGCCTGTGTCGGGGCGCGCCGCGATCACCGCGATCAAGCCATTTGCGCTGACTTGGGGATCGCGCGATCTTTTTGGAAATTTCTCGACGACAACTTTGTCGTTGGCTCCTTCCAGATCGACCGAATGTAGCGCCTCCTTTTCAGGAAAGAGCAGGGTACGCCCGTCGGAGGAGAACACCATCCATGCCGGGACGTTGTGCTCTTTGAAAAGCGCGCGAGGAGCCTGAGTTCCATCCGTAGACACGATCCATTCCTGATACTTCTGCTGGCGGAAGAGATCCAAAGTGTCCGGCACTACCGCGCGGTAAAGAACCTGAGTTCCGTCGTGAGAAAGAGAGAAACTTTCAATGTGAGCTGGTTTTGGATTTAGCGCGCGGGCTTGGTTCGTCGCAACTTTCACACTGAACAAAGTCCAGTTACGCAAATCGACGAAGGGCATGTCGCCGGGCATCACCGCATCTGTTGAGTGGACCAGCTGAGACTCGGGGTCGGCAACCGGAGGAGCCGGCAGGACCGCTGCAAAGACGATTGCGTCACCTTTAGCGTTCCATTGAGGAGCAAGGTCTCGCGTTGGCCAGAGGCTATCGTCCTGCGGAAATGATTCGCCTAGTTCCTGCACTTTGCCGGAGGCCGCATTCCAAACGCAAAGCTGGCTGCGGCCTTTGCTTGTGCGGATGAAGGCGAGATCGCGGCCGTCAGGAGACCAAACTGGAGTGTCGGCATTCACGCCTTCGGCGATGCGAGATGCCTTCTCGCCCAGCTTGCCTGCCCAAAGAAACCCAATTGGGTGCGAGGAGAGAATGTTCGACTCGAGAGCAGGATCCTTCGTTGCGTAGGCCACCCACGCGCCATCGGGTGAAAGCGCCGGTTCGCTACCTGGGATGAACTCCACGACGTTCAGCATGTCCTGCGGGGTGAACGGCCGTGAATTCGTTTGTGCGTGGATCCGCACTGGAAGCAAACAGACGGCAAGAAGAATCGGCAGAGCGCGCAGCACTCTCATCTTGGCCTCCTCAGTTTTCCTTTGGGCTGATTACTCTTCAGCATTCTCGAGCGGGTACATCAACGGAGTCCTGAGCTCGGAGGCGGCTGTTTTGCGATTCACCGGCAGATCGAGTTTCGAGCGGTCGATGATTTGACCGGCCTTGATCACAGTGTCGATTTGCTTGGCGTTATTGATGTCCGCGAGAGGATCGGCTTTGAGCAAGACTACGTCCGCGATCTTGCCCTCTTCGACGGAGCCCATGTCGCGATCTTTTCCAAGGAAGCGCGCGGAGTTCAAAGTGGCGATGCGAATTGCATTCATCGGCGAGATACCGCCGGCTACCAGCAATTCGAGCTCGCGATGAACTGCGGGCCCGATGGATTCATCTGTGCCCAAGGCCACGATTCCACCCGCCGCATCGATTTTTCGAATGTTCTCCTGCGCTATGGGGGTCATGATGGCCATCCATTGCGCCCAGCGGTTTTTCTTCTGTTTTTCGCTCTCGGTGGTCTTCAACCTTTGGATCTCATCAGGTTCGAGCACCGCCTGATAGAGCGGTTGATCGAGGAATTCCGGATGATTTGCGACGCGGCTGTAGTTTTCGCCGATGGTTAGCGTTGAAGCAAATGGGAGTTGCTTGGCCACCATGAGCTTAACGAAGCCGTCACTCACCGGCCCCTGAATATCAGGATGCGCGAGTGTGTCCACTCCCACCGAGATGGCTTCGCGTGCGCGAATTTCATTGGACACGTGCACCGTGCTGCGCACGCCGTGATCGGCGTAATACTCGATGATGTGCTGCATCAGCGGAATTGGAAGCAGCGTGATCATCGGCCGCGTTCCCCATCCTTCTTCTTCATAAGTCATCTTCAACATATCGGGGTGGTAGGCGAGCGCCTTGTCCAGTGCCGGAATTGCTTGAGGCCAGGAATCGACCAGGGTGGACATGCCCGGCATTCCGCCATGGCTGCCGGGATAAGTCACGATGCCGCCGGCGGCCAGCAAACGAGTGGAAACGATTTGGCCGCCTCGCTCTTTGTCGCGCAATCCGAAGATGAAATCAGGATTGTTGCCGACATCAAGCACAGTTGTGACGCCGCAATAAATGTAGCTTTGCAACGCGCGAATGCCTGCCCGCTCGTCAGGCGGCTTGGCCATTCCGCCGTGCAAGTGAATGTGCACGTCCATCATTCCTGGAATTAAATATTTGCCGCGGCCGTCAATCTTCTGCGCGCCGGCTGGAATCTCGATCGGCGTGCGCGACACGCGCGTGATGCGATCGCCTTCGATGATCACGGTCGCATCGGGGATAGCAGGACGTCCCGTGCCGTCGATCAATGTCACATGTTCAATAGCAATTTTTGAGTTTGACTGCGAATTTGACTGAGCCTTTGCCGCGGAGCCACTTACCAGTAGGGCAGCAGAGAAAAGGAGAACCAACAGAACTCGCCTTCTCATCACGCCTCCTCGATTTAAATTGAACTGCCGATGCGAATGAACTCGACGATGCATTCAAAAGCAGCTTTTGCTGCGGCGCTGGCCGACTTACACCGGAACTCCGGGACGGACTTATTCACTTGCGGCGCCCAATTCATCGGCCAGGTGAGCTGAGAGCGCAAGGACTGAGGCAACTAGACTCAGCCCTTGCGCCTTCCGGGGTGGTGAAATCCAGCGGCTAGAAAGCGTACGTGACCGAGAACTGAAATTGTCTCCCGTTGGCGATGGCCACAGGCTGGCCAAACCCAGGTGCGGGATTCGCGATATCCAATCCGATGACGTTATCGACCACTTGGACGTTGACCTTGTTGAACGAATTGAACATGTCCACGCGAAGCTCGAGTCGCTGGCTTTCCCCAAACTTGAAAGCCTTCGAGAGGCTGCTGTCCAGGTTCACAGTTCGCGGATTCGCGAAAGTATTTCGTCCCAGCAACTCGGGCCGCTCCACGAGAGAGCCGTCATTGCCATAACCGCCGGCGTCGAACCCAACCAAGCCGGTGTAAGGCAGGCCGGAAAAGGCGGTGAAGATTCCGCTAAAACGAATCCCCAGCGGGAATTCATAGATTCCGAAGAGCGTGAAATTGTGTGGAGTGTTTTGGCTCGAGTTCCCGCGGTCCAGTAAATAATCCGTGGGATCGAGATGCATGGACGAGAACGTACGGAAATTGTCCGAGTCGCTGAGGGAATGCGAGTAAGTGTAATTGGCCTGCAGGCTGAAATGCCGGCTGAATCGCTTAGCCAGCACAATCTGCAGGGCATCGTAGAAACTCTGATCTCCTGATTCTTGCGCGAACAGCTCACGATAGCCGCCAAACTGTACGCCAAGCGGACCTGGATTGGCCGACGGGACACCGAACGGGCGCAGGACATCCGCTTGAGCCAAAGTGCGGGTGTTGGTAGGGCTCAGCTCGATGAAGGGCGGAGGATTCAAGTCCTCCGTCCGAAGAAGCTGTACCCCGTGGACGTGAATGTAGTCCACACTCAGTGAAATATTGCTTCCAACTTGCTGCTGAACCCCAAGATCAAACTGCTCGGTGTAGGGAGTCTTGCGAAGCTCAGCACCGAATTTGTTTCCGACGGATAGCGGAAAGTCCGCTGAGCTCAAACCGCGCACGAGGGGAATGAATACGCTGTCCCTGATGAAGTTGCCGCCGTTGGGTATCGAGGAGAAACGATTCGGGAATGTCGGGAATAACGGAGAACTCGCGTCCAGGTTGAGCGTTACGTCGCCGTCCGGCCCCATCGCCGATTCACGGTTGATCAAAGAAGATTCGATGGTTGCATAAAACATCCCGAACGAAGCGCGTACCAGCGTCTTGCCCTTGTCGAATGGATCCCAGGCAAGTCCCACGCGAGGCGCAAAGTTCTTGGTGTTATGCAGCAGTGTTTCATAGTCGTAGCGCAGGCCAAGATTCACCGTCAGATTGTGTTTCACGTTGTAAGCATCCTGAACGTAGAAGCCCAACAACCGCTCGTTATAGTGAAGCCCTTGGCCCAGCTGAGAACCGGGCGTCGGGAAAGTTTCGGTGAAGTTGATTGGAAACGACGCCGGATTGGCTGGGTTAAACGGAAATGGAGCACCGGGAGCAAACGTATAGGTGCCATTGAAATTTGAGAAGAAGGTTACGAAACGCCGGTAGTACTCAATATCAGTCCCGTATTTCAGATTGTGTTTGCCTACGGTATGGGAAAGCTTGTCCGACCACTGAAAGCCGTTTTCACGAAGATTTTGCGGCAGGCTATCGTCAGGACCCAAGACTCCTTGGCCTGGATAAATGGCCTCCGGCGGGACGTTGGAAAAGTCGGGCTTCAACGAGCAAGGGTAGTCTTCCGAGCAAATATCGACGCGATCGTAGGTCCAGGAAAAACGGGCTTCATTTACCAAATGTGAGGTAAGCACCGAGGTGAGACCGGCGGTTATATTCTGCGGATTATCAACGATTAGATCGGCCTGCTGCGTGGTATTCAGTCCACCGACATTAATGTTGTCAACGCGGCTTCGCAGCAGGTTGTAGCGAACGTCCAATCGATTGTTCTTGTTCAGTTCCATATCCACTTTGCCGAAGAAATTGATCGATTTGAAAGGCTGGACGACAAGCTGTCCTGGATTGGATTGCAGGGCTGAAGTTATGCCCGCATCATTTTGAGTCTGATTTTCTTGCTCATAACTCGCGAGGAAGTGCACTTTGTCGTGAATAATCGGGCCGCCCACCGTTGCGCCCCACTGCAAACGATCGAAGTCCGGATTCAGTCCAGTTAGCCCGTTCGAAGCATCCCAAGCGCCGGGACGTCCGTAGATGAACGCGCTTCCATGAAAATCGTTCGTGCCGCTTTTGGTCACAACGTTAATGACCCCAGCGGGGGAGCGGCCAAATTCCGCCGAGAAATTGTTGGTGATGACCTGAACATCGTCCACCACTGAAAGGTTGAAGGTGCCGTTCGCGCCCGACAAATCGCCAGGAAGAGTGCGAATCTCGCGAAGTTGGTTGGTCATGCCGTCGGCGAGAATGGTGAGTTGGCGTTCGCCTTGCCCGTTGAAAGTCAGTCCGCCGGTCCCTTGATCAAGGCTGACCGCGCCGGGCGCGAGTTGCGCCAGAGTGAAGAAATTGCGGCCGTTCAGAGGAAGATCGTTCACCTCTGACGTATTGATGGTCTGATCGATTTCCGTCTTATCCGTCTCTATCACCGGAGCTTCGCCGGCCACGGTGACCTTTTGCTCGACGCTGCCAGGCTTGAGGGAGAAATTTAAGACCGGCTGGGAGTTCGACAGAAACGTCAATCCAGTCTGGGTCTGGGTCCCGAATCCTTGCGCTTCGACCGTTATTTCCCAGACGCCTTGAGGCGGCAGCGCGGCAAGGATGTAGTGACCGTTGCTATCGGTAACTTCAGAACGCGTCACGCCCAAGCTGACGTCCTTGGCAGTCACCGTAGCGCCGGCGATCACAGCGCCCGACGAATCCTGGACTGTCCCCTGAAGAACGAAGCTGGTTCCCGCCTGGCCCCACGCTGTGGGAGCAAGGATCGGCAAGCAGAGTATGAAGGCGACGAAGCAGACACCAACGAGGCAACGCAACTTCACGATAAGGCTCATATGCAACCTCCCAAATTCTTGAGGCGCCGGAGCCTCCGCAGGCTTGTCGGTTCGGCGGGGCCTCCGATGACAATCCGCAGGGCTTATAGTCCTCAATTGATATATTTGTCAAGGACAATATGCATACTTATGGCATGCGATACCGTCTAAACACTTAAATTTACAAGGCTTGACGGTGGAATGGACGCAGAGCAGGCCGAAAGGCTAGCACCAAGGTGAAAAGATTCCTTAAGGGTGAATCATTAAAATTTAGTCTCCCAGTTTTTTAGGCGGGCAGCCACCTTAGACAACCTGATTCAGGTTGACGGGTGCGTGTCGCGTGCGAATTCTGTGGACAGTGTGGCGCGATTTCTGTAACCTGCAGTTTCGAAATGACGAACTCACACAATCACCGGACGCAGCATCACCATCGCCACATGGCGTGTCCGTTGAATTGTGTCTAGCAAATAGCTAAACAAGGATTCGACGGGCCCGCTGAAGCAAAAAGCTCCAGCGGGTCTTTTGTTTTCTGGGGGATTTTTCCGGAGGAATCGTGCAAATCGCATTTGAAAAAGCCGGAGGGCTGATACCGGCGATTGTCCAGGACGACACGAGCGGCGAGGTGCTAATGCTCGGTTTCATGGATGCGGAAGCGTTGGCGGAAACGCAGAGAACCGGTGAAGTCGTATTTTTCAGCCGATCGCGGAATCGGCTTTGGAAAAAAGGCGAGTCGAGCGGGCACGTATTGCGGGTTCGCGAGCTGCGCATCGATTGCGACGCGGATGCGGTGCTGGCCCGGGTCGAAGCCGTTGGGCCGGGCGTGTGTCATAAGGGCTATCGAAGCTGTTTCTACCGAAGGTTGGATGGAGATGGCGCGACGGTTATTGCGGAGCGAACTTTTAAGCCTGAAGAAGTTTACGGAAAAGAGAAAGCACGATGACCCGGCTGAAACTTGGCATTCCCAAAGGAAGTCTGCAGGACGCGACGCTCGACCTTTTCGCACGCGCGGGCTGGAAAATCACAATGGATTCGCGCAGCTACTTCCCTTCCATTGATGACCCGGAGATCGAGTGCCTCATGGTGCGGGCGCAGGAAATGGCTCGCTATGTGGAAACGGGCGCATTGGACGCGGGAATCACTGGGCACGATTGGGTCGTGGAAACTGGGGCGGCCGTTCGCGAGCTTGCAGAATTGATCTATGCAAAACGACGGCTGGCTCGCGTTCGATGGGTCCTGGCAGTGCCGGAGGATTCTTCGATTCGGACCGCGAAGGATTTGGATGGAAAAGTGGTAGCGACAGAAGTTGTACGAATCACGCAGGATTATTTCGCGCGCCAGGGAGTGAAAGTGCGAGCCGATTTTTCGTGGGGAGCTACGGAGGTAAAAGTGCCGCAACTGGCGGATGCCATCGTGGAGGTGACGGAAACGGGCGCATCGCTGCGCGCGAACCGATTGCGGATCGTGGATACGGTTCTGGAATCGGCAACGGTTTTTATAATCAATAAAGACGCCACCAAGGATCCTTGGAAGCTCCAGAAGGCCGAAAACATCGTGCTGATGCTGAAAGGAGCGATCGACGCAGCAACTAAGGTTGGGCTAATGCTGAACGTACGCCGCGAAGACCTGGACGAGGTAATTTCGATTCTGCCGGCGTTGAAGAAACCGACGATTTCGATGTTGAGCGATCCTGAATGGGTCGCGGTAAACAGCATCGTGGAGGAATCCTTCGTGCGCCAAATTATCCCGAAGCTAAAAGCGGCCAAGGCACAAGGGATTGTCGAATACCCTTTGAATAAGATCGTTCCATGATTGACAGATCATTGGCGCCCGATGCGAATTCTTAAATTGACTGCAAGCACAGAGAAAAAGCTGCTGAGCGCGAGAGACGTGCGCGACGAGGACGCGGCGCGCGTTGGCGCGCGTATTGTGACCGACGTGCGGCGTGGCGGCGATGCAGCGCTTTTTGCGTGGACAAAAAAGCTGGACCGCATTTCGCTGACTGCTGGCTCGGTTTGGATTGGGCGAGAGGAAATGGGCGCGGCGCAACGGCGAGTCGAGCCGGAAATTCATTTCTGCTATCAAGCATGTGGCGGCCAACGTTCGAACGCTTGCCAAGCAGCAAGTTCCGCGAGATTGGTCCGTTGAAACAGGCCGAGGCGTGCGCGTTCGGCAATTGGTGCGGCCGCTGGATTCAGTTGGCTGCTATATCCCAGGAGGCCGGAATTCGCTCGTTTCCACGCTGGTGATGACTGTGGTACCGGCACAGTACCGCCGGAGTAAAAAATATTGTGGTGGTTTGCCCGAAGCCAAGCGATGAAATTCTGGCAGTAGCGGGTTTGCTGGGCGTTCAGCGAGTGGGCAGAATTGGAGGCGCTCAGGCAATTGGAGCGCTGGCCTATGGGACCAAAAGCGTTCCGCGCGTGGATAAGATTGTAGGCCCGGGGAACCGATTTGTGACCGCGGCGAAGCAGCTGGTGAGTCAGGATTGCGCGATTGATCTTCCGGCGGGCCCGACGGAGGCGGTTGTGC
Source organism: uncultured Acidobacteriota bacterium (assembly GCA_963757885.1). Lineage (GTDB taxonomy): Bacteria > Acidobacteriota > Terriglobia > Acidiferrales > UBA7541 > Palsa-147. The sequence continues at coordinate 2,224,958 of CAVWSS010000006.1, read as the reverse complement.
TGGCCAATCACGGAAACCCCAAATGGATTGCGGCCGATCTGGTTGCACAGGCGGAACATGCTTCGGACGCGGCGAGCTTTCTTGTGACTACGTCGTTGAAATTTGCGCGAGAAGTAATGGACGAGGTCGCATCGCAAATTCGCGCGCTGCCTTCGGATAGCCCGGCGGCTTTGTCGATTCAAAAGACCGGCGCGATTTTGTTGGCTCCGTCGGTAAAAGCGGCAATCGATTTTGTGAATCGATTTGCACCGGAACATCTCAGCTTGCCGGACGATGATGGAACACTATTAAAGAAGGTACGCGCGTCCGGAACTGTGTTCACCGGGCCGCTGACCGCGCAAGCTCTGGGGGATTATGCGACGGGCAGCAATCATGTCTTGCCCACACGAGGGTGGGCGCGTGCGCGCGGAGGACTCTCGGCGGCGGATTTCGTGAGGTGCATTACCGTGCAAAGTGTGAATCGAGCAGGCTTCGACCGTTTGAGTGGCGATGTGGAACTACTGGCCTTGGCGGAAGCGCTTCCCGCGCACGCCTCGGCTGTGGCGGTGCGGCGATGAAGGTGAAGCTTCCGGTGCGGCGCGCCATTTTCCAGAGGCAAACGTATGAAGCGCCGGCCGAGGGAAGGTTCGGCAAGGTGCGGCTCGACTTTAATGAAAATACGTCGGGGTGCTCGCCGGCTGTTTTGCGGGCGCTGGCCAAACTCAGCGCGAAGAAATTGGCGATGTATCCGGAATACGCCGGCACGACGCAGAAACTGGCGAGGAATTACGGTGTGCATGCCAATGAATTGCTTATGACAAACGGAGGAGATGAGGCGATACGCGTCTTCTTTGATTCTTTTGTCGATGCGGGTAGTCGCCTATTGATTTGTGAGCCGACTTTTCCGATGTACCGGTATTACGGCGAAATTGCCGGGGCGAGAATCGATACGTTGCGATACGGGCGCACGATGGAGTTTCCACGGCGGAATCTTTTTGTGGCTCTGAAAAAGAAACCGCGCGTTTTGTTCATCGCGAACCCCAACAATCCGACTGGAACGCTGATCAGCACTGCGGAGATCAAGCGGATTTTGACCGCAGCGCCAAATACAGCAGTGGTGATTGACGAGGCTTATGCCGAGTTTTCCGGCGTGACAGTGCTGCCTTTGATTCGCAAATACCCAAATCTTTTCGTAACGCGCACTTTTTCGAAAGCCGCCGGATTGGCCAGCCTGCGGCTGGGCTTGGTGATGGCGTGCGCGGAGTCTCTCGGAATTTTGCGGCGCGCGATGTCGCCATTCGCCGTGAATGGGGCGGTGCTGGTGGCGGCTGAGGCCGCGGTAAGTGACGCCGGCAGGATAAAGAAAATCGTGCGAAACACGAAGCGAGTGCGTGATTGGTTCGCGAAAGAGCTTAAGAAAATGGGGGCAAAGACATTTCCAAGCGCGGGCAATTTTTTGCTGGTGGACTTGGGGCCTAGCGGGCCCGATCTGGTGCGGGATCTTGAGGCAAAAGAAATTTTGCTTCGGGGGCGCAAAGACGGCCTGGTGCGAATCACCATAGGCACGAGCGAAGAAATGAAGTTGGTAACGCGCGAATTGAAGGCTTTGATTGGGAAGGGCGGGCTCTAAACAGATGCCGGGCTCTAGGCCGATGCCGAGAACAGCGACCATCCATCGCAAAACCAAAGAAACCGACGTGAAGGTGAAACTCGCAGTGGATGGTCACGGCAAAACACGCATTTCGACGGGGATTCGCTTTTTTGATCACATGCTGGAGCTGGTGGCGAGGCATGGAGCATTCGACTTGGAGATAAATGCGAAGGGCGACCTCGATGTCGATCAGCACCACACCGTGGAAGATGTCGGAATCACGCTGGGCGAAGCATTTTGCAAGGCCCTTGGTGATAAGCGCGGGATTTTGCGCGCTGGGTATTTTCTGATGCCCATGGATGAAACGCTCGCGGTAGCGGCGGTTGATCTTAGCGGCCGCTCATATTGCGTATTGAAGGCGTCAATTGCTGCGCCTCGCGTGGGAGATTTCCAGCCCGAGCTTACGCACGATTTCTTTTTGGGCTTTGCGCAGGCGGCAAAAGCCAACGTGCATCTCGGTGTCTTGTATGGGCGCTCTTCACACCATCAGGTCGAAGCGATTTTCAAGGCATTCGCGAAAGCTCTGCGTTTTGCGGCATCACGAGATAAGCGGCTCAAGGCCGTGCTTCCCAGCACGAAGGGGCTGCTGTGAAGATCGGCATACTAGATTATGGTGCTGGCAATACGGTTTCAGTTGAGCGGGCGCTGAGGCGGCTTGGCGCAGAGTCCTTTCGCGTAACTGCGGCGAGTGATTTGGAGGGAGCGAGTGGGCTGGTGCTGCCCGGAGTCGGCCACTTTGAGACGCTGATTCGGGCTCTCGATAGTCGCGGCATTCGCGATTCCTTGCTGTACGCGATTCAACGCGGCGTTCCGTTCCTCGGAATTTGCCTGGGCTTGCAGGCGTTGTACAAGGCGAGTGACGAAGCCCCGAATCTGCGCGGCCTTGAGATTTTTGACGCAAGAGTGTGCGCGCTGCCGGCGGTGGTGAAGCTTCCTCACATGGGCTGGAACCGGGTTCAGGTTCAAAAGCCATCTACTCTGCTGCGCGGCGTACCCAGTGAAGCGTACTTTTATTTCGCTCACACGTTTGCGGCGCCCAGCGGCGGGAATGAGTCGGTGGCCAGCTGCAACTATGGCAAGGAATTTGTCGCGGTGCTGGAGCGTGACAATCTTCACGCGGTGCAATTTCATCCCGAGAAGAGTGGAGATGCGGGCGCTCGCGTTTTAGAAAATTTTCTGGGACTTTGCGCGTGACTTTGGCGCGACGAATTATTCCCTGTTTGGATATCGACCGCGACCGGGTGGCCAAGGGTGTGAGGTTTGTTAATTTGCGCGACGCTGGCGATCCCGCCCAATTGGCAGCGCGATATAACAGCGAAGGCGCGGATGAGCTGGTCGTGCTGGACATCGGCGCTTCGCGCGATGGGAAGCCAACTTTCCTAAATACAATTCGGCGAGTTTCAGCGGAGCTGGCGATTCCGCTCACGGCGGGCGGTGGGATTCGCAGTCTCGAAGATGCGCGCGCCGTCCTGCAAGCGGGCGCGGACAAAGTGACGGTCAACACTGCGGCCGTTGCGCGTCCAGAACTGATCCATGAGCTTTCGCGCGAATTTGGCGCACAGGCGGTCGTGCTGGCGATCGATGCAAGGCGAAACGGAGACCGCTGGGATGTGTCAGTACGCGGTGGGCACGAGATGCGTGAATCGCGACGCGATCGCCTGGGCAAATCAGGCGGTGGCGCTGGGAGCGGGAGAAATTCTGCTGACTTCGATGGATCGCGACGGCACGAAGCTCGGTTTTGATGTTGATTTGACTGCTGCGGCATCGGCGGCAGTTTCGGTACCGGTGATTGCGTCGGGCGGTGCGAAGTCAGTAGAGCATTTCCTGGAGATTTTTCAGGCAGGCGGAGCGGATGCGGCCTTGGCTGCTTCGATTTTCCACGACAGCGAACAGAATATTCGTGACTTGAAAGCTCAACTGCTGGCCAAAGGAGTCGAGGTGAGGATGCCTTGCTGATTCCGTGCATCGATTTGCAGGACGGCCAGGCCGTTCAGTTGGTTCACGGACGCAAGCGAGAGCTCTCGGTAGCGGATATATTTGGCTTGCTGAAGAGCTTTCGGAACTACAAATGGCTGCATATCATCGACCTTGATGCTGCGATTGGAACCGGCAACAACAGGAAATTATTAGGGGCGCTGACCCAGGCTGCGCGGCACGAACATGGATTGCGGGTGCGCATCGGAGGGGGCATTCGCACGACCTCTCGAGCCAAGGCAGTATTGAAACACGGGGCGAGGCAAATCATTGTGGGCAGTGCTGCCTTCAAAGCGGGCAAAGTAAATGTGAGTTTCTTGCAATCACTGCGGAACGCGATTGGCCGGGGCGCGATAGTGATCGCATTGGATACGGTGAAGGGCGAAGTTGTGGTCAAGGGCTGGCGGCGCCGCACGAGGATTCATCCTGAAAGTGTGATGGGTGAATTGGAGCCGTTCTGTGCAGCGTTCTTGTGCACGGATGTCGATCGTGAAGGGACCATGACCGGCGCCAATCTTGGGTGGTTTCGAAAATTGCGCGCGAGCACGGCACTGCCGATCATCGCGGCTGGCGGAATTTCATCAAAGCGCGAGATTAAGGCGCTGGAGAAACTGAAGATGGATGCGGCGGTTGGGATGGCGTTGTACAAGAATGCTTTGCGATAAGCGGAGAAACTGAGACCTCCGTCACGAGGACTGGGGATCCTATGCGTTACAGACGAATGCCCATTGAAGTGGAATCGCCCGAGGAACTAGGGTATGGCACGATCGAAATTAATTTGTCGGAGAGCTCCGTTTGGGACGCGCGGCTCGGGAAGTGGTCGAAGAATCTCGATGAAATGATTTTGTGTTACGGGGCACATCGCGGCGCCGACGAGCTGCGGGAATTAATTGCCGCAACCTCCCCCGGACTGAGCGCAAGTGACGTGCTGGTCGTGCCGGGAGCGGCCGCAGCGCTCTTCATTGTTAATTCATCACTACTTGAGGCGGGCTCGGCGATGGTGGTGGCGCGGCCCAACTATTCGACCAACATTGAGACGCCCAGGCTCATTCGCTGCGCGACCAAATATCTCGACCTGAAATTTGAAAATGGATTTGAACTCGACCTGGACGAGGTTGCCTCGCTGTTAACTCCGGACACGCGGCTGATCAGCGTGACGTATCCGCACAATCCGACTGGCGTGGTACTTGGCGAGCAGAAGTTGCAAGGGCTGATCGACCTGGCAGAAAAGCGGAATTGTTACCTTCTGGTGGATGAGACGTACCGTGACTTACATCGCGGCGTGGGTGCAGGAAACGCAGCTCCACCTCTGGCGGCAACTTTGAGCGGCCGGGCAATCTCGGTGTCCTCACTTTCGAAGGCGTTTGGTCTGCCCGGAATTCGAATGGGCTGGGCGATCACTCGAAACAAAGAGCTCCAGGAGCTGTTTCTTGCGGCAAAAGAGCAAATCTTTATCTGCAATTCAGTGGTGGACGAAGAAATTGCGCGGCGCGTTCTGGCGGAGCGCGATTCCCTGCTGAAGGACATTCGCCAACGCGTTGCGGAGAATTTTCAAATTGTCTCGAAATGGATGGAAGGCCACGAGCATCTAGAGTGGGTGAAGCCCCAGGGCGGAGTGGTTTCCTTGCCGCAAGTGCGGCAGGGTGTGCCGGTGAATACAAATCGCTTTTATCAAGTTCTAATGGAGCGTTTCAAAACGTACGTTGGACCAGGACACTGGTTCGAAATGGACGATCGATATTTCCGGCTGGGATATGGATGGGAGCCCAAGGAAAAAGTGTCCGCGGGAGTCAGAAATATTTCCGAGGCGCTGAAAGCCTCGCTCGAATAAACCTCACCAAAGTTCAAAGTAGAAGAGCGAATTGAAGAGTAACTTGTAGGTTCCGTAGGACTGGCCGCGATACTGCGGCCGGATTCCAAACATTATTACGTGCCCACGTCCCAGTGGGGCATCCATCACTGCACCTTGATTCTCAATCAAGCCCGCGCCAAGCAGCCAACCCGACATGAGCGGATTGCCGCTCGGGAAGCTGGCTATTACTTTTGCGGCGGGTGCGTCGGGAGGCAAGTACGAAGGCGCAAAGGCCGCTCCTCGCTCGAACCAGGCCGGCGCTTCCGCATCCATGCCGTATCCAACTGGATGATCCGTATCCACATGAATGCTCAGGATGGAGCCGGGCGCATAAAATTCCTGCGGCGGAGCGCCTTCACAATATTCTTAGCGCCGACGTTGAGCTTCTCAATCGCAAAATCGGATGCGCGATTTAGGGTAATCAGTTCCCCACCCTGGGCAACGAACGCGCGCAAATTGGCAACGCCAGCGTCGCCAATTCCACCCGAATATTCCTCGGGGGCGACGATTTTGGGCAGCCCCGGTGGAACGGCAAGCTCAGGCGCGCCAGCGGGAGCACCATCAGGCGCCGGAACGTGCGGCGCGCCGCTCACAATCGCGGCGACACTCTCATGTGGAAGGATTATCGCGTCAAACTTTGCATTGAGATCACCTGCACGAATGTCTTTGTCGTAAACGCTGCTATAGGGAAATTCGTATTGCTCGAGCAGCCAGCGCGTCCAACCTTCATCGATATCCGGGATGTAGCTCTTGTAGAGGCCGATGCGCGGCGAATGCAACGCGACTGGCCCATCAACCGGCCGGTCAAGTGACCGGTCCACACGTAGAAATCGATACCCAGTTCAGAGAGCTGTTGAATATCTCCTGAGCCAATCACAAAGGTTCCAGCTGGAAACGATCGGCCACCGCTTTGAATGACCGTCTTCGTGCGAGCAACTGTCTTTCCCGATTTGAGCAATCGATTGACAGCGATGAACGCGTTGTTGGAGTCGGTGCGCAGTAAATACTGTTTGCCGCGTGGCTCGATTTTCCCTGGAGACAGATCGACGTGATCGATCTTTTCCAGTTCCGCCTTGAATGGCGCGTCGACCTGAATCACATTCACGCCCATTAGGAGCGGAAGAGTCTGGGCAGTAGCGTCATAGGGCCGCTTGGGCGGACCGCCGGGATATTCGCGCTCATCAGGGTAGCGCTGGCGTTCTAAGAGAGTTTTCGCGTAGCGGCCATATGGCTGCGCGATAGGAATGACATAGGTGCCCGCGGGATACTGAATGTCTCCAGCGACAAATTTCTGCTTCGAGCGATAGACCTCGACGTCACCAAACTGCAGAGTGTCGAGTAGTTTGACCGCCGCAGGTACGTCCTTCTGCGCCGCGGGACCAAAAACGCATAAGGCCGGCCTTTCCACTCAATGGCATTCTTGCCAATGTTGTAGAAATTGCGCAGAACCATCTCGCGGTTCAGGGCAACGGCGCGCAGGCAGCCTTCGAAGGTAATCAGCTGGTAATCGACAATGTCGCGAAGATGCCATTCACCGCCCATCCACGGATCCGGGAAATTCCAACTGCGTTCCTGCGCGTTATAGCCGAGCGCGTGTGTATCGAGCGTGTAGAAAGGAACGTTGATGGGCGAAGCGAGCATTGCGGAAGCCGACTCGGTGAGAATGCGGAGGCCCGCGTGATAAGCCTGGTAGTGGCGCGAGGGCGACCATTCGTCGTAGATCGCGTGTATCGCGATGCCCTTCTTGCCGGCCGCTGCAAGATCATTGGCCATGGAAGTTCCGAGCCAGTTCGTTTCCTGGACGATTAGCGGATCGATATTGGGGTCGACGGGATCCAGGAACGGCGGCACAAAAAGGCGCGCCGCGGTTGGATCTTCCTGGTGAACATCGTAAACAACCTGTGGATGCCAGACGTTCTGGACTTTCTCGACGGTCAATTGCGACTCGACCTGCGTGAACATGTACCAGTCGCGATTGTCATCGTGGCCGACGTAATGGTGGTAAATCTCAGGCGGCTCCTGCCCCTCATACGGCGTGCCAAGGTATTTTCGATACCACTGGACGACCATGTCCTGACCGTCGGGGTTCAAAGACGGAATTAATAGGAAAATAACGTTATCGAGGATTGAGTGATGCTCGGGTGTGTCTTCGCTTAGGAGTTTGTAGACATATTCCATTGCCGTTTGCGTGGAGGCCACTTCGGTTGAGTGAACGGTACAAGTGATCAAGACAATGGCTTTGCCTTGCGAGATTAACTGCTCAGCATCAGCAGCGGAAAGACCGCGCGGATCGGCAAGCTTCTTCTGAATTTCGAGATAGTGATCAAGGTGGGCAATGTTGGCGGCAGAGGAAACGGTAAGGACTACAAAAGGCTTCCCTAAAGTAGATTTACCGATTTCTTCGAACTTCACTCGATCGGGCGAGGCCGTAGCGATTTTCTGAAAATAGCCGGTTACCTGCTGCCAGTCGGCGAGCTTGCGATCTTCGCCGACGTGAAAGCCGAGGACGGAGTCGGGCGAGGGGAGTTGCGCAAAGGCGGCGGGCGCAAAGACGGCGCGAATCGCAAAAAGAAGGGCAAGGAAGAGGCCGTAGCTGAACATGCGCGCAAATGCGGGATGCTTCATGCGGCGATTGAAACTCATGCGAGGCGCTGGGACTATACCGGAATGCGCCCGGAGGTTAAAAGCGTTTCCTAGTTTGATTTGCCGAATCGGGAGCGCCCGCCTCCGGCCAATCTTCTGCCGCCGAACGCGGCACGAGAAGCGGGGCGCGGCAGGGCTGGCTTCTCGCGAAGTGCCCTACCGCCGCGTCGGGGTTGGCTACGATTAGAATTCGTAGCGAAGCGCCATCTCCATTTCTCGAGCTCCTCCGCGTGGGCCGGCCGTTTGTGTAATTTGGCCGAAGGTTGCCGGCGAAGTTGGATCGAGCGACAGGCCGTTGGCACCCGACACGTTGCCCGGATACCACGGGGCGCCTGGGCTGAAGTTCACGTTGTTAAATACGTTGAACGCGGTGACCCGGACCTGCAGGCGCTGACGCTCCGCAGCCCAAGGCATGACGAAGGTCTTGAAGATGCCGGCATCAGTGCTGAAATAGCCTGGGCCGATCAGAGAGTTTCGCGTTCCACCGAATCCAGGAAGAGTGAAGCGGAAATCATTGGCCAGAACGGAAGCCGGATCGCTGAAGAGATTTGGCACGCCGCCGGGACCGCTTCTTGTCAGCGAAGTGCTAACCGGATGAATCAAAGTACCCAGGGCGCCATGCTGCCAGCTCGTTGGGAAGCTGAATCCTTCGCCGATGGTCAACGGGAATCCGGAACGCCACCGAGCCAGCCCTGAAATCGACCAACCACCGATTACCGCATTCAACGCGCGGCCGACGTTCGCGCCGTAACGCTCGCCCTGGCCAAACGGGAGGCGAGCAACGAAGTTGCCGTTGACGTTGTGGCGAAGATCGAAGTCTGACGAAGAGCGGTTCGCGCGCAGGTCGAATGGGTTCTGAATCAAGCCGACCAAAGTGCCGTAATTGCCGCCTACGTCTCCGTTCTCAGGTGAAGAGTCGTTGTCGATGGAATGCGAGTAAACGTAGCTAGCGGTGAAAATTGCATGGCCAACGTTCTTGTGAACAGATAGCTGCAAGCTGTTGTAGGCCGAGAATCCCCAATTCGTCCACCCGCCCAAAGAATGAAATTGAGGAGCCAGGACGACGAAGCCTTGGCCTTTTGGATCCACAGAGGGACTCCAAGGACTGGGAGCGATGCCAAGTTGCGGAAACCGATCTGCAATGGCGATTCCACAAGCCCAGTTGGTCGTTCCGGCAAAGGTGGACAGCTGATACGAGTAGTAGGCTTGGGCAGGAGTTAGACTTGCGTACGCCGGATTTTTTGCTGCAATTGCGTACGAACTCGGAAAATTCGACATCATGTCCGTGTAGAACGCAATCGACGGTATTGTTTTGAGAGCGCCTATATTCGTAGGATTAATGTTCGGAGCGTTGGGATTCGGCCCGGCGATCTCAGCAAGCATGTCTTCTGCCTGCCATAGGGTTTGGCCAGACTTGGGATCCTTGATGTTCAAGTATTGACCATAGTCAGCTTTGGCCAGGAGGCGCCGGCCAAATGTTCCAATGTAGGCAACTTCCACGCTCATTCTTCCCGGTAGTTCCCGCTCGTAGCTCACCGAGACATCTTGGGTGTACGGAGTCCTCAAATGAGGGTCAACGAAGAATGCGAAGGTGCCGAAGTTTGCCGCTGGAGTGAACGGAAGCTTTGCGCTCGCGGGGACAGGCGCCAAGGTAGCTACACTCGGCAGACCAGTGCAACCTGCATTCGAACACGTTCCAGAGAACCGCGGGGTGGTAGCCAGAGTAAATGGATCGAGGGCGTCTGAAACCGATGTGCTGACGCCCGGCGAGCCGAAATTATCGCTATCCAGAGCGATCGGCTGGCCGACCCGGTCGTAATACATTCCGAAACCGGCGCGGATGGAACTCTTGCCCGGGCCGCCAAACAACTTCGCGAGGAATCCATCTTGATAAGCGGGGCTATAGGCGACCGCGAAACGAGGAGCGAAATTCTTGTAGTAGGGCCGGTACCATGAATCCTTGCCATAGTCGTTCCCGGCGACGTTCCAACTAACCAAGGGCGACACATTCGAAGCGATGCCCTTGTTCATGTTGGCGACGCGCTGGAAGAACCACTGATCAAGGTCAATTGTCGGCGCTACCTCAAAACCATTCACTTCCCATGGCGGAGTCTCGTAGCTCCAATGTAAACCGGCAGTGATGGTCAGGTTGCTGCGAAGACGCCAGCTATCCTGACCGAACACTTCGAAATCGTGTTCAGCGGTGGTGCGGTGCTCCGGGGTTCCGGGCGGCAGGAAGCTTTGGGTGTGCGGGTCCGAATAGAGCGTCGCCTGGACGCCGGTGATTGGGCCGGTCAACATCATGAAATTCTCGGTGAAGTGCGTTGTGTCAGTGGGAGTCGGGTCATTCAGGATGCTGGAAACGTTGGAGTAGGCATCGGTGCAGAGATTGGAGCACTGGCCCGGATTTGCACTGTACATAGGAAAAGTACCGCTAGTGTTCTCGCGCTGGATTTGGAGGAACCTGATGGTGCCTCCGAAGGCCAAGCTGTGCTTTCCGCGAGTCCAGCTTAGGGTGTCGTTAAATTCATTCACCGGGGCAATCACGTGGCTCGGCGCGGCGAAGCTTACGTTGGTCGAATAGTCGCGAACACCGAAGGATGGAGTCGCAATGCCGCTCAGCGAGACGCCAAGCCGGGTGAATCCATATCGCACCGTGTTGGTCATGACCGGACTGATTTGCGCCTGATACTGAACAGACGTGCCACGACTGTTATTCAGCAGGTTTTGCGCTGGGCCTTGTCCAGGAAATTGTTCAGGGGTCAGAGTGTCTGCCGCCCCGATCATGCTGCCCCTCCAGAAAATCGTGTGGCGGCCATCCGCAGTAAGGTTGAAATCAAGACGGGCAGTGTAAATGTTGCTGCTGTAATCGGATGGCGCGTTGAATCGAAAGCCTGTGTAGCTCAAGCCGCCATCGAGGCCAGCCGATGGATCATTGCCGGTGGGAAATAGCTTCATATATGTAAGCATCGACTGATTGACCCCGAGGTGAGCAGGATCAATGGCGGCAACGTTGGCGGGGGTGAGGCCGAATGCACCAGCCGGAACGACATGCGGGCCGGTAAGGCCCTGTACCGTTCCCCCGGGGCATTTGGTTGGATCCGCACAAGCGTAAATTAAGACGCCATCCTTCAGCGACTGGGTGGGGATGATTTCCGGACCCTCGGTGACATCGCTGGAATCGCGGCGTTCTTCGTTGTCGAGGAAAAAGAAAACACGATTCTTAACGATGCGGCCACCGAGAGAGCCGCCGCCGATGTTGCGAAGCAGCTTGGGGCGTTCGATGCCGTTGGCATTGTTGAAGTACTGGTTGGCTGTGAAGCCACTGGTGCGGTAGTACCAGCGTGCATTGCCGTGGAAGTCGTTTGAGCCGCTCTTGGTCGCGATCGCTACTTGGCCGCCCGAAGCCGTTCCGTCGGTCGCGTTCGCATTGCCGGTAGTCACACGAACTTCCTGGATCGAATCGAGAGTCAGGGGCAAAGCGCTGCTGAAAGCGCCCTGGTTGTACCAGTTGTTTGAGTCCACGCCGTCGACAGTAATGTTCGATTCGTTGCCGCGGACGCCATTCACCACGCCCTCGCGGTTGTCCAAAGTGGCTACCGAGCCCAGGGCGAGGGTATCGGTGTCGGAGGCCCCAGTAAACACGACGCCTGGCTGAAGGCTTAGGAGGTTGACCACATTGCGTGCGAGAAACGGAAGATCTTCCACCTGGCGCTCATCGAAGGTGTTTCCGGTGGTTGCGTCGGCAGTATTGAGCAACGGCGCAGCAGCGGATTCAACGGTAACGGTCTGTGCCAAATCACCGACCTGCAGAGCGATATCTACTTGGGTGGAAGTGGAAACTTCCACGCGGACGTTCGCATTCACGAATTTCTGGAAGCCTGTCTGCGCGACTGTGAGGGTGTAGGTCTCCGGGTTCACGTCAGCAATCTGATAGGAGCCTTGATCGTCGGCAATCGCTGAGCGGGTAACGCTCGTGGCGTGCCCGATGATTTCGACCGTGACGCCGGGCACGGCAGCACCAGATGCGTCGGTGACGCGGCCATGCACACTTCCGAGGTTCTGGGCTCGGGCAGATGTGCACAGCAAGAGAATGAGAATCGGGAGTGCCACGGCGAGTTTACGCGCGAAAGAAATACCCTTCATGTCCTACCTCCCTGGGCTGCAAGGGGCATTGCCCATGCAGGTCAGCCAAGCCGGCAAACGACAGGTCGTCCGTGAGTAGATTTCGATCCGTTGAATGGGGTCGCAAAACGGAGCCGCATGACGGCTCAAATTTTGTTCTCCACTTCCACTTCAGGACTTGACCACAAAATGTGATATACCGTATACACACGACCTGAAGGACTGTCAATACGAATTTCGAGTCCGGTGCATTAAGGGACTCCGATGGGAAGCCGCGGATTTTGGGAATTGCGGGCAGACCCAGTTGCCGGGGGTTGGAGCGAACCGGGACGAGCGGCGTGTCTCGCCACACCGATTCGCGCCAGGCGCTACGGAGTGGTAATTTCCACTTCCCCATGGAAGTGCGGGACCGGAAGTCGATTGCGGAGGCAAGATGAGAACGTTTGGCAAGTTGACTGTGGCTTGCGGGCTATTCCTGGCGATGGCTGTAGCTGCCGCGGACGGCGTTTATGCCCAAACCGCGTCTTCAGTTCCCGCGAAGAACCAATGGAAGCCTGAGGATTTTGTTTATGGCGATCAGGCGGATCAGGTTCGCATCTCCCCGGACGGAAAATTTGCTCTGTGGGTCAAGACCGTGCCCGACAGAAAGAAAGACAGTCGCGGGTCGTATCTGATGCTGTCGAATCTCGCTGACAGCTCACAGATCCAGCTTACGCGGGACATGGACAACATCGGGCAGCCGCGCTGGTCGCCGGACGGCAAATTAATTGCATTTTTGAGTCCCCGCGCGCTTCCCGACGGCGGCGAAACAGGCAAGCCGCACATCTGGTTCATGAATCCATTTGGAGGCGAGGCATGGCCGGCCCTGCCCGCCGATTTCAAAATCAGGCATTTCGAATGGCGGGATAACGACGCGATCATTTTTAGCGCGCCGGAGGACGTGTCGCTTTACGAATCGAAGATGCAGGAGAAAAAGGATGATTCGGATGTGGTTGATGACGCAACCCACGCCGTGCCGGTTCGATTGTTTCAGGTTTCGCTGAAGGACAAGAAAGTCACACGAATCACCAACAATCGAGCATTGGATTGAGAACTTCGACATTTCTCCCAACGGCAAGAAGGTCGTGGTTTCGGAAGGCCAGGAGCTCAGTTATCAGTGGGACCGCAAGACTGCTCCGGCGGTTTGGATTTTCGATTTTGAAAGCCACGAGAGCAAACGAATCTTCACCGAAGGAAATGTCATACCGCGGGTAATCAAATGGGCGGCCGACAGTTCCGGTGTGTATGCGATTGCTCCATTTTCAACGATCATGCGCGAACCAAGCGGATTCGCCCGCCTGCTCTGGTTCTATGACGATGCCTCCGGTACAACCACCAAGGTAAATCTCGACTGGGAAAACGGAATTGGCTTCTTGCAGAGGTTTGAGGTCACTCCGGACGGCTTCTTCGTTCTGCTCGCCGATGGCGTGCGATTTAAGCCTGCCCGCTACACGCGCCACGGGAACACCTGGTCACACGAATGGATCGAAGGGGAACACGAGAAAAACATCTTCAATTTCGCGCTGAGCCATGACGCCAAAGAGATCGTCTACGAATATTCGACCGCCAGCATTCCCTGGTTCTGGTATCGAGGCGGAATTGGACGGCGCGAAAATTTCAAATCCCGTGCAGTTCATCGATGTAGAAAGCGCGCTGCGGAAGAAGACCCTGGCGAAGACAGAAGTCATCCATTGGAAAGGTGCCAACGACGACCAAGTCGATGGGATTCTCTATTACCCGGATGGCTATGAGGCCGGCAAACGTTTTCCGCTGGTCACCTACACGCACGGCGGACCGATGGGTGCCGACCTGGATGGCTGGAGCGCGAATCCAGCATACGTGGCGAATCTATTGACGCAGCGTGGCGCATTTGTGCTGGTCACGAATTACCACGGCAGCGCGAACTACGGGGAAAATGGGCTGAATCGATCTGTTGCGGCAAATATTACGAGATGGAAATTCCGGATATTGAGAAAGGCATCGATTATCTGATCTCGAAGGGCCTGGTCGATCCCGATCGCATCGGAAATTTTGGGTGGTCGAACGGCGCGATCCTCTCCATAAAACTGAACGTAGAAGATCCGGCGCGATTCAAAGCTTCGGTGGTGGGCGCAGGAGATGTTGAGTACGTCGATGACTGGGGCAACTCTGAATTTGGAATGAAGTTTGACGATTTTTACTTTGGCAAAACGCCGCTGGAAGACCCTCAACTCTACATTCGTAAGTCTCCTGTCTTTCAGATGGACCGTGTCCGCACGCCAACGCTGATTTTTCACGGAAGCGCCGACAATAACGTTCCGACCGAGCAAGGCTGGCTGCACTATCGCGCCTTGTATTACCTACACCACGCACCTGTGCGGCTTGTGTTATTCCCCGGTGAAAACCATTTTCCGATGAAGCTCACTCACCAGCTTCGCGTAACCAACGAAGAAATGGCCTGGTTCGATAAATATCTCTTTCACATCAATCCACCGCCGAACGAGGCGCTGAAGGATGGCTCGCCGCTCTCAGAAATCACGGCCCACCCGTTCAAGAAAAGTGGCACTCAATATGGCGTGGAGATGCCGGGAGCATCCGGGTCCGTTTTGGCGCCGGAAATTGTGTCCCACGGTGCGCTCGAAATCGGACGATTCGAAGTCACGCGGGCTCAGTACGCTGCGTTTGATAAGAGCTACAAGGTCAATCCGGGTACGGAAAATTATCCGGCCAGCGGAATTACTTTCGAACAGGCAAAGGCCTATTGCGAGTGGCTCGGCAAATTGACCGGCAAAGAATTTCGATTGCCAACCGAGGAACAGGGCAAATCCTTGTACGCGCCGCGTACCGGCGAGAACACGCTCGATTATTGGGCCGGTTACACAGTAAACCCTGACGATGCTAAAAAACTCGATTCCCTTCTCTCGGGGTTGTCGCCGGATGATCTGCTCAAGCCGGTCGGCAGTTTCCCGGGCGTCGGGGAAACGGGCGAAGAACAGGTTTTCGATCTGGGCGGCAACGTTGCGGAATGGACCAGCACGCCAGACGGCAAAGGCGAATTGGCAGGCGGCAGTGCGGATCGGCCTGCGGATGCCAAGTCACAAGGAAGCCCTTCGAATATTGCGTTTGCCGGTTTTCGAGTTGTCGCGTCGTCTGCGTCGAGATAGTTAAGATGTAGCGATGGCCAAGCTGACCCGTCGCGAATTGCTCCGTGGCTCGTTGATTGCCGGTGGAACACTGCTAACCGGCCTCGATCAGCTGGCTTGGGGACAGGCGACAACTAGGCCGTCGACGAAGGACCCATTCTTCGGCGGCAAGAAGCTTGGAAATATTGAATTCAGCGGCGAGATTCCGATCGAAATGGACGTAAAGATTGGCGAAGAGCTTGATGGACGGCTGTACACGGATTTGTCGATGCTAACGCCAGAGCGCGCGACCATTGCGACCAAGGATTTTTATTTGCGAACCTGCGCTTCCAAAGCTGCTGCCCGATGAAAAACCCGATCAAAAACCATGGACGATTCGGGTTACGGGCGAGCGGCGGCGCAAGCGGCGGCGAGCCAAGAGTTATCACGCTGCCGCAGCTAACGGCACTTGAAAAGCCGATGGGCGTGCACTTGATGGAGTGCGCCGGAAATACCCGCGAATTTCATTTTGGGCTAATGAGCGCGGCGAATTGGTCGGGAGTGCCCATCGGCGAAGTTTTGACAATGGCCAGGATTGATTCCGGCGGCGGCCGGATTTTAGTCTCCGGATTCGATGAATATGAAGCCCAGTCAACAAGTTCGATTCCAGGAGCGAGCTGGATTTTTACGCGCGAGGAATTGCAAAAGCCGCATGCCTTCTTAGCTACCAAGATGAATGGTGAGCCGCTGACCAAGGATCACGGCGCGCCGATTCGTTTGGTGATACCCGGCTGGTACGGATGTACTTGCATCAAGTGGGTGAATGAGATTCGCGTCGTCGACGATGACGCAGCGGCGACTTCGCAAATGCAGGAATACGCGGCGCGCACGCACCAGCAGGGCGTGCCGGCCTTGGCGAAAGATTTTCGCCCTGCGGTGATCGATCATGCGGCGACGCCAATTCGCGTGGAACGTTGGGCGGTAGGCAGTTCGACAAAATACAAAGTTGTGGGGATTCTTTGGGGCGGCTCGCAGCCGGCCCGGAAAATCGAAATTCGATTCAATCCGGAAGAAGAATATGTGCCGGTTGATAATTTTGCGCCAACGAATGGCGATTCGTGGAGTTTTTGGTCGCATGCATGGTCCCCACGCAAACCGGGAACCTATTTAATTCGCTTGCGGGTTAAAGAGCCGGCGATTCCGGCGAAGCGTCTCGATGCCGGATTTTACATGCGGGCTGTCGAAATCGAGTGAAGAGGCGCAACGTGCTGGTAATGGCGAAACGAATCGTGAGACGAACTACGAAACGAGTTGAAGTCACACGGCGCGTTTCGTTCAGTAGTGCGATGTTGATTGTAGTTTTCGTTCTAGGTGCGGTGGCCGCGGCTGGATCAGGTCAGCCCGCCTTTGGACAAGCTGAGATGCATCACGAGCACGAAAATATTGGCTGGGTCCCGCGGGAAATTCTTGAGAAGCCCGTGAGCTTGCGCCAAGGAATCGGCAACTTGCACGAGCAAGTAACGACGCACTCGCCAGAAGCGCAGAGTTTCTACGATCAGGGTCTGAACTATTTGCACGCGTATGACTGGATTGAAGCCGCCCGCGCATTTAATCAGTCGCTTCGGCTCGATTCGAAGCTGACGATGGCCTGGGTTGGGCTGACCGATGTTTATATTCAGCTGCAAGATAACTCTGCGGCCCGGGCGGCGTGCGACCAGGCAAAGTCTTTAGCCGATCAGGTCAGTGAGCGAGAACAAACACGCGTAGCAATCACCGCGGCCCAGCTCGATTTCCTTGAAGATGCCAGCGCTGCGGCGATGCAAAAGTATTTCGCATGGCGAAAATTGATCAGCGACGCGCTCGCGGCAACACCAACTGACCCGTGGCTGTGGATTCTGCGCGGACTTGCCGACGAAGGTAATCCGGCGCCAATGGGCCAGGGCGGCGGAATCGATACCGTAGCGTTCTACCAAACTGCCCTCATCTACTCGCCTGACAATTCGGCAGCGCATCATTTCCTGGCGCATACATTTGAAAATCTTGGACGAACGCAGGATGCGCTTCTGCAAGCCGAGGCCTATGTCCGTCTGTCTCCGGCAATTCCGCACGCGCACCACATGCGCGGGCACGAGCTGCGGCGACTCGGGCGCACCGCGGAAGCGATTGACGAATTTCGCAAGGCCGGCGAGCTCGAAGAGGCCTATTACAAAACGGAGAATACCCCGGCGCTTTATGACTGGCATCGCGCACACAACCTGGCGCTGCTGGCGCTTTGCTATGAAACGCTAGGGCAAATGAACGCGGCGGAAGCCCCGCTGAAAGAAATGTTCTCACTTCCCGCGCGAACAGACATCGCGGAATTCAATCGGCGTGAGTGGCCCGATTTTTTGCTGGATACCGGACATCCCGAGGAAGCCTTAAAGGCCGCGCACGTGATGATCTCCAATAGTCATTGGCCCATGGGAAAGCTTGCCGGGTATGCCGCGGCCGGACGCGCGTACCTGGCAATGAACCGGATCGACGACGCGAAAGGCGAGCTTGATGCGGCCGAACGCGAGATGGAGAACGTTCCCAGCTCAACAATTGGGCAATTGCCGAACGCCTCGATTTTGCGCGCCGAGATTGCTCTGAGCATGCACAAGTTCGAAGGCGCGGATGAACCGCTGAAGCAGATCGAAACGACACTTCGGGCCATGCCTGGCCCTGATTCGTGGAGCGAATCGCTTTTTGAACTCGAGTCGATCGCGCGCGCTGCTGAACAGGCAGCCGATTGGCCGCTGGTCGAATACACGGGCCACCAAATCATTGAACACGACCCGAGCTACGCGGGGGGTTACTACGTTGCTGGGCTGGTGGCCGAGCACGGAGGCGACAACTCGCTCGCGCAGAGCCAGTTTCAAAAGGCCGGGAAGCTGTGGGCCGGCGCCGACCCGAATCTGCCCGAACTGGTTACCCTGCGAAGAAAGCTTTCGGCTTCGAACTGACTTTGTGGAAATTGAACTTTGTCGAAAAAGTCTAGCAGTCGCGAAGAAGTGTGGGCTTGATCGAAGCGTTAGCTATTGGGCTAATCGGCTGAGGGGTTCTGCATATGACTAAGGAAAGCCGACGGAAGTTTTTCGGAACGTTTCTCGGTGTGGCTACCGGCGCGACGTCTCTGCTCGCGAATGTTGGGCCTCGAGAGGCATCGAGCAGCACCACAGAAGCCGATCTCATCGTGACCAATACGAAAATTTACACAATGGACGATGCGGCGCCGCATGCGGAAGCATTTGCGATCAAGCATTCTCGATTCGTCGCCGTGGGCAGCGCTCACGATGTTTTGAACTTGAAAGGGCCGCGCACGGAGGTGATCGATGCCACGGGAATGATTGTCGTGCCCGGGTTGATTGACGCGCACTCGCATCCTGCCTGGGGCGGAATCGAAGCTCTGGTATCGGTTGATTGCGACCTGCGGAGTATCGCGGAGATCAAGGCGGCAATTCACAAGCGAGCCTTGGAAACACCACCGGGAAAATGGGTTTATGGATTCAAGTACGACGACGTGCGGGTTAGCGATGGGCGTCGTATTACGCGTGAAGATTTGGATGAAGTCGCGCCAAACAATCCCGTGCGCATCCAGCATCGCGGCGGCCATCTCTGCTGGTACAACAGCGCGGCATTTGCGCTCGCGAACGTAACGGTCGATACGCCCGATCCGGATGGCGGGAAATTCGACAAGCGCGACGGAAAACTCGATGGATGCGTGGAGGAAAAGGCGAACACGGTTTTCTACAAGATCATTCCTTCAGACAGCACAGAAGAACAACGGCGAGCGGGGGTCGCTCTAATTTCCAAGCAAATGACTGCGGCGGGGCTTACTTCGACGACCGATGCGGAGTGCCCGCCGGACTATCTTTCGGCGTATCAAGACGCTTACCACGCAGGCGATCTTCGCTTCCGTATTTATATTTTGGCGACCGGCTACACCGCCATGCGGACGCATCTGGAGAGCGCCGGCTTTCGCGGACAGATAGGCGACGAATGGGTACGTGTCGGTGGCGTGAAGTACCTGGCGGATGGCTCCGCGCAAGAGCGAACTATGCGGATGAGCACTCCTTACATGGGGAGGCCGAACGACTACGGCATTCTGACCATCACGCAAGAGGAGCTGAACACCGCTGCGGAAGACGCTGATGCTCACGATCTCCAGATGGGCGTCCACGCGAATGGAGATGTGGCCATCGACATGGTCTTGAAAGCTTACGAGCGCGTGAAGGAAAAAGGCGCGCACGAGCCCTACCGTCCGCGCATCGAGCATTGCTCGTTGGTTAATCCTGATTTATTGACGCGGATCAAGAAAGTAGGCGCGGTTCCCACGCCTTTTTATACCTATGTTTATTTTCACGGCGACAAGTGGGACAACTACGGCGACGAGAAGATGAAATGGATGTTTGCGCACAAATCCTTTTTAGATTACGGAATTCCGGCTGCTGCCGGCTCCGATTACATCCCCGGCCCCTATGAACCAATGATGGCCCTGCAGAGCATGGTGACCCGCAAGGATTACCGTGGGCATGTGTGGGGCGCAAATCAGCGGATCACGGTTGATCAAGCGTTGCGTGTGTGCACGGTGAACGCCGCGTACGCGTCCTACGACGAAAATGTGAAGGGGTCGATTACCGCTGGAAAGCTGGGAGACTTTGTAATTCTTGGCGAGGATCCACACACCGTCGATCCCGATCATTTGAAAGACATCAAGATCATGCGAACCGTGGTGGGCGGCAAGACGATGTATTCGGCCATGTAGAAATTCGGAGAGATCGTGGGGACCACAAAAAATAAGCGGGCTGGCGGGAAGGCGACAAGTCGAGGCCCACTCATCCTTCGCCAGAAGGATTTTGACGCTCATCTGCCTGAGCTGAAAGTTGTGGATGCGCTTCGCTCAGCATTCGCGGGGCTCGCGGACGGCCGAGCGGTACAGCCCGCTCAATCGTCGGGCGTTGTTGGCGATGAAGTCGACGTAATCTGGTATCCGGGAATTCTTGCCGATCAGAAACTCTTCGGCGCCAAGCTGTCACCTTATTTTCCGAGCCGAAAGACAGGCCCGAAAGTCACCGCGTGGACTCTGCTCTTCAGCACAGAAACGGGTGAACCGACGCTGCTTTGCGATTCGTTTGCGCTGACCACGGAGCGGACCGCGGCAACGACGGCCCTGGCGCTACAGCTGTTGGTTCCGTCTGGCGCCACGCGCCTGGCGGTCATTGGCGTGGGCGCAGTTGGCATGGCACATCTGCGCTACGCCGCCGCGGTACATGATTGGAATCAAATTTCGCTCTATTCACGAAAAATCGGCCAGCACAATTCGATTGAAAAAAGCATCGCGCCTGCGCTGCGCAAGAAAATCAAGATCGCGGCGTCCGCTGAAGCCGCGGTCTCGGATTCCGACGTTATTTTGCTGTGCACATCATCGGGCACGCCTGTAATCGATCATCGTTGGCTGCGCCCCGGGCAACTGGTCACTTCGATCAGCACAAATGTCGCAAATGCACATGAGATCGCCGCAGAGGCCATTCCGGGGCTTGAGGTTTATTGCGATTACCGCGCAACGACTCCGTCGGTGGCGGGCGAAATGAAATTGGCAGCTCAACAACACGGGTGGGCGCCGCAATCGGTGCGCGGCGACTTGCCGGAATTGGTCAAAGGAAAAGCGACTCCCCCGAGCGGGCAAAAACCAATTTTCTTTCGATCGGTGGGCCTGGGGATCGAAGACATCGCGATTGCCAGCGTTCTGCTTCAGAGCCGGCAAAAGAACAAAATCGCAAGACGCGGAGGATCATCACGATGAAGTTCGTACCTTTCGCATTGGAGCAATGGCAGAGCGAGCACGAGCAGGAGGTTAAGTTCAATCTTGCGGACAGCGGTGTTCAACCGGTTGCCGTCAAGGAAATGCTCACTTCCGATGAGATCGAACGGCGCATGCGAGAAGTTGCCTTGCACTACCCGGTGGTGAACGGCACGCCGAGACTTCGCGAATTGATCGCCGGTATGTACAAGACCAACCCCTCGCAGGTGCTGGTCACCGTAGGCGCGGCGGAAGCAAACGGCACAAGCGTGCAAAGCATGCTCGGGCCCGGGGACGAAGTCGTGGCGATGGAGCCGTCCTACCGTCAGATTTGGGGCATTACGCAGAACCTGGGGTGCAAATATATTCCGTTTCACCTGGATCAGAACAACGGATGGAAGGCAAACCTCGACGAACTCGAGGCTGCCGTAACCCCGCGAACGAAATTGATTTGCATCACGAATCCGAACAATCCGACTGGGATGATTCTTAGCGACGCGGAGATGGATCGGATTGTGAAGATTGCCGCGAAGCACGGCACTTGGATTTTGGCCGACGAAGTGTATCGCGGCACGGAGCGCCTAACGGATGTCGAAACGCCCACTTTCTTTGGCCGCTATGATCGCCTGATCGCTATAAATAGCTTGTCGAAGGCCTACGGGCTCTCAGGATTGCGAATCGGCTGGCTGGTCGCGCCTGCGGATGTGGTTGAGTCGATCTGGCGGCGTCATGAATACGCCACGATAACCGCGGGCGTACTGGATATGTTTTTCGCCGAGATTGCACTCGCCGAACCCATGCGCGCGCAACTCATTGCCCGCACGCGCCGCTTTATTCGCGAAGGCTACTCAAGACTGGAAGGTTGGATCCAGAAGCATTCGCCATTGCTATCAATTGTCCCGCCGGAGTCCACCGCTCTCGCCTTTGTGCGATACCACTTGCCAATTCCCTCGACCACGGTTGCCGAGGAATTGCGGACTCGAGCCAGCGTACTTGTGGCGCCCGGCGAGCATTTCGGAATCGAGCATCACTTGCGGATTACGCACGGGCTGAAAGCGGAATACTTGCGGGAAGCCTTGGAGCGCATGGGGTCCGTGTTCGAGGCGCTCGCGTCAAGCAAGACGACGCCGGCACACGCAAAATAAACATCTTCGTCAGTTGTTCTTAGGGAATTAGGAGGAAATCGTGGCCCGTTCAGGCATGCGACGGTGGTCGCTGCTCGGTTTGCTAATTGTGCTTGCTGGCGGAATTTGCATCGCGCTGTCTGCTAAAGCTCAGTCTCCGCAGTCCTCTGCCTCGGTGTCTTCAAATCAGGCGCCTGCAGCTCCTAGCAATCTTTCGTTCTCCGAGCGGCTTCAGAAGATCCTTGATCGGCCCGAGTTCGCCCACGCAAATATTGGGATTGAATTTATGTCTGTCGATTCGGGAAAAGTCATCTACACACACAACAACCAAAGGATGTTCGTTCCCGGATCAACCACCAAGATATTCACGGAAGGAACGCTGCTGGCGACGCTCGGCGGCGATTTTCGTTTTCACACGGACATTTATCGAACTGGGATGATCGACTCGAAAGGGCGACTCAAAGGCGACCTGGTGTTGGTTTCCGGTGGCGACCCCGACCTTTCGAACCGAATGCAGCCCGATGGCACTCTGACCTTTAAAGATGACGATCACAGCTACGGCGGCCCAGCAGTCGAAGGAGACCCGCTTGCGGTAATCAAGGAACTGGCAAGGAAAGTTGCCGCCAAAGGCGTTAAGGAAATCGACGGCCGCATTTTGATCGACGCATCGATCCTGCCGGATGGCGCGCCCGAACCTGGCACGGGAGTCGTGATGTCGTCGATCATCGTGAACGACAATCTGATCGACCTTGTTGCCAAGCCGGGCGCCAACGCCGGCGATCCTGTCGTTCTCGAAATATCGCCAAAGACTTCCTATGTGCAGTTCGTGAATCAGTTAAAAACAACACCAGCCGGAACCGCACCCACCTTCACCGAACCGGCAATCACTACAAACCTGGACGGAACAGTAACGGCGGTTCTTTCAGGAAGCATGCCGGTGGGTATGCACCCAGTTACGGCACCCTTCATTGTTCCTTCGCCTACAAAATTTGCCGAAACCGTCTTAAGCGAATCCCTGAAGGGTGAAGGCATCCGGCTAAAACCGCCGAAAAAGGCCGCGCCACCCCTGGATTTTGGCGCCCTGAAGGCAAATTACACCGACGACAAGCGACTTGCCGAACACGTTTCCGCGCCGCTCTCTGAAGAGATCAAAGTTACGCTGAAGGTAAGTCAAAACTTGCACGCCAATTTCGGGCCTTATCTTATCGGAGCGTTTGGCGCGAAGAATACGACCAATCCACCCGCCGAATTTCGCGCCGGATTTCAGGTCGAACACACATTTCTCGAGAACGCCAAGCTCGATCTCTCCGGTGCATCACAAGGGGACGGCGCGGGCGGTGATCCAGCGGATTATTTCAGCCCCGATTTTGCGTGCCGCTACTTGCGCTATTGGACTACGCGTCCCGATTACCAACTCTTCTTCCAAGCGCTGCCAATTCTGGGCAAAGACGGAACCCTCGCGGACATTCAAACGCAATCTCCAGCCGCCGGACACGTCTTCGCAAAGACCGGAACCTTGCGTGGCCGCGACCGCCTGAACGGCAAGCCTTGGCTTCGGGGAAAGGGTTTGGCCGGCTATGTAATCACCAAGTCGGGCCAGAAACTCGTGTTCGCGGCATTCATCAATAACGTTTCCCTGCCTCCCGACCCGGATTCGGCGGATCGCGTCGCCGGACAAGCGCTCGGCGAGATTGCCGCAGCGGCTTATGACGCGCCGCTGGACGACTACGATCTAATCATTCGAAATGGCCACGTTATCGATGGCACCGGAAACCCTTGGTATGCGGCCGACGTCGCGATCAAAGGCGATCGCATCGTAAAAATTGGGAACCTCCGAGACGAACACGCGACGAATGAGATCGATGCGAGTGGAAGAGTGGTCGCCCCAGGCTTTATCGACATGCTGGGCCAATCCGAATTTACATTGCTGGTCGACAACCGCTCGCTGAGCAAGCTTTCGCAGGGCATCACTACGGAAATTACCGGCGAAGGTATGTCAATTGCTCCGACAAGTGAGAAAACTCGCACCTCAGCGAGATCGACACTTGAGGCGCTGAAGTTCACCGTGGATTGGCATGACTTCAGCGGCTACTTCAGCCGGCTCGAAAGGCAAGGCACACCGCTGAATCTGGGTTCGTACGTCGGCGCCGGCCAGCTACGGGCCTCGGTGGTCGGCTATGACAACCGCCCAGCCACCGCAGAAGAGCTTCAACAGATGGAAGCGCTCGCGGCAACAGCAATGAAGCAGGGAGCGATGGGCGTTTCGACAGCTCTCGTCTATCCGCCAAGCATTTACGCCAGCACCGACGAGATTATCGCGTTGGCAAAAGTCGCTTCGCAGTATGGCGGAATCTACGCGACCCACATGCGAAGCGAGGGCGCTTCGGAAATGAAGGCTCTCGATGAGGCCATTCAGATTGGGCGTGAGGCGAACATCCCGGTCGAAGTGTTTCATCTGAAGGTGATGGGTAAGTCGAGATGGGGTTCGATGAAGGATGTGGTCGCGAAAATCCAGGCTGCACGCGACTCTGGACTGGACATTGCCGCCAACATGTATCCGTACGTGGCGGGGTCCACCGCGCTCTCTTCCTCTTTGCCGCCCTGGGTTGCTGATGGAGGCCGGCAAAAGATGCTGGAGCGCCTGAAAGATCCGGAAATTCGCGCCCGAATCAAAAAAGACTTAAGTGAAGATCATTCCGACTGGGAGAACTTCTACCTCGATTCCGGCGGCCCCGATGGAATTTTGATTGCAGGTACTCGCACGCAAGCGCTCAAGGAATTTGAAGGAAAGACGCTCGCGCAAGTTGCCGAAACCTGGAAGAAACCTCCCATGGATGCGCTGATGGATTTCATTCTCGCTGACACCGGGCGCACCGACACCATCTACTTCATCGCAAACGAAGACGATGTGAAATATGGCCTCCGCCAACCATGGACGAGCATTGGACTGGACTACGGCGAAATGTCACTCGATGGCCCGATGCATGAACCGCATACTCATCCTCGCGCGTTTGGGTCCATGCCGCGATTTCTTGGGCGATATGTTCGCGACGAACACCTCATGCCGCTTGAAATAGCCATTCGAAAGATTACTTCGCTTCCAGCCGATCGCGAGCATCTGCAGGATCGCGGGCAAGTACGCGTTGGAGCGTTCGCCGACGTGGTTGTGTTTGACCCAGCCACCATAATTGACCGCGCAACATATGCGGTGCCCGATCAGGTGTCAGAGGGAATTGATTACACCATTGTGAATGGGCAAGTCGAATTCGATCACGGGAAGTTATCTGGCATCACCGCAGGGCGAGTCTTGCACGGTCGAGGCTGGGACCCTGCTAGCGCCGCCAGCCCTGTGCAATAACGTCTGATAAGGGTGGCATGGTACAGTTTTTATTGCGCGTTTAAAGCTCGTGATTTACTAAAATCGAACGGTGCGTGAAGCGAAATGAAGAAGATCAAGATACCCACCGACCTGACCACCCTCGCGTACGACAGCATCAAGCGTTACATCCTCGAAGGTCGCCTCGATCAGGAAGGCCGCCTCACAGAAAAAATGCTATCGGAGCAGTTAGGCATCAGCCGCTCCCCGATTCGTGAAGCCCTGAATAGTCTTGCGACCGAACACTTAATCACCATCGAACCACGGCGCGGAGCTTCTTTGCGCAGATTTTCTGTCCAAGAAACCTCCGATTTATACGATTTACGGCGCGTGCTCGAGATGTATGCCGTGCAGAGTGCGGAGATTACTCCAACGTTTTTGGCCAAGTTCGAAAAGAGCATCGAGCGGTCGCAAAACTTGCTGGAAGCAAACCGGAAGCAGGAATTCATCGAAGAGGACATGCACTTTCACGGCGCTATCGCCGAAGCAGGCGGAAATCAGCCTCTGGTTTCAGTGCTTGAGAATATTCAGAATCAAATCTGGCTCTGCCGGTGCAAAACCTACAACCTCTCGTCGAGTACGGCGCCCAAAGCGCATCGCGCCATTATGGAAGCACTCAAGCGCGGCGATCGCAAAGAAGCGAAGAAGGCCATGGGCGACCACATCGATTATGTCCGCCAACATTTAATCGACTTTGTGAGCAACCAGCCGGAAACATCGGGACGAGCACAAAAAGGACAATTGAGGCGACTGGGAAACTCGCGAAATGGCACGGAAGAATAGTCGAATCCGCGCATGTCCTCCGTCCGAGGAAACCCGCGAACAAACGCTGGCCACGTCTAAGCCCTTTTCTTGCAATAATAAACAGAGCATAACTTAGAGCAGTAGCGGCTGCATTGCAGCCGCTTGTGATATGTGATATACAACCTCCCTGCTTGCGGTAACGGGCCATATTCTTCATTGGTGATGTAACCGGTTCCAGCGCACTAAGCGGTTATCTCAGTTTCATGCAAAGGCAAGTCGACCCGGCATGAATCAACGAACGCTATATTTTCTTGGCCTCATAGTTTGCGCGAGCGGCTTCGTGTCTCCTCCGCTGGCCCTGGCGCTCGGACTCTGTTACGGCTTGGCATTTCAAAATCCAGAACAAATCGGAGGCAAACATCTCACCAAGTTTTTGCTGCAAGCTTCCGTGGTTTGCCTGGGCTTCGGAATGAATCTGAAGGAAGTCGTTCACGCAGGCCGCTCTGGACTTATCTACACCGCGGTAGGCATCACGTTTTCTATGCTCCTCGGCCTCGCTTTGGGCAAGCTGTTGCAAGTCGGTGAAACCAGTTCCCTGCTGATCAGTGCAGGCACGGCAATTTGCGGCGGCAGCGCCATTGCGGCAGTAGGCCCTATTGCAAACGCATCCGAAGATGAAATGGCCGTCTCTCTCGGCACGGTGTTCGTACTGAATTCAGTGGCGCTGCTCGCGTTTCCGACCATTGGTTGGGCGCTGCATCTCAACCAAATGCAATTCGGATTGTGGTCTGCTCTGGCAATTCATGACACGAGCTCGGTGGTCGGTGCGGCCGCGAAGTACGGCAGTGTCGCTCTGGCCATAGGCACAACTGTAAAACTCGCGCGAGCGTTATGGATTGTGCCTCTTTCTGTTGCAGTAGCGGTGGCCAAGCGGACGAAGGCGAGAATTCAATGGCCGTGGTTCATTCTATTTTTCTGCCTGGCAGCAGTTGCCAATAGCTACTTGCCCGTTTTCGCCTCGACTTTTTCTGTGCTGAGCCGGCTCGGCAAAATTGGACTGACCGCGACACTTTTCCTCATTGGTACGGGCCTTACCAGGAAGACCCTGCGTGACGTGGGTGCGCGCCCACTAATACAGGGAATCGCACTTTGGGCTGTTGTCGCAATTTGCTCGCTCACCCTCATTCGAATCGGCTGGATTTCGATCTAAACGACGGAGAATTCTGTGGCCACGATTACACATCTGGAATGCACCAAGTGCGGAAACAAAGTGAGTGCGAAGGAACCGCAAACTGTTTGCCCGATCGATGGCGGCTCGTTGTACGCCCGCTACGATTTTTCGCCATACATCGGGAAGCTAAAACCTCAGGATTTTTCGGCGCGAAAAGGCAGCATGTGGAGATACCGCGAGGTTCTGCCTGATGTGACCCCAGTGACGCTTGGCGAAGGTCAGACGCCAATGATCCCGATGCGCGAGAACCCGAACGTTTTCATCAAGGATGAAGGCTTGAACCCGACGGGTTCGTTCAAGGCGCGTGGACTTTCCGCCGCAGTCACCATGTGCAAGTTCTATGGGATTAAAAAAATTGCCGTTCCGTCGGCGGGAAATGCAGCCAGCGCGCTGGCTGCGTATGCGGCTGCGGCAGGAATCGAAGCCCACATCTTCATGCCCAAGGATGTGCCTCAGGCTAACCGGGTCGAATGCATTGCGTACGGCGCCAAGCTTACGCTAGTCGACGGTCTAATCAGTGATTGCGCAAAAATCGTTAACGAACGTAAAAAAGCCGAAGGCTGGTTTGACATTTCCTCGCTGAAAGAGCCTTTCCGCGTGGAAGGCAAGAAAACGATGGGATACGAGCTTGCGGACCAGCTTGGCTGGAAACTTCCCGATGCGATCTTTTATCCGACGGGCGGCGGCGTAGGCCTTATCGGAATGTGGAAAGCCTTCGACGAAATGCAGATGCTCGGCTGGATCGGCAGCGAGCGCCCCAAAATGGTTGCGGTGCAGTCCACCGGGTGCGCCCCGATCCCGCGGGCGTGGAACGCGAAGCAAAGTGTTTCCGAGTTCTGGCAAAATGCTCAAACGATTGCAGCGGGACTTCGAGTTCCCAAGGCGTATGCCGATTACATCATCTTGGACATTTTGCGAACCAGCGGCGGGACCGCGGTTTCCGCTACGGACGATGAGATCGTGCAGGCTGTTTGTGACTGGGCGGCGAACGACGGCGTTTTCGCGGCCCCGGAAGGTGCGGCGAGCCTGGTCGCGTATCGCAAGCTTCTATCGTCGGGTTTCCTCAGTCCGAAGGACCGCGTCGTTCTCTTCAACACCGGATCCGGACTGAAGTACATCGATGTAATTTCTGAATATCTGGAGCGCGGAGTGGGGCAGGTTGCCGCGCCGCAGCCTGTTTGATCAAAATGATTCGCCTCGCGATTGCTCTCGCGATTCTTTTCGGAATTAGTCCTGCGCTTGGAGGACTCGGCAATGGGACAAACCAGCGCAACGCGCCCGCGCGCCCGTGATATCTGGCCTCAAGGTGGGAATTCTGCCCACTGGCCCACTCAACGCAATCACCGATGTCGCGGGCGTTAAGGTCGGACACAAGACCGTTATTGAAGAGCCGGATATCCACACCGGCGTTACTGCGATCCTGCCCCATGATGGAAACCTCTTTCGCGAGAAGGTTCCCGGTGCCGTGTTCATTGGCAACGCTTTTGGAAAGCTGGCCGGCTCGACTCAAGTAAATGAACTTGGTGAGATTGAAACTCCGATCCTGCTTACCGCGACCTTGAACGTGCCAAGGGTTGCGGATGCGCTCGTCGAATACATGCTCGGACTTCCCGGTAACCAGGATGTGCAGTCCGTTAATCCTCTGGTGGGCGAGACCAACGATAGCTTTCTGAATGATCTGCGAGGAAGGCACGTCGGCCGTGACGATGTATTCGCGGCAATCAAAGCTGCAAGCTCTGGTCCGGTAGAGGAAGGTTCGGTTGGCGCGGGAGCCGGAACCGTCGCGTTTGGATTCAAAGGCGGAATCGGCACATCATCGCGCAAGTTGCCCGCGAATCTTGGCGGCTACACAGTTGGTGTTCTAGTACAGACGAATTTCGGTGGCGTGCTGACGATTGGTGGCGCTCCTATTGGTGTTGAGCTTGGACAATATTACCTGCGAGACGAACTGCAAGATGCCCACAGCGCAAAGTCATCGGGAACAAGCGTTAAAGACGAGGCCAAGGGTTCGGTCATGATTGTGGTCGCGACGGATGCGCCTGTCGATTCGCGCAACCTGAAACGACTTGGCTGCGCGAGCGATGCTCGGAATCGGACGTACGGGGTCTGCCGGGTCCAATGGAAGTGGTGACTACGTAATCGCCTTTTCGACCGCTCCGGAACTGCGAATTAAAATGTCTCTCGGAGCGGCCTTCGCGAAACCTCAAACTGCCAAGACCATCTCGAATGAAGAGATGTCGCCTCTCTTCCTCGCCACGATCGAGGCAACGGAAGAGGCAGTCTATAACTCGATGTTTCGCGCTACGACGGTTACTGGGAGAGGCCACACCGTAGAGGCTCTGCCGATCGATAAAACCGTGGAGATCTTGCGCAAATACGGCGCGATCAAAACTGCGGCACAAACCCATTAATCGAATTACAGCACGCTAAGAAACAGTCAGATTCCACCAATATGACCGAACCAACCACGGGCCCCTCGACGTCACGCAGTCATGGTCCCATTCGACCGACAACAATTATCGAATCGACGCGCCTGAGTCGGCATTTGGGCGCGCGGATTATTCTCGCCAGCGAGACTTTTCAGCACACAGGCAGCTTTAAGTTTCGCGCGGCTTATAACGTTGCCTCGAACGTTTCACAGAAATTGCTGATCACGGCTTCCTCCGGAAATTTTGGCCAGGCATTGGCTTTCGCATGCTCGCTGACCGGCAAATCCTGCATCGTTGTTATGCCCACCGCCGCATCGCGGATAAAGATGGATGCAGTCAGGGAATTTGGCGGCAGCGTGGAACTTGTCGATACTCAGGTCATGCCGCGAAAACAAAAGGTAGCTGAGCTGGCAGCAGCGCATCCGGAAGCGTACATTGCGAGTTCAGCGGATGATCCCTTGGTCATCGCCGGAAATAGCAGCCTCAGCAAAGAAATCAGTGATCTCCACGAAAGCATCGACTACGTCATCGCGCCAATTGGCGGAGGCGGGCTTGCTTCCGGCCTCATTAAGGGCTTGCGCGAATCTGGATCGCACATTCCAGTCATTGCGGCTGAGCCGCTCATGGCCAACGATGCAGCGCAATCCCTTCGCGAAGGCCGAATCGTGACCCTCGACGTTGAGCCGCCGACCATCGCGGATGGCGCGCGCGTCCTCAGCGTGGGCAAACACAACTGGCAAATTCTTCAGCACGGCCTCGAGGGCGTGATTGAAGTATCCGAAGAGGCCATCGCCGATGGTGTTCGGGCGCTGTTTTCACTTGCGAATCTAAAGGCAGAGCCGACCGGCGCGCTCGGCGTAGCCGCTGTTCTAAGCCAGCCGGAACGCTTTCGCGGGCGGACGGTCTGCTGCGTGGTCAGCGGCGGCAATGTGGACCCGAGCTCATACAGCAAGCTAATTTCCCAACCAGCACATTAGGCAACCAGGTGAGCTATCCTGTCGCATCGAGATAGTGAAGGTGTAAGTGTGCACTGTGGCGCGGCCCTGGGCGGTCAATGACTAGAAGGCTTAGCTCGGACTCAGGATAGGAATCTTCGTGGATGACTTGATTCGGGATTTGCGGTATAGCTTGCGAATGATGGCCAAGGCGCCTGGCTTCACGGCGCTCGCGATCATTACTCTGGCGCTGGGAATCGGGGCCAACACTGCGATCTTCACTGTCGCCAATTCCGTTCTGTTGCGGCCGTTAGCTTATCAACATCCCAACCAGCTCTTGCGCATCAGCACTCACCTCGATGGCAGCTGCTGCGTCTCACTTCCCTACTTCTCTCTCTTAAGCGACACGAATCGTTCTTTCTCCGGCTTAACTGCGTACCAATTTGACGCGGCGAATCTCGAACGCCCCTCTGGCGCCGAGCAAATCGAGGCGGAGCGTGTCGCGGGGAACTTTTTCGATGTGCTAGGCGTGAAACCGCTCGCGGGCCGCACGTTTCTCCCTGACGAGGACCAACCCGGCGGCAATCCAGTGGCGCTAGTCGGATTTGAGCTCGCCACGCGCCTCTTCGGCGGAGTCCAAACCGCCGTGGGCCTGCACCTCACTCTGAATTCGAAGGACTATACGATTATTGGCGTCCTTCCGCCGAAGTTTGGCGTGCGACTCCTCGGCAGGCAGCCAGAGATATGGATGACCCGGCTGATCGATTTCAGCTTGGTGACTCCAGCGCGCGTAAACCGGGGCGGGATGTACTACGAAGTGCTGGGACGATTGCGTCCTGGCGTTACCGCGGCACAGGCCCACGCCGAAGCCGACGTGATTTTTCAGCAATACAAGCATGACAAGCCCTCAAATTTTGATTCCACTTCCGACGTCTTCATCACCGTCTCGGACCTCCAAGCAAATCTGGTGGCGAATATCCGCCCAACATTGTTGACCCTTTCCGCCGCGGTTGGATTCGTTCTATTGATTGCCTGCGCGAACGTTGCAGGTCTTTTGCTTTTTCGCGCTCTCTCTCGCCGGAAAGAATTTGCCGTTCGCAGCGCACTGGGCGCAGCTCGCTCCGCGATGATCCGGCAACTGCTTATAGAAAGCGTCTTGCTGGCTATCGTGAGCGGCGGACTTGGGATTTTTCTGGGAATTGCCGGTACGCAGTTTCTCGCGGCCTTCACGCAGACCAATTTGCCCCAGGTTGCCGATGTGCCCATCGATTTGCGCGTTCTGGCCTTCACCCTCGGAATTTCTGTGCTAAGTGGAGTCGCTTTTGGACTCACTCCATCGATGCAGCTCTCCAGGCCGAACATTGGCGGAATTTTGGCTGAAGAAGGCAGAGGCGCGGCCGGGAACCGGCAGCGAAATAGAGCGCGAAATGCGCTGGTCGTTGTACAAATTGCCCTCTCGATGGTTCTACTGATCGGGTCGGGATTTTTGATTCGAAGCTTCCTCCGGCTTCGCACCGTCGATCCCGGATTTGACGCCACGCACACCTTAACCGCGCAGACGTTCCTCTCGCCCGCTACCTACCCGCAACCGCCGCAGCGAATCGCCTTTTACCAAGATGCCCTTCGCGAAATGCAATCCATTCCGGGAGTGGAAGCCGCTGCGATCTCAACGGCCTTGCCGATTACCCCCACGCATGAATCGCCGGCGCGATTTGAGGGTCAGCCGGAAGTTGACCTGGGCAAGAGGCCACTTGTAATGATCGAATCGATCAGCCCCGATTACCCGAAAGGTCATGCGCATGCCTCTTGTTGAAGGCCGGCTATTTGGCGACGGCGACAACGCAACCGCAGCGCCGGTAGCTCTGGTAAACCAAACTTCAGTGAGGCGCTTCTGGCCGAACGAAGATCCTATTGGAAGGCTGGTTTGGATTGGCAATCTGGCGCCGATGCGAGTGGTTGGGGTGTTACGCGATGTGAAAAATGACAGTCTGGCCACGCCTCCGCAGCCGGAAGTATTTTTCCCGTTCCCACAGTCCGCGGCTTTCGCTACTCCAATGCTCTACCTCACTCTTCATTCCTCGATGGACCCGCACACTCTCGCCTCTGCGCTGCGCGAAAGAATTGTCACCGTGAATCGCGGCCAGCCCGTCACCGACATGCAAACAATGGAGGAACGCGTGGAGTCGGGAAGCGCGTCAAGTCGTTCGATGATGCTGCTGATCGGCATTTTTTCTGCGACCGCGCTAATCCTGGCCGTAGTGGGAATCTATGGCGTGATGGCGTTTTCTGTGGCGCAGCGAACGCAGGAATTGGGCATTAGGATGGCGCTGGGAGCATCCAGTTCGGAAATTCTCAGGATGGTCATCGCCAACGGCCTTCGCCTGGCGTTAGCTGGCGTTGTTATAGGCCTCGCGGCTTCATTAGTTTTAACCCGGCTGACCACGAGCATGTTGTTTGAAACAAGCGCCACCGATCCCGCGACCTTCGTGGGCAGTGCCTTACTGTTTGTCGCAGTGGCGGCCCTGGCGAGCTACGTCCCAGCGCGACGGGCAACGCGAATTAACGCGACCGAAGCATTGCGCGCAGGATAAAAACTCTCATTCCTGGCAGTTTGTGAATCGGAATTATCGAGATTATCGGAATTATGTGTTGGATTGCCCGGGAGGACGGCGCCTAAAAATCGCGTAAGCCACAACGGCTGCGCATAGGATTGCCACTACGCACGCGAAGATTTCGCTTAGCAGCCACATGGACGGCTCTTGGGAAACTTTTGAAACAACTTTGCTAAAACAAGGGCCGCCCCTCGAGGCGGCCCCGCTCACCCACGCGGTTGCTGTACGGCGGCCATGCCGTGCTGTGCTTCGCAGGGCGAACAGAAAAGAGCCTACCCCAACCCAGTATGGATAGCAATATTGGAATGCGTGATTATCACTAGGGTCAATAGCGCCACTAGCGCCAAAACGATTAACCGCACAGCTTGTCGCCGGCCTCACCAGCGTCACCGCATTTCAGCTAACCTTGTTTGACAGCATTTTTGCCGAAGCATAGAATTTCGATTCCCATGTCCCTCCCTTCCCTCATCGGTCAGACTCTCGATCACTATCGAATCCAGGAAAAACTCGGCGGCGGCGGGATGGGAGTCGTGTATGCCGCGGAAGACACCCGGTTGGGGCGCCGTGTCGCGTTGAAATTTCTGCCTGAAGAAACCGCACAAGATGCCCAGACAATCGAGCGTTTTCGACGCGAAGCGCGTGCCGCTTCGGCGCTCAATCATCCGAACATCTGCACCATCTACGACACCGGTGAATACAATGGCCGCCACTTCATCGCTATGGAATTCCTGGAGGGCAGCACTTTAAAGCATCGGATTTCCAGCGGCGCCCTGGAAACTGACGCTACGCTCGAATTTGGCATTCAGATAGCTGATGCGCTCGACGCCGCTCACGCCAAAGGAATCGTCCATCGTGACATCAAGCCGGCCAACATTTTCATAACCGAGCGAGGGCAAGCGAAGGTCCTCGATTTTGGCCTGGCAAAACTTTCCCGTCAGCCGATAGGCGAAGCTGTCGGGGCAGTAACTTCAGGCACCATGACTGGCCCGGGCTCGGATAATTTAACTAGCCCCGGCACGGCACTTGGCACGGTCGCGTATATGTCGCCTGAGCAGGCCCGCGGCGAAGAACTGGATCCCCGCACCGACCTGTTCTCGCTAGGGGTCGTAATCTACGAAATGGCCACCGGCCGTCAGCCATTTTTGGGCAACACTTCGGCTCTCGTATTCGAAGCCATCCTCAATCGCGTTCCTACACCCCCGGTGCGGTTGAATTCGCGCGTTCCGAACGAACTCGCTGAAATCATCGAGACGTCAATCGAGAAAAATCGGCGGGCTCGCTACCAAACAGCCGCCAAACTGCGCGATGACTTAAAAAAACTTAAGCACGACTCGGACTCCGGCCGCCTCGCCGCGGAGAAAGGCACCTCAAAGTCATTGGCCGTGCTGTATTTCGAGAATCCCGGAGGCGCCAAGGAAGATGAGTATTTCCGTGACGGCATTTCCGAAGACATCATCACGGAACTATCCAAAATAAGGGAACTCTGGGTGCTGACCCGGTCTGCGGTCATGGCTTATCGCGACAAGGTAGCTAGCGCACCGGAGGTTGGCCGCGAGCTGAATGCAGCGTATGTGCTCGAGGGTTCCCTGCGGCGCGCAGGAAACCGGTTGCGCATCACCGCGCGGCTGGTGGAAACGGCTACCGCACGCTCTGTTTGGGCCGAACGCTACGATCGGCAGATGGAAGATGTTTTTGCGATTCAGGACGAAATCGCACAGAGCATCGCGAAAGCGCTGAAGCTGATACTCACCGAGCAAGAAAAGCGCGCCATCGAAAAGGCGCCGACCACCGACGTCCAGGCCTACGACTATTACCTGAAGGGCCGGCAGTATTTTCACCGCTTCCGCCGAAAGAGTTTTGATTACGCTCGACAGCTTTTCGCCCGCGCAATTGTGATCGATCCCAAATACGCGTTGGCCTATGCGGGAGTGGCGGATTGCTGCTCGTTTCTGTATTTGTGGTGGGATGCCAGCGACGACAACATGAAAGAGGCGGAGGTCGCCAGCCGCAAAGCCGTTGAACTGGACCCTGAACTGGCCGAAGCGCACGTTTCGCGTGGGCTGGCGCTTCAGATGACGAAGAAATACGAAGAAGCTCACCAGGAGTTTGAGGCCGCGATCCGGCTGAACCCCAAGTTGTTCGATGCCTACTATTTCTATGCGCGGCTGCGTTATCAGCGCGGAGAAATGGACGAAGCCGCTCAACTGTACGAAAAAGCGTGTTGGGCGAACCCCGAAGATTTCCAGTCGCCAATGCTGTTGGGCCAAACCTATTTCACTTTGGGCCGCAAATTGGAAGGCGACGCAGTAAGGCAGCGCGGGTTGCGAATCATCGAGAGGCACCTCGAATTGCACCCAGACGACGCGCGAGCGCTTTATCTAGGAGCTGCAGGCGTCCTGCAAGTCGGGCAGCGCGATCGTTCGTTGGAATGGGCCAACCGCGCACTTTCAGTGGACCCGGAAGACCCCATGGTTCTTTACAACGTGGCGTGCTGCTATTCCCTGCTCGGCTTGACCGAGGAGGCCATCACCTGCCTCGAGAAAGTAATGGCGCAAAGTTCATCCGGCTCCCTTCACAAAGTATGGGCGGAGCAAGATTCAGATCTTGACCCTCTTCGTGGCAATCCGCGGTTTCAGGCCTTGTTGAAATCCTTGTAGAGCCTGCCCTCGAGGTTTTCTTGCCAGAGAAAAAGGACATTCGCCGGTTTCGAACTCAGGCGGAATTTCGTAAATGGTTGATGTCGAACCATCGTGATTCCGCAGGCATTTGGATCTGCTTTGCCAAGAAGGGCGCGAACAAAAAATCGATAAATCACGCGGAAGCGCTCGACGAGGCGCTGTGCTTTGGGTGGATCGACGGGCAGACCCTGAAACACGACGAAACATCGTGGCTGCAAAAGTTCACACCTCGGCGCCCGCGAAGCGTCTGGTCAAAAATTAACACGGGCCATGTTGAGAGGCTGATTAAAGCAGGGCTTATGACCGCGGCGGGCCATGCTGAAATCGAAGTGGCCAAGAAAGACGGCCGCTGGTCTGCGGCGTATGATTCGCCGAGCAAAGCGACAATCCCAGAAGATTTTTTGAAAGCCTTGGCTCGCGATAAGAAAGCGCTGGCATTCTTCGATACCCTGAACAAAACGAATCGCTATTCCATTGCGTGGCGATTGCAAACTGCAAGAAAGCCGGAAACTCGGCAAAAACGCATGGAAATGATCCTGGCGATGCTAAGTAGGGGCGAGAAATTCCACTGAACCAAGCTCGTTTGCGGGATGGTCTTCACGCTCTTCACTGCGCTTAGTCACTCGGAAGTTGTGCGCGGGACGTTTCAGCGAGCCGAATCAAATCCAGTTTTGATCGAACGGCTTGGGACCCCGATGAAGGAGGGTTGGCTGGTAAGCGGATCAATCAATGTGACGCCGACAAGCGGCGACGCTGATCTCGCAGTACCAATTTCCGGCCCAAAAGGCACTGCCACCGTCTATGTCACCGCCCACAAAAGCTTGGGAATTTGGAAGTATACAGCGATGCAAGCCGCGGTAGCCGGCGATAGCCAGCGCATTGACCTGCTTTCGACCGGGTCAGTTAGCTATTAGGGCTTAGCTGGTCGGGAATCGCCTCAAGACTAATCTCTATTCCATTGCCTGGCGATTGCAAACCGCAAAAAAGCCGGAAACGCGACAAAGGCGCATGGAAGTAATCCTGGCCATGCTAAGCCGGGGAGAAAAGTTCCACTAAGAGCGATTAGGCACCCTTTGAGCGGAATGCCATTGCCGCTAAAACCACCACCATGGCTAAGCACAGCCACGCGAACCAATCGCCAAGTTTGGAATACACCGTGCGAACGCCCTTCGTTGGTACGTCGGCGATCATCGCGTAGTCAGAAGTGTGGTAGTAATCCATCGCCGATAATTCACGCCCCTGATAATCGTAAGCAGCTGAGAGACCCCGGCTGGTCCCACGAACGATACTGAACCCTTGTTCAATCGCCCGGAAACTAACCATCTGGGTATGCCAGGGATCGATAGCCCGCCAATCGTTCGAAGGATCGATCACCAAGTCGGCGCCCATTGCCCCTGCCTGTGCCAGCAATTGCGGAAAATCTCCGTCAAAACAGATCACTGAGCTTAACTTGCCGTACGGTGTGTTGAGCGGATACATCTTGCCGTCTCCACGCACCTGCATCGCTGCTTCTGGTCCAGGCACTGGGCGCGCCTTGTTGTATTCCGAAGCCACTTGGCCATTCGGCTGCATCAGAACGAGTTTGTTTTCGATTTTGGTTGGTGTGCCCCGGTCAAGGGCGCCCAGCGCCATGCCCACGTAGGCGTGATATTTCGCGGCCAATTCGCTGCCATGAGCAACCAATGCGGATTCGTCTTCTTTCAAGACAGGCGCATTGGTCTCGCCCCAAAACACAATCTTGGCGCCCGCCTGAAGTTCGCGCTCGGCGCGAGTCAGCAGGTCGTTATCGATGGCACCGGCCCACGCTCGAATTGCGACTAGATCCTCAGCGGTGCTTTGACCGGAGAACATCCGAGATGAAACTGCATCGCTCAATTCCGGCTCCATGTCTCTACGCGAGATCGATGCAATCCGGACGGTCTGAGAAGAGGGTGGAAAAATGGTTAGCCGCAGACCACCGAAAATGATTATCGTGGCGACAACGATGGCCCACATCAAAATGCCTAATCGCGCCTTTTTAGACTCCAGGCCATGCTCCCAGAGCTGATTACACAATGACGCGAACAAGCCAATTAGAAACGTGATGCCCCAAATACCGGTAACAGAAACGATCTGTATGAGCGGCAAATTTCCAAACTGGCTATATGCCGCGGAGCCCCACGACCCGTAGAGACCGCGTGACACAACATATTCTGTAGCCGCCCAAGTTGCGGGAAAAACCAAAGCTGCGGCGAAGCCCTTAAGGCGGTGTGCTAGAACGCGATCGAGCGCATAAGGAATAACCATCGGGATTGCCCAAACGACAAGGAAAATCCCGTAAGCCAGGCCCGGAATCGGCACCATTCCGCGAAATTGGAACGCAAAGCGGCCATCAGTAAGAGATATGTAATCGGAATAGCTATTTTCACGCTCTGCACGCGCACAAATCGAAGTAGGAATACCGGCGCGAGCCACGCAGCCAGGGCCACGTTGTTCGCCCCGTTCGCAAACAAAATCAGGATTGCTGCCATCCCAAGCCATAACCATGACGGTGAACTTGACGTTGAATTTGTCCGAGCAACCGTCTGCGATTTGATTGGAAGGGTTACAACCGATTGCTGTGAGGCTACGGAAGCTTGCATAGTGCCTCCTGGTTCTTCGCTACTACGTCACGAAGCCACTAATCCACCAACGGTCGTATCGATAACTTGAGCGATCAACTTGTTCTTGGAAACCCAAGGGAACGTCGGCCTCTGTATCAAAAGAGATGTGATTCCGTGAATTGAGGTCCAGAGAACCTGCGAGGTGGTCTCGATGTCGACGCGGCCAAAGCGCTTTTCGTCAACACACCGGCGCACCATGTGGCGTAATGCCTCAAATGCGGGATGTACTTTGTATGGGCGGTTCTCCACCGAAGGAGGGAGCATAAACGCCACGCAATAATCATTGGGATTGCGCAAGCCGAACTCCACGTACGCTCGCATACCCTTTTTCAACTCTCGAACCGGGTCGCGAGACTCATGGCCGCGAAGATCCATTAAGATCTTGAGGAGAT
This sequence comes from uncultured Acidobacteriota bacterium, assembly GCA_963757885.1. Taxonomy (GTDB): domain Bacteria; phylum Acidobacteriota; class Terriglobia; order Acidiferrales; family UBA7541; genus Palsa-147. The sequence goes on along the minus strand of CAVWSS010000006.1, from coordinate 2,185,610 downwards.
GCGCGAAGGTTTCTTCCACCAAACAGTCAAATAACTCCTGCTTGCTCTTAAAGTGCAGATACACACTACCGGGCGAATATCCGATTTCTTGCGCCAGCTTGCGCATGGAGAAACTCTCGTAGCCTTGTTTGACGAAAATGCGCCGGGCCGCATTGAGAATTTCCCGGCGAAGTTCTGTCTTGTGTTGTAGCCGGCGTGATTCAGCAGTCATAATGAACAGAGTTTATTTTACTGAACACTGTTCAGTATTCAAGCGAGATTTTCCCCGGGACGGACTTCTGGGTTACGACAGGGCAGTTATTCGACCCGCAGCGCAGTCATGGGAGAGATCGAAGCCGCGCGGCTCGCCGGAATTACCGCCGCAAAGAAGGAGCAAATAGTCAGCGCAACGGCCGCCGTGCCAAGCGCCGGCGGATCCCACGAAGAAACGCCGTAAAGCTCGGCTGAAATTAGCCTGCCCGCTCCAACCGCTAGAGGCAATCCGATAATCAGGCCGATCAACACTCGGCGGAACGCCCCGTCTAAAACCAACGTAATAACTTTGGCTCGATTTGCGCCGAGCGCCATGCGCACACCTATCTCATTCGTGCGCTGAGTCACCGAGTAGGCGGTAACTCCGTAGAGGCCAATCGCTGCCAATACCAGCGCGACAATACCAAACAGTCCGGCGAGGCTCGCTACAGCACGTTCCTGATCAAAGGACAAAGCGACCTGCTGCTTCATCGTTCTTACACTCGTAATCGTGATGTCAGGATCGAGTTCAGCCAGGGTCTGTCTGACCATTGGTTCAATTCGTCCCGGCGGGAGGTCAGTCACCAGCAATATGCCCCCGATGATGTGCATCCGCAGCTCGAGCGTCTTCATCAGGTCCACGTTGTAATTAATGGTTTGTGCCAATGGGACATAAAACATCGGGCGGGCAGGCCTATCTAATGCGTATCCAGCGAACTTCGCATCCGCCACTATGCCAACGATGCGAAACGTGTTGGCGTACTCAGGCAGATCGATCCCGATGTGTTGATCGAGCGGATCTTCATCACTCTTGAAGAACTGCTTAACGAAGGCTTGATTGACCACCGCTACGGGTTGCGACGTTTCGTTGTCCGCCGTTGTAAACTCTCGCCCCCGCAATGCGGGCACACCAAGATCCTGCAAGTAATTGGAGCTGATGCGATCCCATGAGGCGCTGGAGTGCTCATCGAATTTGACTGCCGGATGACCCGCAACGAGAACGAGCTCGCCCCAATTGTCCGTGAGCGGATTGTAGAGCGCCAAATCAGCCGACTTTACGCCCGGCAAGGCTTTGAGACGATCTTCAAGCTGGCGGTCGAAAGCAATCATTTGAGGAATGGTCTTGGCCGCGGGAGGATTGTGTAGTGCGATTTCCACTCGATCGGGAATCTGAAATCCGAAGTTCTGGTTTTCCAGCTTATTGAGGCTTCGCGCCAGCATTGTTGCGCCGGCTACCAGGACGACGGACATCGTGGCTTGGGTGATCAGCAGAGCTTTGCGAGCAAAGGTGGAGCTGTCAGTGGTGCTGCGGCCGGATCCACGCAATGTTTCGGCCGGGTTCGTCCGCGTCGCGAACCATGCGGGCGCGGTGCCGAAAATGACGCCAGTAATTAGGGACAACGTAAAAGCGAAAAGCAGGACGAGTGGCGACGGAACAACGCTGATTGGGATGAAGTACGAACTGCGGAATGCCAAAGCAAGGAGCAATCGGGCGGCTGCCATGGCCACGAAAAGTCCAGCAATGCCACCGCCGATGGCCAGCAGCACGCTTTCGGTGAGTGCCTCTGTAACGATGTGCCGGGGCGTAGCGCCGATTGCCAGGCGGACCGCAGTTTGTCCCCGGCGAGCCACCGAGCGTGCGAGCTGCAAGTTTGCAACATTGGCGCATGCAATCAGCAATACGAGGCCGCAAACGGAAAGCAGAATTTCCAGGCTGCGGCCATAATCTTCCTTCATCTCGGCCACCCCAGCCCCCGCTGGAATTACGTTTACGAACTGCTTGGGGATAACGCGAGTAATCTCGGGCATGTAGATCGGGGGATATCCACTGTCGTGCTCAAGCCACTGCCGAAGAACGGTCGTGACGTGCGCGGACATGCCATTGGTGGTGGCGCCAGGACGGAGGCGGCCAATGAGGCGCAACCATGCGGAAATGGATTGATGCAGCAGTGATGCCTGGCCGGCGACCATTGGCTCCAGTTGCACAGGCATCCAAATGTCCGGCGGGTCGCTACGGAGCGTCTCACCAAAGAATCCCGGCGGGGCAATTCCAACCACCGTGAACGGATGGCCTTCGAGCAAGAGGCTTGCACCCAAAATTGACGGGTCGCTTCCGTAAGTGTTTTGCCACACACGATGGCTAAGAACGACCACCGGTTCGGCTGATGGCTGATCGTCGTCGGGAGTTATGGTGCGGCCAGCGAACGCGTTGATGCCCAGCGTCGAGAAGTAATTTCCCGAGACGTATTCCGCGCGCAGCGGTCGCGCGACGACCTCCGTGCCTTCCCGTCTCACACTGAGCTGCCAGGCGCCAGCTTGGAATGCCGCCAACTCTTCAAATTCTGGTGTTTCGGTTTTCAACCGCTGGTAAAGCGGGAATGAGAAAAGTCCCCAGCGATCCTGTGGGCCGCCCTCGACGCAGCAATCATCTCCCTCGCCGATTCGATAAAGCCGGGCAGGATCGGAAACAGGCAGCGATCGCAACATGACTGCGTGGATCAAGGAAAATATGGCGGTGGTGCCGCCAATCCCAAGGGCCAGAGTAAGTATGGCCGCGGTAGTGAAGATTGGGGACTGGCGAAACTGTCGCAAAGCATAGCGAATGTTGCGGGTAGAGTTGGACACCGGGCGCTCCTAGAAAACTGTACGACGTGAGCGCGCGGTAAGTTCCCGGGTTTCTTAGACGGTGGAGGAAGCAGCTGGTTGGATGGTCTCAACAGGTCGCAAAATAGTTCGGGGCTGGATTGCTCCAGCCCCGTTGCTGCACCTAAGCAGATTAGAGATTACATTTCGAAATTAGCGGTGGCCTCCACCTCCGAAGCCGCCACCATGGAATCCTCCGCCACCAAAGCTACTGCCATGCATTGCGCCGCCGTGCACTGCACCACCGCCGAATCCGCCACGCACCCCAGTAGTAGAGTGAATTGCCCCGCCGCGCACAACGCCGTAGCCCCCCGGACGATAACCCGGGCCGAAGCGATGGTAGTAGCGGCCGCCGTAATATCCGTATCCGTAGTCGTACGGGTAGCCATATCCGAAGCCAAACCCAAAGAACGGTCGCCCATAGAAAAATGCAGGCGAATAAAAGCCCCATCCGAACGGGCTATAGAACAGCCCGCCGCCCGGAAGCCAGGTGTAGCATCCGTACCACGAATTCCAGAACCATCCCGGTGCGAAATATTCGCTGTTGGCGTAGTAGGGCGCTTCGTTGTAGTTCGCTTCCGCCAAATAAGATGATCGCAAGCTGCTCCATCGATAGAGATCGTCCTGCGCATACTGATCCCGGTTGAAAGAGCGCGACTTCAGCAAACCGGTCAAATTGACTTCATGGCCGGCCTTGACCTTAGTGTGCTTGCCGCCTTCGGTAACAATCGCTTCACCGTCGAAAACTCTTACTTGGCCTTGCGCCGCGTCGAAATCGTACAAACCGCGTTTGGTCAGTTCGACCGTCGCGCTGCCTTGGTCAACGATTAGCCGATTATCGGGCAGCACCTGAGCTGCATCGATCATCGCGCGGCCATTATCCAATTCAACTTCCGTATTACTCAGGCTGGGTGAAACCATTTTGAGAGCGGAATTATTGCCAACTCGTAGAAGAACGCCTGGGGTCAACAGGACTTCGACTTTGCCGTCTTGCTGGGTTGTCAGAACTTGACCACTAGCCAGTTCGACCGAGCCGCCCGACTTTTCACTAAGAGCTTTGTTTCCAACGGACGCCTGCCCTTCAACATAGTTGATCGTCCCCGGCCGCCCAATCCTCTCCGTATCCCTATCCCGTGTATCCCGCGTATGCGTATCCCGCGTGTCCGCATTCCGTGTACCCGTATCCCCTGTATCCGCCTCCTGTGTATCCGCCCTCTGTGTATCCCGCGTTTCCGTATTCCGTGTATCCACATTCTGCGTATCCTGCGCCGCCGCCCACGCGGGAATGGACATGGCGACCGCTAGCGCAAATCCGGCGATTGCTTTAATTATTGTGGCCCTCATATCTTTTGTCCTCTATAGCTTTGATGCGTAAATGGAAATGCTAGATTCCCGTCTAACCTACCGGCCAGCTAGGACTTAAGTATTTAGTCGACGTAGCAAGGACGACCTAGAGTTGCACTGAAACAGTGGAGTCTGGCAATTGAAGAGTCTAACTTTTGAGGCTCGTGCGAGACTGCTTGGGAGGCCTGATTTTGTGGGTCCTGAAGGTTTTGTCGACCGAATAGCAAACCGGTTCGAGATTGCATTCCATGCAATTCGGCTTGCGAGCCTGACAAACGCGCCGCCCATGCCAAATGAGCTGATGGGAAAAGTTGATCCATGATTTTTGGGGTATCGCCGCCATCAGGTCCTGCTCGATTTTTGGGGGATCGTCGTGGCGTGTGAGATCGAGACGGCGGGATACACGACGTACGTGCGTATCCACAACCACGCCAAGAGCCAGGCCATAAGCGGTCCCTAGGACGACATTGGCAGTTTTGCGAGCTACACCGGGAAGGGTGAGGATTTGTTCCATGGTCTGCGGAATTTCACCCTTGAACTCATCAATGAGTTTGCGGCTGGCGCCCATTATCGATTTGGTTTTATTGCGGAAGAAACCGGTAGGGCGGATGTCCTGTTCCAGTTCACTCGGGCTCGCGTAGGCAAACGCTTCAGCAGAAGGGTATTTTTTGTAGAGCGATGCTGTGACCTTGTTGACCCGCTCGTCGGTGCATTGCGCTGAGAGAATTGTGGAAATAAGAAGTTGGAAAGGATTTTCGTGTTTCAGCGCGCAGGTTACTTGCGGGTAGGCCTGATCGAGGCCTTTCAGGATCGCGCTAACCCGCTCAGGATTAGCGCCGTACCCCCATTTGTAATTAATCTTCTTAGAGCGCAGTGAGGGTTATTGGTAGGGCAGCCTGTTTCGCGGCGGCTTTGTTCTTCTTTAGCGAGCTGGCGTTTGATGCGGAACTTTTTTTTGCGTTTTTCATCAGCCTGATTTGCTGTTCCCTCGACCGATCCGCATAACATTCTGCCCTTCGCGCGCACGAAATTCAAACATGCGGACGAGATAGCCCTGATGTTTAGATTTTTGAGCAGAGCTCGCTAGACCGCGATGAATAAGCTCTGCGAGAAGGGCCATTCATGGTCAACCCACTGGCCATTGCAAGAGAAGCGAGCGCGCTCAGCCATGGCGACAATTTCCGCGCAATTATATTTGTGCGAGCTCTCAGTCCAGATTGTCTCGCCTTCTTGAAGATGGACAACGAAGTTGGCCGCAGGGATTTGAACTTGCTGATCGATTCCCGAGCGCAAATGCATTTCGATTCGCCGGTTCTCCGAATCAAAACGCACGCCATGCGTAAATTGGTTCAAGTCGAAATCGGCGCCGAGCGCACGGTTGAGGTGGCCGAGCATGTTCAGATTAAAGGCTGCTGTGACGCCGGTCGGATCGTCATAGGCTGCAAGCAACTGAGGAAGCGGCTTCTCAAGGTCGGCAGCAAGGAGAAGCGCGTCTCCAGGCAGCAAAGTCTCCCGAACCTGCCGCAGGAAATCCTCACCAGCGGGCCGGTCGAAATTCCCAATGGTACTTCCCAGGAATAAGACCAGCAGCCGTTCGCCCGACTCGCGACGAGCCGCCACTTCGAGCAACCCATCGAGATAGGCGCGCTCGAAGCCGATGAGGCTAACCGAATCGATGTGGCCGAGCTCTTGCCAGCAACGCGAAAGCGCGGTGCGCGAAATATCGATGGGGAAATATTTGACCGGCTGGCGCTTGGCCAACGCCTCCAGGATCCAGCGCGTTTTAGTGCCGCTGCCACTTCCCAACTCAGCAACCATTACCGGCAAGGGCAAACGCTCGGTGATTTCTTCAGCGTGCATTTGCAGCAGCCGCGCGCCGGCGCGACTCAGGCCGTATTCGGGCAAGAGGCAGATCACCTCAAAGAGCGCCGAACCAATCTCGTCGTAAAGGAAGCTCGACGGCAGCTCTTTTTGGCCCGGCTTCGATAAGCCACGACGGACTTCTACGGCAAAATCGATCGAGGTGGTTCCGGCAACACTTTCAATAAGTTTCGGTCTGGCGGTAGCCATCTCAGCCCTCCACGCAGCGGAATTTGCCGTAAACGTACGGATAGTGAGGCTGAAACCAATTGCGGAAACTTCGGCGAAGCATGCAGTTTGCGGTACGGGGGGAACCGCCCTTCATCACGAAGTGATTGCCGTCAAAAAAGTTGGCCGAATAACCTTGATAGAAAGAGAAAGGAACGAAACCGGCAAAGGGCTGGAAGACGCTCGACGTCCATTCCCAACCATTGCCCAACATATCGAAAATTCCGAAGCGGCTTGCGCCTTTCGGATAAGCGCAAACGGGCGCGGGATCCCAAGAAACGAAATTGAAATTGCCGTAGCCATTTTGGGGCTCCGTGTTGCCCCACGGATATGCACTTTCGGTCCCGTCAGGCGCTCCGTAGGCAGCCCGATGCCATTGCGCCTCCGAGGGCAACAACTTCCCTGCCCAGCGCGCAAAGGCCAGAGCCTCCGCATAACTCACATAGACCGGCCAACTGAGTGGGAGCGGCAACTCCTCAAACATGCCGCGATAATTCCATTCGTTACCGCGAGCAACCCAAAAGAATGGATGGGTTACGGCTGCGTTGGTCTTCCATTCCCAATCTTCGGGTCGCCACAAACCCTGGTCGTTGTATCCGCCAGAGCGGAAAAATTCCAAGAATGCACCGTTGGTCACCGGGTACGCACTGATGCGAAAGGCCGGAACAGACTGCTGGTTCTCATCGAATTCATTGTCCCAGCCAAACTGTTCGCCATTGCGTCCCGCAGCTTTGCCTTCTATTTCCGTCTTTGGCAGGCCAAGCGTTGCGATGCCCGCAGGAATATCGACAAAGTGTGATTTCAGCAAACCGATCCCGCTGCCCAATGGAAGTTCCGGATGGGAGTTGTGCTTTTGATCGTAAGGAAGCTGATGAAGTAGGTAGGCCAACGTTTCGGCGTGCATCAGGCGGTGCTCGATCGCCACGTTTAGAAGGGTTTCCAACTCGGGCGTCTCTTCGGACGGATTCGCAAATCTTTCCGCAAGATTCTCATCAATCCGTCGCCGAGTCGCTTCGTTGTAACGCCGCACTTCCCCTTCACTCGGCCAAGCACTTGGCGGATCGTCGGGAAGATTTCCGTCGATAGGATCGATCCCGAACGCAAACAGCTTATCGAGCATGGGCTGCTCGGGTTCTAACCCAAAGACGCGCTTGCCCAGTAAGTTCCAATCGAAAGCCTCGAGATGGCCAAGGTAGAAAATCAGGCGATGACGTTCGGCTATGGGGCGGGCGTAGAGCGCAGACTTTGAAATTACCTCAAAAAGAGCGTCAGTACGGCCACGCGCATCATTTTCACGAGCCAGAAGTGGATGAAGATGGGTCAGCGCTGGAGCAGAAGCAGTCATGGGATCACCTCGTGCCGGCCTGGGGGTATTTAAGCTCACCTATTAGAGCACGGGCAAGCGAACAGGTTACGTCGAACGGCGAACCGAGTGAACTGGGGCTTGGGGCAGTACTAGGAAACTCTCGGTCCACCGAGAAGCTGAGAATTGCCCGGCTCGGATTAGAGCATCCCAGCGGAAGAACGATTCAATCGGCGTGGCGGAATTCGTTAGTCGCCAGAATATCGAGTAATTTACGGAATGCGCGAGCGCGGTGGCTGAGATCATCCTTTTCTTCCCCTGAGGTTTGAGCAAATGTCGAGGTCTTGCCGTCAGGAACAAAAACGGGATCGTAGCCGAATCCCTGTGAGCCTACCGGTTCATCCGAAATTGCACCCTCCACGCTTGCGGAAAATATGGCGATAGCGCGCCCTGCGTGCGCCAAGGTGAGAATACACACAAATCGCGCAGCACGTTCGTTACCTTCAAAACCATGCATTTCCCTCAGAAGCTTGTTAATGCGGTCTTGGGACGAAGCATTTGGGCCGGCATAACGCGCTGACTGAACTCCGGGTGCCCCGCCCAAGGCGGGCACTACGAGTCCCGAATCGTCTCCCAGCACAAATGAGCCGGTGTAAGCGGAGTAGTGAAGCGCTTTACCGGCGGAATTCTCGGCGAAGGTGGGAGCGCTTTCATCGAAAACAGGGAGCTCCCTAAACTGCGGAATCGGATAGAGTTCTAACCCCGCTCCGGAGGCCAAACGCTGAAATTCGATTAGCTTGCCTTGATTTGACGTGGCGACGGCGAGCCTAAGCGGCGCCGACCTTATGACGGATGAGTCCACGCTGCACTTCCATGAGGCGCTCGATGCCGCGGGCGGCTAGCTCGAGCAATTGTTGAAGTTCCTTGGCTGTGTATGGCCGGCCTTCTGCGGTGGCTTGTACCTCGACAAAGCGGCCTTTGCCAGTCATGACCACGTTCATGTCGACTTGGGCCTGCGAATCTTCTTCGTAATCGAGGTCCAGCAGAAGCTGGTCATGAACGATACCTACGCTCACTGCAGCGACTGAATCCCGCAGCGGAACATTGCGAATGATTCCAGTGGCGACCAGGCGCTCGAAGGCGAGAGCCATCGCGACATACGCGCCGGTGATAGACGCGGTGCGGGTTCCACCGTCGGCTTGTATAACGTCGCAATCGATCCACATAGTGCGCTCGCCCATCGCTTTCAGGTCAGCCACAGCGCGTAACGAGCGGCCAATCAGGCGCTGAATCTCCTGGGTACGACCGGACTGCTTTCCGCGGCTCGCTTCACGCGCAGTGCGCTGGTCGGTGGCACGCGGCAGCATGCCGTATTCGCTAGTGATCCAGCCTTTGCCCGACCCCTTCAGAAATGAGGGGACGCCGTCCTCTATCGTAGCGGTGACGATGACGCGAGTCTGCCCGGCTTCAATCAGCACGCTACCTTCGGCGGTGGTGATGAAGTCAGGGCTTATTTTGACGGGCCGCAGATCGTCTGTGGCGCGATCTTCCGTTCGCAAAGGGTGTTTTTCCTCGTTTTCTTCTTCGTTCGTTCCGCTCAGTTCCTCAATCCAAATTTATGGACGGGGGAACCTAACCGAGCGGTCCAGTGTGCCGACGGTGGGGCGGAGTGTCAACATCGAGCTGATCCGTCATTTTTACTTGAAGGCTCAGCACAGCTCGCTGCTCTCAAGGCTTGCCAGGTTCAATATTTGCCGCAGTAGCCCCAGCACCAGGATTCAAATCGAAGTAGCCGGTTAAGTCTACGTGCCCCGCGAGGGTATCGACTTGCTGGCCGTGAATTAGGATTTTTAGACGGCGTAACGACTGGACATTTGCGGCAAGCGTTTTGGTAATGGAATCCACGGCGAGTTCCTCGCTCAAGATTCCTGACGGTGTTTCTGTGCTAAGGGCCACTGAAAAATCGGCCACGGCCGTTTCGTCCGGGAGAATGTAGAAGGCCAGGATTGCTGTGTTGGCCGGCACCGTGCGCTTCGCCGCTGACGGCGCATTGGTGATCAGCGTTTGCAATACTTGTTTGGCGCGCGCCGTGGGATCCTCAGCAAGAGCAAGGTCGACCTGACTCGGCTCAACCTTATCCGAATTCGCTGATGTGGCCCAGAAAATCGTGGCCTTCGATGGCGTGTCGGTAGGCGTGGTAACCGGAGGCTCGACAACTTCTCGCCTCGCCTCTTCCTCTGAATTCCCCGTTTCCTTTAGGTCGTGCACGCGCTGATGCAGCCCGCGAAGGCTGATCAATCCGATCGCTACGGCAACTGAAAGTAAGACCAACGTTATTTTTAAGTTTCGAGACATTTTTATGGGTGTTGTTGCCGTTCGTACCCCGGTCTGAATTGAACGATTCCGCGAGCGATACTTGCTGCGAGCGGCCCAGTCATTCTCTGGATGCTGGCCTGATCGACCGAACTTACGCTGGAGAGTTCAACCGCCACAGCAGGTGCAGCGACGGATCGCAAATCGCGAATCGCGAAACTTCCGGCCCTGTCGGGCGAACCGTGAAAGCTCTGAGCCAAGGCGGCTTGTATTAAGTCGGCGAGACGCTGGCTTGGCGCGAGGTAGCTGCGCTGAGCTTCGGTCCACGGGACCAAGGTGCGGCCGGGCCGCCAACTGAGAGGCTGGGCTGGGCGTTGAGAAGCTGCCCCTGATGCTCCGCTCGGCTGACTTAACGCAGCACCGGTAGCATTAGAGTCCGGACCCGCCGAATCTCCAGGAGCCGAGTCGAACGTCGAAAAGTGTTCAAAGTAGGCGCGGGCGCTGCCAGGAGGACCCGTGGAGGACACATGAAAAGTCACGAAGATGGCGAGGCGCGGGGTATTGGCGAGGGTGGCGCGATCGTCGAATGAGGGGTTGTCGTCGGCGTCGCGGGTCAGAATTACGTTAAGCCCTTGGCGCTGCAGCTCGCTTTGCGTGGCACGGGCCAATTCCAGTGTCAGGTCCTTCTCCACGAGCCCACCGGCTCCGCGAGCTCCGTTGTCCGTGCCCCCGTGGGCGGGGTCGAGGACAACGACGAGCGGCGCGGGTGGAGGGGGCGCGGCTGGAGGGGCATTTTGCGTGGCGGGATTGATCGGCGGCGATTGCGCTTGCGATGGGGGGTTAGACTGAGGCGCGCCCGCCTGCGCGCGTGAGTTCCCGCTCGGCAATAAAGGCACAATCAGGAATGCTGTCAGACACAGCACCAACGAGGCCGGCGAATTACCGGATGAATGAAAACTCACCCCTGCAAGATATCAAAAATTGACCAGCTTTGCGGGCGGAGAGGCGAAGGTAGTCCGAAGATTAACTTATGCTGCTAGATTTTTCGGTTACCACAGGCAGGGGCTCATTGGATTGCAGCAGCCAGCGCAGGCCATAGGCCACAAATCCGCCAAGCATGAGGAGAATACCGAAAGTGAGGCTACTCATGCCGAGAACCTGCTCAGCCTCGCTTCGAACGACGGAAAAGCCCAATAACAGCAGCGGGCAGACTCCAAGCATCACGGCGCCGATCATGCCCCCTGGAACCCGGAAGGGCCTGCGCAAGGTGGGCTCCTTGATCCGCAACGCCACGAGCGCAACAAACTCGAGCATCAGACTAGTGCCATAGAGAAGAATGTCGATGGTGACGAGCCGCTCGAAGCCCAGCCCGAGGCAGCAGGCCCAACCTACTGCACAAACCAAAATTGCCACCCAGGGAGCGCGCGTGCGAGGGTGAAGCTTCGCGAAAACCGGCGGCAGCATGCCGTCCTGTGCCATGGCCAGGGGCAATCGCGAGTAACTCATCACCAGCGCGTTGAACATCCCGAAGGCGCTAATCATGCCGCCCATCACCAAAGCAACACGGAGCCACTGCCCTCCAAGGAGTCCCGCAAGGTCCGCCCAAGAACCGGTGGCCCACAGGGCCGGGGGCGCGCCCGTCAAGCGCATCGCGGCCACGGGAACGACGTATGTGAGCGAGACAACTACAACCGCCAGAATCATGGCGCGTGGGTAAGTGCGCTGGGGTTTCTCCACCTCGGCCGCGATGGTGGAGGCGTTGTCCCAGCCCATGTAGTTCCACATGGCGATCAGGATGCCCCCGATAAAACCCACCGAGCTAACAGGACCCGACACTGCGGCACCGCTGAGCGCGCCAAACTTGAATGGCGCGAGAACGACGACCAAGGCGAAAGGCGCGGATAGCAAAAAGAAGAGCCAAAGCGACGAGATTGCTACCACACGGATGCCGGCAATATTCATGATCGCGCAGACAGCCACAATCGCGAGGCTTACCAGGTACCCGCGATGCCCTTCAGCGAACCACGGAAAGAGCCGGGTGAGGTAAGCGACAAAAAGTGTCGGGTAGATCGCCATGTCAAAGATGCTGGCGACCAGCGAAAGCCATGCTTCCTGAAAGCCGAACATGTTGCCCAAGCCGCGGCGTACCCATGCGTAGTAGCCGCCTTCAACCGGTATGGCGCTCGAAAGCTCGCCAATCATGTAGGCGGTCGGCAAGCTCCAAAGAAGTGGGGTAAGAAGAAGAATCAGGATGCCGCGACCGTATCCGGCGCCGTGAACGATGTCTTCAGTGCCGTACGTGCCACCAGACACCATGAAGAAGGTCGCTGCGACGAGCGGCCAGAGAGTCAGCTTAGAAGATTTGGTTTTGGTTTTCGCGGCGGTTCGAGGACCGAACCGCGCGGGGACTGAGATGGAGCTCAATTCTGGCGCTTCCTCCGCGGACCGCAACTCGTGGCGCGGATTTTTACGAGTCGCAGAAACGCAGAATACAAGCATTGCGCAGCAGTGCAAGTGAAATCTCACAGTGCGTCGAAAAAATTTGCGTGAAGCGCAACGCCTACGGACAGGCTGTAAATGGCGAATCCACGCGGCGGGAGGGGCGCGTGACGAATTTTGGCTTTTTTCGGCGATCCTTAGCTCGCCGTGCGAACTACTCCGATTCAAGCTGGCCGTGCGTCTCCAGTCAAATCTCGCTTAGTATTAGTTGCAGACGCAACGAGCAGTACTAGGTGAATCAACAGGAGGAGCGATGCCACTCAGCGCAAGGAACCGGCTTCGAGGAAAGATTCAAGACGTCAGATTGGGCGACGTCATGGCTCACGTGACCGTGAAGGTAGGCAAAGCCACCGTAGAGTCTGTGATTACCCGCCGCAGCGCGGAATTCTTGAAGCTCAAGAAGGGCGATACGGTGAACGTAGTGGTCAAAGCAACGGAAGTGATGATCGAGAAGTAGAGCAACGAAAAGCAAAGGGCGCTACGATTGAACTCAGCGCCCCGGTCATTATCTGGGCGGAGATTCGCCGCCGATTTCCCACTAAAGCGAGAATTGCTGCAGTTCTAGCTCTTCGCTTTGCCTTCCAGCTCGTTCAAGGCCGCCAAAACCTGCTCACTGTGAACGCGTGGATCAACCTGCATAAATTCCTTCACGATCTTGCCGTGCGGATCGATCACAAACGTGTTGCGTTGCGAGAGAGTCATGGATTCGTGCTGCATCAATGACCCATACTTTTCTGAAACGACGTGGTCGGTGTCAGCCAGGAGTTTGAAGTTCAGCCCTTCCTTGGCGCAGAACTGTTTGTGCGAATCCGCCGTGTCGACGCTCACGCCAACGATTACGGCGCCGAGAGCCTGGTACTTAGCGAGGTCACGCTGGAAATTGTGGGCTTCGATGGTGCAGCCACTGGTGAAATCCTTGGGATAGAAGTACAGGACCACCCATTTGCCGGCGAAGTCGCTCAGGCTCACGTTGGAGCCACTCTCAGATTGCAGAGTAAAAGCTGGAGCAGTAGTTCCAACCGCGGGCGGCTGAGCATCTGCAGCGGCGCAGTAGGCAGCCAATGGAGCGATTACGAGTGCGGCGAGAAGGATCAATGCTCGAACGGTATGAGCATTCTTACTTGGCATAAATTCCATAATATTTCTCCTGGGTAACGAGGAACTGAAAGTTGAGGCCATTCTTGAATATCACAGGCGAAACCGAGGGTAAAGACAGCTTATGTAACAAATTTGTCTCGGTCAGAGGAGCGGCTGGCTTGCAAAAATAAGACGATTACAAGTCGAAGGCTTTGTGCAGCTTTTCGTAGGTCGTGTTCAGGTCCTCGGGCTCGACGCGGGTCTCGCCCACGGTGGTCATGAAGTTCGCGTCACCGGGCCAACGGGGCAAAATGTGGAGGTGCAAGTGGCCTGTAACACCGGCTCCGGCGGCACGTCCCAGATTCATTCCCAAATTGTAACCTTCCGGATGATAGGCCTCTCCCAGGGCAATCTGCGCCCTTTTCGCGAGCACCATCATTTCGGAGAGAATCGCCGGTTCGGCGGCGGAAAGATCGGCAACGTGTGCGTAGGGCACGACCATCAGGTGGCCGCTGGTGTAGGGGAAGCGGTTCAGGATTACGAAATTCTTTTCGCCTCGATGAATAATGAGGGTATGCGGGTCATCGTTCGCAGCAACAGCGTCACAAAAGACGCAGCCCTTTTCTTTTGCGGCTTCGGCGATGTAGCGGTATCGCCAGGGTGTCCATAAATAGTCCATCCGAGATGGCTCAGGACTGGCTGGGCGGCGGTGCCGGTTCCGAGCTGGTGGGCTTGGCGGTGTTCACAAAATCCTTGAGCTCCTTGCTGGGTTTGAAGAAAGGAATTCGCTTAGGAGGCACTTCGACCTTGGCGCCGGTCTTGGGGTTTCTCCCTATGCGACCGCGTCGCTGTCGGGTGCGAAAACTACCAAAACCGCGAATTTCGATTTTGTCGCTCTTTTGAAGAGCTTCGATGATGCTGTCAAAGATGGTTTCGACGACCATCTCCGATTCCTTGCGAGGCAGTTCCGTGACGCGGGTGACTTCTTCGATCAAATCCGCCTTGGTCATGGTGCGTTCTTTATTTTGATCACCTGTCTTGGCCATTAGATCGCGAGCCTCCTGGTTAAGAATTCTTGCCAGCACACTAGGGCTGAAGATCGAGAACTTCCCCGGCGTCAGCCGCCGCTCTTGGCGGCGTTTCTAATTCGGAGCCTAAGATATCCGAACCTTAATCAATACAATACTTTGCATACCACCAAAGCGTAGGGAACGTAAACAGTTTCCTTCAATCAGATGCACAAGGGGTATGGCCCGTTAGGTCGGCCGGGTGATTCCTCAGGAGTTTTGACGTTTGGCGAGGATGGCATCGCCGATGGTGGCTGTGGGCGAGGATTTTGACGAGCGGAAAGTTTCGATTTCGCGACGTTCGGCCTGTTTCTGAGCGGCACGATAACTCAACCCAATCTTGTGCTGCTGCTCATCGATGCGAATGATCTTGAAATCGTATTCCTTGCCGGGAGCCAGCGCGGAAGTGCCCTTGTTCTTCCGTGCGTTCTTATCGCGATCGCGCTCGCCCTTGGGACGCCGCTCTTCAATCTCCGAAATATGGCAGAGGGCTTCGATACCCTCCGCCAACTCAACGAATGCGCCAAAATCAGTGATGCGGGAAACTTTGCCTTTGACGAGGTCGTTGACGTGGTGAGCAGCAAACCAGTTGGCCCAAATGTCGTTGATCTGCTTGATGCCAAGAGACAGACGGCGATTTTCGACGTCGACCTTCAAAACTTTGGCCTCAACCGTATCGCCCTTTTTGAATTTTTCACCAGGATGCTTGACCCGTTCGGTCCAGCTCATATCACTAATATGAATCAGGCCCTCAAGACCTTCTTCGATCTCGACGAAGACACCAAATTCAGTAACACCTCGCACGCTGCCTTTAACAAGACTGCCAACAGGAAATCTATCAGCGGCGGCCTGCCACGGGTCGGGAAGCGTCTGCCGAAGACCCAGCGAAATACGCTGTTGATCCGGCTTAACTTCCAAAACGACGACATCTACTTCATCGCCGACTTTGACTACTTTGGAAGGATGTTTCGTGCGCCGAGACCAGCTCATTTCACTGACGTGAATCAGCCCCTCGATGCCCGGCTCAATCTCAACAAACGCACCATAATCAGTTAGGCTGACCACTTTGGCATGGAGGCGCGTGCCAGTTGGATAGCGCTGCGGAACAGCCGACCAGGGATCCTCAAGGAGCTGTTTGCGGCCCAATGAAATTCGAGATTTCTCTTTGTCGAATTTCAGGATTTTGACTTCGATTTCGTCGCCGGCCTTGACCACTTCGGAAGGATGTTTCACGCGACCCCACGCCAGGTCGGTGATGTGTAGTAGGCCATCAATGCCGCCGAGATCGACGAAAACTCCGTAATCAGTAATGTTCTTGACCTTGCCCTTCACCAGTGAGCCTTCGGCAAGGGATTCAGCGAGTGCCTCGCGCTTTAGGCGCGTCTCCTCTTCGAGGATCACTCTGCGGCTGACTACTACATTGCCGCGCTTGCGGTTCAACTTCAAAATCCGAACTTCGATGTCCCGATCTTTCCAGGCTTCGAGGTTGTGAACCGGACGAAGGTCGATCTGCGAAGCCGGCAAGAAGGCGCGGACCCCAATATCGACGACTAAGCCGCCCTTGATTCTTTCGACGACTTTGCCGTTGAGCGTCTGATTTTCGGCAGCGGATTTTTCGACCTTCTCCCACGAACGGCGGCGATGCGCCCGAAGGTGTGAAAGCAGAACGTAGCCGTCCTTGTGTTCGTGCAGGCGCTCGACTTCGATGGTCTGGCCCGGACCAAAAGGCATGGCCCCGCCACTCTCGGCGAATTCCTGCGCGGGCACCAACCCTTCAAACTTGCCACCCACGTCGACTACGACACCGGCGTCAGTAACAGCAATGACGTGACCGTCGAAGATCTCCCCCTCATCAGCAGAGGCGGTAGGGGGTGTCGCATATTGGTCCAGCAGCTCTTCCATCCCCTGGGTTTCCTGGGTCTCCTGGCCTTCCGAAGCCTGTGCAGCAGAGGCAGTGGCTGCGGCCTCGGAACCGGACGCAGCGGATATGTGTACTGTTGACTCGCGGGCGTTCTCAGCGCTGCCATCGCTCGCAGGCGGGGCCGAAGTTGGCTGTTCGTTCCGCGCGGCCTGGCTGGAGTCTGTGCCTACCAGCGCCGTCGACACGGGATTCACGGCCGGGGTAGCCATATGCTCCTGGCTAGACGAACCGTGGTGGTCCGTCGAGCTCTGGTCGTCTTGAATGCCCGACATCAAAAATTCTCCCGTGCTCATCCCGCTTCGCTACCACGAGATGGATTCCCCGAGGTGTTTGAACCCTACTGGGTACGAAGCAAGAGGGGGCAGCGTGCCGTTTTGGGGCCGCCGCGTCGTGGGAATGATACGCGTCAGCCCCAAAAATTGTCAACCTGACGCGCCTTTGGTTTGAACGATTTACAGGATGTTCAAGAAGGGTCAGTAATTCTCGAGGTCAGGATCGAAAGCGGCTTGCTTGACGAATTTCCTTACGATAATCGGGCGCGATAATTTCGATGGTACGGCACATTTCATAGAGGCGAGAACGGATTCGCGCGCCTACGCGATCGGTGAGCGAATCTTCCACTGCAGTTTGCGTTGCAGCGCCCGATCGCGAATTGGAATATCGCTGAGAAGCGCCCGCTGAATCTCCATCAAGAAAATTCGTGGTGACCAGAGTGACGCGCTTATCGTTGTATCTCGTATTGAGAATGTGCGCGACCGTCTCCAGCGCCCAAAGTGAAGGCTTGCTGGAACCCAAGTCATCAAGAAGAAGTACTTCTGCTTTAAGGACGGGATCAAGCACACCCATTTCCGTGGATTCGCTGCTCGAGTTGTAACTATCCTGAATTTCCTTCAGCAGCTCGCGGTAGTCGTAATACAGGCAATTGTGTCCGCGGCGGGTCAGCTCCTGAAGCGCGGCGATAGCCAGATGGGTTTTGCCGACTCCGCAAGTCCCCATAAGTAAGATGCCGTGCTCGGTGCCGCTTGGAAAGTCCCGTGCAAAGCTGCGCACGACCATCTTGGCCTGCTCAAGACTCTTATTCCACCCAGCTACATGACTCGGAGATGCGTGATCGTAAGGCAGGTCACTTTCGAAATTGTCGAAGTCACAGTGGCGATAACGTTCAGGAATGCGCGCGCGCACGAACGACTTATTCTGCTGCGCGTTCTCGGTGCATTCGCAGGGCACACTCCATACGCCGGACTCTGAATTGGAAGTCGCAGGAGTGTCGTCGGGGTCTCTACCGGATTCCGAACGTCTTGGAACCATCTTCCAGCCCGTTCCGAGGCATTCGGGGCAATCGGGGCGCGCCATGCGGCAAGAATAGGCTTAGCGGCGCGGAAGGTGCAAGGGCATTACGCTGTGAAAAGAATTTAGTGTTGTGGAAAGAGAGAAGCCAGGACGATTCGATTGTTTTATTTTGCACGAACTACTTAACGATGCGGATGGCTTTGCCCGAACCGGCACGAACGATGGCGTTGCGCCCGCGATTCTGATCGGTCCCAAACCCGCGCGCCAGTTCACCGCGAACAAAATTCATGAACGACTCCATTTGCTCCTGCATATCGGCCATTTTGTCGCGCATATTCAGGATCACTTCGATGCCAGCAAGATTCACGCCCAACTCCCGGGTCAAAGTAAGGATCACTTCCAGACGTTCGAGATCCTGGTCGGTGTAAAGGCGGGTGTTGCCTTGCGAGCGCGAAGGCGTGAGCAGCCCAGCGCGCTCGTAGAGGCGCAGCGTCTGCGGGTGCAGCTTATACAATTCCGCAACGGCGCTAATCATGTATCCGGCTTTTGCCTTTTTTCGATTTTTCGCCGCTGTTTTCATTTTCTGTAACTACAACGCTGCCTTGGCAAAAATGCCTTGCCGTGGATCTTCCGGCGCAGCTTTGCTCAAATCGCGCAGGAGCTGTTTCACATGTTCATCTTCGGGGCGAGGAACAACCACCTGCACCTCGACAATTTGATCCCCTCGGTGCCCTTGGTGACGGGACGAAGGGGCGCCCTTTTCGCGCAGGCGCAACTTTTTCCCGCTGTCAGTGCCTGGCGGGATTCGAACCTGGGCGCGCCCGTCGATGGTAGGCACTTCTACCTTGGCGCCTAGCGACGCTTCCGTCACTGTAATGGGTATGGTCGTATAGAGGTCATCGCCGCGGCGTTCGAAGAACGGATGTGGTGCGACCTGAATGATGAAGTAAAGATCGCCCGCTGGGCCTCCGTCGGTGCCCACGTTGCCGCGTCCCGCGACGCGCACTCGGGACCCCGTATGTGCGCCCGGCGGAATCCGGACTTCCAGAGTTTCTGGTCGGCGGATTCGTCCTTCGCCGCCGCAGGCGCGGCATATCGTTCCAATTTTGCCGGTACCTCCGCAGCGGGAACACGGCACCTGAAAGCGCATCTTGCCGCTGACTTCGGTAACGTGACCCGTGCCATTGCAGGCAGTGCAAGCTTGCGCCGTACCAACCGAACCGCGTCCCTTGCAGTCCGGGCAACGATCTAGCCGGGTAATGCTGACGCGTTTGGAAGCGCCGCGCATGGCTTCGGCGAAACTAATTTCAATCTGATATTCAAGGTCCGAGCCGGGCTCGCCTTCGTGGTGGGCCTGAGCGGCTTGACCCCCTCCACGGAAAAATTGGCTGAAAAGATCACGCAGGCTGGCACCGCCGCCACCGGTGCCACCACCGCCAAAGTCAAAGCCGCCAAAATCGAAATGCACGTCCTGGGGCGATACGTTATACGCACCACCGCCTGGCGTTGACCCGCCTGCGCCCGGCGTATTGAAGCCAAACTGATCGTACATTTGCCGCTTCTTGGTGTCAGACAGGACTTCGTAAGCTTCCTGAATCTGCTTGAATTTTTCTTCAGCAGCTTTGTCGCCCGGATTCAAGTCTGGGTGGTATTTGCGCGCGAGTTTGCGGTAGGCCTGGCGAATGTCCTTGGCCGACGCTTTGCGCGGAACACCGAGCAGTTCGTAATAATCTTGTTTGGTAGTTGTTGCCATGATTTAGATCTTGCCTAGAAAGTCCTTCTCTTCACGCGACGTCTTACAACTTCGACCAGCGTTCGTTCCATTGGGTCATTTCCTGGGCCTCGCGGGCCAGCTCTTCGCGATGCCGCCGCTGTTCCTCAGAGCGATTGGCCATGGCCGCGTCTTTCTGGTTGGCTCGCTCCAGCCATCGATCAATCCGCCCGACCTTTTCCTGGACTGTGGCGGGATCCGACCTGAAACGCAGCAAGCTGCCGGTGATCTCCACCGACCGCGTCGGAAAGTCTGGTGTTACATCTTGCTGAGTTTCATAGAAAAGCCGTCGCCAATCCGCGCTGGGCGACTCTGAAACCAGAATCTGCACAAGATAATAGTTGTCACGAACCTTTTGGACTGCCTGGGGCGGCCCGATTCGCTTCACGCCACTGGTCGACAAGGTCCCTCCGCTTCAAGAAAAAAGCGCGGCTTGGACTCCCCGGGAGCTTTACCCAAGTTGCCAAGCCGCGCGAGATTCATTGCTGCTTAGTTCGGTTTCTTCGATTCGTCTACGTCCACGAACTCGGCGTCCACCACGTCACTCTGTGGATTACCGCCGTCACTCGCCTGCGCTCCGGTTCCGGCACCGGCGTCAGCTCCAGGGCCAGCTTCTGCGCCTGGTCCAGGGCCCGCCGCACCTTGTCCCTTGTAGAGTGCTTCAGCGATCGCGTGCGAAGCTCGCGTGAGCTGTTCTGTTGCAGTCTTGATGCGGTCCGAATTGCCATCGGCAATCGCGCGCCGCGTCTCCTCAAGGGCCGACTCGACATTCTTGGCCTCAGACTCGGAAATCTTCTCGCGATTTTCCTTGAGGAGCTTTTCGGTCTGATAAATCAGGTTGTCCGCACGGTTTCGAGTTTCGGCGTCAGAAACGCGCTGCTTGTCCTCGTCCGCGTGCGATTCGGCTTCCTTGCGCATCCGCTCAGCTTCGTCCTTGCTAAGTCCGGTTGACGCAGTAATCGTAATTTTCTGTTCCTTGTTAGTGGCCTTGTCCTTCGCCGAGACATTCAAAATGCCGTTGGCGTCGATGTCAAAGGTCACTTCGATCTGCGGCAAACCTCGCGGCGCGGGCGGAATGCCGACAAGCTGGAAGTTGCCTAGACTGCGGTTCCCATTCGCCACCGGCCGCTCACCTTGCAGAATGTGAATGTCGACCGAAGTCTGGTTGTCGGACGCCGTTGAGAAGGTTTCCGACTTGCGCGTCGGGATGGTCGTGTTTCGCGGGATCAGCACGGTCATCACGCCGCCCAGCGTTTCCACGCCCAGCGACAGCGGGGTCACGTCTAGCAGGAGGATGTCCTTTACCTCGCCGCCCAAAACTCCGCCCTGAATTGCGGCTCCCACAGCAACAACTTCGTCAGGATTAACACCCTTGTGAGGTTCTTTGCCGTTGAACAGCTGCTTTACGATTTCTACAACTCGTGGAATGCGGGTCGAGCCGCCAACTAGAACCACTTCATCAATCTTGTCAGGCGTGACGCCAGCGTCCTTAAGAGCCTGCTTCACGGGTCCAACCGAGCGCTGCAGCAGATCTTCCATCAACTGTTCGAGCCGCGCGCGGGTCAGCTTCAAGGCCATGTGCTTCGGCCCGGAGGCGTCTGCCGTGACGAAAGGCAGGTTGATCTCGGTCTCCATAAGCTGAGATAGCTCAATCTTGGCCTTCTCGGCTGCTTCCTTGAGCCGCTGGATCGCCATGCGATCCTTGCTGAGGTCGATGCCCGATTCCTTTTTGAACTCAGCAATCATCCACTCGATGACGCGTTGGTCGATGTCATCGCCGCCCAAGTGCGTGTCGCCGTTGGTGGACTTCACTTCCACGACGCCTTCACCTACCTCAAGGATAGAAATATCGAAGGTGCCGCCGCCAAGATCATAAACGGCGATGGTCTCGTCCTTCTTCTTGTCCAGCCCGTAAGCCAAAGCAGCCGCAGTAGGCTCGTTGATAATGCGCATGACTTCCATGCCGGCAATTTCGCCAGCTTGCTTGGTGGCCTGCCGTTGGCTGTCGTTGAAGTAAGCGGGGACAGTGATGACTGCCTTGCTGACCTTCTCGCCAAGAAAATCTTCCGCCGCTGACTTCAGCTTTTGCAGGATCATCGCGGAGACTTCCGGCGGACTATAAATCTTCCCGGAAATTTCAACGCGCGCGTCATCATGGGAACCCTTCACGACTTTGTAGGGAACACGCTTGGCCTCTTCGCCTACTTCGTCGAACCTGCGGCCCATGAACCGCTTGATTGAATAAACTGTGTTTTCAGGATTGGTAATCGCCTGCCTCTTGGCAACTTGACCGACCAATCGCTCTCCACCCTTGGTAATGGCCACCACGGAGGGGGTCGTTCTGCCGCCCTCCTGATTAGGGATAACCACGGGCTCGCCACCCTGCATGACGGCGACGACCGAGTTGGTGGTTCCAAGGTCGATTCCGATAATCTTACTCATTCAGAACTCCTTATATATGTATCCGATGCGTCTGGACAGAGGGTAATATACACATTGAGCGTATTATTGTCAAGTTCGTTGAGTCTCGTGGCAAATCTAGCGTTTTCATCGGGTTAGGACCGCCTAGAAACCCTGAACAGGCCGCAGCTACGCGGGCAACCGGGAAGACCCGCAAACTTGGCATTTGACAAGGGTGCCTTAGGCAGAACCAGCCGCAGAGACCGCATCGCAACAGAGGCGACCAACTCAAAACCTGGCCATTACAGAACTGCGTACCAAGGTTACAATGTCGCGGACGGTCAAGCCTTCAAAGGAGACTGGAATGAGGCAATCCAGCCGATACGGGGATCGGCGCACTTTTCGCGCGTATGCCCTGGCGGTGTTGATATTGGCGATCAGTCTGATGACAGGCGGAGCTCTTTGTGCCCAAACGCATCATGAGGCGCCCGCCAAAGCAATGTCGCCTGCGGACGAAATCGCGAGCAAGTCTATGGGATCCAAATCGGCGCCAATAACCATGGAAGTCTTTAGCGACTTTGAGTGCCCTTCTTGCCGGATGCTATATGAACAAACGTTGCGGCCGCTCATGAGCGACTATGTCGCTAATGGCAAGGTCTATCTGGTCCACCACGATTTCCCCCTGCCTATGCACAAGTATTCCTATGAAGCGGCTCGTTGGGCAGACGCCGCCGCGCGGATCGGCCACTACGCGGAAGTTGAGCAGGCGCTTTTCGACAATCAGGCTGCCTGGTCGGCCGATGGCAATATGCAGAAGTACATTGAGGGGGCGCTGTCGCCAACAGATTACAAGAGAGTCGCCAAATTGATGGAGGGTTGCGAACTAACAGCAGCTGGCATTAAACCCGCAAGTGCCTCAGGACAGGCTGGGCATGGATGCTCGCTCGATGCGGCGATCGAAAGGGATGTCGCTCTCGGCAAGGCGATCCCGGTGGAAGCCACCCCGACGTTCCGGTTTACTTACAAAGGAAAGCCCTACGGCCCTACGGCGGGATTTGTGTCGTGGCAGGTTCTGAAGCAGTTTTTCGATCAACTTCTAACCCAGTAGGTAACGTTCGCCCTCGCGAGTCATTATTTTGAGCGTGTCGACTAGCAAACAACGCAAATATTGGCTGATCGCCGGCCGTGTTGTGCTCGGCGCGATTTTCTTGGTGGCCGCGTACGCGAAATTGCAGCCCCAACCAGGAATGGGTTGGTCGGTCGGCGCAATAAAGACTTCGCTCCTCATGTTCGCCATGCAGGTGGACTCCTACCAACTGCTTTCGTCCAACGCCGCGTCCTTCGTCGCCAAGACGTTGCCTTTCTTCGAGCTGTTTCTTGGCCTTTGGCTGATTAGTGGCCTCTTTGCGCGTTTCTCCACACTGCTGACTACCCTGCTCCTCGCAGGATTCTTTAGTGTGATGGTCCGAACTTACGCGATGGGCTTGGAAATCAATTGTGGCTGCTTTGGACCTGGAGAGCACTTGGGGGCAAAAACGCTGATTCGAGATGGCTCGTTGCTCGCCCTTTCAATCGCGATTACCGTTTTAGCATTCTTGCGGAATCGCACGGCGGCGGGATCGATCCCAGAACCTGAAGTTGCCCTCCAATCTCGTTAGATTTAATCCCCTCAGATTTAATCCATAGATACCCAACTTCTTTTATACTTCCGCCTGCCATTTGAACTTGATTGTGCGGTTAGGACGCGCATGAGCGAATGGCGAATCGGAGAGGTCTTAATGCGTAGACGTGTCGTTCATATATTTGCGCTGCTTTTATTCGTTCCTTACCTTGCTACTCTTCAAATAAGCGCCCACGACAAAGCTCAAAGCAACGAACCGGCCAAGAAACTGACACTGGAGCGGCTATTTTCATCGCCCAGTTTAGGAGGCTCGCTCGCGCAGGGCGTCCAGTGGAGTCCCGATGGCAAGCGCATTTCTTATTTTCATCGCGCACCCGACGGGCCCGAACTTTGGACAGTCGATGTTGAGTCAGGAAGGCGCGCGCCGTTAGTTGGCGCGAAGCTGCTGACGGAAGTGTTGCAACCGCCGAAGGAGAAAGCCATCCAGTCTACCGGCCTTGGCAGGGTCGCGCCCCAGGACTATCAATGGTCGGCAGATGGAAAGGATCTTCTTTTTGTAAGCGATACTTCCCTCGCCTGGCTGGATTTGAATTCTAAGAAACCCAAGAGTCTTGTTAGTGGCGACGATTCCGTCGAAGACGCAACAATTTCTCCCGATGGCGAGTGGGTGAGTTTCGTTCAGAACTACAACGTCTGGATCGTCAATATTGAAAGCGGCGAGAAAAAGCAAATTACTCAGGGCGGTTCGGAAGAAATACTGAAGGGCAAGCTTGATTGGCTGTACCCCGAAGAACTTGGGGCGCGAACGGCCTATTGGTGGTCGCCTGATTCGACGCAAATCGCGTACTACGAAATGGACGAGCGCAAAGTGACTCAGTACCCGATTTATGACATGAGCACAGCCACCGGTGCGGTGGAGATAACGCGCTATCCCCAGGCCGGCGAGCCGAATCCTATCGTGCGCGTCGGGGTGGTGCCGATCAGCGGAGGCGATACTCGCTGGCTGGACATGGGAAAGGATACAGACGTCTATATTCCCCGGGTTAACTGGACGCCCGACAGCAAGAGCATTGCCGTTCAGATTTTGAATCGCGCTCAAACCCGATTGGAATTGCGTCTTTTTGACGCGACGAACGGATCTTCACGGCCGGTTCTCACCGAACAGGATAAATACTGGGTGAACGTCGGCGACGATCTTTATTTCTTCTCGGATGGCCAGCGGTTCCTTTGGACTAGCGAGCGCGACAATTACCGTCACCTCTATATGTATGGAATGGACGGAAAGCTGGTGAAGCAACTCACCAAGGGCGATTGGGGCGTGCTTGGAGTGCAAGGATTTGGCCCTCACAGCTCGAATGGGCTGGTGGTTGACGAAAAGAATGGTGCAATTTATTTCCTGTCCGAAAAAGGCAGCGTCGTTGACACACAGGTCTACAAACTTTCGATTGATAGCGGCGAGGTCACTCAAGTAACTAGAGAACCCGGTGTGCATGACGTGGAAATGTCGCCGGACTATGGAATGTTCATTGACTCCGTATCGCGGGCGGACGTTCCCCCGCATCAGGAAATAGACCGCGTGGATGGGCAACGGGTCGCAATGCTGACCGAAAATGCCGTGCCTGAACTCGCCACCTATCACCTGCCGGCCACAGAATTCAAAACGATTCACGCCGATGATGGAACTGAGCTTTACGCCAGCCTGATCAAACCAGGAAATTTTGATCCATCGAAAAAATACCCGGTTCTGGTCGAGGTCTATGGAGGGCCAGGGGCACAACAGATTCGCGACCAATGGCACGGTGGACGCTTGTTTTCAAAATTCATGGCGGAGCAGGGATTTGTCGTGTGGTCGCTCGATAATCGCGGCTCGACTGGGCGCGGCCACAATTTTGAGACTCCTCTCTATCATCGTATGGGCACGGTTGAGCTCGCCGATCAGCTAGCTGGTGTTAAATACCTCCAGTCGCTGCCGTTTGTTGATGGATCGCGCATCGGCATTTGGGGATGGAGCTACGGTGGCTACATGACGCTGACCGCTCTGATGCATGCCGCGAACGTCTTCAAGGTGGGAGTAGCAGTTGCACCGGTGACCGATTGGCGCCTGTATGACACAGCGTACACCGAGAGGTACATGGGTACGCCACAGGACGACCAAGAGGGCTACAACAACTCCTCGCCGGCCAACTTCACCAACAACCTGACGGGAAAGCTAATGGTTGCGCACGGGACTGGTGACGACAACGTTCATTTCGCAAATACCGCGTTACTGCTGAATAAGTTGATTGAGGCTGGGAAATACCCCCAGTATTTGATGGTTTTCCCAGGCCGTGGCCATCCGATTAGTGACAGACCGGCAACTTTGGATCTTTTCCATCACATCGTCCAGTTTCTTGTCGATAACCTAAGGTAAGTGGAAGTTTTTCTAGAGGCTGCGAATCGGCATCAAACTCCAGATGCGCTGCAAAGATAGGTTGGCCGCAACCAGGCTCGCTCGCGCTAGTCGGGTAGCAATCCCTTTCGGGATGACCCTCCTTATTCTTGTCGTCCCCGCATTCGCAATCACGGCAGGGCGAGCACAGGATTCAGTGCCACCTCAGCAAAGCGAGGCTTCTCCCAAAAGTTCAGGACAAACCATTCTCACGCCGGGCCCGTCGTTGGATACGGCATTCAACGATATGTACAGTCTGAAGTTTGAGGCTGCCCGCGCTGAGATTGCGGCCTACTTGAAGATTCAACCCAATGATCCACTCGGCTATGCCGCTCAGGCAGCCAGCTATCTTTTCGAAGAATTCCAGCAAAAGGACGTTTTCTCCTCGGCATTCTTCCTGGATGACAAACGCTTCCTGGGGGGCGTCGACGGATCGCCGGAAGATAATCGCAATCCTAATTTCCTAAGCGCGAACGAAAAGGCACGGGAGCTGGCTAAAGCGCGTCTCGTCGAGAATTCCAAGGACTCCGAGGCATTGATGACGCTGGCGATGACAGATGGAATGGAATCGGACTACGATGAGCTGATTGAGAAAAAGCAGCTGGCCAGCCTTTCGATGCTGCGAGAAGCCGATAGCTACGCGAATAAGGCGTTAGCCATCGATAAAAATGCGCTCGATGCTTACGTCTCGCTGGGTTCGGCGAACTACATCATTGGCTGTTTGCCGAATTACAAACGCGCCTTCCTTTGGGTCGGCGGCATTCACGGCGACCGAGTGCGCGGAATTGCACAGTTACAACAGGCCGCCACAGGAGGCCATTATCTACGGCCATTCGCAAAGATAATGCTCGCGTTGGCCAGCGAGAGAGAGCACCAATTCACCCGGGCTGCCGATTTGCTAGCCGAACTGGTGCAGGAATTCCCGGACAATCCCCATTTCTCAAAAGAGCTGACTATCGCTCAACGAACCGCGGCGCCCTGATTTTTCGAGAGACCGTTGCTTATCCCTCAGTTTTACCATTTCACGCGAACGCGATAATCCAAAGTGGTATTGCTGTCTTTTGGTACCGGCACTTCGAATGCTACCGTGCGAGCATCGAGCTTCTTCGGCGAAAAAGTCGATTTCTCCACATCCCAATCACCGCCCAGCGGTTCGCGAACTTCCACGGTGATGTCCGAATCCTTGTGATTGCGCAGGGCAATCTCGAATTCAAACTCATAAGTGTGGTTGTCAATCTTCCGGTAGTCCGTTTCCTTGCGCTCGCACACGACATCGAAAGCGTCGCCGATGTGAATCGTCACGTCTTCGTCTTTCGGGGTGTGATTGATGCTGTCCTCACCAAGCAGCTGAATACCGCCCTTCGAATCGGCCTGATAGGCACGGATTGTTCCAGCGGGTAGAGGCATACCAAGGTGTGAACGGTCGCTGTTCTTAAAACGATAGTTGACCTCAACCGGTTCGGGGGTAGGGCTGCCAAGACTTTGCTGGCGCTGGTAATAATATTCCTGTCCCTGCACCAGAAAGAACTTCTCGACCGCTACGCCGCTGGCGTTCAGCAGGCTGATTTGTTTCGACTCCTTGTCAGCAATCGTAGTTTTGCGCTGCAGCGTGTAAAGGTGGTATTCGGAGAAATTCTCTTGTTGCATAGGAGGAGCCGCTGCCTTCGCTACCATGGCCTCGACAACTACTTCACGGGCTGCATTTTGTTCGACCCGGTGAACCGCGCCGGCCACCAATTGCAGCTGTGCGTTTTGATAGGCCACACCGCTGTTGTTGCTCACGGTAACCCAACCATCGAGATCTGCATTTTTCTCATCGCGGCCAACGGTCAAAACATAATCTGCGTTCCAATTCACATTACCGGTGAGATAGGAAGCTTCCACATGCTGCGATTTGGATCCATCGTTCTCGAGCGCCCAGATTAGGGTCGGATGGCTATAGAGATCGGCGGGGACATCCGGAAAACGGTAAGAATCGACCATCATGCCGGTCACAATTTCGTCGCCCACCTTCCAAACTGGGCTGCCATTGTCGGCGAGGAGCGTGGCTTTCGTCTCGACGACCTTTGACGAATTATTCTCGGTCACATAGCGAGTCAGAATCACTTCCTTGCCTACGTACTTTTGCAAAAGCTTTGCGGGATCAAGCAGGTCGTATTCATAGTTCTGCTCGAGAACGGTGAGCTTGGCTGGCTCGCCCAACGATCGAAAGTGGACTGTGGCGGGGTTGATGGAGGCAGCGACATCTTCGAACTTTAGGGCGAACGTTCCAGTGGGAAGATTGACCTGCCGGACATCGCGCACGAGCGCGATGTTCGAGTTATACACGGTAACAGCGAGATCCGTTCGATCGTTGGCAGTGGTTGCTTGCGCTGGCATTTTGGATGTGGCGGAAGATCGCTCACTTTGTTTGCCTGCGTCCTCTTGATTGGGCGAAGCGTAAACAACATGGAAATAGGAGGCACCTAGCACCAGTAGTGACGCGCAGAAGATCAGTGTTCCGGATGATGGTCGTTTCATTTAGTCTCCCTGCTCCTTCTCGCTGTTACTTTCTCGCTCTTAAACGATCCGTGCCTTAGCCAAACAAGCCCCAGAATAATGACACCGTAGGCTCGCTGCATGTTCCTGCGAGCCGTGATGGTTGTTGGACCCGATACGGGCAAGATTGGGATGTCTTGCTGTTTTTGCACTCCCCCCTTTCAGCCTCGAAGCACAAAACAATTTCAGACAGGGCCCGTCAGCGCATTGACTTCTGGTGGCGTTTCTCATCAGGATGGACCTCGATGTACACCTGTCGAAATTGCGAAAACGAACTGAATCAAGGCACGGAGGTTTGCCCTTATTGTGGCGAGGATTTGACCATCCCGTCGCAGGCTGAGCCTGCCACTGCAACAACTCAAAAAAAGAAACGCAAGTTCTATAAAACGATTTTCGTTTGGGCGATTCTGGTCGCCTCGCTTTGGGGAATTGTTTGGTATGTCCTGCCGCCTCGTCCCGAAACAGCAAAACCCACCGCGGAAACCACTGCTCTGACCGACATGATTGAACTGCAAGGACTACTCAATTCCTACGAGAGCGCGGCGGGCGCTTATCCATCTTCGTTGGAGGCCCTGGGTGAATCCGCCAAGGCTGCAATTCGCCCCGCGGCGGCGGCCGGCTACGAAATCCAATTCAATCCCGGCTCGCCGAATACCAGCGGGCAAATCGCCGGCTATTCGCTTGTTTGTAGGCCTTCGAATTATGGATACCGCAATTTCTATTCCGACGAGACCGGCGTGATTCACAGCACTCGCGAGAACCGGCCAGCCACCTCCCAAGACCCCGTCATCCTCTTCAAGCCAAACAAATAGGTGCAGCTTCTATGCCCTTAACGAACCACGGAACAATCCCCAGGGACTCTGCGTAAGTCTCTTTGAAGGCCGCAGCGATACCTGCACCTGGGAGCTTCCATGGAAGTTTTGCTTCAGGATCTGCGCTATGGTTTTAGGCAGCTCATTCAGAATCTCGGATTCGCGATCATCGCGATTGTTACTCTTGCGCTGGGTATCGGAGCAAACACTGCGCTCTTCACGGTCGTAAATGGTGTTTTGATCGACCCGCTTCCATTCCCCCAACCGAATCAACTTGTCGCACTGGCCAACCGAACTGCAAACTTTCAAGAAGCCTCTGTTTCTTTCCCTAATCTGGAGGACTGGCAGAAAGATAATCGAGTATTTACCGGGCTAGCTGGTTACCGCCCGAACGATTACGTCCTGACCAGCACGGGCGAACCTGAACGGCTCCATGGCGAAATGATTTCGGCCGAGTTTTTCCCGGCTCTGGGAGTCAACCCAGTAATCGGGCGCCTATTCAGCAAAGAGGAAGATCGGCCCGGCGCGCAGCCAGTCGTACTTCTTGATGAAGGCTTTTGGAAAAGTAAGTTTGGCGCTTCGCCTAACGTTCTGGGCCGAAACGTCACATTGAATGGCAACAGCTATACCGTTATCGGCGTGGTCCATGGCCGGGTACCGTTCTTTGACCCAGTAGAAATCTTTGTTTCGCTGGGCCAGTGGAACGACGCACTTTTTCGAGATCGCCGAGTTGGAATGGGCCTCCGGGCGGTGGCGCGAATGAAACCCGGCGTTTCGCTCGAACAGGCCCGTGCGGATATGGAGGGAATTGGGCGAAGCCTTGCTGAAATGTACCCGGATGCTGACAAGGGTTCGTCCCCGGCGGTTGAACCGCTGAAGAAAGACATCGTTGGCGATGTGCAAGTTTCGCTCTTCGTCCTGCTCGGTGCGGTGGGATTTGTTTTGCTCATCGCATGTGCGAATGTGGCGAACTTGCTGCTGGCACGCTCAACCGGCCGTGCGCGCGAATTCGCCATTCGAGTGGCTATTGGCGCGAATACAAATCGTGTACTGCGTCAGCTGCTGACAGAAAGCGTATTGCTGGGGATTTGTGGAGGGCTGCTCGGACTGGCGCTCGCCCACTGGGGTACGAGCGTTGTATTGGCAGCGCTCCCAAGCACGTTGCCTCGATCGGATAATATCCACCTCGACCTGCGGGTGCTTCTATTCAATATCGGACTTTCTCTCGTCGCCGCGATTATTTTTGGATTGGCGCCGGCGATCAAGACTTTGCGCCCGGATATGGCCGGCACTTTGAAGGAGGGCGGACGGGGTAGCAGTGGTGCCCGTCATCGCCTCCAAAATGTCCTGGTAGTGACCGAAATGGCGCTATCCATCGTGTTGTTGGTCGGCGCTGGGTTGATGATTCGCACACTCGGTGCCCTCGCCAGCGTCAATCCCGGCTTCAACCCTAATCATGTGTTGACCTTTGCGACGGTTTTTCCTCCGGGCCGATTTGCAAATTCCACAAGCGGCCGGGCTGGCCTGCGTGATCTGACGGAACGTCTCCACGCGGTTCCGGGAATCGAGGCTGTTTCAACAATGGCCGGATCTTTGCCGATGCAAGGCGATTCGGAGCTTCCCTTCTGGTTGGAAGGCAAGCCGAAACCGGCTTCCGACAACGACATGTCATCCGCACTGTGGTATGCGGTAGAGCCGGATTATTTCAAGGCAATGGGAATTCCGCTTATTCGCGGGCGCTTACTTTCTCAGGAGGACATTGCCAGCCGACGACCCGTGGCTGTGGTTGACGAACATTTTGTGCGCGAGTTCATGCCCAATGAAGACCCTATCGGTAAGCACATCAACACCGACGTGGTGTTCATGCAACTTGAGATTGTCGGAGTGGTAGGCCACATAAATCATTGGGGACTGGCGGATAAGGGCCATGCGACCCTGCAATCTCAGTTCTACATGTTGCTTCCCAACTTGCCGGATAGCGTCTTCCCCTTGCTGAATTCAGGATTGACTGTAGTGGCTCGTACTGCTTCAGACCCTTCAAGCTTTAGCGGCGCGCTGCGACAAGCAGCCCTGCAATACGATCCGGGTCAGGTGGTCTACGATTTCGTGCCGATGGACAAAATTGTGGCTGATTCGATCGGCATGCAGCGATTCACCATGGTCCTGTTAGGAGTCTTTTCAGTTTTGGCGCTCGTGCTGTCGGGAGTGGGGATTTATGGCGTTATTTCCTACGTAGCCAGTCAGCGCACAAACGAAATTGGCATTCGAGTTGCGCTTGGCGCGCAGCCCCGAGACATTTTGCGGATGGTCGTCGGGGAGGGCATGCGCGTGGCCTTGCTCGGTATCACGATTGGAGTGACGGCGGCACTTGCCTTAACACGCTTGATGAGCAATTTGATCTTTGGAGTCGGTGCGACTGACCCCATTACATTTGTGGGCGTAATTTTGGTCCTCGGCGGCGTAGCCATGGCTGCTTGTTACGTTCCGGCGCAGCGTGCCATGCGGATCGATCCCATCGTTGCGCTGCGATACGAGTAGATCCTCATCAGGTCGCCTCAAAACGCAGAAGTGGTAGACTTACCCGGTGCGAGCAATACACAGCATAACGGCGTTGGTGGTGCTACTGGCTTTTTCCACGCCGCTTTCCCCTGCAGCCATGGCATGCTGCATTCCTTCGACTGCTGCGGCGCACTCGCTTCACGTCTCCCCCGCCGTGCCGGCAACACAAGTGACAGAATCTGCACAGTGTGCTGGGCACTCGTCACACAAAGCGCTCCCCTCAACTGTAGTTATGCGAGTCGAGCACTCACGAGCGAAATGCGCAGCACCGTGTAACTTCAAGAGTGAATTTTCGCTACAAAGATTTGCAGTCAAAACACCAGCCAGAGCAAATCCGAACGCTGAATTTCATTCGATCGCAATTCCGCTGCACGATCATGCGATCCGTTACGATTTTTCAGCCGTTAGGTTGCACCAACTTGACGATCTCCTTTTAACGTTCTCTACCCCGCTCCGCATCTAGCATCAAAACCATATTCCGTTAACTATTTTAAACGTTCGATATCTCCGATACTGGGCCTAAAAGCTGACCCTTCGAAGGAGCGCTGTGCGAATCCTGGGCAAGGTATTTCTATTAATAATGTTGATCGCTTGCTGCTGCTCGATCACAAAGGCGCAACAATCCATGTGCCCGATGTCGAACGGCAAAAACGACATGGGCACTGAGGGCTCTTCGGATGAACTGCGAGCCGTTGTCCTTGAGCATCTTTCGTCCGGCACTGATCTTGAACCAGCTTCCACGCCAAACGCGATGTGGATGTCAAAACGACACGGCTGGAACCTCATGGTCCACGGAGTTCTTTTCGTTGACGACATTCAGCAGTCTGGACCGCGGGGCGGCGACAAGTTCTTTTCGACGGATTGGGCCATGGTCATGGCGCAAAAGCCCCTTGGCCCGGGGCAGTTGACCTTGCGCGGGATGTTCAGTCTGGACCCCGCGACCGTAACCGAGCGTCGATATCCTGAGCTATTTCAAATTGGCGAAACCGCTTTTGGCCGCCCCATCGTCGACGGGCAACATCCGCATGATCTTTTTATGGAAATTGGAGCGTTCTATGACTGGGAAGTCAGCGAGCACAGTTTGCTGTCGGTCTACGTGGCGCCTGTCGGCGACCCGGCCCTCGGTCCCCCAGCCTATCCACACCGGGCGTCCGCGAGCGAAGATCCCATTGCGCCATTGGGACACCATCAACAGGACTCCACCCACATTGCCGACGAAGTTGTGACGGCGGGGTATTCCTATCGATTTCTTCGCGCTGAATTTTCCGGCTTCTACGGCCGCGAGCCGAATGAAAACCGATGGAACATCGACGCGGGACCCATTGACTCCTGGGCCGCGCGCCTAACTTTGAACCCATCCCAAAACTGGAGCGGGCAATTCTCTTTGGGGACGCTGAAAAGTCCGGAGGCGCTGAGCCCGCATGAGGATCAACGTCGGATGACGGCATCAATCTCCTACAATCTTCCGCTTCACAATGGAAACTGGGCCTCGTCGCTCATTTGGGGCCGGACCCGGCCACTACTTACTGGCGAAAAATTGAACAGTTATTTGGCGGAATCTACGTTCGGATTTCTGGAGAAAAATGCCGTTTGGACACGCATCGAAAACGTCGATCGCACGAATTTACTTTTGGTGGGATCGAATCCACTTCCCGCGGGATTTGAAGAACGATTCCTGGCTCGGGTGCAGGCGTACTCAGTTGGATATGATCGAGATTTCGGCTGGATACCGGGAATTTCTACGGCGCTTGGGGCACAGGCCACGCTCTACCACGCACCCGTTTTTCTAGATTCAATTTACGGTGCCAATCCAGCCGGAGTGGTGATGTTTGTGCGTTTTCGCCCGAAGGGCTCGATGATGCACTGAAGACTTATGCGTTTACCGGGATTCGCGTTGCGAACTTGATGTTTTTCTCAAGTACGCCCAGGACAGTGCGGACATCATCCATGGTGTTGTAAGCGTGGAATGAAATCCTTAGACCATCCATGCGCCGCGACACCACTAAATTTTCCTCGCCCAAGCGCTTGGCCATCGAATCAATGTCCTGCATCTGAAGCACAACCAATGGGCCGCGGCTGTCGTCGGGCGTTTTCGCCCTGATGCCCAAGGAACGGGCACCGTCGAGCAATGCCTTGGTCAGCCCCGCGATGTGATCCGCGACATTTTCAAATCCGATTCCGGAAAGTAAATCGAGCGCGGCAGTCGTAGCGTAAGCCTGTTGGATCGCGGGTGAGCCGTGCTCGAAACGCCTCGCAGACGGAGCCGGGTCGAAGTGCTTTACATCGAAGGCAAACGGTTCCCGCTGCGCGAACCATCCAGTGATAGTCGGAGTCAGCTTTTGAATGAGCTCGGGTCGCACGTAAAGAAAAGCCGCGCCGGACGGTGAAAGTAAATATTTGAGCGTTCCTGCCACGTAGAAATCGAGATCCAAGTCCTTCACGTTGACTGGCCGGGTCCCGACGTCCTGGTAGTCGTCGAGCATTGCCAGCGCACCGTGGCGATGCGCAATCTTAACAATCTCTCGCGGATTGGCGCGAAAACCGTTCAAGAAACAAACGTGGGCCACAGGTACGATGAGCGTCTTATCGTCGACGACCTGAGCATACGCTTCCGGATCGATTCGTCCCTCTGTTGGCTCGATGAACTGAATCTTTGCGCCGCGCGACTGCTGCGCGAGCCATACCTGCCCCATGGTTGGAAATTCATAAGCGCCCATCACCACTTTCGGCCGCTTTTCGAAATTTAGGGCGCTGGCAATCGTGCTCACTCCGGACGACACCGAGGAAACGATTGCAACCTCGTCAGGCCGGGCTCCAATAAACTTCGCGAAAGTTGCGCGCGCGACCTCGTACTTTTCGACCCAGAGATCCCATGGTGAGCCTTCGGCATGCCAGCTCCTGAGCTGCTCTTGCAGTGCGCCTTCAACCTGATCGCTAAGCGCTCCCTGGGAGCACGAATTGAGATACGTCTTCTTTTGGAAGATGGGGAACCGGGATCGGAAGGATTTCACCTGCTCTGCGCTTAGCACTTTGAACCTTTCCACTTACAAGGTATCGTGCGATTAGAACGATGCTCTTACCAACGCGAGAATAAGCTTACCCCCAGCCGACTCACCTATTCCACCA
The DNA here is from genome assembly GCA_963757885.1 of uncultured Acidobacteriota bacterium. Classification (GTDB taxonomy): domain Bacteria; phylum Acidobacteriota; class Terriglobia; order Acidiferrales; family UBA7541; genus Palsa-147. The sequence continues at coordinate 2,150,579 of CAVWSS010000006.1, read as the reverse complement.
CTCGGAATGGCGTATTATGGCCGTGCGGACCGTGGTTTCGGGCCCTTCACTGAACCTGCAAGCAAACACACCAAGTCGCCATGGAAGGTTTATACGCACACAACCGCTACGTCAATAGAATATTTTAGATATACATTTGGCATTCAAAACTGCGATGGCCATATGGCAGAATTCCACGCGAACTAAACGATGCCACCGAAATTGCACTATCTCGATCATGCCTCAATGGGACGCCCCGCTCCGCGAACCGTCAAGCGCGTGCGCGATGCCGTCGCGGCGTTGGGGAAATTTCAATGCGGTGGAACTCCTGAAACGCTGCTTCAGTTTGAGGCCGTTGAGAAGGCGCGGAGGCGTGTGGCACGGGCAATCAACGCCAAGCCGGAACAGATCCTGTTCGTTGGCAACACCTCACAAGCACTGGGCACAATCGCGACGACCCTACCGTTAAAGCGCGGGGATCAGATACTTCTCGCTGATGTGGAGTTCATGGGCGCGCCGCTCGTGTGGCGGGGAGTGTGTGAGCGGCAGGGAGTGGAGCTGGTTCCGGTTCGCACGCGAGGAGGAAAGGTTCTGCCCGAGGATTTTCGCGCAGCCCTAAATCCGAGGGCTCGAGCGATTAGCATCAGCACCGTTCAGGAGGTAAGCGGATTCCGCGCGGACATACGGGCGATTCGAGAAATCGCAGATAAGTATGGGACTTTTGTCATCGCCGACGGCATTCAAGAGGCGGGTGCGCGTCCTGTAGATTTCGCCACCATGGGCGCCCACGCCTACTGCGCCGGAGGACACAAATGGCTACGAAGCCCGTTCGGCCTGGGCTTCGCATGCATCGGCGAACGGCTTCTAAATGTACTTCGGCCAACTTTTCAGGGATATCTCGCGATGGCTGAGCCCGAAATCGGCTGGTCGGCCTATATGGCTTTGCCCGGTCGCACACCTTTCGACGCCGTCGACGAGCGCCGCGACGCAGGCCGCCTCGAAATGGGCGGATATCCGAATTGGTTGGGTGCGCTGGCTCTGGACTCTGCCGTCGAAGAGTGGCTACATGTCGGCCCGGCGAAAGTTTGGGCAACTATTCTGAAATTGCGCAAGCGGATGACCGATGGCCTCAAGGAACTCGGTCTTAGAGTCCTCTCGACCGAAGACGCTCCGGAGAAGGAATTCGCCGGAATTGTCACGTTCTGCTTGCCGGGCGGAATCGAAGACGAAAAGAAGCTTGTGGCCGAATTAGAGCGGAACAGAATTTATGTATCGGTGCGCTACATCACTGGCCTAGGCGGAATTCGCACGGGCGTGCATGTCATCAACACACCCGGGGACATCGATGCACTTCTTAGCGTTACAAAGCGATTCGTTTCAAAGATGAAGAAGCGAAGGCCTGCTTTTTAGTCTGTAGATTTTTGGTGGAGCGGCTCTTCCAAGGATTGCACGGCGCTCTCCCCAATGCCGCCCTTGGCACGCACTCTCCAGTAGGCCAGAGAAATCAGAAGAAGAAACGGAAGGAAGGCTGGGACTGTGTACTGAAGCCCGTCAACGTAAAAGGTACTGGCTGCGATGCCCAGCAGCACGAGGATCCCGAGCACTGTTGAATACGGATAAAAGGCGATGCGCATCGGCAGGCTCCTAATCCTCTCTGCGCCAAGTGCCCTGCGAAATGCCATGTGGGTCAACAGCACAACAATCCACACGAAGAACATCCCCGCGACTGCAACACCGTAGAGCGCTAGGAACGCCTTGCCGGGCGCATAAATCGCCAGCAGAATTGCCGTCCCCATTCCCGCAGTTGAAATTGCCAGCGCCCGCAACGGAACTCCATTGCCACTCACTTTTCCAATCCAGCCTGGAACGTAGCCGCCGCGCGAAAGAGAAAAGAGCATTCGTGAAGTAAGGTAAAGGTCTGTGTTGGAGCTGGAAAGAGCAGCAGTGATGACTACCAAATTCATGATTCCGGATGCATAGGGAATTCCTGCGGCACGAAAGGCCTGAACAAACGGGCTCGCATTTAGACCAGTTCCAGTTTGATCCCAGGGCGTCATGGCCAACATGATGGTAATAGCGAGCACATAGAAGAAAATCAGACGGAAGACAATAGTGCGCATCGCACGGGGGATGGACTTCTCCGGGTCTTGCGCTTCACCTGCGGTTACCGCAATTACTTCCACGCCCATGTAACTTGTGACCGCTAGAGTCAGCGCAAGCCAGGCGCCGGTCCAGCCGTGTGGCAGGAAACCACCATGCGCGGTGAGGTTGCGGAACCAGATCGGATGATGCGAAAACACGCCTGATATGATCAGAAACCCGACGCCGATGAATGCCAGGATCGCGACCACTTTAATGAGAGCGAACCAATATTCAAACTCACCAAATTTTCCTACCTGCATGGTGTTGATGATTACCAGCCCAATGGAAACGGCCACCACCCAAATCCATTGGGGCACAGTCGGAAACCAATAGGAGAAATAGATTCCCACGGCCGTTACCTCGGCTCCGATCGCGATAATCTGCACCACCGCGTAGGTCACTCGAATCGAAAAACCGGCCCAGCGGCTCAGGTACGTCTCCGCGTAAACGCCGAAAGAACCCGCGACCGGATGCACGACCGCCATTTCCGCCAGAGCGTACGAGACGATCAGCGCGACAATCGCTCCCACAAGGTAGGTGAGAATCACCCCAGGACCAGCGAGTTGAACGGTGACGCCACTACCGAGAAACAGCCCAACGCCAATCGCCCCGCCAATGGCCAGCATGGTGAGTTGGCGCTGGGTCAAGCGCCTGTGTAGATTGGCGGAATCAGAAGAAGTTGCTGAAGTTAACGAATGTTCTTGGGAGGGCGAGTTGGTCATGGGGGCGTTCGCCTGCTCAGGGAACTTCTAATTCTTCCTGGCCAAATCGCTCAATACATCTCCGAAACGGTGAATTTCGTCAAAAGTGTTGTAGTGAACCAGGGATACGCGCACTGCTCCGCTTTCCATGGGCAAGTTCAGCCGCTTCATCAGCCTGGGAGAATACATGTGTCCATCGCGAACACCAATACTGACGCGCGACAATTCCTCGGTGACAGTCGCGGGATCAATCCCAGGGAGGTTGAAGCAGACGGTGGGCACTCGCTCGTTGACGCGTTCAGGATCGCTGATGCCGTAAATGGTCGCACCGCATTCGGCTAGCACGCGCAGAAGCTCCAGCGACAACAACCGCTCATACGCCTGAATCGCCTTGATTGAAGAGAGGAAGTTTTCTCGGCGCGTAAGCCGAGCGCTGTTTTTCTGTTCCTTCCGTCCATTTCGGCTCTTTGCGCCGTTTCTGCCACTTTCGAGATCCCGGCCAATGGACTCCAGATAACCGATGGCCGCATCCATCCCGGCAACGTTTTCATAGACGTAGGTGCCGGCCTCAATCTTTCCAGGAGGCTCATCGGGAATGAAATCCTCGCGAAAGGTCGGTAGGGCCTCGAGTTTTTTCCTCTTGCCCCACATGAAGCCCATGTGTGGTGAAAAAACCTTATAGCCGGAGCAAGTCAGGTAATCGCAATCCCAAGCCTGAACGTCGATCGGGCCGTGCGGGCCATAGTGCACGCAATCGAGGAAAACATCGGCGCCTGACTGGTGAGCGCGCTTCGCAACCTCCGCGACGTCAACAATCGAACCGATCGCATTCGAGGTCACTGTGCAGGCAACGAGGCGCGTTCGAGGTGTAAGCAGCTTATCCAAATCTTCAGGGTGAAGGTTGCCGTCTTCACGCATCTGCCACCAAACAAACTTCGCCCCTTCCCTTTCCAGCGCCAACCAGGTTGCTACGTTGGCCTCGTGATCCATGTCGGTCACGATGATTTCATTGCGCTTATCGAGGGTCTGTCCAACGGCAAGGCTCACCGTGCGGATGAACGACGTCGCATTCATGCCAAAGGCTACTTCCGACGGATCATCACTATTGAGAAACATCGCGACGCTCTCGCGCCCGTGCGCAATGGTTTCGTCGACTTCCCGGCTTTGTCTGTAACGGCCTCCTCGCTGGACCATTCGATCCACTAGGTGGTGAGTTACAGCGTCGAGCACGGCCTGCGGTATCTGCGCTCCTGCCGCGTTGTCAAAGAAAACAAAGGGCCCCCGGCCCAGAAGAGCCGGGAACTTTTTGCGCAACGACTTTACGGGGAAGTCAGTTGCAGGTGCGTTGGCGGAAGTAGGTCTAACCTTTTCGGTTCTGCTCTTTGCCTTGGTCATCGCTTTTCACTCGCAAAAGCCGGCAAACATGTCCGGCACATAGCCAAAGTATACGATTTGTATACGATATTAGCCAGCTTTCGCAACTGAATCTCCCCCGCCTTTCTGCTCAGCGGCGCGACAGAAGACGGGTAAACCCATCCTATTCATGATTTCGTTCCACCTTTCGTAGCGTGCGCGACTCAAGGAGCCGTGCACGGATCGCCGTTGAGCTAAGGTTTTTATCATCAGTGAAATTCCCTACAAGACGCCCGACCGAACTGTATCCTTAGGGCCGAAATTCTCTAGCCCGAGAGGCTCCGCCTCGACTGAATTCCTGAGTACTAGCGACCTTTGACTGTATGCCTGAGGCCGAAACTCTCATCCCTGAAGTCCACGTACTGTACCGAAAAAGAATAGGTCTACTCCTTGTCTCATATTTTTGCGAATCGTAACTTGGAAAGGCGGTGACTCGGTCTCCCACCTTACCGAGAAGCCGAGCTTGAGGCTCGAGTCTGGAAATCTGCGCTCGCCGCCACCTTAGCGAGCTCTGAGTTCTAAAGAGTTTCAAGTGGGGACGCAATTCTTGGGGGTTGCGGCACTACTCGTCGCTGTAACTCAGAGGGCGGAGCTGTATGCAGCCGGAACATGCCTGGGGCAACAATTCCGGGGCTTTGTGGTACGCGCTTTACACCAAGCACCAACATGAAAAAAGCAGCGTTAGGCTCTTAGACAACAGGGGCTTTGAAACTCTGCTTCCACTCTATTCTTCCACTCGCCGGTGGAAGGATCGAACCAAGGTAGTCTCCCTGCCGCTGTTTCCCTGCTACGTGTTCGTAAAAACTGACCTAACGCGGCGTGTGGACATGCTCAGCACCCCGGGAGTGCACAGCGTAGTGACGACGGGCGGCGCTCCGGCCCCGATCCCGCTTGGAGAGATTGAAGCGATCCGCCGGACGGTTGATTGCGGCGTCAGCGTGGAGCCGCATCCGGTACTTATCTGCGGTGAGGAAGTGGAAGTAGTGGCGGGATCCCTGACTGGAATTAGAGGGAAGCTGGTTCGGAAGAAGAATGCGAACCGGCTCGTTGTTGCCATCGAAATGTTGGGAAAAGCTGCAGCGGTTGAAATCGATCTTTGCAATGTGAAGCCGGCAAACTGACCGGGACCTAGAAGTTCAAGAGGTGTCGTGGTGAACCTTAAGCTAGAAAGGCAAAAGAGACTTTCGCGAATCATCCTCAGTGTGATCGCGCTCGTTGGGACCTTGTGGCTGTGCTCCGGGTCGGCGCTCGCTCAGTCGGCAAGCACTAAATTTTCGGTCACGCCTTCAGCTCCTGCGCCAGCGGAACAGCCGTACGTACTCGGGGCCGGCGATGTGGTGATGGTGACAGCCCTAAACATCGATGAACTGCAGGGCAACGACCTCAAGCCCTCCACGATCGATATTCGGGGCAACATTGACGTTCCTCTAATCGGCAGCACCCAAGCGGCCGGACTTACCGTCGACGAACTGCAGGCAGATCTCAATCAGAAATTATCGAAATACGTGATAGCTCCAAAAACTACCGTGACTGTAGTGGAGTACCGCAGCCAACCCGTCTCAGTCCTTGGGTCGGTGACCACTCCGGGCGTGTATTACCTGACCGGCTCCAGCAACACGCTCGAACAACTTCTCTCAAAGGCCGGCGGTATGCGGCAAGATGCAGGAAATTCCATTCATATCACCCGGCGGACGGATATGGGCCCAATTCCTCTGCCTAACACGGTGACCGATCCTTCCGGCAAGTTCAGCACGGCATCCGTCCCCGCTCACTCGCTCTTCGCGGCGCACGATCCGCAAAGCAACGTCGTAATCAAGCCGCAGGATGTGATTTCAGTTCCAAAGGCTGATTTGGTTTACGTAGTGGGATCGGTCAATAAGCCTGGGGGCTTCATCCTTGATGAAAAACCCAACATCACGGTACTGCAGGCGGTATCGATGGCTGAAGGGTTAACCAAAACTTCGGCAGGCAAGCACGCGCGAATCTTGCGTCAACAGCCTGATGGGTCGCATGCGGAGATCCCGGTCGACCTGAACAAAATTCTGGCCGGTAAAGCTCCCGATCTTCCGCTCGTTGGCCGAGATATTTTGTTCGTCCCGAATAGCGCGATGAAGACCGCTGCATATCGCGGCGCTGAGGCAGCCATCGCAACGGGCACTGGCCTCGCAATTTTCCGTTAGAAACATTTCGACAAAACAGCCCCGCACAAGACGATCTACGGGCCCATCGGCAGGCATGTCGCAGTTTAAAAAATCTCAATGAATTCAATGGATTCCAACATGGAACAAACTTCGCAAACTTCGAATCTTAGGCGCGTAAATGATGGTGCACTCTTGCGCGCAGGAGCGGTCCCAGCGCTACCTGCGGTCTACGACGGGCACCCGGTTCATAACGATCCACGCTTCTGGGACGTGGTACGGCGCTGGAAATGGCAAATTTGTCTCGCAGGCTTCGCCGGAATTGTATTGGGCGTGCTGGCGACATTGATTCAAACACCGCTTTATCAAGCCACCGCCACTCTGGAAGTCCAAAACGCCAACGACAACTTCCTGAACATGAAGCAGATTTCACCGGTCGACGACACCAGCAGCGGTGACACCGGCGCATTCAGCGATCTGCAAACTCAAATCAAGCTGATTGAAAGTGACAGCACCCTTGACGCGGTGAAGAAAGATTTAATGGCCGACCCCCAGAACGCAGCACTTCTGCCACCGCGCTCTCGCCGGGGCGAAATTTACGACAAGACAGTTTCATGGGTCTCGCACCTGATACACGGCGGCCCTCCGGATACGAGGGAGCCACTCGAAAAGGAAATCGACAAAATCGACGACTCGATGACCGTCCGCGGGCTAGGGCAATCCAGGATTATCGAAGTCGACGCTGAATCTCGAGATCCTCACCTAGCAGTGGTTTACGTGAATCAGGTCGCCAAAGAATTCATTTCTCAGAACATGAATGGCAGGTGGGAAATGAGCCAGCACACGAGTGAAGCGCTCGCAAAACTCCTCGACGACACTCGCAGCAAGTTGCACGACGCCGAAAGCGCGCTGCAGAATTACGCCAGCACAGCAGGGTTGCTTTTCACCTCAGATCGATCTGGCGCAGGTACTAAAAACAACAATGTTGCTGAGGAAAAGCTTAGCGAATTGCAGGACGAATACTCAAAAGCTACGGCTACTCGAATTGCAGCTCAGTCGCGTTATGAAATAGCGAAGGCGACTTTACCCAATTCAGTTATGCCCGACACCCTGGAAGAAACCTCCCTGCGCGACTACAAAGACAAACTTGCCGACGTCGAGCGCCAGCGTGGTGAGCTCGCCTCTACGTACACAGCAAATTACGCAAAGATCCAACGCCTAGACGGCCAAATCGCAGCGTTGCAAGCCTCAATTAAAGGCGAAGAAGAAAATCAACTCGGAAGAATCAAGAATGAATACGAAGAGGCTGCCAGACGAGAAAATCTTTTGAGCGGTAGTTACAACGCGCAGTCCCGCACGGTTGAAGCATTAGACCAGCGTCAGGTGCAATACAACATTCTGCAGCGCGACGTCGACGGCAATCGCCAGCTCTATGACGAGATGCTGCAGCAGGTGAAGCAAGCCACGATTTCCGCGGCCATGCGATCCAGTAACGTTCGCGTTGTCGATCAAGCACAACCTCCAAAGCATCGCCATAGCCCGATATTGCTGCTGTATTGTGCCGCAGGACTCGTGCTCAGTTCGGCGGTCGGAATGTTCCTTGGATTTAGCCGCGAGCGTTCCGATACAAGCGTCAAAGAGCCAGGCGAAGCCCGCTATTACCTGGGCATTCCGGAGCTCGGCGTGCTGCTACACGATCGCGAGGGTCGAGGTCTTCTGCACTTGATGGAGGATTCGGCCTTCGCTCGAGGAGCGGGGCTGCCGCACGGCGCCGAACCCGTCAATGGCGGGTCCTACTTGCGGTTGTTCTCGCCTTACTTCAGCCGCATGGACGGCGCTCCGGCGGCGAATCCTCAAATCGCAAACCTCGAGACTCTTTGGATGGGTCTGCGCGGGCAACATCAAAGCAAGAAGAATGGCAACGGTGAATTGAATTCCTTCTTGGTTATGGAATCATGCCGCGCCATTGTTACTTCCCTGCTTCTGGCAGGCCCGAACGGAACGATTCCTCGCTCCGTAGTGATCACCAGCCCGGGGCCAAGCGAAGGTAAGACTACAGTTGTCGCGAATCTTGGATTGATGCTTGCTTCGATGGGGCGAAAAGTTCTGCTCGTGGATAGCGATTTCCGCCGGCCTTCCTTGCATGCATTTTTCGGTTTGAGCAACACCAATGGACTAAGCCGGCTGCTTGCAGGCCGGTATCCGTCGGGAGTCAGTTTTGAAACAGTCATTCAAAAAACGCGAATACCACGTCTTTCAGTGCTAACCACCGGGCCAACAGTCCTGCCACGTAACGATTTCTTGCACTCGTCCGATTTCTCCGAGCTGCTCCTGAGGCTAGAGGAAGAATACGAGGCAGTGTTGATCGACACTCCGCCCGTGCTGCAGGTTCCGGGCGCCCGAGTGATCGGCCAGCTAACCGACGGGGTGATCCTGATCGCGCGCGCCGGGGAAACGGCGCGTGAAGCCGTTGCAAACGCGTATGGGCGGCTCGCCGCGGATAACGTTCGCGTGTTGGGCCTAATTTTGAACGATTGGAACGCTTCATCCAGCTCTCACAGTTATTACGCAGACTACAGCCGTGAATATGCGAAAGCGATGATGGCTTGAGCATGATTTCCACACCTAGAGTCATGATCACTTGACGATGATCTATCCCCAGTTAAATACCGACGGAGCGGCTAAAGCGCATGCTTGAGCGAGTCACAACTACAGAGAGCAGCGCTACCGAAATTTCGGCCCCACTGCACACGGGTGGCTCGCCTGCGCCTCAAAAACCGAGGGCCAGCGGAGCACGCGCGCTTTCATTGACCAGCAATTTTGTTTGGACATTTGCGGGTAACGGCATTTATGCGCTGTGTCAATGGGCCGCAATCGTTTGTTTAGCCAAATTGGGCAGTGTGGAGATGGTTGGAGTGTTCGCGTTGGCTCTGGCGATTACAAACCCGATTACATTTCTCGCGAACTTGCAGTTGCGCGTCTTGTACGTCACCGATCACAAGTCGAAGTACCCGTTTGGTGAGATTTTGGGGCTGCGGCTGATGCTAGGAGCCATAGCTTTCGTGATCATGTTGGCGGTTTGCCGGGCCGCCGGCTATTCACGGAACACCGCCGCGGTGATCATGCTGGTCGGCGTTGCATTCCTGATTGATTCGATCAGCGAGAATTACTACGCAATCGCTCAGCGGCGCGAGCGAATGGATCGGATTGCCCTGTCGCAAATATTTCGAGGCTTTCTGGCAGTAGCGGCGTTGGCGCTGATTGTTCGTTTTACGGGCAATTTGGCGTGGGCAGCTCTGGGATTGGTAATTGGCCGAATTTTGGTGTTCTTAACCTTTGACTCAGCCCGCAAGACTTTCAATTTGGCGGGTTCGGAATCGCCGTTGGTACGCTCCGGTAAATCCGAAGGCACATCATTTTGGAAGCGAGTCGTTCCGCAATGGAATTTGCGCAATCAGATGAGGATGCTGTGGGTTGCTATCCCTTTGGGAATTGCGTCGATTTTGATTTCGGTGAACATCAACATGCCCCGCTATTTCATCGAGCACTTCCGCGGACCGCATGAATTGGGAATATTTTCGGCACTCACTTACATCCCAACCGCAATGATGATGGTTGCCACCGCACTCGGCTATGCGGTGTTTACTCCACTTTCCAAACTGTACTCACAAGGGCAGGTACGACAGTTCAAAGTGTTGGTTGCGAAAATAGTGGCGTTTTGTGCTGCGGTCGGTGCCGCGGGGCTATTGATCTGTGCATTCGCCGGCCATCGAATTCTGCTGATCCTTTATCGCCCCGAGTATGCCGAGCATGTGCAATTGCTGCTCTGGCTGGTGGTGTGGGGCTCAATCGGTGCCGTGGCCGCTATCCTCGGTTACGCAATGACCGCCACTTCGCATTTTCGAGAACAAGTTCCACTTTTCTCCGCAGTCACTCTGAGCTCGATGATCGCCTGCTATTTCCTAGTCCCTCGGTTTGGCGGACTCGGCGGCGCTTTTGCCGCGCTCCTGGCAATCATTGTCCAGTTGATTGGCACGGGTTTCGTAATATTCCGCGCTCTTCAGTTGCGCTCACGCGAAATAAAGGTGGATCCGGCGGTACAGAGACGGCGACTCGATGTGGAAGTTTCAAAGATCGGCTTCGAAATATCCTCGTAGGCTCCGTTCCATTTGAGTTCAATTTAGCGAGCAAAACCTTGAAGAAGAAAATACTGCACATTGTCGGCCGGATGGACCGTGGCGGCGTGGAAACGTGGCTGATGCACGTCATGCGTCACATGGACCGCACGAAATTCGAGTTTCACTTCCTGGTCCAGACCGATTCGGAAGCCGCATTTGACACTGAAGTGATTTCTCTAGGCGGGAAGATTTACCGCGGTGGCAACCCGAAGAACGTTTTCGAGTACGCCTCGAAATTCAAGGAAGTCCTTCACGAACATGGTCCGTACGACGCTGTTCACAGTCATGTCTACTGGTACAGCGGCTTCGTAGCCAAACTCGCTTACGAAAACGGGATTCCGATCCGCATCGCGCATAGCCACAACGGCAGAAAAAAAGCGCGCGGACGAATTCACCGGTTCATTTACGAAAGCCTGATGCGCTCGTGGATTCAGCGCTACGCGACCCATCAAGTAGCCGCTTCGATCGCCGCCGGCGACGCGCTCTTTGGTGAGCCATATTTTTTGATCTGTTACGGCCTGGACTTTGAGCCCTTTGCTGCCCCGGGGCCGTTGATGAGCATCCGGCAACAATTAGGTATCGATCCCTCCTGCAAGGTCATATCTCACATCGGGCGTTTCGTTCCTCAAAAGAACCATGCATTTCTAATCGAAATTTTTGAGCAGTTGGCCACGATTGAGCCAAACGTCCACTTATTGATGATCGGCAATGGTCCGACTCAGCCTGAGATACGGGCTCAAGTCGCCTCGAGGGGTTTGAGCAACAAATGCACCTTCACGGGTGTGCAGTCGAACGTTGCCCCGTTCTTGCACACTTCCGACTTATTTCTTTTTCCATCGCGCTGGGAAGGGCTTGGGCTGGTCACTCTCGAATCCCAGGCGGCCGGGGTGCCGGTGATCGCGTCGACTAAAGTTCCGAGGGAAATCGACGTGGTGCCGGGCCTCGTCCAGCACATGCCGCTTTCCGCAGGAGCTGACGCCTGGGCCCGGACCGCTCAACACGCGATGAACCATAAGCCGCAGCGTCGCGGCGACGAAGTTTCCTTGCTACAAAACAGCCGGTTCGGGATCAACAGCTGCCTCGACTCACTGCTGAAACTCTATTCCGGTGACCACGCGGAAATTCAAGAAGAGGCTTGCCCAACCGCGCAGGAAGAAATTGCAGCCGGAAGTTTTTAGCCGAATGCGCACTCTTCGGAGCAACCTATGATTCTATCCAAGCGCTTTTCAGTTCGAATCCTAGACCTATATTTTGACGAACAGCCTCCTGCAATGCAGGTGGACATCCTCCGCTATAACCAGTCGCCAACGCCAATACCCGGCTCGGTCTATACGCCCTTTTCCACAATTGTGATCGATCTATCGCCCTCCCAGGACGACTTGCTTGGGCGGATGAAAATTCATCACCGGCAAAAGATTCGCCGCGCCTTCAAGGACGATTTGACTTACGAATACACCCGCAGTGCGGATCCTGCAGCGATCAGCCGCTTCGCCGACCACTTCGACGCCTGCGCGAAGCTGAAGAATCTCCCACTAGCGAGTCGGGAACGGCTGGCGATTCTCGCCGAGCAAAATGCGCTCGATATCTCATGGGTGTCAAGTAACGGAACGATTCTCTCGGCTTGTTGCGCCGTGATTGCACCGGCGCGAATCAGAGGCCTTTACGCCGCCTCTTCATTCCGATCCAACGGCCAATTTCTACCGCGAACGTTGATTGGAAGAGCGGGCCGTTATCTATATTGGCGGGACATCCTGCGGTTCAAGGAAATGGGCGCCACGCGCTACGACCTCGGCGGCTATTACACCGGAACTGCCAATGCGGAACGATTGCGCGTCAACGAATTCAAAGAGGGATTCGGTGGCGAAATTCGCCACGAATTCAATTGTGAATTGGGAGTGACCTTAAAGGGCAAAGTGGTCGGCTGGGCCATTCGGCAGCGCAACGAACGCATCTGGCGGAAACGCAACCCAAGCGACATTCAGGGTGGTACGCAGGAGCACGAGTATGAAAGCGCAGTACCTACTGCGGTTTGAAGACTTATGCCCTACCATGAACTGGCGCGTCTGGGAGCCGGTGGAAAGAATTCTCCTGAAGCGCAAAATTCAACCAATTCTGGCAGTGGTTCCAGATAATCGGGACCCTGGTCTGCAAGTTTCGTTGCCCATCCCGCGATTCTGGGATCGCGTGAGGGAATGGCAAGCGAGAAATTGGACCATCGGCATGCACGGATGGCAGCACGTTTTTGAAACAAGTAATCCCGGCGTTGTCGGTGTGGCAAATCGCAGCGAATTTGCAGGGCTGCCGCGTGTCGTGCAAGAAAAGAAGTTGCAAGCCGCCGTGGATGTATTACAACGCGAAAATATTGAATCGTCGCTTTGGATCGCTCCCGCCCACTCTTTCGATCGCGTGACGCTAAGCGTCTTGCAGAAGCTGCAGTTCCGATATGTTTCGGATGGCTTCTGGGTTTACCCGCACCTAGACGAATTCGGGCTGATTTGGCTCCCCCAGCAATTGTGGAATTTTCGCCGGCGTCCATTCGGGATTTGGACGATTTCCATACACCTGAATCGGTGGACTGACGCGGACATTGCAGCGTTCGATGCAAATACAGAGAGGTACTGCGACGTGATTTCAAGCTTCGAAGCTGTTATCGGGAAGTATTGCGCAGGCCGCTCTACCATGTGGCAATCCGCTGCTTCAGGCGCCTATCGATGTGCCGCCAAGGTCAAGTTCTCGCTCGACTCGTTTGAGCTCGACGAGAACACCAACAAAAATCAAAGCTTCATTTCCATAGGTTCATAGAATTGAATCGGGACTCAATGCTTCTCGAAACTCCGGGCAACGTTAGCCACGCGGCCTATCCGCCAAGGTTTGCGTTTTCGCCGGACTACCCTGCGCGTCTTCATAAGGCTTCGGTATGGCAAAGCATTCGGGAGGTCGACTCGACTGCGCTCGCCATTTTCGTCGTGGCTCTAATCTCGATGGGGTTCGTTTCTTATTCATCGCAGTTTTACCACTGGTTCCTAGTGCCGGTCTCAATCTGTGGCGTTCTCATGCTGAGGGACGTCATCGAGTGGATTCGAAGCCGGAACTTGTTCGATCCGGCAGGACTGATTGCACTCTGGGGATTCCATTGTTTCTTCACCGCACCGTTGTTGCATGTGGCCTTGAACTATTGGCTCCCTGATGTTGCTCCGCCACCGGATTGGCGCGTTTGGCTCGGCTACATGGGTTTGCTGAACGTCGCGGGACTGGGCTGCTATGAACTGTGCCGTCGCGCAGCGTTTAGCCGTAAGTCGACCGGCGTCTCGACCTGGACCATCAACAAGAATCTTTTTCACATTGTCGCGCCGATCGGCATTCTCATTTCAACAGCCGCCCAGGTTTGGGTCTATCACGAATTTGGCGGCATTTCCGGGTACATGGACGCGCGTCTGCACGATCCCAAGATGTTCGAAGGCATGGGCAAGATATTCATGATTTCAGAGAGCGCCCCGATCCTCGTCGCTTTCCTGGCTCTCGTGTATTTCCGAGGCAAAAATGTGAAGTGGTGGAAGATCTCGACGGCTATCGCAATGTTGTTCGCGATGCAATTGGTGTTTGGCGGCCTTAGAGGAAGCCGCAGCGAAATGGTTTTCGTTCTTTTCTGGGTGGTGGGCTGCGTTCACATGATGATTCGGCCGGTCCCGTGGAAACTGATAGCCGCCGGCTGCGCCTTCCTCGCCGTGTTCATGTACGTGTACGGCTTCTACAAGAACATGGGCTCAAACTTTACCCAGGCTTTTTCGGACTCAGCCTCGCAGAGTGAAATGGGACGCCGAACCGGCCGAACCTGGCAGATGCTTGTCTTGGGAGACTTGGGTCGTGCTGACTTGCAGGCTTTCATTTTGTACCGATTGATCGATGATTCTAAAGAATTCACCTACGCAAAAGGTCGCACCTATTTGGGCTCAGTGGCGTTGCTCATTCCTGGACTGCCAACCAAGCCCGAAACCGTAGCGCAGGAAGGCACCGAAATTCAGTTTGGCAGCGGCTCTTATCTTCATGGCGTTTGGTGGTCCTCGCGAGTCTATGGCTTGGCTGGCGAGGCAATGCTGAACTTTGGCGCTTTGTCCGTGCCACTGATCTATGGGGCGTTTGGATTGTTGATGGGCTGGTTCCGGAGCTTCGTGAAGAATCTGAAACCTACAGACGCCAGGATCCTGTTAATTCCGTTTGCGATTTACATGCTGGTATCGGCTTGGGGCGCGGACTCGGACAATCTGATATTTGGCTTAGCCAAAAATGGACTAGTTCCCTTCATGGTTGTGTGGATTTCATCGATCAAGATTTCTGCCGTGAGAAGAGCAGTACCTCTAACAGTCAGGGCCTATCACTGAGGGTCGCGCTAGGCGCTTACATTGCAATTAGTCAAATCGTCACGGACCTCCTGACAGTCCGACACAAAAACAAACATTGAGTTCCCGGTCATTGTGAACGTTCTAGTCACAACTGAAGAGCGATTCGTGCGTACTCCTGACGGCCAAGTCTGGTCAGGAGGCTCGGGTAGCCATTCGTTCTGGGTGCGCTACTTGAAGGTCTTCGACTTAGTACGTGTCTTGGCGCGCATAGCAGAATCGCAGGCTCCGCCCGAAACATGGCAGCGCGCGGATGGCGACAAAGTTATTTTTTGCGCCCTTCCTCATTTTGTCGGCGCGAAAGAACAGCTGCGGCGCGTCAACGCCATTCGCAAAGCGGTAAAAAGCGCCCTCAATGGCAGCGAAGCGATCATCTTGCGCGCGTTCTCTGTGATTGCCCCTTACGTGGTGAATCAGATTCCATCATCTCGGCCCTTCGCCGTCGAACTGGCCGGTGATCCACACGAAGTATTCGGGCCCTTCGGAGATGCTTATCCTCTTCGACCCTTGCTTCGCAGGTGGTTTACCTGGCAGTTGAAGCGGCAATGCAAAAAAGCGTGCGGGGTGGCCTACGTGACCGATCACGAACTGCGTAACCGGTATCCGGGCACTCATCATGCTTTCTCGATCGTGTACTCAAGCATTGAACTAAACGATGGCGCCTTTGCATCTGCACATCGTCACTTTTCCCACGCGCCGCAACCTTTACGCCTGATCAGCGTGGGTTCGATGGAACGTTTGTATAAGGGTTTCGACACGCTCATTGAAGCGGTTGCCATCACCAAACAGAAAGGTGTGAACATCTCGCTGCGAATTGTTGGCGAAGGGCGCTGTCGCAATGAATTGGAAAACCTTGTTCAGCAGCGCGAGCTAGAACGCGAGGTCACCTTCACCGGCCGCATTCCCGCTGGCCAGGCGATACGAAGCGAACTCGATAACAGCGACCTTTTCGTCCTAGCCTCCAAAACCGAGGGTCTGCCTAGAGCAATGATTGAGGCGATGGCTCGCGCCCTGCCCTGCTTAGGTACGGCCGTTGGTGGCATACCCGAACTTTTACCTGCATCGGAACTGGTTCCACCCGGAGACTCAGCCGTCGCTCGCCCAAAAAATCATTGAATTCAGTTCAGCCCCAGAACGTCTGAACCAAGCGTCCGAGCGAAACCTCACAAAAGCACGGCAATACCGCAGCGCAGTTCTGTGCGCGCGGCGCCGACAACTTTATGAATTCTTGCGCGAGCAAACCGAACGTTGGATCTTGCGCCAAGCCTCGCAACCCAGCAATTACAGCAATACGTTTGAAATAAGCCGCAGCCGTAGCAACCCCAGTCGTTCGTAAAAACCAAACTCGGAAAAAGGGGCCCATGACTTTTGCCTTAATCGCATTGACTTCGTGTGTAATCTGCATTGCGCTGACCTGGGTGGTACGCGACATCTCGCGAAATGCTGGCTTGGTTTGTCAGCCAGCGTTGGAGCGCAATATCCACCTCGTCGCCGTACCTCGCCTGGGCGGCATCGCAATCTTTTTCACTGTTGCTGCTGTTTCACTAGTCCGCGAGCTAATGATTTACGGCCTGCACGGCTTTTGGGATTTCAATGCCCGCCGTGTCGTAGCAATCTTCGTAGCTGGTGCCGTGGTTTTCGTCATTGGACTGGCCGATGACCTCTGGTCGGTCAAGCCAATAACGAAAATCGCGGGGCAAGCGCTGGCCGCTACGATCTTTTTTCTCAGTGAGCCGCGCATCTGGCACGCGCACTACGTTATTGGTCACGCGTGGGTCGGAATCCTGTTTACGCTGATCGGTATCATCGGCTGGATGATTCTGGTCAGCAACGCTTTCAACTTGATTGACGGATTGGACGGCTTGGCTGCAGGTGTTGCGCTCTGCGCGGCGAGCGGCCTTTTAGTAATGTCGCTGCTGGCCCATCACCACTTCATCGCCGTTGTCACAAGCTCGTTATGCGGGGCGATTGTGGGATTCCTGGTATTCAACTTCAATCCCGCGACAATTTTTCTTGGCGATTGCGGCAGCTTGTTTCTTGGCATTCTGCTGGCTGAGTTGGCGCTATCGATGAAGTCGGAAAAGTCGCTGGCGCTGGGAATTTGGCTGGGCGTGGCGTTCTTTGCGTTGCCTTTGATTGATACCAGCCTGGCGATCGTGCGTCGATTGCTCAACGGCCGGCCGCTCTTTTCCGCCGATGGTGAACATATCCACCACCGCCTGCTTCAACGTGGCCTTTCGCAGCGACAGATAGTTTTCGTCCTGTGCGGGGTGTCTCTGGCGTTTAGCTTGCTCGCCTTTATCTTCGTCCATACCAACGGCATCCTCAGCGCGTTGGTCTTTTGCGGCATGGTTTGGATTTCCTTTTCCGCTCTTCGTTGGCTGGGCTTCCGCGAACTCGATGAGCTTACTCGAATTGGACACCGTGTAATGCAACAGAAGGCTATCGCCAAGAATGATCTGGAATTGCGACGAGCCACAGACCGCTTACAGAAGGAACCGAATATCAACGGTGTTTGCACGGTTCTTGCCGACGCGTTCGAAACCACCGAATTCGATAGCTTCACGCTGGTGCTCGCTGAACTTCCTCCGAATGAGGCCCATTTTCTTTCAAGAACCAGCGCCGGAAACTTTGCATTCGGATGGACGAAAGCCGGCGTGTCTGGCGAACTTGGCGAATGTAACTGGCACATGGACCTGGAGCTCTCCTCGTCATTCGGGCCCTCCGGCGCTCTGACGATTCGCAAGCATGTGACTGGTGGACCGTTGCTGCTGGACCTGGAAATTCTTACCAACGACCTGCGGCGCGCTCTTTCGGAGGCGATTGACAGAGCTTTCGCTCAACAGAAATTACCGCATCCTCAGCCTCGCGTCGAAGTGATCAACCGATCCAATGGCCAAGTGTATGAGCATGGCAAGGCATCGCCTCAAGATCACGATCAACCGCACGAACAAACGGAATCTCGCCCTCGAGTTCGCTACGCCACCAACGCTGGCGGCGATTAATTCCTGAATACGTAATTCATACAATCAAATGACTACTGCAGCCAAACCAGCTTTGGATGTAACTCGCCTCGAAAATCCTACTTATGGCGTCGGGGTTGCTGTCGCTCCGGCTCCATCTCCGCTCCCAGTACTCACATCAAAGGCAAAGAGGCCGGTGCGCTTTCTGATGATGGCTACGGCCCCTCAGGCGGTGGCCTTATTCCTCACCCGGCAGATTGCATTTCTGAAAGTGCGTGGGTATGAAATTCACACCCTGGCATCAACGGGACTGGAAGAGGCTCCCCAGTATGGTGCACTAGAAAGCATTCACCACGAAGTGGCCATGCACCGAACGATTCATCCGTTCGCTGACATTCCGGCGCTCTACAAAATTTGGCGGCTGATGCGGAAGTTACGCCCAGACATGGTACAGACCCATACGCCTAAGGCTGGCTTATTGGGAATGATCGCAGCTAGGTTCGCGGGTGTACCCATTCGAATCTATACCGTGAATGGACTGCCATTATTCACCCAGAAAGGTCTCAAGCGCCTTATCGTTGCCTTCACCGATTGGCTCGCCTGCAGCCTCGCGACTGAAGTGATTTGTCCAAGCCGCTGCCTGCGGCGATTTATTGTGAGTCGCGGGATCTGCCGCCGCGGCAAAGCAAAAACTTTGGGCGATGGCGGCTTTCCTGGTGTCGATCCATGGAAATATCATCCCGATAAGAAGCTCCGCCACCGGGCGTTAACCCGCAGGAAGCACGGCATTCCGCAACAGGCGCTGGTATTTGGGTATGTCGGCCGGATTGTCCCCGATAAAGGCATCGCCGAACTCACTTCCGCGTGGCAATCCCTGCGGGAAGAATTCCCGCACAGCCACCTCCTTTTGTGCGGGCATTTCGAGGACGTCCATCCGGTGCCGCGTGAGATTGTCGATGTCCTCCAAAATGATCCGCGTGTACATTTCACTGGTTGGGTCACCGATATGCCGCCAATTTATGCGGCAATCGATATTTGCGCTCTGCCAACCTATCGCGAAGCCATCTCCGGCGTCGTACTCGAAGCAGGAGCAATGGAAATACCGGTCGTTACGACTCGCGTTCCCGGCTCAGTCGATTCACTTGCGAACGGCGTCACCGCCATGTCGGTTCCCGCCCAAGATGGTGAGGCGCTCCGTAATGCCATGGCCAAGCTGGCGCGTGACGGGCATCTCCGGCACAGAATGGGCGTGGCTGCGCGCGCCTTTGTGAGCGAGCGGTTTTCGCACGACAAAATTTTCGATAACTTGTATAGCGAGTATGAACGGCTCATTAAGAAGCATTTGTCGGAATCGGCTCCGGCTGTCGTGTAGAGGTAGCCAATGAAGGTGAAACTTTTAGCTGTATCTGCTTTGGCCGCAATAGCTATTCCCCTTACCGCCGCCCAACACCTCTTCCCCTGGCCCGACTCGAACGCTCATTGGCGTGTGCTAGTCAACGTCAACGAATACATTCAAAGCCGCCCGCCTGCCTGGTTTACGAACGACAAGCTCATCACCGACCTCCAGATTGAGAAAGTGACGCCCCAAAACTACGACCAAGCGGTCGCGCAATACGACAGCATCAGGCAGATGCTCGAAGGCCGCGGAATGTATGTGGGCACCTACATGTCGGGAACCACCGTCTATCCGCCCGACCAGCTGCATACTTATCCCCAAGCGGCCGTTACCACCGCGCAAATGCCGCCCGATGCGCGCTACTTCGGCTCCTGGCCCAATCAGCCCGGCCGAAAAGTGATCGACGTCTCTGATCCCGCCACCCGTCATGATCTCCAGGGGCAGATCAATACGCTCTGGCGAGGTGTGCCTGCGCCGGAGCGATTCATCGACAATGCCGCCTTCCATCGCGCCATGGGAGACAAACAACCTTGGTCCGGCTACTGCGATAACATGCGCGAAATTCGTGCGCTAGCCGAGTCACAAGGCTCACGCGTGATTTTCAACATCGCCGCGGAAGTCGCTTCTCTTTCAGATGAAGAGGTGGCCGAACTCGAGAAGGCCGTCGGCGATGAAGGTATCTGCCTCGAAATGCCCTGGTCGACACGCGTGCAAGCCAGCGCCGAAGCGACCGAAAAAGCGAAGACCCGTTACCGCCAGTTACTCGATAGCGGCATGGCCATCGTGCTCATCCCCGTTAAAACCGATGACGAAAAACTCGCCAGTTGGATCCGCACCTGGAAAAAACGTGGCGATCACCTTTATATGAACGGAATTTTCTGGAAGTCGCCGAATCCTCACGACTCCATCGCCGTTCACTAATCAGTTCCTCCGACCTCAATCCTTCGCTCGAACGCCTCAGTGATTCCCTAGCAATTTCCTAGTAATTCCCCAACGCAGTTCCTTTCCAATTTTCTTCATTTTTCCGACCTGTCCTGCCTGAAAGCCCACCTGTTATCTTTGACAGCACTTTGTCGTCAAAGGCCCCCTGTCCCACGATTACCCCTCTGTCCAGTAGCAGGTATTAACGCTCTCGCGTACATTCACGCACGTAGACGCGAGTTACGACTCCAGTAGCAAGTCCTCGTAAGACCCAGCAGGGCTCAGTTGTCCCGCGTCGGCCGGCAGCAATAAGCGGTTCGGTAGTTCCCGGGGTAGCTCCTTCCAGCAAGCGACCTCGGGTGGCGTCCGCCTAAACTTTTTATCCTCCGAGGGAGTACTAATGAAAAAGGCCCTTTTTATCGTGATTGCTGGTCTCCTGCCTCTGGTAAGCGCCCATGGGCAAAATCGCACGGTAATCGACAAGAATGCCGGCAGCATGTTCCAGAAACCAAACGGTTTCTCGTATTCGGAATATGGCATATTTGAAGGCGCCTATCCCCCCGGAGCTTTGGATCCAAACGCCCTGCAAGTCCTTTACGCCAAGATGAATCAGTTCAGCCCCAGCGACGCGACTGCGGTCCGGGGTTTTCCCTATTCTCAACTTAAAACGTACGAAGCCCAGCAGGTCGTTGCGGGCAAGGCGCCAATTTTTGTCACTGCCACTTATCAGGGCAAATCGCGCCCGGTGGTTTTTAGCTGGTCATTGGGATTGGTAAACGGCGTCGCGACTGCTCCGTCGCAGAACTGGCAATACGCTGTAAATCTGGGCGACAGCCGCTACGTTCACTTCTGGGTCAACAACTATGCGCGCGCCGTCCTCGGCAAGGCTCTCTACAACACTCCAAATCTTTGGTTCCAACTCGATGAGTGCGCCTTCGACTACGACATTTTTGGCGTTCTCGACGACAACAACAAATTCATCACCGGTGTGACCTGGGATCAGCCCTTCGCTCAAAATGCGGATGAGTATCTGGATTCCGTTGCTTCTTTTTTCAACCAGCTTCAGCAAATGGCGCCGGACATCAACGTGATGCCCAACATCGGCACCACGACCGACCCGACGCAGTTCCCGGCGATCTTCGCGAACGTTGGCGGCGCGATGCACGAAAATCTGTATAGCTGGCACTCCAATTCTTCAGCGTACATTCGCAATCTTTGGTACACGCAGGATTTCGCGCTGTTCTCATGGATGGCTTCGAAGAATCGAGTGGTTCTAATGCGCGCGCTATTGCCATCGGGCGATTCGAACGCGCTGACTAGTTCCTTCGTGGTCTACTCATTGCTTAAGGGCCCGAACTTCTTCTTCGCACCAGGCGGCTCAACCAACGCCCTCAACGTCGATCCATCCGAGTGGCAGGGCGCGGAAGCCCTCCTCGGTCAGCCAACGGGTGGCTACCAGAGCCAACTGCAGGCTGGGCTGACCGGCGGTTACCGGCTGTTCTGGAGGAATTTTCAGGGCGGGGCGGTTTACTTGAATTGGACTGGCACGACCCAGACGATCAAGCTCAATCCGCAAGTGAAGTATTACAATCCGAACGGCCAGCAGGTTACCGAGATTGTCTTGGCTGACGCGACCGGGACTTACGTCACTACTTCAGCCTCGATCGCCGACCAACCGCAAATCACTCCTCGAATGGCGATCGAGGGCAGTGGCGTGCAAAGTTTGACGCTGGCAACTACCACCACCAGCGGCGTGACTCGTTACACCCTGGACGGCGGCCAGCCCACCGAAGCGTCGCCAATTTATTCAGGTCCGATTCAACTGGGCAGGAACGCGGTCTTTCAAGCCAAGACGTTTAAGAGTGGCGACACGCCGAGCTGGACCAGCACAGCCAAGTACATGGTCTCGATGAATATGCCAGGCCTGGACTTCGCGGTTCCGTCCGACAGCGGCGCGGCCGGCAGCTACTATCCGGTCCTCTCCCTCACTTCAATCCCCAGCGACACGGTCACAGTAACCTACCGTGTGCAGCAGCCCAACGGCACCAGCACGACTGGAACAGTGACCTTCCTGCCGGGACAGGCGTATCGATTCTTCCCGATCAGCGTGTCGGGAAATGCGGGTCAGACCGCCAACGTTTCGATCGTCTCTGCAAACGGCGCTTCGATCGGCGTGAATCGGTCGTTCTCGGTGAAAATCGACTAGGCCGACGACAGTTTCGGTAAGGGTCGCCCGGAACAAATCCAAGCAATTACGAGCGGAAGGCAGGCGATTAGCCTGTCTCCGCTCATTTTGTTTTCAGAATGGCCTACTCTGCGGCTAGCGGTGGAAGGCGCAGACCCGAGGGTTTGGGTACACAGAAACTCCAGTAGGGGAAGTGCGGGGTTTAGCGTTCAGCACCTGAGAAGGACTTAATCGTTGCCGGTGAGCTGCAATGGCTCCTTTTGATTAAGGACATGCACGATTAATTCGACTCGGCTCGAAACCCCCATCTTTTCGAAGATCCGATATAGGTAGTTCTTTACCGTGTGCTCGCTCAGGTGGAGCGCGCGCGAGATTTCGCGATTCGACAATCCGTCCGATACGTGGGTTACGATCTCCTGTTGTCTGCCGGAGAGGACTTCGAGTCCTCGGTTTCGGGCTAGCCTGGTAGAGCGCGTCTCTTCCAGGCCCTCGACAATGTTGCGCAGTTCCGTGCTGCGCAGCCACACCAGGCCCTCATGCACGGCTCTAATGCACTTCCACAAGGTTTCTACGGGCTCATCGCGACACAGGATCCCATCCGCGCCAGAGCGGATCGCCTCGAGGACCAAGTCATTTTCGTACGAATCGACCAGCAGAATGGTGCGCACATCAGAGTCAATGGCCTTGATCCGGCGAACGACCTCGAGCCCCTTCATATTTCCGTCACGGAGACTAGCGCTGACTGTGACTACGTCAGGCTGCTGCTCCTCATATTCCTTCAGCGCAGTTTCCGAATCGGTAGCGCAGGCCAAAACTTCAAGTTTGTAGTTGGAGCGCTTACAGGCCGCCGTCATCAGCTGGCAGCGCATCGAGTCCGTTTCGACGATTAGGACCCCTATCACACTGACAACATGGGCTTTAGTACGCGGCATAGCCCTCGGCGCCTTGTGGCGAGTTAGAACAATTTACGACTGACATGTGTGAACCCCCTGTGTAAAGAACTCATGCGGGACTGAAGGCTTCCAAGAAGTCGTTCAACTGGAGAAAAATCCATAACCTCTGCACTTCGACGTGCTTTTGCAGAGGCAACAACGGCTGCTTTTCCTGAGCTCTCCTTTGTTCGAAACATCAGAGCCACAAAAAGAATAGATTTGTCTCACGCTTCGCAGCAATACCCCGTTTGCTGTACTTCGCAATAATCGGCGCAACCTGTGTAGTACTGCAGAGTTTGCAGACCCTTTGAACAAAATTCTTGAAACATTCACAAACTCAACGCGTTTCGCTCTCTCTATTTTGGATTCAACGTACGAAAAAATGTTTGCCAGACTCATTACTTTCGATAATATGCGCGGCACTTTGCGATTCCGTCCCGCTCTCGTGTGGAGACTCTCATGAGAAAAATATTTTTGACCGCTCTATCTCTCGCTGCCATCTCGCTCATTGTTACGCGATCGACTGCAGCACCAAATCATATCCTCGCATTCACGCATGTAAAGCTGATCGATGGAACAGGTTCGCCTGTACAGGAGGGCATGACCGTTGTAGTCCGCGATTCGCGAATTGCAGAGATTACCAAGGGCGGCAAGCCACCCAAGGATGCGCAAATCATCGACGCGGGCGGTAAATACCTGATTCCGGGCTTGTGGGACATGCACGTTCACGAGATTTTTGGAGATTGGCTTCCTGAGGACCCAAAAATCACCCCGCTCCTGTTCGTCGCCAATGGCATTACGGGAGTGCGTGATATGGGCGGCGATCTCGAACCGCTGAAGCGTTGGCGCAGTCGCATCGCCTCCGGTGAAATGATTGGCCCTCGAATGTTCATCGCCGGCCCTATGCTGGATGGGCCCATTCCGCAGTTTCCCAGCTCCGCTCCAGTAAAAGATGCAGCTGATGGCCGCAATTGGGTCGACAAACTCAAAGATGGCGGCGCGGACTTCATCAAAATCCAGTCGCTCATCCCGCGCGATGGCTATTTCGCCGCAGCGGCTGAGGCCAAAAAGCGCGGAATCGTTTTCTGCGGGCATATTCCCGACAAGATCCGAGCGACTGAAGCCGTTAACGCCGGCCAAAAAAGCGTTGAGCATTTAACCGGAGTATTCGAAGGCTGCTCTTCGGTCGAAGACGAGCTGATGGCTAAGCCGCGCGGTCCAGGACGCGGCCGCTTCCTCTCCACTTACGACCCTGAGAAAGCCAAAGCGCTCCTCGCGCTTTTCGTTAAGAACCACACCTGGCAGTGCCCCACGCTCGTCTGGGAAAAAGGCGAGTGGCTCATTGAGCAAACCAATGCAGGAATCGACCCGTTGGCCAAATATGCGCCACCAGCGTGGCGAGACCGCACCTGGCCGATGTTCACCAGCGGCATTTCGAAGGGGTGGTCTAGCGACCCTCTTCCCGATCGCGAAGCATTCGTGCGCGCAGAATTCAAAATGGTGAATGACATGAAGAAGGCCGGCATTGGTATTCTCGCCGGGACGGACACCGCAGCGGGCGTTCGCGTCTACCCTGGTTTCAGCCTGCACACAGAACTCGAGCTTCTCGTCGAGGCTGGCCTGACTCCCATGGAGGCCTTGCAGGCAGCCACAAACAATGCGGCTGAATATTTCGAGCTATCCGATACCGGCACCGTCGAAAAAGGAAAACGCGCGGACCTCGTGCTGCTCGACGCAAATCCGCTCGAGTCGATCAGCAATACGCGAAAAATTCGCAGCGTGGTTTTGAACGGCCGCTATTTCTCCCGCGAAGATTTGGACGGCCTGCTGCATACCATCGAGACCGAGGCGGCTAAGTCAAAATAGGCGCGAATGTCGCTGAAGGACTGAAGACCGATTGTAGAACTCGGTTCTCTAGGAGTGAAAATGAACAAGATATGGGCCCTCCCCTGCCTCGTCGCCACATTGCTCTTCCCAGCGATATTTCTCGCTGCCTCCAAGTCACAAACGGCGAAAAAGCACGACGCTGAGAGAGCTTCGTCGTCCTCTAGAAATGGCGACCCGAAACTCAACGCGGCGATGAAAGTCATGTTTGAAGTTCACAGCTTCCAGCAAGCTTCCATTTCGCCCGACGGTCGCAGCGTGATTTGGGTCGAGTCGCTTCCTGCCCCTGGAAACGTGCCCTCATCCAATTCAGCGATCTATATTCGAGGCACGTCAGCAGGCAATCCTCGCCGCATCAGCGCTGGGGATGGCAAGTCTCCACACGAAGAACACGACGTCGCGTTCTCGCCGGACAGCAAAACTCTCGCGTTTCTTTCCGACGCGCAGTCACACGGGCAGCTCCAGCTTTTCACCGCCGAAGCTGTTGGCGGCAGCGCTAAGCAACTCACGCATGTGAAAGGTTTCCTTTCGAGCCCTGCCTTTTCGCCCGACGGGAAGAAAATCGCTTTTCTGTTCACCGAGAACGCCTCGCGCGCCGCTGGCCCGCTCGTGGCTGAGACTCCTGACGAAGGAGTAATTTCAGAAAACGTCGAAGAGCAGCGGCTGGCCATCTTCGATCTCGCTACCTCACGCCTCCGTCAAACCTCACCGAAGGATCAATACGTCTACGAATTCGACTGGGCTCCTGACAGTTCGCAGCTCGCAATTACCAGTGCTCACGGCAATGGCGACAACAATTGGTACATCGCCAGTCTCTCCACGATTGACGCCACATCTGGCCAAATGAAAACGGTCGTTGAAAAGCCCGGAATGCAAATTTCCCAGCCGCGTTGGTCGCCCGACGGCAAAACCATCGCGGTAATCGGCGGCTTGATGAGTGACGAGGCCATCGTTGGTGGCGACGTATTCTCCGTTCCAGCCGCAGGTGGCGAACTCACCGACGTTGCTCCAAAAATGAATATGAGCGCTTCCTGGATTTCCTGGTCGGCCGATTCACACGCCATCATGCTTACCGGCATCGCCGATGGTGGCACCATCATTGCCACGCTCGACGTTGCCGCGCACAAGCCCACCGAGCTCTGGCGTGGTGACGAGCGGGTTTCAGATCAACCTTATGACTCCGCCATCTCACTCTCAGCCGATGGCAAAGCTTCCGCAGTCGTGCGTCAATCTTTCGATCATCCACCCGAGGTTTGGGCCGGCCCGATTGGCGATTGGAAGCAAATCACTCACAGGAATGCCGCTCTGCGATCAGCGTGGGGCAAATCCGAAAGCCTGCGATGGAAAAGTGACGGCAACTCCGTTCAAGGCTGGCTCACCTATCCCCAGCATTACGACCCTTCGAAAAAGTACCCGCTGGTCGTGCGCGTTCACGGCGGCCCTTCCTGGGCGGTCATGCCCTACTGGCCTACCCGCTGGGATTTCTCGATGGCTCTGCCCGCCGAAGGTTATTTTGTATTGCAGCCCAATTTTCGCGGCAGCTATGGACAAGGCGAAGCCTTCACAGCTTCGAATCGCGAGGATTGGGGCTATGGCGATTTTCGAGACATTATGGCCGGCGTTGACGCGGCAATCGCGTCCGCTTCAATAGACCCCAATCGGCTCGGCCTGACGGGTTGGAGCTATGGCGGTTATATGTCCATGTGGGGCGTGACTCAAACCCAGCGCTTCCGCGCCGCCGTGGCGGGTGCAGGAATTGCCAACCTGCAAAGCTATTACGGCGAGAACAAAGTGGACCAGTCGATGATTCCTTTCTTCGGTGCCAGCGTCTACGACGATCCGAAGGTCTACGAAAAAAGCTCACCACTGACTTTCATCAAGAACGTAAAGACGCCGACCCTGATCGTCGTCGGCGACAGTGATGGCGAATGCCCTTCTCCTCAGTCCTTTGAATTTTGGCATGCACTCAACACCCTCAAGGTCCCGACAGAACTGGTAATTTATCCCCACGAGGGCCATCACTTTTCCAACCCTGCTCACTCCCGCGATGTAATTGAGCGCAGCGTAGCCTGGTTCAACAAATACCTAGGCGAGAATCAATCCGCGGAACAGCGATAACTGGTGGGGACCGCGTAAACTACAGAAGGCTGCATGTGGAACTCCAAGCGCGAATCGCACTGACAACCCGACCGGCCGCCTAATCATCAGTGCATCTAGTCTGTTTGGAATCTAATGCTGCAGCCTGATGCGTGAACGGGGTGGAAAGGAATCGTCGTGAGCGGTAGCTTCGTGAATTTGTCGGCAGTCGTGGCTCTTCTCGCAATTCCTAGCACAGTTATTTGGTCTTATCTTGTCGGTGGAATTGTTCTTGTCATCGGGCTGGTCACGATTTTTGTTCGAGGTAAATGGCAAGAGGCGCGAGGACTCGACAAGCTGGTTCTCTTCGGACCACTTTTCTACGCCACGCCACTCGCGGCCTTCGGCACTGAACACTTCACGCTAAACGCAACCATCGCGTCGATCGTACCTGCCTGGATTCCATGGCATCAGTTTTGGGCCTACTTCGTGGGCGCATGCTTTATTGCCGCCGCACTTAGCATGGTGACCGGGATTCAGGCACGGCTCTCGGCGGCTCTGCTGGCCTTGACGTTTTTTCTCTTCGTAGTGCTGATGGACCTCCCGGCCTGGGTTCAAGATCCGCGAGACCGTTTCGCGATAGCGTTCGTTCTGCGGGAATTGGCATTCAGCGGCGGGCCTTTGGCGTTGGCAGCCAGCCTCACAGGACCGGCGCGTCGCAGGCAAATCCTTACGGCGATCGCGCGGTACTTCGTTGCCCTTCCCCTCCTGTTTTATAGCTTCGAGCAATTCATGCACGGCGACCACGTCCCCGGCGTTCCGCTCGAAAGGGTGACTCCGACCTGGGTCTTGGGGCACGCTGTTTGGACGTACCTGACGGCTCTGGTTTACGTACCGACGAGTATCATGCTGCTGATCAATAAGAAAAACCGCGCAGCGGCGACCTGGGCCGGCTTGGCTGTTCTATTCGTCGTGCTGGTCGTCTACGTGCCGATCGGAATAGTGGACCGCGCCAGCCTCGACAATGGCCTTAACTATGTGTTCGACACGCTGATGTTCTGTGGCACCGTACTTCTCCTCGCCGGCGCCATGCCTCACGAAGGGCTCGACCCGGCTTCAGCCGGCCAGGGGCAAACTTCCCGGAGATTCTCCCTGGGAGGGGTGGGAGCACAAGACCATGCGTGAAAGAGTTAAGCGCAACTTCATCCTTCAACAGGGATTTGAGGAGCCGTCCCCGGCAATTTGTCCCCGTCAATATTCGGCGCTTCATTTTCAAGGTCGGGTCGTATTCGTCTGCATCGTTGCCGGAATCGTGTCTCACAGCCCGCCGCTGTTTTATGTCTTGTGCGCTGTTTTGTGGTGGAGTGCTCTGCTTCCGCAACTCAATCCCTTCGACGCCTTCTACAATTCGACATTGGGCGGCCGAGATGGTGCCTTTCACCTTACTCCCGCTCCGGCGCCGCGTCGGACAGCGCAATCGATGGCCGGCGCGTTCGCACTGGCCTGCGGGCTGCTCATTCATTTTGGTCTTTCCATAGCCGCTTATGTTGTGGAGGGAATATTCCTGGCCGCTGTGCTGGCACTCATCCTCGGAGGGCTGTGTGTGGGCTCGTTCGTCCATTACCTGTTGCGTGGGAGAGGAGCGTTCGGCCGCCGAACGCTACCTTGGGGAGCTAATTTATGGCGGAGAGGGCAGGGGACGTTCCAAATTGTGTGCAAGAATTTTGGTCGAACATCAGCTTGGATTCACGAACAGCGTATACAAATGCAGCTCGGCCAACCGGTCGCGAATCCCGATTTTGAAAGCGATCAACTCGCTACCGATTCTGTTTTAATTCCTTTATATTCCGGGGAAGAAGACCGACCTTTAGCGTGCCTTTGGGCGTACCCGGCAACTTTCCAAGAGTGTAGACCAGGCCGCTTACATCTACGGCGTAATCAAATATCGGGATGCCTTTGGACGGGATAGGCGCTCTTACTTTGGATGCACGGTTTCTGGGCACTTGAAAGAAATTCCTGCGGACGTATACAACCGGCACACCTAAGCGTATTCCTGCGTATCAGCGCCTCCAGGTGCCAGATGGTTTTGCCAGCCTCTCTGCCGTCCGGCATCGATTCTAAAAAGAAAGAAAGATCTGGCGGAGAGGGGGGAATTCGAACCCCCGACACCCTTTTGGGGTGTAACTGCTTAGCAGGCAGCCCTGTTCGGCCACTCCAGCACCTCTCCGTTTCCTGCCAGGGGTTTTGCCGATTCGCCGAACAATTTACGATAACACGAACCGCGCCCGCGAACCCATAGCTCACGCTTGCCGCCGCCTACGACCCGTAATCGACCTTCAGCCAGGGAATCGATAGCCGCCGCTACCCGCCCAGCTCTGAACTGACTCATTGGCCCTCGCCAGCCGGAACAGTTCCAGAACTCCGGCCATGAAATTCCGCCACTGTGTACCGTGTAATAAACGCACTCTCAGGTAAGTCAGCTACGGAAAACTCCTCTCGCCTTTCCGCGCAATTTCCGATAAAAATTGCGGTTTTTGC
Organism: uncultured Acidobacteriota bacterium; assembly: GCA_963757885.1. GTDB lineage: Bacteria > Acidobacteriota > Terriglobia > Acidiferrales > UBA7541 > Palsa-147. The sequence goes on along the minus strand of CAVWSS010000006.1, from coordinate 2,120,736 downwards.
CAAGTAAAAAGGCTTGGTTCTCAACGTGCATTACCACAGCATGTGGGCGCGCTGACGTCTAGCGCGTGCTGAAAAGCTGGAAGTGAGCTCAAGATGAAGCGGATTACGGCCACCAGGCTGGCGGTCGTTGCTGCAGGTGTCGGGTTACTGGTTCTTGGGTCCTCGACGCCTGACCATGGAAAGTACTCGCGACTGGTTCTTGCGCGCCCGCTAGCTTTCAATCCGGCTGTTCCCCTGAACGCCTCCGATAAAAATGCCACTGATGCCGCCACCTTGAGCGGCAGCGACGGCATCCCCGAATTCCTGCATCTGGATTCCGAAACCGACCAAGAAAGCTTCCGCGATTGGTTCACCCTGATTGCCGATTTTCAGTCCCTTCGCCCACCCGCCGATTTGCCGCCCGAAATTAGCGACTGCGCCGCCTTGTTGCGTTATTCCTATCGCAACGCTCTCCGCGAACACGACGAAGCTTGGGTTCGCGAAACTGGCGTCGAGCCGCCAACGGCCCTGCCGTCAATTGAGAAGTATCGGTATCCATTCACCCCTTCGCACGCCTCTCTCTTTCGCGTCAGGGCAGGCGCATTCCAGCCTTCCGATCTGAAAGATGGAACGTTTTCCGAATTCGCGGATGCCCAGACACTCAAGGAACTGAATACCTACTTCCTATCCCGCGATGTTCAAGTGGCGCGGCCTGGCGACCTCCTTTTCTACCGCCAACTTGAACAGAACTCCCCATTTCACTCCATGATTTTCATCGGCCACAGCCGCTGGACCGCCGCCACCGATCCAGACGATTTCGTGGTTTATCACACAGGCCCCATCGATAAGCATGCGGGAGAAATGCGTCGCTTAAGAGTTGCAGAATTGCTGCGCCATCCGTCTCCGCGCTGGCGGCCTGTGCCGGGGAATAGCAATTTTCTGGGTGTATATCGCTGGAAGATTTTGCGGGAGTCAAACTAGTGCGCGTAAAACAACTCGCTTTCTCACTGCTCCTCTTCGCACTTATCGCTGCATTCGCTCCGTCCACAGACGCTCAACGGCCAGCCGGTTATTTTTCGCTTTCTACCAACAAAACCTATCTGCCCGGCGAAAAGATTGGCATTACCGTCTTCTCTGAAAATGTCGACGCCCTCGAATTCCGCGTCTATCGAGTCAAAGATCCCGTAGCCTTCTTTGAGCACCTCGATAACGTCCACAATTTCGGCCACACTTCGCCAAAGGAACGAGTCGACAATCCAACGGTTCTCGAGCGTGTCGACCATTGGAAGCATGCCACTTGGGTGCAGATTCGCGACTTTTTCCGCACGCAATTCTCTCGTAAATCTCGCGCTCATATTCGCGAAGATGAAACCTCAGCCCGCAGCAACAAATCCATTTCCGCAGCGATCTATGCTCAAGTCCCGCTGCTTAATAGCTCTCAGCTCGTCGCGCGCTGGCACCAACCTCTCTCGCCCCGCTTTTACTCTGAAACCGCAACCATTCCAGTTGACACCCTCGAAAAAGGCGCCTACTTAATTGAAGCCACCAACGGCGACCTGCGCGCCTACACCATCGTGATGGTGAGCGAACTCGGCCTGGTAACCAAAATTTCCAAAGGCCAGGTCCTGGTGTTTGCCGCCGACCGTCGCAGCGGCGTCCCTATTCCCGACGCTGACGTGCGCGTCTGGTCCAACAAACAACAAAACGTCGAGGTCACAACCGATTCTTCCGGCCTAGCTCAGGCTTCTCTGCCCGCGGATCGCTACGACGACGTACGCATTCTCGCCCTGCACGGCAACGACGTCGCCATCGTCACTCCCTATTCCTACAACCTGAGCAGCAACCCGGGTGAAGATTGGCAAGGCTACGTCTACACCGACCGCCCGGTGTATCGGCCCGGCGATACCGCCCACTTCAAAGCCATCCTCCGAACAATCAAAGGGACTCGTTACGAAGTCCCTGCGGGCGCCCAAGTGGATGTTCTAGTCGAAGATTCAACCAGCAAGCCTCTCTTCCAAAAAAGCATGCCCGTTTCTTCCTTCGGTAGCATCCACGCCGACGTTGCGCTGCCCGCAAATGCCGCCCTCGGCTATTACTCGATCAGCGTCCGCAGCCCGGGCTCAACGCGTTATCAGGCCAATGGTGGCTTTCATGTTGAGGAATACAAAAAGCCTGAATACGAAGTGAAGGTGACCCCCTCCAAATCAAGAGTCCTGCAAGGCGACACGATCGAAGCCACCATTGAAGCTCGCTACTTCTTCGGCGAGCCTGTTGCCAATGCGAACGTTAAATACGTCGTTCATACTTCCCGCTATTGGTCGCCCTTCATTGTGCGCGATGAGGATGACGAAGACGGAGAATCCGAGGACTACGACGCTTCCGAAAGTGAGGACTATTACGCCGGCCAGGAGCGATCCGAGCAGAGTGGCAAGCTCGATGCCAATGGAAAATTGACAATCCAAATCCCCACCGACCTCGACGAGCACCATTTCGACCTTCGATACCGTATCGAAGCGCGCGTTACCGACGAGGGAAACCGCGAAATCTCGGGCCACAACTACGTGTTGGCAACCTACGGCAGCTTCCAACTTGGAATCTCCACCGACACCTATGTGATCAGCACTGGCGACACGATCGACGTCACCATCGCCGCCAAAGACTACGACGGCAGCCCGATAAAAACGCCCGTACGTGTCTCGATGGTTAGATATCGATGGGAAGGCCGCGAACATACTGAGACGACTCTCGGCTCGCAAGATTCCCAAACTGACGACAGCGGCATAGCTCATGTCCAAATCAAGCCCACCGAGTCGGGCGGTCTCACCTTGAAAGTGACGGCTCAGACTCCCGAAGGCCGCGAGGTTCGCTCAACAACTTGGGTGTGGATATCCGGTGCCGACATTGAGCCCTGGTGGACGACTGGTGAAAGCCGTTCGATTCGCATCATCACCGACAAAAAATCCTACAAGCCCGGTGATACCGCGCACATCGTGGTAATGACCGGAATTCCCGAAACCTACTTGATGGTCACTACCGAAGCGCGCGACATTCAGTCGAAACAAGTCGTCCACGCCACGAGTAATGCGCCCTCCATCGATATCCCAATCCATATCGACAATCAGCCCAATGTCTATGTCTCGGTCGCGTTTTGGCAGAACAACCGCTTCTACGAATCCAGCAAGAATCTAAAAGTTCCTGCTGTTCAGCAAAAACTGCAAATCGATATCCAGCCATCCCAAAAGCAGTTTCAGCCCGGCCAAAAAGTGCGCTATGACCTGAACGTCCGCGACGCTGATGGCAAGCCCGCCATCGGTGAATTCAGCATCGGCGTAGTGGATGAAGCGATCTACTCGATCTACCCCGATGCGGCCACTGACATCCACGGATTCTTCTACGCCGACGTCTACGACCACGTCACCACGGATTCATCACTTAACTTTTATTTCTCTGGCGAAGCAGGCAAGAAACAGATGTTCCTGGCGTATCGTGCCCAGAATGGCTCTCGTGCCCTCGCTCAGTTAAAGCCGGAAATTCCTGTTCAGCCAAAAATTCGCAAAGTATTCCCCGACACGGCGTTATGGCTCGCCGATGTTCGCACCGACAGCCACGGCCACGCCGAAACTCAATTCGAATTCCCCGATTCGCTCACCACTTGGCGAGCCACCGTTCGAGGCGCGACGCTCGATACAAAGGTCGGTAACGCCACCAACAACGTCATCGTTCGCAAGAATTTAATGGTCCGGATGGTCGTGCCGCGGTTTTTCCGCCAAGGTGATGAAGTTACCGTCTCCGCCATCGTCCACAATTACCTTGCCAACGGGAAAAACGTGCAGGTCTCGCTCGACGTTCAGGGCCTTGAGCTTTTGACTGCCGCCGCGGGCCAGATCGAAGTACCCAGTAAAGGCGAAGTGAAATTTCACTGGCAAGTGCGGGCCAAATCCGTCCAGAAATCGGTGCTGACCGCAAAAGCTCTAACCAATGAAGAATCCGATGCCATGGAGCTAACTCTTCCGGTGATCCCCTTCGGCGTGAAACAAACCACCGCTCAGTCCGGCTCTCTCGTCGCCGTCGACCAGGAAGAGAAATCTCAAATCACACTGCCCGATAACTTTGAGCAGTCTGCTCCTTCCCTCGATCTGAACCTCACTTCGTCCTTCGCCGGCGGCATTTTCGCTGGCCTCGATTATCTGACCAGCTATCCCTACGGCTGCACCGAGCAAACCATGTCCAGCTTCCTGCCCAACATCGTCGTAGCCCAAGCGTTGAAAGATCTCCACATCCCCAATAACAACGTGGACACGCCCGAACTCGAGAAGAAGATTCGCGCGGGCATGGATCGCCTCAAAGACTTCCAGCACGATGACGGTGGCTGGGGATGGTGGAAGGAAGACGAGAGCATGGTGTTCATGACCGCCTATGTGATTAGCGGCTTCGCTCAGGCAAACAGCGCGGGTTATGACGTCGACACCGACTCGCTACGCCGCGCAGAAACTTGGCTGCACAACCAGATCGCTCTACACCCCGACATGCGCAATGACCTGCAATCGTACGCAGTCTATGCACTCGCGCTAAATAGCGCGGCTAGCTCAGGAGAAATCGAAGCCGCCTGGAGTCGTCGCGGCTCAATGTCGGTCCAAGGCTTGGCCATGCTCGGCCTCGCGCTGCAGGCCAGCGGCTACTCGACTCGCGCGCAGGAAATCGCCAAAACCGTGGAGTCGGACGCCGCAGTAAGTGAACAGGAAGTATCCTGGCCTTCAAACTACGACTACTTCCTCGAATTTGAAACCAACGACGCGCCTGAAACCACTGCTTACGCGGTGAAACTCATTAGCCTTGAGGATCCGCAAAGTCCGCTTCTTCCCAAAGCCGCATTCTGGCTGGTTAACCATCGCGACGGCGGCTACTTCTGGTTCAGCACCAAGCAAACGGCCATGGTCATCTTTGGCCTGACCGAATACCTCAAGGCAAATCATGAACTAGAAGCAAATTTTCACGCCGAGCTCTTCGTCAACGGCAAGCAAATCGCCAGTGAACAATTCGTCTCTGCGAACAGCCTCAATCCCGCTCAGCCGGCTTTCCATCTGAACTCTTCTGAGCTCCATCCTGGCGTAAACGAAATTCGCATTCACAAGTCCGGCGCTGGCCGTCTGTATTGGTCTGCTAGCGCGTCTTTTTATTCGAACGACAAACGTCTCGTTCAAAACAACAAGCTCTCACTCAACATCACCCGTGACTATTTCGTTCTAACTCCTACTCATCGCGACAATAAAATCGTCTACCACCTTGATCCACTCTCCGGCGACCTTCACGTCGGCGATGTCCTCGCGGTGCGCATGACCGTCGCCGGAAGTGAATGGCGCTATCTCTTAATGGAAGATCCCATTCCGGCGGGCGCCGAATTTATCACTCGCGATGATTTGTACGATCTTGATACCAGGCCACCTTGGTGGGAATACTGGTTCACCCGCCGGGAGTTTCACGATGATCGCGCCGCGATTTTCCAGGAATACTTCCGTGGCCAGCATCAATACGTGTACCTCCTCAAGATTGTAAATCCCGGCAAATTTCAGGTTAGCCCCGCGATGGTCCAGCCCATGTACCAACCTTCCGTCGTCGCTACCAGCGACGCAGCCGTAATGGAGGTGAAGTGATGGCAAATTTCGGCACTCTTGCGGCTGCTTTCAAAGGCTCCTTGCAAAGTTGGCGGCTATGGCTGATTCAATTCTTCGTCAACGCGCTCCTATTCGCGACTTTCGCAGCGTGGCTGCTCATCCCGGTTTCAAACGGCATGCGCGTTCTTCTCAACGTGTTCTTGATACTGATCATTCTCTTCGTATTTCTGATTCTTCACGGTGGCACACTAAATTATTTTTATACGCCAAATCTAGCTGAGTATCGAACGCTACTCGAGATTTTCCAGCGGGCCGCGCGAAATGTGCTCGCGATTCTTGTCTGCCTCGTTGGCTTCTTCCTGCTGTGGCGTCTACTCGGACGACTGGATCAATATCAGTCGTCACTGACTCCTTATTTCCGGTCCATATCTCCTGGCAATTTGAGGAGACATTTCACCTTGGCCTTTTATCAAGACAGTTTTGACGTCATCTTTTTTATACTTCACTGGATTGTATTTCCGGGTTTGATCCTGCCATTCCTGTCCAGCACTTCGAGTCTCGGCTTTCGTGGCTTCGGTCCACAGGGATTTGCCGCCTGGAAGCGAACCATCGCGAGCTTTTCGTATTGGATTATTGTTGCGGTTGCCGCAATGGTAGGAGTGGTCGCCACGCAGAAGCTTATGGGGTGGACGCCCGACTTTCGCCACTCCACACTTCGCGCTGAAACAGTCAGCGTGATTTGGCGAACCCTGGTTTCGTATCTTCTCGCACTTTATGCCTGGATGCTGACCTGCTCAGTTTTGGGCTGGCGACGCGGAAGACTTGGAAGCGTTCCGAACAACACTGGAAGGCAACGCGTCGCTTAGCCACTTGAGCACAGTTTGCTTTCCATGCTGCTGAATTAAGTTGGCGACAATCGTTTGGGCCGATACGTACGCCTTCTCCATGTTTTCGCGGCTATCGCCATGCCTCAAAATGCGCTCGATTTCATCTGTGCTCATTAATGATGCTGAGACTGTCCGCGGCGTTCGGGTTCGAAAAATACAAAACAAGCCCTTCGCGATACCAAACCGGCGTTTTTGGTGCGGCATGTGCCTCAACTAACAAGTGATACAGCTCGTGCCGAATCGTCGATTCCAATATGGATCGCTTGCGCAGCTCCTCGATTGGCTGCAAGCGAATCGTCTGACCTCTCGTTGAGGCTGCCACCCATCCAGGTTGGCCCGTCGTGCTGCGATAGCTATCCACGCTCGGGAAGACCTGCAATTTCACACGCGAAGAGATCTGCCACCCGATGTTGTACTCGTCCTCCCGCAAAATTTTCTCTGCAATCGGCAGGATTTTAGAATCGGGATCGGGGTTTGTGCTGATCAGATCGAAGCGCTCATCGGACCGCTTCTCCCAGTTTTCGCTTCCCGGCGATGATACCTGCGTGCCCGGATAGTAAAAATTCAGAATTTCGTGATAACTCTTGCCCTCGCGCGCCATCTCTTCCGCGCCCGCCTGGCACAAACCCACTCCGTGCCCCGCCCCGCGCCCTGAAAAAATAAATTTACCGCCGGCTGACCGCACCTCGAACCAATTGCTCCGAATATTGTTCCAGCCGAAAGAGCGGTCCACCGCGTATCGCAATGTCGAAGCCGAAAGTCGGTAAGCCGGGGGTCTCCCGCCCGAGAATATTTACCAGGCTAACTCTGCCACTTTCGCCGCGCGCTCTCACTTCAATTTCCTGCCAATTCTCCGGCGCCGGTAGGCCGGAAGCATGCAAGGCCTTGTCGATCTGGTCGTGCGAGAGCTCCGCTTGCCATTTGAAACCGCCGGCTGTCGTACAGTACGGATCCTTATGAAGGATCAGGTAAGGCTCGGATACATGCGACCATGCCTCGCTTGCCGCCGCTACCGTTCCTCCGCAATCCTGGTGGTAATACGTCGAGGCAATCTTTCCGTTGTAAGAGAGCACTTCGCCTTTCGTCGATTCCACAATCGACACGACGCGTTCGCTCACTTCGCTTTCATAAAACACCTGGCAATGTGTGGTGTCACAGAAATCGAAGCCTTCCGCTCCGTGTTGATTGCTGAATCGCTCGGCATAGGTCCGTACCGCTACTGCCATGGCTTTCAGCGCCTCTCGGCCTCGAAAGTCCCCACTCTCAGCCATCAAGACGTGCGCAACATAATCCTCGAGTGGCATGGTGGCTACCACCACCAAGCCACTGGGTCGCTCTGCGATATATAAAGGATAGTGGGTGGCAAAAATGGCCCCGTTTTGGGGCTGCAGCCGGTAAGTTCCCGAGATGAAGAACTCTTTATCGGGGGATTTCTCTGCCGCATCCACGATGTTGTCAGGTATCAAAGTTGCTGGAGACTTGATCGCCAGATCGTGGTCGAGTTTGCTCTGTACAATTTACGCAGGCCTTCCAGTGCAATTGGCCGTCTGTAGCAACGATGTTCAAGGTTTGCAGGGGATGCGCAGAGTAAAGCCGCACCCGCACTTCTTGCGCCGAGTGTTGAAACGGGCAGAACGCCGACTAGCAGAATCAGCAGTGCGTACGAATTTTCAAGGCTTCGAGCTCCGGTGGCCGTATTCGGCGAAGATCGGTTTCGCGACTTCCGCCGCATCGAGCCCATGTCCTGCCTGTAGATAAACGATCATCGCTATCTCGGGCCGGTCTGCAGGCGCGTATCCAACAAAAATGCCATGTGTTCGAGGATCATTCGGGCTCGGTCGCCGTACCAGTTTTCCCCGCAACCTTCATTCCTTCAACGTATGCAGCATGCGCCATGCCATATTTGACCGAGTGCTCCAGCCCACCAAAAATTGGTTGGATGGCCTGCGGATCTCCGGATTGCCTGCCTAACGCAAGCTTGCGATAGGCTCTCCAGCAACTCCAGAAGCGTCACATCGATTCCTTGCTGCCCCAAAGCCTCGAGTTGAAGTTGTGCGCGATCTCTCGCAATTTCGATTTTCCCGGTCGACTCGCTCTCCACTAGCCCCGTCACCGAATCGAGGCCGGCACGCCGGAAGGCCTGCGCCAGCTCGTTACCGTCCAGCCGCAGCGTCACTTCCGCAACGTAAGAATTGCACGAGTACGCAATCGCATCGTCCGCGTCCAATTGGGTCACCGCTGGGGTATGCGCACAATCGAGGCGCATCCCGCCGATCAACAACGGACGCCGGCACCGCAAATGTTGGCTCGCATCGAGCTTTCCAGACTGTAGAAGCTCCATCAGCACGAACGGCTTGAGGGTCGAACCAGGCCTTACAAGCCGGTTGGCAGCAAGGTCTAAATAGCTTGACGCCAGAATTTTGTTGGAGCTGACGTCCAGGACGACAATCGATCCCGCCCGGTCCCCCAAAGCCTTATCGACCACTCTCTGCAGTGCTGGCTCACCCGACCGCTCGTTGGGGAGTCTATGGCCAGGAGAGAGCAGAGAAATCGCCAGCAGCGCGACGAGTGGTGCAGTGAATTTAGGCGTCACGGTCGTGGTCCTAGGCTACAACGCCAGCCCCTCGAATTGGCGTTATCTGCTCGAAGAAATAACCTCGGAATTTATTTGCTGAAGAGCCCGAAAACTGCTGTTACGTGTACATTTTGTATACAACAAGAATCCGCTTGACATACGCCCTAGCCCCCAGTAGCGTGCCCTGTTAACTAGGTGTGGGATCGAGGAGATTCGCATGAAATCACTTCACATTCTGGGCCGTTTTTTGGCTGTCGTAATCCTCGCTGGCTTCGCCGCCATCGCCTGTCTCGCGCAACAATTTCCCGGCCGGATCACTGGCACTGTTAAGGACGCGCAAGGCGCTGCCGTTCCAGGCGCCGCCATAAAGCTGACCAATCCCTCCACCGGTCTCGAGCGCACCGCCACCAGCGACGCAAACGGCGATTTCAATTTTCCCGAGCTGAGCCTCGGCACTTACACCCTCACGGTGAGCAAGGATGGCTTTAAGACTTCCGTACTCTCGGACATCACCACCTCGAACGAACAGGTCAATACCGTGTATCCCGTCCTCGCGGTGGGCAGTGTAAGCACAGAAGTTCAGGTCAGCGCCGGCCCCATATTGCTCCAGACCGAATCGGACACCGCGGGTGGCGAACTCTCAGAACAACAGGTCACCTCGCTTCCAATCGGAAACAGCGATTACACCCGCCTGGCCTTGGTTTTGCCAGGTGCCGTGCAAAACAGCAACTTCGCCTTCGCTCAATACAGCATCAATGGATCGCGGGCCCGCTCCAACGGCTTTAATATCGACGGAATCTCCAACACTGACCCTTCAACCTATCTCCCCTCCCTTAACGAAGGCGGCAACTCCGCAACCGCCGCCACGAGATTGCCCCTGGACGCAATTCAGGAAGTGAGCGTCATCAGCGCTGGCCCCGCCGACCTGGGCCAAAATTCCGGCAGCGTCATGGACGTGGTCGTAAAAAGCGGCACGAATTCGCCTCACGGTAGTTTGTATGAGCTGCACCGCGACGCCTCACTCGACGCCAAGAACTTTTTCGAGACTCTTCCAAATCCTCCTCTTTTCCCACTCGGAACTCCTAAAGCTCCGTTCGTCTGGAATGAGTTCGGCGGCTCTTTCGGTGGACCTATTTACATTCCGAAAGTCTACGATGGGCGAAACAAAACGTTTTTCTTCGTAGCCTACGATGGAAGCCGTCTCCGACTGGGCACAACCTTACGCGCCATTGCCCCGAGCGACGCGGAAATCACCCAGGCCGAAGCCGCCCTGGCAACCGCAGGCCGTCCCATTAATCAACTCGGGCTGAATCTGCTGCACCTTTATCGTTCCTACGACGGCCTCGACCTCGCTGGCCCCTTCGTCATCGACAATCGCGGTCGCCAAACACCCAACAGCTTCATCGGGAAAATCGATCACAAATTCTCCGATTCGGACCAATTATCCTTCCGCGATGTCCATGCCACCGGTGAGGATGAGTTTCCGGGCGGAGGATCGGGCCCCGGTGGAGGTTCCCAGTTGGGCCCTTGGTTTGGAGTTACCCCAACAGAGGTCGATAATTTCGCGATCAGCGAAGTTCACACTTTCACTCCAAGCCTGATCAACACAATTAGACTCGGCTGGAATCGTTTCAGCCAATTTCAAAAAGGCCGCGATTCCGACTTCAACCCGGCAACCATCGGCCTGAATACTGGCGTTGGTCCCCAAAGTTTTGGCATCCCCGAAATCGACATCGGCAACTCTTACTATGAAAACCTGGGTCTGCAGTACGGCGCAGGCGGGCGCGTGGCCACCACCTATCAAATCGCTGACGATTTCAACTTCAATCACGGTCGTCACGCGTGGCGTTTCGGGTTCAATTTCCTGCACGACTATTCCGATTACACGATCGCCGGTGGGCGCGGGCTCCTGAGCTTCACGGGTTCGCAACTGGGCAATTCTTTGTTGACCGGCGATACAGCACAAGACGAACCTGGCGTTGCCGGGTTAATTGACTTGCTTGCCGGGCTTCCAAATCCAGGAAACACTGACATTACTCGCAACGGAAGCGGCCGCGCCAATATCGACCAAAACGTCATCAGCGAGTACGCGACTGACACGTTCAAGGTAAAGCCGAACGTTACGCTTGTGGCCGGCTTGCGTTACGACTTCTATTCCACCGTCAACGAGTCGCGGGATAGATTTTCTGCGTTTACTCCGACGAGTGGTTTGGAATTCGCGAGCCAATTGCCCGGCGGCCATCTCTATGACGCGCCCAAAGGCGATCTCGCTCCTCGCATCTCTGCCTCGTGGGTGCCTCACTTCTCTCTGATTCCTGGCCACGAAATGATTTGGCGTGCGGGCTACGGGATTTACTACGACACAGTTCCCCTGAATAACTTTGAGGAAGGATTGGCCCAGAATCCACTCGGTCCGACCGCAAGCTTTGAAATCATTCCTTCAGCACCAATTCCCTTCGGCGTCGGAGTTCCAATCTTTGGCACCGGTGCTCCAACGCCACCTTTTAACATCACCAGCATCGATCCGCATCTAAAGACGCCCAATACTCAGATCTGGAATCTGAATTTTCAGCAGGAACTGGCTTCCAAAGTCGTTTTTCAGTTGGGGTACATCGGGAACAAGAGCACGCATCAGGTTCAATTGCTGGATATCAATGAGCCCCCGGCGAACCCGAACATAACTATCAATCCCCAGGCCCTGCGGCCCTTCAATTCCCGCTTTCCGAATTATGCGCAAATCAATACGATCGAATCAGTCGGCTGGGCTAACTACAACGCCTTGCAGGCAATTTTTGAAACCAAGAATTTCCACGGTTTGACCACCCAGTGGTCTTTCACCTGGTCGCACAATCTCGATACTGCATCCGAAGTCGATGACTTCTTTGGGACGAGCGGTTATGTTCCACAGGATTCACGAAATCTCGCGGGCAGTTACGGAAATTCTGAATTCGATCAGCGCCGCGCACTAGTCATTACCTACATCTACGCCATTCCATATCCCAAGGAAGGCGCATTCTCATACGCGCTTCGCAATTGGCAAATTTCCGGTACCACCACCATGCGCGACGGACTGGCCGCGCCGATCTTGACTGCTGACAATAGCAGCGGCACCTTCAGCTTCCACGAGCGGCCCAATTGCGTCGGCCCGTTCCACTACCAATTGACGGATTTCAATATGCCTTACGTCAATACCGACGCATTTGCTGAACCTGCGCCGGGCACATTCGGCGATTGCCCGCGAAATCCAATCGTTGCTCCTGGGCTCAATACCTGGGACATCGCTCTTCAGCGCACCTTCAAATTTGGTGAGCGATATGGCTTCGAATTTCGCACTTCGTTCTTCAACGCGTTCAACCATCCCAACTTTGCCGAACCGTCGCCCTCAGCCTTCAATCCCATCATTAGCGCAACCGCGGATGACGGCAGCTTCGACTCGCACTTCGGTGAAGGCGGGCCGCGTAATATCCAGTTCAGCGCCAAGTTCATATTTTGAACGTGCTGGCACACTGACGGGCACGCTAGGCGTCACTGCCCACGAAGTGTCACCGGGGATATTGAGGAGGATTTATGCATAGAGATATTCGCCTCAATGGCGCAACACTGACTTTCATTTGCCGCGCCAGTCTCACGATTGTCCTGGCCCTCGCGGCGATTTCTTTACCCGCGCCCGCCAAAGCCCAAACTGCCCCGCCCGATTCATCGAAACTCATCAAGCTCCACGTCGACGCCCGCCGCGCCCCCGAAAAAGTCCTGCACTCCGAAATGGAAATTCCCGCCGACCCCGGCCCTCTCACGCTTTATTACTGCAAATGGATGCCCGCCGATCATTCCCCCGATGGGCCAATCCAAAATCTCACCGGCCTAAAATTCACCGCCAACGGCAAAACCCTCACTTGGCGCCGCGACCTCGTCGACATGTACGCCGTTCACCTCGATGTGCCCGCAGGCAGCAAATCAATTCACGCCCAGCTCGATTTTCTTCTCTCCGCGCCGGGTCCAACCATCGACTTCGCGGCCGACGCTTCTTCAGACCTGCTCGTCCTGATGTGGCACACCGTTCTGCTCTATCCCAAGGGCCGTCCCGCCAATCAAATTTTCTTCTCGCCGTCTCTGCAAATTCCCGACGGCTGGAAATTCAACACTTCCCTCCCCGTCGCCGGCCAATCAGGCAGTTCAATCGATTTCTCACCCGTCGCCCTCGACCTGCTAGTCGATTCACCTGTGCAGACCGGCCAATACACCCGCCACATCGAACTCGCCCCGCAAATCAAGCCGCCGCACTACCTCGACCTTCTCTCCGACGACGCCTGGCCTCTGAATATTTCTCCCGACCTGATCGAGGACTACAACAAGCTGATCGTCCAAGCCGACGCCCTCTATCAATCGCATCACTATCGCGACTATCACGTCCTCCTCACTCTCAGCGACAACGTCCTCCCCTTGGGCCAGGAACATCACGAAAGCCAGGACGACCGCATCAGCGAAGACGCCCTAAGCCACCCCGGCTCGCGTTTGCGCGAGGCCGAACTTCTCCCACATGAATTGACCCACTCCTGGAACGGCCAATATCGCCGCCCGGTGGGTCTCGCCACTCCGGATTTTCAGGAGCCTATGAAGGGTGAATTGCTTTGGGTCTACGAAGGCCTCACCGATTACCTCGGCACCGTGCTGACCGCTCGCAGCAATCTGTGGACGCCCGAACAAACGCGCGACCGCATTGCCGTGATCGCTGCCGCCATGCAATATCGCTCCGGCCGCACTTGGCGATCGCTTCAAGACACAGCCGATTCCGCGCAGGTTCTCTACTTCTCTCCCGGCCAATGGTCTTCCTATCGCCGCGGCACCGACTTCTACATTGAAAGCATTTTGATTTGGCTCGAAGTCGACGTCACTCTGCGTAAGCTCACCAATGGCCAGCATTCCATGGATGATTTTTGCAAGACTTTTCTACGGTAAGCCCGATGGCGAACCTGTAATCAAGACTTATACCTTCGATGATCTGGTCTCGACTCTGAACGGCATTGCGCCGTATGACTGGCGCACCATGCTGCGCGAGCGCCTCGACTACATCGGCCCCAACGCGCCTCTGGGCGGGATCACTGGCGGCGGCTGGCAGCTCGTGTACAACGACCAACCGAACGAATTGCTCGCCGCAGAAGAAGGGCACGGAGGAAATTTCATCTCATCACTCGGCCTTTCAGTGCGCGACGATGGCAGCGTGCAGGACGTCGTTCCCGGCATGGCCGCCGAAAAGGCAGACCTTTGCCCTTACATGAAGATTCTTGCGGTAAATGGCAGGCACTTCTCTGTGGAGGAATTGACGCGCGCGATCGGCGACGCCAAGCAAACCGGCACCATAACCATCGTTGCATCCAATGCCGGCGCTATCGCCTCCCACACCGTCCGCTACAACGGCGGCATGCGCTATCCGCATCTTCAGCGCAACGAAGGCGCGCCCGACTACATCGACGACATCTTGAAGCCGCTCGCTCCACGCGCGTCTGCGGACTGAGCCTAATTGAGTGCTATTTGCACGCCGCAACTCATCCAGTGACTCTTAACCTCGCACCGGCGTTTCCTGGTTCAGGATTGCCACCCAGCTTCTCCCTCGCTTAATCCACACCGTGCATTCGATCACTGTTGAATTGGGAAACGCCTTTCCCTGATAGCTTCCCGCTCGCACCGTTTTGTAAGTCAGAATCACCGTGTTCGCATTCGGCATGAAGCCCTGCAGGTCCTCGATGGTGTTCTCTTCCAGCTTCCGATCGCGCATCGTCGCCAGATAATCTGGCTGAGTCATCATTCCGCTTTGAAAAATCATCAAGCCATCCGAAGGAACCAATTTCGCGAAAGCCGCCGCATCTTTTTCCTTCGCCGCGCGCCAGACTTCCCTTTCCAGGCTCATCACTTTGCGAATTTCCGAGCTCATTTTCATACGATCCAGGCCAGAGGCTCGTTTGGGCGCAGTCTTCTTCATAGAATCTTCCAGTCAAGCGGTAGAAATTGGTATTCCAAGGAAGGAAAGCTCGAACGCCCGCTTACCCGTGCCGCGGGAACGAATTGGTCAAACCCAGCACTTTATCTTTCGATTTCACAATGTGATCGTGCATAAGTTGCCGGGCCTTTTGCGGATCGCGATCCTGAATGGCTTCCAAAATTTCCAAATGTTCCCGATTCGGCAGCTCGCCGTAATAGTGAATATCGATAGCCGCGAACATAATTCGTTCCATTTGGCTTCGCGCTTCGCTCACCGCCTGTAGCAACATCTGATTGCGTGCTGCCCGCGCCACCGTGGTGTGGAACTCAGTATCCGCTTCGATAAACGCAAAGCAGCTCTTTCTGTCTTCGGGATTGCACGTCACCCTGGTCAGCTCGTGAAGCTTCTGAAGTAATTCTTGTGACGCGCCGCGTGCGGCAGCGAGCTCCGCCGAAGCACTCTCCACCGCGGATCTAAACTCATAAACATCGCTCAACACTTGCAGCGTGATCTGACTGACAAAATAGCCGCGGTTGGGAACAATTCGCAGCAGCCTTTCGTTCTGCAGTCGTACTGCGGCTTCCCGAACCGGCGTGCGGCTGCCTTTGTATTTTTCTGCCAGCTCCTTTTCGCCCAGCGCCTCGCCCGGCTGGTAGACCCCATGAATAATGTCTCGTTTCAGCGCTCGGTATACTTTTTCACTGAGCGTTGCCGCAGCCGGACGAATAGCACTGGAACCGCCAAAGGACGTTGCGGGTGAGCTGGGGCCGCGGCTGGCTCGTGCTCGAGAGGCGCTCTTCATGAAAATCTAACCTCCGGCGATCGATTCGAAATAACCGATTGGAGAATGGCCCCGATTGTTACTGACTTCCCGCGAGGTGTCAATGTATGCATATTGCATACGATTTGCTCCTCCCGGGACAATTTGGTTTGTAACCTTTTATCAAAGGATTGGCTTGCACCACTAGCCGGCGTGGAAAGGTACTGCAGCGAGTAACGTACTCGCGCCATTCCAAAGAATGTGCACGCCGATGCATACCAGCAAGAATGATGAGAGCTGCATAATCACCAGCATTCCGTTGTCGCCAAGAACGCGGCCCAGCCGGTCGGCGAATCCATAGCAGAGATAAATGCTCGCCGCCACCAGCGCCGAGCCGATTACCGCGGCAAGAATCATAAGCACTGAGAATCGATGGTGCGTCGGCGCATCGGCACCCACCGTAATCGCCACGGAAATCGATCCTGGACCCACCGTCAGCGGAAATGTAATCGGATAAAAGGCGCTTCGAAATGCGTCTTCCGGCTTGGCGATCACATCTTTCTGGCTGAATCCGCCTCCTTGCTTCAGCAGCGTCCACCCGG
The DNA here is from genome assembly GCA_963757885.1 of uncultured Acidobacteriota bacterium. Classification (GTDB taxonomy): domain Bacteria; phylum Acidobacteriota; class Terriglobia; order Acidiferrales; family UBA7541; genus Palsa-147. The sequence continues at coordinate 2,104,344 of CAVWSS010000006.1, read as the reverse complement.
TCGAAATCACCACCAATCCGCCGCCTACCTGCACCACCGGCAATGAAATTCCAAAAATCGTCAAGATATGCGCGCCGATGAAGTACGACCCGACCAGCAGGAAAAAGCTGTTGACCGCGATCTTCCATGACAATTGCCTGCGCGTAATACTCGGATATTGTCTGGTCATCGCCAGAAAAATGGGCGCGCCACCCAAAGGGTCCACAATCGGGAACAGCGCCGTTAGTATCAGAAATAGTGTTTTCGCCGCGTCAATCAAGAGCACTCTCCAGGCCCCGCGCTATTCGCAGGCCCACCGTGAGTCTGCGCCTCGCACTGGCACGCATCTCGGCCCACGAGTATACTGAAGTCACCCAATGTAGTTGATTTTCAGCGGTGAGCGTAGCTCAGCTGGTAGAGCATCGGTCTGTGGCACCGAGGGTCGTGGGTTCAATCCCCATCGCTCACCCCACTCCCTCGCAGAATTCAGGCATTCCCTGCCATTAAGATTATTCTCTTTCATTCTTCCCGAAGCGAAATGGTCGGGTCGACTCGCGTTGCCCGCTGCGCTGGGATATAGGTCGCGACTAACGCAACTAACGTCAGAAGCAGCGGAATCGCCGCAAAGGTGACGGGGTCGATTGGCTTGACGCCGAACAAAAGGCTCTGCATTACGCGCGTCAATAGGAATGCTCCAACCAAGCCAATGAACACTCCCGGAATGGTCAACTCCATCCCACGCCGTATGACGACCTGCAAGATCGCCCGCGGTGTCGCCCCCAAGGCCATACGGATACCGATTTCCCGGGTTCCTTGATTCACCAGGTACGAGATCACGCCATAGATTCCAATCATCGCCAGCGCCACCGCCAGCCCCGCGAAAATGCTCAGCAATAGCATCGAAAATCGGCGCCGCGCGAGCGACTCCTGAATTCTTTGATCCATCGTCCGCACGTGGTAAACGGGCAAATCGGGATCCACTTTCTGAATTTCCTGCCGCACCACGGATGCCAGCGATGCCGGATCGGACTTACTGCGCACGACCACGTTCATGTCGTGAGTGGCATATTGCAATTGCGGAAAATATGCCGCAATGCGCGAGTCCGAGTCGAGGGTGTATTGCTTGATCCGGCCCACCACCCCGACCACCGTGATCCACGGATTATTTTCCGATATGCCGCCAAAATGAATCCGTTTGCCCACAGCGCTTTGATTCGGCCACAGTTCCCGCGCCATGTATTCGTCCACCACGCAGACGTGGAGATTCGACTCAATATCCGAATCGTTGAAGAGCCGGCCATCACGAAGCGGAATTTGCATAGCCTCGAAATAACGGCCAGCGACGACCCGAATGTCGGTGTTAATGAAGTTCTCGCCCGGCGGCGGAATTCTTCCCTCCACCGTTATCGGGCCCCAGGCAAACATCTGGCTCAAAGGAAGCGACGAGATTTCTCCCGCATAGCTCACGCCAGGAAGGCTCTGGATTTGTTCGTTGAGCTGCTTGTAGGCACTTAGAACTTTTTGTTTGTCCGCGTATTTGTTGCCGGCCATGGTGAGCTCGAGTGTCAGCACGTTGTCTGGATTGAATCCGGGCGAAACGTTTTGCAGGTGCGAAAAACTTTTGATCAGCAGCGTTGCGCCAATCAAAAGCAATACGGAAAGCGCCAGCTCGCAAACAACCAGCGTCTTGCGCAGGTTCCTTCCCTTTCCCCACATCGCTCCTGTGCCTGCCGTTCCGCGCCCTCCCTCCTTGAGCGTCGAGTGCACATTAATGTCCGAGGCGCGCGACACCGGGGCGAGACCAAAAAGCGTGCCGGAAATGATCGAGATCAATAACGTAAACAACAGCACTCTTCCGTCGATACTAATGTCATTCACTCGCGGAACGCTTGCCGGTCCGAGTATCCGCACCCATTTCAAGCTGCCCACGGCGACGAAAATTCCCAATGCTCCGCCGCAGAGGGAAAGCAGCAGGCTTTCAATCAGCAATTGTCTGGCGATTTGGACGCGGCTTGCGCCAATGGCTATCCGAATTGCAATCTCTTTCTGCCGACCAAAGGCTCGCGACAGTTGCAGGTTCGCGACATTTGCGCATGCGATCAAAAGCACAAACGCTACCGCGAAAAGCAGCACGATCAATGGACGCCGAATGTCACCCGCCACTTGTTCGGCGAGAGGCACGATGCCAAAGGTCAGCCCGCCATTCGGCGGATAATACGTGGGGTGATCTCGCCGCAGGCCGGCCGTTATCGTGTTCATTTCCGCCTGCGCCTGCTGAACCGATACGCCGGGCTTTAACTTCCCCAGGATGTTGTAATCCTCGTGATCCCGGTTTTGCTCTGCGTCCGGTGCGAGGCCGATGGGAATTAATATGTCCGCCTGTTCTGCGCCTCCCAGTGTGGGTAAGACTTCTCGTGGCAACGAAAAGCTGCGTGGAAGCACGCCGATAATTTGATAGGGCGACCCGTTGATCCTGAGTGATTTCCCAAGGATATGCGGATCCGATCCGTAGCGCCGGGTCCACATTCCATAACCCAAGATTGCCGTTCCGGCAGCTCCCTTTGCATCTTCGCTGGGCACGAAGAGTCTGCCTTGGGCTGGTCTCACTCCCAGCATTGGCAAAAGATTCGAAGACACGTGAATCGTTCCCACGCGCTCTGGCTGGCCATCGCCGGTCAGGTTCTCGTTGCCGCCGATAGCGATGGCCACATCTTCAAAACCTTGATGCCCATTCTTGATATCGAAATATTGGGCGGTCGAAAACCAGTCCTCGGTAATGCCCAAGCCGGGCGACCGGTTCCAGAGGATCACTAATCGGCTCGCGTCCTTATAGGGGAGCGGACGGAGCAGCAACGTATTCACAATGCTGAAAATTGCCGCGTTTGCCCCAATCCCAATCGTGAGCGACAACAACGCAACGATCGCAAACGCAGGTGAATTAATGAGACCCCGAAAGCCATACCGGATATCCTGGGTTAAGGTGCCCATTTCTCTCTCGTCAAAATCTGGAATTTTTGGATCGGTTTCAGTGCATTAGACGAGGCGGGTACAAATACGTTGTCGGCTAAGCCCGTATCGGTCACCGATTTACATGCAATTTTGCGGCGGCATCGTGGCGATCCAGTCTCGAATCAGCGCCACACCTTCCTCATGCACCACTGTTCGGCCAAACTGCGGCATCATCACCTTTGGCTCGCTCGATTTCATGCGATACAGCATCACTGAATCGTCTGGATGCCCCGGTACCAGATCGTATTGCGTGCGCCCCACATCTCCCGCTGAGGCCGGCGCCTTACACAATCCCGAATAGACGAGCTGTCGCTGCGTATAGCGAAAATCCACTCCCGAATAACTCGCTGCCCCTCCCGGTTGATGACAATGCGCGCAATTATTATCGAGATACGCATGCGCGCGATCGTCGAGCGAACCGCTCGCCGGGTCATCCCACTTCGCTGCACGAGGCACCGACGCAAGAGCCGGCGCCCCCTGCAAATAGCCGGCGCTGGCCCAGTGCGTTATTTGATTCGCGCGACCATCCGCGCCGTAGTCATAATCCTTATTCAGGTTCCGCGCCTTTACCCCGATGGGCTGCAACTCGCGGTTATGGTCGTGGCATTGCCGGCACTCATTCGTATTCGGAATGTGATAGCTGAAGTCACGGCGCTGCCCTGCACCATCCGTCCAGCTAACATGCGCCGGATCGGGCACCAACTCGAGCGTTGCTTCGGTCTGCGAGTCATTCCACACGTAGGGCAACGGAACCCAGCCGCTCGCGGTCCTTACTAAGAGCCGAGTTTCAATCAACTTCTCACGCCCATTTGCGCGCATAGGGAATCCAAAACTCTTCGAAAGGATCGTCCCAGAGGCAAACTCAAGCGGGCCATCGTCCCGGTATTCCGCATGCGTGCCCGGCGGCATCCAGACAAAGCGATGCTTACTCGCATAATCTGAAAATAGCGGGGTATTCAAATCGTAGGGGACAACTCCTGCGTTAGGCACCAGCCCATTGCGCGTCGAAGTGTAAAGGTGCCACTCGGAAAGCTTTTTGGGGAACGGCTCTTGCACAAAGCTGTGCACATTGTGGTGCACCAACCCGCAGCCACCCAGAAACACCACGCCAACCAGCGCTGCGGCGATGGCTGCAACCCGCCAATTCATTGCCCGCTGCCTTGGCTCCCCTGCGAAGTGTCGTTAGGCAAGCTCACCGAAGCCAGCGCCGGTAGCGTGCACTCATAATTCTTCAGCTTGTGATCCAGACCCCGGGTTCTGTTCGATAAGTTGAAATTAGCGAAGCTAGCCTGGCCATTGTCCTTCAAGCAGATTTGTCCGGGATCCGGCCCGCTGGCCTTCCACTGCGAATCCGTCAAACCGTCGTACACAATGTCCGGCAGCTTGCCGCCGGAAGCCTTCACCAAATCCTTCATCGTCTGATATCTCTGATCGGGAGACGATCCGCCTCCAGAAATATCGTTATCGTGAATGTAGATGGCCTGATCAAAGGGATAAAAGCGCCTGTCGGGCGGTGCAAATACCTGCTGCGTCACCACTGACGATGCCGTATCGCGTACCCCTTCCTCCACGCCCGTGCTGTAGTTGATCACGTATACATTCGCCGTGTTGTTGTTCTGAATCTTGTTTTGGAAAACCTCCACATCGCGGATGGCCATGATGTACAAGCCCGTTCCCGACGGCAATCCGTGAATCGGGCCCAGCATCTTGGGCGCAAAGTTCGGAGTGTTGTTCTCCGTAATGGTGTTCTTAAACACTCGGATGTTGTGTCCGCCCTGGCGCTGCCAATTAGGCAGGTTAAACACGCCCATCCCGCCCACGTTGTGCGTCGAGACATTTTCGTACGCGTCCACATTCTCCGAATTTTCGATCTCGTACCCGTCAACGTTTTGTTCGGAGCGATTCCGCCGCACAATCACATTTTCATCCTGGCCAACGTAAATCCCCGCGTCCGCCGCCCCGCGGGCGATCGAATCTTCGATCAGCAAATTCTGGCATTCCACCGGATAAAGTCCGTACGGACCATTCTGTTCATTTGAACCGCGCGTCCATTCCGCTCGCACTCGCCGAATCGTGATGTTCGTTCCGCCCTGAATGGTCAGCGCGTCTCCCGCCGTATCCTCGATCGCTACATCTTCGATCGTGAAATCATTGGCTTTAATCAACAGCCCCTGCCCGCTCTCAATCTGCCCCGCTGCCACGCCGCCCGGTGAGCCGGCAAACGACAAAATTGTCTTATCCATGCCCTTCCCGCGCAAAGTAACGTGGTCGACCATCAACGAAAGCGTTTGATTGAGGTGAATCTTCCCTTCCGGCAGATCGATCACGCTTCCCGGTTTAGCCGTAATGAATTGCTCCTGCAGCGATTTTTGAACATCCACGGGCTTCAACCCACACCCCGCCGTCAGCGCCCACGCCATTCCCGCCGCTGCCGCTAAACTCCACATCCGCACCCTTCCGCTGCGCTGCTCCATGCACTCCCTCCTCATCCCCACCTCAGAAATCCTCACTGCAATCGTCACCGCGTCTCGCTTGCTCTTCCCCGCTCCCGTCTCCCTCACACACGGGACTGTTCCGCATGACAGACTCGCCACGTCCTCATCCATACTCTTTTTCGCTCGCGATTCTACTTCCCCTCCCCCGCAAATCCCACCTCCGATTCGCACTTGGGCCGCAGCCCTCTCCGTGCTTTTTCCCCCGCTTTCGGCCCAGAACTACTGAAACCAAAGGGGTTCCTACAAAAATCCATATTTGTCGGGAGTACTACACTAAGTTGAGACTGTCGGGTATCCTACGCTCGTAACCCCTTTCATATCAGTCGACCGCCCTAATACCAGAGTACTAGTCCGCTTACCCACCCCGTACCATTTTCTCCCGCAGTGCAGGCCCGTAGTTTTGTATCCATCATGAGTCCAACAAAAGTAGAAGAACTTCTGAATGCACGCGCCGAGATCGACGAACAACTCCGGCGCCACAAGAATCTGATCACTGTTCTCTTCACGGACGTGGTTGGTTCGACCTCTTACTTCGATCGCTTTGGCGACACCGCGGGTCTCGCCATGGTTCATCAACATGCCGAGTTTGGCTCGAAGGTGGTGAAGGAGTTTTCCGGCAAGGTCATCAAGACCATCGGTGACTCCATCATGGCCGATTTCTCTGACGCGCATTCCGCCGTCGAAGCCGCCATCCAAATGCAGCGCCGGCTGGGGGAGATGAACGCTGAATTGCCCGAGCATCGTCGCCTGGTGCTTCGAATCGGGATTCATTCCGGAATGGGATTTCGCAAGGGCAATGACGTGTTTGGCGACGCGGTGAATCTAGCTGCGCGTATCACCAAGCGAGCAGGCGCCGCACAGATTCTGATCTCCCGCACGGTGTACGAAGCCGTCTCACACTCCGACCTAAATTGCAGCTGGCTCGATAAGTGCACCATCGATGGCCGCGCGGAAAAGGAAGATATTTACGAAGTGGTTTGGACCGACGCCACCACGTACGCTGAGATCCGCCAGCAGCTCTCAGCACCGCACCACGCGGCCGTCGAGAGCACGCCTCTTCCAAACTTTCCATCCCGTTATACGGAAGTCGCTAAAGTCGGCCAGGGCGGCATGGGCATCGTTTACAAAGCGCGTGACCTGGAAACCAGCGAAGTCCTTGCGCTGAAGGTGCTGAAGCCTGAAATCGCCTCCGACCCCGTCGTCCAGGCTAATTTCAATAAAGAGCTTTGCCTCGCCCGCAAAATCACCCACAAGAATGTCTGCCGCATTTACGACCTCTATCGCAACGATGGAATCGCCTTCGCCTCGATGGAATATATCGAAGGCGAAACCCTGCTCGACGTTCTCAATCGCGAAGGTGCCTTGCCCACCCCCCGCGCCACCGAAATGATGCGTCAGATTTGCTCGGGCGTGCGTGAAGCCCATGAACAAGGCGTCGTTCACCGCGACCTCAAGCCTGCAAATTTCATGGTTGATGCCAACGGGACCGTGAAAGTCATGGACTTCGGCATCGCGCGCATGATTCAAGCCGGAGCAGGCCAAACTGGAAACATCGTTGGAACGCCGGCCTATATGTCCCCCGAGCAAGCCACCGGCAAAACAGTCGATGCGCGCACTGACATCTACGCCATGGGCTTGGTCTTCTACGAAATGATCACCGGCAAACCGGCCTTCGACGGCGATTCATCCGTGGCCGTGGCCCTAAAGCAGGTAATGGAAGCGCCGCGTCCACCGCACGAGATCATCTCGGGGCTGCCCCGCCATCTCGAGTCGGCAATTTTGAGGTGTCTCGAAAAGGATCCCGCAAAGCGATTCCAGTCCATTGCTCAGCTGGAGGAAGCCCTGGCGAAGCACTCGACAAAAGTCCGCGCCGAAAAACAGGAACCCGTCGAATTCACGGAAAATACACCATCACAGACCGCGCAGCCGTCGCAAATCGCAACAATCTCTGCGGAGTGGGCCGCCAAATCGAAAGCCGCGATTGCGCAAAGTGCGCACAGAATTGCCGATCTGCACGTCATTCAAAATCTGCAGAACTGGCTCGAATCGGGCAGCTTCAAACAAAGGGCCGCCTCTCTCTGCCACGAATTCAGCCAGAACGTCCTTAGCTTCTCGGGTGATTTCGCCAGCCGGCTGCGAAAACTGCAGACTCGCGAGGTTCTCATCACCAGCGGCGCCGTGCTCATGCTCATCGTTTCGGCCTTGACGGTCACGCACGTACGGCACGCTCGTCTCGCACAGCTCCCACATCGCACTCCGGTCGAAAGTGTTCCCGGCGTTTTTTCACAGGAGGAGATTGCGTCACGAGACGCGCGGAATAACGCTGAAGTGAAGACCTTCGAAGCGCAGCTCAACACGGCAAAGGAGTTGACCGCGGCTGAGGATGCCGCCGAGAAGCACACCGCCGAGATGCGTGCCGCGCTGCGCGCAGCAAAGGCTCAGAAGGAAGCGGCCGCTTCCGCTGCAAAAACCAACTTGATCCCGATGCCCACTGCGATTCCGCTGCCGGTTGGAGCGCTCGCCTCAGCGCAATCCCAGAACCTTGGAAATCTCGGAGGCACCGCCTTCGTTGCCCCCAAAGCCACCCCCGCTGTCGTTCATGTTGCCCACGTCGCAAGCCCAGACGACAAATACTTCGATGTTGGAAGCTTCAAGGAGACTTCGTGGGCTGATCGTGCGACCGGCATCATCAAGAATCTTGGCCTCCAGACTCATACACAGCACAAAGGCAAGCTGTGGATGAATTCCTATCACGTGCTTGTCGGGCCATTCGATAACGACCAGCAAGCAGACGCTGCGAAAAAGCTGCTCGAAGCGAATGGTTTCAAGCCACACGCCACAAAATTGGACTAACCTCCGCCAAAACAAAAAGGCCGCTGCCCGAAAAAGCAGCGGCCTTTTTTGCATTTTAGGATTCTGCTCTACGGCTGGCGCCCTATCATTCCACCTCGACCGGGTAAATCGCCGGGGTTTCATTTTCACGCTCCCAGAAACGCCCGGTTCGAGCGGCAGCGACAAAATCCTTAACTCCCGACTTACTTCCGAGATCAATTAGGCCGTCGCCTTCCTTAGCCTGCGCCTTCTCTGCGAGCGTAGGAATGTCGACCCAGCCAACCGCCTTGCAGTGCCGAATTGCATCCATTAGAAATGACACTGCATTTGGATCATTCGCGAGCTGCTCATCTCCTTCTTCGCCTGAAATCACAGCAACCGCGTCAAAGACCACCGAGGGAGATCCGCGAAGTGCCATTTGCCCCGGCTGCATTGTGCCACTGGAATCCTTTTCACCCTGCACCCTAGCTGTCACAATTGCAACGGTCGCCTTCTCCTTTTCGATTTGAGCAACGAGGTCCTTCTTTAGTCGTGCGTCGAATCCTTTACCGAGCACGATGCCTACTTTTCGACCCTCCAGCGTCGGCCCCTTACGCGAATAAAGGGATAGGGCCGGGCTAGGATCGAGATCGATGGGTTCACGCGCCGGAGTGATTTTCTCCGCGCGCCCCTCCGCACCCAACCCACGAGCAACTTGATCCGCCAACTCCTTATCTATCAGGTTCAAGTGACCCAGCATTCGGAACCGAATTGTCTCAGTCTCCACCTTGGAAAGCTCGAAGGTCAGAGCCTGAGCAAGGTGTTTCTGCTCCGGCTCGCTAATCGATCGATAAAAAAGTCTGGCCTGGGAATAATGATCTGCGAACGATTCCGAGCGAATCCGCATTGCTCCTTCGCCCGCCGGTCTCACCGAGGTATGGAAGCCCCGCTCTTCGCTCTCACGCGGCCCATTCGGATCGAGAGAATTCGGTTCATATGAAACGCGGCCCTTGTGAACAAGCATTTGATGCATCCCGTCCCGCTGGAAATTCTGGAATGGGCATTTCGGGGCATTGATCGGAAGCTGATGGAAATTCGGACCGCCAAGCCGGCTCAATTGTGTGTCGAGATAAGAAAACAGTCGACCCTGGAGCAACGGATCCTCTGAAAAATCGATACCGGGCACTATGTGGCTAGGGCAGAACGCCACTTGCTCCGTTTCCGCGAAGAAATTGTCGACAGCCCGGTCTAACACCAGCTTACCGACCATTTCTAGGGGAATCTGTTCTTCGGGAATGATCTTCGTCGCATCCAGAACATCGAACTCGAAATTGTCCGCAAACTTCTGATCAAAGATCTGAAGCCCGAGTTCCCACTCCGGGAAATTTTCGGACGAAATCGCATCCCACAAATCGCGGCGATGAAAATCGGGATCAGCACCATTAATCTTCAGAGCTTCGTCCCACAAAACCGAACTGTTCCCGATCTTCGGGCGCCAGTGGAACTTTACGAACTTCGCGTCACCCGCATCGTTAATAAGCCGGAACGTGTGAATGCCAAATCCTTCCATCATTCGCAGCGATCGCGGGATGGCCCGATCAGACATCACCCACATGATCATGTGCATCGACTCAGGCATTAACGAAATGAAGTCCCAAAATGTATCGTGTGCGGAGGCCGCTTGCGGGAATCCGCGGTCTGGTTCGATCTTCACGGAATGAACAAGATCGGGAAACTTCATGGCGTCCTGAATAAAGAAGATCGGGATGTTGTTCCCAACCAAGTCGAAATTGCCTTCCGAGGTGTAGAACTTCGTTGCGAAACCACGGACGTCGCGAGGCAGATCGGCCGAACCCTTCTCGCCGGCAACGGTTGAAAATCGCACAAAGACTGGCGTTTTCACTTTGGGATCAGCTAGGAACGCTGCCTTCGTAACGTGTTTCATCGACTTATAGGGCTGAAAGTAACCGTGTGCGCCGACCCCGCGCGCGTGCACGATGCGCTCTGGAGTGCGCTCCTGATCGAAGTGTGTAATCTTCTCGCGAAGAATGAAATCTTCGAGAAGCGTCGAGCCTCGGCGGCCGGAGCGCAATGAATTCTGATTATCGGAAATCGGCAGGCCCTGATTCGTTGTGAGCAACGCATCTCGCGAAGCGGGCTTCTGATGAGTTTCTCCACCGTCTCCGTTCGCGTTGGCCGAAGCGCGTACTTGAGCATTTTTGTCTTCGCTTCGCTCGGTCCGGCTATTGTTGGGAAGCGCCTTGGACGCGCGCCCATTATTTTTCCCTCGCTTGTTATCGTTCTTTTTCATCTCTCACGGTCCTCTTCTTAGAATTGATTTTTACTGCCGAGAAAATCGAAATCGTTCGCGCAATTAGCAGCGGGATTCTCAAGACCGCGAAGGTTGCGCGGGTTGAGGGCCTGCGGTGTTAGGGAATGCCCGGATATTCTGAAGAGAGCACGCTATCGGTAGATCGCAGGCTCTCTATGCGGCCGTTATGGCCCTGGATGGCAGCACGCAACGCGTTCCAGGTTTATGTGATGCGGGAGATAAGTCGCTTGTGGCAGCATTTCACACCAATTCAAATCTAATTTTGATTCTTGCGAACAATCGTCGCGATAATCTCAGCTTGGCGCGCCAATCGCACATCATGGCCCTCATCCGGCGAGTAGCGGGGAGTCTGGACCTTTACAGGCCCTCCTTCTACCCGTATGCTTGGCGCTAACTGGGCGTTATTCGAACCGAATTGTTCTGGCGCCGTGGCATACACGACGCATCGCCAGAGTTCACTGGTCGCCCTGCTCGCCGGAGGCATCGCCATGGCATTGATCGTCCTGCTGGCAATTCTCGCTCTCGTCCTGATCGTGGTCGTAAGCATGTACAACGGCCTGGTTCGCCTGAAAGTGCAGTGCGACAACGCGTGGGCGGACATCGATGTACAACTGAAACGCCGCTACGATCTGATTCCCAACCTGGTCGAAACTGTGAAGGGGTATGCGGGGCATGAGCGCGAAACACTGGAGGGTGTGGTCGCCGCCCGCAACCAGGCTATGTCCACAACTGGGCCAGCGGCTAAGGGCGAAGCAGAAGGAGTCCTAACTCAGGCCTTACGCCAAGTCTTTGCGCTCGCAGAAGCCTATCCCCAGTTGCGCGCCGTTGAGAGCTTTTCCCAACTCCAGCAAACTCTGAACCAGATCGAGGACACCATTCAAAACGCCCGGCGTTACTACAACGCAGTGGTCCGCGACCTGAATACAAAAATTCAGCAGTTCCCATCCAACATTATCGCGGGCATGTTCAACTTCAAACCTCGAGAATTCTTCGAAATCAACGTGCCCGCCGAGCGCGAAGTTCCTAAGGTCAGTTTTGGCGCGACAGGTGCCGCTGGCGCGGGCGGTTCGGCGCAGTCCTGAGGTAGGGCTGAAACCGCATGATTCGCTTTCCTAAAGTTCAAGCCCTGCCCTGGCGCGCCGCAGCCCTGCTTCTGGTCCTGCTGCTTGCCGCTCTACCGGCGCTCGCGCGTGAATTGCATATTCAGCGATTCGACGCTGACATTGTTGTCAATCCTGACGCTTCTATCGACGTAACCGAGACAATTCAGGTTCGTTTTGACGGTGAATGGCACGGCATTTACCGCACTATCCCGGTCGACTACAACACGCCGCAAGGCTTCAATTACAGCCTGTATCTCGAGCACATCAGCGCAATCTCTGATGGCGTGAATCTCAAAGTCGAAATTCAGCAGCAAGGCCACTACAAACGACTGAAGATTTACGTTCCCGACGCGACTGACACTACCAAGGTCGTTACGGTTCATTACCGCGCCCTCGATGCCCTGAAGTTCTTTCCGGATCACGACGAGCTCTACTGGAATGTGACCGGCGATGAGTGGGATGTGCCGCTCAACTCCGCGACCGCAAAGATCGAACTTCCGTCAGCGGTCACCAACATTCGTACGGCCGTCTTCACCGGTTCCTACGGCGCGCGGTCCGAAGATGCCAGCATCAACGCTGAGAGCAACATTGTCCACGTCGAAACAACCCGAAACCTCGAATTTCACGAAGGGCTCACTGTTGTCATCGGCTGGGACAAGGGGTTTGTGCACGAGCCCACTACATTCGATTCGATCATTCTTTTTCTGCGTTCCAACTGGATTATCTTCGTACCCTTCCTCGTTCTTGGACTGATGTTCTGGCTTTGGTGGACGCGTGGCCGCGATCCTCGCGGCCAACCCATCACTGTCCAGTACGATCCGCCCGATCAGCTAACCCCAGGCGAAACAGGGACACTAGTCGACAACGAAGCTGCCATGCGCGATATCACCGCTACTCTGGTCGACCTCGCCGTGAAGGGTTACCTCACTATCGAGGCCAGCGATGTCAGCACCATGTTGGGCCTTAGTCATCACAAGGAATACACCTTTCACATGAAGAAGCCGCCTGAGCAGTGGCTCGGCGCAAAGCCGCATGAACTCATCATGCTCGCCGCACTTTTCGATACTGGTGCGCGGCCCGACGTAAAGCTCTCTGAGCTACAAAATCACTTCTATGTGAACCTTCCAAAGATGCGCGACGCCATCTTCGACGCGCTGGTCACCGATGGCTATTATCTGCATCGTCCCGACCGCGTCCGCCAGACTTACGTCGTCATGGGATTTGTGATCGGCGTGATGATGTGCGTGTTGGGCGGAAACGTTGGCGCGAATTTGGGAATAAGCCCAATCGCCGCTATCCTGAGCGGCATTCTGACCGGCTTGGTGATCGTCGCTGTGGGCTGGTTTATGCCGGCGCGAACTATCTTGGGCGCGCGCACCTACGAAAAAGCATTGGGATTTGAAGATTTCCTGGGACACGTGGAAGGTGACCGCCTAGCTCGCGTTGTGAATGCACCCGAGCTCTTCGAAAAATTCCTCCCCTACGCCATGGCGCTGCATGTTGAGAAGAAATGGGTGCAGGCATTTTCCGGGAATCGCCATGCAGCCACCCAATTGGTACGTCGGCTCATATGGCGCGGTCTACAACCCGATTTTCCTGGTAAATGATCTCAATGTAATGTCGAGCAGCGCAGGCACTGCAATGTCTGCGGCCCCGCGCAGTAGCGGTGGATCGGGTTTTGGAGGCGGAGGATTTTCGGGGGGTGGGATGGGTGGAGGGGGAGGCGGCGGGTTTTAGACCGCCTCCGGTCAGAACCTGCGAAGTAACTTGGACGCGTCTCTCCTATTTGTGACAGGAAGGCGCGCCGCGCTTTTCCAAATATTGCTGGTGATACTCCTCAGCGCGCCAGAACTTAGGCGCCGGCTTAATTTCCGTCACAATTGGCTTCTTGAAATGCCCCGAAGCAGCTTCGCGGTCGCGTGATGCCTTAGCAGCGGCTTCTTGTTCCGCATCGTGATAGAAAATCGCTGAGCGATATTGCGCCCCCACGTCGGGACCCTGCCGGTTCACCGTCGTAGGGTCATGCAAATTCCAGAAAGCATTTAGCAGCTGATCGTAAGAAATCTGTGCTGGATCGTACTCCACCTCAACGGCCTCGGCGTGCCCCGTCCGATCGGTGCACACATCTTTATAGGTCGGGCTGTCCGTCGCTCCGCCTATGTAGCCCACCGTCGTGGACTTAACTCCTTTTAGAGCGCGCAGTTCGGCCTCAACGCCCCAAAAACAGCCGGCTGCAAACGTAGCTTTTGCCATCTCAAACTCCTTTGGAAAACCTTCGACGCCAGGAACTGGCACTAGTAATAGATGAATATCTTGCCATATGGCTTCAGGCCCTCGTCGAGAACGACCTCGATCGGCCTCTAGCGGCCATTGCTCCAGTCGCGCCTAGCAGTTAAACTAACTCTACCGAGCAAACCGACTGCATCCAAAACTGTACGTGTGGGAGATGCAAACGAATGCAAAAATCTGTCCGCTGCAGGATAAGTCGAACGTTATAGAAGTAGCTTGCGGCATGGCTCGAAACTAAAACCAGCTAAGCGGCTGCACCAATAAATATTCAGCGACTCGAACTAGCTCAATGACTCCAAGTCCATATCATCGCGATCAAGGCCGTTCGACTCTCGAGACTGAGCCCGAGGTTCGGCCCGAGCTTCGCCACGATCTTTCCACCCTGCGAATAGACGACAAGGCGCGCGGCAGGAAGAGTGGCGGCAAATTCTTCGGCTATTTCGCTGCAGTAGTCGGAATAATCGTTGCGCTCGCCGGACTGGTATTCGCATTTCATGGGCGCAAGCCAGTGGTTGAAGCCGCAACGGTCAGGCGCCTGGTGCCGGGTCAAGCTACGACCCTTCTTAACGCCAGCGGCTACGTCACTCCTCGCCGTCGCGCCACCATCGCCGCAAAAATTACCGCACGCGTCACCGCCATGTACGCGGATGAGGGCATGCGAGTGCATGAAGGCGAGATTCTCGCGCGCCTGGATGACTCCGACGCGCAAGTCCGCCTCAGCTCAGCCAAAGCCGACCGCGACGCCGCCGCGGCCGCGATTCAGGATCTACAGGTCCAGCTCCAGAACGCACAAATTGAATTGCACCGCGCCCAGAGCCTCCAAAAAGACGGCGTAGCCAGCCAGGAGACACTCGATACAGCTCGCACCACTGCAGACAGTCTGCAGGCCAAGATTAACTTGGCCAAAGAACAGGTTCGCGCCGCCGACGCAAAAATTGGCGTAGCCCAGCAGGACGTCGATAACTGCATCGTCCGCGCTCCGTTCGCAGGCTTGGTAGTCTCAAAAGACGCGCAGGTCGGTGAAATGGTCTCTCCCGTTTCAGCCGGCGGCGGATTCACCCGCACCGGCATCGCCACTGTCGTGGACATGAATTCCCTCGAAATCGAAGTTGACGTCAACGAATCCTACATAGCGCGCGTCGTTCCAGCCCAACCCGTTACAGCCACGCTCGATGCCTATCCCGATTGGCAAATTCCCGCCAAGGTGCGCACCGTGATTCCGACTGCCGACCGCGAAAAAGCCACCGTGAAAGTCCGCATTTCCTTCGACCATCTCGACCCGCGCATCCTCCCTGACATGGGCGTGAAGGTGGCCTTCCTGGATGACAGCCATCGCAACGAATCGAAGGCCACCGAATCAAAAGGCCCAGCGCCAATTTTGATACCCCAAAGCGCTGTGGTTCAGGATAATGGCACGCCTGTGGTCTTCTTACTCCACGAGACCAAAGTTGAGCGCCGCGCCGTTCGCGTGGGTACCGCGCGTGGTGATGATGCGACCATCATGGCCGGTCTGTCAGATGGCGATTCCGTGGTCATTAAGCCGCCCCCCGGTTTACGCGACGGCCAGGAAGTCGAAATCAAACGTTAGTCAGCCGCTAGAGGAGAGTAAATGGCAGTTCGTGTAGATGGAAGAGGCGACGGCAACAGCCTGGTTCGAGTGCGCGGCCTCGACAAAAAATATCGCCGCGGCAGCGAAGATATTCACGTCTTGCAGGGCCTAAATCTCGACGTTGATAAAGGCGAGTTCGTGGCCTTCATGGGCCCCAGCGGATCGGGCAAGACCACCCTTCTCAACTTGCTGGGCGGCTTGGATCTCCCGTCCGCTGGCAGCATTACCGTCGCGGGTGACGAAGTGACCAGCATGTCCGGCAGCAAGCTCACCCATTGGCGCGCTCGCCACGTCGGCTTCGTATTCCAGATGTACAACCTGCTCCCTGTCCTGACCGCCTTCCAAAACGTCGAGCTGCCGCTTCTTCTGACCAAGCTTTCTTCCGCTGAGCGAAAAAAACACGTCGAAACCGCCTTAACCGTGGTGGGACTTGGTGAACGCATGCAGCACTACCCTCGTCAACTCTCTGGCGGACAGGAGCAGCGCGTTTCCATCGCGCGCGCTATCGTTGCCGACCCCACCTTCCTCCTCTGCGACGAGCCCACCGGCGATCTCGACCGCAAGAGCGCCGACGAAATCATGGACTTGATCGATCGTCTGGTGCACGAATTTGGCAAAACCGTCTTGCTGGTCACTCATGATCCCCAAGTCGCTGAACGGGCCAACATTACATTGCATCTAGACAAAGGTGTCTTGAGAGAAGGCGCCGTTGCAGGAGCACGGGCGTGAAATACTTCGGACTTTTGTGGGCCAACCTGAAACGCAAAAAACTGCGCACCATCCTTACGCTTGGTTCTTTTGTCGTGGCCCTCTTTCTCTTCGCGCTCCTGGCTATTGTCAGGACTGCCTTCAGTGGTGGGCTGGAGGTTGCGGGCGCGGACCGGCTGGTAGTGATCAATAAAGTTTCGATCATTCAGCCTCTGCCTCTGTCTTATCGCGATCGCCTGGCGAGGCTACCGGGCATCAAGAATGTTACTTTTGCAAATTGGTTTGGTGGCATCTACCAGGATCCCAACAAATTTATCCCTGAATTTGCGATCGATACCGACACCTATCGGCAAATGTTCCCTGAATTTCGCATCAGCGACGACGAGTGGAAGACATTTGTCGCACGACCGGCAAGGTGCCATCGTTGGCGAGAAAACCGCCCAAAAATATGATTGGAAAATCGGCGATCGAGTGCCCATGAAGGGCACGATTTATCCCGGCCCTTGGGAATTCAACATCGACGGCATCTACCACGGCTCCAAGCCCCAGGAAGACACCACCCAGTTTTGGTTTCACTGGAAATATCTGTACGAAGTCAGCGGACGAAATGGAACGGTTGGCTGGTACACGGTACGAGTGGCCAATCCCGATGACTCAGCGGCTCTGGTAAAAACAATCGATCAGATGTTTTCGAATTCTCCATACGAAACAAAGACAGACACTGAAAAGGCCTTCGCTGCGAGCTTTGTAAAGCAGATGGGAAATATCGAATTTTTGATCTTGACCATCGGCGCGGTCGTCTTCTTCACTCTGTTGCTGATTACGGGCAACACAATGGCGATTGCTGTTCGTGAGCGCACTGGCGAACTTGCTGTTCTCAAAGCGGTAGGATTTTCGGACAGCTTCGTGCTGTTCCTGGTGCTTGCGGAATCGATTTTGCTAGCAGCGATTGGGGGAGGACTCGGACTTCTATGCGGGAAACTTCTTGCGTTACATGGCGATCCCACTGGCGGTCTCCTGCCGATTTTCTACTTGCCGCCCCGGGCCTTACTCACCGGCGCAACAATCGCGGTCTGCGTGGGACTGGTCGCTGGAATTATTCCGGCCGTGAATGCAATGCGTCTTCGCGTGGTTGACGCGCTGCGGAGAGTTTAACGTTGGCAATTCCCCTTATTTATAACGTTCGCAGCGTAAAAGCCCGTTGGACTTCAGCAATTGTGGCTGTTCTTGGAATTGCGGGTACGGTCGGAGTATTCATCGCAATGCTTGCCTTGGCGCGTGGATTTCGGGCCACACTGATCTCTTCAGGAGCGCCGGACAACGCACTTGTCACTCGCGCAGGCGCGAATGCTGAGATGAACAGCGCGGTTCGCATCGACCAGGTTCACATCATCGAAGATACTCCAGGCGTTGCGCGCGACAACAATGTGCCCATAGTGAGCCCTGAAGTCGTGGTCATCGCCGCCTTCCCGCTTAGATCGACCGGCACAGACGCCAACGTTCAGGTCCGCGGCGTCTCCGCCAGAGTGCTTCAAGTACGGCCCACAGCCAAGATTATTGCTGGTCGTTTTTTCCAGCCCGGCTTGAACGAACTGGTTGTCGGCCGCAACGCCCGGCATAGTTATGTAGGTCTGGACCTGGGAGAAACAGTGAAATTTGGCGGTGGCGACTGGACCGTCGTGGGAATTTTTGATGACGGCGGCACCGCTTTCGATTCAGAGGTCTGGTGCGATGCGGCTGTATTGAACCAGGTCTATAAACGCCCGGCGGAATTGTTTCAATCTGTCACCGTTCATCTGACCTCGCCTGACGCATTCAATACTTTTAAAGACACTTTGACCGCTGATCCCCGGATGACCGTGGATGTGGAGCGCGAAGTTGAATACTACGACAAGCAATCGCGCATCCTCTCTACCCTAATCCTGAAGCTGGGATCGATGATCGCTGTGGTCATGGGCATCGGCGCCGTCTTCGGCGCATTGAACACCATGTACTCCGCGGTTTCCGAACGCTCCCGTGAAATCGCCACTATGCGCGCGCTCGGATTTGGCGCCGGAGCCGTAATCGTTTCCTTCATCTTTGAGGCTCTATTCATTTCGCTGATCGGCGGCGCCGTAGGATGCTTGGCAGTCTTGCCAATCAATGGCCTGACCACCGGCGCCATGAACTTTCAGACTTTCTCGCACGTGGCGTTCGCATTTCGAATCACGCCGCTTGCTTCTTTCTTTTGGAATCGGCTTCGCGCTGTTGATGGGACTCTTTGGCGGTGTTCCTCCTGCCATTCGTGCGGCATTTCGTCCCATTTCGGCGGCTCTGCGAGAACTTTGATCTCTGTCCCCTAGCTACCCAATCTCGAGAGGCGCTCGGATTCTCGGCGCCGCGTTGGCGCTGGTATTTTCGATCGCAGTGTTCTCATCGCCTGAAATCTCCGGTCATTTGAATCTCGTCCCCCTCCCATCCCACGTCGAGATGGAGTCCGGGGCGCTCTCCATCACGTCCTCCTTTTCAGTAGCGCTTCAGGGCTATCAAGAGCCGCGGCTCGATCGAGCCATCGAGCGTTTCGGCCAGCAGCTCGTCCGCCAGACCGGCTTGCCTATAGGCATCGGGCGCGGTGATCCAACCACCGCAGCCCTTGTAATCCACTGCGATCACGCGAGCAAGCCGGTTCAGGACGGGGACGAAGACGAAAGCTATTCACTCGAGGTTCGCAGCGATAAAGCCGTCCTATCCGCGCCAAATCCTCTCGGCGTGCTCCATGGCCTTGCCACTTTCACCCAGCTCGTCACCATTACGCCTCAGGGCTTTGCTGCTCCAGCAGTCAAAATCCAGGACACGCCCCGCTTTCCCTGGCGTGGCCTGATGATCGACGTGGCTCGCCATTTCATGCCCATCAGCGTCCTGAAACGCAACCTGGACGGCATGGCCGCCGTGAAAATGAATGCCTTTCATTGGCATCTCTCCGATTACCAAGGCTTCCGCATTGAAAGCAAAAAATTCCCCAAGCTTCACGAATTGGGATCAGACGGGTACTTCTATACGCAGGAAGAAGCAAAGGATCTGGTTGCCTACGCTCGTGATCGCGGAATCATGGTCATACCGGAGTTCGACGTGCCTGGGCACGCTACTGCATGGTTCGTCGGCTATCCGCATCTCGCCAGTGGCCCCGGGCCTTACCAAATCGAACGGCGCTGGGGCGTCTTCGATCCCGCACTCGATCCCACCAGGAAATCGACCTACTCATTCCTAGACGATCTAGTCGGCGAAATGTCCAAAATCTTCCCGGCTCCCTACTTCCACATGGGCGGCGACGAAGTGAATGGCAAGCAGTGGGATTCAAATACTCAGATCCAATCATTCATGCAGGCGCACAGCATTAAAGACAATCACGAGCTCCAAGCTTATTTTGTCGCACGTATGCAGGAAATCGTCGCCAAGCACCACAAAACCATCATCGGCTGGGATGAAATCCTTAGTCCGGGCCTCCCGACGAATGTCATTGTCCAATCCTGGCGCGGTCAAAACGCGTTGACTGACGCGGCGAACCAGGGCCATCGCGGCTTGCTCTCCTATGGCTATTACCTCGACCTAATGCACCACGCGTCTGAGCATTACTCGGTCGACCCCATCGCCGAAGCAGCCGCCTCGCTTAGCCCCGACAAGAAGAAACTAATTCTCGGCGGCGAAGCCTGCATGTGGACTGAATACGTCACGTCAGAAAATCTCGATTCGCGCCTGTGGCCGCGCACCGCCGTCATCGCTGAGCGCCTCTGGTCCCCACCAAACGTCCACGACGCTGATTCGATGTACCAGAGGATTGGTCATCTAAGTTGGGAACTCGAGATTTTGGGCCTTACCCACCGCACCAACATGAACACTATGTTGAGGCGACTCTCCGGAGCGGAGGACATCACTCCTCTATGGGTACTTGCCCAAGCTCTGGAACCGATCCGCGAATATCAACGCGAAGAGCTGGCCACTCAGCGGGACACCTTGAACAGCGCTGCCCCTCTAAACCGTCTCGTTGACTCAATACCTCCGGAAAGCAAACACGCGCGGGAATTCGCCCGCCTGGTGGACAAATACGTCGCCAGTGGCTTCCACGACGCCACCGCCGAGAAATACATCTGGGAGCAGCTAAACACCTGGGCCGCAAACGATGCGCTTGTACAGCCCCTGCTAGCCAATTCTTCGATACTCAAAGAGGACGCAGCCATATCCACCAATCTTGCAGCCGTAGCCAACCTCGGGCTCCAGGCGCTCGACTACGCGCAATCAAATCAGAGGCCAAGTGCCGATTGGATCGCCATCGCTATGCAGCTTCTGGTAAATGGTAAAAAGCCCCAGGATGACCTGGTCCTCGTCGTCGCCCAGCCGATCGAAACCCTGGTGCAAGCCGTAAGTGGCGTCGCCCCCGCAGCCAAGACTGGCCGCTGATTCTGCACCCAACCACTCCCAGCGCAAAAGAAAAGCCCGATGCAGTTCGCATCGGGCCCTTTGAGCTTCTCAAGCTAACTTAAATCTACGGCAGGGTGTAGCGCAGGTCCACGTAAATCAAGCTGGCATGCGCGTTCTTTGGATCATTTACGGTAGTGGGCGTCACGCCCGGAATGCTCCAGGGGCTGCGAACCAGGTAAGAATACTGCGTGATGATTTGCAGCTTCCCGTAATTCGGGCTGGACCACAGCGTGGGAATAATCCCGATCGTGCCTTCCTGGATGGCGCGGTTCGATGAAGTGGACGAACCGGGGAAACCGAACCCGATGCAAGCTTCGCCGCCGACTCCGTTGCAGCTACCCGTTGCATTGAAATCGACGCCATAGTTCCGCTGGAAGTAAGCCCCGCCGTAATAGCCATAGAGCATTGCTCTCGGCGTCGTCTGCCACTCAAATCCCGCGATGCCCGAACCCGAGTGAATGCCCGACAGCTGGCCATTCGACTTCACGATTACATCCGGGCCAAGCCCGAAGATGTAACGGCCACCGCCGTAGCTGTAGTAGGTGTTGGCGATCGCGTGGAAGTTCTTGAACAGTTCCAGATTGACGTTGACTGACCCGCCGCCACCGACGAGCGTGCTGTTCTCCGCCGGGCTCGAAAGCTGATTCACCACCTTAAACGACCGGATCAAACCCGCCGCTTCGATGTGCATGTGCTTTTCGCCTAGATGTCCATCGAAGGCGGTCTTGACGATGATGTCGGGCATCAGGTTCGGAGTTTTGGTGTTATTCACGGCTGCAGATGAGCTGGTGTCGCTGCTGCCGTTATCAAACTGGGAGGCAAACGGGGAAGGCGTAGTGCCGTTCGCACCCGGCAGAACCACCGTGGTCGGAACAAACTGTTCCGGGTTCTCCAGCGAGATTCCGAACGCCCACCAGTCGGTCGGGTGCACGATGAAACGAACTGCGGCTTGCCGTGCCCAAGTTAGACCCACTTGGTAGTTCGTATCCATGTCCTGGCTGTAGAAGATGTCTGAAGGCATCGGCGACAGCCCGGTCCGGTTAGGAGTCAAAAAGCTCCACATCTGCCCAGCTTGGATTTCGAACGGCCCACGCTTGAGGTCCGCAAAATACAACCGCATGCGCATGCTGTTGCTGTTGCTGGTCACTAGGGCATTTGGCGGCTGATATCCGAGAAAGTCAGCCTCCACATAGCCCGTCACCTTGGTCTCTCCGAAATCACCCTGGGCCTTCAACGAAACACGGGAGTTTTGCGCGGAGAAGCGAGTTTCGCTTAAGCCGGCGGCCGGCAGTGACGTATTGAATGGAATGCTCCCGAAACTGGTCCCGATTCCGCTGCCGAGAGCCGTAGTGCGTGTGACGGATGTGAAATCGAGGAATCCACCCGGGGTGAAGTCCATGTTGCCAATCCGGAAGGAAATCGGTGAACTATCGCTCTTCTGCGGATGCAACCCGCCTCCCTTACTAGGAGGATTCACAGTGGACGGCGCGTGGATTTCGGCGTTAGTTGCATATGGCTGTGTTGCTGCGGCCTCCGCCGACGGAGTGCTCGCGGCGGGGGTGGCAGGACTGCTCGAGCCGTCGAGTTTGGTTTCCAGCAAACGCATCTGCTCTTGCTGGCGCTGGAGGGCTTGGCGTTGTTCGTCAAGCTGCTGCGATTGAGCCTTAATCAGCTCCTTCATCTCCTGAAGCTCGGACTCGACCGCTGCGGCTGTTGAAGCGGCGGAGGTGTCGTCAGCTTTGGCCGCGTCAGCTTTATCTTTATCTTTATCCGCGGTGTTGGCCGTCGCTGTCGCAGCCGTGCCCTTCGTGTCCCCATCCTTCTTGTCGTTCTTATCGTTTCCGGCCATGGACGGGGATGCCGCCAGACCGAAGGCTAACAGTAAGCCTAGAAACAATCGCATTCCTTGCCTCCTTGAGCGTTCTTCCTTCACTTCTCGAGCCGCAGGTCTAGGGTCCTACAAACGATTCTCGTCTGACTTTTGGCGGAACCTTCAGTGCGTGCTACCCGCCGTACTGCCGCTCGATTTCAATCCCACCCAGGTCATGAAAAAGGACGGTCAGCGATATAAGAGCCACATTTCGGGCGCCCAAAACTAACCACCCCAAGTCACGTTTCGATTACCGAATTGTTAAAACTAGGTGAACGAGCTAAACCCTGCAGAAACAATAGGTAAGACCGAACCTGCAATGTGAAGACGACGGAATGTTACAACGGAAAATACACCGCCGAAAAGGGCAGGAGTCCGAAGCGACAGCGGGATTGCAGCGTGCCAAAGCCGAATCTGAGGTCTTTGGCCAGCCAGAAGGCCCCTTCGCAGGCTGCTTACTGGCGGTTTACCCTCAGGGAAACCTCTGGAAACCCGCCCGCAATGGCACGCATCTCACTAGCGTGGCACTACTTAGCTCTCGTCCTTTTTTGGAGGAAGTATGAAATTCCGATTCGCGTTGGTGATCTTGGTGGCGGCCTTCATGTCCCAAGCCGCTCATGCGCAGAACTTGAAATGGGAAGTCACCCCCTTCGTAGGCTGGGAGACCAGTGGCTCCTTCCCAGTGCAGAATTCCGGCACCGTGGACCGTATTCGCGCGGATTCAGATGTTACCTATGGCCTGTTCGCCGACCGGTCTTTGACCGAAAATTTCCAGCTTGAGTTTATGTGGAACCGCAACCCGACCTCCTTCAGCGAACACGACTTCATCTCCGACACCTATACCAAGGCGTTCGATTCCAACATCGATCAGTATTCGTTTGGCATTCTTTATCACTTCCGATCGCCCGAGAAAAAACTTCGTCCCTTCATCGCAGCCGGATTGGGCTTTACGCACGACGGCAATAGCGGCGTGAACTCCAATCAGACGAACTTCTCTTACGACATTGGCGGCGGCGTGAAGTACTACCTGAGCCCCCACTTTGGCCTCCGTGGTGATGTCCGCTTTGATCCCACCTACGCCAATACCTCACCGCAGACTTTTTGCGACGCTTTCGGGGACTGCTTTACCGCAAATCAACGCAATTACCTTGATCGTGCCAACTTTACGATTGGGGCCATCATTCGCTTCTAATTTGTAGTCACTCCCTCAAAAAAAGCCTCGGGCTGGCCTCAGCTCCGGGGCTTTTTCTTTTGCCTTCGCACCGCTGATCCACGCGACCATTCCCTCGCCCGCCCCTCCACCACCTGCCTTGAACCTCTGGACTCCCTCAGCGCCAATCGCATAACCTAATTGCCATGGCCTCGCGCCCCGCCGTCCCTCCCCACTTCCGTTTCCGACGACTCCGCCGCCGCGAACTCCCACTCTCCACCCCCGCCCTCGCTAAATTCCTCATTGGAAAGACTCTTGTTCGCGAGATAAGCGGCAAACGCTTAGCTGGTCAGGTTGTTGAAACGGAGGCTTACGTAACAGGGGACGCCGCGTGCCACGCGTTTCGCGGGCAAACCCCGCGAAATAAATCGCTCTTCCTTAGGCCTGGACACGCCTATGTCTATTTCATCTATGGCTCTTCCTTCATGCTGAACATGTCGAGTGCCGTCGCCGGCGTGGGCGAGGGGATTCTCTTCCGAGCTGTGGAACCTCTGATGGGGATAGAACAGATGGAGCGCTTCCGGGGCACCGATCGGCTGCTGGATTTAGCCCGTGGCCCGGGTCGGCTTGCTGAGGCTTTCGATATCGACCGGAGCCTCGACGGCGTCAATCTGTTTGCGCCGGGGCCGCTTTGGCTGGGAACATCGGTTCGCGAACCGCAGCGCATCAGCGAAAGTGTGCGCATCGGCATCAACGTCGAAGTGGATCGGGTGCTTCGCTTCTACGAGAGCGGCAGTCCTTACGTGAGCGGGACCCGAAAGCTCCGCGAATAGCCGCCGGCCACGCGCACAAAACCAGCCAGATCGCCATTGCCGCTTCGCTCACACCTCAAAGACCCCGTCCACCCCGTTACATTCCTTTATTACTTGATATTTGATAAAGTGCGCCTCAGGTAATCTCTTTTTCCAACGGAGAAAACATGCAGTTGGCCGACTTGCGTCCCCTCTCTCTTGGGGAGCTGCTTGATCGCTGCTTCACTCTCTACCGAAGGCACTTCCTCCTTTTCTTAGGCATTTCAGGGGTGCCCTATATCGCTGTCCTCGTGCTGAATCTGGCGCGGATCTTCTTCCTGCCAGGCATGTCCGTGCCTCGTATGCCGGGTCACGCAGCGTCGGCTCCCCCGAGTCTTACTGACATCTCGATATATTCATCCTTGAGTTTACTAATCCTGGTCACTACTTGGGTTGTCGCCGTCATTTCGCAGGGCGCGACTGTTGTCGCGGTTTCTGAGCTCTATTTAGGCCGGACCATCACGATCGCCGATTCATTTCGGCGGGGACTTAGTTCCTTCTTCAGATTGGTAGGTGTTGGCATCATCACCGGTATTGTGGTCGTTATAGGATGTATTTTCTTCATCGTCCCCGGCGTCTACTTGTTTTGTCGTCTACTGGTAGGCGTCCCAGTGACGGTCATGGAAGGTCACATGCCGCGCCAGTCCTTGGAGCGCAGCTACTCCCTTACGCAGAATAATGCCGGCCGCGCTTTTCTGATCTTGCTGCTGTATTTCTGCCTGGTTTTTGCCGGGTTAGTTTTTTTCTCCTTCCCGTTTTATATTTTGATTGCCACCTCACAACACAACCCGGAAATAGCCGTGGTATGGTTGGCTTTAGCTCAGGTCGGCCAGATTATTTCTACCGTCCTGATCTCGCCCATCTTGCACATCTCGAGCTCACTCTTTTACTTCGATCTTCGCATCCGCAAGGAAGGTCTTGATCTGCAATTGATGATGCGCGACAACACCCCCACCGACACCTTGATGGCGCCTCCCGTCGTACAGCCCAACCTCTTCACGTGAACGATCGCCGCGTTCCAAATCCGGCCGCACTCGCGCCCCTCACCATCTGTGTCGCCCTTGCTCTATTCTTGATCGCATCGCTCTCCACCCCCGCCACTCCTCGCCTCCATATCTCTTCCCTCGGCGATACCTCTTCCGCCCAACAATCCTTCGTAAATGTCGAAGCATTCGTCGAGAACCTGAAGCATCTCAGAGCGAATATCGTAGACGCCGACAATTCCTCCAAACAGCTGGGCGTCATCCTCAGTAAGCTACCCACAAGTTGGAACGTTCAAACCCCCGAAGGAAATTGCCGAATCGACGCCGCACCGTTGCGCGACAACTTGGCTTCAGCGATCAGGAACTACAAGAGCCGGGCCGCATCCAGGACTGAAGCCACAGAGTGGATCGACGATCTAACTGCCCAACTCGAGAACTACCCGACCGCCTCACGAATAGACCGAAACCAAGCCACCGTGGCGCTCCAAAAAATCCTGAAAGAGCGCGAATTTGGCGGCTCGACACGGCAAAGCACCCTCGACAGCATCCGCGAGCGTATTAACCATTACATTGAAAGATTCCTCGAGGATTTAGTTGAAAGAATGGGCCGCCATCCGATCGGCGCAAAGCTAATCCTCTGGCTCATACTTGCCATATCCGCCGCTTGGCTTGTCACGGCTCTGGTGCGTCTATGGCAGCGCCGCATTAAAATTCAGCAAGCCTGGGTACCCGCATCTGTAGTACCCCGGCTGTCCGCGCAAGAATGGGTGCGTCGCGGACGCGAAGCTTCCGATCGCGGTGACTTTCGCGAAGCAATTCGGTGCGTATACTGGGCAGGAATCGTTCACCTTCAAACAACCGGCCTGCTCCAGGAGGACTTAACTCGCACTCCGAGGGAATACTTGCGCGATCTTACGGGACCCAAGGCCTCCGAAAAGCAATTGCCGCTCCGTCAATTAACCAAACAACTCGAGCGCATCTGGTACGGCCTGTTCCCTGCCGGTTCTGACGAGTTCCAAGGATGCATGCGAAATTTACGCGACCTAGGATACCCGTTGCCGTGAGCCTGATGGCACAGAGCCTCGAAAACCATGAAATGGTCTGATCGCAAAGTTCTATCGCTGGCCGCGGCGGTCATAATCGTTCTGACCGCTGGCATGGCTTTCTTTGCGCCTCCTGAACAAACCGCTCGCGGCGGTCTACCGTCCGTTTACGCAACCGGACCCGATGGGGCTCGCGCCGCATACTTGCTCCTGAGGCAACTCCACTACCCTGTTCGCATCTGGACTCAACCACCCGCTGAACTCCCCGGCGGCGAAACGAAGTCCGTCTTAATTCTTGCCGACCCTACCAGTAATCCAACTCCCGAGGACAGCGACGCTTTGCTTTCTTTTGTGAATGACGGCGGCCGCATCGTTTTCACCGGCCGCACCATCGTCCAATTCTTCAATGGAAGTAGTGCATCGCCTCATTTCTATAACGCCGAGACGGAAATCTATAGCCGTAACCTGCCCACAAATCTCACCTATCGCGCCACTCGAATCTCACTTTCCTCGGAAGCGCTGTGGACTTCGCTCACCAACACTCAATTTGCCCTTTACGGTACGGTTCCTAACGCCGCCGTAATTCGGTGGCGCGAGGGTAATGGAGAAATTCTGTGGTGGGCTGGCCCGGCCCCGCTCACTAACGCCGGCATTAGCCAGGATGACAATCTCAATCTGTTTCTAAACGCGGTCGGGCCTCCCAACGCCGGGAGCAATTCCGCAATCTATTGGGACGAATATTTCCACGGCGAGGGTGATTCGCTGTGGGCATATTTCGCTAAAACGCCGCTGCCTTGGGGCTTGTGGCAGCTTGCACTCATCGCCCTGGCAATCTTGTTTACTTTCAGCCGCCGCAGCGGACCTATGGTCTCGCTGGCCCCGGTCACCCGCCGTTCACCGCTTGAATATGTAGATACCCTTGGCGGACTTTACGAACGGGCCCACGCCGAACCGGCCGTCGTCCAAATCGTTTATGATCGCTTCCGCCTTGCATTAAAAAGGCTCTTGCGCCTTCCCTCGAATACTCCCGATGCCGAATTACAGACCATCGCCAGCAAGCGACTGGGTGCGAAGGAACAGGCCTTCGGCGAGACCTTGAAGCGCGCTGCTGAAGCGACCCAATCCGAGAAAGTTACACCGGCGAGAGCTTTGTCCATCATTCGCGACCTGGAAGCATACGAGCAGGACTTCGGGATAAAGAAAATCACAAAAACGTAGGAGAGACCTTCACTCGTGGAAAACCTAGCCAAACTTGCCAAACACGTTCGCGAAGAGTTCGCCAAAGTAATTGTCGGGCAGCAGGACGTGGTTGATCAGCTGCTGGTCACGCTGGTGTGTGGCGGACATGCGTTAATTGAAGGTGTCCCCGGATTAGGCAAGACACTTGCCGCGAAGACCCTGGCTCGAATTTGTGGCTTGGGGTTCCAGCGAGTCCAATGCACTGCCGATCTAATGCCCGCGGACGTCACCGGGACAAACGTATTCAACATGGCCACCAGCACATTTTTATTGCACCGCGGACCAGTCTTCACCGATCTCTTGCTCGTCGATGAGGTCAACCGCACGTCGCCGCGCACCCAAGCTGCGCTGCTGGAAGCCATGGAGGAAAAACAAGTTACCATCGACGGCGTTCGTTATCCGCTCTCGGACAATTTCACCGTGCTGGCCACGCAAAACCCCATCGAGTTTGAGGGTACTTACCCGCTTCCCGAAGCGCAGCTTGACCGCTTTCTATTGAAAATTCGCGTGGCCTATCCGGGCGAGAGTGAAGAAAACGCCATCATCGCTCGCTACGATGAAAATCTAAATTCGCGTCAGGCCGAAAAAATCTTTGTCACGCCAATCGAGCCAGCCGTGCTGGCGGCTGCTCGCGAAGAAATTCAAAAGGTCCGGGTCGAGCCCGGGCTGCGTTCATACATCGTGGCCCTTGTCCGGCGCAGCCGTGATTGGCCTGCTCTTTCGCTGGGCGCCAGCCCCCGTGCAGCGATTGGACTCTTCCTTGTGGCCCGGGTTTTGGCTGGAATGGAAGATCGCGACTACCTCATCCCAGATGACATAAAAGCAGCCGCGTTGCCGGTTCTGCGCCATCGCTTCATATTGAAGCCGGAGGCCGATCTCGAGGGACTGACTGCCGATCAGGCCGTTTCCGACCTGCTCGCCGCCGTTGAGATTCCGAAATAGATGCACCAACCGACCCAATTGCCGGAGTCGGTCTCCGCACGGGCGAAGCCACGCGGTTGGCTGCCTCTATCATTCGGGCCGCGCTTCTTCACCGCAATGCTGCTGGGACTCGCGGTTCTAATTCCGGCCTGGCTCTTCCCCCGCGTCATCTGGCTTATGTTTCTCTGGGACGCCCTGGTACTTCTTGCTTGGCTGGTGGATGCCATGCGGCTCCCGAGTCCGAACCAACTCGAAGTTCGACGAGTCTGGACGGCGCGACCAGCACTGTCCGTTCCAGGCGAAATTAAACTGGAAATCACGAACCATGGCTCACAATCAATCCAAGTAATTGCAGTAGACGAAACTCCAACTCATCTGCGGCCCACTCCCCCGGAAGTTACTCTCAGGGTTACGGCCGGACGTAAGGGCACTACAACCTATCCCATCCTTCCCTCGTCCCGAGGCGACACTCAGCTCGGCAAGACTTTTCTGCGCTATCAAAGCATTCTTGGCGTGGCCGAGCGTTGGGCAGTGGCCGACCTGCAACAAAAAGTCTGCATCCTGCCTGACATCGACGCCGCCAAAAAGCAAACCCTATTCCTGATTCGCAGCCGCCAGGTCGAAATGGAACGCCGCATGCGCCGTCATCGCGGCTTGGGGCGGGAATTCGAAAGTCTGCGTGAATACCGCTGCGGCGATGACTACCGCGACATTTCCTGGACCGCTACCGCTCGCCGCCACGAACTGATTACTCGCACGTTTGAGCTCGAGCGTGGCCAAATCGTGTGGATTGTCATCGACGCAGGACGCTTGTCGCGCGCTCTAATCGAGCAGCCCGGCGAACCTCTGCGTCTTTCCAAACTCGATTATTCTGTGAATTCTGCGCTCTCGCTGGCCCAGGTTGCCTTGTACTGCGGAGATCGTGTAGGAATTCTGGCCTATGGCCGGCGGATTCAACAAAGTGTAAACGCAGGTCGAGGCAGCGAACATCTGCGCGCCATTGTCGATTCGCTCTCTCACATTCACGCCGAGCCCTCTGAAGCGGATCATTTCCGCGCGGCCCGCGAACTGCTGACCTCGCAAAAGCGTCGAAGCCTGGTCGTTTGGATTACCGACTTTGCGGAAGCCGCCATGGTGCCCGAGGTTGTCGAGTCGACCATGCAGGTCACCAAGCGCCACTTGGTGGTTTTTGCTGCGATGGGCCAGCCGGATCTGAACGCCGCGGCTCAAACCACACCGAGAAATAAAGAAGAAATGTACCGCCACGCCACGGCCATCGAAATTTTCGAGCGCCGTGCAGTTCTCATGCACGGCCTGCGCCAAAACGGCGTCCTCACCTTGGAACTCATGCCCAACATGATGGCCAGCGCACTGGTCAATCAATACTTGGAAGTGAAAGAAAGAAATATGCTGTGAGAACGTTGGTGCAGGAGAAGTTTCAGATTGGGTGTCTCGCCTCTTTGGCGAGAGAAAAAATGGCTGGTTGGTTTGGCAAGGCCCGGGACATATTCAAGTAGACAATGAGCGCCGTAAACAAAACCGCAGCAAAAACAAACTTCAGCGCAGGGCTTACCTCAGATGGCGACAAAAATCCTTCGATAATCCCGGCAATGAATAGCATCGGAACTGTTCCCAGCACCAACTTCGAGGCCTTGCCTCCAGCAATAACCAGCGATTGTCGACGCGGCAGCAATCCCGGAAATAGCAGCCCGCGCGCAATCTTGAACCCCGCGCCTCCGGCAATGCATATCGCCGGTAACTCCAGCACTCCATGCGGCGCTACGAAGCTCCAGAATTGCACTGCCATACCCGCGTGCCACGTCGCCGCCCCTACCGTACCCAGCAATAGTCCGTTCAAAGCCATCATCCATATGGTAAAAATTCCCGCAGTAATGCCTGACGCGAAAGCGGCAAACGCGACGCTCATGTTGTTGGTCAGAATGGCTGAAGCCGCAAGCGGTTTAATCGTGACAATCGAGTGAGTCCACATTTCGTGCCGCTCAATCGTCTCCATCATCTGTGGCCCCAACAAACGATGTGCGAATTGAGGATCTCGAGACGTGACCAGCCAGGCGGCTATCGCTGTCACCAGAAAAATACCTACTGCTAGCGCGGTCTCAGGTAAAGTCTCGCGAAAGATTTGGGGATATGTTTCGCTATAAAAGCGCCAAATTCCGTTTACTTTGGCGCGATGGCCCATATAGATAAGGTTGTGCGCCCGCCCCAGTAATTGATTTAGGTAATCGGCCAGTTGCCGGCTGGAAGCATCCTCGCGCACCACGGCAAGATCCGTCGCAGCTTGGCGATACAATAGGCCCAGTTCCTGCAATTCGCGATGTCGGAGCGCGGAAACACCTCGCGCGCGCGACTGGTTAACCAGCTGTTCCAGCCGCGACCAGCAATCCTTTCGCTTTTCAAGCCATCGGGCGGAAATCATGAGCTCAATCGCACCCAATCCACATGCAGCCGCACCAGACGCGATCGACCGGTTCAGCATTGAAACGCCAGAGCAAACCGAGGTCAGCTTCACCATCGCCGGCATTGGAAGCCGGTTTCTGGCGATCGCCTTCGATACCCTGATTCAGGGTGTGGCCGCGATACTTCTGATAATAATTGGAATTCTAGCGGTTTCCCGCCTTGGTGGAAACAACTCCAGTCCCATGTGGTTAGGTGCCGGGCTGCTCATCATCTGGTTCACTATTTACACGGGTTATTACGCGCTCTTCGAAGCCCTCTGGAATGGCCAAACGCCCGGTAAACGAATGGCCCGTATTCGCGTAATTGGAGACAGTGGCCGCCCGATTACTCCATCGGAATCCGTGGCACGCAATCTGATGCGCATAGTCGATTCCCTGCCGTCTCTTTACGGGATTGGCGTGCTGAGTATTCTCATCAGCAAACAGAATAAGCGTTTGGGGGATTTTCTAGCAGGAACTATCGTGGTCCACGAGCGGCCGCTTGAGGACGTGCGGCCGATTTGGCGCGCTCCAGTAGTCGCCACCGCACAAACAAACAAGTACCCCACCCAGCGCCTGACCGACGAGGACTTCGCGCTTATCGAATCATTCCTGGCTCGGCGCTTCACCTTACCGCCCGAGACTAGGTCTCAGATGAATCGGGGCATCGCCGCGCGCATTGCCGCGAAGTTATCCGTCCCGTTTCAAGACATTGTGGGTTATGAGAAGTTTTTGGAAGAAGTAGCTACTGAGCGCCGCTCCAGCGCTCAGTATCGTTAGATCGAGCCCTTACTTCGCTTCGTCGAGGCGAATCGATGCCTGGGTAGTTTCCCAAGCGGCACGCAGGGTGCAGGAACTTCCCGCCTGGTCGAAGGCAATCGTGAAATTCTCCACCGGAGCCTCGACTTTTGAAGTCTTCATCTCCATCCTCACCAAGTCGGACGCTTCACCAGGATACGGAATTCCCCATTCGCCAGTCTTCTTGCTGACGATCAGCGTCCAGGTACCTTCCTTCGGGATTGCGAAAATCGTGTAAGAGCCTGCCGGGACGCTCTTATTGTCCGCATTCACTGCAGCGGTATTCACAAAAGTGGTCGCTTCATTGGCGCCAAGCCGCCAGACCTCGCCAAACGGAACCAATCCGCCAAAAATCTTGCGGCCTTTCATCCGAGGGCTTGAATACGTCACCGTGATTCCCTTGCCATCCTGAAATTTGCAGCTCGCTTGAGCAGACGGACTCGGCGGCTTCTCCTGTTTTGCCGCGGTATAAACCACCGCACCCAAACACAGAATGCAAGCAACTACCAATCCCAGTTTTTGCCGGACGTTTTTGCGCATTTTCCTCTCCATATTGGCCTCGGACTCAAATCTCCGCGGGGGCTGTCGAAGAACGCGATAATATCATCAAATCGAAGCCCGGAGTGTCGGCTTTGACGTTGAACCCGGAACGATTCGCACAATGTTTTCAAGCCACCCAGGGGGAATACTTTCAAAATGATTTTGAGTAGAGCCGAGTGAACGTCGCAGAGTTCTCAGCTCTCGTCTTTCTGGTGGCCCTCCTCGCAGGTTTCCTTGGCGCCCTGACCGGCTTGGGCGGCGGCGTGGTCATTGTCCCCGTGCTCTCTCTGCTTTTCGGCGTGGACATGCGTTATGCCATCGGCGCCTCGCTCATCTCCGTCATCGCCACTTCCTCGGGCTCCGCTGCTGCGTATGTAAAGGAAGGCTACTCGAATATTCGCGTCGGGATGTTTTTGGAAATTGCCACCGTGCTGGGCGCTCTCAGCGGTGCGCTGGTGGCCGTGCATATCTCGCTCTCGATCTTGGCGATCGTCTTCGGAATAGTACTGCTTTATTCCGCATACATTTCAGCGCGCAAACAACCTGAAATCCCCGCAACCAAGTCCCCGGATCGCATCGCCACACTCTTGAAACTGGACGGAACCTTCCCCACTCCGCAGGGCTTGCGCAGTTACAACGTACAAGGCGTGCCGGCCGGCTTCTCTTTAATGTTTGGCGCGGGAATTCTGTCGGGCCTGCTCGGGATCGGATCGGGCGCAGTGAAAGTAATCGCCATGGATCGCGCCATGCGCCTGCCCTTCAAAGTGTCCACCACAACCAGCAATTTCATGATTGGCGTCACCGCCGCCGCGAGCGCCGGAATTTACCTCCACCGCGGCTACATTGACCCCGTACTCACCATGCCCGTCATGCTCGGCGTGCTCACCGGAGCCCTTGTCGGGACCCGAGTGCTCACCAAGGTCAGGGTTGGGCCCTTGCGGATCCTCTTTGGAATCGTCGTAGCTTTTCTTGCCTTCGAAATGATGTACAACGGAATCACCGGTCGGTTTTAACAATCGAGAGACCATCCGATGAAACCAAAACACACCTGGGAAGAAGAGCAAAAGAAGGTTGAAGGAATTATTGGCAATCTGCTACGCACCGGCGTAGTGACCGCTGCGGTGATCGTCCTCATCGGCGGGGCTCTATTCCTAGCGGGCCACGCTACGGCTCGCTTCTCTTATCGTCATTTTGCGAGCGAGCCGGCGCAATTACGCAGTGTCATGGGAATCTTTCACGATGCGATCACCATGGATTCACTTGGGCTTATTCAGTTGGGAATCTTGTTCCTGATAGCGACGCCGATCAGCCGTGTCGTCTTTACCGTGTTCGCTTTTGCGGAGGAGCGCGACTGGATGTATGTGGCCATCACTTTGGTGGTCCTTGCTCTGCTTCTGTACAGCCTCTTGGCCAGGCATTAACGCCTGCCATCAATTTAGGCCTTAGCTTTTCTTGTCTTTTTCTGCCGCTT
Source organism: uncultured Acidobacteriota bacterium (assembly GCA_963757885.1). Classification (GTDB taxonomy): domain Bacteria; phylum Acidobacteriota; class Terriglobia; order Acidiferrales; family UBA7541; genus Palsa-147. The sequence goes on along the minus strand of CAVWSS010000006.1, from coordinate 2,070,232 downwards.
GCTCTGCACTAGCGACCAAATACCCAACCCCGCGCTTACGACAAGAAAAGTTATCAACAGCGGTACGCCATATCGATAGATATCCTTTAACAGCGACCCGCCATATCGGGCTGCTAGGAATGCCAAGATTGTGAAGCGGATGCCTCTTCCCAGTGCAAAAGCACTCAGAAATTTCTTCGTCGAATATTGCATCGCCCCAGCAGCCAGGATAAAGGGCACCATCGGCATCGGTGGCGGTAGGATTGCCGGAACCACCACAGCGCCAAATCCCCACCTCTCAAAAATCTTAGTGACCCTCTGCATCCGTTTTTTCGAAAGCCGTTTCCCCAAGCTCTCTTTTCCCTGCTTCCGCGCGAGGCGATACGTGACGTACCCGCCCGCCACAGATCCCAACGTAGCCATAAAGGCGTAATACCACCAGAACCTCTCTATTCGCGCCGCCAGTAGCACCGTCAGAATATCCATGCTGCCGGGCAGTGGAATGATGGAGCTATCCAACAATCCAAGTAAGATCAGTCCGAACCCTCCCAGGTGAATGACCCAAATAGGCAGTCTCTTCGGCGCGGCCATCCACACGAGAAGTCCATGTGGCGCGATATACACGTTTTGCAAGTAGGCAAAAAAACGATCAGCCAATCCGTCACCCTGTTCACTTCTTCAACCGAGCCACGAGAGACTACCACGCTACCTGCAATTCACAGTGTCGCCGCCGCTACACGCGCACATCGATTGGCATATCGGCCCCATTAAGACGCGCCGGCTTTGCCGCCGGTCTCCGCCCCTCCTCACTTCACGGATTTCAAATCGAAACATAGATGAATCACCTTAGAGAACAAACGAAGGGTCACTCGAACTTTTTCCCTCGACTTCTCAATCCGCGATTGCGTAAGCTATTAATAACACGCGACTTAAGATAAAGGCGGGTCTGGCCTCGCCATTGCACTTTGATTAGTGTCTTTCGATTACGAAGTGAAGGGGGGACTTAATGAGTGCAGTCGCGAGCTATCACAGCCTTCACCATGCCAATGAGCGCAATTCTGAAACCGCCAGCGCTATAGTTGAAAGAACGTTCGAAACCCGACTGCAGGAGCTTCGCAGTTTGCTCGTCGAACTACGCAGCGCAGACGTAATTCCATCACCGCAAGCGAACGATACTTTTCACGAAGCCGTTCAGCTACTCAGTCAAAACGCGGACATGATTCGATGGAAGATGCGCGTAGCCAAACACTGCAGCCGCTCCGTGCGCGATGTGATTTGGCGAAATGTCCGAAATTCCATCGACGACTTGGAAAAGAGCACGGACATGTTGGAGCAGCAAGTGCGCGAGTTTATGCCTCTGCCCGATCACCCCTTCAGCTCAAATGGCGAAACTCTGCCATTTCACCCAGCTCATTTGTCCGGCAATTATTGATTCATAGTGTCAGTTCCGATTTACGGGCAACCCGCCCGCTTCGCCTAAACGAGATGTAGTTCGTTCACAGCCCGATACGCTTGGTCGATAGCCTCGTCGGTGTATGCCCGCGCTCCTGCATCGGAGTTCGCAATCGTGATGCGGCCAAACGGCTGACGTCCAACCACGTTCGGCTTCTCGTTCTCAGCAAACGGTGGATCATTCAGCGGGTCATAGTCGTAAGCATAACCATGTGCCCAACGATTTACCGTGATAGCTAAGATATCGCGAGCCGCACTAAATCCAGATGGACCCAGGCTTCTCTGCATCTGGTCTCGAATATTGCGTTCCATATTTGTGAACGGGGTGCGATACAACTCTTGGCGTCCCGCTCGAAACTGATCTCGCTTGGGGCGTCCTGGCCGGCATGGCGAGCGCAGTAGAAAAAGAACCATCGGTTCATCAGGATTGCTTGGAAATTGATATCTGCCAATCGACACTGGGAAGTCGAGCGCTACATACGTGTGATAGCTCCCTGGCGCAACCATGTGACGAATTCCTAGATCGTTGAACACTTTCCAATTGCGAATGACCACGTGCGTGTATAGATAAGGAACTTTCACTCCGTAAGCCAGGCCGTCCTTTTGCTTTTCAGGCATTTCCGGACACAAGTACGGAATCATCATGTTGTAGCAAGCGAGCACGCAGCTTGTCGCGTGTGCGCTCTTCATCTTCCCGTCGCGCATGTAAACTACTTCGACTTCTTCGGCTGATTCTGGATTTCCAACATGTCGTGCGCGAACTACTGTGCAATTCAGCCGGATTCGAATCGGCGAGCTCTCTACATCAAGCTTCGTGTAATCCGCCCGCGCCGTGACCACGTCTTCCATGGTGCTGCCGGGCATTGCTCCGGGAATCAGGCTGCGCACCAACAAACGTGCGACGGAAGCATTGCCGTCTGGAAAATGAAAAATGTAGGGCTCTTCCTTTTCAAATTCACCCATGCCCAATCCATCAAAACCGGGATAAGTGAAAGATCCATAGTCATCGCCGCTGTAGAAGCAATACAGTGCGGGAACCGCGTCAATTCCAACACCAGCCAAATCAGCCGGAAAAGTCTGAAAAAATGGAAGGGCTTCAGGAGTGAGCTTGCAATACTGGGTCAGATAGTCTGCGTAAGTAATTTTAGCCAGCTTCTCTTTCTTCTGTTCAGCGGTCATGCCCGGGAAATAATCGATGTTCTCGGTGTAAACCCGCGCAATGTCGCGCTGAACCGCCGGAGATAAAGGGCTTTTCGCCAGGAATTCCGGCCATGGCGTCGAATTCATCCCTGTGACCAACCGATCCGCGCCGAAGGTTTGCTTGTCAAAAAAGCATCCGGTTCCAAGATGCGCGTATAGCTTCTGATCGTAGTCCTTGAAAAAGCGTTCCGTCACGATCCCGATATCCTTAATGACCGCTTTGGCGACCTCGCTATATTTCCCCGGGCTCTCGATCGATTGCGTCCCGCCGTTGCTCAGCAGCATGCGGTCGCCAACCATAAACTCATTGCGTTTGGCGTGGCCTCCGAAGTCGTCGTGGTTATCCAGGACTAGAATGCGCGCCTTTGACCCGGCCTTTTGACGGTAGAAATAAGCCGCCGCCAGGCCACTAATTCCGCCGCCCACGACCACCAGATCGTAATTTTCATTGGTAGCTTCGGGTGTCGCGGCCTTATCCCAAAACGCGCCGTCACGAAGCTGATGGGCGACCTCGAAGCTCCCTGGATGACTCCCGCGCATGCCTTCAAGAGACGGCGGATCGTACTTTGGATTCTGCTGAGTAATTCCAGAGGCGAGCAGCGGATCGCGCGCCGATGTGTCAGGCCCCGATTCTTCCTGCGCGTTAAGGTGAGGCGCTATTACCGAAGCGCCGATCGCGATAGCCACGCCATTTAGAAAATCGCGGCGGCTGATCGCAGCGTCCATGCCCAATCCGCGATCCGTGAATTCGCTACTGCTGGTCTGGTCTCTCGGATCGTCTGATGAATCATTCAGTGAGTTATTCATTTCGAAACCTCAATCAGCGCACTGCATTCTCAATAATTCACGAACGAAAACCCGCCTGCGGTACATCTCTGGAGGTGCTGAGTTTACATGATCTACGCGAATGATTGCGCAAGGACGCGGGGCAAACGGGATGGACCGCCGGTAATTCTGGGTAGGTTAATTCCGCAGCAAATTCCAAATAAACACGCTGATATAGGTCAGAGCCAGGCAGGAAAATAGGGTCGTTAGCAAAATATGCCCGATTACGAATTGCCTTCCTTGCGGCCAGTCCGTATGCGAAAAATAAAACGCATCGACTAGGATTCGCGAAGTCCAGTAAATGCCGACGAACGCAGCGATCCCCATTGCCGCGCGGTCGCCCCGTAACATTTCCTGATGCAAAAGCAGTGTCAAAGTACCGAAAGCAATGATAGTCAGCACAGTGAAGCTGCTTTGCACCCAGAGCAACTTCCTGTTGAACGGCTTGAGTTGCGCCAAATCGCGCTTCCATTCCAGCTTTCCAGGAACCTGAACACTGGCAATGAGAATCACGAAATGCCCAATGCCCGCCGCCCACAGAGCTAGATCGAAAAATGTCGCGAGAGTCATAGTGCTTTAATCGCCCTCATGAACGGCAAGATTACCCGGAAAACGAAGGGCGGATGAAATAGAAAAAATACCGGACCAGCTGTGAACAGCGCCATATAAATCCAACCTGCTACACCTCGGCCTAATCCGAGCACGTGTCCCGGGCGCGATCGCTCAAACAACACGCCCAGCCCTTGCAGCACAAAATATCCTGTCGGCAAGCCATAGCCTCCGTGGGCTGGCACTGAAATCACCAAATCATGAATTAGCCCAGACGCTAGAAAAACGCACATCGACGCCATGGCCACGCCTAATGGCACCCGCAACGGTCGAAACACAAACTCATAACAGAGCTGGCGAAAGCCAAGATTCCAGCGCTTCCCCCAGAATTCGCTCAGCGATGTCGAACTTACCGGCTTCTGCATGATGGGCGGCGCATCCACACCTAACGCCTGCCAGCCATAGGCCATCAAGTCGAAGCTGCCAAAATGGAGGAGAAAAATTAGCCCAAGCAATCCAATCCAGCCGCGGAGTAACGAGAGAGTCTCCGGAACGCGGCGTGCCACAATCCAGAACAGGATGACGCCAATGCACGTTTTGCTCGCTGCCCAGAACCATTCCATCGATTTAGGCTTGTCAACGACCCGGCCAAAAAGAAATCGCTCGGCGTCCATACCCGGCCAAAGCACCAGATAAGCTAGCGAGCGACCAAATCCCGCTTTCGCTCGCCCCTCACGCCCTGACTCCAACACCGACCACCAAGTCAACCACCTCAACCCAAAGAAAATTCCAAAGGACAGCGCCCACATGTACTGCCACGGTTCCAGGTTGTGAGCGAATACAATGGCAGCAGCCAGCAGAACAACCAGCGGCAGCCATCCAACGAATTGGTACTTCGATCGAACGCTTTTCAAATTGAAGGGCCTTTCACGTTCACATCAGTGGCCCGTCTCTAATTTACGCAATTCAAACTGGCCAAATAGGAATGTCCGGGACGCACGTGCGAATGTGACAGTAGCGCCAAATTACGACTTAACCTTTGCATACCAACTTCGTCTTATAAGCTAGTATTCGAAGGCTGGAAGGGCCCATGTCCAACATCCTGCATGACTTGCGTTACGCCGCTCGACTCCTGCTCAAGAGTCCAGGCTTCACTGCCGTCGCCGTCATCACTCTCGCCTTGGGCATCGGAGCAAACACAGCCATTTTCACGGTCGTCAACTCTGTCCTGCTGCGTCCTCTGCCCTTTCGCGATCCCTCGAAACTCGTGATCATCGCAGAGAGAAGCACCTTTCCGGTTATATCTGTCTCCTATCAAAATTGGCTTGATTGGCGGAATCAAAGCCACTCGTTCGAGTCCGTGGAAGGAACCGTCGGCGGGACGATCGCTCTTACCGGCACTGGAGATCCTGAGCAGTTAAAACTTCGCTATGCAACTGCGGGGACGTTTTCTCTTCTCGGCGTGGATCCTGTCATCGGCCGCACTTTTCTCCCTTCGGAAGATCGCGCAGGCGGCAATCGCATCGTGCTTCTGAGTTACGGCCTCTGGCAGCGCCGCTTCGGAGGCACGCAGGGCGTTTTGGGCCGCTCGGTTACTCTCGATTCTCAGCCCTACACAATCGTTGGCGTTCTGCCCCCGCGTTTCCAGTTGCTGCAGCCCGCCGATGTTTATCTCCCCTTCATGCCCTGGGCTGCCCAACTTCCCGATGATCGCAATTGGCATCCTGGAATTTACGCGATCGCTCGGCTCAAGCCGGGAGTGACTCGGGACCAGGCCCGCGCCGAAATGCTGGTAATTTCGAAGCGACTCGAACAGCAATATCCCGAAGAAAATACGGGTTTCAGTTCGGACATCGTCGGGCTGCAGGAGCAAATGGTGAAAAATGTGCGGCCAGCGCTCGTCTTATTGTTGGCTGCTGTTCTCGCAGTTTTATTGATTGCTTGCGTCAACGTAGCCAATTTGCTGCTGGCTCGAGGTGCCTCTCGCGGCCGCGAAGTCGCGATCAGAATTTCCATGGGCGCAAGTCGTAGCCGCGTAGTGCGCCAGCTCCTCACAGAAAGTGTGTTGCTCGCGGTTATCGGGGGCGTGCTGGGGACGCTGATCGCAATAGCGTCGCTCGATCCGTTGCTGCAACTCGCCTCGGGCAGTCTTCCCACCGCCTTTAGCGTTAACCTCGATTACCCCGTTTTAATCTTCGCCCTGGTGCTTTCCATCCTCACCGGCGTCATCTTTGGTGTGGTTCCGGCCCTGCGGACCGCCCAACTGGATCTGCGCACCAGTCTCAATGAAGGAGGTCGAGGATCTACCGGCGGCCCTGGGCAGCACCGGCTGCATGGAATTCTGGTCGCCGCTGAAATTGCCGCCGCAGTCATGCTTCTAGTCAGCGCCGGATTGCTGCTGCGCAGCTTTGCCCGTCTTCAGAATGTCCCGCCTGGTTTTCGACCTGATCACTTATTGGTAGGCGATTTGCCACTTTCACAAAACGCTTACTCAACACCGCAACTGCGCAATCAATTTTTCGAACGCCTGATCGATCGCGCTCGAGCCCTCCCGGGCGTTGAATCGGCGGCGGCCGCTTCCTTTCTCCCGGTCAGCGGCGGAGGTGGGTTGATACATTTCAACATTCAGGGCCGAGCCCCTAAGTCTCCGCACGATTTTATCGTCACCGGCTATCGGACCGTCACGCCCAATTATTTTGAAACTCTGAAAATGCCGTTGCTCAAGGGGCGTTCCATTCTTCCGTCGGATACCGAAAAATCTCCACCAGTCGTGGTGATCAACGCAACCATGGCTCGAACTTTTTGGCCAAACGAAAATCCTCTCGGAAAGAAAATCGAACTTGGCACTGAGCCCGACCCTCAAGTCCCGTATATGGAAATCGTGGGCGTTGTAGGCGATGTTTTGCAGGGACTTGGCGATGCTGCCAAATCTGAAATGTACGCCCCCAATCGCCAGGTCGATGCCATCCTTCCCACATTCCAGCTTTCCATCGTCCTGCGGACTACCACCGAGCCGCATGCCGCCGCGTCAGCGCTTCGCAGCGCAGTCTCTGAAATTGACCCCAATCAGCCGCTCGTTAATGTCCGCTCCATGGATGAAAATATCGCCACAAGCGTTGCGGAACCGCGCTTCCGCGCGTGGCTTATCGGCATTTTCGCGCTGCTTGCATTGGTCCTCGCTGCGATTGGCGTCTACGGCGTCATGTCCTATTCGGTCACCCAGCGAACTAACGAGATTGGCATTCGCGTGACTATGGGCGCCCAACCCAACGATATTTTTCGCACTGTGGTTGGCGAGGGAATGCGCTTCGCGCTCCTTGGCGTCGGTGCTGGTCTCGTCGGGGCGCTGGTTTTTTCACACTTGCTGCACAGCTTCATCTTTGGCGTCAGCACTGCCGACCCTGCGACGTTCCTTATCGTGGCTCTACTGCTCACCATGGTCGGCCTGGCCGCGTCTTTCTTCCCAGCGCGTCGCGCCACCCGCGTGGACCCGATCGTCGCTCTAAGATACGAATAGGCCAATCTGACTATCCATCAAGCCTTCCCCTTGACAGCTTAGGAGAGCATGCGATACCCTCCTAAGACTCTTAGGGGAGCACTGCTACCTAACGCCAGTGAGCGTCACATCTCATCTGCGGTCCTTAGCCTCCTGGATATTTCGCCGCCGCCGCGCCGATGCCGAAATGGACGAAGAGCTTCGCGCTCACATCGCCAATCGCGCCGAGGATTTGCAGCGCGGGGGAATACCCGACTCTGAAGCGCGCCGTCGTGCTCGCCTCGAATTCGGGGCATTGGACAAATTTACAGAGGAATGCCGTGAAGAACGCGGGGGCGCTTTCTTGGATTCAGTCCTTCAGGATATTCGGTTTGGCCTTCGTATGTCGCGATGCTCGCCCGGCTTCACCGCCACAGCCGTTCTCACTTTGGCACTGGGAATCGGAGCAAATTCGGCGATTTTTAGCGTTGTTAACGCAGTGCTCCTGCGTTCATTACCCTACCCCGACTCGCATCTGCTCTTCACACTTTCCCACAACCAGTCACTGCCAAACCTCGAGGATATTCAAAAGCAAACTCAATCGTTTTCCGCGATCGGCGGGCTAAATCAGGAAGCCCTCGACTTCACGGGCGCCGGCGAGCCGATCCAAATCATCGGCGGCCTCTGCAACGCCGACCTGATTCGAGCCGCGGAGATTCAGCCGGCACTCGGCCGCAACTTCACGCCTAGCGAGGACGCCTATGGCGCGCCTGGAACCGTGATACTCACCCACGGTTTTTGGGCCACTCGCTTTGGCTCGGATCCAATGGTTCTCGGCCGATCAATTCATCTGAGCGGAAACGCTTACACGATAATCGGGGTTTTGCCCAAGGATTTCTGGCTGCCTGATAAACCAGTGGATGTGTTGGTCCCTTTAAAAGTGGCCAATCCGGTCGCTGCCCAATTCCGGGGTGTGCACTTCCTCGAAACGTACCTACGCCTCAAACCAGGCGCCGCCCGCGCTCAAGCCGAAGCAGAGCTGCAGAACGTCGACGCATGGCTTTCCTCCAAGTATCCGGAAGATGATCGCGACGTCCATCGCCAGCTAACTCCCCTGCGCGAAGCTATTTTTGGTGACGTTCGACTCGAACTTACCGTGCTCTTTGCCGCAGTTGGGATGGTTCTGCTCATTGCCTGCGTCAATTTTGCTAGTTTACAGCTTGCCCGCTCTGCTTCTCGGCAGCACGAAATCGCAATTCGCGCTGCCCTCGGCGCCTCTTCTGGGCGTCTCACTCGGCAGATGCTCACTGAAAGTGTTCTGCTCTCACTATTGGGTGGTACCGCGGGTCTCGCCCTCGCCGCTTTGGGTGTTCATCTGCTCATGCTGCTCAAACCGCCGAACCTCCCGCGGATTGAAGATACTTCGCTGGACGGTTCAGTCCTGGCTTTCACTTTTCTGGTCAGCCTGCTAATTGGAATCGTCTTCGGATTAGCGCCTGCATTCAGTACGGCTTTCTCAGGTCTGCGCGCCAAGCTTCAAGGTGGCAGGCGAAGTACCACGGGCATTGCCGCATTTCGCTTTCGCAAGTTGCTTGTCGTCTCTGAAATCGCCCTTGCCCTGATCCTTTTGATCAGCGCTACTCTCATCATTCGCAGCTTTTCCCGTCTCCATCGCGTCGATCCGGGCTTGCATCCTGACAACATTCTCACCATGCGCCTTGAGCTACCGGAGGCTCGCTACCGCGAGTTCCTTCTCCAGCGCCAATTCCATCAACAGCTTCTCGACCGCCTGAATGCGCTTCCCTCCTCGCAATCGGCCCTAATCAGCGAACTGCCCATGAGCGGCAATAGCCTGTACCACAACATGCTGATCGACGGGCGCGCGCGTCCACCCGTGGGCGAGGAGCCCGAAGTCGATACGCGCACGATCGCTGGAAATTACTTCCGGATTATGGAAATCCCTCTGCTGGCCGGGCGCGATTTTCGGCCGCAGGACCACACAGGAAGCGTCCACGTTGCTGTCGTCAATCGAGCCTTCGCGCTTCAGTACTTTGGGTCGCAGAGCCCAATTGGCGAGCGCGTGCGCTGGTCGCGTGAGGAGCAACCGGATTGGATGACCATCATTGGCGTCGTTGGTGACGTGAGGCACTACGGGCCCGATCAACCAGAAAAGCCGGCCATCTATGATCTCTATTCGCAAACCGCGCAAAAGTGGAAGCGTTGGATGTACGTCGTGATTCGCAGCGAAGCGCCGGCTGGTACGGTGCTGGCCTTTGCCAAGCAGCAGCTTTGGTCGATAGATAATCAGTTGCCCATCACGCAGGTCCACACGATGAGCGACGTCGTCATCGCGTCGCTTGATCACCAACGATTCATACTTACCTTATTTTCAATTTTTGCCGCGCTGGCCCTCCTACTATCCGCCCTTGGAATCTATGGCGTTATCGCCTATTCCGTTACCCAGCGCACCAATGAGATAGGCATTCGCGTCGCTCTCGGCGCGCAAAGCCGCGATGTGCATCGTCTCGTCCTCGGGGAAGGCCTGCGCCTTACAATCGCGGGGACCGCTCTCGGCATCGCCGCTTCCTTCCTCCTCACCCGCTTCCTCTCCCACCTCCTTTTCGACATCAGCCCCCACGACCCACCCACTTTCTTCCTTATCCCACTCTTTCTCTGCGCGGTTGCTCTCCTCGCGTGCTATCTGCCCTCTCGCCGCGCTACGCGCACCGATCCCGTCGTTGCCCTCCGATACGAATAATTTCCGGCTACTCTCACGTTCCAGCCAAACAAGACATTATTCGCAGGTATCCGTGGGTTCTGGCAGGATAGTCGCCTTGAATCAAGACACGAAAGGCCGCCGAATCGCTGCCAGCGAGGAATGAATGTATGCCGAAACAACGCAAAAAGTTGAACATCGCCATGATTGGTCACGGATTCATGGGCCGCGCGCATTCCAATGCTTTTCTCCAGGTGGGCCGCTTCTTCGATGTTGATTACGACTTGAATCTGAAGGCTGTTTGCGGACGGAACCGCGAGGCGCTCGAGAGCTTTGCCAGCCAGTGGGGCTGGGAGGAAAGGCATTCCGATTGGGAATCCATAGTCACCCGCAAAGACATCGACCTTGTCGATATCGGTGCCCCAAACTACCTCCACGAACCTATCGCTATTGCTGCCGCCGAGGCTGGAAAAACGATCCTTTGCGAAAAACCGTTGGCTATGAACCTTCATGAGGCTCAACGCATGGTCTCCGCCGCTCGAAACGTGCCGACGCTAGTCTGGTTCAATTATCGCCGTGTGCCGGCCATCGCCTTGGCCAAACAGCTGGTGGACGAAGGCCGCATCGGCACACCCTACATATACCGGGCTACCTATTTACAAAGTTGGGGTGACGATCCGGCACGCCTAGGCGTCTGGCGATTCCGCAAGGAGGACGCCGGCTCAGGTGCAATGGGAGACTTGCTCGCTCACTCGCTTGATCTCGCCATGCTTCTCAACGGACATATCACTACGTTGGCCGGCCTGCTGCACACCTTCGCGCCGAATCGAGAAGTCGATGACGCCGCTATGGCGATTGCCAGATTTGCGAACGGAAGCATCGGCACATTTGAGGCCACTCGTTTCGCGACCGGCTGCCGTAACCGCAATGGATTTGAAATTCACGGCTCGCGCGGTGCGATTCGCTTCAACCTTGAAGATCTGAATCGTCTTGAAGTTTTCGACCGCAATGACCCGCCTCAGGTTCAGGGCTGGCACAACATCTTGGCTACCGGCCCGAGCCACCCTTACGTGGGCCACTATTGGCCACCCGGTCACATCATCGGGTACGAGCACACCTTCATTTCTTCCCTGGCGGACTTTCTCAGCTGCATGGCAAGTGGTCAGGCGTTTCACCCAAACTTCGAAGACGCGCTGGAAGTTCAAGTGCTGCTCGACGCAGTCGAGAACTCCTCACGCAAGCAGAGTTGGGTCAGTCTCCCTGCTGCCTCGGCGTGAACACCTATACGCGAGTCAAAACTGGGGCCAAAATCAGACAGTTTATGTGGGCGATATTTTGGGAGAAGTGGCGCGCCCGATAGGATTTGAACCTACAACATCCAGCTCCGGAGGCTGGCGCTCTATCCAATTGAGCTACGGGCGCGTATTCCGACAACCTGCTTAGATCGCCAGTCATTTTACTTCACGCCGCCAGCGCTGCAAAACTCTCCTTCCGGCCACACTTCGCCGAGCCCTTAGCACATCTAAGGCGGCCTTCTAGACCTGCTAGTCCTTCGTGACATTTTCGTGACAAACGAATCTCGCAATGATCAAAATTGAGCCATTTCACGGACAATTAACTAGACAAATACTTCACGCCGTTCTCTACTTCACCCATCACAACCGCACATAGATGACCGGTCGGTTCCATTCTCCCCGGGTGGACCTCCGCCATTTTGTACAAGTGGCGCAAAACCGATTCGGCTGCCATCACTACATTGCGGGGAGGCAATCAATGAATCGCATGACAGAAAATAATTACCGGGGAACTGGTGTGTTCGCATCCGGTCTCTTCTTTCTTGTTCTCGCGACGCTCTCGCTCATCCTCACCGATCCGGCCATGGCTCAATCGGGCACTTGGTCTCTCACCGGCCATCCGAACACAGCTCGTACCGGCCACACTGCCACCTTGCTGAATAATGGAGAAGTTTTGATCGTAGGCGGAGAAGGGGCTTCAGGGCCTCTAACGACTGCCGAGCTTTACAATCCCTCCACCGGAACCTTCAGCACTACAGGCACGACTGCCACGCCGCGGTATGAGAGCAGTGCCGTCTTGCTGCCGAACGGGGAGGTTCTGGTGGCCGGCGGATATTTGGGAACTAGCAATGGCGTAGAGGAATTCACCGCGACTGCCGAGCTGTATAGTCCTTCGACCGGCAAATGGAGCACTACCGGGAGCATGTCCATGCCGCGAAGCGAAGCGGGGATCGCGCTCCTCACGAATGGCCAGGTGCTGATTGCGGGCGGCCTTAGCGGCGAATATACCGCAATCACCGAATCTGAACTTTACAACCCAACAACTGGTAAATGGACCCTCACAGGAAGCCTTCCGGCCAATCAGGACTCGCCAATGGTCCGGCTCTCAAATGGATCGGTTCTGCTTGCTGGCGGCTCGAGTGCAGCTGTTTACAATCCATCTGCGGGAACTTGGACCCGAACCGCGGCGGAGTACTACACTTCAGGTTCTGGCACAACCATTGCCGCGTTGCCGAACGGCAACGGCCTGATCTTCGGCAATCACCTCGTGAGCTACACCAGCCAATACTACAATCCGGCCACAAACGTTTGGGCTCGCACTTTGGGGCAGACCGGCATTGGGGTCAATTTTGGCCCCCTTGTGGCGCTGGCCAATGGAAACGTGCTCCTCGCAGGAGGAACTGTTGTGTATGACGGCAAAGCTTCCGCCACAACAAAAGCCGGAATCTACAATCCCAGCACAAATACCTGGTCGATCACTGGTAACTTGAAGGTCGCCACTGCACACACCGCCACACTGCTTCAAAGTGGAAAGGTATTGGTCGTAGGCGGCACCGACGCGGAGATCTACACACCCTAACGCGGCGGTTGAATCGGTCTGGCAAGTCAGCCTTATCTGGCCCGCTAGCGTGGCTCATCGGCGCGCAGGGAACGCCTCGGTTACGAGTGTGCCGTGCCAACTCGCGATGGCGCCGTTTCGCGCAAAAATAGGGCAGACACAAAAACCAGCGCGGCCCCGCTTGCAGCAATCCATAGAGGCGCAGCAAGCCCATGACGGTCAGCGATCATGCCGGAAAATGTTGGTGCGATCGTTCCGCCGAATATTTCGCCAACCAAGGTGGCCGCTCCAATCGCGGTCGCATGAAACCGAGCCGGGGCGCTTTCCGTGGGGATCAAAACAAGCACCAGCGCCGCCATACCCTGCCCTCCATTGGCGATGAAACCCGCGGAAGCCATCAGCCATGGGTGCGCTATCAAAAATGCACTTTGGTAGGTCAGCGGCACAAAAGCTGACAGTAAGGCAATAAAAAGCAGCGTTGGCTTGCGGCCCAGCCAGTCGGAAACCCACGGAAGAATGAAACCCCAGAGAAATGCGCCCAATCCGCCCGCGCCCAGGATCAACCCGGCAAAAGTTGCCGTGTGTTTTGAAACTTCCGTGATGTAGAGCGGTGCAAATGCATTCATTACCCAGAGCCAAATCATGAACCCGGCGCTTCCGATGCAACAAAGCCACACATTACGATGCTTCATTACCGCAAAATAATCTTTCAGCGCGACTTCATGCCTGTCGCTAGGCATTGAAAATTTACTCTCGCGCAAAAAGATCCACAGCAGGATCGCCATCGCGATGCCCGGCACACCAGACACAAAGAACGCCGCGCGCCACCCATAACGCGCTGCAATTTGCGTGGTAAGTACTGGCGCGAGCGCGAGCCCTACCAGCGCCGCTGCGCTAACAACGATTCCCACATTGCGTCCGCGTCTTTCCGGCGCCGATGATTCTTCAATCGAAGCGGTGATCGTCGACCAAGTGGGTCCCTCAGCCACTCCCATAGCGGTGCGTACGAAAAGCAGTTGGCCAAAACTCCTCACCAATCCGGAAACCCACGACAGCGCGGAAAACGCCATTACCGCAGGAATCAGAATCGGCCGTCTGCCAAAACGATCTGAAATTGCACCAAAGACAAGGCCGGACACAGCCCACGCCGAGGCCAATGCCGACACCAGCAGGCCAACCTGAGCGTGACTCAAATGCAAATCGGGCGCAATGAGCGGCGCGAGATACACCACGCTCATGCGGTCGAGAAAAACCGTGCCCCAGGTGAGAAAAAGAACTACAACCAGCCCCGTTTCATATCCGCGATTTGTGTGCAGAGGAGGGTTTTCAGCGGCCAAATCAACCAGCCTTCCGGTTCTTCAGCTCTTCCTCAGCAATGTGAAAACCGGTATTCGCGGCCGGCACGCCCGCGTAAATGGAGACCTGCAAAAGCACTTCCTTCAGTTCGCACGCCTCGAGCCCATGTTGCAATCCTGCGCGCACATGCATTCGAAACTCTTCCCAGCGCCCCAGCGTCGCCATCATGGCCAGCACCAACAATCGCCGGGTCCGCTGATCCAAGCCAGGCCGCGTCCAAATCGTTCCCCACGCGCAAGTTGTAATGAGAGTTTGAAATTCGCGATTGAAGTCAGTCGTGTTGGCAATCGATCGGTCGACGTGCTCGCTGCCTAACACCTTCCGGCGGACGTCGAAGCCTGCCTCCAGAACATTCGTTACCTCTGGCTGAAGAAACTCCAACAGCGCCACGGTAAACGCCTGCGGCGCCTCGAGGTTGGAAATGTGCGCCGCTTCCAAATGCACAACTCGGGCGCCCGGAATTTCGCGCGCCAATGTTTCGCTATGCCCTTTGAAGGGCGTTGCAACATCGCGATCCCCGCTGATGACCAAAGTTCGCGCGCGAATTTTCGCAAGAGAATCTCTGCTATCGAAATCCCGCAATGCCGAGCAACATCCCGCATATCCGACTGGATTCGTACCCAAAAGCACCGTGCGGACCGAGCTCACATACGGATGGTTGCCAGCCAGCGAATCGCTGGAGAAAAATCGCTGCATCACCATATCGATGATGCCGGCCATTCCTTCTTTCAAAACTGTCTCTCGCCGCTTGTTCCAGTTTTCCTTCGGCCCAAACTGGGGTGAGGTATTTGCCAAAATCAGATGATCGACCCGCTCCGGCGCGTTCAGAGCCAGCCATTGCCCAATGGCTCCGCCCAGCGAAAGCCCGCAAAAATCGAACTTGGAAATCTCCAGTGCGTCGGCTAATCGCAGGAAATCTTGGCCCAATTGCTCGATGGAATACTCACCCGCGGGAGAATCGGAGGCGCCATGGCCGCGCGTGTCATAACGCAAAATCCGAAAATGCTGCAGCAGATCCGGCACTTGCGGATCCCACATCCCATGGTCGCAGCCGATAGAATGCGAAAGAGCCAGTGTTGGCAGGCTCTCTTCGCCTTCCAATCGGTAAAACAACTTCACGTTATCCAATGAGGCCAGAGGCACCGCTCTCAGCTCCTACTTTTTCTTGTGCCGCGCTTTGTTTTTACGCCGCTTCTACCTTCAAACTCGCCATTTAGCAGGCGCTTTCGAAACTCTTCAGCCGCACCCAAATAGTCTTCCGCTGCTTCAAGTCGTCCAAGCATCTTGCGATCCAAATACCCGGCAACTTCGGGCATATCGGCCAACACCTCGCCAAGACCCCTGCTTTGCTCCGTTACTTGCCGCGCCGCTTTCTCCAGAATTTTGCGAGCCGCTTCCCGGCCCAACGCAGGCGCCATCATCATCATGGCCCGCTCTGCAAACACCAAGCCACGCGTGGCTTCGATATTTTTCTTCATCCGCTTCGCATCGACCGTCAGTCCTTCTGCGACTTCCTTCATCGACGCCACCGCAAGCCCGGTGGCTTGGACTAACTCGGAAACAATTGGCCATTCCGCCTGAATGCCCCCCGCCGCGCGCTCGTGCTCCTGCACCATGGCGGAAAGATAAGCTCCAACCAGCCCAGGGGTGCGAAGCGACGCCGCAATCGTCAGCGCACATCCGATCGGATTTTTCTTATGCGGCATCGTGGACGATCCGCCTCGGTCTTCCCCACTTGGCTCAGCCACTTCAGCAATTTCGTACTGCATCAATAAACTGATGTCGCGCGCCATCTTGCCTAGTTCGCCGGTCAATACACCGCAAGCGCAGACCAAGGCCGCCAGACGATCGCGATGCGTGTGCCACGGCGCGTCCGGATAACCTAAATCTAACTCACGCGCCAGTGCCCTACCGACCTTCACGCCATCCCGCCCGAGCGCGGCGAGCGTCCCAGCCGCGCCGCCAAATTGAATGACCAAAGCATCTTCGAAAGAACCCCGCAGCCTTCGATTGCACCGCCGCACCGCCCCAAGCCAGCCTGCTGCTCGCATTCCCAAGGTCACGGGCGGAGCGGGTTGAAGCAACGTACGACCCAGAGCTACTGTTCGCGCGTGCGAGATTGAAATACGACGAAACGCCTTTTCCAGCTCAATCAGATCGCGCCGAATTACCTGCTCAGCACGCTTCAAAAGCAAAACTAGCGCGGAGTCGGTCACATCCTGGCTGGTCGCTCCCCAATGCACAAATCTGGCGGCTCCAACGCTGGATTTCCTGACCTTTGCCGTTAAAGCCTTCACCAGCGGTATCGCCGGCGTTCCCGCGCGTAAACCGGCCGCGCAAAGTGCATCCAAATCAAACCCATTTGCCTTTGCCGATTTGGAAATCTCGCGCGCCGCCGAACGAGGAATAATCTTTAGCGATGCTTCCGCCCGTGCGAGGCCACTCTCGAAGTCCAGCATCGCCTGCAGGATCGTGGAGTCAGAGAACATCTCAGCAAGCTCTGCCGTGGTTGCGAGGCAATCGATCAGTCGCACCGCGCTCAAACAGTTTTCTCCCTCGCGGTTTCCGCGCAAATCAAAACGCAAATTGCCGGTGGGAATCTAAACGTCAAAGAAGACAGTCTCATACTCACCACAAAGGTGAATAGTAAATTGCCATCGCGAAGGGTCGGCGGCATCACGAGCGGCCAGAAGAGTGCTTCGGCGACCTTTGGGAACGAAGGACAGCACCTGGTCCGTTTCATTTGCAGGTTCCCCTGCAAAGTAAACACGAGTACACAACCGATTTAGAATTCCGCGTGCAAATACCGAAACGCTAATATGCGGCGCCTGCACCGTGCCGTTGTTACCTGGCGTCACACCAGGCTTGATCGTTTTAAACGCACATACCCCATTCTCATCTGTGGCAAGCCGGCCAAAACCTTTGAATCGAGGCTCAGCCCCGCCTTCCAGAGCGCTCGCCTCGCTGTCGTAGTGCCCTGCCGAATCCGCTTGCCATATTTCAATCATCGCGTCGTTAACGGGAGTGTCATCGCCATCAAGAAGCCGGCAAACCAAGGTTATGTGCTCCCCGGCTGTCTTGGCATCTGTGAGACAACCCACCGACCGGTGATCCGTGCAGCCTAAGTGAAAAAATGGTCCAACGGTTTGCGACGCCGTCGGTATCAGGTGCTCTTCACTTTTCAAAAGGAGTCGCCTCTCTCCCTCGCAATACGATATCGAAGTGATAGCCCAATGCCCATTCAGGCTTGGTGCTGGGCAAATCGAAATTCGCAATGAGCCGCTTTCGCGCCGACTCATCCGGAATCGATTGATAGATCGGATCGAAGGCTAACAGTGGGTCGCCCGGAAAATACATCTGCGTCACCAGGCGTTGCGCGAAAGCACTTCCGAAAAGAGAAAAATGTATATGTGCCGGCCGCCAGGCATTGAAATGATTCCCCCACGGATAAGCGCCCGGCTTAATCGTGACGAACGTGTATTGCCCGTTTTCATCCGTTAGCACCCGCCCAGCTCCGGAGAAATTGGGGTCGAGCGGCGCGCCATGTTTGTCCACATCGTGGCAATAGCGGCCCGCTGCATTTGCCTGCCAGATTTCGATCAGCGTGTGCCGAATCGGATGCCCGCTATCGTCCAACACTCGTCCCGAGACGATAATTCGCTCACCTAGAGGTTCGCCGGCGTGCTGGCGAGTTAAATCACTGTCCGTTTTGGCAACGTCGCCTCGACCGAAGACTGGACCGGTAACTTCTGACAATGTGTGTCGCAATAAGATGAATGGACGGCGAGGCGACCGGCGCACCGTAGCGCGATACTGCTCATAGAGCGAAGTCGGCTGCGTCGAAGGATCGGGCCGCCGGAACGGAATTACTTCGCTACTCCCGTTCCGCACGCCTGAATCGCCTTTGGTATGAGCTGCCATGACTTAGATTCCCAAGAGATCTTCTGCCCGTCGCGGTCCAGCGTTTCTGTTAGCCGTGCGAATCCGGCGTTCCGTTGGCGCCATGCGCATTTGCGGTCCGCAGCTTCAAATCGCGCAGGACATTAAGCTCAAACTCGGTTGGCGGGGACGTTTCCGCCATCTTGTCCACAAACGTTACATCCCAACCGGTATTTTCTCGCACCTGATCGCGCGTCACACCAACATGAAGCGAAGTAACTCGAAACTCTTGTGTCTCGGGATCGGGTCGCATGACACACAGGTCGGTAATCATCACCGTGGGGCCTTGAGTTTTGATACCCAACTTTCTCCGTTCGTAGGGCTTTCTTCCATGCCCAAACGAAGTCAGGAAATCTAACTTCTCCACGAAGGCACGTTTAGTGTGCCGCATGATGATAAAAATCTGCCCGCAGGAGACTGCGATTTCAGGCGCTCCTCCGCTTCCGGGCAATCGAACCCTCGGCGCGTCGTATGGCCCAATTGTGGTCGTATTGATATTTCCAAAGCGATCCACCTGCGCGCCACTTAGGAATCCGATGCTGATCCGCCCACCTTGCAGCCAATAACGAAAAACTTCCGGCACAGACACGGTTGTTAATGCCGTGGCGCAAAGCTCTCCGTCACCAATAGAAAGCGGCAGGACCACAGGCTTGGTGCCAATCGTTCCCGACTCATAAATCAATGTGATCCCCGGGGCATGCGTTAATCTCGCCAGATTACATGCCGCCGAAGGCAGGCCAATCCCCACGAAGCACACATCCTCGTCCTTCAACAGCCGGGCGGCCGCGATGGTCATCATTTCGGATGAGGTGTAGGTCAAGGTGCTGTGAGTGGCCATAACTTTTGGTTCCGCGGAATTAACGATACGGCTTCAGTTCGGATGCGTATCGCTCGTTAGATGGTACGCGCGCGTTGCAAAACTCTCCGGGGTGGCTTCCATAATGTTCTTTTGCGTCCATTCTCGAAATGAATTCCGGTCGCGCGAAATATTTTCCCAGGCGATATAGAAGGCGTTGTCCCGCTCGTAATAGCCGTAGGCATACGAAGGATGCGCTCCGCCGGGGACCTTCACGATAGCTGAGACGGTCCAGCTCGGCAGGATGACGCTGGTGGATTGAGATGGAGTTAGAGCATCGACGATTTCTTCGACCGTCACAATCGCTCTGGTAGACGCGAGCACCGCTTCCTTCTGCACGCCGATGATTCCTTCCACCAACACATTCCCTTCTCTATCTGCTTTCTGTGCGTGAATGACCGCCACATTAGGACGCAGCGCCGCGACGGAGGCCAATTCTTCTCCAGTAAATGGGCACCGAATAAATTTGATTTTGCTATTTACCTTCGGCAGGTCACTCCCAAGGTAGCCGCGGAAGATCGCGCACGGTAATCCAGCCGCGCCCGCATCATAAGCGTTGGCCATCGCCGCATGACTGTGCTCTTCGATCTCAATCGGATTGGGCCATGCGTGCTCTACAGCGTCGCGAAAGCGGTGCAGCGAACCTACCCCTGGATTACCGCCCCAGGAAAAAATTAGCTTGCTCGCAACTCCCATCCCGATCATCTGGTCATAAAGCAAATCGGGAGTCATGCGCACGAGAGTGAGATTTTTACGCCCTTGGCGAATTATCTCATGCCCGGCAGCAAACGGAATCAGATGGGTAAACCCTTCCATCGCGATAACGTCGCCATCATGCACATGTGTGGAAACGGCATCGGCGAGGCTCATGAACTTGGTCATACGGTTGAATACTTAATACCTGAATAGGCGGGGAATTTCCAAGTACCCTCTCAGCATAACTCCCCTGAAGGGTGATGATTCGAGATTCAGCCTCAAAAAATAAACTTCGCGGCTAACTGAAATTGCCTCGGGTTGAATGCGGTCCGAGGAGTTCCGAAGAACGGATTGGCTGGACTCGTCACTCCATCTTGGTAATGGTGAGGCACCGGTCCGATGAAGTCGGGTGCGCCATAAACCGAAACAACTTCGTCGATGTTTGCTCGGTTCAGCACGTTAAAGCCGTCAGCCATTAGCTGTAGCTTGTAATGCTCACCCGGGAAATTGATCATCCGGGAGAGTCGCAGGTCCCAGCTTCGAAGATTGTCGCCAAAATAAGTATTGCGGCCTGAATCGCCCACCCGGTCCGTCACCGGGTTTCCGTCATTGTTAGCGTCAAAACCCACAAATACGGTAAACGGCCGCGGCGACTGAATAGTCACAATGCTGCTGAACTCAAAATTCCGCGCAAAAGAATGCTCCGGTGCGTCCGCGACAAAGTCCGCCACAAATCGGTGTCTGACGTCTTGATTGGAAAGCGCCCGCTCAAGATCGCGCTGCGCATTCGACTGCGGCGTGCTGACGAACGTCGTAAACGTTCCATTGTCGATCGTCTTCGAGAAAGTATAGTTCGCATCAAGGTGTAAATACTTCCCTGCACGTTCGAGTACTTGCAGCGTAAGCCCGTTGTACGACGAATTCCCTGTTGAATCGGTGTAGTAGTAAATTCCGTTGGTCCCCGGTGTACCACCTGGCGGCGCCGGAATCGAAGGAACCGGCAGGCCGTAAGCATAAATGTCCTTATTCGTTCCAGTTTCCTTGCCGATCGGGGGACCAACGTTCAAATCGATCGGCCGCACCAACTTGTGTCCAGCCACCCAGAGGTAGGCGACGTTGAACGACAGGCCATTCGTGATCTGTCTGTCGATTTCCAAGCTCGACTGCTCGGTGTAGGGTTCGCGCAGGTTCCGATCCACGAGCGTGCCGCCTTGTGAAAACAGAGCATTGTTCGGGAACGAACCAGTGTCGATCAGATTTTCGAAAGCAGCATCGACCAATGGCGGCGGCACGGTTCCAGGCGGCAAATTAGGAGCGTACGGATTCGGTGGGCAGCCAGCCAAGACGCACGGCGTGGGCAAGAACAAGCTGTTCAGCAGCCAAGTTCCAGTGGTTTGGTTGAATGAAGTTGGCAAACCGGGAATAACCGGTGGCCGTTGGGGACCCGCCACAAAGAAGAACGTCAAGCTGTATGTGTCATAAAAAATCCCGTACCCGCCTCGAATCACCGTCTTTGAATCCGGCGAATAAGCAAACCCAACTCGCGGCTGCACGCTGTTGTAGTCCGGCTTTACATAGTTCCCAAGCCCCGCTTCAAAGTCCCAACGGATGCCCAGGTTCAAGGTCAGTTTTGGCGTTATGCGAAATTGATCCTGCCCAAAGAAACCGTACTGGCTGTGATTCAGCTTGATCGTGAAATTGCCTGTTTCGGAAGCCAAATATGCGTTGTCCCAAGTCGTCGGCACCGACGGTGACGGCGCATTGGGATTGAACGGCCCCGAGCCAATCGGAGCACCCCAGAAAAACGCCGCGATACACGGTGCAGTCAGGCCTGTCAGTGGCGGCGGACAAGGTGTCGTACCCCATCCGGATTTCCCTGATGCCAGTAAATCTCCAAGGCTCGGAAAAATGTCGCGCGAAGGAGTGAAGCCCGGCCAGATCACGAAGTTTCGGATGTAGTTGCTGTCAAATCCGAAGCTCATGCTGTGGCGGCCCTTAATCGCCGACAGCGTATCGGAAAATTCCACGCGCGTTTCGTTGTAGCGGTCAAAAGCACCAAAGTTGTGGCCGAATAGCAGCAAGTTCGGTACATCCAGATTTGGCTGGCCATCGGTGCCCAGGAACCCATAGTTGCGCCGCGCATACTGGATCAGTGCGGAGTTCACGATACTTGGCGTCACTTGCGAGGTCACTGTGCCAACCAGGGATTGATCGCGGAGCAATCCATTCCGTCCACTGCTCGGCGCGCCAATTCCGCCGCCATCCAAGGTCGAGCCAATTAGCATATTTTGGTCCCGCGCGTCCTGGATCAAATAGCGAATCGAGAGCAAGCTGGTCTGCGTAATGTGGTGATCGAGCTTGATGAAGCCGTTGTCGACATCCGCAGTTTGCAAAACTCCCAGATTTTCGGGCTGTAAGCCAAAGCTTTCTTTCACTGCGTTGATACCTGCGAGGTTTTGTACCAGGATCGCAGGATAGGTTGGCGATTGTCCGCGCCTCTGGCCCTCATAATTCGCGAAAAAGAACGTTTTGTCCTTCTTGATTGGACCACCGAACGTTGCCCCAAACTGATTTTGTCGTAGCGTCGTGAAGTCGGGTTGCGACACCGGCGAGTTCGCATCTAGCGCATTGTTTTGGAAATATTCATAGAGCGACCCGTGAAAATCGTTAGTTCCGGACTTGGTGACGATGTTCACGATGCCACCCAGCGCGCGTCCGTATGTCGCGCCAAAGCTGTTATTCACTACTCGAAATTCACTCACCGCCTCTTGCGACGGCGTGGCTCTCTGCGAACCAGTGGCCGTGTTGATATCGTCCGCGCCGTCGACCGTCACCATGTTGTTTAAGTCCCTCTGTCCACCGAACGAAATTCTCGTCGTCGAAGGATCAGTGAACGTCGATTGCAAGCTGGTTCGCCCGGTGGTCACGCCCGGACTTAGCAAAGCAAAGTCGGTAAAGAGCCGTCCATTGATCGGCAGCGATTGAATCTGTTGAGTGTCAATCACCTGGCTTATTTCCGAACGCGTCGGTTCGATGACGGGCGTCTCGGCATTTACCGTCACGGTTTCCGTGGCTTCAATCTTCAACGTAACGTTGATTGTGGCAACCTGCGCCACTGCCAGCACGACGCCAGTCTGCTTGTAGTTTGCAAAACCGGAATACTGCGCAGTCAGCTCGTAATTGCCAGGAGGCAGATTCGTGAATACGTATGACCCCTGCTCCCCCGTCGTCGTCGTGTATATCTGGTTTGTATCCACCTCTCGCAACCCCACCGTCGCTCTCACGATCACACCGCCCTTTGGATCAAAGACGGCCCCGTTGAGCTGCGCCTGAGTGACGCCAGCTTGGGCAAACGCGCTCGAAGCGGCGAAAACAAGAACTAGAAGGCTAAAAATGGCGGCTGCAAGAGTTCTGCGCATAACTTCAACCTCCAATGAGTACGTGCGATTATCGACCACTTGTGCGCTTTAGACGCTACGCCGCGTCTCGGACCCTTGTCAACCCCATTTGTACAATTCCGCGGTTTGTGCGAATATCGCAAGTATCGACCGGGGCATGCACACCAAACCTGCGCCTAGTAAGGCCAACGAGAAGCACCCAGCGCCACCGAGAACGGCTCGTGGTGCGAATATCGCGCTCGCCGCCGAGGGCGACCCCAACTTTGTTCTCTCGCTTTCCCGCGGACTTCAGGTGATCGAAACGTTCGAAGGGCATACGGAGGGACAAACCGCAGCCGACATCGCGCGCCGCACCGGCTTTTCACGTGCCGCTGTTCGCCGATTGCTAATGACCCTGGAAGGACTGGGATACGCCGAATCGACCGGGCGCGTCTATCGCTTGACCACACGCGTTCTCAAGCTAGGGTTCTCATATTTGTCCTCGGCTTCCCTTCCTACGCTCGCCCAGCCATTCTCGAGCGGGTCACAGAGGTCACCCACGAATCGAGCTCTATGAGCGTGCTTGAGGACGATCACATCGTCTATGTCGCCCGATCCAGCGCCAAGCGCGTGATGTCCGTCGGGCTTTCCATTGGTAGTCGTTTGCCCGCTTACTGCACATCGATGGGGAGGGTACTTTTGGCATCTCTGTCCCCGGCAGATCTGGCTGCGTACTTCGAACGTGCTGAGATCAAACCTCTCACGCCCAAAACTATCGTCGATCTTGAAGTGCTTAAGCGCGTCGTCGACCAGGTCCGCTCCAACGGCTTCGCCCTGACCGACGAAGAACTCGAGCTCGGCCTGCGCGCCATCGCCGTCCCGGTGAAAAATCGGCGCGGCAATGCAGTCGCAGCAATGAATATTGGTGTACACGCCTCGCGCGTCTCCGCCGGCGAGATGATTCACCGCTTCCTCCCCATCCTCCAAGAAAGTGCCCACAGCATCGGCCACGTCCTACCCTAATCAGATTTCTTCCCGAGGGCCGACCGCTTGACGACGACTTTACATGCGGATATCGTTCGAGTGGGCGATTATCGACCGACCAAATCCTCGCGAGGCGCTCACATGCTTTCCACTCCTTTCATTGCAGGGTCTCCCATCGAAGTTCCTCCAAATGCGTTGTCGGACGTGATTAATCCGGCAAATAAAAAAGTGGTGGCGCAGGTATATATGGGAGGGGAGGGGGATATACGGAGGGCGATACACGCGGCGGATACAGCGAAGGAGGGGTGGGGGAGTGCGCTGGCGGGGGAGAGAGAGGGGGTGTTGCTGAAGGCGGCGGAGGTGTTGGAGGGCGCGCGCGAAGAAGTAGTGAATTTGCTGATCGAGGAGACGGGGTCGACTTTCGGGAAGGCGCAATTCGAAGTTTCGTTCACCACGAATATGCTGCGCGCGGTTGCGGGGGAGGCGCGTCGAATTCATGGCGACGTGATTCCCTCGGACGTTCCGGGCATGATATCGATCGCGATTCGGCGGCCGCTGGGTGTGGTTGCGGGAATTGCACCATTCAACTTCCCATTAATTTTAGCTACCAAGAAAATTTGCCTCGCTCTCGCCGCGGGCAATACGTTTGTGCTGAAGCCTTCGGAAGAAACGTCGCTATTGGGACTGAAAATCGCGGAAATCTTCCATAAGGCGGGATTGCCAGCTGGTGTCCTGAACGTCGTGCCAGGCGACGGCCCAACGCTGGGCTCGGTGCTTTGCTCTGATCCTCGTGTAAGACTGATTTCCTTCACGGGCTCGACTGCAGTAGGCCGAGCGATTGCGGTCGAGTGCGCGAAGCATGGGAAGAAAGTCGTACTTGAGCTCGGTGGCAAGAGCCCATTGGTAATTCTAAAAGACGCGGATCTCGATTACGCCGTATCTACAGCCTGTTTTGGAGTTTTCATTCACCAGGGCCAAATCTGCATGGCCGGCTCTCGAATCATTGTGGAAGCGCCAATCTACGATTCATTCCTGGAGCGCTTCGTAGCCAAGGTAAAAACGCTTCAAGTGGGCGACCCACATGATCCACACACCGTGATCGGGCCGCTCATTCGCGGGTCGCAATGCGAAATGATTTCGCGCAAGATCGAAGAATCCGCGAAGCTAGGCGCGCGAGTTTTGACTGGCGCGCAATACGAAGGGAATTTCTACCAGCCTACGGTTATCGCGGACGTAACGCCCAAAATGCCTGTGTTTCGGGATGAATTATTCGGCCCGGTAGCATCCGTGATCAAGGCCGACAGTGCCGATCATGCTCTTACGCTCGCAAATGACACGGCCTATGGACTCTCTTCGGCCGTAATCACCAATGAGTTGCAGCTGGCCATGAAATTCGCTCTGAAACTCGAGGCCGGCATGGTGCACATCAACGGCCCCACGGTCCACGACGAGGCCCTTGTTCCATTCGGCGGGGTGAAAGACTCGGGCAACGGCCGCGAGGGCGGCCGCTGGTCCATGGACGAACTCACTGAAACAAAGTGGATCACCATCCAGCTTGGACAGCGGCAGTATCCTTTCTAAAGCAGGCAGACACCGCTCCCGTAAACGTGACCCAGCATTCACGCACACAAGTCGGAATTGTCGGCGCTGGCCCAGCCGGAATGTTTCTGGCGCGGCTCCTGAATCTGGAAGGCATCGATTCTGTAGTCATTGAGAATCGCAGCCGCCAGCATGTGGAGGAGCGCGTGCGCGCGGGCGTGCTCGAACAGGGCACTGTGGACCTCATGGTCCAACTGGGCGTTGGCGAGCGCCTGAAGCGCGAAGGCCTGGTCCATCACGGCATCGAACTGAGCTTCGAGGGCCGCCGCCATCGCATCGACTTCCAAGCGCTTACCGGCAAAGGCATCACCATTTACTCGCAGCAGGAAGTTCTCAAGGACCTTTACAACGCTCGTTTGGCCGAGGGCAATCCGCTCCTTTTCGAAGTCGAAGACGTTCGCATTAGCGATTTCGATGGCTCCAAGCCTGAAATCTATTTTCGGCATCGCGGCGGGGATCATCAGCTGATCTGTGACTTCATTGTGGGCTGCGACGGCTTCCACGGCATTTGTCGCCCGAGCATTCCTGCGGGCGTGCTCACCGAATATGAGCGATCGTATCCATTTGCCTGGCTCGGAATCTTGGCTGAGGCGCCACCCTCTTCCGACGAGCTGATCTATGCGCATCACGCGCGTGGTTTCGCGCTGCTGAGTATGCGGACGCCACAGCTAAGCCGCCTTTATCTGCAGTGCGAGCCCGACGAAGACATCGCTGCGTGGCCCGATGAACGGATCTGGGAGGAACTGCAAATTCGGTTAGCCGCAAGGGATTGGAAGCTAACGGAAGGTCCGGTCTTGCAGAAGGGCATCACTGGAATGCGCAGCTTTGTAGTTGAGCCGATGCAGCACGGAAGGCTATTTCTCGCTGGAGACTCAGCGCACATAGTGCCGCCAACTGGCGCCAAAGGGCTAAATCTCGCGGTTGCGGATGTGCGCGTTCTTGCGCGCGCCTTAGCCGCGTTTTATGCGCACAGTCGTCAGGATCTGCTGAACGCGTATTCCCAGACATGCCTGCGGCGAGTTTGGAAAGTGCAGCGTTTTTCCTGGTGGATGACTTCGATGCTTCACCGATTCCACAGCGACAACGACTTCGACTACAAGCGTCAGCTCGCCGAGCTGGATTACGTGACCAGCTCGCGGGCTGCTTCGACCAGCCTGGCTGAGAATTACGTCGGTCTGCCCATGGAATAGATTTTGGAGATTCGCCTTTCCAGTTTAATCGTCGATGCATAACATTGCAGAGCAATTCGACATCGCACTTCGAGTTGACAGCCCACGCCCAACGCCTTAAACTAACCAGTTAGTTAAACAAAAAACTTAGACCTCATCGGCTCTACAAAGTCCTGAGCGTTGGCTCGCCCGGAGGCCAAATGCCTGCACCTGAGATGAAAACGGAGATGAAGTATCGATTCCTTGGAAAGGCCCGCGCCAAAGTCTCCGCTGAAGGGCTCGGCTGCATGGGCATGTCCGAATTTTATGGGCAGACCAACGATCCCGAGAGCGTCGCAACCATTCATCACGCATTGTCTCGCGGCCTTAATTTTCTCGATACCGCCGACGTGTATGGAGTCGGGCGTAATGAAGAGCTGGTAGGCAAAGCCATATGGGGACGTCGAGATGAAGTTTTCCTGGCGACCAAGTTCGGCATCGTGCGCGAACCCGATGGCAGTTTTGTGGGCGTCAACGGGCGGCCCGAATATGTGCAGAAGGCCTGCGACGCGAGCCTGAAGCGCCTAAAAATTTCGACCATCGACCTGTATTACCAGCATCGGGTTGACACTGATGTGCCAATCGAAGAAACCGTTGGTGCAATGACCCGGCTGATTGAGCAGGGCAAAGTTCGACATCTCGGACTTTCCGAAGCGAGCGCGAAAACTATCCGGCGCGCCAGTAAAGTCCATCCGATAACTGCTCTGCAGTCCGAATATTCGCTTTGGAGCCGCGATCCTGAAGGCGAAATTCTCGATACTTGCCGGGAACTGGAAATCAGCCTGGTCGCATACAGCCCGCTGGGGCGCGGGTTCCTTTCCGGTGCCATTCGTAGCAAAGAGGACCTAGAAATGGGCGACTACCGGAACAATTCTCCGCGCTTTAAGGACGAGAATCTCGACCGCAATCTCGAGCTACTCGACAAATTCGAACAGGTCGCCAAGGACAAGAAATGCACTCCGGCGCAGCTTGCTCTCGCATGGGTTCTCGCGCAGGGCGAGGACATTGTTCCAATTCCCGGCACCAAGCGCCGCGAGCGACTCGATGAAAATCTCAATGCGCTGGATATCGAGCTGACCTCGGAAGATTTGGAACGGCTTGCGGAGATGTTTCCTCCGGATGTGGCCGCCGGCGAACGCTACCCAGAGTCGATGATGACTCGAGTAAATCAGTAATTCGGACATTCATGGCAACTGTGCACAAGACGAAGCAGGGCGGCCGCGACACGGCGGCGAGAATCCTGGCTGCTGCTGAAAATCATTTTGCCGCCGAGGGATTTACAGGCGCGCGCACAGACGAAATCGCGGCAAGCGCCAAGGCCAACAAGGCCATGCTGTATTACTACTTCGGGGACAAGCGAAAACTACATCGCGCGGTGCTCGAAAATTTGCTTACGAATCTGAAAAAGGTGATCGAAGACGCGATGGATTCGAGGATTGCGGCTCCGGAGCGCCTGGATAAATTTCTCGACGGCTATTTCGAATTTATCGCCGGCCATCCCAACTGGCCGCGCCTGGTGCAGCGGGAGGCCATGGCTTCTTCGGCGGAATTTGAATGGATGCTGCGCGAATTCCTGAAGCCTTACATGCAGGCGCTGGGCGAAATTCTTGAGTCAGGCATCAAGGCGGGGAAATTCCGGCCACTGGATACGCGCCACGCCGTCTTTTCGCTGATTGGAATGATCAATTTTTACTTTATTGCAGCGCACCGGCATCCTGCAACCCTGGGAGCCGACCCCCTTTCGACGAAGTCGTTGCGGGAGCGCAAAAGCGCGCTGCACGACTTGTTGATGCACGGGCTGCTGAAAACCGCCAATGGCAAATCGCACGTGGAGCGATCGCGATGACCGGGAAAAGGTTCTTTATCGTGCTTGGGGTGGTCTTTCTGATCGCCCTCACTTTGTATCTGGTGACCACGCCTCGCAGCACTTACATCTCTCTGACCGGTGTGGTGGACGGCAACGAAGTGATCGTGAGCCCACAAATTGCCGGCCGGATGATTCACCTCTACGTTGACGAAGGCTCGGAAGTGAAAAAAGGCCAGCTCATCGCTGAACTCGACCCTGCCGAATTGCAGGCTGCGCTCGCACAAGACGAAGCAAACATTGGAAGCCTCGAAGCTAAATCTCGCGTTTCAGAGAAAACCATGGGCTGGACCGAAGATCAAACCAGCGCGTCGCTAAATCAGGCCCGCGCGATGCTAACCGCTTCACGCGCACAACTTGAACAGGCTCGCGCGACGCTCGAACTCGATGAAATCAACGAAAAGCGCACTTTGGCGCTCTTCCAGCAAGGCGTCGACTCGGCGGCCGACCGCGATTCGGCCGAATCTACGCTAAAGGCCCAGCGAGCCAATGTGCAATCGCTGGAAGACCAAGTGAAAGCGCAGCAAGCGGCGTTGGCGGTGGCGGAAGCGAACCGGCTGCAAGTTGGCGTGCAGCGCGCCGACCTGGCGTCTGCCAAAGCTCAAGTCGAGCAGGCCCGCGCTCTGCGCGATCAGGCCAACACGCAACTCGGCTACACCAAGATTTACTCGCCACTCGACGGAGTCGTTTCTGTGCGTGTCGCCCGACAGGGCGAAGTGGTTGCTCAGGGAGCGCCCATCGTGGTGATTGTGGACGTCGACCACCTGTGGGTTCGCGCCGACGTAGAAGAGAGCTACATCGACTCAATCCACTTCGGTCAGCAGATGAAAGTTCGATTGCCCTCCGGCGACATCATTGAAGGAAATGTTTTCTTCAAGGGCGTGGAAAGCGATTACGCCACGCAGCGCGACGTCAGCCGCACCAAGCGCGACATCAAGACTTTCGCCATTAAAGTATCGGTGCCCAATGGCAGCCGCCGCCTATTCACGGGCATGACTGCGTATGTGCTCATGCCGTCTTCGTCGAGCAAACACTGGTTCGCTCGAAATTGACCGGTACCTACGAATCTCATGCCCAAACAAGCTGACAACCAAGCCAGTCCAATGCCCCAGCCCGAAAGCGCGATCATCGTCGATCATCTGGTGAAGCGCTTCGGTGAACTGGTCGCCGTCAATGACGTCAACTTTCGCGTTGCGCCCCGCGAAATTTTTGGCCTGCTTGGCCCGAACGGCGCCGGCAAGACCACGCTGATTCGCATGATGACCACGCTCACGCTGCCTACTTCTGGCACGGCGATTATCGCGGGGCACGACGTGGTGAAAGATGCCGACGGAGTGCGCATGGTGCTGGGCGTAATTCCGCAGGCCTTTACTTCCGATCCGGAGTTAACCGCGGAAGAAAACATGCTGATGCACGCCAAGCTGTACGGCGTGCCCGCCTCAAAGCGCAGCAAATTGATAGCGGAGCTTCTGGAGTCAGTGGACCTGACCAAATTTGCGCGGGCGTTTGTGCGCACTTTCTCGGGCGGCATGCGGCGGCGCCTGGAAATCGCTCGAGGACTAATTCATTCGCCGCAAATTTTGTTTCTTGATGAGCCCACTACGGGTCTCGATCCCGTTTCGCGCACCAATGTGTGGGAGATGATCCGCCGGCTGCGCGAAGACTCACAGCTCACTATTTTGCTCACCACGCATTACATGGACGAAGCCGACAAGCTATGCGACCGCATCGCCATTGTCGATCACGGCCGCCTGGTGGCGCTGGATACTCCTTCCAATTTGAAGGACAGCGTTCCCGGCACCGACACCATCGAAGCGGAATTCAACGGCGCACCTGCAGATTGGACCGAGCAACTCGGCAAGCTTGCACACGCCACGCAGGTTACACAGAACGATGAAGTGACTCACATCGGCTCGAACGATGGTCCGGCCACGGTTGCAGCGCTTATGGATCTCGCCCGCGCGCAACACGTAACCGTGCGGAAAGTAACCGTGCAGAGCACCACGCTGGACGACGTTTTCATGCACTTCACCGGCAAGGATTTGCGAGATACCGCTGCGACCGGCGCGCGCTACGACATTGGGCATCTCTATGCGCGCCAGTGAGGCACTCCTAAAGTGAAGTTCTATCGAATTTCGGCGCTCATCGAACGCGACATGCGCAAATTCCTGCGCAGCCCTGCGCAGATGATGTCGTCGATGGTGTTTCCGCTGCTGCAATTGATCGTGCTGGGATACGCCTTTGGCGGGCACATCAAGCACGTGACCGTCGCGGTCGTCGATCAGGATCGCACTGCGGAATCGCGCACCGTGCGAGAAATGTTTGACGGAATTGCAATGGGGCCGGAAACATTCAAGGTCGAGAACTACAATTCCCTTCCCCAGGCACTCGACGACCTAAAGGCCGGCTTCGTGCGCGGCGTGATTTCAATCCCGCAGGGATTTTCTCGGCGCGTTTATCAGGGCGATCGCCCGCGCATCGGATTCGCGGAAGATAACACCGACCAATTCATTTCCAGCGAGCTGCTGGAGCGCATACAGCAGATGGTCGACCAGATGAATTCGCCGGTCACCGCGCATCACCTGCCCAGTCAAGTGACACTGGACACCGTGGAGATGTATCCGTACATCGAGTACATCAAATATTTGCTGGCGGGATCGATTGCTCTCTCGATTTTTGTGGTGGCGATGATCGGCGGCGGAATTACGTTCATTGACGACAAAGCGCGCGGTCTGCACGAAGGATATTTAGTCACCCCGATTCACAAGGCCGAGCTGGTGTTGGGCTTGGTAGGCGCTGGAACTTTGAAAGGATTGATGGCAGGAACCACGCTTTGCATTACTGGCGCGTTGATTGCGGGAATTACTGGCATCTGGAATCCGATAACAATCTTTTATCTGTTGCTGGTGATAGCGGTGGCATCGACGGCGATGATTAGCTTCATGTTCCTGCTCATGGTGCGCGTCGACGATCCGCTGGTACCGCGCGCGATCTTTGGCGTGCTGAATACCCTGCTATTTTTCCCTTCGGGAGCGGTCTATCCAGTTGCGGCGTTTCCCTGGTGGCTGCGCTGGATTTCGGTGGTCGACCCCTTCACCTACACTGTGCACGCGCTTCGCAATCTGACTTTAAAAAGCACGGGCATTGAAGGGATTTATACCGACGTGATAGCTTTGGGAGTGTTCGCAACGCTGATGATTTGTTCGTGCATCGCACTTTTCAAGAGGCAGTTGTGAACGGGCTGTAGGAGGACGTTGTAGAAGGGCTGTTGTAGGAGGCTGTTGTGGGTCTGCTTGATTCAACCAGTGAACATCCCGCGTCGAGGCTGCGACGCTACATCATCACCACCATAATTTTTGTTGCGCTGTTGGTATTCGGCTTGTGGTGGCTGCTGCGCTTTCATACGGAAAAAATAACCGTGAAGCACTTTTTGGATACGGTGGCGGCGGGAGATTTGCAGGATGCTTACAAAATATGGAAGCCGCTGCCGTCGTATACCTTTAAGGATTTTAGCGAAGATTGGGGACCTGACGGCTATTACGGGCCGATTAAGAGTTCGCACTTTGAGGACGCTGAAAAGCCCAAGCCGAACGCCAGCGGCGTGATCATCGTGTGCGAAGTGAGCCCTTTTACGCCTTTTCCCGCGTCGGGCGATTCCGTGAAGCAGGCCAGGACGAAGGAAATACGCATCTGGGTGGAATTCAAAGATCAGTCGATGAGTTTCCCGCCGTAATTGTTTTTGCGCTGGGTTGTTATTTTTGCCCTACTTTTCTGCCGAAGAAAGTCTTTCCATCCACACTTGATCGAAGGCGATCATTCGTCGAATTCGCACGGGCACGTCTTTTGCTACTGGTGAATTTTGCGCGGCCACGTCGCTAGGCGTGAAGTGCGCTGTGGTGCTTTGGGACACGGCGTCTTCGAGTTGATTCCACATAAAAAATTGAGAATTGGAGTGGAAGCCGTCGGTGCCGAAGGCTTGGCGCGCGAAAAGGAATGTGGTGCGGGCGGCGATTTGTGGATTCCAGATGGGGGCGCCTTGCTCTCGTGTGCGGTCGCGGGCGATGCCGAGCAGGTCGAGAATGGTGGGCGCGATGTCGATGTGCGAGGTGAGAGGTGAAATGGTGAGCGGATGCGTCAGGGCTCTTGGCGCGTAGATGAAGAGTGGCACATGGAATGAGTAATCGTCGAGCGACGCGCCGATGAAATTTGGATCTTCGCGCCGGGTGCGGATGCCATGATCGCCAAAAATTACGATGATGGTGTTTTCGAGCTGCTGGTGAGCTGCGAGGAGTTGGGTAATTTCGCCGAGCCAGGAATCTTGTTTGGCGAGGACGGCGTGCGCGCGGGATTGAATGTCATTTTCGTTTTGTGAGGAGGGCTGGTCGGGCCACGGGAGGTGGGCGATTTGTGGCGCCATGGCTATGGCAAAGCGGTGGTTCGCTGCGAGGCTGGATTGAAGGTCATTTTTGGCGATTTGGAACATGGCGCGGTCGCGGGCGATGCGTTCGGCTTTCCAATTTTCGCTGAAGCCAGGGGGCGAATTTTGCTGGATGGTGGCGGCGTCAGGCGTGACGTAGCGCGCGAAGCCGAGGTCGTGGAAGGTGGTGATGTCGGCGTCGCCGTGGAGGGCGGAGGGCATGTAGAGCGCGGTGTCGTAGCCGGCGGCGGAGAGTATGCGGGCGAGGCTGGGGATTTGTGCGTGGGGATGTTCCTCGCCAAAGCTGCGGGTGCCGTCGGTGGGATAGCAGGACGTGAAGACGGAAAAGAGCGCAGGGTTGGTATAGGGGTAGGTGGTGAAGTGTTGCATGGCTACGAAGGAATTTTCGCGAAGCTGGCGAATAGTTGGAAGGCTTGCCAAGTCGCCATCGCCGGGCAGGAAGCGCCAGGGAGTCGTCTCCAGCACAAAAATGAGGAGGTTGGCGCCGCGCATTTTGCCGAAGTAGGCGGGATCGGTTTCAGGAGGTGGGGCGTTGACCATATCGCGGTAGATGCCGGCGAGTTCGGTGATGGATTTACCTTCGAATTCGCGGGTATCGACGGTTTGTGAGCCCCACAGCGCCTCGACGGAGCGAGCCAGGATATTTCGTTGATAAGGAGTTGGCGGCAGTGAGGCGTGTGCCGAGGCGATAGACAGGAGCAGCGCACCAGCAAAATAAACCGCGGCGGCAAGAACCCATTTTCGCTCCGCCTGAGGCGTTTCTGTGCGCCCGTCGCGGTGCCGGGCCCAAATTAGAATCCCCGCGATTACCGCGAGGCTAATCAGCACCACGTAGAACTCGGGCGTAAATAGATAGACGCGATTCGCGCCGGGATCATGAATGCCCCAAATTAGGGCCACGCCGACCATGCGTAGCGAAATGAAATCGCCCATTTCATCGAGGGAGCGCGACTGCAGGAAGAGAACCAGCGAAGCGCCTACCGAGGCTATGCCGATGATCGGCAATTTCAGCAAGCGCGGCGAATAGGCGAGCACAAGCAGCAATACCAACGGGGTCAGAAAGAAGACGTACAGAATTTCAGAATGAAAGAGCGAAAACCGCTCGAAGAAGTTCAGCCCTGGAAACCCAAGCCCTTCCACACGTCCCAAATAACGGGCAATTACGCGAAAGCCGCGACCATTTGCCAGGGTGAGTAGCTTCACCAAAACGCATAAGATCGCTGGAACTAACCAAGCGACGACATAGCGGCCCGAACAAATCCACCGGTTCGCCGCTGCCGGATGCGGTCTTTGCTTATCAAATTGCTTGTCGAGGGAATTCACTGCGAGGGTTATCGTTTACTCGAGGTCATTTCGTCAATCGCGGAACGTAACTCGCTCGGCGTCAGTGTGGCCGTTCCCAGCTTTCCGACCACCACGCCCGCCGCCAAGTTGCCGATCAGCGCCGCTTCAGGAACCGTTGCGCCGGAAGCGACCGCAAGGGCGCAGCACGCCAATACGGTATCGCCCGCCCCGGTAACATCGAACACTTCCCGTCCCTGTTTGCGGCCTCCAGCGCCGCCAATCGCGTTTCCGACAATTTTCTGCCCTAAAAACGATCGGTCGTGATTGGTCGCGGCGATGTTCACCGCACGCGGCGACGCCTCCTCGCACACCGTCAATCCCCGCTCGCCACGAGTGATAATCACCGCTGAGCAACCAAAATGTGCCAGCAGCGCGCGCCCCGCCTCTTCCACTTCCACGTCACCTTCCAGCGAGCGCGTCACCAGAAAACTGGCCTCGGCTCGATTGCAAATGATGATATGCGCTCCGCGATACGCCGGTAGCCGCGACCATTTCGGCTTCACCAACGCAGGCACTTTGTAGCGCGCGCACGCGGAAAGCACCTGCTCGACCAGCGTGTCGGTAAGCACGCCCTTGTCATAATCCGACAGAACCACAACGTCGCAATTTTTCACCGCAGCGACAATCAGCCGTCCCAGTTGTGACTCGATTTCTGATCGCAGCGGCGCTCGCGATTCGCGATCCACGCGAACGACCTGCTGATGCCGGGCCACAACGCGAGTCTTGAGCGTTGTTGGCCGGCTCGAATCCGCAACAATGCCTTTGGCGCCGAGACCCAGTTCGCGCAAACAAGATGTCAGCGACGAAGCTGCATCGTCCGAACCCGCCACTCCAAAGGGCTGCACCTTCGCTCCCAAAGCGGCGATATTCGCGGCGACGTTCCCCGCCCCGCCCAAGCAATCGCTCTCCTCGACGTAATCGATCACCGGCACGGCTGCCTCCGGCGAAATTCGCGTGGCGTTTCCCCAAATGTAGCGATCCACCATCCAATCGCCCACCACCACGGCGCGGCAGCGCCCAAAGCGTTTGGCAATCGCGTGTAAGCGTCTTGTGTTGGCTATCTCAGGCATTTCATCTCAGACTTTTCATCTCAAGTACGACAAAACGTTCTAGCACATTCCAATCTCGGCTAGCAGGCTTTCGCACGCATTCTGCACGTCTGTCACCGTCACCGACTGAATGCAGCGCGGCTCGTCGAATTTCCTGCATCGCTCGCCATTGGTTGGTTGGCATGGGCATTCACCAGCGACGACCCGATAGTGCTCCTGCCACGGACGCCAGTGTATCGAATTGCTCGATCCAAAAACGATCACCGATGGCGTTTTTACTGCGGCGGCAATGTGCGCCGGCCCTGCGTCGTCGCCGACGTAAATCGACGCACCGGCAATCAATGCAATCAGCTCAGATAACGATAGAGAATCAAGGACAACTACCGATGAGCCGAACCTGCTCCTGATTTCATCGGCAATCGCAGCTTCGGCTGGCCCCAAGCTCACTACCGGCTGAAACCCGCATTTCTCCCGCAGCCAATCACCGATCCTAACAAAATTCTCCGGCGCCCAACGCTTGCTCGGGTATCGCCCTCCCGGATGCAGCACCGCGTAGCGATGCGGATCCACTCCCTCTTCACGCAGCTTCTTCGAAACGCTTTCGCGCGCTTCTTCCTGCACAAATACTTCACCGAAAGGGATCGGGCCGCGCGGCAAACCGCACCACCAAAAAGGAATCATGCGCTGTTCAACGGTATGGATCCGTAGCGTGCCATAAAATTCCTCGGCATCCGGCGCCAGCACGTTATAAACGAAGCCAAACTGCTTCCCCTTCCAACACACTCGCGCTTCCGCTCCACTGGCAGCGATCGAAAGCGCGCTAGTTGGCCCGCCATGCTGATTGAAGACCACCGGAAAATGCTTCCGACGAATTATCATCGCGGTGGGCAGCACGCCATCGCTGGTCAAAATTTCTGAAACCGCTGGATTGCCTTGCAGAATCGCGCGCCACGCGGGTTCAACCAGCACCGACAACCGCAGATCGGGCCTCCACTCGTGCAACGCGGCAAGAACGGGCGTGAGCAAGACCACGTCGCCCAGGGACCGAAGCCGAATAATCAAAATGCCCGAATCGCGCGGCAGGTCAGGCAGGAGAGAAGAGGGGTCTTTCAAATTCAATTTATTGGCAGATTCAAATCTAGTACCAGATTTAATGTGATTCCGAACTCGCCCCAGACGGCGCCCCAGCCGGTCCTTCGATACGCGCCTCGTCCACCAGCATGATGGGAATATCCTGGCGAATTGGATAGATGCGATGGCACTTTGCGCAGCGCAGACCGCTCGAACCCGCGGTCAAAGTCACGTGCTCCAAGCAAACTGGGCACGCCAAAATTTCAAGTAGGTCAGGGGAAACAGCCATATGCGAGTTCGAGTACTTGCCGGGCTCGAATGTATCAAACGGTTGCCGCGACGGGCAACTTTTCCTCGGAATTCTGCGCAGTATTGGCGTCAGCCTTGCTCACGCGCATGGATACGCGGCCGCGCCAGGTGACACCGGGCCTCAATTGAACCGGCCAGACGCTCAAAATTTGCGAGCCTTGATAGACACGCTCGAAACCTTCTTCCGATTCGGAAACCGTTTCGATCGGCGCGATCCAGGTTTCTTCGGCATTCTGCGCCGAAATAGCTACAGTCACATCCTGCCATTGATCGGTAACGCGCAACGAACCCGACGAGGCAGTTCCCTGCCAACGCAACGGATGCCGCTGGCCTTGCAGCTCGATATAGCGATCCGGCACGTCCGACGCGAGGAAATTCACTACGTTTTCCACGCCAATGTAAACCGAAGCCGCAGCACGCGGCGTGATCTCCAAATCGCAAGATAGCTCAAATTCCCGCTCGACGCTGCCCCAGGGTAAATCGTTTGATCACCATCCAGCCGTCGGCATCCTCGCAATTCAGCGCGACATCGTGCAATCCCATCTGCATGACGCGATAATTTCCGGCGGCAATTCCCCGATGTTCATCGAGGTCAAGTTCAGCGTACTGCGTGAAGCCTTTATCCCGCGGGAAGACCAGGACCCGGAAACAACTGCGATTCCAATGATCGTAGCGCAGCAACTTTTCAAGGCCCGGCTCTTTGGATTTGACCTGGTCATGAATCGAAACCGCTGCGCCGCCGTCGGACTGCGCGGTGCTGCCGGTGGTGCTGCTCTTCAGCCGGGAGTGATATGCCTCCACGCGGCGCGTCAGCGAATTGATGAGCGCTACATAGCCTGGCCGGTAATCGAGAGCGCAGAACGATGCCCCATCGGCGGGCGAAAGCAACGCGGAGTAGACATTCGAAGTGAAGTAAATCTCGTCACGCCCATCGGAATCGAAATCAAACTCGCGCGATTTGGTCCATTGAGCCTCGCGATGCGATAAGCGGTCGGCCAGAGATTCGGCCTCGATCAATGCCCGCCATACTGCCGTGCGGAGATGCGGAGAATACAGCCCCCCAAAAACGCCATGCCAATACGAATCGTTGCATTGGCCGCGAAATAGATTCGTTTCGATGCGTTCGCGCTGTTCGAG
Organism: uncultured Acidobacteriota bacterium; assembly: GCA_963757885.1. Lineage (GTDB taxonomy): Bacteria > Acidobacteriota > Terriglobia > Acidiferrales > UBA7541 > Palsa-147. Next base: position 2,031,956 of record CAVWSS010000006.1, on the reverse strand, counting down.
GAACGAAGCGCCGCGCCGGCGGCTCAACGCTAATTTCCGAACCTTCTCGGAAACATGCAGCATTTTCTTGTGCATCAGGTTCGCTTCACTGTATTTGGCCATGAAGCTGCGCCAAATGCCGCCTCGCAAGAAAATCTCTACATCAGGACGGGACTGGAATTCCTTTTCCAGCTTTTCAAAGCGCAGCCGCGCCGCTGTGGGCAGCGACCATTCCATCATTTCGTTATAGGAGGCAGCGGGCAACTCCGCCAAACCCAAGGCCTGATGTGATCGCACCGCGACTCCGGGCGTAGCCATTTCCAGCCAGTCCGAGTTCGCTTCGACGGCCCGGTAGAAATTCTCAAGCCACCCTTTGGTGTAACAAAGTTCATAAGTGCCGGGCCAGACGCCGAATTTCTCGATGTCATCGCCCATAGCCGCAAAGCCGCCGGACTGCTCTGCCGCGGCCGTTCGCAAATAGGAAATGGTTTCAGAGGGCTCGCGATAGGGCAGTAAATAGCGGAAAGACTTCAGCCCGGGAATCAGCCTTAAACAGCTTCCCAAATCCTCGGTGATGTAACAGCCATGCAGTTGCGATGGCTCAAAACCCGCTCCCAGAAAGTGATTGTCGTCGACCAGGGTGTATTCAATTCCAGCCGGAGCCAGTGTCGATGGAAGCTGCGGCTCCCAAACACGCTCAGTGAGCCATGCGCCACGCGGGCGCTTGTCAAAATGTTCTTGAATGTAGTCGCCCAGCCGCTCGATTTGCTCGGCGCGATCGTCGTGGGGAATGGAAATCAGAATCGGCTCAAAATAGCCGCCCCCGATCATCTCAATCTGGTCGCGCCTCACCAACTCACGCAGCAACTCGAAGTATTCGGGATGCCGATGTTCGATCCATTCGAGCAGGCAGCCGGAAAAATGCAGCCCCATGCGCGCCGATGGAAATCTTTCCAGCAGCTTCACGAACGGCAAATAGGAGAGCTGGTAGGCCCTTTCAATGACGTCATCAAAATTGCCGACTGGCTGATGACCGTGGACCAGAAGGACGAGTTGAAATTTCTGCACCGCGAAAGCTCCAAGAAGGCTCTTTCAGAATATCGCGACATTGCTACATTCAGGTTAGATTCCGAAAACACCTTGGAGGATCAGTGTCGGAAGGCAAAATAGTTAGCGATTAGCGTACGCACCGCTAGTTGACTTGAAACCGACGCAAGACGCCCGCCAGTCAATCGAGCACGGTCTGGGGCGCCGGCCTTGGGGACGGCCTGGAAGAAAAGTGCCGGCCCACCTCCGAAGCGTACCGGCGGCCGACTGTATCGCGATTCTGCGCCAGCCATTGGCTTAGGCGGGATTCACCCGTCGCCGGGCCGGTTGGAGCGAGCAAGTTAGCCATCAGACCCTTATATTCCTGCCAAGTAAGCACCACGTCTCCCACAAACCACCCAGTAACGCGGGTGCAAAGGTGAGCGAGCGGCATGGGCATGTGGATTAAGCGCACCTTACGACCCAGCTCCGCTGCAATCAGTCTGACCAGTTCTTCGAAAGTAAACGTTTCAGGTCCCACCGCATCCACTACCGTGTTGTCGCTTCGCTCCGCCAAATCGACGATCAACCGGGCCATGTCCTCTACATAGATAGGACGAATGCCATAACGACCGTCGCCGGGGATGCCAAAAATAGGAAAGCGCCGCAGGAACCAGGCAATGTTGTTAATCAAAATGTCCTCGGCCCCAAAAATTACGGTGGGCCGCACAATCGCATAGGAAAGCCCAGATTTTTTGACCGATTCCTCTAGTTCGGCTTTGCCCTGGTAGTAGCCCAAGGGCGAATCGAGCGAAGGCTTGGCGATACTCACGTGCACAATGCGTTTTATGCCGGCCTCTCTGGCCGCGTTAATTAGAACGCGTGTATTAGCGACGGCCTTTTCGAAGGTCGAAGAACCGTGCGGGAAACGAACCCAGTAGGTATTGATCAGTGTGGAAGCGCCACGCAGAGATTCGATGAGCTGGGCGGGATTTTCAAAATTGTACGGGAACACTTTGACGCGATCCCCAAACGAATTTTCACGATTCACGTGGAAGGTGAGAGTACGGACGGTGTGCCCGCGCTCCAAAAGCAGCCGGGTGGCATATTTGCCGGTGTAGCTGAAGGCGCCCGTAATTACGGTGGTAGGCATTGCAGCGGCTGGAGTCGCTTTACTTGAATTGGATGACAGGCGGGGAAGGTCGATTCGACATAGCCCCCGCGCCCGTAACACCCTGTAAACAATAGCGTTACAACGGTCAGGGAAACAGGCAGGCTAGTTCGCTAGACAATTGCGGGAATTACGTAATTAGAAGTCCGGACTGCGAAGCGGCCTAAGCCTTCTTGTTCTTATACCAATCCGCGTTGACGGGCGTGAAGCTGGCCCACTTCTCCGGCAGATCTTCGAGCGCGAAGATGGCGGTCACTGGGCACACCGGAACGCACGCGCCGCAGTCGATACACTCATCGGGACTGATGTAGAGCTGAGTTTCGGCCTCGAAATCGGGCTCGTCTTTGCGCGGGTGGATGCAGTCAACCGGGCAAACATCCACGCAAGCCGTATCTTTAGTTCCGATGCAAGGCTCTGCGATCACGTACGCCATGACCTTCTCCTATGGGGAAGCCTTGAAGGTGACGCCCGAAGGGTCGCTCCCTCGAAGGCTGCAAATTAAATTATATATGAGTTGCAAATTTTTATACCATCAATCTCGGTGATGCACAAGTTGGCAGAACTTCAGTGTTTTGGCGGGTTTGGGGGCGCTTTGGGGGCGATTCGCGACCCATTCGCAAGGAGCTTGCGGCGTGTGCGGAGGCGCCTGACGCCTGTTGCAATCATGCGTGGAGACGCCCGTAGGGATGCCCGTGGAGACGCCCCTTGGAATATTGCTGAATCTAATTTTTGAGGAGAACTCATAGAGATGCTGCGCACTCGAGGCAATCAAATTACCTGGTTTGGCCACGCCACTTTTCGATTCACCACGCCTTCGGGCCAGGTGGTCTTCGTCGACCCGTGGATCGAGACGAATCCGCAATGCCCGCAGGAGCTGAAGAAGGTTGAAAAGGTAGACACTATATTTTTGACGCATGGGCACTTCGATCACATTGCCGATGTGATTCCGCTGGCCAAAAAGCACAACTCTGAAGTCTTTTGTATGAATGAGACTGCGAGTTTCCTCGGGCAGAAAGGGATAAAGAAAGCGACCGGATTTAATAAGGGCGGCACGGTCACGGCGGGCGATGTGCAGGTAACTATGGTGCATGCGTGCCACTCGAACGGCATCGATGACGATGGCAAAACCATTTACGGCGGCGAGCCGGCGGGCTTGGTGTTCACATTGCCCGGTGGGCTGCGCGTGTATCATGCGGGCGATACCAGCGTTTTCGGCGATATGAAAATTATTGCGGATTTGTATGCGCCGGAGCTGGCGCTGCTGCCGATTGGCGACCATTACACCATGGGGCCGCGCGAAGCGGCGCTGGCGATTCGACTGCTCAACGTGAAGCACGTCGTGCCCATGCACTATGGAACGTTCCCAGCGCTGACCGGCAGGCCCGAGACGCTGAAGGAAATGACACAGGATATTTCGGGGCTAGAAATTCACGTGATGAAGCCGGGAGAAACACTGTAGTCGTAGGTCGATACTTTTTGCTGAGTTAGGGCTGAAAGTCCGGAGGAAACTCAATGCCAGGCATTTTGAATGCGAAAGTGGAAAAGTACTTGAATGATTTGCTGCCGAAGCGGGATGCGGTCCTCGCCGCGATGGAGAAGCGCGCGCAAAAGTACGATATCCCCATCATCGGGCCGGCCTGCGCGCGGGTGTTGTATTTCGTTACGCAGCTTTCGGGCGCGAAGCGCATCTTCGAAATGGGCTCGGCGATTGGCTATTCGACGATTTGGCTGGCGCGAGCGGCAGGTGAGGGCGCGGAAGTGTTCTACACCGACGGCGACGCTGAGAATGCCAAGACGGCGAAGGGCTACATCGAGCAGGCCGGCGTTCAGGACCGGATCAAAATTCTAGTAGGTGACGCGTTGAAGCTGCTGGAGGAGACGCCGGGGAATTTTGATGTGATTTTCATCGACGTCGATAAGCATCAATATCCGGCGGCGTTGAAGCAGGCCATTCCGCGGGTGCGGCAGGGCGGGCTGATTATTACGGATAACACGCTGTGGTCGGGCAAGGTGACGCGGCCAGCCAAGGATCCCGATACGAAGGGCGTGCAGCAGTTTAATAAGCTGACATACGGGTCAGCGGAACTATTTCCAATCCTAGTGCCGCTGCGCGATGGCGTGACGATTTGCCAGAAGCTGTAGGTTCCGTTCTGCGGCCTGGAGGCGTGGCTCTAGCGGAAGATATTTCGTAGGAAGAAGGTCAGGTTTGCAGGGCGTTCGGCCAGGCGGCGCATGAAATAGGGGAACCAGTCGGTGCCGAAGGGAATGTAAACCCGTAAGCGGTAGCCTTCGCGCAGCAGTTTTTTCTGCAGGTCAGTGCGAATTCCGTACAACATTTGAAATTCGAAGCGGTCCTTGGCGATTCCCTTTTCCGCGACGAATTGCTTGGTCGCGTCGATCATGCGCGGGTCGTGCGTAGCGATGGCGTGGTAAATGTCGCTCACGAGCATGATCTTCATCAGCTTCACGAAGTTGGCATCGACGTCGGACTTGGCCGGGAAGGCAATTTCAGGCGGCTCTTTGTAGGCGCCCTTTACCAGGCGAATGCGGCAGCCGACCGCAATCAATCCACGCACATCTTCCTCACTGCGAAATAGGTAGGACTGAATCACCGTGCCTACGGCGCTGGTGCGGGCTCGCACGCGCTTGCACAGGTCGATGGTGCGCTGGGTGTAAGGCGACCCTTCCATGTCGATGCGCAGGAAATTGCCGTGATCGGCAGCGGCGCGCACGATGCGCTCCAGAAGCGATTCGCAGAGAGCGGGATCGAGATCCAGTCCCAATTGCGTCAGCTTCATAGAAATATTGGCGTTCAGGTTTTCTGTGGCGATGCGGTCGAACATGGAAATGTAAACGTCCGCGGCGCGCTTCGCGCCTTCCAGGTCCATTACATTTTCGCCAAGTAGATCGAGACTCGCGGAGAAGCCGTCGGCATTGAGGGTTTTTGCGGCGGCAATAGCCTGCTCCAGGCTTTCCCCGGCCACAAAACGCTGCGCGACTCGCCGGCTCAGGCCATTTTTCATGGTCCAGCGCGCCAGTTTTTTGCTTTCAGAAAGCTTGAGAAGAATCGATCTCAGCATTAGGCGAGAACTACGCCAAAGTGGAGAAGCCTGGCCGGATTCACTAATTAATTATGCCTGTGCCGGGAAGGCGGCGCTAGGCTTTGTGCTCGGATAGAAACTTTTCCGCGTCAATGGCGGCGCGGCACCCGGCACCCGCCGCGGTGATGGCCTGCCGGTAAATGTGATCGTGCACATCGCCCGCGGCGAAAACGCCCTCGACATTCGTGGCGCTGCTGCCCGGTTTGGTCACCAGATACCCATTTGAATCCATGTCCAGCTGGCCCTTAAAAATTTGCGTATTCGGGTCGTGGCCAATTCCCAAAAACAGGCCTGCGGTCTCGAAGCGAGTCACTTCACCGGTCTCGGTATTGCGAATTTGAATCGCCTCGAGAACCTTCTTGGGCACGTCGTGAAGATCGACTACCTCATACGGTGTCTTAAAACTGATCTTCTCGTTCGCCTTGGCCCGGTCGAGCATGATTTTCGTCGCTCGAAATTCGTTGCGCCGGTGCAGGATGGTCACATGCTTGGCGAACTTGGTAAGAAACGTGGCTTCTTCCATGGCCGAATCGCCGCCGCCAACCACCACAATTTCGCGATTGCGGAAAAAGTAGCCATCGCAGGTCGCGCAGGTCGATAAACCCCTTCCCAAAAGCTCGCGTTCCGCGGGCAAACCCAGTGTCCGCGCTGATGCACCCGAAGCCACAATCAAAACTTCCGTCTCTAGCGTCTCTTTGCCCACGGTCAAACTGAAAGGCCGCTTGCTCAGATCCACCGCACTCACCGCGCCCGATCTGAATTCAGCACCGAACCTCTGCGCCTGCTTGCGGCTACGATCAATTAGCTCCGGCCCCATAATTCCATCCGGAAAGCCGGGAAAATTCTCCACCATGGTGGTCAGCCCTAGCTGCCCGCCGGGCTCCTGACCATCCAGTACCAAAGGCTTTAGGTCGGATCGGCCTGCATAGATCGCCGCCGTCAGCCCGGCACATCCGCTTCCAACGATGATGACCTTATGCACCTTAGCTCCTTTAATATCCGATGGAACTGCTACCCCTTATGAAGCTGGTTAATAGATTCACTTAACGCCGTTCCGATGCAACACGCAAACCGAGCCGTATGAACAGTTTATCGAATGGGCCCCGGAACAGCTTCGGAACGAACCATTTACAAGCTGATTACTACCTTGGCTCTGCCGCCGACTGAATTGCCTTCTCAGCCGAACCGCGCACATAATGGGCGCCTGCATAGGAATCGAGGCGGCCATGTCCGAAGCCACATCCAAAGCCCGTCCTGATACCCACTACAACCGCATTCAACCTCGCGCGAGCATTGATGCAAAACGGTCAATGATTGACCAGCGCGGCAATTTGTTCCGGATGCTCAATGAAATAGTCGTGTTTCTTCTCGGCGCGTTCCTGCTGGTTCTGTCCATCTCCGGCCGCTTGCATGTTCCGCGGGGTTCCGTGGCTCCGCTGTTGGTCGGAGCCCTCTTGATCTACTGGGGCGCCCGAATCGGCATGCGGGCCTCGCCAGCCGCGACGCGAGTCTACGACCGCTTGCGCGCAATTTCGTTCATCGCCGCGGGCTTGGCGATCCTGAACGTTCCCCTGATTCCATACCGCTACACCCCAATGGCTTTTCGAATCGCCGGCGGAATTCTTGCCCTTCGCGGGCTTGCTGCCGCTGCCTACCTGGCACGACCCAAGAAAGCGCTCTAGGTCGGTCGGCTATCCGTGTTTTCGTCGCGGTGCTCTTTGACGATGTGGAGGTGCGATTCGAGCCTGTCCACGATGTCTTTCACCTGGCCCATCTGTAATTCGCGCTCCAGCTCGTCCAAGGCAAAATGTACGATGTCGTGATGGTGGAGCTCTTGCCCGCCAATCTTGTCGCTCAATTGCAGCCACAACCGGTGCAGCAGGTCAATTTCCTTCGGCGTGAGCCGCGGCGCATGTGGTCCCAGATAGAAGATTTGTTCTTGACCGCCGGGCGTGAAAATTTCCAAAGCCACTCGAGGCCGCGGCTCCGGCATTCGCTCCCAGGTAAGTCCCACTTCCCTGGCCTGCTCGGTGATGGGCAGTTTCGCGGAATTTCCCACCGCAATTGCAGACGACTGCAGATTCACTGCGGCGCGCAAAATGCCGTCCCACAGGTCGTTCGCCGACGCCACAGCCAGCCGCACGGGCTTGCCTTCTTTCTCGGCCATGGCCAGCACTTTGGTGAACAAGAGCTGCTCAATGGTGCTGAAAAGCTGGTCTGGGGTCAGATCGTATTCGCCGGATGCTGCGCGGCGCAGCAGCCGAACGTGCAGCACCACAATGTCTTGCGAATCGGGCACGCGCCGAAGCACGTTCTCAAGGTGGTAGAGCGCGTAATACGTGCTCACTGGGACGAGCACATTACCCGGCCGCGCGCCCACCGTCTCCGTAGTCAGGTCGCCTTCCTGGGCCAGGTTGAATTGATCGAGCTCCACATGCGTCGAGCCAACCTGCTTCCGGTGAACTGCCCGTTCTGAAAGTTCAAACACCATGAACAAAAGAAAGGTAAAAACAACTCCGGCTATGGTCGCATCGGGCTTGGTAAAAAGATTCACAATCGCCATGCCGACCAACATTAAGGTGATGAAGCCGAGGCCGAGAGGTAGCTCAAACCGGCCGATTCTGAAGTTGAATGGCACGCGATAGGCGCGATCCTGGGGGTGTGTATAGCGCAGAACCAGGACGCCCACGCCCTTCAGCGCGAAGCTCCAAATCACGCCGAACGCGTAAAGGTTGGCCAGGAAGGTAACGTCCCCGCGACTGATGATGATCGCTGCGATCTGCGCGGCCACAACAAGGTTAATGATCCGGTAAGACGTCCCAAACCTCCGGTGCGGGTGCCGGAACCATTCGGACAGAACGCCGTCTTCAGAAACCCTGTTCAGCACGCCGTTCGAGCCCACAATCGCGGTGTTCACCGCACCGGAAAGAATCAAGGTCCCGACAATAACCACGAAGACGTGGAACGCCAGACGCGCCGGAAACGGACCAACCAAATGCATGGCCAGTCCGCCAATCAGGTTTTCAGTGAATTGATGGCGTTGCCCATCGGGAATGATCATCACCGCGAAGAATGAAACCAGCGAGGTAAACAGCAGGCTGTAAACGAAAATAATCAACCCGGTCTTCTTCAGGTTGGGTAGCTTCGGATGCTCAATTTCACGATAGACCTGGGCCAGCGTTTCCTCGCCGCTCATGGCCAGCACGGAGTGCCCCAGCCCTACGAAAACGATCAGCAACGTCGACGTTTGCGCAATGCGGCTACCGTAGAGCCAGCCCAACGCGTTCTTTCCCAAGTGCATATTGCGCGGCACCGGCCAGGGCGGCAGATGCGCGCCGCGCACCCACAATGTGTATCCGCACCAAGCGAGCAGCACCACCACCATCACGGTGGTGAATTGCATTATCTTCAGCGCTTTGTCGCTCGATTCCGGAATGCCCTTGATGTTCTGCCACCAGAAATACACGGTGACCAGAATTGCGAAAAACGCCGCGGTCGAATTGGGGCTGAGCGCAAAATTCAGGTGGGCGTACCCGAGCATCTCGTTGAGGACGCCCGCCAAATACTGACCTGCCGAAACGCCGCTGATCGGCCCGGTTAGCACGTAGTCGAACATCAGCGCCGATACCGAAATCTTGGCCATGGTGCCGCCAAGGCCTTCTTTCACTACCCGGTAAACGCCGCCGCGCACGAACATGCTGCAGCTCTCGACGTAAATCGCGCGCACCGCGTAGGAAAACAGCATGATGGCCAGAATGAACCAGGGAGCGGTCTTGCCGATGAACTGCTCTGCTTCACCGCCCGCGTAGTAGGCCGACGACGCTAAGTCGTTCAGAACCACCGCGGCCGCGCGCCAGAAGGAAATAAATGTGAGCATGGCCGTTGTGGCCACGATCACTTGGGCGGCTGGGCGCAGGTTTCTAGAAGGGGGGACTGTGGTCGGGTTCGATGACATGAGCAGAAGTGCGGGTTGCGACTATATTATTAAACATGCGGAAAGAAAAGGCTGGGCGGGTTGGGTATTGAGAGCGAAAGCGTCAGCGGGCACTTAGTCGTTGACACTACGGAAGTCATGCTCGCAGCGTTCGCAAGGGCACATCTCGCGAAGGCGGTCAAAGCTATAGATCCCCGTGGAATGGCCGTCGGAAAACAGGATTTGTACCGCGTAATTCCCCACTGCGTGGGCGCTTTTCGCCGTTATTTTGGGCTTGAACATAGGAAAGGCATTCGACTGGCCCGTGCCACTACTGGTGCCGCCGCTGGTGCCACTGCCGGCCGCGAAGCTTTTTGACTTCTCACGCTCATCGTTGCACATCGCGCAAGGGCAATTATCGCGCAAATACGGAAAGTCGTAATGCGACGTGTGCCCATCGGACCAGGTAATGTCCACACCAGCCCCCGAGGCGACGTGAACTTTCACCTCAATTGGTTTTTTTCGAGAATCGAGCGGTTCAGGCATGGGGTTCAGGTATCTGTTCAGGCATTTTTTAGCGCGGCGGTGTGCAGCACGGGCCCGCGGGAATTGGATTTCCATGCGGGCACAACCTGGGATGCCCCAGGAACACGCAAATTTTCTCTTCCAGCTCCGCCGTGATGGTGTGTTCGAAGCGGCAGGCCTGCGCGTCAGCTTCTGCGCCGACAATCGAAAACGTATCCATGAAAAGCCGCTCCGCCAGCCGGTGGCGGCGGACCACGCCGCGCGCTCGCTCCTCGCCGGTGGACGTCAGATTGAGCTGCCCATCCGAAACCGCAATGAGTCCGCGCTGAACCAGCCCGCTCACGGCGCGCGAAGTATCTGGAATGCCCTGTGCGTGAACGCTATTCGCCCCCGCTGCAACGCCCTTCTCGCCGCAAATCCAAATCTCCTCGAGAAAGTGATCCACGCCTTCCTCACTCGCTCCCGCGCCCAATTCGCTTGCCAGATCGCCCGCCCGGTCGCTCACCTGCGTGATTCGCCCGTGCTGCAATTCAATCCGGCGATCGGCCAACGCACCGATAGCTTGATCGTGCGTGACCAGCAAAATCGTGTGCCCTTCGTCGTGCAATTCCTTGAAGAGCTCGATCACCGAGGCTTCGTTTCTCTGGTCAAGGTTGCCGGTGGGCTCATCCGCCAGAATAAGCTTCGGATGATTGATCAGCGCACGAGCCACAGCCACACGCTGCTGCTCACCGCCGGATAATTGCGAGGGCAAATGTTCCAGCCGGTCGCCCAGCCCGACGCGTTCGAGCACGCGTTTGGCATCCTGCTCATCGGTCATGCTGTGAAAATACTGCGCCAGCATCACATTTTCGATCGCGGTCAGATAAGGCACCAGGTGGAATTGCTGGAAGACGAAGCCAATTTTTTCTGCGCGGTAACGCGTCAGTGCGGCTTCGTCGAAGCGCGCCAGGTCCACGCCATCCACCACCACGCTCCCGGATGTGGGCGAGTCGAGTCCGCCGAGGATATTCAGCAAGGTCGTCTTGCCTGACCCGGACGGCCCCATAATGGCGATCCATTCGCTGGCCGCTACCTCCAGGAAAAGGTCGTTCAGCGCGCGCACTGATCCAAATTCCTTGGTGAGGCCGCTGATTTGGACCAATTCTCCCAATTTATCCTCTGGCTGCTACTCGATCGTCCTTACTCTCCGCGCAGAATCACCGCAGGCTTCACTCGCCCGAGTGATCGCAGCGGGATTACTCCCACAAGAGTTACAATCACCATAAGCAAAATCGTGATCAGAAAAACTTCCGGCCGCGGCGACACGCGCACACCGAACACTTTTTCTCCGATCCAAAAAGTGAGGCCGATCCCTGCAATGTAGCCCAGAACGCCGCCCGCCACAGCAAGCACGGTCAGCTCAGCGAGAAAAAGCGAAACAATGCGTTGAATCGATCCGCCCAGCGCCTTCATCAGTCCCACATCGTTGCGACGCTCCGCCGCGAGCGCGGCCATCGTTCCCAGAACACAAATTGCGGTGAGAATCAGCAGCAGCGTGGACATTGAAAATACCAGGAGCCTGATTCGATGGAGCAGCGCGCCTTCGGTCGCAGGAATTTCATGAATGGGGCTGGCCTGGATTCCAGGCGTACCTGGCATTGCGCCTGGTAGATGCTCGGCGAAAGATTTAATTTCGTCGGGCGTGCCGGGCACCCGCAGTTTCATGAGTTCGATGCGGTCGCCTAGGTTCGCAAGATTTTGCACAGCTGCCAGGCTGGCAAAAATTTGCGAGTCTTCTTCGCCGCCGGTCGTGATGACCTTCGAAATTGTGCATTTCATCTGCCGCGTTTGTGTCGCGCCGTATTCGAGCTGCAATTCAGAGCCTGGGGCCACACCTAGCAGTTTTGCGGCGGTCGCACCGGCGATGCAGTGACTTTGGTCATTCCGCGTCGGTATCGCATCTCCATTTAACGCCCACCACGGGCTGAGCCGCGGCGCCAAGTCCAGCCACGTGCCTGCCAGCACGACCGCGCGCGGCTGCGGCTGCGCGGCTGAATTGCTGGCGCTGCTCGCGTGCGCGACGAGGTAAAGGAATGGAGCCGCCACGGTGCCCTCGGGCGCATGCCCCGAAACGGCAGCCTGCACCGCGGCCGAATCGAGCAAGGGACGCTCACTCGAGCCTGGTGCTGCCGTGGCGGAAACCACCAAATTTGCGCCTAGCCCGCGAAATTCCTGTTCGAATTTTCGATGCACATCGAATTCCATATTGAGTAGAGCAGAAACGGCCGCGGCTCCGCTGATAATTGCCACAAAAGCGACCGCTAGCCGGCCGCGATTGCCGCGGATCAATTGCCAGAGCAGCCGGCCAAACATTAATCGCCCCTCAAAATTGTGGCCGGTTCAAAGTGCGCCGCCCTGCGCAGCGGGACAAAGCTGCCAAAAATTGCCACGAGCGCAGCCGCGCCAAGGATGATCGGCAACAAGACAGGCCGGAAGCTTGCCGGTACGCCAAACACGCTGGTGCCCAGCGCGTGCGCCAGGACCGCCCCCAGCAAAAATCCGATCAGGCCGCCCGTGACAGCGAGCGAGAGTTGCTCCGCGAGAAAAATTCCGTTCACCAACGTGTTCGTTCCGCCGAGCGCCTTCATCAGGCCAATTTCGCTGCGCCGCTCGATGACGCTGGCTGCTGACGTTGCCGCCACGGCCAAGGCCGCTGCCGCCATCGCGGCCAGAGTAACCAGCCACAATAGCCCGCTGACGCGCGTGAGCACGCGCCCTTCGGTTTCGGCCACGCGCCGGATGGCGTGTACGTCGCTATTAGGCAGCACTTGCTGGATTTGGCGCGCGATCGAGGAAATATAGGGCGAACAGTACCAGCGATCGTAATCCGCGGCGGACATTTTGTCAGGATTGCGCTTTGAGAACGAATCTTCAGGCTTGGTCATTGCACTGACGAATAGCCGTCGCACCTCGTCGGGGCGGCCGGAAAGCCGTTGGGCGGTTTCCAGCGGAAGCAGGATGGCGTTGTCGTTGGCGTCGCCGGTGGTGACGATGCCAGTGATTGCACAGCTCGATTCAGCGGGCGCGCTGTTCGCGCTTGGGCCGGCGTGAATCTGAATCGTGCTGGCTGCCGCAGGCGCTTGGCTTGCTGTATACGCCCAATCGGCTCGCCAGCGCAACGCCGACCACGCATTCGTTCGAGTTATCTGCAAACCAGCGCCCGTTAATTTTCCAGTAAGGGTGCGTGATGCGCAGGCCGGTGCGAAATACCGAGCCGTCGGGGACGGCAACACCGTGATCAAACCAGGTGCCAATTATCGTGGCGGGTACCGCCGCGGGCACCGCGGCCGACGAGGCCGCACCCTCGCGCGTGGAGCCCGCGCCCGCATTTGTGGCGCTGGTTCCAACCGTGGCGGGCACATCCAAAAATGGCGTGAAGCCGATGATGTTATTGCGCCAGAAAACCGTCTTTAGCTTGCCTAGGTCGGACTCCTTCAGGTATGCGCCCTGATCGACCGGGCGGTAATCCACGCCCCCAATTTCGAGTGGCAAGCTGTCCGACTGTGGAGTGACCAGTAAATTCGCGCCCAGGCTGCGAAATTCGCGGCTTAGCCGGTCGCCCACATCCAGGACGAGGCTCAGCGCCGCTGTGGTCACCGCCATAGCCGCCGCCAGCGCAGCCGCGGCCAGCAATTTCCGGCGCGGATTGCGAAGGAACGACTCACCAACCATGCGGAAAAACATCGAGAGGGAGGCTCCGTTTATCTAGTGTACAGAACTGGCTGAATAGGCGAGCGCGGAAAGGTCGACGGTGATCGTTCCGTCTTGAACGCTCGACTTTACTGCTACAGGATTGCAGCCTCCAGCCTGCCCAATGGAAGGAATGTAAATCGCTGAGCCGCAATTGCGGCAAATAACGTTTTGACCATCTTGCTTATAGCCCGCCCAGCCACAGATTTGGCAGGCGTCCAGCGCGGTGACGTAATCGCCCTCGCCCTTTTTCACCACAATGAAGCGCAGGACAGTGCCGCTCACGTCAGCGGTGAAAAAGTGCAATTTGCCGTCTTCCACAGTAGAAACGGGGATTTGCACTCGGCCATTCTGGGCCTGCAAGGGCTCCGCGGAAGGCGAAGCCAGCGACGAGCGCGCGTAAACAAACTCAGCCGCGAACATGACCATCACGATGAGGCACAGCGTAGCGGCGGCGAAGCTCCAGCGGCGCTGTTTGCGAAATTGCCACTCGCGGCGTCGCCGCTCGGCGGGATTGACGTCGCCGCTATAGACCGGAGTGCGCGCCGCGAACCATTCGCGAATGACGGAAAAGCCGGCCACGCCGAGAATAATCACAAAAAAGAAGAACTCGTTGCGCACGATGGGACCGATGGTGGCCATTTCCCGCTTGCTGGACCAAATCCATTGCGCTTCGCTCAACTCGTGCAGGCCGGTGATGGCAAGCTGCACGGCAACCACAATCAAGATCGCACTGGTCACCTTGAAAAAGCGCCCCAGCGGAATCCGCAGGGTGCCCTGGAAGAAGAAAAGCCCTACGCCCGCCGCGATCAGGATGCCAATCCCAGTGCCAATCCAGACCAGAATTCCGCTCGTGGAGAGCTCCACGGCGCGCAAGATCAACACCAGTTCGGCGCCCTCTCGCAATACCATCGAGAAAACAAACAGGAAAATGCCCAGCCCGGCCGCGCGCGACGACCGCTGCGCGTATACCTCCACCCGCTGCTCAATTTCCTTCCGCAGGCTCCGCGCGATGCGGTTCATCCATACAATCATGGTGACCACCAGCACCGCCGCAGCCAGCATCATCAGCCCTTCGAAGCCGTCCTCGCTGATCCGCCAGCGGTCCAACAATATGGCCGCCACCACGCTGCAGGCCCCCGCCGCCCCCAACCCCCACCACACATATCCGGCTAGCGCGCGCCTCCCCGTCTTGTTGAGGTACACCAGTACAATCCCCACAATCAGGGCTGCTTCGAAACCCTCCCGGAGAGCGACTAAGAGCGCAGAAATCATCAAAAACCTAGTTGTAAATCATTTTCAACTGCACGTAAAAGTGTAGTCTTGCGTGACACTTGCGTCAAGGCAACCGGCCCGACCAGTAGTGCCGTTTCGACGACGTTTTGACGGTGTTTCCGCATCAAATAGTTGTAATAATTCGTAAGCTTTGATTCGGAGATACCAATGCTTCAAGATTCAGCTTCGATCCCGCCTCAAAGGGAAGATTCAACCGTAAAGAAGTTCTGGAAATACTCGTCATTTGTGCTGCTTGCCGTGGTTTTATGGATCGGATGGACCTTCTACAATCGCTGGAGCAATAACCGCGCCTATGAAGAGAGAGCCGAGCAGAACAAGAAGGCGGCGGACCTGGAGACGGCAAGGCAAACCGTCCAGACCCTGGGTGGAACGAGTTTCGACATCCTCAGCTTCTACGGGCCGATCGAGGTTCACCGGGGCGACCAGGCCCAGATTTGCTACGGCGTCTCGAATGCCAAAACCGTATCCATCGACCCACCGGTCGCTCAGATGTGGCCTTCAGTGAGCCGTTGCTTCGAAATTACCCCCCAGAAAACCACCACTTACACCCTTACCGCCGAAGACGCTCAAGGCAACAAAAAGACCGCCTCATTCGAAATGAAGGTCCATTAACACACGCGTTGCAAATTCGACAAAAACTAGCCTTCTCGACCCTCTGACCACCCCAAAACTGCATCTCATTTGTTGCCGTTCCCAGCCGTACACGCGGACTTGAACCCTTAGGACCTATTCAGACCCATCCGGGTACAATAGTGGGGATTCGTTTAATCAATCCAGGTGTAGTCAGTCGCCTGTGGAACTGTGTTTTGAATAGAACTGCCAAGCCGATGCCAAGCTTTGCCTCCCGGACGCGCGCAATCGCTGCTCTTGTCGATGGCGGTCATTTCCCTTGACGGTCATTGACAGATCTTCGCGTTCGCCTCTTCTTTGCATGCCCAGGCGCCACCGAAAGGCGCACAACCGGCCGTCGTGAATCCCGAGACTTCCGCTCCTCCGCCCAAAACCGCTTCGAGCTCTACCGGCAAGACTTCGGCTGAATCAAAAACGCCTGCTTCACCCGCGCCGGTGCTGGTTTCTCCCGCGAATGCTAAGTTGGCTCTGCAAGAGTATGCCAAGGGCCGGTCTGACGAAGATGGCCACGATTGGCGCGGGGCGTATGAAGCTTTCGTCGAAGCATCTCGCCTTAACCCAAATAACCGCGAGTACTCGATTCGCCGTGACATCGATCGCGGCCATGTGGTCCAGATGTATGTGGATCGCGCCGAGCGGGACGCAGTTTCCGATCGCCTCCCGGAGGCTCGCGCCGAACTTGGCGCCGCCATTGCTCTCGATCCCACTGACGCAACCGCCCGCGAGCGCTGGAGTGAGCTGAGCAACGTCGACGCCAGAGTTCTGGTGAGGAATCTGGACAAAGAGAACCTGCAGGGCGAAATCATCTTGCAGCCGACGGCAGGCATGCATGATTTCGACTACCGAGGCAATGTTCAGGGCGCCTATGAGGAAGTCGCCCGGCAGTTTGGTTTGCACGTCACTTTCGACGTGGACCTGAGCCCGACGCCAGTGCGCTTGCAGCTTCAGGGCGCCGACTTCTACCTGGCGATGAAGGTTCTTGGCAGCATCACGGCAACTTTCTGGCGTCCCCTTGCGCCGGATCTATTCTTCGTTGCGCAAGATAACCGCGAGAAACGCAATCAATACGAAACTTCGCTCTCCCGCACGGTAGTCTTGCCCGCTTCGGCCACACCTGAAGACATGACCGAGGTTTTGCGCGTGGTTCGCGACTTGACCGGCATCACCCGTACGGAAATGGATACGCGCAGCCGCACAATCACCTTCCGCGCTCCGCCCGACGCCCTCGCGCTGGCCACCAAGTTGATCGAAAACCTGGAAAAGCCTCGCGGCCAGATGATGCTCGACGTAGAAATCCTCGAAGTAGATCGCAATGCGGCGCGAAATCTCGGGATTATTCCACCTCAGACCGCTCAGGCTTATGCGCTGAACCGCCAGGAAGTCCAACAGGCCCAATCGGGGCTCGCTGGCTTGGTAGCCGTCATCCAGCAGGTTTTCGGAGCGTCATCTTCGCTGACCGGCCTGACCGATCCGCAAATAGCGGGATTGGTAGCCTCCGGGCAGCTCGGATTGAGCACTCTTGTGCCCCCGCTAATTGCCTTTGGCGGCGGCAACTCAACCCTTCTCGCCACTCTTCCCGGCGCAACCGCTAACTTTTCGAATATGTTGTCGCTGGTGAAGGAAGCGCGGCATCTCCGCCTTCGCGCGGAAGACGGCCACCCGGCCACGTTCTTCGTTGGTGACCGCGTCCCGATTTCGACTCAGCAATATTCCAACAGCCTTACATCGGCCGAGAACATACCCAACGTTTCGCTCAGCAATTTCCCCACGTCCACGCTGACCACCGGCACCGCGCCGGCCTTTGTAACAACCGCAACTCTGCGCACGCCAACAACCACGACCGTTAATGGCGTCGCAACGACCACGCCCGCCTTCATTGACATTTTGGAAGTCAACAACACCGCCAACACCCTTTCCGTTTTTCTCGGCAATGGCGATGGAACTTTTCAAAACCGGGTCGATTACCCGACCGGCAAGGGGCCGGTGGCAATCGCCACTGGCGATTTCAATGGCGATGGCAACCTCGACGTCGCTGTGGCAAACCAGTTAGACAACACGGTCTCCATCTTTTTCGGCGATGGCACCGGCGTCCTAACGCCCAAATCAAAATTGACCGTGGGCCGCCTGCCCACTTACATCATCTCCGGCGATTTCAATAGCGACGGCAAAGTCGATCTCGCGGTCACCAACTTCGACGACAACACCGTCTCCATTCTTCTCGGCAATGGCGATGGAACCTTCAAGCCTCAGGTGCTCTATGCCACCGGCAACGCGCCAACCTGCATAACCAGCGCCGACTTCAATGGCGATGGACATCCCGACATTGCCGTCACCGAGAAGAATGACAACACTGTCTCGGTTTTTCTGGGCAAAGGGGACGGCACATTCTTTAACAGGATTGCTTACGCCACCGGCGAGGGCCCGGTGAACGTCCAGAGCGCCGACATAAATGGCGACACGATTTTCGACTTGGCCGTCGCTAACAGCCTGGACAACTCCATTTCCATACTAATCGGGAATGGCGACGGGACCTTTGGCGCTGAAACTCCCTACCCGACAAACACCACGCCACTCTCAATCGCCATAGCCGACTTCAACGAGGACGGCCGGCCCGATTTGGCAGTTGCGGAACAGGGTGGTAACACCGTCGGTCTGTTCATCGGCGTAGGTGGCGGAATTGTCAGCGGGCCTCTAGATCTCACTGTCGGTACCCAGCCAGTCTCGGTAGCCACGGCCGACTTCAACGGCGACGGGCTGCCAGACTTGGTGGTGGTTAACCAAGGCTCGAACGACGCCACGGTTATCATCAACTCGAACGCCGTCGCCGCCGCGGCCACCAACGCGACACCCGAGGATCAACTCGGCACCCCTTATCCGAACGTCGAATACCTCGACTTGGGCGTGAAGCTCAAAGCCACTCCGCACCTGCACGCGGATAACGAAGTAAGTCTGCAACTGAGTATGGAGATTCGCGCCCTCAGCGGCAGCAGCCTCAACGCCATTCCCATCGTCAGCAACCGGACAATCGAGCAGACCGTCCGCTTGAAAGAAAATGAAACGACGATCCTCTCCGGCTTCCTGAATACGGAAGCTGATCGCGGCATCAACAGCCTTCCGGGCATCGGCAGTATTCCCGGCTTGAATGTGATTTTGGGCGACCAAACCCGCAACGATACCAACGATGAGCTGATCATCATGATCACGCCCAAGCGCCTCGAACCAGTCGACAAAAAGGACACCGAACTTTACGCCGGGCATGAACCGCGGCAGGGCGGTGGACGCTCCGTCGGCGCCACTTTCGACGAACGTCCGCCTCAGCAGCCATTCCAACAGCCGCGAACTTTCCAGCCTCGCCAGCCGCGGCCAAACCAGCAAACGCCTCCGCAACAGCAGCCGCCCCAGCAGGTCGAGCCTCAGCAACAGCCAGAGCAACAGCCGCAATTTCAGCCCGTGCCTCCGTCAGAGCCTCTGAACGAACCACCGCAAGAGACCGAACCTCAAAATTAATTTTCTGGAAAGTTGGCGCGCCTGAATTCGAAGAGTGTTTCGGTTGAATTCGCGCGAGTGCGCGTTGCAACCGCTATGGCGCGGTTTCAAGAACCAGCACGGGCTGGTAAGTACGCGGGACCACCGGCTCGGCAATCGCGATCAGCCGCTGCTGCTGATTGAACACACGCAATCGCGCCGGCTGCCATTCTCCCGCGTTCAGTTCCGATGGCGCTCCCTGAGCCACGACTTGCTGGCCTGGCTGCACCTGTGAAATTGGCAAATTAAATTTTGCGCCGTGCTTCACGCGCTTTTCGACAATCGGCAGCACCGTCGCCCGCGGCAGCTCGGGCAGCAGTTTATCGAGCGGCACGATGCGTTCCACCAATCGCCGCGATTGCGCCGCTTCAGTTAGTTCTGCAAGGGTTGACGCCTGATCCAAAGTAAACTCGCCCACCGCGGTCCGCGCAATTTCAGCGATATGCGCCCCCGTTCCCAGCGCCTTTCCCAAATCGTGCGCCAAAGAGCGGATATAGGTGCCCGATCCGCACTCCACGGTAAATCGCGCCAGCGGCCCTTCGATTTCCTTCAATTGAAATTCGAACACTTCCACTTCCACCGGCTTCAGCTCGACCGGCTTTTTCTTTCTGGCCAATTCATGCGCAGGCTTTCCATGGATTTTCTTGGCTGAAAAGGAAGGCGGAGTTTGCAGAATTTTTCCGGTTAATTCAGCGGCCAGCTTTTGCACCGTAGCGCTGTCCAATTCCGGCGCGGTATCCGGACCCAAGGCCTCACCATCGGCGTCGTAGGAATCGGTGGCGAAGCCGAACCGAATCCCGCAGGTGTAGCGCTTCCGCCGCGCCGAATAAAAGCGCATCAGGCGCGTGGCCCGGCCCAAAACCAGCACCAAAACGCCGGTCGCCATTGGATCAAGCGTGCCCAGATGCCCAATTTGGCGGAATCCAACCAGACGACGCACTGCTTCCACGACATCGTGCGAAGTTTTTCCCGCAGGTTTATCGACAATGAGCGCGCCGTCGATAGGGGGAGGCTGTGGAGTGCGAGGCATGGTTGATCGTGGGTAGACTCACAGCTTAGCTGCCGCCTGGGCAACACCTGGGATAATGCCAAGCCGCCCCGCTAAGCCAGAGAGACTACCTACCCGGTGCCTCCTTGCTTTTGCGGATCAGATCGTCGATATGCTCGCCATACTCTTCCGATTCGTCGAGAACAAACGTCACTTCAGGCGCCTTTCGGAGTTGCAAACGCTCGATCAGTTCGTGCCGCACGTAGCCGGCCGCCGCTTCCAGGCCCTTCAGTGTCGCCTTGCGCTCTTCAGGCTCGGAAAAGATACGCACGTATACCCTCGCATGACGCATGTCCGGCGATAGCCGCACTTCATTCACCGTCAGCGGCACCGCCAGCCTCGGGTCTTTCAGGTCACCGGCCAGCATCAGGCTGATCTCATGGAGCATTTCTTCAGCAATGCGCTCGGAACGATGTCCCCCTCCGACGCTCATGTGCTCCTCCCTGGCAGCAAATTCCAGCAGCGATTCCGTACTGGCTCAGCGATTTCAGAAGTATTCCACCTGTTGCCCGATCAGGTCGCGCCCCAGTAACAGCTCGGATTCCTCGGCCACGGCGCGCAGCGATTGTTCCAAGTGATTCTCGTCGGCGGAAATGCTGACCACGCCAACCACAGAGCGCTGCCAGGTATCCTGATGCTCCAGCTCCGCTACGGCAACATTGAAGCGGTGCCGCAGCTTTTCCTTCAGGCTGCGCAGCACCTGGCGCTTATCTTTGAGCGATTGCGAATCCTGAATATGGATTTCGAGGGTAAGCAGGCCCACTGGCATGGCGGAACTCACAACACCGGCGTCCATCCGCCAGCTAAGCGATGCCCCTAGCTGTGCGCTGACGTAGCCACCGGCGCAATTCGTTCGATCTGGAAGCACTCGAGCACGTCCCCAACTTTCACGTCGCTGAAGTTGGACACGCTGATACCGCATTCAAAGCCGTTGCGCACTTCGTTGACATCATCCTTGAAGCGGCGCAGCGAAACAACTTTGCCCGTGTAAATCACCACGTTGTCGCGCAGCACGCGCACTTCCGCGTCGCGCTTGATCAAACCATCTTGCACGTACGAGCCGGCAATCATGCCCGAGCCCTTGACGCGGAAGGTGTTGCGAACTTCGGCGCGGCCCAGGTAGGTCTCCTTGATCACTGGCGCAAGCAGGCCGGACATGGCCTTCTTCAATTCGTCGGTGAGCTCGTAGATGATGGTGTGCAGGCGGATGTCCACGCCTTCCTGCTGCGCAAGGTCGGTAGCCTTGCGCTCCGGGCGGACGTTGAATCCCACAATGATCGCGTTCGACGCCGAAGCCAACAACACATCGGTTTCAGAAATCGCGCCGACACCCGAGCTGATGATTTTCAGGCGCACCTGGTCCGTGGAAAGCTTGGGTAGCATTTCGCTGAGCACTTCCACCGAGCCCTGCACGTCACCCTTGATGACAATGGGCAGCTCTTTCACTTCGCCGGTGCGCAACTGCTCGTGGAGTTGATCGAGAGTCAGGCGGCTGCTGGAACTTTTCGCCAGGTTCGCTTCGCGCAATTTGGCCTGGCGGTATTCGACGATGTGCCGCACTTTGGCTTCGTCAGCTACCTGGAATTGATCGCCCGCATCCGGCACGCCCTGCAAACCGAGAACTTCGACCGGCGTTGAGGGCGCCGCTTCGCGGACCGGCTGGCCGCGATCGTCGAACATGGCGCGCACTTTTCCATAGACCGCGCCGCAAACGAAGAAATCGCCCACGCGCAGCGTGCCATTCTGCACCAGGATAGTCGCTACCGGGCCGCGGCCCTTATCCACACGTGATTCGAGCACTGTCCCGCTCGCGGTAGTATCGGGATTGGCCTTGAGCTCACGCAGGTCGGCAACCAGCAAAATCATTTCGAGCAGGCGCGGAATGTTTTGCTTGGTGCGTGCGGAGACTTCGACCATCACCGTGTCGCCGCCCCACTCTTCGGGCATCAGGCCGCGATCGGAGAGCTGCCGCTTCACCCGTTCGGCCTGCGCATCGGGCTTGTCGACTTTATTGAGCGCCACGATGATCGGCACTTTCGCGGCGCGCGCGTGATTGATGGCTTCTTCGGTCTGGGGCATCACGCCGTCGTCGGCGCCCACCACCAGCACCACAATGTCGGTAACTTTCGCGCCTCGCGCGCGCATGCGCGTGAACGCTTCGTGGCCGGGCGTGTCGATGAAGACGATGCTGCGGTCGTCCACCTTTACTTGATATGCGCCGATGTGCTGGGTGATGCCGCCCGATTCGCCGGCGGCAACGTCGGTTTCGCGGATCGCGTCGAGCAAGCTGGTCTTGCCGTGATCGACGTGACCCATCACCGTGACCACTGGCCCGCGCGGCAACAAATTGCCGGTCTGCTCTTCCTTCTTGGTTTCTTCCTGGGTTTGCTGCTCTTCGAAGGAAACCACCTGCACGATGCCGCTGAATGATTCGGCGAGGGTGGTGGCGGTCTGTGTATCGAGCGCCTGGTTGATACTCGCGAAAATTCCCTTGTCGAGCAGCGACTTCAGCAATTCTTTGGCGCGAATGTCGAGCTTTTCTGCAAGCTCACGTACCGTGATGCCTTCGGTGATGGTGACTGCGCGCGGTTCCCGCGGCACTGGCGGCGCGATAACTTCCACTTGCGCCGAGCGTCCTGCGGCAGCACCGGTGCGTGAGCGAACTGGATGCAGCTTGCGCTCGCCTTCCGCGAATCTCTTTTCGATCAGCGGCCGGCCGCGCGCCGGCGCGGGCTTGCGCGCATAGAGTGGCTTGCCTGGCTCAGCTTTGCCAATTGGCGCGCCTGAAGCCGGCTTGGTGCCCAGCGATGGGCCACCCGGGCGTCCGCCGCCCGGGCGGGGCGTGAACTTTCCGCCGGCACCGGGACGCCCCGAAGGCGCTCCTGATCGCGCCGCTGGGCGCACGGCCCCTTCGCGCTGCGCGGACGGTGCAGATTGAATCATGGGCCTTGCCGGCATTTTGGGCATTGGGCCAAGCGGCCTGGGTGACGGCGGTCGTACTGCCGCGGACGAGCCCGCTGCAGCCATTGGCGTGCCTGCGCTCGGACGCGGAGGCGGTGTTGGCCGGGAAATAAGTGGTGCGGAGGGGCGCAAAGGCGTCGTCGCGGGCGTGGCTGTTGCAGCTGGGCGCACGGGCGGACGTGGAGCTGCCGGTGCCGGAGAAGTTGTAGGTGCGACTACGGGCGCGGCTGACGGCGGCGCTGCCGCTGGTCTGGGCGCGGAAGGCCGCGGCGCTACCGCTGCCGGAGGCGGTGCTGGAGGTGCGGAAATTGGCGGCCGTGGTGGTATCGGCGGACGCGGGCCAGTCGGCGTGACTGCAGGCGCAGACGCTGCGCTGACAGGTGGCGCGGCAGGTTTCGGGGCAACAACTGTAGCGGCTGGCGCTGGCGTCGGCGGCGCGGCCACGACGGGTGCCTGAGGCGCTGGCGTCGGTGCCGGAGCAACCGCTTTGGGCCTCGCCTTCGCTGCCGCTGCTTTCGCGGCCTTCTCCGCCTCGGCAGTGGTTTCCGCCTCGGCCAAGCTCAGGAAATGCTTTCGCACCAATTCGGCGTGCTCGACATCTATCGAGCTCGAGTGTGTCTTCTTTTCGGTGACGCCAATTTCCGGGAGATACTCGATCAGCATCTTTGCTTTGATCTCGAGTTCCCGGGCAAGCTCGTTGATTCGAATTTGATTAGCGTCAGCCATTTAGTGGTGCTAGTTATCCTTTCCTGACTCGTCCTCGGGCTTGATTTCCCCGGGCTTCAACTCGGCTGGAACGGCAT
Source organism: uncultured Acidobacteriota bacterium (assembly GCA_963757885.1). Lineage (GTDB taxonomy): Bacteria > Acidobacteriota > Terriglobia > Acidiferrales > UBA7541 > Palsa-147. The sequence goes on along the minus strand of CAVWSS010000006.1, from coordinate 2,008,246 downwards.
CTCCCACAGCCTCCACCCAGGACGTATCTTCTTCTGGTACGGCCTCTTCAGTCGATTCCGCGGGCTCTTCCGCTTGAGCAGGAGCTTCGGCTGTGGCCTCCACCGCTCCTTCCTCCGTTCCGGCTTCCGTTCCGAGTTCGGCGGTAGCTATGCCCGCTTCGCCTTCTGCGGCTTCTTCGGCCGCGGCTGGCCCAGCGGCTTCGGCAGCCTGCTGAGCTTCCAGCGCTTCGAAGTACGCTGCCACTGATTGGTGAATCTTCTCGACCATCTTCTCGCCGATGCCTGGAATTTCCACAAGCTGCTCCGGCGTCATGTCGGCCAGCTTCTCGATATAGACAATCCCTGCGGCTTCGAGCTTTTCGATGGTCTTCGGTCCCACACCCTTCAATTCGGAAAGAGGCGCGCTCGGCGTCGTCATCGCGGTCATTTGCGCTTCGATCTCGCGACGCTTCTCTTCTTCGCTCTTGATGTCGATGTTCCAGCCAATCAGCTTGCTGGCCAGGCGAACATTCTGGCCTTTCTTGCCGATCGCGAGCGATAGCTGAGTATCCTCAACAATCACTTCCAGGCGGCGCTCTTCGGTATCCACCACCTGCACCCGCGTCACTTTCGCGGGGCTCAGCGACTTCTGCGCGAAGGTCAAAGTATCTTCGTTAAAGGGAATGATGTCGATTTTCTCTCCGCGCAGTTCGCGAATAATCGACTGCACCCGCATGCCCTTCATGCCCACGCAGGCGCCAACCGGATCGACTTCCTTGTCGCGGCTTTCCACGGCGATCTTGGTGCGCTCGCCGGCTTCACGGGCCACCGCGCGGATCTGCACGGTGCCGTCGTAAATTTCAGGCACTTCCATCTCGAAAAGTCTTTGCACTAAAGCGGAGTCGGCGCGCGAAGCCACCACTTGCGGCCCCTTCGCGGCCTTTTCCACGGCGCGAATGGTGACTCGCAGGCGCTCACCAACGTTATACGCCTCCAAACGCGATTGTTCACGCTTGGGCATGCGCGCTTCGGTGCGGCCCAGGTCAACGATCACGTCCGAGCCTTCCACTCTCTTTACTACGCAGTTAACCAGCTCGCCCACCCGGGTGTGATATTCGTTGTAGATCGTATCGCGCTCGGCCTCGCGAACCTTCTGCAGAATCACCTGCTTCGCCGTTTGTGCCGCGATGCGCCCCAGCACTTCGGTCGGCTTGTTCTGAATCATTTCCTGGCCGGCTTCAATTCCAGGTTCCTGCCTCCGCGCTTCGGTGACAGAGATCTCCCTCAATGGGTCGGCCACTTCATTCACAACCATCCGCACGGAAAACACATCGACATGGCCGGTGTCAGGATTGAACTTCGACCGCAAATCTTCCTCGGTCTTGTAATACTTCCGCGCCGCCACAACCATAGCGTCTTCAATAGCGGCGACAATCACATCCGGCTCGATGTGCTTCTCCCGGCTGATCTGCTCAATTGTCTGGTACAGCAGACTCGCCATCTTTTCCCTTCTCCCATCAGGCTGAGTTTCTAGATTTCGATCTTTAAATTTGCCTTGCGAATATGCGCAAAGGGTAAATCGAGTTCCTTGCTGCTTTCTTCCTTGCCCTTGTTTCCGTGATTCAGGGCCAGCTTCACTACGCCGTCTTCCATTCCACGGATCCGGCCCTCGTGATACGCCGAACCCCCCACCGGCTCGTTTAACCAAATCTTGGCGAGGCGCCCGGCGAAACGCCGGTAGTCCTCCGGTTGGATCAACTTTCGATCCAAACCTGGCGAACTCACCTCCAGGACATAGTTCGAACCCGGAACGAGATCCTCGACGTCAAGAATCACGCTCAGTTGCTCACTCACCCGCTGGCAGTCTTGATGGCTGATTTTGCCGCCTTGGGGCTCAGCTTCGCTAGGCGGCCGGTCCAGATAAACCCGCAAGAACCGCTGCTTCCCTACCTTCCACTCCACTTCGAAAACCGCCAAGCCTTCCGAACGTGCGACGCGTTCCGCCGCGTCCCGTATCTTGTCCAGTTCCATACGCCACTCTCAATCGAAGGGCGATGGAACGGCTCGGCTCAATTCCGCAGGGCCTGAACATTCACAGCGTCCAACCCTTTTCACGTGAAACAAAAAAGTGGGCTCTCGCCCACTGTGCCGTTCGACCCTCCCGTCATCACCCGGTCTCAGTTCACGGCGGATAGTATAACTGCGCGTGACTCTTTAACGCAAGTTAGCTACTGGTTAGCACCTTGCGGCGATGTTTAGGTTCTCCGCGAGATTTCGCACAGAAATGGCAGCACCTCCGCATAAGGCGCTAAGTAACACAATTCGCGCTACTTATCCCCCTCGCGGTATTCCACTGCGGCGTTCTTGATGGCGTGCGAAACTGCATCTTTGGACGCGACGTCATTACGCGCGTGATCGGTGATTGAATCGTATAAGAGCTGCGCGGGCTCGGTATTCAGTTCCTTGCCGTATTCCGTAGTGACCTCATTGGCGATTTTCTCAAGGGCCCGGTCCGATTGGGCATCCAGATCCGAGCCATTCAGCTCAACTACTTTGCCAAGGTATGGCTCGGCGATTTGACGCGCCACTTGGTCCGCGGTCCGATAGTAGTATTCCGAAATTTCGCGATGCCCTTCCTCGTGATCCCGAACATGTTGCGTTGCATGGCTCGGCGTCCAGATGGTGATATTCAATTTCAGGGTCACTTTGATGTGATTCACGGTCAGCGTGCCCTGCCCACCCATCGACTTGCGCGTTTCCCCGCCGACCGACGCGGTCGACACAAAATCTGAATCGCACACTGCCTCTTCACCCTCTTTGAGCGGTGGCATTTCCGCGGGAGGCGCAGACGGGTCGAAGGTTCGCGTTTGGAAATTGACCGGTAACTTCTCGATGGAAACTCCTCTATCGCGATTTCCAGCGGCCGAGTCAGGGTTTGTATGGCTATGCCAAGCCACTAAACCCAAGACCAATCCTGCGACTAACGCGCAGAGAAGAAGAAATGTGCGCACGCCGGCTCCAATCCAGACCCTATTCTCCGGATAAATGTGTGTCGAGACCACGCCCCTGTGGAATTGAATAGCGGAAGGGTACTTAGAATATCGCGCGGATTCGCGCCCCGGCTCAATTGCCGGTAGGAATAATTCCAGCGTTCTCGACCATCAGAATCACCGAGCGATACGGCGCGCGCGCGCGGTGCATCACGCCCTTGGGAACTACAAACCCCTGGCGCGGCGCAAGCTCGACCGTGCGGCCCTCCAAGTCGATGCAAAACTTGCCTTCCACCACATAGAAGAATTCATCGTCGTCATCGTGCTTGTGCCAGTGATACTCGCCTTCCATCACACCGAGGCGAATCACCGAACCATTCACCTGGCAAAGCGTCTGGTTGTACCACTTGAATTCGCACGCATCAGCGAGGGCTTTTTCCTCGATCACCTCAAGCGGCTTGTACTGGACGTTCAGGCGGGTTTCATACGGAAAGGCTTTCGTTTCGCTCATGGGCATCGCTCCATCGCAGCTAGCTCTTCTTCGGAGCTACCGCGGGATTAGAAAATGATTCGACGGATGACTGGGCAAATAACTAGACACCGTTTAGACGTGGGGAACGCCACTTGGCAAGCGAGGCCCGCTATCTCAATGATGCGGGCCCGTATAACCGTGATAACAAGCTACTGCTGTGGTTTGGTAGGTGTGGTGCCGCTCGGCTGACGCGGTGCCGCGGTGCCTGGAGTGGTGCGCGGCGTCGCTGACCTCGCCGGCGTGTTGCTTGCTGCCGGGGCCTTCGACGGATACGCCTGATCGTAAAGCTTCACAATGTCCTGGGTAATGTCGATCTGATTCGCAGCGTAAACCACAGGCGTATTCTGTGCGGAAATATCGAAGACCACAGAGTAGCCGCCCTGCTTGGCATACTTGTCAATCACATCGAGCATTTTGCGGCCGATTCGGTCCACGATCTCGCGCTGGTCCTCGTTGCCGTCTTCCTGGAACTCCTGCTGCTTGCGCTGATAGGCGCGGGTCAAGCGGTCGCCTTCTTGTGCAAGGCGAGCCTTTTCCTCATCGCTGAGGGTGGTCGCGCCGTTCCGGAGACGTGTCTGCAGGTCTTCGATCTGCTTCCGCGTGCCGTCGAGCTCCGCCTGTCGCGGGTTGTACTTGGTCTGCAAGTCGGCGGCGGCCTGTTTGCCTTCGTTGGTCCCGGTGATGGCCGTCTGGATATTGATGACAGCAACTTTGCCAGCCCCGGCGGCAGGCTCTTGCGCCCTCAGGCTTGGTACCAACAGGAACATTGCGAGAGCGGGCACGATCATTCGAATCTTCATCTACTACTCCTTATTTTTCAGGGGATCGAAGGCTAAGCAAACGCGCGATTATAGCCGTCCCATTCCCGAGCGGTCAATTACATTAACCCAAAACAAACCCCGGCATCGCATGGCGGCATTGCGTGACAATGACCGGAATGAAACTGCGCAGCACAACCCGATTCGTCGTGCTTTTAGCGCGGTATAGGCACCAAAAGCACGCGATTATTGGCTTGGTCCACCACCACCGCCAAATTCAACCTCGGGTCGATATCGACCGAGAATTGCGGCGAACCCTGCACCGGTAAAATCACCTGCATTGTCTCGTGAAGCAGATCCACCGCGGACAGGGTGTTGCTTGCGCTATTGATTGTGACGAGAGTGCTCGTCTGAAAGTTGTATGCCAATGACGTGGGATCGATGCCCGCGCGCATTCTCGTCTCGATAAAGGTCAGGGGATCAATCAATACCACGTTGTTATTCAGGCTGTCGGTGACCACAAACTGATCTGCCGAGGGGTCCCATATCACCGCGCTCGGATCTTCAAAGCCAGTCAAGTGCGTCTGAATCGCGCCTGTGCTCAGATCGATGATCTCCACCGTATTGGTCCCGGAGAACTGCAACGGCGGCGCGGCGGTCACTGCGGCCACGTCGTCCGTGGGATCAATGGCCACCGCTAGCGGAGTCTGATCCACGGAAATCGCTCCTACCGCTGGAGCTGTGCCCGAAGGCAAACCGGCAATCGAAAATTCGCTCACGTTATTCGAAATTTCGTTGGTCACCAGAACAATTCCATTGTCCGGATTGATGGCGATCCCATTAGGGCTGTTGCAGGTGCTGCAGTTCGGAATTGGCGAAGGCTGCACCGCTGCGTTGGTGATCTCGCTCACCACGGTGAAGTCATTGCTGCCGGTATTCGCGGTAACCGCCAAGGCCAATCGCGGCAAGACGGCAATTCCCACCGGGTTCGACCCAGTCGAAATCGGCGCGCTGGCCGTGCCAGTAGCGAGGTTGATGATCGAAACGCTGTTCGAACCCGAATTGGTCACTAGCGCCAGGTCGCGCTCTGGGTCAACCGCCACGGCCGTCGGCGAATTGCCCACAGTCACCGGCTGTATCACCGTGAGGTTCTCGATATTCGACACGGTGCTGTCTGCATTCTGCACGTCGACTACGTAATTCCGCGCCGTGCTCAGCATGCTGGCCGGAATCGTGGCCTGCAATTGACGGCAGCTTGGCGTGCACGTGCTTGGCGTCGAAGTAGTGGTAAGAGTTGCGCCGTCGAGCCGGATCAGTGCGCCGGTTTGGAAGCCATCGCCCACCACGGTAATGGTCTGAGGCGTTTGAGACGTCAGCGTCACCCGTGGGCTTGATTGCGTAATTTCAAATGGCCGGATCGGCCCCAGCGAGAAAATGGACACATTGTTGCTGCCCTTGTTCGCTACGACTGCCAGGTTGGTGGTTGGGTCAATGGCAATCGCCTCAGGATCAGTTCCCAGCGCGACCGTGCCGATGAGCACATTGGTTTGCAAATTGAATATGCTGGCAACATTGCCCAGATTGTTGACGATCACGCCCTGATTGGTGAGAGGGTTCACCGCCGCGGCAACTTCGGCACGGTCATAAACAATGGTCTGAACCGAATCGTCCAGCACGTTGAAGATGTCCAGAACCGCGTTGTTCGGGTCGGTCAGAAATGCCTGGTTGGTCTGGGTATTGATCGCCACTCCCTGAATGCTAGTGGTTAGCGTGAGGCTGGCTACCACGTTGGGAACTCGCTCGCCGGTTCCCTGTGTCGCGGGCTGCCCCAAATCAACGATCGAAACAGTTCCGGCGCCTCCCGGAGTTACCACTGCCCAATTTTCCTCGGGATCGACCCCCACCGCAGGCTCTGCCCCGGTGCTCACCGGATTCGCCGAGCCGCCCACTTGCTGAAGCACTGTGGCCGGGTTCGTACTGATATCGACGACCGTAGCCACATCGGTCGATTGATTTGCAATAAGAGCACGGTGGGTCAGTGAATTCACGCCCACTGAGTACGGCACAAAACCCGCCGGCAGAGCTACGGGCGCGGACGCGGCGTGGGTGGTCAAATTCACCACCGAGAAAGTGTTGCCGCCGCTGTTCACCACCACGGCCAAATGCAGCAGGTTATCGACCGCCACACCCGTCGGATTGTTGCCTACCGAGATAGTCGACACCACGATTCCGCTGCTTACGTTAATCAGCGACACAGTGTTTCCGCCGGAATTCGCGACGACCGCGATTCCAGTCGATGTATCGATAGCCACCGATAACGGTGCAACGCCCACAGCGATTGGCGCCCCAGCGGACGTCCCGATTCCACTGGTAGGAGTCACTGCCACGTTAATCGCCGCTTCGTCCGACTGGCCGGCGGGCACGCCAGGATTGGTGATTTCCAGTGGGAATAGTCCGGCAGTCGTGAAGTCGGTACCGGAAAGCACTGCGTTCAACTCGCGGCTGTTAATCAGGCTGGCCGGCCGCGGCTGGCCGTTAAAGCTGACCAGAGTGGATGGCGAATAGTAGCCGCCCGTCAGTGTCACGCTGGTGGTCGCCGTGGTGTTTTGCGAAATGCTATCAGGCGTCGAAGAAATCAGGCCCGGGCGAATCGGATTCACCATGAGCGGCGAGGAAGGCGACGTATCGCAGTTAGGATCGCATTCCGATTGCACGCTGAGATTCAGCGTCCCGCTGCTGGCCAGGAGCGGCGCGAAGACTCGCGCGCGCAGCGTTTCGGTGTCGATAAAGGTCGTGGTTACGTTATTGGGGCTCCCGTTGGCCAGCACCACGCTGGTCGAGAAGAAATTCTGACCAAAGATGTAGACGTCTTGAAATACCGAGCCTTGTCCGGCGGTGAGAGGATCAATGCTGGTGATCGAAGGCGGCCCGGCCGCCGATACGCTCAAGTCAAACGTGCCCGATTGCGAATGATCCTGCGCGGAAGTAGCGGTGATGGTCACGCTGCCCGGCGCATTAACCGGCGCGGTATACACGCCCCCGGAAGTGATCGTTCCGTTGGTCGTGTTCCCGCCCACGACCGAATTCACTGACCAGATCACCGCGTTGTTTTGCGCGCCGGTCACGCACGCTGTGAACGCGAACGTCTCGCCAGTGGCAATCGTGGCGGTCGTTGGTGCGGTGCCGGTGCAGGAATACGTGGAGGGAATGATCCGCACACGAATGCCGGAATCAACCGTGACCGTCGCAGTTCCGTACAAGGTAGTCGGAGTTCCGGGTGTGGCGTTTCCGCTGTTTGTAGTGCTGGTGGCGACCACCGTGACCGCCGAAGGATTGGGCACATTGCGCGGTGCGGTGTAAAGCCCATTGGTATTGATGGTGCCGAGTGAAGCGGAGCCGCAAACCGGCGCCGGATTTCCGCCCGGCGAACCGGTGCAAAGTTCCCAAGTCACAGTGGTAGTGGAGATGCCTGTAACCGCGGCTGAAAACTGTTGCGTGCCGGATAGCACCACGCTGGCCGTCGACGGAGTCACCGTCACCCCCGCGGTGGTCTTGTTACTGCTGCATCCAGCCAGTCCCGCAACCAGCAGCAGCGCGGCCGCTGCGAACTTCACTGCCCTCATCCCATCTCCCCTCAAAATCCACCCTTGCTTTGTATTGCTCGGGTTCAGATGCCCGAATGCGGCTATAGTGCCGCCCCAAAATTTACACTAGAAAGTTCTGCTCACCGTAAACCGGAACGTATGCGACGCTTCGAACAGACTGGTCGGCAATCGTTGCTGATCAAGATCCAGGACTCGATTCAACTGCGGGATGATCTGCGTTTGCAGGATGCCTGGAATGCCTGCCAGCGATCGTTGAACATCGTCGCTTATAAAGAAGGCTCCGCGAGGCGGAGTGATGGTCTCATCCAGCCGCAACGGATTATACGCATAGTAGAAGCGAAACGGCGCATTGACAATCGGCAGACGCACCACCACTTCGATGCCCGATGACACGCGCGGGAAAAAGTTTGTGCCCCCGGCAATCGGTAGTTGCGCGGGAATTTTCGTGTCCGGGAAATATGGATTCGGGTATTCCTGCTGTAGCAGGTTGATCGCCGAGGGCGCCAACGCCAGTTGCGAATGGCGCAAAATTCCATCGATGCCAATGTCGGTAAACAGGCCCAATGTTACCGGGCCAACTAACGGAATCCGGTATTCAAAGTTACCGACGGCTTGCGTGTCGCCGCCAGGCCGCGTGGCAATGTAATTCACCACCGGGACGCTCAAAGTCTCCAGCGTCGGCTGACCATTCGAATTCAGCTTGGTCGGATTGAAATAGATCACTGTCTGGCTGGACGACGAAGGGATGAATACATACGGCGAAATGGTGAAGAAGTCGAATCCGCGCACATCATTTTCGCCGCCAAGGTAATAGCGCGTCTGCGGCGGTTCCACTTTTCCGCCGTAGCCCGTGCCGAAGGCACCCAGGAAACGGAAAGCCAGCACGTTGCGGCGCTTATTTATGGGACGGAAATAGGTGGTGGTGAAGGTGTTGGTGATCGTATTGGTATTGCCGCCGAGCGGGCCGCCTTCAAAGCTCACTCCGTAGAAGTAGCTCTTCCCGCCGGTGGGGTTCTGAGGATTGTTCACCGTGGAGTAGTTAATCGTCGGAGTGATCTTGCTCGATCGAATTCCGTTTAAGGCAGAGGGTCCAGCCAGGCTCTGGAATTGCAGCGATTCAAACAGCAACTGTGACGACTGGCTGAACGCGCTGATGTTCGTGGTCGAAAATCCGTAACTTACACCCACGCGTGTGAAGGAGAACCGCCGCAGCGGGTAGCTTGCGAAAATCGTGAATCCCTTCGAATCCGTATCGTAATTCTGCTCCAGCGCGGGATTGATGGTCACCTGCTGGCCAAGGAGCAGCGAAGTTTCACGCTGCTGGTTGTAATCAAACCGCTGCGAAAAAACCGTAAAGCCCGTCGAGATGGGACGGTCGAAGAGATAAGGTTCGGTAAACCCGAAGACCAAATTCCGCGATCGATCTCCAACCTGCCCTGAAAGAGTTAGCGTCTCGCCCAATCCCAGGAAATTGTTGGTCTGATACGACAATCCCACGAAGCTGCCGGCCAGTCCGCTCACACCGCCCGAAAAACTGATCGACTGCTTGCCCTTTTCCTTCACCTTCAAATTGATATCTACCGTGCCGGCCTGTACGTTGCGCTTCAGCTCGGCATTTTCGGGCTTGATCGTGTCGAAGTAATTGAGCTGGTTCAGGCGAAGGATGCTCAATTCCCAAAGCCGGTTATTAAAGAGGTTCCCTTCATCCAAAAGGATTTCGCGCCGGATAACTTTGTCGCGCGTGGTGGTGTTGCCGGTGAAGTCGATGCGCCGCACGAAGAACTGCTTCTGCTGGTCGAACTCCATGGTCAAGTTGACCGTGTGCGTCGTATCGTCCGCGTCCGTGATCGGGTTGGTTACGAAATCGATGTATCCGTATTCGCCGTAAAGCTTCTTATAATTGTCCAGGGCTTTGCGGACTTTGTCCGTCGAGAAAATATCGCCCTTCTTTAACGGGAAAATACGCGCCAGGAACTCGGTCTTGAAGAAAAGGCCCTGATCGGGATCCGCGCTGCGGAACGTTACCGTGCCCATGTGGTACTGCGGGCCTTCCTCGATGGGAATCAAAATATCGGTGCGCTTGCCATGCTTGCGGCCAATCCCCGGCACGGGCAGAGGAATTCCCCCATGATCTTCGTCCACAGTCTTCAAGATGGGCTCGCGAACGATCACTTTGAAGTAGCCATGGTCCTGATACAGGCCGCGAATGCCGATTTCCAGGTCTTCGTCGAGCTTTTGCTGATCGAAGGTCTTGCTGAAAATGTTGATGTCGGTGATGTACAGAGGAATAGAAATTGGGCGGGAGTGGTGCATGGCCCGAATAATTTTCCGCGATGAAAAGATATGATTGCCGGTGAAGGTGATGGTTCCGACTTTTACCTTCGGACCTTCATCGATGTTGAAAACCAGCTTCACCGCATTCGTTGCGGCAATTTTTTCGAACGTGGGTCGGACTACCGCGAATTGCCGCCCGTGTTCGGCGAGCAATTCCTTGATCACCGTCTCGGCGCGCTTGATTTTGGTGGGATCGAACTGGCTTTCCACCGTCAGCCCGACCTTCCGATCCTTGAAGCGATCCAAAATATCCGATTCGCTGATCGATTTATTTCCTTTGTACTCAATCCGGCGAATGATGGGCCGCTCCTGCACGTAGAAGATAATGATCTTCTGATTGGGCTTGTCCGGGCTGTTTTCCACTTCCAGCCGGATGTCCTCGAAAAATTGCGTGTTCCACAGCGCCAAAAAATCGCGGCGCAGCGCTTCATCGCTATAGACGTCACCGGGACGGGAAAATATGCGAGCCAGGAGGGTATCTTTGGAGATTCGCCGGTTCCCTACGATTTCAATGCGTTCGATAGTCGCGCGCGGCGCGGAAGCGGAACCGGAAATCTGCCCGCTTGTTGGGTGCGCGCTGAATACGCTTAGAACGCAAATCGTGAGGAAAAACCGGAAAAAGGACAGAAATGTTTGACTGCTGGCGGCCATGCGTCGACTCAAGGCCGCACTCCCCCGCCCAATTCTGTATACTCCCCCGCCGGTTACAGTTGCCGGCTTGCGCGTCTAGGATTCTTAGTGGGCCACCGGGGTTGCTTCCATCAGAGGTCTGAACGCCAGCCCTTCACTCCCGAGATAAATCTCGAGCGTGGCCGGCCGTTGCAGGTCGCCCTGAATCAAAGCATCCGACAGTGGGTCTTCGACGTATTTTTGAAGAGCGCGACGGAGAGGACGGGCGCCATAGCTTCGATCGGTGCAAGTCTTCTCTAAAATCCACTGGCTCGCTTCCGGCGTCAGCACAATTTGCACCTGACGGTGAATGAGAGTCGCGTTGATCTGCGCAGCCAGCAAATCGATGATCTGCAGCAGGTCTTTATCGCCCAGCGAGTTGAATACAATAACCTCATCGAGCCTGTTTAGGAACTCCGGATTGAAGATTTTCTTCACTTCCACCATGACCAGATCGTCCTGAGCCTTGTTCGCGATGTCCTCGGCGGTAGATCCGAAGCCCAGCCCAGTTTGCTTCTGCAGTTGCCGCGCTCCGATGTTGCTGGTCATGATGATGATGGTGTTGCGGAAGTCGACTGTGTTTCCGAGCCCATCGGTCAACTGCCCATCCTCAAAAACCTGCAGCAGGATGTTGTATACGTCCGGATGAGCTTTTTCGATTTCGTCGAGCAGAATGATGGAGTACGGCGTGCGGCGAACGCGCTCGGTGAGCTGCCCGCCTTCTTCGTAGCCCACATATCCCGGAGGCGCGCCGATCAGCTTCGATACAGAGTGCTTCTCCATGTATTCCGACATGTCGAAGCGGATTAGCGATTTCTCGCTGCCGAATAGGAATTCTGCTAAGCGCCGGGCCACTTCCGTCTTGCCTACGCCCGTCGGCCCAAGGAACAGGAAGCATCCTACCGGGCGTCCGGGAGCCTTCAGGCCCGCACGGCTGCGGCGAATAGCGCGTGCCAGCGCGTGAATTGCGCGATCCTGGCTGATAACGCGCCGATGCAGCTCGTCCTCGATGCGCATCAGCTTCTGCTGCTCGTCTTCCTTGATCGCGCTTACCGTGACGCCGGTCCAGCGTGCCACCACTTCTTCGATATCTTCGCGGCCTACGATGCCCGTCGCCGAATCGTCGATCTTCAACTTCTCCCGCAGCAGCCGCAGGTGCTCTTTCTCCTTGCGCTCTTCTTCCGAATAGAAACGCGCCTTTTCAAATTCATGGTTGGCAATCGCCGTTTCCATGCGGTGGGTGATGAACTTCACCCGCTTCTGAACTTCGGAAACCTCATCTGGCAGCATGGCCTGGCGCAACTTCACGCGCGCGCCCGCTTCATCGATCAGGTCAATCGCCTTATCTGGAAGGAACCGGTCCGAAATGTAACGGTTCGACAGATACACCGCATAGCGAATCGCATCCTCGGTGTAGGTTACTGCGTGAAACTTCTCGTAGCGGTCGCGCACGCCCTGCAACACCAGAATCGCTTCATCTTCAGAAGGCGCATTCACCTTTACCGACTGGAACCGACGCTCGAGCGAACGGTCCTTCTCTACCGACTTGCGATATTCGCCGGGGGTTGTCGCGCCAATGCACTGAATCTCGCCGCGGCTCAGCGCCGGCTTCAGGATGTTCGCCGCATCCAGCGAACCTTCCGCCGAACCTGCGCCCACCAGCGTGTGAACCTCATCGATGAAGACGATCGCGTTCTGGCTCTCCATCAATTCCTTCATGATGGTCTTGAGCCGCTCTTCAAATTGCCCGCGGTACTTGGTACCGGCCACGATCAACGATAGATCGAGCGACAGAATCTTCTTGTCCGCCAGGAACGGCGGCACGTCGCCATCCGCAATCCGCTGCGCCAGGCCTTCCACAATGGCCGTCTTGCCCACGCCCGGCTCGCCAATCAGCACCGGATTATTCTTGGTGCGGCGGCAAAGGATCTGAATCGCGCGCTCCAGCTCAGGACCCCGCCCCACGAGGGGATCAAGCTGGCCTTCGACCGCGGCCTGAGTCAGGTCACGGCTGAATTCTGCGAGTAACGATGCTTCTTTGGGCCGGTTCACTGGAATCTTCTCGCCTGCTCCGCGGGTGAGTTCTTCGCGCACCGTCGAAAGCCGCAGTCCGCGCTCTTGCAAGATCTCCGCGCCAAACGACTTCTCTTCGCGGAGCACACCTAACAATAGATGCTCAGTTCCGACGTGCTTATGTCCCAGTCTCTCAGCTTCTTCGCCCGCGAACGTGATGATGCGCTTGCATTCCTGGCTAAGTGGCACATCCACCGAGGTGGAGATGCGTTCGCGCACAGTGATTCTTGACTCAATCTCTTTGCGGATGGATTCGATCGACCCATTCGAGCGCAGGAAACGGTTGGCCAGCGCCTTATCTTCGCGGAGCAAGCCCAGCAGCAAATGCTCCGTCTCGATATATGGGCTGCCGTACTGGCTCGCCTCATAACGCGCGAAGAAAATTACCCGACGCGCCTTTTCAGTGTAGCGTTCAAACATGGGTCACCCGCGTTCCTTCGGGAAATTCGCCTGGACCCCGGATGCATCCTTCACATCCGAAGTCTGGCCAATCGCAGATAGCTTGCCGTGCTCCAACTTCAGAAGACGGTCGGCTTTGCCCGCAATGGAAAGGTTGTGAGTCGCCAAAATTGAAGTCAAACGGTGGGTCGAGTGGAGAGTCGCGATTAACTCAAAAATGAGCTCCGCGTTCCGCTCGTCCAGATCCCCCGTTGGCTCGTCGGCCAGCAGCAGCTTCGGGTCATTCACCAGCGCCCTGGCGATGGCAACCCTCTGCTGTTCGCCCCCGGATAATTCTCCTGCCCGGTGGTGTCCGCGATCCCCCAGCCCTACCTCGTTCAGCAGGTCCTGCGCTCGCTTCAGACCCGCTTCCCTGCGGATGCCCAAGATAAATAAGGGCATCGCCACGTTCTCGACCGCGGTGAAATCCGGCAGAAGATGATGCCGCTGCCAGACGAAACCGATTTTTCTCCCGCGGTACTCCGAAAGCTCGTGTTCGGAAAGCGATTCGAGCGAATTCCGCTCGAAGTATATAGCACCGCTTGTTGGGGTGTCCAGCGCGGCCAGTAAATGTAGAAATGTGCTCTTCCCCGCTCCAGATGGGCCGATTATGGCCACCATCTCGCCGCTGTGAATCGTGAAATCGATGCCGTTGACCGGGCTGATCGTCGAGCCGCCAGAGCGAAAAGTTCGGTGCAGCCCCTGGGCGGCGAGCAAGACTCCGTTTGTCGGGGCAGAGCTTCCCGGCCTTCCCTGGGGAGGAAACGACGCGCCTAACGCGGGACTCGATTGCACCGACATGGTTAGCTCATCTACTCACTTTAGATGCCGAAGTAGCCCTTTGCTATCTCCTTATTTGTAAGTCCATTACGCAACGGCCCAAATGGCGCGTGACACCTGCTTTGCCCTTTTTCACCCCTTGCGTATCCCTGTCCCTCTTTGACCAGTTTAGGCTGAAATTTCTTGCCAGGCTTCGGCCTCCACAGGATTAGACACCCCACCCCTCATTCGAATCGCAGTATTTCCACGGGTAAGATACGGGACGCGGCGCGGGCGGGCATGAGCGTGGCGGCGAGACAAATTGTCATCGCCGCGATGAAAATCCACACTGCGTCCAATGCGCTCGCGTGAAACGGGACATACGGAATCGCGTACACCTCGGGATTCAGGTGGATGAGCTTCCAGTTATTCGCGCACCAGCTCGCGACGTAACCAATCAACAGCCCTGCCCCACTCCCCAACGCGCCCACCAGAAATCCTTGCAGCAAGAAAATCCGGCGAATCTGCTTTGATCGCGCTCCCATGGCCATCAACACCGCAATGTCCCGGGTCTTGTCGATCACGGTCATGGCTAGGACCACCAGAATATTCAGCCCGGCCACGAAGGTAATCAGGCCAATGAAAAGCGCCGTTACCAGTTTTTCCAGCGAGAGCGCTCGAAACAACGCCCGGTTCTCGTCAATCCAAGTAGTCGTGAGGAAGCCACCCCCTGCTGCCGCCTTCACCCGCGCAGCAATTGCATCCACGTCTTCCAGCCGGTCTACCCGGATCTCCAGCAGGCTCACCACATCACCAATATCGGCTAGCTCTTGAGCCGTCGCCAGCGAGACAATCCCCCAGTTTGCGTCGTAGTCGTAAAACCCGGAGTCGAAAATCCCCACAATTCGAAATCGCTTCGACTTAGGGATCATCCCAAATGGGGTGAGGCTCCCCTGTGGGCTGGTCATGGTCACGTAATCCCCGACCTTGACCTTTGTATCGGCGGCCATAATCTTCCCGATCAGCACGCCCCGGATCCCTTCAGCGTCGGGCGCGAAATTGGCGCTGCCGGAAACAATACGCTGCATGGCCTCGTCCGTTTTCGTCTCCAGTGCCGGGTCCACTCCTTTCAGCACGATCCCTCGAGCACTCGCGCCGGAAGACAGCAGCACGGTGTTGTAGATGGCTGGCGCGGCCGAACGCACTCCCGGAACCGCATCAATCTTTTGCATGAGCTGCCCGTAGTCGCGAATCCCGGACGTGCTGATGGGCTTTAAATTAATGTGCGCGGTGACGCCGAGCAGGCGGTCGCGCAGCACCCGGCGAAAGCCGGTATTCATGGCTAGCGCAATCACCAGCGTGGCTACGCCCGCAGCGACTCCCAGAAGGGCAAGCCAGCTGATCAACCGAAGGACCGCAGGCCGGTGTGGCGACCGCAGATACCGCAGCGCCACCAGCCATTCGAAGCTCATTTCTTCTCGGTGGTGCGGGCGTTTGAGCCTTGTGGAGGTTTTGCAGCGCCCTGGGCAGGTTCGTCAGCGGGGCGCTCGCTGCCGCGCGGGCGTAGCAACGGGAAGAGCAGCACATCGCGTATAGAGTGCGAATTGGTCAGCAGCATAACCAGGCGATCGATGCCGATACCTTCGCCGCCCGTTGGGGGCATGCCTTGAGAAAGTGCCCGAATGTAATCCTCATCCAGCTGCTTCGGGGCTTCGTCGCCGCCTTTGGCGATTTGCTCGCGGAAGCGCGCTTCTTGGTCTTCTGGGTCGTTTAATTCGGAAAAGCCGTTACAAATCTCGCCGCCGCCAATCGAGATTTCGAAGCGCTCGGCAAAGTCCGGATTATCCGCTCGCCTTTTGGAAAGCGGCGAAACCGCGACGGGAAAGTCATAAATGATCGTCGGCTGGATCAGCTTGTCCTGTGCAATCTCGTCGAATAGCTCCGCGATCAGCTCCCCATCCGAGGCAGTCGCTGTGATGTGAATCGGCCGCTTTCGCAATTCATGAGCCGAGTGGTTATAACGCTCCGCGATCAGTTTGGGCTGGCCAGGCTGCACGATTTCAGCAGCACTGGGCGCCGTGCCCGCCCCAGCCGGCCAATACTTGGCAATCGCCTCAGCCATGGTGAGTCGCTCGAACTTTGAAAAATCAATCAGCGTATCGCCGTATTGTATTTGCTTGCTCCCGCAGGCCGCGATCGCCAACCGACCCAGCAGTTCCTCGCTCAAATCCATCATGTCGCGGTAATCCGAGTAAGCCTCGTAAAACTCAAGCATGGTGAACTCGGGATTGTGCAGCGTGTCCACGCCCTCATTGCGGAAATTGCGATTAATCTCGTAAACGCGGTCGAACCCGCCCACGATCAGCCGCTTCAGATAAAGCTCGGGCGCGATCCGCAGGTACAAATCCGAATGGTAGGTATTGTGGTGCGTGATGAATGGCCGCGCCGTCGCACCCCCGGCGATGGGATGCATCATCGGCGTCTCGACTTCCACATAGCCGCGCTCGTCGAAAAACCGCCGGATTTCCTTGATGATCGCGGCGCGCTTCAAGAAAACGTTGCGCACTTCGGGATTGGCAATCAGGTCCAGATAGCGCTGCCGATAGCGCGTATCTACATCCTCGAGCCCATGCCATTTCTCGGGTAGCGGCAGCAGTGCCTTGGCGAGCAGGGTCAGCTTTTCGGTGCGAACAGTCAGCTCGTTCGTCTTGGTCCGGAAAAGCCGCCCGGATATGCCCACAATGTCGCCAATATCGAGCGACCGGAACAGCTCGAAGACCTCAGGGCCCACCTCATCGAGTTTCGCGTAAATCTGGAGCCGCTGCCCCTGCCCCAGCAGGTGCCCGAACCCGGCTTTGCCATGCGGCCGAAAGGCTACTAGCCGTCCTGCTACCTGCACCTTTACAGGGGTTGTTTCCAGCTCGTCGGTCGTTCTGGAGCCAAATTCAGCAAGAACTCTTTCAATTGAATGCGATGTCTGGTATTTACGGGGGTACGGGTCGATCCCCCTTTCGGCAATCTCGACTCTCTTTTTCCGGCGTTGCCGAAACTGATCTAGGGGCTCGAATTCCAATCAAAATTCCTTTTTAACCGCGCGGCGTTATGCGCGTGATGTAGTTTCGCGCGGCAGTATAGCGGGGCGTTTCCAAGACCGTCAAGGAATTGGGAATTTGCTTCTATCTGCTATAATCTGCCGCATCCAGGGGCCTCACTTGGGACTGAGCCGTCTGTATCCTCACCTTCGAAGCCGTAAGACTGTCCTTCAGGATTGGATTGGGCATTTGCCCGCCGAGAAGCTTCAGACCTTCCTGCAGTCCACGCAAAGTTGGAATTCCGAGTATTCAATTGCCAGCGTCACTCTGAATGAAGCGCTCGATCTTTGGCAACAAGGCCGCTCGCGCGAGGCTCGCCAGGAAGTGGGATTTTCCGCCGATATTGTGGCCCGCCTGGCGCTTTTGCTGGTGCGTGCCTGCGAGATGATGGAAAAAGAAGTTCGCCACTTCGCCGACCTTCCTACCGTGCAGCCTCTCCAGCAATCAAACTTCCGGCTCGCGGAATCGCAGAAAGCTGCTTCCTGGAACAGCCTGATGCACAAAGTGCTCTTCGCTGCGCGCAATCAATACTTCTACAAGCTGCGCGCTCTTTCCGCGCTGATCGAATATTTGGCGGGCGAGTTCCAGGAAAATGTAGACGCTATCAATCGCTCCGGCGGGCAGACCCGCGGCACCAGCCAGGCTTGGTCCAGGCTCGAGCCGCTACACCACGACTTAAACATTTGCTTGCGTGAATCCGAAGTGGTTCTCAAGTCCTTCCTCCGCGCGCTGCCTGCCCCCATGGTTTCGGGCGTCCGCACCCGCCTGGAGTCTCCCGTGGAGACGCCGCCCCGCGCTACCCGGCCCCGCGTGTCGCGAGTTTCCGTCTAGACGACAGCGGTTTTTGCGACCACAATAAACGGGATGACATCCAATTTCTCATTTCCGTATGCTCAAAGGAAGCCCTGATCATCGGCTGCCTGTTTCGGCCCTGCGTGGTGCCTTTTAGGTAATCGCAAGTACAACTTCCAAAGCTAACGACGCATCGCAGCTATACAGAGTGCCGCGTATGCGTCCCGACGGGATTCAGTGACCCGACCGAGACGAATTGACACAAATGAAATGCCGGAAGCGGAAGCTATCCGGCTCGCCCAGCAAGGCGACGTCGCGGCCTTCGAGCGAATTTACCGCCTGCACAACCGGAGGGTCTACTCACTTTGCCTGCGCATGGTTGGAAATACGGCCGAAGCCGAGGATTTAACGCAGGAAGCTTTCCTGCAGCTCTTCCGCAAGATTTCTTCTTTTCGCGGCGAGTCGGCCTTTTCCACCTGGCTTCACCGGCTCTCTGTGAACGTCGTGTTAATGAAGCTGCGCAAGAAGCGCATGCCGGAGATCTCGCTTGAAGAAACTACTGAGCCTGATGAAGAGTCCGGTGGCCCGCGCCGCGATTTCGGCGCGCCCGACCTTCAGCTCAGCGGCTCGGTCGACCGGGTCAATTTGCAGCGAGCTGTCGAGCAGCTTCCTCCCGGCTACCGGGCCATTTTCGTCCTCCACGACGTACAGGGTTACGAGCACAACGAGATCGCTGAAATCATGGGCTGTTCGATCGGCAATTCGAAGTCACAATTGCACAAGGCCCGCATGCGGCTCCGCGAGTTGTTACACGAAAATCTCCGCAGCGAGGCTCGCGAGAAACGCCAGGCCGTAAAGAGCGAAGCAGCCGGAGAAGGCTAGCGAAGAGTTTTGGGTTCCTGAGAGGGTTCAGCAGTTGTTAGGAATTAGAAATGCCAAGTCTCAGCAGAAGGTTATAGAAAATGCCATCTAGCCAGTGCAGCTCTTTTGAGGATGCGATCGGCCTCTGGATGGAAGGCGAACGGTCCCCAGCTCTGCAAGCTCATTTGCATAGTTGTGCCTCGTGTCGCAGTCTGGTCAGTGACCTCCAAGCAATTCATTCAATAGCTCAGGAATTTCCCGAGCCCGAGGCGCCCCCGCGGGTTTGGGCCGGGATTCAGTCCCAGATTGAAGCCGAAGCAATTCCGGCCTGGCGCCGTTGGTTCGCTTTCGGCTGGCCGCGGCCTGTGTTGGCCACCGCGACACTCGCCGTCTTGATTGTGGGCGCGTTTGTAGTAGGTAAGGATGTACGCGATTCGCAGCGCGCTAAAGAGAATCAAGCCAGTTGGACGCTCCACGCCATCGCCCCCACCGTCTCAATTCAGAAGCCTCTCGACTCCGAGAATGACGCTATTCACAAAATTGTTATTCACCCCGCTGATGCGAATGCGGTCGTCGAAGCGTCCTTCCAGAAGAACCTCGACGTGGTAGACAACTACATCAAGTTGTGCGAGAAAAGTGTAAGGGAAGATCCCCAGAACGAGCTTGCCCGGGACTATCTATACGGTGCCTATCAGCAGAAAGCCGATTTGCTCGCTGAGATGAGCGAGCGTGGAGACAATCAACAATGATGCCCCAGCCGTCATTTTCAACGATTCGTCGTCTCAACTCCGTCGCTGCCTTGGGCGCAGTGCTCGTCTTCGCGGCCGCCTCCGCGGTTCCAGCAAGCGCGGGCCCCACTCATCTTGAAAAGCATTTCAAGGTCGACTCCCATCCGGTCATCACCATTCACAATCCGAATGGCACGATTACCATCAAGGCGTGGTCTCGCCCCGAGGTACGACTGGTTTCCGATTGCCAGAGCGACA
The DNA here is from genome assembly GCA_963757885.1 of uncultured Acidobacteriota bacterium. GTDB lineage: Bacteria > Acidobacteriota > Terriglobia > Acidiferrales > UBA7541 > Palsa-147. Next base: position 1,988,378 of record CAVWSS010000006.1, on the reverse strand, counting down.
AGGTCGCTGTCGAGGCGGTGCAGACTGGGAATCGCGTGGATCTGACTGTTCACCCTATTTCGGACCAGATCAGTCCCAAGGAGCTCGACGCTGATTTCGATATTTTCGTGCCCGAAGATGCCGAGCTGCAGATTCACAATGATTCAGGGTCAGTGACCGTCACTGACGTGATGGGCGACATGGCGGTGGACACCGTCGCTGCCGGCGTTGATTTGCAGGATGCTGCCGGCTATCTAACCGTCCGCACCGTAGAAGGCCCCGTGCAGTGCATGCACTGCGCCGGACGCTTGGAAATCACCTCGATTAGCGGAAATGTCAGGTTGGTCGATTTGCGCAGCTACAACGTGCACGCCCAAACCACTGCCGGAGATATCTTCTTCGACGGCGAATTTCTTCCCAACGGCACCTACCGGCTGAAGAACTACAGTGGAGTCATCGAAGTTCGATTCTCCCCGGCCGATTCCTTCAACCTCAACGCCGTCTCGGTGAAGGGCAAGGTCAATAGCGAAGCCAACTTGTCCGCGTCAAGCCTGCGTCACCCCAAGGGCGCCAATGGTTTCATCGGCGGCGATTTGAACGGCGGCAAGGCCAAGGTCGAGCTAAGTTCGTTCGATGGTACAATCAACATCCACAGGCGCGAGCAGTAACCGCCGCGTGCTCTGAGCGCAAATCAACAAAACTCGAAATTCTCGGGCGGCGCAAGCCGTTCACGCAAATTGATCTGCCTGATTGGGTTCATGGGCAGCGGCAAGTCCACCGTTGGCCGCCTGCTCGCCCGTCAAATCGGCTGGCATTACGTCGATTTGGATCAGCGCATCACTGAATTCACCGGCCGAACCATTTCGGAAATATTCGCCCGTGAAGGCGAACCTACCTTCCGCGAAATTGAGCGCCGCGAGCTGGTTCGTGTTCTAGGCGAATCGACAGCGCTATCCCGCCCAACGATAATTTCGCTGGGCGGGGGCACTACCACCCAGCCTCAGAACCTGTTCCTTCTCGATCAGCACGCTGCCACGCTTCTCTGGCTCGAATGCCCCGTCGATGAGCTGCTCAATCGCTGCGCCCAAATGACCGATCGCCCCCTGTTTCGGGACGAGTCTAGCTTTCGAAACCTCTACCAACGAAGATTGCCCTGCTACGAGCTCGCCCATTTTAAAGTAGACAGTTCCGCAGAGCCCGCGCGGGTGATGGAACAAATCTTGAATCTCGGTATCCTGGATAAAATCGTCGCATGAACACAACTTCGAGAAATTTCAGTCCGGCACTAAGCCTCGCCATCGCTTCCGCAGTCTTATTCGCCGCTTCGCTCTTCGGCGCACACGCTGCCACGCGCGTTAAGGCTGCCGCACCGCCCGCGGCTCCCGCAAGCCCGGCGGCAATGGAAGCAGACAAAGGTGAATTTCGCATCTCCGTAAACGGCCAGCCGGTCGGCACCGAATCCTTCGAAATTCGCCCTGACGGTAGTCGCTGGATCGCCCAAGGCACCGCCGACGTGAAGCCCGCCGACGGTCCGGCGTCGAAAATCACCTCGCACCTGACTCTCCAGCCCGACGGCACCCCGCTCAGCTACGACTGGAAAACTGAAGGCGCTAAGAAAGCCTCCGCTGAAATTCAATTCCAGAACAGCATCGCCACCGTCAATCTCCATCTCGAAGGCCGCAAGCCTTTTACCCAGCAATTCACCTTTAGCAGCCCGATGATCGTCATCCTCGACAACAACCTCTACCACCAGTACGCGGTCCTTGCCCGTCTCTACGACCGCACCAAAAAAGGCTCGCAAACCTTCGCCGTGCTGGTCCCGCAGGAGATGACTCCTGGCAGCGTCACCATCGACTCTATCGCCGATCCAACCGACACCGCCCCAGGTGAACTAAAAGTCCAAACTTCCGACTTGGAAGTCGACCTCTACATCGACGCCAAAGGCCGCTTGATGCGCCTCGTCGCGCCCGCCACGAACGCTGAAGTCATCCGCAAATAACGTCGCGCAACAAAACAAAAGGCCGCGCAGCGTTACTGCCTGCGCGGCCTTTTTCGTTTGAAAGCTCTAATCTAACACTGCCCAGCTATTACAACTGCGCCCGGTGCACAGGTGTCTGAAATTCCAGCGGCTTCGGCTTCTCGATCGGAATCGTCACGTTCATCGACGATCCCTTGCGCAGCACGCCGACCTGCACGCTCTTCTGATCCGACTTGTCGCGCAACTCGGTCCGCAAATCGCGCAAATTCCGGACGTCCTTATCGTCCAGCTTGACGATCACATCGCCGGCCTTGAGCCCAGCCTTTTCCGCCGCGCTGCCCGCCTTCACATCACGCACCAGCACGCCCTCGCCATTCGGCGTCCCAAAGTACGTGCCAAGCTGCCCGGTCAAATCCTCCGCGCTGATCCCCAGCATCGGAGTGCGCCCTACAAAGGCATTCGGTGTAATGTACAAATAATTCTCATCCATATCCGGCATGTTCGGAAGCGTCGTGACGTTTGGCATGGAAGGCATCGACGGCATGTTCCCGCCCCAGTCCCCTCCATGTTTTGAGAACTGCTCCTGCCTGCTCGCGATACTCACCTGCAGCGACTGCACATTGCCATCGCGCGAAACTCCCACTTGAATCTGCCGTCCCGGTGGCGTTTCGCGAACCAACCGGCGGAACTGCGCCACGCCTTCCACCTTCTCGCCCTCGTAGGTGAGAATCACGTCCTTCTCGCGAATCCCCGCCTTGGCTGCCGGGCTATCCCGATCCACGCTAATCACCACGGCTCCGCGCGCTTCCGGCAGCTTGAACTGTTGAACCTGCTCGGGAGCAACCTCCGAAACTTCCACTCCCAGCCATCCCGTATCCTCGTCGTTGTCCATAGGCGAAATCGCGATCACCTTGCGCTCTGCTTCCTGCAACGCCTGCGGAATCGTCTCCCGCAATTCAGCCTGCAAATTGCTCAAATCCGGCAATTCGGGCAATTCGCTCAGCTTTTGCCAATCTTCGGACTTCATGGCCGTCTCAATCTCTTTGCGCGCTTTTTCCACTTCATCGCGCACCTCTTCTTCAAGTTTCTTGCGATCGACAGTTTGCCCAAAGGCCAGCGGCCCAAGGCTCAACGCCCCGAAGGTCATCGGAGTGAACGAACTTGAAAAGTTCGGCGAGCAATCGCAGTCATCATTTCCGTCGCTGTCAGGCAATTGAGAGGCGGTTGAAGAGGGCGCGGCCATGGCCGGAACCTTCGGGGCGTCCGATTGCACCTGGCCATACGTCCTCAGGGGGCTTTGCAGCAGCCACATCATTGAAGCGATTCCCACGATTGATAGCACCCAAATAGTCCTACGCATTTCTGCTCCTTCCTGTTCCCTAAAAAATTCGCCCCTAAACCCGTCTAAATTTCGCGTCTAAATCTACGGAATCGGCTCTTTCCAGGTGCTCGGCCTGCCCATGGTCAACCGGATGGCTCCGTTTACCGTGCGCATATCAATGTCGCCGCCGCCCGATCCCAGTTCGCCCGAGAAAACTCGCCCATAGGCATATTTGGACGCGACCGGAAGCTCCGAATAGAAATCGCCATTCATGGCATTCGCGTGTAGCTCCGCGTGTGCGTCGTGAGGCAGCTTCAATAGCACCGACCCATTCACCGTTTCGAGCAGCATCGGGTCGCCGTCGGAAAGCTGCCGCAGATCGAGTTGAATGTTGCCATTCGTGGTGTGCGCGCTGAACCGGCCTGAGCTGTCCACCACTTCCACGTTTCCATTCACGCTGCGCAAATCGCCCCGGCCGGCCACGCCGCGCACCGAAACGCTTCCGTTCACCGTCTGCACGTCGCCCAGCAGCACGCGGTACGGCACCCTCACGCGATACTCAACCGCCACTTCCCCGCCCCCGCCATGCGGATAACGCGTATGCACCGCAACTTCCATCGGGTGCGCGTTCACCTCAATCGTGACCTTCTCAACTTCATCGTCATCGCCGTCCGCGGAGGTCTTGATCGCCTGCACTTCCACTTCTTCGCGGTCCCAGCCATCCACGTGGACCGACCCGTTCACGTTTTCCAACGTGAATTTCCCGCCCGATGAAAGCGGATACACCTGGCGATAAATACTCGTCCTGGCATTCGCCCGTGCCGAAGGGGCGCACCAGGCGAAACCGAAGATCGCAATCGCAGCAATGCAAAATTTCACAACCTCGCGATTGGCTCTCATCAAGGTCCTGGTCTTCATGGCGCCCTCCGTGTATCCCACCCCGGGATTAGGGAAGTTTGGGGCCCGTTCTGCAAAATGCAACTTCGGCCTACCGAGCAATTCGGCGACTTACTTTTCAGCGCTACTTACTTGTCCGCGACGGCATTGTGTTGCTGAAATCCATATTCAAATTCATGGTCCGCAGCTCAGCCAGCTTCCGCTTGAGCTGCTCCATCTGCTGCTTGTACATCTGCACCTGACGGTTGGCATCCATCACCATCAGCTTGATGCTTCCCTGATCCGTGTGCAGGCGCAACGTTTCGCCGCCGCCATTCAGTGCACCCTCGGCGCGCACCGTCGATTTTTGGTCGTAAGTCACTTTCAACGGGAAAGATGGGTCCACAAAAAGCTCGTGATGGTTGTCACTCTGCACCGACGCGTCGATCGTGATCGGCAGCATCTTGGGGATGTAAACGATGATGTCGCCGTGGTTCGATTCGAGGTTGCATCCGCCGGGCAGCTTCGCGTCCGGGCCAAACCACGCGGTAATTTCGCCCGCGTCGGTCGAAGCTCGTATCGCGCTATTAATTTGGGTCAGATAAATGCTGCCGTTAGTCGACTGCAATTGTGTCGGCCCGCCTGCCCGAACCACGCGAATCCCCCCGCCGCCCGTGCGTGCCCTCACCAAACTAAACGCTTCCCCGACTTCGATCTGCCCTCCGGCCGTGTCCGCATAGAGCTGCGACCCGGACTTGCCCACCGAAACATTTCCGCCCCCCGTGAAAATGCGTGCCGTTCCGGTGACCGAATCCGCCCGGATGTGGCCGCCGCCAGTGTGCAAATTGGCCTCACCCTGAACATCTCCCACAAAAATGTGCCCGCCACCGGTAATCGCGGTCAGGTCCTGGCTTATGTTTTTGGTGATGATGTGGCCGCCGTCGGTCTGGATCCGCGCTGAGCCAGTGATTGAACCGGTGGTGACGTTCCCGCCGGTGGTGGTTAGCGAAACGCGTCCATCAACATCGGGGATTTCGATATTCCCGCCGCCCGTAGTGACGTCCACATTGAAATTCTTCGGCAGCGTGATGTCGAACGTAACCCACAGCCGTCCGGTGCAGCCCTTCCCCAAAATCTGGCCGTGCATTTTCACGCCGTCGGTAATTTCTTTGGTCGTTACGTCGAAACGCTTCAGAAGCTGTGCCGCGTCCTTATCGCTGGCATCCGCTTCGAGCAAAATGTGGTAGGTCAATGCGTCCCCTGTGCCGGTATGCACGCGCACATTCCCAAGGTCGGTGCTGAGTTTTAAGGACTGACCGGGATGCACGTTGAGCTGACCTTTCAGCTCTTTGCTCAGTCGCGGGCCGGACTCGGTCGGGTTATTTGGGTTATTCGAAGCGGTGGCAATCTGTGCAGCTAGAAGGAAAGCGAATAGAGAGAGGCCTAGCCGAATGGCGCGCAATGAATTCATATTGGTCGGTTAATACGACTGCTTCGGCCCCAGATCCTGAATCAACGCCGCGCTTTGCAGGCGGATATATGTGCTCGGGTCGCTCACCGCGCGCTCCCGCAATACCTTCACTAGGTGCGCATCCAGCGGCACTTGATTCTTCGCCGCTATGTTGCGCAGCGTATTGATCGCCTCAATCCGCACGCCCGGGTTTGAATCCGCGACAAGCACATCTTCCAAAGTCTTCTGGACGATCTCCGGATCGCCTTCGTCATTCAAGCATTCCAGCGCTTTTAATCTCACCGCCGCATTTACGTCCGTGCGCACCACCTGGCACAGCGCCCGCCGCACGTCCGCGTCCTTCGATCGTGGCTTCAGCAGTTCCACCGACTCGATGCGCACGTCCGGCCCACATCGCCGGTCATTTTGCAGAATGTAGAGCAGCGTGTCCTTCACATTGTTGTTCGCGACGGTGCCCTGCACAGTCATGGGTCGCTCGGCCTGAAGCTGCACTTGCACCTCGGGCGGCTCGCCCCCGGCAGTCGCTTCCCAATTGATCCCGGTGATATTCGCGGTGCGCAGGTCCTGCTCGTTCAATACCGGCAAAACTTCCGGTCCATCCGCGACCTGCACTTCTTCCGCGGTCGTTGGCCCGACAGTCGGTCCAGACTGCTGGCCGACCCATCGCGGCACCAAAATTCCAATCGCAAAACCCAGGAACAGGAGCGTTCCCGCCGCAACTGGCTGAACCGTGAGGGACGAAACCGGCGAAATCGCTCGCAGCCAGCGGCTGATCCAGCTTCGCGACCCATCCGCCTTCACTTCCAGCTCATCCAGCTCGCTGGTCAGCGACCTGCGGCACGCCGCAAGCAACTCGGGGCTCGCTTCTTCGCTCTCCACTGCAGCCAGCACGCGCGAAAGCTCTCGATACTCACTCAGAAACTTGCCACACGCTTCGCAATTCTGCGCATGAGTCTCCGCTTCGACTTGCTGCGGCCGTTCCAGCTCGTCCGCAACCAGCAAGTGCATCTGCTGCGAAAACTCGCGGCAGGGTTCGCACTCGCCGGGATTCAAATTCGAATTGGGATTCTCGTTCATTCGCCCTTTTTACTTACTCGTGCCCTTTTTAGATACGCGCCTCGCCCTGGCGTGACCACTCACTTCCAAAACTTCTACCGCATCGCCACCAAGCTCGCCCGCAACTTCCTCGTCGCCCGAAACAGTGAATTCTTCACCGTCTCTTCCGAGGTGCCCAACATGTCTCCGATGGCCCGCAGCTTCAATCCTTGGTAATGCTTCAACTCAAAAACCATTCGTTCGCGCGGCGCCAGTTGTTCCAGCGCCGATTGAATCATCGCGCCCAGCTCACCGCCCAGCAGCGTCCGTTCCGGACTTGCCGCCGGCCGTGTCTCGGGCTGCCGATCGAAGAAATCCTGCGACACGCCTTCCATATTCTCCGTCACCGGCGCCTGATCCTCTCGCCGTGAAGTGCGCCGCCGCAAATGATCAAGCGACACATTGGTGACGATGCGATACAGCCAGGTGTAGAAACTGCATTCAAACCGGAAGCGTGGAAGGTTGCGATACGCCTTGAGGAAGCTTTCCTGGTAAATGTCACGGGCATCCTCGGTTCGGTGAACCAAATTGAGCGCCAACCGCAGCACGTCTCGGTCGTATTTCCTGACCAATTCCTCGAACGCCAGGCGGTCGCCCGCCTGCGCTTTCCGTACAAGCGCAGATTCTTCGGACACTTTCACCGCTGCGTCACGCGCATCTCGCTCGAGTGCGACGCTCATCCCCATGGTGTAGCCCGTCGGCCTGCTTCCTTTTCGTCATAACCGCCAGAAATTCCCGCGGTTAGCTCATCTCGGCCGTATGTTCGATCTGCCTTACCTCGCATAGACGTTTCCCCTTTATAAGGGTGAGCACTGAAAGTGTCCGGAATTGGACGCTTTATAAACGTTTGTCGCAAATTCGAGCCGCCCTTTTTGGGCGGTCTCGGCATGCCTGGGTGCAGAACCCTTATTTTCCTGCGTTTACCTTCCAGCCCAGTCGAATCAGGCCGTAGACGCCGACGCAGACGGCAAAGTCAACCAGCAATCCCCAGTCCGTCGCAAATCCCTTGTGCTGGAAGAGCGCCGGCAAATGCGGCTGCAAAGAGAGGTAGTAAATTGCATTTCCCAGAAGGATGGCGATCAGGTATTCAAGCCACTGCTGTTTGCTCGCTCCCAGGTATTTTTTCACCTGAGTCTTGGGAGGAATCGGGCCGCTATCGCCGGAGCCGGAATGAGAAGAAGATGACATGCCCTCTACCCGGGGAACGCTGCGCGCACATTGCATGCGCTCCTGTGTGATCGTTGACCACTATAAGTCAGAGAAGATACCACTTCAATCCTTCGTCCAGTCGCCCGGCAATGATATAAACGAAAGTCGGCGCCCCCGCCCGGCATTTGTTCCGCTCCGATTGCAGACAAACTTACAGATCAAATGTTTAGACACCAACTTTTCGAAAAATGATCCTGGATTTGAATAGCTCGGTCGGCACGGTTCCACGCATCGGGCCGCAGCGTGCCAAGCTTCTCGCCGAGCATGGACTCGGTACCCTCGGCTCGCTGCTGAACTATTTGCCCTTTCGTTACGAAGATCGTGTGAACTTCACTCCAATCGCGGAACTGATTCCTGGCTCCCTCGCCACCGTAAAAACCGAAGTCGTCTCCGCCAATACGGTGCGCTTTCAGCGTGATCGCGGCGCGATGTTTCTTCTCAAGCTCCGCGACGGTAGCGGCTTTTTATCCACGCGTTTCTTTCACGGCTCCTACCTTCAGGGGCGTTTCACGCCAGGCCAGCAAATCGTGGTCCACGGTAAAGTTGAGATGGATCCCTATCGCAGTTCGCGAATGGAAATGATCAATCCTGAATTTGAAGTTCTCTCCGGCTCGAATAGCGATCCTGCCAACTCCACCGAAGTCGGCCGTATCGTTCCGATTTATCAGGCCATCGGCTCGATCAGTTCGCGCATGCTTCGCCGCATTCTCTTCTGGATTGTGAACAATCTACCCGGGAAATTTCCCGAAACTTTACCCGCGGATCTGCTGCGCAAGCACAAATTTCCATCCCGCCGCGAAGCTCTCGTTGCCGCGCATTTTCCGCCGCCACACGAAAAGATTGACGACCTCAATCTGTTTCGCAGCCCGGCGCATCGCCGCCTCATTTTCGACGAATTCTTTTTCTTTCAGCTTCAGGTAGCCGCCAAACGCAAGTACGAGCGCCAGCAGCCGGGTATTCCCTTTCAGGTCAGAGACGACCGCATTCGCCAAGCAGTGAAGCGCATCTTGCCTTTCAAGCCTACTGGCGCGCAGAAACGTGTTCTGGGCGAAATTGCCGCGGATCTTGAACGGCCTACGCCAATGAACCGCCTGCTCGAAGGTGAAGTCGGCAGCGGCAAGACGCTGGTCGCTCTGGAAGCCGCAGTTATCGCCATTGAGAATGGCTACCAGGTCGTCCTGATGGCGCCCACCGAAATTCTCGCCGCGCAGCATTTCCTTTCCGCGCGCCGCAACTTTGCCGCTGCGGGTTATCGCGCGGAATTATTGGTGAGCGGCATGCCCCGCAGTGAAAAACTCGCCGCCATCGAGCGCATCCGCAGCGGCGAATCGCAGCTTGTGGCCGGCACTCACGCCTTGATTGAAGACCCGGTAGGATTCAAGAAATTGGGCCTGGTTATAGTCGACGAGCAGCATCGCTTCGGCGTCCTCCAACGCAAGCGCCTGATGGACAAAGGCGCTAGTCCTCACATTCTGGTGATGACCGCCACTCCCATTCCCCGCACCCTCGCGCTCACTCTTTACGGCGACCTCGACATTTCGGTCATCGACGAAATGCCGCCCGGCCGCATTCCCGCCACTACCCGCTGGCGCAGCGATGAAGAACTTCCCGGGGTTTGGGAATTTATTCGTCGCGAAGTCGCCAAAGGACGCCAGGCTTACATCGTTTACCCAGTGATTGAAGAATCGAAAGCTGAACTAAAGGCCGCCACCGCCGAGTATCAGCGCCTCGCCAAAGAAGCGTTTCCAAATCTGACTCTCGGCCTCTTGCACGGCCGTCTCAACAACACCGAAAAAGAAGCTGTCATGGAGCAATTCCGCTCTAACAAAATTCACATCCTGGTCTCGACCACCGTCATCGAAGTCGGCGTCGACGTTCCCAACGCCACGGCCATGGTCATTGAGCATGCCGATCGCTTCGGCCTCGCTCAACTTCATCAACTGCGCGGGCGCATCGGCCGCGGCAAAGAGGCATCCACTTGTATCCTCATCGCACCAAAGATGATTACCGGCCCCGCCCGCGAACGTCTCGAAACCATGTGCGCTACCTCCGACGGCTTCAAAATCGCCGAGCAGGACCTGCGCCAGCGCGGACCCGGTGAAATTTTCGGCACGCGCCAGCACGGCGAAATCTCATTCCACATCGCGCACCCGTTGCGCGATCATCAACTGCTGGAATTGGCTCGCTCCGAAGCTTTGGCCATCAGCGAAGACCCCGCCCGCGCCGAAGAACTAATGAAGCTTGCCGTCCCTTTGGACTCCATCTGGAAAGAGCGTCACCAGCTCGCCGCCGTTGGCTAGTAAGTGAATGAATTCGTGAATGGAATGCGCGTAATCAGCGGAAAATTCGGCAGCCGCCCGCTGCACAAGTTCAAGGGCATGGCGATTCGCCCCACCGGCGACCGCCTGCGGGAAACTCTCTTTAATGTTCTTGGCCCGCTGGTCGTCGATGCCCTCTTTGTGGATTGCTTCGCCGGTACGGGAGCCGTGGGCATCGAAGCGCTCAGCCGCGGCGCCCGTCAGGTCATTCTCATCGAGAACGATCGCAAGGCTCTCGACCTGATCGGAAAAAACCTTGAGTCGCTCAAGGCCGGCGGCAATATCGAATTGCTTCCCCGCGATGTCATGACCGGCCTCACCGAACTTTCCAAGCGCCGCCTTCTCATCGATTTGTTATTCTTCGACCCGCCCTATCGCGAAATGGCGCTCTATTCGCGCCTCTTGGAATTTCTGGATAATTCCAAGCTGCTCGCCCCTGAGGGCAGAATAATTTTGGAGCATCCCAAAAAGATTGAATTGCCATCACACTTGGTCAATCTTGAAAAATCTCGGATGCTGGAACAAGGAGACACCGCAGTCACTTTTTACCGTTTAGCAAAAGCAGCATAATTCGAACGCAGCATAATCCTTAGCCGCTTTTCGCCCTACGCCTCGCGCGTTCTCGCCGTATCGTTCGTCAGAGTACCGGGAGAGTCGTACGGGTAAAATCGGTACCAGCGCTTCCTAGCCCGCGCCAACTGCAAAGGTCAAAACTGTAACGATATAATGCCTGTCTGCATGCCTCCAATTGCCCCTCCGCCGCCCGCGCCTCCTCGCGCGCGTCGCTATCGCCCGCTTCGCTTCGGCGTGGCCTGGGAGCCCCGTCGCGCCGGCTTCGTCGATAGCTGGAAAGCCGTTTTCTACGGCCCCAAGCCACCTTCTTGGGAATCCGCCGATTACGCCTGGCCTCTCCGCACCCGATGGATTCGCTTCAAATTTCCCCGCATACCTCTCACCGCTTCGGTCCTCTGGCATATTGCCGCCATCGGCATCCTGCTTCTTCCCATCTGGCGCAGCCTCCCTTCCGAACCGCGCGCGCCCTAAATATTCCGACTTCCACCTCACCTGGGACGCCCCGCTCCCCGAACTTCAGCCGCGCAATCCCGCTCCCGCGCCGGCGAAGCCAAAACCTAAAACAATTCCCAAGGGCGATCCGGCCAAGCCCCTTCCCCGCGAAGGGGCCGACGCGGTAAACCCGCGCCAAACCATCCTGACTCAGGCCCAGGCCCTCGAGCACCCGCGCCAAACCCTCATCCAGCCCGACGCGCCTCCTGAGCCGCCCAAGGTCATCCCGCAGCTTCCCAACATCGTCCAGTGGACCGACACCGCGCAGCCCCCGCGCCTCCAACTCTCGCGCAGTATGCTCGCGCCAATCCTGCGCAACATCCAAAAAGCGCCAGTCGCCGCTCCCGAAATTTCCAATAACCAGTCCGCCGACAATTTCGCTCTCGCGCACAACAACGTCCCCGACCTGAAAATGCCCGTCGACTCCGGCCGCGGCCCAATTCACATCCAGCGCACCGAAGACACTGCCGTGCCCCAAATCGAAGGCTCCACGCCCAGCGCCGGCCTGAATCTCGCGCCATCCGACCAGGGCCTGAATAACGTGCGCATGCCCGTTGCCGCAAATTCCGCACACGCCGCGCCCACCCATCGCACTGCAACCGGCCTCGACGCCGCGCCCGAAATTGGCCGCGCCGATTTGCCCACCGGTGGCGGCGGTCTCGCCGCTAACGCCGGCAAAACTCCGCAAATCAATATGCCCGCCGGCTCATCCGGTGGCCCGATTCACCGCGCGACCAACGCGCCCTCGTCCAGCGCATCAGGCTCCGACGCCGCGCCGAGCATCAACGGCCAAGTCAACGGTTCCGACACGAGCCTCGGCCGCGTGATTGCTCTCTCGCCGAATCCCGCACCGCCAAAACCAAACATCGAAGTTCCCAAAGGCAATCTCACCGCGCACACTTCCGTTGGACCAACCGGCTCATCGTCAGGCGTGCCCGGCGGTTCGCGCGACCCCAACGCCAGCCCCACCAGCGGTGGCGGCGCGGTAACAGCTTCCGCCGGCGGCGGCGAAGGCACCGGCCCAGGCGGCGGAAATGGCGGCAACGGTCCGCCAGGCGTAAGTATCTCCGGCAGCAAGTCCGGCTCCGCTTCTCCGATCAGCGGCGGCAACGCAAACTCCGACGTAAATTTGCATCCGCCTCTCACGCCCGAGCCCGCACCCGCGCCCGTCAATCCCATGCGCAAGCGCGCTTTTGGCCCCGGCGATTTCGATAGCGGCGCCGCGCCCGAAAAAATCTTTGGCGATAAGCGCGTTTACACGCTCTTCGTGAATCTTCCGAACCTCACCAGCGCGAGCGGAAGCTGGGTCCTGAATTTCGCGCAGCTCGCTCCCAGCAACGGCTCGAGCTACGCCGGTGGCAACATTTCCTCCCCCGTGCCCGTCCGCAAAGTCGATCCGAAGTACCCCACCTCACTCATCAACGCTCACGTCGAAGGCGAAGTCGTTCTCTACGCCATCATTCGCGCCGACGGCTCCATCGACAGTATTCAAGTCCTGAAAAGCCTCGACCCGCAGCTCGACCGCAATGCCATCGAAGCCGTGGTGCGCTGGAAATTCTCACCCGCGATGCGCGACGGCACACCCGTCGACATCGAGACGGTGATTCACATCCCGTTCAAACCGCCTTCCGAGTTTTAACGATTACGACCTACAGGCAGGAAAAATCGAAAAACCGGCAACAAAAAGACTCTAGAAGTGCGCCCTTAAATCTCCAAAACTCCCCACAATCAGCAGCTTCCCCAAGCCACTCTCCACTTCACACTTCTCCAGCTCCCACGTGTGGCAATGCGGAATGAACACCGCATTCAACCCCACTTGCAGCGCCGGATTGATGTCGCTTCGCGGGCTGTTGCCGACCATCCACGCATTGGCCTTCACCACTTTAAACTGGCGCACGATTCTCTCGTAAGTCGCGCCATCCTTCTCCGCCACAATTTCAATCGCCTCGAAATGCGTCTGCAGCCCAGATCGCTCCACCTTCCCAGCTTGTTCCGCCGCCTCTCCCTTCGTGACTAGAATCAAACGGTGCCGATTTGACAGATAGGCCAGCGTCTCCGGCACGCCGTCCATGATGTGCGGCGGCGTCTTCTCCATCTGCGAAACCAGATTGGTAACCCACTTCACCATTTCCCGCTTCGCCGCGTTCCCCGCCAGCTTCATGTAAGTCTCTTCGAGCGACCGCCCGAAACTCCTCACCCCATAGCCGTGCTGCCGGATATTGCGCCGTTCCGTTTCGTTCAGAATGTGCCGCGCGTATTCGCGCGTGTAGCCCAGCGGCTCAAGCTGCGAGATAAACGATTCAATCGACGCCTCGAAAAATATATTATTTTCCCAGAGCGTATCGTCCGCATCGATTAGCAGCGTCTGGCGCGCCATTCCCGTCTTCCAATCTGCTTCTTAAGCGATCTGATTGCTGGAGTCGAAGAGCAAACGTGTGGGTCTGTTCCGCGGCACTGCTTTTCCAGCGGATGCTCAAACAGAAACTCGCCGGCAAAAATTACGATGCCTTGCGAATCCCGGTCGACAACTTTTCCAAAATGCTTCGCGCCGTACTCTGCAATTCGCCAAAACGCGTCAGATATTCTTGAAATTCGCGATTTAGATCGAGCGCAGTTACCGGATCCAGCTTATTCCTCAGGATCATGTCGCGAAGGTGCACAGGATGCGGCAGCGTGGCGTCGTCTTTCAGTTCATCGAGCGCGGCGTTGGGATCATAGTGATACACGACCATCTCCTAAAAAATGATCTCCCTAAGTGAACCTGGTCGAATTGTACCGCAAAGGAGAATCTCAGGCGGCGGGAGGCAGGAACTCGTAGCGCTCGATCCGTGCGGCCACGCCGCTTCTCTCATTTCCGGATTCGATGCGCAGCACTTTGGCGTAGCAGCGGATGTGAACGTCGCCTGCGTTGGTGATCTGCTGCGGCAGAGTCAGCACAAATTCAATCGCGCTGCCGTTCTCGACAGATTTATGAATGGAAAAGAAAAGCCCGCGGAAGCTGATGTCCCGCGTCTCGCCACGCTCTTCGATGTGGCCTTCAGGCGAAGTTAGACGGACCATCAACGGCAGCGACATTACAAAGCGTCGAGCGGCGCGCCGCTCGGTGTCTGAATGCATACGCCTCCGGGGTACTTGGCTGCGCGCAAAATTAACACTACAAACTTCAATTCGCAAGCTAACAGGGCCCGAAGCCAGTTCGTCGCCGCCTGCGTCTAATGGAAGGGTTGGATCCCTGTATCGTCTGCCGAATCAGAGGTTTATTAACCCCGGTTTGCTCCTTACCTTGGCTTGGTGCTAAAAATGAATCCGCGTAGGGGGATCGTTGATATGAAATTTTGGGGTTTGAAATGGTTTTCGCTCGCCGCACTCTCAACTATCGCCATTTTTTCCTTTTTCATTTTTACCCGCCCGGCACCCGGTTCAGCGAATAGTTCAGCGAGTAGCGACTCCAATGATGGGGCGGTTCTGAAAGGCTCCGCGGCTTTTGGTGACGCAATGGCCGATCACCCCGGCACCCGCCGCTTGATCACCGCTGCCGACCTGCCCGCTCCCTACGCCACCACCTCCTCCGATAATGGCGCCACTCTCATTGAACGCCCCAAAGACGCTTGGCCCCAGGCTCCTACTGGCTTTGAAGTTCAGCTTTACGCCGAAGAGTTGAAACAGCCGCGCAAAATTATCACCGCCCCGAATGGCGACCTTTTTATCGCCGAAAGTGAAGCCAACCGCATTTCCGTTTATCGCGGCGTTGACGACAAAGGCCATCCGAAAGAAAAGTCCATCTTCGTCACCGGACTCAAGCAGCCCTTCGGCCTTGCCTTCTACCCCAATGGCGATAATCCTCAATATCTCTACGTCGGCAACACGGACGCCGTGGTTCGCTTCGCCTATCAGAATGGCGACCTGAAGGCCCGCTCCAAGGGCCAGGTCATCGTGCCTAATATTCCATCCGGCGGCTTCCTCCACGGCGGCGGCCACTGGACACGCGACGTCGTCTTCTCTAAAGATGGCTCCAAAATGTTCGTCTCGGTCGGTTCGCACTCCAACGTCAGCGACAATTCCGCAGAAAAGCGCCGCGCCGACATCCTCGTCTTCAATACCGACGGCAGCGGCGAACAAATCTACGCTTCCGGCATTCGTAATCCGGTCGGCCTCGCCATCAATCCCGAAACCGGCGACCTGTGGACCTCCGTCAACGAGCGTGACGAGCTAGGCGACAACGTTCCGCCCGACTACATCACCACCGTCAAGCAAGGCGGCTTCTACGGCTGGCCCTGGTATTACATCGGCTCCAATCAGGATCCCCGCCACCAGGGCGCACATCCCGAACTCAAAGACAAGGTCATCGTGCCTGACGTGCTCCTCCAGGCGCATTCCGCTTCGCTCTGTCTCACCTTCTACACCGGCACACAATTTCCATCGGATTTTCGCGGCGAAGCTATCGCCGCCGAGCACGGCTCCTGGAATCGCGCCCGCCGCACCGGCTACAAACTGATTCGCGTGCCCGACCCCGGCGGCAAGCCCACCGGCGAGTACGACGACTTCGTTACCGGCTTTGTCACTCCCGATGGCAAAGTTTGGGGGCGCCCCGTCGGCGTCACCATGGCCAAGGATGGTTCGCTCTTCTTCACCGACGATGGATCCAATTCGATCTGGCACATCATCTACACCGGCGGATCCAAATCGGCCATGGCTTCGAATCACTAGCCGGAGATGCTGTGGCGAGCAGCACGCCTCGCGCCGGTCCGCCGGTTCGTCGACACTTTGCCTGAACCTGAACTCGAGAATCTCGAACTTGGGGAAAAGCGCCGGCATCCGCGCGCGCGCGTGAAGCTACCCCTGCGCATTCGCTGGCGTGGTCCGCACGGCCTGGTTACTGAATTTGCGGATACGCTCGACATCTCCCGCACCGGCCTGCTCATTCACCACGCTCACGACTGGCCCATCGAAACAAGCTTCTGGATCACGACTCCTTATGACCGCACGCCTGGCGCGATCCAGCCCGAAATTTACGCACGCATCTCCCGAACAACTTGGCTTCCAGGCGGCGGCAAACTCGTCGCCTTCCACTGGCAAGTCCCCTCAAGCGACACAACCACCGCAATTGCCGAGCGCCGCCACTGGCACCGCCTTCCCTTCTCGCTCCCTGTTTCGGTTCGCCGCATCGGCGACTATTTTCCCGAAATTTCCATGACACTCGATCTTTCCCTTCACGGCACGCGCTTTGAAGCAGTGCGCCGGTACTTGCCCGGCGAAATGGTTCAGGTGCACGTTCAATCCGGTGAATGGGGTGACGCGGGTGAAAAACCGGGCCTGGTCATTCGCGTTGAAGCAATCGAGGGAAGTTATATTGAGCCGGTGGAAGGGCAACTCGAACTAAGCTTCATGTTTCGCTGGCGCCCCTCCAACCACATCGCCGTCGTCTTCTAGCTTCTCTTACGCACGGCTAGCGACAACCGCTCGGAAAAACCACACTGTCATTCCGAACCCGATCGGCGCCGCGTTCGTAGAACGCGTCGGTGAACCCATAGGTTCACGGCATTTAAACAGGCGCCGAGTGTGAGGAATGTGCTTCTGATAATTCCTCCTCTCAACTCCCTTCGTGTCATTTCGCATGAATCCGCTCCGCGTTCGAAGAACGCGGCGGTGAACCGATAGTTTCACCGCAGTCGGGCGCCGTAACGAAACCCCTTCTTTCGACTTTGCTCTTGCGCGTGGCCAGTAACACCCGCCCGGCTAGCTCTATCGACCAAACCATCCAATTCCTTAACCTGTGATCCCGAATCCCGCAGACGGCGTGAGGGATCTGCTCTTCTGAAGATTTCTCCTCCAACCGATCCTCATGTCACGCTTCCCCCTCGAACGCCTTTTCTGCGGGTGCCCCAGGCGCCGGTTCTGCGGCTGGGTAAATGAAATTCAAAGCTTTTCGCTTCCCGTAGCGGGGCACATGAGCTCCACAAATCTTTCTCACAATGATGTTCTCCATTCGGAATATCCTGATAATTATCGGCGTACGAGCCTAATACGAGGATGATGAGATGAAATCGATCAACCAGATATGGTGTTGGGTTATCGGTCTGGTTCTCGCGTTGAGCGCAATTTCTTTGCGAGGCCAGGATGCCGTCCAAAAGTTTGTGATCGACCCGGACAAACCCTACGTCTACTTGAAATTTGATCATATTGGTAAACGGATACCGCTTAATCGGCATGAGCCTGATACAGGACTTTGGCTTCGAGTCAAAAACAATTGCAGGGTCCCGATTATCGTTCAGGTTTTTGACCCGGAAACAGGGGATCCCGGCGTCGGGCTTTTTGATGAGGTAATACCTATAAACCCGTGTGCGCCACCCGTGGGATGCCCGCTTCGCCCGAACGAATCACTTCCTAAAGCGCCAGAACCGCCTAATGGCTATTCGCCGATAGACATTCTCAATACCGAGAATATTGAGCCGGGACACGACCTCCTATTTAGTGTCCCTATTAACCATGTTGGGCCTTCGTGGTATTTGCAGGTGCAGTTTTATTTGGGCTCAGAATATGGATATGGGCCCAGAAGCCTTCTCGACTTTGTATGGATCGACATTCCTGAAAAGTTTCGCACGAAGGTTCGGCCTTGAACCACGAGCAGCGTGTCACTAGCCGACACTCTGCGGCGAACTTAAGAAACCTACGGCGGCTATCCATGGCTGAATCATTCCATCGCACTATTTTTCTTCCCGGCCCCGCCGGTCGCCTCGAAGCGCTGCTCTGGACCGTCTCCGGCGATCCCTCTGAGGTGGCCCTGGTCTGCCATCCTCATCCGCTCTTTGGCGGCACGCTCCACAACAAGGTCGTCTATCACGCAGCCAAAGTTCTTCACGAAGCTGGCATGCCTGTGCTGCGATTCAATTTTCGTGGCGCTGGATTAAGTGAGGGCCAACACGACAAAGGTCGCGGCGAAAAAGAGGACGTTCGCGCCGCGCTCGACTACCTCGCTGAGAACTTTCCCGGGTAAGCCCATTCTGCTCGGTGGTTTTAGTTTTGGTTCCTGGGTGGGCCTGAGTGTGGCCTGTGAGGATTCGTCGCGTGGCACGGCTGATCGGCTTGGGCCTGCCAGTGAATCAATCGGACGTGTCCTACTTGGACAAATGCTCAAGCCGAAGCTCTTCGTTCAGGGAAGCGAAGATCAGTTCGGGTCGACTCCAGAAACTTCAAGAGCTATTCAAAAAATGGCCAGAGCCTAAAAAGCTAGTGATAGTTGAGGGCGCAGATCACTTCTTTGCCGGAGGTCTTGACCAGCTTGACGAAGCCATCCGCGCATGGGTTGCGAGCAGATCTTAAGTGCCGTCCGCCGTGCCCGAACACCTTCAAGTACTGCTCTTGCGTTGCCGGATCCACGGACATCATTTTCAGATTTTCCTGCACGTGTTTCACCCGGCTCATTCCAACTAGCGCCGTCGTAATCCCCGGCGTTGATCGCGCAAATTGCAGTGCGCGCTGCAAATTGCTCTCCAATCCCAGAGCATCAACGATGTAAGTCGGCAAATTCCTCAAAAGTTGCCCCTGCAATAGCGCTGCGCTCGAAATCAAAGTAATTCCCAGCGACCGCGCCGCTTGAGCCATCGAACCTTGCTTGCCTTGCACTGTCTGGTTGCGCTGCGAGAAGGCTTCCGGCATCGCTAAATTCAACGGCAATTGTACGAACTTGAAATGATGACCTTCGCCGCCCGCTTGCCGCGCCAGGTTGACCATCGCTTCCAGCGACAGGTACTCTTTCGCGTGCTCCGAAGCGCGGAATCCATTCCACGTTGCCAAACCGTACGCTGCGACTTTCCCGTCGCCGACCGCACTTTCCAGAAACTGGAACGCTGCAAGGATGCGCGCATCAAACTGCTCGCGGGAAATCTCACCTAACTGCGTTTCCGGGTTGTGCAGATAAAAAATATCCAAGCACTTTAGGCCCAGGTTCCTGAGGCTCCGCTCGAGTTGGTTCGCCAAGTACGCCGGCGACATACAATGGCACCCTGCCGCAATATCTTCCGGCGCAAAAACTCCTCGCTCCAGGTACTCACGCGCAAAATATTCATTGGGATCGGCGGGCATTTCTCCGTCGGGCGTCAGAAATCCGGCCTTGGTGGCAATCACCAGCTCGTCCCGCGTAAAACCTCCCACCAGGACTCGCTTCAACGCATCACCGACCGATCGCTCGCTCCGCTGGAGACGATAATTAATCGCCGTATCGATAACGTTGATACCGCCTCCGACCGCTGCAACCACCGCATCCGCATAACCGCTGTCGGTCTGCGCGTCGGGCTCGCCGAGATAAGTGCCAATCCCTATCGATGAGAGCGTCAAGGCGTTCGGTGTTTCATGAAAATATCCGGAAGCAACGCGATCCTTGAATCGCCGCGCGTAACGCGCCGTACCTTCCGCGGTCGCGCAAGTGGATTGCGGCTTCGAAGAAGAGTCTTCAGACATGAGCCCTCTGTTTAAAAAGAATCACAATGCTGGTCACGCGCGCCGATGCCAAGCGCGTCACGATGTTGGGCGCATTGGCAAAGCTTCCGCCTGTTCCGACGTCGAAATGCCCGAAGCATCGAGTAGTTGCCGCGCTTCGCTGCGAATCTTCGGCAACGTTCGCGCAAATATTGCCGCGCCCACGATCGACCCCGCGCCCCCCAAACCGACCGTGAGTGGCGATCCAATGTGCTTTGCCAGTCCTCCCGCGATCAACGATCCCATCGGCATCATGCCCATAAACATCATGGAATAAACCGCCAAAACTCTTCCTCGCAGTTTATCCGGTGACATGGTCTGCAGCATCGTATTCGACGCCGAGGTTTGCAGCATGACCGCGTAGCCCACCACCACAAGTATCAGTGCCGAAAGCCAGAACCACCGCGAAAACGAAAATGCGATCAGCCCGCACCCAAATACCGCGCATGACGCTGCAATCCACCGCCCCAACCCGTGCACTCCCACCCGCATCGCCAGCGTCAGCGCACCGCACAACGCTCCAAACCCCGCCGCGCCCATCAAAATTCCGAATCCTCGCGCCCCGCCATGCAAAATGCGATCCGCAAAAATCGGCATGAGCGTCGAATACGGCAGTCCAAATAAGCTGATGCACGCCAGCAGCGCCAAAATCGCAAAGATTGGCTTCGACTGGCGAACAAAGCGGAATCCCTCGGCAATATGCTCGAACGGCGAAGCTTTTACCTTCTGTATCTCCCGCGCCGCAATCCTCATCAGCAGCAAACCGACAATCACCGCGATATAGCTGATCGCGTTCGAAAGAAAACACCACCCCTCGCCGATCCACGCCACCAGAATTCCCGCCACCGCCGGGCCCACCACGCGCGCCCCGTTGAACATCGAGGAATTGAGCGCGATCGCGTTCATCAAATCTTCGCGCCCCACCATATCCATCAAAAACGCCTGCCGCGCCGGAATGTCGAACGCGTTCACCACCCCAAAGAGCGCCGCCACCACGATCAATTCCCACACATGCACAATATGCGCGAAGGTCAGCGCCGCTATCCCAAACGCCAGAATCATCGAAACAGTCTGCGTGGCGATGACCACGCTGCGCCGGTTCCAGCGATCCGCGACCGTCCCGCCAAACGGCGCAAAAAGAAAGATCGGAAACTGCGTCGCGAATCCCAGGACGCCAAGCAACACTGCCGATCCGGTCAACCGGTACACCAGCCAAGCCAGCGCCACGTTGTGCATCCACGTGCCGATCAGCGAAATAAGCTGCCCGCCGAAGAAAAGCTGAAAATTCCGGTGCCGCAGCGCCCGGAACATCAGCGAGAACTTAATTCCGCCCTCGCGCGGCGCGCCATTGTGCCCGCGATTCGCTACATTGCCCCGCCCGTTTGTTGCAGGCACAGCTACTTGTTCCGTTTTCTCGATGGTAGCCCCGTCACTCAAAGCGCATCACTCGCTAAAGTCACAAATACACATTGTACGACGTGAACCACGCACTTTGCGGAGCGCCATTTTTGGCGACTTGCACTTCAGCAGGCTGGACGCAAACCGTAGCGGAATTTCATAGCGGCAACGAACCTTGCTCCGGCGTCGACGCAGGAGTTCCTGGCGCACCCGGCGCGCCACCCGGAGGCGCATCAGCCGGACCCGCAACCGGCGGCGCAAGTATTCGCGCGCACGCGCGCAACATCCTTCGATACGGCCACACCTTCTCGCGAAAGAAAATCTCCCCATCCCGCGGCTTGCCATAAAACCACCGCGCCAATAGCGACAAATGATCTGGCAGTTCCTGCGCCATTTTCGCAAATCCGTACTTACTCCGCAGCGCCTCCAGCCCTCCACTCCCCGCCCCGCTACCCGCCTCCCCGCCTTCACCCACCACTTTGAGCGCCGCGCTCGCTTCACCCGCAGGCGCAACCTCGGCACTCTGCGCCTCTCCTCCTGCCTCCCCCTCCACTCCTCCCCCTCCCTCCAAATTCCCCCGAATAATCTCTTCCGCCGACTTCAAATTCGACTCCGCCCCAAAATCCAGCGTGAACGGATCCGCAATCATCCCTCTGCGCACTACAAAAAAGTTCACCGACTCCCCGCTCGCCCCGCGCTGCAGCACCACTGCATCCAGCTCATCAATGCGCCGCACCAACCCCGGAAATCCGCGGAATGACGCCGTCGCCTTCTCCAATTTCTTGTGCGTCGCCGCGGCCAACTCAAAATCCAACGCCTCGCTCGCCGCCTCGCGCTCCCGCTCCAACGCCTGCACCAGCGCTTCGCCCTGCGTCGCCAGCGCGCCCGACATCCGCGCCACTTCCGCCTCGTACTCCTCCGCCGTGCACCCGCCAAAACACGGCGCCAAACACATCTTCATCTCCGAATAAATGCAGCCCGGAAATTCCGGATCGCGCCGGATTTTGATCTGGCACCGCCGGGCCTTGAAAAGATCGCGAAACCGCTCCGCGTAAAATTCCGCCGAATGCCTCGATGCAAACGGCCCAATGTACAGCCCGCCATCCGCGCTGATTCGCCGCGTCGCATAACACCGCGGATACGCATTGCGCAAATTTAGTTTCACGAGCGCCGGGCGCTTCAGCTTCAGAAAATCGCGATAACGCCCCGGCAATTCCTTGCGCGCCTGCTGATACAGCGTCAGGAACTGCTCGAATTTCGATGCAGTAACTCGGAAATGTAGTGACGCAGCCAGCTCCCGCAAATTCAGCCGCTTCGATAACTCCTGCGGCGCGCGCAGCAACCGCTCCGCCGCGCGACGCAAATCGACTGTGCGCGAAAGATACGGATCGCCGCCCGCCTTGAGCCGTATCAAATAAACCACAGGCCGCGCCGGTAGCGACGCGAAAAATTCCTCTTCACGCCGCGGATTACTCGGGTCAAATTCGACACCACAATCCAGCTCTAGCACAGCTCAACATTACTCCTATGGAGGATTACTCTAAGGCTTCGAGTGGAATGAAACAGCGTATCGACCCGCAGGAAATCCCTAATACGACTTCAAAACCCACGCCGCAATCACCAGCCGCTGAATCTCGCTGGTCCCTTCGTAAATTTCCGTAATTCGCGCGTCGCGGTAGTTGCGTTCCACCGGATACTCCCGGCTGTATCCGTTCCCGCCGTGAATCTGAATCGCCTTGTGCGTCACTCGCGTCGACATTTCGCTCGCGTATAACTTGGCCATCGCCGCATCCATCGAAAAACGCGCTCCTGATCCTTCCTTCCACGCCGCCTTCCACACCAGCCATCGCGCCGCGCTGATTTCCGTGGCCATATCTGCGAGCATGAACTGAATCGCCTGAAAATCCGCGATGGGATGGCCGAACGCTTGCCTTTCCTGCGCGTACGCCAGCGCCGCTTCAAACGCCCCTTGCGCGATTCCTGTAGCCTGCGCTGCAATTCCAATGCGCCCGCCGTCCAAAGTCGAAAGCGCCACCTTGTAGCCCTCGCCTTCCGCACCGATGCGATTCCCCTCTGGCACTTTACAATCCACAAACGAAAGCTCCGTGCACGCCGTCCCATTAATTCCTAGCTTCTTCTCTTCTTTGCCAACGCTAAAACCCGGCGTCCCCTTCTCAATCACCAGCGCGGTAATTCCCTTTTCGCCCTTCTCCGGGTGCGTATTCACGTAAACGATGGCCGCATCCGCCGCCCCGCCATTGGTGATCCACGCTTTGGTGCCGTTCACAACGTAATTGCCATCCTTCAATACCGCCTTCGTCGTCAGCGCAGCCGCGTTCGATCCCGCCTGCGGCTCGGTCAGCGCATAACAGCCAATCTTTTCGCCGCGCGCAAAAGGCTCCAGGAATTTCTTCTTCTGCTCCACCGTTCCAAAGCGATGAATCGGATCGCAATACAGCGAATTTTGCACCGACAAGATCACGCCCGTCGAAGCGCAAACCCGCGAAATTTCCTCGATGGTGATCGCATAGCAAATGTGGTCCATCCCCGCGCCGCCTTCGTCCTCAGGAATGGCCACGCCGGTCAGCCCTAGTTCCGCGGCCTTCTTGAAGGTTTCGCGCGGGAAATGCCCTGTCTCGTCAATTTCCTTGGCCAGCGGCTTTACTTCCGCCTCGGCGAAGTCCCGCACAGTGCGCTGCAGCAATTGCTGTTCTTCGGTCAGTTTGAGGTCCACGCTTTACCCTTTTTTGCTTAGTAGGCTCGAATCCCAGGTGTCATCTCAACTATCTTCCTGCCATCTCACGCAGCTTGGTCACCGTATTCCAATTTCGTGTTGTCGCATTCCGCGATAGCGCCTTTTCGAGCGCGTTATTCGACAATTTCGACACTCCATACCCGCCCGGGCAATACAAATAAACTTCCTGCCCGCAGCAATGATACTGATCGGAGCCGGCCGAAATTTTTGCCATCAGCTTTACACCGGCGCTTTCCGGAGCACCAGAAAGAAAGGTGACGTGTAATCTCGTCACGTCGTTACTCGCGTCCTTCGCAAATGGATTCGCGCGAATCACCGCTTCCATTTCTTCGGCCGACCGAACCATCACCTTCACCTCATACCCAAAATCCTTCAGGATTTGCTTGCGGACCTTCTCCTCCAGCGCCCCGGTCGCCTGTTTCGGCCCCTTAGCCATCACGTTGCCACTCTGCACGTACGTCTGCACATCTTTAAATCCCACCTTTTCAAACGATTTTCTCAGCGCATCCATTTTCACAATCTTGTGCCCGCCCACATTGATTCCACGGATCATGAAAATGTAATTAACCAGAGGAGCCATCTTCGCCGTCTCCATCCGCCCGCCTACGAGCTACCAATAATAATGCCAACTGCGAAAACCAGCGCACCTCCGACCACTACTTGCAGCGTCGAGGAAAAGATCGGCGTATCCATATACCGGTGCCGCACGTAACGGATGATCGCCAGCTCGCCCCCGCCTCTTCCCACCCATCCGCTCCCCACCCCCGGCAACCACCTTCCACCCAACTCCCTCACTTTGCGCTTATTTAACGCAAATCTCTTCTACCCCTTTCCGATCCGTAAACTTGGAGTCGCTGTAAGCAACTCATTATAAATGCCTTACGTCACTAAAGAGCATTGCCGCAGAAACCTCGAAATCGGTTCTCCGGCTGCATTTATCTCGGTCGGGCCTACCCAGCAATCAGCAGGGTCTCTTGAATGTGGCCAAGGTGAAACGTGAAAAAATATTTTGTCATTCTCGCATTCTTGGCATTTCCGACCTTAGCACACGCGCAAATTGGCGGCAGCATCGCTCCGTCGCAGCCGGTGATGATGCCGTCAATCACGCGCTCCCAAACCTACACGCCCACTGCCGCAACGAATCCCGGCTCGTTTGAACCCAGCTCAGTCATGCAGTGGGACGATGCTATCGATCTGGCCAACCGACTCAATCGCAACAATGAGAGCCTGGGCCTGCTGGCTCGCGAAGCACGTCAGCAGAAGGCCAGGGAAGTTGTTAAGCCGCGTGTGCTGTCAAATGACGACCTTCGTCCGCCGAAAGCATCCAATGGCGGGCCGGGAAGCCGCTGAAGAACTAGCGGAACCAACCATCGAGCTTCTTCAGGTCGCCGTACCGCCCTGGAACGTCGCTAGTGCTACGCGCGAGTCACTCAAATAAGCTCCGGAAAAATCACTACGACTCATGAAGTGGCGCTGAGTTATACTTTTCGCTCCGTGCGTGCCTCATTGTGGGTTCATAAAGAAGGGGCATCCAAGCACGCACTTCAACGAGCCTAGAACTGCTAGGAGTTATCTTTCTTAAAAAGCGCGGATCCGACACCGAAATCTCAGCACGGTGAGCTCGTTGCCAAAGAATCAGCCAGAAAATTCAGGGACAGTTAGAAGCCAGGAAGGTCCGCCGGTCGCGGTCGTTGGTGGATCTGCGGCTGGCTTGTTTACCGCCGCCTTGCTCGCGCGAAAAGGTATTAAAGCGCAGGTCCTCGAACAATCGGACCGCCTCGAACCCATCTCTCGAACCCTCATCGTCACCCATAAATTCCGCAACGTTCTTGGCGATTTGCTGGCAGAAAAGGCCATCGTCAACGAAATCCGCAGATTTGAGCTGTTCACCGATGGCCGGTCTGCAACTATCCCTCTTCATAAACCCGATCTAATTATCGAACGTTCGGCACTAATCAAAGGGCTGGCCGAAGAAGCGCAGGGCCGAGGGGTGGAACTAAAATTCGGCAGGCGTTTCCAAAATCTGCGGGCTAACGGCGCCGGGCTGATCATCGAATGCGATAGCTCGAGCAGTGGGGCGGAAGAAATCAAGGTTCAGACTGTGATTGGCGGCGACGGCGCCGCCAGCCGCGTAGCCCAATCCGCGGGTTGGCCGCGCCAGGAAACCGTTCCGCTGGTCCAGGCAATCGTCGATCTCCCTAAGGATATGCCGCACAACACGGTGCGGGTTTGGTTCGTCCCGGACGACACTCCCTACTTTTATTGGCTGATCCCTGATTCCGAAAAGCGTGGCGTGCTCGGGCTTATCGGCGAATCTACGCAAAGCACTCGCAAACATCTGGAACGCTTCATGGAGAAGCGGCATTTCGAGCCGCAATCGTTCCAGGGTGCACGAATTCCGCTCTACAAGAAGTGGGTTCCTGTGAAACGGGAAATTGAGGGCAAGCCCGTATACCTCGTGGGCGATGCGGCAGGTCAGGTAAAAGTCACCACCATCGGCGGCATCGTAACCGGATTCCGCGGAGCACTGGGAGTCGCGGAAGCGATCGCCAATGGCGGAGCGAGCACCGAGCTTCGGCGGTTGCGGTTTGAGCTGAATGTACACTTACTACTGCGCAAGGCGTTGCACCGCTTTCAGCAGCCTGATTACAGCCGGCTGGTGGACCTGCTCGATGCGCAAGCCCGCCAGTCGCTTGGAGAGCATTCGCGCGACGACGCAATGAGGGTCATGTGGCGTCTTTTTGTGCGGCAGCCCCGCTTGCTTCTGATGGGTTTGCGCGGCCTCTTGACCGGTGGTTTTCCAGCGCCGATACAATCATAGGCGCCTCATCTGCGTCGCGTAGCGCCCTTCCGAATTCAGCCTTTGCCCCCAAAAGCTCAATGGAACGCATGACCGAGCCATACATCCTTGGCCTGTCCTCGCTGGCGCACAACTCGGCCGCGGCGCTTCTCGCTGGCGATGGCAGCATCGTAGCGGCGATGGAAGAATCGAAGCTGGCGCGAACCCGCGACGCCAGCGGGATTCCGCGAGAGGCGATCCGATTCTGCCTCGACCGGGCCGGCATTTCCTGGGACAAATTGAGTTTGGTGGCCGTGGCCAGCCGGCCTGGAAAAGCCTGGTTGCGAGGCTCGGCATTCCGTCTCGGGCAAATGATCAAAGCGCCTGTTTCAAGCGGCTACTATCTGAGCAAAGGCTTCGGTGAACTCGGCCGCGAGTTAAATAACCTCCGGATACTCAAAGGCCTCACCGGCAGTCCCGGGCGCGAGATTGTCCCTATCGACCACCAGCATTGCCACGCGGCCAGTGCCTTCTATTGCTCGCCCTTCGATAAAGCGCTGGTGCTGTGCTTCGACGAGCGTGGCGATGGGGAATCTGGCATCGTCGCGATTGGCGAAGGCACCAATCTCAGGCCCCTTCAAATCTTTCGCTTCCCCAATTCCATCGGCTGGGTCTATTCGCAGGTGACCGAGCTGCTTGGCTACACTCCGCACTCGGATGAGCACAAATTGCAGTGGCTCGGCCTCTCCGGCTCGCCGGTGTACAAGGAAATTTTCGTTTCCATGCTCAGCCCCAAGCGTGGCGCGGCACCCAGGCTGGACAGTCCATATTTTCAACGCGGCTTCCAGGGCCGCTTGGCCTTCTCCAGCGATTTCTGCCAGCAAATCGGGATCCCGCATAACGAACCCAAGAGCATATCTGAGGGAAGCAAAGCCAATATTGCGGCCAGCCTGCTGCAAGCCTGCGAAGACGTAATCGTCGAATACGCCGGCGCTTTGCGCGAAAAACACCGCCTGGAAAATCTCTGTCTGGCCGGCGGCCTCTTTTTGAATCCGTTGATTGTCTCGGCGGTCGAAAGAAAAGCTGGGTTCAGCAACGTGTTTGTTCAGCCCGCGGCTGGAAATGAAGGTACGGCGCTCGGCGCAGCTTTGTCGGCTTGGCATGAGGCGCTCCATCGCCCGCGAGTCGCTCCGCTGACTCAGTTGTATTTGGGCCCTTCGTTCTCGAATGATGAAATCAAGCGTGTATTGGATAACTCCAAGGCCGCCTACCAGTGGACCAATTCGGATGAAGAGAAAATTGCGGAAACGGCTCGCCTACTGGAAGCGGGCAAGATTGTGGGATGGTTTCAGGGTGCAGCCGAGTTTGGACCTCGCGCCTTGGGAAATCGGAGCCTGCTTGCCTCTCCCTGGGCGCCCTATGTCCGGGAGAATCTCAACGACTACGTGAAGCACCGCGAATCATTCCGGCCGTTTGCATTGGCCATTACCGATGAGGATTGCGAAAAATTCTTCGATGCGCCAATGTCCGCCCGTTTCATGGCCTCCATGAGCACAGTTAAGCCGGAAGCTCGCGAAATTATGAAATCATTCCTTTTGCCCGGGGATCAGGTCCGCCTTCAGGTGGTCAGTCGTGCATCAAATCTGCTGTTCTGGCAATTGATTAAGCGATCGGGAGCAAACGCACCGGCACCATTGCTCGTGAATACTTCGTTCAACCTGTTTGGAGAGCCCTTGGTGGTCACCCCGCGTGACGCGGTTCGCAGCTATTTCTGCTCGGGCACCGACGCGCTGGTTATCGGGAATTTCATTTTGAAGAAGTCCTAGTCTCGCCAGCCTGCCCTCATCGCATCCCGTACTTCTCCAGCCACTTCAATTCCTCACGCACTTTTATCTTCCCGTGCCAGGGATTCTCATCCAGCGAATGCCCTTCTCCCGGGAAAATCAGCAGCGAACTGGGAATACCGCGAGTAAATAGCGCCCGTTCCAGCAAATAATCCTCCCCCACATACACGCGCACATCCTCCGCCCCGCCCACCACGTGCGTTGGTGTGGTCACTTTCCCGAACTGCCAAATCGCCGCTTCGGCGTTGTAATTCTTCTCCGCTTCCCAGGGCACGCCGCCAAGAAAATACGCATCGTCCATAGTCGTGTCGTCGTTGCCCCAATTCGCCACATTCTCCACTGCGCCCGCGCCGGTAACCGCGGCCTTGAATCTCATGGTTTGCGTGATCAGCCAATTGGTCATGTATCCACCGTAGCTGTACCCGCCCACCGTCAAATGATTCGCATCCGCCGTGCCATCCTTCACCAGCGCATCCACGCCCTCCAGAATGTCCTTCCCCGGCCGCGACACAATCGGCCCGATAATTCCCAGCGCGAATTTATCGCCGTATCCCACCGATCCTCTGTAATTCGGCTCAAACACCAGCCATCCATTTGTCGCCGCCAAAATCGCCCACTGATACCAATCCGCCTCAAAATGATTCCCGTCCGCGTCCTCCGGCCCGCCATGGATGAACGTGAACATCCGCAGATTCTTCTCGCCAAAATGCCCCGGCGGGTAAATTAATTCTCCCTCCACCGTCACGCCATCATCCGCCTTCCACTGAAACGTCCGCGCCTGCGGCTGCGCCCGCTCCGTGAAAACCTTATTGAACGCCGTGATCGCCTTCGCATGCTCCAAATCCCCCACTCCCTCCGCCACATATACTTCCGCCGGCTTTTCGATCGCCGAATACACGAACGCTACTCGCCCCGAATGCGCGCCGCCGGTAGCCAAGTGCTCGTATGTTCCCGGCCACGCCTCCGCCTTCACAAATGTCGTATCCGCGCCACTCTGCGTATACGTCGCTACTTCCGTCCCCACCCGTCCCCCCGCCCACAAACCCCCATCCCCCAACACCCTAAAATCCGCCGTCGACCCCGAAAAATCGGCCGCCCACCGCTGCTGTGTATTCGCCACCTTAGACTCCTCCCTCCTCCAGCGTCCACCCAATAAATTCTCTCCTGCGCGTCGCGATACGGCGCCTCCGCCGATCCGTTCAAAAACGAAAAGAAAACGTGCCGGCTATCCGCTGCCCAACGTATCCGGTCATAAAACGCCGGATCATGACTGATCAAACGCGGCGTCACCGCACCAGTTGAACCGCCTTCAGGTCCGCCCAACTCCACCACGTAAATCGCGTACGGCTCCGTTTTCTCCCAGCGCTCCGAGCGCGCCTCCGTCCGAATCGCCAAGCGCTTCCCATCCGGCGAAACAGCCAGCTCGGGCGCGCGATCCGCGATTTTACAAATCTCGTGCGAGCGCCCAGACAGCTTGGCCGCAATTTTCCCACTCATCCGCTCTGCCTCAATTCCCGCCACATCTACTCGCGAAATGGCGTCACCTCTCTCCGACTCGCGAAAGCGAATCACATCCTTCCAATCCTTCCCCTGTGCTTCCTTCTCCTGCTTCGACAACGCAACCATCGCCGAGAAAAAAATCGCACGCGAATCGCCCGCCCATGCATATGCATGTATCCCGTCGTCGACGTCCGTCACCGGGAACGCCTCTCCGCCCGCGGCAGCCATCACAAACACCTGCTTCTGTTTCTCCACTTTGTGATGGTCCGCGCCACTCTCTCTCTCCCCCGCTCTTCCCGTCCGCCTCCTCTTCATCGCCCTGGCCCGCGCGATCCGACAAAAACGCAATCCACTTTCCATCCGGCGACCATTGCGGCGAATCGTCATGTCCCGATGAAGTGAGTTCAATCAGCGCACCACCAGCACCACCCGAATCGCCGGCCCCTGCCATGCGATACAGCCACAAATCATCGCGAAATCGATTGGCGTTCCAATTCGCGCGCTCGCCCACGAAGACCACTGCGCTGCCGTCCGGCGACATTTCCACTTCGGGAAACGACACTGAATCGAAAAATTCATCGAGGGTCACACGCGACCTTGTATCTTTGCTGTTCTGAGCTTCCGCGGCGGGCGAAGCCGCCAGCATGGCCACGCTCGCTGCCAAGCAAACAAACACAAAGCACATCACTACCCAACCAGTACGCACCAAGCGCATTTCTGCCTCCAGCGGAGCGTCGAGATATACTCTTCGACGCACAAGCGGTCAAGCAACCGGAAATAATTGCATTCGCGAAATCAGGGCTGGAATCAGAGCCTAGAATTTAGGACAGAAATTCAATCGATGCCGCGCAACTCGCCCAATTCATCGAATGCCAATTCGTCGGCAAGCCCGCCACCAGCCGCACCCTCGAAAACGAGATCTACTTTAGCTCTGTTGCTGATCGTCATTTTTATTGCTCTTGCAGTCTCCTTCCGCCATCTGGGTCGCTGGCTCATCGTTGAGGACCCCCTGCAACCGGCCGGCGCCGTAGTCGTATTGAGTGGCGGTATTCCATTCCGAGCCGCAGAGGCTGGACGCATTTATGCCGCAGGACTTGCTCCCCAAGTGTGGGTCACCACTACCACGCCTCCGCCCGGACTCGAAGCAATGGGAATCGCTTATAAAGGCGAAGAAATGTATAGCCGTGAAGTTCTGCTCCACGAGGGAGTGCCTGCGTCAGCCATCACCCTGCTCATGCCTGAAGTTCGAAACACGCAAGATGAAGAGCACGTCATTTTCGACGCCATGCGAAACGCGAAAATCACCAAAATCATTGCAGTGACCGCTCCTGAGCACACCCGGCGCGTTCGCGCGCTGTGGCGTCTTCTCGCCCCAAAGGATCTCCAACTGGTCGCCCGCGGTGCTCCACTTGATCCGTACGACCCCGATCACTGGTGGCATACGACCCGGGATGGTTTATCGGTCGTGAGAGAATGTCTCGGGCTTTTCAATGTATGGACCGGCCTGCGAATCGAATCGGGCCAGCCTGAACCGGAGCGCACGCCCAGAGAGCTACAGCGTTAGCGGTGCTTGATGAATCGGCAAAGTCAGGAATTAACTCGCGGTTGTAATCGGCAGGACTTCGTAAACCTTCCATCGCTTTAATTCATCCGGGCTGGAAAGATCTCTCATCGAAAGATTCCACTCGACTCCGGTTTCCTCGTCATGGTTCCCGAAAAACGATACTGCCGGCCTTGGCTGATCGATGGGCGTGGCAGTCCCGGACACGCTCGGCCCTCCCGATTCATCCCCCAATTCCCCATCCCACTCGTTCGTTCGATAAGTTCCCAATTGCTTCGCGTCGAGCGGCACGGTGAAAAGCACCCGCTCTAAGATCTGCCCATTCGCTGCTTCAGCTAGCGTCTCCGAATACCGCCAGCAGAGATCGAGCTGATCGCCCTTCCAGCGCAATTCAACTGTGGACCAAGCCCTTTCCGTGGGCCCGGACACCTCTCCGGCTAAATCCATTTGCCACAGCGTCAGCGCCTCACGCGACGCGCGCCAAATCTTCCGGGAAAATATCGAATGTTCTGGTCTGCCAACTTGCCGACTTTCCTTCGGGCAGCACTTCCGAAACTGTAACTACGACGTGCCGCCGCCAGCATTCAATCTTCACCGACCCTAGAAAATTTCCATATTGCCGCACATATCGTCGCTGGTTCTCCGTCGCGTGTACTGTGCGATTCCAAAAGTCCTCATCGAATCGCAATCCAAACGTGTACACCCGTTCGAGCGGCGAGGGAGTAGTCTCTTCGAGCTTTTTCTGGAAGTTGGGGTCGGCGACTTCCTCTAGAGTGTGCAGACGGTCGGTGAGTCTGCGAATCGACCAGGCCTGCTGGGTCAGCAGCCTTTGCCAGTGTCGCGCAACGACGACAAACACTCCGCCAACGATCGCCGAGATGCCCAGGGCCACCCAGAGCGCGTTAATTTCTGAAGTGTCCATCAAACAAAACCCTCGTGAAAAAATTTCCAAGGGCAGGGCGAATGAATTCGCGGATTGTACTACTACGCGTTGGAAGGAGCTAGTCAACCGAATCAAAACCCGCTATTTAAGGCGGGTTATGGGCTGGCCGGAGCTAAGTCGCTGCTCCAAAGTGGGAATCCAGCCTCCCCGACCTCTGGGCGCAAAACTTTCAATTGGACCCGCCTCGATGGATGGGTCAAAATAGCCATACGTCCCGATTCCCTTGGGTTCCTCCGGAGGCATTCCTTTGAAGATTTCTGTCGTTGGCTCAGGTTACGTGGGATTGGTGACTGGCGGTTGCTTGGCGGAAATTGGGCACGAAGTTATTTGCACTGATAACGATAAGAGCAAAATCGACATTCTAAATTCCGGTAAATTGCCCATCTTTGAGCCAGGCTTGGATGAGGTAATCGCAAAAAATCGCAAGGCGTCGCGACTTCATTTCGAAATCGAACCGGGTAAGGCCGTTTCCAAAGCTGAGGCGGTATTTATCTGTGTGGGGACTCCACCGTTGCCCAACGGCGACGCGGATCTAAGCGCCATCGATAACGTGGCTCGCTTAATTGCTTCCGAGTCGCGTGGTTCTAAGCTGGTTGTGGAAAAAAGCACCGTTCCCGCCCAAACCGGCCAACAGCTCAAAAAGGCTCTCGGGATCTATGGGCGCAGTGGCGGTCATCGCTTCCGGGTAGCCTCCAACCCCGAATTCCTGCGTGAAGGAACCGCGGTCGAGGACTTCCTTCATCCCGATCGTATTGTGGTCGGAGTGGACGACAGGGAAAGCGAAAAGCAACTCCACGAAATTTACAAGCCGGTACTCGAACAGAAGTTTAACTGCCCAGTGCACAAGCCGCCGTGCCCTCCGGCCGAACCACCCGCGTGGATGGTCACAACCATTAACAGCGCGGAGCTGATCAAGCACGCCTCGAATTCGTTCCTGGCGCTCAAAATCTCCTACGCCAATATGGTGGGTGATCTTGCGGAACGCCTCGGCGCTGATGTGGATGAGGTGGTCCGCGCCGTTGGGCGTGATCCACGCATAGGAACGAGTTTCTTCCGCGCCGGCCTCGGATTCGGCGGTTTCTGTTTGCCCAAGGATCTACAAGCCTTCGTGCGGCTCGCTGAGCGTTGCGGGGTGGATTTTTCCTTGCTGAAAGAAGCAGAGCGAATCAATAAGCGCCGCATCGATCACTTCGTCGACAAAATGCGCCGCGCGCTCTGGGTGCTCCGCGGGAAGGAAGTCGCCGTTCTGGGCTTGGCCTTCAAACCGAATACGGATGACATTCGATTTGCACCAGCCATCGATCTGGTTGAGCGGCTTCACAAAGAAGGCGCGCACGTCCGATGCTACGACCCCGAAGCGATGGAAAAAACGCGAGAGGGCTACCCTCAGTTCCGTTTGTACCCTTCAGCGTATGAAGCGGCGGACGGAGCGGATGTGGTGGTCATCGCCACCGAGTGGCCGGAATTTCGCAAACTGGATTGGACCAAAGTGCGGGATTCCATGGCTCGCCCGCTGGTCATCGATGGACGCAATCTTCTCGTGCCGGGAGATATGAAGGCCCTTGGCTTTGAATACCACTCCATGGGCCGGCCGGATGACGGCGACAACGGCGAGAAGGTTCACTAAAAAAAAAGCTCACCAAGACAATCTACGTGTGAAAGACGCGGTTCGTTAGTGCGGGTGTGTCGTTTCAGCGATCTTTTGCTGGAAGTACGCTAGCGTTAGCTGCAGTCCATCCGCGAGCGGCACTACCGGCTTCCAGTTCAACAAACGCTGTGCTTTGCCGATGTCCGGGCAACGCTGCTTCGGGTCGTCCTTCGGAAGCGGCTTGAAAATGATCTCTGCCTTAGTGTGGGTCAGCTCCCGAATCCGGTTAGCAAACTCCAGAATAGTAATTTCCTGAGGATTGCCGATGTTCACCGGTTCGTGTTCATTCGAGTCGAGCAGCCGGACGATCCCTTCCACCAAATCGGACACGTAGCAGAAGCTTCGTGTCTGTTTGCCATCGCCGTATACGGTAATCGGCTGCCCAGTTAGCGCCTGGTAAAGGAAGTTAGGGAGAGCCCTCCCATCATTCAGCCGCATCCGCGGTCCATAGGTGTTGAAGATCCGCACAATGTGCGTATCTACGCCGTGGTAGCGGTGATAGGCCATGGTCATGGCTTCCGCGAAGCGCTTCGCCTCGTCGTAGACACCCCGCGGGCCGATCGGATTAACGTGCCCCCAGTAGGTTTCCACCTGTGGACTAATTTCTGGGTCGCCGTAGCATTCGGAAGTAGAGGCCAGCAGATACCGCGCCTTCTTGGCCAGCGCAAGACCCAAGGCATTATGCGTGCCCAGAGCCCCCACTTTCAGAGTCTGAATCGGCAGCTTCAGGTAATCGTCGGGACTTGCTGGAGAGGCAAAGTGCATCACTGCATCGACCTGACCGGTCACGTCGATGTGCTTGCTAACGTCGTGCTGCTGGAATGTGAACCTGGGGTGCGAACTCAGGTGCGCGACGTTAATCGCCGCGCCGGTCACCAGATTATCAAGGCACAGCACTTCCCAACCGCGCTCTAGCAGTTTGTCGCACAAATGCGACCCTAGAAACCCCGCCCCGCCTGTAATCACTACTCGCAATGGATTGGCCTCTGCCTAATTTTACTTGTTGTTCGCGGCTTCTGGATAGGCCGAGCTATGGTCATGCACGATTCGCCATCCCTCCGGAAACTTGCGAACGATCACCGTGTACACACCCGAGAGATTGCCCGTTTTTCTCTCGACATGGAACTCACCAACGACGTAGGCCGCTTTCGGGTCGAGAACATGAATCGTCTGATTGCTGAACGACAGATGGCCCATCGCTTCCGCGTTCGGATAGGATTTCTTGTAGCGCTCCGTCACCTCGTTGTAGCCCTGCTTGATGCCGCCCGAGCCGACGAATTCGGTGTCCGGTGCGTTGTGGTACGCCTTCATGAACTCGGGGATGTCTCCGCGGTTCCATGCCGCCGTCTGGGTATCAAAAACGGCGTTTATCTCCTTTTCCGCGGCCTCATCTGAAGCAGGCGTGTTGCTGTCGGCTGATAAATAGCTCCCGACCGTCGCAACAAGAAAAAACAAACTGATCAAAATCAATCCACCGATCGTGAGGCGCTTTGTCATCTCTGACTCCTAATGGCCGTGAAATCTCGCACGAATTTGCGCCGGCATCATGTCACTTTCTCGCCGCTCCTGCCAAGCAAAACACCATTTGTTTTTCCCCGTTCGATCCTGCGCCTTGCGCTGTATGGACATGGCGCTTAGCATCGAATTGCTACCGATTTGCGATTCTTGAAGTTGCAGCGTTCGAGGAACCTACGTGGGTGACGCAGTTGCCGTTGACCGATTGCACTTCGCCTTTACTGCGACATTTCACTACATCTTTCCCCAGCTCACCATGGGGCTGGCGCTTCTTCTTCTGATTCTTAAAACCCTCGCGCTGTGGACCAAAAACGACGAATACAATCGCGCAGTCCGTTTCTGGGCGCGGATTTTTGCCCTCAATTTCGCGCTGGGCGTGGTTACCGGCGTTCCCATGGAATTTCAATTCGGCACGAATTGGGCGGCGTTTTCGCGCGCTTCCGGCGGCGTCATTGGCCAAACCCTAGCCATGGAAGGAATGTTTTCCTTCTTCCTTGAGTCGAGCTTTCTGGGCCTCATGCTTTTTGGTGAAAAGCGCCTGGGACCGAAAGGCCATTGGGCTTCTGTGTTTCTCGTATGGCTCGGTTCGTGGATGTCCGGATTTTTCATTATTGCCACCAACGCATGGATGCAGCACCCCGTCGCTTATTCTGTCGCTCCAGACGGCAGCTTTACGCTCGCTAGCCTCTGGGGCTTGCTTCTGAACCCCTGGGCTTTCTGGCAATACAACCACAACATGCTTGGCGCGGTGCAAACCGGATGCTTCGTGATGGCTGCGATAGCCGCCTACTACCTGCTGATGAATCGATTCGAAAAGGAGGCCCGGCTTTTCCTGCGCGTGTCAGTAATCACGGTGCTGATAGCGGCGTGTCTGCAGCTATTTCCGACTGGCGATCAGCAGGGTGTAATGATCGCGCGCTATCAACAGCCGACGCTCGCTGGCATGGAGGGAGTATTCAAGACGGAAAAAGGAGCGCCGCTGGCGATTCTCGGGCAGCCCGACCTACAAAACAGGCGCCTCGATAACCCGTTGGAAATTCCTAGGGCTTTAAGCTTCCTCACCTATCGCGCCTGGACCGCTGAAGTAAAAGGCCTCGACAGATTCCCGCAGAGTGAATGGCCGGACCGCATTTCCATCCTGTATTACAGCTATCACGTGATGGTGGGCCTGGGGACCATCTTCATCGCGATCGCTCTCGTAGCTGCGTTTTTACTGTGGCGCGGGAGGCTTTACTCGTCGCGATGGATGTTGTGGATCCTCCTGCTGAGCTTCCCGTTCCCTTTCATCGCCAATACCGCCGGCTGGATCACCGCCGAGGTAGGCCGCCAGCCCTACCTGGTCTATGGGCTGATGCGCACGCCGGCTGGAATCTCGCCGCGCATTTCCGAAGGAAATGCCTGGTTTACGCTAATTGGTTTCATGGGCATGTACATGGTTCTGGGAATTTTGTTCCTCTTCCTGATGTACAGAGAAATTGACCACGGGCCCGAGATCGCTCCGACGCGTAAATAGACGATGCCGACTCTATGGTTCTGCCTGATCGCCGCGATGCTCGCCGTCTATGTGCTGCTGGACGGCTTCGATCTGGGCGTAGGCATTATTTTCCTTGGCGTTGCGCACAACGAGGCTGAGCGTCGTTGTGTTATAGGGTCGATCGGACCGGTCCGCGATGCGAATGAGGTCTGGCTTATCGCCGCCGGCGGGACACTCTTCTTCGCCTTCCCCGTTCTGTACGCTTCCAGTTTGAGCGGTTTTTACCTGCCGCTAACCATTGTTCTATGGCTGCTGATTCTCCGCGGCGTTTCGATTGAATTTCGGGCGCATCTCAAGAATCCACTGTGGGCGCCTCTCTGGGATTTGGTCTTTTGTGGCGCGAGCGTGCTCTTGGCAATTTTCTACGGAGTCGCTCTCGGCAATGTCATCCGCGGTGTACCGCTGGACAGCACCGGCTATTTCTTTGAGGCTCTGTGGACCAACTTCCGGTTCGGCAACGATGCTGGGATTCTCGACTGGTACACCATCCTTGTCGGGCTTGCCGCCTACTTCGCTCTCGCCGAGCACGGGGCATTATGGGTTGCGCACAAAACGGACGGCGTCCTGCGCGAGCGTGCGCGCGGTATGGCGCGTATGGGGTGGTGGGGCGTAGCGTTCTTCACTCTGGTCGTCACGCTGGTCACTTTCCGCGTCCAGCCGCAGGTTATGAACAATCTCGCCGCCCACCCCGCCGGCTATATATTCCCCTTCTTCGCCATTGCCGGCCTCTCCTCCTCCTCCTTCTTTCTCCGCGGCACCCCCTCCCCCTCTCGCGACTTTCGCGCCTTCCTCTCCTCCTCCACCTACCTCGCCGGGATGCTCGCCAGCGTCGCCTTCGGCCTCTATCCCTACGTCCTCCCCGCTCGCGACACCCCCTCCCACTCCCTCACCATCTACAATGCCTCCACCACCTCCCACGGCCTGTCCACCGCCCTCACCTGGTGGCCCCTCGCCCTCCTCCTCGCCCTCGCCTACTTCACATTTCTCTACCGCCGCTTCTCCGGCAAAGTCTTCAACGATTCCTCGCATTCAGAGTAGCTGTGTTTTTTGCCCTACAAGAATCCTAGTAGTGAGCCACCGGATATGTAGGCTGTGTAGCTATACCGACAGAATGGGGGGCTAGCTAAATGCTGTATATAAAGGGTTTATTAGAGGCAAAGGGACTAAGCTTAATGCTCCAATTGCGAGATACAGAGAAAACAGTACGACCTGCCTATAGGCCCGAACATTTCGAAACGGCACACTGTTTCCATCATGATCGCAGCGTTGATACTCGTTATCTCAGTAGCCGCTCTGATCCAGTTCGCAGTATTCAGCTGGAGGGCTGCTTTCCTGTCAGTCGCAGCCCTACCTGTTTCCGAAGATGTTGCGAACCTGGTGGAGATCGATGCTGAGTCCGGGCTTTCTTCGGACTTCGTAAAGGCTGCCCAGTGGCTGGAATTGAGCCCCAATCTGGCTGGCACCGAGCGCCGAACCCTTGGCGTTCGCGTTTACCACACCGCGCTCCAGTTTATGAACAACCTGGGAATCTCCTGGGCACAGAGCGAAATGAGCAACTGCACCCGCTTCATGGCCGTGGTGGTTGACGAAAGACTTCAGCGCAACCGGGCCTGCTACGCGGACCTTTGCTCCTACTAAGCTGGCGGCCTAAGAAGATCAAGCCCCAGGCATACGCTGTTTCCGTCCTGTAGTAACTCCCAAGACCCGCCTTTTCAGCAGTTCTGCGAAGTACAGGGAAAACAGTACGACCGATCTATAGCTCCCAACAATTCAAAAACGCACAATCGGTTCATGATGATTTCGGCATTCATACTGGTTATCTCGGTAGCAGCCCTGATCCAGTTCGGGATCTTCAGCTGGAGGGCAGCTTTCTTGTCCGTTGCCGCCCTGCCGGTCTCCGAAGGCGTCAGCAACCTGATGGACATGGAATCGTCCTCGGATTTCAGGCAGGCCGCGCAGTGGCTGGAGCTAAGCCCGAATCTAGCAGGTCGTGAGCGCCGTGGACTTGGCGTTCGCGCGTACCACGCAGCTCTTCAGTTCATGAGCAGCTTGGGGATCTCCTGGGCACAGGACGAGATGAGCAATTGCACCCGCTACATGGCCGTGCTGGTTGACGAAAGACTCCAGAGCAACCGGGCCTGCTACGCGGATATGTGCTCTTACTAAGCTACCGAGATCGGCGGCCTAAAATAGGGGTTGCCCTGGAGGCCGCTGGGGGTAGACGAAAAAGTTAAAGCTACTCCCATCACCAACGCAGAAGAATTCCCCCGGACGTATAACCCGCTCCGACTGAGATCAGGAGCACCAGATCGCCCTTGTGCAGGCGACCTTCTGCCAAAGCGTCCCGAAGGCCGATCGGTATTGTGCCCGCTGTTGTATTCCCATATTTCGAGATATTGATCATTACCTTGGAGTCATTGACGCCGAGACGCTGCTGCATTGCTTGAATGATTCGAAGATTGGCTTGGTGGGGCACCACTAGCGAAATATCCTCACTCGAAAATCCGTTACGCTCGACCAACTGAGCGGCAAGGTCGCACATGCGCCGGACCGCGTACTTGAACACCTGCTGCCCTTCCTGATGCACATAGTGCATGCGCTTATCAACTGTTTCATGCGTCGGTGGGTTGAGTGAGCCACCGCCAGGCATATACAAATAGCAGCCGCCTGAGCCGTCGATGTCGTGCATAAAGTCGATAATTCCCTCGCCCTCTTCCGCGGGCTCTACGAGTACCGCCCCGGCGCCATCTCCAAAAAGAACGCAGGTCGCGCGGTCCTTGAAATCGAGGATCGAAGTCATCACGTCGCTGCCGATTACCAGCACCTTTTTGTGCGTCCCCGCACCGACAAACTGGGCGCCAACCGTTAGCGCATAAACAAATCCAGAACACGCCGCCGAGAGGTCAAAGCCCCACGCTTTTTTGGCGCCTATTCGGTCTTGAATCAGGCAGGCGGTCGCCGGGAACAGCATGTCGGGAGTTACGGAAGCAAGGACGATCAGATCGATTTCCGCCGGGTCAACATTTTGCTGAGCCAGGAGTTGTTTGGCCGCCTCGGCTCCAAGGTGAGAAGCTGCAACACCCGGGCCGGCATAGTGTCGTTGGACAATTCCAGTGCGAGTGCGAATCCACTCGTCGGTGGTTTCCACACGCTTTTCTAGGTCGAAATTCGTAACTACGTTCGGTGGAACATAGGCCGCAACGCCGGTGATTTTGGCAGCAATCCTTCTGGGCATGATGGCTCCGCTGACGTAAGCCCGCGATTGTACGCATTGGTGTACATTTATCGCAACCGAATCGAGCGGATGATGCAGAGTGCTGGGCTAATTTGCGCATCGGCGAGTCCGCATCACAAATGGAGTTTGAATTCGACCATGCAAGAGTCGACAAAGCGGGAAGTCTTCAACGTCCGGCTGGCAACGTTGGCAGACATTCCGGTATTGCAGAAGCTGATTGCCGCATCTGTGCGCAAGCTGCAGTCACAACATTACTCACCCCTGCAAATGGATGCGGCCATCGGGTCCGTCTTTGGAGTCGATACGCAGCTAATTCACGATGGGACTTATTTCGCGGTGGAGGCGGAGGTGGAGAGCGCTGGTGGAGCACCAGAAGCGAAGATTGTGGCGTGTGGGGGTTGGAGCCGCCGGCAAACGCTCTTCGGCAGCGACAACGTTCAAGGCAAGGACGACCGATCGCTCGACCCACGCCACGATCCCGCTCGCATCCGCGCGGTTTTTGTGGATCCAGGTTGGGCCCGGCGTGGAATCGCCAGTCGAATTATGAGGGCTTGCGAGGATGCGGCCTCAGCCGCTGGATTCACAAAGCTCAGCTTGGTAGCGACGCTAACCGGCGAGAATTTCTTTAAGACCAAAGGGTTCTTGCCGACTGAGCGATATTCGATTCCGCTTCCCGATGGCCAGACGCTTCCCGTTGTAGCCATGGATAAGCCGCTCACATCTTAGCAGGCACTAACTTCGCAGAATTTCGAACTGGTAGGAAATCTCAGCGGTTTTCTTGAGCATCGCGGCAACAGAACAATATTTGTTCTCGCTGAGTTCGATCGTGTCCCGCACACCTTTTTCATCCAGCGCACCCCACAGTCGATAGAAGACTTCGATCTTAATCCAAACTGTGGGCGGCTCAGTGGCACGCTCTCCAGAAACAATGATTTCGAGCTTCTTCAGAGCCTGCCGTTTTTTCGCCAAGATGCTCACCACATCTGTGGCTGTGCAGGTGCCCAAAGCAACAAGCAACAACTCCATGGGTCCAGGACCAGAATTGTTTTCACGGTCCGAGTCCATTAAGAATTCGTGCCCGGACGGAGTCTTAACCCTGAACTGTTCCTTCTCCACCCAAACGACCGTTGCAGTTTGCATCGCTTCCGCACTCCTGCGAATTTTCGCTTCATAATACCGCGAATAGCGATCGGAAATGTGAATAGCGGTCGAGCAGTTGGCGAAGGCTTGAACCGCGGAAGCAGACTTAGTGGACGGTCTTCGCGGGGCTTTCTTCGTTGATGAGGACTTCAGCAGCGGGTGCAGGCTGGCGGCGCATCCGCTCGACAAATAAAGCAGCGAGCCGAGGATCGAACTGCTTGCCTGCGCATGACTCGATTTCAGACAGCGCGGATTCAGCGCTACGAGGTTTTTTGTAGACGCGCTCCGAGGTAATGGTGTCGTATGCGTCTGCGATTGCGATGATGCGTGCGCCGAGCGGAATCTTTTCCCCGCTCAGCCCGCTCGGATAGCCGGTACCGTCCCAGAATTCATGATGATGCTTCACCATAAGCTGAATGCGCCCCATTGCTCGGAGTGGCTCAAGCAGACGGGCGCCGAGTTCAGGATGCGAACGCATCGTGCCCCATTCTTCGAGGTTCAACGGCCCTGACTTGTTCAGAATCGGTTCAGGAACGCCGACTTTGCCCACATCATGCAGCAGCGCGCCAAGTCGAACTTCCTCTACTTCGAATGGTTTCATTTGAAGCGCGTTAGCGAGGAACGCCGCATATTGGGCCACTTTCTGGGAGTGTGCGTGCGTGTACTGATCCTTTGAATCGACCGCGATGGCCAGCGAGGTCACCGTATCGACCAACGATGCCGGCAGACGATCGCTTGAGCCTTCATCACTCTGCAGAGAATGCGTGAACTGTTCGACCCGGCGCCGGATCTCGTCGAAGGCCTCCGGGCCAGTCGAGAAGTTCCGCTTCAGGGTAACGCCTAGATACGCCTCGAGCACGTCCTGTTTCCATTGCTTTGGCTGGCCTGAATCAAAATGCTCGGCGGTTGAGACCGCGTTTCCGCCCTGATGCTTCGAGAGATACATCGACGAGTCAGCAACTTGAATGAGTTCTTGTGGCGTCGCGCCGTGGATTGGAAAGGCAGCGATGCCGAAGCTGCCGGTAATATTCTTGTCCTTAAGCAGTGGATCAGACGCGATCCAAGCGCGCAGTTTGCCCGCCAGCTGCTTGGCCTGTTCGACGGTCGTTTCGGGCATCAGGATGACGAATTCGTCGCCGCCGTAACGGGCTACTACGTCGGACCGCCTGCAATTCTGCTCCAGGATGTGCGCAACTCGCTGCAGAACTGTGTCGCCTTCAAGGTGGCCGTAGAAATCGTTGACGAACTTGAAGCGGTCGAGGTCCATCAGGACCAATGAAAATGGCCGGCTGGCGCGCGTTGAACGCTTCCATTCCGCTGATAGTGCTTCCATCAAGAAGCGGTGTGTTTTTACGCCTGTGAGCCCGTCCGTAATCGCCTGCTCCTGTGCCTTCTGGAACGTCAAAGCATTATGCAGCGCTCCGGCGAAAAGATCGGCCAAAGTTTTTAGAAGCTGCATCTCCTCGTCGGAAAACCTACTGAAATCAGCAGTTTCCACATACAGGACCCCGAGCATTTGGTCCCCATAGATAATCGGCATTGCCGCCGCTGAAACTGAGCCGGGAAGCAACAAACGTTTCGAATGAGTATCGTCCAGCACGACCTCAGGCTGGTTGGTGCGCGCGACGTGTCCTATCAGCCCTTCGGTGAGCGGGATACGACGGCCCAAAGCGTCGCGGCGCCGCCCGGCTTCCGCCTGAACAACGAGTTCCTTGGCGGAATAATCCAGTATGGCAATGCCAACGTGATCGTAGCTCAGGGCATTTTCCATTTCGGCGGCGATCTTGGTGAGCATCTCGTCGGGATTTAACGTTGCAATGGCGTGTGCCGAGATGGAATTGAGCAGACCGAGGTGCTTCGACTTACGCTGCTCCTCGCCAAACAGACGAGCATTGTCGATGGCCACCGAAGCTTCGCTCGCCAAAACGCGCAACATTTCAAGGTGCGCTTCATCGAAAACGCGTTCGCGCTTACTGTAGACGGCCATTACGCCGACGGCGCGATCATGCAGGATGAGCGGCGCTCCACAAAATGACCCAATTTCCTGATGCAATTCGACGCCGGCTCGCCGCAACTCCTCAGCCGCATTCTGGCGGATCAGCACCGGCTGACGATTCTTGACGATGAATTCGTTGAGATTTTCCCCCGCGGG
Source organism: uncultured Acidobacteriota bacterium (assembly GCA_963757885.1). Lineage (GTDB taxonomy): Bacteria > Acidobacteriota > Terriglobia > Acidiferrales > UBA7541 > Palsa-147. Next base: position 1,944,587 of record CAVWSS010000006.1, on the reverse strand, counting down.
CTCGGTGCGTTTAGGACCGCGCCGGTTGTCCACCATTTCCATTTCAAAGCGGACGACCGCGTCGCCCGGCTCGTAGAAAGCAATGTAGAAGCTGCGCATGTCCAGCAGGCGCGACATTTCTGTGTAAATGCGCTCGAAAAGAGCATCCAGATCGAGCGTCGAGCTCAACACACGGCCGATTTCGTTCAGGATGTGTAGCTCTTCGCTGCGGCGGGCGGTCTGCTGGATCAAGTAGCTATTTTCGACGGCCATCCCGATCTGATGGCCAAGCGCGAGGAGCAAACGAAGCTCAGAGGAACTGAACGTACGACGGTCCGGCGTTCCCAGCAGTAGCACTCCAAGCACGCGCTCCTTGGCCTGCAGGCTAATACCAACCACGGTCGAAAGCGATTGCGCCAAGAGCTGCTGGCGGAGTTTCTGAAACGCAGGCTCGCGTTCCAACGCCGCCCAATTGCCGTTTCGATCCAGATCGTGCAGCACCATTAAGCCGCCAAGGCGACTCACCATGTTGACCAGGAAATGATCCAGTCGCTCGCCCTGCAGTGCGGAAGTAAAGGAATCATCGAATCCGGTCACTACGATGGAAGTTGGCCCATCCACGTCGCCGTAGTTGAGGCACAGAGCACCGAGCGGGATACGCGCTACATTCAGGACGCGGTCGAGGGCTTGGGAAAGCATTTTCTGAATTTCGCCGCCCGAAAATGTTGAAGTAGCAAGGTTGAGGTTGGAGAGCGCGAGCATATTTCGCTCAACGCGGCGACGCTGTTCTTCATGCAGCCCCATCACCATTAAAACTGCGGCGAAAAATTGCGGCACGATGGCCAGAGCAGCGACGTTTCGATGGGCGAGCGAAGGGAATTTTGGCGCAACGATGGCCAACAGAATGAGCGCAGCCCAAGCGGCAAGCGAAATTGCGAGCAGTCGATCGGACCGGGATTCGATCTTGCGGCCCAATCTCCAAAATAGAAACCCAGTGACGAGCAAGATGGTGCCAGCTGCGACAGAAAGCGGCAGCGTTAGCCAGCCCCGGCCATAGCCCACGGCCCAGACCGCGGCGGCGGTACCCAACAACGCCAAACGCTGAGTCCAGGGGCGGTCACCAGAATACAGCCGTGCCGAAGCCAGGAAATTCAGCGAAGCAATGACCAGAATCCAGTCCGAAAGGGCTTTGACCCAGATCGGTGCGGCGAGAGCCGGAACCGCAGAGATATGCAGCACCGGCATGAGGTAGTGGAAGGCGACGAGTAACCAGGCAAACGCCCAGACGCCCAGATAAGTCTGCCGCTTTTCCTTAAAAACAGAGAAAAAGAAAATAGCCAGCAAGACAGAGCTGGACGACATGATGATGGCGGTCATATCGATCGTCGAGCCGTCGAAAGACACCCTAGGTTACCCGCGTTGGACGCACTCCCACGCATATCGAGAATATCAGAAGCAAAGATTGAGCCCGGCGCGGGCTTAGATGAAGGTAGCGTTGAGGTTAACTACTATTCCGAAGAGGAACATAGGGCTTGGGGACACAGTTTAGGTACCGAGCGGAAAAGCCTCGAATTCGAAGGCCTTGGCCATAGCAAGCCGTCGTTCCCTGGGTCGTGTGCGCCTCGATTTTGCGGCTTGGTTCCGATAAGATTGCTGCTCCAATCGAAGCCTCATTTTGGGGACAAACGTCGATGCCAGAATCATCCAAGCCGCGGGTTCGTTTCGCCCCCTCCCCCACTGGTTTTCTTCACGTGGGAGGCGCCAGAACGGCCCTGTTTAACTGGCTTTTTGCCAAGCACGAGGGCGGGACGATGATTCTGCGCGTCGAGGACACCGACCTCGGACGCAACAAGCCTGAACTGGTCGACGGCATCCTCGAAAGCTTGCGCTGGCTGGGTGTGCAGTGGGATGAGGGCCCGTTTTTCCAGTCTCAACGCTTAGATATGTACCGCGAAGCCGCTCAGAAAATCCTGAAAGGCGGCGTTGCGTATATGTGTTACTGCAAGGCGTCGCAATATGCGGGGGCGGATGTGGGGACGACGGTGGATACGGCGGTGGACGACGACGAGGGGGATGCGGAGACGGGGGATATACAGGCACGGGATACACGGGCGGGGGATACACGGGCGAAGGTGGGGGCGCGGGAGCACTGCGGGTGTCGGGACTTGGGCGGGGGGAGGGGGGAAAAAGAGAGGGGGGAGAGGGGGGAGCGGTGCGGTTCAAAGTGCCGCGGGAGGGCGTGACGAAATTTGAAGATGCGGTATTTGGGCCGCGCGAGGTGCGCAATGAAGAAATTGAGGATTTCGTGCTGCTTCGCTCAAATGGCCTGCCGACTTACCAACTAGGCGCGGTGGTCGACGATCTCGACATGCGGATTACGCACATCATCCGCGGAGCGGATCACCTCTCCAATACGCCCAAGCAGGTGATGATCTACGAAGCGCTGGGAGCGAAGCCGCCCATTTTTGCGCATGTTCCGCTGATTTTGGGCCCAGACCGGACGCGGCTTTCCAAGCGGCACGGTGCGACCAGTGTCGGCTCCTATACCGAAGAGGGATTTCTGCCGGAGGCGTTTCGAAATTTTCTAGCTCTTCTGGGATGGTCACCGGGCGACGATTCTGAATACATGACTGTGGATGAGTTGATTTCGCGCTTCTCACTCTCCGGGGTGAGCCGGACCAACGCAGTTTTCGATCGAGCCAAACTCGAGTGGTTTAATTCTCAATATCTCCAGAAAATGCCGATTGAAGAGCTGCTTCCCTATGTGCGGGCGCAGTTACAGAAAGAAAATTTGTGGAAGCCAGAGTGGGATGGTGTGGAGAAGGATTGGTTTGTTCGAGCAGTTGATCTCATTCGCCCACGCACCCGTTTTGTGATTGATTTCACCGGCTGGGCGCGGGCATTTTTTACCGATGATTTCGACTACGAGCAGGCTGCCCGGGATAAATTCTGGAAGGATGAGAAAGTTCCGATGCTGCTTGAAAAGGTGGTGCAGGCACTGACGGCCCTTCCCGACTGGAACCATGACGCTTGCGATCACGCTTTGCGGCAGGTTGCCGCGGATGGAGGCGTTAAAGCAGGCGTACTAATTAACGCTACGCGGGTGGCCATTGTGGGGCGCGCCGTTGCGCCGCCGCTGTTCGACACTATGGTGGTGTTGGGACGCGAAAAGGTGATCTCGCGAATCGAATCGCGCGCTGCCGGTTCTGGCTCCCCACTAGACAGCAACAAGTCACCAAGAATTACTTCTTCGCGGTGTCCTTAAAAATTTCAGAGTTGGCAGGCTGCGGCTTCGTTCCGGCGGCAACGACTTGTAGCTTTACCGGGACGCTTACTTTTGTGGGTGGCAGGCAGGCGGATTGATTGCAGGCTTGAAAGCGCAGGGTGAATGGGAGAGTCGCCTCGCCTGGTGAGGCGTCAGGCTGCGATTGAATGCGCGCGCGCAGAGTTACCTGCCCCGAATAGACTGAAAGCTTTTCCTTCGAAAATTGAAACTGCATCATTTGCCCATCGGGGTAGGTTGTCTTCTCTTCCTTAAATCCCGGCGCTGCTCCCATCGTAATTTCGGTTGGGATCAAGTAGGACTCAGTGGGCTTGTGCGAGTTCATGTGGTATCCCGATTGAATCTCGACCACGATGGCCACGTCAAAAGACGATCCAGCGGGTACCTTATTGACGGACACATAAGTCTTCGGCTTAACAATGGAAGCGGGATTGGGCAGATCCTGCGCACTCACAGTAGCCGAGGCGATGATTAATGCCGCGCCTACGCACAAACACACTGCCGCTGTGGCAAGGCACAATCTCAGGATCACTTTCATACCGTCACCTGGGTTCCCAATTGCTGGGTCAGAATTCGACTCATTACCTGTGAGAGCGTCTCGCCAGTCTTTTCCAGTACGAACGCATTTTGCTTTTCCGACCAAGACAGCTTGAAACTTGTGGTCAACGCGGAAATCCAGATTTGCTTCACCGGCGCGTTGGGGCTAATCACAAAGCGGGTTTCATCTTCGTCTTCGAACTGCAGTTCCAACTTGCCGCTGCCGCCTTCGGTCTCAAAGTCGTGCTCGTCGCCAAGGAGGAGCAGCCGCTGCTTCAAGTCTTCCAGCGCAGCATCGCTTTTTCGTTGAAATTCCCGGTCATCCATTACGCGCGTTTCACCTCAGAATAATTCCGTCTTGAAACTGGATTCAGCTACGAATGCTCCAGCAGCTTCTGAACCTGACGATTAATCTGGTCGCGGTCAATCAAGCCGACAATCCGCTTATTGATCTGGCCATTCTTGTCGATCAAGAAACTTGTCGGATATCCGAAAATGCCACCGAACTTCCCGGCCATGTCATCGTTGCCCAGGACAATCGGATAATCCATTTTCATTTTTTGGCCATTCACGTCGAATTGCTGGGTTTGAATAAACGGATTTACGACCGACGCGCCTTCGTCGTCCATGGCCACGCCTAACATGGTAAATCCCTGCGAGGAGTATTTGTGTTGCAGTTCAATCAGCCAGGGGATTTCTTCTTTACATGGCTCGCACCAAGTGGCCCAAAAATTAACCAGAACGACTTTGCCCTTCAGGCTGTCCAGGGGGACTTCCGATCCATTCAAGGATTTAAAAGTTACGGCCGGCTCCGGCCCCATCGGCGCCAAAGAATCCGAGCCCTTGAGAAGGCTCTTGCTGAGTGATCCGCATCCCCCAACAACCAACACGATCGCAAAACACAGCGCGGCGACATATCTACGAGTTTTGTTCATTGAGCCCATTCACCTATTCCTGACAGTCACCTACAGCGAAAAACGATTCAAAAAGCTGAGCTTGCCCGACAGCCAGGTGAGCCGATTTACAAAAACCAGCCCGCCAACCGCGAGTAGCAGCACGCCACTCAAGACTTCGACGGTGTGTAAATGGCGGCGAAAGCGTTTATAGAATTTCAAAAATCCGCCGATTCCGAGTGCGGTAATCAGAAATGGAATCGCCAAGCCAGCTGAGTAAACGGCCAAAAGAAAAATACCCTGTGACACGTGCTCGCGCGTCGCGGCGATGGCCAGCACCGCCGCCAGAATCGGGCCGATACACGGCGTCCAGCCAAATGCGAATGCGAACCCCATCAGAAAACCGCTGACCGCGCCTGGCTGGCCGCCTACGTTTCGCAAGTGAACATCCCGGTTGAGCCAGCGAGTCAGGAACGGTCCCAAAAGGAAAATCAGCGCGATGGCGAAAAATTGCACAGCATGAACACGTCCGCTGGTCGGAGATGGACGAAAAACAAAGAAAAGCCCAGCCAAAACTAATAATCCACCGACAATTGCGCCCGCCCGGATCGAGATTTTCACCAACAACCCCGTCAAATGCAGGCCGAACAGAAGAATCAGCCCCCCGGCGACCGGCGCGAGGAGATTCCGATTCCTCAGCAAAAATGAACCAACAGCGCTTGCCGAGGCTCCGAAGGTAATGAACACAATCGAAAAACCGAGAATAAAAGCCAACGCGGATGTGAGCAAACTGCCGCGCGGCCCTTCGCCTTTACTGAGCTGCTCGACTCCCACACCTGAGAGCATGGAGACGTAACCAGGCACGAGAGGCAGTACGCACGGCGAAAGAAATGAAACTAGTCCCGCAACAAACGCCGCCAAAATAGGTACGTCAAGCATATTCGCCGCTATCGCCTCTTGGGGTCTGGCATGCTACACCGAATACCTACCTCTAATACCTACGCGCAGACTTCAACCATAGATTTTCTCACGATTAGGCAGGTCGTGCTCAGCTACCTGGCTTATGTAAGGTCACTGTCTTAGACGCTGAAGATCGTTACCCGTTGCGCCGGTTAGGGCAGCTAAAGAGGAGGGTGTATTTCATGCCATCGAGTTTGGAACTCATAGGCACGTGCGATGGTCAAAATCGAAGCTTCGTCCCAATGTCGCCCGATCAATTGCAGTCCGATGGGTAATCTCGATTTGGTGAAGCCGCACGGAAAAGCTATCGCGGGATGGCCGGAGAAGTTAGCAGGTCGGCTGATTCGCACCAAAGCGGATCGGACGGTCTCTTCATGGCCGTTGATCACGACCTTTTGTTGGCCCAGTTTGGGCGCCGGGATCGGCGTGGCCGGCGCTACGATGGCGTCAACGCTTTCAAAGGCGGCATCGAAATCTCTCATAACTTGGCGCCTCGCCTCGGAGGCTCGCAAATAGTCGAGGGCGCTTACTTTCGAAGCCTGCTCGAAGCGATCGCGAACGTCCTGTCCATACGATTCGGCGCGTGCGGGATAATTGCCGGTCGATTCGTGGTAGTAGCGGGCTTCGGCGAGGGCGATTTGGGTTCCCGCCTCGGCCGAAGCAACGAGTTCGTTCAGTGAGATTTCAAGGCGCCTTGCTCCCAGCTTTTCGAAAACCTTCATGGCGTCCTCAATGGCCGATTGCACCTCGGGATCGACCAAATCGAAGAATTGACGGGGCCAGCCGAGCACAGCATTCAGGGGTTTAGCTTTGGCTGACTTTTGTCCGGCGAAGGGCGAGCGGAAAGGACGTTTGCCGGTGCTGATGACTTCAAGCATCAGCGCAGCGTCTCCGACAGTACGCGTGATCGGCCCCACATGATCGAGGCTCTTGGAAAGAGGTATAACGCCGCGCGTCGAGACACGGCCGAAAGTCGGCTTCAAACCGACCGTCCCACAAAGGGAGGAAGGGATTCGTACGGACCCGCCGGTATCGGTACCCAACGATCCAAACCCCATCCCTGAAGCGATCGCTGCCGCCGAGCCGCCACTTGAACCGCCCGTCATATACTCCGTATTCCAGGGATTGTGCACCGCCCCGTAATGTGGATTCTCCGAAGTGATGCCGTAGGCAAACTCGTGCAAATTGGTTTTGCCGAAAATAACGGCACCCGCGCGACGCAAGGCGCGAACTACCTCGGCGTCCTGGTCGGGCACAAAATTAGAAAGGATTAACGATCCGGCAGTAGTTCGGATACCGCGGGTTTCAATATTGTCCTTGAGGTGAATGGGAACACCGTGGAGCGGTCCGCGATAATGCTTCTGCTGTATTTCCTTTTGCGCGGAGCGGGCGTCCTCGCGAGCCTGTTCTGACGCCACAGTGATGAAGGCGTTCAGTTTCGGATCTATCTTTTTCACTCGGTCTAAAATCGATTCCAGCAGCTCAACTGGAGAGACCTTCCGAGAACGCACCAAGCCGCCGATCTCTTCCAGAGATGAATAGACGACCCGATCACGCTTCGAGGTCATTGATTTGGCCTGCTCCGATATGCCTTACTCCGATTTGCTCTACTCCGATGTCCCGGAATCCGCTTAGAAAATCTTTTCTTGCCGCCTGAGGTTTCCTGCAGAACCCAAATTCGCGATTAACAGGACAATTCGATATTGGTTTTCGGTTCGAAGTGTTCCCAAGTTTAGATGGCGGTATTCCACTCCTAAACCGCAGCATGAACCGTTGTAGCTGAGTTGAGCTACCTGATTCTGAAAAGTGTGTTCTGCAATGTCATAGCTGACCCCCACTGCAGTGTTCCAACCGCGGCGGTTCATCTCACCGTATCCGACCAACGCGCGGATCTGATCGGAGCGGGGCCGAAAATTCGTGGAAGGCTCGTCCGGCGGCAGATTGATGGTCGAAAAGTGGGCTAGGGTGAGAAACGACTCACGGTACGGCTTCAGTTTCAGCAAAGTGCCAATCGCGGTGATACGCCCACGAGTTGGGTCGAAATCCACCCGGAATTGCGCATCGTACGCGCGCCCTGGAGTCACTCTAATGTCGCTGATAATTGGCGAGAAGTGATTGGGCTCATCCTGAAACGCGAAAGGGGTGAGTGTATCGAGCGCCTGAAAGACGTTGCGAACTCCGGGCAGCAAGGCCCCATTGAATGTCGGATCGAAAAAATATTTCTGCTTGAGGTCCCAGGTGATGAACTCCTCGCCGCCGTCGTCTCCGTCACTGCTCCGCCGGAAGAGCCGCTGGGTGATGCCGTACTGAATTTCGTTGGTGTCGGTGAGCGTTTCGTCTTCGTCGAAGCGAATGAAGCGGCCAAACTCGTTCACGCCATTGACATAGTTGTAGACGAGTTCAGGTTCGATAGTGTGTTTCCACTTGGTGTCGCCAATTTCAAAAACTCGTTCGAGTGCGGGAGGGCGAATGTCGATGGAGATTTCTTCGGTCGTGCGGGTCAGGGGCTGGTCGACCAACCGATTGCCGCTAATCGATTCCTGTTCACCGTAGCGGGTGGAGCGCAAGGTGAAGCTGGAAGTGATCCCGAGCCAGGGCCCCCAATGAAATGGAAACATCACGCTAGGCGCTACTTCGCTGCGCTGGACGAATGAGTCTGTGCTCAATCCGGTCGTCGATTCAGAACGATGAACTGCGCCTTCGAATGCGCTGAAATAAAAATAAAGAGGCAGATGCTGGAAGGCCTGCTGCGGGACGGAGGAAACGCGCACCTCCGGTGCGCTGCGCAGCGAGATCGAGGATTCCGGTGTCGCACTGAGAAAGTCCTTATAACTCAGAGCGGCCACACTGAAGCTGAATCCCGAAAAATTATTGGTCGCGAAGGCGGTGTTGCGCACTTCGGAATTCACCGCTTGTGAAAACGTCTCGGCAAAAGCGAGACGGAAGGTAAGCGAGCTGAGTTGATTTAGGTCGATAACCGTGCGCCAGCCCTCGGGCAGGAAAGCGTCGAAGTCGAAATGCGCTTCGTGGCCCCCTTCTCGAAGCGGGGGACCATTCGGCTCGGGAAGCCCGCGGTCGATCACGCCGAAATAGGAAGCGTCGAGCTTGGCATTTTCCCAGGGCCGCAAGCGAATCGAGGCATTTTGGCTCCAGCCGCGCTTGCTTAGATAGGTCGCTCCGACGGTCGCATCGGCCCAATCCGTCGGCGCCCAATACACGGAATCGCCAAAAAAATAGCCCTTGATGGAGGAATTACCCGCGTCGGGAATCATGAATCCGGATTCGCGCTGCCGGCTCGCGGGAATCGTGGCGAACGGAAGATAGATTACGGGGATATCGATGAGGCGAAACGTGGAATTCTCAAGCCGGACGTCGCGGGTCATTTGGACAGTTGCTTCCGTTGCGAAAAACTTCCAAGTGGGCTTGTCGGGCCGGCACACTGTGATCCACGCCCGGTGAACGCGATAAGTGTTTTGGTCCAGCCGTTCAGCTTCCTCGGCTTCGAAATAGAGGGGGTTTGGACTGACGAGCAATGTTGGGGCGGGCCTGCGCTGCATGGAGATGGTTGCGCGGACGTGGTGAAACACTCCGCTGTCGGAGCCTAGGTTGTAGGTGCCGTCATCTGCCTCGAGGTGCTGCGAGAGGCGATCCAATTGGACATGCCCGCGAGCGACGGCGACTTTCGTATCGTCGTTGTACTCGACATGATCGGCGCGTAAACGAAGGTTGTCGTAGTCGATTTCGACGCAGCCGTCGGCATAGCTCGTATTCCCGGTGCGGTGTTGCGAATCAGCCTGAAGAGTGGCTACGCCGGGCTCTTTCTGGACGGTGGGGTAGGTGCACTGCGTGGCGGGGGTTCTGGGTTGTTGGGGCTGCGTTTTCGTCGATGCGGCCGAGGCGCCGGCTGCCTGAGTCAATTCTTCGTGTGGAAGTAATTCTTGGGCATCTAGCGGCGGCGCGGAAACCAAAAATGTAAGAGCGAACGCAAGTTGCGCGAGTGCACCAAGAAAACAGACGCCGATGGAGGGTCGCATGGGCAGCAAAAACCGCAAAAGCGTAACACGTTTCAAGACCGCCACCGTACCGCGATCAGCGAAGTGCTTCTCGGCTTAAACGCAGCCCGCAAGAGTCTCGACATCCGGATGCAATTCGCTGCGCCAGCTGTTGTCCAACGGTTGTTCAAGAGGCACCACGCGCAATTTCTTTGGGAATTCCGGCGGCGGCGCATTGTGGTAGGATTCATGGCACCCAATCACCCGGGCGTCCGCGGCGCAAAACGAACAGGTGATATTGATATGCTCGGAGTGTGGCGCACTCCTTTTTGAAGCCGCCGATAATTGCCCCTTCTGCGACGCGGTCCTTACCGACGCAAATCCCGAAGCTGAACTCGCTGCTGAATTGGCCGCAGTGTCCACTCAACATCAACCCGAAAGCGGGACGATTGTTACGGCCCAGCAGCAGCCTGAATGGCGCCGTGAGATCAATCAGCGCGTAAATCTGTACCGCGCGCGGCGTTATCCAAATCAGCCGGATGAATCTCAGTCGCCATTTCCATTCCACGCTGGATCAGGACAGAAGCTTGAGGAGCGTGAGGCGGAGAGTGGCTACGGGGCTAACGCCGCAAAAGCGAAGCGCAAACCGCCTCGAAGGCTGAGCGAGTAGAAATTGCTATTTTGCAACCGCAACTGGACTTCTCCGCCGCAAATGGCGACCGGGCCAGGCCGCAGACCGCGCTAATTCCGGTGGCGAGCCTGAAGGAACGGCGTTATGCGGGCGCTCTCGATGGGCTTTTTCTGGTCATTTCGTGCTTTGGATTTCTTGGCCTGTTTCATTCGCTCGGCGGGAAGCTCGGTTTAGCCAAGGCGGATGCCGCAGTCTTCGTTATTACTTTTTTCCTGCTGTACGGCTTGTACTTTTCGATTTTTACGGCCTTCGCGGGAGCGACGCCGGGCATGCAGCTTCGCGGTCTTTGTGCGGTCCGGCTGGATGGCTGGCTGCCGGATAATCGCCAATTGGGCTGGCGGAGTTTTGGGTATTTGATTTCGGGCGGGGCGTTGGCCCTGGGATTCTTATGGTCTTTGTGGGACGAGGATCAATTTACCTGGCATGATCGCATCTCGCGGACTTACGTGACGTCCGCGGAGCCCTTGGGTCTATCGGACCCGTTTGAGGGGCCGGCGGTGCGGCAAATGGCGCATAAGTAGCATCCCATCCAGAGGTCTACAGTGAGGAGTCGAGCCGCGGTGATATACTCGAGGTTCGAACTTCGCCTAATTTAGCGCTATAACCGTTGCCTCCAGACCGTCGGGAGGCACGTCTAAACACCAAGCCGGAAACCTAGCCGCCAAAGCGCAGCGCGCGCTGGACGCCAACTAGAGGGATTCATGAATCGCCTGACCAAGCAAATCGTATTAGTCCTGTCCATCCTGGTGATGGCTTACGTGGCTGCAGGCTTTGTTCTGCAGCGCTCCAGCGAGGACAAAACCTACCGGTCGCTGACGGTTTATAGCGAAGTGCTAGAGCACGTGCAGAAGGACTATGTGGAAGATCCGGACATGCATTCGGTGACGGTTGGGGCTCTGCATGGGCTTCTCGATTCCCTCGATCCCAATTCAAGTTATCTAAGCCCTTTGGAATATAAAGATTACGTCGAAAAGACTCACCGTAAAGTCGACGCCAATGCAGGATTGGCGATTTCCAAGCGCAATGGATACGTGATCATCATTTCGGTGCTGTCGGACAGTCCGGGGCAGAAGGCTGGGCTGCATGCGGGTGATTATCTTGAGTCGATCGCAGGGTTCACTACGAGCCAGATGTCCATTGGGCAAGCGCAGGTCTTGCTCACCGGACAACCCGGCAGTTCGGTGAAGCTATCGGTGATCCGGCGCACGCGGGTCGAGCCGGAAGAGGTGGAAGTTGTGCTGGCTAAGCCGATCGAAGCCAAGATTATCGAGGACCGGCTGGAAGGCGACATCGCTTATTTGCGCATGACTCAGCTCGATGCTGGGGCCGTCGGCCGGCTCAAAGACAAGCTCGCTGAGCTGAACTCCAAGAACGTGTCGAAGTTGATCTTGGATGTTCGTGATTGCGCGGTTGGATTCCCCGAAGATGGCGTCGCTGCTGCGCAGCTCTTTTTGCAGGCGGGTAATATCGCGACCTTGAAGGGCCAGACGGTCGCAGCGCAGACCTTCTCCGCTGATTCATCGAAGGTAGTGTGGAAACAGCCCGTTGTATTGATCGTTTCGAGTGGAACGGCTGGAGCAGCTGAGGTCCTCGCGGGTGCGCTGGGCGACGATCATCGCGCCGAGACGGTTGGGGATCGAACGTTTGGTTCCGCATCGACCCAAAAGGTTATTCAACTCGACGATGGCTCTGCCCTGATTCTGACCGTGGCCGACTATTACACTCCCAGCGGGAAGTCGATTCCTACGGATGGAGTGGTGCCTACGGTTCCGGCCACCTCCGAGGATTTGGCAACGCTGAACGATCAACAGCAGATTACTGCGCCTCCGCCAGGCCAGGCCGCCTCTCCTGACGATCCGCTGGTAAAGAAGGCCATCACAATTTTGCAAGGCGGGACGGTTAAGAAGGCGGCATAGTCTTCTTTGTGAAGGCCACTACCGTCTGCAGCCGCCGTTCACCCGCCAGTCTTCCCTCGACTAGACAGCCCTCAAATAGCTTCAACAAGCCGCTACTTTTCTACTTTGTTTTTTTGTGTGTTCTTGCAATGTTTTTGGGCGGTTGCGCCAAGAAAACCTTAGATACAAAACAAATTGACGCCATTACAGAGGACTTGGTTGCGGCGACACAGCAAGTGGCTGGGCCAAAAACCGAGATAGCCATCCGCCCCGAGACCACGCCTGGAAATACCAAGAATGCCGGCCCAGTGCGCGATCACCTTCGCATCACGCTTCACGATCCCGCTCAGCGAAACCCACTAGAGCAGGCGCTTGCCCGCGCAGCTAAGAAGCACGACCTGTCGATCACCGCTCTATCCTCATCCGACGGTTCGACTGAATTTTTGCTGACGCACGATTCGCAGATCACCCACGTGATCCAAATCGTAGTGGAACAAATAACCCAAACTGAAATTCCCAAAACCGCGGTTCCAAGAACACTGGGACGAGGCCCGAAGCTGGCAATTATTGTCGACGATCTTGGGCGTGATCTTGGGGTCGCTGAAAAACTCCTCGGCCTTCCCTATCCACTAACCATCTCCGTGATCCCCAATCTTCCCGATTCAGCGAGAGTAGCCGAGGCGGCTTACAAGCGCGGCGACCAGGTGCTGTTGCATTTGCCCATGGAAGCGGGCGAAAAAGCCCAGGCCGAGCCCGTGGAACTGCGGGTGGGCATGCAGCGCGGGCAAGTCGAAAACATCCTGGACGAAAACTTAAAAAGTGTTCCCCATGTTGCAGGAGTGAACAATCACCAAGGCTCGCGCGCCACGGCTGATCCACAACTCATGGACGCTTTGATGTCCTCGTTGCGTGAGCGCGGGCTATTTTTTATCGATAGCCGCACCAGTGTGCAAACCGTGGCCTACGACACCGCCGAAAAAGATGGCGTGCGCGCGTCCTTCCGCAACGCGCAATTCCTCGATGACATAGAGACTGGCGCAGCCATACAAAAGCAGCTCCAGAGAGCCGAGAATGACGCCGTTAAGAAAGGCTGGGCGATCACCATCGGCCATCCGCATCCCGCTACCATCGAGGTTCTTCGGGAAAATTTGCCGCAGCTCCGCGGCAAAGGCATTCAACTGGTGTTTGCGTCTGATGTTGTGAAATGAAGTGGGGAGACTGTGAGCGAAGAGCGCCGTTAGCGCTTATTGCGTTTCGCGGAAATCACGCGGGGAATTCCCGCCAAGTCGTTAGTAATTTGAAGGTCCTGCCACTTTTCTGATTCTTCCAACAGACTTCGCACCGTCGGCGAAGAATTGTGCCCCATTTCCATCACCAATATTCCATCGGGCCGAAGAACAGCCGCAGCCTGCACAACGAGGCGGCGATACACCGCGAGACCGTCGGCTCCCGCGAACAACGCACCTTGGGGCTCATGGTCTCGAACTTCACGCGGCAAGTCGGACGATTCGGGCAATGGAACATAGGGTGGGTTGCTGACGACCGCATGAAAATCAGCGCTGCCTGCATGTTCCAGAAGATCGGTGAGCAGAAATTTTATTCGGTCATCCACTTGATGCCTTACGGCATTGCGCTGCGCAATATTAAGTGCCTCGCGGGAAATGTCCGTGGCGACGATTTTTGCGCCGGTAAATTCCCTGGCTAGGGCAACAGCGATGCACCCCGATCCTGTTCCCACGTCCGCAATGAGCAACTGCTCGCTCCGCAGCGCTGGATCTAATCGTTCTAGCACAACTTCAATTAAATGCTCGGTTTCAGGACGCGGAATTAAGACGCCGGGTGCAACTTCAAAATCGAGGCCCCAAAATTCCTGATGTCCGGTCAGATACTGCGTGGGAGTTCCCGCAGCGCGCTGCTCAACAAACCTCAGGAATTGATGCTCCTCGGCAATATCCAACGAGGCTTCCGGGTGCCCATAGATCCAGGTTCGATCTCGCTGCACCGCGCGCATCAGCAGCAACTCTGCTGCGAGACCGCTAGAGGGAACGTCTGCCGCGGCGAATCGCGCTATTGCTTCCTTGAGTGCTTCACGAACGATCATATGGTTAGGACTTGGGTGGTTAGGACTTGGGATTGAATTAGTTCTCGCTGAGTTCCTGATTTAACCGCTCCGCCTCGTAGTGCGTCACCAGAGCGTCCACAATTGGCCCTAGCTTTCCTTCGATCACCAAATTGAGCTGGTGCAACGTTAGTCCGATCCGATGGTCGGTGACCCGATTCTGAGGGAAGTTGTAGGTGCGAATTTTCTCCGAGCGGTCGCCGGTTTTGATTTGATCGCGGCGCTCAGCGGCGATTTTGGCGTGCTGTTTTTCCTGTTCCATTTCATACAACCGCGCGCGCAATACGCGCATGGCTTTTGCTCTGTTCTTGATCTGCGATTTTTCGTCCTGCTGCGAGACGATCAAACCACTGGGGATGTGTGTGATCCGTACCGCTGAATAAGTTGTGTTCACCGACTGCCCGCCTGGACCGGACGAACAAAAAGTGTCGATGCGGATATCTTTGGCGTCGATCTTAATGTCAATTTCATCCGCCTCCGGCAGAACCGCCACGGTAGCCGCCGAGGTGTGAATTCGCCCCTGTTGTTCGGTGGCCGGAACGCGCTGAACGCGATGTACCCCGCTTTCATACTTCAGCTTCGAATAAACCTTGTTGCCTGAAATTGCCGCGACGATTTCCTTTGTACCGCCTACCGACGATGCCGAGCTTTCCAGTACTTCGACTTTCCAGCCTTGGGTTTCTGCATACCGTGAATACATGCGGAAAAGCTCGCCGGCAAAGAGCGAAGCCTCATCGCCGCCGGTGCCCGCCCGAATTTCGACCAATACGTTTTTTTCGTCGTTAGGATCACGCGGCAAAAGCAAAACTTTCAGGTCGCGCTCAACGACCTGAATCTTCTCTGTCAGAGTGCGCTCCTCGTCGTGCGCCATTTGTTTCATTTCGGGGTCGTCCGCCTCGACGCTTAGCTGCCTGGTGCCGGTGAGGTTCTTGTCAAGCTCTCGCCATTCACGATATTTGCCCACGACTTCCGCGAGTTCTGCGTGTGTGCGGGCTAGCTTCTGGTAACGGGACGAATCGGCCAATATTTCCGGTGAAGAGAGCTGCTGAGTCAGCTCTTCGTATTTCGCCTCCATTGAATTGAGCTTTTGAAAAAAGCTTCCATTCGAATTCGACATAGAAACGCCTCGGTCTTTCCAAAATTCCAGGAGTTCACAGCATGTGGTTAGTCTCGGCTCGGTAAATTCAATGTATGGAGCCAATGATGGACCGGCGGACGAGGAGGCCCGCGACGAAGAACTGGCTAATAGAAGGCGTTGGTCATTAGTGAGGTAGACAGCGTTCCAACTACTACGAGAATAATTCGCCTGTCCGTGGCTGTCAAATTAGCCCGCCAAGCCCTTTGGCTGGCTTGCATACGCTTTATGGCCGCCTCGGTGCGTGCTAGCCTTCCTGCGGCGAAAAGCGTGAGCGATCCAATTACACCGCAAGTCACATCCCAAGAATCTCCTGATAACTCCGGCACGAGTGCGCCGGGGCGCGACCCCGAAATGCTCTTTGGCTTCTGGTATCCGGCAATTCGTTCGCGGGAGGTTCCGCGGGGACGAATGAAATCCACCGTACTGATGGATATTCCGCTGGTGATGGGACGCGATCAGCATTCCAAGCCCTTTGCCATGCGCGACTCCTGCCCACATCGCGGGATGCCGCTTTCCTTTGGCCGCATCGAGGGAGCGAACGTTGAGTGCAGTTATCACGGCTGGCAATTCGAAACTCATTCAGGTCAATGCACGATTATTCCGTCGCTCACTTCCGATTCCACTCTGAAATGCGAACGGATTTTTGCTGACGCTTTTCCCTGCGAAGAATGCGACGATTATTTGTGGGTTTTTGTGCCTGGGGGTGGGGCTCCTCGCGCTTCGAAACAGCCGCCGCCTCCGTCACCTGAGCTGCCGAAATTCGGTGAGAAATTTCACTCAGTGCAGTTTCAGGCCGAAATGCCGGTCAGTGTAGATCAGGGAATTATTGGGCTTATGGACCCGGCGCATGGACCATTCGTACATCAATCCTGGTGGTGGCGCAGCCGGCGAAGCATGCATGAAAAGCAGAAGGCATTTGAGCCGATTCCGATGGGCTTCCGCATGTCAGCGCATACGCCCTCGTCGAATAGCGCGCCCTATAAGCTGCTAAAGGCGCTCTATAAGGCTCCGGTCACAACCGTGATCGATTTCGTGCTGCCCAATATGCGATTCGAGCAGATTCGTTGCGGAAAAGCGTGGTTCTCGAGTCGCGCCACGGTGACGCCAATCCGCCATGACCTTTGCCGGCTGGACTTTTGCGCGGCGTGGCATGTGCCGCCACTGAGCGGCTTTGTCGGCAGCGCGCTGAGATATTTCGGGCCTCGCTTCATTCATCAGGACACGGCCACGATGACCAAGCAGTCGATTGGCCTGAAGCATCAACCGAAGCTGATGCTGATCGACGATGCCGACCGGCCCGCAAAATGGTATTTCGCGTTGAAGGCCGCGTATTTGGAGTCCCGCCGCAGCGGCGCGCCAATGACCCATCCAATGTCCGGTCCTGTCGTATTGCGCTGGCGGTCATAGTTAGACGCTGCGATAGACACTGTGCCGCCAGTATCAGCCTGTAGAAAATTCGGATTGTTTTTGGAAGGCTTAACGGCCCACGTGGAAAACCACTGCGGTCATGTCGTCGTGCTGCGTCTGGCAACGCGCGAAGCGATTGACTGCTCTGAAGATGGATTCTAGTAGTTGATCGGGCGTTTCGTTGTTGTGCAGCATGCAAATTTCGTTCAGTTCATCGACGCCCAAAATTTCCTTGCGCTCATTTTGCACGTCGGTGATTCCATCCGTAGCGAAGATCACCGAATCGCCCGGCTCAAGCGTCAACGTTACGGCCTCGTAGGACGCGGCAGCGAAGAGGCCTGGCGGCAACCCGGCGATATGCAAGTTGTGGCAACCACGGGAGGAAATATGGAAGGGCCCGTACATGCCGGCGCCCGAAATTTTCATGCGGGAAGTTTTGGGGTCATAGAAGGCGTACTGAATCGCGGTGTAGCGCATCGGAATCGTGCGCACACAGAGCCGCCGATTCAACCACTCCAGAACTACCTCAGGAGACTGCCCGGTTTTATGCACACCCCGCAGGGTTCCTACAACCAGGGCGCTATATAGAGCTGCAGGAAGCCCTTTACCGGCCACGTCCCCAAGGTAAAGGCCCAGCGTCCCATCGCTCAAAGTGAAGTAATCAAGGAAATCGCCACCGACATCGTGCACGGGGGAAATCTTGTGCACGACGCTGATAGTTCCCTGTAGCAATGCTTCCCCGGGAAGCATTGCGTTCTGCACAGCGTGAGCTTCGTCCAGCTCTTCAGAACGAAGCTTCTCGATCTCTGAAATCTCGAGGGCCGTCGACATTGTCTAGTTGAGAACGATGAGGAAGGGGTATCTCGAGATCAGTCTAGCAGTAGGGGCGAAGCGCCCTAGCGAATTTTCACTTTAAGATTCCACTAAGGAACGGGTAGTGTTCCGCAGCGCCCATAAAGAACAACATTGGAAAGGAGATGTAAAAGGCTACCCGAGCTGCGAAATGGCTCCAATTCCGCAGTTTTTCCGCGTCTTTGGGCATGGGTTGGCCGCTAGCGGCGCTCTCGCGCGACCATTGAATTAGCCTCTTCTGGGCTCGCCAGACGATGCCCCAGACGTTCATCAGCATGATGAATCCGAGCCCGCCTCCGACAGCAATGCATAAATGGCTATTCGACGATTCGGGCGTGGCGTTTAGCTCCAAGGTGACCCAAGAGGCGGCAATGATGACGATGGTGATGAGCAGCGAGCGTAGCGCAACCTTTTCCATCGCGCCTTTCCAGGGCATTTGCAGTGGATAAAGGAAGACGTAGGCGACGACCCAAATTAGCAGCCACACGCCAAACCATTCCCACATCAGATTCGGATTCCCTGCGTTCACTGCGTCCGACTTCAAGATGATCGTGAAATAGCGCATCCCTACGAGCACCGTAATGAGCGCGGACCAGCGGAACCAAGACATGGCCCGGGACATCAGCACCGGGAAAACTTTGACGCGCGTGGTCGAGTCGAGCTCGGTGAGCGCAGGCCGCCCGATTAGATTGAAAAAGTAGAGGAGGCCAATCCACATCGTTCCAGCGACGAAAGTGGATCCAGCGCAGGGCAATTTCTTCGTTAGCGGCTCCTTGCGGGAAACTGAAGTGGGGTGCAAATGGGTCAAACAGGACAGCAATTGCGGAAATTTCGCTCACCAAGGGAGCCTAGCACGGCTTGGTAAGCCCTCCAATGTGCTTTACGATAGCTCGCATGGCTCAGATGGCCCGCAATCAGGTAGCCCTACGGCTCAACACATTGGAATTGTCGCGTGCAGCGCTGAGGGCGCGGCGCTTTGTTATCGGACCATTTGTCTGGAAGCGTTGCTTGTGATGGGTGAACACGCGCACCCACAAATCACCATGAACTCGATTCCCATGGCCGAGCACATGGTTTACATCAAAAGAGGCGATTGGGAAGGTGTGGCAAGGCTGATGCTCGATTCGGCTGAAAAAGTGGCGCGGGCCGGTGCAGCGTTTGCGATTTGCCCGGACAATACTTGCCATGAAGCGTTCGAATACGTGGTACCAAAATCGCCGATTCCTTGGCTGCACATCGCTGAGGTGGTTGCCGGTGAGGCGAGCAAGCGAGGATTCAAGCGCTTGGGAGTGCTCGGCACGAAGTATTTGATGGAATCGAAGGTGTATCCGAAGGCCGCGGCAAATTACGGAATCGAATGCCTGATTCCCGATGCTGCTGATCGGGAAAAGATCAACACGATTATTTTTAAAGAACTTGTGAATGGGCAATTCCCTGAGGAATCGCGTCTTTATTTCAACGTGGTGATGGAGAAGCTGAAGCAGCGTGGTTGCGATGCGGCGGTTTTAGGCTGCACGGAAATTCCGCTGATCGTGCGGCCGGATGATGCGCCTTTGCCCACCTTGGACTCAACCCGGCTCCTCGCTAAAGCTGCATTGCAGCGAGCTTTGGCGGGTTAGGTGCTCAGCTTAGGTTGTTAGCTTAGTTGCTCAGGCGGTCGAGGGCCCAGCGAGCATGCTCGGATATGATTGGATCGTTGCCGTCTGCCAGCCTTTGGAGTAGCGCGGTAATTCTCTGATGCGTCGCGTGGCCGCGCGTAAGTTTTGAGTTCCCCAGGGCAACACAGGCATTCCGCACTAACCCCCGCCACTTGGCTCGCTTGATCGCGCTGCGGCGAAAGATACTCCGGTATTGCTCCTCGGAGAGTGATGCAAGGGCTTCGAGCAGAGGAGCGAAAAGCGATTCAGGGCCTTGCGAGGGCGAGCTGGCCACGGGTTGAGCTGCTTCGGGGATAGCTTCGGGGATGCTGAGGGTGCGAGGCTCGAAGGCCGGATCGCCATTCGTAGACGCCTTGTGATTCCAAGGGCAAACATCCTGGCAAATGTCGCAGCCGTAGACCATGCGGCCCATTTGAGGGCGAAGTTCGGTGGGAATTTCTCCGCGAAGCTCGATGGTCAGGTATGAAATGCAGAGGCGGGCATCGAGCACGTAGGGCTCAACAATGGCTCCCGTCGGACACGCGTCGATGCAGAGCGAGCACGTGCCGCACAGATCGGGAGGAAGCTCGCGAGAAGCGCCAGGCGAGGCGGACGGCAAATCCAGGTCGGTGACGATCACGCCCAGGAAAAACCAGGAGCCGATGTGTTCGTTAATGAGCAGCGTATTTTTTGCGAGCCAGCCAAGGCCCGCGTGATGCGCGGCAATTCGCTCATGAATTGGCCCGGTGTCCACATAGGCGCGGGCTTTAAATTGTTGTGGCAGTTCGCGACGCAGCGCGGCGATCAAATTTTCAAGCTTCCGCTTCATTACGTCGTGGTAGTCATCGCCCCAGGCGTAGCGCGAAATCCAGCCGCGCGGTGCTTCGTCTCCGCTGGTTGGTGAAACCTGAGTTGAATAGGGCTGTGCGCGGTTGTAAGAAAGGGCGGTGACGATGACGCTGCGCGCTCCGTCCATCACCCGCGCCGGGTCCTCGCGGCGTGAATCCAGGAGATATTTCATTTCGCCGTGGTAGCCGCGTGCGAGCCATTCCGGCAGGCGAGTGAGTTCCGGGTACGCTTCGACCGGCGCTATGCCGCAAAGCTCAAAGCCTGCCTCGCGGGCGAGCTTCGCGACGAGTTCTGCGGTCGCGGGATTGGCTTCTGGTGAATTCGTGGTGAGCGGAATAGCCACCTGCCAATTATCCGCTGGCGGCGCCGGGGATGCATCTGAAAGCACGCCATTCGCTTTGATCAAAGGCGAATCACTAGTTTGCAGGGGTTGCTGCTGATACAATCCAAACTCATGGCGAACTGGCGACAGATCCAGGCGCGCATTCGCAAAGCGAAAAGCGGTCCCGAAGCTCCCACCAAGCTCGCTGATCTTTACAACAAGACTCGAGACGCGATGGTGGCGTTCGAACTTGCGACCTTACAAGAAAAGGAAGCGAATAGCGCTGAAGCAGTGCGTTGGTACACCACCGCGGCGGAGCGCTTCCGTCGCGCAGACTGGAAGTCACGAGCGGAAGACGCGCTAACTCGGCTCGGTGCACCGATTCCATCGCCGCGCGTGAAAGCAGATCAAATGCAAGAAGTGAACGACCAATCCGATCCAATTAATTCGCCTGTCCATGAAGACGCAGCCGATGATGACGAAGGGAGCCGATTTAATCGAGTTACTCCCATCGCCGCTGACAGTGCCATACCTGAAGAAGAGATCGATGAGGTCAACGGAAACGTCATAACGCAGCCAAAGGTTGTCAGGAGTACCCATGCGGGCGCTGCTGCCGGGCCAGCAGGCAAACGGGGAAGGCGAGGTCGCCGAGGCGGTCGCGGACGCAAGCGCGGCGCTGCAGGAATGGGGCTGCCCCCGGAGACGTTCACTCCCCCAAGAACCTTTCCGCAAAGAGGTCGAGAGACCACTGAGCGGGCCTATCCTACGAGGCCATCCTACGTCAGCAAGCTTCAACCCGAGCCGGTTGCGCCGCCGCCCGAACCCGAGACACCCACGCCTCCGAGCCAGCTCAGCACTTCCCGCATCGATGCCCGGGCGGCGCGTGACACTCACGGAGACGCGCCTGTTTCGTTGCCGTCCGAACGAGTGATGCATGGCCGGGGCCGCGAGCCTGCTCTTGCTTCGCGCCTGGCCAACCTGGAATCTCTCCTGCGACGCCTGCTTGGCAGCCAGCTCCATTCACTCGATGCGGCCGACGAAGCACCTGCCGGGCCGGGGGTGTTGCTCCTATCCGATTCGGAACTCGTTGATTCCTACTACGTGGAATCTTGCCAAACCTTGCGAGTCGCGATGGGCCAGCTGGTGCGCGGCGGCCGCTCTCAACGGCGCGAGGAAAGTGGTTCACTTAAGGAACGGCTGGCTGAGCATCTCGGGATTAACGAGAACAAGGTCGGCGACTACCTAAAGAAGCATTGCGTGGTCCGCTGGATTCAACTAGACGAAGAAGCTCACCACCTCGCACACTTCGCCATCGGCGTCCTGCGCACCCCCCTCAACATAAGTTAGGTCCTCCCGCCTCGATCCAAATGGAGTGGCCCTCCCGGCCTCCGGATTCGGGTCTGCATCGCCCTATCGGCGTGTCCTCCGGCGTCTTCCATTCATCAAACTAACGAGGGGATTCCCATAGGCCGACCTAGCGCCGCGATTGCCCCTGACTGATTCCCGCGGATGCTATAGGGGCCAGCGAAAAAGCGGCCATTGGCGCTAATTTGGCCCTTCTCGGGGCACGCCTCTAAACCCCGAATTATGACCGCTTAACCGGGAAAAGGGCCCTTTGGGCGCTAACCTGTGGTAGGGTATGCGTCCCGCTGGTATCGTAAGTTATTGTCGATATAATAGTTAGCAGTGCCTTTGGGCGTAAGTTAGGGCGTTAGTCGTCGATAGGGGGATTGATAGATATGTCGAGCACCAAGAGAGTTGCCAAGTCATTCGACTGGGTCCTGTGCAAAACGGCCGCCGCCACTTTTAATTCGATTCAATTTTTTAACAAGTATCGGCCGAATCCGTCATTCACGCCGAAATGGTCTGATAAGCCTCTATTGAAGTCCTACGAGAAAAGCAAGCCGACGCTCGGCTGGCCCCGGACGACAGACTCGCTCTGTCCAGGGTGCGTACATGAGGCGCGGGAAGCGATCTTCGGGGGTAAGAAAGACTGGACCGACCTGGTTCACGAGAAGATCGGCGAGATCAAGGCCCAAATCATCGAGCGCGATGGTCAGGTCTGGATGGTGAAGGAATGCCCCATCCATGGGAAGTGTGAAGACCTAATGGCCGTGGACGCCAAGTTCCTCTCCTGGATTGAGAAGAACTTCCCCGGTCGCGACATCCCGGCTCACAACGACGAAAAACTGCATCGTCACGGCAGCAGCACGGTGCGTTTTGGCCGCGGCTCGGTGCTGACGGTCGACCTAACCAACCGCTGCAACATGATGTGCGACCCCTGCTTCATGGACGCCAATCAGGTCGGTTACGTCCACGAGCTCAGCTGGGAAGAAATTCAGGAAATCCTGGATAACGCGCTCATGATCAAGCCGCGCCGCCAGATGTCCGTGCAGTTCTCGGGCGGCGAGCCGACCATGCATCCCTACTTCCTGGACGCCGTGCGGTACGCCCGGAAAGTTGGCTATAACAGCGTGCAGGCGGCCACTAACGGCATTGAATTCGCGAAGAGCAAGGATTTCTCCCGCAAAGCCTTTGAAGCCGGCATGCGTTACGCCTACCTGCAGTTCGACGGCATCGGCAACGACGCCAATAGCCACCGGCAAGTCGGCAACCTCTTTGACGTGAAGCTCCGCGCCATCGAGAACATGCATGAAGCGGGCATCGAGATCGTGCTGGTCACCACCATCGTCAACAACGTGAACAACGATCAGGTTGGCCCGATCGTCAAGTTTGCGATGGAGAACCCCAAGAAGATCGCCTTCGTTTCCTTCCAACC
Source organism: uncultured Acidobacteriota bacterium (assembly GCA_963757885.1). Taxonomy (GTDB): domain Bacteria; phylum Acidobacteriota; class Terriglobia; order Acidiferrales; family UBA7541; genus Palsa-147. The sequence continues at coordinate 1,921,254 of CAVWSS010000006.1, read as the reverse complement.
GGTCTCTTTTACCGGCCGAGACGAGGAAATCACACCCGAACGCCGCATGCGCCAGCGCTACACCCTGTCGCATCTGGCCCAGGACGTCAGCCACCAGGTTGGCAAGATTGAGCCGACCCGCGACTGGTTCCCGATTTCGCTGGTTAGCGCCTTTGCGGGCTTCTCGGATCTGATCCACGGGCCGGATTCACAGTGGGGTTCGCTGAGCTGCGGATGCCACCCGAACTGCGGAGTAGGCACCGCGGTCATGATCAATAAGGAAACCAAGGAGTGGGCGCCTGTTCCTCGCTTCCTGAACACGCCGCAATTGGTGAAGGACGTGAACGCAATTACCGACGCGGCGCGCGGCAAGAAATTCTCGAACTTCATGATGGCCATGGCTCTGCTCAAGAACTACAAGCCGTTTGGAGCCCCCAAGGGTTTGAGCCTCTACGATTTGTTCAAGAAGTTCGATAAGACTTGGGCGTTGACCAAGGGCGCTGACACTAAGTACGGCCGCACCAGCCCGGAACGAACTTACGAAGACGCCATGAAGCGCCGCGCCACCGACCCGTGGAACTTCCTCTTCATCGCGGGTATGTGGTTCCAGGATCTCTTCAACTACGACTTCCGCCGCACTGAAATGTGCATCATTCCCTACGCCACGCAGCAGGGCGAAATTTCCTTCTGCGCATATAACACCGGGATCGGCTGGCGGAAGATCATCGAGAACATGTACAAGAATGCGACCGTAGCCCAGTGGTACAAGACCCACGGGAAGCATGAGATCTACGCCAAGGGCAAGAAGGTCGACCTGAACAGCTACGAGCACTCTCTTAGAATCGATGCGGAAGACGCAGCGCGTATCCGTCACCTCGAACACGACATTCCTCTGACCGCCGCGGAAGAAGATCGCATGCGCCGACGGCAGGCCATGGAGGAAGCCGCCAAGGTCCGCAAGATCTATGAGGAATTGGTGCTCAAGAAGCAGCCCGAGTCGGTTGTTCAGATCGGCACAGTGGCCGCCATCAAGGCCGCAACACCGGCCGTACAGACAGGGTTGCAGACCATATCCACGAATGGCGACGGCCACTCAAACGGCAATGGCAACGGGCATTCCGACGGGAATGGCGCTGCCAAGCAAGAAGATGCCGAAGTGGCACACGCCGGCGACTAAACAAATCTCTGAATCATCGGAGTGACCGACAGCCCCTGGACATCCCAGGGGCTGTCGCTTTTTTGGGGCTTTGCTACGCGGGGGCGGTCTGGAACAATAGAGCCGATTTCATTCGAGGAACGCGATGCCAATTTTCGAATATGTCTGCGAGGATTGCTCGACCCGCCACGAACGGTTGGTGCTATCGAGCACGGCGAATGGCAGCCATGGGCCGGCGTGCCCCAAGTGTGGGAGCAAGCGCCAGGCGGTTCAATTCTCAGTCTTCGCTGCTCCGAGCAATGCAAACGGAGTGGCGACAACTAGCAAGAATCCAAGTTCGGTTGGAAGTTGTGGGTGCACTCCTCGCACCTGCGGCTGCCATTAGTCCCTTTTTACGATTCCCTATTGTCTCGATCCAAGGCGATCCAGCCTCTGAGGCTGCCTCTCAATCGCCGTGACCCACACGCAGTTAAAGTTCGATAACGCAGCTTGCGATATTAGGCACTGTGCCTGAAACTGTTGCACCGCTCGATCCATCAAACTGCGGATTAGCAGGTTGATCGAGCGCAGCCCCCTAGAGCATGGATCATCTAAGTCCCCACGATGTAATGACCATGTTCCTGGCCCTCTCGGTGCTACTAGGCACCGCGAAGCTAGCCGGCGAACTGATGCAGAAACTTGACCAGCCATCCGTGCTGGGCGAGATCATGGCTGGCATTCTTCTGGGCCCGACCCTGCTCGGTCACTTCCGGCCCCACATCTACGCCACACTTTTCCCCAGCACAGGCGCCATGCCCATCGTCATCGATACGGTGCGCACTATCGGCGTCGTTTTCTTCCTTCTGACTGCCGGGCTTGAAATCGATCTACGCAGCATTTACAGACAAGGCCGCAGCGCGCTGCTAGTCAGTATGTTCGGCGTAATTGTTCCATTTGCCTTTGGCTTTGGCGCTGCGGGAGTTTTTCCTCACTTCCTCGGCGCTGAGGAAGGTGCCGACCGGTTGATCTTTGCGCTGTTCGTGGGTACGGCGCTCTCCATTTCGGCGCTGCCGGTTATCGCGAAAATCTTGATGGATTTGAACCTGCTGCGCAGCGAGCTTGGAACCGTGGTCATGTCGTCGGCCATGTTCGACGACCTGGTGGGCTGGATTCTTTTCTCACTAGTCCTGGGAATGATGAATTCCTCGGCGCATTCCATAAGCAGCGTCAAGCGTACTGTCGAACTGGTCTTTCTATTCGTAGGTCTGGCGCTTACGGTATTTCGATGGCTGTTCGACAAGATTCTGCCGTTCATTCAGGCCCACTCCACCTGGCCCGGCGGAGTGCTGGCCTTCATCTTCACTCTCACTTTAGGATCCGCCGCCTTCGCTGAATACGCGGGCATACACGCAGCATTTGGCGCGTTCATTATGGGCATCGCAATTGGCGAATCCACGCACCTTCGCAAGCGTACCTCCGCGCACATCCACGAAATTGTCACCAACGTCTTCGCCCCCTTTTTCTTCGCGACAATTGGCCTGCGCACCGATTTCGTATCAAATTTTAATTGGGGCGTGACTCTTACGGTGATCGCGGTCGCTTGCGTCGGTAAGCTCATCGGTGCGGGACTCGGAGCGCGGCTGGGAGGAATGGATAAGCGGGCCTCCTGGGGCGTCGGATTGGCCATGAATGCGCGCGGCGCGATGGAAATGATTCTCGGCCTGATCGCTTTGCAGGCTGGGCTAATTCGCGAAAGCATGTTCGTGGCACTGGTGGTGATGGCGCTGTTTACATCGCTCGCTTCCGCTCCTGCGATTCGAGCGCTGGTCAGCAAGAGGAAAGCGCTGCGGCTGAAGGATGTGGTGACCAGCAAGCTGTTTGTGCCAAGCCTCGACGCGCATAACCGCGGGGATGCGCTTCTGCGGATGTGCGAGATGGCTGCGGCAACGGTGGCCAATGCGCCGGAGCGCTTCATGCGGTTGGTGCGCGAACGCCAGCGAGTCGCCTCCAGTGGATGGGAAAATGGAGTCGCGGTTCCTTACGCTCGCGTGAACGGGCTCCCGCACCCGATTGTGGTGGTAGCGCGGTCGAAGGAAGGAATCGATTTTGACGCGCGCGACGGAAAATCCGCACACGTTGTCGTATTAATTCTTACCGGGGATAACCAGGCACAGCACGATTTGCTGCGGGATGCTGCAGAGATTCTGCGCAGCAAGGACGCCATCGACCAGCTCACCAATGCTACTTCGTTTGTCGAATTGGTCGCAGCCCTCAATGCGCCCGAAAGCTAGCCCTTCGACCAGTGCTATTTCGAGGCCTTTTCGCCTGCATGGAAGGTCGTCCAGGGGCCGGCATCCATGTCGTGTAGGGACGGGGCTTCCCAAGAGAATTCCGCGTGCGCTTTTAGGAAGGCGCCCGCTTTGAAGTCGCCGCCGCAAGGATGGCCTACTCGGCCCACCAGGGTCATCTTCTCAGCCATGTCGCTGTCGCTTACTTTCGCCTGCACCGCTCCCATGGGTTCGTGTGGAGGCACATCCCAGGCCTTTGATCCCGCCGGGTCGGCATCCATGTGACCGCAAAGCGTGCGGCCACTCGGGCTATCCTTGCCCGTATAGGTATCGTGGTGATCGGAAAGCATCTGTTCGGCTAGCTCTACATCAATCTTGCCTTTGTTCACCTTCATTAACTCATTCCAGCGCATATGACGGGCATTCGGCGAAGCGCTTCGGTCGTTATTGTCCCAATCGGTGTCCTTCGCCAGAACTTCCGGATCGCTCACGAAATTCGAGCCAACGAAAACACCGTCTTTCGATTTCCAGACGCGGGTTGCCTTTAGCCCATCTTCGAATTGCGCGATTTCGCCGGTCTTTCGGTCGCCGAGCAGCCAATCGTTGGCGTATCCGCCGTTATTTCCATCGAGCATGATTTTTACGTACTCGTCGATAGAGTTGGCATATTGCAGCGCTTTGCGCGCGCGCACAAATTCGGGCTTTCCATCAGGATCCCATCCTCGAAATCCCGACATGGTCGTCTCAGTTACCATTAATCCAGCTGAACTGATGCCAAAATCGTCGTCGCTGACGATCACGCCCGGAAGACCATCCATAATGATGCGGTACCCATGTTCCAGAACGATGTCGTACATGACGCGCCACCGCTCGCCTTGCAGGTAGCTGGTCCAGTTATTGTGAGCAATGACGATCTTGTGATCCTTCGTCCAGCTCCCGGTTGCCACAAAAGCGCTGCAGTTCCACGGCGCATGAATATTAAGAGCCTGAGCAACATGCTCTTTCGCATTTACCCACGGGACGTAATATCCGGGCAATTCTTCAAAAGCATTCATGGCGACCAGATCATCGATGTCCAGCTTGGCCCCGTTTGCTTTTGCTCCCTCGACAATTCCGGTCAGTTCCTGCTGATATTCCGCGTCGATGTGTGGCCACAGCATTTTGTGTGCGGCGTCGCGGAAGAAATCCCAGTTTCGATCCGTGATGTGGGTATCTTCCAACTTGACGGAAGCGAGCAGGTCCTGAATCTCTTTCGCGAGCAGGTAGCCATTTTGGTAGCCGACCGCTTCGGGAGGTCCCTGCAAGTGAACGTAGGTCCAGCCGCCACTTTCGAAGCGATAGGCGCCATTGAGCCGGTCGTCGGCCGGCTTTACTGGCGCGACGGCGCTCGTGTCCATTGCCGCGGAAACGATTGGTCGATTGCGGAAGAGCATCCAGGTAGCAAAGAGACTAAAGCCCACAATAATTGTGAGCGCAAACGCGAGTCGATTTCGCATCAGTGTCGGCCTTTACTGAGGTGGATTAGAGTTCGATGGAATGGTAGTTACGCGCGGAAGTGAAGTCAATCAAACGCGCAGTTGGACAGTAACAGAGAAGAACAGTGAACAAACGGCGGCTTAATCTATTTCGGCTTATCTATTTCGGCGGCTCCGGAACACCGAGCACTTGGATTTGAACTGCGCGCTCGCGTGGGCCATCGAGCTCCGCGAGGATGACGGATTGCCAGTAGCCTAACGCAACTTCGCCGTTTCGCACGGGAAGAGAAAGCGTGTGACCCAGCACCATCGCACGAAGGTGTGAATCGGCATTTTTGCGGCTGCACTCAGAGATTTTTGGATCGTTATGGCGCCAGTAATCGAATCGCCCCACCAGGCGCTCCAAAAAGCTCTTGATATCATCCAGCAGGGCCTGCTGAAACTCGTTGATGAAAATTGCGGTGGTGGTGTGCAACGACTGTACCATTACGAATCCGGCTTTAAAACCGTGGCGCTTGACGATTTCGTTTACGTCCTTGGTGATGTTGATGAGTTCTAGCCGCTCGCGCGTTTTGTAGTAAAGCGTTTCGAGATACATCTGCAAGGTGCCGGGTTGCGCGCTTCGTTCAGGAGCACCTTCGTTCGAATCCTTGGTCAAATCGAATGGCGTGGTCGTCATTAGACTTCTTTCCTTAGGATTTGAGGTATGTCTTAGGGCTGGGGGTTAGATGCCGGTTGGAGAGTCCAAAGATAGCTTCGCTATTGCGCTGTGAGGATGTGGCCCAAGCAGTAACAAGAAATAATTTGATCTGCACTCTAAGGCTTGGACTTACTTAATTCTTTTAGAATCAGCAACATCTGCTGATGGTGCTGTATTTGCGGCGGAGGGAGTCGCGGTAAAATGACCACGGGAGAGTGTGGCGGGGAGGGAGAGGGGAAGGGAGGGGAGCGAAGGTGGCGAAGGTGGCGAAGGTAGTTGTCGTAGGCGGCGTCGCCGGTGACTTGGCGGAGCCACCACCAAGCCGTGGCGAAGGCGCGCGACCAGACAACCAGTGAATGTGCCAGCAAATTCTTTGGCTGGCTTGTTTCAGCCGGACTCAATTGGCGTTCGATCAAATTAATCTCCTGTCCCCGCAGCCCAGCGAGTGGCTACGTAAGGAGTTTCGTGAGTCCTAACTTCCTTCTTTCCAAAGATGAGGCTGCTCCATACAAAAAGAGCTTCCAGGATTAACGCCAGGACCATCGCCGCGAGGACCGCGGTGACAACTACGTCCAAGCGATTATTCAGTATGAGCCTTTGGGTCTGGGCGATGTGATCCGCGGGGATTTTCCCGGCGGCAATTTGCATGGACAGCGCGCGAGCCTGAGCCAAAAATCCCATTCTTGGGTTCGGATCGAAAATCTTCTGATAGCTCGCGGTCATGGTCACGGCCACGAGCCAAACCATCGGCACGGCGGTAATCCAAATCCAACGCAGCTTGCCCATCTTCAGCAAAATTGTGGTGCCGACCACCAAAGCAACGGAGGCAAGCAGCTGGTTGGATATGCCGAAGAGCGGCCAAATTGAATTAATGCCGCCCAACGGGTCTTGCACTCCCTGCCAAAGGAAGTAGCCCCAACCCCCGCAGATTAGCGTGCTGGAGAGCAAGATTCCGGGCAGCCACCCTCGGCGTCCCAGTGGCTTCCAGATCTTTCCGCCAAGTTCCTGAATCATGAACCGGCCTACACGAGTCCCCGCATCCAGAACGGTGAGAATGAAGAGCGCTTCGAACATGATTGCGAAGTGATACCAAATGCTTAGCAGGCGGTCGCCGCCAATCGTGCCACTAAAAATCTGCGCCATGCCTACGGCGAGCGAGGGCGCGCCTCCGGTGCGATCAAGGAGAGTGCGTTCACCGACTCGATGCGCAAGCGCAGTAATGGCCGCTGGATCAAGCGGGTAGCCCCACGATGAAATCGTCGAAGCGGCCGCTTCGGCGGTCTTGCCGACAATTCCGGCAGGACTATTGATCGCGAAATAGACGCCGGGAGTGAGTGCACACGCCGCAATCATGGCCATCACGCCCACGAACGATTCCATGGCCATCGCGCCATATCCCACCTGGCGCGCATGCAATTCACTGGTAATCATCTTCGGCGTGGTACCGGAGGAAATTAAGGCGTGAAAGCCGCTGATTGCGCCGCAAGCAATGGTGATGAAGCAAAAGGGAAAAATCTTACCGGCGAACACGGGCCCTGTGCCGTCCACAAATCGGGTGAGAGCCGGCATCTGCAGGACCGGGCGGACAAAAATGATTCCGGCGGCGAGAGCAAGAATTGCTCCGATCTTTATGAAGGCACTCAGATAGTCGCGCGGGGCGAGCAGCAGCCACACTGGCAGCGCCGAAGCAGCGAATCCATACACAATGATCGCTATCGCCAGGGTGGGCCCCGAGAACGAGAACGCCTGCGACCAGCTTGGCGAGGTATTGACCCACTGGCCGGCAATGACCGCGAAAACAACCAGCGACACGCCGATGAAAGAAGCTTCCAAGACGCGGCCGGGGCGCAAAAATCGCAGATAGACTCCCATCAGAATTGCGATGGGAATGGTCATCGCGAGGGTGAAAGTTCCCCAGGGCGAATCCTTCAAGGCTTTCACGACAATTAGGGCCACCGCAGCGAGAAGAATAACCATGATGGCCAGCACGGCAATGAGGGCAAGCATCCCGCCCCGCTTACCGACTTCCTCGCGAGCCATCTGACCAAGCGATTTGCCATTACGGCGGATGGAGAAAAAGAGCGTGGTGAAATCCTGCACGCAGCCGCCAACGGCAGCTCCCAAAATCAGCCAAAGCGTCCCGGGCAGATAGCCGAATTGCGCTGCCAAAGTGGGTCCAACGAGTGGGCCTGGCCCGGCAATCGCCGCAAAGTGATGCCCCAGCAAAACCCAGCGATTGGTGGGAACGAAGTCCTTGCCGTCCTCGAGTCGCTCGGCGGGGGTGGCACGACTTCCGTCGAGAGCGAGGACCTTTGCAGCGATAAAAGCGGAGTAGAAACGGTAGGCCACTGCGTAAGTGCACGCCGCGGCCACTACCAGCCAGACAGCGTTCAGCGGTTCATGGCGCTCGAACGCGATGGCCCCCAGCGCCACAGCGCCAAGCACTGAGACGCATACCCAAACTAGGATCTTTAGAGCCGTTTTCATTCCCATGCCTTGTGAGCGGTGAATGGTATGCAAGGCGCGCGCATGCGTCAATCCGGGAGGGGGTTCCCCTGTGCCGACCGAAGGTTGACTCCAGCGATAACCCTCCCGAAAGCGTTACAATGGAGGTGCTCCGACTGCCTATTCCTAATGGAGAAGAAACCAACGGAATAGCTAGCGATTCCGGCCGAATTGAGCCAGAGTGGCCGGGCAACGGTGCCGGTGGAAACGCCAGCGCCCCCCGTGTTTGGAAAGGAGTTTTGGGCAGCCTCTCGAGGCGGCCGCTTTGCTCCGAATCCTTGCACGGATTCGGATTTTTTGTTTTGCGGCGAGTAGGCCAGGTTTTTAGGCGCGGAAGGCGCGTCCGGATCATCGAATCAGTTCAAGGGAACATGGGCCTTATCGACAAATTCGGCAGGCAAATCACAGACCTGAGAATCTCGGTCACGGATCGCTGCAACTTTCGCTGCGTCTATTGCCGGTCGGCTGACCCCGAAAACCATGTGCCGAATGATGCGCTGCTCACTTGGCCTGAGCTGCAGCGCATTTCCAAAATCATGGTGGGGTTGGGAATTAAGAAGGTTCGCGTTACAGGCGGTGAGCCGCTTGTGCGCGCCGGAGTCGAGGATTTCATCGCGTATCTGCATGATATCGGCGTGCAGGATGTTTCCATCACGACAAATGCGCATTTACTGGCTGAACGGTGCCAGCGGCTGGTCGATGCCGGTCTGCAGCGCATAAACATCAGCCTCGACTCACTCGATCCGGTTCGATTCAGCAGAATCACCCGGACCCAATCCTTTGAAAAGGTGATTGCCGGAATTGATGCAGCGCAAAACTCGGCGCTCAAACCGGTCAAGGTGAACGCCGTTCTGGTGCGTGGGTTCAACGATTCTGAAGTCGAGGCTTTCGCCGAATTCGCGCGCGACCGAGATTTGATCATGCGCTTTATCGAATTTATGCCGCTGGATGCGGACCGTCACTGGACGCGCGATCTCATGGTTAGCGCGGCGGAGACGAAGCAACGAATCGAGGCACGTTGGCCGCTGATACCCATCGCTCATGAGCGCAGTGAAACCGCACGGAAATACCGATTTGCCGATGGGCGCGGTGAAGTTGGGTTTATCGCGCCAGTGTCACAGCCGTTTTGCGGCTATTGCTCACGCATCCGCCTTACTGCGGACGGAAAGATACGGAATTGCCTTTTCAGCATGGAAGAGCATGATGTGCGCGCGCTATTGCGCGGCGAAGCGAGTGACGAGGATATTGCCTCTTACGTCCGCGACGTGGTGACAGAGAAGGAAGAAGGGCATCGAATAAACGAGCCGGATTTCCACCCTCCCGACCGTACCATGGTTTCGATTGGCGGCTGACTTCCTGCGGGGAATGCGCGATGGCTGACGAAGAGTTCAAGGATTTTCGAAAATTCACTCTGGGCGAGGCGGAAAAGCTCCGCAATGAGATGGAGCCGCTGCTCATCGAAGCCATGGAATCTCGCCGCAAAATGGCTGAGCTCGAAGCCAACATTTTAGGCCTAACGGAACGGATCATGCGTATGGGCGGAATCTCCGTGTCCTACGAAAAAGCTGCAGAGACACGATTGGAGCGAGACCGAGCGGCCGGCGTGCTGCAAGCGGCACTGGAACGCATTCATTCCACTGGATGCCTGGTGAAGGATCTCGATATCGGCCTCCTCGATTTTCCCGCCCGCCTTAATAACCAGGATGTATTTCTCTGCTGGCGGCTAGGCGAAGATCGCATTCGCTTCTACCATTCCCAAGAAGACGGCTTCGCCGGACGCAAGCCCATCGATCCCCGAGACGCCGGGTACATCAACCCGGTTCAATGAAGAAAACCAACCGCCTGGAAAAATCAGCCAGTCCTTACCTGCGTTCCGCAGCAGATCAGCCCGTCGATTGGCATGAATGGGGCGAAGAAGCTTTCGCGCGGGCCCGCGCCGAAGAGAAGCCGATTCTCCTGGATATTGGAGCGGTGTGGTGCCACTGGTGCCACGTCATCGATCGCGAAAGTTACGAAAATTCCGAAATTGCCGCGATCATCAATCAACATTACGTGGCGGTAAAAGTAGACCGCGACGAGCGGCCCGATGTGGATTCGCGCTATCAAACTGCCATTAGCGCGATAAGCGGGCAGGGCGGGTGGCCGCTGACAGCATTTCTAACTCCCGACGGTATTCCCTTCTTTGGCGGAACTTATTTCCCTCCTGACGACGCCATGGGCCGCCCCGGCTTTCGGCGCCTCCTGGTCGCCGCTGCCGAAGCATTCCGCACGCGCCGAGACGAAGTGGACAAAAGCGCAAAAACACTGCAGGAAGCGGTATCCCGATCAGAGGCCTATCAAGGCGCCAATGGGCAATTCGACGCCGGTGTGGTCGATGCGATGGTGCAATCCATCACCGGAATGTTCGACCCGCGAAATGGCGGCTTTGGGCAATCGCCAAAATTTCCGCATGCCGCCGCTATTGATTTGCTATTGGAACGCTACCAAGCGACTCAGGAAGCGCCGCTTCGGGAAATTGTTATCAAGACGCTGGAAAAGATGGCGCATGGCGGAGTGTACGACCAGCTCGCAGGCGGCTTTCACCGGTACTCAGTTGATGAGCGCTGGCTGGTGCCGCATTTCGAGAAGATGTCTTACGACAACTCGGAACTGCTTCGAAATTACCTGCACGCCTGGCAGGTCACGCGGAATCCGCTGTTTCGCGAAGTCGCGGAGGGAATCATCGGCTGGACGAACGAGGTCTTGTCCGACCAGGTAAATGGTGGTTTCTTCTCCAGCCAAGACGCGGACCAAACGTTGGACGACGACGGCGACTACTTCACCTGGACGCTGGAAGAAGTCCGCGCGGTTCTAAATGCCGACGAGGCTCGCGCAATTGAGCTCTACTACGACGTCGAGTCGCATGGAGAAATGCACCACAATCCGGCGAAAAATGTGTTGTGGGTGGCGCGCAGCATCGAAGACACGGCTCGCCTCCTAGGCGTTCCCGTGGATAAGAGCCGCGATCTGATTGCGACGGCGAAGACGAAGATGCTCACAGCGCGCCGTTTGCGAGAGCCCACTCCAACCATCGATACGACGATCTATACGAGTTGGAATGCGATGTTCGTCTCGGCATACTTGGACGCTTACAAGACGCTGGATCGCTCTGACTGTCTCGATTTCGCGCTGAAAACGCTCGAAAGAGTGCTAACGGAAGGCTGGGATGAATCGCTAGGCTTTCTGCATCGGATGGGCGGGCCTCGCTTGCGAGGGTCGCTGGACGATCAAATATTCACGGGCATGGCGCTGCTTGACGCGTACGAAGCGACGCTGGAGCCGCGTTATTTTGAACGCGCGGAACAATGCCTGCGATTGACCATCGAGAAGTACGCCGATCCTGATGCCGGCGGTTTTTTTGATCGCGCGCGAGATGCCGACGCGATGGGCGGCCTCGAAGTGCGCCGCAAACCATTTCAGGATTCTCCCACTCCCGGCACGAATTCCGTCGCGGCAGTGCTGTGCGATCGCATGTATGGCTATACCGGCAATCGGCTTTATCACGACTGGGCGCAGAAAACGCTCGAGGCCTTCGCTGGAATCGCTCCTCAATACGGATTGTTTGCAGCTTCGTATGGACTGGCTGCCACGCTCCACTCGCGACACGTTTTGCAAGTCGTGATCACGGGCCCCCAAAGTGACGCAAGGGCCGTAGAGCTAGAGCGCGCGGCGAGATCGACTTATCGATTTGGAATGGCGATATTGCGCGTAACGCCGGAATCGGCGGCAAAAGGCGCTGAAGTTCTGCCGCCAGGCTTATGCGAGACGATTCCGCACCTCGACGCCTCAATGGCTCAAGCTCTGGTTTGCGTCGAGACCACTTGCTATCCGCCTATTCAAGACCCGCGAAAACTCAGTGCGCAACTCATCGCAAAGCCCGCCTCCGCGTCTCACACTTCGCCCGCTACGGCCTAAATTTCGACGATTCCCAGTCGAGTTGCCGCCCTTTTGGTGCGGTGCGATAATGACGGCTCTCGACGAATCTGCGAATCGAACACCGCAGCATTCCGCATCGAATGGGTAAGGGGACTCTTATGGCATTGCGAGACAAATGGATTGAACAGCGCGCCGCAGCGATAACAGGCGAAAAGACTGGGGCCACGCAAAACGGCCAAAGGCCCAATTTTTCCCAGATGTATTTCGCGCGCCAGGGCACGGTCACCGAAGAAATGCAGTTTGTCGCCGGGCGCGAAAAGCTCGAGCCGGAACTGGTACGCAGCGAAGTGGCTCGCGGCCGCGCGATTATCCCCGCCAACATTCACCATCGCAATCTGGAGCCGATGGGCATCGGCGTGGCCTTCAAGTGCAAAATCAACGCCAACATCGGCAATTCAGCAACGAACTCTGACATCGACGAGGAGCTCAAGAAGCTTCATCGCGCGGTGCACTATGGGTCCGACACGGTGATGGACCTCTCGACCGGCGGCGACATTCCCAAGATTCGCAAAGCGATCATTGAGCACTCGCCGGTTCCCATCGGAACTGTACCGATTTATGAGGCTATTTCGCGGGTGCGTCGAGCGGAGGACTTGACCGCCGAGCTCATGTTGGAAGTGATCGAAGAACAAGCCGAGCAGGGCGTGGATTACATGACTATCCATGCCGGCGTGATGCGCGAGTTCCTGCCCCTGGTGCGCAACCGCATCACCGGGATTGTGAGCCGCGGCGGCGCGCTGATGGCGCAGTGGATGAGCTTCCACAAGAAAGAAAACTTCCTGTTCGAGAATTTCGATGCGATCTGCAAAATTTTTCAGAAGCACGACGTAAGTTTCTCTTTGGGCGATGGCTTGCGTCCGGGGTGTTTGGCCGACGCGAGTGACGCGGCGCAATTCGCGGAATTGAAAGTTTTGGGCGACTTAACGAAGAAGTCGTGGGAGTACGCGGTCCAGGTGATGATTGAGGGACCAGGGCACATTCCGCTCGACCAAATTGAGCTGCAGGTAAAAAAAGAGAACGAAATGTGTTACGAAGCGCCGTTTTATACGCTGGGGCCGCTAGTTACGGATATTGCGCCGGGTTATGACCACATCACCAGCGCGATTGGCGCGGCGATGATTGGCTGGCATGGCGCTTCCATGCTGTGCTACGTCACGCCAAAGGAACACCTGGGTCTTCCAAATGCCGATGATGTGCGGCAGGGCGTGATTGCCTACAAGATTGCAGCGCACGCGGCAGACGTGGCGCGTCATCGTCCTGGCGCGCGCGATCGCGATGATGCCTTGAGTTATGCGCGATTCTTATTCGACTGGAACAAGCAGTTCGATCTGTCGCTCGACCCTGAAACGGCGCGAGCGATGCATGATGAAACTTTGCCTGATGATTTTTACAAGGAAGCGAAGTTCTGCTCGATGTGCGGGCCGAAGTTCTGCTCGATGAATACCACGCAAATCGCGGAAGCCTATGCGGGGCAGACGCAGGACGACCGCCAACAGCGCTTCGTGGAACTATTGGCCAAGGTAGAACGTTAATATAAATAGGCGGGTTTGGCCGCCTGGCGGGTATTACGGGCATTAGCGGAGGGACGAAATGTCATTTTTGGTGATTGTCACCCTACTTTATTTTCTGCCGAGCCTGATCGGGCTGCAAAAACGGCATTCATTGGCAATTTTTCTGACGAATTTCTTTCTGGGCTGGACCATCGTTGGATGGTTTGTTGTCTTGCTGTGGGCCGTCGGCGCCGCGCCGCACGTTCCTGATGTGTATATTCGGAATCAAATGGTGCCGGTGGTGGCTGGGCCGCCAGCGCAAGGCGGACTGGGATACTGCAATCATTGCGGCGCGCCGCATTTCCATGGCGCGCAGTTCTGTTCGGTATGCGGGAGGCTGGTGTAGTTGGTTTAGCTCGTGTAGCGATATTCTAGTTGCTGTAATTGGCTTCTGATCGATTTATGATCGCCCCTATTCGCCGCACTAACCACCAAAACTCTCCCCAAGGCAATTCGCAGAACGCGCACGATTCCGCGCGTGATGCCGAGCAAAAAGTATTGCGCGAGGAGTTCAATCGCTGGGCCGAAGCGGGCAAGGGCGAAACGATGGAAAACGAGCACTGGCCGATTACCAAGCCGGTGCTCGATTTGATGAAGATTAAGCCCACGGATAATTTGCTCGACGCGGGTTGCGGAGCTGGTTGGCTCTCGCGTGTGTTGGCGCAGCGCGCCTCGCAAGGGCGTGTGATTGGCATGGATATTTCCGATGAGATGGTGCGGCACGCGCGGCAGTTGAGCGTTGAGCTTCACAATTTGGTTTTTGTTACAGGCGCGATCGATGAGATTCCTTGGGAAGCGAATTTCTTCCGGCACGCGATTTCTGTGGAGTCGGCTTATTACTGGCCGGATCCGGCGAAGGGTATCGCCGAGCTGCATCGGGTGCTGAATGAGGATGGGGCGGCATGGATTCTGATCAACTATTACCGCGACAATAAATACTCGCATCAGTGGGCGGAGAAGCTGGAAGTTCCGATGCATCTGCTTTCCGCGCAGGAATGGGAAAAGCTGCTTGCGGTGGCGGGATTTCAGCACGTGGGGCACAAATTCATTCCTGATCCAACGCCGACGCCTGATGTTTATAACGGCCGCTGGTTTCGTGACGCGGCCGAGTTGCGGGCGTTTCGCGAAATGGGCGGATTGCTGGTTTACGGGACAAAAGCTACGCTGTAGTGATTGCCTTCGTAGTCGTAGTGATTGCCTTCGCGGCCACGGGCAGACCAATTCCAGGCAAGTTAGCCCCGCGGCCTTCTTTGAGAATTTCACAGGTTTGATCGAGCGTTGCGCTCGACGCGGCGATGTATTTGCGCGCGGCGATTTGAAGATTCATGAGATTGCCGGTGGTAACGTCGTCCATTAGTGGCGACGCGGGCGCGAGATCGGCGAGTTGGAGCCGGATGTAGGTGCAGCCGGGCAAATGCTCGAGCTCGTAGTCGACCGCTTCTGAAACGCTATCCATAAAGACGGGCGCGATTTGGTTCGCCCACTTCAACAATCCCCAGGTTTTCGCATCCGGGTAGGTGATGCAGTCCTTTCGATCCCCAGTTCCTACCGAAATGACGATAATTGGCGATGCTTCCGGGTAGATCTGGCGCGCTTCGGCATAGGCAGCCATCGAGGGATTGTTAACAAAGACGCCGCCGTCGGCTAAGGCGTATTCCTGGCCGCGAAGAAGCCTTAGGGGCGGAAAGAATGTAGGTGCGGCGGAGGTGGCGCGGGCGATTTGGCGCACGAGCCAGTTGTAGGTCGGGTCGGCGGCGATGCGGTGGCTCTTGAAGAAAAATGGCAATTGCCCTTGCAGATCGTAACTGGGGATCAGGAGGGGGGTAAGCGCGGCGGAGAATTCCGTTTCGTGAAAAAACTCGCCCAGGATTTCTTCCAGCGGACGCGGTGAATACTTGGGTCGAAATACCTGTACCAGCCCGGTCAGCCAATGCTGCTTAAAAATTGCCGGTCCATTCTGGACGTAAAGCTCGAGGAGGTGCTCGGGCGTGTAGGGTTCGCCATCGTTGCAGGCGGTTCCGATGCCGAGCGCGATGATTCCTCCGGTAGAAGTCCCGCTGATTAGATCGAAAACGGTGTGTAAATCGGCGTGCAGGCGATTTCGTAGCTCGCTAAGAATTATCGCAGGTACGATTCCGCGAATGCCGCCGCCATCGATCGCCAGGACCTTTATGCTTTTCTGCTGCGGCATTTGCTAAGCGGACTCTCCCAGCTCGATTCCCTGCCCTAGTTTCAATCCTAATTTCAACACACAGAGCACTGCCTATATTAGGGCTTCGCGCAAGCGTCGTTGCACGGTGAAATTTGCTTTGACACCAGGTTCCAACCATTCGAAACTCGCAGCTTCGAAACCAAAACAACTGGAAGTGTTGTAGCAAAACACCAAGATATGGGGAAGATGCGATGTTTATGCGCTTTTTATTGGGATTGGCTTTAGCAGGAACGCTCGCGGTTCATGCGCAAGCGCAATTACAGGGCTCGGCGAATGCTCCGACCGGGCACGTAGCGAAGTACCACGCGACGGTTGAAACCGTTAAGTATCTCTACGGGCCGGGCACGCCTGTGCTGCGGCTCCAGTCAGGCGACATTCTCGAGACCAATACGCTCGATTGCTTTGGCGATGCCATTCAAAAGCCGGGCGACACGCTAAGCATGGCCAGAGGTGACAATCCCCTTTCGGGCCCCTTCTATGTAGAAGGAGCCGAACCTGGCGATACTCTCGCGATTCGATTGCTGTCTCTCGAAGTGAACAGTAATCAGGGTCTCGGCGCGCTGGGACCTGGGTTTGGCGCGATTAACGCCACCAACTACACGCCCATGCTTGGCGAGCCGCTCCCGGAGCGAATCTGGTTCTATCCCATCGACCATTCGGCCGGCGTCGCGACCTTCAAAGCTCACGACAGCAATTTTTCAGTGCACATTCCACTGCACACTTTTATCGGTTCGATTGGCGTGGCACCGGCAAACGGCGAGGCACGCAGCTCGGTAGTACCGGCCGAGTTTGGCGGCAATATGGACGCCCCTGAAGTAAGTGTGGGAAACGTACTCTACTTGCCAGTGAACACGCCCGGCGCACTGCTTTACATGGGCGACGGCCATGCGGCGATGGGCGACGGAGAAATTGCCGGATCGGCAATCGAAGCACCGCTGGATGTTCGTGTTCAACTAACGGTGATTAAGAAGTGGAAAATCGACTGGCCGCGATTCGAAAATGAGCACGAGATCATGACCGCTGGAATTTACCGGCCAGTGGATGATGCTCTGCGTATCGCCTTCACTCAGCTTGTTGGTTGGATCCACAGCGACTACGGCCTGTCCGAGTTGGACGCCTATGAGCTTCTCTCGAAAGTAGCGAAGATTCACCTGACGGAAATGGTCGATCCTAATTACGTGATCGTGGCTAGCATCGACAAGAAGTACTTGCCACCAAAGAAGGCCACTGCGGGAAACTAAGCCGGCAATTGCTGCCGGCGGATCCGTTTTACGCTTGTTTCTTAGCTGCCATCCTAGCGTTCATTTCTTCCGATTTGCCGCGAGCGACCGTTAGTGCGGTCCAGTCTTTGGCGAAGTGCTTGGCGAGAAACACAATCTGGCCGACATGGTAGGAATAGTGAGCCACTTGGCGCTGAATAGCCTGCATGACCGAGTGAGGCTCGTGGCGAATTTTCACGGTTCGATTTAGATCCGAGTCGGTGAGCGGGTCGAGGGCGGCGAAAACGATTTGCCACCCAGTCTCCCACATTTGATTTACCTGGATTCGGGTGGTCGGCGGAGTTTCAAATTCGGTGTCCCGGTGTCGATCCGGCTTTTCACCATCCGACGTAAGAAAGTTTGTCCATCGCGAACGCATATTGCCGGCCATGTGCTTCACGATGATGGCGATTGAATTGGATTCGGGGTCCATAGCGATGAATAACGCCTCATCAGGCGTTTGCTCCATGGCCTTCTCACCGAGCTTCTTGTAATAGTGAAAAAGGTCCTTGGTGTCATCGAGGTACGAAGTTGTTAGCCGATGAGCCATTAAATCCCCCAATCAATCTGAAGCTTTGGGCGCTTCTCCGCCAGCCGCAGCATTATCCGCCTCTTCATAGGCTGTGAAATACGCGCAATCTGGATGATGAAAAACTAGTGCGCTGACGCTGGCTTCCGGCTCCATCATCATTCCTTCGGTCAATTTCACGCCAATATCTTCCGGGTGCAGCAACTTCCAAATTCCTTGCTGATCATCCATGTTAGGGCAAGCGCCATAGCCGAAACTATAGCGCTTGCCTCGATATTTTGAAGTGGAACGCTCTTGCATGGTCATGCCCGGCGGATCAGGGAAACCCCATTCCTCACGAATGCGCCGATGCAGCCATTCCGAAGCCGCCTCCGCGGTTTCCGTCGCCAATGACTGGATGGCATGGGCTTTGAAATACTCCCCGGCCGTCTTGGCCCGCTCTACGCGGTCGCGAACTCCTTCTCCAGCCGAGACCACAAACAGAACCACGTGATCGCGGCGGCCCTCTTTTGCATCGAGCACATAATCACTCAGGCAAAGTCCATCCGGCTTGGCCTGACGACCGAATTTGAACGTATGCAGCGGCGAAGCGTCACCGGGGGAATAGAAGTGGATGGAATTGCCGTCGCGTTCGGTCTCAAAAAATTGCCAAACGCCTCGCGCCTTCATCCATTGCGCAACGTCTTGCTTTACGTCCTCTACCTTGTGGAATAGTTCGATAGCTCGCGGGTCTCGCTGTTGCAGAGCATCGGCAAAGTTGCCTTTGAATCCCAAATTTCTGCCGTAGAGCATGTAGGGATTGATGTAAGTCCAAATTTCCGCAAGGTTAGGCAAATCACGGACCCGCCGGTCGAGATATGGGGCCGGAGGAATTGGAATGTTGGTGCGCACTCGCGAGCTACGCCGCTCGCTGACCGGCACCTTGGGTTGTGGCTGCGCTTCGGGCGCTGGCGCGGCAGATACCTCGATCGCCTGCTCCAATTTGTCACGTTGCGCCGGGTCCATGATTTCATTCATCAATCGCAACCCGGTCATGGCGTCCTTCGCATAGAGAGTCAAACCGGCGTAGCTCGGGGCGATTTTCGAGCGCGTGAATTTATCAGACAGAGCCGCGCCGCCAACCAGAAGTGGCAGCTCGATTCCAGCATCGCGCAAGTCTCCGGCAGTGATCACCATCTGCTGCGCGCTTTTTACGAGCAGCCCAGAAAGACCCACGGCGTCCGGGCTATGTGTATGGCAGGCCTGAATCAGCTCCTCCGGCGGCACCTTGATTCCAAGATTGACGACGTCATAGCCGTTGTTGGCGAGAATAATTTCCACGAGATTCTTGCCAATGTCATGGACGTCGCCCTTCACGGTTGCGAGCACAATTTTGCCGCGCTTCCCGGTCTCCGACTTTTCCATGAATTTCTCGAGGTGGCTTACGGCTTTCTTCATTGCTTCGGCGGATTGCAACACCTCGGCGACAATCAGCTCGTTGTTATTGAAAAGCCGTCCTACCTCGGTCATGCCAGCCATCAGCGGGCCGTTGATCACTGCAAGCGGACTTGAGCCCTCGGCCAGCTTTTTATCCAGGTCGGCGACCAATCCATCCTGGCTGCCTTCGACAATGTAATTGGATAGGCGCTGATCGAGCGGCAGATCGGCGGCTTGCTTTTTTTGCCGGGTGGTTTTTCTAAAGTGTTCAGTGACGGCAGCAATGTGAAATTGGTTGATGGCAACTTTTTGATCGCGAGTCTGCTGGCGCCAATCCTCTGGCGAAATTTTGAACAGCTCGAAATTAGGATGATTCGGTGGAGCATTCGTAGGAGGCGTATTGAATAGGAGGTTTTCGGCGAGCCGGCGTTCCCCCTCAACAATGCTCGCGAAACGCTCAATTTTTTCTGAATTCACGATGGCAAGGTCCAGCCCAGCCTTGGTGCAGTGGTACAGAAAGACAGAATTGACGACTTCGCGCGCGAGGGCCGGTAAACCAAAGGAGATATTGGAGATACCGAGGATGGTCTTGACCGTGGGCAGCGCGCTCTTGATCAGCCGGATCGCTTCAATTGTTTCCACGGCCCCACCAACGTAGTTCTCATCGCCAGTGGCACACGGGAAAACCAGTGGATCGATAATCACATTCTCTTCGGCGACCTTATATTTGTTGGCGAGCAAATCGCAGGACCGCTTGGCGATTTCCAATTTGCGCTCGCGCGTGAATGCCTGGGCCTGGACTTTATCTTCATCGATGCAGCCAACTACCACGGCGGCACCGTACGCGCGAATCAGTGGGCAAATTCGCTCGAATTTTTCCTCGCCGTCCTCGAGGTTGATTGAATTGATGATGCTCTTGCCCTGGCAATAAGTGAGCGACTGCTCCACCGAAGCCGGATCGGTGGTGTCAATCATGATCGGGGCTTTGATTTTGCGGATCAGATTTTCGTAAAACGGCGGAATATCTTTCGCTTCGTCTCGTTCGCTGCTCTGCAAACATACATCGATGACTTGGGCGCCATTTCTAACCTGGCGGCGCCCAATTTCCGTCGCTTCCTCCCAAGTTTCGGCAGCAACTAGATCCTTAAACGCGCGCGAGCCGATCACATTGGTTCGTTCGCCCACCAGAAGGGGCCGGTTTGAATCCTCGGCTTCGACAAGCTCGATGCCCGAATAGAACGCGCGGCGTGGCGGCGAGGGGATGCGGCGCGGCTCTTTGCCCTTGATCATCACTGAAAGGGCTGCGATGTGCTCGGGCGTCGTACCGCAGCAACCGCCAATGATATTGAGCCAGCCATGCTGGACGAATCGCTCAAGCTGCGCGCTCAAGGTCTCGGGAGTTTCCGGATAGCTCCCGTCTTCGCGCGGCAGGCCCGCATTGGGATAGCAAGATATGCGCACATTCGCGAGTTCGCTCAAAGTGCGAATGTGATCGGTCATAAATTCCGGGCCGGTCGCGCAGTTCAACCCAATAGAAAGCAGGTCTGCGTGAGCGATCGAGGCCCAGAGCGCGTCGGCGGTCTGGCCACCGAGCATGGTGCCCATCGGCTCGATCGTCCCCGACACCATCACTGGCGCGTCGCTTCCGATTTCCTTTTTTGCCTGCGCGATTCCCAGCAATGCTGCTTTGATATTGCGGGTATCTTGTGATGTTTCCACCAGCAAAACGTCAACACCGCCTTCTAGCAAAGCTTTGGCTTGCTGATAAAAATCCTGCCGAAGCTGGCTGAAGGTGATGCCGCCGGTCACGGAGATCGCTTTCGTGGTGGGACCCATGGATCCAGCGACGAAGCGCGGGCGATCGGGAGTAGAAATTTCATCGGCGGCTTGGCGAGCAAGCTGCGCGGCTGTCCGATTTAGAGACTCGACTTCATTTTCGAGGTGATATTCGGCCAGAACGACGCGAGTACCACCGAAAGTATCGGTCTCGACCATATCTGAACCGGCCTGCAAGAAAGCGCGATGAATGCCCAGGATGACGTCTGGCCGCGTGCGTACCAGAAACTCGTTGCAACCCTCGTACGCCGCTCCTCCGAAATCGCCAGCGTGGAGGTCGTGCGCTTGGATCATGGTGCCCATAGCGCCATCGAGGAGCAAAATGCGCTCATCGAGGGCGCGGAGGAGGGCTTGGCGTCTTGTAGCTCTGTCATTCATGTCAGGTAGATATCGACCAGGTTTACAAGCTGGCTCAGAAACCGCGACAAATCGCGCTAAAGAAATCTTAAGGTGTGATCCGTCGCAGGGCTACTACAAAGGTCCCGGATGGTGACCATACAGGCTGAAATGATGATTATCGGCTATTAGATGCAGGCGGGCTCTTAACGATTTTGTTGGTTTTGGGAGGGAACCTGTGACTTCAGAATGACCACAACGGCTGAGTTAATCTGAAGCGGCGGCTTCGGCTCCCGCCGGAGCACCGAAATCCTTGCGGTTATTACGGCGCGAGAGACCGGCCTCGCGGATCTTATAAATTAAGGCGCGATAGCTGATGGAGAGTACTTGTGCTGCCTTGCGCCGATTCCAGTGATTGGCCTGCAGAACTTTCAAAATCAGATCGCGCTCCATCTGGCGAACCGCTTGTTTGGCGATGCGCTTGAGAGGAATGCTGCCGTTTTCGTCGGCGGCCAGCGGCACTTCGGCGCCCGCCGGAGCGGCTTCTTCGCGAAATGCCTCTTCATCTCCCAAAATGACGTAGCGAGCCATGCGGTTTTCGAGCTCGCGAATATTTCCCGGCCATTCAGAATCGTGGAACATATACATCAACTCGCGCGATGGCGGCAGAGCGCTGCGCTGGAAGCGATTATTGAAGTGATGCAGGAAATGGTTAACGAGCTGTGGAATATCCTCGCGACGATTCTTCAAACGCGGCAGTTGAATGCTGATGACATTGATTCGATAGAACAGATCAGCGCGGAACCGGCCTTTTTCGATTTCGTCTTCCAGCCGACGATTCGTAGCGCAAATAAACCGGGCGTCGACGCGCCTTTCTTCCTGATCGCCAATGGCGCAGAACTGGCCGTCCTGCAGGAGCTGAAGAAGCTTGGCCTGGATGCTCGCGTCAAGTTCGCCAATTTCATCGAGAAACAGAGTGCCTTCGTGAGCTGCTTCGACGCGGCCTGGCTTGGTGTTATACGCGCCCGTAAATGCACCCTTGCGATAGCCAAAGAGTTCGCTTTCAAGAAGCGTGCCGGGAATCGCGGCACAGTTGACCTTCACGAAAGGGCCGGCGGAAACAGGTGAAAGGTTATGAATGAGCCGGGCGAGAACTTCCTTGCCCGTGCCGCTCTCGCCCTGAATTAGGACCGGAACGTTGGTCTTGGCGACCTTCTCTACCTTTTGACGAATGACCTGCATCGCGTCAGAGCGGCCAAAGACAGCTTGAACGTCGGGCCACTCTGGCTGAACAGGGCCATCTAGGACACTTGCCTCGTTCGGATCCATAACTAGGGAACTCCGGGGTCCCAGAACCACACTTCTGACACATTGCTACTTGGTACAAGGCTTCCGCTGCTCAGGAGTCTTGCATTCGGTACTCCAAAAAGGACCTGCGAAAGCGCTGAGCGGCTTTGCGTGTTTGATCGGCTCTATGTGCATGCGGGTCAATCGTTTCGAGTGAGGTCCTAGGACCTCGATGGAGGGCGAGGAGGTAGTTCTGGGACTGTGTGGGTGAGGGGGCCGGCGGGGAAAAGAGTTTCCACGGGCGGGGCAAGGGTGGGGCGGTGGGGGAGGGAGTGGGGGAGAGGGGAGAAAGGGGGAGGGGGGAGGGGCGAACTGGAGAGGGGTAGGGGTAGGAGTGAGGGGAGGGGACGCTATGTGCGAGGCGGGGAGGCGTAGGATCGAGGCGGGGGCTGGGGGCGCGCGCAGAGTTTGGCCGCTGTGTGGGCCAGGGGCGAGGGTTAGATTACCGTTTTGGGAAAATGAGCTCTTCGAGCATGTCAGCGCGAGCCTTCTCGTCGGACGCAATGACGGTGAGGAGGTCGGTGACGGAGATCATGCCCTGGAAGCGGGAGTCTTCCATGACCAGCAAGTGATAGATGCCATTTTTATTCATCAATTGAAGGCATTCGTCGAGGGTGGCATCGAGCGCCACGGTGACTAGCTCGCGAGTCATGATCTCGGAAACACGCATCCAGGCGGGACATTTATTCTCAGCGGCGACCTTGTCAGAAATGTCGCTTTGCGAAATTACGCCGATGAGCGTGCCCGAATCGTCCAAGACGCCTGCGGAGCGCACGGAACGCTCGCGCAAGTAACGCGCCGCGTCATGCACTGTGGTGTCCTCCGGGATGGAGTACACATCTTTCCTGAAGGCAATAATGTCGGAGACTTTCATGACCGGCCTCCTCAGACTGTTGAGCGAATACTAAATCTCAACAGCGCGCTATGGCAAACGAATATTAGATTCGGGAGGGTAACGGGCCGGACATGTAGGTTGGTACTCGCGAGATCGGCGGGAGTTGGGGGGAGCTCAGTTGGGGGGAGCTCAGTTGGGGGCAGTTTTGCCGCGAATGATGTCGTAGCGCTCGATAACGGCTGCGACGCCGACGCTGCCGACGTGTTCGTGCTCCTCAGTCTCGCGGCGATCAACGCGCACTACGCGTCCGTGCGCACGCACGAAGACCTCGGTGCCACGCGTGATTTCGGCCGGCAAAGTAAGGGTGAAATCGAGCTCGGTACCGGTGGGCATGTCCTTGGTCATAATAAAGTAGACACCTCGGGTGGAGATGTCGCGAGTGTGCCCGTTGTGTGAAGCTGGTTCGCGGTGGATGGGTAGGCGAACTAATACCGGCAGAGATAAATCGTACCGTCGAGCATTGCGACGCTCCGTCATCAAGCACTCCCCTCAATCTTGAACTGGATTCGCACTACCCCCGGTAAAGGGGTAGCAATCTAGTTACCAAAGCGGTTCACTTCGGAGCAGTGCCCTTTTTGGGCTGCTGCACCCTGGCGACGGCCGCTTCTTAGACCTGAGGGCGGGCTCGGGTCCGGAAGCTTGTCATTCACTTAGGAATTTTGCGCAACTTTACGCTGGTCTCCGAAAGGCGACAGCGCGGGACACGGCGCGCAAATCCCTCGCGAACAATTACAGCGAGGCATATTAGCGAGGCATGTCTAGAGTGGATAGAGTTTTTCTTCAGTCGTGTGCCCTGAATAGGCAACACATTGCAGGTCGGGCTATATGCGGCTTGAAGGTACTAATCCTGCCGTGAGCCAGGGGTTACCGGGACGGGAGCCGATCGCGAACCGCGGCCCGAGTCCAGATTGAACTGACGCATTTTGTAGAGAAGCGCTTTGTAGCTGATGCCCAGCATTTTTGCAGCATCTTTGCGGCACCAGCGAGTCTTCTCAAGAGCGCGAGCAATGGCTTCCGCTTCGGCTTCGTCTTTGAGGCCGCGTACCAGCGCTTTTAAGCCGCCCTGTTCGCGAGCGGGAGTCGCCTCCTGTTGCGGAGCAATGCGCTGTTGCGCGGAGGTCATTTCCAGCAATTCGCGGAAGCTGCCTTCGTCGTCTTCGAGGATCACATAGCGTTTGGTGAAATTCTCCAGTTCGCGCAGGTTACCCGGCCATTGATAGCGAGCCATGGCCTCGAGCAGATGCGCGGAAGGCTCGGGGGTGGGCTTCTGGAATTTCTCGCTGTACTTCTGCAAGAAGTGCTGGAAGAGCAGCGGAATTTCCGTGGTGCGTTCGCGCAGTGGCGGAATGTGAATCGAAAGGACGTTGAGGCGATAGTAAAGGTCCTCACGGAATCGGCCGGACTGCATAGCCTCCTGCACGTGCATGTTGGTGGCAGCCAGGACGCGAACATCGACATTGATGACCGACCGGCCGCCCAGCCGCGAATACTGGTTATCTTGAAGAACATGCAGGAGTTTCGCCTGCAGGTGGGGACTCATTTCGGCAATTTCATCGAGGAAAATCGTGCCCTTATTGGCCTGTTCGAACTTGCCAGGCTTGGCGCGAACGGCGCCAGTGAATGCGCCCTGCTCGTAACCAAATAGCTCGGATTCCAGTAGCTCGCCCGGGAGCGCCGCGCAATTGACCTTCACAAAGGCCTGCTGCCTGCGCAGGGATCGCAAGTGAATCATGCGCGCGATGACTTCCTTGCCCACTCCGCTCTCGCCGCTAATGAAGACCGGCACGTCAACCGGCGCGATCTGCAGCACCTGCTGGCGAATCTTCAGCATCTGGGGGCTGGCGGCAAGGAAAGACAGATCCTCGGTGAGTTGATCGCAATATTCGCGAAGAGCCTTGTTTTCTGCACTGAGCTGCATCTTCTGCCGACACTTCAGCAACGCTGCATCGAGCTCTGGTTTTTCAAAAGGCTTGGTCAGGTAGTCGTGTGCGCCGAGGCGAATTGCTTCCACTACCGTGCCCACTTCGTTTGAGCAAGAAAGCATGATTATGTTCAAAGAGCGATCAACTTGCATAAGCGCGGCAAGAGTTGCCAGCCCGTCCATCTCGGGCATTAACACATCGAGGACGATGAAATCGGGGCGTGTACCCTGGCTGATGAGGTCGACGGCTTCCTTACCGCTCGAAACAGCGCTGACGTCAAAACCATCCACCTCCAAAAGTGTCTGGAGGTATTTGCGAATACTGGGTTCGTCGTCGATGATCAGAATGCTTTCTTTGGTTGCCATAAGTCCTCGCTAAACCCCGCCTACAAACTCACTAATTCGATTCATTCCAAATTTGTTGGCAGCAAAAATGAAAATTTGCTGCCTGAGCCGGGCACACTATCGACCCAAATCTTTCCGCGATGCGCTTGGATAAGGCGCTTTGTGATGGCCAGGCCGAGACCCATACCCGATTTGGATGGGTCGACTCGGACAAATTCTTCAAAAATTTCCTGGTGATATTCGGCGGCAATGCCCACACCCGTGTCCGTAACTGAGACCAGCACAGCATTAGCGCGGTTACCGCGGTCACGCCTTCGTTCCGCGCGCGGCGCAATTTCAGAAACGCGCCGCTCCCAAAAGTGCGGCGCTGCGCTGACCGTAACGCTACCGCCCGGCGCGGTATGCTTCAGTGCGTTGTCCACAAGATTTCCGACGACCTGTTGAATTTTCGGGTAGTCGAAATTTAGTGTCGGCAGATCCCGCGCGATTTGCATTTCCAAACGCACATTTGCTTTCTGAAATTGCTCCTGCCAGCGCGCGATCACATCAACGACACAGTCACGCATATCGTTCATGCGAAGCTGCAGTACCAACTTTCCGCTTTCGAGCGCGGAGTAATTCAGGAACATCGAAACAACGCGGACCAAGCGATCGCAGCTTTCTTTCGACTCCTCCAAAATCTCGCGCTGCTTACCGCTCAGCTTTCCGAGCGAACCGGAAAGCAGCAGATCGTAATAACCCTTCATAACGGCAAGAGGAGTCTTGAGTTCGTGGGCGGCGGAAGCGAGGAAAACGGTCTTT
Organism: uncultured Acidobacteriota bacterium; assembly: GCA_963757885.1. Taxonomy (GTDB): domain Bacteria; phylum Acidobacteriota; class Terriglobia; order Acidiferrales; family UBA7541; genus Palsa-147. The sequence continues at coordinate 1,894,750 of CAVWSS010000006.1, read as the reverse complement.
TGTCGATTCCCCTCTTGCAGACGCAAATAGGCCGCCAAGAGGTTCCGATAGGTTATTTCCCGTTCCTGCATCAATTCCTGAACCGTCTGGCGCATCTCCTCTTCGCCCTTGGCGGCAATGGGAGAAATAGGGTCGAGGAAGGTAACCAGCCAATCGGGCTCGGGGAGCCAGCGCATCCGAACCCGGATTTCGCCGGTTGGGCAGGTTAAGGGCATTGCGACTTCCTGCTCACCCCTCTCCAGCTGTTCCAAAACGTTCCGACCCTCAGCCTTCAACAAGTCCCTGAAGATATTGAGTTGTTCCGTAGATATACCTAGGTTCCGTAGGCGGTCCTGGGCATGGACGTTGACCAGTAAGGCAGTACCCATGCGGTCGGCGACCAATAAGGGCCGGTCCATCGAGTCGAGCAAACTGGCCATAACGCCCAAAACGGGAGAAGCAGGCGCCTGCTGGTCAATTTGAGCTTGATTGGACACCAATTTCCCCGCCCCTTGGACTACTTATGGCTTCGGTCGTGCATCACAAAATCGAAGTTAAATGGAGAAAGATGAAACTGTTACGAATGGTGGCAAAGCGGGTAGGGGGTGTCAATGGTAAATGAGTTCTACTTTGCACAGAATGGGAAAGGAATTAGCTTCCATTTGCCCCCGTTTCGCAGGCTGAATCAAATTGAGATTGCTATGCACTCTGCATGTCATTGAAATACAAAAGGTTTGTTTTGTATACCGACGGACGAGGAGTTCTGCATTGAAATTGCGAGTATAAGAAGTACTAATACTGGAGTACCAAGTTGGCGGAAAAGAGTTTCGCAAGACAACAGACAATCGGCTTGGCGGCGAAGAAGCGCGCTACTCGTTTGCGGCTGCAGGTGCCTATTTTTGTGCGGGGAATAGACATCAACGGCGAGGAATTCATCGAGCTGACCAAGACCCTGGACATTAGCGCGAGCGGTGCGTACCTGACCTCGCCCCGGGCGCTACCCAAATCCGCGATGATCACGCTCACCGTACCGGCTCCCTCGGTTTCGACGTCAGGACTGATCCCCACCTCCATGCCCCCGATTCACGCACGCGTGATGCGGCAGAAGGAAGTAGGCGACACGCGGCTGATCGCGGTGGAATTCACCAAGACTATCGACTAGCACTAAAATTCTAGTACCGCATTTTTTTGTCACGTTTGCGAAAGCATGCAACGTGAAAGTGAATTCCCTTTCATAGTCCCCAGTTCTCGCCCTAGATTTTATCGAGCGCTTCCTCCCAACTCGCGATGGTGCAGTCTAAGGAGTTACAGAAGATTTGGCTGGCAGGGTTTCGGCTTGCGTTGGAATCTGTGTTGCTGTAGTAAGGCTGCCACGACCGGCTCGGTGTAGCTGCCTTGCACGTCGTGGCCAGGCCCAGCCCAATATGCCGCAGCCCAACGAAGCACCAAATCCGCCGCGTCCCTCGATGGAAGACTGCTTTCTGGATCTTCTCGCCGAGACTCTAGAAGGTCTCGAAGACAACATTCGCGGGGCTTTTCTCCAGCGATTCTTTAAGTCTTTCACCCAGATTGAAATGAATGAGGCTGAAAGCCTCGATGCCTGGGGCGATATCTTGATGCGGCAGCGCGAGTTTTCCGACGCGCTCGGCCGCCGCGTGGCCTTGAAAACAGCGCTGATGGACGTCTTGGGCGCCTCCCACTTTTTGCGCGTGCCGGTTTTACTGGAGTATGAAGCCTACAAAAAGCTGCAAGTGAATGCCGCCACGGATCCTCTTACTGGCCTGAGTAATCGAAGATTTTTCGACGAGACTTGCGATCGTGAGTTGAATCGCGCAAAGCGCTATAACCATCCGCTGACCATGATCATGTTTGACCTGCACCGCTTCAAAGACGTCAACGATCAGTACGGGCACATGAAGGGCGACATTGTGTTGCAGCTCGCTGCGAATAACCTGCGCAAGACGCTGCGCGCTTCGGACTATGCGTTTCGCTTTGGCGGCGACGAATTTGCGCTGATCCTCCCGCAAACCACTACGGAGCAGGCCTCGACGCTCTGCCGCCGCGTTCGCAACAATTTTGAAGCAGAAGTGGCGCCGCTCAATATGCGCGTGGCGGTCACGCTCGATTTTGGCTTGGCCGTGTATCCGCAGGATGCGGACAACAAGGAAAGCCTAGTTCAAGTTGCCGATCAAAGACTTTACACGCTGAAGGAAGAGACTCGAGCAGCAAAGGCCGCTGCACCTCCGCCGGAGACTCCCGCTCCTTCTGTCGTACCCCCTGCCGTGCCCCCGTCGCGTTCAGCAGTAACTCCAATTCGGCCGGTGCCCTCGGTAGAGCCGCCCTCTGCTTCTGCGACACCGACGACGCCTTCTCAACCCCCTCAACCCCCGATTCCGATGCCGTCCAAGGCCGACACTCGTTCGCAAAAGCGGCGCTGGGAGCGCGTGTCGCTAAAAGGAACCAAGTCCTATGCGGTGGTCGATGGAAGCGAGCGCTCCGCCAGTGTTATTGATTTGAGCTATGGTGGCGTGGCGTTGCAATTCGAAAAGGATGGCGACCTACCGTCGGAATTTTCGGCTGTGTTGCATGTGCCGATCTTGCCGCCGCTTCGGGTAAAACTGACCAAGTCATACACCTACCCGGCCGAGGGCGGCAGCATTCGGATGGGCTGCTCGTTCGTGGCGTAGCCCTCGATCCTCCGCGGTTCCGATTCCGCCCGCCAAGTTCCAGTCTCTCGCAACCTAACGCAGCTCACTCATTGGCGAAAACCTAGTAGATGTATTTGGGCGGTACCTGAATCTTCGACAGACTGAGCAAAAATAAACACATCGCGGAGTAGTCGGTGTTGGTCGGACTCCATCTGTCAGTGACGTGATAGGAACCCTTTTTGACACCTTCCACTACCCATTCCGCTCCGTCGTTGCCGCCCACAGAAACAACAGTCGGTGAAGTCCAGAATTCTGCCTTTTGCAAGAGTTTCAGAAACTCTTGCACGTCCGATTCGGTAACTTCGTATGACTTATTCCAAGTTACGGCCCCTGGTGCGTAACCGCCCGCCCCACTTGTTACCTTCCCTGTGAGAAATCCTGTTCCGTCAGGCAAAATTTTGAGGCGGATGGCGATCGGATGATGGAACGTGCGAAGCCACAAAAACCGGTAGGCGATCATTGATTTGTTTTTGGAGGCTTCAAATAGTGAAGGCTCCCGCATCGCGCGCAGGTCGGCTGCGTACCATCTGGCGGTAAAATCCTTCATTGGGCCCTTTTCATCATCCCCAAAGACCCCCTTTGGAAAATACCGGTGATAAGTGTCAGGCGGGAAATTCATTTCGCCGCCCTGTTTGGCCTCGGGCTGCTTCTTAGCTTGAGCCCAGGTCGAAGCTGCAACAGCGGCCAAAAGCAGCCAAACGATGGCCAGATTCGAACGTAACAGCATGGTTGATGAGACACCGCTCGCCGTGTCTATGTTCCAGCGAATCTGTAACAAGGATTTGTTTTGCTCCCCGGCCGGCTGGCGAAGAATTTGGTCTTCGCGTATTATTAGAAGTTCGCGCGCCTAGCGACACACCCAATGATTTATCTGGGGAGTGCAGACCGGCGCCACGGAGCGATCAAGAACATGAAAGACAATATTCATCCCGATTATCACGATGTGACGGTGCACTGCGCATGCGGGCACACCTTTAAGACCCGCTCGACTTTCCGCGGCGATCTGATTCGCGTGGAAATTTGCTCGAACTGCCATCCGTTCTTCACTGGCAAGCAGAAGCTGATTGATACGGCAGGCCGCGTTGAGCGCTTCCAGAAGAAATACGAGAGGGCGGCAGCAAAGAAGTAGCATTCCCTTCCCTTCTTCTTTTCAATCGAGCCGGGCCCATCGATTCGCAGCTCTTCCTACGTGCATAACGGTGTGTCAAGAGCGGCGAATCATCTTTTGGCGCGGGCCCGATGCGCCTTGTGTTAGCGCGTTCGGGCCAAAACGCTTCCCGTTGTAGAATACGCATTCAATATGTCCATGCCTGCTGCACCGCCGCTGAACTCTCCTGCAAATTCGCTGGTTGAGACCGGCGCGCCTCGCGTCACGCTGCGAAACGCTTTCGCTCATCCATTTGACTCTGCTATCGCGGCAGCCCGGACATGCTATTCCCCACGCGTTATTGAGCCGCAGGAAATCACCGATAAGCAGCGCGTGAATATCAGCGCAGCTACGTTTTATGGCGGGCATCACACCGTCTATCAGCACGCGCATTTCGAATTTGGGCTCGAAAACATCAGCCGGCAATTTGTGTGGAGCTTTCTCCACGCGCATCCCTTCTACAACTCCGAACAGCAAAGCCAGCGTTACGTGAGGTTGGATCGAGCGCAGGCATACGTACCACTGGAAAGCGCGCGATTCGGAGCTGAGGAACGGGCCATTTATGAGAAGGCGATTGCGAAAAGTTGGGATTACTATCGCCAGCTTTCCGGGCTGTTGCAGAGTGATGCGCGAGAAATTTTAGGCGACATCTGGCATGTGAGCGAGATGTCGCATCCCAAACGAATCGACAAAGTGAAACGTCAATCGGAAAAGCGCGCCATCGAAGTTGCGCGCTACGTGCTGCCAGTGGCGGCTTTCACGGCGATGGTGCATACGCTCTCCGGGATTGTGCTGCATCGGTTGTGGAGGATGTGCCGGGCGTCGGATACGCCATCAGAATCGCGGGCAGTGATTGGCGCGATGGTGGATGCGGTCCGGCAGATGGATCCACTATTTTTCGACCGGTTCGAAAACGAGCCTTTGGACACTCCGGAGGAGTGGCAGCATCCGGCGGCGAATGCGGAGGAATTTGCGCGGTCATTCGACGGGCGGCTCGAGGGGCGCGTATCGAAGTTGGTCGACTATTCGCCGCGTGCGCTCGCCGTGATGGCCGGGGCTTATCGTGCAGTGATTGGCGCGACGGAGCAGGAATGTCCCGATGCGGAAGCGATCGACCGGATGCTCAATCCGGCGCGCAATCCGTACCGGCGGGAAGTCCTGGATGTGGGCGTGAATTCGCCGATGATGCGCGCGCTGCAGCACGCCAACTTTTCATTCGCCAAGAAGATCAGCCATACCGCGGACAGCCAGGATCAGCGGCATCGCATGGTTCCGGGGTCGCGGCCGCTGCTGACGCTGTGCGATACGCGATCGACGGATTTCATCACGCCGATGCTGATTGCAGGAAACGCGCGAGCCAAGGAAATTTATGAAGAAGCGATGGATGCGGCGTGGAACGCGAAGAATGAATTGCTCGAGCGGGGCGTGCCGACGGAATTTGCGTTGTACTTGCTGCCCAACGCAAAGGCGATTCGCCTGGTAGAAACGGGATCGCTGCTGCACCTGCTGCACAAATGGACGATGCGCACTTGCTTTAACGCTCAGGAGGAAATTTATCAGGCGTCCATGGAGGAAGTGCAGCAAGTGGGCGCGATTTTCCCCGAACTTGCGCGATACATCGGCCCGCCGTGCGCGTTGCGCGCAGGAATTTCCTCGCCAATCTGCACCGAAGGCTCACATTTCTGCGGCGTAAAAGTGTGGGTCGATTTCCCCAACGTGACGCGCCGGATTTAGTGTGATCGACGGCGCATGACTCGTCACGGGAGCCTCGCGTACTACCTTGCTGCGTGGATCTGCGGCTGCTTTTTCCTGACTGTGTGCGTTTGGCTTGCTGAGATTTGGCGCGCTGCGGCTTCTCCGCTGTGGATGCACGGCGCGTCAGGGCTGCTGTTTGCTTATTTTTACGGGCTGATATTGGGTTTCGCGCCGGTGATGGTGGCTGGATTTATTTTGCGGCGCGCGATGAACGCAGTGAAATGGACTGGCCTGATGGAGTGGATGCTTGCGGCGGCGATTGTTGTTTCGGTGGTGATCATCGGGCTGGCTGGCGTGTCGCGCGTGTGGATCTCGCGTGGGAGCGAGGAGCCGATGGTTGTGTTCCTGATGGTGCGCGGCGCAGCTTTAGTGGTGGCAGCTGGATGGTGGCTGGCGATTCCCGCAGGCGCGGCGACTGGGCTAGTGCTACAGCGAATTGATAAGGCATTCAATCGAGAAGCCGCAGCGCAAGCAGCACAAGAAGCGAATCCTCAGAAAACCAAGTAGCCATTCCAAGTGAACATTGAAGAAATGGAAAGGCTGGAGAGGCTATTCGTAGGCCAGGGCTTCGACTGGATCTTTGCGGCTGGCCATCCAAGCTGGATAAGAAGAGCCCATCAAGCCGCCGATAATGGCGATGATCCCGGCTTTAATCACCCAATCGAGAGTGATGATGATGGATAGAGTTGGGAAGAGCTTGAGGAAAATCGCGCGAGCGGCAAAAGAAATGCCGATTCCGACGATCACGCCAACGAAGCAAAGGAGGGTCGTCTCGCTGAGGATCACCTGCACGATGTAGGCTTTCGAAGCGCCTAGTGACTTGAGCACGCCAATTTCGCGGGTCCGCTCGATAATCGTGGTGTACATGGAGAGGAAAATCACCAGAAAACCGATCGAAACGGCGATGCCGATCATTGTGTTGATGAAAGCCTGGAGGCCGGGAAGACTCGAGGAGGTCATTAAGGAGATGAAGTCCTTCAGGGGGCGGACTTCGTAGCGCGGAAGTAGCTGGTGAATTTCGTCCATTACTGTTGGAGTATCGTCGGGGCGTTCGCACTTTATGAAAAATACGGAAGCTTTGTCGTGCGCGCCTGCCAAGTCCTGCAGGGTCGGCAAGAGGACGAAAAGGCGTGCGCCCTTACCGTGCTCGACGACACCGGCCACATGGTAATCGTGATCGAGAATGTGTAGCGTCTGGCCGGTTTGGACCTTTTTGGCCTTCGAATAAATGTCGTCGACCAGGATGTCGTTGGGATCCTGCAGCGCGTGACCGGAATGGAATACGAAGCCGCCGGAAACGGCAGTAAATGATGGCGGGTCGATGCCGTAAATAATGTCCAGGCCGTTTGTTGAGTTGAACTGGAGCAGGACGGGCGCGACCGACTTTACATACTTCAATTCCCCCAGCTTGCTGCCAAGCTGGATCGGCATCGGTGCGCCACTGAAGGCCAGGAATACGGAAGCTGACGGCGGCTGAACCATGATGTCGGCGCCCACGCCTTCGATGCGGGTCGCGGATTCCTTAACCAAGCCGCTGGTCAGACCGACCACAATAATCACCAGGGTCACTTCGACCGCGACGGCAATCACGGTGATGAACGTGCGGATGGGCCGCTGCATCACGTTCTGAAAAATCATTCTTTGGATCACTGTTTTTGATCCTTATCTGTCCCGGCGCCTTGTTTTCCGACTTCAACGAGTTCGGAGCCTGCCGGTTGAGCCAGGTGGAAGCGGCTCGCCTCGATGGGTTGATTGAGCGTGACCTTATTGATTCGAATTCCAAGCTGGTAATCATCGTGCGGACGCATCACCGTGATCGTATGCGGGAAGGGCACGTCCGATTCGGGTTGCCAATTCCCATACAGGATTCTTGACTCGAGCCGGCCATTCGGTCCAAAGATTTCGATCTGCGAGATGTTCAGATCGGCACGATCAAAGCGGACCCGGCTGGCCACTTCGTCTTGAGATGCGCCCTCGGCTGAGCCGTGGCGCAGAAATTCGAGGATGTAAGCGCGACCCGCAGCGTCATCGGCTTCTTCAAATACGATGCGAGATCTATCGGAAGCTTGGTCCCAGAAAAAAGCCTGAAGCAAGTGCTGTGGACGGAGATTCTCGATGGGCTTGGAAATAGTGCTTTCAAAATTCACTGGACCGGTCAGGAACTTATTCTTCGAAGGAATGTAAACCTCGAAGGTTTGGCCATCGCTGACCATATCGAAAATGTTCTTCTTCACGATGGGCGCTTGACCAATCACGCGAATATCCGCCGGGCGTTGGGCCAATATAAATCCATCGACTTGGTGATACTCCTCGATCACTCCGCTGTATTGCGAGCCTGCCTTGGGACTCAGCGTAACCGCCGCGTTCAATGACTGAATCGCTGTGGCTTGATGATTGTACTTTTCGATGAGTTGCGCTTCACTGGCCTCAAGCTGAGGCTTTACCTGCGCCGGCGGCAAGGTGGTTGTATGACTGACATGGGCGCAGCCGGAGGTCAGGAGGAGCAGGAGTGCCGCTGAAAGAAAATGGGCGAATTGGGGTGCACACACTCTTTCCAAGGACACATAGGGAGTGTAATGAGGCACTAAAGGGGTGTCAAACAAACGGTGCAGCAGCGGAAATCTTCGTCGCCCAAGCTACTTAGCGTGGCTTTCTGGTTAGTGTCTAGCGGCGGTCGAGAGACATATGACGAACGTCACGCCCGGCGACGATATAAATCACATCTTCGGCGATGTTGGTTGCGTGATCGCCCACCCTTTCGAGGTTTTTCGCGACCAGGATCAACTCAAAAGCCGGGAACACGACGGCGGAATTTTCCATCATGTAGGTGAGCAATTCGCGAAACATCTGGTCACGAAGCAGGTCTACCTGATCGTCGCGAGCCAAAACGCTACGGGCGAGATCCTGGTCGCCGCGCACCAGCGCATCGAGACTATCCCGCACCATATCCTCGGCAATTTCGCTCATGCGAGGCAGGTCGACGTAGGGCTTGACCTGAGGATGGCGCAGAATTCTCAGAGCGGACTGGGCGATATTGACCGCCTGGTCGCCAATTCTTTCAAGATCGTTGTTGATTCGCGAGACGGCCAAAATGAAGCGAAGGTCCATGGCCACGAGCTGCTGCTGGGCAAGCATGCGAGTGACGCGCTCATCGATTTCGAGTTGCATCTCGTTGATGGCGTCTTCTTCGTTCAGCACCACTTCGGCGAGATGTTCTTCTACGTCCAGCACCGCTTGCACCGCCTGGTGGACAGCGCGCTCGGCAAGACTCCCCATCCACAGCAAACGCTGCTTCAGTTCGTCGAGTTGTGTTTCAAAATGGCGTTCCATTTTTGTGCCCCGCTCTTTGTAATCCGCGCGGCGCTTCCGGTCTAGCCGAAGCGTCCGGTGATGTACGCCTCCGTACGGGGATCGCCCGGAGTAGTAAAAAGCTTTGAAGTAACGCTGCGCTCGATGAGCTTGCCATCAAGCAAGAAAGCGGTGAAATCGCTAGCCCGCGCGGCCTGCTGCATGTTGTGGGTGACAATCACCATCGTGCAGCTATCTTTCAGCTTGAACATCAGCTCTTCAATCTTCGCGGTGGTGACTGGATCGAGCGCCGAGCAGGGCTCATCGAGCAGGAGAACTTCCGGATTCACCGCCAGTGCGCGCGCAATGCAAAGCCGCTGCTGCTGCCCGCCGGACAGCGCGTAGGCTGAATGAGTCAGCTTATCTTTGACCTCATCCCAAAGCGCCGCTCGCCGCAGGCTGCTCTCGACGTGTTCGCGCAGCGAACCTTTGTACCCATTGATGCGCAATCCGTAAGCCACGTTGTCGAAAATCGACTTGGGAAAAGGATTGGGGCGCTGGAAGACCATGCCCACGCGCTTGCGCAAATTCACGACATCCAATCCCAAAATATTCTGCCCATCAAGCAGAATCTCACCCTCGAGCCGCGTGTGCCGGATGGTTTCCTGCATACGATTCAAGTTGCGAAGGAAGGTTGACTTGCCGCACCCGGAAGGGCCAATCAGCGCGGTGACGCGGTTGGCAGGCACTTCGAGATTGATGTCGTACAGCGCCTGCTTCTCACCATAGAAGAAGTTTACGCCTCGAATGTTAAAGCGAAGCGGCGGCGTTTCCGTTTGCACGTTCGGTTCTGGAGTAACGGTCTGCATGACCCTCACCGTGGCCGCCGCACTGGAAGATCCGGTGCTCATTGCGATTCCCTTTACAACGGTTCCTTTACTCGAATCCTTCTCAACGTAAATCTAAGCTGTAACTCTCCGAGCCATCACCAACCTAGCAGCAACATTCACCAAAAACACCAAGCCCAGCAGCACCAAGCCGGCGGCCCAGGCCTGACGATGCCAGTCGTCGTACGGAGAAATCGCATAAGTGAATATCATCACCGGCAGGGAAGCGATGGGCTGATTCCAACCTGGACTCCAGAACCGGTTGCTGAAAGCGGTGAAGAGCAGGGGTGCCGTTTCGCCCGCCACACGGGCCAGATCCAGCATCAGGCCGGTGACAATGCCCTGAAAAGCCGCCGGAATTATCACGGTGAGAATTGTCCGCCACTTACTGGCCCCCAACGCCATGGCGCCTTCGCGGAGATTCCGCGGAACTGCGCGAAGGAATTCCTCCGTGCTACGCACCGCTATGGGAATCATCATGATACCCAAGGCGAAGCCGCCGGCCAGGGTCGAGAAGTGCTTCATGGGCACCACTATCAAAGCGTAAGCGAAAATTCCGATGACGATCGAGGGGACACCATTCAGTAAGTCGGCTGTGTATCGCACGACAAAAGAGAATGCTGTGCCGCCAAATTCCGCCAGGTAGACAGCCGCGATTACGCCGATCGGCATGCCAAATAGCGAGGCGATCAGAAGAAGCTTGGCGCTGCCAACGATTGCGTTGGCCATGCCGCCTCCGACGTCACCGACTGGCTTGGGGAGTTTCGTAAAGAAATCCCAATTCACCGAGGACGCGCCATTCCACAGCAAATAACCAAGGATGCCAACCAGCACCGCAACGGTGATGAAGGCGCACGCACCCGTGAGGCTCAGCATCACGATATTAAAGACTTTGCGGATGCGGATTCTGTGGCTCGTTGTTGAAAGGCGGGAGGGACCCTGAGAGCTCATGCGTGGGCCATGCCCTTCTGACGGGTAGTCAGAATCAGAATTCGTGCCAGGCCATTCAGGATGAAAGTGATCAGGAACAGCACGAGCCCTAATTCAACCAACGAATTGATGTACAGATTTCCTGTTGCCTCGCTGAATTCATTGGCGATAACAGCTGCTATCGAATAACCCGGTGCAAAGAGAGAGGCGACGATACGCGGATCGTTGCCAATAACCATGGTGACGGCCATGGTCTCGCCTAATGCGCGGGCCAAAGCCAAGAAAATTGATCCGAATATACCGGTCCCGGCGTAGGGCACGACCACTTTCCACGTGGCTTCCCAACGCGTTGCACCCAAGCCCAATGCCGCTTCGCGCTGGTCAGACGGCACAGCGAGCAAAACTTCACGCGATACGGAAATGATGAAGGGCACAACCATGACCGCCAAGACGATACCCGCTGTCAGCATTCCCACGCCGTACGAAGGTCCCTGAAATAGGGGCAGGAATCCCAGAGTGCTCTTGAGAAACGGCGCGATATAAAGCCTCATGGCCGGGACAACGATAAATATTCCGAGCAGGCCATAGATCACGCTGGGTACCGCTGCGAGCAAGTCGATCAGAAAGGCCAAAGCGTCCGAGATTCGGCGTGGCGCGAGCTCCGCCAGAAAAATTGCGGCGCCTAATCCGAGCGGCACAGCAATGATGAGAGCCAATGCGGATGTTACCAAGGTGCCGTAGATGAACGGCAACGCTCCGAAATCGCCGGCAACGGGATCCCAAGTCGAGGTGAAAAAGAAATGCCAGCCGAATTTGTGACGGGCATCTGCCGAACCCTGCCAGAGATTCATTACCAGAAGGGCAGTGATCAGCAGAATTGAAGCAGCAAAAACAAGAGTGATCAGGTGAGCGATAGCGTCTCCATCCAACCACCTCTTGACAAGCGACCTCGAGCCGAACTTGCTCGGTGTGGTGTGGGAGGTCGTGGTGGAGACGCTAGCCATTCCTGCTAAACGGTCCTACTGAATTAACGCGATGGCCTTAGTTTCCTTGGCGATTACGGCCGGTGGAAGCTTCGCGTAGGACAGGCTCTCGTTGTAGCCCTGCCCATCGGTAAGCATCCACTTGAGGAAGCCCTTGATTGCATCGCGCTTGGTCGCATCTGAAATTTTTTCGGGAATCAGCAGCCAGGTGAAGCTAGAGATTGGATACGCGGCAGCCCCGGGAGCATTGGTGATGGAGACGCGGAAATCGTCGGGCATTGACTTTGCCGCCCCGCTCGCCGCCGCACTCACGCCCCCCAGATCCGCCTTCACGAATTTCCCGTCGGCGTTCTGAACTTTGCCGTAAGACATGTGGTTCTGGACAGCGTAGATCAGTTCGACATATCCAATCGAGCCCGGAGTTTGCTTGACCAAGCCGGAAACACCTTCGTTGCCCTTTCCTCCAAGCCCAACAGGCCAATTCACGGAAGTCTTCTTTCCAACTTTGGAAGCCCATTCTGAGCTCGCCTTAGACAAGAAGTCTGTCCAGATATAGGTAGTGCCGCTTCCATCGGAGCGGTGGACTACAACGATGTCGGCCGAAGGAAGATTTACGCCCTTGTTGGCATTGGCGATTTCCGGGTCATTCCACTTGGTGATGGTGCCGAGGTAAATTCCGGCCAGGGCTTTCTGAGTGAAATTCAGCTCGGCGTTTACACTGGGAATATTGTAGGTCGGCACATCTGCACCGAGCACAGTGGGAAAATGGAGGATCTTGATCTTCGCGTTCGAAAGTTGTTCGTCGGACATAGGGCCGTCCGAGGCGCCGAAGTCGACGGTGCCATTGAGAAGCTGGGTAATGCCCGCGCCGGATCCGACGGAGGCATAGTTAATCTGGATTGAGGGATTTTTTTGATGGTAGACGTCGAACCATTTCGAATAGATGGGGTATGGGAAGGTTGCGCCTGCCGCGTTGATTAAAACGGGATTGTCTGCAGCGAGGCGAGTCGCCAGCAATGGCGACAGAGCCAGCAAGAGGTTCAGGGACACGAAGAGCATTACTCGCAGGAACTTGTTGGTCATTTTGAGGATCTCCCGATTAGGTATTGTTCCGGGTAGTTGTTACAGTTCTGTTACAAGCCGAAGAAAAGGCGGTGAACGAGGGTGAGGGCTTCCCTCGAAGTTACTGATTTAGCGGGAATTGGAGAATATTACAACTCACACGATGGAATTCGAAATTGGCACTGAAAAATGGAATTTAGAGCCGCGGCCCACCATACTTTCCACCCAGATTCGGCCGCCGTGTGCCTCGACGATATGCTTGGCGATGGATAGCCCCAACCCGGTACCCCCTACCTCGCGGGTCCGGGCCGCATCGACACGGTAGAACCGCTCGAAGATTCGTTCCTGATCGACCATGGGAATGCCGATACCGGTGTCGCTCACGGTTACGACTACGTTGCCGTTCTCGGCCACTGCACGCATGCCGACTTCGCCATTCGCCGGGGTATATTTCAACGCATTGTCTACGAGGTTTTGCAGAACTTCACGTAGCATGGCCGGATCTGCCTGCACCGAAGGCAGATTGTCCGGATAGTCGATGGTGATCGAAGGTTGCCTGCTATTGCTCCTCATGGTGATCGAGGCAGCGCAAGCCTCAATCAGATCCCTCAATTGCACCGGCTGGAATTCAATTTCGAGCTTGCCCGCCTCGACGCGCGCCAGTTTGAGCAAATCCTCGGTCAGGCGGCTCAGACGAATCGCATGGTCACGGATGATTTCGAGGAAGCGACGATTATTCTCTTGGTCCTCGAGCGCGCCGCCCAAAAGAGTTTCGGCAAAGCCCTGAATGGCCGTGAGCGGAGTTTTGAATTCGTGCGAGACGTTGGCCACAAAATCCTGGCGGATTCGCTCCAGACGCCGCAATTCGGTTTGATCATGCAGCACCAGAACTGCCCCGTGCGCACCGCTTACTGCGCCGGCCAGGGCGGGCACGGGGGCGGCAGTAACGCCAAAATATCTGGGTGCCGCCGTGCCCAACAACAGGTCGCCTCGCAGCGTATCGCTACTCTTTAGCGCATTACGCGCGATGTTCAGCAGGTCGACATTGCGAATTGATTCGATGACCGGACGGCCCTGGCAACGTGCCGGATCGAGAGAGAACGTGTCAGTGAAAGCTCGATTGCAGAAAACGAGGTATTCGCGGGCATCGATTACGGCGACGCCCTCCGCCATGCTCGACAGAATGGTGCGAGATTGGTTGCGTTCGTTGGTCAGAGTTTGAATGGTTTGATCCATTCGCGACGCCGTTTGATTTAGCGATTGGGTTAGCTCAGTGAGCTCGTCTTCGGTTTCTTCACCTTCAAGCGGGCGAAAATCTCCCTGAGAAACCCGCTGAGAGAAGAGGCGCAAGCGTTCAATGCGCGAGGAAAGGCCTTGCGAAAATGCGAAGGACAGGAAAACGCCGGCCGCGAGAATCAGCAGCGAGGCGGCGAGTAGGCGGCTGCGAATTGCAGCCACGGCCTGATCCACGGCGGCGACGGGTATGGCGAAACGCAGGATATACGGCTGGCCGTCAGGGAATTTGTAGAGCGTGGCTTCGTAGACGAGGTTACGCTTGATGGTTACGCTATATCGAACCGAGCGGCCTTCACCGGTGGCAAAGGCAGCGAGCACCTCGGGCCGGCCGGCGTGATTCTCCATGATGTCAGGATCCTGATCTGTGTCGGCGAGGACTTTGCCATCGGCCTGGATCACGGTGACGCGCGCGCCGCTTGCGCCCATGAGGTGGGCCCAATCGCGAAAAGTATTGAGGTCTTGATTTTCAGGCGGGCGAGACTTGGCTAATTGCGTGAGTGAAGCGAGGCGGTCTTCAGTGGCGTGCAAATAGCTGGCACGCAGAATTCTCTCCGCGTACCAGTCGGCGCTGCCCAAGGTGGCGAGAAGAATTACGAGGTAGGTGAGTCCGAGCTTCCAAAAGAGCTTAACTCGCACGTGTTTCGAAGAGATATCCCGCGCCGCGGATTGTTTTCACGAAGAGCGGATATTGAGGATCTTCCTCAATTTTTTCCCGCAGGCGCCGCACGTAGACGTCAACGCTTCGCGGCGTGACGAATCGCTCAGTGCCCCAAACCGCGTCGAGAAGTTGATCGCGTGAAAACACCCGGTTGGGTCGCGCCGCCAGATAATACAGCAATCTGAATTCGAGGGAGCTTAGCATGACAGCTTTTCCTGCGCGGGTGACGCGGTAGGCAGCCGGGTCGATGCGCAAAGGACCAAAGTCGATGGGCTTTTCGTCGGTGCCGGCGGGCTCGGTGCGGCGCAGCAGGGATTTCACGCGAGCGACCAATTCGCGCGGGCTGAAGGGCTTGGTCACGTAATCGTCGGCGCCCAATTCGAGGCCTACGACGCGATCGGCTTCTTCGCCGCGGGCAGTGAGCATCACAATGGGCAGGCGCGCGATGGCGGCGTCGCGGCGAACTTCCTTGCACACTTCGAGCCCGGAGAGCTTGGGCAGCATGAGGTCGAGGATCAAAAGGTCGGGCGCGGCTTTTCGCAACTGGGCGATGCCGGTGCTTCCGTCGCCGGCAGTGGTGACTTGGAAGCCATCTTTTTCGAGGTTATAGCGGACGAGTTCGACGATGTCGCGGTCGTCTTCGATGACTAGAATGCGTTTTCTAATCAAGCAGACCTTCCTTGAGAATACGTTAGCACGGATTGGGGACTGTGCTGGTGCTCGGGGCTATGGTGTTAAATCGAAGTTACAGGAGTATTACAAAGACCGGGAAACATGATGAGCGGGTAAGTCAAACGGGCAGAGCAGGTTAGGAGGTGGCACGGAGTGTGAATACGGGCTGAAAAGGAGAGACGGCGGGGAGAAGCCCTGGGAGGGGACGCGCGAGTGATTGTGTGTGAGGGCGGGAGAGCGAGCGGGTATAGTGGCGGGAGAGTGGTCGCTCTGAGGTGAATTGAAGATGGCTGGGCTGGCGCGATTTCGAGCGAAGCATTCGCAGGCAGGCGACAGTGAGGATTGGCGGGCGAAGTGTGCGCCGATTTCGGACCTGGGCACGCCGGTTTTGCACATCGACATGGATTCGTTTTTCGTTTCCGTGGAGCTGCTTTCGAAGCCCGAGTTGCGCGGCAAAGCGGTAATTGTGGGCGGGCAGAAGGATCAGCGCGGGGTGGTGACGTCGGCGAGTTATGAAGCGCGAAAGTTTGGGGTACATTCGGCGATACCGCTGCGGACGGCGGGGAAGCTTTGCCCTCATGGAGTTTTTCTCGAGAATAATCATCAGCTGTACTCGGAGTGGAGCCGGAAAATCGCGGTGCTGTTGACGAAGTTCTCGCCGCGCGTGGAGATGGCTTCGGTGGATGAAGGCTATCTCGATTTTAGCGGAACGGCCCTGTTGCAGGGTTCGCCGCTGATTGCCGCGGACAAGCTGCTGCGAACGATCCGAGAAAGTTGTGGGCTGCCGTGTTCGGGTGGGCTCGCGTCGACGCGGCTGGTAGCCAAAGTAGCTTCCGATCAGGCTAAGCCGCAGGGTTTGGTTTGGGTGCCCTTTGGAATGGAAGCATCGTTTCTCGCGCCGCTCTCAGTGAGGCGGATTCCCGGCATAGGCAAAAAGACGGAAGCTTCGTTGAACGCATTCGGAATTCGCACGGTGGCCGAGCTGGCCGCGATTCCCGAGGAAAAACTGCGGCGTTGGTTTGGGCTGTGGGGCGATTCGCTTTATCGGAAGGCGCGCGGAGGGGACTCGTATGAATTCCTGGTGGACGAAGAAGGCGAGGCGAAGTCGATTTCGCACGATCACACCTTCGATCTGGACACGAATGACCGCGCAGTGCTTGAGAGCACGCTAAGTTTCCTGGCGCAGAAGGCAAGCAAGCGGCTGCGTGAAGCGAAGCAGTTCGTTGGTACGATAAGTGTGAAGGTGCGCTACTCCGACTTTCGAACGGTAAGCCACAGCAAAACTCTGCCGGAGCCAACGGACCTTGATTCGATCATCACGGGTATGGCGAAAAGGCTCTTCGTACAAAACTGGAATGGAAGCGCGAAGCTGCGCCTCATCGGCGTGAGCCTAGAATCACTGACCACGCGAAATCAGCAAATCTCGCTGCTGGATACAGAGAAGAAGGACAAACTCGAACAGCTTGCGCGGACTACGGATAAGCTTCGCGACAAGTTTGGATTTTCGAGCATTCAAATGGGCAGTTCCCTTCGGCGACGCGACGATTCCTAGCTCTGGCATTACTTCAGAACACCCTTAGCACTTCCCTCACGGGTGTTTGGTTCGCGTCGTCAGGTAGCACATCGAATACCCATACCGGATAATCAAGCTATGAGCGCGCGTCAACTCGCTGAAGACATTTGCAAGAAGCTACGCGATGTCGGCCACCAGGCATTGTTCGTGGGCGGGTGTGTGCGCGACATGGTGCTGGGTCGTGAGCCAGCCGACTATGACGTGGCTACCGACGCGACGCCGGAACGGGTGCAGGAGCTTTTTCCGGGCAGTATCACGGTTGGAGCAAAGTTCGGGGTAATCCTGGTTGTGCACGGTGACGAAGATGTGGAAGTTGCGACTTTCCGGTCTGACGTGGGCTACACGGATGGCAGGCATCCCGAAAAAGTGATCTACACGCGCTCAGCGAAGGAAGACGTGGCGCGGCGCGACTTCACCATAAACGGCCTGCTTTACGATCCCGAAAACAACGAAGTCCTCGATTACGTTGGCGGCCGCGCGGACCTTGAGGCCAAGCTGGTTCGGGCCATTGGTGATCCGAGAACGCGCTTTGACGAAGACCAACTGCGGATGGTCCGAGCAGTCCGATTCGCCGCGCGGCTGAACTTCACAATCGAGGCCGCGACGATGAAGGCGATCCGGGAGCTCGCGCCCAGGATTCATTCTGTCTCGAGCGAGCGACTCAATGACGAACTCACCAAAATTCTAACGGAGGGTGCAGCGCGGCGAGGTTTTGAGCTGCTCGATGAAACTGGGCTCCTGGTGGAGCTGCTGCCTGAAATCGTGAAGATGAAAGGCGTGGAGCAGCCACCGCAATATCACCCTGAAGGCGACGTGTGGATCCATACGCGAATGGTTCTGGAGAAGTTACCGACCGGCGTTTCGCCGACGCTGGCTTGGGGCGCACTGCTCCACGATGTCGGCAAGCCGCCTACCTTCGCTGCGCCCAAAGATCCGACCGACCGGATTCGATTCGACGGGCACGCCGAGGTTGGCACGAAAATGGCGAATGAGATTTCGCGACGGCTGCGGTTCTCCAACGAAGACGGTGAGCGCATTGAGGCGTTGGTGGCAAACCACATGCGCTTTAAAGACGTACCTAATATGCGGGCTTCCACGCTGAAACGGTTCGTACGCATGCCTCACTTTGAAGAGCATCTGGAGCTGCATCGCATCGACTGCCTATCGAGCAACCGCAACCTGGGGATCTATCAGCAGGTGCGGGATTTCCTCGATCAGACTCCTTCAGAGGAAGTACGGCCGCCACGTCTATTAACCGGCAACGATCTAAAGGCTATGGGCTTTGTGCCGGGGCCACGTTTTAAGGAAATCCTCCAGGCGCTGGAGGACGCTCAATTGGAAGGACAGATACGCAGCAGAGCGGATGCCCTGAGATTGGTGCAGGAGCGCTTTTCGAGCTAAATGAAACATATTGGGAGCGATATACGTACACTGGGTAGAGTATTAGGCACAATAAGATTCTTTTTATCAGCGTGATACGACAGGTCAATTTATATTTGAGTGTGGTACTGTTAAGGTGTTTGATAATTTGACGATAAAATCTAGTCCTTTTCAATTCTCTGAGCATCTAACGGGGTGAAATGCCGATTACGTATTGGGCTGTATTGGGGGTTACCCTTGGAAACCATTAAGACTACTTACGAACTGGCAATCTTACCTGTCCGGGACACGGTGCTGTTTCCAGGCGCGGTTATGCCGTTGACGGTGGGTCGTGAGGGCTC
This sequence comes from uncultured Acidobacteriota bacterium, assembly GCA_963757885.1. Taxonomy (GTDB): domain Bacteria; phylum Acidobacteriota; class Terriglobia; order Acidiferrales; family UBA7541; genus Palsa-147. Next base: position 1,876,091 of record CAVWSS010000006.1, on the reverse strand, counting down.
TCTCGCGCTGCTTGAGTCGCTGGAGCACAAGGAAAAAGTGCTGGGTGTGGTGGCGCAGCTCGATCCGCGCACCGAGGACCCAACCGGCAGCGACTTGCACACGGTGGGAACCGCCGCGAAGGTCCACAAGATGGTACGCATGCCGAACGGAAACGTAGTGGCGTTTCTGGAAGGCACGAAACGCATTAAGATCGTGGAAATTCTGGGCCTGAAGCCGTTTTTGCGGGCCATGGTGGAAGACCAACCGGACACGGAAACAGAACCTGATTCCGAGCTGACTGCTCTCGAGCGCAATGCGCAGGAACTTTTCCGCGAAGTTGTGCAGCGCTCGCCGCAGCTTTCCGACGATCTACAAAACGCAGTCAACAACATTGAGTCACCGGGGCGCTTGGCCGATTTCATCTCCGGCAACATTCCTTCGCTCAGCACCATGCTGAAGCAGGAACTGCTCGAGACGATCAGCGTGCGGCACCGGCTGGAAATCCTGGTACGAGAGCTCACCAAAGAGCGCGAAGTACTGGAATTGCGAAACCGCATTCAGGAACAGGTACAGGAGCAAGTCAACCAGGGCCAGCGCGAATTCCTCCTGCGCGAACAGATGAAAGCGATTCAGAAGGAACTCGGCGACGGCGACGACACGCAGGCCGAAGTGGAAGAACTCCGGAAAAAGGTAGAAGAGTCCGGAATGTCTGAGGAGGCAAAGAAGGAGTGCGAGCGCGAATTGAAGCGCTTGGCTCGGATGACTCCGGCATCCGCGGAGTACATGGTGGCGCGCACTTATCTGGAATGGATGACTTCCCTGCCCTGGAATAAGACTTCCGGAACGGAAGACATCGATATCTCGGCGGCGGAGAAGATCCTGGACGAAGATCACTACGATCTGGTCAAGATCAAGCAGCGGATTCTCGATTATCTCGCTGTGAAGAAACTGCAGCCAGGCATGAAGGGGCCGATCCTTTGCCTGATTGGGCCTCCTGGCGTGGGTAAGACCTCGCTGGGCAAGTCGATTGCACGCGCGATGGGACGCAAGTTTGTGCGCGTCTCCCTTGGCGGCATGCACGACGAGGCGGAAATTCGCGGGCACCGGCGGACGTATATCGGTGCATTGCCTGGGCAAATCATCCAGAACATCAAGCGGGCCGGAACCATGGACCCAGTGTTGATGCTGGATGAGGTAGACAAGCTTGGACGCGATTTCCGCGGCGATCCCTCGGCAGCGTTGATGGAAGTGCTCGATCCAGAGCAGAACTCAACGTTCCATGACCACTACCTCGACGTGCCATTCGATCTATCGAAGGTGATGTTCATCGCAACCGCCAACTGGATGGATCCGATTCCGGAACCGCTGCGCGACCGCATGGAGATTTTGGAGCTCAGCGGCTACACGGAAGAGGAAAAGATTCACATCGCAAATCGCTATTTGATTCCTCGCCAGGCAGCGGAGCACGGCATCAAGCTGGGCGAGCAAATCGAATTCACCGACGAGGCTTTGCACGAAATCATCCACGGCTACACGCGTGAGGCTGGCGTGCGAAACCTGGAGCGGGAAATTGCGGGCCTGGTGCGCAAGCAGGCGCGAAGATTGGCCGAGGGTAAAACCGAGAAGCACGTGGTGACCCCGGAGGTCGTTCGCGAAACCCTGGGCGTGCCGAAGGTTCGCTTAGAGAAAGAAATCGAAGAGCGAGTGCAGAGGCCGGGCGTTTCAGTCGGGCTGGTTTGGACTCCAGCAGGCGGCGACATCGTATTTATCGAGGCGTCGACCATGCGCGGAGGCAAGCAGTTCACGATGACCGGGCATCTTGGCGAGGTAATGCAGGAGTCGATGCGTGCCGCGCTGAGCTGGGTGCGCTCGCATTCGGAAGAATATGGAATCGATCCGGACTTCTTCCGCAAGCAGGACATTCACATCCACGTGCCTTCGGGTGCGATTCCGAAGGACGGCCCTTCGGCCGGCGTGGCCATGGTGACAGCGCTAGTGAGCTTGCTCACGGGCGTTCCACTGCGGCCGCGGTTGGCGATGACGGGCGAAATTTCGCTCTCCGGTGTGGTTTTGCCGGTGGGCGGGATCAAAGAGAAGGTGCTGGGCGCGAAGCGAGCAGGAATCCGCGAAATCATTCTGCCTGCGGAAAATGAGGCGAATTTCAAAGAAGACCTGCAGCCCGAGTTAGTGGAAGGAATGACGATTCACTACGTGCACAACGCCAAACAGGCTCTTGAGATTGCTTTAGGTAAAATCGAGAAGCCGGTGCGGCCAGCGAGTGGCGGAGGCACACCGCGAACCGAGCAGCGTCCGCCAGTGGCGCCTGTGCACTAAGACGGTTCCCGACAAGAATAAACAACACTCACCCCAAAGGCCCGGCGAAAGCCGGGCCTTTTTTATTTGTGAAGCGACCTTTTTGGAACGCACCGGACGGAAGGAGGCGGCGAAGATGTAGAATTTCGCGATGCGGCTCAGCCCTCGACAGATCGCAGTGCGCGCACGGGAGTCCGCCAACCTGCTGGTTTCGACACTGGAACGAGGCGAGGAAATTCCCAACTTTCTGCGCGGGTACGCGAAGGAGTACGAACGGCCAGGCGTACTGCTGGAACCGCTGTTGTCTAGGGACTTGGCGGCGACGATTAGGCGCGAGGCTCTACTGACGGTCATCGCGCGGCTGAACATTCTGGCAGCACGTGTTTTGGTGAAACCAAAGCGAGAGAAGAAAAAGGCCCAAGCGCGCGGACCTCACGGACGGGGAAAGAAGGTCAAGAAAGGCGCGCGACAGAAGCCTTCAGTTCCGGCAAAGCCGCAGAAGTTGAAGCCGACGGAGATCAGCGCACTAAAACTCTTCCGCGAGACTTTTCTCGATTCTGTGGAGCAGATCATGAATTGGGACGAGGTCGAGAAGGCCGCATTTCTACGGGATTGCGATCTGTACCAAAAAGTTTCGAGCCTGCAACAGGAAAAGCGCGCGGGTCAGCGTTCAAAGAGGGGTCTGGCTGCTTCGTTGCCCTTTGTGGACCGCTGCGCTCTGGTGTTGGATGCTTCGATGTTTGAACAGGCACGCAGAGCGCTGCTCGAGTTGCAGAAGCAGTTGGATCACATGACATCGCAGGCTCTGCGCAGGGTTTTCGCGACGAAGCGCGAAAATTGACGACCTTCTTGGCTGGTTATTTGCCGGGTTGAGTGGCTGGCTTTTGCGCGGTTTGCTGTTGCTGCATCTCGCGCGCACGAGCTACGAGCTTCTTTAGCTTCCCTTCCAAATCAGCGTCCCCAACGTGCTGATCCTGGAGGACTCCGTCCCCATCGATCGTAAAGGTCTGGGGAATTTCGTGCACTTCGAACATCTTGGCAATTTTGCCGTCAAACCCGCCATCCCAATGCTGAACCCAGGTCATCTGGTTCTTGGCAACGAACTCGCGCCACTTTTGTTCTTCTTTATCGAGATTAATGCTGATAACGACCAGGGGCTGGTCATGGAATTTTTTGGCGATCTCCTTGATGTGCGGCAAGGCTTCGCGGCAAGGACCGCACCAGGTGGCCCAGAAATCGAGGAGGACCACTCTGCCCTGGAGATCGTCCATGGAGAGTTTTTGGCCGTCCATGGTCGTCAAGGCGAAGGCCGGGGTCATTCGCGCGCGGGCCAGCTCGGGATCGGCGATATACCGGAGTGCGCGCTGGCGACGAGGATCATCGTTGTTTTTCATGTCGACGAATTTCTGGAATGAAGCCTTAGCAGCATCGTCCTGATGCATATGGGCAAGGGTTCGGCCGTCGAAGAAAAGTGCGTCCGGGAATTTTGGAGCGATGGCCATGGCTTTGCTGAATTCATCGTGGGCCCGCGCGAAAAAGTCGTCCTTGTGCCTACGGCCCCCTTCTGTGAATAAGACGATGCCCAACTGGTAATGCGCGAGGGCTTGTTCACGCGGGTCTTTTGCTCCGCCAATCATTTCTTCGGCGCCGCTCTCGGCCGTCTTCCAATCTTCCAGTTCAATGCCGTACTTAACCATCTTTCTTTGGCAGTCCAGGCAATGGCCGCCATCTTGTTTATCTGCTTTTTTGAAATTATCGAGAGCAGCCGGCTCATTGTAGTCGTGCAGATAACGAAGCCCTTCTTTGTAGGTCTTTTGAGCCTTGGCGTCGGTGGGGCCGTCGGCCGGGGAGGGCTGGTCTTGCGCCAAGCCGATTGCAATCGGAGAAGCGAGAATCAGAAAGAGGGCTGAGCAGAGACACGCACGTCGCATGGACTTTCTCCGGAGTAAATCCTTTCAGATTAGGAAAACGATAATGCCCACGGGTTGGTGCAATCTTACTCGCAAATATTGTCGTTATCCAAATGGTAATTTTGAGGGGTTGATTACGCTGCAGCCAAGCGGTCGGGTCGGCAGGAGCAGGCTAATGCACGGTGACGGTGACGGCGCGAGTGGTGCGTCCGAAGGCGTTGGTCGCGTAGAGGGTGTAGGTGGTGGTCTGCGTCGGGGTGACGGAGAGGCTGGCGCCGCGGATCGCGCCGATGGCGGGCGAGACGATCAGGTAGGAGGCGTCGGAGGTGGTCCAGCTGAGGGTGACAGACGTGCCGGAAGAGACGTTGGTTGAGCTGGCTGTGAAGCTGCTAATGGTGGGCGCGGCGCCTTGGGGAACGTTTGATGCGGTGTAGATGGTGTTCATCTTCACTACGTCGAAATCCGAGGCGGTGACGCTACCGAGATTGTGCAGGTCGTCGTTGTCCCAGCGGCTGTCGGGCGCGCCGCTGATGTACATGGAGCTGCCGTTGTCGGCCATGATGATTCCGTATTTTTTCATGGCGGTGAGGATGACCTGGTTGGCGGCGGAGAAGCCGGAAATGTCGAAGTTCGAACGCAGGCGCAAGCGCATGCCCATGGGAGCGGCGTTGGCATTGGAGGAGTTGGAGGCCAAGTGGGTGGCGGGCAGAACGAAGGCGGCTTTGCTGCTGGCCAACGTGAAGCGAATGGCGTGCTTGATTTCGCTGGCGGCAACTTCATCGTAGCGAACCAGGCCGGCGAAGATGGAGAGGCCGGCGGCGTCGGCGGAGGTCCAGGTGTAGGGGCGCTGTTCGTCATTGAGCAGGTCCCAAACAGCGGCGGAGGCGGCGTTCCAACTGCCGTCTGTATTGGGATAGCTGCTGTAGAGCTCGTAGAGCCAGCAATTATTGTTGTCGAGGACGAGGACGTGGCGGTCGCCGCTGCCGGGATTTGGATAGCCCTCGATGGGCGCGTTGGCAGGCACGGGCATTGGGCCGGGGTCGCTTTCGTCGCCGTAGGCGGTGAAGTCGATGGGCACAAAGCCACCGGTGACGACGGCATAGGGAATGCCAATCGAGCTGCCTTGATAAGTGCCGGAGCCGAAGTCGGGATGAAGGCCAATGCTGGAGCCGATGAAGTTGATGTAGTTGGCCGAATTGGGATCGACCTGCGCGGAGGAGATGTCAGTGTTCCAGAGATTGTCGGCAGGGAATGGGAGGAAGCCGTTGAGGCTGGCGCCCTGGCCGGTGCTGATGGCGCTGCAGGCGCTGGGGCTCCCAAGTGAGTTGACTTGGAGATTGACGCCGCCAGACGCGGCGCTGCCGGGATTGGGATTTACCACGGTGATGGCAAAGAGCCCGGCGGAGGAGGCGGTGCCGGTAGCGGTGAGTTGTGTGGAGGAGGCGAAGGAGACGGTTAGGGGTGAGGCGCCGAGTTTAACTTGCGCGCCGGAGACGAAATTTTTGCCGGTGAGCGTGATGGTGAAGGCACCGGTGTTTACGGACGACGGCTGAATTGCGGTGAGCGTGGGGATGGGGTTTTGCACGTTGATGGTGACGGAGCTTGAAAGCGAGGAGTCGGCGGTGCTGACGGCTTTGAGGGTTACGGAGGTGGGAGTGGGGACGGAGGCGGGGGCCGAGTAGAGGCCTGCGGACGTGATGGTGCCGGCGGTGGCGTCGCCGCCGACGCTGCCATCAATGGACCAGGTGACGTCGGTGCTGGATTCACCGGTGACCGTGGCAGTGAATTGCTGGGTGTTGCCGAGGCGGACTGATGCACCGCTGGGTGAAATTGCAATAGCGGGGCTGGAGCTGCCTTCGCCGCCTCCGGAACCTCCAGAGCCACCTGATCCGGAGCCGCCGCTACCGTTGTTGCCCCCGGTGCCTGCGCCGCTGCAATTGGCGAGAAAAATTGTCGCCATCAAGATGGTCAAGAGCGAATTTGCTTGGGTGCATTTTTGCGCGAAGGAGGCTGTCGCTCGGCTTTGCATTCGGAGTCGGCTCGTGTAGTGCGCTGGCAGGTGTGAAGGAATTATGGGGGATGCGGAAGTTTGATTCCTACTGGCCGGGCGACCCAGAGGCGTACAGGTCGCGCACTGGCCGCGTGGGCTACGGGTGGGCTACAGGAATGCTAAGGGAAAATTGGCGCGACTGCGGCAAGTGAAATGCACGGAGCGAAGTGGTGGGGCTGGGGAGAGTCGAACTCCCGACACGCAGTTTAGGAAACTGCTGCTCTATCCATCTGAGCTACAGCCCCGGTGAATTGGGCAATTATCGCATGCTTTTTTACAGCGAGTGGGGGCGCGAGGTGCGGACTAGGCGGGTTGCTGCTGGGACATGCAGTGCAGAGTGCCGAGACCGAGGACCAAATCGCGGCAAGCAATGCCGATGACATCGCGATCAGGGAATAGACGCGCGAGGGTATTAACGGCGACGCGGTCGTTAGGATCGCTAAAGGTGGGAACGAGCACAATTTTGTTGGCGATGTAGAAATTGGCGTAGCTGGCGGGAAGGCGCTGAGCGTCGAAATACACCGGCGCCGGCATGGGAAGGGTTTCGATTTTGAAGTGCTGGCCTTGCTGATCGGTCATGCTGCGAAGGCGATCGAGATTTTCCTGCAGCGGCTCGTAATTTACGTCCTTCGGATTTTCTTCCACCACAGTAACGATGGTCGTGGGGTTCACAAAGCGCGACAAATCGTCGACGTGGCCGTTGGTATCGTCGCCGGCGATGCCGCGATTTAGCCAAAGCACTTTTTCAATTCCCAGATAATCGCGAAAAGCATTCTCGAGGTCTTCACGCCGCAAAGTGGGGTTGCGAGCCTGGACTTTGCTGAGCAAGCATTCTTCGGTGGTGAGCATGAGCCCGCGGCCGTTTACATCGATGCTGCCGCCTTCTAAAACGATTCGACGGTCACCCACGAGCGGCTGCCAGGATTTGATTTGCAACTGGCCGAGAACGGTGTCGTTTACGGAGTCGTCTTTTTTCCAATTGTCATACTTGGCCCAGCCATTGAACTGCCAATTGGTCGCGGCGACGATTCCGCGATCATTCACGACAAAAATGGGCCCAAAATCACGAATCCACCCGCGGTTGGTGGGCGCGATGAAGAAATCGACGGCAGCCAGGTTTACGCCGCTGCTGTTCAGGATTTTTCGCGCACGATTTCGAGCGGCGGAATTATCGACGACGATGCGCACCCGCTCAACGCTGGCGAGGTGACGGACAATGTCGGCGTAGACCCAAGGAATCGGCTCGAATTTGCCGGGCCAATCGGTGAGTTCGTGAGGCCAGGCGAGCCACGTCGCGACTTGAGGCTCCCATTCGGCAGGCATTCGGAAGCCCTCGTCATGCGGACGAGAACTCAGCAGGAAGGGTTTAGTCGATTTCAGTCGAGCCATCTGTTCAGGATGGGAGCGTAGGCGTCGATGCGGCGGTCGCGGAGAAACGGCCAGTTGCGACGCACGTCATCCAGCTGCTGAGGATCACATTCCACAATCAAATTCTCTTCGTTCTTGGCGGAGGCCTCGGCAAGGATCTGCCCAAATGGCCCGCTGACAAATGAATTACCCCAGAATTCGAGGCCGGATTTGCGAGTACCTTCGAAGCCGACGCGATTTACTGCCGCCACGAAAACGCCGTTAGCGATGGCATGAGAGCGCTGAATGGTGCGCCAGGCGTCGAGCTGCTCGGCGCCGAATTGTTTCTTTTCGGATGGATGCCAGCCGATGGCAGTTGGGTAGAAAAGAATGTTCGCGCCGCCGAGGGCCGCGATGCGAGCAGCCTCGGGATACCACTGATCCCAGCAAACCAGGACGGCAATGCGGCCGAACTGTGTATCGAAATTACGGAATCCCAGATCGCCCGGCACAAAATAGAATTTTTCAAAATAGAGGGGGTCGTCCGGGATGTGCATCTTTCGATAAGCACCGAGCAGGTTGCCATCGGCATTCACGACGACCGCTGTGTTGTGGTGAACGCCCGGACCGCGGCGTTCGAAAATCGAACCGATGATGACCACGCGAAGATCTTTCGCGAGGCTGCAGAGGGTTGCGGTGGTTGGGCCTGGAATTGTCTCAGCTAAATCGAAAAGATCGGCCTTTTCCTGACGGCAAAAGTATTGCGAGCGAAAAAGCTCCTGCAGGCAAATGACTTGGGCGCCCTTTTTGGCGGCGGCGCGGACTTTGGATGCGGCGCTGGCGAGGTTCTCATCCACGTTGGTGGAACATTTCATCTGGATGAGACCTACTGTAAATCGTTCTGCCATACGGCGATGTTATCACTACGAAGTCACAACTGGATGACAGCGAAGCAATTTAGGCGGCTGGACGGGGTCAAACGGTATCGGGTGCGGCACGCGGCCCGTAAGAAGGACAAATTGTCCATTGACAGCGTGTGGTACCAACCGTAAAGTGACTGGGCAATGTTGCATCCGGTCCAAATGCAGCCGCAGTCGATGCGAATGACTACTCGCACCACTACGGACATGCCTTTTGGCGCCGGAGGCAGCTGAGCCTAACCTAAGTCGATCAGCAGCCAAGCCCGCCGCCAGAAGAGACTGGCAGGCGGGTTTTGTGTTTTATGGCTGCGAATTGCTGGGAATTTTAAAATTCATAAGACATACCAAGGGGAAAGATCATGAATCCCGAGCGGGAGGAGCATCACTTAGCAAGCGCGGGCACGCTGACCGCGGTGGCGCCACATCGCGCCAGCGGTACACGCCACGTTCATCACAACCAGGGCGAAGGCGTCCGGGTGATGAAGTTTGGCGGCAGCGTGCTTATTTCGGCGGAAAGCATTTTACAGGCGGCGCAGGCGGCACTAGAAACTCGCGGTGATCACCGCGTGGTGGTGGTCGTTTCGGCGATGCGCGGCGTGACGGATCGTTTGTACGGCGTGCTGCGCGCGTTGCGGCTGCGGGATGTTCATTCGGCGTTGGCGGAAGCACGCGAGGTGTCGCGTCTGCATTTTCGCGTGGCTCGAAGCATTTTGGGGCACGAAGAGCCCAATTCGCCGCTGCGGCTTGAGTTGACCGCTTTGGGGCGAGAGCTTGACCGGCTGGTTTCCGGAGCGGAGGAGCATGAATCGTTCGCTCACTTGGGTGACGAGATCGTGTCCTTTGGAGAACGATGGAGCGCGTGCATTTTCGCGGCGGCACTCGAGAAGCTGGGCGCAAAAGCGAAGGCGCTCGATGCGTTCCACTTCATCATGACCGACGGGAATCGCGAAAAGCCGCAGCCAAAGCTCCTGGAGTCCCGGCAGAAGATTCAGCGGGCGCTGCAGGTGTGCTTCGACGAACGCGCCATCCCGGTGGTGACCGGGTTTGTGGCCGCAACTCCGGATGGACGCAAAACAACGCTCGGGCGGAACAGCTCGGATCTTTCCGCCGCGGTGCTGGCTTGCGCGGTGGGAGCTCGCGATTTGACGATCTGGACCAGCGTGGACGGATTCTTCGACATGGACCCGCGCCGTAAGCGAGATGCACAGTGGCTGGAATATTTAAGCTACGAGGAAGCCGCTGAGCTCGCGAAGAAAGGCGCTAAAGTAGTCCACGGCAAAGCGCTAACGTTTTTGGCGGAGCATCGCGTACCGCTGCTGGTTCGCAACGCCAATAAACGCGAAGCGCAGGGAACATGGGTCGGCAAATTGAAAGCGGGAGCAGCACGGTGACCTGGAAAGTCGGCATTCTCGGCGCAACTGGAGCGGTGGGGCAGAAAATGATTGAGGGCCTCGCCGCTCATCCTTGGTTTCAAATCAGCGAAGTAGCCGCGTCGGAACGCTCCTCGGGCAAACCGTACGGGCAGGCGGCGAACTGGCTGCAAAATTCGGCTTTGCCGACGAAAGTGGCGGGGCTTGAAGTAAGGGCAGTGAAACCGAATCTCGATTGCGATTTTGTTTTCTCCGCGCTGGATTCGAGTGTGGCCGGACCAGTGGAGGAGGAGTTTGCGCGCGCTGGATATCCGGTGATTAGCAATAGCCGGAACCATCGCATGGAAGAGGATGTGCCGCTGGTGATCCCGGAAGTGAATCCGGATCACTTGAATCTGATATCATCGCCAGCAGAAGCTCCGCGGGATTTGGCAGCGGTTACATTGTGACCAATCCGAATTGCTCGACGGTGGGCCTGGCAATGGCGCTAAAACCACTTGATGACGCATTTGGCGTGGCGCAGGTGATGGTGGCGACGATGCAGGCGCTTTCGGGTGCAGGCTATCCCTGGCGTTGCTTCGCTCGACGCCGTCGATAACGTGATTCCCTACATCTGCGGCGAAGAAGAAAAAGTGGAAAGCGAGCCACGCAAAATCTTGGGTAAGTTGAATGGGGATTCGGTGACTTTTGCCAGCATGCAAATCAGTGCGCATTGCAATCGTGTGCCGGTTAGCGACGGGCATACCGAGTCGGTCAGTGTGCGGTTGAAGAAGCGCGCTTCAGTGGAGGAAGTCCGCGAGGTGCTGGCGAATTTTGCCGGCCAACCGCAGAAATTAGGCCTGCCCAGCGCGCCAAAACATCCCATTGTGATTCGAGACGAAGCGGACCGGCCCCAGCCAAAACGCGATCGAAATGCAGAAAACGGAATGAGCGTGAGCGTTGGGCGGATTCGCCCGTGCTCGATTTTGGATTTTAAGTTTACGCTGTTGGTGCACAACACAATTCGCGGCGCAGCGGGAGCGGCGATTCTAAATGCTGAGCTACTGGCTGACCGCGGATTGATTCCTCATCGTGTATCTAATGACCTATCTGGTCATCTCCCTGTGGATTCGACCTATGCGCGCTAAATGCAATGCCACAGGCCAGCCGCAGTTCCTGCCGCTTTAGCAGCGATTGCTTACTCGATTCAATTTTCACAATCAACATAGTTAGCGCGATGGCCGACTCACTCGGCGTCCGACAGGGAGAATTTTATGGCGCGCAAGGGAAAGTCAAAACATTTTGGGGGCGATGGAGCAGGGCGGCGCGGAAGCGGGCGAATTGCGGTCATTGGTGCGGGCAAGATGGGCGGGATTTTGTTGCAAGCCTGCCTGCAGCGTGGGCTTTTCAAGAGAAGCGACTTGACTGCCACGGTGCAGCACACCGAAAAAGCGAAGCTGCTTTCGAAAACGCTGGGAATTTCGGTCGATCACGACAATGTGGCCGCGGCACGGCGGGCGGACACAATTCTCGTATGTGTTAAGCCACAGGTGGTGGCGACGGTAATGAAGCAAATTGCCGGCGTGCTGACGCCCAAGAAACTTGTGGTGTCGATCGCGGCCTCGGTTCCGACGGATTACATCCAGAAGCTGATTCCCAGCGGCGTGCCTGTGGTGCGGGCCATGCCCAACACACCGTGCTTTGTCGGCAAGGGCATGACAGCGCTTTGCGCGGGGGCGTATGCCACGGCAGATCATTTGAAAGCTGCGAGCCGATTTTTTGACGTTGTTGGGCGAACAGTGACAGTGGACGAAAAGCATATGGACGGGATCACCGGCCTATCGGCCAGCGGACCAGCGTTCATTTATATCATTCTCGAATCGCTGGCCGAGGCGGGCGTGAAGGTGGGATTGCCGCGCGATCTGGCGACACTTCTTTCTGCACAGACGGTGCTCGGCGCAGCTTCGATGGTTTTGGAGACTGGCGATCATCCAGCGCTGCTGAAGGACGCGGTGACTACACCGGCGGGCTGCACGATCGACGGCATTTTGGAACTGGAAGATGGGAAGTTGAGAGTGACGCTGATCAAAGCGGTGGTAAAAGCGGCAGAACGAGCGAAGGATTTGCTGCTGCAAGGATAGCTGTGACAGGGAAAGTTACTTCAAAGAAAGCTGCGAACCTGCGTTCAGGACGGTTTCGAGTGCGGAGCGTAGATCCTTCATATTGGGTTCGACGCGAACTCGCTGGCGGGCCAGGTCCTTTTCGTCGCGGCGACGCAGGCTGCTCTTCGGGTCTTTGAGTTGATGGCCGGTTAAGACGGCTACCACGTCCGCATCGCGTTCGATGTGGCGCGAATTTACGAGTTTTTTAATACCTGCGACCGTAGCGGCGGAAGCGGGCTCACAGCCAACTCCATCGCGCGCCAGCGCTTCCTTGGCGGCAAAAATCTCATCGTCGCTGACCGATTCGCAAAGACCTTCGGTACGCTGCAACGCGCGATGCGCTTTCTTCCAATTCACCGGATCGCCTATTCGAATGGCGGTAGCTTCGGTAAAGGGATTGGACTGCGGGATAATCTCAGCCTGTTTTTCTTTCCACAAGCGATAGAACGGATTCGCGCCCTCAGCCTGAGTTACGACCAGGCGAGGAAGGCTGTCGATGAATCCCCAGCTCTTGAGCTCGAACAGACCCTTGGCGATCGCTGAAACGTTTCCGAGATTTCCGCCAGGGACGACCAGGTAATCAGGGATTTTCCAGTCGCGCTGCTCGAGAATTTCGCTAGCGATGGTTTTTTGCCCTTCCAAACGAAAAGGATTGATCGAATTCACGACGTAGAGGCCCAGCTCTGCGCGAATGGAGCGCAGCAGCCGCAAGGCTTCGTCAAAGTTCGCGGCGATTTCGATCACCGTCGCACCAAATTCGAGAGCCTGTGCAAGTTTCGCTGGCGTAATCTTTCCTGCAGGGACGAACACTACCGATTTCATGCCGGCACGAGCCCCGTAGGCGGCCATGGAAGCGGAAGTGTTGCCGGTGGAAGCACAGGCTATGACGCGATTGCCAAACATGCGTGCGGCAGTAACGCACGCGGTCATACCCAGATCCTTAAATGAGCCGGTGGGATTGTTGCCTTGGTGCTTGATGGTGAGGTTGACACCACCCGCCCAAGCGCCGGCCTCGGGAACTTCAAGCAGCGGAGTATTGCTCTCAACGAGCGTGACGATTTGGTTTAGCTCGCTTACAAACGGCAGCAATTCACGAAAACGCCAAACTCCGCTGCGATCTTCAATTTTGTTGCTGGATTTGCGCTGCAGCCAAGTGGCGCGCACTTTGGCTGCGGCGGATGCCTGAGCTTCGTAGCGGACTTCGAGAAGGCTGCCGCAGCGCTCGCATAAGTGTTCGCTGATGCTCAGCGGGTAGCGATGTGCGCAAGATTCGTCGAAACATTGGAGATAAGCTGACATTTGATCGAGCCGGGAAACCTGTGGACCAATTATACGGGCATGGCCTGTGAACCGGGATGGAAGAACGCAACGATGTGCTTTTGAGCTTCTGGCCTTTCGAACCTAGGCGGGCCACGATATGGTCTCGGCTCGGGCGCTTAGTCCGCGTAGGCCTCGGCTTCGATTTCGACGAGCATGTCGGGCGAAACGAAGGCTTTCACTTCGACCATGGTGGTGGCGGGACGAATTTCGCCAAATACTTCGCCATGCGCGCGGCCGATGGTCTTCCACTCGGAAATACACGTGGTGTAAATGCGCGTGCGCACAACGTGCGCGAGATCGGTGCCCGCTTTGCCGAGTGCTGTTTCAATGTTGCGCAGGGTCTGCACGGTTTGGGCATAGACGTCGCGCTTGCACTCAATTTCGCCGGCCGCGTTGGTACCGGTGGTACCGGAGACGTGGATGTGCGGCCCAACGCGGACGGCGCGAGAATAGCCCACGATGGGCTCCCAGGGAGTGCCGCTGCTGATGTTCTGCCGGGCGTGGCTGTGCTTAGCGGCAGAGCTGCCGAATAGAACGTCGCCGGTGGCCTTCTTCGCGGAGTTATTGGCGGCTCTCGATTGTTTCGCGCTCCCTTTTGGGCTCTCTTTGGTCTTACTCATCTGGGCTTTGGCCATTTTGGCTCCTTCGGGACTTATCGCTGATGCATCGGTGCATCTTCGGTGCATCTAAAGTCAAAGTTGGCGGCGCGTTTAGGGCATGGTTTACAGGCCTATAGATGATCGGTTAGGCCCTCGCGACTCTGCCTGAAACGGCGCTGGACTCTATTTGACGAACTATCTAAGCTAAAGTCATCTCTCCTCGAATGGTGATGTGAATGAAGTGCGACAACATTCTCGAAGCCATCGGTAATACACCGCTCATCCGGCTGCACCGGTTAACCCAAGGGCTGCAGGCCGACGTGTATATCAAAGCCGATTATATGAATCCGGGTGGGTCCGTAAAGGACCGCATTGGCGTCTGGATGATCGATGAGGCTGAGCGCAAAGGGCTGCTCAAGCCGGGCGGGACGATTATCGAGGGTACGTCCGGAAATACCGGCATGGGGCTGGCGTTGGTCGCAGCGGTGAGGGGTTACAAGGTAGTTTTCACGATTACGGATAAGCAGTCGCGCGAGAAGATCGATCTGTTGAAGGCGTTTGGTGCGGAAGTGATCGTTTGCCCCACGGCGGTCGAGCCTGAGGATCCGCGAAGCTATTACTCGGTAGCCGCCAAGCTCGCGCGCGAGATTCCCAATTCGTTTTATCCCAATCAGTATGAAAATCCCATGAATCCGGACGCGCATTACCACACCACCGGGCCGGAAATCTGGAAGGATTCCGAGGGGAAGATTACTCATTTTGTTTGCGGGATGGGGACGGGCGGGACGATCAGTGGCGTTGGGAAATATTTGAAGGAAAAGAACGAGAAGATTCAGATTATCGGAGTGGATCCAATTGGGTCGCTGTACCACGAGTTTATTAAGACGGGGAAAATTGGAAAGGCCAAGACGTACGTGGTGGAAGGGATTGGCGAGGACATTTTCCCGGGGACGATGAATTTCAAGGTGCTCGATGATGCAGTACAGGTGACTGACGAGGAATGCTTCGTTGCTGCGCGGCGTTTAGCGAAGCAGGAAGGCATTTTTACCGGCGGATCGGGCGGCGGATGTCTGGCGGGCGCGCTGCGCGTTGCGCAGAAATGCAAGAAGGGCGATATGGTGGTCGCTTTCCTGCCAGATAGCGGGACGCGTTACCTCAGCAAGATTTATAACGATGCATGGATGCAGGAGTACGGCTACGTGGATACTGAAATGGCGTTGACCGCGGCGGATGTAGTGCGGGTGAAGAGACAAAATGGCAAGAAGCGGGAATTGATTTTCGCTCAACCGTATCAGACGGTGTTTCATGCGCTGCACACCATGCAGCAGCAGGATATTTCGCAGCTGCCGGTGGTCGAAGAAGAGCAGCCAATCGGCACAATTTATGAGGATCAGATTTTGAGTTTGGCGCTGCAGGGTAAGGATCTACGCAAGCTGGTCATTCGCGAAGTGATGGGGCCGCCACTGCCGCGCATCCCGAGCAATTCTCCCGTGGAGCGCGTGACGCACATGCTGAGCCATGAAGGGCCGGCGGTGTTCGTGGAAATGGATAATGGGCGGCGCGAAATTTTGACCAAGTTCGATTTGATGGACACCGTGGCCGGGCTGGTTGAACAGCGGCGCTAAAGTTTTCGCTGCGATCCGTTGAATCTCCGCATTGATTCCAATCATCCACAGTTAGACCGACAAATCTGGCAAAATTGCCTTAGTTTCAATTCGGCTCACGAATACAAATTGAAAATGAAGATCGACGAATTCAATAATCGGCTGCGGGACACTGTGCTGGTGGCTGACGGCGCTATGGGCTCGATGCTTTACGAGGTTGTGGGCGGGCAGCGATCGCTGGAAGAGGTAAACGCGAGCCAGCCGGATGCGGTGTTTCGCATCCATCAGGCTTATTTGAATGCCGGCGCGCACATCATTGAGACGAATACGTTCGGGGCCAATCGCAACAAGCTTTCCGCACTGGGATTGGGTGAGCGGGTTGCGGAGCTGAATCACCGCGGAGTGAAGATTGCGCGTGAAGCGCGCGAGGCGGCGCGCCACGAAGTGTGGATCGCGGGATCGATTGGGCCTTTGGGCCTTCAGCCGCAGGTGCGCGAGCTGCCGCGAGAGCAAATGGTTCAGATTTTTCGCGAGCAGGCGGGCGCGCTGGAAGAGCGCGGTGTCGATCTTTTTATCCTGGAGACATTCACAGATCGCACGGAATTGTGCGCGGCGATTGAAGCGATTCGATCGTTTTCGCGGCTGCCCGTGGTGGCCCAGATGACGTATTCAGAGGAAGGCAGCACTTTCGATGGGACCCGGCCGGAACAGGCCTGGACGGATCTGCAAAATCGCGATGTGCAAGTGATTGGCGCGAATTGCACGATCGGGCCACAACTTTTGCTGCCGATTCTGAAGGAAATGGCCGCGGCCGCAAATATTCCGCTGAGCGCGATGCCCAATGCGGGCTTCCCGCATCGCATGGGTGACCGGATTGTTTATCCCAAATCTTCGCCTGAATATTTTTCACTTTTTGCGCGCGAGGCGGCGGAGCTTGGGGTGCGGCTGCTGGGGGGATGCTGCGGCACGACGCCGGAACATGTGCGCGCTATGGCCACCACAGCCAAGGAATTGCAGCCTGCCAAGCATTCGAAGGCGCACAGCACGGTGATGGCCGTGCCTGCCGCTCATGCGGCGGCGCCGGTGCACGCTCGCGAACCGGAAAGCCGCCTGTGGAAGAAAATTAAAGACGGGCAATTCGTCATTTCGGTGGAGATCGATCCGCCGAAGGGCGTGGGTATCGAGCGCGTGGTGGAACAGGTTACCAACGTGATGGCTGGCGGCCGGGTCGACGCGATCGACATCAACAGCGGCACGCTGGCGCGCGTGGGAATGGACGCGATGGTCCTTGCCGGCGCACTGGAGCGGCATGGATTCGAGACGATCCCGCATGTGACTACGCGCGACGCGAACATGATTGGTCTGCAGGCGGCGCTGCTGGGCGCGTGGGCGGTGGGCGGGGTGCGAAATGTGCTGGGGATAACTGGGGATCCGCCCTCGCTTGGCGATCACCCGGAAACATCGGGCGTGTACGAAGTCGACTCCATCGGCCTGGTAACGATCATGTCGCGCCTAAATCAAGGGACGGACTGGGCGGGCAAAAGCCTAGGCGGCGCGACGAATTTCACCATCGGCGTGGCGGTAAATCCCGTAGCTGACAACTTAGATCAGGAAATCGAGCGGTTCGAAAAAAAGATCGAAGCCGGTGCACACTTCGCGATGACCCAGCCGATTTTCGATCCGGAGCATTGGCACGCGTTCGAAAAGCGGCTTGGCGGAAAGTGTCCGGTGCCAGTGTTAGTGGGCGTGTGGCCGCTGACGAGCTACAAACAGGCGCTGCGATTGAACAACGAAGTACCCGGAATCATGATTCCAGAGCCGATTTTGCGCGAGATGAACGATGCGGGTCAAAACGCTCGTGATCGCGGCTTCGCGCTGGCCCGGATTATGCTGGACTGGGCGCGCACGGAGCTTGCCGGCGCGTACCTCATCCCTCCATTTAAGCGCTACGAGGAAGCTCTCGAGCTTTTATAGGCGAGCCGGAAGCGCGCCCGAGAGAGATTTCTTATCCGTGGGGTTTTCGCAGGCGGTCTAGCGCGGGATATAGAGCCATGGCAATTCCAGCATTAACCACCGAAGCTAGCAGCAACCGCCAACTGAAATAAATTCCCGGCCGACCAAGAATCAGGCGATTCAGGACGGTCAACACGGCCTGATGAAAGAAAAAGAATCCCACCACCAGTCCGAAACGGCTGAGTGGATGTTCCGTATCGATCCTGGCGCCGAAGGAAGACGCGACGTACCCCACCAGCGTCTTGGCAATCCCATAAAAACCAATGGGCATGTGGCTAACCGCGTCCTGAAGAATGCCCACTGCCGCGCCTAGCAACAGCCCGATCGCGGGACTGCGCCGGCTCACTGAAAAATAAATGATGACGAGCAGGGGCAACTCGAGCATGGCCGCCCAACTGCCGTACTTGTTGAGGAAAGCCTGAAGCACCAGGGCGAGAAAGGCCGCCAGGGCCATGGCCCCGCCGTAAAACTTGTGAACTTCAATATGCTGTTCGGCTTGGGCCCGCGAACTCATTGCTGGGCCTTTGTAGGTATCGCAGAATTCGCCGGCGTCTCAGCCTCTGGGGCTGCAGTATCGGCGGCCGGTTTCAGGGAAATGTCCTGCTGGGAAAGAAGCACGATGACTTCCTCAAGGCGATCGAGGCGGGCAACCGGCTTCACGTCAATTTTTTGAAATGGGTTGCCCTGCCGGGACGCAGTAACGGTGGCGAGGGGCAGATCTTTGGGGAAGATACGATCCTCACCGGAGGTCACGATGGCTTCTCCGGCATGGACCTTCTCTTCGTTGACTACATATTCCAACTGGAGTTGCGGTTCTCCAGTCCCTTTCACGACTCCCTGCGTGCGCGTTTCTGTAAAGAGAGCGCCTACGCCGCTGTCTTTGTCGGTGATCAGCAGAACCTGCGCTGAATTTGCAGTGACTTCGACAATCTTGCCAACAACGCCATCGGGCGTAATCACCGCGAGATTCCGTTTGAGGTGGTCGCGCTCGCCGCGATTGATGAAGACGATGCGGCTCGTCGAGTCGGCACTAGCGCCGATCACTTGGGCAAAGAGCATGGGAGCTTCGGTGTGTGTATCGCGGAAATGAAGCAGTGCAGCAAGGCGGTCGGCTTCGAGGGCGCGGCTCTCGAGCTCGCGGTTGCGAAGCCGAAGGCTGTCCAGTTCGCCGTGGAGCTGGTCATTCTCCTGACGCAAATGACGAAGAGCAATGTAGTTGTGCCAACCACCGCCGAGGCCGGACAAACTCCAGGTCGCTACTCTTTGGATGGGGGTGAAAAGCTCGGCAGCCCAAACACGAACGAGCCGGACGTCCCGTTCGCGCTTAATTTGAAAGGCGAGCAGCAACACTTGCAGAAGCAGGACGATGGCGAGCAGCGTGAAAGGGCGCTGCTTCGAAGGGAAATCGATCACAACGTCACATCCGGAAGCGACCTATGAATTTTGCTGCGAAAATCTTTAATCGATCGAAACAAGGCGCAGCAGGCGGAAATCGCTAAGGATTTTGCCCGTTCCGAGCACCACGGATGCCAGCGGATCGTCGGCGATGGATACCGGCAGGCCAGTTTCCTCGCGGATGCGCTTATCGAGATTTTTGATCAGCGCGCCTCCGCCGGTGAGCACAATGCCCCGGTCGCTAATATCCGCGGAAAGCTCAGGCGGTGTACGCTCCAGCGCGACGCGAATGGCATTCAGGATGGTAGCGATACATTCGGAAAGCGCTTCACGAATTTCACTATCGTCGACCATGACGGTACGCGGAACGCCTTCGATCAAATTCCGGCCTTTGACTTCCAGGGTGAGGGGTTTTTCCAGCGGGTAGGCCGACCCGATTTCCATTTTGATGCCTTCCGCGGTGCGCTCGCCGACCAGCAAATTGTATTTGCGCTTCAAGTAGTGCATTACGGCTTCGTCCATTTCATTGCCGGCCACACGAACTGAACGCGAATAGACGATGCCGCTCATCGAAATGACAGCGATATCAGTGGTTCCGCCGCCGATATCGACCACCATGTTCCCGGAGGGCTCTTCAATCGGCAGGCCGGCGCCGATCGCCGCGGCCATAGCCTGCTCCACCAGATAAACTTCGCTGGCGCGTGCGCGATAAGCGGAGTCCTGCACGGCGCGCTTTTCTACGGGGGTAATTTCGCTGGGCACGCCGATGACGATCCGAGGATGCACCAGAACGCGCCGGTTGTGCGCTTTCTGAATGAAGTAGGTGAGCATCTTCTCGGTAACCTTGAAGTCGGCGATAACGCCGTCTTTCATAGGCTTGATGGCAACCACGTTTCCCGGGGTGCGTCCGAGCATGTCTTTTGCTTCGCGACCCACCGCGACCACTTCGCCGTTGTTCTTATTGATGGCAACAATGGAAGGCTCGTTGACCACCACCCCTTTGCCCTTGGCATAGACAAGGGTATTGGCGGTTCCGAGGTCGATAGCCAGGTCGGAGGAAAAGAGACTGAACACCGACCGCATGCTGTATCCGTTTTTATTCACTGATGGACTGAGCCTCCCCCCGAAGGCTTATGGCGTGCTGCAAATTTCCTGCGCGCTGCTTAATCTAGGCGCCGACCCTGGTGGCTGCCTACGGGATCACAATCGAAACTCGTTTTATCGCGGTTTCTCCCCGGCGATTCTGGCCGGTGATTACGATGCTCTGGCTGCCCTTGGCCATGGGCGGAGTGAAGTAGTGGAAGGTGCCGTCGTTGCGGAGATCGGCAACCTTCTCGCCATTAATGATAAGCGTAGCACCAGGTTCGGCACGCCCGGTAACTTCCACGATGTTTCCATGAAGTTCCGTGCCGTCGATTTCGAGGGCCATCTCCTGCTCTTTGCCCTGTTCGACCAGAGTAAACTTGAAGGGTTCGCTAGCTTCGCTGGTAGCATCCTTGCCGTCGATAGCGCTCACCCGCCAGAAGTAATCTCCCGGCTCGAGACCCGACACTTCGGAGTTGGTCTCATTGGTGCGACGCGAAATCAAAACGTGGCTGAATAGCGGGCTCTTGCTGATCTGTACTTCGTAAGAGCGCGCAGTCGCCGCGGGCTTCCAGCTAAAGTGAATCGGTTCCTTCTTGGGGTCCACCACGATGATCGGTTGCAGGTTCAAAGGCGAGACTAATTCCGGAGGCGCCAAAACTTGCTGCTTGCTAACCGCCGCGCCAGGAGCAAAGGTAACTCGCTGCCACTGGCCGATGTCCAGGTGCTGGCCGCCGCGGCTCAGTTCCGCGCTACCGGTATTGACGGTCAACTGTTGTTGCTTGGTTTCAGGATCGCTGCGAACTTCCGCGCGGCTATTCTCATTCAGAGAGGCCACCGCATTTTCAAACGAAATGTCGGCTTTGGAACCCGGCACATTCCAACTCGGCGTGGCCAAGTCCACTTGACCTGCCTGGATGTGGACCGCGACCTTGGTAGCGTGATCTGAATCGATTTTATTTTCTTCGACGGTTACCAGCGTGTCGCCCTTCACCGTGTAGGTTGTGCCATCACCGAATGCGATACGCGCAACACCTTCCGAATCGGTGCGAATCAGGTCGCCTTTATCGAGGGTGAGCTGGTAGTCGGCGTTGGCCCACTGCACAGAGTTAGCCTTCTTGACCTGCACCTTGCCATCGAGATTCACAAACCGTGCCTGGCGGGCCATCGGATTCGTGCTGGCCTTGGCCGGGCCGGCCAGAGCCGCAGCCACCTTGTGGAGAACACTGCCCGAGGCCTGCGGAAAAACGAAATAGCATGCTGCGCCAATCGCCGCGATAAGGATCAAGGCGTAGGCCGCAACCGTCGAATACGTAACGGTGTGCCAATACACCTCAACCCTTTGAATATGTGGCTTTTCCGGTTGGGTTGCTTTAGCTTCAGTGGTCACAAAATCTGCCAATTTCAAAATCTAACATAGGGGTATACCCCTTTCAACGAAGCGGGAAATCGGGTTGCGCATCCACTAACCCTCTACGTGCCAGGCTGGGAGAGCCCGATTCGCGACAAGCAAAAAAGGTCCCGGGGGCATCCAAATGAAGGAGAATTATTGAGCGCCGCTGTGAAATACCTTATAATCAGCGGCTTAACCACGTTCTAATTCTTGCCGCATTTTGGCGCTCACCAGCCGCCTCTCCGGCAAATCGCAGGAAAAAATGCTCGATTTGATTCAGCAACGAAAAACTGGCGTAAAGATTGTGATGGCTGTGGTCCTGGGAGTGATTTGCCTGGCCATGGTCATCACCCTGGTGCCCGGACTGATCCCCGGCACAACCAACGCGGGCACGGACGCGAATAGTGTGGCGCGGGTGGGCGACCAGCAGATTAGTCGCGTCGATGTGACGAACACGCTTAATCGCGAAGTGCGCGGGCAGAACCTGCCGCCGATGCTGAAGAGCCTGTACGCCAAGCAGGTCGTGGATCAGATGGTTTTTGAGAAGGCACTGGAGCTGGAGGCAGACCGGCTGGGCATTCGTGTAACGCCACAGCAGGAGACGGAACGAATCAAGAAGTACTTGCCAATGGTTTTCAACGGGGACACCTGGATTGGCAATGATCGCTACACGCAGGAAGTGCAGTCGCGAACCGGCATGTCGGTGCCGGAATTCGAGGGGTTCGTGCGCCAGCAGCTGTTGGAAGAGCAGGTTCGCTCGCTGCTGACCGATGGAATTACGGTAAGTCCCGCTGAGGTCAACGAGCAGTTCCGTCGCCGGAATGAAAAAGTAGCCATCGAGTACGCGCAGATCAAAGCGGCGGATTTGGAATCGACAATCAATCCCACTAGCGATGAGCTGGCGGCCTACTTCAACAAGAACCATGCTCAGTATCAAGTGCCGGAAAAGCGCTCTGCCAACTACGCGCTGCTTTCCGCCGATACTCTGAAGAAAGAAACGACAGTTAGCGATAAGGACTTGCGTGCTTATTACGACCAGCATATCGACCGTTTCAAGGTTGAGAATCGCGCGCATGTGGAGCACATCCTTTTCAAAACGCTGGGCAAGACGGATGCGGAAGTCGCCGAGACGAAGCAGAAAGCTGAAGATGTGTTAAAGAAGGCCAAATCCGGCGCTAATTTTGAGGATTTGGCGAAGAAATATTCCGAAGACACCACCGCCGACAAGGGCGGCGACCTGGGCTGGATTATCGAAGGCCAGACTGTGCCGGAATTTGAGCACACGGCTTTCAGTTTGCCCAAGGGCAGCATTTCCGATCTGGTGAAGACGCAGTACGGCTTCCACATCATCAAGGTGCTGGATAAGGAAGTTGCGCACACCAAGACTTTTGAAGAGGTGAAAGCGGAAATCGAACCAACGGTCCAGGAAGACGCAGTGACTCAGAAGGAGAATCAAATCTTCGAGCAGATGGCCACGGCGGTGCGCCAGTCGAACCGGCAGCCGCTCGAAGCGGTGGCCAAGAAGTTCGAGCTGCAGACAGGGACGACTCCGCTGGTGACCGCCACGGAACCTCTCGGGGATTTGGGTAACTCGGCCGATTTGCATCAGATTCTGTTCCAATTGCGGCCGGGGGAGTTGAGCGAGCCAATGCGCGTGGACCGCGGGATTGTGCTGGTCACGCTCAAAGACGATCAGGCGGCCCACCAAGCGACTCTGGCGGAAGTTCACGATAAGGTGCTGGCAGATTATCGCCGCGAAAATGCTGTGACCCTGGCTCACAATCGCGCGGACGATTTGGCCAAGCGAGTGAAGTCCGGCGAGGCGCTGGACAAGGCCGCCAAGGCTTTGGGGATTCCGGTCAAGACCACTGAGCCCTTTGGGCGCGCCGGGCAAGTCGGCGATCTGGGCGCGGCGAGCCAGTTCGCGGCCGCATTTAGTATGCAGGTGAATCAGAACAGTGGAGCGGTGCTGGTGGCGGGCAATTGGGTGGTGTATCGCGTGACTCAGCACGATGAGCCGAAACCCGAGGAATTGATCCTGCAGAGGCCGCAGATCGAACAGCAGGTTCTTCAATCGAAGCAGCAGGCGGCGTTTGACGCGTTTAGAATCGCGCTGGAAGACAGGCTGAAGCGAGAAGGCAAGCTGGTGATTAACGAATCAGCGCTGAAGACTCTCTCGGGCGGGTAGTTTCTCGGGCTCTCGTCAGTTTCTACTTCGGGCGAATAATCACTTCGCCATTTCCCACAAACTGATCGTTCATAAAGAAGCGGTATTTGTAGGACCCGGGCGTGGCGTCGATGCGGCTTGGTCCGCTTTGAAGCTGTGACCCTGCCGGGCCCTGGAAGACATTCGATTTGAATGGGCAACGGTTTGGGTCGAATTCGACGCGAAGATTGGTGGATAGAGAGTTCCAGACGATCTGGTCGGACTTTTCGAGGATGGTGATATCGGGGAACACACCGATCAGGACGAGCTTTTCAGCCATGGTTGCGAGTTTCCTCTGCTAACTTGATATTCAGAATTTCGATGTGTCGCTACTTTTATGTGCCGTGGATTACGAATTGATTGCTTTTACGGCGTCTACGATATGCCGCGCTGAAATGCCGAAGGCATCGATCAATTCTTCCGGCTTGCCGGAATGCGGGATGCCGTGGATATCGAGTCGTTTCAAGCGCGCCGGGGCTGCGCCTTCCTCAACTAGCGCGCTGAGCACCGCTTCACCAATCCCGCCCTCGGCAAAGTGATCTTCGACGGTGACCAGCGCACCGCGAGTAGCCTTGGTCTCCGCGGCGAGAGCCTTGCCGTCGAGAGGCTTGACGCAATATAGATCGATCACGCGGATGGCAATCCCCTCGCCCTTGAGCTGATCTGCCGCTTTGAGCGCCTCGTGGAGGGTTATACCGGCGCCAATCACAGTAGCGCGGTCCTGGTCGGATTTGCGCAGCACTTTGAACCCAGGCACGGGGAATTTGTCGTCATTCGTGTAGATGATTGGCGTTTTGGGCCGCGAAGTACGCAGATAGCAGATCGCATCCGTGCGTGCGGCGTGTTCGGTAAGGCGCTCGGCTGAAATTGCGTCGCTCGGATAAAGCACAACGGAGCCCTCCACTGCGCGGAACATAGCCAAATCTTCGAGAGCCATTTGCGAAGGGCCATCCTCGCCAATGGAAACGCCGCAGTGAGAGCCGCAAAGATTAATTGTGCTGCGGCTGATGGCGGCCATGCGCACCTGATCGAAGGTACGGGAGAGGAAGCAGGCGAAAGAGTCGACGAAAGCCACTTTGCCACGGGCTACGAGTCCAACTCCGGCGCTGACCATGTTCTGCTCCGCGATGTAGCCTTGGTAAAAACGCTCCGGATAGGCATCGCCAAAAATTTCGGAGAAAGTGGAGTTCTTCACATCGCCGCTCATGGCCACGATGTGCGGGTTCACTGTGGCGAGGCGTCTGAGCGCATAACCGTAGGCCTCGCGGGTCGCGACTTTCGCGTCGGATTTGTAGTCGGGCGCGGGTGGCGCGGGGAAATCAGGCGGCGCGGGGAGTTTCCTTGCGTAGGATTTTCCAGGGTCGGGAGGAATCGGGGCGACCGTGCCCACTTCCTGCAGGGCCTTGGCCAGCTCATCTTTCGAGAGCGCTTTACCATGCCAATGATCCTTGCCCGCGATGAAACTGACGCCGTGGCCCTTGATGGTGCGGGCCACGATGGCTTGCGGCTTGTCGATGCCGGCCTTTGCTTTATCCAGGGCGGCTAGTACAGCGGCCACGTCGTGGCCGTCGATAACCTGTACGTCGAAACCTTCGGATTCGAATTTGCGGCGGTAGACTTCCATATCGTGGCGATACATAGTGGGCTCGCTTTGGCCCAGCGCGTTGATGTCCGCAATGGCGATCAGATTGTCGAGCTGGTAGTGCCCGGCAAATTCGGCGGCTTCCCAAACCTGTCCTTCCGCCAGTTCCCCATCGCCCATCAAAACGTAAACGTGGGTGTCGCTGCCATCGAGCTTCGCTCCGATCGCCAATCCGGCACCGACTGACAAGCCTTGACCGAGAGATCCCGTTGCAGCGTCCACTCCGGGGATTAACGGCGTGGGGTGCCCTTCCAGCTCGCTCGAAAATTGGCGCAGCGTCATCAGGCGCGAAAGCGGAAATACCCCGGACTCGGCCAAGGCAGCGTAAAGAATTGGCGCAGCGTGCCCCTTGGACAAAACAAAGCGATCGTTGTTATTTGAATTCGGATTCTTGGGATCGAATTTCATGGCGTAAAAGAAAATTCCAGCCATGAGTTCCGCGGCGGACAAACACGAGGTGGGATGCCCTGAGCCGGCAGCGGTGGTGGACATCATGGAGTAAACGCCAAGGCGGCGGGCCTTTTCCTTGACGTCTTCAATGATAGGCGAGGCGATTTGAGGGGTAGCAACCATATCTTCACAACTCCTTCACTACGCAGGATTCACGGCCGCGGGGAGGGCCAATAACAGCCAATAACAATTGTACTGAAGTTTCGAATGATTCGCTTGAACGAGTGGCAGTCGCAAAAGCAGGCTGTGGAATTCTGGTTGGCCGGAATTACTTGCTCTTATGCGCGTCCCGCAAATAAGCGTCAGACTTGTTCATCCAGTCTTCGCGCGGTGGAGAAAAGATATCGAGATCGATCGTATCTTCCTCAGCAAAAGCCTCGTGGGGCATGTTCGGTGGAATGATCAGGCACTGCCCGGCAGCCACAACAATTACGCGATTATCGATATTGAACCGCAGCGCGCCTTCCAGGATATAAGTGATCTGCTCATTATGGTGGCTGTGCATCGGCACGTGGCTGCCTTTCCTGAGCAGGATCTTGGCGATCATCATGGAGTCGCCGACCATGAATTGGCGCTCAAATAAAGGGTTGAGGTGCTCTTTCTCGAGCCTGTCCCATGTAAAATATTTCAGTTCGCTGATGGCGGTTCTCTCCGGGGCCTGAAGGCCGTTTCGACGGACGCTGGTGATCCGATTAGTGGTGCGAGGCCTTGGCCGACCCCGATGATCTCGAAGCTGTCAGAGGCTGGATGGGATGATACAGCCGGAGGCTGAGGAATCGTTCCCGGCATTTGTCGCAGCGGTAGGCCGCGAAGCCACAGAGCTTTTTGATCCATCGAAACGGATCGTCGGTCACCAGGCGGCGCGCGATTTTTTCGACGTCAAGCCGCCCACATTTCGGGCAGTGGACGTACCCGACCATGTTGAATGGGACACGCCAGGCATAGAAACGGGCATCGCAGGTGCGGCAGCGCCATGGCCGCGTGCCAATGCTGGAGGCTAGATAATCGCGCATGCTGCGCCGATGGGACCGCTCACAAATTGCGCCGTGACACTGAGGGCAAAGCACGAACACCTCTTGCTGACCGGGTGCTAGACGTTATAACGAAATTCGGGGGTTCGGCAAGCTTACCTTAACAAAGTAGTTAGCCTTGACCATATGAGCCGCCGGGAGAAAAAGAGTATGCAGAGAGAATACACATCGGAACATGCGCGCGCGGGCATTGACGCAAAGTTGCCCGCGCTTGAGGCCTTCCCTAACCAGTTCCCCAACTATCAAATCACGACCCGCTTCAATGAATACACATCGGTGTGCCCCAAGACCGGCTTGCCCGACTATGGCAGCATCACAATTGAATATGAGCCGAAGAAGCTGTGCCTGGAACTGAAGGCTCTGAAGATGTATTTGCTGGGATATCGGAACTTGGGGATTTTTTACGAGAATGCAGTAAATCGAATGCTACGGGACATCGTGGCAGCCATCCACCCGGTTTGGTGCCGGATCACGGGCGACTTTACCCCGCGAGGCGGCCTGACCACTACGGTGGAAGCATCTTGGCCTCCCTCGGGAGGCCGCTCCCGGCGCGCCTCGGTACCCCCGTTGCGCAACAGGGCACGCGATTGAGACCCGCCTAACCGTGGGCGCGCTATAATGCGTCGTTCGCCAGATTGGGAGGCAGAATGGGCACACCTTCACAGTTCACCAGCATACCGCCGGCGGCACCACCCGAGCCTCCGCCTAGTTCGCCGCGATGGATACCGATCCTCTTCGTGATCGTGTTTATTTTCCTGGGCTACCTGGTCTATTCCAATTATTCCGACCGCCAGATGCTGCAAAAGAATTTCGACAGCGCCTCAGCGAAGACGCAGACGTTATCGACCGCCCTCGAGAAGACGAACTCCCAGCTCGCCGATCTGAAGGGCGAAGTCGGCGTGACCACTCAGAAGCTTGGTCTCACCCAGGACGAGTTGGCTCGTGCGCGCGGATTGGCTCAGCAGGCGCGCAAGGAACAGCAAGCCAGCAGTACCAAGCTCAGCAGCCAGATCAACCAGGTCCAGTCGGATACTGCGACAAAATTAGGCGAAGTGAATACCCAGATTACGGGCACGCAGAATGACGTGAACCAAACTAAGGCGGATCTGGCGAGCACCAAGGAGAAATTGCAGTCCACGGTTGGCGATCTAGGCGTGCAGAGCGGGCTGATCGCTCGAAACCACGATGAAGTGGAAGAGCTCAAACGGCTGGGCGAGCGAAATATTTTCGAATTCAAGCTGAATAAGTCGAAGGAAATGCAACGAATCGGACCAGTGCAGGTATCGCTGCAGAAGGTCGACGTGAAGCATTACAAGTACACGCTGGAAGTCCTGGCCGACGACAAGAAGATTGAAAAGCGCGACAAAACCGCCAACGAGCCGGTGCAATTTTATGTTCGCGGGGAGCGGGCGCCCTATGAAATCGTCGTTTTCGACGTTCGGAAAAACATGGTCAGCGGGTATTTGAGCACGCCGAAGGAAAAGGGACCGGCGCCCGGGTCGACGCCGAATAGCTCGTCGAATGCGCCCAGCTCATCCAGTTCGGCGTCGACAGCGGCTCCGGCCAGCTCAAGTACGCCTCAAACTCACTGATCCGCCGGACCGCGCTGGAATCGTTAATTTCACCATCCAACCCTGATCATCTAAAATGAATCGCACGCATTTTGGGAATGTCCGGGTGTGCGCGTAAATCGAGAAAGGTCCACTGAACCAATGAATACTCGCAGGCCGGTGTTGGGGGCTTTTATTTTTGCAGCGATGGTGATTACACCCGCGGTGTGGCCTGCAGCGGTTCGATGGCAGGCACAGGTGTCCGACAAGAGCGGCGAGCAGTTCGACTATCGCTTCGCCTACCGCGGCAATGTTGCAGAAGTACCGGCAGAGGTGGTTTGCGAGCGGCTGTTCGTGCCGGTACGCGTTAATCAGGGCAAGCCGGCCCTGTTTGCCATCACCACCGCGACCCCCAATTCTCTAATTTCAGAAGGCACTGCGCCGACCGACCAGGGGCTGACGCAAGCCATGCTGGCGCTGCCCGGCTTGGAGATAAAAGCTTCTGGCATAGCGGCGAGCGATTTGAGTTCCCTGTCGGATCAGGTCGGCGCAACGGTACATGGCATTTTTGGCGCCGATGTTTTGCGCCGTTTTGTGGTGGCGATCGACTACGACCGGTCCACGGTGATGTTCTACGATCCCAGCAGTTTTGAATACAAGGGTAAGGGTACGATGGTCCCGCTGGTGATTCGAAATGGTGTTCCCAGCGTGCACGCGAAGATCAGCGTGCCGGGACATGGGACCTTTGAGGATGAGTTCGAAATTCAGACGGCCTATGGCGGGAGCGTGACGATCGCGCACAACTATGTTGTCGCGCACCACATAAAAATGGGCCACATGAAGGCGTTCAAGTTCCCGGCAGCGGCGGGCTCGACCACTCTGGTTACGCGCGCCAAAAGCATCACTTTTGGCCCGTTTGCCATCGACAATGCGATCGTGGAATTTCCGGGTGATCACAGGGACGTAACCACGACCGGCGCAATGATCGGCAACCAGATCTGGAGAAAATTCAGGGTGTATCTGGATATTTCGCACCAGCGGATGATCCTGGAAGCGAACAACAACTATCCAAACGACGTGGACTACGACAAGAGCGGCGTGCGGCTCGAAGCTTCCGGGCCTAACCGGAAGACCTTCCAGGTGGCGGGAGTTGCCTCCAAGTCACCGGGCTCCGAGGCTGGGCTGCAGGCGGGCGACGTCATTGCAGGTATCGATAATCAACCGGCGGCCGACCTGACGCTGTCAGAAATCGAAGCGATGTTCCACGAAACCCGCGATTACAAGCTGACCGTGCTGCGGCACGACAAAACTGTAGATTTGAAACTGAAGACTCACCGGCTGATTTAGGAATTTCGAGGTCTGCTGCAGCGATGATCGACGCGGCTAGTTGTAGTGACGAAGCGTTTCGGCCATTTTGCTTAGCCGTTCGTCTACCCTTCCAAAGACAGTACCCGCCTCAAATCGACCCCTCTCGTCTCTTGAGCCTGCGGGCACGCCGGTAAGAATCTCTATACCTTCGGCAATGGTGGTTACCGGAATAACGTGAAACTGCTTATCGGCCACAGCCTGAACCACATCTTCACGCAGCATCAGATCATCGACATTCTCGCTGGGTATGAGCACACCCTGGCGGCCGGTTAATCCCATCGCACGGCACACATCGTAAAACCCTTCAGTCTTTTGATTCACTCCTCCGATGCATTGAATATCACCCTGCTGATTGACCGAGCCGGTCACGGCGTATTCCTGGCTGATAGGCAATTCAGCGAGCGAGGAAAGCAAGGCGTACATTTCCGATGAACTGGCGCTATCGCCATCCACTCCGCTGTAGGACTGCTCGAAACAAAGGCTCGCGGCGAGCGATAGTGGCTTATCCTGGGCGAACATGCGGCGCAGGAAACCGGCGATGATCTGCATACCTTTATCGTGGAAGCGGCCGCTAAGGTTCGATTCACGCTCGATATTGATCAGGCCCGCTTTGCCGAGCGAAACAGATGCAGTGATTCGCGCCGGCTTGCCGAATACATAGCCGCCTATTTCAAGCGCCGCGAGCCCATTGACCTGGCCAATGCGCGCGCCAGATGTATCGATGAGAATCTGGTGCTGCTCGATCATTTCGCGAATCTTGGTTTCGGTCAGATTGTGGCGCTCGATTTTTGCCTGCAGTGCATTGCGCACGTGCTCGCCGGTCACGAGCTTGCAATGATTCGCCAGCCGTGCGTTGTAGCTGGCCTCGCGCGCCATGTCGGCAATTTCGAAAAACCGCGCGGTTACTTTTCCGCGATTGCCAGCGCACCGCACCCCGTATTCCATCAATGCGGCCACCGCGGTGCGGTCAAACTCGCAAAGATGCTCTTCCTCGCTGAGTTTGCGCAGGCGACCGCTGAAGTGCCGGATGACTTCATCGTTCCAGCGCATTTCTTCGTCAAACTCGACACGCACTTTGAAAATCTTAGAGAAGTCCTCTTCATGCTCGTGCAGCAACTCGTACATGCTGCGGTCGCCGATCAAAATGATCTTAGTGTGAATATCGATCGATTCCGGCTTCATGGGGATGGAGCTGAACGGGAAAAGAATGTCGACCGGTTGGATATCCATTTGCCCATGGTTGAGGGTGCGCTTTAGCGTTCGCCACACGCCAGGCTCAGTCAGCACGTCCAGCGCGTACATGATTAGATAGCCGCCATCGGCGCGCAGCAGAGAGCCGCCGCGCAGATCCATAAAGTCGGAGTTCCAGCCGGCGCGCTGATCGTAGCTGCGGTGCACGGTCCCAAAAAGATTGGCGTAAGCGGGGAGCGTTTCGAAAATGACGGGGCAGGTGTCGTCGTCGCTGTGCGCGAGGATTACGTTCACGCCATAAATGCGAAACGGATCGCGCTCGACCCGCTCCGGACGCGGTAGGCCGGGCGTTTCCTGCGATGACGGCTGCTCGTCTTCCCCTTCACGGTCTTTAAAGGGATCGAGACTATCGAGAATGTGATGGCGCACTTCCTCGAGATACTCAGCTACGTGCTCGTCGGGATATTTTTCCTTTAACTCTTCGATCACCCCGTCAACCAGAACGGAGGCGGCTTCCTGCTCGAGATAGCTCATTTCGCTGGCCAGCTCGCGCGAAAGCGAAAGGGTCTTTCGATACACGACCGTAAATTCCTGGCGGAATTGGTCGTACTTGCGCTCGATTCCCTCGGCCTGGGTGGTTTGGAGCTTGCCGTCCTGAACCAGCTTGGGGATTTCTTCGATGGGCACCATTTGCCCTTCAAGAACCGGGAAAATTTCAGGCAGTGCCACGGCGCCGACCTGCATCCGGCCCAGCGCGAACTGTTCCTTGGCGATGCGGCGCGTGAAATCGTCCATCAATTCCTTTTCGCGAGCGGTGAACCGTTCCACAATGCGCGCCTTTTGACGCTGGAAAGGCTCGCCTTCGAACACCTGCGGGATGCGGCGGCGCAAAAACTCGATTCCTGAATCAACTTCCTTCTTGAATGCGTTGGCTTTGCCTCGCTCCAGAGTGAGCAGGCGCGGACGGTCCGAATTCTTGAAATTGTTGACGTAGCAGCGGTCCGGCGCGGGCTCGCGCTTCAGGTTCATCTCATTGACCATGCGCGTGACCATGCCGCCGCGACTGGCGCCGGAAAGACCGCAGATGAAAATGTTGTAGCCGGGCGCACTGATCTCAACGCCCATGCGCAGGGCGCGAATGGCGCGATCCTGGCCCATTTCCCCTTCGATCAAGGGCGCATCGGCCGTAGTTTCAAAGGGCACGAGCGCGGGATCGCACCGCCAGCGCAGCTTCTCGGGCGGTAATTCTGGATGTATTTTGGTCAGGCTATCAGGCATTTCGTCTCACGAATTCGAATAGACAGCATTCCAGCATAACGCCCTTCAGGCGTGCACGCGTCTAAGGGGCTTTTTCTTAGCCTCGGTGTCGTGGGTGATGTCCAAAACGCTTTGCGCCGCCGCCACGATTACCGGCCCAAGAATAATCCCGAGTGGGCCAAACAGAGCGATGCCTCCCAGGATGCTAATGAAAATAAGCAGCCCGCTGATTTCTGCGCGCCCGGAAATAAGCCATGGACGCAGGATATTCTCGATAAGGGCGATGACCGCGCTGCAGACGGCGATCAAAATTATGCCCTGGACGACATGGCCCTCGATCATCAACCAGATCGCCGCAGGCAGCCAAATAATGGACGACCCTACGACTGGCAAAAGTGACAAAAATCCCATCATTACCGCCCACACTACCGGGCTATGAATGCCAAAGATTACGAACATGACTCCACCGACGACCCCGTGCAAGACGGCGGTGACCAGGCTGGATAGGACGCTGGCGATGATCAGCTCGTGAGTCTCGGCGATCATTCGATCGCTGTGCTCGTCTTCAAAGGGAAGGGTTTGACGCAAGCGCGCGAGAGCGGCCTCGCCTTCTTTGAAAAGGTAGTACATGGCAATCATCATGACAGCCAAGCCAAAAAAGAAACTTACGATGTGCCCCAGAATCACGCCTAGCTTAGACGCAAAAAATGCAGCGGCCTTTTCCGCGTAGCCCTGCATGACGGCATTTAAATCTCCACCACTTTGGTCCGCGAACCAATCCTCCATCGTCGCCCACCAGCGGTTGGCCCACTGCATATGGCCGTCAGCAAAGGCTTTTTGAACTGAGTGGGCGAGTTGAACGCCCTGATGCACAAAGGCCAGGGTCACGAGTAGGACGGGAAGGATCAAAATTATGGTCACTCCGATGGTGCAAATTAGTGCGCCCAGGCTTGGACCAGTCCGCTCTCGAACCCGTTTGTACCAGCCGTAGAAGATCACCACCAGCACTGCGGCCCAAATAAGTGGAGCCAAAAAGGGCATGAAAATGCGGAATACGAGGTAAATCAGCAGGCCTACAAAGCAATAGAACAAAAGGCCGGCAAGCCTCTTCTCCGCAGTGGGTTCTGTGCTCAATTCGACGGTTCCTTGGCACGCATGAGATTACTCCCAGCGACCAATAGATTCATTTGAGCGTTTTGTCAAATGTGCGTAGCTTCTCACCCCAGTGCTAAAATGACCGAAATGAAGCTAGAAAGTTCGTCACCGAAGATGACCGAGGCGGCTTGCCAGCATAGGCGCACGCGGGTCATAGCAGAAGATTCAGACGCAAAGTACGTGGAATGCCTGGATTGCGGGGCGATTCTTGAAGCGGGCGAAGTGAAACCCACAGGCGAGTCCAGCGGCGAAACGCTGGGGGATGCGTAAGTCTGCAGGTAATTCGTCTTCTCTTGTGTTTAAGACGTGAGCGGTTGCGGTGGTGCGCGCCAGGTTAGTGAATACCCGGGCTGTTGATCAGGCGGAGAACTACCCACTTACGCCTGTTTTAGTTCCAGGACCAACCAGAGTCACGCCGATCGAAAGTCCGAGCGATCCCTCCAGATAGAATCATCTCTTTTCCATGCGGTAGAGGGCCAGGGTGTGATAGATCGCGGCCGCCATAAACATCAACAGCATCCCGGCAATTGCGATGATTCCTCCAAAATTGAAGAGGCGCCAAAACACGACTGGCACGCGCGCGTTAGGGCGCAGCCAGAGCGCGATATTCCCCGCCGCTAGAAGAATTCGAATCTCTGTGGGCCCGAAGACTCCAAAAGACAAGCGAAACGTGCCGAGTGTGTAGGTCGCGAGGTAGGTTTCGATGGATAGCAAGAGAAAGACGACCAGCATTCCCGCAGCAACCCGCCAATCTATGTAATGAGAGATGGCCAACCCACCCATAAGAAAAATCGCACCGAGAGAATCAACCATATGGTCGACATAAAACCCATAGCGCGGCCTTTGGCAGTTTCGGAAGCGGGCCAAAGTGCCATCGAGGCTGTCTCCAAACCAATTGAGAGCTAGAAACATGGTTGCCAAGAGGAGCGCGGCAGGGTGAGTGCCCGAGGCTGCGTAGCAAATCCCAGCGAAAAGCATCGAGGAGATCCCGAGAAGGGTGAGGTGGTCGGAATTTATGAATTCGGGCATCCGTGCTGCTAGCCACAGGAGAATTCGGCGTTCAGGAGCTGCCGTAAGGCTTTGCTGAATGCGTGCCGCGATCTGAAAGCTTGTTAGGACGGGCGATTGTTGAAGGCTCATTCGAATTTCTCCTTCTTGTACAAATCATCTGGATGCAGTTTTGGTTTTGGAGTGGGCCAAAAGCGCGGTGCGAGTTTCGATAAGTGTGTTGCGAAGAGATTCGGCCGGAAGTTTCTTGATGAAAGAATCGATCAGCCAGCCGAGCCCAGGAGGAACATCCCGGGTCAGTGAAGCTGCATTGCACTGGATGTACACG
Source organism: uncultured Acidobacteriota bacterium (assembly GCA_963757885.1). Lineage (GTDB taxonomy): Bacteria > Acidobacteriota > Terriglobia > Acidiferrales > UBA7541 > Palsa-147. The sequence goes on along the minus strand of CAVWSS010000006.1, from coordinate 1,841,467 downwards.
CCGCCATTGGCTTGGTAAAGATACCAGTACGAATTCAACCGCCAGAGAAAGCCACGATCGTTTCCCACCGGATCTTCGTTTTCTTTCGGCGTTCCCGGATGATCGACCTCTGCGATGCGAGTGCTGTGCGATCGGATAAACTCGCGAGTTGAATCCAGTTGGAGATATCGAATGTCGTACTCGGTATCCAGGACTACGGTAATAATCTCGGTGCGTTTGAGGCGGAGAGATATCTGAAAGTCATTTCCAGACCGGATAAGCAGGCGAGATTGCAAGACGTCGGGCTGGTAGTATTCGTGATAGCGGCCATAGTCTTGAAGAGTTGCGACAGCGTCTGCGAGGGAGATTCCTGGAACAAAAACGATCCCCGTCCAATCATGGATCAGGCCGCCTGGGATCGAAGTGCAATTCTCTGTCTTTCCGTCGCAGTCGTCCGAGATGAGAATGTGGCCCTGTTTGAGCTTATCGTATGCGTCGGTGCGAGCGGGTTCGGCTCTCCCATCGATGGCGAGTAAGCCGGCCTTGACCGCAAGGGCCCGATTCTGAGTGTCCTCCTTGGCGGCGACGTATTGATCGAATGCGCGTGAGGTCTTGTCGGTAAGCTGGTAAGCGATGGAGGGCTTCGGCGCAAAGAAAATGGCACAAAGCAATGCGATTGAGATCCAACCACATCTTCGCGATGATTTTTGCTGGGGGCGAATCATGTTTGTCCTCGCTTTCTTCGGGGAAAATGGCAGGGTCGGACGCTGAGAACAATGACCTGCAACTCAATTGGGGGTCATTCAGAAATCAAACCGTAACTGCCACTGAAATAATGGCTTACTGGCTGCTCTCTCGTAGAATAGGCCCAAGTAATCGGAGGATTTGCGGGTGGCAAACGTGAAGGGCCAGGGTCGGACGTTTCGATTCGGCGTGTTTGAGGTTGATGAACTGACGGGCGACCTCCGCCGTGAAGGCAAGACACAGCCGCGCGTCCGCGATCAGGCGCTTCGCATTTTGATTGTGTTATTGGAGCGTCCGCAGGATTTAATCACGCGCGAGGAGCTGCGCGAGCGGCTGTGGGCTGCAGACACGTTCGTCGATTTCGATCACGGATTGAATACGGCAATCAATCAATTGCGAAACGCGCTGCGCGATGTGGCCGCGAATCCGCGATTCATTCAGACCTTACCGCGGCGCGGCTATCGATTTATTGCGCCGGTGGTGGTTGTGGGAGGTGAGGCGGGAGCGCGGAGTATTGAAGATGGAGCGCGCGAGAGTGAGGAGGCACCCGAAGAAAAGATCGAACGCCGGTCAGTCATTCTGAGTGACAAGCAAGACTTGCCGGTGGCGTCGAGCGGCTTAGTGAGGATTCTGTTCGGGCTGATCCAATTGATGTACTTGGTCTTTTATGTGCTTGCGCTGGCTCGGCTTTCACAAGTTAGTGAAATTTTGGCAGAGCTCGGAAGTCCGGCGCGATTCGTTTTGATGGTTTTGATTATTACCGCGGCGGCCGGTATTCCGTTGAGGCTGTATCTCTTTTCCGCGGCGGCATTCAACTACCGAGGGTTGAAAGATAAGTTTGGCAAACTTTTTCCGTTTGTCTTGGTGCTGGATTTGATTTGGGCGCTGGCGCCGTTTCTATTGGTTCATCAGATTGGAATTGGCTTTGCAATCGCAGCGGCGGCGATGCTGCTTTACCTGCCCTTTTCACAAAGGTCGCTACTGATGATGCAAAGCGAGTGACGGTGGCGCCGCGCGCGTCGAAAGACCGGAGTTAGAGATAGCGTTCGCGCAGGATGGCCAGGTGATGATCGACGTGGCCTGCGATGATGTAAGCCAGAGAACGTACGGTGAAGGATTTTTCGCTGGCGATACCGGTTTTCATCCAAGCATCCTCGGGCATGTTGGCAAAGAGCGAGAGAGTCGCGGCTCTGACGTTTCGAAATTCCTCGAGGTGGCGGGACCAGGAGATATGGTCTGCTTGCGCGACCGCAGCGGCGATATCTTGATCAAAACTTGGGAGCGGAGGGAGGCCGCGCGCGAACCAAAGAGCTCGATGAGCAAAAATGCGCTCGGCGTCGTTAACATGGTTCCACGCTTCGCGGATGCTCCATTTGGATGGTTCGTACTTATGGAGCGACTTTTCCTCGCTGATATTAGCAAGGAACTTTGTAGATTCGAGACTTTGCCGGGCGAGATACGAGCTGATATCGGGATCGGTCACGCGGTCGATGTAAGTGGAATAGTAAGGAGCTGCTTCGTCCTTGGCTGGTCGTCCCATCGGAGGCATGTTCGTTCCTTTCTGGTGCGCTCTTCTCGGTCAAATTCTACACGTGCCATTCGCGGCAGGTCTCGCGTCGATTGGATGCGAGCCCTTGCTCCGCGATTCGGAACGAGTAGACTTCAATCATGCTTTTCATGGTGATTGAGCATTGCAAGAATCGGGATGCCGGAGCGGTTGGACGGAGATTCCGCGAGAAGGGCCGCATGCTGCCGGAAAATGTCAGCTACCGGGCGAGTTGGGTCGAAGGTAATGGGGCTCGCTGCTTCCAGCTTATGGTGGCGCCCGATGTGGATGCGCTACGGATCTGGTCGGAACGGTGGGAAGATTTGGTGGATTTCGAAGTGGTTCCGGTTATGACCTCGGACGAATTCTGGTCTCGTTTGGCGAGATAAGGATTCGGATGTGACTGGCGTCGATCTGAAGGCAGAGAGTGCAACATGGGAATAGGATGAAAACTTCCAGAACAAGAACGGTCACTATTGAGCGAGTGCAGACCGGAATTCGAGTCGAGAAACGGATTCTGAAGGTTTTGAAAGGGCTGGCCGAGCTGAAGGATTTATCGGTCGGTGACCTGTTGGAGGGAATTGTGCTGCACGCCTTTGAAGGGAAGGCTCCCTTTTCGCCTGAAACTTTGAAGCAGATCGCGGAGTTGAAGGCGATTTATGGATTGACCTTGGCGGCAGCCAATAGCCACAAACTTAAAGAGCGAAAAAAGTAAGGTGAGAACTGGAATAGGCAGATTTACTTTGATGGATCGCTTGGGCTCTCCGTGAGGACATGGTTGATGTACAAGCCTCCGACCGTTCCGCCAACCACGCCTCCAATAATCAAAATCAGTTTCAGGGTTTTTCTCGGACTTCGCTCAGCCTCTGCCTCGCCCGGTTCGAGCTTGGCGCTGTCTTGAGTGATCAGCGCTCGATATGATTTGCCGTCCGCAATGGTCTGCGTAACGCCTTCGAATGTAATGTCAAAGTCTCCATGAATACTTTCCACCCTAAGCTCGTTAGGCGCGACCCATGTCACCCGCCCATGTGCCGGTACCCCGACCCGCGAACGGATAGCGATTTCACTGGCGTCAATTTCAACAACGTTGTTGATCCCTGACGAAAAGCCCGCGGTTCCGCGGGTCAATCTTGCGCGGAGTAGACCGGTTTCCGATTTCTCGAGGCTCGTAGTGCTGTCGGTCAGCATATATAGCTGCGCTTCACGCAGGCGAAGCCTCAGAGAACCGGTTGGATCCGTTTCCATGATGTCACCCGGGTAGACCGTCGTGCCCACCGCCGCGGCTGCGTGATCAAGCAAGGCAGCGCTCGCTTGCGTAACTGTCGCGAGAGGTTGGCCCGAAACCTGCCTTGGGCTTCCGTACGAAACGACCGGAGCCCACACAATCGCCGCAATCAACGTCGCAGCTAATAAGCTCTTCGGCCCCAAGCGCGATTCGACCTCCCGAGCCTGACATGCTCGTTAAATCAAAATGGCGTGTCAATTCGTAGAAACACTAGGTAGGCAGGCTAGTTCTGGAAATAGGCCGGTCGCGGCAGGCTGAACGACACAATCAGAATCACGATGGCTTACTGATACCAACCACCCGCACTGCCGACACTTGATTCGTCACCACCAAAAAGCGTAACCTCCCGGTTAATACTTGCCGAGGTTATATGAGAAAGCGGAATTATGGGTGTCTGATCACGCTCTTCGTGTGTCTCGCCACAGCCGGGCCACTCCTTGCTGATCAAAAACCGTGGACGGAAGTGCAAAGCCCTCACTTTCGAGTCTTGACCAACGGCAACGCCGCCGATGGCCGCCGGGTTGCCCGCGAATTCGAGCAAATGCGCGAAGTCTTCGCTTCCGGGTTCCCCGAAATGAAGCTTGAGACAGGCACGCCGCTCTTAATCTTCGCGCCACGCGATGAAAACTGCATGACCACCATGCTGCCCTTCTTGGCGCGAACAAAGGAAACCAAAAAGGAAGTTAAGCCCGTTGGACTATTTCAGAACGGTTGGGAAAGGAATTACGCACTAATCTGCCTATACGCAGATGCGCCTGGAAGGTTCAGCGTCGTTTACCACGAGTACGTTCATACCCTGCTCCATGCCAATTTCCGGTGGCTTCCGACCTGGCTGGACGAGGGCCTCGCGGAGTTTTATGGCAATACGCGCTTTGAACAGACCAAGGTCTACGTCGGCACGCCCAGCTTGCGGGTCTTTTCACTGCGCGACCGTCAATTCATCCCGCTCGATGAATTGATCAGCGAAAATCCCTGGCGCAAGTATCGAAATGACGAGGAAAAAATCGACAGGTATTACGGCGAAGCGTGGGCCCTCGTGCATTACCTCTTCTTCGGCCCTGGAATGAACAATGGCGAAAAGCTGAATCAGTTCTACCAAGCACTGCTGAAAGGTGAAAAACAAAAGCAGGCATTTGAAGAGAATTTTGGCGATTTCAAGAAATTGCAGGCCGCGCTAACCCGTTACATCAACAGTTTTTCCTTCAAGAGCTATGTAATGCCCAATCCTCCACAGATCAAAGAAAAGGACTTTCCTTCGCGCGAGATGAGCCTCGCAGAAACCCAAGCCGAACTGGGCACCTATCGTGCATGGTCTCGCGATCAGGACGATGCGCGCGAAAGCATCGATCAAGCTTTACGCGATGATCCGAGACAACCCCTAGCCCACGAAACACTCGGTTTCATGGAGTTTGGGGAGGGTCATGACGACAAGGCCAAAGAGGAATTTGCGAAAGCCTATACCGCCGACCCAAAAAGATATCTTTCGCTGTATTACAAGACCATGTTATCGGGCCTGGCGACCGCAACCACTCCAAGCGCGCAGGGCGCGTTTCGAACGATGATGTACGAAGTTTTGAAGATCGATCCGAACTTTGCTCCGGCATTTGTCGAGTTGGCACTCTCGTGGGCCAGTCAGGGCGATTTTTCAAACGCACTGGCGTCGGCTCAAAGAGCGGAAATGCTGCAGCCTAATCGTTCTGGATACATTGTTCTCGCAGGCCAGATTTCCCGGGCCTTAGGCCATGACGAGGAAGCTGCCAAGCTGGCTCAGTTCGTTGCGGACCGTTGGGGAGGACCCGACCGGGATGAGGCTATGGACTTATGGGCTAAGGTCCCGCCTGACAAACGCCCCAGTGGTCTCGATACTCCCGAAGAAGCCTCTTCGATCAACAACATAAAGACCACCGATGGAACCATCCAGTCCACCAATTGCGGCACAAAGGACGAAGGGTTAACCATAGTCCTTAAAGATGGAAACGGAACCGCGACCTTCCATAGCAATCACGGCTTCATGACGGGGTTCTCCGACACCCTTTGGTATGGCGCGGATCACTTCAGCATGTGCCACAACCTTGAGGGATTAAGAGCGATCATGCGTTACAAGGCAAGAGACAAAAATGATGCAGCGGGCGAGCCAGTCGAGATGGAGATACGCGTGGACTTACCCAAGCCTCCGGACGCGAAAACAGCTGCACCATCAGCCTCAGGAAATTAGCAGGACGGTAATTTGCTAACGCTTGGGTACCTGCGAAGCGCTCTCAGCAGCGTCACAAAACACCGGCTTCGAACACTCAAAAGCATTCTAGAAGTGGCTAAACAACCCAATCAGAATCACGATGGGAATCGGTACTCCAAGAACCAGCAGCAAAATGGATCGCACGTAGTCCTCCTAGAAATCTGTAAAGCGGATGAGTGCCACTAGACCCGACGTATATGATCGCGTTGCTTACCACCATACGTCGCCGCGAAGCTTGCGCAGAATGCACCCAACAGCAGCGCTACGAATAGCCAATACAAGGAATGGGCCACAGCTTTGCGCGTCGCTTCTGCCGCCTGCTGATCACGCTGGAACACATCGGCCACACGCTTTTGCGCCTCGGCTGGATTGAGCCCCGTCCTCGACGCCACCATGGATGCAACGTAGCTGGCATCCTCTGAAGCCAATTCTCGCTGTCGAAGCGCATGGGCGAAAATCAGCCCGGTTTCTTCACGCATTTCAGCATCATTCGAGCCCGGCGCCTGTGCAGAGCGGAAAAGGCTGTCGATGTAATATCGGTTGGCTCTCTCCACAGCTTCGGTCGACCTTGAGACATCGCGGTCCCGGTTTTCCGAGCCCACCATTGCACTCGCGGCGGACGTCAAAAATGCAGCCGCAATCACCAGCGCGACCGCCCACGATAGAAATCCGTGAGCCGTGTCTCGAAAATACACTTCATCGGTGTGGACATTGACCCACTTCGTGCGCAACCGACCGGCCATGTAGCCGCCGATGCCTGCCGAAATGAGCTCGGTGAAGGTAATCCAAACCAGCGCTCCGAAGCCTACCGCGGAAGGCGACACTCCCGCCCCAGACCAGGGTGAAAGTGACGACAAACCGGCGCCGGCTCCGAGAGCCAATAAAATCAAACCGAGAGCCGCGGTAACAAAAGCGCCAGCGACAATCGCCGGCCACGAAACACCCGAAGCATTGGCGTCGCCAACGGTCAGCACATCTTCTTGAACGTCTGCTTGAAGACCCGCACGTGGATTGACGGGACGAGTTTCGCTGGGCACTGTACCTTCCTTTGCCGGAATTTCAGCCCCGACAAGGTGAAGCACGGGCCTGCTAAACACCATAGGGTCAAGTCCCTATCATCTTTTCGATAGGACCTTATGTGGCGAGAAAAATCTGACCGATTGTGGTGGGACAGCCTGGTAGGTAGCCCGCGGGACGTAATGAAGGTGTCAGCGACGGTCGTCGATGGGAATGTACGAGCGCTTCGGCGCGCCGAGATAAATCTGCCGTGGTCGTGAAATTTTTTGCTCCGGATCAAGCAGCATCTCTTCCCATTGCGCGATCCATCCGACGGTACGAGGAATGGCGAACAACACCGGGAACATCGTCACCGGGAAGCCCATCGATTGGTAAATCAAGCCGGTATAGAAATCGACGTTCGGATATAGCTTCCGCGAGACAAAATAATCATCTTCCAGCGCAATCCGCTCACACTCGAGGGCGATATCAATCATCGGATTGCGGCCCATCACATCAAAAACTTCATAGGCAATATGCTTCACGATGCGAGCGCGTGGATCGTAATTCTTGTACACCCGATGGCCAAATCCCATTAACTTGCGCTGGCCCGCCTTCACGCTCTTGATGTATTCGGGCACTTTGCCTACTGAGCCAATTTCCAGGAGCATTCGCAAGACAGCTTCATTGGCTCCGCCGTGCAACGGGCCATACAGCGCCGCGGTTGCTGCCGCAATTGCCGAATAGGGATCGACATGAGAGCTTCCTACTCCGCGCATCGCTGTGGAGGAACAATTCTGTTCGTGTTCCGCATGAAGGATGAAGAGGGTGTCGAGCGCGCGCTCCAGGGTTGGGTTCGCCCGATATTTCAGTTCCGTCGTGCGAAACAACATATTCATAAAATTCGCGCAATAGCTCAGATCATTGTCGGGATAAACAAATGGCATCCCCAAGCTGTGGCGATAGGCGAATGCAGAAAGCGTCGGCATCTTGCCGATCAGGCGATAGGTCTGCTTACGGCGGGAGTCGGCATTAAAAATATCTTTGGCGTCAGGATAAAAAGTAGACAGCGCTGCAACCGTCGAAATCAACATCCCCATCGGGTGCGCATCGTAGTGAAAGCCGTCGAGGAACTTCTTTATGCTCTCGTGGATGAAGGTGTGATGGGTGACGTTATATGCCCAGTCCTTCAACTGTGATTGGGTGGGCAGCTCGCCGTGCAAAATCAAGTAAGCCGTCTCGATATAAGTGCTCTTCTCGGCTAATTCCTCGATCGGGTATCCGCGATATTGCAAAATGCCAGCATCGCCATCGATGTACGTAATGCGGCTGATGCACGAGGCCGTATTCGTAAATGCGGGGTCGTAGCTAATCAGCCCAAAATCGCGCTCATTCACCTTGATTTGGCGCAAATCAATGGCCCGAACCGTATCGTGCTCGATCGGGATTTCGTATTTCCTGCCGGTGCGATTGTCGGTAATCGTAAGCGAATTGCGCCCCGTGACCGGGGAGTTGTCTGCCTGTGGAACCGCCGATTGCTTCGTTGAACTCAACCTACCCTCGTTCTGCGTGTCTTGCTGCGTCAAAGGCTCACTATGAACATACACCAACTGCAGGCCCGTGGGGAGTGGTTTCACCACCCGTGCGACGACCGCAATAACCTGCTCTCGATCCAACCGAACCTGCCCTTTTGACCAGCGTTGCAAAACGCTATCCTATCGTTTTAGAAGTTAGAAGAACCTGGCCCTCTATGACTTGGAACCCCGAAAAATACCTCAGCTTCGTGAATATACGGTTCCGCGCAGCGATGGATCTGATCGAGCGAATCCCGCATGCCGATTTCAAGCTGATCTATGACCTGGGGAGCGGCCCGGGCCACGTCAGCCAGATCCTTAAGGAACGCTGGCCCGCGGCACGTGTTATTGGCGTCGATAATTCAGCGGAGATGCTGTCTCACGCCCGCCGCGAACACCCTAAGTTCGAATGGATTTCCGCCGATATTGAATCGTGGCGCGCACCGGCGCCACCGGACTTGATCTTTTCTAACGCAGCCCTTCATTGGGTGCCGGACCACGCGAAGCTGTTCCCCGGGCTGCTAAACCAATTGCAGCCGGAAGGCTGGCTGGCGGTTCAGATGCCTCGCCACATCGACGATCCGGGCCACCTCTTGATCTTGGAAGTCGCAGATGATCCGCGCTGGCGCGATCGCTTCGACCAGTCGGCGAAACTGCGTGTTCACCGTGCGGAAGATTACTGGAATTGGCTGAAACCGAATTCGGCGCAAGTCGACATCTGGGAGACCATCTACCAGCACGAGTTGGAAGGCGAAAATCCCGTTGTAAATTTCTTCCTGGGCTCCCAGCTTCGACCGTATCTGGACAAGCTCAGCGAAACCGAAGGACAGGAGTTCTTGGCCTTGTATGGCAAAAAGGTGGCGCGTGCCTACCCACGGCAGGCCAACGGGAAGACCCTGTTCCCCTTTCGCAGGATTTTCATTCTCGCTCAGCGCAACAGCGTCTAACTTCTCGTCGTCAACATGGGCCTTTACTGGTAGCCTGCTGGCGTTCCCATGAATTCCTCGCGGAAACTCTTGCTCACCGGCGGTGCCGGCTTCATCGGCTCGCATGTTGCCGAAGCTCTCTTGCAGCGTGGTACCCAGCTCACCATTCTGGATAACCTGGACAATTTTTATCCGCCTTCCTGGAAGCAAGCAAATCTGGAAGATATTCGCCGCACGGCGGAGTTCACTTTAGAAAATTGCGATATTTGCGACGAGCAAGCTACCCGTCGAATTTTTGACCGCGACCGCCCTGATGTAGTGATTCACCTCGCTGCCCGGGCCGGCGTGCGCCCGTCCATCGAACAGCCTCGCCTATACGAGCGCGTGAATGTTGGCGGCACAGCTAACTTGCTCGAGCTATGCAAAGAATTCCATGTCCCGCGATTTCTTTTCGGCTCTTCCAGCTCGGTGTACGGAGAAGGCGCCAATCCGCCGTTCTCAGAGTCCGAAGGAAATCTCTACCCAATCTCTCCCTACGCAGCCACAAAAATCGCCGGCGAAATGCTCTGCCGCACTTACGCTCATCTCACTGGCATGACCATCCTCTGCCTTCGGTTTTTCACTGTGTATGGAGCGCGGCAGCGCCCCGATCTAGCGATTCATAAATTCATTGCGCTAATGGAAGCGGGAAAGCCGTTGCCGGTGTTTGGCGACAGCTCGACGGGGCGAGACTACACGTACATCGCGGACATTGTGGCGGGCGTCTTGGCGGCCCTCGAATACACCCCTGAACAAGGCGAGGGGCCGGCCTTCGACATCTTCAATCTCGGCAATTCGCATCCGGTTAGCTTGAACGAAATGATTGCCACGCTTGAACAGGTCACCGGCAAGACCGCTCAGCGCGCATCCATGCCACTGCAGCCGGGAGATGTGCCTCTCACTTGGGCGGACATTTCAAAATCGCGCAGCCTGCTGGGTTTTCAACCATCCACATCATTTCGACAGGGCGTCGAAAATTTCGTGGCATGGTACCGCGCAGCAAATCCTCAACGACGCGCCTAATCAGCCCGACACCGGATTAATGAGCTTTGTTTTTCTGTTTAATGAGACGCGCCAAAGATTCCGTGTAGGGCGCACGCGCCACTCCCACCTCTGTGATAATGGCAGCGATCAGTTTGGCGGGCGTAACGTCAAAAGCCGGGTGCGCCGATCGCACATCCGGCGCAAGCCTCACACCTGCCAAGTGCGTCACCTCTTGAGGTGATCGTTGCTCGATGGGAATGTCATTTCCGCCGCTCAGCGACATGTCCAAAGTGGAAATCGGCGCTGCCACATAAAAGGGTACATTGTGCTCACGCGCCAGCACGGCCATAGGATACGTGCCGATCTTGTTCGCCGTATCTCCGTTCGCCGCGATTCGATCCGCTCCCACTACCACCGCCCCTACCTGCCCGGTTTTGAGGAAATGGCCGACCATGTTGTCGGTGATCAAGGTAAGCGGAATTCCTTCTTGCTGAAGCTCCCACGCCGTAAGCCGCGCGCCCTGCAAATAGGGCCGCGTTTCAGGAACAAAAACCTCAAGCTTCTGACCGTTTTCTACCGCAACTCGAATAACTCCCAGTGCGGTCCCGATTCCCCCCGTTGCCAGCGCGCCCGCGTTGCATTGGGTCATCACGTTCCCCGCTTTTGGCATGAATTCCGCGCCAAGGCGACCAATTTCGCGATCCGCCGCTTGTCGCTCTTCATGAATCTTTAGGGCCTCACCCACCATGATTTCACGGAGCTGCTTCACGTCCGTAGCGTGAGTCGCGGCCTCATTAAAGACTCGTTTGCATCGCTCAATCGCCCAGAAAAGATCGACCGCTGTGGGCCTGGTTCGCGCGAGCGTCTCGCACATTTGCGCAAATTCCGATCGAAGCTCACCGACGGTTCGAGCGCTGGAATTCTTCACGCCGATGGCCACACCCATCGCCGCGGCAATCCCGATTGCCGGTGCTCCACGAATCACCATGTCTTTGATAGCCTTCGCGACCCCCGCGTAATCCTGATAGCAATGATGGACCACTTCTCCAGGGAGACGTCGTTGATCGAGGATCACCACGCCTTCCGAAGTCCAACGAATTGGTTCTGCGGTAGCCACTTAATGGATGGGAATATTCTTAAATCCGTGCGTAGCAACAAAAGACGAGACAAAAAGAAAACTGTTATAGCTGATATGCATGATGAAGCTGGACAGCGTCGTCTTGGTTAAGGCTCGCGCGTAAGTGAACGCGATTCCCACCCCAACAAGCAGAATTCCCTGTCCCCAGTTAGGCCACAGCTGATAGAAATGCAAGAGGCCGAACAGCGTTCCAGTCAAAACGACTCCCCCTGCAATGCCAAATGTTCTGCGAGTCACCGGATAGATAAATCCGCGAAAAATAGTCTCTTCCACCAGGGGAGCAAAAAAGATCCCCAGGATTCCAAAGGCTACCGCTGTCTGGCGATCGTGCATTAATTGCTCAACCGTACTGCCAGGCTTCTGTCCAATCAGTCCTGAAAGGGCGCTGACGGCCAAGCCGAGCGCTACTCCTGCAATCACGCACAGAGTAGACGTCACCTCAGTCCTAAATCCAAGAGATTCAAAAGAAATCCAGCCCAGACCCCTCCAAAAAGATTTTTGGCCATACATTTTTGATCGAAAATACAGGTACCCCAGTTGTGCTAATCCCGCGATTATTGCAGTCACCAAACCGATGATCATCACCGGCATGGTCGGTCCTCTTAAAGATTCGACCGTGTGTCCCATCGCAATGTACCCGATCGCCAGGACCATGGTTAATCCGAAGTACAGCGCGATTGTGACCACTACAAAAATCAGAATATCGCGCCAGCCCCACGGCGGATTGTCTTGCGGATAAGGGTTCTGCTGTTCAGACTGCCTGGGAACGGAATTGAGTGGATCCGGCTGGGGCGTGGGGCTAATCGGGAGCGAATCCATCTCTATGCTCGAGCCTCGCGACGATCACTATCGATCACCGCTGCGGCCAAGAGTGGCATCATGATTTCGTGGTGGCCAGTAATGGCAAATCCTCGTGAGCGCGTTTTAGCCTTGTGCGTTTTGGCGGTTGGCCGCTTCACTACGTTCTGAGACGTCCGATAATGCTGGATGAAATCGAAATTTGTTGTTGTGATCGGCTCCAATCGAGCTCCCAAATTCCGTGCCACCGTGACCGCTTTCAGAAATACCTCGGGCAGAATCACCGCCGAGCCCCAATTTAGATAAACGCCGCCGGGCTCCATCTCTTTCACGAGCGCGCAAAACAGCCGGAAGTCATGATGTGTCGCCGCACCCAGCGCTTCGCCGGAAGCAGTGTGATGCATGTGTGGAATGTCGGTCCCGATCGCCAAATGGACCGTCACCGGAGTGCGCGCGCGATATGCCTGAACCAAAATGCTCGCTTCTGGATACTCCGGCTTCAAATAGGGCTCGCCGAGTAGTTGTCCCGTTGCTTCCCCGAGGCCAATTCCCTGCTGCTGCGCGTGAACCGCGGCCTCGTTCAGATAGCGTCCCGTCTCTTCGGCCATGCCGAACTTGCCCTTTCCTAATCCCTGCTCCACATCCTCGGATGTGCCGCCCGAGAGAGCAATTTCGAAGTCGTGAACCAATGCTGCGCCATTCATGGCAATTGCGCTGACGTACCCCCTGTTCATCAGGTCGATCAAGATCGGACCAAGCCCAACCTTAATGACGTGCCCACCAATTCCCCAAATTATCGTGCGTTTCTCGCGCCGCGCTTGAATCAACGCGTTGCGAACGTGACGCAAGTCTTCGGCAGCAAGAATTTTCGGCAGCGAATCGAAAAAGTTCGAGAAACTCGACCGTGGAGCTACGGGTTTGGCAAAGTCCCGGACATGAACCTTTGCCGGCCGAGTCGAAAGAGGGTAGGTACGGAGCCCTACCATTTCCAAGGGCCGAACGGAATACAGCCCAGGGTTCGGGCTCTCCCTCACCACCTTGCTTCGGTTCCCTTTTTTCATGAAGTCAGGTGACTCTATGTCACGCCGCCGCGACTCGCAAGTCCGCTCTGAGTGAAGCTGGATCGGCAGACAGATTAGAAATCAAGTTCAGGAAACAGCCTCTCGCAATTCGTCGGACACCGAACGCCGCGGATTCGCGGCCTTTTCGCTATCGCGGGCGGTGCTGAACCTCTCATCGTCATGCCAACGAGTCTTTCGGCCGAAAAGACGCGCCAGTGCTTGTCCTGTGTAGGATTTCTTCACCTTCGCAACTTGTTCTGGCGTTCCTTGCGCAACTATTCTCCCACCCTCCACGCCGCCCTCGGGGCCCAAATCGATGAGCCAATCAGCCTGCTTAATTACGTCCATATGGTGTTCGATGATCAGCACGGTGTTGCCAAGATCGACCAGCTTGTTCAGCACATCCATCAACCGCCTTACATCGTCAAAATGCAGTCCGGTGGTGGGCTCGTCGAGAATGTAGAGCGTCCGCCCAGTCTGCCTGCGCGAAAGTTCCCGCGCCAGCTTAGTGCGCTGAGCTTCGCCACCCGAAAGGCTGGTCGATGATTGCCCTAGTTGCACGTATCCCAATCCCACCTGAACCATCGTTTCGAGCTTTTGTTTGATCTGCGGGATGTTCTCGAGCAGCCGATTTGCTTCTTCGATGGGCATATCCAGCAAATCGGAAATGGAATAACCCTTGTATCGCACCGCCAGTGTTTCTGAGTTGTAGCGCTTTCCCCCACACACTTCACAGGTCACGTAAACGTTAGGCAGAAAATTCATCTCGATGCACCGCAACCCGCCGCCCTGGCACGCCTCGCAACGTCCGCCCTTCACGTTGAAACTGAAGCGGCCCGGACGATACCCGCGCTCGCGCGATTCTGGAAGCATCGCGAATAGCTCCCGAATTGGCGCAAAAACGCCTGTATATGTCGCTGGATTCGACCGTGGCGTACGCCCAATGGGCGCCTGGTCGATTTGTACTACTTTATCGAGGTGCTCTAGGCCTTCAATCGACCGATGCTTCCCGGATTCTTGCTTGGCGTCATACAAAGTTGCCGCCAAGACCGGATAGAGAATGTCATTCACCAGCGTCGATTTGCCCGATCCGGAAACGCCTGTCACCACAATCAGCTTGCCCAAAGGAAATGAGACGTCGATATTCTTGAGATTGTTTTCTTTGGCTCCCAAAATCGTCAGCACTTCTCCCTTTGCTTCTCGCCGGGCAGTCGGAACTGGAATTTCCCGACGACCCGATAAATATTCACCAGTTAGAGACCCCGTTGTCGCCGCAATCTCACGCGGCGTTCCGCTGGCCACCAAATAGCCACCCGTTTTCCCTGCTCCAGGCCCGAGATCCACCACATAGTCGGCGCGATCGATGGTTTCCTCGTCGTGTTCAACAACCAGCACTGTATTACCTAAATCTCGCAAATTAGCCAAAGTACCCAGCAGCCGGTCGTTATCGCGTGCGTGCAGACCAATCGACGGCTCATCCAGCACATACAAAACACCGCGAAGCCGCGAGCCAATTTGCGTCGCGAGTCGAATTCGCTGCGCTTCCCCGCCCGAGAGCGTTGCCGCCGAGCGGTCCAAAGTCAGATAGTTCAATCCCACGGCCAGCAGAAAATCGAGCCTTTCCGCCACTTCTTGAAAGGGACGTCGCGCGATGGCGAGCTGCCGTGGATTTAGTTTTTTGACGATCTGGTCGACACGCGTTCGTGCATCGCTCAATGCCAATGCGGTGAAATCCGCAATCGATAAAGTATCGATCTTCACCGCCAAACTTTCCGGCCGCAGCCTCTTGCCCTGGCATGCCGTACACACCGAAGGCGCCATATATTGCGTGATCCACTCGCGATACGCGTCCGACTTGCAATCCTCAAGATTGCTTTCGAGATGCCCAAAAATCCCCTGAAACTCGAATTCCTTTGAAGATCCGCCCTTTGCATTGCCATGAAGAAGTAGCTGCTGTTCCCTTCGCGATAGCTTCCCGAAGGGCTGAGTTAAATCGATTCCATACGCCACCGCAGCCAACTTGAGCGTCTTCTGAAGCGATGCGGAAGCAGCCCCGGGGCCGAGCCCGCCATCAAAAAGAGGCTTCGACCAATCCGTAATAACCTTTGTCGCATCGAACTCATATTTCGAACCAAGTCCGTTGCACTCGGCGCATGCGCCGTATGGCGAATTGAAGCTGAACGAGCGAGGTTCCGGCAGCGGCACCGAAATTCCACATTCCGAGCAGGCCAGTTTTTCCGAGTAAACTCGCTCTTCTCCGCCCACCACAACAATTGTTACCAGGCCGTCGGTCAGCTTCAGCGCGGTCTCGATCGATTTTTCGAGGCGCTCTGCGATGCCTGATTTCAGCAGCAGCCGATCAACAACCACTTCAATCGTGTGATTTTTGCGTCGATCTAGAGGGATAGGCTCGTCGAGACTCTTCAACTCCCCGTCCACCCGCGCCCGTAAGAAGCCTGATTTCGCATACTCGGCGAATTCCTTCTTGTACTCGCCCTTCCGGCCCCGCACCACCGGCGCCAGAATCATCACTCGCTCGTCCGATTTGAGCGAAAGCACCGCCTGCACAATCTGTTCGGCGGATTGCCGTGTGATGGGACGGCCGCATTTCGGGCAGTGCGGCGTGCCAATCGCGCTGTAAATCACGCGCAGGTAATCGTAGATTTCTGTAATTGTACCGACCGTCGAGCGAGGTGATCGTGTGGTGGTCTTCTGCTCGATAGCAATGGAGGGTGAGAGACCTTCTACCGAATCGACGTCGGGCCGCTCAAGTTGGTCGAGAAACTGGCGCGCATACGCGGAGAGCGATTCAACGTATCGGCGCTGCCCTTCCGCATACAGCGTATCGAAGGCCAGCGAAGACTTCCCCGATCCCGAGAGCCCCGTGATGACGGTCAAAGTGTTCCGGGGGATTTCCAGAGATATGTTCTTCAGGTTGTGTTGTCTCGCCCCGCGGACGATGATTTTCTTGAGACTCATAAGAGTGGAGAGAAAGGTCCGTGCTACAGCCGGCTTCAGCCGAAAAATCTGCCGGAATCTAAAATTTCAGGATACGGCCCAGCGAGGAGGTCGTCAAGTTGAGACACTGGCCGTGACTGCACGTGATCGGAGCTTCTAAATGTTTGGAGGTAAAAAGGTGTGGAAAAATAAAACAAGGAGGGGGAAGCCGGCCCAGCCCTCAATCCCCGAAGGGATCCTCGACTTTCCCTCTCCCTGACACGGCTGTTGGTGCACTCTCAGGACCAAAGCATTTTTGCTGAAAACAATCGAGTTAGTTTTCCTCAACGACGTAAAATCAACATCGACCTCGTAAAAAACACGTAGCAATCCGCGCTCGGATGTCGTCAAATGCGCGCTTTACGAACTACAGCACAATGGAAGAAATGACTATGAAACGGGTTATCCTCGCCAGCGGGAACCACCTGAGCAGTATCGCCCGTATACCCAGATGAAATTCACCCTCCTCGATTGGTCTGCCATTCTTGGCTATCTATTGATAACACTGGCCTTAGGTCTTTATTTTCGCCGCCGATCCGGAGAGAATACGGAAAGCTATTTTGTTTCGGGCCGGAACGTATCTTGGTGGCTGGCCGGAACTTCCATGGTGGCTACTACATTCGCAGCAGATACCCCTTTGGTCGTTGCCGGCTTGGTTTATACGCAGGGCATAGCTGGGAATTGGATCTGGTGGTCCTTTCTGCTGTCCGGAATGATGACCGTATTTCTCTATGCCCGGCTCTGGCGCCGCTCCGGGCTTCTCACCGATGTGCAGTTCGCCGAGATGCGCTATGCCGGTAAACCTGCAGCCTTCCTGCGCGGCTTTAGGGCCATTTATCTGGGGCTTCTGATCAATTGCTTGATCTTGGGCTGGGTCGATAAAGCCATGGTCAGCATTATCTCCACGACGATGGCTTCCACGATGGCCGGCTGGCCCATTCTCACCCACACCTCCCACGCCCTCACCTCCCTCTTCGGCTCCGCCTTTTCCGGTCCCGAAGGCCAAGCGCTAATTATCTGCGTGTTCTTCTTGTTCCCCTTCACCGGACTGTATGTTTCTCTCGGCGGCCTCTGGGGTGTTCTGTGGACCGATCTATTTCAGTTCATCCTAAAGATGGGGATCGTCATTGCAGTTGCCTACTACGGCGTCGTTGCCGTTGGAGGCCTCGGCGCCCTGATTTCAAAGCTCGACGCCATGTCGAAGGCCAATGGCGCGTCAAATCCTCTTGCGTTCCTCCCTGATTTTTCCAGAGGCCTAGATACCCAGGCCCTCTGGACCCTTCCCGTTATCACTTTTCTGGTTTATCTGGGCGTTCAATGGTGGGCATTTTGGTATCCAGGCTCCGAGCCCGGCGGGGGAGGCTATATCGCACAGCGCATTTTCAGTGCGCGCGATGAACGCAATGGTCTTCTGGCCGTTTTGTGGTTCAACATCGCGCACTACGCCCTCCGTCCCTGGCCGTGGATTCTCACAGCTCTCGCCGCTTTGGTCCTTTATCCCGGCCTCGCACATCCCGAAACCAGCTACATGCTGATCGTCAGCGAACATGTCCCTCACGCTCTGCGCGGAATCATTCTGGCCGGTTTCCTGGCCGCGTTTATGTCGACCATCGCCACGCAGCTCAATTGGGGCACCTCTTACATCGTTGCCGACTTTTATCGCCGTTTCATTTATCGCCGCGGCCGCGAATCGCACTACGTTCATATTTCCCAGCTGGTGACGCTTCTTCTAGTGATTGCCGCGGGTTGGGTCAGCATTGAGCTGGCGTCGATTCGCTCCGGCTGGGAGATCGTCCTCGAACTTGGCGCTGGCACTGGCGGCGTTTATTTGCTCCGCTGGTATTGGTGGCGAATTAACGCCTGGAGTGAAATTTCCGCAATGGCCACCTCGCTAGTCGTGGCAGTTATTCTGCGCGCCACGCCACTTTGGATCGCCATCTCGCACCGGCCCCAGCCGTTCGTCGGTTCGAGCTCGGTCATCTTTGCAAAAACCGCGCTAACCACCACCGTGATCACGACGCTTGCATGGATTGTTGTTACGCTCTGGACCAAGCCGGAGCCGCAGGAAACCTTGGAAGCGTTCTACCGGAAAGTACGGCCAAATGTTTTAGGCTGGAAACCCATCGCTTCCAGAGTGATCGACGTCCCCGAAACTCACGGACTTCGAAAGGACTTGGCGCTTTGGGTAATCGGCTGCGTGATGGTCTACAGCGCGTTATTCGGCGCGGGCAAACTTCTGCTCGGCTCCTGGCCGGTCGGGGTAATCCTGCTAGTGGTTGCTATTCTCTGCCTGATTTATATCGCCTTAGAGCTAAGGCGTTACAGCGAGGCGACAATCGAAGAAGTCCGCTAGCCGACGCTGGGGAGAACTAATGCCCGGCGCGAATTTGCTTGAACATCGCCACGGCATTGTCACCGAAGGTCGCTTCGTACTTCGGATACTGCTTGAAATCTGAAAAATTGGGCTCTTTGACGTTCTTCCGGATTTCTTCCTCGATCGCTCCCGCTTTCGCCATTTGCTGAACCTGCGCGTACAAATCCGCCATGTAATCGTGGAAGCGCTGAACGCTCTGCCTTGTGCCTATCCCAAAGTGTCCAGGCACGAAGTGCTCCGCCGGCAAAGCCAAAATTCCGTCGAGGTCTTCGATCCAATGCGCGGCACTGCCCTCATCCATGGCCGGAACTGCATCAGTCAAGTACAAGTCGCCCGTTGCCACCGTGCGTTCTTTAGGGAAATAGACGTACACATCCCCCATCGTATGCGCCGGCCACGCTGCGATGATCTCCACCGGCTCGTCGCCCATGTAAATCGTAAGTTTTTGTGCGATGGTCATCGTGGCGGGCCGAAACTCAAAACCGGGATTACCTGCCTGACCTTGCGACATCCTTGCCGCCAGCTGGATAGTCTTCTCGCGGGTAAACGGAGAAGAAATAATCGTAGGCCCAGATCGAAAAACCCCATTTCCGCCTTGATGATCGGGATGGTAGTGGGTATTGATGATGTAAGCGATCGGTAGCGGCGAAATCTTCCGAATTTCTCGGAGTAGCTTCTCGCCCTCGGTGCGGTTCAATCCCGAATCAACCACCAAAATGCTGGATGGGCCCACGAGGAAAGTGGAGTTGGCGCTTCCATCGTTGTCCGAGATGTAGGCGTAAAGATGCGGCCCCAGCGGCTGGACTACTGGGCCAGCGGCTCCTAGGGTTGAAGCGAAAAAAAGTGCAGCCAGCGTGACCGCCAACATCGAAAGCAGCGCAAGACGCGGCACCCATAACTCTCGTGATATGTACGCTGCCTTCACGCTTCCGCCGCTCCTAGAAAATGAACTTCAAAGCAAACTGAATGAGTCTCGGGCCGCCTGACCCCAGTCCTACGTTGTTCTGCGCCACGTCCGGGGTCTGGAAAAGTGCGCCGAACGATGGCGAGGTGAGCACGTTGTTGGGCAGCGCAAAATTCGGATGGTTGAATATGTTGAAGAATTCCGCCCGGAATTGCAGGTTAGTGTGCTCGGTAACCATGGTCGTCTTCATCAGCGCAAAATCCACATCTGTAAATCCCGGGCCGGAGACAATATTGCGCCCGGCATTGCCAAACGTGAGCGGCGCATTCAACACAAAAGCCGAGGTGTTGAAATACTTCGCCACAGTTTTCGGCCCATTGTTCGGATCGCCGACCAAGTCCGGCCGGTCGTCTCCCAACCCGGTGCTGCTCTGATTTGCCCCGGTCAACACTGAGAAAGGCTGACCCGTTTGAGCTGTGATAATTCCGCTGATTTGCCACCCGTCGCCAAGTCTGCTCGGGAAATTGCTCCAGGCGTTGCGAATGTTTGGGAAGCTGTAAATATAATTGAACACAAAGCGGTGACGGATATCGAAGTCCGAAAGCCCCTTCTCGGCCGCGGTGTCATAGTTGTTTTGCGGGAAGATCGTGGACCCATTCGCGCCCGATCCAAAAAAATCCGACGCGGCATCGATCGACTTCGAATACGTATACGCGGCGCCAAACGTCAGACCGTGGCTGAATTGCTTGTTCAGCTTGACTTGCAGACCGTTGTAGTTCGAACTCATCGAATCTTCCGCTTCAAAAATCTGCGCGAAGCCGAAGTAAGGGCCCCGCACGATGGACGGCATCAGGGCGATGTTATGTGAAAGAAACATGGCCGCTGGAGGCGGAATTCCAAGTAGCTCCATTCGCGTGACTACATCTGGCGTCAGCGCATTGATCTGCGCCTGCGTGATATAGGCCTGGTCGATCTGCCGGAACCTTGGCAAGTGCGTGCCGGTTGTTCCCACATAGGCCACGTCCAGCAGCATTTTCCCCGGCAATTGATGCTGCACATCCAAATTCCACGCCTGCGAATACGGCGTCGGCAGATTCGCTGGTGTGATTGTTAGCACCGGGAATCCTGACGGACCGAACGAATTCGGGTATAACGGATCCGAAATGAAGTAATCCGGCAGAAAAGGCGGATTCAACATCACGTTGCCTGGAATATTCCCGAAAATCGTGTCGTAGAAAATCCCGTATCCGGCGCGCAGTACTGTTTGCTGCGATTGACCAAGAGACCATGCCAGGCCGATGCGCGGCGCAAAGTTGTTGTGGTCACCGTCATAAAGTCCGCCGAGCTGGCTCTGCGTCGCGATGCCCGATTTCTGCAATTGTGCAAGGTTGGTCTGATCTGCCGAAGGCGGAAGGAAAGTACTGAAAAGATTCGGACGCCAGGTGCTCGACCTGCCCGTCGCGTCGTGCAGCACAGTATTCAGCTCGTATCGCAGGCCATAGCTAAGGGTCAGGTTACGCCGGACCTTGAAGTTGTCCTGCGCAAAGAGATCGTAGCTCGTCGTTCGGTAACTTCGCCCCGAATTACCTTTGAACTGCAATGAAGACGCTGGAAGACCCTCAGCGAAATCCACCAGCGGATTCGGAATCATTTCCGGGTTCCTGCTACCGTCGAATCCGAGCTGGCCATTGAAGAACAGGTCATAGGTGCGGTTGTCGCGAATGTTGCGCGCCTCGCCGCCAAACTTCCATTCGTGCCGCGGGGTCACGTGTGAAAAATTGTCAACAAATTGCAGCGTATTAATCCAGTTTCCCGCCGGATTGTTTCCGGTCGCCCCCAAATTTGAAATGGACTCAACGCCCGAAACCAATCCACCTGAGAAAGTTATGTTTGGAATGTCACCCAGGCCGATTGGCGCACCAGACGGCCAGCCAGTATTGAACCCAAAGGCTGCGGCCTGCGGGCCAACCTGGTTGGAACTGAAGTCCGTCACGCGAGTAAAGCCAAATCGAAATTCATTCAGCGTCGCCGGGCTGATGTACCGCGTATAGCCCAGCGATGCGAGGTGGGAAGTTGCTTTGTCATTCACCCCGTATCCCGGGATCGCGGTAACGCCCTGCCCTGGCACGTACGGATAAAACACTTTTGCATTTGTGAAGCTATACCGGGCAGTAACCAAACCATTCGATAGGTGATGATCCAGTTTCACCATGTACTGGTCGGTGCTGTTGGTCAGGTTCGGGGACGCTACAAAATTTCCCCCGGACTGGGTCGTATTCGGCTCAGGGAAAAGCTTGAAAAGCTGCGCACTGATCGGATTCACCGCAACCTGAACGTTCTGCCCTGTATTGGGATCGAAGAACAGCCCTGTTCTCTGCGCGTCCGTAGGCACGTTAGTTAAATTCGTGATACCGGCGATCTGGCGAAACCCTTCGTAATTTCCAAAGAAGAAGGTCTTGTCTTTGCGAATCGGCCCTCCCACCGTTGCCCCGAATTGATTCAACCGCAGCTCCGGGGGCGCGAATGCCGGATCGGCAAAGAAGTTGCGCGCATCCAGCGCGTTATTACGCAAAAACTCATAAACCGACCCGTGAAAATCATTCGTTCCCGATTTGGTCACCAGGTTGACGATCGACCCGCTGCTGCGCCCATACTCCGCGGAGAAATTGTTGGTTTGGACTTGGAACTCCTGAATCGAATCAATCGACGGAAGCTGCGCGACGCTGCCGCCTTCATAGTTGTTGTTATCGATTCCATCGACCATGAAGTTGTTCGAAGTCGACCGCTGTCCATTCGAGGAATAGCCCGACACACCACCCTCACCACCCTGCTGGCCGCCACCACCGCCCGACGCCGATACTCCCGCATTCAATAGTGCCAATTGCGCGAAATTGCGGCCGTTCAGAGGCAGGGTGGTCACCTGCGATTCGTTAATCACGCCGCCAAGCTGGGCATTCTCGGTGTCGGTCATCGCCACGTTGCTTTCTACGGTCACGGTTTGCGAAGTCTGCGCCACCGCTAACGCCACATCCGCTGTGGTTGTCTGCGCCACTTGAATTTCGACGTGCTCAACTTTGTTAATCGCGAATCCCGACTTCTCCGCCGCTAGCGAATACGTGCCAGTTTGAAGCGCAGGAAAGCGGAACGAGCCGTTGTCGGGAGTCGTGTCTGTGCGCACCAACCCGGTGCCGGTATTGGTGATTGTCACGGTCGCCCCTGGCACCGCGGCGCCCTGTGGATCGCGCACCGTCCCTACCAATTCACCTGTGCTTGTTTGGGCGGATGCTCCACCCACCGCAATAAAAAGCAACGCCGCCACCATAAAAAGCTTGCGCACCATGGCTCATTCCTCCGTATGCAAGTCCTTCGCCAATCGACGGGCCGCTTACACTTCGGTGAGCGCCCAAACGCCGGGGCACACCGCCAATTTACTTCCCTTGTTCCAAATTATTCTTGTAAACCACTCCGCCCTTCATAACGAAGTCCACATGCTGCAAAAGCTTGATGTCTGTAAGTGGGTCGCCGTTGACCGCCACGATGTCCGCGAAGTGGTCCGGCTCAATCGCGCCAACTTTATCGGTCCAACCCATCAGGTCCGCCGCATTTACAGTTCCCGCTTGCAGCGATTTCACCGGGGTCAGCCCGAGTTCGCACATCGACCAGAATTCCCCGCCGTTCAGCCCATGCGGATACACTCCCGCATCCGTTCCCAGCGCTACCTTCACGCCTTCTTTATACGCCCGCGCCACATTTTTCTTTGCCGCGGGGATGATGATCGCGACCTTCTCCACCACCCACGGCGGCAAATGAAGGCTATCCTCGTTTTCTTCGTACCAAAACAGCGGATACGTTGTCGCCGACAGGTAAGTTCCGTGCTCCTTCATCAACTGAATGCCTTCCTCATCAATGAAAATTCCATGCTCGATCGAATCAACTCCCGCACGCACCGCATCCTTGATGGAAAGAGCCGAATGCGCGTGCGTGGCTACTTTTCTTCCCAGCCGGTGGGCCTCAGCGATCAACGCCTGCATTTCTTCTGGGCTGTATTGCTCGAGCAGCGGGTTATCACCCTTCGAAAAAGTACCGCCCGAACCGCAGAACTTGATCACATCCGCGCCGTATTTGATCGTTTCCCGAACCTTCGCCATTACATCGGGAATCCCGTTGGCTACTCCCTCAGCCTGGTAGTGAAATTCAAATGGAAGCAAATTGTTATCGCAGTGGCCGCCGGTGATCCCTAAGGGCGGACCAGATACCTGCATACGCGGCCCAATCACGTCGCCATCGTTGATCGCATCGCGCAGCGCGACATCGGTATATCCACTCGCACCTACATTTCGCACCGTCGTAAATCCAGCCATCAGCGTGACGCGCGCGTTGCGCGCTCCCACCAGGGCCTGGCGCGGAATGGACACTCCTAGCGAATCGTATCCCGCTTGCCCCGTGCGCATGGTCAGGTGTGTGTGTACATCGATGAATCCCGGCATCACCGTTGCCTTGCGCAAATCGATCTCACGCGCACCTGCCGGAACCGCGATCTTCGGACCGACCTTCTCGATCTTTTCTCCGCGCACCAAAATGTCTTGACCGTCCAACATTTGTCCCGAGTGGGCGTCAAAAAGCTTACCCGCATGAATTACGGTTACTTCGGACGTCGCTTTTTCCTGCGCTTGCACGCGCTGCCAGCCGGCCAGAGCGCTCACCGCAAGAATCGCACCCAGCAAAATGCTGCAAGCCCTCATCGGCTTGTTCCCGCCAAGAACCTGTTTCATTACAAATTTCCTTTCAGAATTGCCGTCTTAGTAATCAGTCGTCAACCCTCAGCCTGCGTTGGACCTCGCAGCGTGTCAGCAACTAAGGTCAGAGTAGGAATGCGAAAAAGAGGCATGAAAGCGATCCGAAGCGCTCGCCTGCTACAGTGGTTTTTACCCGAACGCCAGGTCACTACCCAGCGATCGAGTCTGGCGGGCAACCTACTCTCCCAATTGCATGCGTGTCAAGTACGTTTTGCATACTTTAAGTATGTGATTCTTACCTGCTGCAATTCTCGCCGATCTGCTCATCAACCAAGATCACAATCATCCATTCACCGTCGCATTCATTAGTGACGACGCGAATGGTTCCCGGTATTTCGAAGGTAAAATCGATCAGATCACGTTTGGCTCGGCCCAGTATGAATGGCACAATGATCCAAGCGGCGGTCACGCAAATCCAGATGGACCCGCTGCCAGGTTAACCATTGAAGGATCGGCAGGCACGATCTACGATTTGCCAAAAGCCTCGATCGTCGTCCTCAGGGGTCACCTTTCGCTGTAATTGAGCGATCATTAGTCTGAAATGTCCACGTGGTACGATCAATCGTTGGGGCGTGGTCCAACCGGTAGGACACTGCACTGTTAATGCAGACGGTGGAGGTTCGAATCCTCCCGCCCCAGCCAACCATAAGCACAAGTTAGGAGACAGAACGATGCACCACGCTGAAGGCTTTCTAAAGCTCGTAAACGACGCCAAATCGCGCGTCAAAGAAGCCAAGCACACCGAGATTAAGAAGCGGCTGGACGCTGGCGAGAAGATGATCCTAGTTGACACCCGCGAGGATTCGGAATGGGCCAAGGGCCATGTGCCCGGCGCAATCCACTTGAGCAAGGGCGTCATCGAGCGCGATATTGAAAAGACGATCCCCGATCATAATGCCCCGATTGTGCTCTACTGCGGCGGCGGCTTCCGTTCCGCTCTGGCAGCCGACAATCTCAAGAAAATGGGCTATACCAACGTGATTTCTATGGATGGCGGATGGCGCGGCTGGAGCGAATCAAACTTCCCCGTCGAGAAAACGTAAATCGACCCTCGGGTCGTCGATCCAAGCTATTTCTTCAAATCACGCCAGTTCTGGCCCGAGCATAAATCCACCACTAGCGGCACCCGCAGCGGATATACGCCTTCCATTGAGGCCTTCACGAGCTTTTTAAGCGTGGGCAACTCTTTGGGTGGCCCTTCGAAGAGCAACTCGTCATGCACCTGCAGGATCATGCGTGACTGAAACTTTTGCGCTCTTAACTCGGCGTCGATTTTGATCATGGCCAGTTTGATCAGATCCGCCGCGGTTCCTTGCAACGGCGTGTTCATCGCGGTGCGCTCTGCGAAATTCCGCAGGCTCACCTGTGGCGAAGTAATTTCCGGAATCGGCCGAACCCTCCCGAAGAGAGTCCGCGTGATTCCGGTCTTGCGCACCTCCGCGACCTGCCTATCCAGCCACTGCTTCACGCCCTTGTAACGCGTGAAATATGCGGCGATAAATTCAGCCGCTTCCTTTTGTGGAATTCCCAAATTCTGAGATAACCCAAATGCCGACAATCCATACACAATCCCAAAATTGATCACCTTCGCCGCGCGGCGATGTTCGGCATTCTGGTACATCGGGCCAACTTGAAAGACTTCCTGGGCTGTCCTCGAGTGGATGTCTTCGCCTCTTTGAAACGCATCCACCAGGACTGGATCCTCCGAGTAGTGAGCCAGGAGCCGCAACTCAATCTGCGAATAATCAGCCGAAAGCAGAACGTTTCCCTTTTCGGCCACGAAAGCCGCGCGGATCTCACGCCCAACTTCCGTGCGAATCGGAATGTTCTGCAAATTCGGATTCGAGGAGCTAAGCCGCCCCGTCGCGGCGGTAGTCTGGCTAAGGCGTGTGTGCAGCCGCCCCGTGCGCGGGTTGATCAATTCCGGCAGCGCATCTGCGTAAGTCGACTTCAGCTTCGCAATTTCGCGGTACTCGATCACCTTGCGTGGCAATTCGTGTACCAGCGCCAATTCTTCCAAAATATCCGCGGCCGTCGACCTCACTTTGCCCATTCGCCCGCGACGCGGCGGCGCCAGCGCCAGCTTGTCGAACAGAACCTCAGCGAGCTGCTGGGGTGAACCGATCTTGAATTCGAATCCGGCCAGCGAATGGCATTCCTTCTCCAGCCGCGCTATGTCGCTTTCAAGTCGTTCCGAAATTTCACGCAGCACATCCGAAGAAACTTTTATGCCATGCCGTTCCATCCGCGCCAGGACCGGCGCCAGCGGCAGATCAATCGTCTCGTAAACATTCAGCAAGTCCAGCCGTTCCACCTCGGCTCGCAACACTGGTGCGAGCCGCGTCAGCATGTCCGCATTTTCGCCAGGCACGCCGGTCGTGTTCCGGTTCAACTGGCGCAGAACAACATCGGGCAACGTGTGGTTCGCAGTCGTCGGGTGAATTAAATAGGAGTAGAGCTGCGTGGCGTGGGTAATTCCCGCCACCTCACCTTCATCCCCTGCACCATTCTCTTGCGCCGTGAATAACTCAAACAGTTTCGGGTCGTGGACAATCTTCGGCCGCGATGCGCTGCTTCTCCACTTCGCTAGCTCCGCCGCAACCTCATTACCGCCTCCGGTGCGGATGTAGCGCGAATGTCCGGCGCCAGTAGAAAACTGCATTGCGGCAAGGCCGCTTCCGTACCCCGGCTCCTCGTCTTTGCGAGCCTCCACTTCAATCCAGACTGCAATTTCGCCTTTTCCCTTCGCTTCCACCAACTCGCGCAGCTCTGCCGCAGATCCCAGTTCCGCGTAGTCCGTTTTTTCCTCGATCACCGCAGGCGCTGGGGTCATTTCCTTCAGCAATGTAGTGAACTTCAATTCCGCAAATAACTCCCGCAGCGCCTCGTTGTCCGGTGGCACCGGCTTTAGCGCGTCCAGCTGCAATTCAACTGGAGCATCGGTCGGAATAATCGACAATTTCTTGCTGAGCAGTACGAACTCTCCGCAGTTTTGTAGCGCCTCGCGGTAACTCGTCCGCTTCACTTCCGCCGCCCGCTTTAAGCACTCCTCCGCACTTCCAAACTGCTGAATAAGCTGGCGCGCTCCTACCTCGCCGATTCCCGGCTTGCGCCGCTCGCCGGGCGCTACTTTCTCGTTTGGGTCGCGCGCTCCGGGAATGTTGTCGATCGAATCTCCCATTAGAGCCATTACATCTGGAACCTTCGCAGGCGTCACGCCCATGATTTCTTCGACCTTCGCTTCGTCGACAATCAAATCACCCTTCGACGGATTCAAAAGCTTCACTCTGCCGCCCACCAACTGCATCAGGTCCTTGTCGCTGGTAACGATGAACACATCGGTCTTTTTCTCGACTGCTTGCCTGGCCAGTGAGCCAATCAAGTCGTCCGCTTCATAGCCCGCCAATTCCAGCATAGGCAGACGCATCGCCTCGCAATACCGCCTCACGTAGGGAAGTTGCACTGACAGGTCCGCGGGCATCGGTGGGCGTTGAGCCTTGTACTGCGCAAAAAGCTTGTCGCGAAAAGTCGGCGCCAAAACGTCCAACACGACCGCAATGTAATCCGGCCGGTGATCGCGAATCAGCTTCCTAACCATATTCGCGAATAGATACGGCACCTTGGTGGGAATCGTCCCTTGCGCGGTTTGAATTTGCAGACGATCCATGGGCGCGAAATAGGCCCGAAAGATGTAGCCCATCGCGTCAATCAGAAATAGCCGTGGAGAAAGGTGAGAACTCATAGGTGAAGTGGAATTTTCGAGTATAGCAAAACGCAGCAATTCAGGCGTTTCGCGCGAGCGGGTTGCAATTGAACCTGTGCAAAGTGTCGGACGATCAGAACTCAGGCAGGAATGACGAGGCAACCTGACCGGGTTGCGCGTTAGGCGAAGTCTTCATTTGATCGAGATCGCGCATCAAGCGAGCCCAATCCTTGGGATGCTTCTTTGTCGCAAAAGAAACTCCCGTATCGGAGTAATACTGCAGAATATTGGCGCGCAATTCGGGTGTTATCCCGCGGAATTGGTCCTTCTGCAAATAATCCAGCAGATCCGCATAGGCGGCATCCGCCAAAGTGTAAGTTCCGGGCTTTATCGGGTCGCCCGTATCAAAATTCGTGTCGGGTAAATTAATATTGCCCTTCGGCACCGCCTTCAGGTTCATTGCATAGTTGTCCATCGCGGCGTTGAAACTGGCCATTAGCATGTTCTCAGCCTGCGGAGTAGGGGTCCTGAATTTCAGAGCTTTCAGTGGGCCTATCTTGGGAATGATTCTAATGATTAAAGCCACTATCTTGGTGCCCAATCCCGGCTTGTCATAACTCAGTCCCCATTTTTTTTCGTAACTCGCCCGCGAAAGGTGATACAGAAATTTCTGGCGAGTCATGGTCGGCTCGTCTCTTTGAATCTCGTCCTTTTTGAGCTGCCACGCCACCCGCGTCGCTTTCGGAATAATCGTACTTACGTCGTAGCGGTACGAATTCACCGACCGATCGAAATCCTTGAACACCGTATTCAGGTTGACGCAGTAGGTCTCCAAAAATGCGCGTTGAAGCAAGGGCTTCGACACCTCGAAACCAATGAAATCCCGGTAACTGTCCGGCGCATAGCGCCCCTTGGCCACCTCAATCACGTCAAATCCAAACTCTGTCTTCAGGTGCGCCAGTGGATCCTCCGCGTAGGTCACCACGTCGCCATATTTCCGCCTCAGCTCAGGATACAGAAGCGGCACCGCTCGGTTCACCGCCAGCTTGTGGCCTTCATTGTCCGCCGAGTAGTGCGACAACGCGCCCAACGCAAAGGCATATTCATTCAGGTCATTCGCATCGCGGAGCATGGCCTCGATAAAATCGCCGCTGCGAACGTAATGGACCAAATCGCTGAACAGGTGGCTGCCGTGCGGGTAATAGCCCAGGTCCTGGATGATCGCGCCCCCGTACGCGTAGGCATGGGCTTGGCGCAATTCATCGGAGCTAGCATTCGGAAAGCGGCGCAGAAGCAGCGGCTTGATGCCCGTATCCCACGAGGCATCGATAATCGCCTCATGAGCCATTACGGCGTACGCCTTCGCCTGCGGCGGGAAAAGACCGCATAGCAGCAGCGCAATCCCGAGAACGGCAAAGCCTCTATGGGCTGTCGAGTAACGTGGCTTCATCTGTTTTCGATTTGCATCCCCCGAGTCACCCCTCCGCGAGAGGCTTTTTTGATTGATGATTCAAACGTGAGGGCCGGAGCAGATTTTCGTCAACCGTGCCAGTATAGCCAAAACCACACACGGGCTTTGCCCCGCCATTTGATTAGTTGCTTGACGCAAACTGCCCGTTAAGTGTAGAGATGTAAACCACTTGAAGCTCGCTTGGCCCGTTGCAGTTCATTCCAGCTCAGAGTCCTTTTGCGATCCAGAGCCGTCTTTGTTAGATGCCATTATCTTGGAGAGAAACAATGACTAAACGTCCCGCGCGCGCCCTAATTTCTCACTTGGGTTTGACGCTTCTTTTGGCGCTGCTGTTTCCTATGCTTACTAGCGCCCAAACCTTCCGCGGCACCATCCTCGGCACTGTCACCGACGCGAGTGGCGCGGCGGTCCCTGGCGCCACGGTCGCCATTACCAATACGGATACGGGTCTGGTCCGCACCACGACTACCTCGGGCGACGGCAGCTATACCGTTCCCTGAGCTCCCTATCGGGCCCTACTCAGTCACCATATCCAAAGAAGGTTTTGAGACCTCGATCACCAAGGGCGTTGCCGTCGATGTGGCCGCCGAGCGCAGGATCGATGCCTCGCTGAAGCCCGGAACCGTAACCCAGAAAGTCGAAGTGTCAGCCGAAACTTTGCCTCAAGTCGAAACTGCCTCGGACACCCTCGGCGGCACTTTCGAGAATCGTGAAATCCTCGACCTGCCCATCAACGGCCGCGACTACACCAAAATGCTCATCATGGTTCCCGGCGCCGCCGGCGAACCTAACGGCGGCGGCGATTCCCCAGGCTCGTATGGCCTCTTCAGCGCAAACGGCAGCCGCGGCCGCGCCAATAACTTCCTCCTCGACGGCACGGATATGAACGACGGCTACCGCAACCTGCCCGCCATTAACCAGGGCGGCGTATTTGGCACGCCCGGCACGGTTCTGCCTCTCGACGCCGTATCCGAGCTGAAAGTCCTCTCGAATTTCGAAGCGGAATATGGCCGCAACTCTGGAGCAGTCGTCAACATCGTCACCAAAAGCGGCACTAACGACATTCACGGCACCGCTTTCGAAGACTTCCGTAACAAAGCTCTCGATGCCCGCAACTTCTTTAATACCGACAATCTTCCCAAGGACGCCTTCCGCAACAATCAATTCGGCGGCGCAGTCGGTGGACCTATCGTTCGCAATAAGACGTTCTTCTTTCTGGCTTACGAAGGGCAGCGAGAAGGCTTGGCCATCACTTCGGAAAACGTCGTTCCAACTCTCGACAGCACGTCCGCCTCAGCTAGCAACGCCAACGACTACGCCCAGGCCGTCGCAACGCTTCCAGGTGGAAACCCCGCCGCGTGCACCAGCACGGTCATTGCTTGCATCGATAACCAGCCTGCCGGCGCGATCAACCCCGTCATCTTGAACTTCTACAATTTCTGTAATTCTCACGGCGGATGCTCCGGCGGAAACAATATCTGGCCCACTACGAATATTGGCGGTGCATCTCCCGGCGCGCCTAACTCGGCCGACCCTGCATCCGCTTACAACAACGGCGACAGCTTGATCGTCAAGATCGACCAGAACCTCGGCTCCAAGAATCAGCTCAGCGGCCGGTATTTCTTCGGGAATAGCAATCAGAGCTTCCCGCTCGGCTTGGCCGGCGGAAACAACCTTCCAAACACCAATACCTACGCGCCCATTCGTACCCAGCTTGTTTCGATTAGCAATGTCACTGAAGTGTCGACGAATCAAGTTAACGAGGCTCGCTTCGGATGGAACCGCTACCGCAATGGCTTCTTCGCCGCCGACTCCAGTGTGTTTGGTAACCCGGAATCGTCTCTGCACCTCGATACTGGTGTCACCAATGCCAATGACTACGGCCTGCCCACGATTCGCTTCGGCGAGCTGTCTGCCCTGGGCTCTTCGCCTTACTCGAATCCTCGCAATCGCGTCGACACCAACTGGCAATTCTTCGACAACTACACCTGGACATTCGGCCACCACGAAGTGAAAGTTGGCTATGAGTTTCGCCGCACCGCCGTCGATTCGTTCAACGACTTCAGCCGCCGCGGCGTTCTGGTCTTCGACAATCTCTCCGACTTCCTCGCTGGTACACCGGAAAGCTCGCTGCTCTTTTCAAGCCGCGAACAGGTTGGAAATACCAATCGCGAAGCACGCCAAAATAACGACGGCGTGTATGTGCAGGATGCGTTCCGCATCACTCCACGCGTCACTTTGAATCTTGGCTTGCGCTGGGATTACTTCGGCGTGATTCACGATGCGAGTGGTTTGCTATCGGCTTACGATCCGAGCCTAAAGCCATTCGGCGTCGTATTCCGTAATCCGCTTTACAACAAAGACTTCAACAACTTTGCCCCGCGCTTGAGCGTGGCTTGGGACGTTTTTGGCAAAGGCACCACCGTGATCCGTTCAGGCTTCGGCGTTTTCTATGACGACTTCTCGCAGGACGCCTTCACCGGCCAGATCTATGAAAATTCCTTCAACATCGGCACCGCCTACAATCCCGCAGGCCCTGCGCCGGTCACCATCTTGAGACTGAATAGTGGTGTGCCCATTCAACCTGACATGCCAATCTTCGTGAACGATGGAACGTCGGACGTCTCCACCGTGCCTCAGAACATGCGTACGCCTTATATCTACAACTACAACCTGAATATCCAGCAGGCTCTGTTTCGCGACACGACCCTCCAAGTCGGCTATGTCGGTTCCGCCGGACGCAAGCTTCTCCGCCTGGGCGATTTGAATCAGCCAACTCAAGCCGAAATCACTGCCGCCGACCTTGCCTGCACACCCGCGCCATGTATCGACGATGGCACCGTGCCGCGCCCCATCACTACCCCGATGAGCGCCCTGGAACCGTTCGCTCCTTATGCCGTCAACCAACTCGAAGCCTCCGCCACTTCCAACTACAACTCTCTCCAGGTATCGCTTACCCAGCGTCACTGGCGTGCGTGGACGAACCAAATCTCCTATACCTGGTCGCACTCCATTGATACCGCGAGCGACAGCCAGGACTACGTTCCCAATGCTGCCATGCCGCAAAACAGCAATAATGTGAACGGGGACAAAGGCCCGTCGAACTATGACGTTCGCAATCGCTTCGTCTGGTCCAGCGTCTACGACATTCCTGCTTGGTCTG
The DNA here is from genome assembly GCA_963757885.1 of uncultured Acidobacteriota bacterium. Taxonomy (GTDB): domain Bacteria; phylum Acidobacteriota; class Terriglobia; order Acidiferrales; family UBA7541; genus Palsa-147. The sequence continues at coordinate 1,808,753 of CAVWSS010000006.1, read as the reverse complement.
CTATCGGTCGCGCGGGTAATGGTTGGTCTGTCTCCGGCGTGCTCACGCTCATGAGTGGCCATCCATTCTCGATGAACTACAACTTCATCGATGACTATAGCGGCGGCGGCGAATTTTATGATCGTCCCGATGTGGTCGGCCCCATTCAATACAATCCAAGCAATCCGACCAACTACCTGAACCTCAATTCCTTTTCCGTGCCTTGCAATTACAACTGGCCCGGCAATCTTCTTGATGGTTTTGCCGATTCATGCCAGCCGGGCACGCGTCACTACGGGGACCTGGGCAGAAACGCTTTGATTGGGCCGGATTACCGCAATTTCGATTTGGCCCTCAGCAAAACGACCTCGATAACCGAGCGATTGAAACTCCTGTTTCGCGTCGACGCTTACAACCTGACCAATCACCCCAATTTCGCCAATCCCTTGGCGGTGGCGTTCTTTGCCGATGCCGCACCAAATCGCAGCGGCGCGTTTCCAACCGGCATAAATCCGGTCAACGGCCGCAGCGTTGGGAATCTCGCAATTACCGCGACATCTGACGTAGGCTTGGGGAATCCGGTGCTGGGTGGCGGAGGACAGCGCAGCATTCAGCTATCCGCGAAGTTCGAATTCTAGCCTAAGCACAAAAATCAAAAGCCAGGCGGTCGGACTTCCCACAAAGCCGCCTGGCTCAATCTGACAAACCAACAATTCTTTAGACGATTCCTAGCTCTTTCCCGATCGTGCCCATGGTCTGGGCAGCCTTCTCCAAGTCGGCCCGCTTGTGCGTCGCCGTTACAATCGCTCGCAGCCGAGCCTTCCCTTCAGCTACAGTCGGATAGCCGATTGCCGGCGCAAATACCCCCGCTTCAAAAAGCTTCCGCCCGAATTCAAACGCCTTCGCCGCCTCTCCCACCAAAATTGGCGTAATGGGCGTCTGACTCGCGCCTGTCTTAAATCCAAGCTTCTTAAGCTTGCGCTTGAAGAACGCCGTGTTAGCCCACAGCTTCTTCACCAGCTTCGCGCCAACCTCCGAATCCAACAGTTCAAATGCAGCCTGGCACGACGCCACCACGGCCGGCGGATGCGACGTGGAAAAAATGAACGGCCGCGCCCGGTGATGCAAATAATCGATGAGTTCCCGCGATCCGCACACATATCCGCCGAGAACACCAATCGCCTTGCTCAAGGTTCCAACTTGAATGTCCACACGCCCATGGCAGTTCAAATGATCGACCGTGCCACGTCCATTCTTGCCCAGCACGCCTGATGAATGCGCATCGTCAATCATCGTGATGCAGCCATACTTTTCAGCCAGGTCGCAGAGTGCCGGCAGATCGGCAATATCCCCATCCATGGAGAAGACGCCGTCGGTAATCAGCAATTTCTTGCCGGGCCAGTTTTCCGTCTCCTTCAAAATCCGTTCGCAATCCGCCATGTCCTTATGTTTGAAAACCTTGATCGTCCCCTTCGAGAGCCTCGAGCCATCGATGATCGACGCGTGATTCAACTCGTCGGAAATAATCAGGTCCTCTTTTCCCAAAATTGCCGAAACCGTTCCGGCATTCGCCGTGAATCCCGACTGGAATACCACGCACGCCTCGGTGTTCTTGAACTTGGCGATCTGCGTCTCCAAATCCACATGGATTTGCATTGTTCCCGCAATGCTGCGCACCGCGCCCGATCCCGCGCCATACTTTCGAACCGCCTCAATCGCTGCCTTTTTCAACTTTGGATGGCTGGTAAGCCCCAGATAATTATTCGACGCCAGATTAATTACCTCTTTGCCGTCCACCACACACACCTGCTTTTGTTCGCCTGCCAGCACGCGCAAATGCGTATGCAGATGCTTGGACCTCAAATCCTCCAGGGCATCGTGAATAAAAGTAAGCGGTGCGCGTGCAGGTGATGCGGTCATAATTGCCTCCAATTTATGATTGCGAATTCACAAATAAAATAAGGGCTAGTGAGGGATTCCGTCGGGATATAGCAAAATCTTTCCAGCCAGTCCTTTTTCCAGCATTCCAAAAGCGTCGGCAAACTTTTCCATGGGCATTCGCTCGTTGAAAAGTGGATCCAAATTCAAGCGGCCAGTCTTGAGCAAATCCGTCATTTGAATCCAGGTGTCGTACATGCGCCGTCCCAAAATTCCTTGAACCGTCGCGCCCTTGAAAATCACATCCGCTCCCAGATCAAATTCCATCGGTTTTGCCGGGATCCCAAGCAATCGCGCATTCCCACCCGGCCGCAGAATCTGGAAACCTTGCCGGATCGCCGTCGGGCTGCCGCTCATTTCCAGCAGGACATCAACGCCGTCGCCGTCGGTAACCTCCTTCATCGTGGCCACGATGTCGCCCGCGCTCGGATCGAACACTTCGTCAGCACCCATTCGTTTCGCCAGTTCGCGCCGGTGCGGATTAATTTCCAGCGAATAAATCTTTGACGCACCAAAGGCTCGCGTCAGCGCAATGCTCATCAGTCCAATCGGCCCAGCTCCGGTGATGAGCACCGAAAGGCCGCCAATCGGACCCGCCGCAACCGTGTGAACCGCGTTGCCCAGCGGATCCAAAATCGCCGCGTAATGCTCTGGAATCGCCGGATCTACCTTCCAGATATTTGTCTCGGGAATCTTAATAAACTCCGCGAAGCACCCGTCTCGGTCAATTCCGAGAATCACCACATGCTGGCAAACATGCGGCTGCCCCATGCGGCAGGCTCTGCAGTGCCCACAGACCAGATGCATCTCCGCGCTGACAAAATCACCTGGTTTTACCGACGTTACTCTCTCCCCGACTCTCTCCACCACGCCGCAAAACTCATGGCCAAAGGTCAACGGAGGCCGCAGGCGCGTGGCCGACCACCGGTCCCACTGATAAATGTGCAAATCTGTCCCGCAAATCGAGGCCGTCTTAACCCGGATCAACACGTCACTGGGTCCATATTCCGGCGTCGATATCGACTCCACGCGCGCTCCAGGCGCGGGGCTTGGCTTGCGAAGAGCCTTCATCGTCTTGGTGGACATTCGAGGATCCCGAGAGGCGTAAGTATTTTGCCTTGCCATGCTAGCACACGCCTACTCGCCCAAAAAACTTCACTCGGGTTGCCGCACAGTTTCCGCTAGAATTGCGCTCACTTTGGCGTGGGTATGCTTCTGGTGTTCCGCGAGAGGATTATTTGAGCTTCCAGAACCGGCTGCAGGAAATTCGAGCGGGCTTTGAGGGATCGTTCTGGGTCGCAAACATTGCGGAGCTTTTTGAGCGTATCTCCTACTACGCCACGCTCGCTGTCCTTGCCATTTTCCTGCATGAGAAATTACTTCTAAGCGTCGATAACACCACGACGATCATTGGGACGATTGGTTTTGTGGTCTGGTTTCTGCCAGTCCTGGGCGGCGCGCTGGCGGATCGCTTCGGCTTTCGCAGGGCTCTACTTTTCGCTTACGCCGTGATGTCGATTGGCTATTTCCTGCTTGGCTCGCTCGATAAACCGTGGATGATGTCGCTTTTCCCCAGCGTCCCCACTTACTGGCGAGTGTTCGCCGTGCTTTTGATTCCTGCACTCGGCCCCGGCTTGGTGAAGCCTTGTGTCGCCGGTACCACCGCCCGCGCTTCCACAGAAAACGTCCGCTCAATCGGTTATTCGATCTACTACACGCTTGTAAATGTCGGCGGCGCGCTTGGCCCACTCGTTGCCTCAGCAACTCGCAATACCTTGGGAATAGAAGCGGTATTTCGTGTCAGCGCCCTGAGCGTCTTCCTGATGTTTTGGGTAACTCTCTTCTTCTTTCGGGAACCGGCTAAGGGCGGTGAAGCCAAGCCAGCTAGCGTGATCGCTGTCTTCCGTAACCTGCTCGTGGTGCTGGCCAACGTTCGATTTGTTCTCTTCCTGCTTATCTTCTCGGGGTTCTGGATCGTCTTCTGGCAGGAATTTATCTCTGTGCCGCTTTTCATGCGTACTTACGTCGACCCAAACCTGAATGTTGACCGTTATCTCTCGACCGGGCCGATTGTAGTGATTAGCTGCACGATTCTGGTGAGCTTTTTGACTCGCAAAATTCCGGCGCTTCGGACCATGATGCTGGGCGTTTTGATCACTGGCCTTGGCTGCATATTTCTCGCAGTCGATCCTACTCGTGGGGGGTTGGTCGCTTGCCTGATCGTGATTGCCATCGGCGAAATCACTCAATCACCTCGCTACTATGAGTACATCTCGCGGCTCGCTCCGCCAGGACAGCAAGGCTTGTTTATGGGCTACGCATTCTTGCCCATTGCGATTGGCTATTTTCTTGCCGGTGAAATGAGTGGCGTGCTGCTACACCACTACGGAGAAGTTGTCCATCGACCGCAAGTCATGTGGTGGTGGGTTGCTGCGGTTGGAGTAGCTACGGCCATTCTGCTTTATTTCTACGACTTGATCCTACGACCTGCCGCGGCGGCCCGAGCCGAGGCCGATCCCTCGACCTAGCCCTCCTTCGCCAAAGCAAGAGCCTCGTCCGTTGTAACGAGCTTCGCTCCCATTTGTGTCGCCTTGGAAAGTATGGCTTCCCCCGCAGCCGGATCAGTCGCTGCAATCGCATCTTTTACAATCGAAACGCGCTTGCCTCGCGCGAGCAGCCCATTCGCCGCGAGCCCCACGCAGTAATCCGTGGCTACACCGAACACCACGAACTGCGCTTCCCCATTCAGGCGATCCAGTAAGGCTTGCGTTTGCGGATTCGAAAACACATCTAACACCTGCTTCTCTAGTATCACCTGCTGATAATTCCTTAGGTCGCCAGGCCACGAAAAATCCCTACTGCTCGGCACGGTCAGGCTTTTTTGCGCAAGCCCCTCGGGGATGATCCGCGCCCCCGCTGTCCCGCACACACAATGCGGCCCAAAAGTCTTGAACTCGGGATCGTCAGTGGAATGCTGGCAGGCACTCGAAACAAGAAACACTTCATCCCGCCGCGCTGCGTCAACCAACCGCTTCAGATTTGGAATAATTTTGTCCGCGCCGTGCACATAAAGCGTTCCGCCCGGCAGCATAAAATCAGCCTGGACATCCACTTCCCAAAAGATGATCGACTTAGACGGCTGCTGCGAACTCATGACGCACGTGCCCGGCTCACTCTTGGGGCTTTGAGCTGCTTCTTTAACCCTTCCAGCAATGCCTTGAGCTGCGCGCTGTAATGAACCGGATACCTCACATCGCGTCGCAGTTGACGGTAACGCTCCGGCAGCCGCCCCAAATCGCTCATGCAGCGATCGCGAGCGTCCGAGAGCAGGGCGGTCTTCGTCAACCGCTTCCCTTCGCGCATCACTTCCTCTAACAGAGGCTCTCCCTCTGGCCGCTTTTCTGATTCAAGAACGATTTGGTCGGATGAAAATTCACCGTCTTTTGAATGTCGATATACCTGTTTCCGCCCGGGATAAGTGCTTTTAGCCTGCGTCAGCTTCGCCGCTCCACGCACATTTCCGTTGCGTTCCACTTCCACCAACTTGTAGATCAAATTCAAATGAGGCGCATCTCCAGGCGTCGCCAGTGCCGTTCCTACGCCAAAAGCATCAATCTTCGCTCCGGCCTTTAGCAGCCTGGCGATCTTCCCCTCGTCCAAATCACCGGATGCAAAAATCTTCACGTCTTTCCAGCCATGCCGGTCCAGCGCCCGCCGCGTCCACTGGCTGTCTTTCACCATGTTCCCGCTGTCCAGGCGCACACCTGCGGGCTTGCGTCCCATCCTCAAGATTTTCTCGAGTGCGGCACGCACATTGTAAGTATCGAGCAGCAACACCGCATGGTCGGGAAACGCGTCAAGAAAATGCCCAAACGCCTCCGCTTCATCCTCATGCGCCATGATCCAGGAATGCGCCTGCGTACCGTAGGTGCTCATGCCAAAGCTGTGCCCCGCCAGCACATTAGACGTGCCGTCACATCCGCCGATGTACGCCGCACGCGCCGCGAGCAAGCTTGCCTCTGGCCCGTGGGCTCGACGCGCTCCAAATTCCACTACTGGTCGCCCTTCCGCTGCAGTCACCACTCGTGCTGCCTTGCTGGCAATCATGGTTTGGAAACTAATCGTCGCCAGCAGATAGGTCTCCATGATTTGCGCCTCAATAATCGGCGCAGTGAGTCGCAAAATGGGCTCGCCTGCAAAGACCAGCGTGCCCTCAGGCACCGCCCATACATCTCCCGTAAATCGAAACCTGCTCAGATAAGAAAAAAAGTCCTCGCGAATCGCTCGAAATACAGGGTGGGAGCGCAGAAACTCGATTTCTTGCGGCGTAAAACTAACCTTCTGAAGAAATTCAAGGCACTGCTCAAGTCCCGCCGCCACCAAATAATTGCGCCGGGGTGGCAGATTGCGAACGAAAAGCTCGAAAGTTGCTCGCGCCTCAAACCCGGTCTGCAAATACCCTGCTGCCATGGTTAGTTCGTACAGATCGGTCAGCAGCCCGGATCTCTGGCGCATCGGATGAAAGTTCCCGTTCCCTGAGGTCGTGGCACTCATCGGTCTCGTCGTATGGTCAGGCCCCCATCCACAACTAGCACCTGTCCGGTCACGTAACCGTCCGGTTCCAAGAAAAATCTCACTGCCCGCGCCACATCTTCAGGTTTCCCGAATCTCTCCACCGCTCCACTCTCCACGTACTTGTCATACTTCCCTGCGCTCACACTACTCTCCGCCATTCCCACGACCGTCGCGCCCGGGGCCACCACATTCACACAGACCTTCTTCCACTGCTGCGCCAATATCTTCGCGCCGTGCACTAGCGCCGCCTTCGGCCCCGCGTAATTCAAACTCGATGGGAAAAGAGCTGCTGCCTGCATCGACGCCATCAACACCACATTTCCGCCCTGCCGTTGCTCCATCAATGAGCCTAACTCTTTGGCCAGGAGAATCGGTCCCGTGTAGTTCGCCTCTAGAGAAGCCTCTAACGCTTCATCATCCAAAGACTCAAACGCTACCCGCGCCGGATCCCCCGGCAAAATTACCGCGCCCGCCAGCGATTCGCCGGTTCTCTCCGCCGCCTGCACATATTCGCGCCGCACCCGTGGGTCGGAGATATCTCCCGCAATCAGCTCGCTCTCTGCACCCCACTCCTCCCGCACTCTCCGCTGCAACGCCTCCGCACGCTCTCGATTCGCGCGGTATCCTACAATCGCGCGGCAACCCTCCATCGCGAGCATACTCACTACGGCCGCGCCTAATCCGCCCGTTCCGCCGGCAATTACAACCGAGCGATTCGCTAGAGCTTTAGAAGCAAAACGGTATCGAAAGTTGCGGTATTCGTCGGCGAGAGAGTCGTCCCAATGTGGTGAAACCATATGCGACTGGAGAGATTAACTGAATGGAAGGTCCGACGAAAGAGGCACGGTTCAAACCATCGCCTCTCTCGCCTAAAAACAGAGCCGCATGAAAAGAAACCCCTAAGCACCGAATGCTTAGGGGTCTCTTTTTCTCGAAATCTCTGCGCCGGGAGACAGCTATTTCAGGACGGCGTCTTTGAAGGCCTTTGCCGCACGCAGACGCACGACTGTCTTTGCTTTGATCTTGATTTGCTCGCCAGTGGCTGGATTCCTTCCCATGCGAGCTTTGCGATGCGCCTTTACCGCTCTGCCCAGATTGGGGATGACGAATTTGCCGGTCGACTTTGCTTCCTTTACGGCCAGCTTGAATAGTTCTTCAAAAAACGCAGTGATCGTCTTCTTAGGCACATCCACCTTTTCGGCGAGGTGTGCGACGATCTTGGACTTGCTCATCGGGTTGGCCATCGAGTTCTAGTTGCCTCCTAGTAGCTTTGTGATATCCCGGCGCCGCCGAGATTCGCAAGGGACTATATAGGGCACGCCTCACTTTGCGCAAGGCAAAATGAGAAATAAGCTGTAAAAATCGGGTTTTCCACAACTGCGCCGAAAAAGCGCTAAGAGGCGGCTAGCTGGCTGTAGAAGAGCGCTGTAGATCGAATCCCGCCAAAATAATTTTCCAGCGAGATGTGTTCGTTCGGTGCGTGGGCGTTTTCATCGGGCAAGCCGAATCCCATTAGCACGCACGGTACCTTAAATGTGTCATGCATCTGTGTAACAAACGGGATCGACCCGCCTTCGCGGATAAAAACCGCCTTCTTTCCAAATCCCTCTTCCAGGGAACGAATTGCAGTCTGAAAAATCTCGTGGGTGTAGGGCGCAACCCACGGCTTACCTGTGCTTAGCACCCGAAAATCGCATTTCACCGTCTTCGGCAGGAGCTTGCGGACTGCTGCTTCCACTTGCTTCGCGATTTTCGCTGGGTTCTGATTCGGAACCAAGCGCGAGGAAAGCTTCGCAAACGCTTGCGATGGAATTACCGTTTTGGAACCCTCGCCCGTATACCCACCCCAAATCCCATTTGGCTCGAGCGTCGGCCGAGTCCACAATCTTTCCACTATGGTGTAGCCCTTTTCACCATCCAGACCGGGCGCACCAACCGTCTTCTTGAAGTCTTTTTCGCGCCAAGGCAGCGAATTCAGCGCTTTTCGCTCAGTCGCGGAAAGTTTTTGGACATCAGCGTAAAAGCCCGGCACGGTCACTCGAAAATCTTTATCGTGCAGCTTCGCGATCATTTCCGAAAGAATCGTGATCGGATTGGGTACCGCACCACCGAACACTCCTGAGTGTAAATCCTGTGCCGGCCCCGTGATTTTCACCTCGTAATAGTTCAATCCACGCAAGCCATAGGTAATCGAAGGAACGCCTCGGGCTAGCATGCTCGTATCCGACACCACCAGCGCATCGGCCTTCAATCGCTGCCGGTTCTTGGTCACAAAATCCCACAAGTTGGCGCTTCCAATTTCTTCTTCGCCTTCGATCATCACTTTGATATTCAGCGGTAGCGATCCGTTCGACTTATAAAGCGCCTCGAGCGCCTTCAGGTGAATATGCACCTGGCCTTTGTCGTCTGCAGTTCCGCGTCCGTAGAGGTTCCCGCCGCGAACTTCAGGTTCAAATGCCGGCGAGGTCCACAAATTAAAAGGCTCGGCCGGCTGCACATCGTAGTGTCCGTAGAAAAGTACCGTCGGCTTGCCAGGGAGGTATTCGGATTCGCCGTAAACCAGAGGGTGAATTTTGGTGGGAATGATTTCGACTTTCTTCATCCCGGCGGCCTTCAGCTTATCGGCCAGCCATTCTGCCGCGCGCCGGATGTCCTGTTTGTGCTCGGACTTCGTGCTGATACTTGGAATGCGCAGGAAATCCTTCAGCTCTTCAAGGTGGTTGTCGCGGTGCTGGTCAATGTATTCGATCACACTCATCGAGGGTTTCCCTTCGGTTGACACCTTGGATGCTCATCTTTATGAGGCCCGGACACACCAACGAATAACGCCCGAATGCATTCGAAATCTATTCTAGGTAGCCTTCGCAAACCCAGCAAGCAAAATGAACTGCTCCGACAACACAGCGACGTTTTAGGCACCAACCGCTTGAACTTCGGTTGACCATTCTCGTTGCGGACTTCATGATTTTAGACGTGACAGTCGAAGCTCCCACAGCAGCAGCTCGTCGCAGCAGCCGTGTCTTCACGCGAATCCCGGTGCATACGTCCGGTCGCCGCTCGGATGGCCGCAAGTTCAAAGAGAAGAGCCAAACCATCGTCGTCAACGCCCATGGCGCTCTCATCTATCTTCAACAGGAATTGGGATTGGGCGCAGACATCGTTCTCACCAATCCCGTTACCGAAGAAGAACAGGAATGCCGGGTCGTTTTTCTCGGGGAGAGCTCAGAACGGGGCCAGCGGATTGGCGTTGAGTTTAATGCGCCCGCGCCTCATTTTTGGGGAATGGATTTCACGCCGGCCGATTGGCAGCGCGCTAATTCAGAAGAAGAACCTTCCTAGCTTTTTCCCGCCACTTCAATATTCATAGGTACGGCCACTCGCACAGGCGTACGACGCTGCTTGAGCCACTGGCCGATTCTCCACAGCAGCAACAGCGCAACGCATCCGCTATAGAATAGCGGCTTCCTCACATCGGACTTCACCAGCCAGTAGTAGTGAATCACCGCACAAATCGCGCTGAAATAAATCAGCCGGTGCAACATCGACCATCGCCGGCCGCCCAGCCGTCGAATCCATCCGGCGGTTGAAGTGAGCGCTAGCGGAATCATCAGCACAAATGCGGCAAACCCCATGGTAATAAACGGGCGCTTGGCGACGTCTTTCCACATTTCAGGTAAATTGAAAAACTTATCCAGCCAGATGTAGGTCGTGAAGTGCAGGCAGCCGTAGAAGAATGCAAAAAGGCCTAACATTCGCCGAAATCGAATTAAATCGGGAACTCCAAACATCTGGCGCAGAGGCGTAATCGCTAGAGTGATCACTAGGAACCGAATTGTCCAGTCGCCGGTCGCGTGTGTAATGAATTCAACCGGATTCGCCCCCAGCCCGCCCGTAAAGCCTCTCCACAGCAGCAAGCCTAGCGGCACCAGGCACGCAATAAAGACACATACTTTCAGCCATTTATTCCTGAAGAAGCCTTGCATGGGGTCAGTAGTATTTCCGGAGGTCCATTCCAGCGTATAGGCTGGCCACCTGGTCTCCGTATCCGTTGAACATCAAAGTGGGCCGTTTGAAAAACTCACCAAGTCTTCGCTCCTTGGCTTGGCTCCAACGCGGATGATCCACATTTGGATTCACATTCGAGTAGAACCCATATTCGTGCGCGTTTGCGAGATTCCAGGTTGTCGGCGGTTCGCTTTTCACGAACTTAATCTTTACCAGCGATTTAATGCTCTTGAATCCGTACTTCCAGGGCAACACCATCCGCACCGGCGCGCCATCTTGATTCGGCAGGGTCTCTCCATACATCCCTACGCACAACGTAGTCAGCGGATTCATCGCCTCATCTAGCCGCAAGCCTTCCACATACGGAAAATCAATCCCCGCCCAACGCCCGGCCGGCATTTGCTTCGGATCGTAGTAACTCTGAAACGCCACATACTTCGCCTTCTCCGTGGGTTCCACCAGCTTCACAAGATTGCTAAAGGAATATCCAATCCACGGAACCACAATCGACCACGCCTCGACACATCGATGCCGGTAAATTCGCTCTTCCAGCGGTGCCAGCTTCATAATGTCGTCCATGGAGAAGCTGCGGGGCTTTTTCACTTCGCCTTCCACTGATACGCTCCACGGTGAGGTGCGGAATTTCAGCGAATTGCGCGCCGGGTCCGTCTTGTCGGTCCCAAATTCGTAAAAATTATTGTAGTGAGTTACGTCGTCGTAAGGCGTTTGCTTTTCACTCGTGCTGTACGGATTCTTAGCCAGCCCGCCGATTTTGCTTCCCGCGTAAGCGCTCCTCGATGGCATCGTCAAATTCAAAATCTCATGCTTGGTAATCAACGCAGCGCCCGCTACCGATAGGCCCACCAGGAATTGCCGCCGGTCCAGGAAATGCTTCGGCGTCACATCCTTGTAAGTTAAGTCTGGCTGTTTCTTGATCAGCATCTATTCATCCGGTCTTTCCGGAAGCTCGTAGCCCCACATCGATAATACGCGCCCACACACCTGAATGGATGTTCTAGCGCCCGAAACGATTGTGCGATCTGTCGCAGTAGACGCTAAACCTACTCGCGCCTGTCATTTAGGACAGGCAGCCCCACTGGTGCCAAAACTGGCCGCCCGTTCTATGGACCATCACGTCCTCACCATCTATTTTGATCTCTGCGGCAGTATCGGAAATCGTGGAGGCAATTCGATGGGGGCATGGATAGGCACCACGTCGCCGGTGGACGAAGGCATGCCGGAATTTAAGCAGTGCCTGCGCGATCTGCGCGACGGCCATTTTCCAGAAGCTCTGACCCATTCTCGCCGGGCTCTTGGCCTGGCGCCCAGAAATCCCTTTTACCTCTCCTACACCGGACTTCTCGCTGCGCTCGCTGAAAAACGTTTTGACCGCGCGGAAGTCTTGTGCCGCGAAGCCATCGGGGTGCGTTCAAATCACGCCCAGCTTTATTTGAATCTCGCTGAAGTCTACCGTCAGGAGGGCCGCACTACTGATGCCATATCCGCTCTTGAGCAAGGCCTCTCTTCGGTGGGCCAGGACTTCAGACTGCGCCGCGCTCTCGAGAAAATTGGCTTACGACGATCGCCGGTTGTTCCATTTCTCGGGCGGCAGCACGCCGTCAATCGCCTCCTGGGGCGATGGAGGCACAAGTTCTCAGGTCCGCCTCGCCTGATTCCCCGACCCTTGCTCGATTAGCCGCATCAGTCACTCGCTTGATCACTACCGCCAAAACTACACGGACAAACCTCACCAGTTTTTGGCAGCCTCCGCAATAATCTTCGAAAGCGCATCCACATCGCGAGTATCTACAACCTCCGCAGGCGAATGCGAATAGCGAAGCGGCCATCCTAGCGCGATATCGACTGACCCAAATCGCGTGAACGCCGAGCCGTCATTTCCCCCGCCGGTCACGCCATATTGCACCGCGATCTTGTGCGACCTAGCCATCGCAATTAGCTTATCCACCAGATCCGATGGCACGATATTCGAATTATCAACCGCGCGAATCACGAATCCCTTTCCAATTTCCGTGTCCGCAAACCGCTGCGACTCAATCGGCGAATCCGAGCTGACGAACGTATCCACCGCGAAAACATAATCCGGAACTTTGCCGTCCGCATTCAGCCGCTTTGCCACCTCCGTCGCACCCAGCAAACCTTGCTCCTCTCCCGTTGACCACACAAAAGTCACATCCCGCCCTTTCAGCAACGGTAAATCCGCCTTCACCGCATTGATCAACGCCGTGCACCCAACTCGGTCATCAAAGCTTCGTCCGTTCACCCGATTCCCCATCAGCGGCCGGAATCTTTTAGGAATGGTGATCCAGTCACCTACTGCCACGCCCATCCGCTGAGTTTCCTCCGGATTTCTCGCTCCAATATCCACGCGAATCGCGCCTTGTCTTTCATGCGGCCAGACGAAAGCAGGCTGATCCCATCCATCCGGCATTTCCATCACAGCATTACGATCGCCATTTTTGGTGTGCAACAGAGCCGGATGCCCCACAAAAAAACTCGTATCTCCGCCGCCAATCCATTCCACTTCCAGCCGCCCATCGTTTGAGATCGATTTCACCTGGAATCCAATTTCATCCATGTGCGCGACGAAGAGAATCCGGGGCGTGCCCGAGCCCGACGAATCCGTTCCCGCCACTCCAAGCTTCAAAATCAAATTCCCATCGGCATCCGTCTCTGTGTGGGCATCCGGCCCAAGCTCTTTCTTAATTTGATCGCGAACAGCCTGCTCGTGCCCGCTCGCCCCGTAAGTTTCCGTCAGACGCTGTAGTAGCGACGATCCTTTGCTTTCGGCCTCAGCGGATTTCGGCGCAGCCTCCAAGTTCTCGGGCACGGCAATTTCTGCGCTTGAGCTCGTTGCCGGTGAGGATTTGTCGCCCTCCACAAAAGACTTCAGGAATCGCGCGATTGAAACCAAATCTGCGCTATCGATCATCTCCGCTGGCGTGGTTGGCCAAGCCGTGGCAATTCCAATGTGCCCCCACCTTCCGGGGAGTTTTGCTTGCTCAAAGCGAAACGTAGGCAGCACTGCCGCCGCATAATCGGTCGCAATCGTAATTTTGTTCAACTCCGCACTCTGTTCCAGCTCAGCCGGAAATCCCGCCAGGCTTTCCCCCACCTCGGACATTCCAATAAGCACTCCGCTCCCCATTTCGCGCCTCGGCGCTCGTCGGACCGTCTTCATGCCCGCAATCGTGCCGCTTGCGGCCAGCTGCCCAACAAAGACCATCTCTTCCGGCTTTACTTTCTCAAGAATGCGCTGCAACCCTCTCGCTCCAGCCCATTGCTGCACCACAAAACCAACTGTCAAAGTCCCCTTTACCTTCGTCGTATCAATCGTGCGCAGAAGCTCAACCAATGCCGCGTCGCCGAAGCGGTCTCCGACTGAATAGCCGCTCAAGAAGCGCCCGACGCCCACCAGGTTACGATCGATCGAAATCGCGTTCAGAAAATCCGCACCGCCTCGCTGCGCTTCTTCTTTTGAACTAGCTCCCACATCCACGTACATGTCCTCAACGCCTACGGGCTGGCGATCTTCCGTACTCGGTGGCTGCAAGTGAACTGATTTTCCTGCCGCGACGCCGTAGATCAGTTTTCCGGACGCCGATTCCACTCTCACCGCTTGAGCGGCGAACAGGTCCTCGAGCAGCCGCAGGTTGCCGAACTGCGGAAGCCGCTCCACCCTCAGGTAACCCTCATCCGTAATCCCGCTCACCACGTATCCCGGCTCATCCATCGGCGCCACGACCAAACGTTTGGGCGAACCGCTCCCAATGGTCACCACCACATCGCCCAGGTTGTCCATTTGTGGATGAAACGATGCGAGCTCTGTGCGGATCTTCGTGCCGAGTGCCTTCTCGTGTCCGGGAATTGCAGGAGTTTCGACGTATTCCTTCAGGTCCTGAAATATCGACCCAGGAACCGCGGCACTTCCTGAATTTTGAGCGGAAACCGAAACAGCTAAGGCGAGAAACGTGCCGAGGGCGGCGAACAACTTCAGCGAAGCTTTCACGAGGTCTCCTTCGAAAGCTCGCACTGAGTGTGTCGCTTTTATCTAGACACGGCACAACTCCGCGAGCATCACTTCACGACGCTTCAGAATCGCGCTGGCCATTTTACCCGTAATGAATGCGTATACAGCCCAGGCAATTCCTGCCATCGCCAGGAAAACTGGTATTGCTATCCACAGGTATCCGGAAGCCTTCGCAAAAAAGACGATCGCTGAGCAGCAACCTAACACCAGTACATGAATCCCCATACTTACAAAAGCGGTCGCGCCCGTCGCGCGTTGCCGCCCAAAGGTAGAAAGGTCATATCGCTTCGGTGAAAATACCGACATTACGTTGCCACCGCTTAGGTTCAATGGCAGCGCGAACAACAGCCCCGCGAGGGTTAGAAACAATACCGTCGGGCTGGGGGGTTGAAAAAGCAGTGAGCTCAAAATAAAAACGCCGCAAGTCTCGATCAGCAAAACAAACGAATGCGCCAAATTTTTCCCCAGCAATACTTCGCGCATCCGCACTGGAGCAGCCAGGTACATCTGAAAACCAGCGCCGTCGGCGCCAAACGTGTTGTAAACAATGTTCGTCAAAATAAGAGTGGAGTACGCAACCCCAATTGGGAAAACAAAATCCATCACATGCCGTAGTGGATTTCCGCCCCGCCCGTTGGCGCCCGGGAGGAAGCGAAACATCACCAGAATGACCAGCGGCATCACCAACGTGAAAACGATTGGCCCGCTGCGCAGCAGATAGTGAAATTCCTTCTGAACAATGGCTGAAATTGAATTAGAAAGCCCGGGTATCTTCCAGCCAACCTCCACTTTCGACTTGCCTCGCACCTGCTTGGAAACGACGCCTTCACTAAAATTCTCCCCGGAAAATTGAGCGCGGAGCCTCACTCGCAGCAGCAGCGCAAAAACCACAATGTAAGCCGCAATCCCAGCTAGCGCGATGGCTGCGCCAACATAATTTCCGTTAAACATGTTCCCCAGAGAATTTGCAGTCATCCCGGCGGGGAAAAACCTCTGCACTCGCATCAGTACCAACAGCTCCGAGCTCGGCGCCCGGCGCCGCCGGTTGAAATGCTGTATCAGCGGCCCGAGAAATTGCAGGCTAATCACAAACAGAAAAAACAAAATGCTTAAGAACTCACGGGTCTTCCTCTGAGCAAGCCATCGTTCCAGCCAGCTGAAAATCACCCGCGCCAGGAGGACGTTAAAAAGCAGAAATGAAAGCAGCACCACTCCCATAGGCAGTGCCAATACGGGTCTTCCCACAGTGGCGCCGACAAACATTCCTAGCGCCCACACCCCGCAAACCCAAGTGACCGGGTTCAAAAGCTCGTAGGAAAAAGAAAGCAGATAAAACGACGAGAAAGAAACTGGGAACCGCAGCAACTCATTCGATTCAAATGGCGGTGAAAACAAGGTCCCAAACAGTGGATAAAGCTGCCAGAAGCCAAAAATCAACCATAGAACCAAATCAAGATACAAAGCATTGCTTCGCACCGCAGCTTTGTGCGCCACAACCGCCAGTAAAACTCCGCCGCCTAGCGCAGCAGCGGTCATCGAACAGGTCAGCAGGACGCGCGAAATCGCCTCAAGGCGGCCGCGCACAGTCCGAAGCGAATTGATTAGTAATCGCCAGCGAAGGTAGGCAACTGTGGAGAAAAGTTGCTTTTTGCTGAGAACCACCGGTACCGGCGGCTCGATGGTGTCAGCCAGCCCAGCCATTAGTGGGTTACCCCAGCCACGAGAGTTCCTGCTCGTTATGCTTCGTTTCGCCTACCGTGGCCAGGAAGATTTGCTCGAGTGTCAGCTTGCCGTTGGAAGGAACGGCTTCTACTCCCGATTGACTCGCCAGCCGCGCTTCCACGCCAGTTCGCAGCTCGTCGAGTGACCCTTGTGCGACCAGCCGCCCGCGGTGAATGATCGCCAGATGGCTGCACAACCGCTCCACGATTTCCAAAACGTGCGAGGTCAGAAAGATTGTGGCGCCACGCGCAATCATTCGCTGCAGCATCGTCTTCAATGTCCCCGATGCCACCGCGTCCACCCCTTCAAACGGTTCGTCCAGAAACAATATTTTGGGCCCGTGAATCACCGCCGCAGCCATCGCCAGTTTCTTCTGCATCCCGTGCGAAAAATCGGTCACCAGAGTCTTGGGCTTGTCGCTCAGTTCCATAAAATCGAGTAATTCCTTGGTGCGCTCCGCAGTCGTCTGCGCATCGAGCCCATACATCCGCCCCACGAACGTAAGGTACTCAACTGCCGTTAGTCGCCCAAAAAGCGCCAGTCCTTCCGGCACCACACCAATCTGCCGTTTCACTTCCACCGAATTGTCCGCCAGATCCGTCCCCAGAATCCGCACTCGTCCTTCCGTCGGTCCGAGCAAACCGGTCAACATTTTGATGGTTGTCGACTTCCCGGCCCCGTTAGGGCCAAGAAATCCAAAGAATTGGCCGGGATCCACTTTTAGATTCACGTGGTCAACTGCCGTAAATTCACCAAATCGGCGGGTCAAATTTTCAGTGGAAATCGCTGGGCCATTCATGAACTTGGCAACTCTAACATGAGCCGGAATTAGGCCCTAGAAACGAGACTTGCAGCCTGCGGTCGTGGGAAATAGCTACTTCAACACAAGGGATGAACCCGATGATTGCGTCGCTGGTTGCGGGAAAAACGCCAAAATCGCCGGCAATTCAATGCGAAAAGTTGCGCCGCCATCAAGCCGGTTGAACGCGGTAATTCTTCCGCCGTGCTCCTGAATAATTCCGTAACAAATGCTCAGCCCCAAACCTGAGCCTTTGCCCACAGG
This sequence comes from uncultured Acidobacteriota bacterium, assembly GCA_963757885.1. Lineage (GTDB taxonomy): Bacteria > Acidobacteriota > Terriglobia > Acidiferrales > UBA7541 > Palsa-147. The sequence continues at coordinate 1,791,423 of CAVWSS010000006.1, read as the reverse complement.
CTTCGTCGTATAGAACGGATCGAAAACCCTCTCCGGCTCCGTAATGCCGGTACCCGTGTCCGCAAACTCCACGACCACGTCGCCCCGGTCACGCATCGTGCGAATGGTTAAAACTCCGCCATGGGTCGGTTCCATCGCGTCCACCGCGTTGCTGATAATTTGAAAGAAAACCTGCAAGAGCTGGTTCGGATCGCCTCGTACCGCCGGCAACACTCCCCGGTTTTGCGTCTCGATGCGAATATTTTTGTCACGCAGGTCCAGAGTGCGCAACTGAATCGCTCCCCCAATCACTGTGGCCAAATCGAGCAGCTGCTTTTCCGCCGGCACCTGCCGCGCAAAACTCAAAAGATTATTCACTAGCTCTCGCGTGCGCCTCGCCTGGTCGCGAATCTTCTCGCCCAGATTCTTTGCCCGGGGACTTGCGGTCGGCTCTTCAGTCAGCAAATCCGAATAGCCCAGTATCGCCGTCAGTGGATTATTGATCTCATGCGCCGCCCCCGCAGCCAATTGGCCCAGCGAGGCCAGCTTTTCCGATTGCACGAATTGGCTCTGCAATCGCTTGAGGTTATCCAGAGAATCCTGCAGGTTTTGCACCAGGCTCAGCCGGTCCAGATTCACCAAATGCTGCCGCAGAAAAACCATCGCGCTTCCCAACACCAAAATCCCCAGGGTCAGCAGCATACGGAACGTCCGCACCGAATTCGGCGCCTTGCTGAAAAACTCATTCCAGGCCATAAGAATCGGCACAAATAGTACCGCTCCAATCGCCAGCCATTCCGGCCACTGTGTACTTTCGCCTTCTCCTGAATGCGAATCATCCAGCGCCAACGAACTCCCCTTGGCCATCAACCCAAGCGTGCCGATCCACGTGAACATCACCACATACACAATCCCGTAAACGCTTCCCGACCACTTCATCCCCTGCGAGGACCCCCACGCCGTGACCACCGAGCCCGCACCTTGCAGCACCGCGATCCCCAAGAGCTGCCAATACACCCAGCGCCATTTGCTCTTTGTGTTGATGATCGCGAAGAACAATCCGGCGATATACACCAGATTCTCTGCAACGCTCGCTTGCCACGCGCGCACTACATAAAGCTGTGCATTGGGCGAAACAGTGATCCAGGGCAGGGTCGTAAACGCGTAGACGTAAGCCCACGTGCTAGCCAGCAGCGAAAAATCCAGCAGCCCGTAACGCAGGCTTTCGCGCATTCCGCGCGCGTGTGGCTGCAACGCAACTGCCGCCATCAGCGGCACTACAAAAAGGAAATGTGCTGCGTTCCCGACGTAGCCGACCACCGTCGCCGCGGTGCCTTGATGCGAAACCAACTCGCTATACGTCCAGCACAGCGATCCAATCAGCCACAGCCCGCATCCAGCAGCCACTAAAATCCAAAAGCTGTTCGTTCGCCGGTACGCCGTGTCCGCATTAGCCAGCAGCGCCGCGTTGGCCAGCAACGGCAGCAGACTCAACGTCACGTCGCGCAGCACAACCTGCGCGTGGCCTGTGGGCAGCAGATAAGTCGCCGCCGCAAACCCGCCCACAATCACGATCCAACCCGCAACTATGAGACTGAATCGTCGGGATTTAGGCTGGGAACTCATCGTAAAAAGCTTAACTTAGCGTCCTCATGCCCGATACGCCCAGATTCCCTCCTCACGCCGTAAAAGCTACGGGTAACCACCAAAATGAACTGGCTCAGTAATATTTAGGCTGGTACTAAAAGAAACTGGTTGAACTCATATTCTGATCGGTTTGCACTGAGGAATTGCTGGCGGAGGGGGTGGGATTCGAACCCACGAGACCCTTTTGAGGCCTAACGGTTTTCAAGACCGCCGGTTTCAACCACTCACCCACCCCTCCGATTCAGGTTTCAAGCAGTTTAACTTACCCTGCTCAAAACCCTCAATCCGCACGGGGTTTGGCTTTCGATCCGGCAGGTACTGACTACGCTCGAACAGACGGGATGATCACGCCATCCAGGTTGAGCCGAGACTTTTGAGGCATCGCGATCGCAGCGGTCGCGCCAGAATTCACCCGCTTCAGCGCCGCTTGAAACGCTTCCATCTCCGGCTGCGTGCCCACCGTGATTCGCACATGCGTAGGCCACACTGGCCATGGCCGCCCAATATAAACGTTCTGCGATGCCATTGCCGCGATCAATTCCTTCGCTGGGCGCTTCCCATCCAGCATGAAACAGTTGGACTGCGAAGGAACGTACGAATATCCGTTTCGGTCCAGCCACTCAAACGTCGACTGCCGAATTCTTGTATTGATCTCTTTACGCTCCGCCACAATCCGCGGATCCTTCAAACTCACATTCGCTGCCACGACTGCGGTCACCGGCATTGGATTCCAGCCCGCAAACGCGTCGATCTTCTCCAGTAGGTCCGGCCTCGCAATCGCAAAGCCGCACCGCAGCCCGGCCATCCCATAAAGCTTGGAGAAAGTCCGCAGAACCACCACATCTTTATCCGCTTTCACCAAATCAATGGCGCTTGTGCCATCCGAAAAGTGGATATACGCCTCATCCACCATCACCACCGAGCCCTTCGGCTTGTTCTCCACCAAATACTCAATGTCGGAGTGGCTTGTCATCGTTCCGGTAGGATTATTGGGCGTAGCACACATAAAACAGCCCCGCATCGCGGCCGAGCCGCCAGCATCGCTTTCATATCGTGCGAATACGTCTTGGTCAGCGGCACATTCACCACTCGCGCGCCCGAATACTTCGCCGCATGCGTACCCGCTTCATATCCTGGGTCCGCACCGATATAACTCTTGGTAGGCGACGTGAAAGCGAGCACAGAAAAATGCAGCGGCCCGCTCGACCCGGCATACGCCTTCACATATTCCGGCTTCAGCCCTTGCATCGACGAGAAGGTCTCAATCAAATCGTCCGTCAGCCAATCCGCATAACGCCCGCCCTGAGGCGCGATCGCATTGATCGCGCTGCATGCCGCCCCGCTCGGCCCCAGCGGATTCTCATTCGAATCAATCACCACCGCTCCCTTGGGGAAAGGATGCGAATCCGTCCGCGCAAAGTGCTGCGCGAAATTGTGCTCCGTGAGAATCGGCATTCCCACCGCGGCAATTGCTGCAGCGCTTGATAGCTGCAAAAACGATCGCCGCGAACGCACTTGGGAACCTTCCGCCGAATTGTCGAGCCTCTTCATAGTGACCCTCCTGCCGCAGACGCCACACATGCTAAGCGGAGTTTCTGCTGTACCGGACGCCCAATCATAACTCCGCCCCGGCCCCATGTCGCCAGTCTTTCCGGCCAGCAGCCCCCCGCTTCCCTGTTATAGACTTGGCCATCCAAAGCCGGGGCGGCTAAACAATCGCATTGCAAAAGATTGCGAGGAACATTGCGAGGAATAATGTTTAGGAATTTCACCGCACTTGCAGCTGCGTCCGCTGTCGCTATCATTGCCTTTCTGCTGATGGCCCCTGCCAATCACATTTCCGCGCAACGCGCCGCCTCAGACAAATTCGCCGCGCTCAGCGACCAATTCGTCAAAGAATCCCTCGCGCTCTCACCCACCAACGCGTCCCAGGCGGGCTACCACGAGCACAAAGATCCCAAAACTGGCAAAACTATCGCCCTCGATGCTGAACTCGACGATCTCAGCCTCAGGGCGCTCAGCAGTCAGCGCGACTTCTATGCCAATTGGCGCGAGCGTTTCCACCGCGAAACACCTACCGCTGAACTCGTGCCCGAAGATGCCGCCGACCTTCAGCTCATCGATGATCAAATCGGCCAAAATCTCCTCGAATTCGACGAAATTCAAAATTACCGCCACAATCCCACCGCTGCCGTCGAGCTAATCGGCAACGCTCTCTTCCTTCCCCTCACTCAAAATTACGCCCCCAAGGAAGTCCGCATCGGCCACGTGCTCTCGCGCGTCAGCCAAATTCCTCGCGCACTCGATCAGGTTAAGCAATATTTGAACAACGCCGATCCCATCTTCATCTCCACCGCCCTTGAGGAAAACGAGGGCAACGTCGACCTAATTCAAAACACTCTTGCCAAAGAAATTGGTGACGACGCCAAGCTCAAAGCTCGATTCGATCAGGTCGCCCCGCCAGCCATCGCCGCCCTGAACAGCTTTTCCGATTGGCTTAAAAACGGCTTGGCCAAACAACCATCCAATCGCGACTGGCGGGTCCGCAATCCTCTCTACGAAAAGAAATTCAAGCTGGTCATGGAGTCGGACATTGCTCCCGCGCGACTTCTCTCCGATGCCGAAACCGAACTCAAGCAAGTTCGCGCCGAAATGTTGCAGCTCGCCCTATCCATGCACGCCAAGATGTATCCCGACCACAACGATCATGCCGATCTGACCCGTCCACGAACGCGAAAACAAGATCATCGGCGAAGTTCTTCAGCGAATCTCCGACGACCATCCCCGCCGCGATCAGCTCCAGCAAGCCGTCGAGGCCGACCTCGAGAACATCAAGCAGTTTATTCGCGAAAAGAAAATCGTTTCCCTGGGCGACCGCGACAATCTGAAAGTAATCCCCACTCCTCCTTTCATGCGCGGCATTTATCCGTCGCCGGCTTCCATGGCGCGCCGCCCCTTGAGCCCAACGCCGAAGCCGAATATTGGGTCACGCCAATCGACCCGAGCATGCCCGAGGCGCAAGCCGAATCGAAACTCCGCGAATACAACAACTACACGCTGAAGTGGCTGACCATCCACGAAGCTCTGCCCGGCCACTACGTGCAGGCCGAACACGCCAACAACATTCATCCCGAATCGCGCCGTCTTGTGCGCGGTTTATTCGGTAACGGCGCTTACGTCGAAGGCTGGGCCGAATACATCGCCCAGGTCATGATGGACGCAGGCTTCCTCAACAACGACCCGCGTTTCCGAATGGTCATGCGCAAGATTCGCCTGCGTGTTCTCGGCAACACCATCCTCGACATACGCATGCACACCATGAACATGATCGATCAGGAAGCTATGGACCTCATGACCAAAGACTGCTTTCAGACCAAGGCCGAAGCCGACGGGAAGCTGACCCGCGCTAAGCTCAGCTCGACCCAGCTTCCGACCTATTACCTCGGTATCCGCGAATGGTTCAAGGTGCGCCACGATTACGAAGCCAAGGCCGGCAAGAATTTCGACATGCTGAAATTCCACGATCAAGTTCTCGACGAAGGCCCTCTGCCCGTGCCGCTGGTGGGCAAACTGGTGACGGCTCGTTTGCAATAGCCGAGTCCCGGCGAACTCTTCACCGCTTTGCTATATTTGTTCGGTGCCAAAACGCAGCGCAGGACTCCTGATGTACCGCTTTCAGCAGGGTGAATTGCAGGCTCTCCTCGTTCATCCCGGCGGTCCGCTTTGGGCGCGAAAGGATGCCGGCGCCTGGTTCGTTCCCAAAGGTGAAATCAACCCCGGCGAAGACGATTTCGATGCCGCCAAACGCGAATTCAACGAGGAAACTGGCGTCGAGCCTACCAGTCCCAAAAGCACATTCATCGAACTCGGCGAAGTCACTCAGAAAAGCGGCAAGAAGGTCGTAGCGTGGGCTTTTGAAGGCGACTGCGATTCGAGCTGTATCAAGAGCAATTCTTTCGAAATGGAATGGCCGCCTCATTCCGGCAAAAAAGCGTTATTCCCGGAAGTCGACCGCGGTGCTTTCTTCAACTTCGCGACAGCCCACGAGAAAATGATCCCCGCAGAATTCGAATTTGTCACCAGACTCCAAGACATCCTGAATGAATCGGAAACGACCCGACGACCCCACCCCAAAAAATCAGAGAGATGACTCCATGACCAGAATGCCTTCCTGCACCCTAATCAGCCTCGCAGCCACAGTGGCAACCATCGCTGCGCTTGTGTTTTTGGCCCCGCAAGTCTCCCTCTCCTGCCCCGGCAACTCAGCAGGCCACTTCAGCTACCACTCCGGCGCCGGGCCCGCTTCCCAAATCCGAAAAATTCGTGCTGCACAAATTCGAGCAGCCCATCGGAGAAGAAACCTACACCGAATCCGACGCGCCCTCCGGCTCCGCGCCCACCACTCACTCCTTCGACATCAACTTCAGATTCGTCGACCGCGGAACCCCCGTCGTTCTATCCGCTTCGATAAAGACCGATGCCGACCTCACCCCTCAATCATTCGCCATCGTTGGCAGTTCCTCGCGCTCTTCGCGCATCGACGAAGCGGTCGAAGTCCAACCCGACCAAATCCGCTCCCGCATCGACCAAAAATGGACAAACTCTCCCCGCCCCGCGCAATTCTTCGCCATCGCCGGCTACGCCCCCGCCACCACCCAACTCCTCCTCGTTCGCTACTGGGCCGAGCACGGCTCGCCTGAAAAGCTCGCCACATTTCCAAGTGGCACAGTCCAGATCCAGCGTCAGGGCCAGGACGCGATAAACATCGCCGGTCACGAAGAGACCCTCGACCGTTACACAATTCGCGGGCTCATTTGGGGTCTGGAGACCCTTTGGTTCACGCCTCAACTCGATCTCGTCGCCATCGTTACTGTCGATGCTGAGCTCGATCACTTCGAAGTCATCCGCGATGGCTACGAGGCCGCACTCCCAACCTTCGTTGGCCGCGCCGGCAAAAACGGTGTCGCCGCCATGGCTCAGTTCGTTTCCAATGCGCCTACCACCAACGCGGGCACCCTCGCGATTGTTGGCGCTACCTTGATCGACGGCACTGGCAACCCGCCGCTACCGAACTCAGCAGTCGTCATTCACAACGGGAAAATTGTTGCTGTCGGCCCGCGCACCTCAACCACAATTCCTCCAAATGCCGAAGTGATCGACGCCACCGGAAAATTCGTTCTACCTGGCTTGTGGGACATGCACGCCCACTTCGAGCAAGTTGAATGGGGGCCGATCTATCTCGCCGCCGGTATAACCACCGTCCGCGATTGCGGCAATGAACTTGAATTCATCACCGCCGTACGCGACGCCATCGCCAACGGCCACGGCCTCGGCCCGCGAATCCTGGCGGCCGGAGTTGTCGACGGTGATGGACCGCTCGCCCTAGGCGTCGAGCGCGTCAACAACGCCGAGCAAGCGAAGGAATGGGTCGATCGATACCACAGCCTCGGATTCCAGCAGATCAAGATCTACAGCTCGATGACCGAGCCCAACGTCGCCGCCGTCACTGCAGAAGCGCATCGTGTCGGCATGACCGTCACCGGCCACATCCCCGAAGGAATGAATGCCTACCAGGGAGTGAACGCTGGGATGGACCAGATCAATCACATCCAGTACATCGCCGACATGATGGTCGTGCCCTCTTCATCAGGCACCGATCGCCAGAAACGTCAGCAACGCCGCGCCGACGAATCCAACCTCGACATGAATTCTCCCGAGGCCCGCAAGGCCATCGAATTTTTAAAAGCTCACGGTACGGTTATCGACCCCACCTTGGTGGTCTTCGAATCCTCTACGGTTGGCCCGGACAAGCCTCTATCCAGCCTCGAACCTGGCGTCGACAAAGTTGCGCCGGAGCTTGCCGCGCAACTCAATGAGGGCGGCGCTCCTCCCGATATGCTTGCCATGTATCGAAAATTATTCGGCGTATATGTCCAAATCACGGGCGCGCTCCATCGCGCCGGCGTGCCCATCGTCGCCGGCACCGATCAAAGCGTCCCCGGCCACAGCTTGTATCGCGAGCTGGAGCTCTACGTTCAAGCCGGATTCACGCCGCTCGAAGCAATCCAGGCCGCCACCATCGTTCCAGCGAAAGTAATGAAAATGGATCGCGATTTGGGAACAATCGAAACCGGTAAGCGCGGTGACGTGATCATCCTCACGCAAAATCCCCTCGACAACATTCACAACATCCGAAGCGTTGAAACGGTCATCAGCAACGGCACGCCGTATCACTCCGCCGATTTGTGGCGCAGCGTGGGATTCAAACCCTAACCGCTCGACCTGCTTGAATTCTGAATTCTTCACTTGCCGCACAACCCAACCCGGAACTATGCTCCGCAAAACCAGAATCTAGAGAAAGCGAGAAACACATGAGCGATTGGACCAGGCGTCAATTCTTCAAAACCGCGCTGACCGGCGCATTGGCTGCATCCACTACCAAAGCTTGGGGCGCAACGGAGGAGATCACAAATCCCGTACAGGACGCCTCCAAATCGGCGCCTCCCGCCACCAAGGCGCGCCCCATGATCGTTTCTTCGCACAACGGCATCGCCCACCTCGACGGTGGCATGACCGTTTTGAAATCTGGCGGCGATACTCTCGACGCCGCTCTCGCCGTGGTCAACAAAGTCGAAGACGATCCCGAGGACGACTCGGTTGGATACGGTGGCTTGCCCAATGAAGATGGCGTAGTTGAGCTTGACGCGTGCGTTATGCACGGCCCCACACGCCGCGCTGGCTCTGTCGGCTCCATTCAAAAAATCAAGAATCCCTCGCAAGTCGCCAAAGCGGTGATGCTCAAGACCAATCACTGCATGATCGTTGGCGAGGGCGCTCTGCGCTACGCGATCGACGAAGGCTTCACGCCCATGAACCTGCTCACCGATCGCTCGCGCCTGGCGTGGCTCGCTTGGAAGGCTTCCACCACGGAAAACTGGCGCCCCGGACTTGATAGTCCAGAGTGGAAGCAAAAAATGGCGGAGCTCCTCGACACGCCCGAACGCCAAGCCTGGGCCGCGCATATCGAAGATGCCGTGGCTCACCCTCGGACCGGAACAATCAACTGTCTCGCGGTAAATGCCAAGGGCGACATTTCTGGAACCACAACTACGTCGGGCCTATCGTGGAAAATTGCTGGCCGTGTTGGCGACTCACCGATTATCGGCGCAGGACTCTTCGTCGATGGTGAGGTAGGCGGCGGCGGATCCACCGGAAGAGGCGAGGAAAACATCAAGATCAGCGGCGGCCACACCATCGTCGAGATGATGCGCCAGGGAAAATCGCCGACCGAAGCCTGCATGGAAGCGCTTCACCGTGTCGTGCACAACTACGACTTCGATAAATCGCGCCTCAAGCTCTTCCACATCCAGTTCTATGCATTAAATACAGATGGCGAGCACGGTGGCTCAAGTCTCTGGGCCAAGGGACCCTCCGGCCGCGTAATAACCTATGCGGTCCATGACGGCACCAAGGCCCAACTCGTCCCGTGCACCCCAATGTTTAACGAAATTGGCGGCGATTACTGACAAAACCCGCACGCGCGTGCCCTTGAGCCGTCGATGGATTGCTTAGTTTCGCGTCACGTGCCCCCGCGGGCACAACGCTTATCTTATTGCCCCGCAAGATGTAAGATATTGTCCTGTTCTCGTATAGGGCAGCCAACCGCAGTATGTTCGCGTGAATTCGTGTCGCTAGAGTATTGGCGATTTGCGCGTTTTATTCTTCGCGAATAACCGGTTATCGCCCAGCGATTGGGTTTGCTCGATGGCCCCAAATTCCATGGAATGCCCTGAGTGCCATTCCGATAACCCCCCCACGGCTGTGCGTTGCGGGAAGTGTGATACTCCCTTCGACCTTCAGGGTGCCACCCTAGTCGCCACTCCTCCCCCAACTCCCCCACCCGTCCCGCGTCCCTCCACTTCCAGGCCTCCCTCGCCGCCCGGCTCGACACCCGCTTCCGCCCCTGGTCCACCCGATATTTCCGATCCTGACGCCACCATGGCCGCTGGCGTTACCACGGATCCTGCCAAAGGTTGGTCCATTCCCGCGCAAACGCCTACCCGCGCGGCTGCGCAAGTTCTCGCTTCGTCACTCACCGCCGGCACTATCCTCGGCCGCTACGAAATCATTCAACTCCTCGGTCAAGGCGGCATGGGCGCGGTCTATAAAGCCCGCGACGCAGAGCTCGATCGTCTCGTCGCCCTCAAGGTAATTCGCCCCGAACTCGCCATCCATCCCGACATTCTTCAGCGCTTCAAGCAGGAACTAATCCTTGCGCGCAAAGTCACCCACAAAAACGTAATCCGCATTTTCGATCTCGGTGAGGCCGAAGGAATCAAGTTCATCACCATGGACTTCATCGACGGCCAGGACCTCAAGGGTCTGGTCACCGAGAAGGGCCGCCTCACTCCGCAGGAAATCGTCCCGATCATGGAGCAAGTTTGTCTGGCGCTCGAGGCCGCTCACGCCGAAGGCGTCGTGCACCGTGACCTCAAACCGCAAAACATCATGATCGATAAGCAGGGCCGCGTCGCGGTCATGGACTTCGGCATCGCCCGCTCCATGGAAGGCGGCAGCACGCAGACTGGCGCCTTGATGGGTACTCCCGAATACATGTCGCCCGAGCAGGTTATGGGCGAACACGTCGACCAGCGCTCCGACCTTTTCACCCTCGGCGTAATTTTCTACGAGTTGCTCCTCGGCAGCATGCCTTACAAAGCCGACACCGTACAGGCCGCCATGTACAAGCGAACGCGCGAGCGGCCCAAGCCTCCCATCGAAGTCGACCCTACCGTTCCTAAAGCGCTCAGCGACATCACCGCGAAATGCCTTGAAATGGACCCGGCAGCCCGTTACCAAACTGCTGCCGAAATTCGTGAGGACCTCGAAGCGTTCCGCGGCGGCACTCCGCGCGCCGTTCGCACCGTCGAAATCCACGTGCCCGTGGCCCGGCCCGCCTGGCATCTTTGGTCTGCCATCGGCGCTGGCGTCGTTGTGCTGATCCTCGCCGGCCTCTTGGTGCGCGACAAATTCCTCTCCGGTGGCGGCAATCCCACGCCCGGCCAGGCGCCTGCGATTTCTCTCGCCATTCTCCCCTTCCACAACGCTTCCGAAGACAAATCCATCGACTGGCTTGGCTCCAGCATGGCCGAAATGCTCGGCACCGACGTAGGCCAGTCCTCTCGCGTGCGTACAATTTCCTCCGAGCGCATTTCCCAAATTCTGCGCGACCTCAAAATTTCTCCCGAAGTGGCCCTCGACCTCCCCACCGTCCAGCGCCTCGCTGAATTCAGCAACGCCGACACTATAATCTGGGGCCAATATGCGAAATTCGGCGATCAGATCCGCATAGACGCTACGGTTCAGGACTTGAAACACAATCACGCCACCAGCGTAAAAGTGCAGGCCAACGGGGAAAAGGATGTCCTGCCCGCCGTCGATAAACTTGCTGCCGAAATTCGCGACAATCTCGCCGTCTCTCACAGCATCGCCAAGGAACTCGCATCAAAATCTTTCAAGCCCTCCTCCAATTCTCTCGACGCTCTGCGCGCCTACAACCAAGGCCTTCAACTCGAACGCCAGGGCAACAATTTGGAAGCAGCGAAAAGTTTTGAAGCCGCTACCCAGACCGACCCGCAATTTGCCTTGGCGTTTTCCGAACTCGCAGAGTCGCGCGCCAGTCTCGGCCAGGAATCTGAGGCCGACCAGGCTTCTCGCCGCGCCGTTGAGCTGAGCGCTAACCTACCCGAGCAGGAAAAACTCCTCATCGTCGCCAGCCATCAGCGAATTCTGAAGGACTACCCCAAGGCCATCGCCGCTTATCAGGAGCTGGTCAAATCCTCTCCCGATAACGCCGATCTTCTTTTCACGCTCGGCGGCCTCTACGAAACCACCGGCGCATACGACAAGGCCAGCGACGCCTACTCCAACGTACTCAAACTCGACCCCAAACGCCCCGACGGCCTTCTCGCCATGGGCCGCGTAAAAATCCAAAGCGGCGATGCTCAGGGCTCTATCGATTTTCTGAATCGCGCACAGGCTATCGCCGTCCAACTGGGCGACGATGAAGTGAAGGCCGACATTCTTCAGGCCACCGGCGTCGCTTACTCCGTTCTAAACAAACTCGACGACGCCTTGAAAAGTTTCCAGGCCTCTCTCGAGATCAAGCAGCGCCTTGGCCTTAAGAAAGGCATCGCCGATAGCCTCGAATCCATCGCTCAATGCGAAGCCGCTCTCGGGAAGCCCGACGCTGCCCTCAAGGATTACAACCAGTCCCTGCAAATCCGCCGGGATACCGGAGACAAAGCCGGCGAAGGCGACGTCCTAACCGACCTCGCGCAGTTCTACGACGACCACGGCAAGTTTGACGATGCGCTCAAGCTCTTCAAACAGGCTCTGCAGGTTCAAATCGAAATGGGTAATGCCAGCAATCAGGGTCTGGTGCTGAACAACATCGGCAACACCTACTTACTCAAGGGCGATTTCGAAGACGCCCGCACCTATTTCCAACAAGCTCTTCAGCTGCGCCAGGACCTCAAGATGCCCAACGACATCGCCGACACTATGCACAACCTCGGCGAAGTTTCCGTCGCTATGGGCAACTACGAGCAGGCCCTCGATCAATACATGAAAGTTTTGGATTTACGCCGCGGTTCGGGCGATAAGCGCGGCGCCGCTCTCGAAGCATCCAGCATCGGCGAGCTTTTCGACTATCAGGGCCGTTACGGCGCGGCCTTGAGCTCCGAACAAGATGCTCTCAAAACGATGCGCGACCTCCACGATCAGACTGCTTCCATGGTCGACGTCCTGAAGACCTACGGCGCCGCCCTCGCCGAGGCAGGACGCTACGCCGATGCGAAGAAAGCTCTCGACGAAGCTATGACCCTGGCGCGTAACCTCAACAACCAAGCTGAAGTTGTCCAGATCGAAGGCTTCCAGGGCGATAACGCTCTCTACAGCGGCGACACCAAGGCTGCTGAGACTTACTACCAGCAGGCCTCGCAAGGCGCACCGGCAACCGCTAATCACCAGCTCGTCCTTCTCTCCAAAATCAATTTGGCCAAATTGGCCGTGATGCAAGGCCGCTATCAAGCCGCCGCGACGTCTCTCAAACCCCTCTCCGAGGAAGCCGACACCGAAGGTCTCAGATATCTTTCCGTGGAATGTTCGGTCTACCTCGCCAAAGCACTGACCGAAATGAAGAATTACAAAGCCGCGCAACAGGAAACCGAGCGCGCTCTCGCCCGCAGCGAAAAGCTCGGCCTTCGCTCGCTCCTCGCCCAAAGCCACTTCCTGCTCGCCCGCGATCTCGAGGCCGGACCTAACAAAGCCGAGGCCGCCGGTCATTATCAGCAAGCTAAACAAATCGTGAACGACATGAAAAAAGAATCGGGCACCGATAGCCTGGCTACCCGCAGTGACTTGAAACCCATTTTCGACCACGCCGCATAATCGTTCTTGCTATCTTTGGTGAGCTCGTAAGTCCATCAAACACAGGTACATATGGTCGACGTTGTTAGTTAATTAAGTGACCAGGTTGAAATGAACTTTTGGGCACAGGCGCAGCCCTCTTAAAACACCCTTCCACCCTCCCGCGGTATCCTCATAGGAACTCTTTTTGAGCCAAATTCCCTTGGGATCACTCGTACAAGACGCCAGGCAACTGACCGAACCCGGCCGTCAGGCTCTGCCTGTTTTGGTGGTCGACGATTCGCGCGTCGCGCGCAAAATCGTCGAGCACACTCTTTCAGAAGAACACTACGCCATCCACCTTGCCGGCACGGGCCGCGAAGCCGTCGACCTCTTCGCCAAGCACCATCCGGCCCTGGTTATCACCGACTGGCTCATGCCCGACCTCAGCGGCATCGAGCTTTGCCAGCACATTCGCGCCGAAGCCAAGAGCGGCTACACCTACATCATTCTGCTGACCGGTGCGACCAAAAAGTCCGACGTGGTCGAAGGTCTTCAGGCCGGTGCCGACGACTACCTGACCAAGCCCTTTCACCCCGACGAGCTTCTCGCGCGCGTTGCCGTCGGTCGCCGCATGATCGAGCTGCATCGCGAAATCGAAGCCAAAAACCGGCTTCTCGAACAGCTCGTCCTCACTGATTCACTGACCAATCTCCCGAATCGCCGCGCCATCGAGGAATGGGCTCCTCGTCAGTTAAGCGGCGCGCTGCGCCACGGGTTCCCCATCTGGGCCGTCATGGCCGACCTCGATCACTTCAAATCGATCAATGACAACTTTGGTCACGATTCGGGTGACGCTGTCCTCAGAAAATTCGGCGAAATCCTGAAAACTCACACCCGACAGTGCGATATGTGCGCGCGAGTCGGCGGCGAAGAATTCCTTCTCGTCATCTCCCATTCCGATCCCGAAGGCGTGATGCTTGCCGTGGAGCGCATCCGCGAGAACATCGCGTCGGAGAAGTTTAGTTTTGGCGGGCGCGAATGTGTCGTCACTGCAAGCTTCGGCATCGCGGCCCCGCGTGAAGGTGAATTCCCCGACTTCAACACCCTCGTGGTTCGCGCCGACGAAGCTCTCTACGCCGCTAAGCGTAGCGGGCGCAATCGCGTCGAGCTAAAAAAACACTAAAGCTTCAATCCCGCGCTTCTCTGTCCCAGCAGCCTTCCAACTCTTTCTATCAGGCCCTTTGCGTCAAATGGCGCTCGCACCTTCGCATCATTGTCAAAATAGACGTACACATCTCGCTTACAGAGCTTGGGGCCGTCAGCGTGAATCACCCGCTCAGCATCCGCTGGCTCCCCTCCTCTCGCCCACGCCGCTACCCTCGCCGCCCACTGATCCAGCGCCTCACCGTCATAACCACTCGCGTATAGCTCCTCCGACCCATGCAGCCGGCAATATACAAAATCACTAGTCAGATCCATCAGCCGAGGCCACTCCACCGTATCCGCGCACACCAACGCCACATCGTTCTCGCGCAGCAGCTCAACGAATTCCGGCGTAACAAAACTCCCGTGCCGTATTTCGATTGCGTGTCGTATCCGCCGGTTCGCGTCCGTTCGCATCCACGCTCGCCCGCTGACTCGCTTGTCGTGCCGCCGCGCCAATCGCACTGCTGATTCCGTGTCCCGCGGCAATAGCTTGAAGAAATTCTCGAGACGTGCCGATTCGAATTTGAAATTCGACGGAAATTGCCACAGCACCGGACCCATCTTCTCGTCCAAGCCTCAGCACTCCTGAAGCGAAGAAATTCGCCAGTGCTGGTCGCACTTCGAGCAGCCGCAGCATATGCGTGATGTACCGCGAGCCCTTGATAGCAAAGACAAAATCCTCCGGCGTGGCCCGATCCCACTCCGCAAAATATTCGGGCCTCTGCAACGAATAAAATGTTCCGTTGATTTCTATGGATCGAAACTGGCTTGCCGCGTAGGCCAGCTCCTTCTTGTGCGCCAGCTTCGCCGGATAAAAGACTCCACGCCAGGGAGGGTAATTCCAGCCTGAGATGCTGATCCGGATATCGCCGATGGCCGGCATTTGCTGAAGGTGAGCTACTTTGCTACTGGGGGAATTTTCTTCAGGTCTTCAATGAATCGCTTCATTTCCTGCTCGCGCGTCTCCTCATCGGGTGCGCGAAGAATCGATGAAGGATGCACCGTGGCCATTACATATGGGGCGAGGGGAGAATCGATAAATTTCCCGCGTTCCTGCGTCACGCGAAAGTTGTTGCCCAGCAGCGCCTGCGCCGCCGTTGCCCCCAGGCACACAATCACTCGTGGTTTCACAGCCGCCATTTCTGCCTCAAGCCATGGACGGCACGCCGTAATCTCAATCGCGTTCGGCTTCTTGTGAATGCGGCGCTTTCCGCGCGGCTCCCACTTGAAATGCTTCACCGCGTTCGTCACATAGACGGTCTTGCGATCGATCCCCGCTTCAGCCAGGGCCGCATCCAGCAATTTGCCCGCGGGCCCAACGAAAGGCCTCCCTTCAATATCTTCGCGGTCTCCCGGCTGCTCGCCAATCATCATCACTTTCGACGTCTGCCGGCCCTCGCCAAATACCGTCTGCGTCCCAAGCTGCCACAGGTCGCACGCTCGACAGTCGCGGGCTTCCTCACGCAATATCTCAATGTCTTTCGCCTTCGGCGCCGCCGCGCTTCCTTCCCCAAATGGCAAACGCCCGCTCATACCCCTTCGATGCAGGAGTGCACAAAAATGGGTCTAACTACAATGTGAATGTTCTGAGCCGCATAAGAGAAATAGTGGGTTTTGCGGGAAGGGCGAAGCTACTCGAGGATAAGTATCGAGGACTTGCTGGTCAGCGTGTAATAAGTGGCGTGCGGCAGAATTCCGAGTGAGCCAAAAATAAATTTGAAATTATATTGAACCGTTACCGTAACCACGCACCCGGGGCTATTGGCTCCCGAATTGGCTGCATCGCAGTACCCGCCAGTGCTTCCGTTTCCACCGAGGCTCGGCCACGTCGAGCAGACTGTCAATGCTTGCGCTGTCGCAGAAACCGCGCCACAACTGGTTGATGGACTCCCAGTCGATGAATTCTTTGTGCCACTCACTTGAATGCCGGCCGGAACCATGTTGTTCACGTAAGCCAGGATGTCTGCCCCTCCGGTGTCCGTCATGCACCCATATTTGAATGTCGGTGCTGTGCACGCCGTTCCTGTCCACGAGCTTCCCCGGCTCCCCGCATATCGCGTTGCTTCGGCCGCAGCATGCGCAACAAAATGATAAGCGTACATTGCCCTCGAAAAATCGATGATACCCATGATCAGCGCCAACATGATAGCCATGGTAAGGGCAGCCTCAAGCAAGGCGGCCGCCCCGCGCTCGCGGCTCATGTGTCGAGGAGGTTTATTTTGCCTGAACATTTGCGGTGTATCTTCCATAAAAATCACACTAGACCCCGGCCACCGGAACCGTAGCTACGCCCTTAATAGCCAGGGAATGGAATCCAAAATATGGGACGTTCAACCATGGCGTATAGTTAAATTGACCGGTAACTTGCAGCCACTCAATTTGCGGAGCTGCTCCGCAGCCGCCGCCTCCGCAGGTTACGTTTCCTCCGCCCACACATTGGCAATAAGCCGGACCTATACTGATGTTTGTAATTGAAGCGCCGATATCTGGTGCTTCATTCCTTATCGCGGTAGTAATCCCCGAGGTGTCCGCAGCCGTTGTCGGTCCCTGCGCGCCGTACAACGCTCCAGCTCGTACCGCGTTTGCCAATTCCACTTTGATAAAAATTGCACGCCCCAAATCGATAACGCCCAAGACGAGCAAAAGCAGAACCGTCATAAGGATAGCCATTTCAACTATGTTCGAACCGCGCTCTTCAGATGAGCCGATGTTTCGCCTTCTCATAACTCGCTCCAGATGCTGAAATCAGATTATTCCTTTTTCAGCCTGCTCGAAACTACTCCACTAATACCGCGTTCTGCGATCGCAACGGCGACAATCCTGCCGGCGCAAACTTATTAAAGATGCTGACCTTGTTGAAGGTCGAACCGGAAAGAAAGAAGTTCAATGAGTTGACCACAATCGGCGCATAGGCATTGGCATTGTCGCTGACAAAATCGAAGATATAAGTTAGCTGAGCGCCCGGCATGTAATAACCGCCGTTCAGCGTGGTGTTGACATTAAAACTTCCCACAACCAATGAACCTGACGTATTTGTAGGCGGTTGGAAGAACAGGACGCCCTTAAGCGGGCCGCTCGTAGATGCATTCAAAGTAATGTGGCCAGCGGTTGCAGAGGCAAACGTGAAATTGATTGGTCCGCTGTTGTTGTAGACAGTCATACCGCCTGACAGAGTGTTAACGGTCGTCGTCGGCCCGATCGTAAAGCCATTCGTCGCGCCGGTTGTGACAATAGTGGTGGGGTTGCCCGGCGACCCGGGATTGCCGAACGTCACATTCGCGCCCGCCTGCAAGCTGATCCCGCCGCAATAAACACCGGTCTCCAGAGTCGCTGGCGAATTTGCCGCGTTAATAGTTAGCACGCCCGGCCCTGGGGCCCCCGCCCAGACAAATCCACCTAGGTTGGCTCCGCAGGGCGTTACCGCCGGCTCGCTGCTTTGCAAATAGAACATCGGATCATAAGGAACCTGCATCGGTAGGTGCGTCCTGGGCTTTCCTAGGTTAAAACACAACAGCGAGGATATACCCCCATGGAGTTCGATCGACGGGGCATTAAGCAGACCGATAGTGCACGTCATCGAGCTGTTGCCGGAAGACTCGTCCACCACACCACAATCCGTCGTGACGATCGCTAGGCCAATGGCGATATCCGTTCCGCTTTGACCCAGCGTATATATGCAATTCTGATTCGCCTCTGCTTCCGCTCGAACCGTCAGCGGTACAGTGGTCACTCCAAAAATCTTGGAGAAATACGTCGGTTGGTCCTGTTCCAGCACTACCTCTACAAAATTTGGCTGGCCAATATTTGGATCAGCAGCCGGGAGACTGCACGGGGCCGCCGTCGTGCACGTCGGGGGGTTATGAATCGCTATTGTTGTTCCACTGCCCGCAGTGAAACCGTCAAGGGTGAGAGCCTGGGTCGCGGCCGGAGTGACGTACGTCGCCCCCGCCGGATACGCTTGCGCCCCAGCCAGCGCTGCCGCATCAGCCGCAGTTTGCATTTGCCGCTTCTGCATACGGAACATGCCCATGTCGACGCCCAGCCCTAGCGCTCCGATCAACACAGCGAGTCCCAGCGCAACTACCAACAGCGCCTGACCTGCTTCTCGTTGTCTGTAGCTCATATGCTTTTCACCTATACGCCCGCGCGATCTACGCGCGGCTCAGTTTGTCGCTTGAAGCGTTCCCGTGAGAGTTTCGGTGAGCTGATCGTTTCCTCCGGGGGACGGAACAGAGGCAATCAGTTTCACTTGGATTCAACTTTTATACTCCACACTGGCGTTTCTATCAATCCAATTCCAACTTTTCGTCGCGCAATTAGTATATATTTCAACTACATAGCTCTAGTAAGCCTAGACTTACTCCCACCTATCCTTAGGCCTACTTCCCTGAAGTCTGTCGCGGTACCTCGAGGTACCCCAAAATCTGATCGCGCCCAATCTTGGTGGCTATAACTTCCAGGGGCGCCGAGTCCCGTGAAGTAGCAAACTGCACTACTTCGAACTGCACCCGGTCCTTCAGTTCCACGCAGTTCTTCTGGATGTACACGCACAAGGTGTAGCGCTGGCTCTTCTGGTTGGAGGCCTTGAGTTGCAGCGAAACCGGCCCAATAGCCTGCGGGTGCCCGGACCGGCGCAGCTCAAATGGAATCGGCGTCAGCTCCGTCCGTGACAATAGCTGGTTCAATTGGTCCTGGCTGCGAATGATTTCGCCGTGCGTCGTGCCCAAATCGCCCGACACCCGCGCCAATTGATCGGTCGTTGCTTGCCAGGCTTCCTTGTTCGCTGAAGCGTCGCTCTGCAAATCCGACATATTCTTCTGAAGCCCCGCCACTCTCTGCTGTTCCGCCGGATCCGGCTTCTGGATCACCGTGGTCGTCACGTGATAAACCTTCGGTGCGCTGCTGGCCGGGGCTGCCGCTTGAGCCGGCGCCTGCTGTTGCGCTACCACCGGCGCCGCAGCCGTCCGCGGCCGCCGCTCCAAGTCATCCACTCTCTTTTCCACACGGCTCAACTCTTCGCGCAGGGCGATCACTTCATTGTTGTTTGCGCCGCCCATTGCCACACTGCCGCCCGAGCTCATCTTCAAGAGCTTGTAGCCCACAAATCCAACTGCCGCCGCGGCGATCAGAAATAGCGCGATGCCCAGAAATGGCGGGCTCGGCTTCGGCGTATGATCCGCCGGCACAAAAGCCTCTCGATCGAACTCAACTCCGGTTGATTTGCGATCCATGATTGGTTTCCCTCGCCTTGACGGCTTTTGAATTAATGTGCGGTAACTCGTGCCGGATAGCGCAACGCCAAATTCAAAACTACTTCTTGAGTCTGATTCGCCAGCAAGCCCACAATCTTTTCGCTCGACCCCTGCCGGTCTCCGCGCATATCCACTTTGTACGTGCCTGGAGGAACCACCAGCAGCAAAGGCGTCTTCCCTACGAAATCTCCATTGATGTAAATCTGTGCGCCTGTTGGCGTCGAGCGCAGAAACAACTTGCCCGCGTCCTTACCGGCGTTCTTTTCAAGTTCCTTGCGGTTCACTTCATCGATCGGAGGGCCCGCTGGAGCGGCAATATGCGTTGCCGCCGCGCCCGGAGTCGCCGTGACCGTAGTCGTCGAGGTCGTCGTCGCCGAAGCATTATCAGGGTTCAACTTCGTCGTGCTGCTGGTTGTCGTGGTCGTGCCAACACCCGCCGAACTGCCGCTGTTAGAGGTGTTTGAGGCGGAGTTCGTCGTCGTTGTGGACTGCGACTGCGCTTGCTGGGCCGCCGCCGCACTCCGCCGTATATCCCGTCAATATCGCCGCTAGCGCGCACGCCGTCACGAATCTCATAAGCGTGTTTTCTCCCAAGAAAAGACTTGCCTCAATTGGCTGGCCTGTTGGAACTGGCACGCCACTCGTGCCGAAGGATTGTCAATCAAGCTAGCACACTTGGAGCTAAGTAAGACTATTCTTGAAGCAGTCAATGTGCCAAACGCGTTCGATTGCGCACTCGCTCCGAGTTAAATTGCAGAAAAAAAAGCTCTTCCTGGCGCGGAGGTTTTTTAGGCTCTTATTTTGAGTCATTTGCCCCATTTGGTCTCTGAATCCGTCCTAACTCTCGTTAAGACCGTCTCTGAACGGTTACAGTTTTCGCCCGATTCCCAGTCACTACCCAGTGTCAGCATGGCCCCACCCGGCGTTGGAACCCAACGTGCTTCACTTCCGTAGGAACTTCTGGAACGATTTAGTCCGAAATTTTGCCGTCTCTCCGTGAGCCTGAGTTAACTTTAAGAGACTGCATATTAACGTGGGTGGTAATCAACTTGCACCCGCATGTGGGAGACTCGCGGTTTTTCGTTACTTAGCAGCTAAAATCTAGTTACGCGAATCATACCCAATTCTGCTCATGCTTCTCACCGAACGAACAAACGAACTTCTGCTTCCGCGCCCGCCTCGCCAGCGCTCGAAGCCCTCTGCTCAATTCGACGGCGGAAATTTCCCTGGTGGCGCAAATTCTTCCGATTCAGGTGACCCCGAAGTAATCGCCAACGCAGGGCAGCCTTATCGCACTTACGTCACAACTCGTGAAGAAGTGCCCGCGCGTTCGATGCTGAGTTCAGTGCTGCTGCATGCCGCGTTCATTCCCGTTCTTGTTTTGCTAAGCCGCATGCCCGCGTCCGCGAATAGTGCGGCTCTTGCCAAACATAATCCGCAAAAGATTTATTACATCGCGCCGCCCATGAGCCAGGCCAAGATATTTCCACGCATGTTGCCTCAGGGTCCCGGAGGAATGGCCGGCCGCGGCACCAATCCCAAGAAACTTCCGCTGCTCGCAACCACCGTCCATCACAACGCCCTGACCGTTGTTTCCAATCCTTCGCATCCCGATAATCCGCACCAAACCATTATCCAGGCGAATTCACCGCCGGAACTGCGAATTCCTCAGGATCTTCGTTTGCCCAATGTTTTATTGGGGAATCCGATGCCTCAGCTTCACGCGCCGCTGCAGAATAAGGCCGCGGTTCCGAAATTGTCGCGAAGCCGTGAAGCCGTGGAAGCCGATCCTACTCTCATGCAGGCGACGCAAGCCCCGACCGACCTGAAGATCGCTTCCGACGCAACTGTTGACCAACCGCGCCTGCCGGTGCCCGTGGGAAATTCCGGCGCGATTCGCGGACCGCAAACTCCCGGCTCAGTTGCCGGCGCAGCGGATGGAAGCACTGAAGTTGGCAATGGATTGCTGGTCATGGGAACAAATCCCGATGAAAACGCCGGACTCGGCGCGCTCGTTCCCGGCAATCGTTATGGCGGATTTACGATCGCTGCAGCGCCGCAAGGTGTTGGATCTCCTGGCGGCGTTCCGAATGGCACTCCCGGCGCCGGCACTGGCGGCTTCGGACCTGGCGGCGACAGCAGCACCGGCCTGGGCAAGGGCGGAAATGGCGGAGGCGGTGGTGGAAATGGAATTGGCGGTCCGGTCAGCGTGAAGGGTGAAGGAGGCGTGGGTGGAGGAGGCGAACTTCTCAACTCCAGCGCGGTTACTCGTCCCGACGAAATGGTTATCCCTGTCGTGAACCTTCCCGCACATTCGCAGGCGCGCTCTGATCGTCTCATCGGGGCCGGTTGGTGGAGGAGGCCTAGCCGTCTATAAGGCGTTGACCTGCGGCAAGATATACAGCATCTTCCTTCCCATGGAGGGCGGAAATTGGGCCCTCGAGTATTGCACCAAGGACGCAGGCAAAACCGAAGAAGGGCAGCCCGCCGCCAATACCAGCGTGGTGCGAATGGAAAAGAGCGTTATCCCCCCCGATCCGGTCAACAAGTTCGACTTCAAGCGCCTCCCCGTCTCTGAAGATAAGCAGCGCAAAATGATCGTTCTCAAGGGGATCATTAAAGAGGACGGTACCGTCGCGGATCTCACCATTTATCAGGGATTATTGCCCGCGATGGACGAAGCAGCCCGCCTCGCCTTCAGTAAGTGGACCTTCAACCCCGCGTTACGCGATGGAAAGCCGGTCGATATTCAGATTTTGGTCGGCGTTCAGGCAGTATTGAAGGAATCAAAGGAGTAGTACCCCCCTACCCTTCACCCTCAGTGCTCAGCGGCAAATGTTTTCCCCTTTGGACTTCCGCCTCCGTCGGGATTAGACTGCGTCAAATGAAATTTGCAGCCCCTCTGAATTTCCATATGTCGCTGAAGATAAACACCTTAACTGACGGACAAACCCACAGGGTCCATTTGTAGACGATGGGCCCTACTTTCGGGTGTATACTATCGGTGACCTCTCAGAGGTGTGCTGGCCAAATCGTCCTTTGGCCCTGGAGCCTTCCTATCCCCGAGGCTTCAATTCTCATGATGAATCGTGTGATTCAAGGTCAGCCAATGTCCTTGATCAAAAATACGCGCTGGACGACCTGTATCGCCAGGCGCCGGGGAAAAAATGACTGAAGATCAAGTGATTCACTTTTGCCTGCTCGGCAAAGAACCCACCCTCGCCGAGGCAATCGTAAAAGCCATGGGACCTGGCTTTGAGGGACGTTGCTGCGAAGAACTTGATTTAAGTAAGTGGGGCGACTGGGCGGATTGGTGTGATGTCATTCTGCTCGACCTGCGCTCCGAAGGCCCGCATAAAAATCTTGTCGCCGGCCTTCGTCTCATCGACGAAATTCACGGAAGTGTTTCGCGCCCGCCGGTAATTGTCTTGTGCGATGAGGACGATCGTGACCTCACCATGCAGGTCATCGGGCACGGCGCCTACGACACTCACACAAATCCTCCAAAAATTCTCGAGCTCCGCCTCATCCTCCAGCGCGCCTATAAAATGCGCACCGCCGAAAAAGAACTCGAGCGCTATCGCGCCATGGCCCGCACCACCGGCCGTTTGCACGAGCTTCTCGGAAACGCTGCGGCCATGCAGGAGCTTTTCACACTCGTTCAGAAAATTGCACCGTGCGACGTGAACGTCCTCGTCACGGGAGAAACCGGAACAGGTAAGGAACTTCTCGCTCGAGCGATTCACCGCATGAGCAGCCGGGCCGATCAAGCTCTCGTTGCCTTTTCATGCGCGAATCTTCCTGAAACGTTGATCGAAGACGAGCTTTTCGGGCACGAAAAGGGCGCCTTTACCGGCGCATTGATGACCCGTCGCGGCCGCCTGGAATCCGCGAATCAGGGGACACTTTTCCTCGACGAAATAGGCGACATTAGTCTCGGCCTGCAGCCGAAACTTCTTCGCGTACTGCAGGAACGCCGCTTTGAGCGACTCGGCAGCAATGCAACGATTAATGTGAACATTCGCTTAATTTGCGCAACTCATCGCAATCTCGCCGAAATGGTCCAGCAAGGCAAATTCCGCGAGGACTTGTACTACCGCCTCAACGTTGTCCAGATGTATCTACCGCCCTTGCGCGAACGCCGCGACGATATTCCGCTGCTCGCCCAGCATTTCCTCGAGATGGCCTCGCAGCAGTTCAATAAGAAAGTCCGCCGTCTTTCGCGTCCCGCACTGCACGCGCTCGACGAATACGCGTGGCCCGGCAACGTTCGCGAGTTAGAAAACGCAATTCAGCGTGCCGTGGTGTTGTCCGAGGGCCAGACCATCGACATTTGGCATCTGCCGGCCGGCATTCGTAACAATTGCGAAGTCTCCACTTTTACGCACTCCTACGAAGAGGAAGTGCGTCAGTTCAAGCGGCGCCTTCTGCTCCGCACTTTACGGGAATGTGGTTGGCGCAAAGCGGAGAGCGCCCGCACCTTGGGTGTGGCACGCGGCTATCTCCATAGGCTCATCAACCAACTGGACATTCGGCAGTACGAGGGTGAAAATCCCGAAGCAGGGCTGGCGGATAAAGTCCCCCCTTCGAAGCAAATCATGTAGCTTGGTGCGGAAAAACTCAGGGACACCATGGACACCGTGCCGGAGCTATCAAACATTGGCTCGGAGCCAACCACCCAGGGAGAGGCGTTCGCTGTCGGTGCGCTTATCCCAGCCTTAATTCGCGCTCAAAATCAGGATGGTGGCTGGGGGTTTCGCGCAAATCTGCAAAGCCGCGTCGAACCAACTTCTTGGGCCCTTCTTGCCCTTCATCAATATTCCTCCGAATCAAACCTTCAAAGCGTAACCGAGCGAGCCTACGATTTTTTGCGCAAGAGCCAGCTCGCTGATGGCTCCTGTCCCGTCGCCTCACCGGATTTTTCGAGACCGCCACAACTTACCAAGCAAAGCGGTGATTCACCCGTCGCTGAAGAAAAAGGGGCTTGGGTCACTGCGTTGGCTTGCTGGGCTTTGCTGAATTCCCCAAAGAATCGCGACTCGCTTAAGCGTGGCCTCGAATGGTTATGCGCTGATCGCCCTGGCGAGTCTGGCTTTTGGTGGCGGTTGCGCAGAAGTCTCGCAGGCAACGCAAATCTCGCCAAGCAGAGCGACTCGTATTACGGATGGAGTTGGACGCCTGGAACCGCGAGCTGGGTAGAGCCAACTTCGCAAGCCCTAATCGTTCTCAACGGCGCGCCCGCCGATCTTCTTCCCGCCATTGCCGCCGAACGTATGAAACTTGCGGAGTCCATGCTCTACGATCGCATGTGCATCGGAGGTGGTTGGAATTGCGGAAATCCAATGGTCTACGGCGTACCCGGCGAACCACTGGTCGGGCCAACGGTCTGGGCTCTTCTTGCCCTGCGGGGTAATCTGCAACGGCCGCCCAATCAGCTCAGCTTGGATTGGCTCGAACGCACTTTCGGCGCTATGGGCAGCGTTGAATCATTCACGCTTGCGCACATTGGGTTGAAGCTTAGTGGTCGTGCCGGCCAGAATCGTCCTGCACTAATAAAGAGGGGCGTCGAACATCGCATCCAGGACTTAAGCGTTCCGGCCATTGCGTGGACTATTCTTGCTCTGAGTACGAAGACTGATTGGCTGCCTCGCCGGTAACCGCCAAACATGCCACGATCAGAACCATCTCTTATTCCGCCGTTCAAACGCTCGCCCTCTCGCGTCGTCATACGTAAGGCGCAGAGCTACGATGCTGACCTTTCCTCGCTGCTCTTTGAAACTCTCCAAATTTTTGGCCTCCCCGTTCGTGGAAAGAACGTATTTCTGAAGCCGAATTTCGTCGGACCTGATTCGCAGCGAATCATTAACACTCATCCCGCGGTCGTCGCCGCCAGCCGCGAGGCGTTCCTACGCCTTGGTGCCGCGCGCGTCCTAATCGGCGATGGCCCCGCTGTTGAACGTGACTTCCAGGGCATTCTCGAATCCATGCATCTCATGGATTACGGCCGCGACTTAATGAGCGATTTGGTTGACCTCAACACTGACGACGTTCGAAAGCTCGTTCTAAAAACACACGCTTCAAAACTCAGCGAGTTATATCTTCCAAATTCGCTCCAGCAAGCCGACTTCGTCGTCTCTATGCCAAAACTCAAGACACACCATTGGGCAGGCGTGTCTCTTTCACTGAAGAACATGTTTGGGGTCGTTCCTGGGAGTTGTTATGGCTGGCCCAAGAATGTGCTGCACTGGGCGGGGATTGACAAAGCTATCTTGGACCTCAACGCGGCCCTTCGCCCGGACTTTGCCATCGTGGACGGCATCGTTGGCATGGAAGGGAACGGCCCTATCCAAGGGCAACCTAAGGCTTGCGGGATCCTGATCCTCGGTGACGATCCCGTGGCTGTGGACGCCAGCGCGGCCAGGGTAATGCAACTACACCCTGAAAGAGTCCAACACATCGAAGCCGCCGGCACCCTTCTTGGTCACGTCCATGCAGACAAAATCCAGCAACTCGGCGAAACTATCGAGTCTACCCAGACCGATTTTGCGGTTCTTGATCAGTTCAAAGAGCTCAAAATGAACGGCAACCGGAGTTGACATTCCCGGACTCGAAGCGCTCGGCATCAGCCACCTGTCACCAAAAATGCTCGCTCAACTCCAGCTTTGACAATGGTGCAGCACAGCCAGTGCACAAAAGTGCTCTAAGTGGTGCACGGGAACGGTCCAAGAGTCCTGGCATGGTATGTACACAATCGGACACGTAGCTCGCAAGCACCCGCAAACCGAACGAGATAAAGACAAGAGCGCCAAATTTGATTAGCATCTTTTTGCACTCTCACTGCGCCGCCAATGTCTAACTCAAACTCTTCGTCTACAAGTGTAGTCGAGCCGCCTGGCGTAGCTGGTTCCTTTCTCGCTCAGGCAGATCCCCCAAGTGCGTCCGGCAGCACTCCTGAAGAGAGTCTGAAGGGCTTCAAGAGGCTCGCATCGTTCCCCGTCATGATGGGGTCACTGCTCGTTGGGGTGGCGCTGGTTTCGGCTCGCACCCGCCTTCCTGATCCCGACACTTGGTGGCATATCGCCGTTGGGGACGTCATTCTAAAGACCCACACGTGGCCGACCAGCGATATCTACTCCTTTACGGCCACGGGCGCCCCTTGGACCGCCTATGAATGGCTAGGCGAAGTAGTGATGGCCCTGGGTCAACGCTCAGGCCTGGTGGGCCTCTCCGCTCTCTTGATGGCTCTGGTCGGTGTCATCGCCGTCCTGATCTACTACTACGCCTACCTACGCTGTGGAAATAGCAAGGCCGCCTGCGTCGCCACGGCCACCATTGTTCCCATCGCCGGTGCCATCTTCACTCTCCGTCCCCAGTTGATCGGATACGTTTTCCTACTCGTTGCCCTGATCTGCCTGGAACGCTTCCGCCAAGGTCATCGAAAAGAAATCTGGATTCTCCCGCCCCTATTTCTACTCTGGGTGAATACCCACGGAACTTTTGCGTTTGGCATGGCTATGATCGGACTCTATTGGGTTTCGGGACTTTTCACATTTCATCTCGGAGGACTTAGCGCTGAGGCCTGGAGCGCGAAGGATCGCCGCACGCTCTCTCTGGTCTTTCTGCTCAGCCTGATCGCCTTAGTAATCACGCCGTACGGCTCCAGCCTGGCCGCTTACCCGCTCCAGATGGCCCTGATGCAGCCCTTCAACATCGCCAACATTCAAGAGTGGCAATCGCTTACTTTCGGCCTTGGCGTTGGCAAATATCTCCTCGGCCTGATGCTGCTTTTCTTCTTCGCCCATGTCCTCATACCTGTGCGTTACAAGCTGCACGAAATGGTCATGCTTCTTTTCGGCGCTTACTCCGCCTGCGTGCACATACGTTTTGTGCTTATTTTTATGATGTTTTTGGCGCCTGTCATCGCGGTGATCCTCACCAATTGGATCCCGCGCTACGACCCCAAGAAAGACAAGCCCGCGCTCAATCTGATTATCATCGCGCTTATCGCACTGTCTCTGGTCAAACTGCTCCCCGACAAAAAAGCGCTGAACAAAATTGTCGACGATGATTATCCTGTCGGCGCGGTCGCCTATCTCGAGCAGCATCCGCAGCCCACCGGCATGTTCAACGAATACGGCTATGGCGGCTATTTAATTTGGCGCCTCGGCCCGTCCCACAAAGTTTTCATCGATGGACGCGCCGATCTCTACGAATACGCTGGGATATTTCAGGATTACATGAAAATCGCCAACCTCGATGGCCAGGCCCTTCGCCTTTTCCCCAAGTACGACATCCAGAGCTGCCTCATTCAAAAAACCAGCACACTTGCGACTCTTCTTGCGTCTTCTCCGGAATGGCGACTAATTTACTCGGATAAGGCCAGTGATCTTTTCGAACGGGTCAAACCTGTACCGTCGGGAGTGCCCGGAAGGACAGCTTCCAAAGCTTTCTAAACTAGACATATCGCTGGATTTTTGCTTGTTCCAAATAGTGCTCCTCTTGATACATTTAGACCATAAATCGGCACAGGTCACGGCGCGGGATGTAACTTCGCCTTCCATTTGGTACAGACCCGGGGTTGAGGTCTCCTTCCCAGAGTCACCAAACCAAGTTCGGGAGGTAAAGTCACTGTCAACAAAGGGTAACGTTTTTTCCATCAGGCCTTGGGATACAGGAAATACTTTAGACCGCCGTCAGGTAACCCCTTTAGAAAAGCGGTCTTGCGGTTGGCTCGGTTAGACCCGGGAATGGTGCATCAGATGCTTACTTACGCGCGGCGGCACATCCCCGAGCCGACCACCTTACAAGAGAGGGATTTGACTATGAAGAACCTTTTGAAGCGACTCTGGCAGGAACAGGAAGGGCAGGACCTGACAGAATATGCTTTGCTCGTCGTTTTGATCGCGCTCGTCGCAATCGCATCGATGCAGACTTTGGGCCACGCCATCAGCGATGCTTTTGCCAGCGCGTCCACCAACCTGACCACCACCTAATCGGTCTCCCAAAGGTCATGGCGATCGGAGGGCTTGGGGGCCGCTGCGTGGTCCTTAGCAGAATCAGCGGCCTCTGCCCATTCGAAGTTCAACCTCAGGGCGACTTTAAAATTTTAGGAGACCAATCATGAAGACTTTGAAGAGACTGTGGAAAGAAGAACAAGGTCAGGACCTCACGGAGTACGCTCTGTTGGTGGTTTTGATCTCTCTCGTGGCCATTGCTTCAATGCAAACCATGGGAGCCACGATCAGTGACGTGTTCACCACCGCTTCTGCGAATCTGACCACCACGTAATTCCGCGCTTCTCCAAAAACGCAGAGTTTCGCTGGCGGGCAATTTGTGCGTTATTGATCGTAGGTTCATTACGTACAGGACATAACGGTTAACTTAGCTAATGACATCCACTCAAACCATCTGGGCCTTTACATTCGCGCTGACGGCTCTCGCAGCTCTTCTTGACTTGCGCACCCGTCGGATTCCCAATTGGCTTACGGTCCCTGCCTTCTGCAGCGGGGTCGCACTGCACACCTGGATCTCGGGGTGGCGCGGCACGATCCACTCGCTGGAGGGGGCAGGTCTCGCTCTCGGCATCCTTTTGCCCCTGGTTCTCCTTCGGGCTCTAGGCGCGGGCGACTGGAAACTGATGGGTGCGGTAGGGGCCCTGGTGGGACCTTTGATGTTTCTTTTCGTTTTGCTGGCTAGTGTTTTAGTTTCTGGCGTCATGGCCATCGTTCTGATGGTCCACGCGAAGCGCGCCAAAGCAACCATGAAGAACTTGGCCGTTCTCGTACGAGGTTTTTTGTCCTTCGGATTGCGACGCCATCCAGAGATTTCACTTGATAACCCGTCGCTTCTGAAACTTCCTTTCGGTGTAGCGGCAGCACTCGGCACCATCATTTGCTACTGCTGCTATCTGACGTGGGGTCGGGTGGCGTAAGCAAAAGGAGACCGCAGTATGAATCGCAATCGGTTACTTATCGGACTGGGGCTGGCCGTCGTGCTGGCACTGCTCCTCAGCGTTTTCGTTTACAACGAGTTCAAGAAGGCGGCTACTTCGCAGCCAACCGTGAAGATGAATCAAATTGTGGTCGCCGCTCAGGATCTGCCGCAGGGCACCAGGCTCGATCCTTCCAAGCTGAAGACCATCCCGTGGCCTGCCGGCGAAAACGTCCCTGGCATGTTCACTCGTGTTGAAGACGCCACCAATCGCGCCCTCATGACTCCCATTTCTGAGAACGAAATGATTCTCGAAAACAAACTCGCTCCACGCGAAGCTGGCGCTGGCCTCCAGGCCACCATTCCCGAAGGCATGCGCGCCGTGTCCGTCTCCGTAAATGACGTCATCGCCGTCGCAGGCTTCGTCACTCCCGGCACCATGGTCGACGTCTTGTGCACCGGGTCCTCCGGCGGAACCGGAAGCAGCAACCTGACCACTCGCACCATTCTTGAGAACATCAAGGTTTTGGCCGCCGGACAAAAGGTCGAACAGGACCGTGAAGGCAAGCCCCAAACAGTCTCGGTGATCACTTTGCTGGTTAACCCCGAAGAAGCCAACAAGCTCGCCTTGGCCTCGACTGAAGGGAAGATTCAGCTTTCCCTCCGCAGCAGTATCGATGTGAAGACCGTGGCTCCCCCGTCGGTTTCAGAATCGCAGCTCTTCGGTGGCCCAGCCCCGGAACCAATCGTCAGGCACGTGGCTGTTGCGCCCAAGGAAGTCACTCCCTTGGCGCCTCCGCCTTATACCGTCGAAGTCATTACTGGCACCAAGCGTGAAAATAAGAGTTTTCCAAATCCGTGATCGCACCGCTGGAGAAACGCATGTTTGAACAACTATACAATCGGCTGTCTGAACGGCGCAGTAGGTTCTACGCAACGGGTCTGATTGTTGCGATCTCCCTGCTGGCACCGGGTTACGCGCGTGCGACGCAGCCGGTTAATCCGCCTGCCTCTCCTGCGCTCCCCGCGGCCAATGGAAATGGCCAGCAGTCTGAGGCTCCTCAGACGCTGCACTTGATGGTGGGGCGCTCCCTGGTCATTACGTCGCCTACGCGCATCAAGCGGCTCTCCATCGCCGATCCCAACATCGCCGAAGCTATCGTGGTCAGCCCTTATCAGGTGCTGGTCAATGGCAAGACTCCGGGCGGCGTCTCCCTGCTCATCTGGGACGACGCGGATCAGAGCCAAGCCTTCGAAGTCTCCGTCGACATCGACGTGCTCAGTCTCATTGAGAAGATTCACGAAGTCTTCCCCTCTGAGAACGTTCACATCGAGACTTCCAAGGATGTGGTGATCCTCTCCGGCAAAGCCTCTTCTGCCGCGGTCGCCGACAAAATTTTGGAAGTGGTCAAGAACGCCGCTCCCAAAGTGACCAGCCTGATGCAGATCCCCTCCGCGCCTCCGGGTGAAATTCTGCTCGAAGTGAAATTCGCGGAAGTCGACCGCACCGCGCTCACTCAGCTCGGCATCAACATCTTCTCCACCGGTGGCAAGAACCTCGGCCAGGTTTCTACTCAGGAATTTTCACCGCCAATCATTCAAGGCCAGATCGGATCACTCGGTGGCGGCTCTTCCTCTTCCACTGGAACTGGCACCCAAACCACTTTTGGTCTAAGCAATCTTCTGAACTTGTTCCTCTTCCGTCCTGATATCAATCTCGGCGCTACCATTCAAGCGCTACAGCAGAAGAACGTTCTGCAAATTTTGGCTGAGCCCAACCTGCTCACCAGCTCCGGAAAGGAAGCAAGCTTCCTGGCCGGCGGTGAGTTCCCCTTCCCGATCATTCAGGGGCTGGGCACAGGCGGCTTCGCTGGGATTACAATTCAGTTCAAGGAATTCGGCGTGCGCCTCAATTTCACCCCGACGCTCACTCCGGAAGGCTTGATTCACCTAAAGGTCAAGCCCGAGGTCAGCTCGCTCGATTTCGCGAACGCTCTGACCATCTCCGGCTTCGTGATTCCGGCTCTTTCAACCCGCCGCGTCGAATCCGATATGGATCTGCGCGATGGGCAGAGTTTCGCGATCGCCGGCTTGGTGGATAACCGGGTCACCGATCAATTGTCGAAACTCCCGGGCATCGGCGACATCCCGGTGCTTGGCAACCTCTTCAAGAGCCGCTCGCTCAATAAAACCAAAGACGAGCTGCTCGTAGTTGTGACTCCTCGCATCGTTCAACCGCTCGAACCGGGCAACGTTCCGCGTATCACTTTCCCAGAGCCTTTCCTGGGAAATGCGAACCCCGATCAACAGGCGGCACCTGGTTCACGGTAGCGTTGCGCGCAAGCTGGGAGTAAATTCTAAGGACTTGGGACATGCTGACTGCAGGAATCGCCAGTAGTGACGCAAATAGTTCCGGACAGCTCCTTGCTGCCCTGCAGCAGACTGGTCTGGTCGGTTCGGTCCGGCAATGGACCGTCCCAATGGACCAGCTACCGGATATAAGCGAAACAGTTCCGGATATTGTGTTCCTCGACTTGGGACGCGACTACGAAGCCTTCTTTGTCTTGGCTGCACATCTTCGCCGGATGCGTCCGGCCGTCCGGCTGATCGCTTGTTCGGCGACCAATCCGCCCAATCACCAGTTACTCCTAGACGCTATGCGCAGCGGCGTTCAGGACTTTATCTCCAAGCCAGTAATGCTCGACGATCTGTCCGAGATTCTCCGCCGCGTCAATGTCGAGGGTGGACCAACCGAGCGTCGTGCGCCGGAAAAATTGATCATCATCATGGGCTCCAAGGGCGGCGTGGGCACCACCACGGTCACTGTTAATCTGGCCGTGCAGCTGGCCACCTACGCCCGCAAGAAAACGGTCATTCTTGATTTCGCGCGTCCGCTAGGCAATGTTCATCTCCTTCTCGATCTACATCCGCGGTTCGGCCTGCGCGACGCAGTCGAAAACCTGAGCCGCCTCGATACTCACTTCTTCTCCGGCCTGCTCACGCCGCACAAAACCAAAGTCGAAATTCTTGGCGGCGCGCTGCATCCGGAAGAGTGGCAAAAAATCCCGATCGCCCCGATGGAGCGCGTGGTCAATGTGGCCCAGGCCTCCGCTGACACTGTCCTCGTCGACATCGGCACTCAATTCTCTTCCGACTGGGGCACCATTCTTTCCAGCGCCCGTATGATCATGGTTGTTGCCGAAGCCAATGTCCCTTCGCTCTGGACTCTCGAGCGCAAGGTCCTCGCTCTGACCGGCTTTGGCATCGATCCTGAAAAGATCCGTGTCGTCGTCAATCGTTGGCACAAGGGTGAAGACGAAGTTCTCAAGAGCATCGAAAAGAACATCAAGCGTCCCGTCTTCGCTACTCTGCCTAACGACTATCGCAAGGCGAGCGCGGCCTTTAATCTCGGCACGCCTCTCCTTGAAAATCACAACAATATCTTGAGCAACCGTTACCGCCAGCTGGCCTCTCAGCTCGCCGGCATGGAATCGGGTTCCCCCGGGGATCCCAAGCGCGGCGGTCTCGGTGCGTTCTTTTCATTCCCGACAAAGAGGTAATTTGACATGTCTTCCATGATGACTCCTCCGGCACGGACGGACTTCGCTTCACTCAAATCGACCATCCACCGCAAGCTGATCCAAAAGCTAAATCTGGACAAGCTCAGCGAAGTGAAGCGCGAAGATGTGCGCCGCGAAGTAACCCAGATTCTCGAAAGCTTGGTGGTGGGCGAATCCACGCCCATGAACTTGCAGGAGCGCGAACGCGTTTCGCAGGAGATTCTCGACGAAGTTTTCGGTCTCGGCCCTCTGGAGCCGCTCCTCGCCGATCCCACCGTCTCCGATATTCTGGTCAATACCTGGAAGCGAGTCTATGTCGAGCGCCGCGGTATCCTCGAGATGACCTCCGTGCAGTTCCGCGATGACGCTCACCTGATGTCGATCATCGATCGCATCGTTTCCGCAATTGGCCGCCGCGTTGATGAATCCTCGCCTATGGTCGACGCCCGCCTCGCCGATGGATCCCGCGTTAACGCCATCATTCCTCCGCTCTCCGTCGACGGCCCTTGCGTTTCCATCCGCCGTTTCGGCCGTGACCGCCTTCAGTCGAACGATTTGATCATCAACAAAACCATGACCGGCCCGATGCTCGAACTGCTCCAGGGCTGCGTAAAGGCCCGTCTCAACATCCTCATCTCGGGTGGTACCGGCGCCGGTAAGACCACCTTCTTGAACGTTCTTTCGTCCTACATTTCCAACCGCGAAAGAATCGTCACCATCGAAGACGCCGCCGAATTGTCGCTTCACCAGGAGCACGTCGTGCGGCTCGAAACCCGCCCGCCCAACATCGAGGGCAAGGGCTCCATCCAGCAACGCCAACTCGTCATCAACTCTTTGCGTATGCGTCCCGACCGCATCATCGTTGGTGAGGTCCGCGGCGAAGAAGCTCTCGACATGTTGCAGGCCATGAACACCGGTCACGACGGCTCGCTCACTACCATTCACGCGAACTCACCTCGCGACGCTCTGAGCCGCCTCGAAACCATGGTGGCCATGTCCAGCTTGAATCTCCCTGACACCGCGATTCGCCGCCAGATTGCCTCGGCCATCGACGTGGTCGTCCAGGTAAGCAGGCAGAGCGACGGTACTCGTAAAGTCACCAGCATCGCGGAAATCACCGGCATGGAAGGCGATGTAGTCACCATGCAGGACATTTTCATATTCCGCAAAAAGGGTATTCGAGATAACGGCGAGGTCATGGGAGATTTCATGCCCAGCGGCGTCCGCCCGCGTTTCGCGGAGCGCTTGACCGTCACCGGCATTCAGCTCCCGTCGTCCATGTTCGAATTTCAGCGCCCTCACTGATTGAACGGTAGAAGCATTCGAGCTTCAGCCGCGAGGCATCCCGCGGCATAGCCAGTCGTGCATTAGAAGCGTGTACTCGAAAGAGGAGTCGTAAATGCCAGCAGGTCTGGTCGCAATCGTAACTTTCTTGCTCGTGGCCCTGATCGTCCTGGCCATCGTCCTTTCTTTCGGCCAGGATGAAAAAGAAAAGGTTTTGCGTACCCGCATGGCCGCCGTGCGCCGCGCTGAAAAGCGCGGAGACATCTCTCTTGACCTCAAGCTGGTCCGGGATGAAATGCTCAGCACCGTTCCCACCCTCAACCGCTTGCTCATGCGCATGCAGTGGTCCGGCAAGCTTCAGGATTACCTCAACCAATCCGGCCTGAAGATTCGCGCCGCCAAGCTCCTGCTCACCGCCGCGATCCTCGGCGTCCTCGCTTATATGATCACCGGCTTCTTTGCCGGATTTCCGCTTCCCATCCTCGTCGGCATTGTGGTGGCCTTCGCACCCATTGGGTACGTTGCCTGGAGGCGTCATGCTCGCATGCAAGCCTTCGAAGAACGCTTCCCCGAAGCTCTCGACCTTCTTGGCCGCGCCGTTCGCGCCGGTCACGCTTTCACCACCGGCCTGGAAATGGTCGGCAAGGAATCGCCCGAGCCCGTCGCCGGAGAATTTCGCACCGCTTTCGAGGAACAGAACTTCGGCCTGCCTCTTCGCGATGCCCTGGTCAATCTGGCCGAGCGCGTTCCCATCGTCGACGTCCGATTCTTCGTCACGGCTCTCCTTGTCCAGAAGGAAACCGGCGGTAACCTCGCCGAAATTCTCGATGAGCTTGCCCGCGTCATTCGCGATCGCTTCCGCATCTACCGCGAAGTTCAGGTCAAGACTGCCCAGGGCCGCTTGACCGCCGGCATCCTGATCCTTTTACCCGTCACCATGCTCATTGCCTTGAAGTTCTTGAACCCGCAGTACGTCAATATTCTTTTTACTGATCCGATCGGCCCGATGATTCTGATCGGCGCCGGTTGCTTGCAACTAGTCGGCGCCATTCTTCTCTGGCGCATCGTTCAGATTCAGGTTTGATCGTAGGAGCCTAGCTTTATGGTGTGGAGCATCACAGCACTCACTTTCATCGTCTCGCTGGTGATCCTGCTAGCGCTTGTCTGGGCCTTTACCCCCGGCGAAACACAGGTCAGCGGCCGCCTCTCTCGCATTCTCGATACACGTGCACCTGAGGAGCGCGAGGAAAAGTTCGCCGAAAAGCAAATGGAGCGCGCCCGGGACGCCCTGGCCTCCATCGGCAAACTCATGCCCGCGGCTTCCAGTAAGGGTGCTTCGCGGGCCCAGTTAATGATGATTCGCGCTGGCTATCACAGCCCCAACGCTGTGCTGGCCATCCGCGCAATGAAATTACTCACGCCGGCTGTGTTGCTGATCATCGTCCTAGCCACCCGCGTCTACACCTACAGCCCTTTCTTCATTCTGGTCGCAACGCTTGGCTTGGGCTTCCTGCTTCCAGAAATGTGGCTCGGTTGGCGCATCCGTGCGCGTCAGCGCCTTCTCCGGCAGGGCTTGCCCGATGCGATGGACCTTCTAGTTATCTGCGTCGAAGTCGGACTCGGCCTCGATCAAGCTTTGGTCCGCGTGGCTCAGGAACTTCGTATCGTTCACCCCGAGCTCAGCGACGAACTCCAGATGGTCAACCTCGAAATGCGCGTCGGCAAAACTCGTATTGAAGCCCTTCGCGAACTTGCCCGGCGCACTGGTCTCGATGACATCAAAGCCCTTGTCGCCATGCTCATTCAGACTGAGCGTTTCGGCACCAGCGTCGCCCAGTCACTGCGCATTCACTCCGATGAACTGCGCGTCAAGCGCCGTCAGCGCGCCGAGGAAATGAGCGCCAAGACCACCGTCAAAATGGTCTTCCCGCTTATCTTCTTCGTCTTCCCGGCATTGATGGTTGTGATTTTGGGACCGGCAGTAATCACTTTGATTCGTCAATTCACCACCACGCTGCACTAGCCGCAGCCCGCATGCAGGATGCGAGCGCGGTTAGCGTGAGGGTAAAACTGTAATAGGAGGCTCAGATGGACAGCGTAACAATGATTCGAGTTGGTGCAGCAGTTCTCGCGGTCGTAATTCTGTTCGTCATCATTTGGCGTCGCCGCGGTAAGGCAGCCGAGTAATTCGAGGTAACTCTTACGAGCTATAGGGGGCAGTGGCGACGGCAATGGGAAATGACGGCCGTAGAGGTGCAGTCTTTGTCTACAACAAAACGCGGGAAACATTCGTCGCCACGGAAGCAGCCGTAGCGGATAGCTATTTGCGTCGGTTGGTCGGGCTCCTGGGAAAAACCAAAGGCTGGGCACGGCTGGGGGCCGGTCTTTGGATCATCCCCTCCCGGGGTGTCCATACCATCGGCATGATGTTTCCCATCGATCTCATTTTTCTCAGCAAGGAAAAAGAAGTCGTCCATGTCGAAGAGCACCTGCGCCCGTTTCGTATTTCCAAGGTCTCTCTGAAGGCCTCCAGCGTCCTTGAGCTGCCCCCTCACACCATTTACCGCACTGGCACGCAGGTGGGCGATCGGCTGGAAATATCCCAACTCCGGGCGTAAAGCTGTTGCGGTGAGTTTCATTCGGACTCGAGCAGGGCGCGTCGCCTGATGTTGCTCCTCATCGAATGCGCCCTTATCCTTCTTGCCCTCGCTCTCGCTTTCTCGCTCCCGAGCCTTTCCTTCGTAGAAAATTCTCCGGCCCTAAAATCGCTTCATCGCTCCTTCTCCTCCCTCGCCTCGCGCCGCGGCCTTTCCGTGTTTTTCGTTGGTGTTCTCGCCATCCTTGCGCGCCTCGCCGTGCTCCCCATTGAGCCCGTCCCTAAGCCCTACATCACCGACGAATTCAGCCACCTTCTCCTCGCCGACACCCTCCTCCACCACCGCCTCGCCAATCCCACTCCTCCCATGTGGATCCACTTCGAAACCATCCACGTCATCATGCACCCCACGTACGCGTCCATGTATCCGCCCGGCCAAGGCATCATGCTTGCCCTCGGCCGCGTCCTCACCGGCAGCGCGTTCACCGGCGTGCTCATCAGCGTTGCAATTCTCTGCGCTGCGATTTGCTGGGCTCTCCAGGGCTGGGTCTCACCCAATTGGGCTCTTGTCGGCGGCCTACTCGCCGTAATGCGCCTCGGCATTTTCGGATACTGGGCCGATAGCTACTGGGGCGGCGCTGTCGCCGCTGCCGGCGGCGCGTTAGTCTTAGGAGCCTTACCGCGCATCTGGGCCTTCGCGCGAGCTCGCGACGCCTTCTGGATGGCGCTGGGTCTCGCCATCCTCGCCAATACGCGCCCCTACGAGGGATTCGTCATCAGCGTGCCCTTCGCGATCGCCCTTTTGATTTGGTGGCTGCGCAAGCGCGGGCTGGCTTTCACCACCGCAACGCGCTCCGTCGTCGTCCCTCTAATCCTCGTCCTCGCCATCTTCGCCGCCGGCACCTGCTACTACTTCTCGCGCGTCACCGGCAGCCCCTTCAAAATGCCGTATCAAGTCGACCGCGCCACCTACGCCACCGCTCCCTACTTCCTGTGGCAATCTCCGAAGGCCGCCCCCGTCTACCACCACGCCGTCCTCCACGATTTCTACATGCACAACGAGCTCGGCTTCTACCTCGCCAATCGCACGCCCGCCACGATGCTCGCCGTCCTGACCGTCAAAATCTCCGACACCTGGCTCTTCTACTTCGGCCCGGCGCTAACCCTGCCGCTTCTCGTCGTGCTATTCCTCGCACCGCGAAAGAAGACTCCCTGGCGCCAATGGAGCCGCCAAGCGCGTTTCCTCGTCTTCCTCTCCGTCGTCTTTTTCATCGGATTAGCCATCGAAGTCTTTTACTTCACACACTATGTCTCTCCGGCCACCGCGCTGATCTACCTTCTCGTCATCCTCGCCCTCGCAAAAATGTGGACTTGGCGCCCCCACTCCCGACCCGCTGGCAAATTC
Organism: uncultured Acidobacteriota bacterium; assembly: GCA_963757885.1. Classification (GTDB taxonomy): domain Bacteria; phylum Acidobacteriota; class Terriglobia; order Acidiferrales; family UBA7541; genus Palsa-147. Next base: position 1,753,152 of record CAVWSS010000006.1, on the reverse strand, counting down.
CTCGCACTCTCGGTCCCGCTCATTTGCCTGCTGATGCTCGCCCTCCGTACTGCCGCCGCGCCGTCGCGCATCCCCATTACGCCGTCCTGGCCACCCACTTGGTACAATCTCGCCCCGCCCATCACTCAGCGCGCCCAAATCGAGCAGCAATTGTCCCAATTGCCCGGCCAGCAACTCGTCATCGTGGACGCTCAGCCCGACCCTCGGACGACTTACGACTGGATCGACAATGCTGCCGACATCGACGCCGCAAAAATCGTCTGGGCCCGCGACATGGGCGCCGCCGCAAACCAGGAACTACTCGACTACTACCCCAGCCGCACCGTTTGGTGGCTCGATCCCAACGAAGCGCATCCCACCCTCACGCCTTACACCGGAGCCTCCTCCAAGTGAAGAATCGCCCCGCTTGGTCCTGGCTCGCTCTCGCCGTCATCCTCGCCCTCTACGTCATCTCCCTCATCCACCTGCATCCCACCAATTTCTTCGGCCTCACCGAAGACGACTCCATCTACTTCAGTTCCGCCAAAGCCTTGGCCCACCACCAGGGCTACGTTCTTCCCAACGTTCCCGGAAATCCCTCCGCCACCAAATACCCGGTCGGCTTTTCTTTCATCCTCGCCCACATCTGGCAGCAACATCCCTCCTTCCCCGCCAACATCGCCGCCGCCCTTCGCGTCAACGCAATCTTCGGCTGCATCTTCATCGTTCTCATTTTTCTGCTCTTCTCCAGATTCAAAGATCTCAGCTTGCCCGAAACAATCTTCCTCACCGCCTTCTGCGCCCTGCATCCCGTGCTGCTGTTCTATAGCGGCAATGTCCTCTCCGAAATTCCCTTCTGCGCCGTCACTCTCGCCGCACTCCTCATCGCCGACCGCGACCTGCAAACCTCCGGCAAAACGCTCGGCGCCATCGCCAGCGGTCTTCTCGCCGGCTGCTCGATTCTTCTCCGCGTCTTCGGCGTCACCATCGTAGCCGGCATTGCTATCAGCGGACTGCTTCGTCGCGCCTGGCGCCAAACCATCATCTTCTGCGCCGCCGCGCTGCCCTTCTTCGCCTTCCTCACCCGGCAACAGCTCACTCATCACGCCCCCACCGCAGCCACCGCTGCGCTAACCTCCGCCGGCGTCGGCTGGCTCCGCACCTACGCCTACTACACCAACTACCTCGCCTTCTGGAAAATCTCCGTCCCTAACACCCACATCTTCTGGGCCATGCTCCGCAACAACTTCGTCACCCTCCTTCAATCCCCCTCCGACTACCTTCTCTATCCGCTCTTCTCCCGCACCGACGCCCTCGGCATCGCCGTCGTCACAGTCATAGCCGCCGTCACGCTGTCCGGCATGCGGCGTCAGGCCGTTCGCAACGGCTGGCTGCCCATCCATTCCGCCTTCGTCTGCTATCTACCGCTAATTCTTCTCTGGAACTACCCCGACTCCACTCACCGCTTCCTGCTGCCCTTCCTCCCACTCCTCATCGCCGGCTTCTGGACCGAAATGAAGCACATCTTCCAAATGGTCCTGCGCGCCTTGCGCTTCGGAAAATCCGGCGGGGATAAAGTCGTCGCTGCAGCCTTCGGCTGCGCTCTCGTTGTCTTCGCCTGCTCCATTCTCTGGAATTACGCCGGTGGCATGCGCACGCTGATTCAGCAAAAATCCCGCGACCGCGCCTCGCTCCTTGTCTCCAAACGCGAAGCCTATAGCTGGCTCGCCTCTTCCACCGCGCCCACCGACCGGCTCATCGCCTGGGAAGACGACGTCGCTTACCTCTACACCGGCCGCGCCTGCATGCGTCCCATGGTCTTCACCACCGCCGAGCTTTACGATTCCGACCGTATCGACGAAGCCGTCGACCACATGCCCGACGTGGCCCGCACCATCCATGCCGCTTACTGGATCTTTTCCGACGATGATTTCGAAGCCGAATTTCCCGACGGCACCGCCGCGGCCCGCGCCGAACTCGCCTCTCTCGAAACTCTTCTCCCCCTAAGCTTTTCCAGCGCCGATGGCCGCGTCCGCGTTCGCTCGCTCGACTGCTACCTCAATCCCACCCAGCCGACCTGCAAGGAGCCCACGGCGCTCACCGATGACGACACACGTACACCGCCAAGCACGAAATGACCGGCACATTTGCGCCTTCGCGCATTCCTGCTTAGATTGAAATCAGGATTTGTCCGAGGTTAAACAGAACCATCAAAGGGGAACATCTAGGAGCAGGAATAGAGACTTATTCCTTCACAGCAATCGTCGCCTGGGGAGCCGCCGACGCGTTGCGTTGCTGTAGCTGCTTCTCCATGTTCACCAGGTTGTACGGCGAACGCCGCATCATGAAATATTCGTTAATCGGCCGGTCGTCTCGCAACGGCACCGTCTGCGGCGAATACGCAATCACCTGATCGACAGTCATCTCATTCGCCAGCATCAGATTGAATTCGCCCTCGGGAGTCCGCGCCGGACCCCATTCCATCATGTCCGTTACCGCTTTCTTGGGCATCAGCGCAATGTGCTCTTCCGCGGTCCGTTCGGGAATCGGCGTCATGCTGGCCAGAAAGTGCAACCCCCACAACTCCACCGACGGATACACGCGAATATAGGGAAACTCGTTTTTCAGTGCCCGCGCTACCGCCGCATGCACCGCATCATCCCCGCCCGGCAGCCACTGCTGAAAAATCCCGCCCGGATTCAAATGTCGCTTCACCAGGTCATAAAAATCCTGCGAATAAAGCAGGCTCGACCCAGCCGCTTCTACCGGCGGAGGAGGATCGATCAGGATCACATCAAAAGTGTCGTGCGTGCGCTCCAGATAACGCCGCCCGTCGTCGATCACCACGTGCGCATATGGTGACTTCAAATACTCTTCGCCATCCGGGTGATAGTACGTAAAAAGCTTCGGCACGCTGGGCACCAGCTCAACAACCGTCGTAGGAACTCCCCAATTAATCGTCGAGCGGAACGTCGTGCCCATCCCGAAACAAATAATCAGCACGCTCTTCGGCGGGTTCTGCGTCGACGACATGGTCATGTGCGCCATCATTTTGGTGATTGGCGTCATCGCGGTCATGCCCGTGCCATTCACAATCAGCAGTTTGTGCAGCCCAGATCCCGTCGCGATTACCGTTGCCGTGCTGTCCCGAATCACTTGCCGGTCCGGAAATTCCGTTTCGTAATCACGTGAGAAAGCGAAAATAAACACGCCCGCCACCAGTAATCCGCAGGCCGCTAACGCACGTACGGGACGCCCATAAGCCAGCCGCCTGTTGGGAATCGCCATCAGCACCCACGGCAGCACAAAAATCACCATGCTCACGCGCTCGCCAAAAATTGGTAGCAGTACAAATCCCGCAAGCAGCGGCCCAGCGATGCATCCCAGAATATTCACCGCGTAGGCGCGCCCAGCGCGATCCGGATCGCCACCCGACCAGCGGTCCACCAGCATCGGCGTCAAGAAACCAATCACCGCGGCAAAAGGCGCAATTCCTGGCATCACCCGCAGCACAAATGAAATCGGTACCCGGATGTCCCCGGTCAGCAGTGGCAGTAATCCGAGCGGCGCCAGCCACACCCACCAGAGCCGGCTCTCTGCAAAATATTTGCGGCTCTTGATCCGGTAAATCCGCGAGCCGACCAGTGTGCCAACCAAATAGGACATCAAAATCGCCGCGAACGCATAAACCAGTGGCCCGGCGTAACGCGTGAACAGCCGGATCCAGATAATCTCCATGCCCATCGTCGCGACGCCCGTGGCAAAGAGCAGCGCCAGCGCGCTTCCGTTCCGATCTCCGCGCTCCAGTGGCGATGGCCCCTCGATAGTTTCAGTCTTGGCCTGCGCTGCGGCAGTCGGCTGCGCGCTTCGCCGCATCACTCGATCCACCGAAAACGCGCCCACCGCAATAAACAAATTCAGCACGGCGCCAAATTGCAGCGCGCCATGGAATCCGTATCCTTCGATCAGCAGCAGCGGGATAAACGTCCCGATAATCGCGCCCAGCACATTGGCTACGTAAAGAAAACTGAACGACCGCCGGATCGCAAATCGCGGCTCATTGCGAATCGCGAACATGCCCAGCGGAATCGTCGCGCCCATGCACGCGCACCAGGGAATCAAGCTCAGCGACAACCATGCGCCCGACACCCAATAAAAACTTCCCGAGCTCATCGCCACGCGTCCGGCCATCCCCGCCAGGAGATGGTGGCCGTACGCTAGTTGCATCGGAACGATCAGTGCCGACCATCCAATCAGAAATTCAGCCAATCCATACAACTGCAAAGGAGAGAGCTTGATCTGCGACGCTCCGCGCCGCACAAACTTCCCCGCCAGCCACGACCCCAACCCCATACCTGCCATAAATACGGATAGAACAATGGACGTCAGTGCGGTATTAACTCCGAACTGCGCCATCGATAGGCGTAGCCATACCAGTTCGTACAAGATGCTGCAGAAGCCGGAGATAAAGAAGAAAAGGAAGAACCAGATCATGGGTGTCCCTGGGTTTTCAGGATCAACCTTGGTTAGGCATTCCAGCGGCCAATGCCGCCAACCTGAGTACCTCAATAAGACCAGCATTATGAGTAATTTGCACGCATCCAGACACCAAACTATTCCAACCTGTCACTACTTGGAGCCGCCTACTGGAACTCATCTGTCCCTTCGCCTGAAAAGTGTTTCCAAAGGAAGGGAAGGCCGAGGGAGGCGCAACCGCGCGGAAAAGCGTCATCCGTATCAAAACCAGTCAGATAGCATGTGGAAAAAGGCCCTTTTCGACAGTCTCCACAAGGTGACTCGCGGAAAATTCGATGGCAATCCGTTTGCACACAATTCCCTACGGCGCTCTAAGCCGGCGGCCCGATTCGCTATGGCAACCGCCTCCGCGCCGTGCATTGCGTGCCGGTTCTCGCTGCATTACCTTAGGTCAAAGCCACGACGCATCGGCAACGCCGAGCTAGTAGGCTGCAGCCCTCGAGAAAACATGATTAACGGTAAACGCGTCGCAGTCGTCATGCCGGCCTACAACGCTGCCAAGACGCTCGAAAAAACCGTTGGCGAGCTGCCTGAGCTGGTCGACCTGAAAATCCTGGTCGACGATCACAGCTCGGACGCCACCGTCGAAGTCGCCGCCAAACTCGGTCTCCAGGTCTTCGTCCACGGCAAAAATTACGGCTACGGCCGCAATCAACAAACTTGCTACCGCGAAGCCCTCGCCGCCGGCGCCGACATCATCGTCATGGTCCACCCGGACTACCAATACACTCCCCTCTTGGTGAGCGCGATGGCCAGCATGATCGCCTTCGGCGTCTACGATGTGGTCCTCGGCTCACGCATCATCGGTGGCGGCGCCCTCAAAGGCGGCATGCCCCTCTACAAATACGTTTCCAACCGCTTCCTCACCGCTTTTCAGAACATGCTGACCGGCGCAAAACTCTCCGAATATCACACCGGCTTCCGCGCCTTCAGCCGCGAAGTCCTCACCAGCCTTCCGCTCCTCGAAAATTCCGACGACTTCGTCTTCGACAACGAGATGCTCGCCCAGTGCATTCACTTCGGTTATCGCATCGGCGAAGTCTCCTGCCCCACCAAATATTTCGAAGAAGCTTCCTCCATTAATTTCGCTCGCAGCGTGAAATACGGATTCGGCGTCCTCGGCACCACCATGAAATTGCGCCTGCAGAAGTGGAACTTGGCGCATTACCGCCTGTTCAGCGAGGGCGGCCGCAAATTGCTGCTCGATTACTATTCATCGGGCTCCGATCTACGCCCGGTCGAGCGAACCGTCCAGCAGCCAGAATTTCAACAGTCGGAATTGCCAGAAAAAGTGCGCCACTAACCGGCGCGCTCGTCGAATTCAGTTCTCGGCCGTAGCTCGCTTCATCGAAACGTGGAGAATACATGAAAGGTGTAGTCCTGGCGGGCGGCACGGGTAGCAGGCTCAGCCCGCTCACTCGCGTCACCAATAAGCACCTGCTCCCCGTTCACGATAAGCCCATGGTGTATTACCCCATTCAAACGCTCGTAAACGCGGGCATCCACGAAATCCTTCTGGTCACCGGCGGCAAAAATGCCGGCGATTTTCTCCGGCTCCTCGGCAACGGCCGCGACTTTGGCCTCAAGCACCTCAATTACACTTATCAGGAAGGCGAAGGCGGGATCGCTGAAGCTCTCGGCCTCGCCGAGCACTTCGCTGACGGCGGCCCTATCTGCGCCATCCTCGGCGACAACATCATCGAGAACAACATCTGTCACGCCGTAGATAATTTCCGACAGCAAAAAGACGGGGCAAAAATCATCCTCAAGGAAGTCACCGACGCGCACCGCTTCGGCGTCGCCGAAATTCGCGGCAATCACGTCATCGGCATCGAGGAAAAGCCCAAAAATCCCAAGTCCGCCTTCGCCGTGATCGGCGTCTACCTCTACGACGCCACCGTCTTCCAGAAAATCAAGCGCCTCAAGCCTTCCGGCCGCGGCGAGCTCGAAATCACTGACGTCAACAACTTTTACATCGACGAAAACAAGCTCACTTACGAAACGCTCGACGGTTGGTGGACCGACGCGGGCACTTTCGATTCGCTCCTGCGCGCCAATAATCTCGCCGCCGAAACCGGCGCGAACAAACTCTCGTCGAGCGCATCTACTCAGCAGCCCGCAAAATCGCCGGAAAAAGTAACCCAGGAAAAATCGCGTTGAAGATTCTCGTCACTGGCGGCGCCGGCTTCATCGGCTCGAATTTCATCCGTTACCTGCTCGAAGCCCGCCCCACAATTCACATCGTCAATTTCGACCTGCTCACCTACGCCGGCAACCTCGCCAACCTCGCGGACGTAGCCGATAATCCGCGCTACTCCTTCGTCAAGGGGGACGTTTGCGATGCCCGCGCAGTCATCGCTGCAATGCGCGACTGCGACGCAATCGTCCATTTCGCCGCAGAATCCCATGTAGACCGCAGCATCTACGAACCCGCCGCAGCCATCCAGACCAACGTTACGGGCACTTTCAATTTGCTCCAGGCCGCTCGCGAAGCCGGCATCGAACGCTTCATTCACATCTCCACCGACGAGGTCTACGGCGACCTTGAGCCTGGCGCCTCCGCCGCCGAAGAGGCCCCGCTTCGCCCTAGCAGCCCTTACTCCGCCTCCAAGGCCGGCGCCGACGTGCTGGTCCTCTCCTTCGTGCGCACCTACGGATTCCCCGCCATCATTACCCGCTCTTCCAACAACTATGGCCCGCTTCAATTTCCCGAAAAATTTCTGCCCCTGATCATCACGCAGGCCCTCGACGGCAATAAGCTCCCCATCTACGGTGACGGCAAGCAGCAGCGCGACTGGATTCACGTCCGCGATAACTGCCGCGGCATTCTTGCTGTCCTCGAAAAAGGCCGCCCCGGCGAGACCTACAACATCGGCGGCTCAAACGTGCAGGAAAACCTCTCGATGTCTCAGACCGTCCTGCGCCTTCTGGGCAAGTCGCAATCGCTACTCGAACACGTCAAAGACCGCCCTGGCCACGATCGCCGCTACGCTCTCGATTGCCGCAAGATGAAAAATGAATTGGGATGGCAACCCGAAATCCCACTCGAGCAGGGCCTAAAGGAAACTATCGAATGGTACAAATCCAATCCCGCGTGGCTCTCCGGCGTTCGCGGCGGTGAATATCGCTCCTACTACCAAAAATATTACGAGCGCCGCGACGCTTCTATTTCCGCTATCGCCCCGCGAAGTTGACCGCCTTCGTCCCGCCAATTCCCGCATAATGTGTGGCGCCAGCTCTCCATCACCATTGAATCGACCCTTTGAACGCCCTATGAACCGGATTGACACCAAACTTCCCGGCGTCTACGAACTCCGCCCCAAGATCCTCAAAGACGTCCGCGGCTTTTTCTTCGAGAGCTACCATCAGGCTCGCCTCGCCGGCCTGGGCATCCATGCCGATTTCATCCAGGACAATCAATCCTCTTCCGTGAAAAACACTCTTCGCGGCCTCCACTACCAGCTCAAACACGCCCAAGCCAAACTCTGCCGCGTCGTCGAAGGTGAAGCGCTCGACGTTGCCGTCGACATTCGCGCCGGCTCGCCCCATTTCGGTAAATGGGCCGCCGTCCATCTCACCGTCGCCGACCAGAATCAAATCTTCATTCCCGCCGGCTTCGCACACGGCTTTCTCTGCCTCACCGAGCGCGTTCAATTTCTCTATAAATGCAGCGACTACTACTTCCCCGAAGACGAATACGGCGTTGCCTGGAATGATCCGCTCGTCGCGATAGAATGGGGTGTCACCGAGCCCATCCTCTCAGCTAAAGATTCCCAACTTCCCCATCTCTCCAAAGTCCCCCGCGAACTTCTGCCCGTCTTCTCGCAATGACGCCACGCATATTACTCACCGGAAAATCGGGCCAGCTCGGCCACGAGCTCTCTCTCGCCCTCCCCGCCATCGGCGAACTTACCGCCTTGGACCGCTCGCAGCTCGATCTTAAAAATGAATCCGAAATTCGCCGCGTCATCCGCGAAATCCACCCCACACTCATCGTCAACGCCGCCGCCTACACCGCGGTGGATCAAGCTGAGAGCAATGAAGCGTTAGCACGAGCGATCAACTCAGATGCGCCGCGCGTAATGGCCGAAGAGGCCAAAGCGGTTGGCGCGACCTTGGTGTACTTTTCCACTGATTACGTCTTCGCCGGTTCTGCTTTCAAACCGTACACAGAAACCGACCCAACCAACCCTCTCAATGTCTATGGCGTTACTAAGCTGGCCGGCGAGGAAGCGATTCACAAAAGCGGCGTCGCGCACCTGATATTTCGCACGTCGTGGCTTTACGGTCGCCGCGGCCACAATTTTCTATTGACCATCCTGAAACTCGCCACCCAGCGAAGGGAATTGCGCGTCGTTTGCGATCAGCGGGGCGCACCCACTTCGGTAATCGAGCTCGCTCGCGCGACCACAGCCATCTTGAAACGCATCGCAACCGAGCCACCGCACCCAGCCCTCGCGCAACAAAGTGGCCTATTCCACATAACCGCTGCCGGCGAGACCAATTGGCACGAATTTGCGCAAACCATCGTGCAATTCGCGAATCGCACTGGAAGCCGGCCCCGAATCGATCAGCCCCGGGTCGATCAATCCCGGACCGATCAATCCCGAATCGACGAGCCCCGCATCGACCAACCCTGGATCGGCCAGTCTTGGATCGACACGGTTACCGAGGGTCGCCCGATCATCGTCGATCGCATTCTGCCCATCAGCACGGACGAGTATCCAACGCCAGCACGCCGCCCGCGCTACTCAGTCCTCTCCAATGCAAAATTAAAAAACACTTTCCAAATAGAGCTGTCCCACTGGCGAAAACAGCTCCAAGACATTTTCACAATTGAATCTGGCTCGTAGAATCATCGGCAGAATCAAATGACCGGCCTAGAACTCATCCTCGTCGCGCTCATCCTCCTCCTCGCCCTCCTCCGCCCCACCCTCGGCGCGAGTTTCTTCGCCTCCGCCGAAAACAAATTCACCGCCTTCGCCCACCGTCGCGCCGCCTCCGTGATCCTCTGCGGTCTCCTCGCCATCGCCGCCCGCGCCGCTGCGCTCCCTATCATTCCCGCCACCAATCCCTCCGTTCACGACGACTTCAGCTTCCTCCTCGCTGCCGACACTTTCGCGCACGGCCGTCTCGCCAATCCTCCGCACCCTATGTGGAGGCACTTCGAAACATTTCACGTCATTTGGCACCCGACCTACGCCTCGATGTACCAGCCCGCGCAAGGCGTGGTCCTCGCCGTCGGCCAAGTGCTCACTGGCCGCGCTTTCTGGGGCGTTTGCCTGGGTCTCGCGCTGATGTGTGGCGCAATTTGCTGGATGCTCCAAGGCTGGCTCCCGCCAAGCTGGGCGCTCCTCGGCGGCATTCTTCTCGCCATGCGCCTCGGCATGTTCACTTATTGGTCCAACTCCTACTATGGCGGCCAGGTCGCTGCCTTCGGCGGCGCGCTCGTCCTTGGCGCGCTTCCCCGCATGAAAAAGGCAAACACCGCTCGCCAAGCCGCCGCCATGGGCGCTCTCACGGGCCTCGGACTCGGCGTGCTCGCCAATAGCCGCCCCTACGAAGGCCTGATCCTCAGCCTTCCCGTCGCTGTCGCTTTACTTTTCTGGATGTTTAGCAAGCGGTCCTCACCACAACGCGCATCACAAGGCACCAAGCCACCCGCTCACATCGCTCCCGCCATCTCAGCGCTCGCCATCACGCTCATTCTCTGCGGCGCCTTCACTTCCTACTATTTCTGGCGCGTCACCGGCAGTCCCTTCCGCTTCCCTTACCAGGTCAATCGCCAAACCTACGCCATCGCTCCCTACTTCCTCTGGCAATCGCTGCGCCCCGCGCCCCACTACGACCATCAGGTGATGCGCAATTTCTACGTCGACGTCGAAATCCCCATGTTCGAGGAAACGCAATCTCTCCCGCGCCTCATCGGTAACGAAGCCGGCCGCGTCGAGGAATTTTGGTTTTTCTTCCTCGGCCCGCTCCTCACCATCCCGCTGCTCCTCGGCATCGCCAGCATTCCTTACGGTCTCCGTTGGCGCGACATCGACTCCAACACGCGCTTCCTACTCACCGTTTTCGGTATATCCGTCGCCGGCCTCGCCATCGACGTTTACTTCGCTCCGCACTACGTCGCGCCCATGCTCGGCGTGGTCATCGCGCTTTTCCTGCTCGCCTTCGCCCGCGCGCGCCGCTGGACCCTCCGCGGCAAACCGGTCGGCCTTTTCCTCACCCGCACCTGCATTCTCGCCAGCCTCGCCATGCCCCTCTCGCGCTTCGCTCTCCCCGCTCTCCATCTCCCCGAGCCCGTCGACCGCCCGCAAACCTGCTGCTCCTCCACTCCCGGCAATTGGTATCGGGCCGGCATTGAAACCAAACTCGAAAATCTCGGTGGCAAGCATCTGGTCATGGTTCGCTACACACCCAGCCACAATCCAGTCAACGAGTGGGTCTACAACCGCGCGAACATCGACGCTTCGCCCGTGGTCTGGGCGCGCGACATGGGTGCCAGCGACAACCAAGAATCACTTAGGTATTACCCTGATCGCAAAATCTGGCTGGTCCAGCCCGACGCCAACCCGCCCAGCCTCGGCCCGTACGTCCCCGAAGAAAACATCTACCACTAAGCGCACCCGCCACCACGCTGGCCTCGCCGTCCGCCACAAATCGTCCTAACAAATTCGCCTTTCCCGCCGCCAGATACTAAAATGTTTGACTCCCTGGCAAGTTAAGGCATCTCAGTGCGAGCACGTCGAAATCTTTAGAAAACTCGACAAAAAATAGCTAGGACGACAACCACGAAAGGTCCATTCATGAAATCTCGCGTTTATTCCCTAATCCTCATTTGCACTTTTTGCTTTGCCGCCACTTCGGCATACGCGCAAAGCGCGCCCGCGCAAAATGCGCCGGCCCAAAGCAGCGCTCCGCAAAATGCCCCCGCCAAGCCCAATCCAAATCCTCAACTCACCCCGCCCGCCAGCGCCCCCGACCCGACCGCCACTGCGCCCGAGGTCCCAGCCGCCGATCCAGTCATAACCATTCACAACGTCTGCACTCTCAAAGTCGACGAAGCCAAGCCCACCATGCGCGGCGATTCAAAGGCAGACGCCAAAGCGGACAAGTGCACCGAAGTCCTCACCCGCGCCGACTTCGACAAAATGCTCGAAACTTTTCACCCCCAGGGCGCCGTTTCCCAGGGGGCCAAGCAAAATCTAGCTCGCGCTTATGTTGATTGGCAGGTCCTCGAAGACGCCGCCCTCAAATCTAAAATGGAAGATGACCCGGATTACCAGGAAACCATGCACGTCCTGCGCATGCGCGTGCTCGCCGACATGTACCACCGCCACATGGAGGAAGCGCTAAAGCACGCTTCCGACGCTGACCTGAAGGCCTTCTACGATCAGCACCAAGCCAAGTATGAGGAAGTTGAAATTCACCGCGTGATCGTTCCCAAGGTCAATCCCACCGCCCCCAAGGACGATCAGTACACCGCCAAAGCAGAAGCGGCCGCCACCGAAGTTCACGACCGCATCGCCAAGGGCGACGATCCCGACGCCGTTGCACAGGACGCCTACACCAAGCTTGGCATTACTTCAAAACCCATGAAGAGCGATCTGGGCAAGCGTCGCAGCACAGCACTGGGCCCGCAAATCGACAGTGTTCTGCAGCCTTTGAAGCCGGGCGAAGTCAGCGCGGTTCAAACTGAGCCCAGCGGCTGGGTGATCTACAAGCTCGATACCAGGAGCACGCCCACTCTCGAGCAGGTTAAAGCGGAAATTCTGACGGAATACGTGAAGGAAAATCTGGAAGCGCAACTAAAGCAGCTTTCCGACGGCGCACAGCCTGATTACAACACCGACTTCTTCGGGCCGATGGTTCCGCAGGCTCCTGCTGGCGCTGCCACTGTTACACGTGCGCCTCGGCCCGCTGAGAATGGATCAAAGCCGGCAACCGCGCCGAAGCAATAACGTCGTCGATTGGTTGTTAGGAAGAAAAGGAAAGTAGGACTCGTCACGCCGGCGAAATGGAACTCAGCGCGCGCTTGGTGAGCACGCGCACCATTTCCCGGCGATATTCTGGCGTCAGCGCTGAAGTGGTCAACGGCTTAGCGGCTCGCGCCGCCAACTCCGCCAGATTTTCCACGGTATCAATCCAGCTTCCATCGGCGCCTGCCGCCTGATGCTCCACCAGCATTGGCGCCGGATTCACCGCCGTAATCGCCACTCGCACATCGTGCGGCGCGCCACCGCCATTCGCGGCGGAAATCGCCACGCCCGCCAGCGGGTAATCGATCGATCCGCGTACTCGCAATTTCCTGTACACGCCTTTGCGCCCGGCCATCCCGCGCGGCAAAAATACACGCGTCAGCAGTTCGTTTTTCCCGATGGTCAATGGCGCGTCGCCCACTCCAGTATAAAAATCCTTCAACGCCACCCGCCGCGCGCCCTCCTGGCTCACAATCTCTATTTTCGCATCCAGGCACAGCAGCGCCGCTGGCGTATCGCCTGAAAATGCCGCCCAGCACTCAGACCCGCCCGGCGCCACATGGCAAATGTCGCCGTCTTTCTTGATGCAAAATCCGCACGACTTCCGCCAGGTCAGCGACTGGTTGTACCAAAGGCATCGCGTATCGAGGCAAATGTTCCCGCCAATCGTCCCCATGTTGCGCAGCACCGGTGAGGCCACTGTCGCCGCCGCTTCCGCCAGCACGCGATAGTCGCGCCTGATCGCCGGATGGTGCTCGATCGTTGCCAATTGAGTCAGCGCGCCAATCGCCATCCCGTCCGGCGTCTCGCGAATCCCTCGCAGCTCGCGAATCCCGGTGATGTCCATCACGTATTCCGGCGTGAATAGCCGCTGCCGCATCGAGGGAATCAAATCTGTCCCGCCGGCGAGAATTTGCAACTTGGTGAAATGCCGCTCCAGCAGGCCGGCCGCTTCATCGACCGTCGTGGGGCGCAGCAATTGAAATTCAGGAAGACTCACTTGCCAACTCGTCCGCGCTCGTGATCGTCCGCGTGCCGCTTCGGCCCTTTGCCCTTAAATCGCAACGCCCCGCCATGCTCGCGGAACGTTTCAGGATGCGTGGGATCGACCGCGCCACTAAGCCGCACACGCTTCGCCTCCGGCTTTTGTGCCCTAAGCGCCGCCAGCACCCGCTCCGGCGTAAATGGCGACTCCCTCAACCGGATTCCCACCGCGTCATAAATCGCGTTGCCAATCGCTGGAATGGCCGCCGCCAGCGAGCCCTCGCTCGCTTCCTTCGCGCCAAACGGCCCTTCCGGATCCACGCTCTCCACAATGATGCATTCAATTTCCGGCGACTCAATCGACGACGGCGACCGGTACTCCAGCATTCCCGGATTCATCAACAGCCCGTCTTTCCACACCATCTCTTCCTGCAGCGCTTGCCCCAAACCCATCCACACCGACCCAATCACTTGTCCTTCCACCGAGACCGGATTCAGCGCTCGGCCGCAATCGTGCGCCGCCCAAATCTTGTGCACCCTAACTTCGCCCGTCTCCTCATCCACACTCACTTCCGCCACCTGCGTCGAGTACGAATAAGCCGGCGACGGCCCCACTCCCGCGCCCTTGTGCTTTCCTCCGCGCGCTTCCGGCGGCGGCGCGTACGATCCTGTTCCGGTCAGCGCGCCATGAAAATCGATTGCCGAAACCACCGCTTCCTCAAATGACATTTCGTCCTTCGGCGCTTCATCCTTCCTCTTCTGCTGCACCGACCCGCGCAAAATTTGCCCTTCCACGTGCCCGCTATCCGTCGGTTCTGCAGAGCTACTCGTCGCTGCTTCGCGTTTCGCGCTCTTGTTGAATACGCGGTCTTCGCGCATCACCACATCTTCCGCCGCGCAATTCATCCTTCGCGCTGCTGCCGCCACAATCTGCGCCTTCACCGCTTGCGCCGCGCGCATCGTCGCGTTCCCGTTCATAAACGTCACCCGGCTCGAATACGACCCGATATCAATTGGCGTCAAATCCGTATCCGCCGCGATCACCTTCACTCGCTCCATCGAGCAGCCGAGCACTTCCGCCGAAATCTGCGCCACCATCGTGTCCGAGCCCTGCCCAATATCCGACGCGCCCGTGTAAACCACTACTCCACCGTCGCGATCGATCTTGATATTCACGGTTGAGTGCGGCATGTCCGACCGGATAATGGAATTGGCCGCTCCGCTCACGTAATGGCTGCACGCAATTCCCATCCCCCGCCCGCGCCCCAACTTTCCTCGCCGCTCCTGGAACTTCGACCGCTCCATGGTCTTCTCAATACACTCCGGCAGCCCGTAACTCTGCACTCGCAGCCCATTCACCGTAATCGTCGGCGCCTTCAGCAAATTCCTTTGCCGGATTTCTCCCGGGTCCATTCCAATCGCCGCCGCCGCTTCATCAAACTGCGACTCAAATGCAAACCTCACATTCACGGTGCCGTGCCCGCGCATCGCCCCACACGCCGGCTTATTCGTCAGCACCCGGTAACCGTCATAGCGAATATTCGGAATGTCATACAGCGCCCCTAGCAGCGCGCCCGAATATAGAATCGTCACAACCCCATACGAGCAATACGCCCCGCCATCCTGAATCACCTTCGCCGCCACCGCGGTGATTCGCCCGTCCTTCGTCACACCCGTCTTCAAATCCACGATCGTTCGCGGCCGCCCGCGATGCGCCCAAAAAACTTCCTCTCGCGTGTAAGTAATCTTCACCGGGGCCTTGGCCTTGCGCGCCGCCACCGCCGCGATAATCTCCAGCGGGATCACTTCACTCTTCCCGCCAAATCCACCGCCCACCAACGGCTTGATCACCCGGATTTGCGACATCGCCATTTCCAGCACAATGCTCAGCTTGTGCTGCAGGTAATACGGCACCTGCGTCGACGACCAAATCGTTAGCCTTCCCAAATTTCCCGTGTGTGGGTCTAACTCGAACGACGCCAGTGTCGAATGCGGCTCCATGGCCGCATGCGTCACCTCATTCGCAATGTACCGACCCTCCGCAACGTAATCCGCCTCCGCAAATCCCTTCTCCGGGTCGCCGAATACGTGGTGATAATCCTTCTCAATGTTGTGCGGCCGCTGCTCGTGAATCAGATCCGACTCGGCCTTCATCGACACTTCCGGATCGAAGTACGCCGGTAGCGGCTCATACTCGACATCAATCAATTCCATCGCTGCTTCCGCGATTCCCTCCGTCTCCGCCACCACGCACGCCACGTTGTCTCCCACGTAGCGCACTTTCTCGATGGCCAACGCCGTTTCGTCATGCCCCACCGGCAAAATCCCGTATTTATTCGGCGCGTCCTCGCCCACCACCACTGTCACCACGCCCGGAGTGGCCAGCGCCCGGCTCGCATCGATACTCTTGATCCTCGCGTGCGGGTAAGGCGAATGCAGAATTTTCCCAATCAACATTCCCGGCAGCGACAGATCGTCGGTGTATTTTCCCAGGCCGGTGGTCTTCTCCGCCGCATCCACCATCGCGGTGGCTTTGCCAATCACCGAAAATTCCGGCCGGTCCTTTGTCGTTGTACTCATCCCCGCCCGCCTACCAACTTCCCTTCCGCCAGTCCCTTCTGCTCCGCTTGAATCGCCGCCTTAATCGCCTGGTACATCTGGCTATATCCCGTGCACCTGCAGAAATTCCCGCTTAGCGCATTCCGAATCTCTTCTTCGCTGGGGTCGGGGTTCTGCCCGAGCAGCGCGTGCACCGTGATCATGAATCCCGGCGTGCAATACCCGCACTGCGCTCCGCCCCAATCGCCATATGCCTTTTGAATCGCCGCCAAGCTTCCGTGTGTCGCAAGTCCCTCCACCGTCACCACTTCCCGCCCCTCACAACTCCCCGCCAGAATCGCGCACGCCAGCATCGGCGTGCCATCAATCTGCACCGTGCAAGCCCCGCACGACGAATCGTCGCAACCGCGCTTCGACCCCGTCAGCCTCAAGTCCTCTCGCAGCGCGTCCAGCAGCAATTTATTGGGCTCGCACGCAAATTCGTGCGTCCGGCCGTTGACCCGCAAGCTGAGTAAGGCCTTTTTCATGGGATTCTTCCACTATAGACGCCCGATACGACCAACTCAAGTTGCCCCGCTGCCGCCGCTACACAGCCAATAACGCACCTTCCGCCCATTACTCACTAATTAATCTGCTGCCCCCGGCCCGCCTTCTAAGCCCCTCCAATTTGGACCTTGCTCCTTGGCCCCGCGCGCGCAAACTGGCTCCTGTCGGGCCCATGAAAGCAGCCGCTGCTTTGAACGTCCAAATTATCCGCGCGTGCGCTCCCGAAGAAATCGCCGCCGCTCGCGAACTCATCCAGGAATACGCCGCCACCCTGCCCGTCGACCTCAACTACCAAAACTTCCAATCGGAAATTCAAAATTTTCCCGGGGCCTATTCCGAGCCTCTTGGCGCCCTCTTCCTCGCCCGCAAAAGCGCCGAATTCCTCGGTTGCGTCGCCCTTCGCCCACACTCCGTCGACGTCGCTGAACTCAAACGCCTCTACGTTCGTCCCAGCGCCCGAGGCCACAATCTCGGCCGCCTCCTCACCGAAGCAGCCATCAACGCCGCTCGCGCCGCCGGCTACCGCGCCATCTACCTCGACACCCTCCCCTCCATGGCCACCGCCCGCGCCCTCTACGAAACCCTCGGCTTCCATTCCGTGCCCGCCTACTACCCCGGCGCCCCCGCTGGCACCGACTTCCTGGGCCTCGCCCTCACCTAACCGCACCACTCATCCCAACCCACACGTAACACGCCCCCAAAATCCTCTCCATCCCCCGACTTCCCGCGTCTAATCTTGAGCAATCACCTCAACCCGGGCCAATATCCACACGATGATCGCCGCGCCAACAAGGACCTCTTAATGCCCTCCGGCTCTTTCCTTGATTCCCTTTTCCACGATATCCGCCACGGCGCGCGCACCCTCCGCCAGCACCTCACCTTCAGCATCATCGCCGTTTCCACTCTCGCCCTCGGCATTGGCGCCAACACCGCCATCTTCAGCATCCTCAACGCCGCCCTCCTCCGCTCCCTCCCCTTCCGCGATCCCGCACAACTCCTCGTCATCTCCGAAACTCACGTGCGCGCCCCCGAAATCGGCGCCTCCGTTCCCGATTATAACGACTGGCGCGACCAATCCAAATTCTTCGCCGGGTTCGGCGCCTACGTCTCCGCCGCGAAATTCACTCCTGCGCTCACTGGCCACGGCGACCCACTCCAAATCACCGGCGCCATCGTCACTCACGATCTTTTTCCGGTCCTTGGCATCGCGCCTTCCTTCGGCCGCAATTTCACCGCTGAGGAAGATCAGGACGGCAAAGGTTCTGTCGTCATCCTCAGCGGCGAACTCTGGAAATCGTATTTCGGCGCCGATCCCGGCGTCCTGGGCCGCACCATCGATCTCGACGGCCAGCCCTTCACCGTTGTGGGAATTTTTCCTCCCGGCGTGCGCTTTCCCCAATTCGCTGACGTCTTCGTGCCCCTCGGCAATCTTCCCGGCGGCGCGCCCGAACGCACCACCCGCGTGCATCACCCGCTCTTCGCCGTCGCGCGCATGAAGCCCGGCGTTACGCAGGCTCGGGCCACTGCCGAACTCTCCGCCATCGCCGAGCACCTTCAACAACAATTTCCCGACACCAATCACGGCTTCGGCGTGAAGGTGGAACCGCTTCAGGAAAAATATCTAGGCGGACTCCGCCGCACTCTAATAGTCCTCTGGGCCGCCGTCGGGCTCGTCCTGCTCATCGCCTGTGCCAATGTCGCCAGCCTGCTGCTCGCACAAGCCTCTCGCCGCGAATCCGAAATAGCCGTGCGCACCACGCTAGGCGCCAGCCCCGCGCGCATCCTCCGCCAACTCCTCACCGAAAATATGGTCCTCAGCCTCGGCGGCGGTCTCCTAGGCATCGCTCTCGCCTGGATTTGCCTCCCGCCCCTCGCCCAATGGATTCCGCGCTTCTTCGACGCGCCCGTTTTGCAGCTTCACGAAATTCAACTCGACCTTCGCGTCCTGCTCGGCGCCGTCGCGCTCACTTTCATTTCCGGCATTCTCTTCGGCGTTCTTCCTGCCTGGCACGCCAGCCATCAGGCTCCTGTGACCAGCCTCCGCAGTGCCGGCCGCACTCCCGGTGGCGCATCGCGCCGCGCTCAACACATTCTCGTCGCCGCCGAAGTCACTCTCGCCGTGATCGTCCTCAGCGCCGCGGGCCTTCTCGCGCGCACCGTCAGGCAGCTTATGAACACCTCGCCCGGCTTCCGCGCCGATAATCTCGTGACCATGCGCATCTCCCTGCCGCTCTCGAAATACACCGACCCCAACGGCAACGACATCGTGAATTTCTACACGCGCCTCTTCACCCGCTTGAAATCCATGCCCGGCATCGAAAATGCGGGCTCCATCGACCAGACTCCTCTCGTCTCGAATTACCAAATGACTCGATTCCTCGTCGAAGGCCAGCCCGCCACGCGGCCTGGCGAATTTCCCGTCGCGCACATGCGCCTCATCAGCCCAGCCTACTTTCAAACCATGGCCATTCCACTAATCCACGGCCGCGAATTCGATGGCGCCGACGTTACTCGCACCGACAACGGCGTCCTGCTCATCAACGAAACTCTCGCCAAACAATACTTCCCCAGCCAGGATGCCGTCGGCCACAACCTCATGCTCGGCGTCATGACTCGCAAACCGACTCCCATTCCCATCATCGGCGTGGTTGGCGACACCCGCGACCTTTCCATCGATTCGCCCGCTCCCGCCGAAATGTACTTCGCCGGGTTCAACTCCACCGGCACACTCGTGGTTCGCTCCACCGCCGACCCCGATCAAATCGCTCTCATGGTTCGAAACGCCGTTCAGGAAATTGACCCTTCGCAACCCATCTACCAGGTCAAAACTAGCGAGCAGCTCATCGGCGACTCGATGTCCCGCCAAAAATTTTCTGCCGCGCTCCTCTGCGTCTTCTCTCTTCTCGCTCTCCTCCTCGCCGCCGGCGGCATCTACGGCGTCACCTCTTACGTGGTCTCTCAGCGCACTCAGGAAGTCGGCCTGCGCATGGCCCTTGGCGCGCAGCCCGGTGACGTCACCCGCTTCATCTTGTCGCAGGAAATGCTCGCTCCTGCTCTTGGCTTGCTCCTCGGCCTCGCTGGAGCCTTCGCCTCCGACCGTCTCCTTTCCAGCCTTCTCTATGGCGTCTCCGCCTCCGACCTCCTGACACATTTTGGCGTAGCGGCGCTTCTTGGCGTGGTAGCGGTAACGGCCTGTTACGTTCCCACCCGCGCCGCCCTGCGCATCGATCCCATGACCGCTCTGCGCCACGAATAAGGCACTTCCGCTCTTTTGTCTCATTTAAGAACCACCTAAAACCGTCTAAGCTGTCTTAGCCCGGTATCAAAATGACCACCCTAAATTCGTCTCCATTTGCGTCCTTCTGCTCGCGTAATTCGGTTGCAAGTCCCTTCAATCTCTGGCACAAATGCTCCTTCCTAGGACGGGCCTAATCTATGAATCTGCTCACCCGCCAGAATGGCGAAGCGACGATCGTGGACGTAGCCGGCGACATTACCGTCTACCGCTCCCCGGAGTTGCGCAAGGTTTTGCTGGAACTAATCAAAGACAAAAAGACCCCTTACGTGATCGTCAATCTCACCCAGGTTCCTTACATCGATAGCGCCGGAGTCGCCTCGCTGATCGAAGGCCTGAAAGCCTCTCGCGATGCTAAAAGCCGCTTTGCCCTTTACGGCCTCAGCCGCGTGGCACGCGAAGTTTTGGAACTCACGCACCTGCACAAAGTTTTCGCGATTTATGAAGGCGAAGCAGACGCACTAAAGGCCAAACAGGAGTAACGGAGCAGAAGTCGCCGCCCGCTAATGGCATTCATCGACGCGATCGGTCGGGAAACAGTTGACAGCCTGGCCTACGTTGGCCAGCTTGCCAGCCTCATTGGCCGCGCCGCCAAGGCCGTCGTAGTCAGCCCGCGCCAGGGCAGCTCTCAGGGCTATCGTCGCGCCATTCACCAGGCTATGGCCGTCGGAGTCGGCGCCATTCCCATCCTTTCCCTCATTACTTTCTTCGTCGGCACTATCCTTGCCCTCCAGGCCGCCTACGAATTGCGCCGCTTCGGCGCTCTCGAATTCATCGCCAACGCCGTAGCCATCTCCATCACCCGCGAGCTCGGTCCGCTGATGACCGCCATTCTCGTCATCGGCCGCTCTGGCTCTGCCTTCGCCGCCGAAGTCGGCACCATGAAAGTCAGCGAGGAAATCGACGCCCTGGAAACCATGGCCCTCGATCCCGTTCGCTTCCTCGTCGCCCCTAAGCTCATCGGCATGCTCGTTATGATGCCTTGCCTCACTCTCTGGTCCGATTTTATGGGCATTTGCGGAGGCGCCGTCTTCGGTGTCATTGGCGCGAGTTTCACCTTCTCGAGCTACTTCGCCGCGACCCTCGACGCTCTCGTCAAGCGTGATATTCTCACCGGCCTGATCAAAAGCGTGATGTTCGCCATCGTCATCACCGCCGTGGGCTGCCAGGAAGGTTTCCGCACCGGATTAGGTTCTGAAGAGGTAGGCAAATCGACCACCACCGCGGTGGTCAAATCGATTTTCCTGGTTGTGATAGTTGACTTTATATTCACCGCGCTCTTTTACGTTACGTCCGGCCAATAAATTTGCAGCGCGCGCGAAGTAGCCCTGCAGATTAAAGTAGAAGTGAACAACACAGTAATTTTGGGAGTCCAGCTCAAGGCCCATGGATCGCAGGCGCGCACCCATCGAAGAGGCTCAACGCGAGCCCGCCTCCATTTCCGTGCGCGACCTCCACGTCAATTACGGCGAACGTGAAATTCTTCACGGCGTCACCTTCGACGTAAACGCCGGCGAAACTCTCGTCATTCTCGGTGGCTCAGGCTCGGGCAAAAGCACCCTCCTCCGTACGCTCGTCGGCCTCGAACACGCCAAGAGCGGCGAAGTTTGGGTCTGCGGCAAAAATCTCGCCACCGCCACTCCCGCCGAGCTCAACGATATTCGCAAGAAGATGGGCATGTCCTTCCAGGGCAGCGCGCTCTTCGGCTCCATGACGGTCGGCGAAAACATCGCCTTGCCCCTACGCGAACATACGCCTCTCGATGCCTCCACCATCGAAATCGTTATTCGCCTCAAGCTCGAGCAAGTGGGCCTTTCCGGCTACGAAAATTACATGCCCGCACAGCTCAGCGGCGGCATGAAGAAGCGCGCTGCCGTTGCTCGCGCCCTGGCCATGGACCCGCAAATCCTCTTCTTCGACGAGCCTTCCGCCGGCCTCGATCCCATCATTGCCGCCGGCGTCGATGAATTGATCCTCAAAATGAAAAAGGCCTTCGGCATGACCATCGTAGTGGTCACGCACGAACTCGCTAGCGCTTTCCTGATCGCCGACCGCATGGTTCTCCTCGACCGCGGCGTGATCGTCGCCGTCGGCACCGTCGAGGAAATGCAAAACAGCACTCACCCGCGCGTCCGCCAATTTCTCGACCGAATCAGCGAGCCTGAGATCGAAGACGAAATGAAATATTTGCAAATGTTAATTGGAGACGAACCGCCCGCACGCCGCTGACATCGTCGCCCATGACACTGCAAAACAACGTGCTATACTCCCGCCCCGCAAAGAACCTCCATTCCCTGCGGGCGGCGTTTCGCTGGGGTGCGTTTCGCCAAGGCACCCTCTGCCGAGGTAAATGATGGATTCAAAACGCGAACAGGCCATGGTCGGCGCTTTTGTGCTCGTCGCGATCGGGCTCTTACTCGTAGCACTCTTCTCCATCTCGGGAATTTTTGGACGCTCCGGCAATGAGTTCCACTCGTTCTTTTCCAATGCCGCCGGCATCAATGCCGGCACTCGCGTGCGCTACGCCGGTGGCCCGCCTATTGGGCGCGTTTCCGCAGTGAAAGCCGATCCCAGCGGCATCGCTCGTATGGAAATTGATTTCGGCGTTGATCCCAACGTTCCCGTAAAGACAGACAGCGCCGTGAAAATAGCCAGCCTCAGTCCCCTCGGCGACAATTACCTCGAAATTGTTCCCGGCACCGCAGGCGCTCAGCGCGCCCAAAGTGGCGCCGAGCTTCCCTCCAAGCCGTACGTCGGTCTGGACGAGCTCGAAGCGCAATTTGCCCAGCTCACTCCGCAAGCTCAGCAGCTCCTGCAAAATCTAAATGCCCGCGTGGTCGAAATGCAGGAAACTCTCGCCGACGTGAACGACCTGCTCGACGCGCGCAATCGCCAGCACATCGCCCAGAGCCTCGACAATCTCAACGGCATGCTTGCTGAAAATCGCCCGACCATCAAAGAGACCCTCAATCACGTCAACGAAGCCAGCATCAAAATGGCCCCGCTCCTCGACGACCTAAAGAAAACCGCTGGCCAAGCCAACGACGCAATTTCACACCTCGATGCGACTCTGGTCGAAAATCGCCCTGACCTTCGCGCCGCCGTTCAGAAAATGCATGAAACGCTGATCTCCGCCTCATCCCTCACTGACCAGCTAGACCGCATGCTCGCTGCCGATAGCGAGGACATCGACGAAATCCTCGAAAACATGCGCCACGTCAGCGAAAACATGAAGGAGTTCACCGAAACCATCAAGCAACGGCCCTACACGCTGATTCGATCTTCGTCTCCCAAGCCACGCCAGCCAGGTCAGCCGGAGAAGGACAAGTGAAAATAAACCAACCGTCATTCGCCGCGATTTTGCTCGCCACTTCTCTCGCCAGCCTCCTTCTCGCCGGCTGCGGCAGCGCTCGCCCCGCGCACTTCTACACTCTCCACGATCTTCCTGCGCCGCCACAGGCCAACGCCTCGCCGCTCCCCGTCACCCTTCTCGTCGGCCGCATCGTCGCTCCCTCCCTCTACCGCGATGACCGCATCGTCTACGGCACCGGCCCCGTCGAGCTCGGCGCATACGAATATCATCGCTGGGCTGAGCCTCCCGCCGAAATGCTCGAAAATATGCTCACGGATTCACTTCGCAGTTCCGGCGCGTTCCGCTCCGTGCAGCGCGTTGGCAGCAGCGGACGCGGCGATTACATCGTCCGCGGCCATCTGATCGCCCTCGACGAAGTCGATACTCCCGGCGTGGCCGCTCGCTTTGCCATCGAACTCGAGCTCTTCCAGGTCAAGACCGGCACGGTGGTCTGGCACCAGAGCTATTCCCACGACCAGCCCGTCTCGTCCAAAACTGTCTCCGCCGTAGTCGAAGCCATGCAAACCGATGTTCACGACGGCCTGCAGCAGCTCAGTAGCTCACTCGTTTCCGCCGTTCAGTCGCAATCGCAATCGCAGTCTCAATAGCTGGAACAAAAACACCCCGAATCTCCCTGCGCGAACATTTTCGCGGCTGCCCACACCCCTGGTTGGCGAAAGTCCACGAATTTAGGTCCGCCGATGCTCACTTGCCCCGTTTGTCATTGACACAACGCTTCCCCGCGTGATATTTCCCGGCCCACTTGCTCGATCCCAAAGGTCGAGCCGGATGATCCCTCTGGAAACGGCACCGTTTCCGCGGATCATCCTTTGTGTCCCACCCCGGGAGGTGGACGCCCGTACGGATTCACCTCCCTAAATTCGCCACCGGTGAAGATTTAAGCCCTTGTCGCGTATAATGCGCCAGCCGCCTCTGCCGGGCTCGGCGTTGGCGTGCGGGGTCATCGAAGGAGGTTGGCGTGGGCGTGCAGATTGCCACCCGGAAGTCGGGCGACATCACCGTCGTCGATCTTCAGGGCCGCGTCACCATCGGCTCAAGTAACGACGAACTCAGCTCCACTCTGCGCAAACTTATCAGCGATGGCGCTAAGAAAATCCTGATCAACCTCGACGGCGTCCCGCAGATCGATAGCTCCGGTATCAGCACCATCGTCCGCAGCTTTGTCACCCTTCGCCGCGAAAACGGCTCGGTAAAACTCCTCCGCCCCAAAGGGCACGTCCACGAAGTCTTGGAAGTCACCCGCCTCATCCAAATGATTCCCACTTTCATGGACGAGAAAACCGCCCTCGAAAGCTTCTAGTAAATTGTTCGCCTAATTTAAATCTTGATCCACAGCACAACCTTTCGAGGCACAACTACGCGCACAGAAGAAAAACCACGCAGGAATAATTCGAGGGGAAAACTTCAGGAGTTCTTCTTTAGTTCAGCCAGCACCAGCTTGGCCACTTCTTTCAGCGTGTCAAACACTCCCTGCCCTGTCACCGCAACACCTTCCAGCGTTGGCTCGCCTTTGAAGTTCAGCTCCTTCTTCAAATCGTCCACCGAAAGAATATTGGGCAGGTCGCGCTTGTTGAGCTGTAGCACGTACGGAATCGTATTGAAGTCCAAATTGTGATCCCGCAAATGCTCTTTCAAGTTATCTAGTGTTTCCAGGTTGGCGTCGAGCCGCTCTTCCTGCGAGTCGGCCACAAACACGACACCGTCCGCGCTCTTCAAAATGAGACGCCGGCTCGCTTCGTAGAAAACCTGCCCCGGAACGGTATACAAATGGAAGCGCGTTTTGAAACCGCGCACTGTACCTAAGTCCAGGGGGAGAAAGTCGAAGAACAGCGTTCGATCCGTTTCGGTAGCCAGGGAAACCATTTTCCCCTTTTGATTGCTCCCCGAATGGTCGTAGATCCACTGCAGGTTGGCGGTTTTGCCTCCCAACCCTGGCCCGTAATAAACTAATTTGCAGTTGATCTCCCGCGCGGGAAAGTTAATAAAGGGCACGATTTCCTCGGAAGTCCTTCAAACAATTTCTTATAGCACAGCCTAGCCACAAGGGGAACGAACACCGAATCCCCTGCTTCCCATATAGCAACTGTGTCTTTTAGGCGACGGTACCGGGCCATACCAGCTCTGAGCGGTTTGGGCTCCTGGGAAGCTTGTATACACGGCGAATACAAGCCCGCACAGAGGGCATCCGAGCCTGAAGGTCCCCAGAGGTCTTTTGACGCGTGTAACGCGTCTAGCTGGCCCCTGTGCCCCGCAGCAGCCCAAATAACGCGCATAGCGCCACGCCGAAGCACATCCCGCACCCGATCAACTGGACCACGTCCACAGCGCGAATGCTCTCAAACTCCGGCCTGCGCGACGCAGTCATCAGCCCGATAGACCCAATAAGCAGGGGCAGGAATAACGCAGAGTACTGCTTTCTTCTATTGTCCATTCCCGCCATGTATCAAGAACGCCTCCCAATGTCCAGTCTCTTGCCTTCACCATCATCTAGATCGCGGGATCCGCTAACCAAGCCCACGGTAGCGCGTCTACCCTCCGTATGGTAGAACGTCTACCATGACAGCCAAACCTCCACCATCCCGCGCCGAACTTCTCCAGGGCACCCTCGACATGCTCATCCTCCGCACTCTTCTCTTCGGCCCAGCCCACGGCCACCAAATCGCCAAGCACATCCAGCGCACCACTGAAGACGTCCTCCAAGTCGAGCACGGCTCGCTCTACCCGGCTCTCCATCGTATGGAGCGCAAAGGCTGGATCAGCGCGAAGTGGGAACTCGCCCCTGCTCGCAACCGGGAGCTCAAGTACTACCGCCTCACCCCCGCGGGCAAGAAACAGCTCACCCACAAAGAATCGAAGTGGAAGCAAATCAGTGACGCGGTCGCCCGCGTCATGCGGCCCATCGCGGCCAACGCCGCCTCAGAAGAATGAACTATGAAGCTCTGGCATCGAATTTCGCGGCGCCTCAAAAATCCCGCGCAGGATTTTGACCGCGAGCTTGAATCTCATCTCGCTCTCGAGTCAGAAGATCAACAAACCGAAGGCCGCTCCCCTGAGGATGCCCGCTACGCCGCGCGTCGCGCCTTCGGTAACACCACCATCGTGACTGAAGACGTCCGCGCGATCTGGTCTTTCGCCCCGCTTGAACACTTCCTCCGCCATCTCCGCTACGCCGCGCGCTCCCTCCGCCACTCCCCCGGATTTGCCGCGCTCGCCATTCTCACCGTCGCCCTCGGCATCGGCGCCAACACAATCATCTTCAGCGCCGTCAACGCCCTTATCCTTCGACCTCTTCCCTTTCCCCACTTCGAGCAGCTCGTCAGCATCTACTCCACGAAAATCGGCGCTGGCGCTGACTTCGGCAACGACAATCTCAATGGGCCTTCTTTCCCCGACCTCTGGGATTTCAATCGCGCCAATCACACCTTCCAGCAAATGGTCGGTTGGGACACTTGGCGCAAGAATGTCAGTTTCGGCAACTCTGGAGCGCCGCCAGAGCAAATGTGGGTTGGGCTGGTTCCCGCAACCTATTTTGAAATTCTCGGCGTGCAGCCTTTGATGGGCCGCCTTTTCGTCGCTCAGGAAAACCACCAGGGGCGAAATTTCGTCGCCGCCATCAGCCGAAAACTTTGGCGCAGCCGCTTCGCCTCTGACCCCGCCATTCTCGGACGCAAGATCATCATCAACGATGAGCCATACACCATCGTCGCCATCATGCCCGACGTAATTCCCGATTGGCTCGATCCAGCGCACGTCGGCTCGGTCGAAGTTTGGACACCCTTTCCCTTCACCGATGACATGACTTCCGAAAGCGCTCGCGGCGACCGCGGTTACGTAACCCTCGCGCGCATGAAACCCGGCGTCACCCTTCGCGAGGCCCAGGCAGACCTCGCCGCCATCGCCGCGCGCCTCGCCTCAGAACACCCGGTCGATCAGGGCCTCGGCGTCTCTCTGAAACGCCTCAGCGACATTCGCGTGGGCGAACTTCGCCCCATGCTTCTTCTCCTCATCGGCGCCGTCTGCCTGATTCTCCTCATCGCCTGCGTCAATCTCGCCAACTTACTACTCGCTCGAAATTCCGCACGCCAGCGCGAGCTCGCCATCCGCGCCGCTCTGGGCGCAGGCCGCGCCGGCTTGATTCGCGAACTCCTCGCCGAAACGTTGCTGCTCGCCCTGATAGGCGGCGCCTTGGGTCTCGCCTTTGCCTGGTTTGGCGTCGCTGCCCTTGCGAAAATTCATCCCCAGAATTTCCCGCAGCTCGATTCGCTCTCTATCGACTGGCGCGTTCTCTCCTTCACCCTGCTTGCATCCCTTTTCACCAGCCTTCTCTTCGGCCTCGCACCCTCCATCAACTCCACGAAAGTCGATCTCATCGACGCTCTCAAGCAAGGCGGCCGCACCGGCACTTCTGGCCCCGCTACTCACCGCCTTCGCAACATTCTCGTGATCACCGAGATGGCCATGTCGCTGATGCTCCTCATCGGCGCTTCCCTTCTCATCCGCAGCATCATGCGTCTCGAAACACAGAGCCTCGGCATCCGCGCCGACCATCTGCTCACAGCTCACATCTACCTCCCGCCTGTGCACTACCCCGGTGCCCCCGCCCGCACCCGTTTCTGCGACGAATTCGGCTCCCGCGTTCGCGCGCTTCCCGGCGTGCTTGATGCCACCGTCACCACTCTTTACCCTCCCAATAATGGCTGGATTCAGATGCTTAACATTTCAGGCCATCCCATCACCCGCGTTCAAGACATTCCCTCCGCCCAATTTGGTGTCGCCGACGCTCACTTCCTCGCCACTCTGGGCATACCTCTCCTCCGCGGCCGCGACTTCTCCACCTCCGACACCGCCAATACTCAACCCGTCGTCCTCATCAGCCAGGCCTTCCAAAAACGCTATTTCCCCAACGAAGATCCCATCGGCAAACAAATCCACATTGGCCCGCCGCCCTTCCTGAATTTCGCTCCCGGCGACAACATTCTCGACTTCGCCGATGTCACCATCATCGGCGTGATGGGCGACTTCAAAAACACCGGCCTGGCGCGGGCTCCCGAACCGCAAATCGTTGTCCTCTATTCCCAGAATCCCATCGTCAATTATGGCTTCAAGCAAATCGTCATCCGCACGGCCACTGAGCCGCGCGTCCTCGCGCCAGAGGTCGCCCGCCAGCTCCATTCCCTCGATCCCGACATGCCTCTCGCCCAAATCCAAACCATGGACGACATGATCGAAGAATCCACCGGTGGTCAGCGCTTCACCAGCGTCCTGCTCACGTCCTTCGCTGCTGCCGGATTACTTCTCGCTGTCGTGGGAATTTACGGGGTGGTCTCATTCCTTGTCGCCCAGCGCAATTCGGAAATGGCTGTTCGCATGGCCCTCGGCGCCAGCGGCCGAGAGATTCTCTGGCTGGTCCTCAAGCAGGGCCTTCAAATGGCCGCCATCGGCGCGGGCATCGGCCTCTGCGGCGCCTGGGCCTCCGAAAAATTAACCGCCAGCCTTCTTTTCGGCGTGTCCCCTTTCGATCCGCTCAGCTTCGCCGCAGCGACGGCCTTCCTCATCGCCGTCGCCGCCCTCGCCAGCGCCATCCCCGCCGCGCGCGTCCTCCGCATCGACCCCGCCGTCGTCCTCCACCAGGACTAGACGTAACCTATTTCGCGGGCACGTGAAATTCAGTTCGTATAAACGACTTGATTCCCTCCGGCCCAGTTAATCCCAGGCACAGTAATTTGCCTTCACGTTCCAGATCGAGATGAAAATTGAAAAACGGGCAGCATTTGCTCTCGTTAACTGCCCAGTCCGCCAGTTCCGCGAGAGCCGTATCCGACGGCTCAAACTGAAATTCATAGCCTCGGGGGGTTTCGACAATCGCCTTTCGATTTGTCAGCAGCTTTTCCGTCAACTCAGTGTGATGAATTCTCTCCGAAGGGCTTAGCGCCTTCGCATTGCAGTAGAAACCTGCCTGTTGTGGTTCGCTCTGCGTGGCCGCCTGCTGCGGAATTTTTGCTGCCTGTATTCGAGGAAGCCCTCCATTGACAATCATTATCGCCAAGACCGCTCCTGCCAATGCCGTCACTCTTTTCTCGCCATTCATTGCTGCCTCCATGAATTTGATTAACCCGCTTTTCGATGCTAGAACTTAAAGTCCACTTCAAGTCAACGGATTAATAATTAAATGTGGTGTGCCAAATAGCGTGGAGGCCAGGAATGAAGATCGGGGAACTAGCGAACCAAATAAATCTAAATACCTCTGCCATTCGTTACTACGAGAAGTGCGGCCTTCTCACTCCTCAATACAGAGTCGGAGGACAGCGCCGCTATGCAAATGAGGTCGTCGACCGGCTGCTTCTCATTCGCTTTGCGAGCGACATGGGCTTCAGCATCGCCGAGATAAGACTCTTCCTGAATGGACTGAGTGCCAAGACCCCCGTCGGCCCTCGGTGGCGAAAACTGGCTCAAAACAAAATCAGAGAGGTCGACCTCGCCATAGACCGCTCACGCCGGCTCAAATTGCTTCTTAGTCATTTGTTGGAATGTCGCTGCGGCTCACTTAAAATCTGTGTGGAACGCCTGAAGTTAAGCCCCATTCTGCCGTTGCTGCATCAATCGCACGAATCTCACCGCGCGAAGACGACTCGAAAGCAGAGTGTTTAAACGCTAAATTTAGGGGTTATAAACCGGATCCGATTGCGTCGTATAAACAGGCTCACCCGGAGTCGGCCTGCTATCCCGGTACCATGGCCGTTTGAATCGCAGCAAATCCGCAAAACCTCTGCACGGATTCAAAAATTCCAGCCCGGTGAGATACAGCGGATTATTCGTATGCTTCTCCACGTGCCGGATCACGTGCATATCCATAAAATCCTCGCCCAGCGCCCACACCCAGCCGCCCAGCGGCGTTACCACTAACCCCACCGTTCCAGTTCCATTGGTCAACTTGTGCGCGTCCTTATCGTATAAATCCTGCCTGCCCGTATTCCCGATCGACGCCTCGCTAATCGGCCCTAGCTTCCACTCCGTGCTGTACACGGTCGACCAGAGCAGTGCCCACAACCGGCTGTGCCAATATCTCTTCGTATTTTCAAATTCAATCGCACGCCCACGCGGGTCGTTCTGAAGGAAAATATCCATGGTGATCGCGCCCATCATCGGGTGCCCCACGTAATCGTCGATAATCGGATTCGCGTCGTTCCAACGCGAAAATTTAAACCCCTGCACCGACTCCACGTAGTCATGCCACCAGTGCCCTTGGAACGTGTAATACCTCACCCAATAATTCGTGCTCAAATTCCACGTCTGTTGATGGTCAAATACTCGGTCTGCTCCAGCGCATCCGGCCCCATGCTGGTGGCACGCCTTGCCCTGCAGCCTGCCTTCATCGCACATTTGGGTGGCTTCAAACGTATCCAGTACATGCTGGGAGGATGAACTTCTGGAGGGGACACCGACGGCTGCTTGCTCACCGCCAGCGATTGCTGCTGCCCGGGTGCAGGCGACGCACTCGAATCCGCCGGCGGCGTTAGATCCGCAGGCAGAGCTGGAAATGAATTGCCTCGGTTTTGCCAGGCCGGAATCAGCGTATCAGAGCGTGAGCTTGCGTCTTGAGCGAGTAGAGCGGAGGAACTGCACAGCACCAGCAAACCAAGGCCTAGCCACATCCCAACTCTCATCTGGACGTACACTCCAAAATCTAATTAGGCCCCAGCCACGTCCCAGCGAAGACGTGCCCCGTAGTGCCCCGTGCTGGAAATTATATGAAAGTCTCGCGGCCGTCGGAAGTAAGCATCTGGTTAACTCTGGATAAATTGCCCAATGAACGAATACTCGATTTACCTCGCTACTTCAAAAACCGATCTGGATAATTTGTCGCGCATGGGACAAAGCCGCAAGCACCAGTAACCTCTGACGCGTCCTCGCCCTCCCGAGTTTCCTCCCAAAATCCGCCTTTGTCGGGGTTTGACCGCCCCGCCCACAGGCCGCTATAATTGACGCTTCCTTTGGTGCATGCGTACCGAAGCGATTGGTAGCCCTGCTGACCTCGCGCTTCAGGCAGAATCCACCAAAATTAGGAGTTCCACCGATGGTAAAAGCAACACAACTGCGCCCGGGCATGGTTATCCGCCACGATGGCGATCTCTATACCATTTTCAGCGTGGACCACCGCACCCCGGGGAACAAGCGCGGCTCCATGCAAACCAGGATGCGCAGCCTGCGTAACGGGGCGATCATGGACTACCGCTTCCGCGCTGAAGAATTTGTCGAGCGCGCTGTCCTCGACCAAATCGAATTTGAATTTCTCTATGGCGATGGCGAAGGCTATCACTTCATGGATAGCTCAAATTACGAGCAGATGATTCTTCAGAAGGATATTCTCGGTGAAGCCGTGGATTACCTGATCCCCAACATGCCCGTGAAGCTGGAGTTCTATCAGGAAAAGCCTCTCGGAGTGGTCCTGCCCGATACCGTGGATCTAACCGTGGTCGATACCGAGCCCAGCATCCAAAAGGCAACCGCTAGCGCGGTCATGAAGCCCGCCAAACTTGAAACTGGCTTGATAATTAACGTTCCGCCGTTTGTGGGCAACGGCGACAAAGTGAAGGTCGATACCACTGAAGCACGCTACATCCAGCGCGTCTGAACCGTTCTAATTCGCTTTCTGCTAAATCTAAAATCCGCCGCGTCGCTCTTATCGCTCCTATGACTTCTTCGCGACGGATTCTCCCTTAAACAGCCTTTCGAAAATCGCTCCTACA
This sequence comes from uncultured Acidobacteriota bacterium, assembly GCA_963757885.1. Classification (GTDB taxonomy): domain Bacteria; phylum Acidobacteriota; class Terriglobia; order Acidiferrales; family UBA7541; genus Palsa-147. The sequence continues at coordinate 1,721,151 of CAVWSS010000006.1, read as the reverse complement.
TTCCGTAACTGCCTCTCCAAACTGAACGTGTTGTTCAGCGCCGCCTCATCCAGATACTTCTTCACATTTGGATCCGCCGCTACACGGTCCCGAAAACTCGTCTCCGACTCCCACGCCGCCATCGCATGTGTCTGCGCCGTCTTATAAGCCTCTTCGCGCACCATGCCGCGTTCCACCAGGTCCTGCAGCAGCTGCCCTGAAAAAATCAGCCCCTGCGTCGACTCCAAATTCCGCAACATCCGCGCCGGGAACACTGCCATGTTGGCCACGATGTCTGTCATCCGGGCCAACGTGTAATCCACCAGAATCGTCGAATCGGGCAGAATTATTCGCTCTACCGAACTGTGCGAAATATCCCGCTCGTGCCACAGCGCGATGTTCTCCATGGCCGCTACCGAGTTCGCGCGCACCACGCGCGCCAGCCCGCAAATCTGCTCGCAATTCACCGGGTTCCGCTTGTGCGGCATCACCGAACTTCCGCGCTGCCCACTGCCGAACGGCTCCTCCGCCTCCCGAACTTCGGTTCGCTGCAAATGCCGGATCTCTGTCGCAATCCGCTCGAGCGACGCCGCAACAATCGCCAGCGATGCCACATACTCCGCGTGCCGGTCGCGTTCAATCACCTGCGAAGTAATCGGCGCTACCGCGAGGCCCAATTTCGCGCAAATTCTCTCTTCAGCCTCCGGCCCCAAATGGCTGCAATTCCCCACCGCGCCCGAAATCTTCCCAACTGCCATTCCCGCCGCGGCCGCCTTAAATCTCTGCAAATCCCTCCGGTTCTCTGCCCACCAGTTCGCCACTTTTAGTCCGAACGTGATCGGCTCCGCGTGCACTCCGTGCGTCCGCCCAATTTCCGGCGTGTCCTTAAACTCAAAAGCTCGCTTCTTCAGCACTTCGCCGAGCCGGTCCAGATCCTGCTCGATTAGCCTGCTCGCGTCGCGGACCACCAGCGCCTGCGCCGTATCCACCACGTCGTTCGAGGTCAGCCCGTAATGGAGCCACCGCGCGCCTTCCTTCCCCACCGTCTCGCCCACCGCCATGGTGAACGCGATAACGTCGTGCCGGACCTGCTTCTCGAGCTCCAGGATGCGCGCCACATCGATCTTCGCCTTCTCGCGCAAAATCACCGCAACTTCGCGCGGCACCACTCCCATATCCGCCAGCGCTTCGCTCACCGCCACTTCTACATCAAGCCATTTCTGAAAACGGTTCTCGTCGCTCCAGATTCGGCCCATCTCCGGCCGTGTATAACGCGGGATCAAAAGCCCTCCTTACCTACCCGTACTTCTACCTGCACCAGAGCTGCACACCTTGCCAGCACCATACTCAGACTCCCGTGCAAAAACCGTGCGCAAGCCAACAGGAGATTATCCTGGTAAGCGCAGTTGATGACAACTGGGCATGTGGAAATCGAATTTTGCGAAGCGCGAGATTCAATCAAAGGCAGGAACAACAGGCAAACAAAAAAGCGCACCCAAAAATAAAATGGGGCGCCAGGTTTGCGATGTAGTTTGCCAGCCCCTACATCAGCAGAACTTCCAAACCGGACGCCCCATCGGAGACCGCAACAACCCGAAAATTACGCTGTCAACAATCGCATTCCGCTGCGGTGGGACTGACGCTCCATCGTGGTCACCTGTTGCCGCTCAGACACCATGGCCATCTGTGCCGCAGCCGCAGGGACGCTATCGACAGCCGTTCCACCAAACAGCGTATTCCCCAGGAATCCCGGAATTTGCCTCATCAGCTCCATCCGGCTTCGCACCTTAAACTTGATAAAGAGCGAAGAAACATGAAATTTCACGGTGCGCTCAGAGATGCTCAGGCGGGAGGCTATTTCCTTGTTGGCTAGGTTTTCGAGCACGCCGTCCAGAACTTCCTTTTCTCTCCGGCTCAGGCCGATCGGCGAAGCAATCGCGCGCCCCGCATCGAGTAGTTGCCTGGCCTTGGCGGTTACCCGGTCAAACAGGCTCCCCGCCGCCTTCACCATCACGTGGTAGTCGTTCGGTGACTGGCCCCTCACCAGGCAGTGCATCGCCAGGAGACTGGCCGCTTCATCTAACGGTAACTTGCCATCCACACTGCCACTTACCTGAAATCTGGCCGCGCCCGTGTTCTTCTCGCAAAAAACATAGACCGGGACAGATTGCGTGCTGTTCTGCGTCATTTCCTCCACCGTCGAGAGCATTTTGCGATTGCGTTTCACATTCCGCCTCCCAGGCGGGCACTCAGGGAAGGAACGCCGGCCAGAAAACCTGCTTCCGGGGAAAAGGACCCTGAGACCGTGTAAGTTTTGTGAAGACCTCAGGGTACAGAAATGACCTGAGGTGGGCAATTGGAGCAATCCTAGTACCTCATATTTCAAAAAGAGAAAGTTATGCAAAATAATTGACTTATCGGGCCTTACTGGTCCCCTTAGAACCCGGGTACTGCGTGTAGTGTTTACCCCACGCCTGTAAAAATTGCGCCGTACTGGTTGGGATAGGACAGAGAACTTTTGGAGGGTGATTAGGGAAATAGGAGAGGGTTGAGCGGTGTCCTCTGTGACGCCACTAACAATTCCCCGCGAAACATCGCTTCTTCCGGTCGCCTTTGAAGGCCTTCCTCTGCCGATAGTCTAGCGAGATCGGGGGTATTGTTCTGTTCCGAAACATGCGCCAGCACCACATACTTTGCGCGCCCGTCGAATACTTCAGGATCAGCAAGAAAATCGCTTACCACCGTATTCGATAGATGCCCGGTGCGGCTCATCACCCGTTGTTTCACGTACCACGGATACGGCCCCAGCTTCAGCATCTCCAAATCGTGGTTCGACTCCAAAATCAGGCAATCGGTCTCGCGCAAATGATGCTTCACGAGTTCCGGCAGGTATCCTAAGTCAGTGACAATAGCCACTTTAATCCCATTCGCACGGAAGGTGTAACCAACCGGATCCGCCGCGTCGTGCGGGATCACAAACGCGCTAACTTCAATGTCACCAATCATAAACATGTCGCCCGCGTGTATATGCTCTGCGCGCGACAGCTTCTTCACCGTGCTTTCCGGCAGAATCCGCAGGATTTCCTGGTGCGTGTACTCGGTCAGATATACCGTTGCGCCCCATTCATGGCTGATCTGAGGCAAACCGCAGGTGTGATCCGAATGTTCGTGGGAAATCAGGATGCCATCGAGCCGGCTTGGCTGCGCTCCAGCGGCTTCCATTCGCCGCAGCAGCTCTTTGCGGTTGATTCCGGCGTCGATTAAGAGACTCGTTTGCTCCGTTTCGAGCAACGTGGCGTTGCCCGAGCTTCCCGAAGCTAAAATAGAAATACGAAGTCCGATGCCGAATCCCCGACGGCCCAAACGCTTCTAAAGATCGTGCGGAATGGGCCGTGCCCCAGTGAATAATCGCAAACTCGCCCACACCCGTCAATCGCATTCCCGCTTTTTCGCACCGCCATCACATGAATTCCTGCGGAAATCCGGTGCAAAAGTAACAATCGCCCTGTCAAAAACACAGTCGAACCTTTCGTAGACACAAGGAGCCTCGCGCATGCCCCCAACACAAGAAATTCCCACAGTCCTTCAAAGCATCGGCAACACGCCGCTCGTCAAACTCCAAAAACTTCCCTCCAGGCAAGGCGCTGATGTAGTCGTCAAGCTCGAATACTTCAATCCCACTGGCTCCTACAAAGACCGCATGGCTCTCGCCATGATCGAAGGCGCTGAACGCCGCGGCGCTCTCAAGAAGGGCATGCGCGTCGTCGAATACACCGGCGGCAGCACCGGTTCCTCTCTGGCTATGATTTGCGCCGTGAAGGGTTACGATTTCACGCCCGTCTCTTCTGACGGCTTCGCCAAGGAAAAACTCCAGACCATGCGCGTCTTCGGCGGCGATCTTCAAATCATTCACAGCCCAACCGGCGCACTCACTCCCGAACTTTTTCGCACCATGATCAGCACTGCTGAAAATCTCGCCAAGCAGCCCGGCATTTACTACACCGACCAGTTTCACAATACTGACGCTATCGAAGGCTACAAAGGCATCGGCCGCGAGCTCCTCCAGCAAGCCGGTCAAATCGACGTATTTTGCGGCGCCGTCGGTACCGCCGGCATGCTCACCGGCGTCTCGTTGGCCCTCAAAGAAGCCGGTAGCCACGCGCGCATCATCGCTCTCGAGCCCTCCGGCTCGCCCGTCCTCACCACCGGCAAGGGCGGCGGACATCACGTCGACGGCGTCGCGCCCGGCTTCGTCCCGCCTCATCTCAAAAAAGAGAATTACGACGAAGCCCGCGCCATCGATGAATCTGAAGCCCGCCAAATGGCTCGCCGCCTCGCTAAAGAGGAAGGCATCTTCGCCGGAACTTCCAGCGGCCTCAACATCGCCGCCGCCATCAAAATCGCCCAGGAGCTAAAGCCGGGCCAGATCGTCGCGACCGTCGCCGTCGATACCGGCCTCAAATACCTTGCTGGCGACCTCTTCGAAACCTAGCCAGCACAAAAAGATCCACGCGCCCGCCACTCCGCCGGACCTCGTCGTTTCAAGTTTCTGAGGGATTAATTCAGGTCGGACCGCTTCAGCCGGAACCCGTCCGTAGGCCCTAGCATCGCCGCGGATACTTCACTTCCCGCAAAAAATGCTCGCGCCACACCGCGCACATCCTCGCGCGTCACCGCATTGAGCTGCGCGATCATTTCATCCGCCGTCAAGAATCTTCCGTAATACAAGTACTGCCGCGCCATCTGCGACATTCTCGCGCTGGTCGACTCCAGCGACATCAACAGCGCGCCCTTAATATGATCTTTGGCCCGCTGCAGCTCCTCATCTGTAACCAAATTCTCCGCCAGCTCGTGAAACTCGGCGATCACTGACTTCACCAGCTTCGGCGTCTTCTCCAGCGCCGTCGCCCCATATACCGAAAACACTCCAGCGTCCTTGTACGTATTAATCTCGCTGAAAACGACGTACGCCAACCCTTGCCTCTCACGAATATTCTGAAATAGCCGCGACGACATTCCCCCGCCCAGCAAATTGTTCAATATCGACACCGCATAGCGCCGGTCGTCCGCCACCGCAAACGCCGGCACGCCCAAACAAATATGCACCTGCCCCAAATCCGGCTTGGGGCGAATCGTAATCTTCGGGCGCGCCGTCGGCTTGCCCTCAGCCGGGGTCGTGGCCGATCGCTTCCGCCCCGCAAAATGCTTGTCGGCAAGTTCCATCATCTGTTCATGCTTCACGTTCCCCGCCGCCGTAATCACAATGTGATTCGGCGCATACCACCGCGTAAACCAATCCTGCAGCGTCTTCCGCTGAAAACGCCCCACCGTCGCCTTCGTCCCCAGAATCGGCCGCCCCAGCGCGTGCTTCTTGTCCCAAAAATTCTGCGAAAACATCTCATGAATCAAATCTTCCGGATTGTCGTGCGCCATCTTGATCTCTTCCGAGATCACCGACTTCTCCCGTGCAATTTCTTCCTGCGGAAATCGCGGCGACGAGACCATGTCCGACAAAATATCGAACGCTTCCGCCAAATGTTCGTCCAGCACCCGCGTGTTCACGCACACCATTTCTTTCGAGGTGAACGCATCCAGCATCCCGCCGATTCGGTCCGCCTCGCGTGCAAGCTCCTCCGCCGACCGCCGCTCCGTCCCCTTGAACAGCATGTGCTCGATAAAATGCGAAATGCCATTCAGTTCCGCCGGCTCTCGCCGCGACCCGTGCCGCAGCCATATCCCCACCGCCACCGAACGGACATGTGGCATCGAGTCAGTGACCACCACCAACCCGTTGGCCAGCTCGTTTTTTTCTACGGTCTGCTCAGTCGGCATTCCCAATCCCAAAATTCACAACCTCTCTCAAAATTACACTAGCTCTAGCCCACACGACTCTACCCATTCTTAGACGCCGCGGCGCGCAAACCATTTCTTCCTTTTCAAGGAAATTGCCGGGGCAGTCAGCGGCCTGACCAAAAAACCTGCGACAAAAATTTGGAACGAGTGCTGGTAGCCGCTGTGTCGATCTAAACCGCAGCGAGGGGCCCGCTGCCTTGCGTGTGAGGCAAATAGAAAAAACTAGATCAGCTTCTCATCTGCTGAGAGTTTCCCGTACTCGCTCGTGTAATGCAAAGGCACATCCCTGTAGGTTGACTTCTCCGTCGAATACACCTCACAGGTCGAATACGGATACGAATAAATGTGGACCGTAGCGGCCCGCGCCCCAAATTCCGTCAAATTCAGCACCTGATGCACCGGCTCTTCCGGACGCACCACCCCCGGATGATCCTCGTCCATATCGTAAGCATCGCTGGGCACAATCTTGCACGTGCCATGCAGCGCGTCCCGACCGTCCACCCGGAAATTCTGCACGCGCAGCCGCCCAATCGGCGCCGACATCCAGCAATTCTGATCCCGGTGATTATGAATCCGGCTTACTTGCCCCGACTCCCAGCAAATCGCCATCACCTCAAACAGCTCGTTCTTGAAAATCAAATTGCGCGTGTAATGCGAACGCGCGTAATACAAATACGGCTTCAGCGTTGCTGGCTTGATGTGATTCTCAGTCACAAATGCTTCCACGTTCTCCAGGGTAAATTCCGCAGCGGGAATCTTCTCCAGCTTCTCTACCCATTCATCGATCGATAGCCTTTGCGCGGTCACCGGCTTGGCCATGCACGCCTCCGGGTTGATTGATTGACTGATTTGTCGAACGCCATTATAGCTCCGCCACGCCGCACTCGGCGCGACGCCTTTTTCGCCCCGCGCAGCCTGCTCCCAAGCTGCGTGTTATCATCAAATTTCCGAGCGATTTACTGACACATTTTGTCATTCGCGCTCGATAGCAGCGCCCCTCATGACTTCCGAACTCGCAGGCACCTCACCCAGCGAAAATCTCCTCGGAAAATCCGCCGAAGAATTACGCACACTGGCCGACACTCTTGGCCAGCCTGAATATCGCGGCGACCAGCTCTATCACGCCCTCTATACCGAACAAAAATTCGACCTCGACGCCATCTCCACTCTTCCCGCCGCCTTTCGCCGCGCCATCGCCAAATCCCACAACATCGCCCTCCCCGCCATCCTCCGCCGCTACCTCTCATCCGACGCCGCCGTCCGCTACCTCCTCACGCTCGCGCCCGACACGACCACCATCGAAACCGTCTTCATGCCCGAAAAAAATCGTCAGACCATCTGCATCTCGACCCAAGCCGGTTGCGCTGTCGACTGCCACTTCTGCCTTACAGCTACGCTCGGCCTTATCCGCAACCTCAGCGCCGCCGAAATCCTCGGCCAAATTCTCGTCGTCCTACGCGAGCATCGCTCCGAACTCAAGCCTCAAACCAACATCGTTCTCATGGGTCAAGGCGAGCCCCTTCTCAATTTCGATCCGGTCATGGCCGCCATGCGCATCGTCATGGATCCCAAAGCCCTCGCCATTTCCCCGCGCCACATCACCCTCTCCACCAGCGGCATAATTCCCGGCATCGAACGCCTCGCCCAAGAGCCCATTCGCCCCAAGCTGGCCATCTCCCTCAACGCCTCAAACAACGATCAGCGCAACGCCATCATGCCCGTCAATCGCAAATATCCCATCGAAGCCCTGCTCGACGCCTGCCGCCGCTATCCGCTGCGCACTTGGGAGCACCTCACCTTCGAATACGTCCTTCTCGGCGGCTTCAACGACTCGCCCGAGGACGCGCGTCGCGTCGCCTCGCTCCTCGCCGGCCTTCGCGCCAAAATAAATCTCATCCCCTGGAATCCCGGCGCCCTGCCCTACGACCGCCCCGATCCCGACCGAATCGAAACATTCCAGCGTGTCCTCCTCGACAAAAATTACCCTGTCTTCATCCGCTACTCCCGCGGACAGGACGTCATGGCCGCCTGCGGGCAGCTCGCCCTTCTCGAATCGGCCGGCGAAACCCTCAATCAAATCTCGCCCGCTTCTCCCGCCTGATTTTTTCTGGCATTGGTTTACTTCAGACTGACCAGGGAATCGTGCAATCGTTTCTTACCGCCCCGACTCCGGCGCTGCCTCATATCCTTTACACGCCAATACAGGCAACCTCGGATACTTCGGAAAAGTCGGATCTGTCGCCGACAGCCTGCACAAATAAAACCTCGACTCCCGTGCCGACATTACCTGCTGCGCGTGAACGCAATCCGCGCACAGACCCGGGTCCAGCGTCGGCCTCGTCTGATTGGCTCTTGTGTCCGCCCCGCTTCGCTGATCAGAATCCATGTGTGAATATCCGCCTCGCCAATTCGGCCGACTGCGCCGCTATCGCAAATCTCCATATTGAAAGCTGGCGCACCGCCTACCGCGGCATGTTCCCCGACAAATATCTCGATGAAGTTATTTTCGCAGAACGCCGCCAGATCTGGGCCGAGCGTTTCCAGAATCCCACACCCACCCAACACATCATCGTCGCCGAAGATCACGAAGTTCCCAGAAATGACGCTACCGCCAATCTAATCGGCTTCGCCTGCGCCTTCGCCAACGAGGATCCGCGCTGGGGCTCTTATCTAGATAATCTCCACGTCCTGCCTTCCCTCAAGCGCCAGGGAATTGGCGCCAAGCTCACCGGTCACATCGCAGCGTGGTGCGCGCAAACCAGTCCGCAAGAAGGAATGCACCTGTATGTGCTGGAACAAAATCTGAGCGCCCGGAGATTCTACGAGCGCATAGGTGGCGTTCTCGTCGAAGAATTAATGTGGCTAAGTCCTGATGGCAACAACTTGAAGTCGCTTCGCTATGCCTGGTCCGATCTTGCACCTCTAATCGCCCTGCGCTAAAGCCCTACTCCCCTCGCCTAGCTACGAATTTCGCCCGCCAAGTAATCTCGCCGCTGTCGACAGCTTCGAATCTTTTTCTCCCGCGCCATTTCCCGCCGCGGACCCCGTCCCGTCTCCCTGCTCCGGCACCTTAGACCCATCGCCTTCCCCCGGCGACAAAAACAAATTCTGTTCCAGCCCATGCTGCTTCGTATAAAGATCGAAATATCTTCCGCCCAGCGCATAGAGCGACTCATGCGTCCCGCGCTCGCGAATCCTTCCCTCTTCCACCACTAAAATCTGCTCCGCGCGCCGTATCGTCGACAGCCGGTGCGCGATCACAAAAGTCGTCCGCCCGCGCATCAAGTACGAAAGCCCCTGCTGGATCAGCGCTTCCGACTCCGAATCCAAACTCGAGGTGGCCTCATCCAGAATCAAAATTCCAGGATCCGCCAGTATCGCCCTTGCAATCGAGATGCGCTGCCGCTGGCCGCCCGAAAGCTTCACCCCGCGCTCGCCCACTACCGTGTCGTACTTCTGCTCGAATCCCTCCGCGAACTCATCCACTCGCGCGATCCTACACGCAGCCAGTACCTGCTCCTCAGTCGCCTTAGGGCGCGAAAACACCACGTTCTCGCGAATCGTTCCATCGAACAAAAATGTATCTTGAAGCACCACGCCGAGTTGCGTCCGGTAGCTTTCCAGCTTCACCTTCGACAAATCCACTCCGTCGACCAGCACTCGCCCAGCCGTCGGCACGTAAAACGCCGCAATCAGCCCGATAATTGTCGACTTCCCCGCGCCCGACGGCCCCACCAGCGCTGTCACCGTTCCCGGCTTCGCTGAAAAACTCACGTCCTGCAGCACGGGCTTGCCTTCCGTGTACGCAAAGCTCACCTTCTCGAAATCCACTTCCCCTCGAATCGGCCCGATGGTCAGCGCGCGATCCGGATTATCGTGCTCCTGTACTTCCTCCAGAATTTCGCTGGTCCGCTCCAGCCCCGCCATCCCTTCGCTCAACTGCGTTCCGATCGCCACAATCTGAAAAATCGGTGATACCAGCAGCGCCAAAAACGCCACGTACGTCAAAAACGTTCCCAGCGTCATCGTCCCCGCCAAAATCTGCCGCGTGCCCAGATACATCACCAGCGCGCTCACCAACCCCAGCAGCACGGTCGAAGCAAAACTCATCAGCGAAGTCGCCGTCAGTGTCTTGAGGACATTTTCGAGCAGCCGCGCAACTCCGCCCGCAAACACACTCTCCTCGCGCCCCTCCGCGTGATAACCCTTCACCACCCGCACCCCCGCCAGCGATTCGGTCAGCCTCCCGGTCACTTCCGCATTCAGCTTTGACCGCGCCCGATAAATCGGCCGAATCGTCCCAATAGCCCAATTCAGCGCCACCGCAAATCCCAACAACACCACGAAGGTCAGCGCGGTCATAGCTACGCTAATCCGCAGCAGCACCACCAGCGCGAACAGTCCAGTCATCAGGCTGCCCACAAAATCGACCAGTCCGGTACCGATTAAATTCCGCAGGCCTTCCACGTCGCTCATGATTCGCGTGACCAACGCGCCCGTTTTATTCGTGTCGTGGAACGCAATCGAGAGGCGCCCAATATGTGATTGCACCTGCCGCCGCATATCCGCAATCATGCGCTGCGCTGCTTTCGAGAGCAGTTGCGTCAGGCTGTACGAAGTAATTCCCTGCACCGCCGTCGCGCCCAAAATCGCCGCGGCTAATGGCAACAGCAGCCGCGCCTGATGCTTCCCCACCACGTTGTCGACCAGGTATTTCGTCGAGGCCGGTAACACCAAACCCGACAGCCGGTTGACTGCCATCAGCAGCAGCCCGAATCCCAGCAGCCACCTCTGTGGCCGCATGTACACCCAGGCCTCCGGCAGCAAACGCACAAATCCGCCCACTCCCTTCGGCTTTTCTCCGGATGGCTGCGCCCCGCGCCTTCGCCCCACGCGTTTTGACGAGAAATCCCCCGAGGCTCGAAACTTCGGCATAGTGACTATTGTCTTATAAGCGAGCTTGAAATGCGCGGCAGCGGGCTTGCATGTGCCACGCGTCGCCGTTTATTTGATGCTGACTCGGCGTTTCAGCTTCTGGTCGAGTCTCATTCTGGAATTTTCGGCCTGCGTCTTCCGAATGCGCATACAATAAGCCGTACCGGGCAAGCCGTACTGGATAGATCCATGGACTGGTCGCCAAGAGGCGTCAAAGCGCGCAAAACACTCGTGAAGGCCATCGAATCCGGCCTCACTCGCGCTTACTCCGGCGTCAAACTCGATTCCGGCGCCTATCTCCAATATCTCCGCCGCGCGCACCGCCTTCCCGTCCAAACCGCTGACGACATGTTCCATCTCCCCGTCGCCGCCCTCGACCACGTTGCCGAACAAACCATCAAAACTTCCCGCAAAATCGCCGCCCTCGAAGGTGCCGGCGTAGGCATGGGCGGCATGCTCACCCTCCTGCCCGACATGAGCTTCCTCGCCATCATGGCCATGCGCATGTTGCAAAAGCTCAGCCTGATCTACGGATTTGATTACTCCACCGACGATGAAATAGTTCAGCTCTGGGTCGCTGCCGCGACTGCCGCCGGAGTTGACCTCGGCCGCGACCTCATCGAAAAAGAAGTCGTCGAGCGTTTCGTCCCGCGCGTTGTCGAGCGTGTCGCCGCCAAGCTAGGCGTCGAAATCGCCGAGAAATGGACCGCCCGCCTCATACCCGTGGTCAGCGGCGCAATCGGCGCCACTCTCAACTATTACTTCATCAAGGAATGGGGCCGCCGCGCCCAAGCTCACTTCCGCGCTCGCCATCTGCATCACCGCCGCATGGCCTCGCTTCCCGAACCCTACCCGCTCCGCAAGCCTCTCCTCCCCGCCTGACTAAGCTATTCGGGGTCCGCGCATCGCCCTCGGTAAATTAGGTCCTTTCGCACCAGCGTCTTACGTAAATGGCTAGGCAGGACCCCAGATCGAGAATAGAATTGCTTTATTGATTGGGCGCGCATTTTTCTGGAGATTTTTTGGAACCGATCTTAAAAACTGAAAATCTTTGGAAGATTTATCGCTCTGGTAAGCTCGAAGTTCCCGCTCTTCGCGGTGTCAGTGTTGACGTTATGCCCGGCGATTTTCTCTCCATCATGGGGCCCTCCGGGTGCGGCAAATCGACCATGCTCCACGTCATGGGCGCCCTCGCCAGCGCCTCTCGAGGCCGCGTCATGCTCGATGGCAACGACCTTGCCACCCTCAGCGACGCCGCCCGCACCAACCTTCGCCGCCACAAAGTTGGCTTCGTCTTCCAGAAATTCAATCTCTTGCCGTCTCTCACCGCCCGCGACAACATCTCTCTCGCCCAGCACATTCACGGCGACGGCTTCGATCCTCACCGCTTCGACGTTCTCACCAAGCTCCTCGGCATCTCTGGACGCCTCGATCACAAGCCCTCCGAGCTCTCCGGTGGCGAGCAGCAGCGCGTGGCCATCGCCCGCGCACTCATCAACGAACCTAAAATCGTCCTTGCCGATGAGCCCACCGGTAATCTCGATACGCGCAGCTCCGACGCCGTTCTTGAAATTCTTCGCCAACTGAACAAAGATCTCAGTCAGACCATCGTCATGATCACCCACAATCCCGAAGCCGCCGCCTACGGCAATCGTGTGCTCCATATGCGGGATGGCTTGGTCGTCGACGACGCCAGCGCCGTCCACTAACATGCGTACCCTCTGGCGTGGAATTTCACGCACCTTGTTCTGGTCGTATGAGCGCGGCAGCTGGCCCTACGACGCGATGGTCATCGCCATCCTGATCTTCGTACTGCTCACCCCGCGCCACTGGTTCAACGATCAACCCCGCTCCACTCCTCCCGCCACCCAAGCAGCGACCGCCGTCCGCATGATCGCCCACGACGACTCCGCCAAAACTCGGACCTATCGCCTCAGCGCGAACATGCTTCCCGTCTCCAAGCGCGCCAGCAAACCTTCCCCCGAACTCGAGGAGCAAACCCACGACGTCCTCAGCCGCTCGGTCGACGAGCTCAAAAATCGCACTTTTCAGGTCGGCGATATCCAGGTCATTCGAGGGGACGACGGCTCGATCAACTACTACGACGTCAGCGTAAAGCTCTAAAAATCCGCCCCATATCGCCCGAACCCGTACTGGGCTTCCCTATATATCTTTTCGCTTCAATCAGTTAGAAACGAGTAACTTTCTTTGCCCCAACTAGCGTCAAATGCATGTGATCAAATTGGCCTTTTAACGCAGAAAACGGGGGTAGCTTGTTCAAATCCAGATTCCTGGTCCTTTCATTCACCTTCATCCTGGCCGTCTGCGCGGCCAGCTTAGCTTTTGCCTCACCCGTATCCCTCGAGTCGGTCCTCAACCAACTCGATACCCACGCCAAGGAATTTCATAGCCTCTCCGCCGATGTCGAGCGCACCAAAGTCACCGTCGTAGTCAACGACCACTCCACCGAAACCGGCAGCATCCTCGTCCACGGCGAAAAAATGCGCCTCGATCTCAAGAGTCCCGACCCGCGCACCATTCTCAAGACCGGCGATTCGCTTTTCATCTACAACCCCAAGCTCAATCGCGTCGAGGAATACAACCTCGGCAAATACAAAGACCTCGCCGATCAATATTTGCTCCTGGGATTTGGCACACCCGGACACGAATTGAAAAAGGGCTACCTCGTCACTTTGGCGGGCGAATCCAATCGCGACGGCAAAAGAGTCGTCGAGCTCGAGCTCACTCCAAAATCCGAGTCAGCTCGAAATCAAATTTCCAAGATTCAATTGTGGATTGATGAAAGTTCCTGGCTTACTGTCGAGCAGAAGTTTTTCGAGACCGGCTCCGACGACTACTTCACCGTGAAGTACACCAACATCGTCCGCAATCCCAATGTCAGCGACAACGAATTCAAGCCCCACTGGCCCAAGGGAGTCGACAAAGTGAAGCCGCAGGGCTAATCATCAGCCTTGAAACGGCTGGCGAACCGCGCTATAAGCAGGTTATGTTCGGCGTCCACGAATTCGCTCGAAAAGGCCTGCCGCAGTCCATTCCTGTAGAGACTCTTCAGCAAATGATCGGGCCCAGCGCTACTTTTTGCTCTTTCGAAGCTTTGCATCCTTCCGCAAGACCGTGCGGGCTTCTTGTCCCGCATTGGCCCTTCCTCTGCTCGGAACCGCTTCTCGGTTCTCACGGAGGGGGCGCAGCCGCTTTCGCGATTAAAAAGAAGTAAGCCGCGATACCCGGTAGTCGGCGTGCCCTACGCCTGCGCCCTCGCCTTTTCTTGCTTAAGTAGCGCCTCTTTCCGGCCCAGTCCCCAGCGATACCCAGCCAACTTCCCGTCCGTTCTCACCACGCGATGGCACGGCACTACAATTGACACCGGATTTGTCGCGCACGCCCTCGCCACCGCACGCACTGCCTCCGGTTTCCCGATCAGCTTCGCCACTTCCGTATAAGTTCGGGTCGTACCATAAGGAATCTTCCTCAATTCGTCCCACACTCTCCGCTGAAACGCCGTGGCCTGCACGTCGGTTGGCAGATCCATCCGCACCTCGCGGCCCCGGAGATGATTCAAAATCGGCGCCACCCAATTTTTCAACGCAGCGTCATCGCGTTGTAGTGTGGCCTGCGGGTACTCCTTTTTCAGGGCGGCTTCCAATTTCTTCGCGTCCTCGCCCAGGTAAACCGCGCTCACTCCGCGCTCGGTAGCCGCCACCAGGATCAGTCCAAATGGTGTATCCGTCGTCGTATAGAAAATCTCCATGCCCTTGCCTCCCCGCCGGTATGTTCCCGGCGTCATTCCCATTTGCTTCGACGCTCTCTCATACAGCCGGCTGCTCGATCCAAATCCCGCGTCATACAGTGCTGTCGTCACGTCTTTTCCTTTCTGCAATGAATTCTTGATTCGCCGCATCCGATGCGCATCCACATATTTCCTCGGCGAAATGCCCATCAACTTCCGAAACGCCCGTTGCAACTGGTGCGTGCTCAAATTGACCTGCCGCGCCAGCGCTTCCAGGCTCAACCCACCCTCGTCGCCGCCACCCCCGCGCAGCGACTCCTCGATATATCTGCACACTCTCGCCACTTCTCCTGAATGCATGCCCTTCTCAGCAGAGCCCGCCGCCTGATTCGGTCTGCAACGCCTGCACGGCCTGAATCCCTTCGAGTTGGCTTGTTCCGCCCCGCTGAAATACAAAATTTGGCTGATTCGCGGCTTCCGCGACGGGCACGATGGCCGGCAATATATCCCCGTCGACCTCACCGCATAAACGAACTGCCCATCCGCCCTCCGGTCCCGCGCCTGCACCGCGCGCCATCGCGCGTCCCCCGCGAAACCGCTGGGCCCTTCGATACGTCTTGATGCCGATGTGGCCAATTCCATGGCTCCAAACTACAGAATGTCAAAATTCATTTCTATCCGATTCTAGCGCTCAAACTTGGACCCCGAAATTCGGATTCTAAACTCCGGTGAGGCCGAACCGGCGGTGCGTCGGAATCAAAATGCGCCGCCATTTGCCGCATCTTTTCGCGCCGTGACACATTTAACCGAAATTTTTCTCGACGAAAATCCATCGGAGCGATAGGCTTCCACGAACCACGAAAGCTAGCGAGCTATGACGAAGGATCTAAAGAATTTAGGTACCTTCCTAAATAACCTTGGCCGTCACTGGCAAGCCTTTGCCATTGGTATCCTGCTGATCATTGGCTTGGCTGCGCTTCAAATGCTCGCCAACATGCCCATTTCCTGGGGCTTCATCGACCTTATCTTCGGCGTCGCTCTTTTCGTCGCCTGCTATCTCACCTGGAATGAGGAGCACCTCCACGCCTCTGCCGTTCAAGATCAGACCAAACCGAAACTCATCGGCGAAATTGTCGAGTTCCATCCCGACGCGCCCTTCGTTCCCGAAGGCGCCGACTACGCTCTGGTCGTCAAGATCTACGTGGTCAGCTCTACCCCCGTGAAAATCGGCATTCGCGATTACCGCCTCGAAACCATCTGCGACATTACCGCCTACCAATCCACCACTCTCTATAATCCGGGCCGCTGGGCCATGCTTGGTGAAAAAAAAGTCATGGGCCCGGACAACATGATGATTACTCAGTCCGTCCGAGCGCCCCTCGAAGACTTTCGCGCCGTCATCGGCAATCAGCCGCTTCCCCAAGGCGTGGGTCAAACCGGCTGGCTCGCTTTCTTGTTTCACAATATGTTCAAGCGTCTCGCCGAATGGAAAACTCCCGATTGCTTTGATCCTGCCCGCACCGTCCTCGTCCTAACCGACGCCTACGGCAATGAGCATCGCCTCGCCGTGAAACCGAACGCTCAGTCGAGCGGTAAAATTGTTTTGTCCGACAATTAGGACGACCGCCAACGAACTGTTTTCGCCTTTGCTTCGTCCCCCCGTGGAACTCCTTTGTTTACTCTTTGAAAAAAATATTTTCCGCTTCAATTGACCCGACCCCCATATTCCGAGATATTGCCCTGACCGGCACGATTTTCCGCCCGGTGGCCTCGGGGGAGGCCTTAAATAGATATATATGTCTGCAAGTGAAGCTATGGCGCTAAGCAGCGCGGCAAAAGCAACCGAGAAAAGAATAGACAGGCAGGAGGAAACGTCCGCTGCGGCGGATCGGCGTGTTTTCCTCGTTCCCACTCACGCCGTCGGACTCGCTTACGAACGACGCCGTTCACCTCGCGCCTTTCTAAAGCTCCCTCTCCGCCTCATTGGCGTGGCGGGCGAGCAGCAGATTCCCATGATGCTGGTTACCCGCAACATCAGCTCCAGCGGCGTTTATTTCCTCGCTCCTCGCGCCATCCAAGCGGGTGCGGCTATCGATTTGGAAGTCGCTTTGGTCGATCGTCCCCTCGGCCAAGGTTGCGTCCAGATGCGCACCGCTGCCCACGTGGTTCGCGTGGACGAGACTGAAACTCCCGGCTGGTCCGGTTACGCCGCCTCGTTCGACGACATTTCCTTCGAACGTGACGATGTTCTTCCCACTCGTACCGTCACTCAATAAATTTCAATTTTTTAGACTGGTTTACTTCGGCGTGCTCGCTGGAGGTGTGTTTCCTGGCGGGTTACTTGAACTCGCCGGCTTCGATACATTGGGCGGCGCCCCGGCCGGTGTCGCTGCAGGCGCCTTCCCGGTCACTTCAATTGGATTGGGCTGAAAATCGGTCGACCGTATAACCAGCTTCAGCGCCAGCATTTGATTCCCTGGCAGTGCCAGCGAATCTTCCGAGCTGGTATAGGTCGGAAACCAATATTTCCGCGCAATATTCTCGCGGTACGTGTCGAACATCGTAAACGGCAGCGCCGTCCCCGAAGGCTCCACTTCCCGCACGAATTTGCCCGAATTCTTCACGATCACAAAATCGCGCGTGTCCACCCACACCACCCCGTCAAAAAACCGCTTGGTCCGTGAAACGCCCTTCGGGGTCACCCTGAAAATGTAGGTGTCCAGCTCGTCCAGCTTCTGCGTCCCTTCGTATTTCAAGTTGTAGTTGGCCAGCTCATCCGTGGTCAGAATAAAAACGGGCAGGCTCGCAATCGTTTTCACATCTTCCAGCGTGAACTCCGTTCGCTTCAAACTTGAGACCGGCGCCTTTACAATTCGCTCGTAGCGCTCCCCGTCCGACTTCATATACATCTCACCGCTCACCACAAACGTCGCATCGGGATCGTCCGTTTCCTGCACCCGGATGGTCTGCTTGAAGCTGTACGTGTCATACGCCTTCTTCATCACGTCTTCATTCGCCGTGAATTTCTTGATGATTTCATCCGCTGGAATCGGCGGCGCCTTGATCGGCGCCGTCACATCCACCTTGTGGCTCTCATACTTCGGCGGAGGCGTCATCGGCCCTTGAGTCTGCGCGCGCACGCTAGCCACACAGCCCGCCAGAAGCAAAAGCCCGCCCGCGAATCGCAGCAAAACCCTTATTTTCGCAGCAATTTTCACTGTAGAAAGCACCAGCAACTTAGATGCACTCCAACCCTCCAAAGTTATTGACCAGGCGCCACTGGCGCCTTCCGTCCGCCGCGTGCTACGCCCGCAACTCATCCGCCTGCCAATTCTGCACCATCGCCTTGATCGCTTTGCGCTCACCGATCTTCTCATCCAGTACCTTCCGCGCAAGCGCCGGCAACTCGGCGTCGCTCGCAAATCGCAACGCAATCAGCTGCCCAAGCGTGAACTCACCGACCCGCCCGCTCAAATCCGCAGGCAAAATCTGCGCCAGTCTTAGCCGCATCTCTAACCGGATCAACCGGTCCTGCACTCTCAATGCGAAATTCCGCGCGTACAATATGCCCAGCAGCAACGCCAGCGCCGTCAGCGCGCCCTCCACCGAACGATAGGAAAAATGCCGGTATGCAAACACGATCATTGAGACCAGATTCACAATCAGCATCGGCAACACGAAAAGGTGAAACGCCGGCACCACCTTGGAATGATTCTTAAAATTCTGCGCTTCCTTCGCCATATCTAACCTCCATCACATCCATACTCGATCAAACGTGCGTCCCGGCACCCGCTAAAGCCCGCACCGAGTCCGCAAGTCGCGCCCGAATCTTAGCAAACCTCTTCGCCAAACTTGGCAATCGCCCCTTCGCCGTGCTTTTATTTAGAAGCAGCGGCTTGCCACTTCGCCGCATGCAAATTACTATCGCCGCTTCCTGTGCTCACCGCCCAGCGCACAACCGTTAAGCAGGAAACTGGCCAGGAAACGCCGGAGCATCGCATTTTGGCCCCCCAAACCGACAATCTTGCCAAGCTCTTCTTCGTCTCCGGTCGTGTCCAGGGCGTTGGCTATCGCTACTTCGTCCAACGCGAAGCCGCCCGCCTCGGAATTTACGGCTATGCTGAAAATCTCGACGATAGCCGCGTCGAGGTCTACGCTATTGGCTCCTCGGACGCGCTCGCTTCGCTCCTAACCACGCTCCGCAAAGGCCCAACTTTCTCCAAAGTTTCCAGCGTCGACGAAGAATCCGCACAAATCGACCCGCGCTACGCAACTCAATTTACGATCAAGGGCTGAGAAGGATTAAAGACGAGGGCTAAAAAAGTTCACAAGGACAAAATGGACAACCTCAAAAAGCTGATCCGCGAAATTCCCGACTACCCTAAGCCCGGCATCCTCTTTTACGACCTCACCACGCTCCTCCAGGACAAATCGGGCTTCCGCCTCCTCGTCGATAAACTTTGCGACCACTACGAAGGCCGCAAAATCGACACTGTCGCTGGCATCGAGGCCCGCGGATTTATCTTTGGCCCGGCCCTGGCCTACCGACTGAACGCCGGCTTCGTGCCCATCCGCAAACCAAAAAAACTACCCTGGAAAACTGCCTCGGTGAGCTACCAGCTCGAATATGGAACCGATACTTTGGAAATTCACCGCGATGCGGTGAAGCCCGGCGAGCACGTCCTCATTTGCGACGACCTTCTCGCCACTGGCGGCACTGCCGCAGCCGCCACCGAACTCGTTCGCCAAATCGGCGGCACAGTCTCCGGCGCCGCCTTCGCCGTCGAGCTCACTTTTCTCAACGGCCGCGCCAAACTTCCCGGCGTCGACGTCTTCTCGCTTCTTCAGTACGACAAATAGTTCTTAGTGCCCCATGCCCCGCTTTTGCGCGTGGCGGGTTACACCAAGCATCCGGGGCCTCAACTACCTGGAATGTTTTGCAGTTGTCGTTGTTTTAGAGATTTCCGCGGGCGCCCGCTCGTCGTTGTTGCAGGTTCGTGGACTTATGATTCCCCGCGGTCAACAGTTGCCGCCTTCCCCACCCGCTCCATCTTCCGCGCCCGCTGCCTCACCACCTCAAACAGCACCACTCCCGCCGCCACCGACACATTTAGCGACCGAACCGGCCCTCGCGTCGGTATCGAACACAAAAAGTCGCACCGCTTCCGCGTCAGCTCGTGCAGTCCCTTCCCCTCGCCACCCAGCACAATTCCCACTGATCCCGTAAAATCCATCTCCGTGTAATTTTGCTTCGCACTCTCGTCGAGCCCCACCAGCCAGTATCCCGTCTCCTTCAGCTGCTCCATCGCCCGCACTAAATTCGTTACTCGCGCCACTCGCAAATGCTCCAGCGCTCCCGCCGAGGCTCTCGCTACCGTCTCCGTCAATCCCACCGCGCGCCGCTCCGGAATCACCAACCCATCGGCGCCCGCCGCCAGTGCCGTCCGCACAATCGCGCCCACGTTGTGCGGATCCTCCACTCCATCCAGCAGCACCAACACGGAATGGTTCGGCTTTTTGGTCAGCAAATCCTCAATCGCCATCGCCGCCCGCGACGCTGCTACCGCCACCACGCCCTGATGCTCACGGCTCCCCGCCAGCCGGTCCAATTGGCTCCGGTCCTCGAATCGCACCGGCACGCCCTGCTGCCGCGCGCGATTCACAATCTCCTCCATCCGCGTCCCCTGCCGCCCGCGCGCAATCACAATTCGATCCAGCGGCCGCCCCGCGCGCAGCGCCTCTTCCACCACATGGACTCCCAATAAATTGCTCATGATTTGCCGCTCAAGATGGAAACTTTCAGGTGAGATTTAGCAACTCAGGTCTACGACTCAACCGTCGCAATCGCCTGTGCCGCGATCGCTCGCCCTTCTCCAATCGCATCCACGCCTTCGTTCGTCTTCGCCTTCAAGTTAATCTGTTCCGCTTTAATTCCCAGCGCTTGCCCGATCGCAGCTCGCATCGCCGGAAAATGTGGTACCAGCTTCGGCTTTTCGGTAATCACTGTCGCATCAATGTGCACAATCCTCAGGCGCCTCCCCTCCAGCAATTTCCGCGCGCCCTCCAAAAAAATCAAACTCGACGCGCCCTTCCACTTCGGATCCGTATCCGGAAAGTGCGACCCAATGTCGCCGAGCCCCGCCGCGCCCAGCAGCGCATCCGTGATGCAGTGGCACAGCACGTCCCCATCCGAGTGCCCCGCCGGGCCCTTCTCAAACGGAATCTCCAGCCCGCCAATCAGCAGCTTCCGGCCCTCCACCAGTCGGTGCAGGTCGTATCCAATTCCCGTCGCTATCACCGCGACGTCTCCGCCTTCGCCGCCGGCTTCCTCGCCCCACTCCCCCCGCTTTTCTCCTGCGACAAATAAAAATTCGCCAGCTCCATATCCGACGGCCGCGTAATCTTGATATTCCTCTCCGATCCCAACACCACGAAAACGTCCTTCCCCAGCCGCTCTACCAGCGACGCTTCATCCGACGCAATCATGTCGTCCTGCTTGGCCTTCGCAAACGCCTCCCGCAACACCTCATAACGAAACGCCTGCGGCGTCTGCGCCAGCACAATCCTCTCTCGCGGAATCGTCCCGGTAATCAACGCCACGTCCTCCGGCAAACTCGCCCGCTTCACTTCCTTCACCGTGTCAATCGCCGGAATCCCTAAAATCGCCGCGCCTCTCTCGCGTGCCTCCACAATCAACCGCTCAACCTGCTCCGCGGTTACAAACGGTCTCACCGCATCGTGCACCAGCACAATTTCGGTCTCCGGGGCCACCTGCGCCAGCGCATTCGCCACTGACTGCTGCCTCGTGTCTCCTCCGTGCACCACGCGCGCCGGTCTTCCCAGCTTCGCCCTCCCCACGCGGTCCTCCAAAAACGACAACTCCTCCGCCCGCGTCGCCAGAAAGAAATCCGTAATCGAAGCGCATTCCGCCAGCCGCCGCAGCGTGAAAATCACCAGCGGTTCGCCATTCAACTCCAAAAATTGCTTCGGCGTCTCCGCACCCATGCGCGTTCCCAGCCCCGCGGCTGGCAAAATGGCGGCGATTCTCGACCCACTCGGCATAAGTTCCTCAGTCTATCTCATCTGCCCGACCCCGCAGCCATCCGAAATTTCGCTCCTTATTCCCCTCACTCGCATCTCAATTCTGAGCACCAAAAACATCCACTAAGGGAGAAGCAATGGCTAAATTCGCATTGTGGGTTCCACTCGAAGCAAAGCCCGGCAAAGAATCCGAAGTCGAACAGTTCCTCAAGAGCGGCCAGTCACTCGTCGACCAGGAACCCGGCACCACCTCTTGGTTTGCCGTTCGCATGGGCCCGTCGTCCTTTGGAATTTTCGATACTTTCGACGATGAAAAGGGCCGTGACGCTCACCTCAACGGCAAATTGGCCGCCGCGCTGATGGACAAAGCGAACGATCTATTCGCCAAGCCGCCACAAATTCACAAAATCGACGTCTTCGCTTCGAAACTGCCCCAAGCTTCGGGCCGCGGCGCTTCCACCAGCGCCCGCTAGACGGAAAACCCAATGCAGTACAAACTCGGGACTCGCTCGGGACGGGCGCACGCCGCGTCCGCTCCCAAGCGTTTCGGGGGTTTATATGGCAACACAATGCACTCATCTGAACGAGATTCGTAAAGTCTCCCCGAAAACCAACGGCTGCGAAGAATGCCTCAAGACGGGCGACACTTGGGTCCATCTGCGCCTTTGCATGGAATGCGGCCACGTCGGCTGCTGCGACTCCTCAAAAAACAAACACGCCACCAAGCATTTCCATCACACCAAGCACCCATCATGAAATCGATCGAGCCCGGCGAAAATTGGGGCTGGTGCTTCATCGACGAACTCGAACTCGACTTCTCCTAATTTCCGCCTGCTGCCGCGCTCTTCGCTTTCCCGTTTTTCTTCACTTTGCTGGCTCCGCGCCACCCGCCCAGCTCTAGCGCGACCGCCATGCACCCCTCGCGCAAATCGTCAGCCACCGCGCGATTCGCCATGGCCCGCGCCACCACCATCCCTCCCACACACAAAGCCGCTATCGCCTGCGCCTTCATCCTCGCTTCAGCGTCGCTTCCTCGCACTCCGCTTTCCAGCACTCCTACCATCGCGCCAAACACCGTCTCAAACGCCGCCTTCGCCCACTTGTTCCCTCGCGCCACGTCGCTCGGCAACGCCACCATCGGGCACGAATCCTCCACATTCTCGAAATGCTGCCGCGATAAATACGCCTCCACCACGTGCGGCCCCACATCCTCCGACCCTAAATCCACTTCCACACCCTCCCACCGGCTCTGAAAATTCGGATCGGTGAAAAAACATCCCAGCACTTCCGCGTACAGATCGCTCTTCGTCTCGAAATAACTGTAAAACCCGCCGCGCGTGAGCCCCGCGCCCGCCATAATCTGATCGATCGAGACCTTATCGAATCCGTGCCGGTTAAAGAGCCGCCGCGCACTCCCCACAATTTTCTTCTTCACTTCCTCGCTGTGCCCCGCCGGATACGGCATCTCGCCTCCTGATTCGTCATTCACCCAAGCAACTGGTCCCGTAACTCCCCACTTCAACCCGCGCACTATCCTCTTCGCCACTCTATTCGTCCACTAAAATATGACCTTGAACATAACTTTCTGGCATGCTCTCATGCCTCCGAAAACAGCCTTGCAAGGCAAAAGGACGCAAATGAACAAAACAATTCCACCTCTCAATCCACCCACCCTCCCCACCCGCCGCCAGGCTCTCGCGACCTTCGCCGCCGCCCCATTCGCGGTCGCAACCATTCGGCCCCAGCAATCCATGAAGCAAACTCCCGCCACCACCGCCAACGAAAAACGCACTTCCCTCCACCAGGAAATCGAAATTAAAGCCTCTCCCGACCGCATCTACTCCGCCCTTCTCGACTCCAAGCAATTCACCGCCTTCTCCGGCCTCGCCGCCGACATCGACCCCAAGGAAGGCGGCGCCTTTGCCATGTTCAAAGGCCAAATCGTCGGCCGCAATATCGAGCTCGTCGCCAATCAACGCATCGTCCAGGCTTGGCGCCCCGCCCACTGGGAGCCCGGCGACTATTCGATCGCCCGTTTCGTTCTTAAGCCCGCAAATTCCGGCACCACCGTCATTCTCGACCACACCGCCTTCCCCGAAGGCGATTACGACCATCTGCTTGCCGGTTGGAATGACCACTACTGGGGTCCGCTGAAGAAATACCTGACAGGCTAACGAAACGAACTCGCACTCGCCAAAAACTTACTCCTGGCGGGTAAATGCCTTCAACATCTGCGCCTCGGACGGTGGATGCAGCACGCTGGTCTCCGCAAAATGCGCTGCGCCCGGAAAACTCGTCGCGCGAATCCGCGCTGCCGCGCGCTCCAAATCGTAATTTGTATGCCGCAACTCAACTCCCCCGCCAGCCCCGCCAACACCCCCGCCCAATAACAGCCAATCCGCTCCCGCTGCTCCAAATGGCATCCCTGCGCTCCCCGCATTCACCACCCGCAGCTTGCCTACCCTCAAATCAAACTGCATATGCGTGTGGCCACACACCACCACATCCGCCGCCACGCCCTCAAAAATCTCCCGCAACTCCTCTTCCACCGTCAGCTTCGTAAAAATCTTATTCTCATCGCGCGGCGTCGCATGGCAGAACATAACTCTGCCCACGTCGCTAATCTCCATGTCCAATGTCTTCTTCCATCCGCGGATCAACTCCCGCTCCCGCCCTCCCAGTTGCTCGCCTGACCATCGAATCATCGGCCGCACCTGCTCCGGCACTCCTGCAGCGCGCCCCGCCAACTCCTCCAGCACCGCCACGTCGCCATTCCCATAAATAAATTCCACCGGCACATCCAGCCCCAGCAAACTCGCCATCACTTCCCGCGGCTCCGGCCCCGGCACCACGTCCCCGCCCACCACCACTCGCTCCACTCCCAGCCCACGCACCTCCGCCAAAACCGCCTCCAACGCCTCACCGTTCCCATGAATGTCGTACAGCGCCGCTACTTTCAGCCACACTCCCGCCGTTATGCTACTCCTCGATTTTGCTCTAGCTTTTTTCCTGGGTGCCCCATGGGCCGGTTCTGCCCGTGGGGATTTTCACGCAAGCATCGGGGTCCGCGTCTACATCCTCGGTTTCGCCGTTGCCTTCCGTCTCCAATTTGAATCTAATCTCCACAATACTCATGCTCCTCCCCTCATTGCGCGTTCAGTCCTGCAACCAAGCCCCGGTCAATCCACTCGGCGACTACGTTCTCTACTGGATGATCGCCGCCCGCCGCACCACCTACAACTTCTCCCTCGACCGCGCCATCGAGTGGTGCCACGAACTCAACAAGCCCCTCCTCGTCTTCGAGCCTCTTCGTCGCGACTTCCCCTGGGCCTCCGAGCGCATACGCAACTTCATCGCCGCCGGCATGGCCTCGAATTCACGTGCCTTCCCGCGCCGCCTTTCCAATGCTCTTTACTACCCCTATGTCGAGCCCGCTCGCAACGCCGGCAAAGGCCTCCTCCAAGCCCTCGCCTCCCGTGCCGCCGTTGTCGTCACCGACGAATTTCCATGTTTCTTCCTGCCTCGCATGGTCGCCGCCGCCTCAAAAAAAATCCCTGTCCTCCTCGAAGAAGTCGATTCCAACGGCATCCTTCCTCTACGCAGGGCCGATCGCGCTTTTCCTACCGCCCTCGCCTTCCGCCGCTTCTTCCAAAAGCATCTCGAATCATGTATCTATCACTATCCCCTCTACGCCCATCCTCTTGACCGGACCAAAGACCTTCCACCCTTGGCCTCATTCCCAAAATTCATCATCGATCACTGGCCCCCTGCCGATCTCAACGACATACCATGCTCCCCACTCCACGATAGAACGCCACTCACCGAACCAATCGGCGGCTCTGGTGTCGCCCATTTCAACCTACTTCAGTTCCTCGTAAAAAAACTTCCCCACTACACCGAATCCCGCAACGAACCCATCGCCGGCGTCACCAGCGGCCTCTCTCCTTACCTCCACTTTGGCCACATCTCCTCCCACGAAATCTTTCGCGACCTCGCCCACCACGAAAACTGGAGACCCGAAAAACTTGCCCTCCGCTCCACCGGCGCCCGCGAAGGCTGGTGGAACGTGTCTGCCCCTGCCGAGGCCTTTCTCGATCAGCTCATCACCTGGCGCGAACTCGGCTTCAATTTCTGCCATAACCGCAAAGACTACGACCAATACGAATCACTCCCCGACTGGGCCAAAGAAACTCTCGCCGCTCACTCCCGCGACAAGCGCGAACACCGCTACACCCTCGAACAATTCGCCGCCGCCCGCACCTACGATCCGCTCTGGAACGCCGCCCAAACCCAGCTTCTCCGCGAAGGTGAAATGCACAATTACATGCGCATGCTCTGGGGCAAAAAAATCATCGAATGGACTCGCACTCCCAAAAAAGCCCTCGAAATCATGATCGAGCTTAACAATCGCTACGCCATCGACGGCCGCGACCCAAATTCCTACTCCGGAATTTTCTGGTGCCTCGGCCGCTACGACCGCCCCTGGCCCGAGCGCCCCATCTTCGGCGCCGTCCGGTACATGAGTTCCACCAACACCGCCCGCAAACTCAATGTCGAACCCTACCTTCGCCGCTATTCATCCAATCAGCTGTCTCTCGCCGCGCCAAGCAACTCATGAAACTCCGCTCATGAAACTTCTCGAATTCCACGACAGTCTCTTCCTCTCTCACCCTCGCGTCGAAATTTTCGACTTCTTTGCCCAGGCTGCCAATCTCCAGCAACTCACTCCGCCTTGGCTGCACTTCGAGCTTCTTTCCCCGCGTCGCCAAATTTTTCAGGGCACCGAAATCGAGTACCGCCTCAAACTTCACGGCATTCCCATCCGCTGGCGCAGCAAAATTGCCGTCTGGGACCCGCCCAACAGCTTCGTCGACGAGCAGCTTCGCGGCCCCTATCGCGTCTGGATCCACGAGCACACCTTCACCGCCCAAAATGGCGGCACTCTCTGCGAAGATCACGTCCGCTACGCTGTTCTCGGCGGTCCGCTCATAGCCAAACTTTTCGTCAATCGTGACATTCGCACCATCTTTGACTATCGTTCCCAGCGCCTCAAAGAAATCTTCCCCTAATGACTCCTCAATGACCGGCATTCTCGCCAGACTCAAAGGCGGCGACCGCCGCTCCATCGGCAAAGCCGACCAGGTCACCCGCCAAGTCGCCAAAAATCCAAAACTCTTCCCTGAACTCATTTCCGGCTTTCTCGATCCGGATCCCCTTATCCGCATGCGCTGCGCAGACGCCGTCGAAAAAATCACTCGCCAACACCCAGAACTCCTCCAGCCCTGGAAACGACTGATCCTCGATTCCGCCTCGACCATGCAGAGCAAAGAGCTCCGCTGGCATGCAGCCCAACTTCTCCCTCGCCTCCCTCTCACTCCGGCCGAACAAACCGAAACCCTCGCCATCCTCGACAACTACCTCGCCGACAAAAGCAGCATCGTCAAAACCTTCGCCATGCAAGCCCTGGTCGACATCGCTATTCACAGCTCCGCCAACGACGAACTTCGCGCCGAAATCACCCCACTCATCGAACGCCTCACCCGCACCGGCACTCCCGGCATGAAAGCTCGCGGCCGCAAGCTCCTTAAGTTTCTTCACGCCACTCCATAGACATTCCCCCTCCCCCAGCCTAAAATCCGCCAGCAAACCCTGCCGTAGACTCGAGGGGCTTCTCAAGCTCGAGGTTCCCTCAACAGGAGGCACCACCATGGCTGTAAATCCCGATCGTCTCCACGAATTTCTCGTCAAAGCGGTCACTGACTTTGGCGCCACCTTTCACGCCGCCCTCGTTCGTATCGGTGACAAACTCGGCCTCTACAAAGCCCTCGCTTCGGGCGGCCCGCAAACTCCCGCTGAACTCGCCAAGAAAACCGGCACTTCTGAACGCTACGTCCGCGAATGGCTCAGCAACCAGGCCGCCGGCGGTTACGTTTCCTACGATCCCGCCAACAGCAAATTCTTCCTCAATGACGAGCAAGCCTTCACCATGGCCGACGAGACCAGCCCCGCTTTCCTTCCCGGCGCCTTCCAAGTCGCCCTCGCGGCAATCAAGGCCGAAGATCAGCTCACCGAACGCTTCAAAACCGGCAAAGGCATGGGCTGGCACGAGCACCATCCCGAGCTCTTCGTCGGTACCGAGCGCTTCTTCCGCCCGGGCTATGCCGCCAATCTGATTGCTGCCTGGATTCCCGCTCTCGAAGGCGTCGAGGAAAAATTGAAGAAGGGCGCGAAGGTTGCCGACGTTGGCTGCGGTCTCGGCGCTTCCACCATCCTGATGGCCAAGAACTATCCTAAATCCGAATTCGTTGGCTTCGATTATCACGATAAATCCATCGAAACCGCACGCCAGCGCGCCAAAGACGCTGGCGTTTCAGATCACATCCGCTTCGAAATCGCCATGGCCAAAGATTACCCGGGCAAGGACTACGACTTCGTCACCTTCTTCGATTGCCTGCACGACATGGGCGATCCTGTCGGAGCCTCCAAGCATGTCCTTAGCACCCTCAAGAAAGACGGTACCTGGATGATTGTCGAGCCTTTCGCCGGCGACAAGCTCGAAGAAAATCTCCATCCCATCGGTCGCGCTTTTTACGGAGCCTCCACCCTGCTCTGCACTCCAGCTTCGCTCTCCCAGGAAGTGGGACTCGCACTTGGCGCACAAGCCGGCGAAAAACGCCTGCACGATGTGGTTACTGAGGGCGGCTTCACGCGTTTCCGTCGCGCGACGCAAACGCCCTTTAACTTAATTTTCGAAGCGCGGCCCTAGCCGCGCTTAAAATTCAACGCACCACCACATCACTAGGCCGATTTACACAGGCGTAGCGAGTCACCGCGCAATAGCGCGCATACAAGAGTTCAAAGGGCGCACATGATTCGCGGCACCATGGCAACTCACAACGTCCTGGCCGATAGAGCTTTCCGCTGGCGCGGAACGGAAATCTCCCGGCTCGAAGGCTTTTCCGACGCGGTCTTCGCCTTCGCCGTCACTCTTCTCGTCGTCTCCCTCGAAGTCCCGCGCACTTTCGGCGATCTCATGGCCGCCATGCGCGGCTTTGCCGCCTTCGCCATCTGTTTCGCCATCCTGGCGCAGATTTGGTTCAAGCATTACCGCTTCTTCCGCCGCTATGGCCTCCAAAATCCCTGGGCCATCTTCCTCAATTGCCTCCTGCTATTCTTCGTTCTCTTCTACGTCTATCCCCTGAAATTTCTTTTTTCCGGCCTTTTTAGTAGCTCAGGCGGTATCACCCCCCAGGAAGCGCGGACTCTTCTCATCATTTATGGCGCGGGCTATGCGGCCGTCTTCGGCGTCTTTGCCCTCCTCCATCTCGAAGCTTGGCGCCAGCGCGACGCGCTCGACCTCAATCCCCTTGAACGCCTCAAGACCAGGCACAGCATCGTCGAGCAGTTCGCCATGGTCTCCATTGGACTGATCTCCATCCTCCTCGCTTTGATCCTGCCTCCAAACTTGGTGGGTCTTGCTGGCTGGTTTTATGTCGTGATCAGCCTCTACTACGCCATCGCCGGCAGCATTCAGGGCAAGCGCGAACGCCTTCTCGCTCAAGCCACCGGCGCCCTCCAGCAAAAACTCGACCCGCACCCATAAGGGACCGGCGCTTTGGCGCATTTGACTTTTGGACGGCTCTAGTTTAATATTTCCATAGTTCTGGAAATATGAATACATTAGACGCAGTCAATTCGCTCGCAGCTCTCGCACAGGAAACGCGCCTGGGCGTCTTCCGCCTTCTCGTCCGCTATGCCCCAGATGGCCTCCCTGCCGGGGCCATAGCTCGCCGCCTCAAGCTGCCCGGCCCAACCCTATCCTTCCACCTGAACGTCCTCGCCGCTGCCGACCTGGTCGCGCCCCACAAAAAAGGACGTTCCATCTCCTACTCAGCCAACTTGGACAATGTGAATCGCCTGACCGGCTTCCTTATGGAAAATTGCTGCGGTGGGAATGGGGGCTCGAATAACGGAGAAACTAGTTGTTGTAGCCCTTCACCAAAAGTTAAGTCCCGGAGTTCAAAATGAATGATTCTGCCTTGAAAGATGCAGTTAAGAATAAATACGCGGAAGAAGCCCGCCGCGTCGCATCCGGCGGCGCCTCCTGTTGCGGAGGCAAAAGTTCCTGCGACCCCATCACTTCAAATCTCTACGACGCCTCGCAATCCGGCGAGCTCCCGGAAGAGGCTCTGCGCGCCTCGCTCGGCTGCGGCAACCCCACCGCCCTTGCCTCTCTCAACCCTGGCGAAACCGTTCTCGACCTCGGCTCCGGCGGCGGCATCGACGTTCTGCTCTCCGCCAAGCGCGTCGGCCCCGCTGGCAAAGCCTACGGCCTCGACATGACCGACGAAATGCTCTCACTCGCCAATGAAAACAAACGCAAGGCCGGCATCCACAACGCCGAATTTCTGAAAGGTGAAATCGAAAACGTGCCTCTGCCCGACAATTCCGTCGACGTAGTCATCTCCAACTGCGTCATCAATCTTTCCACCGACAAAGACCGCGTCTTTCGCGAAGCTTTCCGCGCCCTGAAGCCCGGCGGCCGATTTGCGGTCTCCGATGTAGTCACTCGCGGAGCTGTGCCTCCCGAAATTCGCAAAAACATCCTTCTATGGATTGGTTGCGTTGCTGGCGCTCTGGAGGAAAGTGAATATCGCAGCAAACTTGCCGCGGCTGGCTTTGAAAATATTGAGATTCAGCCGACTCGCATTTACCAAATCGAAGATGCTCGCGAAGTTCTCTCCGGCCGCGGCATCGATGTCGACGCGATCGCCCCGCAGGTCGAAGGCAAATTCATGAGCGCCTTCGTTCGCGCCACAAAACCGAGCGTCAAGGAACCCGCCACGCAACTCACTAAGGAACAGTGCTGCCAGCCATCCTGCTGCAAATAAAATGCCGCACCAGCACTACAACGTTCTCTTTCTCTGCACTGGCAACTCGGCTCGCTCGATCATGGCCGAGGCCATCATGAATCACAAAGGCGCTCCAACCTTCACCGCCTATAGCGCAGGCAGTCACCCAAAGCTAGAAGTCCACCCCGCTGCGCTTCGACAAATCGAAGTGGCCCAGCTCCCCGCCGCTGGCCTGCGAAGCAAGCCTTGGAGTGAATTCGCCAAGCCCGGCGCTCCTAAAATGGATTTCATCTTTACCGTCTGCGATAACGCCGCAAAAGAAACCTGCCCCGTCTGGCCGGGCCAACCCATCACCGGTCACTGGGGCGTTCCTGACCCTGCCGCAGTCGAAGGGTCGCCCGACCGAAATCGAAAAAGCCTTTCGCGACGCCTTTATGATTTTGGAGCGACAGAATCAGTCTTTTCCTCTGCCTGCCCCTCGCAAGTCTCGATAGCTTGGCCATAAAAAGAGAAACCGACGGCATCGGCCGCCGATGAACGCTTCTCTTCCACGCCGAGTTGTTGCCGAATTATTTGGGACGGGTTTTTTGGTGGCAGCCGTTGTGGGATCCGGCATCATGGGCGAGCGCCTCGCGAACGGCAACGTCGCCTTGGCCCTGCTTGCAAACACCGTAGCGACAGGTGCTGCGCTCGTCGCTCTGATCATTGCCTTCGGCCCTATCTCGGGCGCTCACCTAAATCCTGTAGTCACCCTCATGGACGCTTTCGAGCGCGGTCTCCCGTGGGTCGAGGCCCCTTGCTACATCGCCGCTCAAATACTCGGCGGAATTAGCGGCGCCGTTTCCGCGCACTTGATGTTCGGCCTTTCAATTGATCTCGCTCTCCACTCACGCCCGCACCGGGCCTGCCCAGGCCTTCAGCGAATTCGTGGCGACCTTTGGCCTGATGTGCGTGATTTGGGGATCTTCGAAACTTCGATCGAGTGCCGTGCCTTTCGCTGTCGGTGCCTACATAACCGCCGCATATTGGTTCACTGCATCCACTTCATTTGCCAATCCCGCCGTAACCATCGCCCGCTCTCTCAGCGATACTTTCGCCGGCATCCGTCCCAAAGACATCCCCTGGTTCCTAGCCGCCCAGATCGCCGGCGGATTCGCAGCCACCCTGCTCTTTCGCTGGCTTGTCCCCGGCCTCCCGGCCCGCGCCAACGAAGTCCTCATCGCTCATAACCCCGCTGCTTCGGGCTAGCGGCGCCCTAGAACTTCACCAGTATCGACATGTCGATAAACGACTCGTCCTTGCGCAAATCCGGGAACCACACGCTGCTCATGCCTCCTCCGCACGATAGCTCCGCCGCCGGCAAAGTCGTCTGTCCCGAGGTCACTCCGCTCGCGCACACGTAATCCTCCGGCGCGCCGTTATTCCCGCCCGGCGGCGTAATCCCGCCCCGCCCCGTCCAGTACGGCACATTTGCGTGCCGGTAGTCGTACTCCCATCGGAACGTAATGTATTGCTTTGGCATGTAGTCGAACGTCACCGACGAATCCCACGCCTTGAACGGATTTCCCGGATTCTCCGTGAAGTATGGCGAGGACGTCGCCGCTGAGATCGCGCTCTCTCCATTGATCGGTGGAAGCAGTACCAGATACCTTCCCGGATTGTTGATCTTCCCGCCTCCGACCGTCAGCCCGAATAGGTCGTGATGAAACCAGAACCGGTTGTACGCCATGTACCCGAGAAAACTCTGCTTGGGCCCGCCCTTCTTGTCGCCGTAACAGCTAACTCCGCCACCGTATTCGCATCCAATGTCGCCTGTCAGGCTGAACGCCATTTTGTCCAGCGTATTGTCCGGCCGGTCGAAATATTTCACTTCAACGCTGTTATCCGTGTGGATCCTCTTCCGCCCCGGTACGAACAAATCGTCTTCACCCAGCCCATAGTTATTCGAAATAATGTTCATCCAGGGGAAGGGCGTCCACTTCAATTGCCCGCCCAGTCCCGGGGTGTGGTTCGCCGATCCATACGCCTGCCATCCATTAATGAACCACGGTTCAATCTTCAAATGTGCTGTGGGGAAAATTTGCACCCGCACTCCCTGGAAAAACCACGGCGTGTTCGAGGACACATACGACGGCTGATACGCCCAGTTGTCGAAGTTGTAGTAACTGAACAAGCCCACGTAGGACATGAAAATTCCCGCGTCCACGTTGATCCCGTTGAGCGCGTTGAAGTGATACCCGCCGTACGCCTCCGAAACATACCGGTAGGCATCCGCCAAGTCCCACTGCCCGTGGCCGGGGCTCGGATCGTTCCGCGGCGTAGTCGTCGAATACATCCCGAACTGCGTCATCAGCCGCGCCCGCACATTGTCATAGTGAAAATCGCCGCCCACGCCAAATTGCTCAAGCTGCACTTCCTGCGATCGAAATAGCTCGCTCGATCCGCCGATCGAATGATCCGTCGGATGGTTGAAATCGAACACGTAGTTCACATCCGCCCGTATCTCCGGCGTGAAGAATTTTGAATCCCAGAAGATTTCCTTGGTTCGCGGATTCCCGTTCAGCCAGGTCCAATCCGCATCTGAAAATGGATCGATCTTCTTCGGCTTGGTCTCCGCCTGCGCCGAAACGGTCCCCGTTTTCGCTCCAGCACTCGCCTCTTGGCTGCTCGACGAACCCATCGCCACGGTCGCGGGCAAAGATTTGAACGCTTCCGAGTCGGCCGTCATATTCGTGCCCGTTGCCGCCCCACCCCCCACCGCCGCGCCTCCCGCGCTCGCGTTCGCCGCCTCTCCGCGCCTTGACTTCAACTCAGACTCCAGCTCGGCGATCCGTGTCTCCAGCTCCTCGAGCTTCTTCTCTACCGCCGGCGATATTCCTGCCGAGTCATCTCCGAGCGCCTCACCACTCTTCGCCGGGCTCTCTCCTCCCGCGGCCTCCGCGCTACTCGCACCGGTGCCGGTCATCTGCACCTGCGTTTTCTGCTCGGCTGTCTGCCCGCAGCACACCGTCGGCAACAACAGCAGCGCCACTCCCGCAAGCCACGCAATCCCGCGCTCACCGCACCACATGAACTTCCGCATGGGCTCTCTCTCGCTTTCTGGTTTCCGCTTGTCGCGGCATCACGCGAACTTTGCCCGTCGCGACTCTTACTGATCCCGCAGCTCTTCCCGCGTCTGCCACTCGCCCGCCGGCGTGCCGCGTGTGGGTGTGTTTTTCTTCTGCTATGAAACGACTGAAAGCGAAGAGGAAAAACCCCACCGCCATGGCGCACACACATAGAAAAAGCAAATTCGCCATCGCAAGCCGACCTTAGACCCACCGGTCTTAAAAAGTCATAAGCGGCCTGTGAGGATTTCATAAGCCCTTGGCTGCCCCCAAGGCTTCTTCGCAACATTCAAAAGTTCCATCAAGTAAAAATCACCTACCAAGTCCATTTCGGGCCGCTCCCTAGGCCGGCGTCATCACGCCTCTCAACTCCGGCCGCCACCGCCCCATAGGCCTCCCTCAAATTGACCGAATGCCGCCCTGTAGTGATAGAGTTCCGCAACTACGCGGCGGCCATAAGCGCTGCCTTCCGGAGCGAAGCCCGTGAAAGCCTCTCTCTTCTACCGAATCGCTGCTGTTCTTCTGCTCCTTTTCGCCATCGGCCACACTCTCGGTTTTCGCCAATCCGACCCTGCCTGGGGTGTCGACGCGGTCCTCGGTTCCATGCGGTCCATTCACTTTGATGTGCAGGGATTCAGCCGCAGCTATTGGGACCTCTTCGTTGCAGCCGGATTTACGATCAGTGTGTTTTACTTTTTCTCGGCGATCCTGGCCTGGCAGCTAGGTTCGCTTCCGCAGATACTTTGGCCCGCATGCGCGGAATTGCATGGCTCTTCGCGCTCGCCTTTGCCACGGGCACTGTGGTGAGCTGGCTCTACCTCTTCATTCTGCCCATCGTTTTCGGAATTCTGATCACCATTTGCCTAGCCTCAGCGGCCTGGCCTTCCACCAAGTAGGCGCCATTTCGCTTCGCGCTTTGGCTCCTTCTCTGGTAGCATAAAAAATTACCTGTTTTAGAATCCCTTAAATAGTTGGAGTACCTATGGCAATGGTTTGTGAAATTTGCGGTAAAAAGCCCAGTTTCGGAAATGACATTAGCCACGCGAACAACGTTCGACGGCGCCGCTGGAATCCTAACCTGCGCCGGATTAAGGCTCTGATCAATGGATCGCGCAAACATGTACGCGTCTGCACCGCCTGCATCCGCGCCGGCCGCGTTCGCAAGGCCGCTTGAAGTCACCCTCCCGGCCAATTCGGAGGTCCTTAATTGAAAAATAGGGTGATTCTTCTTGCCGCAGCGGTTGGCTGTCTTCTGGCCGTCTCCTGCCGCCGCCCGGAAGCTACTCCGCGCGCCGACGTTTGGGCGGTCGTTGACGGCCAGGAGATCGCTCAAAGCGAAGTCGAAAAGTACTACCGCGGCCGAATCAATCCTGAAGCTCAGACGCCCTCGCTCGAAGAAAGTCTCTCCCTCAAGCTCAATATCCTCGACGAGCTGATCAACAACGACGTCCTTCTTGCACGCGCCCGCAAGCTCAATCTCATCGCCAGCGATGCCGAAGTCGAAGACAAATTCACCGAATCCAAGAGTCCTTACACCGAAGACGAATTTCAGAAAAAGCTAAAAGACAACGGCCTCACCGTCGATGACCTCAAGAGCGATCTTCGACGCCAGCTCTCCATCCAAAAACTGCTCAATCGGGAAGTCTTGGCCAAGATTTCCATCACCGATCAGGACATTGCCGACTTCTACCAGAAAAATCGAGCTCAATTCAATGTCGCCGAAACCCAATACCACATCGCTCAGATCATCGTCACCGCGCACGCCGATTCCAGCGTCCACAATCGCAAAAACGACAAAGCCACTAACCCTATGGAAGCTCAGCGCAAAGTTGCCGCCCTTGAGCAAAAACTTGCCGCTGGCGCCGACTTTTCCCAACTCGCCATGGACTACTCTGAAGACAGCACTGCTTCGACCGGCGGTGACCTTGGATTCCACGGTGAATCGTCGTTCAATCAATCCGACCCGGCCCTAAAAAAGCTCGTCCTCTCCATGAAGCCCGGTGAAGTCAGCCGCCCGATCCCTGGCAAGGCTGGCGGCTTTATGATTCTCAAGCTCATAGCTAAAGAGCAGGCCGGCCAGCGCGAACTTTCCGATCCACAAGTGAAGGAAACCATTCGCGACAATCTTCGCAATCGCAAAGAGCAGCTCCTCCGAGTCGCCTACGTCACCGGCGCACGCGACGAAGCGCACGTAGTCAATTACCTCGCGCGCCAAATCGTCGAAACCGCTGGCAAACTTCCCGCCAGCGAAACGACGAAATAGATTTTTAGGGAATTATTCCTGCAGGAATGAACGTCGCCGTACGCCGTCCTCGCCACGAACTGCCACTACAAAATCAATAAACTAATTCCGTGCCGAGCAGGTCTGCTGCGAATACACCGCGTCCAAAGCGCCCCACAGCGCCTTGAGCGCACGCTCACCCGCCGGCAACGCCATCAGCAGATCGCCCTCTGACTGCCCCGCCAGCCATTGCCGCCACGCCGCGCGATGCCTTACGTCCGCCTCTTCATGCACCGCAAAATAACGCAGCGCTTTTTCCGACGTTACGCCGTAATACTTCTTGAGTCCTTCGCTCTTCTTCCCAGCAATCTCCGGCACCTGCGCCTCATAAACATAAAACGCGGCCACCGCCTGCGGGTACGAGCCGTTCTTTGAGAGCTCTTCAAAGGTGTCCAGCAGTGCCGCAATCCCCGGCAGCAACCGGCTCGAGTCGAGCGCCTGGTCGCTCACGCCCAACGCTCCCGCAAATTCCCGCCACATCCCCGGATGTGGATTCACTTCGTCCAACTCTTCCGCCAGGTTCTCTACCACCAAATTGCGCAGTGGCCCATTCGTCCGCGAAGCCAAATTCCTCAAGTTGTCCGGAAATTCCCGAACGTGTTGGTAGTATTGCGCCGCGTAGACTTGCAGCATTTCCCGCGATAGCGTGCCGTTTGCCCACGCCCGGTAGAACGGATGCTTCAACAAGTGATACTTCTCGACCATCCGGTCGAGTCCCTGCAAAATAACTTCAGCCTGCACGGCCATTATTGCTCCCAAGTTGTTGAATTATTCGGAGACGCGAAATGCTATCTCAATATGCACTCGAAAATCTACTTGTATGCGAATCGAATACAAAATTCACTCAAAAAAGCACTTGCGCCCCTGCACGCCACACGCCCATCCAAAATGTTGGTGCAACATCTTGTTCAATCAGGGAATATCCTAAGGCTTACTGAAAGCCGCCTGAAGACCCGCGCACACTCGATCGATCCACTAGGACAATAGAGCCAAATGGCTGAGCCTAAAATCCTTATCGTTGGTGCCGGGCCCACCGGTCTGATCCTCGCCACCTGGCTGGCGAAAGCCGGCATTCCCTTCCGCATCGTCGAAAAAAATGACGGTCCCGGCCAGGCCTCTCGCGCCATGGCCGTTCAGGCTCGCACTCTTGAGTTCTACCGCCAGCTCGGCTTTGCGGATGAGGTCGTCAGCCGCGGAATTCCCGTCGCCCGCGGCCACCTCCGCAAAGGTGGACGAAAAATTGCCACCTTCAACTTCGAGAATTTCGGCAAAGGCCTCAGCCCATTTCCCTTCGTGCTCAGCTTTCCTCAGGACGAACACGAAAAGTTTCTTGTCGATCTCCTCGCCGGCATGGGCAT
The DNA here is from genome assembly GCA_963757885.1 of uncultured Acidobacteriota bacterium. Classification (GTDB taxonomy): domain Bacteria; phylum Acidobacteriota; class Terriglobia; order Acidiferrales; family UBA7541; genus Palsa-147. Next base: position 1,683,997 of record CAVWSS010000006.1, on the reverse strand, counting down.
TCATGTCGAATGGAGCACTTCCCTAACCAGCTTCACCCAAAATGAAAAAGGAGTTCGCGCCCAAATCCACACATCCCGTGGCCCCGAGACTCTCGACGTCCAATACATCTGCGGCTGCGATGGCGCGCACAGTGCCGTCCGCCAAACCCTAAATCTCGGCTTTCCCGGCGGGACTTACGAACGCCTCTTTTATGTCGCCGACGTTCACCTTCGCACCGGCCCTATCAACGAAGACATCAACTTCTGCCTCGGCCCCGATTTCCTTCTCGTCATCTTTCCCATTCGTACCACGGGCCAGCATCGCCTCATCGGCGTGGTTCCCGATCTCCCGAAGAAACCCGAAGACATCACCTTTGAAGATGTTCGCGACTCCGCCGAATACATGGCTGACGTACGCGTCGACAAAGTGAATTGGTTCTCCACCTACAAAGTCCACCACCGCGTCGCCGAACATTTCCGCGTCGCGCGCGCTTTCATCTGCGGCGATGCGGGCCACATCCACAGTCCCGCCGGCGGCCAGGGCATGAACACCGGCATCGGCGACGCTGTCAATCTCGCCTGGAAACTTGCCGCCGTCGTCTCCGGCCGCGCCAGCACAGAAATTCTCGATAGCTATGAGCCCGAGCGTCTCACCTTCGCCCGCTCCCTCGTGGCCACGACCGACCGCGCCTTTACCGGCGTCGCCGGTCGCGGCCTTCTCTCTGAATTTGTTCGTGGATTCCTCATGCCCTACGTCTTTCCTGCCCTTGTCCAACTTCCCTCCACTCGCAGAGATCTCTTCCGTCTCGCCTCACAAATTGGCATCGAATATCGAAAAAGCCCTCTCAGCCGCGGCGATGCCGATTCGCTCCGCGGTGGCGACCGCCTCCCTTGGGTTCCCCCAGCCGGATGGCGGCAATTTCGACGCACTCCAATCTCTTGACTGGCAGCTTCACGTCTACGGCGTGGCCACTCCCGAAATTCGCGCCCTCACCACAAAACTCCGCCTTCCGCTTCACGAATTTCCCTGGTCCAACGAAGCGCACGAGGCCGGCCTGGAGCGCCACGGCACCTATCTCGTCCGCCCAGACGGTTACATCGCCCGCGCCGACGGCGAACCCAACCCCGAGCAGCTCGAGCATTACTTCCAAAAATTTGAGCTCAAAATGCTGTAAGAATGTGAAAGGAGCTAAGCCAATTCGGCTGGAAACTCAGTGAGGAGATAACAAAGAAGTAAACCGAGAAGGACCTACCGCAGAAACTCTCTAATGCAATCCCGACCAATCATCCGCCAATAAAATCGAATTGCTGGGATTCGACGGATCGTACTTAACGCTCGCTGCCTGCCCTGCAATAGCCCGCTCCAGGCACGCGCGCTCTTCCAGCCCGCTGATATCCTGCGCCGTTTCGTACGTCACGCCCGAAATCGAATACGTGTAATACAGCAGCTTCATTGGCTCGTTCGATGCCACCGGTATATTCTTCGCCTTCCGCCGGTTCTTCATTCCCTTGGGCAGCGGCCTGTCTTCCCGCCGGCGGTCTTCGATTTCTACGATCTGCCCCTCCACAATTCGCCCAATGCGATTCAAATACAGCCGCCTCTGCCGCTCCTGCTCCGCCAGATCCGACTCGCGATTGCGTAGCGTGAAATACCCCACAATCAGAGCCACCACGGCGAGCCCCGCCCAAGGATAATATTGCGGCCAGTTTGAGAGGAGATGGTGTCCCATACTGTGAATGCCTAAAAACTCATCAAAAATCGTCGAAAATCGAATAAAATCCGCGCTCAACTTTCAGCGCGCTTGAAATAATCAACGCTTTTGGTATTGCGAATCAGGCGCTGGTGACCGGATTCCGCAGAGTCCCTACACCGCTCACCGCTACTTCCACAATGTCCCCGGCGGCTAGCGTGCCCACCCCCGGTGGAGTTCCCGTAGCGATCACATCGCCAGGCAGCAACGTCATCACCTGTGCGATCCAACGAATTATAGCATCAACGGAAAACAGCATTTGCGACGCATCGCCAGCCTGTTTTCTCACTCCGTTAACGGTGGTCGATACCGCAAATTTGCTCGCGTCAAAGTCCGTCTCAATTACCGGTCCGATGGGGCAGAAGGTGTCGAATCCCTTACCGCGCGTAAACTGCACATCCTTCTTTTGTATATCCCGCGCCGTCACGTCGTTTAGGCATGTATAACCCAGCACATATTCGCTAATCGCAACCGCATCATCCTTGCCCTTCAACCGCAGCCGCTTCCCCATCACCACCGCGCATTCGCCTTCATAATCCACTCGCTGCGAAATGGGCGGAATCAAAATCGGTTCCTCCGGTCCAATCACTGACGATGGCGGCTTCAGGAAAATCAGCGGCTCCTTGGGTACTTCATTCCCCAATTCCGCCGCGTGCTCCGCATAACTCCGCCCTACGCACACAATCTTGCTTGGCTCTGTCGGAGTCGCCAGCTTCACTTGCGTCGCATCCCACGATCTTCCGCTTCGCGTTGTATCGAAAATGCTGGCGATTTCATGCACCCGCCCGCCATCCAAAATTCCCGCAGCAATCCTGGCGCCCGCACTGACGCCCGAAGCCGAAGGCACACCCGCGCCGCGCTCGCTCGCGCCCGATAAATTTTCAGGGAGTTGAAACCGGCACAGCTTCATTGAGGACGGTGCGAAATTCTCACTGGACTTGGCCGCGTCACTGGCTCAGGACGAAATAGCGTCAGTGCCGTAATTATCACCCACACGCTCACCGCTAGCACTCCATAAACTGCCGCGCCAAGCAGCAACATGTGGAATGTCGTCGCGTTCAGCCGGATTACCAGATTCGTGTAGTAAATACCCGTGCAGGAATAAGCCAGCACAAAAATCACCCAGCCAAAAATTCCCGCACGAAACATCTTTTGCGGCGACCGTATAAACAGCAGCACCGGAACCGCCATGACCACCCCGAACAAACTTGAGCAAATCAAATCCCGCAGCCCAACCTCCGAATAGAACATATTCGTCCGGTTCGCCGCGAATAGCGACCCTAGCATCACCGACGTCAACAGCAGCCCAGTGACTGTTCCGGTGATGATCACTGGAGTCACCAGTGGGCTCCGCCGCCCGACGGGTTTGGAAGGGGTCAAAATCATTTCCTTGTTTCTTAATGATCTTCTTGATTGGCCGGCGTCAATGCCAACGAAACACTCGCACTCTGCGGGCTTTCGTTTCCTGCTCGATCGACAGCAGTGACGCTATACGTATAGGTGCGCGCGAGAGCCACACTCATATCACGGTACGTAGGTGTGAGCAACGGTTTGTCGTTCAATTTCGCGGGCGTGCTGTCCTGGGCGTCAACTCTATAGACGTTGTACCCTGCCAAGTCGGTTTCCGAGCTGATCGCCCACGATAGCTCAACATGTGCCGGTTCCTCGTCCGTCTTCGCGACTGGAATCGCTACCAATCCACTAGGAGCCGCCGGCACAAACACATCTTTGGTATCCACGTTCGCCAAATTCGAATCCGCCGATTCATTCCCTCCCGGCTCGTACTCAGCGAACGTCCTCACCGAATAAACGTAGTGCCGCCCAAACTGAAAATGCGTATCGCGAAACGGCGACGCTTGACTCTCCCCAATCAACACAAATGCCGGCTCACCTGGCCGCACTTCTCCCACCGCCGCCCCGCTATCTGCTTGTCCCGCAGGCGCTGCCGCATTCGCGGAGCCCTGCCCGCTCTTCTCGCCCGCCGCACTCGCAGGCGCGCCTTCCTCGGTCAGTTCCGCCCGATACACTCGATAAATCTTCGACTTCCTCGTCATCCCCGCCGCGCCCGCCGCCACCGCGGTCTGTTCCTCCACCGCTGGCGGCAAGTCCACCCAACTCACCGTCACCGCATCCTGCGTCAGCCTCGCTTCCACGTCCTGCGGCGGCGGCAGTACCGGGAACACGGGCAATGACACCACATTCGAATCATCCGACTGCTTGCCCACCTTCACTTGCGTTCGTACCATCCACAAAATTTCCTGCCCCGCATGTTGCACAAGCTGCTCCGCCGGCATGTCCATCGCGAATCGCACTTTCCCTCGCTGCAAATACTTGCTGACCATCGCCGCGGGAATCTCCACCAGCAGTTCCGGAGGCGCCATCTCCATCGGTGCCGCCGGTGCGCCAGCACCCCCTGCGGCCGGAGTCGCTTTGGGGATAGGTCGATACGTCCTGTAGATTTCGATCGACGGCGACGCCGGCAAATTCTTCTTCGTCGTCGTTTTGGAGGGAACAGTAAAACTCAGCAGGAAGGAATTACCCTGCTGCGACGCCCGTAAATCGGTAATCGCCCTGGGCACCGCCGAATGCCGCGAGACGGGTTCGCCCGGCGCCGCGCATCCGCCACAAGGCAGCGAGGCAGAAATGGCGAGCAATACCACCCCCGCCAGCGCGCCCGTGCGCGCACTTCCCAGCCCTCGAATCTTCATGCTATCGAGCGGTCTCGAAAAAAATTCGCACCGGGCAAATTTCAAAAGGCTTAAAGGATATACCGGCTCAGGTCCTGGTCCTTGACGATATTCACCAGTTGTTTCTGCACATAGCCGTTGTCGATCTTGATGGTTTTCTTGCGCAGCTCAGGCGCGTCAAACGAAATTTCTTCCAGCACCTTCTCAAGAATGGTATGCAGCCGCCGCGCCCCGATATTTTCCGTCTGCTCGTTTACGATCGCCGCATAATGCGCAATCGCTGCCACTCCATCCTCCGTGAAGCTCAGCTTCAGCCCTTCGGTCTCGAGCAGCGCGACAGCCTGCTTGGTCAGCGCGTTCTTGGGCTCCGTCAAAATGCGAATGAAATCCCCTTCGCCCAGTGACCCCAGCTCCACTCGAATGGGGAAGCGCCCTTGCAACTCCGGAATCAAATCCGAAGGCTTAGTGGTGTGGAATGCGCCCGCCGCAATAAACAAAATGTGATCGGTGCGCACCATCCCGTACCGCGTATTCACCGTCGTGCCTTCCACAATCGGCAAAATATCTCGCTGCACGCCTTCGCGCGACACATCCGGCCCGTGGCCAGATTCTCTTCCCGCCACCTTATCAATCTCGTCGATGAACAGAATCCCCATCTGTTCCACGCGCTCCACCGCAATTCGCGTCACGTGGTCCATATCCACCAGGCGGTTCTCTTCCTCTTGAATCAGGTAATCGAACGCCTCCGCCACCGTCATCTTTCTTTTCTTCTTCTGCTGCCCGAACACGCCCGAAAGCATGTCCCGGACATTAATGTCCATTTCCTCGATGCCCTGGTTCGACACAATCTCGAACGCCGGCATGCTTCGCTCGCGCACTTCCACCTCTACCATCCGCTGGTCGAGCTTCCCCTCGCGCAACTGCAGCCTCAGCTTATCCCGCGTCCGTTGCGCATAATCGCTGCCAGGCTCGTCATTCGAGTTCATCGCGGAACTTGTCGGCCCGCCAAATCCGATCCCCCGGTCAATCGAGGTCGCAATGGACGCCGGCTCGGGCGATGGCATGGGTGTCGGCGTGGGCGGTAACAGCAAATCCAATAAGCGCTCTTCCGCCGACTGCTCGGCGCGCTCCGCCACTTCATCCAACTTTTCTTCGCGCACCATGTCGATGCCCGTCTCAATCAAATCCCGCACCATCGACTCGACGTCGCGCCCCACATATCCCACTTCGGTGTACTTTGAAGCTTCCACCTTCACAAATGGGCAACCGGCCAGCCGCGCCAACCTCCGCGCAATTTCCGTCTTCCCCACGCCGGTCGGCCCGATCATTAAAATATTCTTGGGCAATACATCTTCAGCGAGTTCCGGCTGCAACTTTTGCCGTCGCACTCGGTTTCGCAACGCCACCGCCACCGCGCGCTTCGCCGCATTCTGCCCCACGATGTACTTGTCCAGCTCCACCACGATTTCTCGCGGTGTTAGCTCATCGAATGAAGGCGTCGGCTCAGCCGCCGGCACTTGTTGTATTTCGCCTGAAAGGTTTATGACCATCCCCTCGTCACCAATTTACCTACAATTCTTCCAGCGTAAAGTTCGCATTGGTATAGATGCAGATTTCGCTCGCGATGCGCATCGCTTCTTGAGCAATGTCCTTCGCCGCCAGCTTGGTGTGCTTGGCAAGCGCTCGCGCCGCCGCCAGAGCATACGGGCCGCCCGACCCAATTGCGCAGATTCCATCTTCCGGTTCGATCACGTCGCCGTTCCCGGAAATCAGAAACGTCGCTTTCGCATCCGCCACAATCAGTAGCGCCTGTAAATGCCGCAGCAGCCGGTCCGTCCTCCAGTCCTTGGCCAGCTCCACCGCTGCCCGGGCCAGGTTGCCGTGAAATTCCTGCAGCTTATTTTCAAATCGCGTGAATAGCGAAAGCGCGTCCCCAGTGCTTCCCGCAAACCCCGCCACAATCTTGTCGTTAAACAGCCGCCGGGTCTTCTTCGCGTTGTGCTTCACCACGCCTTCGCCCATCGTGACCTGCCCATCGGCCGCCAGCGTCACTTTTCCATCTTTGCGCACACACAAAACCGTTGTGCTGTGCACATCCACTCTTCCACGATCACGATCTGCCCCGCTCAGTGACCTTCTTCTCCCAGTTTGCATCAGGCGATTATAACTCTCGTCCTCTCAGCGAATCCAATCCGCACGCGCTCTCGCAAGCGCAACCGCGCTTTACGGCCCATTTTACAAGGGGATTTGCGCTATTGAAGGAATTGCGTCGATCGAAACAAACTACCCAGAAAATCGTCGATCCTCACGAATGAGGATGCGCCTTGTCATATACGCCCATCAATTGCTCGATGGTCGCCTGCGTATATCGCTGCGTCGTCGATAGGCTCTTGTGCCCCAGCAGCTCCTGAATCGCCCGCAGGTCCGCGCCATCTGCGAGCAAATGGGTAGCAAACGCATGCCGGAAAGTGTGAGGGTGCATATGAAACTGGCTCCCCAAAATCTTCATGTATTTTTCGATGATCGACCGGATCGTGCGCACGTCTAGCCGGGTGCCAAACCGCGAAATAAATACTGCTTCCGGATGTGACTTGTCCGGCTTCCGCACCTTCATCTTCTCTCGCAGGGGCCAGTACCCTTCGAGCGCCTCCACCGCCTTCGACCCGTACGGCACAATTCGCTCTCGCCGTCCTTTGCCCATCACCCGGATGGTCTGCGCCGCGTAATCAAAATCCGTAAGATTCAGCCCGGTTAACTCACTCACTCGCAGTCCGGACGCGTACAACAATTCCATAATTGCCCGGTCCCGCTTGAGCTGAAACTTCCCGATAAACTCCAAAACCGAACTCGGTCGTGCATTCGCCGCACTCTTTCCCAGCAATCGCCGGGCTTCGCCGTTCACTCCATCTAGAATTCGCCCCATCTCCTCCGCCGACGGTACATTGGGAATTCTCTTCGGCAGCTTTGGGGTCGAAATCATCGCCGCCACATTCTTCTGCACAATCTTCTGCTGCACGCAGAACCGGAAAAACGAACGCATCGCCGCCAGCTTCCGCGCAATCGACGTCCTCTGCAGCTTCCGGTCGTGCAAGTGCCCCGCAAACTCTCTCAACAAATGGTGATCGATCTCGTGCGGTTCCGGCGTCCGCATTCCCGGCGGCGTCAGAAAGGTCGCCAGTTGGTCCAGGTCCGTCTCGTATTTGCGCAAAGTCTCGGGCGAGGCGTTCTTCACAAATCGCATGTGCTCCAGAAATTTCTGGATGCACTCTTTCAATCTCGAAGCTGGCGCATGCATCATGGTCGCATCGTCACAAAAATCGCAGACACTCCTCCAAAGACACCACCACTACGCAATTTTTCTGCGGCAGGATTATAGTTCGCTGGAGAGCCGCGGAACGCGACCCCTCTTCAGGCGGGTTTCCAGAACAGAATGGCTTCGTAGAACTACCAGATTTCTAGGCGTATCGCGCGAATCACCGACGACTCAGCGCGCCTCGACCGGCTCCGGTGTCGGCTCCGCCGGCTGCCCGGCGCCTTCGCCCTTCTCCGCTACTTCCACTTCCCAATCGCATCCATCCTTCACGCAGGTGCGGAAATTTCCCTGCTTGGTCCGCTTCTCCACGATGAACGGCGCGCCGCACTTCGGGCACGGCTCATTGATCGGCTCGTGTGGCGAGGTGTAATCGCAATCCGGATAACGACTGCATCCGTAAAAGATCCGCCCTCGTCCCTTTCCACGCGCCGTCCCGCGCCTCACAAACTCGCCTTCTCCGCACTTCGGGCACTTGATGCCCAGCGTAATGGGCCTCGTGAACTTGCATTTCGGATACTTTGAGCAGCCGATGAATTCCCCGAACCTTCCATGTCTCTTCAGCAGTTGCGATCCGCACGTCGGACAATTCTCGTCCAGTGGAACATCAGGCTGCCGCACCTTCTTCGTGCCCTCCACCAGCCGCCGTGTGGTTTTGCATTCCGGATACCCGCTGCACGCCAAAAATGCCCCAAATCGGCCGCGCTTAATCACCATTTCCTTGCCGCAGTTATCGCAATACTGAGTGGTATTTGCGCCCTCAACCTCCTCAGTACCCACATCGCGCAAGTCCTGAATGAAATCGCACTCCGGGTAACGCGAGCAACCCAGGAAGAATCCGTGCCGGCTGATCCGCTCCAGGAGCTCGCCCTGGCCACACTTCTCGCACTTCTGCCCGGTCGGGATGCCCGCCTTGTACGACTCCATCGCCCCGTCGGCGCGCTCAAGGTCCTCTTCAAACCGGTCCCAAAAATCTTTCACCGACTTGCGCCACGGCAGCTTGCCCTCTTCAATCTCGTCCAGTTCGTCCTCAAGCCGCGCCGTAAAGCCCACGTCAAAAATATCTTCGAACCCCTTCACCAGCAACGTGCTGACCTTCTCGCCCAGCAGCGTCGGCGTGAATCGCCCCTGGTCCTTATTCACGTACTCGCGCTCCACAATCGTGGAAATAATGCTCGCGTACGTCGAAGGCCGTCCGATGCCCTTTTCTTCCAGTTCCTTCACCAGCGTCGCTTCCGTGTATCGCGGAGGCGGCTCGGTGAAATGCTGGTCGTTGCGAATCCCTTCCAGCTTCAGCCGCTCGCCCTCAGAAACTCTGGGCAAAGTGCGCGCTTCGGCATCATCCGGATCCTTGTCGTCATCCTCCGAAGAGGTCTGATAGACCGCCAGATACCCGTCGAACTTCTGCACCGAGCCGCTCGCGCGGAAGGTGTAATCCCCCACGGCAATATCGATCGTGGTTTGATCGAACACCGCCGGAACCATCTGCGAAGCCACAAATCGCTGCCAGATCAACTGGTACATCTTGAAAAGATCGTCTTCCAGGTAGGCTTTGACGCTGGCCGGCGTGCGCATCACATCCGTTGGCCGCACCGCTTCGTGCGCTTCCTGGGCATCCTTCTTAGACTTGTAGAAGTTGGGCTTTTCCGGCAGGTAGTTCTTTCCAAAATTGCTGCCAATATGATCGCGCACCGCGTCCAGTGCGTCGTTCGAGACTCGCACCGAATCGGTTCGCATATAGGTGATCAGCGCCACCGAGCCTTCCTGCCCGAGGTCCACACCTTCATACAGCCGTTGCGCCAGCATCATCGTCCGCTTGGCCGTATAGCGCAGCCGGTTATACGCCGCCTGCTGCAACTTCGAAGTCGTAAACGGCGGAGGAGCGTATCGCCGCTTCTCCTTTTGGGTTACGGTCGAAACTTGCCAGGCTGCCGCTTCCACCGCGGCCTTGATCCGTTCCGCCTCAGTCTGGTTAGGGACCTCAATCTCTTCGCCCTTGTACCGGAATAGCTTCGCCTCAAAGGTAGGCGGCTGCGCTCCGGTCAATTGCGCATGAATGGTCCAATATTCCTTGGCCACGAAGGCGCGGATTTCCAGCTCGCGCTCCACAATCAGGCGCAGCGCCACCGTTTGCACCCGGCCGGCCGAAAGCCCCCTCCGCACCTTGTCCCACAGCAGGGGCGAAATCTTGTAGCCCACCAGCCGGTCCAGCACCCGCCGGGCCTGCTGTGCATCCACCAGGTTCTCGTTTACTTGGGAAGGCTTCAAAAAGGCAGCCTTGATAGCCGCAGGGGTAATCTCGTTAAACATCACCCGGAAAATCTTCTTCCGCTCGGCCTTGGTCTTACCGAGCAAGGTCGCTAGATGGGCGCAAATCGCCTCACCTTCTCGGTCCGGGTCGCCCGCCAGATAGATCGCCTCCGCGTTCTTTGCCGCGTCCTTCAATTCCTTAATAACTTTGGTTTTGCCGGGGATAACCTGATAGGTGGGCTCGAAGCCGTTTTCCGTATCAATGCCCAGTTCTTTCTTGGGCAAGTCCATCACATGGCCCATGGAGGCCTTGACGGTGTACTTGTTCCCCAAATACTTATTGATAGTCTTCGCCTTAGCAGGCGATTCGACGATTACGAGTGATCTTGCCATCGCTCTTTTGCGTTCACTCCTTATCCCAACCCCTAAAGACTGATGCCAATTGGCCCCAAGGAGATTCCATCCTACCCCTTATGAACCCCGCTTGATTACAACAGGACTTTCAAGAATTGCTTACCAGGTAACTGCCGGACGAGCCCTTTGAGCTCTAACTCAAAGAGCGAGGCGAGGACTTCCGAGGACGTTAACCCTGAAGATTCTACCAATTCGTCGATCTGAACTGCAAAATCCACCTTCAATAGCCCATACAAGAGCCGGTGCCCCGGGCTCAGCGAGTCCTGCACCAGCAGGTTCCGTTCATCCGCCTCCACGGGCTTTACGCTCAATATCTCCGCCCGCACCGCCGTCGGCAACTCCTCGACCACGTCCTCCCACCCCGTAACCAGCTTAGCCCCTTGCTTAATCAACAAGTTGGGCCCGAAAGCCGTCGGCTGCGTCACATTCCCAGGCACTCCAAACACTTCCCGCCCAAACTCCATCGCGAGCCGCGAAGTAATGAGCGATCCCGAATACTCTCCCCCCTCCACACAAATCGTCCCCAGCGACATTCCCGCAATCACCCTGTTCCGAATCGGGAAATTCTGCGCTCCGGCGAATGTCCCCAGTGGAAATTCCGAAATCACTGCACCACGCTCCTGAATACTCCCAAAAAGCTTCTTGTTTTCTTTGGGATAGACCACATCGACGCCCGTCCCTAGCACCGCGACCGTCTGCCCGCCCGGTGCCGACAGGGCACCCAAGTGCGCGCAGGCATCGATTCCTCTTGCCAGCCCGCTGACAATAACCAAGCCCCGGGCCGCCAGATCGCGCCCCAGCCGCTCTGACATTAGATTCCCATAGGTGCTCGGACGCCTCGCCCCCACGATCGAAAGGCTATGTTTCCCAAGAACTCCAACGTTACCAAGCACATAGAGCAGCGGCGGGGGGTCAAAAATCTGAAGCAATGCCTGCGGGTAGTCCGTCTCGTCCCAATGCAGCAGCTTACAGCCTAGAGTTTCGACCTGCTTAAGCTCCTCCGCCGCAGCCGCCAGCGGGCGCTGCGAAAAAATCTCCTGCGCAACCGCCACCGGCAAGCGATGGGATTCCAGCTCGGTCAGCGAAGCCCTGAAGATTCCCTCGGGACCGCCATAGACCCGCAAAAGCCTGCCCGCCATCCGCGGACCGAGCCCCGGCGTCAGGTTCAGCGCCACCCATCCTAAATATTGATCCGTGCCGACCGGCATGACCCGCGCACACTCCGAGAGAGGCCTCGCAGCCTAGGGACATGCTGACGGCTCGTCAACCACTGGAAACTACGGAGAGGAACACTCCCGAAAATGCACCCCCACACCCTTTACTGCTAAAATGACCGCGCACCTCACATGCCTCAGAAACTTCGCATCTCGATAGTCGAGTACCTCAACACCGCCCCGCTCGTATGGGGTTTTGCCGAAGGCCCTCTCGCCGGGCGCTACGACCTCAGCTTCGCCCTGCCCTCTCAATGCGCCGAGCAGCTCCGTCGCGGCGATGTTGACGTCGCCATCATCCCGGCGATCGAATACCAGCGCATCCCGAATCTTGTCGCTCTTCCCGACATGGCCGTGGCCGCCAAGCGCGAAGTTCGCAGCATCCTCGTAGTCTCGAAAAAACCCATCAATCGTATCCAAACTCTCGCCCTCGACACCTCCTCCCGCAGTTCCGCCGCTCTCGTTCGCATTCTTGCCGCCGAACACTGGCACATCTCCCCCACCTTCATCGATGCCAAACCCGACCCGACCAAAATGCTCGACCAATCCGACGCCGCTCTCATCATCGGCGACCCTGCCCTTCGCATCGCCATCAAAATGGACCAGCTCGCTGGCAAAGCTCCCAGCGGCGAACGCTGCTGCCAAGGCGGCGACACTGACGAAATGCCCGTCCAGGGCCACGAATCAATTTTTGTCTACGATGTCGCCCACGAATGGCAGGAGATGACCGGCAAGCCCTGCGTCCTGGCCATCTGGGCCGGCCGCGCCGCCGCTCTCACTCACGAAGTTGTTGCAGATTTTCTCGAATCAAAAAAATACGGCTTGGAGCGCCTCGCCGATATTTCCGAAGGCGCCGCCCTCAAGCTCGACTTGCCCCCTGCAGACCTGCTGCGCTATCTCGAATACAATATCAACTTCGATCTCGATGCCGACAATCTCGACGGCCTGCACCTCTATTTCAAAAAGGCTGCCGCGCTCGGGTTGATCGAAGCCGCTAAGCCACTCGAATTACTAGAGCCGGCTCGGCAAACGCACCGCGCCACAAAAAAGTAGAACGATACAAAATGACCATTTCGCATCAGGAAGCTCTCGACCTCTTCAACTCCGACGACCTCCTCGCCATCGGCATGGCCGCCACCGAAGTCCGTAATAAAATTAACGACCCGCGCGTCGCCACGTACCAGATCGACCGCAACATCAACTACACCAATTTCTGCACCGAATATTGTTCCTTCTGCGCCTTCTATCGCCCCATGGGCTCCAAAGAGGGCTACGTTCTGTCTTTCGAAGAAATCTGCAGCAAGATCGACGAAATGCTCACCATGGGCGGCACCGGAGTTCTTCTCCAGGGCGGCCTCAATCCCGATCTAAAGCTTGATTACTACGAAAATCTGCTCCGCTCCCTCAAAGCAAAATATCCTCAGGTGCATCTCCACTGTTTCTCCGCACCCGAAATTATCTGCATCGCGGAAATTTCCAATCTCAGCATCCGCAACACCATCGCCCGCCTCCAGGAGGCCGGCCTGCAATCCATTCCCGGCGGCGGCGCCGAAATCCTCGACGACGAAATTCGCGCCCGCATCTCCCGCCTCAAGTGCACCGTTGCCGAATGGGAGCAGGTCCACCGCGCCGCGCACTCGCTCGGTATGCGCACCACCGCCACCATGATGTTCGGTTGCGGCGAAGACTACCGCCATCGCGTGAATCACTTCGAACAGATCCGCCGCATTCAGGAAGACACCGGCGGCTTCACCGCTTTCATTCCCTGGATGTTCGCGCCCGAAAATACTTCCCTCGGCAAGCGCGTTCCCGAGGCCACCGCGGTCGATTACCTCAAAACTCTGGCTATTAGCCGCCTTTACCTCGATAACATCGAACACATCCAGTCGAGCTGGCTTACCCCCGGCATAAAAATCTGCCAGCTGGGCCTCCAATTTGGCGCCGACGATGTAGGCAGCATTTTGATTGAGGAAAACGTGGTTTACGCCGCGGGCGTGCGCAATCGTACCAACGAAGCCGAGCTGCGCCGCATCATCACCGACGCAGGCTACATGCCAGCGCAGCGCGACACTCTCTACCGTTCTTACGTTTTGAAGAGCCGCCCCACCGTCGCCGAAGCAGCCGCCGACTAAATTTCAGTCAAGCAGCGCGACCGGGCACCTACCTAACGAACGACTACGCAACCGCCGCCGCCGCATCAATCTTCGCCGCCGGCTTTTGTCCCACCACAAAAGGCGCCCCCAGCGAAATTGGCACTTCAATCACCACGCTCGCGCCGTACGGCACCCGGTTTGAAATATGAATATCTCCGCCGCACTCCCGCAAAATCCCGTAGCACACGCTCAGCCCCAGCCCCGTCCCTTTGCCCACCGGCTTGGTCGTATAGAACGGGTCGAGCGCCCGGGTCAGCTCCGCAAATCCCGGCCCGCTGTCTTCAAAATGAATTCCCACTCGGTCTTCCTGCGCCGACGTGAAAATCCGAATCGACCGCTCCTTGCTCTCTTCCACCGCATCCATTGCGTTATTCAAAATATTCAGCAGCACCTGCTTCAATTCGTCCTCGTCAATCGCCAGTGCCGGCAGCGCCGCGTCGAGCTTCACTTCCACCTTGACGTTCTTCCTGCGCAAATCGTATTCGCGGAGCTGAATCACATCGTGCAACGCGCTGGGTGCGTCCGCCGAATTCTTTCCGGCATTGCTCTGCCGTGAAAAACGCAGCAGTCCATCCACAATCCTCTTCATCCGCCGCGCTTCCTGCCCCAGCTTTCCAATCCGCTTGCGGGTCGACTCCTGCTCCACTTCTTCGGTCAGCAATTCCGAGTAGCCGAGAATTCCAGTCAGCGGATTATTCAACTCATGCGCCACGCCGGCCACCAATTGCCCTAGCGCAGCCAGCTTTTCGCTCCGCACCAATTGCCGGTGCAGCCGCGAATTCTCGATGGTCCCCGCAAAGTCAGCCATCAGCATTTCGAGCTGCACAATCTCTGACGCGCTCACCTGCGCCAAATCTTTATCCGACCCCAGCCACAGCGCGCCCAGCCGAGATCCACGCGGCGAGACCAGTGGCACCACCACGCTTGAATTCCACGATGCTGCCTGCCACGGCCGCCCTTCGCTATCCAACCTGGCCGGCTCGTTCGTTGCCACGCAACTCTGATTCCCAATCCGTTCGCAATTCTCAAATAGCTGGTTGTAATTCTCCTGGCTGTCGCAGCCCGCTTGCGCCTGTACCCGCGCCAGCTCGTTGCGCTTCACGCCATTCGCCGCCGCAAACGCAAACTTCCGGTCCTCGCCCATCAAAAACAATGCTGCGCTCCGGAAACTGCTCGCGCTGCTCACCGCGTCAACCATCGCCGAGCTCAAACTCAGCGGATCCACTCCCGACAGCAGCCGCGAGCTCACTTCCGAAATCTTGTGCAGGAACAAGTTCTCCGCCCGCTCCCGCCCGCGCGCCGCATCCACCACCAGCGACTGATCCTCCAGCATGGTCAGCACCATGCCGATCGCCACAAAAAACTTCGGCACGTTCCACAATTCCGGATTCACGGTTAGCGTGGGGAACGCGGCCGCCAGCAGCATTGCCGCCGGGAACACCGCACCCCACGCCAAAAATCCACCACCCACCGCGACCACGCCCGGCGACATCCTTCGCACTCGTCGCCAAAAAAGAACTCCGGAAAGCGCGAACATCACCGTCAGAATTGCAATCACTTCCGGATCCGCGCTGCCCTTCCACTGCGCGCGCAGCGCATACGCCGAGATTCCCGCCGCCACCGCGGCCAATCCCCACGCGAACGGCGACTTCACACTATTCTCCATGAACACGAACACCGTTCCCAAAACCGCCAACACCACAATCGTGGCCATCATCGGCCCGCGCAACTGCCACCCAAACGTGGCCACCGTCGCGTGGAACAGCACCGGAACCCCAAGCCCGACCATCACCAGCATGTGCCGCTTCCGGTTTTCCACCGACCGGATCATCGACGCCAGGAACACCACGCCCGAAAGTTCCAGCGCCCCCAGGTCGATCGACTCCAGCACGTGCTCCGCTAGCCCGGCTCGCCCTTCGAATACCTGCACCAAGAAGTGCACAAAAATCAGCATCCAAGCGTAGGTCCACAGCCGTACCCGTTCCGACGCGGAATGCTTCCGCAGCGCAAGGAAAATACCCACCAGTACCCCGAGCGTCAGGATAGTGGGCAGTTTGTCGAGGGTTGGGACCATGTCGTTTACAGTACTGAGGCTAACAGTCCGGAAAAACTACGGCCAATAGTGCATAGGTACTGAAAACCCGTGGTACGGAGGTTCTAAGGGGTACTACTCAGACGATATTTAGGTGCGGTTTTTACTTAAGGAATCCTGCGAGGTTACTTCGGGGTTATCCGATATTCGAATTCTACTTCCGCGCCTTCCGGTACCTCCAGCGGTTCGACAGGCACCAGCACTCCATTCACATAATTCGCGCGTCCGCGCATCGCCGGTGCCCTTCCACTTGCATGCCCAGCGCCCGAATGCATCCGTCCCGACTCTCCCTCGCCGCTTGCGCGCCCGCTCACTGCGGAACTCGAACTCCCTGTTCGGTCCAGTGCCTCATTCGCCAGGCGATCCGCCTCGCGGTTCGACTCCCGGTACACATGCTCGACCGCGAAATATTCCAGTCCCCTCGCCATCTTGCTCGCCTGATCGAAAAGAGGCCGCAACTCCGGGCTTTTCACCTTGTACTTCCCCTGCATCTGCCGCACCAGCAGCTCCGAATCGCTGCGAATCCGCAGGCGCGCAATCGAGTGGCTCGCCGCGTAGTCTAGTGCCGCAATAAGCCCTCGATACTCCGCCACATTGTTCGTCTCAAGCCCCAAATACTTGCCCAGTTCAAACAGCAGCTTCCCATCCGGCGCATACAGGACCACCGCATAGGCCGCGGGCCCGGGATTCCCTCGCGAAGCCCCGTCCACATGCGCCGTGTAAACGCCCAACGGCGCGGCCGCTGCGGCTGGCTCGGCAAAAAGCCGCGCGCTCGATGGCCTCGCTGCCTTCCTTGCAATTTTCATTTTGAATTTCGCGGATTCTCGCGCCCGCGCCGCGCGTACTACCTAAGACTGCTCTGCCACGACGTCCGACACCCTTACCTCTGGCTCCATGTAGTACAGCATCCGCGTGCATGTCTCGCAGTGGTAAATCTCGCTGTTTTCCGCCCGGCGCATCTCCTGAAACACGTGCGGCCTCACTCGCATCCCGCACGCTCCGCACTTTTCATCCCGCACTTCCGCCAGCGCCGTCCCGCCGTGTTTCTTCGCGATGCGGTTGTAATGCACCAGCATGTCCTCGGGGATCGCCGCCACCGCCGTGGCGCGTTTTGCCTCCTCTGCCGCGCGCCTCCCCTCAAGCTCCTTGTATTCCGACGCCAATTTCGCGCGCTCGATCTTCCCCGCGTCCTCCACTTCCTTCAACACCTTCTCCGCCGCCTTGATCTTCCTGTCGTACTCCTCGCTCGCCACCATTTCTTCGAGCAATCTATCCTCGGCCTTCGCCGCTTCCGATTCCGCCATGGTCACTTCGTGTTGCAGCGCCTTAAAAGCCTCATTCGTCTTCACCTGATACGACTGATCCTTATACTTTTGCGCCTTTTCCTTCCACTGCTGAACGTCCAACTCAAACTTTTTTCGCTCTTTAATCGCTGTCAGGTGTGAACTCTTCGCGCTTTCCAGGGCCTCCCGGGCCGCTTTCACGCGGGCGTCGATTTCCGCCGCGCGTCCCGGGTAAACTGCCATGCGCGTGCGCAGGTCATGAAGGTTGTTATCGACGGATTGAAGCGCGAGAAGATGCTGAAGGACGGGTTGCACCGGACGGAGATTCTAACATACGCACCTTTGCGGCACCTTACACGCGTCGCTCGCGCCGGCCGACATCCCGGCTGCGCCGCTAAATCTTCGATCACTCATAAAACAAAGGGAGTCACCATGCCTTACGTTCAGATCACCTGGGTCGCCGGTCGCAACGCTGACCAAAAACGCAAGATCGCCGAAAAAGTCACCCAAACACTCATCGACGAAGGCCGCACCAAGCGCGAAAACATTCACGTTACCTTCGTCGACCTTCCGCCCACGGACTACTCCGAAGCGGGCGTGACTGTCGCCGACCAAAAGCGCACCTGATTTTGATTTGGGATTTTTACTGCGTTCGCACGGCGCGCCAAGCACCAAGTCTCGCGCGCGTCATGCCAGCCAACGCGCCACGCCTAGGGCAGCGTGTGCACTTCCATGGTCTGGTCGATGTAATACCCCGTGCACGGTTGCGTCGTCGACACCGGGCACGTCGCGGTCACACGAAAAGTCGCCTGCGAAGGATCCGCTGCGTAAATGTACCCATCGCGCCCGCCCGCCGGCAGCGTCAGCGACCCACTGTTCCGCAACTCATCCAGCGACGTGTACGCCCCATGCTCAGCCTGGTATGCACGCTCAGCCTGCGCGATCGCCAGCAAATCGTTCTTCACGCCAGTCACCGCGATGGTTTGGTGTGGCGTTCCGCCGCCCGGCGGCACCGCCTGTGTCAAATACAGCCGGAACAAAACTATACACACCACAGCCGCCAATAGAACCGCAACCAGACTTTTCATATAAGGCCCCTACTCCGCTAAGCAGGGAGTGAACCACTCAGATCCAAATTCAATATAAGAAGTCTGCGCATCGCGCAGCGAAAACGCGCTGGACTCACTTCTCGACTTACTTTTGCGGCGCCGGTTCCTTGGCCGCGGCAGCGCCCAAGCCCGCGCGCTTCCGGTCCGCCGGATTCCAATCGTCCGGTGGAAACGCAATCTTCCAGAATCGCGGCGAAGCCTCCGCAAACTCCAAGCCCACTTCCTGCTTCCCGCGCTCGCCCTGTCCCATATAACTCACCCGGCAGAGCAGCTCTTCCGTCGTATTCTTGTTCACGATCGTCAAGTGTTGCGCGCGCCCCACTTGAGCGTCCAGATGCACCATGCATCCATGCGCGCTCACTGATACCGTGGTGGTCGCTTCCTCAAAATTTACATTGCCATGTTTACCGCGAATGAGCACCGGCATGGCGATTCGCACGCGTTGGGTTCGGCGCTTTTCGGCATAGGGCTCGCTGGGATTACCTGTGGTCTGTGGTTTTGTGATCTGCACGTAGGAGTCTCCAACAACAATTAAATTCCCCCCAGTCCGCCCCCGCAAGAGATTTGCCGTCGCCGTTCACCGATCAGTTACAGGGTCGCGGAACACCTTGCCCCTTCAGCACTTCCCCGCCCCTGTCCTGCTCCGCTGTTCCACTCCGGTACACCTCACCTCGGCCCGTCTTTGCTTTTGATGTCGGATTTTCCTTGGGTGCCCCATCTGCCGGTCTTGCCCGGGTGGGTCACACGCAACTTCGGGGCCCATTCCTGGCAGTCGATCTTTCCTGCCTATCTCCCTAACACTTTCATAAACGCTCCCGCCGCCTTCGATAACGCCCTATCCCTCCGGTACAACAAAAACAGATGCCTCGGCAGCTTCATCTCCTTGATCCGAATCTCCACCAGCGTCCCCAATTTCGCCTCCGTCTGCACGCACATTCGAGGCACAATCGCCACCCCCATTCCCATTTCCACAAACCTCTTAATGCTCTCAATCGTCGGCAGCTCCACGTCCATCCGCAGCGGCACATGCAAACGCGCAAAAAGCTGCATCACGCTAAACCGGTACGGCGATTCCACAATGTGCGCCACGAACGACTCCTCGCCCAAGTCCTTCACGCCCACTTGCCGCCGCTTCGCCAACCGGTGCTTCGGCGGGACCACCAACACCAGTTCATCTCGCAAAAATTCCACCGCGACCAGATTCGGATCAAGCGGCCGAAACGTTACCACTCCCAGATCCAGGCGGTAATTCAACACTTCCGTGGGCACGTCCCGCGAGAACGCTCTGTGAATCTGCACGTGAATATTGGGATATTTTCGCCGATAAGTCGCCAGTGCCAGCAGCAACGCATGAATCGAACTCTCATTCACGCCGATCGATAGCCTACCGTGCCGCAGCTCCTTCAAATCCTCCATGCTGCGGCGCACTTCTTCGCGCAGATTCAGCATCCGCTCCGCATACTCGCGCAGCAAATTCCCCGCTTCGGTAAGCTGTCCTGCCCGCGTCCCCCGAACAAATAGCGGCTGCCCGATCCACTCCTCCAGCTTTCGCACCGAAATACTCACCGCCGGCTGCGTTCGGTACAGCCTCTGCGCAGCTTTTGAAAAGCTTTGCTCCTCCGCCACCGCCAGAAATACCTGCAACGCCGCTAAATCCATTTGCTACCTCGTCTTACCCATTTGCCAAAATTTCACCAATAATCCCTATAAGCATCCTTAATAGCAAAGCAAAAAACTATAAATTTGACCTCCTCGGCGATCAGAGCTTCACTGAATGGCGGAGGAGTGACCCCATGGAAGCCATGGACGTGGTTCGAATTTTCGATACAACTTTGCGCGATGGAGAGCAATCCCCTGGCTTCTCCATGAATCGCGATGAAAAGCTGCTCATCGCCCGGCAGCTCGAGCGCCTCGGCGTCGACATCATCGAAGCCGGCTTCCCCATAGCCTCCGAAGGTGATCTGGAAGGGGTCCAGGCCGTCGCGCGCCAAACCAAAAACTGCTGCGTGGCCGCTTTGGCTCGCGCCTATCGCCTTGATATTGACGCTGCGCTCCGCGCTCTTGAGCCTGCCGTGGCTCCGCGCCTGCACATCTTCCTGGCCACTTCCGACCTCCACCTCAAACACAAGCTGCGCATGTCCCGCGAACAAGCCCTCCAGCAGGTCGGCGAAATGGTTCGCTATGGGCGCCAGCGCTGCGCCGACGTCGAATTCTCCGCGGAAGACGGCAGCCGTACCGACCGCGATTACCTGTACCAAGTCCTCGAAGCCGCCGCCGAAAGCGGCGCCACCACGCTAAATATTCCTGACACCGTCGGCTACAGCACTCCCGAAGAATACGGTTCGATTTTTAGCGACATGTCAGAGCGTCTCTCGCGTTTCCCCAATCTCACCTTTAGCGCTCACTGCCACAATGATCTGGGCCTCGCCGTCGCGAATTCGCTCGCGGCCATCGCCAATGGCGCCCGCCAAGTCGAATGCACCATCAACGGCATCGGCGAACGCGCCGGCAACGCCTCTCTCGAAGAAATTAGCGTCGCTCTCCAGGTCCGCCGCGCCACATACAACGTCGCCACCAACATCAATCTTCCCGAAATTTATTCCACCAGCCGCCTGCTCACCGACGTGACCGGCATCGCCGTCGCGCCTAACAAAGCTGTCGTCGGCGCCAACGCTTTCGCGCACGAAGCCGGCATCCACCAGGACGGAATCCTCAAAAATCCGCTCACTTACGAAATCATTTCGCCTCAGTCCGTCGGCGTTCCTGCCCGCCGCCTGGTTCTTGGCAAGCATTCCGGCCGCAACGCGCTTCGCGCTCACCTTCTCGAGCTCGGTTTCATGACCAACGATGAAGAGTTGCGCCTTTGCTACGACGCCGCAATGAATCTCGCCGACGGCACCAAGAACGTGACCGACCGTGACTTGATGTCCATCGTTTACGAAGTTCGCCGCCATAAAACGCAGATCAGCGCTGTGGCCAGCGCTCAGGCGTAAGTAACCGCGCCGCAGTTGGCGCAATGAGAGTTCCCAGCCCCCAGAATAGGAGCAAGCGTGTCAGGTGTGAGAAAACGAATCGTCGTTCTTCCCGGTGACGGGATCGGCCCTGAAGTCACTGCCTGCGCCAAGCGCATTCTTCAGGACTGCGCCGCCGCGTTTGGCCATGACTTCGATCTCGTCGAAATGCCCTTCGGCGGCAACGCCATCGATAGCTGTGGCTCCGCGCTTCCTCTCGAAACTCTCGCCGCCTGCCGCGAAGCCGACGCCGTTCTTCTCGGCGCCATTGGCGGCCCGCAGTGGGATAGCCTGCCACTCGGCAAGCGCCCCGAGAGCGGCCTCCTCGCCCTGCGCGGCGAACTTCAGCTCTACATCAATCTCCGCCCAATTCGCGTGCGCGAGGCGCTCCTCGAAATTTCTCCGCTTCGCCCTGAAAAAGTCCGCGGCTGCAATTTCGAAATCGTTCGTGAGCTTGCCGGCGACATTTACTTCGGCGCTCATGAATCCTCCGTGCAAAACGGCATGCCTCAGGCCACTGACACCGCCAAATATTCCGAAGGCGAAATTGAACGCGTGGTCACCTACGCTTTCGAACGCGCTCAGGCCCGCAAAAAGCGCCTGGTCAGCGTCGACAAAGCCAATGTTCTCGCGACTTCCGTGCTCTGGCGCAAGACCGTCAATAAAATCGCCAAAAAATATCCGAAAATAACTCTCGAGCACCTCTACGTCGACAATGCCGCCATGCAAATCGTTCTCAATCCTGGCCAGTTCGACGTCATGGTCACTTCCAATCTTTTTGGCGACATTCTCAGCGACGAAGGCGCCGCGCTCACCGGTTCCATCGGACTTATTCCCTCCATGAGCCGCGGCAATCGCTACAAAGCCGCGCTCTACGAACCTATTCACGGCTCTGCGCCCGCGCTCGCCGGACGCGATATCGCCAGTCCGCTCGGCGCCATTTACTGCGCGAGCCTCATGCTTCGCGAATCCTTCGGCCTCCCAAGTGAAGCCGAATGGATCGAAGCTTCCGTCGATCGCGTTCTCGAACACGGCTATCGCACCCCCGACATTGCCGACGCCACCAGCCAGATCATCGGCTGCGCAAAAATGGCCGAGTGCATCAGCTCGGAAATGGCCGATTCCATGCTCCACGTCGAACGCTACGGGTGGGGCGTGTAGAAACGCCCTTCCCAATCTTCGGCCCGGCTCCGAAGCCAGTAGTCGACTTACTTTTTAAAATCTCTCTACCTCCGCCTCGCGTGCCGTAGTAAATTTCTGCGCGCACACATCGCTGCACCCGGAGCAAATCATGAGCAAGAAAGTTCACTTGAATGTCGCCTTCACCATCAATGAAGGCAAATTCGACGCCTTTCAGAAAACCGCGCAGGCCATGGTTGAAGGCACCGACAAAGAAAAGGGAACTCTTACCTATCACTTCTACATCGGCGCCGATCGCAAGCGCGGCCGCCTCATCGAAACCTACGAAGATGCTGCCGCTCTCGACGCCCACTTCAAAAGCCACGTCGTTCAGCAGCTCGTTCCCAAGCTCCTCGAATCCACCACCCTCACCGGATTCGAAATCTATGGCGACCCCAGTCCCGAACTTCGTAAAACACTCGCCGATATGAAAGCGGAGATCTACCCGTTCCTGCGCGGAATCAACCGCTAACAGCAGCATTTTTTGGGTGGAATTTACAGAAATCCCAGCGAAGAACACGCGGATAGGCCCATGGCCCTTGCAGAGGCCTATAAGGAAAGGGGTTTAAAAAGCTTGATTCGTAGGTTGCGGCGGTGACACCCACGCCGCGACTGCCTGTCGCCTCAGCACCAGGCAGCTCGCAATCATGTCGTGAAGGGCTTGCTTCCGCGCGGTGAAGCCCGCCATGATGAAGCCGATCCACAGAGGAATTAGCCTTGAAATTGTTGCAGCGAAGAAACGACCCGAGGCGCGCGCAAAGGTAACGCGGTTTCCCTCAGCATCCGTCACATAAATCCCCAAGGCCCTCTTTC
The DNA here is from genome assembly GCA_963757885.1 of uncultured Acidobacteriota bacterium. Taxonomy (GTDB): domain Bacteria; phylum Acidobacteriota; class Terriglobia; order Acidiferrales; family UBA7541; genus Palsa-147. Next base: position 1,660,755 of record CAVWSS010000006.1, on the reverse strand, counting down.
CCAAGGTGGCTTGCCAGTGCGAGGACTCTGAATATGCGTAGTAGAGCCAACGTACAACTATTGTCGTCACAACAATCCCTATAAAAGTGGCCGCAACCAACACCCCAACGGCAGGCGGAACATCCCCGTCTCGCGCCGCTCTCGAAAGCATCGCCACCGATCCATCGAAGACCAAAATGACCAATGCCAAAATGACCATGGGAACCACTGTCACAGCAGAGTCAATGAGATAGGCGACCAGCCGCAGCCAAAAACCCGCGTAAATATTGAGCGGGACTACATAGGCCGGCGCGCCTGCGGCAACTCCGGGCACCACAGCTGGCACAAAACCAAGCGCTCCCGACGGCGTTCCGCACGTCCGGCAATACGTCTCCGACGGATCCATCGACGCGCCGCATTTCGAACAGTACATATTCCCTCCGCCACAATCGCAGCGGAACGTTGCCGCCTCGTCTACATCTAGCTGTTATGTATTACGAATTTCGTGCCCGACTTGTTCGATTCAACTTCGCTCGTGACGCCCGCGCTACATTTTCTTGATCACTAGACATCCGGCAATCATGTCGTGCAGTGCCTGTTTCTTTGCCGTAAATCCGGCCATGATGTAGCCAATCATCAGAATCATTCCCGAAATAATCTTCGCGAAAAATCGTGCGCTTGCTCGCCCAAAGGATATGCGGTTTCCCTCAAGATCGGTCACCTGCAATCCCAGCGCCTTCTTTCCCAGCGTTCCCTGCCACGATGAGCTCTCACAAAACGCAAAATACAGCCAGTTGATCGTCCCGCTGATCGCTACGGAAATCATGATGATGGGCAACAAAACGGCCAGCATGGCTGCCGGATCTTCAGGGCGTGCCGTTCCGAAAAGCCCGCCGGTGTGCATCCCCATCATCGCTAGAATCGCGATCCGAAACGGCGCACTGACGATTCCCACCAAAATTCCATCAATAATGATGGCCACAAAACGCAGCCAAAATCCTGCGTAGGCCACGGGCCGCACTGCGGCCGTTCCATAAGCTTCTGCACCGTACGCATCCATCGGCGGCGCTCCCGCCACAGCGGCCTGAGGAACCCCCACCACGGCCGCGCCGATTGGCTGTCCACAAGCCGGACAAAAAGTGGCGCCATCCGCCACCAAACCCCCGCACTTTCCACAAAACATGTGTCCCTCCTCGCTAACTCAGAGAAAGCTCCGCAGAGAGATTTCGACGCGCATCCTACGCGCAATACGCCCCCCGGTCAACTTAGCCTAAGTCCCTGAGCCTGTGCGACTCCTGCCCGTCCGTGAAGGAGCCCGCAGCAGACACTACACGGGCAGTTGATCGATTACCGCGTCACCTCGGGCCGGATGATCGCGTCACAAATGGGGAGGCACATAAAATGATCAAGAAAACCAAGGGCGGATACAAAGTCACTTCAGAAAAGGGCAAAAATCTCGGCGGGCCTTACAAGTCAAAAGTCGCCGCCAAGAAACGGCTCCGTCAGGTCGAATATTTCAAGCGAGCCAAGGGCTAACCAACCAAGAGCTAACGCAGTAAGCACTACAAGTATAGTTTAAGTCGGCGTGTCGACAGTCCTACAAACATAGGAGTTTAAGTACACAAGAACCGCTGACTGACACCTCGCCTCGACAGATATTTGCGAAACGATCCACAGCTTTCCTCAGAAAATCCACAAGTCTCCTTCAAAAATTTTCTGTAAATGCTTGACGAATTTGTGCCGTTTGATATACTTCGCGGTTGTCAGCTGGCTTCTCTGCTATCGCTTTGCCTCCTGACTTGCCCGCAATCTGCCTTGTAATCGCTGAGGTGAGGTTGGTCACGAACACGGGGTAAAAATCTACCGAGCTTCGCGCGAAGCCGTCCCCTTCCGCAACGGAAGATAACGGACGGACTCACCCGGCGCTCGATGCCGGGTTTTTTATTTGCAGAATCGGTTTTCGAATCGCTTCTGCGCTCCACTGGACGTGGAGATGTTTCGGAGCAGCAACTTCCGCAAGGAAATTCGCACTTCGAAAACAAGGTTCTTTGACAACTGAAGGAAGCTGGCAATTACGCCTGATTCCGCGACAATAAGCGCCCCTGCACGAGGCGCCCATGTGCCGCGATCGATCAGACGTAAACCGCAAGTTCTGCTCGAGTAGTGCGAGTGGAAAGGCGATCTTGCCTGCATGTGCGTCTGCCCGACCACAGAGTCCGCAAGAACTCTGAACAAGGCAGCCGCATGCCGCGCACTTTTGTGTTCGGCGACATGCTAGGTGAGTTTTATGGTCAAGCTACTAAGGGCGTACGGTGGATGCCTTGGCGCCAACAGACGATGAAGGACGTGGCTAGCTGCGATAAGCCCCGGGGAGCCGCAAGCAGGCTTTGATCCGGGGATTTCCGAATGGGGAAACCCGATCTGATGAACTCAGATTACGGCCCGCTGAATACATAGGCGAGCGCGAGTCAACCCAGGGAAGTGAACCATCTCAGTACCTGGAGGAAGAGAAATCAATTGAGATTCCGAAAGTAGCGGCGAGCGAAATCGGAAGAGCCCAAACCATTGTGTTTACACAGTGGGGTTGTAGGACCGCATAAGTAGAGTTATCAAACCGGAGGCTAGGTGAACCCGCTGGAAAGCGGGGCCAAAGAATGTGATAGCCATGTAACCGAAAGCTTACCGGACTCGAAGCGGTATCCTGAGTACTACGGAACACGAGAAATTCCGTGGGAAGCTGGGGAGACCACTCTCCAAGGCTAAATACTCGTTGGCGACCGATAGTGAACTAGTACCGTGAGGGAAAGGCGAAAAGCACCCCTGCGAGGGGAGTGAAATAGAACCTGAAACCGTATGCTTACAAGCAGTCGGAGGGCTATGGTCCACTTCGGTGGGCAAAGGCCTGACGGCGTGCCTCTTGCTTAATGAGCCGGCTAGTTATTCTCACAGGCAAGGTTAAGCGAAAGCGAGCCGCAGCGAAAGCGAGTCCGAATAGGGCGTTCAGTCTGTGGGTATAGACGCGAAGCGGGATGATCTACCCTTGGCCAGGTTGAAGGTCGCTTAACCGCGACTGGAGGACCGAACCGTTGTGAGTTGAAAATCGCTCGGATGAGCTGAGGGTAGGGGTGAAAGGCTAATCAAATTCCGTGATAGCTCGTTCTCCCCGAAATGCCTTTAGGGGCAGCCTTGTATGGTCTGCCACGGTGGTAGAGCACTGAATGGACTAGGGTCCCATCCAGGATACCGAATCCAATCAAACTCCGAATGCCGTGGACA
>CAVWSS010000006.1:0-1652500 GCA_963757885.1 uncultured Acidobacteriota bacterium | reverse complement strand
CGGCGCGCCGCGACGAAGAACCCAAATCAAAATCCAAGCGCGCCACAACTCTCGCGATAACTCCCGTAACTACCACGCCGCCAGCATCACCGACCCCGGCAGCTCCGCCGCGAAAAAAGACCCCCTTCGTAGTCATGCCCGCGTCGCCCAAAGCGCCCGCAGCGCCGGCCACACCACCACCGCCACCCGCGTCGCCGTCCACCGAAAAATTCATCGAAGAACTCGCTGCAAAAGTCACCGAGCAACTCACCAAACAGATCAACGAGCAAATCAACGAACAGAAAACTGATCGAGTCATCGACGCCGCCTCGGCTACGACACTCATCGAATCGCCCGAATCTCCCGCTCTCGCTGCCCCCTCGCTCGATTTTCTTCGCGACCACCTCGACTCCCTCAAACCCCCCACCGACGCCGCGCCTCTCGAATCCGCCGCTAACGAAACCTCGCTTACCGAAGCCACCACTGCCGCACTGCGCGCCGCCGTTTCCGCGGCTGCCGCCAAAAGCGCTTCCGCACCCGCGAACAACTTGCTCTACGGCATCGCCGCCGTTCTCTGCATCGTCGCCCTCGCCGCAGTCTGGGGCTGGCGTCAATTCTCTAATCGCGCGCACTCCGTCGCCGAATCGCTCTCCCAACGGCAAATCACTCACAATCCGCCCGAAAATCGTCTCTTCTTCGCGGGCATTTCGCCCAACGGCCAATATCTCGCCTACTGCGACACTCTGGGCCTCCACCTCAGCACCATCGCCAACGGCGCCGTCCGCGACATCCCGCTTCCCGACGATCTTCGCGCTCACATTTGGGACGTAGTCTGGTTCCCCGATGGCGAAAATCTCGTTCTCGTCTCCGAATCCGCGCCGACGTCCCCAGCTCCATCTTCCAAAGCAACCGCCGCCGCGTCCGACGAAGGCGACGTGATCTGGGCCACTTCCATTTTTGGCGGCAATCCGCGCAAACTTCGCACTCAAGCCAACTGGCCCGCCATCTCGCCTGACGGCGCATCCATCGCGTTCATCAGCGCCGCTCCAAATTCCGCCGCCACTGCAGCCGCCAACGCAGCCGCATCCCGCGCAAACGAAAATGCCGCCACCGCAAACACCAGTCCCTACTCATCCAGTAACGCCGTCTGGGTCATGGGCGCGAACGGCGAGAATCCTCGCGTCGTCGCCTCTTCTCAAAAGGAGTTCTACACTACGGTAGGTTGGTCACCCACAGGCGACCGCATCGCTTACGAAAAATCTCCCGGCTTCGCCAGTGGCGGAGTCATCGAAACAATTCCATTCAGCCCCAACGCCGCGTCCAGTGAAAATTCAGCCACCTCTAACAACAAATCCGGCGCCGCGTCGCTCCCTCTTCCCACCAACGTCCTCACCAATTCCAAACTTTGGAGCGGCGACATTCCCGGCTTCGTCTGGCTCCATGACGGCCGCATGCTCTTCCTCACCCGCCGCCCCGCTCCCGCCGCCAACATCAGCGACGACACCAATGACAACGCCGCCGCCAATGACGTCTCCGACTTTGAAACTTACTCCGTCGCCGTCGATCCCCAAATCGGCACGCGCATCGGCAACGCCGTCAAAACTTCTATCGCCGGTTTCACCGTCGGTGCTACCGCTGACGCCAAACAACTCGTCTCTATCCGCCTTCATTCCCGCGAAGACGTCTGGGTCGCCGAACTTTCCACTTCCGGCGCCAAAGAAAAACTCGACAACATCCGCCGCTTCACCGTCAGCGATCCCAATCGCGACTCGAACGACTATCCCACCGGCTGGGCCACTGACAGCAAATCCATCCTCTTCGCATCTGACCGGCTCGGCCTCTCCCAAATTTTCAGCCAGCCGCTCAGCGAAAATTCGAATCAGCCCGCTTCATCCGAATCCGCGCCCGCCCCTCTCTTCCGCTCACCCGATTCGCAGCGTCACGCGCTCATGACTCCCGACGGCGCCTGGATACTCTACTGGGCTTTCCCGCCTGCCACCGGCGCCAATCTTCCCGTCAAACGCCTCATGCGCCTCCCCGCGTCAGCCACGGGCGCGACCACCGAGCCCCAACAAGTTCTCGAATCGCCTCTCGATGAACCCGTCGATTTTCTCTGTCCGCGCGGCACTTCCGGCTTCTGCGTCCTCCGCCGCTGGGACGGCAACCAACTTTTCTTCTACACTCTCGATCCCATGCGCGGTGAGGGCCAACAACTTGGCCACCTCCGTCTCACGCTTCCCACGGACGATCTCGATTGGGACGTTTCCCGCGACGTCACTCGCGTCGCTCTCTCGAGTCCCTCCATGTTCCCCGGACAAATTCGCCTTCTCGATCTGCGCACCGGCAACGATAGCTCGCTCCCGCTTCCCAAAGATTGGCGCGTCGCCGAATTGAATTGGTCCGCCTCCGGTGACTCGCTCTTCCTCAACGGCGAAACCACTGACAACTACTTCGAAGCTCGCCTCGATCTCGACGGCAAATCCCAAATCCTCCTCGAGCGCCCGAAAAGTCAGTATCTCGGCCCGCTCATCCCCGCTCCCGACGGCCACCACGTCACCTTCTACCAACACTTCTTCGAAGCCAACGCCTTCATCATCCAAAACTTCTAGCTTTTCGTGGTTTTGCTTTTGAAGTTTCCGCGCGTGCCCCACCTGCCTCTTGCGCGCCAGTAAGGCGCGCATAAAAAAATGGACCGGGTGGGTCTTGTCTTCGATGTTGCGTTTTGAAGTTTCCGCAGGTTTTGGGTGCCCCATGGGCCGGGGTTGCCCGTGGGGACTTTCATCCAAGCTGCGGGGCTCGTTTTTGCTTCAACTAATGGCTGTCCCGAAAAATCAGTATCCTTACCAAATTCCAGACCCTTAATACGCGCTCGCGTTGACTCCCTCTCCACCCCCATCTAAACTCCCCTCGAAATGCCCGATCCCCCGCTCATCGGCGCCGTCTTTTCGCACTACCGCATCCTCGAAAAACTCGGTGGCGGCGGCATGGGCGTCGTCTACAAAGCCGAAGACACCACCCTTCACCGCTTCGTCGCGCTGAAATTCCTCCCGCCCGACGTGGCCAATACTCCTCACGCCCTCGCCCGCTTCCAACGTGAAGCACAGGCCGCCTCCGCGCTCAATCATCCCAACATCTGCGTCATATACGAACTCGGCGAGCACAATTCCCATCCCTACATCGCCATGGAATTTCTCGAGGGCACCACTCTCAAGCACCGCATCGACGGCCGGCCCATGGCCCTCGAGCTTCTCCTCGACCTGGCAATCGAAATTACCGACGCTCTCGACGCCGCCCACGAAAAGCACATTATTCACCGCGACATTAAGCCCGCCAACATCTTCGTCACCACTCGCGGCATTGCCAAAATTCTCGACTTCGGCCTCGCGAAAGTCACCGCCGCTGAAAAAGACGCCACTCGCACTGCCGCAACCGAAGAAGCTCCCGAACATCTCACCAGTCCCGGCTCCGCGCTCGGCACCATCGCCTACATGTCTCCCGAGCAAGTCGCCGGCAAGCCTCTCGACGCCCGTACCGACCTTTTCTCCTTCGGCGCTGTCCTCTACGAAATGTCCACCGGCGCGCTCCCTTTCCGTGGCGACACTTCCGGCATCATTTTCGAATCCATCCTCAATCGCCTTCCGGTTCCTCCCGTGCGCCTCAATCCCGACACGCCCGCCGAACTCGAACGCATCATCAACAAGGCCCTCGAAAAAGATCGCGACGTCCGCTACCAGCACGCCTCCGACATTCGCGCCGATCTCAAACGCCTCAAACGTGATACCGATTCCGCGCGCCACATATCCTCATCCGTCACCGCGTCCACCACTTCCAGCGGCTCGCACGCTGCCAACTCCTCCGCCTCCATTTCCGCCTCGCATCCCTCCCAAGGATCCGCGACGGCTGCACAAACCCCCGCACCCACCGCCTCATCTCACCCCGCCAACAAACTCATCTACATCACTTCCGCCATCGCCATCCTCCTCATCGCCCTCCTCGCCGCCTATCATTACCGCGACCTCTTCCTCCACGCGCCCGCCAAACCAATAACCGAACGCCAAATCACCTTCAATGGCGGCGAAATCCGCGTGCTCGATAGCGCTATCTCTCCTGACGGAAAAAATCTCGCTTACACCGACACCCGGGGCCTTCACATCGTCAACATCGAATCCGGCGAGCTCCACGAATTTTCACTTCCCGAAAATCTGCGCTCCCACATCACCTCCGTAAAATGGTTTCCTTCCGGAGACAAACTTCTCTTCACTACCTTCAGCACCGCCGATGACTCCGCCGCTTGGGTCATCTCCATCTTCGGTGATACACCTCGCAAAATTCGCGGCCCTGCCTGGGCTCTCGCCATTTCGCCAAAGGACTCCTCCATCATTTTTGCCGGCGATTTCGAAACGTCCTCCCTCTGGCTAATGGGCCCTACTGGCGAAAATCCCCACAAAATCGTCGACGCTGCTGACGAGAAAATGCCCTCTGCCGATTCCGGCTCTACTTCTGGCGCGGGTCCCGGCAAGGGCGCCGTCAAACTCTCTACCGCTGCCTTTTCTCCCGACGGCCGTCGCATCGCTTATCTCACCCAGGAGGCCAGCGGTTGCAGCATTCGCACGCGCCTCGCCAACCCTCCGCCCACCGGCCCCGACGAGACCTTCGTCCTGACCAGCGAGTATCTTCTCTGCGGTCCCACGGAGGGCCCCCGCGTCTTCTGGCTTGCCGATGGGCGTCTTCTTTATCAAGGCGGCACCAAGCAGAATCCCAACCCGGACCTCTGGGCCATCCCCGTCTCGAGCGTCACCGGCAAGGCCGACGGTCATCCCAAACAACTCACCGATTGGCACGGCGATTACCCCTGGTCCACTTCGGCCAGTGCCGATGGCAAAAGCATCGCGCTCCTCCGCGGCCACGTCACGATCGACGTCTTCCTCGCCTCCATGAAAGACAAGGACCACCGCATCGATAGCCCCAAAAATCTCACCCTGGGCGACACTTCCGAAATGCCCAACGCCTGGTATCCAGACGGCCGGTCCATCCTCGTTTCTTCCTCGCGTACTGGCACAGACCGCTTGTATCGCCTTGGCGCTGACGGCGGCAATGCTGAACCCCTCACCGGCGGCTCAGATGAACAGGGCAACGGCGTAGTCACTCCCGACGGTGCCTCCATTCTCTATTGGTCCCAGCAAGTTCCCGAAAGCGCGGACACGAGCAAAACTCCCATTAAGCTCATGCGGATTCCCCTGCAGGGCGGAGCTCCCGAAAAAATTCTCGAAAATCCTCCCGACACGACCACCGCCTTCGATTGCCCTCGCCACGCCGGCGCTTCCTGCGTCATCTCCCGCTGGGATCACGATCAGCTCATCTTCTACGCTCTCGATCCAAAGGCAGGTCAGGGCAAGGAACTCGCGCGCACACATCTTCCTCTGCCTCAGAACGTGGGATGGGCCATCTCGCCCGACGGCTTTCAGCTCGCCATCGCAAGCCGCGACCAATTGAAGGAGCAAATCCGCTTGGTCGACCTTCAGAAAAATGCCGAACGCACCCTCCAGCTCCCCAAAACTTGGCAGATTTGGGACATCGGCTATAACGCCGAGGGCTCAGCTCTCCTCATCACCTTGCTTACTCTCGATGGCGGCATGGCTCGCGTCGATCTCAACGGCAAATCCACCATGCTTATCCCCGGTGGCAAAAACGTCTTCTTCTATCACCCCATCGAAACTCTTGATGGCTGCCTCATCACCTACGGCCAGCAAGGTTGGAACAACAACGTCTGGCTCCTCCAAAACTTCTAGGTGGTTTTGGGTGCCCCATGGGCCGGGTTTGCCCGTGGGGGGTTACACCCAAGCTTCTGGGTCCCCTGCTTCGTACTTCGTTTCGTGCTCAGGGCTGTATCATCACCTTCATGCCCCCTCTCCAAAACTGGCTCTTCCTCATCCCCGTCATCGCCGTCGCCCTTCTCTTCGCCAAACTCATCCGCTCCTGGTCCGACCCTCCCGACCGCGTCGCCGTCCACTTCGGCATCAACGGCGAGCCCAACGGCTACGCCAGCAAATCTGCCTTTGCCGTCATCATCGTCGCGATCACCGTTGGTCTCACCGCCACCGCGCTCACCCTCGTCATCCTCACCCAGGCGCCGCCAATCGCTTACATGGCCATCATTCTCGCCGCCATCACCGCAGCCACTGCCTTCTGGCAGGGCATCAACTACAACATCACCGGCCAGCCTCTTCGCATCGGCGTCATGCTCATCCCCGAAATCATCCTCATCGCCATCTTTTTTTTCTTCTTCCTCTCCCACCAACCCCTCAAGCACTGATCGCTCTTGTCTTTGCTTTAGAAGTTTCTGCGGGTGCCCCGCCTGCCGGTTTTGCAGGTGGGATGCAACACTGTCTTTGCTTGAGAAGTCCTTAGTTTTTCCGGGTGCCCCACTTCCTGGTTTGAGGAAGTGGGATCGAATGAAATTTAAAGCCTTTGACTTAACTTCCATTCATCGGTAACTCCCCTCCTTTCCCACGCATCCAACTCTTCGCATTGCGCCTCCCAGCCGCATGCAACTCCGCTGCTGCCGCGCGAATCTTCCTTTCTTGAAACACTTTTCTTTAGCTCGCATGCCAGCCCACCTCACCACAATTCTCGCGCCCCGCTTCCTCTTCGCCGCCCTCCTCCTCACCTCCGCCCAACTCCACTCCCAACAACAGCAAGCCGGCCCCATCCACCCGCCCTCACAACAACCTCTCCAGCAGCAATCCACACAGCCCGCGCAATCGCAGCAACCCGAAGCCCCAAAAATCTCCGTCGACGTCAAAGAAGTCACCCTCTACGCCACCGTCCGCGACAAAAAGGGCAAAATCATCAACACCCTCAACAAAGACAATTTCAAACTCGACGAAGACGGCCACCCTCAAACCATCTCCTACTTCACCAAAGAAAGTGATCTCCCTCTCACTCTCGGCCTTCTTGTCGACACTTCTCTCAGCCAGCGCCGCGTCCTCGATAGCGAACGCGACGCCTCCGATGGATTCCTCTCCAAAATGCTTCGCCCCGATAAAGACCAGGCCTTCCTCATTCATTTCGATCGCGAAGTCGAACTCCTCCAGGACCTCACCAATTCCCGCGACAAACTTCGCGCCGGCCTTCAACTTCTCCAAACTCCCTCGCGCACCGACGACGACAACTCGACCAGCGGAGGTAACGGTGGCGGAGGTAACGGTGGCGGCGATTCAGGCGGGCCCGGTGGACAAAATGGTGGTGGGCATCACGGTCGCGGGGGCTACGGCCACAGCGGCGGTGGCGGCACTCTTCTCTACGACGCGGTCTTCCTCGCCTCCAACGAAGAAATGGCCAAGCAGCAAGGCCGCAAAGCCCTGATCATCCTCTCCGACGGAGTCGATCGCGGCAGCAAGGAAACCATCGGCGGTGCCATCGAAGCCGCGCAGCGCGCCAACACCGCCATCTTTTCTATTCTCTTCGCCGACCAAGACGCCTATAGCCACACTGGATTCGGCGGCGGTGGCCACGGCGGATTGGGGGGGCCGGGTGGGCCCGGCGGCGGACGCGGCCGTTTCCCCCAGGAAAATCGACCGGACGGCAAAAAGATCCTTCAGCGCTTATCCGAAGAAACCGGCGGCGAATTTTTCCAGGTCACCAAAAAGCTTTCCGTCGAGCAAATCTACGCCGAAATCGAAGACGGCCTCCGCAATCAATATTCCCTCGCCTACAAACCCGACCACGCCAATCCCGACGCCACCTTCCACAAAATCCAGCTCACCGTGAACCAAAAAGATCTCCTCGTTCAATCCCGCTCCGGCTATTACTCCGGCAACTAAGCCTCTTTCCATTGAACTCTGCCCACCTTCCTGCAATCATCGCAATATGACTTCGCTCCCTTTTAAGTTCAAAGCCATCAAGCAACCCGACCTGGTCGCCAAATACGCCGATATGTTCTCCGCCATCGGCACCGAAGCTCGCCTGCGCATCCTTCGGCTTCTCCTCAAAGCTCATCCCGACGGACTCGTCGCTCGCGAAATCCACCAGGAGCTCAGCATTCCCAATTCCGCACTCTCGAACCATCTCGACAAGCTCAAATCCGAAGACCTGATCCACGTCCGCCGCGAATCTACTCTCTTCCGCTACACCGCTAACACCGAAGGTCTCCAGGGACTCCTCGAATTTCTACTCGCCGAATGCTGCACCCGCAGCAAAACCAACCACCCCGAAACCATCGTTCAAATCTGTAAATAACCTTTCACCAAAAGCTTCAAATGTCCCGCCAGTTCACGATTAATTCGGGGACGCCCCCGATCCTACTTCTCCAAACTGAACCTCATGCGCCCAAAATCCACCGTAAAGCTCCCAAACTGCCCAATCAAATCCTGCCCCAAGTTCCCATACAACTCATCCAGCCCAGTCCCGACCAACGACGTCAACACCATCACCTTGCTCAACTCCACATCCTCTCCGCCAATCTCCATCCTCGCCGTGGGCAACTCATACGCGACATAGTGCGTTGTTCCTCCCGCACCTCCGGTGTCCATATCCTTCGATTTCAGGTCCTTGAACTGACCAGGAAATGCATCGAAATATTTCTTCGTAAATTCCGAATCGCTCGCTCCCGTATCGAATGAGAACAGCAGCTTCTTCGCCTCCACTTCTCCCTGCACCGGGACGTTGAGGCGATTCATAAATATTCGCGAGAATCCCGCGCCCTGCCGTGCCTGGCGTGCCTCAAAGTACCCGTCCTTCGCAAACGTACTCGCGCCCAGCGCCCGAAATACCGGATAACCGATGATCCCCTCGATCTGATACGTCTTCCCCTCGCCCAAATTGATCTTCAAATTCGCATCATCGAATACCATCACCACCACATTCCGAATCTTCGCTCCCGCAAAATCCAGTTCCGGCAGCAACGCCAAATGCACCGGATTCTCCAGTCCATTCGTCCCGCCCTTGGTCTGCCCAGCCGCCTCCGACACCTTCAAGCCAAGCCGCTTCGCGAAGCTTTTGGTCACGCACGACAAATTTGCGCCGGTATCCAGAATCCAGTCGCCGTCCACTCCATTCACCTTCAACGTCGCATCAATCCGATTACGCAAAGTTATACCGGTACAAAGAGGCGGCAGAGGAATATGTGATCTTGAAGAAGTATGCAGCAGATATGGACCCGGCAGAGATGGATGAGATTAAGGACGACTCGGGGGTGCTTGCGGTGATGTCGGATTATCCGCCGCAGAAGATCGAGCGAGGCGCCGCGGAGCGCGTAAAGACACAGCGGAGCGCGATCGGGACGTCGGCCAGCGTCGCCGTTCCCCGGCCCGCGCGCTGCCTCTCTTTCGCACTGAGCTCGGGAATGGCTTCGCTCAGCAACTTCGCCGACTTTTCCTCCTGTCCCTCGCGATTCGCCAAAATCCCTTCAAAATATTCGCGGTCCGTGCCCGCCGGCATGGCTCGTACCCGCTCTTCTAGCTCAGTCCAACGCATCTCCCTCAGGTCCCCATCAAGCTCTTCGGCCGTCGCCACACTCGGCGCCGTATTCGTCGCAGCGTTCTTCACTGATGGCCTTGTACTCTGCGCTCTACAAGCTCCTCCAGTGCAAATCGAAGCCAACACCCCTATCACCGCCAAAAACTTCCCGATCATCGGTCCTCCCTCTCGCCCCAAAACTGCCCTTGAAGCTCCCTACATCTGCTTTTCAACGCGTTCTTTTCTCCTGTCACTCAACTTCGCTTCCAGGGGAGTTAACAACACCGTAATCGCATAGAGCCTCCCGCCCGGGCGCGGCCGCGACACTACCTCTCTCAGCCGCTCAATCGACGCGTTCACCCTTTCCAGCTCCTTCGGCAGCAACCATCCGACCTGTCTCGTAGCCCACAACTCGCGCCTCGGTCCCAGCACTGCCGCGCCGCCCTTGCCAAATGCCCTGCGGAAATCGCGCGCCCCCAGCCGTAGCAATGAACCGACGATCGCCGTTAGCACTCGCCGGTTGCCACCGTCGTCCGGTTGGTAATGAAGCCGCAAGTCCGCCGCGATGGTTCTGAAAAGCTCCTCCTTGCGTCTTCCCGCCCCACGAAAACCGGCGTGTACCACCAGTCCACTCTTCTTCAGCGCCCGCAGATGGTAATAAAGAGCATCTGCCGGCCTTCCTAAGGTCGCCGCAAGTTCTCCCGCCGACGCGCTGCCCAATTTCACCAGCGCATCTACAATTTCCTGCCGCACCGCCGATATGAGTGCCCTCAGCTGGCGTTGATTCCGTATTACGTATTTTGATTGACGCTGCATACACTCAACTTATCATATTGTTGAAATTATGTCAGTAATTTCAACAATGAATCGACGAGAGTATCACCGCCGCTTTTGAAGTTCTTGCTCTTGGTGTTCTTTGAGGAGTTTCTGCGTTTTTGTTGTTGAAGTTGCCTTTGGGTACCCCACCCTTCGGGGTTAAGGGTGGGTGGCAATCCCACCTGAACTTGAGTTGGCGTCGCCATCACTCGGCGCCGCCATCAAAAACACAAACCCCTCCGTGCTATACGTCACCTGCCCCGGCTCCCCCTTCACTGGCATCGCCGGCACCTTCCCCCTTCTCACGCTCTCAAACGCCCCCACCAATCTCGTCAGCACCGCCGGCGACGCCACCGGCACATTGTGCGCTCCAAGAACCAACTTCACCTGCGGCTCCAGCGATTCCAGCCTCCTTATCGACGCGTCGTACGCCTCCAAATCCGTCTCCGGCCGGTACAGCCATATCGGCGCCGGATAATACGTATCCCCGGTAAATAAAAGTCCATTCTTCCGGTCGATCAACGAAATCGAATCCGGCGTATGCCCCGGCGTGGCAATCACTTCGAGCGTCCGCCCGCCCAAATCAATCTTGTCTCCATCGTGAATAAACTTCGAAATCTTCCATGGCCGCGTCTCATACGTCTTCGGGTCAAAGCCCTTGGGCAGCTCGCCACAAATACTTCCCGGCGCCAACTCTGCCTGTGCATCCGCGCGCGAGCCCTTCGCATCCTGTCGCGTGAACGCTGTATCCATCCCATACACCGTGTCAAATTCCCAATTCCCGCCCACATGATCGTTATGCGTATGCGAATTCAGCACCACAATCGGCCGCTGGGTCAGCTCCTTCACTAATTTCTTGATGTCGCTGATCCCCATCCCTGTATCGAACAATACCGCGCGATTCCCGCCCACAATTAAATAGCTGATCGTCTCCTCAAACTGATGCGGCTCGTAAATAGCGAACACGCCCGGCGCCACGTCATAAACTTCGAACCACGCGTCAAGTTGAGGATCCGACACTTTCACTCGCTCGAGCGTCTTGTACTCCAACCGTGGCAACGCCCTACACCACTCCGGCACTTGTTCCTGCCCACAAAATGTAGGCACACAAAATCCAACGGAAAAGATCAGCAGAATTGCGACTTGCCTGAATATTCGCATGGATGGACGTAGCGCGAATTGTAGCATCCCGTAGTCGCACACTGTGTGGCCGTCGCCTTTGCCGTAGAAGTTTCTGCGGGTGCCCCATGGGCCGGTTTTGCCCGTGGGGATTTACACCGAATCGTCGGGGTCCAAAGCTACGTCGAATACCAATCCACCACCAAACTAGGTGCTGTCATTCCGAACCGCAACGGCAGTGTTTGCCGGCGGTGAGGAATCTGCTTTCTGAAAAATCCACCTCTATCCTCATTCCGCTTGCCCCAATCCCCTGTAACACGCTTTTAACTCGCCTCATCCCCCAGTTTGCCTTAATATCTCCTCACCCCGCTCACTTTCACTTTGCAAGTGAATCTGATTAATTTCACATAAATTTCAAGCCTGGCCACCCGAGCTAACCATTCCACAACTTCTTGAGTCCAACATTTTAGGAGGAACCATGAGCGTGAAAGCTATTCCAGAGGGGTATCACTCGGTCACACCACATATGGTCATTCGCGATTGCATCAAGGCGCTCGACTTCTACAAAAATGCCTTTGACGCCAAACAGCTCTCGCTATCGCAAGGGCCCGACGGCAAAGTCATGCACGCCTCGATCAAAATTGGAGATTCCATCGTCATGATGTCCGACGAATTTCCGTCCGCCAAGAGCGTCGGCCCGCAAAGCCTCGGCGGCTCAACCATCGTTCTCAACATTTACACCGACAACGCCGACAAACTTTGGGAGAAAGCGGTCAAAGCCGGCGCAACTGTCACCATGCCCATCGGCAATCAATTCTGGGGCGACCGCTACGGCCAGCTTACCGATCCATTCGGCCATCGCTGGTCCATCGCCCAGCACGTCGAAGACGTCCGCCCCGAAGACATGGAATCCCGTATGAAAGCGGCCATGGAGCAAATGAAATCCCAGCGCCAATCCGGCGCCTCCGCCTAACCCCAGCTCACAACCAAAAACCCGAGACCCCACGCTCCTCGCGCTGGGGTCTCTTCATTTCTGAGTGTTTAGGCTGCCTTAGAAGTTTCCTCTGTATCGCAGTTGACTTAGAAGTGTCCGCGGGTGCCCCACCTGCCGCTCTTGCGGGTGGGTCTTGCATTTGATTTTGCTTTAGGTGTATCTGCGGGGTTTTGGGTGCCCCACATCCTGTTTCGGGATGTGGGTTCTTGCGCGCGGCTTGCTATCACCGATCGTAAAAACCTCGGTGTCATTCCGAACCGATCGGCGCATTTTGCCGAGCGTGAGGAATCTCTTGCTTTTGACTTTGCCTCAGAAGCTTCTGCGGATTTGAAGTCCTAACTAAACAAATTCCTCATCAAGAAAAACACATTCGCCGGCCGCTCCGCCAATCTCCTCATGTACCAGGGAAACCAAAAACTCCCAAACGCCACCAGCACCACCGACCTGCACCCAATCGACGCCAGCCTCACCTGCTCCGCCCTCTGAATCCCATACAGCATCTGAAATTCCAGCCTGTCCCGCGCAATCCCCGCGCCCTCCGCCCAATCCAAAATCCTCTGTATCAACTTGCAATCATGCGTCGCTATCGCCGCTCGCAAATGCGCCGCCCCGGCCCCCTCGGCCACCATCATCTGCGCCAACTTAAAATAATTCTCATCCACATCCGCCTTCCGCGGAAACGCAACATCCGCCGGCTCGTTGTACGCGCCCTTCACCAAGCGTATCGCCCCGCCGAGCGGCAGCAGCTCCCTCAAATCCTTTTCCGTCCGCCGCAAATAAGCCTGCAAACACACGCCCACATCCGCGCCCGCCTCCCGCGCCTGCCGGTATAGCCGCAGCGTCCGCTCCACATACGGGCTCTGCTCCATGTCGATCCACGTAGTCCGCTCCGCCGGCGTAATCGCAATCAAGCTCAGCAAATTGTCGAAGCAAAAATGCTCATCCAGGTCCAGCCCCAGATGCGACAGCTTCACCGAAATTTCCGCCGCCAGATTCTGCTCCGCAATTTTCCCCAGCAGCGAACGGTAAAGCTGCGTCTCGTGCTCCGCCTCTGCTCGGTCGCTTACATTTTCTCCAAGCGCCGTCAGCACCGCGCCAATCCCCTTCGCCGCCAGTGCTCGCACCGCCACCAGCGCATCGTCCGCCGTCTCCCCCGGCATGAATCGCGACACATTCCGCCGCACAAACGGATACTTCGGTGCGCGCTCGCGCAGCCATTGGCTTTGCGATGCCTTCAGTAATGCAGTTCTGGCCCAGGACATTTTGTTTGATTTCTTAACTTGAATCGCGCCGCATTCGCGCCAAACCGGCGCTTCTTACGGCGTGCTCAGCGCCTTCATAAACAAATAATAAAATTGCACGCCCTCATAAAACGACTTCACCGGCAGCCGCTCATCCCGCCCGTGCGACCGGTCGTCGTCCTCATCGATAAACGCTCCCGGCACGCCATACGTCGGAATTCCCGCCGCGCGCGAAATCGCTCCGTCCGTTGCGCCCGAGTCCATCTCCGCCACCACCGGCACGCCCGGCCACATTTCCTCAACCGTTTTCTCGAGCGGCTTCATCACCGCGGGCTGCAGCGGCGATGGCGGTCCCGGCCGCGCCGCAATTCCCGACTGCACCGCCTTAATCTCAATCCTCTTGCTGTCGATCACCTTCGCCAGCGTCGCCTCAATTTCCTCCGGCGAATGCCCCGGCAAAATTCTGCAATTCACATTGGCCATCGCTTCCGCCGGCAACGCGTTTGGCGCATGCCCGCCCTTCAACAGAGTCGGCACGCACGTCGTTCTCAGCCGCGCATTATAAAATGGCGACGCCGACAGCCTATCCAGCGCAGCGTGATCCGGCGGATCCTTCAAGATTGCCAGCATATCTGCCCCCGTCTGCCCGCCCACAATTTTCGCCTCGCGCTCGAAATACGCCCGCGTCACTTCCGTCAACTGAAACGGAAATTTGTAATGCCCCAGCCGCGTCAACCCCTCCGCCAAATCGTCAATTGCATTGTCCGCCGTCGGCAGCGAGCTGTGCCCGCCCGGGCTGGTCACCTTCAACTCGAAATCCTGATACACCTTTTCCGACGCCTGAATGCCCGCCAAAATCTTTTTCCCGTGCTCCATTTCAAAATTCCCGCCGTCCGGATTGAGGATGAACTCCGCATCCACCAAGTCGCGGTGATTCTTCAACAGCCATTCCACGCCATTGTCCGGCCCGCCCTCTTCATCCGCCGTCAACGCCAAAATCAAATCGCGGTCCGGCTGATAATTTTCTTCCTTCAACCGGATAAAACTCGTCACCAGAAAAGCGTCCCCATCCTTAATGTCTTCCGTCCCGCGCCCGTAAAAATATCCATCCTTCTCCAAAAACGTAAACGGATCGACCGACCAATCCGCTCGATTCGCCTCCACCACGTCCAGATGGCAAATAAAAAGGATCGGCTTTTTGTGTGCCGCATTCGCCGGAGCCCTCAGCCGCGCCACCATGTTCCCCTTTTTCGAATTCGACTCCGGCACCAGCACCTGCACGTCCTCCGCTGGAAATCCCGCCTCGCGCAGCCGCGCCGCCATCGCTTCCGCCGCCGTCGTAGTGCTCCCCACCGAATGCGATGTATTAATCTCGATCAACTGCTTAAAAATATCCCGCGACAGCTTCCGCGTCCCCTCATCCAGCTTATTCTGCTGAGCGTAAACTCCAACCCCCGCGACCATCATCGCCGCGCCCACCAGACCCGCCACCATCGCCCTTCGCATCTTCATAATTTCCCTTAGCCTCTGTAAATTTTCGCGCAGCCGAGCCTACCAAATCGCGCCCCCCTCCGCCACGCACCCCTGCACTTTCAGCTTCGCTTTCGCTTTTGTTTTGGAAGTTTCCGCGGGTGCCCCACCTGCCGGTGTTGCGGGCGGGTCTTGCATTGGCCGTTGCTCTTGATGTGTCTGCAATTGGCGAGATCATTCACACACGCACGCTTCCGTGCGGGGGAGCTTTTCCGGGTGCCTCACTTCCTGGTGTTAGGAAGTGGGATCGAATGAAATTTAAAGCCTTTGATTTGGCTTTAGGGTTTCCCTGGGCCTACATTTGACTTGCCTACCCACCCGTCCTACCATCCCGCCAAACACGCGCCATCTCGCACCCAATTGAGGAAATTCCGATGCGTAGTGAACTGAAACAAGCACTCAGGCGCTTCGGACTCGGCATACTGAATCTTGTAATCGCAATCGCTCTCCTCATTGCTGTACAGGTGGTCGCGCACGGCCACGTGCCCAATTTGGTGCTTGGGATTATCGGAGCCGCGATCATGGCAGCCGTCTACCTCGTCGGAAGCCGCTTGATCGAACGTCATCAACCAGCCGAGTTAACCGGGGCTGCTGGTATCCGGGAGTTTGCCTGTGGACTCGGTCTCGGCTTCTGCTTGTTCTCTGCGGTGATGCTGCTGCTCTGGCCGGTATCGGTCTATCACCCGGTCGGCTGGGGAACTGCGGCTGGCCTCGGCGCAGGCGCCGTCGCCGCTCTCTCCGGCGCGGTTATAGAAGAAGTTATGTTTCGAGGTTTCCTCTTCCGGCTGGTAGAGGGATTGGCCGGCACATGGTGGGCTCTGCTCGTAACCTCAGCCCTCTTCGGTGCTGCTCACGCTTTCAATCCGGGAGCGACCGTACTGAGCTCGATCGCTATTGCAGTAGAAGCGGGTGTACTGCTCGGAACCGTCTATGCCCTTACCGGACGCCTCTGGTTTCCAATTGGCCTGCATGCGGCTTGGAATTTCACGGAAAGCCATGTGTTTGGGATGAGCGTCTCAGGATTCGGCGCTGCAAAAGGATTAATCGTCGGAACTTTGAGAGGACCAACGATCCTGACGGGAGGAAGCTTCGGCCCCGAGGCCTCGATCGTTGCTGTGCTGGTGTGCTTTTCAGCAGCAATCCTCATTCTGTGGCGCGTTGTTCGACTCGGCCGTGTACATCCCCCCAGTTGGCGCCGCAACGCGAATCACAATCTCACAGCCAATCCCGCGATTGAGTAAGACCAGCGCGCTTCAGGCCCTTCCGTCTCTAGATTGACTTGCCTACCCGCCCGCCCTACCATTCCCCCCAAACGAGGCGCCAGCCCGCATGATTGGCCGCACTATTTCGCACTACCGCATTGAGGAATCCCTCGGTGCCGGCGGCATGGGCGTCGTCTACCGCGCCTTCGACGAGCGCCTCAATCGTGACGTCGCCCTGAAAGTCCTTCCTCCTGAAACTTCCTCCAGCGAAGCCCACCGCAAACAGCTTCGCCGCGAAGCCCTGGCCCTTTCCAAACTCAGTCACCGCCACATCGCCCACATTTACGATTTCGATACCATCGACGGAACCGCCTTCCTCGTCATGGAATACATTCGCGGCCGCACTCTCGCCGCCAGAATCGCCGCCGGCCTTCTCACTCAGCACGAAGCGCGCACCATCGGTCTGCAAATCGCCAGTGCTCTCACCGACGCAGCCGACGCCGGCATCGTTCACCGCGATCTCAAGCCTTCTAACATCATGCTCTCCGCCAAAGATGGCGACGTGAAAGTTCTCGACTTCGGCCTCGCCCGCCTCTTCGGCGCCTCCGAAATCGATCTCACTCGCAGTTCCGACGAACTCGTCGACACCGCCGGCACTCTTCCTTACATGTCGCCCGAACAAATTCGCGGCGAGCAGCCCGATCCCCGCAGCGATATCTATTCCCTCGGCGCTATTCTCTACGAAGCCACTTCCGGCAAACGTCCATTCGCTTCCAACAACGCTGCCACTCTCATCAGTCACATCCTCACCAAAACACCCGCGAATCTTCGCGAACTCAACCCCGACCTCTCCAGCAGCTTTGAAAACGTCGTCCTTCGCTGCCTCTCCAAAGATCCCGAACGCCGCTACCAACGCGCCTCCGAACTCACCGCGGCCCTCGAATCCATCGACGCCCCCGGTACCGTCTCCGCGCGAGACAGCGCAACAATTCACGTCCACAGACCCATCCCTCGCGGCCTCCAAAAATTTGCCGCCGCCCTCGCTGCCCTCATCATCCTCGCCGCCGGCCTTCTGCTCTGGAAGCGGCACCACAGAATCATCGCGGCCGCCGCCTCTCACCCAAGCGAACTCGCCATTCTCCCTCTCGCAATCGACCCCCAATCCGACGCCGCCGCCTTCGGTAATGGTCTCGTCGAAACTCTTACTTCCCGCCTCACTCAACTCACCAGCTCTCATCCTCTGGAAGTGGTTCCTCAAAGCGAGCTTCGTAGCCACGGCGTCACCAGCCTTGAAGAAGCAAAGCAACAATTCGGCGCCACTCTAGGCCTCCAACTAACCATCGAACGCTCCGGTGACATGATTCGCGTCAACTACGCTCTCATCGACGCTACTCAGCATCGCCAGCTTCGCGGCGACACCATCACCGAGCCCGCCGCCGACCCCTTCAAGCTCGAAGACCAAGTCTCTCAAAGCGTCGTCGAAGCTCTCGACATCGAACTCAACCCCGCCGAACAAGCCAAGCTCACCGATCACGGCACTTCTCAGCCCCGCGCCTTTGACTACTACCTACAGGGCCGCGGCTACCTCCAGGATTTCGCGAAATCCGAAAACATCGACAGCGCCATCACCGAGTTCCAATACGCCCTCCAGCAGGACGCGAACTACTCCCTCGCCTACGCCGGCCTCGGCGAAGCCTTCTACCGCAAATATCAATTTTCGAAGGACTCAACCTGGGTAACTAAAGCCAAGGACGCCTGCCAGCACTCCATCTCCCTCAAATCCGATCAACCTGAAGGCCACAACTGCCTCGGCCTCGTCGACCTCGCCACCGGCGCCTACGAACAAGGCGCCCACGAGTACCAATTATCTCTATCGATTCAACCCACCAGCGACGCCGCAGTCAATGGATTGGCAATTGCCTACGAGCAGAGGAATAACTTTACTCAGGCGGAAAAAACCTTTCGCAGGGCGATCGACCTTCGACCAAACTACTGGGCCACCTACAACTGGCTCGGCCAGCTTTATCTAAACAACGGAAAGTACAAAGACGCCGAACCCATGTTTTCACAGGTAATCTCGCTCGCTCCGGATAGCTTTGTGGGCTATACGAATCTAGGTTCCGCATATTTCGCCCAAGGACGCTATCCCGAGTCAATTCCACTGTTCGAACGGGCCGTCAATATTCGACCGACTGTTGAAACTCTTTCGAATCTCGGGACGGGCTACTTTCAGCTGAGAGAATTCGACAAAGCCGCCGCGACTCTGGAACAAGCGGTTAAGTTGAATGATAAATATTACGAGGTATGGGGCAACCTTGCCGATGCGTATTACTGGGCACCCGGACTGCGTCAGAAGGCCCCGGCGGCGTACAAAACTGCCGTTTCGCTGGCCCAAGAAAAGCTTGCAGTGAATCCGCGCGACGCACTTGCCACTGTTTATCTGGCTGGCTTCTACTCCATGCTTGGGGAACGCGACCAAGCACTCAAGTACCTCAATCGAGCACTAGAGCTCTCTCCCAAAAACCCTGATCTTCTACTAGAGGTAGCTGAAATCTACAGCCAATTCGGTAATAAGGACGCCGCCATTGAGTACGCTCAGAAAGCCGTCGCAGCCGGCCTATCCCCCGCCACATTGCGCGCTCTCCCAAACTTTGATAACCTCCGCGACAACCCTCGGTTCACCAAACTAATTAATTAACTAGGAGGAGTTCGATGCGTACTCGCATTCTCTCCCGTGCCCCGGCCATCTCCGCCATTTCTGCAATAGCCTTGAGCGCCCTTCTTCTTGCAGGCTGCCCGAAACACGTAACCCCGAATCCCGTCCCCGCCTGCGGAAACTCAGGTCCCAACCCACTTAAGTTCCATGCAAATGACGCCCATCTGAAACATCGGGTGCTAGCGGTTACAGGAAGCAACAGCGCGAACTCAACGTCTAGCGTGCAATGGTGCAATCTTGATAGTCCAGCCGTAAGCTTCACCATCGCTTTTCCGGACGACTCTCCGATAGCTGTTCCCTCCATCTCTTCTACGGTCGATACTCTGCACTCAACAAACTGTACCGCGCCTGCGGAAATAATCGTTTACGCCCAGAATGCCAACCACATTGACGGGTATAGGTACACCATCAATGGATTGTCACAAACTCCCATTGACCCGCACGTCATAGTAGTCGGTGGAAACCAGTAGCTTGATTTCAGGAGTTTCTGCGGGCCCCACACGCTGCTGTTACGCGTGGTGGCAATACTTTTGGAACTCGAGGAGACGGGTTTTCGACCTTGTTACTAATTCTTTGCCTCCACCAGCCCATCCGCAAACTTCCTGAACTGCTCCTTAGTCATAAATTTCTGAAACGACTCATCCGTCCGCGGGTCGGGCACTCCCTCGCCCTCAATCGAATTGTCCTTCCGCGCATACGCCTTCTTCAGATACTCCATGGCCATGTTCATGTCCTGCCGCTCCGCGTACGTGCACGCCATGTTGTAGTAAAACATCGGATAGTCCGGATCCTTATTAATCCCATACCGGAATGTCTCTTCCGCGCGTGTTAGGTCGCCCGTAATTCCGTAGGCCATTCCCAAATTGTCCACTAGCACTCGCCAATAATTTTTGCTGAGCTCCGGATTCTTCTTCTCCAGATCGAGCGCCTTCTGATACGGCTCGATCGCCGCCTTGTAATCCTTGGTGAGGAATAGCCTGCTGCCCTCCGCAAAATAATCGAGGCTCTTCGCCGCCCCTGGCGCAGCCGTCGACCCATTCACCTTCGGCGCGATTCCAATCGGTATCGGATCATTCGCAGCAAATTGAATACTCTTGAGCGTGTCCACGAGCATCGGCTCGTCGCTATCCTGAAATCCCGCCTTCGAAATATGCACGTCCACGTAAACATTTCCGCTGGTCGTGCAAGCAATCAGATTCTTCTGTTGCACCGGCTTGCCTTCAAACTCCCGAATGAAATATTCCATCACCGACATCGAATTAATTTCCGACGCTTTCACGCCCTCCGGCTTCATCCCGGCCTTCGATAAACTCTGCAGATTCTGGTGCAAGTGCACCTGGCAATCGATCCCGTCCGCGCCTCTCCTGGCCGCCTCCAGAAAAACGGAAAGCTCCACGCTGGTCGACGCATTCTCTGCCAGCAAATACTGCCGCCCATCGGGTAGCGTGTGATTCTCCTTCACCACAAATCCCTGCGCCTCCACTTCCAGCGACCAGTCGTGCCCCGGCAGCGCTGTCCGCACCTTCTCGTCATCCATCCGGGCGCTTCGGCTGGCCCATCCCGGCGCCGCGCACAAAAACAACATCACCGCGGCCGCAAGACGCACCCACACCCGTGCGTGCTTCTCCGTATTTTTACGGGTTACCAAACAGGTAAGCCAGTGTTCCCGCCTGCACTCCAGCGGGCCATTCGCAGGGCAGTTCCGCCTCGCCAGTCCGCGCCCCATGCACACACCTCCCACATCCAGTATTCGAATGGTAGCCTCAGAATTCGCCGCCACGCTCAGTTACGCGCGCACTATGCCGTAAAGGTTATTGCGCCCGTGAAAGATTGCCGACCTAGGTAGGAGAAAAGCTTTACGTGAAACTTACTTGGTCTGCTTGTCCGTCTCGACTCTGCCGTCCCGCACTCGAATAACCCGGTGCGCCCGCTCGGCAACGTCCGGCTCATGTGTCACCACAATGATCGTGTTGCCCTCTTCGTGCAACTTCGCGAAGAGCTGCATGATTTCTTCGCCGGTCTGCGAATCAAGGTTCCCGGTTGGCTCGTCAGCCAGCAGAATCGACGGCCGGTTCACCAACGCCCGCGCAATCGCCACTCTTTGCCGCTGCCCGCCGGAAAGCTCATTGGGCTTGTGCATCATGCGGCTCGCCAAATCCACCTGTTCCAGCGCATGTTTCGCGCGTTCGATCCGCTCCGCCGCCGGCGTCCCGTTGTAAATCAGCGGCAGCTCCACGTTGTGCAGCGACGTCGCCCGCGGCAGCAAATTAAAAGTCTGAAAGACGAATCCAATTTCCTTGTTTCGTATGTAAGCCAGCTCATCGTCGTCGAGTTGGCTCACCAAACGCCCCGCCAGGTAATAGCGCCCGCTCGTCGGCGTATCCAGGCACCCGATCAAATTCATCAGCGTCGACTTGCCCGATCCCGAAGGGCCCATAATCGCCACATACTCGCCCTTGCGAATCTCCAGATTCACGCCGCGCAGCGCATGGACCTCTTCGGTCCCCATCACGTACGTCTTCCACAGGTCGTCGGTGTGGATAACAATCCCCGCCGAAACCAAATCTTCGCGAAACGCGATGTCTGTTGTGGCTTCTTCCACCGGCATAATTTTCCGCTGATTCTCTACTGGCTATCTAACCCTGAAATCTTATTAAAGTTCGACCGGGGCTGTCGAACTTCTAACTTCGCATCTTTACTTAAGGATTTCTACGCAGTAACCGCGCCCTAAACCGCATCGTCCTCTGCCCGGGTACCCTGAAGCTCCAAGTCGCGCCGCGTCAACGCTTAACTCTTGTCCTTATCGTCGTCCTTGCGCTTCGGCTCCGAATTATCCACTTTCACCGTGCTGCCTGGCTTCATCGTTCGCAGCGTCTTGTAACTCCCCGTCACAATCTTGTCGCCTGGCTGCAGCCCGCTGGTCACTTCAATATCGCTTACGCCCGTAATCCCCGTTTGGATGGGCACAAATTGCGCCTTGTTCCCGCGCAACACAAACACGCCCTGCACATCTGGCACATCCGAATTCGTCCCGCCCGCCGCTGCTCCCGGTCCCGCTGAACTGCCCGAAGCATCCGACTTCGTTGCCGCCAGCGTCACCGTCCCATCGGGGCTCGACTTCGCCGCGTCCGCCAGCGCCTGTTTCGAACGCATCGCCAGCGCCTGAATCGGAACTGTCACCACGTTCTGACGAAACGCTGTCTTGATCGTCGCGGTCACCGAAAGTCCCGGCCGCAAATTTTGCGGCGGATTGTCGAGCGTCACCACCACTTTAAAATCGCGTGCTTCCTGCGTATTCGCGGTGGTCTGCGTGGTAGCCAGTCCCGAGGAACGCAAAATCGCCTGGTCGCCCACTTCCGTCACATGCCCTTTGTAAACTTTCCCCGGTATCGCGTCGATCTTCACATCCACGTCTTCGCCATTCCGCAGATCCACAATGTCCGTCTCATCCACTTTCAGCTCGGCCGTCACCACTGACATATCCGAAATAGTCATTAAGTAGCTTCCGGTCGCGTTCTGAATCCCGGGCACCACGTTCTCGCCCACGCGCACCGCGATATAGCTGACCAGTCCGTCGATCGGCGCCGTATACGTAGTTTTACGGAGCACATCTTTTTGGTGCAGCAGCACTGCTTGGTTTTGCTGCAGATTTGACCGCGATTCCCCAAGCGTCGCCTGCGCCTGCGCCAGTTGCGCCTTGGCTGCATCGACGGCTGCCCCAGCGCCCGTATAAGCCGCCTGCGAAGAATCAAAATCCTGCTTCGAAATCAGTTGGTCGCCATACAGCTTCTGCGCCCGCTCAAAGTCATACTTCGCCTTGGCATAGTCCGACTGCCTTTGCGCCAGCGTGGCCTGCGCCGACTTCAGCGCCGCTCCCGAAGCCGAGACCGCCGCATCTGCCGAGCCAATCCCCGCCTCCTGCGCCTGAACGTCCGCCGACGGCTGGATATTCTCTAGCTTCAGCAGCACGTCTCCCTTTTTAACAATATCCCCTTCTTTTACAACAATTTGCGTAATCTTCCCGATCCCTTCACCCAGAATATTCGAATAGGTCTGCGGCCGCACTTCGCCCGATGCGGTCACCACCGAGGTCAAATTCTGCTTCTTGGCCTCTCCGGACTGCACCGTCACCACATTCCGGTTCGCGCCGTAAATGCTTCCCCACAGAATCCCACCCAATACAACGATGGCTCCGCTAAAGATTATGATCTTCTTCTTCGAGGTCATTTTTTGTCGTGTATAGTCCGCGCGGAAAGATCCTTCAGATTAGACGCGGTTTTCCTAATTTAGTGGTACGAGAACCCCTATAAAATTGTTTCCTTGCGGCTGATTCCAGGACCCTAATCCCCGGGAACTTACCCCCTCAACCCACCTCAGAGGCGCCTGGCAGGACCATCATCCGTCACCTCTATTGTAGTGGCTTTTCACTCGACGCGAAAGACCCGTTGCCCCTTCACCCACCCGCCTTGAAATGGCCCCGAAAATCCGGTAACAGTACCCGCAACGGCCTCCAACTGCCCCCTCCCTGCCCATATCGCCACCTCAAACTCCCTTTCTAGGCAACCCCCTACCCCTCCTTTGGGCTCTCAGTCCCAGGGGCAGTGTCGCTAAATATGACTAATTGACCTGTCCTTGCCAGGAGCTTAGAATTCACCTACCGCATGGAAAAGCTAGTGAAAGCCACCAGAATGAAACATTTTGCCGTTTACTCTTTTAGCTTCACCTCATTAATACTCGGCCTTATTTTCCTTCCTTCACACGTCCGCGCCTCGGGCCAATCGCAAAATCAGAATTCCGATAGTACTTCCGGACAGGGCGCCTCAACTCAGGCCGCCTCGCCCCAGGCCGACCAGGATACCAAGCAGGCCGACGCCAACTCCGGCAAATCGCAAACCGACAAAAACGAAACGGGCCGCGAGCGCCGTCGCCGCAACAAAAAGCTCCACGACGAACTAGCCAGCCCTTATAAAAAGTGGCTCGACGAAGACGTCACCTACATCATCACTCCCGAAGAGCACTCCTCCTTCCTGAAACTTCAGACCAACGAAGAGCGCGAAGAATTCATCGAGCAATTTTGGCTTCGCCGCAATCCCGATCCCGACTCGCCCGAAAACACCTTTAAAGAAGAGCACTACCGCCGCATCGCTTACGCCAACGAGCACTTCGCTTCCGGCATTCCTGGCTGGAAGACCGACCGCGGCCGCATTTACATCATGTGGGGCCCGCCCGACGAAATCGATTCGCATCCCGCCGGCGGCCCATACGAACGCACTCCGCAGGAGGGTGGCGGCGAAACTTCCACCTTCCCCTTTGAAGATTGGCGCTATCGCTATCTCGAAGGAATGGGCAACGACGTCAATCTCGAATTCGTCGACACGTCCATGTCGGGTGAATATCACCTCACCATGGACCCTAGCGAAAAGGACGCGCTTCTCTACGTCCCCGGGGCCGGCCTAACCATGATGGAAAGCATGGGCCTCGCTTCGAAAGATCAGCGCTTCACCAATTCCGACGGCACTCACGACGCCCAGCCCATCGGCGGCGGCCAGATGGAAAGTCAGAACGAATTCTCGCGCCTCGAGCTCTACTCAAAAATTCAGCAGGCCCCTCCGGTAAAATTCAAGGACCTCGAAGCCGTGGTCACTTCCCGCATCGTGCGCAATCAGGTCCAATTTACCTATCGATTTGACTTCCTGCGCATCACGGGCGAAACCGTCCTGGTGCCCATTTCCATCGAAATTCCCAACAAGCAGCTAAGCTTCCAACAAAAAGAAGGCATCCAGTCCGCGACGATGAATCTCTTCGCGCGCATCACCACTCTCAGCGGGCGCCCGGTCCAAACCTTCGAAGACACCATCAATCGCGACGTTCCCAATTCTCTCCTTCAGCAATCCCTGAAGGGCTACTCGATTTATCAGAAAGCCGTGCCGCTCAGCCCCGGCCTCTATCGACTCGACATCGTCATCAAGGACGTCAACAGCGGCAACGTCGGCGTCGTCAATACGCGCCTCGGCGTCCCGCACTACGAAGACGATAAGCTCTCTTCGAGCTCGCTCATCCTTGCCGATCAAATCCAGAAAGTCTCTTCAAAGGACATCGGCGTCGGCCAGTTCGTCCTCGGCGACGTCAAGGTCCGCCCCAAAATGGATTCGGCCTTTGCAAGTAACGATAATCTTGGTATCTTCCTCCAGGTTTATAACCTGAAGGTCGACGAGAAGACCCATAAAGCGGACGCGAACGTTTCCTATCGCGTGCTGCGCGACGACAACGCTCAGGTGCTTCAGTTCGACGAGACTGGCGCACAACTCGGCGAACGCGGCGAAGAGCTCACTCTCGAGCGTGCCGTAGCCTTAAAGTCACTTACCCCGGGGAAATACAAGCTGGAAGTGACCGTCACTGATAATGTCTCTAAAGAGACGATCACTCCCACAGCTGAATTTACGGTAAAGGCTGCCAATCCATGAAAACGGCGGTTCGAGCCCTGGGCCTCTCGATCCTGCTCTCCCTCTGCGCTCTGTCTCTGACCGCTGCTCCGCGGCCCGGTAGAATTGCGGGTGTAGTCGTTGACCCCGAGGGCGCCCCGCAAATGGGCGCTACCATCGACATCACCGCCGAAGGCGTTCTCGGCGCTCAGTCCAGCCGCCTGCTCACCAACGATCGCGGCATCTTCGCCACCGACGGCCTCACCTCCGGCTGGTATTCCATCCGCGCAACTCTCGCTGGTTTCATGCCTGCCATCGAGCAACACGTCCGCGTCACCGACCAGCACATCACCGAACTTCAGATCGAACTCGGCTCGCTCCTCGCTGGCGTCAATAAGCTTCGCAAGCCTTCCGGTGAGCAAACCGCTCCCGATGACTGGACCTGGGTCCTTCGCAGCTCCTCTGCGACCCGCCCCATCCTCCGCTTCGATGATGGCGAAGTTTCCGTCGGCATGCCCGCCGGCCTCAGCCAGGGTGATTCCGCCCAGAATGTGCAAGACCACGGCATGTTCGAAATTACTTCCGGCACTTTAAATCCAGGCTCGGTCTCAAGCCTGCCCAGCACCGCCGCGACGGGTTTTGCCTACGATGAAAACCTCGGCGATCAGGGTCACTTGGTTTTGGCCGGCGAGTTCGGCTACGAAAGCGGCTCGGGCAATGGCGGCTTCGTCGCCCAGTGGCTGCCCAGTGGGAGTCCGGAAAACGGTCCCGTTTCCACCTTAGTCATCCGTGAATCTCAGCTCGACCCTCAAGGTCCCAGCTTCCGCGGCGTTCGTCTTTCTCACGATAGCCAACTCGAGCTAGGCGACCGCATCAAGGTCCGCTACGGCGCCGACTTCCTCGCCGCCGGTTACATTGGCACCGCCACCAGCGTCCGTCCTGGCGCTGAACTCGCCATTCAGCTCGCTCCAAACTGGCTCGCCAGCGCTGAAATGACTGAGCGCCCTTGGCAGGATAACGACAACAACGACAATCTCCTCGCGTCGGCCTACGCCAACCTCGATTCGCTCCCGACTCTGATGCTCAATAACGGGCGCCCTGTGCTGGCTGGCGACACGCACGCCGAATTTGCTCTGGAACACACTCTGGATCCCAGCCGCAGCTTCTCCGTCGCGGTGTTCCACGATCATTCGAGCGACACTGCCATCCTCGGTAAGGGTGCCGGCGAAAGTCCCGATTTCCTGCAAGCCTTTTACTCCAACGCTTTCGCCTACGACGGCGGCGCCTCCTCGTCCTGGGGCCTTCGCTTTGCCTATGAGCAAAAGCTCAACGACAACGCCAGCGCCGTCTTGGTCCTAACCCGCGCCGGAGCCTTGGTCGTTCCCGATTCCATCAACGGCGCAGGCTCCCTGCGTGACACCCTCGAAACCGCCGAGCGCACCTCTGTTGCCGCCCGCGTCAAGGGCAAGATTCCCCGCACCGGCACTGAATTCGTCGCCGGCTATAAGTTCATCGATGGCGCGGTTGCCTCCCGCCAGGACCCCTACGGCGAAGCCGAATACAGCCTCGACCCCTATCTCAGCCTAGCGGTTCGTCAAAAGCTGCCTCACTTCATCCCCGGCCACGCGACAGCCATGGCCGACTTTAGCAACCTTCTTGCCCAAGGCTACGTCCCACTACAGACCAAGGACGGAAGCCTGGTGCTCGTGCCCTCCTTCCGCTCCTTTAGGGGTGGCCTAAGCTTCCAGTTCTAGTTCGCAATCCTTCTAAACTCTTTCCCTCGTACGCCGACCTGTTCTAATTGCTTCTCCTCTTGAGTCCCATTTAGGTGCTCAAGTTCCATAATCAGTATGACTTATCCCGAAAGCCATACCCGGCGGTACTAGGAAAACGCACTTGCTCGTAACCTGATGATTAGTAGATACTTTTCGTGACTAGCACTTAACACTTTCTGGAATCCCGCGTGCATACTCCGCAGCGGAGTGGCGCGTCTAATTCGTGTGTACCGAATTGGATAGCGCCCAACAGAGCATCGCGTCCCGCAGGACGCCGTAGAGAAACGCAGTACAGAACAATGAACGACGGCCTCAAAATGCGAATCGGCGTGGTCATCCTCGCCGTCCTCACCGTTGCCGCCGTAGTCTTTGCCTCCCTGAATTTCAAGCAACGCCGCAGTTTCCCCCAGCCCGACGATGGCGTCACCTGGCTCGACACCGGCGTCGGCGTCCAGGCCTGGTACGTCACCCCCGGCTCCCCGGCCGATAAAGCCGATATCCACGCCGGCGACCTTATCGAGAGCGTCCGCGGTATCAAAATTGCCCGCGCCACCCAGGTCACCCAGATCCTCTTCCGTTCCGGCGAATGGACCGAGCTCGATTACAAAATTCGCCGCGACAACGCCGATTTCGACACCAAATTAATCACCGCTCCGGCCGATAACCCCTCCTCGCTCGAAAACTATCTTCGTGTCACCGGCCTGTTCTATCTATTCATCGGCCTTTTCATTTTCGTCCGCCGCTGGAACGCGCCTCGCGCCCTGCACTTCTATTTGTTCTGCCTGGTTTCCTTCATTTTTTATAGCTTCCACTACTCCGGCAAACTCAATTCCTTCGACTGGACCATCTACTGGGGCAATGTCGGCGCCATGCTTCTCCAGCCCGCGCTGCTGGTCCACTTCTCGCTCGTTTTCCCCGAGCGTCGCCGTCGCGTTTTCCCGAAATTGCTCGCCGTCTATAGCGCGCCCGCGGTTCTCTTTGTCCTCCACACCATGGCCGCCGCCGGTATGGTCGACACTTTCTCTCCCATGGGCTGGCGCATGCTCCTCGACCGCGTCGAGCTTGCTTATGTCGGCCTGTACTTCCTGCTGGCCGCATTGATTTTCGCGCTCAGCTACGAGCGTTCTGCTTCCGCCATTCTTCGTCAGCAACTCAAGTGGGTTACCGGCGGCACCATCGCCGGCATCACTCCATTTTTGTTCGTTTACATCACGCCTTATTTCTTCGGCGTCGTCCCGCACTCCTGGATGAAGCTCTCCGTCTTCTCTCTCGCCTTGCTGCCGCTCTGCTTCGGTTACGCCATCGTCCGCTACCGCCTTATGGACGTGGACATCATCTTCAAGCGCGGCTTGGCCTATACCGTGGCCACCGCCGCTGTCGTTGGCTTCTATTTCTCTGCCGTCGCCCTGATCGGCGAATTCTTCCACTCCGCTTGGTCCACCGGCCCGCTCGGCGTCGTCGTGGCCATCGTCATCGCCGCTTTTCTTTTCGAGCCTGTCCGCAACTGGACCCAGGTGCGCCTCGATCGCTTCTTCTATCGCGATCGCCTTGACTACCGCCGCACCCTCATCGAATTTGGCGCTACCCTCACCAATGAAGTACGCCTCGAGCCGCTTCTTGACTCGATCCTCGACCGCATCTCCCAGACCTTGCTGGTCGACCGCCTGGCCATCTTTCTTGAGGACACCGCCAAACCCGGCCACTTCTCCCTGACACGCTCCATGGGTATTTCCGCCGAGGGCGCGCTTGACCTGAGTTTCCTCGATCCTTCGCGCCCGCAATTTCAAAAGTCCGGCTGCCTCTTTTTTGAGTCCGCCAAGGCCGCCGTGGCCGAAACCGACGACGTTCGTCAAACGCTCGATAAACTCGATCTCAACTACTTCATCCCTTGTCGATTCCACGACCGCACTTCCGCCATCCTCGGGCTCGGCAAGACCGTCGACGGCGACTACCTCACCACCGACGACCTCGAGCTCCTTCTCACCATCGGCAATTACGTGGGCATCGCCATCGACAACGCCCGCCTCTACCAGTCTCTCGAACAAAAAGCCACTCAGATCGAACGCCTCAAAGACTTCTCCGAAAATATCGTCGAGTCTCTCAACATTGGCGTGCTTACTCTCGACCTCGACGACCACATTGAATCGTGGAATCCTCAGGTCGCTGGACTACTCGAAAAGTCCCGTGAAGAAGCCCTCGGCAAGCAGCTCCGCGACACCGTGCCCCTCGAGCTCCTCGCTGAAATTTCCGCCCATACCACCGGCGGTACCTTCAACAGCATCTCTAGAGTTAGCTTGCGGACTCCCAGCGGCCGCGACCTCGTTCTCAATACGTCTGTCGCCCCTCTGGTTGGCAAGAGCGGCACTCGCATCGGCCGCCTTGTCCTTCTCGACGACATCACTCAGCGCGTCCGCTTGCAGGAACAAATGGTTCAGACCGAAAAACTTACTTCACTCGGCCTGCTCGCCGCCGGCGTCGCTCACGAAGTGAACACGCCGCTCGCGGTCATCTCCAATTACATTCAGATCCTCGCCAAACAGCTTCCCGGCGACGATCCCAAGCAAGCCACCATCGACAAAATCGTCAAGCAGACCTTCCGCGCCTCCGAAATCGTTAATAAACTTCTCAATTTCTCGCGCACCGGCACCGCCCAGCTCGTCGAGCTCGACGTCAACTCCGTCCTCGATGAAACGCTTTCCCTGGTCACTCATCAACTTCGCGTCGCCCACGTCAACGTGGTTCGCACCTTCCAGGACGAAATCCCGCGCATCCGCGGCAACAACACCAGCCTCCAGCAAATTTTCCTCAATCTCTTCCTGAATGCGCGCGACGCCATGCCCTCCGGCGGCATGCTCGAAGTCCGTACTGTCTCTAATAACGGCTCCGTCGAAATCGAAGTCACCGACACCGGCACCGGCATCGACACTGCAAATCTTCAGAAAATTTTCGATCCATTTTTCACCACGAAATCTTCCGGGCGCGGCACCGGGCTGGGGCTTTCCGTCAGCTACGGCATCGTCAAGGAGCTCTCCGGCAAAATTGACGTCCGCTCAACTCCCGGCAAAGGAACATCGTTCCATCTCGAATTTCCTGCGGTTACGAAGGTAGTTCATGCCTAAAGGCTCCATTCTGGTTGTCGACGACGAAGTTGAAATTCGCGAGGGCCTCGAAATCCTTCTTTCTTCCGAGGGCTTTCAGGTCACACCGGTTGGAACCGCTGCTGCGGGCCTGGCCCAGCTCGAAAACCAGCCCTTCGATCTGCTGCTTCTTGACGTAAGCCTGCCGGATCGCAACGGCCTTGAGCTCCTTCGCGAAATCCGCCGCCATGATCCGGGCCTTTCCATCATTCTCATCACCGCCTACGGCTCCATCGAAATGGCTCGCGCCGCTTTCAAATCCGGCGCTCAGGACTACATCACCAAGCCCTGGTCCAATGATGAGCTCATCGCCCAGGTTTCTCTGGCCATCGAAGGCCACCGCCTGCGCGAAGAAAATCTTCAGCTCAAGCGCGCTCTCAAGCAGCGCTACAACTTTCCCAACATCATCGGCAAAAGCGAAAAAATGGTTGCCGTTCTCGACCTCGTCGCTCAGGTCGCGCCTTCTCGCTCCACCGTCCTCATCAACGGTGAAAGCGGCACCGGCAAAGAGCTGATCGCCAAAGCCATTCACTCTGCTTCCACGCGCGCCGATAAGCCCTTTGTGCCCGTCAACACTGGCTCCATCCCCGTCGATCTTCTCGAATCGCAGCTCTTCGGCCACGTCAAGGGCGCTTTCACTTCCGCCATCGCCTCAAAAAAAGGCCTCTTCGAAGTCGCCGATCAGGGCACCATCTTCTTCGACGAAATTTCCACTATCAGCCCCGAAACGCAGGCCAAACTTCTCCGCGTCATTCAGGAACGCGAATTCATGCGTCTCGGCGGCACCGACACAATCAAAGTCGACGTCCGCATCCTCGCCGCCTCCAACGAAGATCTCGTCCAGCTTTCCCGCGAAGGCCGTTTCCGCGAAGACCTCTATCACCGCCTCAACGTCATCTCTCTTAAGCTTCCCCCTCTGCGCGAACGCAAAGAGGACATTCCCATGATGGTTGAGCGTTTCCTCGAGCGCTTCTGCCTGGAAAACGCCAAGCCCAAAAAAGCCTTCACTCATTCAGCCATGAAGGCGCTCATGGACTACGACTGGCCCGGCAACGTTCGCGAACTCGAGAACGTGGTCGAGCGCGCCGTGGTTCTTTCTTCGCAGGAACTTCTCGATCCCGAGCTGCTTCCCGAGAACGTGCGCACTCGCGAAATCGTCAAAGGCGTTCGCTTACAGCTCGCCGAATTCATGCCGCCCATTCCCGGCGACTCGCACGGCCGCGGCGCCTCGCCCTCGCATTCGCTTTTCGAAATCATGGAAGAAGTTGAGCGTCGCGTCATCTGCGACATGCTCGAGCGCACCAACTGGAATCAAACCGAAGCCGCCGAGCGCTTCCAGATACCGCTCTCCACTCTCAACCAGAAAATCAAGCGCCTCGGCATCGAAACCCGCCGCCGCTCCTCCTCATCCCGTAACTCCCTCTCCGATCCCGACTCCCCCGGTCCCGCCGACGCCTTCTCCGCCCGCTAACTCTGGTTTTGCTTTAGGTGTGTCCGCGGTTTTTCCGGGTGATCAAACTCCGAGGTCACGCAGCGCGGTCGCGCAACGATTTTGCAGTTGCCTTAGGTTTTTCTGCGGGTGCCCCATCCGCCGGTGTTGCGGGTGGGATGCGAGGCCACAATTTCTTGAGGTGTTTGGTTTTGCTTGAGAAGTTCGTTGAGTAGGGGATTGACCAACTCTTCGCACTTGTATTTCTTACTGTCATCCCGTCTATAACGGAGTCGGCGTTGTCAAGACAGAGTGGTGCCTTACGCTTTTCCTCAAAGCGTTTTTGGTTCTTTTTTCGAATCCAACCGCCCATCTACCATGCGACCAAGGCCCGCTTCAGAATCACTCGATGGAACACTGGGGTTCCACCAACCATCTATTCGATCGTCGCCAACCTCGCGCGACCATGATTACTGCTTCGATCTCCCTTGCTCTTAAGGGAGGCAGGATGCCCACTCAAATCTTCGGTCCATCAACTTCGACCACGGAATGACTCGGGCTGTCCTGCATGCGAACCTCGCATCGAACCCTGGATGAACTGCGCGTAGTCCACTTCCGTGCGCAGCATCCAGTACAACCTCACCGCCAGCTTCCGGGCCACGGCCACCTTGGCCAAGGCCCGGCACCGCCGCTGGGCTAATCGTTGATACTCGCGCTTCAGTCGCGGCTCACCTCGCACCGCGCTCTGCGCCGCTTCCACCAATAATCCACGCACAAACGAACTGCCCTGCTTGCTGATGTGCCCCAGCCGCTGTCGCTCTCCGCTGCTGTACTCACTCGGAATCAGACCGAAATAGCTGGCCACGTTCCGTCCTCGCGCAAAGCGTCGCACATCCCCAACGCTCAACACGTAAGCCAGTGCGGTCACCGGCCCAACTCCCGGATGCGTCATCAAGCGTCGCGCCTCGGCTCGTCCGAAAGCCTGCTCGCGCACTTCCCGGTCCAGTTCCTCGATCGAACCTTTCAACCGGTCGTACCACTCGAGCAGTTCCTGTCGCCGCCGGCTGGCCCAGGGCAGCAAGACCAACCCTTCCAGCTCCCGGCGCCCTTCCCGACTCCACAACTTCTTCTTGCGCTGCAATCCCTGATTCAGCGCCAGCGCCTGCAGCTGGTTCTGCACCTGCACTCTCAGCCGCACCAGCTTGGCTCGATGCAACAGCAGTTGCCGCGCATCCCGCTCTTCGGCACTGGGCACCCAGATCCGCGGAAAACTCTGCTCCCCACCTTCCAACAACTCGGCCAAAAGATGCGCGTCTCGCCGGTCCGTCTTCTGCCGCCGGGTGGCCTGCGTGCGAATCTTCCCCGCGTCTCCGATCCACACTTCATGTCCCAACTCACCAAGCATCCGCTCGAACCACTGCGAGTGCCCGCCGGCTTCCATCCCCACCCGCACCGGCCCAGACAGCCCCGCATAAAACGACCGCACTTCCTCCTTTCGTTCGTGTCCCAGCGAGTGCTCGCTCACTTCTCCCGTCTCTTGATCTCGCACTTCGATACGCTGATAGCTCGGATGGAAATCACAGCCTATAATCTTCATCTCGGCTCCTTCCTCCGGGCTCTTGGTCGCTTATCACTTCCAAGTCTACCCGGGGTCTAAGGAGCCGACTCCGTTATGAAATCAAATCCCGCCTTTTGCGTGCAATTGCGCGCAAAAGCGGCGTGAGGGATCTGCTCTTGTCTTTGAATTTTCTGCGGTCTTGGGTGCCCCATGGGCCGGTCTTGCCCGTGGGTTACACGCAAACTGGGGGTCTTCCACCACGTGGATCGGTTCTACATCAGAAAATTCTCAAAACTTCCTACCTCTTCTCCTCTGCCTTCCACCCCTTCGGCATCAACGTCGTACTCAAATCCAACCCGCTCAAATCAATCCCTTCCAAATTCGTCTCCCTCAAAACGGTCGTGGTCATAATCGCGCCGTGAAAATCCGCGTCGCTCACATCCGCATTCCGAAAATTTGCCGCCGTCAAATCGGCCTTCTTCAACACCGCCCTGTGCAGATTCGCCCGAAACAGCTCCACTCCATTCAACTGCGCGCCCGTCAAATTCGCTTCGCTCAAATTCGTCTCGGTCAAATCCGCGCGCCTCATATCCGCCTCGCGCAAATTCGCCTTACTCATATCCGCAAAGCTCAGCTTCGCTTCCTTCAGCGACGCCCCATCCAGCCGTGCCCCCGACAAATTCGCATAATTCAAATTCGCCCCGCCCAAATCCACCCGATGCAAATCCGCCCCGCCCAAATCCGCGCGCACTCCATTGTCCCGCCCCTGTAAAAACAGCGCGTGCTCCTCCAAAATCCGCGACACCTTCTTCCCGTTATGCTTCACGCCGCCGCGCGACCTCAACCCGCCCGCCTTCTTAAATATCTCGCTTAGCCCCATCTCCCCTTCTTTCCTCACTCCGCCGAAATTCTACTTCATCACAACCCTTTGCGCGACCCGCGTCCCGCTTTTGCGGTTGGTTTTGAATTAGAAGTGTCCCTGGGTGCCCCATACGCAGGTTTCAGCGTGTGGGTGGCAACATCATCCGACCTGGACTAATCCTAGTTTTGCCTTTGAACTTGCCCAAGAAATCCGTCTCGTGGGTACCCTGCATCTCTTAGCGTATAGTTAATTCCAGAGAAACATCCGCACCAGAGAATCACGAGACCCATGCGCCTCCCCCAACTCACCCTCCTCGCCTCCGCCCTCGCCGCTTCGCTAGCCCTCTACCCCGCACCCACCTCCCGCGCCCAGGAAGACACCTCCGAAGAAATCGTCGCCAATCTCGCTGCCGGCCGCGTCCTGATCGCCGTCTTCAAGGACGCCATCGCCATCGGCACCGTCGAAAACAAAGTCGAATCCTCCGCCGAGCTCCCCCTCATCGTTCCCATCTCCTCCGAACGCGTCGGCATCCTCCTCGGCGCCGTCGACTGGTTCTCCCCCTCCACTCGCACCGCCATCGCCGACCTGCCCCGCGAACTCCCTCACCTCCGCTACCACCGCCCCGGCACCGTCGAGGGCCCTCACCTCGTCCAGCCCCCGGCCAACGACGCGGTCGCCGCCGACATCGAGCAGACCGCCCTCGGCGTCATGTCCCGCCTCACCGAAGTCAGCTCCAATATTCACGGCCACGTTGACGTCAAGCCCGACGAGCCCCTCACCGAACTCGTCCTCGCCGACTATCTCGAAGCCTACGGCCCCGAAGCCTGGCTCATGACCTATCAAATCGACCAGCAGCCCGAGCGCGGCGACTTCTGGGTCACCCAGGTCAAACGCCCCCGCTACACTCAGCTCTGGCCCCCCGACAAAACCGCCCCTCACGTTCTCCTCGAAGTCGATTACCCCTCCGCCCCCGGCAAAACGCCCGAACAAGCCGCCCAAAATTCCGCCGTCCGCATTCTCCTCACCTCGCACGCCAAAGAGCTCGACTCGGTCCGCTCCTCCTCGGCCATGTCCGCCGCCTGCGACTCGCTCCTCAGCAATACCCTTAATCAACAAACCTCCGACCTCGCCCTCCCCTGCCTCCGCGCCTCCATGGATGCCCTCGCTTCCCATTCCGGCGCCAAAGAAGAACTCGCCGTCATCACTCCCGACGGCAACATCCGCTGGATCATCGCTCCTCCTCCCGACACCCGCCCCAAGCTCAAGCCCGCCAACCCCGGCCAACAAGACGAAAACGCTCCCTCCCTGGAACGCCCCTCCCTCGAACGCCCCGCCCCCTCCAACCCTCCCCCCTCCGACCGCCCTCCCTCCCTAAACAAACCTCCCTCTTCCCCCAACTAACGACCCTTTTGAGTGTCGGTTTTGATTTAAAAGTGTCCCCGGGTGCTCCATCCGCCGCCCCGCGCCGTAGGCGCAAATGAAACAATGGACCGGGTGGGTGGCAACACTCCCAGACCTTGAGTAGTCATGGTTTTGGTTTAGAAGTCGCTGCGGGTGCCCCATCCGCCGCCCCGCGCCGTAGGCGCAAATGAAACAATGGACCGGGTGGGTGGCAACACTCCCAGACCTTGATTAGTCGTGGTTTTGGGTTTAGAAGTTTCTGCGGGTGCCGCACACGCAGGTTTGAGCGTGTGGGACTCTTCGATTCGTCTTAGCTCTACTGCGGTTTATCCGCGGGCGCTGCCTGTTCGTGCGAGGGTACTGCCGCTGGCGAAGGTGCCCCCTCCGCCTTCTTCGTCTCCACTGACACCACACTCAAATTCCCATTCGCATCTCGCGCTTCGGTCGTCTTTTTCTGCTGCGCCCCCGACGAACCATGAAGCACGGTGTACGTAGTCTTTCTCGTCGTTTGCGGCGTATCACTCGGATTGCCTACATTGGGCTCCACGACTTGCTGCTCAGTTACTTCTCCGTCCGCGGTCTTCTTCTGGACCGTCGTGACCTGCTGCGCCATGTGCAGCTTCCCGTCCCCAGCCGCTCCAACCACATCCGTCGAATACCTCTGCACCGTCTGAACTCTTTCTCCCGTCGCGCTCTCTCCTTGCGTCACCACCGTCCGCGACGACTCAGCAAGCTTCCCCTCAGAATCGGGCGTCGAAGTCCGCTCTTCAGTAGTCTGATTCTTCCCGTCCTGCTTGACCGTCGTCTCTTTCTGCTCGCCCACCTGCCAGCCGCCGTTGCCATTCGGCACCATGGTGGTCGTCTTCACCTCGACCGTGTGATCAGGATTGGTCTTTTGCGATTCCTCAGTTTGCGCGGACGTAGTGAACCCGCCGTTGCCGTCCGCCACGTAGAACGTGCTTTTCGTCTGTTGCTCTTCGGGGCTTACCTTCTTCGTGTCGGCCACCTCACGCGACACCACTTGAAACTTTCCGTCCACATCGGAAGTTGACGTCGTTCTTATCGTCTGCGAATCGCCGCCAGCTGCACTTTTCGTCTCCGCTTCCGAGACCTGCGCGAGTTTCCTTTCTCCATTTCCATCCCACTGGTAAGTCCTCACGATCGTCCGCGTCGTCGTGTCATCCACTCGCACCGTCTCGGTTTCGGTATCCGAAGCGGGCACATAACGCCCGTCGGGCCCCAGTATCTCTACCCTCTGATTATCCACAGTCCCGTTGCTCGACTTGGAGTGGCTCTCCGTTGTCCGCGCCGGGTTTTGGTTCGCCACGGAAGTCTGCGACGTCGTCGGTGGGGGATTGTCGTCGCTCTTCTGCTGCGCGTCCTGCGCCCGCGCGCCCATCGTCGCCCCAGCCAAAAGCATCGCCGCAATCATCAGTTTCGTCACCATGTCATCGCTCCCGTTGCCCCTTTTCTAGCCTACGCTCCCCCTCCCCCCGACACAACTCCCCACGGCGCCCCTGTTGACGTTGCCTTAGAAGTGTCTGCGGGATTTAGGGCTTACTGTTGATTTTGAAGTGTCCGCGGGTGCCCCATACGCCGGCGCGCCGGCAAGGCGCGCAGACGACCCGCAAGGTTCGTCTCATATAAATGGACCGGGTGGGTCTCCCTTTCGCGGTTGCCTTAGAAGTTTCTGCGGTCTCTAGTCTCGATTTGTCTTAAAGCGTCTCTGCGCGAGCCGCTTTATCTCAATCCTAGGGCCGTCGGATGTTTCGGTTGATAAAGGCCGATCTCGCCTCCACCCGGAAGCCGCATCTTCGTAATGGAACCCCATCGCGCTTCCTGAACCTCAGAGCACTTTACATTCTTCTTCGCGAGGGCAGCCATTTCGGCTTTCAGATCGTCGCACATGAAATAGAGTTCCTGGGCGCCACTCTCATCAGACGGGTGGACAGCGGCCTCTGCCGGCGGCAATCCGAAGATCAGCCAACCGTGACCCGCGTCCACAGATGCGAATTGAAGAACGTCACGGAAAAATGCTCGGTCCGCCTCGGCATTTTTGCTGTAGACAATCACGTGAGTACCAGAAATCATTTGCCTGCTCCTTAGAAACGCCTGCTGAAAGTCTTAGGGACCAAGAGGTGTGACTGGACGCTACCCCGTGTAGACGGTTCCCGCTTCAACGAAACAAAGAGGATTCCCCCATGGGTCCTCCGCATAAAACGATCGTTCGCCCCACGGACGCACCACGATGCCACCCCCTGGCGCATCGTGAACTTCCTCACGTGATAAACACCGCAGCGCCTTTGCGCGCTCGAATGCTGCCTCCAGATTCTTGACCGTAAAGTACAAAGCCTTTGCCGCTGGGTGCGGCCGGGTGTTCGAGGACACATCCAGCACTTGTAGAACAACCGGACCACAATCGAAGTAGCATCGATGCCCCGGCTGCTTCCGCCCCTCTACGCCGAGTAGCTTCGTGTAGAACGAAGTCGCTGCTTCCAGATCACCAACCTCCACGTTGAGCCTGAAGAATTGCGGGACGTCAGGCGATTCGCGCTTTGACGGCATCGCCTTGATGCCTGTTCGCTGTTTTCTTGAGGACATTTAATATTCCTCCGCTCCTGTGTTTCACCGGCTCTTGAAAGTGCGCCAGCCAATCGCTCACCAGCGCCAATCGCCTTCGCTCGACGCGATAAATACGCATCCTGCCCTTTCTCTCGTGCGTGAGCAGGCCAGCGGCCTCGAGAACTTGAAGGTGCCGCGTCGTCGTCTGCCATGCGTGCGCAAACATCGCCGCGATCTCTCCGGCAGTCATCGCGCCCCCACTGAAATAGACCGCGAGCAGCACCCGGCGTCGCGCAGGGTGGGCTAGCGCCCCAAAGACATCCTTATATGTATCTCGCGTCTTCGAAGCACTCTTACGCACCGCCAATATTCAGCCATATTGCTGAATATCAGTCAACATGAATTCACTACTCGATCCACATTGAAGATCAGCACGCTTGACATCCTTATTCGCGAAGACTACGGTTCGGTTGCCTAACGTCCAGTCAGGGAGGTCCCTCATGCGCACACGATCGACTCTCAGGCAACTGTCCGCAATCCTGTTCACACTGTGCTTTTTGGCCGGAATTATTCCCATCCGACCTTTAGCTCAAACGAAGAAACCTCCGGCGCAGAGCCCGGGCGGCGCAACTCCGCCGAAATTCAAAGGATACTTCGAGCCTGTGAATTATCCGGAGGATGCGGAAATCAGCGATGTTTGGTTTGTGGACGCAGATACCGGATGGGCTTGCGGTGCGCTGAAGTCGAGCGCGACGGAAGAAGGCGGTTTCATTATCAATACGCGTGACGGCGGGAAGACCTGGAAATTGCAAATGGGCGATCCGCATTCGGCGACGCGCGGCGTGGCGAAGCTTTTCTTTCTGGACGCGACGCACGGTTGGGCCACGCAGAATGGCAGCAAACTGCTGCGCACGACCGACGGCGAAAATTGGGAGACTGTGGGAAACGGATCTCCCGGCTGGGCGCTTGCGTTTGTTTCGCCGCAGGTGGGATTCCATATCGAAGGCGAGCGTCTGCTGATGACCACGAATGGCGGAGCTTCTTGGAAAGAGCACTATCAATGCCGTGCGAAGGTCGAAGTGGATGGACTTCCGCATGACGAGGCCTGCCATCTGCAAGCCATCGCGTTTCCGACGCCAACCGTGGGTTATGCCGTGAGCAGCGAAGTGTCCGACAAATCGTCCGTGGTCATAAAAACCACCGACGGCGGAAAAACATGGGCTGTTGCGTCGTTCATTCCGCAGTCCACGGGCCTCGATAATAGTCTGGGCTTTGCCGACGAGAACACCGGATTCGTCATGACGTATCAGAGTAAGTTGATGGCTACCTATGACGGAGCAAAAACCTGGCACGGCGTGCCCACATCGATTCCGGGTGGTCGGCCGAGAATCGAGTTTGTCAATCCAACCGGCTGGACCATCGAAGGAAAGACTTGGGCTTACACGACTGACGGAGGGAAACACTGGACATCGCGCGAAATTGGATTTCCTACTGACGTGGTGGCGTTCAGCTTAGCAAAGAGCGATCGCGGTTACGTGGTTGGAGATCACGGGATGATCTACCGGTACCGCGTCGTACCCGTGGAGTATTCGGCGCCTCATGGAATCAATGCTCCGCTGATGCCAGGCGGAAATTCGGGAGAGAAACCCTAGCCTGTAGGTCTCCCACCTGCCGGCGGCGCCTATGAGGCGCGCAGAAGAACCAGAAGGTTCATCTCAACCCCATCGACTTCACGTGGTTGTTCTCCCGCCTTTGATTTGTTTGTTTTTGACTTAGAAGTGTCCCCGGGTGCCCCATCCACCGCCCCGCGCCGTAGGCGCAAATGAAACAATGGACCGGGTGGGTGGCAAGACGCCAAGACCTTGAGTAACAGCGCCTTTGTCTCTCAGCATTCCTCTCGGTAAAACTCTACTTCGTACCATCTCCCTAAATCTTTCACTCACTAAACTCCCTCACACTTCCATGCCCTTAAATCTGAAGCGTTATTACGGTCACGGTGATCTTCACTTCCTCACCTTTAGTTGTTTTCATCGCCTTCCTCATCTGGGCACGCCTCAGTCTCGAAACACCTTTGTTCA
Source organism: uncultured Acidobacteriota bacterium (assembly GCA_963757885.1). Taxonomy (GTDB): domain Bacteria; phylum Acidobacteriota; class Terriglobia; order Acidiferrales; family UBA7541; genus Palsa-147. Next base: position 1,612,223 of record CAVWSS010000006.1, on the reverse strand, counting down.
AAAATTAGGCGAAGTCCGCGATCGTCACAACTTTCTCATTGTCGGCTACGTCGTCATGCCCGAACATGTCCACCTTCTCATCAGCGAGTCGCCCACACTCGATCCGTCCTCAATCATGTTGACCCTAAAAACCGAACTCGCGCTCGATTTGAATCCGACAGGCCCCACACCCTTCTGGAATCGCAGCTTCTACGATTTCAACGTTTACAGCGCCTACAAGCGCCGCGAGAAACTCGACTACATGCACATGAATCCCATCAAGCGCGGTCTGGTCCGCAATCCCCGCTTCTGGCCCTGGTCCAGCTTCCTCAACTACGAGAAAAACGTACCCGGCCTCATCCCCATCGACTTCGTCTGATTTTTCTTCGCCTTTGGTTTTGTTTTTGAATTAGAAGTGTCCCCGGGTGTCCCATCCGCCGGTTTGGCGGGTGGGTGGCAACACTCCCAGACCTACTTTGGTTTGGTGTTGCTTTAGGTCTGTCTGCGATGCCCCACCTGCCGCCGCTCGCTCACTCACCAAACTTATCGCCAAACATGGGCCGCCCGCTCTTTGACGATTCGCGAGTCGCTTCGTCTTGGATTACGTCCCAGTGCTCCACCAAAATTCCGTCTTTGATGAGCACAATGTCCGCTGCAATCCAGTTCACCGGCAGGCCAAAGTTCGAAAATCGTCCGTGCACGATTACAAAATCCCCGTCGGCCACGATTGTTCCTGATTCATATTTGAGCGTCGGCGGAAGGCTCTTGACGAGATCGAACAGGCCTTTACGGCCCGGCGCGATATGCGCGCTGTGCTGAACGTAGTTCGCCGACCAATACTTCTCGGCCTCGGCATAATCCCGCTTGTTGAATAACGTGTCGAACGCCTTAAGCACCAGCGCTTTGTTCTTTTCTTCATTCGTCTGACTCATCTCTATCCTCCGCCTCAGGCCAATAGTCCGCTCGCCCAAGAATTATTGAGCCGTCTTCCCGCCGTCCACCAGATACGAAGCCCCCGTGATGAACGAAGCCTTGTCGGAGGAAACAAAAACAATAGCTTGAGCAATCTCTTCAGGCCTTCCCACCCGCTTGAGCGGCACGCTCGAACTCAAACCCGCCCTTCTTTCCTGAGTCTTCGCGAATCGATTCAGCAGCGGTGTCTCGATTGGTCCGGGGGCAATGGCAGTCACTCGCACGCCGGCCCCTGCCGCTTCCAGCGCCGCCGACTTTGTGAGTCCCTCCACGGCGTGCTTGCTGGCCGAATACACTGCGGCACCCGGCGCGCCGGTGTGCCCGTACGTGGAGGATATGTTCACGATGCATCCACTTTTTCGTGGCAGCATCACCCGAAGTTCATGCTTCATGCTCAACAGCGTCCCAAGCACGTTGGTATCGAATGTCGCCGCAAAGGTCTCGGCGGTTTGCTCTATCAATGGTCCGGGCACCCCTTCTGTGCCGGCCGTGTTCACCGCAACATCCAAACGGCCATACCGTTCAACGGTCTCATCGACTAAGTTGCGTATGTCCTCCTCGCGCCGCACATCGGCGAGTATGAACTCCGCCTCCGCACCTTTTTTGCGGATTTCACTCACCAGCTGTTGGCCCTCTTCGTCATGCCGGCCCGACACCACCACCTGAGTGCCTTCCTTAGCAAACGCGAAAGCCGTTGCCCGCCCGATTCCCGTCACTCCTCCCGTAATCAAAACAACTTGGGTATCCATCGCACCCTCCACGAACAGATCCAGTTGAGTCGTTTCTCTGCACCAGGCGCCGATTACGCCGCAATCATCCCTCCGTCCACCGGTATGGAAGCGCCAGTCATGTACGACGCATCTGCCGAAGCCACAAAAACGATCACTTGAGCGATCTCCTCCGCCGTTCCCATACGCTTGAACGGTACGGTCGAGACGAGCGCCGCTTTGTTTTTATCTGTGTTGGTAAAGCGAGAGAGCATGCTCGTATCCGTGGTGCCCGGAGCAACAACGTTTACCCGCACTCCGGTCCCCGCGACTTCCAGTGCGGCAGATTTCGTTAACCCTTCCACTGCATGTTTGCTGGCCACGTACACAGACGCCCCAGCAGCGCCGATGCTCCCATAGGCCGACGAGACATTTACGATGCTGCCGCTCCCCTCCGGCAGCATCACCCGCAGTTCGTGCTTCATGCTTAACAGCACACCAAGCACGTTGGTATCGAACGTTGCCGCGTAACTCTCCGCGGTCTGTTCAGTTACCGGGCCGCGCAATCCTTCAGTCCCCGCATTGTTGACCGCAATATCCAGGCGTCCGAAACGCTCCATCGTTTGATCCACAAGGTTGCGCACCTCGTCTTCGTTGCGGACGTCAGCACGAACGAACATCGCCTCTGCCCCGAGCTTTTGTAGCTCGGCAGCCAAATCTACGCCTTGCTTCTCCCGGCGCCCGGACACAACAACCCGAGCTCCTTTTTGTGCAAAGATTATTGCCGCGGCGCGGCCAATTCCCGTCAGTCCGCCGGTAATTAAAACAACTGGTGAAACCATCGCACTCCTCCTCCTAGCTAGCCCATGCGGTACAGGCATAAGGTGCCTTGCCATGCCACCGGGCTGCTGGCTCTCATCACTCCATTGGAGCGCAACCCTAGCCGTGCGGAATCATACTTTGTTAAACTGGCAGCCATGCCTCAAAGGCATGGTCGTAAGTAATTATGGAACTCCGCCACCTCCGCTATTTCGTCGCGGTCGCCGAAACCAACAGCCTCACCCTGGCCGCAAAGACAAAGTTGCACACCTCGCAGCCTTCACTCAGCCGCCAGATTCGTACTCTTGAGGAGGAGATTGGTGTGCCGCTTCTTACGCGCGGTGCCCGCGGCATCGAACTGACACCGCCAGGTCGAGCTTTTCTCGATCATGCGCGCCTGGTGCTATCGCAGGTGGAAGCGGCAACCCAAGCCGCACGCCGCGTCGCCCATCCCGGCAAGCCTTGCTTCACCATGGGCTTTCTCACCGGACACGAACTAACCTGGATGCCTGAAGCCTTGCGGATCTTGCGCGACGAACTGCCCAACGTCGACGTAATGATATCCAGTCAATATTCGCCGCAACTCGCTGCAGCCCTCTTGAAAGGAACCATCGACGCAGCCTTTCTTCGACGTGAACGAGCCATGCCAGAGCTCGCCTTCCGTCTTCTCGTCAAAGAGCCCTTACTGGTGTTCTTGCCCATCAGCCACCGCCTCGCTGCGCTCAAGGCCATCAGTCCGAGGCAGCTAGAAGGCGAGACCTTCGTCGCTGTCTCCGACACCGCCCCTGTGCTGCGCGCCCTCATCGACAATTATCTGAAACGGTCCGGAATCAGAATCACGCCAGCCCACCAGGCCGACCACATCACCATGGGAATGTCCCTGATAGCCTCGACCGGCGGCGTCGGGCTCTTACCGACTTACGCGCAGAACTTTCTCCCCTCGTCTCTCACCAGCCGTCCTCTCAAAGGCCACCCCCCAACCGTCGACCTCGTCCTCGGCTACAAAAAGTCGAATCAATCTCCGATTCTCAAATTACTACTCTCGCGACTCGACGACCTCGTCGCGCGCGTTTCGAAAAAACCCCATTAGGCGACTGCTCGTGTTGCTTTGGAAGTTTCTGCTGGTGTGGCTTTGGAAGTTTCTGCGGGTGCCCCATCCGCCGGTTTGGCGGGTGGGTGGCAACACTTCCAGACCTACTTTGGTTGGTGTTGCTTTAGGTGTGTCTGCGGGTCACACACACACGTTTTGGCGGGTCCGAACAGAACTGCGCAGGTGAACCGCAAGGTTCACGCCATATCAGATGGACGCGCGTGGGATTTACGACCAAACTCCGCGGCTCTAACTAGGTGGAGGGTTCTCTTATTTCCCCGCCGCCTGCTTCAATCTCGCATTCTTCTCCGCAACCGACTTCACCAAATCCTCTTTATGCTTCGCTACCTTCCCCGCCATCTCCGCATTCGACGTCCCCAAAATTTGGGCCGCCAAAATCGCCGCGTTCGTCGCGCCCGCTTTATCGAGCGCCATGGTCGCCACCGGAATTCCCGCCGGCATCTGCACCGTGGCCAGCAACGCGTCCATTCCATTCAGAGCAGTCGCGGCCAGCGGCACTCCAATAATCGGCAGCGTGCTCAAGGACGCCACCACTCCCGCCAAATGCGCCGCCCCTCCCGCTCCGACAATAATCGCCTTCAATCCTCGCGAAGCCGCCGTCGACGCATACTCATGCGCCCTCGCCGGCGTCCGGTGCGCCGACACCACTTCCATCTCATAAGTGATCCCAAATTTTTCCAGCGTCTTCGCCGCTTCCGACATCGTCGCCAGATCCGAATCCGATCCCATAATGATCCCGACCATCGGGCCTTGCTGACCGTCCTTAGCCACCTATCCTCCTCATACCAATAAAATTAACGATCCGGAAAATGCCTACCCGTTCGCCGCACCGGACTCCTTCTGCACATTCTCCGCAACATCCGTCCGATACTGCATCCCTTCAAACTTAATCCTACTCACTCTGTCGTAGGCCGCCGCCCTCGCCGCCGCCAAATCTCTCCCATACGCCGCCACGCCCAACACTCGACCGCCCGACGCTACCACCTTGCCATCCTTCTCTTTCGTCCCCGAATGGAAAACATAAGATTCAGATCCCTGCCCATCCGTGCCGCCGGCCTCCAGCCCGTGAATCTCCTCTTCAACTTTCGTCGAGCCAGGATAGTCTCGCGAAGCCATCACCACGCACACGCTAGCGCCGCTCGGCCATCGCACCCCACTCGTATCGAGTCTTCCCGCCGCGCACGACGCCAAGCAATTCGCCAGATCAAAATCTGCGCGCAACAAAATCGACTGCGTCTCTGGATCGCCCATTCGGCAATTGAATTCCAAAACCTTCGGGCCTGTTCGCGTCAGCATCAATCCAAAATAAAGAAAGCCGCGATATTCGAGCCCATCGCGCCGCAGCCCCGCCAGCGTCGGGCCAACAATATTATTCAAAATCTTTTCTTCCAACTCATCCGGCAGCAGCCCATTCACCGAATACGAGCCCATTCCGCCCGTATTGGGCCCACTATCGCCATTCATCAGACGCTTGTAATCGCGCGCCGGCGCCATGCGCAAAAATCTTTCGCCGTCCGTCAAAATAATGTACGAAAGCTCTGCGCCGCCGAGCGCTTCTTCAATCACGAACGCGCCGCTCGTCGACTTGAACGCGCTGGATCCCGCCAGCTCCTCCACAAACTTTTCAGCCTCGTCCCGCCCCGACGCGACGAGCACACCTTTCCCCGCGCACAAGCCATCCGCCTTCACCACAAAGCGATCCGCGCCGATGCTCTGCAGCTTGCTTCGCGCTTCCTCCACGGTTCCCGCAATCGCCAAAGTTTCCGCCGTCGGAATTTCGTGCCGCATCATAAATTCCTTGGCAAAAACTTTACTTCCCTCGAGCTTAGCTGCGGCGCCCCCCGGCCCCACAACCTTGAATCCCTCAGTCCTCATCTCATCCGCAGCGCCAACCACCAATGGCAGCTCCGGCCCGACCACCACCAAATCCGGCTTTAGGTTATTCACTAACTGCCTTATATTCTGCGTGTTACCAACATCTACCGGATAGCAGTCCGCGTCCGCCGCAATCCCCGCATTCCCCGGCGAACACCACACCCGCTCCACCTGCGGACTCTGCTTCAGCTTCCACACGAGCGCGTGTTCGCGTCCGCCACTTCCCAGCACGAGTATTTTCATAAAGACCGCGCCACAATAGTTCGCCCTCTTCGCACTGTCAACTCTCTTACTCATCAGCAGATGCTCCCAGCTCTGCTGCTTGATCTCTACCTATTACTACTAACGTAATACGTTAATCACGGAATGAGTTGGTTCGGACTCAGTGGATTTGTCCCTCCAAATTGTGATACCCAAACAGGAATGCTATCGATTCCAGAAATTCGCGAGTTCCTTCTTCCCTATAGGGTCACCCTCGACGACCAGACAATCGAGAAGGTCCGCACCTATCTCTCACTACTACTCATGTGGAACAAGAAGATTTCGCTCACGGCCCTCGAAGACCCGCGAGAAATAATTCAAGTGCACTTCGGTGAAAGCTTCGCGGCAGTCAATCTAGGCCCAATTTCAGGTCGGCTCGCCGACGTCGGAACAGGGGCTGGTTTCCCTGGCCTTCCCCTCAAACTGATTTCACCATTGATCGAGGCCGTCTTAATCGAACCCAACCAAAAAAAGTGTGCCTTCCTTCACGAAGTCGTCCGCACACTGGATTTAGCTGACGTCGAAATTTTTCGCGGCCGCTTCGAAGACTACCCTCTTCCAGCCGCGCAGCCCTCGACTCCCCCACCCGACGCGGTCCGCGCCCTGAGCATGGCTGGAGCACATGCCGGGGACCTCAATTCTGACCTGGTACTTTTTCCTGTATCCATGTCGCCGCTCTTCCATACCATCACGTCCCGCGCCCTCTCCCGCACACCCGCCCTCCTCTCCTTTTGCTCCCGTTCCCTCCTCCCCTCCGGCCGCCTCATCCTCTGGCTCACTCCCCGCGACGTCTCCGCCCTCCCCACGTCCTCCTGGCATCTCGACCCTCCCTTCTCTCTCCCGCTCTCTCACGACCGCCTAATCCTTCCCGCCTCGCCCCTTCCAACCGCCTAACCGTCGCTTCCATCTACTGCTCCTACCTCGTCAAAATTGTTTCTCGTGAAACAATTTCCTATCCTACTCAAATTCAGTGGCTTGAAGGAGGATGGTCACGTTTGAAGGCTCATGCATACGACGCATTGCGCCAAGCAAAGCCAGAATTGTTCCTTGTGAAACAATTTGCATATCACTTTTGTTTGCGCTAGCTTAACGGCCGAGGTGACAATTTGGGGCGGGTAATCGCGGTTACGAACCAAAAAGGAGGAGTGGGCAAGACGACGACGTCGGTGAATTTGGGGGCGTCGTTGGCCGTGGGAGAGCAGAGAACATTGGTGGTGGACTGCGATCCGCAGGGGCATATGAGCGTGGGCTTGGGGTGCGGGAGGGCGAGAAGGGATGAAGCGGGGCGTGAGGCGGCTGCGAGAGGGACGGTGTATGACTGTATCGTGGGGAGGGCGAGTGTAAAGAGTGTGGTGATGGGGACGGACGTGGAGGGGTTGGAAGTCGTGGGGGCGGATAGGAATCTGGTGGGGGCGGTGGTGGAGTTGGTGGGGATGGAGGGGAGGGAGTATAGGCTGAGGGGGGTATTGGAAGGCGTACGGGATATGTACAGATACGTACTATTGGATTGTCCCCCGTCGTTGGACCTGCTGACTTTGAATGCGTTGGCCGCCGCGGACAGCGTGCTGATTCCGGTGCAATGCGAATATCTGGCGCTTGAGGGGCTCACCGAGCTGCTTGGCACAATCGAGCGCATGAAACAATCACTCAATCCAAAATTAGAGATCGAAGGAATTCTGCTCACGATGTACGACGAGCGGACAACGCTGGCGCGCCAGGTTGCAGACGATGTGCGGAAGGCCTTTGGCGAGAAAGTTTTTAAGACGGTGATTCCGAGAAATGTGCGGCTTGCGGAGGCGCCGAGTCATGGCAAGCCGGCAATGTTCTATGACATGAGGAGCAAGGGTGCGATTGCGTATCTTGAATTGGCAAAGGAGGTCGTAGCGAATGACGCGAAATGCTTTAGGCAGGGGGCTTAGCGCGTTAATTCCAGGGGCAGAAATAAGTGGCCCTGTGGGGAGCGAAGCCGTAAGACAAATTGGAATTGAGCTGCTCGATCCGAATCCCGGACAGCCGCGCAAACTTTTTGCAGATGAGGCGCTGGATGAGCTGGCGCGGTCCATAGAGGAATACGGGATTATCCAGCCGCTAGTGGTCCGAGCGACGGGAGAGCGCTTTCAGATCGTCGCGGGCGAGCGGCGCTGGCGGGCGGCGCAACGCGCTGGACTGCACGAGGTGCCCGCGATTGTGCGCAAGATCGGAGATGAGTCGGCAGTATTGATTGCGCTAGTAGAGAATTTGCAGCGCGAGGACCTCAATCCGATGGAAGAGGCTCTGGCACTTGATCGCTTGATGACCGAATTCGATCTGACCCAGGAGGGAGCGGCGGCAAAGACAGGGAAGGAGCGAGCGACAATTGCCAACTCGGTGCGTTTGCTCCGGTTGGATCCGCTTACGCAAGAACTAGTGGCAGCGGAGAAAATTAGCCCGGCGCACGGACGTACGCTACTGGCGATCGAAAATCCTATTGATCGCTATGTCGTGGCGCAGCAAGTGATCACTAGGGGTTTGACAGTTCGGCAGCTCGAAGAATTCATCAAGAGACAGAACGCCAAGAGTAGGGCGAAGACAAAGCCGACCTATCCAAGCCCGATGAGCGACCCGAACGTCAGACAGGCCGTCGTGAATTTGAAGGCGATTTACGGAACACAGATTTACGTGACGCAGCACAAGAGTAAGAAATCAGGCACGTTAGTCTTTGAATACTACAATCCTAGTGATCTAATGCGCATCTACGAAGTGCTGGCGCGAGGAACAGATCGAGCGGCGAGTAATTAGCCATGCCTTGGAACTCAAAGGACCAGCCTGGTGAACCGGATGAGTGGGCCGGATTTCTGGAGGCGGGGATTGAGCTGGAGGGGAATTTAACGTGTCAGGGAACGTTTCGGGTGAACTGCAGCGTGAAAGGAAGATTAAGTTCGAAGCAGCGACTGTTGCTCGGGGCGCAGGCCGAGGTCGAGGGTGAGCTGGAAGCGCAGGTCGTAGTCGTCGAGGGGACTTTTGCCGGCACGATTCACGCATATGAGCGGGTAGAGATCAAGCGATCTGCCTCGGTCGATGGAGAAATCACGAGTCCTTGTTTTCTGATTGAGCCGGGGGCGACGTTTCGAGGTAAGTGTCACGTAATTCGACGAGATGAACGAGTGGAAACGGTCTTAGTGAGACCTGCAGTCACACTACAGAAGTAAGAGTTCGTCGGCCCGCCGACAAATTTTGTCTTTTTGATTTCAATTCCTACGTGAATAGTCCAAGTCCAAGCAAGAATCCAAAAGTTCGCCTCACCGACACGGTGAAGGCGGCCGGGTGCGCCGCTAAATTGAGCCCAAGTGTGTTGCATCAGGTGCTCGGTAAGCTTTTTGTTCAGACGAACACGAATGTACTGGTGGGTTTCGATACTTCCGATGACGCGGGAATCTATCGAGTGAGTGATGAGCTGGCTTTGGTGCAGACGGTGGATTTTTTCACGCCGATTGTGGACGACCCCTTTACGTTTGGTCAGGTAGCGGCAGCGAATGCGCTGAGCGATGTTTATGCGATGGGTGGAAACCCGCTTTCGGCGCTCTCGATCGTGGGATTTCCGCCGAACCAGGACACGGAGATTCTCCAGCAAGTGATGGCCGGCGGGCTCTCCAAGATGGAAGAAGCGAAATGTGTTTTGTTGGGCGGCCATTCGATTCGCGATCCTGAGTTGAAATTCGGATACGCGGTGACGGGCGCGGTGCATCCACAAAAATTCTGGACCAATGCAGGCGCGAAGCCCGGTGATTTGCTGGCGTTCACAAAGTCGTTGGGAACCGGATTGATTGCCACTGCGCTGAAGGCGGGAGCGGCAAGCGAAGAAGCACGTGATGCGGCAGAAAAATCAATGACCACGCTGAATGACGTGGCGGCGAAGGCGCTGCGCGAAATTGAAGAGCAAAAAGGGAATGCGATTCATGCAGTGACGGATGTAACCGGGTTTGGATTACTGGGACACGCGCGGGGCATTGCGATGGGCAGCAAAGTTTCGCTGAAGATACATCACAAGGAATTGGCGGTGTTGCCGGGCGCGCTCGAATATGCGGGACGCGATTTTGTGTCGACCGGACTGAAGAATAATGAGGAGTTTGTGAAGGGCTGCGCGGAATTTAGCGAAGCAGTGCCGGGAGCGTATCGGAAGTTGTGTTGGGATCCACAAACTTCAGGCGGATTGCTCGTTGCGATCGATCGAAAAGCCCGTGGAGCGGCGACAGAACTTTTCGCGAGTAACAATGTGCCGGCGCGTTGGATTGGTGAAGTCGTGGAGAAGAGTTCACCATTGATTTGGGTGGAGTAAATTCGTTTTCTCTGAACTGGGTTAGAACTTTTCTATGCCGATTGTGGTGAACAACACGCTGAATCAGATCCGCGCGATTGCGGGCGGGAATGACGATCGCGTGGTGAAAGCGCAGCGGCTGGCAGAGATGATTCAGAAGTTGGGCGGGTATCGGTGGGTTGGAATTTACGATGTGAGCGCGACGGTCGTGTCGATAATTTCGTGGAGCGGGCCAGGCGCGCCTGAATTTCCTACGTTTCCGGTGAGCAAGGGACTGACTAGTGCGGCCATTGCCTCGAAGCAGACGGTGATTGTTGGTGATGTGCGAAGCGACGAAAGATATTTAACGGCGTTTGGAAATACGCTTTCGGAAATGATTGTGCCGGTGATGTCGCCGGGAGATGCACGGGTGATTGGAACGGTGGACGTGGAGAGCGAGAAGGCGAACGCATTTGGAGAAAGTGATCAGAAAATGATTGAGCAATGCATTCAAGCGGGAATCACAATCTGGTTGCTGGGGTGAGTAGGCAGCGATAGAAATAAACTTCGATCGGTTGCCCATATCTTCGGATCTTGCCACCCACCCGCAAGGACGGCGGGATGGGCTATCCAGAATCAAAAGCAATCGCGAAACGCGACAAGCGGAATTCGGGATGACAGCCCTCTCTATATACGCTTGAGGTAAAGAGTAATGAAGGTTTTGGTGTTTAGCGACATTCACGGGGATGTGAAGGCGCTGGAGAAGTTGGTGCGGACGCAGGCAGACATTTATGTAGCGGCGGGAGATTTATCGAATTTCGGGAAGACGCTGGACGCATGCGCGAACGTGCTGGCTCCGCTCAAAGAGAAAGTCTGGATGTTGCCGGGGAATCATGAGACGGAAGAGCAGATTGGAAAGCTATGCGAGGAGTTTGGGTTTGTGAATTTTCACAAGCAAGTACGAAAAATTGGTCAGACGAGTTGGGCGGGACTGGGGTACAGCAATATCACGCCGTTTAATACGCCAGGAGAATATACGGAAGAGCAGATTGGACAGATTTTGAGGGGCATGAAGGTTGATGGAGAAGGCGAACTGTATGTGGTCGCGCATGTGCCTCCGGTGAGTACGAAATTGGATGAAGTGGCGAAGGGAAGGCATGCGGGAAGCAAGGAAGTTAGGAAATGGGTGGAAGAGAAAAAGCCAAAGTATTTATTTTGCGGACATATTCACGAGTGCGAGGGGAGAGAGGATCAGATTGGGGAGACGAAGTGTGTGAATGTTGGGAAGAAGGGATATGTGGTGGAAGTTTAGAGGGACCAAAGCTGGAAATTTCGAAAACAATCCACGCAGCAAGAAAAACCTCCGAAATTGCACTTCTCTCGACAGGCAGGCATTCCTATTAGGTGAACCTTGCGGTTCACCTCCCCAAAAAAGTCAACAACAGTAGCAGATCCCTCACGCCGTTTCTTACGCGCCCGGTCGGGCGCGCAAGAAGCGGGATTCGGGATGACGCCCTAGAGCGAAGCGCGTCTAAGGGGTTGCGAGGGGCGAGATTTGAGGCGAGATGAAGGCGAAATGGGTGATGGGGTTGGTGCTGGTGTTGGCGGTAGCAGGGGTGGCGAAGGCGCAGATGGTAAAAGTGGCCGTCGATTCGGGATGGGAGATGAGCCAAAGGAATTTTAAGATTCCCGAGGACCATCCAGTCGAGCACAACGGCGAAATCGTGGAGTTTTTGGGGCGGAAGAGTTTTCGAATGGCGAGAGGGATGGCGTGGCGAAAGGATGTTCAGTTTGAGAATGGGACCATTGATGTGGATATGGCTGCGGATAACAGCAGCAGGTTTTTCGGGATCGCTTTTCATGTGGAGTCTGAGGATCAGTATGAAGTGATTTTCTTTCGTCCGAGGAATTCGGGAACGGATCAAGCGGTGCAGTACACGCCCGGCATGTACGGAGCGCCAGTTTGGCAGATTTACACCGGGCCGGGATATACGGCGACGGCCGACATTCCACGGAATCAGTGGATTCACTTGCACATGGTGATTGCGGGGCTCAAAGCGGAGCTCTACCTGAATGGGTCGAATAAGGCGACGCTGACGGTTCCCGACTTGAAGCTCGGGAAAGTAACCGGGAGCATTGGATTTTGGGGGCACCTGGGCGCGGCGTATTTTTCGAATCTGACCTATACGCCGGATCGAGGAAGTTACCAATGGCCCGACCCAACATTTGGGGCCGGCACGCTGACAGATTGGGAGTTGTCGGATGTATTTGACGTGACCGAAAAGGATCCTGAGAAGTTTCCCGATCCGGCGAGCCTGAAGTGGGAACGGGTGAAAGCGGAAACGCCAGGAATGGTGGTCATTAATAGATACAGGCGCAGCCCCAACATTGACGCGCCGGAACGAGAAGAACGGATTCGGGGGCCGGTAGCTGGATCGAAAGTGGTATTTGCGAGGACGACGATCAGGTCGGAGCGCGAGCAGGTAAGAAGGATGAAGATCGGGTACAGCGATGAAGTCGTGGTGTATTTGAATGGAAGGCCGATTTATAGCGGGAAGAATGAGTTGGGATTCAGGCAGGGGAATTTTTTGGGATTGATGGATGAGGAGAGCGATGCGGTGTTTTTACCATTGAAGGCGGGAAGCAATGAGTTGGTGCTGGCGGTGACGGAATTTTTTGGAGGGTGGGGATTTATTTGTAAGTTGGAGTAAAGGGTAGACCTCTCAGATAACAGCAAATTCAAAGGCTTTAAATTTCATTCGATCCCACTTCCTAAAGCCAGGAAGCGAGGCGCCCGGAAAACCGCAGAAACTTCCAAGACCACCGCAAAACCGAGCTACCTATTAAAGACCCCGAAGGTGAGGGGTAAATCTCCACATGGAAAGGCGCCACTTAGGGCACCCAAAAAAAATAAAAAAGGCTAGGAGGAGTTGTTGGGTTTGGGGGCCTTCGAGGGCTTGGAGGGAGTTTTGATGGGGTCGGTGCGATTGAGGAAGACCTGTTGTGTCACGCCGACGAGGTTGCTAGTGAAGTAGTAGAGGTTTAGTCCGGCGGACAGGCGGAAAAAGATGAAGCCGAGAGCCAGGGGCATGATCTGAGCCATGCGCTGCTGGGTGGGGTCGGTGGTGGGAGTCGGCGTCATCTTCTGCATGAGGAAGGTGGAGATCATCATGGCGAGGGGCAGGATGTAATAAGGATCGCGGACGGAGAGGTCGTGAATCCAGCCGAACCAGGGGGCGTGGCGGAGCTCGATGGTGCCGCCGATCATGCGATAGAAGGCGTAGATGAAGGGGAGCTGGATGAGCATCGGGAAGCAGCTACCGAGGGGATTGACGCCCTCGCGTTGATAGACGGCCATGACTTCCTCGTTCATCTTGCGTTTGCGAGGATCGCTCATGGAGTACTTCTTGTAGCGATTTTGAATTTGGCTGACTTCGGGCTGGACCCGCTGCATTTTCTTCATCGAGCGGAACTGGCTGATTTTGAGAGGGAAGAGAGCCATGTTGATGATGAGGGTAAGGATCACGATGGCCCAGCCCCAGTTGGGAATGAAGCGATGAGTGTATTGAAGGACTTGCATCAGGGGCTTGGCAATAATGCCGAACCAGCCGAGATTGACGAGGCCGTCGAGCTGCGGGCGGAGATGGGCGAGAACGCGAAGGTCCTTGGGACCGACGAAGAGGCGCATGTCGAGAGGCGCGGGAGTGGACTGACCTACGGCGATTTGAGCTTCGGGTTCTTCGGCGGGGCGGTCATTGTCGCCTATTTCGTGCTGCTGAACCCAGTGCCAGAGGCTTAGGCCCGGAGTGGCGGGCGCTCCGGCGGCGGGAGGGGTGGGCGGGAGGAAACCGGCGACGAAGAATTGGTCTTGGATACCCGCGAATTCGTGTTCGCCCTCCTGGAGGATGGGAATTTCCTGGTGATTTTCGGTGCCCAGCTTTTTGATGGGGAGGAGGTTGATTTTCCCATTCTGGGAATAGAAGACTGTGACGCCTTGAGATTGATTGGCGACGCCGATGTCACCGAAGCCGCCGCGCCAGGCGATGCCGGCGGGTAGGAGTTTGCCGTCGAGGGTGGCGGTGACCTTGATGAGGGCGGTGTAATCGTCGGAGAGGGAGATGGTTTTCGTTATGTCGAGGTGGCCGTCGGACCAGTGGAAGGCGAGGGTGACGGGGGCGGCGAGGGTGATTGGCGCGTCGGTGATTGAGGCGCTGGCGGCTGTGGCACTTGGTGCTGGCGTGAGTTGATAGAGGCTGGAGTTGGCGCGAGTTTCGAGCTGGTTGTCCTGAAGATGGATGGAGAGAGGCCAGGCGCTGAATTGTTGGGCGGCGGAAGAGTTGACGAGTTCGAGGGGCTTGGGTGGCTTTTCGTCGTCGAGGTAGTTTTTGAGTTTCCAGCTACGGGCGACGGCGCCGCGATTGGAAAATTCGATGCGGTAGAGGGGGCTTTCGACTACGAGGGTAGTCTCGGACTTGGCTTGGGCGGCCGTGGGCAGGGGCGCAGCTTGTTCGGCTTTGCTGGGACTGGTGGAGGCAGTGGTACTTGGGCCCGAGGGGGAGGTGGCAGAACTTTGGCCTGGGCCCGGGGCGGATTGTGAATTAGTGCCGGTGGAAACGGCTGGCGCGGTTGGGGGCTTGGCTGGGGGCGGCGGGGGTTTATAGAATTTGCCCCAAACGAAGAGGATCACGATCATCGCCAGGAAGGCAACGAGAAGACGCTTTTCGTCGGAGAGCTCTTTCACTGAGCGGACTCCGAGGAGTGGCGCGTGTGGGCGTGCGTACTTGTACGGAGGTTTTCAGGCGCCGCGGCGAAGGCGAGATCGTCGCGGTCGGGGACCAGGTCGATGCCGCCCTTGGTGAAGGGGACGCAGCGGACTAAGCGTTTGAAAGTGAGCCAGGAGCCGCGGCGGGCTCCGTGGACGGCGATGGCTTCTTCGGCGTAGCGGGAGCAGGAGGGGTAGAACTTGCAGTTCCCTCCCAAAAAAGGCGCGAGGTAGACGCGATAGGTGTGGACTAGGGAGAGAAGAAGGGCGGCGCCGAAGGTGGAGCGGGTAGTGGAGGGACCGCTCAGGCGCGGAGAGTCTGGAGAAGTTTGAGGAGCTCCGCTGAGAGGAGCGCGTAGTCGGCGGTGAGAGCCGTGGGCCGCGGGTGAATCACAATGTCCCATCCTGAAGCGATCTCCTGACGATTCAATCTTAATATTTCCCGGACGCGGCGACGAATGCGGTTGCGAAGAACGGCGCCGCCCAGGGTTCTCTTCACGCTCATACCGAAGCGACTGATATCGAGTTCGTTGTGGCGGAAGAAAATGGCGAACGATGGACTCGAGCGGCGGCGGCCGTGGCGGTAAACAGCGTCGAAATCAGCACGACGAACCAGGCGGCAGGACCGCGGGTAAGCGAAGAGCTTAAGGCGCTTTGGATTAAACGCGTGTAAGGCTGTGACGTCCTTTCTTTCTGCGGCGGGCCAGGACATGCTGGCCGCCTTTAGTCTTCATGCGCGAACGAAAGCCGTGCTTTTTGTGTCGGCGTCGTACGTGAGGTTGAAAGGTTCTTTTCGGCAACTAAGTGCTCCTAAACTTGTTAAGCGCAAGGAACGAGCGGCGCCTGGCTAATCCAGCCAAATAGATGACGCAAAAGTGAACGGGTTAGTTTAGTCGAGGGTGTGCGGGGGGTCAAGAAAGGGCGGAGATAGGCGCCGGGGAAAGGTTAGCGGGCTAGCCGCGGCGGTGGCGGCGCCGCAGCGTTAGCGGCGGACGAGCGTTCAGCGGCTGGTAACGATCAAGTCGTGGAATCTTACGCGGCCGATTCCGGAGAGGATGAATCCCACTTCTCCCTGGGAGTAGCTATCGTCCCGGGCTTGGCCGACCTGATGGTCATTGATAGAAATGAGGATTTGTTTACCGACGCATTCGATGGAGGCGGTGATTTCTGACGGCGCGGCTTCGGGTTGAGGAATGGCGGTCCAGGGAATGAGGCCGGTTGAGAAGCTTGTGCCGTATTCGCGTTTCTCCAACTTGAGCCAAAGCTTTTTGGCTTTGGGGGATTCGGTCAGGAGCAAGGCGTAGTAGCCGCTGTCGTTCATGCGAAAGACCAAGCCCGCAGCGGATTGATCGGCTGCAGGCGAATCGGGACTGCCTTTCGGAATGGCAGGCACTTTTTCAATAACAGCGGACTCGCGAAAGTCGATCCACCAGGGCCCGTGCGCGGCGATTACGTCGCGTTCGGGAGGAAAGTAGCGCGCTCCGCCGAAAGAACTCGCGGAGCCTTCGATTTTCGACGAGCCCGAATTGGAAAGCTCATAGCCCGAGGAAATGTAGCGAGAACTTTCGCGATTGGGCCACCCGCTGCGAATATCGGAAAAATCCTCGCGATAGGACGCCACTTCACCGTCGTGGATAACTTTGGATTCGTACGAATAGGGATGAACTTTCGGAGAGATTTCGCAGGTTCCTTCCGTGAAGTCGGGACTGAAGGCGCCTGCCGTTTGCGACCCAACTCCACGACGAACGTTCACGATCAATCCCGGGGCACGCAGTTTGACTTGAATGCGACGAAATCCTTTGGCACTCGATTCAGGGTAGTAGGCGATGGTGTATTGGGCGTCGAGGAGATCCGAGATTTTCTTCAAGGCCTGATCGAGGCCCTCTTCTGAGATAGGCCAGAAAGACTCGGCGCCCGATTCCCTGCTCAGACGGTCAAAGACGACGGCCGGATTATCGATGTCACGGCCGCTGACCAAAGTGATCGTCGCGCTGGCGTGCCCGTTCAGGTTGTATTCCGACCTGCTGCGAGTGCCGATCATGAAGAGTTGCGCTTTCGAAGATTGGACGAGCGCAATCAATTGATCCAAGTCGAGCCGGCTGTGCTGATCGATCCCGTCGCTGATTACCACCACGGCCTGACGCAGATCTTTTGAGGAATTCAAATGGCAGAGGACGGAGGCAATCGCGTCGAACAGCGCCGATCCTTGACCCGTTCCGGAGGGGAGAATCGCGGGAGTTGGGTTACGAAGCTCCTGCTGGGTGAGCAAATGAAATGGGCCGAGCTGGTCGGAAAATTCCATGGCGGAAATTTCACCGCCGGAATGGGCGGCGCGAAGAAATCGAGTGGCAATGGCTTCGGCGGACCCGACTTTGCCGGTAGGGTCCATGGAACTGCTTATGTCGACCAGGACATTCAGGCTGGTAGGGACATTCTCGGCGCCGAAGAAGGAGATCTTTGGCGGGCGGCCGTCTTCGAGAATGGTGAAGGCATCGGACGAGAGATTTTTGACGTCGTTTCCCTGCTTATCGGTGACGTGAACGGCGAGCGATTGAAGATTTACCTGAACGCGAAGGACGCCTGGAGGGGTGGACTGCGCGAATAGCGGAGCTGCGGCGAGTGAGAAGACGATGAAGGCGCAGAAAAGAGCGAGGATGTGTGCTCTGTGCCCGGATGTGTTGATGATAGGCAGAGTAATTTCCAGAGTTAATTCGTTGGGGGCCGGTTCAAGCAGGTAAATCATACGGCGATGAGGTTGCGGAATGTAGGCGTTCGGCGAGGCGGGATTGATTGACACGATTACGGCAACGGGGAGCATAATCAGCCATAATATTTACTCATCTGTTAAAGACGGGAGTGGGTTCGATGATCACTAATCGCCGGCTCACCATCGGCGCTTCCATCGCTGTGGTCGTGTGTATTGCGGTTTTTCCCTTCATGCACCGCCGCCAGGGCCAGCCAGGGGCGAAAGCAATAAAGCAGATACTTGCGGCTTCCAACGCTAGAAGCAATTTCAACGCCTCGCTGCAGAATTTGCCGCTTTCATTCGAGCGCAACGAAGGCCAGGCGGACACCGCCGTTCAATACTTGGCCCGCGGGGGAAATTTCACCCTCTTCCTAAAACCTGCCGAAGCTACTCTGGCGCTCCCCCGACGGCCATCCGCCTCGTTCACTCTTAAAAAGCGCCCTCTTTCCAATACTGTTGACCTGCTTAATCTTCAACTCAGAGGATCAAACGGTGACGTCGAGATAAAGCCCCTCGACCCCTTAATTGGTAAAGTGAATTACCTGGGCAAGAAATATCCGCACGGCGGCCTGACCAACATCTCCACCTTCGCCAAAATCGAATACGAGAATGTCTATCCCGGCATTAATCTCGCCTATCGCGGGACTCAGCGCCAACTCGAGTACGACTTCATCGTAGCCCCGGGCGCCGACCCCCAGGCCATCCGCATGCATTTCTCGGGAGCAAAATCCCTTCATCTCGACTCCGCCGGCGACCTGCTTGTCAAAACCGCAGCCGAAGAACTGATCGAGCACAGGCCTGTGATCTATCAGTGGGGAGACAAAGGACGAGAAGAAATTATCGGGAATTACCGCCTAGATGCGAAGAAGGAAGTCCAATTTGCAGTAGGTCGGTATGACCATTCCCGGGCCCTGATTATCGACCCCACGATTATGTATGCTTCCTTCTTTTCTCCTCTGGGAAGCAGTAACACCGACGACGACGTGACGGTCACAAATGGCGTTACAGTGGATTCGATGGGCGAGGCATATGTTACAGGCTCGACAGGCACGAACCTGAACGAAGGGGCCGCGAATCAGGCTTGCGAGCTCACCACAGGCTTTGTGGAGTGCGGGTACGCATTCGTAACAAAGTTCAATGCGAGCGGGACGGCCACCATTTATCAGACACTGATCGCAGACGCGAGCGGGAAGGCGATCGCAGTCGACAGCGCTGGCAACGTCTACGTTGCAGGCAGCGCCGCTCCGGGGTTTGTAGCCACATCGAGCGGATTCCAGCAGAGTTCGGGCGGCGGCACGTGCACGGGTGGGCAATCGCCTCCGGGCACGCTGTCGTGCTCTGACGCTTTCGTTGCGGTGCTGGACACGATCGGATCGACGACTACCTATGCAACATACCTGGGCGGCAACGGCAACGATTCAGCCGCCGGAGTTGCGGTTGATTCGATGGGCGCCATTTACATTACCGGGCAAGCGGGGGGTACCAATTTCCCAACAACTTCCGGCGCTTTTCAAACCAGTTTCAATTCGGCAAATGGCGCTGGCGCGACTTTCGTTGCGAAGATCGATCCGACAAAAACCGGCGCCGCCTCCCTGATTTATTCGACGCTGATAGGAGGCGGGGAAGGCTCGGGAAGCGCCAGCGGCGGGAATGCCAATGAGGCGAGCGACGAAGACATGGGCACAGGCATTGGTGTGGATGCCTCCGGCGCGGCTTATGTGACCGGGATCACGTATAACTCGGACTTGGCCACTTCCGGCGCGTTTCAATCGACGCAACCCGAGGCTCAGAGTCCTTATGTCGCCAAACTGAATTCCTCAGGGACCAGTTTGGAATGGGCGACGTATCTGGGAGGAAGCAATACAAGCGGCTGCCCTGGCGATGTCGCAACCGGGATTGCAGTAGATTCGTCCGGGAATAGCTACGTTACGGGACAAGCCACGACTTCTGATTTTCCAGTCACGCCGGGCGCGTTTCAGGCCAGGCTTAATAGTTCTGCTGATGCATTCGTCGCAAAATTGAACTCAACTGGAACCGGCCTTATCTATTCAACCCTGCTGGGAGGCTCCGTTCGAGGTGAGATCGCCGGCCATACGCTCACACCCCAAATCAGAAAAGCCTATTTGCGGGGATCACTGTTCCATAGGTTGGTCCGGAGCTACGGCAACGCCGCCACAGCCGCCTCCCCGGGTTGTCTGGCGCAAGGAGCGGCTGCAATCACAATCGATTCCAGCGGAAATGCGTTCATAACTGGATTTAGCGACACGGGCGATTTCCCCATCGGCAATGTATCGCTGAAGCCAATGTCCTCGGGCGAGGAACCTTTCATCGCTGAGATCAATCCGACTGGCCAATCTCTGATTTTCTCGACCTATTTCTTCGGTCAATTTCTTACTGGCATCGCGCTGGACGGTTCGGGTGGTATTTATGTATCCGGTGACGGCGGAGATCCTAACCTTGCGAATGTTCCCGGCATACAGTCCGATAGCCCAATCTTTGCGGCCAAAGTCGACCTGGATGTTCCGGGACCGGCCGTATTGCTCGTACCGCAATCTCTGTCCTTCGGAACTGTAGCGACCGGAACGTCGAGCCCTCCCCAAACTGCCATTCTAAAGAATGTCGGAAACGGACCGCTCGATATCGCGAATGTCACTATAAGCGGCGGTGTAACGCAAACGAATAATTGTTCGGCCTCACTATCCGCTGGCGCGAGCTGCACGTTTAATGTCGTTAATACCGGCTCCCCCGGACAGATCGCAGTTACCGATAACGCTGCCGACAGCCCTCAGGTTTTGAGCATATTTGAGGGAGAATCGAATTCGCTCGCGTCTCTTTCGGCGTCGAGTCTATCCTTCGGCAATCAAGCCGTGGGGGTCACTAGCGCCGCTCAAGTAATTACACTCGCTTCGATCGGCAACGCGAATCTGGACATTAGTAGCATCACCGCCAGCGGTGACTTTGCCGAAACAAACAACTGCGGAACAGCACTGGCTGTTTCCACCACTTGTCAGATCAACGTCACATTCACTCCGACCAGTGCCGCCTCTGCGTCCGGAACATTGGTAGTGACTGACAACAGCAGCAATTCGGCTACCCAAAAGGTAGCTCTGAGCGGTTCGGGTGGCTCGGTACCCCTTACTGTAACGACGAATTCCTCATCGGAAACCATCACTGCCGGTCAGACTGCCACTTATATGCTTCAAATCAGCGCAGCGGCTGGATTCAATGGCAGCGCAACTATCAGTTGCTCTGGCGCGCCGTCAGGCGCTACTTGCACGGGTCCTTCTCCTATCACGCTGAGCGGCACAACGCCTGTAACTGAAAAAATTACCGTCTCGACCACCGCGCAATCGATGTTGCTTCCCCCCGGATCGTATCTCCACCCGAAAGACCGGCGATTGCTCGTGCTCGCCGCCTCCTTCGCCTTGGCGTTTATCATGTCGTTGTTTTCCCTCGCTTCCGTGAACAACCAGCGCCGCGCGATTCTTCTCGGCGTCGCGGCTGTAGTGGTTTGTGTTTCTCTCGCCGCGTGCGGCGGCAGCGGTGGAAGCGGCAGCAACGGCACTCCCTCCGGCACCTACACTCTCAACGTCACCGTCACAGCGGGCGGTGGGTCGAAAGCGATTCCGCTTACGTTGCACGTCAATTAGCATCGAGATGAGAGAAGGCGCAATAGCGTGCGATACATGGTTTGTGTGACCTCACTAGTGGCGCTATTTTTTGCCCTCATGCCGGATGACCCGGTCAGAAACAGGCAACCAAAAGTTTCGGAAGTAGCTGAGATATTGCATCGGATGGATTTCCTGTTTTGCAAAGGAAGTTTGATTCTTCTTCTGGCTGTTGGCGTGGCCGCTTTTCCTACAACTGCACAACAACAGCCACGGGAAACCTCTTCAAATCCCCCGACATCATTCAGCGCCGAAGACGACAAGTTCCCAGATGCGATGCCCTTGCCGGGTTGATCCATCGTTTGTTAGCCAGTGACCAGCACGTGCTCGATGCACTCGAATATGAACATCTCTCCCCAAAACAACTTCCTGAGGACTGGTTTACCGCCTCCGCACGAGAACTGGCAAAGGGCAATGGTACATATTTCGTTGTAATGGGTGCGGGCCTGATGAGGGGCGCAAACATCAATCCCTTCTGGATCTTTTGGCAGCATTCGAAATCCTGCGATTTGCTGCTGTCTATCGGAGCCCACGACCTCGATATTCTCAAGACAAAAACGAACGGGCTCCCGGATATCCGGGTCCTCAGCGCAACGGCAGTTCGTTGGTTCGAAGACCTATTCAGCTTTGATGGCCACAATTATCAGGAATTGAAAACCACGTCCCAACCCATTGGCGAGGAAATTCCTCGCAATCTTTCTGGTTTCGAGACAAGGAAACCCCTGGTTCAAGGAACTGAACAGGATCCGGAAGCAATTCTTTGTGAAGCTCGCGCGTGGTTGTGGCGGCGATGGTGGCTTGAGCAGCCATCTTACTTAAGCGTTACCCTTCATTCCAGAGAAGGAGATAGGACAACTACTACCTACTTCATCACGAAGGTCGGTGGTCAGTTACAAGTGAAGATTCAGAAGCATAAGATTTCTGGGGACCGCACTGGTGCGCAACACCCAATGGTTGAGGATGAACTCGTCGTCGCAGACGATGTCGAGCGACGGCTTACTCTGAATGACAATCCGGACCAAAAGACGAACGTGCCGGAAGGCCAAGAAGCGTCGCCGGACTCTTACGAGCTTTATTTTAACGACGATTCAGGGAACAACGTGGCCATCCTGTGAATCGCTTTGGCGGCTTGAAGAAAAGCCGGACGGCGAAATTTCGCCCCTTTACGCGGCTGGCTGCCAGGGCCGGAAATGGATTTCTGTGGTTTCAGGAGTCCAAAAGCAACACCATTACACGCTACGTAGCGGTCCGCCGCGAGGTTGGGTGTAAAACCCTATGGCGTCGGCGTTCATGAGAGGTACCTTGCAGTTCGTCGAAGCGCTTCATTAGCAGCAGAACGCCCATAGGGCACCCGGCCAGCGAAACAATTTGATATCCTCCTTTCTTATTTCTAAATCAGTTGGTGGAGATAAGGGTAAATGAACTGCCTAAATTGCGGTACCGAGATGACGACTAACCAGGTGACTACGAAGAAGGACACGATCTCGTACGATATGTGCGAGAAGTGCGGGAGCCTGTGGTTGGATGCGGGTGAATTGGACAAGATGGCCTTTCAAGTGAAGGGAGACATCGAATACTGCTCGCAGGAACCGGTAAAGGAGGCACAAGCAAAGGTAAGAAAGTGCCCGCGCTGCGAAGACTCCGATTTGTATGCGGTCAATTTTCTAAATTACTCAGACATTGTTCTCCATCATTGTAAGAACTGTGGTGGGTTCTGGCTTGATGGTGGTGAACTGGATCTCATCGATAAAGACCTGACGGAAATCATGCCCGTAAGCGGGAAGGGCTTTTCTGATTTCGTGAACAACGTACATGTCCCCTATTGGTACAAACGGATCAAGAAGAAGAGCAGCGAGACAGACTTTCACGTGGAGGTGCTCCCGATCAAGGGTTCGACGTTGGAAAAAGCGACCTCCGATGTTTGCCCTGCGTGCGGGAAAAACCTTAATGAGTACACACTTTTCTCAATGCGATATGAAGGCTGCGCGGCATGTAAGGGAATTTGGCTGATTCAGGATGAATTGCGAAGACTCAAAAATAAGGTTGAGAATGGGTCTTTACGCTGGCTGAACGATGAGATTGATAACGTCGAGAAAACAAACGTAATCACGACCAAACGCGCGTGTGTTAAATGCAAGAACGTCAAAATGGTTTCGGTCCTTTTTGGAAAGTCGTCCATCGTTATTGATTGGTGCCCGCAATGTCATGGAATGTGGCTCGACAAGAATGAGTTTGATTCT
This sequence comes from uncultured Acidobacteriota bacterium, assembly GCA_963757885.1. Lineage (GTDB taxonomy): Bacteria > Acidobacteriota > Terriglobia > Acidiferrales > UBA7541 > Palsa-147. The sequence goes on along the minus strand of CAVWSS010000006.1, from coordinate 1,588,810 downwards.
ATGATCGAATATTTGAACGACGAGCGGTCCAGCATGCGGCCAAAGGAAATCGAGAAGAAGGCCATTGACGAAGTAAAATCGCTTTGGAGCGGCGAGCCTGAAAGCAGGCATGAAGAACTCGTGGATGCAGGCGCGACGCTGTCGGCCCTTGTCAGCACTACGATCTTCGAGCACCCCCTTCTAGCGAAGTTCCTCCTGCGGGTTCCGCCGATTTAGAGTGCCTCTGTACGTCCTCGATTCCGCCGCTACGATCGCGGCAATGCTGCGACTTGCAGATAGCGAAACTCCTTGACTGCGACCCTTTGAAGTGGTACATGTTGTACCATGACATCTCGTACAGTATCTGGAATTCGCGTTCGGCCTCCCCTAACCGACCTTGAAAACGAAGTCATGCAGGCCGTGTGGGATGGCGGGACGTGCACCGTCGAAGCGGTGCATCGGGTCGTCTCCGGCAAACGCAACCTAAAAGAAACGACCACTCGGACCCTAATGCGCCGCCTTGAGCAGAAGGGTTATCTCAAGCATGAGTCCGATGGGAGAGCTTATATCTACCGAGCGGCGGAGCCAGCGCGCAGCCTAGCCGCTCGCGCCGTGCGGCAAATAATCGACCGATTCTGCCAGGGCTCAGTTGAGGAATTGGTCAGCGGAATGGTGGAGGCAAAGGTGTTGAGCAAAAAAGAGATCGACGAGTTGGAGAAATTTGTACGCAGCCGACGACCAGGAGGGAAGTAAATGGAACGCCTATGGTTGGAATGTTTTGTCAGAGCAGCGCTGATCGTTGCGGCCGCAGCCGTCGTGCTGTCGGCCATGCGTGCGAAAGCTGCAAGTGCAAAGCATAGCGTGTGGGCCGGCGTAGCTGTAATGATGCTCCTGCTCCCGATCTGGACGGCTTGGGGACCCGAGGCGTCGCTGCGCGTGCTGCCGCCTGATGCTCAAAGCATTGCGGAAAAGGCGACAGGTCCTATTGAAATCTCTTTGACACGTTCTTTGCGGTCAAGTTCAGTCGACCCTAAGGTAGCGGTGTTGTCAGGCGTCTATCTTTTAGGGCTGTGCTTCCTATTGTTTCGGCTGGGGCTAGGTACCGTCCGAGCTCGCAGGTTGGTTCACGACGCGGTCCCTTTCGACGGTGTACTGACTAGCTCGTTGTGCGCCGTGCCTTTGACTGTTGGATTGTTACATCCTAGGGTGATTTTCCCGGAGCATTGGCAGGAATGGCCTCAGGCGCAACTCGAAGGGGCCTTGATGCATGAGTCTGAGCACGCCCGTCGTTACCATCCCCTCATCCAATGGCTTGCTCTGTTGAATCGGGCTGTATTTTGGTTTCACCCTCTCGCGTGGTGGTTGGAGCACCACCTCTCCACTTTGGCCGAAGAAGCCTGCGACAACGTTGTGCTGGAGAGCGGATATGATTCGCGTGCATATTCCGAATGCCTCATAGAGATGGCCCGGTTGGTTACGCGGTCGCGGGTTAGGCTGAATACTACTGGCTTGGCTATGCCTGGAAGCAACCTGCCGCGGCGCATCCGGAGGATACTCGAAGGCGGTTCGGTGCCACATGTTTCGCGTACGCGCATGGCATTTGTTTGCGTCGCGTGTGTCATCTTATGCACCGCAATCGCTTCTGGTACTTTGGCTCACGCCCAGCTGAACTCTTCCGTGGAGGTGGGAATGATTCCGCGGGGGTCTGCATCTGACGAACGTCCAGCCACGAAATTCGTACTAAGCGACCTCAAAATCGAAGGCGACATTCATGATCGGGATGGAGTAAGAGAACGGGTCCTCAGGAAGTTGAAGGGTCGAGAATATGATGATGGCAAAGCCTTGGCCGATGATGCAGCGGTTGGTATCAGGGCCGACTTCCAGGAACGAGGATATTTTAGAGTTGTGGTTCATGACCCTTCGTCGCAGCCTCTTGAGCTTAATGACGGAAGACAGAGCATCGTGGTCACCGCCTCAGTTACGGAGGGCGACCAGTTTCGACTCGGGAGCGTCATTATCGAAAGCGCCGCACCTGATCGCGCCTTGAGCATTTCCACGATGACCCTTCGGGACCAATTTCATCTTCGCGATGGAGATTTGTTCAACGTGAATGAGATCCGAGCGGGATTGGGAAGATTACAGGAGCTGTACGTTAGCCGCGGATATGCCGGAGCACGCGAGGAGCCTGATACAGAGATCGATAGTTCATCCCACCGCGTGAGCTTAACGATTCGTATTACCGAAGGGGCGAACACACGGTAGGGCACGAGAAGGAAACTATCGCGGTATGGTTGGCGGAGGGCGGCGGTGGTTGGTGGCTTGTTCGTAACCGTAGGAAATCTCGATCAATAGCTTCTCGGACCATGGTCTGCCTAGAAATTCGATGCCGACCGGGACGCCGAGCTTGGCTGTCGGAGTTGGGGAAGAAAATCCGCCCGGCACCACAATCGAAGGAAAGCCGGTCACTGCTCCAAGAGCGCCGTTGCGCTCCACCTGAGTCTCCCCAATGGGCACCACAAGCCGCTTCTGATGCGGAAACATAATTGCGTCGAGTCGCTGGTCAGCCATGATCTTCATCACACGCTGCCGCAACTCGGAGCGCTTCTGAAGGCGCAGGCGATAGCTGTCGTCCATTTCGAGTCCTTCTGCTTTCGTGATGTTCTCCCGGATATTCGGCGAAAACTTTTCAGAAGCGATAATCTCCTCGAGCGATTTAACCGGGGCGTTTCCCGCGGCAAGATAAGCGTTGATCGCCGGCTTAAATTCGTAGAGATGAACGCTGATATCGGAGGAAATCTTTTCGCTGTCGAGATCCGGGGTGTTCAGCTCGACTACCGTTGCGCCAGACCTCTTCAGATCCTCGATCGCTTGGTTCGCGATTTTATTCACCTCGTCATTGATGCGCGCAGTGCCGAAGAAACTGCGTAAAACGCCGATGCGCTTGCCATGCACACCATCGGCCTTCAGGAATTTCGTGTAGTCCTCCTCCGTATTGCCAACGCTCCATGCCGTCGCCGGATCGTTAGGGTCATAGCCGACCAGCACGTTTAACATCTTCGCCGCGTCCGTAACGGTGCGAGCGAGCGGACCAGCGGCATCCTGAGTGAATGAGTACGGGATAATACCGGCTCGGCTGACGAGACCGAGCGTCGGGCGAATGCCGACGATGTTATTCGCCGATGCCGGCGATCGGATGGAGTTGACGGTGTCAGTGCCAATGCCGGCAATCGCGAAATTGGCAGCCACACCCGCGCCGGTGCCACCACTCGACCCACCAGGCGTGCGGGTCAGGTCATAGGGATTGAGGGTTTGGCCTTGGATCGAGCTAACCGTTTCACCCCAGATCGCGAATTCGTGCAGGTTGACCTTGGCGAGGATGATGGCGCCCGCGCTGCGCAATTTCTGAGTGATTGCCGCGTCGGTGGCGGGAATGTATCCCGCCAGGCTCAGTGAGCCGCCGGTGGTCGGCATGTCATTCGTATTGACATTGTCTTTCAGCAGCACCGGAATTCCATGGAGCGGGACAACGAACTTCCCGGTCTTGCGGAAATGTTCATCCAGCGCTGCCGCTTCATCCAAGGCGCGGGGATTGAGAGAGATCACTACATTGAGCTTCGGCCCGGCCTGGTCGCAGGCCCGGATGCGCTCCAGATAAGCCTGCACCAACTTTACGGATGTGAGAGTGCCGGACTTGTACGCGGCGTGCACATCGCTGATGGTGGCTTCATCGAGATGAAATGGTTCGACTGAATTCTGCGGACGAGCGCCGATCGCTATCAACATGACCGTCCCAAACATCAGCAGACCCCCGCCCGCGGATTTCATACGAACTCCCATCGCGGTAGTGTCACACAAAGACCCCACACGCTACCATCATCGACGTGCTCGCGGCTACCCAAATGCAACACCATCACGCTCGAGGTACCGCGGCCACTCGACCTCGCGCAACAGAACTTGCCTAGATGATCTAGGAGGGCGTATAGTCATGCCTAGATAATCTAGGAGAGGGCATGAGCAAGACGCTGGATTTACTGCAGGGGACGCTGGATATGTTGATTTTGAAGGCGGTGTCGCTGGGCCCGCTGCATGGGTATGGAATTTTGATAAGGATTGAGCAGATTTCAAAAAACCGGCTGGAGATTCAGCAGGGGTCGTTGTATCCGGCGCTGTACCGGCTGCAGCATCGCGGATGGATTACGAGCGAGTGGGGCGAATCGGAAAATAAAAGGAAGGCGCGGTATTACCGGCTGACGGTGGCGGGAAAGCGGCGACTGACGGAAGAAGAGAAAGAATGGAAGCGGATGACGGAAGTGATTGCGGGAATTCTCCGGGCGCCCGCAGAGGAAGCATGAAATCGCGAGTGAAGTCGTGGTGGGAAGGGGCGACGCGGCGCGGCAAAGTAGAGAACGAAATGGACGCCGAACTGCGGTTTCACATGGAAGAGCGAGCGGAAGAGTTAATGCGCGAGGGAGTGCCGCGGGAAGAGGCGAGGCGGCGGGCACGATTGGAATTCGGAGGAGTGGAGCGGGCCAAGGAAGAATGCAGAGAGTCGCGGGGAATTGGATGGATGGAAGTGCTGGAGCAGGATGCGCGCTATGCGCTGCGAACGCTGCGCAAGTCGCCAGGATTTACGGCGGTGGCCATTGCTACGTTGGCACTAGCGATCGGCGCGAACACGGCAATTTTTAGCGTGGTTTACGCGGTGCTGCTGCGGCCGCTTCCCTATCCGAATCCGGGACAGTTGGTCGTAGTGTTCGAGAGCAAGCCGCAGGAAGGGATTAAGGAGACGGGCGCGTCATATCTGGATTTTCAACAGTGGCAAAAGGACCAACACGTTTTTCAGGAGATTTCGGGAAGCGCTTTTCATTCGCTGACGCTGACGGGCCTTGGGGAGCCGTCGGAAGTGGGCACGGTGGTGATGACGCCGGAGGCGCTCGATGTGGTGGGCGTGAAGCCGATTTTGGGAAGGCCGTTTCAGGCGAGCGACGGGGTTGATGGAGCAGCGCCGGTGGCGGTGGTGAGCGAGGCATTGTGGCGCGGGCAGCTTGGAAGCGATTCGAAAGTTATTGGCAAGACGATTGTGCTGGATAAGAAACCGTTCACGGTGATTGGAGTGATGCCGGCGTCGTTCCGTTATCCGTTGCTGGATGAAAAGCGGGATGTGTGGGTGCCGCTGCCACAGGATGCCATGTTCAGCGGCTGGAGATCGAGGCGGGGTGGGCACTGGTTGCTTGTGATGGGCAGGCTGAAGGCGGGCGTGACGGTAGCGCAGGCGCAGGCGGAGATGGATACGCTGGCGGCGTCGATGGGCAAGGAAAATCCGGCGGAGGATTCGGGATGGGGAGTGCGGCTTGTGCCGCTGCAGGAAGAGACGGTGGGAGATGTGCGGACGGCGCTGCTGGTGTTAATGGGGGCAGTGGGATTGGTGCTGCTAATTGCGTGCGCCAATATTGCGAATCTACTGTTGACGCGCGCGACGGTGCGGACGCGCGAGATGGCAGTGCGAATTGCGATTGGCGCGGGGCGCGGGAGAATTATCCGGCAATTGCTGACTGAGAGCGCGGTGCTGGGATTGGCGGGAGGAATTTTGGGAGTGCTGCTGGCGTATTGGGGGGTGGCGGCGTCGAAGGAGCTGTTGCCGGCGGGGTTGCCGCGAGTGAATGAAATTGCGGTGGATGGATGGGTGCTGGCGTTCGCGCTGGGGCTGGCGGTGCTGGCGAGTTTTATTTTTGGATTGGCGCCGGCAATTTTTGCGGCTGATTCGGATTTGCAGACGAACTTGAAGGATGCGAGTGGGGCCGTGGGGACGGGGGGCAGGAAAAGTTCGCGGCAGAGGGTGAGGAATGTGCTGGCCGCGGTGGAAATTGCGCTGGCGATTGTGGTGCTGGTAGCTTCGGGACTGTTGCTGCGGAGCTTTGTGAGTCTGACCAATGTGCAGCCCGGGTTCCGGTCCGAGCATTTGGTGACGGCAGAAGTGGACCTGCCGCAGTTTGAATATTCAACGCCGCAGCAGTGGGTTCAATTTTCGGAGAAGCTGCTTCCAAAGCTGCAGGCCGAGCCGGGAATGCAGAACACCGCGGTGGGAATCCCGTTGCCGCTGGGGCAAGGCGCGGTGAATTTGGGATTTGAGATTGAAGGGCGGGCCGTGCGGCCGGGGTCGGCGCAGAGTGCGGATTACGTGGCGGTGTCGCCGGGATATTTCGGAGTGATGGAGATTCCGTTGCTGCGCGGGAGGGTATTTACTGCGCAGGACAATTTTGACGCGCCGAAGGTGACGTTGATCAGCGAGGCGATGGCACGGATGTATTTTCCCAATGAGAATCCAATTGGGAAGCGGATGACCTTTGGATTTCCGCCGAATAAATTTACGCGGGAGATTGTCGGCGTGGTCGGCGATGTGCGGGACGCTTCCCTGCACGACGCGCCCGGGCCGATGATGTATGTGCCGTACAACCAGTCGCCGTTTTGGGGCGAGGAAGTTGTGGTGAGGAGTTCGCTCGACGAAGCGAGCGTGGCGGCAACGATTCGCAGGGATGTTTGGAGCATTGATAAGGATTTGCCGGTGACGGAAGTGGCCATGATGTCGAAGCGGCTGGAAGATTCGGTGGCGGAGCCAAAATTCAGGACGGTACTGTTCGGATTATTTGGAGTGATTGCGTTGGTGCTGGCGGGCGCGGGGATATTTGGAGTGATTTCATTTCTGGTGTCGAACCGGACGCATGAGATTGGGATACGGATCGCGTTGGGAGCGAGCAAGGGAAATGTGCTGGAGATGATTTTGGGGGAGTCGGCGAAATTGCTGGCGATTGGATTCGCGGTGGGAGTGCCGGCGGCGTTTTTGCTGGCGAGGTTGCTGGGGAGCTTATTGTTTGTGGTGGGGCCGGCGGATCCGGTGACGTTTGTGGGGGTGTGTGTCGTGTTGGGGTGGTGGGATTGGGGGCGTCGTATGTGCCGACCAGGAGAGCGATGAAAGTGGATCCGATGGTGGCGCTGAGGTATGAGTGAGTGGAGTTTGACTAGGAGAGGAACCAGCGAGCAACTCAAGGTCTAGTAGTTGTGCCACCCACCCGCAACTTCGGCGGGATGGGCTACCCAAAGGCAACAGCCAAACCTACCTAAGCATTGGGATCGCGTCCTTCCCACACGCTGAAACCTGCGTGTGGGGCACCCGGGGACACACCTAAAGCAAAGGCAAAACCGAATATGAAGTGAACATTGGGAGGGGAAAGTGCGTTTAGAAAGGTAGAGTAGGCGAGGCAGGGGTGTCGGTGAAAGGAAACTGAAATGACGAGATTTTGGCAGGATGCGCAATATGCGCTGAGGATGTTGCGGAAGGCGCCGATGCTGACGGCGATTGTGGTGCTGACTCTGGCGCTGGGAATCGGCGCGAACATAACGATTTTCGGGGTGGTGAATGGGCTGCTGTTGCGGCCGCTGCCGGTGAAGTCGCCCGAGCAGATCACGGTGGTCGCCGCGTCGCTGCCGGGAGACGTTCTGGGAGTTTTTCAGCTTTCGTACCCGGAATTTGCGGATTTTCAGAAGCAGTCGGATTCAACGTTTTCGGACCTGATCGCTACGCAAGTGGATTTGGGAGGGCTGAGCGTTGGAGGGAGAGCGAGTCAATTTTTGTTCGCGCGGGTGAGCGGAAATTATTTTTTGAGCTTAGGGATACAGCCCGAATTGGGACGTTTGATTCTGCCAACAGAAGGAAAGGAAGGCGGGAAAGACGCGTACGTGGTGCTGGGTTACACGTACTGGCAAAAAAGATTTGGAGGCGACCCGGATATCGTCGGGAAACAGGCGCTGTTGGATGGCCAGGAGGTCACGATTATTGGAGTGGTCCCCAAGACATTCAACGGAACAACGTTCGCGATCGACTTTGATGGATATGTGCCGCTGAACATACAGAGACCGGCGGAGGCAGCAGGTTTCTGGAGCGATCGAGGCGATCGCGTGTTGAACGTGCTGGGCAGGCTGAAGCCGGGAGTGAGCGTCCGGGAAGCGCAAAGCGCCGTGAAGGTGATCGCGGGGCGGCTAGCGGAGGAATATCCGGCGACGGATAAGGGAGTGAAGTTTCGAGTGATCCCGGAAAGATTGGCGAGGCCGTCACCGATAGCGAAGAACGTGGTGCCGTTGGTGGCAGGATTATTTTTGGCGCTGGCGGGGCTGGTATTGCTGCTGGCGTGCATGAATGTGGCAAATATTTTGCTGGTGCGAGCAACAATCCGGCAGCGGGAGATGGCGATTCGCGCGGCGATGGGAGCCAGCCGGGTGAGGTTGATACGACAATTGATGACCGAGAGCATTGTAATGGCGTTTTTTGGAGGCATTGGTGGAGTGCTGCTGGGGCAAAGGGCCAGCGCGTTGATCGTGAGATTTTTGCCGCATAACGGCCTTCCGCTCCACATGGATTTCGGTTTTGACTGGCACGTTTTTTGGTACGCGCTGGGAGCAGCGTTGCTGACGGCGGTGGTGGTGGGAGTGTGGCCAGCGCTGCGAGCTGGGCGAGCGGATGTGAACGACATATTGCACGGGAGCGGGCGAAGCGATACGGCAGGAGTTGGGCGGCATCGAGTGCGAAGCGTGTTGGTAGTGGCGCAGGTGGCGGGTTCGCTGGTGTTGTTAATCATGGCCGGGCTATTTGTGCGGAGTCTAATGCGCGCGCAACATGCGTATTTGGGATTCGATCCCAATAATGTGCTGAACGTAACGCTTGATCCGCGAGGAAGCGGTTACGACGAGATGCGCACCAAGAATTTTTACCGGGACCTGGAGGCGCGGGTGCGGGAATTGCCGGGAGTGCAATCGGCGAGTACGGCGCTGGTGGTGCCGATGGGCATTGGGGGCGCCGTGAGCTCGGTTTGGGTGGAAGGTAGGCCGCTGGGTCCAGGGGAGCAGCCGCCGACGGTGGCGGACAACCAGGTGGACGCGGGGTATTTCGATACGATGCGGATGCCGTTGCTGCGAGGACGCGCATTTCGGGAGAGCGACGACGAGAAGGCGCCGCTGGTGGCGATTGTGAACGAGACGATGGCGCGGCAATTTTGGCCGAATCAGGATGCGATGGGAAAGCGCTTCAGCATGAAGAGCGCGACGGGTCCGTTTGCGGAGGTGGTGGGAATCGTGCCGGATGGGAAGTATGTTTTCATTGGGCTTGATAAGCAGCCGTACTTTCTTGTGCCACTGGCGCAGAATTTCAGTTCGTATAGGACTTTGCAATTGCGGACCACGGTGCCGCCGGAGACGCTGAGCACGCAGGTGCAGGAGCTGGTGCATGAGGTTGATTCGAATGTGCCGGTGTCGAATGTGCAGACGATGAGACAGTCGCTATCGGGGCCGAATGGATTTTATATTTTTCAAATCGGGGCGATTTTGGCGGGGGCGATGGGACTTTTGGGGCTGACCCTGGCGGTGGTGGGAGTGTATGGAGTGGTGTCATTCGCGGCGAGCCAACGGACGAGAGAAATTGGGATACGGCTGGCGCTGGGCGCGGAGCGGCGGGATATTTTGAAGATGGTATTGAGGCAGGGATTGATATTGGTGGTGGGAGGAGTGGTGGCGGGGATGGCGTTGGCGCTGGTTTTGACGCGGGCTATGGGGACGCTGCTACTTGGAGTGAGTCCGACGGATGCGCTGACGTTTGTGACCGCGACGGTGGTGCTGGGAGGGATTGGTTTGTGGGCATGTTACGCGCCGGCGAGAAGGGCGATGAAGGTGGATCCGATGGTGGCGCTGAGGTATGAGTGAGTGGAGGTTGATTAGAAGAAAAACCGCCGTCTGCTCAAGGTCATGCGGTTGTGCCACCCACCCGCAACGACGGCGGGATGGCCTACCCAGAAGCGGGATGGGTACCCAAAATCAACTACGAAAAGCATAAGTGAAAGGCTTTAAGTTTCATTCTTCCCACTTCCTCAAACCAGGAAGTGGGGCCCCCCGGCAAACCGTTAAGGCAAAACCAACCTTCATAGCGAACGATCCCGGCACTTGATGTAGGTTCCCACAGGTGTCCAAAAACCCTCAAAAGTCATCACCCACCCAAGAAAAATGTCTTGACCGATATATATATCATATGAGATATATATTGACATGAGCGATGCTGATTATAAAGACTTTATCCCGTTGAAGGCGAATTGGCTGCAGATTCTGCTGTCGCTGGCGGGAGGGGAGCAGCACGGGTACGGGATTATGCAGGACGTGCTGAACCGAACCACCGGGAAGGTGAGGCTTTGGCCAGCGACGTTGTATGGGTCGATCAAGAGGCTGATTGAGGCGGGGTTGATTGAGGAGTCGGACGAACGGCCGGCACCGGAGTTAGATGATGCGAGGCGGCGATATTACCGGCTGACAGAGCTTGGCAAGAAGGTGCTGGATGCGGAGTGCGAACGGCTACAGGAGTTGGTGCGGTCGTTTCACATGAAGCAGAGCGTGGCGGCGCAAAGCGAATAGTTTGCGAGCTGAGCGGCAGGAATACAGGTGGCGTTATGAATTACGCATGGCGAATCTACCGGAGGCTGGCGCTGGCTTTTCCGCACGAATTCAAGATGGCTTATGGCGCGGACGTGATGCAGCTCGGCGAGGACACAGTCGACGAGATTGCGAAGCGGCAGGGAGTGCTGGGGCTGGTCAAGCTCATTGCGGATATTGCCATTCAAGTGCCGCTTGAATATTTGAGCGAGATGCGGGCAGACCTGCGGTACGCGGCGAAGATGCTGCTGAAGTCGCCGGGATTCGCGCTGGTGGGAATTATTTCGATGGGGATCGGGATCGGGCTGACGACGAATGTCTACAGCACGAAGTGGAAATTTATTTTCAGAGACCTGCCGACGGCGGCAAATGCGTCGCGGCTGGCGATGCCGGAGAAGCCGGTATCGTATTACTACGTAGAACAGTTCCGGCAGGAAAAGAGCGTGTTTCAAAGCGTAGCGGCGATTCAGACTGGAGTTCCCTTCAACGTTAATTTTAATGAGGATGCCAGCGGCAAGCCGAAGCGGATTTTCGGGCAGCTGGTTTCGCCCGATTATTTTTCCGTGCTGGGAGTGAAGGCGCAGCGCGGGCGGATGCTGGACGCGAAGCTGGACCACAGCGGCGATGCACCGGTGGTGGTAGTGAGCGACAGTTTCTGGAGGAACCGGCTGAACGCTTCGCCGGACGTGATCGGCGAAGTGCTGAGGGTAAACGGGCAAGCGGCGACGATCGTGGGAGTTGCGCCAAAAGAGTTTTATGGAGCGTTGTGGGCGACGCCGGCAGAGCTTTTTGTGCCGATCACTTCCCCGCCGGCGGTGGCGCCCGAGCTGGCGAATGATGTGTTGCACCGACGTGATGCGAAGGAGTTCATCGCGCTGTTGTGTTTGGCGCCCGGAGTGTCGATGAATTCGGCGGAGGCAGCGCTCGACACGATTACGCGGAATCTGGATGAGCAGAGTACCAGCGAAACAGTGCGGATGGACAAAGGGCGGCGCGTGACCTTATTGCCAGCGGGGCATATGGTGCCGCTGCCGCGAAGATTCAGGCCGGTGATAGCGGTGTTTTTTGGGGCATTGATGGGGCTGATCATCACACTGGCATGCACGAACCTCGCGAACATGTTGATCGCGCGAGGTGCGAACCGGCGAAAGGAACTGGCAATACGGCTGACGGTGGGAGCGAGCCGGTTCCGGCTGATCCGGCAGATGATGACCGAAGGAATTTTGCTGTCGCTGCTGGGCGGAGTAGCAGGATTCGGGCTGGCATACGGGTTGTCGGTACTGGATTCGCGTGTTTTGCCGCCGACGGCGGTGCCGCTGCCGGAGTTTTCGCTGGATTGGCCCGCGGCGATATTCACCTTCTGCATAGCGATCGTGTGCGGTGTGGGATTCAGCCTGGCACCGGCGCTGCAGCAGGCCAAGACGGATTTAATTCCGGCACTGAAGGAAGGATCGAGGATGCGGCTGCCGGGGTACCGGATGCTGGGGCTGCGCAATTTGCTGATGGTAGGGCAAGTGGCGGCGTCGCTAACGCTGCTGCTGGTGACTGGATTTTTAGTTATAGGAATCAGCAGAACAAGCAGCGTGGAGACGAAGTTCGACGCGCGGAAGATGTATTTGCTGTCGGTCGATCCGGTGCGCGATGGGTATGCGCCGGAGAAGGCGCGAGATTTTTTTGAGAAGCTACCGGCGCGGCTGCGGGCGGCGGGACCGGTGGAAAGCGTGGCACTTGCCGGGCAGGAGCCGTATTCGCTCTCCGATCTGGACAAGCAGTTATCGAGCGAAGGCGGGGATTCGCCAAATGCGCTGGATCAGGTGGTGACCGAGACGGTAGGTCCCGGATATTTTGCGACGCTAAACGAGCCAATGCTGGAAGGGCGGGAGTTCAGCGAGCAGGAGCAGCAGCAGATGGATGCGGCACTTTCGAATGAGGCGAACGGCGCGAAGAATGTGGCGCTGCCAGTGGTGATCAATGAGACAGCGGAGCGAAAACTTTTTGGGAATCAGGAAGCGCTGGGGAAACGACTGAAGGGCGATGGGCGCGGTTATGAAGTGGTGGGAGTGATCCGCGATTTGAAGGACGGGATGGGAAATGCACAGCCGGTGGTTTATTTTCCGCTGACCTGGCGGGATTTTGAGAGGCCGGCGGCGGGAGGGATAACGATTGTAGTGCGGTCGAAGAGCGGCACGGACGCGCTGGGCGGGATCCGGAAGGAGATTACGAATCTGGACCCGAATGTGAATGTGTTTAACGTGCAGACGTTGAATGATTATCTGGACCGGAGCCGGGCGACGACGAAGGCGGCAATACAGACGTACGGAGGAATTGGAGTGTTTGGGCTGCTGCTAGCGGCGATAGGCCTGGCGGGAGTGACGGCGTACGCGGTAGCGCAAAGGCGGAAGGAAATTGCGATCCGAACGGCGCTGGGATCGAGCAAGGCGCAGGTGTTGAGGCTGGTGTTGCGCGAAGGCGCGGTGATGGTGAGCGTGGGGACGGTGCTGGGATTTGCGGGTGCAATTGCATTGGCGAAGATGCTGTCTTCACTGTTGACGATTGTGGACCAGCTCAGGGCGGGGATGAGCGATCCGAGATTGCTGATTGGGGCGCCGGTGATATTGGCGGCGGTGGCGCTGCTGGCGTGTTATGTGCCGGCGCGGAGGTCGGCGAGGATCGATCCGTTGGTGGCGTTGAGGGAAGAGTAGTTTTGCGTTGGTCTAAAACCGCACGAAGGAACAGAATCCGGTAGCCGGTCGCAAAGACCCCACACGCGTCCCTAAGCAGCGCGCCTTGAAAGGCGCGCCAGGGGACCCGTATGGGTCCCGCGAACACTTCTGAATCAAAAGCAAAACTCACTTAGACGAAGTCGATAGGAATGAGGCCGGGGAGTCCTTTTTCGTAGTTGAGGAAACTGGACCAGGGCCAAAAACGAGGATTTCGAACTAACCCGCGTTTGATTGGATTCATATGCATGTACTGGAGCTTTTCGCGACGTTTATAAACGCTATAGACGTTGAAGTCGTAAAAGCGCCGATCCCAAAACGGAGTGAGATGCGCGAGATTCTGGTTTAAATCAAATGCAACTTGGTCCTTCAGGATTTGAATAGCGTCGGAGGGGGTGCAATCTGGCGTTTCGCTGATTAGCAAGTGAACGTGTTCTGGCATGACGACGTAGCCGACGAGTAGGAAATGATGAGCGTCGCAAACTGAGCGGAGCTTGTTGACAAACGTGTTCCGGGCTTTAGGACCCCCAAGGTGCGGAAGACGGCGGTAGCAACTAAAGGTCACAAAGTGGAGGTCGCCATCACCGTAGAATCGCTGCAGATTTTTGGTCACAGGGATGAGAAAGATAATGACTTTTGGAGATTTCCGATTAGTACGGATGGAACTTCTACAGATGGAACATTCGCCGAAAGGCACGAGGGGCACAGGCCCCGGCAACCGGTCGCAAAGACCCCACACGCGTCCCTAAGCAGCGCGCCTTGAAAGGCGCGCCAGGGACCCGTATAGGGCACCCGCGGACACTTCTAAACCACCTTCAAGAACAAATTAAGCGCAAAAGAAAAAGGGGATGTTGCTCGCGCAACATCCCCGGTTAGTTAGACCGCGCCCGGATTAGGCCTTGTGCTTGGCCGGGGTGGGGGCGGGGTTGGAGAAGATGGCGGCGAGTGCGCGGAGGCGCTCGGCGTCCTGCGGCGACTTGGCGCTGGAAGCGTCCTGTTGGATGGAAGCGGACATCTCCTTCACCTTGGCGACGTTCTTCGCGTTGGGATGCTCTTTATCGATGCTCTTGGCGGCTTTGCGCAGAGCGGCGATGCGATCGGGAGCCAGACCCGAGTCGCGCTGGAGCTGATCGAGATAAGCGCGAGCTACGACCATCTGATTGGGCCATTCGATTTTCTGCTGGTTCTGCACGTTCAGGTAATCAACCCAGACGGTTTTGGCAGCTTCGATTTCGTCCTTGGAGAGATTTGCCGTTGGAGTGAGATCGAAGACGTCCAGACCGCGGGCGATTTCCGTGCCGTAGATGTGACCGTTGTACCAGTAGGCCGCCCAGAAGCCGCCGAGGACCAGCATGTTCGGGTCGATGGGGCCACGGTCGAAATAGGCGATTTCCTGGGGATGCATGGCGTCGGTGAAATCGACGACCGAAACGCCGCCCTGATACCAAGCCTGAACTTCGATATCGCGGCCGGGGACGGGAACGAGCGAGCCGTTGTGAGCGACGCAATTTTCGGTGTCGCCCTGAGCGGCAGGCATCTTGTAGTAGCTCTGCAGGCTGAGCTTGTCATCTTTCAGATCGAAGATGGCGTCAGCGCCCCACTTGTTGGGGTCGTTGGGACGGCAACGCGCGCCAAGTCCGCCACCCCATTCATCGGTGAAGAGAACTTTGCTGCCGTCATTATTGAATGTAGCGGAGTGCCAGTAGGAGTAGTTGGGGTCGTTGACGGCGTCGACGCGCTTGGGGTGAACGGGGTCTTTGATGTCTAGGATGAGCCCGTTGCCCGAGCAGGCGCCGGCGGCGAGACCGATGGCGGCATAAGCGGTGATGTCATGGCACTGATTGGTGTCTTCCGGCTTTTCCTGGTCCTTGTGGAGCGAGCCGCCGTTGCTGAGGCCGTTGATAGCGCCCGTGCGGGGATCCATGAAGACGCGCGGATTGGAGACGATTTTCGCGTCCTGCGGCGCATTGACGGGAACTTTGATCACGTCGATGCGGAAGAGCGCGGTGTTGGGATCTTTGTTCGGCGCTTCATCGGAGCAGCCGGCCATTTCTTCGGGCTGGCGGACGAAGGAAGTGCCTGAAACGTAGATGTAGACGTTGTCCTTATCGTTGGGATCGAGGACCAGCGTGTGAGTGTGTGAGCCGCGGCAGGTCTGAACAGCGGCAACCTGCTTGGGATTGGCGATGTTGGAGATGTCAAAGATGCGGACGCCGCGGAAGCGCTCTTTCTGTGCTGCGGGCTTGCGGTCCATGGGGCCCTTGTCTTTATCTTTTGCGTCGGTGGAGGGCGCTTCCGGCGGGAAGCCTTCTGTGCCGCAGTCGATGCGGCCGTTGGGCATTTCGACGGACATGAACATGAGATTTTTGTAGACCGAGACGTCGCCCTGACCGCCGGGGCAGATCATGGTGGTGGTGAGGGACGGCTTGGCGGGATTGGAAATGTCGAAGATGCTCATGCCGTAAAAGTTGCCCTGGAAGAGATGATTGCCTTCGAAGGCCAAGTCGGAATTACCGAAGGCGAGCTGAGCAATGACGATCTGGATGGACTTGGGGATCTTGGTGACGTCGGGAATGCCCATCTGGCCGAGGGTTTTTTGAACCTTGGGATCGTCGGGGCTGGTGGCGCCGAGCTGGAGGGCGTCAGACTTCTTCACGAAAGCGAGATGCTTCATGCCCATCTCGGTTTCGCCGGCGTTGTACATGCCGGGGGAGAGCTTGTAGCGCGGGTCGGTGGTGCTTGAGCCGGTCATGCCGGGAGGCAGTGGCGGAGCGGGCTCAGGAGCGAAGGGATTTTTCTGCTGCTTGGCCTGATCACTATTCTGGTCCTGCTGCTTATCCTGGTCCTGGGCGTGCGTGGTGACTGCCGCCACGGGAACCAAGAAGAGAGCGGCAAGAACCACACGAAATACAAACCGGGGAAGGTTCATCTTTTCTCCTCTGAGGGTTTCTCTGAAGTTTTCTTATCCAACATCGACTGCATAATTCGAATCTCTGCGCGCTGGGTGTTGTCGGCGTCGTTAGCGAAATTGAAGATGTCGGCGTCCTGGCCGGCGCCGGGCGTGTTGAAAAGCTCTTTAACCATGGTAAGTGCGCCTCTGTGGTGCTGAATCATGCCGATGAGGAAGAGGTGGTCGAATTCGTCGCCGTGAGCTTTGCGGAGGGCGTCCATTTGGGCGGGAGTGAGCATGCCGGGCATGAGAGGCGCGGGATGGGAGGACATGTCCATATTCATGTTGGTGGAGTTCATGCCGGGCATGGAGGCGGGATTCATGCTGCCGGAGCTGGACATGCCGGGCATGGTGACGGACTGGCCGCGAAGAGTGAGCCAGCGCTGCATAAATTTAATTTCGTCGGTTTGCGAGGCGGAGATGCGCTCGCCGAGAAGGTGGAGGTCTTTGTTGTCGGTGTGAGAAGGGATGAGGGCGGTCATTTCGACGGCCTGGGAGTGATGCATGATCATGCCTTGCATGAAGGAGACGTCGCCGGGAGAGAGCGGCGGGAGAGTGGCGTGCGTGTCGGCGGGGAGAATTTTGGTCGGTTGGCCGGGTGCGCCGGGCTGGACCACTGTCCCGGTGGGTGTCGAGCCGGACTGTTGAGGGCGAGAAGTGCCGGAATTATTTTTTGCGGAGGCGCGTGGAGATGCGGGAGTTGAGGGACACGCGGCTAGGAGTATGAGTAGGGCCGCAGTGGTGAGGCGGGAGCGTGTTAGGTGAAATGGATAAACCGGCATTTCGTCCCAGTAGAGGGGTTAAAAGATACCAAAGTGCGGCGTTAAAACAATAGCAAAAGCGTGCGTTAGAGGGTACGTGAGTGGGGAGGGGAAAGTTTCAGGGAGGCTGAAAAACAGGACCGTGCCCACGTTGACCGGGTGGGAGGGGGAGCCTAAACTGAAGTTTCACGAAATTTGAAGCAATGCGGTGAAGTTTAGGTAAAAGAGGGACGGGGAGACGCATGTTTGAGAATTTGACGGAGAGTTTGCAGCGCGCATTTAAGAATTTGCGCGGGCAAGGAAAACTGACTGAAGAGCATTTGGACGCGGGGCTTCAGGAAATCCGCGAGGCGCTGCTGGAAGGCGACGTGAACGTGGGCGTGGTGGATGAGCTGGTGGCGCAGATTCGAGAGCGCGCGCTGGGGCAGGAAGTGCTGCTGCAACTTTCACCGGATCAGCAGGTGGTGAAAATTGTGCGGGACACGCTTTCGGAGTTGCTGGGGCGCGAGGCGAAGATGCTGTTTGCGTCGCGGCCGCCGAGCGTGTGGCTGATTGTGGGACTGCAGGGGTCGGGCAAGACCACGACCACGGGAAAATTGGGCAAGTGGCTGGGCGAGCATGGGCACAGGCCGCTGTTGGTGTCGACGGACGTGTACCGGCCGGCGGCGCGAGAGCAGCTTGCGCAGATCGCCAAAGCGACGGGCACGCCGATCTGGCCGGGGACGGGCACGGATAAGCCGGTGGAGATTGTGCGCGGGGCGTTGCGCGAGGCGAAGCTGTCCGCTTCGGACGTGATTCTGGTGGATACCGCGGGCCGCTTGCATATTGACGATGAGTTGATGAAGGAACTTTCGGAATTGAAGAAGGAGCTGCAGCCAGCGGAAATTTTGTTTGTGGCGGACGCGATGATTGGGCAGGACGCGGTCAACTCGGCGCGGGAATTTCACAAGCGGCTAGCGGTGACTGGATTTATTTTGACCAAGCTGGACGGCGACGCGCGCGGAGGGGCGGCACTGTCGATTCGAAAGGTTACTGGAGCGCCGGTGAAGTTTGCGGGCGTGGGCGAAAAGTACGATGCGCTGGAGGCGTTTCATCCGGACCGCATCGTGTCGCGGATTTTGGGCATGGGCGACGTGCTCACGCTGATTGAAAAGGCCGAGAAGACGATCGATGAAAAGAAAGCGCGCGAGCTGCAACGGAAATTGCGCGAAGACGATTTTACGCTGGAGGACTTTCGGGATCAGTTGAGGCAACTAAAGAAGATGGGGTCGATCGAGCAGATTATGGGAATGCTGCCGAAGATTGGGCCGTTTGCGAAGCTGCCCAAGGACATTGACGTGGACGAGAGCAAGTTGAGGCAAGTGGAAGCGGTGATCAATTCGATGACCTCGGCGGAGCGGCTGGATCACAATTTGATCGATGGGAAGCGGCGGAAGCGGATCGCGCGCGGGAGCGGGACCACCGTGCAGGATGTGAATCAGGTGCTGAAGCAGTATGGGGATATGCGAAGGATGCTGAAGCAGTTTGGCGGGATGGCGAAGATGAATAAACGCGGATTGGGGAAATTGGCGGGGGGATTGCCAAAACCGAATTGAGGATGCGCTAACCCACAAAGGTCAACAGACTGTACAGCTCGGGAGAGCTACGCAGTTTCCACAATTGCGGATCGAAGCCGTAAAAAGCTAAATAACTGAATCTTGAGCTTCGCAACGCGAGGCACGGGCGTGCGCTCTCGCCGAAAGGCCTTTGCACGCAAGGTAGCAGCGGCTTCGTACAGTTATGTATGAGTCGTACACTTTTGTGCGATACTAGTTATGAATGGCAACGACTTCAAGATTGGGCGTGTACGGGAACTGGCCAATGCGAAACGGAGTGTCGTTTCGCGAGGATAATCGCCGGAAAGGCTCGCACAAGCGGGTAGTCTATTACGGGGGACAAGTTCACGACGGTCAAGCATGGAGAAATTGGCTCGGGACTGCTGAGCGCGATGTGCAGGCAGTTGGGTATCGACAAACGCGAACTGTGAGGGGATGTGAGGAAATTTTCGTATCCGTATCGGATCAGGAAGGCAGTGGCGGGAGTATTTGGTGGCCGTTTCCCGATGTGCCGGAGGCTTTTCTGACGGGGGCGAGGAGGCGGGAGTTCGGGCGCGCGCGCAGGCACACGACGCGTTGATCACCGCGTTGCGCGGATATGTAGATGATCGGCGCGAGTTGTCGGTGCCGTCCGGCGGCGCCCAGATTGTCCATTTTGTATGCCCACTGGAGGCGGCCAACTGGGCCTATACAGTGCGATGCGGGAGCGCGGGCTGTCGAATGTGGCTCTGGGGAAGCAATTGGCGCATGGCGGAAGGGGCAGTTGCGACGGATGCTGGATTTGGATCATCAACAGCAAGATTGTAACGTATTGCGGAGGCGTTGGAGTCGGGTTTTTCATTATCGCATGGTGAGTACGATGGTGGCGGTCGTGAGGGAACGAGAACAGGGGTAGAAACAGCAAGACCACGTGAGGATTGTACCCAGAATGGGCAAACACTTCTAAAGTCACCGTCAAACTTTCCACGTACCAGCGGATCCCGAAGTCGCGTGTTATTCCCCACGGGCAAAAACGGCCCATGGGTCACCCAAGAAAAATCCAGAGCCAACTGCGGCTAACGGGAGCGCTTTTTTGAAGAACGTTTAGCGGTAGAGGATTTTTTGTTTTTGGAGAGGCGGAGGGAGAAGGCGGCGCGGAGGGCGCCGTGGAGGGAGTCTTCGGAGGCGCGGGCAAGCACGATGTGAGTGGTGCCGTTGCGTCCCCAGCCGCCGGCGACGGGGATGAAAAGTTTGGGGTCTTCTTCAACGAAGGCAGTTTGTTGTTCCACGCTGAGCATTAAATTTCCATAACCTTTGGATTGATGGGCGAGAGTGGCGAAGATGTGCCCGCCGACGCGGAAGTCGGGAGAACCCATGTGGGAACTTTCTTCGGCGCCTTCGAAGGAGAGGGCGATGCGGCGGAAGTCGGAGGGGGTCATTGACATTTTATTTTTATGATTTGGAAAATAGCAGGAAGAGGGCTAGCGGAGAAAAAAGAATTTTTGGAAGGGGCAGACGAAAAAACCAAGGAAGCCCGCGCAAGGTCTTGACGTGTTGCCACCCACCCGCAGCACCGGCGGATGGGGCACCCGCAGACACTTCAAAATCAACGGCGAAATTTTTCTTATTTGCGAGCCTCGGAGGCGGCGATTTTGAGGATGGCGCGGGAGCAGCGTTCGACGTCGGCGGCGGTGGTGGCCCAGGAGGAAACGCTGATGCGCATGGCGCGGCGACCTTTCCAGGTGGTGGCGCCGCACCAACAAGTTCCCTCGGCTTGAAGAGCGGCGACGACGCGATTGGTGGCGGCTTCGTCGCCGAACGAGACGAGTACCTGATTTAAAACCACTTCATTTAAAACTTCGTAGCCGGCATCGCGGAAATTTTTCGCGAAGGTGGCGGCGTGCGCGCAGGTGTGTTCGACGAGCTCGGCGACGCCTTCGGTGCCGAGGGTACGGAGCGCGGCCCAAATTTCGATGGCGCGCGCGCTGCGGAAGAATCGGGTCCCCATTTCATGGGCTCGCGATTTTTGTCGGTGTCGCCGAGGTAAGAGGCGGTGATGGACATGGCCCGGCGGAGCGGATCGCGATGGCGAACCATGCAGATACCGCTGTCGTAAGGGACGTTGAGGTATTTGTGCGCGTCGGTGGCGAAGGAATCGGCGAGAGCGAGGCCGTTGACGAGATGTTTGCGCGCGGGACTGGCGGCGGCCCAGAGACCGAAGGCGCCGTCGACGTGAATCCAAGAGTTCGGGCTGTGCTTGCGGGTGACTTCGCAAATTTCGCGGACGGGATCGAAAGCGCCGGTATTCACGTTGCCGACTTGCGCGCAGAGGATGACGGGTGCGGTGGCGGGATCGAGGTGAAGGGATTGGGCGGCGGCGGCGGCGATATGCGGGATATACGAGGGGATCATGCGGCCCTGCCGATCGACGGGGATGCGGCGGATTTGCGCGGCGCCGAAGCCGAGGATGGCGAGCGCTTTGGGCATGGTGACGTGAACTTCGTCACCGACAAGGATGGTAATCGGCGGCGCGCCGAAGAGGCCCTGGCGCTCGAGGTCCCAGCGGGCGTTGCGCAGGACTTGTGTGCGCGCGGCGGCGAGGGCGGCGACGTCGGCCATTTGTGTGCCGGTGGTGAGGCAGCCGCCGCTGGTGGCGGGCAGGCCGAAAATTTCAAAGAGCCAGCTGAAGACGACGTCTTCGAGATAGGCGGAGATAGGAGAAAAATCGAAGAGCGCGGCGTTTTGATCCCAGGCGACGGAGATCCAGTTGGCGGCGACGGTGACCGGGAGCGCGCCGCCGAGGACGCCGCCGAAGTAGCGTCCGCCGGTGGAGGCGACGGTGCCGGGGCCGCCGAATTGCTCAAGCAGGGCGAGGGTTTCGTGGGGGTCGAGGCCGCGAGTGGGGAGTGGACCGGCCAGTTTGGGGAAATTGGCGAGGGCTTCGGGAGTGACGCCCGCGAAGCGTTCGGGAATTTCGGCGAGGTAGCGGCGGGAGATGGAGACGGCTTGGTCGAGAAGGGCGGCGTAGGGATCGTGGTCTTTGCCGGGTGGCGTGAGAGTTGGATTGGGTGCGGAATTTTTTGGGGCGGTTGAGTTGGGCACGGTGTCGGGTCCTTTTGCTATGCGTTTGGTTCTACGTTGATGGTCGGCGCGTTGATCTTGGTTCGAGCTACTGCTTACGCTAGCACTGCGGAGTTAGACGCGTCACGCGAGTGAGTTCCCTGCCGGAAAATTCAGATCGACCAAAATGGCAGGTGAAATGGCGTTTGGGGCAGGCCAAAGCTATCGCTTGACATATTCCCATATGGGAATGTATTGTTTGGATTGTTAGGACCATCAAATGGCACGAGCGGCGACAACTTCGGATGCGTTCAATGCAGTGGCGGAGCCGCGGCGGCGGGAGATTTTGATTTTTCTGGCGCTGCGGGAGCGGACCGTCGGGGAAGTTGTGGCGGCGGTGAGGCTGGAGCAGCCGTCGGTGTCAAAGCACCTGCGAGTGCTGCGGGATGTGGGGCTGGTGAATGTGCGGCGGGCGGGGCGGAGGAAGTTGTACCGAACGAATGCGGAGGCGATACGGCCGATGCATGAGTGGACCAAGACGTTTGAGCGTTATTGGGGGCATCAGCTGGACCGGGTGAAGGAACGGGCGGAAGCGAAGATGAAGGAGAAGGCGGGCGACCTGGTGGTTGAGGAGTAATGAGTAGTTGTACGGGCGGATTTCTACGGAGTTATCAAGCGCTAACTGAGTAGGAATCCGGCAGCTGAAAAGGATCCAGAAGAGCTTACGGAGGAGAAATGATTTCGATACCGAAGAAGATCGAGGATTGCGCGCTGGAGATTAACAAAGAGGTGCGGGTAAAGGCGCCGATTGAGGTGACCTTTGAAAGTTTGCTGGAGCAGATTGGGCCGGCGAACGAGACGCACGACGGGAGAGCTATGCCGATGAAGATCGAGGCGTGGCCAGGCGGAAGGTGGTATCGGGATTTGGGCAATGGGAATGGGCATTTGTGGGGTCACGTGCAGGCGATCAAGAAGCCGACACTACTGGAATTTTGCGGTCCGCTGTTTGCGTCGTTTCCGTTCACTTCGAATGTGCAGTACCGGCTCAGCGAAGAGGGTGGCGAGACGGTGATTACGTTCCGGCACCTGGCGTTTGGGCTTGTGGACGATGAGCAGAGGAAGGGGATCAATGAGGGCTGGGGCTCGATGATCGATCGGGTGAAGAAGGCGGCGGAAAAGTCGGGAGCGGCGCGGTAGAGGAGGTAAGGATAATGTGGCTCGACTATGCGAATTTTTGGGGCGTGAAGGGAGGTTGAAGATGTGTCCGGCATGCGTTGGAACAGTAGCGTTGATTGCGGGAAGCGCGACGACCGGGGGCGGGGCGGCAGCGTGGCTTGCGTTGAATAAATTGAAGGTGAAGAAGTTTGTGAATAAGTTTCGAATCGGGGCGAATAAACAAAAGGAGACGAGAAATGGCGAGTAGCAAAGTGGCAGCGGTGGGAGCGAGGCAAAACAGTGTCGCACGACGAGTGGGTGAAGGCGCGGAAGGAGTTGCTGGCGAAAGAGAAAGAGTTTACGCGCCAGCGAGACGAATTGAGCAGACTGCGGCGCGAATTGCCTTGGGAAAAGGTGGAGAAGGACTACGTTTTTCAGGGGCCGCAGGGGAAAGTGACGCTAGCGGACTTGTTCGGCGGGAAAAGCCAGCTGGTGATTTATCACTTCATGATGGGCCCGGGATGGAAAGAGGGATGCCAGAGCTGCTCGTTTTTGGCGGACCATTTTGCGGGGCCGATGATTCATCTGCCGCATCGGGACGTGAATATGGTGGTGGTTTCGCGCGCGCCGATTGCGGAGATCGAGGCGTACAAAAAGAGGATGGGCTGGGATTTTAAGTGGGTGTCGTCGCACGGGAGCGACTTCAATGTGGATTACCAAGTATCGAACCCGGACGAGAAGGTGAAAATTGGCGCGACGGGAGCTTCGGCGGGCGGATTGGCGCCCGCGCAGAAGGTTTACTACAACTACGAAATGATGGAGTTTCCGGGGGATGAGCGGCCAGGACTGAGCGTGTTCTATAAAGATGAGGCGGGGAATGTGTTCCATACCTACTCGACGTACACGCGCGGGCTGGATATTTTGCTCGGGACCTACAACATTTTGGATATGGTGCCGAAGGGGCGAGACGAGGATGGTTTGGAGTGGTCGATGGCGTGGGTAAAAAGGCACGACCAGTATGAGAAGGCGTAAGGGAACAAGCTAAGGCGAGTTAACAAGCAAAAAGGAAAAAGGGGGCCTGCGGAAGCGGGTCCCCTTTTGTTTTTTGGAGGGATGTGGGCGGTGGGCGCGGCTCCAAAGCAAAGGCAATACCGTTGCGCGACCGCACTTCGTGATCTACGAGGTTGATCAGTCGGACCCACGCTGAAACCTGCGTGTGGGGCACCCGCAGAAACTTCTAAGGCAAAGGCGAAGAGCAGATTTCTCACGCTCGGCAAAAGGCGCCGATCGGTTCGGAATGACAGGAATGGAGAGACAGGAGATTGATGCGTGCAGCCGTGAAAAAAGCAGAATCGAACCTGCACGTAGTAGTGGACCCCGAAGCTTGGGAATATTTTGAAATAAGGCTATGCTGCGCGTCGAAATTGCATGGGGGATTACCGATGAATCGAAGCGTTTCCGCAAAGCGTGAGTTTCGTGCGGGTAATTTTCTGAGCCGAGGATTGGTGTTGTTCCTGGGTGGCTTGGCCGGGCTGGCGGTGCTGGCTACAAGCACGCCTTTGCGGGCGCAGGTCTCAGCAGAGTCGGACGCGTTACTGCACAGGATGTACGCTTCGCCCGATTTCGAGGTCAAGACTTTTGGGCCGGCGCGGTGGTTAAACGATGGAGAGTATTACAGCACGCTGGAAAAGTCGGCCGCAGCGCCTGACGCGCAGGACATCGTGCGCTACGAAACGTCCACCGGAAAACGCGAAGTGTTGGTATCGGCTTCGAAGCTCATTCCGGCGAATGGCAAGACTCCTCTGGCGATCGAGAGTTATGAATGGTCAAAAGATAAATCGAAGCTGCTCATTTTTACGAACGCCGCGCAGGTTTGGCGGGAGCGTACGCGCGGCGATTATTGGGTGCTGAACGTGCAATCCGGCTCGCTGCGCAAATTGGGTGCCGATGCCGCGGCGTCGTCGTTGATGTTCGCGAAGTTTTCACCGGATGGCGAGAGGGTTGCGTATGTGCGGGAGAAGAATATTTACGTTGAAGATGTGGCGAGCGGTGCGATCACTCAGCTTACGCGCGATGGATCGGCGACGATCATTAACGGCACATCGGATTGGGTATACGAAGAAGAACTCGATGTGCGCGATGCGTTTCGCTGGAGTCCCGACGGCCGCCATATTGCTTACTGGCAATTCGACACGAGCGAGGTGGGGATTTTTAAGTTGCTATATAACCTCGGTGTGCCGAAGCAAATCGTTACTGGCTTTCCCTACCCCGGCCTCGGGACGTACCCATCGGTCCTGAATATTCCGTATCCAATTCCCGGCACGAAGAATTCCGCGGTTCGCGTCGGTGTGGTCGGAATTGATGGCGGCGATACGCGTTGGATGGATGTGCCCGGCGACCCGCGTGACAACTATATTGCGCGAATGGAATGGGCTCCGCACTCGAATGAACTTGTGCTGGAACACCTGAACCGACTGCAAAACACGAACGATGTGCTGCTGGCTGACGCCGCGAGCGGATCCGTTCGCCAGGTTTTTCAGGATCACGACGCAGCCTGGGTCGAGGTGATGAACGAAATCAAGTGGATTGATGACGGCAAGGAATTTCTGTGGCTCAGCGAGCGCGACGGCTGGCGCCATGCTTACGTTGTGTCGATGGATGGGAACAACGTTCATCTGATAACTGCGGGCGCGTATGACGTGATTAGCATCGATGGCATGGACGAAAAGAACGGCTGGCTCTATTTTTCGGCCTCGCCGGAAAACGCGACGCAGGTTTATTTGTATCGGGCGCGGCTGAACGGTTCAGGAAGCGCAGAACGGGTGAGTCCAGCGGCCGAGGCGGGAACGCATCGCTATGATATATCGCCCAATGGCAGGTGGGCACTTCACACTTACTCGCGCGCGGACGTGACTCCGGTGACGGACCTGGTGGAGCTTCCCGGGCATCGTAGTGCGCGTGTTTTGGAAGCGAATGCAGCATTACGCGCCAATGCGGCGCCCCTAGTGACGACGCCTACCGAGTTTTTCAAGGTCGACATCGGAGAGGGCACTGTGCTGGATGCATGGATGCTGAAACCGCCGCACTTTGATTCATCAAAAAAATATCCCGTGCTGGTGTTCGTGTATGGGGAGCCCGCGGCGCAGACCGTGCTGGATGAATGGGCCGCGTGGAATTTCGATTTTCACCGAATCGTGGCCGATGCGGGATATGTGGTGGTGAGCTTTGACAATCGAGGGACGCCCGCGCCAAAAGGCCGCGCCTGGCGAAAAGTGATTTATGGCGCGATTCACCCGGTGATCGTAAAAGATCAAACGGCCGCGCTGAAAAGCTTCTCTGCAGACGCATCCGTATGCCGATTCATCGCGAGTGGCTTTGTGGGGCTGGAGCGGAGGCGGGTCCAGCACGCTGAATTTGATGTTTCGCGCACCGGGTTTGTATTCGGTGGCGATGGCCGTGGCGCCGGTCCCGGACTTGCGTCTGTACGACACGATTTACCAGGAACGATACATGGGGTTGCCGCTGCAGAATGTGGAAGGCTATCGCTCGAGCTCAGCCATCAATTACGCGGAAGGATTGCGCGGGCATTTGCTGGTGGTGCACGGGTCGGGTGATGACAATGTCCACTACGCCGGGACCGAGCTTCTGCTGAATCGGCTGATCGAACTGGATAAGCCGGTGGACTTCATGGAATACCCCAACCGGACGCACGCAATTAACGAGGGCTCGGGTACGACGCTGCATTTGTATAGTTTGCTGCTGCGCTATTTGGAAGAGCACATTCCGCCGGTCGCGACCGACGGGCATTAAAACTCCCGAGTAACAGCCCGCCACAACTTCAAGAGCAAATCAAACGAATCCTCCGTAGTGAACGACTCCGGAGCTTGCGTGTAAATCCCCACGCGCAAAACCGGCGCATGGGGCACTAAGAACCCCATGGGCTATTCGTAGCGGAGGGCGGACATGGGGTCGAGGCGGGTGGCGCGGCGGGCGGGGAGGAAGCCGGCGATGAAGGCGAAGAAGGCGAGAAGAAAGGAAACGGAAATTAAAGTGATGGGGTCGGTGGGCTGAACGCCAATGAGAAGCGAAGCGAGGAGGCGAGTGGCGGCGAGAGCGGCGAGGATACCGAGGACGAGTCCGATGGCGGCGAGACGCAGGCCGTAGGAAAGAACGTCACGGAGAATGACGGCGCGAGTAGGCGCCGAGGGCCATGCGGATGCCGATGTCGCGAGTGCGCTGAGCGACGACGTAGGAGAGCACGCCATAGATGCCGATGGAAGAAAGCGCGAGAGCGATGGCAGCGAAGATGGCGAGAAGAAACGTATCGAAGTGCGAAGTGGCCAGAGTGCCGGCAATTTTTTGCTGCATGGTGGAAAGATCGTAGACCGGAACGCCGGGAGCGATGGAGGCGACTGCGGCGCGAAGATCGTTGGCGGGAAATGCGGCGTTGCGAGTGCGAAGAACGATGTCCATGGTGCGATCGAGCCAAGTCCAGGCGTCGGGCGGCATTTGTTCGATGGGGAGATAGAACATGGCCATGACTTTTTGGTCGAGGCCCTGGGCGCGAACGTCACCTACGACGCCGACGACTTCGTGCCAAATGGGATCGAAGCGGCCTTTGGGACCGGATTCGCAGCAGGCGAAGCGCTTGCCGATGGGATTTTCGTTGGGCCACATGGCGCGGGCGAGAGTTTCGTTAATGATGGTGACGAGAGTGGTGGAGCGAAGATCCTGCGCGGTGAAATTGCGGCCGGCTTTGAGAGGGATGCGAACTGTGTCGAGATAACTGGGCGTGACGATTTGAATTTCGGCGTTGACGAGATTGACGGGATCGAGAGGCTTGCCTTCGGCGAGGAGGCCGTTGGAGCTCCAGCCGTCGCCCATGGGCATGCGTGAAACAGCTGCGGCAGATTCGACGCCGGGAAGCGCAGCGGCTGCGTCGGTAATGCGTTCGAAAGCGTGGCGGGTGACGTTGGGAGCCTGGTAGCCGGCTTCGGGAAGGCCGACGCGGCCGACGACCAGACTGGCGGGTTGGAAGCCGGGATTGACGTGAGAGACGACGAGGGCGCTGCGGAAAAGAAGTCCGGCGCCGGCCATGAGGAGAAGAGCGAGAGCGACTTCGGCGATGACGAGTGCACTGCGGACGCGGTCCTTGATGCCGGCGTTGATGGTGCCGGCACTTTGATTGAGGAAATTGCCGAGGCGCGTGGACGCAGAGCGAATGGCGGGCGCGAGGCCGAAGAGGAAACTCGCGAGAAGCGAAACGAACAGCGCAAAGATGAGCGCAGGCGCGTCGACGGTGGTTTGGTCGAGGCGGGGCACGTCGGCTGGGCCGCGAGCGACGATCCAGGAAACACCCCAGTAGGCGAGGGCCACGCCAACGATGCCGCCGGCGAGGCCGAGAACGACATTTTCAGCGAGAAGCTGGCGAATGATGCGCGCGGGCGAAGCGCCGAGAGCGGAGCGCATGGCCATTTCTTTTTGGCGAGTGCGTGAACGGGCGAGTTGGAGATTGGCGATGTTGGCGCAGGCGATGAGCAGGACGAGACCGACGGCAGCGAGCATCATGCGCAGGACGGTGCGTTGATCGCCGAGAAGATCTTCGGCGAGCCGGAAAGCGCGGAGGGAGCGTTCTTTCATTTCGAGGGGATGCTGCTCGACCATTTGCGCGGAGATGACGTTGAGTTCGGCCTGGGCTTGGGAGATGGAGACGCAGGGCTTAAGGCGAGCGAGAACAGTGAGGTAGTGGTTATCGAAGTAGGCGCGCTGCTCGGGAGTGAGCGCGATGGGGGTCCAAATTTGCGTTTTATTGAGGACGGGGTCGAAGGATTTGGGCATGACGCCGAGAACGGTCGTGGTGGCGCCGTTGAGAGTGATGGCCGAGCCGACGATGGCGGGGTCGGAGTGGAAGCGAGTGCGCCAAAGATTTTCGGAGAGCAAGGCGACGGGTGCGCGGCCGGGCTGATCTTCGTCGGCGGTGAAGGGGCGGCCGGCGAGAGGCTGGATGCCGAGGGTCGGGAAGTAATCGGAGGAGACGGTTTCGCCATCAATGCGCTCGGGAGTGGGGCCGGCGGCAAGATTAAAGGAGCGCGTGTTGGTGGCGGCGACGGAGGAGAAAGAGGAATTGTGGGAGTGGAGTTCATTGAAGGACCCGGCGGAAACGCCGGAGTTTACGCCGCGCCATTCTTCGTGGACGGCGAGGACGGCTGCGGGTTCGTGGACAGCGAGTGAACGGAGAAGGACGGCGTTGATGACGGAGAAGATGGCGGTGTTGGCGCCGATGCCGAGGGCGAGAGTGAGGACGGCGACGATGGTGAAGCCGGGAGATTTGGCGAGGATGCGCAGGGCGT
Organism: uncultured Acidobacteriota bacterium; assembly: GCA_963757885.1. Classification (GTDB taxonomy): domain Bacteria; phylum Acidobacteriota; class Terriglobia; order Acidiferrales; family UBA7541; genus Palsa-147. The sequence goes on along the minus strand of CAVWSS010000006.1, from coordinate 1,559,797 downwards.
AGCGGAAGTCGTGGAGGAGAGTTTGCATGTTTATTTCGCCCCTTTTATATCGCGCCTGATGATGCAGTGATTCGGTGAAACAGGGCAAATCACGGGCCGATGAGGGTCATTCGTAAGTGCATGTGGTGCTTATAGTAAGCCGATTGTTGCGGGAGGGATGGGGTGAAATTGTCCGGTCACGGGAGGGGAGTTTTGCGGAAGCGGACGGGGGCGCGCAAAGATCAGAGGGCCTGAGGGCAGTGTGGGGCGGACGCAGAAAACTTGTGAGGCAACAGGGTGAGCGTAAGCTATACTTGGTGGGCGAAATAAGGGCGTGGTTCGCGGTATCCCCTCAACAATTGAGTGAGTGGGCAGGGAGGAATTTGAAGTGGTAACGATTCGTTTGGCAAGAATTGGGAAGAAAAAGCGGCCGTTCTACCGGATTGTGGTGACGGAGAAGACGAGGCCGCGCAACGGGCGATTTGTGGAGATTGTAGGAACGTACGATCCTCTAAAAAATCCCGCCGAGGTAAAGCTGCAAGAGGAACGCATCAAGTATTGGCTCGGGTGCGGAGCTCAGCCGAGTGACACGGTCCGTAGTTTTCTGCGTACTCAAAAATTGGTGTAAACCGCTGGCGTAAACCGCTGCATAAAGCGCCGGCATAGGGCCGGCGCGAAATCCTACCGTAACCAAAAAACCTGTAACTTGAATTTGGCGGTCTACGTCAATACCCTTACGGGGTATCCTATACTCATGCTCGAGTGCAGAATGCGAAAGGGCTCAAGCTGACGTGGAGAATTCAATGAAGGATCTAGTTGAATCGATCGCAAGAGCGTTGGTAGATCACGCAGAAGAAGTACATGTTCGGACAGTTGACGGCGAACAAGTTACAATCCTGGAACTGAAGGTTCATCCCGAGGACTTGGGCAAGGTGATCGGGCGGCAGGGGCGGACGGCGAAGTCGATCCGGACGATCCTGGGAGCCGCGGGGATGAAGGTGAAGAAGCGATTTACTTTGGAAATACTCGAATAGAAGGGGGGGCGGACCCGGGACCCTCGGGGTTGGGAGAAGGGTCGTCTGACTCGCGGGCGGGTTCAGGCTCGGGTTCGTCGGGTTCATCGAAAAATTCAGGGGCACGCGGTGATTCGGCGGAGGCGTCGAGCGCAGCGGCGGAGTATGTGACCCTGGCCCGGATAGTAAGGCCGCACGGGGTGCGCGGAGAAGTAGCTGCAGAAATTCTCACCGATTTTCCAAAAAGACTAGCAAAGCTCAAGAGCATTTATTTGAGCGCGGAAGCGCGGGAAGGCGCGAGTGCGTCTGCGCAGAAGCCGCGAGAGGTGACGGTGCGTTCGTGCAGGCTCACGACGGGGCGAGGCGGGCAGGTGCTGTGGGGATTCGAGGGTGTGGGGTCGATGGATGAGGCGAAGCGGCTGGTGGGAATGTTGGTGCAGGTGCCCATGGCGGAGCGGGCGGATTTGCCGGCGGGAAGCTATTACGTGAGCGATTTGGTTGGGTGCGAGGTGGTGAGTGTGGGCGCGAGCGCGGGTGCGGGCGCAGGCGCGGGGGGCGCAGAGCGGATTGGCATGGTGAGGGATGTGGAGTTTACAGGAGAGCCGGGTGGGGCGAAGGGGACGCCGGTGTTGGTGGTGGATGGAGCGAAGGGCGAGGTGATGATTCCGCTGGCAGAGGAAATTTGCAGGGTCGACATAGAGGTAAAGAGGATTGAGGTGAGGCTGCCGGAGGGGCTGATCGATTTGAATCCGGGGCGGTAAAAATGAGTTTTGACCGTCTGCTGTCAAAAAAATCAAGACGCGGGCTGCGTTGAATCAGGCGGTCTTAGGTTTGCTCGGTTGAAGTGATTTCGTACTTGAAGTTGTCGGGGGCGAGGCAATCGAGGCGGCCGTCCGCCGTTTCGGCCTGAGGGTACATTAGGAAGCCCACTGGCGCGCCGGTTGATCCAGGCAGCGCGACGTCGTGCGCGAAGTTGTAAGCCACCCAGTTCATTTCCCACGAACCGAACAGACGCGCGCGCGCTTTCTTCACCATGTCGTCGTCGATCGGCCTGTTTCCGGGCGGTTCTTCGAGGATGACTTTTCGGACGTCCGCTGGATCAACCGGAACCCATCCGTAGGACTCGAGGTAGACCTCTGCGCGACAGTGCTGCGCCTTGGTGACGTTTTCGGACGAGGCGCCAAGGCTCTTGTATCCCAGCTCGGATTTGGCGACACGGATACCGTAGGCATCGCGGGCGGGAAGTCCCGAAGCCCGGGACAGGCCGACGAAGAGCGCGTTGAGATCCGCACACTTGCCGGAAAAATCTTTCGATTCGAGCATGAAGCGGATGTCGCCAGTGCCGCAGCCGCGCGTTTTCGGATTGCGAACCGTGTTTTCGACGATCCATTCGTAGATAGCGCGGGCCTTTTCCAAATCAGTGTTAGCGCCACGGGTGATTTCGGTTGCCGTTTCTCTTACGATGCCGTCGGTTGGCAGGAATTTGGTAGGTTGAAGAAAATGTTCTAAGTCGCTGCGGTCGGTTGCGCGCGCCTTGCCGGCGGCGGAGAGGTCGACGGCATAGTTCTTGGTCGCGACCCGACTCGTAAGCACGAGGACCGGCTTGGCGCCGGCCGGATATTCCGCGGTGACGACTGCGAGGCCGTCGGTTTTATTTTTGACGAGCTTGGCGACGCCTCCTTCGGCGGTAAATCGATTCGCGAGGGTTTTCTGGAAAGGGGTCCTAGTGGTGAGCGGCACAGGCAGCCAGATGCGCGTCTGGCCAGATGGCTTCAGGATTTCAACGCGAGTGACGACCTCGTAGGTGCGCCAGCCGTTTTCGTTTGGCAGAGCTTCCTCTGCAAATAAGCGCGCTGGTTCGCTTAAGAGCAGGCTCGCGGACATTATGCTTGCGGATCGAAGGAAATCACGGCGGTTCAAGTGGGGTCCTTTTCATGCGCTCGTCGGAGTGGCCAATACGAAGGGCGCTACTCGATAGGATTGCTGGCCTCTCGTCTGCTCTCGCAAATCGTACCCTCTCTCGTGTTCCGCGCACAACCACCTGCCTTAGCGCGCTGGTTTGTGAAGCAGGACGAAGGTCCAGGCAAGGAGAATAGCGACGGCGGGGAGGGCGATGAAAAGGGGCGAGTGGAACCAGGCAGCGAAGATCATGGCGATGTCGGCGGCAAGGCGAAAGGCTAGCGAAGCGAATGATGAGGATGGTGGCGAGAATGGGCGGGACGAAGTGTGTGAGTAGGCCGAGAGTAAGTGAATGGCGCCAAAAGTAGAAAAGCGAGATGGGTTCGACGAGGATGTTGGTGGCAAGTTTGAGAGGGTGGATTTGGTGGTAGAGGATTTTTTCGGAAAGGGTCAACGTTTATATTTATATAACGGAAGCCACACAAACCAGTGCGCGTAGCGGCGGACCCCGATGCCCGCGTGTAAATCCCCACGGGCAAAACCGGCCCATGGGCCACCCAAACCATTCGACTAATTGCGTTACACTGCGGGCGATGAGATTCGATATTGTGACGATTTTTCCGGAGTTTTTTAGGGGGCCGCTGGACCATGGAATTGTGCGGCGGGCGCGCGAGGCGGGCCTGGTGGAAATTGAGATGGTGGATTTGAGAAAGTTTACGCATGACAAGCACCAGAGCGTGGACGACCGGCCGTTTGGCGGCGGCGAAGGGATGGTGCTGAAAGCCGAGCCACTTTTTGAGGCGGTGGAGTCGTTGGTAGGTGCCGGAGCTGAGCCGCAGGCGCTGCGCGAGGCGGGAACAGCAGCGGTGCTGCTGTCGGCGGCGGGAAAAGTGTTTGATCAAGCGGCAGCGCGGCGGCTGGCGAAGTGGGAGCGGATTATTTTGCTGTGCGGGAGGTATGAGGGCGTGGACGAGCGGGTGGCGGAGCATCTGGCGACGGAGGAAATTTCGATTGGGGATTTTGTGCTGTCGGGGGGAGAGCTAGCGGCGGCGCTGGTGATCGATACGGTGGTGAGACTTTTGCCGGGAGCGCTGGGCAATGAGGATTCGGCGGTGAACGAGTCGTTCAGCGAGCCCGCGGAGGAAGGTACGCCCGGGGGGAGAGTGTTGGTGGAAGGGCCGCAGTACACGAGGCCGCAGAATTTTCGAGGGTGGGAAGTACCGCCTGTGTTGATGAGTGGAAATCATGGGGATATTGCGAAGTGGAGGCGGGAGCAGTCGGAGAAAAAGACGAAGAGGAACCGGCCAGATCTGATGCGGGAAAAGTAGGGTACACGGGAGTGACTCGTATAAATACGTAGGATGAGTACGAGGTATATGGACCGTAACGCGTATGAATACGGAGGCGGGCCGGCACTCGTGACGGTTGGGGTATTTCTTACGGAGTTTGATGCGGCGCTGGCCAAGTCGGCGCTGGAGGGAGCGGGGATTGAGTCGATCGTGAGCGGAGATGATTGCGGCGGGATGGATAAGATGATGACGTCGCACGGAATCAAAGTGATGGTGAGGGCGGAGGATGCAGAAAGGGCGCGGGAGTGGTTGCAGAGTCGAGAGGAGGAAGAATGAGCAGAGTGAAGGGGTGGTGGGTGGTTTTGGGTGCTTGCTTGTTGGCGATTTGCGGGGTAGCGGCAGGGCGAGGAGCTGCGGGTACGCGAGGGACGCAGAAGGATGCGCACAGGATCAAAAATATTGTTTTGGTGCATGGGGCGTGGGCGGATGGGTCGGGATGGAGGGGCGTGTACGACATTTTGGCGAGAGATGGATACAACGTGAGCATGGTGCAGGAGCCGGAGACCCTGTTTACGGAGGACGTGGCGGCGACGAAGAGAGTGATCGATTTGCAGGATGGGCCATGCATATTGGTGGCGCACAGCTATGGCGGGGCGGTGATTACCGAGGCTGGAAACGATGCGAAGGTGGTGGGGCTGGTGTATATCGCGGCGCACATGCCGGATGCGGGAGAGAACGAGTCGGACGACGGGAAGAAGTTCCCGGGCGATTTGAGCAAGTCGGGAGCGATCAAGGTGCTGCCGGATGGATTTACTTATATTGATCCGGCGAGATTTCATGAGTTATTTGCGGCGGACTTGCCGGAGGAACAGGTGGCGTTTATGGCCAGGTCGCAGGTGATGAATTTGGGGGCGAATTTCAAGGCGACGATTAAGACAGCGGCGTGGCGTAGCAAGCCGAGTTGGATGCTGGTGGCGGGGGCGGATCGGACGATCAATCCGGAATTAGAGAGGTGGTACGCGGAGAGGGCGAAGAGTCATAAGGTGGAAGTGGCGGGAGCGAGCCATGTGGTGTACGTGTCGCACCCGAAGGAAGTGGCGGAGTTGATCGAAAAAGCCAGTAATTCCGCCTTGGCCGAAAAGCACCCTATCTAGAAGAAAATGTGCACTCGGCAGGTTTGAAGTCTTTCTCTATGCTAAGACTCGGTCTTATTTCCATGTGTATTGCTCTTACATTGGGCTCCGCGCCAGCCGGCAGCAGTGCCGTTTGGTATCACCAGCGTGTTACTTGGCAATTCGGCAGCGGAGGATGTCCCTGGGAGACTTGGATTCAGAGCCCCAATGGAAACGAACACTACCGACTGGCTCTTGTGCCTCTCTGGGCGCTGGAGGGAGGCGTCATCGCGATGGAAATCCTCGTCGCGGATCCTGTGCATCCCGCGGACAATTTACTCGGCAAGAGAGATGACTCGCCGCAGCCGTTCGTCATCGAAGTAGCGGAATTGCAACACGGTATCGACCGGTCCCGATTCGGTGCCACGAGGGTCTTCACCGTGGGACAGCAAACCCTGCGCGCCACGATCAAAGGATCGCGACTAGGCAAAGGGGTGGGAAGCGGATCAATCTATTGCAGCCGCTGTAGGAATATCCAAGAGATTACGGTCGATTTTTCGATTGAGGGCAGGTAGCTCTCAAATAGCACAGCGCAATTCATTTGGACAATTCGAACTGAGTCGCTACCGACCCAAGCAACCCTTCCAAAATCCCCCAAAAAGCTTTATAGTTGGTGGCCTCAAATAAGAGAGAATTAACTATAAAGTGCTGTCCCGCCAGAGCGGGTCTGCAGGGAACATAGAAAAATGAATCCAATATTAGTCAAGGCGCAACACGCGCAATTGCGAACGGACCTTCCGGGATTTCGTCCGGGCGATACGGTGCGGGTGAATGTCAAGCTGAAGGAATCGGAAGGCGAGAAGGAAAAGGAGCGCATCCAGGCGTTTGAGGGCGTGGTGATGCAAAGGCGCGGGACGCTGGCGGGCGCGAGTTTTACGGTGCGCCGCGTGAGTTTTGGGATTGGCGTGGAGAGGATTTTTCCGCTGCATTCGCCGGTGGTGAGTTCGATTGAGGTGGTGAGGCAGGGTCGGGTGCGAAGGGCAAAACTGAATTATTTGCGCGGGCGAAAGGGCAAGGCGGCGAGGATTAAGAGGGTGGAACGGTTGGATGTCCCTGGGGCCGCGGCGAAAGCGCGAGCGGAAAAGGCGGAGAAGGTCGAAGCGTAGGACCGGAAATTAGAAATTCGAAAGGTAAGGAGCGGACCCGCAGAGCGGGTCCGTTTTTGCTTTTAAGGATGAATAAAGTCAAAGGCTTTAAATTTCATTCATCCCACTTCCTAAAACCAGGAAGTGGGGCACCCGGAAAAACTCTAGAGGCGTGTGCTAAGATGCGGGGCGATGGGACGGCTGTGCTGCACGCGATATGAGAGGATGGCGCGCCAGCGAGGCTGGCAGCGAATCGCAGGAATCGATGAAGTGGGCCGCGGTTCCCTCTTTGGCCCGGTTGTAGCCGCAGCGGTAATTCTGAATCCCCGCCGACGCATTGTAGGCCTGGACGACTCCAAAAAATTAACGGCAGACCGGCGCGAAGAGCTGGCGGTGCGTATTAAAAGGCATGCGCTGGCTTGGGCGGTGGCGGAAGTGGACGCCGAGCGGATCGACGCGTGGAATATTTATCAGGCCAGCCGGCAGGCCATGACCGCGGCGTGTCGGGCTCTGGCGATCTCGCCGGATTACTTGCTGATTGACGCGATGCGGCTGGAGGTTTTTTGCGAGCAGAAGTCGCTGATCCACGGAGATGCGCGGTCGGTGTCGATCGCGGCGGCGTCGATACTGGCGAAAGTGGAGCGGGACAAGTCGATGGCGGAGTGGGATCAGGTATACCCGCAGTATGGATTGGCGAGCAACAAGGGCTACAGCACGCCGGACCATTTGGAGGCGCTGAAGGCCTGGGGGCCGACGCCGCTGCATAGGGTGTCGTTCGCGCCAGTGAGGGAGTCGAGGTGCTGGGCGGTAGGAGCGACGCAGGACGTGCTGCCGCTGGGGACCATCGAGGTCGAGATGGGCGTGGAAGTAGCCGAACAAGCTGAGGAAGCGGCGGACGAGGCGGCAATGGAAGCGGCCGCAGGGGCGGGTTTTGACGGTGCGGAAGCCGCAGCGGATGTGGCGGAATAGGCACGCGGGGCAGCGAGGGATTAGGCGGGTTCTCAGGTTAGGACTAAATTGGAACAGAGGCCGGTACTAGGGTAGTACGGAGATGTGGCGCGGAACGCGCTGCGCCAGGATTGGGAACCCCCAGGCAGTTGAATAAGCGGCTGAAGAGCTTCAGATTGTGGGGTTTGTAGGTCTGTTATCGTCCCCGAACAGTTGGCCTTCCGGTTCGTTGACCCGTGTTTTTGCCGTGTGCTAATTTCTAAACAGCAGCTCTGTTTTGGTTATTGAGTGCGCAGTAGCAGCGCCCGCAGTACAGGTGTACAGGTTCACCACTGCAATTGCCGCGCTAACGCCCCCGAAGGCGCGGGTCGAGCGTTGGATCGCAAATGGCCTTCAACAAGACTAAATCGCTGGAAACTGCGGTCAAAGCCCTCAACCAAGGCCGCATTAGCGAAGCGATTAAAGAATACCAGCAGATTTTAAGAGCCGATCCCAAGGATCAGTCGACCTTGATGACCCTGGGCGATCTATTTGCGCGCCAAGGGGACCTGCATTCTGCGACCGGCTATTTCGAAAAGCTGGCGCAGATTTTCCTGAGCAACGGATTTATCGGCAAGGCGATCGCGATTTACAAGAAGATCGCCAAGCTGGCTCCGAATGAGCTGGAGCCGCTCGAGAGGCTGGCGGATTTGTACGTGCAGCAGGGTGTGCTGAGCGAGGCGCGTCCGGTATTTTTGCAGATTGCGGAAGGGTATCTGAAGTCGGGGCGCGCGCCGAAAGCTGTGGAAATTCTGCGGCGGGCGCTGGAAGTGGAACCGGACAATCCGAGGCTGCATGCGCGGCTGGCGGATTTGTTAAAGGCCACGGGGCAGAAAGCGGAAGCGGCCAAGGCGCATTTGTCGTACGCGCAGAGGTTAATGGAGCGCGGCGATTTTACTGAGGCGCAGGCGGCGTGCGACCGGGCCCTGGAAGTGGATCCGGGAAACATGACTGCGCTGACCATGAAAGCGCAGGTGCTGGGCCTTGCGGGGCAGCCGGAAAAAGGCGTCGATCTGCTGAAGGGGCTGAAGGACGCGGAGAGCGGCGGGCACACCACGACTTTGATGTTTGATTTGCTGCTGCAGGCGGGCCAGAACGCGCAGGCCGCGGATCTGACGCGGCGAATTTTCGCGGGGGATCACAAGCTATTCTCGTTTCCCTACCGCGCGGCGAATGCGCTAATCCAGGCCGGCCAGCATCAAGAGGCGTTTCCGCTGTTGCGCGAATTGCGCGACGCGATGATCGAGGGCGGCGAGGAAGAGCGTTATCTGGAGAGCTTAATTGCGATTGCGCAAGCTCTGCCGGGAGATGTGCCGTCGCACGAAGAGTTCGTGAATTTCTGCAGGCAGACCAGCAATTCCTTCCATTTGCAAAATGCGATGAGCCAGCTGGCGACGGCATATGCGGGCGCGGGGGATTTTGATAAAGCGGAAGTATTACTTCGCGAGTTGCTGGAAAGGAAGCCGGGCGACCAGAGGTTGATGGCGCGGCTGCGGCAGGTGCAGGCCAAGGAAATTGGGCCGCTGCCGGCGGAATTTGAAGATGAAGGCACGGAAGCAGTGGCGGTCGTATCGTCTCAGCCGGAGTTGGATGAAGAGACGCAGCTGTACGTGTCGCAGGCGCTGACGGATGTGGATTTGTTTTCGAGTTATGGGCTGACGGTGAAGGCGACGAATCTGCTGGAGGCTGTGCTGCAGCGGGCGCCGCGTTACACGCCGGCGCTGGAGCGGCTGCTGGATTTGAGTGTGGGTTCGGGGAATGAGAAGCGCTCGGCGGAATTGGCCGCGAAGTTGGAAGAGATTTATACGGAGCGGAAGAATCGCAGCCAGGCAGAGCGTTTTGGGGATATGCGGCGGCGGTTGCAGCGAGGCGAGAGCGCGGTTGCGCCGGGGGTAAGCGCGGCGACGGGCGCGGGTGCCGGCTCTGCGGCGGGAGCGAGTGGATCTGCGGCAGGCGTGGCGGCGAGTGGCGGCGGTGGTGGGCCACAGGAATTTTCTGTAGCGGTGGTGCCGCAGACGCAAGATGAAGACGCGCCGCCTCCGGCGGTGACCATTCCGGTTGAGTCGAGCGACGAGATTGATCTGTCGGATGAGTGGAACGCAGCTGCGGCGGCGGCGAATGAGCCGGCGCCTGCAGTGGATTCGAGCCATGCAGCCAGCGCGAGCGGCGCAAACAATGGCGCAGGCGGAACCGGCGCGACAACCGAAGAGAGCGCGGGCGAAGAAGAAGGTTACGAGCTGGAGCTGGTCGATTCGGACAATGGCACGGGTAGTGCAAGCATCGTCAGCGCGCCGCAGGGCCCAATGTCGGCAGCGGATTTCCTGAGCGAGATGTCGTCGGAGTTGGATGAGGGCGGCGCAGTCGATAAGGCGGCGCGAGCGCAGGCGGAGTCTAACGAGCGGGCTGCGGCGCAGGCTAACACGGCCGCGGCGGGCAAGGCAGGAAGCGCGGCCGGGAACGCGGCGGGTAAGGGACATCCGGCGGAAGATCACGTGCCGGAGTTGGATGGAATTTTTCAGGAATTTCGCAGCGATATGGGGGAGTTGAACGACGAGGACGAGGATTTAGAGACGCATTACAACCTGGGAACAGCGTATCGCGAGATGGGATTGCTGGATGAAGCGATCGGCGAATTTCAGCGTGTGGCGAACGCGGTGCAACAGGGCAAGCCGTTTCGTTATTCGATGCAGTGTTCGACGATGCTGGGATTGTGTTTCATCGATAAGGGCGAGCCGCAGATTGCTGCGCTGTGGTACGCGCGGGCGCTGGAGTTGCCGGGGCTGGCGCCAGAGACGATATTGGCGCTGAAGTACGACCTCGGAGTGGCGCAGGCGTTGGCGGGAGATTCGACCGCGGCGCTGAAGAGTTTTAGGCAAGTGTATGCGATGAATATCGACTACCGGGATGTGGCTGAGAGGATTGCGATACTGCAGAGGCACTAGAATCTCGACTGAGTGATTGGCAAGGCTCCTACCTGTAAGAACCTTCAAAGCAAACCCAAGGTCAAAGACTTTAAATTTCATTTTGTCCCACTTCCTAACGCCAGGAAGTGGGGCACCCGGAAAATCTCCTCGCAGAACCGTGCCGGCGATTTGGCCCATCGCGCTTTAAGAGACATTTCCAACCGTTCGGAAGTGAATCCAGCTAAAATTTAGGGCCAATGAATCGTGTACTGCGGGTTTTGCTGCTGCTCATCTGGCTCGAGCTGGGACTGCTGCTGATATTGGTCCCGTGGTCGAATTATTGGGAGACGAATTATTTTTTGAGCCGATTTCCCGGGTTGATTCCCTTCCTGCTGAATCCCTATTTCCGCGGGGCGGTTTCCGGGTTGGGGCTGCTGGACGCGGTGCTGGCGGCGGAGACGTTCCGGCGGCGAGCGACGGCCATTGCGGCACGGAATTAAGCGTCGCTCTGCGCGGCGATCGTTTGCTGGGCGCAAGCTGAGTAAGTCATCAAGTAAGCCAATCCTGTGCTATGTAACTGACCGGAAGAGTTTGGGTGAGGGCGCGGGTGTGCGCGAGCTGCGCGCCGCGATACGGCGGGCGATTCGCGCGGGCGTGGATTTGGTGCAGATACGCGAGAAGGATTTGAGCGGGCGGGAGCTGATGGAATTGGCGAGGTGGGCGGTGAAGGAGGCGCGTGCGGGGCGGGTGAAGATTATTGTGAATGACCGGTTGGATGTGGCGGTTGCGAGCGGGGCGGCGGGAGTGCATTTGGGAAGAGAGTCGGCGCCAGCGAAGGAAGTAGTGAAGTGGTTGAGGGGCAAACGCGGAGGCGGACGTGCGGGGGAATTTTTAGTGGGGGTTTCGTGTCATTCGGTGGTGGAGGCGCGAGAGGCGGAACGGGACGGCGCGGATTACGTTCATTTTGGGCCGGTGTTTGAGACGCCGTCGAAGAGGAAATTTGTGAAGCCGCAGGGAGTGGAGAAATTGCGGGAAGTTTGTAGGGCGGTGAGAATTCCAGTGTTGGCGGTGGGAGGGATTGATAGGCGGAATATGAAGGAGTGCTTAGAGGCAGGCGCGGCGGGAGTGGCGGGGATAAGGATGTTTCAGGGGAAATTTTGAACTAAGGCCTCACGAAGACACGACTCACTCAAGAAATGTTGGCGTAGCATCCCACCCGCAAAACCGGCGGATGGGGCACCCGCGGACACTTCCGAAACAACTGCAAAGACAAGAGCAGATCCCTCACGCGCGAGAAGCAGATTCGGGATGACAGGCTTGAGGAGTGTTTTAGGAGGCGCCGAGCCAGCGGCCAATGGGCTCGCAGCCGGAGGTGTGGTCGCAGATGACTTTGATAGTGGCGGTGATGGGAATGGCGAGAATGAGTCCGATGCCGCCCCAGAGGAAGCCCCAGAAGAGGAGGGCGACGGTGACGGCGAGAGCATTGAGGTGAACGCGTCGGCCGACCATCGCGGGAAATAGAACGTTGGCGGCGATGAGATGGAAAAGGCCGAGCATGGCGTAAATGCCAAGAAATGGCGCGATGGTGTGGTATTTGCGGAGGGCCACGAGGCTGACTGGAGCCCAGGACATCACTACGCCGAGATATGGAACGAGGTTGAGGACGCCGGAAACGAGCGCGGTGAGAAAAGCGAAGTCGAGGCCCAGGCTCCAGAAAAAGAGCCAGCTTGAAACGACCAGAACGAGTCCGACCATGGCCGTGCCGACCACGTAGCTGCGCAGAACGTCACTGACATCATTAAGCGTGTCACGAACTTCGGTGCGATCGCCGGAGGGAAATAACTGCATGGTGGCGTGCCAGACCTGCCGCTTAGCGGCGAGCATGAAGAAAAGCAGAAATGGTATGAAGGTGGCGCCGAGGATCACGGAGTAGAACGAGGAGAGGCGGGAGAAAATTGCGTTGCGGAAGGCGTGGGATTCTTCGCGCACCACTTGGATGCCGGGGCCGCCACCAGGCTCGGCCTGACTGGGACCGAGATTTTCGACACTTTTCTCGATACCTTCCAGGCGGCGTTCGACGGTGCCAGTCATTTGCTGGATGGGCTCGCGGAATTTGGGCCAGTCGGCGGAGAACTGATCCATGCGGAGGATGAGAGTCCAACCAATGAAGGCCAGAAATGCGATGACTAGAAGGACGATGAGCAGCGAGCCTAGGGCGCGAGGAATGTGCAGGCGCTCGAGATAGGAGACCAGCGGATCGAGGAAATAGGCCATCAGCATGGAGACGAGCAGAGTGACGACGACGCTGGAAGCCCAGTAGCAGAAAGCGATGACAATGCCGGCGGCGATGATGCGCTGGGACGTGGAACTCGCGCGTACGGTGGCCGAGGCCACGGAAATGATGGGCTGAGGGGCGGTCTCCATGGGTAGGTAACATAGCATGGCAGTGCAAGTCTTATGGGCAGCCGGTAACTACCCGGTTACGAACCCATCACCGCAGGGAATTGCGGGAGTACCGCGGTGCATGGGCACCTGCTAGACTCCGAAATTCAAGAGGCGGCGGATTCGAAAAGGATTTTTTGGATTCGCGCAAAGTTGAAAGGCTTCCCTACAGAAACCCGTGAGCAAACAACTATTTGGAACGGACGGCATTCGAGGAGTGCCCGGCGAATATCCGCTGGACGAAGGGACGCTGGAGCGGATTGGACTGGCGCTGGGGGACTATTTGCAGAAGCGCGGAGCGGCGACGGAAGGGCGCGCGGCGCGGGTGTTGATTGGGCGGGACACGCGCGAATCCGGGCCACACATTGAGGAGTTATTGGAGCGGGGGCTCGCGGCGACCTCGACCGCGGTAGTGTCGGCGGGAGTGCTGACCACGCCGGGCGTGGCGTGGATCGTGAGAAACGAGGGATTCGCGGCGGGAGTGGTGATTTCGGCGTCGCACAACCCGTATCACGACAATGGAGTGAAGCTGGTGTCGTCGAGCGGCATGAAGTTTCCGGATGCGGTCGAGGCGGAAATTGAGAAGGAGATTTTGGCTTCACCGAGCGGAGGCGCGAAGAAGAAAGGCGGGGGCACGCCGAAGATTGGGCACGACCCGAAGTTGGTGGAGGATTATTTAGAGTCGCTGCGCGGGGTGGCGCCGAAGAAAGACGCGCTGAAGAAGATGAAAATTGTGGTGGATTGCGCGAATGGAGCGTCGAGCGCGCTGGCACCGAGCCTGTTTCGATCACTGGGCGCGGATGTGCTGGCTATGAACGACGCGCCCGATGGGAAGAATATCAATGCGGGATGTGGGTCGCTGCATCCGGACAAGATGCAGGCGCGAGTGGTGAAAGAGCGCGCGGATATGGGCGTGGCGTTTGATGGAGACGCGGACCGGGCGATTTTTTCGAGTGGCAAAGGCGAGCTGGTGAATGGCGACGGCGTGCTGCTGGCCATGGGCCGGCACATGAAGAAGCATAAGACGCTGAAGACGTCGACCATCGTGAGCACGACCATGGCGAATCTGGGCGTGGAGCGCGCGCTGGCCAAGTCGGACTTGAAGCTGGCGCGGGCCGCGGTAGGAGACCGCTACGTGCTGGAGGAAATGCAGAGAATTGGGGCGAATCTGGGAGGCGAGCAGTCGGGGCACATTTTGTTTTTGGATGACGCGACGACCGGAGACGGAATGCTGACTGCGGTGAAGATCGCGTCACTGGTGGCGATGGAAGGGCCACTGGATGAGTTGGTGAGCGATTTGAAGATTTACCCGCAGACGATCGTGAATGTGAAGGTGAAGTCGAAGCCGAAGCTGGAAACACTGGCTGGAGTTTCGAGGACGTTGCGGGAAGCGGAAGAGTCGCTGGGGGAGACGGGGCGGGTGGTGCTGAGATATTCGGGGACCGAGCAGCTGGCGCGAGTGATGGTGGAGGCGGAGTTGGAGGAGGATGTGAAGAAGTGGTCGGATGCGCTGGCGGAGGCGTTGAAGAAGGAGATTGGGTAGGAGAAGGAAGGAGCCCACGCAAAATAGCGCGCGAGTGAGTTAACTGATTTCACAGAAAGACCCACCCGCAAAACCGGCAGGTGGGGCACCCGCGGACACACCTAAGTCAAAAACTAAACCAGAGAATCGAAAGTCCTAGGCATGGTAATCGTTAGTTCTAAACGGGAGGACTAGGGAAGTCGGTACGAGTGCGTCATTTGCGGGAACAATTGCTGGGACGAAGATGTCCGTGTTGATGAGCTGAGCCGAACCGGAACATAGCAAGCCGGGCGGCGCCAAAGGCGGGAGGACACGGACATGATCGATAAACTGAAGCTGATCGGATTCGCGGTTCTGTTTGTTGGATTTCAGGTGGCGTTGATTGCGGGGTTGTGCCCCCGCGGGTAATTCCCTCCAAGGTTTAAAGCCTACCGAGACCTGTAGTCCCAAGCTTGAAGCAAAGGGTTAAGTCGCCTGGGGAACGTATGGAACGCGGTAGCGGCTTCCAATAAATGGAATGGACGCGGTCTGGACCGGGCGGGCTCGTCGGGTAAGTTAAGTAGATTCAGCGGGCGAGGCTGTAGAGGCCTGCATAATTATTCGGCCTTGAGCGTGCAATAAAGAAGGCAGATTTTGTTCCCGGGGTGGAACGAAGCAGGTCGGTACCGAGTTTCAACTAGAGTGTGTTAGGGGTCCTGAAAAGGACCCCTTTTTATTTGTGGGTAATGGCTAGCTGCAGCCGGAGGTGGAGCCGCAGTTGGTGCACTTGTAGCAGCTCCCGTTCGGAGTCATGAGCATGCCGCACTCGGAGCAGGAGGGTGCGTCGTCGGTAGTGACGCGCACGCGAGTGGCCGAGTCGACCGCGCCGGAGCGAGTCGCGGGAGTGACCGTGGGCGGCAACGCTTTCGGCGCGGCCGGAGTTGAAGAAGCAGGCGTTTCGGCGAGGCCGTTGTGAATCTTCAGATAGTCCGCAGAGATGAACTTCCCGCCAAGCCAGCGAGCCAGGTAATCCAGAACCGAACTAGCGAAACGAATGTCGGGATTCTGGGTATAGCCGGCCGGCTCGAAACGAGTGTTCATCAATTTGTCGACGAGGGCCTTGAGAGGCACGCCGTACTGCAAGCCGATGGAGATGGAGAGGGCGATGCCGTCCATCAGGCCGGAGAGCGTGGCGCCTTCCTTGGCCATCTTGATGAAGATTTCGCCGGGCGCGCCGTCGTCGTACATGCCGACGGTGAGGTAGCCTTCGTGGCCGCCGAGCGAGAACTTGTGAGTGATGGAGCGGCGCTCGTCGGGAAGCTTGCGGCGCTGGGTGCGAACGAAGAGTTCCTGCTGGCCGTCGCTTTCGGGCTCTTCGGCAGAAGCGGCGATTATTGGAGCGAGCGTTGAATTCATCGCGGCGATTGGCGCAGCGGCGGGAGCTTCGGCAGCGCGATTTTCCTTCTTGACGGTCGCGGCAGAAAGAGGCTGCGAGCGCTTGGAGTTATCGCGATAGATAGCGACCGCTTTGAGGCCGAGTTTCCACGATTCGGTGTAAGCCTGCATGATGTCTTCAACGGTGGATTCTTCGGGCATGTTGATGGTCTTGGAGATAGCCCCGGAGATGAACGGCTGCGCAGCAGCCATCATGCGAAGGTGACCGCGCCAGGCGATGGAGCGTCCGCCACCGGATGGGGTGAGCGAGCAATCGAAAACGGCGAAATCCTCCGGCTTGAGGTAGGGGGCACCCTCGATCTTGGCGTTTTTGTCGATGTAATCGACAATTTGGGAGACTTCGTCGCCTGAATAGCCGAGGCGTATCAGCGCGCTAGGGACGGTGTTGTTGACAATCTTGATGACACCGCCGCCGACCAGGCGCTTGTGCTTGACCAGGGCAAGATCGGGCTCGATGCCGGTGGTGTCGCAATCCATCATGAAGCCGATGGTGCCAGTGGGAGCGAGAACGCTGACCTGGGAATTTTTGTAGCCGAACTTTTCACCGTTATTGAGAGCGTTGTCCCAGGCTTCTTTGGCAGCACGAAGAAGTTGAGGCTGGACGCTTTCTTCCTTGATGGGGCGAAGCGAATCGCGATGCATGCGAATGACGTCAAGCATCGCTTCTCGATTGCGCGGGTAGCCTGGGAAGGGTCCCATGCGCTCGGCGATTTTGGAGGACTGGTAGTAAGCCTCGCCGGTCATGAGAGCAGTGATGGCGCCGCAGATGTCGCGGCCGGCGTCGGAATCGTACGGGACGCCCATGGACATGAGGAGCGCGCCGAGATTGGCGTAGCCAAGGCCGAGCGGACGATAGTCGTGCGAGTTTTTCTCGATGCGCGGCGTTGGATAGCTGGCGTTATCGACCAGGATTTCCTGAGCAGAGATGGTGATGTCGACGGAGTGACGGAAACCTTCGACGTCAAACATGCCATTGGCACCGAGGAATTTCAGGAGATTGAGCGAGGCCAGATTGCAGGCCGTGTCGTCAAGAAACATGTATTCCGAGCAGGGATTGGAAGCGTTGATCCTGTCGGTGGATTTGCAGGTGTGCCAGCGATTGACGGTGGTGTCGTACTGCATGCCGGGATCGCCGCACTGCCAGGCTGATTCGGCCATACGGTGAAGCAGTTCGCGGGCGCTGAATTTATCGGCAGGCGTGCCATCGTTGACGTTCTTGGTCCACCAATCGCGATCTTCCTCTGCGGCCTGCATAAATTGATCGGTGACGCGAACGGAGTGATTGGCGTTCTGGAAGAAGATCGAGGAGTAGGCTTCGCCGTCGATGGATTGATCGTAGCCCTGCTCGATGAGGACGTGCGCTTTGCGCTCTTCTTTGACTTTGGAGTCGATGAATTCGGCGATGTCGGGATGGTCGACGTTGAGGATGACCATCTTGGCAGCGCGGCGAGTTTTGCCGCCGCTCTTGATGACGCCGGCGAAGGCGTCGAAGCCCTTCATGAATGAAACCGGACCGGAAGCGATGCCGCCGCCGGAGAGAGATTCGCGAGAGCCGCGCAGAGTGGAGAAATTCGTGCCGGTGCCGGAGCCCCACTTGAAGAGCATGCCTTCGGTCCGGGCCAGGCCCATGATGGACTCCATATCGTCCTTGACCGAGTTGATGAAGCAGGCGGAGCACTGCGGCTTGGCCTGGACGCCGACGTTGAACCAGACGGGGGAGTTGAAGGCGACTTTCTGCTCAACGAGGAGGTGGGTGAGCTCGTCGCGGAAGGCGTCACGCGAGGTTGGCGAAGCGAAATAGCCGCCGGATTCACCCCAGCCGACAATGGTGTCGACGACGCGGCCAATGAGCTGGCGGACGGATGTTTCGCGGTCGGGAGTATTGAGCTTCCCGTGAAAATATTTTGAAGCGACGATGTTGGTCGCGGTCTGAGACCAGGACTTGGGAACTTCAACATCTTCCTGGCGGAAGATGGTCTGGCCTTTTTCGTTGCCGATTATGGCGTTGCGCTTTTCCCATTCGACCCTATCGAAGGGAGAGGTGCGACCGTCGGTGAAGTGACGGCGAAATTCCTGCCCGGTGGCCTTCCAAGGCTGACCTTCCATCTGATTTGCGAGTTGATTACCTAGTGCCATTCTTGCTTCTGCCATTCTGCCTCCGCTAATTCAGGATTGGTCGCCAGATAGGGGCGAGTTCACCTGATCGCGGATCGTCAACATTCGATTCCCGGCGGGGTAGGGGTCGTAGTTGCCTACTACGATTGTACCGCTCGGGGACGATCCGTGGCCGTTACAAAATTTTTTGGCCCGAAAAACGAAAAGCGTCGCTCAGCCGTGACAAGGAGCTGTCAAGGGCGAGCTTGCTGGCGCGCGAGCCGCTCTCTTTTTGAATTGGATCCGTAACGATCGAGAGATAAGGGCCGGAGCTGGAAGACCGACCGGAAAAAGTCGCGTTGCGAATCTGGGTCGAGAGAATGGAGCAGGCGACGAATTATGTCAAGAGAATTTCTCAAATATTGTACCAAAGATAGTGGGTGATGACTAGGAGGTGTCTACCTATAGTGGTACTAATGCACACCATATTGGGAAGGAATTTGCGATGGCACGCGATTAAGGGGAAATTTCGCGGCGAGAGTGAGCGGTTGAGATTGAAAATTGGATCAGGGATTTTTTGTATTTACGCAGTGGAAACATTTCAGAGCGGAGCGAATTGACTTCCAGATACGCGTGATGAGAATAACGAATTAAGAACGGAAATTGAACAACTGCGAACAGGATTGATCGCGATTGTTGTGGAAAAGCGGTGGAAAATGGTGCGCCACTGTGGATGCGCATGCGATTCGCGTGGATGTGATGTGTGAGTGAGCTTTCCGGCGGGACGAGATTGAAATGAGCGCGGCAATTGAAATTCAGGGACTGACGAAGGACTACGCCACAGGATTTTGGCGGCCGAAGAAGAAGCGCGCTTTGGACTCGCTGAGCTTCGAGGTGCAGGACGGTGAAGTGTTCGGGTTTTTGGGCCCGAACGGCGCCGGGAAAACGACCACTATCAAGCTGCTGATGGGATTGATATTTCCTTCGGCGGGGACGGCTCGGATACGAGGCAAGTCGATCGAAGATGTGGAGATGCACCGAGACATTGGATTTTTGCCGGAGCAGCCCTACTTCTACGATTATCTGACCGCGCGGGAGATGCTGGATTATTCGGCACGATTTTTCAGGATGGTGCGCGCGAAGAGGCGCGAGAAAGTGGCGGAGTATCTGGAGCGCGTTGGGCTAACGGGCGCGGCGGATGTGCAGTTGCGAAAATTTTCAAAGGGCATGCTGCAGCGGGTCGGAATCGCGCAGGCAATTCTGCACGACCCGCCGGTGGTGTTCCTGGACGAGCCTAGCTCGGGGCTGGATCCGCTGGGGCGGCGCGAGGTGCGGGACATTATTTTGGATTTGAAGAAGCGCGGGCGGACGGTTTTCTTTTCCACGCACATTTTGCCGGACGCGGAAGTGCTGTGCGATCGAGTAGCGGTGCTGGCAGGCGGCAAGCTGCAGGGGATGGGTACACCGCGGGAAATTATGTCGATCGAAGTGCAGGGGATGGAGATTGATTTTGAGCTGAGCGCGGGGAGCGCTGGGGCGACGGGCGGTGCGAGTAGCGCGGCGGGAAATTTGATTGCGGGGGCGACGCGAGTGGGGTCGGCGTACCGGGCAGTAGTTCCGGAAGCGCAGCTATATGAGGCGCTCGAGGAATTGAAGAGGGTCGGGGCACGGATTGTGGCGGTCACGCAGATCAAACCGTCGATGGAGGATTATTTTTTCAAGTTGGCAGCGAAGGGCGACCCAGTGGCGAAGAAAATATCGCACTCCATTGATCTACCCGGTGATGTGTCGGCAGACGACGTTTCGCGGAGGCGCGGACGATGAGGGCCGCCGGGATCGTCGCGCTGAACACGTTTCGCGAGGCGGTGCGCGACCGGGTGATGTACAACCTGATTTTTTTCGCGGTTCTGATGATTGGTTCGGCGGTGCTGGTGGGGCAGATCTCGGTGGGTATCGAGCACCAGGTGATTATCAATTTGGGGCTGACGGCGATTTCGCTGTTCGGGTTGGTGATGGGCGTTTTCATTGGCGTGGGGCTGGTGTCGAAGGAAATTGAAAAGCGAACGCTCTACGCCTTGCTGGCGAAGCCGCTGCGGCGATGGGAATTTTTGCTCGGCAAGTATGTTGGGCTGTTCATCACGCTGACGGTGAATTTACTTGGTGATGGGAATCGCGTTGTTTATGGCATTGCTGTATGTGGACCGGACGGTGGTGGCGGGCGATGGGCAGATTGTTATCGGAGTTTATTTTATTTTGCTGCAATTGGCGCTGGTGACCGCTATTGCGCTGCTGTTTTCGACTTTTTCGTCGGTGATGCTGTCGGCGGTATTTACGATTTGTATTTATGTGGCGGGGACGTTTGCGCTCCGGATATTAGGTCGATTGGGGTGCTGACGGGGAGTGCGAAATTGGGATTTGTGACCAAGGTCATTTACTACCTGCTGCCGAATTTTGGAAATTTTAACGTGGTTGGTGCGGTGGCCCATGGAACGCCGATACCGGGGAGTTTGGTGGCGGAGAATAGCGTGTATGCGGCAGGATATATTTTGGCGGTGATGTTGGTGGCTGCGGGGATTTTAGAGAATAGGAATTTGAAATAATGGACCAAAGCCGGGACGTGTACTCAAGGTCTTGAGGCCCTCGCCCACCCGCAAAACCGGCGGGATGGGGTACCCAGAACCAACGACTAAACGAAAAATGATAGAGAAGAAGAACGAAGCCAAGAATTATTGAAAATCCCCACATGGAAAATCGCCATGTGGGCCACCCAGAAAGATCTAGGGGCGCAGGGTTGAAGCATGAATAGGGGGATGAGAGGAAGGATGGCGGGGGCGGCGGCTGTGGGAGTCGTGTTGCTGCTGTTCCCATTGCAGCGGGCGATTTCGCGGACGCTGGCAGCGATGGAGTCGGGAGAGCCGCAGTTGATTGTGAGTTCTGGGCCGCTGCTGCAGAAATTGTCGATGGGATATGCGCCGCTGATGGCGGACATTTATTGGACGCGAGCGATCCAGAATTTCGGGACGCATCTGGCGAATCAGGATGCGAACGTGAGTTTGCTGGCGCCGCTGCTGAATATCACGGTGACGCTCGATCCGCAGTTGAAGGTGGCGTATCAGTTTGGGGCGATCTTTTTGGCGGAGGCGCAGCCGGTGGGAGCGGGGCGACCGGATCAGGCGATTGCGCTGGTGAAGCGTGGGATTGCGGCGAATCCTGATGACTGGCAACTCGAGTATCAGCTCGGCTGCATTTATTACTGGAATGCGCAGGACTACAGAGCCGCGGCGGACGCGTTTTGGAAAACGTCGAGCATGCCTGGAGCGCCGGAATGGATGAAGGCGTTTGCGGCAGCGGTGGAGCAGAAAGGAAATTCGCCGGAAGCGTCGCGAGTGATGTGGCAGGAGGCGTTTCGGGAGTCGAAGGACCCGCGGCTCAAGGAGAATGCAGAGTATCAATTGGGGCGGCTGCAGTTGGAGCAGGATTTGAAGAATTTGGATTTGACGATGGGGGAGTTTGAGAAGCGCACGGGGCATGCGGCTGGGGTCGCTGCAGGATTTGGTGGGCGCGGGAATTTTGAGGGGCGTGCCGGTGGATCCGTCGGGACACGCTTATGGGATTTGCGCGGGTAATGGCGCGTTGAATGGTGGCGCGAAGGCGTGCGTCGACCCGGCAAGCCCGTGGGCGCGGGTGGCGGTTGACGCAAAGTGAGACGAAAGATGGCGCGGGAGCGAGGGGTGGCGCGGCCGACGGCAGCGAAGAGATGCGTTCGCCGGCGGCAAAAATAAATTGCGGCCACAGCGATCGAGTACTATTGCAGTAAAGATGCGATTTGCGGCATTTTTAGGCACCCAGCGCAGCGCTTCGAGCATCGAATCCAAGCATCATGAAGTAAACGTGACCATAGGATTCGAGGCACCCCGGCCTCTTGGAATCCTGAAAAAGCGAAGCCCGCTATCCCCGCGTTGCTTCCCTTACGAACTAAAATCCAGAAAAAGGCGCGACGAATTGAAAATGAACACGCTGAAGAATCTTCCTGGAAACATGCTCATGACCACCGGCAAATCTGAAAGTTTGCGTGCCGCGGGCGCGGCAGCGGTGATGACTGCGCTGCTGGTGTTGCTGACGAGCTGCGGCGGAAGCGGGAGCAGCAATTCGGGAAATGGCGGCGGGGGCGACACGACTACAGCGCCGGCGATTACTTCGCAGCCGCAGCCGATGGCGGTGACGGCGGGAGCAAGCGCGAGTTTCAGCGTGACGGCGACGGGAACAGCGCCGCTGAATTATCAGTGGCAGATGAATGGGTCGAATATCGGCGGAGCGACTTCATCGACCTACAACATCGGGGCGACTACGACTTCGCAGAATGGGCAGAATTTCGCGGTGGTGGTGAGCAACTCAGCGGGGAGCGTGACCAGCAGTTCAGCGAAGCTGACGGTGAATGCGGCGTCGAGCGCTCCGGTGATTACGGTGCAGCCGATCAGCCAGGAAGTGGTTGTGGGATCGCCGGTGACTTTTGCGGTGGTGGCGACCGGATCGGGAACGCTGAGCTATCAATGGCAGATGGGCGGGTCGAATATCGGCGGGGCAACTTCGGCGAGCTACATGATTTCGTCGACCACGATGTCGCAGAACAACGAGACGTTTGA
Source organism: uncultured Acidobacteriota bacterium (assembly GCA_963757885.1). Lineage (GTDB taxonomy): Bacteria > Acidobacteriota > Terriglobia > Acidiferrales > UBA7541 > Palsa-147. The sequence continues at coordinate 1,537,335 of CAVWSS010000006.1, read as the reverse complement.
TGTAGTGGTGAGCAACTCGGCGGGAAGCACGAAGAGCGCGACGGCCACGCTGACGGTGACGAATGCAGCGGTTGCTCCGTCGATTACGGTCCAGCCCGCGAACAAGACGGTGACAGCGGGCGAGACGGCGACGTTCAGCGTGACGGCCACGGGAACGAGCTTGTCGTATCAGTGGCAATCGAAGGTCGGCTCGTCGGTGCACACGATTAGCGGGGCGACTTCAGCAAGCTACACGACTGCGCCAACAACAATCTCAGAGAGCGGGACGCAGTACGCGGTGGTGGTGAGCAATTCGCTGGGGAGCGTGACAAGCAACTACGCGACGCTGACCGTGAACTCGGCGGGAGCGGCGATTGCCACGGACGTGACTACGTTCCACAACAATATTGAGCGGACCGGGCTGAACAATACTGAAAATACGCTGAATCAGGGGAATGTGAACGAGCATACGTTTGGGTTGCTGGGCTCGCTGTCGGTGGATGGGCTGGTGGATGCGGAGCCGCTGTTTTTGTCGAATTTGAGTATCAGCGGAACGCAGCACGACGTGGTGTTTGTGGTGACCGAGAACGACAGCGTGTACGCATTTGACGCGACTACACGCGCACAACTATGGCACGACGGGCCGAGCGCGCTGCTACCGTCGGGCGAGACGGCCAGCAATGAGCCGGATGGGTGCTCGCAGATTGGCTCGGAAATCGGGATTACCTCGACGCCGGTGATCGACAGAAATCAGGGCACGCACGGGACGATGTATTTGGTGACCATGTCGATCGATGGAAGCGGCGGGCATCATCACCGGATTCACGCGCTGGACGTGACGACTGGCGCAGAATTGCTGGGTGGGCCAACCACGATTGCAGCGACGTATGCAGGCGTAGGCGCGGGCAGTTCGGGCGGGACGCTGACGTTCAATGCGGTGCAGTACAAGGAGCGCGCGGCGCTGCTGCTGCTCAACGGCGTGATTTATACGACTTGGGCGTCGCACTGCGACGTGCCGCCGTATTCGGCGTGGGTGATTGGCTATAAAGAATCCAATTTGACTCAATCGGTGGCGTTCAACTTGACGCCGAATGGCGCGAATACCGCGGGCGGATCGTATGGCGCGGGATCGATATGGATGAGCGGCGGCGGGCCGGCGGCGGATCCGCAGGGGAATATTTATGTGGCGCTGGCGAATGGCGCGTTTGAAACCACGCTGAATGGGAACGGCTTCCCGACGCAGGCGGATTATGGAAATGCGCTGGTGAGAATGACGCCGGGGAGCGGGTCGCTGAGCGTGACGGATTATTTCAATATGTCGGACACGATCAACGAGTCGGACTCGGATCAGGATTTGGGGTCGGGCGGCGTGATGGTGGTGCCGGACCAGACCAATTCGAGCGGTGGAACGGTGCACCTGGTGACCGCGGCGGGCAAGGATGGAAATTTGTACGTGGCCAACCGCGACAACATGGGGAGATTTTCGAGTTCGACGAACAATATTTATCAGTTGGTGAGCAATGCGCTGCCAAACGGCGTGTGGGGCGTTTCGGCGTACTTCAACGGGAACATTTACGCGTGCCCGAAGAGCAATACGATGCGGGCGTTTCCGATCAGCCAGGCGCGAGTGCAGGGGGCGTCATCGCAGACCAGCACGAATTTTGAGTATCCGGGCGCGCTGCCGTCGGTATCGGCGAACGGGACGGTGAATGGAATTGTGTGGGCGATCGAGAATACTTCCCCGCCGACGCTGCACGCCTATGCGGCAGGAAATTTGCAGACCGAGCTGTATAACAGCGCGCAGGCGCCGAATGATGAGGATCATCCGAATGGGAGCGGGAATAAATTTGTGACGCCGATGATCGCGATGGGGAAGGTGTTTGTGGCTACGTCGAATAGCGTGGCGGTGTATGGGGTGCTGGGGACAAGTAGGTAGAGGCGAGCTAATTCAGGAATTGGAAGGAATTAAGAGCCTGCTTGAGCGGAGTGTCTACTCGATTCCAGACTTCATCGGTAAGTGGCTTGCCGGGATCATCCAGAGCCCCAGGATCGACTAAAACGCGCAGCACGCTGAGCTCGAAGCATTTGCCTCGATGGAATGTCCGATAGACGTTACCTCCTACCCACTGGCTCATGCCCCCACTTGCAACTCGAAATATCGTGAATTGTGCGTTGTTGATCGCGGCCCTTTTGGTATCTTTGGGTGAATTGAATGCATTGGGTGGTGGAGTTAAGCATAATTTTTCGCTATCGGCTTCCCGTACCTCACCGACAGAAAATGCAGCGGCTTCAAAGGTCAGGTATTCCTGCATCTCTTTCCGCGGAAGTGCAAGGCACACAATCGTGACTATACGCAGAGAGGCGTAGTAGTTGCCGCAGAACGGATAGTAGGCGGTACATGAGTCGGGGTTCTGCGAGACGGCGTTTTCGCCATTGTCTTTCTTCGTCGAGCACTGAATTAGATTGCTGGAATATTTGAGTTGGAAGACACCGTCGGAGCTGGTGAAGGTTTTGAGCTCAGATTGGGCGAAAATGCTTGTGGGAAACGCGCAGAATAAGGGTAGAAAGAGCAGAATGAGTTTGATTAGGCCATACTTCATCAGATAGTTATACTCCGGTTTCTTCGTAATTGTTCCGCAGCGATGTACTCCTTCGACGAAAGATTAAGCATAAAATTAAGCGCGAGTCATTTATGCTGCCGGTATGCCAGAAGGAAAAGGATTGTTGATTGTTTACACGGGGCCGGGGAAGGGTAAGACGACGTGTGCGCTGGGGACGGCGTTTCGCGCGGTGGGGCAAGGGCTGCGAGTAATGATGGTGCAGTTCATCAAGGGCTCGTGGCATTACGGAGAGCTCGACGCGGCGAAGATGCTGGGCGACGACAAGTTTGAAATTCGGCCGATGGGACGAGGGTTTGTGAAGGTGGGCGGGGCGGAGACGGATCCGGAAGACGTGAAGATGTGCGAGGCGGCGTGGGAGTTTGGGCGGGAGCAGATTTACAGCGAGAAGTACGATCTGGTGGTGTTGGACGAGATTAATTACGTGATCAGCTACAAGATGCTGGACGTGCAGAGGGTCGTCGAGGCGTTGAGGGCGCGCCCGGAACGGGTGCATGTGATTTGCACGGGGAGGAATGCGCATCCGGCGCTGGTGGAGTTGGCGGATTTGGTGACGGAGATGCGAGAAGTAAAGCATCCGTATACGAAGGGGATATTGGCGCAGCGAGGGATTGATTACTGAGAAGGACCGATTTTTGTGAGACGAATGTGCGGGCTCGTTTGTGCGTCTGCGTTGTAAGGGACCCGGACCTTGAGTGAAAATCCCCACGCGCAAAACCAGCGCATGGGGCCCCCGCAGACACACCCAAATCAAAAGCAAAAAAGCGGCCAGAACCGATCTATGCAGCGTGCGTGTTGATGGATGGAGTGGAGGGGCAGCGGGGCGGGTCGCTGACGAGAAGGTAAACTGGTAGACTTCCATAGGGGAAAATACGAGTCATTTTGAGTAACCGGTAGTTTTACGACCGTAGAACTACGGATCGTGGAAGTACGAATCGCAGATTGTAGGGCGGTATGAGTCAAATGGGGTCTGGGCGGAGAGGGATTTGACCTGGTTTAAGCGCCAAAAAAGAGGAATTGAAGAGCCGGTGCCGGTGGACGAACGGCGGGTACGCACGGAGGGGCTGTGGATCAAGTGCGACTCGTGCCGCTCGATCATCTGGAAGAAGGACCTGCAGGAAAACTGGCAGGTGTGCCCGAAGTGCGATCACCATTTCCGGTTGAATGCGAAGCGGCGACTCGATTTGCTGCTGGACGACGGATTGTGGACGGAGATGGATGCGGAGCTGGTGTCGAACGATCCATTGATGTTTGTGGACACCAAGCCGTATGCGAAGCGGCTTAAGGATACGCGGGAAAAGCTGGGGATGAACGACGCGATCATCACCGCTGATGGAACAATCGAAGGGCGGAAGGTGATTTGCTGCTCGATGGAGTTTAGTTTTATTGGCGGGACGATGGGCGCGGTGGTGGGCGAGAAGGTGGCGCGGGCGATCGAGTACTCGATACAGCGGAAGCAGCCGCTGGTGATTATTTCGTGCTCGGGCGGAGCGCGAATGATGGAAGGTACGGTGAGCCTGATGCAGCTCGCTAAAGTGGCGGTGGCGTTGGCGCAGCTCGACGAGGCCAAGGTCCCTTTTATTTCGGTGCTAACTGATCCAACGACCGGTGGAGTTACAGCGAGCTACGCGATGCTGGGAGATTTAAATATTGCCGAGCCGGGCGCGCTGATTGGGTTTGCGGGGCCGCGGGTGATCGAGCAGACCATCCGGCAGACGCTGCCCGAAGGCTTTCAACGCGCGGAATTTTTGATGCAGCACGGATTTTTGGACGCAGTGGTGCCGCGCAAGGATTTGAAGGCGTATATCGCGCGAGCGTTCGATTTTTTCCTGAATTGATGCGGTTTCCCCTCCGAATTAAGCCAAACTAAAGAAGATGTCCTACCAGGAAGCGGCTCGATATTTGGGGTCGCTGGGGCGGGAGCTTGGCTCGCCGCGCCAGGCGAAGGTGCAGAAGTTTGACCTGCGGAATATTGGGGTGCTGGCGGAGGCGTTGGGACATCCGGAAAGGGTAATTCCCTGCTGCCATATTGCGGGAACGAACGGAAAAGGCTCGACGGCGGCGATGATCGAGCGAATTTTGCGCGCGGCGGGGATACGGACGGGGCTATACACGTCACCGCATTTGGAAAGGATCAACGAGCGGATACGAATTGATGGCGCGCCGATTGGCGATGAGGATTTTGCGGCGGCGTTTGATCGAGTGCTGAGCATGATTGAGGGGGAGATGGCGGCAGGGACGCTGACCGCGCATCCGACTTTTTTTGAAGTGATGACCGCGATGGCGTTTGTGGCTTTTGCGCAGGCGGGAGTGGAATTTGCGGTGTATGAAGTGGGCTTGGGCGGGCGGCTGGACGCGACAAATATTGTCGAGCCGCGAGTAGCGGTGATTACCGAGATTGATTTCGATCACGAAGCGTATTTGGGGCATTCGCTGGGGGAGATTGCGGGAGAGAAAGCGGGGATTATCAAGAGGGGCGGGTGGTGGTGAGCAGCGCGTCGAATGGGGAGGCGCGGGAGGTGATCGCGCGGAGGTGCGAAGGAGCAGGCGCGCGGCTGGTGGAGGTGGATGAGGCGTGGCGTTTGCGAGGCGAAGTGAAGGCGGATGAGCGCGGGGCGTACAGGGCAGAGGTGGAGTGGGTGAAGAGTGGCGAGATTTTTGAGTTGGCACCGGGGCTGGCGGGGAAATTTCAAGTGAGGAATGCGCTGGCGGCGGCAGCGGCGGCGATGGAATTGTGCAGTGGCGGCATGTCAATTACGCGTGAGCAGATCGAAGGGGGAATCGCGCAAGCGGAGTGGCCCGGGCGGCTGGAACGGGTGGCGCGGGAACCAGACGTGTACTTGGACGGGGCGCACAATCCTGGAGCGGCTCGGGCGCTGCGCGATTTTTGGGAAGAGAATTTTCGCGAACGTCGGATTTTTCTGGTTTACGGCGCGATGCGAGATAAGCAGGTGGATGAGGTGGCGGGGCTGCTCTTTCCGCGGGCGGAGTGCGTGATTTTCACGCAGCCTCAACAGGCGCGGGCAATTTCGGCGGAGGCGCTGGCGGAACTTTCGTCGCATTGGGCGCCTAGTTTTGAATGTGTGGCGGATGTGGAAGGGGCGTTGCGGCGGGCGCGGGAGCTGGCGGGGGCGGTCGCAGCACCAGGAGATGAGCAAGGAGTGGTGTTCGCGACGGGCAGTTTATTTTTGGTAGGAGAAGCGCGGGCCAGCATGGGAGGCCAGCAGTGATAGCGAAGGGGCGTACGGGCGGGCATTGGATCATCTATTTGGCAACGGCGTATTTGGCAACCGCGTGTCTGATTTTCGTTTTTCTGCCAGGACACTTTGGGCTAGGCGCGCAGGAAAAATCTAAATCGAGTGGCGCGTTCGCTTTGATCGGCGCGCGGATTTATCCCGCGCCGGGCGCGAAACCAATCGCGAACGGAGTGATGGTGGTTGCGGAGGGGAAGATTGTCAGAGTGGGTGAATCAGGCGAAACACCCGTGCCGAAGGCCGCGAAGAAAATCGATTGTACGGGGAAGAGTTTGGTTGCGGGCCTTTGGAATTCGCACGTGCATTTCATGGAGCCCAAATGGAACGATGCCGCGAATCTACCCGCGGACCGGCTTACCAGCCAAATGCAAGAGATGCTGACACGGTATGGCTTTACGTCGGTGGTTGACACGGGCTCGATTCTGCAAAACACGCTGGCGCTGCGGCGGAGGATTGGCAGCGGCGAAGTTGCCGGCCCCAGAATTCTCACCGCGGGACAGATTATTTTCCCGGAGAATGGACTTCCGTTTTACTTGACTGAAAACCTGCCGCCGGACGCGCTCAGGATTATTGCGGAGGGCGAGGCGGCGACGCCCGAAGACGCTGTGCGATTCGTGGACAAGCAGATCGCGGAAGGCGCGGACATCGTTAAGCTTTATGTGGTGACGTGGCTTCGGCGTGACGGGAAGATCGTGACTTTGCCGATGAAGCTCGCCATCATTCAGGCGGCGACCGAAGAGGCGCACCGCAAAGGCAAATTGGTATTTGCGCATCCATCGACACTGGAAGGCGTGCGGCTGGTGCTGGCTGGGCATGTGGACGTGCTGGCGCACACGTCAGAAGAGGGATGGGACAACACGACAGCCGCGCAGCTGAAGGCTGCGCATGTGACTCTGATTCCCACGTTGACGCTATTCAGCCACGATAATGATTTCGATTCGATTTTGAAGGAAGTGAAAAGCTACCAAGATGTTGGCGGGGAAATTATGTTCGGCACGGACATCGGCTATTTGACCGATTATGCGGCGTTGACCCAGGAATACGGCTACCTGGCGCGCGCCGGTCTGACCTTCCCGCAAATTCTTGCCACACTGACGACGAATCCGGCGAGGCGAATGGGATTCGGGGATCGAACGGGGAAAATTCAGCCAGGAATGGACGCGGATTTAACGGTGTTGGAAGGCGACCCGGCTGAGGATATTAAGGCCTTTAGCAGGGTTGCGATGACGATGCGTCAGGGGCGGGTGATTTATCAGGAAAATCAGGCAAAAGACGAAACCGCGAAGTGAACGCGGCCTCCGGTCTATGGCTTCCAGGCCATAGGAAGCCCTATACTTATTGTTACCGGCGGTTCGCTAACGCCCCACGTGACTCAGCCGTCCAAATACGTAGCAACTTAACTTAGCGTAAACAAGTCCTACGCATCTAACGTAACTTAGTCAGGACCCAGCGCACGCCCGGCCTCCATGCCTACAAGCTCCCCCATCTCACCCACCAAAGGTCCACGTAACACGACCGCGCTCCGCGAGACGTTCTCCATTGCGATTGACGCGCTGCGTGCCCACAAACTTCGCAGCCTCCTGACTCTTCTGGGGGTCATTCTCGCGGTGACAACTCTGGTCGCGGTCATGTCGGTCCTGAACGGGCTCAACCTTTACGTCTCCACGAAAATTGCGAACCTGGGCGCGAACGCCTTTTTGGTTGACCGCATCGGCATCATCACTAAGTTCGAAGATTGGAACAAAGCGCGCAAGCGCCCGCCCCTCCAGCCGGATGATATCGAGGCCATTAAGACGCGGGTGCCGCTGGCCGCCGCGGTCGCCGGTCAGATGCAAACTCTCGGCGACATTCGCTACGGCAACGATCTTCGCGAGGACGTCAACATTCTGGGCACCTCGCCTTCTTACATGCAGATCGAGGACATCGAAGTTTCCAGCGGGCGGCTGCTGACTGAAAATGACGAAGATCGCCACTCTTCGGTGGCGGTCATCGGCGCCGATGTGGCGAATCAGTTTTTCTCGGGCACCGATGCCATCGGCAAAATGATCCGCGCGGGCGCGGAGCAATACGAAATCGTCGGCGTCGCGGTGGCAAAGGGCACCACACTGGGCCAGTCGCTCGACAATTTCGTCGAAGTTCCGCTCAGCACTTATCGCAAAGGCTGGCTCGCGCCGCTCGATTCGGTCACCATTTTCGTGCAAGCCCCCGATCCTGAACTCATGGACGCGGCGGAAGATGAAGTTCGTGTGGTGCTGCGCGCGAGCCGGCACGTTCCCTACGCGGCGGACGATAATTTCGCGATTGTCTCGCCCAATTCGATCACCGGGCTGTGGAACCGCCTCACCGGCGGCGCTTTTGCCATCGCGGTTTGGGTCACGTCCGTCTTTCTGGTGGTCGGCGGGGTGGTCATCATGAACATCATGCTGGCCAGCGTTACTGAGCGAACGCGCGAGATCGGGCTGCGCAAATCGCTCGGCGCGCGCCGCTCGCATATTGTTCTGCAATTCCTGGTCGAGTCTTCGCTGCTCGCCGCGATTGGCGGAGCCACGGGAGTTGTTCTCGCTCTTCTGATTGGGCTGATCGTACGATCCACTACTCCACTGCCCATTTCCACGCCGCTATTCACCATTGCGATCGCACTTTTTCTGTCTACGGCGGTGGGACTTTTCTTCGGCATCTATCCCGCGACGCGCGCCGCAAAGCTTGATCCGATCGAAGCGCTGAGAGCCGAGGCCTAGCGCGCATATGGAATGCGCCATGGAAATTGACCGATGAACATGAAACAGGACTATCGCGAAAATCTCGCCCTGGCCATGGACACTCTGCGCACGCATAAAATGCGCAGTTTCCTGGCCGTGCTCGGCGTGATGATCGGCGTCTGCCTGATTATCCTGGTGGTCGGGCTGGTGCAGGGATTCAAAAACACGATTCAGGATGAAATTACTTCCGAGGGCATCGATACCGCGTGGGTGCAGCGCTTCGACCAGGGCAATCCCGGCCAGAATCACCGGCCCAAGGAGGAGCGCCTTCGCAAGCCGCTAACTTTGGAAGATGGACAAGCGCTGCTGGGCGCGTGTCCCGATATTAAGCAAGTGGCCGTTTCAATTTTCCAGTGGGACGTGCCGCACGTCGCGCGCGCGCACAATATTGAAGTGCAAGCTACCGAATTTCGCGGCACCTTCCCGGCGTATCTCGAGGTCTACTCGAATGCCACGATGCAAGCCGGGCGCTTTTTCACCGACGCGGAAAATATCCACCGCGACAATATCGCGGTGATTGGCCAAGATGCCGCCAAGGCGCTCTACGGCGGGGTCGACTCGTCCATAGGCCAGATGATTTCTGTCGACGGCTCGGAATTTCGCGTTATCGGCGTTATGCAAAAGCCGCCTGCGGGGCTCGGCACCAACGATGAAGATCGCCGCATCGTTCTGCCGTACTACACGTTCCGCAAAGTTTATCCGGCGGCCGTGGAAATTTTCATCCGCTTCCTCGCCTATCCGGGAAAAGTTGACCAGGCCGTTGACGAAGCGCGCGAAGTGCTGCGCCGGCGCCGCAATGTGGCCTACGACAAACCTGACAATTTTTTCATCCAGACCAACAAGGGCTTCGCGCAGCAATTTGGGGAGATGATTCAGGGCACGGTGCTGGCGGTGGTAGTGCTCAGCTCGATCGGGCTGCTGATCGGCGGCGTCGGGGTGATGAACATCATGCTGGTCTCGGTTACCGAGCGAACTCGCGAGATCGGCGTGCGCAAAGCGATAGGCGCGCGCTCGGGCGACATTACCTGGCAATTTTTGTTCGAGGCCATGACGCTGACCGGGCTCGGCGGCCTGGTAGGGATTCTTCTCGGCAGCGGACTCGTGTTGCTCATCCCGGTCGTCTCGCCCATGAAGGCCGAAATTACGCTCTGGTCGGTGATTGTTGGGTTCTGCGTATCGGTGGGAATTGGGCTGATCTTTCGGCGTGTGGCCCGCGGTGAAGGCGGCGAATCTTAATCCGGTTGAAGCGTTGCGCTACGAGTAGCGGAACTTACTTCGGATACGGGTGCCCGGCCAAGATCGCAAATCCTCTGTAAATCTGCTCGGCTAACATGACCCGCGCCAACTCATGCGCGGTGGTTAAAGCTCGACAAAGAAATCTTCACTCTCGCCGCTTCGCGCATTTGCGTCGGGAACCCTTCTGCATCCCCGCACAAGAACACCAACTCTCGGACACCGCCATCGCGCTGTTTTCCCAGCCACGCCGCAAACTCCGCGGAGGTCCACTGCTTGCCGGCCGCGTCCAGCAACACGATCACCGCGCTCGAATCGAATTTCTTTCCCTTCCACGCCCCCGCTTCTTTCAACTCGGTACACTGCACATCTGCGTAACGCTCTATTCGTGATACGTAATCGTCGAACAGCGCCCGCGCCTCTGCTCTCTTCGTCTTCCCCAGCATTACGAAATGTATTTTCATGATTCCCGCTGAAAATATTCCGCTCGGCAGAATTTGAGTATGCTGAAAGAACAATCGATGGCCGAGAGATCAAAAAGGCACGGACAGAATTGAGTGCTCTTGTCTGTCGTATCATCCATCGGGTCAATGTTAGGGGATTTCACGGTAACTAACCACGAAGAGACTATTTCGATCTAGATTCTATCACATGGCTTAGGTTTCTTCTGCATAGAATAAACGGGGGATGGCGTCGTCTCTGAGGCGTAAATAAAAGAGCATGGCCATCTGAATGCCAATCAAGGCCTATTACAGTGCCCCAGTAAGGGATTTTCTCCAGGACGAGGACGAGCGCATCCTCGGGGTCTTAACAACAGAGCATCACCACTCACTCGAGGAGCAACAACGTTGGGCGTGGCTTCAGCAGATTTGCATCCTGAAGACCGCTCTCGCTAGCCATCCAGATGGACGGGTATTTCTTGAGTTATACATTCCGAGGATGGGAAAGCGTGTCGACGTGGTGCTGGTAACTGGCGACGTTGTCTTTCGTGGTTGAGTTCAAGGCAGGGGCAAGCGAGTTTCTGGCGAGTGCTTTCGATCAAGTTGAAGATTATGCCCTCGACCTCAAGAACTTTCATGAAGGCAGCCATACGATTCCGATCGTTCCGGTGTTGATCTGTACTAATGCCGAGAACCTCAGCCAATGCCCGAGCTGAAATTTGCTGGATGATCTAGTCGCATTGCCCGTCGGGACAAACGCTATCCGACCTGGGTGCCCTGATCGACCACGTCTGCGCCACACGCGTTTTCCCGGCCATTGACGTGACGGTTGGGTGGCGAAGGGCTACAAGCCAACGCCAACCATCGTTGAGGCAGCGCAGGTTCTGTACCGCACCCACAACGTGACCGACATATCGCGGTCAGATGCTGGCGCAAAGAATCTTCGGGAGACAAACGCTAGCGTAGGTGCCGTAATCGACCAAGCTCGCGAGAATCGTTCAAAGGCCATCTGTTTCGTGACTGGGGTTCCCGGCTCTGGAAAGACTCTGGCCGGGCTAAATATCGCGACGACGCGTTCCAAAGAGCATCATGATGAACACGCAGTCTTTCTCTCGGGCAACGGACCACTCGTTGATGTTCTCAGAGAAGCACTTGCCCGTGATAAGGCCCAACGCGAAGGTGTCCCGAAGAAGACAGCGGAGCGCGAGGTACGCAGTTTTGTCCAGAATATTCATCACTTTCGCAGACCACTACGTCGGTAACGAAGATATTCCTTTTGAAAAGATCGTTGTGTTTGACGAGGCGCAACGCGCTTGGACCCGTTAGCAGGCGTCCAACTTTATGCGACGCAATCGGGGACAAGCCGACTTTGAGATGTCAGAACCGGAGTTCCTCATCAGTGTGATGGATCGACATCCAGATTGGTGCACGATCGTGTGCCTTGTTGGGGGAGGGCAAGATATTCAACTGGTGGCCGGCATTTCCGAATGGATCAAGGCTCTCGAAAATCGATTTCTCAACTGAGAAGTCCACTTTTCCCCGCGATCGCCCTTCCGGAATATGGTTCCCGACTGAGACTAGAGGCGTTTCTCGCATCACAACGGGTGTATCCCAGACGAACACCTCTCTGGCCGTTTCCATGCGATCCTTTCGTGCCGATGCGTTGTCCGATTTCGTCGGGCACGTCCTCGATGAAGAGCTCGAAGGCTGCTAGTGCTGCATACGAGAGCATAAAAGGGTCCTATCCTAATCTATTTGACTCGGGATATTGCTGTCGCCAGGGACTGGCTACGTATTCGAGCCCGGGGATCGGAACGCTTCGGCTTGGTCGCGTCGTCTGGTGCCCTACGTCTCCGGCCCGAAGGAATCCGCATCAAAGCGGCGATTGAACCGGTGAACTGGTTTCTTAACGCCAGCGACAGATGTTCGATCGTCTTGCTATTGGAGGATTGGCAAGCGAGTTTCCAGTTCAAGTCCGAGTTAGATTGGGTTGGCGTGTGTTGGGACGGCGACTCTATTAGGCGGGCATGGGTCTATCAGGCCTTCCGAGGTACCAAGTGGCAATCCCTCCATGACCAGTCGAAACGACTGTACCTAAAGAACGCCTATCGAGTGATCCTGACTCGAGCCCGACAAGGAATGATCATTTTCATTCCAAAGGGCGACACATCCGATTACACACGTCCTCCGTCGTTTTACGATGGCACATTCGATTATCTTTGCTCATGCGGCATTTCTGTAATCGGTTAGGTCGCACGCCGACTCCAACTCCTACTTCTTAGCCATGAAGCCGTACTTTTTGCGTTTTTCGAGGAGGGTTTTGCGGCTGACGCCTAAAATGTCGGCGGCTTGGGAAATTTTGTAGCGCGTTGCTTCCAGCGTTGCGCCGATGGCCTCGCGTTCCAGCTCTTCGATCGACTTCAATGCCGCCAGCGCCACTCGACTTCGCGACCCACCCTGCGCTGCAATTCCTGGAAGACTCTCGACTCCCAGCTCATCTTCCTTCGAATCCATTTTCGAAACTACCAGCGCGCGCTCCAGCGCATTTCTCAGCTCGCGCGTATTTCCGGGCCACGCATAACCGGCCAGCAAATCCTGCGCGGCCTCGCTTAGCCGCAGGCCGGTCCGGCCGTGAATCAGCCCGAGCTGGTCTAGAAAATATGTAGCCAGCGGCAAAATATCCTCGCGCCGTTCCCGCAGCGGGGGCACCACAATGGTCAGCACGTTCAACCGGAAGTACAAATCCTCGCGAAACGTTCCTTTTTCAACGGCGCGCGGCAAATTCGCGTTGGTCAAGGCCATGAGCCGCGCGTCCATTTTCAGCGTTTGCGTCCCGCCGAGCCGCTCAAAGCGGCGCTCTTCCAGCACGCGCAGTAACTTGGCCTGAATTCCCGGCGGCAGCGCGGCGACTTCGTCCAGCACGATCGTTCCGTCGTCGGCCAGCTCGAGCCGGCCGGGCTTCTGGGCCACCGCACCGGTAAAGGCGCCCTTCTCGTGGCCAAATAATTCCGACTCGACGAGTTCCGGGGTCAGGCTCGCGCAATCAATCTTCAAGAACGGCGCTTCGCGCCTCGGCTCTCTTCGTGAATCCAGCGCGCCAGCCGGTCTTTGCCCGTGCCGCTTTCGCCGGTGATCAAGAGGGTGGTCGAGGTGTCCGCGACTTTGCGGGCCAGCTCGAGCAATTCCCGGGACGCAACGCTCGCGCCGATCCACGGCAATCGTGAATCGCTTTGGCGTGATTCGCTTTGCTTGGCTTCGTCTCGCGACGCAACCAGCGCGGTCTGCGCGGTTTTCGTTGCAGGTTCACTCATTGGTTTTTAATGTTGCGAATAGTTAGTGCGAAGCTTCCGCAGATCCGGTCCCGGCATCTTCGGCTGATCCAGCTTCTGAATCGGAGGAATGCTTGTCATTTTCGGCAATGTCGATTCTGGCCGCGGCTCGCCACAGTCTCTCTAGATCGTAATACAAGCGCGCCCGTTCGCTGAAAATGTGCACGACGAAGCTGCCGTAATCGAGCAACACCCACTCGGAGCCCGCGCGGCCCTCGGCATGGCGGATGTGCACACCCGCCCGGTCAAGGCGTTCTTCGATCGCGTCCCGAATGGCTTCCAGTTGCGGGTGGCTTTGCCCTGAGCAGATCAGGAAAAATTCCGAGAAGGCGCTCATCTCGCGCATGTCCAGCACGGTCAGGTGTTCGGCCTTCTTATCCTGAGCGGCCTCGATGGCCCAACGAATTTCAGGGCTAATCTCAGGATTGTGTTTTTCGGCCATCACCGGTAGAGAGCCTGCCCCAGAATGTATTCCTCAACTTTCGCGGGCACCATTCCGTGCACGGACTGGTGCCGCTCCAATCTTTGACGCACTTCGGTCGATGATACGTGGCTGGTGACTGTAGAAAGTAAATGCACTCGTGATTTGATGAGGGCAATCACGTTTCCGTCACTTGAGCCTACCCTGCTTAATTTTTCCGGCGGAATCACCAGTTTCAGAGCATCCAGGCGGAAACCAGGACGCGAGGCGATGATGAAATCGCAGGAGTCGAGGAGTTGCTCGTAGTTATGCCAGGTCGGTATTTCTAGAAACTGATCCGCGCCCAAAATGAAGTAAACGTGATCGTCACGATGCTCGCGCTTAAAGCGCCGTACCGTATCCACCGTGTAATTGATGTGCGGCGTCGCGCCGTCGGGCGCCTCTACCAGCGACGGGATGAAATTCGAGTGATCCGCGCAGGCCAGCGAGACCATCGCGTAGCGGTGAATGAAGGGCGCCAGCATCGCCTTCGGCTTGTGCGGCGGGCGCGAGGAAGGGACGAGATAAACCGCGTCGAGATGGAATCTGCGCTGTGCCGCTTGCGCTACGGTGATATGCCCCGCGTGCACGGGGTCGAACGTCCCGCCAAAGAGGGCAATTGCCCGTGAAGCTCCATGCTGCCGCGCCGCTCCCTGCCCGCGCGCAGCGGCTCCGTGTGACGAACTGTGCGACGACCCATGTGACGACCCGTGTGTCCCGGTCAACTCTTCTCCGGCGAATAGCCCGCGTCTTGTCCCGGTTCCGCGTCATCCTCGGGCCATTCCTCATCCTCATCAATTACGCCATCGATCACATCGTCAAACGCGCCGCGCTGTGCGTCATCCGCGGCGAGTTGAGTGCCAAATCCCACTTCCGCTTTGGACGCGGCCGCTGCGGGAAGGGGAAGCAGATCCAGTTCATCGGCCATGGCCCGTACCAGGTCCTGAATTCCCGCGCCGCTTGCCGCCGAGACTGAAAAGAATGGCAGGTCTCGCTTGGCCGCGTACTTTCGCAGCTCTTCCAAGTGCGTCGTGTCGGTTGTCGCGTCAAGCTTGGTCGCCACAACCAGCACAGGCTTGCGCGCCATGTCCGGATTAAACGCATTCATCTCATTTTCGATAACCTCGAAATCCTTCACCGGATCGCGATCGTTTCCGTCGCTGGTATCCACCAAATGGGCGATGAGTCGGGTTCGCTCCACATGCTTCAGGAATCGCGTTCCCAGGCCAGCGCCTTCATGGGCGCCTTCAATCAGACCCGGCACATCGGCCACCACAAACGTTCGTCCGCGGCCGGGCCCCTCGTCGGGATCCGCCGAGACCACGCCCAAGTGGGGCTCGAGAGTGGTAAAGGGATACGCGGCAATTTTTGGCCGCGCCGCTGAAATTCGCGAAATCAAAGTGGACTTGCCAGCATTTGGAAATCCGACCAAGCCCACATCCGCCAGCAATTTCAGCTCGAGCCGCAGATGCCGCTCTTCGCCCGGCTGGCCGTCCTCGTGTTCCCGCGGAGCCTGATGCCACGGCTTGGTAAATCGCGCATTGCCTCGGCCGCCGTGGCCGCCCTTGGCCGCGATCCATCGCTGGCCCGGCACGGTAAAATCGAAAACCTGCTCGCCGGTATCCTGGTCAAACACCACGGTACCCACCGGCACGTTCAGCACGGTGTCGCCGCCCGACTTGCCATGGCAATTCGATCCCTCGCCATGCCGACCACGCTCGCCGCGAAATTCGCGATTGAAGCGGTACTTCAGCAGCGTGTTGTCGTGGTGATTCGACTCCAGCACAATTGCGCCGCCGTCGCCGCCGTCGCCTCCGGACGGTCCCCCTCGCGGCACATACTTCTCCCGACGGAACGCCATACACCCGTTCCCGCCATCGCCGCCCTTTATCCAAATTTTTGCTTCGTCAACAAACACGGTTTGCTCGTGGGGGACTGCTTAGTAGGAAGTGGAGTGAGGTGTGAACGCGCGTAAAGACCTTCGCCTATCGCTGCGCTGCTGCTTCAAATCCAAAGTGCCCAGTCAAAACTGCTAGACCAAAACTGCCAGCCAAAGCACCGCGCAAAACTAGCTCGCTGCCGCCGCCTGCTCTTTTTCCGTCGCAGCCTGCTTCTTTTCCAGGTCCTTGGCCACTTCGGCTTCGGACAGCACCGAAATCATCCGCCCATGCTGCCCGTGGTCCTCAAATTTCACCACGCCCGTGATCATCGCGAACAGGCTGTCGTCCTTCGCGCGTCCCACATTCCGCCCGGGCTTGTAGCGCGTCCCGCGCTGACGGATCAAAATGCTTCCGCCGGTGACCAGTTGCCCGCCAAAGCGCTTGACTCCCAGCCTCTGGCCGTGGGAATCGCGCCCGTTTGTTGATGAACCGCCGCCCTTTTTATGTGCCATTGCTCTCTCTTAGATTCTTTCCGCCGGACTATTCCAGCTCGAAGTCGTTCAGCTTCACCGCCGTGTATCCCTGGCGATGGCCGCGCGTAATTTTGTATTGCCCGCAGCGCTTGAACTTAATCACCACGCGCTTGGGATGCCGGCCGTGGCTCACGATCTTGCCTGAAATCTTCGCCTTGGCAGCCTTTTCACTGCTCAGAAAGTTGTCTTTGTCGGTGCGCACCGCGACCACGTCATCAAAGGTAACCTTGCCGCCGACTTTGCCTTCCAGGTTGTCGACCTGGATCGTTTCTCCGGGCGCGACTCGGTATTGCTTGCCGCCCGTCCGTATCACCGCGTACATACCACCTCCGTCAATTCTCCAATAGCCTCATCACTTATTGATTGTCTAATGGAATCACCCATTATACGAACCCGGCTGCTTCCCGGTCAATCGTCTCCGCATGCGTTTCTTGCGGGGTGAGTTTTAAGCCTTTGATCTCTTACCGGTGTGTCAAAATCGTCCCAAGGATGAAAACCGCAAAGTTAATCCCATAGCAAATCAAAAACGCCTGCATCCTCTTTATCCCATCCACCTCTTCAAACACCACCATCAGCACTGCGGCCCACATCAATCCCGCCGCGATCGGTCCCACGACAGGAATCAATATCAGAGCATTCACCATCCATCCCAATAGCAGCGGCCGCAACACACGAATGAACGTTCCTACCCCATGCAGAAAAAACTTCGCAAGCAAATGGACCACGCCAATCTGAATCAGCGCTCCCGCCGCCGACGCGGCCAACCCAACGCAGAGGCCAAGAACGAATCGCAGAAACATCCAGGACGCGAAGGCCCCGACCAAGCCCAATCGAAGCCTCTCGAAAGTGACCACCCAATTGACCGTAAAAATAACCGCCGCCACGACGGACGAAAACGCCATTCCGTACCAAATCGCTGCTGGATCCTGCGCCGCGCTCCGGATCGCAAACTCATCCCACCGCACGATTCGGTACGCCAATTTCAAATAATGAGCCGGCGCAAATCCAGCCGGAGGCGGCGCAACATCCTCCGCCATCACTGCCGGGGCAATTCCTGCGCAGTTGTGCGTTAACCCAAAATCCTGCCCGCATATGCTGCAAATCATGGGTTCACCTCATCTGACGGCCACCGCACGCACACACGGCCACACACCCTTCTTTTGCGCCAGATAAGACCCCAGGATTACCCTTTTGTCAACTCAACGGAGTGTTATATGCTCAGAATGCGAGGCTCACTCTTCTCAGACCGGTACTAGTAAAATGTCCCTCGGGGAATGGCTTTTCGCTCTCGTGCTGGCCCTTCTGTGGACCGGCGGTTCCCTGCTCTACCAGAGCGACCGCGTCACCGAAAATCTCCGCCCGCCCCTCTCCCGCTTTGATTTCCTCCATGCCTTCCTCGAAGGTGGCGTCTTGGCCCTAATATCTATCTTCTTTACGTCCACCCGCCAATTCCTTCATTGGCCTCTCATCCTAATCACCATCGCCTTCCTCGCCGGCGGTTTCTCTCTCCGCTTTCTCCGCCGCAAAATCCCCTCCTATTAGGTCATGTCAACTCGACAAACAAGACCTGGCACTTTGCGCTGTAACCAGGCTTCTAATTCAATTGTGAGGCTTCTTCTCGCACTCCTTCTGGCCTTGGCGTGGATTTCGGTTGTCGCGCAGGCCGCCTCGGGTTGTACATGCATCAACACGTGGGGATCTGGGAATAGTCCTCTCGAAAGCGCCAAAAAGGACGCCTTTGCCGCGGCTGCGATTTTTGAAGGGGAACCGGAGCGGATCGAGCTGCGCTGGAGCCTGCTCAAAGCAAAAGAGGAAGATCTGATCCCCGCTGACCTTTTCAATCAAGATGCCGAGGATGGCGGGGAGCCCGTGGTCGTTGTCACTTTTCGGGTGCTGCGCGCCTACAAAGGGGACCTGCATTCCCAAGTGCAAATTGTCACTGGTCTGGGTGGCGGCGATTGCGGTCGCGTCTTCAACCCCGGCCTCACCTATCTCGTGTTCGCGTACTCAGGCCAAACCCAAAGCCCGTCCGAACTCACCGTAGGACTCTGTGAACCCGGCGGATGGATTGGTGACCCTCGAGCGGCTGCTGCACTTCGTTACCTGAGAAACGAAACCCCGACGCGCGACGACACTCACACATGGATCGGGCTTAAGCAAGAGCAACTGGAAGCACAGGAAAAACTTGCCGCCACCGAAGCTTCGCAACAATTCGAATCGATCACCGGAGAACTTTGTGGGCGCGTCGATTCGCCTATCCCAAAGGAATCTTTCGACGAAGTCTCGCTTATCTCTACAAGAGCTGTCACGGCCTCCGAGCATCCTTTCGTAAAAATACAAAAAGACGGCTCCTTCTGCACTCCTCGCGTTCCGCCCGGAGAATACTATTTATATTTCACCCGATCGTCATACGATCAGGCGTCGTACTACCCGGGCGTAAGCGACTTCGCCGAAGCCACAACTATAAAAGTCTCCGCTGGCGACACACAGAACAACATCCGCTTCATCGCGCCACCACAGAGGACCTATTCCGTCAGGGGATTCATCCTTGCGAATGAAACTCCACCGAACGGTACTCAAACAGTCGTATTAATCCGTTTAAACCCTGGAAAACTCCCATTCCCGTATAACCAGTCCGTAACCCTTAAAGACAATTCCACCTGCGCCACTTCGTTCGACTTCTAGAATGTTCTTCCGGGCCATTACATCGCTTATGTCTCGGGCTTTGAGGCAGGCTGGTTCATGCGCAAAGTCGAATTTACCGTCGAATCCCACAATGAATTCATCACTTTAGATTTGCAGCACAAGAAATGAGACGGTACGTGACGGCCAGCTAACGGACGCCTCAAGGTTTCTAACTACTTCAACCCCACAACGGCAAATTTCCACGACCCATCGCTCTGCTTCTTCAACACCCTGACTCCCTTATCATTCACGCTCACTGGCTGGTCCTTCGCCGACAACCTATACGTCGCCTCAAATCTTCCCGACTCAATCGCCCACCCGCCGTCTACAATCTGCACATCTGTAATCGTCGGCGCGTACTTCAACACCTTAAACTCCGGATAATCCGCGCGAGTTTTCGCATACGCATCGCCCAAGGCCTTAATTCCCATCACCGGCCCTCCGGGAAACTGGAGATTCACGCCGTCATCCGACCACAATTCAGTCAATGCTCCCGGATCCTGCGTCAATGTCGCCGCCACATCTGCTTTATGCAGCTTTTCAATCCCCGCCAGGTCCGTCGCCCGTGCATCGGATGCGCCAAACTTTCTATGCGGGGCCTCTTTCGCCATACCGAGGGCCAAAGAGCCAAAACCAACTCCAGCCAGCACCAGCGCAACCCCAGCTTGAACTATTCGTGTCATAACTGCCTCCTGGCTCCTCCTCTTGTCATGCCTTCCATCAACTGTCAATCGCCAATCCTTTAATGCCCCATGAAATTGATTGCCATCAGCTTCGAGTCACGCCACAAGTCAGTAACCGCGAAATGACAGCTTTTCAGGTGGCCTCGAACGCAACGGAAATCATTTATCCTCCGTCCAATTCACTTGAAGCAATTGGGCGCCGAGGAAAGCGTCTTCGCAATATGCCTTGGCCTAAAGTTCGCACGACGTCACCAATCAATCGCAGTCTCGCGGTTTTTCTACGCCTGATCGGCGCTGCCGTGCTGCTTTACGCCGGTGCGCTCTATGAGTCGCGTCCCGCGCATGCCCGCCACACCCACCCGCGCCCGACTGCGGACCCGCCGGGCGACCCATCAGTTGACTCGCAACCGCAGGCACCGCAGCACGCCCACCTCGAACTGATCGCGGACCCCGCCGTCTCGCCCGAGCCCCATCAAATCCTCGCTGGGATCCTTTTCCACCTCGACTCGGGCTGGCACATTTACTGGCAGAACCCCGGCGACTCGGGCGAACCTCCAAAGATCCAGTGGAGTCTCCCTGCAGGCTACCGCGCTGGCGTGATTCGCTGGCCGCAGCCCACGCGGCTCGGTCACGGGTCTATCGTTGACTACGGGTACAACGATCAGGTTCTTCTCGTCATCCCCATTGAGCGCACTGCGAATACGCAGTCAGCACCTGCGCCCTCAGGTCAAATTGCCGCCACGGTCAAATATCTCGTCTGCCAGGAAATCTGCATCCCCGGCAAAGCTGACCTGACTCTCTCGCTTTCCGCGGCTACTCAGGCATCAACGCAAAATTCGAATTGGCACTCACTTTTCGTCCAAGCCGAAGCAGAACTCCCTAAGAAACCCCCGGCCTCCTGGAAAATTTCCGCCGCATCGGATCAAAATGATTTCATTCTCACCGTCGACACCGGCAGCGTCAGAACCAGAGCCAACACCAGTTATCCAGCGGCCCCGCGCGTCGCATTATTTTTTCCCGCAACTCCGGGCCAAATTGACAATTCCGCCCCGCAACAATTCAGTGGCACCGCCGTCGCGTTTAGTCTCACTCTTCACAAATCCGATCAGCTCACTGCGCCGATCTCGATTCTAAAAGGCGTCCTCGTCCTGAACGGGTCCGACTCGAATCCAGGCACAGCCTATGAAATCGCCGCCCCGGTGACGCCCGCCGCGACGAAAGGAAAGCAATAACCGCGCAACAAGTCGCAAAAAATTAATAATCCAGCGGCTGGCATCGCCGCATCCAAATAGACTGAAAACGGAGCCTTTATAAAATGAAACTCATGCAATCGACTAACTGCCCCGCGAACGCAAAAACAACCTTCGCCACAAAACTAGCCAGAATGAATAAGCCTCTGCTCTTCTGCACCGCCGCGGCCCTCGCGATTCTTCTCGCCTTCTCGACCGTCTGGGCCGCCCGCGTCGGTGAACGCGCCCCCGACTTCACCGCCACTGACAGCAACGGTAAAATTCATCACCTCTCCGATTACGCTGGGAAATTTGTGGTTCTGGAATGGACCAACCGCGGCTGCCCTTACACCCAAAAGCAATATGAGAGTGGCAATATGCAGCGCTTGCAGCAGGAATGGACCGCCAAGGGCGTGATCTGGCTTACTGTGCTTTCATCCGCGCCCGGGAAACAAGGCTACCTAACCGGACCCGAGGAAAATAGCTATCTCAAGCAGGTCAATGCCGCACCCACTGCTGTGCTTCTCGATCCAAGCGGCTCGCTGGGTCATCTTTACGATGCCAAGACTACTCCGCACATGTACATCGTCAGCCCGCAGGGCACACTGATTTACAACGGCGCGATCGACGACAAACCTACGACCGATCAAGCCGACGTTCCTGGCGCAAAAAATTACGTATCCGACGCTCTCGCGGAAGCTACGGCGGGCAAACCCGTGGCCATTTCCACGACGCGCCCTTATGGCTGCTCGGTCAAATATCCGGACTAACGTCTAGCAAGTGATTTGGAAGAATTCCACGGGCGCCCCTGAGTTCAACCTTCATTGACTCCACCAATCTGGGGCTTACGATTAAGTCAGCAGGGAATTTCCACCGGCTCATCCACGGTAACGTCAACTCCTTGGAGGTAAGCGGGCCATGTGGCGCAAACTCTCTGCAGTACTCTCCTTCGCGGTGCTCCCCGCAGTAATCGTATTCGGCGCTCCCGTCGCGCTGGCTCAGCAACAGACTCCGCCGCCCTATCACGGGCCATTCGTGCGCGTTCAAGGCGTTTTCGTCACGCCCATTCCCGGCCAACCTCTCACCGCGGTCGTGGAAATCAGCAGCACCCAAATCCTGGCCAACGGTTCGACCGAAACTAAGCACACGATCGAAAACATCGCCCGCGATTCCCAGGGTCGCATTTACAACGAGCGCCGCCTTATGGTCAGCGACTCCTTCGATGGCGAGCCGCCGCGTCTCGGCTTCCACATCTTCGATCCCGTCGCTAAACTCAACACTTTTCTCGACCCCGCCACTCATCTCGCGCGCCAATCCAACTGGACTGCGCCCCCTACGCTCACCGAGTCCGGTGACGGTCCGCTCGCCGTCCCGCAACCCGCTTGTCACCCAGGAAGACATGGGCACGCAGACCATGGAAAATGTCTCCGTGCGCGGTACCCGCAAAACCACAACGATTCCCGCCTCAGCAAGCGGCACCGGTAAATCCATACAAGTCGTTGACGAAATCTGGTACTCCGACGAGCTCCGGCTTAATATGCTCGTCAAGCACACCGATCCTCGGACCGGCCAGCAAATCGTAACTACCACCAAAATCGATCGCGCCGAGCCCGCCCACTCCTGGTTCGAAATTCCTCCCAACTACAAAATCGTCGATGAAACCCCAGCTCCCTAGTTTTTGTGTTTCGTACTTAGTAATGCTTCGCGAAACTTGCTCTCATCTGGCCCTAGTGCCTTTGTTGTACCCTTGCAGTCGCCTTGTCGCGTAGTTGCATGATTTTCCTCGAAACAGAACGACTTCTCTTCCGGCCGCACCGCCCTGAAGACGAGCCTGCGTTCATTCAAATGCACACTGACCCGCGAGTTCGCCACTATGTCGGTGGGCCCGCGTGGTCTAAAGAGAAGGCCATGCAACGATTCCGCACCGAATATCTCGGCAAACCGCACAAAACCTACGGCCTCTGGGCCGCCATTTTGAAAATGGAATCGAAAAGGAAGGAAAACGAGGAAGGAAAATTCATCGGCTCTGCCGGACTTCGTTTCGTGCGCGCCGGCGAAGCCAGTCTCGGCCTTTATTTTGCGCCGCTTTATTGGGGACGCGGGCTCGGCACCGAAGCGGGGCGGGCTTTCGTCGATCTGGCCTTCGACCAGCTGAAATTAAACCGCGTCGTGGCCGACGTCGAAAGAGGTCACGCTGCCTCGGAGCGCGTGTTGCAAAAACTTGGCTTTGGCAATATCCGTGAAGAAGTCATTTCCGGGGGCCGCCGGATCATCTGCCACTACGAACTTCCCCTGAAGGTACGCCATGAAGAAAAGCACCTACCCACACCAACGCGTCGCGCAGCAACATTAGGTGCGAAATAAAAGAAATCTTACCGGTAGGTCACAACTTTACTGAGGCAAAACTAGGTAAGCCTAATTACTGCTCGTCCCGCCCTTGGTATTGTCTTCTTCCTTCTTTTCGGCTGCTTCCTGCTTTTCCTTCTTCTTGATGGTCTTCTTGCCCACCTTCGCCCAGCGCTCGTCGAGCGAAGCCTTGGTAAACATCGCATCGTCTAGATTCGTGTTGTAGTGGCACTCGTCGAAGAAAACCTGGTAAACCTTCTGCCCGTTCTTGTCTCGCGCAATTTGGAACGGCGTGGTCACGCCTTCCAGCGGATGATAATTCGAGTAGTACTCGGTCTCTTCGCTGCGCAGCCGCGTTCCCGGATCCCGCGTCACTACCACTTTGCGAATCGGCAAGTGCGTTGACTTTTGAAACGCCACGCGTATCGACCGGTTTTCCGCGTCCACAAACTCGATCCAGTCCGCCTCGTGCAAGTCCACTACGTCTGGGCCCAAATAGCGCAGAATCGTGTTGGGTTCTTTCCAGCGGTTGCGTAAAAAATTGTCGATATCGTTCTTCATGTCCTCTTGATACTTCTGAAGCGAATCGCCCGCGGCCTCCGACACTCCGCCGCGATCCAGCACCCAGCCTTTGTCGCCGTTGTATACCTCAACGATGTTCCGCTTCGGCAGGTTCTCGTTGCGATCCTTGTCCGGCAGCTTCGTGTAATCCTCAAATTTCCCGAAGCCATTCAAATCGCCATTATGCCCGAACTGCCCAACACGCCCGATGCAGTTCACATCCTTTATGCCCAAATAAGCCGGCCCGCCCAACGCCGCTACTGCTTGCTGGATTAATTGCTTGGCCTTTGCCGCGCTCTGCTCCGGCATCAAGACTTCAGTCTGATCCTGCGCCAGCGCCGGCCGCGTCGTACCCAGCGTCAAAAATGCCGCGCCGCACACTAAACTCGCCATCAGGAGTCCGCGAACGTGAAAAAATCTTACCCGCACAGCACCGACCCTCCGTTTACGTTCAGCACTTCGCCGTTCACAAAATTTGATAGATCCGAGGCCATAAATAAAATCGGCCCGGCAATCTCTTCCGCCGTCGCCGGCCGCCCCAGCGGAATCGCTTTACTGGCCGTCTTGAATCCTGCCTTGTTCCGCAGCACCGAAGCCGACATATCCGTATCCACCCATCCCGGCGCCACGCAATTCACCAAAATGTGACTCGGCGCAAGCTCGGTTGCCAGTCCCTTTACCAGGCTGATAATCGCGCCCTTGGTCGCACCGTAATGCGTGTGAAACGATTCGCCGCGCTGCCCCGCCGTCGAGCTGATGGCAATAATTCGTCCCGACTTCTGCGCCTTCATCAGCGGCACCGTGAAGTGAATCACCGAAAAAACGCTGTTCAGATTCACCTTCACCATCTCGTTCCAGGCCCGCTCGCTGATCGCCTCGATGGGGGTGTCCTTCTCATTCCAGATGCCCGCGTTGGCCACCAGGATGTCTATGCGCCCCAGCCGCTCCTTGGCAAACTCGACCAGCTTCTCGCTGTCGCCCATCTTGCTTAAATCGGCCTTCATAGACTCGACCCGGGTGCCATGCTTCCGGGCTTCCTGCTCCACCTGCGCCGCCGCGTCGGCATTCTTGTAATAGTTGAAGACCACGTCCGCGCCTGCCTGCGCAAACATCTTCACCGAGGCCGCGCCAATTCCGCGCGAGCCTCCCGTAATCAGGGCCGCCTTGCCCGCCAAAGAAATCATAAATTTCCTGTCTCCGGATTTAACTGCCGATCAGAACCGATCACTGCAACTTCACCCTGCAAAAACACCCCAAAATTACTTTCGCGCCGTTTCCAGCGTTTGTGCGCCACGCAGCTTATGCTCTTTCGCCGCCGCCACAAACTCGCGAAATAGTCCCGCCGAGAGCGGATCATGCATATTGCGCTCTGGATGCCACTGCACGGCGGTGACCCAGTCCCCTTCGCCGGTCCATTCCACCGCTTCAATAATTCCGTCCGCTGCTTCCGCGGTTACCTTCAATCCCTTCGCCGGCGTCAGTATCGACTGATGGTGCGAGCTGTTTACGGGCGTCTCCGCTCGTCGCGCCTCCGCCTCGACCCGACCCAGCCGCGAGTCTTCTTCGACCTTCACCGGGTGAAACGGCTCCGCATTGTTTTCGCGGTCCTTCCATTCGTGGCGTATCTGCGTACCGTGCTCGCTGTCAATATCCTGGATCAAGCTACCGCCGAGAAAGACATTCAGGCTCTGCAAGCCATAACAAATCCCCAGCATCGGCTTGTGTTCAGCAAAGGCATTACGGAGCAGCGCGTTATCTGTCGCCTCCCTCGCTGCGTCCGCGTACGCACATTTCGGATGCCTCGGCGCGCCATATCTCTGCGGCTCGAGGTCCGCGGGACCGCCGGGCAGTAGCACCCCGTCCGCTCTATTCGCCAAAATCGCGAGCTCTCCAGGGGTCAAATTCAGCGGAATCTCGAGCGGATCCGCCCCGGCCTGCCTCAAAGCAGACAAGTACCTCTCGTAGGCCTCGCGCTTATTGCTAAGTTGTTCATTTAGAGTGCGATACGGCACGCCAATCACCGGCGGGGCTGCACTTGTTTGGTTTCCCTGAGGAAAATCTCTCTCGTTGGGCATGGGACGAAACCCCATCCTATCACCGCCCTGTCTTACCCGGCAACCAGCACCACCCGTTCGAAAACTCGCCGTAAATATACCGTTTATAAGTGAGTTAAGATGATCGCGACCGAGGATTTCCATGCCGACTCAGCCGCGCCAGTCACTCCACGGCCCTCTTCGCGACTCGCTCCTCGCTACGTACACCATCAACGACGCGATGAATCAACTCCTGCTTGCTCACCTCGATCCGCACGCTTGGCGAGCGCCCGCCCCCGGCGCCAAACGCAATTCCGGCCGCACTATCGCCGCCATTTTCGCGCACGTTCACAATGTTCGACTGGTCTGGCTCAAACACTCCGCCCCTCATCTCAAACGCCCCGCGCCGCTCGATCCTCGCCGCTGCACCATCAAACAAGCCGCCGCGGCTCACAAGAAATCTGCCGCGCAATGCCTACGCATGCTAACCGACGCACTTTCCGCCCTGCCCTCGCGGCGCGTTACCAAATTTTCGCGCGGCGCCTGGTCGCCTACTTGGCCTGCGGGCGCCACGATGTTCGCCTATATGTTTTCTCATGAGGCCCATCACCGCGGCCAAATCACGATGCTCGCTCACCAACTCGGCTACCGACTCCCGGTCGATGCCTGGGCCGGCATCTGGTGGTGGGACAAACTTTGGAAGCAGCTCTCCACCGCGTCCCGCATGCGCTAGTTTTGTGAATTTTCTTTGTTTCTACCGAACCACTCCTTCGATTCGACCTAAGGAGCGGTGTACGTATTCGAAAAGCTGGATACAATTGAAATTAATGAACAGAGACTGCGACCCGGAAACCCCCTTTGCCGGGTGAAATCATCCAACGACCGAACATGAGGATCCTTTCCATTCGAGCAGCGGCAGTGGCGTTTGCGACGGCGGGCGCGCTGGTGGCGGGAGTCGTGTTTGCGCAGCAGGCCAGCACCCCACAGACAAAGGCGCCGACAAATACGCAAGGGAATGGACTATCGCTGCAGATTACGCCGCAGGAATTGCAGGCGCTGGGAGACCGAATCGCGACGACGCAGCACAAGGACGATTTGGCGCGGGATCAGTACGAGAGGATTGAGCATCACGTGGTGACTTCGGGGCAAGAGCGGCGGCTTACGGAGGACAAGACGTACCGGGTGATCCCGACAGGCAGCGGAACGATGAAGATCACAATTAAAAATGGTGTAGCGCCGGCAGATCCAGCCGCGTATCGCGCGCAGTTGCAAGAATGCGAGCAGGCGTTGGAGGTTGCGGCGAACCCCAACGACTACCGCGCGAAGGCGGCCCTAGCCAAGGCGCAGAAGAAAAACAACGAGCGAAAGGAATTAGTGGACGCGGCGCGGCGGGTATTTCAGGCGACGCTCGTGGGCCGCGAGATGCGCAACGGACAATTGGTGGATGTGCTGGAGCTGAATCCGAATCCGAATTATCAACCGCACACACTGGCGGAAGAGGCGTTGATGAAGACCAAGGCCAAAGTGTGGGTGCAGGAAGCCAGCGGACAGATTTTGAGCGGCAGTGCGGAAGTCGTGAAGGATGTTTCGTTCGGAGGGGGATTTTTAGGGAAGCTGTATAAGGGGACGCACGTCACCGCGGATAACATGCAAGTGGAGCCAGATTTGTGGCTGCCGAGGCGGGGGCAGTTCGATTATGCGGGAAGGAAGTTTATTTTTACTTTTGACACGCATGAGACGACGGAAGTGTCGCACTACCGTTTGGTGGGTGGGCCGGCGGAGATGCTGGCGATGATTAAGAAGGAATTGGCGAGCGGGGCGCCGGTACCGGCGGATCCATGATTTTTTCTGTTAGGGAACCCCGGACCAATCGAACGACGCGTCGGAACAAACCTCGGAATTAAAAAAAGAACCCCACATCCCAAACAGGATGTGGGGCGCCTAACGTCAAGAGCAAACAATAAGTTGAGTTAGTGAGAGGCGGCTGAGGAGGTTTCCTTGTCGATGGGAGCGCCGACGAGATTGCCCCACTCGGTCCAGGAGCCGTCGTAGTTCTTCACCTTGTTGTAACCCAACAAGTACCTGAGGACGAACCAGGTGTGCGAGGAGCGCTCGCCGATGCGGCAGTAGGCGATGACTTCCTCCTTGCCGTTGACGCCCTTGCCTTCGTAGAGCTTCTTGAGATCGTCGAAGGATTTGAAAGTGCCGTCTTCGGCAGCAGCCTGGGACCACGGAATATTGGCGGCGCCGGGAATGTGCCCGCCGCGCTGAGCGGTTTCGCTCATGCCTGGAGGCGCGATGACTTTGCCGGTGAATTCATCGACAGAGCGAACGTCGACTAGGCGGCCCTGGGCGTGAGCGTCGACGAGAGAACCAACGTCGTTGCGATCGGCGCGAATGGATTTGTCGCGTTCGGAGGCATTGTACTTGGTGGCGGCGGGATGAGGGGCGTCAGTGGTGAGCGGGCGCTTTTCTTCGAGCCACTTCTTGCGGCCGCCGTTCATGAGGCGGACGTCTTTGTGGCCATAGTATTTGAGTTGCCAGAAGGCGTAGGCGGCGAACCAATTGTTGTTGTCGCCATAGAGAACGACGGTGGTGTCGTTCGAAATCCCAGAACCGCTGAGAAGATTTTCCAGGTCTGCTTTGCTGATGAGATCCCGGCGGATGCCGTCCTGAAGCTGAGTTTGCCAGTTCCACCCTACGGCGCCGGCAATGTGACCTTGATCGTATGCGGAAGTATCGACGTCAACTTCGACGAGGCGGACTTTCGGATCGTTGGAGTGTTGGGAAACCCAGTCTGTGGTGACCAGTGCCTCGGGGTGTGCGTAATCGGCCATGAAGGCTCCTTGTGATGCGGAGAGAGATTGCTGCGCTAAAGTCTCTAACGTGAGAACCGGCGAGTACCTTACGCGGCTGGGTATTTTAGACGTGAAGTGGGGGGAGGGGATGCGGGAAATTGTAAATTTGTGGCGAGCGCGGGGCTGGTGGAGGTATGGGAGGGCTAGGAGGAGGGTGCAGGCAGATTGGCGGGTCAGAGGGCGATGAGGCGGCCTTCGGAAGATCCGTAATCGATGCGGGTGAGCCAATCGAAGTGGAATTTTTCGGATTGGAGCCAGGCTTCGAGAGCTTCGCGGGTGTCCGCTTCGAATTCGACGAACATTTTGCCGGCATGCATGGCCACCAGGACGCGGAGGGTTTTTACGGGAGTGGCGGCGTGGAGACGGGCGGTGAGTTCTTCGGCACCCTGGCGCGTGAGGCAGGCCATGGTGTGTTGCGAGAGATAGCGAGGCATGATTTGAGTGCAGTTCCCTTCCGGTGAACTCGTGCGAAGCGAATTGGATGCTCGTGAGGGCGCAGCGAGCTATGAAATTTAGCTGAACGTCCAAATTGGACTGGACGAAACGGCCAGCCCGTCAGATACACTCACCCAGATACAGTCAGCGCGGAGAAAAATCAAATGGCGGAAATGCGCAACGCACATCCTTATTTTTTGTACGACGCGGTGCAGGAGCAGCCGAAGTGGATCGAGCATGTGTTTAAGACGCAGCGCGAGAAGCTCCGGGCCGCGGCAGAAGCAGCGGCTTCGCGGAAGCGAGTGATTTTTATCGGGATTGGGACGTCGCTGAACGCGGCGAATGTGGCGGAACGGTGGATGAGGGAGCATTCAGGCGGAAGAGCGGAGGCGCGAGCGGAGCAATCGTTCGAGTTCAACCATTATCCGCTGGCATTGAGCAAAAACGACGTAGCGGTGGTCATCACCCATACCGGGACGACGACTCAGTCGATCGAGGCGCTGCGGGCGGCGAAGAAGTCCGGAGCGTTGACCATCGCGATTACCGGGCAAATGTGGGGCGAGGGCATCCGCGGCGCGGATTTTCACGTGGAGACGAGCGATCAGGAAGTGGCGTTTGCGTACACCAAGAGCTACACCTCGGCGCTGGCGGCGATAGGGATGTGGGTAGTGGAATTGCTGGGACGGCAGAAGTTGCTGAAGAGTGGCGGGGCAGGAGACCTGGTGAAGCAACTTGAGCAGGTGCCGGAATTGATGACTGGCGCGTTGAATCTGGAAGGGCAGATTCGCGGGATTGCACCGGCTGTAGCGAAGAAGCAGCGGCTGGTATTTTTTGGCGCGGGGACGTGCTGGGCAACGGCGTGCGAGGCGGCGCTGAAATTCAAGGAGACGAGTTATACAAGCGCGGAGGGATTTGAGACGGAGGAGATTTTGCACGGGCCGTTTTCAGAGATTGATTCGAGCGGGACGATGGTTGGGCTGTTGGCGGGCGACCCGGCGGACGATCGGGCGCGGACGATTTTGAAAGCGGCAGGCGAGATCAAAATGTTGCGCATCGCGGTGGCGACACCGAAGGCGAACCGGGATATCGAAGCAGAGCACGTGCTGCAGGTGCCGGAAGCGAGCGCGTGGCTGGCGCCCTTTGTGCATTTGGTGCCGCTGCAATTGCTGAACTATCACGTTGGCCTCGCTCGGGGCGTGAATCCCGACTCTGGGCGACAGGATCAGGCGCCGCATGCTAGCGCACATAGGGTCTATAAGTTGTAGGAGCAGAAATAACGACGCGCATAGTGCCGAATTGAAGCGGGTTTTGGCGTTTTGCTGAGTTTTCGGCGTATAAGGCTTTAACGGATACGCTACCTCCCTCGTTGGATACCCCTCCCACGCGGTAAAATTTAGACCTAGGCAAATTCAACCGGTGAGGTGTGCGGCCATGCGGCTTTTGGCGGTCGGTGTTGCGGCGGTTCTGCTGCTGTTGTTGAGCGATATGGTGAATTCGCGGGAATACAACGGGACGTTGAAGGGAGTGGTTGTGCTGGCGGATGGGCATCCGGCGGCGGGAGCGAGAGTGATTGAGGAGGAAGATGACGGGGACGGATCGCATCCGCACGCGATGCTCACCGACGGCGAAGGGCGATTTGAGTTTGACCGGATCTCTCCAGGCGCCTACAGGTTGAAGGCGTATTACCACACGGTGTGGTCGACTTGGGCAAAGCAGCAACGAGTGCGGGCGGGCAAGAAAACCGAGGTAACACTACGAATGCCGTAGATTTGGTCGAGTTTACGACATCTTAGTACCCCATAAGTGAGATAAAGCTTTTAGATTTAGCGCGTTCATCGACCATGCGCTATGGTGGTACTGCAACTGTAGTACGTTGAAAATGAACCCGGCCTGCTATTGGTTAGAAAGGCTCGAACTCCTATTATCGTAGTGCGGGTTGGGGGCTGCGTCGCGGGGACGACGGTTCCGAGAGGAACCGGGGCACGCCACCCAACCCGTCCAAGCCCACCTGTCGGTGTACCCCTCCTGACCCCCCACTGACAGAGTGGGCCTTCGTTTTGAATCCCTTCCTTCCTCGAATTTGATTCCCTTCTAAATTAGCAATTCAAGAGCTCGACGCGCGGCGCGCGTTGCGCACTTAGCTCGATAACCAATCCATTTTTCGCAGAGCCGCTCAGAGCATTTAGAACGTGGTACCGGCGAGGATGACGTCGCCGAGGTCGGTGGAGAAGAGGGAGACGAGGTTGGTGGCGGGGGTGATAAAGGCGACGGTGTGGCCGTCACCGCTCATCGCTGGATGAATGCTGACGTTGTTGGCGAGAGTGCCGTCCATGGAGACGCTGACGAGCACGGTAGCGGGAACGCAACTGGGAGTGGTGGTCGAGCCGAGGCAGGTGTTGCGGACGAAGGCGTCTTCAAAATTATTGTTATCACCAGAGACAAGATTGGTGGCGAGTGAAGAGAAGGCGATGAATTGGGCCTCGCCGGCGGAGCTCGTGGCCGAGCTAACACTGGGATTTTCGCTGAGGGCGTTGCCGGGAGCGCCAGAAGAATTGGAAACGGAGACGAGCTGGGTGGAAGTGGTGCAGCCCGAGATGGCGGTGCCGCAAGTATCGCGGAGGAAAATTTGCTGGACGCCGGAGTTCGCGACTTGGACGAGGTTCGTGGCGGCGGAGGCGAAGGCGACGTAGCGGCCGTCGAAGGTGATGGAAGATTCGGAGGCGGCGGCGTTCGCGGTAATGGTTCCGTTGGGCGAGGAGACCAGAGTGTTGACGACGGCGCAGCTTGTGAGAAGGCTGATGCAGGTGGAATTAAGGTAGATCTGGTTGATGTTGGGGGTAACGCCGTTGACGAGGTTAGTGGCGGCGGAAGTGTAGGAGACGTAGAGGCCGCCATTGGCGGTGGAGGGTTGGGAAGCCGCAGCGTTCGCGGGGGTGGTGCCGTCAGAGGAAGAAACAAGGACGGTAGTGGGAACGCAGCCGGTGGTTGCACCGCCGAGGCAAGTGTCGCGCAAGAAAACTTGAGGAACGCCGCTGGGATTGACGCTGGAGATGAGGTTGGTGGCTGTGGAGACGAAAGCAACATAGCGGCCGTCAGGGCTGACGGCAGGTTGAGTGGCGGCGGCGTTGGCCGGGCTAAGTCCATCTGAGGCGACGGAGACGAGCTGGGTGGATCCGGCGACGCAGGTCGCACTGCTGGTGCCGCCGGTGGCGGTGGAGCAACCGGTGTGAAGGAAAATCTGGCTGGTGGCGCCTGTAAGCGAGGGGAAGTTTGGATCGAGATTGGTGGCGAAGGATGAGAAGGCAACGTTCGTGCCGCTGGAATCCATGGACGGGTCTAGGCTGGCGGCATTGGCCTGGCTGCCCGGGACGGTACCGCTATCGAGAGTGCCGGAAATGCTGGCGAGCTGAGTGGACGGCACGCAGGAAGTTTGGGCGTAGCAAGTGTCGCGAACGAAGACGTCGGAGACGCCGTTGGTGTCGTTGTCGATGAGATTGCTAGCCAGAGAAGCGAAAGCCACGAAGCGGCCTTCGGAGCTGATGCGTGGGCCGGATCGGTTGAAGTCGGAGATACCGTTATTGGGAGCCAGGCCGAGGAAGGAGTAGTCGACCAGCTCGGGTAGCCCGGTGTAAGTGGGGCGCGTGGAGGTATTGACGGGAACGATGCCGTCGACGGCAAAGAGGATTGCGAGGGAGGTGCCGCCACCGGGCGTGGGATTTTGCACGGTGATTTGGTAGACGCCGGCCTGGGTGAGGTCCTGAATCGTGAGGTTGGCGGAAATGGAAGTGTTGGAAGTGTAGGTGGTGGCGCGAGGCGCGCCGTTGATGAAGACCACGGATGCGGGCACGAAGCCGGATCCGGTGACAGTGAGGGCTTGGGAATTGCCGCCAGCCGCGGCGGATGTGGGCGAAAGCGTGCTGACGAAGGGCAGAGCGTAGGTAAGGGTGAGCGGAAGATTGCCGGAGAAGCCGCCGCCGGGTGCGGGATTCAAGACGCCGATATTGATGACGCCAGCAGTGGTGAGATCTGTTGAGCTGAGGGCAATTTGGAGCTCAACGCTGCTGACGAAACTGGTGGGGCGATTGTCGCCATTGACGGTAACTGAAGAGAGCGGGACGAAATTAGTTCCGGTGACATCGACGATGAATCCACCGCTGCCGGCCTGACCGGTACTGGGCGAAATGGAAGTGATGGTGGGGACCGGGCTGGCGGAGGGTTTAATGGTGAAGTTTAGGACGTTGGAAGTGCCGCCGCCTGGCGCGGGAGTTTGGACCTCGACCATGGCGATGCCGGGAATGGTGATTAAAGAGGAGGAGATGACGGCGAGAATCTGGTGATCGTTCTGGAAGGAACTACTGAGAGCCGAACCGTTCCAAAAAACGATCGATTGCGGGGCGAGGCCGCTGCCGTTAACGGTAAGAGTGAAGCCTGAACTCTCAGCCTTGATGCTGGAAGGCGAGAGAGAAGCGATGGTGGGGGACGGGTTGTTGACGATGCCGCCGCAGGCAGGCAGCAGGACGGCCATGGTCATCAAAACCCAAATTGCGCGAGTTTTTCTCGGTGAATTTTTCCCGTGCAAATTTCCTCGCTCCCGCTCCTAGCGCGCTTTTGATCCGCATTTTCGAGCCCCCGGCAAGGTCCTGGAGCTACACGGAATAAAGCAGACTACTAAAGATGTGAGTGGGGGGCAATACGGATGCCCGGAGGGGAGGTCGGTGTGGGCGTGGTGGTTTATGCTTGAGCCGTGAGCGAGTGGATGGTTAGGAACGGTGGGGTGACGCGGCAATTTGGAGTGAGAGCGGCGGCGTGCGCGTAAGAATTTGTGGGGCGCTGGCAGCGCTAATGTGCGGGTGGGTGCTGGCGCTTGGCGTGACGACGCTGGCGTGGGGGCAGGAGCGACAGGCGGAACCAACCGAAGTGCAATCAGGACAATTTAAGGAAAGTGATGTTGCGCAGAGCGACTGCGCAAGAGTGGAGTCTGCGCAGAGCGCAATAGGGAGCGCGGCGTCGGGCGAGGCTCAGTGTGCATCGCAGGCAGATTCGCAGGGAGGAACGAATCCGGCGCCGGGAGAAGAGTCGGGCGAGCCGGGACTGACCATGTTTCCGCATTCGCAGACAGCGCGATGGTGGTTGTCAGGACAGGCAAACATTATCGGGCAGTGGCACGCGGCGTTTTCGGCGGTGTACAGCGGGCCAAACAGTTTGCGGGCGGAGGCGGAGCATGCCACGTCGGAAGTTTTCACGCTGTACACGGGCTATCAGGTTTTTAAGTACACGGAAGTGCTGTTCGATCTGGAAAGCGCGGGAGGGCATGGGTTGAGCAACACGCTGGGGCTGGCGGGATTTCCGAATTTGGATGTGGTGAGGAATCCGACGCTGGGACGCGCGCCGTATATAGCGCGACTGATGCTGCACCAAATCATCCCACTGAATCACGAGAGTGCGCCGGCGGAGCGAGGCGTGCTGTCGCTAGCCACTTCCCTGCCGGTGAGAAGGATCGAGCTGCGAATCGGCAAGATGAGTTTGGTGGATTTTCTGGATGTGAATTCGGCGGGGAGCGATAGCCATTTGCAGTTTTTGAATTGGACGACGGACAACAACGGGGCATACGACTACGCGGCGAATACGCGCGGATACACGGAAGCGGTGGTGGTGGAGTACGACGACCACGATTTTTCGGTGCGGTTTGCGGAAGCGATGATGCCGAAGGTGGCGAACGGGATCAATTTGGATGCGGATATGCTGAGGGCCCATTCGGAAGCGGTGGAGGGTGAGTGGCGGGAGAAGGCTTTTGGCGGGCGAAATGGAGTGGTGCGGGTGCTGAGTTTTGTGAATCACGCGAATATGGGGAGCTATCGGGAGGCGATTGACGATTTTTTGCGAGGGTCGGGGCCGGGTGCGGGCGGCGCGCGGCCAAGCATTATCGCGACGAGGCAGCAGGGGCGGGTGAAGTACGGGTTTGGATTGACCTTCGAGCAGGATTTGACGAGTCATTTTGGAGTTTTTGGGCGGCTAGGATGGAATGACGGTAAGACTGAGTCGTTTGTATATACGGAAGTGGACCGGGCGTTTGAGATTGGGGCGTATTTTCGCGGCGAGTGGTGGAAGAGGAAAAACGACCGGGCGGGAGCGGCATTCGACTTGAATGGAATTTCGGGGGGTCATGCGCGGTATTTGCAGCTTGGGGGCTTGGGATTTTTATTAGGCGACGGCGGGCTGACGTATGACACGGAAAAGATTTTTGAGGCTTACTATACGGCGCATGTGTGGCGGGGGAGTTTTTTGTCGTTCGATCTGCAGCACGCACAGAATCCGGGTTACAACGAGGCGCGGGGGCCGGTGTTGATACCAGCGCTGAGAGCGCATGTGGATTTCTAGACGCCTGGATGACGAACGGATGAGGTCGAATTTGGGAAAAGAGAGGCGCGATGTATCGAGCTGATCTACTGAAGGCGCGGCACATATTGATTACGGGCGGGGGGACGGGACTGGGAAAGGCGATGGCGCAGCGGTTTGCGGAGTTGGGCGCGAAGGTGTCGATCACGGGGCGGCGTGCGGAGCCGCTGAAGGAAACGTCGGACGAAATTCGCACGAACGGCGGTGCTGCGTTTCATACCACATGCGACGTGCGGGGTTTTGAAGCGGTGGAAAGGATGATTGAGGCGTGCGAGAAAGCGCAGGGGCCGATCGACACGCTGGTCAACAATGCGGCGGGAAATTTTATTGCGAGAACAGAGAAGCTGTCACCGAATGCGTTCAATGCAGTGGTGGGAATTGTGCTTCAAGGCAGTTTTTACTGCACGCTGGTGATGGGGCGGAAATGGATCGCGGCGAAAATACCGGGGAACGTGCTGAGCATTTCGACGACGTATGCGTCGTCGGGATCAGGGTCGGGGTATGTGGTGCCGTCGGCGTGCGCGAAGGCGGGCGTGCTGGCGATGACCAGGTCGCTGGCGGTCGAGTGGGCGCGGTACAAGATACGGTTGAACGCAATTGCTCCGGGACCATTTCCAACACGGGGGGCGTTTTCGAGGTTGCTGCCATCCGCGAAATTGGAAGAGCGCGCGAAAAATGGCAATCCGATGAAGCGATTCGGGAAGAGCGAGGAGCTGGCGAATCTGGCGGTGTATTTGGTGAGCGCGGAGTCAGAGTACGTGAATGGTGAGTGCATAGTGATTGATGGAGGGGAGTGGCTGAAGGGCGCGGGGGAGTTCAACATGTTTGGGGATTTGTCTGAGGAGGATTGGCAGGAATTGGAGAAGGGAAGGAAGAAGTAAATTTCGATTAAGGGAATTTTGAAGCGGAGGCCGCGTTAGTTACGACGGCCTCCGCTTTTTTGTTGGTTAGTGCGAGCTAGTTGTTGATGTCCTGCTTCGATTCGAGTTTCTTCACCAGGCTATCCACGTAGACCTTCTGATTGTCGGGCGCTTTGTCGTAAGCGATTTTCATTTCCTTGGCGGCGTCGTCGAACTTGCCTTGCGAGGAGTAGACCCGAGCCAGCCCGGAG
This sequence comes from uncultured Acidobacteriota bacterium, assembly GCA_963757885.1. Taxonomy (GTDB): domain Bacteria; phylum Acidobacteriota; class Terriglobia; order Acidiferrales; family UBA7541; genus Palsa-147. The sequence goes on along the minus strand of CAVWSS010000006.1, from coordinate 1,500,513 downwards.
TGAACAAACCATTCGTCGGGGTGCTTTTTGGCGTTGTCGCGGAAGATGGCGAAGGCTTCGTCTGTGCGCTTTTGGGCTTGTAGGCCGCGAGCGTAAAGGTGGAGCTGCAGCGGCGAAGCCAGAACCAAAGCGCGCTTTTCCGCGGCCGCGGAATCGTCCTTGCGGTTGAGAGCGGTGAGGATTTGGGATTTGGTCATTTCGTTTTCGTAGCGGTCTTCGTTCTCGATGGATTTGGCTTCGAATTTGAGAGCCTGGTCGAGGTCGAATTTTTCAGCGAGGTAGTAATTGGCGGCATCATCCCAGCTCATCCAAGTGTACTGGGAGAGGTTGCGGAGCTGTTTTTTGAGGCTCTCGGCGACGACGTCGTGAACGTCGACGGAGACTTTGAAAGGGACGGCGAGCTTTTCCCATTCAAGCTCGATGACCGCGGAATCGGGCTGGAGCTGATCAAAATCATAGGTGAGGGCGTTGTGCATGTCGGCGGGGACGGGCTTGACGTTGATGCGGAGGGCGTCCTCGGACTTGTTATAAGTGAAGGAGCCCCAAGAGGTGGAATTCTTGGAGAAGATGACGGTCCATTGGTCCGCATTGGGAATCATGTGCAGGCCGTAGGTGCCCTTATCGAGAGGCTGGCCTTCGATCTTCACGGGATCGGAGAAGGAAATGGTGGTGTTGATGTTCGCGCCCGAGCGCCACACTTCGCCATAGGGAACGAGGCCGCCCCAGATTTTGCGGTCTTTGACGAGCGGGCGATGGTAGTCGATGGTGACGTCGGTGATGCCGATGCGTTGGGTGACTTCGGCGCGCTGGCTGGGATCGGGAAGATCGAGGACCAGCGATTGGGCGTGGGTGATGTGAGGTACGACGAGTGCAGCGAGTGAAAGACAAAGGAAAAGGGCCCGGAAAGCTATTTTCAACATGCTGATTCCTCCAATTTGGTTTTCGTTTTTCGTGGTGACGTGAAACGTCCGCGAAATTTAGGGTGACGCGAAAATTTTTGAGTTGGGTCGAGAGGTTAGCCCACCCCTGAACTGAACCGTCGGGACCGGCGTTACGTTGATCTGGGTGATTAGACCAGCGCGGGTGGAGAGGGTGAGCAAGGAAGAGTTAGTCCTTGAGGCGAGTAAGGGAAGCGGTGAAGTTGGGCTCCCAGGTTTTGCCGCCGTCGTCGGAGAAGGATTGCTCAAAGTGGTGTGAGTCGGGCGTGATGTCTGACCAGATGGCGCGAACGAGAATGGAGCGGCCGTTGAAGTCTTCCTGATCGTAGAACTCGCCCCGACCATTCTTAAATTCACCAACGAGCGGAACACCGAGAGTGCCGGATTTGCTGTTGGCGAAGTATTCGGCCCATTGGTGGGATTGGGGATTGTAGAGGAAGAGGGACAGGCCTTCGAAGTGGCCGTTTGGGCCATCGGCCTCGAGTTCTTCGATGTTGCCGCGACCGTCCCAGAGCTTGGTTACTTTCAGAGTACCGTCCATTTCGTACCAGTTGGTAGAGCCGGAGAGCGGGTGCTGCAGGCGGCGAATGTGCGTGTGCCAGTTGCCGAAGTGGAAGTCGAAGTCGTGTTGACCGTCGTGGGCGGCTTCGGATTGAGTGGATTTCGCGGGGAGGGCGAAGAGAAGTAAGAGTGCGCTGGCAAGGATGAGTGAGGCGGCGACGAGAATCTTTCTAAAGTTTGCGGAAGATTTCATATTGTTTCGCTCCGTGTAACTGACACAAGGATGACTTGCCGTGTGGTATTTTCATAGAGCCACTTCTTGTGCAATTGGCGATACCACTTTCGAAAGGTGGAGAGCCGCTATTCCGGCAGATTTATGCGGGACTGCGGGAGGCGGTGCTGTCAGGGAGTTTGCGGGCGGGAGAGAAGTTGCCGTCGACGCGGGACCTGGCGAAGCAGCTTGGAGTCTCACGGACGGTGGTGCTGCTGGCGTATGACCAGCTATTTGCGGAAGGATTCGCGGCGGGGCGAGGGGGGTCAGGGACGTATGTGGCGGAGGGCTTGGCGGCAAGAGGAGTGGCGAGCGCGGGGGCAGCGAAGGCGAAGCGGGAGAGGAACGTTGCGCGGGTGAGGCTGTCGAGGTTTGGCGCGGCGGCGGCGGAAGCAGCGGCAACAGTGGATTACCCGGGGAGGCGCGCGGCGACGGCTACGCTATGACTTTGTGTACGGCGGCCGCGGAGACATCGAGACGTTTCCCTTTGAGATGTGGCGGCGGATTTTGCTGCGACACGCGCGAAAAGCGCCGATACGCGAGTTAGATTACGGAGCAGCGGCAGGGAGCTTGGCGTTGCGCGAGGCGATCGCGAAGCATGTCTGGCGGGCCCGGGCGGTGAGGTGCGAGGCGTCGCAGGTGATTGTGGTGAACGGGTCGCAGCAGGCGCTGGATCTGGTGGCGCGGGTGTTGATCGAGCGCGGAGACCGGGTAGCGCTAGAGGATCCTGGATATCAGGGCACCACGGAAATTCTGCGTGCGGCGGGAGCGCGGCTGGTGGCAGTGCCCGTGGATCGCGACGGGATTGTGGCGGCGAACTTGCCGCGGGAGGCCCGTGTGGCGTTTGTTACGCCGTCGCATCAATTTCCCACTGGGGCGATTTTGCCGGTAGGGCGGCGGCTGGCGTTGCTCGAGTGGGCGAGGCGGGCGGATGCGGTGGTGGTAGAGGACGATTACGACGGGGAGTTTAGATATGAGGGGCAGCCAGTCGAATCGCTGCAGGGTCTGGACGGCGAAGGGCGCGTGATTTATGTGGGGACGTTTTCGCGGACGATGTTTTCGGCGCTGCGGATTGGATATTTGATTGCGCCTGCAAGGTTGATTGCAGCGTTTACGGCGGCGAAATGGATGAGCGACCGGCACACGGCGATGCTGGAGCAAGAGACGCTGGCGGAGTTTATATCGACGGGGATGTATGAGCGGCATTTGCGGAGGGTACGAAGGAGGAATGCGGGGTTGAGGGACGCGTTGCTGGGGGCGGTGAAGAAATACTTGGGGGAGTCGGTGGAAGTGAGAGGGGATGGAGCGGGGACGCATGTGGTGTTGTGGCCGCGCGGGGAGGTGAAGGAAAGTGAGGTTATTGAGGAGGCGGCGGCGAAGGGAGTGGGGATTTATGGGATTTCTCGCTATTTTCTGGAAGCGAGGAGAAGAGTGGGGTTCATGTTGGGGTATGGGAGTTTGGGGGAGGAGGAGATAAGAGAGGGAGCGAAGTTGCTAGGCGAGACGCGGTTGAGAGCGGTGCAGGCAACTTCAACTGCGAAACCGCCTACAAATTGAAGTAAGCTAGTTGCGGAACTCTTCGAAAGTCAGAGTTAAATCACATGGAAACTATACAGATTACGCTGCCAGATGGGGCGAAGCGCGAGGTTCCTAAGGGCACTACACCCGCGGAGATTGCCAAGCAGATTTCTAACCGGCTGGCGAAAGAAGCGCTGGTGGCGCGGACCAACGGCGATTTGATCGATTTGAGCCGGCCGCTAGACCACGATACTACACTGGCGATTTTGACCGCCAAGGATCCGGACGCCGTGCAGGTGTTCCGTCATTCGGCAGCGCATTTGCTGGCCGCGGCGGTGCTGGAACTTTATCCAAATGTGAAGTTGGGGATTGGGCCGTCGATCGAGCATGGATTCTTCTACGAGTTTTTGCGCCCGGAGCCATTTACCCAAGAAGAGCTGGAGAAGATCGAAGCGAAGATGCATGAGATTGCGGCGCGCGATGTGCCCAACGAGCGGCGCCTGCTGCCCAAGCCCGAGGCGATCAAGCTGTATCAGGAGAATGGGCAGAATTTTAAGTGCGAATTGGTGGAAGAGAAGGCCATCGAGCCAATGGTGTCGTTTTATGCGACCGGGAAATTTCTGGATTTTTGCCGCGGGCCGCACATTCCATCGACCGGGAGAATCAAGGCGTTCAAGTTGATGAATGTGGCGGGGGCGTATTGGAAGGGGCAGGAAGCGAATCCGCAGATGCAGCGGATTTACGGGGCTTGCTTCGTTGAGAAGAGCGAGTTGGACGACTATTTGCACAAGCTCGAAGAAGCCAAGCGTCGCGACCACCGGAAATTGGGCGCGGAGCTGGATCTTTTCAGCATTCAGGACGAGGGCGGGCCGGGGCTGATTTTCTGGCACCCGAAGGGCGGGCTGGTTCGCAAGATGATCGAGGACTGGCTGCGCGATGAGCTGCTGAAGCGCGGATACGATTTGGTCTACACGCCGCATATTATGCGGCTGGAGCTGTGGGAGACCAGCGGGCACACCGGATTCTACCGGGACAGCATGTTTGGGCCGATTGAAGTGGAGAAGAGCGAGTACCAGCTCAAGCCCATGAATTGCCCGGGGCACATTTTGATTTACAAGTCGAAGCTGCGGAGTTATCGCGAGCTGCCGCTGCGATTTGCGGAACTGGGGACCGTGTATCGGTACGAGCGGTCGGGCGTACTGCACGGGTTGCTGCGGGTGCGCGGATTTACCCAGGATGATGCGCACATTTTCTGCATGCCGAGCCAAATAGAAAGTGAGATCGAGGCGTGCATGGAGTTTGCGTTTGCAGTGATGAAGAAGTTCGGGTTCGACAAGTTTGAAGTGGAGCTTTCGGACTGGGACCCGAGCCATCCGGAGAATTACTCAGGGAGGGCGGAAGGCTGGGAGCGATCGAGCAGCGCGCTCAAGACCACCCTGGAGCGAATGAAGATTCCGTACAAGCGGATCGTGGGCGAAGGGGCGTTTTATGGGCCGAAGATCGACGTGAAGTTGATCGACGCGATTGGAAGGCCGTGGCAGCTCACCACAGTACAGTTCGATTTCAATTTGCCGGAGCGATTTCATTTGGAGTATGTGGGCGAGGATGGCGCGAGGCATCAGCCACTGATGGTGCATAGGGCGCTGCTGGGGTCGGTGGAGCGTTTTTTTGGAATGTTGGTGGAGCATTATGCGGGAGCGTTTCCGCTCTGGCTGGCGCCGGTGCAGGTGAATGTGTTGCCGCTGAGCGAGAAGCTGGCCGTGTATGCGGATGAGGTGACCAAGAAGTTGAAGGAAGCGGGTTTTCGAGTGCACCTGGACAACAGGAATGAAAAGTTGCAGGCGAAGATTCGCGACGCGCAAATGGAGAAGGTGCCTTACATGTTAGTGCTGGGCGGGAAGGAAGCGGAGGCAGGGACGGTCGCGGTGAGGCACCGGACTAAGGGGGATTTGGGGGCGCGGGGGTTAGAGGAGTTTATGGGGGATTTGAAGAAGGAAGAAACAGCGGATCCGGTGGCGGGAGCGTAAGTGCGGTTGGGTGTTCAGTGACGAGCAAGGGCCGGAATCCGATGCGGACTGAGAAGGTCATCTTGACCGGTTTGCCGCCGAGATTCTTGGATGATTTGCCGATTGAGGATCAGGAAGCGATTCGTGCGGTAATGGGGAAGGCGTTGGTTTTGAATGAATACGACGAGGATGGAAGAGCGGAGTTGGAGTTTAGAGATAAAAATGGAGTTGTTCATTTCATTTATGTCGAGAGAAAGTGGACCTCAAGAGTTCCTGTCAAGAGGTGAGTAACAACACCAAGGAAAATCAACCCTGTCCAAAGATTCAGTGCATTCCTCGCCCACAGAAACTTCAAAATCAATACCCACGTCAAAAACTCGAAGCGAAATGGCCGGGTACTCCAGACGTTTATTCGGGGGTTACTAGGAACGGGGGCTTGAGTCGGGTGGGGAGGGGGCATGCTATACTTTTTGCCCCTGACCTCGCAGAGCGCGGGAGCGCTTCCCCGGCGAATGGGCAGGATTGGCGGAGGTGGGTTTATCGCAGAGCGTAGTTCGAATCCTCCGGGTCTTCGAGTCAATGAGCGCATCCGAGCGCGCGAGGTCCGGGTCATAGATGACGCAGGAAATCAGCTCGGGGTGATGTCACTGTTCGACGCCATGAAAGCGGCCCGTGAGCAGGGCCTGGACGTGGTGGAAATTTCTCCTAACGCTACTCCTCCAGTTTGCAAGCTGGTGGATTACGGAAAATTCCTCTACGAGCAGAACAAGAAAGCTCACGAACAGAAGAAGCACCAAAAATCCACGCACATCAAGGAAGTCAAATTCCGGCCGGCGACGGCTGAGCACGACTATCAGGTGCGCAAGAACCAGATTATTCGTTTCCTTGGCGAGGGATTTAAGGTAAAAGCAATGATCTTTCACCGCGGCCGGGAAATGGCGCACCAGGACGTGGGCCGGGCGAAGATGACGCGGCTGCTGGGAGATATTACGGACCACGCACTGGTGGAATTCGGGCCACGCATGGAAGCGAATATCTTGCTGGCGTTGTTGGCGCCGAAGAAGCCGGGCACGGGCGGCGGAAGCGGCAAGCCGGCACCCGCGGCGGGCCAGGCGTAGATCGGTTTAACTTAAATTTTTTGCAAGTGGTGAGGCGAAGTTGTCAAAAGCAAAACCTAAAGCTAGAAAGTTGAAGACGCACCGCGGGGCGGCCAAGCGGTTCAAGATTACCAAGACCGGCAAAGTGATGCGCCCGCATTCGGGCAAGCGTCATTTGCTGGGAACGAAGAAGCCCAAGCGGATGCGGCATTTGGGCAAGATGGTAGAAGTGAGCCCGGCGGATTCGCCGAACGTGAAGCGGATGCTGCCGTACGCGTAGATTTTGAGTTTCTGCGTGCGAGTAAATTTGATCGTACGCGTTGATCGAAATTTCGTGCCTGGCAGTGCAATTCCCGCCACGACGGGCCTGCCGGCCGAATGGCCTCCGGAATTTAAGGAGGCGGCCTTAGTCCGGGGGCTAACTGCTGGGGAGTGATGGCGGCGGATCGGGCACGCGAGTGAAACGCGTCGTGGAAGATGCTTTTGGGTGTCTTTTGGGTAACGCATATTTTTTGCGTTGGCCCAAGGCGGCGAAGCGGTCTTCCACCTCTGCATTTCCTCCGATTGAAATTTTTGGCCTCAGTGATTTGTGTGAGTTATTTTGAAACAGGAGAAGAGCTATGCCTCGAGTTAAACGCGGGACCAAGCGTCGCGCGAAGCGCAAGAAGCTGCTGAAACACGCGAAGGGATTTTTTCTAACCAAGGGAAAGCTGTACCGGTCGGCGAAGGAAGCGGTGAACCGTTCGCTGCGGTATGCGTACCGGGACCGGCGAACGCGGAAGCGCGATTTCAGAACGCTGTGGATCCAGAGGATTGGAGCGGCGGCGCGGAATAATGGGCTGTCGTACAGCCAGTTCATTCACGGCCTGAAAGTGAGCGGGATCGAGCTCGACCGGAAGATCCTGGCGGACATGGCGGTGAAGGACGCGACGGGATTTGCGGCGCTGGTGGAGTCAGCGAAGGGGAAGCTGGGCGCGGCGCCGGCGGCTGCACAGAAGTAGCTTCCGGACTTTTCACTGGCGGCGCGAACCGATTTTCGATTTGCGCAGCGATTTCCATTTCAATTCGGATTTTTGGTTGCGGCGCATATGCGTTCGCGCTGCGGTGGTTTAGGATCACCGTTTTGGATCCACGTTTAGGATCATCGTATAGGATTACGGCATGGCTGAAGCGATTGCTAGGTCTCAAAAACGACTCACTGAGTTGAATGTGACCACGCCGCACGCGGTGGTGTTGGAGTTCGAGCGAATTCGAGCCGAATTCGACGAGCAAATGAAGATCCTTGGAAGCTCGAGCGATGAGGGGGCGTGGACGGCAGCCCGGAATGCGTGGCTGGGGCGCAAATCCGGTGTGCTGTCGCTCATCACCGACAATTGGCTCAAGCCCGCGTCTTCAGACCTGAAGCCGGCGGTAGGGCAAGCATTGAATGGATTGCGGTTACACGTTGAAAAGAATCTCGCTGAGATCCATGCGGCCATTGAAGCAGGAGCGGAAGAAGCGGCGGTGGCAAAGTCGACATTTGATTTGTCGCTGCCGGGAGTGCAGCGGCCGGTGGGGACGCGGCACTTGATCCGGCAGACGTACGAAGAACTCGAGCGGATTTTTATTTCGATCGGTTTCACGGTGGTGGCCGGGCCGGAAATGGAAACGCCTTATTACAATTTCGAAGCGTTGAATATTCCCGAGCATCATCCGGCGCGCGACAACATGGACACGTTTTATATTCGCGATTCAGGCGGGCATCTGTTGAGAACGCACACCTCGCCGATGCAGATCCGAACGATGGAAAAACAGGCGCCGCCGGTGCGGATCGTGGTGCCGGGGAAAGTTTACCGGCGGGACAATCCCGATGCGACGCACGGGTTTATGTTCCACCAGATTGAAGGACTGGCGGTGGATGAGGACATCACCTTCTGCGATTTTCGCGGGACGGTGGAGTATTTTGTGCGGGCCTTCTTGGGTCCAAAGGCGAAGACGCGGCTGCGGCCGAGTTATTTTCCTTTCACGGAGCCGTCGGCGGAAGTGGATGCGACGTGTCATGTGTGCGGCGGGAAGGGCTGCCGGACGTGCAAATTTTCGGGATGGATCGAGCTATTCGGCGCGGGAATGGTGAATCCGGCGGTATATGGATTCGTGAACTATGACCCGAAGAAACTGTCGGGATTCGCGTTTGGAATGGGCGTGGATCGGCTGGCGATGATGCGGTACGGGATCACGGATTTGCAGGTGCTGTTTCAGAACGACGTGAGATTTTTGCGGCAGTTTCCGTAGGAGGTTTTGGGCTTGCCGGCCGGATGAATTCAGAGCGATGAAAGTTATCTACAACTGGCTGAAGGAATTCGTGGAGCTCGCGGCCACGCCCGCGGACCTGCGCGCGCGGCTTTCGACTTCGGGTACGTCGGTCGACTCGATTGAAGAGAGCATGGCGGGACCGGTGCTGGACGCGGAGTTGAATGCGAACCGGCCGGATTGCCTGGGGCATTACGGGATCGCGCGTGAAGTGGCGGCGCTGTATGGGGCAGCGTTGAAGCCGGTAGCGCCGAAGGTTAGTGAGAGTGGCACGGACATTGGCAACGCGGTGAAAGTGCGGGTGGATGTGCCGGAGGTTTGCCGGCGATTCACGGCGCGAGTGATACGCGGAGTGAAGGTGCAGCCGTCACCGGACTGGCTGCGGCAGAGACTGGAAGCGCTGGGGCATACGTCGATCAACAATGTGGTGGACGTGAGTAACTACGTGATGTTTGAGCTGGGACAGCCGCTGCATACATTTGACCTGGATAAATTGAGCGGGGCGGACATTGTGGTGAGGATGGCACGGGCAGGCGAAGAGATTCGCACGCTGGATGGAGCGAAGCGCACGCTGACGAAGGAAATGTGCGTGATTGCGGATGGGACGCGGGCCACGTCGATCGCGGGCGTGATGGGCGGGGCGGAATCGGAGATTGGATTTTCGACGACGAACGTTTTGGTCGAGGCGGCGATGTGGGATCCCATTTCGATACGGAGGACTTCGAAGGCGCTGAATTTGAGAAGCGAAGCGTCGATGCGCTTCGAGCGCGGCGCAGATGTTGAGATGGCGGAGATGGCTTCGCGGCGGGCGGTCGAGTTGATTACACAGCTTGGGGGCGGCGAAGTGTTGCGCGGGCTGGTGGATATTTATCCGGCGCCGAGGCGGGCGGCGGAAATTGAGTTGACCAGCGCGGAGATCGTGCGGGTGATGGGCGAGCCTGTGCCGAAGGCGGAAGTTGAGCGGACGCTGGGGGTGCTGGGATTTGCACCGAAGCGGCGAGCGGGCTCAGGTGGCGCTGGGGCAGCGTGGAGTTGCACACAGCCATCGTGGCGCGGCGATGTGACGCGGGAAATTGATTTGATAGAGGAAGTAGCGCGAATTTATGGGTACGACAAGTTTCCGCCGCGTTTGCCGGCGGCGAAAAAGCCCGCGGCGCGGCTGGAGCATGCAGAAGCCGAGGATTTACTGCGGCAGCGGCTGGTTGGACTTGGCTATCAGGAAATTGTGACCATTCCGCTGGTGGGGCGGAAGGCGGACGCGATTTTTAAAGGGCCGGCGGCTTCGGCGGTCATTATGAATCCACTGTCGGAAGAGGCGGATGTGATGCGCGGGTCGGGCGCGGTGGGAATGGTGACCGCGCTGGGGTGGAATTTGAATCATGGGCAGCAGAATCTGCGGCTGTTTGAGATTGGGACGGCGTATTCGCTCGAAGGCGGGAAGCCGGTGGAGCGGCGGGTGGTGACGCTGGGAGCGACGGGGGCGGCGCGGGGGAAAAGTGTGTGGGAGGGGGCGCGGGAGTTTGGATTTGCGGACTTAAAGGGCGATTTGGAGCGGGTCGGCGAGGTAGCCGGCGGGTTTGTATTCCAGGTGGGCGGGCCGGGCTGGCTGGTAGGGTCGGAGCGGGCGGAGATTTCGAGTGCGGGCGCCTCTGGCGGCGCGGCGGCGGTGTTGGGAGTGGCAGGGAAAGTGTCGAGGCGGGCGGTGGCGGCGGATTTCAAGCTATCGCAGGATGTATTTGTGGCCGAGCTGGCGCTCGAGCCGCTGTTCGCGGCGATGGAAGCTGCAAATCGCGCGCGGAAGTATGAGCCGCTGCCGCGATTTCCCGCGGTGGAACGTGATTTTTCAGTGCTGCTGCCGGAGGGAACAAAGTTTTCGCAGATTGTTGACGCGATTCGTGAGCTGAGGATCGCGGAAGCGCAGAATATCGAGGCAGTGGATTTGTATCGCGGAAAGAATGTGCCGGCGGGGAAATATTCGATGCTGGTGCGGGTAACGTTTCAGAGCAGCGAATCGACATTTACGGATGCGCAGCTAGGGGATTTTTCCGCGCGGATTATTGGGGCGCTGGAGAAGCACGTAGGGGCGGTGCTGCGGGCCAAGTAGATTTGCTTGCGCGGGGAAATTTTCGGCAGCAGAATACTCTTCCCTGTCCTCTCTTAAAGCTGGAGATTCCGAGTGAAAATCGAAATTTATCACCAGACGTACAACGTGCACGCTGAGGAAGAAAACGAAGAGTACTTGAAGGAGCTGGCGGCGTACGTGGACGCGAAGATGCGGGCGGTGGCCGAGGCGACGCAGACGGTGGATACGGCGCGGATTGCAGTGCTGACGGCGTTGAACATCGCGGACGAGTTGCACAGCCAGCCGGCGGGTTCAAGCGCGGGAGCGAATGCGCAAGCGAATGCAGAAGCTAAGGTGGAGGCGATTCGCGAAGCGAGGGAGCGTGGGCGCGAGGAAGGAAATGCGGAAGCGCGGGAAGAGATTCACGAGACCACTGAACGGCTGAGGGCGGAGCGGGAAGAAGAGAGGCGGGCGCAGGGGGAGAGGAATGCGTCGCTGCGGCGGCAGGTGGAAGAGTGCGTGAAGGTCGTAGATAAGGCGATGGCGGCGAGTGGCAACGCGCCAACCTAATTGCGGGCCTCGAAGGATCGCGAGGCCGACCTACCCATTTGTAATTTTGCCAGGCACAAGCTGAGTGGCGGATGGACGGGCGCGGGAGCCTGATACAATCGGCGTGGAGGTTGCCTGCGACCTGCGTGACGGTGTGACGGCCTATTTGAACCAACACTGGATCCCAGGGAGCCCGCGTCGTCCTGCCCTTGTGCAGTCCTCGCCGGAAACGGTCAGGAACGCCTTAAAGCAGGCGCTGGGCGCCCACCTATTTAAGTGGGGTTCAGGGTCTAGCACTGCACGATGAAGCGGACGCCTCCTTTTTATTCTTTTTTGATGGGCCGGGCATGGCTGACCGGCGATTTGAAAGCCCACGAATGAAAATCAGCGCAATCCCCTGCTCGAGAAATTCCTACCACTGATGAAAATTCTCTTTGTTGGCGACATTGTTGGATCACCTGGGCGGAAGATTGTGCACGACCACCTGGCGGACATACTGGCGCAGCGCGGAATCGACCTATGCATCGCGAACGGAGAGAACGCCGCGTCGGGTTTCGGGATTACGCCGAGGCTGGCGGACGAACTGTTTGCGGACGGCATTGAAGTGATGACTGGTGGGAATCACATTTGGGACCGAAAGGAAATTCTGGATTATTTTGCGCAGCAGCCGCGTCTGATCCGGCCGGCGAATTTTCCCGATGGCGCACCGGGCAAGGGGCTGTATGTAGGCACGGCGAAGAATGAAGTGAAGTACGCGGTGCTGGATTTGCAGGGACGGACGTTCATGACGCCGATCGACGATCCGTTTCGAGTGGCGGAGCGGGAACTTGCGAAAGTGCCGACCGACGTGAAGGTGATTGTAGTGGATATGCATGCGGAGGCGACGTCTGAGAAGCAGGCTATGGGATGGTTTTTGGACGGAAAAGTTTCAGCCGTGCTGGGAACGCACACGCACGTGACCACGGCGGATGAGCATGTGTTGCCAGGCGGGACGGCCTTTATGTGCGATGTGGGAATGACCGGGCCGCACGAGTCGGTGATTGGAATGGACAAGGCTGGAATTATTCAGAGATTTTTGGACGGAATGCCGGCGCGATTTTCAGTGGGCGAGGGCGACGTGCAGTTGCACGCGGTGCAGATTGATGTGGATGAAGAGAGTGGGAAGGCGCGGTCGATCGAGCGGGTGACGCTTCGGGTGACGGAGTAACTGAGCGGGTGTACGAGTAGCGAGCCGATGCAACACAGAGTGTGAGAAGGCGCATCTGGAGCGTGCGGGAGCAGTTTTCTTAGTGTTCTAGGGCGTTTTTCGAATCAGGCTTTCTGAGGGCTTGTTCCAGCCGCCGATGGTTTCCAAGCGAACAATTTATGGGATGGTTGCGGTGGCTGCGGCCATCACGGCGATGAGTGCCGGAGTTACAGCACAGGACCAGTTACCTGATCTGGAATTGGTGGCGACGGCGCGGATGTTTCCGGATGTCGGCGCAGGGCTGCGAACGATTCATAGAGATGCGCGCGGGCGGTATTACGTGCTGACGCACAATGCGCCGGCGGTGTACGTATACAACGCGAAGGAAAAAAAGCTAGGGCAGATTCCGGCACATCCTTCAAAGGATACGGCGTTGATTGCGGGTTCGGATTTCGATTTGGGCGCGAACGGCTATTTGTACGTGGCAGACCAGGGCGCGAACCAAGTAAGAATTTATGACGACGATGGTCGACTGGCGCAGTCGATCGCAGTGACCGATCCGGAATCGGTGGCGGCGTTGCCGGACGGGAAGCTGGCGGTGGCGGGGTTGCAGAGCGACAAACTTGTGGAAGTGCTGGATCGCAGCGGAGTGCAGGTGAGCGAGTTTGGCGACCGCGAGCAATTATCAACGCGGCGAGAACTGAATCATACGCTGAATGCGGGAAAACTGCTGACGGACCCGGCCGCGGATTTGTATTACGCGTTCACTTACAACCCGGAGCCGACAGTACGACGGTACGACACGACGGGAAAAGCTTCGCTGGAGATTGAGCTGCGCACGATTGAGTTTTATCCGACCGCGACGACGACTAGGCGGCAGATTTCGGAGAATGAGGAAGAAGACCGCCACGGGAACCTGGTGCTGCGGCCGGTGATCAATGCGTTTGGAGTGGACCCGCAGAGTCTGGATATATGGATCGCGATGGATGACGAGCTGGCCCATTTTGACCGGAACGGCAATCGTATCGGAGCGACTTACCGGACGTTTGTGGAAGAAGACGAGGATGACAAGCGGTTCGTGCCGGTGTCGATACTGGTGGAGCCAGATCGGCTGGTGATGGCGTCGGACCCGCTGGGAGTTTACGTGTTTCCGCGGCCGGATAAGGCGCCGGGAATTGACCTAACACCATCGACGGCGGGTACGCCCGCTCCTAGCACTACGCCGACTGCATCTGGGCCGCCCGAATCACGGACGACTACGCCGCCGACAATTCCACAGAGTTCTCCACAGGGCCAGCCACACTGAATTTCTTCGGATGGATCGTTGTTTCTGATTCGTTTGCCTGCGCTTCTCTGGTAATCACGATTTGATACGGATTGGAGTGCGGACTGGTGTGCTTCAGACCGAATTATTGGTCAGTTTGAGTTCGTTGCGGGCTTTTGAACGCGCCGATAGCTGTGGAAAATCCGGGGAAAAAGAGGAGGCAGCGGCCTGTAGGTTTACGAATGGGACCATACGGAATTTTTGATTTTTGTGAATGAAAATTGACAGAAATTTCGAATGCACGTTGATGGTGCAATGTTAACGACGCTGGAGCGTCAAGAAGAATCGCGCGAGCGAGACAATAAAATGCGCGCGAGGAAGCTGTGGAAATCGTGTGGATCTCCTGTGCAATCTACACACTTTCTTCGCTCAGTTTTCTCTTGCTCGACGGCGGACTTTTAGGCAGAATCCGCCCGCGTTCACCGACTGTGGTTTAGCGGTCCTTCAAAAAAGGCTTCGACCCTAAAGAAAAGGTTGAAGTTCCAACCAGCGAGAACGCTCGAACATATAGGGCCCGTAAAGGAGGGCAGGGTTTTCCACAACATTTCCACCGGTGTGGAAATGTGAGAACCCGTCTTTGCATGAACCAGTGGGATCAAATTTTGCAACGGATGTCACGGCGGGTAAATCCGCACAGTTTTAGCACGTGGTTCCGGCCGACACGGTTTGAGAAACTCGACGGGAATCGGCTTCTGGTACGGGTACCTGGGCGGCCATTCATCAAGAGGCTGCGGGAGACATACGGAGAATTATTCCAGGCGGTGCAGAAGGAATTGGGAATCGAGGAGATGCAAATTGAGTTTGTCTCCTCGGAGCCCGAGCCGCAGCCGGCCGCATCAGCGCAGACTCGGCTGGATTTTGACGCGGTAACGCCGACGCTGAATCCGCGGTACACGTTTGAGAGTTTCATCGTGGGCGCATCGAATCAGTTTGCGCACGCGGCGGCGCAGGCAGTGGCCGAGCAACCATCGAAATCGTACAACCCGCTCTTTTTGTATGGCGGAGTGGGCCTGGGCAAGACGCATCTGATGCAAGCGATCGGGCATTCGCTGAAAAAGCGGAACCCGGCCATGCGATTGACCTATGTGAGCGCGGAGAAATTCACCAACGAGGTGATTGCCGCGCTGCGCTTCGATCGAATGGGAAGTTTTCGTGACCGTTTCCGGACGATCGATGTGCTGATGGTGGACGACATCCAGTTCATCGCGACGCGCGAGCGAACCCAGGAAGAGTTCTTTCACACGTTTAACGCGCTATACGATCAGCAGAAGCAAATTGTGATTTCGTCGGACTGCCCGCCGAAGGAAATTTCGACGATTGAAGAGCGGCTGAGGTCGAGGTTCGAGTGGGGGCTTATCGCGGATATTCAGCCGCCAGACCTAGAGACGAAGATCGCGATTTTGCAAAAGCGTGCGGAAGCCGAGCACGTGCACTTGACCGACGATGTGGCGGAATACATCGCGCGGTCGATCAAATCGAACATTCGCGAGCTGGAAGGGGCATTGATCCGCTTCATCGCGTATACCGCGCTGACTGGCGCGACGGGGAATCTGACCACCGCACAGCAGGTGTTACAGGGGATTATTGACACCGCGGCGAAGCGCGTGACGATTGAAGAGATTCAAAACCGGGTGAGCGAGCATTTCGGGCTGAGGGCGCAGGATTTGAAAGTGCGATCGAATGCGAAGGTGATCGCCTTTCCCCGGCAAGTGGCGATGTTTTTGGTGAAGCAGCTGACCTCGGCTTCCCTGCCGGAAATTGGCAGACAATTTGGAGACAAGCACCACACCACGGTGCTGCATTCGATCAATAAGATTGAGAATTTGCGGCGGAGCAACAAAGATTTGAACAAGACGATCAACCGGCTACTTGATTCGTTTGGATGAAGTTAGGTCGTCGCAGGCGATATGTGGGTTGCCCAGCCCTGTGAATCGCCTGTGAATGTGCTGTGAATTCCCGGTGAACCTGGAAGCGAGTTAACCGCAATGGTGGATTTTTCGGGAATACGAGCTTAGATTCCCGCAGGATTCGAGATCCTTCCACTGGCACTGTTGACGGTTATTTTGTTTGCAGTGAGAGGGTTCGAAGGATTTCCGAAGTTTGCACAGCTCCGGCGACTACGACGTTATCTTTACATTTTTAAGTTATGAAATAAATCTGTAGACTAGGCTGACCTATGAGCTCAATTGGCACGCAACTGACCAAAGAAACCGCACGGGGAAAAATGGACATGGAATTCAGCGTGAAAAAATACGACCTGCAAAGAGAGCTCGAGTTGACGCAGGGCGTGGTGGAGCGCAAGACCACTATCCCCATTTTGTCGAACCTTTTGCTGGAAGCCAGCGGCAACCGCCTGGCAATCACCGCAACGGATCTGGAACTGAGCATTTCGACTTCGTGCGACGCGAAAGTGAAAAAAGAGGGCGCGGGGACGATTCCGGCGAAGAAATTGTATGACCTGGTGAAGCTGCTGCCGGATGGCGAGATTAAATTTAAATTACTCGAAAACCATTGGATACAAATCACTTGCGATAGAAAGACCTACAAGCTGGTGGGCATGAGCCGGGATAATTTTCCGGCCATTCCAACTTTTCCGAGCACGCTGGTAAAAATTCCCGTTGCCACGCTGAATGAGCTGATCGCCAAGACGACTTTTGCAATTTCGCTCGAGGAATCGCGGTACACACTGAATGGAGCGCTGCTGGTGCTGAAGCCGGACAGCATCACCATGGTGGCGACGGATGGGCACAGACTGGCGATGGTGGAAGCGAAGCATAAGCTTGATGGGCTGGGCAGCGAGATTCGCGTGCTGGTTCCGAAGAAAGCCATGACGGAGTTTGGTCATCTCGGCGCGCAGGCGGATGAAGGAACAGTGGCAGAATTTGCTCAGGATGACAGCCATCTCTTTTTTCAGATGGGACACCGGCTGCTGACCTCGAGGAAATTGACCGGGCAATTTCCCAATTACGAGGCGGTTTTGCCGCGGGATGCGAATAAGACGGTAGTGATCGAAAAGAGCGAGCTGCAGGATGCGCTGCGGCGCGTTTCGCAACTAGCGGATCAGCGATCGCATGCGGTGAAGTTCATGCTGGCCAAGGAAGGCATGGAAATTTCGGCGTCGAGCCCCGAGTATGGCGAAGCGAAGGAAACGATCGAGAAGGAGTACGCGGGCGATCCGCTGTCGATTGGATTTAACGCCGCGTACATTTTGGATTTTCTGAGTGCGTCACCGGACGGACCCATCAGTTTTGAGCTGAAGGACGATCAGTCGGCGGGGCAATTGAGGCCGCTGGCGGATAGCGACAGCAAGTATCGGTACGTGGTGATGCCGATGCGGATATGATCGGCCTCTGATTAGCGGGCTATCTCCCTGCGCGCAAGACGCGCGAAAATAGACAGAAAATTAGGTATTCGAGGCGCCTTTTGGGCACGGGTGTGGGTAACGCGTCTTAAGGCTCCAGTCCTCCCTTAGACTTCCGTTAAATTACTGTAAATTAATGGGATACGGCGCTGGTGGGCGCATTTGCAGCTTGTATTTTGGGCTGGAATTCGGATAAAATTGGGGTGTTGTACAGCGCACAGAAACCTTCCGAAAGTTAGGCACTAGAAGCGCCTTCGCCACAGTTCCTCCGGGAAACCGGTGTGGATCGGGATGAAGGCAAGCACCCTTCGAGCCCCAGCTCGTGTATGGGGCCAATGGGCAAAGCCGGTGTCGCCATGCACGCCACTCGCTTTCCCGCAGAAAAATTCGAGGAGATGTCCAAGTTATGAGTGAAAAACAGGGCACTGCTGCCGCGCCCGGGCACAAGTACGACGCTACGTCGATCAAGGTGTTGGGCGGATTGGAAGCGGTGCGCAAGCGGCCGGCGATGTACATCGGGTCCACCGGTGAAATGGGCTTGCATCACCTGGTGTGGGAAGTTGTCGATAACTCGGTGGACGAAGCGCTGGCCGGCTATTGCGATGAGATCAACGTGATCGTCCACGAAGACAATTCGGTCACGGTGATCGACAACGGACGTGGCATTCCGACGGACATGCATGCGACGGAAAAGAAGCCGGCGGCGGAAGTTGTGATGACGGTGCTGCACGCGGGCGGGAAATTCGACAGCGACACGTATAAAGTTTCGGGCGGACTGCACGGCGTGGGCGTGTCGGTGGTGAATGCGCTGTCGGACTGGCTGGACCTGGAGATTTTGCGGGACGGTCAGGTGTGGGAGCAGTCGTATGAAAAGGGCACGCCGACGTCGAAACTGAAGGTGACGGGAAAGACCCGTAAAACCGGCACGAAAGTGCTGTTCCATCCCGATCCCTCGATTTTTACGGTTAGTGCTTTTTCTTTTGAAACGCTGGCGCAGCGGCTACGCGAACTGGCCTTTTTGAATAAGGGCCTGAAGATCACGCTGGAAGATGAGCGGAGTGACAAGAAGGCGGAATTCCGGTTTACCGGCGGGATTGCAGAATTTGTGAAGCATTTGAACCGCGGAAAAAGCACGCTGCACGACTCTCCGATTTATATCGAAGGAAAGAAGGAGACCGTCGACGTCGAAATTGCGCTGCAGTACAACGACAGCTATGCGGAGACGGTGTTTGCGTTTGCCAATACGATCAACACGGTGGATGGCGGGACGCACATTTCGGGGTTCCGGTCGGCGCTGACGCGGACGATTAATTACTATGCGAGCTCGCTAGGAATGTTGAAAGGCGATAAGGGCGAGATTTCGATTACCGGCGATGACGTGCGCGAAGGACTGGTGGCGGTGGTATCGGTGAAGTTGCCGCAGCCGCAATTCGAAGGGCAGACCAAGGGCAAGCTGAACAGCGACATCAAGGGCTCAGTCGAGCAGATGGTGAACGAGCGCCTGGGTGAATATTTCGACAAGCATTCGGCGATTGCGCGGCGAATTATCGGCAAGGCGATTGAGGCGGGGCGCGCGCGAGAAGCAGCGCGAAAGGCGCGCGAGCTGACGCGACGGAAGTCGGCGCTGGATTCGAGCGGCTTGCCGGGGAAGCTGGCGGATTGCCAGGAAAGGGATCCAGCGCGGTGCGAGCTGTTCCTCGTGGAGGGCGAGTCGGCAGGCGGATCAGCGAAGGGCGGGCGGGATCGGCGTTATCAAGCGATTCTGCCGCTGAAGGGCAAGATTTTGAATGTGGAGAAGGCGCGTTACGACAAGATGCTGGGGCACGAGGAAATTCGCGCGATTATCACCGCGCTGGGGACGGGTATCGGCAAGGACGACTTCGCGCCAGAGAAGCTGCGGTATCACAAGGTCATTTTGATGACCGACGCGGACGTGGACGGCAGCCACATTCGCACGCTGCTGCTCACGTTTTTCTTCCGGCACATGCGCGCGCTAATCGAAAGGGATCACATCTATATCGCGCAGCCGCCGTTGTACCGGGTGAAGCGCGGGAAGATGGACCGGTACATTCGTGACGAGCGCGAATTTTCGCGCGAGTTGATGAAGCGGGCGACCGAAGAGCACGGCGTGAAGCTCAAGGATGGGAAGTCGATCGAGGGCGGCGCCCTGACGCAATTTTTGCTGAACGTGCAGGAATACGACCAGACCGCGGCGAAGCTGGGGCGGCGGCTGCGCGATCCGCAATTGGTGGAGTTATTGGCGGAGAGCGACATCGAGAAAAGGACGGATTTTGCGGACAAGAAGAAGCTGCAGGACTTGGCCAAGGCGATTGAGAAGGCCAAGCTGAAGCTCGAAGCGAAGATTGAGTTTGACGAAGAGCACAGTTTGCACGAGCTGGTGCTGAAGAACGGGGGCGAGAGGAAGATTAATTGGGCGCTGGCTGCGTCACCGGAATACAAGCGGCTGCGAGTGCTGAGGCAGTCGATGGAATCGTTGGATAAGCCGCCGTTCACGGTGACGCGTAATGGAGACAAGGTGGTGAAGGAAAATGCCACGGGCGTGCTGGATTACGTGCTGGCGGACGCGAAGAGTGCGTTCAACATCACGAGGTTTAAGGGCTTGGGCGAGATGAATCCGGAGCAGCTCTGGGAAACCACGATGAACGCGGAGACGCGCACGCTACTGAAAGTGAAGTTGGAGGATGCGGTGGCGGCGGAGGAAATTTTCGCGACGTTGATGGGCGAGAACGTGGAGATGCGGCGGAAGTTCATCGAGGACAATGCGCTGGAAGTGGTGAATTTGGATATTTAGTTTATTTTGAGGCGTCGCGCACATGGCAAAGAGGCAGCCGGCTAAGAAGGTGAAGTCGAAAGTGGCGCGTGCCGAGGAGGCAGCCAGTCGTGACTCGGTAGCGGGTGAGCCGAGGGCGGAGCGGCCGTCGTTTGCGAAGGGGTATGGAATTGGGACCGGACCGGATGGCATGCGCGAGTGGAACGAAGTGACCGGGATGCTCGCGAAGGCGCACACCTACTGGCTGGGAACGGTGAGGCCCGACGGACGCCCGCACGTGATGCCGGTGTGGGGCGTGTGGATGGATGGGGCGGTCTATTTCGGGACGGACCGTGAATCGCAAAAAGGCCGAAACTTAACGGCCAATCCGGCAGTGACGGTGCATTTGGACGGCGACTACGCGGTGATTGTAGAGGGGCGCGCGCGACAAGTGAGGGATGCCGGAGTGATTGCGAAGCTGGATAAGGATTACGCGAAGAAATACGGGATGAAGTTGACGTCGGCGTCGCCAGTGGAACCGTTTGTGGTGGCCGTGGAGCCTGAAAAGATATTTGCGTTTCGAGAGAAGGATTTTCCAAAGAGCGCGACGCGGTGGCGGTTTGGGTCGAAGGCCGCGGCTGTGGGCGAGAGCGGCACCGGCGAGTGAATGTCAGGTGATTTATCAGCTTAGCTGGAAGACGCTACCGGGGCTGAGAGGACTGGGGTGCTCGGAATTCAAGGCTACGCCGACGAGCGCGCCGAATACGGAGCAGGGCGTGGCGGTGGAGTGCGCGAGCGAAGCGGAGTGTCAAGCGTTACTGCGGGAGCTGGAAGCACACTTTGGGCCACAGCGATTTTCGAATAACGCGACAGCGTTTGAAACGGTGAAAGCGTACGTGCTGGAAAGAATGGCGAAGTAATTTGGAACTGAATTCACTTGGACTGAATTTACCCGCCCAGAAGAAAGCCGGATTGAAGACCCGAAAAATTTTCACAACTTCAAATTGGAGTGACGCAGAGCATGCCTGACGAAATTGATCTGTCGAGAATGACCCCAGTCGATATCGAAGCGGAGATGCGCAAGTCGTACCTCGACTACGCGATGAGCGTGATTATTGGGCGCGCGTTGCCGGACGTGCGCGACGGGCTGAAGCCGGTGCATCGCCGGATTCTTTTCGGCATGTACGAGCTGGGGCTGACGTCGAGCAAGGCTTATCGCAAGTGCGCCAAGATCGTTGGAGAAGTGCTGGGTAAATATCATCCGCATGGCGACACGCCGGTTTATGACGCGCTGGTGCGACTGGCGCAGGGTTTCAACATGCGCTACCCGCTGATTGATGGCCAGGGCAATTTCGGTTCGGTGGATGGCGATCCACCGGCGGCGATGCGGTACACCGAAGCGCGCCTCTCGAAAATTTCCGAGGAAATGCTCGCGGATATCGAGAAAGAGACGGTGGATTTCGTTCCGAACTTCGACGAGAGCGAAAAAGAGCCGGTCGTTCTGCCGACGCGCATTCCCAATTTGCTGGTGAATGGATCGACGGGCATCGCGGTGGGCATGGCCACGAATATTCCGCCGCACAACCTGACTGAAGTGGTGGAAGCGGCGATTTTGATGATCGAAGAGCCAGACGTAAACCTCAAAAGAGCGATGAAGCTGGTTCCCGGACCGGATTTTCCGACCGGAGGCTACATCTACGGGCGTGAAGGAATCGAGCAGGCGTACAAGACGGGGCGCGGAACGTTTCAGGTGCGCGCCAAGGCGGCCATCGAGCAGCGCGGCAAAGACCGGCAGGACATTGTGGTGACCGAGCTGCCGTATCAAGTGAATAAGGCGCGGCTGATCGAGCACATCGCCGAGCTGATCCAGAACAAGAAGTTAGAAGGAATCGCGGACATTCGCGATGAGAGCGATCGCGATGGAATGCGCATCGTGATTGAGGTGAAGCGGGACGAAGAGCCGCAGATCATCCTGAACAATTTATTCAAGTTCACGCAGATGCAGGAATCGTTCGGAATGATTTTGCTGGCGATCGTAGGCGGACAGCCGCGCGAGCTGGGCCTGCTGGATTTGATCCGGCTGTTCATCGAGCACCGCGTGGATGTGGTGCGGCGGCGGACCCAGTATGAGCTGCGCAAGGCACGAGAGCGCGAGCACATTTTGCTGGGGTACCAAATCGCGCTCGATCACATCGACGACGTGATCAAGATTATCCGCGGATCATCGAGCCGGGCTAACGCGCGGCAGAATTTATTCGATTTCTTCGAGAACCGCGCGGTAAAGGTGTTAGTGGGCGGGAAGGAAACCACCGTACGCGGCGTGAAGCTGGATGGAAAGAAGTACGGCGCGACGGTGACCGTAGCGGGAGAGGGATTTGTGTGGACGGGCGGGCTGACGTTCGCGCAGATCGACGCGATTTTAGAACTGCAGTTGCACCGGTTGACCCAGTTATCGGTGGACGACATTGTGAAGGAATTGGGGCAAATCCGTGCGCGAATCGCGGAGTTACTGGAAATTTTGGGCAGCGAGAAGAGGCTGCGGAGCGTGATCGTCGCCGAACTGCGGGAAGTGGTGAAGACTTACGGCGACGAGCGACGCACACAGATTGTGGACCGCGTGGACGAGATCAAGCTCGAGGACCTAATCAAAGACGAAGAGATGGCCATCACGGTGAGCCACGCGGGATATATCAAGCGGACTTCCGTGGATGTTTACCGGCACCAATCACGCGGCGGGAAGGGCCGAATTGGAGCGAAGACACGTGAGGAAGATTTCGTCGAGCATTTCTTCGTGGCCTCGGCTCACAGCTACATTTTGCTGTTTACGTCGAAGGGGCGGATTTACTGGCTGAAGGTGTATGAGATTCCGGAAGCGGCCGCGGCCACGCGCGGGAAGGCCATCACTAGCTTGGTGCGATTCCAGGAAAACGAGCGGCTGACAGCGGTGGTGCCGACGCGGAACCTGGAAGAAGAGAACAGATACGTGTTCCTGGCGACACGCAACGGCACGGTGAAGAAGACCGCGCTGGTGGAATTTTCGAATCCGCGGCCGTCGGGAATTATCGCGATCAATCTCGATGAGAAGGACGAGTTGATCGGCGCGCGGCTGACCGACGGGAAGCAGATGATGTTTTTGGCGAGCCGCGAAGGGCAGGCGATTCTGTTCCGCGAGACCGAAGTGCGGGCGATGGGACGCGCGGCGGGCGGCGTGAACGGAATGGACCTGGGCAAAGACGATTACGTGGTGAGCATGGACGCGGCGCAGCCGGATTTTGGAATTATTTCGAAGGAGTACTCGAACGATTCGCAGAATCTGGACGAGCTGGAGAGCGACCAGATTCGCGAGTCGCTAACTTCGCTGATGCTTTCGGTGGCCGAGAAGGGTTACGGAAAGCGGACGCCGCTGGCGGAGTACCGGGTGACGTCGCGCGGCGGCAAGGGCGTGATCAATTTGAAGTCGACGGATCGTACCGGGCCAGTGGTCGCGGCGCTGCAGGTGAAGGAAGAGTCGGACGTGATGATTATCACCGGGCAGGGCAAGGTGATCCGCGTTCACTCGGCGGAAATTCGCGAAGCGGGCAGGTCAACGCAGGGCGTGAGGTTGCTGCGCTTGGATGAGGGAGATCGGGTGGCGGCGGCAGCGTCGATTGCGGAGGAAGAGAGCGCGGAGGAAGGGGAGAAGAAGTAAGACGGCCCGGCCTTCGGGAGTTGGGGAGGAGCAATGAAAGCAGCAGCTTTAGCAATCGCGGCCCTTTTTCTGTTGGTGCCCCAGAATCCGCCGCGCATCGCGCCGGGAGTTTATTACCGCAACGGTGATTCCTGGAAGACCATGGAGATCCTTCGCTTGTCCGGAAGCAAAGCAACGCACACCGCAAAGATGCTCGTTCCGGGACTGACGCCACAGATCGTTTACATCTACGGAGATGCTGAGGCGCCGGTGCGATTCACGGACCGGCGGCCGACCTTTCTATTTAAAGAAAGCCGCTACTTGGTGGGCACTGCAGCGGACGTGAGCCCGCGCGACGTGGTGATCGCGAAGTTCGACAGGAAGAAGGATCACCGCGAATTGCAGGTCACGACCGGGGGGAATATGTTCACTTTCAGAGCAGGGCTCGGAAAAGATCGCGCCTTCGACGTAACCCCATCGAATGAGGGCAACGGTACTTTCGAGTTCACGCCCAACCAGGACCTGGTGCCTGGGGAGTACATCGTGTTCATGGGGCCAGCGACCAAGTACAAGGGATACGACTTCGGAATCGATTGATCTCCAGTTGGGCAGCCTCCAGTCAGGGGACTCCACCCATGAAATTTGCTGCGTTACTTCTGCTTGCCAGCGTAAGCCTGAGTTTGGGCGCGTGCCAGATTCCCGGCGTTGCGACAGGCCCGCACAACCCAATCGAAGGGGAATGGAGGAGTGCCGACGGCGGCTTCGAGGTTGAATTTTTACCGACGGGAGATTGTTCGGCGCACTCGCGCATTCAGGGACACGAAGTTGGAGGTCGGTGCAAATATACGGTGGATAAAGATGCGATCACGATCCACTACTTCGGGATGGGAGCGAATCCGGCCAGCGAACCAAATGAAACAGCGACCTGGCGTTACACGCTGAATGGAGACACGCTCAACGTCACGGTGCTCGGAAATTCGCTGACGCTGCAGCGAGCGCAATAAGCGCACGGCGCGGACGCTATTTGACGGTGAGCGTCAGGTTGATGGATTGAGTGATTGAGCCGGAGGTTGCAGCGACGGAGAGAGTATAGGTGCCGGCGGGAGTGGCGGTTGAGCCTCCCCCTGTACCTCCGCCCGAACCTGAGCTGCCCGAGCCTCCCGAACCTCCGCAGGCCGCGCAAGTGAGCAAGCCTAGAACGGCAGTGGCGGTGAAGATGGCGCGAACAAATTGATTGCCTCGATGTGATTTCCTCAGCAAGTCCCGCAAGAAGACCAGAAGTCCCGGCAAGGCAAACGATAAAAATGTGAGGGTAAGCGACGCGAGACGCCGCGAGGTCGCGTGTGCGGGAGCTTGCAGCCAGCCGGTGAAGCCTGGATCGGCGGCAGGAGGCGCAGCGCTGGCGGCTTTGGTAGCGACGCTGACGGTGACGCCGACGGATTTGGAGCCGCTGACTGAAGCGGGATTCGGGCCGACCGAGCATGTGGAATTCGAAGGCGTGCCGCTGCAAGTGAAGCTGACTGAGCCGGTGAAGCCGTCCATGGGCGTTAGATTGAGGGTGTACTTTGCGGTGTCACCGGGGGATACGGAGGCGGACGAAGAACCGCTGCCGGTGGAGAGAGCGAAGTTGGGCGGCTGGTTACCGAGGAGCTGAGACGATTTGAGGGCTGTTGGGCGCGTTGTCGGTGATGGTGAGGGTGCCAGATTGGGGCCCAGACACAGTCGGAGTGAAAGTGACCTGGAGCGTGCAGTCTTCGCCGATTGGGATGGGGGCACCGCAGGTGTTCGTGGACGCAAATTCGGCGCTCGGCTGAATCGAAGTAATGATGAGAGGAGCGGTGCCGGAGTTGGTAACAGTGATCTGCTGGGCAGGGCTTGTGGTGCCGGTGGTTTGCATGCCGAAGGAGAGCGAGGTTGGAGAGAGAGTTACGGCGGCGGCAGTGCCGGTTCCGGTGAGCGCGACGGTAACGGTTGGGGCGGCTCCGCCGAAGGAGACGGTTAATGTGCCGGTGCGTGTGCCAGCGGCGGCGGGGGTGAAGGTGACTTGCACGTCGCATTTGTCGCTGGCAGCGATGGCGCTGGTGCAATCGTTAGTTTGGGAGAAGTCGCCGGTGATGGAGATGGTAGGAGTGGCGACTGCAGCATCGCCATAGTTGCCAATTTCGACGTCTACCGCACTGCTGGGGGTCGTAATCGGCTGAGGTGCGAAAGAAACAGCATTGGGAAGTGGGAGGGGGACTGGAGAGCCGAGGCTGGGGGCGATCTTAAGGAGGAAGTTGGAATAAATCGCGAAACCTGACCCGCCACCGTTTTCACCCTGATTGGGCAGGCCAAGTGCGCTGGGGGTAGTTGGGAAGGTGATTCCGGAAGCGACGTAGATGTCGTCGGATGAGTCGACGACGATGCGAGTGCCTTGAGGCGAATTGGCTGAGCCGAGAAACGAGGCCCACTGGAGAGCTCCGGCATTGTCCAGTTTCAAAGCTACCACGCCCGTCGGCCAGGATTGAATCGGATCCAGAAGGATATTGGCAAATGCGCTGGAATCGCCGGTGGTGCCGACCGCATACGCAGCGCCGGCTGAGTCCGTAGCCACGGCATACACCACATCGCTCAGGCTTGAACCACAGAGCGTAGTTGAGTAAACGAGTCCAGTTCCTGTTGAATTGAATTTGGCGAGATATCCAGATTGTGCGATAGAGCCACAAAAGGCACCGGAAGTGACGGGTGGCGCAAGATAGCTGAATCCCCCGATGACGGCTTGGCCCGCCGAATCGACTGCAAGGCCGTTTGAAGTGGTGCGGTCCGCGAAGAGTGTGGAATAGATCGGAGCAGAGCCGCTCGGATTCAACTTCATAACGTATGCGCTTTGGGTAGCGGTCGATGTATCGAAGGCACCGCTCGTGGTGGGGAAGCCCGTTCCCCCGGTACCTGAAAGAAAAGCGTCGCCGCTCGAATCGACAGCGATGCCGGTGGCTGTTTCACCTGTACCGGTAGCCGTAGCATCGATATACGTTGCGTATGCAACGCCAGAGGCTGTTGGAGTTAGTTTCATAACGAAGAGATGACCAGGGGTAGTTTGAAAAGCGCCTTGAGTAACCGGCAAGCGCTTCCAGCCTTGGTTTTGCTCGACTGGATCCTCGCCGGTGATGTAGAGAGCGCCCTGAGAATCCACGCTAACTTTCGCGGGCATGACTACGCCGGAATTTGAAGAGGGATTAGTTACATCGAACTGCTGCAGAAGCGTTGAATAAATGACCGCACCAGCAACATCGAGCTTAGTGGCGTAACCAATCGAGGCCGGGCCGGATTTGGCAGGGACTGATCCACTAAACACTCCAGAGGTGAGTGGAAACGTGAAGGGGTAACCCGCGTCTGCGAAATCAATATTCGCGAGTCCACTGACGTAAGCATCGCCAGAGGTGTCGAGGGTGATCGCGTAGCCAGTGCTGCTGCCGAGGATGGTCGAGTAGATGACGTGACTTCCCGTCGGGTCAATTTTGGTGACAAATGTGGAGGGGTTACCGTTGCCCCGCGTTAATGTGCCGCCAAGCTGGGCAGGGAAATTGGTTGTGTTAGTAACGCCAGTGACGTAGACACCGGTCGAATCCGCGGCAATGTCAGCGACGCCACTGTCGCAGAGGTTGCAGTTGGTGGTGATGAAGGTGGAGAAGATGAGGGCGGGGTCGATGACGAGGGCGCGGGAGCGGTCGTAGGCGGGGAGGGCGAAGGAGAGATCGTCGCCGCGAAGGGCGTAGTCGGCCTGGACGATGACGGGAGTGGGAGCTACGGCGTTGCCTTTCGTGGTGATGGCGGGCTGATAAGCGTAGGGGCGCTTTAGGAGGACGGGAGCGTTAGCGGCGGAGGCGTGGGTGTTAAGGGCATTGAGAGCGATATCGCCGCTGGGGAGAAGCGTGGCGCGGGCGTTGGTGGTCTTGATGTGGACGCGTGAGAGATCGGCGCCGGGAGCGGCGACCAGGTCGTATTCAAGGCGGCCCTCGCGGGAATAGAAGATTAGGTCGATGCCGGGATAAAGATTGGAGTACCGGACTTTTGAAAATTGCGCAATTTGGGTGTGCCAGGACTTTGGATTGGAGCCGAGGAAGTAATTGCTCTTGCCGGGCAGTTCATCGATGCCAGTAACTTGCGGATGTGGATTAGCGCCGGCGAATTGGAGAGTGAAATAGCTCATGCGGGGATGCGGGAGGCCGGAGTGCTTGGCGGCAGGCGTGAGGCTATCGGGCTCGGGATCTGACACGGCGATGGTTGCGCCGGTGCGGGTGAGGAAGAGGGAGTAGTCGAGAGAGTGGCTGAGGTAGAGGACCTGGCTGCCGGTCTGGCCGTCGTTACGCTCGAAATAAATGTTGCCACGGAGCGCCTGGGTGGCGGCAGAGAGGGGCATTTTTGAGGCGGTCTGTTCCAAGGGAGATTTTTGAGGCGGTTTATTGGGGGCGGCGGCGGGATGCGCCAGAAATAGGATGGATAAAGTGAAGACGCCGAGACAGGTGGATCGAAGGCAGTTCATCGAGGACTCCCCGGTGCCAAAACGAATCAGCGTGAGCTATAGAGAGATCGAGAAGGGACTGACAAATAGGGTAGAGGAGTGGGGAGGAATTATCAAATCGTAAAGCCGCACAAGATTAGGGTTGGCGAGGCAGCGTTGCATCAAAGGGTGGAGCGGGCGTAGGTTAAGATATTGAGGGGAATGGAGTGACAGTGCCGGCTACATATCTGCCGAGGGTGTGGATGGGGAGCAAGGTGTCGGAGAAGCTGCTGCCGACGCGGATACGGCCGCTCTCCGCACATTTGAAACTGACGGAAAATTGCCAGGCGAAGTGCATTAGCTGCGATTACTGGAAGACGCGTTGGAACGATGCGATCGACACGCAGCGGGCGGTCGACCTGCTGAATGAAATTGGCGAGCTGGGAATC
The DNA here is from genome assembly GCA_963757885.1 of uncultured Acidobacteriota bacterium. Taxonomy (GTDB): domain Bacteria; phylum Acidobacteriota; class Terriglobia; order Acidiferrales; family UBA7541; genus Palsa-147. The sequence goes on along the minus strand of CAVWSS010000006.1, from coordinate 1,472,045 downwards.
GGGGCGGTGCGGTTTACGGGCGGCGAGCCACTGCTGCGCAAGGATTTTTTCGACATTCTGGCCAAGGCGAACACCAAGCCGCTGAAGCGGATCATCGTTCAGACCAACGGTTTGCTGATTAAGAAGCTGCACAAGGAAATTAACAAGTCACCGATCACGGATGTGGCGGTGTCGATCGACGGGCTGAAGGAAACGAACGATCAGATACGCGGAATTCGCGGGTATTTCGATTTGGGGATGGAAGGGATCCGGCTGCTGGAAGGCAAGAAGGTGGCGATTTCGATCACGCTGAACCGGATTTCAGCGGGAGAGCTGGAAGAGTTGAACCGGGTGGCACGGGGAGTTGGCGCGCATCTGGAAACGAATATTTTGAGCAAGAGTTTGTTTTTCTTAAAGGACGCGGATTACGACGTGATGTGGCCGCGGCGGGACGACGTGCCCTTGATTACGAAGTTTGTGCGGGACACGCTGAAGAGGCCGGCGTACGAGGTGGATTACGTCACGAAGTATTACAACCGGGAGGCGCTAGAAGAGCCGCCGTGTGTGCTGGGATTCACGCAGGTATTTGTAATGTCGAATGGGGATGTGTTGACGGGGTGCTATCCACTCAAGCCGGTGGGAAATATTTTGCGGCAGAGTTTGGGTAGTATTTTGGATTCCGAAGAGTATGTGAAACAGTGCATGGCGATGGTGCGGCGGGAGTGTCCCGGGTGCACGTGCGGGATTGAGACTTCGCTGGCAGTGCAGCATGCAGTGTCGGGTGCGTTTTTTGAGTTGAGAAAGCTGACGCACAAAGAGAATCAGGATAAAGCCACGGCGGCAGCGGCTACGTAGCGGTGCTGTCATTCGCACGCACTATTCGTGGCGAAGGGCGAGCATGGGATCTACGCGCATGGCGCGCCGCGCGGGGATGTAGCAAGCGAGAAGAGCAACCGCCGCGAGAATTACGGCGGCTGAGCAGAAGGTCGTTGGATCGGAAGCTTTGACCTGAAAGAGAAGCCCGGTCATCACCTGACCGAGCAAGAGCGAGACGGTAAGTCCGGCAAGAGTCCCACCTAGAACCAAAATTCCACCGTAGCTGAAGATCATTTTCACGATGTCGCGGGGGTGCGCGCCAAGGGCCATGCGAATGCCGATTTCGTTGGTACGCTGGCCGACGAGGTAGGACATGACCCCGTAGAGGCCGAGGGTGGCGAGGATGAGCGCGGCGAAAGAAAAAAGGATGAGGAGTTGCATGGCGAGGCGGCGAGGCGCCTGGGAAGTGCGGATTGCATCCTGCATGAGGCCAACGTTGAAGACGGGAACGTTGCGATTGACGCTGCGGACGGCGTCCTGAATGGCGCCGGCGAGGGCGCGCGGGTCAGCGGTGGTGCGCGCGACGAAAGTGATGTTGCTCGTCGGCCCGGCCTGTTGGTTGACAGTCATGTAGACGCGGGTTTCAGGCGGTGTGTCGGCGCTTTCACCGCGCACGGGGCCGGCGACACCAATTACTTTTAAGGCTTGTGCTGTTGCGTCGCTGAAATCCTGAGTGCCGATTTTGAGGGAGCGGCCGATGGGATTTTGGCCTGGCCAGTATTGATCGGCGAGAGTGCGGTCGATGATCACAGTGCCGGCGGTGGGCTGCATGTCGAATTCGTTGAAGTCGCGGCCTTCGATCAGGGGAATCTTCATGGTCTGCAAGTAATTCTGCGAGACGACGGAAATGAAGGCGACTTGCTGAGCGCCTTTTGGCGGGATGCGGCCTTCGATGGCGAGAAGCACCTGGAAAACTTGCGGGGTGAAAGGCACCGGGAAAACAGCGGTGGCGGATTCGACGCCAGGAAGCTGCTCGATTTTTTTCAGGCAGTTCTGGACGAGCTGGGAGGCGCGGGCGGCGTCAGGGTAATCGTTACGGGAGACTGTGATTGTGGCGGTGAGGAGATTTTGGGGATCGAAGCCGACGTCGGTTTGGAGAAGCTTGGACATGGTGCGAATGAGGAGGCCGGTGGCGACGAGCACGGCCATGGCCAGAGCAATTTCGCAGACGATGAGAGTGTCGTGAAGGCGGTGATGGCCGCCGTGGATCTGGTGGGTGGAGCGGAGAGCGTTTTGAAGATTTTCGCGGAGAGCGAAGCGGGAGGTGATGAGAGCGAAGACGAGGCTGGCGAGAATAGAGGCGGAGATGGTGAAAAGGAGAGCGTGCGAATCGAGCTGGAGAGCGGCGGAGAGAGGAAGCGTAGCGGGGAGCACGCTAGAGGCAAGGCCTAGGCTCAGCCAAGCAATGAAAATCCCGAAAATGCCGCCGGTGAAAGTGAGTAGGAGCACCTCGGCGGAAATTTGCTGGAGGACCCGCCATTTGCTAGCGCCGAGAGCGCCGCGGAGCGCGAGTTCACGCTGGCGGCCGGACATGCGGACGAGAAGGATGCCGGCGAGGTTGGCGCAGGTGATGATGAGGACGAGGGCGACAGCGGTAGCAAGGAGGATGAGGATCGAGCGAGTGTCGCCGAGCATGTAACGGCGAAGATCCTTCATGTAGGGCTTGGACATGGCGTCAATGCCGGGGTATTGCTTGGCGAGGGCGTCGCCGACGCGATTCATATCGTCGTTGGCCTGAGTTATGGAGACGCCAGGCTTGCGGCGGGCCACGGCGTAGAGAAGCCAGGCGAACTCGCGGTGCGCGAAATAAATTTTGGGGCAATTGGACTCGAAGGGGGCCCAGACGGAGGTGCGAGTAACGGCGCCGAATCCCTGGGGCATGACGCCAACGATGGTGAAGGGACGCTCGTTGAGTTTAATGGTCTGGCCGAGGGCTGAAGGAGCGCGGCCGAACTGCGCAGTCCAGAAATCGTAGCTGAGTATGGCGACGTCGGGGCCGCCTTGGACATTCTCCTGAGGAGTGAAGGTGCGGCCTAGGAGAGGCGCGACACCCATGAGGCCGAAGTAATTTGCGGTGACGTAGCGGCCGTTGATCATTGTTGGGTAACTGGCTGACTCGCCTGCGGAGAGGGTGATGCGCGCGTCGCGATAGCCGGACATACCGGAGAAGGCTCGATTGAGGCGGGCCCAATCCTGGAAATTGGGCCAGGCAACGCCGGTGGAATCGCCGGAGAGGTCGTTCTCGGTGATCCAGACGAGTTGGTGAGCGTTGGCGTAGGGGAGCGGGCGGAGGAGAGCGGCGTCGCTGAGAGTGAAGACGGCTGTATTGGCGCCAATGCCGAGCGCGAGGGTGAGTATCGCGATAGCGGCGAAGCCGGGATTTTTGCGGAGCATGCGCGCGGCGTAGCGCAAATCCTGGAGAAGCGAATCGAGCCATGCGCCAGCCTTGGCTTCGCGTACGTTTTCTTTAATTTTTTCGGAAGGGCCCAGTTCCCTTCTGGCGGCTTGGAGGGCCGCGGTGGGAGTCAAGCCGGCTTCGATTTTTTCTTCGACGAGCAGGTCGAAGTAGGAGCGCATTTCGTCATCGAGCTGCCGTTCGTTGCGGCGGTGGTGACTGAGATTGCGGAAGAAGCTGGCGATTTTGGAGATGCCGGGCATGTCAGGCCTCGATGGCACGGGCGACGGCGAGGGATATACGGGCCCAGCGCTTGGTTTCGTCGGCGAGCTGGCGGCGGCCGGCTTTGGTGAGGCGATAGTACCTGGCGCGGCGATTATTTTCGGACTCGCCCCAGGCGGCGATGAGCCAGCCTTCCTCTTCCATGCGGTGCAAAGCGGGAAAAAGCGAGCCGGGCTTGACCTGGAAAGTGCCGCGAGTGAGTTGTTCGATGCGGCGAGCGATGCCAAGGCCGTGCATGGGCTCGAGGGCGAGGGACTTGAGGATCATCATGTCGAGGGTGCCTTGGAGGAGGTTAGTTTGGGAGCTGGAAGGCTGAGGCATGGCGGCTTAGTCCTTTGTACGGTGAGACGGATTTGGCTTTACTCATATAGACGCTCTGTAGGAGTTTAGGTTAGCTCATATAGACAGACGATAGGAAGGGCGTTTTTGCAAGTGTCTGCAGCGGACTAGTTGGCGGGATCGGCGGGCAGAGGCGGCTCGGAAGATGCGGCGTCGGTGCCGTTGGAGTCGGATTCGGAGGGAATGTAGTAACCGGGTCGAGTGCGGAGAGTGACGCCGGGGCGGTCGACGGTGACTTTAATGTCGTGGAAGCCGGCAGCGACGGGGCCTTTGGGCTTGTAGCTGAGAGTGTACTGAGTGTGGAGTTCGCCGCCAATTTCATCCATGGCTTTTTCGATGGAGCGGTCCTTCATGGTGCGGATGTGGCGGCCGCCGGTGGCTTCAGTGGCGACCTCGAGAGCGTGATCTTTGACGGCGTTGGATGCGTGCTGAACGATCCAGACCGCAAGAGAGAGTAGATCGATATTGCCCTGCATTTGAGCTTCGGTCTGGGGAGTTTCGGGAACGCCCGCAGGAGTGGGCAGCGGGAACGTGCCGGGAGGGCCCAGTTGGACAGGCTGGTAGTCCTTGGGCTTGTTGCGAAATTCGGCGGCGGTGGTGCTGAGGCCGATGGTGTAGATGGTCACGTTGGCTAGTTCGGCTTCGCGAAGAGCAGCGCCGAGTTTGGTTTCGCTGCCGGTGTCGACGGCCTCGCCCATAACCACAATGATGCGGCGCATGCGAAAAGGCTGCTTTTTGAGAAGAGTGATGCTTTTAGAGATGCCGTCGTAGAGACGCGCGCCGGAGGTGCCTTCGGGAAGCTTATTGATGGCGGACTGGATGCTTTCCTGGTCGCCGGTAAATTTGCGGCGGACGGTAATGTCGTCATCGTACGTGACGACGGCGGCGTCGCCAGTAGTAGCCATTACGGTTTGGGTGAAGATGATTCCGGATTTGCGGACCGCGGGGAGAAGCGATTCGATGCGGGAGCTGGTCTCGACCAGGAACACAATGGCGAGCGGATCACCGCCCATATCGAAGTGATCGATGGTTTGCTCGCGGCTGTTATCGAAAATGTGGAAATCTTTTTGGGTGAGGCTGAGAACGACCTCGCCTTTGGCGTCACGGGCAGTGACAGGCGCAGTGACTTCGTTGACGCGAACGCGGAGAGGTTTTTGGGGGGCTGGGAGGTTGGCGCCGGGAGGCGGAGCTTTTTCGGGTTGGACGCCGGGCGGAAGGTGGATGGGGCCTGGAGGAGCCTGGGCGCGAGCAGAGGGAGCGAGAAGCAACGCGGCGAGTAGGGCGGCGCAGAGGGAGGTGAGGATGCGAGCGGTGGGGAGGCAGCGGGGCATGGCAGACATGGATATATCAGATTCGAGCCCGGGCAGGGTTGTTGTAAGGCCGCCGAAGATAGGCGGGGCAGGACGGGTAAACGAGGAGAATTCTCGCGGTAGCTTGCCCGTAAAGTTAACAATATGTGCGAATTAGGGGCGCGCAAAGGCTTTGCGAGCCTGCAGCGTCGTGCTAACGTGGACAAGTTATGTCACGTCCTCGCTATTTACCCATGCCCAAGCTGGCCTACCGGTCCAAGGAGTTCATGGACAGTCTACCGGCACGCCCGCTGCGGATTATGGCCGAGTATCTCGATCCGCTGACCACTCTGCGGCGCGAAAACATTGCGGACACCATCGTGATGTTCGGATCGGCACGTATTCCATCGAAAAGCCGGGCCACGGCGGTGCTGCAGAGGCTGTCGCAAGTGCCTGGGATGCGGGCGAAGCTGCCAGCCCACCGGGCGAAGGTGCGGTCGGCAAAGTATGAGCTTGAGATGTCGAGGTATTACGAAGAGGCGAGAGAGCTATCGCGGCGAATCACGGAATGGTCGATGACGCTGGGAACGAATCCGCGGCGGTTTGTGATTTGTTCAGGCGGCGGGCCGGGAATTATGGAAGCGGCGAACCGAGGAGCCGCGGACGCAGGCGGGTCGTCAATTGGGTTGAGCATCCAACTGCCGCACGAGCAGCGGCCGAATGCGTACATCACTCCGGAATTGAATTTCTGTTTTCATTATTTCTTCATGCGCAAGTTGTGGTTTGCACAGATGGCCAAGGCGCTGATTGTTTTTCCAGGCGGCTTCGGGACAATGGACGAGCTGTGGGAAATGTTGACACTGCTGCAGACCGGAAAGTTATCGTCGCACCACTTCATTTTGATTTATGGGCGGAAGTATTGGGATGAAGTGCTGAATTGGAAGGCTATGGTGCGATGGGGAACGATTACGCAGAAGGAATATGACCTACTGGAATTCGCAGACAATGTGGACGACGCGTTTGCGCGAGTGAAAGCTGCCTTGAAACAACATCACGTGGCGCAGAACGATTGGGCTGGAGTGTAAATAGACGAGCGAGGGCTGGGTTTCGACGCCCGTGCGGGGACGATCCGCGGACTTAGTGTAGGGGCCAACGGGGCTCGAACCCGCGACCCCCACGAACTTACTTCTCTGTTCTGTGCTTCGCGCTACTTCTTCCGTAATTCTCTTCTTCGATCAATTCTTCGAAACGTTTAGATCCGCTTCAAAGACTGCGTCGAAACGAAGCTTTTCGTGCTGGTCGTGAACCAAGACTACCGGGGTGACGTGAAGCGCCTTGCGGCAGCTCCGGCAAACGGTCGACTCACCTTGTAGGTCCTGCACGAAGCCATCGGTGAAGTGATACGAAGCGCGCGGGCGGCGGGCCGGCTTGTCACCGTGTGCGCCGCAGCGCGGACAAGTAAATTCGACTCGATCAAGCTGAGGATCACGATTCAGGGCAGCGCGCCCTGTGTAACGGAGTCCGATTGTTTCAATTGCTGTATTAGTCTTGCTCATAGGGCCTCACTTCTGTGCTTTCGCTGGATTGGATGCTGGGTTGCGATGTAGTGATGCATTTTGGGCGGCTCTTAGTAAGTGGCGTATTTTCAAAATGTTGAGTGAAAGAGCTGTTTTCACAGCAGGGCTGCTTGACGGACTACTACGAGCGTAGCGTCGGATCTGGTGGGTCTAGCGGTTCAGAGCAGCGGCTCGCCGGAGTTAGAGGCGATGGTTTCGCGGGTGGCATCGCGGAGGCGGACAATTTCTTGCCAGGAAGCCTCGGCGTCGGAGGGGTGGGTGTGTGGGGTGAGGAGAGGGCCGACGGTGATGGAGACAGGGGTGTGGCGGGGGAGCCAGGTTTTGTCGCGGAGGAGGAGGCGGGCGTCCCGGATGGAGATGGGGCAAATGGGAGTGTGAGTTTCGGCGGCGGATTTGAAGGTGCCGAGTTGGAAGGGGCGGATGCCCGGGAGAGGAGTGAAGGTGCCTTCGGGGAAGATGGCGATGGAGTCGTGGTGGAGAAGAGCGTCGCGGACCGAATCGGCTTGGCGGACGCGGGCCTGGGGATCGCGGCGGTCGAAGGCGAAGTGTGCGGCGCGAGTGATGAGGGTGCGGACGATGGGCATGTGGAGGGTTTCGCCTTTAGCGACGAAGCGAGTGCCGGCGGGGAGCACGGCGATGAGGAGAATGATGTCGGCGTAGGAGGAGTGGTTAGCGGCGAAGATCCGGGCTGAGGGAGTGGGGGAGAGGAGGGTGGGATCGCCGGAGAGAGTGACGCGGATGAAGGCGGCGGCGAGCATGGCGCGAGCGGCGGCGCGTTCGAGGCGCGAGGCGGTGCGAGGATTGCGAGTGAAGAGAAGGGCGAGCCAGCAAGGAATAATGAAAAGCGCGGCGATGGCGAGAGTGTAGGCGCCGTAGAGAAATTGGAAGGTGGATGTGACGGCGTGGCGTAGAGCGCGAGTGGCCCGGGCGGGAATGCCCAGGATGGCGAGGCGGGCGATTTGAATCCAGGGGGCGGTTTTGCGTCCCAGTTCGCCGTTAAGAAAGAGACGGCGAGTTTCGGCGCGGCGGAGTTTGCCACTGGAAGTTTTGGGAATGGAATTGGGACCGAGGAGAACGATGTGGTCAGGAGGAATGCCGGCGGCTTCAGTGATGGCGCGGCGAATGTCGGAAATGATTCGAGAGGACTCGTCGGTATTGCGCGACTGGCCGTTTGATTTTGATTTGTTGCGGACCTCAGCGGCGACGATGAACCGTTCGGTGCCGTTTTTGGGGTCGGGCGCGCCGAAGGCGACGACGCAGCCGGTGCGAACGCCGGGAGTGCGTCCGGCGATTTCCTCCATTTCGTGCGGATAGAGGTTGCGGCCGGCTTTGATGATCATGTCCTTGGCGCGGCCGGTGATGTAGAGCTCGCCATCAGAGATGTAGGCGAGGTCGCCGGAATCGAGCCAGTCGTTTTCAGATAATGCGGGTGCTCCTGGCGGGCGTACGCGAAGTGCTGCCGTAGCGCCCGGATTGCGGTAGTAGCCCTGGGTGGCGGAAGCTCCGCGGAACCAGAGGCGGCCTTGAGTGCGTTCGGGGAGCTCGCGGCCTTCAGGGTCGACAATTTTTATTTCGACGTCGGCGATGGGCATGCCAGCGGAGACGAAATCAAGGGAAGGCGCGCCGTCGTTGACAGGAATGGCGCGGCCTTGCGTTTCGAAGGCGTGACGTTCGATGTGCGCGACTTTGCAGCCGGAGCCTACGCGAGGAGCCGAGACGCAGAGGGAAGCCTCGGCGAGGCCGTAAACGGGAAACAGCGCAGAGGCGTGGAAACCGTGCTTGGCGAAGCGGTCGGCGAAGCGCCGGAGAGTTTCCGCCCGAACGGGCTCAGCGCCATTGAGAGCAGCGCGCCAAGAACTTAGGTCGATGCCTTGAAGATCGCGGTCGTCGATTTTGCGGGTGCAGAGTTCGTAGGCGAAGTTGGGCGCGGGAGAGAGAGTGCCGCGGTGGGTGGAGATGGTGCGGAGCCAGCGGACGGGGCGAGTGAGGAAGGCGAGGGGCGACATGGAAATGAGCGGGATTCCGAAGCAGAGGGGAACGAACCAGGCGCCGATGAGGCCCATGTCGTGGTAGAGCGGGAGCCAACTAACTGCGACGTCGTCGGCGCGGAGGTCGACAGCGTTGCCGATGGCGCGAATGTTGGCGAGGAGATTGGCGTGAGTGAGGATGACGCCTTTGGGATCGCCGGTTGAACCGGAGGTGTATTGGAGGAAGGCGATGTCGGAGGGGCGCGCGGGATGGAAGTGATGGACGGTGGGGCGGGTTTCAGTGTCGGGAGGGGAAGAGGAAGCGGAGGATTCGGAGAGCGTGGTGGCGTCGAGAACGGCTTGAAGAGAGGGGACGCGGGTGTGGAGGATTTTGGCGAGGGAGGAGACCTGGCGGAAGGTGATCAGGAATTTCGCTTCGGCGTTGCGAAGGATGGCGGCCTGGCGGAGGGCATATTCCTCGATGCGGTCAGCACGAAACGGCGGATACATGGGCACGGGAACGCCGCCGGCGAGCCAGATGCCGGCAAAGCAGAAGAAGAATTCGGCGCCGGTGGGGAGCATGAGGGCGACTGTGTCGCCCGCGTGGAGGCCGCGGCGGGTGAGTTCAGCAGCGACGCGTTCAGCACGGGAAAGAAGCTCACCGCAAGTGATGATGCGGGTGTTGTGGTCGTCGATGTAGAGGGTGATGTGGGGAAGGGAGGGCTCTTCGCGGCCGCGTTGGATAAGGATTTCGGAGAGGGTTTGGGCGGAGGCGATGTTGCGCGGGGCGGTTTTTGGCTCGGCTCGGGGCGGCGGTTCGGCAATAGTGGCCGTAGCGTGCGGTTCTTGTAACTGGTGAGCAGCGGGTGCGCCGGTGGTCGTCGCGGTGGCCGCGACAGCGTTGACTAAGGTGCGGACGGTGTCGGCATCAGCGAGGACCTGATCAGGCAATTCGATTTGAAAAGCGGCGTCGAGGCGGACAAGGAGTTCGACACGCTCGAGGCTGCCGAGCCCGAGGTCTTTTTCGAGGTGGGCGTCGGGGCCTTTGCGGCGGAGAGCTTCTTTGCCGGCGGCGCTTTCGAGTTCGTCAAGAAGCTGAGAGACGACGGCCACAACTTTTCGTTCGAGGGATTGAGAATCGAGATTGGGGATCGCTGAAGCGACCATGTCGGTTGGCGACCGCAGCGGGATGAGTCGCGCGATTTTGCGGCAGGCTATCACGGGTCGAGGCACGATGTAAAATGTAGCTATAGAATCAGCGAGTTAGGGAGTGTGCCAGAGCGAACCAAGAGGAGTTGCGCGTTTTGCGAAGCAAAAAGTGTATTGCCGGCGAAGTGATTTGTTCGGAGGAATAGTCCATTGGTACTAGGAGAAAATGAACCTGGCGACCTATCGCCATGAACACGCCCGAACGCGAGAATTTGCGTGTTCGAGGCGAGCCGCACCCCTGCCACTGGTTCCCTCCGAGATCCCGGTGGCTACGCGGTAGACCTCGAATCTGCACCTCCATCACCCATGCCCCCGAGCGGCCGGCACCCCCACCGGCCGCTCTTTTTTTTTGCGCATTTTTTTGCGGCGAGTTTTGTAAGCAGCGGGATCCAGCCCATGGACTCTTTTCATGTCGTCTCTTTCCAGGGCTGTCTTGCGCGCGGCTTCCGGACCGAAAAAGTGTCAGGGATGTGCCCGGTCTGGACTAACAGGGCTTTTTCTCCTGCCGCTTAGTCCTGATTTTGTTGCTGGTTTTGAATCTGCGATTCTCCAGTTCACCGTAAGAAATACGCGCGAACGTATCCCCAAAAGCGTAGTTGCGATGTCTCGCGAAAATGTCCGCTGCACCGGCCGTTTTAATAAATTCACTGCTTGACAAGTGTTGGCGCGAAAACTATACAAGTTCGCAACGGCAGGAACGGGGTGGAATCAGAAGTGCACTTGGAATTTGGGGGTGTGCAGTGATAAGGGCTATTCATCGACGTTTTCTCATTTCAGCGGTTTCCATTCTTGCAATCCTTTTTGGGGCGGGTTTCGCGTTTGCCCAAGTGGCGACAACGTCGTTGCACGGCGTTGTGACGGATCAATCGGGCGCGTCAGTGCCGGGGGCGAAGGTGACGCTATTGGACCCCGCGACTTCATACACGAGGGTAGCTACGACTTCGAAGGATGGAGCGTACGAATTTTCGCAGGTACCCCCGGCCACTTACCAAGTCACGGTGGCCGCGAAGGGATTCAAGGAGTACCAGCAGCTGAGGATGACGCTGCTCGTAGCGACACCGGCGACGCTGGATATGAAGCTGGAAGTGGGCGAAATGTCGCAGACCGTGTCGGTGACGGAAGCTTCAACACCTGCGGTGAATACGACCGATGCAACGATGGGCAATGCGTTTGGGACACAGCAGATCAACTCGCTGCCGTTTGACGGGCGCGATCCCACCGCGATTCTGAGCCTGCAGCCGGGCGTGATGTTCTTCGACACCAGCAATACGAACATCAATACGAGCGATCCGAACTCGGTGCAATTCGAAGACAGCCGAAGCGGAGCGGTGAACGGTGCGCGAAGCGATCAATCGAACATTACGGTCGATGGAATCGATAACAACGACCAGCTATTTGGACTGGCGTTTACCGGCGCGCTGAGGTCGACACTGGAATCGACGGAGGAATTTCGCGTAACAACCGCGGATGGGACGGCCGATCAGGGGCGATCGTCGGGCGCGCAGGTCAACTTAGTTACCAAAAGCGGAACAAACAAGGTTCACGGGTCGCTGTATGAATACAACCGGAACATTTTGGGGAGAGCAAACAACTGGTTTAACAAGAATGAGGAATCGCTGGCCGGGGAGCCGAATGAGCCAGGTGGGTTTGTGCGGAACGTTTTCGGTGGAGCGTTGGGTGGACCGATCAAGAAAGACCGGCTATTTTTCTTTTTGAATTACGAGGGACTAAGGCAGGCAGAAGCGATTCAAACCACGCGAGCGGTGCCGAGTCTTTCGCTGCGCGATGGCGTGCTGATCTACCAGTGCGATTCGCCAGGGTCATGCCCAGGCGGATCGGTGCAGGGCGCGAGCGGGAAGAGTTATGGGGTGCCGCAGGGATTTTTTGGGCTGAGCCCCGGGCAAATTGCAGGGATGGACATGGGCGCGGTGGCGAATGGAACGTGCATAGCGCCGGGCAAATGGGGAGCGGGTTGCGGTCCTGATCCATCGGCGCTGGCGCTGCTGCAAAGTTATCCGATGCCGAACACGCTGGCCGGAGGAAACGGCGCGGACGGAATCAACGTGGTGGGATACACGTTTCCGTCGCCTTCACCGGTGCACCAGAACACCGGGATTTTGAAACTGGATTACAACCTGAATCAGAGCGCGAGCCATAAGCTCTTTGCGCGGCTGAACTACCAGGATGACCATTCGTATTTGCCGGAGGAATTTCCGGGGCAGCCAGCGACTTATGTGGAGACGAATGGAAACAAGGGACTGGCGCTGGGATACACGGCGGTTTTCAACTCAAACCACATTAATAGTCTGCGCTACGGGTACATCCGGCAGTCGCTGGGCGAGGATGGAGCGAACAACACTCAACACCACATTGTTTTTCGCGGCTTGGACGATCCGACAGCGTTCACGCGGACCACGGCAACGACTGTGCCGGTTCACAACATCGTGGACGACTTCACGTGGGTGAAGGGAACGCACACGATCCAGTGGGGCGGAGATCTCAGGATTATCACCAACAACCGCCTTTCCAATAACCAGTCGTTTTTCGATGGACAAACAAACGCTGGATGGTTGAACGACACGGGAATCGCGGGAACGGGAACGAGCCTCGATCCGGGTGCGTTCGGATTCCCGGCGGTGAACAGCGGATTCGGAACATCGTACGACTGGGCAGCGATGGATGTGATGGGAATCGTTCCGGAAATCGACGCCTACTACAATTTGACCAAGACTGGATCGGTGCTGCCGGAAGGAACGGCGGTGCCACGGCATTTCCGTTCGCACGAGCTCGAGTTTTATCTGCAGGATTCGTGGCGGATCAAGCCGAATCTAACGATTAATTACGGGGCGCGCTACACACTGCTGCAGCCGCCGTACGAAACGACGGGAACGCAAGTAGCGCCGACCACGAGCCTGCATGACTGGTTTGACGAGCGCGATGCGTTGCAGCAGAAGGGCGACGTATTCAACCCGACGCTGGACTTTGCGCTGGCCGGACAGGCAAATGGAAAGAAGCCGTATTGGGGCTGGGATTACAAAGATATCGGGCCGCGAGTATCGGTGGCGTGGTCGCCCGGATTCTGGAAGTCGCTATTTGGCGGACCGGGCAAATCGTCAATCCGGGCCGGCTGGGGAATTTACTTCGACCATTTTGGCGAAGGGCTGGTGAATACATTCGACCGGCAGGGATCGTTTGGACTGACGACGTTCGAATCGAATTTACCGACGCTGACGGTGGACAATTCACCGCGATTCACGGATCAATTCACGATACCGCAGGGGCTGTATAACATTTTGGCGTCAGAAGAGCCGCCTCCGACGGGAGGGGCGAGATTCCAGCCGCCGATCGGGGGCTTGTCAGCGGCGTGGGGACTGGACGACAAGATCAAGACGCCGTATTCGCACGTGATCGATTTTTCGATCGAGCGGGATTTGGGGAATCAATTCTCGCTGGACGTTGCGTATGTGGGAAGACTGGGGCGGCGGCTGCTGGAGAACGAGGATTTGGCAATGCCGCTCGACCTAGTAGACCCGAAGAGCCACATGGATTACTTCGCGGCGGCGACGCTGCTTTCGAAATACGCCCGGGCAAACACGCCGGTCAATGCGATTCCAAATATTCCCTATTGGCAAGATGTCTTCCCGACGGCAGCAGGCAAGTCCGCGGCTTGTGTGAATCAGGGGTTGGTATGTCCCCCCGGGAACTATCCGGCGAATCCCACGGCTACACAGGCGATGTATGACATTTACTATCCCAACGTAACGAATGAGACTTTGGCGCTGCAATACGCGGATACGGAGTGCGTTCCGGCGTGCGCGACAGTGAACGGGCACACGCGGCCCTTCCAGTTTTATACCGGGCAGTTCACTTCGCTATACACCTGGACCAACGCGGGCTACAGCGACTACAACGCGCTGGAAATCTCGTTGCGGAAGGGAATGTCGCACGGGCTGCTTTTCGATCTGAACTACACGCTATCGAAGTCGACCGACTTGGGGTCGGACGCGGAGCGCGTTTCGCTGTATGAAGGCGGAGGATTCGCGAGCGACATTATCAACTCATGGGATCCAAAGCTGCAGCACGCGCTATCGGATTTCGATGCCACGCATCAGGTGAACGCGAACTGGATTTATCAGTTACCGTTTGGCGCGGGGCGCGCGTTTGGTGGCGGGTGGAATCACTGGATGGACGCGGCATTCGGTGGATGGCAGGTGGCCGGATTGTGGCGGTGGACCAGCGGGCTGCCGTTCAACGTGGCGAACGGGTTTGAGTTCCCCACGGACTGGGAGCTGACGGGCAACGCGAATTTGGTGGGCCCGTTGCCGGCAACCGGCACGACCTATACGACGCTGCCAGGCGCGGCGAATCCGACGATTAACATGTTCAAGAATCCGGTGCAGGCGTTGGCGTCGTTTGATTATCCGTTCCCGGGGCAGGTGGGACAGCGAAACATCCTGCGCGGGCCCGGATATTTTTCGGTCGATATGAGCCTGCAAAAGCAGTGGAGCCTGGGCGAAGCGAGGTCGCTGCGATTGGGCTGGGATGTGTACAACATCACCAACTCATATCGGTTCGACGCGGCGAACGTGCTTCCTGAAATCGACATTACGGACACGTTCGGGAATTACACGAACATGCTAAACGATTCGAGGAAGATGCAGTTTTCGCTGAGGTTTGAGTTCTAGCTGGTTTACCGATTTACGTGCAGGGAATTTGTGGAGGCGTGCTCTCGACAGGGCACGCCTCTTTTGTTTTGACGCTGCGGATTGGCGCGCCTATTCTCGCTGCGTGGGGCTGCCATGAATGCTGAACCTGAGCAAAATTCGGTAAGCGTCGAAAGCGGGGCGTTGCCACGGGTGGCGTGGGATGCGCTGGTGGTGCTGTGCGCGGCGAAGCTGCTGCTGCACATTTTCACTAGCATGCGGCATTACGGATATTTTCGCGACGAACTGTACAACCTCGATTTGGCGCGGCATTTGGCGTGGGGATATGTGGATTGCGCGCCGTTGATCGCGGTGTACGCGAAGATTGCGCTGCTGATGGGCGGATCGCTGGCGACGTTGCGAATTTTGCCGGCGCTGGCGGGGACGGCGCTGGTGGCGCTGGGGATTTTTATAGCGCGAGAGCTGGGCGGCGCGCGATTCGCGCAATGGCTGACAGGATTGGCAATTCTGCTGACGCCCGCGGTGCTCGCGCTGGACGGATTGCTGACTATGAATGCGTTTGAGCCGCTGTACTGGATGGGCGCGGCGTGGGTAATTATGCGATTTTTGCGGACCGGGGATTCACGGCTGTGGATTTGGTTTGGCGTGCTGATGGGGCTGGGCCTCGAGAACAAGCACTCAACGCTGTTTTTTGGGTTGGCGGTTTTTGTGGCGCTGCTGTTGACCGAGCATCGGCGCGAATTTGTGAAGGCGTGGATCTGGATTAGCGCGGCGATTATTTTGATTTTATTTGCGCCGAATTTAATTTGGCAGGCGCGACATCACTTTCCAACGTACGAGGACCTGCATAACGTGAAGGTGATGCACAAGAATGTGGTGCTGGGGCCGTGGGAGTTTGTGAAGCAGCAAATTGTGATTGTGCATCCGCTGCTATTTCCGGTGTGGTTGGCGGGGCTGGTGTGGATGTGGCGGACGCGGCGATGGAGGGTGCTGGCGATTACGTTTGCGGTGTTTTTTGTGGTGATGGAATTGATGCACGGGAAGGTTTATTACGTCTTTCCGATTTACGGGATGATGTTCGCGGCGGGGTCGGTGGCGATTGCACGATGGATTGCGGGGATGGAGCGGCGGCCAGGGCGCGCGGGACTGGCGACGGCGGTGCGTGCGGCGATTGTGATTGTGCTGATTGTGGGGATGGGAATTTACGTGCCGCTGACGGTGTTTGCACTGCCGCCGGAGAAATATTTGGCGTATGCGCGGAAGATTGGCTATTTGCCGCCGAAGATGGAGACACATCACGAGAGCGAGTTACCGCAGCCCATTGCGGATCAGTTTGGATGGCGGGAGATGGTGGCGCAGGTGGCGGAATTGTATGACTCGCTGCCGCCGGAGCAGCGCGAGGAGACGGGGATCATCGCGGGCAATTATGGAGAAGCGGGGGCGGTGGATGAATTTGGGCCAGCTTATGGATTGCCGACAGCGATTTCAGGGCACCAGAACCATTTTTATTGGGGACCGCCGGCCAAGCATTACGAAAATTTCATTGTGATTCAGTGGGGCGAGCAGGATGTGAAGGACGATTGCACGACGTATCGATCGGTCGAGCATTACAACGAGTGGGGAATGGGCGAGGAGAATGGGCCGATTTTTTTGTGCATGGGAGCGAAGTTTGATTTGAAGGCGGTTTGGGGGAAGCTGAAGCACTGGAATTGAGGGAGTGCGGGCGGAGGCGAGGAAGTGAGAGTGCGGCGGGGACGCGACGCACCTCTTAGGCGGCGCTGGGACGCAACCCTAACTCGAAGAAACTTGAAGAGCCCTTGTGATGCGGCAAAAGCGGCGAAAATTAGCGCGGGCGGTAGGCTTTTAAGGGCCGGGGCCGCATACGCATCCGAGGAGCGAGCGGCGGCGGCACATTTTGCAAAGGCGAGCCGCAATTGCTGCAAGCTTCCTGGGAAGTTCCCACCACGCGCAACCAATGCCCGCGAGCAGGGCACGCGGGATTCAAACACTGCACTGTCCAGCCAGGCAGATATTGCATCACGCTCCGTTGTGTATGGCCCGAGTCGTCGATGATTCTGCGTTTGTCAGTCAAGTTTTCGTGAACTGATGGTCTTGAACCAACAATTTCTTGAAACAAGAATCAACTGATACTCAACCTGTGACTCGCGCCGTGAAGTTGGGCGAATTTTGTGGGAGCGGGACTAGTGTGTCAAGAGGAAATCCCTACAATTAGTAGTGGGTCGGTGGAAAAGCTGTGAATTGTGTGAATAAAGCCTGGAATGCTCGGGCGAGTGAGCGTCGACTGCCGGAGGGCTAGTGGCTGCTGAGTGAAATCCCGCTCGTGCCGGGGCTGGTGGTATTGGAGGGAGGCGTGGTGTTGTTACTGATGGAATTGTTGTTGGCCGGCTGATTCTTATCTGGCGGAGTAGTGGGCATGGCGGGCGCGCCGAGCTTTTTCGAAAGGTCCTGAATTTCCTTTTCCTTGGCGGCGACGGCGGCTTTCTTGTTGTTCACGTCGGCGGTTTCGGAGTCGAGAGCGGCTTTGCCAGCGGCGTCGTTGGAGTATTCCGGCTTGCCGTAGTACATGTCGGAATCGAGTTTGAGTTTGCGCTCGGCCATGTCGGCGTCTTTCTTCAGGTCTTCGAGCTTGGCCTGGGCGTCGGCGAGCTCTTGTTGCGCGCGGGCCTTTTCCTGGTCGGACATTTGGCCGTTCTGGGCTTGCTTGCCGTTAGCGGAAGATTGGTCGGCGGATGCGGCAGACTGCTCGGGAGCGGGAGCGCCGATTACGTTGATCTGCCCGGTTTTCGGGATATTGTCGTTATTCCAAGTTTTGGGCGTAGATTTGCCCGGCTGAGCTTGGCTCTCTTTTTGCTGTTTGGCTTTGCGGGCGGCATCGCCGAGGGGGACTTCAGCGGGAGTGGTTGAGGAGGGAGCTGCGGCAGGCTGATTGGAATTTTGCTGAGACTGCTGACTGGATGGTTGTTGGCCGGACGGCTGCGATGATTGGGCGAGCGCGGGGGCGCAGTAGAGGGCCAAGCTGGCGAGCAGAACGAGTCCGCGCATGGTCATTACTTTCATGGCAACCTCCACGTCTAACCGAATACACCATGTTAGCGCGGCGGGAGGAGTGGGGGTAATGGCAGGGGAAAAAGGGCGGCGAAAGAGGTACCTCGAGTGAGCGTGAAAGTGCGACGAGCGGCGGCTTGGTGTGTTTTTGGGTGCGTTTTGCTGCTTTCGGCGCCCATGCGGGGTGCGCGGGGGATGGCTGCCCAGCAGGAAAATCCAGCGGGGACGATCACCGATAGCCCGTTGAATGCACCGACGTTGAATCGGGATCAGGGGCGGGCGCTGCCGCTGGTGACGCGTTACACGCTGCCGCCGGAGAAATACGCGAAGGCGCGGAGGCTGAATCAGATCGGGTACGTAGGCCGGATGATCGCGCCGGTGTATCAGATTTTGATTCTGTTTTTGATTTTGGGAGGTGGCTGGTCGGCGAAATTCAGGAATTTGTCGGAACGGGTTTCGTCGAATTGGCTGGTGCAGGGAGTGATTTATGCGGCAGTGGCACTGTTTTTTGTGAGCTTGCTGATGCTGCCGCTGGATGCGGCCGAGCATTCGGTTTACCGGCATTACGGGCTGTCGATTCAGGGGTGGGATTCATGGCTGTGGGACAAAGTGAAAGAGTTGATGGTGGCGATTATTGTGGGAAGCGTGGTGGTGTGGGGGTTGGTGGCGGCGATACGAAAGAGCCCGAGGAAATGGTGGTTGTCGGCGTGGGTGGGCGCGGTGTGTTTCACGGCAGTGCTGGTGTTTTTGGCCCCGGTGGTGATCGATCCGCTATTCAACAAATTCGAGCCGTTGGCGGAGCACGATGATCCGCTGACGCAGGCGTTGGAGCGGGCGGTGAATCGCGCGGGGCTGAGGATTCCGGTGGACCGGATGTATTGGATGGCAGCGAGCGAAAAAGTAAGAACGATGAATGCTTATGTCACCGGGCTGGGAGCGTCGAAACGAGTGGTGGTGTGGGACACCACGATTGCGAACGCGACCACGCCTGAGATTCTTTTTGTGTTTGGGCATGAGCTGGGGCACTACGTGTTGGGGCACATACCGAAGCAATTGGGAATTTTGGCGGCGATTTTCCTGGTTCTGTTTTATATGGGATTCAAAGGGTCGATGGCGTTGCTGGGGAGACGCGGGGTGGGGTGGGGGATTCGCGGCGCGGACGATTTAGCGGCGTTGCCGTTGTATTTGGCGGTGCTGCTGGCGTTGATGTTTTTGTGCACGCCCCTGCTGAATGCGGTGTCGCGGCACTACGAGCATCAGGCCGATCAGTATGGGCTCGAAATAACGCACGGACTGACGCCGGATTCGGGCGAAGTCGCGGCGCGGTCGTTTCAGTTGCTGGGGGAGATGAATTTGGAGGATCCGGCGCCGGCGCAGTGGGAGATTTTTTGGTTTTACGATCATCCGTGGATTGGGGACCGGATTCGATTTTCGCTGGAGTATGACCCGTGGGCGGCGGGCAGCAGCGGAGAGTTTGTGAAGTAGCGGCGCTTTGAGACGTTTTGTTTATTCGAAGAGCTCGTAGTGTTTTACGGTGGGTTCGAATTCCAGCAGGAATTGTTTGTCCTCGGGGTAGTACTTCGCGGTTTCGATGTCGGCGCCAGCGAAGGCCACGATTCCGTCGCGAGATTCCCAAAAAGAGAGAGTAATGAAGTGGGCGACGTCGCCTTCGACGCGGCGGAGGACCCAGGCGCCTTTGTTGCCGGGAATCGAGCGGTAGCCGGGGATGCCGGATTTGAAAAGGTAGTCGAGGTAGGTTTGGGATTCGGTGGCTTTGGTGCGACCGTGCCAGATGCGGGCGATCATTTGGAGTCTCCTTTGAGGATCACAGAAATTAGATGATGGAGAAAATACGAACGCACTACGTTGTGGTGGACCCGGACGGGTGCGTGTAATTGCCCACGGGCAAAGGCGGCCCATGGGGCACCCAAGAACATGCTCCATTAACGTGAAGTGCGGGAGGAGAGGGTGAGGGGGACGCCGTGGCGGGCGCGGAGGGTGACGAGGGGTTCGAGGGCGACTTTCGCGCGGCGGTTGGAGGCGGGATCGTGAGTGAAGCGGAAGCGTTGGGCGAGTAGAGCGACGACGATGGCGAGTTCCATCATGGCGAAAGCTTGGCCGATGCATTTTCTGGGGCCGCCGCCGAAGGGAAAGTAGGCGTAGGGCGGCAGGCGGTCGGCGAGGCCATCGAGCCAGCGCTCGGGGCGAAATTCTTCAGGCGCGTCGAAGTAGCGAGGATCGCGATGGAGAATCCATTGGGACATCAGAAATGTGGAGCCGCACGGGAACTGATAGCCGCCGAGAGAGACGGGCTCGTTGGAGGTGCGCTGAATGATGTAAGCGGCGGGAAATAGGCGGAGAGCTTCATGAAGAACGGCGTCGAGATAAGGGAGCTGGCGAATCTGGTCGATGGAAGGCGCGGCACCGTGGAGGACGGAGTCGAGTTCGGTGTGGAGCTTTTGTTCGGCTCGCGGGTTTTGAGAGAGCAGGTGCCAGGTCCAGCCGAGGGTAACGGCGGTGGTTTCGTGACCGGCGATGAAGAGAGTCATGACTTCGTCGCGGAGCTGCTTGGTGTTCATGCGGCCGCCTTGGTCGTCGGTGGCGGCCATAAGCAGGGAGAGCAAGTCGGACTGAGGCGCGTGGCCGTCGGCGAGAGCCTGGCGGCGTGTTTCGATGATTTTGTAGACGAGTGAATCGAGATAGTTGTAATCGCGGTCGGCTCGGCGGTTGGAACGAGTGGGCCAGTGAGGCGGAATTTTGATGGGCGAGCGCATGCGGCGGATTTGGTAGCGCATCAGGCGAGTGACAGCTTTACCGACGGGCTTGGCTTCGTTGGTGAATTCGGTGCCAAAGAGAGCACGGACGGCAATCTCGAGAGTGAGGGCCATCATTTCTTCGGCCAGATCGCGATGTTCACCATCTTTCCAGTCGCGAATGTGAAAGAGAGCCTGATTGGCCATGGTTTGAGCGTATTCGGCGATGCGCTGGCGGTGAAATGCGGGCTGAGCGAGGCGCCGTTGCTTGAGCCAGAGGTCGCCTTCGGCGGTGAGCAGGCCCTCGCCGAGGAGGCGCTGCGCGGCGTCGCGGAGGCCGGGACCTTTTTCAAATTTTTGAGGCTGGCGGACCAGGACTTCTTCGATCAGGTCGGGATCGCTGAGAAGGATCCGAGATTGAAAGAGCAAGGGAAAGTGAACGACGTCGCCGTATTTGCGGGCGACGCGAGTGAGGAAGCCGGTGGAATCGTGGAGAAGTTCGGCGGCGCTGCCAATAATGGGCCAGCCACGGGGGCCGGGAGGCCTGGGATGAGGGCGTGCGGCAGGGCGCGGAGATTCGGCGGGGAGGGTTTCGGTGCGGTGAGTGCTCACTGATTTAGTTTACCTGTAATTCGCCGGCTTTTCGCTCTAGCGGCACAGCGAATGACTGGGGCTCGGGACTATTACAAGAGATGGTTGATTGCTAGAAACTTAGAACCTACCATCTAAGGTGACGCATCTATCACGTATGCTCGCAAACCTGCAGGAGAGTGGGATGGAAAGTCAGCCGCCGGCGTGGCTCGACCAGGTCGAAGGCGTTCTGGAAACGCTCAATCAGGGTGTGCTCATCGCGGACGATTGCCGGAAAATTGTATACGTGAACCAGATCATGCAGAACATGGTCGGGTTGGCCCCAGCGCAGATGGTGGGGAAGACCTCATCCGATTTTTTCCCCGAAGAAGACACGCCATTTTTGGATCAACAGATTCAGCGTGGGATGGCCAACAAGGCGAATCAGTTCGAATTTTATTTGCCCCATTCGGACGGCAAGAAGCTGCCGGTGGTGGTGAGCAGCCGGGTGATCGAGGACCCGGACGGGCGAGAATTTTCAGTGGTGTCGTTCACAGACATTACTGAACAGAAGCTGGCGGAAGACGGCCTACGGCAGGCGAATCAAATGCTGGAAGCGCAGTACCTGGAGATTGAGGACGACTTGAAGCTGGCGGCACGGGTGCAGCAGAGCCTGGCGCCGAAGAGTCTAAAGTGGGGCGACGTGGATGTAGTAGCGCACTACCAGCCGGTACGATCGATTGGCGGCGATTTCGGGTTGGTGGGCCCGGGCGAGGATTTTCTGAATTTGATTGTGTGCGACGTTTCGGGGCATGGGATCAGCTCGGCGCTGGTGGCGAACCGGATTTACACGGAGATGAAGGGACAGATCGAGCAGAATGTGCCGATTGCGGAGATGCTGCGGCATTTGAATCGATTCGTGCTGAACAGCCTGAGCGGCTCGGTTTTCTTTTTTACGCTGGCGATGGCACGGCTGACGCGGCAAGGTGGAAGGCTGGAGTTTGCCGGCGCGGGACATCCGCCGGCGATGCTTCTGCGCAAAGGGCAGCCGGTGCAATGGCTGGCCTCAAAGAATCTGGTTTTGGGATTGCTTGACGGAGCGGTGGACCCGGACGCCACTATTACCGTGGATACACAGGCGGGCGACCGGCTGGTGCTCTACACCGACGGGCTGACGGACGTGTTCAACGCGCAGCGCGAAATGCTCGGCGTGGATGGGCTGACCAAGATAGTGCAGGACGCTTCCGAGCTACCGATCGATGAAATGAAGAAACGGATTTTGCAGGGCGTGGCGGATTGGCGCGAGGGACCGGAGCCGGATGATATTTCGCTGATCATTGCGGAAATTCATTTCGACCCGACCAGCGAAGCGGCGGCGGTTGGGGATTTGCAGTTGCTGACGATGGCGTAGTTGAGGGCCGCGATTTTTTGAAGCGCGGGGCGTGATACATTTTTCGGCCACGACCGTGGCCGATCTTCAATTCGAACAATTCATTAATGCTTCGCCGGCGCTGGTCGGGGTGTTTTTTGTGCCGCAGCGGATGCCGTATTGGTATGGGTCGGAGATGGAGAGCAAGTTCGAGGTGCTGGGCGGAGCGTCGGATTTTGCGGTGGGGCTGAAGGTGTCGATTAGCGGAACGCTGGCGTCGCGGCCGATGAAGCTGACGATGGTGGTGACGGCGTTTGAATTCGGTAAATTTTTGGAGTGGCAGTTTCAGGATTCATTCGGAGTTAGGGGTTTGCAATCGTGGCGGATTGAGGCGGGCATGGATGGGAAGGGGACGTTGGTGAGAATGGTCGACAGGTATGAGAATGCGAGCGGCTTGGCGAAGGTGATTGATAAGGTGTTTACGAGGTTTGCGGTGGCGAAGAGGGATAGGTATTGGCTCGAGAGGTTGAAGAGTTTGGCGGAGAGGAGTGGGGGCGACAGAAAAAGCGATCGACCTTCCAATTTCGTGTAACACCCCCACCCGCAAAACCGGCAGGTGGGCACCCGCGGACACTTCCAAAGCAACTGCTGAACAGCTATTCGATTTTGAGGCGGGCGAATTTTTTCTTGCCGACGCGGAGGAGAAGTTCGCCGGGCTGAGAGAGGTCGATTTGCTTTTGCACGTCGGTGACGCGCTCGCCGTTGATTTCGACGCCGCCCTGCTTGATGAGGCGTTCGGCCTCGCTGCGGGAGGGCTGAAGGCCTGTATCGGCGAGAAGGGCGGTGAGTTTTTTGGCGGCAGAGCGCGGTACGGTAATGATCTCGCTGTCGGTGGGCGCCTGGCGCTGGCTGTAAACGCGATCAAACTCCTGGGACGCTTTAACGGCAGCGTCTTCACCGTGGAAGTTGCGGACGATGTAGTGGGCGAGGCGAACTTTGGCGTCGCGCGGATGAAGGACGCCGATGCGCACTTCGTCGCGGAGGCGAAGGATGACCGGGTCGGTAAAGTCGGTGAGGAGCTCGTAATAGGTCCACATCTGATCGTCGGAAACAGACATGACTTTGCCGAACATGTCCTGGGCCGGCTCAGTGATGCCGATGTAATTACCGAGGCTTTTGGACATTTTGCGTTCGCCATCGAGTCCGACGAGGATGGGCATGGTCATGCAGACCTGAGTGGGCTGGCCGTATTCGCGTTGAATCTCGCGGCCGATGAGGAGATTGAATTTTTGCTCAGTGGCGCCGAGCTCGACGTCGGCTTTGAGGATTACGGAATCGTAAGCGACGAAAAGCGGGTAGAGGAGCTCATGGACGGAGATGGGCTGATTTTGCTGAAGCCGAGTGC
This sequence comes from uncultured Acidobacteriota bacterium, assembly GCA_963757885.1. GTDB lineage: Bacteria > Acidobacteriota > Terriglobia > Acidiferrales > UBA7541 > Palsa-147. The sequence continues at coordinate 1,448,305 of CAVWSS010000006.1, read as the reverse complement.
GGAAATCTTCGCGCTCAAGCATGCGGGCCAGGCGGTATTTCGCGCATAGCTCGATGAGTTGGTGGGCGCTGAGCTTGCTGAGCCATTCGCTGTTGTAGCGGACTTCGGTGCGATCGCGATCGAGAATGCGGAAGGCCTGGCTGAGGTAGGTTTGGGCGTTGGCGTCGACCTGCTCGCGGCTGAGAGGCGGGCGGGTTTCGGACTGGCCGGTGGGATCGCCAACCATGGCGGTGAAATCGCCGATGAGGAAGACGGCGGTGTGCCCCATGTCCTGAAAGTGTTTGAGCTTGCGCATGACCACGGTGTGTCCGAGGTGAAGGTCGGGCGCGGTGGGATCGACGCCGAGTTTGACGCGCAGCGGCATATCGGTCTTGATGGAATTTTCGAGTTTAGCTTTCAGCTCATCTTCGCGAATGATTTCGGCAGCGCCTTTGCGGAGGTAGATGAGCTGTTCTTCGACAGGCTTGAATTGGTGAGTGGGCATGGCTCGCTTGTGAGTGCCTGTGATTTTTCTCCTTAAGTTTCCTTTCTTCTGTTGATTAGCACGCGGCGGCCTTCAGTGCGATAGCGACCTTCGAGAACGATGCAGACCGCCTCAGTGTAGATGCGGTGTTCCTCTTCGAGAATGCGCTCGGAAAGGGATTCGGCGTTATCGTCATCGTGAATCGGGACGCAGGATTGCATGATGATGGGCCCAGCGTCGAGATTTTCGTCGACGAAATGAACGGTGCAGCCGCTGAATTTCGCGCCATAGGTGAGTGCCTGGTGCTGGGCTTCGAGGCCGGGGAAAGACGGGAGAAGCGAAGGGTGGATGTTGAGAATGCGTCCGGGAAAGGAGGAGATGAAGAAGGGAGAGAGGAGGCGCATGTAGCCGGCGAGGCAGACCAGTTCGACATTGGCTTGGTGGAGAGCGGCGGCGACTTGGCGGTCGAAGGCTTCGCGCTCGAGGCCCTTGGAAGGCATGACTTTCGCAGGGATGCCGCGTTTTTGGGCCTTTTCAACACCGGGAGCGCCTTCGCGATTGCTGATGACCAAGGCGATGCGGGCGTTGGGAATGCGGCCGGCGTCGATGCTGTCGGCGAGGGCTTCGAAGTTGGAACCGCGGCCGGAGAGAAGAATGCCGATTTGGCGAGTCATAGTCAGGCGATGTTACGCGCGGTTGTTAGGTGAGGTTTCATTCATATTCTTGAGTGAGACTGTCGTGAAGGCTGCATACGCAACTCATAGCGTTCAAAACGGCGCTCAAGCCCACGGCAAATTACCATAAATTGGTGAGTAGCTTGGCAGGAACTTGACATTGCAGGCAGGCCCGTTCAATGTGACTGGCCAACCAGGTTACCAATTCACTCGCAGGGAGCCACCCAATTTGATCAGCGAAACTAGACGCCGAAGTGTACTTGCTGGGATTGCCGGGCTGCTGATCTTTGCGGCGGGGTGCGCGCCGAAGGCGCCGCCGACGGCACAGGATCACACGGGGATTTCGAGCGCGGCGGACGTGAAATCGCATTTGAGGACGCTGGACGCGGAATTGGTGGCAGGGCTAGCCGCGAAGGACATTAATAAGGTGTCGGGATTTTATGCGGATGATGCTCAATTTTTGCAGCCGGGATCGGCGCCAGCAGTTGGGCGGGAGGAAATTCACAAATCTTGGGCTGCTCTAATCAATTCGCCGAGTTATGTGAGCCTGACATTTTCGGCGACGACTGTGAATGTCTCGGAGGCCGGCGACGTGGCGTGGGAAGTGGGGACTTATGACGCTTCGACAAAGGATTCGAAGGGGAAGCCCACGGCTGAGAAGGGCAAGTACCTGTTGATCTGGAAGAAGCAGTCGGACGGAAACTGGCAGATTGAAGTGGATATGAATAATCCGGGAGTTTAGGGCTGGCTAAAGAGGAAGTTTGCCGTTGTAGGCGACGCGGGGAGCGCCAGAGATCGTTTTGATGTGGCCGATGAGGTAGAACTTCTGGCGACGGCGGCGTAATTCCGATTCGACTTTGGAGACGTTTTTGGCGGGGACGACGAGGATCATGCCCGCGCCCATGTTGAAAGTTTGAAGCAGTTCGGTCTGGTCGATTTTTCCGAGATTGGCGAGGTAGCGGAAAATTGGGAGCACCGGCCAGGAACCGAGCTCAATGACGGCGATGGTGTTGCGAGGCAGGACGCGCGGCAAATTTCCGGTGATGCCGCCGCCGGTAATGTGAGCCATCCCGGAAAGCCAGCCCTTCGAGACAATCCCTTTTAGCATCGGCCAGTAGCAACGGTGCGGCTTCAGTAATTCAGCGCCAATCTTGTTTTGAATTTCCGGGACATAGGTGTCCATCTTGAGGCGAGCGACCTGGAAGACGAGCTTCCGGGCGAGGGAGTAGCCGTTGGTGTGGAGTCCGCTGGAGGGCAGGGCGATGAGAGTGTCGCCGGCATGCACCATGCGAGGCTCGAGGCGTTTGGTGCGCTCGACGGCGCCGACGATGAAGCCGGCAAGGTCGTATTCGCCCTGGGCATAGAAGTCGGGCATTTCGGCCGTTTCACCGCCGATTACCGAGCAGCCGGCTTGCTTAGCGGCGCGGCTCATGCCTTCGATGATTTGGTCGACGACGCGCGGCTCGATTTGGCCCATGGCGAGGTAATCGAGGAAGAAGAGCGGTTCGGCGCCCTGGGTGAGGATGTCGTTGACGCAGTGATTGAGGATGTCGGCGCCGACGGTGGAGTGGACGCCGCTCAAGAAGGCGAGTTTGAGCTTGGTACCGACGCCATCGGCGCTGGAGACCAGGATGGGTTCGCGCCAGCGTTTATCGAGCTGAAAGAGCGCGCCGAATCCGCCAATTTGAGAGAGCACACCTTTGCGGAAGGTCCGGCCGGCAGCGCTGCGAATGCGCTGTTTGGCTTCGTCAGCGACGGAAATGTTAACGCCTGCGTCTGCGTAGCGCATGGGATCAACCAGGTGACCTGGCGGAACAGCTAAAACGTGTGAAACAGACGGTGCCAGCGAACCTCGTGAGGATGAATCAGAGCGTTGAGGTAGGCCTCGAACCGTTCGGTGATGTGCCCCGGCTCCCAAACTTCCTCGGGGGCATCGATGGACATGTAAATCAACAGCGGAGTTCCGACGATATTGGAGCGCGGGACAAAGCCCCAGAAACGGCTGTCGTAGGAATTGTTGCGGTTATCGCCCATCATGAAATATTGGCCCGGCGGGACGGTCACTGGGCCGAAATTGTCGCCGGGATTCGGCGGGTCCTTTCGATAAGGCTCATTGAGCTGCTTGCCACTGACGAAAACAACGCCGCGGCGGATTTCGATGGTGTCACCGGGAAGGCCGATGGTGCGCTTGATGAAATCGGGATTGCCCATCTCGGGCAGTGGCGCGCGAAAGACGATGATTTGCTGGCGGTGCGGACTGCGCCAGAGAGATTTGTGCCAGGGCGTGAAGGGCACGCCAACGTCGTAACCGAGGCGGCTGACGATAAGGTGATCGCCAATGAGGACCGTATCTTCCATTGAACCGCTGGGAATGACGCGAGCCTGAACCAGGCCGCTTTCAATCAGCAGAAAAGCAAGAATCACCCAGAACCAGGACATCGCCTCGCGGGCTGCGCGACTTTTCAGATCGGCGCGCTGGCGAGCGTGCTCCGCGGGCGGCAGGGTTACTGCGTCCTGAGCTTCCACCTCAGCTCTCACGATGAGCCTCCACTTCCAATTGAACGAGATCGGTCGGGTAGCTGCCGGTGTAGCAGGAGGTGCAGAACTTCTTGTCGGTATCGCCCAGGGCCAGACGAAGGTTTTCAAGGGAGAGATAGCCGAGCGAATCGGCTTCGAGATAGCGGCGGATTTCCTCGACGGATTGATTGGCAGCAATCAATTCTGTGCGAGTGGGAGTATCGACGCCGTAGTAGCACGGCGAAATGGTGGGCGGGCAGCTGATGCGAACGTGAACTTCGCTGGCGCCGGATTCACGGACCATGCGGACGATTTTGCGCGAAGTAGTGCCGCGAACAATGGAGTCATCGACGAGAATCACGCGCTGTCCCTCAATCATTCGACGGACGGGATTCAGTTTGAGTCTTACGCCGAAGTCGCGAATGGCTTGTTCGGGCTCGATGAAGGTGCGGCCGATGTAGTGGTTGCGGATCAAGCCCATGCGGAATGGGATTCCCGATTCGGCGGCGTAGCCAACGGCAGCGGGAACGCCTGAGTCGGGCACGGGGATGACTGCATCGGCGTGAACGGGATGTTCGCGGGCCAGCAGGCGGCCGAGAAGCTCGCGGCTTTCGTTGACCGGGCGGCCGAAGACGATGCTGTCAGGGCGCGAGAAGTAGACGTGTTCGAAGCTGCAGAAGGACGGGGGCTTGGCCTCGGCGAAACGGATCGATTCGATGCCGCTGGTAGAGATGCGCACCATTTCGCCGGGTTCGACTTCGCGGACGTATTCGGCGTCGATGAGGTCGAAGGCGCAAGTTTCAGAAGCGGCGACCCAGGAATTTTCGATGCGGCCGAGGTTCAGAGGCCGGAAGCCGTGGGGGTCGCGAATGGCGTAGATTTCGCCGCGCGCGAGGATGAGTAGGGAGTAGGCGCCTTCGACTTGGCTGAGGGCGTCGGCGATGGCCGCAGTGAGATTGCGGGCGCGGCTGCGAGCGATGAGGTGGACGATGACTTCTGTGTCACTGGTGCTCGCGAAGATCGAGCCGCCGTGCTCGAGGCGGCGGCGAAGCTCGGTAGCGTTGGTGAGGTTGCCGTTGTGAGCGAGGGCAAGTTTGCCTTTATTGCAGTCGATGACGACGGGCTGCGCGTTGGCGAGGCTGGTGTCGCCGGCGGTGGAGTAGCGGGTGTGTCCGATGGCGATGCGCCCGGGAAGGGTCGAAAGAACATCGGGAGTAAAAATCTCCTGAACCAGGCCCATGGATTTGTGTGACTCGACGCGGCCATCTTCCGTAACGGTGGCTATGCCAGCGGATTCCTGTCCGCGATGCTGAAGGGCGTAAAGGCCCAGATAAGTGAGTTTGGCGGCTTCTTCACGGTCGCAAATGCCGAAGACGCCGCATTCATCGTGGAAATGGTCGTCCGGCAGAAGGGTGCGGAAAGGGCGGTTACTGGGGAAAGAGCGAGACACCGATGCGCCGAATTGGTTCATTTCCGCCATCAGAGGAGCAATAAAGCTTATCCCAACCGGAGGCTGCTGGGGCGAACTTTTGAAACTTCAGCCGGCCAGTACTGCTTAGTTTATCTGGCCGCTGTGCAGAGCCACGGGCAAAGCATTGGCCCAGGAGTTTTGCAAAGAGTGAATCGAATCACTGATGCAGACGACGCCATTATATTTGATGCTGAACTCGTTACGAGAGACTGCGCCTATTTGTTTCACGGTGACATTGTGCTGAGCGGCCATCCGCTCGATTTCGGTGACGGAATTTTGTGCGGCGGTCACGATGGCGCGGGCACCGCGTTCGTTGAAGAGGGCAAATTCGGGGCCGTCATGGCCTTGGAAGTCGACTTTCGCGCTGAGGATTGCGTTCGGACTTTCGGCGGAGCGGAAGGCGGATTCGGCGAGAGCGACGGCAAGGCCACCGTCACTGAGATCGTGAGCGGAGTGCAGGATCTTTTGATGAGCGAGAGCGTCGAGAGTTTGGATGAGGCGTTCTTCGGCAGCGAGATCAATGGCGGGCGGATCGCCGGCGACGATATTGTGAATAGTTTTGGCGTATTCGGAGGAAGAAAATTCGCGACGATCAATTTCAATGCGATTCGCGCCCTGCGAATCGCGATGCGATCCGCCGTCGATGAGAAGGATGGCGTCGTTTTCATTGACGAAGCCGAGATGGAGCGCTTGGTCGACATTTTCGAGGATGCCGAGGACGCCCAGGACGGGAGTTGGGTAAATAGCGTGGCCGAGAGTCTCGTTGTAGAAGCTGACGTTTCCACCGGTGATGGGAATCGAGAGCGCTTCGCAGGCGTGTTTGATGCCTTCGATGGCTTCACTGAATTGGAGCATGACTTCGGGGCGCTCGGGATTGCCGAAATTTAGGCAGTTGGTGGCGGCAACGGGGAATGCGCCTGAGCAGGCGACGTTGCGGGCGGCTTCGGCGACCGCGTGCATGGCGCCGAGACGCGGATTGAGGAAGCACCAGCGGCCGTTGCAATCGGTGGATAGGGCGAGGCCGCGATGAGATTCCTTGAGCCGGAGGACGGCGGCATCACCCGCACCGGGAACCGAGACGGTATTGGTGCGGACCATGTGATCGTACTGGCCGATGATCCATTGCTTGGACGCGATAGCGGGCGAGGCGAGAAGGCGGTGGAAATTTTTGGTGAGATTGGCGGAAGCGGGCGCGAATTCGATGAGTTTTTCATCGCCGCGCGGCTTGGCTGAATCGATGGAGTTTTGCGCGATGGGACGATTGTAGACGGGCGCTTCTTCGGCGAGAGCACGAGCGGGAATGTCGGCGTAGACGCGACCATGGTGGAGGATGCGCAGGCTTCCATCGTTGGTCACGCGGCCGATGACCACGGCGTCGAGGCCCCACTTGGAGAAAACGCGCAAGACTTCGTGCTCGCGGCCTTTTTCGGCAACGAGGAGCATGCGCTCCTGCGATTCGCTGAGCATCATTTCGTAAGCGGTCATGTGCGTTTCGCGCTGAGGGACGCGATCGAGCTCGAGCTCGATGCCCATGTTGCCGCGGGCCGCCATTTCGGAGCTGGAGCTGGTGAGACCGGCGGCGCCCATATCCTGAATCGCGACGATCGCGCCGGTGGCCATGACTTCGAGACAAGCTTCGAGGAGAAGCTTTTCCATGAAGGGATCGCCGACTTGGACGTTGGGGCGCTTTTGCTGGGATTCCTCGCTGAATTCGGCGGAGGCAAGTAGAGACGCGCCATGGATGCCGTCACGGCCAGTTTTTGCGCCGACGTAGATGACGGGATTGCCCGGCCCTTTGGCGCGAGCGAAGAAAAGTTTGTCCTTGGGAGCGATGCCGAGGGCGAGAGCGTTGACCAAAGGATTTCTTGAGTAGCAGGACTCGAATTGGACCTCGCCTCCGACGGTGGGAACCCCGAAACAGTTGCCGTAAAAGCCGATGCCGCGGATCACGCCATCGAGAATGCGGCGATTGGCGGCGACTTCGGCGGAGGCCGCCGGGTTGGGGCTGGATTTTGCGGCGGGATTTTCGGTGATGGGGCCGAAGCGAAGTGAGTCGAGGACGGCGATGGGGCGAGCGCCCATGGTGAAAATATCGCGAAGGATTCCGCCGACGCCGGTGGCCGCGCCCTGGAAGGGCTCGACGAAGCTCGGGTGATTGTGGGATTCGATTTTGAAGACGGCGCAAAGATTGTCGCCGATGTCGACAACGCCAGCGTTTTCGCCGGGGCCTTGCAGCACGCGCGGGCCGCGAGTGGGTAGGCGCTTCAAGTAAACGCGGCTAGATTTGTAGGAGCAGTGCTCACTCCACATCACGGAAAAAATGCCCAGCTCGGTGATGTTGGGATCGCGCCCGAGAATTTCCTGGATGCGAGTGTATTCGCCGGCGGTGAGGCCGTGTTCGGCGGCGACTTCGGGAGTGACGCGAATTTCGTTTTGGGGTGTTTCAGAGGGCATTTCGTTAGACGTGTGCTGATGAGATTTTTCGGTTTGCGAGGCAGGTTTGGGCGAGCCGGAGGTCATGCTAGGCGTGAACCGCCTCGCGGATCTGCGCGTGTGCCTTGGCGGGAGTTGTGTCGGCCGAAGCGGCAAAACTTCCCAGCAAGGAATTGAAAATTACCAGACCATCGACGGAGCCGAGGTTTTTTTCGACGGCGCGCTCGGGATGAGGCATGAGGCCCAGGACGTTGCGCTCGCGATTGCAGACGCCAGCGATGGAGTCGATGGAGCCGTTGGGATTGGCGTCGCGGTCATCCACGGAGGTGGCGCGGCCGTCGGGCGAGGTGTAGCGGAAGATGATCTGGTCGTGGTAGCGAAGGTGATCGAGAGTGCGATCGTCGCAGAAATAATTGCCGCCCATGTGGGCAATGGGCATGGTGAGGACCTGGCCGCGGCGCGCGGCTGAAGTGAACGGCGTGGCAGTGCTTTCGACGCGAACGTGAACCTGCTGGCAGAGGAAGCGCAGGCCCTGGTTGGTCATCATCGCGCCGGGAAGGAGTCCTGCTTCGCAGAGAACCTGGAAGCCGTTGCAAATGCCGAGGACGAGTCCGCCAGATTTTGCAAATTTGGAGACGGCGGACATGACTGGCGAGAAGCGGGCGATGGCCCCGGTGCGGAGATAGTCGCCATAAGCGAAGCCGCCGGGAAGAATGACCGCGTCGCAATTGTTGAGATCTTCGGTTTGGTGCCAGAGATATTCGACGGGCTGATTCAGGACAGCGTCGATGGCGTGGTAGGTGTCGTCATCGCAATTCGAGCCCGGAAACACGACTACGCCAAATTTCATGTGGTGGCCTCTTGTAGCTATGGCGTTTGTTCGAGGGCATTCTAGCACGCGGAGCTAGGCGAGGAAAAATTGCGGAGCTAGCGGCGAGAGCGGGATTTAGCGCGGCGCTTGGAGGATTTGCGCTTCGGTGAGTGGGAGTTGTGCGAGCGGTTGGCGGTGTGCGCGCCATGGCCGCGGTGGATTTTTTCCATTTCGGCGCGCTTGGCGGCGGCCCAGCCTTTTTTGTTCGCCTGGCGACCACGAGCGATAGCAAGTGAATCGGAGGGAACATTTTCGGTGATGGTGGAACCGGCGGCGACGTAGGCGCCGTCACCGATGCGAACTGGCGCGACAAGGGTGGTGTCACTGCCGATGAAAGCGCGCTTGCCGATGACGGTAGGAAATTTTCCGTAGCCGTCGTAATTGCAGGTGATGGTGCCGGCGCCGACGTTAGCTTTGGCGCCAACGCTGGCGTCGCCGATGTAGGTGAGGTGGGGGACCTTGGCGCCTTCGTGCACGACGCTCTTTTTCACTTCGACGAAATTGCCGACTTTGGAACCTTTGCGCAGATCAGCACCGGGGCGGAGGCGCGCGAAAGGGCCGAGCTGAGTTTCAGGACCGACGCGAGAATCGGTGATGACGCAGTGAGGCTCGATTTGGGCGCCGTCGGCAACGGTGGAATTGGAAATTACGGTGCCGGTGCGGATGACGCAGCCGGAGCCAATTTTGGTGGCGCCGAGAAGCTGAACGTTGGGCTCGATGACGGTGTCCTGGCCCACGGAGACGGCGGAGTCGATGATGACGGTTTCAGGAAGATAGATGGTGACGCCGGAGTCCATTAATTGCTGGGCTTTGCGCTGGCGGAAGGAGCGGTCGGCGTCGGCGAGATGGGTGCGAGTGTTGCAGCCCCAGATTTCGTCGGGCTGATCAGCGGCGACGGCGAGGACGCGCTCGCGAGCTTCGTTGAGAACAGAGATGGCGTCGGTGAGATAGAGCTCTTTGTGTTTGTTATTGGGCTTGAGGCCAGTGAGGCCGGGCCAAAGTTTCGCGAGGGTAAAGCAGTAGATGCTGGAATTGACTTCGTTGAGGGCGCGTTGCTCGGGAGAGGCAGCCGATTCTTCAACGATAGCGGCAACGGTGCCGTCCTGTTTGAAGACGATGCGGCCGTAGCCGGTGGGGTCGGCGAGCTTGGCGGTGAGGATCGTGGCGGCGGCATTACCGGAGCGGTGAGTATCGAGAAGGCGGAGGAGAGTTTCAGGGCGAAGAAGCGGCGCGTCGCCCGGGACGATCATTAAATATTTGGCGCTTTTGCGAATGGAGCGGCGGGCGACGAGGACGGCGTGGCCGGTGCCGCGCTGGGGATTTTGAAGCACGGACTTGGCGCCGAGACCTTCGATGACGGCAGCGACGTTTTCAGCCTGGTGTCCAACGACGACCACAACTTCAGCGGGATTGATGGCCAGGGCGGCACGAACGACGTGTTCGACGAGAGTGAGGCCGCCCGCGCGATGAAGGACTTTGGCGACGTTGGAGCGGAGGCGAGTTCCCTTCCCGGCAGCGAGAACGAGGATGACGGTGTCTTTAGCGTTTTTGGAGGCAGGCATCGCGAATTTCATTCTCGCTTTAGCGGGAGGGGTTTGGCAATGCAGCGAAATGGGGAGTGTTTCGTGAGTGGGCAGGTTGGACAAGGGGACAGGTGGGCGCGGGAGCGGGTGGCGGCGTGGGGATGCGGCGTTACATGCCCATGATTTGGAAGCCGGAGTCGACGTAGATGATGTTGCCGGTGACGCCGCGGCCCAGGTCGGAGGCGAGGAAGACGGCAGTGTCACCCACTTCGGCTGGGTCGGTGTTGCGGCGGAGGGGGGCGCGCTTGGTGACGTGCTCGAGAATGAGGGAGAAGTCCTTGATGGCGCGGGCGGAGGCGGTTTTCACCGGGCCCGCGGAGATGGCGTTGACACGAATATTTTTTGGGCCGAGTTCGCTGGCGAGATAGCGGACGGAGGCTTCGAGGGCGGCTTTGGCGACGCCCATGACATTGTAGTTAGTGAGGACGCGCTGGGAGCCGAGGTAGGTGAGAGTAGTCAGGGAGCCGCCTTCGGTCATAACGGGGGCGGTGGCACGAGCTACGGAAACGAGTGAATAGCTGCTGACTTCCTGGGCCAGTAGATAACCGGCGCGGGAGGTTTCGAGGAAGGGGCGGTCGAGGTCCTCGCGGTTGGCGAAAGCGATGGCGTGAACGACACTGTGCAGCGCGCCCTGGGATTTCAGCTCGGAGGTGAGGTGGTCGAGTTCGGCGTCCTTCGAGACATCACATTGAAAGATTTTTTCGGCGCTTAGCTCGTGGCCGAGTTCTTCGACCGTGAGTTTGAGGCGGTCGCTCTGGTATGTAAGGGTGAGCTCGGCGCCTTCACGCCGATAGGCCTGGGCGATGGCGTAAGCGAGGCTCCATTTATTGGCGACGCCGAGGATGAGTGCGTGTTTTCCTTCGAGAAGGTTGGACATAGGGCGGCAATTCTAGCGCGGAAATGAGGCGGAGTGGAGGCGCGGTTGGGTTGGGGTCCGGAGGGGTTTCGCAGGAGCGAGGGTTAGTCGGTGGCGTGGGCGGGGTGGGAGAAGCGGTGGCGGAGAGTGGATTTGGCGGGTTGGGGCGCTTCGGCGGCGTGAGTTTCGGTCCATAGAGAGGAGTCCGCAAGAAGGCGAGTGACGAATTGGGTGTGGAGAGAGTGCCCTGCTTTGTGAGCGACCACGTGAGCCTGTAGGGGCTTGCCGATGAGCGCCAAGTCGCCGATGAGGTCGAGGGCTTTGTGGCGGACGAATTCGTCGGGGAAACGGACCGGGCCATTCATCACATCGTCGGCGGTGAGGACGATGGCGTTTTCGAGCGTGCCGCCGCGGATAAGGCCCATGGCGCGAAGACCATCGAAGTCGCTGAGAAAGCCGAAGGTGCGGGCGACGGCGAGTTCACGCCGGAAAGTGGCGGAATTGACGTCGAGTTCCACTTCCTGGCGGCCAACTTTCGGGTGCGAATAGTCGACGAAGCAGGTGACTCGAAATTCGGAGCTGGGGTAAATGCCAATGCGGCGGTCACCGTCGCTGACTTCCATAGATTTGACGGCTTTGAGGTAGGTACGGCGGCGCTTTTGGCGGCGGAGGCCCCCGCGGTCGAGCATTTCGATATAGGGCTGGGCCGAGCCGTCGAGGATGGGCAGCTCGAGAGCGTCAATTTCGATGTAAATGTTGTCAATGCCACAGGCGTAGATGGCGGCGAGGATGTGCTCGGTGGTGGAAAGCAGGACGCCTTGTTTCATCAAGCTGGTGGCGTAGGAGACACGGGCGACGTTGCGGATGTGGGCTTCGATCTGGAAGCCGTCCAGATCGGTGCGGCGAAAGACGATGCCTGTGTCGGGAGGAGCTGGTAGAAGGCGTACGTGAGACTTGACGGCCGTGTGCAGGCCAATGCCGTGGGTTTCGACAGGCTTGACGATAGTTTGCTGGTACGAGTTTTGGGTAGCTTCTTGGAGAGACATAGGCGATGCGCGAAAGGTAAAGCAGTCGGGTTGCCGTTGTCGCAAAAGTAAGTTGTTGTATATCAGTTACTTACATGTATCAAAGTGCGATGTTGCAGAAAGTGTTGCAGAAAAGACACAATTTGACGTCATAGGTGTGGTGAAATTCCCAAATTGGCTTCGGAGCTGATTGGGGACGTAGTGGCGACGAGCGTAAAGGATGTGTTGGGAACGCGGAGTAAGGACGTATTGCGACCAATCTGCAGCGGAGTAAAGGATGTCTTGGGAACGCAATGTAAGGAACGTTTCAGGAACGCTATTGGGTAGTGAACGGATCAGGGCGGTAATGTTGTTGGTGCGAGTGCGGGCGGGTAGAATGAGGAATCAACGTGGCGACTCCATTCAACATTGTAGGTAATTCTATGGTCGCGGGGATGCATCCGCCGACAATGCCGAAGCCTAGCTGGCTGCGGATCCGGCTGATGGGCGGCGAGAATTATCAGGACTTGAAGCGGATCATGCGCACGCTGGATTTGCACACGGTGTGCGAGAGCGCGCGATGCCCGAACATGTCGGAGTGCTGGGAGCATCGAACGGCGACGTTCATGATTTTGGGGAATATTTGTACGAGGGCGTGCGGGTTTTGCGCGGTGCCGTCGGGAAAGCCGATGGGGCCGCCGGATGAGGATGAGCCGCGTCGGGTGGCGGAAGCAGTGGAGAAGATGGGGCTGCGATACGCGGTGGTGACGTCAGTGAACCGCGACGATCAGCCGGATGGCGGAGCGGGAATTTTTGCGCGGACGATCGCGGGGATTCGCGAGCGCGTCCCGGGATGCAAAGTGGAAGTGTTGATTCCGGATTTTCGTGGCGACTGGCAGGCGCTGGACACGGTGCTGGAAGCGCGGCCAGACGTGCTGAATCACAATATGGAAACGGTGCCGCGGCTGTATCGAAAAGTACGGATGGGCGCGGTGTACGAGCGATCGCTGGAATTGCTGCGGCGAGCGGGTGAAGCTGCGCCGGAGATGCCCACGAAGACGGGAATGATGTTGGGATTAGGCGAGACTCGTGAAGAAGTGTTGGGCGCAATGGACGAGATTGCAGCGCAGGGAACGAAGATTTTGACGCTGGGGCAATATTTGCAGCCGACGGTGGAGCATTTGCCGGTGGTGCGGTTTGTGCACCCTGATGAGTTTGCGGAGTTCAAGAAGTTGGGTGAAGAGATGGGGATTTCGCACGTGGAGTCGGGACCGCTGGTGCGGTCTTCGTATCATGCGTTTGAGCAAGAAGAATCGGCGAGAAGGTAAGTAAATCCGCAGAAGTATCTAAGGCAACAAAACTCCGTCGGAAATTAAAGGGTGTTGAGGAAGAGGCCGGCGATTTGCTGTGCGTTTTTTGCGCAGTCGGGGTCGGGGATTTGGAGTTTCTGGACCGCGCGGAAAGAGTTGCGGGCTTCGTCTTTGTGGCCTTGTTCGGCGCTTAGATTGCCGAGCAGCAAAAGAAAAATTGGATTTTGCGGAAATTGCTTGGCGAGCGGTGAGACGACCGCGGCGGCCAAGTCGTACTGATGGTCGTAATTGCGGAGATTCTTGGCCAGGTAGAATCGCGCTTCTTCGCTGGTGATTCCCTTCCCGTTGATTCCCGCCTGTAATTGTTCGATTCCCTCCCTCTTGTTTCCACCCGGGATGCCCATGATGAGGCGGAGAAGTTTGACGACGTCGGGAAGGGTGTCGACGTAGTAGTTGTAGAGGCCAAGTCCAGTTTTTGCGTCGGACATTTCCGGATCGAGATGAAGCGCTTTGAGAAATTCCTCGCGGGATTTGACGCCGTTGCGGGCGATTGCTTTGTGGTCGTTGCTCATAGAGAAGTAGCGAGCCTTGACGGCCCAGCCGAGGCCGGAGTAGAGGTGCATGTCGGCGGAATCGTGCTTAGCGTAGGCGGACACAGCGAGAGAGATGGCTTTGTCGGCGAGGGCGAGGTATTGATCGTCGGCGGGCTGCCGCGATCGAGTCCAAACGTCCGGCATTTCGTAGCGAACGGAAAGGGCGTGGCAGTACATCTTCCAGTACGTCGCCTCGGCTTCCATGAGAAAGCCGAGCGGATTTTGCGGGTCGGAAGTCTGGAATTTGCGGAACGAGTCGATGGCCGCGTCGGGATCGCCGGAATACATTTTCTGAATGCCGTCTTGGATGTCGGGGGGAATGGGCGGATTGCCGGCGCGGGCGGGAAGGGGCGCGAAGAGGAGGAGCGCGGCGAGGGCGAGGAACAGTGCAATGGGGGCGGCGTGCTTCATATCTTTTTTCTGGAGAGGCGCGCGATAAGGGCGTTGGCAGCGACGTACATAGCGAAGCAATCGAGGGCGAAAGGCAAAAATCCGAGATAGCCGAGGGCAGGCATCTCGAAAATCTTCTGGTGCTGAAAAATTGGAAAGATGTAGTGCCATTTCGCCGCAGCCCAGAAATTCCAGAATTCCCACAGCCATCCGCAAATCCAGCCGGAGACGATAAATGCGTAAAAACGGCTGCGCAACCCCTCGCGGAGGTCCCCGATGAACGAGGGATATCCCATTTGATGATTTACTGCGTCAAGAAAGACAAAGCCGAGCCAAACGAGTCCAAAGAAATACGCACCGACGTGTTGGGGAAGGAGGAGGGGAAGGGCGAGGCAGGCGATGCCAGCGGCGATGATTGATTTTTCGGCGCGAGAGGAAATTTTCCAGGGGCTCTGCTCGCGAAAGGGCAAGAGAGCCTGAACAAAGTCGGCGGTGATGAAGATGGCAGGGGTGATGGTGGCAAAGGACCAGGCGTAACCGAGGAGGCCCCAAGGCCAAAAGTCGGGCGCGCCGACGTAAGTCCAATTGCGCAGGCGCAGATTGTAGGCTTCGAATATCAGCCAGAGTGGAATGGATAGAGCGGCCATGCGCAGGAAGGCAGGCGGCGCTTTTTGAAGGCGGGAACGGCCGGAGACGGAGAAGACGGCGGCGTCGGCGATGAGGATATAGGAGGACCAGGCGATGGGCGTGAAGTAGGTGGCGATGGGCTCGACGCCGCGGAACATCAGATATTCGGCCGCGATTAGGGGGGCGATGCCCATCCAGCCGTGAAAAGGAAATGGGAAGCGGCGGCGGCGAAGGAATTCGAGCACCAGAATGGTAATGGTGGCAGCGGTGATGGTGACGCCAAGCTCGGTCATGACGCAGGGATGTTCGCGGGGATGAGCGGGATCATCGCAGGGGTCATCGTAGGTCATCGGGGCGCGGGTTCACAGAACATTTGCCGGAGGAGTGCCGCCGATTTGTTACTCTCTTGAGTCATTTTCGGGACGGCGAAGCACATGGTGAGCGGCTCAGAAAATCTGGAACGCGGGCTGGGGCTGAAAGAAGCCACCGCGGTGAACATGATCGACATGGTCGGAATCGGGCCATTCATCGTGATTCCGTTCGTCATCCAGTATTTGCCGGGGCGGCAGAGTTTGCTGGCTTGGGTGGCGGGCGCGGCTTTGGCGTTGTTTGACGGGTGTGTGTGGGCAGAGCTGGGCGCGGCGATGCCGCAGGCGGGCGGAAGCTACGTTTTTCTGCGTGAGGAATATGGGCCGAAGCGGTGGGGCCGGCTGATGTCGTTCCTGCTGATTTGGCAGACGCTGATTCAGGCGCCGCTGGTGATGGCGTCAGGAGCGATTGGATTCGCGCAATACCTTACGTATGTCCACCCGATGGGCAGCCTGCAGCAGAAGGCGGTGGCCGGTGCAACGGTGGTGGTGGTGATTCTGCTGCTGTATCGGCGGATCGCCACAATCGGCAAAATTTCGATGCTGATGTGGGTGGGCGTGGTTGGCACGATGGCCTGGCTTATTTGGGGCGGGCTAACCCATTTTAATTTGCAGTTGTTTAATGGACCGACCGGCGCGGCGAGCGTGGGCGGAGATTCGTGGCTTTCGGCGATATTTCTGGCGGCACTGGGGCACGCAACCGTTCAAACTGTGTACACATATTTGGGTTATTACAACGTGGCGAATGTGGGCGGGGAGGTGAGGGAGCCCGAAAAGAATATTCCGCGGACGATTTTTATTTCGATTTTCTTCATTGCGCTTCTGTATTTGGCGATGCAGACCAGCATTTTGGGAGTGGTGCCGTGGAGCGTGGCGCGGGAATCGCCATTTATTGTGAGCACGTTCGTGCAGATGACGTATGGGGCGAGCTGGGCGTCGCTAGCGACGGTGCTGATTTTATTCATCGCGTTTTGCTCGCTATTTTCGGCAACGCTAGGCTATTCACGAATTCCGTACGCAGCGGCGCTGGATGGGAATTTCTTTTCAGCGTTTGGCAAGGTGCATCCGACAAAGAGATTTCCGCACGTGTCGCTGCTGGTGCTGGGGCTGGTGGCGCTGATTTTTAGTTTGCTGTTTAAGTTGCGGTTTGTGATCAGCGCCATCCTGGCGATGAGGTGCCTCATCCAATTTATCGGCCAGTCGATAGGGCTGTTGCTCCTGCGCCGCCGCTGGCCGGCCGAAAAATTCCCGTTTAGGATGTGGATGTACCCCCTGCCGGTGTTGATCGCGCTGATTGGATGGGCGGCCATTTTCGTTTCCACGGGAGTGAAATTGATGCTTGCGGCGCTGGTGTTTGCGGCGGCGGGAGTGGCGGTGTATGCAGTTCGAGCGCGGGTGTTGAAGCAGTGGCCATTTGAGGAGGCGGGAGCGTGAAGAAGAGGCGGATGGGGCGAAGGAAGACGGCGCTGCTTTCGGCGCTGGCAGTTTTCTTTGGAATCGTGCCAGCAAGGGCGGCGCTAGCGCAGTCGGTGGCGGAGACTGCTGAGGCGATCGGCAAAGCGCGGGTGCCGACGCGAATTCTGTTTATTACGGCGCATCCCGACGATGAGGCGTCAGCGCTGCTGAGTTACTTGTCGCATGGGCTGGATGCGGACGTGGCACTGATGACGCTGACCCGTGGGCAAGGTGGGCAAAACGCGATTGGGCCAGAGCAGGGCGAGGAATTGGGAATTTTGCGAACGTCGGAGTTGCTGGCGGCGTCGCAGCACAACGGCGTGACGCAGTATTTCTCGCGAGTATCGGATTTCGGATTTTCGAAGAGCGCCGAGCAGACCATGAAGATCTGGGGCGACGTGCCGCTGGAAGACATGGTGCGGGTGATTCGGACGTTCCGGCCGGACATTGTGATCAATGGATGGGGAGGAGTGCACACTGGCCACGGGCAGCACCAGGCCAGCGGAATCTTGACGCCGAAGGCGGTGACCATGGCGGCCGACCCGAGCGCCTATCGCGATCAATTTGCAGAAGGATTGGTCACCTGGAAAGTGACGCATGTGCTGGATGTGCGGCGGTCGGAGCAGAAGAACGGATTTAGAGTGCCGCTCGAGCAGGTGTCGGCAATTTGGGGGAAGAACTACAACCAATTCGGGCGGGAAAGTTTGGTGTATCACCGGTCGCAAGGAGTCACGGCGTTTTTGGGCGCGCCGTATTTGCGCATGGCGCTCTATTTAATCGTGGAAGAAGGCACAGGTGAAGAGAAGAAGATAGGGCCGCGGGATTTGGCCGAGGATTTGGCGTCGTTGGGCGGTGGGAATGCGGCGATGCGAACGTCGCTGATTGAAGCGGATAATTTTCTGAAGAGCGCGCAAGAAGCAGCGTTACAACTTAATTGGGATGCGAGCGCGAAAGCGCTGGCGGATGCAGGTACTCGAATCGCGAAGCTGGAAACAGATGCTAAAGCGGCCGGGGATTCGAATTTGAAGTGGGAGTTGGGGCAAGTACATCAGCGAATTGATAAGGCGCTGGCGGATGCGTGTGCGCTGCACATTGAGGCGCGTTCTGATCGGAACGAGGTGGTGGCGGGAAGCGCGTTCAATGTGAATACGGTAGTGACGGCCCGGCGGACCCAAGGGTTAACGATACATGGGACGAGCGTAAGCGCGCCGTCAGGCTGGAACGTGGCGGCCAAGTCGAGCAACGACGCAAACGAGGCGCCGGTGGAGGGTACGTTTGTGGTGGGAATACCGGCGAGCGCGACGGCGAAGGAGACTCCAGTGGATGAAGTGCTGCCGTTTCCGGCGCCGCTGGTCTATGCGCGAGTGGATGCGGCGCTGAATGATTATTCGTTCTCGGCGGCGGAGCCGGTGGTGAGTGTGCAGGCGACGTCGACGAGCGTGGATACATATCCGTTGACGCTGGTGCCGGCGGTTACGCTGACGATGGAGCCGCGGCAGATCGTGCAGCCGGAGGCGCGCACGGGACAGACAATCGATTTGCTGGCCAGGGTGAGGTATCACGCGGAGAAGCCGGTGAAAGTGGAAGTGGGAGTGGATGTGCCGTCAGGATGGAGCGTGGCGCCGGTAGCGCCGTTGAGCTTCGAGGCGGCGGGAGATCAATTGGTGCGGTTCGCGATTACGCCGCCGCAAAAAGTGGGGGCGGGAAATTACAAGCTGGAGGCGTACGCGAAGCTCGGTGATCAGCGCTATAGCGTCTCAGTGGAACCGCTGGCATCGCTCCCGACGCGGACCGTGACGGAAAAGCCGGAAGCGACGGTGCACATTTTCGATTTGAAAATTCTGGCCGACCTGCAAGTGGGATACATCGCGGCGGCGAACGACATGATTCCCGCGTCTTTGAACCAATTGGGAATTTCGGTACACCTGTTAAGCGAAGTGGATTTGGCGTTTGGCGATTTGAGCCATTTCGACGCGGTGGTGGTGGGGATTCGCGCGTATGAGCTGCGGGAGGATTTGCTGCGCGCGAATCCGCGGCTTCTCGACTATGTAAAGAACGGCGGGACGCTGGTGGTGCAGTATCAGAAGAATTTCACGTGGAACAAGGCGCTACCGGCTCCGTATCCGGCCCGGATGTCGGATGCAACGCTGCGAACGACCAACCCGGAGGCACCCGTGGCGTTTTTGGCGCCCGATAATCCGTTGCTGAATTATCCAAATCGAATCACGCCCGAAGATTTCAATGGGTGGATTCAGGAACGCGGGCTTTATTATTGGGCTACATTCGACAGTCGGTATCAGCCGGTGCTGGGATTGACCGATCCGGGCGAGGATCAGGATAACGGCGCGCTGGTGTACGCGAAGGTCGGGCAGGGTGTTTATGTGTACACGGGGCTGTCGTTCTTCCGCGAGCTGCCGGCGGGCGTCCCTGGAGCCTATCGATTGTTTGTGAATTTGCTCAGCCAGCGGAAGAATTCCGCGGGCGGGACGAAGAACACCTCTCATCAATAACCAGCCTCGCTGGGCGGCATCGACATCATAATTTTGAATGGAAAATGGCGGACTTGGGATGAGTGTGAGCGCAAAAGCGGTTCAGGAACCCACCATGGTGACGATTCCGGAGGGGTGGTTCCTGATGGGAAGCGAAATCGGCCAGGAAAATGAGAGGCCGGTGCACCGGGTATGGGTGGATTCGTTCGAGCTGGCCAAATGCCAGGTGACCAACGCGGAGTACACGCGTTACTTGGCGGCGGGGCATTTATCAGCGCACCGGCCGCAGTATTTTGACGATCCGAATTTTAGCGATCCGGAGCAGCCGATTGTGGCGGTGTCGTGGTTTGACGCGATGGCGTATTGCAAGTGGCTGTCGCAGGAGACGGGGAAAAGTTACCGGTTACCGCATGAGGCGGAGTGGGAGCGGGCGGCGCGCGGGGGAATGGAAGGCAAGCAATATAGCTGGGGCGATGAGCCGCCGGAAAGTCTGCCGGATTATCAGACGCGATGGAAAAACGGGCCGGAGCCGGTGGGCCGCTACGAACCGAACGGGTATGGACTGCACAACATGGGAGACAACGTCCATGAGTGGTGCAGCGACTGGTACGGCGCGGACTATTACGCGCGGTCGGCGCAGTTGAATCCACAGGGACCGCCGGAAATGTATGGTCAGGCCCTGCGAAAAGCATCGAGGGGCGGATCGTGGCGGCACCAGATCAAGGTGGCGCGGTGCTCAGCGCGGTCGAGCATTCCTCCAGAATTTCAGTACGCGGATTATGGATTCAGGCTGGCAAGGTCGATCGGCGAGTAGGTCAGCTCTTTCTTCGTTGCTTCTGTCGAAGTTTCTCATCGTGCGATTTAACCGGACTCCACCCGGCACATCTTAATCAATTGAGTCTTGGCGATTCGGGAACGGCGGGCGAGGAAAGCTGCACTCGGCGCAAAATCGGGCGTGATATTCTCGCCACGTTTTAGGGGGGACTGTGGAATGAAGCGAATTTCTCAATCGCGTGCCGATAGTTTGCGGCACATTTTCAATTGGAATGCGGGGCTCTTGCTGATTCTGGCGCTGGGATGCGCGCCGCTTGCTTCGGCGCAAAAAAACAAGAAGCAGGCGGCGCCGGCGGCGGACAACACGCCGGCGGTTCAGTTGCCGACTGCGGGGCAACTCGATAACAACATCGGAGAGATGCTGGGGGCGTGGCAGGTGGGGGATGTCGAAGCGATGCACAAGTACTACGCGGACGATGCGACGTTTACCAGCGGCGCATACGAAGTGCCCATTATCGGCTGGAAGAATTATGTGGACGCGTACCAGAAGCAGCGGGCACGAATTCAGGCCATGAGTCTCATACGGCGCAACACGAATATCTTCTTTCGCACGGATTTTGCATGGGCGACCTACCAGTGGGAGCTAAGTGGAGAGGTGGACAACCAAGCGATGAGCGCGAAGGGGCAAACCACGCTGGTATTTGCACTGACGAACGGTCACTGGCTGATCGTGCATAACCATACTTCGGAGATTTGCGGGTCGACAGTAACGGGCCCGTTAAAGGCGGATCAGCGGGCGCCGTCGATAGGGGATCAGAAGAGCCCAGCACCGACTCCGACACCGAAGTAATCCGAGCTAGAAATTACGAATCCCGTGCCAAAGCCAGATGACGCCCATGGCGGCCGCGAGCACGATTGAGGCAACTACCAGCGCGATGATCGGACGCGAGAGTTTTTCGATGCGCATCACGAGCAGGCGCTGGTCGGCAGCCATGCCATCCCCGGCTTTGTCCAGAAAGATCTGATCTTCCTCGTGGTTTTGAAGCTGGCCGCGATAAATGAGCAGAATGATGAGTATCGCGGTAACCACGCTCCAGAGCACAAAGATGTAAATGAGATTGGCCTGCAGGGTTTCGACGCCCATAAGCGTACCTCCGAAGACGAACTACACGGGCCGGGGGAAAAATCCAGCTAATTAGGCCGCAGTCTTCAGGCACCCGCCTGACTGGAATCGTTAGGAAACGGTACGCCCCAAAAGCTGGCGACCGGGTGAAACATTTCCACTCCAACTTCGAAGAGGCCTTTCTGCGGCGCCCGCACCGCCCAAATGACCCTGAACTCTTTGACCTCTTCATTGAGGCTGTTGAGGATTTCCAGCACGGAGCCGGAGTCGGGTTCAATGGGGGTGCGCAGAAGTGCTCCAAAGCGGCTTATGGTGACCGCTTCGGCCGAAGCGTAGATGCGTTGGCCGCCGTTGTCATTGCTGACAAGGCTTACTGGTATGCGGATGAGGAGGCGACTCGCTCGTCGTCTTTCGATTTGCGCCGAGGCTGACGCCATAAGGGCTTCCTTAGCCAGATTTGGCATCAGGGTAGGCTCGGTTGAAGTCGGGGTCAAGGTGAATTTGGGAAGGCGGAAGTGGAAACAAAGGCGGAAGGAGTTTTGATGCGTAATTGATCCGCAGCCTATAATTTGGCAGATTCTCAGGTGACTCCAGGCGCCCAGTCTGGGAGTCGAATGCGGCAAGTTTGCAAGGCGGTTAACAGGCGGCCAGGCCCCGGCTGCCAGCGGAATTCTTACTAGGCGATTCAAAAAGCAAAGCCGAAATGGAGACGCAAAATGAAAGCACTTGGGATGTGCCTATTCGCAGTGTTGGTCGGCATGGTGGCGGCGCCAAAGGCGGTGAGGGCGCAAGCGGTGATTTTGGTGGACGACGACAAGGTGCAGTGCCCCACGGCGCAATTTACGAGCATCCAGCCGGCGATTGATTCGGCTGCGGCGGGTTCGGTGATCCGAGTTTGCCCGGGGACATACAAGGAGCAGCTCAGCATTAACAAAACGCTGCGAATTGAAGGCGAGAATGGGGCGATCCTGATGCCCACGAACATGGTTGCTAACGGCACCGAATCCGGAGGGAGCGAAACGGTGGCGGCGGCGATATTGGTGGAGGGTGCGGAGGGTGTGGAGATCGAGGGACTGATCATCGACGGGACGAACAATGGAGTGGTGGGTTGTGCGCCGGATTTGTACGGAGTGCTATTTCAGAATTCATCGGGCAGCGTGAGGCATAACGCAGTGAAGCATTTCAGGCTGGGGCCTTCGGATGCGGGATGCCAGAGCGGCGAGGCCATCGAAGTCGACAACCCGAGCGGGACGAATTTGAATGTGCGAATCGGCAGCAACAGCGTGTGGGATTACCAGAAGAATGGAATCACGGCGAACGATACAGGAACGAAAGCGGAGATTGTGAGGAATGTAGTGACAGGGATCGGACCCACCAACGGCGCGGCGCAGAACGGCGTGCAGGTGGGGTTTGGCGCGACGGGATCGATTCGGCTGAACAATATTTCAGGGAATGTGTGGTCGCCGTGCGTTTCGACGTCGGACTGCAGCACGAACGCGGCGGGAATTTTGGTGTTCGATTCAAACAGCGTGGAGATTCACGAGAATGTGCTGGACGACCAATCAAATCGGGGCGTTTATTGGCGGCGACAATTCGCGAGTGGAATTAAATGAGGTGGCTGATTCGCCGGTGCTGATTGGCGTTGCCGTGGTGGGCAATGACGATGCGATAGTTAGAAATATCGTCAGCCATGCAGATCAGGCAGGCGTTTATATCCAGGGGAACGACAACCGAGTGCGCGAGAACGAAATTACGGATGCGGGAATCGGCGTGCTGAAGATTTCGGGATCGACGGGCACGGTGATCAATGGGAATTTGTTTTTCGCGACGCCGATTACGGTGCAGGATCCGGCGCCGACCAAGCAGATGGGCGTATCGCCGAAACGGTAGATTCCAGAGATAGTTTCGAAAAGCTACGTAAGAGCGGCCTCGGCGGGCGGCGGCAATTCCTTGCGCCGGCTCCAGAAATAAATTGCGAACGCCAGAGCGACGACAGGGAGAACCGCGCCAAATTCGTCGATGTACCAGGCGGTTTTCCCGGTGTTGGCGGTGAGCGGCGTGAAGACGCCTTGGATATAGAGGTTGTGGCTGGCGTGGAGAAGAGCGGCGGTCCAAAGGCTGCCCGACTTGAGGCGCAGCCAGGCAAAGATGAAAGCAATGGAGACGACCATCACCGTGAAGCAGGTAAGGCCATACCACACCGGCGTGCCGTTGTTGTAACCGCCCCAAATCAATATCGGGTAATGCCAGCAAGCCCAAACGATGCCGCTGATCAGTGCCGTCACGGTGTAGCTGGTGGTTTTGTAGAGTTCCGGAACGAGAAAACCGCGCCAGCCAATTTCCTCGCCTAAGCCAGTAGCCATGCCTTGGGCCATTCCGAAGGTTCCCACCAGAAGAACGTAAACAATTGTTGAGACCACTGGCGAGGCGCCAAGATTCATGCGAGTTACGAGGCGATCCATCATTTCGTGATTGGGGAAGGCGCCGAGGCGGCAAATCCAGACGATGAGATAGGCGATGGTGGCGTAGAGGAGGGGGATGAACCATCCCAGCAAGGCGTATTTGCCCTGCGGCCATTTCCAGCCAAGGTCGGAGAGCTTGCGGCCGTTGAGTTTGAGCGTGGCCATGCCGGCAAGCGCGGGACACCACATGATGCCGAGGACATATAAGCCGCCACCGCCGCCGATTTTGTGACCTTTGAGAACCAGGAAGTAGAAGAGCGAGCTGAAAAGAAAAACGAGGACGATATACGTGGCGACTTGGTGGCGCGACGATCTGGGCTGAGGCATGGGAAACCCCGAAAAGCGTGTTGCGTGCGCCACGAACTTTAGCGCGATTGGTGCGACGCGGTGCGAAAAAAAGGTAACGCACGGTCACTAGGGGACTGAGAAGGAGTAACCAGAACATTACGAATTCACGTCGCGATTCGTCGCGACTGCGACCGTCGAGGTGACTAGCAGGCCCGGCGATTAGTAAATCCCTGTAGGAAGGGGCGCGAAAATTGGCGGGTCTGGTGCGCCGGATGGGTACAAACCCGGGTACCAAAAACCCTGTCCGGAATAGAGTTAGTTGGCTGTCCTACGGTACAGGAGACCCTAAGGGGAGGCCAGGTGACAAAAAATGGCAAAAGCGTTCCTGGACTGTCCACATTTGTGTTCTGATTCGGTGCAAAACACCAGAAATGCCAAGAAAATTGGGATTTTTTGTTGATAAGTAGAAATACGGAGCGTAAAATTTTGGTCCTGTCCCCCGCCTGGAAGTAGGGAAGTGCTAGAAGTGGCTGTCCAAATAAACCGAAATGCCCCGCGGCAAAATCATACGGGCCCTCTGTATCTGTAGGTAGCGTTCGGTCATGGACGTGCCTTAGGCGAGTGCGGATTTCGGTCATACTGTAAATCACTGAGTGACAAAGTAAGTTTCCTAAGGGTCGGGCTGTAACCAGGCAGCAGTCGATTTAGCGAAGAAGTAGCTCTAGGCGAAGTTCTTTAAGAAGTGCTTTAAGCATTTCGAAAAAAAGACGCTAGGCGCGTCGCACTTGGGAGCGATTGAAATGAAGAATTCTACCTCTCGGTTTTTCTTGGGCGTGATGGGTGTGGCTGGACTGCTGATGATGTGCGGGCCGGGAGCGCACGCGCAGTCCACGGCGGCAGCACAAAAGACGACAACCGTGCAGAAGGCTGCGCCGGCTCCAACAACGGGCGAGCCTATGGAAAAGGCGTCTGCGGACCGCCAGGTGGTACAGGCGGACGGAAGCGCGAGCACGGTCGTGATCACGGACTGGTCGAGCCACCACATGGTTTTCTCGAATCCTGCCAAAGCAAAACCCGCGGTGCGCGAAAAGATCGTTACCAATCCGCGCTACATCATGCAGCTGAAGAGACAGGCGCTGGCCTCCAGGACGATCAAGTTCAACAGCGAAGCGGACCGCATTTCGGCGGAATCAGCGGCATCGCAGAACGCGATGCGGACGCTGGACGCGAATTCGAAGTCGAGCCTGATTATTGGAAATTCCATCGTCACCAAGAAGCCCGCACCGACACCGCCGCCAGCGCCGATGGCGGGGACGCGCGACTGGAACATGTCGTTGGGAACCGGGACAGTGGCGCCGGGACAGTTTCCGGCTGAAGTTACGGCAGGCGAATCGACGATTACCGGCACGGGTGGAGCATCGCCAACCGGGAATTGTCTGACAGATTTCGTGGTCTATGGCTTGAATACAGTAGGAACGAACACCCAAGCAAACCTGATCGCGTTTGACGATTTGTATTCCGGGACGACCGGGTCGCCAATTTGCGGAACGACAGCGAACACGAAGTGGGCATACAACACCAGCACGATGTCGCCGCCAGGCTCGGTTTCCAATTCGCCGGTGACCTCAGGCGACGGCACGATGGTGGCGTTTGTCGAGAACAACAACAGCGCGGCTTCGCTACACATTTTGAGGTGGAAGGATTCGAACGGGACGATCAACGCACCGGTTACGCCGACCGCGGTGGCTAGCATGTCGGCTTGCAGCACGGCTCCTTGCATGGCGACGGTACAGTTCACGACGAATGGCGATTCGATTTCTTCGCCGTTCTACGATTTCATTACGGACACGGCGTACGTGGGTGATAACGAAGGATTCCTGTACGCGATCACCGGCGTTTTCTACGGGACGCCGACGGTGTCCAACACCGCTCCGTTCAGCACGGGCGGGCTGCAGGTTTCGCAGATTCTTTGGGGCGCTGACTTCCCCGGTTTACGATTTCACGGGCAGCGGGAATATTTTCGTTGGATCGGCTGATGGATACCTCTACGCGGTGAACGCGACGACAGGCAACGTAACTCCTCTGCAGGTGGGAAGCGGGTTCGGCTCGGGGGCGATTACCGATCCACCCACGGTGGATTCGTCGAACCAGCGAGTGATCGTCTCGGCTGGAGCGAATGCGGCTAGCACGGCCGCGGTAGCGGTGCAGGCGGACACGACTACGCCTTTGGGAAATCCGGTGACGGCGAACATCGGCTCAATTCAGGGGAGTTCGCTGGCGGCCGAGCAGGGCGCGTTCGACACCAATTATTACAACTGGAGCGGGACCGGCGGGAATCCCGGTCACTTTTTCGTAATTGGATCGACCGCGACGACAACTGCTCCTACGCTGTACGAGATTCCATTTGGCGGCGTCAATAGCGTGAATATAAGCGGGACCACGACGGCCGGGTACACGAATCCGACGGTGACCTTCTCGTGCGTCACCGCAAGGGGCGAAGTTCACGGCGACGGGGAGTGGAAGCGGCGGGATTTTCGGGATCACCGGTGGTGCGGCAGGCACGGGTTTTACTTCGTTTCCGGGAGTGACTATCGCGGGGACGGGCACGGGCGCTACGGGAGCGGTGACGGATGTGAAGGTTCTGACGGGAACTCTTGCGTCTGGTGGATCGAATTATGGTCAGGTTCCGACGGTGTCGATCAATGGAACGGCCAGTGGCGAGACGGCAACTGCAGCGCTGGGAATCGACGCGGTGACGGTTTCCGGTCGGAACGAAGGAGCTTACACGACCAGCATGCCGACGGTGGCGTTCGGCGGAGGCGGCACGGGCGCGTGCGGCCACTTCGATTATCACGGTGACAAGCGTTGCGGTCAGCGACGGCGGAAGCGGGCTTCACCTCGATTCCGACGATCGCGTTTGCGGGAACGCACACAGTGGCGGCGGCGGCAAGCCGCCAGCATGGGCTTGAACGCGTTCACTGTTACACGGGAGGGACGGGCTACACCACGGCACCGGCGGTCAATGTTACCGGCGGAACGGCACGAGCGCGGCTACGGCGACTGCGAATCTGGGTCTGGTCGTGGGCACACCGTAGGAACGGTCACCGCGGGCGGAACATACACTGGAGTTCCTATCCCGTGACTTTCACTCAGGCTGGAGCAACGTCCGGCGGGGGCGGCGCCACGGTTGATGTGCTGACAATCGGGGTGACATCGGGCGGGGCGTATACATCGACTCCGACCATAGGTTTTTCGACTCCAAATTCCGGTCAAAACCGACAGGCACGCCAAATCTGGGAGTGGGCGCCATTAACATTACCGCGACTGGATCAGGTTTCGCGGGGGTGGCCAGGAGTCACGCATAACCGGCGGCGGCGGCAGCGGCGCATCGATGGGACCGCCACCATGCGAGTCGGAGCGGTCGAGTGTGCGGGCGCCGGCGCCAATGTCACGACGATGCCGGCGCTGACCTTCACTCCGATTAACGGTGGAACTGGAGCGGCGCGAAGCAGACCACCGGCGCGTGACGCACTGACGTCGGTCACGCCGACTAATGTCAGGGAACGACAGTGGTCCCCACCGGTCGCCTTCTCAAGCGATAACCATGGGAACGGCGGCTTCGGAGCTCGGTGGCTCAGCGCGTTCAGGTGCGAGCGGCTATCGCAGCGTCACGATCAACAGCGGTGGGTCTGGCTACACCTCGGCGCCGACATTCAGCTTTAGCGGCTGCAATTGCTCAGCGACCTATTCCGGCACCGCCGGGACAACCACGGTTATACGTGACGGCAGTACGGTACTGCGCCAGGCAGTGGTTACTCGGCCAGCCGACTGTAGCGTTTCACGGGCAGTGCGGCGACGGCGATACGTCGACTTTGGGGGTAGCGCTATAGCTGTCGCCGTTACTCCGGGGAGCACTACACGTGCCCTGCCAACGATCGCATTTCACTGGCGGCGGAGGTCAGGTGGCACAACTGATACGGCGACGTTACACTTGGCGAGCGTAGCCGTCAGCACAACACCGACGGGTTTTATACGACTTATCCAACCGTCTCGGCATATCAGGTGGCGGCCAACTGCTGCGGCGGTCAGTTGACCGCGGCCACGGTGCAAGTAACCGGGGTAACGGTGACGTCGGCCGGGCACAGGGTACACGACTGGGTCCAGTTTCAGTCGGTATTCAGCACGGCCAACGGAGCGGCGCGGTAGCATCGGTGCCTCTTGCGGTGGTAAGCTGCCAGCATTACGGCGGCGGGATCGTATACACGCACTGCCGACCGTTACGCTTGCGGCCTGCGCTGGAACTGGCTGACGAATGGAACGCTTTCCGCAATATCGTACAGGGTTGTGAGCGTGTCGAATCCCTCGCCCGGAGGAAGTTACACGGGCGCGACTTTCCCCACTGCTAGCACGAGCGGCGGAGGCGGAACTGGCGCCACTCTAGTTTCGACACGGTAGGAGTTATTGGAGCCACAGTAACTGCGGCGGGAACGGGCTATAACAACGGGCCTGTGGCGGTGACCTTTGCGGGCACGGGGAGCGGCGCAGCCGGCACAGCGGATTTGAAGGTGGTCAGCTTGGCGATTGGCGGCGGCGGTGGAGATTACACGGCCGTTCCGACGGCGACCTTTACCGATCCGCTGAGCCACGGGCAGTGGCGCCTCGGCGACCGTTGACGTTGGGCGTGCTGAAGGTTGGCGTGACGGGTGCGGGGACTGGTTACACCGGGACGCCCACGGTCACAGTTTCGGGCGGCGGTGGAACCGGCTCAACGGGATGGACAGCCACTATCGCGGTCAATTCCGTGGTGCTGACCTATGGCGGAGGCGATTATGCTACGCCGCCGACGGTGACGATTAGCGGTGGCAGCGGAGCTGGAGTAACCGGGACAGCGACGATTAACCCGGGAAATATCATGACGACGGGCACATCGCCAGCAACGCTGGCGGTGAGCGCGACAGCCAACGTTCAGACGTCGCCGATCAGCGACGTATTCAACACGGCGACGAACGCGGACACGCTGTTCTATGGGTTTGGGACGGCTACGACGACGACGGACCTAGCCGAAGTGACCGTTTCGGCGGCAGGAGCACTGGGAAGTTCGCAGACGCTAGCGGCGGAACCTAATTCGTCCGGCGGGAGCAGCGGAATTGTGGTGGATCCGTTTACCAGCGGGACGAACAACCAAGCAAACAGCATTTACTTTGCGACGCAGGGATCGGCGAGCTCGGATTCGGCGACGATCTCAACCATAACCAGTCCCTCAGTTGGCTCCGGCGCTGATCTGGCGACCGTTACAACAACCGCGGCGAATGACTTTGCATCCGGAGATATTGTTGTCATTACTGGGAGTACGTGCACTCCGACCTTTTTGGGGTGCGGAGCTTTTCTTGCCGGGAGCTCAACTTATTACAACGGTACTTGGACAATCACACATGTCAGCGCCACGCAGTTTACATTCACTGTTTGTACGGGAGCCTGCCTGGCAGGCAGTGACAACAGTGGCGGCACGGCGCTGGACAATGGCCTGAACAACTCGAAGGTGAGTTTCAAGGCCGTGAAACTGACGCAATCTGGTCTACAATAGGGCCCCAGGGTGTAACGAATGAAAAATCGCGACGAACGGCCACAAGACGAGAAACGCACCAGCCACCTCGAACCGGGCTTCCAGGAGAAAAAGCCGTACCAGAAGCCCGCGTTCCGCCACGAACAAGTGTTTGAGATACGGGCCCTGATTTGCGGCAAGGTCGGCAGTTCATCGTCGCAATGCAGAAGTTTGGGCAAGTATTCCTGAGGAAGGCAATTCCCCCGTGCAACCAGGGAAGTACCTCCGCACCGCGGTGAAGTGCGAATTAGCGGCGGAAGTCGCGCGCACGCACGGCGAGGTGCGGGTGGAGGTAACGGGGAGCAGCATGCTGCCGGCAGTGCGGCCGGGCGACCGGCTGGTGGTGAGGCGGCGAGAGTTTTCTGAAGTGCAAGCGGGCCAGATTGTCCTCTATAGCCGCGGCGGCGGGCTGGTGGCACATCGGGTGGTTAGTCGGGTGGCAAGCCCCGAGGGCGAACGGCTAGTGACGCGTGGCGATTCCCTCCTGCGAGACGATTCCCCAGTACAAGCGAGTGAAGTGGTGGGCGCAGTGGTGTCGATTCAGCGCCACGGGCGGGAGATGTCTGCCGAGCTGACGATGCGGCGGCGCGCGGCGGCGTGGGTGTTGGCGCGGTGGGGATTCGGGACGCGAGTGATGCTGCATTTGGGTAAGGCCAGGAGGGTGGCGTGGGCGTAGCGGCACCACTTTCCGTGATGGAGACGATTATCGAGATTGGCGGGATGCCGATTTTGGTGAGGACGGATAGCGCGGAGTTTTTCGAGATACTCGAGCGGCGCTATGGCGGGTTTGTGAACGCGGCGGCGGAGCCGCTTTTTGAATTTAATGTGGAGATTGTGCCGGCGGGAACACTGCAGCGGCAGAGCGAAGCGGAAGAAGTGGAAGTGACTTTTTCAGAGGGGCGTTGGACGCTGGACCGGGGAGATTTTCACGCGGAGTGGGAGCCGGGGGTGGGCGTGGGGACGATCCGGCAGACAGCGAATCCGTATTCAATTGATTCGGCGATGCGGATTTTGCATTCGCTGCTGCTGGCGAAGCAGGGCGGGATGCTGTTGCACGCGGCGAGCGCGATCCGGAACGGACGCGCGTTTCTTTTTGCGGGAGTTTCGGGAGCGGGCAAGACGACGATGATGCGGATGGCGCCCAAGGATGCGACGCTGCTGACGGATGAGATTTCGTATGTGAGGCGGGATGGAGTGGCGTCGGGCAACGGCGAGGATATGTGGCTTTTGGGACTCCGTTTGCGGGAGAGCTGGCGCAGCCGGGAGAGAATGTGTCGGCGCCGCTGGGAGCGATTTATCTGCTGGCGCAGGGGCGGGAGAACAAGATTGAGCCGGTGAGCGAAGCGGCGGCGGTGCGCGCGGTAATGGAGAGCGTACTGTTTTTTGCCAAGGATGCGGAGCTGGTGGAGCAAGTGTTCGATGCCGTTTGCGCACTGGTGAAGCGAGTGCCAGTGCAGAAGCTGACTTTCATGCCTGACGCGCGGGTGTGGGAGTTGATCGGATGAGCCCGATTTATGTGGCGCGGTCGAAATCGGTGGCGGCGCGGATGCTGGGCGGGCAGATGATGATCATGTCGGCGAAGGATTCGACGCTATTTGATTTGAATGATACGGCGTCGGCGATCTGGCAGGCGGCGGATGGGCAGACGCCACTGCAGGAGATTGTGGAGCGGGAAGTTTGCGCAAATTATGAGGTGAGCGCAGAAGACGCCATGGAGGATGCTAAGGCGTTTGTGCACGGGCTGGCTGGGCACGGGATTATGATGGTGTCGGACCGGCCTATTTCGGAAGTTGAGGCGCAGGCCAAGATGCGAATCCGTGCTGAGGAAAATGCGACCGCGCAGGATGGGAATAACAGTGAGGGCCCGAAGTAGATGAATCTACTGGAAGAACTCGGCGCAAAAGCAGCGCACCTGAACGTGCCGTTCAGCGTGCATCTGGACATTACGTACCGGTGCAACGAGCGGTGCGTGCACTGTTATCTGGACCATGACGATCATGGGGAGATGACTACCGCGGAAATCAAGAAAGTGCTTGGAGAAATGGCGGAAGCGGGCGTGTTTATGCTGACGCTGAGCGGCGGCGAGATCATGCTGCGGCGGGATTTCTTCGAGATTTTGGAAAGAGCGCACGAGTTGGGGTTCCTGATCAAGCTGAAGACCAACGCGATTTTGATCGGGGAGCACGAAGCGGAGCGGATGCGCGAGTTGGGCGTGGAAGCGGTGCAGGTGAGCATTTACTCGCACCGGCCGGAAGTGCACGACGCGATTACCAAGGTGCCGGGTTCGCTGAAGAAGTCGCTGAAGGCGATTGGATTATTGAAGGCTAAGGGGCTAACGATCACGATCGCGAACGTGCTGATGAAAGAGACCGCGCAGGATTATCGCGGAGTACAGGCGCTGGCGGAGGAGATGGGAGTGTTGGCGCAGCTCGATCCGACGGTGACGCCGATGATGGACGGGGACCGTTCGGTCCTGGCGCTGAATGCGAATTTGGATACGGTGCGGGAAGTTTTTCGGGATCAGGGAGAGTTTGTGGAGGAGTTTTGCGGCGTGCCAGGCGCGGCGAGCGAGGACACGCTCGATTCGGCGCCGTGCAGCGCGGGGCATTCGATGTGCTATGTATCCCCGTATGGCGACGTGTATCCGTGCGTGCAGTTCCCTTTGCCCAGCGGCAACGTGCGCCGAACGAAGTTCATCGATATTTGGAGGCACTCGGAGCAATTGAACGAGGTGCGTTCGATCCGGCTGCGGGATTTGCCGAGCTGTTCGCAGTGCGCGCATGTGGGATCGTGCACGAGGTGCCCGGGGTTGGCGTATCTTGAGGGCAATATGCGCGGGCCTTCGATACAGGATTGCGAGAAGTCATTCGCGCGGACGGGTGTGCCTTCGGTGAATTTGCTGGCGAAGCAAGAGGCGGCGCGAAGTGGTGGCGCTGGTTTGGGCGGACGCGCTTCGGGCCTGGTGCAGATTCAGATTTTCGCTCCTGCGGCTGCGGATCAGGCTCCAGCGGCTTAATTTTCCTCAGGTTGTTCTGGTGGTTAGGGCAGTACCTCTCTTATTGCGGTAATCCCTCTATTTAGAGTTACTTCCGAAAACTTAAATTTCCATAAGTATGTGCCTTGACAAGGATAAAGAGCGGGGGCAGTATGGGCACGCGAGGCGAAGAAAAAGCGAAATAGATTTGGCTCGTTCGAGATGCTTCAGTCCCCTCCTCCCTCGCCCTTTCTATGGAAATTGCCGCTCTGCGCGCGAAGGTCGAACAGTCTCTGCAAGGCAGGATTGCCTCGCCTTTTGCGATTCGGAGCGCGCCGGAGACGCCGATGGCGGCGTCGGGGATTGGGGAGATTGATGCGCTGACGGGGGGTTTGCCGCGGGGGTGTGTGACGGAGGTGTGTGGGGAGGGAGGAGCGGGGAGGAGCAGCTTTTTGGTGGCGGTGCTAGCGGCGATGACGCGGCGGAAGGAATTTTGCGCGCTGGTGGATGGACGGAGCTCATTCGATCCGCGCGGAGCGGAGGCGGCGGGAGTGGTGTTGGAGCGACTGCTGTGGGTGCGGTGCAGCAACATCGAAGAGACCATGCAAGGGGCGGATTTGCTGCTGCATGGCGGCGGATTTGGAGTAGTGGCGGTCGATTTGTGCGATTTGCCGTTGAGCCTGGTGAGGCGAGTGCCGCTGAACAACTGGTTCCGGTTCCGTCAAATGGTGGAGAACACGCCGACGGTGTGTTTGCTAATGGGGCAGCAGCCGTGCGCGAAGTCGTGCGCGTCGCTGGTGATGAGGCTGGAGATGCGAGGAGCGCGGTGGAGCGGGGAGCCAGAGGGAAGCGGGGCGGAGAATCCGCAGAGAGTGTTGCTGGAGGGAATGGAGATTGGCGCGGAGGTGGTGATGAGCCGGCTGGAGAGGAATGCGTTTGAGAAGGATGGCGGGCATTTTGCGAAGAAGGCGGTGAGCCAAAGCGCGGCGGCGAGTCTTACGGCAAGTTTTCAAACGATGGCGGAGTGGGCGACGTATGGAACGAGATTGAGTAAGAAGCAAGGGAACGAAGGATTCGAGCAGGAGAAGCGGGTGGTGCAAGGTTTTTTAACGACAGGGCCGCAATTGGTGTCAAGGCGGGAAGTTGCGAAGCGCGCGCAGGTCCGATAGCGACCGCGGCGAGTTCACTGAGGAATATTGGAAGACAGGACCGAAGGGCAAAATTTGGTCAGCGATTTTTTGGGAATCGCGCGATTGCGAGAATGCCATGTTTTTCGCATGTATATATATCCCCGATTTTATTTTGCAGTCGGCAATGCGAGCCGAACCGAAGATGCGGACGGAGCCGGCTGGAATCCTCGATGGAAAACCTCCCTTTGCGATAGTTATCGCGGTTAATCAGCAAGCCAAAGTGATGGGCCTGCGTGCAGGCATGACCAAAGTGCAGGCGGAAGAGATCGGCGGCGGGATTCAATTCTGGCAGCGGTCGATTGCGCATGAGACGGCAGCGCATCAAGCGCTGCTGGATTTGGCGCTGGCGTTCAGCCCGAGGATTGAGGACAGCGCCGCGGATACGGTGATTTTGGATTTGCAGGGGCTGATGCAGGTGTTTGGGTCGTTTGAGAATTTGGCGCAGGGAGTGGGGGATCAGGGGCAGAAGTTTGGATTGCGGGTGAATGTGGCGATTGGCACGAATCCGGATGCATCGCGGCTGGGAGCGAGGGGATTTGAGGGAGTAACAATATTCAATCCGAGGGATCAAGCGGAGCGACTGGGAAGATTGTCGGTTTCGGCGTTGGCTGCGGGGGCGGAGATTGAGGAAACGCTCGGCTATTGGGGAATCCGGACCTGTAAGGCGCTGGCAGCGTTGCCTCGGGAGGAGCTTTCAGAAAGATTGGGGCAAGCGGGGTTGTTGCTGCAGGAGTTGGCGCGCGGGGCGAGGCAGCGAGCGTTGATTCCCACGACCGCGACAATCCATTTTGAGGAAACGATCGAACTGGAGAATGCGGTGGCGGAGCTGGAGCCACTGGCGTTTGTGTTCAGCCGGATGCTGGGACAGCTTTGCGAACGGCAGGTGGCGCGGGGACTGGCGCCGATTGCGATTCGATTGAAGATGCACCTCGAGCGAGCCGACGAGCAGATTTTTGAGATCGCGCCCGGCCTTCGCGCCACACGCCACGGCGCGGCAAGCCGACTCGGCAAGGGTCGGCAGGATTCAGGGCCTAAGGATTCGCTGGTGTATGAACATACGCTGCGGTTGCCACTGCCGATGCGAGATTCGCAGGCGCTGCTGCGATTGTGGCGATTGCATTTGGAAGCGTATCCGCCTGCTTCGCCGGTCATAAAGATTGAGATGGCGGCTGAGCCGGCGACTCCGCGAGTGCTGCAAGCGGGTTTATTCACGCCTGCGTTGCCCGATCCAGAAAAACTCGAAATCACCATGGCGCGGACGGGGCATTTGGTGGGTGAAGGAAATATTGGTGCGGCGGAATTGACAGATACACACCGGCCGCTGGCGTTTCGTATGAGGCGGTTTAACAGCGTGAGTTTGGAGTTGGAGAAGCGGGCGAAAAAGAAAGCGGCGAAGGCGGGGCAGAAAAGCAGCAGAAGCAAATTGGGAGCAATGGCGATTTTGCGGGTGTTTCATCCGGCGTTGCCGGCGCAAGTGGAATTGGGAGCGTATACGCCGGTGCGAGTGTGTTTCAGCGGCGCGTGGGGGCAGGTGATGGCGGCATCGGGGCCATGGAGGAGTTCAGGCGAGTGGTGGACTTCAGCGCCTTGGGATCAGGACGAGTGGGATCTGGAGATTGAGTTTCCCGCGGAGGAAGTCATGGAGTGGCGAGTGGAGAAAAGCGGGCGGCCGATGCGGGCGATTTACAGGATCACGCGGGAGAGGGCGCGGGATACGTGGTTCATTCAGGGCATGTACGACTAGGAAGCGCAAATGTATGTGGAATTACATACGCGGTCGGCGTTCAGTTTTTTGGAGGGCGGTTCCCTGCCCGAGTCGCTGGCGGTGCAAGCGGCCGAGTATGAGATGCCGGCGATGGCGCTGCTGGACCGCGACGGGCTGTATGGCGCGGCGAGGTTTTATTTAGGCGCTTCGAAGTGCGCGATTCGTGCGCATATCGGGAGCGAAGTAAGCGCGGCGGAGGGGTTTCGTTATGCGCTGCTGGTGAAGAGCCGCGAGGGCTACAAGAATTTGTGCCGGTTGATTACGCGGATGAAGCTGCGGTCGAAGAAAACTGAGGGGAGTGTGAGTGTGGAGGAGGTGAAGGCGCATGCGGCAGGGCTGGTGTGCCTGACGGGAGGAGAGGAGGGGCCGCTGGCGAAGGCGTTGTGGAGCGGAGGGGTGGAGCGGGGAGTGGAGTGTGTGGAGGGATTGGCGGAGATTTTTGGGCGCGAGAATGTTTATGTGGAGCTGCAGCGTCATCATCAACGGGAGGAGGAAGACCGGAATCAGGCGGCAGTGGAGATTGCGAGGAAATTGGGAATGCCAATACTGGCGACGAATGGCGTTGTGCACACCACGCCAAGTGAGCGGCAGGTGCTAGATGTTTTTACGTCGATTCGAAATCACTGCACCTTGGAAAGCGCGGGAAGGCTGCTGGAGAAAAATTGTGAAAAGCATGTGAAGCCGCCGAAGCAGATGGCCAAGCTATTCGCTGACTTGCCGGAGGCAGTTGCCCAGACGATGGAGTTATCGAGCCGGCTGCAATTTACCATGGAGGATTTGGGGTACGAATTTCCCAAGTATCCGGTGCCGGAAAATTCGAGCGAGATGGAATTTTTGAGGCAACGGGCGATGGATGGGTTGGTGTCGCGCTACGGCAGCGGGAATGAGAAGGCGCGGGCGCAGGTGGAACGGGAGCTAACACTGATCGAGAGGCTAAAGCTGGCGGGGTACTTCTTGATTGTCTGGGACATTGTGAAGTTTTGCAGGGAGCAAAACATTCTGGTGCAGGGGCGGGGGTCGGCGGCGAATAGCGCGGTGTGCTATTCGCTGGGAATTACGGCAGTGGATCCGGTGGGGATGGAATTGCTGTTTGAGAGGTTTTTGTCGGAGGAGCGGCACGAGTGGCCGGATATCGATCTGGATTTGCCCAGCGGGGACCAGCGAGAGCGCGCGATTCAATATGTTTACGAGCGGTATGGGAAGTTGGGCGCGGCGATGACCGCGAATGTGATTACGTACCGGGGACGTTCGGCAGCACGAGAAATTGGGAAGGCGCTGTCATTCGATCCGGACACGCTGGGCCGGCTGACAAGTTTGGTGAATGCCTGGGAGTATCAGGACGCGAATGACACACTGACGCGGCATTTTCAGGACGCGGGATTCGATATACGGCATCCGCGGATACGTAAATTTTTAGAGCTATGCGTGCAGATTCAGGATTTGCCGCGGCATTTGGGACAGCATTCGGGCGGGATGGTGATTTGCCAGGGCGCACTCGATTCGGTGGTACCGCTGGAGCCGGCAACGATGCCCGGAAGAGTGGTGGTGCAGTGGGACAAAGAAGATTGCGCGGATATGGGGATCGTGAAGGTGGATTTGCTGGGGCTGGGGATGATGGCGGTGCTGGAAGAGTCGATTGAGCTGATTCGCGACCATAACGAGGAAGAAGTGGACTTGGCGCACCTGCCGGCGGGCGATCCTACGGTTTACGAAACGCTGGCAAAGGCGGACACGATTGGAATGTTTCAGATTGAGAGCCGGGCGCAGATGTCCTGCCTGCCGCGGCTGAGGCCAAAGCATTTTTACGACATTGTGGTGCAAGTGGCGATCATCCGGCCGGGACCGATTGTAGGAAAGATGGTGCATCCGTATTTGAAAAGGAGAACGGGACGCGAGCCAGTGGAGTATCCGCATCCGTCGCTCGAGCCGGTGCTGAAGCGCACGCTGGGAGTGCCGTTATTTCAGGAGCAGTTGCTGCGGATGGCGATGATTGCGGCCGGATTTTCAGGAGGAGAGGCGGAGGAGTTGCGGAGGGCATTTGGATTCAAGCGATCGGAAGCGCGGATGAAGGAGATTGAGAAGAAGCTGCGGGCGGGGATGGCGCGGCAAGGAATTACGGAACAGGCGCAGGAAATGATTGTTACGTCGATCACTTCGTTTGCGCTGTATGGGTTTCCTGAGTCGCACGCGGCGAGTTTTGCGCTGCTGGCGTATGCCAGCGCGTATTTGAAATGCCATTACCTGGCGGCGTTTACCGCGGCGATGTTGAACAATCAGCCAATGGGATTTTATTCGCCGGCAACACTGGTGAAGGATGCGCAGAGGCATGGGCTAAAGATGTGGCCGATTGATGTGGCGCGGTCGGAGTGGAAGTGCACGCTGGAGAGGAAGAAGGAAGGAGGCGGGGAGTGGGGGGTGCGGCTGGGGTTGAGGTATTCGAAGGGGTTGAGGGAGGAGACGGGGAAAAGGATGGTGGAGGAGAGGGGGAGGAGGGCGTTTGGGTCGATTGAGGACTTGAAGAGGAGGGTGCCGGCGCTGCAGAAGGCGGAGCTGGTGAATTTGGCGAAGATTGG
Source organism: uncultured Acidobacteriota bacterium (assembly GCA_963757885.1). Classification (GTDB taxonomy): domain Bacteria; phylum Acidobacteriota; class Terriglobia; order Acidiferrales; family UBA7541; genus Palsa-147. Next base: position 1,410,450 of record CAVWSS010000006.1, on the reverse strand, counting down.
GGCGTTGAATGAGGTGGAGGAGGGTCAGGCGGCGGGAGGGAGCGTGGGGAACGAGGCAGGCGAGGCGAAGAGGAGATTTAACAGGCGGGATGCGTTGTGGCAGGTGGAGAGGATTAGCAGGCCAGCGGGGGAGATGTATGAGTATGCGGGTGAGAGGGTGAAGGAGTGGGAGAGTGAGGGGAGCGGGGTGCGTGGTGAGAGTGCGCGGGTGAGGGAGGAGGAGTTTTCGCCGTTGCTGCCGATGAACGACTCGGAGCGGCTGATGGCGGATTTCAATGGTACGGGGGTGACGGTGGGGCCGCACCCGATGGTTTATTGCAGGAAGGAGATGGCCCAGCTGGGGGTGCGGAGGGCGTACGAGCTTGCGCACCTGGTGAATGGGATGCCGGTACGGGTGGCGGGGGCGGTGATTTGCAGGCAGCGCCCGGGGACCGCGAAAGGATTTGTGTTTTTGAGCATGGAGGATGAGACCGGCGTGGCGAATGTGATTATCACGCCGCAGCTCTTCGAGCAGTACCGGGTGATGATTGTGGGGCAGCCGTTTTTGATCGTGGAGGGGAAGCTGCAGCATCAGGACAACGTGATTTCAGTGAAGGCGGAGTCGATTTATCCGCTGTCGATAACACAAGGAGCGGCGGAATCGCATGATTTTCATTAGGGCAGGACTGTCCGGAAGAGCGTTGACAAATTCAACGGGGCAAAGCTAGACTCGCCAACGCCCCAAAATTACCACTTTCGTAAACCCACTAGACGCGGTCGTGGAGGCCGGTTTTGGCCCCATCTGTAAAGGCCGGGAAGCCGGCAAAACCTAAAATTGGCGTAGTGGATAGCGACGAAGAGCTGCGCGCGAGCATAGCTGCGTCGCTGCGAAGCGACTACGAGGTGCTAGAAGGCGGCGATTTTGAAGCCGCTTACGCGTTGCTGCAGGGCGAGCAGCTTGACGTGATGCTGCTGGCGATTCCTATGCCCAGCGGCGGGGTGAAGGAGTGCTGCGAGCTGCTGGCGCGACTGGTGGGGAGTGAGATTGACACGCTGGTGATTGTGTTGAGCGACGACCAGCGCAAAGGGACCGCGCTGAAGGTTATTGATGCCGGGTCGTACGACTACTTCAGCAAGCCGATCGACACGGATGTGCTGAAGGCGCTGCTGAACCGAGCGATTGAAAAGCTGCACATGCAGCGCGAGAACCGGATCCTGCGTCAGGAAGTGACGAGGAAGCACGCCGCAGGGGATTTTATCGGGTCGACCGAGTCGATGAAGCACCTGCTGGAGACAGTGCGGCGGATGGCCAAGTCGGACACGAATGTGGTGATCCGCGGGGAGAGCGGTACGGGCAAAGAGCTGGTGGCGCGGGCGCTGCATGACCAGGGGCCGCGGCGGACGCGGCCGTTTGTGAGCGTGAATTGCGCGGCGCTGCCGGAAAGCCTCATGGAATCGGAGCTATTCGGCTATGAGCGGGGAGCGTTTACAGGTGCAGTGGCGACCAAAGAAGGCCGGATCGAGATGGCAAACAAGGGGACACTGTTTCTGGACGAGATTGCCACGCTGACGCCGGGACTGCAGTCGAAGCTGCTGCGAGTGCTGGAGGAGCGTTCGCTGATACGGCTGGGCGGGAAAAAAGCGATCAAAGTGGATTTCAGGCTGCTGAGCGCGACCAATGAGGATTTGGAGGAAATGGTCCAGGAGGACAAGTTTCGGGAGGATTTGTACTACCGGATCAACGTGGTGCCGATCATTATTCCGCCGCTGAGGGATCGGACGGACGACATACCGCTGCTGCTGGACTATTTTTTGGAGGTTTATTGCGCGGCGAACCAGTTGGCGAAGAAGCGATTGAGCGATGAGGCGTTGCAGACGCTGACCAGGTATAGCTGGCCGGGCAATGTGCGAGAGCTGCAGAACGTGGTGCAGCGGATGGTGCTGATGGGAGACGGGGATTTGATCGAGGTGGAACACCTGCCGGGGGACGTGCAGGCGGCGGGGAGGAAGAAGAAAGGGAGTTTTCACATTCCGTCGGACGGAATCCGGCTGGAGAACGAGGTCGACGCGTACGAGAAGCAGTGGGTCGAAGCGGCACTGTCGATGGCGAAGCAGGTGAAGACGGAGGCGGCAAGGCTACTCGGAGTGGATCGCAACCGGATTAATTATTTGTGCAGGAAGCATAGTTTGTAGGATGTGCGGAGCTGGAGCGAGCTGGAGCGGTGAAAAATTCAACTCAACCCGGCTGCTCGAAGGGAGCTTGGGAGGAAGGAGACCGGGGAAAGGCATTTGTTTTTATGGCTTTTGCTTATTGACGTGGCTGTAATGCGCGATGGCACGTTTATTGCAATCCTAGAGAGTGGGGATAGGAAAGAGCGGCCTGAAGTTGGGGCCGCTTTTTTCATTTTGGGTCGATTTGGAGGGAAATCCGGATGGTGAGGGTTCACAGGGGCCGACGGACGATGGAAAATTCAACAGGTGATGGATTCCTCAGCACGATAGGGACAGAAGCGCTAGGGCGGAGAAAGGCAGGTTGTCGCAAGGGGCGTGTTTACATGGGATTGAGGTGAGCGGCAGCTGCACGGGGGAATGGCATGCGCATTGCAATCTATAGCTGCGTACGACGCGAATGATAAAAAGGAGAAACACGATGGCCACGAAAAAGGCGACTCTGAAAAAGGGACAGAAGATCGAGAACGTGAAGACCCTGAAGTACACCCCGCTCGGAAGGTAAGTTTGTAAGCCGCCACGCCAGGCAAGGATTTGGAAGTGTGTTGATAACTCAAAAGGAGAAAGACGAACATGGCAACTAAGAAACCGAGCAAGGGCAAGAAGCTGGGAAGCGTCAAGCCGCTGAAGGCCCCCGTTGTTGGCCATCGCGGTTAAGAGACAAGAAGAGTTTCGGGGCGGCGAGGAATCGTCGCCCTTTTTTGTTTTTGGCGATGAAAAAATCAACAGGTGATGGATTCTTCAGCGTTTCTGGGGCGGATCGAGCAGTTATGGCAGGCAGGACCCGCGGCAAGTGCTCTGTTTTCTTCAGTTGCAGTAAAGAGGTGGGCTAGCTTGGCAATGGCACAGCTATTGCAATACATACAATCAGCAAAACTCCAACGGGGATAGGCGCTATGAAAGGTAAAAAAGGAACACCGCTAAAGAAGAGCAACAAAGTTGAAGCTGGCAAGTTGCTCAAGAAGAGCAATTCGCCCGCGTCGAAGATTCAGCCGCTGATGAAGCCTTTCTAAGGCGAGAAGTTGAGAGCGGCTGCAAGCGAGATTGGTTCGAGTGTGCAGTAGCAGTACCAATAAAAAAAGGAGAAATACCGACATGGCAACCAAGAAGCCGAGCAAGGGCAAGAAGCTGGGAAGCGTGAAGCCGTTGAAGTCCCCCGTAGTTAAGTAAGGTTGAAGGACCCGTAGTCTGGTGCTAGGCCGCGGTTAAGAAGGGCAAGGCCGATTTCGGCCGCCCGTCTCGCGCGGCTGGTAGGGCTAAACAAAATCAGGGACGGGCGGTTGTCAGCAACCGCCCTTTTTTTAAAGGAGTACCAAAATGGCGACAAAGAAACCGAGCAAGGGCAAGAAGCTGGAAGCGGTCAAGCCGCTGAAAGCCTCGATCGTCGGCCGCGGAGCCGGCAAGTAACAAGGATTGCGGACGGGCGGCTGACGATGGCCGCCCTTTCTTTTGAACTTTATAGGGCATGATAAAAATAAGGAGCGGGGGACGAAATGGCAAACGTACCGGTGAAAGGCAATTCAATGCAGGCCAAAAAGGCTTTAAAGGCACCGAAGCCTTTGCAGAAGGTAAAGCCTTTGATGAAGGTTTGCTGACGACCCAAAGATAAAAGGCCAGAGCGAGATCGAAGGGCGGCGAGAAAATCGTCGCCCTTTTTCTTTTTGAGCGGCCTTTTGGCGGGGCTTATCCAGTTACTGACGAGCTACCAGATCTGAGCGCGCAGCCAGCGCCATGACGCGCGGCCGATCTGCCAGGCGATGGGGCGGTTCTTGCCGGTTACTTTGGCCGTTCCGGTCATGCCTTCGAGAAGACTTCCGTCGGGATTGGGGAAGAGCATTTCAATGGCGATGTAGTTGGTGACTTTTTGGCCCTGACGGACGAGGTCGATGGTCTGGCTGACGGGCTGGTCGAGGGCGGCAGCAGGCATGATTTTGGCGACCGTGCCGTGGAAGGTGCGGAAGGGGTGGGGGACGACTTTGAGGCGGACGGCGGCGCCGACGTTGACGTCTTCAAGTTCGTAATCGCGGACCAGGATACGCGCGCGCATCTGGTTGCGGTCAACGATGTGGGCGAGGTCCTGACCTACGGCGAGGTACTCGCCATTGTGGAGAGGGGAGCCGGAGGTGACGAAGGTGCCGCTAATGGGCGACTTGATGGTGAGCTGGGCGGCTTTCGCACTGGCAATGGAGTACTCGGTGGAGAGCCGCGAGTGCTCAACGGAAGCGCGGCCGATGTCGGGCTGGGAGACACGGAGCTGGGCTTGGCGAAGAGTGGAATCGGCCAGCGCGAGCTCGGATTCAAGGAGAGCCTGATTGGCCTGGAGATCCGGGTTACTGAGCACGGCGATGGTGTCGCCGGCGCTGACGTAATCGCCGCTGCGAAGATGAAGGCCGGTGACTTCACCGCTGACCTGGGCGCGGATGTCGGAAGTCACCGAGGGCTCGAGGACAAAGTCGCTGGAAATTCTGGAGGGGAATGGCGGGATGAAAAGGAACAAAGCGACTCCCGCGACAACAAACTGTTGGGTCCTGGTCATTTTCCATCGCATAAAAATCTCCCGGCTTTTCCAATACGCTGAACGGATGTGAGGCATGGCTTCCCGGACTTTTTTGCGGAACATGAGGTAGAGGCCTATGGCCAAGACGACATAGCCCCAGTCGCCCATTTCACTGACGCAGACGTTCACGACAAAACGAAAAACGAGAATCAGCAGCGTGGTGCTGTAGACCACTGCGGCGATGCCGAAGGCAAGAAAGATGCGGCGCTGGCGCCTGCTGGCGGCGGGCAAGCTCGATTTTGCGGAAGAGAAGATATTTTTTGGCCCAGGCGCGGAGGTAGGCGAAGGAATCTTCGCGGAGGGAATCGATTTGAACGAGTTGGGCCAGCGCGTAGTAACCGTCGGCTTTGATGAGCGGGTTTAGGTTCACCACGGCGCCCTGGATGCCACTGAGGAGGAGGAGCTTGTAGGCGAGGTCATTGGTGAGGGAACCGGGAAAGGTGAGTGACCAGATGATGGTGGCGACGGCAGCAGATGAAGAGCTCGATCCAGATCCCGGCGAAGATGGTGAGTTGACGCGGAGTGACGGTATCGAAGATGAGGATGTCGGTGGTGTCGGTGTAGAAGGCGGGAGTGAAGTAAATGAGCAGGAAGCCCATCTGGGGAACTTCGCCGCCGTAGTGCTTGCAGGTGAGGCCGTGACCAAATTCGTGGACGGCCCCGAGAAAAAGCATGATCACCCAAAACGCCCAGATGTCGTAGGCGCTTTTGCCCGCAAAGGAATAGAGGGAGGCGGTATCGGCGGCGACGCGGTTCCAGTCGCGGGCGAGGATGCTCATGGCCACGATGAAGAGCGAAATGGAAACGAGGGCGAAGGCGCGGGTATACATCCAGCTCAGATAGGGATCGAGGCGAGCCAGAGTTTTGTCGGGATTCCAGGCTTTGAAGGCGATGTAGAGAAGGTTGGCATGATTGACGCGGCCTTTGCGCTCGTCGCGGATACGTTCGAGGACGGCGAGATTTTTTTCGCCGATGGTTTTCTCCCAGAGGTTGGGATCGACGCCATCGAGGAATTCGAGGATGTCCTCCTCAGTGAGGGGGGTGGTTGGATCCTGCTCGGTCATGTATTGAGCAATTTCAGCGGGAGTGCGAGTGCCGTCGCAGGCTTTGAGGAGGCCGAATTCGAGGGGGCCGTAGCGGTTGTAGGAAAATTCGTTAAGGACTTTTACGACGTAACTGGTTTCGCCCAGGATTTGCTGTTCGCTGATGCGGAGGTCGTCACGGAGTTTAGGGCGGTGGAGTCCTTTGGCGAGGACGCTGGAGAGTTGAAGGCTGGTGGGGCCGAAGCGCATGGGGAGTTCAGCGTTTGGAGGATTTCGCTGATTTGGGAGTTGAAGGCGCCGCCGCGGACGCGGAGTCTTCGTTCCAGTCGATGAGGACAGCCATGCCCGGGCTCAGGTCGGAGAGATTAGGGCCGGTGAGCTGGGCGGTGACGTCGTAGCTATCGCTGGCGGGGTCGACGGTGGGACTGACTTTAATGACGCGCGCCTCGTAGGACCGCGAGGGGGAGGCAGAGGGTACGATGCCGACGGAAGCGCCAACGACGGGTTTAGGTCCAGCCATTTCGGAGACCTGAAAATGGGCTTGGAGTGGAGCGAGCTGGCTGACGCGGAAGCAGGGGTCGTCCTTGGCAACATTTTGGCCCTGGCGGACATAGCGGCGGAGAACCACGCCGGCAAAGGGCGCGCGAAACTGAGTTTGCTCGACTTCGATTTGAAGGCTGGCGATTTGAGCTTGGCTGCTTTTGACCATGGCAGTCCAGCTATCGACTTCGTAGGCAGTGGCTTTAGCCTCGAATTGGGCCTCTTCGAGATCGGCGTCGCTGCTGAGCCCTGAGGTGCGGAGGAGTTGCTGACGCTTGAGGCTGGCTTCCTTGGCCTGATTTTCGGCTTGTTTGTATTTGACGTTGTTCTGGGCGACGATCAAGTCGGCGCGAGCTTTTTCGAGTTCCTGGCTGAGCTGGCGAGCGTCGAGGGAGCCGAGGATTTCGTTGGGCTGAACGCGGCGACCTTCTTCGACGCGAATTTGCTGGACGATGCCTTCGCGCTGGGCGCGGACGTCGACTTCATGCTCGACGGTGAGGACGCTGAGAATTTTACTGTTCGCGGAGGCGGTGGCGGGCGCAGATGTGGAGGAGGCGGAGGCAGAATTAGATGGCGTGGCGGGCTGGGCGTTCGGAGTGAAGGCAGGAGCGCCGCCGCAGCCCCAGGCAGTCAGGGCGAGGGACGCGGCCAAGAGAATGTAGATTTTTTTCGAGTGCGCCCTCCGCCGATGGCGCGCCGCAAAGCAGCGAATTTTCTTCACGAGTTCACCCGCCTTCATGGCAGCCATGTCCAAAGTTTTTCCCAGGCCCAGCGGCACGGAGTGCGGAACAGCGCGTAGCCGAGGGGATACCAACCAGTGCCAAACCAGCCGCCGCCGGCACGAATGTGAGCTTTGCCGGCCATGCCGTCGCGAGCGCGAGCGGTGGAATTATCGAAATTGGCGCGAACCACGAAAAATTCGTCGCCTTCGACGGCGATAGAGCGGGCGCCAACGCGGTCGACCGTGCCGCGAAAAGTGGTGGTGGGGAAGGCATTGAGTTTGAGAGCGACGTGCTTACCGGGGCGGATGAGGATCAGGTCCGTTTCGGGGACGTTCATGTCGACAGCCATATTGCGCTGCTCGACGACTTCGCAGAAATTTTCGCCGGGCTGGAGCATGACGCCGGTTTTATCTTCGATTTTGGGGGTGATGATCATGCCGTCGATGGGGGAGCGGAGTTGGGCGAAATTGACGCGGTGCTGCTCGAGTTCGACGAGGGCTTGGGCGGCGGAGGCGTGAAGGCGGGCTTGAGAGGCGCTGCCAAGGTCGCGGCTGAACTCGGCTTCGGCGAGGCTGTGCTGGGAGAGAGCGAGCTCGGCGCGAGCGCGGTCGAGTTTGACCTGATCTTCGCTGTCATCAAGCTGGGCGATAAGGTCACCGCGACGGATCATGTCGCCTTCGTGCACGAAGACGCGGCGGACTATGCCGCCGGACATGGCGGCGATGGTGCGGCGTTCAGCGGGAACGACGATGGCGTTGGTGCTGACGCGGACGGGCCAGGGAACGAGGATGAGGACGGCGGCAATGAGGATCGCTTTGGTGGCGTAGTCGAGCCAGCGCTCCATAGGCACAACTTCGAGGAGTTTTTTCTTTTTCAGGGCGAGAGGCTGCAGGATGCCGGCGAGAGGCTGCTGCTGATAGAGCTGGGCATTGCGAATGGCGACGGTAGTCTGATTGGCGAGGATGATGACGGTTTCACGCTGGCCTTCGGTGAGGAATTCAGCGTCGCCGCTCATCAGGCAGAGGACTCCGAGGGTGCCTTGGTCGTCCTTGAGGGGTTGGGCGTAGAAGCCGTGGTAGCTCTGGGCCTCAAGGTAGCGGGTGAGCATTTCAGGGGCGCCTTCAGGCTCGATGGACCAGCCTTCGCTGTATTGGTCGGCGGTGACGGCGGCGTCCTGGGTGGAGACCCATTCGAGGATGTTGCGGAGTTCTTTCATTTGGTCGTTTTTCGGAACTTCGGTTTCACCGGAGACGGCGCCGAGGACGAAGCGGCCGCGGTCGAAGAAGCCGATGGCAGCGACGTCAAAAGGAACGGCGGTAGAGGCCTGGTGGACGACGGTGGTGAGGACGTGGTCGAGGTCAAGGGTGGAGGTGATTTCCTGGCTGATTTTGAGGAGGGCACCGACTTCGTGGAGTTTGCGTTCCGATTCGAGGAGGTTGGCGTTGTGAAGGGCGACGGCGGCCTGTTCGCTGATGCTGGAAAGGAAGAAGAGGTCGTCTTCGGTGAAGGGAGTGCCTTCGAGCTTGTTAATCAGCTCGATTACGCCGATGACTTGCTCGTTCTTGATGAGTGGGGCGCAGATGATGGATTGAATTTCGAAATCTTGGGCGGCTTTAAGGCGCTCGGCGAGGGATTCTTCGTCGGCGGGATTTTCGATGAGGCGGGCAGTGGCGGTTTTGGCGACTTGGCCGAGGTGGCCGGAGTCGAGAGGGGCCGTGGCGTCGGCCTCGAGAGTGGGATCGTTGCCGTCCTTTTGGGTAAGCTCGAGTTCTTCACCGCTGGAGGAAATGAGCCAGAGGTTGCAGATTTGGGCGTGAAGGATGTCGCGAATTTTGCCGGCGACAATGGGCATGAGCTCGTTGAGCTCGAGGGTTGAATTGAAGATGCGCGAAATGTCGTAGAGAGCGGTGAGGCGCTCGACGGTTTCGAGCTGGATCGCGCGCTCGGCGTCGACGCCGGTCCAGAGATTGTCGGCCTGGGAGGCGAGGCGAGAGCCAATTTCGGCGAAGCGACTGTCTTCTGCGGTGAAGGAGCCGGACTTTTTATTGAGAATTTCAACAACGCCGGCGGGACCAGTAGAACCGGGGAAAGGAATAAGCATCGCGGAGTGAATGCCTTTTTGCTGGGCGGCGGCGAACTCGGTGAAACTCTCACGGTCGAGATCGCCGTCGGAGAGGCGCAAGGCGGAACGCCCCTCGAAAACCTGGGCCAGGATGCCGCCAGAGGCAGGCCCTGCTTTGGGAGTGAGGTGTTCGCCCGAATCGAGCCAGCGTTCGGATAGGAGCAGATCGCCATTACCGGAGGGCTGGTCAGCGAGCCAGAGGAAGACGGCGCGGGCTTCGACGGCGTGGCCGAGACGGGCTACGAAGGTCTTACGGAGGGTTGGCAACTCGCGGCAAGCAAGGAGAACGCTTGAAAAATCAGCGAGAGCGGACGACATCTCCATGGAGTTCTTTGAGACTCCCCAGAACACCGGAACGGTGTTCGCTTAGCGGTGGTCAGGATTCCAACAGGGTGAAAAGCGGGTGGAGCGTAACAAACTGGGGGGTAAGCGTCAATATAGGGGGGACGCGGGTGATAGAGGGGAAATTGGGGATGGATGGCGGTGCAAAAGCTTGCTTGGCGCTGTGTTTTCAGCTAGTTTGGGCGGTGGGAAAACGATGGAAATTCAGATACGAAAAGCCGGAAATGCAACGATTCTAGATTTAACGGGCGCGATGCGACTAGGCGAGACCGAGCAAAAGTTCCGAAACCAAGTGGACCAGCTCATTGAAGCCGGAACGACTCATATTGCGGTTAACCTGGCGGGCGTGCCGGAACTGGACAGCTCGGGCATAGGCGCACTGGTGCGGGCGTTTGGAAGCCTGAAAAGGGCGGGCGGTAAGTGCACTTTTTATGCGCCGACGCAGCGGGTGCGGATGTTGTTGAAAATGGTACGGCTCGATTCGGTGCTTGATATCGTGGATGATGAGGCTACCGCGCTGTCCCGCGTTTAGATCTTCGCTCGTTGCAAAATTCGAAAGACAATTTAGACGTGAATCGTTCGAATGCTAGTGGTGTCGGTGAGGCTCCACGGCATTATCGAAATGGGAAATTTGTGAATCCCGGCGCGCAGCCGCGGGGATTTATCGATTTGCTGAAGTGGGTGACGAACCGGCACCCGGGGCCGTGGCGGAAATGGATTGCGGAGACGCCGGGGCTGCGTTCCGCCGGAGCGGGTGGGAAATGGCGCGGCTGCGAATCACGTTTGTGGGGCATTCGACGACGCTGATCCAAGTGGACGGGCGAAACTTTTTGACTGACCCGATCTGGTCGAAGCGGGCGAGCCCGGTGAGTTTTCTGGGGCCGCCACGACACCGCGCGCCCGGGATTCAATTCGATGAGCTGCCAAAGATCGACGCGATTCTGCTGAGCCACAACCACTACGATCATTTGGATACGCCGACACTTCGAAAGCTGTGCACAAAATATCAGCCGGCAATTTTTTGCCCGCTGAAGGTGGCAACGCTGCTGCGGAAGTGCGGATTCACGACGGTGTATGAATTGGATTGGTGGCAAGCGGTGGAGTGGAACGGCGCGCGGATCGTTTGTATACCGGCGCAGCATTTTTCGGCGCGAGGAATGTTTGATCGAGATAAGACGCTGTGGAGCGGATGGCTGGTGGAGTCGCAGGCGGGGCCGATTTACTTTGCGGGTGACACAGGATACGGGGCGCATTTTGAAGAGTTAGTGAAGCGATGCGGAAGGCCGAGAGCGGCGCTGCTGCCAATTGGAGCGTACCGGCCGGAGTGGTTCATGGGGCCAGTGCATATGTCACCGGACGATGCGCTGCGCGCACACAAGGTGCTGGGCGCGGAGATCAGCGTGGCGATTCATCATGGGACGTTTCATCTGGCGGACGATGGGGAGACGGAAGCGGAAGAGCGGTTGAAGGATTTACTGCGGCAGGGCGGGACGACAAATTTTATTGTGTTGCGAGAAGGCGAAGCGAAAGTGCTGCCTCCGGGTCAATAATGAAGCACCAGTTCCCTGCCTGAATTTTCCTTCCGACCGACCCAATCCAGTTGCGAAAAAGAATTCGCAATGTTTCGCAGATTACAGTCGAACAAACGCCAGACAAATTGTTGACCAAATTTTCACTATCCATGTTGAGGAGTGCGCATCGAACCTGTGTGAAAGGAAATGAAGCACACATGGGCTCACAGCTGGATTTACATATCAACAGATTCGTGGATGTACTGATTATCGGCGGCGGTCCGGCCGGACTCGCTACGGCAATTGCCAGCAGGCAGCGCGGGTTACGCACGCTGGTGGTGGATCAGGACGAGCCGTTGATCGATAAGGCGTGCGGCGAAGGGTTGATGCCGGATGCGGTGGAAGCGCTCGGCGATTTGGGGATTGAGATTCCGGTAGCGGAGTCATCATTCTGCCGAGGGATCGAGTTTCTTTCCGATGATTTGGACGTGAAAGCGGACTTCCGGGAGCGTGCTGGCGTGGGCATGCCGCGCTACGTGTTGCACCGGCTATTGCTGGAGCGGGCGGTGGATTTAGGAGTGGATTTTTTGTGGAAGAGCCGGCTGAAGAGTTTTGACGGGCGGACAGCGCGGTTTGAAGGCCAGTGCGATGGCTTGTGCGAGAGGGCAATCGACACTCGCTGGCTGATTGGCGCGGACGGGCATAACTCGAAAGTACGGAAGCTTGCCAAGCTGGAAGGCCAAATTTTTTTTGAGTCGAGGCGGTTCGGGCACCGGCAACGGTTTCGAATCGCCCCATGGACTGAATATACGCAAGTGCATTGGGGATCGGGACTGCAGGTGTATGTGACGCCGGTGGGACCTAAGGAAGTATGCGTCGTTTCGTTGTCACGCGATCCGCGAGTGAGGCTGGAAGGGTCGCTGTTGGCGTTTCCGGAGCTGGCGAGACGGCTGCGACTCGCGGAGCCGACAAGCGTGGAGCGCGGGGGCGTGTCGGTGATGCGGCTGCTGCGGAGGGTGACGCGAGCGAATGTGGCGTTGGTGGGAGATGCGTCGGGATCGGTGGATGCAATTACGGGACACGGGCTGGCGCTAGCGTTCCGTCAGGCCAAGGTGCTGGCCGAGGCGCTGGAGGCGTGGAAACCGGCGATGTACGAAGCGGCTCACCGGGAATTGATTTTCAAGCAGTGGGTGTGGGCTCAACTGCTGCTGGGGCTTTCGCGCAGCGACAGTTTGAGAAGCGTGGTGATGCGCGCGCTATCATGGAAGCCGACGATTTATGCGCGGCTGCTTTCGGCGCATACGGCGGGGTAACTTTGGCTGTCGTCTCGCCGTTATTTTTTTCGTGTTCTAGTCTCAGCCGCGCTGGATTACTGGTTCGAATGAGACGGACGCTTCTGAGGCTGGCCCGTTACCAAGTCGTCCGAATAACCAGCCTCGAGTCGTGGCCATTGCGGGATGGGGCGTCCGCCCGGCCACTTTGACACCGGCGTCCAGTTGGGAGCGCCTTCGCTAGTACGCGTAATGGAGCGCTGCTGTGGCCAGCCTACCGGCGAGTCTTCCCAAGCTTCCTGGCGCCCGTAGACGGTCAAATCGAGCATGCGGTAGTTGTTGTCCATCGCCTCTGCACCCCGCGCGGTAGTCCAGTAGGTCTCGTAGACCTTTGATCCTTGGCGCAGGTAGCAAACGATGTGCATCCTGTTCACGCGGCGCCCCACGAGCAGCTTGTCTAGGGAGCCGACGGCCGAATACCAAGGCACGTCCCAGCCCATGAAGTCGCGGTAGCGAGCGCTTTCTTCGTAAGGCCCTTGCGCAAAAACGGCGAAGGTAACGTCGCGAGAATGAAGATAGGAAAGCTCGCGGACCTGCGAGGTAACCCAAGTGCATCCCTCGCACTGCTCGGGAGCGGGATGGCCGGTGTGCCACATGAAGTAGTAGGCGATGAGTTGTTGGCGGCCATCGAAGGTCTCGAGAAGCGTGACCGGGCCGCGGGGGCCAGTTAGTTTGATGTTGGCGTCGATCTCCACCATGGGTAGGCGCCGGCGGGCTGCGGCGATCGCGTCACCTTCATTTGTGTGGGCTTTTTCACGAACGAGCAGCGCGTCGACCTGAGCCTGAAAGGTGGCGCGGTCGACAACCGGCGGCGCGGCATTGGTGTCGAGGCTGCCGGAATTCTCTGGCTCTGTGTTCTTCGATCCTACTTTCGTTTTCGCTTCTTTCGGCTTCATGGATTTGGTTTCCTTTCGCTGGACAACCGCTCGGTTTGCACCTTCTAGGAGGAGCGGCGGGAGTCGAGGCTCATGGGGCCTGAACCGAATTGAGTGATGAGCAAAGCCGCGCCGAGCATGGAGATATTCTTGAAGAAGTGAGCCGTTTGCATTTGTTTCATCATTGGGTCGGTGACGGCCCAGAAATTGTGCATCTTGAGAGTGACGGGAATCAGGAAAAGCACGATCAGCCATGCGCCGATGCGAGCGTGATATCCGAGCAGGATGCTGAGCGCGCCGATCCCAGCGATAATGCCGGAGGCCGGCACAATGAATTGGGCCATGGGAACGCCTTGCTGGGCAGCGAAGCCGATCTCAGCGGATGAGAAGTGTCCGATGACGGCGGTGAGAAAGATGAAAGAGAAAAGTATGCGTCCGAGAAGGACAAGCCAAGGGCTCGTGCCGACGTAGCTTTCGATGGACCCCGGTGCGTGAGTGTCGCTGTAGGTCTGGGTTGAGGTGGACGTAATGGCCTCCAGCCATTCGATGAGGCGGTTGTTGAAAAGTGGCGGGCGGGGTGGCGACGGGGTAAGCTGATGGGCACATTTTGTTCGAAGTATGCAGCTTGCCCGATGTGCGAATTGTTTTGGGGCACCTGGCGGTAGCGCTGTGCGGGCAGAGATTTTGGGAGGCTCGGGTGATTCACAGGCAGGTTTTTCACAATGATCGAGTGATGCCGATTGAGGAAGTGCGGCTTTCGCCGGGGCAGGCAGGATTGCTTTCAGGGTGGGGGCTTTTTACGACGTGCCGGATCACCAGCGGGATTCCTTTCGCGTTTGAGAAGCACTGGAAGCGGCTGAAGAAGGATGCGGAGCGGACGCATTGCCCGTTTTTATTTGAAGAAGAGATTGTGCGAGGAAAGATGATGGAAGTGGTTCGCGCGAATGGAGTGGAGGAGGGATGCGCGAGGCTTTATGTGGTGAGCAACCGGCCGACGTTCTGGGCCAGCAATGAGAAAGTGCCGGCGGCGGACCTGATCATTTATACGTCGGGGCTGCCGAATTATAAGGAGCCGTCGCGACTGGTGGTGCGGGAGCAAGGGAGGCATGCGGGATCGCCGCTGGCGGGCGTGAAGGTGACCTCGTGGTTGAACAATGTGTGGAATTTGTACGAGGGCCTGGAAGCGGGATACGACGAGGTGGTGCTGCTGAATGAGCGGGGCGAAATCGCGGAATGCACAGCGGCGAATATTTTCATGGTGAAAAATGAGCACGGTGTTTACTCCGCCGCTCGATTCAGGATGCCTGGAAGGGATTACTCGTTTGCTGTTGCTGGAAATTGGGGCGGGGGCGGGTGTGTTGGTGGAGGAGAAGACGCTGAAGCCGGAAGATTTATTCGGCGCGGATGAGGTTTTTATTTCGTCGACGAACCGGAATGTGCTGGGCGTGAACGAGGTTACGGAGCACTTAGGGGCCGGTGCTGGATCGGGGGCCAAGGCGCCGAAGGTGCACAATTTCAAGGCGCCGGGGCCGGTTACGGTGAAACTGGAACAGATTTTTGAGACGTATATCCGGGATTATGTGGCGAAGCACGGCAGCGAGAAGAGCGCGGGGTCGGCGCGAAGGTAGCTTATTCGCTGATCAGAAACCGTCGGGTCGCAAGCAAAGAAGAGCAGATCCGTCACGCCGCCTCTTACGCGCCATCCGGCGACGCGAGAGACGGATTCGGGATGACACGACTTTAGTTATTTGACCATGAAGCCCATGACGGCGATGATGACGCCGCCGATTCCACCAGCGACGCCTACTAACCAGAAAATTCGATTGCGGGTGAGCAGGGTGATGGAGCAGATCACCAAGGCTGCTTCGAGAAGGACTTCGCCTAGATCGAAGCGGTCGACGCGTCTTTCGAGGTGGTGAACTTCATCTTCGAGTCCGGTCGCCTCGTTTTTTGCATCATTGAGCTGATCTTTGTAGCGGTCGAGTTCCTTCTCGTACTTGGCTTTGATCTCTTCGGCTTTAGGGTTGTTTTGCATGGCAAAGACGTTAGTTTCGTCGAGGAAGAGTTCGTAGCTGCGTCGGCGAATATCCTTGGCTTGGTAGTAGGCCCACTGGTCGCTGGCTTTGGTTTGGAGAAGGATTTCCTCAGTGTGGGTGCGGTGGCTCATGAGGGCCACGATGGCGACCAGAACAGCGAGAACGGCCATGGTGATAGTGACGGCGGCCATGCCACCTTCGTGACCGTGTTCGGCATTTTCAGCAAGTTCGTTGATTTCTTCAGCCATGTGATTTTCCTCGTCGCATCAGGGAGTGGAGTGAGTCGCAGGAGAATAGCAGAATCGGGAGTGTGGCGCACTGGTTTGGAGCAGGCAAGAGCTGGGGGAGCGTAGAATCAAAGTTAGAAGCAGGGCGAGATGAAATTCGAGATTGCGGGGAGCCGACTATGAGTGAACTAGCGAAAAAGAATTGCGTGCCGTGCCGTGGAGGCGTGCCGCCGCTGGCGGGAGCGGAGTTGAAGGAATTTGAGAAGGAAGTGCCGGATTGGAAAGTGGTGGATGGGCACCACATTATGCGGGCGTTTGAATTTAAGGATTTTAAGACGGCGCTGGATTTTGTGAATAAGGTGGGCGCGTTAGCGGAAGAGCAGGGGCATCATCCGGATATTTTTTTGACCTGGGGGAAGGCGGAGATTAAGACCTGGACGCACAAGATTAATGGGTTGAGTGAGAGTGATTTTATTTTGGCGGCAAAGATTGATGAGATTGGGGAGAAGGCGGAGGGAAGGAAGGTTTAAGTAAAACCGAAGTTGTCTCAAGGAATGACGGGGTAGGCTCGCCCACGCGCAAAGACGGCCTGTGGGGCACCCGCAGAATAACCGGTCGCACGCGCCCACGCGAAGAACGCGTGTGAAAGATCTAGGTAACTCGGCAGAAGAACCCCACATGCCGAAACAGCATGTGGGGCACCCAAAACCCGCAGAAAACTTCTAAGCCAAAAACAAAAACGCTATTTTTGGGCTTTGGATTTGGCGGCGGACGAAAGGGCGGCGAGAAGCTTTGCGCCGTCAGGAGAGCCCCAGCCGGTGCAAGGATCCCAGCCCTTTGCGGCGGAGTAGCCATCGTTATTGCCGCTGGTGATGTCATGGAAAGTGGCTTCGGCCGAGGCGGTATAGAGCAGCGGATTTAGAAAGCCGATGCTCTTGCCGATTTGCTGGCTGAAGCGCGCGACGAGTGCAGCCCAAAGAGGCGCAACGGCGCTGGTGCCACCCACGACTTCGGATTGTCCATCCACAAAAATTTCATAGCCTGAGTTGGGGTCGGCATCGCCGGCTACGTCGGGAACGCCGCGTCCGGATTTGCCGTCGGGGCCAGTGGGAACGTTGACCTGCTGCTGCCAAGTGGGCAGGGCGAACTGTTGACTGACGCCACCGCCGGTGGCTCCGCCGCTGGACCCATCGTTCCAGACTGTTTCGGAAGTGATTTGCTCGCCGGTGAGCGCGAGGGTGGTGCCGCCGCAAGCGAGCACGGCAGGGCTGGAAGCGGGAAAGTCGACGTTGAGGCCGGAGGCGCCATCGCTGGCTCCAGAATCGCCGGAAGCAACGCAGATCGTGACGCCAAGCGTGGCGGCGTCTTCGCAAGCGGAGTTGAGCGAGTTCATGGCCTGGGTGGTCCAAGAACTTTCGGGACCGCCCCAACTTATGGAGAGGACGGCGGGCTTGTTGGTGCTGTCGTGAATGGCGGTGGTGATGGCGTCGATGAAGCCCTGGTCGGTATTGGGCGCGAAGTAAACGGCGACGGAAGAGGCGGGTGCGATGGCGCCGGCCACTTCGATATCGAGAGCGACTTCGGCGTCGGCACTATTGGGATCGCCGGCGGGAGAGTTGGAGCCTCCGTCGACGGAGACCGCGGTGACTTTGGGAGTGGCGAGGCCGAGATTTTGGAAGAAGGTGTTGAGGTCGGAGGCGTTGTAACCGCCGCCGAGTTCGAGAATGCCGATGCAGAAGCCGGAGCCGTTTGCGGCGGCGGGGTAATCGTAGGCGGTGGCAATTTGAGGCGGCGTGTGGGCAGCGAGACCAGGGGCGGCTTTCTTCTTTTTTCTATTGGGGTCGGCGGAGAGCAGGCGGAAGTGAGTGCGAGCTTGCGGGCGATTATCGAGGCCGAAGACGCCTTCGATGATGCCGGACAAATTTTGAGGGATGTGCAGAGCGCCGCTGCGGCAGCGGTAAGTGCCGGAAGTGTGTTGGTAGCGGTGGAGTTGAGTGTTGAAAGCATTGCTGAAATTAGCGACGGTGCCGGTGAGGATGACGGTGCGGCGCGCGGGATATTCGGCTTTGACTTGCAGGCCGTTGGCTTCGGCGAATTGGCGGATGGCGGCAAGATCGTTGGGCGTGGCGCCGTAAGTGGCAGCGAAATTTTCGCGGGTGACGTGCTGGCGAGTAGCGAGTGAATTTTGGCCGAGAGTATCGAGTTTGGGGAATTTGGCGGCGGATTGGGGATTGCGGCGGACCATCACTGTGACGTCGATGGTGGCGTTGGGGTCGGCGGGGCCGATTTGGCTGGCGTTGGCGAGGGGCTGGCGTTCGCTGCCGGGGAGAGGAATTTTATTGGATTGGTCGACTTGATTGGGTGACTGGTTGTTGGCCTGGTTGCTGGCTTGTTTATTGGATGGTTTATTTGATGGTTTTTGCGGCATGAATTTCCTCCAAGCGAAGAGCGGAATTAACAGGCGGGCGAGTTCAGTGTAGCGCCGATGGGTTAAGTGGGAAGAGATATGCAAGAGGCAGGCTGAACAACTAATAAATAGGAATAAATAGCGGATTTTGTTGGCGGGCTGAAACTTTTGCGCAGCAGACGGATGATAGGATGGCTGCCGCGCTCACCAAATTTCCCGCGGGGATAAAGTGAATTTTCTGCGAAATGAGCTGAAGCCGATGGTGCGCCTGGCCACGCCAATTGTGCTGGCGGAGCTGGGGTGGAGCGGTATGGCGGTGGTCGACACGATGATGGTGGGCCGGTTGCCGGCAAGCGCGGACGCGATGGGCGCGGTGAGCCTGGGGAGCGTGCTGTTTTATGCGGTGGGGATTTTTGGCACGGGGCTGATGCTGGGGCTGGACACGCTGGTGTCGCATTCGTACGGCGCGGGAAAAATGGAGGATTGCCACCGGTCACTGGTGAATGGCGTGTATTTGAGTCTTGCGGCGGCGCCGGTACTGATGGGCGCGGTGTGGCTGCTGGGACGAGTTTTGCCGCATGTGGGAATTGGGACGGTGCTGCTGAATTTGGCGCTGCCGTATATGCATGCGCTGAACTGGAGCATGTTTCCGCTACTACTCTATTTTGTTTTTCGGCGTTATTTGCAGGGAATCGATCAGCCGGCGCCGGTGATGTTCGCGCTGCTCTCGGCGAATTTAGTGAATGTGTTGGGCAACTGGGTTTTTATTTTTGGACATTTTGGCGCGCCGGCGATGGGGCCGACTGGGTCGGGAGTGGCCACGTCGATTTCTCGGCTATATATGGCGGGAGTGCTGCTAGGGTTCATTTTTTATCACGACCACCGGCATAAGCTGGGGCTGCGAAGCGCAAGCGTGCATCCGAATTTCGACCGGATCAGCAGGCTGGCGCGGCTGGGATTGCCGGCGGCGTCGCAGTGGACGGTGGAAGTGTCGGTATTTGCAGTGGCCACGTCGCTGATTGGGAAGCTGGGCGCGGTGCCGCTGGCGAGCCATCAGATCGCGATCAATCTGGCGAGTTTGACGTACATGGTGCCCCTGGGAATTGCCGCAGCTGCGGCGGTACGAGTGGGGCAGGCGCTGGGGAGGAAGGACCCGGAGGGCGCGAAGCATTCGGGGTGGACGGGAATTGTGCTGGGCGGAGCGTTCATGTGCTGCATGGCAATCGTTTTCTGGACGGTGCCGCGGCCGATTGTGAGGTTGTTCACTCCGGCGTCGGACGTGATCGCGATGGCGGCGAAGCTGCTGTTTGTGGCGGCTTATTTTCAGATTTTTGACGGGCTGCAGACGGTGGCGACGGGGGCGTTGCGCGGGACGGGGGATACACACACGGCGCTGTTCTGCCATTTGGTGGCGTATTGGCTGCTGGGATTGCCGCTCGGATATTATTTGTGTTTTTCACGTGGGATGGGCGCAACGGGAATGTGGGCGGGGCTTAGCGTGGCGCTGATTTTCATTGGGATCGCGCTAATGTATTTTTGGTCGAGGAAGGTGCGAGTGTTGATGGCGGGCACAGCGTGAGTGACTTCGTGGATAGGTGGATTTGTGGAGCGAGGGAGAAGTGAGCGAGATCGATAATTTTCGGCATGTGTGCATGAGGCGGGCGATCACGTTGTCGCTGGAGAATGCGCGGCTGGGGTTGGGTCCGTTTGGCGCGGTGATTACTTTCAGCGGGCGGATCGTTTCCGAGGGTCAGAATGGAGTTACTTTTTTGAAGGACCCGACCGCGCATGCAGAAATTGTGGCGATACGCGAGGCGTGCAAGGTGCTGGACCGGTTTGATTTGAGCGGATGCGAGATTTATTCGAGCTGTGAGCCGTGCCCGATGTGTTTGGCGGCGATTTACTGGGCGCGGATTTCGAAGATTTTCTATGCGGGAAGCGCGGCGGACGCGGCGGCGGTGGGATTTGACGACGCGAAGATTTTGGAGGAGGTCGCCAAACCGGTGGAAGCGCGCGAAATTCCGATGACGCAAATGCTTCGGGAGTCGGCGGTGCAGGCGTTTGAGGTGTGGAAGGCGAACCCGAACAAAGTGGAGTATTGAGCGGAATTTTTCTGGCGGTTTCGGTGGTGTCAGTTCCCTTCTTTGTCGCTGAGTGACAGGCGCGAATCTCCGGAGTAGACCACGAAACGTTTTCCTCGCAGGAAGCCTATCAGGGTGAGATTTAGTTCGCGGGCAAGTTGAACAGCCAGGCTGGAAGGCGCGGAGACAGAGGCGACCAGCGGGACGTCGGCGAGGAGCGCCTTTTGAGCGATTTCGAAGCCGCAGCGGCCGCTGACGAGGAGCGCGTGATCGGCGAGAGGGATTTTCTGCTGAGCGAGGGCCCAGCCGATGATTTTGTCGACGGCGTTGTGGCGACCGATGTCTTCGCGAGCGACGATGAGTTCGCCATTGCGAGTAAAAAGCCCCGCGGCGTGAAGTCCGCCAGTGCGGTCGAAGATGCCTTGGGCGCTGCCGAGCTTTTCGGGGAGTTGCAGGAGGGTGGCGGCGGAAATTTGGAAGGCGGCGGATTGCGCGGGGGCGCGGAGGAGTTTGGAGCGGACTTCGTCGATGGAGGATTTTCCGCATACGCCGCAACTGGAATTGATGTGGGAATTTCGGCGCGTTGATGGGTCGAAAGCGGCGGAGGGGCTGAGTTGAACGTCGATAGAATTTTCGGCTTGTGCAGGTGTGGCGTCGCTGGCGGGCTGTGATTCGTGAACGGAGAGAATTTGATCGGGCGTTTGAATTACGCCTTCGGTGAAAAGAAGGCCGGTGGCGAGTTCAGCGTCATGGCCGGGAGTGCGCATGGTGACGGCGAAGGATTCACCGTTGACGCGAATTTCGAGAGGCTCTTCGCCGGCGAGAAAATCCTGAAGACGGCGAGAGCGGCCGTCGGAGTATTCGGTGACTTGAGTTATAGCGACGCTGCGCGGCATTTTTTTTGCGGACTGCCCAGAGTTTTAGACTTCGATTCCAGAGCCGCGGGTGCCACTCCAGCGATACTGAGAATCTTGCGGCAAATCGATCTGGCTCAGGACGCGGCAGACGTACTGATCGGCGAGGTCGTCGATTTTTTTTGGGCCGTAGTAGAAGGCGGGCATTGCGGGCATGATGACGGCGCCGGCGTCGTGGGCGCGAAGCATATTTTCGAGATGGATGCGATTCAGGGGCGTTTCGCGGATGCAGAGGACGAGGGTGCGGCGCTCTTTGAGGCAGACATCGCTGGCGCGGGAAAGCAGATCTTCGGCGAGTCCGTGAGAAATTTTTGCAAGGGCTCCCGCGGAGCATGGAATGACGACCATGGCGTCGACGGGGGCAGAGCCGGAAGCGATGGTCGCGCCCACGTCTTTATTGGGGAGATAGGTGGTTTTGGTGGCTCGGCCGTCGATCAAGAGCGAGGGAAGTTTTTTGGGATCTTGGGAGACGACGTTGAGCTCGGTGGCGATGAGGCGGAGGCCCGTTTCGCTAATGACCAGGAAAATTTGGGAGACCCGGGAGTCGGCTTCGAGATGTTGGAGGATGGCGCGGGCGTAGAGAGCGCCGCTGGCGCCGGTAACACCGACGGTGATGGTGCGGTCACTTGATACGTGCTGGGGTGAGGTGTGCGGAGGTGAAGTTCGCTGAGTCATTGGGAATTTTCCACTTTAGGCAGGCGATTTGAGCAAAGTCAAGGCGGGGAGGTTCGGCGCCGTTGTGGCGAGGCTGCGATGCGCTAAAATGCGGCACCTAAGAACATGAACGAGAGCGACGCAAGAAAATTTGTGCAGGATATTCGCGCCGGGCGGCTGAATGAGAAGGCCGCGCTGCAGAAATTGCGCGGATTGCCGTATGAGGACTTGGGATTCGCGAAGATCGATCACCACCGTTCGCTGCGGCAAGGATTTTCGGAGGTGGTTTACGGGCGCGGGAAGACGCCGCGGCAGATTGCGGCGATTGTGCGAGGGATGCTGAAAGCGCGGGCGTCGCACAATATTTTGGTGACGCGGGCGAGCATAGAGGCGTATCGCGCGGTGCGGCGAGAGTCGCGCGCGGCCAAATATCACGAGTTGTCAGGGACGGTGACGATCCGGCGGTCGAAGGAAGTGACGGGCAAAGGATTGGTGCTGGTGATTACCGCGGGGACGAGCGACATTGCGGTGGCGGAAGAGGCGCAAGTGAGCGCGGAGGCGATGGGCAACCGGTGCGAGACGATTTACGACGTGGGAGTGGCGGGGCTGCACAGGTTGATGGAGCACCGGGGGAAATTGGCAGAGGCGCGAGTGATTATTTGCGTGGCGGGGATGGAGGGGGCGCTGCCGAGCGTGGTGGCGGGGATGGTGGGCGCGCCGGTGATTGCGGTGCCGACGAGCACGGGATATGGGGCGAGCTTTGGGGGCGTGGCGGCGCTGCTGGGAATGTTGAATAGCTGTGCCTCGAATGTGAGCGTGGTGAATATTGATAATGGGTTTGGGGCGGCGTGCGTGGCGACGGTGATCAATCGATTGTGATTTGTGATTAAGGTTGGGGCGGCATTGAGAGCGTTGAGATTGTAGCGAGCAGGTCAGATTCTTCCTCAGTAGAGACCGTACGTAAATCTAGAAGCAGCCGATTTTTTTTAATCCGAGCGATCACGGGTGTGTGTGTGGCGGGCGGCTGGCGGAGCTGCACGGCGAGAGCAGTGGCAGATGCGTGCGGGCTGACGATGGAGAGGAGAGTGGTGGGGAGTTCGGCGCCCGGAGTGGAGCCCCCGCCGATGACGGATTTGCCGGGGAGGGTGTCGATTGAGAAGTGCGGAGGGAGGACGGAGCGGAGGCGAGTAACGAAGGAAGTGGCACGCTCGGAGAGTGTGGCGGGGGTGGCGCGGATCATTTGGAGGGTGGGGATTTCGTCGAAGGCGGCGCGGATGTAGGCGCGGAGAGTGGCGGCGAGGGCGCTGAGAGTCATTTTGTCAACGCGAAGAGCGCGGAAGAGCGGATTGCGGCGGACCTGTTCGACCAGCGCGCGCTTGCCGGCGATGATGCCGGCTTGCGGGCCGCCGAGAAGCTTGTCGCCACTGAAGGAGACGAGGTCGACGCCAGCGTCGAGACTTTCTTTTACGACGGGCTCGTCCATGCCGGCAGCGCGGAGGTCGGTGATGCATCCGGAGCCGAGGTCTTCGAAGACCGGAATTTTCGATTTGCGGCCAAGCTGGACGAGTTCGGCGAGCGAGGGGCGGGCGGTGAAGCCGGAGACGCGGAAGTTGGAAGGGTGGACGCGGAGGAGGAGGCGAGTGGTTTTGTTAATGGCGCGCTGGTAGTCGGCGATGCGAGTGCGGTTGGTGGTGCCCACTTCGCGGAGGATGGCGCCGCTTTGATTCATGACGTCGGGAATGCGAAAGCCGTCGCCGATTTCGATGAGTTCGCCGCGGGATACGATGACTTCTGAATTTTTGGCAAGGGAGTGAAGGATGAGGAAGACGGCGGCGGCATTGTTATTGACGACGATGGCGGCTTCGGCACCGGTCGCGAGAGCGAGGAGGCGCGAGATGTGGGTGTCGCGTTTCCCGCGAGTGCCCGAGGGCAAATCGAACTCGAGATTGGTGTAACCCTGGGCGGCGAGGGCGACGGATTGAGCGGCGGCGGAAGAAAGCGGCGCGCGGCCGAGATTGGTGTGAAGGACGACGCCGGTGGCATTGATGACGCGGCGGAGGGAGGGGGCGAGGGCCGCGTGGATATTTTCGAGGATGAGGCGTTCGAGAGGTTCGGGAGCGGTTGAGTCGGTGCGCGAGAGGGGCTGGTTGTTGTGCGAATTGCGGGTGGGTTTTTTGAATTGGGCGCGGATTTGGGCGAGGGTGGCGCGAGCGGCTTGGGTGACGAGGGTGCGACCGGCGGTGTGAATGGCGGCGGCAATGTTGGGGCGGGTGAGCAGGGCGTCGACGGAGGGGAGGGCGCGGAGCGCGGTTGATGGAGTGGTACCGCTGGATTTGGATTTTGGTTTTGAGGGCATGGGGCGGCGGGAATTATTGGAACACACGCAGAATGGGTGGGCAATCTTCGGTTTTTTTGGTGTCAAACAATACTGACGGGTAGACGAAGGTGCGCCATGAAAATAGCCTGGCTGTCTCTTTTGTCGATGGCCCTTGGATTTATCGGTGGTCTGGCCGCGACGAAAGTGTCGTCCTATCTAATTGAACAGCCAAATCATGACAAAGTTGGGGAATTGACGGTCCGCGCGACGCGCTTTGAGCTCGTGAATTCCGCGGGTACGCCGTTGGCATATTGGGGAGAGGATAGGCCGCGGGGAGAGCATGGACCACCAAGAGCTCAAATTGCGTTCATCGATCGGACCGGGCAATCGCGCGCTGAGTTTGGCCTAACAACGGAAGCGGGCAATAGAGGGGTGGAGTACAACCCATTCTTCGTATTTCGTGATTCAGATCGGAACGCTCGATTAGAGGAAACCTTGGATGAGGGCGGCCCGTTTCTCGGAATGGGTGACGCCAAAGGTGCTGACCGCGTGCTCCTTGGTCATTGGGCGCGTGGGGATGTCGTTGACGCTCCTGACTCGGACGTTTGGTCACTTTCATTTCGAGCGCCATTTGATCAGAGGAATTACGCGGAGATGGGTGTGACTACTCCGTTGAACACGCATAATCGCACCGGGTTCCTAATGCTCTATAACCACTCCGCCAGTAAACCAACCAAGTGGCCCAAATAGCCACGTACAGTTTGCTGTTTCAGGCACAGTAGGACGAGGGTGCGATTGATTCCGGGGCGCGGGACCCGTAGGCTGAAATATCACGTCTCGCTCAAGATTGAAGGCGTAGTTCGCTCTAACGCGTTCAATTCAACTCGAACGTCAAACTGCAAATGGCAAATCCTCCAATACCCACTGCGGTCGACGAAGATCTGAATCAGATCGAGAAGGATATCCGCACGCTTAAGATTGAATTTGAGCAGTATTTTGGCGGTGGCCGGAAGCGGCCACCCAACGATACGCAGTGGCGCGTTGAAACCATGATCAAGCGCTACGGCGAGCGGGTCGCGGAACTGAATCTGGTGCAGAGGTTCCGGTACAACAATTTGGCGTCGACCTACGCGAAATATCAGGATATTTGGCGGAAGAAGATGGCGTCGCGGGAAATGAGCAATGTGCCGCAGCATTTTGGAGCGGCGGCCAAAGCGATTGCACTGGCGCGGGCGAGAAAGAATCAATTGGATCAAGCAGCGGCCGAGGCCCAGCTGGCCGCGGCGTTGGAGCGGGAGGCGCACCGACCGATGCGGCCGGGATCGGGAGATGCTTTCCGGGTGAATTTGTCGGAGCCGGGCAAAGAGATTGATAAGGTGCGGAAGCTTTACACGGAGTTGGTGGAAAAGCGGTTGGCGGCGGGCGAGACGACCGGCGGGCCAAGTTTGCGGGATTTCGAATCTTTCGTGCAGAACAAGACGAGCGATTTGAGGTCCAAGGGCGCGAAGGAAGTGGAGTACACGGTGAGCGTGGAAGGCGGTAAAGTGAAGTTGAAGGCGCGGGTCAGCAAGTAGTTCCTCGAAGTTCTCCTTTCCAGTCTTTTTTCCCGCGGTGAATTTCGATCAGGCAATTTCTTGCGCGCAAGTTTTCCAGTACGCGTGGGGTTTTCCACAGGTTTGTGTTTTGCCCATTTTTGCGCAAGCGCATAAACTAATCGGCCTATGACAGCCACATCTACTGCACGAATAAAAGGGGGCCTGGTGCCCGTTGAACGAGCGGTGATCAGCGTTTATGACAAAAACGGATTGAGCGAATTTGCGCGGAGGCTCGCCGGCGCGGGAGTGGAGATTGTGTCGACAGGCGGAACTGCGCGCTATTTGCGGGACGAAGGGATCAAAGTGCGTGATGTGGCCGAATTGACCGGCTGGCCGGAAATGCTGGGTGGGCGGGTGAAGACGCTGCACCCGAAAATTCACGGCGGGATTTTGTATCAACGCGGGAAGAAGCAGGATCAGGCGGAGGCGGAAAGCCATGACATTGCGCCAATCGATTTGGTGGTGGTGAATTTGTATCCGTTTTCGGCGGTGGCGAGGAAGGCGGGAGTGACGCCTGAAGAGATGGTGGAGAACATTGATATTGGCGGCCCGGCAATGCTGCGGTCGGCGGCGAAGAATTTTGCAAGTGTGGCGGTGGTGACTGACCCGGGACAGTACGATGAGGTGGCGAGCGAGATTGAAAAGAAGGGCGAGCTGAGTTTGCGGACGAGATTGTCGCTGGCGAGACAGGCGTATGCGAGGACGTCGGCATACGACGGCATGATTTCGACGGAGCTGGAGCGTTTAGAGGCGGCGGAGGCGGCAGGGGCTCAGGCGGCGGAGACTCAGGCGAGTGAGCTGAAGATGCGGGACGCGGAAGTGTTGCCGGAGCGGGTGCATATTTCGCTGCAGCGGCACCAGACGATGCGATACGGCGAGAATCCGCATCAATCGGCGGCGCTGTACATACCTGCGGGCAAGGCTGCGACGGGATTGGCAGGAGCAAAGCAATTACAAGGCAAGGAGCTTTCGTACAACAATTTGGTGGATTTGGACGCGGCGTGGCAATTGGCGAAGGAGTTCAGGAATCCCGCGGCGATAATTATCAAGCACAACAATCCGTGTGGCGCGGCGGAGCTGGAGACGCTAGCGGAGGCGTACAAGAAGGCGCTGGCGTGCGATCCGATTTCGGCTTTTGGAGGAGTGCTGGCGTTTAACCGGCCGGTGGATCAAAAGACCGCGGAAGAGGTGGCCAAGCTTTTTGTGGAGTGCATTGTGGCGCCGAGCTACGAGCCGGGAGTAGTGGAGAAGTTCAGCGCAAAGAAGAATGTGCGATTGCTGGAAATTGGACCGGAGGAAGGCGCTCGCGAACTGGAGTCGAAGCGAATCTCGGGCGGTGTGCTGGTGCAGACTCCGGACACGCACGAGCTGGAGCCGGGCGAGGTGAACGTGGTATCGGAACGTCAGCCGACCGAAGCCGAGATGAGAGCGATGCTATTTGGGTGGAAAGTGTGCAAGCACGTGAAGTCGAACGCAATCGTTTTTGCGCATGAGGGATATACCGCGGGGATTGGGGCGGGGCAGATGAGCCGGGTCGATTCGGTGAAGCTGGCGATTATGAAGGCGCAACTGCCGATCAAGGGATCGGTGATGGCGTCGGATGCATTTTTTCCGTTCCCGGATAGCGTGGAGGAAGGCGCGAAGGCGGGGGCGACGGCGGTGATTCAGCCGGGCGGGTCGATCAGGGATTCAGATTCGATTGCGGCAGCGAATAAAGCGGGAATGGCGATGGTGGTGACGGGCTACCGGCACTTCCGGCACTAGAAGCGGCTGAAAAACGCGGGAATCCAAAATACTAGTGAGATTTCAGAAGTGGCGCGATTTGTTTGACCCGCACGTAGGAAAAATCCATTACCTGCTGCTCGCCTTTTTCATCGTACATATCGGAATGAATTGAGAAGGCGTCGGGTCCTTTTTTGGTGATGGTCCAGTGACACGGCCGGCCATTGAAGTTTCCTTCGAAGTGCGAAATTCCTTCGTGAATCGAGACAAGTTTCAAAGCAATGGGATCGGCTTTTTCCCAGAGCTGAAGCTCCGGGCTGAAGTGGCGGAGGTAGATGGTTACGCCGTTGATGGTTTGGGCGAAGTGGAGAAGGTCGAGGGAGTAGATGCGGTCTTCGCGATGGATGACGTTCACGCCAGCAAGTGAACCTGCTTCGGCGGACATGAGATTGATGTCGGCTTTGTTGGTGGCGACGTTGCCGGCCCAGCGGCCCGAGAGCCAGAGGAAATCGGAGAAATAGCCCTTGGGTTTGGGCAGGACACGGTCTTCATGAGGGCCGGGAGGCAAGGTTTTGGATTGAGATTGCTGCGGAATGGCGAACGCGGCAGTGTGGCAGGCGAGACACATCAGTAGAATTGCTGAAAGCTTTGCGATTCGTGCAAAGGTACCCAAGAGATGAGAATTACCGTCTAAGACATTGCTCGTGCTGCGAGATGCATTTTTCAAGATGAACTGCTCCTGCGAAAGAGTTGGCTAAAGGCTATCGGTTCAGTTGTTTAATGAACTTCGCGCGCTTTCTAGCACCCTTAATGACGACCCAGGCATCTTTCCTGTGAGGCATTTTCTGCTGCTGCTGTGACGATGCGTCCCAAGAGCCAGCTTATGGAAAGGGACGGCTTGAAACTTTTGACGCTGATTTGCTGGCTAGTCGATAATAACGAATTACGGTGAGTCGAACATGAAGAACCAATTGAGATTAATCCTGGCGCTGGGGTGCCTCGCCCCCGTGGCGTTGCACGCGCAGGATACGCAAAAGGCCCCCAAAACCGCGGCGGGCGATGCGCAGGATACGCAGTCCAAGGCGGCTGCGAACACCGGCGATAAAAGCAACGATAAAACCGCGGATGCTTATTTCAATTTCACGATGGGGCGGTCGGCAGAAGAAGAGTTTGAGCTGAGCGGGCGCACAGACTACGCGAACCAGGCTATCGAGTATTACAAAAAGGCGCTGGAGCTGGATCCGAAGTCGTCGGTGATTATTGAGCGGCTGGCGGAAACCTACGCGAAGTCACAGCGCGTGCCCGAGGCAATTGCGGAAGCGCAAAAAGCGATCGACGCCGATCCCAACAATCCCGAGCCGCACCGGCTGCTGGCGCGGATTTACGTGCGGAATCTGGGGGATTTGAGCGCGAATTCGGCGCAGAAGCAGACCATCGATAAAGCTATCGATCAATTTAATGAGATTTTGCGACTGGATCCGAAGGACAGTCAATCGGCGCTGTGGCTGGCGCGGTTGTACCGGTTCGAGAACAATCCGGACAAGGCAGAGCAAACTCTGCGAAAAATATTGACGACCGATCCGGAAAATGATGGCGCGCTGGAGCAGCTAAGCCAGTTGCTGACGGACCAGGGCAGGACCAACGACGCTATCGAAATGCTCACCAAGGCAGCGGCGAATTCATCGTCGGCGACGATTTACGACTTGCTGGGCGATGCGCATTACCAGGCGCATGAGTATGTGAAGGCGGAAGAGTCGTATCAGGACGCGGTGAAACTCGATCCGGATGAAGTTTCGCACCGCAAGGGTCTGGCGCAGACGCTACTGGCGGAAGAGAAGTTTCCCGAGGCGCAGAAGGAATATCAGAAGCTAGCGGAGAGCGATCCGGAGTCGCCGGAAAATTATCTGCGGCTATCGCAGATTTACCGGCACATGAACCAATTCGACAAGGCGGAAAGCGCCATTGTGAAGGCCAAGCAGCTCGCGCCGGGAAATTTGGAGATTCTTTACAACGAGGCGCTGCTTTACGACGCAGAGGGGCGCCTGGATGACGCGGCGCACGTGTTGGCGGACGCGATTGCGGGAATCAGCGGGCAGAATGACTCGGCGAGCCCGAATGCGTTGGGAATTTTGTACGAAGAGCTAGGGCGCGTTTATCGCGAGAAGGAAGATTACACTTCAGCGGAACATTGCTATGAGGATATGGCCAAGTTAGGGCCGGATCAGGCCAAGCGCGCGCAGATGCTGCTGATCGATACGTTCCGCGAGAGCCACAACGTGGACCAGGCTATCAGCGAAACGCAGAAGGCGCTGAAGGAGAATCCGGGCGACCGCGGTCTGCTGGTGACGCAGGCGATTTTGCTGGGCGAAAAGAATCAGACCGACGACGCGGACAAGATTTTGACCGGATTGCTGGAGCACAACGCGAACGATCAGGAGATTTACCTGGATATGGCGCAGGTGCAGGAGCGCGGACGGAAGTATCCGGAAGCGGAAAAGTCGGCCCAGAAGGCTGAGGAGCTTTCCGACGACGATTCGGAGAAGGAAGCAGTGTGGTTCATGCTGGGCGCGATTTACGAGCGGGAGAAGAAGTTCGATCAAGCTGAGGCGGAATTTAAGAAGGCGCTGGCAGTCGATCCAGCCAATGGGCCAATTCTGAATTACTACGGATACATGCTGGCGGACCGGGGCATCCGGCTGGACGAAGCGAATTCATACATTAAGAAGGCGCTGGAGCAGGAGCCGGCGAATGGCGCGTATCTCGATAGCATGGGCTGGGTTTGCTACAAGCAGAACAGGCTGGCCGAAGCCGAGGAATATTTGAAGAAGGCGGCGGACCGCTCGGCGCACGACCCGACAATTTTGGGGCACCTCGGGGACGTGTATGCGAAGATGGGCCGCACCGAACGAGCGACTGCGCTGTGGGAAAAGGCTCTAACGGAATGGCAACACTCACTGCCGGCAGACTACGAGCCAGACCAAGTGAACGCCATCGATCAGCATTTGAAGAATGTGAACAAGAAGCTCGCGCACAAGCCCAATTCCGACGGCACGAGCCCGCAATAAATCCAGAATGAAAAAATCAGTGAAGTTGCGCGCCTACGCGAAGGTGAATTTGTGTCTGCACGTGCTGGGCAAGCGCGCGGACGGGTATCACGAACTGCGCACTATTTTTCAGGCGATTTCCCTGCACGACGAGCTGGAACTAAAACGAACGCGTACTCGAGGGATTACGCTCGAGACGAATGATCCGGCGTTGCCGACCAATCGCGAGAATTTGGTGTACCGCGCGATTGCGGAGGTGGTGAAGGCGGTTGGGTATCGCGGGGGGATTGCGGCCAAGCTGACTAAGAACACGCCGGTGGGGCGAGGGCTGGGAGGCGGGTCGAGCGATGCGGCGAGCGCGCTGGTGGGAACACTGAAGTTAATTGGCGAGAAGCTGCCGCTCGACGAATTGATCGCCATGGCGGCGGAGTTGGGCGCGGATGTGCCGTTTTTCTTATTGGGCGGGCGAGCGCTGGGAGTGAACCGCGGAGACGAGATTTATCCGCTGCCGGATCAGGCGAGGCGGCCGGTGGTGGTGGTCTCGCCCGATGGAATCGGTGTGGCGACGCGCGAGGCGTATCAATGGATTAGTGCGGGCATAGGCGTGGCTGACGGAACTGAAGAGAATGAGGCAGGTTTGACAAACACAGTTAAGCCCCGTAAACTCTTCAAGTTCTGCGCTCTCTGTTGGGGCCGGAGCGGTGGGCCACTCGAGAACGATTTCGAGGGACCGGTGTTTCGCCGTTATCCGCGGCTTCGAGAAATTAGAAGCCTATTGCTCGAGCAAGGAGCGACAGATGCCGCGCTGGCGGGTAGCGGGTCGGCGGTGTTCGGATTATTCCGAAGCCCAGCGCAGGCGCGCCGAGCCGCACTTGCATTTCCGGATGATCAGGTTTTCGTGGTTCAGACACTCACCCGGGAAGATTGTGCTCTCGTTCGCCCGTAGTATTCAGCGCTTGAAAACCTGCAGATTTTGCACTGCGTACTGATTTTGGTTCGCTGACTAGACTTTTCTCGAAGTAACCCGAGGAATGTTCATTGGTTGACGACAAATTCAAGATTTTTTGCGGCAGCGCTAATCCGGATTTGGCTCAGGCCATTTGCGATTACCTGGGCGTGGAAATAGGCAAGGCTGAGCACGGGCGGTTCAGCGACGGGGAGACGCGTTTTCAGATTCTTGAAAACGTGAGGGGCGCGGATGTTTTTGTGGTGCAGCCGTGCTCGCATCCGGTGGATTTTCACCTGATGCAGTTGCTGCTGATGATCGATGCGTTCAAGCGGGCGTCGGCGTGGCGCATCACGGCGGTGGTTCCGTATTACCCGTATGCGAGGCAGGACCGAAAAGACCGGCCGCGCGTAGCGATATCGGCAAAGTTAGTGGCGGACCTGCTGGAGACGGCGGGAGCGAGCCGGGCGCTGACGCTTGATTTGCACGCGCCACAGATTCAAGGGTATTTCAACGTGCCGGTGGATCACTTATTCGCGGCACCGGTGATGGTCGAGTATTTCAGGAAGCTGGATTTGGGCGAGATTACAGTGGTATCGCCGGACGCGGGCGGAGTGGAGCGCGCGAGATATTTTGCGAAGAAGATGGACGCGCCGCTGGCGATCGTGGATAAGCGGCGAATCGATGTGAACGTGAGCGAAGTGATGCATTTGATCGGCGATGTGGCGGGGCGGCCGGCTTTGGTGATCGACGACATTATCGATACGGCGGGAACTTTGGTGAAGACGGCGGAAGCGCTGCTGGAGAATGGCGCGACGCGAGTTTTTGCAGGTTCGACGCATGCGGTGCTCTCAGGCGCGGCGGTGGGCAGGCTAACGGCATCGACGATCGAGCAAGTGGTAGTGACGGATTCAGTGCCTCTTTCACCTGAGGCGCAGAAGGTTTCGAAGATCAAGGTGCTCAGCGTGGCGGAATTGCTGGCGCGGGGCATCCGGAACATTCACGAAGAGACTTCTATCAGCGAGCTGTTCATTTAAATTCTTTAACTGTTGAGGTAAAGGACAAGGAAATGGCAATGGAAACGTTTGTGGTGGAAGGAAACAGCCGCGATACGCGCGGGAAGGGCCCCGCGCGCCGGACGAGGCGGACAGGGATGATCCCGGCGGTGCTCTATGGCGGGAAAAAGGATTCGATCGCGCTGGCGGTGAACGCCAAGCAGGTAGGGAAGATTTTGCGGTCGGAGACGGGGCACAACTCGATTTTCAAGGTGCAGCTCGGCGGCAGCGAAGAGCAAGCCATGGTAAAGGATTGGCAGCTCGATCCGCTGACCGGTGCGCTGATTCACGTGGACCTGCTACGGGTGGCCATGGACGTGCGCATGCGAGTGCGCGTGCCGGTGCATCCGGTGGGCGAAGCGCAGGGCGTGAAGCTGCAAGGTGGAATTTTCGAAACTGTGACGCGCGAAATCGAAATTGAATGCTTGCCGGGCGACATTCCGGAAGAGTTCAAGGTGGACATCAGCGACCTAATGATCGGGAAGCAGATTCGCGCGGGAGATATTCAGCTCGATGAACAGAAGGTCAAGCTGATCACGGATCCAACGCGCGTGCTGTTCCACGTGGTAACGCTGAAGGCGGAAGCGGAGCCGACCGCGGAAGCAGCGGCGACGACGGAAGTCGCACCGGCCGAGCCGGAAGTCATCAAGAAGGGCAAGAAGGAAGAGGAAGGCGAAGAAGGCGCCGCTCCAGAGAAGGGCGAGAAGGCCGAAAAGCCGGAGAAGAAGGGCGGCAAGGAGAAGTAACTCGCCGCTATGGCTGGTGGCTCTTGTTCCGGCAGTGTGCCAGGCGTCATGGACCCTGATTCCTTTTTATGAAGCTCATTGTGGGTCTGGGTAATCCGGGGCGCGAATACGATGGGACGCCGCACAATTTGGGATTTCTGGCGATCGATGCGATTGCGGCGAAAGCGGGAATCCGGGTTACGCGGCCGGAAGCGAAGTCGTACGTCGGGTTAGGCAAGCTGGCAGGCGAAGAAGTGGTGCTGGCCAAGCCGCAGACGATGATGAATTTGAGCGGGCTTGCGGTAGATGCGCTGTTTAAGCGGACCGGCTGTGAACCACAGGATTTGATTGTGCTGAGCGATGAAGTGGCGCTGCCCTGGGGAATGATCCGGGTGAATGAACGAGGCAGCGCAGGCGGGCACAACGGGCTGAAGTCGGTGATTAGCGCGGCCGGGCAAGATTTTATGCGGGTGCGTATGGGCGTGAGGCCTGAGTTCGTGCCCGGGGATTTGGCGGCGTACGTCCTGTGCAAGATGAGCAAGGACAAGATGCAAATCGCCGAGCAGATGGCCAGCGATGCAGCGGAAGCGGTGGAAATTATTTTGACCGAGGGCATCGAGAAGGCCATGGCGAAGTTCAACCGGCGAGTGCCGGCTGAGGGCGCCGAAGCGGAAGGCCCGGCGGAATAGCGGGAGCTGAGCGGTAACGGAATCGAGTTTATTGCCATATCAGGAGTGATAGGAAGGACGAGGACTTATGGAAGAGAGACTTTACGACCTGATTTTCATTACGCGGCCGGATACGCCAGACGCCGATCTGGATAAATTGATCGGCACCCTGGAGCATGCCGCGACGGAGAAGCAGGCGAAGTTTGAAAAGATTGAGAAGTGGGGCCGGAAGCGAATGGCGTACCGGGTGCACAAGCTGCGTGAAGGTATCTACACGTACATTTCGGTGCGGTCGACCCACGGCGAATTGATCAAGGAGCTGGAGCGGCGGTTGAAGGTGGCCGATCCGGTGATCAAGTACATGACGATTCGTATCGACGAGGAGATGAAGCGGCAGCAAAAGCTGGCGCGACATCGAGAGAAGCGCGCGGCGCGGCGTCCGAAGAAGCAAGCGGCGCCGGCTGGAAATGCGCCGAGCGCGCCACCTAGCGCACCCCAGAGTGCACCTCCGAGTACGCCGGCTGCGCCGGCAAGCAGTGGCGGTGGCGAGCAGAACGCGCCAGCGGCGGGATAAGAACGCTCCCTGGGCAAGCGCGGCGGCGGAAATACGAGAGATTCGAGAAGAGGAGAAAGTGAATGGCAGACGAGGAAAAAGATAAGGGTTCAGTCGCGGGCGGCGATTCGCCGAGCGCTGCAGGAAGCGAGAAACCCAAAGCTGCGGCGAGCGCCACGCGAAACGAAGGTGGAGCGCCAGCGCAAGCGGGCGGAGGCGCGGCGGCTGGTGAGGGCGCGAGCACGCCAAGCCCAACTCCGAGTGGGCAAGGTGCAGCGCCGAGCGGACCGGGCGCAGTTTCGAGCGGGCAGGGTTCAGCTCCCAGTGGGCAAGGCACAGCTCCTACTGGGCAAGGTGCCCCGAGTTCAGGCGGTGGAGCTCCCTCGGGAGGCGGAGGTGGTGGAAGGCCAGGAGGCGGCGGGCGTCCACATTTTGGAGGCGGCGGTGGTTATGGCGGTGGACGCGGAGGACCGGGACGCGGGCCAGGAGGTCCGGGTGGGCCTGGAGGTCGTCCTGGCGGAGGAGGCCCGGGTGGACCGCACAAGAGGGGCAAGAGAAATTATGTAAGGAAAAAGAAGGTTTGCCGATTCTGCGTGGACCGGGTGGACTACATCGATTACAAGCGCGCGGACATCCTTGCGCCGTTTATTCAGGAGCGGGGAAAGATTTTGCCGCGACGCATGACCGGAACCTGCGCGCGGCATCAGCGCTGGCTGACCCTGGCCATCAAGCGGGCACAGAATATTGCGTTGCTACCGTTTGCGGCGGAGCTGTAGAAGCGGCGGGAAGCTCGGACACCATTTTTAAAGGAAAAGGCGATGCAGATTATTTTGCAAGAAGACGTGGATAAGCTGGGAAACCGCGGCGAGGTGGTGGAAGTCGCGGAAGGATACGCGCGGAATTACCTTCTGCCGCGAAAGATGGCGCTGGAGGCGAGCAGCGGGAATTTGAAGCGGCTGGAACGGCTGCGCACGACGTTTGCGACGCGCGAGGCCACCGAGCGCGGCGACGCGGAGAAGCTGGCGGAGGGGTTGAACGGCGTAGCGATCAATCTGACGCGGAAGGCGGGAGAGAGCGAGCAGCTATTCGGCTCGGTAAATGCGGCCGATATTGCGGAAGCGCTGGCGGCGCAGGGATACACGGTGGATCGGAGGAAGATCCAGCTCAAGGAACCGATCAAGACCATTGGGGATTTTCAGGTGCCAGTGAAGCTCCATCGCGAGATCGTGGCGAATGTGAATGTGAAGGTGGCGCGGGAAACATAGTCCGCGCGGCAAGAGGCGTCACTTCCCCGCTGAAATTCCAAGGCTGTGAATTTTTCGCGCGCAAATCTCCAAAGATTGCGCGCGATTTTTTATTGGCGCGTTTTTTTTCACAGTACAAAAAGTTTTTCACAGCGTTATTCCATTGACCTCGACAGGTATCACTCCCATACTTTGGCCCGCGTAGATTATTTTTCCAGCCGCTTACGCGAAACAGTTTAATTTTTGGATTTTTTTGCAGCGCTTTGGCGCGAGCGGTGGGAGCCCCGCGAAAATTGAATTTGAGACGTCGCCAATTTGGTGATCCACGGCTTATCCACAGTAAGTCAGGGCTAAGAGCCGGCCGACAGAGGCAACTTCCGGGAATATTTTCAGCGCAGGCAAAGTCCGATTGCAACCTTAGCGGACTTAGGCGAAGATAAAGCGAATCAGTGCCAGCCGATAACACACTCGAAAGAGCTTTACCCCATAACATTGACGCCGAGAGAAGCATTCTCGGAGCAATCCTGCTCGACAACCACACCCTGAATACCGCGGTGGAGAAGCTGAGGTCGGAGGATTTCTTCCTCGACCCGCACCGACGAATTTTCCAGCACATGATCTCGCTGGGCGAGGCGCAGCAGGCCATTGACCTGGTAACCCTGACTGAAGATTTGCACCGGCGCGGGGAACTCGAGTCCAGCGGCGGAGCGGCGTACCTGGCGCAATTGGTGGATGGGGTTCCGCGCATATCGAACGTCGAACATTACGCGCGGATCGTAAAGGAAAAGTCGATCCTGCGGAGCCTGGCACATTCGGCGCAGGCGATTCAACAGCAGGCGTTGGATGCGGACGACGATGCGGATGCGATTTTGGACCGGGCGGAGTCGCTGATTTTTGCGCTGGCCGAGGACCGGGTTCGCGCGGGGTTGATCGGCGTCAAAGAGCTGGTCCGAGACAACTGGGAGCGGCTGGAGAAGATTTTCAGCGAGGGCCGGCGAATTACCGGGCTGGCTACGGGTTATCCGGAGCTGGATAACGAGACGGCGGGGCTGCAGCCTTCGGAATTAATTATTTTGGCGGCGCGGCCGTCGATGGGGAAAACCGCGCTTGCGCTGAATCTGGCTGAGAATGTGGCATTGCGACACAACCAGCCGGTAGCGATCTTCAGCCTGGAAATGTCGAAGGAGTCGCTGCTGATGCGTTTGCTTTCATCGCAAGCGCGGGTGGACGCGCACAAATTCCGAACCGGGCACATGACGCGGGAGGACTGGGGCCAGATAACCGGTAGCCTGACCGCGCTGGCGGAGGCGCCGCTGTGGATCGACGACTCGGCGTCGTCTACCGTGATGGAGATTGGAGCGAAAGCGCGGCGGCTGAAACGTGATAGGAACGGTTTATCGCTGGTGATTGTGGATTATTTGCAACTGATTTCTTCGCGCGGTCGATTTGGAAACCGCACTGAAGAAGTGTCGAGCATTTCGCGTTCGCTAAAGGCGCTGGCGAAAGAACTGAAGGTGCCGGTGCTGGTGTTGAGCCAGCTCACCAGGAGCCCGGAGCGAGACAAGCGCGATCCGCAACTTGCGGATTTGCGAGAATCGGGCGCGATTGAACAGGATGCGGACGTAGTGCTGTTCATCAACCGGCCAGATTTCTACAACAAGGACGCGCCGGAGGAAGACCGGGCGCGGACAAAACTTATTATTGGCAAGCAGCGCAATGGCCCGACAGGCGTGTTGCATTTTGTGTTCAACAATCGCTGGACGCGGTTTGAAGTGGCTGCGCCGGGCACGTGGGGAATGGACGGCGAGTAGGTCCCACCTGGATGCCGTTTTCACCTGGTACAGCCGAATTTTCTCAATGATTTTGAGTGGTGCGTATAAGTGTGTGCGCATTTCCGTTTTCTGCGGAGCTATTGCGCAAAAAGGACGCAGGCACGAATTTAGGACGAGAGAGGCGCGCGAGTCTGGCATTCTAAGCAATCGGAGAAATGGCTCGCGCGATTCAATTCGAGGGACGTCAGACCTGGGCGGAAATTTCGCTGCGGGCCGTCCTGCATAACCTGAAGGTCATCCGGCATATCGTAGGGCGCGACAAAAAAATCCTGGCCATTGTGAAAGCCAATGCCTACGGGCTGGGCGCGGTGCCCGTTTCGAGGGCGTTGGCGAAAGCGGGCGTGGAGTGGCTGGGGGTGACATGTTCGGATGAGGGCGCGGAGCTGCGCGCGGCTGGAATTCGGAGGCGGATTTTGGTGCTGACGGGATTCTGGCCGGGCGAAGAAAACGAACTGCTGCGCGAAAATCTGACGCCGACGATTACGAATATGGGCCAGCTTCACTTGCTAGAGCGGGCTACGAAGCGGCTGGGGCGACGGAAAAATCTACGAACGCCATTTCACCTGAAAATTAATACGGGGATGAATCGCCAGGGGTTGGATTTCAGCGAGTTGGACGAGTTTGCGCGGGAATTCAAAAAATGCCCGCACCTGGTAATGGAGGGCGCGTATACGCATTTTGCGTCGGCGGAAGATTTCACGAGCCAGCAGACCTCGACGCAGGAGATGCGATTTTTAGCGGCGATGGAAAAATTGAAGAGCCTCGGAGTTGCGCCGCAGATGATTCACCTGGCGAACAGCGGAGCAATTTGCGCGCGGCCCAGCACGTGGGGCCAACTGGTGCGGCCTGGGGCCGTGCTTTATGGGTATCACCAGGGATTTGAGCCGGTGTCGAAGAGGGAAGAAGTGAAGAAGCGGATGGAGTTGCAGCCGTGTTTAACGCTGCGGACGAAAATTATTGCGCTGCGGAATCTGGCGGTGGGAGACGCGGTGGGATACGGGGCGCGGTTTGTGGCGCAGCGGCCTACGCGGATTGCAGTGCTCCCAGCAGGCTATGCGGATGGAATTGTGCGCGCGCTGACGAATAAAGGACAAGCGCTGCTGCGAGGGACACGCGTGCCGCTAGTGGGAGTGATTTCAATGGATTTGGCCACGATCGATACGACCGATGTCCCTGAGGCCAAGGTCGGGGATGTGGTTACGATTTTTGGCAAGGATGGCGGGGATGAGATTTTGGTTTCGGATGCAGCGCGAAGCATCGGCACGGTGACTTCGGACCTAATGTGCGCGCTGGGGCATCGAGTACGTAAGTTCTACCTGACATAAATTTTTTGCAGGTTTAGCCGGTCCAGGAAGTTTTCCTCAGCGGTAAACCCACACGGGGTACCCACGCTGTTGACCCACTTATAACCTGTGGTTATACTCCGCCGCATATTAGCGAGTTTCGGGCTAGCTAGAAGGGGCGGCACTCGCTTTCAATCCGTTTTCTGACCGTTTGCCGGTTGCCGAAACGGCGATTTATCGGAAGTCCGCCTGCCTTAGGTTTTGCAAGGGGTCCTCATGCCGCGACATTCTAGTTCTCTCCCTACCAGCGTAACGCGAACGGCCATTGAACTGGGAAACTCGAAAACCCCCGGAGGGCGAACCGGTCCGCTAAGCGTAGGCACGTTCTGGGACATGCTGGCGCTGCGGCTGCTTTTCTGCGTGATTTGCGTGGGGGCGGGCTATCACTTTCGGCCATTCGGGCTGACGCGGCTGGCGGGTTCGTTTGCGGGTTTGGTATTTGGTGTTGCGGTGATTCTTTTCGAGATGCGCCTGCGGCGGGCGAGCTTGCGGCGGCTGATTGGCGCGGTGACCGGCTCGATTTTGGGTGTGCTGGGAGCGTATTTGACGACGCTAGTGCTGTCGCACACGTCGATGCCGGAGAGCACGCGATCGTTTATGAGCCTGGCGGCATTTTTGGTCCTGACGTATGTGGGATTGATTCTGGGCGCGAATAAAGGCGACATGCTGAATTTGCAGGCGCTGGGCGGGCT
The DNA here is from genome assembly GCA_963757885.1 of uncultured Acidobacteriota bacterium. GTDB lineage: Bacteria > Acidobacteriota > Terriglobia > Acidiferrales > UBA7541 > Palsa-147. The sequence continues at coordinate 1,371,144 of CAVWSS010000006.1, read as the reverse complement.
CTTTGGCAGCGAGCGGAACGGGCGGCACACATGCAAGTTACTGGATACGAGCGTGATTATCGATGGGCGAGTGGCGGACATTGCGGACGCGCAATTTTTGGACGGGCTGGTGATTATTCCGCAGTTTGTGCTGCGCGAATTACAGCTGGTAGCGGACTCGGCGGACCCACTGAAGCGGCAGCGTGGGCGGCGCGGACTGGATGTGCTGGAGCGTATTCAGAAAATCGCGGGAGTGGACGTGCAGATTGTGGATGAGGATTTTCCGGCGATTAACGACGTGGATATGAAGTTGATTGAATTGGCGAAGCGATACGACGCGAAAATCGTTACCAACGATTTCAATTTAAACAAAGTGGCGACGCTGCAAGGGATTGATATTTTGAATGTGAATCAACTGGCGAACGCGCTGAAGCCGGTGGTACTGCCGGGCGAAACGATGCGGGTGTTCATCCTGCGCGAAGGCAAGGAGTACAACCAGGGCGTAGCGTATCTGGATGACGGCACGATGGTGGTGGTGGACGGCGCGCGAAAGATGATCAATAAGACGGTGGATATAGCGGTGACGTCGGTGCACCAGACCACCGCGGGAAAAATGATTTTTGGACGCTTCGACGACAGATTGGATCCGGTGCGGGTGGCTGCGGCTGCGGCGGGTGTGGGCGCGGGCGGAGGGACGGTGGAACCCATCGCGCCTCGGCCGGTGGAGAGTCCGGTGGCGCCAGAGCGGCCGCGAGCCGTGATGCGCGAATCTGGGCGGTAATGTTGGCGGATTTGGTAGTTCCTCGCTGTATTTCTGCTTGCCGATAAAACGCGGTTAGAATGTCCCTGCCTTGCTTCGAGTAATCATCCGCCGAATCGTGCTTATCGCCATTTTGGTGGTGGCGGTTACCTATGTGCTGGATTGGATCGTAGTGCGGTTCAAGATGGGCGGAGCGCACCCGACGGCGCTAGGCACGGTAAGCGTGTATCAGGCCACGGAATTGAAGAGCGGGAAGATGGACGTTTATTACCACGACCCGGTGAGCCAGACCTGCGTCCATTCGTTGTATCGGCATTTCGGATTTCAGCCGTGCTGGTATTTGAACAAGCATCCGATGCAGGTGATTAACTGAAGGGAACGGGCCGAGGATGGAGAGATTGGGCGCGTGTTATTCTGGTAGGCGTCAAAGCATCCTCTGCATTCCGCTGGGACTCTAACGATGTTTGCGAGGCTTGTGGTGGCGAATTTTCGCCAATGAGATATTCATGAATACATGGGCATTTTTGAAAGTTCGGCATGCCATTTGGAGCGGCGCGGTTGTTGCGGCGGCGCTGATTTTGGGCGGTTCGGTGGTCGTGTTGGCACAGGCGAAGCAATCGCAGAGTTCAAGCGCGCAAGCCGCTGCGGGGAGTGCGAGTCAAGATCAGAAGGCTGGGGATCAAAAGGCGTCGGCGCCTCCATCGCAGGCGTCGATTGAGAAAGGTAAGTCGTTGCTGCAAGCAGCAGCTAAGGCTACGGGCGGCGATGCACTGAAAGCTGTTCACAATGTCCAGGTGGAAACGACTGGGCAGGCGTTCAATCAGGGCAATACATTTGATATTCAGTTGTTGCTAACGATTGAATACCCCAACAAGCTGCACACGCAGGCGACGCTACCGCAGGGAGCTATTCAGCAGACTTTCGATGGAACGAATGGTTGGATCGTCACCGATCAAGGGGTGATCGATTTGCCGGAGGAATATATTCCGGAATTCAAGCGCGGGATTGCGCTCGCGGGAGCGTGGGGGCTGTACCGCGATGTGCTGGACGGCAAAGCCGACGGACACTTTGTGGATGAGGAGGAAGTTGACGGCCACAAGGTGGAAATTGTGGAGTGGACCAGCGATAGCGGCCCCGTGAAACTTTATTTCGATGCGGCGAGTCATTTGTTGACTGGAGCGCATTTTGAAGCAGTGACGCCGCAGGGACCGGTGCAGGCAGACCAGCGCTGGAGCGATTTTCGAGCAGTGAGCTCGTGCCAGTATCCGTATCGCAGCGTGGTTTTTCACAACGGGCAGAAATTCACGGAAACCGAAGTGAAATCGATCAAAACTAACATTTCCATCGATCCCACGTCTTTCAAGAAGCCTCCTACTCCACCCCCAAGCGCGCAGTGATTCCCATTTTCCTTTTGGTGGATTGAGCGGGGAACAAGCTTTCAAATAGGGATAGGAGCGCTTACACTGAGTAATTCGGAACATACGAAAATGCCTGCAAACACACTATTTATGCGTTCATCTGTGCGTTCATTCTCAACTATCGCCGCGATTCTAGCGGGCGCCCTGTGCTTTAGCGGCGCGAAGCCCGCGCCGCCGGCCGCGATTCCACTCCTCTCAGCGATGCAGGAGGAGATGGACCGCTCGGTGCCGATTTTGAATAAGGCCGAGCCGTCGAATTATTTTCTGAGTTACACGGTGACGGACCGACAGGCTGTGACCGTGTCGGGATCGAATGGGGCGTTGCTATCGAGCGACGAGAATCGCGGGCGGTGGCTGGAAGTGCAGAGCCGGGTGGGCGATTACCAGCTCGACAGCACGCACAAGATCGGTGATCAGCGGCCAAGCTGGACGAGCCCTGGGTCGGTAGCGAGCCTGGACGACGATTTAGCGGTGCTGAAGCGGGAGATTTGGGGCGAGACGGACCGGCAGTATCGTGCGGCGGCCTCCGCGTTGATCAAGATCCAGACCAGCCAGCAGGTGCAGGTGCAGAGCAGCGAAGGCAACGCGCCGGATTTTACGCATGAGCAGCCGCATCAGTCGATCGGGCCACACGTGGAAATCAACGTGGACCGGAAGCCGTGGGAAGAAAAGGTGCGGAAGTATACGGCGGTGTTCAGTGGGTCGCCGGACGTGCTGAATTCGATTGTGACGTTCACGGCGCAGGCGTCGAATCAGTATCAGATCAACAGCGAAGGCAGCAAGCTGGCGTTTGGGCAACTGCACTACCGGCTGGAACTTTTTGTGCAAAGCAAGGCACCGGATGGAATGGACATCGAGAGATTCGCGAATTTCGACTGGCTCGAGCCCAAGGATGCGCCGGATGACGCAGCGGTGGAGAAGCGAATTCATGTGTTGCTAAATGAAGTGAGCGCGCTGGATCGGGCGCCGCTAGTGGATCCATTTGCCGGTCCGGCGATGCTGACCGGGCGGGCGACCGCGGTTTTCTTTCATGAAGTTTTGGGGCACCGGCTGGAAGGATTCCGGCAGAAGGACATTTCAGAGGGGCAGACTTTCACGAAGAAGATCGGCGAGCAGATTTTGCCGAGTTTTATTTCGGTCAAGGACGACCCGACTGAGGCGCGTTTGAATGGGCAGATGCTGCTGGGCTATTACCCGTTCGACGATGAAGGGGTTTCTTCGCAGAACGTGCATTTGGTCGATGATGGCGTGCTGAAGACGTTTTTGATGGGGCGTTCGCCGCTGGTGGACGTACCGCATTCGAATGGGCACGGAAGGCGGCAGCTTGGTTTTCAGCCGATCGCGCGAATGGGAAACACGATTGTAACCAGCACGAAGACGCTGACGAATGCGGAGCTGCGGGCCAAGTTTATCGAGATGATCAAGGCGCAGCACAAGCCGTATGGATTGCTAATCGACGACATCGCGGGCGGATTTACGTTCACCGGCAGAGGGCAGCCGCAGGCGTTTCAAGTGCAGCCGTTGGTGGTTTACGAGGTTTTTGCAGATGGGCGGCCGGACAAGCTGGTGAGGGGCGTGGATATTGTGGGCACGCCGCTGGTGTCGCTGACGAAGATTGTGGCGACCGGGGACACGATGGAGATTTTCAATGGGTACTGCGGCGCTGAATCGGGATCGGTTCCGGTGGCCGCGGCGGCACCAGCGATTTTGATTTCCGAATTGGAAGTGCAGAAGAAAGAAAGTTCGACGGACAAACCGCCGATCCTGCCGCCACCGGCGCATGACAACGGCAAAGCGAATTCACCGGAGGCGCAATGATTGAGAGGGTGATCAAGACTCGATGGATTGCGGCTGGGGCGGTCGCAGCGGTTTTGTGCGCAGCGCCGGCATTTGCGGTGAAGAAGGCGTGGAATAAAGCAGCAGGGGCTGGCGTTTCCAAGGCTACGGGCGCCCTTACGCTGGCGCAGGCTCAGGCGAGCGGAACGCAGCCAACCGATGCGCAGGTTGCGAGCGACAAGGATCAGACGCTGCATGCGATGAAGGATGAGATGGACCGGTCGAAGGCGCGGTTGCAATTGACCGGCGTGGAGAAGCCGTTCTACATACAGTTCCAGTTGTTGGACGTGGATATTCGCGAAATTACCACGTCATTTGGGGCGCTGCTGGCTTCGAATTCGACGCGAAACCGTTTCATGCTAACCGGCGTGCGAGTTGGTGACTATCACCTGGACAGCTCGAATTTTGTGAGTGAAGAAGGCTTTCGCGGGTTTTTGGGCGCGGCGGGGCAAGTAGGGATCGACCACGACTACAGCTCGCTGCGGCAGGATTTGTGGCTCTCAGTGGACCAGGCATACAAGGAAGCGTTGACCGAGATGTCGCAGAAGCGCGCGTTTCTGCGTAGCCTAACCAAGCCGCCGGAGATCGACGATTTTTCGAAAGCGACGCCGGTGGTGCAGGTTGAGCCACGCGCGACGCCGGATTGGACTTCGCGGAAATGGGAAGACGAAGCGAGGACGGCGTCGGCGGCGATCCGCGGAGTGGCGAATGTGCGGGATTCGCGGGTCACGTACTACCTGATCTACACGACGTATTACCTGTTGACGAGCGAGGGAACGGAGATTCGGACGTCGCGCAGTTCCGCGGGGATCGAGGGGTCGATGGACGCGGTGGCTGACGATGGGATGGTGGTTTCGAATTACTACTCGAAATATGTGAAGGTGCCCGGGGATTTGCCGCCGGCAGCGGACGTGTCAGCGTCGCTGCAGGCAGCAGCAAAGGATTTGGTGGCCTTGCGGGCAAGTCCGCTGGCGCCAGACTTTACCGGCCCTGTGCTTTTTGACGCCCAGGCTTCGGCGGCGCTGCTGGCGCAAACGCTTCCGGCGTCGTTATCCGGAGCGCGGCCGCCGCTTTCGATGCTTCCGCGATTCGATGAAATGATGCAGGGGCTGGGCGGGCGCAGCGAGTGGAGCGGGCATGTTGGAACACGGGTGCTGCCACAGGGCGTCACGCTAGTGGATGATCCAACGATGACGGCTTATGAAGGGCAGCCGCTTATTGGCGGCTACGACGTGGATGACGAAGGAGTGCGGCCGGAGCGCGTTTCGATTGTTGAGAATGGAATGCTTAGGAAATTGCTGATGATGCGCAGGCCCGGCCCTGAATTTCAGGAGTCCAATGGGCACGCGCGGTCGGCGCTGCTAGCCGATCCAAAGGCACTGCCAAGCAATTTGATCTGGCAGGCAAGCAACGGGTTGTCAGCGGAAGATTTGAAGAAGAAGTTTTTAGATAGCTGCAAGGAAGATGGCCACGACTGGTGCATTGAAGTGAAGGCCATGGATAATCCGGCACTTTCCTCGGTGCGACAGGATGATTTCAGCGACGCGATAGGGGGACTGGCGGCGGGAATCGGCAGCGGGATGAGACTGCCACTAATGACTTACCGCGTTTACGTGTCGGACGGCCACGAGGAGCTGCTGCGCGGCGGAATTTTGAACGGGCTGACTATGCGATCGTTGCGGAATATTCAAGCGATGGGCAAGGACGCCAAGATCTACAACTATTTTCAGAGTCCAGCGCAGGGTTTTGCCGGGACCGCACTGGGATCCTTCGGATCAATTCAAGGAGGAATGCCCACGTCGATTGTGGCGCCCTCGTTTTTGCTGGAAGAGGCCGAGGTGCGCGGATTCCACGGCGAGCCGCGAAGGCTGCCGCTAGTGAGCCCACCAGCGCTGCAGTTTCATCAGCAGCAGTAATTTTGCTCATAGGGTCGTTCATAAAAGGCGAGCGCTGACGCGCCCGTTGCCGTTTTTTGATGCCTTTTTCAGGTATTCGCTTAGATATTCCCACCGTCATTTTTCGCCCCGCATAGTTCGATGGGTAATTCGGTAGTTGTGCGGCTCACGCTGCAGGGCGAGTCATAGGATAATCAACGGTACATGGTCGACATCCACTGCCACCTGCTGCCAGGCTTGGACGACGGTTCCGACGATCTGGAAATGTCGCTGAAGATGGCCGAAACGGCTATCGCGGATGGGATCACGCACGTGATTGCCACGCCGCACGCGGACGCAGCGTACCGATTTGTTCCCGAGGACATTCGCGCAAAGAGAGAAGAGCTCGAGCGTCTACTCGATGGGCGCCTGGTTCTAGCCACCGGCTGTGATTTCCACATGAGTTTCGAGAATGTTGAAGATTTGCGCGCGGACGTTACGAAGTACACGCTGAATCAGAAGGATTATCTGCTGGTGGAATTCAATGATTACTCGATTCCACCGTCGATGGACCAGACGCTGCACTTGATTCAACTCTTTGGCGCGATTCCTATCATCACGCATCCGGAGCGCAATCCGCTGATTCGTTCAAAGCTGGGGCGGCTATACAAATGGGTGCGGCAGGGTTGCTATGTGCAGGTGACGGCGCAGTCCCTGCTGGGAAGATTTGGGCCGGCGGCGCAGAAGTGCGCGGAATCGCTGCTCGAAAATGACGCAATCCATTTTTTTGCGAGCGATGCCCACAATGTGAGTTCGCGGCCACTGCAGTTGAAGGAGGCATTCGAGAAGGTGCGCGAGAATCGTGGAGAACAGATCGCGCAGGCATTGTTCACGGAGAATCCGCTGGCTGCGTTTGAAGGGCGGCCGCTGCCTTACGTGCCAGGGCTGGCTGAGGATCAAATCGAGCTGGATGAAACGGGCAAAAAGAAGAAGAAACGTTTCTGGTTTTTCTGATGCTTAATTTGCGCGGCACTAGGAATTGGCATTAGGAATTGTTTTGAGCGCGACTTTCCTCGCGGTCCTTCAGTTGTTCTCGATATTCCCGGATGGTCAGCCAGACAACGATTATGTCCAGGATGGTGATGAGAAGCAGGCCCAGGGAATGGGTCTGGCTAAAGCGAAAGATTTGGTAAATGCTAAAGCCGCCGAAGACGACGATCATCAGCGGGTAGGCCCAGAGGCGACCAGCCCAGAGAGCGATGACCAGGACCAGCTTGGTGATTCCGTGTGAGAGCAGGAAAATGCAGGCGAAAAGCTTGCTGCCGCTGGTGAGGTCGCGGGTCATGGTGATGAAATGGCGGGCGATGAAATCGTTGCAGTCGTAGGTTGGGTCGTGATTACAGAACGTCTGGATCAGGCTTTCGCCGTGGGCTGGGGTGACGAACCAGATGAGGATGCCGCCAAGGGTCTCGACCAGCCCGTTGAGAGCCTTCAAGGCGAGGCCGACTTCGAAGGTTTGATGGAGGGCCCAGTTCCAGTGTGTGCGTTTAATTTTGGACTTTTTGGCCACGAAGTCGAGTCGCTCGTTTCATTTGCGGGTTAACCCGCTGAAAATCTTTGGCATACATCGCCCGAGACCGCAAGGCCTTTCGGCGCGACAAGGGGCTATGCTAGACTAACTCGGCAAGAGCATCCTTCTGCTCCTGCCATCTCACCTGCATGGGGCTATTCGATGTCCGGACATTCCAAGTGGGCCACAATCAAGCACAAAAAGGCGGCAACTGACGCCAAACGTGGCCGCGCTTTCACGAAAATTATCCGCGAACTGACGATTGCCGCACGCTCAGGCGGAGCCGACCCGACGTCAAATCCGCGATTGAGAACGGCTATCCTCGCCGCCAAAGCCGAAAATATGCCCAATGATAATATCGAGCGGGCCGTTTTGCGCGGAACCGGGCAGCTTGAGGGCGAGACGCTGGAAGAAGCAATGTTCGAGGGATATGGTCCAGGCGGCGTAGGAATGCTGGTGCAAGTGGTGACCAGCAATCGAAACCGAACCGTGGGCGAGATTCGGCACGCGCTGTCAAAAAACGGAGGAAATATGGCCGAATCCGGCGCGGTGGGCTGGATGTTTCAGCGCAAAGGCGACATCATTGTTGCCAAAGAAGCCGCGGACGAAAACAAGATGATGGATATCGTACTGGAGGCGGGCGCGGAGGATCTGCGGGACGATGGATCGTCGTGGGAAGTGACCACGCCGCCGGAGGCGTTCGAGAAGGTGCGCGATGCGCTGGTGAACGCGGGAGTTAAGACGGAAAGCGCGGAGGTTTCCTGGGTGCCGCAGAATTACGTGAAGCTGACCGGGCAGCAGGCTCAGCAGATGGTCCGGCTGGTTGAGGCGCTGGAAGAGCACGACGACGTGCAACACGTTTACGCGAATTTCGACATTGATGAGAAGGAAATTCAAGCGGCGGTGGCGAGTTAGAAGCTGGTTTTTGGATGTTTTCAGGTATTGCAGTTCCCTTTTGAAGTGCGCTCCTTGGTCGGTATTCCACCCCAGTTGATCCTCTGCCAAGTCCTCCGATGTTTTTCGTGTTTTGACCTGATTGTTTTCACGGTATTGCCCTTAAAGACGCCAATGGTGAAATGTGCTGGCATTTCCTTTTGAACGGCACGTAAACTTGTGGCCGTCATGGCTGCGATTTTGAGTGGCAGAGCACCGGGGACGATGCGCGTGATGGGAGTGGATCCGGCGTTGGCCGGTGCTACGGGATTTGGCGTGGTGGAAGTTCTGCGGGGGAGCGCGATAGCGCTGCACTTTGGGGCGCTGAAGCTGCCGGCGCAGGCTTCAGTTTCGGTGCGGTTGAGGGAAATCCACAAGCTGATGGTCCAGTTGATGGAAGAATTTTCGCCGGACGCGGTCGCGGTGGAAGCGGTATTTACCGCGCTGAATATGAAAACTGCGCTGAAGCTCGCAGAGGTACGAGGAGTGGTGCTGCTGGCGGCGGCACAAGCGGCGATTCCAGCGCACAGCTATTCGCCGCGCGAAGTGAAGGCGAGCATTGCGGGGTACGGCGCAGCCTCGAAACAGCAGATGCAGCAAATGGTGGGCATGCAGCTTGGACTGCGGACCTGTCCGGAGCCGTCGGATGCGGCGGATGCGCTGGCAGTGGCTTTGTGTCATGCGCACACGGCGGCGGCTCAGGCGCGGATTGCCGCGGCGACAGGGCAGGAGAAATACCGGCTGGTACGCACCGCGGCGTTTTGAAGCGGCGCTTTCGATGAGCGGGCGCTCTCCGCTATCTTTCAGTGCAAGCTTTTGAACATACTTCACGGATTCGAACGTCAAACCAACATGGAAATGGAGTTCGGTCGCAGGCTTAGTTTTCGTTGCGCGGTAGTATTCCTCTTACTGCTGGCTGCCGGGGTTTCATCTGAAGCGGCGCTGGCGGCCTCACCTACGATCACCTTTCGCAAGGTTTTCAAGCAGAGCTATCCCGAATTTATTGAGATTAAAGTGACTGAGGATGGAAGCAGCACGTACGACATTCGGCAGATGGATGAGCAGCCGAATCCGACGACTTTCGAAGTGAATCATGCTTTGGTGGAGAAGATTTTCCGGCTGGCGCACGATCTGCGCGATTTCAACGGCGTTGAGCTGGATGTGCACCGGAAGATCGCAAATCTAGGGCAAAAGACTTTTCGCTACGAAAATGGGGCCGAAGCGCACGAGGTTACGTTCAACTACACGCTGGACAACACCGCGAACCAGTTGCTGGATATTTTTGAGGGGCTGGGGCGCGAGGAAGTGGATCTTGATTCGCTGCAGCGCACCATGAAGCATGACCGGCTGGGTGTGAATGATGCGTTGATTCGGGTTGAAACGGATTACAACGGGAAACTGCTGCCGCAGCCGGAATTGTTGTTGCCGCTACTCGATCAATTGGCGGCGGATGAGAAGTATGTGGATATCGCGCGAGACCGGGCGCGGGCACTGGCGGCGCGGATCCGGAATCACTAGGAATCGCTGCTGCAGTGCCGATAAGAGTTCCCCGGGATTTCCTGCTAAGAAATTATCACTCCTGCATAACCCACTACTGCCGAACGGTCGCCGTTAATGTCGCCGGAAGTTGCGTAGGCGGCTAGCTCGGCCTTCGTGGCTCCTAAAGCCTTCGCTGCGGTGAGCATCACGGTGGCGGCCGCGTAACCACACATCGAAATCTCGTTGGAGCGCACGGTTTCATAGAGACCTGGTGCGTCGAGGGCCAGGACTTTTTCGAGGGCCATGCCATCCTTGGTGCGGGTAATCGCGTCATTTTCGTAGTGGTTCATGTCGGAACTGGCGACGATGAAGATCGGCTCTTTTGACTGAGCGGTTACGCGGGCGATGGCCAAACCGAGGCCTTCGAGAATCGGGAAGCGATCGGTGCCAAGCGCAATAGGAACAAAGCGCAATCCATCACCGAGGAGCGACTGGAGAAAAGGGAGCTCGACTTCGAGAGCGTGCTCGGTGCGATGAGCAACGTCGTCTTCGCGCAAGGCAGTAAATTCACTTTCAAGCTTGGCGGCGAGGTCCTCATCGATTTGCGCGAGGCCAAGAGGAGTTTCCCAGGCGCCGTGCGACATGATGGCTAAAAGCGCGCCTTCGGGGTAGTGGCGAGGGCCAATCAGAATTATTCGCTTCGGAAATTCGATGGCACCAAAAACTTTGCCGGCGACTCCGCCGGAATACATGTAGCCTGCATGAGGGACCATGCAGGCGATGGCGGAGCGCTTGGAGGTGGAGTTACTGAGAAGCTGTGCAACTTCGGACTGCAATTTTTGAGGATTCGAAGGGTAGAAGCGTCCGGCTACGGCGGGTCGGCGCGTTTCGGTCATATGTGAATCCTGCTGCGGATAGGATACAGGAGAACGTCGATTCGGTTACGGAAGAGGCGGTGTTATCAGACTGTCTAGAGTCAGCGCTTATTCGCGGGAGGGCTTGCCCTTGATGGCGAGCGCGACAGTTTGGCCGGGCTCATAGGAAACTTTGATTTTGTCGCCGCGATGATAGCCGCCGTTGGCGAGGACGTTGTTCATTTGGTCCTGCGCCTTGGGGCTGTAGGTGAAAGTGTGCACGTTCATGGGGTGATCGACTTCGCGGACCATCAGGGACTGGCGGTCGCCGTGAATCACTTCGGCCTTTAACCAGGTGGGCTTGATTTTGGTTTGCTTGACGACGATGGGACTGGAGGTGTCGACCTGTGCCAATGCCGGAGCGGCCGAAAGGCCAACGAAAACCAGGAAGCCAAAGGCGAGAAGTGCGGTTTTAGCAAGCTTCGGGGCACCGAGGGGCATCAAGCGCTTTTATCCTTTTTCATCGAGAGAAATTTTGAGCGAGCGCAGGAACTTGATGTCCTGCGGCGTCACTTCAAATTTGGGCAGTTCGTCGTCGTCCAGGGTAGCGTCGTCGACGCGAATGCGCAGGGATTCGAGAAACTGGCGATCCTGCACCGTCATTTTGGAAGATGACGATTCGCGACGGGCAAGGCCGATGGTTGCGTCGAGTTTGAGAACGATGTCGTAGCCGGCGGAGCGAACCCCGGCGATAGCATCGGAAATTCGGTCTGAATCTGAAACTGAGTCGTTGATAGCGTGACCCAGTTCCCGCAGCAATTGTTTGAGCCGATCATCGAGCTGCAAGGGGGTTACCTCCGCGCCTAAATGGTATTGTAACGATTTTAACGAGTGGACAGCACGGGCACAAGTGTTGGTTGTTCTGCAGAAACAACAGCTAACCTGACCAATGGCACAGGGGGTGTGGTTCAGGACGGCGCAGTTCCGTCGTCGTCGCGAGGCCGGAGCGCGAGAGCAGCGAATCCGGTTAAAATGAATGAGATGGCGGGGCAGATATCAGGACGGCCAATGAGCATTTGGCAATTGGCGAAGATACTTCTTCGCACGGTTTGGCGCGCCATCCGGCAGCTTTTTCATGAAATTACGGGGGCGCTGTTCGCGACGTTTGCGCTTTCGGGCGGTATCTCGATCTGGCGGCAGTATCAGAATCAAACGGTGCGTGTGCCAGTGCTGATTGGACTGACATGCCTGTTTACGGTACTGATGGCCGTGTTTTCGTGGATGGCGTTTCGAAGCGCGAGGAATGTGCGTTGAAGCGCTGCGCAGGGCTGAGGCGAAACTTCTGTGAGTGAGCATAAGAAAATTTCGAAAGTGCAGACCGAACCTGGAGCGGGGCGCGACGGCGACGCTCGGAAGGCTGAGCCGGCGGAGCAGGCTTCCCTGCCGGCGGTGGTGAGCGCGAAGGACCTGCACGGCTTCAATCCGGACAGCGACCTGAGCTATCCCGGCGAGTATCCGTACACGCGCGGGATTTACCCGACGATGTATCGCGGGCGGCTGTGGACGATGCGGCAGTACGCCGGATTTGGAACGGCGGCGCAATCGAACGAACGGTACCGCCTCTTGCTGGCGCGGGGGCAAACCGGGCTTTCGGTCGCGTTCGACCTGCCCACACAGATGGGGATGGATTCGGATCATCCGCTGGCCATGGGCGAAGTGGGGAAGGTCGGCGTGGCGATTGATTCGCTGGAAGACATGCTGACTCTGCTCGACGGAATCCCGCTCGATAAGGTGTCGACGTCGATGACCATCAATTCGACGGCGGGAATTTTGTTGGCGCTATATGTGGCGGTGGCGAAGCGACAGAACGCAAAGCTCGAGCGGCTTTCGGGCACGGTGCAGAACGATATTTTGAAGGAATACATTGCGCGGGGCACGTACATCTACCCGGTGCGGCCGGCGATGCGCATCGTGACGGATATTATTGGCTGGTGCCACAAAGAGATTCCCAACTGGAACCCCATTTCGATTTCCGGTTACCACATTCGCGAGGCAGGATCGACGGATGTACAGGAAGTTGCGTTTACGCTTGCCGATGGGATTGCGTATGTGAACGCAGCGGTGACGGCGGGGCTAAATGTGGATGATTTTGCGCCGCAGCTTTCGTTTTTCTTCAATGCGCATAATGAATTCTTGTCGGAAGTGGCGAAGTTTCGCGCGGCGCGGCGGCTGTGGGCGGGAATTATGAAGGAGCGGTTTGGGGCGAAGAATCCACGTTCGATGATGCTGCGTTTTCACGTGCAGACGGCGGGTTCGTCGCTGACGGCGCAGCAACCGGAGAACAATATTGTGCGGGTAGCGATCCAGGCGCTGAGCGCGGTGCTGGGCGGATGCCAGTCACTACATGCGAATGGACTGGATGAAGCCCTGGCGCTGCCGACGGAAGAAGCGGCAGTGCTCGCATTGAGGACCCAGCAGATCATCGCGGAAGAGACAGGCGTGACGAATACGATCGATCCTTTTGCCGGCTCATACGCGATTGAAAAGCTGACCAATGAGATTGAGGCGGGAGCCCTGGGGTATATCGAGAGAATCGATGCGCTGGGTGGGTTGCTGCGGGCGGTGGAGCAGGGATTTGTGCAGGCGGAGATACAGAGGGCGGCGTATGAGTATCAGCAGCGCGTGGAATCGGGAGAGCAGGTGGTGGTGGGCGTGAACCGGTTCATGGCCGAGCAAGAAAAACCGGTACCGACGTTGCGGATCGATGAGGAAGTGGAGAAGACACAGGTCGAGCGAGTGAAGGCTCTGCGGGCGAAGCGAGATGCGGCGAAAACCAAGGCGGCGCTGGAGGAAGTGGCCCGGCGCGCGGGCGGCAGTGAGAATTTGATGCCGGCGATTTTAGGGGCGGTGGAGGCGTGGGCGACGGTGGGAGAAATCTCGGATGCGCTGCGCCGGGTATTTGGTGAATACCAGGATACGTTTGTGGTTTAGTGGGTAAGCGCTCAGAGCGGCGCGTAAAGGATGCTCCACTTGCATCCTTCGGGTTAATTTTAGCTTCCGCATCGCCGCGGCGGGCAGCGATTCTCTCCAGTGCAGGCTTCCGATTCAAAACTGTAAGTGCGGCGATTAATGAAGCGCGGCGACGCGGCGAGCCGGCGGGGGTGTATGTACGAAGGCTCGCTCTGGAGAAGGCATGCGTGGTGACAAAAAAGATTCGGCGACGCGGCGCACGAGTGCGGGGCGGAGTGACCGTAATTATTGGCGCGGATACGGCGGTGGTGGTTGGCACGCAGGTTTGGGGGAAGCCCAAATCGCGCGCGGAAGCGCGACGGATGTTGCGGGGATTAAGCGGGAGGGCGCACCAAGTTTTTACTGGCGTTGCTTTGGTTGTGCTTGGTGAGGGACGCGAAAGGGTGCGCGAGCGAGTCTTTGTGGAGAAGACGCGGGTGGAATTTGTGAGGCTGAGCGAAAGGGAGATTGAGGAGTACGTGCGCACGCGCGAGCCGTTTGATAAAGCTGGAGCTTATGCGATTCAGGGGCGCGGCGCGAAATTTGTGCGGCGAATTGAAGGGTGCTACTTCAACGTCATGGGATTGCCGCTGGCGCGTGTGTATGAGGAATTGCGAAAAATTCACGCACCCAGACGCGATTAATTTCGGGCGAGGAATTACACTTCAACGAAAGAATGGGGATAGTCCAAGCCGGGGACTAACCCTTGGGCTCGTTGGTGATTGGCGGCGGTGCCGCCGGCGCTTGCGGGGCGGTGCCTACGGTTTGAGGCGGAGGAGGCGTCGGCTGGGTCGCAGCCGTGTTGTCAGAGCGCATTCCCTCTTTAAATTCCTTGATGCCTTGGCCGAGACCGCGCATCACTTCAGGAATTTTGCGGCCTCCGAAGAGCACTAGGATGACCAGCGCAACGATCATCCAATGGAACGGGCTAAATTCACCCATACATGCCTGCCTTCTGACCGCACGGGCCCGGGCCCGGCGGTCAACACTACGGAATTAGTATAACACGCTCTTCACCCTGCCTGCGGGTGACGCCCTGGCGATCCAAATATTCGAGCAGCGGGACGGCGTATTTGCGGGAAACGCCTGCCAGGGTCTTAAAGTCGCCCACCTTCAGATGAGGCCCCGAGGTTTTGTGATGCTTGGCGATGAGCTCGCGGAGGCGAGCGATTGCATCCCTGTGAAAGAAAAGGGCCTCAGTGACCTTGACTATTTTGCCGTCAGAGACCAGGAGCTGGAAGAGGCGGCGGCCGAGAAGGGGATCGAGCGAAAGTTTTTGGAACGCTTCGTCGGGAGTGGGCGGGGCGAGGCCTGCGACTTTGTAAATTTGTTCGATTTTTTCGAGGGAGCGGGCTTCATCGGTAGTGGCGGAGATTTTGTGGCCTGCGTTGTGGACCAAATCGCCAGAAACGGCCACCGCGCCGACTTCAATGAGTTGGTCGAGCGCAGCGGCGAATAATCTTGGCTGGGCTTTGACGCGGCCGCGTAGATGTTCTTTGGAGAGTCCGGGGAGAAGCGGTTCGGCGCGATGGAATTGCTCGAGCAGGTGGACAATCTGGCGGCCGTATTCGGCGATTTTTGCGGCGTGGACGACACGGAGCGGGTCGGCTTCGATTTGGATTACTTTTTTCTGATGGAGGAGTTTGGTGAGTATTGCCATCGCGTCGTTTTTCGACCAGCCAGTTCGGGCGATAAGACGGGGAATGGTCAAGCCACGGCTTTCGAGACTGGCTAGATTTTCTGCGATGGCTTCGCGGTCGTTACTTTCAAGGATGTTGAGGAGTGGAACGGTGTGGCAGTCGCGGGAGCGGTGGTAGGCGGCGAAAGGGTCAAGTACGACTCCGCCGCCGATGGTGGTGATGGGTGAAATGCGGCGAATGATGAAGGGGTCGCCGGGGAGGAGGAGCAGGGGTGTGGGGAGGCGAAGCTGCGCGAAGGCGGTCTGGCCTGGCTGAAGCGCAGTTCCTTCGAGGAGAACGATTTCGGCAGTAGCTTCAGCGGAGCCGCAATGAAAATGGACGCGGGAGCGATTCTTCAGCACAGGGGCGGACGGGAGGAGGTGGATTTTGGCGTTGAAGCGTGAGGTGCATTGAAACAAATCGGGCGAGGCGAGGGTCATGCCACGAGCGAGGTCTTCGAGTTTCACGCCAGCCAAATTTATGGCGGTGCGCTGGCCCGCTACAGCGCTGGGAACAGCCGCGCCGCCGGAGTGCAGGCCTCGGACCCGGACGCGGCGGCCGGTGGGGAAAAGCTCGAGTTCGTCTTCAGTTTGCAGAGTGCCGGAAATGAGGGTGCCGGTGACGACAGGGCCGAATCCTTTCATGGCGAAGGCCCGGTCGATAGGCAAACGAAAGAAGTGATCGGGGTTTTTGTTAGTTGCTTTAACGGCTGCTTTTGTTAGTTCACTTTTTAGCGAGTCGAGACCTGCGCCAGTTTTGGAGCTGACTTCCACGATAGGCTTGCCTTCAAGAAAGGAGCCGCGGACAAGGTCCTGGATTTTGATTTTTGCGAGGGCGCGAGTTTCGGGATCGGCGAGGTCGGACTTGGTGAGGACGACGATTCCCGAGGAAATGCCGAGAAGCCGGCAGATATCGAAGTGTTCACGTGTTTGGGGCTTTATGGATTCGTCGGCTGCGATGACGAGCAGGACAACGTCGATGCCACCGGCCCCGGCGAGCATGTTGCGGACGAACCGCTCGTGGCCGGGAACGTCGACGAAGCCGATTTTCACGTCGCCTAATTCGAGGAAAGCAAAACCAAGGTCGATGGTGATTCCGCGGCGCTTTTCTTCTTCGCGACGGTCGGGATTTGTGCCAGTGAGAGCCTGGACCAGCGCGGATTTACCGTGATCAATGTGGCCGGCGGTTCCGACGATGATGTGTTTCATTACTTAGGTGAGATGCCGGGAGAAGGATGAAGACTCGAAGTGGCGATTTGAGTCAAGTGACTTGGGCAAATTCGAGCTGCTGAATTTCAGCGCGTAACTTCAGCTCTGGCGGCTGGCTACGTCGATTTCACGAGATATGTTTACAGCAGCCTGTTTGGGATCAGTCGCACGGGTAATCGGCCGGCCGATCACAAGGTAATCGGCGCCGGTTTGGATCGCTTTGGCGGGAGTGGCGATGCGAGATTGATCGTTCGCGGCGTCGTGCTGTGAGCGTATGCCGGGCACGACGATAAGAAAGCGAGGGCCGCAAGCGCGACGAATGGCCTGAATTTCGTGGGCTGAAGCGACGACGCCGTCGAGTCCAGCCTGCTTGGCGAGTTTAGCCAGGCGGACGGCAGCTTTCGCAGGAGGACCTGCTATGCCGGTCTGGTGCAGAGTACCCGCATCGTGGCTGGTGAGTACGGTAACGCCGAGGAGTTTGACGCTGCGGTTGCCGCGGCCAGCAGCTTCTCTGGCGGCTTTCATCATCTCGAGGCCACCGAGGGTGTGGAGGGTGGCGAGCTTAATGCCCGGGAGAGCTCGGACGCTTTGGAT
The DNA here is from genome assembly GCA_963757885.1 of uncultured Acidobacteriota bacterium. Taxonomy (GTDB): domain Bacteria; phylum Acidobacteriota; class Terriglobia; order Acidiferrales; family UBA7541; genus Palsa-147. The sequence goes on along the minus strand of CAVWSS010000006.1, from coordinate 1,353,951 downwards.
GGAACGAGCAACGGTGTTGGGAATGTCGTGAAACTTCAGGTCGAGGAAAATACCGAAGCCGAGGGAGTGAAGCCGACTGACAATTCGCGGGCCCTCGGCAGAGAAAAGCTGGCTACCGACCTTGACCATTCCAACGGCACCCCGCAGCCTCCGGGCCATGGCGAAGGCTGCTTTCCCATCTTCAAAATCCAGGGCGACGATTACTCTTGAGGCTGAGGCTGGCGTTGAGGAACCTCCAAGAGTTCCAGGCGAACCTTGGCCAAGCCGCGATGCTCAAAACCCAAGCGGCGGGCCACTTCGTATGAGACGTCCAGATCGCGGCCATCTACGTAAGGGCCTCGATCGTTGATGCGGACAATTACGCTTCGGTGGTTCTTGCGGTTGACCACCTTTACTATTGAGCCTAAGGGGAGGGTTAGGCTGGCGGCGGTTACACCATACATGTCGTAGGTCTCGCCGTTTGCTGTCTGCTTACCATCGAACTCTTCGCCGTACCAGCTTGAGACACCATTCCATACTTTTAGGGGCTTCAGGTTCGGATTCGGGGCAGCCAGGGTGGGGTCGTTCAAAGCGGAGACACGAGCGCTGGACTTAGCAGTGGCGGAGGGAGTGCTGAACGCGGGGAGCGATAGCCAGAGTGAGAGTCCTAAAAACACTGCGCCACAGATTTTCAATCCCTTGCAATTCGTCATTTTCGTTTAACCTCATTTGAATCAATTAATTATATCGTTTACGGGGCTGGCTTCCAACCTCTTTTGTCCCTCCTGTTACTCCCTTAAATCGCTGATTCTGCTGATCTTATTGTCAATCATCCAGTCCTGTAGGCCGTTCGCAGCTTGCTCGCTGGCGCGGGGATCAACAAAGTGAGCGGTTCCGATTTGGACCGCAACCGCCCCTGCAAGGATGTATTCAATGGCATCCTGGGCCGTTTCAATTCCTCCCAAACCGATGATCGGGATCCGGACGGCTGCTTTCGCGTGCGTCACCAGTCTTAGGGTTATAGGTTTTATAGCTGTTCCCGACAATCCCCCTCCGGTACTACCGAGGTACGGCCGCCTAGTCGTAAGGTCAAGCGCTGCAGCAGGATAGCTATTGCCTATGGTGAGGGCATCGGCGCCAGCCAGCTCCGCAGCCTTCGCCAACATGGCGATGTAGCCAACCGAAGGTGGCAGCTTGACCCAGAGTTCGCGGCGAGTAAGGCGGCGAACGTCGCTGACCACAGTGGTCAAGGCTACGGGGTCGAAACCGAACTCCATCCCCCCGGCTTCAACATTGGGGCAAGAGAGGTTGAGCTCATAGGCCGCGATACCCTCCGCCCCCTCCAAGACCTCCACCGCTCGCGAATATTCGATTCTGGTATGTCCGAAAACGTTACATACCACGTGGGTGCGGTACTGGCGGAGCTGGGGCAGTTTCAAATTGACGAACGCGTGTACGCCTATGTTCTGGAGGCCTATGGCGTTGATCATCCCGCCGTCGGAATCGATTATGCGGGGCGGCGGCGCGCCCTTCATGGGCTCGAGGGATAGGCCCTTGGTCACAATGCCGCCGAGGCGGTTGAGGTCGACAATTTGGGCGAACTCGACGCCGTAACCAAAGGTGCCAGAGGCGGCCATTATGGGGTTGGTGAAGGAGAGCTTGCCGACGTTGACCGAGAGGTCAACCGTGCGAGAGGCGGGGGCGCGAGGCGCGGATGCGTCTGGCGCGTGATGGGTGGTGGCCGGCTGCGTACGGAACCCCCGGGGAAAGAGCGTAGCACGGGAGTCAAGGCGGAGAGGGGCGTGGGGGTATTGGAGGGAAGGAGGGGAAGAGAAGCTTGCAAAATGAGACGAGGGGGTGGGTGCGCAGGGCTACGGGATCAATGGCGGGACGTGGCGAGGGCGGCGGTGAGGGGCTTGCCTTCCGTGGGGGGAAGTTTTACGTGAGCGATGGCGGCGAGGGTGGGAACGATATCGGCGGGGGAGGAGTCGTTGGCGTACTTCCCTGCTTTGATTCCGGCGCCCATGAAAACAACCGGAACGTGCTGGTCGTAGGGATAAGGAGTTCCGTGAGTGGTACCGGAGCCAAACTTTCCGAGTTTGTTGCGGTGGTCGAAAAACCAATACTGTTTGCTAATCACCACGATATCGCCGCTGCGGCCGGGGTAGTAGCTAAACGAGGCGGCATGAGCGAGACGATTTTTGGAGGCGAGGTCTTTTATTTGTTCGCCCCAGAAAGCGTCAGCGATTCCGTCGACGCCGCGAGCTGCGGACAATACAGCTTGGATCGTAGTCGGGTCGTTCTTGAGTTTATCTCTTACCTCGGTGCGCAGATAAATGTTGCCGTCGTCGAAGAGAAGAACTGATTTATCCAGATAGCCGTGCTCTTTGAGCGCTCTTTCAATTTGCGCGGAAACTTCAGGGCTATCGACGCGACCGGCAGGTTTGCCTTCTTTCACGGCCTCTTCGGGAATTTGCGCCACACCGTGATCGGCGGAGAGAGCCACGACGTAGTTCCCTTTTCCGACGCTGTTGTCGAGCGCCGCCAGAAGTTTTCCGAGAGTATCGTCAAGGTGAAGAAGGAGATCGTGCATTTGCGGGCTGTCGGGGCCAAACCGGTGTCCGACCAAATCGACGGCAGAAAACCCGATCGCGAGAAAATCTGGGGTGGCGTTCTGCCCGAGGTGCATTCCGGATACAGCGGCAGCGGCCATGCTACCCAAGTAGGCATCGGAGTAAGGGCTTGCTGTCCAGCTAGCGATGAATTCGCTATCGGCTGAGCCAGTTTTGCCAATAGGGAAGGAGAAATTTGCAGCGTCTTTGCTGCCTGCTGTTGAACTGAACGAAGAGCTCCAGGTTTTGCCCGCATCTTCCGTGATCGGATGATTGGTCACGAATTGGGCGATTATTTTTGATGGCTCGTGGCCGTAAGCGTCGGAAGTAACCCAGTGCGATCCTTCGAGCCAAGTGACGGAATCAGGGTGGTGGCCGCCAAGTGGTACGGCTGCCCGAGCTTTATCTGAAATGGTCACGATGTGGGAATTCGGGTAGGTGGCGCGGAAGGAATCGGCGAAGGCAGGCGCTTTCAGGCGCCATGGGCTATCGCCTTCGGTAACGGTGAGGCTTGCGCCGTCGTAAGCGAGGAGATGAGTGCTGGGATCCTCGGTGCAGTTCATTTCCTTGTTGAGTTCGCGATCCCACCAGTCATTTCCGATCATTCCGTGGCGGTCTGGAAAGTCGCCGGTGGAAATGCTGGAGTGGCCGGCGCAAGTGACCGTGCCGGAGTAGGGGTAGGCGGCGTTGGTAAACCACGCACCCTGATCGATGAAGCGCTTTAGACCGCCGCGCCATTCACTAGCAAAGCGATCGAGATAATCGCCACGCATTTGGTCAATGGCGAAGATGACTACGAGCTTTGGGCTGGAGTTCGCGGGGCGAGCAGCGGGCACAGGGCGCGAATAACCAGCCGCAAAAGCAAAGATGACGAGATACGCGACTGCGAGGCGCGACTTCTTGCTAGTTTTATTGCTCATATTCGAAGGCATGAAAGCGTGCATTGGCTGAGTACCCGAAAGTTCACTCGCTGTGTTAGGATTTGTTTTTGATGCGCGTCGTCGAAAAAAGACAGCTTCTCTCTGCCGAAGAGATTGAGAGAACCCTCCAGCGTTTGGCCCACGAAATCGTTGAAAAAAGCGGCGGAACTTCAAATTTGGCGCTAATCGGAGTGCGCCGGCGCGGTGTTCCGCTGGCCGAGCGGCTGGCGAGAACGATCAAAGGTTTCTCGCGAGTGGATGTGCCAGTTGGGACGCTCGACATCACATTATACCGCGATGACCTATCAACGGTGGCGGCGCAGCCGGTGGTGCAGTCGACGGAAATTTCATTTGGCGTGGACGATCAGGATCTGGTGCTTGTCGATGATGTGCTGTACACGGGCCGGACCGCCCGCGCCGCGATGAACGGACTTTTTGACCTGGGGCGGCCGCGCCGAGTGAGGATGTGTGTGCTGGTTGATCGCGGGCATCGAGAGCTGCCAATTGAAGCTACGTTCGTTGGACAAACGATCACGACGAGCGACACCGAGATCGTCGAGGTTCGTTTGAAGGAAATAGACAACGAGGAGCGGGTGATGCTTGTTGACAGAGTTAGCTAATCAGGGTCCGGCTCACATTCAAGTGCCGCAACGCTTGCGCCATTTGCTGGAGATAGCGCCTCTTACCACAGAGCAAATCAATTTTATTCTCGATCAGGCCAAACCTTTTCAGGAATTTCAGCGGCATCCCCTAAAAAAGCTGGCGACACTGCGCGGGAAGACGATCGCGCTGGCTTTTTTTGAGCCATCCACGAGGACACGCATTAGCTTCGCGACCGCGGCGGCGAGGCTGGGCGCAGACACGATGAACTTGCAGGCGGAGTCGTCGAGTTTGAAGAAGGGCGAGTCGCTGATGGATACGGTGTGGACGCTAGAAGCGATGCGCCCGGACGCGATTGTGATCCGCCATGCCGCCTCCGGCGCAGCGCATTTTGTGGCGCAGCGTGTGGACATTCCAGTGCTGAATGCGGGCGATGGTACCCACGAACATCCGACACAGGCCCTACTCGATGCGTTGACCATTCGCGACCGCAAAGGCAGGCTTGAAGATTTGAACGTGACGATTATTGGGGACATTCTGCACAGCCGCGTGGCGCGTTCGAATATTCATCTGCTGAGCAAGTTTGGAGCGCGATTCACGCTATGCGGACCGCCGATGTGGGTGCCGGCAGACCTGGAAACACTGGCGCCGCGAGTCGTGCGAATGTCGCGCATCGAGCAGGCGCTGGAAGGCGCGGATGTGGTGATGTCGCTGCGGGTACAAACGGAACGGCTGCATGAGCCGCCGTTTTCCGCGGACGACTATGTGAGGCTGTATCAGCTGACGCCGGAGCGGCTCAAGAAAGCCAAGCCGGATGCGGCGGTATTGCATCCAGGGCCGATTATCCGAGGCTTAGAAATTGATTCGACGGTGGCTGATGGGCCGCAGTCCTGCATTTTGGAACAAGTTTCGAATGGCCTGGCGGTGCGCATGACGCTGCTGTTTCAGTTGGTCAGCGGACTGGGCCCGGATGCTCCTCATCCCGCGAGTGGGACAGTGCAATGATTTTGATACGGGGCGGGCGAATTATCGATCCGGCGAGCGGCCGGGATTCGGTCGCGGACATTTTGATTGATGAAGGTCGCATCGCGCAGATCGGCGACCGTTTGAGAGCGGGCGACGCGCAAGTTGTCGATGCGACTGGAAGCATTGTGTCGCCAGGTTTCATTGATTTGCACTGTCACTTGAGAGAGCCCGGGCAGGAATTGTCGGAAACAATTGAAAGCGGAACGGCAGCGGCGGCGGCGGGCGGATTTACCGCGGTTTGCTGCATGCCCAACACACAGCCTGTGAATGACAACGCATCAGTGACGCGATCGATCGTGGAGCGCGCGGCGAATTGCAATGTGCGAGTGTGGCCGATTGGCGCAGCGTCGATGGGGAGTAAGGGCGAGGGTCTGGCCGAAATTGCCGCGATGAAGGACGCGGGCATTGTTGCGGTGAGCGACGATGGGCGCCCGGTGGCGACGGCGCGGCTGATGCGGCAGGTGATGGAGTATTCGAATGCGCTGGGGCTGCCGGTGATCGATCACTGCGAGGACCGGTCGCTGGCTGCGGGCGGCGCTATGCGAGAAGGGCCGACGTCGATACGGCTGGGCTTGCCGGGAATTCCGGGGGCGTCGGAGTCGATTTGTGTCGGACGGGATGTGGAGATTGCGAAGTTGAGCGGCGGGCGCTTGCACATCGCGCATCTCTCGACGCGCGCCTCGCTGGAGCATGTTCGCAATGCGAAGAGGGACGGTTTGGATGTGACCTGCGAAGTGACGCCGCATCACTTCACGTTGACCGACGAGGATGTGGTCTACGATTCGAACTACAAGATGAATCCACCGCTGGCTTCGGATGATGATCGCGATGCGTTGCTCGAGGGGCTGGCGGACGGGACGGTCGATGCGATTGCGACGGACCATGCTCCGCATCACCCAGCGAGCAAGGATGTGGAATTTGAAAAGGCGCCATTTGGAATAACTGGATTCGAGACGGCGCTGGCGTTAGGGCTGGCGGAACTGGTGCATACCAACCGGATTTCACTGATGCGCTTTGTGGACTTGTTCACAACCGGGCCGGCGCGAATTCTGAAAATGGAACGCAAGATTGCGGAAGGGCAGCCCGCGGACCTGACACTCTTTTCGTTGGAGCACCGGTGGACATTTCAGGTAAAGGAGTCCGCGAGCAAATCGCGAAATTCTCCTTTCGATGGGCGCGAATTTCACGGCGCGCCGATGGCGACGGTTGTGGGCGGTCGGCTTGTGTGGCAGCGGAACGTCGCCCGAGCTGCACGGCAGTAAATTCCCTTTAAGAAATTAATTGTCGCTAACGATTAGCTGCGCTTCAGGCGGCGCGAGAACGCCTTACTGTGGGCAGAGAGCTAATGGATTTTCCTGCTCTCTTCTGAGCATGCGAAGTTCGTATAGGTTTTGAAGATTGAGCCAGAACTGAGCGCTGGTTCCGAAGAAATGAGCGAGACGAAGAGCAGTGTCGCCGGTAATGGCGGGCTTACCGTTCAGAACTTGAGTGATGCGGTTGGTTGGCACTTTGATTTGACGCGCAAGTTGCGACGCGCTGAACTGTAACTCCTTCAGCTCTTCTGCAAGGTGTTTCCCGACGTGTTCGGCGCGAACGGATTTCATCATTCGAGAACTTGATTTAATGGGAGGCAGGTTCGGCGGCAGGATGCATGCCATGCTGAGGAACCTCGTGAACGCCACGAGTGGGAGCTTCCTGATAAAAGCGATAGAGGTGATTAAGCGGGCCGTGGCCTTTGCCGACCGAGTAGCTCTTTTCGATCGCTTTGGTGACGAAAGCCTTCGCGAGAATGGCGGCTTGGCGGAGCTGCTGGCCAAGGGCGAGCTGCGCGGCGATGGCGGATGAGAAAGTGCAGCCGGAGCCGTGGGTGTTTTCGCTTTTTTGATGATCGCCGCCAAGATAGAAAAATTCGCCGTTCTCCCAGAGAAGATCGGTGGGTTTTTCGAGATGGCCACCGGTGACGATGACCGCCTTGGCACCTTGTTCGGCGAGTTTGGTGGCGGCTGCCTTCATGCCGTTCAAATCTTTGACGGGAATTCCAGTCAGGAACTCCGCTTCGGGAAGATTGGGAGTGATTACCGAGACGCGAGTCATAAATTCGTCGCGCAAGAATTTCAGGCCAGCTTCGTCGATCAATTCAGCGTTGCCGGCGGTGGGCTTGGTGACCGGATCAAGAACAACGTGAGCGAACTTGTGCTTATCGAGAAATTCCGCAACGGCGACGGCATTGGCTTTGGTTCCGAGCATGCCGATTTTCACCGCGGCGATGGTGCAGTCCTCGGCGAGAGCGTCGAGCTGGGCGCGAAGGGTAGGCGCGGAGGTTGGATGGACCGAACGAACACCTTGTGAAGATTGCACGGTGAGCGCGGTGACGGCGGCGATTCCGTAGCAATTGTGCGCGGCGAAAGTTTTCAGGTCTGCGGCGGTACCTGCCCCGCAAGAGGGATCGAAGCCCGCGATGGAGAGAAGAATCGGTGGTGTGTGATTCGTGTGGTTGTTCAACTTGCTGCGATCCTATTTGCGGAGCAAATTTCCGAAAGCCTGTTCGCAGGCAAAAAATAGGATGCGGCAGGCAAAAATGCCGGCCTACGCTCATCTTCGACACGAGCGGAGCCGGCAAAGAGAAATGTACGCGTCTTATTCCCCATGGCGCAAGAAAAACTTTTGCGTGTGAACACAACACTAGCTGTTGGATGGTCGGAAGTGAAACAAAGGAGGTTTTGGACGAAGCGAAAACTTGAAGATTAAATCTCAGGGAAACAAGCCGCGACGAACAGTGGCATCGGCGACGCGCTCGACAGCAACCATGTAAGCGCCTGTGCGCATGTGAACGTGATGGCGGCGCGAAGATTCGTGTGCTTCCTGGAAAGCGCGGCGAATCACGGTGTCGAGCTTGCTGTTGACGTCGGCTTCGGACCAGGCGTAGCCCTGAAGATTCTGGGCCCACTCGAAGTAACTAACGGTGACACCACCGGCATTGGCGATGATGTCAGGAACGAGAAGAATTCCCTTGCGCGCAAGCACTTCGTCGGCGTGAGGAGTGGTCGGTCCGTTGGCTGCCTCGGCGACGATGCGTGCCTTTAGAAGCTCGGCGTTACTGAGAGTGATGGAATTTTCGAGCGCCGCGGGGACCAGAATGTCGCATTTGAGGGTGAGCAGATCGTCGTTGGAGATACGCGAAGTGCCGGGCATGCCGACGACTGTGCCGGAACGGTCCTTATAGCGCATGGCTTTCAGCGGGTCGATGCCGCGCGAATTGAAAACGCCGCCGCGAGAATCACTGATGGCGACGACGCGGGCTTTTTTCTCGGCGAAGAGGCGAGCGGCAGTGGAACCGGCGTTGCCGAATCCTTGAATGGCCACGGTTGCGCCGCGAAGATTGATTTTCTTGATCTTGCACGCTTCTTCGGCGGCGATGACAGCCCCCCGAGCCGTGGCATCACGGCGACCTTCGGAACCACCGAGCAAAGTTGGCTTACCCGTGACCGCAGCCGGAGTCTCTTCGCCGGTCATTACGGAGTAAGTGTCCATGATCCAGGCCATGGTTTGCGCATCGGTGTAGACGTCCGGTGCGGGAATGTCCCGGCCCGGGCCGATCAGGGGAAGAATTTCATAGACGTAGCGGCGAGTGAGACGCTCGAGCTCGCCTTTGCTCATACGCTTGGGCTCGCAGACGACTCCACCCTTTGCGCCGCCGTAAGGAATATTGACTGCGGCGGTTTTCCAGGTCATCCACATAGCCAGGGCTTTTACTTCATCGAGGGTGACATTGGGGTGATAGCGCAGGCCGCCTTTAGCAGGGCCGCGGCTGACGTTGTGCTGGACGCGAAAGCCGGGGAAGACTTTTACCTGGCCGTTGTCCATTTTTACGGGGACGGCGACTTCGAGGACGCGTTTCGGCGTGCGAAGGACCTGCCGCAAGCTTTGATCGAGCTTGAGATGCTCAGCGGCGATGTCGAATTGAATTTGAGCGACGCGATAGGGATTCAAATCCTCGCGTGGGGTGATACGCGGCACGACCGCCGGGACTGGTTGGGGGCGAATCGCCATCTGTTCTCCCTTTGAATGCCGCATTTCTCGCCGCTGATGATCGCGAAACGAGCGTTTAGTTACTCTTCGCGCATCAGAAATGGGCTGTAACTGCTGGTAAAAAAGGAGTTTAGATAAGTAGGAAAAGGTGTGTCAATGGAAACTGCGGAAAGTTCGGATGGGTGAGTACTAAAGGGCAAGCCGGAAAGGGGCAGAAAGTATCCGCCGGTCGGGACGGTAAATCGCTGATATTGAAAGCTTTCGGTTGGCCACTGCGGGTGGCGATGGCGAGGGTTCGGCGCCATCGCTTCCGAAGCTCCGCCGTCAATTTCGGACACGCGAAGCCCGCTTAGAAAGTCAGTTTCAGCCCAAATTCGATGGTACGCGGCGCGCCTAGATCGAATACGCCAGTGCCGATTCCAATGCGGGCTCCTTCGGATCCGGCGTAGTTGGTTCCGTTTAGCGAACCAGCGCCGCCGGTGAGAATACCGCTGAGCACATTGCCGGGAATGTCGAAATTGGCGAAGTTGAAGAGGTTGTAAAAGCTGACGCTAGGCTCGAGAGTGAGGTCTTTTTCTCCGACATGGACCTTGCCCAGGTAGGTGAGGCTCATATCGAAGGTTTTTAGCCAGCCGAGACCGACTTCACCGGGAATCACGCCGGGGAGGGTCGCGCCGGTATTCGGGTCGGTATAGGTGATGAGCGGCGCGACGGCGCAGGCGGCGCCGGCGGATACACCGTTGGGATTATTCACGCAGAGCGAATTGCCGACGCCGAGCTGAGCCGCAGTGAACAGGCCGTCGTTAACGAGGACCTGGCCCGCGGGGGTGAGGTGGTCGGCGACGTTGGCGTTGTAGTTGTTCACGACGCCGGGCAATTGGCTGGGAGAAACGCTGCGCATGAATGCGCCCTGTTTGGTGCCAGGGATGGGATCGCCGGTGGTGCCGTCACCAGTGAAATCGGTACGGAAAATTTCGCCGGGGCCGATGCCGGTGGTAGGCACGGCGAGAGCGCTGGCGAGCGGACTATCGAAGTGAAAAATGGTGCCAAGGCGGAGGTGGAGGGGGAGATCGGCGTAACCACCGAAGGAAATTTGATGAGTGCGGTCGAGCGCTGATGGGCCGCTAAAGCCGAGTGGGTTGCGGTTGTCGATGGCGGGATTGACGAAGTCCTGATCCGCGGCCGCGGGCGAAGTGCCGGCGGAAGTGGTGAGTGCGGCGCCAGTGTTCGTGAAGCGGGAGAGAGCGTAGGCGAATTGGAAGTTGAGGTAGTGGACGCCGGGAAATGGATCCTTGACGTTGTCGACGAGCTTCACGTCCAAGGCGTTGTAAACGGAGCGACCGATGGGAAAGAGGAAAGTGGCCGGGCCGAGTTGAGGATTTTTGCCCTGGAAGGCGCAGGCGACTCCGAGGGCAATGCCGCAGCCGCCGACGCCGAGATCATTGGCGGAGTCGAGGCCGTTATTGGCATAGCTGGCGATGGATGCGCCAGGAAGGCCGGTGAATTGATCGATGAGTGGCGAGTGCAAAGCGCAGTTGATGGCGGCGGCATCAGTGCCGGCGCCGCAGCCAAATTGCGCGTTGGTGGTGGAGATGGCGGCGAGGGCGGCAGTCTTGTTGAAGAAGCGAGTGTCACCACTATCGTTGGCGTCGATGCCGAGGAGGTAGTGGAGGTTGACGTTGCGGAGGTAGTCGATGCTAAGGACCATTCCGGGACGCAACTCACGTTGGATGCCAGCGTTCATTTGGATTGAGTAAGGCGTTTTGTAGCTTGGTGCGAGAGGGCCAAGGAAGATCGGCGCACCAGTCGAGATGAGAGTTGGAATGTAGTCTGGGTTGGGAGCGCGCGAGCCGACGGCAGCGGAAGCGCCTTGGTAAGTGGTTTGGAAGTTGGCGATGCATTGCGCGGCGGTAAGGCCGTTGCAATTACCCGCGGTGGCACCCAGCGTTGAGCCGATGAGAGCGCTGCAAATCACATTGCCGGCACCCTGGCTGCCGCCAAGGAACTCGCCACCACTCGGGAATGGCACCGCGGATGCGGAGTCGCTGATGCATGGCGTGGGATTGGCGAGAAATGCACCGGTGGCAAGCCGTTCGGGGCGATCGAACTCGGCGTTATTCCAGATGGCATTTTCGTAGAACATGCCGATGCCAGCGCGAATGACCATTTTTCCGTTCTTGCTGGGATCCCACGCGACGCCAAGTTGCGGGCCGAGATTTTTGTCCGGTTCATTCACGCGATTACCCAGATTGAGGCCGGGGAGAAGCGTGTTGAGAATGGGAATTTCGGGAAGGTCGCTATCGGCACGACCGGTGTCGCGGACGTAACGGACACCGTAGCTGACGGTGAGATTGGGGCGAATCTTCCAGGCGTCTCCGACATAAGCGCCAAAGCGATTGTCGGGCGGCGCACCGCTGCAAGGTTCATTGAAGGCAGGAATTTCTGTGTCGCAAGCTTCGCCGTTGCCGAGGGTGACGTTGTCGACAGGATAGTTGAGCGGATTACCCGCGCCGCCGGGCAGGCCAGCAGCGGCGGATACTTCATCCGAATCGCCAATCGGACTGACGTTGGGAGTGATGGCGCTAAAGGAGAAAAGGCCGCCACCGCGCAGACGGTTGTAAGAGACGCCGTAACGGAGGATGTGCGTGCCGAGAATCTTGCTTCCGTCATACTTAATCTGGCGGTCGGTTTGAAACGTTTGTTGTGGCGCAAGGAAATTGGGGCCGGTGAAAAGGTCGAAAGTGGAAATGTTGATGCTGACGGGAAAACTCGCGAAAGGCAGGCTCGAGCCGCGCACGATGTCGCCGAGATTGTTGATGAACTTGAGGTATTCGAAACGAATGCTGTGAGTGAAGCCGCCGGAGCCAAAGTCCGCGCCGATGACGTGGCTTCTGGTGTAGTTCTTATCTTCGTAGGGCTGATAACCGATTAACCCTCCCGCAGAAACCGCCAAGCTATCGAAATAGCTGAACCGATAAAACATACGGATGCCTTTTATTTGCCAATCGAGGCGTGCGTCGTAGTCGGTTTCACGAAATGGGCTGGTCGAGCCGCCAGTTAGCGTGCTGAAGGGGCCCGAAGTGACTACCGGCGCGAAGAGATTCTGGTTGGTGTGTTCGACATCGAGGAAGAAGAAAACCTTATCCTTGAAGATCGGGCCGCCAATATTTCCGCCATCTTGAGTGCGCGAATAAGGGGCGGAGGGACCTGGGAGGGCGGCGGAAAAGACGCTGTCGCGAAAGAGGCCGAATCCTTCGCCGTGGAACTGATTGGTTCCAGATCGGGTGATAACGTTCACCGCGCCGGAAGAGGTCAATTCATTGGAGAGGTCGAGAGTGGATTGGCTAAGCTGAAATTCGTCGATGGCGGAGGAGGGGATATTTTCAGTGGTAGTACCCACGGTTTCGTCGCTAACGTCGACGCCATCGACTTCGATTCGCGCGGTGCGGCCGAAACGGCCGCCGAAGGAAATTGAAGAGAAGCCGACTTTGGTGGGATCGAAGTCGCCGCCGTCCTGAATTTGGACGCCAGGTTCGAGCTGGGCCAAATCGAGGAAATTGCGGCCATTCACGGGGAGATTTTCGATCTGGTCTTTATTGAGCACGCCTTGGACGCTGGGTTGTTCGGTATTGACGGCGACAGCTTGCTCGGCGACTTCAACGACGGTGCTGGCTTCGCCGACGGATAAGGCGAAACTCACTCCGGAAATTTCACCGACACGAACGACTACGCGTTGCTCAGTGGTCTTGAATCCCTTTGCTTCGCCACGAACGCTGTAATTTCCCGGCACGACCGGGCCGGAGTTGTAGGCGCCGCTGGCGTTGGTGTTAATGGCGAGCGCTTGTCCGGTGTCCTGATTGGTGATGGTGATTTTTGCGCTGGGAACGACAGCGCCGCTGGCGTCAGTGATTGTTCCCTGAATGCTGCCGGTGGCGATGGTGCTTTGCGCGGCGATGTGAGAGGGTGTCGCGAGGGACGCCAAAAGGGCGAATAAAGACAGCAATACCGCGGAAGAATATTTTCGAAGAAAAAACATCGTACACCTCTCCAAGACTCGATGAATGGGGGAGCTTTCTCAGGGTGAATCCGCGGAATTTTTGGCGGAAGTAATCAGCGAAAAAAGAAGAAGTGAACTCAGCAGTCCTTCAGGACAGCCCCCTACAAACTTTGACGCAGTTTTCTGAGAATGGTTTCCTGGCGATTCGTTGTAATCGTGCATTCATATTTCAGTAGATAGAATTCGATTTTGTGTAGTCCCCAAATTTCATGCACCGAATTCTGAATTTCACATTGCTGCTCTGTGGGCTGGTCTCCGCAACGTGTCTGTGGCCAGCATTTTGCGCGGCGGCGGAGGGTCCTGGGAGTGCCGCATGTGCACAGCCATCTTTGGGAGCCTCGGTGAAGCAGCCCGAGGACCTACGGAGCCAAGGTGGCGTCCTGAAGGCGGATTTGTATTTTTACCGTCTGACGGACCCGGCAGGGCATGCACGCTATTGCTACGTGTCAGAGCGAGGCGACCCGTCACCGACGCTGCGGGTTCACCCGGGGGATTTGATGGTTTTGAAGCTTCACAACGAGATTGCCGACGTGAAGCCGAGCGAGAAGGAAGCGACGGGCGGAGCGATGAAGATGGCACCGGCCGGCGACAGTGGGTCCGGAGCGTGTACTCACGGGAATTTCACGGCAATTTCGACGAACCTTCATTTTCACGGGTTGGCGATTGCGCCGACCTGCCATCAAGATGAAGTGACGAGCACTTCGATTGGGCCCGCGGAAAGTTATGAATACCGGTTTCAGATTCCCGAAGATCAGCCGCCGGGATTGTATTGGTATCACCCGCATCTGCATGGATTCAGCAAGATGCAGGTGTTGGGCGGCGCTTCGGGAGCATTGATCATCGACGGCGCTGAAAAAGTAGATCGCGAAGTGGCGGGGCTGCCGGAGCGGGTGCTGGTGGTGCGCGATCAGGAGTTGGTGAACCCGAATGCAAAGCCGCATGGAGACCAATCGGGGGCGCAGCCAATCCTTGTGGATCGCGACGGTGATGCGCGAAATACGGGCTCAGGCGGAGGCAAGCCGGCGAAGGACTTGTCGTTGAACTTTGTTCCGGTGCCGTTTCCGGATTACCAGCCGGCAGTAATTCCGATGCAGGCGGGAGGGCGGGAGCTGTGGCGGGTGCTGAACGCGTCGGCGATTACGTATTTGAGCTTGCAGGTGCTGTTCGACGGCAAAGCGCAGGAACTGGGGGTGACTGGGCTCGACGGAGTGCCGGTGAACTGGAATGGAAGTCCCGCGGGAGTGATTTGGCAGAACCATTTGGGATTGCCGCCAGGAGGGCGTGTTGAGTTTATCGTGCAGGCGCCAGCGGAAAATGTGAAGGCAAGTTTGGTGACACGCAGCGTAAACACAGGCGCCGATGGTGAGAATGATCCGACGAGAAGAATTGCGTCGATCGAGCTGAGTGCGGGCAATTCTGCAGGGATGCTGCCGCGGTTGCCGCAGGCGGGGATGGTGGCGGCGGGGGAGCTTGAGCGTGCGAGGGCGGGGTGGATTGGAAACGTGGAGCCGGTGAGGACGCGCAAGCTGTATTTTTCGGAAAAGGTGCAGGATCCGAACGACCCGAACAGCCCTACGGCTTTTTACATAACGGTGGATGGGCAGACGCCCAAGCTATTCGATCCGATGCATGACGGGCCGGCGCTCGAGACGCAGCAGGGCGACGTAGAGGATTGGATTATTGAGAATCGGTCGCGCGAGTTGCACGCATTTCACATCCACCAAGTTCATTTTTTGCTGCTGCAGTTTTTTGGGATCGATGTGAATGAGCCATTCCTGCGGGACACGATTAACGTGCCGTTCTGGGATGGGCGCTCGCCAACTTATCCGTCGATCAAATTGCGGATAGATTTTCGAAGCCCGAATATTGTGGGCGTGTTTCCGATTCACTGCCATTTGCTGGAGCATGAGGATGGCGGAATGATGGCGCTGATTCGCGTTACGCCGAAGGCAACAGCGAGCGCCACAACTACTAGTCCCAGTCGCAGGTCAGCCCGCAGCGAAATTCGTCAGCGCTCCTGCAAAATGATGGAGAAGAAGTTCGAGTGACAAACCCGTAAGGCCAAATTCACCCGGCTGTAACCCTCCCCTAACAATCTCCGCGTATCAAGTGTGCAGCTCGTTCGATTTGAGCGAATCGGTCCTCTTGGTACGCACTGTGTAAGCAGTAGCAGTCTCCCCGGCTGTCTGCTTCGAACGCATCCATAGCCGTTCACAAAGGAGAATTGATAATGAGAAATACGCTTCGCCGAATGGCGAGCACGATCCTAGCCACCAGCATGCTTGGTCTTAACGCTGGGCCAGTCTTTGCGCAGCATCGCGGCGATGCCGCGGCCGGCTATCGCACCGCGACGCCGATCAAACACGTAGTTGTGATATTCCAGGAAAACGTTTCGTTCGATCACTATTTTGCGACGTACCCACGCGCTACAAATCCTGAAGGCGAATCGCAATTTCACGCCAGACCCGGAACTCCGACGGTAAATGGTTTGCCGGAAGTTCTGCGGAAGCAGAATCCGAATGGTACCTACACTCCGTTCCGGCTGGATCCGAGCCAGAACTACACCTGCGACATGAATCACGACTACACACCGGAGCAACAGGCGTTCGACAGCGGTTTGATGGACAAGTTCCCGGAATTTACGGCAACGGCATGCACCGGCATCGCTAACCTGGCGAGCTATGGGCCAGGGATCGTGATGGGTTACTACGACGGAAATACGGTTACAGGGATGTGGAATCTCGCTCAGTACTTTTCGCTAAACGACAATTCGTATGGGACAACTTTCGGGCCGTCGACGCCGGGAGCTGTGAACCTAGTTTCCGGAATGACCGGCAACGCCGACCTGAAACACTCAATCGACGATTCAAGCGGGGACCTGGAAGCGGACGTGGTGAATGCGGCCATTATCGGCGATCCCGATCCTTACTACGACGATTGCGGCAGCCCGGACCAGACGTCGTTGAAGGGGCTGAACATTGGAGACCTGCTGAACGCCAAGGGCATTTCGTGGGGCTGGTTTCAGGGCGGGTTCACGCCTTCGACTCCGGCTTCCGCAAGCAGCCCGGCCGCTTGCGCAACCACGACGAACCGGATCGATGGCACGCCGGAGACCGCGTACAGCGCGCACCACAATCCATTCATGTATTACGCGAGTACGGCCAATCCGCATCACTTGCCGCCGGCCAGCGTGTGGGAAGTCGGGCACGGTGGGCAGGCGAATCACGAGTACGACATCAGCGAATTCTGGAAGGCAGTGCAGGCCGGGAATTTGCCGGCGGTTAGCTTCCTAAAGGCTCCACGAGCCAACGACGGACACCCTTCAAATTCGTCGCCACTCGATGAGCAACTATTCGTGCTCGAAACGATCGACGCGCTAGAACTTACACCGGAGTGGAACGACACGGCAGTGATCATCGCTTGGGATGATTCGGATGGTTGGTACGATCACGTGATCGGACCAATCGTGAATCAGTCGGCGTCGACTGCGGACGCGCTGACGGGCACGGGAGCCTGCGGGACCGGGGCGAACGCGCTAGCAGGGTTGCAGTCACGGTGCGGGTATGGCCCGCGGCTTCCTTTCCTGGTGGTTTCGCCGTACGCCAAGGAGAACTTCGTCGATGGGACGCTGACCGACCAGAGCTCGATTCTTCGGTTCATCGAAGATAACTGGGGAACCGGGCGAATTGGGGCTGGCTCGTATGACCAGATTGCGGGTCCGGTGACGCATATGCTCGATTTTTCACACCGGCGTTTCGAGCGGGTATTTTTCAACCCGCACACCGGTGAGGTGATCGGGCGAGATTAAAACCTGAGACGAGGCTAGCTAAATCCACTCGCCAGAACCGGCGCCGGGCTCGATGCCTTGGCGCCGGTTCTGTTTAGGGCTGTAGTTTGTTCAGCATACGGGAAGGCGTTGCAGGTGGTAGGATGTCACCGATGGCGGGCCCCCGCCAAAATGAGAACGCATTTCGCGTTGGTTGAGTCTCACAATTGAGGAGCGGCCTGGGGACCGGCCCTCAAATCCAAATGCGTTTGACCCAGCGTACTCAGAATAAAGCTGCCGAGGCTTAGTGACTTCAGCGCCGCGACAAGAGCCAGCCTCCGATTGGTCACTCATCAATCGCATGGTTGCCAAAGACGAAACTGCGCTCGCCACACTGTATGACCGCTATGCCGGTCTGGTGTGCGCGACACTGAATCGCATTTTGCGAGACGCTTCGGCCACGGAAGAAATTTTGCAGGATATTTTTTTTCAAATTTGGCGGACTGCATCGAGTTTCGACCCATCGCGGGGCTCCTTGCCGGGGTGGCTGATCGTGGCGGCACGGAACCGGGCTATTTCGAAGCTGCGGAAGAACAATCCAGTAACCCGCGAGGTGGTAGAAAGCGACGTGGTGATAGGAGCGACGCTGGACACGGATCTAGCCCGCAAGCAGATGATGCGAAAGGTGCAGGGAGCCCTGGGTGGGCTGCCCGCGGAGCAGAGGAAGGCCGTGGAGCTCGCGTATTTTGAGGGTTTGACGCACAGCGAGATTGCGGAGCGCACGGGCGACCCGCTAGGAACGGTAAAGACGAGATTACGAAGCGCAGTTGAATCGTTAAAGAAGAAATTGCAGGCATGAGCGAGCATCCCCAATACGACGAATTTTTTGATCTCTACGCGCTAGGTGTGATCGAAGGCGTGGAGTGCGATGAATTTCGCGCGCACCTGGCGACGTGCGACGACTGCACTCGGAAGCTGGCCGAGGCGCGAGGGCGAATGGCGGAGCTTTCGTTCGCAGTAGCGCCGGTGGAACCACCTGCAGGGGCGAAGGAAAAGCTATTGCGGCGGGTGCGTGAGGAAACCAAACAGGCTGGGGCGAGCGTACCCCAGGTAGAGCAATCTATCGGGCGAAGCTGGTGGGCGCTTGTGCTCGCCCCGGTGACTCTGGCCCTGGCGATTGCGACGATTTATTTGTGGAACAACAACAATCACCTGAATGAACAGATTCGCAGCGAACATGCGCAGATGCAGTCGCTGAAGCACGAACTGGATGAAGCGAACGAGTTAATGAACCTGGAGACGGCGCACGATACGGTATCTGTGAAGCTGATGCCGATGAAGCCTGAAGAGCAAGATCACGCAGAGGTTCTGTACAACTCGCGTATGGGGATGGCGTTTTATACCGGAACGCTGCCGCCGCCGCCAAAGGATAAGAGTTATCAATTGTGGCTAGTGCCCATGTCGGGCAGCCCGATCAGTGCGGGAGTCTTTGGTGAAGAGGTTGGGCCGGGATACCACGCGATGATGAAGATGCCAGCCGGAATTGAGGCTAAGGCCTTCGCGGTGACCATGGAATCGGCTGGAGGCGTGCCGCAACCTCAGGGACCAAAGATGCTGGTGGGACCGGTTTCCTAATTTTTGATTTTTATTCGAGCTTCACTTAGTTGAAGGGCATGTCGGTTGGCGGGGCGTTTGACATGCGCAGTAGGTAGAGGGGTTCAGAAGTAATTTGTGCAGATCGGAATGAGTGGGAAATAGCAGGAACTTCACGAGGAGGAAACATGCGAAAAGTAGCAAACCTTCTTGCGGTACTCGGATTGGTGCTGGGTATGGTTAGCATCGCTGGGGCGCAGGAAAAGACCATGACGTGGACGGGTTGGATCAGCGATAGCGCGTGCGGCGCGAAGGGCGCGACTGCGGCTCACAAGGCTTGCGGCGAGAAGTGCGTCAAGGAAAAGGGCGCGTCGTACGTTTTCGTAGATACGAAGACCAAGACCGTGCACAAGATTCACAACCAGGACGCAGTGTCGGCAGACAACTTCGGAATGGAAGTGAAAGTAACGGGACACACGATGGAAGACGGCTCGATCCATGTCGACAGCATCGCTGCGGCCGGGATGTAGCTGAGTTTCAAAAATTAGTAGAAAAGGGCGGGTGAGCCACTGTGAGTGTGAGTGGCTCCCCGCCTTTTCTTTTTGGCAGGTGATGCGCGCGGTGTACGGCTATTTGGTGGGGATGAGTTCGGCGGCCATATAGGGGCGCAAGGCTTCGGGGATGACGACGGAGCCATCGGCCTGCTGGTAATTTTCCATCACGGCGATCCAGGAACGGCCCACAGCGAGGCCGGAGCCGTTGAGCGTGTGAAGGTATTCGCTCTTGCCGGTTTTGCCTTTGTAGCGAATGCCTGCGCGGCGGGCCTGGAAGGCTTCGCAATTGGAGCAGGAGGAAATTTCCATGAATTCGCGGGAAGAGGGGAGCCAGACTTCGATGTCGTAAGTTTTGGACGCGGCGAAGCCCATGTCGCCGGTGCAAAGAAGCATGACGCGATAGTGGAGATTGAGTTTTTGGAGGATGGATTCGACGTCGGCGACGAGTTTTTCGAGTTCGTCGTAGCTTTCTTTGGGTTTGGTGAATTTGAAGAGTTCGACTTTTTGGAATTGGTGCTGGCGTTTGATCCCGCGGGTGTCCTTACCGGCGGCGCCGGCTTCGGAGCGGAAGCAGGCGGTCCAGGCACAGACTTTTTCGGGGAGGGATTCGGCAGGTAGAGTTTCGTCACGATGAAGGCTGGTGAGTTCGGTCTCAGCGGTAGAGGTGAGCCACAGATCGGTGCCTTCGAGGTGGAACATGTCACCGGCGAATTTGGGGAGCTTGCCGTCGGCGACGAGGGATGTGGAGTTGACGATGAACGGAGGCAGGATTTCGGTGTAGCCGGCGCGGGTGGTGTGCTCGTTGAGCATGAAGTTGGCGAGGGCGCGCTCGAGGCGAGCACCGAGGCCGCGATAAAGGGCGAAGCGGCCGCCTGCGATTTTGACGGCGCGAGGCAGGTCGAGAGTATCGGTGAGCTCGCCAATTTCCCAATGGGGACGCGGAGTGAAATCAAACTTGGGCGGAGCGCCCCAGCGGCGGACTTCGACGTTGGCGCTGCTATCGTGACCGACGGGGACGGAGCTGTGGGGAATATTCGGGACGGTCAGCATGAAGTCATTGAGCTGGCCATCCAGGGCGACGACGTATTCGTAGGAACGTTTGATTTCCTCGGAAAGCTCCTTCATTTGACCAAGGATTTGAGACGCGTCTTCGCGATTTTTCTTGAGGCGGACGATTTCGTCGCTGGCCTTGTTGCGTTCGGCCTTCATGCGCTCGGTAGAAGTAATGATCTGGCGGCGTTCGCTATCGATTTTGCGGAATTGGTCCAGGTCGAGGGTCGCGTTGCGGTTTATGGCCATCTGCGCGACGTCCTCGAGATGATTGCGTAGAAATGAAAGGTCTAACATAACGAGCGAGAATACCCTAAACAGTAGCAGCGCGTCAGCTGTGCTAGCATCCAATGAAAGAGGCTATTTTCTTGGCTGAACAAGTTTATGTAGTGAGTGCAGTGCGCACGCCGATTGGGAAGTTCGGCGGCGCGCTGATGGGATTTAGCGCGGCGGATTTGGGGGTAATCGCGGTGCGGGCGGCGCTGCAGCGAGCGTTTGGCGAGTCGCTGCCGGCAGAGCGCATCCCGGGCGAATCGGGGGAGCCGGCCAGGGTGTCTTTTTCGTGGCGCGTAGACGAAGTGATTATCGGCAATGCGAGGCCGGCAGGAACTGGGCCGAATTTGGCGCGGCAGATCGCGTGGCGCTCGGGGCTTGGCGACGATGTGCCAGGCTTCACGGTGAATATGGCGTGCGCGTCGGGGCTGCGCTCGGTGATTTTGGGTTGGAAGCAAATTCGCGACGGCGATGCGGAGATTATGGTGGTGGGCGGTTCGGAATCGATGAGCCGAGTGCCCTATTTGCTGGAAGGACGCTGGGGATTCAGGCTCGGCAATCAGCCGCTGATCGATTCAATGTATCGAGATGGCTTTCAATGCCAGATTGCCAAGATGGTGATGGGCGAGACGGCGGAGCTATTGGCGAGCCAGTATGGAATTTCGCGCGAGGAGCAGGATCAATTTGCGCTGGAGAGCCAGAGGCGGGCCGCGGCGGCTTCGGCAGAGTGCCGACTTTCCGCCGAGATTGTGCCCATTGAACTGCGGGATAAAAAAGGCAGCGTGACGCAGTTCAGCAAGGACGAGCACATCCGGCCCGATATGACCATAGAGTCCCTGGCGAAGCTGGCGCCGGTATTCAGCAAGACCGGAACGGTAACGGCGGGAAATTCGAGCGGGATCACTGACGGGGCGGCGGCGCTGGTGTTGGCGAGTGAGAGAAAAGTGAAAGAGCTGAAGCTGAAGCCGCTGGCGCGGCTGGTCGATTCGGCGATTGCAGCCGTTGATCCGAAGGTAATGGGAATTGGGCCGGTGCCGGCAGTGCGAAAGCTGTTGGCCAAGACCGGTACCGCTCTGGATAGCTATGACGCGATTGAGTTGAACGAGGCTTTCGCAGCGCAAGTATTGGCTTGCGACCGCGATTTGCACTTCCCGCGAGAGCGATTGAACCCCAATGGGGGCGCGATCGCGCTAGGGCATCCGATTGGTTGCACGGGTAGCCGCATTTTGACCACCCTGATTTATGAGTTGCAGCGACAGAAAACAGCAGCAAATGACCACGCTAAATCCGGCCCCCAAGCAGGTTCCAAAACAGCACGGAGGGGGTTAGCTACTTTGTGTGTATCCGGAGGATTAGGCGTGGCTGTGGAGGTGGAAGCGGTCTAATCTAAACCTATACAAATCCCAGCTGGACGAACGAAAAGCCTTAATACAAGCCAATGTCACCTACAAACGCCGCAGCAACTGCCAGCGCTGACGAAAAACTTTTTGGTTCATTTGCTCTGGTAGCACCGCCCCGCATCGAAGAATTCCAATTCATCCACTATCGCATTGAAGGGCCGGTGGGCCGGCTGACGCTGGATCGCCCAGAGCACAATCTTCTCAACGAGCGGTTCCTGAGCGAGTTGGCAGTGGGGATCGGAACGCTTGGCGAACGGCGCGACATAAAGCTGATTGTGGTGGATTCGGCGACCAAGTCGTTCTGCGGCGGTATTGAGTTGGGCGAATACACGCACCGGCGTGTGTTTCAGCTTCTGGACGCATTTCACAGCGCATTTGGCGCGTTGATGGAGACGTCGAAGCCGTTGATGGTGATCATTAACGGGCCGGCGTTTGGCGGCGGCTCGGAGCTGGCGGCTTTGGCAGATATTGTGGTGGCGACGCCGCGTGCGAAGTTTGCGCAGCCGGAGATTAAGTTGGGCGTGTTTCCGCCGCTTTCGGCGGTTATTTTGCCCTATATTTTGGGGCCAAAGGTGGCTCTGGAACTGGTGCTGACCGGCGAGACGATGACGGCCGAGCGCGCCCATGAATTGGGGCTGGTTAACAAGCTCGTGCCCGAGAAGGATTTGGAAAAGACGGTATCGGATCTGATCAACAAAGTGACTTCACAGTCGGGACCGGTGCTAACCATGGCGAAGAAGGCTATTCTGGGCAGCATGGGTCTTTCGCTGCGCGATGGCGTGCGAAATTCGATGAAGATTTTCTTGAATGAGCTTTCGGACCTGGAAGACTCGCAAGAAGGATTGCGCGCGTTGGTCGAGAAGCGCGCTCCGCAGTGGAAAAACCGCTAGTCGCGGAATCAATCAAATAATTTTGGCGTTGGGTTCATTCGCTTTTATTGGCGAATGTGCCGAGGTGTGTTTAAGAAATACGGAAATGCGCGGTTTTAGCGGTCGTTGACAGCCCTCTGCGAGGCGCATAAACTGCGAACGCAAAATTAAGCTGGCTCAGGGAAATAGGGGAAGGCCGTGAAAATCGGCCACGGTCCCGCCACTGTGATCGGCCGGTGAGTAATTGATGCCGGCTGTAAGTCAGGACACCGACCTGCCAGAATAGTGCAATCGCCTTCGCGAGAGAGGCTGACTGCGATGAGCCCCTGTCTCTCGCGGGGGCTTTTTTTATTTTTGGATTGAGCGATTTGAGGCTGAAGAAGACAATCCGCGCTTTTGTCGTTGCAGGTGTGACGGCCGTGCTGGTGCAGGCGTCATTCGCGGCAGCGCCTCAGACTGCAGCACCGCAGCCGCAAAATGCTGCACGAGTGGTCACGGACGAGATTGGGCATCAAGTCTCGCTGCCAGCGGAGGTGCATCGGATCGTTTCGATCGCACCTAATCTAACGGAAACGCTGTATTCGCTAGGGGCGGAGTCACTGCTAGTTGCGGACACGGATTATTGCGATTTTCCACCCGAGGCGAAGTTAAAACCGCACGTGGGAGTGCCGCTGAATCCGAGCCTGGAAGAGATTGTGGCGCTAAAGCCAGACTTGATACTGGCGACCACGGCGATCAACCGGCTGTCGACTGTGGATTCGCTCCAGCGGCTTGGATTGCCGGTGTATTCGACCGACCCTCGCACTGTGGATGGAATGTTGACGGGAGTGGAGCGCTTGGCTGAGGCGATTGGAGTCGCGCAGAGAGGCGAGGAGTTGGTGTCGGGGTTACGGGCGAGGCTTCAGGCGACCGATACCGCAGTACAACACGAACCGGCGAGCCGGGTGTTGTTTGTAGTGTGGGAATCGCCGCTGATTTCGATTGGGCCCAAGACGTTTATTGCGGACGCGCTGCGGCATGCGGGAGCCGAATCGGTGATTAAGTCGAAAGAGGATTGGCCCAACGTAACGCCTGAGGAAGTGGTGCGATTGCGGCCGGACTATTTCGTTTATGCAGCGAGCCATGGGGACCAAACGCCCTCGTTGAGTATGTTGCGACAGCGTCCGGGCTGGAAAAATTTGCCGGCGGTGAAGGAAGGTCATTTGGTGGTTATCAGTGACGAAATTGACCGGCCGGCGCCGGATCTGGTCGGAGCGATTGAGGAATTGGCGAAGAAGCTCCATCCGAGCGCATTTCCCAGCGCGAGGGCGACAGTAGCGGAGCAGCTACGCTTTGAGCAGGGGAAGGCAGACTGATGCAGCCGCTTACACCGCGTCGAATAATTGGAGTTTGCTTACTATTGAGCGCGGTGCTGTTTTTGGTGGTGGTGATTTCGCTGCGGCTGGGCGCGTATCCGATGTCGTTTCGGGCGATTGTCACGACATTAGTGCAAGGTGTGCTTGGGCGAGGCGGTGAGTTACCCACGGATTTCCGGCTGGTGATTTTTGATCTGCGGCTGCCGCGAATCGCCTTGGGAATTATCGTTGGAGCTGCGTTGGCAGTAGCAGGCTGCGGTTTTCAGGCGCTGCTGCGTAACCCACTCGCCGATCCTTATGTTCTGGGAGTTTCGAGTGGTGCGGCATTAGGCGCAATTTTGAGTCTGGTTTTTGCACCACGATTGCCGCTGGTGATGCAACTGGCGGCGTTTGGCGGGGCGTGCCTGACTATCACGGCGGTTTATTACCTGGGGCGGCGCGGCGGGCAGATTCACAGCTCAACGCTGCTGCTGGCCGGTATTATCTCGGCGTCATTCCTATCGGCGATCATCATGTTTTTGATGACCACGCTGAGCGGGCGCGATTTGCGCGGAATGGCTTTTTGGTTGATGGGCGATTTATCGAGCACGCCGCAGATACCCCTCAAAATTTTGCTCATTATTTTGATCGCCGGTGCGGGGGCGATTTATACGACGGCGTCGGATTTGAATTTGATTTTGACCGGCGAGCAAGAGGCCGGGCATCTGGGCGTAAACGTAGCGCGAGTGAAGCTGGTGGTTTACGTCTCTGCATCGCTGCTGACCAGCCTAGCGGTTTCGGTGAGTGGGGCGATCGGATACGTCGGACTGATTGTGCCGCACTTGATGCGGATGATGTTTGGGTCGGACTACCGAGTGTTGATCCCCACGGCGGCGCTGGGCGGAGCGATTGTGATCGTGGTGGCGGACACGCTGGCCAGAACAGTAGTGGTGCCGATGGAATTGCCGGTGGGCGCGATGACGGCCGTGGTGGGCGCTCCCGTATTCATTTATTTGCTGCGGCGACGAATTCCATGAACGGTCGTCCAGTTCCCGAATTAAGGGCTGAGCTGAAATGGTGAGTTTGCTAAAGCCAAATTCGAAATTAGCGGGGCGAGCCGAGGATGAGGCAGGCGGCGGGGTTTCGACTGCGGCTCCGCCGCGCCTGAGTGTCGAGCAGGCCAGTTACGCGTACTCGGTGACGCATCGTGGAGGATTGCGATTTGCGTTGGGGCCCGTAAGTTTCGAGGCGAAGAGCCGCGAAATAGTGACTATTTTGGGGCCAAATGCGAGCGGCAAGTCGACGCTCCTGAAAATACTGGCCGGACTGGTCCGGCCTTTATCGGGGTTTGTGCGGCTGGACGGCACTGAAGTAGGTGATCTCGACCCACGGACGCGCGCGCAGAAGATTGCACTGGTGCAGCAAGAAAGCACGTTGGTGTTTCCGCTGCGGGTGTGGGAGTACGTGGGGCAAGGACGCTATCCGCATGGACGCAATCTGCGGTTTGAATCCGAGGCAGATTCCCTAATGGTAGGGAACGCGCTGGCGCAGGTGAATGTGACCGAGCTGCGCGACCGATGGATGGAAGAAATTTCGGGCGGCGAAAAGCAGCGGGTGATTTTGGCGCGTGCGCTCGCCCAACAGGCGTCACTTTTGTTGCTCGATGAGCCTACGCAGCACCTGGATATTGGAGGCAAGGTGCAGTTGCTGCGCCAACTGCGAAAGATTGTCGACCAAAACAGCTATACGGCTGTGGTGGTGACACACGAGTTGAATCTGGCCGCGGAGTTTTCGGACCGTGTGGTGCTGCTAAGCAATGGCAAGTGCCAGAATAGCGGTACGCCTGCGGAGGTTTATCAGCCGGAAATTCTGGAAAACGTGTTTCACGCTCCGCTGGAGGTTGAAATTCGGTCGAGCGGGCGGCCAAGAGTTTCGTTGCGAGATGTCGCGGAGGGAAAGGAGGATTTGGGCGAGATTTAAAGGAGCGAATTAACAATTTGTCGATGGAATGTGTAATGTTTTTTTGGCGCGCGTGTCGCGATGAGGAACGGTTGAGTGGAATCAGATCGCGTTTGAATCGGGCCGCGCGTTTACGTTCACCTGAGATTCCGTGCACGGGAAGACGGTGAAAAGCCGTCGCCGCCGCGCGACTGTAAAGCGTTGATTGATTTGTGCGAGTCACTGCTTCAACCCGGCCGAAACTTTGGCCGGACGAAACGGGAAGGCCGCACTGAAATACGGACGCTGAGCCAGGAGACCGACGGATTCTCGATCCTGCAGGAGTGCTCGAGCTGCTGAACCGGCACAGTGACGCCGGCACGGTGGCGAGGCGCCACAGGACAACCTTTATCTCCCGCGCGAGAGGGAGAGGAGGAACAATGAAGAGAGTCCGAGTCGGCTTCCCCGCAATTGCCTTCGTCGTTGCTTCAATTCTAATTTTCCTGGCAAGTTCGAGCAGCTTATTCGCAGGTTTCCCTCGGAATCAGCAGGATTCAGGAGTACGGGTCACTCTATCGGGAAACGTGACCGATCCGAGTGGGGCAGCAATTCCGGGCGTTTTGATTGAGGTTAGGACGCTCGATACGCCGAGTGTGGAAGTAGCGCATACGACATCGAATCAAAACGGCGATTTTGAAGTGTCGGTACCGGCGGGACGGTATCGCGTGAGTGCTTCCGCGCCGGCGTTCAGTCGCGAGGAGCAGGTATTGAGTGTGGACCAGAACCAAACGCGCTGGAACGTGCGGTTGTCACTGGAAAGGCTTTCCTCGCAGGTAGTGGTGAGTGCGTCGGCGGAGCCTACGCCGATTGTGGATGCGCCAGTGCTGGTTGACGTGTTGACCAAGCAGGACATCGAGGAGAGACAGGAAATTTGGCTGGCGCCGTTGCTGACGAGTGCGCCGGGAGCGACGATTTCACAGCTTGGCCCGATGGGTGGCGTGACGAGCTTCTTTTTGGATGGAGGAGATTTCAATTTCACGAAGTTCCTTGTAGATGGCGTACCGATCAATCAGCCGGGCGGCGCGATCGAGATCGAGAACTATGACTTGCAGGGAGTGGATAAGGTCGAGATTGTGCATGGCGCGTCGAGCGCGATGTATGGGTCGGATGCTGTGTCCGGAGTGGTGCAAGTGCTGTCGCATCGAGGTACCACTTCGGAGCCGGAGCTGGATATTTTGAGCGAAGGAGGAACCTTCTCGACCGCGATGGGGACCGCGGAGCTCAGCGGGCTGCTGGGACGGTTCGATTATTCGGCGTCCACGGGATATTTCCGGACCGACGGGCAGGGACCGAATGATTATTTTCGCGATGTGCCGTTCAGTGGAAATTTTGGATGGAAATTCTCGGATACCGATTCGGTTCGGTTGACGGTTCGGGAGGCCCAATCGGATGCGGGTGTGCCAGGGCAGACACTGCTGCTACCGCCCAGCCTGGTGGATCATGACGATTTGAAGAATTTGGCGAATGGGCTTACCTGGCGATTCAGCACGGGCGAGCATTGGCAGCACCAGATCGAGGTCAGCGACTCACGGATTCAGCAGGGGTTCATCAACAGTTTTGGAAATGCGTACAACTTGTTCAATCGCTTCGATCTGAATGAGCAGTCGAGCTACCTATTTTCCAAGGGTAGCGCTTCGGTGGGTTACATGTACGAAGTAGAGAATGGCTCGGAGGGCGGGCCCCACTCGAGGCGGAATAATCAGGCGGGCTACGGGGAGGTGCGATACGACCCGGCGAAGCGAGTTACGGTGACCGTGGGAGCGAGGGCGGAAGCGAATGACAGCTTCGGCACGCGGGTGGTGCCACGGGTGGGAGTGGCGTACGCGGTGCGGTACGGGCAGGATTTTTGGGGAGCGACGCGGCTGCGCGGATCGTACGGCTCGGGGATCAAAGAGCCAGACTTTTTCGATTCGTTTTCGCAGGATCCGTGTGATCCAGGCAATCCCAATTTGGCGCCGGAGCGCAGCTCGGCGTTCAGCGTAGGCGCGGATCAGATGCTTTCGTCGGATCGGCTTCGCATTTCTGGGGATTATTTTTACAACTCGTATTACGACATTGTGAGTTTCTCATCATTTCCACCAACGCCGACTTGCCCGTTTGGTACAGGGACTTTCTTCAATACAGACAAGGCGAGGGCTGCCGGAGCGCACGGCACCCTTGAGAGCAAGTTCTGGAGATGGTTGCGGGTGACGGGCAACTACACGTATGACGATTCGAAAGTAATTAAGTCTCCGAATTTTTTCGATCCGTCGCTGGCGCCGGGGAACAGGCTAGCGAAGCGGCCGCTCCATTCGGCGACGCTGATTGCGAATGCTCATTTTTGGCGGACGAATTTTAATTTAGTGGGCTACTACGTGGGCCGGCGTACGGATAGCGACTTTTTGGGGTTTGGAATTACGAGTAATCCGAGTTATGTCCGTTGGGATTTAGCGACGAGTGTTGCTCTGACCCAGCGGCTGAGTGGGGTCGTGCGGGTGGAGAATCTTTTTGACCGGCACTACCAAGATGCGATCGGATACCCGGCGCTGGGGTTGAATTACCGGGCCGGGATTCGATACGTGTGGGGAGGCGGGGAGCGCGCTGGAAGCGATGTGCAATAGCTGGTTGCGCGCGAAGCGTTGGGCGAGCGGGTGGGCGGGCCGTTGAAGTTACGCGCGGGATGCCGGTGCTATAATCGCGGTTCCCATGAGCTTGACCGCGAATCAAAGCACACACGCCGGGTCCGAGACGGCGTCTCGATATGAGGCGGTGATCGGGCTCGAGGTTCACGCGCAACTTCTCACCCAAACGAAGGCTTTTTGCGGGTGTTCGCGGAAATTTGGCGACCCGCCCAATACGAATACGTGTCCGGTGTGCCTGGGATTGCCGGGCGCGCTGCCGGTGCTGAATCGCAAGGCGCTGGGGCTGGCGTCGCGGGCATCGCTGGCGATCAATTGCGAGATACAGGCGCGGTCGCGATTCGCGCGTAAAAATTACTTTTACCCCGACCTATCGAAGGGCTATCAGATTTCGATGTATGAGTTGCCGCTGGCGACAGGCGGGTGGCTCGAGATTGAAGTAGGCGGGGAGCGAAAGCGAATTGGCATCACCCGGCTGCATTTGGAAGAAGATGCGGCGAAGGGGATGCACGAGGGCTTTGCCGATTCGGATCGGTATAGCTACATCGATTTCAACCGTTGCGGAGTTCCCCTGATTGAAATTGTGTCCGAGCCGGATTTGCGTTCACCGGCGGAGGCGTACGCTTATTTAATTGCGCTAAAGCAAATTCTGGAATTTACTGAAGTGAGCGACTGCAATATGGAGGCAGGGTCGCTGCGCTGCGATGCCAACGTGAGCGTGCGGCTGCGGGGCGCGGAGAAGTTCGGGACCAAGGCAGAGGTCAAAAATCTGAATTCGTTCCGGTTTTTGCAGCGAGCGTTGGAATACGAGATTGAACGGCAAATTGGAGTTGTGGAGTCGGGGCAGAAGGTGCTGCAGGAGACGCGGCTTTACAGCGTAGGCGCGGGGCGGACCGAGTCGATGCGCTCGAAGGAATTTGCGCACGATTACCGTTATTTTCCGGATCCCGATTTGCTGCCCGTGTCGATCGACAACCGCCTGGTGGATGAGGTGCGCAAGGGCATGCCGGAGCTTCCTGAGAGCAGGCGGCTGCGGTTCGCAGACGAGCTAGGGATTTCGGCGTACGGTGCGGGCGTTCTGACGGCGACGCGACAGTTGGCGGATTACTTCGAGGCCGCCGTGCGCGCGGGCGCCACGCCAAAGAGCGCGGCGAATTGGATCAGCACGGAATTTCTGCGACGTTTGAAGGAAGCGAATCAGCAGATCGAGGATTCGAAGGTTTCGCCCGTGAATCTCGCTCACCTGCTAGGAAAAATTGAGTCTAATGAGCTGCCAGTCGCTGCAGCCAAAAAGGCGTTTGTGCGGATGTTTGAGACGGGCCAAGCAACGGACGAAATTATCGCCGCCGAGGGGCTAGCGAAGCGCAGCGATACAGCGGAAGTGGAGCGGGTGGCGCGAGAGGTGGTTGCCGCAAATGCAGCCAACGTCGCCAAATATCGCGCGGGGAGCGAAGGGGTATTTAAGTTTTTTGTAGGCCAGGTAATGAGGCAGACTCGCGGACAAGCAGATCCGCAAACGGTGAATGAGGTTGTGAAACGGATTTTAAGCGAGAGTTGATCTAAAGTTCAAATCCAGCCAAAAATTTAACTTAGAAATCAGGACAACATGGAACCTCTAAAGCCAGGAGATGTTGCGCCCAAGTTTTCTCTAGAGTCGGATGAAGGCACGGAGATTTCGCTGCCCGACTATCGCGGCAAGAATGTGGTTTTATACTTCTTTCCCAAGGCTCTAACACCGGGCTGAACTAACGAAGCGACCGAGTTTCGGGACGCGATGAAAAAATTCACTCAGGCCAATACGGTAGTGATGGGATGCAGCGCCGATAGCGTAGCGATGCAGGCGAAGTTCAAAGAGAAGCAAAAGCTGAACTTTATTCTGTTGTCGGACCCAGAGTTCGAATGTATCGAGGCGTACGGGGCGCGACGGATGAAGCGCTTTTTAGGCAGGTCGTTCCTGGGGATTGTGCGATCGACGTTCTGGATTGGGCCGGATGGAAAGATTAAGAAGGCGTGGGACAGCGTGTCAGTGAAGGGGCACGCGATGGATGTTTTGAAGACGATTACGGCTGAAAAGGCGGCGTAAGGCGCAGGGCGAGTCTGCCAAAGCGGCTATTTTTGAGCTGCTGCGCGGGTCCGGTAGAAGTGGATTAGGTCGGTGCTTTCGGCCTTCACTCCGAGCTGGCGAAGCATGGTGGCGATCTGGCCACGGTGGTAACTGCCATGATTCACGACGTGTTGGAACATCTGCCAGCCCTGGGAAACTGAAGCGACACCCTGCGTGGTTTTGTACTCGTAGTTCCTGGTCAAGTCACCTTCTGTAATCCCCGCGAAAAAATCGAGCTGGTCGTGCTCCACGCGAAGCCAAGCGGCTTTTAGCGCTTCGAAATTGGGGTACTCGGCGGCGTTGAGCAGGCCGGAATGGCTGCGGCCATGCCAGCGCTCAAGCCAGACCCACTCCGCACCCATGATGTGGGCAAGGGTGTCGCGCACGCTTTTGAAACTGGATTGCAGATCACGCGTGAACTGCTCCTGATTCAGCGCGGCGCAGGCATCCAGAGTGCGATGATTCGCCCAGGAGTTATATTCGTAGAGAGTTCTAATATCGGCCAGGTTCATAAGCGACTCACTTTGGCAGGACTGAGGTAAGAATTTACGCGCTTCCCACGGTCGCAGGCAAGTGCGGCTCGACGCCCTTCCATCCCACAGGCCGACCGCGCACGGCTTCCTTCAGGGCGCGGAAAAGTACCACGTACATCATCTGGCGGTAATAGAAGCGCTGAATGAGCAGGGGCGCCAGGAGGGTCCAATCTTCGTGCTTTTCGAGGGCGAAGGCGATCACGCAGGTTATGAAGTCGATGAACATGAAGATAGCGAAAAAGATGAGAGAACGTTCGACGTCCTGGGCAGTCCAAAGCTGTGGGATGCGGGTGAGATGGAACTGAGCCAAGCCCCAAAGCAAGATAGAAAGAACGAAGAGCAAATCGATCACCGGTGAGACGAGCGGCAACAGGATTTGAAACAGGAAAATATTGGGGATAGCGATCCAGCCGAGCGAGCCGTATTTTTTGCGGCCGAGAGTGTCGCGATGCTTCCAGACCGCCTGGATGGTGCCAAAGGTCCACCGGAATCGCTGTTTGATTAGCGCTTCGACAGTTTCAGGGACCTCGGTGTAGCCGATGGCGTCCTCGTCATAGAGGATTTTCCAGCCATGGCGGCGCAGGGTGAGAGTTAGGTCGGTATCTTCGGCGACGGTATCGCGCGAAAAACCGCCGTGACTGCGCAGAAGATCGGTGCGCCACGCGCCGACGGCGCCGGGAACTACCGGAATGCAATTGAGCAAATCGAAGGCACGTTTTTCGAGGTTCTGGCTGGTGATGTATTCGAGAGCCTGCCAGCGGGTGAGCCACTTATTGCGATTCATCACCTTTACGTTGCCGGCGACAGCCGCGACTTTGGGGTCGGCGAAGTGGCGGATCATTTTGGTAACTGCGTCGTCGTTGACGGAAGTATCGGCGTCGATGGTAACGACAATGTCGCCAGTAGCAGCGGCCAGGCCATGGTTCAAAGCGGCCGGCTTGCCGCGATTTGGCTGGGTGATTAGGACAACGCGCGGATCGCGAGCCGCTTCTTCGCGAACAATCTCGTTGGTTCCATCAACGGAGCCGTCATCGACCACCAATAGCTCGAGTTTGGTGTAATCGGAAGCGAGCGCGGAAGAAATGGTAGAGCGAATGACGGAAGCTTCGTTATAGGCCGGGACAAGGACGGTGACCTTGGGCTTGTACTCAGGATGATCGAGCGGCGCGGGCCGGGCTTTTTCGATGAGTGCAAGCAGTCCGATGATCAGGGCGCGGCCGCTGACCAGCAAAATTCCAGCGATAAAGATAAAAGTGATGGCCAGGCGCGACCAGTGAGCCAACTCGAAAATGAACCAATCACTGCGAGCGAAGAGGCGTTCCTTCTCGGTTAGCGGCGGCATGACCTGAGCACGCGTTTGATTCAGCAGGTCGGATACTTTGACAAATTCGAATCCCTTGGCGCGCAGGCCATCGATGATTTGAGGAAGAGCCTCGACGGTGTGGCTGCGATCGCCGCCACCGTCGTGCATAAGGACGATGTTGCCCTGCTCGCCTTTGAGCTGGGCCTGTGCCTGGTCGATCACGCGACTGACGATTTCGTTCGTTGGAGGGGGAGGCTGGTCGCCAACTTCGCCCCAATCGTGCGGATCGATTCGAGCGCCGACGATTATGTAGCCCATGGATTGAGGGATGGGCAGGAGGGCGATTTCGCTCGCCGTTTCAGGCTGATGATCGATTCCGTACGGCGGGCGAAAAAGCAGCGTTTTCACGCCAATATTCGATTCCAGGAGCCGCTGAGTTAGATTGAGCTCAAGTTGAATTTGCGCCTTGGAGATTTGATCCATATCCGGATGCGTATAGGTGTGATTGCCTATTTCATGGCCTTCGGCGTATTCGCGGCGAATGAGTTGGGGCTGGGCGTCGGCTTCATCACCGATGGTGAAGAATGCAGCGGGGACTTGCTTCTGCTTCAGGATGTCAAGAATTTGAGGCGTCCAGCGTGGGTCCGGACCATCATCGAAGGAAAGCGCAAGTTTGTGAGGCGCGGCGCCGACCTGCTCGATGCGCCAGGAAACGGGATAGCTTTCAAAGCTTTCGTCGTCGAAGGAATCCGATTCCTTGTCGTACTCAAAGTTGCGTTTGCCACTTTCCGGCGTGTTGGTAATGTGCCAAATATCGCCGTGCCCTTCCAGGATCAGATCGTAGCCGGGGGGAACTTCAGTGAGTTTGTTGCGGTCGGCGTCCGTGGCGTGAGTCGTGTCCCAAATATCCCAAATCGAGGGATCTTCCGAGCCGAGTCGCCAGAGAGTACTTCCCTGCACGTGGGCGCGTTCGGCGGCACGAATCTCGTTGTAAGCAGTAACACCGTCGAGCATCCACACTTGGTGCACGCTGTTGTCTTCGTCCTCATAGGAATAGCGGAGGTTGAGCGAATCGGGATCGAAGAGAACATCGGCGTCGGACTCCATCGCACGAACTACTGCTTCCTGAAAACTTAGCGAAGTAGCTATGGGCTGAGGATTCTTCTTGGATTTGAGCGGCCAATCGTAGGCGTAATTGGCGATGGCCATAACCAACTTTTGAGGCGGCACGAGTTGAAGGATTTTGTCGAGATTGGTGAGATACCAATCCTGAGCTGCGATTGGTCCTGGCGGCGAGGTGAGCCAGTGCTGATCATAGTTCATCAGGATCACCGCGTCGGAGGCCTGAGCGATGCCTTTGTAGTCGTAGGCCCAGTCCGCAGCGGGCAGCGCGACCATTAACTTCAAGTTCGATGGATGGAGTTTTTTGCTGAGCTCCTGGACGAAAGTGCGGAAATTATTCTGGGCAGAATCCGGGACCAATTCGAAGTCGAGGGCGATGCCCGCGTCGTGGCGCGCCAGAGCGTATTGGTATAGAGCCTGAATCAAATGCGCGCGCGCGGCAGGATTCGCGAGCATGGCGGCAAGCCGCTCAGGGAGAAAATTGGTGCCGTCGGAATTCTGCAAGAGGGACATCAAGGGCAGCTCGATGCCGGTGGAATGCAGCCACTCGGTCAACTTAGCATCGGCGGCAATATCGAGCCGGCCATCGGGAGAGGTGCACTGGAGTTCTTCCGGTATGAGCAGGTCGAGTTCGCGATAATGTTGTTGAAGCGAAGCGAGGCTGGCGGGATCCCAGCTTACGTAGAACGCGGCGCGAAGCGGATCGTAATGATCGGGCACTTGGCCGAGGGCAGCAACACGCTTTTTGCGTCCATGGCGCTGGACGGCCGCGCGGAGCAGTCGCGGCATACGAATGCCACGAAGCAGAGGGCGAGTATCGGGTAGCAATAATTCGGGCAGATTGGGTTTGCGCAGAACGCTGATGACGAAAAGCAATACGACGAAGGCAAACAGTGCACCGGTAATTTCGAGCACACGACGAGTGCGACGCCAGCGACGGCGTTCTTCATCGTAAAAAATGGGCTTGCCATCAGCCATACGGAACTATCCAAGCTAGCGGCCGTCGAAAATCGCAACAACCGAGTCTATGACCGCGCCTTCAAAGCTCCTAATTGGCAGCATGGTCGTGGCGGCCTGCGCTGCCATCGCCCTGCGGCTTTTCTTCATTTACAAATTTCCGATGCTCAATGCGAGCGATTCGGTCATCTATTCTGAACTCGCCCAAAACTGGCTGCATGCCCATGTTTTTGGCATGTCCGTAAACGGCAAACTTACACCGGTAGACATTCGCATGCCAGGTTATCCGGCCATTCTAGCGGCAATCGCCGCCGTGGCTGGAGCCTCGCATATGGCGGTTTCCTGGATTCAGCTGCTTATCGACCTGGCGACGTGTTGCATTGTCGCCCTATTAGCCGGCCGGGTGTCGGCTCCCCACAAGCAAGCAAAAATCGAAGCGATTACGGCTGGGTTTTGGCTCGCAGCCGTTTGCCCCTTCATTGCTAATTATACGACAGGAATCCTTAGCGAAGTGCCAGCGGCCTTCTTTACGGCGTGCGCGCTGGTGGTATTGGGAGGGGCGGTGGGGGGGTGGGGGGCGAGGGGAGGGGGGAGGGGGAGAGGAGGGGAAGGCTGGGGGCGGGTGGAGAAGTGCGTGGTTTTGGGGAGGGCTGGTGGTGGGGCTGGGGACATTGGTGAGGCCGGATACGCCGCTGATTTTGGTAGCGGTGAGCTTGGTTGCGGCGGTGTGCTTCTGGCGAAGAGGAGGGGGCGGAGAGAGGGGCGGGATGGGCGGTTTTGCGCGGGTGATGGTTCTGATGTGGGCTGGGTTGCTTCTACCCTTGCTGCCATGGGCGATCCGGAACTGGAGCACATTTCATGAGGTCGAATTCCTGGCACCCCGGTATACGCAGCTTCCGGGAGAACTTGTTCCGCGCGGGGTGAATGCCTGGACAAACACCTGGCTGTGGAGGTTCCGGGATGTGTATTTGTTCTCCTGGAAGCTGGACGACGAGGAAATTAACATCGACGACCTTCCGCCATATGCGTTCGATTCAGATCACGAACGCGAGGTCGTAAGCAAGGTGCTGGAGGAATACAACGACTCGCTGACGTTATCGCCCGCAGAGGATCAAATCTTTGCGGAGCTTGCGCAGGAACGCACGAAAAGCGACCCATTGCGGACCTATGTGACTGTGCCGTTTAAGCGGATTTTTACTCTGTGGTTTACGCCACGAATCGAGTTACTGCCGTATTCGGGAGATGTGTCGCCGGTAAAACAGGCGTGGCAGGACGATCGTGCGGATCTATTGGTTACGTGCGGGCTGGCCGTGCTGGGGATTCTCTATGTGGCGCTCGCGCTAGGTGGGTTTCTTAAATCGCGCGGTTCGCCGGTGGCTATGCTCTTGGCCGTCTTCTGCCTGATTCGCACCTTGTTTTTTCTGCACTACGAAACGCCCGAGCCCCGGTACATGCTGGAGTGCTATCCGGCGATTATTGCGCTGGCGGCGCAGGTGTTTGTTCCATGGAGTGCGACTAGGAGCGCTCTTCAACCGGCTCGGGATGGATCGTGACGCGGAAGATTTGCGGGAACTGTTCCTTTACGCGGTCTTCGAGTGCCGCGCTGACGTCGTGCACTTCGGTGATTTTCAAATCTCCGTGCATAAGGCAATGGAAGGAAACCAGAATTTTGTGTTCTGCGCTGCGGACGTGGACGTCGTGAAAGTCGACAACCTCGGCATATTCGGATTGCAGAGCAGTTAAGAACGACTGCACGGAGCGGCCCAGTTCGAGCATTTCCTCCGCGCCGGCAATCGCGCCCGCCCAGCGGCTCGATGTGGATGTTGATCAGGGCCGTCTTGCCGGCGACCTTGCGAATTTCCTCCTCGAGGACACTGGCGGTGCGGTGTGCGTCGCCCAGGCTGGATGTTTCGTCGACCTCGAGATGCAATTCGATGAAAAGTCTGCCTTCGAACATGTGCGCAGAGAGCTCGTGGACGGGCAGGCCCTGGCGTTGCGCAATGGCACGGATGGTTTCGAGGAGGTGTTCGCCGCGACGGGCGCGCGGCTCCATGTGTACGACGATGTCGGCCGGCACAATCTGGGCGATGCGTTTTTCAACCGCTTCGCTGGTGGCATGAGCTTGTTCGAGACTCATGGTGCGCGGAACGTTGATGGTGACATCGACGAAATAACGCTGGCCGGCGCGACGGACGCGGACACGATCGGTGCCGATGACGTCATTCATTTGGTTCACGGCTTCTTCGATACGCTCGCGCAGACCGGAAGGCGCGACGTCGAGAAGGGCGTCGGAGGTGCGTTTGGCGAGCCTGGCGCCGATCCAAAGGATCACGCCGGAGACGGCGAGAGCGGCGACCGCGTCGAGATATTCGAGCCAAGGCATGTGAAATTTCAAGCCGAGCCATGCGCCGGTGATGCCGATGATGACGACAAAAGTGCTCCAAACGTCAGTGGAGAAATGCAGTGCGTCCGCTTCCAGGGCTTCGCTGGGATATTTTTTGAATACGCGAGTGAGCGAGCGGGAGCGCACCCAATCGATTCCCATGGCGATGGCCAGGATTACGATCGCGGTGATGCTGGGCTTAAGGTGCACTTCGTTGAGGAAAAGCCGACGAATTGCTTCGTAGATGACGTAGATCGCGGTCATTACCAGCAAGCCCGTTTCGACGAAAGCGGAGAAGCTTTCGACTTTGGCGTGGCCGTAGAGGTGGTCGGCGTCGGCAGGTTTATCGGCTACGCGGACGGAAAGATAGGTTATTACGGCGGCGACGAGGTCAAGACTGGAGTGCAGCATTTCGGAGAGAACAGCAAGGCTGCCCGTGGAAATAGCGAGGAAGGTTTTCAGGATGACCAGGAGGATCGAAGACCCCACCGAGGCCAGCGCCGCCATTTTTTTCTCGCGGATTGCGTCGGTCATGGATTTTGGGCGGCTATTATTGGGAGATTTCGTGAGTGTGGAGATTGAAGCGGCGGAGAAGGACGATGCGCGAAGACATGATTATTCCGCTGCAGTCGCGCCGGCGCCAAAGCGGCCGAGAAAATCCGGAGATTGCTTGCGCACTTCGAGCCATTCGAAGAAGGCGCTCGGCGTTTCGAGCCAAACGGTGAACCAATTGGCAATTTCCTGTTTTTCGGCGCGTTTGGCGGGCTCGACTTTGTGATTGTGGGCAATCATCTCGGCGCGGCGGCGGCCGAGACGGCCAACTTCGAGGATGCGTTCTTCGGCGGTGGGTTCGGAACTTGCGTGGAAGTGGCGGAGAAGCTCATCGAGACGGATGATGCACATTTCGGCTTCTTCGAGAGTGGAGAAGTGGAGGAGGTCGTGAAATTCCTCTTCGTAGCGGCCCTGGGTGTCCGCCTGTTTGGAGCGAACGACTTTGAGGCCGGCGTCTTCGAGGACGCTGATGATGTAGTCGGGTGAAGTTTGCGCATCGGCGCCAAGGCGAGTGACAAGCTGGCGGCGAATCTGCTCAATTTCCGCGGGAGTGAAGCGGACAGTCTTCAGGGCGCGCGCGATTTCAAGAATGGCGTGTTTTTTGGTAGGAGTTACATCGGTATGTCCGCCGTTAGAATTCATCGCGGAAGTCTCGAGGGTTCGGCGTTGGGCGAGGCCTGATCGGCGCCAGCAGCGTGATTCAGGGCGTCATCTTCAAGGCGCTTGCGGTACTTCTTCACGGCGCGATTGTGCTCGGCGAGGGTGCGGCTGAAGGTGTGACCACCCATATCGTCGGCAACGAAGTAGAGGTAGTTGGTCTGGTCGGGCATGAGTGCGGCGCGCATGGAGGCTTCGCCTGGATTGGCGATAGGCCCGGGGGGAAGGCCGCTGTGTTCGTAAGTGTTATAGGGCGAGTAGAAGGCCATGTCGGCGTGGGTAAGGATCGGAGTGGGGTGGCCGGCGAGGGTGAGGGCGTATTGTACGGTCGGATCGCACTGCAGCGGGAGGCCCTGGCGGAGGCGGTTGTAGAAGACGCCGGCGATGAGCGGCCGCTCGGTGGCGAGAGGGGTTTCGCGCTCGACTAGCGAGGCCATAGTGACAATGTCTGGGGCGGGCACGCCAGGATTGCCAGCGCTGGCGTTGAGGCGGGTCCAGACGGTACGGAATTCATTAACCATGGTAGCGGTCATCTGACGCGGTGTAATGGAGCGAGAAAACTCGTAGGTGGAGGGGAAAAGGTAGCCTTCAAGGCTCTTAGCGCCCGGATCGAGGTCGTGAATCAGGCTGGGGTCGTTCGCGGCTTTCAGGAATGCGGCGCGGCTGAGGATGCCTTTCTTTTCCACAGAGTCGGCGATGTCGAACATCGTCCAGCCCTCAGGGACCTGAAGCATGTAAACGAAGACCCTTCCGTTCGCGATTTTCCAGAAGATCTCACGTTCGGTCATAGGCGCGTCAAATTCGTACTCCCCGGCCTGAAGGGCGCGCCGATGGTGCCAGCGGCTAATCGCTTCGAAGGCTATGCGGCTGCGAATTACCTTATTTTTCTTGAGGATGCCGGAGATGCCCCAGCGAGAAGTACCACGGGGAATTTCCACGAACACCTGTTGGGTACGGTAGCCCTTGTAGGGCCGGCTGACTTTCTGATCGAGCCAGGCAGCGAACCCGCCGATGCAAGCGATTAAGAGGAGGAGAACCAGTCCGAGGCGGCGCATTGGGTTATTTCTCCTCTGACGGGCGCGAGGCGCGGCTCAAACGCGTGGATTCGAGGTAATCCTGAAGCAGAATTGCGGCTGCAATTGCGTCGTTGCCGTTGGGGGACTTGCCATCTCTGGAACGAGCTGTCGGGAGACTTGGCAGCGCCCATTGATTGAGCGGCCCAGCTTGTGAGGCGCTCATCGACCAACTTGACGGGGATGCTCAGCTCTTTCTTGCAGGCGGGCAGCGAAGGCGGCAGCTTCGTGGGCCATTGGGCTCACGGAACCATCCAGGTTGAGTGGATACCCGACGATAACTTGGCGCGCGTTTTGTTCGCGGGCGATCAGGCGGAGTTTGCGGAATAGGCTGGCACGGTTGCGCCGTTCTACGACTTCCACGGGGCGAACGGTGAGATGGAGAGCGTCCGACACCGCCGCTCCCACGCGCTTTCGCCCATAATCCAGCGCCAGAATCGCGCCGGGCTCAGGCTCTTCCACCGGCAAGGAGCCGCTGGACGCTTCCATTGGCGCTCTGGAGTTTAAGAGAACAGCCATTGATCAGATTATACGCGGGATGGTGTTGGATTACATGGGATGTGGCCAAGAGGCCCTTCTGGCACACAACAACACCTAAGTTATTTGAACCGAGACGCTAAGGAAGGGTCGGGAAGCCCCGCCCGCTAGAGTCGCTAAGGCTGACGGCCGCGGCTGCCGTTATTCCACAGTGCCCCAAAGCCCTCGTCTTGCATTTCCTTATCGAAGCCCATTGCTTTGAACATGGCCTCGATTTCCTGTCGGCTCTGGCGCGGCCCGAGGCGTTCAGGATCATCCGCGATCGCAAAAGCAGTGATAGCCGCGATGGCGACATGTTTTTTCAGTTCGGGCATGTCGACTTTGTCGTAGGTGTCCGAGGCGGAGTGATAGTTCTCCATGTAATTTGCTGGATCCTGGTCACCCACCAGTGTGGGAACCCCCTCCAACATGAAATCGAAACTGTCGGTACCATCTTCGATGTCGTAAGTGAAATCGTCCGCGCCCAGACTCTTTAGCGGAGCCAACATCCGCCTCGCTTCAGCCTCTACGTCTTTGCGGCCACTCAAGGTGTAACCGGTGACGCGGCCATTACCCGAGTCGTAAATGATCGCAGCGTCCATGTGATTGAGCTCTGCTCGATGCGCGCGCGCATAAGCCCATGAGCCGAGCATGCCCTGCTCTTCACCGGTGAAAAGTACGAAGCGGATCGAGCGTCTCGGAACGTTGCCCGAGGCGTGGATCACGCGGGCGGCGTCGATGACCATGGCCGCGTTGCAGCCGTTATCCAGGGCGCCGGTACCCAGCTCCCAGGAATCGAGGTGCGCGCCCAGGAGCACAAATTCGTCGGGCTTTTCCCGACCGCGAATTTCAGCCACTACGTTCTCGGATTGTACCGGGCCCGTAATTTTATTGGGCAATTCGAAATGGACGCGAACCTTTACATTGTTGGCCAGGAAACGAGCGAGCCGCTGGGCTTCTTCGCGAGCCACGATGGCTTGGGGCATTGGCTCCAGCTCACCGCTGATGGAGGAATTGTGGCGGTAAAGAAGCATCTTGTTGCGGGAACCCATCCAGAAGACTGCTGTGGCACCGGATTGTTTGGCGCGGTTCAGGACGTCGGAGTCGATACGGTATTCGTTCTTAGGTCGTCCCAAGTCACGAGGACCTTGGTATGCACGAGGACGATGGCGTCTTTGGCGGCAGCACCCACCTTGGCAAAAGCAGCTGCGTCGCCATCGCCAACGTCCACCACTTCGGCGGTAATGCCGCCTTCGGGCAAAGCCGGTGACCAGCCGACCGATACGAGATGCAGCGAGAAGGTGACCGGCGAGATGACGTCAGCGCGGGTGTTTCCTTCGCTCCAGCCGACCGGGATTGTGAATTTTTCAGTGTGCACGTCATCGACCCCAGCGTGACGGAAAGCTTCTACGCCCCAGCCCACGGCTTTGTCCGCAGCGGGTGAGCCGCTGACTCGGCCGCCAATTTCGTCGGTGAGATGGCGCAGATTTTCGGCAAGGGGCGAAGGGCCCTCAGCGCTTTGAATCATGGCAGGCGCAAGATCGGCGCAGGATTTTTGAGGCGAGCAAGCGCCGATACCGGAAGGCGGCTTGAGAGCATCTGGCTGTTTATTGAGCTGCTGGCTGGCGGCTTGACCCGCGCAAATGAGCGATCGCAGCGGCAAGACTGAAGATTGTGAGTTTGTAGCGAACTGTTCATAAAAACTCCTCGTGAGGGCGGAGCGGATTATACCCAGCTGAACAGCAATTGCACAGAACGCCGCGCTAGGAATTGGCGGCAATGAGAGCGTCGGTAGTGCGAGCGACTTCGACCATCTCCTTCACATCGTGAACGCGGACGATATGAGCGCCAGCGAGGATCGTGGCGGTCACGGTCGATGCCGTGGCCCAAATGCGCTCATCAGCCTTCTTGCCGCCGAGGACATGGCCCAGAAAACCCTTGCGCGAAGTGCCGATCATCAAGGGGAAGCCGAGCTTGGCCAGCGTGGGAAGGTTCGCGATAAGTTCGAAATTTTGGGTGAAGCTTTTGCCGAAGCCAATTCCCGGGTCGATGATGAGCTGCGATTTTTTGAGGCCAGCCGCACGCGCGGATTTAATGGAGTTACGAAGGCCGTTGGTTACGTCGCGGATGGCGTTTCGAGCAAAGCCCATTTTTTGCATGGTTTCAGGTTCGCCGCGCATATGCATGAGAATGAGGGGGACTTTCAGGCGGGCGATGGCGTGCGGCATTTCAGGGTCGAACTGAAAACCGCTGACGTCGTTTACGATTTGCGCGCCGGCGGCCACGGCTAGCTCGGCGACGCGCGCTTTGCGCGTATCAATGGAAACGGGAATCTTGAGCATGGGAACGATTTTGCGAAGCAGAGGTTCGACTCTGCGTATTTCTTCTTCGGCGTTAGTGACGGTGGAACCGGGCCGGGTGGATTCACCGCCAACGTCGAGCATGTCGGCGCCCTGATCTTCGATCTCGAGTGCGCGCGAGACTGCCTGATCCAATTTTAGGAATTGGCCGCCATCGGAGAAGCTGTCGGGCGTGACGTTGAGAACCCCCATGATGAGGGTGCGCTTGCCCAGGGTTAGCGCGCCGGAGCGCAGGTGTAGCGTGAAGATTTTTCGTTTCGCGAAGATAGGGCGGGTCGCGGTCATTTATTTTGGGGAAACGTAGAATGATGGGCGATTGCGCACGATGAGCGGGCCCGCCGTGCCCGCGTCGCCAATGATTTCCACGCGAAGTTGATGCCAGCCCGCGTGCATGGCGTTTTCCGTTTCAGGATAAAACCCCAGCGAATATTGGGTGTGAATGTTTGAGGCGATGCGCTGGAAGCCCTGCTGGCCGGCCATTTCGGGGAGGAAGTACAACTCCCCTCCCGCTTGGCGCACGAGTTCGGCCAGGAATAAAGTATAGGCGGGGATTCCCGCGGTGCGCGACGCCTCGGTGAGAAGCGAATCATTGGCATGTGCGGCCATCCACTGGTCAGTGAGTACGCGCGGGCGGTTTTGCGTAGAGACTACGAAGACTTCAATCCCGTTCTTTGACAAGGCGCGAGCCACATCGTCAAAGGTAAGGCGATTGGCGACGAAAGCACTGGTGGCCGAGGCAGTTGGTTTTGCGCCTGGGCTTGGGTGCGTTGCGAGCGGCGTTGGGCCAGGCTTGATAGAGGCGTTTCCGGAGTTCAGGCGCAAGCCCATTCCGCTGTCCTGGCCGTCGGTGAAAAGAAGGAT
The DNA here is from genome assembly GCA_963757885.1 of uncultured Acidobacteriota bacterium. GTDB lineage: Bacteria > Acidobacteriota > Terriglobia > Acidiferrales > UBA7541 > Palsa-147. The sequence continues at coordinate 1,310,852 of CAVWSS010000006.1, read as the reverse complement.
TGCTTTGCGGCCCGCCCTGCCCTCAAAGAGCTTGTCGGCAACGAGGAAAATAGTTTCGTAAATGTTCGAACCGCCGGTATCTCCGAAAAGGGCGCGGATGTCGATTTTCTTGATGGTCTCCTGAAGCGCGGCACGGTCATTCGAGAAAGGCAGCAGCTCGAAGGAGTGCGCCGAGAATGCGACCACGGCGATTTCGTCTCGAGCAGAAAGAATCTGCGCGAGGCTTTCGGCACTGGCGAAGATGGCGCTTGAGTCAGGCAGGACGCTCGGGCTGGCGTCAACGACCATAGCGACGCTGGCAGGCTGTGTGGCGGCGTCGAAATAGGCGAGGGCCTGCTCGCTGCCATCTTCGAAGATTTTGAAATTTTCAGCGCGCAAGCCTGCCACGGAATTGCCGTCCTTGCCAAAGACGCTGCAGGTCACGGGAACAAGATTAACGCTGACCCTTACGGTGGCGGATGCGGGAACATCCAGAGACTCGCCTTGAGGCGCCTCGGCTTTTTCAATCACTTTCATTTCGCCGGTGGCGGGATCGCGGGCCAAGATGTTGTTGCTATCGAGCTGACGGGGCCGTCGCTGTCTGGATTTTTGATTGGCTTGCGGAGTGGCTTCCGGAGATTGGGCTAGGGAAACGCAGAGCGGAAAAAGCAAGAAAGTGACGAGCCAAGTGCGTAGGGCGCAGCGGTGCAACTTAGTCGAGGTCGAAGTCGCGTAGGGGCTTTTCAATGGGTTGATCTTTGGCCTTCTTCAACCCTTCGGCGAATTTGCGCGCCAGAAGATCTTCCTTATTTTTCTCCGACTCGATCGAGAGGCGAAATTTTTCTTCAACGCGCGCGTCGTGCTCGCGCAGGAGGCGGGCGGTGTCGTCGAGATCCACCGAGGGTGGGCGTTTGGAAGCTTGGTGCGAGAGGACCGCGCCCATTTCAGGGTCAATGGTGAGCTTGGCCTGGCAGCAGGGGCACTCGATCAAGATTGGTTTATAGGCGTTCTTGGCCATGGCGGTATTTTACGCCAATTGGGTGGAGAGGGTTAGTGGACCCGAGCACGAGGCGCCCAAGAGAAAAGGGCCCTCAAAATCGAGGGCCCAAAACCACTTGGAACCTAATCGACCAGCGAGAGAGCCTCAGGCTGGCGCGGGCTTTTCGCCCTTAGCCAATCCTGGCAGCGGCCGCGGCTCGGGGCGCAGAGTCAGCTGGGGCTCCTTGGCCGGCACTGGCGGCGCTGCGGGCGGCGTAGGAGGCTTTTCGGGAAGCGGCTTGCCTTCCATCAAGAGCTTGAGCTCGGTGGCATCGAGAACTTCCCGGTCAAGCAGCGCTTGCGCGACGCGCTCGAGAGCATCGCGATTTGTTTCAAGAATATTGCGCGCGCGGCCGTAGCCGGAGCTAACAATAGCGTGCACTTCGCGGTCGATCCGAATCGCGGTGTCCTCGGAGTAATCGCGATGCTGGGCAATTTCGCGGCCCAGGAAGATCGCCTCTTCCTTTTTGCCGAAGGTGAGTGGGCCCAGGGTGCTCATGCCCCACTCGCAAACCATTTGGCGCGCGATATCGGTGGCGCGTTCAATGTCGTTGCCGGCGCCGGTGGTCAGATGCTGCAGGAAGATTTCTTCCGCGGCGCGACCGCCCATAAGGACAGAGAGCTGCGCTTCAAGGAATTCCTTGGTGTAAGTGTGCTTATCGTCGATCGGCAATTGCATGGTGACACCGAGAGCCATTCCACGAGGAATGATAGTCACTTTGTGAAGTGGGTCGGCGCTTGGAGTCATGGCGGCGACGAGAGCGTGGCCTGCTTCGTGATAAGCAGTGTTCTTCTTTTCTTCGTCCGACAGGATCATCGACTTACGCTCGACGCCCATCAGGACTTTGTCCTTGGACATTTCAAAATCCGCCATCGTGACGGATTTACGATTTTGGCGCGCGGCCCAGAGAGCCGATTCGTTCACGAGATTGGCCAGATCGGCGCCGGAGAAGCCAGGAGTGCCGCGGGCGATCACGGACAAATCTACGTCGTCGCCGATGGGCACCTTGCGAGTATGTACGCGGAGAATCTCTTCGCGGCCTTTTACGTCCGGACGAGGAACAACGACGCGACGATCGAAACGGCCAGGACGCAGCAAGGCGGGATCGAGAACGTCAGGCCGGTTGGTTGCGGCGATGAGGATGACACCTTCGTTGGATTCAAAGCCATCCATTTCAACGAGCAAAGCATTGAGAGTTTGCTCACGCTCGTCGTGACCGCCGCCGAGGCCTGCGCCACGGTGGCGTCCAACAGCGTCGATTTCATCGATGAAGATGATGCAGGGGGCATTCTTTTTGCCTTGCTCGAAGAGATCGCGTACGCGACTGGCGCCGACACCAACGAACATTTCTACGAAGTCTGAACCCGAAATCGAGAAGAACGGAACATTGGCTTCACCGGCAATCGCACGAGCCAGGAGGGTTTTACCAGTTCCTGGAGGGCCGACTAGCAAAACGCCTTTGGGAATACGTCCGCCGAGTTTTTGAAATTTTTGAGGGTCTTTCAGGAAATCGATAATTTCGTAAAGCTCACCTTTGGCTTCATCAATGCCAGCCACATCCTTGAAGGTAGCTTTTTTCTGTTGAGCTGTAAGGAGCCTGGCACGGGATTTTCCGAAGCTGAGCGCTTTGTTTCCGCCGGCTTGCATTTGCTTCATCATGAAAATCCAGAAGGCTACGAGCAAAATCACAGGCGCGAAGTTCACCACAAGTGCGATCCAGTCGTTGCTCTTCACTTCCTTGATGTTGATCAGGACGCCTTTGTCCTGAAGAGACTTGGTAATGTCGGGAATGGAAGCGTTGGCTACGGTTACGTTGTGGAACTTGGCGCCACCTTCGCGATATTCGCCTTCAACTTCGGCGCTGTTCTGAGAAAGGTAGATCGTGACTTCCTTGATGTTGCCCTGTTGAACCTGAGCTAGAAACTTTGTGTAGCTGGGCTCTTCTTCGTGTGCGGTTTGACCGCCTGTGGAGGCCATGCGCCACAACACCACGGCCAGGAGAATCATCACCAGCCAAAAGAGGATCGTACGAACCGTTGAATTCACAGACCTACCTCGTCCTTTCCGACCCAAACTCTCCGGTGCTGCCTAGCGACGGGCCTTCCGTTTCGCGCGCTTGCCCGATCCAGATGACCCACCCGCACGCTCCCTGGAAAGACCGACGAACGGAAGATTTCGATAAAAGCCGTCCCTGCCTCCCAGCCCGTATCCCACTAAATGGTTAGATGCGGATGGAAAGCCAATGTATTCGGCCCGCAAGTTCACTTTTCGACCGTCCGGCTTATCGAAAAGTACCGCCAAACGCAGCGAGCGCGGGCGCGTTTCTTCGAGCCGGCGAAGCAAGAAATCCTGCGTAACGCCCGTGTTTAGAATAGCATCCACGAGCAGAATATCCCTGCCGCGCAAACCGGTCGGGCAACTGATGTAGATTTCCCGACGTTCATGGCCTGCAGCGTCCACGTCGCGCATTTCAGCGCGAACGAAGTGGCAAACGACCGGCACGGTAATACTGCGAAGCAAGTCGGCGCCAAAAAGAAAACCGTTCTCAACGACTACGACTACGTCGAGATTGCGGCCGGCGTAGTCCTTGGAAATCGCTCGACCCAGCTGCCGAACGCGGGTGGAAAGCTTTTCCTTCGAGTATTTCGGGCGGATTTGAGCCATTTTTATCTTCTGAAACCGTTAGACCGCGTTTGCTCGCTTTGGTCATCCGGAAATTCGCCGCCACGAATCCCCGTGTCCACGCGATGTCTGAGCCACTCAACAGAACTGGCCAGCTGGGGCGGTCACGAAGGCTGATACGACGCGAAGCGAAGTAACTCTTGAGTTTTTTCGTATGATGCTGACTTTGGGGCTGGTAAACGTCGCCAGGCCGCCAGTTTCTCAGGACGAGCGGGTGTCTGAGAAGATCTGCATCTAGGACCTCGCAACCGCTAGTTTCCCTCCCACCTTTAGGCCAGTCAATGAGTTTCAGGTGAAACCGGGACCCGAGTTCCGGAACATCAATAGTAGCAGATGTTTCCGGGCGCAATTCGACCGGGTATTCATAAGAGTAAGACGCCGGAGAGGATTGGATTGTTCCCTGGGATTGTTGCGCCGCGGGACCAGTGAATTCGAGGCGATCGAACGATTTTGCCACGCGGATTCTATGGGGCAGCTCGATCTGTCGGCCACTTTGAGAGGAGTGGGCGAGGCGCAGCACTTGGTCGATGTGCTTCGAGTCGAAGCGTGCGCGGGTTTTTGAGTTGGAATTGAGGGCGAATTTTGTGGCTTCAGGCGGGTTGGTTTTCGAGGAGGCCGCGGTTTGGTTGGCTAATTGGTTGAGGATGGCGAGAATGAGTCGTTTAGTTACGGCCTCGAAGCCGGTGGAACTAGGGTGGCTAAGGCCGGGCGAGAGAAGTGCGGGAGACAGTAAGTCATCGAGCGAAATTGACCAGGCCGCGCCGTCACGGTGCAGGGAATTTTTTAGGGGGCGTTCGATCAGAGAATCCCAGAAATTCTCGTCAAGCGAGGCTTGGGAGGCGAGGCCGTTGAGGATGCCGACAATTTGCGGATTGTAGTCGCGCTGCAGTAGTGGAATCAGAGAATGGCGAAGGCGTGCGCGGAGTCGATTTTGATCAAGATTCGTAGCGTCTTCGCGCCAATTTTGGCGGAGGGCCTTGAGGTAATTGCGTAAGTCTTGCCGACGCAGGTCGATGAGTGGCCGAATGAAATCGCCATTTACTGGGCGAATTCCAGCTAGGCCGCGCAGGCTAGAGCCGCGAACGAGGCGCGCCAAAACGGTTTCAGCCTGGTCGTCGGCAGTGTGAGCAGTCGCTACTTTATCGCAGTGTTGTTCGGCGATGAGCGAGGAGAAGAAATCATAGCGGGCCCTGCGGCCGGCATCCTCCAAGTTCCAGTGCTTTCGGCGGGCATCAGCGGCGCAATTTACGCTGGCTGTGAAGAACTTCAACTCGAGCTGCCTGGCCAGCATGGAGACAAATTTTTGGTCGGAGTTCGAATCCTTGCCACGAAGCTTGTGGTTCAAATGGACCACGCAAAGTGAGATGCCGAGCTCACCGCGCAATTCGAGGAACGAGCGCAGCAACCCGACCGAATCGGCGCCGCCGGACACGGCTAAACCGACTGTTTCCCCAGCAGTAATCATTTCGAAATGGCGAATGGTGGCGCGAGTGGTAGCAAGGAGCTGCCGTTTTAAACCGAATGAGGCTGAACGGTCGGCCATGGCCTTCAATGGTAGCAGGAGGAAGGGTTGTGCGAATGGGTTGTCGAATCCAGCTCTTCGCTGGCTCGCGCTGACTATCGGTACGCAGACTAGACAGCGTCGGGAGCTTGGTGAGTGAGCAACTCACGGCTGTAGTTGATGCGCCGATCGAGGACTACTGCAGCGAAGTGAGAACACTTTTCGCGTTCGCTTTCGGCCCAGCGCGCAAAGGCGGGTGATATGAAACGCGCAACGAGACGCGCAAAATTTAGGAGGCGGTAGTAGAGGCTAACGACGCGGATATCGCTTTCGTCCTGCCCGCGACTGGGGCAAAGGCGAACGAGCTGGACGAATCGGTTGAATTCGTCGCTACGCAATTTGCGGTTGGCGCCGCCGGCAATTTCCCAAACCTGTTCCGACACGCGCTCATTGCAGTTCGGGCCAATCACGGAGCGACAATAGGAAACGAAGAATTGAAGCAAAAGTGAAAGGGAGATGACAAAAATTAGTGCTGCGATGATCATCGAGCCCTCGCCAGCAGGCGACCGGTAACGAGCCGGGCCTCGTCAGGAATTTTCAGGAAGGTGAAGGCCCAGGCAATCGGCAACCAAACGCTGGCAAGCGGCGGAATCCAATGCAAAACCGGACCTTGTAATGAGGGGAACAAATTGCGCAGGGCATAGGCGGCCGCTGTAGCGCTGAAATATACGCCTAGCGCGAGCACCAATTGAACGAGTCTGGTCCTGCTTTCATGCAACTTCAAAATCGAAAACCAGAGCAAATACGTGAGCACAACGCCAAGGAAATAGAGGTTCTGACCGAGCTCGACTACGAAGCGACTGGTCAGATGGTCGCGGTTGGCATGGACCACCAGGTAAGAAAACCCGGCGGTCGCCGCCAATAGACAGACGGCGCCACGCCGGATATACGTGGCTGCCTTCATTTCCATAAAAAGCTCTTGATAAAACTGGATGACGACGAAGAAGAGCAGGATGGTGAACAGGCTCTCAGAATAGTAGTAATAATAAAAATACTGATGGGAAGTGAGCCCGAAGTGGTGAATTACGAGGTACTGACCAAAGGTCGCTAACGAGGCGGTAAAAAGGTAGGAGGCAATCGCGAGGTATTTAAGGAGCTGGTGGCGGGCAATCAAGCACACCAACCCCACCAGCATTGCGATGGGACCCGCAAACCAAAGAAGATAATCTAGAGGGCCAAGCCTTTCCATAAACCTCTGGGAAACTTAAGTGCTTGGCCCTTCTAAACTTATCCTGGATTTACCAGGGCGACGGCGGCATGGGTCCGGTCGTTGCCGACGCAATCCATGGGGATGGCGGCATCGGACCGGTCGTCGCGGCCGCGATCCAAGGTGACGGCGGCATTGGGCCAGTCGTCGCAGCGAAGTAACTCGCCACGCTCCCGAACCCTACCGCGGCCGCCAGAATCGACAGGCCTAATACGGCAGAAATCAACCACTTGTTCATAGCCCCTCCGAGATCGTGCGCGGAGGAGTCTATTCAAAGGTATCGTGCCGTCAAGGGAATAATTACACGCAGATGTGATTAGAAAGTACACACGTCTGCCCCTTGGCCAGGGCCAAGCATTTCGATTCAGTTGTCCACGGAAGGTTAAGTGGGGGTCCAGTACCCGTCAACGGTACGACGGTACTACTGTGCGTTCGGCGAAGGAGAAGACCTGCACGTTAGGACAGGAGGGCAGCGTGGCGTCCTTGACAGCGCAAACATGCATCCCTAGCATTGAAAGGCTCCAAACGCGCCGGTGTAGCTCAGTGGTAGAGCGAGGGTCTCATAATCCCTAGGTCGTGGGTTCGATTCCCACCGCCGGCACCAAGACTGATTCAATCGCCCCGCGTGCCATCCAGTAGAACATTGATTTTGATTAATCCGGTGGCTGGCCGCGGCCGAGCCTCGCGCGTTTATCCCTCCGTTGTGAAGTACCTCCAAGACGAAAAGCAGAATGTGGAATTCGCTGTGCCCTCGAGCGAGGCGGAATTTCGTGCGAGGGCGATCGAAGGTGCGCAGAAAAAGTATGGGACGCTGGTCGCTCTTGGCGGCGATGGGGCCTTTCACCAACTGGTCGAGTCGTGTTTCGAGTTTGACGTTAATTTCGGGTTGATTCCGGCGGGAAGCGGCAACGACATCGCGATGGCCTTGGGTCTTCCGAGGGATCCGATCGAAGGTGCGCGCAATTTGATTCGTGGAGCGGCCGCGCGAATTGATGTAGTGCGGGTGCGCTTGCAGGGTGAAGCAGTTCTCGGCGTTAGCGATCATCCGGAGCAGAAGATATTTGTTGGAGTGGGCGGCGTGGGGCTGGACGCGGAGGCGGCGCAGCTCGCGAATACGCGGTTTCGCCGCTGGCCTGGTGCGGTTCGATACATTCTTGGGGCGTTGAGCGCACGACGGCGTGGAGGAAGCATTGAAGTTTCAGCGGAAATCGACGGGGAGAAATGGCGGGGCAACGTAATGTTCGCTGCCGTCGCCAATGGCCCGCGATATGGCGCAGGAATTCAGATTGCGGCAGATGCACGAATGGACGATGGCTGTCTCGACGCGGTGTTTGTTTCTGAAGTGACGCTATCGAGACTGATCGAAGCGATTCCGATTGTGATGCAAGGGACTATCCGCTGGCCAGAGGTGGAAAGGTTTCGCGGGCGTCTGGTGAAGATCCACACGAATCGCGAGGCGCTGGTCCATGGTGATGGTGAGATTCTCGGGTATGCGCCGGCAGAATTCGAAGTTATTCCGGGGGCAATTCGGGTGATTGTGCCCGCCGGCTTTAGAACCACTTCTACTTCTTCTTTTTCCCTAGCTTCAGAATGACTTCCATGTCCTTGCGACTTTCGAAGCTCGAGATGGCTCTATCAGGCGAAACCATGTCGCCATGTTCGGCGTGAATTTGATAGTCGACATTGGGGTCGAGACCAGTAAATCGATAAACACCGGAATCGTCGGCGATGTGAGTTTTGACGGCCTGGGTTTTCATGTTTTTGAGGTAAACGACGCTATTGGCCACGGGGGCTTGGTCTGAATCAAGCACACTGCCGTGAACCGTGCGCAATTGTGCTTCGCGTTTATCTTGCTGGGCTTTCGCTGGGGTGATGGTGGCGGCTACGAAGATCAAAGTTAAAGCGAACAGGAGCAGGAAGAAAGGTCTTTTCATATGGCACCTGGAGAATCAGATAGAACTTAACTCGCTTCGATTGCGAGAAAGCGGAAGCGGGCGCTAGAGACACTGGAAGCACCGATGAGGCGAGTCGGAGCGAGGATCAGGCGAGGGACGCCGGGGCCAATTTATTCAATTTCTTCGTCCGGCTCGTCCTCGCTGTCGTCATCGTCCTTTTCCTTTTCCTTTTCCTCTTCCTCCTCATCCTCGTCATCTTCGGAAAGAGCGATGAGGTGAACGGGATGGATTTGGGTTACTTCCAACTCCGCGTCACACTCTGAACAACTGAGAATTTCGCCTTCTTCAACCTCTTCTTCGTCAAGATCGATGTCGGCATCACATTCGGGACACTTAACCACCGGCACCCTCCTAATGGTAGTCGGCTGCTACTGCAGCGAAGCTTCGCGAACGAACGACCGCTATTATATAACGCGGCTGTCAAGAATTCGCGAAGGACGAAATTAAGATGACAATTCAACGTGAATACCCCTCCCAGCCGCTGGTTGGAGTGGCAGGAATTGTGATCCGCGACGGGCGGGTGCTATTGGTGCGACGAGGCGAGTCGCGTATGCAAGGCCAGTGGTCGATCCCTGGCGGGTGCCTGGAGTTGGGCGAAACGATTAAGCAAGGCGTGGAGCGCGAACTGCGCGAGGAAACTGGTTTGGAAGTGCGGTGCGTCGCCCTAGTGGATGCGGTTGATGCGATCGACAAAGACGAGTCGGGCAGAATTCGCTTCGATTTTGTGATTCTTGACTATTTGTGCGAGTGGTTGAGCGGAGAAGCAGCCAGTTCCAGCGATGCCGCCGATCATGCCTGGGTTTTGGAAGGTGAACTTGCGAGCTATCAAGTGGACGCCACTGCTGCGGAGGTAATTCGCAAGGCGTTCCGGTTACGCCGCGAACTGACGCACTGTCGATAATCACGCGACTACGGGGCTTTTCCTGCGGGATTATCTCGAGGCTTTGGCTTGGCGCGGGTAGCGACCGACCAGAGAGTTCCAGCGAATTACGAGCAAGTCCAAAAACATAGCGATGCTGTCACTGGCCACGTTGACCTTGGTGGCCGGGTCGTGGGCCCATCGAACGGGCACTTCGACACCGCGCAGGCCGTGGCGTTTGGCGAGGAAGAGTATTTCTGGATCAAAGCCGAATCGTTCGATTCGCTGCTGTTCGAAGATTATCCGAGAACGCTCGACAATGAAGGCCTTAAATCCACATTGAGTATCCCGGAATGTTAGGCCGATGATGAAACGTACGAAGCCATTGAAAATAATTCCGGCCCATTCACGGAGAGCCGATTGATGGACTGAGATCAGGCTGCGATCTACGGCACGTGAGCCGATGGCGACGTCGGCAGATTGCAAGGCGTCGAGCAATTTTTGCGATTCTTCGATGGGCGCAGAGAGGTCCGCATCCGTGAAAAGTGCTATGCGGCCGTGAGATTCCAGCATTCCGTGACGGACACTGAAACCTTTGCCGTGATTTCTCCCGTTTGAAATCAGGCGCAGGGTGGGCCATTCGCGCTGCCACTTTTTCACGATGACGGCGGTGGAATCGGAGGAGCCGTCGTCGACAACCAAAACCTCGGCGTCGTATTTCTGTGTGGCGAGGTAGCGGCGGATTTTCTCGAGCGCGACGGGCAGGCGGCGCTCTTCGTTATAAGCGGGAATTATTATGGAAAGATCGGGCGTGAGAGAGGTCATTCCACCCTGTTAGGCGGGCCACCCATCAGGCAGGCTGGAGATGGCGCTCCCAGGCGCGAGTTTCGAGGATTTCACCAATCTGCGCAAGGGTAAAATCGATTTCGTCGTCGAGATTATAAAAGTGCGGCGAGATACGGACGCCGGCGTTGGGACGATAGTCGACCAAGATATTGCGAGCGAGCAATTCGCTTTTTACTTCCTTGGCGTGCGGGCAGTTGACGGAAATAGTGCCGCCTCTTGTTTCGGGGGATTCAGGCGAATTTACCTGCCAGCCCAGCGCTTTGGCGCGATCGAAAAGGCGCTGGGTTTGTTTCTTGGATTTTTCCCTGATTTGCTCAACGCCCACCTGGCGAATTATTTCAAGTCCTGGCTGGCAGGCGTAGAGAGCCGGTATGTGCGGAGTGCCATTCAGAAAACGATACGCATCGTCACGAAGCTTGTTGGGTCCGACTTCGAACTCGAAGGGATGCTGATGGGCGCTCCAGCCAGTAAGAGCAGGGGTGAGTTTCTTGCGCAAATCAGGCCGCACATACAAATAGGCGACGCCTGGCCCGCCGCATAGCCATTTCAGAACACCACCAACGCAAAAATCGGGTTTGATTCGCCGACGTCAACAGGGATAGTGCCGGTAGCCTGGAAGCAGTCCAAGTATGACATGAGCACCGACTCGGTGGGCTCGCTCAATTATGGCGTGAGCATCGACGATGGATGCGCTGCGAAAAAGTACGAGAGAAATTGGGACGAGGAGAGTATTTTCGTCGATCGCTTCAAGGAATTTCTCAAGGGGCAGGTGAATGCCATCTTCGCTTTTAATTATTTCAGTCCGCGCACCATGGACTTTTTGAGCTTCGTAGAAATAGATAATCGACGGGAATTCGAGGTCGCACATGACGACTTTGTTGCGGCGCCCTGAAAAATCGAAGCAGGAGGCAATGATGGCTTCGGTGAGAGTGACGTTTTGATGAAGCGAAATTTCACCGGGCCTGGCACCTATTAACGCACCCACCTTATCGCCCACGGTTATCGCCATATCCCACCAGGGATCTTCCCATGCGCGTACGCCCCGGTGAGCCCAAGTGTCTGCGTATTCGTTGAGTTTCTGATAGACCGCGCGGGGCATAGCGCCCAGTGAATTGCTAATCATGTAGGTGGATGTCGAGAGAATAGGAAATTCCTCTCGCCAGCTGAGGAGGTCTCTCTTTTGGTGATTGTTCATGGTTGGTCAGTGTTTGCCACGTTGGCGCGCCCTGAACGAGGTTGGCCACTAGAAGCTATCACAGCGCCGTTAACGCGGACGAACCCTAAAATACAGTGTCCTGACCATAGCGAATCGGCTACTCTGTGCGATTCTGAACGCAGTAATCGATCTAGAAAACGGCAATGTAAAGATGGTTTTGGGATTCAGGAGAGGAATACACATGGGAGTTGCCAGGCGCGCGTCAGCCAGGAATGTGTGGGTGGCGGTGTTAGCCAGTTTTTGTGCTTTGGTTTGCGCGTGGCCGCCCCGTAGGACTGGCTCGCGCGCAAAGTGGCGAAGTCGTGTCGTTAACTTGCTCGGCGGCGATCAGCTTGCGGGCTTCTCTGGATGAGATTGCCAAAATTTATGAGCAGAAACATACCGGTACCGAGATTCATTTCAACTATGGAGGATCTGGTACGTTACAGCACCAGATCGAACAAGGAGCACCAGTGGACGTCTTCTTTTCCGCTGCTGAAAAAGAAATGAACGAGTTGCAGAGGGAAAATCTACTTGTCAATGACACTCGAAAAGATGTGGTGCGAAACGAGCTGGTTGTCGTGGTTCCGGCCACGTCCAATGCGGTTCATTCGCTGGAAGACTTGAACAAGCCGGGAGGTGCGCAAGGTGGCCGTGGGGCAGTTCGCCACAGTTCCGGCGGGGATGTACGCGCAGCAAACGCTGGAGCACGACAAGCTGCTCGACAAATTGAAGGACAAGATTGTGTACGCGAAGGATGTGCGCCAGGTGCTGACTTATGTGGAAACGGGCGATGCAGATGCGGGCTTTGTCTATCGCACAGATGCTATGACTTCGAAGACCGCGCGAATTGCCATTCACGTGCCGGCCGATGCTCACGAGCCGATTGTTTATCCCGCCGCGATACTTAAAAGTAGCGAGCATGCGGATGCGGCGAAAGCCTTCTTGGGTTTTTTATCAAGCACGGAAGCGGGCGCGATTTTTGAAAAGAATGGCTTCTCCCTGGCTGGCGGCGGGAACAAGTAGCGAGCTCTCTGGGCAGTAAGCGATAATCGCGCGCGCATCGATATGAGCGATTCTCTTTCGCCGGTCTGGCTTTCGGTAGCAACCAGCCTCACAGCAACTCTAATTACTTGTGTTTGTGGAACCGCGCTGGCGGGATGGCGGCTGCGGCGATCCGGCGTCGTGTTTGCAGTTTTGGATGGTTTCTTCATTCTCCCACTGGTGCTGCCGCCCACGGTTGTAGGGTTTTTGCTGCTCCTACTTTTTGGCAGGAACGGCCCATTAGGGCGTGCGTTGTGGACATTGGGTGTGAGCGTGGTCTTTTCCTGGCCAGCCACAGTGATTGCGGCCACGGTTGTGTCATTTCCACTGATGTACATCACCGCACGGGCATCTCTTGAACAGGTGGATTCGGATTGTCTCGACGCGGCGCGCACCCTGGGCGCGAGCGAGTGGCGAGTTTTCAGGCGAGTAGCGCTTCCATTAGCGGCACCGGGACTGATTGCCGGCACGGTACTTTCCTTCGCACGAGCGTTCGGCGAATTCGGAGCGACGCTGATGCTAGCCGGTGATATTCCGGGTAAAACGGAGACTCTGCCCCTGGCCATTTATTTTGCGGTGGAGGCGGGCGAGACGATGCGCGCAGTGGAATGGTGCGTGATTGATGTGATGCTCTCGCTTTTCCTGTTGTTCGTTCTATACGCGTGGACTCACAAGCAGTTTCCGGCGCGGGCCAGACGTTCGGCGTGGGTGAAGATGGGACTCGAAGTCGATATCGAAAAGCAGCTCGAGAGCTATACATTGCGCGTTTCATTTCGCGCGAACGATAAACCGCTGTCAATTTTGGGGGCTTCGGGTGCGGGGAAGTCGATGACCTTGCGGTGCGTTGCGGGGCTGGAGCGGCCCGATCGCGGGCGGATTGTTCTGAATGAGCGAGTGCTCTTTGACTCGGAAAAGAAGATCGATTTGCCAGCACGCGAGCGACGAGTGGGAATTGTGTTTCAGAAATATGCGCTGCTGCCGAATTTGACCGTCGAGCAAAACATTGGATTTGGGCTGGATCAATTGTCGCAGGCCGATCGGGACGCCAAAGTGCAGAAGTATGTCGGTGACGCGCACTTGCAGGGCCTCGAAAAGCGATTGCCCGAGCAAATTTCTGGAGGGGAGCAGCAGCGTGTGGCGCTAGCGAGGGCGCTGGCGGTTGATCCGGAGGCTTTGCTGCTGGATGAGCCGCTCTCGGCACTGGACACTTATTTGCGGCAGCAAGTGGAGCGGCAGCTTGCGCTGACGTTGGCAGCGAGCTGCGGCACTACTCTTTTTGTGACCCACAATATTGACGAAGCGTATCGGATTGGATCGGAGATGCTCGTGTTGTCGCGTGGAGAAGTGGTTGCATCTGGACCAAAGCGCCAAATTTTTGAACATCCGCCGACGCTGGGAGTCGCCCAGCTGACCGGATGCAAAAATTTATCCGAGGCCAGAGCGATTTCTCCGCACGTGATTGAGGCGACTGATTGGAACTGTAAGTTGAACGTTGCGCAGGGCTCAGAGGGAGGTAAGCACGTCGGAATTCGAGCCCATCACGTCGAATTTCAGGAAGACGGAGCAGGAGCTGCGGAGGCGAACAGTTTTCCGTGTTGGGTTGTTTCGACTAGCGAGACCACCATTTCGGGTAACTGTCTATTTGCGACTGCACAGTCAGCCGGGCGCAGGCGATGCGCCTCATTTGCAGGCAGAGCTTTACCGGGAGAAATATGACCGGCTCAAAAGCCGACCGATGCCGTGGCGAGTCGTATTGCCTCGAGAAAAACTTTTCACCGTTCCCGATTAATCCCGCATCACTTGAAGTGCTTCAAAAATTCCACGCTTAAGCTGTAAGTGCCGTTGATATCGCGCAAGGCGATGATGGAAATGTCGCGGCGTAAAGCGTACTGCACTTGAATCACTTGCTGCTGATCGGATGCGGCGTTACTGCTGTAGGTGATGGTCAAGTCGCGACCCACTTGTTCTTCGATGGTCACCCGCGCCGCAGCGTTCTGTTCGGAGGCTGTGCCGGCCAGAAATGGATCGACGCGGAAACGGCTGATGCCAAAAAGCCTTTGTATTCGACCTCCTAATTCACTGGAAATTGCTTCAGAAAGAAGCGCTGTGGCGCCGTAGCCCTGAGTTGTCCCGGCTGAAGAGGATCGAAGGGCGCTTTCAGTTCCCGTGCTTCCGAGGGCGAGCAAAGCAATGATGTCCGAATCGGGGAGTGGCGGATCAGAGCGATATGCCAGGGTGAGATTGCTGGCCGGCCCCGAAAAAGCCAAAGTGATTTCGTATTGGCTGATAGTAGTGGTGGCCTGGATGTTCAGAGTTGGATCGAGACGAAATGGATTGGTGAAATTGATTTCGCCACGTGAAAGCTCGTATTTATTGCCGCGGAAATTCATGGTGCCATTGAGTAGATGAATATTGCCCAGGAGGAGCGGGCGGTCCCACGTGCCGCGCAGGCGCATGCTGCCTTCCATTTCGACCTGCGCGCCGGTCCATTCCATGCGCGCGTTTGGTAATGTTTCCGCGCCAATATCGAACTGCAAATTTTGCAGGAACTTGCTGGAAGTGCCCGGCGACTGCACGTTGCTCTGTGAGGCGCTAAGCAGGGTTGCCAGGTCGATTCCCTGAGCAAATAACACTCTGGCCACGCGCACATCGCCCGAGAGCACCGCGCTGTCAGTGCTGCCAGAAATATGCAGGGTGCCTCCTAAAAGCCAGCTCATACCAACTGGGTAGCGAACGCGCATTTGAGGTGCTGCGGCATCCAGGTCGTAGCGAATCGGGCCATTGCCGTAGCTCATCGAGCCGTTCAGCGTCAGGTTTCCTCCGCCGGCCTGCGCGGAAATATTTTCGAAAAGTGCGCGCGAAGAATCGAAAACGATTTCACCGGTTACATGGCTCAGGCCGGTTGGAAAATCGTCGTAGACGGCCGAGGCATCGTGAAGTTTGACGCTGCCGATAATCGCCGGGCTGGATATTGTGCCGCCGATGGAGACGCTTGTGTCGGCAGCGCCTCGGGCATTCAGTGCCGGGAGCAGGCCGGCAAAGAGGCGAAGGTTAATTTTGCCGAGCACGGCGAGATTCAGGGGACGCTTGCCATCAAATCGAGCCGAACCCGAAAAGTGAAAATCAGTGTCAGGACCGCGCAGGTAGGCCTGTTTGATTTCAACGCCGTTGTGCCGGTATTCGAGGATGAGCGGGCCCTCATTTTCCAGCTTCACTACTTCGTAGTCGAAAGTAACTTTCGACAGATTCGCATCGAGCCGAACGGATTGAAGATCGCGGGCGCCTCCCGAAATATCGAAGGTGCCGTCCACGCTGCTGTGTCCTGTGAGCGCCTTAAGGTGCAGGCCGGCAATGATGAAGGGATCGAGGTCAAAGTTTGCGACGGTGAGCCGGCCCGATACCGGGTAGTCTCCGGCAAGAGTCATGTGAATGTTGCCCTGGAGGCCGCTGGAGGCATTTTCAGAAGTTAGATCGAGGTGAAGGTCGCGGCCGTCTGACAGCAAGTGGCCTTCGAAGTCGCCCTCTGGTTCGGTGCCTACTTTCAGATTCGAGACTTTGACCGTTCCGCTGCCTTGCAAAGTCTCGAGCGAGCCCACACCTTTCAGCGCAAAAGATAAGCCGCCACTGAGCGGTAGCACGCTGGTTTGAATTTGGGGAATGCCCTGGAGCGCGATGGAATCGCCGGTGGTCGAAAACTGCAACCAGCGTGCATGAGGGTGATAGACGAAACTACCAATCGCGTGTCCGGCATCTTTCTGGAAAGTGGCGTTCACGTATTCGAAATCATCGTCGGCGATATGCAGCCGGCCATCGATGCGATCAACGTGGATTCCCCAGGCGGTTACCTGCTCAATTGTGAGATTCCCATCGAAAGTGGGATGAGCGCGGGTGCCGTCCCCGACAATTTCGCCGCTGGCGAGTCCAGTGAATGGATAGTGCAGGCCAAAAAGGGGCTGAATATCGTCAGTTGGATTGCGGCTGAACTTGGCGTCAAGGTTCCAGCGGCTTGTTGGCAGGAAGCTCCAGGCGCCGTCGAAGTGGAGACGAAGATCCAGGGCTGCAGACGAACGGCCAAGACGCACGATGGTGTTGGTCAGATGGAGTTCATCCGGCGAATAGGACATCTGGCCGCTGACCGAGTCCCAGTGAAGTTGATCGTAGGTGACATTTTCGGCGTTCATTTTGCCGTCAAATGTGGGGTTCACGATGGGGCCAAGAATGCGGCCCTGCCAATCGGCGGCGCCAGCTATGGCGTGCGGTTCAGCACCACTGCCACGAATTGCGCTGATGAAATCGTCCCACTTTTTTAAATCATTCGTGTGGAACTTCACTTCCAGCCCCGAGTCATAAGCGCCGAATGGGCCACTCATCTGAATTAGGCTTTGCGGAGTGCGAATTTCGCTTTTGCCCAGTGTGGCGTTGTAGTTGTCCTGGGTGTAGTCATAATTGATCTGTGCACTGGCGGGAATCTTGCCTGTGGCCAGATTTTCGGAAGCGGACCATTGAATTAGCCCGAGGGTGTGAAAGTGTTTAAAGCCGGCGGTCCAGGTATTAACAGCGGTAGCGTCGAGTCGCGCATCCCAATGCAGCGCATTGACCGGGAAATCAGGGTTATCCAGTGCCGCGAAGACTGAGGCCAGGCTCATGCCGGCCAATTGCGTCTCGACGCGAAAATCGCCGCGGCGCAAATTGACTGTCATCTTTCCTTCCAGTGTTCCTTCCAATGCTTGCGCGTGTAGCTGGGGGACAGACACCAACTCATTTTTGAGATCGAAGTCTCCCCAGGTCTGCATACCCTGGGTGTGAAACCACACATAGGGAAGATTTACGTCACGAGCGTGGAAATACCCCTGCCCGGTCCATTTGCCGCCGGTGAATGAAGCGGCACCCGAAACTTCGATCTTTGAGTCCGGTATGTTCTTCTCGCGGAAGATTTTGCGCGCATCCTCGAGGCTGGCCCGCGCGCGATAGCGAAGAATCCAATTATTTTGCGCGAGATTAGGCATCTCCGCGCGTAGATCCAATTCGGAGTGGGGCAATTTCCAAATCAGTTCATCGACGGTGAAAGCTTGATGAGTGATCGAGAACTTTGCCAGGAGGTCGGATTGAAATGGAGCATAGGGTGAACGAAGGACGGTAAACGCCGGCCAGGTTACGCTTCCGAGGTAAGTGGTATTCCCCGACGTATCTTGCGCATTCAACGTAAAGTTGAAGTTTTGACCGTCGACATTCAAGGGGATGCTTTGATCGTTGTAAGTGAGGCGACCGTCATATAGCGCCATGCGCTTGACGTGAAGGGTGAACAGCGTGTCCTGCCACACCAGCCCTTGCTTGCCTGGTTTTCTCGCGGGAATGTTGCTGCGTCCTTTGGCATCAACGCGGATTGTGGTGACGGGATGATTGGCGACGAGATTTTCCAGGGCGATATCACGTCCCAAGAAAGAGAGGACCCGAAAACGCACATGCATTTTGTCGGCGTGAAAAAGCGGAGGCGAGGCCGGATCTTCGAGGCCATGAATCGTTAGGTTGTTGACGTCCACTTCCAGAGGGAAGAGGCCCATGCGGAGACGACCAATTTCGGCGCGGCCACCAGTGGCCGCTTCGATTTTTCGGATTGCATAGGAGCGAACCCAGACGTTTGCCCATGGACCGGTGAGAAGGGAAAAAGACCCACAGGCCAAGAGAACAAGAATGAGCGCGGCCAGCATGAGTTTTTTGGTGCGGCGCTTCACTATTGCTCTCCCATGGGCGGAGTGGATGTTGTTTCAGTCTTAAGAATCTCAATATGGAGTCGGGCGCGCGTGTCTGTGAGCCACTTTTCGGACTTATCGGTAATTACACGTTCGATGAGGACCTGGCGAATCTCTGCGTGAACATCATCCAGAGGTGGCACCGTTTCGCCATGTGCTTGGGCCTGCTTGGTGAATTCATCCGAGTAGTAATCCTTAACCTGCTTTTCATCCACCTGAGCGGCGGCGCGAAATCTGTAATCGAGGAACCGGTCCAGATAGATTTGTAAAGCGAGCTGTCGACGAACTTCTTTTTCGGTCAGTCCAACTTCGGCGATGCGCTGCTGGAATGCAGCAGCGGATGCGAAGTGTTGCAAGAGATCTGAAAAGGCCTTATCAATCTCCTCAGGGAGGGGACGCAGAAACTGCGAGGATTGGGCTTCGTTCTTGACGATCCACTGGTCGATGAGCTCATTGATGATTTCCGAACGGGGGGCGGCTTGACCTTGCACAAGCTGTTGAAATTCAGAGAGCTCGGTCAATTCACTTTCGGTGATGATGTCGGATTCAATACGCACGGCAACGCCATCAAGAATTTGAGAAGAGCCATTTTGTTGCGTTTGGCCCCGAGATGTCGTAACGGGACCCAGCGAAACCAGGAAAACGATAGCTACAATCGCAACGATTGGATGTCGAAGCAGCGTGTGAGCGGCGGCGTCCATTAGAAGACCGGTCCAATATTGAAGAAAAATTGAAAATGCGGGAGCCGCTCAGTTTCCGGCAGTTGTGTGGTCGAGTTGATAAACTGAAATTGCGCCGGGTTGAGTTGATAGCCAAAGTCGATGCGAACCGGGCCAATCGGCGTGCCGTAACGCAAGCCGGCGCCGACAGTGTGCGACAAATAATTGAGATTGGTCAGAGAATTTGGAGTGTAGCGCCAGGTGATGTGTTCGACGTCGCTATATACGTTGCCGGCGTCATAAAAAAATGTCCCGCCAAGCTTGTTTCCGGCAATAGGCAGCTTCATGGGGAAGCGAAGTTCTTGATTGAATTCAAGGAGAGCCAAGCCGCCGATCGGGAATCCGGTCACCGGGTCACGTGGCCCGGCCTGATTCAGGCCAAACCCTCGGATGGATTGCCCGCCGCCGGCGAAGAATCTTTCGGGAAGAGGGATTTGATCGTCGGTGGTGCCGGGAAGAGTTTGCTCGATGCCAAAGCGAGTAGCGCGGGCGAATACCCAAGAATGGAAGAATGGATGAAAAGAAGAATTTTGAAGATAGCCGCGGAAAAAGCTAGCGCTGGAGCCGACGTCGCGGGTGGCAATGCTCAGATCGACGGTGTTGTAGGTGCCTTTGGTTGCATCGGCAGCATTGTTGCGGCGATCGCGAAACCAGCTCACGCCAAAACCCGAAATTCGGGTCGGCTGGCTGAAAAGAGGGATTTCTTCCGGAGCGATTTTTAGCGAACTGGCGTCGACAAGGACGTGCCTGAAAAAGTAACGGTAGAGAATCGAAGAGCTTGTTGAAATTGTATCGATCAACTGGACCGCACCTTCATAGCGCTCGGAATTGAAGGTATTGACGTCCTGCGTTTTGTCGGCGTAACCGGTGAGCTGCAGATTGTAGTGAGGATTGTTGAAGATATGCGGCGCGGTGTAGCTGAGGACTGCGCGGTACTGCAAGGTGCTGGCGCGTACCTTAAAGGAAATCGATTGGGCCCGGCCGGCGATATTGGCTTTGCCGATTTCAAAAATAACGCGCGGGCTGGCATTTAAAGACGTGCCGGTGGGGTTCGAACCGCTGCCGGGAAGTTCCTGCACTTCGATTCCACCGCCATAACCGAATGTGAAGCGCTTCCCTTCCTCGACATCAATTACTTCGACTTTATCCGGATCAGTCCCTGCGGGATTTTGCGGTGCTATTTGCACCCGATTGAAGATGGCCAGGTTATAGAGCCGGCGCTGGGTTTCAGCGACCTCGGTTTCACGCAGCGGTCGATTCGGTTTCATTTTTACTTCGCGCGCCATTGTTCCGTAACGAGTGTGAACGTACCCGGTGATGAGAATGCGGGAGATTTCGATTTGACGGCCTTCGGATACACGCAGCATGAGGTTGATTCGGTCAGCTTGATCGGCCGGGGTGGCGATGGCTTCGACTTGGGCATCTGGAAAGCCATCGTTGAAATACAAAGCGAGAATGTTATTGCGGTCATCAGAAACGTTTGATTCGGAATATGGCTGACCCGGCGCTGACCCAACGACGCTAGCGAGTTGATCGTCGGTTAGAGCTTTGTTGCCATCAATGTTCAGGCTAGCGACCCGTGTTTGGAGCCCCTCGGTTATGTCGAAGCGGACCTGCAGATCGCCTTTCTTGCCCTGATAGTTATCCAGCAGCTCCGATTTGACGTCGGCCTGCAGGAAACCGTTGGCGAGGTAAACCCCGCGGATCGAGTCCGTGTCGTCCCCAAGAATCCTCTGACTGAAGTGGCCACGCGACAGGAATGCAGCGGTTTGAAGTTGGAGGCGGCCGCGAAGGAGTGCGTTACTGAAGTATTTGTTCCCCGTGAAAGTGATGGCCGCGATTCGGTGGCGGGCGCTGCGAGTAATTTGATAAGTGATGACTCGCTCATTCGAGGTGGTGTCCTCAACATTGGTGAAATCCACCTTGGAGTCGAAATAGCCCTGACGCTGAAGGTCGTCCCGGATATTCCGAGAGCCCTCCTGCAGAAGATCTTCGTCGACGCCTCCTTCTGCGTAAATCGGAAGAAGTTTGCGGAGTTTTCCTGGGCCGTAGTGGACACCCTCGACGCGGACGCGAACGCGCGGGCCGCCGGTTACTTGCAGAGTCAGAGGAACTTGATTAGCTGCGGAGTCGTATTGGCCGCGTTGTATGGATACCGTCGCACCGAGATAGCCTTCTTTGATCAGGCTTTTGCGAAGATGGTCGGCGGCGCGAGTCAATCGCCCGGAGGTAAGGTCCTGCTTGGTTTTCAGCCTGGAATGCTTCAGTAGTTCGGAGTTGGTCAGGCGACTTTGATTGGATACGCCGATTTGGCCTATGCGGGCGCGCCGGCCGGGTATCACGGTGACGAGGACATCCATTTGTTGAGTGGCGGGATGCGGGTCGAGAGCTGAATGAACCTGCGACTGATAGAGCCCTTCATCCTTAAGCGTCTCCGAAAGGCGGGTTAGGCCATCAGCCAGCGCGCTCGAACGGAATGGCTCGCCCAGCGGCAGGCGCAGGGCGCTGAGTGCACTCGCCTCACTGGGAGGCTCCTTTAATCCTTCAATGCGTATGACGTTGTTATAGAGGGTGCGTTCAACAACGAAATCGACGGATAGTCCGCTGGGGTTCCGGGTCACTTTCGTTTCGATACGGTCGTAACGGCCAGTAGCGTAGAGCGCGCGAAGACTGCTGCGCTCAGCCTCCATGTCGAAGGACTTTCCAGTTTGCAGGGGCATCAAAGGAAGTTTGTCGGGCAGTACCTGGCCGGTTGCGTCGGTGATTTGAATTTGAGTTACGTTCAGACCATCGACGTCTTGAGAAATTTGTGGAAGTCGTGTGATTTGGGCAGGCAGTGCCACTGGCAGAAACATCCAGCACAATACAGCCAGAAGTGCGTGCGCAGAGACGCATTGGATGGCCCGAAAATGGATAGGATCGCCCGTTCTTTTGAGCGCATCACTTCGGCGCTCAATGCTGATGAGACGAGTGGTTAGTATAGCCGCGTTGCCTTGTTGATTTGAAACGGCGCTATGATGTTATATCGAGAAAAAGCCAATGAATCCTAATCAAAAGGAGCGGTTTTCGCGGCAGATACTGTTTGCCAGAATTGGCGACCAAGGGCAGCAAAAGCTGCTCGATTCGTCCGTTGTTCTGGTCGGGTGTGGGGCGATTGGCGCGGCGGCTGCGAATCTCGTGGTTCGAGCCGGTGTGGGGAAGTTACGGATTATCGACCGAGATTTTGTAGAGCTTTCGAATTTGCAGCGGCAAACGCTCTTTGAAGAATTAGACGCAGCGGAAGGGCTGCCAAAGGCGGTGGCAGCACAAAGAAAGTTGAAGGCAATCGATTCCAGCTGCGCGGTGGAGGCGATTGTCGCGGATTTAACGCCTCAGAATGCCCTGGAGTTAATTGGGGATTCGCAAATCATTCTCGACGGAACGGACAATTTTGAAACGCGGCTGCTCATGAATGACGCTGCGATTCAGCTAGGTATTCCGTGGGTGTACGCGGCCGCGGTTGGCAGTGCGGGGGTTAGCATGGCGATCGTGCCTGGGGAAACGGCCTGTTTGGCGTGCCTGTTGCAATCCGACCGCGAGGTGGCCGCCCAGGGGGCCGAGGAGACTTGCGATACGGCCGGAATTTTGAATACTGCGGCAACCATGGCCGCATCGATTGAGGTGACAGCAGCGATGCGAATTTTGACCGGTGAACGAGCCTCGGGCAGGCTGGTTTGCTTCGATGTCTGGCGTGGAGACTACCGGTCGATAGGGGTGGAGCGTGATCCAGAATGCGAGGCGTGCGGGAGGCGGCAATTTCGCTATCTCTCGGGGAAAGCACAGCCGCACGTGACGATGTGCGGGCGGGATTCGGTGCAGATACACGAGAGGAGGCGTGAGCTTGATTTGGAGGAGTTAAATAAACGGCTTGTGGCGGCGGGGACGCCGTCGAAAAGCAACGAGTTCTTATTGCAGTTTCGGGTGAACTCTTACCAGGTCACAGTTTTCGGCGACGGGCGGGCGATCTTTAAGGGGACTCGCGATCCCGCCGTCGCGCGTTCTCTGTATGCCCGTTACATCGGTTCCTAGGCGAAGTGGCGTGAGAGCGGGCGCCGCGCGGCGGCGCGATCAACGCTTTCACGGGTATTCATGAGAGTTAAGAAAGTGCTGAGGACCCGGGCTTTCATTTCGTCAGTCATTGAGAAGCCGCTCGTAGCGACGTTGACCATGGCTTCACCCCAACCCGCAATCTGATCGAAGAGTTCCTCGTGACGCTCCGGAGTGCTTTCCCCTGCTGTAGTTTCTCGACGGATAGCCGAGCATTGCTCCTCCACCTTCAGCGTAAAGTGTAGCAGGCAAAGGCCTTCCTTGAGGAGTCCGGGAGGCAGTACCGCCTTGCAGCCTTTCGAATTGCAATTGTCGGACATGGGTATGGAGGGGCTACCTTATTACTAGCATCGCAGTAGAGAGAAAGCCAGTTCGGTTTAGTCTTGTTCGCTCTATAGGTTAAGGGCTGCGCCGATTTTGAAACATCCGTACACACTCCGGTTGATCTGCATACATCAGTCGAACCACCACGATCGGAGCGGTGATTGGGAAATATTCGATTGCGCACGACGCGTGGCCGAGAATGCGCGGAGGAGGCGCGTGGATATACAATACCGGCAATGAGCCAGCCGAATCGAGCGGCGCCGACGGCGGTTGAGAAGCGGACGTTAGACCTGCGCTTTGTCGAGCTGATGGATAAAGTGCGGCGGCACCGTGGTAGCGAAGATATGGAGCTGTTGCGGCGTGGATATGACTTTGCCGCCCAGTTTCACGCGGATCAAACTCGCGCCTCCGGTGAACCCTACCTAAGTCATCCTCTGGCAGTTGCTCACATCCTGGCGGACATGAAGTTCGACGTAACCACCCTGTGCGCCGCCTTGCTGCACGATGTAGTGGAGGACACCAAGGTACCCCTCGAAAAGATTACAGAGCAGTTTGGGGCGGAGGTGGCGAGTCTGGTCGAAGGGACGACCAAGATCAGCAGGCTCGATTTTCTGGCTCCAGAAGCGCGCCAGGCTGAGAACGTTCGCAAGATGCTGCTGGCCATGGTGAACGATGTTCGCGTGGTGGTGATCAAGCTAGCTGACCGGCTGCACAACATGCGAACTCTGAATTTCCTCCCGCCAGATCGCCAGCAAAAGATAGCCCGCGAAACGACTGATATTTACGCCCCGGTAGCCAACCGGCTTGGAATGGGCCTGGTTCGCGGCGAGCTTGAAGATCTCGCTTTCCGATACTTGGAACCGATTGCGTGCCTGGAGTTAGAGAAGAAGGTCGCTTCAAAGCAAAAGGTGCACGAAAAGTTCCTGGCAGACGTGCAGCGAATTGTGCGCGAAAACATGGTTTCCAATGGCGTTCCTGCGGAGGTGGAAGGCAGGACGAAACACCTGTATTCGCTACATTTGAAGATCGAGAAGCAACAACGCTCCCTGGACCAAGTCTACGACCTGCTTGCGGTGCGGGTCATAACAGACAACGTGAAGAACTGTTATGCAGCCCTGGGCGTGATACATCAGATTTGGCGTCCTGTGCCGGGGCGGTTCAAGGACTACATCGCGATGCCACGCTCCAATTTGTATCAATCGCTGCACACCACGGTGATTCATGCCGGGCAGCCTTTCGAAGTGCAGATCCGCACGCAGGAGATGCACCGCATCGCTGAGCAGGGTGTTGCGGCGCATTGGAAATACAAGGACGGACGCGAGGGAACGGCGCTGGGGTCGAAGTCGGATGACCAGCGACTGGTCTGGATGCGGCAGCTGATCGAGTGGGTTCAGGACATGGAGGAACCCAGCGAATTTCTCTCCACGTTAAAGGTCGATTTATATCCTGAAGAGGTCTACACCTTCTCCCCAAAGGGACGGGTGGTCGTGCTTCCGCGAGGGGCCACGCCGGTTGATTTTGGCTACGCGATCCACACGGAAGTGGGCAATCGGTGCGTTGGCGCGAAGGTGAATGGGCAAATTGTGCCGCTGCGACATGTGCTCGCAAATGGCGATGTGGTCGAAATCCTTACCCAGAAAAATCACAACCCCAGCCGCGACTGGCTCAGCTTCGCCGGGAGCTCCCGGGCGCGCAGCAAAATCAAGCACTGGATTAATTTGCACGAGCGTGAAGAAGCGACGAAGGTAGGACGCCGTTTGCTCGAGCGCGAGGCGCGCCAAAGCGGCGTGGCGCTAAAGCAAATTTCGGATGAAGCGCTGCTAAAAGTCTCGGGTGAGTATGGCTGTGGGACCGCGGAGGATTTGTATGCGGGGCTGGGCTACGGGAAATGGTCCGCACGGCAAATCCTGACCAAGGCGACGGGCCAGGTGCCTGCCGAACCGCAGGAAACCAAGGGGCCCAAACTGGTTTCCGCAGTAAAGCGCATGTTCGGCATCAGCGACGGCACGATCATGGTGCGTGGACATGACGGCTTGATGGTATTCCGGTCGAAATGCTGCAATCCGATCCCAGGCGACGACATCATCGGATATGTGACCCGCGGACGCGGAATCGCTGTGCACAGCACGGCCTGTCCTAACGTCGAAAAATTAATGTATGAAGCGGAGCGCCGCATTCCGGTGGAGTGGGGCGAACCCACCGAATCGACCTTCTCGGTCCGGCTGCGGATTCTTACAGAGGACCGGCCAGGCATGCTGGCGGACGTAACCACGGCAATCAGCGATGCCGGCGCCAACATTCGCACGTTTGAAAGCGGCAGCGAGGGCTTGCACGCGCGGGTCGAAGTTGCGCTGGATATTCAAGACCGCAGACAGCTCGAGCGCATCCTTGCTGCCCTCAAGAAGATTGCCGGGATCTTTGGCATCGAACGGCTTTATAACGTTTAGCCAAGCCCCTACTCTCACTAAGTGTTCGCAAGACGTAATCCTTCCATTACATCCGGGCCACACCGCTACTTTGCGAGAAATTGGCAGCGGTACAATTCTTGTAAGGACTCCAAGAAAGATATTTAGGTCCACCGGATGACGATCCATCGACAGGTTTTATTGGTGCTTTGCGCGACCGCACTCACCATGGCGGCGGCAGGGTGCCACCACGACCCGTATCTCGACATATTGCCTCTTCAAAAAGCCGGAATGGATTATGAGGTGATCAAAGAGGTGAAATCGCTGAATCCCACTGACGCGGAAATTGAAGAGCTGGCCAGGGCGAAGATGGGAGGGATGAGCGATCAGGGCACGGTCGCCTTGTTGCAGATCGGGCGTAGCAAGCACACCCCACACTTTGCGGAGGCGGCGGATAATCTGATTCAAAGCGGAGTCAATGAGCAGGACGTCCTGATCATCGGTCGCTTGGGGCAGCTTAAGGATGGCGCCGGCGAATTGCAGGCGATGCGCCTGACGGGAATCTCGGATGCGGCGGTGATCGAGGTTGCAAGACGGCACGCCGAAGGCAAAACCGCGCTATCGGGCGTCTCACTGGCAAAGCTGAAAGATGCCGGCGTGCGGGAAGCTACGCTGTGCGAACTGATCCGGCGAGGCGTGCGCGATGATCAGGTTCGAGATATCGCTTTCATGAAGGCTCATCGCACCAGCGATGCTGAAATCCTACGTAAATATTCGACCACGACTTAACTCCTCTGGATTTTCTGTTTCGACCAATTTGTCCTTCGAGGATTGCGTTTCCGCTGCGAGGTTCGAAGCCCGTTGGTCTAGAATCATGCGGCTGTTACCCATTGGAGGAAAGAGCCCATGATTGAAGCGGTTTCAACAGAGCACGGACCAAAGGCTATTGGTCCCTATTCGCAAGCGATAAAGGCGAACGGATTTGTGTTTGTCTCGGGGCAAGTCGCGTTTGATCCTGCGACCGGCGCGATTGTAGAAGGAGCAATCGCGCGGCAAACGGAACGAGTAATCGAGAATTTGAAAGCGATTTTGGAAGCCGCGGGATCCGGTCTCAACAAAGTGGTGAAGACGACCGTGTTCTTGAAGGATATGAACGATTTTGCCGCGATGAATGAGGTTTATGGGCGCTATTTCCAGACTCCGCCGCCGGCGCGGGCGACAGTTGAGGTGGCCCGCCTTCCCCGCGATGTGCGCGTGGAGATTGAAGTCATCGCGCTGGCTTAAGCAAGGCTTACTGACATGAAATTCGTGACAATCCGGCTTCTCTCCCTGGTGCTGTTTAGTTTATGCGCGGCTTGCTACGCGGACGGCCAGACACAACAGGCTCAGGCGGGGCCGTCGCAGGCAGAATCCAAAGCCTTTGTCACGGAATACGTAGCTGCATTTGACGCGAAAGATGCGGCGCGCTTGCAGGCGCTTTATGACTCGAAGTCGCGTGCTTGCATAACGGGCGAGGGCAAGGATTACTACGAGGGCGCGACGGAGGTGATGTGGCGTACTCCCATTCCGGCCAAATACACGTTTACCGTTTCCGCGGTGAATGAAAATAACTTGAAGGCGATCGAAACGTTCGGGCGGTTTGCGACCAAGCCTGAGCGGGAACTGCACATCGACTATCAACAGGGCGACGATTCAGGGTCAGTAATTGTCTATCTGTTGCGAGAAAACGGTCACTGGTTTGCGGATCAGCCCTGCCTGACAGAGGAAGCACTGAAGAAGTTCCGTGACGAGGCGCCGGCGCGGAAAGAGCGCGAGGCACACTATAAGGCGCTTGCCGGCGCCATCCAGGAACCGCTTCACTCTCAATTGATCGCGTTGCTTCGTAAGCATAAAACCGCTGAAGCGATAGACCGGTACAAAGCGGCAAGTGGCCAGGATGAACAAGCCTCGATGTTGGTGATGGATCAGCTTGCGCGTGATGTACAGAAGTAAGAGCGTCGATTCCTGAGAAATACCTGACACCCGATTGGCTGGGAGTTATCCGTTCCGGCACTACGTGAACAGACATTTTGTTGGGTCCTCTAAACTAATAGAGTCATGGATGGCCAGACATTTCGGGCCTCTGTCACGGCGGCGATTCGATATTGGGAGCCCCGCCGCCTGATATATAACTTCGTTTTAGCCGCAATCGTTCTGATCTATTTCGGATTGAGTTCCGGCACGTTTCGGTCAAAAGTTACTCTCGACTTGGTGCTTGGCCTGTTCTTTATGGCTGTTCTAGCGAACGTAGCTTATTGTGCGGCCTACCCGGTTGATATTTTCGTGTCTGTCTCGGGCTATCGTGAACAGTGGTTGAAATATCGGTGGATTATCTTTGTGATCGGGTTATTGTTTGCCGCTGTTATCACTCGCTTTTTTGTCCGTGGAATGTTTCAGCTGCCGGTTTGAACGCAGACGTTGAAAATCGGGCGAGTTTTGTGGAATAACGAACTCTTCGTGAAGTAATTCATCCCTTCGATCATCACTTCACTATCGTCTTCAGTTGTATTTACGCAACGTTACGGCTGCGAAGATCGACGATCCGAAAGGGAAGCCCACTCGTTCTCTCCCACAAAATATGCGACGAATACCAGATCTCTTACGGGATCGATTCGAACCGGCCAGCTCGCCGCTTCTTTGCGAAAGTGCGTATCAGACAACAGACGCTGGAATGCGCAGAGAACCTCCGAGCAAGAGCGATGGACATAGTTTGGCCAAGATTCACCAACGACCCGCTCCTCGCTGTCGGCGTTGAGCCAGTACATTTCACAAGTGGAGCCGTCTTCCAATCTGAACTGGAACTGACCTCCCAAGCAGGCATAGCCGTTAGCTTCAGCTCTCGTGACGGCATGCGGAAACGAGGAAGTGTTCCAGCCGTACTCGTTACCTCGTACTGTGGCACCCTCCGATACTCCAGGTGGAAGCGCGCCATCAAGCGACACAAGATTTTCTCCCTGAGTTCGGTGTTTTGGGTTCATTTCGGCTGTTACCCCACATCGTATCGATCCAGATCTAGCCTATCGGAAGGGCGCTGTTCGATTTGATCTGCGAAATTAGCAAAACACCACAGCGGATTTTCGGAGCAGTCTTCAGTGAGCTACAGCCTTGCTTTTGCAAACGCGCGTCCGGAGCCGGACTTCAAATACTTCTCAAACGACAACGCCCTAGACGCATCAGCGAAGGCGATGTAGCTCTTGATCTGCCAAGGCCGATACTTGGCGGTGTGGCTCACCGCACCTGAGTTGTGTTTGGAAAGTCTGGAATCCAAATCGTCCGTAATGCCGGTGTAAAAGCGATCGGGGTCAGTTACGCTTTGCAAGATATAGACGTACTTCATTTACGGTGGTCCGCCTCCGCTAAAGCTCCGGCGCGACAGCCTTCGCTATCGAAAACTTGCCGGAAAACCCCGCTGAGGCGGGCGAAGGCTGGTGGGCCTGGGTTGACTTGAACAACCGACCTCACCCTTATCAGGGGTGCGCTCTAGCCACCTGAGCTACAGGCCCAGCAATCGCAACATTTCTGCGACGAATGTATTGATGATATGGGTTGCAGAGCGATCAGGTCAAGACATGCGGGCATGACTTGATGAAACCACTGCGATTGTCGATTGCTTTCAAAATATCGACCCCTCTGCCTCAATGCGACTGATGCAACTTCCGCCAAATGCAGGCCCTCAATTGACGCGAAATTGCATTTGTAAATATGAATCGACGTATATGGACTAATGCCTAAGATTGGCGCTGGGCAATTCCACCGAGCGTAAGCGTCAACAGCAGTAAATTTTCGCAGTTCCCCGCATCTCTGGTAAGTGCAATCAATTCTTCGACGTAAACCGATCTGACCTTCCTTAATTAACTGGAACAACAGTTGCAACCTGCCCCCTCGGGCCGAACATGCCGAGTTTTTAGCGCGTGGGTTCTTCGCCTTTGAAATTCGATTTTGGTGATGGGTTCGAGCGATCTGCTCGGTTGATCATCGGAGGATTTGAGGAAATGAGAAAAGTTCTCGCTGCGACAGCTTTTGGCGTTTTGATCGCCACTTTACTTCTTGCGACTTCAGCGCGAGCGCAAGTCAGTACCGGATCCATTTCAGGGACGGTGCTGGATCAATCTGGCGCGGCAGTACCCGATGCCACAGTTAACGCCAAGAATCGCGAAACTGGCTCAACGGCAGTCTCCCCTACAGACGCGACAGGTTTTTTCAAGCTGGCACTGCTGCAACCTGGAAACTACGACCTTGAAATCGTCAAAGAGGGATTCCAGAAGCAGAAGGTTAGCGGCGCTGCAGTGCAAGTGAACATCGACAATAACCTTGGGAATTTGAGTCTCCAGCTCGGCTCGGCGAGCACTACGGTGGAAGTGACGGCGG
The DNA here is from genome assembly GCA_963757885.1 of uncultured Acidobacteriota bacterium. GTDB lineage: Bacteria > Acidobacteriota > Terriglobia > Acidiferrales > UBA7541 > Palsa-147. Next base: position 1,280,794 of record CAVWSS010000006.1, on the reverse strand, counting down.
CACCGCCGGTGATTGAGTCGACGACCGCGCAGATCACGAATACGTTCACCGATCAGGAGATCACCTCATTTGCAGGCGTGCAGGAGCAGGAAGGACTGGACTTTTTGGCGTTGCAAGTACCCGGAGTGGTCTCATCGCGCGACTTGAACTTCTCCAATGTCAACGGCCCCGGGCTGAGCGTTAACGGGCAGCGCGGCGAGAACAACGACCAGCAAGTCGACGGGCAGAATAATAACGACAACTCGATTGGCGGCCCGAGTTTGTTCGTTACCAACGCGGACTGGGTCTCTGAGTATCAGATTGTGACCAACAATTTTGGTCCTGAATATGGACGCAACGGCGGATCGGTTGTTAATGACCTCACCAAGAGTGGGACGAACGGTTGGCACGGCACGGTGTCAGACGAAGAAACCAACTCGATATTGGACACACTGACCAATCAGCAAAAGTTTTTTGAAAAGCTGACCAAGGTGCCGCACTCGAACTTCAACTCACCCAGCACCACAATTGGCGGACCACTGTGGAAGGATCACGTTTTCGTATTTGGAGGATTTGATACCCAGATTTCTCCGTCGGTGACGCCGTACGCGACTGGATCACTGACCCCGACGCCAGCGGGAGTGGGCGATTTGGCGAGCTGCTGGCCAGGAAGCGCGTCGGTTGCTGCGCTGCAAAAGGTCGGGCCGTACGCTATCGGAGGAGGAAATCCACAGGTCCTGCCGGGAACTGAAACGGTGGTGAACTATCCGAACGCTCCGGTGCCGAACGACGGAGCGGGAGGTTGCAATGTGCAGTTGGGCGGCGTCGAAAGAACTCTGAACACGAGCGCGCACCTCTATGACTGGATTTACAAGATGGATATCAATATCGGGAAATCTGACCATCTTTCGGGTCGCTATATTTTCCAAAAGTCGAATTTCTTAAACCAGGCGACGGTCGAAGCACCATCGGGATACCCAGTAAACGTTCCGGCGCTGGCGCAAATCATGCTAGTGGACTGGACGCATACTTTCTCGGCACGTGCTTTGAACCAGTTCCGAGCGAGCTGGGGACGAGAGAACGTGCAATTTGAGGGAAACACGCTGGGCACTATCCCGAGCTCTGCAGACATCGGTTCAGCCACCACGTACACGACATTTCAGACGGGGGGCTTGGCGCCTTTTGGAGTGAACCCAGTGTATCCCGACGGCAGAATCGTAAATACGTATCAATTGCAAGATAACTTTAGCTATACGCTCGGAAAGCATCAGTTAAAGGCGGGCGTGAACTGGACTCGTCAGTACTCGCCCAACGTGTTCTTGCCCAACTTCAACGGGACCTATACCTTCCAGGATTGGGGGACCTTTGCGGCGAATACGCCATTCAGCGTGGCGATTGTCCAAGGCAATCCGAACCTGAATTTTAAGGAATACGACACGTTCCTGTATGCAGGGGACGACTGGAAACTGAAAGAGAATCTGACTCTGAATCTCGGGCTTACCTGGTCTTACTACGGACAGCCATTCAATGAACTGCACGATATTAGCGTGGCAAATCAGTCGGGTTCGAAGCCATTTTGGAACCCGAGCTTGCCAAGCAGCGTGACTGAACTACCCGAACTGAGCGCAAACAATCATTTGTTTGGTCCAAGCGCCGGATTTGCCTATACCCCGCATTTCTGGAAGGGAATACTCGGGCAAGACAAGACGGTGATCCGCGGCGGTTACCGGCTCGCCTACGATCCACCGTTCTATAACATCTATTTGTTATTCCCCTCTCTCTCTCCGCTTTCGTTCTCACAAACTTTGCTTCCGACTTCACCGGCAACGAATGTGCCATTGCCAGCAAATCCGTCTGGAGCGAATGTTCGCGCGGAGTTGGCTTCCAATCTGTCGACCGGAACCTTCGATCCGCGGTCCTTCACTGAACTCCAGCTCCCGAAGAATTTCGGGCCGGATCACATTCAGACGTGGAGCTTCGGAATACAGCGAGAGATCAGTAAGGATGTTGCGGTAGAGGTTCGCTATGTCGGAAACCATGGGAGCGACCTCTTCCAGACCATCAACGGCAACCCTTCCTTGTTGCCCTTGGGAGCGGTCTTCCCGCAAGCAGTGCCGTCAGGGATTACACCATGCCCGGCAGGGCAGGTTCCGCCTCCGCCCGGATCGGCGCCGGGCACTCCGAGCCCCGCGACGGGACGTGAGCATTGCAACCAAGGCGTCGTGGCCCAGCTTGGCAATTTCGCGTATTCGGACTACGAAGGCCTGCAGACTGAAATTCGGGCGACGAATCTATGGAAACAGTTGACTTTGCGGTCGGCGTACACGTTCAGCAAGACGACCGATACAGCTTCGGCGGCCTTCCAGACTACGGCGTCTGCCGGAAGCAGCCTTGCAGAAGCGCAGGATCCGTTTAGTCCAGAGCAGGGCGAGCACGGAATTTCGGGGCTCGACTTCCCGAACAACTGGACAGTTAGCTTTGAAGAATACATTCCGGCTTTCCGACATCAGCAAGGGTTCATTGGCCACGTTCTTGGTGGTTGGGCCGTGGCTGGAAATTATCAGATCACCTCTGGGCAGGCGTTCACTCCCCTTCAGCTGTTCCTAAATGCGTCGACTGGTGGCGTGGCGGATGATATTGGTTTCAACACGGGTTGGGTCGGCATCACGGATTTCGTGCGGCCATTTACCGGTGGTAATTCAGCGCCCCAAAACACGATTGGAATTTTCGCTGGTGATGCGTGTAATTACGTTGGAGTGGGCTGCGCGCTGGCCCCTTCCCAGTTAATTTCGTTTAACGCCGCCAACGCCAGCGGAACCGTCGTACCGGTTAGCAGAAATAGCGTTCGATACGTCGCGAACGGCGGCGAGGCAGATGCAATTTTTGGAACTCCATTTGGAAACTCGGCGCGGAATAGCGGTCGAGATGCAATGCTGAATCAGGGCAATTTCTCGATCTTCAAGAATATCAAGTTCAACGAGCGAGCTTGGTTGCAGTGGCATATGACTATGACCAACGTCTTCAATCACCCATTCTTCGGTAGTGGAGCATTCCCAGTTGGCGTGGATGCGATTGTGGAGGATGCTGGCTTGAAAGGTGAGGGCGTTGGATTTGGAACGCCGTATCTAGAAAACGGTGGAAGCCGGACGATTTATTTCGGACTTAAGGTCATCTTCTAGACCGGTTCGATTTCGATTGCGGATTGGGCCGAGGCGGCGATAGCCGTTTCGGCCCTCCTTTTTTAGAGTGGCTGATTGTCACTAGGAGGCGGAGCGTTCATCCAATTAGCGCGGATTAAGCTCTTGAGTTGAGATTTGAGACAGGCAACGATCCAGTACAGTGCTTTTTCAAGGAGGAAGGGATGAAGCTCAAGTTCGCGTTGATGGTTTTGAGCCTTTCGCTAGTCGGGCTGACTGGCACGACGGTGTATGGACAGAGCACGGAAAAACCAAAGTCGGATATTCGTACGCTAACCGGTTGTCTGACGCAGGGAGGAAGCGCCGATGCGTTTAACCTCGCGGCCGACGACGGCAGTACATGGGTGATTCACAGTTCGAAGGTCGCGCTGTCAAAACATGTGGGACACACCGTTACGGTTACGGGCGTAGTGCAGAACGCGAAGATGCACAACATGAAGGAAGACACGAAGGACGCTGCTGTTGATAGCGGCGTGAAGAAGGATGATTCCGAACACGGCCACTTGAAAGCGACCCACCTCAAGATGGTCAGCGAGTCCTGCAAGAGCTAATTGAAGATAGAGCTGTAACTGGCTTGCGTGCTTCCTCGCACTGGATGGAGGCACGCAGGCTTCACCCACAAACGTTCCAAGCTTCCGAAGGCGCAGTTTTCCCGCTTACAACAATTGCATTTGAAAGTGATTTGCCGTGGCTGCCTATTTTTGAGCTTCGGGAGTTGGAGACGGTGAAAATGAGGCGTCGGGCAAAGTTACGTTTTGCTTCACGGAATTTACCTGAATGGTGAATTGACCGGTAGGACGCGCGACTGTCCAGCGAAACGGAATTTTCACGCCGTCGGTATCTCGGTAGTCCGTGAAGTCGACCTGGACGGGATTGAATCCCAACGGGCTGTCTATAAAATGCATTAGGCGCACGAGCAGGCCGGTCTTCTCGTCGAAGTAGAGCTTTGCAGCAAGATGGCCGTTGCGTTCGGCAGTGACCACTCGAGTTTCGTCTGCGCCTACTTTTTCAACGCCGCCAACCGTGAAGGCGGTGAAGAGATTTCGCAGGTCGACGGGCAAGTGTAGATCCGCATCGACGCGAGTTGCGTCAACGTCAGCGGGGCCCATCATTCGCGCTGGACGTCCGGGCGCGCTCATCCAGCCGATTTGGCCATCGAAGGCAGTGACGGAGTCGCCGCGCTTCCCGTGGGTGGTTACGGCGCGCTTATCGGGGGCCTTGGCAATCACATCGACCTGCAAAGTCTGGCCGTCCGGTATGGTGATTGTTCCGTTTTCGGTCCGGCTGGTAATTTTTTCGATCGCCGCTTCGCCACCTACGGCCTGAATGTATTTGTCCAGGATGTCTTCGAACTTGGGAGGCGTCTTACCGCCAGTGGAGTTTTCAAGAGCAGCATTGGTTTGCGTAGCGCTTGCCGATTGTTCTGGAATTAGCGGTATGGCTATCGGACGTGTTGCGCCCCGATGGCACGAATAGCAGGTGACTTCGCGTTTGCCATCAAAATTTTCCTGGTTGATGGTTATCATCATCTTGATCATTTCACGAGCGGTATTTTTGGGTTTCTTATCGTCGCTCTGAAATTGCCCTTCGACGTGACAGTATTCGCATTCGACCCCAAGCGAGGCGGAGATGAACTGCATACCAGGTATGAGTTGATTGGCAGGTACATCTTTCAGAACTTGAATATTCTTGAACGCCTGGGCAGCAGTTTTAGAGGAATCTTGATCTGTAGATACTCCGCCTGCTTTGTGCTCCTGCGCTGGCGCCCCCACAGTGGTCAGCAGGACGCCCGCGAAGAATGAACAGGCCCAGACGCCGCGCCGATAAAAAGTCTTCATTTTTAGAAGTCCTCTCTCGAGTGCGGCCTGAGTTTATCAGACCAAGACCCCTACGAATCGGGCCACGCGAGGCCGGTACAACTTAAAGCTTTATATTTCCGTCAAATAGAGTGAAGGCAGAATGTCAGGAAAGGGAGATACAGGAGATTCACATGTTTCGCAGATCTTTAATCTTAATCGCAGCGATGGCGCTTTTTTCCGTGGGCGCCTCAGCTCAACAAGAGAACCCCTCTGCAACGGTACCGGTCAGAACAGTAGCCACGGTGGTGGGGAAAAATTTTGCAACGCCGCCGGCCGTTAGCCGAGATGACGTGCAAGTGTTCGATGGCAAGACCAGAGTCAATGTTAGTGAGTGGGTGCCGGCCAAGGGTGAACGAGGAGCTCTCGAGTTCGCCATTCTGATCGACGACGGCTCAGAAACCAGCCTCGGATTGCAATTGAAGGACCTGTCTGACTTCATACGAGAGATGCCGCCTAGCACGCAAGTCGGAGTTTTTTATGCCAGGAATGGAACGATAGAAATCGCCCAGAATTTCACGGCGGATCACGAGCAAGCGGCCAAGTCTCTTCGTTTACCGGTTGGGAATCCGGGAGTTTTCGGAAGCGATTATCTGTCCATGCTGGATCTTTTCAAGCGCTGGCCAGAATCGGCGGCCCGTCATGAAATGCTGCTGGTCTCTGATGGGATCGATCGTTTTCGTGGAGACGTCCCCACGAGCCCGGACTTGCTTGACTGCATTTCCAGAGCTCAACGCCAAGGCATCATTGTGCATACTATTTACGCCAACGCCGTGGGCCGAGTTGGACGATTCGCGTTCCGGGTTAATCTGGGCCAGAGCAACTTGACCCAACTAGCCGAAAGGACTGGAGGCGAAGCTTTCTTCCAAGGTTTTCAGACTCCGATCGCCTACGCTCCATTCTTGAAGGAATTGAGCACGGTGCTCGAGAATCAATATCTGCTGACGTTTCTCGATAAGCCGGATCCGAAGGGGGCATTGCGCAGGATTCGGATAAGTACGGAGGTCGCTGGGGCGGAGATTTCAGTACCCGAGGAGCTCTTTGTGCCAGCGATGAAGTAGCTTCACTTGGAAGAGTTTCGTACCACGTCTTGGAAGGTTGGGATAATAAAAAAGAGGCCGCCAGTGATTTGGCGGCCTCTTTCTGCGTTTGATGCTAACTCTTTGACGTGTCTCGCAGAGAGCGAGACATTCGGATGAGACTTGCCAGAACCCGAAAGGCTCGAGTGGAATCGAGCTGATTACCCGGCCCGTGAGAGGCCGAGCCCTGAATTCCGGAAACCGGGATTCAGGAACCCTCCGCCGATTAAGACAGAGAGATGAGCAGCCGACACCTGTGCAATTAAACAGGCCGAACTGCTGTACTTTTTAGAAAGGAGGTGATCCAGCCGCAGGTTCTCCTACGGCTACCTTGTTACGACTTCACCCCAATCATGGGTCATACCTTGGGCGCCTGCCTCCTTGCGGTTGGCTTGGCGACTTCTAGTACAACTCACTTTCGTGATGTGACGGGCGGTGTGTACAAGGCCCGGGAACGTATTCACGGCGCCGTTCTGATGCGCCATTACTAGCGATTCCAGCTTCATGCAGTCGAGTTGCAGACTGCAATCCGAACTGAGCGCGCTTTTTTGCGATTAGCTCCCCCTCGCGGGTTCGCGACACTTTGTAGCGCGCATTGTAACACGTGTGTAGCCCTGGACATAAAGGCCATGCTGACTTGACCTCATCCCCACCTTCCTCTCCGTTATCCGGAGCAGTCCTCGTAGAGTTCCCCCTTGCGGGTGGCAACTACGAGTAAGGGTTGCGCTCGTTGCGGGACTTAACCCAACACCTCACGGCACGAGCTGACGACAGCCATGCAGCACCTCTACACAGGTCCCTTGCGGGAAGTCCTGATTTCTCAAGATGGTCCTGTGCGGTTCAAGCCCAGGTAAGGTTCTTCGCGTTGCGTCGAATTGAACCACATGTTCCACCGCTTGTGCGGGCCCCCGTCAATTCCTTTGAGTTTCAGCCTTGCGACCGTACTCCCCAGGCGCAGGACTTAACGCGTTAGCTCCGGCACGAGCCCCGTACAGGGCCCACGCCCAGTCCTGATCGTTTAGGGCTAGGACTACCAGGGTATCTAATCCTGTTTGCTCCCCTAGCTTTCGTCTCTCAGCGTCAGTTGCGATCCAGCGAGCCGCTTTCGCCTCGGGTGTTCCTGCAGATATCTACGCATTTCACCGCTACACCTGCAATTCCACTCGCCTCTCTCGCACTCGAGCACAGCAGTTTCGGGAGCAGCCTCAGGGTTAAGCCCTAAGATTTCACTTCCGACTTGCCGCACCGCCTACAGACCCTTTACGCCCAGTAATTCCGAGCAACGCTGGCCCCCTACGTTTTACCGCGGCTGCTGGCACGTAGTTAGCCGGGGCTTCTTATACCCGTACCGTCATACCCTTGCGGGCATTCTTCCGGGTCGAAAGGGGTTTACACTCCGAGAAGCTTCATCCCCCACGCGGCGTTGCTGCGTCAGACTTTCGTCCATTGCGCAAGATTCCCCACTGCTGCCTCCCGTAGGAGTCTGGACCGTGTCTCAGTTCCAGTGTGGCCGGCCATCCTCTCAGACCGGCTACCGATCATTGCCTTGGTGAGCCATTACCTCGCCAACAAGCTAATCGGGCGCGGGCCCCACCTCTTGCGGTCTTGCGACCTTTGATTCCAGTAGCAGGAGCTTCCGGAATGTTATGCGGTATTAGCCACGCTTTCGCGTGGTTATTCCCCACATGAGGGCAGGTTGCCCACGTGTTACGCACCCGTTCGCCACGCGCCCATCTCCTGTATTGCTACAGAAAACTGCGCGTTCGACTTGCATGTGTTAAGCACGCCGCCAGCGTTCGCTCTGAGCCAGGATCAAACTCTCATTTGAAACTGGTTGCCTCGTGCGCTGGATTCTTCGAGAGAATCTCGGCACACGAGAACGAACTTTTACATCGCTCGGTTTCCACTCATGAAAAACCAAACGGGTTCTGGCATGTATCATCCAAATTGTCAAAGAGCTTGGTACTTCCTGGCCTGCAGGAAGGGTTAAGACGAAGAACCGAGAATAACGTGGCGTCGCTAAAGTGTCAAGTGGGAAAAATCGGAGTCGCTGATTTTCAAGAAAAATTCTTCGCCTAACGTTCTGACTTTGAATTTGAAATTGACCGTTGAGAATTTGGACCCAAGCTAATTTCGATTTCACGAGCAGTCTTATGCTCGAGATCACTTAGAACTGGCCTGATGCGTCGGTAGTGTCCGCAGTGCTCCTCCTATAAAACCATGAATACATATACGCATATCTGTATGTTGCGCAATCGAACACTACATGACCCGGCCAGCTAAATTCATCTAAATCGGGCAGTTAACAGAAATGGCTGCGTTGGGCGTGAACTTGCAAGCTTGAGGCTAACCTGACGCGTCCGCGCAGGTTGGGGGTTGTCCACTCCTGCTGGAAATTTAGGAGGATTTAATGAGTTTAAGGCGTCTAACGGTTTCTTTCGTTGCGCTCCTGGCGCTGCTAATCGCGGGTTGCTTACCCGCGTTTGCGCAATCGACGATTGCTAGCGGAAGTATTCAGGGCACGGTGACCGACCCCCAAGGGGCGGCGGTACCTGGTGCAAAGATTACGATCACCTCGGCGGATACAGGCAAGGTAATCAGCTTGGAGTCGACCTCTGCTGGCGCGTACAACGCCGGAACTATGGAGCCGGGCAATTACGTGGTCCGGGTGGAGGCGACGAACTTCAAGACGACCACCCTGGCGATAGTCGTGCAGGTCGGCAACATCTCTACAGGCAATGTGAAGCTCGAGCTCGGCGCGTCCTCGACGGTGGTCGAAGTCGCCGCTGAGGCCGTGGCCGTGAACACGGACCAGGCCCAGGTCGGCGGAGTTTTGACTACCGCCCAAATCGAGAATTTGCCTACCAATGGGCGCAATTTCCTTGATCTGGCTCAGCTTGAGCCGGGCGTGCAGATTCAGGATGGATCGGGTTTTGACCCGACCAAGGCGGGCTTCTCCTCTATTTCGTTCGGTGGACGTTTCGGGCGCACGGCGAGAATCGAAGTTGATGGAGTGGATGTCAGCGATGAAACGGTCGGCACCACGACGGAAGATATTCCTTCCAGCGCCATTCAGGAATTCCAACTTAGCCAGTCTTCGCTCGACCTTTCGAACGAGCTGACTTCGTCCGGCGCGGTAAACGTTGTTACCCGGTCTGGGACTAACACCGTTCACGGCGAAGCGTATGGTCAGTATCGCAACAGCGACTTGGCGGCGCGTTTGCCGGGCCCGGTCGCAGCTCCATTCGAACGCAGCCAGTGGGGCGGCAACGTCGGCGGACCGATCATCAAGGACAAATTCTTCTTCTTCCTGGATGGCGAACGTACTATCAATCACCTTGCAGCACCCGTCGTATTGCCCAGCCCATTTACGGCGCTATCAGGAACCGCTTCTTCACCATTTCACGAGTTGGATACAGTTGCCAAGGCCGACTATCAGGCAACCAAGTCGCTACATCTTTTCTATCGATTCAGCTATTTCCAGAACTTCACCAATAGCTTCTTCCAAGGCTCATCGTATTCTCCGTATGCCAATAAGGACCGAACCAGAAACCATGTAGTCGGCGCAGACTTCACAACAGGTCAGTTCACGCATAGCTTCCGGTTCGAATATCTGAAGTTCCAAAACAATATTTCGGATACGGTGCTCGGGAGCAGCCTGCCCTTCGCGAATCTGGGAGTTGAGATGTCAGTTAGCAGCCTGCTCTCGGGGCCGAACTTCCTTGCGCCGCAGGAAACACCGCAGAGCGACCACCAATTTAAGTATGACGGCAGCAAGATCTGGGGATCGCACATCATTCGCTACGGCGTGGCTTATAACCACATTCAGGGTGGCGGATATGCGGACTTCTTCGGTATTCAGCCGGAAGCGATCAATGTGTTCGGGGCAAGCACGAATCCGGCTTTCCCGAATGCGTTCACCGATCCGAATCCCTTGGACTATGTGGATGACGTGGTGGTTATGGGTAACAATCAAGGCTTCTCGACCAACGAGCCGGCGTTTGGATTCAAGAACGGCGGTTTGGGACCGGATAATCGCGTCGGCGCATACGTTGGGGATAGCTGGAAGATCAAGCCGAACGTAACCTTAACCTACGGCGTCCGCTACGTCCGCGATACCGGCCGGACCGACAGTGATTTGAATACCCTGCAGGTTTTGAATAACTACATACCTGGCATCGGTGATCCAGTGCAGCAACCGAACAAGAATTTCGGACCGCAGGTTGGTTTGGCGTGGGATCCGTGGAACAACGGTAAGACGGTCATCCGCGCCGGAATCGGCGAGTACTTTGAGAACGTGATCTATAACAACGTTCTCTTTGACCGGCCGCTCCGCCTGACCACTGGAGACTTCCTCTACACCCCCGAATCATGCTTTTTCGGGACTGCTGAGGCGGTGAACGTCCCGGGCGGCACTAGGGCTCTTCCTAGCTCAGTTTGTAACGAATCCATTGGCGATGCAGCCTCAACCCTCAACTCCTTCCAAAAGTCGTTGCAGGCAGCCTACGCGGGAGGTGCGACGGGGCCCAATCCCAGCTATCTCGGGTCTCGAATTACTGGGGCGGGAGCGATTCCCACCGGTCTCTATGCCCCCGATTACAAAACTCCACGGTCCATCCAGATGAACGTTGGCGTGCAGCGCCAGATTGCTAAGAACACAGTGCTTAGCGTCGACTATCTGCGGAACGTTAGCTTGCACTATCTCCTGAGCGTGGACGTCAATCATTCCGGCGATGTCTCTTACTTCAGTCCGACCAATGCTCAGGGTGCTGTCGCCTCGACATTGGCTGCCTGCGGCGTGGGCTCTGTCAACGCCGCAATTGCCTCCTGCCCAGGTTTGCACCCGGGCGGCGGCGGCGCGAACATTGGTGATTTCGCCGGTTTTGGCTTGGACTCGGCGGCTGACCTCGGCGCTAACAACTGCGCAGCGGCTATCGGTCAGCAGTGCGCGTTCACGGGAACCAACCCGAATGTCGGTGCGATGCCTTTGCTTGAACCGATCGGGCGGGGTCTTTACAACGGGTTGGACTTCAAACTCACCCAAAACATCGATCATCCATTCACGGGTTTGAAACATGCGAACCTAGAAGTTTCCTACACGTATTCACGCTTCGAAAACGATGGCGGAGCCAGCGCGACTGCACCAAGTGCTTCAGCCACCGCTGACCAGGATTTCGTCATTACGTCGATGGACAATCGAAATCCGCAGAAGTATTTCGGGCCTTCCACACTTGACCGGACGAATCAGTTGAATTTCGGCGGCTATTTTGATCTGCCGCTGTGGTTCCGTGTCGGGTTTGTAGGTCACTTCTGGTCCGCTCTGCCGACTACTTTGTTTGATCCAGGAAGCGGAACGGGTGCGATCTATAACACGGACTACGATGGAGATGGCAGCACGCAGGATCCGCTGCCGGGTACCCACCTCGGTTCGTTTGGCCGGGGCATCTCTGCTGGTCAGCTTGCAGGCGTGGTCAACAATTTCAACTCAACGGAAGCGGGTAAATTTACCCCGGCCGGAAACACTTTAATTAGCAACGGGATTTTCACTGCCGCGCAGTTGAGTGCTTTGGGCGGGACCATTCCGGCAATTTCACCGGTCGTCGCAAACAACATCGGCCTAGGTGACATGAAAGCGTTCGACTTGAAGCTGAGCTGGGAAGGGCGCTTCTGGAACGAACGGCTTGTCATTGAACCGAGCGCCGCTCTTTACAACATCTTCAACTTCGCGAACTATGACTCCCCGCTGAACGAGTTGAGTGGTTTGCTCAACGGGCAGCCGGGCGTGGCGTTGAACGCGGTTACCAAGAACGGTCTCGATGCCCATACGAACCAGATTGGCGTCGGCACTGGAGTGTTCTCTCAAGGTGCACCGCGTGTGGCGGAGTTCGGGTTGAAACTGACCTTCTAAACAAACCGTTAACCAAGTACCAACGCCGCGGGAGACGATCTCTCCCGCGGCTTTTCTTTTAGTGGGCAAGATTTCGTTGGCGAGTGGCCGAATGCTTGCTTTGAAGGCCGACGTCACCAGGGTGTAGGATCTCTGGAAGCCGCAGGCATTGCGCTGGAGAATCCCGTGCGAATAATGACCCTCTCGTCTATTCTGATGTTCGTGATCTCTCTCTATTACATGCAGTCAACCAAACCAATCCCGCCCGGACTCCGCGACGGAGATCGAGCCGTGCAGAACGGCTCGGTGCTGGAGCCGCCGCGGGAGACACATACCAAATCCGTAAATGTGGATGCGATGAGGACCGAGGCTAGTGAACTTCAGAAACTGGCCGATACAATCCCCGGGGACGCCGATCAAATCTCAAAGGGCGCGCTTCCCAAGGATATGGTCGACAATCTGAAGAAAATCGAGAAGTTGGCAAAGCATCTGCGTTCAGAGGTGACGCCGTAATTGGTGCGATTTGAAGTCAGAACTGTTTACTGCTGCGTATCGGATCAGGGGATCGGCAAGGCTTGAATCTGAGGCGCGGCTCCCGAATGCTTTTTCTTCAGTATCTCAGAGAAGATTCTGCGAAACTCCTCGCCGTTCCTATCCCACGTGTAGTTCTGCGAAGTTTTTGCTGCCTGCACCCCAAGGCGTTCCCGAAGAACCGGATCTTCAATTAATCGAGTTAGCAGCTGGCTAAGGACATGGGAATTAGTTGGCTCGTAAAGGATCATCCCATCTACTCCATCGGTAATTATTTCGGCGGTCCCGTTGGTGATCGTAGTGATTACGGGAAGGCCACACGCCATGGCTTCGGCGGGAGGTTGAGCGAATGTATCTTCAAGAGAGGGGCCGACGTAGATATCGGCTGCGGCATAGTAGAACTGCACGTCGGCGCGGGAAGGCATGAAGCGCACGCGGCAGTCGAGGCCCAACGTTCGGACTTCCTGTTCGTAAGTCACCTTCTCATCGCTGCCCGCTACAATCAAAATTGCATTTTCGTTCTCGATGGATTTGAGCGCCGCGAGCAGAGTGGTAAGGCCTTTCTTGCGCCAGTCATTCCCGACTAATACCAAGGCAATTTGATCGTGTGCAATGTTAAGTTCCTGGCGGGCTCTCCCGCGCGAGGCAAGCCGCGTCTGGGGATTGAAACATGAGTGGTCGATCCCCATATAGACCACGGGCATCGGTTTATGTGAGCCGTAGAATCGATCCAGGTCAATCGCGGTCTTGCGAGCAATCAGGATTAGCTGTGCCTTTGGGTCGCGATACAGGATGCCTTCAAGAAATATGATCAGCTTGTAGTAAAGGCGGCGATGAATGATCGTTGGCCAAGAAGTGACGGAATTTCGCGCCAGGCTGAGCTCTGGACGTACTTGCCTCTCAAATTCCTGGAACACGATGTGGATGGAAATTGCGTCCGCATTGAGACAGTTTGTTCCGGCAGTGAACGTAAGGTCCTGACGCAAGCCGCGGACACGGCGATCCCACCAGCGACAGAAGTGATTGGCTGCCAGCCACCAAAGGAAGTTGAACAAATGAGGGCCGGGAATCTTCCAGATGCGGTGCCAAGTTAGAGTGGATAAGTCCAGATCGTGGATGTTCTGGCTGTAGATATGGACGTCGAAATATGGCGTAAGACGTGAAGTCCATTCCGCCACCCGTCGCTCGGTGCCGTGTTTTTTGTCGATAAAAGGGGATACAACGACCAGCGTGGGTTTTGTCGCGACCATAGCGCTACGGAGTTACATCCATGACTTCACACCAACGCTGCAATACATAGAGAGTCCAAACCCGCGACCATCCAATTCGCGCAGGATGATTCAAAAAAGTCCGCCAAATCCGCTGAACTGCCACCGGATCTAACACAGCAGTTTTCTTCAGTCGATCGGACTGAAAGGCTTCTTCAATTGTAGACTTAAGAGAGCCGCGCAACCATTCGGTGAATGGAAATGAGAATGTTCTTTTGGGCCGGCTGACAATTTCCCGATAAGCCGATGGTTCGATGAATTTGCGACTGGCGTCCAGCAATAACTTCTTGTGCTGAAGGCGTAGATACCCCGGCAGGGAAGCCACAAACTCGACCAGTTCGTGATCAAGAAAGGGTGGCCGCACTTCCAGGCTATGCGCCATGCTCATTGCATCGCCATCTCGAAGAAGGCGCGGCTCGAGGTGGGCGTAGAAATCGAGATGGGCGATTTTGTCTGGTAGAAGCGACCTTCCTAAGCCCACCAAGCCTTCCTGGAGATGAGCCCGGGCCTCTGCGGAGTCAGCCTGATGCCCGGATGCGCCATTCGATGAGCTTCTTAAGAGTTTTTCAACGTCACGTTCCAGAAAATGGATTTTGACTGCTAGCTCGGCGGCCACGAGCGGATCATCCGCGCCCACAAGGTAAGACAACTTGCGCAAGCGGAATGAAAGTGCGTCCTGATTAAAAATCAGATTACCCAGGGAAGGCGAAACAAAATGAAGCCATTCAGCAGCCGTGTAGAATCTCGTGAACCACTTTACTGATTCATAGCCACCAAAAAGTTCGTCTCCGCCCTGCCCTGTCAGAGCCACTTTAAAGCCCGCCTTGGCCGCAGCCCGGCAAATCCAATACGCGTTTAGTCCGTCCACGGTAGGCTGATCCATGGCCCACATGGCATGATCGAGCGATCTCTCAATCTCAGATCCCGTCAGCCGGAGAGTCTGATGAGGTACATCGAGCAACTGGGCGGTACGAGCGCTCAGCGCGGACTCGTCATAGCGTTGATCTTCGAAACCGATGGTCAGCGCAGTCAGATCCGCAGTCCCCGTGGCTTTACAAAGACCTCCGATGATCGCGGAATCGACGCCGCCACTGAGAAACAGGGCAACCGGAACATCCGAGATCAAGTGCAATCGAATTGCTTCGAGCAATTTTTCATCGAGCTCGCCCATGGCCGGGGCTGAGAGCGGTTCGTCATTTTCGTGGTGAATGGGAAGCTGCCAATAGCGCCTTTTTTCAAATGAACCGTTTTTCCAGACTGCAATATGTCCCGGTTCCAGAGGCTCAACACCCTGCAGTGCTGTCCAAGGCGGAGGGATGTGGCCCAATTGAAGAAATGCTCGAGTGCCATGCAGATTGAGTCTCCGGTCGATAACGCCGGAAGCCAAGATCGCCTTAAGCTCCGAAGCGAAGATCAGACCGTTAGGAAGCCTGGCGTAGTAAAGGGGTTTTATGCCCAGACGATCTCGCGCGAGTAGGAGGCTGTTTTGTTTTTTATCCCATATCGCAAATGCAAACATCCCACGCATTCGCTCAACGCAGCTTGCTCCGATTTCCTGATAGAGGTGGAGCACCACCTCCGTATCAGAGCCGGAGTCAAAAGAGTGTCCACGCGATATGAGCCAATCTCTCAGTTCCTTTGCGTTGTAACATTCGCCGTTGTAGGTCATCCAGATCGATTGATCTTGGTTGGACATCGGTTGCTTGCCGCGGTCGCTGAGGTCCAGAATGGCGAGCCGGGTGTTAACCAAAACGCAATTTTCCAGGCGTTCGATACCTGAGCTATCGGGCCCCCGATGCGCAAGGGCCTCCCTAATGCGATTGGGGGCGTCAGGATGCTCAAGGAAGAGTGTTTGGCCTGCGATGCCGCCTATGCCACACATGCCAGCTCGCTGGTTAGTGCGACGGCAGGGCCTGTAGCCTGCGGTTGGCAACGACTACGGGGGATGGGAGGATGACCGGAGATGAAACTAATAAGTCTGGCAGCCTAAAAAGAATGCCGATCATCAGCCACAAATAGGCATTTAGTACATAGTCCTGATAGTTGTTCAAACTGCCGTAAGTCTGGGGGAACAGCAGCAAAAAAGCGAACCAGAATATTCCGAAAGCGATGGGAAAGAACCTCGTTTGACGAACGGTTTTGGTTGCCCGCCAGCAACTGAACATCAGCGAAATGGTCCAGACTAGCCACAAGGTCAGCCCGACGATTCCAAGTTCCACGATGATTGACCCGTAGCCGCTTTCGACGCCATTTCCAGGTTTTTCGATGTTAATGAGCCTCGCGACGTACTGGGTACCGAGTGAAACCGTTCCTATCCCGCTGCCAACGATCCAGTGGGGCTCCATAAACGCGTATGAGATATTTCGAATCGGATAATCCCAAACACGAGTCTGCAACTCAAAAGCGGAACTGCTCGGCAACAACGTCTCGGTATAGTAGTCGATACGGCCGCCAAGCAGCTGAGGGAAGGCAAGAGCGGCAGCGCCCAAACACAGCGCAATTACGATCACGGCACGACGAATGGCTTGCATGGTTCGATAGACCTGCTGATTTCGCCAGGGTGCGCCCCAGAGAAAAGCGACGGCCATGACTGCCGCGCTCGCAAGACTAAGGACCACGGCTCCTCTCGATCCACATAGCGCCACTGCAACGCTTACAATTCCGAGCGAAACGAGGGCCATCCATCGTCTTTTGACGGGCTGCAACAGGAAGTATCCGACAGCTGCTAAACCGATCACAAAAGAGAGAACCAGATATTGGCTGTAGCGACCAGTGCTAACAAACACTGATGCAGGCAGGTGAAGGCGTTGGTGAGTGATTGGTGTAAATTTGTCGAGCTGCCCAAGAGGCTGCAATTCTGGAGCGAGATTTGCCGGGTTCAGAAAATCAGGGCCAACGATCGATTGAACGATACCCAGGCCGCCAATGATTCCTGACAACACAAGGCTGGCCATGAGAAGCCGGCGCAGATCGGCATCATTGCGAATGAGCGCATAGCCTACAAACATTAACGGCAAATAGTAAAAGTAAAGCTTCATTCCTAGCAGGCCGTAAAAAATACTTGGAGAGTAGGGATTGAAGAGCTGCAACACAGAGAACCAGAAAAAAAGAGCGATGGGGATCATGAACGTCGGCCGGAAAGCAAGTTCTTCCCTCTTACGAATCGCAATTATCAAGGAAATGTATACCAGCAGAACCAGGACATCCTTGGCAAAAAAGATGGCCATGTTGTTACCGAGGTGCTTGCGAATCAGGTCCTCGAAGAGCAGCCAAGTGAGGAACACATAAAAGCCCGATCGCCAATCACGAAGGATTCGGCTCCCAATCAGGCCAACAATTGCTGCGATGGACCCATACTTGATGATGGTGATGTCGCCGTTCGAGATCCAACCACCTAGTTGCCAGGCCACAAACACTCCAAACACCAAAACCAATAGGCCGACCACATTTTGTTGCTTGGCTGAGATAGTTGGGGTGTTCAACATGATGGTGGAATCCGAGTGTCGAGTATTACGCGTGACTCCCTGGAGATGCAAGGCAAAGAGAGGGATTCAAAACCGAGGAAACACTACTATTGTAATATTAGAAAGCTGTACTTGCCAAGGGTCATTAAACTCTCCTAACTAGCTGTAATAAAAGACTTTAATCGCTCGCCAAGGGAGGCGATCCACGCTTCAGATGGTGCCGAGCCGTAAGCTCTTCTTGGCGCCGGGCGCTTGCCTAGAACGTCGCGATAAAGTTTCAAATGATCGGAGACCATGCGGTCGGCGGAAAAAAGTTGGCGTGCGCGGAGGTGCGCGGCGGAGGAGAGGGCACGGCGAAGCTCGAGATCGTCAATGGCCAGTTCCATACTGCGCGCGAGAGCGTGCGCATTTCCAGCGGGAAATTTGAGGCCCGTGGCCCCGACCATTTCGCTGAGACCGCCGATATCGGAAGCGATGATGAGCTTGCCCCGCATCATCTGTTCAATTGCCGAAAGCGGGGCAGCCTCTTCGCAGATCGACGGCATTATGATCCCGGCGCAATCCTCGATTACGGCGGACAAGTCGGGTTCCCGAACCCAGCCAAAAAATTCCACGACATACAAAAGATTAAGCTCATTCACTAAGCTCTTCAGTTTCTCGCGCTCCGGCCCGTCACCGACGATTTTCAGCCGGAACTTTCGTTGTCCGGCCAATTGGGCCGCTGCGCGCAAAAGAACGTCAACGCCCTTCTCCGCTACGAGACGACCTACAAAGGCGAAAAAAGGAGGCGTGGATGCGATGGGATGCGGCGGCGCGTATACACGAGGCGCGGATACGGATGGGGATATACGGGATACACGGGGTCCCGGTGTGCCGTTATAGATAACGCTGGAAGCGGGAAGGTTCAGTTTTGTCTTGACGTGATTGCTCACCGAGACGTTTGCGCTGGCGCGTTTCGACATCCAGCGGCGAGGGTAACCAAGAGCAACACTCAAGGCGCCTCGAAGCCAGCCAATATTTCGGGTTCGGCAGCCAAGGCAATTAATCAAATCACCGCGCTGGAACGAATTTTCGCAGGAAGTTTGGGTTCGTGAATCCAGAAGAAGGCCATCCGGGCAGACGGCTTGGTACCCGTGGTGCTGAATTACGACTTTTTTCCCAAACAACTTGGCGAGAATAAGTGGTTTTAGGGCTGGCCCGGCGAGATGTAAAACGTCACATCTTTGTATTAGCTTGGCCAACCGGAGCCACCCAGGCCGGCGAAACACGACAAAGCCGAACTTCCGATCATATTCTCTGTCGGCTGGCGTTTGCGTGACCAGACCTATCAAGCGCTGCGCATCGGTTGATTTCGAGGCGATGCCCTCGGCTAACGACACCATCGCAGACTGCACGCCGCCTACCGAGGGAGCCCAATCGTACGAAAATATAAGGACATTCATTTCCAAACCTCGAGTTTGTACACACCAATCCCTGGGTTTTGAAGCGCGGTCAAGCCCTGTTTATCGCAGGAATCAGCGAATTGCGGGTGATATCTACTACGCGGCGAAAGATCGGTAAAGATCAATCACGAACGATTAATACGTAGGGGATTGTCGCGATATGCAGAGTAAAAGTACGGTTTAGTGGTTAGTTAACTGAAAATGTTGAACTAGATCGCGAGCGATCGGTAGAGATCGAGATGTGCGCGAACCATGATCTCGTCGGGAAATAGTCTTTGACAGCGGTCGCGCGCAGCTTGGGAGAGTGATTCGCGAAGTTCGGAATTCTCGATGATCGATTTCATCGCTTTGGCGAGGCTAGACGCATCTCCTTCGGAGAAGCTTACTCCAGCATCGCCAGCAACCTCAGCTACCGCGCTGCCGCTGGGCACAATAGCGATTCTGCCGTGACGCATATTCTCAGCAGCTGCCAAATTGAAGACTTCTCCGCTGCCGGAGGGGATCACCACAGACGCCACGAGAGCCAGAGTGTCATTGAGTTGGTTGTCGTCCAAATAGCGGGTGAAGGACACGCAGCCGGAAAGTTCGTACTGCTGGGCGAGATTCTCGAGTGCCTCGCGCTCGGGACCGTCTCCGATGATGAGCAGTTGAAAAGATTGGGCCATTGTATGGAGTTCTTTGGCTGCGGCGAGAAGAACCGGGATTCTCTTGCTGGCCACCAAGCGACCGAGAAAAGCGAACCGAATCGGTGGTTTCAATGCAGCGATAGAACCGGCCGAAAGCGGTATGCCATGGTAGATGGTTTGCGTTCGAGGCAGCTTGAGCTGATCGGCGAGCCAATTTGTGGGGGTGATGTTTGCGTCGACGAATTTACACAATATTCGACGTGGGAATGTTGCGAGCCATTTAGAGAAGGTCGCGAAGATCCCAAGCGGACGATTGCAGGCCAGGCACTTGGTGTACTGGCCCATCATGAAATAACCGGGACAGCGGCTTTGCGTGACCGTAAAAAACAATTGGCCGTTCGGGCAGATAGCTTGAAAGCCGTGGTGCTCCACAACCACTCTCTTCCGCAGCATCACGGTGAGAGCCAAAGGTTTGAGTATCGGGCCGGCGAGGTGAATCAAATCGGCGCCGCGAATGAGATTCAACAGTTCAAAAAAGCCCGGAGAGCGAACGACTCGAAAGGGCAGTTCGGAGTCATTCATTCCAGCCTGGGCGGTGGGCGTGACCAGCGTCACCTCCGTTCGCTCGGAGGAGCCATCGGCGGAATTCGCTAATTCCCTGGCGAGCAACATGGTGATTGTCTGCACGCCGCCGATGGTGGGCGCCCAATCGTGACTATAGAGAAGGATTTTCATGCCGTTGGACTAACTGGCGGACGCGCCACCACGCGAGATGGCTGATTCGACGGCGTGTACGAAGGACTCCACGTTCTTGTCAAGATTTTGAATGTTTTCGGTTTCGGATTTTGATTTTGCGGAATGTCCATTGCGGGAGCGAGCAGGAACAATGATCGGCGTGTCTTTGCCTCTGAGGATCACGTTCCAGGCGCTGGATATGGGCCCATCATTTAGGTAGATTGCATCAAAGACGGTTTTTTGGGTCAATTGTCGAACGGCCTTCGATTTTAGCGCTGCGCGACTTGACCCGTTTTGAGCATTACCGTTGGCTGGAATCAAAATCCAAGGATAGCCCTGGAGGAGAGCGTTGTTGGAAGAGAGCTTAGGCGAATTATCCGGCTGCGTGGGCGATCCAGCGGGGTTTGCCTCGGAATCGACAGTCAAGCGGCGGTAGGCAACCAGAATGTCCAGCTTGGGGTGTTGGGCCTTGCGCTGCAGAAAGCTGGCGTGCCCAGGTGTGGGGTGATCGCGCAGGATCAAGACACGATATTTCGATGCTCGCGACTGAGTCCCTGGTGAGTTTAAGAGCGCTTCGCGGTAGCGTCGAGCAACCGCACTCCAAGAAAAATATTCGGCTTGGGCGTGCTGGGATCGCGTCTGGAGTTCATTCCAGAGAGGCGGATCCTTCAAAAGCTGCACCAACAGATTGCCGAGAAACTGAGGATTGCGCCAAGGCGCCAGGAGCACTCCTGCCGCGTCGATTGGCGGATCGGTTCCAGGATAGCCATAGCCGACAACGGGAACAGCGCAGGCGATGCCCGCGATGGAAGTGCCGCGCCGGGAAGTGGTAAGGCCGCGGACGTTCAATACGGCATGCGATTTTGAAATGATTTGCGAAATGGCCGGAGCTGGGATGACTCCATGAACGCGAAGCTCGACATTCGCACCAGTTAAACCATGGTCAAGAAGGTCGTGGGCCTCCTGGCTGCCGCGTCCGAAGACTTCCAGACGGATTGGGCCCACACAATTGCCGGCGTGAGTGACGGCCTGAACGATGTCCTGAACTTCCTGCGTTTGGGCTGCGCCGCCGGTGACGCTGAAAACCGAGATGACCTTTGGAAATTGGTTGGTGTCGAAAGTTCGAGGGCTATCAACTTCGGGAATATTGGCTCCGATGGGGATGAAAGCGGCGCGCCGACGGGCACGCGGAATCCAGCAAAGCGTCGCTGCCGGAGCGGTCAGAATGGGTTGATCGCTGTAGTTGTATAGCCGAGCCATGATCCAGTTTTGAATGCGATCGCGAATCCGATTGATGAGCCGGTCGCTGGGATGAACGAAGGCATCATGAAATACGACGGCACGACGCACACCTCGCGCGCGCAACACCCCTAGAATCGCAAGAGTGACAAAAGGGAATCCGCGCTTGGACCACGAAAGAGCCGTGTACTGCAGAATGGTCCATTGGCCGCGCCACGCTTTGCTTTGCTTCCACAGGCCGTAAATGCTGAAGACCCATCCCCGTTGAACCCAAGGAACCGCGTAAGTTTCGAGAGTAACGCCCTGCTTAACCAGTGCGTCGCGCAGAAAATCGCAGTAGTCGACAACGCCGTCGGTGGGAGTGTCGCGGCGACCGAGAATCGCGACGACCTTCGTGGACTGGGTCCGGCGAGATTGTTTGACCGCATTCATTTCTCAACCAGGAAATTCCCAATTACCAGAGCGTCGAGTCCGGAACTGTAAAAGGTGCGAATGGCGTCGGTGGGAGAGGAGACGATGGCTTCGCCGCGAAGGTTAAATGAAGTGTTCATGACGACTGGGACGCCGGTAATTTCACCGAATCTTTTGATCAAGTTCCAGTAAAGGGGCCTGATTTGGCGTTCAACGGTTTGTGGGCGGGCGCTGCCATCGACGTGGGTAACGGATGGAATGACGCTGCGCTTTTCGGGCCGGACTTGGGCAGTGATGATCATGAACGGCGAATCGGGCGCGTTCTCAAGGTATTCGCCAGAAGCTTCCGCCAGCATGGAGGGCGCGAAGGGGCGCCACCACTCCCTAAATTTTACGGCGTTATTTACACGAGCATTCATTTCGGGATCGCGCGGATCGGCGAGAATAGAGCGATTACCAAGAGCGCGCGGACCAAACTCCATACGTCCCTGAAACCAGCCCACGATTTTTCCAGATGCAATCAGCTCCGCCGCGATTTTTGCAGGATCGCCGAGGCGAGAATGCCGGACTTTGTAGGTTTGGAGGGTTCGCTCGATCTCCTGATCTGAAATGGATTGACCCAGGCTGGCGTCACGCAACGTGTGCATCGGCAATTGACCGCCGCCATCCAGATAAGGCGCCAATGCAGCGCCGAGACAGACACCGTCATCGCCGGCGGCCGGCTGAACGAACATATTGTCGACCATGCCAGATGCCAGAATTTTACCGTTGGCCTTTGAATTGAGGGCTACTCCGCCGACGAGGCATAGGTTGCGGCAATTGGTTTGCTCGACTGCTGTGCGTACGAGAGAAAACATGGCGCGTTCGCACATGTCTTGAACGGCGAAGGCGACATTTTTATGGCGATCGTTGATTTCCGATTCGGGCTCACGAGCCTGGCCAAGGACTTTTTCGATTCCCGCGGTAGGGGCCGAATCCGACCCAAGGAGACTGCGGGTGTGAACGCGATAGGGATGATCGTCGGGATTGGCGAACGGGCTGAGGTCGACTTCCGCGCCTCCGTATGGAGCCAGGCCCATGACCTTCCACTCGTCGCTATTGGGAGTGAAGCCCAAATACTGAGTGAACTGCGCGTAGAAGAGGCCGAGTGAATTTGGCCACGGCACGGTCAGCACATGCTCGAGACGGCCGGCATGGCCACGCCAGATGGATGTGGCTTCCCAAGCGCCGCGCCCGTCGATGACCACGATCGCGGCATCCTCGAAACCTGAGAACGCGTAAGCACTGATGGCGTGGGCTAAGTGATGATCCACGTAGCGAACCTTGGCTTTGCCGTGCCCGAAGTGACGCTCGAAGGGTGTCCAGCCGCCTCGTTGGTGACGCATGCTGGCGTAAAGGCGAGTGGAATTGAGCACGTTCGAATAGTTGAGCGAGCGTTGACCGGCCAGGTAGTTGCGCAGGTCGTGAAAATACATGCGGCGGGGCGCCGGCCAACCAAAACAGACGTAATCCAAATCGGCAGACTTCACGCCGGCGAAATCGAGACAAGCTTGGATGGCTCGGACGGGAAAGCGCGCGTCGTGCTTGAGGCGGCTCAGGCGCTCTTCAGCCACGGCAAAGAGAGTTTCGCCGTCGCGGGCGATACACGCGGAGGAATCGTGCATCTGCGAATAGTTGATGCCGATCGAGATCACGCAGCACTCCCCGGCGTGCGAGGCACGCTGGTGAACGGCTTTTCATTTACGGGCGCAGCGGGGACAGGGTCGCCGAGCCAGCGACGGAAGCGGCGCAGATCCTTTTCGCTATACCAGTCACGCATTCGATAAAACAATCGCGGAGGAAGCAACAGTGTGGCCAGCAAAGAGAGCTCTTTATAAGCGCGATATCCGAGACCGGTATGACGGTACGCCAAGTTCAGATCGCTCTTTTCGGCGCGATAGGTTTCCCACGGCCAACCGCCGTCCATGGCAAGCTTCATGCGGGTGGCGGAAACCCGAATAGGAGCGACGATGATTTCGATCGCGTCCGCACCAATTCCAGCAGAGTGAAGCCGGGCAGGGAGCTCCTTTACGAGGCAGGCGAGAACCAAATACTTGCGCCGCATACGACGGAGATCCTTATCCCGAAATTGGTACAAGTTTTGGTCATGAAGCCGGTAGTAGGTTAGAGGTTCGGCCAATAGTAAAGCTCCCCCGTGAGCAACCGACATGACCGACATAAATTCGTCCGCCTCGATTACCAATTCTTCGGGGATGGGCAGCGCCTTCATAAGTGTTTCGCGGCGGATTGAAACCCGGCTCGTACCTAGAAAACACATATAGTTTCTGAATGTTTGAGCGCCTTCGGCCGTCGACAGATCAAACGAACCGGGATGTTCCGGAGTCAGCACGGATCCCTGACCCGTACCGCTGTCGACCTGAATGATCCCATGGCCAACCACACCGACGGACGGATGAGTCTCGAAGGCTTCTACAATTGATGAAAGCTTACTTTTCTTCCACCAATCATCGCCATCAAGGAATGCGACGATGTTTCCGCGAGTTTCCGGAGCAATGAAGTTGAAAGCTGACGCCTGCCCGCCATTTTTCTTTGGCAGGTACCTCAAGCGCGAGCCCAACTTCTTCACAATTTCGGGAGTGGCGTCAGTAGAGCCGTCGTCGACCACCAGGATTTCTGTTTCTGCCGCGGGAAAATCCTGGTCAAGCACGCTGACTACGGCCTCCTCGATGAAGCCGGCGTGGTTATAGGTGTCAATTACGACGGAAACGGCTGGCATAACATGGGCCTTAGCTGCGAACCTGCGCTTGCTGCTCTTTCTCAGCGGCGACCATTTCCTCGAGAATCGAATCCAGATTGCGGGTAATTTTCCAGCCCGGATAGTGAGATTCCAGCTTGCGAAGGTCGCTGATGTAACAGATGTGATCGCCTTTGCGAGCTGTCTCGGAATACACGGTATTGATTTTGCGACCGCTCAGCTTTTCGATTCGCGCAATTGCCTCGTGCATCGAGACGCTATTTCCGCGGCCGCCGCCCAAATTGTAGACCTCGCCCGGCCGTGGATTGGCAGCGAATGCCTCAAATGCGGCGATCACGTCGTGACTATGAATATTGTCGCGGACCTGCTTCCCCTTGTAGCCGTAAATATTGTAGGTCTTGCCGGTGAAGGCCACTTTGACCAGGTAGGAGAGGAAACCGTGAAGCTCGACGCCAGAATGATTCGGCCCGGTGAGGCAGCCACCGCGAAAAATTCCGACGCGCAGGCCAAAATACTTGCCGTATTCCTGGGCGAGGACGTCAGCGGCTGCTTTTGAAGCGCCAAAAATCGAGTGCAAGCACTGATCGATGCGGCAGGTTTCAGCGATGCCGTGGTAATCGGCCGCCTTCGCGTAGTCGTAACGCGTGTCGGTCTCTTTCAAGGGCACTTCATTGGGCGCGTCGCCATAGACTTTGTTGGTGCTCATGAAGAGGAACGCGGCTTCGGGGCTGTGTTGCCGAGTTGCTTCGAGGAGATTCAGAGTGCCGACCGCATTGACGTCGAAGTCGATCAGAGGGATTTGTCCGGCCTTGTCATGCGAAGGCTGTGCGGCGCAGTGAATGATGGTGTCGAATCGCGACTTTTCAAAAAGTGAATTGATCGCCGCGCGATCACGGATGTCGATGTCGAGTGGAGTGAAATGCTTAGTGGCTTTCTTGAGGCGCGCGAGATTCCAGGTAGTGTCGCCCGGCGGGCCAAAAAACTCACGCCGCATATTGTTATCGATGCCGACCACTTCGTGGCCGAGCCGGTCGTAGTGCTCTACCGCCTCCGAGCCTATGAGACCACTGCTTCCCGTAACCAGGATTTTCATCGTTTCCCCAAGTGAGCTGGCTGCTCTGCGACGTACATACTGCGCAAGTGTGTTTCGTTTTCTTTAATCCACGCGAGGATTCTGTCGTAGCCCTCCGAGATGCCGATTCGGGGCTTCCAATCCAGCAAGCGCTCTGCTTTGCGATTGTCGGTCATGTAAATGGATTGGTCCGCTTTGCGCGGCTGATCTTCGTAGGTGAAGGGCACGTCGCGCCCAAGTTTTTCACGAAGAATATTGGTGCCTTCAACCAAAGAGAGTGAATTTGCGCGGCCGCCGCCGACGTTAAAAACTTCCCCTGAAATTTTATCGAGGTGATTGAGCTGGCATTCGACGAGGCGGCATACGTCTTCGATGAAAAGAATGTCGCGAACCTGCTTGCCTTGCCAGCCGATGTACTTGAGAGGAAGGCCAAAGGAAAATGCGACGGCCCACCAGGCTACCCATCCTTGGTCGGATTTGCCGAATTGACCTTCGCCACTAATGACTCCGAAGCGGTTGATGACTGTTTTCAGGCCGAACGCACCCGCATATTCCTGGCAAGCGAGGTCAGCCATGAGTTTGCTGAGGCCGTAAATGCTGCGTTCGCGGCCCTCGAGAGTAAATTCTTCGGAAAAGCCGTGTTGGGGGTCGAAACCCTGAAGAGCCTTGGTCTCGCCTGAGAATTTCTTCGCGTACGCTTCGGCATCCCAGTCGAGGCGCGTTGCAGTGGCGCGGTGTGGAGGGAGGTTGGTCTTGTCGGCGCTGTAGACGCGGTTGGAGCTCCAGAAAATTAAGGGGCAACCGCGTTTGCGCGCGAATTCGAGGACGTGGACGAGGCCGATGGCGTTGTTGGTGATGTCGAAGAGCGGGTTAGCGTAGCCGGTGACTACGGAAGGCTGGGCGCTGCAGTCGCAAATCAAGTCGATGCCCGCGGGCAGAGATTCCAAATCTTCGGGATTACGTACGTCAGCGTGGATGAATTCGATTCCGTGACGACGGAAATTGGGGAGATTGATTTCGCCGCCGCGACGCACCAAATTATCTGCGGCAATGACGCGGTGGCCGCGCTGCTGAAAATGGAAGGCCATTTGCGCGCCCACAAAACCGCAGCCGCCGGTGATCAGAATTTTCATGGGGCTTTGGCCTCGCTTAAGGCGGACGCGCCGGGATTGGAGGCAGAGTGAAAGTACAAGCTGAGGTCGCGATACAGCATGTAGAAGGGCGTTAGGAAGTCGAGGAAGAGCAGGCTGAAATTACGATTAGCGAGATCTTTGCGAACGCATTGGACCAAGGTGGTGCGGAGATGGGCGCGATAAAAAGTTGCGGCGATGGAGCGCAGGCGCACGTTGTGGGCGTAGGCTTTTACGCCAAAACGCCACCAGCGCCAGTAGGCATTCAGGACGCTGGAGATTGAATCGTGGCGGAGATGTTCGACGGTGGCGGCTGGATCGTAGACGAAGGTGTAGCCGCGTTCACGGAGGCGCTGGCTTATGTCGACGTCTTCGCCATTGGTGCGCATGCGCTCGTCATAGCCGCCGACCGAGGTGAGGGCGGATTTGCGGGCCAGGCCGTTATTGCCAAAGATGAATTTGGGGTCGGTAAGACGGGCGTCGCCCCATTCTTGAGGCATGTGCGCGGTGCGCCAGCGGTCGGCGTAGGAGGTTGAATTTTTCTCGATTAGGCGGCCGCCGGCCAGTGCGACGTTCGGGTTAGTAAATGCTGTGATTAGCGTCTCCAGCCAGACCGGAGATGGAACGCAATCGGCATCAAGGAAGGCGACATATTCGTGGCGCGCGGAGCGGAGGCCGGTGTTACGAGCGGCGGCTAAACCGTGGTTTTGGTCATGGCGGACAATCTTCACTGGGTAGTGCGCGGCAATTTCGCAGGTACTGTCGGTCGATCCGTCGTCGATGATGAGAATTTCGTCGGGCGGCAAGTTCTGGCGCAAAGCTCCCTCAATCACCGGCGCGATGTAGTTCGCGACGTTGTAACAGGGAATGTAGATTGAGATAGCTGGCGCCATTTGGTTCCGTTTACTGCTCTAGGCCTCGACCTCGCCTAGCTTTCACGCGCTATGCTGCGCGTAACCTCATTGCTACGAGCCCATCCAAAACTAACTGCCGAACGCGCGCCACGTCACTGCGGTTTACAACTCCCACCAGCCACGCCCCGGCGCAGTACAACAATATTGCCAGTACGAAGTTCGCGAAGAGCGGCAGTGGGATATAAAAGACAATAGCAGCTACGCCCAGCGCGAGCCCAAAGCCTGGAAGTGAAGTCTTGATGCCCATCCAAGCCATGGACCGGCTCGATTTAAAGAGCAAATAAACTAAAACGCTGGCCACCGTGTAGCTGATGTTGGTAGCCCAGGCCGCACCAACCGCCCCCCAACGAGGAATAAAAAAGAAATTGAGCACGATATTCATAATCGCGCCAGCAATCGTGGAGGCGGCCAGGAAGCGCTGCAGATTTTTGACAATCAGTCCCATCTTGAGCACGATGCCAAAAAAGACAGCAACCTCCGACCAAATGATTGCCGCGAGAATTGGTCCAGAGCTCGCGTACTTAGCACCAAAAACCAATAGCATCATCGGGCTCGCGAGGGGCGTAACCACGGCACAAACGCCGAATGCTATAGCCATTAGGGATCGAAAGCTGAAGCGCATGTAGCGGTCAAAAAGCTCCGGTTGGTTCGCGGTTCTAGCGATGACAGGAAACAAAGAATCCATGAATGCGACCGGAAACAAGCTGTAGACCTCGGTCATATTCACAGCCGCGACGTATCCGCCGAGAACGTTGTCGGTCGACATGGTGTGCAGCATGACCTGGTCGATGCGCGCATAAACGTTGATGGCCAGAGCGCTGATGGCCAAGGGAGAGGCTTGGATCAGGATCGACTTGGCCTCGTCGGACAGGAATCGCCAGGGGCGGGGAACTAGGCCACGGTGCAGAATCACGTAGAACGTAACAGCCGCCTCCGCCATGCCGCAAAGCGTTCGGGCCATGATCACCCAAAAGAGAGAGGCCTGTCCGGTGGCTAGAACGACCAAAGCCAACAGCCAGATGATTTGGCGAAAAAGGCCAAAGCCGACCGCGTACCACTGCCGCAGATCGACCTGGAAGACGATTCCCGGCAAACGGAAGGGAATCAGTATGAGATTGTCGAAAAGAGCCAGGGCCAGCAGAAGAAGCATCCCTCCGCCGTAATCAAAGTGCGGACCCAAAATCAGAGCCAGAGCTGCAGCGAAAAATCCTATGACAGCACTGAGAATGCTGCCGGTAAAGAGGATGCTTCCTGCCTCTTCGCGGCGGAGGGCAGATTCCCTGCTCAGAATGGGTTCCATTCCAAACGTTCCCAGCCATACGAAAAGGCCGACGTAGGAATAAATCGCGCCGTACTCACCCAGGCGCTCGCGTCCGAGATAGCGGGCCAGCAAAATTGTGGCAGCGGCCGAGAGGACGATGGAAATTCCGCGGCCAGCGAACAAGGCTGCGAGATTCCGCACCACCCTGCCACCGAGTTTCTGTTCGTCTATTGGAGTTGCGACACTCATTCCTGATAAAACCTAACGTCCTTGAAGATTTTGGATGTCCTCGTTTTCGATATCGCGCATCAATCCTTTGCGATGCAATAAATATCGGCGCAGGTCACTCGTTACCACACGAGGAACAGCAACGAACTGGTTGTCGATCATCTGCGACCAGGAAATGTAGCCTCGCGGAGAGATGAGGTGCATTCCCCATTGAAAAATGAAAGCCAAATTCCAAAGGATAAGAATTGCCGTCGCTGAAGATGCAAAAGCGACCGCGTTTTTGAAGGACCATACCTTCGAAAGCCAGTCAAAGAAAGAAGCTAAGCCGAGCACAAATAGAGGAGTCAGGGAGACAAAGAAACGATTGCCAAAGGAGGACAGGCCGTCCCAATCGGGATAGGCCGAAATGATGATCCACAATGCGGCCAGCACCGCGATCAGGCCATTTCTAAACAGCTTGTCTTTCCGCGGGAAGAGAAAGAGGCCCGCGACAGCAAGGCACAAAATCGGTGTCCAGGACAGGAATCCGTGGTCGGAAGAGAACAGGACCTTCCCAAATACTGGAGAGGCCCAATTCCAGCTAAGCATGCTCGGGTATCCCGTTGTGAACATGCTGCCGAAAATGATGCGGCGAGTAATCAGGGTGGGGAGTAGTCCGATGATGTACATGGCTAGATAAAGGCAATGGTTGGCGAACAAGTGGAGCATTTCGGTCCATCGATCACCGAGGCGGTAATCATGCCAATACGTGGAGATCGCTTCTACGAGTGGCAGCAGGAGAAAAACACCGTTCGGGTAATAAACGTCCATGATCAGGCCGGACAATAGGCCCAGCAGGATCCACTGAACATGAGTGCGATGGCCGCGGGTGCGATACCAATACCAGACGAAGAGAGAGTTCACGAAGGCGGAGTGTGCGTGCGACCAGGAGGGATTGAAGTACATGTAAACAGGCAGAGAACTGGCCCACCAGATACCAATCGTGGCCAAAAATGCCCAGACTTCGTCGAAGAACATCCGCGCCAACTGAAATGAAATTAGAAGACCGAGGAAGCCGTAAAAGGCGGTAGCGATGGTAACTGCAATCAGGTAGGGGCCCGAAAATCCATTCGCGGGAATGTGGGCGCCCAGCGAATCACACAGCAAGACACCTAAGTGAGCAGCAACCAGAAAGGGGGCCCAGAGAATCGAGGGGCCAACAGTCCACAGATTGCGAAGATGCCCGGTCTTTGTATACTCGTTTGGGTTCACTTTTCCATCCGCAGAAACACGATCCAGACGGAACGTGTCATTGGCGTGCTGCCAGTCGTGTTGAAAGTCGAGATTTCCTTCGATCAGTAAAGCTCGCCCGTAAGCGTAATAGCCCACCCCATCACCGCGGACCCACGGATTCACAATCGGCAGACTTAGAACAAAAATCACGATGAGAACCGGTATGGGCCGCAGGAATTTACGGCCTTTCCACTTGCCGGCGGGGGAGTCGGCAACTTTTGCTGGAGCACTTGAACCGGCCATCCCATTCGAGTGCTTGCGGATGGTCCTCAAAACGTTTTTCCTGAAGCGACCGGAAAACGCCCCGCCTCCGCCACGGCATCATTGGAATTACTCAGGCGGATACTTTTTGACATAGCTTAGTGGCGAGGTTTTTGGCTGCCGGAATCGAAGCTGTAACGAAACACGCACCATAGTGCGCGGAAGCCATCTTTCCAGGTGATCTTTTTCCCTTGCTCGTAAGTTCGGCCAGAATAGGAAATGGGCACCTCATAAACCCGCCACTTTCCATGCGCTACTTTGGCGGTGACTTCCGGCTCGAATCCAAAACGATTTTCGCGAAGAACGATTCCTTGAATTACCTCGCGGCGAAAAACCTTGTAGCAGGTCCACACATCGGTGAGCCCAAGGTTGGTGAACATGTTGGACATCAAAGTGAGAAACTTATTCCCGACAGCGTGCCAGAAGTAGAGAACGCGGTGAGGGCCGCCGAGAAAACGAGAACCATAGACCACGTCGGCCAAATCCTGATCGATGGGGGAAAGCAGCATACCGTAGTCCCGTGGGTCGTATTCCAAGTCGGCGTCTTGAATCAAAATGCAATCACCACGGGCCTCTTCGATTCCGCGACGAACCGCCGCGCCCTTCCCGCGATTCTTTGGCTGCAGGAAGACGCGGGTGATGGTTTGATACTTTTGTTCGCCAGTGAAGTCGTCGGACGATTGCGCAGCACTCTCCATTGGGACAAGGACGTCGCGGGTGCCATCGGTAGAGCCGTCATCGACAACAATGATTTCCTTGTCGATTTCGACTCTCCGAACTCGCTCAACGAGCTCCGCAATTGTGCTTTTCTCGTTGTAAACAGGGATGACAATGGAAAGTTTTGGAGCGGCGTGGCGTGAGGTTGCAAGATTCTCCACACGAGTACTAACGGCCGATTGGGCTGGGAGCTTATCGACTGTTTGGGTCTTTCCAAACCCGGCGGTGGTGGAATCCGTCATATCGGCTATAACACTGTATTTTGAAACTTGATCAAAGTTCCGTAAATCAGAGATTTGCCGGCGTTGATACTGCTTTATCAACGCTCTTTGCCCTACCGGATTACCGGAATTCTGGCGACTACAGAAAGGCTTTTACCAGGTTGTAGCTCGGGCCTGACGGCTTTTTCCCCGAACCTTGGGGCGGGGCGATTTGATCGGCCGCCTCGCGCAATGATGCGCGACAACTCGATCAATGATCGTGTCCAGGGGCGTGGCAGGGCGGAACCCGGTTAATTTTTCCAGTTTTTCGAGAGCAGGAACGCGCCGAGCCATATCTTCAAATCCGGGTTCGTAGGCTTGATCATAGGGGATGTATTGAATCTCGGAAGAGCTGCTGGTGCGTTGTTTCACCCGGTTGGCCAATTCCTCGATCGAGACTTCTTCGTCGGTGCCAATGTTCACGACGTTGCCGACAGCTTCATCCGAAGCAATCAAGCGCAGAACCGCTTCTACGCAGTCGGAAACATCGCAGAAACAACGGGTCTGCTTGCCCGAGCCAAATACGGTCAGAGGCTTTGCTTCCAAAGCCTGCCGGACGAAATTCGGTAGAACCATTCCGTAGCGGCCGGTCTGTCGAGGGCCCACCGTGTTGAAGAAGCGGGCAACGATTACGGGCTGCTTTTTTTCCTTCCAGTAAGCGAGGGCTAGAAATTCATCGAGAGCTTTCGAGGCGGCATAGCTCCAGCGGCCTTTGGTGGTAGGCCCCAGGACCAGGTCGGCACCCTCATGGAAGGGCACTTGCAAACTCTTTCCATAGACCTCGGAGGTGGAGGCGGTGAAGACAAGCTTCTTTTTCTTGAGTGCCGCTTCGAGGACAAACTGAGTGCCATTTACGTTGGTTTCGATGGTGCGAACCGGGCTTTCTACGATGAGACGGACACCGACGGCCGCAGCAAGGTGAAAAACGACGTCGGATTCATCGACTAATTCGGCTAACAGAGAGCGGTTCTGGATCGAGTCGAGGAAATAGTGGAAGCGCTCGCTATCCTTGAGATGGCGAATATTTTCAACGCTGCCGGTAGACAGATCATCGAGAATAAGTACTTCGTCGCCGCGGGCGAGAAGCCGCTCAGCTAAGTGTGATCCTATAAAGCCGGCACCGCCGGTAATGAGAGCTCGCAAAGAATACTCCTAGGACTATGACCGGCCTGGGAACTGAGAAGTTCTACCGACGTCTTCGCCGTACCCATAACCGTAGGCGTACGGATAATATCGATAAGAATAGTAGTAATCCGGCGCACTCGAATCTACCGCATTCAGTACAACACCCAGCAAGCGTCCCTTTACACCCTGAATCAGATTGCAAGTCCGCTTGAAAGCTTCCTTGGGCGTTTCACCACTGCGAACCACCAAGAGAACGCCATCGGTCAAGGACGAAATGATTACCGCGTCCGTGGCAGCCATAACAGGCGGCGAGTCGATGACGACGAACTTATACTTTTGGCGAACGTAGGCAATGGCATCACGCATACGATGCGAAGAAAGCAAGTCGGCTGGGCTGGGAGGTATTGGCCCTGTGGTCATAGCCGAAAGGTTCTCGATTTGAGGGTGCGCAACCGTCACTTCATCAAGTGAGGCTACGCCAGCCAAATAAGAGCTCAGGCCAATGTCGCGACCTACATTCAAGTTCAAGGCACGGCGAACGCCCGGCTTGCGAAGGTCCGAGTCAATGATCAAGGTGCGGTCGCCCAATTGCGCCAGGGTCACGGCTAGGTTCACCGCGGAGGTAGTCTTTCCTTCGCGAGGCAGTGCGCTAGTGACCACTATGACTTGCGGCGGATGATCCGCCTGGGAGAGCAGCAACGACGTGCGCAGCGCGCGGAACGCTTCGGAAACCTGCGACTTCGGTTTGCTGAATGATACCAATTCCACACGGGAGTCTTCGGCCGTCTCGGCACCGGCAACATCACCATGGAGCAACTTCGCCGAAGAGCTCACTGCTTGGAGTGCGGGCACTGACGGAACAACGGCCAGAGAGGGCAAGCCGGTGAGCCGCTCCACATCGTCCGGTGACTTAACCGTGTTATCGAGGTACTCGCGCAAGAATGCCAAACCAATACCACCAACCAATCCGACCAGAAACGCCAGTGAGATGTTGCGTGCCTTCTGCGGCCGCGACGGATAGGCCGGAACCAAAGCTGGGTCGACGACACGAATGTTGCTGGACCGTAGCCCAGCGGTGATGCCCGCTTCCTTCAATTTTTGCTGCAAGCCATCGTAGAGCTGCTTGTTTGACTCGGCGTCGTGTTCGAGAATGTGGTACTGAATCATCTTCTCGGACATATCGTTGGCTTCGACCTTTTGATTGTCGAGGGCCTGAGTCAACAGGTCGACTTTCTCCTTCGCCGTCTTGTAATCCTCTTCGATTGAATCGGCAATGTTCTTGTCGGCGCGAGTAAGCGCATCGGAGATGCTCTTACGCTGTTGCTCAAGGCGCTGAAGCCTCGGGTAGTTCGGGCCAAACTGCGCGGACATTTCGTCGTATTGGGACTCTATTTCCGCTTGGCGCTTCAAAAGGTCGGCCACGTAAGCATTCCCACGTACTGAGGAGAGTTGCTCGATGTCGCCGGACTTAGCGATTTGGTAGACCGCCTCCTTAGACACCAAATCGGTCTGTGCTTCGGTGAGGCTTCTGTTTATATCGGACAGCTTTTGTGTGCCGATATTTTGCTTCTCGTCGATATTCCAAATTTGGTTCTCGCGCTCGTATTCAATTCGCGCCGTCTCGGACTTTTCGACTTTCATGCGCAATTCTTCGAGTTCGGCGGAGAGCCAGTTCGAAGCTTGGGTGGTTGCGTCGTACTTGCTGCGGAAGTTGGCTTCGATGTAGGTCTGCAGATGGCCATTCACGACCCGGGCAGCGAGCTGCGGATCCTGAGCTTCGAAACTTACTTCGATGAGGCTGCTGTTAGGCACTCGCTTGATACCCAGCCGGCCTAGAAAAGCCCCAAGAATCGCGGGGCGCTCGCTGGCAGCGCCGCCAGCACCGTGCACGACGGCAAAGGGGCGCGAGCTACCTCCGAATTCCGGGTAGCGCGCCAAATCGAGGCTTTTGATGGTTTGCAGCGCCAAAGTTTCGCTCTGAAGAATCTTGCTTTGAGTCTCGATGTAGAACTCAAGTTCACCCGCTTCGTCGTAAGCGGCGGCATCCGGGAATGGCTGCATCATTTGAGCTTCGCGATCGACTTCCACACGCGCAGCCGCGACGTAGACAGGCTTCATTTTGAAGGTAGCGAGGGTTACGACGGTGACGACAGTGAGAAGGAAACTTAACACCAGCCATTGGTGCTTCTTGAGGATGATCAGATAGTCGAGGAGGTGGGGCTCCTTGGGCATCTGATCCATGCTGGCAACTGGAACCGCGGAAATTACCGAGAGCGGGTCGGTCACCCGGCGATCACGTATCGTTAGTCGATTGGCATCTTCCATATTTATCTCGTGGTTGGACGCGGAATCTGAGTTTGCTACGACGCTATTGAGAGCGGTAAATCAGTACGCCAGAAGATATACCAATAGCAGCTTCAGCAGCTCGGGCCGCGACGCGCTTGGCCGTGCTGTCGGGAATGTAAAGAACGTCGCCCGCTTGGAGCTGAATGTCATCCGCTTTGCGCTTCAGCATCTTCTTCACTGGAACGGGTATTTCCTTCCTCGTGCCCGTAACCGGATCCTGGCGCAGAATCACCGCTGAATTTCCTTTTGCCGTGCCTTGCAGGCCATGCGCCATGGCCACCGCTTTCACTACGGTAATGTGGTCTCCGCGGCTTTCGAGAACGTAGCCACCGGGGCTGGCCACGGCGCCGGTCACGTAGATAATTCCCGATCGGGGGATGCTGACCACATCTCCGCCGTAGACTGCGATATTGAAAGTTGGATCGCCTGAGACCAACAGGTCGTGCAGGCGCACCGTCACAGTTGAACCCGTCGCGTCGGAAGAAGTATCCGCGCCACCGCCGCGCTGGGTGGTTGGAACCATACCTGAGACGGGGCCTGGAGACGTAAGGAAAAGGCCGCCTCGGGTGACCATTACGATCGCGCCAGCGTCATCGGTAATTCCACCGGCGATAGCGATCAATTCCAAAAGGGAGGTAGGCCTAACCAACTGGTACACCATGGGGTGATTTATGGCGCCCATGATTGAGACCGGCTGGCTGGATTGTTCTTTCACGAAGATCGAGACTTGCGGATGTGAGACTAAGCCGTTTTCGACAAGCAAATTTTCCAACTTTGCTTCGAGTTCGAAGGTTGTCAGGCCAGCGGCATGGATGCGGCCAGGTATTAGCGGCATGGAGACGTCGCCGGTGTCGCTTACGCGAACGTCACGAGAAAGCTCGGGCACGTCGAAAACGTCGACGTGAACGACGTCGCCGGCACCGATCGGAATTTCGCCCTTCAGGTGATTCGATTCCGCCATGTTAAAAATCTGGCGATTCGTCTCGGAAGTGGTTTGGGTAGGCGGAGCGACGGCAGTCGAGGCTTGACCCGGCACGGAATTGTTCTGGCCGGGAACCGGAGGAATGGGTTTTTCAGTTTGCGCGTGTGCGGACCCGGCTACGCCCAGAAATAAAACTAACAGGAGAGAGTAGACACACTTCGCTGGACTTACGAAGAGAGTAAGCTTCGCCTGCGCGTCGTGCGAGGGGCCCTGAGTTGTGGAAGCCATCGGATGATCCCACGAGAACTATGAACTAGGGCCATCGCTAGTGTCAATCAGGAGTTTTACGGTTTAAGTGCCGTATTTTCTTTTAGTTGCTCGATCCTGGGAAAGGGGTACTGTAACTGCTAAATTCGCTTGAAAGAGGAAAATTAGCGCATTCGAAGGGATGTGAAGATTGAAATCAACGAAGCTGTGAACGAGCAATCCGCCGCACGCAATGAGCGCTGCAGCGTGATAGGCTGTGGAAAAGTGGCTTTGCGGAGTCTCGAGAGTCGAGAAACCCTGCCACGCCAGCAAGCCCAGAAACAGAATCCCGCACAACACTCCCGGTAATCCCAAGTCAGAAGCCGCCTCGATGTAGTCGTTATGGGCGTGGTCGACAAGTTTGCCGTCATAGGCCGTATCGTAAAGAGGATAAACGTCGACTAAGGTGCCCAAGCCGGTTCCGGTGATGGGATGCTTCAGAAACACATGCGCTGTGTCTTTGAACATGGATCTGCGGCGGCTCAAGGTCAGATCGTTCGCTGTTTTTCGATACAAAGGCTCAACCACCGTGCCTACCCCGATCCAGAGCAGCAGCGATAGCAAGACCAGCACAAACGCGAGCAGCGGCGCCCATCGGATCGTTCCAGTCTTGCGGACGAAATAGATCACCGCGAGGAAGGCGATTTCGAAGGCAAAGGACACCAATCCGCCTCTCGAACCCGCCAGAAAGATCGCACCAACCGGGATAACGGTTAGGAGCGTCACCAGGAACTCGAGATCGCGCCTTACCCCGTGAAAAATCAACATTGCCAAGCCGACAGGGACTAAGAGTTCCATCAGGCCAGCGAAATGGTTGCGATTAACGTAGGGCCCGAAGAACTCACCACCCTGGGTCAGCTCCCGAACCCAATAGAGCTTCCCGTTGGACGTGAAGTATTGAATGATCCCCAACAGGGCGGTGGCAAATGCCAAAGACATAAAGAACCACGCGAGCATCCGAAGGCTGGATTTGTCCTGGAAGACTTGACTGCCCACGAAATAGATCAAAAAGCACGCGGTCCAGAGCAACAGAATGGTCCAGGTCAAATAGGGATAAACCGTAATCCTAAAAATGAGCTGCAGCAGAGCCCAAAGCAGTACGGCGACAACTGGCCAGTTGAGGACACTCCAGTAAATCTCGCGTTCACGCGAAATGAAGAATCCGAGCGCCCAAAGCAGGAAGAGCACAGCCGCGCCAATCTCTACAATTGTCTGGGCCCACACTTCCACTGCCCCGTGGGCGGCCACGGTAAACGTGATCAGCAAGAAGACTCCAACCTGGAGGACCCGCACTACATTCCTTTCGAAGGAGAATTTGAGCGTAACGAGCCACTCTTTGCAGGAGGTTCGGAATTTGCAGGAACTAGAGAAAGATCATCAATCCAGGCCGAGCCTCCCAACTTGTTCTCAAAGAGGCGGCTGGGAGTCCGGCGGACTTGTACAACCAGAAAGTTAGTATTGGAAGAGCTGCGCACATCGCCCGCCACCTCTGTCCAAGCGTGGGTTCCGACCAAATTGTCCGTAGCCAGCAAGACAGCGTTTTGTCTTTGCGGGTCAAGGATATAAACGCGCAGTCCGCTCTCGGTGGTTATGTTTTCTGTGCGGATAAAGCCTCGAAAGTGATAGGCATGATCGGGCTGTACAGGAACGATTTCTAAGGGCTGGGCTAGATCAACATTCGAGCCGCCTTCGAAGTCGAGGCGTAGGGATCTAGCACCGCTGTGGTAGATGCTTTCGTCGTAATCCATGCTCATGCCTGAGGCTGGTTGCACGCGCCAGCCCAAGCCGCCGTTTTCAATGTCCTGCTCAAAGCCGCCGTTCCAAATCACTGAGCCGTTGGCCGGAGCCTGGTGCGGCTGATTGGACGCAGCCAAGGCTTGCAACCAGGCGCGTTCTGCGTCACTGCTGCGCCCTTCCTTAATCAGTTCATCAAAAAACTGAAACGTGTCGGGCAACTCAAAGGGCTGCTTGAGTGCGATGAGCTCGTTCCAAATTTCAAGGCCAGATGAAAGGCTGTGATTATCGGAAAAAAAGTTTACTGCTTGGATGAACGCTGCCGAACGCCGTGGCAATACGGAAAGGACACGCGCGGGACTCTCCGTTGCCCGCCAGACTCTGGTAATCGCAATGTAGGTGAGTTGCGGATCGCTGGCGACAGCGCCTCGAATTTGAGTTAAGGCTTCTTCGATATTTTGTTCCCGAAGCAGGAAGTTGCCATATTCCCAATGCACCTGTGCGGATTGGGGATATGCAGCAAGTGCGCGGCCAAAGCAAGCTTGAGCCTCATCAATCTGTCCCAGATTTTCACGAGCAACGGCGAGGTCCATCCAGTAGCGCGCAGTGCGGGGACTCAGTTTTGTCGCGGAGGAGAAACTGGATGCGGCCGCTTCAAGGTCGGGCTGATCGAGCTGAAATTGAAGATAGCGGCCGAGCAGATCCCGATATTCGGCGTTTCCAGGCTCAAGCGCGACCGCGCTTTGAATCTTTGGCAGATCGCCGGACAAAACGCGATGCGATGCCAACGCCAGCTTCACGCCTTGGTAGCAGAAGAGAACGGCGAGCCCCAAAGCAAGGGCTAACAGAGCAAAGCGCTGTGAATTACTGTCTAGGGAGATATTCACTGGGCCGTAATCTGCACCGGGCAATTGTTATACGCAAGAGGATTATGACAGGCCGGAATGGCTGGCGTAACCAGGAGCAATTGGACCAACCGGATCAAAGTTGGATCAGTAAGCAAAGGCGATTGCTGAATTCAGGCGCCGCCGGCTATTTCTTGCCGCGAACTCCCGCCACGCCGAAGCGATAGACCACGCCAACAACAATTCTCTCTTCACCCTGGCCCACTCCGCTCGCGCGAGCGCTAAAGAAATTGCTATGCGCGTAGTCGACTTCGACCAATTTGATCGCCCAATGCTCGGTCCAATTTACATCGAGGCCGCCGCCTGCGATGACGGTGAAGGAAGCATCTTTTACGGTGGTAGCGGGAAAGGGTGGGACGCCGGGCAAGAACTGGCTAATGTGACCATCCCCAAAAAGGAATTGGCCGTAGGGCGTCAGCTTATGGTGTCCGAAGGGATAGATTCTAGGCCCGACAGCGAAACTATAGATATGCGTGGCGATGCCATTCACCCCGGGATTGGAGGACGACTGGGTGTTATATAGGCCGCTGACATCGAGAGCGGCGGCGAAGTGCCTGCGCCAGTTATAGACGCCCTGGACGTCCCAACCGTTCATATTGAGGTGGGGCTTGCCCTCGCTGTTGGGGAAGAGTGTGTAGTCATAGCCGCCGCTGAATTCGTATTGTGGAGTGAGCTGTTGGCCCTTGGCTGGCAGCGCCATTACAAGAAGAATTCCCGCCAACCACAGAAATCGTCGCATTCGCCTGCACCCTCCGGGTTTTTATCGCCTAAGACTAATCGCCGCTCGTGTCGATAGTTGCAGCTGACCCGCAAATGCCCGAGCAACGAAACACGCCATCTTCACACGGAATGCATTTTAGGAAAAGGATTCCGGCTGTTTCGCAGCGGCGTTGACAGCAAGCGAATCAGATTCGGTCTGGAAGCAGGAAGGTTGTTCTCGCGAGATCTGAAGTTAAGGTTTCATCGCGATAGTACTTTTTGAGGAGACTTTTTCCTTCGAGGATTAAGTCTGGATTCGCCCTGGCAAATGTGCGCCAGGAGCATTGCTTGCCTGCTCGAGTCATCCTTTCGCGGATAAGAAAGACGAAAGCCCACGTAATCGTCTCATGGTATAGCCCTGACTTGCCGTGATGCGTGGCGAACCGCTGCAAAGAAGTAGAGAAACGTGACACTGCATCGAGTGGCGGCAGCTGGCAAAGGTAAAGAAACGCCAGGCGGACATGATCGCGGTGACGGAACTTATCTGGTGGAATTCCCAGGGCCTCGAAGTCGGAGATGAAACGGCGATCATCCTTCGTAAGACGAGCTGCCGGTCGGCGTGCTGAATTAGGCCGGTGGGAGCGCCGGGCCTCGCCGCGCCCAAAGTTAATCCGTGAAGCGTTCATGAAGTGCGGCGTTTCTCTGCGAGAGCGGCGAGGCAAGCTAGGATCGCGGCGTCGCAGACCAGCAACGAACCGACGTCATACCATCCATGGAGGATGTGAATGAGCGCTGCCAGCGTAATGATTGCCAGCAAAGCGTAGCCGCCAATTAGCGCCGACGGGGGAATCAGGAATAGGGCGGCGGCAACTAGTTCCACTCCTCCAAGAGTTGGCCGGATCCAGAGCGGCAGGTGAGTGTGGGCGAATGACCGGGCTGAGGATGGGCTGAACGCAAACAACGCCGATTGAACACCTATCACCAATCCAACGGTGTAATGAAGGATCGGTACTGCGGCACGCTTAAGTTGGGGGCTCATTGTCGCCTCTTCACTTGCTGGTATCAATGTACCAAGATAACAAACATAAATCTACCCCGCTGAGACGGCTGCTGGGGGCGTCCGGGGGGAATGCGTAGTAGCTACAGTGAAGACGACAGGTAAAGACTATGCGGTGGCGCTGTGGCTGGCGTTTTGCGCGAGAGCCGAGGGGGGAACGGGAGAAGCAGAGGAGCTTTCGCTCGTTCGTGGATTCCCGGAGCTAGAGCTGCTCTCGGAAGAAGAACGGCTGCCTCCTGAAGAAGGCGAGCCTTCACTGATTTTCTGACGCAACGCGCCTGCAATTTCCTCGAAAATATTTACGAGCGAGTTGCGCAAAGCCTGCTCGCCTGAATGAGTTAAGTCAGTCAAAGTTTGCTGGCCATTGTCGTTGAGCTTTTTAAGGGCAGCATCCACCCAGATTTCATTGGTGTGGTGCAAATGATTTTCGTAGTTTCTCAACGATTCTTCATTCAGGCGATGCAGAGAATCGGTCCACTGAGCCTGTTGGGCGTCGCGTTCGCGGCGTGCATCTTCCAGTGCGACGGCTAGCTCGCGGGAATGCGATTCACGCGCTTCGGCAAGTTGTTGCTCGCTATGCGCGGCCATCTGATCGCAGTAACGGTCGAGCAACATGCGCGCGACCTCTTCAATATTTTTGCGGATGTCTTCCGCGACGACTTCGGCGCGCCGGGTTTTCTCGGCGATGTTCGATTCCGCCGACCCCGCAAATGATTCTAGAGCCTTTGCGGATACCTCTGAGGCTCGCTTTTCGAACGCGGCGACCGCCGCACCGGCAGCATGTTCGAGTTCAACGCCAGCGCGCTCGCGAATCTCGGTACGCAACGATTCAAGATGCTCACGGGACTCAGCAGCAAAGGAACCGTGCCTCTCGGAAATAATCTGCTCCAAGCGGTCGAGTGCCTGACGAGTCCGCTCTTCGAATACCCCTTCAGTTCTCTGCACCGATTCCTGAGTTAGCGTTTCAAAACGTTCTCGAGCCTGTCGTAGATTCGATTCTTCAGATTTGGAAAGCTCTTCGCCCGCCGCTTGCGCGGCATGCTCTACGCTGGATTTGAGATCCTCGCTCCAACGTTGCAGCGCTTCATTCCGGATGTGGTCAAAAGTCTGTCGGACGTCCGAGAAAAGCGAACCAAGTTGCTCCTGAGCATCGCGACGGCTTGCTTCTGCTGCTTGTCGCAGGCGCTCACGGTAAAGGCGGAGGCTCTCTTCGGTTTCGATTTCGCGCGAGTTTAGCTCGCGGATCAGTTCAGGCACGCGTTCGAGGCGCGGAGTGAGGCGCGCATCAACCTCTGCCAGCGTTCGATCCATGAACTGCTGAACGGATAGATCAATTGCCGGTTGGATCCGCTGAGGCAACGCAGAAGCGATCGTCTCGGCGGTTCGTTGAAGCTCGGAAATCTGCGCTTCAAGGGTGCTTTCCACGCGGCGGTGCAATTGGGAGACTGCTTCGTGGGTGGCGGAGTCAATCTGGCTGGCCATATCACGCATGCGATGAGCGGCGCGCTCAATTTCCCCGAGAGAGGCTTGCGCATGCTGCATATCGGTTTCAAGCCCAGTGCGCAGTGTTTCAAAATTTTGCTGCGCCTCACCGATTGCGCTGATGACCGGCTCTTTGAAATGCGCGACTCTATCTTCCAGGTTTTTTTCCGCGCCTTCGAGCGCCGATTGAGAGCCAGACGCGAAGCGTGAGACAAGTTTCTGTGCGGCGCTATCGAGGGAGGATTGCAGGATCTCCTCCCATTCTGCACGCGCCTGATTCATTTGGTTGTTTAAGCGGTCACGCCAAATGTCACTCAACTGTTCCAACGTGGTGGTCTCTTGCCCGGGAGTTTCTTTGAGACTGTGTATTTGCTGATTGGCGCTGTTCTGAACCGCTTCAAGAGCGTCCTGAATCTGAGCCATGCGTTCGGACGCCGACGTCGCCGCCGAAGCTTCGGCGCGCAAAGATTCCGCGCCATGCTCCAGCTCGGCAACGAGCTTACGCATCTGGTCAATATGGGTAGTGAATTCTTCCTTTAGATCGGAGCGCAGTTCCTCGCGGACCCAAGACATCTGCCCAGTGAAGTGCGCGGCTATTTCGTCACGCGCGCCGGCGATTTCCTGGGAGGCACGCTGGGCAATCTCCTCGCCGGCTGCCAAACGCTGTCGCTCAAAATCCTCGAGCCATTTCTGAAGGGAAGCCTCAGTGTCTGCAAGCCGTTTCTTTTCAAATGTTTCCGCCGCTTCCTGCCACGTTGCCGAGGTTCGTTGGGCAGCTTCTTCCACGGCGCGAGCGGCCTGCGCTTCTACTTGGGCTCGGATTTCGCGAAGGAGCGGGCTTTCCATAGAGCCCTGCTCGGCTTCCTCGGGAACCACCACGCCAAAGCCAAGGCCGGAGGCCTGAGCGAAAGCTTCGCGATGAAGCTTGCTTAAATCAGACTCCTCGGTGGCGGCCTGTTGCTCAGTTTGTTCCGGTTCGCCTGGCGGCGTCTCGTAGGAAGGTTCGTGAGACTCCTCGGTCACATTCGCTGCGGCTATACCGTTCTCGCGGGAGAACTCTTCGGGCCGGGTAACGTCCAGGCCAAAAAGCTCGTCCCGTTGCCCGGGCTGACGAAGCGCCTCGCCCGTATCAGAGACAAATCTCCAGTCGTCGGGAGTCGAAGTGACCGTCCAGATGTTGGAGGGCGATTCGAGCTCGACGGAAACCTGAAAAGGTTCACGAATCGATCGAGGTTTTTGAATCCAGACTACGCGGGCGCGCACGCGATGG
Organism: uncultured Acidobacteriota bacterium; assembly: GCA_963757885.1. Taxonomy (GTDB): domain Bacteria; phylum Acidobacteriota; class Terriglobia; order Acidiferrales; family UBA7541; genus Palsa-147. The sequence goes on along the minus strand of CAVWSS010000006.1, from coordinate 1,237,364 downwards.
GGTGATTCGAATTCACTGTGCCCCGGAACTTCCAAAGTCACCCAGGTATTTTTCGGCAGGTGATGCTTCGATGGATAACGGCAGCCGTAAGTGTTTAGCGAAAGAGTTTGGGTGTGTTCTTCGAATGGCTGGCTGAGTAAATCGATTCCACGAATAGTCACTGGAACCGAAAGTTCGATTCGAGTGCTGCGTCTTCGTTGTTGGGTAAATTCAGGAGTTGGTGAACCCGGCACAAATCCCTCAGCAGAAGCGGAGCATAACATTGTGTGAGGCGTTGGTCGAGAGATAGGAGAGGGAATTCGCGAAAAAACTAAAAAAATTGGTGCGTGAAATAATTTTGTGAAGACTAGTACGTAGAAATTCGGGTAGCGAGATTTCTCGGCAGCGAAGTTGGCGATTGGTAGGTGCGAGCGTGCTGAAACGCTCCCATAAGCATTTGTGCTAGGCTTCGCGAACCATGTCGAGGGGGTGGGTCGCGGCATTACTGCTGCTCACAGTGACGATAATTGTCACCGAGCCATATTTTCACTTCATCGATGACGAAGTAACCATAGTGAACGACGCTGCGAGCCCGTTAAAGGCCACGGTAGCCAACTACGCCGGCGGTACGGGGCAGCATGAACATCCTCCACTCTACGATCTGATTCTTCATTTTTGGTTACGCGGCACGCAGGGACGGATTGGATGGCTGCGGATTCCATCGATTGCCTTTTATGTTTTTGGATTAGGAGTCCTGGCCGCGGCGGTGGTTCGTTTGGGGAGTGCTGGAACTGACCAGACAGGGCCGCTCGGTTGGATGACGAAATGGATTTTCGTGCTGTGGCCCTTTGGCTTTCATTTTGGCCGGGTGGCAACCTGGTACTCGTTATCGTTCGCACTGGTCGGGCTACTGACCATTTTATATTTGGATTTTGTGTCCGCACCGAACTGGCCGGGAATGATCAAGTTGCTGGCTGCCGCGTCGGCGCTAATTTACACGAGTTATTACGGGTGGACGTTGGTGGCATGCCTGGCCATTGATTTCGCGATCGAGCGACGAGGCGACTGGCGGGGGTATGTACGGTGGGTAATTCCAGGGGCGGCCACTCTCGTCGTCATCTATTTGCCGATGTGGCGCGCCTTCTTCGCGGAGATTTTCGGCGTGGTGGCATCTCCGCAATTTGGAAGGCAGTTTTTTCTTCAACCGGCTTTTTGTTTATATAGCCTCTTTGTGAGTGAGTCGGTGGCGCCGTGGTACTGGTGGATCGGGATACCCATGGGAGTGGCGGCAGTGGTGTGTGTGGTGTTGGCCTGGATGTGGAGCGAGGGGCGGGCGAGGAGATTGCTGGTTTATTTCGTGGCGTTGTTCGCGGGTATGGAGGTACTGGGCATTTTGGAAACGAAGAGGCTGCTGCTTATTGCGCCATGGCTGCTCATTCCATTGGGTGCGGCGCTGGCCGCAGCGAGCGGGATGCGGCGAAGGGTATTGGCGGGGCTAATCGCGGCGACGTTTGTGACGGGTTGGGTAGGGATTGGGCTGCGGAAATACTACGCGGCGCCGCGATGGGTGGAACCGTGGCCGGAAGTAGCGCGGAGTGCGGCGGAGGAGTGGAGGAAGGGCGCAACGATTATCTCGAATAGCCCATCGTTTTTCTTGTATCTGACGTATGAGCTCGGCTTGGCTGGGTCGACTGAGGCTGGTGGGCAGAAATTTGAAGGTTTTCTCGGGAAATCGCTGCGTGCGAGGAATGTGTTTGCGTTGGAGGACTGGGTAAGTCAGCCGGCGGGTGCACTGAGCGGCGAGGTGGTTCTGGTGCGGGGGGTGGAGTTTAGTGCGCCGGGGATCGCGGAGCAGGCAGAAGGAATTTTAGGCCGCCAATGCCAACCGCCTACAGTCACAAAGCTTTACCGCGACCCTGGTTATGAGATTAAGAAGAGGCCTTTCCCGGCGCTACAGCAGCCAGAATGGCGCGTTGAAGTGCGGCGGTACCAGTGCAACACGCCAAGCCGGCAGGAGTCGCGTTAGGTCTTCTTCTTAGACCGTTTGCCTACCTGCGTATCCGCACCCTGATCAAGCGCCTGCAGACCATCGAGGGCGGCCTTTGCCTGCGCTGCGTAGGGACCGCTCGGGTTTGCGTCGATGCACTTCTGGTAGGCCTCTTTGGTGCCGGGCGGGATGATGTAGGTCATCTTCTCGCCTTCCTGCTTGGTATCGATCGTTGCGGAGAGGGCATTCCCTAGCAAAAACCACGCCTGAGCATCCTTGGGATCCGCTTCAGTGGCTTTTTGCAGCGGGACAATCGCTTCCTTCATTTTGCCGGCATTGTTGAGGACGATCCCAAGGTTCTTCCAGCAGGTAACACCTGCGGTCGGCTCCAGGGCAATGGCCTTCGGGCAGGTGGCGTTGGCGTCATCGAACTTGCCAGCTTTAGCGAGGTCGGTGGCCTCGGCAACGTAATAGCTGGCGGTTGGCACCAGAGCGTTGGCTTTGTCAAAGTCAGAAGCGGCTTCGTCGTATTTGCCGAGGCCCTCGTTCGCAGAACCGAGGTTGGCCCACACAAGCGAGTGATTCTTTACGTCCTTGGGTGTTGCCGCTTGCTCGGCTTGCGTGAATTCCGTAATGGCTGTCTGGTAGTCAGCCGTCATCTTGTCCTTGGTAGCCTGGTCGGGCGCTGCCGATGTGCCTTTCAGCGTTTTGGCATCGGTCATAGCAGCGACGCCCGCAGCGAAATGCGCCTTCAACCCTTCAAATTTCTTGTTTTCTTCATCCTTAGCCTTTTCTTCCTCAGGATGCGCGGCCTTTTGTTTGGCCAGGACGTCCTTAAAGTTGATCGCGTATTTGTTGTCGCCCTGTTCCTCGACGTGGGTCTGATCCTGGTAGGTCAGCTTATCTTTCTCATTGGTGAGGGTGATGTTGTAAATACCTGTGCGGAGCCCCAGCACGGTGAATTTTCCATTCTTATCCGTTTTGGTCGTTAAAGTTTGGCCGGTGTCAGCGCTTTTAACCACAATGGATACGTCGGGATAGGGATTTCCCTGACCGTCGCGTACTTCTCCCTCAAGCCGTCCGGTGCCTTGAGCGGCGGCGATCGCAGTCATAACCAGAAAAATTGCGAAGGCGAATAAAGCATTGCGAAGCTGTTTGTTCATGACTGCCAACCTCCTAGGTTGCGTTTGCGAATCCTACCCGAACAGCGCAGCGACGACAAACCACAAACGCCAGCGATACTTCCCTATCTCCAACGAGGACATTATCGCGCAACTGGTGCCCGATATGCGATAGGGTCACGCACCCCCGCTTGGGCGAAAGCGGTAAGGCGCAGACGGCAGCTATCGCACACTCCGCAGGCCTGATCTTCGAATTGATAACAGGACCAGGTCAGATGAAGGGGCGCTTTGAGCTCCAGGCCACGGCGAATGATTTCATTTTTTCGCATGTTAATGACCGGCGTAACGATTTCGATTTTAGTCTCGGGCTTGGTGCCTTCGCGGATCACCTGCTGGAAGGCTTTGTAGTAGTCAGGACGGCAATCTGGATAGCCGGAGCTGTCTTCGAAGACGGCGCCGATATAGATGGTGTGAGCGCCGAGTACTTCGGCCCAGCTAACGGCAGCGGAAAGAAAGTGCGCGTTGCGGAAGGGGACGTAGGTGATGGGGATGGAGGGGCGTGTGGGGGCGGGAAGCGTGAGGCCGTGTTCGGGGACGGGGAGGCGCGTATCGGTGAGGGCGGAGCCGCCTATCTGGGAAAAAGTGTCGAGGTGGATGAGGAGTCGCTGGGAGGCGGGGACGGCGTAGAAATCGGCGATTTCCTCGAAGGCGCGGCGTTCGCGGCGCTCGGAGCGCTGCCCGTAGGAGCAGTGGAGAAGGGCGAAGCGGTGTGGGTGTTCGGCGCTGGCGATGGCAGTGGTGACGCAGGAGTCCATCCCACCGCTGAGCAGGACGACGGCGGTGGGCTTGGCGTCGTAGTCGGCTGAATGTGGGTCTTGGGGCATGCGGTTCGAGTTAGACGCCCTTGGTCGATGGGTCCCAGATGAATTTATGCAGTTGGAGACCGAGGCGAACGGGCAAGGTTTCGGCGAGGATCCATTCGGCGAGTTCGCGAGAACTGAGGCCGGGCCAAACGCCGTTGGGGTCGGGGAAGACGGGGGAGAAGAGGAGAGCGCGCGCGCGTGAGGCGAGTTTGTGGGTGGCGATGAAGTCGCGAGCGAACTCGAAATCGCGGCGGGTAGAGATGACGAACTTGAGCTCGTCGTTCTCAGTAAGCGCATCGAGATTAGGCAGATGGAACGTGTCGGGCTCGCCGGAATCGGGGCATTTCACATCGACAATTTTAATGACTTCGGGCGGGAGGCTATTGATCGGGCGTTCTCCGCTGGTTTCGATCATGACGGTGTAGCCGGCGTCGAGGAGACGTTGCGCGAGGACGGGGGTTTCAGGCTGGAGGAGGGGTTCGCCGCCCGTGATTTCAACCAGGGGGATGCGGCGGCCGTTGTGATCTGCAAGCGAGGCGACGCGGGCGAGGATATCGTCGAGGGTGTGGCGAGTGCCGCCATGGAAGGCGTAGGCGGTGTCACACCAGGTGCAGCGGAGGTTGCAACCGGTGAGGCGCACGAAAATGCAGGGGAGACCTGCGCGGGTTCCTTCGCCTTGGATGGACTTGAATATTTCGGTGATGAGCATGGTTGGTGGACGCGAGTTTCTGAACTAATTGCTGCGAATCGATCTTTTTACGCTAGCACGAAAGTTTCAAAGATCAAATTGGCTGAACTTTATTGCTCGACCGGTTTATTTTCGGCGGTGGAGAGCCACCAATTTTCGCCGGCGCACCACGAAGTTTGGTCGGGCGGGGGGTGGCGGCGGAGCGAGCGAACGGTGCTGAGGCCGCCGCGGCGGAAGGCGTCAGCGATTTTGGCGGCGGTGGCGTCGTCTCGAGCGCCGACACACGGAATAAACATAGCCTGGCAGAGGAAACGAGCGTCGAAAGTGTCGTTGGCGCGGCGGGTGATGAGCAACATGCCTCCAACGCCGGGAGAGCCGGCGCGAGGGTCATTGGGGGTGAGAGGGAAGAGGAGGCGGCCATTTTCGCGAAGGGCCTCGAGCCAGACATCGAGCGGCGCGGTCGCTCCTGCGTTGACGTAAATGGCATCCGCGCCAGGAAGAGGCCCTTCGGCGGCGGATCGACACTCGACTGTCACATGGGGAAAGTTTGCCAGGTTATTTTTCGCGCGCGCAGCGAGGTCAGGCTCGATTTCGTAGGCAATCACAGATCCACTAGGCCCCACGATTTTGGAGAGCAACGCCGTGTAGTAGCCGGTTCCCGCACCAACGTGCAGGGCTTTTTCGCCTTCCTTAAGATTTAACGCGCCAAGGCAAATGGCATGAAGAGCGGGCTGACCGTTGTTAATTCCGCGCTCTGACGAAATGGCAACGGTGACGTCCTGATAGAGAAAAGCAGGATCGTCGGATGGAGTTTCGACAGGGCGTGAGCCTGTGAAGATACGCCATGGGCCGGGACCGAGAAAATCTTCGCGCGGAGTGGAAGCGAAGGCCGCGACGATGGAGCTATCGGCAGGGATTCCTCCCGGCGCAGTCACCAACTTTGCGAAAAATAATCTGTGGGCTGCCAAGCGGTCCATGGCGTGTAGCCGATTCAGCCGGAAGGCGGATGATTGGCGGAATTTGCCTGACGCGTCTTATCGCCACGCGATAGATAGGCGTACCAGCCAATCGCCAGCACAATTTCGGCGGCGGTTACCGGGACGGAAATCTTTAAACCCCAACCAAATGTGAGGTAAAGGAAAGAAGTGATGAACGCAGGAATGCCAATGATTATGAAAGCGCGATTCATGGGCGGTAGGTGGCAGAGGTCACGTCGGTTTCCCAGACGGTGATGCTCGAGATCGAAGCGCCATTGGCGGGCTTGGAGATTTGTTTGAAGGATTGCTCGTAAATGTACCTGGCGATGTTTTCCGCAGAAGGATTGAGGGTGTCGAAAGGCGCGAAATCGTTCAGGAAGCGATGGTCCAGGGACTCGATGACATCACGGATGACCTTTTTTAGGTGTACGAAGTCGTAGAGCAAGCCGACCGAATCGAGCTCGGGACCGGTGAGGGTCACACGGACCTTGTAGTTATGCCCGTGAACGTTCTCGCACTTGCCCTTGTAGCCGCGCAAAGCGTGGCCCGCGGCGAATGTTTCGTCGACACTGACTTCAAACATCAGGAACTTTCCTCAGAGACTTTTAGAAGCTGCGAAAAGGCCGACGCGACGCCCAGCCTCAAGATTTTTCCATGAATTGGGCTACCGCAGCGAGGTCGTGGGTAATCGTGTAGTCCGGCAACGATTCCATAAAAATTCTACCATAGCGCATACGCTGGAGCCGGTTGTCGAGGATGGAGAGGACGCCGCGGTCCGAGCGAGAGCGAATCAGCCGTCCGAAGCCTTGCTTGAGGGCAAGAACTGCTTCGGGAACTTGATATTCGCTGAAGGCATCGCGGCCGTCGTTGTTGAGTGCCCGGATGCGAGCAGCGACGACCGGATCGCTGGGAACCGCAAAGGGCAACTTATCAACGATTACGCAGGAAAGCTGCGCACCAGGAACGTCGACACCCTGCCAAAAGCTGGAAGTCGCGAATAGAACGGCATTGGGAGTGTTTTTGAAGCGGTCGAGCAGGACCGAGCGCGGGGCGGTGCCTTGAAGAAGCAGCGGGAAGCCGACGCGCGGTTTTACGCGGTCGAAGGCCTCACGCATCTGCGCATAGCTGGTAAAAAGGCAAAATGCGCGGCCCTCAGTAATTTCGAGCAAGCGAACAATTTCGTCGACTGCGCAACGGAGAAAATTTGGATCACGCACATCGGGAATCGTTTTCGGCATGTACAAGATGGCCTGCTCGCGAAAATCGAATTCCTGGGGAAGCACGCGCTCGCGGACCGCGTCCATGCCGAGGCGATGCTTCAAGTAATCGAAGTGTGAGGCGACGGCGAGGGTGGCGGAAGTGAGCACCACCGTGTCGAACTGCTCGAAGAGCTTTTCGCGCAAGATGGCGCTGATGTCGATGGGAGTGGCGGCCAGGATGATGCTTTTGGAGCGCCGCTCGAACCAGTAGACATAGCCTTTTTCATTATTTTCGAGCAGGAACTGGAGTTCGCGGCGCAGTTCGCCCGCGCGGCGGGCGACGTTCATGACTTCGTCCGGCTTGGTGGGGAGCGCAGCGAGTTCAGCTTCAATGCGTTTGAGCCCGGCGACGAGAGCGTCATACGCTTCGCGATTTAACTCGACAAAAGCGAAGCGGTCTACGGCCTCGAAGGGATGGCGACCATCGCGTTGCTGGAAGGCATCGAAGAAGCTGTGTGCGCGTTCGCGAAGTTGAAGGGCGGATTTGCGAATGGCGGTGACCGAAATATTGAGCAGGCGCAGGACCTGCTCGGCATCGCGCGATAGGCTTTCGATCTGGAAGCTGGAAATTGAACGGCCGAAGTAATCGCTGGCCACGTCTTCGATTTCGTGGGCCTCGTCAAAAATCACGGCGGCGTAATCGGGAAGGATCGAGCCAAAGTCTTCCTGTCGAATGGCCAAGTCGGCGAAGAAGAGGGCGTGGTTGACGATGATCAGGTCGGCTTCATGAGCGCGCTGATGCATGGCGGTGAGGAAGCAATTGCCAAATTCAGAGCATTTCTGACCGGTGCAAGTGTCACTGCGTGCGTCGATGCGATTCCAGAGATCGGCATCGTCGGGCAGGAATCCCAACTCGGCCCGATCTCCGGTTGCGGTGACGCGAGCCCAGTCGCGAATCTGGGTGAACCAATCCACTTCGTCGATCCCTTTGAGCATGGGCTGAGTGGCCATCAAATTGACTTTGTGGCGGCAGAGGAAGTTGTTGCGGCCTTTCATTAGGGCGACTTTGAGATTCGGTGCGAAGTGCTTTTGAAGAAAGGGCACATCCTTATTGAAGAGCTGCTCCTGAAGGGACTTCGTGGCGGTGGAAACGACCACTCGACGTCCACTGCGAATCGCGGGGATTAAATAGGCCAGCGTTTTACCGGTTCCGGTGCCCGCTTCGATCAGGGCGTGCTGGCGGCGCTCAAAAGCTTCAGCGACGATCTCGGCCATTTCCAGCTGCGCGGGACGGAATTCGTGGGTCGGATGGCTTTCGGAGAGAAGGCCTTTGGAGCCAAAAATATCCGCCATGGAGATGGAGGGCTCGGATTTTTCGGCGGCGCGTTTGGTGGAAGGCAAGTGGTCTTTGAAATTACGGAAATTGCGAAACGCTACTGAAACTCTACGATAACACGCGGGAAGGGCATAGTAAGCTGTCGCGAGCAGCCTAAATTTGACGGGCGAATCACACTTACAGATGGCGAGGAAGCGTGAAATGAAATTACGCGTGGCGATTGGGGCGCTCGGATTGGTCGTGATTCTCGCCGTGGCGCTAAGCGGACGAGCTGCGACGGCGGAGACTAAGCCGGATGAGGGGTTTGTTTGGCTGGACGAGCACAAAGACACAGCCACGTGGCATGCGATCGAAGCGGCGTTCGCATCAGAACTCGAGCCGGACTCGGCCCAAGCGACCATGCCGTACGAGCCGATGACGTTTAAAAAGGTGGACCGAATCGCTACGATCGGCGACTCGGCACTGGTTTTGATTGAGAAGCGCTTAAGTGAACATGCCCGCTACCGGGTAGTCGACGCTTATAACTTCGATCTAAAAAGCCAACGGAAGCGCCCGATTCGCATCAAATGGGCGACTTGGGATTGGAAGTATTATGGCGCGGCGCGTTTCGAATCCGGCCCGGCGGATATTCTCTTCACATTTCAATCTTGCGTTGATTGCGATGAGACGTTCATTCTGGCTTCCTACGCCTACCAGACAGACGCGAAGGTCTGGAAGATTCGCACCTGGGTAAATGACGATCAGGGAATTCTTGTCGGTGAGAAGCAGGAGAGTCAAAAAGGGCAAGTGATCGACGACTGCGTTTTTGCGGTCCAAGATTTTGAAAATCTCGGCGCAGATCAGGTGGTGGATTTTTGCCGCCGGAAGGAACAATCGCCCGACCCCCCGTATCACGTATTCACGGTGACTTACCGCGCAGACGTTTTTCAGATGTTGAACGGCAAGGCTGTGGGCAGGTCGACGAAGAGCACGACCGAACGAAAGAAGCTGCTGGCGGAGATTTGCAGGACGCAAGGGGAGAATGATCTCTGCGGGCAGGTGTCGGATTTGGAAGATAAGAGCAAGAAGAAGTAAGCGGCACATTGCGCCGTGGGGCGCATCGAGATGAGCGTTAAAGATAACGCGGCGGCAACCAAGAAGGCGCAGGCTGAGTCCGATGCGCCTACGGCGGTCGATAAACAAATAGAAAAGCTGCCTGTAATCACGATTGTGGGCCGGCCAAACGTGGGTAAGTCGACTTTATTTAACCGGCTTACCGGCACGCGGCGCGCGATCGTGACGGATGAGCCCGGAATTACTCGCGACCGAATTTATGGAACGGCGACGTGGGACGCAAAGCCATTTGAAGTGATCGATACGGGCGGAATCGTTCCCGACGAGCAAGCGGGGATACCCGGTGAGATTCTTCGACAGGCAAAACGCGCGATCGACGCGGCGGATACGGTTGTGCAGGTAGTCGATGCACGCACGGGGCTGATGCCTTTGGATCAGGAGCTCGCAGAGCTTTTGCGTCGCGCGGGAAAGCCGCCGGTGATTGCGGCGAATAAGGTGGATACACCGCAGCACGTTGCGCTAGCGGCGCCGTTCTATGAATTGAGCGATCAGGTCTTTCCGGTTTCGTGCGAGCACGGATTTGGCATTGATGAAATGCTGGATGCGCTGACGCAGCAATTTAGCAAGGGAGAGGCGCCGGAGGCGGCGCCGGAAACAAACATTGCGATTATTGGCCGCCCAAATGTGGGGAAGTCGACGCTGCTCAACCAGCTGACGGGCGAAGAGCGGGCCATTGTGTCGGAGGAGCCCGGCACGACACGGGACGCGGTCGACATGGAGGCGCGGCGTGACGGACGCGTTTACCGGTTTCTGGATACGGCGGGGATACGGCGGAAGGGCAAGACCAAGCTGGTGGCGGAGAAGTTGAGCGTAATTATGGCCAAGCGCCATCTGGAGCGGGCGGATGTGGCGCTGCTGGTGGTGGATAGTTCGGTGGGGGTGACTTCGCACGATGCGACGATCGCCGGATATGCGGAGCAGTCGGGGCGGTCGGTGATCGTGGTGATGAATAAGTGGGATTTGGCGTTGGAGCTGGCGCGGAAGAAGGCGACGAAACCGTCGAAGAGGGAGTTGCGCGGCGGCGCGAGTGCGGAGAAGGTGGTTAAGGGTTTAACTGTAGCGGGTAAGAGGACGCAAAGCGCGCAGCCGGATGTGCTGGCGAAGAATTACGAAGAGTTGGTGCGGGCCAAGCTGAAGTTTTTGGACTATGCGCCGGTGATTTTTATCTCGGCGCTGACCGGCGAGCGTGTTGAGAAGTTATACGCGGTGATCGACAAGGTAGCGGCGGCCAGGCAGCGGCGAATATCGACGGGGGAATTGAACCGCTGGCTAGCGGAAGTAGATTTGGACCGCGGAACCACGCCGGCAAGCCGCAAGGTGAAAATTTATTACATTACGCAGGCCTCGTCATCGCCGCCGACGTTCATCTTATTTACGAATCAGACCAAGCCGCTGCATTTCAGCTTTCAGCGATTTCTGGAAAATCGGATGCGAGAGCAATTCGATTTTATTGGGGCGCCGATTCGGTTCATCCAGCGGCTGCGAAAGCCGAATGCGGCGCGTGAGCGTGCTCGAGGCGGTTCGCGAAGGGATTTAGGACGGGACGATTAGCTCGTTTGGTGTTTGCCGCCGTTTTTCAGCAGTGATAGGGTTGACACCAGAAAAAATCGTCCTACGATTGACTTATCCAAACTATGGCTGCACCAGCATATTCGAGTCCTCCACCGCAGAAGACCCTGTATCGCATCGGCGAAGTCAGCAAGCTGACCAACACGAAGGCGTTCGTGTTGCGTTACTGGGAGACTGAATTTCCCATGTTGCAGCCGGTAAAAAGCCCAAGCGGCCACCGGCTCTATCGCAAAGAAGATATTGAGACGGTGTACGAGATCAAGCGGCTGCTATACGACAAGGGTTTCACGATTGCGGGCGCGCGAAGATTTTTGGCGGAGGCGCGAGGGCTGGGTGAGGATCCAGCGGCGAGCAGTAATGGCAATCGCGGGTCTGACTCGAGAAATGAGTCGAGGGAGCGCCCGGACCGCCAAGGGGAACAAATGCGGCGGGAAGCAGTTCCGCCACGAGCGGAGACTGCTCGGGGATATGTAGCGCCCGCGAAGAACGAATTCGAGCAGACACGCAGGGCCGAGACGGGACCGGGATTACACACGGCGCAAGGTGCGGCGCAGGTTACCGCGGGGAAAAGCGGCGGCGCGGCGGCGGGAGTGGCGCCCGCGAAAGAATCGGCCCCTGCAGCGGCATCGAGTCAAGTTATCGAAGCGAATCGGGCGCAGCGAGCAGCGCTTGAGGAGCTTCGCGAGAGACTGAACGCGATCTTGACCCTTCTAGAAGGCGAGTGATACGCTCAAATTTCCTCATCGGGACGTGGCGCAGCCTGGTAGCGCGCACGCTTGGGGTGCGTGAGGTCGCTGGTTCAAATCCAGTCGTCCCGACCATTGTTTTCCCCTGAATTTCCGCTATCGATTATTTAGGCGCTTGCCCCCTGTTTACCTTCCTGAGCCTTCTTCAGCGTGGCCATATCGAGCTTCCTCATTTTCAAAACAGCAGCCATGACGCGTTCGGCTGAGTCGGGCTTCTCGAGCATCTCGCTCAGTGATGCGGGAACGATTTGCCAGGACAGGCCGAATTTGTCTTTTAGCCAGCCACACTGATCTTCCGTGCCACCGCCTTCGATGAGTTTGGCCCAGAAGCGGTCGATCTCTTCCTGCGTATCGCAATTCACAACCAATGAAATTGCTTCGCTGAATTTAAAGTGAGGGCCGCCATTGAGGGCGGTGAATAGCTGGCCGTCCAGTTCGAAGTTGACGGTCATGACGGTGTCGGCTGGCTGGCCTGAAGCGGTGGTTGCAGATTGCGGGTAGTAAGTGATCTGAACAATTTTCGAGTTTTTGAAAATGCTGACGTAGAACTTTGCCGCTTGTTCAGCTTGGCTATCGAACCAGAGGAAGGTAGTGATCTTTTGCATTTTGCGCTCCTGGTTTTGTGGTGCCTGCGAGGGGGTGAGAGAAATTGAAGCACTAAGTTCGGGTTTCGCCCATTAATTTCTCAATGCGAATGGGAAGGTCGCGAACGCGAACGCCAGTGGCGTGATAAGTAGCCATGGCGAGGGCGGAAGCACAGCCGGTAAGACCAATTTCGCCCAGGCCCTTCGCGCCATAGGCGTTCAGCTTCGTATCGGGATAATCGAGGAAGATGCATTCCATCGCAGGAATGTCGGAATTTACCGAAACGAGATAGTCCGCGTAATTGTTATTCACCGGTTTACCGTTGCGCTTGTCGTAGACCGTTTCTTCAAATAAACCCATACCTATTCCCATGACCACGCCGCCTAAAATTTGATTGGTGGCGGTCTTTTTATTGATGATCCGGCCGGCGTCCATGACGGTGAGCCAGCGACTCACACGCAATTTAGCAATTCCGGGATCCCAGGTAACTTCGCAGAAATGCGTACCGAAGCAGTGGGTGGAGAATTTTTTGGATTCGGGATCGGCATCGGTTTTGGCCTGGCCGTCGAGTGAAGCGAGGCGGCGCAACTTAAGGATCTCTTCGAAGGGCACGCCCGAATCGGGTGAATCGGTGGCGATATGGATTTTGCCGCCGGTCATCGCCAGGGTTTTCGGATCGAGGTTCTGGAAGGGCGATTTGTCGGTGCGCGAAGCGACTTCGAGAGCGGCCTTAACCGCTGCCTCGGCAGCCTGAGCGATGGCCGGCACGACGGTAGCAGTGGCGGAGGAACCTCCGGAAATGGGTCCGGGCGGAAGAGCGCTATCGCCCAAGACGACTTTGATCTTATTAAGGGGAATGCCGGTCTTGTCGGAGACGATTTCAGCGAAAACGGTATAAGTGCCGGTGCCGATGTCCTGCGTAGCGCAGACAGCGCGGGCGGTACCGTCGGCAAGCAGAGTGACGCGAACCTCCGCGGCATGCCGCGTTGCCGGCCAATTGCAGGTCGCCATGCCCCAGCCGAGGATTTCGTCGCCCTTCTTCATCGAGCCAACCTTCGGGTCACGCTTACTCCAGCCGAATTTTTCCGCCCCGACTTGATAAGCCTCACGAAGATGTTTGCTGGACCACGGCTTGCCGGAGCTTTCGTCCAATTCCGCGTAATTCTTCAGGCGGAGTTCAAGAGGATCCATGTTGAGTTTGATCGCGAGTTCATCCATCGCGGATTCGAGGGCGAAGAGCGCAGGAGTGCGCCCGGGGCCGCGCATCGGTGTGGGCGTGCCTATGTTGAGGTGGACGAGCCGCTGGGTGGCTTGCAGATTGGGGCAGCTGTAAAGCATGGAAGTGACTTCGACGCAGTTCTCAACGTAGTCGTCAACCATGGAAGTGCCTTGCAGGATTTCATGATTAACGGCGACAAGCTTTCCGTCGGTGTCCGCGCCGAGCTGGACCTTCTGCTGGGTGTGAGGCCGATGGCCAACCGTCGTGAACATCAAGCTGCGGGGCACGGACACCTTCACGGGCAGATTGAGGTGGCGCGCGCCGATGGCAGCGAGAAAGGAGTGCGGCCAAGGGAAAAGCTTGGAACCGAATCCGGAGCCAATGAATGGGGAGATGACCTCAATGGATTCCAGGGGAACGCCGAGCATTTCCGAAGCGACGTTATGGTGATTGACGACGCCCTGGGTGGTTTCGTAGAGGGTGAGTTTCTTGTCCTTCCACACGGCGATGGTGCCGTGCATTTCCATGGCATTGTGAGTTTCCGTGGGAGTGGTGTAGGTCGCTTCGAATTTTACAGGTGCGGAGGCGAAGGCTCCGGCAGCATCGCCGCGAGAATATTTGTCAGCCTCTTTCGGCTCGGGCACAGCATTCGGGCCAGTTAGTTCGATGGTGGGCTCTTTGACTTCATAGTCGACCTTGACCGCCGCAGCGGCAGCCATGGCTTGCTCGAAAGTTTTGGCGATGACGAGAGCGACGAACTGGCCGTAGTAAAAGATATTTTCATCTTCGAAGGGTGGGCGGCTTTCGCCAGCGCGGCTATTCGCTTCAAAAGAGTTAGCGGGACGGAATAACGGTTCGACATTGCCGTGGTGAAGCACCGCGAGCACGCCGGGCATTTTCTCGGCAGCCGCCGAATCGATGGATGTGACGCGGCCTGCGCCAATGGTACTAGCGACGCCGTAGCCAAAAACCAGGCCGGGAATGTCGTGCTCGACGGCGTAGGGCGCACGGCCGGTAACTTTCAGAGAGCCGTCAATGCGAGTAACGAATTGACCTACAACGGAACTTGCCATTTCTTCCCCCCAATTCTTGAGCTAAGCGGCAACTGTGGTTGTTAAAGCGCGAACTAAAGTGCGCCGGGCGAGCTCGATCTTGAAGCCGTTGTCGTGATGTGGCCTGGCGTTACGCATGGCCGCCACAGCGGCATTTCGAAAAGTGTTTTCGGTTGCTTCGTGACCTTCGAGGGCGTGCTCGGCCTCGAGAGAACGCCAAGGTTTGGTTCCCACCCCGCCTAAAGCGACGCGCGCTCGTTGAATTTTGCGACCCTGCAGGCGGATGACGACCGCTGCGGAGGCGAGAGCGAATTCATAGGATTGGCGGTCGCGGCGCTTGAGGTAGTGAGATTTCGTGCCGTCGGCGAGCGGCGGGAGAGTGACGTAGGTGATGAGTTCGCCGGGGCGGAGCAAATTTTCGCGGTCGGGCGTATTGCCGGGCAGCAGGTAGAAATCATTGAGTGGAATTTCGCGCGGGCCGGCGATCCCGTCGACGTGAACCACGGCCTCGAGGGCCATCATGGCCACAGCCATGTCGGATGGATGAGTGGCAATGCAGTGCTCGCTGCCGCCGAGGACCGCGTGGATGCGGTTGTAGCCGTCAATCGCGGGACAGCCCGAGCCGGGATCGCGCTTATTGCAGGCATAGGCGGTGTCGCGGAAATAGTAGCAACGGGTGCGCTGCAGAAGGTTTCCGCCCGTACTGGCCATGTTACGAAGCTGCGGAGAGGCACCGGAAAGGAGGGCCTGCGAGAGGACAGGATAACTTTTCTGGACGTTGGGGTCGTGCGCCAGGTCGCTATTGCGAACCATGGCACCGATCTTGAGGCCACCATTGGGCGCGGTTTCGGTGCGATCGAGCGGGAGCGAATTGATGTCGATGACCGTGGTGGGGCGTTCGACGTTGAGTTTCATCAAGTCGATGAGAGTGGTGCCACCGGCGACGAAACGAACAAGTTTTTGCGCGGAGACGGCCGAGTGAATGGCGGTGAGAGCGTCTTGAACGGTGTCAGCTTTTGCGAATTGAAAATTTTCCATGCGATTTTCTCCGGTGATGAATTAGGCGCGCTGACGGGCTTGCTGCACAGCGGCGACGATGTTCTGGTAAGCGCCACAACGGCAGATATTGCCGCTCATGCATTCGCGAACGTCGTCATCTGACGGGCCGCAAGGCTCTTTGAGAAGAGCGGTGGCCGACATAATCTGGCCCGGGGTGCAATAGCCGCACTGAAAGCCGTCGTGTTCAAGGAAGGCAGCTTGAACCGAGCTAAGTTCGTCGCCGTGCGCGAGGCCTTCGATGGTGGTGATCTCGTCGCCCTGATGCATGATCGCGAAAGTGAGGCAGGAATTTACGCGGCGGCCGTTTACGTGGACGGTGCAAGCGCCGCACTGGCCGTGATCGCAGCCTTTCTTGGTGCCGAAGAGGTGCAAGCGTTCGCGGAGAGCGTCGAGCAGGGTGACACGCGGCTCAAGGCTGAGGTTGTAGCTCTGGCCGTTTATCTTCAGAGCGACTGGAACGGTGCCTTCGGCTGTTTCCGCTTGGACTGCGGCGGGTGGCTCGGCGGAGGGTTGTGCAGATTCCTGGATTGGGGGAGCCGTGCGTGTAAGCAGAGGAACTGAGGCGGCAACGCCTGCTACGCCGATTCGCTCGAGGAACGAGCGCCGCGAGAGTTTCTTTTCGTTCGTATCACGCTGCGCGTGTGATTCAGGGTCGGATGGATTATCAGGCGCGCCTGTTTCGACCGAAGGGTCGTCTTCAAGGACGCGGGAAGAATCTTTGGCCATTCAAATTTCCTTTGGATAAAGACTGCCGAATCGGAATTTTGGTCAGGCGTTGCGAGCGTAGGCAGGCCGTTGCGAACGCGCAATCGGGTGAAGCCCCTAGCGATTTTGTGAGCGGAAATGGTGAGCGCGTGTTTCGGGTGAAAATTGCGGCGACCTACTCGTCCATGATCCGGTGGTTGGGCTGCGGCCTAGCGACAAATTTTGACGCAAGAAAGGCTCTTCTAAATCTTGAAAAACGCTTTCCCAAAACGGGCCTTTGCCGATTTCCGTGTCGAAACCTTCGTGTAGGTATTGCGTTAATAAAGAACCACTTAGAGCGTCTGTCGACCCGTAAAGACTGGCGATTGGACTGCTTCTGACCGCATTGCGCCCGGGCCTCTCCTCCCGGGCGCGGGGACGGTCAATGATTTCAAGACGCATGGTTTCAAGACAGAAGATTGGTGCTCTGGTAATTACAGCGGCTGGCGGGCTGCTGGCGACGGCGGTGGCTGCGGTGAGCACACCGCCGATGAGTTATATGGATTTGGGCGGCGTGGTGACCACGCTGCGAACGAACAATACTTTTGTGGGGCTTAATCCGTTTTTCTACGCGCTCGGCACGAACGGGCGCTCCTGCGGCACCTGCCACAATCCGGCGAACGGATTCGGGCTGACTCCGGTGCAGGCGAAATATCGATATGCGCTGACCAAGGGAACCGATCCGCTTTTTGCCTCGGTGGACGGAGCCAATTGCCCGGGCGCGAAAGCGACAGACGCGACGGCGCACAGCTTGATGTTGAATAACGCCTTAGTGCGAATCACGGTACCGGTGCCGGCGGGCGCGCAGTTTACGGTGGAGACGGCGAGCGACCCTTATGGCTGCGCGGTCACGGAAGAGTCGGGACAGTCGATGGTGTCTGAATATCGCAGGCCGCTACCCGCGACGAATTTGGCGTTTGAGACGGCGATTATGTATGACGGCCGCGAAACGATCGACCCGATCGATACGACGCAGGACGATGTTGCGAATTTGACTTCGGACCTGACCCAGCAGGCGGTCGACGCGGTGATGATTCACATGCAGGCGACCGCGGCACCGTCGCAGACCACGATCAATACGATTGTGGGCTTCGAGATTGGTTTGGTCACGGCGCAGAGCTCCGGATTTCCCACGGGCTTTTTGAATGGCGAAGGCGCGACGGGCGGGCCGACGATGTTAGGTGAGCTTGCCGTTCCAACCGGGAATGAACGATCCGTCGGGCGCTTCGGGAGCCTTTAATCCTGATGTGTTCACGATGTATGCGCCGTGGGCGAGCGGAACGGGGCCGAATAACATTTTCAATTCGGCGGCGGGACGCAAATCCGTGGCGCGCGGCGAAGAGATTTTCAACGAGCTGCAATTTGACGTGAGTGACGTCGGAGGCTTCAACGGCAGCGCGAGCAGCCCGCCGATTACGGCGACGTGCTCGACGTGTCACAACACGCCAGGCGTGGGGAACCACTCATCGTTCCAGATGCTGGATTTGGGAACGGGACACGCGAGCGCGTATGAGACCAGCGCGCAGGTGATCGCGGCGTTGCAGCAGTTACATTCGCCCACGCTACCCACTTATGAAGTGACGTGTAATGCGGGGCCGCTGGCGGGGCAGGTCTTCCGCACTTCAGATCTAGGCCGGGCGCTGATTAGCGGGCAGTGCGAGGATATTTCGGAAACTAAGGTGCCGGCTCTGCGTGGTTTGATGGCGCGGGCGCCATACTTCCACAATGGCTCGGCGGCCTCGTTGACCGATGTGGTGAACTTTTATAATGCGCGATTTGGCATGAATTTGAACGCGCAGCAGAAGGCCGATTTGACGGCGTTTTTGGCGTCGCTGTAATCGCCCGGCAAGTACTGGGTCGCACCGTGCGACGCAACTGTGAAGACGATAAGAAGCTAAACTACCTATTTCTCAGTTCGCGACGGGCCGATCGCTGGAAGAGGCGATCGGCCTTTCTTTTTGCGCGCGGTAGTTTCCCCTCAATTTGCCCGCTAACTGTTCGGCTTAAACACCTTAGCTATTACAGAACTATTACAAATCGATCGTTGCGCTGCTGCTATTCTGACCATCCAACTTTCCAGTACCCGTTGCGAGACACGAGGGCCCATTCCATGGAATTCGAAGAGCTAGGCAAGCAAGCCGACGAAGGAATCAATTGGATCACCACGTCGTTCATGATCCTGTTTCACTTGGGCGCGGTGGCGGCGCTGTTCTTTTTTAGTTGGAAGGCGTTTTTCGTGGCGCTGTTTTTGTGGTGGCTTTCGGCGAGCGTGGGAATTGGAATGGGTTATCACCGGCTGCTGACGCACCGGGGATACAAGACGTCCCGCTGGATCGAGTATCTTTTTACGATTTGCGCGACGCTTGCGCTGGAAGGCGGCCCGATTTTCTGGGTGGCCACGCATCGAATTCATCACCATCATTCGGATCAGGATGGCGATCCGCACTCGCCGGTGGATGGCAAGTGGTGGGCGCACATGGGCTGGATCTTGACGGGCAAGGCGATGCACCACGATACGGTCACGCTGGCACACTATGTGCCGGACCTGTCGAAAGATAAGTTTTTCGTTTGGATCACCAAGTACCACTATGTGCCGTTGGTGGTGCTGGGCTTCATACTGCTGGCTATTGGCGGGCTCCCTCTGGTGTTGTGGGGCGTGTTCCTGCGAACAGTGGTTACGCTGCAGACGACTTGGATGGTCAATTCAATTACGCATACCTGGGGCTCGCGGCGATTCAAGACGCGCGATCTTTC
Source organism: uncultured Acidobacteriota bacterium (assembly GCA_963757885.1). Lineage (GTDB taxonomy): Bacteria > Acidobacteriota > Terriglobia > Acidiferrales > UBA7541 > Palsa-147. The sequence goes on along the minus strand of CAVWSS010000006.1, from coordinate 1,218,373 downwards.
AACCAACAACTGGTGGGTAGCGCTGCTCACGTTTGGTGAGGGCTGGCACAACAATCACCACGCGCATCCAGTTTCGGCGCGGCACGGGCTGCGATGGTATGAAGTGGATTTCACCTGGTACGCGATTTGCTTTATGAAGAAGCTGGGCCTGGCCAAGGAAGTTTATAGCGCGGAACAGGCCGCGCGAATGAAGGATTTGAGTATCGGCGTGGGTACCATGCCAGGCGTGGTAGCTGCTCCGGCCGACTCGGCTTTGGCAAGCGACTAGGGTTCGTCAACTTTTCTTCCGTTTGTAAGTCCGCTTAAACAACTCGTCTGTTCTTTGATGTGATCTGCACATCTGCGCGTGCTTTTGGGCGCGCAGGCCCGCTCGGCGGTACAATCCCTTTAAATGCTTATCGTAACCAGGCGACGTAAAATCGCGTTTTTCGCCACGCTGGGCGTTGGCCTAGTGGCGTTGGCGGTCGCGCTGAACGTTGGGTGGATCATCCTCAACTGGCGCGAGGGCGTGCTGCTGTTTTTTGGGGTGATTTTCTTCGCGGCGATTATTGTGGGCATGATTTTGAATACGAGTTTTTTGATTCGCGAGATAAAGCGTAACGAGCAGCACGATAGTTTTATCAACGCAGTCACGCATGAGTTGAAGACCCCGGTGGCGTCGATCCGGCTGTATTTGGAGACGTTGCAACGGCGGGAATTGAGCGAGGAGCAGCGGCAGGATTTTTATAAGCGGATGCTGTCGGATAGCGACCGGCTGCAAAGGACGGTAGAGCAGGTTTTGAAGGCGGGGCGGGCGGGATTTAAGCGCGGGCCGAAGTATCGGACGGAAGTGGAGTTTGGCGGCATGGTGGCTGAGTGCATGGAGATGGCGCGTAACCGGTACAACCTGGCGAACGAGGCGATTCACTTTGAGCCGGCTTTGAATGGAGAGCGATTTGTAGTTCGCGGCGATCCGGAGGAACTGCGCACGGCGGTGTACAACGTATTGGATAACGCGGTGAAGTACTCGGCGCCGGGGAATGTGGATGTGTCAGTGAAGTTGGAAGCACCGGATGAGAAGCAGGTCGTGTTGAAGGTGCGGGATAAGGGCGTGGGGATTTCGCCCGAGGATTTGAAGAGGGTTTTCAAAAGGTTTTACCGGATTCCGCGCCAGTTGGGCGCGAAGGGGACGGGCCTGGGGTTGTTTATCGTGAGGGCGGTGGCGCGGACGCATGGGGGGAAAGTGCGAGCGGAGAGCGAGGGGGAGGGGCGGGGGACGACGGTGGTTTTTGAGCTGCCGGCGAGCAAGGCGTCGTGAGGCGTCTCCGTGAATGCTAGAACCAGGGACATGAGCAAAGTACTCGTCGTGGAGGACGAGGCGCATCTGAGGGAGGGGTTGAGGTTCAACCTGGAGGCGGAAGGGTATGCGGTGGATACGGTGGGGGATGGCGAGAGCGCGCTAAAGGAGCTGAACCAGCGGCGCTACGACGTGGTGGTGCTGGATGTGATGTTGCCGGGGATAAGCGGATTCGATGTGGCCAAGAGTTTGCGCGATGAAAAGAATTATGTGCCGGTGTTGATGCTGACCGCGCGCGGACAGCCCGAGGATGTGCTGCAGGGTTTCGCGGCGGGTGCGGATGATTATTTGCCGAAGCCTTTTGAGCTACCGATCTTCCTGGCGCGGCTGCAGGGATTGCTGCGGCGGTCGCAGTGGATGAGAGCGGCGCCGGCAGATAGGAACACTGCTGGTGAGGCTGTGAAGCCCTCCGGAAGCGCGACGGCGAAGGCTGATGCAGCTGAGTCCGATGTGTTCTCTTTTGACGGGAATGTGATCGATTTTTCAGCATTGGAACTGCGGTCGAACAACAATGTGATCCGGCTGACCTGGATGGAAGCGAAGCTTTTAAAGCACCTGGTGCAAAACGCGGGGAAAAACGTGTCGAGAAAGTCGCTGCTCGAGGATGTTTGGGGGCTGCACGAGGACACCGACACGCGCGCTATCGACAATTTCATTGTGCGGCTGCGCCGCTACATTGAGAAAAATCCATCGCGGCCGCGATACCTGCTGACAGTGCGAGGAGTGGGCTACCGATTTTCGAGCAAGTAGGTAGGGAATGACACGAGCCGCGGCAGCTCTTCGATAGTTAGCGAATAGTTACGTATCCAGCGATGCAGCGAAACCACCCGTAGTTCTTTGGAAACTGCCCTTCTGAACAGGTACGATTGTACTATTCATGTAGAAGGTGAAGAACGGTAGTATTTGCACTCGATGCCAACGACCCCCAAGAACCGACGCCGCAGCGCGCGGCTGGACCTGCGAATCCCTGTGCGGATTTACGGTCGAACCCCGGATGGCAAGCCTTTCCGGGACCTTACGGAGACCCAATCCGTGAACGCCTATGGCACACGGGTATGCTTTTCTCATCTTGTGACGCCTGGCCAGTCCGTTTTGCTGGTTCACGGGATCACCGAGGAAGAGAAAGAATGCCATGTGGTCTACGTGCAGCCCGAAAAGCGCGGCAAGTGGCAGGTAGGGCTTGAGTTTGTACGCCCGAATGGCAACTTCTGGCAAATCTTCCAACCATTGCAATACGCCGAACTCGACGCTAAAGCTCACGTCGAGTAGGTATTAACCCTCCGTCTTAAACTCCAAGGTCGCGCCTCAGCGCACCCTCACTCGTGTCTCTCCGCCCTGCCCTGCTGCTGAAATTTCGTCGATTGATGCGGTAACATACGGCTCTCAAATCGAGCCGCTTAAGGTGCAGCCTATGGCTACCGCAGATCAATCTATGAAGGAAATTCTGGCAATCTATGACGATCAGGCAGCTTTGCCTGACGCGCATACGATTCCCGCGCCGTGGTACTTCGATTTGAGGATCGCGGAACTGGAGCGGCAGAACGTATTTGGGAAGACCTGGCAGGCAATTGCGCGGACCGATCAGGTGGAGAAGCCGGGGCAGTTTGTGACTCAGGAAATTGCCGGGGAGCCGGTTGTGGTGGTGCGCGGGAACGACAATGTGTTGCGCGCGTTTTTTAATGTGTGCAGGCACCACGCCGCCGCGGTGATGACCGAGCCTCAGGGCCAGGTGCAACACTTGCGGTGTCCATATCACGGATGGACCTACGGACTGGATGGTGCGCTTAAGGGCATGACGGAATTCGATGGAGTCTGCCACTTCGACCGGGCGCAAAACGGGTTGGTGCCGATTCGCGTGGAGACCTGGGAGAAGTTCGTTTTTGTGAACCTCGATCCGCGCGCAGGATCGCTGCAAGAGCACTTGGGAAGCTTGCCGGCGAGAGTCAAGCCGCTCAGGCTGGGGGAGCTTACGTTTTTTGAGCGGCGCAGCTATGAGCTGAAATGCAATTGGAAAGTGTACGTGGATAATTTTTTGGATGGCGGCTACCACGTTCCGCACCTGCATAAGGGACTCAATTCGGTGCTCGAGTATGTGAATTACACAATCGAGAATGTGGACCGCTTTTGCGTGCAGTCGAGCCCGCTCAAGGAAGGCAATGAGGATGCGGCCGCGTCAGCCACGCGGCAGGGCGATATGGCGCACTATTTCTGGCTGTATCCGAACTTCATGCTGAACTGGTATGAGGGCTATCTGGATACGAATCTGGTGCTGCCGCTGGCGGTCGATCGCTGCCAGGTGATTTTCGACTTCTTTTTTGCCGACGCGAAGAACGTGGATTACAACTCTAAGAGCATTTCAGTGAGCCACCGCGTGCAGGAAGAGGACGTTGATATCTGCGAAGCGGTGCAGCGCGGGCTGAATTCGAGGGCGTACGTCGCGGGGCGTCTCTCGGTGCGGCGCGAGGCGGGCGAGCATTTGTTCCATCGATTGCTGGCAGCAGGTTTAAAGAATCACCGCGCAGCGAGCTAGACTTTCCTTAATTTTCAAATCGAATTTTCAAATCGCCATTTCAACAATTCTATTGGTGGTCGCGGGGAATGGTGTCTTTCCAGGTTTTGGTGCGGATGACTTTGCCGTTTTCGGTCAGATCGCGGCGATAGGTGTAATAGAAATTCTTGGCGTCACTGCGCAATTCGAGATGTGACTCGAAGTTGAGCTCACGGGTCTTCAATTTGACTTTGGTGAACGCGTAGCCGCGGACTGAAGTTGTCTCGGGGTGATCATCCGAAGCGTCGTAGGTGATGTCCTCGTGATCGTCGATGCGTCCCCACGGGTAACCCGCCCAAGTATCTTGCTTCCAGAGCACACGAGCAGTGTGAGCAACTTCATCACGAGTAATTTCCCAGTGGCCTGGCCAGTCATCGCCTCCACCGGTATAGCCGGGCCGCTGGTCGAACTCAGTGGGCTTGGCGAATTCGGGAGGGTGATCGCCAGTGCGCAATACTTCGGGCAGAAATAACGTTGACCTAGGCAGGAGACCGACTGTGGTTGTCATGGGATACGGAGTAGGCCACAGCATGGGCCAAAGCGCGTTGGAGATAGCCAAGCGAATTTTGTGGCCGCTAGGAAAAAGCCACGAGGTCACGTGCATGTCGATCTTCAAGGGATAGGTTTTACCCGGTTCTAAATCGGAGGGGTCGGTTGCGGAGTCGCGCTGCGCGCCGTTTAGAGCGCCGCCGGTGATTAGAGTGACTGTTCCGTCAGGGGCGACATCGGAGAGGCGGACGATCCAGTTGGCGAGGGGCGCGGAGGAGGAGCCGTTGATCTCGGCTCGTGGCAAGCCAAAGATGGCAAGGTCTCTTGGAAGAGGCTTCGAATCGTAAACGAGACTGCAGGCGTCGGTTCCACGCTGATCGTTGGCGAGATCGCCCCACCAGAAACCCGCCTCGATTCCTATGGTGGGCACGTATTTGAGCTGATCCGCTTCAGGCTGTCCCTGAGGCCCGGTGACCCACAATAAGTGGTCGGGATCGAGGTTGAATTGCGTTTCCCGCTCGGGCGGCAGCCAGGAATCTTCAGTTCGCCACTCGCCGGGAATTTCCGCCTGGGCTGGATTAGGCGCATACCAGTGCTGCATGTAGTAGGTGACGGTTGGCTCGTTCTCGATTCCGTTTTGTTTTTCTTTGAGCCAGCGATCCCACCAGCGGACCGCGGAATCCCGCCACTCGATGGCGGGCCCAGGAACAGCGTCGTGCGGGAAAGTGTGATTCCAGGGGCCAAGGAGAGCCTTCTTAGGTCCTTTCAGTTTGGTCATCATCCGAGGGATGGTGTCGCGGTAGCCATCATAAAAGCCGCCGATGAGATAAACCGGGATTTGAATTGAATCGAAGACCGGCTGTGCGAGAGGAGATTTCCAAAACTCGCTGTCGCGTTGGTGGTGGAGATAGAGCAGGAACCACGGCGACGAGTCGAAGCGCGGCGCGAGATGCGCTTCATCGGTGGGGAAGTCAGGCGCCGCGGTCAATTGCAGTTCCTGATCCATGCCCAATTCGTATTCGTCGACGTGCATAACTCCGTCGATGTAGTGGACGTCGTCGTGAAAAAGCTGTTCGGTCGCGTCGACCGCGATGATGGCTTTTAGTGCAGGCGGCCGTCGAGTTGCCATTTGGATGGAATTAAAGCCGCCCCAGGAAATTCCAATCATACCGACGTTGCCGTTGCACCAGGGCTGGCGGGCGAGCCAGGCGATGACCTCCATGCCGTCTTTTTGTTCTTGGTCGGAATATTCGCGGTCGGGCGGAGTGCCTTCGCTCGCGCCGGTGCCGCGGATGTCGACGCGGGCGGAGACGTAGCCGCGCTTTACGAAGTAGGAGTGGAGCGTGTAATCGCGGGCGGCGGCCCAGTCGTCTTTGCGGTAGGGAAGATATTCGAGGATGGCGGGGAATTTGTCGCCGGGAGACGCGCCGGTGGGTTTGTAGAGTGTGACGGCAAGGCGGACGCCGTCGGCGAGGGGGATGTAGGTGTTTTCGAGAGTGACGGAGGGGTAGGGAGTGTCGGTGGAGGTGTGTGAGGAGGAAGGGGAGGAGGCGCGGGAGAAGGAGTGTGTGGAGAGGGTAACGCCGGTGATGGCGGCGAGGAAGATAGCTATGAAAAGAAGCCGGTGCAGGAGGCGCGCGGAGGGTTTCATCGGCGGGAGAGTAGCAGAATAGTTATGGGCGGGTAGGGGAATTTTGTGCGACGGACCATAAGCGAAGGCTCCCGTCGCGGTTGTGTTGTCACTAAGGACGCGGCGGTTGAAGTAACCGCCGCGGCTGGCGTATCATCCAAGTTGTGACGGGATTACAGGAGAACGCCATGGAGTGGACCACACCAAGCTTCGAAGAAATCAGCCTCAACTGCGAAATTAGCTCCTACGCCAGCGCTGAACTGTAGTTTTTAAATGCAGGTCAAGATCCTCGGCTCAGGCGCCGGAGGAGGGTTTCCGCAATGGAATTGCGCCTGCGCCAATTGCAGCGCCTTTCGCGCGGGGTGTTTTCGGGGATCTCCGCGAACGCAAACCCAAATCGCAGTGCGCGCCGCCGCTAATTCCACCTCACCCTGGGTTTTAATCAATGCATCACCCGATTTGCGCGGCCAGATCCTGGCCGATTGGGATTTTTCTCCTCGCAAGCCTCCGCGCCATTCGCCGATTGAAGCAATTGTGTTGACCGGCGCGGAAGTCGATCAAGTGATGGGTTTGTTGCATCTGCGGGAATTCCAGCCTCTGAGTGTGTTTTCCACGCGGCGCGTGGAGGCGATTCTGCGCGATGGGACTTCGCTATTCCGGACGTTGAACAGTGTCGAAAACCAAGTGAAGTGGCGAGCGATTAAGACCGGGCAGAAGTGGAGTCCGGTAACGAATGTGGCGAATGGCGCGAGTGGAAAGCTAATGCTGGAAGCATTTCCGATGGCTGGGAAAGCGCCGGTATATGCGGGTTCAGAAAGTGCAGAGATTGCCGGAAGCGGGGATGAAGTTATTGGAATTTCGATTGAGTGCGATGGCAAGAAGGTTCTGTGCGCGCCGAACCTGCCGCATCTCGACGAGGAGATGATTAAGACGTGGAATGAGTATGATGTTTTGCTGGTGGACGGGACATTTTGGTCGGACGATGAACTGAGGCAGGTGGTTGGGTCGGGAAAGCTGGCGCGGGAAATGGGTCACGTTCCGATGTCAGGCGCGGATGGAACGCTGGCGCGGCTCGCGAAATTGAAAAAGCCGCGAAAGATTTTCGTGCACATCAACAATACAAATCCAGTGTTGAACGAAGAGAGTACGGAGCATCAGAAAGTTTTAGAGGCTGGGTGGGAAGTGGCCTTCGATGGAATGGAGATTGAGCTGAATTGAATTCCGGTGAGTCCAAGGGTGAGTCGAAGGCGGATTCGCGAGAGGCGCTCGCGGCTCGGCTGCGCGCGATCGGCGAGCCGCGCTATCACCATAAGCATCCGTTTCATTTGAGGATGCATGAGGGCATGCTGACGCGCGGGCAATTGCAGGCCTGGGCGCTCAATCGCTACTACTATCAGAGCCGGATACCGATTAAAGATGCGGCAATTCTGGCGCGGTGCGAGGATCGGGAGCTGCGGCAGGCGTGGCGGAAGCGGATCATTGACCACGATGGGGATCATGATCGGGATCACGCAGGTGGCGGACGTAAGCCGGGAGGAATTGAGAAGTGGTTGAAGCTCGTGGAGGCGACCGGACTGAACCGGGAGGCAGCATTGCGCGGCGAGGGCGTGCTACCGGCGACGCGATTCGCGGTGGACGCATATGTACAGCTGGTATCGAGTAAGAGTTTGCTGGAAGCCATTGCGTCGTCGCTGACGGAGATGTTTGCGGGGTCGCTGATTGCGTTGCGCATGGATGCGCTGCGAAAGCATTATCCGTGGCTCGCGCCGGGGCTCGATTATTTTGAAGCGCGGCTTTCGCAGGCGCCGGAAGATGCGGAGTTTGCGCTGAATTGGGTGCTGGAAAACGCGCGAACGGCCAAGGAGCAGGAACTGGCCTGCGGGGCATTGCGCGCGAAGTGCGACATTTTATGGGCGCAGCTCGATGCGCTTTATTTTGCTTACGTGGAACCGGGATGGCCGCCGCCGGGCGCGTTTCGAATCGAAGATCATGCCGCGACCTAGCGCGGATTCCAAGCCGCATCTCGCGTTAGGATGCAGGCTGAGCGAAATGCCGAATCAGGAGGCGACGCTGCTGATGCCGGAGGGCGCGTTGAAACTGAAGGGGCCGGGATTGCAAATTTTGCGAAGCTGCGACGGGAATCATACTTTTCAGCAGATTGTCGACGCGCTGCATAAGCAGTATCAGCGGGCAAACCTGGAGAAGATCGAGGAAGATACGGCGACGTTTCTGGAGCAACTGCACGAGCGGCGGGCCGTGGATTTTTGAGCTTTGGTTTTGAAATGCGATTTTGAGTTCGATTTTGTGGAATCTTCATGGCATCTCCCTCCAATCCGGCAATCAATCCGGGTCCGCTTGCGCTGATTGCTGAAATTACCCACCGCTGCCCGCTGCATTGTGTTTATTGCTCGAATCCCCTGGAATTAACGGCACGCGAGAAGGAGCTTTCCACGGCGGCGTGGATCGGTGTTTTCGAGCAGGCCGCGAAATTGGGAGTGATGCAACTCGATTTGACGGGCGGTGAGCCCCTGGCGCGAGCGGATTTGACGGAGCTAGTGCGCGCGGCGCGAGCGAATGGCCTGTATGTGAATTTGATCACCTCCGGAATTGGGCTCAGCTCGGACCGGCTGGGAGAGTTGGTGGCAGCAGGGCTGGATCATTTGCAATTGAGTTTTCAGGATGCGGAGCCGATGGCCGCCGATGAGTTTGCGGGCTTCGCGGCGCATGAGAAGAAATTGGCGATAGCGCGCGAGATCGCCAAGCACCGGATCGCGTTTACGGTGAATTTAGTAGTTCACCGGCGGAACGTGGAGCGGCTCGAGGAAATGCTCGCGATGGCGGAGGAACTGGGCGCGCACCGGATTGAAGTGGCGCATGTGCAGTATTACGGATGGGCAGTGCCGAATCGCGCAGAGCTGCTGCCAACGCAGGAGCAGGTGGAATGGTCGCTGGGGGTGCTAACGCGCGCGCAGGAGAGGCTGCGAGGGCGGGTGCGGCTGGAGTATGTGACGCCGGATTATTACGCGCGATATCCGAAGGCGTGCATGGGCGGATGGGGTCAGAAGTTGATGTTGATCGATCCGGCGGGACTTGCGCTGCCATGCCATTCGGCGCGAGTGATCCCGGGGATGCAATTCGAGAATGTGGCGTCGCGGGGGCTCGAGTGGATTTGGAGGGAGTCGGCGTCGTTCAACAAGTATCGCGGCGAGGAGTGGATGGAGGAGCCGTGCAGGTCATGTGAGCGCCGCGCGCTGGATTTTGGCGGATGCAGGTGCCAGGCACAGATGCTGGCGGACGACGCGGCCGCGACGGATCCGGTGTGTTCGCTCTCACCGCTGCGGGGGAAAGTGGATGCGATTGTGGCGGAGATGAAGACCAACGGAGCGGAGCGCGGAGAGTTTGTGCCAGTGGGCGCGGTGGCCGAGTCGCGGTGGAGTTACCGGCTGAATCCGAGGTAGCTTTATCTAGGAGTTGAAATCGTTTTACTGCAGAGCGGTGCCGTAGAAGGTGTTGTTGCCGTTGCGCAGGTCCTTCCCGTAGACCAGAACAACCTGAACTAATCCCAGAACACCAATTTTAGTTTGCAGGCCGGTATCCCAGAGCCATTTCTGCGAACCGAAGAGGCCTTCGTAGGCGGTGACTTTGCCGGTGTCGAGAAAGGGGCCGGCTTTGATGGTGATGAGGCCGTTGCTGTAGAGATTTTTGTCGAGTTCAGCGTTGGAGAGAAGGAAATCGCGGCCGATGGGCGCGCTGCCTTTTTTGCCGCCGGCGGTGCCGATGTGGGCGCGAAGCCAGAGATCGTTGTCGCGCTCGAAGCCGAGGATGTTGAGGCGGTCGAAGGGGACGTTGCCGGAGAGGCCACCGGAGCGGACGCGCAACTGGAAGTGGTAGTCGTCGCCGCGGGATTGGGGGAGCCAGTCGGAGCGGATCTCGCCGCGATAGGAGGCGAAGGTGCCGAGGCCGTCGGCGAAAGTTTTGCCGGCGGAGGCTTCGAGCGCGGAGGTGAGGGTGAGGCGGTGTTCGGGGAGCGGAGAGGAGGAGGTAGTCGGCGCGGGCGCGGTATTCGAGGGCGGAGGCGTTGGGGAAGAGGGGGTGGGGGAGGGGGGAGGAGGGGGGAAAAGTGGAGGGGGTGCCGAGGATGTTGCGGTAGCGGCGGACGGTGTAGTCGAGATTGGTGGTCCAGGTGAGTTTGCCGCTTTGGATGAAGCGAAATTCGAGGCCAGTTTGTAGTTTTTCGAGGTTGAAGGCGGCGGGGGGAAAGGGGTGGGGAGCGGAGGGGAGGAATGTGTGGGAGACGTCCCAATTTTCGTTGCGAGCGTCGAGATAGATTCGGTAGAGAGCTTCGGGGTGGTCGCGCCAGGGCGATTCGAAGGAGGCGGCGAGGCGGCGTTTCTCCTTGTCCCAGCGGTAGAGAGTTTCGACGTTGCGGGCGGCGTCATTCAGGTCGTAGAAGGAGGGGTAGATGGTGAGGTAGGGGAGGCCGCGGAGGGATTGGAGCCAGGTGGCGATGTGTGTGGGGGCGAAGCGAGGGCGGGGGATGGAGTCGAAGGCGAGGTCGAAGTCGCCGTCGGGGCGGGCTTGGAGGTCGAAGCGGTAGCGGAGGAAGACGCGAAGAGCGTCGGCGCGGGCGCGAGCGGCTTGGAGCTGGGCGAGGGTCCATTGGGTGTGGGGAGAGAAGGGGAAGGTGTGATCGAGGAGGGCGGGGCGGAGGCGGGGAGTGGGGGAGAAGGTGAGGTCGTCGACGATGGGTTTGCCGGTGCGATTCCAGTATTTGACGGCGGCGTCGAGATTGCCGTCGAGGAAGTAGATGGTGGCGAGAAAGTTGTTGCTGTAGTCGTCGCGGGCGATCGAGGCGGAGGGCGCGGCGAAGATGGCGTTTGGCGGCGGGGTAGTCTTTGCGCTGGAAGGCGACGCCGGCGAGTTCCTGGGGGAAGCGAATATCGGATGGGGCGGCGTGTTGGCCGGCCAGGAAGGCGGCGCGAGCTTCATCGTAACGGTGAAGGGCGGCGAGGGCCATGCCGCGGTAATAGTCGGCGTCGGGGGATTGATTGTCGATGGAGGGAATGCGGCGGAGAATTTCGTCCCACTGGTGCTGGTCGAAAAGCTGTTTTAGGTCAGTGGTAGCCGCTTGCGGGGACGAGGGCGGAGTTTGGTTTTGTGCGCAGAGAGCGATCGCGCAGAGTGCAAACACAAACACGATGAGCAAGGCGTGGCGGGCGAGTCGCATGTGGCTCGGCGGTTATGCTAACCCGCGGGAACGGCGAGAAGGGTCCAATCTCCGGTGACATCCCATTCGCTGAGGAAATTTTGGCGCGAGAGGCGCAGGAGTTTCTGCCTGGCCGGGTCATTGACCAGAACGTAGCCGTCCTGGTCATCAACTCCCACAACGACGACGAAATGAAGAGGGCGCTCAGCGCCTGAAGCGGCGAGGCCCACGATCAGCGGCCGGCCTTTTGCGATGTGGTGGGCCAAGTCGTCCCAGTGGCCGCGAAATGGATAGGCGTCAAAGCCGGCCTGCTTGAAATATTTCTGCATGGACGAGCCGGAAATGCCTTTTTCGCGCTTGGAATAGAGCGCGGCTTGAATCTTTTCGACGTCGGAACTGACCGGATAGGTGTGCCCGGTTTTCTGGCTCCAATACTGGAGAAGCATGGAAATGGAAGCCGCGCCGCAGCCTTCGGGTGGCTGCTTTACGAAGGGGACGTCGATCCAGAGAGCAGAGTTTGCGGGACCTTGAGCAGCGGGCGACGCCTCCTGCGCGGAAGCTGGCGTGAAAAAGAGAAAGGCGCCGCAAAGAAGAGCCACGGTGAAAATCACCGCGACAGCACGGCGCCCCGGTTCGAATAGGCGAAAAAGCCGAATTTTTGCGCCTTTATAACGTGACGACGAGAATGATCACTACGGCGATGACCACGGCCACAATGATCAGAGTGGCCAGGTGCGGGCCCATTCCGCCGTTAATGTCATGCTGAGCGGCGTTGGCCTGGGCGGTGAGTTGGGCCAATTCCTGATCGCTGAGGCTATGAACGGCCATTTTCACCTGTTCCTGATTGACGTGGGCGTCGCGAAAGGCCTTTTGGGCCTCATCATTGGTCAGGAATTTATTGAGGGTATCCTCATTCTGCTGGCGGGCGGCAGAGGAGGAGACCATTTGCTGCTGCAGATCGGACGGATTTACGACGTGTTGCTGGGCCATGAGGTTTTGCGGCACGAGCACAAGAACCGACATGGTGATGGCGAAGAGAATCATCGAAGCTCGCCGAATCGTTTTCTTCATTAACTACCCTCCGTAGTCCTTAAAAAAGATTTTCCCCCGTCATTCTGATTACGAAGAGGCAAGCAAGGTTGCAGCGAATCGCTCGCCGAGGTGAAACAAAGGGAGCGTAGCATACAGGGAACGGGCTTTTTGTCGGGAATCGGACTATTCACTGAGAAATTTTGCCCAGTGGGAGAGGTGATTGAGGGAAGGAGTGTCGGTGTGGTCGAGGTGGAGGGGAGTGATGGAAATATCACCGGCGAAGATGGCGGCGTAATCGGTATCGGCGCCGATTCCTTCGATGACTTCCTGCTCGCGAAGCCAGTAGTAGGTGCGGCCGCGAGGGTCCTGGCCGGGCTGCAGGACGTTGCGGGTGATTTTTGAGGATTGGCGAGTGAAGCGAACCTTTCCGTTCCATTTTGGGGGAACGTTGATATTGAGGAGGACGCCGGGCGGGAGGCCTTCTTTCAGGACGAGGGGAATGAGTTTGCGGACGAATTTGGCGGCGGGCTCAAAGTCATACGTGCGCCCACGAGTGAGGAGCGAGACGGCCAAGGCGGGAACTTTGTTAATGGCCGCCTCCATGGCGGCGCCCACGGTGCCGGAGTAATAGATATTTTCGCCGAGGTTGGAGCCGCGATTGATGCCCGAAATTACCAAATCGGGAGGAGTGGCAAAGAGGGCGTGGAAGGCGACGATCATGGCGTCGGCGGGGGTGCCTTCGATGGCCCACTCGTTATCGGCGACCTTGTCGCAGTAAATGGGCTGGCGGAGGGTAAGGGATTGCGCGGTGGCGCTGCGTTCGTAGCTGGGTGCGACGATGCTGATGTTGCCCATGCCCTCAATGCCTTTTACGAGAGCCCGAAGTCCGGGGGCCGCGATTCCGTCGTCGTTGGTGATGACTATGTGGGGCATGAGAAAGAGTTCGCCATGCGATAACGAGTCGAACTTTTAGTTTATCGCGTGCAAGCGCGAGAAATTCTAAAAAATGGCCGCTGCGTGTTTACAAAGGGAAAGACGTGAAATGTTGTTGGATGGCGGAGTCCTCAGAAAGCAGATTCCTCACGCTCCGCGCCCATTTATATGCGGTGAATCTTGCGATTCACCGGCGCGTTCTTCGAACGCGGCGCGGCTCGCGCTCGGAATGACACCACGCCTTTTAATTGGTTGCTACTACTCGCCAGGACCTGACGATGGCAGTCGGGCAGGCAGATAACGAGGAAGTTTTGACGATTCCGTGACAACTTCGCGATTTTACTGCCGTATACCTGCTGCATACGGGAAACATCACCTTGACATGCCAGAAGCGAGAAGTATAGGTTTTCGAGCAGCACTTGGCTAAACAACCTCGAAACGCTGATCTCCTGCGGAAGTTTTAGAGAAGGACCTGCAAACGGGAGGTTTGACTCCATGAAACGATTCGCCATGGTGATCTTGGCCTTTTTCGGCACGTGTGCGCTTTGCTTCGCGCAGGGCGGGGCCACCGGAGCGCTCGAAGGGACGCTGCAGGATAAGTCCGGGGCGACAGTGCCGGGTGCTGAGGTAATTGTCATCGACCAGGTGCACGGGAACCAAGTGCGGTTGATCACCGCGGATGCGAATGGGAATTTCACTGCGCTACTACTGCCGGTAGGGACGTACACGGTGGAAGTGAAAGCGAAAGGATTCGCGGATACGAAGCTGGAAGGGATCGAGGTGCGGGTCACAGAGACCACGCACATTACGGTGCCGCTGCAGGTTGGGCAGGTGGAGCAGACACTGGAAGTGCGGTCGGAAGTGACGCCAGTGGAAACGACTACGCCCGCGACCGGCGAATCGATCGGGTCGCAGACGATCGAGGACCTGCCGTTGCCGACGCGAAACGTGGAGCAGCTACTTACACTGTCCGCAGGTGCGTCAACCGATTTGACCGCGGCGGGGCAATTGGGGCGCGGCGACATTCGCATGAACGTGAATGGGCAGCGCGAGGGTTACAACAATGTGCAGATCGAAGGGATCAGCGTCAGCGACTACAACGTGGGTGAGCTGACTAACACGCCGCTGCCCAGCCCAGATGCGATTGAGCAGTTCAAAGTGCAGACCAGCCTTTACGACGCGACGCAGGGCCGGAATGGCGGCGGCAACGTGAACGCGGTGCTGCGGGGAGGCGGGGCGGATTTTCACGGGTCGCTATTTGAATATTTTCGAAATGACGCGCTCAATGCGAATGATTTTTTCTTCAATGCGGCCGGGCAGCCGCGCCCGGAAATGCGGCAAAACATTTTTGGCGGAAGTGTCGGCGGGCCGGTGGGGCATAAGGGAGCGGAAGGATTTTTCTTTCTGAATTACCAGGGGACCAGGCAGAGAAGTGGAATTTCTCCGGGAACGTTCATCAACACGATTATTCCGACAATTCCAGAGGACCGTTCGCCGGCGTCACTGGCCATGATGCTGCCGCCGGGATCGCAGGATCCGAGTTTGTTGGATCCGGTGGCAGTGAAGCTGCTGAATTTCAAGAGCAATCAATTTGGAGGGGCGGGCGGCGGGTTCTTGCTGCCTTCGCTGCCGCCGATCGATCCGACGCTGCCGTTGTTCGAGCAACAATCGCGGCTGACGGTGAGTCATCCGGGGACATTTCAGGATGACCAGTTTACGTTGACGTATGACAAGCCGTTCAGGGACGGGAAGGATACGTTGCGGGTGGCGTTCTTCTTCCAGAATTTCCATTCGGACTTGCCGTTTGGCGCGGGCGCGCTGGGCTCGCAATTCGGAGCGGCGATCAGCCCAACGGACCTGGATTTTCCGGTTTTCCTGCCGGTGCACGACCGGTTCCTTACCGTTTCGGAGACGCACACATTTTCGGCGACGCTGGTGAACGATTTCCGGTTTGGATACGTGCGAACGGCGAACGATACGGACAATGTGCCGCTGGTGAGCACGAGCGATTTGGGGATCAACCGGCCGAATACGAATGTGGACACGAATATTTTCCGGTTCGAGCTGGCCAGCTTTCAATTGGGGCCGACGCCAGCGGCGAATGTGGGGTCGAAGCAGGACAATCTGACGTTTGTGGATACGGTGGCGTGGAATTTGGGGAAACATTTGGTGCGATTCGGCGGCGAAGGGAACAGGATTTATCTGAATAAGAATTATCCGCAGCTATTCAATGGGCTGGCGGTGTTCGTGCCACTGCCCCCGCCGCCGAATGGCGACGGACTATCGGATTTTCAAAATTTGCTGATCGGGTTGCCGGTGGTGACCGGAAGCGGAAGCGGTGTTTCGAATCACCGGTATCGGATCAACAATTTTGCGCTGTTTGTGCAGGACGATTACAAAGTGAGCAAAAACCTGACTGTGAATCTGGGGGTGAGGTGGGATTTGGCGGGAGCGGTATCGGACGACGACAATCACGTCGCGAATCTTGTTCCGAGCCTGGCGCAGGAAGGCAAAGACCCGTGGATATTTCCCACTGGCGTAGACAGCCTGCACGTTCCCGGGCTGGTAGGGACCGCTTCACCAACGCTGCGGAGTAACAATTACGCGTCGAATTGGGGGCCACGCATTGGATTTGCGTATGACCCATTCGGTACGGGCAAGACTTCGATTCGCGGCGGGTACGGGATTTACTACGAGCGTGAAGATAATGGAACGGTCGACAATTTTGGATTCTCGTCGCCGTTTTTGGCGGGTTCGTTCGGGTCACCGCCGCCGGGAAGCCTGTCAAATTTGCCGGCATTTTCGATTTTGCCGCCAGCGGGAGTGATCAGTCCGGCGTTTGTGCCGCAACTCGGGAAATTCCAGGGATTCGTGATCAACGGCACGAATACGCCGACGACGGATACGACCCAAACGCCGGTCTTCAGCGGGAACAGCGAATTTTTGATCGCGCTGGAAGCGCCGCTACATTTTGTTTCACCGAGCGCGCAGCAATGGAATTTGACGGTGGAGCACGAGATCACTCACGGATGGGTTTGGGATGTGGGATACGTGGGGACCAAGGGAACGCATTTGCGAGAGGTAAGCACGAATATTCAGCCATTCCTGGTGAGTCCGGGGGATCCGGTGGTGCTGACCGGGCCGAATGGGGTGAAGTACACGATCACGCAGAACACGGTGGCGAATGCGCCGGCAAGGTCGCGCGTGCTGGGGCTGAGTCCGGCGGGGATGCAGTGCTTCTGCAACGATGCGACGTCGATTTACAACGGGCTGCAAACTTCGCTGACACGGCGTTTTCGCACGATGTATTTCCAGGCCGCGTATACGTATTCGAGGTCGATCGACGAAGTATCGAACGACACGACGGCGTTCAACACGGTGCTGGACGATCAAACGAATTTGAAGGATTCGCGCGGGCTCTCGGATTTTGACCGTACGCACCGGTTTATTGTGAGCTATGCGTACGATTTGCCGTTTTTCGGGAAGGCCACCGGAGCCGAACGCGTGCTGCTGGCAGGTTGGGGCGTGGGCGGCATCGTCACGTTCCAATCGGGGCGTCCATTCACGATTGTGGATTCGGAGGGCGGGACGACTTACACGCCGATTGGGCCGGACCAGTCGACGGCGAGCATCGCGCCGGGCGTGAGCGCGCATGAGACCTACACGCACGGCACTCTGGCGCAAAAGCTGAATCAGTATTTGAATCCGGCGGATTTTCTTCCGGCGCCGGTAGTGGGCCCAGATGGGTCGACTGGATATGGCGATCTGGGGCGCAATACATTCCGCGGGCCATTTGAGCAGAACTGGGATTTTTCGATTACCAAGGAGTTCAGGATTACCGAGCGGCAGGGATTGGAATTTCGGACGGAGTTTTTCAATTTGTGGAATCACCCGAATTTTAATAATCCGACGTTTGTGGACGTGAGCGGGCCGAATTTTGGGGCGATCACGACGATGGCCGGGACGCCGCGGGTGATTCAATTTGCGTTGAGGTATATGTTCTAGACCCACCTGAAATGCTCGATTTAGATTGAATTCCCAGTCTGAGCTCCAGTTAGCACGGAACCATTAAACCCAACCAGACGTATCAACTAGTGGAAATCACAGGTGGGCGGCTTTCGTGTAGTAGATTGGCCCGTCCAAGGACATAGCTAGGGGACATAGATACGGAGCAGAGATTACGGGTGTGCGGAGGCCAGCGTGGCGCTGACGATTGAAGGGCTGTCGAAGACGTATCCCAATGGCGTGAGGGCGCTGAAGAATTTGTCGCTATCGATTGGGAACAGCATGTTCGGGCTGGTGGGGCCGAATGGAGCGGGGAAGAGTTCGCTGATGCGGACCGTGGCGACGCTGCAGGACCCGGATTCGGGGTCGATTCATTTGGATGGGATCGACGTGCTGCGACAGAAGGATCAAGTGCGGCGCCTGCTGGGCTACTTGCCGCAGGAATTTGGGGTGTATCCCAAAATTTCCGCTTCGGACATGCTGCAGCATATTGCGGTGATGAAGGGGATTACGTCCGCGGGGGAGCGCAAGGAGATTGTGGAAGGGCTGCTGCAGCAGACGAATTTGTGGGATGTGCGCAAGAAGGCGTTGTCGACCTATTCGGGCGGGATGAAGCAGCGGTTTGGAATCGCGCAGGCGCTGCTGGGGAATCCGCGGCTGATCATTGTGGACGAGCCGACGGCAGGGCTGGACCCGGCGGAGCGCAACCGCTTTTTGAATTTGCTTTCGTCGCTGGGCAGCGATCGCACGGTGATTTTGTCGACGCATATTGTGGATGACGTGAAGCAGTTGTGCCCGCGAATGGCGATTATCGCTGCGGGTGAATTGTTGCTGGAAGGCGCGCCGAGCGAAGTGCTGGCGGCGCTGGAGGGGAAGATTTGGTCGAAGGTGGTGGCCAGCGACGATGAGGCCCGGGCGCTGGAGAGCCAGTTACAGGTGATTTCCACGCATCTGGTTGGCGGGCAGCATGAAGTGAGAGTTTATGCGGAGAGTTCGCCTGGGAGAGATTTCCGCCCGGTGGATTCGACGTTAGAAGATGTTTATTTTTTGAATCTTGCGCAGCAGGCCAAGCGCCAGCTTCCGAATTAGCGAGTCGCAGCCGGGATTCGCGGGGCGGATTCGCGGGCGACTGAAGGGACTTGAGATGGCTTTGTTCTGGGAATTTTTCACTTTTGAGCTGAAGTTCCGATTCAAGAGCATCTCCACGTATGTGTTTTTCGTGGTGTGGCTGGCGTTTTCCTTCCTGGACGTGGCGTCGGAGAGCTTTGGGCCAATCGGCAACAGCAACGGCAAGATTCTGCTGAATGGGCCGTACGCGAACGCATTCAACGACCTGGGCGTTGCGCTTTTCGGAGTGATCATTCTCGCGGCGATTTTTGGGACGTCGATCCTGCGGGATTTCCAGCGCGACACGTATCAGATTTTATTCGCGCAGCCGATTTCGAAATTTGCGTATTTGGGCGGGCGGTGGGCGGGCTCATTTGCGACGGCGGTATTTGTTTTTTCCGCGGTGATGCCGGGAACGTACCTGGGAACGCTGGCGCCATGGGCGGACCACACGCGAATCGGCGCGAATCATTTGTGGTTTTATCTGCAGCCGTTCTTATCGATTCTAGTCGTGCAGATTTTCTTTATTGGATCGCTGTTTTTCGTGATTGCGGCGCTGACGCGCAAGATTTTCATCGTGTATTTGCAAGGCGCGGCGCTATTCATGATTTACATCATCGGGATCACTGTGTTTTCGGCGACGAGGTCGCTGGAGAGATTCTGGTCCGGGATTTTCGATCCGATTGGCCTCATTTTGCAGGACGACGTGACGCGGTATTGGACGGTGATTGAGAAGAATACGCTGCTGATGACCTGGTCGCCGAGCCTGGCGAATGGAGTGTTTCTTTACAACCGGCTGCTGTGGATTGGAGTGGGAATTGCCGCGCTGGGCCTGGGTTGGGCGTTGTTCCCGATGTCGGTGGAAGCGCTGACGGCGCGATCACAAGGGCGGCGAGCGGCGAAAGCGAAGCAGCAGGAGATAGCGGAGGCGCGGCCGGTGCGGTCGCTGGTGCCTGCTCGACTCAAGGCGGTTCACCAGTTGTTTTCACCCGGCACGACGTTGCGCAGTTTGTGTCACTGACGCGGCTGCGCCTAAGGAATATTTTCCGCGACATACCATTCTGGGCGATGGTCGCGTTGATGCTGGCTTTTGGGATCAACAACGGGCACTACGCGGGACGGGTGGCAGGCCGAAATGTATGGCCGGTGACCTACCTAATGCTGCAGGCGGTGGAGAACAGCGCGCTGCTCTTTCTCTACATTGTGGCCACGCTGTATGCGGCGGAGCTGATCTGGCGCGAGCAGGACGTTCACTTTGAAGGTATCCACGACGCGCTGCCGATGAAGGATTCGACGGACTGGCTGTCGCGGTTGAGCGCGATTTTAGTGGTGGAGATTGCGCTGCTCGCCTGGGTGATGGTCATCGGAATATTTATGCAGACCATCGCCGGCTATTACCACTATGAGCCGCTGCAATATTTCAAAGAGCTGTACATCGTAACGTTCCCGCAGATTGTGACTTTCGCTTTGCTGGCGATTTTTGTGCAGACGCTGGTGTCGAATAAATTTGTGGGGCACGGGATTGTGATCGGCATATTCGTGCTGATGCCGATTCTCTTCAACTTCGGCTGGGAAAACACGCTGTACCTGGTGGGGCAGACCCCGGCGTACACGTACTCGGACATGAATGGCTACGGGCATTTTGCGCCGGCGCTGTTCTGGTCGATTACGTACTGGCTGGCGATTGCGGGCGTGCTGGGCGTTATTTCGATCGCCTTGGCGCGACGAGGGGCGGAGGACAGTTTGCGGGCGCGATTGCGGCAAGGGTTGCGGCGTGCCCCGCAACTTGCGCCGCTAGCCGCAGCTTTCGTGCTGCTCGCGGTTGGCGCGGGCTCTTGGTACTACTACAACGCGCACGTCCTCAACGAATATTTGAATTCCAAAGAGCGACGGGATATCCAAGCAAATTACGAGAAACAATTTAAGAAGTACGAGACTTTGCTACAGCCCAAGGTCACCGCGGTCGATGCAACGATCAACATTTATCCTGAGCGGCGTTCGTTTGATGGAAACGTGCGCATTACCTTGGAAAACAAGACTGGGCAGCCGGTGAATCAGATTCACGTGACAGACCAGATGAAGTCGGTCACCAATTTGAAATTCGACCGGCCGTTTCATCTGGTCAGCTCTGCGCCGCGCGATATTTATTCGATTTACGCGCTGGAGCAGCCATTGGCGCCGGGCGAGACGGTAACCCTGACGTGCAACGTGGGGCACCAGAGCCGCGGATTCCGCGACGGCAATGAGTTGCCAGAACTCGCTTACAACGGAACGTTCTTCGATTCGAGTTACCTGCCGTACATCGGCTACAACAACGGCGTGGAATTGGACGATCCACGCCGACGGCGCGAAGAGCATTTGCCGGAGCTCGAGGAGATGGCGCACCGCGGCGATGCGGCGCACTCGCTGAACAATATTTTCCCGATTGAGTCGGATTGGATCACGTATCACACGGTGGTGAGCACGTCAGGGGATCAGATTGCAGTCGCACCGGGATATTTGCAGAAGCAGTGGGAATCGAACGGGCGCCGATACTACGAATACAGCATGGGCAGCACGCACATTCTGGATTTCTTTGCGTATCTCTCGGCGCGTTACCAAGTGCGGAAGGAAACCTATCACGGGCCGGATGGGGATGTTTCGCTAGAAGTCTATTCCGACCCGGCACACACGCGAGATATCGACGATATGCTGGCCAGCGCGAAGGCAGGCCTCGACTACTACCAGAAGGAGTACAGCCCGTATCAATTCACGCAGTACCGCATTTTTGAGTTTCCGCGTTATCGGACGTTCGCGCAGTCGTTCCCCAATACGATCCCCTATTCGGAGGGAATTGGATTTATCGGGCGGGTACTGAATTCGACGGATATGGATTTCACCTATTTCGTGACCGCGCATGAGCTGGGGCATCAGTGGTGGGCGCATCAGTTGATTGGCGCGAATGTGGAAGGCTCGAACATGATGTCGGAGAGCCTGGCGGAATATTCAGCGCTGCAAGTGATGGCGCACAAATTCGGCAGGGATTCGATGCATCGCTATTTGCGGCATGAGCTGGATGTTTATTTGCGCGGACGCGCAGGCGAACTCCGGCATGAGCCGCCGCTGGCGGAAGTGCAGCGCGAACCGTACGTCTGGTATCAGAAGGGCGGGCAGATTTTGTACTCGCTGGCGGATTACATCGGCGAGGACAAGGTCGACCTGGCGCTGCACAATTTTCTGATGCAGTACCGCTACGCCAACGCGAACAACCAGGTGGACGCGGACCGCTCGCAGGCCGGAGCGGCGACGGATTATCCCTATCCGGATACGCGAATGCTGGTGGATGCGCTGCGCGCGCAAACGCCGCCGGAGCTGCAGTACATGGTGGACGACGGGTTCAACAAGATTATTTTGTACGACGACAAAGCCATTTCAGCGGTCTCGAAGAAAATGCCCGAGGGGAAGTATCAGGTGACCCTGGATGTACAGGCACGGAAGCTGCAGTCGGATGGAAACGGAGCGGAAACAGAAGTGCCCATGGCGGATTACATCGAGATCGGCGTTTTCAGCGGGAAGAAAGATGAAGAAAAGCCGCTGTATTTGAAGAAGGAAAAGTTTACGGACGAGCGCAAGACGTTCGTGATTACTGTGGATGAGCAGCCGACGCTGGCGGGAATCGATCCGTACAACAAGTTGATCGATCGCAACGCAGATGACAATGAGATTGAGGTGACCAAGCAGTAGTTCCAAACCCAAGCGGCTAATCCTTCATTAACCGACTCGACCCGTTCCAGGAATATTCCCACCGCAGTCTATAATGCGACTCGATGCTGTCCCTCCTCGCCGTCTCGAACTATCGCTCCTTGCGGAATCTCGTCATCCCCCTGAAGCAACTGAACGTGGTGACCGGTGCGAACGGCAGCGGCAAATCAAGCCTGTATCGGGCTATCCGGCTTCTCGCCGACACGGCGCAAGGCCGCGTGATCCCTTCACTTGCCCGGGAGGGAGGTTTGCAGTCGACACTTTGGGCTGGGCCTGAGGTGATCTCGCGCAGTATGAAGCGGGGCGACCATCCGGTGCAAGGTGTGGTTCGCAAGGAGCGAGTTAGCCTGCGTCTCGCGTTTGCGAGTGACGAATTCAGCTACCTCATTGATCTGGGATTGCCGGCGTTGGGCAAATTGGGCATGTCAGCTTTTGGACTCGATCCCGAAATCAAGCGTGAGCTGATCTGGCATGGTTCTGTTCTCCGTCCGTCGACGATGCTGGTGGATCGCCAGAGAGCCGTCGTCCGCGTGCGCGCAGAAAGCGGCGATTGGAGCGTGGTGGCGAGCAACCTCGCCGCCTACGATTCCGTAATGGGGCAGATCGCCGATCCACGAAACGCGCCGGAGATCCTCACGCTGCGCGAATCGATTCGGGCCTGGCGATTTTACGATCACTTTCGCGCCGACGTCGAGGCACCAGCTCGCCGGCCGCAGATTGGCACTCGCACCCCCATTCTCGCCGACGATGGATACGATCTAGCCGCTGCGATACAAACCATAGTCGAGATCGGCGATCGTCAGAGTTTCGAGACGGCTCTGGCGGATGCCTTTCCGGGCGGTGCGGTGACCATCGAAAATGATTCCGGACGGTTTGAACTGTTGATGCAGCAGCACGGGCTCTTGAGACCAATGCACGCCGGCGAATTTTCCGACGGCACGCTGCGCTATTTGCTGTGGATCGCCGCGCTGCTGACTCCAAGGCCTCCGGCACTGATGATTCTCAACGAGCCCGAGACAAGTCTCCATCCTGATGTGCTACCCGCGCTCGCACGATTGATTGCGCAGGCTACTCAGAAATCTCAATTGTTTGTGGTGACCCACTCCCCAAAATTGATCGCGGCCCTTGCTGAGCAGCCCGGCTATCATTCGATCCAACTTGAAAAGTCGTTTGGGGAAACGGTTGTCTCCGGGCTCGCCGCGAAAGATACTCCCTCGTGGAATTGGCCTGCCCGCTGACCCGCTGAGTGCGAAGCAAGGTTCGAAGACTCGTTTGCTGGTCGAATTCTTCTATAATCCGTTCGGGTTCGATTCTGATTGGCAGTTGAAAAGGAGCCCGGATGCGATTCGCCGCTATTTTTGCGCTGTCTCTCGTATTTCTCGCAACACCTTCCGTGGTACCCGCTCAAAATTCCGAAGAAGCAAACCAAACGCCGGAACAGAAGAAGGTTGACGGCATTTTTGCAGCGTACGACAAGCCGGACTCGCCGGGCTGCGCGGTCGGTGTGATTTGGGATGGGGTGTTCGTCTACCGTCACGGATATGGAATGGCCAGCCTGGAGCTGCAAGCTCCCATCACACCCGCATCGGTGTTCTATATGGGCTCGGTATCGAAACAATTTACGGCGGCGAGCGTGGTGCTGGCCGCGGAGCAGGGGTTGCTGTCGCTGGACGACGATGTGCGCAAATACATTCCGGAGCTGCCCGACTATGGAACTCCGATCACGCTGCGGGAAATGTTGCACCACACCAGCGGGCTGAGGGATTTTCTGGGTTTGCTGGAGCTTTCGGGGAGGCACGGAGAAGACATTCATTCCCAAGCGGAGATGCTGGACCTGATTGTGCGGCAGAAGGCGCTGAACAATAAACCGGGGGACGAATACATCTACAGCAATACGAATTATTTTTTGGCTGGGATCGTGATTGAGCGCGTTTCGAAGAAGCGGTATTCAGAATTTGCGACGGAGAATATTTTTCGGCCGCTGGGGATGACGTACACGCGCTTTTACGATGATCGCAGCGTGGTAGTTCCGGGGCGCGTGGCAGCGTACAGCGCGGGCAAAGGCGGAAAGTTCGATGTGGATTGGTCGACGAACTACGACACGGTGGGCGCGGGCGGCCTGATGAGTACAGTGGATGATTTGCTGGCCTGGGACCAGAACTTCTACCAGAACAAGCTGGGCAAAGGAACGATGATCAAGGAGATTCAGACGCGCGGCGTGCTGAATAACGGCAAGCCGATTGATTACGCGCTGGGTCTGGAGATTACCGATTATCGCGGGCTGCCGATCGTGGAGCATGGCGGCGCGCTATTTGGCTATCGGACTGAAATTTTGCGGTTTCCCGAGCAGAAATTCACGGTGGTGTGCCTATGCAATTTGGCGAGTGCCGGGCCGGCGGGGTTGGCGGACAAGGTGGCGGATATTTATCTGGCGAAGGAGTTGAAGCCAGAGGCAGCGCCGCAAGCAGCCAATGGATCGAGTAACGGAAAATTTCGCGGATCCGGCGCAGTTTGCAGGGAAGTATGAGGACCCGCGCAGCCATTGGGTATTCACGTTCACGGCCTCAGACGGCGAGCTGCATGGATGGGGCGCGACGCTGAGACGTGCTGGTGTGAATCAATTTAAGGATCTCTCGGGTGACGACATGACCTTCACCGAGGCGAACGGCACGATGAAGCTGGTGTTGGATATGCACGGGACGGCACTATTTGAAGGCTACAAGCTGAAAGAGCTGAAAGTAAGCGAAGGCGATTTAGCGGGCTTTGCTGGTACGTACCGAAGCGAGGAGCTGGACACGGTTTATAAGCTATCGGCGGAAAAGGACGGCTTGATGCTGCGAATCGGCTGGAACCCGCCGGTGATTCTGGAGGCTATCGCACCGGATGAATTCGAGAACGACGATTTTGGCGTACTGGTATTTCGGAAGGGCGCGGGCGGCGAGGCTTCAGGATTTGGGTTGTACGCGGATAGGGATCGGAACATTGGATTTGAGAAAATGAAATGAGGTTCGGCAGGGAAGGATTGCCGAAGCGGGAATTTTGAATTTTATGGTCGGGGCGAGTGGATTTGAACCACCGACCTCCTGCTCCCGAAGCAGGCGCTCTAGCCAGGCTGAGCCACGCCCCGACGAAGTAACGACGTAATGATGTGTGATTAGTTTACGCTGGCGAGGCAACGAGCCGCAACAGCAAGCCCACCTAACGCCGACCCAAAAAGCCGCGTATTTCGTAAATTCGAGGATTCAGGCCGAAAAGCTTAGGGAGTGCTGCGAGGAGCCCTCGCTTTCATCGCGGGATTCGGGCAATTCGATGAGGCGCGCCTCGGTAATCGAGGGAATTTCGCGAATTTTGGCGATGATGCCGGGATTCGCGTCGCCATCGAGGCGAACGAGCGCGACGGCGTCGGCACCGCGAGTGGCGCTGCGGCGGCCAAGAGCGAAAGTGGCGATGTTGACGCCGAGGCTGCCGAGGGCGGTTCCAATGGCCCCGATGACGCCAGGGACGTCACGATTGCGGGTGAGAAGCACAGTGCCTTCTAGGCCGGATTCCACGTCGATGCCGTCGAAACGCAGGATACGCGGCGAGCCGTTGGCAAGGACGGTGCCTTCGGCAGCAATTTCGGCGGAGTCAGAGGCGAGAGTGACTTCAATGGTGTTCGGGAAGCCGCGCTGGGTGCGGCGGATGGTTTCTTCGACCAGGATGCCGCGGGCGGCGGCTCCGGCGGCAGCGTTGACCAGATTTACTTTTTCATCGAGGAATCGATTGAGGATACCGACCAGGACGGAGCTGCGCAGAACGTGCGTGCCTAGTTCGGCGGTTTCCCCGCCGTAGCGAATGCGGATGCGATCGGGGCGGCCGTCGATGGACTGCGCGACGAGAGAGCCGAGGCGCTCGGCGAGATCGAGGTAAGGGCGAATGCGGCGGTATTGCTCGCCGGAGAGCGAGGGGAGATTCACAGCGTTGCGAATCACGCCTTCCTGCAAATATTCGCGGACCTGAAGAGCAATCTGGATGCCCACTTCTTCCTGAGCCTCGGCGGTGGAACCGGCGACGTGAGGAGTGGCGATCACGTTCGGAAGGCCGATGAGCGGCGAGCCTTTGGGCGGCTCGTGGGCGAAAGTGTCGAGCGCAGCGGCGGCGACTTTACCTTCGCGAAGAGCTTCGGCGAGGGCGGCTTCGTCGATCATTTCGCCGCGGGCGCAATTGATGATGCGCACGCCGGGCTTCATTTGTGCGATGGCGTCGCGATTGATCAGATTTTGCGTTGCGGGGCTAAGCGCGGCGTGGAGGGAAATGTAGTCGGAGTCTTTGAAAAGTTCGGGGAGGGTGAGGAGCTTAACGTCGAGCTCGCGAGCTGCTTCGGGGCTGATGTAGGGATCGTAGGCGAAGACGGTCATTTGAAGAGCTTGCGCGCGGCGGGCGACTTCGGTGCCGACGCGGCCGAGTCCGACCAGGCCTAGTGTTTTGCCGCGGACTTCGGTGCCCTGCGCGCTGGATTTTTCCCAGTGGCCGGCGTGGATGGCGGCGTTGCATTGCGGGACGGAACGAGCGATGGAGAGAAGTAGCGCGAGAGTGTGCTCAGCAACGGAGACGGCGTTGCCGCCGGGCGTATTCATCACCAGGACGCCGCGGCGGGTGGCGACCGGGACGTCGACATTGTCGATGCCGACCCCAGCGCGTCCGACGACGCGAAGCTGATCGGCTTTTTCGAGGAGCTGGGCGGTGACTTTGGTGGCCGAGCGGACGATGAGTCCGGCGGCGCCGGCTAGTTCGGTGAGGAGCGCGTTGGCATCGGGAGTGACGACTTGCCAGCCGGGCGCGCGGAGAATTTCGAGGCCGCGAGGGCTGATTTTATCTGCGACCACGATTTTCATGAAGTGAGTTTCATGGCGTGCGTTTTATGGAGTGACTTTCATGGAGTGAATGAGGGTAAGCATCGGGTGGAAAGTTGTCAAACCGGGAGCTCTATTACTCGCGCGGATTCCTGCGAGAACTTGCGATGGAAATTTTCGATTCTGTGAGCGGGCGAGGCGAGTGAAGGTGCGCGAGTGGGCTGTGCTATTCTGCGGCGGCGTAAATATGCGTGAATTTGGCGGAATTTGAGCGAGGTGGCGGGATGACGATGGTCGAGCGGGTGCAGAAAGACATCACCACGGCGATGCGCGAGAAGGCCGAGCTGAAATTGAGCGTGCTGCGGATGGTGAAGTCGGCGTTTCAGTTGAAATCGGTCGAGAAGATGCGGCCGCTGGAAGAAGCCGAGTCGCTGCAAATTTTGCAGACGCTGATGAAACAGCGGCGCGAGTCGGTGGAGCAGTTTACCAAGGGCGGCCGCAACGACCTGGCAGACAAAGAGACCAAGGAAATTGCGATTATTGAAAGTTATTTGCCGGCGGCGCCGTCGAACGAGGATATGGAAAAGGCAATAGCGGCGGCGATTCAGGAGACGGGCGCGAATTCGATGAAGCAAATGGGCGGGGTGGTGAAGGCGGCGAAAGCGAAGCTGGAAGGGAAAACGGTGGATGGGAAGTTGTTGAGCGATTTGGTGAGGGAGAAGCTGTCGAAGATGGGGTAGTTGGTTGAGTGCTTGCTCACGTTTGCGGTCGTGTTGTACGTGAGATTGGTTTTGTTCCTGCCACGATGAGCCTGCCTGCGACGATTCCCGTTCGATACACCGAAGATGAAGCCGAGTATGTGAGCCTGCGGCCGATTGTGCGGCAGACGTTTCAGCTGCGCGAACTCGTGGAAATGATTTTGAGCGTGAGCGGGAAGGACCCGGCGCGGATTCAGAAGCTGCTCGCGGCAGGGTCGGTAAGCTATCACGGGTTCCGATATTGGTGGGATGGGTTC
The DNA here is from genome assembly GCA_963757885.1 of uncultured Acidobacteriota bacterium. Lineage (GTDB taxonomy): Bacteria > Acidobacteriota > Terriglobia > Acidiferrales > UBA7541 > Palsa-147. The sequence continues at coordinate 1,190,499 of CAVWSS010000006.1, read as the reverse complement.
GCTGCCGATTTGGATGAACTGCAAGGCGTGCTCGCGGGCTATCCGGATGCAGAGCCTGCGCGCGCTTTTGAGGCAGCGCGGTGCGGCGCGGTGATTTTTGAGGCTGAGAAATTTAAGCAGAAGGTGGAAGTGTCGCGGGAGCAGGGAGCGGCGGGGAAGTGGTTTCGCCGGGGGAATTTTTGGGGTGTAGTGGAGGAGCTGGCGCGGGGCGCGGCGCCGGCGTATGCGGGCTATTCATACGAGAAGCGCGCGGATTTGTATGAGTCGGCGATTGATGGGGCCGCGGCGGCGCGGCTAGCGGAGGCGGCGAAGCGTTATCTTGCCCGGCCGAGCGCGGGGTTGCTGGCGACGATGGCGAAAGCGCGGCGAATCGTGTGGGTCTGCCCACGTGACGGGGCCAAGTAAGCCAAGTAGGTTCAGATAAAAGGTAGGCTCAGATAAAAGTTAAGTAAATCGCCCGGTTGAAGTGTTACAAAAGCGCCCAGGCAGGCCGGAAAGCCTTGCCGGGTGAGCGGCTCTAATGCTACTTTCCCTCCTTTCCGTGGCATGAGTGTAGTGGCGTAGTGCGCGGGGGTGAAAGTGAGCAGCAAAGGCTGGAGTTCAACTGCGCCACCGGGCGAGTTTCGCCCCTACGTCGATTCTTCGAAAAGTCCCGCTGAATTCACCGCGCGCGCTATTATTTTGGGCGCGTTTTTCGGGATCATGTTCGGCGCCGTCTCCGTGTACGTGGGGCTGCGCGCCGGGCTCACGGTTTCCGCATCGATTCCTATTGCGGTTCTCTCGGTAAGCATCTTGCGCGCTTTTGGGCGCGCCACAATTCTCGAAAACAACATCGTGCAGACCACCGGGTCGGCGGGCGAGTCGGTAGCCGCGGGCGTGATTTTTTCGATTCCCGCGCTGATTTTCCTCGGATTTTCGCTAAACGCGGAATATTGGCGGATTTTCTTTCTGGCGCTGATTGGCGGATGGCTGGGCGTCTTGTTCATGATTCCGCTGCGGCGGCAGCTCATCGTGAAAGAGCACGGCAACTTGCTCTATCCCGAGGGAACGGCGTGCGCGGACGTGCTGGTTGCAGGTGAGCGCGGCGGATCGTTCGCCGGGCGAGTGTTCTGGGGATTGGGGCTGGGCGGCGTTTATACGTTTGCCATGAATACGCTGCAAATGTGGCCCGGCCAACCGGATTATCAACCGAAGTGGTTTCCGGGTTCGTCGTTTCGCGCGGCGATTACCTCTGAATATTTGGGAGTGGGATACATCATTGGGCCCAAAGTTTCGGGGACGCTCTTCGCGGGCGGGATTATTTCGTGGCTGGTAGTTATGCCGGCGATTCGATTTTTCGGATCGCTGACCCCCAATACGCCGCTATATCCCAGCGTGATACCGATTCCGCAGATGACGCCGGATCAATTATGGGCCAGCTACATAAGGCCGATGGGCGCGGGGTCGGTGGCCGCCGCTGGCTTGATCACGCTGCTAAAGACCCTCCCGACGATTATTTCGGCGCTGAAGGCGGGATTGAAGGATGTGCGCTCGAAGCAGGATGCGCTGACCCAGGTGCAGCGAACCGAGCGCGATTTGTCGATTCGAGTGGTGCTGGTGGGTTCGGTGGTGCTGATCGCGATGATGTGGTGCCTGCTGACCTTCAAGCCGATCCCCGGCGCGCAAACTGGGCTGTTCCAGAATTTACTGGCGGCAATTTTCGTGATCGTTTTCGGATTTTTGTTTGTGACTGTGGCGTCGAGAATCAGCGGGTTGATCGGCAATTCGTCGAACCCGATCAGCGGGATGACCATCGCGACGCTGATGGCGACCTGCGCGATGTTTTTGGTAATTGGGTGGACCGCGGCGCCTTACACCGTATTGGCGCTGACCATTGGCGGAGTGGTTTGCATCGCTTCGGCAATTGCTGGCGCGACGTCGCAGGACTTAAAGACGGGCTACCTGGTGGGTGCCACGCCGTTGTATCAGCAGCTCGGCCTGGTGATTGGCGTGATGGTTTCATCGCTGGCGATTGGCGGGACGCTAATCTTAATGAACGTCGGATTGGCGCAATACAAGGCGAATCCGATTCCGATCAACCTGGACCAGATGCCGCAGGGCGTGCATGTCGAAAAACAAGATTACAGCTACCACGAGAAAAACTACGTTTTGCTGAATGCGCTGGGCTCGCACGAAATCCCGGACGGAAAATATTTATACGACCCGGCAACCAAGGAAATTGAGATTCAGTGGATTCAGGGAATTGGAAGCGCCCAGGCCGCGGCGCCGCAAGCGCGGTTGATGGCCACCGTGATCAATGGAATTTTGAATCAGCAATTGCCCTGGCGATTGGTGCTCATGGGAGTTTTCCTGGTCATCGCGGTGGAGCTGTTGGGTATTCGGTCGCTGGCGTTTGCAGTGGGATCCTACCTTTCGATTGCGACGACCATGGCGATGTTTGCCGGTGGCATGGTGCGGTGGCTGGCGGAGATGGGGCAGGCGAAGAAGAGCGATGCCGAGAGCGAAGTGAGTCCTGGGTCGCTCTATGCCAGCGGACTAATCGCCGCCGGCGGCGTTTTTGGATTGCTGGCGATCATTATCAACTTGATGCAGGACCCGGAGCTTTCCAGGCACCTGCCGCGCTGGCTGTCATTCCTTCCGCTGCCGCTGAGTGGAGATTTATTCTCTTTCGGGCCGCGATTCATGCCGCATTTGAGCACGTTACACATCTTCGGAGTAATCATGTTCGTGCTGCTGGCGGTTTCGCTGTTTGCTAGCGCACGAAAGAAATTGAATTGATCGAGCCGGACTAAGACGTCCGGAATCACCCGGATTCATTTCTACACGCCACTTCCCACCTAGGCAGCTTAGGTCACCTGCCCGCCCTCCTCTTTTGACACGCCCGGCCCATAGTGACTAGACTCGATTGCACTCTTCATGAGCACTTTTTCACGATATCCCCGATACAGATTTAACTGGCGCGGCTTTTTGCCTCCCGGAATCAAGACGCTGGTGCTGGTGTGCTGCGCCGTTTTTGTCCTGCAGACCCTGGTGAATATGTTTGTTCCGGGCGGGGGAATCTTCCTACTGCAGTGGTTTGGGCTGGTGCCGCGTGGGGTGACGCACGGCCTGCGGTTGTGGCAGCCATTTACCTACATTTTCATGCACGGCGGCGTTCTGCATCTGCTGCTGAATATGTTGTTCTTGTGGATGTTCGGCGCGGACTTGGAGCGGACCTGGGGCACGAAAAAGTTTTACTCGTACTTTTTCACCTGCGGCGTGGGCGCGGGGCTTATCAACGTGCTGGTGAAGACTCTGATCGACCCGCATGGAGTGGGGACAGCAACTGTTCCGACGATAGGCGCCTCGGGAGCGATTTTTGGAGTTTTGCTGGCGGCGGCGATCGTGTTTCCAGACCGGCAGGTCTGGCTGATTCCGTTTCCGGTGTCATTGCCGATGCGGGTTTACGTGCTGATTATGGGCGCGCTGGAATTTTATTTTGGAATCACCTCGGGAAGCGGTGACAGCGTGAGCCACGTTTGTCATCTAGGCGGGATGCTGGTGGGCTACATTTACATCCGGCGCAATTCGCTGTTCTATGACGTGCGGAATCGATATTCGGATTGGCAGCGAAAGCGGCTGCGACGGAAATTCGATGTGTACGTGAATAAGAATCGCGATAAGCCCCCGTCACGTCCGGATAACTGGGTGAATTAGATTTAGATTTGGCAGCCTTGCCGAGGGTTTAGCGGGCCCGGGTTTCTGAGTTAGCCGGTTACTTCGCCAATGCGATGCAGGCGCATCATGTTGGTGGTGCCGGTCCTGCCAAAAGGCGTCCCTGAAATAATTCCAATCACGTCGCCGCGGCTGACCAGTTTCTCTTCGAGCAGTCGGCGCTCGGCGGCTTCCGATAGCGCATCCGTATCCGAGACATATTGAATCGTGTATGGCCGGGTGCCCCACATCAGGCTGAGGCGTCGTCGTGTTTCCTGATTCGGCGAAAAGGCGACGATCGGAGCACGCGGCCGGTATTTGGAGACGAGGCGCGCGGAGAAGCCCGTTTCAGTGAATACCACGATGACGCGCATATGAAGTTCCTGAGCGGCGTGGCAAATGGCTTCAGCGATAGTCTCGTTGATGTGCAGCTCAGTGGGGCGCGATGGGCGAGGCTGATCGGTCATGCTGGCTTCGGCTTCGCGAATAATGCGGTCCATCATGGCCACCGACTCGATAGGGTAACGCCCGACGGCCGTTTCGCCGGAGAGCATCAGCGCGTCGCTGCCATCGAAAATGGCGTTGGCCACGTCGGAAGCCTCGGCGCGGGTGGGCCGCGGGCTTTGCGTCATCGAATCGAGCATTTGTGTAGCAGTGATGACGGGCACGAGCCAATTGCGTGCGTGCGCGATGATCTGCTTCTGCACAACTGGCACTTTTTCGGGGCTCATTTCAACGCCGAGGTCGCCGCGAGCGACCATGACGCCATCGGCGATAGCCAAAATTTCATCGAGGTTATCGACCGCTTCGGGTTTTTCGATCTTGGCGATGAGCGGCGTCTTTTTGCCGTCGCGAGCGATAGCCGCTTTTGCGGCGCGAACGTCATTGGGGGAGCGAACGAAGCTGAGAGCAATGTAATTCACGCCCAGGCTTAGCGCGGTTTTGAGGTCTTTGCGGTCTTTGGGAGTCAGGGAAGGAATCTTCAGCTTCACACCGGGCAGGTTGATGCCCTGATGCTCGCCGAGGTCGCCCCCATTTTCGACGCGGGTAATCACTTGGCGGCCCTCGACCTTTTCTACGCGCAACTCGATTTCGCCGTCGCTAAGCAGGATGCGGTCGCCGCGGCGCACGGCGCTGGGCAACTGTTCGAAGGTGGTGCTGACGCCTTCGGCGGTTCCGGCAATTTTTGAAGTGGTGATGGTGAATTTCTGGCCGAAGCGGAGGCGTACCTTGCGCCCGGCTTCGAGCAGGCCGGTGCGAATTTTCGGGCCTTGAAGATCGGCCAGGATGGCCAGGGGCTTTTCGTGTTTGGCTGAGGCTTGGCGAAGGCGTTTCACGCGCTCGGCGTGCTCTTCGGGTGTGCCGTGGGAAAAATTCAAGCGCGCGCAATCCATCCCGGCAGCAATCAGCCGGTCGATCATCTCCGGTGAGGTGGTGGCCGGACCAATGGTGCAGACAATTTTTGCCCTGCGAATTTCTGAGTTATTTGGCATGAACCTACTGTTGTACAGAGAACTTGGTTACGACATCGTGAAGGAAGATCACGCCCTTCTTGAAGGCATCGAGAGAAAGCCGCTCATTGTCGCTATGCATGAGCAGCACATCCTGATCGGCGAGAGGGAACGGAATCAGGCCGTAAGCTTGCACGCTGTGCAAACGCAAGGCCGCCGAATCGGTGAGGAAGGTGGACATTTGCGGCACAGCGGGAGCGCCGTTGAAGTCGCTGCCTGCGACCAGGGCGATGGTTTTGTAGAGGTCCGTCTCGATCGATGAAGAAGGCGTAGATTGCGCAGGGTTCGGCGCAAGCTCGAGGCGCACCTGCGGGTCGTTAACGACTCCCGTCAATTTGGCAATGAGTGGCTCGGGGCTGTTTCCCGGAAAGAGGCGGACATTGAGATTAGCGGTCCCGATCGAAGGAATCACGTTGGTTTGAAAGCCGGCATTCATTTCGGTGGGAGAGATGCTGTCGCGAAGCATCGAACTCCAAAACGGATTCTGCGAAATGATGCGGGCGGCATGATCTTTGCGGTCGGGAGTGTCAAGAGCGCGCATCCACTTGGCGGTTTCGTCGTCCTGGAATGGAGCAATGCCCTCGAAATACGCGCGGGTGATGGTATTGAACTGGACGGGGGCTTCGTAAGCGGCGATTTTGGCTACAGCGTTGGCAAGATGGACGACCGCATTTTCAGGACGCGGGACGGAGGCATGGCCGGCGGGGCCGGTGGCAGTTACGGTGATGTTGACCGCGACTTTCTCGGCGGCCTGGACGTCGACGTACTGAACTTTTCCATTACGCAAATAAGGACCGCCGCCTTCATTGAGGCCGAATCCAGCGGCGATCTTGTCCCAGTGCTTTTCGATCATGAACTTGATGCCAAGGCGGCCGCCGCTTTCTTCGTCGGCCTCAGCGAGGAGAATCACGTCGCGATTGAGACGTGCGCCGCTGCGCTTGAGCGCAACGATAGTGGCGAGATTCGCCGCTAACATGCCTTTGTCGTCGATGACTCCGCGGCCCCAAATGTCGTTGTCTTTAATCACCCCGCCGAAGGGATCCACGGACCATTTAGTCTTGTCGACGCGGACCACGTCGAGGTGGGCCAGAAGCAGGATCGCTTTCGATGGATCGGGGAAAGAGCCACTGGAAAGGCGCGCGACGAGGGTAGCGCGGCCCGGCTCGCTTTCAAATATTTCGAAGGGAATGTTTTCCTTTTGGAGGATGGTTCCGACGTATTTGGCCGCGGCGATTTCGTTGCCGTTGGAAGTGTCGATGCGGATCAAATCCTGCAGCCAGACGAGAGCTTCGTCGGAAATTTTGGCAATGTCGGTTGAGGGCGCAACAGGGCCTTGGGCAGCTTGAGCGGGCGGCTGTGAGGGTTGATTCGAATTGCGAGACTGCGCGTGAGCCGCGCTTGATAGGGAGAGAGTGCCGAGCAGAACTGCAGCGTAAATCGCGAAACTTTTCGGAACCATCCACACTCCAAAATGCAAATTTAATGTCGAGTCGATATTAACACGCGGAGTCGGGGCTTCTGCGGGGGCGCAAGGGCTCGTTGCCAGCACGGCAATTGCCATCCCCGCGAAGGCGTGGCAGCATCAAAGCCCGAAAGGACAATTATGAAGCGTACTACCGTCGTTCGAGCGGTACTTCTGGCATTGCTGACCATTGGCTTGGCGGTTCCGGCGAGCACGTGGAGCGCGTGGGCTGCCATGGCGCAGCAGCAGGATAACGGGCCGATCAAGCCTCCGCAGCAGCCCGCTGGAGCGCCGCCGCAAGCGCCCGCGCAACCCGACTCGCAACAGAAGAAGGACCAGAATGGCCAGGATCAGAACGGCCAAAATCCGCAGAACCAGCCGGGGTATTCAGTTTCAGTGGAATCGAACCTGGTGAATGTGGACGCGGTGGTAACGGACAACGACGGGAACATCATCACCGGGCTGAAGAAGGAAAATTTCCGCGTGCTGGACGACGGGCAGCCGCAGCAAATCACCAACTTCGCGCCAAGTGACGCGCCGCTGACCATGGTGATCCTGATGGAGTTCAGCCAGCTTGGCTATGGCTGGTTTGCTTATAACGCACGAAACTGGTCGTATGAATTTTTGCGGAATTTGAACAAGAAGGATTGGGTCGCGCTGATCACCTACGACTTGAGGCCGCACATCGAAGTGGATTTTACGCAGAACCATCAAGAGATCGCGGAATCGCTGCAGACCTTGATGTTTCCAGGCTTTCATGAGGCGAACACGTTCGACGCGCTGCTGGATACGCTTGATCGCATGCAGGACGTGAAGGGAAAGAAGTCGGTCCTGCTGCTGGCTTCAGGGTTCGACACGTTCAGCCGGCACACTCTGGATCAAACTTTGAAGCGCCTGAAGAATACGGACGTGACGATTTTCTGCGTGGGGATCGGCGAGGAGCTTTTCGTCCGGTCGGTGCGAGATGGCGGCGTGTCCTATCTGCAGGCCAAGAATCAGCTCAATACTTTTGCGAGGTTGACGGGCGGCTTCACTTGGTTTCCGCGGTTTGACGCGGATTTGCCGGGAATTTTTCAGTCGGTGACGGCATTTTTGCGGAACCAATACACGATTGGATTCGTGCCGTCGAATCCGGCGCGCGACGGGAAGTATCACAAGCTGAAGGTTGAAGCGCTGGACGATAAAGGCAATCCGATGACGGTCAACGATAAGAAGGGCAGAGCGAAGAAGGTAATCGTGTACGCGAGAGAAGGGTACACGGCGCAGCAGGGGTCGGTTAGCGATTAGGCTAGTTGAAGTGCGATTTGGTACGCCGCGCCGCTAGTATCCGCGCGATAGATCCACTTGATTGAGCAGTTCACGCCCGTCAAACCAGCGTTCCAAATTATCGATTAGCAAGGCGGTCTGGCGTTCCCACAGGTGAATGCTGGCTGCGGCGAGGTGTGGGGTGATTAGCAGATTCGGGCAGGTCCAGAGCGGGCTTTCCGGGGGCAAAGGCTCCTCGGAAGCTACATCAATGGCCGCGCCGGCGATGGTGCGATTGCGCAGCGCGTCCGCGAAGGCGGCTTCGTCGATGAGGGAGCCGCGAGCAATGTTGAGGAGATATGCGGATTTTTTCATTGCGGCGAATTCAGGCGCGCCGATCAGGTGGAAGGTATCTTTCGTTTCAGGCGCGGCGAGTACGACGTAATCGGCTTCGGCCAGCGCGGCGCGCAACTCGCTGGAGGGGTAAACTTTGGCGATGTTTTTGTGTTGAGATTTGCCGGAGCGCGTAACGCCGTGAATTTTCATGCCTGTCGTGGCGGCGCGATCTGCGATTTCAGTTCCCACCGAGCCAAGCCCAACAATTAGCAAAGTGCCGTCGCTGAGATTTTGCGGCGAAGGAAAAGTGTCCCAAATTTCCTGCTGGGCCCAGTGTTTTTCGCGCTGGAAGTTCATGGAGTCGACAAAGCGGCGGGCGAGGGCGATGAGCAGGCCAAGGACGTGCTCGCCAATGGTGTGCGAGTGAACCCCACTGGCGTTGGTTACCAGGATGCCGCTCTCGATGAGTTTGGGATAGGCGAGTTGAGCGATGCCGGCAGCGGTTGAGTGAATCCATTTGAGCTGCGGCGCCCAGCCGAGTTGGTTCGGGCGAATTGAGTAGCCGACGAAAATGTCGGCGTCGGCTAAGGCGCCTTCCAGCTGATCGAGGTTTGCGAGGTGATCGACGCGCATGCGCGGCCATTTTTCGCGCAGCGTTGCGCTCATTTGCGCAGGCGGGCGCCATTGATCGAACGGGTGCCAGACCGCAATGACCAGGTGAGTATTTTCGGGCTTGGTGCGCTGCTTCGCGGGGCTTGTGGAGTTGGTGGAGTTAGTTGAGTTGGTGAAGTTAGGTGAATTGATGGGCGCCATAGCGATGTGCGTTCCGTTATTTCGGCGATGGATTGAGGCGCATGTCGCGGCCGGTCATTTCGGCGGGGGCGGAGGCGCCGACGAGGCCGAGAATTGTGGGCGCGATGTCGCGCAGAGAGCCGTCGGAGCGAAGCGTGTGGGGCGTGGGGGAGGGCGCATCGCCGGAGACGAGAATCAGGGGGACGGGATTGGTGGTGTGAAAGGTGTGAGGGCCGCCAGTTCGCGGATCGATCATGGTCTCGGCGTTGCCATGATCGGCGGTGACGATCCAGGCGCCGCCGTGGCGTTGAAGCGCAGAGAAAATTTCACCGAGGCAGCCATCAACGGATTCGACGGCTTTGATCGCAGCTTCAAGTTTTCCTGAGTGCCCAACCATATCGGCATTGGCAAAATTCATGATGATGGCGTCGAAGCTGCCTTTTTCGATCATTTTTATGACCGTGGCGGCAATTTCGGGCGCGGACATTTCAGGCTTGAGGTCGTAGGTGGCGACTTTGGGCGAGGGGATAAGCACGCGCTCCTCACCGGCAAATGGTTTTTCGACGCCGCCGTTGAAAAAGTAAGTTACGTGCGCGTATTTCTCGGTTTCTGCGATGCGAAGATTTTCAAATTCGAGAGTGGCAAAAACCTCGGCGAGGATGTGCTCGAGTTTCGGTGCGCCTTCGACGAAGCGGAGCCATGGCCAGGTTTTGTCGTACTGGGTCATGGCGACGTAAAGCAGATTTCTGGGGCGAGCGGGATCGACAAAAGCGGAAAACGTGGGATCGGCGAGCGCTTTGGTGATTTGGCGCGCGCGGTCAGCGCGGAAGTTGAAGTTAATGACGGCATCGTGATCGCGAATGAGGGCACGCGGAACGGGCTTCGTGTTGTCGGAGGTGTCGCCGGTCAAGACGACCGGGACGAAGAATTCATCGGTAACGCCTTTCTCGTAGCTGGCGCGCACGGCGGCGAGGGGATCGTTGAAGTAGGCGTTCGCGCGGCCGTGGACCATGGCGTTATAACTTTTTTCGATGCGCTCCCAGCGATTGTCGCGGTCCATGGCGTAGTAGCGGCCGCTGATGGAAGCGATGCGGCCGACGCCGAGTTCGGGCATTTTGTTTTCGAGCTGCTCGATGAAAGTGATGCCGCTTTCGGGAGGAGTGTCGCGGCCGTCAGTGAAGCAGTGAACGAAGACGCGCTCGACTTTATTTTCACGAGCCATGCGCAGCAGCGCGAAGAGATGGTCGATCTGCGAGTGAACGCCGCCATCGCTGACCAGTCCAATGAGATGGAGCTGGTGTTCGCGGGCGCGAGTCATGGCGGCAAGAAGGTTGGGATTTTTGAAAAAGGCGCCGCTGGAGATCAGTGCGTCGATACGAGTGACGTCCATTTGCACGATGCGGCCGGCGCCCATGGTCATGTGGCCCACTTCGCTATTGCCCATTTGACCTTCGGGCAGGCCGACGAAAGGGCCGGAAGTGTGAATTAAGGTGTTAGGGAATTTTTGAAGCAGCTTGTCGTAATTTGGCTTGCGCGCCAGCGCAATGGCATTGCCTTCGGTGCGCGGCGAATAGCCCCATCCGTCGAGGACGGTGAGGATGATGGGGCGCGGACGAGACATGGCTGGCTAGGATACACGGAATTGAGCTAGCTACAGAAGGTGGCGCGCGGTATTGCGTGACAGGATTGCGCGCAGCTTTTATTTCTGCTGAGAACCAGTCGCGAAGGCGAGTGAAATGAGCGTGTGCTGCTCCATTTCGTGCGCGCCGTGCGAGCCGGTAGCCGGGCTGGCGCTCGCGGAACGCTTCACCGAACGCACAGGCTTGCCGCGCGCGGCGCGTTCGAGGCGAGGCAGCACGAAGGCGAGAGCGCCCATGTTGGCAGGCTCTTCCTGGACCCACACGACTTCGCGCGCATTCGGATGGCGCTCGAATTCCGCCGTCAATTCAGCTTCGGGGAATGGGTAAAGCTGCTCGACGAAGATAATGCCGACGGTGGAGTCGTTGCGCTTTTTGCGCTCGGCGGCGAGCTCGTGGCCAATTTTGCCCGTGCAAACGAGGAGACGAGTGACGTTTTCTACAGCGGCCACATCGGGAATGACGGTGAGGAAGCGGCCTTCGGTCAGTTCATTGAGCGAAGAAGAGGCCGCGGGATGGCGCAGCATGCTTTTGGGCGTGAAGACAATGAGGGGCTTGCGCCATGTGCGCAGAGCCTGGCGGCGCAGCAAATGGAAATATTGGCCCGCGGTGGAAGGCTGGGCAATTTGAATGTTGTCGCGCGCGGCTAGTTGCAGATAGCGCTCGATGCGCGCGCTGGAATGCTCGGGGCCTTGTCCTTCGTAGCCGTGAGGTAGGAGCAGAACCAGGCCGGAGAGCAAATTCCACTTGTCTTCACCGGCAGCGAGGAACTGGTCGATGATGATTTGCGCTCCGTTGGCGAAATCGCCGAATTGCGCTTCCCACAGAGTGAGGGTTTCGGGGTAATCGCGGCTGTAGCCATACTCGAAGCCCATGATGGAAGCTTCGGAAAGCGCCGAATTGTAAATATCGAAGCGCGCCTGGTCCGAACTGACATGGGAAAGAGGGATGTAAATTTCTTCATTTTCGATATCGATTAGCGCCGCATGGCGCTGGTTGAAGGTCCCGCGGCGCGAATCCTGGCCGCTGAGGCGAACCGGCGTACCTTCACGAAGGAGCGCACCAAAGGCGAGCGTTTCAGCCATCCCGTAGTCGATGGCGCGCTTGCCCTGGCCCATTTCGGCGCGCTGCTCGAGGAGCTTTTTGACCTTCGGGTGAATATGAAAGCCCGACGGGTAGCTGGAGATGACCGCGGAAATTTCGGAGAGTCGCTCCGCGGACACCGCAGTCTCGACTTCGAGCGAAGAATTGTACCGGCCGCCGCGGTAAGGCTTCCAATAATCCGGCAACTGGCGCATGACCGGATTCTTCTCGAGTTCTTCAGCCGCTTTCTGCGCAGCGTCGAGGTCCTGGCGCACTTTTTCAACCGTAGGTTCGGCATCGACGCCAATTTCTTTCGCGTAAATCTGCCAAAGAGGCGGATGCTCTTGAATTTTCTTGTAGCGCAGCGGCTGAGTGATGGTTGGGTCGTCGACTTCGCTGTGGCCGTGGCGCCGATAGCCGATCAGATCGATGATCACCGGCGTGCCAAATTCGTAGCGATACTCCACGGCCATGCGGCCGACGCGCGAAACCGCGTCCGGATCTTCAGCATTGACGTGGAAGATGGGAATCGGGATGCGCTTGGCCAGATCGGAAGAGAAGAAGGAAGTATGCGATTCCCGCGGCACAGTGGTGAAGCCGATCAGATTGTTGACGATGATGTGGATCGAGCCGCCGACGTTGTAGCCCTCGAGGCCTGCGAAGTTGAGCGTCTCAGCCCAAATACCCTGACCGGCAAAAGCCGCGTCGCCATGAAGAAGAACAGGGAGGTATTGCGCGCCGCTGGCATCGTTGGCGCGGACTTGCTTGGCGAGCGTGCGGCCCATGGCCACTGGATCGACAGCTTCGAGATGGCTGGGATTGGAAACCAGGTGCATGTCAATGGTGCGGCCATTGGCAGGCTGGAATTCCCCAGTAGCGCCGAGATGATATTTCACATCACCGCTGCCGAGAACGCTACGCGGATCGACATCCTCAAAGCGCGCGAAAACCGCGGCTGCGTCGCGCCCCACAGTGTGAACCATTACGTTGAGCCGGCCCCGATGGCTCATGGCGATAATGCCGCCGCGGACGCCGCGCTCAGCGGCTGTGTTGAAAACTTCGTCGAGAAGCGGGATCAGCGACGCGTTTCCCTCGAGCGAGTAGCGTTTGGTGCCGAGGTAGCGGGTCTGCAGAACCTGCTCAAAAATTTCGGCGCGGACCAGGCGGTCTAGAATGCGGGCTTGGTCGAATTGAGGGGGATCCGATTCCATGCGCTGGGCGACCCAGGCGCGCTTGGCCTGATCGGGAATGTGCATGAATTCCGTGCCAATCGTGCCGCAATAAAAAGCGCGGGCTTCATCTGCATCCTTGCCGGTAAGGCCCAGCTCAGGAACTGCAGGAAATTCGTAATTGCCCAGAGGATCGAGTTTCGATTCGAGATATCCCCAGCGGCGAAATGCGTCAAAGATCGCTTCGCGCTTGGCGGAGGATTTGTCGGGAGCCTTAACGGCAACCGGCGATTCTAAAGTTGTGTTCTGACGAGCCATAAATCCGTGGCTGCTCTCCTTCGCTCGGTCGAAGCGAATGCCTTGAAGAATGCGATCTGGATGAAACTATTATAGCTGGATATACGCCAGCCGGCCCCAGCGGGGCTGCTTGGTGTTCGCTGAATCAGCCCGAGCCTGAATTAGCCGAACCTGAGCGATCAATTAAAATTCTTCAGTATTCTTCAATCCTTCCAATTTCCCAGAAGCCGCCGAACCAGCACAGCCTGTCCCAGGTGGTAGGCATTATGATCCGCGAGCATCAAGGCTTCGCGAAGAATGGTTTGTCCATCACCATGAGGAATCTTCGCAAAAAGATCCGTTTTCGAATCCTCAACCAGCTTGCTCATCTCTCCCAAATCCTTCTCAAAATCCCAGATGGACTTGTCCCAGGCGGCCTCGCTAGGCGGCTGAGCGCTTTTGGGCCAGTAGTCATCGGGGAACTTAAGCTCCTTGTATTTGGGATTACGGCTGAAGTCGAGAATGTCCCATTGGGCGAGGCGCAAATGTTCCAGAAGCTGCCACAAGGAATGAGGAACGCCCTTAGGCACCTCGCCCCGGAGCGCAGGCGGCACTCCATCGAACACTTGTTTGAACGCGGCATGAGCCTGAGCTTCATTCAGCATTTTTACTAATTGGGCGCGCAGTGCCTTCTCTGAATCCATGTCGGGAGCTCCCTCGAATTTTTCGCGTGGCTTGAGGTAACGCAACTATTTTGATGACGATATGGTGCGGGCGGATTCGAGCAGGCTGGTTTGTAACACCATGAAATTACTGGAGTATGGAGGGGTGCGCGGAAATCTGCGAAGGCTGCGGGGAGAATCAGCTTCGGTGAGGACTGGATTGAGACTGCGGTCCAGCGTTTGGAACTAGGCGATGGGGACTAGGCCATCGCGCCTGTGGCGCCGATCGAACGCCGCTGCTGGAAGCATTCCCTGCAGTAGACAGGGCGTCCCTGGGTCGGCCTGAAGGGAACTGTAGTTTCTTTCCCACACTGTGAACAGACCGTTTTTGTTTCTACCCTTTGGAAGTTGGCTGAAGGGGAAGATCCCTGGGCCCGGGTCGACTTGCAGGCTTTACAGCGCTTGGGTTCGTTTTTGAAGCCCTTGTCGGCGAAAAACATTTGTTCGCCGGCGGTAAAAACGAACTCCGCATTGCAATCCGCGCACCTCAACACCTTATCGTGATATTCCATGGCCGCTCCGGTGGCCTGGCTGGACAACAGAAACCAAGAAAGCGACAGGCCATTTGCATACGAAGCGGATGCCCCCGGTAAAAGGAGACACCCACCCATACGCGGTCAACAGCCACACCCGTTCTCTATACGGAGAGTGCTTAGTCTAGTTCTCTTCGCTGCTTTTTCCGGAGGCGCTTGCGGGACAGAGCGGCCTTTGCGCGACGTCTCTCGCCGGGCTTCATGAAATAGCTGTGCTTCTTTATTTCTTTAATAATGTCTTCTGACTGCACTTTTCTTTTGAAGCGGCGGAGAGCGTTTTCCAAAGATTCGCCCTCTTGAATCACAACTTCTGCCAAGCTGACTCACCCCCGTTGCACCGAAGACTAGAATCTCACCCCAGTATACTCCCGCCGGGTATGGCCGGCAACGCTGCATTTTCTATCTCTGCTGTACGAAGAAGTCAAGTACTTAAAAACTCCGTAAGCAAGAGTGTTGTTTTACTGTTGAGTAAATCAAGTGCATAAAAATGCGTTGGCTGACAAGGCAAGCCGGCGCACCGGGGCAAACCATTGTATCCATAACCGAAAATGGCACAAGAGGTACCCCTCGAGACTGACCGGCGCTTGTGGATATTGCTAGAATGGTTCGCGCTTTCAACTTGGGACCAAAAGGGACCACTTACCGATGTCGGCGATGCGTAACGCAATTGGGGTCTTGTTAGCAGGAGGACAGGGCGAGCGGCTTTGGCCTTTGACGCGGGACCGCGCCAAGCCGGCGGTACCATTCGGTGGCGTTTACCGCATCATTGATGTGACGCTTTCCAATTGCCTGAATAGCGACTTGCGCAGGGTGTTTGTGCTCACCCAGTACAAAGCGCTGAGCCTCAACCGGCATGTGCGGCGCGGCTGGTCCAGCCTGATGGGCTATGGCGATTTCATTGAAGTGCTGCCGCCGCAGATGCGCGTCTCGACGCACTGGTATCAAGGGACCGCGGACGCGGTTTATCAGAATATTTATTCGATAGGCAGCGAGCCCTCGCAGTACGTCTTCATTCTCTCCGGCGATCACATTTACAAGATGAACTACCAGAAGATGCTGGAGCAGCACGTCAATGCCGGCGCGGAGGTAACCGTAGCGACGCTGGAAGTGGACGCGGCGGAAGCGGCCGGGCGTTTTGGGGTCATCGAGACGGACAAGGATTGGCGAATTGCCGGATTCGAAGAGAAACCCAAGAATCCCAAGCATTCGAGCTTTCATCCGGGCCGCGTGAATGCTTCGATGGGCGTGTACATTTTTAACACCAGCTTGCTGCTGCCGATTCTGATCGCGGACGCCGAGAACGAGAAATCATTGCACGATTTTGGGAAGGATATTTTGCCGGCCGTGATCGAGAAGCACCGGGTGTTTGCGTACAATTTTCTCGACGAGAATAAGAAAGACACGTCGTACTGGCGCGACGTGGGGACGATCGACGCGTATTACGAAGCGAATATGGACTTGATCGCGGTCTCCCCGATTTTCAATTTGTACGACAAGAGTTGGCCTCTAAACACCTGGCAGCAGCAATATCCCCCGGCGAAGTTTGTGTTCGCCGATCCGCAAAGAATGGGCGCGGCGATGGATTCGATCGTGGCGGCCGGCTCGATTATTTCCGGAGGCCGGGTGAAGCGCAGCGTGGTCGGGTACGACGTGCGTATCAACAGTTTCTGCGACGTGGAAGATTCGATTGTTTTTAATCACGTGGGTGTCGGGCGGCATTCACGCGTGCGAAAAGCGATTATCGATCGGCATGTGATCCTGCCCGAGGGCACGGTGATCGGATACGATCTGGACGCCGACCGGCAAAAGTATCAAGTGACCGATAGCGGAGTGGTGGTGGTGGTGCGCGAAGAGTCGATGCTGGAAGAGCCGGAGTAGAGCCGGTCAGACTAAGTGCAGGTCGACAGGTGCCGTTCGCTTCAGTTCGTTAGCCATCTCAAATCAGTCAGGAAAATTCATGAGCACGACAATTCAGAGTGTGCACGGGCGCGAGATTCTCGATTCACGCGGCAATCCCACAGTGGAGGCGGAAGTCGTTTTGGAGGATGGTGCGCGTGGCCGTGCCGCGGTCCCGTCGGGCGCATCGACTGGCGAGCACGAAGCGCTGGAGCTGCGCGACGGCGATAAGAAGCGCTATCTCGGCAAAGGGTGCCAGAAAGCAGTCACGAACGTCGATACGCTGATTCGCAAAGGGCTGCTGGGCATGGACGCGCTGCAACAGAAGGCGATCGATCAGCGGATGATCGAGCTCGACACCACGCCGAATAAAGGCGCGCTGGGAGCAAACGCGATTTTGGCGGTTTCGATGGCCACCGCGCGGGCGGCAGCGGCTTCGCAGAAGGAGCCGCTTTACAAATATTTGTCGGGATATTCGAGCGATAAATCAGCAAACCTGCTGCCGGTGCCGATGATGAACATTCTGAATGGCGGCGCGCACGCAGATAATTCGGTGGACGTGCAGGAATTCATGGTGATGCCGGTGGGCGCGCCGAATTTTCACGAAGGGCTGCGCTGGGGCGTGGAAGTTTTTCACAATTTGAAAAACGTGCTGAAGAAGAACGACTATTCGACGGCGGTGGGAGACGAGGGAGGGTTTGCGCCGAACCTGAAGTCCAATGAAGAGGCCGTGGAGCGGGTGCTGGAGGCGATTGAGGCGGCGGGATACAAGGCTGGGGAGCAAGTCGCGATCGCGCTTGATCCGGCGTCGAGTGAATTTTATGACGCTTCGAAGAAAAAGTATGTGTTCAAGAAGTCGGATAAATCGGAGCACTCGTCGGACGACATGGTGAAGTTTTGGGAAGGCTGGGTCCGGCAGTATCCGATTGTGTCGATTGAGGACGGAATTTCGGAAGACGACTGGGACGGATGGAAAGCTATGACCAAGGCGCTGGGCGATAAAGTCCAGCTCGTTGGCGACGATATTTTTGTGACCAATCCGGAGATTTTTGCACGAGGGATTAAGGAAGGAATCGCCAACGCGATTCTGATTAAGCTGAATCAGATTGGCACGGTGACCGAGACGATTGAAGCGGTCGAGATGGCGCGAAAGGCCGGATACAACTCGGTGATTTCGCATCGCTCCGGCGAGACGGAGGATACGTTTATCGCCGACCTGGCGGTTGGACTGGGCGCGGGTCAGATTAAGACGGGATCGGCGTCGAGGACTGACCGCGTGGCCAAATACAATCAGTTGCTGCGAATTGAAGAGGAGTTGGGCTCGGCGGCGAAGTGGCCTGGCAATATTTTCGCAAAGAAGGCGGGCCGGCCGTCGCAGCAAGCGCAGCGCAAGAATTAATTAGGCCTATTAGTTAGGCCGCCAGCGGGCCTGCTCGCTTACCGTT
The DNA here is from genome assembly GCA_963757885.1 of uncultured Acidobacteriota bacterium. Lineage (GTDB taxonomy): Bacteria > Acidobacteriota > Terriglobia > Acidiferrales > UBA7541 > Palsa-147. The sequence continues at coordinate 1,172,699 of CAVWSS010000006.1, read as the reverse complement.
TTGCGGTGGCTGTATCGCGTTAGCTCATGCGCGTTAGCTATTCCGCTTTACTTCATCTCGTTCTTATAAACCTGCCCGCCCTTCATCACGAACTTCACGTTATCCAGTACCTTAATGTCTTTGAGCGGATCGCCGCTAACCGCGACGATGTCCGCGTATTTTCCCGGTTCGATACTGCCGATGCGATCGCTCCATTGCAGCATTTCCGCCGCGGTGACAGTGGCGGTGCGAATGGCTTGCATCGGCGTCATGCCGTAATCGACGTAATAGTGAAATTCCTGGGCCTCATTCATTTCCGTCCAGGAGAAGCCGCCGGCGTCGGTGCCAAACACGATTTTCACTCCTTTACTCAGCGCGCGCTGGAAGGCTGCCTTCTCGGTGTTGACCATCTTGATCCAATTCCCACCGCGGCCCGGAGCAACTGCTGCGCCGACCATGATGGTGGGCACCCAGTAGATTCCTCGCTTCACTATTTCGTCGGCTTCGGCTTCGGTCATGCCGTCGCCGTGCTCGACCGAGTCAATTCCCGCGCGAAGACCGGCGGCGATGCCGTCGGAGCCGATGCAGTGCGCGGCTACACGATGATGCAGGCGATGCGTTTCGTCGACGATGGCCTTGGCTTCTTCGTCGGTGAAATTGGGAATGCTGTGAAGCACGCCGTCGTCGCCGTAGTAGTAGCCGTGGTCGGAATAATATTTAATCCAGTCGGCGCCGTGAGAAAGCTGCTCGCGCACCGCGAGGCGGGCGCCATCGACGCCGTCGACCACCTGCACGCCGTGCGGAACTTCGATTTCCCAGTTGTAATCGAGCAGCGGATACATGCCGGTAGGGGCCATGGCGCGCGTGGAGGCAAAAATTCGCGGCCCGGGAACTTCGCCGCGATTGATGGCTTTCTTCACGTCGACATCGGCGTACATGGCGCCTTCGGTTTCAAGATCGCGCAGTGTCGTGAAGCCGTGGCTCATAGCGATTTGCGCGTTGCGAGTAGCAAGAATGGCGCGATAGGGAATCGATTCCTTGAGCAGCTGAACGGCGTAATCCTCTTCGGTGACGTCGCCCTGAAGAAGGATGTGCGTGTGTGCGTCAATGAAGCCGGGCAGGACGGCAGCTTGAGAGAGGTCGATCACTTCGGCGCCGGCGGGAGGAGTACCACCAGGAGTGACGCTCGTGATGCGTTCACCTTCAACGACGATCAGCGCATTGGAGATGGGCTTGTCGCTCTTACCGTCGATCAATTCGCCGACGCGGATGGCAATGGTTTTGGCCGGCGCGGCCGCGGGCGCGGAAGTTTGCGCGGCAAGTTTTCCGGTGAAGCAAACAGCGGCCAAGCAAACTGCAGCAAAGATCAAAGCCAGCAGGGTGATTTTGAGGCGATGGCCCACGGTCTTGTCTCCTTTGGTTGGTTTAAAGTTCTGGGTAACGCGCGCTCGCGTGCCCGCTCTTTCTTACCGTGCGGCGCGCATTTGAGTTTTTTCCGCGAACCACTCATCCATCAATTGCAAGCCTTTGTGCAAGGCATTTGGCTCCCCGCCGTAACCGAGGCGGAAGTAGCCTTCCATTCCCGTTTGGTCGCCGGGAACAATGAGCAAGCTCTTACCGGTACGAAGTTCTTCGGCCATTTCGCCTGATTTCCATGGAGCGGAGTAGCCGAACCAGGCGATGGCGCCGGCGACGGGCGGAATGTGGGTCAGCAGTGACGCATGCTTCGCGGCCCAATCGCGAACGATAGGGTATTGGCGGGTCAGAATTCCGCGAGTGCGTGCGAGAATGCGTTCGCGACGCCCGGGCTCCAACGCCAGCGAGGCGAGCAGCTCAGTAAACATGGTCGGAGCCATGCTTGCGTAATCGTGATAGGTCCAGAGTTTTTCGGCTCGCTCCGGGCTGCTGATGATCCAGCCGGTGCGAAGGCCGGGGAGCCCGAAAGCTTTGGAGAGGCCGCCGGTGCAGAACAGGCGGTCGTAGCTGCCCCACAAACTAGGTGTGATTTGACCGGAGAGTTCCGCGCCGCGATAAACTTCGTCGGCGAGGATATAGGCTCCGACTTTCGCGGCGGCATTGCAGATCGCCTTGCGCCCCTCGTTGCTCAGAACCGCGCCGGTGGGGTTATTCGGGTTGCAAATAGCGATTAGGCGAGTCTTGCTGGTGATCAGTTCACTTAGTTCATTCAGATCGGGCTGCCAGGACAACTCTTCGCGAAGCCAAAGAGGTTTTACTTGCGCGCCGAACGCTTCACCGAGGCCGCGAACCTGCGGGTAATTCGGAAGCATCAGAACTACTTCATCGCCGGGCTCGACCACCAACCAGGAGACAAGGAAATTCGCTTCGGCACAGCCGGCGGTGAGCAGAACGTTTTCCGTTTTCGCGCCGGGATAAAACGAAGCGATGCGCGAGCGTATTTCCTCAGTACCGTTGCTTTGCGGGTAGCCGAGTCGAAGGGACAGCAATTTATCATTGAGTGCGGGATCGTCGAGCAATTCGCGCGTGGTCATGGGGGCGACGCCGCTTTCAGCGATATTCACCGCAACTTTGTTTTCCCAAATCGACTGCCAGCGTTCTAGCCCAAATGGCGCAACTTGCATGGGGCCCTCTCAATCAAATATTGGCTGATGCAGCGGGATTAAACCGCATTGCGTCTCAAACGAAAAGGAGATTTGTAGCCAGAGGCGCGCGGAGCAGCTTAGAGTAAAATCGGAAGCCATTACGCGTTCTGCATCTAGCGACAAATTGCGACGGCTGTGACTTATGAAAACTTTGGCCATTGCACTGTTTTTTTCAGTGCTGACCTTGTTTGCCAATCTTGCCAATCCGCTCTTTGCGCAGGAGAGCGATGCGGAGCTGCGGCTCAGCGTAACCGACCCGGCAGGGCTGGGCGTGCGCACCATTGTAGAGCTGACCAGCGACGCAAATCATTTCAGTCGCATTACTGGCACCAATGACACCGGACAGTTGGTTATTCGGCGCCTTCCCTACGGCGTGTACCGAATTCAAGTGAGCGAAAAGGGATTCGCGCCGGTATCGCGCGTTGTGGAGCTTCAGTCGTCTCTTCCTGTAAGCCTGAAAATTCAATTTGAAGTTGCCGCTGTCAGCACCGCAGTTACAGTGCAGGGTAGCACGTTGGTCGATCCGGAAGAGGTCACCTCAAACAATCAGATTGGCACGCACTTCATTGAAGATCGGCCCGCGTCGCTGCCGGGCAGGTCGGTCCAGGACTTGGTGAATACGCAGCCGGGGTGGTTGTACGAAGGCAATGCAGTTCTGCATCCGCGCGGCTCCGAGTACCAGGCGCAACTCGTGATCGACGGGATTCCACTCACCGACAACCGGTCGCCCGGCTTCGCGCCGGAGATCGACGCGGACGATTTGGAGTCGATGAATGTGTTCACCGCCGGGATTCCCGCCGAATATGGGCGAAAGATGGGCGGCGTGGTGGAAATGACCACGGAGGAAAACTCGCAGTCAGGATTTCATGGGCGAAGCGTGCTCAGCGGCGGAAGTTTCAGCTCCCTCTCGGGATTTGTGGAAGCCCAATATGTAGAAGGTAAGAATTTCTTTGGGGCCAGCGTTGAGGGAGCGAATACGGAGCACTATTTGAATCCGGTCGTGCCTGAGAATTTCACCAATACCGGAACGACCGGCGATTTTTCGCTCAGCTACGAGAGGCAATTTACCCAGAAAGACCGGCTGACCTTGAGCGTCCGCCACGAGCTATCGCGCTTTGAAATTCCCAATGAACAGATTCAGGAGAGCGCCGGGCAGCTGCAGAATGCGGACAACTTCGAAACGATGGGAATCGTTTCTTACGAGCATATTTTCTCCCCGGATGTCGTGTCGTACTTGCGGGGCATGGTGCGCGACGATTCGAGCGGACTGTGGTCCAACGCGCTGTCTACGCCAATCATCGCCTTTCAAAACAATCATTTTCGCGAAGGATATTTCAAAGGATCGATCTCGGTACATCACGGAATTCACGAATTCAAGGCGGGAATCGAATCCGACAATATTTTTCTTCACGAGGATTTCAGCGACAGAATCACCAATCCCTCGCAATTCGATGATGGCACTCCGCTATCGTTTGCATTTTTGGGAAGCCATCCCGACCTGGAGCAATCCGCCTTTGTGCAAGATTTGATTCATTGGGGCAATTGGACGTTCAGCGCGGGCCTGCGCTGGGATCATTATCAGTTGCTGGTGAATCAGAAAGCCTTTAGCCCGCGAGTGAGCGTGGGCCGATATTTCCGGAAGGCGAATCTCGTTGTGCACACTTCCTACGACCGCGTATTTCAGACCCCCGAGTCCGACAACATCCTGCTCTCAAGTTCGCCGGCGGTTACGTCGTTAAATCCCAATATTCTGCGGCTGCCGGTGCGGCCTTCGAACGGCAACTACTATGAGGGAGGAATTACCAAAGGCCTTCACAAAGAAATGCGGCTGACTCTGAACGTTTACAGGCGCGCCGTGGATAACTATGCGGACGACGACCAACTGTTAAATACCGCGGTGAGCTTTCCGATTGCCTTCGACCGGTCGGTGATTTATGGAGCTGAGGCGAAAATCGACCTGCCGCATTGGGGGCCAGTCTCCGGATTCGTGAGCTATTCCTACATGGTTGGCGCTGCATGGTTCCCGGTGACCGGCGGATTATTCGTGGGCGACGACGCGCTCGACGCCAAGACCCAACTTACCGGCCACTTTCCAGATTCACAAGATCAGCGCAATACATTGCGGACGCGGTATCGCTGGCAGATCGTTCCGAAACTGTGGGCCGCCGCCGGGGCCGATTATGGTAGCGGCTTGCCTTTTGAATTTGAGGGCACTCAGCAGGAGGCGCTAGCGCAGTATGGGCCGGCAGTGGTTAGTCGAGTGAATTTTGAGCGGGGTCGGGTAAAGCCTCAGCTTTCGGTGAATTTGTCGCTTGGCGGGGACCTGTATACGAGAGAAAAATTCAAGACCACCTGGCAATTTGATGTGGAAAACTTGAACGACCGCTTAAATGTGATCGATTTTGGAGGGCTTTTCTCCGGGAATGCGATTGGACCGCCGCGCAGTTACACCGCCCGGGTGAGCACAAGTTTTTGAGGATCCCGGAACGCGGCAATCTCTAGTGCTTTCGTACAGTAGCGGAAGGAATACACACACACTTTGAAATTTAGACATTTCTGCTATGCGCGTTAAGATATTTGTATGGCCAGAGGATGGGAAAGCAAAGCAGTAGGCGATCAGATCGATTCCGCGGAAGGCGAGAAGGATAAATCCACGAATTCGCCTCTCGGGCGTGAACAGCAGGACCGCGTTAGACGAGCCGGAATTCTGGAGCTATCGCGGAAGCGGGTCGCCCAGGATTTGGAAAAGAGCCAGGACGAGCGGTATCAGAAAGTCCTTCAGCGAGCCCTCGCGGACCTCGACGCGCAAATTGCAGAGCTGAATAAGTCGCGTTAGCGGGTTTTCGCCGCAAACCTCGCCGTCTGAAATGCCTTAGCCCATAGTGTGGTAGTGCTCGGGCGCAATCTTGTAAAGAACCCGCACCTCGCCAGGCTGCGCGAAGGGATACTTATCCTTGCCCAGATATTTCTTGGCCATTTTGTCGATGTGTTCGCCGGCGCCCTTTTCGGTGATGTCCACGACGCGTCCACGCACGCCCAAATAGCGATACGGATTTTGCGGATCGGAGATGGATAGGGCCACGCGAGCATCGCGGCGCAGATTCTTATCCTTCTGGCGCCCGCGCGCCGAATTCACCAGAAAATCCTTCCCGTCGAAATCCACCCAAACTGGGGTGACTTGCGGGCTGCCGTCGGGCATCAGCGTTGCGAGATTGGCGAAAGCTGGCTTGCTAAGCAGGTCTTTATGTGACGCGGGGGTTTGTTCTGCCATTCAAATCTCCTTAAACGAATTTTTCCTAATTTACGCCAGCTCAGATGAGTTTGCCACTCGGGATCGTGACGTTCCTGTGCAAATCAGGGTTTCCGGTAATCCTTCCAATCGCTTTCGATGGCTTTGGCCATTTTCTTTGCCGCGCTCCGCAGCCAATTCGATTTCTGGCGCTGTAAATGCCGCAGAACCGCTTTGACCTGCCCCCGGCTGCCAAGGTGCACGTTGGCTGCCTCGTCTCCCATGGCGTGAAGAAGGCGCTCATCGTCGCGTTTTCGAGGAAGATCAGCAAGTTCAATGGGATTGGAATCCGGCGAGAGGCGGCGAATGACCCAGCCCTTCAGGACGCGCTGAAATGGATCCCGAGAACGCACCGCGCGAGTCATGATTTGTTCATAAAACGGGTCTAGCGAATTAGGGGATGTCTTGCGGTTCTCCGTGAGGCTGATTACCCAGCGGCACGCCGACGGAACCATCTTCTTAGCCTCGCGCGCGACGCAGCCCCCTTCACAATCGCCAATGGCAACGAATCTGGGTTGGCCGAGACTGCCCATCCCTGCGCGCCGACGGACAACTTTGAACTCGCGCACCTGCTTAGGCATTACTTCGCCCAAGATAACTTTCGAGTGAAGTTGCTGCTTTTGGGGAACCGGCGGCAAGGCGTTCAGTTTCTCCCAGAAGCGTTTTGGCGGCTTGATTTGATCAAACCCCAGAGCTTCCATATGACTGGCCGACTCGGCCAGAACGAAAGGCTTGCCGCCGCAGCGCAGAGTCTCCCGGTAACTTTCCAGGAAGACGTCGCAGCCGTCCTTGAAACCTATGGAAATGTTTTGGTCGTTGGCAGCTAGGCGGATACTCGCGGCGAAGCGAATCAGATCATTGGTGTAGGGCAGCGGGAATGCATCATCGAAATCGTCGACGCCCCAATTCAATCGACCCTCGAAGTCACGCCAAGTGCCAAAGCTTCCGAGGTGAAGATCGCCTACGGCCAAAACCTTTGGCGCGTGGGCTTCGTCTTTACAGATTTGAGGGAAAAGCTGCGCCCAGCGGTAAAAGGTGCCGCGAAGGAAAAGGTAGAGCTCCGACTTCATTTGCTGGTGCTTGAATCGCAAGTCGGCATCGATGACCGGAGTGCGCTCGCGGGTCCATTTCTCAAAGCTGGTGGTGGCTTGATGAATATTCACGTTCTGAAACTCCTTCGACGACGCGTTTCTGGCAACGCCGGCTGCGGTGCACGATGACACGAAGACACGGTGACCTATGGGAGGAACCCTGGCCGATTACAATTTATTACAACTCAAAGACAGCGCCTGTTGCTCGTAAAGCATCTTGCGAATACGCAACCAGGGCTTTAGCCGCGGGGGGACGCAACTGGCGTGTATTGTATACTTTGAATTGCTCCGAAAATAATACGGTAGTGTTTGTATAGCACAGCGGGAAAAGCCCTTTGTCTCGGAAATTAGTCTAACGTCATGGAAATCTCAGTGGCCACCCTGCGATCACAAATTAAGCGTGCCGCACAAATCGCGCCACGCGTGGTGATAGAGAATGTCGCGCCTGAAATCGAAGGCGGTGCGTTTCCTATCAAGCGAGTGGTTGGCGAACGTGTTGTGGTGCAAGCGGATATTTTTGCAGACGGCCACGACATGCTGCGCGCTTCGCTGCTGTATAAAGCAGGCGACGCGGAAGAGTTTTCCGTCGCGGACATGCACCTGATCAACAACGACCGCTGGGAAGGCGAGTTCCGGGTCACTTCACTGGGCTCCTGGATGTACACCCTGGAGGCCTGGGTCGATTCGTTTCAGACCTGGCACCGGGGCTTCCTGAAAAAAGTCGATGCCGAGCAGGAAGTGAGCGTCGACGCGCTGATTGGTGCTGGAATTATCGAGCACGCGTCGGCTCGCGCGAAGGCCGGGGAGAGCGAGCGGCTGGCCAAATGGTCCCAACGTCTGCGTGCCATTGCGAAGGGCAAACTTAAAGAGATTGAAACATTGGTGACCGATCCTGATTTGCTGGCGGCGATGAGCGCGCAGACGGATCACGAAGGATTCACCCGCTACGGCAAGGGATTGCGTGTAACCGTCGATCGCGAGAAAGCGCGGTTCAGCAGCTGGTATGAAATGTTTCCGCGCTCATGCACCAACGACCCGAAAGCCCCCGGAACATTCCGTGATTGCATCGATCGATTGAACTACATCGCGGGCATGGGTTTCGATGTGCTGTATTTCCCGCCGATTCATCCCATTGGACGAATGGCTCGCAAAGGCAAAAATAATTCGGTGACGGCCACGCCGGAGGATCCGGGCAGCCCCTGGGCAATTGGGTCGACAGAAGGCGGGCACAAAGCAATTCACCCTGAACTGGGCACCATCGAGGATTTGAAATTATTGATGCGCAAAGCGGCGGAGAGGGGAATCGAAATTGCCCTGGACATGGCCTTTCAGTGCGCGCCGGATCATCCCTACGTGAAGCAGCATCGCGAGTGGTTCCGGATTCGCCCGGATGGCGCGGTGCAATACGCGGAGAATCCACCGAAGAAGTATCAGGACATTTATCCGCTCAATTTCGAAAATGGGGATGCGGATGCGCTGTGCGCGGAATTAACCGGTGTCGTGCGTTATTGGGCTGAGCAGGGCATCCGGATTTTTCGCGTAGATAACCCGCACACCAAGCCCTTCGCTTTCTGGCAGGCTCTCATTGCGGACATTAAAGCTGACTTTCCCGAGGTAATTTTTCTTTCGGAGGCTTTCACCCGGCCAAAGGTGATGTATCAACTGGCCAAGGCCGGCTTCACCCAGTCCTACACCTATTTCGCGTGGAAGAACACCAAGCCGGAACTCATTGAATATTTCACGGAGGTTACTCAGCCGCCCGTGCGCGAGTTTTTCCGGCCCAATTTGTGGCCCAATACGCCTGACATTTTGACCGAAGAGTTGCAGACAGGCGGGCGCGCTGCGTTTATGTCGCGCTTTATTTTGGCGTCGACCCTGGGAGCGAACTACGGCATTTATGGACCGGCTTTCGAGTTAGGTGAATCGCGGCCGGCGGCCCAAGGCAGCGAAGAGTATCTAAATTCGGAGAAGTACGAAGTCCGAGTTTGGGATATTGACCGGCTGGACAGCCTGAGAAATCTCATCGCGCGTGTGAATGCCATCCGGCTTGAACACCGCGCGCTGCAGAGCGACTGGAGTTTGAAGTTTCATGACGTGGATAACGAGCAGCTCATCGCCTATAGCAAGATGACCGACGATCAGTCGGATACGATTTTAGTGGTGGTGAATCTCGATCCCCGGAACGTGCAGTCGGGTTTCGTTGAAGTGTCTCTTGCGGATTTGAGGCTCGATGAAGATCAGTTTTACCAGGTTCACGATTTGCTCACCGACGCGCACTATGTTTGGCGAGGCGCGCGAAATTTTGTTCAGCTCAATCCGGCGGGACTTCCTGCCCACATTTTTAGCGTGATGCGATAAGGATCGGGCAGCAATTCAGGAAGCCAGGAAGTTAGTTCAGCAAGATAGTTCAGCAAGTAGCTATGCAGCAGCAAACGATTCACCTCAGCGAAGGCAAGGAGAGCCAAGTGGAAACGCCGGTCCAGCCGCTCTGGTACAAGGACGCCATCATCTATCAGCTGCATGTCCGTACCTTTTGCGACAGCAATAACGACGGCATTGGCGATTTCCATGGGCTGCTCCAGAAATTGGATTATCTGCAGGACCTTTCGATTAACACGATTTGGCTGTTGCCGTTTTTCCCTTCACCGCTTCGCGACGATGGCTACGACATTGCCGACTACAACTCAGTTCATCCCAGCTATGGAACGCTTGAGGATTTCAAATCTTTTCTCACTGCGGCGCACAGCCGCGGACTTCGAATCATCATCGAGATGGTTTTGAATCACACCTCGGATCAGCACCCGTGGTTCAAAGAGGCGCGAAGCTCGCAAGACAACCCGAAGCGCGATTGGTACGTGTGGAGCGATACGGACACGCGCTACACCGGTGTGCGCATCATTTTTCTCGATACTGAAATGTCGAATTGGACCTGGGACCCAATTTCGAAGGCGTATTACTGGCACCGGTTTTTTCATCATCAGCCGGATTTGAATTGGGATAACCCCGCCGTGTTTGAAGCCATGTGGGAAGTAATGAAGTTCTGGCTGGACATGGGCGTGGATGGCTTCCGGCTAGACGCGGTTCCGTACCTGGTCGAGCGCGAAGGGACTTCCAGCGAAAACCTGCCCGAAACGCACGCAATTATCAAAGAAATCCGTAAGCGTTTGGACGCTGAATATCCGGGGCGAATGCTGCTCGCCGAGGCCAATCAGTGGCCGGCGGATGTGGCCGCATATTTTGGCAATGGCGATGAGTTCCACATGGCCTTTCATTTTCCGGTGATGCCGCGGATGTTTATGGCTGTGCAGCTCGAGGATCGCAAACCCATCGTGGAAATTCTGGAGCAGACCCCGCAAATTCCAGACAACTGCCAATGGTGCATTTTCCTTCGCAATCATGATGAATTGACGCTCGAGATGGTTACGGACGTTGAGCGCGATTACATGTACGACGAGTACGCGAAGGACAAGACCATGCGGCTGAATCTGGGGATTCGCCGGCGGCTCGCGCCCATGATGGACAACGACCGCCGCAGAATTCAGTTGCTGAATGCACTGCTCATGTCCATGCCGGGCACGCCCATCATTTACTACGGCGACGAAATCGGCATGGGAGACAACATTTATCTTGGCGATCGCAACGGCGTGCGCACACCGATGCAGTGGAACGCTGGATGGAATGCGGGATTCTCAGGAGCCGACCCAGAGCGCCTGTATTCGCCGATTATTTCCAACGCGGTATATGGATACCAGGCCATCAACGTGGAATCGCAAAAGCGTTCGCCACATTCGCTGCTTGCCTGGATGAAGAGGCTGATCGAAGTACGAAAGTCGACTCCCGTGTTCAGCCGGGGGACCATGGAATTTCTGCGGCCTTCGAACCATCGGGTGCTGGCCTACATCAGAAAATATGAGAATGAAAGGCTGCTGCTGGTGAACAATCTTTCCAGCACGGCTCAGGCCGTAGAACTGGATTTGAGCGAATACAAAGGGAATATTCTTATCGAGATGGCCGGACGAAATATTTTTCCGCGGATTGGCGATCTGCCCTACCTGCTAACCTTGGGTCCGTACCAATCTTTTTGGTTCCGGCTGCGGCGCATTTAACGATGTCATTTTGCATTGAGGTAGCCCGACGCGCAGCGGCGCCGGAGTATGAGTCTGTTGATTTGCAGTTTGTGACGGGAACACCTTGGCCGACGAAAATTTTCTAGCCGACGATTTTGTTCGCCAGCTCATGAGCGTAGGCGAGGTCGACCTTATGGTCGGCCTGCCCACACACAATTCCGAGAGCAGCGTTGGCGAAATCATCGCCTCGATCGACAGGGCCTTTCAGGAAAAATACAAGCGCGAGCGGGTCGTGATCGTCGGCGTGGATGGCGGGTCGACAGACGGCACTTGCGACGTAATTCAAAAAGCGGACATCGTCGCTCACCAAAACTCCCGCGGCATCACTTCGTTGCGAACCGTTCACAGAATCATGACCAAGTACGACTCGGTTCCGGTTCCAGGAATCGCGCTGCGCACGCTGCTGGCCACCGCCGATCTATTGCGCGCCAAAGCTTGCGCGATTATTTCCCCCAATTCAGTGAACGTAACGCCGGAGTGGATCGAGAATCTCCTGGAGCCGATTTACCGGCAGGGACTCGATTTCGTAGCGCCAATCTATAGCAGGCACAAATATGATGGCTTGCTGGCGCGCATCCTGCTTTACCCCATGACCCGCGCGACTCTCGGCAGCCGGCTGTATGAACTCCAGTCCGATGAATTCGCGTTTTCAGGAAAGCTTGCGTCGTATTGCCTGAACCAGGAGGTGTGGCACAACGAAGCGATTCGCGACGCGCCCCAGACCTGGATGGCCATCACCGCGATTTGCAACGATTTCAAATATGGCCAGTCCTTTTTGGGGCCCAAGGTGCGGCCTGCCAATGTGCCCACGCCCGATCTCGTGACCGTAGTCAGGCAAGTGGTAAGCGCGCTTTTCTGGTGCCTGGAAAGCGAAGCGTCGGTCTGGACCGACAAGGCGACGGCTGCGCCAGCCGCGGCTACGTCAGGGGTCAACGGCCACCATTGGCTGGAAGGCTCGGACCAGGCGAACCCCACGCGAGGCTGGGAAATGTTTCGCACCGGCATTACGGAACTCACTCCAGTGCTGCAATCGATCGTCACCAAAGAGACCCTTTCAGAAATTGAAAAGACCGCCACCCTGGAAGTGCCCACTTTTCACATTCCCGATGAATTGTGGGTCAAAGCGCTATACGAATTCGCGGCCTCGTATCACTGGGATGTTTTGAGCCGCGATCACGTGGTGCAGGCGCTCGTTCCTCTGTACCGCGGCAAAATTTCTTCTTATTTGATCAAACATCAGGACTCGAGCTTTGAGCAGATTGATGCCCATGCAGAAGCACTATGCCAGGAGTTTGAAAAGCAGAGGCCGTACTTAATTGAAAGATGGAAGGTGAAGTCATGAAAGCGACAATTCTCCAAGGCCTACAACAGGCGTACGACAACCTTGTGCACATGGTCGCTGAATTCCTGCCGCGCTTCCTAGTGATGTTGATCATCGTCGCTGTCGGCCTGCTGGTCGCTGCGCTGCTTAGGTACATTTTGCGCTGGATTTTGCACCTGACCCACCTGGACCGATTTTCAGAAGAAGCTGGCGCCACCCGGGTGCTTCGCAAGGCCGCGCTGCCTTCCGTAGTGGAGCTGCTCAGCGGGTTGCTGTTTTGGTTGGTTTGGCTCGGATTCATTTTGCTGGGCATAAGCGTTCTTCACATTTCGGAGCTGAGCGAACAAATTTCCCGGTTGTTTCAATTTTTGCCCCAGGTGGCGGTGGCCATCCTGATTTTGTTTGCCGGCTTGGTCGCGGCAAATTTCTTTTCGCGAGCCGCGCTGCTTGCCGCGGTGAATGCCGGGTCGCGGTCGCCCAGTGTTCTGAGCTGGTTTGTGCGCTTTGTGATCTGGATTCTGGCCATTTCGATGGCCTTGGAGCAGATCGGACTGGCCAAGCAAACCGTGGTCGCCGCATTCACCGCGATTTTTGGCGCAGCAATGATGGCCCTCGCGATCGCCTTTGGATTAGGCGGGCGCCATCTGGCGCAGCAATGGCTGGAGCGTTACATTGGAGACAAGAAGAAACCGGTGCGGCCGGAATCGGACGAGCCCTCGCCGTTATGAAAAGTGGTGAAACTGCTATTTCTTCTGCGAAAACCCAGCCCCGCAGATTACCTGATCGGACTTAAATGATGACTGGCGGTTCATCCGCGCGACAGCGCACCAGCAGCGAATTAGAGCAGTACCTTCGCGACCATTTGCCCGTTTCACTGCCTGCCTACTTGATGAGCCAGCGATGGTTCGCCGGCAAAGCCGGACGAATAGCCTCGGCGGAAATTTTGGACATTGTCTCGATGCACGATGTGGTCGAAGGCGCCGGGATATATCTCATCCGGGTTCAATACGCGGAAGGATCGGCGGAGGTGTACGCGCTGCCCCTAATTGCGGAGAACGCATCACAGCAAAGCTCAAGGTCAAAGAACGCAAGGACAACGTCCCGCGTTGCTTGCATTCAATGCGGCGAGGTGATGCTCTCTGATGCTTTGCAAATCGAGGAGTTCCTGAATGGCCTGCTGGGAATCTTCGCTTCGCCACAAACATTTGCCGGCCGAGCAGGCCAGATCAAGACCAAAGCCCCCGGAGACCTGAGTAGCGCGCACACTGCAATCGAGGGACTGCAGGGCAGGCTTCTCAAGTCGGAGCAAAGCAACAGCTCGATCCGCTATGGCGAAAAGCTGATCCTCAAGCTTTTTCGAAGGCTCAGCGAAGGCGTCAATCCCGAACTTGAAATGGGCGAATTTTTGACCGCGCGAGCACATTTTCTGCACATACCACCCGTTCTCGGCTCGATGACTTACTATCCCAGCGACGGCGGCCAATTTTCATTGGCGGTGCTTCAGGAATTTGTCGCTAATAATGGCGATGCCTGGGATTACACGTTGAGACAATTTGCGGCGTTCCGCGAAAAGGCCTCTTCGCAGCCCGATCTAGGGGCGAATTTGCCTGCCGAAACAATTTCAGATGAATGGTTCGGGCCGTATCTGAATGATTCGGAAAAGCTGGGAGAAATCACCGCCGAAATGCATCTGGCGTTAGCATCGGATGATCGCGACCCTGATTTTGCTCCGGAAAGTTGGTCCGAACCGCGCCAGCGAGAATCCGTAGCCCAACGGTGCGCTGCCGCCCGGCAGAATTTTCGAATTGCTGCGACGCAATATTTCGCGATTGCCGCAAAGCTTGCAGGCCGAAGCAGATGCTATGGCCAACCGAGAAAACGAGGTTGTGCAGGTTTTTCAATCCGCCCTCAGCGGGAATTTTGGCGGAATGATCATGCGTGTCCACGGTGACTATCACCTTGGGCAGGTCCTGCACACTCCCCCTGATTTTGTGGTGATCGATTTTGAGGGCGAGCCCGCACGCCCGATCGCGGAGCGCCGCGCCAAACAATCTCCGTTGAAAGATGTCGCCGGCATGATGCGTTCATTTGACTACGCCGCCCATTCGGAGGACTTGGCGCGCTCAGCCGAGCCGCAACATCTAAAAGTTGACCGCGAAGTCGACCGCGATGTTGACCGCGATGAACAAGCGGTATTGAGCGAAGCCTGGAGATCGCGAGTTGCACGACAGTTCGTTCGCGGCTATGTCGCGCGAGCCGGGCAAGCGCAATTTTTGCCCAATACCTCAGAGCAGTTCGAAAAGCTCTTGAAGATTTATCTGTTGGAGAAAGCAATCTACGAGCTTCAGTACGAGTTGAACAGCCGCCCCGACTGGGTCGGAATTCCACTCGGTGGAATTAAGCGCATGCTCGCCTCCTAAAATGTCATCTTGCCCGCCGCCGGATTTAGCCAATCAGATTGACTCGAACCAGACGCCCCTGGGCGCAACGTGGCACGAGGGGAACGTGTGCAATTTCCTGGTGTGGGCTCCTCGGGCAAGGCAGATGGAAGTACATCTGCTAGGCCCGAGCGACCGGATGATTGCCATGCAGCCGGGAAACTCTGGATACTTTTCGGCAATGGCCGAAGACATACCACCAGGCGCTCTTTACCAATTTCGAATCGATGGCCAGAAAGAGCGGCCAGATCCCGCCTCGAGATTTCAACCGCAAGGAGTGCATGGCCCTTCGCAAGTGGTCGATCCGCGATTTGACTGGACCGATGCAGCGTGGAAAGGCCCCCTGGAAAAGCTCGTGCTCTACGAGCTCCATGTTGGAGCATTCACTCCAGCAGGAACCTTCGAAGCGATCATCGAACGAATCCTTCGATTGAAGGAACTCGGAATTACTGCTATCGAGCTGATGCCCGTTGCGCAATTTCCCGGCAATCGCAATTGGGGATACGACGGCGTCTACATGTATGCAGTTCAAAATTCATATGGCACGCCGCAATCGCTGAAAAAACTGATCGACGCGTGCCATCAACACGGCATGGGCGTGTTCCTGGACGTGGTCTACAACCACTTTGGTCCCGAAGGTAACTACACCGCTGACTATGGGCCTTACGTCACGGACTATTACAAAACGCCTTGGGGCGATGCGCTCAATTTCGATCGCGCGCAAAGCGATGAAGTGCGCCGCTATTTCATCGAGAACGCACTCTATTGGATTACCGATTTTCACATTGATGGACTGAGGCTCGACGCCATTCACGCCATTGTGGATCCTTCAGCGAGGCCTTTTCTCGAAGAACTTGGCGCCGCCTGCCACGAGCGAGCGAAGGAATTAGGCCGGCATGTCCTGGTGGTGGCCGAGAGCAATTTGAACAATCCAGAAGTGGTGGAGAAACGAAGCCTAGGCGGCTGGGGATTCGACGCGCAGTGGAATGATGACTTTCATCACTCGCTGCATGTGCTTCTCACTGGCGAGCAGAACGGATACCTCGGGGATTTTCACGGTATTGAAGATTTGTGCCACGCCTACCGCGACGGCTTTGTTTACGAAGGCCAATTCTCGAAATTCCGACAGAAGCGGCACGGGGAATCGTCAAGAAATATTCCCGCCGACAAGTTTGTGGTCTTCACTCAGAATCACGACCAAATCGGCAACCGTCCGCTGAGCGACCGGCTTTCGCAAATTTTAAATTTCGAGCAGTTGAAACTTGCTGCAGGCGTTGCGCTGCTTTCTCCTTATGTTCCGCTGTTATTTATGGGTGAAGAGTATGCCGATCCGGCGCCATTTCCGTATTTCGTCGATCACGGCGATCCAGCGCTCACCGAAGCAGTGCGCAAAGGCCGGGTGAAGGAATTTGAGAGCTACCACTACGACGCGGAATTCCTGGATCCGTCAGTCGAAGCGACATTTCAGTGCAGCAAAATAGATTGGGCTTTGCAGCGGGACGGCCGCCACAAAATCATTCGCGAGTTTTACACGCATCTTTTGAAGCTTCGCTGCAACCTGCCGGCTTTGGCGCATCTCGATAAGCAAAGCATGGAAGTTCGATGCGACAAGGATTCCAAAATTCTGTCGGTCACGCGCTGGCACGAGCAGAGCCGCGTTTGCATGGTTTGTTATTTTGGTGAAGTGCCTCGGCAGTTTGAACTGGAGCTGGAAGCAGGGAACTGGAGAAAAATTCTCGATTCTAGCGATCCCCGCTGGAGCGCAGACAGTCGCGAGACACCACGAGCCGCTGCAGTTGATCATCAGTCTGAGCGCATCAGCGTTGAAGCTACACTGGAGCTCACGCTCCAGCCATTCTCTTTCGTCTTGTTCGAAAGAGAGCCATAAAGCTCAGCCGAAACTGCGCCGCGCTCAACCTTCACCGTCTATCACCAATTCACGCCCGGATACAGACTCCCCATTCGAAATACACGATACGCATTCACGCCGGGAATGTTGAGCTGCCATACAGTTTGAGCAGGATTGTCGGGCGTGACTTCAAAAGCCGTCGCGTCCGGCGTGGTGCCATTGGAAGCGCACAGGTCAAATTCGACATTCCCGTTGGCCAGCGTTTCAGCGTTGCCGCCAAAGAAGGAGTAGTTACTCAGGATGTCGTGGAAAGCAAACGTCGCCGTCTTGGCAGTTTCATCGAGAGTGAGAGTCGCGACGGTGCTGTAAGGGCAGAGCGCTGCGCCGGCCATTTGGCAAGTTTCACCGCCGGGGAACATTCGGTCGTCGCCATTGTCAAAAACGGTCAGGCCATATGTCCCCGCGGTCGTTGAACTGGTGAACGACGGGCCATGCTGCGCGTAGAACCAATCCGTCGGATCAGTTCCACCGACGAGAGTAAAGTCGCCGCCTTCGCCGAGGTGCCAGATAATGTCGCCCGCACCCTTGCCATTGTTGTAGTCGATTTTAATCAGCCAATTTTGATGGCGTATCGAGAGGATCAGATTGCCGTCCGTGGCCGAGTACAAAATGGCATTTGAATGGGTCCAGTCCGGGAACATATAAGGCTGACGGTTCACATCCAAATGATCGAACGTATTCCACATCCACACGGGATTCAGGTTTTGATCGAGGTCGATAAGCGCGTCTCCGAGCACGCTAACCGGGGTGGTTGCACCCGTCAGAGTCACCTGCTGAACTGAATTGACCAGAAGGATCCAATGGCCATTGGGCAGAATGGCAATGTCGTGGTGAATGATGTCCGCGGTGTAGTTGAATCCCGCGGTTGCCAAACGGCTATTGAGCGTATCAACCGATATTTCCCGGATTGTGTTCCCAGCCAGGTCAATTTCTCGAACGACATCGAGAGTTCCGGCAGGTATCGAAGTGCCGTTGATTGGGTCGGCGGAGCTTGGCGCGATGACCAGTACAAAATGCCCGTTAGGTAGAAGTTTGATCGGCTGAACGATATCTGCCGCAGTTCCTCCTGGGTTGTACGACCAAATTACATTGCCCGCCAAGTCTGACGCGACCACTGGGAGCAGGGTTCCTGTCTGGATCAAATCCAGCATTTCAACGCCGGACTGCGGCGTCATCCCGTTTGGATTATTCACAGTGAGCAACGGAACTTGATTCGTGTTAAGCGCGCCGGTTGTGAAGGTGTGATCGGTATCGTTAAGCGTGTTGCCGTCCGAAAGCTGAAAGACGGCACGCATGTGATATTGCGTGTTGCCCTTCATTCCGGCCACAAATATGGCGAGTGGCGCAGCGCTGCCCGTGGCCTGTTGCGTAGAAGTGGTGAAGCCGTAGGTCGTGCCCGTCCCGAATTGAATGGTGACATTCGCGGCCACGGGAGGAGCAACGGTATAGGTAGCGACTTGAGGATTCGCGGTAGCCGTCACTGTGCCGCTGCCCACCACGGTGATCTTGGCGCTGGCAGAAAATGAACTTGTAGTACTGCTGGCAACTTTAACGGTCACCGCAGCAGATGGCTGTGCGGCCGGAGCGGTGTATTTGCCGCTGGAATCGACAGTACCCACTGTGCTGTTGCCGCCCGAAACGCCATTCACCGACCAAACTACGTCCCCGGTAATTTGCGTGCTGAACTGCTGGCTTTGACCGGTCAGTAAATCGGCTGTAGTGGGCGAGATGCTTGCCGTCCCGGGATTTGTTGGCGGGTTATTGTTTGGTGGAGTTGAGCTGGAGTTGCTGGAACAACAGGTCAGCGCGCAGGAAAACACAACTGCGATCAAAAACTTTACTTTTTTGGTCATGTGGCCCTGTCATCGAGAGGTGATTTCGAGGGCAAAAAACCTGATCAGGCTTAAACACGTTAGAGGTTGAACTTAAGGTGTGGCTCATGTGGGTTGTGAATATGGCCCAGAATCTGGTTTCCTGATGTCCCCCGCGGGGAAGCTGTCATGCTCCTCTAGGCGCGAAGTTGTTGTCAACGACGGATTTCGAACGTAATCGTTGCCGGGGGCAAAAAATTTGTTGTCCGGAACTCGCATTAATTGTGATGTCGGGTATTAGCCATATGAATCCCTAATTCCTTTGGAATTCAACTTTGGCTTCAGTTGACGGTCGTCTCGCCTGTCACGGCGCCGGGCTTTGATTTCGCGGATCATCCTTCGGGTCGAGGTAATCGAGCCCGAGCGGTCCTATCGCCGTTACTTGCGTCACGTACTCGCCAGATTTCGCCCAGTGAAAATGGGACGTATTACCGGGCAGCACGATCACAGCACCGGGCGGATAGGCTACCAATTTCCCGGCATCGAACTTATCGCCCAAGCCAATGTAAAAGACCCCGGAAATCACCGTGTATACGCGATCTTCCGGGTGCCGATGCGGCATCAACTTCACGTCATGAGGCACTTTGACTCTGATCGTGTACGGTCCTTCCTGATCGGGTTGGCCAACCACGACGGCAAGCCGCACCGATGGTGGAAATTCCGCGAACGGCCTCCAGTCGATATCTTCGGACAGGATTGCTTTGAAATCGGCCTGGCCCGGTTGGTGAGTCTGATGAGGCTGAATTGTTCCCGATGTTGATTTCACTTTAGACGACTCCGGTCTCGAAGACACAAATCCCTCCTTCACGTTTCATTCTCATTAATTGCGCTTAGGCACTCGCTTTCTGCGTGCCGGCAACTTTCAAAAGCGCCTGCGCTGCGGTCGTCGACGATGCGGGGTTCTGCCCGGTAATGAGCCGCCCATCTATGACGAAATGCGGTTCCCAGTTGCGCACCTTTTCGAAGATTGCTCCGAGGCGCAGTAGCTCATTTTCGACCAGGAACGGCACGACATGCGTGAGTTGAACGTCCTCCTCTTCGCCATTCGTAAAGCCGGTGACGCGCTTCCCCTTCACCAGAGGCTCGCCCTTGTACGTCACGTGACGGAGCACGCCAGGAGAGTGGCACACCAACGCGATTGGCTTGCCGGAATTGTAGAAAGACTCGAGCAAGGCGATTGATACCGGGCTCTCGGCTAGATCCCACATGGGGCCGTGCCCGCCGGTGTAAAAGACCGTGTCAAAATTTTCTGCTTTCATGTCTGCAAGCTTGACGGTATTAGCCAGGTCCTTTTGCGCAGCCTTATCGCTCTTAAAACGCGTCATGGCCGGCGTTTGATTTTCGGGAAGGTCGCTTTTCGGATCCAGGGGTGGCTGCCCACCCTTCGGTGAAGCCAGCGTCAGATCGATTCCGGCATCCCTGAAAACGAAGTAGGGCGCGGCAAATTCTTCCAGCCAAAAACCGGTCTTGCGGCCCGTGTTGCCCAATTGATCGTGCGACGTCAGTACCTGCAATATTTTCACGCTTCTTGTCCTTTGTGTTTCGCGGTTTCTATTTCCGAGCGAGTGGGTTGACCAACTCAGCGGTTACTGGAGCAACTTACGAAATTGATGGCGGCCGGCAGCTTGTGGAGGGCTAGCGAGATGAGGCAGTAAACATCGTGTCCCACTTGTCTAAGGGCATCGCTCATGTTTTCCACGTCCGTTGCGTTCTCGGACTCATTTTCAGATTACCCCGTGCGGGACTTTCGTCTCCCCCAAGCACGCTAGCACCATACTCCCGAACATGCGGCCGTTGCTACCACCGCTATGGAAATCGGGGGATGCGCAGTACGCAGATTCGTTTAGTGGTTTGTATGGGTTGGTGGGCCCGCAAGGATTTGAACCTTGGACCAACGGATTATGAGTCCGATGCTCTAACCGCTGAGCTACGGGCCCCCGCAGAGCAACATCTTAGCCTAAAAGAGGCGCTGGCCGTCGCTAGCGGGAACGAGGATAGGATAGGACCGTGAGAGTTCAGGCGTTAGGTTAAGCCGTATGCTTTAGGCAAGCGCACTGACACTTCACCTCATTTAGAAGCGCTTCCACGTCTTTCGATTGAATTGCACCGGGGATTGGAGCGAGGCAATTTGCTGCTCCGCAAGCCGTGGCGAACCGAATCGCATCTTCGCCGGTGAATCCACGCTGCATGGCGACGATGAAGCCCGCGAGTGTAGTGTCGCCGCTCCCAACCGTAGAAGTTGGCTTAATCTTCGGTGGTTTCGACAGCCAAGCCGGACCCGCGCGTTTTTCCAGCCAGACAATTCCATCGGCACCAAGGGTGATGGCGGCAGATTGCGCGCCAAGCTCAATGATTTGACGCGCAGCCCTCAGAGCATCCGCTGAAGTTGAGATATCACTGTTCACCAGGCTCTCCGCCTCGCTGCGATTGATTTTCACCATGGCCGGCCGCGCGTTGAGTGAAGCGCGCAGAGCATCGCCGCTGGTATCGAGAAAGATAGGCAACCACCCAGACTGGCCGGCCGATTTGGCCGCAGGCTTGGCGGCAGATTGGGCAGCATTGGAATTGATAGCGACGCGAAGAAATTACTCGGCATTCCCGCCGGCATACTTCCCGAGATGGCGACGGGCGCGCCTTTCCATTTTGTCTTCAGACCTTCAATCAGCGTACGAGTCATTTCGTCCATCGCTGCGCGGTCTGGTGCAGCTCCCGGCTCGAGAATCTCCGTGACTTGATTTTCGCCGTGCAGAATTTCGAGATTGAGGCGGGTGGGCGATTCAGACGAAATGGGAATTACATCAAGGCCCGAGGCCACGCAATTTAGCGGCGCATTCTTCACCTGACGACCCACCGAGAAAACCAATCCAGGAGGCTCGCCAGCCCAATGCTTGCGCAGCCATGGCCACGTGAGCCGCTTTGCCCCCGCCAAACGACTCAGCGCTCGTAGCGCGATTCACTTCACCCAGCTTTAAAGCGGGCAATCGCACGCGCCGATCCAGCGCGGGATTCGCACTGATACAAACGATTTGCGCGGGCATTGAACCCTTGTTCCCGTGGGCCATCTGTGTCAAGCTAATTGAAGCTCGAAAATAATAACGAAAAGAAAGAAAACGAAACAGCTCTTTTCGGATGGTGCAATACAGGTATGCTCAACGAGGAGCGCCGGCGGAAGATTATCGAATTGGTGCAGCGCGACGGGCGCGTGGTAGTCAAAGACCTTGCGCGTCGTTTTTCCACTTCGCTGATTACCATCCGCAAGGACCTCGAATATTTGCACCACCGCGGCGCGATTCAGCGCGCGCACGGAGGGGCGCTCCCGCTTGATGCCTCCGCGCTGCGCGATCCCACCCTGCATGAGAAAGAGCGGCGTCATCGGCGCGAAAAGGCGCGGATAGCCCAGGCCGCCGCGCGGCTCGTACAGCCGGGACACGTGATCATTCTGGATTCGGGCACCACCAGCACCGCAGTTGCTCACGCGACCAAGCATATCCGCAATTTGACCGTGATTACCAACGCGGTCAACATTGCAGCGGAGCTGGCCGGCACGGGCGTGGAAGTGATTCTTACCGGCGGCACGCTTCGCAAGAATTCGTTCTCACTGGTGGGTCCGCTGGCTGAAGATTCCTTGCGCCATTTGACCGCGGATTTGTTGTTTCTGGCGGTGGACGGTTTCGACGTGGATTACGGCCTGACCACTCCGAATCTGCTGGAGGCGAAAGTAAACCGCGCGATGGTGGAGAGCGCCAAGACAACCGTGGTGGTTTGCGATTCGAGCAAATTCGGGCGCAGGAGCCTTTCTCTAATCGCACCGACTTCCGCGGTGCAGCATGCAATAACCGACAAGAAGATTTCCTCGGCCGATGTGCGAGGCCTGCGCGATGCCGGAGTGCATGTGGTCACTGTTTAAGTGCCGCGGCGTTTAAGGCCTGCCACGGCGAGGCAAAATTTAATAAAATTAATCCCCCGCGAGTTTGGAGAAAGTTAAATTGAGCGACGTGAACCACAAAAATGGTGTCAATACCATCCGCGAGATTCTTTCCGAGCCCAAGACTTGGAAGGCGTGTCTCTCGGAGCTGCAGATCGACGAATATGTGTCCTTTCTGAAGGATTCCTAGCCAGAAGGGAGAGCAACTTTTTGTTGGCTGCGGATCGAGTTATTACCTGGCGCAAGTAGCCGCGATGACCTGGTCGCTGCTAACCAAGGAAAGCGTCCGAGCGTTACCTGCCTCGGAAATTTTATTGTTCCCCGAATTGCTAAAGCTGCCCTGCAAGCCAGTCCTTATCTCCCGCTCGGGCTACACCACGGAAATGATCGAAGTTGGCAAATTTTTTCAGGAGCGAAAGATTCCTGCGCTGGGAATTTCTTGCGGCGCTGCCACGCCCATAGAAAAGGTCTCCACGAAAACGATCGTGCTGCGGGCAGCGGACGAAAAGAGCACGGTGATGACCCGTTCGTTCACCTCGATGCTGCTAGCCCTGCAATGGCTGGCCGCGGACTACTCCAGGCAATCCAGCTTCATCACCGCGTTAAAGTCTCTGGCGGACCAACTCGAGCCAAAAATGACGGAGATTCAATCGACGATTGAATCGCTGGTGAACGATCATCAATTCGCCGACTATGTTTTCCTGGGACAAGGCCCATTCTTTGGCGTAGCTCAGGAGGCCATGCTGAAAGTGAAGGAAATGTCCTGCTCGTACGCGCAGGCTTTTCATACTCTGGAGTTCCGCCACGGGCCCAAAGCGATTGTTAGCCCGGAAACGCTGGCAACTTTCTTCATCAGCGAAAGTGGCTTCAGCGAAGAAGTGCCGGTTCTGCAGGAAATCAAGGAACTGGGCGCGATCACGCTGGTCGTCGCAAATTCCAGTACGCCCGCCATGCGCAAGGCGGCCGACTATTTAATCGAATTGAACTTCAAAGCTCCTGAACCGGCGATGCCCGCGCCCATGGTAGTTCCGGGGCAATTTCTGGGCTACCACACTGCGATTCAGAAGGGCTTTGATCCGGATAGTCCTCGCAATTTAACCCGCGTCGTTATGCTCGACGGGATTCGGTGAGGCTCAATTGTGAGCCGGCTTGATGTTTGCGTTGTTGGCGAAATCAACCCGGATCTGATCTTTTACGGTTTACCCGCCGAACTGAAACCTGAAGAGGAAATTCTTGCGGACCGGTTTCGATTCACCCTTGGCAGTTCATCCGCCATTTTTGCCCACAATCTCGCCGCCCTAGGCTGTTCTGTTGGAATTATCTCTAAGATTGGAAATGACGTATTCGGGGAGAAGTGTCTCGACTGGCTTGGGGAAACGAACGTCGATACATCTCGTGTGATTGCCGACCAAGGAGAAATGCCGACCGGCCTCACTACGATCCTCGCGCAAACAGGTCATCGATTCATTCTGACCTACCCTGGAACCATGCACGACTTTCGATTTGAAGATATCGATCTCGACTACCTTTTTTCGGCGCGGCATCTTCACTTGTCGTCTTTTTTCCTTCACAAGGCACTCCGCCCACGAATCGCCGAGCTCTTTGGGGAGGCCAAGAAGCGCGGGCTAACCACTTCACTTGACCCTAACGACGATCCCGAAGGTAAATGGGGCAGCGACCTGACCGAAACTTTGAAGTATGTCGACATTTTCTTTCCAAATGAGCGCGAAGCGAAACAAATGACGCGCAGCGACGACCTCAGTGAAGCAGTTCGCAAACTGGCCGTCCGAGTGCCGATTCTCGCACTGAAACTTGGCCCGAAGGGCGCCATGGTTCGCGAGGGCGATCGCGAATTTCACTGCGCCGCCATCGGCGTGGATTCAATCGATGCGGTAGGCGCCGGCGACAGTTTTGACGCGGGTTTCCTGCAGCAATTCCTCAAGAATGCCAAGACCGAAGAGTGCCTGCGATATGGAGCGATTGTTGGCGCGTATTCGACGACCTCAGAAGGCGGTATTGAAGCGTTTCGAGACCGCGAACGCCTCGCACGCTTTCTTCAACAGCAATCTCCTATCTAGATTTGCGCACCGGGTCCGCTGGTCCGCGAAAGCGAAAAGCCTACTTTTCCGGTGTTGCTTCAAGAAGCAGCTGTTCCGTGAAGCTCACCTTCAACGTTGCATTTGGCGCGGTTACCGTTCCAAAATCGCGATTATTCACGTAATCGACCACGTGATAATTGCCCGGCTTCAATCCGCGCAGTGACACCGTGCCGGACCAATCGCGCGGCGGCTTGGGTTTATGTTCGCCCTCGTAGTAATCAGGAACGTAGAAGGCGTAATACATCGCGCCGTCCTTTTCGATCGCATAAGCCTCAGGCACGTCGTAACCATAGACGTAGAGATTCTTGAAAACGCCATCCGACAGCATTTTCTGGTTATACAGCCCAATCCATTCCTTCCAGTGCTCTTCCTTTTGCGGCGTCAAATAAACATCGCTCAGCTTGGGTCCGTAGTTGAGCGGCCACGCAAATTTCGTGCCCAGCACACCGCCGGTTCCCATGGTCGACGCAAAATCTATGCCGAGGTCCTTTTCATCTTTATCGGGATTGACCACTTTCGTCAGCTCGACGTGATCCCCGTACACCGCGGCCTGATCGCCAAGCAACGCCTTGTACATTTTGATTCGCTGGCGAACCTGGCCTGAGCCGACCGGATCCGCAGTGACCGCCTGATCGATGTAGCGCAGCCACGCAACGCTTGGAGGCGTGCCGCAAGGGCAAGCCTGCGTGACGCTTTCAGGCTTCAGCGCGCGAGTCGTATCGAAAATAGTTTTGTAAACCTGGCCCATCGCATAAATCGAATCCTGCGGCGTTTTGTGATGGTGCGCTGGGTTATAGCAAGCCGGCACCGTATAAATGTTATCGAGCTTGTGGCCGTCAAAGTCCCAATCCTTGATGAAGCGCTGCGTAAGCTGCTTGTAATACGACTGCACTTCGGGAACAGCCGGGCAAAGCGCCGCAAGATTGCGAGTCATGCGCGCCGGTTTGCCGTCCTTATCGAGAATCAGCCAATCCGGATGCTGCTTCACAACTTCAGAAACGCCATAAGGGTGTGATTCGTAGCCGGGCCCGCCATCCTCAACCGCGATGGGCAGCCACCAAAGCTGCACCTTCACCCCGTTGTCATGAAATTTCTGGACCATGGTGCGAATCGTATCGCCCGGAAAAGTGTCCGGCCGTGGTTCCCAGTCGCCGTAATTGTTGAACCACCGGTCGTCCAAAGTCGCCCAGTGAATCCCAAATTCCTTTAGCTTGGGAATCGTGCCGAGCATCTGCGCCGGCGTGACATTTTCGAGGTAACCCCAGCCGCACCAGCTCACCGCGTAGTCTTCGTTAGTGCTTTTAGGCCTGGTCAATCCTTCCGCGGAAATCAAATCCGAGTAGAAGCGGAGTGGTTCGTAGTAATCGCCGGAATAAACCGCAACGAAAGTACGCGGCGTGGAATAGCGTTCACCGGGCGCCAAGGTGGTGTTGGGTTCAAGTTGCACCTGCGCGCTAACCGTGCGATTCGCATTGGTGTGCACCGGAATCGACAAAACCAACGGAAGTGTTTCGACGTGACCGATCGCTTCGCCAACGTCGCGCGTCCAAAAAGCAACCACCGGAATACCACCGCCCACGCGACCCAGATCGCCCTTTACATCCACCTGCGAGCCCATCTGGTTGCGCTGATCGAATTTCGCGGGCACGGGAAACACGTTGGGCCTGCCCCACTCGATGCTCGAGCCATAGAAGGACCACATGTCATTTGCCGCAACGGCAGCCTTACTAGAAGAGCCTTGCGGAGCAGCAGCCTTGGAGGCGTCAAACAAGTGCGAATTGAGAGAAAAATCGGTCAGTGCGACTGGCGCTGTGCCGCCATTTTTTACCGTCGCGGAAACCAGCGCGACATTCGGAAATTTGTCATAGACCTCCACGCGCAGCGTTCCTTCTAGTTTGCCGTCGCGGCTCTTCCCTGGAATATCAATCGCTTTGCCCACCGTGCCGAGATTGCTCGAAGGTGAGCTAACGCTTTCTTTCGATAGATCGAAGCTAAAGTTCTGGGGCGATTCGCCTTTCAGCGTCGCGCTGACGCCCACCGAATCTCCAGGCGCGTCCAGCGAAAGCGAATTCGAATCTGGCGAGTTCGAATCTGAATTCAGTCGCGCGGCAACATAGCCCGATTCAAGTATGTCGAATTGCGCGCTAGCCGTTTTGACCGCAATTTTGCCGGGCTCAGCAATGATGGCGATTTTCGACTGTGCTGGCGGCGCCTGCGTCTCCGCCGATTTGGATTGCTCGGCGCTCTTCGAGCAACCCGCAAAGCAAACCGTGCAAATAATCATGGCGAGAAAGAATTTCATGGAGTGGCTCATTGCGGTGAAACTCCGTGGAACTGGCTGAAAATGCGTTCAGCGTTCAGGTGGTAGACCTTTTCCAGTATAGCGTCCGGCAGCCCCTCGCCGTAAATTTCCCAGCGACCCTGCCCCGGATAGCCCCAATAGTCGAAATATTCATCTTCGGTTTCCAGCCAGCGGAAATAGTTGCGATACATCTCGGGCACCGGCTCGGAATCGGTTCCGAACATAATGCGATCCTGATAGTCCTCGAAGAATTTTCTGGTGCGGCGCGGCTGACGCCCCAATTCGGCCTGCCGCGCGCCAAATTCCACCATCATATTCGGATACTTATCGAGCCATTGCCCGACCACATCGAGGTTCTCCGGCCAATTGGCCACATGCAGCGCCGCGAAAGTAGTGTGCGGGTGCCGTTCGATCACGCGATTGCGTTCCTCCAGTAATTCCTGCTTGCTGGGAAACCCGTGATCGTAAAAGCTCCAGCTCGGATTTGCCTTCAACTCCTCATAGCGCTCGTTGTGCGCATTCACCGGCGTGAAAAATGCCTCGGGGTCAGTGGTGTGGATGAACACCGGAATCCCCAGTTTGCCGCACTCTTCCCACACCGGGTCGAGCCGCTTGTCATCGAGGCGCAAAAGCTTGCCGTCCGCGGTACCAACGCCCAGGCCAAAATCCTTGAGCAGCTTCAGACCCCGCGCCCCCCGCGCCACCGAATCGTCAATTTGCTGCGCCATTTCCTGGCCAAAATTTGGATCGTTAACTTTCTTCCAATTCAGCTCGGTAAAAACGATGAACCGGTCCGGATGAACTTTGGCCGTGTTATCCAGCACGCGCTGTAGCGCGGCGCCAAATCCGCCGGTGAGAATCACAATTTTGGCCACGTTCACTTCATCCATGTTGCGAATCAGCTCCGGCACTGGAATCGGCTCGCCAATGCCGCGAGCGTCGTCGACATGGTTGTGCACGTCCCAAACCGGGAAGCGTGCCTTCTGCACCGGATGGGCGGTGAGATGCAGCATGCTTCGAGGCTGATAATCGCGCAGCAGCAGCGTGGTTCGCTGTGCCGCTCCGGGCTGCTCCCCGTAACGGATTTGCTGTGCCGCCGTGGCAGAAAGCAGCCCAAGGGCGAGAACGCCAAGTATAATTAGCGCGGGGGAACAACGCACCGGGGTGGCTGCGTCCTTTCGAATTGTCATATCAAAACCTCGTAGCGGCGCGCGCCGCGAAAAGCCTGGCGAAGTGTCCGACGGGAAGCATTCAGCAGCGCTCGATTAGGCTTGACAGGATAACAATTCGAAAGTAAAAGTAGCAAACCGAAAGTTGAGCAAATCCTTTCGCCTTTGTACGGGCCGGGTGGGTCATACTCCAAGCCAGTTCCTTCTCGGGAAATTGTCATTGTTGAGAATTGCTGAGACGAATTGCTCGAAATAGCCCCAAGGAGTTTTCCATGAAACTGCGCCGTTATTTCGGATCACTTGCAGTTCTCGTCGCGATTTTGTGCGCGGCCATGCCGGCAGCGGCGCAGAAAGACACCGGCAGCATTGTGGGCGTGGTGAAGGACGCCGGCGGTGGCGTGGTTCCCGGCGCTACAGTGACGGTTCGCGATGTCGAACGCGGCACCGACTTCGTTACCACCACCAATGGGAATGGTGAATATGTGGCCGAGCCGCTCAAGGTCGGCCGCTACACGATCAGCGTCGATAAGCAGAATTTTAAGACGGCCGTGGCGGGGCCGTTACAGGTAGACGTGCAAAGCCGCGTTGAAGCGAACCTAACCTTAACCATCGGCGAGCGCACCGAAAAAGTTGAAGTGCAGGTGCAATCGCCGCTGCTCGAAACCGAAACGAGTTCCATGGGACAGGTGATGGACAAGCTGCGCGTCGAAAACCTGCCTTTGAATGGGCGCAACTACGCGCAGCTCGCCCAGCTTGGCACCGGTGTGGTGCCCAGCGAGCCCGGATCGCGCGTCAGCGGCAGCTATGGTTTCAGTGTGGATGGAGCGCGAGCCCTGCAAAATAATTTCCTGCTCGACGGAATCGACAACAATTCCAACTTGGGCGACGTACTCAACGAGCAGTCTTACGTAATCCAGCCGCCGGTCGATGCAATCGAAGAATTCAAGGTGCAAACCAACGATTACAGCGCCGAATTTGGACGCGGCAATGGCGCGATTCTAAATGCGGTAATTAAATCCGGGACCAATCAATTTCACGGCGACGTTTTTGAATATCTGCGTAACGACGATTTCGACGCGGTCAACTTCTTCGATGCCAGCAGGCAGCCCTACAAGCAGAACCAGTTTGGCGCAACGCTCGGTGGCCCGATTTGGAAGGATCACACCTTCTTCTTTGGCGATTACGAAGGCTTCCGCATCCGCCAATCGATCTTGCAAACGACAGTAGTCCCCGACAAAGCCATGGACGCTGGCGATTTTTCCGAGCTGCTAACCGGCCAGCCGGCTATGGCCATCGATCCCAATACCGGCAGTCCAACCGGCGCAGTGGCTCTCGATTGCGCAGGGCAGCAAACATTCGTAGGCGAAATTTTCAATGCGCGGCAGACTCAAGTTGTGCCCATGACCCGAGCGAATCCAAGCGGCTTGTGCGGCGTGCCGATTGGCGGCGAACCTTCCGCGGGCGGGACGAATATTTTCCCGGCCGGCACCACAGATAAATTGGCTTCCCGGTTTGCAGCCTTAATTCCCGCACCGAACGCGAACAATCCCGCCTTCAACTACATTGCCGATCCGGTTCGCAGCGAAAATCGAAACAATTTCGACGTCCGCATCGATCACCGCATCTCCGACAAGGATTCGATTTTTGGCCGCTTCAGCTATGAAAATCAGCCCAGCCTGATTCCGTCGCCATTTCAAAATGTGCTGGATGGCGGATCATTTTTCGACGGTATCGAGGATTTTTCCTATCGCAGCGCGGCTCTGAGCGAAACGCACGTATTCGATCCCACGCACATCAATGAATTTCGATTCGGCTACAACCGCATCAACGCGCACCGATACCAGCTCAATTTCAACGAGAACGTTTCCGCGCAGCTTGGATTCCCGGGCGTCCCATATCAGCCGGGAACGTTCAACGGCGGTTTGCCGCAGATTACTTTCGGTGACGGCTCGGCGCCCGAACTTGGCAGCTCAGGGTTCCTGCCATCCATCGAAAAGCAAAACTCTTACGTGGTCACCGACAATTACACCTGGATTAAGGGGCGCCACTCCTGGAAATTTGGAACGGAAATTCGCTTCGAGCAGTTCACGATTTTCCAGCCTTCCGCTTCGCGCGGAGCTGAGGATTTCGATACCGCCTTCACCGACAATCCGTCTGCGCCGGGAACTGGCGGGAACGGCTTCGCGAGTTTCCTGCTGGGCATTCCGGATGGTGGGTCGATCGTGAATCTCCACGACGTCGACTATCACCGGAACATTTACTCGTTCTTCGCGCAGGACGACCTCAAAGTTTCGCCGCGCCTGACCCTGAATCTTGGCTTGCGCTATGAGCTATTCGGTACCGTAAAGGCCGACCACAACGAGCAGGCCAATTTTGATTTTGGCTGCGGCTGCTTGATCGTTCCCTCGGGCGTAACAAACGTCCTCACGCCCTCACTGGCCTCCCAGCTTCCCATTCGACGCAATGGCACGCCCGGCTTGGTCCCTCCGGACCTGAATAACTTCGCCCCTCGCGTTGGCCTGGCATACAAACTCACTAACAAACTCGTATTGCGCTCGTCCTACGGAATTTTCTACGGCGGCCAGGAAAATGGGCCTTTCTCGAATCCCAGCCCGGGTTTCAATCCGCCCTTTTTCGTGACTGAATCGTTCAATGAGCCCTGTACGACCGGAGCGGCAAACCCGGCGTTCCCGCAATTCGATTGCGCGATTCCGGGCTTGAATTCGTTTCAGCAGGGATTCCCGGCAAATTCTTTGACCGACCCGAATACCCCCACGCTCTTTTCACTCGATCCACACATTCGCACGCCCTATATGCAGCAGTGGTTCGTGGGATTTGAATACGAACTGGCTGGAAATATGGTGGCGTCGCTTTCCTACGTGGGCTCGCACGGCGCGGATCTTTTCGGCCTGTTCAATGGCAACGAAGCCGCGCCGACCACCGACCAAAGCGCCCCCCTCGCCCCGCGGCGTCCCGATCCGAATATCGACTCTTCCATCGACACCCTGCGGTCGAATCTTTTTTCGAATTACGACGGCCTGCAAGCGAAGCTGGAAAAACGCTTCTCTCACGGCATCGAATTTGAGGCCTCCTACACCTACAGCCACGCGCTCGACGACGCATCCGACGCGAACCTTGGGTCGCAGAACCAGGGCGACTTTCGATACCAAAATAATCCAGCGCTCGAATACGGAAATGCCGACTTTGATATACGCCATCGCTTTGCTTTCAACTACGTTTGGGATTTGCCCTTCGGAAATGGCCGGTGGATTGGCAACGACTGGGACGGCTGGAGGAATCAACTAGCCGGTGGCTGGCAATTTTCGGGAATCGTGACCGCTCAAACCGGAAACTGGTTCACTCCTACGGATGATCTCGTGAACCAATCCAACTCCGACGGCGGTGGCGCGGTATTCAACAGCGCGCGTCCCAACGTGGTCGGTAATCCCAACGGGAAACCTTGCATCCCCGGGACGCTGTTCAATACCTGCGCATTCGTGGCCAACACAGTGTTGGGCACCTTCGGCGACGCCGGCCGCAACATCATTCGCGGGCCTGGCCTGGAAAACTGGGATTTTTCAGTGCTCAAGACTTTTCCAGTTCGCGAGCAGATGCGCTTCGAATTTCGCGCGGAATTTTTCAATGTCTTCAATCATCCGAACCTAACCTTCGCCGACGAGACCACCACCAACGAAAACTTCTCGACCGAACGCGGGGCAAGCCAGTTTGGATTTGCCACCGCAGCACGGGCGCCGCGTGAGATTCAGTTTGCATTGAAGTTTTACTTCTGAGGCAGCAGCCCGCGGGCAATTTTGAACCCGAGGTAATTCTGGGCGGGCAGCTCCTATCTAATTGACTAGCAGGTATTTAGCAGTCACCCAGATGAGCCATAACGCTGGCTCTTCTCCTAGCGCCG
The DNA here is from genome assembly GCA_963757885.1 of uncultured Acidobacteriota bacterium. GTDB lineage: Bacteria > Acidobacteriota > Terriglobia > Acidiferrales > UBA7541 > Palsa-147. The sequence continues at coordinate 1,140,642 of CAVWSS010000006.1, read as the reverse complement.
GTTGCAATCCGCCGGGTGTGCCTTACCAGTGAACGGTTCAATTCTCGTACTTCCGCCCCGGTATTCTTCGCTCCCCCATTCTTTCTTGCTATAGTCGAATTGAATCAATTCTGCGTCAATAATCCACACATGAGGAGCAGGTGCGGGATGAGTGTCGATCGCAAGCCGGAATTTTTCGCAGGGAAAGACATTCGAATCGGAATTATCGGATGCGGGTACGTCGGGTTGCCTCTGGCCTTGCGATTCGCCGAGACTGGGCAGAAAGTCACCGGTTTTGACACCGATCCCGGCAAAGTGGAAAAGCTGAACGCCGGCAAGAGCTACATCCAGCACATTCCGGCTGACAAGATTAGCGAATTTGTGAAGAAGGATCGGTTCGGCGCGACCACCGATTTCAAGAAGCTTCGCGAAATGGATGCGGTGCTAATTTGCGTGCCCACTCCGCTGGACGAGCGCCGCGAACCCGATCTGAGCTATGTGGAACAGACTGCGCTTTCCATTGGCCCCAATCTGCAGCGCGGGCAATTGGTCGTTCTGGAAAGCACGACCTACCCGGGAACTACCGAAGAGCTCGTTCTGCCGATTTTGGAGCGCGGCGGACTGAAGTGCCCGATTGTTCGCGGCCCTGAAGCCGAAAATGTGAAGACGGACTTCTTCTTGGCGTTTTCTCCGGAGCGCGAAGATCCCGGAAACAAGCAATTCGGCCTGGCGCAGATTCCCAAAGTCGTAGGCGGAACAAATCCACCAAGCCAGCGAGCCGCGTCGAATCTTTACGCACAGATTGTTTCGCGAGTCGTGCCCGTTAGTTCCACGCGTGCGGCTGAAATGGTCAAGCTGCTCGAGAATATTTTCCGCTGCGTGAACATCGCCCTGGTCAACGAACTCAAGCTTCTCGGGCAGCGGATGGACATCGACATGTGGGAAGTGATCGACAGCGCCGCCAGCAAGCCTTTTGGCTTTATGCCGTTTTATCCGGGTCCTGGCCTTGGCGGCCATTGCATTCCCGTCGACCCTTATTACCTCTCCTGGAAAGCTCGCGAATTCGACTTTGCCACCCGGTTTATCGAGCTGGCAGGCGAAATCAACACTTCCATGCCCTATCACGTGGTCAGCTCCGTGACGGATGCGCTGAACGAACGCCAGCGCAGCTTGAAAGGCTCGAAGGTTTTGCTGCTCGGCGTGGCTTATAAGAAGGACGTCGACGATTTGCGCGAATCGCCTTCGCTTAAGCTGCTTGAGTTGCTCACCGATCGCGGCGCAAAACTCGATTACAACGATCCGTACTTCCCGGCCTTGCACAAGATGCGCCACTACGATTTTTCGAATATGCGCTCCGTGGAGCTGACTCCCAAAGCCTTGGGTTCGTACGATTGCGTGCTGATCGCCACCGATCACACCGCTTACGATTACAATCAGATCGTGGAATCGGCGAAATTGGTGGTCGATACGCGGAACGCCACCCGCAACGTAAAGAAGCATCGCGAAAAAATTGTTATGTGTTAGTCGTTCAGCGGCACGCGCCGCAGTCATACCTTCCATTTCATAGCTGGTTTGGGGTTTTGGGGGAAATTGTTAACTGAATCGGACTAGCAGGCCGACTTTCTAAGTTGGCGTTCTGCATTCAGAGTTATTCTCGGCAGGGATTATGGTCAACTACGGTCACAGCGGAATGCCAAGCGAAGCCGGGCGGCGCCGAAGCGCGCGCGTGCTGGTCAGCGTGCCGGTGATGGTGCACGGCGCGAATGCCATCGGCAAGGAATTCGACGAAGAAGCGCGCACTTTGGTCGTGAATGCTCACGGCGCGCTGATCGCCATGACGGAAGCGGTCAAATCGGGCCAGCCCCTAACCCTCACCAACAAAATGACCAAGCAAGTAATCGACACGCGCGTGGTCTACGTAGGGAAGCCCCAGGGCGATAAATCGCAAGTGGGCATTGAGTTTGCCAAGCCGGCGCCATCCTTCTGGCAGATTGATTTCCCGCCCGACGATTGGGTTGTTCCTGAAAACTAACCCTAAAAATTAACCCCGAAGATTAGCTTCTTTTCGCGCCGCAAATAATCCTTCTGTAAGCAAATCCACTCCAGCTTCTACCTCTCAGCCTGCGCTCCTTGTGAGTGCCCCGTAAGTTCCACTCGAAACGTCCCGAGAGGCAACTGCGCTTCCATGCGCACTGGCATGTGCCGCACGTCTCGTGAAATCCACACATCGAAATGAATTTTCTGAAGGTCCTTGCCCGGCTGAGAACACTGAATCGAAACTTGATCGGCATCGTAACTTCCAGCCTGCACTGAAATTTGCTGATTTGCCGCCGACCGCACAGCCACAACCGTGTACACGTCGGTGCCATCGAAGACTGGCACTCGAAGCTCTGGGTACGCCTGCCAATCGTGGGATCGCAGCGACTCCAGCAATCCAATCGGATCGCGCGTCCCCGGCGGCACGATTACCGACGCGACGTGGCCTCGTGGCACACCGCCTTGCGGCGTAAGTTCCATTCGCGAATCCTCACCGCGCCCAAGCTCGTTTAGATACGTCTCATATTGGTGGCTAGTGAAACTTGTGGAGTCGGTGTACGAATCGAACTGGTCGTCACGTACAAAGAGTTTCCGCAGGGGCGGCAGCGTATTTGCGACCGCCCGAAAATGGTAGACATTCCAGCCATACAAACTGCGCCGTTCCAGCACGTTGAAAGTAATCGTCGCCGCAGCGGAAAAATTCAGCCACGACAGGCGGTATTGCAGCTTTTCACCAACAACGAACGGGCTACCGCTTTGACCGAACAGCGAAACTCCCGACGCAAACACGATCAAAATAGCCAGTATTGTGGCGCTGAACTTAGCCCTGAACTTGGCCCTGAACACATGAAGCACATGCCCGCGAGTCGCCAGATACCTTCGCTTTTTACGAACGAGCATTAACCGACTTGGAATCAAAAATCATCCGATAGTTGCCGCGCAACGGCAGGCAAGTTATATTTTTTAAGCGTACTGTTTGAGGAATACTCAGGCAAGTCTTTCGACTTCGCTCCCGCACGGAAGACAATTTTCGCGTCAAAGGCGCGTTCAAAGGATGGTGTAGCCATGCGCTACCTGGTAACCGGCGGCGCCGGATTTATCGGCTCCAATATAGTCGACGAACTTTTGCGCCGAGGCCAGAGTGTGGCCGTCCTCGACGATCTTTCCTCCGGCAAGGAAGAAAACCTTCGCAACGCAGCCAGCAAAATCGAATTCATTCGCGCCAGCATTACCGACATGAAAGCTGTGCAATCCGCGGTTCGCGGCGCGGACTACGTGATTCACCTCGCCGCGCGCACCTCGGTGCCGCGCTCGGTGCTCGATCCAATCGAAACCAACCGGATCAACATCGATGGAACTTTGAATGTCCTGGTGGCCGCGCGGGATGCCAAGGCCAAGCGCATCGTTTTTGCGGCGTCCTCTTCGGCTTACGGCGAAACTGAAACTTTGCCCAAAGTGGAGAGCATGAGCCCGCAGCCCATTTCGCCTTACGGCGTTACCAAGTACGTCGGCGAACTTTACAATCAGGTATTTGGCCGCGTGTATGGCCTTGAGAATGTCTCACTGCGCTATTTCAACGTCTTCGGGCCGCGGCAGGATCCCACCTCGCAATATTCAGGCGTGCTTTCGCGTTTTATTTTCGCGCTGCTCGATGGCAATGAGCCCACCGTCTTCGGCGATGGGGAGCAGTCCCGCGATTTCACTTATGTAGACAACGTGGTGGACGCAACCCTGCGAGCCTGCGAAGCTCCCGGCGCGTCGGGAAAAGTCTTCAATGTTGGCGTTGGCTCGCGCATCACCCTGAATCAAGTCCTGAAGCTGCTCGCGAAAATTTCGGGCCGCCCGGTTCATGCGAAATACGACCCGCCGCGCAATGGCGACATTTTGCATTCGCAAGCGGACGTTTCACTCGGCGCGAAAATCCTGGGATACAAGCCCAGCGTTAATTTCGAAATGGGCCTGCAAAAGACCTGGGACTGGTACAAGAAAACTTATCCGTCGCGCGCAGTTCCCAATACTGTGGGCTCACTCGAGCCCGCCTGAACGCGCCAGCTGAACGCGCCGCCTCAATGTGCCGCAATGACGCGCGAGTCACTGAGCTGCAATCGCGCTGAGAAATTTCGGCAGCTCGACTAAATTATCCAATAGCAAATCCGGTTTCGAATCCGGCAGCCGCTCGCTTCCCAAGCCGTAAGTAACCCCGCATACCCAGGTTCCCGCATTTCGCGCGGTTTGGACGTCCACTTCCGAATCGCCCACTACCATCGCTTCTTCGGGAAGAATATCGAAATCGCGAAGCAACGTTTGCAGTCCCATGGGGTCCGGCTTTTTCTTTTCGAAGCTATTGCCGCCGTAAACGTACGCGAAATACGGCGCGATCCCCAATCCATCCAGAATGGCCTGACTGAACCGAACGGGCTTATTGGTCAGCACAGAAAGCTTCCAGCCCTGCAGCAATTCCAGGCACTCGCGCACGCCGCCGTAAAGCACCGTATTATCGAGCATGTGCTCGCGGTAATACTTCAGAAAAAACTTCAGCCCCTCTTCAGCTTCCGCGTCTGTGGTGGCCGGCCCGAGCGCTCGCCGTACCAATGTCGGCGCGCCATTTCCAACCAGCGCAAAAATATCGTTATGCGCCAGCTCGGGCCGCCTCATATAGGCCAATGTGGCGTTCACCGCGTTAGCCAGGTCGATTTTTGAATCGATCAGCGTGCCGTCCAAATCAAAGACCAGGGCGCGAACCGAAGGGAAATTTTTCATGTTCGCCGCAGCCTTTGCAAATTTCGAGGGCCAGTCAGAGGATCACCCGAAGGTTTGGCCGCTTTTGCACTGGCTGCTACAATTCGTCTTCGCATCAAGCTGTTCATAAATTTCAAACTTCCACATGGCCCAAATTCGCCCATTCCGAGCCTACCGTTACGACACCCGGCGATTTTCTCCCGCCGACGTGCTCACCCAGCCGTACGACAAAATCAGCCCAGAAATGCAGCAGCGATATTATCGCCTGAGTCCCGACAATCTGATCACCATTGAAAAGGGAAGGATTCTGCCGGGCGACACAGACCGCAACAATGTCCACACTCGCGCCGCGGATAAACTGCGCGAACTCATCGCCAAACACGCGCTCGTGCAGGACACCCAGCCTTCAATTTATGCCTATGCGCAGGACTATCAGGCGCCCGGCCGGCCTGAGCGCAAAACACGCCGCGGATTCATCGCCTTGGGCCACTTGGAAGATTACGAAGCCGGCGTTGTCTTTCGTCACGAGAAAACACTCTCCGCTCCCAAGGCGGATCGCCTTGAGCTTCTCCGTCACACCAAGGCGCAAACCGGCTTGCTCTTCATGCTGTACGACGATGCAACGCAAAAGCTCGATGCGGCCCTCGAAAAAATCGCAGCCACTCCGCCTGCCCTGGAATTCGAAGACGAATTTGGCGTGACACATCGCCTTTGGCAGATCAGCGACGAATCAACGATCCAAACTTTTGTCCGAGCCATGGCGGATAAGGCTCTGGTAATTGCCGATGGCCACCATCGCTATGAAACCGCGCTCAATTACCGCGATGAGCGCCGCAAACAGGCCGCCGCGCATTCCGGCGCGCATTTCGGTGTAGAGGACCCCGAAGCTCCCTACGAATTCGCCATGATGGCCTTCTTCAATACGCGCGCCAGCGGCCTGACCATCCTTCCCACCCATCGCGTAGTCCGCAACATTCCAAATTTCAACTGGGAAAAATTCCGTCAACAGACTAGCGAATTCTTCGATTGGCAGGAATACGCACCGCCAAACGCAAAGAACGCAACGAACCTAACCAACGCCCAGTCGCTGCCCAAATTGGTCGCCGACCTGGCCAAATCCGCCGAATCCCATTCCATCGGCGTCTATTCCACCGACGGCCTGTATCGCCTCACTTTGCGGCCCACCGTTGACCTTGCCAAACTCTTTCCAGACTTGGCCCCTGGCCAACGAGAACTCGACGTCGTCCTCCTGCATGGGCTGCTACTTGAAAAATGCCTGGGCATCACGGCGGCTGCGGTGGTGGCGGAGCAGAACGTCACCTATGTACGCGAAGTCGAGAAAGCTGTGGAAGATGTCGATTCAGGCCGGGCGCAGCTGGCCTTCCTGCTCAATCCAGTCAGCGTGCAAACCGTCGTAGACTTAGCCTCGCGCGGCGAGGTCCTGCCCCAGAAATCGACCGACTTCTATCCCAAAGTCCTGAGCGGCCTCGTCATCTACGTTCAACCCTAGCGCGCGAAACTCGACCGAATTCCCACAAAAGCGGAAACCAAATAAAAAAAGGGATACAGCCCGTCCTGGGCCGTATCCCGAAACTTACGTAAGTATTTCTACTTACTTGCGTCAGCTACTTGCTTCAGCTACGTGCTGAAACTTTGCACCGCGGCAGTGTCGCTGTCGTAGACGTCGAACACCGTCATCAACTTGGTCACCTGCAACACTTCCTTGAACTTTGCTCCCAAATTGGCCAGCTTTAGCACCGCTCCTTGTGAACGAGCGCTGTGGAAGGTCGCAACCAGGGTCCCCAACCCGGCGCTATCGATGTATGTAACGTTCGCCAGGTTCAGCACGATCTTTTTCTTTCCCGCCGCCAATAACGCCTTAACGCGTTCGCGGAAAGCGTTGCTCTCCTCGCCCAGCACAATTCGCCCATCAATGTCGAGTACGGTGACGCCGTCTACCTCATGATCCGTCATTCGAAGTGCCACTTTGTTTCCTCCCGAGCCCAGGCCGTCTCAATTCTTATGCAGTAAATTCAACCGCAGAAGCTTCTCACTGACGGAGGCTCATTTCAATAAAAGTCTGAACAGGACATGTAGTAGCCGCAGTTGGAGCAAATCAATTTGCATAACCGGGCCATTAATTTCGTTGAGCATCGCGGGCAGAAAAGAGAGGTGTCCACAGGCAGCGCGGGGGGCCTGATGGAATTATTGGGGACTCCGAGAGTGTTCGATTTCGCCACGTCCTGCCTTTCGCCCGGGAAGCGGAAGCGAGAGTTATAACACAAACGGTACCGGGGAGAAAGCAAACCAAACTGAATGTGCGGCTTACGGATGAAGCAGTCGCCATCGCGTTTTTCGACCCTCTTTCTGATGTAAGAATCATATTTTCGGACACGCCAACCGTCCGCAGGAGGAGTACATTTGAAGTAACCCGGCTGCAACCGCGGTGCTACTCGCAGCGTCTGTATAAGCAGGAGTAAGGCCCATGAAGCAAACCATCAGTTTGGCCCATTTGACACTGACCCTTTGTTTGGTGTTGCTTTGTTCATCCGTTGCCTTCGGGCAGCGAGCTGGAGCTCGCGGAGGCGGTGGTCACGTCGCCATTTCCGCGCACACCCATCAGGTCCTGAGCCACGGGAGCGTTGCGCGCCCGATGACTGTCCGCCGTCCTCCCAACGTAAATACCCGCAACCTGAACGGCGTCCCGGGCCTTGGCTTTGATTACGAGCATCTGGCAGCCGTGCATCGTCAGGCGCGCGAGCGAGGCTTCCGCGACCGGAACCGGCGCTTCGTTGGTCCCGTGTATCTCCTCGGCGGCTACCCCTATTACCCGTATGACTACAACGACGAAGGTGATTACCAGCCCGCGCCTGTAGGCCAAAGCGCGGGCGACGCGGATGATTATGCTGATCAGCAGCCAGAGCCTCAGTATGCGCCCCCGCCGCCGGCGCGCGTAGCTCAGACTCCTCTGAACGCGACTCCCGAGCGCGAGATCGAGAACTTTGCATTGGTATTAAAGGACGGCTCGCAGATTTCCGCGGTAGCCTTCACTCGCCAGGGCGATCAGGTGGTCTACATCAACAACGATGGGAAGCGGCAGTATGTCGCAGCCACGAAAGTTGATGCCGACGCCACCACCAAGGTGAACGAAGACCGCGGCACCCCGTTAAAATTCACTCTCTAGCTCAACCGAGAGCCCAACCTACAAAATAGAGTTTCGTGTGCGGGTGCCGAGGTGTGTTTACTTGCGGGGTACGTGCGCAGGCTCCGGCATGAAATAACCGGAATGAAGAGGAAGCCCGGCGCGCTCGAATTGAATCGTCGAGTGAGTGATTTGGAAGTCATGCCTCAAGCGAACCTGTAATTCCTCCAGCACTCGCTGGCTTTCATCCATGTGCATATCCGGAATCCGCACATGGCAGGAAAGCGCGCGCAGATCGGTACCCAAGGTCCAGATATGAATGTCGTGCACTTCCTGCACGCCTTCCACCTTCAACATGGCGTTCGCCACATCTTCTAGCTGAATTTCTCTCGGATGGCCTTCCAGCAGGATGTGCGAACTTTCGCGCAAAATCCCCACTCCCGACCACATCACTAACGCGCCTATGGCGATGCCCAGGCAGGGATCAACCCAGCGCGCGCCGGTCCAGTGAATTACCAGAGCGCCAAGCATGATCGCAATATTTGACAGTGCATCCCCCGCGGAGTGCACGAAGATGCTCCGCAGATTCAAGTCGCGGCTGCCCGACACCAGCGCCAGAGTTATTCCTCCGTTTACCACCAGTGCCGCCAAGGCCACCCACAACATCACCCCCACATGAACCGGCATGGGCGACCGCAGGCGTTCGAATGCCTCGTACATGATGAAGACCGCGAAGATCGCCAGCAGCAACGCGTTGGTGAACGCGGCAAGAATTCCAGCCCGGTGATACCCATAGGTGTGCTCGTGGGTTGGCGGGCGCAGCGACCAGCGCGCCGCAAGCCAGGATATGAATAGGGCAGGTACGTCCGTGAGATTGTGAATCGCGTCGCTGGCCAATGATATGGAATGGCCAAAATAGCTGGCGCTGAACTCGATCAGCACCAGCAGCAGAGTCACGAAAACCGAAAGGCCCAAAATTACGATCATGCGGCCTGAATCGAGGGCCAAATCCGCGTGCGTATGCTCATGCCGATGCGCATGCGACCCGACGCTGTGGGAGTGAGCGTGCATCGTCCTGATTCTAACCAAATTGTGGCGGCAGGTGCATCAGTAGCTTCTTCTACGTGTGGCTCAAAAGTGTTTACTGCGCAATCGTGGGCGCAAAGCCGATTGACTTCACTTGGAACGGCCCCCTAACATCATTTGAGGGGCATTGCGCCGGTTTTCGCCGCGGCGCATGGGCACAATTCTATCCACCTTGATGACCCAACCGACAACCAAGGTCGTATTTTGGGGCGTTCGCGGTTCGACTCCCACCGCACAGCCAAATGCTTGGCGCTACGGGGGTAACACCGCCTGTGTCGAGGTAATTTCCTCGAATGGGGCCCGCTTTGTGTTGGATTGCGGGACCGGCCTCCGGCTCCTTGGCAATGAATGGGAGCAGTCTGGATTTGGGCGTTCCATCGAAGCCCATATCCTCGTAACCCACTACCACTGGGATCACATTCAAGGCATCCCCTTTTTCCCGCCTTTCTCGCAGTCTCGAAATAAGTTCCACTTGTACGGCTTTCAATCCAAGTTTGTCGGCCCCGACAGCTTGCACAAGGTTTTTGACGCCCAACTGGCCAGCCCCTATTTCCCGGTGGGAAGCGGAGCGATGGCTTCGGTGCGCGAATTTCACGAGATTGATGGCGGCGAGCGTTTCGAAATAAATGGCACCTACATTTCAACCTGTTGGCTGAATCACCCGCAGGGCTGCCTTGCCTATCGCCTCAATACCGAAGCAGGTTCGGTGGTTTACGCGACTGACAACGAACCCGGAGTTCCTGAGTTCGACGAGAACTTGCGGCAAATCGCCGCCGGCGCCGACGTTCTGATCTGCGATTCGCAGTACTCGCCGGAGCAGCTCGCCACGACCCGGAAAGGCTGGGGCCATTCGAGCTGGCTCGAGTGCGTCAAGATTGCGCGGCAGGCTCGCGTGCGCAACCTGGTGCTCTTCCATCACGACCCGGATTCCACCGATGGCGTGATCGACGGCTTTCTCTACGCCGCACGCCAGGAATTCCCCTCAACTTGGGCGGCCATGGAAGGCATGAGCGCCACCATTCAAAAGAACAGCACCGAAGTTGCCATGGCCAGCAGCCGCATCGCACAGCGGCAGCGCGTCCATGTGGAAGCCACGGTAAGCGGTGTGAGCGATACCGGCGGCCGGTTTGAGGAAAGGGCCATTATTCGCGATATCAATTTTCAGGGCGCCTACATAGCTCTGGAGCATCGCCCCGCGCTTCAATCCCAAATCGCAGTAACTCTCCCGCTTCCAGGCGCCCCTGGGGCTGAGACGTTGGCTTTGCGCGGCACTGTTACGCGAGCCGACGCCTCTTTGCACGAAGCAAAAATCGGCGTCGCGGTCGTCTTCGCTGAAGACGAAGACCGCATCCGCGCCCGCGACTAACCCGACCCGCCACTAAGCCTCAGTGCAAGATTTGACCTGTGTCAGAGCAACCCGCACGGCGCTATGATCAAACCGAGGCTTGTTTGACCCAAAACCTGTAACCCAAGGACCCCGCCCGCAATGTGCTGACCTCGTAATAACACATTCGGGTGAACGCAGTTAGGGCGACACAGAGAGGAGAACACGATGCAAGTTCAGAGTGACTACTTCAATGCTTATCAGAACCTAAAGCTGACACGAGATAACAAGGGTGTGCTGGTTGCTGAATTTCACGCCAACGGCGGGCCGTTCATTATGACCGCGCAATCTCACACGGAATTTGTCGATGCCTTCTACCGGATTTCGCAAGATCGAGCGAACAAGATCGTAATCCTTACGGGCGCCGGTGGGGCCTTCATTGCCGACGTCGCTTGGTCATCTTTTGGCGACGTCGCCGATCCCGGCGTGTGGAGCCAAGTTCATGATGAAGGCGTTCAGGTTTTGGAAAACATAGCCAACATACGCGTGCCGGTCATCGCGGCCATCGAGGGACGTGCCCACGTGCACTCAGACTACGCACTACTTGCCAGTGTAATTGTGGCGGCGGATGGCGCGACCTTTCAGGATGTGGCCCACTTCAGCGCAGGCGTTGCGCCCGGTGACGGAATCTTTACCACCTGGAGCTATCGCGCTGGAGCGGGACGAGCGGAGGCCTTCCTGCTGAATCCACAGCCGATCACGGCGCGTACCGCACACGAATGGGGAGTGGTTGCGGAAGTTGTTCCAAACGGTAAGGCGCTCAATCGCGCGCAGGAATTGGCCGAGCTGTACCTGAAGGCTCCGGAAGTGACACGCCGCAACACGCGCGTGCATTTCATCCAGCCCTTGAAGGAGCGCATCGTTCGAGAAGTTGGCTATGGACTGTCGCTCGAAGGAGCATCGTCTGCTGCGCTCGTAAAATCAACACAAGCCAAGAGTGAACAGGTCGCTCAGAAAGGAAAATCCGCGTGAAGAACACCGAAAACACTTCATCCGTTCAGGGGGACTTTCGCCATGCGGCGAGTGCGGGTTAATCAGGTGTTTGGCTAATCGAGTTTTGATTGAAATTGGAGTTTTTGCCCCATCTTCGTCGGATGGACCATGTCGTAAATATGCGTCAGCTCCCTCAGCAAATCCTCGTGGATAGGACACTTCCGTTAGTAGCTAACCCCAGATAGATCGGCCCGCGCAAAAGCAAAACTTCCACTCGAGACATTTTGTCCGCTTCTGCCCTTCCCACCAGCCACTTGCCAGTTGACCACCGCCATCCGTTTCGAGAAACTATCTGCGGCTGGAATTTGCCTCTGCGCCGCGCCTTCAAACGTCGCTCGAAGCGCTCCCGAAACCGCCAGAGTTATATCGCAGGGCTGCCCAGTAGCCGTATCATTGCTCATGTTGCATTGTCTGTAACGCACTGCCTGTAATGGAGTGCCCGCAATATTAAAAGAGGAAACGTTATGAGGAACGAAGCCATCGGAGAACTCGTACCCCCCACCCGCCTAATGCTGACGCCCGGCCCCTCGTGCGTCGATCCCAGAGTCTACCGGGCCATGACCACGCCCCTCGTCGGCCATCTCGATCCCTGGTTTACCGACATGATGAGCGAGATTCAGATCTTGCTCCGCCGCGTATTCCAGACCGACAACCGCGTCACTTTTCCCCTGTCCGCGTCGGGCTCCGGCGGCATTGAAGCAGCCGTTCTGAATCCCCTGGAGCAGGGCGACGAGTGCCTTATCTGCGTAAACGGTTGGTTCTCCGAGCGCATGGCGGTAATCGCCGAGCGCACTCCGGCCACCGTGACCCGCGTGACCTGTCCGTACGGCCGCATTGTGGATCCGGATGATGTTCGCCGGGCAGGGAAGGGCAAGAAGATCAAGTTTGTGGGCATGGCCCACGGCGAAACTTCCACCGGCGTCATCGAGAGAATCGCCGACTACCGCAAAGTCGCCGATGAGTTGGGCGCCCTGCTGATCGTCGACGCCGTGGCCACCCTGGCCGGCTGCCCTCTCAATATCGATACTGATCGCATCGATATCTGCTTCAGCGGTTCACAGAAAGCGATCAGCGCGCCTCCGGGCATGTCACCCATGACCGTGAATACTCGCGCTGAAGAAGTAATTCGCGCGCGCAAGACCAAGGTGCAGAGCTGGTATTTCGATCTCGCCCCGGTCATGAATTATTGGGGCAAGGAGCGCCTCTACCATCACACCCCGCCGATCACCCTGATCTACGCCCTCCGTGAGGCTCTTCGATTGGTTCTGGAAGAAGGCCTGGAAGCGCGCTGGGAGCGCCACGCCGAAAATCAGCAAGCACTGATCGCAGGTCTCGAGGCGATCGGCCTCGAATTCTTCGTGCCCAACCCGGAGGACCGCCTGCCCACCGTCACTTCCGTCAAAGTTCCGGCAGGCATCGAAGACAACAAGGTTCGCCAGCAGCTTCTCGATGAATTCAATATCGAAATCGCCGGCGGTTTTGGGCCCATCAAGGGCCAAATCTGGCGCATCGGCCTGATCGGCTACTCGAGCCAGAAGACCAACGTGCTGCTTTTCCTGGCCGCCCTCGAAAAAGTCCTGCTCGATCAGGGCTACAAACTGCATGCCGGGGCCGGTGTGGGAGCGGCGATTCAGTCCTACACGCACTCCGATAAACTTGAAACGGTCTCCAAGTAGTCTTTGCGATGAGTCCGGCACGCGACATCGAAACCGATAGCCTCCCGCAAAAAGCGGATGAACCCGATGTTGGGATAGACACGCGTAGAGATCCCAACGCCAAAATAATTCCCAATCTTGGCTCGATGAGCGAGTTCATCGGCGCCTTCGAGATCAAATCCAAAGTTACCGATCACGTTTACCGCTGCCGCTTCTCGCATTGCTGGAACGGCATCGCCACGCGCCATAGCGACACCATCGATTGCAAATTTTTCGTGGATGGAAAAGGCGTCGTGCTCGGCCTGGCTCACATGGCCTTCGTCAAATTCCGCGACAAAAACAAGCGCAACCTGACCGACCGCGAAGCCAGCTACATAGCCGCCTATTACCTGCGCGAGCGCCTCGAGCAGGAAGACGAACACTCCCTCTATGACGTGCCCGCCGACGCGGTTCTCCGCCTGATCAACACTCTGGGCATCCACTAACTTCCCGCCGCATTCACCACCGAGCCATCATCAGTAAGCCACCAGCAGCAAATGTTGCACAATGTTGACATCGTGCATCATCTGGTGTAAACGATGCCGCACTGTCCGCAGTTCTGGGGCGACTGAGGACAGCTGTCTAAACCAGCGGGCAGTTCATCACAATTAACTTTCCGCTGAAGCTGACCGGGCATAGAGTAGGCCGCGATGGGAGGTAATCATCCGTGATTATAAGAAATAGAGTGGGCTTATCGATTGGTACCGTCCTGGTGTTGCTGCTTGGCTTGGGCATGGGCCAGAAGGAATTGCAAAAGAACCCAACTCCTTTGTCGCCGAAAGCGAAGACCAAATCGACCCTCGACAACCTCGACAACTGAAACGCCTCAGACCGGCACGCACGAAATGACCCAGGCCGACGTCGAGGCTTTTCTCGACGGCCTGATGCCCACCCAGCTACAGCGCGAAGACGTTGCCGGCGCGGTAGTCACCATCGTGAAGGACGGAAAGCCATTTTTCTCCAAGGGCTACGGCTACTCCGACGTCGAAAAGAAAATCCCCGTATCGCCTTCCAGCACGCTTTTCCGCCCGGGCTCAGTCTCCAAGCTATTCACCTGGACCGCCGTGATGCAGCTCGTCGAGCAGGGCAAGATCGATCTGGATAAAGACGTCAACGACTACCTCGACTACAAAATCCCCGCCACCTACGACAAGCCGATCACCATGCGGGACCTGATGACCCACACGCCCGGCTTTGAAGAAGTTCTCCAGTTGCTCTTCATTGACGAACCCAAAGACCTGATTCCGCTTGGGCGATTACATGAAGCAGCATCTCCCCGAACGCATCTATCCACCATTCACCGTGCCGGCTTACTCCAATTACGGCGCGGCCATGGCTGGCTACATTGTGGAGCGCGTTTCAGGCCAGAAATTCGACGATTACATCGACGAGCACATCTTCAAGCCGCTGGATATGCACCACGCGACCTTCCGCCAGCCTTTGCCGGACGACATAAAGTCGATGATGTCGAATGGTTATCAGAGAGCATCGATGAAGCCAGGCAAGTTCGAAGTCGTGCAGGCTGCTCCAGCAGGCAGCCTCGCGGCGACCGGCGACGACATGACCCATTTCATGATCGCCCACCTCCAGGACGGCAAATACGAAAACACCCAAATCCTGAAGCCCGAAACCGCGCGGCTGATGCATTCGCGCACGTTCGAAAATCTGCCCACCATGAACGCAATGTGCCTGGGCTTCTACGAAGAAACCCGCAACGGCCACCGAATCATCGGCCACGCCGGCGACACGGGTTACTTCCACAGCGATCTGCATTTGATGCTCGATCAGAATCTGGGCTTTTTTGTCTCCTATAACAGCGCTGGAAAGGGAGAAAGCAGCCCGCGCATAACCTTGTGGCATGCATTTCTGGATCGCTATTTCCCCTATCAGCCGCCTGCAGCGCAGACTCCCGTCTAGCGCCGCACAAGATGTAGACGAAATTGCCCACCGGTACATTTCAAGCCGCCGCGCCCAGACCACAGTTCTTAAGGCCATCACCCTGCTCGGCGAATCGAAAATCGAAAAGAATACCGACGGCACCATCAGCGCCGAGGAATTCAAGGATCTCAACGGCAAGCCGAAGAAGTTCGCCGAAATCGGCCCCATGCTTTTCCGGGAAGTTGACGGGCAGGATAAGCTCGCTTTTAAGCGCGATTACCAAGGCAATTGGGAGGGAGTAATCGACTATCCCGTTCGAAGTCTTCCAAACTCCGCCGTTGTCTGAAAATAGCGGACTGGATATGCCCATTTTGCTGGGCAGCCTGATTGTTTTCGCGCTGGTCATACTCGCTTGGCCAATCGCCGCGATCATTCGCAAGCATTACGACCGGCCGTTGGATATAACTCCAGCCCAACGAAAACTGAGAAGGATGCTGCGAATCGCGGCCATTCTCGATCTGGTGTTTCTCAGCGCCATGGCCATGTATTTCAGTTCGGCTGAGCAGAGCCTTAAGCTGCTCGACCCGAAATACAATTTCGATCATACGTCTCATTCAGTGCGTGGGATGGCTGGGGATGCTCGGCATGATCGCGTCCGTCTACTACTTCATTAAGTCGTGGGGCGAAACGCGTTGGTGGGGAAGCCGTTTGGGCACCGCCGTAGCCACGCTAGCCTGCCTCGGCTTTGCCTATTGGGTCTTCGTTTGGAACTTGCTGCACCTGAGCTTGAAATACTGATCCTGAAATTACTGAGCGCCAGCGGAAGCCGCCACCGGAAGGCGCCGCGCAATCTAGCTTATTTTTTTCGACGCCGTTCGCCCCGGCGCTCGCCGTCGTCCGCGGAATACCAGCGCGATTGCTGCTCTTCCTCTTCCTTGCGCTTGAGGATGGTGAGCGTGCGCCGCGGGTTCAGATAGGCGCAAGCGGTCAGCACCGCCTCTATCGCCGACATCGGCGCGACATAAGAAACGCTCAATTCGGTGCTGGCGATCGGAGTAATCAGCGCGCTATCGCAGAAGCGCGCGATGGGCGAGCTGTTGCTGTCCGTGATTCCAAACGTGGGCACCCCCAGTTCGCGAGCGCGAATAGCGGCATCGACCGTAATACGCAAGCACCGCCCGAAGCTAACCGCGATCAGTAAATCGGTCGGTTCCAAAACTGATATTTTCTGACTTAACTGCGTGCTGCTCCCTACCGGAGCTTCTGCGTCGAAACCGTAAGCCACCAGCAAATAGGAAAAGTAGTAAGCTAGCGCCGTTGCCAGATCCACTCCCACGATCACGATCCTGCGCGCGCGGCTGATTCGGCGAGCCAACTCCATTAGCTGTCTGGGATCCAGTTCCGATTGCAAAGCCGACAAGTTGTTGGCCGCGAGGTCCACGCAATCGCGCACATGATCCGGAACGCTCAGGCGTCGTTTCCGCGTGGCCGTCTTCATCGCCGTGTAGGGATTCAGCCGCGAGACGAAATGAGCTCTGAGGTCGGAGATAAAATCCGCGTAGTGCCGGTAGCCCAGCGCCTGAATGGTTCGAACGATCGTGCCCACATCGACCTTGTAGCGCTTCGCTAATTCGCGGGATGAAAGAAAGTAGGTTTCCTCCGCGTCGTCTGCAATCCGCCGGACAAGATTCCGGCGATTGGCGTTCAGGCTGGGCTCCTTTTTGTGGAAACGCTCCTCGAGCTGGGTAAGCCGGGGAACGGGCTCGCCATTTCGCCGATCGCGCTTTGGCGCTTGCCGCGCCTGTTTTTTAGCGGGAGAATTCACCGGGGCTCCGTCGATGTGGCCAGAGTCTAAACCAGATTCACGGCGTTCGCGCAACATAGCTGCGACATTGTATTGCTGGCTCCCGAATCGCCCATCGTACAACATCTGATGTTCCTGCGAGATAGCAACATCAACTGTTGCATTTCCTCTTGACAGATAACCCACACTCCGCCTATAAGATGCGTCAATCAGTCCTAGGCATCTCGCTGACCTAACGGGGTGGACAGAGATGGACAGAAATGCAAATAAGCCGCGTAGGTACCTTGCTGAATACTAGGCTTTGTATATTGCGAATTTCCTGGAGGGACGCCGTGCGAATGCATAGTGTTTCTGTGAATAGTTTTTATCGGTGCGCCGTCAGCGCGCTAAGCATTGTTTCGTGTCTCATCCTGCTCTGTTTCGCGGCGCCGGTCCTGCGCGCGCAAACCACCTCCACCATTCAAGGCACCGTAGCTGACCAGCAGGGGCTGACGGTCAGTGGCGCGGAATTGAGCCTCTCCGGCGACGTGATCGGCACCAGCCGTACTGTCACGTCCGACTCCGTCGGCGCCTTCGTCTTTGAAAGCGTCCCGGCGGGAAATTATTCCCTCAAGGTTTCTCACGCAGGTTTCTCGACACACGAATTCAACGATCTGATCGTTACGCTCAATCGCACGCTCACTTTCAACGTCGTTCTGGAAGTCGGCCAAGTCACTGAGGTCGTGACGGTCAACGCCGAACCACCACTGCTCGAAACAAGTTCCTCGTCCACCGGTTCGACGATCCTGCCACTGGACATCGGCAACATGCCCATCAACGGCCGCAACTATCTCGACTTGTTACAGCTCGTTCCCGGCGTCGCAATTTATCGTCAAGCCGACGCGAACAGCGATAAGGCCACGCCCATTCTCGGCGAGCGTGCCAACAACACTGGCTTTCTGATTGATGGCCAACCGAACGAAAACGAGTTGGCCGGCGGCGCGGCGTCGCAATTCAATCAAGATACCATCGCCGAATTTCAAGTCCTCACCACGGGATATGAGGCGGAGTTTGGCCACTCTTCGGGCGGCCTGGTCAATGTGATCAGCAAGTCCGGAGGGAATGATTTCCATGGTTTGGCGTCGCTCTATCACCGCAACAATGCGTTTGATACTTCGGATATTCCGGGGACAAGCGCGGAAACCGCCATCCCCGGCCAGACCGAACCACCGTACCTTTTGCGCTGGGATTACGATGTTGCGGCGGGTGGCGCGATAGTCAAGGACCGGGTGTTCTGGTTCGCTTCGGTGGAAAATATTCACGAAAATCAGCAGCTCAATTTCGTGGCGCCGCCGAATACACCGCAATTCCTGCTGCACAGTGAGGAATCCTACAACGAGCCGACCACCGACAACGAAACGCGGGTGTTTGGCAAATTCGACCAGAATCTCGGCCGGCACCATCTCACTGAAGAGATGAACTGGACGAATTTACACGTGGATAGCACCAACCCCTTGTCGCTATCGATCTCGTTGCCGTCGACGCGTACCAATCTGGGAGACCGCGACTTGCTATTAGGATTCGCCGATAACGTTATGCTGGGCGACAGTGGCAGCCCGTTCATCCTGAATTTGCGGGGCCAGTACCGTGGCGAGTCCACGCTTACAAGTCCTGCCCACCCTCAGGCAGGCCCTAATACCACCTTCAACCTTTTCAGTAGCTACACGACCTTCGGAGTTTTTGGAGACGAGGGCCAGTTCAGTTATGGGGCAACGAACACTCCGTCTACCATCCACCAAAAATATGGCATTGGGGGCGCGAGCCTCACAAAGAGCATCGGTCGGCATACGGTGAAGTTCGGATATGACTTTGAGCGGACCCAGGTGGACGGTGTTGAATCGAACTTGCAAAACAACCAACTTTTTGCCACACAAGCAGACTATCAACAGTTTGGTCCAGTCGACGCTGGATTCTTTCTCTTACTAAATATCGGTGGCCTGGCTCCTCAGGACAACAACATACGGCTGAGGAACGATTACAGCGGACTGTGGATTCAAGATGATTGGAAAGTCTTGCCAAAGCTCACCCTGAACCTGGGTGTCCGTTGGGACTACGACTCCGCATTCAACATAGCTACCAACGTTTCCCCTAGACTCGGCTTCGCCTGGTCCGTTACCCCCAAAACGGTCGTGCGGGGTAGCTATGGAAAATTTTACGACCACTTCCGGCTTGGATTGGTGCGGGACATACCGGAATTCGGCGGCGCAGATATCGTAGAGAATCAACCACTCTCATTTCCACGCCTGTTCTACGGTGTTCCTACCTTAGCGCCCGACCTGTTTGGCCTGTGTCTCTCCCCCACGCAAACGGACACGCAGATCGCGGGGCAAACGTGCCCGTATCCATTCGACGCACCGGGGACTCCGTACCTCGGAGTGAACCACCTCAACAACGTGGTTGCACCCGGCCACGCGCCGATTCCAGCGAATTCGGTGGTCAATATGAGCAATGTTCAGCAGCTCTCAGGCCTAAGTCCTTCGGCATATCTGGCTGCAGCGGATGCCGCAACTGGCAAGCCCTCGAATTTCTGGATTTGGGGACCTTTCGGAGCGCTGTCGTACATAGTGATTCCGCCTAGCCAATTCCAGGTTACCGTCTCTCCGGGCTTCAAGACGCCTCACACCAATAGCTACACGCTGGGGGTGCAGCATCAGTTTGGTAATGACTGGGTAGTTTCCTTGGATTACTACCACCGGGACATTGTGGACATTCTTGGCGAGCGGCAAACGAACTTGCCATTTGCAGCGCGCATCGCAAACAACTCGACGGTTCCGTTTGTGAACGGGTTCGGGCCATGGTACGGAGGAACCTATAACGGTGGTATTTTGGCGCTCGAAAAGCGGCTAAGTAAACGATTCACGCTGGGAGGAAGCTATGCGTACGTCTCCGAGACCGACGATGCCTTGAATTCCGACCTCGGAACCGGCGCGATTGCTGGCAGTGGCGTCAATGGCTTCCCGACCGATAGTTTCGTCGGTGTGCCGCCAGTGGTTACGGACCCTGGCACAGCCTCATGTCCGAGTAAGACGAATGCTAACTCGTCGTTTATCGCCTGCAACGGCAATTATGTTCCGAAGGCTGGCGTTTTCTATAACGGCCCAACGCTTGATAGCGGGTCTTCGGACTTCGCGCCGCGACACACCTTTGAAGCGCACGGGCTGCTCCAGTTGCCATGGAAGATCGAGTTTACGAGCATATTCCGGGCGCAAAGCGGCTTCCGCTTCACTGCGACCGCTGTTAGTCCTGTCGATCAGGATGGCAACGGCAACTTTGGGCCACGCGATTTGAAAACCGGCCGGAATCAGTTTAGCTCGCCCGTTTTCGTGAACATGGATTCCCGCATCGCGAAGTCCTTCGCCTTGCGTGAGAAGTACAAGCTGACGGTCATGTTTGAGTTCTTCAATCTATTCAACAATGCCAATGCAGCGGCAATGCAAGTGGAGCAGTCGGTCCCGGCGTTCGACACTGTTTCAGAATGGCTGCCCGGGCGGGAAGGTCAGCTTGGCTTGAAATTCGAATTCTAGCCAAAGCGCGACCAACGACGATTCAAACTAAGATTGCGATAAACAGAGGAAGGTCTGCACTTCCAGCAAGCCTAGGCACCTCGAGGCCATTGCAAGTTGCCTAGGTCGGTCTGTGCCGGTTTGATGTTTGCTTGTACTTTCCGTTCTTCGCCCACCTTGTGAGATTCGGAGGATTCGTGTTGCGTAAACGATCGCTCGTACTTCTTGTATTCGTAGTCTTGGGTTGTTTTAGCCTTTCGGTTTTTTCAGATACCCACGCGGGTCGCGTGTCCTCCTCGATCACAGCAGGCAACGCTGAAAATCATGCGCTGCTCTCTGACGCCGATCCCCCAGCCAATGGCGGCAACTACGATGTGCTCATCCGCAATGGCCACATCTTCGACGGCACCGGCAATCCCTTGTTCGCCGCGGACATCGGCATCACTGGCGATCGAATCGTCGCCATTGGCGACCTCCATGACGCCCATGGGAAGAAAGAAATCGACGCCAAGGGCCTAGCCGTTTCTCCTGGCTTCATTGACATGCTCGGCCAGTCGGAAATTTCCCTCCTCATCGATAACCGCTCGCTCAGCAAATTATCGCAGGGCATCACGTCAGAAATTACCGGTGAAGGCGGCTCCATCGCGCCGCAGAACGACAAAACCATCGCGCCCTCGAAAGCAGCCCTCGAGCAGTTCAAGCTCAGCATCGACTGGACCACGCTCGACGGCTATTTCGCGCGCCTCACCAAACAGGGAACTCCTCTCAACATCGGCACCTACGTCGGCGCAGCGCAGGTCCGCGAAGCGGTAATTGGCGAGGACGATCGCGCGCCCACGCCTGCCGAACTCGAAACCATGAAAGGCATGGTCGCGCAGGCCATGAAAGACGGCGCATTTGGATTGTCGACCGCACTAATTTATCCGCCGGGACATTATGCGAAAACAGATGAGTTGATCGAGCTGGCGAAGGTGGCGGGGGAGTATGGGGGGCTTTACGCGACGCATATGAGGAGTGAAGGCGCGACCGAGATGGAAGCGCTCGATGAGGCGATTCGGATCGGCAAGGAAGGGCATCTTCCAGTTGAAATTTTTCATTTGAAGGTGATTGGCAAGCCGCGCTGGGGCACCATGCCCAAAGTCGTCGAGAAAATTGAAGACGCGCGCAAAGCCGGGCAGGACGTTCGCGCGGATCAATACCCATACGTCGCAGGTGGAACGGCCCTCGCGTCGTCGCTGCCGCCCTGGGTCGCCAATGGCGGTATGGCCAAGCTGCTCGAGCGCCTAAAAGATCCCGCGGTGCGAGATCGAATTAAAAAAGAAATGGCCAGCGATCACAAGGAGTGGGAGAACCTTTACTTCGATTGCGGCGGCGGAGCCGGAATTATCGTGGCCGGTGTCGAAGCCCCCGACCTAAAGAAGTACGATGGCAAGACCCTCGCCGACATCGCCAAAGACCAGAAAAAAGACGAGCTCGACACGCTCTTCGATTTTGTGATCGGCGACAAGGCCCGCACCGGCGCGATATATTTCATCGCCTCGGAAGAAGACCTGGTCTACGGCCTCAAGCAGCGCTGGACCTCGATCGGCCTCGATGGCAGCGAAACTTCGCTCGATGGCCCGCTCTTCGAGGAGCACGGCCACCCGCGCGCTTTTGGCTCGATGCCGCGCTTTCTTGGCCGTTACGTTCGCGATCAGAAGCTGATGCCGCTCGAAGAGGGCATTCGAAAAATTACCTCCATGCCCGCTCAGCGCGAGCACCTGACCAACCGCGGCATGATCAAGATCGGATACTTTGCCGACGTCACGATTTTCGATCCGGCCACCATCATCGACGAAGCGACTTACACCGAACCCAACAAGCTTTCGAAAGGCGTAGATTACGTCCTGGTGAATGGCCAGCTTGAGTACGATCAGGGCAAGCTAACCGGCGTCACCGCCGGCCGTCCATTTCGCGGGCCGGGATGGACCGGCGCCTCGCAGTAGAGTTCCTAAGAAAGTTTGACGAATCGATTTCCTAAAATTGGTTCTTTTGAAATTAAAGCAGTGGAGGCTTGCATGGGCTTCTCTCTAAGTCGTCGACAATTTATAAACGCGAGCGCAAAAGCCGCAGCCGTCGCGGCCGCCAGCCGCTTTGTGGTAATCGAATCGCTCGCGCAAGAATCCGCGGGCCAATACGAAGCCACTTTCGCGCCGCTCGATCGATTCATCGAAGAATACATGCGCGCGATGAACTCGCCGGGCATGACCCTGGTCCTCGCCGACCGCGATGGCGTGCACCGCGTGGCCACCTACGGCTTCAGCGACGTCGAAGGCCATATCAAAGTTAAGCCCGAAGAACTTTTTCACATCGGCTCAATCAGCAAATCCTTCGTAGCCAACTGCATTTTGCAGCTGCATCAGGAAGGCAAGCTCGATTTGCAGAAGCCCGTCGCGGAATACCTGCCCTGGTTTCAAACCGACTCGACCTTCGCGCCAATTACCACCCATCACCTGCTGTCCCATTCCGCGGGAATGCAAGGCGACGCGCCGGTTTTCACCATGCCCATGCGCAAATACCACGTGGAGTACGCGCCCGGCGCGCATTTCCACTATTCCAATACCGCCTTCGAAATTCTCGGGCACTTGCTCTGGACGCTCGACCAGCGCCCGATCGACGTAATTTTCCGCGAGCGCGTTTTCAAGCCGCTGGGCATGACCCAGGCCGAGCCGCTCATCACCTTGGACATTCGCGAAAAATTCGCCAACAGCTACATGGCCTATCAAAACGACCGCACCTACCCGCTGCACGCGCGCCTCGCGGTAGCGCCGGGAATCATCATGACCGACGCCGCGGGCTGCATCGCTTCGCCGCCGCACGACATGGGTTTGTACGTGCAAATGATCGCGAGCCACGGCAAAGGCCCAAAATCGACGCTGCTCAACGATGAAAGCTTCGGCCTCTTTTCAAAGCCGCACATCAAGGCCGACGAATTTGGGCCGACCGCAAGCTACGGCTACGGAATCGCGGTGGATACATTGGACGGCCACACAATTTTAAGGCATACGGGTGGCATGGTGTCGTTTGCGTCGTCAATTCACGTGGATATCGACGAAGGCGTCGGCGCCTTTGCCTCGATCAACGCGATGCAAGGCTACCGGCCGACCGCCCGTCACGCAATACGCTTCGCAACTAATGCGCGCGAAGAGGGAAGGGAAGCCGGCCGCGAAAGCGCCGGCCGCGTCGGGCCGGACCGAAGTCAAGAACGCGAGCGATTACGTCGGCACCTACAAGAGCGACGCAGGGCCGCACATTCGAAATTGCCGCCGACGGCGAAAAGCTGATTCTCGTGAATGGCTCGCACCGCGCCACGCTGGAAATGACCGGCGGAGACGTCTTCACCGTGCCCGATCCCGACTTCCAAAGGTTCGCGCTATTTTTCGGCCGGGCCGATGCAAAGGATCCAAAAAGCGCGGTGGTCGAGGCCGGTTGGGGCGGCGAGTGGTTCACCAATTCAAAATATTCTGGCTCGCGCACCTTCGAGCACAATCCCGACTGGAATCAATACGTCGGTCATTATCGAAATGAATCGCCCTGGATCGGCAGCATGCGCGTTGTGATTCGCAAAGGGAAGTTGATGGTGGATGGTTTGGCGCCGCTCGAGCCGGGCCCCGATGGCGAATTTCTCATGCGCGACGACGAAAATAACCCGGAACGCATCCGCTTCGGCCAAGTCGTAAACGGCCGCGCCATGCAGCTCCAATTTTCCGGCATCGACTTGTGGCGGGTGATGACGGCTTAGGGTTTGAGATGGCGCCACGAAGTCCAAAACACGCGGTAAAGGCACCGCGTAAGGAAGCGCGCACAGCGCGCTCTTTTCCCAGGGCTGCCGCCCTGGGCTAACTTGTTTCGCCCCTACGGGGCTTTTAGGGAGGCGCGCCGTTGGCGCGCGGAAACGAAAGTGAGGCATCTGGCAAGGCAAAGACCGCACCCTTCCCAACCCCAGGGAAGAGTGCGGCACCCTTAGAACCTAAAAGCCTCTACCTGAGCGGGACGGAAGGATGCGTCACCTGTCCTGGGAGGGGGGTACCAGAGCCTCGTACTAAGCCCTAGGCATCGGGTTGGGCGCTGGAGAAGTGAATGGTTCTGATCGTCCTGGGTGGGGTGTTCTTCCTTACAGCCACAGGTCTGGATTTATTTTTTAGAATTCGTCTATACCGCGTTGGAAATAGGAGGGCGATAGTAGAGTCGGCTACCTTTGACTATCGGCGATATCATCAAGTTCGTTCAGAACATGGCTGGGCGAGTTGGCCCGTCTATCTCATGTGGACAATGTACGTTGCAGGATTCGGTTTTCTCATCGGGGGATTCGCAGTTCATTTTGGCCTGCCAACACGAAGCCCTTAAGTCTTTATCTTGTGCCGCCGGAGAGTTGAACTGGGGAAACGTGGTGACAGGCGGATATTTTCCGTTGTGGCGTCTCATAAATTACACCAGAAAAAGTAACTGCAAAGCAAAACTCGAATGACATTCAATCAATGACCTTTGACGAATTCCGCCAATCGCTGAGCGGGGCGGCGCCTCCAGCCCGTATCAGCAAGGCTCTGGCAGGATTGTGGTGGGATGCCAAGGGCGACTGGAAACGGGCGCATGAATGCGCGCAGCAGGACGAAAGCGCCGCGGGATCGTGGGTTCACGCTTATCTTCACCGCAAGGAAGGCGACCAGAGCAACGCCGCCTATTGGTATGGCCGCGGGCGAAGCCGTCTTAGCAAACCGCTCGACGACGAATGGCTGAGCATCGTGAATGCGCTATTGCGATAGAGGAAGGCCAGGAGTGGCACGAAGCCCCGACTTCAGGTAAATTGAAAGTCTGCAAATATGTTCCCCGGTAGCTCAATGGTAGAGCATTCGGCTGTTAACCGAAGGGTTGCTAGTTCGAATCTAGCCCGGGAGCCAACTTCTTAAACATTTTCACTTTGCTTTGGCGGTTTCCCCACCAATAAAAATTCGGTGCCATTCTTTTCCGACCACGTCCTTTGCCGCGGGCGAAACAGCGAGGCTTGATGATCCTGAGGTGCTCGACGATGTATGATACGCGCTCCAGTTGCGCTTTGAGCAGGAGGGGAAATTGGTCCGCAAGACGTCCGACCGAGCCGCCATTTTGAGCAAGGTTATCGCGAGCCTACAAGAGCTCGAACCCGACGATCAGCAGAAGCTTCTGGAGATGGCCGTAGCTTTTTCGGACTGCGGATAGCGTCACACACTTCGAAAGAACAAAGGTGGCCCAGCCGATCGCTCCAGCCCCAGCAGGTGGCGGTTTCTCCGAGGATCGGCTCATCTCTCCAAAGATATTTATTATGCAGAAGCAACCGCGTACCGATGTCGAAAGGGTGGCGTGTTTGGCATTCTACCTGACCAATTAACGAAATGCCGCATTTCAAGACTATCGACATCAGTAAACTAAATTCGATGCGGCGCAAAGGTAAATGTCCAACGCTCACGTGGCCGTGATTAACGCCGCTCAGCGGGCTATCTCGTCCCGGCAACGAAGGGGGCCAAACAGATCAGCGGGGCCGGCGAAATTTTTGTTCAGGCCCTGCCCGAAGGGACGCGGCAAGAGCAGCGATGGCAAAACTGAAGCCGCGAAAGAAGCCTCGCAAACTCGCAAAGGCACGGTAAGGCCCAGCCATGAGCATCACCAAGCGCCACAAGGCGAAAAGACCTGTCCTTTCCACCACAAGTGATGGGTTGGAAAGGCTACCTTAACAGTTAACATCGCAGCAGCCTTAGCCTCATTCGGTATTCGGCTTCTGTTAATAATGCTTATCCGCAGTGAATGTCAGATCTTCCTAGTCGCAGATGACGTTCTGGACGACTCGGCGTGATCGCTCCGTCTCAAGAAATGGCACGACGCTTTGGACCGCATTCGGCCCATTGTTCAGGCCACGGGGGATGTTTTCCAAATTCAACCGGTATATCCAGGCATAACGCGCGTTTCCCTGCTACCCGGAGATATTGCGGCGGGGCGGAATTCGAACAGGTACTGGCTTCAATGTGGAACGAGTCATTCTAACGAAGATCCGTGGACTACGCGGAACAAGTGCCAGCCATTTGATTAACGACACCTGCATCGATCACCACATCGACTACGTTATGTACGACTGTGGGCCGAACGTAGGTGTGCTCAATCGCGCTATTTTGGTTGACTGCGATTTCTTTATCGTTCCTGCAGCCTATCTATCCTCCATTGGGTGCTAAAAACGCTCGGTCAGACTCTAGCTACGTGGGTATCAGAGTGGAAGATGATCGCTCAACTTGCCCCTGACCAGATCTATCTCCTTCCAGGCGCCCCCCGGTTCATCGGATACATACCACAACACTTCAGAGTGTACAGGGGCCAAGTCGCGATCGGCGATGCGCTGTACATTTCGCGAATTGAAAAGTATGTCGTTAGTGATGTGGTGAAAGTTCTGAGGAAGGTAGATACCAAACTCGCATCGATTGCACTTGGTCGCAGCAAATTGGGGTTAATAAAGGATTTCGGAACGTTAGCCAATCAATCGCAGGTACAAGGTGTTCCTTTGAAGGACACAGCCGGGGCGACTCCCGCCCAAAAGAATGAGGCCCGAATCGCTTTTGAAGGTATCGCAAGAAAGATCATCGACATAAGTAAGCAAATGTGAGGATGAACCTCTACACGCCATCGAAGACTGAGGCCGCGCGGCTGGCCGGCCTCGTAAACCACTATATTAATTACCGCGATCAGTTTGACCTCGTACTCGACCAACTAAGATTAAGTATTCTCGCCGACAAGCAATTAATGGCGCAGATTCACTCAATGAAATCGCGGTCCAAAGATCCGACGCACCTTCATGACAAACTGATCAGGAAGCTGTCAGCAGCAAGATCCGCGAAAAGGTCATTCGCGATCACGAAGGAAAATCCTCTTCTCAAAAGTAACCGATCTCGCTGGGTTTAGGATCCTTCACCTTTATACCCGCCAAATGAAAAACATAAACGAGTCACTATTAAAAGTGCTAGCGGAGGCTCGCTACCGTGTGGTTGAAGGCCCGTCGGCCAAAACTTGGGACGACGAAACGAGGAATTACTTTAACGGCATCGGCATTCGGGCCGACAAAAACAAAAGCTCACTCTCTACACGAGCGTTCACTACGTCGTCAAATCAAATAGAAGAACAGAATCTACTTGTGAGATTCAGGTTCGGACTTTAGCCGATGAAATCTGGGGCGAAGTCGATCATGCGATAAATTATCCGACTCAAGTCTCTAGCGTGATCGTGCTATGAGCAAATCCAAGTGCTCGCCAGAGTCACAACCGGCTGCAGCAGACTGGTGGACTCAATCTGTTAGATCGTACGATGACAGCCAAAGTCCGAAAAGCACGCCAACCGGCAAGAACTCTAAGGACACATAGAAGGGGCGGGTGGCGCATCCTTCCGTGCGGCGCAAGTAGAGTTTTAGCTTCTATGGGTGCCGCACTCTTCCCTGGGGTTGGGAAGGGTGCGGGTTTGCTTTACCTGTCCTGTTCGTTCTGGGATTCATTTCGGTTTCGGAGGATGTTCAGTTGCGCGCCCTTTGCCCAACCCGCAAAGGGTGCGGCATCCACCAAGGCAAAAGCAACTACAAAGCAAAACGGTCAGTGGCGGAGTCCTCAGAAAGCAGATTCCTCGCCCTCGGCACAAACCGCCCGATCGGGCTCGGAATGACACCGTGTTTTTTTATTTAATTGGGAGACCACGCAAAGACAGCGTGTGATTGATGAAGGCAAAGCAGTCGGGCTGGTGTGATGCAGGGAAGTAAACGAGACGCTACTTATCTATTTAGTTAGTGAAGTTGAGGTGGGAAACTGGGCGAGGCATGAGGACCTCGCGGGAAAAGTTGCTGAAGAATCTGGCAAAGGCGTGGGCGTCAGGGACGCAGTCGTCATGGCGGAGCCCGGAAGAGTCCCGGCTGATACGAATGTTTGCGTGGCAGTGGCGATTAGGGCGTGGGCCGGAGTGCGGGAACAAAGCGATGGCGAGATGGCTGGGGGTCGACGAAAAGTATATCCGGCACCTGAGAAAAAAACTGCCGATGGATGGGGCCGCGTTTGACCGGGAAGTGGCGCGAAACGGCGCGCCGACTTTGGAGGCACTTCGTGCAGCCCGGCAGAAGACGCGCAGCATGAGGGCGCGGGGCCTTGTGCGGATTCAGCCTCGCTGGAAGGAAATCGAGGTGCCAGGTTACGAATCGCCCAGGTCGATTCCCACCAAGCCGAACAACGGCGCTTTAGTGCTGAATGGGTTGACTCCGCTCACGCCGCCAAGTAAAACGCCCAAGCCGCGCTTGCCAAAGCAGAGGCGCCGCAACTATTTACGTTCGCGAGAGGTTGCGCTGGAAAATATAAAAAAGGCGCAGGAGAAGTGGAAACCGCCGAAGCGGTGGCGCAGCCCGGAGGAAAGCCATCTGCTCCGCATATTTATTTGGCAGTGGCTTTTGGGGCGTGGACCACGCTGTTCAAAGCATGCGTTGGCCCGGTGGCTCGGTTTTAATCGCTTCTACATTTCAATTCTAAAGAAAAAGTTGCCGATGGATGAGTCCGCGTATCTGCGGGAGGTCGCGCGCACGGGAGTGCCAACGCTGGAGGCGCTGGAGCGGGCGCGGCAGAAGTCGCGATGGATGAGGGACGAGAATTTATTGCGCACGCAGCGGCCGTTGAAGACGGTCAAGTGCGAGTGGAATGGAATGGTGCACTACGAAATGATTCCCACCAAGCCGAGCAACGGCACTTTAGTGCTGGATGGGGTGACTGCGCTCGAGCCGCCTCGAGGAAAGATTGGCAATCAAATTGGCAATCGGGCGGCGCCCCCGGCGCCCGACGAATTCACCACGCGCATGTGGCAGCTCAGGATGCGCGAAGAGCGGCAAAAGAAAGTGAAGCCGGTTATGCCGCGACGTTGGGTGGGGCGGCGGTGACATGTAGACAAAAGTGCCTTGAGCTCTCGACGCCGAGCCGAGGGCCCAAGGCAAACTTAAGCCCGGTAACTGAGGGCCAGCAACGTGCGAACTCAACTGTTACCGGAAGCGAAGGAAGCCGTGAGCGGCGCCGCCGGAATCGATCTCGTATCCCGAGATTATGCCGGCAATATTAATGAGAAGTGGGAACGTGCCCTGGCTGGCGGAAGTGCCCGCGCCGGGCGCGTCAAAGGTTGTGAAGGCGCCATCGGGAGACCGCAGGAAACCGTGATCCACGCCGCTCGAGTCAATCACTGCCCCTACGATCGCATTCTCGTCGTTTAGGCCTTGTGGCTGTGTGCCCTGGCCGGGGCCGGTCCCTGCGCCGGGAGCATCGAAGGTGGTGATGTGGCCGTCGGGCGAGCGGACCCAGCCGTGAAGGACGTTGTCCGCATCGATGTCGACACCGGAAATCACGCCCTCGAGATTAAAGCCGTCGGTGTCACTGCCCTGGAATGCTCCAGTGCCGGCGCCGGGGATATGTAATACGGTGATGTTCCCATCGGGAGAGCGCACATATCCGTGAAAAGTGTTTCCGGAATCGATTATGGCGCCGGTGACAGCGCCTTCTGGGCTGAGACCAATCGTCGAGGCCGTGCCGGTGCCTTGCATGAATCCAGTGCCGGCGCCGGGACCCTCGTAGGTGGTGAAATGGCCGTCGGGGGAGCGCAAGAAAGCGTGGGCCGCAGTGTTTGAGTCGAGAGAGTATCCTGCAATCGTTCCCCGCCAATTTATGTCTAGAGCCAATGTGCCTTGGCCGGGGCCAGTGCTGGCGTCCGGCGCGTCGAAAGTCGTGAAGTTGCCGCGGAGATTGCGGACGTACCCGTGCGAGACGCCGCCGGAATCAATGAAGTATCCCGTTATCTCTCCCCAGATGTCTAAACTGAACGCGAAAGTGCCCTGGCCGGAGGCGGTGCCTGCGCCGGGGGCGTTGAAAGTGGTGAACGTGCCGTTGAGTTCTCGAATGAAACCGTGGGCTACGCCGCTTCCGTCAATGGAATAGCCGTAGGCGGCGCCCAGCGGCGTGATCCCGTACGGGAAAGTGCCCTGGCCGGAGCCGGTGCCTGCGCCCGGGGCTTCATACGTGATGGCGGACTGACCGTTTGCGCGCCCACAAAAGAGAATAGAACCGAAAATCAAGACAGCGGCCAGCTTCCAAATCTGACTTTGATTCATGCAACCCTCCGCTTTGAATTCAAAATGTTTTAAGTTGGATGTGCGCGCGGGCACTTTGCCGGCTGCCAAGGCTCGGTCCACTTCTCACCGGGGGCTGGTGTGAATCAAAGCTCGTTCAGCAATCGATTGGCCGGGGAGGCTGCGCGCGAGCGAGAAATCCACGAACAAAGGGAAATACGATTCGAAATTGCTATTCCCAGGAAACGAGCATACGGAAATTCGATGGGCGATTCGAAGCCGACAGTGGCGAGCTTCAGGGCGATTTATGAAATGCGATATACAAAAGAACGGATATACAAAAGTGCGGAGCGGAAATCACGAAGGGTCAAAGCGTGGACTCAGTCCGAAAGGAAATTTCCAGTTCCGATCCAGAACTGTGCAAGAGCGTCGAGATTCGCGCGATACATTCGTGTGACCGCGTACTCTTCACCGCCCTTCACGCGAAGGAAGTATTCTCCCTTGGCGCTGAGGCGAATCTCCTCGACGAAGGATGCGTTCACCAGTACCGATCGATGGATGCGAATGAAGCCGTAGGGTTTGAGTTTCTGCCCTATATTGGAGATCGATTCGCGCAACAAATCCGAGCCGCCTTGGCGGTGCAGCAAAACGTAATTTCCTTCCGCGTGCACCGCCACGATATCGCGAAGATCGACGAACAGAATTCGCCCGTTGCTTTTGATTCCGATCTTCGAGTCGCGGTGGGGCTTCTGGGCCTGAAGCTGAGGCATCAGTTCAATTAATCGCGCGGTGCGTTCGCTCGCCGTTCTGCGTGAGGCAAACTCGATCGCCCGGTTCACGCGATCGCTGGAAAAAGGCTTCAGGATGTAGTCCACCGCATGTTTTTCAAAAGCATCCACGGCATGCTCAGGGTGGGCGGTGACGAATACTACGGACGGCAGTTGCCGGCGATATTGCTCGAGGCGAGCGACGAGGTC
This sequence comes from uncultured Acidobacteriota bacterium, assembly GCA_963757885.1. GTDB lineage: Bacteria > Acidobacteriota > Terriglobia > Acidiferrales > UBA7541 > Palsa-147. The sequence goes on along the minus strand of CAVWSS010000006.1, from coordinate 1,109,258 downwards.
GAGCCCGGAAATCTCCGGCATGCTAATGTCGAGAAGCATGACGTCGTAATTTTCATTCGAGAGGCGCTGCTGGGCTTCGATCGCGTCGTTGGCGGAATCGAAACGCTCGACATCGGGATTCGCCGTCAAAATCTTTTCAAGAGCGGCGCGGGCTAGCGGTTCGTCGTCGACGATGAGAACGCGCATAACGGTCCCCTTTATCGAGCAAAAGCCTCTGCGTGGCCTTCGTGCACGCCAGCGGGTTGCGAATTCAAGGCCGGCACGGCCAGAATCACCGTGGCCGTGTGGTCTTCGTCAATCGCGAAGCGCAGAGTGGCGTCGACCGCATAGAGGTATTTCAGCCGCGCCTCTGCGTTCCGCAGTCCGAGACCAGTTCCGCTTGAAATTGCTTCGCCTACGCTGTTTCGCAAGCGAATCGTCAATCTGCCATTCATTTCGTTCGCCACAATTTCGATCCATCCTGCTTCTCTCGAGGACGAAATGCCGTGTCGAATCGCATTTTCGACCAGCGGCTGAAGGATCATCTGCGGCACCAGCATCCGGCGTGTCTCCGGAGCAATCCGCCATTCGGTCCGGAGCCGATTTCCGAAACGCATTTTCTCGAGGTCAAGGTAATCGCCGACGAATTTGAGTTCGTCCTCAAACGGAGCGAGATCGGAATTCGTGCGGTCAAGCGATGTGCGCAATAAATTGGAGAGTTTGAGGATCATGGCCGCGGCGTTTTGCGGATCGCTTTCGACCAGCGTGGCAATTCCATTTAAGGTGTTGAAAAGGAAATGCGGATGAAGCTGCATTTTCAACAATTGCAATTCGCTGGCCGCGAGGGCGTGCTGGTATTCGTATCTTTCGCGCTCTTGCGTTCGCACGCGGCGAAGGTATTCGTAAGCGTGTGCCGCCGCCAGAAGGGCCACGTAAATGAAGAAAATGTCAGCGAAGCTGGTTCGGAGCATCTCGACCAAGGAATGAAGGGAGCGCGGCCCGAAGCTTTGAACTGAGATGTTAGTCGGAGGAATTAGAATCCATAAAATCGTCGTGTGAAGTACGACGAAGGGGACCGCTCCTACGCTCCAGAGCAGCACATAAACAAAGCGATTGATCGAAGGATCCAAAAGTCTGCGAACAAGATAGAAAATGGGAGGAGTCCAAAAAGTCATCGCGAACGCGCGGGGAGCCACTTCGATAAGCAGATTAACCAACCATCCCCACGGATCCTGCCGATTGAAAGGGCTGCCCTGCACACCCATGAGCAATGCAATCCCACACCAAACCAGGAGCGATACCAGATAGGCGCGGGCGATGGCGCGGAAGGGGGGCACTTTCATCGCGCTATTCTACACCCCACGAAAGCGGCTGATTAGCGCGGGATATGCTGCTAGGAAGAGTGAAAAAGCCGTGGGCAAAGTGGAAACAGCCCGCTATGCATATCCGTTAACAGTCCTCTAATTTCTCTATTTATTAATCTGGCGGGTGGCGCATCCTTGCGTGCGGCCCCTGGAAGTTTTTAGCTTTTATGGGTGCCGCACTTTTCCCTGGGGTTGGGAAGAGTGCGGGTTTGCTTTTCCTGTCCTGTTCGTTTTGGGATTCATTTCGGTTTCGGAGGATGTTCAGTTGCGCGCCCTTTGCCCAACCCGCAAAGGGTGCGGCACCCCCTAGGAGCGTTCAACCCTGGGCGTCGACTGAGCTCCTAGCGGTTCGCGGAAAGCATCCATCGGAATCGGCCCGTACTCGAGCTCGATGATCTCAAGCTGCTCCGTCTTGGCTGGCGCGCGCAACTCCACGCGGTCGCCGGGGCTCGCCTTCATCAGCGCATTGGCGAGAGGCGAGCGCCAACTGATGTAGCCGCGGTCCAGGTCCACCTCGTCGATGCCTACGATCGAGACAACGCGTTCGAGGCCGGCGGCGTCCTTGTAGGTCACGGTCGCGCCGAAGAAAACGCGCGTACCGGCTGACCCTGGCCGCGGCATGGAGGGATCGACGACCACGGCAGCGTCAATGCGTTGCGTGAGAAAGCGAATCCGCGAATCGATCTGGTTTAACCGTCGTTTGCCGTAGAGGTAGTCGGCGTTTTCACTGCGGTCCCCGTTACTGGCAGCCCACGCCACGACCTCCACCACCGCTGGCCGCTCGCGGCTCAGTAGGAAGTGATGTTCGTCTTTCAGTCGCTGCAACCCGGCGGGCGTGATGTAGTTTTTGAGCGTCGGCCCCGGTGCGTCGCGCACTGGTCCTCGGAGCGGCCGCTTTTCTCGCATTTGCCAATCTGCCATGGACTTCGTGTACTTGTGGTTGACCGAATCTCGGTAGGTTCGCGCCTCGGTCCCGATAATTCCTCGTACGGTGAACGCGACGTACCCGGATTAGATGTCGAATGATACCTCGGTCTTTCCTGTGCCGCTTAGAAAATGCGGTGGTGCTGCATCACCGCACTATTGAGGCCGTGCCGTTGCCTCAATAAACGCCGCCACGTTGGCCTTCAGCGCGCTCGCGTCTTCGCCGCGAAGGTACATCATGTGACCCGCCTGGTAATACTTATGATGAATATTTCTTCGCAAATTTTCGGGAAGTCCCAAGTGATCGATGCCATATTCAGCTTCCGTGAACGGCGTGGCCAAATCGTAGTAACCATCTTCGACTTCGACTTGTAACTTCTGATTCGTAACTAACGCGCTCGCCAGGTCCTCCATTACGTTTGGCGAAGAGGGGAATGAATCTCTCTCTCCGGATTTGTGTTTCCAATCCCACTGGTTGTCCCCAAATTTGGCGAATACGTGGTATTCGCGATCCTGTGCGAACTTCAAATCGTCGCGAATATACGCATTGAAAGCTGCCACGAAAGCGCCCTCGATCGCCGCTGTTTGCGGATCATATTCGGCTCGCTCGCTATTCAGGTCTAGCATCGGTCCGGAAAAACGCGAATCCAGGCGGCCCGTGGTCAAGCCCTGGCTGCGCTGGAGTTCTTGCTGAAATTGCGGCAGCTTCACCCGCAAGTTCGCGCGAACCAGATATTCCTCGCTCAGCCCCGTGAACCGCGCCAGCTTTTTGGCCACCGCAGACTTGTCCGCAGCCGTCAGGGTGTCTCCCTTAAGCAGAGCTTCCGCATATTCGCCCATCGCGAACTTGTGCGCTTCATCCACGAATTCGCTTTCATTATCGGGACGATCTGGAACCAGCTTGTGGTACCAAGCCGTTGCCGCATAGCTCGGCACATACAAAATGTACGCAAGGTCTTCGCCCGGGTAGAAGGTGAGTGTGCCCAGATCCCACACCGAAGACATCATCACTACGCCATTCAAGTACAGGCCCTCCTGTTGCAAGACGTTCGCCAGCGCGGCATTTCGAAAGGTCCCGTAGCTTTCGCCAATCAGAAACTTTGCCGAGTTCCAGCGTTGATTCTTGCTGACGTAAATTTTCACAAAACTCGCCAGCGAACGCGCATCCTGGTCGACGCCCCAGAAATCTTTATTTTGTGCTTTGCCCACAGCGCGGCTGAAACCCGTTCCGACTGGATCAATGAACACCAAATCGGTTTTGTCGAGCAGGCAATTGGGATTGTCCTCAACCTTATACGGCGCCGGCGGAGTCGCTTCTGCATCGGCCGTCACCACCCGCTTCGGACCAAACGAACCCATATGCAGCCAGATCGAAGCCGAGCCCGGCCCGCCGTTGTACAGAAACGCCAATGCTCGTTGGCTCGGATCTTTCACATCGGAGCGCGTGTACGCGGTGTAATAGATCAACGCCTGCGGCTCGTCCTTGTCGTTCTTCAGCAGAATTGACCCGATGGTCGCTTTGTATGCGATCGTTTGCCCGCCGATTTTGATCGAGTGGTCCGTCACCGAAGACTCTTCCTTGGGAACTTCCTTGGGAGCCTCCTTAGCCGCGTCCTTTTCCGGCTGCTTCTCCTCGGCTTTGTCGTTCTCTTGCTCCTTACTCTGCGCCATCGCCGGCTTGCATACGGCAAGCATGCATGAGAACGCCACGGCCAACGCCATCACGTAAAGTTTCACGCGCATCGAAAAAGTTCTCCTGTGAACTTGAACTGAACTTCAATCAAGCTATTTTTGCGCAGCCCGCGTGAAAACGATGTCTTCCTGCAGCGCCGGCTCGAGCGCGGCAGAAATGCTGCGGATGTCTCCCTTTTTGTCCATGAGAAACTGAAACCGTTCACCGGCTGCGGGAGTGTCTGCGTCTTCCGGAATCTGGAAGACGTCATAGTGATAATGGACGAGAGGATAAGGGCCCAGCTTGTTGAGCTTTAGCTGGAAGGCCTCGCCGCTCTGCTCAATCTGAATAACGCCGTATCCAGGGTTCTCGTAAATCCCAGCATAATCCTTCAAATCATGAGACGGGTGCGTGCCGGCCTTTTTATCGGAAACCTTGTTCTTCTTCGACTCTTCTTCCTCTTTTTTCTGTTTTGCCTGGCGATCCTGGAATCGTGTCAACCAAGGCCCCTGATCGAGTCCCAGCAGCCGGTCATAAATGTTGTACGCAAGAATTTCCGGCGCGGGCTGGCCCGGCATGTTCGTCAAAACGACCACGCCCATGTGATCGTCAGGCAGCATAGAAAGCAGCGCGTAAAACCCATCGATGCCGCCGTTGTGCCAGACGAGGTTGTGCCCGCGATACGCCGTGACCACCCAGGTTAAGCCATAACTAACGTGGCCGAGTTCCGGCAAGCTGAGTGCCGGGGGCAGGCCCGGCATGGCCGTTTGTGGGCTGTGCATCAGACGAAGATTGCTTTCGGACACGAGTTGCTTGCCTTCGTATTTGCCATCGCCCAGTTGAAACGTCAGATAACGCGACATGTCGGCGATGCTGGAATTGATGGAACCGGCGGGGCCGATCGCGTCGATGTTGTGGAACGGAACCTGCGTGACAACTTCTTTCTTGAGTTCGTACGGCAGCGCGTGGTTGTCCGTTTTTTCGATATCTTCCACGGAAAAATCGGAATGAGTCATGCCCAGCGGCGTGAAAATCTTGTCGCGAATCGTGCCTTCCCAGCCGAGGCCGGTCAGTTTGCCCTCGAGATAGCCCATGGTCATGACGGTGAGATTGTTGTATTGGTAAGCGCTCCGGAAATCCTTGCTTGGTTTGAGGTATCGCAACCGGCTGACCATATCGGCGCGGCTGAAATCGGATGAATACCAGACCATGTCGTGGCGGGGCAGACCGGTGCGGTGGGCGAAAAGGTCGCGCGGAGTGGCCCGCTCGCTGGCCACCGGATCGTAAAGCTGAAACTCAGGCAAGTAGTCGCGAACCGGTTTGTCCCAATCAACCTTGCCTTCATCGTTGAGCATCGCGAAAGCAAGGCTCGTGAAAGACTTGGAGATCGAGCCAATCGCAAAAAGTGTATCCGTGTCTACGGGCAGCTTGTGCTCAACATCGCGGAATCCGTAACCTTTCGAATAGATCAGTTTCCCGTCTTTTACAATTCCGAGCGCGAGACCTGGCACCTTCCACTCCTCCATAGCTTTGGCCGCGAGGTCGTCGATTCCTTGCAGCTTGGCAGCGGGATCGCCTTGCAGGGGCGGGGCAGCTGCCGATTTCTTCTGTCCTACGGACGCCGTTACGCAAAGTACGACAACCGAGAGCCCCAGCAGCACTTTCCTGTATGGCACTTGAGTTCTCCAGTCCCTGGAAGAAATTTCAGTCGATTCGTTTTCTACGGACCTCAGACGGCTCTCGAATGTGCAACATTTGATGCATTCGAGCCTTAGAATCGCCCGGACTTTAGGAGCTTTCGCTAAACTCTGTCAAGCAATTTGTCGCCTGAGTGATAGCGTGCCCACAGGTCTGCAACAATTGTTGCGTAGAAAACTGCTAATCACACCCAGCCTTTGCGTGGCCTCTCACCCAATAAAAAACACGGTGTCATTCCGAGCCCGATCGACGCCCTTTGCCGAGGGCGAGGAATCTGCTTTCTGAGGACTTCGCCGGGCATTCCGCGGGATGAATGCTGCACTTCAACTCTTCACCCCGCGTACCAACATGTAAAAAAAGCCTCGTAGGGGCGAAATAAAGTTAGCCCAGGGCGGTCAGCCCTGGGATGCCAAGCTCGCTTCGCGCGCTTCCTTACGCGCCGCCTTCTGGCGCGTGTACTCGCAGTTGGAGGAGCCAAAATGTATTGCGCACCCAGCGCCTGTTAAAGGCAATCAAATGCAGCGGCGGAACGGCATAGCGCAGTACGAGGTCATTCGCACCGTAAAGAAAGACAAGACTTCTGACAGCGGTTCGGTCAAGCTGTGATTGTGAAATCCATCGTCACCGGGATTGTCACCGTTGCTCTGGCGGTGTTGTTGTTGTGGAGAAACCCGGTGATTCCGGCGGGCGCGTACAAGATCGGCTTTTTTGTGGGTCTAGCGACCTTAGGCGTGAAGTTTCTAGGATCCGGTACATCGCTAATACTCTATAGCAGGAATGCATTCTCCTTCACGGCAAGCCGTATTTTGATGCTACTAATTCTTGTTTCCCCATTTCTGGTTTTGATCGAAACAGGTCTTGCCGGATACCGTGGCTTTTCCAGTTGGTTCAGATATTTTTGTTTGACTTTATCCGTGGTGGGCGCTTTCGGACTCATAGCGTCCTTCATAGTGCCACGGGTCATGCGTCGATAGTGAAGGGATCCCAGGCTTCGCCAACAGCCTGCAACGAAAAAACTTCCCGTCGTCCCCTGGTTTCGGTTGCGGATCCCGAAGATTTATTGCATGGTTCCCGTTGCTACCCTGAATTTAATACTCGCGTACACTAGGGCGACGTCAGAGGCCAGCAGTTTATCGGTCTTCGCAGCCACAACATTTGATGAAACGTGAAGGGGGCCATCTTTCCCGCCTTGTATAACGATTGAAACGCTGGCTACATATCCACCGAGAAATTGACCGATCACCACATCCAGTTCAATGTTCTCCCCGGTCTGTGGGCATGGATTTACGACGTTGTTGGTTTTATCGGCCCCTAATTCTGTGACGATCATTAGTTGAATAAAATTCGCTTCAGACTTAGATATGGAATTCACCGATCCACCAGGCTGGGTTGGCATGACAACGCCAGGGTCTTCGCTGTCGGCCCAAACACAAACTTTTCCTGATTTCGATTGTGCATGGGCAGCGCTGGGCACGACGCTTGCCAGCATCAACGTTGCGAAAATCATCTTCAGCTTCATTATTTTCTCCGGAACGGCGAACACAGGCCACGCGGCTTGTCCGCCAGTCTAGGGCTTTCAACTGGTCGGCGACCCAAACACTCGCACCTATTTGCCAAAAGGGTTAATATACGCACCTCTTACGTTCGTTCCCCCGCGAAGATAGGTATAAACCTGTGCCTCCAAGTCGGCGCTGGTGTACCTGGAAGGGCGATAAATGGGGACGCCTCCACGATTGCCTCCCGGTGACGGTTCAGAACGTGACCTCCGTTTCCTGGTCGGGGAATTGACGCAGAGAGTCAGACAGTTAGAAGAGGCTAACCGAGCGAACGCCGAAATAATCGCGCGGCTGAGAGACTGGGTTATGTCTGTCGGCAACATCGAAAAAACGGTCGATAAAAATTCCACAGATTTGAACGCAATCGGAAAAAGACTCGATAACGATCTTCACGCGCTAGAACTAAAACTGGGAAAAGATTTGACTGACGTAAAGGACAAGGACCTTACTAAATTAAAGAACTTCGCCCACACCACAACAACGATAGGCATCGTTGCTTTATCTTTGGCAGGTACAGTTTCGGGATTTCTTATTTGGGTCTTCGAGCATTTTATCGCGCCGCACATCGTTTGGAGATAAAACGGCTGCGCGATTCAGGAGAACAGAATGGAATTTCCTACAGAGGATATGGCCGACAGGTTTATCGACACTATCTTGTCAACGTTGTTTTGGGAGTTTATGCGCTTCGCCGGTCAAAGAGTCCGCGATCCGAACCTGCTTTCGGATAACGCCAAACTTCAAAAGAAGGCGGGCATACCAATAAGCGAGACGTGGGACCTGGCTCGGCCAGAAATTATTCGAGCACTGGAAACGGTATCGCCGATTCTGTTTCTTGATTTCATCAAAGCCAATACGCAAATTCTTGGCAAGGAAACTCTGTTCGAGTGGGTACGTGAGCGTGCTCCGAATTTACCGAAACCCGGTGAAGAGGGCGACGAATTAAAACGGCCCTCATCGCCAAAGTGAAAAGGGCTGAATCGGACCTCCAAATGAAATGCATAGTTATCGGCGTCAACCACTACGATCAAGAAAAGGACACTGAGAACCACGATTTAGAGAGGAGGCTGTGCGAGATTCTCGATGACAATAGAGGGGTAGAACTAATCGCGGAAGAACGCTTCCCCAACGATGGGAAAGAAACGGTCCCCGAACGGGTTGCCACCGGGCGACGAATCCGTCGCACATCTGTTGATATGCCAGTTGAAATTAGGGAACAGCGCGGAATCGCAGACGCTCTTAAGGGTAGGATAGGTCCCGACCTACGTAGAAAGGTTATAGTTGGGTGCTATCTGAATCGCGAGGACGGTTGTCGGGAGGAGTACTGGATAGACCAAATAGTCAAAGATGGGGCGGAAATGTTGCGGTAATTTGCGGCGTGCTCCATATCGATCCACTTGCGGCGAAGATGAAGCAACGCGGCTGGGAGGTTACACAAACGTTTAACTTGTGCGCTGAAGCGTGGCATAGAGAAGCCCATCCCACGTTCAAATTATTCAATCGTGAGGGCCGACGCTGCTACGAAGAGGTAGACCCGACAGATTGGGATTTTTAAAATAAGAGCGCCACAACCCGAAGGTCGCGGCGCTAAAGCCCTGAATGAATGGGCGGGCGGCCGACCCTTTCATGCGGCCGAAGTTGGTTTTAGGTTCTATGGGTGACGTACCCTTCCCGAGGTTTGGGAAGGGTACGGCCTTTGCTTCGCCGCAAACCCCACCTACGTTTGCACGCCGTCCGCCGCGCCTCCTAAAAAAGCCCCGGAAGGGCGAAATAATCTAGTCCAGGGCGGCAGCCCTGGGAAACCAGGCGCGCTTCGCGCGCCTTCTTACGCGCCGCCTTCTGGCGCGTGTAGTCGTAGTTGAAATGAGAAGGGGATAGAAAACGGAGACAGACGTGGGAGTTAGTCTTTTTTCAACCGGCTGTTCGCGCCTCTCACCCGCAAAGGCGCTCTGAGCCCACCCACAATTGAGCCAAATCTCTGAGGTTGTGCTTATACGTCCGCGTAACCAAATATTGCTTCCCACCTTTTACGCGCAGCCTGTACTCACCCGTCGGTAAAGGTTGAATCTCCTCCACGGCCGAAATATTCACCACCACCGAGCGGTGAATGCGAATAAAACCGTACGGTCTGAGCTTCTCCGCCATGGACGAGAGGGACTCGTGCACCAAATAGGGATTCGTGCGGGGTCGCAGCGAAACGTAATTACCTTCGGCTTGCACTGCCAGAATGTCCGCTAAATCCAGGAGCATGATGCTGCCCTTTGCCTTGAACGCGATTCGTGGGGCCTGTCGTGGAATCCCGTCGATTCTTGGCATATGCGAAGCTGCAGATATTTCATTAATTCCGGTCACGGATCCCATTCGTTTTTCCCGTTCCATCAATCCCTCGTCCGAGCCTACAAACCGATTGGTATGTATCGAACCCATTTGCTAGAACTCGATGCACTCAGACCCGTTTGCGGTTGGCCCGCAGGTGTGGGCGCAAAGACCTTAGCCAGCCCACAATATTTTTAATCCCCGCCTTTATCACTTTCGGATCCTGAGCATTCTTTCCCAGCGAGCCATAGCCTTCGACCATCGCAATCAATAAACCGGCAGCGTCGGTGGGGTCCACGTCGCGGCGAACGCTTCCGCGAATCTGGCCCTCTCGCAAAACGGAGGCAACGGCCTCGCGCCAGGCGTCGAAGATTGTCTCCAGCCGCTTCCGAAATCCCGCGTCCAGAGGAGACATTTCCTGCGCCAGATTGTTCAGTTGACAGCCCCCGCACACGGCATTGGGCTGAACGGATATGCCTTGAACAATGGCGATCAGAGCGTCGATGGGGTCTTTGACGCTCCGGCCGCTCTGCAAAGGCCGCATCCATGTGACGTGAGTGTCGGGGGAAATAATCTCTTCGACCACGGCATATCCCAGCGCTTCCTTGTTTTTGAAGTGGTGGTACAGCGCCCCCTTGGTGACGCCCGCGGAGGCCAGAATCGTGTCCAGGCTCGCACTCTGGAAGCCAGATCTGTAGATCTCGCGAGCTGCCGCTCGCAGCAGGAGCTCGCGCGTGCGGCCAGGATTACGCAGCCTGGGCGTTCTACTCGCCCTGCGTTTCGGATTCTTGCGTGCCGCCAACATACCAACCAGCATGTACGGGAACTATCGGATCGTCAAGCGAGCTCGAGGATGGCCTTCGTACGTGAATCCTAACATACCGACCAGTATGTACGTTACTCACCTGAAGTCAATCACAATTGGCCGGCCCAACTTACGGCGGCTGCGTTCTCGAATTTCATAAACCTTCCCGCCAGTGTGCATGAAAAGTTGGAGAAACAGCCGCTTTAGCCGTTTTGTGATCGTCACCGAATCTTGTTAACCCGCCACTCGTTTCCCAACTCTGAAGCGTCGCCCCTGTTGTCTCACGTAATCCACGTCAACCTGGAATACCGCCTGCTGCCTCAGTTGCGCTCAGCAGAGATTTGCTCGAACCGAAAGGGAGAAGATATGACCGCACTAAAAGGGCTTCGAAATTTAAGCATAAGAAAGTTTTGGATACCGTGGGCTGCGGTGATCGTCCTGGGCTGTTTCAGCAGTGCGCTAGCTCAAACCAGCTACAAGGTCGTCGACCAGGGCATTAACAACAGCAAAGACAACTTCAGCATGGGCATGGGCCTCAACGCTCAGGGCTGGACGGAGAACATGGACGGCACGGTGAACCCTCCCGAGGCCAGTTTGCTTACGACCGTCGCGCGGGGCCGCGCGGTGATCAACGCCTTCGGAATCAACATCGACCTGGGCACGCTGGGAAAACCCGGCGCCAATAGCTGGATCAACTGGGGCGGAATCAACAATTTCGGGGAAGCCGTCGGCCAGTCCGAAACAGCTGAGATGGATCCGAACGGCGAAGACATTTGCGGCTTCGGCACGCACCTTACCTGCGTTCCATTTATTTGGCGATTCTTCCGCATGAGCGCTCTCCCGACCCTCGGCGGCTATAACGGCCAGGCCAGCGCCATCAATAATTTTGGACAAGTCGTCGGCTTTGCCGAAAACGGCGCCCTGGACGGCACCTGCCCATCTTTCGTAGTCAATAATCGCGTTGATCTGCCCGCGCTGTGGGGACCACGAGGCACTGTCGACGGTCTTCCTTTGCTGCCTCACGATTTCGACGGCATCGCCTTCGGCATCAACGATGAAGGCCAAGCCGTAGGCTACTCGGGCACCTGCATCGCAGCAACGCACGCCGTAGTGTGGAAAAACAACAAAGCCCACCAGCTTCAGGACCTCGGCGGTGCAGGCTCCAATTTCGCCTACGTCATTAACGACCGCGGCCAAATCGCCGGTCAAGTCGGCGCCGCGGACAACAGCACCGGCTATGCCGCGGTTTGGCTGCAGGGCGTGGACGGCCCAGCCACCAACCTCGGCTTCGTGCCGGGAGATGCTTCCGCCTTCGCCACCGGCCTCAACAACCGCGGCCAAGTGGTGGGAAACAGCCTGGACGCCAGCCCCAGTTGGGCCCACGGCTTCATCTGGAACGGCAGCGGCGCGATCATCGACTTCAACACGCTCATTCCCAAGGACTCCAACCTCTTCGTCATCAACTGCAGCAACATCAACGACCGCGGGCAAGTCTCCGGCATGGGCATCGTGATGAGCGGGCCGGCCAAGGGCCAGATCCACGCCTTTCTGGCCACTCCTTCAAACGAGCGCCTCGCCGCGGGCATGTCGGTTGCCGACGCCACACCTGTGCACCCGGAAGCCAATTCGCAGCCGATGCTGATGATGATGAACAAACTGCTCATGCAGCGGACAATGCAGGGAATGATGCAGGGAATGATGCAGGGAAAACCAGCAAGGAATGACGACCAACCAAGCCGCGCACTAAACGGCACTTCGCAGCTCCGCACGTGCATTCCAGCCATGTGCGTGGACACCATGGGTCACGTCGAATCTGACGTGACCCAGTGTATTTAAGCGCAGCGCGCACAATTACTTACACAGCCTCCGTACACACCAGTTAACACCCCGCTAACTTATCTATTTATTAACCTATGCGCGCGCCTGAAACTGGCCTTGCTATGCCATGGACGCGTGAACAAGCTCTGGAAAATGCAAGAAAGCTTTGGAAAAACGGCACAGGGGTGCCGCCGCGGGGCTGGCGGAGCCCCGAAGAAGGCCGACTGATACGCCTGTTTGCCTGGCAATGGCTTTTAGGGCGAGGACCGAAGTGCTCGGGCCATGCGCTGCAGAAATGGCTGGGAGTCGCTACGTCGTATCTCCCAGACATGAAGAAAAGGCTGCCATTGGATAAGGCCGAGTCTGAGCGGCAATTTGAGGAGCAAGTTGCTCTTAGCGGCGCGCCCACTCTCGAAGCGCTTCGCGAAGCGCGCATCAAGTCGCGCGACATGCGAGCCCGGGGCCTATTGCGCACTCAGCCCCGCTGGAAAGAAATCAGCGAGCCGGGCCAACGCACCAAATCCATTCCCGCCAAGCCGGCCGCGGTCACCTTAGTGCTCGACGGCCAAATTCCGCTCGAGCCTCCAGACCCGGGCAATCCGGCTTGGCGGAGGCGCGCCGGCCGCCCGAGAAGAAAACGGCTTCGCATCTATTCGCCAGGACGTGCGCCCCACTGTTCGAAGGAGCAGGCTCTGGAAAATCTGAAAAAGGCCACGAAGCCGCGCCCCTGGCGCAGCCCGAGCGAGTCCCGACTGATCCGCATGTTCGTCTGGCAATGGGCTGTGGGACGCGGGCCAAACTGTTCCCAATATGCTCTGGCCCGCTGGCTGGGTATCGACCAAACCTACGTTAGGATGCTGAAGAGAAAACTGCTCGGCCGGCATGACGGGCTGCGTAATGGGGTGCGTATCGATCCTCTTGCCGAGTTTCTCGAGGAGGTCGGCCGCCATGGCGCGCCCACGCTGGAGGCGCTCGCCCGCGCCCGCGACGAGTCGCGCTGGATGCGCAGCGAGAATTTATTGCGCACCCAGCGCCCGTTAAGGACGGTCAAGTGCGCCGAGTATGCCGGCAGCACTTATTACGAGTGGATTCGCACCAAGCCGAGCAACGTCACGCTGGTGCTGGATGGGGTGACTCCCGCTAGCGCCGCCCAGCCGGGTGAAACCAGGCCAGGCGGCGCCAGACGAATTCTCCACCCGGATGTGGCAGCTCCGCATGCGCGAAGAAGTCAAAAAGAAGACGAAACCCATCCTCCCCCGCCGCTGGCGCCGCCGCTAGCCCCCAATAAAAACGGCGCGCGTCATTCCCAATAAAAATTAGGTGTCAATTCCCCCAAGCCTCCAACCCCCAACTCCCCATCCACCCACAACTTCAAACACCGCGCCAGCTAGCCTAAACCATTGCGCCGCTCGACCGCCGCTTCCGTCGTGCCCCACCTTCGTCCTTGGGGCATTCGATCACGCGCCCCGTCGGGATTTGTTCAGCTATCCGCTTCTCATCCCCGATCAGAACACAATACGAAAGGGCCGGCATATACCTTAACGATTCCCAGTCACACAGACTCAACACTTTTGATCGATTTCTTAAGAATAGGAGTACTTCCGTGCGGGGCCAAGAGACCTCTTCCACAACGCTAGAGAAGCGTCGCCCGCCTCGCAATGCAAACTTTATCCTCGCATGGCAGCAAGCTTCAAATATAAGGTCGTCCTTATGGCGTCGGACCAGTTCAACGCCCAGATCGACATCATTAATTCGTTCCTTGCCACCCAAGTAGCTGCCAAAAATCATGCCCCATCGCACGTTGTAGGCAAATTCGGCGTTCGAATTGACCGCCGCAACCCGTGTTATGAACTGCCCGAGAATTGACGGGATTCTTGTTATCGGTCTCGCTGCGCTCGCCATACTGAACGCGGACCCTTTAAGTGTGACACCGTACATAATCGACGTATCTTGCCCACTTCCTTCCCAGCGCTCGACCAAACCGAACTCCACGAGTTCCCTCTCAGCGCCCTCGTTGCCTCGGGCTCCTCAAGTAAAAACACGCCCATAACACTTTCGGTGCAAATGTGACCCACGCCGAATCTTCGAAGATACGTCCGCAGCCGAACGTTTTCGAGCCCGGCTGTGGTCTTTCCCCTCTCTATTCTCAACGTTCCCTCACCGACTCACCACACTCGCCGATTGTTACGCACAGCCCGTTACTGACTTCCTGTAATGACCATTTATTGAATTGTCTAATGTTCGAAAATTAATTCAATCAGGTATACTACTGCGTTACATCCACACAAAAAAATGAGAGCGGCGAGAGGGGTGTATCGTGCTTTTGCGGAAAGCTCGAATCGAGAATTTTAAAATCGTTGAAGATTCTAACGAGTTCACGCTTGATCGTGTGACCTTCCTTGTTGGAAAGAATGAGTCGGGAAAGACCGCTCTCCTCGAAGCACTATACCGCCTCAATCCTTACTACGGTGAAGACACAGGCTACGACAAAGTAGAGGAATACCCGCGCCGGTTTCTAACGGACTATAACGAGCGTCACGCGGCTGACGCTGCCCGCGTTGTCACGACTCATTGGGAATTAGAACATTCAGATGTGGCCAGCGTCGAAGCTGTCCTAGGCACGGGCGCACTAAAGTCTAATGAGATTTCCATTTTCAAGAAATACGACAAGGAAGGAAGTACCTGGGAGCATTCCGTTAAATGAGGCAAAGGTGATACAAAACCTCATTGACCAAGCTGAACTCCACACCGAAGAGTCAGAACCAGCCCAGCAGTATAAAACTGTCGCGTCTTTGAAAAAGTATCTTGACGGAAAAGCTGCAACAAACTCCGAACGTGAGAAGAAACTTCTTGAGGCCATCAACAAGTTCAGAGACTACAGCCCATCCAAGGCCGCCATTGATGCCCTCAGCATGCCAAAGTTCGTACTTTTCACAGATTACGACATAATGACCGGCAACGTCGCTATAGACGACTTACTTCGACGAAAAGCCACCAACAATCCAAAGCAAATCAACGCTGGAGAAAAAGTGTTCTTTGCTTTCCTCGGACTTGTGGGTACAACCCTAGATGACATAAATAGGATTGACAGATTCGAACCATTGAAAGCACAGCTTGAAGCAGCATCCAACAAGATCACCCGAGACGTTTTCAAGTATTGGACCCAGAATCGCAATTTGCGGGTCCAATTCACGCTGGACGCCGCACAAACCTGCGATCCGCCTCCATTCAATTCGGGGAAAAATTCTTCACACCCGCATCTATAACACCCTTCACGACGTGTCGGTTAACTTTGATGAACTTAGTCGGGCTTTGTCTGGTTCTTCTCCTTCCTGGCGCTTTTCTCTCAGGTGAAAAAAGATTACGGGAAGAATGTAATTATTCTTTTAGATCAGCCCGGCCTGAGCCTGCACGCGAAGGCTCAGGCTGACCTTTTGCGCTACATCGAAGAGCAGCTGAAGCCTAATCACCAGGTTATCTACACAACCCACTCTCCATTTATGGTCGACCCGAGCAATCTCATGTCGGTACGCACGGTGGAGGACGTGGTGGTATACAGCGAGAACGGGCGTCCGGAGGAGATTTTGGGAACCAAAGTCGGCGACCAAATTTCAGCACGGATAGGGATACCCTGTTCCCGCTCCAGGGCGCGTTGGGATACGAGATCACCCAAACCCTATTTATCGGCACAAATAGTCTTCTTGTTGAGGGTCCGTCTGACGTGCTCTATTTGACGGCCTTTTCCGCTGAGCTGAAAAAGAGAGGACGCACTCACCTAGACCAGCGATGGACGATCTGCCCTATCGGCGGTGTGGACAAAGTTGCTGCGTTCATGAGGCTTCTGAGCGGAAACACAATTCACGTTGCGGTGCTAATCGATTACGCGTCCGGTCAGAAGAAAAAGATTGAGGAACTCAGGTGATCAAAAATTCTTCAGGACAACCATGTTCTCACATTCGTTACATTTACAGGAAAGCCGGAAGCGGATATAGAGGACGTCATAGGTTGGAGCAACTATCTTGTTTTGGTGAATACATCTTTCAGCCTTGACGACGCGAAACAATTGAACATACCTGAGGAATCTAATGAGCGCGTGATTAAAAAGGTCGAAGAAAAGTTCGCAATCATGCCACCGGATGTGGCCGAATTTGATCATTATCGTCCAGCTGAGTACCTCATCCTGAACCGCGATTCGGCGCTCGCCCGTATGCCCGACCTCGGCGGGGCATTAGACAGGTTCGAGGCCCTCTTCGAAAAACTGAACAGTATGCTGCCTGCCAACTAAACCACGTGAGGACCAAAACAACGGAAAACTGCGGATAGGCGGGCTGTTCCTTTTGGGTTGGGCTAGCCGGGGGGCCTTTCGCCTGCTAAACCACGCTTTGAAATGGCTAGCGTTCGTGTTTGTGGTTTTCAGCGGTCCTTATCTGCTAGGCTCAGGTTCTGTGATAATTCAAACTGACCCCAAGGCCTTCGATCCATCACTTCCCGTTCACACCGTTACCATTATTGACAAAGCGGCTGGCATTGTGACGTTGAGCGGATCCGATGGAACATCCCTCCAAGTCACGCTGAATTCTTGGGGCCCCACTGAATGGACTGAACCTATCATCGGTAGCAAAGTTCAGCTACTACCCGGGCAACCGCCACCGAAATCCTGATCAAAGCGGCGGGTGACCCACCCTTCCATGCGGCTAAGTAGAGGAATTCAGGTCTAACGGGTGCCGCACCCTTCCGTCCGGCCGAAGTAGAGTTTTGGCTCTCATGGGTTTTTTGCTTGCCTGTCAGCAAATGCAAAGCAAATAAATAAACTATAATGCTAAGTATCTTTAGTGTTACTATAAGCGAAAGGATGCGCCACCCACCTCCAATAAACCGAAAACCTGAGGAGCCTCAACATTGGTTCAAATGCCCGAGGCCTTAAACAAGCACTACTTTGAGATTTTCGAACGAACTCTTAGGTCGGAGATTCAGGAATACGATCGGTCCGAAAAGCGGTTCATTACGCCTCTTGGCACCGCAGAAGCGGTCTCCATTCTCGATCCCACAGCAAAATATGTCACCGGCGCGGTGGTAGGGCGGTGGAGTGACTGCCTCTATTTCAGGGGCCCGCTATCCTTAAAAGAAGTGATGCCCGCGGTCGAGGGGGCGGTTCAACTGTTGGCGGGTAGGTTGGCTGCCAGCGTCGAGACAGTCACGCATGAGAGCGCCGCTTACGGCACACCGATCTGCTACGATCTGTTCAAATTATCGGATGACTCTCCCAACTTGCGAACCCTCTACTGCGTTAAGGGCAACGAAGCCACCCTTGAGGATCCCACAGGGTCGATCACCGGCTGGTTCGCATACACGGTCCAATTTACTGTGTCGACTAAGAGTTGAAGCTGGGAACCACGCGGACAGACGGGAAGTTTCCGTTGCTTGGTTCAGGACGTGCTCGTAGCCCTTTCGACGGCAATGATTATCGCGTTATAAGCGACTCGGACCTCGTGCCACCGCCGTTCCGCATCATCTTCACCAAGTGCCCGCCAATATTCCGCAAAAGGCCGGCGAACGACAGCCAGAGTTTCCAAACGCCTTAGAGCAGCCATAACTTCATCCGTGCGCACATCTTCGCTGCGGCAACGATCTGTTGCCTCCGTGAGGATCTTGATGGCCTCTGAGGCTAGCATCGAGCAAATTCACCGAACCAGTCATCAAGCTGTTCACCGGGCGGGTGGCGCACGCTTCCGCACGGCCCGATTCTTTATTTAGCTTCTATGTCTTTGCTTTACCACAACGGAAAACGTCACCTTGTGCCCCAGGGTTCTTCCCCTGGATACCTTGTTCCAGTTTAATGAACTCTATAGGCCCCCGCGGTCACCAAGGGGTGACTCCTTATCCTTCCAATGGCCCTATGTCCAGTACGGGCATTTCGTAAAGCCTTTAACAATAGGTAGTTACGGGATCCGATTTGGGATACCGGTTTGGTACATCAGGTGCTAGCCCTTACCACACAGCATTATCTTTCAATCCAAACATTTCATTTACAAAAGGGAGATCCGACTATGAAGAACCTTGCGAAACGCCTGTGGAAAGAAGAAGAAGGGCAGGACCTGACTGAATACGCTCTGTTAGTCGTCCTAATCGCCTTAGTTGCCATCGCATCGATGCAGACTCTGGGCCACGCGATTAGCGACGCATTTGCAAGTGCATCGACGAACCTCACCACCACCTAAGACGTTGTGAAGCCGGTTTAGCTTTAGGGCGCGGCTGAAGCGGATGTGCGCCTAGCGGTTTTCTCCCTCTGGGGTTCGGTTTGTAGGTCTCCGGCCGAGCCCCGTTCTTTCTACTCTTGAACATTCATCACGGGCGCGCTTCGCGCGCTTCCTTACGCGCCGCCTTCTGGCGCGTGTACTCGCAGTTGAACCCTTTCCATCTGCGCAAATAATTGCGCCCTAAAACAATTGCGCGCCGGATTGACCGGCGCGCAGCGTTTCTTTTTTTGATGGGTTGTAGCCAACCGCTCGCAAGGACCCCACACGCTGAACCCGGCGTATGGGGCACCCGCAGACACTTCTAACGCAACATCAAACGCTAGAAGTCGAAGCGGATGCCGACTTGGCCTTCGCGACCGGGCAAGTACTGCAAGGGAACTCCTGGAGCAGGAGTTGTACCTTCGAGTCCCTCGACCGCGGCCGGATTGGCGTTGTTGAACAAATTGAAAAATTCGAAAAGCACTTCAGCGGTAAAGCGTTCGCCAATAACGAAACGCTTGGCGATGCGCAGGTCCATATTGACGAAGGGCGGCGCGGTTTGTGAATTCCGCGCGTAGTTCTTATGCCCAAAGCCATCCCAGGAGATACCCTCGCCATCGAAGAGACCGTCTCCGTCGAAGTCGGATCCATTTTCGGGGCCTACGGTCCAGTGGAATCCGCTCTGTGCCCGGAAGATTGGAGAGAGCTCGAACTTCCAGGGCAGTTGGATCGTGCCGTCGATGAGGAAGGTGTGGTTCAGCGAAAGATCGGACGGGCCGTAGTCTTGTATTGCGCCGTTGTAGTGCGTGCCCGCCTTGGGGACCGGATTGCCAATGCTATTGATGAAGGCGGCATTCTTGTTGGTCTGGCCGGTATTGGCGTCTGTAACCAGCGGAACTGTGCCCACAAAGCTGTCCGATAGGCCGCTGATGGCCAGGAAATTGACGCCTTCGCCAGTCTGAATTTCAGAGGCGAGGGTCGAGTTGAGAACGTCGTCGTAGGCATGCGCAAAGGTGTAGCTCGCCTGAACGTTGAAATGGCGGGTCAGGCGTTTCTGGAAGCCGATGGTCAGCCCGTTATACGTTCCATCTCCCCAAGGCCCGAAGCTTTCGATGCGCTTTGGCCCGGTGCCGGGGACGAGAGTGTTGGCAAAGCCGGGCATGCGCGCTTGAAACTCAAGATTGGTCGCGCGCACGGTGGTGATGTCGTTGATGTCCTTGTGGTAGTAGTCGGCGTTGATCACCATGTCGGAGCCGATTTGGCGCTGAACCCCGACGTGATAGTTGAGCGTGTAGGGAACTTTGAAGCGCGGATCCACGGTGACCGGCACTTCGCCGGCGGTCCCGAGGATGCCGCCAACCGTGGTGAGATTGCCGAATGGATCATAGCTCCAGTAATTCGGCGGGACGCC
Source organism: uncultured Acidobacteriota bacterium (assembly GCA_963757885.1). Taxonomy (GTDB): domain Bacteria; phylum Acidobacteriota; class Terriglobia; order Acidiferrales; family UBA7541; genus Palsa-147. Next base: position 1,089,482 of record CAVWSS010000006.1, on the reverse strand, counting down.
GAGCGTCGTATCGGTGCCGTCGAGGTTGGCCACGGCGGCGTCTGCGGCGACCAGGAATTGGGCCGGAGTGAAGCCGCTGAGCGACTGGATGTTTGACTCGTTCACTTGGGTGTTCGCCGGGATCGGCGCGTGGCCCGGTGCGACCACGTGGTTCAGGTAGTCGATGCCGTATAGCGTGGTGCCCAGCCCGTTGGGACAGCTAGCCCCCGCTGCCGTGACTTGCGCCTCGGTCATCGCATTGGAAACACAGACAGTTGGGCGTCCCAAAGTCTGGAACAGGCTGGTCAGCGTAGTTGGGTTGCCATAGAAGAGCCGCGGAAACGACAGAAGCCGCTCTCTCAGGATATTCGCGCCGCCAAAGTCCGGAATGTCGCGCGCCACGCCATCCCTGAACTGATCATAGAAAACTCCAAAACTGGCATTGATGACCGTCTTCGAATCCGGCGTCCACGCCACCCCAATCCTTGGCGAGAAGTCAGTTTTATTGGGAAACTTTGTGTCGTAGTCCCAGCGCAAGCCCGCGTTTATAGTGATCGTTGGCTTGATTCTCCAGTCGTCCTGCACGAACAAGCCATTGTAGTTGTTGTGGATGTTGACCAGATTGTCTTGCGGCGTAGCTCCGCCTTGCAGGGTGATCAGGTTGATCCCGGAATTGACCGGGCCGAAAGTATTGAAGTCGCCCACAGTAGCGAAGAGCTGAGTGAAGAAATTGTTCGGCTCGGCGCCGGTGACCGCGGTGTTCTGATATTCCCATCCGAACTTGAGAATGTGCCGGCCAAATTGCTTGCTGAGGACGGTTCCGGCTGAGTAGTAAGTCTGATCGAAGGTAAACGAGTTGTAGCCGGGGCCGAAGGAAGCTTGGCCAAGATCTCCGAATTCGTCGCCGCTGGTCAAGGTAGAGAAGAGATTGAACAGGACGTTCGGGATTCCAGCCTGTGGATGCGAAGGGCTCTGTCGCAGCGGATTGTCGCGGTACTGGAAGTAAGGATTCACAACCCAGGAATTGGAAACATCGCCGACGGTCCAGAGATCGGAAATTCCGACCATGAGCGTGCGGCCGTCAAGATTGTAGCGTGTGTCAGGTAAATTGAGCGACGCGGTGAGGGGGAGGTAGTCGGTGATGTGGTTGTTCGTGTAATTGAACTGTTCGCTGAGGCGGTGGCGGCCCAGGATTTCGTCGAGCTTGAAGCGGCCACGAGTCTCGTAGGTCAAGGAATTCTTGTTAAAGGGAGCTTCGAAGTCGATGAGGCTGGATGGCAAATTGGGATTGAAGATGAAATTTAGGTTGCGGCTCTCCTGGATTCTCTCGGCAGAACCGAAGAAGAAGACTTTATCTTTCAGAATGGGCCCGCCCAGGTAGACGGTGGGATCCCAGCGGTTCAGGAAGGGCGCTCCCGAGCTGGTGTTAGGAATGTCGTTCGAATCGAATACGCTGTTGCGGGCAAAGACTGAAACTCCGCCATGCCAATTGTTGGTTCCACTGCGGGTCACGACGTTGATGATGCCGCCGGAGGCATGACCAAATTCGGCCTTATATCCCGCGGTGATGACCTGAAATTCGAGAATGGAGTCCTGATTGAACTGTGCGGAAGGGCCGCCGTTGAAGTCATCTTTATTGGGCATGCCGTCGATCAGATAGAGAGCGTTTCCACCGCGCTCGCCAAGAATCGGCGTGGAGTTGTCCCCCGCGGGATCGTTTTGGCGATTGAGCGAGACGCCCGGGACCAATTGCAAGAGGTCCAAATAATTTCTGCCGTTGATGGGCATGTCTTCGATCTGCTGCGTGGTAATCGTGCTGCCGGTGGAGGAGCTGGTGGTCTCAAGGAGGGGCGTAGCCGAAGTGACCTCAACGGTCTGGGTCACCGAGCCGACTTTTAGGGTGATGTCGTAGACGACGGTTGTATTGAGCGTAACCTCGAGCTTTTCGACGGCCTCGGTCTCGAAGCCTTCCTTTGACGCTTTGATCTCATAAAAGCCCGGCAGGAGGGCGGGGAGGCGATAAGTGCCGTCGGCTTCGGTGGTGGTGCTGCGATCGATAGCCAGCGCGGCGCTGGTCACATGGACCTCGGCACCCGCGACCGCTAAACCTTGGGAGTCACGGACCGTCCCGGAGATCGAGGAGGTGGTTTGGGCCGAGAGGCCAGGTGCGAGAAGAAGGAAGAAGCAGAAAACAAACAGGAAAAGATAACTTTGCGAGTTCACAGTGAATAGTCCACGAGTCCGTGCATCGCACCGCTGCATGATGCCTCCCTAACTACGCTTCGAATGATGTTTTACAGAAGGAAACAACCCCATAGAGCGCAATCGTTTGCGCTGCAACATGTGTTGCTGCAGACCCGATTGCAAATCCGATGCGCAAAAGTCTAGGGGCCAGCAGGAGGAATGTCAATACGGGTCGTGAGAAACATCCACAGGGCTGTGTGGTACGCAACAAGTGTTGCGTGGCGGATTAATGCACAAAAGAAGAGGGCGATAGGTAACGTCAGTGGGGTTCTGCGTGGAAGTCGTCGGTGAAGCCGTCGAATCGTTGAGAATCTGGAGCTGGGCGGCTTTTGACTGACCGCTCTTGCAAACCGAAATGAATCCAGAACGAACGTGATAGGCAAAGCAAACAGCGCACCCTTCCCAACCCCAGGGAAGAGTGCGGCACCCGCCCAAAATCAAAAGCAAAGGCAAGACCCACCCGCAACACCGGCAGGTGGGGCACCCGGGGACACTTCTAAAGCAAAAGCGAAAGCGCGTCTCGATGGCGTGGAGGTTTCCTCACCCACCCGCCAAACCGGCGGATGGGGCACCCGCAGAAACTTCTAAGGCAAAACCAAGAGCAGGGGAGATTCCTCGCGCTCGGCGCCCATTTATATGCGGTGAACCTTGCGGTTCACCGGCGCGTTCTTCGAACGCGGCCGCCGGTCGCGTTCGGAATGACACTACGTTTTTTTGGTGGGTGATTGCTAACCGGTCGCAAGAACCCCACATGCCGAAACAGCATGTGGTGCACCCAAAACATTCTACGTAGTGACGGACCCCGGAGTTTGAGGGGTAAATCCCCACATGGAAAAGCGCCATGTGGGGCACCCAAAACTGTTTGCGTCGCGTTGACTACCTAATAGCCATTACTTAAGATGGCGCGCGCGGAGATACGGCCCGGTGGTATCGGTGTCGCTGCGCTTCCTATAGATGATTGGCCAAACTATCTCGCACTACCGCATCGTCGAGAAGTTGGGCGGCGGTGGCATGGGTGTGGTGTACAAGGCCGAGGATGTAAAACTCCACCGCTTCGTGGCCCTGAAGTTTCTGCCCGATGATGTTGCCAAAGATCCCCAGGCGCTGGCGCGTTTTGAGCGTGAGGCGCAAGCGGCATCCGCCCTGAATCATCCCAATATCTGCACGATCCACGAAATTGACGACCAGCACGGGCAAGCGTTCATCGCCATGGAGTTCATGGATGGGCAGACGCTGAAGCACAAGATTGGGGGGCGTCCGCTGGAGACGGAAGTGCTGCTGGATTTGGGGATTGAGATTGCCGATGCGCTGGAGGCGGCGCACGCGGGCGGAATTGTGCACCGGGATATCAAGCCGGCGAACATTTTTGTGACCACGAGAGGGCACGCCAAGATTTTAGATTTCGGGTTGGCCAAGTTGGAGCACAGCGGGCAGAGCGAGTCGGACGCAACGATGACTGTGGGTTCCGGATCGCGCCCGGCGGATTTGACCAGCCCAGGCACGACGATGGGCACGGTGGCGTACATGTCGCCGGAGCAGCTGGCGGCGAAGGAATTGGATGCGCGGACGGATTTATTTTCGTTTGGGGCGGTGCTGTATGAGATGGCCACGGGGGCGCTGCCATTTCGAGCGGACAGTTCGGCGCTGGTAATGGATGCGATTCTGAATCGCGCACCGGCGCCGGTGACCGAGCTGAGTCCGAATGTGCCGACGAAACTCGAAGACATTATCAACCGGGCTTTGGAGAAAGACCGGACGCTGCGCTTTCAAAGTGCGGCGGACATGCGGTCGGAGTTGAGCAGGCTGAAGAGAGGTGAAGATTCGGGCCGGTCGAGTGTCAGAGCAAGCACAAGCACAAGCGCAAGAGCAAAAGTTTCGCGGCAGAGCTGGCCGCTTTTAACGGCGGCTGCAGTGGTGATTGTGGTGGCAGCGGTGGGCAGTTGGCTCTTTTTCGCGCGGCGGGCGCAGGCGCGGATGCTGACCGAGAAAGATACCATCGTGCTCGGCGACTTCAGCAACACCACGGGCGATGCGATCTTCGACGACACGTTGAAGACCGGGCTGAACGTTTCGCTGCGGCAATCACCGTTCCTGAATGTGCTGCCGGACAGCGAAGTGGCTAGGGATCTGAAGTTGATGACCCGTCCGGCCAACACCAAACTCACGCCGGAAATAGCGCGCGAGCTTTGCCAGCGGGCGGGCAGCAAAGCCTACATTGCCGGAACCGATCGGCAGCTTGGGCAGTGAATACGTGTTGGGGTTGAAGGCGGTGAATTGCCGGAGCGGCGACACCCTGGCCGAGGAACAGGTGACCGCGGCGTCCAAAGAGAAGGTGCTGGACACGCTGGGCGGGGCGGCCACCAAGCTGCGTGGCGAACTGGGCGATTCGCTGGCTTCAGTGCAGAAGTTAGATGTTCCGCTGGCGCAGGCCACCACCTCTTCGCTGGAAGCCTCTGCAAGCGTACAGTCTTGGCACAAAGGCGACTAACGAGAAAGGCCCCGCCGCAGCCCTGCCTTACGATCAGCGTGCCATCCAACTTTATCCGAATTTTGCCGCGGGCTGCTGTGGCAGTGGGCGCCGACCACTTCATAGTCTCGGCGAAGCTAGGGCGGGCCAGCGAGTACCTACCAAGGCCTTCCAGTTGTGGGAACATGCTAGCGAACGGGAAAAGCTGGCGATCGCCGCGTCCTGACTACTATCGAAATGTAACCGGGGAACTGGATAAAGCGACCCAGACCTATCAGGAGTCCATTGAGAACTAACCCACGGGCTATCCCGGAGCGTATGGCGCTTTGGGCCTCGTGTACGGTGCGAACAGGGGCAGTACGAGGAAGGTGCGGAGGTCGACAGGCAAGCCGTGCGCCTTCCCGGTGGTGCGGTTTGTACGGTAATCTCGCCAACTCCTCTCTTGCCTTGCAGCGCTTCGACGAAGCGCTGCAGGACATCCACGAGGGCGAAGGCACAAAAATCGGATAATTTCCCGTACTCCACAATGCTCCTCTACGCTCTTGCCTTTCTCGTGTTCGGACTCAGCGGCGATGGCGGAACAGCCGCATTGGTATGCGGGCAAACCCGATAAGAGAACTTTGGGCTGGCGCTGGCATCCCGACACCGAGGCATATGCTCGCCATGTGGGCAAAGCGCGGGAACTGACCAAAGCGGGCGGTGGACTCCGCGATCAAGGCGGACAGCAAGGAAAACGGGGCCCTCTGGCAGACGAATAGCTGCCCGTGCAACAAGCGGCCTACGGCTACACCGCAGAAGCGCGGCAGTCAGCGGCAGAGGCTTTGAGCTGGCTCCCGCGAGCCAGGGTGTGGAGAGCGAAGCCGCGCTGGCGTTGGCCATGGCGGGCGATACAGCAACGAGCCGAGCCTTTAGCCCAAGACTTAGGGAAACGCTTTCCGCTGGACACGCAGATGCAGTCACTTTGGCTGCCGGCGATTCAGGCGCAACTGGCGCTGGACAAGAAGGATTCGGCTGGCGCGCTGAATGATCTGCAAGCGGCTTCGTCGATCGAATTGGGGCAAATTACGTTCGTCAACAATATTTCCTGCCTCTATCCCACGTATGTGCGCGGAGAGGCGTACCTGGCAGCCGGACAGGGCAGTGCAGCGGCCGCGGAGTTTCAAAAGATAATCGACCACAGCGGAATTGTGTGGAATTGCTGGACAGGAGCGTTGGCGCATCTGGGCCTGGCGCGCGGTAACGCGATGCAAGCACGCGCAGCGCACGGCGCTGACGCCGATGCCGCGCGCGTCCGGGCCCTCGCGGCCTACAAGGATTTTTTGGCGCTATGGAAAGACGCCGATGCGGATGTGCCGGTGTTGAAAGAGGCGAAGGCGGAATACGCAAAGCTCCAGTGAGGCGTCGGTGGAAGTTGGCGTTTCCTCGCCCACACGCAACCCCGGTGTATGGGGCACCCGCAGACACTTCTAAATCAACACCAACGAACCCACCCGCAACGACGGCGGGATGGGGTACCCGCCGGAAACTTCTAAGGCAACGGCAAATTCAAAAGCAAGGAGATTGCCACGCTCCGCGCCCACCTATTTTATGCGTTCTTCGAACGTGGGCGCGGATCGGTTCGGAATGACACGATCAGGGAGTGGGGATATTGATGAGTTGAGGTACGCGGAACTGCTGAAGCACAACCAACGGCAAAGCAACGGCGAGAGCCGTTCTTAGGTGATCAGTGGTGAAGGTTTACGGAGTGTCCCAGGTTATTTGTTGCAAGGGTCCAACCAGGAAGATCCAGGACGCTGAGCCCAGCAGCGCGACCGCGGTGACGATTACGAAGGGCCAATAAAAATGACCGGTGCGCTGAAGCAGAAATCCAGTGACCGCCGGCGCCACAATCCCGGCGAGATTGCCAACGAAATTCTGGAAACCTGTCCATCGACCCGCGGCCTGCGGTCCGGCAAGGGTCTGGGTGATGGCCCAGATATTGGAATTGGCCGCACCGTTGAAAATCACGCCCACGATCAACATGGCGACACTAAACACAGATTCGCCCGTGGCAGAAAGCCCGAGAAAAATTCCGGCCAGCGCTAGTCCTCCGGCCGCGATGGTCTTGCGGGCTCGAGTTGGAGTTGCACCTGACCGAATCCAGTGATCGGAAATCCAACCGCAAAAGGTAGCGAAGCAAGCCCCCAGCAGGAATGCAGCGCCTCCGATTTTAGCCATATTGTTCATTGAGAAGTGTCGTTCGCGCACCAGATAGTAAGGCAGCCAGGTAATCAGAAAATAGCTGACGTAGTTGGCGCAGAAAAGGCCGGCGCAGGTTCCCCAAAATGATCGCGTCGCCAGGAATTTCAAAAGCCTGGGCGCGCCGGTGGTGACTGTCTGAATGGATTGGTGCGCCGCGGGCATCCACTTGATCCATGGGACCAGCCAAAGCAGGCTGACTAGGCCGAGCACGATGAAGAATGGCCGCCATCCGAACCTGGCCATCAACGTACCGCCCGCCAGCATTCCGATTCCCGGCCCGAGGGTGAGTCCCGCAGCGATCACAGCGTTGGCTAAGCCGCGACGATCTTCGGGAAAGTGAAGAGCGATTATTTTCGAATAGGATGGATACGCGACTGATTCGCCAACCCCGAGTATCAGGCGCAAGATCAAAAGCGTGGAGAAGGCGTGGACCATCCCCGTCCCGGCGGTCGCGCTGGACCAGAGAAAGAATCCCCCGGGCGATAACCCAATTGACGTCGAAGCGGTCTACCAGCCAGCCGGAGAGGAGCTGCAGACACGCATAGGTCCAGAAGAACGCCGAGAGCAGAATGCCGAGTTGCGATGCGGAAATACCGAGCTCATCTTTCAGAAGCGGTGCGGCGATGGAGAGATTGCCGCGATCGACGTAGTTGATGAAGACGGAAATTCCCAGCAGGGCGAGAACCCGCGAGAGATGCCAGGGGAGCCCGTTGTGATGCGCGGCGTCGGAGGCGTCGAGGCTTGGCATGTGAGAAGGCGCGCATTTTCCCCGGTGGCCGCGAAGATTGCAAGGAAGACGGTCCCGATGATTCGCTTAGAGCGCCGGGATGACGGAAGACAAACTGCCGGGGTGGGTAGCGGTCAAATGTTCGCGTGGATTACTTTCCGTTCTGCAAATAGGAGCTGCGGTAAATATAATGGCGGGGCGAGGGTGCGGGTGATTGAGGGCACGGTTGGTGGGAGGGCACTTCGATGCGGAATGGGATGCGGGATGCGATGGGGAATGCGATACGGAATGAGATGCGGAATGGCAGGATAAATAAGACTGTTTTGTGTGGTGTGGTTGCGCTTGGCGTGTTTTGTTTGGGTAGTTTGTGGGCGCTGGGGCACGGTCGACTCAATGCAGCTGTGGAAGCTGCGGCGCAAGCCTGCGCGAATGATAGTGGGTTGCAGTTGCCCGCCGGATTCTGTGCGACGGTTTTCGCGGACAATCTTGGGCACGTTCGTCACATGGCGGTCACCGCGAATGGAATTTTGTACGCGAATACCTGGTCGGGCGACTATTACGGCACCGAAAAGACGCGTGCGGGCAGCTTCCTACTGGCTCTGCAGGACAAGAGCGGATCGGGGAAGGCGGATGTCATCAAGCGCTTTGGCGAAACCGCCGCAAGTGGCGGAGCGGGCGGCACAGGCATCGGCATATATAAAGGATCGGTCTTTGCGGAGATCAACGATCGCATTGTGCGATATTCGCTGGCCGGGCTGACCGGCGATTCCATTGTGCCAAGTGCCGCGCCCGAGACCGTCGTTTCCGGATTGCCGCTGGGCGGCGATCATCCGATGCATCCCTTCATCATCAGCGCGGAAGGGGCGATGTACGTTGACGTGGCCACCGCGACTAATTCCTGCCAGCCAAAAAATCGGGAGCCTAAGGTGCCCGGTGCGAATCCCTGCACGGAACTTGAAACGCGCGGCGGCGTCTGGCGCTACGACGCGAACAAGACGAACCAAACTTTTTCACCTGCTGAGCGTTACGCCACAGGAATTCGCAACGCGGAAGGTTTTGCGATCGACGCAAGCGGGCGAGTATTTGTGACCCAACACGGACGCGACCAGTTGCGCGCGAATTGGCCCGAGTTCTACAAGCCTGAACAGGAAGCGACGCTGCCGGCGGAAGAATTGATGCTGTTGAAGGACAAAGGAGACTACGGCTGGCCTGAGTGTTATTACGACGCGTTCGCGGGAAAGCTGGTGCTGGCGCCGGAATATGGCGGCGATGGCGGCAAAAAGATCGGCGTATGCGCGAAGAAGATTGAGCCCGTGGCGGCATTTCCCGCGCATTGGGCGCCGAATGCGATGGCGCTGTACGACAAGGAAAAATTTCCGGCGCGCTACCGCGGCGGGGTGTTTATCGCGTTCCACGGTTCGTGGGACCGCGCGCCCTACGCGCAGGGCGGCTACAACGTGGTTTATCAGGGGCTCAGCGGGGATCGCGCGGCGGGAAGGTGCGAAATATTTGCGGATGGTTTTGCGGGCGCGGTGAAGACGCCGGAGGGAGCGGAGCATCGTCCTAGCGGCTTGGCGGTGGGACCGGATGGCGCGCTGTATGTGTCGGACGATATTCGCGGGCGGATTTACCGAATTGCTTATCAAGGTGGCAGCGGCGGCGACGCGGAAGGCGCGGCGAGCATTAAACCGTGTCCGAGCTTGACGGCTCCGGCGGGGAGGCCCGCTGCAGAGGCTGCGAAACCGCCGGAGGGCACGCATCCCGACGCGGGCGCGGCAGCGAACAATCCCGCGGTTCCTGAAGGTGCGACGCTAAAAATGGTACAGCTCGGTGAGCGTATCTATCGTGGACAAGTGGGCGGCGCGGCTTGTACCGGGTGCCATGGCGATCGCGGTCAGGGCACGCCGACGGGCCCCGATCTAACGGGGAAGGAATGGCTGTGGAGCGATGGCAGCTATGTGGGAATTGCGAAAACCATCGCTGCGGGTGTGCCGCAACCAAAAAAGTATCGCAGCCCGATGCTGCCGAAGGGCGGCGCGCAACTTTCGCCGGGCCAGGTGTCGGCGGTCGCCGCGTATGTGTGGAGTCTGAGTCATCAGGCGGCGACGAATCCAAAATAACCGGCCACCAACCGACAATATGACTTCGGCCTCATCAAGCAGCGCTTCATTCGACAGAGAAAAACTGGCGTCTTCCATTTTGGAGGCTCGCGGGAGAATTGGCCCGTTCGTGCGGAAAACGCGCGTCGAAGAGATCGACATTTTGCCGGGGCTCGGCGTCCGGGTGTTCGCCAAGATGGAGAACGAACAGGACACCGGCTCGTTCAAGTTGCGCGGAGCGACCAATCGCATTCTGCGTCTCACGCCCGAAGAAAAGGCGAGAGGTGTAGTCACCGCGTCGAACGGCAATCACGGCTTGGGCGTGGCGACCGCGGCGGCGCGCGCGGGAATTTCGGCGGATATCTACGTTTCCAATAGCATCGCCGCTTCCAAAGCGCAGCGCATCGAGAAGGCCGGCGGCAGAGTTTTCAAAGCCGGCGAAAATCCTCTTGATGCGGAAGTGGCGGGGAGGCAGGCGGCCGAGAATTCGGGTCGCGTGTTTATTTCCCCGTATAACGATTGGGATGTGCTGGCGGGCCAGGGCACGATTGCGGTTGAACTTTTGGAGCAAGTCCCCAAAATCGACGCGGTGTTTGTGGCGGTGGGAGGAGGGGGCCTGGTGGGCGGGATCGGCGCGTACCTGAAGCACGCTTCGCCGGCAATGGAAGTCGTGGGCTGCTGGCCGGAAAATTCAGCGGTGCTCTACGAATCGATGAAAGCGGGGCGCATCGGGTCATTCGCCGAAGAGCCTACGGTGTCCGAAAGCACCGCGGGCGGCCTGGAAGAAGGATCGATCACTTTTGACGTGTGCAAAAAGGCGATCGACTCGTGCGTGCTGGCATCGGAAGAGCAGATTCTCGAGGCGATGCGGCTCGTGCAGCGAGAAAAGCAGTGGTTGATCGAAGGGGCGGCGGGCGTGGCGCTCGCAGCGCTGCTCAAGACAGCGGAGCGCTACAGAGGAAAAACTGTGGTGGTGGTGATTTGTGGCGGCAATATTTCCGAAAGAGTGAGACAGCTTCTGTAATGGCGGAAATTTAATGGCGGCAATTTATTCGCGCGCACAAATTGAGTCGGTGATTCGCCCTGCGGATGTGGTCGCCGCAATGGAGAAGGCATTCGCTGCGTATTCGCGAGGCGAAGCGGTGATCCCGCCGGTGGGCCACATCGATTTTGCCGAGCCGCCCGGAGAATGCCACATCAAGTACGGCTATCTTCGCGGCGGCGAGACGTTCACGGTCAAGATCGCCACGGGATTTTACGAAAATTCCAAACGCGGACTCCCTTCCGGCACGGGAGTCATTCTCGTATTCAGCAGCCAGACCGGCGAGCTGCTCACGATTCTGCAAGACGAAAGTTATCTGACGGACGTTCGAACCGCTGCGGCCGGGGCGGTCGCGGCGAAATACCTGGCGCGCGCGGTTCGCTGCATCGGCATTGTCGGTGCGGGTGTTCAGGCGCATTTGCAGCTCGAATATTTGGCGACGGTGATGCAATGCCGCCGGGCGATGGTTTGGGCAAGATCTGCCGAGCGAGCAAAAGCATTTGCGGTGGACGGTTTCGATGTGAGGGTAGCAGGCAATGTTCGCGAACTTTTATCGGAGTGCAATCTGGTGGTGACCACCACTCCGTCGCGTGAGCCGTTGATCCCGGCGGATCAGGTCAAACCCGGCACGCACATCACAGCCGTTGGGGCGGACGGCGCTGGAAAACAGGAGATCGACCCGGCGCTCTTCGCGAAAGCCAGGCTTTGCGTTGTGGATAGCCGCAGCCAGTGCTCACAGTATGGCGACACTCACCTCGCACTCGAGCGAGGTTTCATTCGACCGGAGAATCTCGTTGAACTGGGAGAAATTATTCAGAATCCCGAGAACTACCGCGGCGGGAAAGACGACATAACCATTGCCGATTTGACCGGCGTAGCCGTGCAGGACATTGCGGTTGCGGAGCTTGCGTTGAAAGAATTGTGACACGTCCCCGAGATTTCCCTCAGGTAACCAAAAGGTAGGCCGCCCGGCGGATTCCTCAGAAAGCAGATTCCTCACCGCCGGCGCCCACTTATATGCGGTGAACCTTGCGGTTCACCGGCGCGTTCTCCGAACGCGACCGCCGTCGCGGTTCGGAATGACACCGTACTTTTTTGATTAAGTGGTTGCGCGACGGCGCTTCGCCTCGGAGTGTGGAAACTTCTAGAGTCAATACCAACGGCTTCTAAGGCATTCGATTGGGCGAGTAGATATTCGGATCTGTCAATTTCCCACCAAACTTTTCCCAGAAACAAATTCCAGAGTTTAGGGTTAGACAGACAGGGCCAGAGTGTTGTGGCGGCTCGAAAGAAGAACGTTTGTACCGCAATTATTCAATCTAATTCGCATTTGAGGGGAGTATTTATGTCGATTCGATCGGGATTTCTCGGACTGGTCATGGCTTTCGCGATGACTGTCCCCATGTTGACCGCGCCCGTCGCAGACGCGCAAGTTGCTATAGGTGTCGGCATATCCGTACACGTCGCTCCTCCAGTTCTGCCTGTCTATGTGCAGCCACCTCTGCCCGCGCCGGGATACCTTTGGACGCCGGGCTACTGGGCCTATGGAGACGCGGGCTATTTCTGGGTTCCTGGGGTCTGGGTGCGACCGCCGCACGTGGGCCTGCTCTGGACGCCTGGATATTGGGGCTTTGCGGGCGGCCTCTACGGATGGCACGGGGGCTATTGGGGACCTCACGTGGGATTTTACGGCGGCGTGAATTACGGATTCGGATTCGGAGGAGTTGGCTTTGTAGGCGGCGAGTGGCGCGGCGGCGTTTTCGCGTACAACAGAGCAGTGGCCAACTTCGGCAGCGTACACGTGACCAACGTCTATGAAAACCGGACGATCGTTACGCAAAACACCATTGTGAATAACAACCATGTCAGCTTCAACGGCGAAGGCGGTGTTACGGCGCATGCCTCCGCGGGCGAGCTGCAAGCCGAACACGAGCAGCATGTCGAAGCCACGTCGGAGCAGACGCAGCATATGCAATCTGCCGCGCGGGACCGCTCGCAACTCGCGTCGGTGAACCACGGCGCTCCCGGAACTCCAGCGGCTTCCAGCCCGAAGGCATATCACGAGGTTGCTCAGCAGCACTCGAAGTCGCAGCCCATTTCCGCGGCCGATCGCACTGCCGGCAAAAACTACAACCCCAATACCCGCGAAGCCAATCAGGACCAGCGGATCGCCAACGGGGAGCGCAGCGGCGAGATGACCTCGGGTGAAGCGGCGCGCGCCGAAGGGACGCAGTCCAAGATTGACAGTCAGGTCCACAACGACCGCGCGGCGAACGGGGGCAAATTGACGGGTGCGGAAAAGCAGCAGATTAACCGCGAGCAAAATGGTGCAAGCCGCCAAATCTACGACGAGAAGCACAACGACAAAACGGTCAAGCCCAACGCCGTCGACGACCGGGAAGCCAACCAGCAGCAGCGCACCGCCAACGGCTTACGCAGTGGTCAAATGACTTCCGGCGAAGCGGCCAAGACGAATGCCAACCAGGCGAAGACCGCCCAGCAAGTGCACAACGACCGCACCGCCAACGGTGGCGCGTTGAACGCAAAACAAAAGAGGCAGGTCAACAAGGAACAAAATAAGAACAGCAGGCAGATCCGCAACGAGAAGCACAACGGCAAAACGACCAAACCAGCGAACTAAACCTGCGGCAAAGGTCGGTAATCACGAACGGCTGGCGATTACGCCAGCCGTTTTGATTTTGCGTGAGGAAGTTTTCGGAGGGTGAGGGACATTCTTTGAGTCGAATCTTGGACCAAAGGATGCGGCACCATCGAGTCAAAAGCAACTGCAGGGCAAAACAACAAACTGTAATGCCCGGCGGATTCCTCAGAAAGCAGATTCCTCACCATTTTTTATGGGATGAACCTTACGGTTCATCTGCGCGCCTCCATGGCGCGCCAAAACCGCAAAGGGCGCCGTCGCGGTTCGGGATGACACGCATGGGGCTTTGCGGTGGGTGATAAGTGCGGCTACGCGCAGAAGCGGTTGTCCAAAGTGGGTATGAGGCAGATCGCTCAGATTCAAGTTTTCTCTTGAGGGCAAGGCTTAAGCACACTGTAACCATCCGCTACTTCTTCCCCCCAACCACCTGCGCGTGGGCGAGCGCCGCAACCAGCGATACTCCCCCCACAATATTCCCGGTCAAGGTCGGAAAGAAAAACGTGGTGAAGTATTGGCCCAGTGAAAGGCGCCCCGTGGCCACCAGATAAAAAACGGTGGTCGAACCGGCGACAATATGGTTCAGACCCGCGATCCCGATCAAATAAGTAAGCATGATGATGATCGCCACTCGGGATGTTGCGGCGTTTGGCATCATCCATACCATCAAGGCGATAAGCCAACCCGCAAACACCGAGCGAACCAGCACCACCCAGAAACCGTGCCCTGCATGCGCCATTGAAACCGCCAGTACAGCCTGACGCAAAGGTTCTGCAAGAAAACCGAGCCGCGCCAGCGCGAAAGCAAACAGACAGGTGCCCACAATATTTGCCGCGAGCACCACGCTCCACAGGCGCAGCACCTTCTTTACGGTGGCGAGATTCTTGTGCACCAGCAGCGGCAAAATTACGGTGAGAGTATTTTCTGTGAAAAGTTGCTGGGCCCCCAGAATCACGATCAAAAATCCGATGCTGTACCCGGCGCTGGATACCAGCGGGCGCCACGAAGCATCCGGCAGGCCGGCATACAGAGCAGCTTCGGCCAGGAGCGAAAATCCCATCGACAGCCCCGCCGCCAGCCCTGACCATGCCAGCGCCACCGCCGGCCGCTCCAGTTCCTCTTCTCCCTCCAGCCGCACTGCCTCATAAATGATCTTCGCGCCAATGGCCACCCGCTCCTGCACCTTTTGGGCATCATCCATCGAAGAGATCGGGCTCTTGGGATCTTTCACCATCGAGCGCGGATTGTTTCCCGAAGGTTTCACGGATTCACCTGACGCACTCGGGCGTCCTAGGTGTGATGCCCGCGCAACCTATAAAGGGGCTGAGTGACAATCGCGAAGTTCCTTGTTGGCTCGAAGTGATACCGTCCATCGCCGATCGAAAGTTGACTCGCTTCCAGGCGCCGCCCAACATGCTCAGCGTAAGTTTCGATTTCTCTGAAGATTCGATTCGATGTGCTTGGGGGAAACCACTTGAAGGTGAATGCCCGGCGGATTCCTCAGAAAGCAGATTCCTCGCCGCCGGCGCCCACTTATATGTGGGTCAACCTTGCGGTTCACCAGCGCGTTCTTCGCCGCCGAATGGAGTCTGGGAAGGGCATCGAGTTTGTTTGATTGATTGTTGCCAGCCGCGCGACCGAAACCCATGGGGCCCTTGGAATAGGTCGCTTATACCTATTGCCCTGCGTTTTTTCCTTAAATCTGTGGTAAACTTACACTTGTAATATTCTGTCATAATGACTGTTTTTGACGCATCAACGCTGATCCTGGTCACTAAAGCGGAGCTGCTCGATTTGTTTCTTGGCAATGCCGGGCTTGCCGTGGCGATTCCGAGCGAGGTTGCGAAGGAATGCTGCGGCTCCCAGAAGACGCTGGATGCGGTGATAATTCAGAAAGCCATGGATGAGTCTCGTATCAAAGCGATTGTGGTGAAGAACCATCGGCTTGTTGCCAAATTGCAAGCGGACTTCAGTCTTGGCAGGGGTGAGGCAGAAGCGATCGCACTCGCGATCAACGAGAAGGCTCAGTTGCTCGGTATAGATGACAAGAACGGAATCAATGCGTGCAAGGTGCTGGGTCTCGCGTTCACTACGGCAGTGGGCATTCTTATTAGAAGCTGGGAGAAGGGCCTGGTTGAGGGACCGGAAGCTCTTGAGAAACTCGAGCGACTGGCGAGGCATGGGCGGTACAAGAATTCGATCATCGAAGACGCGAGGCTGAAGCTGGAGGCATCATGAGCAAGACAATGAGCGTTCGCATGGACCGGGAAAACTACGAGTTTCTTCATGAGATGGCGAAGGAAGAGGGCAGTGATCTGTCTAAGGCTGTTCGAGATGCGGTGACGCGGGGAAGAATTCTTATAGCCGTTGAGAGGTACAAGAAGGGCGAAGCCTCGCTTGGCAGGGCAGCGGAATTGGCGGGCGTACCGGTCGGCCAGATGATGACGATTCTGACGGAGTTCGGAGTCGAGAGTAGATTGGAGAAAGAAGATTATCTGCAGGGACTCAAGAATCTTCAGAAGGCGTGGTAGCCAGGGCTCGAGCGAAGTTTCCTGGAAGAACATCGGGACCAAAACATGGGGACAGACGGGAAGTTCTCCATTGAAGTTGAAGGGACAGGAGAAACTTCCCGCCTGTCCCCAGGTTCCGGTATTCAGTCTTCATTCGGCCATTTTCGCGACATGGACGTCAAAGCCGGTCTTGGGCAACAAGGACGTCAAAGCGAAGGCCTTGAAGCCATCGCCATCGATCTCAGTTTGACGGAAGATTCCGGGTTCGCTTTCAATCGTTTGCTTGTGACCTTCCATCTCGGCGAGAAACGCCTGGGCCTGCGCAGAGGTTACGTCTGCGGCCTTAACTCGATTCACTATCGCTTCCGATGCATAAGAGCGCACAAGCTTTGGCCAGTATTTTTCGAGTAGCTCAGTGCTCGCGAAAATATCGGACCAAACGATTCGCCCATTCACTGCGACCACGACTCCGACTGCCTTGCGATCCCGCAGTTGTTTGATCAGGCTCTGATAGTTCTGTTCGATTGGTTTGGCTACTTCATCCACTTTTTCCTTCACATTCTCGTTCTCCATCACCACAGCGTATGAACTTGTTGAATGTATCGCCGCAGCGCTGGCAGGCGGAGCTGCTCTTGCCACTTCGACTTCCATTGAGTGTTGCTGCTTTTCAACTTCTGCCCAAACTTGGCCCTGATTTTTGTCACCCATCGCCTTGGCGCGCACCGAGGGCTGAACCATTAGTGTTTCGCTCGATGCTTTGGGAGCGGTGCCGGCGGCCGATCCGGCCTTTGACCCGTAAGTGGCGCCTGACGCTCCGAAACTAGCGCTGCTGGCCACCCATCGGCCCGGTTCGACGCAGAATACGTCGAGATCAACGGGATCGCTTTCCGGTGGAACGATGCGATCCTTACCGATCACGCGATCTTGTTTGCCTCCGGCAACAATTTCGCCGGCCAGAAGCAACAGTGGACGCTTCGAGTTGTTTATTAAGACCAAGCGGTTTACCTCGGCGCTATCTTGCTGCAAATGCGTCCTTCGACCTCGGACCAGCCCGCGAACGTTCCCGTTCTCAGTGACGATTACTTCGCCGGATCGAAACCCCTCGTCTAGCGTAAGGAACTCACTCGTGGAGTAGGATTTCGACGCGACTACCGGAAAAACCGTGAGGCTTCCGTTCCGGATTGGCTCCAGCACCGTATATGCCGACTCCTGCCCGGCCTGAACCTGCCGCAAATGCAGACCGAACACCGCGGTCATTGCAAACGCGGTCGTCACAAACATTGAAACCAGGGTAATCAGTGCTTTCGGACGCATAGCTATCCTCCCATTCGGCGAGCCGGCACGCTGCGCAGCGGCAGGAAGTACTTGTCCTCCTAGCCGCGCGAGATTGTGCGCGCCGCTCAACTCGGCTTGGAGAAAGAACGAAAAGAAGACGAGGCCTTGCAAACAAAATTAGCGTTTTGGGTGTCTAAGTGAATGCAGCACTAGAGTCGACGGGCGGGCCCCAGTTCCTTTTCCGTCTCATGAGCACTTCGAAACCGATCTCCGCAGCAGTGCAAGGAGCAGTCGCCGAGCTGCGGCCGGAGCTATACGCGAAAAGTGGCGGCGAAAAGTTTGGCATAACGAGTGAAAGTTTCGCCGCCATTCTGGGCGACGTGGCGGCGAAGTATCTCCCCAGCGAAACGAATCAGGCTGAAGCCCACGCGTTTCTGCTAACCCTGCGCGTCGAGGAACTCGCGCTTGCGCGTGCGTGTGCAGCTGGCGTCGACGCTGCCTGGGACGTGTTCCTTGTTCGCTATCGCGAAAAGCTTTATCACTCAGCACTACGCATCGCCCGCGAAGATTCAGCCGCCCGTGAATTAGCCGACAGCCTTTATGCCGAGCTGTACGGCGTCATTACGCGCGAAGGTGAGCGCGTTTCAAAGCTCGCTTCGTTTACCGGGCGAGGATCGCTCGAGGGTTGGCTGCGAACCGTGTTGGCGCAGGAATTTGTGAACCGTTACCGCAGCACTAAACGCCTGGTAAGCCTCGAGGAAGAGATCGAAGATGGCGCGCAATTTGCGGCTCCAGAGCCGGAACGCTCCACCGCCGTGGATCCACGACTGGAATCGTGCACCGACGCGGCGTTGGCTGCTCTTGCGAGCGAAGACCGCTTCGTGCTGGCCGCGTATTATCTTGATGGACGTCCTTTGGCCGAAGTTGGCCGCATGCTCGGCGTTCATGAGTCGACGATCAGCCGAAAGCTGGACAAACTGGCCAAAACATTGCGCAAGAACATTTTGGGTGGATTGGCGCGGCTGGGAGTGAGCCGCCGCGAAGCGGAGCAGGTATTGGAGGTCGATGTGCGTGATTTGCATGTCAATATCCGTCGCACGCTGGCGCAAGAATCGCTGGGAAGAACGTTCTCAGGAGATGGGGATTAGAAACTAGACGAATGATGCGAGACGTTCCCAAATTTGTGCTGAAGCGCTTGCAGGAAAGTGCGGGCGTCGAAACTCATCCGGACACGGATCTGCTGACGGGTTTTGTTGAGAAGACCCTGCTTGAATCCGAGCGCAACGGGGTGATGGAACATCTTGCCCGCTGCAACGCCTGCCGCGAAACGGTGGCTCTTGCCCTGCCCGCGTCTGAAGATGTCGCGTCTGAAAGTGCCGCCGCGATCACTTCTCTGAGGCCGGCTCGCAATCGCTGGTTCAGTTGGGCCGCGCTTGGTTGGGTCGCTGCGACAGTTGGAATCGTCGCTATCACTTCAATCGGAATCCGGCACTACTGGCCCAGTAAGAACGACACGTCGAACATCGGCACGTCGAACCGGGTTGTCATGTCACGAAACGAAATGAGCCCTGCCCCAGCGTATCCAACTACTTCGCCACCGCAGGCGTCGCCTGATTCTGAGTCGCTCAAAAGTGCTCCGCACGAGAAAAATGGCGAGGGAGCCAATTCATCACGGAAGGCTCAGCCGAATCGACAAGAGCATTTTTCCGCTGCCCCCTTGAATCGCCTTTCGAAACAACAGGCTCCGTCTCCCCATGCGGGCCACGCTGCTGCCGCTGCGGGAAGGACCGCGAGCGTGGCATCCGGTTCTGTGCGAGTTCAAACTGCCACGGCTCCAGAGCCCGCTCCGAGTCTAAACGGGGCCCAAGGGGCTGGAGTCCCGCCCGCTTCGGAGACGGTCGAGGTCGAGGTGGAATCAGAGGACGCGGCTGTCACGGCGAAGCCGGAAAAAAGTTTCGGGTCAATCTGTAGACAAGAAAGAGGCTATAGACGAGCAATCCTCTAAGAATTTCGCCGACGGCAGCGCGCCGCCGCAGTGGAGCATCAGTTCAGAGGGAGCCCTGCAGCGTTCCTTGGACGCGGGCCAGACGTGGGTGAACGTAAACCCCGCGCAGGAATCTAACAGTCCAGCTGAGGCAGAGATCACCGAAAATGCGCGCGCGTTTAATAAGAGTGGCGCGAAACAAAGTGCGCAGAAAAAGAATGGCGAGAAAACATGATGCACGATCGAATCCCGTGTTTCGCGCCGTGGCAGCCTTTGGCAACGAAGTTTGGGCCGGCGGCTCAGCGGCATGCTCTACCATTCAAGCGACTCCGGAGTTCACTGGGCTCGTGTGATTCCATTCGCGAGCGGCGCGATGCTCACCGGAGACATCTCGAGCATCGATTTTTCAGATCCGCAGCACGGCGCGATCACCACATCGACTGGCGAAGTTTGGATAACGGCAGATGGCGGTCGCACCTGGCGGCGGTGAATCAACTCACTTCGTGTCGGCGACTTTTTTGTAGTCGGCCTCGGACAATGGCACATGGCCGACGGCCTGAGCGTGACTCACGTTCCCGGTAGGGACGCCGTTTTTGTCGAATTCGAACGTGTAGATGATGCCGTCGGTGGTGGCCACAAGATCGGCTACTTCCTTGGCTTTGTCCGGTGGGAGATCGAGCACCTGCACGCGTCCGGTGGCGATTTCGACGGCATGGTCGTGCCACAACTTATTCCACTGCGGCAGCGCAACGTCGGGGCGCGTGATTTTTTTGGCCCAGATAAACTCAACTTGGGACATCACGCCTTTTGGATCGGTGCTGTCGTAGATCTGGCACACGATGGTCGGATCGCCAGTGATCACTTTGCAGTAATGATGGAAGGGACCCATCACGTGGCCATTGACGAGATGCGGAGCGGTTACGTGGACTGTGTAGCCGTCCGCTGGGGTTGGTGCAGCCGCGGATTGCGGCGAACTGAAACCGTGAGCTGAAGCCCAGAAGACGACAACGAGCAAACATGCAGTTGCTAACAATGTCTTCATTCGTTCTCCTTTGGCCTGTGGGGTTTGGGTAACTTCGAACGCGGGGATTATCTGCGCACCTGTTCAGCGGCGCAACCAGACTTTAGCCTTCAGATTCATTCGAGGCAGTGAGTGAATTCTGGCTTACAGTGCTGAGAGAACTGCGATAAATTCCAAACCCGATGTCTACCGCGAATGAGATTTCCGTATTTGTGCTGATCGTTGCCGCGGTTGTGGCAGTCGTTTTTGTTTTTCTTTCTGCACAGCCGACAGAGCCGCGGAGAGGCTTACCTGAAACCAAGATGGAGAAAATGGAGAAGCTTCTAGGCTTGGTCAGCATTATTGGGCTCGTTACGATAGCTGAAGCGACTTTGCCTCTCCGTGGAAATAACCCCTATCGATTCCATCCCACGATGTTCCGAATTGGCGCTGTGATTTTCGCTTGTAGCATTTGGCCGTTCCTTATTCTCCTGTGGAAAGGTAGTAGGAAGAGCAAGAACGATAAGAACGACAAGGACGAAGGCAACGACGACAACGACGAACTAATGCTGCAGTAATGCTCTTTCCCACGAATACTGGGCGAATTCCTCAGAAAGCAGATTCCTCGCCCTCTGTAAAAGACCACTGATCGGGCTCGGAATGACACCGTGTTTTTTATTTAGTGGGGAGGCCGCGCAAAGACGGCGTGTGATCGGTAAAGCAAATCGGACGGAAAGGCAGAGCTCGGTGACACCGTACTTTTATTGGGTGGAGAGACCACCCAGCGCATCTGTTGGTTTTGTTCGTGTCGGCACGAGCAGTAGGAGGCCAACGCCGATGATGGCTGTAATTATCACGTCCACGTAATTTCGCTGAACCCCGTGCCTATAGGCTTCAACCGTTTCAATGGCCATCACGGCTGAATGTGCGAGACTCTGCCAGGCGGCGAAAATAATCAGGGGACGATATTCCATGGGGTTTCTAGCTGCTAACAGCAGAAAGAATCCAAGCGCAATGTAAAAGCTCAGAAACATCGGATCAGTTTCGTTTTTCTGCACGAGAAGCCAACTTGAGTGGTGCAAGTCCGTGTACAGGAAATAGGTTAAGGCAACGTAAAGCAGCCCCAGCAACCCTAGAACGACTTGTCGTGCGCGTTCACGTTTCATAAAGGCCCTCTTCCATTGAAGTCAGTAAATGCTACTACACGCGCCAGAAGGCGGCGCGTAAGGAAGCGCGCGAAGCGCGCCGACTTCCCAGGGCTGCCGCCCTGGGCTAGTGATGTGTCGCCCTCACGGGGCTGTTTTTTGAGACAGAACATGGGGACAGAGAGGAAGTTTTCGCAGCGGTGGTGCTGCTGTCGAGTTGGATCTCTCCAGTCTCGCGGCATGACCGGCGGGAATACGAGCCGGTAATTTCTACGAAAGGCCGCCCACGACGAAGAGCACGAACGTTGCAAGCGCGGCGGCTACTGCCAGCAGCCACCACCTAGAGTGAAGAACAGCCGCTACAGTTGTTAGCACGACGCCCGCAAACATGGTTCCGAAAATCCCGGGCAAGCCGATTAGATGCGTGATTCGGTTCCCATAGCGGTCTGGAAGCGCCAATCCTAGCCACAGAAACAAAACCGCAAGCGCGCCGATAATGCCCGACGCACGGCCTATGGATGTGCGATTTATTGCAGCCATTCGAACACACTACGCTCTATGCGGGAAACTCGCCGGAGGGAGGGCCGTAAAAGACGCGCCAGAGGGCGAGGTCCTCGGAAATGTCCTCGAGCTGATGCTTGATCCCCGCGGCGACGAATAAAAGGTCACCTGACTGGAAGCGGTCACGCTTGCCGTCGTGAACGAGTACGCCGCGGCCGCAAATGATGAAGTAAATCTCGTCCTGCGCATGCGGAGTTTGTGGGCGCGGGTGCAGAGGGAGGCTAAGAGCGACGTCAAGAGTGCCGCGCTGCAGGGCTGTGATGGCGTGTTCGCCCGCGGGACCCGGGATATCCGCTTGAGCGTCGGCGAAATGGATAACAGAGCTGCGAGGTGGGTTGGTCATGGTTCACTCCGTTGGGCGCGTGGATAGGAAGTTTACTGGAAATTTGAGGACGGCGATTTCAGGATTTGACGCCGCGGGCTTCAAGCGGTCCATTTTTCAACGCGCCGTACGGCGCGGGCGGCGGGCAAGGCCCCCGCCGCAAGGAAAACGGCAACGTTTTATTAATGGAGGATGGTTCCCAGGACTTACGTCCTGGGCTAACTTTGTTTCGCCCCTACGGGGCTTTGTGAGGAGGCGCGCCGTATAGCGCGCGGACGCAAGGCGGGGCATTCCGCCTCCCTTAAGTTCCGATACAACTGCAACTACACGCGCCAGAAGGCGGCGCGTAAGGAAGGGCGCGCGAAGCGCGCATCACTTCCCAGGGCTTCCGCCCTGGGCTAGATTTGTTTCGCCCCTACGGGGCTTTGTGAGGAGGCGCGCCGTACGGCGCGCAAACGCAAGGACGGGGCACCCGGAAAAGCTCTCTAGGTCGAAGTGCTGGGCGAATTCCTCAGAAAGCAGATTCCTCGCCCTCGGTGAACCTTGCGGTTCACCGGCGCGTTCTTCGAACGCGACCGCTGATCGGGCTCGGAATGGCACCGTGTTTTTGTGATTGTTTGTTGCGCGACCGCGCTTCGTGACCGTGGAAACTGATCAGTTGGACCCACCTACGAACCCGGCAGGCGGGGCACCCGCAGAAACTTCTAAGGCAAAACCAAATTCAAAAGGAGTGAGATTCCCCTAGGCACCCACCAAAAACAATTGCAGGGCGAAACAGCCTCGGGGATTCATTTCGATCTGGGAGAATGTCCAGCTGCGCACCCTTTGCACAACCCGCAAAGGGTGCGGCGCCCACAAAAGCACAGTTGAGAAATTTCCCGGCTAGAGTATCGAAATACACAGGGCCGGGAAACATCAAGACAGGAGGCAAGTGCGGGCGGAATCCTCAGAAAGCAGATTCCTCGCCCTCGGCAAAGGGCGCCGATCGGGCCCGGAATGACACCGTTCTATTTCGATGGTTGTTTGGTCGTGCGGAAAAGCTAAGGCAAAAGCGCGGCTAGGAAGATTCCTGGAATTCGAGGACGACGATTTCGGGATTGGAGCCGAGGCGCAGCGGAGGACCCCAGGTTCCTGCGCCGCTGGAAGTGAAAACCTGCATTTTGCCGATGCGGCTTAATCCGTGGACAAACTGGCGGTAAATTCGCCGGGCCATCCAACTCCAGGGAATGAACTGCCCGAGATGCGTGTGACCCGATAGCTGCAGGGAAACGCCGGCGGCCTCGGCGATCTCCGGATGGTCGGGCGCATGGGTGAGCAGAATGCTGGCGCGATCGCGATCCAGTCCCATGCCCTTCAGCACCGACGCGAAATGGCCATGGTGAGTGGCGTGGCGGTATGGAACGCCGAGGATTTGCAAACCGTCGGCGTCGACTTTTTCATTGGTCAGCACACGTACCCCGGCAGCGGTAATGGCGCGAAGGTATTTGCTGTCGTCGCCAAATTGCTCGTGATTTCCGGCCACGAAATAAACGCCGTGTGGCGCGGCAAGGCCGCTTAACGGCTCGGCGGCGTGATGCGCGTCGATGGCGGTGCCGTCATATAAATCTCCAGCGATAAAAATGGCGTCGGGCTTTTCTTTCAGAATTTTGGCGACCATGCGGCGTAGAAAGCTGCGAGTTCGAACGTGGCCAAGGTGCACGTCGCTGATTAGCGCCGCTCGCCGGCCGCGCCAGGCCACGGGCAGCTTGGCGAGGCGCACGGTGGTTCGGGTGATGCGCGTCCAGCTTGCGTTGAAGACGCCGTAGAGGCCGGCGAGTATGGCGACGCTGTAGAGCAATTCCACGATGGCGTGGAAGTTTGCTGCGGCGTTTAGCCCAGCGAGGCGCGCGGCGCCGAAAATGATCCAAGACCCAAGCGCGGCGAAAAAGAGGAAGGTCAGCAGGCCCACCCAAACGGCGGCCGCCCGGTAAAACGCGCGCAGAGCTGCATTGGTATAGCGAAATGCGAGCAGGGAAGCCGTGACGAAGCTGACTGATAAGAAGCCAAAGGTCAATTTGAGCCAGAGGGAGCCGTGACTGGCGCCGGCGCTGGCTGCGCTCGCGGCGGGCGAAAAGGCCCAGGTTTCATAGATGATGAAATGAGCGGCCCAAATAATGGATTGGATGATAAGGATGAAGGGAATTAAACGTCGTCTCATGGGTCTCTTTGGGATCTCTCGACTTGCCATTTTGCTTCTTGTTTAGATGCTGATGGGCTCGCGCCGCTTCTGGTCCTGCTAAGCTGATTCGTGTCTATCGGTTAGTGGACTAGCGGTGCGCTTTCAGCGCTCGACTTGCGAGGCCGGAGAGGAAAGCGCGTTGGACGGGGTTGAAGGAGCGGCCGCGAAGGACGGCGGCGACGATGGTGCGGGTGGCCTTGGGGTCACGCAGGCGGAGGTAGCGGCAATCGGCGTAGCGGTCATTGTTATGTCGGACGTTGCTATGTCGAGCATTGCGGGGAACGGCCATTTCAGGAACCAGCGAGACGCCGACGCCGGCCGCGACCATCCCGAGAAGACTGCTGAACTGCTCGCTTTCGAAGGCGATGTGCGGAGTGATGCCGCCGTGGGCGCGGGTGCAGGTGCCGATGCTGAGGTCGCGGAAGCAGTGGCCGTCGCGGAGCATGACGAAGGATTCGCCGCGGAGATCCTTGAGGGCGAGGGATTTTGCGGAGGCGCGCGGGTGGTCCTTGGGCAGTACGGCGAAGAGCGGCTCGGTGCGGATGGTGGTCAATTCGAGTTCTTTGTGGCGCAGGGGGAGAGCGAGAATCGCGACGTCGAGAGATAGGTCGCGCAGGCCTTCGATGAGGACCGAGGTGGTGTCTTCGATGACGCGAAGTTTCGCGTCGGGAAATTTTTTCGTGAAAGCGGCGGTATAGCGCGGCATTAGGTATGGCGCGACGGTGGGAATCACGCCGACGGCGACGCTGCCGCGAAAGCCGGCATTTTTATTTGCGACGCTGGAGCGGGCTTGCTCCATCTGTTCGAGGATCGTGCGAGCGTGCGTGATGAAGACGCGTCCGGCTTCGGTGAGGCGGATGCTGCGGCCGAGGCGGTCGAAGAGCTTGGCGCCCAGGTCTTCCTCGAGCTTCAGGACCTGTTGGGAGAGCGAGGGCTGCGCGATGTGGCAGCGCTCGGCGGCGCGGGAGAAGTTACCGGTGTCGGCGATGGCGCAGACGTAACGGAGTTGGTTGACTTCCATTATTGCGGGACCTTCGTTGTGTCGATCTTCGGGGCTGAAAGCAGACCGAAGGTCGTTTCGACTCATCGTTGCTAATCGCTCGCAAAGACCCCACACGCGTCCATTTAACCAGCGCGTCCCGCCGGACGCGCCAGGACGCGTATGGGGCACCCGCAGACACTTCCAAATCCACTGCAACTGCAAATTGCCATAGGGGATGCCTATACGTTGCATCGGATATATATATTGGAACTATCGTCTACCAGAATACTATTCTCATTCGTTGAGATCAACTAACTGAGGAGAGAACGAATGGCAACTGAAGTGAAGCCAAACGCAGGATCTGAAGTGAAGTCAAATGGAGGCTGCCCGGTGGATCATGTCGCGCGGGCTAGAGCGAACCAGGACTGGTGGCCGAATCAGTTGAATCTGAGCTTGCTGGCTCAACATTCGTCGCTGTCGGATCCGATGGGGAAGGATTTCAACTATGCGGAGGAGTTTAAGAGTCTGGATTACCCGGCGTTGAAGAAGGATCTCGCGGCGTTGATGACCGACTCGCAGGACTGGTGGCCGGCGGACTTTGGGCATTATGGTCCGCTATTTATTCGAATGGCGTGGCACAGCGCGGGGACTTATCGCATTTGGGACGGGCGCGGAGGAGGCGGCAGAGGGCAGCAGCGTTTTGCGCCGCTCAATAGCTGGCCAGACAACGTCAATTTGGATCGAGCGCGGCGTTTGCTGTGGCCGATCAAGCAGAAATACGGCAAGAAAATTTCGTGGGCCGACTTGATGATTCTCGCGGGGAATGTGGCGCTCGAGACGATGGGCTTCAAGACTTTTGGATTTGCGGGCGGGCGCGCGGACGTTTGGGAACCGGATATGGACGTCAATTGGGGACTTGAGACGACGTGGATGGGAACGGACAAGCGCTATTCGGCTGCGGACGTGGCGAAGAATGAGCGGCTGCTGGCCAATCCGTTTGGCGCGACGACCATGGGTCTCGATTTATGTGAACCCGGAAGGGCCGGATGGAAAGCCCGATCCACGCGCGGCAGCGAAGGATATTCGCGAGACGTTCAAGCGCATGGCGATGAATGATGAAGAAACGGTGGCGTTGATTGCGGGCGGCCACACGTTTGGCAAGACACACGGCGCGGGCCCTGCGAAAGAGCACATGGGAGCTGAGCCCGAGGGCTCGGCGATTGAAGACCAGGGGTTGGGGTGGTCGTGCGCGTACGCGACTGGAATTGCAGGTGACGCGATCACCAGCGGCCTGGAGGTGACGTGGTCGAGCACGCCGACAAAATGGAGTAACAGCTTCTTCGAGCATTTGTTCAAGTACGACTGGGAGCTGACCAAGAGTCCGGGCGGCGCGTTTCAATGGAAGCCGAAGGGTAATGAGGGAGCGGATACAGTGCCGGACGCGCACAATGGTTCGAAGCGTCACGCGCCTGCGATGCTGACCACGGATCTTTCTTTGCGGCTCGATCCCATCTACGAAAAGATTTCGCGACGCTTCCTACGAGCATCCAGGCCGAGCTTGCCGATGCGTTCGCGCGCGCTTGGTTCAAACTCACCCATCGCGACATGGGGCCGCGGGTGCGTTATCTGGGGCCGGAGGTTCCGAAGGAGGAGTTGATTTGGCAGGACCCGATTCCGACGGTGAATCATAAATTGGTAGATGCGAAGGATGTCGCGTCGCTGAAGGAGAAGATTCTTGCGTCGGGGCTGACGGTGTCTCAACTGGTTTCGACCGCGTGGGCGTCGGCGTCGACGTTTCGTGGGTCGGACAAGCGCGGCGGAGCGAACGGCGCGCGAATTCGGTTGGCTCCGCAGAAGGACTGGAAGGTGAATCAGCCGGAGCAGTTGAAGAAAGTGCTGGCCGTGCTGGAGAAGATTCAGAGTGAGTTCAACAGTTCACAATCGGGGGCGCAGTCGGTGGTTCGCAGACCGGCGCGGCGGGCGGGAAGAAGATCTCGCTGGCGGATTTGATTGTGCTGGCTGGATGCGCAGGCGTGGAGAAGGCTGCGAAAAATGCGGGCGTCTCGGTGACCGTTCCATTCACGCCAGGGCGCATGGACGCTTCGCAAGAGCAGACGGACGTGGAGTCTTTCTGCGGTGCTGGAGCCGTGGGCGGATGGTTTTCGCTCTTACGGCTACAAGAATCCCGAAGCGCCAGCGGAAGTTACACTGCTGGATAAGGCTCAGCTGCTCACGCTGACTGCGCCGGAAATGACGGTACTCGTTGGCGGGATGCGCGTGCTGAATACGAACCACGGGCAGACCAAGCTCGGCGTTTTCACCAAGAAGCCGGAGGCGCTGACCAACGATTTCTTTATCAATCTGCTGGATATGCGTACTGCGTGGAAGGCGACTTCGGATGCGAAGGACACATTTGAAGGGCGCGATCGCAAGAGCGGTGAAGTTCGGTGGACGGCGACGCGCGCGGATCTGATTTTTGGTTCGAACGCGCAATTGCGCGCGTTATCGGAGGTTTATGGAAGTGAAGATGCGCACGGGAAGTTTGTGCGGGACTTCGTGGCGGCGTGGAACAAAGTGATGAATCTGGATCGGTTTGATCTTGTTGCAGCGCGAAATAGTGCGGCGGCAGCGTAGGGAACTGACGCCGCGGCATAGATGACACTGAGGCGGCCTCGTTGGGCTTTCGCGAGAAAGCTTGAAGGGGCCGCCTTACTTTTTGCCCGTCGGAAAGCGCTTACTTGTTGGGCTTAAGGAAGCGGTTGACCCAGTCAATACGGCGATTCCAGAAGTCGATGACGTTGGCGGGCTGCTGTAAGTACGTGCTCTTCATGATCGTATTCGAGAAATTCGGCTTCTTTGCCGAGGCGCTGCAGACCGGCGAAGACAGTGCCGCTACTGGCGGAAATTAAGTCGAGCGAGCCGCGTTCGATGAGCAGCGGCGTTTGAACGCGATCGAGAAAGAATATGGGCGAGTTCATGTAGTAGCGCTCTTTGAATTCCCACGGATTGCCCTTCATTCCGCCCTGGCCTTCCTCGTAGTAACCCATCCATCCCGCAGTGCCGCCCTGAAATTGCAAAGCGCCGTAGGTTAAGTCGGTGGCGGGAATGCTCATGCCCACGGCCGCTTTGAAAATATTTGTGCGAGTGATGAGGGAGACGGTGTTGTAGCCGCCGAAACTTTGGCCCATCACGGCCATTTTGTTGGGATCGACGATGCCGAGTTCGACGGTTTTGTTGACGCCGGTGACTACGGCAGAAATTAGATCGTCGACAGGCGTGCCGGGGTGGAGGGGCACGTCGGGATAGAGAACGGCAAATCCGCGAGAGGCCCACATTTGAGGATTGAAGGCGCTGCCCCAGCCGAAGGCAAAGCGATTGGCTTTGTCGGAGCCCATGTCGCCGCCATAGACGAAGACGATCAGCGGATAGCGTTTGCCTTGCTGGTAATCGGCGGGCAGGAGAAGCGCGCCGTGGAGATGTTCGCCCTGCATGGAGAGCCAGTCGATGATTTTAATCTTGCCGAAGCTGACGTTGTTGTACTGGGGATTTAAATTCGAGATGGCTTTGGTTTGTTGAGTGGCCAAATCGAGAGACCAAATGTCTTCTGGGCGGGAGGCGGATTGAGAGTCGAAGATTAGAGTTCCGGCATTTTGGCCGGAGGGTTGGGCGACGCCGATCAGCGCGCCCATTTCGCGCATGCCGATGGATTCGTCGCCTTCGTAAATCTTTTTCGTTTCGCCGGATTGAACGGCGACGGAATAGATCGCGTCCTTTTTGGAGTCGTCATCGTGGGCGCGGATGTACATGGTGGAACCGGCGTCATTCGACCAGTAAGTGCCGGCGTCTTCGGATACGGCGATGTCGCGGATGCTCACGCCAGGTGCGGTGATCACGTCGCGAGCGTGTTCGCCGGAGGGATCGACTTCCCAGAGCTTTCCGGCTTGGTCATCGAGGAGGTAGATGAATTTGCTGTCTTTGTCCCAAAACGGAGGGCCCCAGGTAAAGTCGTGGGAGCTGGCCGGAATTTTTTCGGAGATTTTTATTTTTTCGCCGGTTTTGGCGTTGATGGCGTAGGCGGCGCGCTCGGCGGTTTTACCCGTGTCGCTGTAGGCAAGGTATTTGCTGTCGGGCGACCAGGTGATGCGAGTGGTGAGATTGTTGGCGTCAAGGAAGCCTTTGGCGAGGGTTTTGGTGGATTGGTCGTGGAAGGAGAAGAGATTGACGGAGTAGGCGAGTTGCTGAGTGCGCGGAACGGTGCCCTCCATATTAAGGATGGCGAGGCTTTGGCCGTCTGGAGAGTAGGCGAACCACATGGGACGGATACGTTTGATTATTCGGGTGACTTTTCCGGTGGCCAGGTCGATCTGGGCCACGTCGGATAAGTAAGAAGCGTTGATGTAGTCGACGTTTTCGAGCTGGTCGGTGTCGGCGGGTTGGGAGTTGGATTTTGTGTCGGGTTTGGTATCGGCTTTTGCAGCGTCGGCCTTGGCAGGTTCGGTGGCGTGGCTTGTGTAAACGTGAACGGAAGGCCCCTTCTGCTCAATTTTGGAGGTTTTTGGTTCGAGGGCTTCTCGGTAGAGCGGCGCCAGCTTTAGAACATCCTCGAGAGACATGCCTTCGGGAAGGATCTGGCACAAGACGGTTTTGCCGTCGGCGCTCCAGACCGGATGTTCGCGCCACCAGGCCGTGTGGATGAAGGCTGGTGAAATTTGTTTAGTGGCTTTGGTCTGGCGGTCCCAGGTCCAGAGCGCGGCTTGGCCGGCGCGATCGGAGTAAAAAGCGAGATAGCGGCTATCGGGGGACCAGCTTGGGTTCCAGCTTGAACCTTGGGGCGATTGGAGCTGGATGGTGTTGCCGGTGGCCACTTCGCTGACCCAGACGCTGAAGTCGAGCGCGCTGGCCAGCATGGGGAAGCCGGACTTGGTGAAGTGCTGGCCTTCGTAGTCGAACTGAATGGGCTTGGTGGGATCGCCCGCCTCGAAGGCGACCCATTTTCCGTCGGGAGAGGGCACGATGGATTCGTAAGGCATGAGTTCGACTTCTTTTACGAGAGCTTCGGCCTGGAGAGGCGTTTGGCCTTCTGATCTTGCTGCCGGCCGCGAGGGTTGGTAAGGGCGAAACGAGTAGGAGCGAGAGCGCTAGAGAGAGAAGTTGAAGCGCGGTTCGGCGAACAGGGATATTCAATATCACGTGAGCCTCGCAGTGGCTGGATTAGTTTTGAACTGCTAAAAAGTTGAACGCTTACCTGTCGGAAGCGGTTGTTTGTGACTGCTTCACTTGGATTCTGGACTCGCCGAGGACCACAATGCCCGGGGCCGCATCCGGATTGGCTGCAAGCGGGGTTTCCGGACGGCTAGGCGAAAGGTCGCCCGACTTGGCCGCGGCCACGACGGGAGCGATACCGGTCAAGACGCGCTCGCCGACAGGCTCGGCGCGAACTTGGACGTTGGCGGAAACATCCCAACTATCTTTTCGATTTCTGATTTGGTCTTTGTCGTCGACCGCGACGGAGCCGAAAGCGGGATGGAAGAATACGTCGCGGTATTTGTATTGCACCGAGCCGCCAGGAGCGCGAAAGGCGTCAACGACAAACTTCCATTTACCGGCGTCAGGGTGATCGATGACCACGGTTTCATTAGAGGAGGTGGAGTCGGCACGGCCGCGAAGGACCCAGGTGCCTTTGGTGGCCAGGTACATGTAGAGGTCCAAATCGGCGTGAGGATCCGAGGCTTGGCCGATGCTGACTTCAAGGCGTGCTGTTCCTTCGGGAATTTCCAATTCGGTAGTTTGCATTTCGCCCGCAGCGATGGTCTTGGTTGCGTCGAATTCACTTCCCAGAGGGAAGGAATTCGATTTCGCGTCGATAGGCGCAAAGGCATTGGAGAATTTCACTTGTTCGGGATGGGCCTGGCCGGCCGAGGATGAAGGCAACTGCCAGGCATCCGGTGAGGCAGTGAAGCCGACCAATGAAACTGTGAGATCGGCCGGTACGGGCGCGAGCGGTTTAGAATCGATTTGGTCGGGCTGAAAAACGAAATTGTTGTCCCACAGCTCAATTTCCCAGACACCTGGAACGGGATTCAAGATTACTTTATCGAGGAAGCCTTTCTCTGTGCCGCCTACGTAGTCCCATTTCAAATCTGCGCTGCGATCCGGGGAGAAAGCGTAGGCACGGAGAGTGGGCTTGGCATTTGGAATTGCGAGGCGAACGCGAAGCGCGGATGTGCCCACGGGTACGTAGTAGAAGCGGGATTCGCTGCCGGGCCGAGGCGCGTTGAACTTTTCTTCGACCGTGTAGTCGTTGGCGTCGGTGAATTTGTTTGCGGCGACTACGGTGTTCAGAATTTGATAGGCAATGCCCGGGTAATCAGCGCGCTTGAGATTCAAGATCGCGCTGTAGACGCCCGGGTCTTTGTCTGAATTTTGATGGGGAACTCGACCGGCTTGTTGAGGGGCAGGGTAATCGAGCCGGCAGATTCGAAGGCGCCGTTGTTTCCGACCCATTGAACTTCGAAGTTCATTGGAGCAGCGCTCCCAGATGTGCGAGTGAAAGTAACGTTGCGCGTCGCGCTTTGCCCGGCGGTCCAGCCTTCGCGCTCGAAAATGCCCGGGCCTTCAAACGGATGGATCGAGATATTCGGCTGTTTCCGTCTTTACGGGAGCGACGCTCTTGATGGTTACGGGATCCCACTTTTTGTCGAGTTCCTGCAACATTTTCCAAGCCGCATTCACCTGGATTAAGCCGTTGCCCTGCTGGTAGGCCTGGAATCGCGGGATGAATCGCGCGGTGGAAATGACGGCGACGCGGAGACGCTCGGCGTCGTAACGGACTTTGGCCTGTTTGGCGGCGCTGACCAGAAGCGCCATGGCGGCGGTGGCGGAAGGACCAGCGGTGGACGTTCCTCCGGCGACGGAGTAGCCGGGAGGAAGTTCGTACACGCCCTTCACTTTTTCAGGAGGTTTATAGCCGCAATCGGTGCTGACCAACTCGGACGGGCTGATGATGTCGGGCTTGAGTGCTCCATTGCCTGCGGGTCCAAAGGAGCCGACGAGGTGAAGGTTGTCGTGCTCGGCGACTTCGGCGCCATTGTTGATTTTATAGGCGTCTGCGGCTTGATAAGCGCCGACGGCGAGGATCCCATGCCCTGAAACTTCGTCGAGAACGGTGGTCATGCCGAAGGTGTTGTTGGCGGGAGAGAGCAGCGGCTTCTTATATTTTTCGGTGACGCGATCGAAGATGACGCCGGCGACCAGCTCGCCATCGTGAAGAGGGTTGGTCACATCATCAACCACGGCGGGCTCAAGGCAAATTACGTCCACTTTGGGATCGCGGCCGGCATCGATGACGGCTTCAACACGGCGGTACATCGAGTTATCACCACTGAAATAGCTGGCGAAGGTGGATTGGCCAGCGATGCCATTGTAGGCGCCTCCGTAAAAGCCGCTGCCCAGCGTTGCGCCGGAGACTTCGGTGACGTGTTGCCAGACGCCGAGGTTGAGGCGGATGTAGTGGAGTTCGGGATTGGTCTGGATGGCAAAG
This sequence comes from uncultured Acidobacteriota bacterium, assembly GCA_963757885.1. Lineage (GTDB taxonomy): Bacteria > Acidobacteriota > Terriglobia > Acidiferrales > UBA7541 > Palsa-147. The sequence continues at coordinate 1,056,487 of CAVWSS010000006.1, read as the reverse complement.
CCAACGGTATGGCGACGCGCGACGGGAGGCTGATTCTTGCCAAAGATACCGATGTCACCGCGACGGGCGTAATCCTGGAGGGGGCGCTCGTTTTGGAAGTTGTGGTCCTGATCGGTGTCGACCCAAACCGTGTTGGTTTTCTCGTCCCAGAGAAGCGGGAAAAGGCCACTGCTGCCTTCCGGATTGCCATCGCGGTTGACGTCCTTTTCGAGATAGGCAGGATTCTTGAGGTCCCGTTCATTGAAAATTCCAAAGCGGTATTCGCCATCCGCCGGCGCGGTGTAGGTGACATTGTCGACCGTGAATTTGCCGCCAGCGGCCTGAACGACCCGGTCCATCTTGACCCACATGGGATCGACGTCATCGCGCGGGTCGGTAACGGCGAGGAGCTCGGAGATTTTGCGAATGGGCTGGCCGTCGATGGAGGTAGCCTTCTGAAGCTCAGGGATAAGCATGTCCGGAGTGGCATCGAGGATGGCCATGCCCACACCGCGGCCGTCATAGGTCGGGTGGGCAGTCTGCATGTCGGTGATGTCCATGTCCTTTTCGGGCAGGTAAGGGTGACTGAGTGGAGTGTCGGGGTCTGGAGGATTGGAAGATGGCTTCTCGGGCGGTTCTGGAAAATCGACGGTGGGATCGAACAGGTCAATATTAATGTCCAGGTCCAGGCTTTGGACGTTCGGTGACGCTGCCAGGGTCATGATTTTGTCGACGGGCAGGCGGCCGCGAAGGTAATCGACGTCGTCGGCCTTAAAATGCACTTCGCCGCCGAGCTTCGAGAATTCCTCCGCCACAGCGGCATTCTTGCCCGGGCGAGACGCGACCAGGATTACGGCGTCCTTTTCATTCCTTACCTTTGCGAGCGCGATTAACATCCGCGCATGCTTGTACATACGGTCATGACTCACGGGCTGGCTTTGGTCAAGACCGGTGTGGCGCGTTTTGGCGTTTGAAGGTAGGAATGCAAACCCAGCCGCAAGACAGGCGATCAGCGCCAAGGTGATCGATCCGAGCCTGAGGGGCATTTGACGTTGTGAAGGCCTTGATCGGAGTGAAGAACGTGACCGGGATGGGTAGGCGTGCATGGGTTCTCCTAGAAAACTCTGCGCTGGGCCAAGCGCACGAGCCGAAGTGGCTGATGATGCGGATTGTTGGTTGATAGCTGGGTACGTAGCGCGAATCGAAACAAATAAACCTCAGAAACGAAACGAAATAAGAATCAGCTGCGTCGAGAATCCACGCATCGCAGCGAAACTGGTCCAAAAAAAATTCAGAAGGAATGCGGATGCTTACAAGGACAAAGACAACTACGGAAGCATTTTTATGACAAAGAGTTTCAAGCTCAAGGTTTTTCGAGCGAGATTTCGCAAAATCAGGGCTGACTTAATATTTTTTAAGAATTCGATTTATTTTTCGCCCCCTACTGTCATAAAAACACCCGCACAGTTGTCTTTCACTAGCAAGAGGGCACCGCGGATGTTGTCCCGCGTGGGTAGGGACATGCGGAGGGATCCCCAGGGGCGTTCCCATCAGCAAGACCGGACCTATAGGCCTTAACCTCGCAGCAGAATCGTCGGCAGGCTCAGACTGCCTGCTCAACGCCGGCCTTGCGGATGCGCGGTCTCAATCAGCCCACAAAATGGAAGAACAAATCATTGAGTGTTTTACGCAGCTGCGAGTGCCGGTCTATCGCTACTTGATCGGGATACATATCGTGCCTGAGGAAGCCGATGAGCTGATTCAGGAAACTTTTCTGAGGCTTTATGAGCAGCTCAGCCGCGGCAGCCGGATCGAGAACATCCGGGGCTGGGTTTTTCGCGTTGCGCACAATCTGGCGATTAACGGGCTGAAGGGCCGGAAGCACCTAACTCCGATGACCTGGGAGCAGTGGGAAAGCGTGGTGCAGAGGCGCGAGGATCCGCGGCCGGGTCCCGAAGAGCAGCTGCTCGATAAAGAGAAGATGACGCACATCCACGAGACACTCGGAAAACTATCGCGACTGCAACAGCAGTGCGTTCATCTGCGTGTGGAGGGCTTTCGGTATCGCGAGATAGCGGAAATCCTGGACCTATCGGTGCCAACGGTATCCGAATCGTTGCGACGGGCAGTGGTGAAGCTGGCAGGGGAGCGGCAGGGTTAAGCAAATGGATAAGAAAAATTCCAGATTTGGACGAAAGCCGGAGTCGATCGACGCGCACCTTTCCGACGAGCTGCTTTTGCTGGCGGTGGATGGGGAGCTGAGTCCGCGTGATGCGAATCAAGTGCGGCTGCACCTTGAAGCGTGCTGGACCTGCCGAGCGCGGCTCGAACAGATCAATGAATCGATCACCGGAGTGGTGGAGTACAGCAACTTCTTAATTCGTGAAAAGTTTCCGCCGTCGGAGAACGGTCGGACGAAATTTTTGGATAGCCTTCATCAGCTGGTGGAGACGGGATCGCGTCCGACGCTTTGGAATCGCATCACCGGGATGTTGAATTTCTTCAGCGGGGCAGCGCCCCGGCAGGCGTGGATCACTGCGGTCGCGCTGGTCTGCATGATTGCGCTTTTGGTGGGCACGTTTCGGCCGGTGACGATTGTCTCCGCCGCCGAAATCGTGAGGAAGTCGGCTGAATCGGAAAAAGCGATGGTGAGCAGGGTTCCGCGGCCGGTGATTTATCAGAAATTCAGGATTGAAGAATCAGAAGCTGCTGTTGCGGGCGCTTCGGGGCAAGTTGCTGGACAAGTTTCTGAAAGGGCCGTGGTGCGGTCGATCTATTCGGATCCGATCGGCCACAGGCTGGTTGAAGGTAGGGATGATGCGGGGAAGAGTGCCGAGCAGGCCCTCGGCAACTTGAAAAGCTCTTTTGATGAGGCGCAGTTGGATTGGGAAAACCCCCTTTCACTCGAATCGTATGAAGCGTGGGAATCCGCACACAGAGAGCGCGCGGTTCAAGTTGAGCGCGACGACGTTGGATTGATTTCCATACGTTCCACAGTTCCGCGCGGGCCGGTCTCGGAGCTGCTGCTTTACGTTTCGCAGCTCCGATTTCCACCCTGTGTCGGAAGACATTTTCCTGAGGAATTCAAGCCGGATCCGGGTGACCGAGGCATTCTTCGAAGTCTTCAGCATGAACGTGATTGAGCCTGGCGTTTTTGCGCTGAGCGAAAACGCGGAGATTGCCCCTAAGCCAAAGCCAGCCCCGCCGGTTTCAAATCCGGTCCGAATGCCAAGCGAGAGTGACTTGCAGGAGTCGGAAATGCGGGTGCGAATGGCGCTGCACTCGGTGAAAGCCGATCTGGGAGATCAGATTGAAATTGGGCGTGGCGAATCGAATTCGATTCTGGTGCAAGGGGTGCTTTCGTCCGATACGCGCAAGGAAGAGGTCGAATCGGAGCTTCAGGGTATCCGCGATGTGCAAACCAGCCTCACGGTTCCCAGTGAACCCTCCGATTCGCTGATGAATACAGGGGATGGAGCTGTTGCGCCTGACGCGGTGCTGCTGGTTCAGGATCAGCCACTGCTCCAGGCTACCCTCAAGGCGAGATTTCCCGACCTTGAGGCGCGAAAGTCGTATGTGGATTCGACGCTAGAAGCAGCGCGTGTAGCGATGGCCCATGCGTGGGCGATCAGGCACTTAAGAGAGCGCTATTCCGAGGAGATGGTTGCAGAACTTGAGCCGTCCGCGCGGCAGATGCTTGAGCTGCTCATTCGCGATCACGTGACGGCGATTCGAGGCGAGGTGGAGGTCGAGTCGGAGCTCTTGAAGCAGGTGTTGCCGCGATTTCCGGTGAGTGCGAGTGCCGGCGCAGCGAGTTGCTCCGGAGACGAATGGCGCTCCAGTTCGCAGGCCGCCTTTGAGTGTCTGGAAAAAATTCAAGACGATTCCTCAACCCTGCTGGCAGGCTCGCAGAACGCTCAAGATTCGAACGATTTGGTTCGTGAAGTGGAAGAAACTCTTCAGATTCTGAAAAAGCAGTTGCCGTGTATTAGCACTCAGGTAAGCGGGAATTTTTTGGCTGAGAACAAATCAAACTGAACTTTAGGGGGCGTAAACATGGGGCGTGTGCTGGGACGAGTGTTCTTACTGCTGGCAATGATCTCGTGCGTGGCTCTTGCCGCGTTCGCTCAGAATCAAACCACTGCTGAAATTAGCGGAATCATCACGGATGCTTCGGGCGCGGCTGTTCCCAACGCCAGCGTCGTGGCCGTAAGCCGCGACACTGGAGTACAGCGGGACGCAAAGAGCAATAACGATGGTTACTATTCACTCGCCTTGCTGCCTCCGGGTGCGTACCTACTGACCGTAAAGGCGCAAGGGTTTCAGACGGTCACGCGCGAAGGGATTTCGGTAGCTATCGATCACAGCGCGCGTGTCGACTTCCGGCTGCAGGTGGGATCGGTAACGACCGAAGTGACGGTGCAGACGGAAGCTCCGCTGATTGAAACGAGCAACCCGAACACCACCACAACGATATCGGACCGGGACCTGCAGAATTTGCCCAACCCGGGCCAGGACCTGACCTATGTGGCGAATGTCGCGCCGGGCGCGATCATGAACGTCAATTCATCGGGCGGGTACAACGGCGGGAACGTTGAATTCAACGGGCTGCCGTCAATCGCGAATGACTTCACGATTGACGGACTGGATGCCAACGATGCCTGGCAGAGCTTGAACAAATCTGGCGCCAGCGGATTGATGCTGGGGCTCAATTCGGTGCAGGAAGCGTCGGTGAATACGGAATCGTACGCGGCCGATTTGGGGCGGCTGGGCGCGTCGCAGGTGAATTACATCACCAAATCGGGCACCAATTCATTCCACGGAAACGCGTACGAGATTTGGAACGGATCGGCGATGAATGCGACGAATTACTTCATTAATGCCAATCCGGTGCCTACGAAGAAACCGTTTTCGAATACGAATGAGTTCGGCGGAAATTTTGGCGGGCCGATTTTTAAGGACAAGCTTTTCTTCTTTACCGATCTGGAGGGGATTCGGATTGTGTTGCCGCAACTATTGACGGCGATTCTGCCTTCGGCCGGGTATCAGGCGTATGTGCTCCAGCAGTTGCCGCTGGGCAGTGCGACTGCAGATCCGGCTTCGGGACAGCCATTACCGGCCGAGCCAGGCGAAGTGGGACTGTACAAGACGATGTTTGGCTTAGTCGGCACTCCGTCAGGAACGCCAATCGTCATCCCCGGCTGTCCCCTGGGCGCCAATGGAGATGGCTGCGGGATTCAGCGGATTTTCACGGCCTCGCCGCCGGTCAGCGAGACGCTGTGGACGCTGAAACTCGACTATGACATGAGTCCGAAAGACAGCTTCTGGTTCCGATTTCAAATGAATCGAGGATCGAATGTCCGGGTGGACGCTGTGAATCCGGTGTTCAACACGGTGGATGACGAGCCTGAAGAAGCGGGCTCAGCCAACTGGACACACGTGTTCGGCCCAAGTTTGGTGAACCAATTCAATCCGGGCATTTCATATCAGAACCGAGTGCACACGCTGGCTGATCCGGTGAAGGCACATCAGTTGCCGGTTGGCGAGTTGTCGGAATTCCAAAATGGCTTTTCGTCCATCGGAGGCACGCTTGGCAATATTCCTTATGGCGATCGGACGACGACGTGGCAACTCAACGACAATCTAAGCTGGACGGTGCGCCGGCACAGTTTCAAATTCGGCGAAAATTTCCGCCGGGTTCTGTTCAGTTCGGCAGAATCGGAAGGCTACGCGGTAACACCGTACGCATATCAGTGCTCTCTGGCCGAATTTACCTACGGAGCCGTTTGTCAGACGTATGAGGCCTTTCCCACATATGGAGTAGACCATTTGCGAGGGGTGGGATTGGACTTGTACGCAATGGATACCTACAAGATGAGGTCGAATCTGACCGTTACGCTGGGTGTGCGTGCCTCATGGAACTCGAATCCGGTTAGCCAGGACAATGTGCTGGCGCGGCTGGTTACTCCCTTCGCCGATTTGGAGCATAACGTCAATGTACCTGTAAACAAGGTGATCCTCGGAAATCAACACAACATGTTCGCGAATACGCCTTTGATCATCTGGCAGCCGCGAGCTGCGATCGCCTGGCAAGTCCGCCCGACGACGGTTGTGCGTGCGGGAGCTGGTGTCTTTACGAACCCAATCATGGGATTCCTGCCCAGTTACCTCGATGAGAATGCACCCTCCGATGCATTTTTCCAGGGTGGCTTCTTCGGATCTGTGGGGGGATACGCGATTGCCCCGGGCGTACCGAATAGTGCAATCGACGCTGCAGTGAACGCGAATAAGGCGTTTCAGGCCGGATTCGCCAATGGTGCGCTTTCCTGCGCCCCCAATGCGCCGCCTCCACCAGATTGCATTCCGAGCCTTAATTTCACCTCTTTCGAGAGTAAACACCAAAAATTTCCGATGTTCTATCAGTGGAGCTTGGGGATTGACCAGGAACTTGGCGGAAATTTCCTGTTCTCGATCAAGTATGTGGGGACGCATGCGTCGGATATGTTCTATTCCGATTCGCCCAACGGTGTTCAAGCGGTCTGCGCAGGATGCTGGGCCAACTATCCCTATAGCAAAACCGCGACACCGCCGGATCCCAGATTTGGAAACATATTCCCGTTCGAGACCGGCGTGGGCAGTTCGTACAACGCATTGCAGGCCAACGTTACCAAGCGGGTGGGGCACGGACTTTCGTTCCAAGTCAACTACACGTATAGCCACTGCCTGGATTACATTTCGAATGGAGGCGTGGAAATCTTCAATGAGAACGAAAACTTCGATGCCTACAACGGGGAGGTCAACCGACTCCACGGGAATTGCGACTTTGATGTACGTCACTCTTTGAATGGCTCGTACGTGTACAGCTTGCCGTTCAAGTCTGCCAATAGCCTACTCAACCAGGTGATTGGCGGATGGCAGGTAAGTGGAACTGCTTTCGTGCGCGGGGGCTTCCCCTTCACGGTCTTTAGTGTCAGCCCGTCGGGCTTCGTGAACGCCTACCCGACCGTTTTCTCGAACAGGGTTGCCGGGCAGGATCCATACGCAAAGCATCCCATCGCGGGAGTGACGCAGCCTGGATCGATCCAGTGGGTCAATCCGAATGCGTTCGTTTCGGTGGTCAATCCGGTCACGTTTGATTGCTATCCGACAACCTCGCCGGCCAATTGCCAGAATGGCAATGCTGGAAGGAACACGCTGACCACACCGGGCTTCAAGTGGGCGGACTTCGATGTGACCAAGCGGTTTGAAATTACCGAACGATTCAGGCTGCGGTTCGATGTGCAGATGTACAACGTATTTAACCATCCGAATTTCGGGTTTCCAAACGGTCCCGGTGGGTACGCAGGCAATGCAACCGCCGGAATACCTGGGAACGCCGCGACGATAGCTGGATTTGGGAATATAAACACAACACTTGGCCCATCGACCGGATTGCTAGGTTCCGGACTTGGTGGCGATTCTTCCGTTCGTATGATTGCGCTGCGCGCCGGATTTGAATTCTAGAAGGGATGCGGGGCCAGCGTTGCTAAACGAACTGAACTCTCAAGTAAAAGCGACCGGTCGGGAGACAAGGCTCGGCCGGTCAGCCCTCCATCACTTCAATCGAATTTGCGCAATTTCGATATTCGTGGGCGGCGGAATACTTGCCGCGCCCGGCGTGAATTGGCCGACGCCTCGTGCGGATAAGCGACCCATTACAGTGAAGGATGTGCTGTCCGTGCGGGAAATCGAGAGCCAGATGATTTCGCCGGAGGGGCAGAACGTCGCGTTTGTGGTGAAGGACGCGCAGATCGCCACGAATGACTACAAATACACCCTGTTTGTGATCCCCGTGACTGGCCCCGGCAGCGCCTCAGCGGATACGGCCCAGCCCAAGGAACTGGTGAGCCTGAAGGGAATTTCGAATGTCCGCTGGGCGCCTGGGAATAAGGCGATCGACTATGCAGCAGAAGGGAAAGTGTGGGAGGTGAATGCGGCGGGAGGAACGCCGCAAATACTTTTCTCACACGATGAAAGCATTAGTGAGTTTGAGTGGTCGCCCGATGGAAATTCTCTCGCGTTTATTTCCGCGGGTTCAGCCACGGATAAGGAAACGGCAGACGCCGCGGCGAAGGGAATCGTTTTCGACGACGAAGTTACTTTTGATTTTTGGCGATTCGTAAACAAGTCGTGGATCAGTAAGCCGAGCCGGATTTGGCTCTTTCATCCCGCGGAAAAAAAGATTACCCCACTGATGGAAAAGGAAGGCTCAATACAATTTGCTCCGGGACTTTCAATCAGCGGAATTGAATGGGCGCCGAACAGCAAATCAATCGCAGTGACCTATAGCACCTCTGCGAGTACGTCGGCGGATGCGGCGGTGGGTTTCGATTCGGGCGTCGGCGTGATTGCGGTTGATGGTGGCAAACTGGTCCCGCTCCCTTCCACGAATTCCTTTCAGAGTTCGCCAAGCTGGTCGCCGGATTCGCAGACGATTGTTTATGTAGGTGAAGTTCCGACCAGCAAGCCGAGGGCTGGCTACCGCGAAACTCTGCTGGCCCAGAAGTTGGGCGAGGAGCATCCGCGCGAACTGACGCCCGATCTCGAAGTCCGATCCGATGCACAAATCTGGTGGAAGCCCGACGGGAAGACGGTTTTGTTTTCGACGGTGAACCGGGAGGAAGCAACACTTTATGAAGTAGCGGCCGAGGGTGGCAAGGCCACCAAAGTCGCAAAGACCAATAATTATCTATCGAAATTTTCATTTAGTGCGGACCGGTCCCTGGGAGTGTGTGTTTCAGAAGGCTCGATGAAGGCGCCAGAGCTCGCGTCGATTTCGACGAGCGGCGGGCAAGTGGCGGATTTGACCAGGCTCAATGCGAGTTTTTCGCAAATTGAATTGGGCCAGGTGTCCAAGATTAATTGGACCAACAAGTTTGGCATCGACACTTTTGGGTATTTGATCAAGCCGATCGGTTACGAGCAGGGAAAGCGATATCCACTGCTGATCATTTTGTATGGTTTTCACGGATCGTTCTTGACCCAAGCGGAATGGATTTCGAGCTATCCGGCGCAGCCGTTTGCAGCGAACGGTTTCGCGGTGCTGCTGATGACTCAGCCCAAAGAATACGGATGGAGCTGGGGGAATTTTGAGCAGTTCGGATTCGATCGAGATTACAACGCGCTGGCCAGCATTGAAGCGGCTGTGCAGCATCTCGACAAGATGGGAATCGCCGATCCGAAGCGCGCGGGAATTATGGGCTGGAGCTATGGGAGCGAACTGACCAACCTCGCGATCACCCACAGCCACACTTTTGCGGCGGCGTCGGCGGGATCGGGCGGCGCCAACAATCCCGGCGACTATTGGCTGATTGGCGGACCCTTCAAACATTACCTCGAGGGGACTATGGGCGGGTCGCCTTATGGCAAGTACGACAAAGGGTTTGACGATCTCTCCACCGTGAATCGCGCCGCAGATATGACCACGCCGCTGCTCATTGAGTCGAACCCGAGTGAAATGCTGATCGGGCTGGAGTTTTACACCAAGCTGAAGCGATTGGGGAAACCGGTGCAGATGGTGATTTATCCCGATGAGGGGCACATCTACTCGCAGCCGGTCCATCGAATCGCATCCATGCAACGGAATCTGGATTGGTTCCGATTTTGGCTGCAGGGCTATGAAGATCCGTCGGCAGAAAAGCGTGAGCAGTATTCGCAGTGGCAGGCATTGAAGGAAGCTTCGAAAAAGACCAATGAGGCTGTAGCGCAGCGGCAGTAGTGCTTTGAGGTCGCTCCGGGCGTGATTCGTAAGTCGTTGTGTCAGGCGAGATTCTGAAAAGTTCAAGAATGAGCGTGGGTCGAAGTGTGTAAGGAGGGTCGCAAGTGAAAATTAAGAGAGCAAATTTGGGGCGGCTGGCTTGCAGCTTCGGGATTTCGTTGGCGTTTTTGGCGCTGGCACAGCAATCGAAAAGCGCCCCACAAGGCAAGAGCGGGCCTTTGCGCGTTGAAGACGCGATGAAGGTTTTGGATCTTTCGAATCGGACGTTTCTGGCGCTTTCTCCCGATGGAATGTGGGTCGCCTACACGGTGGAGGACAACAGCAAACGGGAGACGACGAGTAGCGAGCGCTACTCAGCGTACACGCCTACAGGCGCATTCACAGAAGCTCTGGGCTGCGACATTTGGATTACGAACACCGCCACGAAGAAATCGCGCAATTTGACGGAGGGTAAGGGCACGAGTTGGGCTCCGGTTTGGTCTCCCGACGGGAAATATCTGGCGTTTTACTCAGACCGCGGCGGGGCCGCAAATCTTTGGGTTTGGGAAAAGGATTCAGGCCAGATGCGAAAGCTCTCGGACGATGTGGTTCGGCCCTTCTTTAATTTTCAAGTGGCCCGCTGGACACCCGACAGCCAGAAGCTAATCGCCAAAACGCTTCCCGCGGGACAGAGCGTTGAACAGGCCGCTGATCTTCTTTACGGGCCGGTAAAAAAAGAAGAAAGCAAGAAGCCTGAAAATCCTTCGGGCGTTACCGCCACGGTTCTTTCATTTGTTCCCACGCCGCCGGCGGGCAAAACAGAAGCAAAGACGGAAAAAGCGCCACTGGAAGAGCCGTGGATGAACCGCTACCTCGCCGACCTGACTTTGTTCGATGTCAAGAGCGGCAAGTCCGAGCACATCGTCAAGGCGGTGCGGCCGCTGGGCTATTGGGTTTCTCCCGACGGAAAGATGCTTGCTTACACACATTGGAAGGGTTCGAAGGAGAACACGCAGCAAACGACGTATGAATTGCGGCTGTTCAATTTCGCGGATGGGACTACAAAAACTGTCGTCCCAGCGTTGGAACAGGAATATGGAATTTCGGTGAGCTGGTCTCCCGACAGCAAGTCCCTCGCGTACACCACAGCGGGGCAATTGACGAAAGGCGATTGCTATGTCGTTTCGGCGAGTGGGGCGGAGCCGCAATTACTCACGCCGGGGGATCATCCGCCGTTCGGCGACGAACACCGCGCGCCATTGTGGGATAGCGCTGGAGAAAACATTTACCTGATTAGCGCGGAGAACTACGGCCGCCTGGGCACGGATAAAGTTTGGAAGGCGTCGGTAGCAAAGCACAACTATTCCGTGGCGGGAACAATACCAGATCGAGTGGTGCTGGAAATTGTTTCACCGTCGGCCGGCGGAAGAGCGTATCTGTTCGGCAATTCGTTGATCGTTGGCGAGCGAGATGAGGCGACCAAGAACGAAGGGTTCTTCAGCCTGGATGTTTCAACCGGGAAGTCGACGAAGCTTTTTGAGGACAGCATCTACTTCGGGCGCGACATGATCTTCGGCGTGGACGTGAGCAAGGATCTGAAGACGATTGCGTTTGTTTCTGAGGATGCTCAGCACCCCGAAGATATTTGGGCCAGCGGCCCAGATTTCAAAGATCCGAAACGCATCTCGATGATCAACAAGAATCTGGAAGGCACGACGTTTGGCAAGGCGCAGGTGATCGACTACTACAGCGTGGACGGTGAACACCTGCACGGCGCTTTGCTGCTGCCCTCGAATTATGAAAAAGGGAAGCAGTACCCGCTGATTGTCGATCCGTATGGTGGTTCGTACCGTTCGGAAACGGTGTATCGATTCGGGCTTTCCGGCGCGGGCGTGGAGAATTTGCAAATTCTGGCCACGCGCGGCTACGCCGCATTGCTGCCCGACACGCCGATGCATGGGAATGATCCCATGTCGGATTTGCTCAAGACGGTGATTCCGGCGGTGGATCGTGTAGTTGAGCTAGGAATTGCCGACCCCGACCGGCTGGGGATCATGGGCCACAGCTATGGCGGGCTATTCGACGCTTTCACTGATCGTGCAGACGACGCGCTTTAAGGCTGCGGTCGATAGCGCGGGGCCCGGTGACCTGATCAGCGATTACGCGATTATGGATGAAAAGGGCTCGAGCTGGGCGATTGGGTGGGCGGAAACCGGCCAAGGCCGGATGGGCGGCACGCCATGGCAATTTCGCGATCAGGTACATCGAGAATTCACCTTTCTACTATCTCGACCGGGTACAGACGCCGCTGTTGATCATTCAAGGCGCGCTCGGATACCGCGGTGCCGCGCCAGCAGGCTGATGCCGTTTTTGTGGCGCTGCGGCGGCTCAATAAAGAAGTCACTTACGCGAATTACGCGGGCGAAGAGCATTGGGAGGGCACTTGGGGAATGCCCAATGTGCTGGACTATTGGAATCGCGTGCTCGATTGGTTCGATAAGCATTTGCAGGGCGGTTCGGTGGAAGGCGCCAAGAGCGCGGGCGGGAAATAACGTACAGCGCTTCTCGTTTGGCTCGGAGGGCGAAGTGATGATTGTGCCAAGTAGGCCGTGGGAGAGGGTTTGGGTCTCCGCAGCGTTTGCCTTGGTGGCGCTGTTGCTTGTTGGTTCAGCGCACGCGCAAGGAAAAAGCGACGATCAAAGTTTACGGCCGCTGACTGCTGCGGACTTGGCGCGGCTTGAATCGATTGGCGACGGGTTCGGGAATATTGGCGCACTTTCACCCGATGGGGCCTGGTTCGCATACACGATCCAGCGGCCCAAGGCCGGCAATTTTCACCAGGAACCTTTTCTCGCGGGCGGCGACCGATCGGATTTGTATGTGGTGGCTTCCTCCGGAGGAACTCCGCGCAACTTGACCAATGGTGAGCGTGACGGGTCGGGCGCTTGGTCGCCGCTCTGGTCGCCCGACAGCAAGCACATCGCGTTCGTTTCGACACGCGGAGAAGGGCCGCGAAATGTGCGGCTATGGGTCTGCGAACCGAATGGCGGAGAGCCACGGCAACTCACCGACGGCGGCGTGGAAACTTTCGGGCCGCATTCATTTGCCTGGCTTTCAGATCGCGAGTTGATTGCTGTGGCGTTACCTGAAGGTGAAGTTCCGCTGAGCATGTCGGTGGAAATGCAGGCGGGCGAAACCGCGATCAAGCAATGGACAAAGAGCTGGAAGGGAGAAGAAGCCACCGCAAGTGTGCTGGAGAGCGGGATTCCCTCTGAAGCGTCGAAGCATCCACAGGACCGGTTGGTCCTGATTGATTTGGAGGGAGGCGGCAAAAATGAAAGGACCTTGCTGAGCGCTCCGGCATTTTACGATTTGACTCCATCGCCTACAGGTAATCACGTGGCACTGCTCGAGGAAGTGAGTTTTTTTAGCCCGGGGAAGGGGCACTTGGACTGGGCTAACCCAGGTCAATTCGCGCTTAAGGTTGTGGACCGGAAGGGCAAGATCGTCGAGCAAGATTTGGGCAATGTGAAATTCATTTTGCAGGGTTCGCTCAAATGGTCCGGGGATGGCAGTGAACTGGCGCTGGCGCAGGATCCCGGCGATGCGCCCGCAGGTGTTGGAGCGGCCACCATGGAATGCCGCATTGCCAGCGGCAAATGCGAGCAAGTAGGAAAAGGCCTGCAGACGGCGATGTCGACCGAACGCGTGCAAGGCGCCAACGCAGCGCCCTTTGCATGGTCAAGCCACAACGCGCTCCTACTTTATGCGAAGAGGCCGGATGCGAAACGGTCGGATTGGTGGCTGGTTTCCCACGGTGCCGAGCCCAAGAACATCACCGCCGCCTTAAAAGATGAGCGCGTGCCCAGTGAGCTGATGGCGGAGGCGGGCAAGGATACGCTGATTGGCGTGGCGGATGGTCATGTCTGGCGGCTTCCACTCGATGGAGCGGCTCCGCAAGATTTGACGCCTAAGACCGATCAGAAAATCGTTTCGATTGTCTGGCCCAAAGAAAACACACCCGAAGCGATATCGCCTGACGAGGTGATTGTAGGCGCTGGAGAGGGCGAGGCTGTGTCGCTGTATCGATTGACCCTGGGTAGCGGTGAATTGAAGGCTGTGCCGAAACCCGCCGATTTTGCAAATCTTACCGCTGAATCGAAAAAAGGCGGCGCGCTGGTCTTTTCGGGCGGCAGCCGCACTGGCGACTGGCTCTGGCTGGGCCAGGAGGGTTCAGAGAAGTTCAGCGAGGTGGCGCACCTGAATCCATTTCTCAGCGGCATTGCAGAAGGAGAAATGAAGCTAATCGATTACACCTCGCTGGACGGCAAGCCGCTGAAAGCGTGGCTGATTCTCCCGATTAATTACAAAGAAGGCGTGAAGTATCCAATGGTCACTTGGGTCTACGCCGGCAGCATGATGAGCGAGGGGCACAAGCCTTTTTTGAGCCGGCTGGATGATCCGATTTCGCTGAACATGCAACTTTTCGCCATGCACGGATATGCGGTGCTGTTTCCGAGCATGCCGCTCTCCGCGGAAGGAGTGACCTCGGATCCATTACTCGATTTGAGCAACGGCGTGGTGCCGGCGGTCGATAAAGTTGTGCAGATGGGAATCGCGGATGGAGATCGTGTGGGCCTGATGGGGCAGAGTTATGGCGGGTTCAGCACGTACGGGCTGATTACGCAGACGCACCGGTTTCATGCGGCAGCGGCGCTGGCGGGTTTGTCGGATCTGCTGAGCTTGTATGGGCAGTTCGATGCACGCATGCGGTACGCGCAGTTTCCTCAGGAAAATATTTTCATGATGTGGCTCTTTGAGAATGGACAGGCGCGAATGGGACGGCCGCCTTGGGAGGATCTGGGCCGTTACCTTCGCAATAGCCCGATTTTTTATGTCGATCGGGTCGACACGCCGCTGCTGATTATTCAGGGAGATATGGACTACGTGGCCATGCAGCAGGGTGAGGAATTCTTTAACGCATTGTACCGGCAGGGCAAGCGCGCGGAATTCGTTCGCTATTGGGGTGAGGGGCACGTGTTGGAGAGCCCGGCGAATATCGCGGACATGTGGCAGAAGCTATTTGGCTGGTTCGATGAATTTTTGGCGGCGCCGAAGGCCAAGCCAGATGCCAGCGGGGATAAAGGCAAAGCGGCGCAGTAAAGATGGTGCGGCGCAGGGACGGCAGTAAGCAAAGGATGAATATGAACAAGGGCTATCGAAGCGTGAGTATTCCCGTGTGTGCAGTCGCGCTGTTGGCGGGTTGGTGCGCTTTGATCGGCTGGCCCGGGGCCGTGCACGCGCAAGAATCGTCGAAACCTTTGCCGTTAAAGGTTGCGGTGGCCACGCACGATCACGATAGCCGGTCGTCATTTGAATTCTCGCCGGATGGCCAGTGGATCGCGTACACCTGGTCGACCGAGAACACCGTTCCGGAAAGTTTGGGGTTCACTCCAACCGGCGCCCCGATGGCCGAAGGGAACTATCAGAAACAAGTGAGCATTACCAATACCAAGACTGGCGAATCCATCGTGCTGGGCAATCATGAAAGTTATAACTGGGCGCCGGTGTGGTCGCCGGATGGCACCCGGGTGGCGTTTTATTCCGATGACGGGGGCGAAGCGGGGATTTGGGTCTGGGAGAAGAGCACCGGAAAGGCCACGCGATTTCCGGGAGTGATTGCGCGGGCCATGTTTGGATTTGAAATTCTGCGATGGTCCTCGGATGGGAAGAAGCTGCTGGCGAAGATCGTGCCCGAAGGGATGACCCTGGCGCAGGCGAATGATTTGCTGCCGAAGACGGCAAGCGGCAGGGAATTTCCAAAGGTTGGGCCGCGACAGGCATCAGTGTTGGTGAAGAAGGCAGGCGAAAAAGAGGAGGAGAAGAAGCCTGGCGCAAACGTAGAGGACAGCGCGTGGACAAATCGAAGCCTGGGCGACATTGCCATTCTGAATCTTGACGATAAGAGTGTGAAAAGAGTGGCGCCCCGAGTGAAGCCCGGATGGTTCGAATTTTCACCGGACAACAAATATGTCGGTTACACCTCGATCCTGGGATGGCTGGCCAATACGCAGCAATCGCAGTGGCAGCTATTCGCGTATTCCATCGGCGACGGCGCAACGAAGAAGCTCGCGGACAATGTTTTCCTCAACTATGGAATCGAGCTGAACTGGTCGCCGGATAGCAAGTCGATCGCGTACATCGCCAGCGGGCAAACAGGAAACGGGGAAATTTCGGTCATTAACGTCGCCGATGGGAAGGTGCGGCTGCTGGCCTCAGGCGCGAAGGACGAGCCTACCTTCAATAATGGCGAGGGCGAGTGGCCTCCGCTATTTGACGCTTCAGGCCAGAATATCTACGCCGTCGGGCACAAGGTGACGGTGTTGCATGACGACGCTTCAGGCGAGTCCAACAAGATTTGGAAGATAGACGTTGCGAGTGGGCGGACGACTGCGGTGGGAGAAATTCCAGGTCACAAGATCGTCGCCTTGGTCACCCAAGACGAACGCCGGAAGCTATGGTCAACCGACGACGGCAAAACGCTGTGGGTTGTGGCGCACGACGCCCAAGGCGATAAGCAGGGCATTTTCAAGATCGATACGAGCACAGGGAAAAGTACCGCGGTGATCGAAGATGCCAAATCGTACAGCGATGTTTTCTCCCTGGATGGATCCGACGCCACTCAATCCATCGCATACGTGACCAAGGACCAGCAGCACCTTGCGGATATTTGGGTTCTCGATACGAAAACCGGTAAGACGCATCAGGCCAGCCATCTCAATGAAGCGATGGAGCATTATGCGCTGGGCACGGCGCGGGTCATTGATTGGTACGGCATGGACGGGCAGAAGCTACATGGCGCGTTGTTGCTTCCGCCAAATTATCAAAAAGGCCGGCGCCTGCCCCTCGTTGTGTGGGTCTATGGGGGATCGATGGGCTCGACTTACGTGAATCGATTCGGATTTTGGGGCGATTATCCACAATTCGATTTTCACATTTTGGATACGCGTGGGTATGCCGTCCTGTTTCCCGATACTCCGATCGGCGACGGCACACCGATGGAAGATTTGATGAAGACGGTGATTCCGGGCGTCGATGCCGCGGTGCAATTGGGCTATGCCGATCCGGATCGGACGGCGGTGATGGGGCAGAGCTACGGTTCGTATTGTATTTTGGCGCTCATTTCCGAAACGACCCGGTTCAAGGCGGCGGTCATCACCGCTGCGGTGCTGAATCCCGACTTGTTCACGGATTATCTCCACGCCACAGGCTATTACGAACATGGGCAAGGCAACATGCACGGCACGATCTGGGAATATCCGGATCGATATAAGGAGAATTCTCCATTGTTTCGGTTTGATCAGGTGCAAACCCCTTTGCTCATCGGCCAGGGTTCGGAAGATGGCGACTTGACGGCTTCCGACTCGATTTTCGAGGGACTGAAGCGCCTCAATAAAGTAGTGGAGTATCGGGTTTACCAACACGAAGGACACGTGCTGACCGAAGCGCCTAATATTTTGGATTTCTGGCAGCGGCGTTTGGATTTTCTCGCTGAGCATCTAAATTTGGCGGTGGACTCGAATGGGGCTGTGATCTTCGACGGCGATCATGTGAGAGCTGCGAAAAATTAGGCCCTACACACTCCCTCTCGCGAACTTCAACTCCTAGTGAATCGTGGACAGATGAATTTCGGGCTTGACAGGGCGCAGGTCCGTTGTATCCTATGCATAGGAATACGATGTATGAGGAGAAGCGGGTAAAGGCGAATGAATTTTAAGGGGACGTTACCGACGTTGATTTTGGAAGTGCTGATTCGCGAGGCGAGTCATGGGTACCGGATCGCGCAGGAGATTAAGGCGCGGTCGAAGGGCGTTTTGGATTTTAAGGAAGGCACGCTGTATCCGGCGCTGCACAAATTGGAGAATGAGGGATTGGTCGAATCGTATGAAGGCGTGGAGAAGGGCCGGCCGCGACGTTATTACCGGATTACAAAGTCGGGCAAAGCGACGCTGGTGAAGGATCGAAGCCAGTGGCTGGAACTTTCGCGAGCTGTGACGACGATATTAGGGGAGGCGTAAGCGATGAACGCCCTGGAGATTTGGCTGAAACAAGCAACGAAGAGTTTGTCGAGAGATTCGGCGAATCAGGTTCGAACTGAAATTCAAGAGCACTGGAAATCGAGTGAAGAGGATGCGCTGAGGGGCGGGGCGAGCGCCGAAGAAGCCGGCAGGCTGGCTCTGAAATCACTCGGCGATCCCAAGAAGGCGAATTGCGAGTACCGGAAGGTGATGCTGACCTCGGCGGAAGCGAGAATTCTGCGCACCGGAAACGGCGAAGCGCGAGCCTTCTGTTCGGTTCCGGCGGCGAAGTGGATCTTTTTGGTGGCGGCTGCGGCTGTGCTTGATCGCAGCGATTGTTTTCTTTGTGAGGGGCGAAGTTTCGTTGGCGCGACTTTTGCTGCTGGGCGGAATTGGAATGGGATTTGTGGCGGGGGCGCCGTTCTTTTCTGTGTATACGGAATCTCGTTCGCGGATTTTCCGTAGTGTGAAGTGGGTTTGGCTGGTGGCCTTGTATGTGCTGGCGTTTGCGCCACTGGGATGGGGATGGTTCTGGCTGCTGGTTTCGTGTTTGTGGCCGGTGGCTTGGACGGAATATACGCGGATGTCGATACGGCGCAAACTGCCGGTAGCGGAGTGGCCGAAGCAGCTGTATCTGTGAAGAATCTTTTGGGCCGTTTTCTGAGACAACTGCAAAAACGTTCGCAAGTAATTTCGATCTCGCATCCCACACGCTGAGCCCTGCGTATGGGGCACCCGCAGACACTTCTAAATCAAAACCAAAGGCAAGACCGCTAGGCGACTGCGCTTCACGCCCTCGCTAGTTTGACGCGCTGCACCCACCTGCAAACCCCGCAGGCGGGGCACCCGCGGACACTTCTAAGGCAAAGGCCAATGCAACCCACCTGGTCCATTATTATGAGCGCCTGACGGCGCGCGGCAGGCGGGGCACCCGAAGACACTTCTAAAGCAAAAGCAAAAGCGGCGACCCTTTATCTGGACAGCTGCTCGAAGGTTAGGTTTTCGATGGGGTAGTGGCGCCAATCTTTGAAGTCGAAGTGCCACCACTCGTATTCGTAGACGTCGAAGCCCTCGGATTCCATCATGTGGCGCAGAAGATCGCGATGGGCGTGTTCGAGTGAGGTCCCGCCTGGATAAAAAGGATACGAGCGCTCGGACATTTCATCGTAGACGCCGGTCATCTCCAGGGGCTTGCCGGTTTTCAGATCGTAGAGAGTCAAATCGACAGCGCAGCCTCGATTGTGGCGAGAGCCCTCGGCGGGATTGGCGACGAAGATGCGTTTGTCGTCCGGCGTTGCGTCCCAGAAAATTTTGGTGACGTACCAGGGACGGTAGGCGTCGTGTATGAGCAGGCCGTAGCCGAGGGGTTTTAGTTTTTTCTCGACGCGAGCGACTGCTTCGGCGGCCGGGCGCTGCATGAAAGCCTTGGCCTCGGTGTAGACCGGGGTTCCCAGGAAATCATTGGTGGTTGCGTAGCGAATATCGAGCTTGATGGTGGGGTCGAGTGAAGTGAGCTCGACCAAATCGGGTTTGCGAAAGTCGCCAGTCTCAGCGGGAGGCTGAGCGGCGAGAGCTTCCTTACGGAGTTCGGGAATGCTTTCTCGCGGAGTGATGCGAAATATTCCGTCTTTCACCGCGCTGAGGGGGCGGCGTTTGAAGATGACGCCGCTGACTTTCACTTGGGTGGCGTTTCCGTCGGCGTCGCGGGTGAAAATTGCCTGCTCGCCATCGTAGAGACCGGAATGAGGGAAGTTGAAGACGTCTTTCGACGCTTCCTCGAGTGGCGCGTAATCGAACCATTCGATCAGGGCGGTTAATTTGCCGTTCCTCTCAAAAATATAAAGCGTGTCGTAGTCCCAGCCGTATTCGCCAATTAGCCCTTTCCATCTGTCGGGTATCTCGATTGGCTTAGGAGCGTCGACGCGTTCGAGAGTTTTGTCCTCGATTTTGATTGCGTTGTTCGAGGGGGTGATTTTCGGACCGTAGCCCATGCGTCCGTCTTCGATCAGGTCGTTGCCGATTTGCTGCAGCCGGACTTGCACGCCTCCGGCGACGGGCAATAAGAAGAGTTGATGCTCCTGTTCGAGGAGATCGACTGCGGATGCGCCAGCGCCGTAGCGGCCTTCGAGTTCGTGCACGCGCTCAATTGGAATGGGTTCTGTAGCTTGGATTTCGGGAAGGGGCTTGCCTTCTTTTGCGGCGAGCATCAATCGGAGGGCTTCTTCAGTGACGTGCTCAGCTACGGCGTTGGAACTGTCCATGGTGGTGACCGCAACCGCGCCGAGTTTTTGCTCGGGGAGGGCGGCAAGCTGAGTGGCGAAGCCGTAGATTGCGCCACCGTGGCCGACCATTCGATGGCCGTCGAGTTGAGTGACCAGGAAGCCGATGCCAAATCCATTTTTCTGGTCTAGTTTGGCGAACTGCGGAGTCCACATTTTTTCGAGAGTTTCTTTGTTCAGAACGTGCCCGTCCGGTCCTTGACCTCCATTAAATAGAACACTGACGAAGCGGCTTAGATCGAGGACGGTCGAGTACATGCAGCCGGCTGGAGCCATGCCGAGTTCGAATGTGGGCGCCTGGAAAACTTTGCCGTCGTAGGACCACATGTAGGCTTTGGAAAGGTTCTGCATGAGGCGCGGATCGGGGCCGAAGGCGCTGTCGTGAAGGCCCATGGGATCGAGCACGGCGTGTTTCAAGTAGCTGGCGAAGGGCTGGCCGCTATGCTCTTGGAGGACGTAACCGACGGTGGCGACGCCGGCGTTGGAGTATTTGGTATGAGTTTCGGGGGCATAAACTAAAGTTGTGTCGTTGAGACTTTTGACCATGTCGGCGAGAGAAAGGTCGGACGGATCGAAATAATTTCCGACCGGCGGTTCGCGAAGCAAGCCGGCGCGATGCGACATCAGCTCACGAAGAGTGATGGGCTTATCGAATGGATTGTGCGGGTGAAAATCGGGCAAATATTTTGAAACGGGAGCGTCGAGGTCGAGTTCACCTTTTTCGACTAGCTGCATTACGCCAATGTCGGTGAAAAGTTTTGAGACGGAGCCAATACGGTAGACGGTTTCGGCGGTGGCCGGCGTTTTCTTGTTGGGATCCTGATAACCGAAGCCATGGGCCCAGACGATTTTCTGGTCATCTATTAGGGCGATGGAGAAGGCGGGAAGCGCCTTGTCCTGCATTTCGTGTTCAATGAAGGAAGAAAGTTTGGCGGCAACTTGCGAATATTCCGGAGTGGCGTCGACGGAGGGGGATTGAGCGGGAAGATTCGGAACTAGAACAGCGAGGAGTAGAGCTAAGGCGATAAATAGCGCCGACTTATTTATGCGAGTAGGGTTCATGACTGGCGACGAGGCCTCCGTTCAATTTCTTCATACCGTTGATTGCAATGCCGCAATTCCAAAAGACCATTCCCATAAAATTTAAATTGAGGTTCAGGTCTTGACGGAATTCGCATCCAGAGTTTTGTTTCGCGCGACGAAGATCGCATAAATGGGCAAGCCAACGAGAATAAAGCCAACTCCAATGAGTGCGTGAGTGGGCGTGGAGATGAAGGTATTCAAGGTAATGCCCAACGCCGCCAAGGCGAAAAGGATAACCAGCCAAGGGTACAGCGGAACGCGAAAGGGACGGGGAGTATCAGGCCGCTTGATTCGAAGGACAATGACTGCCACCACCGCGAGTCCGTAAAAAATCCAGGCCGTAAAAATCACGTAGGTAAACAGTTCCTGGAAGGAACCGAGCAGGGTCAGGCATGCAGACCAAACGCCCTGGATAACAATAGCGAGCATCGGCGCGCGCGATTTGGGTTCGATCCTGGCAAAAGCGGGAAAGAATAGTCCCTCCTTGGCCATGGCGTAGTAGACGCGAGGGCCAGTCAGGGTGGCGCCATTGATGGCCCCAATAATGGATACGAGAATCAAGGCGGAAATGAACGAGGCCGCGCGGCCTCCGGCCACCAAAGTCACCGCGGTGGCGGCTACTCGCTGGGTGTGTTGAATCTGGGAGGGAGTCATAACGCAGTAGTAGGCGACGTTCGCGAGGATATAAATGATTGCGACGATGAGCGTGCCGTAAAAGAGGCCGCGCGGGAGATCGCGTTGAGGATTCTTGAACTCGCCCGCAGTGAAGGAAACCATGTGCCAGGCTTCGTAGGCCCATAGGACCGCGACCAGTGCGATAAAGAATGATGCGAGGTGAAAGCCGGCGCCCGGTTCCGGCCAAAAATTCGAAGCAAGAAGTTGAGCGTGCCCGCGCAAAAATAACAAAAACACCATGAGCGCCAATCCGCCCAGCTTCGCGACGGTCAGAATGTTCTGAGTGCGCTTTGCAGAGCGCAGGCCGAAGCAATTCACGGCGGTCAGGACCAGAACGCAGGCGATACCGGCAGCCTTCTCCTGGGTGACGGTTAAACTCCAGAACTGCCCAAGGTAAATGCGAAAGCCAACCGCCAGTGTGGCGATGCTTCCCGACTGGATGAGAGTCAACAGGCCCCAGCCATACAAAAAGCCGACTGGTCTGCCGTAGGCCTCGCGCAAATAGACATATAAGCCTCCCGCGCCCGGGAAAGCGGCGCCAAGTTCACCAAGGGCGAGCGCGCCGGACAGGCTCAAAATGCCACCGGTAACCCAAACCAAGAGCACATAGGCGAAGGAGGGGAGCTGAATAGATACCGCGTTGGGGACCAAAAAAATGCCGGAGCCGATCACGGTGCCGGCGACGATGGCGATGGCGTCGCGCTGGCGGAGATCGTGAAGGAGCCCGATTTGATTATTGGTGGAGTTCGCAGATGCGGCGGTCATATTCGGTGGTCGTTGTATAACATAGGTGCATGGGATATACGGACTAATTGAGGAGAGGATCGTGCGTATTTCGGAGCTGCCGACGCCCGCGGCGTTGCTTGACCTACAGATCGTCGAAAATAATCTGCGAAGGACGATTGCGATGTGCCGTTCGCATGGCGTGGCTTATCGCCCGCACATCAAGACTCACAAGATGCCTGTGCTTGCCCGCAAGCAAGTGGATGCGGGCGCAATTGGCATCACCTGCGCGAAGGTGAGCGAGGCAGAGGTAATGGCGGGGGCGGGGATACAGGATATTTTTGTGGCGAATTGCCTGGTTGATCGTAATCGCTTCGAAAGGCTGATGGGTCTCTCTCGCGATCATCGGATCCGAGTGGGGGTGGATTCACTTGAGATTGGGTCGGCAATGTCGGAGTTTTTTGCGTCCCAGGGCCGCCCGATGGACGTGGTGCTGGAAATCGACACGGGGCACCATCGTTGTGGCGTCTTGCCCGAGAAGGCGCCGGACTTGGCGAAACATTTGGCTACGCTTCCTGGGATCAAGCTGAAAGGAATTTTTACGCATGAGGGCCATGTGTATGGGGGTGGCGCGGCTGAAATAGCGAAGACGTGGGAAAGCCGCCGGCGAGGAAATGGTGCGCACGGCGAAAGAATTGGGAGGCCGAGGGATTGCGGTCGAGGTGGTGAGTGTGGGGTCCAGCCCGGCTAGAGATGCTACGTGCCAGGTCAAAGGCGTCACTGAACACAGGCCGGGGACTAATATTTTTAATGACTGCACGCAGGTGCACTTGGGGTCGTGCGAGTGGAGTGACTGCGCACTGAGTTATTTGTGCACGGTGATTAGCAGGCCGGCGGAGGATCGAGCGATTATCGACGGCGGCAGCAAGACGTTTAGCTCGGACAAATTGTCAGACTGGGGCGGATTGGGTGCTGTTAAAGGTTTTCCAGGAGCGAAGCTCAACAAAGCGTCTGAAGAGCATGGGTTCCTCACGCTGTCTGATGAGGCGTCCAAGAGGCTGGCTATTGGAGAACGCGTGAGGGTGATTCCATCGCACGCGTGTGGAAGCATTAATCTGCACAATCGCGCTTATGTGGTGCGCGGCGAGGAAGTGGTGGAGGAGTGGAAAATCGAAGCTCGAGGATGCGTGAACTAATGATTATGAAACTCGTGACCACGAAACTCGTGACCATGAAACCTGTGACCAGGAGACCTGTGACCACGACATTTGATCGTTTGCAATTCATGCTGAAAGCCAAAATTGTTGGCAAAACTTCCGCCGTTTTCGTTGTGTTAGCCGCCTTTGCATTGTTGCTTGTGGCGGGCGCGCGTTCAGCCGCTCCTGAGTCGTTTGACGTGATTATCACGAATGGCCGAGTTATCGATGGCAGTGGAAACCCGTGGTTTCGCGCTGATATTGGGATTCGGGATGGGCGCATTGCGGCGATTGGGAAGCTGGGAGACAGCCCGGCGAACCAGAAGATCGACGCGAAAGATTTGATCGTCTCTCCAGGCTTCATCGACATGATGACTGGGGACAGCATCATTTTGGTTCTGGACCGCGCAAGCGCCGCGAGCAAGCTGCTCGAAGGAGTTACAACCACTTTAGTGGGAGAGGGTGATTCGCCCGCTCCGCAAAACGAGGAGATGATTCGGGCGTTCCAGGAGAAGAATCATTCGTCGTTTAAGTGGACGAACTATGCGGAGTATTTCGACCTGCTGACGCAGCAGCGCATTGCGCTGAACGTAGTGCACAACGTTGGAGCGGCTCAGATCCGCGAGGTGGTGCTGGGTAATAACGATGTGACCCCCACGCCCGAGCAACTTCAGAAGATGGAGCAGTTGGTAGCCGAAGCAATGCAGCAAGGCTCGGTGGGGCTTTCAACCGCACTAATTTATCCGCCAGGCTCGTATGCCAAGACTCCAGAGCTGATCGCGCTGGCGAAGGTTGCCGCGCAGTATGGTGGGGTCTATTTCAGCCATATGCGAAACGAGAGTGGCGATCTGTTAGGAGCCATTCAAGAGGCAATTCAAATTGGGGAAGAAGCGCACATTCCCGTGCATATCTACCATTTGAAAGCGGCTGGGCAGGAGAACTGGCCGCTAATTTCGAAGGCTTTGGCGTTGATTCGACAAGCGCGCGACCGGGGAATTGACGTGACGGCGGATGCGTATCCGTACATTTATAACGGCATTGATCTCGCGTCGTTTATTGGGCCGTGGCACTTTGCCTCGGGCCGCGAGGCGTTTGTTAAGACTTTGGCTGATCCGGCGGTCCGCGCGTCGCTGCGAAAAGAGATCGAAACAAAAGCAGATTGGGAGAATTGGTATCTGCACGTGGGCAAGGACTGGGGAAATGTGCTGGTAGCGGAAGTGCCGCCGGGCGTCGACCCCAAGTACGCGGGGATGTCGGTCGCGCAAATTGCGAAGGCTCGGAATGTAGATGACTGGACGGCGTTTTTCGATCTGGTGGAGAAGGGCAATACGTCCGTCAATCCGAAAAGTATGAATGAGGAGCAGAAGCGGGAAATCTACCAGCAGGATTTTGTGAGTGTTTCGAGCGACGCCCCGCCGACAAATCCGGCCACCTCGCCGCACACTCATCCGCGCGCTTTCGGCACTTTTCCGCGAATTCTGGCGAAGTATGTTCGCGACGAGCACGTGATCAGCTTGCCGAATGCGATTCGAGCGATGACCTCGTTGCCTGCGGATCAGCTAAAGATCAACGACCGGGGCCGGATCGCGCCGGGAATGGCGGCGGATATTGTGATTTTCGATCCCGCCACAGTGAAAGACACTGCCACCTATGCCAATCCGACTTCGTATCCGGTGGGGATTGAGTATGTGCTGGTGAATGGAAAAGTAGAGGTAGAGAACGGGAAGGTCACAGCGGAGTTAGCGGGCCAAGTGATTCGACATCACCCTTAAAAGGGCCGATGCGCTCGTGGTATTAATCCATGAAGATTGTATCGGATAAGTTGGAGGTCAGTAGTGGCTGGGTAGGCTACTGGACTTTTTGGGTTTTAGGGTTGAAGGCTATCGTGTTGGGCAGTTGATAGATGGCTGGTGTCGAATCGGCGAGCGAAACTTAGTTCCCGGAAGAGTCTTCGAGCGGCGCGAGCCGTCAGAGTTCCACGTGTCGAGCGCTGTTGATTTTTCCTGGTTTGGTTCTTTCGAGTTATCGCAAGCCTGCAATCCATTAGATTCATGACCGGTCCCTTCATCGAATCGTGTTGATGCCCCCTCGCACAGTTATTAGACTCCGCGCGTTAGCTGAAGGCCATACAGGGAAGCGTCCAAACATGAATCGCGAAACGCTGAATTACTAGGACTCACAAACCGGTCACAATTTTGTCAGTCTGCCACGAAGTCAAAACGCTAAAAAGTAAAATCTTACTGCCGTAGCTAGCGAGTTTTTTTCGCGCGCTGCTTCGCCTTTACCCTCCTTTTCTCCTCTTGTTATGCATTTTTTCTTCGTTTCCTTCTACACGGATCACCGGAGTACTTCACAGGACTGATAGGAATACGATCACGGGTTGGTCATGGGACAAAATTCGTTGTGGGGCGACGTAGGTGCCCTCGAGGAAGAGAAGACATGAGTGAAAAGGCAGGTGAGCTTAGCCGGCGTTCGTTTCTGGAGATGGGGTCAGTGGCTGTGGCGGGAGCGAGCGCTTTAACGGGCGTGATGCTACCGCAGGAGAAGCAGGATGTTGAGAAGGCCGAGCACGACAAGAGCGGAACGAATCCAATTGGCCCGGATAACCAGGCTCTGCACGACCTGAGCCCGGATTCAGTGGTACCTCCGCCAACGGACCACGCCAACGTAAAGCCTTTTAAATATCCGTTTACCTATTCTCACAAGCGCACTCAGGGAGGCGGTTGGGCGCGCCAGGTGACCGTCGAGGATTTGCCCGTTTCAAAGACGATTGCGGGAGTGAATATGCGGCTTACGGCCGGCGGGGTGCGCGAGCTGCATTGGCACATGGCGGGCGAATGGTCCTTCATGCTGTATGGCAGCGCGCGAATTACTTGTTTCGACCAATATGGAAAGCCGTTCGTCGATGACGTGAAGGAAGGCGATCTTTGGTTTTTCCCCACGGGCTATCCACATTCGATTCAAGGCCTGGGCCCAGACGGATGCGAGTTCGTTCTAGTCTTCGACGACGGGAGTTTCTCCGAGTACGACACGGTCTTGCTTGCGGACTACACGGCGCACACGCCGCGCGACGTGCTGGCCAAGAATTTCGGCGTTTCCACTGCTTCGATTCAGAAACTTCCGAAAGGCGAGCTATACATTTTCCAAACCGAGCTGCCGCGTAACTCGTTAGAGGCGGAACGGAAGCAGGCGGCGGGCTCGGGCGAACTTTCCAAGGAGAATTTCTCCTTCCGCATGCTGGAGATGGCGCCGACCTTCAAAACGAAGGGCGGGGAAGTGCGCATCGTGGACTCGAGCAAGTTTCAGGTTTCCAATTCGGTGGCCGCGGCGCATGTGATCGTTCATCCCGGAGCGATGCGCGAAATACACTGGCATCAAAACGCGGACGAATGGCAGTACTACATTGCCGGCAAAGCACGCATGACGGTCTTTGCCGCGGGCGGACGCGCGCGAACGATGGACTTCAACAAAGGCGACGTCGGCTACATCCAGCAAACATTTCCGCATTACATCGAGAATACCGGCAAGGATGATTTGATTTTTTTGGAGATGTTTAAAGCGCCGTTTTATCAGGATGTGTCCCTGAATAATTGGCTGACTCATTTGCCGCCGCAATTGGTGATGTCTCACCTCAATATCGATCAAGCGACTTTGGATTCTATCCCCAAGAAGGAAGCGGTGGTCGTCCCCGCATAGATTCTAAAATTCCCGGAGGCGCCGAGTTTCGAAGCATCGACATTTAGGTGTCGATTCCTACGGAACTCGAGTGAAGATGCTGATGAAGAGTTACTTTTCTTTGCTTCGATTCATAGTCCCAGCACTGGTAGTAGTTTTCTTCATGGCGCCGCGAGAGGTGCGCGGTCAGCAGTACGAGGATTCGAATCAAAATGGCGATCAAGTTAGCGATGGGGGCCAGGCGGATTTCACTTCCGTTGGCGGGGCGACGGCGGCGTTTGACAGTGAAGGAACGAGCGACGCAAACGCAGGCGTTGCCGCGCCGAATCTGTCTCTTATACCTGCCGATCCTGCACCATCGCAGGATGATTGGGTTCATCGACGGCTGCGAACCGTCGATGAAGTTCGTAAAGAGCAGCCGCACTATGTGGCGCCGCTGATTACCACGCACGTTTTACTTGTCCAGCAGTTCCGGTTTGATTCCTACTGGCAGCCGACCGGGCATGGGCAGGGCAGCTATGACTTTGGCGCGCAAAAAGGGTTGGAGATTATTCCGAACAGCCGAATGGAAGTGCAGGTGGGAATCCCGCCCTATGTGGAACACACCGGACCGATGCCGGATGGATTTGGAGATGTTTCGATATTTATGAAGTTCCGGGCGTTTTCCGCACCGGAAGAACAAGGCGACTATTTCGTGGGATTTTTTCTGGGAGGTACGTTTCCGTCAGGGGATGTGCCAAATGGAATGGGACACACCGTGTGGTCTCCGATGATTGCGGCGGCCAAAGGGTTTGGGCCAATTGATATTCAAACCACGCTGAGTGCGAATTTGCCGCAGAGCGGAACTGACGTATTAGGGCGGCAGATCCTCTTCAACAATACGATTCAGTATGCGATTCACAAGATTTTCTGGCCGGAGCTGGAATCGAATTCAGTTTTCTTTATCGACGGCCCACATTCGGGCGAAACAGAGAGTTTCGTTACGCCAGGGCTATTGGTTGGTCCGTTCCAAGTTGCCGACCGCCTGCATTTCGAGCCTGGAGGGGGCGTACAAATTGCGGTGACGCAGTTTCACCAGTACGTTCACCGGTGGATTTGGACGCTTCGGTTCCCGTTTTAAGGCTGCTGTCGGTTAGCCCGGACGATTTAGGTCACTCACCTCTTTCAAAGCTGTTCGTCTAATTCCAATTGACATGGGAAACGGTCGATTGAGGGATAATGGCGTGTTGCTTGCGGAGCGCAGGAATCGGCTGGTGATCTTCTAAACTGGTGAACTTTCAAAAATGATCAGACTTGTAAACGTCGAAAAGTCCTATCAAACCGAAGCGGGACGAAGCTGGGTGCTTCGGCGCATCAAGCTCGAAATCAACCAGGGCGAGTTTGTCACCATCATGGGTCCATCCGGCGCGGGGAAGTCCACGCTGATGGGCATCATTGGAATGCTGGATAGCGACTGGAAGGGGGAGTATTACTTCCTGGATCACGCGGTGCACAAGATGGACAACCGGCACCGCATTGAGCTGCACAAGCAATACATCGGATTCGTTTTTCAGCAATATCACCTGCTCGATACGCTGACCGTGGCGGAGAATCTCGATCTGCCGCTTTCGTATCGGAATATGAAGAAGTCCGAGCGGCAAGGCCTGGTGGCCGACTCGCTTGATCGGTTTCAAATTGTGGGGAAGAAGGCGCTTTATACGAATCAGCTTTCGGGCGGGCAGCAGCAAATTGTAGCGATTGCGCGCGCGGTGATTGGCAAGCCCAAACTAATTTTGGCGGACGAGCCTACGGGGAGTTTGCATACCAGCCAGGGCAAAATGATTATGGATTTGCTGAAGAGGCTGAATGATGAGGGAACCACGATCATTCAAGTAACGCATAACGACAATTGGGCAGCTTACGGGAACCGGATTATTCAGTTGGCGGATGGTTGGATTGTGGATGGTCAGCCGGCTGCGGAACAGGCCAGCGGGTAAGCAACCAGTGTCACTTCAGTTTTGCTAATTCTGCTTTCGCCGTCTTCAGAATTTGGATGTCGGGGTCGGCGTCCTTCCAAAGCGTAAGAAAATCATTGTAAGCAGCAGACGCTTTTGCGGTATCTCCCTGCATGGCAAACGCCCTTCCGAGTTGGAGATGGGCAAGAGCGCCGATCGGGGCGTTCCAGACGATGGAGCGCTGATCGATTATTTTCTGAAATTCGCGAGCAGCGTCATTTCCTTTGTGTTGAGAAAGGTAGGCGTTTCCTCGAATGTAGATTGGCAGGAGGCTCTGGTAATTGTAAGTAATTCCAGGCATGCCAAGTTCGTAGGGAGTGGCGGCTTCGAGCGCCTCAATCGCTTTCGCAGGGTCATGCCGATTCAGGGCGAGTTGCGCGTGAAGGGTTGGGAGATAGTTGAAGTTGACGATAGTGTCATCGGGAAAGCGTTTGGCCAAATCGTCGGTGAGGCTCTGAGCCTGGGCTGTATCGCCCGCTATGGCGAAGGCTAAAGCACCGCCGTACTGAACATCGCGCCCTGCGGAGGCGTGGGTAGCGGCCAGGGCTCGATTGCGCGCTTCGGAGGGACTGTCAAAAAGAATTTCGCGCATGGCGGCAGCACTTTCGTAAGTTGCTGCGACCTCTTTTTCGCCCACCTGCCGTGCTGA
Source organism: uncultured Acidobacteriota bacterium (assembly GCA_963757885.1). Classification (GTDB taxonomy): domain Bacteria; phylum Acidobacteriota; class Terriglobia; order Acidiferrales; family UBA7541; genus Palsa-147. The sequence goes on along the minus strand of CAVWSS010000006.1, from coordinate 1,026,420 downwards.
GGCCATGGCTTGTTCAGTGAGCTGGCGCGCCTTTTCGAGATGGCCCAAATACGCTTCCGTATCGGCCTGATAGGCTCGCAGTACATCTTCAACGCCAGGTTTGCCGGTCGACCAAGCGACTTGTTCGGACATTGCTGGTGTGTTGTTCTGCAGAAAATCTATTTCGTATGCACAGAAACGAAGAACGGCAGAGTCGAGGCGCTTGGCCTGAGCTTCCTTCATCAAATCCGTGGCCTTGCCAAGTTGGCCGAGATAAAGGTAGGCCTCCACAATTGTGGTGTAAACCAGGCCACCATCCGGAAAAGCGCGCAGTGCATCCTGGGCTTCGGCCAAAGATTTATCTTCCTCTCCGAGGTTCAAGTAAATGGCCGATTTGTTATTTGGCGGCACCCAATCATGAGGGAACGTTTGTTCCCAGAGGTTGTAGGCTTGAATAGCCTTCTCCAGATCGCCGATGCCGTAATTGTAGTAGTGCGCTTCGATGTCCAATTTCTCCAGTTCACTGACGTGTTGGCGCAGCGCGTAAGCCTTCGCGGTGGCCTCGGCGCCAAGCAAGGTCTCACCGACGTTGTTGTAATCAACGCCGAGCCTCTCAAAGCCGAGAGCGAAGTTTGGGTCGAGCTGAGTGGCTCGCTGGAATGAATGGAGAGCGCTTGCGTAATCGCCGCCTTCAAGTGTTTTTTCGCCTACAGTGAAAGCTTGCAGGGCTTCGAGCGAGGAGGTAGTGGCCTGTTCAAGCGGAGTATTGAATTTCTGAATCGTGCCGACTGATTCGCCGAGCTTTGCGCGAATGTCCTGCGAGGCCTTGCCCAAGGCGTTAAGCACCTGGCTTTTGTCACTGGCTTGGGCTTCGGTGCTCGAGAGCGTCTCGCCATTCGAACAGTTGATGGCTTTTAAAATCAAATTGTATTGGGTGCCGATTTGGGCGATGGAGCCATCGAGAACGATGGCGCTGCCGGTGCGCTGGCATACTTCGCGAGCCAGGTCAGGAGTGAGCGTGGTATTCGGCTGACGGCCCATCAATTGGAGGGTGTGTTGAATTTGTTCTTCCGACACAAGGCTCAGGAACGGTGATTGTTCAAGCTGAACGGAGAGTCCCTGTTGCAGGGTGCCATCGAAGACTGGATCGCCAGTGGTGTTGGCGAAATCGGCGAGGACTATGGTGTCTTTGGCGGTCAGTTTTGGAGTGCGATGAAGATAGAAATAAATTCCGACACCCAAGACCACTAAGGCGACGATTGCTGGGACGAGCGTCTTCGCGAGATTTAACTTGGGATAACCAGCTGCATCATTCGACGCGGCGTTTTTTGTGTTTGTGGCGATTGAAACCTTTGCGGATTCTGAGTCGCGCTTCAGCCTACGCAAGTCGGTGTGCAGATCTGAAGCATTCTGGTAGCGAAGTTTGCGGTCCTTTTCGAGGGCTTTGCCGGTGATTCGATCGAATTCCGGAGGAATTGCAGGATTGACGCTGCTGGGCGCAGCGGGAGTTCGATTCAGGATTCCGTCGAGAACAATTGCAGGCGTATTCCCTGGAAAGGCCATGCGACCGGTGGCCATTTCATAGAGAACCGCGCCGAATGAAAAGAGGTCAGTGCGCGCGTCGAGATCCTCACCGCGGGCCTGTTCCGGGGACATGTAAGCCATGGTGCCCATGGTGGAACCGGGGCTGGTGAGCGCTTCTTCTGTAGCGGCGGTTGGCATCGCGGAGGAACCAGCGGTCTCCGCTTCAAAAGCCAGCTTGGCCAGGCCAAAGTCGAGAATTTTGGCGTGGCCGCGGTCGGTGATGAAGATATTGGCAGGCTTGATGTCGCGGTGAATGATCCCTTTGCGGTGCGCAGCGTCGAGTGCGTCGGCTATCTCCGCGCCGAGCTCTTGCACCTGTTCGAATGTGAGCGGGCTCGCGGCGATGCGGTGTTTGAGAGTTTGGCCTTCGAGTAACTCCATCACGATGAAAGCGGTTCCATCGTGCTCGTCAATTTCATGGATGGTGCAGATATTGGGGTGATTTAGAGCCGAGGCGGCTTGGCCCTCGCGTTGGAAGCGCGAGAGTGCTTGAGGATTGCGCGCGACATCGTCCGGCAGAAATTTCAGGGCGATGGAGCGGCGCAGGCGGGTGTCTTCGGCCTTGTAAACGACACCCATTCCGCCACCGCCAAGTCTTTCGGTGATGCGGTAATGCGAGATTGTTTGGCCAATGCGGTCTTGCGGCACGAAAGGATATTAGGGGGAGTGGAGTATGCCGTCAATTAAACAGGGATGACGGGATGTGAATGAGAATTGAAACTTTGCCAGGCGGCGGGAGTTACTTTCCTGATTTCACGCGGTGAGGACAGCCGGGCCAGCAACAAGGGCGGCGCATTCCCTCTTTCAGTTCAGTGGGCACCCGCTCAACGTGCTGCCTTCTGGTTTCCGGTTTCTTGACGGAGGTGGCCCAGCAGATCCACTCATTGCGTGCGAGGGGAGTGATGTCCTCCCATTTTGCGAGCGCTGCGGGGTCAGAAATGAGGACTTTTCGCAAATCTGCGGGCAGAGTGTGCACCGGGCCGGAGGAGATTCTGGTCATCTTCTTGGCCATCGACTTGATTAGATTTCGGCCAGGGCGCGATGAACAAGAGAGATGGAAATGGAGCCTTCGCCGACGGCGGCTGCTACGCGTTTCACATTTCCGGACCGAACGTCACCGACGGCAAAAACGCCGGGCATGCTGGTCTCGAGCATCAGCGGAGCACGCGCGAGGGACCACTTGGGGAGATTGGCGCTGCCGTTTCCGTTGGAAGCGTTCGTGCCGTCTGCGGCTCCTCCGGGAGTTTCAAGGTCGCGTCCGGTCAAAATGAAGCCTTTGTTGTCGAGCGCGATGCAGCCGCGCAGCCACTCGGTTCGGGGCGAGGCGCCGGCCATGATGAAGACATGGCGAATATCGTGAGTGGAGGTTTTACCGCTGGTTTTGTCCTTCCAAGTGACTTTTTCGAGATGCGACTTGCCTTCAAGTCCGACGACTTCGGTGTGATAGTGAATTTCGATGGCGGGATTTTCCTCGATGCGCTGAACGAGGTAGCGGGACATGGTGTCAGAGAGCTGGCCTGATCGGACCAGGATGTGCACTTTGCCGGCGGTCTGCGAGAGATAAACGGCGGCCTGGCCCGCGGAATTACCGCCGCCGACGATGATGATGTCTTCCTTCTCGCAGAGCTGCGATTCCATAAAGGTTGCGCCGTAGTATATGCCTTGGCCTTCGAACTTGGGCAAATTGGCAATGCCGGGCTTGTTGTATTGAGCGCCGGTGGCGATGACCACGGAGCGTGAGGCCAGTGACCGGCCATCATCCAGCATGACTTTGAATGGATGCGAGCGGCAATCGAGCTTTACCACGTTGTGCGCGACCATCATTTGAGCGCCAAACTTTTCGGCTTGGGTGATGGCGCGGGTGGCCAACTCCTGGCCGGACAGGCCGGTGGGGAATCCAAGGTAGTTTTCGATTTTGGAGCTGGAGCCCGCTTGACCGCCCGGAGCGGCGGTTTCGATAAGAAGCACGTCCAAGCCTTCAGAAGCGGCGTAAACCGCGGCGGCCAAGCCAGCAGGTCCCGCGCCGACGATGACCAGATCGCGAACGTGGGTTTCATCAATGCCGAGGTTAAATCCGAGGCAATCGGCCAGGGTCTGAATCGTAGGATTTCGCAGAACGCCGCGGTTGTTGCAGATGGTCACCGGGATTTCTTCGGGGGTTACGTGGAAGCGGTCGAGAAGCTCCTGCGAGGTTTTGTCCGTATCGAGATCTACGTAGGTGTAAGGCTGGCCATTCCGGACTAGGAACTCACGCAAGGCCAAGGTTTTTGCGGAGTAGCGTGAGCCCATCAAGATCAAGTTACCCTGGCCGCGATTGATTAGTTGGAGGCGGCGCAGAATGAAGGCGCGCATGAAAATTTCGCTGAGTTCGGCGTCGCGGCCGATTAAGGAACGCAAGCCTTCGCTGCTCAGCTCCAGGAATTCGCCTGCTTGAGTGACGCGGCCGCGCACGAGGCAACGGCGGCCGGAAATCATGCTCATTTCGCCGGTAAATTCGCCGGGGTCGTGCTTGGCCACTTCGAGTTCACGAGAGCCATTGGGCTGCACGATCTCCATGGCGCCGGAGAGCATGACGAAGAAGGGGATGTGTGTGTCGCCGACCTCGAAGAGAATCTCGTCAGCATGGACGCGCCTGACTTTGGCCACGGCGTGTACTCGCGCGATTTGAGCGGGGGTCAGTACCGGAAAGGCTTGGGTGCGCGCGTCGAGCGCGCTTGGAACTAGAGGGAGTCGCCATATTTGCTTCGAACGAAGAAAGGAAACAACAGCGATATTAGATCACGGAACCGACCATTGGATGCAACGGGCCCGTTCACGGGAGCCGACGGACGCCAAATTCATTGATTGCAGCTGGTTAGGGTTATAGACTCCGCCCGGAATCGAGATTTACCTCAGGCCAAGTACATCCAAGTAAAAATATTCAGGAGGAAAGATGAGGAAGATTTTGTGGGGTGTCCTTTTTGTGGCGACGTTACTGGCCGCGACTCCCGCTCATGCTCAAAATCCCAACTACGAATCAGGCCCAGTGTGGCGCGTCAACTATTACAGCATCAAGTCCGGGCAGAGCGACGCGTTCTGGAAGGACTTTCGCGAAAATCTGAAGCCCATATACGACGAATTCAAAAAGGATGGTTTGCTGGTCGATTACAAAGTGTGGACCAATCCGGTACTCGATCATCCGGATGATTGGGACGTTGCGGTCGGTTTGTCTTTCGCAAATTATGCGGCTTTCGATCAGCTGGACGCCAAAGGCGCAACCATTGCGGCGAAGCATTATGGTTCCCGCGACGCCATGATGGCGGCCGGCAAGGCGCGTAACGAATTGCGCACTCTGATCGCCAGCCATTTAGCGCACGAAGTAATGCCGAAATAACTGGCGAGCATTCAAAAGACGTTCAAAAAATTACCGGCCAGTGCGGCATTCTTTGAGTTAGGATGCGGACCTGGCCGGTGGCATTTTGGGTTCGAAACTGGTGACATGGAAGGGGAAACCTTGGTGCGGATACCTCTGAAGCTGATGGCAGTTCTGTTTCTGGCGATTTTTCCGTGGGGCGCGCATCAGGAAACCCAAAGCAGCATTTTTCACTATCAACAGGTGATGATTCCAGTTCGCGACGGCGTGCAGCTGCAGACTGTGATTCTGACGCCGGTGAATCAGTCGGGGCCGCTGCCGATTCTTTTTCGCCGCACGCCGTATGGCGTCCCCGAGAAGGCTCCGGAAATGATGCCGAACAGCCTCATCGAACTCTCCAAAGACGGCTACATTTTTGTGATTCAGAACCTGCGCGGGCGGTTCAAGTCCGGAGGCGAGTTCAAACTGTCGTCGTATGTCGATTTGAGCGATCCGAAGGCGACGAATGAAACCACCGACGCCTACGACAGCATTGAGTGGCTGGTGAAGAATGTGCCAAACAACAACGGCAAAGTTGGAATGTACGGCGTTTCGTACGATGGATTGACGACGGCGCTGGCGTTGTTGCATCCGCACCCGGCACTGAAGGCGATGAGCGAGCAAGCATCACCGGTCGATCAGTGGATGAATGATGACGACCATCGTTATGGGGCGCTGCGCGAGAGCTACGATTTCGAATATGCCGTTATGGAGCAGGCCGATAAGAATTCGAACACGCACTTTCAGTTCGACGTCTATGACACGTATAGCTGGTATCTCAACCTAGGGCCGCTTTCGAATATCAATACGAAATACCTTCATGGCTCGATTCCGTACTGGAATTCGACGATCGATCATCCGGACTACGATGAATTCTGGAAGAAGGAAGCGTGGGTGCGGCAACTGCATTCCTCAACGGTCCCCAATCTAAATGTGGCGGGTTTTTGGGATCAGGAAGACCCGTGGGGACCGTGGCAAATCTTCCGTCATGCGGAGGAGAGCGATCCGAATCACGACAATTTTATGGTCGCCGGGCCGTGGTTTCACGGGGAATGGCAAACTCCGAAAGCCGACAAGATTGGACTGATCCCGTTCAGCGGGCACGAGACCGCAAGAGAATTTCGCGAAACGCTGCAAGCACCGTTCTTCCGTTATTACTTGCACGGCGAAGGCGAAAAGCCAAATTGGCAAGCGAGCACGTTTCAAACCGGTTCGGACAGCTGGCATACATATTCTGTTTGGCCGCCCAAGGAAGCCCAGGTTAAGAAACTTTATTTGCACACCGATGGCACTTTGTCGTTTGAAGCGCCGTCGGCAAAAGATTCCGCGAAGCCATACCGCCAGTATGTTTCCGATCCTGCCAATCCGGTGCCGTACCGGCAGCGGCCCATTTCGCCCACTTATCCGGCGGGCGACTGGCGGACTTGGGAGGCGGCGGATCAGCGTTTCGTGGACCAGCGGCCCGATGTGCTCACGTTTGTCAGTGCACCTATGGATCACGACCTAACGGTGACGGGACCCGTGGAGGCAGCGTTGTTCGCGTCTACATCGGGAACTGATTCTGATTTCGTGGTGAAGGTGATTGACGTTTATCCGGAGGATGCTCAGAAAGATGCGTGGGATGCTGAAGAAGGGCCGAAACCGGGCCAATACGCGCAATCGCTGAACGGATACGAGCTGCCCATCGCGATGGAAGTTCGGCGCGGGCGTTATTTGAAGAGTTATGAACAGCCGCATGCGCTGGTGGCAAACGAGCCGACGGAATGGAAAGTGCCATTGCGGGACCGCGATCATGTTTTTCTGAAAGGGCACCGGATCATGGTTCAGATTCAGTCGACCTGGTTTCCCCTGATTGATCGCAATCCGCAGAAATTTGTTCCGAGCATATATAAGGCGACGGCCGCTGACTTTGTCGCCGCGACGCAGCGGGTGTATTGCTCGCCTTCGATGTCGTCCTATATTGCGCTGCCGGTCGTGCCCTGATTTGTGTCGCTTGAGGTTCACTGCGAGGCGGTGAGGGAACTCGCAGAGGAGCGATAGATGCAGGACCTAGCTAGTCGTGGCGCTTACGAAGAATTACCGGGCGGCCGTTTAGCCGATACTTGAAATCCGTGCCAAACAATATGACCTGTTTGGCGTCCAGACCGCACGATTCATCTACGGTGATTTCGACCCACAACGCCGTATAGTCTTCGATTTCGACGCCCATTCCTTCTTCCAAATCAGTCAACAAACGGCCGACTGTTGCGCGAATCGTTGTTGTAGGACCGTCTTCGTAAAGCAGTTCAATTCGATCACCAGGTTCGAGATTCAACTCCATCGCCGTCCATCCCAGGCACCCGTTGCAAAAGGCTCAGGTGGCCACAGTTAAAATTGCAACGGTCATAAATTAACGCGTTTTCATTCGTTTTCTCCAAAATTTCTTCATGCGGGGGGACGGCGACTTTTCCGGCGTCGCCGATTGTTTCCCTCGCAGGTTGTTTGGCGGGGGACCGCTGGGCGTTTTTAGTGTGCAGTCTTGTGTCGGCGCTCCTCACTTGCCTTCAGGATGTCGCTCATGTCCCCGGTTGGTCGAATCTCGAAAATGCTGCCGTACTTCACGGCTGGATGCTGCGCTATAAGCTGTACGGCATGATTCATATCGCGCGCCTCAAGGACGAGAATGCCGCCGAGTTGTTCCTTGGTTTCCGCATAGGGACCGTCCGTGGTTACGACTTTTCCGTTCTTCCAAGACACGGTCAAAGCGGTTTCCGGAGGTTGAATCGCTTCTCCGCCGGCCCAATGCCCGTTGGCGCGAAGATGGTCGTCGTATTCAAAGCATTTGTCGAACATGGCCTGTTGATCGCTCTCGGGCATGCTGTCGTGTTGCCCTTTGTCGTAGTAACCCAAACAGATGTATTTCATTGGCGTTCTCCTTTGGAGTTTAGCGGCTCGAACTTTTGCAGCGAATCGTTCACTTTATAGTCGTCGTGCGCGAGGCAGATCGACAGGAGGTACAAACTTTTTTTGGTTAGCTCTTCGAGCCGTCACCGACGGTGCCGGTGCGCAAAGGGCCGCTGGGTTTGTAGGTGTTCATAACGACGCCTGAGGGGCCCGCTTTGGAGCTGACCAGCGCGAGTTCGCGCGGCGGGGTTCCCTCCGAAAAGAGACGTTTGCCGGTGCCCAGGAGGACTGGATAGGTGAGCAGCATCACTTCATCGGCGAGGCCGTGTTCGATCAGCACCGGCGTCAGCGTGGAGCTGCCCCAGAGGATCAGGTCCGGCCCTTTCTTTTCCTTGATGCGGCGCACACCCGCGGCGAGGTCCGGCCCAACTGCTTCGACTGGCCCCCATTTAAGACTGTCCGGCCGGTGGGTCGCGATGTATTTGGTGGCCGCGTTTATACCGTCGGCGAACGGACCCTTCGCTGTCGGCCAAAAGCCGCTCCAGATATCGTAGGTGCGGCGCCCCAGCAGAAGATCGAAGGGCACGGTGTGAGCCGCGACGATCGCTTTTCCCAACTCCGGGTCGTTATACGGCGCCGACCACCCGGCGTAGGGGTAGTCGCCGTCTTCGCCTTTCCCACCGGGGGCCTGAATCACGCCGTCCAGTGATATGTGTTCGATGATTCTTAGCTTTCTCATGACTTCTCCTTTAATGCTTTAAGACGGCGCTGCGCTCCCTCCGAAGTGGGAATGCCAAACTGGCGTACCTCGACGGGCGCGCGACAGGCCAAGACGGCCTTGCGGCCCCACTCCAGCGCCTCTTCCAGATTTGCGGCTTCCACGACCCAAAAACCGCCGATGTGCTCCTTGGTTTCCAGGTAGGGTCCGTCGGTGATGAGCACCTTGCCACCGGATTGTGCCCGCAGCGACTTCGCTTTGCTTACCGGCAACAAGCCACCCACGAAAACTCGGACACCGGCGGCCACCATCTCGTCGTTGAGCGCGTCGATATCGCGCTCCATCGTTTTGTCCTCGCGGGACGGGTCATAATTGTCGGGGTGGTGAATAGCGACCAAATACTGCGCCATGATTTCTCCTCTACCAGCAGCATAGCCTTGCGCGCTGGACTATCGTTCATGCTTTCATCCTATAGTCGCCGCCTACCGGGAAAATTCGACAGCAGATGCGGATTATTTTTACTTTAACTCCTGGAGGCGTTTAGAGAGAAAACGGCGGTCCGGTTCCTGCGACGCCAGGGCGAGGGCTTTCTCATAGGAAGCGCGGGCCTCCGGAATCCGCCCTAATCTGCGGCACAGATCCGCACGGGCAGAGTGCGCGAGGTGATAGTGGGAGAGTTGCTCGCCTGCCAGCAAGTCATCGATAAGACGAAGACCCTGCTCCGGACCTTCGCACATGGCAATGGCCACGGCGCGGTTCAGTTCGACGACCGGGGAGGGCTGAATGCGCAGCAACTGATCGTAGAGCAGCGTAATCTCGCGCCAGTCCGTGGATGCCGGAGAGGAGCTACCGGCGTGAACGGCCGCAATCGCGGCCTGCAGAGTGTAAGCGCCGAAGCGGCGCGATCGAAGAGCGCCTTCGGTGAGCGAGAAGCCTTCTGTGATCTGGTCCTTGTTCCACAATGAGCGATCCTGCTGATCTAGCAGGATCAAGTCACCGCTGCCCGAGGTTCTGGCGGCGCGGCGCGACTCCTGCAGCAGCATGAGTCCCAACAGGCCCATCACCTCGGGTTCGGGAAGCAGGTCGAGCAGAAGTCTGCCGAGGCGGATCGCCTCGCGGCTGAGTTCGGCGCCTGTCGCTTCCGCCGAGTATCCCTCGTTGAAGATCAGATATACGACCAGGAGGACAGCTCCCAAGCGCTCCGATAATTCCTGCGACGCTGGCACCTGGTAGGGAATTGCATTATCGCGGATGACAGCCTTGGCGCGCACGATTCGTTGAGCTAGCGCTGCCGGCGTAACGAGAAATGCGCGGGCAATCTCCTCGGTGGTCAGGCCGCAGATTTCGCGCAGGGTGAGCGCGACCTGTCCTTCTGGAGGCAGAGCAGGATGGCAGCAGGTGAAGATCAGACGGAGGCGATCATCTTCGATCTCCTGGTCATTTTCCTGGCCACCGATCTTTTCGTGGATCTGTTCGCGGTGCAGGGAGGCTTCAGTCGATTCGCGCTTCCGTATGGAGCGCAAAATCCTTTTGTGTTGCATCGAAGCGCGCGCGCCGGCGCAGCCCGTCGATGGCCTTGAAGCGTCCTGTTGAAATGAGCCAGGGGCGCGGATTGTCTGGAATACCGGTCTTAGGCCAGGACTCCAGGGCGGCTGCGAATGCCTCATGCATGGCCTCTTCAGCGAGATCCAGATCTCCGAGGAGGCGCACGAGCGTCGCCAGAACCCGGCCCGATTCAAAGCGGTAAAGAGTTTCGATGGTCTTGCTGATTTGTTCGGGGGCAGGCGGGGGCATCCAGGCCAAGCTAGCAAATGGGAGTGGCTCGACACAACTGCGCTCAGGCAACAAAAACGTGAAAGGCAACGGTAAGCGGGTGCGGGTCTACGCGGACTAAGGAATGGCCAAATCAGGTTCGAAGGCCACGATGAGGATCGAACAACTTGCCATTTGCTGTTAGCCGCTACGAGGTTGCTAGCCGAAGGTGAAGTCAAGAACTTGAGCGCCGGGATCAAGGAACTCGATCTCAAATGTGCGGTCTTTAATTGGCAAGCTCTTCTGACGAATGAGCTGATACATGCGGGGTTCCCGAATTTGGCCACTGCCGTCCGCGTCCGAGTCAACTCCGCTATTGTTGCCGGGCGCGGCACCATCGATTGTGACTTTGAAGCGAACCGGCTTTCCGTCCTTGGTAGGAGCCAGAATCAAGTTCAGGTCGCGGCTGTGGAAACGGAACAAGACCCTTCCGGGAGCGGCCTGCAGCACAGCCGCTTCAGACCCGACATTCCACGAACCCACTAAGCCCCACTGGTTGAGAGAGAGCGAAGCAGCCGCGCTGTAGGTTCTTCGCGAATCTCGCGCCACTTTTTCGGGAGATGCGAAGTGCTCGGCTCGTGCATAGCCGAGGTAGGTCTCAGGGGACTGCTCATCGTTGCTCGGCGGGGCCTCCACGCTGGTGCCGGAATCAGAGACCAGGCTCTCGTCGACGCCGGCAGCACCGTTTTCCTTCAGGAGTTTTTGGATAGTTTTCTCGATCCCCGCATATTGGCCTTCACCGTAGTGGCGATAGCGGATTTGCCCGGTGCCATCCACGAGGTATTGCGCTGGCCACGCTTCGTTATGAAACGCCTGCCAAATGTTGAAGTCGCTGTCGATGGCAACCGGGAACGAAATATGAAAGGTGCGCGTGGCCCACTCGACGTTCGGGCGCTCATGTTCAAACGAAAACTCAGGCGTATGTACACCGATCACAACGAGTCCCGCATCTTTGTATTTTGCCGCCCAGCTCTTTACATAGGGCATCGGACGCAGCGAGTTGATACACGTGTACGTCCAGAAATCAATAAGCACTACTTTTCCGCGCAGCGACTTTCTGTTAAGTGGACTGGAATTGAGCCAGCCGACAGCCCCGCCCAGATCGGGCATTGAGGCCGGTTTCTGGCTTTGCGAAAGAAGCAAGATCCCAGCTAAACCGACGGTGATCGCTATGGTGTGCATCTTGGTGTTCATCTGCTGAATCGGCCTAGAATTCTCGAGATGCTAGCATGAACGGTGACCTTGGTCGGCGATGGCTCGAAACACCAGATGCTGCAATCTTTTTTCAGAACTCGATGAGATTCGCAGTTTTTGCGACAAACGGAAAATCCCATGGCTACAGATAAATATCCGAAACATAAAGCACTGAACCCATTCTTTGATGTTGTGATGATGGGGCTGAGGGGCTTAGTTGACGGTGAGCACTATTACGACGCTATCGCCGAGGATGCCCAATTCGAATTCCTATATCGCTTCCCCGGCTGGGCGGAAGTGATTCACGGGCGAGACAATTTGATTGCCGCCTACTCTGGCTACGGCGACAACATCGTTCTTGAAAAAGGTGATGGGCTTGCGGTTCACCATGACAAGGAGCGCGGTGTGGTCACTCTGGAATATCAGGTTCATGGCAAAGCAGTTAAAACGGGCGCTGCGTATGACAACCGATTCGTGTCCATTGTCACCATCAAGAATCGACAGATTGTTCGCTGGAGAGATTACATGGACTCTCTTGCCGCATGGCAGGCGCTCACCGGAAAATGAAATGGCACCTTCGAGAAATGCTCCAAGAGAAGCTGGTACGAAGATTGCAAAAAAGTCGGATGGAGTTCTGGTGGACGTGGCCGGGATCGAACCGGCGACCCCCTGCTTGCAAAGCAGGTGCTCTCCCAGCTGAGCTACACGCCCACTGATGGTTAGATTTTAGGGTATTTGCAGGTTTTGGAGAACTAAGAGTGTTTAGTTTTGTTCATTTGTTTCGCTACTTCGTACGAACGAAGCTATTGCGATGGGCCGTTGAGTCTTCGTGAATGCACGGATGGGGATGATTGAAAGTAGGCTGCGATGAAGAGGATGCCGAGGATGGGGTCGCCCATGGCGGATTTCAGGATGTTTGGGTGGAGGCGGCCCTGCGAATAAAGAATGATTACCGGGATCGAATAGACGAACTTCTCCAAAATGGCCAAAGGCATGAACGGCCGGTAACGAACCGCATCTTTGGCGATTAAGACGAAAATGATTTGCCACAAGATGGCAAGACCCAGGAATCCATAGAAAAATTCCGGGTGAGCGATGGGTGGTGGGGCTTCGCGGCCGATTCTATCAACGAGAAAATACAGCGGCGGCAGGACGAGCAGCCCGTAGGCCGCAGCAATTCCGTAGACAATTCGCGTGAACTTCATTTTCAGTCCTAGTCAGCCAGGCCGCTTTTGAATCCTTCTCTCCAGGTTGGCCACTTCAACTTCCAACCCAGCTCGCGTTTCGCCTTGGCGTTGGAGGCGCCTCGTGATTCGGTCATCATCACGACCGCTACTTCGCCGGCCACGAGCCGCGCCAGCCACTTCGGAATCCGCATGGGCGGCTTGGCCCCGAGTGCGCTGGCGAGTGCGGGCAGCCATTCTGAGACCGGCGCCGGCTCATCATCGGCGATGTTGTAGATGCCTCGGGTGCCGCCTTCCAAAGCCGCGAGGGTCGCGCCGGCAGCGTCATCGATGTGAACGAATGACCAGATGCCAGTGCCGCCGTCGATGATGGGGACCTTGCGCTTGCGAATTTGTTCCACCATTGATCCGCCCTCGCCTAGCGTATTTCCTGGCCCGTAGAAGCCTGCATAGCGAAGGACGATCCCGTCGATTCGATCCGCGCCCATCACGGCCTGCTCCAAGTAGCGGATCGCGTCCAAAGTAGTTTTTAGGCCCGCCGGCGGATTTGAATCGAGCGGATCATCCTCGGTCTTCACAGGGCCTCCGACCCGAGAGAAGGGCCATCCGGTGTAGCTTTGCGCGATGAACCTTCGGCAATTGACTGCCTGTGCGGCAGCCAATAAATGATCGGTGCCCTCGGTGCGAAGACGGTTCGTTTCTGCAAAGGCTCGATCAAAATGCCGGAAATCTACGTCGTTTATGGCTGTTAATTGGTGAATGATTACGTGGGGCTTCGATTGTCGAACAGCGTCGAGGACCTCATCTCGATTTAGGGCATTGAGCACGGCGGGCGTAGCTCCGGCGGCGCGGACCAATTCTGCCTTACTGCGACTCCGAGTTGTGCCCGTTACCGTGTGCCCCGCCTTGACTAGCAGCGGCACGAGCCGCTTTCCAATTGCTCCAGTTGCGCCAGCGAGAAAGACTTTCATGTGGCGCCTTACCTGGCAGTGGAAGCGCCGACTTTACGAGCCGCCGGTGCGAGTGAGCTGGAATCTACGTGTGCGTTCGGGGTGGTCTGAAGTTCCAAAATTGAGCGCACGGAGCGCAGTGCGCCGGTGTCGTCGGTTTTGTGCGTTGCGTAGGCGATGTAGCCGTCTGGCCGCACGAGAGTAATTCCCGGTTCACTCGAGGACCGCAATTCCACGATGTTTTTTCGTGATTCGCAGAGATGGGCGGCTTCGTTCTTGATCGAGGAGTCGACGGCATTGCCAATCATCAATAAGAAGCGGCTGCGGATTCCTGCGCCACCACGAATCGATTCATCGAAGTAGCGTTTTCCGGGCCCGTCGACGATCGGGCTGCCATGGTAGGCAATGCCGAGCTCGGACAGCCGCTGCACGAATGCGTGCTGGAAAGGCGCGAGGCGCGACACCATTGGAATGATTGTATTTCGCAGGGCTTGAGCAAACTTATTCGGCGTTCCCATCACTTTGGTCAGGAAATCGGTGGTCTCGATAACGTTTTTGATTACGGGAAGGCGCTCGGCCGTGTAGCTATCGAGAAGTTGATCGTTGGCGAGGCCGTTTAGAGCCAGATCGAGCTTCCAAATCAGGTTCCAGACGTCCTGCAAGCCAGTGTTCATGCCTTGCCCGCCAAATGGGCTGTGAATGTGAGCGGCGTCGCCGGCGATGAACATGCGGCCATCGCGCAGACGCGCAACGTGACGATGGTGGATGCGGAAATAGCTGCTCCAATTTAGAGCCAGGACTTCAAAGCCTTTCGGAGCGCGTTGAGCCGAAACTTTTCGCACCAAGTCCAAGCTAGGGACATCGCCCTCCGGCTCATCGATCGTCGCGATAATTCGGCGGCGATTTGCACTCATAGGAAAGATGGCAAGGGGCCCCAATTCGTTGGGACAGAGTTGCAACTCATCGGCGGGAAGAACTTGATTCGTTTCGGCATCTACCAGGAGGAACTTGGCCTCGTATTCACCGCCTTCGAAGGGAATATTGAGGGCGTGCCTGACCGTGCTATGAGCGCCATCGCATCCAACAACGAAGGATGCGTTGAGCCGGATCAGTTTGCCGTTGTGGTCCAGAGTCACACTGACGTGGTCATCGAGCTGCATTGCCGAAACGAAAGTTGTTTCGTACTCGATTGTGCCCCCTCGCCGCTTGAGCTCTGCGGCGAGCAATTCCTCGGTCACGTTTTGAGGGACCATGGCGACAAATGAATACGGGCTTTCCTCAGGCTCGAATTTCATATGGGCCAGCGTGTGGCCATGGGCGATCATGGTGACGGAAGTCACGCGATTGGCCGCCTCTAGAAAAGGGCCGACAACGCCGGCCATGTCAAAAATTTCCATCGTTCGGGGGAAGATGGCTAGCGCTTTGGAATACTCGGATTGCGTGGGGCGTTCTTCGATCAGCCTGTAGCGGAGTCCGCGGCGGGCGCACTCGTTGGCCAGAAACAGCCCAACCGGACCGGCGCCAATGATCACGATGTCCGTATCAACTGCAGGATTGGAAGTCATCAAATCCTCCTATTACATGAGACGCCGCTTAGCCCTTTTTAGCTACTTCGGCCCAAAAGTTCTCGCCACTTTCGATCCGAGAAGAAAAAGAACAATCAGAACGGTAAGCTCCAGAATGCGCTTACGGCGGTGAGCCGCTGGTGTAGCATCTTCCGCGCTCCATTGATTCAGCGACTTCTCGTGGTTTTGTGATCGGCGTTGCAAATGGCCTTTGAAGACAGAGAAACAACCCATCACATCGGAACGTGGAAACGGTTGGATGGCGTCGACATCCTGCGCGGCTTGGCAATTCTGTTCGTGTTGATGAATCACGTAAATATCCGTCTGCTGATTGCCGAGGTGCCTTATTTGAAATTCCTTCCCCGCCAGTTGGCGCACACGCTGGTGTGGAACGGCCAAATGGGCGTGCAAATGTTTTTTGTGGTTTCGGGGTTTCTGATTACTTCCACCACGCTCAAACGATGGGGCACGCTTTCAAATATCAGCGTCGGGGACTTTTACAAATTGCGGTTTGCGCGAATCGCGCCGTTGCTCGTTGCATTGCTGGCGATCTTAAGCATTCTGCATTTTGCGCAGGTGAGCAATTACGTGGTCACACCGAAGACGGGCGGACTTGGGAGGGCATTACTTGCGGCTTTGACCTTTCGTGTGAACGTCTCAGAAGCGAGGCGTGGATATTTGCCGGGAAGTTGGGATGTTCTGTGGTCGCTTTCGGTGGAGGAGATGTTCTATCTGTTTTTTCCCTTGGCGTGCTGGGTCCTCGGGCGAGGGAAGTGGTTCATCGCGCTGCTAGGCACGTTAGTGGTGCTAGGCCCCTTCGGACGCACGGTGTGGGCTCACGGAAACGAGATCTGGGAGGAGTATTCGTACTTTGGGCGAATGGATGCTATCGCGCTCGGTTGCCTTACCGCGCTGCTGGTCGCGCGGGTCCGCTTTTCAAGACGTGCGCTTCAAGTTCTCTTAGGAATTGGCTTGGTGATGCTCGTTTTTATGTTGGGATTTTCAATCCAGGCTTATCACTGGGGCCTAGGAAGAACTGGCATGGATATGACCGTCCTGGCAATCGGGACTTGCCTGGTCATAATCGCAGCCGCGCAGACGCAATGGAAAAGTCCCAGAGTGCTTGAGCCCCTGCTGACTCTGGGGCGGAATAGCTACGAGGTATATCTGACGCACATGTTCCTGGTGTTTGCGTTCTTCGGCGTGTTCCTAAGAGCAGGAAAGCCGATGAGTCTCGTTCCGGTGTTTTTTGTGGCGCTGATCGTTGCGGCGGCTTTATTGGGCGCCGGGGTTGCGAAGTTCTATTCAGAACCTGTGAATCGCCGCTTAAGAGCGCGCTTTGGTTATCAATCAAAGAGCACGTTGGCGGTCAGTCCTAGGGACTAGCAGCCAGCTCTTCAGTTCTTCGGTGCAGGTTTTTTCTGCGATTGTTCTTCGCGCTGCTGATCTTCGGTCCATGGGGGCACCACGCCGACTGACCGCGCATAAGCGATGGACTGCCCCAAATGTTCCGCGGTGTGGCGAACCATAAAAAGCAAGATACCGCGCTGCGTGTTCTTGCCTCCGAACCAATCCATGCTCTTGTCCAAGTCAGCGTCGGACATTTTCATGATGGCCGCGCGGGAATGCTTGAATGAATCGGCGAGCATCTCGACGATCTTGGTTTTGTCGGTGGTCGACTTTTCAAGAGTTTTGATATCAATATCCGCCGGCGCGGGAGTGCCGATGAGTTTGGGAAGGTTGTAGTTCGCGGCACAGACATGGAGGAAAACCTCCGCAATGGATCGCGTGTCGGCATTAGGACGCCAAGTGTACTTGTCAGCGGGAATGGCCTGCGCAAGGCGGGAGAACTTATCCTCCTGGATTCTGACTTCCGCCAACACCTCGGCACGGTAACCGCTTACCCCTGGCGTTGGGTCTTTATATGGATTTACCTGGGCATTCACGTGAGCGCAATATAATGCGACGAACATCAGCGGCAGCAGGCCCTTGATCAGCTTCATTGATCCTCCAAGTTGTCGGGAAATTGGCCCTTTCGCCCCAAGGGCTAATGATTCAAGCTGCATTCAGCCCGTATTTCGCCGCTCGAGCAATCAAATTCATTTCTTTTCGGGCGTAATGGCCATAGGATGACGCGGTTCGTAGAGCATCACCTTTACGCCGCCGGGCAACTTCATCATGGCCACTATTCCAAATCTTTCTTCGTGCGGTTCTCCTTCAAATTCCACGCCCTTCTTGCGCAGCTCGGCGATCGTGCTCCCGATGTCAGTACACATAAATGTCAGTTGGTGATGGCCGCCGGAACCATCGCTGGCAGGCTCTTCCGGGTGGACGGCGATTTCCCCGGGCGGAAGGGTAAATATCAGCCATCCATGGCACGCATCGACTGATTTAAAGCCAAAGGCGTCGCCGAGCAAGGCCCTGAGCTGGTCAGCCTCAGATGGATAAAGCAGCATGTGGGCGCCAATAATAGCCATCGAATCTCTCCCTGGCTGTCGCTTGGCGTGACGATTGGAATCCTACTTGAGGTAGGACCGGACAATCTCGATGAGATCTTCAGCAGCCTCTTCGGACGTCTTATTCTTTCGAGGCATGTGGTTGCGGATGTGATCTTCCATCAGCTCACCCATCAGACTGTTAACGGCGCCGCGGGCCGCGGCGAGGCGTTGGAGCAAATCGGCGCAGGGCGAGTCTTCATTGAAGCCGCGAAGAACAGATTCGAGCTGGCCAATTACCTTTTTTGTTCTGTTGACGAGATCAAGTCGATCTCGGGAAAGTTGTGGCATTTTCTCCCTTTACTACCCTATGGGGGTATGGTATTGAAAAAGAGGCTTCTGGCACGATGGTACTGGAGGGTAAACAACTTCGGTGAAGCCCTGCTACAGCGGTCAAACCATAACCTCCGCCATGGGAAACCTAACATATCTATGGGCTGGAAGGGCTTAGGAAAATCCAGTTGCGACCGAATTCTTCCCGATTTTCGCGATGGGCGAGGGTGGGTGCTGCCCTAACCCCTCAAATCAGGACAATCCTGGCATTCCGAGGCAACCCCGTGCACAAGCAGTGTAGTACGACTTTGACCCTTATGTCTGCTCTGCTGCTAGCGAGTTGTGGCGGGGCAGCGACCGATCCGCAGGCTGGCGCACCGCCGCCGCTAAAGGTCGAGCGGGTTGCGGATTCGAATGTTTTCACGGTCGATCATCCAAGTCAGTTTCCGCTGGTCAGCGCTGTCGAATACCTTGCCACTCCTCGTCTCGATGCGACGGCGACGGTTTCCGCAGACGTGTCACGAACCGTGCCGGTCATCTCGCTAGCCGCAGGGCGTGTTATCGAGATCAAGGCGCGCCTGGGCGATACGGTAAAAAAAGGACAGGTGTTGCTGCGCGTTCAAAGCGCGGATATCGCGAGTGCTTTCTCGGATTATCAAAAGGCGATGGCTGACGAAAAACTCGCGCGCACCCAACAGGAGCGCGCCCAGCTGCTCTACGAAAAGGGCGCGATTTCGCTAAATGATTTTCAGGTCGCGCAGGACGCCGAGACCAAGGCGCAGGTAGACGTCAAGACCAGTACAGAAAAACTGAGAGTGCTGGGCAACACTGATCTAGATCAACCCACCGGCATTGTCGAAATTCGCGCCCCGATTTCAGGGGTCATTACCGATCAGCAGGTTACCAACGCCGCCGGCGTTCAGGGCCTCAGCTCGCCCAATCCTTTTACGATTTCCGACCTGACGTACGTATGGATTCTGAGTGACGTTTACGAAAATGATTTGGCCATGGTTCGCGTGGGCGAGCAGGCAGAAATTCGCTTGAATGCATTTCCCGACCGAAGCTTTACGGGAACGATCCAGAACATCGGCCAGGTGTTAGATCCCAATCTGCGCACGGCGAAAGTTCGCATTGAGGTTCGGAATCCGGGATTAATGCGGCCTGGGATGTTCGCGACGGTTACGTTTCACGGGCAGAAGAAGGAAAAAGAGGCGGCACTGCCGACAACGGCGATCCTGCATCTGCACGATCGCGATTGGGTTTATTTCCCCGCCGGCGGAAATAAATTTCGGCGAGCCGAAGTGAAGGGCGGGGAAATGCTGCCGAATAATATGCAAGTGATCGCCTCGGGTGTTGCGCCGGGGCAGCAGGTCGTCTCCAATGCCTTAGAGTTTCAAAACACGGTGGAAAATCAGTGATTCGTTCCATCGTCGACTTTGCCCTCAATAACCGCTTCATTGTTCTGAGCGCCGCGCTGGTTCTTTTCATCTGGGGGATCATTTCGTTCAAACGCCTGCCCGTTGAAGCGTATCCGGACGTTGCCAACACGTGGGTACAGATCATTACGCAATGGCCGGGGCGCGCGGCGGAGGAGATTGAGCAGCAGGTCACTATTCCCATCGAAATCCAGATGAATGGGATTCCGCACCTTTTGCACATCCGTTCGTCTTCGCTTGCCGGTTTGTCGGTGGTGAATCTTATTTTCGACGATGACTCGGACAACGATTGGGATCGCCAGAAAGCTCTTGAACGTCTTTCGCAGGTAACTTTGCCTCCCAACGTTTCGGCTCAGATTGGCCCTGATTTCAGCCCCATTGGATCGGTCTATTGGTACACGCTGAAAAGCACGAATCCCAACTACGACTTGATGGAGTTGAAGTCGCTTCAGGATTGGGTGGTCAGCAAATACATCAAAGCCGCGCCTGATGTGGTCGACGATTCGTCGTTCGGGGGACTGACCCGCGAATATCAAGTGCGTGTCGATCCGGACAAGCTGGTTTCTTATGGGCTCAGCCTGGCGCAGGTGGAGCAGCAACTCACCAACAGCAACGCCAATGCGGGCGGCAGTTTCATCGAGCAGGGCGCGCAGCAGGTCAATGTTCGAGCCGTGGGCCTGGTTCAAAATGTCGCGGATATCGAGAAGACGGTAATCAAAACACAGAAGGGAACTCCGCTTCGCATTGAGGATATAGCGGAAGTGTCGCAAGGGCCCAAGATCCGGCTAGGACAAATCGGAAAGGCCATTCATCGAAATGACGGCGTGGTCGTTGACGACAACGATGTGGTGGAAGGAATCGTATTCATGCGCAAAGGCGCGGATACGGCGACGACGATGGACGGGATACACGCGGCCGTTCAAAAGCTAAATAATCGAATTCTGCCGCCGGGCGTGAAGATCGTTCCTTACCTTGATCGCGACGACCTGGTCCACTACACGACGCACACGGTGCTGCACAACCTTGGCGAAGGCATGATTTTGGTCGTGATTATTCTTTTTGTTTTTCTGGGCAATGTCCGCGGCGCATTGATTGTCTCTTTCACGATTCCGTTCGCTTTGCTCTTTGCGTCGATCTGCCTGGACTTGCGGCACATTTCAGCAAATTTGCTGTCCCTGGGCGCGCTGGACTTCGGCATGGTTGTGGATGGCGCGGTTGTGATGGTCGAGAACATCGTTCGCCACCTAAACGCACCACGCGTCGATCACCGGACTCCACTCGAGCGGATTCGAGAAGCCGCTCATGAAGTGCAGCGTCCGGTGTTTTATGCGATTGCCATCATCATTACCGCGTATGTGCCGATTTTCAGCTTGCAGCGAGTCGAGGGGAAGTTGTTCAAGCCGATGGCCTGGACGGTCAGTTTCGCTTTGCTCGGAGCGCTGATTTTCTCAATGCTGATTGCGCCAGCACTGGCGAGCGTTTCTTTCAGCGCCGGAGTGAAGGAATGGAAGAATCCATTCATGACGTACTTGATCGCCTGTTATCGGGCGGCCTTGACGTGGACCATCAGGCACCGTTCGTCTGCATTGGTGACGGCGGTGGTGCTTTTCGTGTTGTCGGTATTCCTGGCCTTCGGAGGAGTGATCGGGTCGGAGTTTCTGCCGCATTTGGATGAGGGAGCGATTTGGGTCCGTGGAACGCTGGCACCCAGTACGGGCCCCACGGGAAGCGCGCGTGTTGCGGAGAGAGCGCGCGAAGTGCTGTGCTCCTTTCCGGAAGTTCCACAGGTTGTGAATCAGATTGGGCGTCCTGACGATGGGACCGACACGACCGGATTCTTCGACATGGAGTTCTTCGTCGATTTGCTTCCCAAGAATAAGTGGCGCCCGGTGTTTCATGAGAACAAGGAACTCCTGATTGCAGCGATGGATCGCGAACTGGAAAAGATCCCCGGCGTCTTCTGGGGATTCTCGCAGCCCATTTCGGACAACCTGGAAGAAGCCGTAAGCGGCGTGAAGGGCGCACTCGCGGTGAAGATTTTTGGGGATGACTTAAAAACGCTTGAGGCGAAGGGTGATCAGGTGGTCGGTGCGATGGGCAAAGTCCGAGGGATTGAAGACCTGGGGATGTTTCGAATCATCGGCCAACCCAATTTGAATTTCGAAGTCGATCGCGATCAGGCGGCGCGTTTCGGGATCAATGTGTCTGATATTCAGGATGCTGTTCAAACTGCTGTGGGAGGAAATGCGCTGAGCCAGGTCTTAATCGGCGAGCAGCGCTACGACCTGGTGCTGCGTTATCTTCCCCAATATCGCGACACCAGGGAGGCGATCGAGAGAATTCGCTTGCTTGATCCTGCTGGTGAGCGAGTGTCGCTTGCCCAGCTTACCAAGGTGAGCGAAACGGATGGTGGATCTCAGATTTATCGAGAAGCGAATTCTCGCTACGTAGCAATCAAGTTCAGTGTTCGCGGCAGAGATTTGGGCAGCACGGTCGAGGAAGCCATCAAAAAGGTGAATGCCGCGGTGAAACTGCCGGTTGGCTACACGATGGAGTGGGCCGGCGAATACGAGAGTCAGAAGCGTTCTGAACGCCGGCTGGCGATCATTCTGCCGGCTACGATGGCGGCGATTTTCGTGATCCTGTACACCATGTTTGGTTCGCTGAAATGGGCCACTTTGATAATGACCAACGTAGCGATGGCTCCGTTAGGTGGTTTGCTCGCGTTGATGGCCACGCACACAAATCTCAGCGTGTCTTCAGAAGTGGGTTTTCTTGCGTTGGCCGGAGTGTCGGTGCAAACCGGAGTGATCATGCTGGAGTACATCAACCAACTACGCGCGCGCGGCTACAGCATCGTTCAGTCTGCCATAGAAGGGGCGATTCTCAGGCTACGGCCGATTATGATGACCATGCTGGTGGCGACGCTTGGTCTTCTTCCAGCCGCGGTGTCCCACGGAATCGGTTCTGATTCTCAGCGGCCTTTCGCCATCGTGATTGTCGGAGGGTTGGTATCGAATCTTGCGATCAGCATTTTTCTTCTTCCTACCTTGTATACCTGGTTCGGCAGCCCCAACGATCAGTTCCCCGAGGCTGAAACCGAGGGCATGGTATAAACTTCTCCGCGTTGAAATTCACCCTTGATGTGGCGTCTTGGTCGAAGTGTAGATTAGGACTATGAACAAGGCCGAAGTACTCCAGACCATCTACGACCTGGGCATTATTCCCGCGGTTCGAGTTTCATCCGCGGAAGAGGCTCATTTTGCGGCCGATGCGATCACGACAGGCGGCATACCTATCGTGGAAATTACGATGACCGTGCCGCAAGCGGTCGAGTTAATCGCCCATTTGGTTCGTGAGCACGACAAGATTCTGGTCGGAGCAGGCACAGTAATTGATCCGGAAACGGCAAAACGCTGCATTGACGCTGGAGCTGCCTTCATAACGGCGCCTGGATTCGATCCTGAAATTGTGGAACTTGCCGTAAAGGAAAATCTGGCCGTTTTGCCGGGAGCTTTGACACCTACAGAAATTGTTCACGCATGGAGATCTGGGGCCGATCTTGTGAAGGTTTTCCCGTGCGCGCAGGTGGGCGGCGAGAAATACATCAGGGCCGTCAAGGCATCACTGCCGCGAATTCCTTTGATTGCCTCGGGCGGAGTGAATCAGCAAAACGCGGGGAGTTTTATTCTTGCCGGTGCAACGGCGATCGGGGTGGGAACTGAGTTAATTCCTTCCGAAGACATCGCGCTGCGCCAGGCAGACCGTATTCATGAACTGGCGAATCGTTTTATGGGATTTGTGAGGGAAGCCCGTCGCAGGTTAGCCACGTTTCAAGACGAGCGCGCCGACGACAAGACCGATTTTGGAAAATTGCATGAAAGACCAATTGCCGGGAGCCGGGCGCGAAAATAGGCCGCGCGAAACCTGGCCGGTTGCTACCTCTCTAGTGACTTGCGGTCCCACTTCGCAAGATTGGCTGCTGCCTCGTAAGTGCTCTCACAAAAGTCCATCAACGCTTCGGTAGGCGACTTCGCTTTGCGTACGTCGTCATATGCGAGCAGAAATTCACCAATTTCCTTTCCGTAGTAAGCCTCGGCTGGCTTGGCGCGCGCATCCTTGAAGCCTTGCGGCTCAGGCGCGGCATAAGAATAGAAAGCTGCGTCGATTACGCCACTATTACCCGGCCAAAAACCGACGCTGCTCACTTCGTGTGAGTAAGCCTCTTTGGTGATTGGATCAGCGCCGGGCTTTTCCGGCGCACGCCTACCTGAAAATCGTGTAACCGCGAGATCGAAGCTTCCCCAAAAGAAGTGCACTGGGCTGTTCTTGCCGATGAATCGCGACCTAAATTCGGTGAATACCGAGTCAACACTCAACAGGATGCGCCAGAATTTCTCGACGGCGATTCGATCGTAAGAGGCATGCGTATGATCTTCCGTGAAACGAATTGGATTGGCGATTTCGACCGGCATCGGCCAGATTTTGACGTCGATTCCCAAAGACCGCAAAGTGCTCATCACTTCGGCGTAGAAATCGGCGACTGACCGAGGGCTCAATGGGATTTTCTTCATCTGCCCATCGTTAGTTTCGGTTACCAGCTCGTGGGATATAAAGTCGAACCACATTTCGAACGCCCGGTCGCCACATGGAATTCGCGAAGTAGTCAGGCCCCGAGCGGTTACATACAGAGGAACGTTCCACCAGTGATTCACCAAAGGCGTGAGCCGCAAGCGAATTTTTCCTACGACTTGGGTCCACATGTGCAGCGTCGCGCGAGTGGCCTCCCAGGAACTAAGCGGCAATTCCGGCCAGCACTCCGGACGATCAGTGGTATTGGTTCCCATTGCAGAGCCCCCGAGACGGTCGTATTTCGGTCATGTCGTGAACATTGTAGGACTACGGGGAGCCAAAGGAGAGGCGAAAAAGGCGGGATGATTTGCGCGAGTGTAGAGAATGCGTCTAGCGCGGCGAGGAGTTCTAGTTGTATTCGCGAAAGACCGGCTTCACCGGACGGCCGACAAGGTATTTATCGACACCTTCGCGAATGGCTTTGCCATAGATATGCAGGACGTCGGCAATGGCTTCGATGGTTCGATCGATGTCAGCATCGGAGTGTGAAAAGCTGACTACGAGCGAAGGCATCAACAAGCCGCGTTTGATGGTTTCTTGCAGGAAGAGAGTCCGGAACGGCTGGGATGACTTTTTATTTTCGTCGTACGTCGCGTAAACCAGGTTCGGATCTTTGCCCAGGACGCCAAAGTAGCCTTGCAAGTGATGTTCGACGATCGCTTTTTCGATCCCTTTGCGCAGGCGAGCGCCCTGTCGATATAAAACCTCAATCACACCCTCACGCTCATAAACATGCATCGTCTCGATAGCGGCAGCAAGCGCGTGGGTCTCAGCGCCGTGCGTAGTGGACATGAGGAAGACGCGTTTCTTATCGTGACGCAGTCCGCCGAGCTCCATGATGTCCCGGCGACCGACCAAGGCGGACACCGAAAATCCGTTGCCGATGGCTTTGCCGAATGTAGAAAGATCCGGCGAAAGACCGAAATAGGTCTGCGCCCCGCCTATATGCCAACGAAACCCAGTAATCATTTCATCGAGAACAAAAATCGCGCCGTGCTTGTGCACCAAATCCTGCACGGACTGCAAAAAGCCGGGCGCAGGAGCAAGTGAGGTTTCCGCTTCCATCATTACGCAGGCGATTTTATTGGGATATTGATTGAACAAAGACTCCAGGCAGGCGAGGTCATTCAAATTGAACTTCACGGTGAGATCTTTTGCAGCCTGGGGTATGCCGGATGAAAAGGGAGTGGCGCCAATGAACCAATCGTCGACAGAAAAGAATGGCTGCTGGGCGCACACCGCGACCATATCGCGGCCGGTTGCCGCGCGGGCCAGTTTCACTGCGGCAGTTGTCGCATCGGATCCATTTTTGCCGAACTTCACCATTTGAGCCGTGGGAATCAGGCGGCTAACCATTTCCGCGCATTCGACCTCGATAGGATGTGGGCGCGTGAAATTGGCGCCGGATTGCATCTGGCGCGCTGCGGCGTCGACAACAGAAGGGAAAGCATGTCCGAGAGTTACCGCCCGCAAACCCATTCCGTATTCGATGAATTCGTTCCCATCGACATCCCAGACGTGGCAGCCTTTGCCCCGCTCAATGAAGGCCGGCGCGTTGATGGGATATTGGTCGTCGCCCTTGGCATAAACGTGTGCACCGCCAGGGATGAGGTCGTGAGCCTTTTCCTGCAACTCCTTTGATTTGTCGAGCCTCATGGAGCTTGATCCGTTGGAATCGTGCGGATTTATTGTGGATGTCGACTTATCGGGCTTCATAAAAGACCTTGATGAGCGCGGGCAAAGCGGGCTTCTTTTGCGGGTGACTCAGGAAGTCTAATCTGTGCCCTCTAAAAACTTACCATACCTCTCAGGTCTTCGGCCGCAACGGGTCGGGTCAGAATTCCATAAGAGTAAATTTTTGCTTTTTGGGGGGCTGGATAGAGGGGTGGGCCTATCGAATTTTTCCGAAGACAAGTAGGGACGAGGACATACCAACTGGCGAAGGCCGACACAAAATAATTAATTTCACGGCGCCGACGAACACACTGCCGGGCGTTGCCGCGGATTCAAAGGCGAGAGCTTTTCAGGTTTTTGAGCCCATCAGGAAATGTGCGATCAGTGAGATCACAGCGAGAATCAGAAGGACGTGGATCAGGAAGCTGGCGACGTGAAATGCGACGAAGCCAACGATCCAGATGATGAATAGGAGAATCGCAATTCCAAGAAATGGGCCAAATCTCATGTGAGCAACGCCTCCGGAGGTTGGATGAAAAGGAATCGCCAGGGTTGCATATTGTGGTGTCTTTCTGTATTTCTGTAGCCGCTCAATTCATTCTCAAATCCTGCTGTTTTTAGGCCCTCGATCCGGCCGCTTTCTGTGGCCAGGAGACTGAATAGATTCAAATGCAGACGGAACTCGTAACGCCTTCTTCGAAAGCGGCAGCAGCTGTCCCAGGGCTGAAGCGCGACTGTCTTTCTTTTTGGGAAGTGGCCGCGCAGTCGGTAGCAAATATCGCGCCGGTCGCCACGCCGACTCTGATTATTCCGCTGGTTTTCGCCAGTGGAGGCAGTGGCACCTGGCTGGCCTATTTGCTGGCAACCCTGGCGATGTTGCTGATGGCCTTCGAGATTAACCAATTTGCGAGACGCTCGGCATCATCGGGTTCGTTGTACGCGTTCGTTTTCAAGGGGCTAGGTCCCACGGCGGGTGTTATTTCCGGGTGGTCGTTGGTGATCGCTTATATCTTCACGGGTGGCGCGGTTTTAGCCGGGGGCGCGAACTATGTTGCGGTGCTAGGCCATTTGGCGCTCGACGCGCGATATGACACGCAGGTTGCCTTGGTTGGCATGGTAGGAATTCTGGTGATCTGCTGGTGGTTGGCCTACCGCGACATTCAGCTTTCGACACGCGCCATGTTGTTCCTTGAATTTTCTTCCATGCTTCTCATCCTGGTTCTTGCGTTTGCATTTCTGGCGCGATCCGGGAAGGTCATCGATGCCTCGCAATTGAAAATGACCGGGTCAAGCGCTGGAGGAATCCGGCTTGCTTTGATCCTCGCTGTGTTCAGCTTTGTTGGATTTGAAAGCTCGACAGCTTTGGGCGTAGAGGCAAAAAATCCGCTCCACTCCATTCCCCGGTCAGTTTGGCTTAGCGTGCTGATCGTCGGCGCATTTTACATATTTATGTCTTACGTTATGGTTTTGGCGTTTCAAGGCCAACCCGTTCCCCTCGATAAGTCGATCGAGCCTTTTACAATCATCGCCCGGCTGGCGCGGATGCCTGGGTTTGGCATTGCTATCGCGGTAGGGGCGGTTATGAGTCAGCTAGGGTGCGGGCTGGCGAGCCTGAACGCAGCGGCTCGCGTCATTTACGCGATGGGCCAGCACGGAGTGCTGCACAAATCGACTGGGACGGCGCATAGACAGCATTCCACGCCGCACGTCGCGGTAAGTATTTCATCAATTGCGATTTTGGTTGTTCCGTTTGTAATGCTCCTCCGAGGAACCGCAGTACTCGACATTTTCAATTATCTTGGATCGATTGCGACGTTTGGATTTTTAGTCGCATACGTCTTTATCGCTATCGCGGGCCCGGCTTACCTCCGTCGCCGCGGGGAACTGGGGACGCGAACCATTGTGATTTCTATTCTGGCGTTGTTTTTGTTACTTATGCCGTTGATAGGAAGCGTTTATCCGCAGCCAGCTCCGCCAAGCAACTATCTGCCCTATGTCTTCCTGGGGATGTTGGGTTTAGGAACCGGATGGTTTCTCTACCTGCGGGCTAAAAGGCCTGGTGTGATCATTCAAATGGCGGAAAGTATGAATGCCGGGTAAGGCGCGCGCGCTTCACACTTGTTTGTGTGATCGCGGCAACGTGATCTGTCGTGCATAAATTTCTGCAACGTGCTCCAAGGTGTCGATTTGATCTGGACGTTTATCGGGGCGGAAACGCAGGATGCGAGGAAAACGTAAAGCGTATCCGCTTTCGTGTCGCGCGGAGCGCTGGATATTGTTGAAGGCAACCTCAATCACTATGTTGGGTTCGACGGTCCGCCGGTAGCCCTGGTCTTCGATGGTGTGATTCAGAAAGTATTCCGTATATTCCTTGATCTCCGCGTCAATGAGTCCCGAGTAAGCCTTGCCGATGGTCACGAAGCGGTTTCCGTCGAGCACGGAAAACGTGTAATCGGAAAGCACGCCGTGCCGCCGGCCATGCCCGTACTCGACCGCAGTCACTACCACATCCAGAGTGGCATAGGGCTCTTTTAGCTTGAACCATACGCCGCCGCGTCGCCCGGGTGTATAGAGAGAGTCCGCTGATTTAATCAGAACTCCTTCGTGACCGGCGGCGAGTGAGTCGCGGAAGGCAGCTTCAATCGCCTCCGCACTTGAGCACTGCCTCATTGGCGCAAGCATGATGGCCGTTTTGTCGTCGACGTCGCCGTTTAATAGCTTTGCAAGGCGCTCACGCCGTTGTTTCAGAGGCTCATCGAGCAGCAAAAGGCCGTCCTGATAGAGCAAGTCAAAGACGACGTATCGCACGGGAATTTCAGTGTGAAGCCAAAGATCAAATTGTTTGCGGCCCAGCCGCTTCTGGAGTTCCGTGAAGGGAAGTGGGCGTGAGTCATGCCACGCTAATATTTCGCCGTCGAGAATGAAATCTCCCGGAAGCTCGGAAACTGGATAGCGCAGCTCGGGAAATTCGACAATCTCGTCCAGGGTGCGCGAAAAGAATTTAACCTTCCCGTTGGCTTTGTGAACCTGCGCACGAATCCCATCGAATTTCTCTTCAACGCACCAGGACTCGACGCTTCCTTCGGGGAAAAGTTCGCTCGCTTTCTCGATTGGGGCGGCGAGCATGAAGCCAATTGGGTGAAATAAGGTCACATTGGCAGATTGCAGGGAATTGGACGCGGCGAGCTTCAGAGTTTCGCTAATATCGCCAAGGAGCATGTTGGCTCGCCTGACCACTGGGAGCGGCTGATCGAAGGCTTTGGCGATGGCCTCCTCAACCTGGCTTTCTTTCAGCCCAATGCGCATGTCGCCGGTGATGATTTTGATCGCGTACTTTACTTCGCCGGCCGTGGCGCGACGAAGAAGCTTGTCGAGGACGGCTGCTTTGTCGGCTTGATTTCTGATGGTCGGAAGTTTGTCGAAGGTTTGGGCCAGTTCGGAAACTGAGATTCCTGGGTTGCTATTTTGCTGGGCGAGCAGTTTTTCGGCCGCGTCCCCCAAGTCGCCGTGAGCGCGGTAGGCCTTACCCAAGTCTTGGGCTTTCGGGCCGGCCAGCTCTACGACGAGCTTTGAGAGAGTCGAGCCGCCTACGCCCAGAACGCGCTCATCGCGGCGTGCAAAGGCGCTGCCAGTAAGAAAAATGGCCATCTGGGCGGCGTAGCCGGGAGTGGCCTTGCTCAATAAGTCTGCGACGAGGCGAACTTTTTCTGTTCGCTTGGTGGTAGCGCCGACTGCGTCGCATGTTTCGACAAATTCCCGCATGGTATCTATAGGTGTTTGATTGCCAGCCTGTTTAGAGGATTCTCAGGTGCCCGCGTGAGCTTTGGCTGTGACGGCGATCTTAATCGGCTGGCAACGAGGGCACCAGAACGAGGTACGCGCGTCAGTCGAATGCTTCCTCGATTCAATAGGGGTTCCGCATTTTCGGCAGGGTTCGCCGCGGCGGTGGTATGCCCACAGCCGTTCTTCAGGGTCGGCGCGCCGGGTGGTGCGCCGCATTCCCGTGTAGGTTGTTATTCCGTCGCCGGAAGTCTCCGTGATGTTGGCTAGCAAGAATTTGCGAGCTGTTACGACCAGGCAGCCGAGTTCTTCCGCAGAGAGCGACTCGATGGTCCGAAAAGGATTTACGCCGCAAGCAAAGCAAACCTCCGATTTATAAACATTGCCGACCCCTGCCAGGACGGATTGATTCAGCAAAGCCACCCCCACCTCCATATCCGGATGCGCAGTGAGGTTCGCGAGAATCTGGGCCTGATCGTATTGATCTGCCAGGACGGAAGGGCCAAGGCGGTTAAATGCCGGTCTGCGACGCAAACTATCGGCGGTGTGAAACTCGGCAATTTGAATATTGAAGGCGACCGCGATAATTGCCGGCGTGGAGATGAGCACACGCATGTTCGCGTGACTGCGTTTCCATCTTTCGCCGGGACGGTAAATGTGCCAGCTACCGTTCATGAGCATGTGGGTGAGGAGAATCAAGTCACCCGAAAAGTTTATGAGCAGCCATTTGCCGCGGCTTTCCACGGATACGATCTGGCGGCCGGTTACACCAGAATCGATTTCGACTCGGGAGAGGCGGGGAAAAACTGTTTCGAATGAAGTGACCGTTTGTCCGGAGAGAGCGCGGTGGAGGGTCCGAGCGGCGCGAAAAATTGTGTCGCCCTCAGGCACCTTAAGCGGACTCCGAAAGTTCGCTGGCGCCTTCGTCGGGGCTGTCGTCTAGCTCAGTTTGATCCTGGTCGGCTTGCGTTGGAGCTGCCAGAAGCGGACTCACCCGCCGCATTTGAAATCCGAGAGCAGTATTCACGAAGCCCGCATCTTCGAGGAAGCGTGCAAGAAAGTGTTCGCGCGCAGGGATGTCGTTAATGGAACCAATCAGCAGGCCACTTCGCCGTCCCTGGCGTTCGATGGCCAGCGTGGCCAACCGTTTTGCCAGTTGCTGCGAGACCTTGGTGCGGTCGGGTTCCATTGAAGGGAGAAAAACCTTGATCGCGGGGTTGCCACGCCGCAGGAAGGCGGTCAGTTCACCTTGAATCAAAATTACACCCGCTCCGCGTGTTCGCGACATGGCGTGATGGGCGTTTGGATCGCTTTCAGCGGGGTCTTCGGCCTGTGGCCAAGGGAATAACGTTCCATAAGGATTCGCCGGGTCGCTTGCGGCCAGATAGAGGGCTTCAGTGTTATGCGAGTCCCTTCGCATATTGCGAAGCAGATCGACCGCGGCTGGCGTGGCAAACTGCGCCGCGCCCAATCCGGCCACAAACATGCCGCGCTGCGCCCAACCAGACTCCTCCATGGCTTTGAAGACCGGGTAGACCGCGGTGTAGCCGCCGGGAATATTTTCAGCAGCAGCGGTTTCGCGCATTACCACACCATGTCGTACTAAAAGTTGCCGAGCCGTGTTGCTCGCCCATTCCGTTGGCGTGGGGAGTTTGCCGATTCGCTGGGAAATTAAAGACCAGCGACCTTGCGCTGATCCTCCTGCCGATTTTCGCGAGCGAATCCGGCGCAAATATTCGGGCGAGCCAGGCAGCTGATCATTGGCCTCCGCACGAGCACGCTTGGAGTCGGCCGCGCGAAGGAAATTGCGAACAGGATGAAAAGTGTCATTGGTGATCTGCCCGGCCCAGGCGAGTTGCCAGAGAGCATCAATGGTGTCGCCGGGGAAGCCACCACATGCGGCATGGATTTCCGAATAGAAAAGCGCCCCGCGAGACTGCAAAAGGGAAATGATCTGTCGCGCGCGATCGGACGGTGCCGAAGTGTCGAGTGTAGCGTTGGCGGGCGGGAGGAGCAGACCGAGCGATTCGGTCAAATAGAGAGCGATTCGGCCGTCCCGCGGGCCAACTTGCTCAAG
The DNA here is from genome assembly GCA_963757885.1 of uncultured Acidobacteriota bacterium. Lineage (GTDB taxonomy): Bacteria > Acidobacteriota > Terriglobia > Acidiferrales > UBA7541 > Palsa-147. The sequence goes on along the minus strand of CAVWSS010000006.1, from coordinate 994,793 downwards.
GCCCACCCAGACAACTTCGCCGGCAGCCATAAGGGTGTCCAAGTCCCCAGTTTGATAATCAGCGATTCGTGCGCGTAGGATTTCGCGCTCCACTTCAGAGGCCAGGAGCGCCGCACCCTGGAGCGTTTCGATCGAATCGAGAAGGGCATCAAGCCCGCGGCGTTTGCTGGCAACGCCTTGCCAACGAGCGGAAAAGAGGGCGAAGGTGCGCTGTTCAACTGGTTCTACTTCACGGCGCAGGCGCGCGAGACTTTTTCTGCGAATTTGCTGGAGTACTTCGTTGTCACACCATTCGAGACTACTTCCGCCGGGCCGAAACTCGCCCTCCAGCAGATTTCCTTCAGCGTGGAGCGCACGGAGCACGGGCTCAATTTCCGAAATGGAGAGTCCAAAGCGGTCTGCAACCTCTCGCGTAGTGAAAGGGCCATGGGTGCGCGCGTAGCGCCGCATCAGCTCGCGCAGCGGAGCTTCGGTGCTGTTCAGAAATGCTTCGGGCAGTCCGGGCGGTAAGGGAATGCCAAAAATGTCTCGGTAACGCGAGGCATACTCGGCAGGGATGTATCGAGAATCGCCAGCGAGGCGGATCTTTCAAGATTCGGCGCGAAGCTGTGAGCTCGTCGAGTAAAGCTTCAACATCGGAAGTTGATGCGCGCGCGGCGATTTCGGTGGCAGAAAGGTCGCCCAGTCTCAAGAGCAGGTCGTGCACGCCATCCGCGTGACTAACGCGATAATCCGGATCGAGCCACTGCAGACGAGCTTCTACCTCGCTGAGCGCAGTCGCATCGAGGAGTTCGCGAAGATCGCTCTCGCCGAAGAGTTCTTCAAGCTGGGCAAGATCAATGGAGAGGGCCTGGGCGCGGCGTTCCGCCAGAGGCGCATCGCCTTCGTAAATGTAATTCGCGACGTAGGAAAAGAGCAGCGCAGCGGCATAAGGCGATGGTTTTTCTGAGGTTACTGAGGTGACCCGAATCGCGCCTTTCTGGATTTTCGCGAGGATTTCCGTTGCCGCGGGCAGATCGAAGGAGTCGCGAACGCACTCGCGGTACGACTCCAAAATAATTGGGAACGAGGAGAAGCGCGAAGCGACGGCAAGAAGATCGGCAGCGCGTTTGCGCTGTTGCCACAAAGGGCGTCTCATTCCGGCGCGACGCTTGGGCAAAAGCAAAGCTCGCGCCGCGGCCTCTCGAAATTTGGCGGCAAAGAGGGAAGTAGAGCCCAGTTGGCGCAAAACCAATTCTTTGAGCTCGACCGGCGAGGGCAGTAACAATTCGGGCTCGACTGGCTCTTCATTTTCTGGAAGTCGGATGACGAAGCCATCCTCGGACCACATCGATTCAACTTCCCAGCCGCGTTCAGCCCGAATCTTAGCCACCACCGCCATACACCACGGAACATGCACGCGGCTGCCGTACGGCGAGAGGACACAGATTCGGCGGTCTCCCAGTTCATCGCGGCACGTTTCGATGACTATGTCTTGGTCGCTTGGCAGTCTGCCCGTCGAGGCCACTTGCTCGGTCAAATAGCGCAGTAGGTTTTCTGCGGCGTTTTCGTCCAGCCAATGCTGTTCGACCAGTTGATTGAACGCGACGGTGTGAGGCATCTGCACGATTTCCCGGCTCATCTTGCCGATGCGTTCGCCAAATTCCGCTGGGCGGCCCGGAGCGTCGCCGTGCCAGAAGGGCATCTTTCCGGGCTCGCCGGGGGCCGGAGTGACAATCACGCGATCATGAGAAATCTCGTCGATTCGCCAAGTGCTAGCGCCGAGAATGATGGTGTCGCCGGTGCGGCTCTCAAAGACCATTTCCTCATCGAGTTCGCCAACACGGCCGCCTTTGGTGGCGCCCGCCAGGAAGACGCCATAGAGGCCGCGGTCAGGAATTGTGCCGCCGTTGATGATCGCGACGCTGCGGGCGCCCTGTCGCGCGGTCAGTTTGTTATTGAGGCGGTCCCAAGTGAGCCTGGGGCGCAATTCGGAGAATTCGTCCGAGGGATAACGGCCGGAGAGCATGTCCAGCACACTTTCGTAGAGCGGCCGCGAGAGGCCGGCATAAGGGGCGGCAGATCGAATGAGAGCGAAAAGCTCGTTTGAATCCCAGGGCTCAATCGCCACGGCCGCGACAATTTGTTGAGCCAAGACATCGAGCGGATTACGCGGATAACGTGCCGCTTCCACGTGGCCCTCGTACATCGCGCGCGTTGCCGCAGCGCACGCCACCAAGTCGGCTCGATATTTGGGGTAAATAATTCCGTTGCTGATGGCGCCGACATGGTGGCTGGCGCGGCCAATTCGCTGGATCCCACTCGCAACCGAGGGTGGAGATTCGATCTGCACGACCAAATCGACGGCACCCATATCGATGCCTAGTTCGAGTGAAGACGTAGCGACCAAACCTCGCAACGTGCCGAGCTTTAGGCGATCTTCAATTTCCTTTCGCTGCTCTACGGCGACGCTGCCGTGATGTGCGCGCACCAGCGTTTCGCCGGCAAACTCGTTAATCGCCCCTGAAATTCGCTCGGCTAGTCTGCGGTTATTTACGAAAATCAAGGTCGAGCGATGAGCTTTCACCAGCTCAAGCAGCTTTGGATGAATCGCGCTCCAAATCGACGGGCGAACCGGGCCTTGCGATGCGGGTCCGCTGGGAAGGCTCTGAAGTTCATCAAGCCGGGACATATCCTCGACTGGAACTTCGACCTTTAAGGAAAGGCGCTTGAGTTCGCTGGCGTCGATGACGGTGACGGGTCGAAACTGCTGGCTATTCGATTTCCCGTCGCTTTCCTTTAGGAATTCCTGGGCGTCGCCCGTCTCAATGTTGCCGCTCGTCGGGGCTGAGTCGTTCTTTGCAGGAATCATTCCGCCCAAGTAATGCGCTATTTCGTCCAGGGGACGTTGCGTCGCCGAAAGTCCAATACGCTGCAAGCGTCGTCCGGACAAATGTTCCAAGCGTTCCAGGGACAAGGCGAGATGGGAACCGCGCTTGCTCGGAACCAGGGCGTGAATTTCGTCAACAATTATCGTTTCCACCGAGCGCAACGCCTCGCGGGCCTGCGTGGTGAGGAGCAGATAAAGAGATTCTGGCGTGGTGATCAAAATGTCCGAAGGATGGCGCTGAAAACGAGCGCGTTCGGCTGGGGGAGTATCGCCTGTGCGGATAGCAACGGACGGAAGATGAACATCGATGCCAAGCCGCTTGGCAGCTTGCGCAATGCCGATCAGCGGCGCGCGGAGATTGCGCTCCACATCGACGGCCAAGGCTTTAATTGGGGAGATATATACGACGCGACAGCGCCGCGACTCGTCCGGAACCGGCGCAAACATCAGTTGATTGATGCAAGAGAGAAAGGCCGCGAGGGTTTTCCCGGTACCTGTGGGCGCCAGAATTAGCGTGGATTCGCCCGCGCCAATGGCAGGCCAGCCAAAGAGTTGGGGGCGCGTGGGAGCCTCGAAGCAGGCGTTGAACCATTCCCGAACCGCAGGATGAAACTGCGCCAACGCATCGGCCTGGCTTAGTTGGTTCGCTGGCCGGCTGTTCGACGCATCATTCGCAGTGTGATTTGTGTGCTTGGCCATAGCGGAAACGGTTCAGAGTTACAGACTTAGTCGGATATTGTGAATTAGATGCGTCTGGAAGGGAAACGTCACCCATCCAGAGACGTCGGGCATTTGACGTTGCTGGTCAATAAACTTCACAACCGTTGAAAGTCCTGCGAGCTCCCGACGCATCCAATTAACTCCGCACATGTGCCACGTCTGCCGAGTGAAGTTTCATTACGGGCTAACGATAGCGCCGCGATACCATTGAATTGAACATGACAGACGATAACAATCTGGCCATTCGCGCGATCGGCGTGTGCCGGCACTATCAAATGGGCTCAGCAACCATCCAAGCCGTCCAGGATGTGTCGCTGAACGTGCGAAAAGGCGAATTTCTTGCTTTGCTCGGCAGTTCCGGATCCGGCAAATCCACGCTGCTTCATTTGATGGCTGGGCTTGATCGCCCTACCTCGGGCTCGATTGAGGCAGAAGGGCAAGATTTGGCGCAGCTTAAATCCCGCGAACTCGCGGAGTATCGCCGAAACACGGTTGGAATGGTGTTTCAGGCGTTCAATCTTTTGCCGGCGATGACACTTGAAGAAAATGTTGAACTGCCGCTGCGGCTCGCGGAAGTCGACCGAGGCGAACGCGCCGGCCGAGTGCGTGACGCACTTGAGCGGGTCCGCCTGCAGGGACGGCTGGGACACCGGCCATCTCAACTTTCGGGAGGCGAGCAACAACGCGCGGCGATTGCGCGCGCCCTGGTGAATCACCCGAGAATTCTTTTTGCCGATGAGCCGACGGGCAATCTCGACAGTACGACGGGTGAAGAAATCATGCGGTTGATTGTGGAGTTACAACAAGCGCTAGGAATGACTGTGGTGATGGTGACACACGAGCGTCCGCTAGCTGAGAGTTTTGCGCATCGCATTGCTTCCGTTGCGGATGGAAAGCTCGTTTCGAGTGGAGAGAAATAGATGAAGGCTGGCGACCTTGCCGAACTCGGACTACGCAATTTGCGCGAAGCGATTTTGCGCAACTCACTCACGACGCTGGGTGTGGCCGTGGGTGTTGCTTCTCTGGTCGCGATGCTTTCGCTCGGGGTCGGGCTCCAGCAAATGGCTTCACGGCGGCTGGCGCATTCCGGGCTGTTCGACACAGTAATGGTAATGCCCAAAAGAAATCGTGGCTTTCGCCCCAACGCGGATGGTCCGCCTTCGTCGAAAGTTGGGCGTCCCCTTGACGAGTCCGCGCGCACGCAGATCGCCGCGCTCCCAAATGTTGTCGAGGTCTACCCGCAGATCCGCTTCTTGACCGAGATACGTTTCGGTAACAATCCGTACATGACTACCGTTGCGGGAATTTCGCCGCTGAGTAAAGACAGTGGTTCGTTTGATGACCTTGCAGGGCATTTTTTCTCGTCACCTCAGGCCCACGAAGCAATTCTCCAGGTAGAGTTCGCCAAGGAACTATCACCACAACCGAATGAATTGCTCGGTAAGGAAATTGTGATCCGTTACGCGGAGAGGCAAGCTATGCCGTCAACGTCGAATTCGAAAGCCTCAACCGCGGAAAGCGAAGCGGGCGACCAGGGCTCCGGGTCTTCTTCCGGGTTTTCGGTCGTGACAAAGGAGACGAAGCTAACGGTGGTGGGAATTGTGGAGGGAGAGCCCGCGGCAGGCTACGGCGGAATGGGCAATGGACGAGTGTTCATTCCTGTTGAGGTTGCCGAAACCCTACGGGCGGCACAAGGCAACGATCTGAGTGACATTTTGGGAGGAAATGCCCAGCCGGGTTACGCCAGCCTGACCGCACGCGCCTCGGGACCTTCGAAGGTTGAAGCGCTCGAGGCTTCGATCAAGGGCATGGGCTTCTCTACGTTTTCTCTGCTGGACGCCACCAAGAACCTTCGGATCTTTTTTGCGATTTTTGATTTGTTGCTCGGAATCTTTGGCAGTTTGGCCCTGGCGGTAGCCACGCTCGGCATTGTGAATACGTTAGTGATGGCCATTCTTGAGCGCCGCCGTGAGATAGGAGTTTTGAAGGCGCTGGGTGCGGATGATGGCGATGTGCGGCAACTTTTCTTTGTTGAGGCCGGGATTATGGGGCTTCTTGGCGGCGTAGTTGGAGTCGGTTTAGGTTGGCTCATAGATCGAGCCGTCACCATCGGTACGAACTTTTATTTGACGCAACAGCACCTTCCTTCGGCAAGCGTTTTTTCCTTACCATGGTGGCTGGTTTCAGGCGCAATCGGCTTTGCGGTCGTGGTCAGTCTGATTGCCGGATTGTATCCAGCGTCGCGCGCGGCGCGGCTTCAGCCAGTTGAAGCTCTTCGGTATGAGTAAATCGGTTCGCCTCGCCCTTGGACTTCTATTTTTCCTGGTGATTTCAACGCATCAAGCGATTGCAGCCCCTGAAAGTCGCGCGGAATGTCAGTCCGCGCCTTCAAAAGTTTTGGGTCGCGCGGTCCCGTATTGCATTTTGCTTCCACCCGGTTACGACGGCGGCAAGTCCAGCTATCCCATTTTGTATTTCCTGCACGGACTCGGCGACAACCAGGAGATGCTGATTCGTTTCGGCGGATTTAGCTTGATCGAAGACATGTGGGAGAAGAAGCAGATCACACCGTATCTGATCGTGACCCCCGCAGCGGGCGCAAGCTTTTACATCAATTCATACGATGGGCGTACGCGTTATTCGGATTTCTTTTTGAAAGAGTTCATGCCGTACATTGAAAAGCACTACCGCATCGAACCGGGACGTGCGCATCGCGGAATTGCGGGCATATCGATGGGCGGATATGGCGCGCTGCGTTTTGCGTTCGCACACCCTGAGCTTTTCGTTTCCGTGAGCGCGCACAGCGCCGCGCTGATCGATAAGTTGCCAAATGTTCAGGGCCGCGGCGCCGCCGGCAATTCGCGAATCGAATTGCTAGGCCATGTTTTTGGCGAGCCGCCTAATAAGGAATTTTGGGATCGCAATAATCCCTTGATCCTGGCTGGCGAGCTAAGCCGCAGCGATGCGCCGAAAATCTATTTCGATTGCGGGTCGGAAGATGGATATGGGTTCTATAACGGCGCTGCGGCGTTAGATAAGATTCTGGACCACCGTGGGATTCCTCATGAGTTCCACTTGTATCCAGGTGGGCACGACTGGAGTTATTTTGTCGAGCACATCGGAGCTTCTTTGCAGTTCCACTCTGAGGCTTTCAGTTCCACACACAAAACTGATGCGAAATAGGCGGGGCTGACACTACTGGTTGGAATTGGAATCGCTGGCGTCTTCCTTCTGCATGAATCCCGCTTCCTCCAAGTCTTTTTTGTGAGCCTTCACGAAAATAATATTAGCCGGATTCACGAACGGAGCCACTTGACCGCCTTGCTCTTGCATGGAGAGAGCAAATCCAGCGGTCATTACGGTCATCGGCAGCAGAACGAAGTCACGAGCGTTCATGCCTGAGGCTTTAAGAAACGCATAAAGCTTGGGCGAACTCGCAACCATTCCAATCCTCTGACGGTCGCTCACATCGGCGTCCGTGATTTTCTTTACCTCCGCGGAAAGGGCCGGATCTTTGGCCGTTGCCTCGCGCAACTTTTTGCTCGTTTCGGCATATTTCTGCACCTTGTCGAGGGTTAGCACGTAGTTGTGAATTGCCTGTTCGTCAGGGTCTGGGGCATCGGCAGCACTTTGAGCAGGTGCTTGCTTGGCGGTGGGACGAGCAGTGCTGGACTGAGGCGATGCGGTCAGCGAAGCACAGAGCATCATCCCTATAACTGACAAAAGGCGAAAAGTAGTTCTCATATCGACTCCAAATCACAATTCAATTCACTATAGCAGTCCTCGGAAGAGCTTTGAAATTGGATCAGGGCCGGGAAGGTGCGGGCGTGGGTTCTGGCTTCACGGGTGAGGAGATTTTTGTAAGTCCCTGCTCGGCTGCGTCAGCGGGAGGCGCAGTGTCCGGCGTATCGACTTGCACTTGGGTTTGAGTGGCCAGCTTTTCGAGAGGAACCACATTTGGGAAATCTTCCGCGGGCTTGCCTGCGTTAGCGCCTTTCATGAATTCAATCCAGATGGGCAGGGCTGCGCGCGCTCCAGTCTCCTTCTTGCCGAGTGAAAGGCGCTTGTCGTCATTGCCCACCCACACGCCCGCCGTGAGCGATGGGGTAAAGCCGATGTACCAGGCGTCAGTAAAATCGTTGGTCGTGCCAGTTTTTCCCGCGGACGGCCGGCCAATTTCCTTGGCTCGCACTCCAGTGCCGAACTGCACCACATCCTCGAGCATTGCGACCATAGTTCGGGCCACTGCTGGCTGAATCACGTCGGTGACCTGAGGCTTGTGTTCTTCGAGGAGCGCTCCATCGTAGGTCGTTACCCGCCGAATCATGGAAGGCTCGATGTGAATTCCATCGTCGGGGAAAACGGTGAAAGCGGAGACGTGCTCCATCAGGGTGAGGTCTGCGGCGCCGAGAGCGAGCGGTAAATACGGAGGCAGCGGGCTTTGAATCCCAAAGCGGCGAGCAGTACTGATCATTCGTTCGACGCCCACCCGTTCGAGCAGCCGAACCGCGGGAATGTTGCGTGAATCAGCCAACGCCCTGCGCAGAGTGATGCGCCCTTCAAATTTTCCGTCGTAGTTCCTTGGCGAGTAATCCTGGCCGCCACTGCGAAAAGTAACAGGCTCATCCATGACGGTGTCGAAGGGCGAGAGACCCTGCTCCAGTGCGGTAGCGTATACATAGACTTTGAACGAGCTGCCGGTTTGGCGAAGAGCCTGCGTGGCACGATTAAATTTAGATTCCTCGAAGTCCGAGCCGCCGACCATGGCTCGAATCTCGCCGCTGGCGTTGTCAATGGCCAGCAGGGCTCCTTGCGCGGTCAATTCCTGCTCGAGTTCGACTTTGGCCGTCGTAGCCGAGAGGTCAAGAATCTTCACGACGACGAGGTCACCAGGTGTTACGAGTTCAGAGGCAGCGCGACGGCCAGTCCATGTGAAGGACGCAGGCGTGAGCATTGCGGAATATGTGCCGATTTTTAGCGCGGCTGAGGCGCCCTCGACTGATCGAACCAGCGCGGTCACATAATTTCCGACTTGAATAGTGTCGTGCCAATCCTTGGAGTCGTAAGTGTCCAGGGACTGGCCCTGGAGAGTTACGTTTTGGAGTCCGCCGCGCCAGCCATGCCGGCGGTCGTATTCATGCAAGCCATCAAGCACTGCCTGATCGGCGGCCTTTTGCATCCCCACATCCAGAGTCGTGTAGACGCGAAGGCCTTGTTCGTGGACCGCGGCGGTGCCGTAGGTGCGCTCGAGGTATTGACGAATATCCTCAATGAAATACGGAGCAAGGTCATTGTGTGGCGAGCTCAGGTGCAGGCCTAGAGGGGTTTCGGCGGCGGCTTCTTCGTCCTTCCGGCTAATCTTGCCTTCGCGCTCCATCAAGGAGAGCACCAAATTGCGGCGCGCACGCGACCTTTGCGCATGAAGAATCGGCGAATAGGAGGGCCCGCGAATCATACCGGCGAGCAGCGCTGCCTCTGGGAGAGTTAGCTTGCCGACCGAATGGCCGAAATAATATTGCGAAGCAGCTTCAAAGCCGTAATTTCCCTGACCGAGATAAATCTGGTTGCAATACATGGCGAGAATTTGCTGCTTGGTGTAGTGCCGCTCGATTTGAAGAGAGAGCAGCGCTTCCTCTACCTTGCGATGGAATGAGCGGTTGGAGCGGTCCAGGAACAAGCCCCCGGCGAGTTGCATGGTGATGGTGCTGGCGCCCTCGGCGATACGGCGCCGTGAAATGTCGCGCCAAGCAGCGCCAACCACGCGGGTGAAATCGACGCCCCAGTGCTCTTCAAAATGCTGATCCTCGGTGGAAAGGATCGCGTCCTTCAGAACTCTGGGGATTTGCTCGTAGGTGATCAGAATGCGGCGTTGCAGTGCGAATGAGCCGATGGATTGGCCATCCGCGGCGTAGAGCTCAGTTACGGTATCGGGACGATAATCCTCGAGGGCGCGAATTTCCGGCAGGTCGCTAGCGTAGACAAACAGCAAACCCACCACAGCACCAAAGGCGATCGAGCAAATTAAGAGGAATACGAAAACCAATCGCTGAAATAGCGAGCCGCCACCTATTCGAAACAGGTTGTAAACGGAGCCTTTCACGGAAAAGATATTCTAACGCATGGCGACGAGCGCGGCAGGTGCCTTTGCCGTGGTGCGTTCAATACGAAAGTTCAACAAGTATTCCGGCACGCCGTAAGGGATTGAGATGGAAGGCGTTACGACCCCAGAGGGCGCAGTTGAGCGCCCATGTTATCCGCCTGCAAGACCGAAAAACTTGCCTTGGTACCCTGCGTCCGAAAAATCTCCACAAGTGATTCGCCGATCTGGCGATTGCTTCCGTAGGCGATGGCCATCACTGATGAACCCGCTCCGCTTAAAAATATTCCGCCCAAATCGGGGTGGCGGAATTTCAGGCAGGCCTCAATTCCCGGCACCAGCGGCGCCCGGTATGGTTGATGCAGGCGATCGCCAAAAAACTCAGGAGACAAATGCCGGCCTGAGAAGAATGCCGCGCTGATCAGCGCAGTATTCTGCAGGTTAGCCACGAAGTCGGGCCTGGAGTATCGATCGGGCAAAACGTGTCTCGATTGTTCGGTCGGGAGTGGTACATCAGGCGTGACTGCGACGAATTGCAAATCAGGTGAGACTTCTGTTCGCAGAACCCGAACCTGCCGAATAGTGTTATGTCCATGCTTACTGGCCGACTCGTCATCTAAGTACGTCGCCGCAACCACCATCCCCCCGTGTAGCGCAGCGGAGATATTGTCGGGATGATTTTCCAATTGGAGCGCGTCACGCAGAATCTGTTCCGGGTTGGATGCCTCGCCTGAGAGATACCTGCCGATCAAAAGGCCCGCAATGACAGCCGCTGCGCTGGATCCCAACCCCACACCCACAGGAATTTCATTCTCGACATCCAAATGGACGCCGATTGATGGTAAGCCCGTGGATGGCGAGGCAAGTTTTATTGCTTTGACGACAAGATTGTCATCGCTGATCGAAATTCGATCTTCATGAATGCCACGGTAGGAAATTTCGAGGCCTTGCGGGCAAGTTTCGACCGACACCCGCAAGTACAAATCGAGGGCGATGGCCGCGCAGTCAAAGGCGGGCCCAAGGTTGGCGGTACTTGCTGGGACTTGAACCTGAAACTTCACGCTATCTACCGGCTGTTGCGGTAGCTACGTTAGCTTCATTCATGTATTTTTCAAAGGCTGCCAGTTTCGGCTCGATGGCTTGCTCGGGTTCGAAGCGATCTACCAGCACGTCGGTGGTTTTGAGTCCGTTGCCGGTTATGCACAGAACCGTTTCCTCGTCAGCGCCGATTCGATTTTGCGCGATTAGTTTTCTTGCGCAGGAAACAGTAACTCCGCCCGCGGTTTCTGTGAACACTCCCTCGGTGCCAGCCAATAGTTCGATGCCTTCGACAATCTCCTCATCAGAGACGTCCTCCGCCCAGCCGCCACTTGTGCGAATGGCTCGCGCAGCGTAAATACCATCGGCAGGATTACCGATCGCCAAGGAACGCGCAATTGACTTCGGTTTCTGCGGGTCGATCTCTTCCTTGTTGTTTTTCACCGCGTCAGAGATTGGTGAACAGCCAGTCGCTTGAGCGCCGAAGAACTTCACCGGCTTGGACTCAACAAAGCCAAGCTCGATCAGTTCATTGAATGCTTTCCGAATTTTGGTAATAAGCGAGCCGCCGGCCATGGGTACAACAACGTTGTCAGGCAGCCTCCAACCCAATTGCTCCGCAATTTCGAACCCAAGAGTTTTGGAGCCTTCTGCGTAGTATGGCCGCAGATTGATATTTACAAAGCCCCATCGAAACTGTTCGGCGATCTGCGAACAGAGCCGATTCACCTGATCGTAATTGCCGGCGATACGCGTGAGCTTCGCGCCGTACACCTCGGTGCCGAGCACCTTGGCCATTTCGAGATCTGCCGGGATGAAAATCCACGCTTTGAAACCGAGCCGCGCGGCCTGAGCGGCCACGGCATTGGCCAAGTTGCCGGTTGAAGAGCAGCTCACCACTTCAAACCCAAATTCGCGGGCTTGCACCAGGGCCATGGCGACGACCCGGTCTTTGAAGGAGAGCGAAGGGAAGCATACGGCGTCATTCTTGAGGTACAGCTTGCGCGAGCCAATCTGCGCACCGAGCCGCGAAGCTTCTACGAGGGGCGTCATGCCGACGGGCACAGAGCGGTTGCAGTCCTTCGGCAGGGGCAAGAGTTCCGCATAACGCCAAATGTTCATGGCGCGTTTCGCGATATCGTCCTTGCTAACCGACGCCCGCACCGCTTCGAGGTCGTATTTCACTTCAAGGGGCGCAAGACAATCGAGGCAGATCGACTGTGGAACATTACCCCAGTCTTTGTGGCATTCACGGCACCGCAATGAATAGCGTTCAGCGCTCATATGCTTTCTCCAAAAAAAATGACCTCATCCGGGAGGGGATGAGGTCGGCGAAGCGACCCTTTGTTATCGAATCTTCATGTCCCCCGCATACCGGGCAGGACTTGGCACCTGGCGACCATGAAAAGCTGGTCCGGTTGTCGTGGCGTCATCGGGCCCGAAACCCTCGGCCACTCTGCATGAAGACGATCCGCGCCAAGCTGCAGCGCGAGACTTAATGGTAGGTTGCGCGCGTCCATAGCGTCAAGAGCGATCTTTGCGCGAACAAATCCCGTACAATGCGAGTCAAACTTTTTTATGGGCGCAAAAGGCGATCATTTGCGGGTTTCCTTCCAGGGCGAGAGAGGCGCGTTTAGCGAGGAAGCTGTCTTTGTTTTACTCGGCAAAGGCGCTGAACCATGCCCGTGTGCAACATTTGAGTCTGCATTTGCCGCCTTGGAGAAGGGCAACGTCGACTATGCTCTGGTCCCGCTCGAAAATACGCTCGCCGGTTCGATACACCGGACGTACGACCTTTTGCTCGATAGCAAATTTCACATCGTCGGCGAAGTGATCATTCCGGTGATACACAACCTGATCGGTTGCGCAGGCGCGACACTTGAGGGTGTGAAGGTTGTTCAGTCACACCCTGTGGCGCTTTTCCAGTGCTTGCAGTTTTTCGAGAAACATCCCGGGATTCAGCGAAAGACCGCCGAAGATACCGCCGGAAGTGTCCGCGAAATTATTGAACGTGAAGATCCGTCTGTGGCTGCCATCGCTGGGAGGCGCGCCGCGGAACTTTATGGTGGGTCGATACTGCTGGAGCATCTGGAGGACGACCCAGAGAATTACACTCGGTTCGTTTTGCTTTCTTTCTCACCGAATCGACCGGCAGGCGCAAACAAATTATCTCTGGCGGTTAAGGTCAAGCATCGACCCGGCGCACTTCATTCCGCCTTAGGCATCTTTGCAGACCGCAAAATCAATCTTTGCAAGATCGAGAGTCGTCCGCTGAAAGGGAGCCCGTGGCAATACAGCTTCTATCTCGATCTGGAAGTGAACTCGGAAAGCCAAATGAATGACGCCTTAGATCAACTCCGAGAGACCGCTGCCGACCTGCGAGTTTTGGGATGGTACAAATCTGCCGCAAGTTCCTCGAACTAAACCTTCGTGCCCGCTCGAATCCGCATCTACCGCGAACCTCAATAAAATGTCACATATAGACAACCGAATTGCGAACTTCTGCTTCCACCTTTAGCGTGGATTTCTGTCATTAAACGCATTTAGACAATGGTTTATGCGAAGGAAATCGCATGAAACATTTCGGAACTCGGTGCGTCTCAAACTGTAATCCTATGTGAAGCACTTTGTGCGTTGTGAATGAGGTGAAGCAGACGTTGAGAGAATTTGTGCGACACAAACTGTCCTTGATCGCGATCGCAGCTATCGCAGGGTTGTGCTGCGGGTTGTCATTGGGGATGGCTGCTTCGTCGCCGCAGTCCGCGCAAGCTACCCAGGCCGAAGCGCAAGACAACTCTGTTGCCCGAAGCATCGGTACGATCAAGGCTATAAACGGCAACTCGCTAACGGTCGCAAGCGACGCAGGTGCGGAATCGGAAGTGTTGGTCGATTCCTCGACTACTCTCTTGCGCGCCGAACCGGGCAGCAAAAGCCTAAAAGATGCCAAGCCGATTCAATTGCAGGATTTGGCGGTTGGCGACCGGGTAGTGGTCCGCGGCAAAACCGAATCGGGAACGAAGGCAATTACGGCGCTAACGGTAATCGCGCTCAAGAAAGCCGATCTTGAGCAAAGTCAGCAGCAACAGCAGGCCGATTGGCAAAAGCGCGGCGTTGGCGGAATCGTTGAATCTGCCGATCCTGCCAATCATACGGTCACGCTAAAAATCCTTACCATGACAGGTACCAAGCCACTGCTGATTCATGTGAATGACAAGACGATCATTCGCCGCTATGCGCCGGATTCAGTGAAATTCAGCGACGCCAAAATAAGCACTATTCAGGAAATTCATGCCGGCGATCAGTTGCGGGCTCGCGGTGCGCGTAGTGAAGACGGAAAAGAATTCACCGCGGACGAATTGGTTTCCGGCTCATTCCGAAATATAGCTGGGATCGTGAATGCTGTAGATACAGCTTCAAAGTCACTTACGGTCATGGACTACTTCACGAAGAAGCCCGTTACCGTGAACATTACCCCGGATTCGCAGCTGCGAAATTTGCCTCCCATGATGGCTCAACGAATTGCAATGCGCTTCAAAGCGGCTGCTTCGGGATCGGGTGCGGGGGGTAATGGCGGTGGAGCGCAGGGCGGAGATAACCACCAGCAGGCAGGGAACCAAGCGGGCCATCCCCATTCCGATCAGTCTGGCAGTCAAGCCGGCGCAGCGGGCGGTCCTGGTGGGCCCGGAGGCCGCGAAGGCGGCGGAAATATCGATTTTCAGCAGCTTCTAAGCCGGATGCCTGCCGCTTCCATTAACGACCTGAAAAAAGGCGACGTAGTTATGCTGGTCGCGACGCAGGGGGCGAGTGCCGACAGCGTGACGGCGATCACGCTTCTCAGCGGCGTCGACGCGATACTTGCCGCTTCCCCGACAGTGAGCCAGGCGAGCATGCTCACACCTTGGAATCTTTCCGCGCCAGCCGGAGACACCAATCCCTAAGGCCATTATTTTTTCATACGAACGCGTCGAGGGACGCTAGAAGAACCCTGGAAAAATCCCGGGGAAACTAACGAAAGCACTCATAACTCAATGAAAGCACTGATAACACTAGTCTGCAGTCTTACTCTTCTCCTGTGGCTGGGTTTTGCGGCCGAAGTACACGCCCAAACGGCCACCGGCACGCTGCGCGGCCAAGTTACAGATCCCTCAGGAGCGGCGATACCCAACGCAGGAATTCAAGCGATTGCGGCGGACGGCTCAGCAGCGACCGGGAAAAGTGGCCGCGACGGAAATTACGAGATCAAAGGAATTACCCCCGGCAGTTACACAATCCTTATTCAGGTGCCTGGATTCAACGATTTTGAGAAGGACAACGTCGCCATCACGGCCTCGCAAATTGCCGTTGTCAACGCGCCGATGGTTATCGCGGCCGAAAAGCAGCAAGTGGAGGTCAAGGAATCAACGAACGGCACCACGCTGGACGTGAACCCGGAGAACAACGCTGGCGCCCTGATCCTCAAAGGCAAGGATCTCGATGCGCTCTCCGACGATCCGGATGAATTGCAGGCGGAATTGCAAGCTTTGGCCGGGCCTTCTGCCGGGCCTAATGGCGGCCAGATTTACATCGATGGATTTACCGGCGGCCAAATCCCACCCAAAGCCTCCATTCGGGAAATTCGTATCAATCAAAATCCTTTTTCTGCGGAATTCGACAAGCTGGGTTATGGCCGAATCGAAATTTTTACCAAACCCGGTACGGACAAATTCCACGGGCAGATCCTGGCCGACGGGAACGATTCGGTCTTCAACTCACGCAACCCCTTTGCGGTGACTGAACCTCCATACCACACCACATTTTTCAGCGGTAATCTCAGCGGCCCGATCAACAAGAAAGCTTCGTTTTTCCTGGACGTCGAGCGGCGCGACATCGATAACGTCGGCATCATTAATGCCGAGATTCTCGACGCAAATCTGAATCCCACCTTCTTGAGCCAGTCGATCAGCAATCCAAGTACGAGAACCACGCTTAGTCCCCGAATCGATTGGCAGATCAGCCCCAGCAACACGCTGGTGGCACGCTACCGCTTTGTACGCTCAACCAAGAACAATCAGGGCATTGGTGAGTTCAACCTGGATTCGCAGGGATACGACGAGACGGATACAGAGCATGTCGCTCAGATCACCGATACGCAGGTGATTAGCAACCGCACGGTGAACGAAACGCGATTCCAATTCACCTCGGACCATGACAACGAAATCTCACAGAATTTTCAGCCGACGCTGAATGTTCTCGGTGCATTTACGGGCGGAGGAAACAGCCAGGGCAGCATTTACGACGACGAAGACCTATACGAGCTGCAGAATTACACGTCGATGTCGCTGGGTAAGCATTCCCTGAAATTTGGGGCTCGATTTCGCTTCTATGACGTCTCGAATTCCACCAATTCCAATTTCAACGGCACGTATACATTTTCTTCTCTGGCAGCCTATGAGACTACGGTCCGCGGCCTAGCGGCGGGCGAGACGCCTGCTGAAATCCGTGCCGCCGGCGGAGGCGCCAGCCAGTTTGCAATCAACACTGGCACTCCGGTGATTAAGCTGACTCAGTTCGATTTCGAGCCTTATGTCCAGGACGATTGGCATCTGCGTCCCAGCATGACGCTTAGCATGGGTCTGCGGTACGAGACACAGGACAACATTAGCGATCACAAGGATTTTGCTCCGCGACTTGGGTTTGCTTGGGCGTTGGGCAAGAGCGGCAAGAATGGCACACCCAAAACGGTCATTCGCGCCGGCTTCGGCATTTTCTATGATCGTTTCCTCGACGATTATGTCGAAGACGCCGAACGGCTAAATGGGGTTAACCAGCAAGAATTCGACGTAAATTTGCCCAACTTCTACCCGCTGATCCCTCCGCCGAGTACGCTCGCCTCCACTCGCAGCATCCCGACGATCGATCGGCTGGATCCGCATCTTCGCGCCCCGTACACCATTCAATCCGCAGTGGGGGTTGAGAGGCAGGTGACCAAATATGCGACTGTGGCCGCGACGTATATCAATTCCCACGGCGACCACCAACTTCTTTCGCGCAATATCAACGCGCCCCTGCCGGGTACGTACGATCCCGCCGATCCCACCAGCGGTGTGCGGCCGTTTGGGGAACTGGAAAACATCTACAATTTCGAATCCGACGGCCTCTTCAACGAAAATCAGCTGATCACAAACTTCACGCTGCGAGTCGGCACGAAGCTTTCGCTTTTTGGGTATTACGCGCTTACTTATGCAAAGAGCGACACGGCGGGCGCAACAAGCTTTCCTGCCGATCAGTATGATCTGGCAGCAAACTATGGGCGAGCGGCTTTCGATGTTCGCAATCGTCTTTTTATCGGCGGCACTTACGCGATGCCGTGGGGGATTCGCCTGAGCCCGTTCATCATCGCGAGCTCTGGATCGCCGTTTAACATCACCATCGGCCAAGATATCAACGGCGATTCGATTTTTAACGATCGCCCATCGTTTGCGAATTCCCGTACACCAACAATCGATGCGCGGGACACGGCTTTCGGGGACTTCGATTTAGCGCCCGGAGCGGATGACGGCCTCATCCCGCCGAACTTTGGGACAGCTCCCGGGCAGTTCACCATGAATCTGCGGGTGAGCAAGACGATTGGCCTAGGGAAGAAGGCTGAGGGTGGCGCGGGCGATAACGGCGGAGGCCCGGGCGGTGGGGGTCGTGGAGGCGGTGGAGGGGGTGGAGGACGTGGCGGTGCGCCGGGCGGAAGTTTAGGGCCGCGAGGACTGAGCGGAGGAGGCGGTGGAAATCCGTTCAGCGCTGGCGGCGGGTCGGGGCATCGCTATAACCTGACCTTCAGCGTCTCGGGCAGAAACATCTTTAACGACGTCAATGTTGGGCCGCTGATTGGCAATCTCAATTCGCCGCTATTCGGCCGAGCTAACTCGCTTGGTGGAGTCTTTGGTGGCGGAGGGCTATCTAGTTCAGCCAATAGGCGCATTGATCTTCAGATGACCTTCAGCTTTTAGGAAGCTTTGTAACCGCAGGCAGGAAATCTAAATCGACAATCTTGCTTAATCACCCGGCGAACCGTGTGGCGTTGGCGGCGCGAACGAAGAACGGTGCTCCGGGACTGGAAGCCCCAGCAGTCGCAGTCGCAGCCTATCCATGTAGAGATAAAGAACCGGCGTAGTGAACAGCGTGAGCATCTGGCTCACGATCAGGCCGCCAACGATCGCAATTCCCAACGGCCGCCGCAGTTCAGATCCCGTTCCAGTACCTATCGCGATTGGCAAGCCTCCAAAAAGAGCGGCCATTGTGGTCATCATGATCGGCCGGAAACGCAGCAAGCTCGCCTGGTAGATCGCATCTTCCGGCGACATTCCCTTATCGCGTTCGGCAATCACCGCGAAGTCGATCATCATGATGGCGTTCTTCTTAACAATTCCGATAAGCAAAATGATTCCGACCAGGGCAATGATAGTTAGCTCTTCCCTGAAGAGCAGCAAGGCAAGTAGCGCGCCGACGCCGGCGGAGGGCAGCGTGGAAAGAATCGTGATGGGGTGGATGTAACTTTCGTAGAGCATGCCCAAGACAATGTAAACCGCGACCAACGCAGCAAGAATCAACCACGGCTCGGTGGTGAGCGAGCTTTGAAAGGCTTGGGCGGTGCCCTGAAACGATGGATGGATGTCTGCGGGCAGCCCAATGGAGCGCTCCGTATCCATGATCGTGTTTACGGCCTCCCCAAGCGCAACGCCAGGCGCCAAGTTGAAAGAGAACGTCACCGCGGGGAACTGGCCCTGATGATTGACGGCGAGCGAAGTTGAATTGGGCTCGTAGTGGGTGAAAGCGCTTAGAGGAATTTCCTGGCCGTTGCTCGCCGGAACATAAATGTGATTCAAGGAATCGGGGTTCTCGCCGAACTTTGGGTCGACTTCCATGACCACGTGATACTGATTGATCCCGCTGTACATCGTAGACACTTGCCGTTGACCGAAGGCGTCATAAAGAACGTTGTCAATCGTGCCTGGGCTAAGTCCTAGGCGGCTTGCGGTGTCCCGATCGATTACCAGGGAAGCCTCCAGGCCGTGGTTCTGCTGATCGCTCGATAGGTCCCGCAATTCCTTCAAGCCCTTTAGCTTGTCCTGCATCTTCGGCGCCCAAGACATAAGGTCGGCCAGGTTGTCACCCTGTAAGGTGTACTGATATTGCGCGTTGCCGAGGCGGCCGCCGATTTGAACGTCTTGAACTGCCTGAAAGAAGAGCGTTGCACCCGGCACCACCGAAAGCTTTCGTCGCAGACGGCCGATCACTTGGTCGGCGGAAATGTTGCGCTCAGAAAGCGGTTTTAAGGCCGCGAATACGCGCCCGGTATTTTCAGCGCCACCGCCACCGCCCGTGAAACCGACTACGTTATCTACAGCGGGGTCGGCTTTCACAATGTCGATAAATTGGGTGAGCTTGGTCTGCATGGATTGGAAGGAAGTATCTTGGGCACCGAGAATTCCACCCATGATGCGGCCCGTATCCTGCTGCGGGAAAAAACCTTTGGGAATCACGATGTAGAGGTAGACCGCCAGGGTAATGGTGCAGGCTGTGATCAGCAAAACCGCCGGCTGGTGCCGGAGCACCCACCGAAGTCCCCGGTCATATGTACGGTGCAGCCAGTTGAAACCGCTTTCGCTGGCACGGTAAAGCCAATTGTGCTTTTTTCCTGTTTCAGGCTTGAGCAGCTTGGCGCACATCATTGGGGTCGTGGTCAGCGACACGATCATTGAAATACCCACGGCCGCGCTGAGCACGACCGCGAATTCACGAAAGAGCCGTCCCACAATGCCACCCATTAGGAGAATGGGAATGAAGACGGCAACCAGAGACGTACTCATCGAGAGCACGGTGAATCCGATTTCCGCCGCGCCGTGCAGCGCGGCGTCCATTGGCGTGTAGCCCTCTTCGAGATATCTGGTGATGTTCTCGATTACCACAATGGCATCGTCGACGACGAAACCGGTACAAATGGTCAAGGCCATCAGTGAGAGGTTGTCCAGCGAATAATTGAGCAGGTACATCACGCCGAACGTGCCAATCAAAGAGAGAGGCACGGCGACGCTCGGAATGGCGGTGGCCCAGGGATTCCGCAGGAACACGAAGACCACCAAAATCACCAAAATCACAGAAATGATCAGGGTAATTTCAACGTCATTTACCGAGGCTCGAATCGTGGTAGTGCGGTCGACTACCACCGAGATCCGAATCGGCGGAGGAATGGACGCTTGAAGCTCGGGTAGTAAGGCCAGCACCCGGTCCACCGTGCCGATAATGTTTGCGCCGGGCTGGCGGAACACGATGATCAAAATCGCCGGACTGCCGTTCGATAACCCGGCGGTGTGAATGTCCTCAATGGAATCCACTACGCGCGCCACGTCCTTCAGGCGAACGGGCGCGCCGTTGTGGTAAGCGATGATTAAGCGGCTGGTACTCGTACGCGTGAAAAAGCTGATCGTTATCAGAGATCGCGCGGGTTCGGGACGCGTCGGCAATCGATCCCTTTGGACTATTGGCGTTTGCCGCACCTAGCGCTGTTCGCACCGCTTCCAACCCAATCCCCATAGCGCTAAGCGAGAGTGGATTTACCTCCGCCCGAACCGAAGGCAGGGAACTGCCGCCCACAAATACCTGTCCCACTCCTTCCACTTGAGCGAGCTTTTGAGCCAGCACAGAATCGGCGAGGTCGTACATCTGCGGCTTCGTTGCAGTCGCTGAGGTGAGCGCCAAAATCAGAATTGGGGCATCGGCGGGGTTTACTTTGCGCCAGGTAGGGTTACTCGGAAGGTTGGCGGGCAATTGTCCGCGCGCCGCGTTGATTGAGGCCTGAACATCTCGAGCTGCGGCGTCAATATTGCGGTTCAAATCAAACTGCAAGGTAACGCCGGTCGACCCGAGTTGGCTGGTTGACGTCATCTGAGTCACGCCGGCAATGCGGCCGAATTGGCGTTCCAGAGGCGTAGCGACTGCCGAAGCCATGGTCTCTGGGCTAGCGCCCGGCAAACTGGCGGAAACACCAATCGTGGGAAAGTCCACTTGCGGCAAGGGAGCGACCGGCAGTAACCGGTAGGCAATAATTCCCGCCAGCAAGAGCGCGATTGTCAGCAGCGAGGTTGCAACAGGCCGCCGAATGAATGGAGCCGAGATGTTCACGTGCGACTAGTCTCCGGGCTGCTCTGCCGGTATGGGGTTTCCAACGCGATAACGGGAGAACTTTTTGGCCATGTTGTCAAAGGCGATGTACACGACTGGAGTGGTGTAAAGGGTCAAGAGCTGGCTGACCAGCAAGCCGCCTACGATCGAAATTCCCAGCGGGTGCCGCAGCTCTGAGCCAGTTCCGCGTCCCATGGCCAGCGGCAATCCGCCGAGCAATGCGGCGAAAGTGGTCATCATGATCGGGCGGAAACGTAACAGGCACGCCTCGTAAATTGCTTCCTCGGCCGGCTTACCTTCGCCTCGTTCCGCTTCCAGAGCGAAGTCGATCATCATGATGGCGTTCTTCTTTACGATACCTATCAGCAGGATAATTCCTATGAGCGCGATGACACCCAAATCCAAACGAAAAAGCTGAAGAGCTAGGATCGCGCCAACTCCCGCTGAGGGCAGGGTAGAAAGAATCGTGACGGGGTGAATGTAGCTTTCATAAAGCACACCCAAGACGATGTAGACGGTCACTATCGCGGCCAGGATCAGCCAACCTTCATTCGCGAGCGAATTCCGGAATGCCGCAGCAGATCCTTGAAAATTCGCCACGATGCTGGCGGGCAAGCCAATCTGTTTGCCGGCGTTGTCGATTACTTTTACGGCGTCTCCCAAGGACGCGTTGGGCGCCAAGTCAAAGGAGACTGTGACCGCAGGGAATTGCCCTTCGTGGTTAAGCGCCAGCGGAGCCGTGGACGGCTGATACTTGACGAAAGTCGAGAGTGGCACCTGCATTCCACTGTTTGACCGTACATAGAGGAACCTTAGCGAGTCTGGATTCTCGCGATACTCGGGGGCCACTTCCAAAATCACGTGGTACTGATTCAGCTGAGTGAAGATGGTCGATACCTGGCGCTGCCCGAAAGCGTCGTAAAGTGTGTCGTCAATGGCCTGTGGAGTGAGCCCGAGTCTTGAAGCAGTGTCGCGATCGACGACCAAATCCGCCCCCAGGCCCTGGTTCTCCTGGTCGGTCGCCACGTTCCGCAATATCGGCGATTCTCTCATCTTGGCGATGAGCTGCGGCACCCATGTCGCCAACTCATTTATGTTGGTGGCTTCCAAGCTGTATTGATATTGGGTGCGGCTTACGCGGTCCTCCACGGTCAAATCCTGCACGGCCTGCATGTACAGCGTAATGCCTTCAACGCTGGCGGTTTTCTGTTGCAGACGGTCAATAATCTCGGTTATGGAATCGCTTCGCTCATCGCGCGATTTCAGGTTGATCTGAATGCGGCCGCTGTTCGTGGTCATATTGGTGCCGTCAACCCCAATGAACGAGGAGAGGCTCGCTACAGCGGGATCCTTAAGGATCACTTTCGCCAGAGCTTGCTGTCGAGTGGCCATGTCTTGGAACGATGCGCTCTGCGCCCCTTCTGAAATTCCTAGAATCACGCCGGTGTCCTGAACTGGGAAAAAGCCCTTGGGCACGATGTAAGCCATGAAAAGCGTTAGAACCAGAGTTCCGAACGTTATGATTAGGGTCGCAGTCTGATGGCGCAGCACAAATTGGAGCGAGGTCGCGTAACGCGCAATCACCCAATCGAACGCTCGCTCCGAAGCCTGAAAGAACTTCCCCTCTTTTCGTTCAGCTTTGGGCTTTAAGAGCTTTGCGCACATCATCGGCGTCAAGGTGAGCGAAATAAACGCCGACATGAGGATCGTAACGCTCAGTGTTACGGCGAATTCCCGGAAGAGCCGGCCCACAATGTCGCCCATGAACAAAAGCGGGATGAGCACCGCGATCAGCGACACGGTAAGGGAAATAATGGTGAAGCCGATTTGCCCGGCGCCTTTAAGCGCCGCGTCCACAGGCGAATCGCCCGCCTCCAAGTAACGATCGATGTTCTCGATCATCACGATCGCGTCGTCGACGACGAAACCAGTAGAAATGGTCAGCGCCATCAGCGAAAGGTTGTCGAGCGAATAGCCAACCAGATACATCACTCCGAAGGTGCCGATCAAAGAGAGTGGAACCGCGATACCGGGTATGACCGTCGCGGAAACATTGCGCAAGAAAACGAAGATCACCATCACGACCAGACCGATGGTAAGCATCAGTTCGAATTTCACGTCCGCTACGGACGCGCGAATAGTGAGGGTGCGATCGGTCAGTGTCTGGACGTTAATGTCGGGAGGAAGTGAAGCCTTGAGCTGAGGCAGTAGCTTTTCGATGCGATCGACGACGTTGATAATATTCGCGCCGGGTTGCCGTTGGATGTTCATGATGACCGCAGGGCTCTCGTTCATCCAGGCCGCCTGCAGCGCATTCTCAGACCCATCGATTACAGTGGCCACGTCCTGCACACGAACTGGGGCGCCATTCTTGTAGCCAATGATAATTGGGCGGTAATCTACGCTATTGAAAATCTGATCATTCGCGCCAATGGTGAAAGCCTGGCGGGGTCCGTCCAGGTTTCCTTTCGCTTGGTCGACATTCGCCGCTGCAAGGGCTCCGCGGAGGTCCTCTAAACTTAGCCCATAGGACGCCAGCGCCGAAGGATTCGCCTGCACACGCACGGCGGGCTTTTGTCCTCCGCTGATACTCACCAAACCCACCCCGGGAAGCTCGGAAATCTTCTGAGCCAGAGTGGTGTCGGCTAGGTCTTCGACCTTCTGCAGCGGCATCGTGTTTGATGTGAGCGCCAAAGTCAGCACGGGCGCGTCCGCCGGGTTCACCTTGCTGTAGATCGGGGGATTCGGAAGGTTGGCGGGCAGATATGTTCCCGCGGCGTTAATCGAGGCCTGCACCTGCTGCTCAACCACGTCGATGTTCTGATCCAAGTCAAATTGCAGAGTAATCAGCGACCCGCCAAAGGAGCTGGTCGAGGTCATCTGCTGGAGGCCCGGAACCTGGCCGAACTGACGCTCCAGCGGGGCAGTAACGGAGGACTCCATAACCGCCGGGCTCGCGCCGGGGTAGAAGGTCAAGACCTGAATCGTGGGGTAATCAACCTGAGGAAGGGCCGAAACAGGCAACTGCCGGTACGCGACTACTCCGACCAAGGTAAGTCCCACCATCAATAAGGTGGTGGCGACTGGCCGGAGAATGAAAAGCCGGGAAACACTCATGGGCGTCCACGTCGTTTTGAAGAAGCCGGTGGATTGTTGGCGGGAGTCGAGGCTTGGACAGGTGGTGGCGTGCTCGCTGGCGTCGTCCGACTGCTAGGCGCATTCGTGGCGGGTGAGGCCTGGCGTGCTATCGGGCTGTTGCCTGAAGGTGGAGTTGGCTTGATTTGAACTGGGGCAGTTACGTGTGCATCCACCAAGGTCCCTTCCTGCAACTTATCCTGTCCATCGACTACCACCTGATCTCCAGCTGAAATTCCACTGTTCACTTGCGACACATTGCCTTGATTCAGGCCGATTTGAATATTTTTGACCTGCGCCTTCTTGTCCGACGAAATCACATACACGAATGAACCTTGCGAGCCAGTCTGAACTGCAGCGCTCGGGATGATGATGGCGTTCTTCTTGACGTCGAGCTGCATGCGGGCGTTGACGAACTGATCAGGCCACAGAGTGTGGTTTTCGTTGCTGAAGATCGCTTTCAGTTTGAAGGTTCCCGTCGTTTGATCGATCTGGTTATCAATTGTTGCAAGCTTACCTTTGGCAAGCTCAGTGAGGTCGTCTCGAGTAAAGGCGTCCACCTCAAGCGTCGTGTTTCGCATCCGAGTCAGCACGGCCTGGAGGTTGTCTTCAGGGAAAGTGAATATCACCGCGATCGGCTGAAGTTGGGTGATGACGAAGAGTCCGGTGGCGTCGGTGGCATGCACGATGTTTCCGGGATCTACGAGCCGCAAGCCCACACGCCCGTCGATGGGCGAGGTGATATGCGCGTAGGTAATATTCAGCTTCGCGCTGTCGATCGACTGCCTGATCAGCTTTTAGTGTCCCGTTAAGCTGGTCGACCAAAGCATGCTGCGTGTCATATTGCTGCTGAGGAATAACGCCCTCATGAACCAGACCGGCATCGCGATCGAGATTGAGCCGGGCATCGCTGGTTTGCGCCTGATCGCGGGTTAAAGCGGCCTGTGCCTGTGCCAGCGCCACTTCGTAGGGTCGAGGATCAATGATCGCGAGCAGGTCGCCCTTTTTAACGTCCTGTCCTTCCTTGACCGGGACATCGACCAGTTGGCCGTCGACACGGCTTTTCACGGTGACCGTGTAAAACGCCGAGACTGAGCCGAGGCCTTCCAGATACACGGGCATGTCTTCCTGGACAGCTGCTGTTACGGAAACCGGTACTGTCCTTTTTGCCGCAGCGGCCGCTTGCGCGGCGGCTTGTGCCTGAGCCTTTTGCTTGCTACTGCGCCATAGAAAAAACCCGGCGAGACACCCCACCACCAGGAGCACGATAAGTACAATCCCCATCGATGAGCGCTTCGGCGGCTCATCCGTCGGCATGCGGCGCCATTTTTCTTCAGGTGGGGCTGGGGGTTCCTCCCGCGGCAGGGACGTCGTAGTGACATTCACCTGCGACGCGGCATTATTCCCAGGCTTGGTTTGCTTGGGTTCTTGAGACGTTAAGGTCGAGACTTTATTTGGGGCGTTGGGATTTTCCATGTCACTGAAACCTGCTTGAACCCTTCTATCTGGCTTCCGCCAAAGTCACTGCAGGATTGTTCTTAAAGGTCTGATGATAATCAAATGCACCCGGACTCTTTAGACGACGCCTATCAGGCAATCGTTTCCATAACTTAGCGCGTCAAATGTCTGGTGAGGAAACCCTTTATTAACTTGATCTTATTTGCAGGGCTCGAATGAAAGCAAACTCTTTTAAATCGCGGAGTTGTAGGGAAAATGGCCCGAAAACTATGCCATTTGCGCTTCAAACAACTCAAGTTTTTCTAACGATGCTTATGTCTTGGCCTCTAAATACGCTATGACATACTAGAAAGGTCCACCCTTCTGTTCCAACTCACATGTCATGTGAGGGACCTCGGCAACTTCGATATGGACCCAAATGGCTAGAATAACCCGCCGCGAAATGCTTGCAGAGATGGTCGGCGCCGGCTTGGTGCTGAAACTCTCGGCGCTGGCGTCCCCTGCTTGGGGTGAGGCCGCCAAGGGACCAGCTCTGCAGCCGGCCGCAAAGGCCCTTTCAGGCTATCGGCCGTCGAGCGACGATGAGGCGCTTCTCGAAGAGTTGCAAAATGCCACAGTTCAGTTTTTCTGGGAGCAGGCCAGTCCCACGACCGGCTTGGTAAAAGACCGGAGTCGCGCCGATGGATCGGATACCCGCGATGTGGCCAGCGTGGCTGCGACTGGATTTGGCCTGACCGCTCTGTGTATCGCCGATCAGCGTGGGTACATCCCCACCGACAAATTGCGCGACCGCGTATTGACCACGCTTCGTTATTTGCGCGACATGCCGAACCTGCATGGCTTTTACTACCACTTCATAAATATCAATACCGGCCAACGCACTATTAAGTCCGAAGTCTCCTCTATCGATACCGCTTTGCTCCTCGCCGGGGTGCTCAGTTGCCGCGCACATTTTGCCGACGATGAGATTCACAATCTGGCCACCCAAATCGTCGATCGCGTGGATTGGCCGTGGATGCTGGATGGAGACAAAACTCTGTCGCACGGCTGGCGTCCTGAGGGTGGATTCATCAAGTGGCGCTGGGATTCCGTATTCGGAATTAATGGTGATGTATCTGCTCGGAATCGGGTCGGCGACTCATCCGCTATCGCCTGAAAGCTGGGATGCCTGGTTCCGGCCAACTTTCGAGTATGAAGATTTGAAATACGTCGGTTCCTTTGCGCCTATTTTTGTCCATCAGTATTCGCATGCCTGGTTCGATTTTCGCGATAAACAGGATAAATACACCGACTATTTCGCGAACTCAGTCATCGCGACGCAAGCGCACCGTCTCTTCTGCATCGATTTGGCGAGCCAATTCAAGGACTACGGGGACGATTATGGGGAATTTCTTCCTCGGATTCTGTACGAGGCTATGTCGTCTGGGGTGGTCCGCCCAAGATGGGACCCATCGATGGAAGTGTGGTCCCCGGAGCAGTGGCAGGTTCGCTTCCATTTATGCCGGAGCACACCCTAAAGGTGTTATGGAATATGCGGCAGAAGTACGATCAACACGGATGGCGCCGGTACGGATTCGTCGATGCGTTTAATCCGCGCACCGGGTGGTACGACCAAGACGTCATCGCTATCAACGTGGGGATTTCTTTGCTGATGGCTGAGAATCTTCGTACTGGCTTCGTCTGGGACACTTTCATGAAAAACGATGACGCCCGGCGCGCCATGGACCTGGTGGGTTTCAAATCAACCGAGCAGGCTCATCAAGCTCGGTTTCCGCGTCCTTCCGAAAAGTAAGTTCTCCTAGCGAATCTCCACGACAAACAGCGATTGCGGTGGCAAGTGCAGCTTCAGCGATTGCTGCTGCAAGTTTACTTTTTGCGGCGCCGGCATTTCCGCCGCGCGTGTCAATTTCTCGTATTGTTCTTTCGTCGGTGATGCCGGGCGTCCCATGGCCTCAAAAGCGGGCGAGGGAGATCCGTGCTGAGCATCAAGCTGATGGATCTCTGCGTGGTGGCGTCCTTTTAGCCCCTTCAGGATGAGATTTACATCTTTCGGTTGTCCAGAGTCCTCAGGCAAAAAGAGATTCCAAACCGCCAGCACCAAGGTGCCGTCGGCCCTTCGCGTAACCAGGATCGAATTGTTTTCTTCAGGGATCCTCACATCGCCTAGAAGGTGCAACAGCGCAAAGGCATTGAACGCCGGTTTTGGCACTCCTCCCTCGGCAACAAGGCCAAACCCCCCATAAAACGGAGTCTTGATTACTCCTTGCTCTTCAAAAACATCCGAGAAATCCCAATAGCTCATCATGGTGTTCAACCCATCGCATTTTCGGATGGTGTCGGCCAGCCAGGGGCCCATAAATGCCGCATCGGTCACAGCAGGTTCGTTGAAGTAGCTGGCGTTGTATTCGCTCCAAATGATGGGAATCTGCGGCCGCGGCGAATTGCGAACTTCATCGGAGACTTTTTTGGCCGCGCGGCAAACAAACTCGGTCCGGGGAATCGTTCCCGTGGTGTGGAACACGTTCTCCACGGAATCGTTCCCGTAGACATGTGTCGAAACAAAATCAAACGGGATATTTTTATCGACGCAATGTTGAATGAATTGAGGAATCCAGGCCGCCTGAGCGGAGGCAGGCCCGCCCACTCTTAGTTTGTTGCTCGCGCGCTTCACCGCCGGTGCAGCGTGATCGTAGAGCTCGAAGTAAGTGTCTTGTTTAGGATCGCCAGTCCAAAAATCGATATTGGGCTCGTTCCAGACCTCGAAATACCACTTAGCCACTTCCTCCTCGCCGTATCTCTCCACGAGATGGCGGGTGAATTGGTACACCAATTCGCCCCAGCGGTGGTAGTCCTTGGGCGGATTTGGAAGAGGCTTGTACCAAAAGGCATGCGGCGTCTGGCTTGCCGCAAGTGCCTTCGGCATGAAGCTGAGTTCGACGAAAGGCCGTACACCGTGCGCCAGCAGCCCATCGTAGATTTGATCCACGTACGAAAAGTTGTAAACCGGCTGTCCCTTGGCATCCTCATTGTAGACCCCCACTTCATCGTCCAAAATTGCGTGGAACCGGATGTACTTGAATCCGGTGATGCCTTCGACCTTGTCTAAATCTTTGCGGTAGCTGTCCCGCAGCGACAATATCGCCCGCCCCGAGCCAAACATTTGCTCCCAGAAATGAGGAAACGGTTGTGGGGTCGCAGTAACGTCAACATCGATCTCTTGTGCTGTAGCAGTGGATTGCGACGAGGCTTGCCCCGTCGACGCGATGCTCTGCATAGGTGAAAGCAGTAGAGTCAAAACGAGACAAATTCGAGTCAGCCTTCCGATCATGTGCACCTCTTCTGCGATTGTAGAGCACTGGCAATTCGGCATTAGAGAAGTTCTTCCTGTATTTTTCCGCAGCTGAAAGAGAGACCCCACAAGAGTGTAATTTTGGGTCGGGCTTAGTATCATAAATCGCTATTCGATACACCCGGTACGCTGGCTGGCGTCGTAGTCGCGAGGGCTTCCATGGCTCACCGCTTCACCATCGGCGTTGAAGAGGAATTTCAAATCATCGACCCCAACACCTGGGGGCTTCGCTCACATGTGAGCGAACTCATTGCTGCTAGCTCGCCTGAGGTTGGCGACCAAATCAAGCCCGAGATGCACCAATCCATCGTCGAAATGGGCACCAAGATTTGTAACAACGTCGATGAGCTCCGCCCCGAAATCTTCCGTATGCGTGGTGAGCTGGTTCGCGCTGCCGAACGCGTTGGCCTACACGTCGCTGCCGCCGGCACGCACCCATTTTCCAGTTGGATCGACCAGGTCATTTCTCCCGGTGAGCGCTACCAGAACATCATCGAGGAGCTTCAGCAGCTTGCCCGCTCCCTCCTCATTTTCGGTATTCACGTCCACGTGGCCATGCCCGATCGCACCACCATGATCGACCTGATGAATCAGGTCCGGTACTTTCTGCCTCACCTGCTCGCGCTCTCGACCAGTTCGCCATTTTGGATGGGTCGTGACACCGGTCTCCGCTCATTTCGCACCACAATTTTCCGGCGCTTCCCGCGTACCGGTGTGCCTGAAGATTTCGGCTCGTGGAGTGATTACGAGGAGTATGTTGCCCTGCTCGTCGAACTGAACTGCATTGATAACGCCAAGAAGATTTGGTGGGATGTACGCCCACATCCTATGTTTGGCACTCTCGAATTTCGCATTTGCGATGTTCCCACGCGCGCGGAAGATTCAATCGCCCTGGCTGCGGTGACTCAGGCTTTAGTCGTGAAGCTCCACAAGCTTTACGTGCGCAATCTGGGTTTCCGCACCTATCCCCGCGCCCTGATTGAAGAAAACAAGTGGCGCGCCGCGCGCTGGGGAATTGATGGAAAGCTGATCGACTTTGGCCAACGAACCGAAGTTCCCATGAGGGCCCTTGCGCTGGAATTATTGGAATTCGTCGACGATGTAGTTGACGAGTTGGGCAGCCGCGAGGCCGTGCAAGGCATTCACCGCATCCTGCGCGACGGCACAAGCGCAGAGCGCCAGATTCAAGTCTTCAAGGAAACCGAGGATTTGAAAGCCGTGGTCCAGCACCTGGTAAAGGAAACTCGTGAAGGAATTGACGGGGTTCAATCGTCCGCGGGCGCAAGTTAGAGCGATGCCAAATCACCGGGGGATTCGAGCATGAAAATAGGCCTAATGTGCGGGCGCGAGTACAGCTTCCCACCCGCTTTCCTTGCTGAGGTAGATCGAATCGGCAAGAGCGACGGCATTACCGCCGATTTTGTGAAAGTTGCCGGCACTCGCATGGACGATCCACCTGCTTATCGCGTAATCGTCGATCGCATTTCTCATGAAGTGGACTATTACCGTGGCTATTTGAAAAACGTCATTTTGAAGGGCACCTACGTCATCAACAATCCTTTTTGGTGGACTGCCGATGACAAATTTTTCAATTACTCGCTGATGTCAAAGCTTGGAGTAGCAATTCCAAAGACGGTTTTACTTCCCCAAAAAGGGTACCCGAGCGACGTCGACATTAACTCCGAATCGCTTCGCAACCTCACCTACCCGATTGATTGGGATGGTTTGCTTGATTACGTCGGACGGCCGGCGATTCTGAAGCCATTTTCGGGTGGCGGTTGGAAGCACGTTTATAAAGTGAATAACCGTGAAGAATTGCTCGCTGCTTACGACGGCACGTCGCCATACTGCATGACACTGCAGCAGTTCATTAGCTTCGATAAATATGTGCGCTGCTTCACTTTTGGGAAGACAGATATCATGCCGGTTGCCTACGATCCCAAAGAGCGCCGCTATCTTGTGATTCACAATTACTTATCGCCGGAGCTTGGTGACCGCGTGGTGCGCGACGCTCAATTGATCAATCAGGCTTTGGGTTACGAGATGAACACCATCGAGTTCGCCGTTGAAAATGGCATTCCCTACGCCATCGATTTTCTGAATCCCGCACCCGATTTTGAGCGCGATCGCATAACCGAGTTCTATTTCAACGAAGTTGTACAGCGGATGGCTAAGCTGGTTGTGGACCGCGCTTTGCGCGGCGATGTTTCCAACCCGTGGCCCCGATGGGAGCAAATGCTCGGGCTGGGCCAGCCGGCGGGGTTCACCGGCGCACCCAAACCGTCTTCACCTGCTACGAAATCTGCATGACATCCGCATCTACCACCTCCAAGGAGAACTCGCCCGGCTCCGAGCCTGCCGAATTCTGGCATTCGCTGCTCCGCAGCGATGTCGAGCTGCAACCTAAGTTCTGTGCGGATTTTTCGCGCGATATGCGGTCCAGAAAACTCACCTTTGGAGACCGCATTCACTGCCCATTCCTTCGTCCCTTCTTTCTAACTGAGCAAGACGAAGCTCGCGTCCGTAAAGTCGCTGAAAGTATTGCCGTTTTTGGGGAACGGGTGGTTCGAGCCGCTTTGGAGTCGCCCGAATTGCTCAAGCAGTTCGGTCTTAGTGAGGCGGAAGAACGATTGGTGCGCCTCGATCCAGGATATGCGACGGCCAGCACCGCGTCGCGTCTCGATGCCTTCCTGCTTCCCAATTCGATTCAATGCGCTGAATACAACGCGGAATCCCCTGCGGGCCTTGGTTATGCCGAGACACTAGCCGGTGTTTTCAGGGAATTTGATGTGATGCGAAGTTTTCAAACGAAATTCGTGGCCCGCAGCTACTCGCTCATGGAATCCATCCTCGCGGCACTCCTCGCGAGCTACAAGGATTGGGGCGGTACGTCGAATCGCCCCCAGATCGCCATTGTGGATTGGCGCGAAGTTCCGACATGGAGTGAGTTCCAACTCCTGCGCGATCGTTTTGAGGCCGCTGGGGTGCCCACCCTAGTCTGCGATCCTCGCGATTTGCACATGGATCATGGTGCGCTCCACGCTGGATCGAAGAAAATCGATTTGGTTTACCGCCGTGTTCTGATCAACGACATTCTCGCGCGCCCTCAGGAATGCGGTGCCCTGGTGAAAGCCTACGAGACACGGGCGGCGTGTGTTGCCAATACGTTTCAATGCAAAATCCCGCATAAAAAAGCCTTCTTCGCGGTACTTACCGATGAACGCAATCAGGCGCTCTTCTCCAGTGAGGAACGCGCTTTGATCCGCGAGCACATACCATGGACGCGGGTGGTCTCAGCGTCACGCACCACTCATGACGGCAAAAGCATTGATCTGGTCGATTACATCCGAGCCAATCGCGAACACCTGGTTATTAAACCGAATGATGAGTACGGTGGTGCAGGAGTAATTCTGGGTTGGGAATCTGAAGAATCGAAGTGGGATCGTCTAATCGAGCGGGCACTCAAGGATCCGTTCGGGACATGGGTCGTGCAGGAACGAATCTCTGTGCGCCGAGAAGTCTTCCCGTTTTTTGATAGCGAAGGGCACGTGACCATGAAAGATATGCTGGTTGATCTGGCGCCTTATCTCTTTCGTGGCAAGTTGGCCGGGTTTCTGACCCGGCTCAGTGCTACCAGCCTGGCAAACGTTACCTCCGGTGGTGGCCAGGTGCCTTCCTTTGTGGTGAGCCCGGTGTCCTAAGATTTCAATCGATGCCCTTGATATTTTCGGTCAGTGGACTCCTGAACCCGGATCGAATCATCCATAATATGTCTAATCACGAACGGCTGATTTACGAACGAATTAAATCGTGGCTGCGAATCGAACAGAACAAACTCCAATAGTTGATGAGTGAGCTGAACATTATGAATGTCAATCCGGCGCTTCATGAAGGAGCGCGCAACGCCATCGAAACTTGTTTAGCGATAAAGCCCGAAGAGCGAGTGGCGCTGATTTTCGACGAACCAAGCCGCGAAGTCGCTTCGAGCCTCGGCTATGCTCTTGAGCATCGCCAGGCAAGATGGACGCCCTATTGCGTGGAGGACTTTGCGAAGCGGCCGCTGTTGGGCGCTCCGCGAGAAATCCTGGCGGGACTCGAAACCGCAGACGCCGGCATCCTGTGTTTCCAGCCTTTAATCGGCGAGCTAACTGCGCGGAAAGAAATC
The DNA here is from genome assembly GCA_963757885.1 of uncultured Acidobacteriota bacterium. Lineage (GTDB taxonomy): Bacteria > Acidobacteriota > Terriglobia > Acidiferrales > UBA7541 > Palsa-147. Next base: position 961,810 of record CAVWSS010000006.1, on the reverse strand, counting down.
GTTGGCTTGGTCGAGCGCCGCCGAATTCGCTATGCGCACATGGTCAGTGTTACGCCCCAAATAATGCAGGAGGGGATGCGCGCCGACTATAAGCAAATCGATGAACTGAGCCAGCGGCTTTGCCAGCGGATGCGCACGGCCACCGAGCTGAGAGTTTCAACCAAGGGCGGCACTTCGATTCGGGCCACCTTCGATCCAAGGCTGGATTGGGTCAAAACCAGCGGACTGATTAGCCCGCGCTATTGGTCCAATCTTCCCGCGGGCGAAGTCTTCACCACGCCTGCAACAGTTGACGGCACATTCGTCTGCGACGGCACTGCCGGTGATCATTTCAACGCCAAGTATGGCGATCTGCGCGAAACGCCCCTGGTGCTGGAGCTTGAAGGCGGGCGGCTCAAATCAGTGCATTGTGACCGGCCTGACCTTCAGCAGGAGTTTTGGAGCTACTGCCATACCGACGAGAATAGCGACCGAATCGGCGAGCTCGCCTTTGGGACGAATCTTGGTCTAACGGATATGATCGGTGTGCTACTTCAAGACGAAAAACTTCCGGGCGTTCATCTGGCTTTTGGAGACCCGTACGGCAGCCAGACCCATGCTGCCTGGCAATCGAAGACGCATGTTGATGTCCTCACCCGCCGCTGCGACGTGTGGATTGACCAGGATCAAGTGATCAATAAAGGCCGATATAACCTGGAGATGTTTGGCCTCGGTTCCAATTAGCCTTCTCGAGACTGAAGAACTGCTTTAATCGACTAGAAGAGCCCGCCTACATACTCACGCATTTGATTCTTCCAATAGGGCCAGTCATGGCCTCCCTTGGGTCCCCAGTCGTCCAGGTGGCAGCGAATCCCCTTCCCCTGCAGGATAGAAGCCAAGTAGTAGGACGGGCCGCTGTGCTCCCAAGGTCCTGTTCCAGTCGCGATGTGAATTTCACACGAGTTGAGTGCGGAAATAATGGTGGGATCTGAAAGATTCGGCAGGTAATCGACCGGATTATTGAAGTAAAGATTCTCGTCGTACAGCCCGTCCATGAAGCTTTTGATGTCGTATTGACCGGAGAGCCCAAAACATCCCTTAATCACGTCAGGGTGTTTAAAAATCGTGTTTGCTGCGTGGTAGGCGCCCAAAGATGCGCCCATCGTTGCAATCGCGACTTGTCCGCGGCAGTGCGTCCATAGGAAGGGCACTACCTCGTGGCGGATGTAGGCGTCAAACTGCGCCAGGACGTAACTGCGATGAAAGGGGTGCGCTGCTTTGTTGTAAAAACTTTGCCCCGCCACCGAGCCAACGGAAACAAATTTTACCTTTCCGCCTTCAATGAAATCCGCGAGGGCAGCGACCATTCCCTGATTTTCATATTCCCACTCGTCTCCGCCGCTGGTGGGGAAGGCTATCAGCGGAGTGCCCCAATGCCCGTACACGATAACCGCCATGTCGCGTTCCAGGCGGTTGGAATACCAGCGATGATAATCGCGCTGCATAGTGGCTCCCGCTCCAATCTAATTTACAACTCACGATATTGCAGTTCGCTTTTTTTCAAAACTTAAAAATTATCTGTTCAATCTTGCGCCACCGCCTCGTGAAGACTATGCTGTTGCGGCTGCTTGTTTTGGACACTGCATTCATGTCGCTACTTCAATTGACCAACCCCGTCGAATCTGAAAAACAATTTACTCAGGTACTTCGGGCCTTCACCAGTTATTTTTTTATACCCGGAAATGACGTCCCTCTGGGTTTTTGATAATCAAAGCATTAGGTCGCGATTGGAAATAGCAACTTGGATTTAGACGGTCTCAAACCTTCGCCTGCCAACGAAGCGCCAGTCCTAGAGCCTGGGCATTCTATCGCTTCGGTCAGCGACAAAATAAGTTCCATCGTTCTCAGGCAGCGCCGCCGCCCTGGTTGGTTCCTCGGTTTTGCCATGTCCTTTCTATTGCTGATGATGTTCTTTTACGCCGTTACCTGGCTGATGATTTACGGCGTAGGAATTTGGGGAGTCAACATCCCCATCGGCTGGGGATTTGCGATTACCAATTTCGTCTGGTGGATCGGAATTGGGCACGCCGGCACGCTGATTTCCGCGATTCTCCTGCTCTTGCACCAGAAGTGGCGCACGTCCATCAACCGATTCGCAGAGGCAATGACGCTCTTCGCCGTGGCTTGCGCGGGCATGTTTCCGCTGTTGCACATGGGCAGGCCGTGGCTCGCTTATTGGCTTTTCCCGTACCCGAATGTGATGGGGACCTGGCCACAGTTTCGGAGTCCGCTGGTGTGGGACGTTTTTGCGGTGTCCACCTACGCAACGGTCTCTTTACTTTTCTGGTTCGTTGGTTTGATTCCCGATTTGGCAACGCTGCGTGATCGCGCGAAGAGCCGGATCAAGAAAGTTATTTACGGAATCTTCGCCATGGGTTGGCGGGGGTCGGCCGTTCATTGGAGCCGGTACGAAGTCGCTTCGATCCTACTGGCCGGCTTGGCGACTCCGCTGGTTGTTTCCGTTCACACCGTGGTGAGCTTCGACTTTTCGGTAGCCATTGTTCCTGGCTGGCACAGCACTATATTCCCGCCCTATTTCGTCGCTGGCGCGATCTATTCCGGCTTCGCGATGGTGTTGAGTTTGGCGATCCCGCTGCGCAAGTTCTATCACCTCGAAGATTTCATCACCATGCGTCACCTCGACAACATGGCCAAGGTCATGCTCGCTACGGGCTTGATCGTAGCTTACGGCTACATGATGGAAACCTTCATGGCGTTCTATAGCCAAGATGTGTTTGAGCGCTACATGATGATGAACCGCATGTTCGGGCCCTACGCCGTTGTGTATTGGCTGCTGATTTTGTGCAACATAGCTCTGCCCCAGGCCCTTTGGTTCAAGCGAGTCCGACAAAACGTACCGGCGCTTTTTGCGCTTTCCCTGGTTGTGAATACCGGAATGTGGCTTGAGCGGTTTGTGATCATCGTCACCAGCCTGCATCGCGATTTTCTGCCCTCATCCTGGGGCATGTATTACCCGACCCGATGGGACTGGATGACCTATGTTGGAACCATTGGGTTGTTCCTGACTCTGTTCTATCTGTTCATTCGATATCTGCCGATGATCTCGATTTACGAAATGCGTTCTTTGGTGGCTGAGGAAGAGGAAGAAAAATAAGGAGCAATTAAGTCCGTCGAGTTTGGATGGACGACTGATACGACGGTGCAGATATTTCACCACAGCACGAACCTGGTCGCCCGCGTGAGCATTTACGGTGGGCTATTTTTCGTGATACTCGCAGGATATGTGATTTATGCCCTCACCGGCTCGCCTTACGTGACCGACGTGAATGAAGCACGCGAGCAGCCCGTCCCTTTCAGCCATCGCCACCACGCGTCCGAGCTGGGCATTGATTGCCGCTACTGCCATACGTCGGTGGAGCAGTCGTCTTTTGCGGGCATTCCGCCGACTCAAACGTGCATGACCTGCCATTCGCAGATTTGGACGAATGCACCATTGCTGGAACCAGTGCGCCAGAGCTACCGCAGTGGAAAGAGTATTGAATGGACTCGCGTGAACATGCTGCCTGACTTTGTGTATTTCAATCACAGCATCCACGTCGCCAAGGGTGTAGGCTGCACGACCTGCCACGGTGATGTAGGCGGCATGTCTCTAACTTATGCTGCGAATACGTTGCAGATGTCCTGGTGTTTGGGATGCCACCGCGAGCCGGAAAAATATGTGCGACCAAAGGAATACATTTTTAGCACCACCTACCGCGCGCCTTCGAATCAGCTGGAGCTGGGCCAGCGGCTGATAAAGGAATACAAAATTCATACTTCGACGGATTGCTATACATGTCACCGGTGATGGGACGCGATGATCGAGCGATGGATTAGTTGATGAGCGACTTGTTCAAAATTTTGCACACGAGTGATGCGTCTGCGACGCAGCACGATACGCATCCGTGCGCTGCCTTAGGTCCTGCCGCTCCTACAGATTTGGCGAAGGCGCGCGAGGCTCTGGCAGGGTCAAGGGGCAAGCAGCGCTTCTGGCAAAGCCTGCAAGAACTGGCGGGAACCCCCGAATACCAGGCGCATCTCCACCACGAGTTTCCACACGATCCTGAGAAAACCACTGCTGTTGACGATGCGGAGTCCGGTGGGGATTCCGTGCACATCAATCGCAGAGATATTTTGAAACTGATGGCCGCGTCGGCAGCACTTTCTGGGCTTAGCGCTTGTACGAAGCTCCCGACTGAAAAAATTGTTCCCTACGTGCGCGCTCCGGAAGAAATTATTCCGGGCAAGCCGCTCTTTTATGCTACATCGATGCCGCTCGCTGGTGGCGCGATGGGCTTGTTGGTTGAAAGCCACATGGGCCGGCCAACAAAGATCGAAGGAAATGCGCAGCATCCGGCCAGCCTGGGATCGACGGACATTTTTGCTCAGGCTTCAATTCTTACGATGTACGACCCGGATCGTTCACAGGTCGTACTGCGTGAAGGCCGCATTAGCGAGTGGGCGGCGTTCCTCGACGCGATCGGCGACATGCGAACCGAATGGCAGCGCACCAAGGGTGTGGGGCTGCGCATTCTCACCGGCGAAACGACGTCGCCGACCTTCGGCTCGCAGATGAAGGCCTTGCTAGAACAGTTTCCAGAAGCGAAGTGGTATGCCCACGAACCAACCGGCCCGTACAACGCCAGAGAAGGTGCGCGGCTCGTTTTTGGCAAGAACGTAAATTCGATTTATCACTTCGATAAAGCTGACGTAGTGCTTTCTCTCGATTCGGATTTTCTTTCGTGCGGTGCAGGCAACGTTCGGTACTCAAGAGATTTTTCTGCTCGGCGCCGGGTGGACGGTAAAGATTCGACGATGAACCGCTTGTATGTGGTGGAGAGCACCCCCACGAATACCGGTGCAATGGCGGATCATCGTTTGCCATTGCAATGTGGCGCGATCGAGGCTTTTGCTCGAGCGCTCGCTTCTTCGCTTGGGGTTTCGGGTGTCGGCGCCGGAGCAGCGCCCGCTGGTGTCCCGCCACAGTGGCTGTCGGCCCTTACTCTCGACCTGCAGCAAAATCGCGGCTCGAGCCTCGTTGTCGCTGGCGATGCGCAACCGCCCGCTGTTCACGCTCTTGCCCATGCCATGAATCAGGCCTTAGGTAACGTTGGGAAGGCAGTCACGTATGCCGAGCCTGTCGAAACAAGCCCCGAAAACGACGGTCTGATGGAGCTGGTCAAGGAAATCGACGCCGGGCAGGTGACAACTCTGGCTATCATAGGCGGCAATCCGGTTTACACCGCGCCCGTGGATTTGAATTTTGCGCAGAAACTTTTGAAGGTAGGCCTCCGAATTCATGCGGGCTTGTATAACGACGAAACCGCCGAGTTGTGCCACTGGCATGTGCCCGAAGCGCATTTCCTGGAAGCCTGGGGCGATTGCCGCGCTTACGATGGGACGCCCAGCATCATCCAGCCGCTCATCATGCCGCTGTATAACGGCAGAAGCTCCTACGAGATTCTTGGGGCATTTTTAGGAGAGGCTGACCGCGCGCCGCATGACGTAATTCAGAAATACTGGCGCGGGCAGCATCCCTCCGGTGGCAACGATAAGGCCTTCCGCGATTTTTGGGAGACCTCGCTTCACGACGGAGTCATCGCGGGATCAACTTCTTCGGCCGCAGGCACACGGCCGACGGCGTCTGCTGTAACCCCGACCGCAAATCTCTCGAAAATTCCCGCCGCCACCCCTCCTCCTCAACAACAAGGTTTGGAAATCATCATCCGCCCGGACCCCACGATCGGCGATGGCCGCTGGTCCAACAATGGCTGGCTACAAGAGCTACCCAAGCCCCTAATCAAAATAAGCTGGGACAACACGGTCCTGATTGCACCAGCGACCGCCGACCGCCTGGGTGTCACTGATGAAGATGTGGTTCGGGTCAAAACCGGCGCCGGAGAAATCCAAGGTCCAATTCTGATTACCCCCGGCCACCCGAAGGATTCCATCACTCTGCAGCTCGGTTTTGGCCGTCGTCGCGCCGGGCACGTCGGCAATCTGATTGGTTACAACGCCTATCTGCTGCGAACTTCAGGTGCTTTTTGGTTTACCGCCGGCGGTCAAATCGAAAAGACGGGCAAGAAATACCCGCTGGCGACCACCCAGCACCATCACTTGATGGAACACAATCCTGCCGCGGAAGAGGAAAGCGAGAACGCTTTTGATCGCCGTGTAATGCGCGTTGGCACGCTCCATGAATTCTATAGAAATCCCGAATTTGCGGCGGACCACGAAGAGGACGCCAAGCGCATCTCGCTAATTCCCGACTACAAATACGACGGCTACGCCTGGGGCATGTCAATCGATCTCAACTCCTGCAATGGGTGCGGCGCCTGCGTGGTGGCTTGTCAGTCGGAAAACAACATTTCAGTAGTAGGCAAGGGAGAAGTGGCCAACGGCCGCGACATGCAATGGATTCGCGTCGACAACTACTTCCGCGGCGACTTGGACAATCCCGAGATGTACTACGAGCCGGTCCCCTGCCAGCAGTGCGAAAACGCCCCCTGCGAATTGGTTTGCCCGGTCGGCGCCACCGTTCACAGCCCCGAAGGCCTGAACGAAATGATCTACAACCGCTGCGTGGGCACGCGGTACTGCTCGAACAACTGCCCTTACAAAGTTCGCCGCTTCAATTTCTACCTCTACTCCGACTGGACCACCCAAAGTCTTTACGGCATGCGCAATCCCAACGTGAGCGTGCGCAGCCGCGGGGTGATGGAAAAGTGCACCTACTGCGTGCAACGCATCAACGCCGCAAAAATCGAATCAGAGAAGGACGACCGCCAGGTCCGCGATGGCGAAATTGTTACTGCCTGCCAGGCGGTATGCCCCACCGAAGCGATCGTCTTTGGGAACATCAACGATCCCAAGAGCAAGGTTTCCAAGCTCAAGGCGCAGCCTCGCAACTTTACCTTGATGCCCGAATTGAACACGCGGCCGAGAACCACCTATCTGGCCAAGTTAAAGAACCCAAATCCCGCATTGGCGGAGAGCTAACAAGCGTTCGACACCACGAATTGTCATGAAGAAAAAAGGCATTTACGGTTTGCTTGCGGAATTTGAAACGACCGAGACCCTCCTTGCGGCCGCCGAGGCTACGCGTCAAGCGGGCTATCGTCGTATGGACGCATTCACGCCAATGCCAGTCGAGGGGTTGGCCGAGGCGGTCGGCTTTCATCACACTCGCCTGCCCGCAATCGTGCTAGGGGGAGGACTGTTTGGTTGCGCAGGCGGGTTTTTCCTGCAGTACTACCCGAATGTGATCAGCTTCCCTTTGAATATTGCCGGCAAGCCTCACAACAGTTGGCCGTCCTTCATCCCCATCACCTTCGAGATGACCATTCTATTTGCCGCCCTTTGCCGCCGTCTTCGGGATGCTCGCCCTCAATGGCCTGCCCACGCCATATCATCCGGTTTTCAATGTTCCGCGATTTGCCTTGGCCTCACGCGACCGGTTTTTTCTCTGCATTAAGGCACGCGATCGCAAGTTCGACCTTCAACAAACCAAGGCGTTTCTGGAGGGCATGGGTCCGCACGGAGTGTATGAAATTGAAGTTTGACGCTACAGAAGTTACGGCGAAAGTGCGATCGAGTGCACGGCTCGCTTCCGCGCCGTGTGGCGCACCGTGCGAATTTTTGCGTATGCGCATCGATACTGGCCTTTGGTTTGGCCGGCTGCCGGTTGGATATGCATGTCCAGCCTCGTTATAACCCGGAAGGCCCGAGCACGTTTTTTAGCGATGGACGATCTGTCCGCGATCCGGTGCCCGGCACGGTAGCGCGCGGGCAACTACGCATCGATGACCATCTTTACGCAGGCAATGTTGACGGTAAGGATGCTGAACAATTTCCATTTCCCATCAAAGCCGCGGATATGGCTCGCGGGCAGCAGCGCTACAACATCTACTGCAGTCCCTGCCACGACTATTTGGGCACTGGAAATGGAATGATTGTGCAGCGCGGTTTTCCGCAGCCACCCTCATTCCATATCGATCGTCTCCGCCAGGCGCCTGCGGGGCACTTTTTCTCAGTGATGACCAACGGTTACGGCGCAATGTACAGCTATGCGTCTCGCGTCAGTCCGGAGGACCGCTGGAGGATCGCCGCTTACATTAAGGCTCTCCAGTTCAGCCAGGGAGCTCCGGTTGCAGACCTTCCAACCGAGACCAAGTCAAAATTGCAGGAGCAAAAGCCATGAGCGCTGCTCCACAGCTCACCTCTTTGCCTCCTGTTCTGGATCGCCTGCAACGGGGGGCTTTTGTAGCTGGTGTATTAGGCCTCTGCGTTTCCGTGTTGGGGCTTACAACTCATCCGGATCAATTCTTCCACTCCTATTTGTTGGCATTCGTTTTCTGCGTCGGTTTCCCACTGGGTTGTATGGCGGTCCTGATGATGCACCACCTTACCGGCGGATGGTGGGGGTTGCCGATTCGGAGACCACTCGAAGCGGGCATGCGAACATTTCCAGTATTGCTGATCCTGTTTATACCTTTGGTGTTCGGGCTGAACCGCATTTATCCCTGGACCAACGGTGCGATTACCGCGAATCCCAGCCTCCCCTTTAAGCACCTCTACCTGAGCCGCGACTTTTTCTTTGTGCGCGCGGCGATTTATTTCGCAATCTGGCTTTGGTTGAGCCACGTGATGAATAAGTGGTCCGCTGAGCAGGATCGCACTGCCGACCAGCGCTTTGCGAAATACCTCGAAGGAATCAGCGGTCCAGGTCTGATTCTCTTTGGCATTACAGTCACTTTCGCGTCCATAGATTGGGTGATGTCTCTTGAGCCCGGATGGTTCTCGACAATCTACGGCATGATCTTCATGGTGATTTACGCTCTGGGAGCTTTGGCCCTGGTAATCAACATTTCACAGGCCACCACCAATTTTGCTCCGGTCTCGCATGTGGTTACTCGCGATCAATTCAACGATCTGGGCAATCTCACGCTGACCTTCGTCATGTTATGGGCGTATCTGAACTTCTCTCAATTCCTGATTATCTGGGCAGGGAATTTGAAGAATGAAATCACGTTTTATATGACCCGTGCAAATGGGGCATGGGCCGGCTTGGCGCTATTCTTGGTGCTCTTTCATTTCGCGATTCCTTTTCTCTTGCTCTTGCAGCGATCGGTAAAGCGTCGTTTGAAGATGCTTTCGATCGTTTGCGGCGCGCTCATCGTGATTAGTTTTATCGACATGTACTGGCTAGTCGTTCCCGCTTTCCAGCCCTCGGGACCGCGCCTGCATCCGTTGGATCTAACCTTGCTCGTTGGGATTTTTGGTATTTGGTTTGGCACTTATGTATGGCAGCTCAGGCGTTCGCCGCTGCTGCCGCTGCACGATCCGCGGTTTGAAGGAACCGCCACTGAATTTGGTGACTGAAGAAATGGCCTCTGAATCCCATAAGGATGGCGTCCACACCTTCGAGCAATCGAAGGAGGCAGGGTATGAAGTTCGCGACGCAAATATTCGCGGCTTGCTCGGTTTTGGCGTGGGTATGGCCATCGTGCTTTTTATCATCACCGTGGCCATGATCTGGGTTTTTCGCTACTTCGCGCATACGCAGAATCTGGGCCCTACCGCATCGCCTTTCGAGAACACCCGCACCATTCCGCCTCTTCCTCGTTTGCAGGCCGCGCCGCACACCGACATTCTCCAGTATTGGGATTCGCAGCAAAAAGCCTTGCACAGCTATGGATGGGTGGATCGTCAGAAGGGAATTGCGCACATCCCCATCGACGACGCTATGCGCATCGTAGTGCAGCGTGGCTTGCGAGCCAGGGCCGCCAATCCAAGTACGCCGACAGGTACGCCCACAGACCAGTCGGTCTCAAATGACACTGCGCCGCAGCCACCCGGAGGATCGCAATGATCCCCCGCGTCGTTGCTACGATCGCTTTAGGGGTTTTCAGTTGGCTTTTTGTGCCTGTTCTCGCGGCGCAAACCTATTATGCGCAGCCACCCTCCGGCCCTGACGCGTCACCAATCCAAAGCGCCGGTGTGCGTCCCGCTTTGCTGCGCGATGTAGGGCTCGATCAGAAGCTAAATGATTCCGTACCCCTGAATCTGACCTTTCGAAACGAGCACGGCCAAACAGTGGCGCTCAGCAGTTTCTTTGGGCAAAAACCCGTGATTCTCACCCTGGTTTATTACCAGTGTCCGATGCTTTGTACGCAGGTGCTGAACGGTCTGACCCGCAGTCTCAAGGATATTTCCCTAAACCTCGGTCCGGAATATGAAGTGGTCACGGTAAGTATTGATCCCAAAGACCAGCCAGTCCTCGCCGATGCAAAACACATTATGTATGCCGGCATGTACGGTCGCCCGGGAGCCGTGCAGGGTTGGCATTTCCTCACCGGTGAAGAAGCGAACATCCAGGCTTTGGCCAAAGCTGTGGGTTTTCGCTACGCATACGATCGTGTTTCGGGCCAATACGCGCACCCCAGCGCGATCATGGTTCTTACCCCCGATGGCAAAATCTCGCGATATTTCTACGGGATTAGCTACCCCGCGCGAGACCTTCGGCTCGGCCTGATCGACGCCTCCGCAGGGAAGATTGGTACCCCAGTCGATGCCATTCTGCTTTATTGCTATCACTACGACCCCATGACTGGGAAATACGGTTTGATCATTTCGCACGTAATTAAAATTGCAGGGCTAATCACCGTCGTAGCAATCACTTTATTGATTGTTATTTTGCTTCGGCAGGAAAAACGCAAACTCCCGACTCCGCGGGAGAATTTCTTGACCCGGGAATTTCGTGAACGTCACATCTAGTTATCAGCTCTGCGCCGCGGTGTACGCTTTCGCCGGAAAGTGGCCCAATTTTCCTCTTAAGCCGCCGACTGCGTCTACGACAGCTGCCAGTGTCGATCATTTGCAGTTCGCGCTGACCGCAATAACACTGTTCTTCACGATCGGTATTTTCGGCACCATTTTCTATTTCATGGTGAGGTACCGCCGTCGTTCGGAAGAGGAAATTCCTCCCGAAACGCAGACCTCGCTGCCTCTGGAGCTTACCTGGACCATCATTCCCACCCTGATTTGCGCGGGTCTCTTTGTCTGGGCATCGAGTCTCTATTTTGAAAATTCGCGTCCGCCGAATGCAGCCATGGAGATTTTCGTCGTCGGCAAACAGTGGATGTGGCACCTGCAGCACACCGAGGGACCTCGCGAAATTGACGAGCTTCATGTGCCCGTAGGAGTACCTGTCAAACTGACCATGACTTCCGAGGACGTCATACACGATTTCTTCATCCCGGTCTTTCGTATCAAGAAAGATGTGTTGCCGGGTCGCTACTCTACGATTTGGTTCCAGGCCACTAAGATCGGCACCTATCACTTCTTTTGCGCTCAATATTGCGGCACAGACCATTCCGGAATGATTGGCTGGGTGTACGTGATGTCACCCAGCGACTATGCGCGCTGGCTGAACTCCAACGTAAACAAGGAAACGATGGCCGGAGGCGGCGACAGGCTCTTTACGCAATTTGGCTGCGTAACCTGCCACGCGCCCGGAGGAAATGGCACAGGGCCTTCGCTGCAGGGCATCTATGGCACGCAAGTCACGTTGAAAACGGGTCAAACCCGGACAGTCGACGACGCCTTTATCCGCCAGGCGATTGTTAATCCGAACTCCGAGCCTCTGGCGAACTTCGCCCCGATCATGCCCAGCTTCCAGGGGCAAGTAGACGAAGAGCAGATTTTGCAGCTTATCGCCTACGTGAAATCCCTAGGACCTGAAGAAAGTGAGATGAAATGAGCACGGCCGCTGTAATGGAAGCGCCTCCTACATCGCGCGTCAACTACTTGAACGCCAGCTACGGCGTGAAGTCGTGGCTCTTCACCACCGACCACAAGCGCATCGCTCTGCTCTATCTGGCTTCGATTACCGTAATGTTTTTTGTGGGCGGCATCGCTGCGACTCTGATGCGTTTTCATCTCGTCCAGCCGGAGGGCGCGCTGGTTCAGCCCGATACGTATAACAAACTCTTCACCATCCACGGCGTAGTGATGGTGTTTTTCTTTCTTGTTCCATCGATTCCTGCGACCCTGGGCAATTTCCTCGTTCCAATGATGATCGGTGCGCGCGATCTCGCGTTTCCGAGAATCAACCTCTTGAGTTGGTACATTTACATCGTCGGCGCCTGTTTTACCCTGTACGCGATTATGACCGGCGGCGTGGACACGGGCTGGACGTTCTACACGCCCTTCAGCAGCAACTATGCGCATACCCAGGTAATCGCCACCGCATTGGGCGTCTTCATCACCGGTTTTTCGTCCATTCTGACCGGCCTGAATTTCATTGTCACCATTCACAAGATGCGGGCGCCCGGTCTGACTTGGTTTCGCTTGCCGCTTTTCATTTGGTCGATTTATGCCACCAGCGTGATTTTTATCCTCGGCACGCCAGTCATCGCGATCACCCTCCTTCTCCTCGCTCTGGAGCGGTTGCTTCACGTGGGCATTTTTGATCCAGCCATTGGCGGCGATCCACTGCTGTTCCAGCACCTTTTCTGGTTCTATTCCCACCCGGCCGTCTACATCATGATTTTGCCGGGTATGGGTGTGATCAGCGAGCTAATCACCGCATTCTCGAAGAAGAAAATTTTCGGATACACATTCGTTGCTTTTTCGAGCATGGCCATTGCGGTCTTAAGTTTCCTGGTTTGGGGCCATCACATGTTTGTGACCGGCCAATCGGTCTACGCCGGGCTCATCTTTTCCGTGCTTAGCTTCATGGTTGCGATCCCTTCGGCTATCAAGGTCTTCAACTGGACCGCCACGTTGTACAAAGGCTCCATTTCGTATCAAGCGCCCATGCTATACGCCCTTGGATTCATCGGGCTTTTCACCATGGGCGGTTTGACCGGCCTCTTCCTGGCCTCCCTGGCAACGGATGTCCACTTGAATGGAACCTACTTCATCGTGGCTCACTTCCACTACATCATGGTGGGCGGGGCAGTCATGGCGTACCTTGGTGGAATTCACTTTTGGTGGCCCAAAATCACCGGCAAACTTTATCCGGATGGCTGGGCGCGCTTAGCCGCCGCGATCATCTTCGTTGGCTTCAACCTGACTTTTTTCCCGCAGTTTGTACTGGGCTATCTCGGCATGCCTCGCCGATACGCCGTGTATCCGCCGGAGTTTCAGGTGCTAAATGTAATGTCTTCGGCGGGCGCCTCCATTTTGGCGGTCGGCTATTTGATTCCGCTGATTTACCTGACCTGGTCCATCCGCTACGGTCCAGTCGCAAGCGCGAATCCATGGGGCGCTAAAGGCCTCGAATGGGAGACTCCCTCGCCGCCGCCCACGGAAAACTTTGAGGAAATTCCGATTGTGACCGAAGAAGCTTACGCTTACGCGGAAGGGCGTCCGTCGCATGTCTGAGACTGTTTCATCAGGGCTGCCCGCTCACTCGGAGCGCCACCACGTGGGACATGGGCCCGAGCTGCGGCATCATTTCGAGGAAGCCGAGCAGCAGCACGAGGCTTCGACTCTGGGCATGTGGGTGTTCCTGGCGACCGAAATTCTCTTTTTCGGCGGTCTATTTACTGCGTACACGATCTATCGTTCGTTTTACTTGCCGGGCTTCGAGGCTGGCAGCCGCCTGTTGGATGTTAAGGCCGGGGCAGCCAACACGGCTGTCTTGATCGGAAGCAGTTTCACCATGGCGAGCGCTGTACATGCCGCGCAGACCGGCAAGCGAAAGCTCCTGGTCACTTGCCTGATCCTCACCATGATTCTCGGGTGCGTGTTCCTGGGTATTAAGTACACCGAATACGCAGAACACTGGCGTGAATTTCAAGTACCCGGGCTCCATTGGGATTCCGCGGCAACATTTTTCAATAACGCGCCTAATGGCTCGGTGGAGTTGTTCTTCTGCTTCTATTTCTTCATGACCGGGCTGCATGCCGTGCACATGATCATCGGTCTTGGAATCATGACCGTCATGCTGATCCTCTCTTGGCGCGGCCGATTCTCTGAAAAATACTTTTCGCCGATCGAGATAAGCGGTCTTTATTGGCACTTTGTCGATATCATCTGGATTTTTCTTTTCCCGCTTCTCTATTTAATTGGAGGCCGCTACCAATGACGGGGCATGTGGTCTCAATGCGGCTTTATTTGGTGGTTTTTGTTGCCTTGCTGTGTCTCACCGCCCTAACCACCGCTGTTGCTTATGTTGATTTAGGCGAGATGAACACTGTCGCTGCGATCCTGATCGCTGTGGTCAAAATGGCGCTGGTTGTCCTGTTCTTCATGCACGTGAAGTACAGTTCGGGTCTGGTGAGAGTTGTTGTGCTGGCCGGCTTCTTCTGGCTGGCCATCATGCTGACCTTCACATTGGCCGACGAACTTACCCGTGGATGGACTGGTAACCCACACGGCTGGGGCCCGGCGATCTCCTCCAGCCATAAGCCTTAGAAAAATTTCCTTATTTAGATCGGTGGTCGGTGGGATGTTAATTCGGCGCTATTCGGCCGTGCGGAAGGCTAACACCGCGTTTAAGCCGCCGAATGCGAACGAATTTGAAAGCGCGTACTCAACCTGCAGCTTTCTTGGCTCATTGGGAATGTAGTCGAGATCGCATTCCGGGTCGGCCTCGGTAAAGTTTGCGGTCGGTGGCAAAATCCCATCCTTTAAAGCCATCACGGTGGCGATTGCCTCGATGGCTCCCGCCGCCCCCAGCGCGTGCCCGTGCATCGACTTCGTGGAGCTGATCGAGATCCTGTCCGCAGTCGCTCCAAAAACGTTACGGATAGCCTTGGTTTCCGTGGGGTCGTTTCCTGGTGTACCTGTGCCGTGGGCATTGATGTAGCCAATCTGCTCTGGGGCCACACCTCCATCCCGCAGGGCCAATCGCATCGCTCGTGAAGGGCCGTCCATCGTTGGTTGGGTCAGGTGGTGTGCGTCGGACGAATTCCCGAACCCCACAATCTCCGCATACACCCTCGCCCCCCTCGCACGCGCCCTCTCCAACGGCTCCAACACCAGCATCGCCCCACCCTCCCCCAACACCATCCCTCTCCGCGCCTTGCAGAACGGCCTGCACGTATCCGGCGCCATCACCCGCATCGCCTCCCAAGCCTTCAGTAATCCCAGGCTGAACGGCGCCTCGCTACCCCCTGCAATCGCCAACTCCGCATCTCCGCGCCGTACCATTTGAAATGCCTGCCCAATGGCGTGATTGGACGATGAGCAAGCCGTCGAAACTGTATAGGTTGGCCCGGTGGTCCCGAATTGCATTGAAATCTGGCTCGCACCCGCGTTGGCCATTGTCCTCGGAATAATCAACGGGTGGACCCGCCCGCGACCCAGCCGGTACAAGTCCACAAATCCTGAATCCTGCGTTCCCTGGCCGCCAGAGCCCGTGCCGCACACCACGGCGGTCATTTCGCGTAGTTCGGGAGTGAAGGCTATCCCAGAATCGACTACCGCCTCCCGGGCCGCCACGACCGCGAATTGCGCAAAACGGTCTAAGTGATCTTGTTCGCTGCCTGGGAAGTGAACATTCGGATCGTAGTTTTGGGCTTCGGACCCAATTTGGAAACGTAACTTGGAAGTGTCAACCAGCGTGAGCTGGCGAATCGACGAGTTGCCTTGCCGAAGCGATCGCCAGGCCTCAGGAGCCGTCAATCCAGGGCCGCAGACCGCTCCCAAGCCGGTAACGGCTACTCGACGCTCAGGCATCACTCGGCCGCTTGCGCCGATTCAATGGACGGGCCACTGCCTTGGCTAGCAACCAGCTTGCGAATGCCCACTACTATGTCATTGACAGTACGAATGTTACGGGCTTCATCGTCGGGAATGGAAATATTGAACTTGCTCTCGAGTTCGAAAAGAAGGGTGAAGGTGTCTAGCGAATCGAATCCCAGGTCAGCGAGCGAAGAGTCTGGCTTGATCGTGTCCGGAGGAACCCGCTTTACAGTTGCCAGTGTGGAAATAACCTTTTCCGTGATTTCATCGAGCATTCTCAGGCCTCATACTGGTATTTCGATTATTTGCCGGCGGATACGTTCACGTGGACATGCCAGCTGTGCAGAAATACTTTGGCAACAACAAAACCTAGCCGAAAGTGCAAACAAATGCAAATACTCCGGTTAGGGTCTGGGAAAGGGCTTGGATGAGGTCGATGCTAACTTTAGAAGTGACTCTGAATTTTAGGCCCAACTTGATATATATTCCCCTCAGCTAGTTGCATCCAGTCGCAGCCGCTGTTCCTGCGGTCGCGTTGTCTTCCGGTTCAGTAAACCCGGGTCGGAACGGTTTGTTTCGTTGGTTTGGTGTGGCGCGCATTTCCCGCAGTCCAGGAGACCAAAAAACATGACCTCGCGCGAGCTTCCGACGGAACGTGTCGCCCGGGTGGTCGCTACCTCCACAACCGTTCCCGAATACATCGTAACCCTGGACGACGTAAAAGCGCATCTGCAGCGAATCTTCCTTCTCGAGGGAAGCCGCCTGGACGGCATGATGTCCATAGTTGACAATTCTCATGTTCGTCGGCGCTTCACCATTTTCCCCCTCGAATACACGATTGAGCCCCGGCCACTGACCAAGACCAACCTCGAATACATAGAGCATGCCATCCGCCTTGGCACGAAAGCGGCCACGGAGTGCCTCTCCCGCGCCAACATGAGGCCTGAGGAGATCGACTGGATCATTACCGTCTCTTGCACCGGTTTCATGATTCCCTCGCTCGATGCCTACCTGATCGAAAGCATGGGCTTTCGCAGGGATGTGCGCAGGATTCCAATTACCGAGCTTGGCTGTGCCGCGGGAGCAGCCGCGCTGTCCCGAGCCTTCGAGCTTCTGCATTCAGGGACGGGCGAGAACGTTTTGGTCGTTTCGGTTGAGCTTCCAAGCCTCACCTTTCAGCGCCGCAACTTCACTCCGGCAAACATCATCTCCAGCATTCTCTTTGGCGATGGCGCCGGCGCCGCAATCGTTTCGACCAGCAAAGGCCCAGGTCCGCAAATCCTCCAAACGGAGACATTTCTCTTTCCCCAGTCCCATGACGCCATGGGATTTGACTTGAAGGATGATGGCTTCCACATTTTGCTTTCGAAGGATGTTCCTGACCTGATCCGCGGCGAAATCAAGGGGCTGGTCGATTCATTTCTGGGCAAATCTGGATTGCAGCGCAACGACATTGCAGCATACGTTCTGCATCCCGGCGGCCGGAAGCTGATGGACTACATGGAAGCGGAACTCGACCTTTGCCGCTGCAAGACCGAACCCTCCTGGAACATGCTCAGCGAATACGGCAATTTGTCGAGCGCGTCGGTGCTCTTCGTACTGGATGAATGGCTGACCAAACGAAAAGTTGCCGACGGCGACTACGGCTTGATGGCCGCCTTTGGCCCCGGCTTTAGCGCGGAACTTTTGCTATTACGCTGGGCGTAAGCCGTGCCTGCTGACGTCAGCGCCTACCTTGTTCTTTTAATCCTGGTAGCTCTTGAGCGAGTCCTTGAGCTCCGAATCTCCAAGAAAAATCAGCGCAAATTAGGAAGTCGCGGCGTGGAGAAAGTTCGCGAGCCGAACTTTCTTGGTATGGTGATCATGCACACCGGCGTGTTGATCTCCGCCGGCGCAGAGGTTTACTTTCTGCACCGGCCGTTTATCAGGCCGCTCGCCGTCGCCGCTGGTGGGATGTTTCTATTTGCAACGATATTGCGCTGGTGGGTGATCCGCACCATGGCTGAGCACTGGAATGTGCAAGTCATGGCCTCAGTCGAAATCGGAGTGGTTTCAACGGGACCTTATGAGTGGATCCGCCATCCCAACTATCTGGCGGTGATTCTGGAGCTCGCGTCGCTGCCGCTCATTCATACCGCCTGGATCACCGCGATTTGGGCCACGGCTGCCAACGCGTGGATCCTCAAATCGCGGCTTTCCGCAGAAGACGCAATGCTAATGTCCAACATGGAATATCGAAACGTGATGGGCGCAAAGCCACGCTTCATACCCCGCTTTTTCTAGGTCCTATTCCCGAAGTTAGAAGATGAACTTCGCGCCGATCTGAATGTGGCGGGATCCGCCGGTACCTAGCACCGGATTCGATGCCGCCAAATCCGGCGTGAAATCCGGTGTTCCCACGTTGCCGTTGTCCGACAAATCGGTGTTCATCGTAAACACATCAAAATTCGGATGGTTCAGAACGTTGAAGAACTCGCCCCGCAGTTGCAGTCTCAGGCGTTCCGTCAGGCTGAAATTTTTGGTCAGCGAGAAGTCCCATTCCCTCAGCCCAGGCCCTCTGAAAATATTGCGGCCCATATTCCCGAATTGAAGCGGTGCCGGTGGCGTCAGGATCGTCCCTCCCTGCACGTAACATCCGCCCGATGTGCTTGGGAAACCGGCGACGTTTTCGAAGATCGGGTTCCCGTTCAATTGATTCGCAGCAGCTTGTCCGCCCGCTGCGAGCGCCGCCTTATAGCACGACTGCGCCGCAGGGGTGGCCCCGCCAGTCACATTCCCAGCTGCGTCTGAATTGAACAGGGTGGGATCTACATATGGAATTGGCGTTGATGGTGACCAATGAATGTGCCCCGGATTGCCGCTGATGTTCCAACGATCGTCAAATTCTCCTGTTAGGCTGATGTCATCACTGAAATCGCCCAGCGTATACGGCTCTCCGCCTTCCAGCGTGACGATACTGGTTACTTGCCAGCCCTTCAGCAATTGCAGCGGCGCTCTCCTGCCCGGTATTTCATAAGCCACCGACAGCGTGAAACGGTGTCGTATGTCGAAATCGCTGTTCCCCCGCTCCGCTTGGTAATCCAGGCTGTTTTGAGGCACACCGGCTGTATTACTGGTTGATGTATCTATCGCGTGTGCGTATGTGTATCCCGCGAGCAGGTACAGACCGTGCGAAAAGTTATGCGTCAGCGTGACCTGCCCCGAGTGATAAATGGACTTCGCTTGATTTGCCAGCAATTGCATGAACCCGATGTACGGAAAGCACGGTCCCCCCAACCCCTCGCCCCCTTGTGCTACGGGGCAGTTCGCGGTGAAAGGCCGCCCTAGCGATTCGCAATGGTCGCAATTCGCCGGCGATTCTGCCGGTGAGAATTGATTCACCTGGTTCGGGTCCGTGATGCTGTAGAGGTTCACGCCCTTATTGCCTACGTAAGCCACCTGAAGCAAGGTGTTGCGGCTCAGCGACTGCTGTACGTTCAAGTTCCACTGCTCCACGTAAGGTGTACCCAGCTTCGGGTTCACCGCAAAAATGAAGCACTGGATGTCAATGCTGCACGATGACCCGGACGCGTTTGATCCGGGGAAAATGTTCACCCCCGGCGGCAGGTTTTGTGGCAAGTTCCAGTGGATTACACTTCCGTCCGTAGAATCCTGCAGGAACGCATTAATCGTGCCGTTTCCTGGCGTAACTCCCAGTGCCGCTGTGGTCGGATTTAGATTGAGACCGCCGCCGCTAAATAAGAACGTTCGGATCGAGGGCTGTATGTAAATAATCCCGCCGCTTCCGCGCAGGATTGTCTTGCCCGTTCCGAAAATGTCCCATGCAAATCCAAACCGCGGCGAAACATCTCCCCAGTTGGTATCGTACGGCTGGCTGATTCCGTGCCCGACCTGCACAATGCCCGCCGTTGGCAGGAAGTTTGCCAGCTTGTCATTCGCATCCTGAATGGGGAGCGTCACATCCCATCGCAATCCCAAATTCAGCGTCAACCGCGGCGTAAGCCGGTAGCTGTCTTGGGCGAAAAATCCAAAGGATTTCATGCTGAGGTCGCCCTTGGGATTTCCATACAAGAATTCCCAGCGCCGGATGTCCGGATCGTCAGTTGGCGTACCTATGAAATCTGTCAGGTCGCTGAAATCCACCCGTCCGCGTCCTTCTGTTGCCCGAAAGTAGTTCACTGTGCCCCAGCGATATTCACCGCCAAACCGCAAAGTGTTCTTTCCGGTGGTAAGCGAAACTGTGTCCGACCAGCTATACGTCGCGCTCGGTGTCGTCTCCAGCGGCCATCCCGAATTGCCGCCCATATAGTTGAACGCATCTGTTCCCGGATTGATTCGGGGCATGCCGAAGAGTGCTGGATCGGTGACTCCGGTTTTAAGCCCATCGCTCAGCGGATTCACATTGTGGTCCAGCGGGAAAATAGCCTCGTTGAAGCTATCGAAGCTGAACCGCGCGTCATTCACCCAACTCGAATTCGGTGTCCAGGTCCAGTCGAGCCCAAAAACTTGTGTAGTCGGCGAAGTGGTCGACCTCCAGATCGGCAGCAGCGGGACCGTATCCACTTCGATCTGGTCGGTGTTGCTGTAAAACCATCGCGCGCTCAGCATATGGTGGTCGCTCAAGTGATAATCTGACTTGATTACGAAGTTGTCTCCGCGATTCTGATTATTGAAATCCAGGTCAATCGCGGCGGGGTCCGATTGGCTCAACGTAAGTCCCGGATTTGGCAATAGCATTCCCAGCAGCTTCTTGCTCAGCGGATTCGGAGTACAACCGGGGCTGAAGAGGCCAGAAGTACAGTACGTGATCGCATCCGCGATGCTGTAAGTCGACGAATTTTCGATTCCCCCAAGTTCGCTCGCGAGCGATCGCTGTACAGGGCTGTCATAAACGCCGGGATTGCCTACCTTGTCTCGAATCCCTTCGTAGTTCACGAAGAAGAACCATTTGTCTCTCTTAATTGGGCCGCCAATCGACGCCCCGAATTGATGCATCAGCAAAGCCGAAAACGGTTCTCCGACCAAATTGTAAAAATTTCGCGCATCGAATGCGCTGTTCCGATGGAAATAATAAGCCGTACCGTGAAAATCATTGGTTCCGGACTTCAGTCCGAGGTTCATCACCACCCCCGGCTTGAATCCATATTCCGCAGTCGGATCTTCTTGCGTATTAAATTCCTGGATTGCATCCAGCGGCAAAAAGCTTGCCGGCGTTCCGGCAATCCCCGCCTCATTCACGACTGATTCGCCGTAATAAACATCGTTGTCCGTGGCGCCGTCGATGTAGAAGTTGTTTTCGTCGGGTCGATTCCCATTAGAGGTAATCGACTGAAATCCACCGCCGGGTGTCCGCTGCACGCCAGGATGCAACGGCAGCAAGTTTTGGAAGTCGCGGCCTTGAAGCGGCAGGTCGTTGATCGCTTTATTCGAAAGAACTCCGTTCAATGTGCCATTGGTGGTGTCGACCAGCGTGTCTTCCGCCGTGACGTGAACTGTCTGAGTGACATCGCCTGGTTGCACGCTTAGATTTACGCGAATGTCGCGCCCAACTTCCAAAGTGACCGCATCGCTGACGCTGATCTTAAAGCCTGCGGCTTCCACCGAAACGATGTATGGGCCGGGCTCCAGGTCCGCGGCCAGATAGTCGCCCGCACTATTGGTTTGCAGTGTGCGCGCAATGCCCGTGGCCGTACTGGTTACGGTAATCTTAGCCCCAACAACGACTCCGCCAGATTGATCGGTGACCGTTCCGAGAATTCGTCCTTGATAAGTCTGCGCGCGCATAGTTAAAGCAGCGCTCGCAATCAGCATGAGCATGGTGAGTAAGAGCCGGAACAGTTTCATCATTCTCTCCTGTTGGGAAATCGTCATCGGTATCGTGATACAAGCCGCACACAAAGAGCCCGTGTGTCGGTTGGGTGGAGCGGGAACTTAAGCTGTGACCTGCGGAACTAGAGGCCGGACGAGAGCATCCCGGGCATTACCGCGCACGCAGGGCCCACGAAAACACGAGACCACTTACAGATCGGGATTTTTGAGCCTTGAAGCATCACCCCAGCGTGCTTGAAAACTGCCATAGGTAAACATTCAAGTCAATGCTTATCCCGCAACTGTCGCAAGTAAAACGTTCATGAGTAAACGCCTTCTTACTACGCGCTTTTCTTTTGAAAATCCGGAACGTACGATGCCCCAGGGCGCAGTTTTTTGGTTTCAATCCAACCGGTTAAGGGAAGGGATGCGCAGCTCTCGGTTTAGATCAGCAATCGTATCCGTCATTTTTGCGCTAGGGGTTCTTGCTACGCCAGCCCTGGGCCAAAACTACGAGCCGGATCATCTTCAAAGCTTGAAATGGCGTCGGCTTGCATCTCCGCGCGGTGGTCCAGTCTTTGCCTTGGTTGGTGTTCCCGGTGACAGCAAAGTCTATTTTGCAGCTTCAGGTCCCGGCGGTTTGTGGAAGACCACTGATTCGGGCACCTCGTGGTCTCCCATTTTCGACGGGCAACCGGTCGCCTCGGTAAGCAGCGTCGCGGTCGCGGATTCTGATCCACAAATGATTTATGTCGGTACGGGTGATGCAGGCGACGGACCCCGGGGTCCGTCCGGGTCGCCCGGTGATGGGGTCTACAAATCTGTTGATGGCGGACGAACTTGGGCCCATGTGGGTCTCGATGACACCCGTAACATAAGCAAGATCCTCATCGATCCTCACGATCCCAATATCGTCTTCGTCGCCGCTCTTGGCCATGCCTTCGGCCCTAATCCTGATCGCGGCATTTTTCGGTCCCTGGATGGCGGACAGACCTGGGACAAAGTTCTGTACAAAGACGACGCGTCTGCTGCGGTTGACATCGCGTTAGACCCTCAAAACTCAAAGACATTACTTGCCGCGCTTTGCCAGGAGATTCGCTCGCCTGGTCACTTCAGCTCGACCGGGCCGGGAAGTGGCATTTACCGCAGTGACGACGGGGGTTCCACCTGGCTCGAACTCTCCGGCCACGGATTGCCGGATGGCCCGTTGGGCAAGATAGCCATCGCTATTTCCGGAGGCGATTCGAGCCGAGCTTATGCGCTTATCGAAGCGCCCGGCGGTGGCGGCGTTTATCGCTCGCCCGATGCGGGCGATTCCTGGGAACTGGTGAATTCTTCACTTCAACCGTCTGCATCGATGGCCATGCATATCGTGGTGAACCCCAAGGCGTCAGACGAAATTTATGTCGTGAGCGATGGTCTCTTTCATTCCCTCAACGCCGGCGTGTCTTTTGCTCCCGTTCCTTTCGGATCGCAGATCGTTCGGGACATTTGGCTCGATCCGGCCGACCCTCAGCGTTTAGCAGCAGGAACCAGCCTTGGCGTCGAGATTTCTAACGACACAGGCAAAAGTTGGACATCAGTCTCGCGATTGCCCACCGAGCAGATCAATCACCTGGCCATCGACAGTCAATTTCCGTATTTTGTCTATGGAGCGCAGCCCGACGGCGTCGTATTCGGGGTTGCCCACGACGCCTCGGATACCACGCTCAGTCCGGTCGGGATCTACAGAATGTCTGCCGCGGCAGGGGCTTACGTCGCCGCCGATCGCACGAATTCAGACCTAATCTACGCCGGCTCGTATCTCGGGCGCCTCGCTCGACTCGACAAGCGCACCGCCCAAGTACAAGACATTTCCCCCTGGCCCGATGCCGGCGCCGGGCTGCCTGTTGCGAACCTGAAGTACCGCTTCGATGCGAGCGCTCCCCTGAAAATTTCCGCGGAAGATTCCAGCACTCTCTATTTTGCTGGGCAGGTGCTTTTTAAGTCGATCAACGCAGGTATGAGCTGGGATGTAATCAGTCCAGATCTGACTCACAACGACAAATCGAAACAGCAGGAGATTGCAAACCCGACCGGCAGTGATGCCTACGATGTCATCTCCGCCGTCTCCGAATCTCCGGCGCAGCGAAACCTAATTTGGGCCGGCACCGATGATGGCCTGATTCACATTACCCGCGATGGCGGAATTCATTGGGTCAGCGTAACTCCTCGCGAATTGCCGCCCTGGTCCCGAGTGAATACCATCGAAGCATCCTGGCACGATGGCGGCACCGCCTATGTTGCCGTCGACGCACACGAGATCGCCGATACACATCCATATATTTTCCGCACACATAAACTCGGCGCCGTTTGGAAGCAAATGACCAACGGAATTCCCGAAAATTCCTATGTTCACGTGGTTCGCGAAGATCCAGAGCATGGAGGCCTGTTATTCGCCGGCACCGAGACTGGCGTGTACGTCTCCTTCAATGATGGAGAGCGCTGGCACCCGCTGTCGCTCAATATGCCCACAGTTCCTGTTCATGACTTGGTGATCAAAGGCAGTGATCTGATTGCAGCAACTTACGGTCGAGGCTTCTGGATCCTCGATGATTTCTCTGCGCTGCGCGATTTCGACAAGATTCCACGCGTCGCGGTGAGCTATTTGTTCAAACCGCCTCCCGCATTTCGTACGCACGATTTGGCTGACCGTGGATCTTTGGCACAGAACTCAATTCCTAACTCGGGGAGCAGCGGCGTGCTTCACGGAGCGACGATTCATTACTGGTTGAGAGAGCCGGTTGCCGAAGGCCAAGCGATCACGCTGGAGATTTTGGATTCCTCCGGGGCCGCTGTCGCTGCATTCACAAGCCTTCTGCCAGGAAACGCGAACGGTTCAGCGACTGGGATGTCCGCAAATGCGCAAGGCCCTCTAACAACGCAGATTGGCTTAAATCGCTTTTCGTGGGACATGCGATATCAGTTCCCGCCTGGCAGCGCGCCCAAGTCTTGGGATTCAGCTGCGCCGCTCGGAGCGCTGGCACTCCCCGGTGAGTACAAAGTGCGGCTCACCGTATCCGGCGAGCACCACACTCAACCGCTCGAAATCCGGCGCGATCCGCGCAGCCGCGCGAGCGAGGAAGATCTGAAGAAGCAATTTGAACTCGAGTCAAAGATCGACGATTTGTCACTGAAGACGGATAAAGAGCTTGCGGAGCTGCGGGAAATACGCACGCGCCTCTCGGCTCTCAACAAGCAACTTGAACCGCCCACGGAGGCTGTACCTGCGCAAGAACCGGCCAATACCTCCTCCGAAGCGCCGCCAACCGCTGCGCCTCAGACCCAGTCCGCCCCCAATCCTGAATCCCAGGCCCCCGCGTCCGCAGACCAAGCTCCCGTGCCAGCTCAATCACCGGCGCCAGTACAAGCGCCTGCGCAAGAAAGCGGCGATCAGACAGCCGCTGCGCCCCAGCAATCCAATTCCGCCCCACCGGAAAACACGCCAACACCTGAGTCGGTAACTCCGGCTCCTTCTCCCGGCGCCACACCTGGACAATCCAACGAGACCTCGGGCCAATCGACATCTGGTGCAGCTTCTTCAATCCCGTTGCAGCAATCGCTGCCCGACGAAACTCTCCACGCCATTCTCGAAAACTCGAAAGCCGTCATAAAGGAAATCAAACAACTCGAAGCCGTTCTTCTTAATCGCACTGCACCGCAGTCCCCGGATGAAGTCCCTAGTCCAGCCTTAGGACAAAGGCTTGCCCATCTGCAACTCGCCATCGATAGCGCCGACTCGGCGCCGACTGCTCAGGAATTTCAGGTGGCGGATGAGCTTGAGAAAACTCTTAACGGTTCAAGTGAGGCTTGGCAGGGAATTCAGGAAGGTGACTTGCAGGACTTAAACGAATTGCTGACCACAAACGGCATCGATGCTATCGAGATTGATTCGGATCCAGCGCCCGCGCAAGCACACTAACCACACCGCAAACTATGCAGCCTACTGGGTGCCCGACGCCAGCTGATCCAACCGCGCAGCTTGAATCGCCGAGGCTCCGCACTGCGCATCAACTTCGGCTGATAAGCTCTGATCCATAATCAGATTGCGGTGGGCCTTAGTCGAACACACTTGATCGGCACTCAAGCCCGATACCTCGCGCACATCGGCTCCCGAAATATCGGCCCCACTCAGGTTCGCTCCACGCAGAATCGCGCCCCGAAGATTGGCCTGCTTCAAATTCGCTCCGCGCAAATCCGCCTCGATCAATATGGCTCTCGGGCCTTGTGCGTCGCTCAGGTCGGCACTCATCAGTTTGGCTGACCATAGATACGCATTTTGAAGATTTGCCAATCGTAGATGCGCGTTGTTCAGGTTTGCGTCGCGCAAGTCGGCAGTTTCTAGATTGCTATGCTCGAGTCGGGCCGAATGCAAGTCAGCCCGGAATAGATTCGAGTGCCCCAATTGCGCATCGACCAGGATTGCGTTTCCAAGCTGTGCGTATGACAAATCGGTTTCGCGTAAGTCCGCCCGAGTGAAGTTCGCGCTTTCCAGATCCGCGCTTTGCAGATTCGCCCGGTACAATCTGGAGTGGTCGAACTCAGATGATCGAAGGTTGGCCTCACGCAAGTTGGCGCCGCGAAAGTCGCAATCGGATAAGTACGACCCGCGAAGATCGGCCTTCCACAGGTGGGCATTTACCCAGACCGTTTGGTAACCCTGCACATAGCGTAGCCGCAGCTTGTTGAGTTGCGGCCCTTTTACCTCAGCCAAATCTTCGTCTCGCCAGCTCCAGTTTTTAGGCAACTCCGAGACTGACGATTCGTTCAGCCGGGCGTAGGGGCCATATCCCAGCGCCCAAAAAATTCCCGAAGACCATCGCCGCATGCTGGCTTTTCCAAAATCCACCGTGCCGGTGTCGCTAGGCGCTCCATAGACAATCCCGAACGTCAACACAGCCAAAACAATTGCCAGACTGCCGATCGCAACCGCTCGCGGCAGCGCTGAGCCTTGCCTTACCTTCTTGCGTCTCTCAATAGCCAACGGAGCTTGAGGTTCCATTGCTGGAGTTTCCTTTGAACGCCCAGCGTTCTCCGCTTCCACTTCCGAAGCAACGGACCCCGCCTCCTTCCCGACCTCTTCCTCTTCAACCGAAACGGATGGCGCGCGCGCAATCGGCGATTCCTGAGGATTTTTCATCAGTTGAGGCAGAACCGTCGCGACGCCCAATGACAACGAGATCAGCACGATGTGCATCATCGAGGCATGCAGGTCCTGCATCACCAGATACCGCGCCCAAAAGACGAGCAAAACCGCGGGCACGGACCAATAAGCAAGCAGTCTCGCGATGATCGATTGAATGCGCAACTCTTTCCATGACCAAACGCTATCATTTGCGCGAATTCGTACGAGCTCCGTAAGAAGCCAGGGCCCGCTCCGCTCCGCGACATGTCCATCGGGAAAAACCGCCGGCAGGCCAAGCAAGGATTCCTGAAGATTCGCGAGTGAAAGATGAAAATACAAAAACATGCCGAAAAGAATCACCGGCACGATCAGGTAAAAGACAGAGAGCGGCAATAAGTTGCCAAGTCGGGGGATCGGCACAGCAGGTGCATCACGAAGAAATTGAACGTCACGAGTGGTGACAATCCTCGCCAAACACAGCCCAGTAAACGCCAGCATCGTGATCAGAAACCGATAGCACTTCTGCATTCGGATGCTGGCGGTGCTTTCGCCTTCGAATATCGAAATTGACGCAGGCAGAATCGCGCTGAACAGTTTCGCCCTGGCCATGCGCAGCGTGGAAAGGCCGGCGACACCCTCGAGGCATGCTCCCTCCAAATTCGCCCCCCGGAAATCCGTACCAAGTACATTCGCTTCGCGCAGATCGGCTTGAACCAAACTGGCCCCGCGCAAATCGGCAAGCAATAATTCAGCTCCGCGAAAGTTCGCCTTATTGAGGTTGGCGCCTTGCAGATTCACGCCGGTAAAATCCAAGGCCTGAAGGTCAGCTCGAGGAAAATCGAATCGAGCGCCGCGCGCCCCACGCGATTCCAGCCACTCCCGATGTTGCTCCAGTAGGTTCTTTAACTCCGAAGGAGAAAGGTGAGTGTAAGGCAATTCTTGCGGAGGCACGGTAGCCTCGGCGGCGCTTTCCTTGATCAGGTCGGAGACGATCCAATCCGACGACTCAACGATAGTTTTATCGTCCATAGTTCCGCGCGATTTTAGGAAGGAGTGAGTTCAACTGCTTTCCCCCGTGAGGACCAGCTCCGAAACTCAGCTCGCTTTGGCTGCTCGTGCGTCGAGTGGAGGGAAATAGATCTGCCAAAAGTTCAGCGAAGCCTTGGTAAATTCCACGCCTATTTTTTGCCCGCCGGCGGTGTTCGGCCCTACGTAGACTACCCGGCACTCCAGTTCCTCATTCGTCAGAATGTTGTTGAGAGTCAGAACTTCTCCCCGATGCACCATCATCTTGAGGGTCACTAGCGCCCCCCAAGCATTCACGCTTAAAGTCAAAGTGGTCTCTGGCTGTCGGTTATTGTTTCTCGCTGGACGAGAAACCGTTACCGGCACTTGAAGCTTCAGCCGTTGACTCCGCCTGGACCCCAGTCGGGCTTTGTCTACCGCGGTTGCAGCTTTCATTTGATTGTCGTTTGTAACGATAGGAGAGCGTTCAGGACGCGACAATAGTACGGTGGGACAGGTTGCGCCGATTAGATATAAAGGACGGTCAGATTAGCCGCACATGAACCGCCTGGAGGTGAATGAAGGGCTACGGAGTCACTCCAAAACATAGCCAGTCATTTGGGCGGTCAAGTCGGCCCTGGCCTATGGCTTCGGAGCGGGCGCTTTACTCATTTCGTCGCTGACTGCCGCGGGAAGCTTGTCAAGATGGCTCAGTAAAGTTATGACCTGCCAAGTCTGTGTTTCGTTCATCTGAGTACGCCAGCTCGGCATGCCCGTCCATCGTATTCCATGGCGCACGATGTAGTAGTTTTGGTATTCGGGCATGTCGGGAGCGTCCATCAGAAATTGCGGTGCCGGTGGATAGAACGAATCGGCCAAGGGGGACGACATTTGTGCTGGATCGCCATGGCATACGGCGCAATTGTTGCGATACAACCGGGCTCCGGCCATCAAAGTTTCGTCGTTGGCGGTGAGCGGGTTCGCCATATTGGTGGCCCGACGCTCCACCGAAGCGTCCGAAGCCTTCATGCCAAGCTTCTTTTCCATAGCAGACGGAGTTTGGTCGGCGTTGAAATTCACATAACCTGCCCGCAAGATCAAAAGTCCACAAATGATGATGACTAGGATCGTCATCACGACGCCGAGCAAAAAGAGTCGCATTTCATCCTCCGCTTTGAGTTGTTCGCCAGCTTGAAATTAGATGCTTTACTGCGCCAGCCGATTATATTTCTTCAAAACTTCACGAAGCCTGTCGTGAGGAAGTGCTTCGACTCGATGGTTGTTGATCCCCGCCATCGTTTCAGCTGCCACCATTGCGTTGATCACGGCTTCCTCGGTCGCTTCCACCGTTGCTGCAAATATTGGGTCGATTTTGTCGTTACTCAGCATCCCCACCTTGGCAACATCGTCTGTCATTCCTGCCTTCGCGTTGGCAGTAGAGAATGCGATGAAAATGTCACCCGAACCATTTCCAGAAGTGCTGCCATCGCGCCCGAGGCCCAAGGTCACGCGCCGCGCGACCCGCTTGAGTTGTGTAGGCAATAACGGCGCATCGGTCGCTACGATTACTATGATCGAGCCCGTATCCTCGCCCCAGACGGATGGCCCTGGAATTTCCCGGCCAACGGGAACGCCCGCGATTCGTAGATTTCGACGGACCCCATAGTTGCACTGCACCAAGACGCCAACCGTATAACCGCCATTCTTTTCGCTCAGATGTCGTGACGATGTTCCAATCCCACCTTTGAATTCGTTACAGATCATTCCCGTGCCGCCACCCACATTTCCTTCCTCTACCGCGCCGCCGTGTGCGTTATTGATCGCCGCAATGGCGTCATCCTGCGTCACGTGGAAGCCATTGATGTCGTTCAAATAGCCGTCCCAAGTCTCAGCAACAACCGGCAGCGACCACCAGTCTTCCTCCGGTGCTTTGGGTCCATGCTCAACTTGCCATTTGATCACCGCGTCGCGTACCACCCCGACGCTATGAGTGTTTGTGATCATCACAGGGCCATAGAGAAAGCCAGATTCCTCCACCCAGGTGGTACCAGTCATTTCGCCGTTTCCATTCTCACTGAACCACCCAGCAAAAACCGGATCGGCGGAAGCCTTTCCGCGAGGAAAAACGGCAGTTACTCCAGTTCTTATTGGTCCGACTCCGACTTGCAGCTTTCCCTCACCGCTAATAAGAGTCTTGTGCCCGACTTCCACCCCTTGGACATCAGTAATCGCATTCAACGGACCCGTGTTTCCATCAAAAGGAACGCCCAAATCTCTCGCTCGCGCCTTATGAGCTGTTTGCGGCATAGCTCTGCTGCCCAGCGGCACACCAGCGACGAGAGCCAGGAAAGTCGCGCCAGTTACGATGGCAAGTTGAAACTTCACGGAAATCCTCACTTTTGAGCCGCCTGCAATTCGTCTCGAGTGCGGCGCAGGAGCTCGGTGTTCTTCTGCAGCTCTTTCTCCAGGATTTGCTTCTGCGTTTCCGCTTGAGTCCAGTCGCCCGCCTCGGCAGCTTCCGTGAGCCCGGGTAGCTCGAGATGCGCGTAAGTGTATCGCGCTGCATACAGGGTGTGTTTGAACCACGGACGCCCAGGAATCCCGTCTGGATTGCACCAGTTTCGCTCCACTTGCATGAGCGCGTCGTTAATTTGCTTGCTACCTGTAATGGGTCTATTCGCATCCACCAGCGTCTGAATCTCCGTTTTGAGCTTTGTGCCTTCGGCTTGAAATTCGTCTATGCGCTTGTAGAGCGGGGCCAAATCGAGGTGCGAACTGACTTGGCTGTTCCGATCGAGCTCCTGCACAAATTGCCGAATATCATCCGCGTAGAACGCAAAGTCGTACGGAAGCAAATCCGCGTTCGCCAAACGCATTGCCACCGACCCCCAGAGCTCGGTCATTAGCGTGTGATAGCGGTAGCCCGGATCTCCAAAATGATTCGTCCAGTAATAATCGTCATACATGGAGTGGTAAACGCCGTACGGCCCGTCAAATTGCAGCCCCATCGTAGGAATTCCGAGAAAATTCAAAAAGACAGTGTGGTCCGAGCCGCTACCGATTCGTGTATCTGCTAATTCCGAATCGGCAGGGGCTTCTGGCGTTCCGGAATCCTTCTGCCGGGAGCGCTGCCATTCTTGATACAACGTGACCCCGGACGGCGCAGGAAGAGACTTACTCGTCTCGACCAGCATGGGCGCGAGCGAAGCGACTGGCGTTCCATGAAAGTTTGGTCCCGAAGCGGACGAGTCCACATTCAAATACGCCACAGCCTTGGCCCTTAGATTATCCGCAAATTGCTCGCCCCACTCAGTCGACCCGGTTAACGCATATTCCTCGCCATCCCAGTTGCAAAAGATCAGAGTTCGTCGCGGCCTTATGTGCCGCTTCAACATGTCTCCCAGATCGCGCGTTAACTCGAGCATCGAAGCCGTTCCGCTGGAGGGGTCTACACCTCCATAGACCCACGCGTCGCGATGGTTGCCCAAAATGATCCATTGATCCGGAAATTCAGAGCCCTCGATCCGTGCTTCAACGACGTAATACGGTTCGATCGGTGTCTGCATCGCGATCTTTAAGTGAACTTCCTCGCTGCCGCCACCCAAATGGTATTTGAAGGGCAAACCACCTTGCCAGGATTCGGGCGCCTCGGGACCGCCGATATTTTCGAGGAGGGGTCGCGCATCGTGCCACGAAAGCGGGAGGCCCATAATCTTGGGTAGCGATTTTGCCTCTGAAGCGGGGATTCTTTTCGCACCCGGCACAGAGGCCCAGCCTGGCGTTAGCGGATCCCCGGGCTCCAGGAAATCGTAGGTGATGGCGCCGCGCTGGATGTGAGTTTCGGGACCCCAAGGTCCATCCGGAAAAACTTTGCCTTGTTTGTATCCATCCTCGGCCGGATCGGAATAAATCAAAATGGCCGCCGCGCCCTCGCGCTCGGCTGTGAGTGCCTTGAATCCACGATAGCTGTAAGGATTTGAGTAGCGCACCAGCACAATCTTGCCTTTTACGCTGATGCCTTTTTGCCTCAGTAAGTCGTAATCCTCTGGATTGCCGCTATGCGCATACACCAGCGGCGCAGTCACGTCGCCCGAAGCGGAATATCCGAAATAACTCGCTGAAACCTGCGGATTTTTTGTGTCGGGGTCTACGTCGTAGGGACCTTCCGTGAGAAGCGCTTTGTAGTTCTTAGGCTTGACCATCTCCAGCGAAATTTCGCGCGGGTAGGAATTGAGCACGTCGTATTGGTGAATGACCACATCCTCAAGGCCCTGGTCCCTCCACTGCTGCGCAACCCACTGAGCCAGGTCATTGTTTCGCTTTGATCCAGCGGGATGCGGTTCAGAAGTCAGGTACCGGTGATATTTGCCGATTTGCGCGGCCGACGCGAGTCGCCTGAGTTCCGCTTCCGCAGACAACTCATGTTGCGCCTCACTGGGCGTGAAACCGGTCAGACCGCTACTCGGCGAAACGGATTGCCCGTGAATGCGGTGCCACCCGCCGACAACGAGCAAACCCAGAGCGCAGATTGAAATCAACAGACCCGCGCGGATAGGCCTATGAGCGAATTGGCTTGGCAACGGAGCCTCCCGAAGATTTTTTCAAATTGCCGCTCACGGTTGCGACGGCCTGGAAAAGTGCCTCGGCAAGCTCGTTCATCTGCTCGGCGGAAATTACATACGGCGGCGCAAGTAGCAGGTGATCCCCGCGATAACCATCTACCGTGCCTTGCATTGGATAGCTTAAGACGCCGTTTTCTAGCATCCTCGCAGCGATTTGAGACGAAACTTGTAGCTCCGCTGGAAATGGCTCCCGCGTCTCTCGCTTAGCCACCAACTCGATTCCTAAAAGCAGTCCTTTTCCCCGGATATCTCCAACGTATGGAGACTCCAGCAGCGGCGACAGCGCCGAGCGAAGATATTCGCCCTTCCGTTCGACCTGCTCGAAGAGCTGGTTTTTGCGAGCAAAATCCGAAACGGCAACGCCTGTTGCCGCGGCGACGGGATGCGCATTGTAAGTGAACCCGTGTAGTAAGACGCCTGAGCCCTTGCGAAAACCGTCTACCACACGCTCACTCACCATCACTGCTCCCAGTGGGGCATATCCGCTCGCGATTCCTTTGCCAACCAAAATCAAGTCCGGTTCGACCGCCCAATGCTGGACCGCAAAGTTTCGACCTGTCCGACCCATGCCGGTCATTACTTCGTCTGCGATCAGTAAAATGCCATGTTGCCTGCAAATTTCGGCGATGCGTTGCAGGTATCCATCGGGAGGAGGTACCGCGCCAAGCGTTGCGCCGCTCAGTGGCTCGACGATGAAGGCGGCCACTTCATCGCCACCCTCACCATCCAGTAGCTTCTCAAGTTCCTCTGCACACGCGACACCACAACTCGGATAAGTCAGACCAAGGGGGCACCTGTAGCAGTAACAAGGATCAATGTGCCCCCAATCAGCCAGCATTGGAGCAAATGGCTCACGCCTGCGCACATTTCCCGAAACCGTCAAAGCTCCTAAAGTTGCGCCGTGGTAACTCTGCTTTCGCGACACCACTCGATACCGCCGCTCGTCTCCTCGCTCCACGAAATGCTGCCGGCAGATCTTTAGCGCCGTTTCGGTCGCTTCCGAACCTCCGGACGTCAGGTAAACCTTGCCCTCTGCGAACGAACTCGGCGCCATCTTCAAGAGTCGGCTCGTCAATTCGGCGCCAACGGGCGTTTCGAACTGCGAGGAATGCACGTAGGCCAGGGTTTCCGCCTGCGCCGCCATTGCCTCAGCCACGCTTTTTACGCCATGGCCAATAGTGACCACCGCTGCTCCACCCGCAGCATCAAGGTAACGCCGCCCGTCTGCAGTGAAAATGTAACAGCCTTCTCCGCGCACGGCTTGTGGGTAGACTTTGCGAAAACTGCGAGGGAAAAGTGCGTTGTCCATAGCGCGAATTTCGATGGAGCGCGGAGATTCTAGCAGAACTTCAAGTTAAGGCTTCAACGAAGAGGGGCGACCCAGGTCGGGCGCCAAGTCGGGAACAAAGATCCCAAATCCTGTCGCGAAAAAGTTTAGCTCCACTTCAGTTTAGAAACATCAATCGTTGCGGGCGGGAATGACATCTTCAAAGCTTCCATCGTTTCCACCAAAATGCGAGAAACCGCCAAATTTCGGAACCATTTTTTGTTCGCGGGGATGATGTACCACGGCGCTTTCTCGCTGCTGCAAAGCGTCAGGACGTCTTCGTATGCCTTGGTGTAGTCGTCCCACCGCTTCCGCTCCTTGAAGTCGTCCGCGGATATCTTCCATCTCTTATTCGGATCATCAATTCGTGCTTCGAACCTCTTTTTCTGCTCATCTTTGCTGATATGCAAAAAGAACTTCACGATGATCACGCGATTCTGCGCCAGCATTTTTTCAAAGCTATCGATCTGCGCGTATCTTTTCGACCATTCTTCTTGCGGCACCAACTTATGCACGCGCACGACTAACACATCCTCATAATGTGAGCGGTTAAAAATCCCCACCAGTCCCACCGCAGGCACCCGGTTGTGCACTCGCCAAAGATAGTCGTGCGCTAGCTCCTCCTGCGTCGGCCCCTTAAACGAACTCACCTCGCAGCCTTGAGGATTGAATCCAGACATGACGTGCCGGATCGTCCCGTCCTTGCCGCCGGCGTCGAGGGCCTGAAAGATCACCAGTAAGGCATGCTCTTTCTGCGCGTACATCAGGTACTGAAGGTTGTCGAGTTTATCGAGCTCCTTCTCGAGCTCTTTATGCTCCTTGTTACCCTTCTTGATGCCCAAAGTCTCGTCAGGATCATAGTGGGAGAGCTTCACCTTAGTCCCGGGTTTAACCAGAAATTCCTTCCTAAAATTCATTGTTCTCCCCATTTACGACCGGGATGATGTGTGAAAAGCAGCGGTGTAACACAATATTCATAGGCCTCTTCAACCTCTGAGTTATCATAGATTATAAGGCCGAAAAACATTCGGCGCTGGGCTCCCATGGCCGAAACTATCCCCACCAATTCTTTGACCGTCGTCGACAAACCAGCTGAAAAGACTCGTGTTACCCGCCGTGAGTACCCCGGTGCGCTCATTGTCGTCGAGGGTATCGACGGCTCAGGAAAGAGCACCCAGCTTTATCTACTTAAACGCTGGCTTGAAATTGGTGGCTACCGAATCCATTTCACAGAATGGAACTCGTCCCCGTTGGTTAAGTCCGCGACCAGGCGCGGCAAGCAACGCCGCCTCCTGACGCCGGTCACGTTTTCTCTGCTCCACGCCGCGGATTTTGCCGATCGCTGCGAGCGTCAAATCCTCCCCTTGCTGCAGGGTGGCTATCTCGTGCTAGCTGACCGCTACATCTACACCGCTTTCGCGCGCGACGTCGCTCGTGGTTGCTCGCCTCACTGGCTCCGCAACCTGTATCGCTTTGCGCCCGTTCCCGACATTACTTTCTACTTTCGCGCTCCGCTTGAGGTCGCAGTCGACCGCATCATGGCGGGCCGCCCTAAGTTGAAATACTACGAAGCTGGAATGGATTTGGGAATTTCCTTGGACCGCGCCGAAAGTTTCCGAATCTTTCAAGAGCGCATCCTGAATCAGTACGATCAGATGGTTCCGACGGACAAGTTCGTCTTGATGGACGGAACCATTCAAGTAAATCGCCTGCAGCGCCAGATGCGCGAAATCGTAGGCGAACGAATCAATCTGGCTCAGTACGCCCCGAAGAAATAATGAAGAACGCGGACAAGTCCGAGAAAAACAATGGCGCGCACCCAAATGCGCGCGACGGCGGGCGGCGCGCTGAAAGCACATCTTCGCGATTTTACGGGGTGAGTTTGCCGGGCGTAAAAGAAGAAGAACTAACGGGATCTTTGATCGTCATCGAAGGTACAGACGGCTCCGGCCGCTCCACGCAAATCGCCCTCCTCACGGAATGGCTCGAATCTGAAGGTTTTGCCGTCCAGACCACCGGCTTGCGTCGATCTTCGCTGGTGGCCGACGACATCGACACCCTGATGGCCGAAAACTCCATCACCCGTCTAACTTTGGCGTTGATGTACAGCACCGATTTCTTCGATCAACTTGAGCGGCGGATTCTTCCCGCACTTCGGTCTGGCTTGGTTGTACTTGCGGACCGCTACATTTTCACGCTCATCGCCCGTGCCGCAGTTCGCGGCATTGGGCGCGACTATTTGCACGGGATTTACGAAATGGCTCTTCGGCCTGACCTGACTTTCTGGCTGAACGTCCAGCCCGAAGTTGCCTTCGATCGTGAGTTCAAAAAGTCTCACAGCATCAGCTATTGGGAGTCGGGTCGCGACATGTCGCTATCGAACGACCTCTTCCAGTCCTTCATTCGCTATCAATCCTTGATCAAGAAGGAATTTGAGTACCTTTCGCGCCGGCACAATTTCTGCGAACTTGACGGGGAAGTTAAAGTGTCAGCAGTGAACCGAGAGCTTCGCAAGCGAATTGCCGCCCATTTGGGCATTAAGGGTACGCACTACACGCCGTCCCCAGCTCTAGCGAGTCTCTGGCACTGATCATTGGCCGCGCCGGTACAACTTGCTGCGATTGACGCCGGATCGAACGCTATTCGGCTGGTGATCGCCCGTGCCACCGCACCAAATCAATATGAAATTCTAGACAGTGAGCGCGCCGCGGTGCGGCTGGGCCACCGTGCTTTTACCCGCCATCTTTTGAGTGACGAAACAATCTCGGACGCCGCGCGCGCTTTTCGCCAATTTCGGCGCCTCATGGACCGTCACCATGTCACCGTCTATCGCGCCGTGGCAACCGCGGCAGCCCGCGAAGCACGCAATCGCAAGGCTCTCATTCAACGCATCCGCCGCAAATCCGGGTTGGAGCTCGATGTAATTAGCGGTCAGGAAGAGGCGGGCTTGGTTTGCTCGGCTGTTTTGAATCGACTGGGCAATGTTCGCCCGCGTCTGATCTTTGATTTGGGCGGCGGAAGCCTGGAGATGAGCTTTCTGCGCCAGGGTGCAACTGAGCGCCGCGTCGCTCTGCCGCTCGGCACGGTCCGCCTGATGGAAACCTACCGGATCGAAGATGCAATTTCGGAAGACACCGCCGCACGCATTCGACACCATGTGTTAATGGTGCTGCGTTCGGCGTTGCCCTCGCCACCGCGCCTCAGCAACGCTACCATCGTGGCTTGTGGAGGCAACGCGGAAGCCCTCGCCAGTTTTGCCGCCGGGCCGCGTGAACATGGTTTTCCGACGATCAATGTGCGCTTGATGCGGGACCAAGCCTGGAAAATCCTTCCTTTGGATGTTCCACACCGCATTCGAGCTTTTCATGTCCGCCGCGACCGCGCCGAAGTGATGGGCATTGCGTCCATCGTGCTGGTTACCGTCGCGCGCTACTTGAATCTGCGTGAAATGCTTATCCCAGGGGTGGGCGTACGCGAGGGGATACTTCTGGACTTGATCGCGGCGCAATACTGCGGCTCGCCCAATAATGCCGAGGATCGCCGGGCTGCAGAGCGCTTAAGGGCTGGCGCCGAGTGGTTCGCTCGCAAATTTGCATATGATGCTCGGCATGCGGAGCACGTGCGTCAAATCGCTCTTTCCATTTTTGACCAGCTTCGGCCTCTGCATGGACTCGACGGCAAATTGCGCTCGATGCTCGAGGTTGCTGCGATCCTCCACGATGTAGGCCATTACGTCAGCAGCAAAGCCCACCACCGCCACGGCGAATACTTGATCGGCAACGGGGAGATCCCCGCGTTGCGCGGATGGGAGCAGGAAATGGTCGCGGCACTGGTTCGCTATCACAATTGCAAATCCGAGCCGGACATGAGCCACAAGTTCTATGCCTCGCTAGATAGCGAACAGCGTCACCAAACGCGCTTACTCGCATCGATATTGCGTATCGCGGAAAAACTGGAAGGCGAACGTCGTTCGACGCCCCGGGTTGCCGTTGACATTCTGGATGGTGAGGCAGTCTTTCGCATCCAAACCGACAGCGGTCGCCTTGACGTCAGCGGGCTAACTAAGAAAGCCGAACTTTTTGGGCGTGAATTCCACCTGCATCCGGTTTTTCGGCGCGCTCAATCCAAAGAGAAGGTCGCTTAAATCATGATCGTCTATCTGGTACGCCATGGCATTGCTATCGATCGCGAAGATCCTAACTGTCCCCCGGAAATCGAGCGGTATCTCACCAGGGAAGGTGTGAAAAAGACCCGAGCCGTGGCGAAGTCGATCCACGGAACCGGAATCAAGCCGTCAGTTTTTATTTCGAGTCCCTATGTTCGCTGCATGCAGACTGCGGAAATCTTTGCTGACGAGTTTGGTTATGAATCTTCCAAAATCAAGCAGTCACTAAATCTGCGTCCGGGAACCAATCCTCCGGACTTCATTAAGGATTTGGGCGCCTTCAAAGCTCAGGAAGTGATCTGCTTCGGTCACGCGCCACACATGGATCAGCTCATCGCGCACATGGTGGGGGCGCGAAGCCCTATTACCGAACTGAAGAAAGCTGGCGCAGCCTGTGTCGACATGGAATCGATGATCGGTGGGAAGGGAACTCTGCACTGGCTGGTGAGTCCGAAGTTGCTGCGTAGGCTGGACTGACCACATAAGAAAGCCTAGGACGCCGAGGCGGCCATCACCTTTAATGCCGCCCGTGCCGGCTGCACAATGATTGGGCAGCCGCACAAACTTTCCAGCAAGTGTTTTTTCTCTCCCAGCGCCCCTGCGGATTCTGCATCGTGCATGTAGCCCTCAGCGCGGATCATCACTACCCGCCCACTCCTCTCCACGACGGCATTCGATACGCGCCCGTCGTGCTCAGCGTCCAGCGCATCCGCCAACCGCAGGGTGGCCGCAAGCCATCGGACTGCGTTTTGTTCAGCCGGCACAAGCGACGAGAACTCTTTGTGTTCTTGCCGAGGTTCGGCGCCCCGATGGTAGCGCGCCACCAATCCCGTCCAAGCTAAGTCGGCCTTGCTCCAGGTCATCGGGGGATCCAGTTTCTTGATCATTCGAAACGCTGCCTTGTGGTGCCCGGCGTCTTTCTTGACGCGCCCCACTTCATGCAGCATTCCGGCCGCTACAAGGACCCGTTGCGCGCGCCTGGCATTAGAATCGGATCCTCCCTCATTGTCCTTCGCGAAATAATACGGCGATTCCAATGGCCCACTGGAAACAGGCTGAATACCCGCCGCGCCCAACCCTCGCCAAATTCTTAGAGCAAGCCCGGTAATATGCCTTGAATGCTGGATGTCCGGATCGCGAAAAGAGGCCCAGCAAAATAGACTTTCCAGCCCAGCTTCTTCCAACCGTTCGCCGCTCGGCAGACCCTCTCTCCACTTTTTGAAGAGAGACTTTCGCCCGCGAGTTCTCGACCAGAAGTCGGTAAGCCGCTTCGACCGTTCGTGTTCGATCGACGCGCGCCACGCCCCGATACCCGGCACACTCGCTTTCTTTGTGATTGCCTCGACTTCCTCACGGAGTACATCGAGATCATGAATGTCGCCGAGAAGGTCCTGCACATCCTTCAAGTCATTGCCCCATTCTTGCGACTTCTTTGGGAGGAAATTCTCCACCGCATAGCGAAAATGCTTTAAAGCAATCCGCGTTTCATGGAGGTTCTTGCTCGAGGGATTTCGTAGTGCCTTGCGATGCGCATCCTTGGCGTCAGTCCACCGAGTTAACGCCAAATGTTCGAAGACCATTCCTCCAAGAGGAATGCGCCGCATCTCCTTGGGTAAAATTCGCGACCATTTCCTCCACGCGACCTTGTCGAACCGCTTCAAAGCCTGCGCCGCTTGAAACTTAGCGACTGCCTCTTTTTTGCCTAATTCTTGCGACAGAATCACGGCTAACGGATCAGCGGTCGGCGCAATTTTCTTCACCCACTCCATCATTACCTGCAAATCTCGTAACTCACCCAGCCGCTGGAAAAGCTTCGCCGATGCCCTCCTCATTTTCTTGAACGACTTTTCGGGATCGAAGGTCGACAACGCTTGAGCCATGGTCCGGCAGCGCCTTAACGCGGTGCGTAAATCGTGTACTGGTTCCTCTTGCAGATCAGGCTCGGCGCGTTTCGCGTCCTTCAGCACCTTGGTCATAAAGTGCGCTAGGCCGCTTCGTTGCTTTTTCTGGGGAGCATTGCTGGAATTATCGTTGGCCATACGGACTCGCTTATCAGCTAGCTTGCACCTGAGGGCCGTTCCGCGACGCTTGACAGGGTGGCAAGAACCCGCCAATCTTGCCTCTTAATACTTCAGCGCGCAAGTTAGCCAGCCGTCCGCATATGTTTCGACGCACTCGCACACTCTTCGAAATGATCAAGATCGAGCACTCGGTTTTTGCGCTCCCATTTGCGCTCGTCGGGGCTTTGCTTGCCGCGCGCACGGCTGGGTCCTGGCCCAGGTGGACGGCATTCGCCTGGATCGTGGTTGCAATGGTTGGCGCTCGCTCGGCGGCCATGACCTTCAACCGAATCGCCGACGTGAAATACGACCGGGAGAATCCGCGGACTAAAAATCGTGCCCTGGTCACCGGTGCTCTCTCGCTCAATTTTGCCTGGGTTTTCTTGCTTCTTTCCTGTGCCGCTCTCGTAGTCGCAGCTTGGAGACTCAATCCGCTCGCGTTCAAGTTGTCACCGGTCGCCTTGGCCATCTTGCTGTTTTATTCCTATACCAAGCGCTTCACTTCCTGGTCCCATCTGGTTCTTGGATTTTGCCTGGGGATCTCGCCCGCCGCGGCATGGATTGCCATCCGCGGATCACTCGATTGGCGCATGCTGGTTTTGTGCGCAGCCGTAACGTTGTGGGTCGGGGGTTTTGATATTTTGTACGCCTGCCAGGACGTCGACTTCGATAAATCGACCGGTCTGTATTCCGTTCCCAGG
Source organism: uncultured Acidobacteriota bacterium (assembly GCA_963757885.1). Lineage (GTDB taxonomy): Bacteria > Acidobacteriota > Terriglobia > Acidiferrales > UBA7541 > Palsa-147. The sequence goes on along the minus strand of CAVWSS010000006.1, from coordinate 921,223 downwards.
CGCTTCGGCGTCCGAAGGGCGATGTTCATCTCGCGCGTTATGCATGTCTTGGTTATTCTCCTGCTTGCCTTTTTAGCAATTAGCTTTGGACTTTCGTGGGTGGCTTGGGCCGGAATAGTCGTCGTGGCCGTACTCCTAGGCTATGAGCATTCGCTTGTGCATCCAGACGACCTCTCGCGCCTGAATGCTGCGTTTTTCACCGTAAACGGCTATATTAGTTTGTTGTTCCTGCTCTTTTGGGGCGCGGCGGCATGTCTGCCTTAGCCCAGCGCAGCACAGAATCACCGTCATAATCTGTTAATGAAAGCCGACCTACATATCTCCGATACGCGGCTGAAACCCGTGGCTGACAAAGTTCTCGCAGGCCAACGTTTGGATGCCGCGGATGGCCTACTTCTCTATCAAACCAGTGATCTGCTTACGGTCGGCTGGCTCGCCAACCATGTTCGTGAGAAGCGCCATGGTGATGTCTGCTACTTCAACGTGAACCGCCACATCAACCCGACCAATATTTGCGGCGCTCATTGCAAGCTATGCGCTTTCGGGCGCGACAAAAACTCGCCCGGCGCCTATGAGTTCTCGCTGGAAGAAATCTGGCAGCGTGCCCAAGAGGGGGTCGACGAAGGCGCGACCGAATTTCACATTGTCGGCGGCCTTCACCCCGACCTGTCCTTTTCTTATTACCTCGATTTGATTCGAGGCCTGAAGCAACGCTTTCCGCATGTCCATCTCAAGGCTTTCACTATGGTTGAGGTGGGCTATTACGCGCGAATTTCGAAGCTCTCGATTCACGACACTTTAGTTGCGATGAAGGAAGCGGGCGTGGATTCGCTCCCTGGCGGCGGAGCCGAAATTTTTGCGCCAAGGGTACGCAAGATCATTTGCGATCACAAAGTAAGCGGTCAAATGTGGCTGAACATCGCCCGTCAGGCTCACGAAATTGGCCTGCGATCGAACGCCACAATGCTTTATGGGCAAATAGAAACTGCCGAAGAACGCGTCGATCACCTGCTTCTTCTGCGCGACTTGCAGGACAAAACACACGGATTCGTGGCCTTTATTCCTTTGGCTTTCCACCCCGAAAATACGGGCCTGAGCCATGTGCCGAAGCCGACTGCGTTCGATGATTTGAAGGCAATCGCTGTCTCACGTCTGTTGCTCGATAACTTCGAGCACATCAAGGCGTATTGGATCATGATGACCCCGCGCGTCGCTCAAGTGGCCTTGCGCTTTGGCGCGAATGATCTGGATGGGACAGTAATCGAGGAAAAGATTTATCACGATGCGGGCGCCAAAACGCCGCAAGGCATGAGCCTTTCAGATCTCGAGCGGCTGATCCGTGCCGCCGGCCGCGTACCAGTCGAACGCGATACTTTGTATCGCAAGGTTGACCGCTCCACCATGCCCGCTCCCAAGTCGATGAACCGCCCTTCGAATGGCCTGATTCCAGAGTCAATTCTCTCGACTCCTTCTCGCTAGGCAACTCTTCCTCTCGTACTCGTCGGCCCGCATCGCGGTTTCTACGGACGTAATTTTGCGGAGCCCACTACCGTATTACTCCTAATTGACGCCCAGGGCACAGGCACGTAGTTTGACGCCCCGCAACACCCAAAAAACTGACTGCCCGAAAAGCAAAGAGGAGCAATGCGTACCCATGCCCACCGAATGGCGGATTCGTCCCGAAATATCACGACGGCGCAGATTCGCCGCTGCGCCGGCCTCCCTTATTGTCACTATGGCGATCGCCCTGCTGGTCGGCTGGCAAGCCACTTCTGCGGACCCATGGCGGTTCCTCTCCGCAACTGACCCGCCCACACGCGTAGATCAAGTTCAGGCAAGCGTACCCACCGATGAATCCGTGCGCAGCGACCTGGAACAATTCCGCAGCGAAATTGTCGGTTTGCAGCAGGAAATTCAGGACCTGAATGATCAGGTCCGCCAAAAAGCAGCCGCTAACGTTAGTGCCAACGAGCAATTGCAGAATTTCGCTGGCCAACTGGCTACTGAACAACGCAAGTCCTACACCGCGATTGAGCAGCGCGACACCGTGGTTCGCCAAATGGCCTCTTTGCGGTCCAATTTAGAGTTGGCCTGCAAATCGTTGCGTGATCGCGGGGGCGCCCAAGGAGGCCGTTCTTCTCCGGTTTTTGTCGCCGCGTGTGGCGTTTCAGGTCCCTGAGGGGAATCCTGCTTCCTGGGCATTTCCAGACACGGATTCGACAAGCCTCTTGCCGCCTTGCCGGAACATCTCCCAAAGAAGCATGCCAAAAAAAGGAATGTAGGTAAGCGCTACCATGTGGGGATCGAAATGGAAATCGCCCAGCGCCGAGTAGCGCAGTAGAACGTGATAGGAAAGAAACTGGAGCACCGTCAGCAGCATCCACGCCGCGCTGGGATAAAAACATAGGAAAGGGATCACCCAAGTGAAGTACCAGGAGTAGGCATTCGGGGAGAAAATCAAAACCGTCCCAAAAATCCACAGCGCCGCCAGCGGCGGATCGATTTTTCTCCACGCGCACCACAACGCCACTCCCACCGCCACGCCCACTCCGATTCCCGCCGCGAACTCATGCGAATGGCTAAAGAGCTTCAAAACCGTATACAAGCTGGAATTGTTATCTCGCCAGTTCGCCTGAAAATTCGCCATGGTGCGCGGTATTTCATGAATCGCGGCGCGAAACGGCCACATGCACACAATTGCCAGCCCCGCTGCCCCCACCCCCGCCCCCCACACCCCCCTCCGCTCCCCCCCCACTTTTCCCCCCCGCGCCCCCCCCATTCGCACTATCCACAGTGGGAACAGCAAGATCGGGAAAGATTTAAGCAGTACTGCCGCCGTAAGCAGGAGAGTCGATAATACAGTCCGGAATCGCACCAGCAACATGGCGACGAAAGCTGCGACCAAAGCTGCTAGTGCAAGTGCGTCGCTATGCCCGCTCGCCGCAAACTCCACAATCACCAGGGGATTCCAGGCATAAATCGCCAGTTGATACGCTCGCCCTCCCTCCGCCCGCAGCCAAATCGCCAGCAGCACCATCACGGCTACGTCCGCAAGTTCCATGGGGATCTTGAAAGCCACCGTTCGTGGCAGGAAATGGGCTGTCTCTCGAAAAAGAAGTTCAGCGAGCGGCGGGTAGATCGTGGGAATATTGATGCCGGGGATGCGCATCTCGTTGTGGTCGCGAGGATCGCGCAAATCCGCCAATTGCGGATCGCTGGGTCGAACGAGATAAGGGTTGTCACCGTGTAATTGCACTCGCCCATCCCACCGATATCGGTACACATCGGTCGAAAGGGTAGGCACGAGCGGCCAAAGAGTGGCCCGAAGCAATATGGCGACAGTGAGAATTAGCCAGACCGTGCGCTGGTTTTCACTGCTGTGTTCGAGGGCATACACTACAACCAGATAAATGATCCCAGCGGCAAGCCCAGTGGCAATAGTCTCCACCGCATATAATTCCAGATCACCCAGATGGTGTAGCCACAGGAACAGTAGTTCCAGGCACACTGCGCCAGTTATCGCCAACGCAACTTGCTTATTTCTTAGGGTTTTTGGCACGCTCTGATCGACACGCTCTGAAATGGTCTCTTTGCGAAACTTCTCCGCTCTAACTCAGGTGATGGGAGCTTTGCGTCCCGGCACTTCTCCTCTTTCCAATTATTGGCATCGCCTGACCGACCTGACTTTTGCCGGACAGTATCAGCTCAACGGGTTCGACCTGCTAATCATGATTCCGTACTTTGTGGTGTTAGTCATTCTCGCTGCCTACGGTATCCACCGTTACACGCTGGTCTACAACTATTACAAATATGCCGATCGGAAACCGGAAGCACCGCCGCCGGTTTCCGATCGGCCGAAGGTTACTATACAGCTTCCGATCTTCAACGAGCGCTATGTGATCGAGCGCTTGGTAGATTGCGTCTCGCAGTTTGATTACCCTCGCGATCGCATGGAAATTCAGGTTTTAGATGACTCAACCGATGAGACCCAGGTGATCGCGGCCGACTGCGTGAGCCGTCACCAGGCTCTTGGCCTCCCGATCACGTATATCCATCGCAATAATCGTGAAGGCTTCAAGGCTGGAGCGTTGCAGGAAGGGCTCAAGACCGCGAGCGGCGAATTCGTCGCCATCTTCGATGCCGACTTTCTTCCGCCTTCAAGTTTCCTGAAATCGACCGTGCCCTATTTCTACGATCCCAAGCTCGCCATGGTCCAGACGCGCTGGAGCTACATCAACCGAAACTATTCAGCACTCACCGAGGTCGAAGCCATTCTCCTCGACGGCCACTTTGTGATTGAACATTCCTCCCGCTACCGCCGCGGCAATTTCTTCAACTTCAATGGAACGGCTGGAGTATGGCGACGTGAGGCGATCGAGGACGCCGGCGGTTGGCAGCACGATACGCTCACCGAAGATACTGACCTTTCGTACCGAGCGCAGTTGCGCGGCTGGCATTTCTTATATTTGCCGCAGATAGAATGCGCCTCGGAATTGCCTGTTGAGATGAACGCGTTCAAATCGCAGCAAGCCCGTTGGGCCAAGGGCTTGATGCAAACGGCCAAGAAAATTCTGCCCCGGGTCTTAAGTTCAAACGTGCCAGCCCACGTCAAGACCGAAGCCGTCTTCCACCTCACCGCGAATATCAGCTATCCGCTGATGATTTTTCTCTCGATTATTCTGCTGCCAGCCATGGTGGTGCGTTTTTATCAGGGTTGGTTTCAAGTGATGGTTATCGATTTACCGCTTTTCATTGCTTCCACTTGCTCAATTTCCAGCTTTTATCTCTGTTCTCAGCGCGTATTGTTCCCAAAGAATTGGAAACGCTCCATTCTTTACATGCCGATGGTTATGGCTGTCGGTATCGGTCTTTCCATTCGGAATGCGGTAGCTGTTCTGGAAGCTCTTTTCGGAATTCGCTCCGAATTTGCCCGCACGCCGAAATATCAGATTGATGGCAAACGGCAGAACACATGGGCGAGAAATAAGTATCGCAAGAAGGCAGGCTGGATGCCTTTTGCTGAGGTCATACTAGGCATTTATTTCGCTGCCACCGTCATCTACGCAGTCGAAAATGAAAATTATGCTACTGTCCCGTTTCTCTTGCTCTTTGTGTGGGGCTATCTGTATACGGGGCTAATGTCATTGGCGCAGGTTTACCTGGAGCGCCTCAGATTTGGAGTTCAGGAAGCAGGCGAAGTACGGCCGGCGGCAACGGGTGCGCCGGGTTTCTAACCGAACTATTTTCTCTCCGTCAAATGAAAGCGATCACAGCGGCGTCTGGCGAGCGTCAAATGGCCGCGCTGCAAACCGCCAGCCGGTGGCGAGTGAGGTCAAAATGCTAATTGCAAAGCGTTGGATCACCGCAATAGGCGCGATTGCTCTGTTCGCGCTCGCCACCACCATTTCTCTTGCGCGCTTTCGCCAACCTAACGCCGAATACTCCGAGCGGCGTGCCAAACTCACCTCGACAGTGGATGGTCCAATCGTAATTTTTGGCTATACCGGCCACGAGGATCTATCCGAGTTCGCCGTATTTTTCCAGGAAAAGAATTTCTACTACCTCAGTGGCGACGATCAGCCGGGAGGTGCCGTACTCCTGATTCCTTCGCCTCCAGCGGGGAAACCGATCGAAGGGCCCCGTGAAATTCTCTACCTGCTTCCGCGCGACTATCGGGCGGAACATTGGGAAGGTCCCAAGATGGGACCTACCGACCCTGACGTAAGCGAGAAAACTGGCTTTCAGACCGTGAAGCCATTTTCAGATCTTCACGCTAAGTTGATTCAACTTGCTGCAGTATTTCCGCGCTTTTACACGTTACTGCCTACGGAAGAAGACACGGGCTATCCACATTTGCGCAACTGGACCGAGTGGATGAAGCGGACTCTGCCAGCGAGCGATATCGCAGATATCACTCCAATCATTAGCGCTCAGCGCCAAGTCAAATCCGCCGGTGAACTCGCGCTTATGCAAAAAGCAGTGGACGCATCTGTTGATGCGCAACTCGATGCCATCAAGAATATGCGTCCCGGCCTTTACGAATACCAGGTCGCGGCGCGCATGAAAGAAGTTCACGAGCTGGCCGGCTGCTCGCGCGAGGCCTATGCTCCAATCGTTGGCACTGGATTTAATTCAACCGTTCTGCACTACAGCGCGCTTGATTCTCAGATCAAAGACGGCGACGTCGTCGTTATGGATGTGGCCGGTGAATATGGTGACTACGCTTCAGACATCACCCGTACCGTTCCAGCGAACGGCAGGTTCACGCCGCGCCAACGCGAGATTTATGAAATTGTTCTTGGCGCGCAAAACGCTGCTATAGACGCCGTTGCTCCGGGGGCGGCCATTTATGGCGGGCCAGTCGATCTAAATGCAATTTCGCGAAAATACATCGCCACTCACGGTAAGGACCTCCACGGCCAGCCCTTGGATCAATACTACATTCACGGCTTGAGCCATCATGTCGGCCTGGATGTTCACGATCCTGGCAGCACCACGAGACCTCTCGAGCCGGGCATGGTGATCACGATTGAACCAGGGATTTACATCCCAGAAGAGAATTTGGGGGTGAGGATTGAAGACGATGTCCTGGTCACCCAACAAGGCCACGAAATCCTAACCAAACGGTTGCCGCGAACCGTTCCAGAAATCGAAGCTTTAATGGGCAAATAGAGGGCTCGAGAACGAATTTCGTCAGTCGTTTCGAAGGGCTGTCAGCGGTTCCACTAGCATCGCTCGCCGCGCAGGTAGCCAGCAGGCTAACGCGGCTGTCGCGGCCATTAAAATTCCAATGCAACAAATGACCGACGCATCGGTCGTATTGACTCCGAATAGAACACTTTTCATCGCCTGAGTAACGAAGAACGAGAACACGAACCCTGTTACGAGCCCAAGGCCTGTGAGCAGCATTCCTTCCCTTAAGATCAGTCTTAAAACGTCGCGTGGCGCAGCGCCTAGGGTCATGCGAATCCCAATTTCCTTGGTTCGCTGGCCAGCTGCCTGTGCCAAGACCCCGAATAGACCGAACGCGGCCAAGAACAGCGCCACCGCAGCGAAAGCGCCGGTAAGCATGGTTAAGGCGTGACTTGTCGACACCTGGTCGGAGAGTCGATCGTCAAGCATCGCGACGTCATATACCGGCAGAGCGGAATCCAGAGACAGCACTGTATCTTTGACTTCGCGAGTGATAGACGATTCCGCGCCAGAAACCCGGGCCGCTACGACAACGCTGGGATTGGGCCGCTGCAGATATGGAAAATAGCCATCGAATTGCGGTCCCAGACCCGCTGGAGGAATGCCAATCGCGGAGTCGGTGAGATTCAATCGCTGGCGGTGGCGCGCATCTCTCGCGATCCCAATAACTGTCATCGGATTCGAATAGATACCTTCGCCATGCACTTGCTTACCTAGTGCATCTTGATTCGGCCAAAGCGCTTTTGCGGCGCTTTCACTGAGGATCACCACAGGCGCCGAATTTGCGTTGTCTTCCCAAGTAAATTCGCGGCCTCTAAGAAGTGGGATCGACATGTCGTGCAGCGCGCCAGGATTGATGCTGTGGCGCGAGATCATTTGAGTTGCATCGGGATCATCTACCGGCGCATCCCCACGGGTCAGGTTGGCGACCCAGCCGCCCTTGCCCAGCATCCCTGGACCCCAGATCATCGCTCGCCGGACGCCGGGAAGGGCATTCAGCCTATCAACGAGCTGCCGAGCAAACTGTCCGCGCGCCAATGCTTCTTCATAGCGCTCAGCCCGCAAATCCAGCCGCAGGGTCAGCAAATGAGACGTATTGAAGCCAAGGTTCGATGAAACGAGCGAACGAAAGCTCTTGAGTAGCAAGGCCGCCGCGACTAGCAAGACAACAGCAAGCCCAACTTCAGCCGCGACTAAAACTTTCGGGGCACGACGTCGACTCAGCCCGTTGCCTTGGCGCCCTGACTGACTCAACGCATCCCGCAGGTCGACGTGAGTCACAATCAAGGCCGGAGCGAGGCCGAATAAAAGCCCGGCAAATACGGTGATGGCAACCGACTGCAGAAGGACAGCCCTATCCAATGGAAACGAAATAGTCGACGGGAGATTAGCGACCCCCCAAAGGCGCAATGCCTGCATACCCCAAATCGCGAGGAAACCACGCAAGATTCCAGACAGGATCATGAGCACCGCATTTTCCGTCATTAGATGGCGCGCAAGGCGTCCTGGCGAAGCGCCCAATGCGGAGCGGACTGCGAACTCCCTGTTTCTGGAAAGCAAGCGTACAAGTAAAAGATTTCCAGTATTGACGCAGCCTATCAACAAAATGATTGCAGCACCCGCCATCAAGAGCCTTGCGGGACCGTAGAATTCTCCAAGCAATTGATCTTTCAGAGGTCTTGCCACAAGCGAGTAACCGCGATCGGACTCTGGATAAAGCTCCGCGAGCTTTTTTCCAATTGTGTCGACTTCTTTGCGTGCGCCGTCGGCACTAGCGCCTTCCTTCAAAAGCGCCAGTCCCCATAGGACACTCCCAAGGCGATCCGTTGGATTCGACATTCCCGTAAGCGAATATGCAAGGCCCAATGGTATCCACGCATTCGTAGATTCGCCGGTATCTTGCTCCGCGAGTGCATCATGGAATGATTCGGACAGAATCCCAACCACAGTTAAGGCGCGTTGGTTTAGCGTGATTGTTCGCCCGACCACATTTTCCGCACCGCCAAATTGCTGCTGCCAAAATCCATAGCTCAACAAAACAACCGGCGCCGCTCCATCAAGATGATCTTCTTCAGATCGAAAGATGCGACCAACTGCGGCGTGCGCGCCAAGAAGCTCAAAGTACGACGGAGTCACGTAGCTGACCGCGACGCGCACTGGCTCTCCACTTCCAGTTAAAGCCAAAGCGCCAAAAGCTTGATGAGCAGCGACTACAGCGAATGAGTTGCTCCGGTCTGCAAGGTCCTGAAGTTCGGGGTAACTAAGTTTTCCGCCGCCTTGCAGGCCGCCAGGGTATCCGCGCGACAGATGAATTAGCCGATTGGCATTTGGATAGGGAATTCCTCGAACAAAGATTCCACCGGCCACACTGAGGATGATGGTATTTGCAGCGATTCCGATCCCAAGCGTCAGGATCACAACCAGCGCGAACTGCGGCGATTTTGCCAGGGCATGGAGCGAAGATCTGAAATCCTGCCACAGAGAGTCCACGCACACCCTCCTCGAACTCAATTGGCGCAAGATACTGCAAGAATGTGCCCGGCGGTACACGGCTCAAACTATCTGTGGGGCAAGGGATTAAGCCTGCAAAGTGTGGTGGGGTCTTTACATAATGACCGCTAGTGGGATGACGTTGTCGTGAATTGGACAGATCAAGCGGCCGCGTTCTTCGGAGGACAACATCCCTGATACCCGGTGAACGGTTTTAGCCCGCACTTCGAGTTGATTTGACGGGCTTTGCCGACTCTGTTATGTTCCGCCTTGCCGAAATCAACCACAACATATGAAGAAACCCTCCGCCAAAACGCCAAATCGCAAGAAGGCAACTTCTAAGTCGGTAGAACAAAAAGGTTTAGCAAGGCAGCGCCTTTCTGCCGCGCAAGTCCATGCGCCAGATCCTCTGGCGCAGCAGCAACTGAAACTGTACGAAGAAGCGCTCAAACTCGTCCAAGAACAAAAGTTTCAACGTGCCAAGCAAGTTTTGGAGAAAGTGACCTCCGGTCCCACCAAAGAACTCAAAGACCGGGCAGCTGTGCATCTCCGAGCTGTAGAGCAGCGCCTCAGCAAAGTGCCTCAGTCGCCATCCAAGACGGCGGAGGATCATTACACTCAGGGTGTGGCCATGATGAACTTGGGCCGTTGGGATGAAGCCCGGGAGCATCTGGATCGCGCTCTAAAAGCGGCGCCCAAAGCTGATCACATTGTGTATGCGATGGCAGCGTTGGATTGCCTGACTGGCGAAGCCGAAACTGCCATGCAGCGACTAAAATTAGCCATTCAGTTGCGCCCCGAAAATCGGTATCACGCGCGCAACGACGAAGACTTCGCTTTCCTGCAAGAAGATCCTCGCTTCACTGAACTTCTATACCCCGAGCGCGATAGTTCATCCGGATAGTCCCTAGTGTCGGAAAGAAATAACAATCGCACGCGTGCCGTGCGAGTCGTAGCTTTGGGCGGTGGTACGGGTCTGTCCACGATGCTCCGTGGATTGAAGGAATATGTCGCTCGCCGGAAGCGCGAGCGCGCCCGATGGCCCATCGCCGATCTCACAGCCGTAGTGACGGTCACGGACGATGGTGGAAGCTCAGGACGGTTACGTCGCGAGTACAGCGTGCTGCCGCCAGGCGATATCCGCAATTGCATGGTGGCTCTTTCCAAGGACGAGGCCGTCCTTAGCCGGTTGTTTCAATACCGCTTTTCCTCGGGGCGGGGGCTTCGCGGCCACAGCTTCGGCAATCTTTTTTTAACTGCATTGACTCACGTAACCGGTAATTTCCCAGGAGCCGTGCAGCTTTCCGGACAGGTGCTCGCCATTCGCGGACGAATTTTTCCCTTGACCGCAGAGAATGTGACGCTCGAGGCCGAACTGGACAACGGCCAAATTGTGAGAGGCGAAACGAATATTTCGCACTCCCAAAGGCCCATTAAGAAATTGCGACTCAAACCTGCCGATGCCAAACCTCTTCCCGAAGTTCTCGCAGCGATTCGCGAAGCGGATCTAATACTTATTGGACCTGGATCGCTTTACACAAGTCTGATTCCAAACTTGCTTCTCAAACAGGTTAAAGAGGTCCTGTTGCACGCTCGCGGAACGCGCGTTTACATCGCCAATCTCATGACCCAGCCTGGCGAAACCGATGGCTACACTGTGGCCGACCACGTTCGCGCCATCTACGCTCATACGCGCAGAGGGCTCTTCGATTGGGTAGTCGTCAATCGCAAGCCCATTCCGCCGAAGGTTCTGCGCCGCTATCGCAGGAAGGGTGCTGAGCCTGTTCCTATCGCGGCGAAGGACCTTCGTAAGATGGGATTAGGCTGCGTCAGCGCTAACTTGCTTCAGCACGGCGATATCGTTCGTCACGATCAAAATCGCCTCACCCAGGTAATTCTGGACCAATTCGTTAAACGTTCACGCCAACGTTGAGACGTTCCATTTCCCATAGCAACGGTTCGCCTCACCTTTCTTGCGCCACGCCTTGACTGCTAGCTATACTTGGCCCCGTTGCTCAATAACGCTTATTTGCAGTATGACGATCAATCAGATAGTTAACTCGATTCCCGCATCTGTCCTCACTTCGCCGTGCTTCCTTCGGAGGATTTCATGTCCAGCAAGGCCCTAAACGAACTGAATGTTTATGAATGCGCGGAAGCCCGATTTGAAGCGGCTGCCGCTAAACTGGGCCTGGAAGATGGTCTCTATCGTTATCTGAAGTATCCCAACAAAGAAATTACCATCTACATCCCGGTGACCATGGACGACGGACGCCTCGAAATGTTCACTGGCTACCGCGTCCAGCACTCCTTGGTGCGCGGTCCTGGCAAGGGCGGCATTCGTTATGCGCCCGACGTTACTCTTGATGAGGTTCGCGCCCTGGCTTCCTGGATGACTTGGAAATGCGCAGTAGTTAACATTCCCTTTGGTGGCGCCAAAGGCGGCGTTATTTGCGACCCCGAAAAAATGTCGATGCGGGAACTGGAACGCATGACTCGCCGTTACACCGCCGAGCTCTCCGACTTCATCGGGCCTGAACGTGATGTGCCGGCCCCTGACCTGGGCACTAACGAAAAGGTGATGGCTTGGATCATGGACACCTATTCCATGCACATGCGCCACACAGTCACGGCGGTTGTCACCGGCAAGCCGCTCGATTTGGGCGGATCTCGCGGCCGTCGCGAAGCTACTGGCCGGGGAGTCTTAATGGTCTGCGATCGCGCCATCGAAAAGTTGAACATGCGTCGCGAGACTTGCCGCGTGATTATTCAAGGTTTCGGCAACGTAGGCTCGATGGCTGCGACGTTGATGAGCGAAGCCGGCTACAAGATTATTGGTCTAGCCGATATTCATGGCGCGCTATTCAATGAGAAGGGCTTCGATATCGCCGCGGTCACCGACTGGGTGCACGTAAAGCATAAGCCTCTGCCTGAATTCCCCGGCGGAGGCACCAAGATGACCGGCCAAGAGCTCCTCTTCCAACCCTGCGACATCCTAATTCCCGCTGCCGTAGAGAATCAAATCACTAGCAAGAATGCGCATCGCGTGCAGACTAGGATTCTCTGCGAAGGAGCTAACGGACCAACCACCCCGCTGGCCGACGAGATTCTTCGCGAGAAAGATGTCTTCATCCTCCCGGACATTCTGGCCAACGCGGGCGGCGTGACGGTCAGTTACTTTGAATGGGTTCAGGACCGCGGCGGATTTTTCTGGCGTGAGAGTGAAGTGAACGAGCGTCTAAAGGACGTGATGGAACGAAGCTTCGACGAAATCGTTCGCTACGCTGAATCGCACGGCGTCAATAACCGCATCGCCGCTTACATGGTGGCGATCGACCGTGTCGCCTTCGCGCTTAAACTCCGCGGGCTATACGCTTAACAGTAAGACGTAACGTCGCAAAAAAAAAAGGCGATGAACGAATCAGAGCTCGATTCGCCCATCGCGGCAACTTAAGCCAAACCTATTCCTGGTTGTTGTCGCTCGCTTCTTTTGCAAGCTACAGTGTGAAATTTATTGAAGTATCGCGCTGCTCGATTTACCGCCGAATCGAATCTCTTTCACTTGATTCCCCTCGACAACAAGCGAGCTGCTTCCGGCCTTTTGTCCATCCTGCCACTGGATCGTGGCTTCCGTTACGACTTTGCCGTCACGCTTTACTTTCAAATTTGTACCGTCCGCAATGAACTGATAGTCGCCCGGCTTCAGCTCTTTGCCGCCGAGCATCACCGTACTTGATACGTAGATGCTCGTTTTCACCATGCTGGTTTTGGTGTCTTTCGCCAGGGATGTACTGGATATGAATGGTATGGAAAAAACGATAACTGCGATGATTGCCGCCAACCGAGAAATTCGATGCATTGATCCTCCTTCGTCCTTTCGGACTGTTCATCACGCTTAGACGAATCGTTGAATTACAAGAAAGCAGTTTCGGTTTTTTCTTGCGCAAAATTATTTTTCGCTAACAAAATCTGCGACTGTACTGTTGCAGAACGACGTCTGGATTCGAACACCGCCATTCCCAGAAGCGCACAGCGCAAAAACAATTTCATCGCGCGCCCTGCTTGCTTGCGATCATAGTTACGTGTTAGTTCGCGAAAAGTTCACGCTTGAAACCTTAATTAATAAAAATTGGAAGGGTTCTCAGCAGGGTGGTTTGACAGGGTTTCAGGCCTAATGAATAATCGCGGTCTATGATTGGTAGTGTTCGTGGAAAATTAGTCGATCGCCGCCCGAATCAAGTGATTCTGGAGGCCGCCGGCGTGGGTTATCTGATTCAGATACCTCTTTCCACTTTTTCCAGCCTGGCGCCGCTCGATTCAGAAGTCCGGCTTTTGACGCATACGCATCTCCGCGAAGACCAGATTGCTCTGTACGGTTTTGGCACAGTTCGCGAAAAGCAAGCTTTCGAGCTACTTATCTCGGTATCGGGAATTGGCCCGAATCTAGCTATTAAGATTCTTTCTGGAATGGTTCTCGATGAGCTCTTGCCCGCGCTTCGCGAGGGCGATGTGGCCCGTCTCGTACAAATACCAGGAATTGGCCGTAAAACAGCCGAGCGAATGATCGTCGAATTGCGAGAAAAGGCGGCACTTCTTCATCCTGGAAGTGTGGCCAAGGTCGGTACGCGTTCCTCAGCCGAGACAGATGTCGCTTCAGCTCTCTCCAACCTGGGTTACGATGCTCGGGTGGTCGATCGCACCCTGGAACAGTTGCGCAAAGGCAGCAATGGCCAAGCAGATTTCAACGACCTGCTTCGAGCCGCGCTTCAGCAACTTGGTGCGGCAGCGATGCAAAAGAGCGCTCGTGCCGGGGAATGATTGCTTGTAGTTCGGTGAAAAATTGAGCTCAGTCAGCAAGTCTCAAAACATTGTTGCTGAATCGCACCGCTTGGTCTCTGGTCGGGCTCTCGATGAGGACGCCAGGCTGGAGGCGAGTGTCCGCCCGAAGCATCTCGCTGACTACATTGGCCAGTCGCGCGTAAAAGAAAACCTCGAAATTGCAGTCCAGGCGGCGCGCTCGCGCGGAGAGGCGCTGGATCACGTTTTGCTATACGGTCCACCCGGATTGGGCAAGACCACCCTCGCGCAAATTCTAGCCAACGAAATGGGTGTGGCTCTAAAGGTGAGTTCCGGTCCACTGCTCGAAAAGAAGGGCGATCTCACCGCCATCCTCACGTCAATGGAGCGAAACGATTTTTTCTTTTTAGATGAAATTCATCGTCTGCAGCCCGCTCTGGAAGAGATCTTGTATCCGGCGATGGAGGACTTTCGAATCGATCTGGTAATCGGACAGGGCCCCGGGGCGCGCATTCATCCGTATCAGCTCAACAAGTTCACTCTGGTGGGTGCCACAACTCGTGCTGGCCTGCTCATGGCCCCGTTGCGGTCTCGATTCGGCATTGTTCACCGCCTTGATTTTTACAGCCCGGAAGACCTATTCCTGATCGTTCGCCGTTCCGCGAAGATTCTCGGGATTTCCATGGATGAGGATGGTGGTCACGAGATCGCCAACCGCAGCCGAGGAACTCCTCGCGTGGCAAATCGCCTGTTACGCCGAGTCCGCGATTTCGCGCAAGTTCGCGCGCAGGGAGACATCACACGCCAAGTCGCACGCGAAGCACTGACCATGCTCGGTATTGATGAGCACGGCCTCGACGAAGTCGACCGCAACGTTTTGCTGACCATAATCAACAAATATTCGGGTGGACCCGTAGGGCTCAATACCGTTGCTGCCTCGCTCAGTGAAGAGGAAGATGCAATTGAGGAAATGTACGAGCCCTACCTCATGCAAATGGGCTTGCTGAATCGAACCCCGCGCGGGCGCGTCGCTACCGCTTTAGCCTATAAGTACTTCAACATCGAAGAGCCTCGCAGCCAGTCACACCTGTTTTAATTGGGCGTTCTCAAGTCTCGATGCCAACTGCCTATCTCTCCCTCGGCTCCAACGTTGGCGATCGGGCGGCAAACCTTCATTGCGCAATCGCTGCTCTCACTGAGCGTGGAATTCGGGTTGTGAAGCAATCATCCATTTATGAAACCGAGCCGCTGGGATTTCGCGACCAGGATTGGTTTCTAAATTGTGCGATTGAGATCGAATCGTTGCTCAGTCCGCGAGAACTGCTTGAAGCGTTACTAGAAATCGAGCAGGGAATGGGCCGTCAGCGCACGAGGCCAATGGGTCCGCGAATAATCGACATCGATATTCTTCTATATGGAAACGAAGATATTCAGAGCGACGAGCTAACTATTCCGCATCCGAGGATGACTGAGCGCAAGTTCGTTTTGGTTCCACTCAGCGAAATCGCCCCCAACGCAGTTCACCCACCAACCGCTAAGACTGTGAGTCGACTTCTTGCCATGACCGGCGATTGCAGCACCGTGCGACCTTGGCCGCCGTCAGCAGGGAACTAGGTCTACTCGCCGTGAGTCGCCTTTTTCTTCTTCTTGAGTTGCTCTTCAGCTTCTTGACGCTCGTATTCGGCGATCTCTTCTTCACTCATCATGTAATCTTGCCGTGAAGCGAACATAGAGCGAGTGCGCGCGCCTTTTTCGGGCCTTGCGGTTCGGGAATCTGGGCTCGGTTGGTGTCGAACCGACCGAAGTGGTTTGGGGATAGCGCCCACGTCGATCAGCAGGTCACTCACCTTCTCGAAGAAATCCTGCAGATGATAAGGGCGAATTGCGTAGGGCAGGCGGTTGTGTTCCAGATACCCCACATTTTCGTGGGCAAGCTCAATCGGAACCAGAAACAGCACGCCCAATCTTCGCTTTGAGTCAGCATCATCTTTTCTTGGCCCAGCCAATCCCCGCGACGCCGGAGTTCCTGGCTTCACAATCTCTGCCTGGGATAGGTCGCGTAACACCGAAAATAGCGCGCCGCCGGGCGGAGATAATTCGATATTCACAACCAACAGGCTCCACTCCCCTGAAACCAGCTCGTTCATCATCGTCCGCGTATCCTCGACAAAATGGACCAGCCAGCCTTCGCAATCGAGTAAGTGCCGAAGCGTTTGTATGCTGGCCGGATCTGCATCCAAGACGAGGATTTTCACTTGTGTCACTGCGGTTCCTCTGCAGGGGGCTTACTTAGCCCGAGTATAAGGTCCGAGCCTCCAACTCCAGGATTCTTGCCGCGAATAGTTTCTACAGTACGACTTGGTCTAAAGTACTAAGCCTATGGCGAAAATAAAGCGAAATACTTCTTGACGCAGCGAACAAAAGGCGAATATCATTCGCCCATTGCGGCAAGGTCACGATGGCTACTTCAACCCTACTTCCGGCGTGCCAGCCACCTCTCAAGGTGGCCCGCGAACGCTCGGAGCAAACCAGTCTCTCTTTATTCCGCTCAGCCGCTCGCCCCGGCTGCTCTGAAATCGCAGATGCACCCGAAAACGCCCCTCCGGTTAACCCCCTCCGGAGTTCCGGGTCAAATGCAAAACTGGTGGGCATCGCGCGCCTTGCCGCCTCCTCCCCCCTGGCCGACGCCAAGCGGGGCACGGAGTATTTCCAGCTACCCGTTCGCTCGATCCTGAATCATTGCGATTCCGATCGCGTTCCCTTCAACTGGACTATTAATCCGTATCGTGGCTGCGAGTTCGGTTGCAAATACTGCTATGCGCGCTACACCCACGAGTTCATGGAGCTCGATGGAGGAGACTTCGAGAAAAAGATTTACGCCAAGCAGTCCGCGGGAGAATTGTTCGAGCGTGACATCGACAAGCCCGCCTTGGAAGATGAACATATTGCGATTGGCACGGCCACGGATCCATATCAACCCGCCGAGCGAGACTTCAGGAATACCCGATCCATTTTGGAGCGGGCTGCAGTTCGTGAAGGGTTGAGTCTTTCAATCACCACCAAATCCGATCAGGTTGTTCGCGATATCGACCTCCTGAAGAAAATTGCCGAGAAATCGTCGCTGACGGTCAATCTTTCTATTACGACGATTCGCCCTCGGCTCGCCCGGCTCCTTGAGCCACGCGCGCCCCGTCCGGACCTCCGCCTAAAAGCAGTACGCGCCCTTCGCGACGCTGGAATTTCAGCGGGCGTGTTGGTCATGCCCGTAATTCCACGAATCACCGATGACCCTGCGGACCTTGAAAGGCTGGCTAGAGCAGCCCGTGCAGCCGATGCTGAGTGGTTTGCCTCGAATGTGCTCTTCCTCATGCCGGTCGCGCAAAGGCAATTCCTGCCGTTCGTCGCCAGGCATTTCCCGCGCCTGACGCGCGAGTACAACGACTGGTATGGGAAGAATGGCAGAGGCGTGCCGGAGGAGTATCGCCGTGACTTGTCGAAGGTTTTCGAGCGACTGCGTCAGAAGTATGGATTCGCTGGACGGCCAGTGGGCCAGTCTGCATCTCGTCCCAAATCGAAACCCCAATTAACTCTGGCTCTAAAGCCCACCACGCAATAGGACAAACAAGATGAAGGCGACAATTAGATCGGTCAGCACATTAACTGTGATTTCAGCCCTTGTGGGATTGGTGTTATTTCAGGTGACAATCAACGCGCCGGCGCAAGTCGCGGCTGAGGGCAGAGATGCTGTTGGACTTGTCGGCAAATCCTCGCAGGGACAGACGGAGAGGCACATGAGCAGCTTTCTGGGTCTTCGAACAGTCGTTTATCGCGTGGCCGACCTGGAAAAGGCCAAGGTTTGGTACAGCGGAGTTCTCGGTAAGCAGCCTTATTTTGACCAACCCTTTTACGTTGGATTCAACGTCGGAGGCTATGAGTTGGGCCTTGTGCCTGACGCGAAGGCCAGCACCTCACGCGACTCGACGGGCATTGCCTATTGGGGAGTGAACGATGCCAAGAGTGCCTACGAACGTTTGCTGAAGATGGGCGCCACTGCGCATGAACCCATTCAGGATGTGGGCGAAGGGATAATCGTAGGCGCAGTCACCGACCCCTTCGGGAACATTTTCGGAGTGATCTACAACCCGCATTTTAAACTCGAAAATTGACTGCAAACAGCGCGGGCAATGGCCTCAGTGCATCGGCCCAGCCCCGCTCCCCGGTTTGTTCTTCTTCATTATGAAGACCAGGGGAGTCATGAAAAACACCAGGATGCCCAAGATCCTGAAGTTATCGAGATAGGAAAGTAAGTTGGCCTGGCGAATTACCATAGCCGAAATCAACTGATAAGCCTGTTGAGCCGCGTGGGCCGCGGAAGCTCCGTGCTGCTCAAATACGCGGGAAGCGCCGTTCAGCATATTTTGTAGAGCTGGGTTGGTAGCCGTAACATGAGCGACCAAGTCCTTCTGATGTACTTGTGCTCGGCGGTCGAGCATCGTCGTCACAAACGATATCCCCACGCTTCCGCCTACGTTTCGTGAGAGGTTAATCAATCCTGACGCAGCATTGTTCTTCTCTCGCGGCAGAAAGGCGTACGCCGTTGTGTTGATAGGAACGAACAAAAAGGCCAGCCCTATCGATTGATACACGCGTGCCATCATCGCCGTATGAAAATCCATCGAAAGATTGAAATTGGTCATGTGAATCATCGCGGCGCCTAGCATTAATAGGCCCACCAGAAGTAGATACCGCGCGTCGACCTTGCTCAGCAGTAAGCCCACTACGGGCATCATCACCATGATCGCCAACGCGCCGGGCGTCAACACCATCCCAGCTTCTTGCGCGGTGTATCCCATCAATGTCTGCATGAACAACGGCAGCAAGACAGTCGTCCCATACAACGCGATCCCAAGCACAAACATCATGCTGTTACCGACAGCGAATGAGCGATCCTTGAACAGCCGTATATCAATAATTGGGTTTTTATGGTGCAGTTCCCAGAAAACCGCTGCGATAAGCGCCATCACGCAAATTACTGTGAACGTCGTGATGAGCCGGGAATCGAACCAGTCGTCTCGTTGACCCTTGTCAAGAACGACTTGCAGCGTTCCAAGTCCTACTGCGATGAGTCCCAATCCAAAATAATCGATGCCGTGGTGTGCTTTGGTGTTCTGTTTGATGTAGGGCGGGTCTTCGATCAAACGTGCAGTCAGGAGCAGCGATAAAATTCCAACTGGGACATTAATGTAAAAGATCCATCGCCAGCTGTAGTTGTCAGTGACCCAGCCGCCAAGCGTTGGCCCAATCGCCGGCGCCATAACTACCGCCATGCCGTAGACAGCAAAAGCCATACCTCGTTTCGCTGGTGGAAAGGTATCCGCGAGGATGGCCTGCTCGCTGGGTTGAAGACCTCCTCCTCCCGCACCCTGCAAAACGCGAAAAAAAATCAGCGCACCTAAATTCGGCGCCAGTCCGCACATAAATGAACTGATTGTGAAAACGGCGACACAACCCATATAAAAACGCTTACGGCCTAACACCGAAGACGCCCAGCCGCTTAGCGGAAGAACGATGGCGTTGGAAACGAGATAAGAGGTGAGTACCCACGTGCTCTCGTCCTGCCCAGCCGACAAGCTGCCCGCAATATGCGGCAACGCAACATTGGCGATGCTGGTGTCGAGCACCTCCATGAATGTTGCGAGCGTCACCGTAAGTGCGATTACCCACGGGTTTACTGCGGGTTTCCATGTGGAGTAATCGCTTACAGGCAGAGCTTGGGCCTGAGCGCTCATTTCACGTGCACCTCGGGTTCGACCGACATTCCGGGCCGCAACAAGTGGTCAGAATTCTGCCCTTGTTCGAGCACGATCTTCACGGGCACACGCTGCACCACCTTCACATAGTTGCCCGACGCATTTTCCGGTGGCAGCAGACTAAATCGCGATCCGCTCGCGCCAGCAATGCTATCCACGTGGCCTTTGTATTTCCGTCCGTAAGCGTCTGAGGAAATTTCGACGGTTTGCCCCACGCGCATGTGCCGCAATTGAGTTTCCTTAAAATTCGCGGTGATCCATACGTCGTTTACTTCTACAATCGACATCAACTGTTGTCCCGCTTGGACATTCATTCCGACTTCGATGTTCTTATTCACCACGCCCGCTGCGGGCGCCATGATCGTGCAATATTGCAAATTAAGTTCAGCTTGCTCGAGTGCTGCCTGCTTCTGCTGAAGTGTGGCGTCTGCGGAGGAAAAATGTGCCTCGCTAACAGCCACCTGTTGCGGAGCGCTGGTCGTGGCCCGGTAGGAAGCCTGCGCCGACACTAGTTTCGCCTGGGCTTGTGCCACTTGATGCTGAGCCGCATCCACGGCTGCGTTCGCCGCGTCCACGCCTGCGGCCGAGGCCGCAGCGGTTGCGACCGCCTGATCATATTGCTGGCTCGAAATTTCCTCTTTAGCGATGAGCTGTTTGTAACGCTCCAGATCGCTTTGTGACTTCTTGTTATTTGCTACCGCCTGGGCCTGCTGCGCCCTCGCCATCGCTGTCTGTTGCTGAGCCCAGGCTATTGCCGCTTTGGCGTTCTCGATGTCCGCTTGTGCCGACGCGGTTTGGCTCGCAGTATTAATCGACGTAATTGGCACATTTTGACGAGCCGCATTTGCTGCCGCCTGTGCTTCGGCTAGTTCAGCTTTGGCTTGATCCACGCGAACCTGATAATCCTTCGGGTCGATTTGCGCCAGCACCGTCCCCGCCTCGACGTATTGGTTATCGGTCACGTTGACCTGCGTGACGTATCCACCTACCCGCGCGCTGATCGGGTTAATGTGCCCATCGACCTGCGCGTCGTCGGTGGATTCGTTGGTTGAGTAATGCAACCAGGTAAGAACTGCTCCCACGACCAGTGCGATGAGCGCAATGACAATCACTGCGGGCGGAATTCTCCGCTTTCTTCTAGCCGGTAGGTCTGGAGCTGCGGCATCCGGCCTGGAAGAAGAGCGCTGTACATTTTCGTCTCCCACTTGAGCCGCGTGGGTCTCTGGGGGAGCTTCAGTTCCCGCTGTTTGCGCCATTGTTCGGCCGTCCTTTCAGGTACTCCAAAACTCCGGTTTCAGCGATTCCTTGGGCCCGAGCCAGCGAAATCCTGGCCACGTTGTAATTCAGCAAACTCGAAATGAATGACTCATTCGCGCTGGCCACGGCATCCTGCGCCTGCACAACCTCGATGTTGTCCGTCACGCCAGCCACAAAACGGTCGCGCGCTTGATCGAGCGTCTGATTCGCCAAGTCGACATTGCTTTTGGCTACTTGCACCTGTTGCGAGGAAGAATCCAAATCGAGCAGTGCGTTTCTCACATCCTGATCAATTTGTCCGCGCAGATTCTCAAGTTCTGAACGGGCCGTGGCGAGATTTGCATCTGCCTGCAGGGAATCGGCGTGAATCTTGCCGCCCAGAAAAATGGGAAGCTTGATCGAGCCGACCGCTTGATAGGTGCCGTGTACTTGATCGGGCGTAGGTCCGCCCAATCCATAATTTCCGTCGAAGTAGAGCGCCGGCAGGCGCTCTTCAAGTGCTGATCGTTTCTGCGCTTCCGCAGCGCGCACCCGCAACTGCGCACTTTGAAAGTCGGCGCGTGCGGCGTACGCGCGATGCAATGCTTCATCGACCGTAACCGGAGGCTGCGCATCGTACGGAATCTTTTCCGTCAATTCGAATCGCTGCCCGGCTGGTAATCCGATGGTGCGCGCGAAATTCAGCAATTGCTTTTGATAATCGTTCCTCGCCGCGATCAACTGTTGCTGCCGCGTTTGAAACTCGACTTTAGCCCGCAACGCATCGATCGCCGGCGAAGTGCCGGCGGTGTGTTGATCGGAAGCTTGCCGATAAAGCGCTTCAGCGGTCTTGGATTGGGCATCCGCAGTTTCGACTCTCGATGATGCGGTAACGGCCTGCAAGTAGCCGTAGCCGACTACCAATACAACTAGCTCTCGAGAATCTTTGTACGAATATTTCGCAGCTTCGAAGTTGTCCCGCGCTGAATGCGTTTTGGCCCACGAACTCGCATCGAAAATCGGCGTACTTACGTAAGCGCGCGTATCGAAATAACCGAATGGGCCGATAATTGGGTTCAACGAGCCAAAAGAAAATCCCGGCGCATGAATCTTGGTAAATCCACTCTGCGCCAGGTTAATTTTCGAAGCAGTCTCAGTAGTATCCGTGGTCACGCTGGGAAGTACATTGCTGAGGGCCTGCCACAGATTTCCGCGTGCAGCCTCGATGTCGTGACTGCTAAGCAGAGTCCCCAGGTTATACTTGAGGCCGCGCTCAATCGCATCCTTGAAACTAATCTGCAAAACTTCATCTGTCGCCTTACCGGCGGCCACACTGCCCATATACGGATTCTGCGATAGCGGGCTAGCCGGTTGCTGAACTCCTCCCCCAGCACCGCCCGAACTATTGCCGTTTGCCCCGGCAGATTGAGTCGACGTGCTGTTCGCTCCGCCTCCACCTGTCGGCGTCGTACCACCCGGCGTTTGTGCCCGTGCGATTGAAGTCCAAAGCAGAACCGAAAAAAATGCAACGGAAAGCCGTAGCAACCTCATTTCCCCGACCCCTTCCGAACAATTCGAACTGAACGAGCTGCGGCTCCGGACCAAAAATGCGCAAAGGCGCGGTTCAATTCGGTAGACAATTTTGCCGAAGGCATAAAAGACCAGCAAAAAAGCGCACCGAAGTACGATTCCTTGAAGGATCGGGCCAGATCGACCGCCGGGACATCGTCGCGGATCTCTCCGCGCCTCTTCCCAAGCTGAAAAATCTTGGTTAGCAAATCCTGCGATTCACGCATGCGCGTGCAAACCCGCCCCCAAACCGCTTGGTTCGTGAGCATCGTCAGCAGCATGCTTCGCGTAAGTTCTTGTGAGCGGCCGGGGTCTTGCGACAAATCGAAATACATTCGCTTGACCGCCTCGGCAACTGTGGATTCCTTTTTCGTAATCGCGTCGAGGGCACGGCGTATCTTTTCAATTCGCGAATCGCTGAAAGAATCCAGCAACTGTTCCTTGCTCGGGAAATAATTGAAGAACGTGCCCTTCCCGACGTCGACTTCCTCGGTGATGTCTTCTACGGTGGTTTTTAGAAAGCCGCGCTGCGCGAACAATTTCAGGGCCGCGTCGAAAAGGCGTTGGCGGACATCCGCTGTGCGCCGCTCGCGCCTCGATATCTTTGCGGGCGCACTTCCTGTCAATGGGGGTCGAGGCACCGCTACAGAGTGTGGGGAAGCCATCGAGGCGTACTCCTTCAGAAGGTCGACCTGAAGTCAAACATGACTGTAGGTCATGTTTAAAGAGTTGTCAAGCTGGCGACCTAAAGGCGGTTGCCAATCCACAACTACGTTTATTGGAAATACCGTGGCGTGAAAGAGGGGCCGGAAAGCGAGCGGGGTAGGGAAGCGACGGGCGCGAACGCGCCCGTCACGGTGGAAATGACAGCGTTACTTGTGGTCTGAGACGTTGTGTGGCGAGGCCTTGTCGAGCGTTCCGAGCAGACTAGCGGCCGACGCGGGCGGAGGAACCGCCCCCTTCAGCACGATGTCCTTGGCGGCCATCTTCTGCCCATACACTGCTTCATTCCCGTCGTTATCGGGCCGCACTGTCGAGCCCTCCAACGAAACTCCGGCGAAAACGCCCCGCGCGCGGGAATAGGTCAGCACTTCAGCTCGCATGCTTACATCCGTATCCGCTTCTGTATCGCGTCCCTTCGGGCCTGCTGCGACCGAAGCGTCCGCGCCCAGTTTCACTTTACTGGAAAGAATCGAGCTCGCGCCGCGGTCGTTCATCACCAAGAGCACGAAGTCCGTGGCTTGTCCTCCGATTTGAAATCCGATGCTGGCGCCTTCCAAAGCCATCATGGATGGTGCTCCCCACTTGCCCTTGAAGTTTGCCCCGCTGCGGCACGTCATAACGCCGCGACCGTAACTGGCGCCCACGCCAAAGGCAGCTTTCAGCACTGACGGAAAAACGATAACGCACTCGGACTTATCGATCAGGTCTTGCGGAATGTCATCCGGAACGTTCAGGATTTCCTTCATGACCGTACCCGCATTCTCTACGCGGTCGTTCCACTTGTCTTTGTCATCGGCTGATTTCACAGTCGCTGGCGCAAACAGGGCAGTCACACCCAACAGTGACAACCCCAATGCGCAGGGTAGAAATTTCTTCATTTAGTTCCTCCTTGAAGCGTCGATAATGATACGGACTCTGTGACTTAGGTGCAATGCGAGATCTGTTTCGGCATCCAAATTAGAGCAAGATATCCTTCGTTTTGGCTGATTAGAGTTGTGTGAATTTATTTGGATCCTTGGACCCCAGCGTGTGGCAAGCGCTATATGAAATTGTTCTCCAAAATTACCTTACGTATGAGTGACCGTCGTTTGCTTCATTCTCCCCGCGTAGCGCAGCACTCCGTCGCCTTGTGTTTGATGCTTTCAAGCGCCCTTTGGAGTCCGCTTGCTGCGGTCACCCAGGGCAAAAAGGCTCAGCGTCCGAGGCAGGAGCCGAAGGACTTGCAACGGCCAGGCACGGGTCATTTCGCCGAACGCGTGGATTCTGCTTTGGCCCAGGGCCAGGCGGCCAAAGCGCACTGGGGAATTGTCGTGGCTGATGAGGCCACCGGCGAAATCCTCTACGACCGCGACGGTGGGCACTTCTTCGTTCCCGCTTCTAACACGAAATTATTCACGTCCGCATTTGCGCTGGCCGCTCTCGGTCCCGATCACCGTTTCCGGACGACGATTGAAACCTCAGGCACGATCCAGCCCGATGGGCGTCTTACAGCGGACATCGTGTTAGTGGGTCGAGGTGACCCCGACATTTCAAACCGCAAATTTCCCTATGAGCACGCAGCTGAACGCGAAGGCCCTGCCGAGAAGGTGCTTGCCGAGATGGCCGACGAAGTTGTTGCCCATGGAGTCAAAGAAATCGATGGAGATGTAATCGCCGACGATAGCTATTTTGCCTACGATCCTTACCCGGAAGGTTGGACGAATGGCGATTTGTATTTTGGATTTGGAGCTCCGGTGAGCGCCATCTCGCTCGACGACAACACCCTCACGGTCACCGCTCAGCCAGGCGCGCAAATGGGTGATGCCGCGATTATCAGTGTTTCGCCCCGAGCGGCAAATGAAACTTTCGGGCGTGAAATTGTTACCGGGCCGAGCGCTTCAAAGGCTCAATTTTCTGTTGTTCGTGAACCTGGGGCGAATCCCATTTTTCTTCGCGGTTCCGTTCCTGCCGGAGGACCTGCCGCCCACGTTGACATCGCGCTCGAGCATCCAGCTGAGTACGCGGCGGAAGTTCTGAAGGAGCTATTGGTGGCTCGGGGAGTTCGCGTTACGGGCGAAGCGGGCGCACATCATGGTCCGCCGCCTTATCGCGAAGCGCATGCCACCACGGCACTCGCGCCACCTCCCGCATACTTCACCGCCTTGGCGCAGGCGGCAAAAAGCAACGCAACCGGCAGGACTGCTGAAGGGAGAACAGTTTTGTCGGAGCATCTTTCTCCGCCCTTGCTCCAGATTATTGGCGCTCTCAATAAAGTTAGCGAAAATCTCCACGCGGAAATGCTGCTGCGCGATGTCGCGCACGAAAAAGCTGGAATTGGAACCACTGATGCCGGCATCGAGCTTGAGCAAGATTTCCTTAAAGCATCCGGCATCGCAGCCGATGAGATTTTGCTTGCTGATGGCTCCGGTTTGTCGCGACAGAATCTCGTTACTCCACGAGCCACGGTCAAGTTTCTCGAATACATTCTGGGCCAGCCCTGGGCGCAAGGTTTCCTGAGCACCCTGCCAGTCGCAGGAATCGACGGCACACTCGAAGACCGGCTAAAGAACACGGTGGCGACCGGTCGCGTTCGTGCCAAGACAGGTTCCTTGGAGCACTCGCATGCCCTTTCCGGATATGCGACCTCGATTCACGGCAGTCAGCTGGCCTTCGCGATCTTTTGCGACGACGATCCTGCTCAGCCCCATGCCACTTCACAAGTCGTTGACGCTATCGTCGCTGCGATGGTGGAAGAATTTCGACCTTCACCAGCTGCACGAAAGTAGTGGCGCGGGTCTACTCGGCTTGACATGTACCTCGCAGTTCCCCCATTTTGATCTCTATGAGCGCAAGCTCCGCCGAATTGCTTCAATTTCCGCATCTACGAGACATCGTGGGCGGGTATGCCACCTGCGCGCCCGGCCATCGGGCCGTTCTTGGGTTGCAGGTGAGGTCCGATCTGACTGAGCTGACTGCTGAATTCGACCTAATTCGGGAGGCGATTGCATATCTGCGCGAGGGACAGAACTTGGGATTTGGCGGCTTGCCCGATCCCCAAGGCTGGCTCGCCAAGCTGGAAGGTCCCTCCAGCGTACTTTCCTCTGCTGAGTTGCTAGACGCAGCTGCTCTGCTCGATCTCTCGGGCGGCTTGCGATCCACTCTCCGCGGGATGCGGCTGAAGTATCCACTCCTTAGCGCCATGGATGCGTCGTTGGCGGACCTGCGCTCTGTTTTGGGTTCAATTCGCAAAGCAATTCAGCCGAATGGCGAAATCAGCGACAACGCATCCTCTGAACTCAAACGCATTCGCGGCGCAACCGCCAAAGCTCGCGACAAAATTCACAAATTGCTGGAAGGAGTCTTACGGGCCCGAGCTGGCTCCGGTGTGGAGGAAGGTTACGTAACACAGCGAAATGATCGCTTTGTGATCCCGGTGCGCGCTTCAGAACGCCGCAGCTTGCAGGGCATTGTTCATGGTGCCAGCGCAACTGGCCAGACTGTGTTTCTTGAGCCGCTCGAAGCAGTGGAATGGAATAACAACCTCGTCCACTTGGCTGAAGAGGAGACCGCCGAAATTTTTCGCATCCTGAGCGAGCTAACCGGAGAGCTTCGAACCCAACGGGGACCGCTCTTGGCTATCGTCGATAGTATTGCGAAGCTCGATTCGATATTTGCTCGGAGCAGATTTGCGCGGGAATTTGACTGTACCGTTCCCGAATTCATTTCCGAGGTAGCCATTCGACTGAAAAACGCGCGAAACCCAGTCTTAGAGGCCGCCTTGCGCCCTCAAGACCGGAAAGTCATTCCCATTTCACTGACTCTGGGCGATGAAAGTTCCAGCACAGGCCCGGCAACGACTGCGACCCGGGACACGGTCCTAATAATTAGCGGCCCTAATACCGGCGGCAAGACCGTGACATTGAAAACAGTTGGGCTAGCCGTTCTCGCGGGCCAGTCGGGGATACCTATTGCGGCCGAAAGGGCCGACCTTGCCCTCTTCGACGCTGTGCTCGCTGATATAGGAGATGAACAATCCATCACTGCCGACCTTTCCACCTTCTCGGCGCATGCTTTGAACATCCGCCGCATGCTTTTGACGGCGAACGACCGCACTTTGGTCCTTCTGGATGAACTCGGCTCCAGCACTTCGCCGGAAGAGGGGTCGGCGCTCGCGGTGGCCATGCTCGAGGAATTTCGTCAACGCGGATCGTTAGTGATTACCACCACACACCTGGACCGCCTCAAATCCTACGGCGCCGCGACCCCGGGTGTGATCAACGCGGCAGCAGGCTTCGATGAAACGAATCTGCGTCCCACGTATCAGTTGCTGATTGGTGTGCCAGGAATGTCGAGCGGCATCGCCATTGCTCAGCGATTGGGTTTGCCTTCCTCCATCATCGATCGCGCCAACTCCGAGCTTTCCCCCGCTCAACAGGAAGCGCAGAAGTTGCTCGCTTATCTGCACGCCGGCAGACAGGAAATCGATCAAGTAAAGGAACAGGCGCGCACGGAGTTGCAGGCACTAGAAGGCGAACGTCGCGTGCTGCGAACCGAATGGGTCGAACGGCAGCGCAAAAGGATCGCCGAACTCGAGAAAAATTTCGCCGACACCGTGAAAAAGCTCGAAGCCCAAGTACATATGCTCACCGAAGAAGTGAAAGACGGAAAAGCTCGCGCCACACTGGAGAAAAACTCGTCACGCAGGCTAAGCAAAATAGAGACAGCGGCCCGCGAAGAAGCAAATGCCGCGGTTCTCGAACACCTGGCCTCTTCGCAGGCCGATTTAGGAGTATCTGCTGCTCCGGCGCGGCCCGTCGAGCCTGCGGACTTGGCTGCCGGAACCCGGGTTCGTGTTCTTGGAATAAATCACCCGGTCATGATCGATCGAGTTGAAGGCCGCTTTGCCGAAGTCACCGCCGGCGCCATGCGAATGAAAGTACGCGTCGAAGATATTGCCTCTATCGATTCGAGCCCCATCCCAGCGACCCGTACCAGCCCCTCCTCGCGGGGCATCCAAGTCCATGCACAAACAGCATCGGGACCGGAAGCAGAGGAAATTAACGTGATCGGTAACACGGTCGAACAGGCCAGCGAGCGCGTTGACAAGTTTCTTGATGTTGCGGCAGTGGCCAACCTGCCCCGCGTACGAATCATTCATGGTCACGGTTCGGGCGCGCTTCGACGAGGCCTGCGCGCATTCCTTTCAGGCCATCCTCTTGTCGAACGTGCGTCCGACGAAGCGGAAGACCGCGGTGGCGCGGCTATCACTGTGGTTGACTTGCGGGACTAACAGGTCTCGGCTGGCGTCAGGTTGAAAGAAATCCTACAGGATGTTATGTAGAATCGCAGACCCACAGACAATTCATGGCCGAAGCTGGCTCACTCGCAGATCGCGTCAAGCAGCAAGCGGACATCGTCCGAGTGGTGGGGGATTATGTCCGTTTGAAACGCACCGGCCAGAACTTCACTGGCCTTTGCCCGTTTCATTCCGAAAAAACGCCGTCATTCGCCGTCCACCCGGTTCGCCAGATTTATCACTGCTTTGGCTGCGGAGCCGGCGGCGATGTGTTCAAGTTCGTGATGGAGATGGACAAGCTGGCTTTTCCAGAAGCCGTGCGCGCCGTAGCGGAAAAGTGCGGCATCGCAATGCCTCGCCCACGCGAGCGCTCACCTGAGGAGTATCGCGAAAATCAGCAACGTAGCGCCTTAGTCGAAATGCATCGCGACGCGGCCGCGTTCTTCGCTCGCCAGTTGAATGACACTCCAGAAGGAAGGGCTGCCCGTGGTTACCTCGAAGACCGCGGTCTTGATCGCGACACGATCGCTCGATTCGGCTTGGGCTATGCACCGTCGGGCGGCGATGTACTCTACCGTGCGCTTAAGCCCAAGTTTCGAGACAATCTCATGGATCTATCCGGCCTAGTCTCTAAGGATTCGAGTGGCCGTCGCTTCGATCGCTTCCGTCGCCGCGTCATTTTTCCCATTGCCAATGAATCGGGGAAAATCATCGCCTTTGGTGGACGTGCTTTGGGCGATGACATGCCCAAGTATCTTAATTCGCCAGAAACTCAGATCTATTCGAAAAGCAACGTCCTCTATCACCTCGACCGAGCCAAAGAGGGGATTCGTACCGAGAAATTTGCGATTCTCGTTGAAGGGTACATGGACACCATCGCGGTCGCCCGCGCTGGCTTTACGAATGTCGTGGCGAGCTGCGGTACCAGTCTCGCCGAGCCTCAGGTCAAGCTCCTTAGCCGGTTCGCACGCCGAGTATTGGTCAATTACGATGCCGACGCGGCCGGTCAGGCAGCCGCCGAGCGATCCCTTGTCCTTCTTTTAGAAAAGGAGCTGGATATTCAGGTTCTGAGTCTTCCCGACGGAGCTGACCCTGACAATTTTCTAACCCAACATGGCGCCGAAGCCTACGGCAAGCTCCTGAAAAAGGCACCTTCCTATCTCGATTATTTGATCGCCCGCGCCAAAAGTACCGACCGCTCCGCCGCGGCGGGCAAACTCGCCGCCATTAATTCTCTGATGCCATATGTTCAGAGAGTCCCCGATCGCCTTCTAAGGTCTGAGTGGGCTTCTCGTATCGCAAGTGAGCTTCGTGTGGAGGAGCCAGTCCTGCGAGAGGCCCTTCGTCGGGCCGCTGCCGAGCGTAAGTCAGAAGTAAAACCCAAGGCTGAGCTGCTCTCTTCGGCCGTCAAGCCGGCCGAGCGTCGCCTTATACAGCTTCTGGTTGAAGCAGAGGGCTTCCGCGTCAAGCTGGCGCAGGAAATCATAGAGTCCAGTCTTCAGAAAGGCTGCGAAAGCGAGAAAATTCTTGACCTCCTGCTGAAAGCTGTTGTGGATGAAGCCCCCTTTCGCATTGAAATTCTTGCGGAGTCCCTCTCGCCCTCTGACCGGGAAGCCCTCTTTGAGGTGCTTTTCGAGTCGGGCGCGGAATCCACCTGGGAGGAGGCCCAAAGCTGCCTTGCCGTCCTCCGCCGCCGCCGCGTCGAGGAGGAGCTAACCACCGTTCAGCGCCAAATCGAGTCTCAACCACCCCTACCCCAACTGCGCGACCTCCTCTTCCGCAAGCAGGAACTCCGCCGCCTCCTCTCCCAACCCAGCGATTAGCACGCCTCAATCTCTCCTCCCCTCCCCCACTCTCCGCACAAATATTGACAGGACCCAACTCACCCCTTACAGCGTCTAATGTCAGGCGTCGACCTGCCGACGTTATGAATATGGCAAATCCCGCCGAATCAGTCGTTACTGAATGTTTGGTTGGGCGTCAAATTTGTTGACGTGCTTCTTTATGCCGATATATGCTTGCAAGGTTTTGGGAGAAACGGGTTGAAGCCGTCGTGCATCCAATGGATGTGGGACGATGGCGTGGGCGTAGCTCGGGAAGTTAGACTTGGCGGCGCGGCAATCGTAGATCTAACCGTTCTCACACCTAACATTAGAATTTTTAAGAAACAAACCCGAGCCGGGGTGTCTAAGCCCTCGGCTCTGGAAAAGTTTGCACGGGCTCGCGGCGTAGTGTGCCAGCTGATGCCCTGTGCCGGAGAGAACTTGTGACCCTGGCGATTGAAGAAAAATACGATCAGGTACGTCAGCTGATCAACATGGGCAAGGAGCGGGGTTACCTGCTCTATGACGAAGTCAACGATCTCCTTCCACCGGAAATTCATTCCTCGGAGGAGATCGACGATTTGTTGTCCACGTTTGAGCGCTACGGTATCGATGTATACGAAGACCTGGCTAGCGCCAAGGCTGCTTTGGCCGCGGACGCGGGCGAAGTCGTGGAAACAACAACGAAGGAAGAGTCGCCGGCCGAAGAATCGGAACTCGACCTCACTCCCGGGTCGCTCGAGAAAACCAATGATCCTGTCCGTATGTATCTCCGCGAGATGGGAACTGTCCCGCTGCTGACCCGCGAGGGCGAAGTCGCGATTGCCAAGCGCATCGAGCGCGGTCAGCTTTTAGTCCTCAAGACGATCTCCCGTTCGCCGCTCATCCTGAAGGAATTGTTGGACGTCGGCGAGGACCTCCGCCGCGGTTCGCGCTCGATTAAGGAGATCGTCGTTTTCGACGACGAGGAACTCACCGAAGAGAAGATCGAAGCGAAGACTCGCGAAACGCTTCGGCAGATCGACAAGATCGGCAAGCTTTACCTGCAGTCCCTTAAGCAGGAAGAAAAGGTTGAAAAAACTCCTCGCTCCAATAAGCGCGCCTTCTTAAAGGTGCGGTTCGCACTCGGACGCACTCGCGTCGAAATGTCCTTAATGGTGCGCGAGATTGAGTTCAACCCCTTCGAAAAGAAGCGGCTAATCGAAAAAATGCGCCAGACGGTCGAGCGCGTTCATGCACTCGAACGCGAAACCGTCAAGCTCGAGCGCCGCGTAGACGCTTCCAAGGCCGACGTGCTCGCGGAAGCTCGAAAGGACCTCAAAGCCCGCCGGCTTGAGCTCCGTGAAATCGAAGTCGCCACCGAAGCGAATCCGACTGAACTGAAGCGAATGCTGCAGGTAATTCTGCGCGGCGAGGCTGAAGCGGAGCAGGCCAAGAAGGAATTGATCGAGGCCAACCTGCGTCTCGTCGTTTCCATCGCTAAAAAATACACTAACCGCGGCTTGCAGTTCCTCGACCTGATTCAGGAAGGCAACATCGGCTTGATGAAGGCAGTCGATAAGTTCGAATGGCGCCGGGGCTACAAGTTTTCCACCTATGCGACTTGGTGGATTCGGCAGGCAATCACTCGAGCCATTGCCGATCAGGCTCGCACGATCCGCATCCCCGTGCACATGATCGAAACGATCAACAAATTGGTCCGCACCAGCCGGCAGCTGGTTCAGGAGTTAGGGCGCGAGCCTACTTCCGAAGAAATTGCCAAGCGCATGGATATCCCTGTCGCCAAGGTCCGCAAGATCTTGAAAATTGCTCAGGAACCCATCTCGCTCGAAACTCCGATTGGCGAAGAGGAAGATTCACATCTTGGGGATTTCATCGAGGACAAGGCAGTTGTCTCGCCGTCCGACGCGGTGATCAACCTCAGCCTCAAGGAACAGACTTCTTCCGTGTTAAAGACTCTGACGCCGCGCGAGGAAAAGGTCATCAAGATGCGCTTCGGCCTCGATGATGGCAGCGAACACACCCTCGAAGAAGTGGGTCAATCCTTTGCCGTGACTCGCGAGCGCATCCGCCAGATCGAAGCAAAAGCTCTTCGCAAGCTGCGTCATCCTTCGCGCTCGCGCAAACTGCGCGCTTTCCTCGAAGGCTCCGCGAACGACTACTAAGCGAACCTAGCTATTTCTGTTGCTGCGCGGTGGACCAATCCACTGCCGCGCCATACTGATAAATAAGTTGCGCGCCGCGATCACCGCCCAGCGTCATCAATATGGCCATGGCAACCAAGCCGATTAGCAGGTATTTCCGATAAGCCGCCGTAAAACTCTTTCGAAAAGCGAGTGCGAATAGGCTCAGCCCTAGAGCTAGGCTCGTGGTCAATATCATCAGCGTTTTGTGTATGCCCACGACAATCATCGCTTGGCCGGCCGGAACTGATTTCTCGGCTGCTAATCCGCTCAGAACGGTCAAAATTCCTGCAAATGTCCCTAAGTACAGCAAGCGTGCGGCAGTCCGATGCCAATCTTCGCTGTTGCGGATGACCGCCCAGGCTTCAAAAAGCAACGCCGCCAGCCATAGTGCAATCGGGAAATGCACTAACATTGGATGGATATTAAGTACCGCTTTTAGACCCGGAAGCATTTGCTCGCGCCTCCTTGCTACATCGGCTTTTCTGTAAGAACATGCGGATGATGCTTGGCTCTTCCAACTTCGCGCCGAAGCGGATAGTTATCTCATGAAATGGCTTCTCATCGTTATCGCAGTGCTTCTGGGCATCGTGGTGCTGGTGGCGGCGATTGGCGCCACCCTTCCAGAAAAGCACCTGGTCAGTAGGGCCGCGCATTTTCATCAAAGTCCTGACGCCATCTGGAAAGCCCTCACCGATTATCGAGATTTTCCTTCGTGGCGGAAGTCCGTTCAGCGCGTCGAAAATATTCCGTCTGGCAACGCACTGCCCGCATGGAAGGAAATCCAGGCTCACGGCTCGATTCCTCTGCAAACAGTCTCTGAGAATCCGCCGCGCCAATTGGTCGTCGCAATTGCCGATCCGACTTTGCCTTGGGGTGGCACTTGGACCACCGAAATCACGCCTGATTCTGACGGTTGTGTAGTGCGAATCACGGAAGATGGTCAGGTGCACAACGTTATTTTTCGCTTTGTCTCGCGCTTTCTCATGGGCTACACGGCTACGATCGACACGTACCTGCGCGATCTAGGCAGCAAGTTTGGCGAGCCGGTCAAGATCGAGCCCTAATGGCGTCGCGTCCTAAAGCTCGACCCGCTGAACGCGATTACTCCCATCGCACTCTTATCGAAAAGCTCGGCATTAAATCTGGCCACCGCATCCTCTTACTGGACATAAACGACGCTAATTTTGCGAATGAGGTTGCGGCTTACGAGCCGGCGTTCGCTGAACCACGCCCCGCTCAAGAATTCAACTTGATCCTTGTCGGTGCAGAGGTCAAAAAGACCTTGGCGCGCCTACCTGAGCTAAGAAAGCACATCGTTTCGAATGGCGCCATCTGGGTCATTTATCCCAAAGGCCGCACTGAGATCAGAGAGATTGATGTAATCGCGGCGGCGAAGTCAGCCGGTCTAGTCGATAACAAGATTTGCCGGTTTTCTGATTCCCACACAGCCATTCGCTGCGTAATTCCGCTACTCAAACGCAAATAACCGGGCGTCGCGCTCGCTGTGGAGCAGGTCCTAGTTCTCGTACTGGCGAGCCAGCAATTCCTTCGCAGTGCGAATTTCTCCGTTAAGATAAATCCATGCCACCGTTGCTCGACGTTCGCTGCCTGACTGTCGATTTACCAACCGAGCGCGGCTGGATCCGTCCCCTGGATGACGTGAGTTTCACCCTCGATCCGGGTGAATCGCTCGGAATCGTCGGCGAGTCGGGAAGCGGCAAAACCATGCTTGGTTTGTCGCTCATGGGTTTGCTTCCCCCTGCAGCGCGAGTGAGTGGCGAAATTCTTCTTCGGTCTCGCGATGTTGCGAACTCAAATCCAGCCCGAATCGCAGCGACAGATCTAATCAAAGCTGCACCACGCGACCTACGATCACTCCGCGGGCGAGACATGGCCATGATTTTTCAAGAGCCCATGACCGCCCTAAATCCTCTTATGCGCGTCGGTAAACAGATCGAGGAAGCAATCGCAATCCATGATCCTGCCTGCTCTGCGCGAGACGCCCGCCGCAGGACCATCGAGGTCCTTGCCCGTGTAGCCGTGCCGGAGCCTGAACGTATCGCTTCTCAATTTCCGCATCAACTTTCCGGCGGCCTGCGCCAGCGGGCCATGATTGCTATGGCGATCTCAGCACAGCCACGCCTGCTGATTGCTGATGAGCCAACGACTGCCCTCGATCCAACCGTGCAAAAACAGATTCTTGAGCTCCTAGCGCAGTTACAACATGATCTTAGTCTGGCCATGATTTTCATCAGCCACGACTTGGCGGTTGTCGCGTCTCTTGCTCATCGCATTGCCGTTATGTATACCAGCCGAATCATTGAACAGGGAAGCGCGCCACGAGATCGTTCGCTCGCCACGTCACCCGTACACGGCCGGCCTGCTTCGAGCCATGCCTCAAATGCACCGCGAGGTCTTGCGGCCGATTCCCGGCTCGGTCCCGCCTCTCAACCAATTGCCCCCGGGCTGCACATTTGGCCCGCGCTGCGAATTTCATCAGGCGGAGTGCGACGTGGAGGTGCCAAATCCGCGAGAGGCGGAGCCGCAACATTTCGCACGTTGCATCCTTGTTCCCGAAAACGCGTCCCCATGTCAGTGAAGCCCACAGAGACAATTCTGAGTGCACGGGACTTGCACAAAACCTTCTCGCGAACCGCGGGCCTTGCCGCTTCGAGTGGTAAAGGTGTCGTCGCTGTCGATGGAATCAGTTTCGATTTGAATCGCGGCGAAACTCTCGGCATTGCCGGCGAGTCCGGCTGTGGCAAGACGACGCTGGCTCGCATCCTTGTTCGTTTGAGTCGAGCCTGACCGCGGTTCGCTGAATTTTCTTGGCGAAGACTTCCTGGTTCTACACGGACATGAACTCCGGTCAATGCGTCGCAGAATCCAAATAATCTTTCAGGACCCTGCGTCCTCCTTAAATCCGCGGATGAGAGTTGGCAATATTGTGGCCGAGCCGCTCGACATTCACGAGCCTCATTTGAGTGTTGCCGACCGTCAGACTCGCCTTCAGGAAGTCATTGGCGCGGTAGGCTTGCAGGCCGATGTTCTCGAGCGGTTCCCGCACGAATTTTCTGGGGGGCAGCGTCAGCGCATCAATATCGCGCGCGCTCTCGTGGTGCGGTCAGATGTAATCATTGGCGATGAGCCTGTTTCTGCGCTGGATGTTTCGGTTGGCGCCCAAATCCTCGAGCTGCTCTCTAACTTCAGCGGAATCTGGGTCTGACCTCGATCATCATTTCACATAGCATGCCCGTTTTGGCCCAACTCGCGGATCGAGTCGCCGTGATGCAGGCAGGCCGCTTCGTCGAAATCGGCCCCACCGAACAGGTATTTGCGAGCCCTCAGAGCCCTTACACGAAGACACTCCTGGCAGCCGTCCCGCAGTTCTCCGCTTAATAATCGCAGTATCGCGACCCTATTTCGTGAGGCCCGCGCCTTAACGGCCTAACTGCTTGCCCGCGTCGCTTGGGTTACACTCATGCCGCCAATAGACGATCATTTAGGGCATTTGCAGGAGGTACTCTGCCATGGTGACTCAGCCTAGCAATCCAATCGAGGCGCCCCCGGCCGGAACCACCAATTCGTTCGGCCGGATCGTCGGTGTTCTGGTTAATCCTGGGCCGACATTCGAGTCCATCGCAGCTCGACCGACTTGGCTTGTGCCTTTGCTAGTGTCTTGCCTCATTTACGTCGCGGTAATCGGCCTCTTCAGCTACAGGGTCGGCTGGCGAGCTTTCATGGAGCGGCAGTTCGCAAATAATCAGCGAATTGAGCAACTGGATGCGCCCCAGCGTGAAGCCGCGCTGGATAGAGCGGTCAAGTTCGCTCCGGTTTTCGCGTATCTCGGCGGCACCATTGGCACCGTTCTTTCCGCTGTTATTGTTGCAGCGATCCTTCTGGCCGCATTCAATTTATTGGCCAGCGCGCGCATCAGTTTCATCACTTCATTGGCCATAGTTGCCTACGGGTGGATGCCGCTCGTCGTTTCAGGTCTGCTTGGGATCATTCTGCTGCTGATCAAGGACCCCAGTACAATCGAGCTCGAGCACTTGGTAGCTTCCAATGTCGGCGCATTTATTTCCAATGATGCCCCCAAGTGGCTGCAGGCATTGACCACTTCGCTAGATCTGTTCGCCTTCTGGTCGATCGCCTTAATGTCGATCGGATTCAGTAAAGCCAGCCCTAAAAAAGTCTCCCTGGGTAAGGGATTCGCCATCGTAATCGGAATGTTCGTTTTTTATCTGCTCGTCAAAGTAGGTTGGGTTGGAGCCTTCAGTTAAATCACACTTGCCTCATCCGCAGGTTCATCCGGGTCTGTCCGGCTCATGAATTTCTCTTTTGAGGTTCTCAGCACCGATCCGACCGGCGGGCGTCTCGGCCGCCTAACCACACCTCATGGCGTCATCGAGACGCCAGCCTTCATGCCAGTAGGCACGGCCGCCACGGTTAAAGGAATCTCTCAACAAGTTCTGGAAGAGCTCCGAGTTCAGATTCTCCTCGCCAACACCTATCACCTATTCCTCCGTCCCGGACATGAATTAATCCGTGATCTTGGTGGTTTACATACTTTTATGTCTTGGCCGCATCCAATTCTCACCGATTCGGGTGGTTTTCAGGTTTTTAGTCTGGCAGATTTGCGGCGAGTCACCGACGAAGGCGTCACCTTCCGGTCTCATATCGATGGCTCAGAGCATTTCCTTTCTCCTGAACGTGCAATAGACATACAGATCGCCCTCGGCTCAGACATTGTCATGGTCCTTGATGAATGCATTGAGGCGTCTGCCCATTACTCTCGGGCAAAAGACGCCGCGGCGCGCACGCTCGATTGGGCCCGACGTTCCAGAGATCATTTCAGCAGAGTCGGAAACCACGAGAAGCAAATGCTCTTTGGCATAGTGCAAGGCGCAACACATTCGGATTTGCGTCTTCAAAACGCGGAAGAACTGATGGCCTTGGATTTTCCCGGGTATGCGGTCGGTGGTCTCGCCGTAGGGGAGCCGCATGCTGTAAGTTGTGAAATTACGAGTAAGGTTGCGGCCAAGTTGCCCGCGAACAAGCCGCGCTATTTGATGGGAGTCGGAAAGCCGGAGCAGATACTGGACTTTGTTGCGCAGGGAATCGACATGATGGATTGCGTCTTGCCAACACGCAGCGGAAGGCACGGCGTGCTTTACACATTTCAAGGCCGGCTGCTCATCAAAAACGCTCGTTATGCCAAAGATCAGCGTCCCATTGACGAGACCTGCAAATGCTCGGTTTGCAGACGCTATTCTCGTGCATATTTACGGCATCTATTTCTCTCAAATGAGATACTTGGCGGCATCCTGAACACCCACCACAATCTCCACTTTTACCTTGACATGATGTTGAAAATTCGGGAGGCTATCGCCGCTGGAAATCTAGCAAAATTCCGCGTCGATCTTCAGTCTCGTCTCGAATCCAGGCATTCCGAACCGGGAGTACAATGAGGGCGGCGGATTGACGATGTCTTTTGAATTTTGCTCGCGATTCCAAGGCGTCCAG
Organism: uncultured Acidobacteriota bacterium; assembly: GCA_963757885.1. Lineage (GTDB taxonomy): Bacteria > Acidobacteriota > Terriglobia > Acidiferrales > UBA7541 > Palsa-147. The sequence goes on along the minus strand of CAVWSS010000006.1, from coordinate 883,095 downwards.
GACGCTTTGAGTTTTGGGCTCTGAGAATTAAAAGGAATTTTTCCCGATCATGATCGGATGTGAATTGCTGGTTTTGGCGCTTGCTCTTCAGGGTGGCCCGGGCGGAATGGTCACGTATCTTCCGCTCATCCTGATCATGGTAATTTTCTATTTTTTGCTGATTATGCCCGCTCAGCGGCGGCAGAAAAAGACCAACCAGATGCTGCAGGCTCTGAAGAACGGCGATAAAGTCATCACTAACGGCGGGATTTACGGCACGATCGTCGGCCTGGAAGACCAAACCGTTCAGCTACGCGTAGCCGACCAGGTGAAAATCAAGCTGTCGAAGAACGCGATTGTCGGCTTGCAGCAGGACTCTCAGAAGGAAACCTAAACCCCAGGATGAATCCGCAACTAAAATGGAAGTTTGTTTTCATTCTCATTGTCATATTGCTGTGTATTTACGGCCTAGTTGGCCTGCCGGACTTTCCTACCTCGCTCCAAGCGGTGAAAGATAACTTCACCAATCGCATCAAGTTGGGCCTCGATTTGAAAGGTGGAAGCCACTTGGTTTTGCAGGTCCAGGTTCAGGAAGCGATCGGGTTGCAGTGTGACCAGGCAGTCGATCAACTGACCAAGCAATTCCGGGAACACAACGTCGTTACCGGCGAGATCCGCCGCGTCGACGACCAGCACATCCTGATTCGCGACGTTGCGCCGGCGAGCTCCAGCGCGCTGCGCGACATGGTGGCCAATCAATTCCCGACCTGGAATATCGCGCTGGCGGCTGGCGAACAGTCCGGCTACCTGCTGACCATGAAGCCGTCGGTTGTCGCAGACCTCCAGCACCAAACGATGGATCAGTCGCTGGAGACCATCGAACGGCGCATCAACGCGCTCGGTCTCACCGAGCCAACCATCGCCTTTACCGGCCGGGCCGACAACGAAATTTTGGTTCAGCTACCCGGCGAAGGCGATCCTACACGCGCGAAGGCAGTCATTCAGGCTGGTGGTCAGTTGGAGTTGCGTGCGGTGGATGATACGCAGACGTATCCTTCCGAGGCTGCGGCCCTGGGATCACACGGCGGTGTATTGCCGCCAGGAACCGAACTTCTTCCGGGCAAGCAGCCCACCGCAGCGAATGGCGGACCGCAATCCGGCGCGCAGATTTGGTATCTCGTAGATCGCGTGCCGATCGTAACTGGCCAAGACCTACGCAGCGCCAATCCAGTTCCCAGCACCAACTTTCCTGGCCAATATCAGGTCAATTTCACCCTCTCGACCGCGGCCGCATCGCGCTTTGGTCCTTTCACCGAGTCACATATCGGCAAGGAAATGGCCATCGTTCTGGATCACCAGGTTCAAACAGCGCCCGTGATCAACGGCCGCATCGAAGATAGCGGACTTATCGAAGGCAATTTCACTCAGGACTCAGCGAAGGATCTGGCTCTGGTGCTGCGGGCGGGCGCCCTGCCTGCCTCGATCAAATATCTGGAAGAGCGCACCGTCGGCCCATCTTTGGGAGCTGACTCGATTCGCGCTGGCGTGCGGGCTTCTATTGGCAGCTTGTTGGTCGTAATGATTTTCCTGGTGATTTACTATCGGCTGAGCGGGATTAACGCCGTCGTTGCCTTGGTTCTTAACTTGATCATTCTGATTGCTTTCATGGCATTTTCCGGGGCCGTTATGACTCTCCCCGGAATCGCCGGTGTTGTGTTGACCATCGGTATGGGCGTTGATTCGAATGTCCTGGTTTTCGAGCGCATTAGAGAAGAGTTGCGCGCCGGGAAGGCCAATTCGTCTGCTGTAGCCGTTGGTTTTGACCGGGCCTTCTTGACCATTATCGACACCCACATCACGACCCTGGTTTCCGCCGCTTTCCTCTTTCTCTTTGGTACTGGACCTGTGAAAGGGTTTGCCATCACGTTAGTTATCGGCTTGCTGGCCAATCTTTTCACCTCGATTTATGTCTCGCGGGCAATTTTTGACTGGCATTTGAGCCGGATGAACCGCGAAGCAGAGCTAAGCATTTGAAGTTATTGGAGTAGCGCTGCTGGCGGGCACCTTAATGCCCCTCGCGGTGTCTAATCCTTTGGACGGGACTATAGGCATGGAGTTTTTTCACGACGTCAACATCGACTGGATGGGGAAGGCGAAGTATTTTGTCATCCTTTCGCTGACCCTTCTGCTTATCGGGGTCATCTCTGTCGTCCACCAAGGCGGCCTTCGTTATGGCATAGACTTCCGCGGTGGCACTTTGGTTTATGTCCGCTTCGCTACGTCTCCGCCAGTCGACCAAATTCGCAAGGGTCTTGCTCAGGCCGGCCTCAACAACAGCACGATTCAGCAAATCAGCGACATCGCCAACCCGAACTCGAGCAACGACGTGGTGATTGGCCTCGAGCAGAAGGGACAAGGCGACGAATCAATCGACGCGGGAAAGCAAGCCATCCTCAGCGTCTTGCAAAAGTCCTTTGGCGGCACCAGCGATAAGCCGGACTTTAATTCGATAGCGGCATCGTCACTTGCAGGGTTCCTGACTCAAAAGGACCCGCTCAATCTGGGCACGTCGGCGGGAGATCGATACACCCAATTAGCTCAGCAAATTACCGACGCGCGCGACAAAGACCACGGCGGCATCCTTTCAAGTTTCGATGAGCTAAAAACTGTGCCGGGCGTGAACTCCACACTAGTCGCCGACTTGCAAGGGTCTTTTTCCCTTGGCACTTTTGCGATTCGTGACGTTGAAGTCGTCGGCCCCAAGGTGGGCGCTCAGCTTCGACGCCAGGCCGTCCTCGCAACTTTGTATGCGTTAGCGGGGATGTTGATATATATTGCCTTCCGCTTCGAATGGGTTTACGGAGCTGCTGCAGTGATTGCGGTGTTCCACGATGTGTTGATTACCCTGGGCCTCTTCTCTCTTTTCCACTACGAGATTTCGCTCACCGTGATCGCAGCGCTGTTAACCCTTGTTGGATATTCGATGAATGACACCATCGTGATTTTCGATCGAGTTCGCGAAAATCTTCGGCTCATGCGGCGTGAGCCATTTCCGGATATCGTGAACCGTTCGATCAATCAGACCTTGTCACGAACGATTTTGACCAGCGGTCTTACTTTTCTTACGGTCCTGGTTCTGTTCCTCATGGGCGGCCAGGTGCTTCGTAGCTTCTCTTTTGCCATGGTGGTGGGAGTTGTGATAGGAACATATTCAAGTTTTGGGATCGCTGCTCCCATTGTGGTCGTTTGGAACCGTTATCGAGGGCAAGGCGCGGGCATCCGTTCATCGGATAAGCGCCTCGCAACCGCGGGGAGGTAAACACTATATGTTCGATGATCTTGTTGACTCTGGTGAGAAAAAGTCGACTCACAAAAGGTGGACGGTCATCCTGTCTGGGATTATTCAGGCCGGAATTCTTTTCATCTTCGTATTGATCCCGCTGATCTACACCGAAGCTCTGCCCAAAGGCTCGCTCACGACATTCTTGGTCGCGCCTCCACCACCACCACCGCCGCCTCCCCCGGCTGCGGCTGTCACCAAAGTCGTCAAGCCAATCGCCCGAATTATTCAGCAAGGCAAGATGATGGCTCCGACCGTGATCCCCAAGAAGATCAACATCATCAAGGAAGAGGAAATGCCTCCTGACGTCAGTGGCGGTGTGCAGGGTGGCGTTGTCGGCGGTGTGCCGGGCGGGCAGGCTGGTGGCGTACTTGGCGGAATTATTGGCGGAACCAACGCAGGCGGGCCACCGCCTCCTCCGAAGCCAGCACAACAGCGCATCCGTGTGGGTGGCAACGTCCAGGCAGCCAAGATGCTTCGCCAAGTTCAACCTACATATCCGCAGATCGCGAAGACTGCTCACGTTCAGGGGACCGTCATACTTCACGCTGTGATCGCAAAGGACGGCACGGTGCAAGAGCTCAATTACATCTCCGGACCCCCTCTGTTGATGAAGTCAGCTATGGATGCGGTTCGAGAGTGGAAATATCAGCCCACTTTGCTGAATGGCGATCCGGTTGAAGTGGACACCACGATTTCAGTCATCTTTACTTTGGGTGGCTAGGTATTACGGCACTGTTGCTTTGTGGTGCCGGATGAATGAAAATCTGCCGGCCTTGGCTGGCGATCTTAACTGCGACGGATATTGAGGAGGCTTAAATCTCATGTTTGCGAATATTGTCTGGGCGGGCTTTTTCATGTTTCAAGGCGGAGGAAACGCGGACGTTGGCTGGGACTTGGTCACCATGTGGCACAACATGGGCTATCCCGCTAAAACCGTCGTCGTTCTGCTATTTGGGATGTCGGCGTGGTCCGTCGGTATCATGATTGACCGCTGGCTGATGTTCAGTGCCGCAAGGAAGCAGTCTCGCGTCTTTGTTCAGCAAGTTGCCGGCGCGTTGAAGGACAACAAGCTGGACGAAGCGATTTCGATCGCCGAGCGCAACAAGAAGAGCCACATCGCCAAGGTTGTGGCGACAGGGCTTTCCGAGTTCCAGGCCGCCTCGGCGCAGGTTAGCGACGAAGAGGTTATCGAAGCAGCTCGCCGCGGTCTTGAGCGCTCGGTAGCCATTGTCCACGCCGAAATGAAGCGGGGTCTTTCGGGCTTGGCCACCATCGGCTCTACTGCACCCTTCGTCGGACTGTTCGGCACCGTGGTAGGCATCATTAACGCATTTAAGGGCATCGCTCAGAGTAAGGCCACGGGCTTGTCGGCCGTCGCCGGCGGTATTTCTGAAGCCTTGGTTACGACCGCGCTTGGACTGCTCGTCGCCGTCCCTGCCGTGTGGACCTTCAATTACTTTACGAACAAGGTCGAAGCCTTCGACGTCGAAATGGATAACTCCTCGATGGAGTTGATCAACTACTTCATCACGCGTCGGGGCGGAAAGAAGTAAACGATGTCTTATAAGCCAAAGGCGCCGCCGGTGATGGCGGATATCAACGTGATTCCGATGGCGGACATCATGTTGGTGCTTCTGATCATTTTCATGGTGGTCACCCCAATGTTGCAAAAAGGTGTCTCCGTGGAGATGGCCAAAGTCGAAAATCCAGAGGAAATGCGGGACGCCGATAAGGATGACGCGGTGCTGATCGCAGTGACTCGCGATGGCCGCTATTTCCTCGGAACCAACCAAATCGCATTGGACGACATTACTGGTCATGTAAAAGACCTGATCGCCAATCGACTCGATAAGACCGTATTCGTGAAGAGCGATGCCCGGGCAAAGTATGGAGACGTGGTGAAGGCCGTGGACGAGGTTCGTTCAGCAGGAGTTGATAACTTGGGCTTGCTGACCGACCGGCTCGAAACCAATCGTAAGGCTCCGCCACCTCCACCCTCTGGGCAATAGGGCGTGAAACGCGCCAGCCGCTGGCGTTTATAATCGCACTGAGCCGGCGGCTCTCGACCCTGAGACATTTTGGAAAAGGAGTTTTCCCATGGGAATGGCAGTCGGTGCCCGTAAAGGCGTTGTCTCGGACATGAACGTAGTGCCCCTGATCGACATCCTCCTGGTGTTGATCATCATTTTCATGGTTATTACTCCTACCGTTCCCAAGGGTCTCGATACCCTTGTTCCGCAGCCCGCCCCGCCTAACGCCAAGGAAGATCCCGCGGTTCTGGCCAAAACCATCGTGGTCCAGGTGACCGCCGGAGGGAAGGTTCTGATTAATCAGGACGAGACCACTTGGGATCAGCTTGGACCGAGGCTTGAAGATATCTTCAAGCAAAGGGCCGAAAAAGTAGCCTTCGTAAAGGGCGACGATTCTGTCGACTTCGCCCAAGTGGCTCGAGCGATTGATATCATGCGAGCCAATGGCGTCGACAAGGTGGGTTTGATCACTGCCAAAGTTGAAGCCGGGCAGTAGTACGAATTCTTCTGACTAAGCGCGCTGTTCCTCCATATGAGACAGCTCAAGGAGAAAAGTAGCATGGCGAGAACGCCCCGAACTCGGTACGCCTCCATACTTATTCTCGTGACGCTAACTTGCGTCACTGGCTGCGACAAGCTCAAAGCCCGGGACCTGCTCAACAAGGGAGTGCAGGCCTATAAGGCGGGCCAATTCGACACCGCGATCGAGGACTTTAAGAAATCAAAGGATCTGGATCCGAATCTGAAGAATGCTCGTCTTTACCTCGCGACCGCTTATTCGGCCCAATACATTCCCGGAGCCCCCTCCCCGGAAAACATTCGGATGGGCCAGCAGGCTGTCGATGAGTACCAGGGCGTGCTCCAAGACGATCCCAACAACCTCTCGGCCATTGATGGAATCGGCGCCATTCTGTACAACATGGCTAGCAATCCTTATGACGTAAAGAAATTCGAGGAATCCAAGCAGTATCACCAGAAACACATTGAGCTAAAGCCCGAACGACCCTGACTCCTATTATTGGATCGGCGTTATCGACTGGTCCCTCGCATATCGAGCCAATAAGGATATGCGTGCCGACTACAACGCCAAGGGCAAGAAGCCGGTCAAGGACACCGACCCTATGCCGCCTGCGCTCTCAACCGATTTTTCCAGCAAGTACGGCCAAATTGTCGATGAGGGAATCAAGGATTTGCAGAAGGCGATTGAGTTGAAACCCGATTATGACGATGCGATGGCCTACTTGAACTTGTTGTATCGGCAAAAGGCGGATATGGAGACAGATCCCGCCGCCCGTGACAACGATGTGAAGCTCGCCGATGAGCTCGTCGACAAGGTTAAAGCCATTAAACAGAAGAAGATGGAGAACCCTCAGCAGCCGAATTCCTGAGGCGTCTCTTCGCCGGCGCTTAGAGCGCCGCCGGCATACCACCACTAAAAATTAGGTCTTGGCTGAGAATGCTGAGGTCGACGTGTGGGTGGACGGGGGATACGACACGCGAACATGGCTGACGGAGAAGCTTAGCGGGGAAGGTTCGAGTGGGGTGTTTCGTTGAACCTTAGAACCGGTGCTACTTCTGAGCTGATTGCTTGGCAGCTTCAGACTGTCTCTGATCGAGCGCGGAGAAAAGCTTCCGCAAAACCAACGCGGCCAGAATCAAACTGGAGCCCATCAGCACCAACGTATTCGGTTCCGGAAGGGACGTTACGAACAAGATGATCGTATGCACGCCCTTACATGTGCAAATCGATCGCCAGATCGCGCGTACTGTAACTCTCGTGGTTACAGTACCTTATGTAAATCATTAAGGTCTAGGCCGATGCTCTTCGGGAAACGCATTGGGAACCTTCGGAATTTATCTTCCTCAACGGTTTGCCGTATGGCGGACGGGGAAATCGGTGTAGGGCGGTTGTCTCTCACTTTCTGCAAGTCGTATTGATCGCAAATTGACCGGAAAAATTGACCGGAAAAAATGTGAGCGGAACGCGGCGCCTGCTCAAGCTACACTCCACTCGCCTGTCCCTCGAACATGACCACTTTTCGAATTCACAATTTCGGTTGTCGCGCCACGCAGGCAGACGCCTCGGCAATCGAAGCTGACCTACTTGCAAGTGGCGCGCTGCCCGCGAGCAACTCGGCCCAAGCCGACGTAATCGTCCTTAATACCTGCACAGTCACAGAGGCCGCAGACGCGCAGGCGCGGGACTCCATTCGGCATATCCACCGGACCAACTCAAGTGCCCGGATTGTAGTGACGGGATGCTACGCGCAGCGGGCCCCCCAGGAAATCGCTGGCCTTGAAGGTGTGTCGTGGGTGGTGGGGAATTCTCACCAGTCACAAATTCCTGCTGTGATTAGAGCCGCTGAAGCGACAGTGATCAGTGATCTGGAGTCCGCTCCTAGCCTGTCTGGTTTCGTGCGATTGGAAATGGTCGGCGCGGCATCGGAACTTCATTCAGCCCACCGCAAGATTTTTGTGGACGATCTCTCGTCATTAAATTTTGAAACGCTGCGATTACCCGTCCTCCTTAGCCAAGATCGAACGCGCCCGATCCTGAAGATTCAGGACGGCTGTGACAGCCGCTGCTCCTATTGCATTATTCCCTCGGTGCGGGGCTCAAGTCGCAGCTTGCCGTCCGATGCGGTGCTAAAGGCTATGCACGATTTTGCTCTCTCCGGAGTACGGGAAGTCGTTCTAAGTGGCATTAATCTAGGTAGTTACGGGCGAGATCTGAATCCGCGCGTTTCTTTACTGAATGTCTTACGGCGGATCGTCGACGAGACGCCGATCGAGTCGATCCGTGTCAGCTCTATCGAGCCAATGGATGTAACTCAGGATTTTGTGCAGCTCCTTGCCTCCACGCCCCGCTTCGCCCCACATTTTCACATGCCCCTGCAGTCCGGCTCGGACCCAACTCTGCGTGCCATGCGCCGGTGGTACCGCGCCGCTCATTACGAGCGCCGAGTGGAGCTCATTCGCGAATTCCTTCCTAATGCCGCTGTGGGCGCCGACGTGATTGCTGGTTTCCCGGGTGAATCCGAGAAGAATTTCCAAGAGACGCTCGAATTTATCGATCGCCTGTCGTTCACGTACCTGCACGTATTTTCGTTTTCTCCACGCCCCGGCACCTCGGCTGCAGAAATGCCTGGTCACCTGGCCCCGTCTGAAATCCGGCGACGTGCCTCCGCTTTGCGCGCCCTGGCCGCAAGCAAGGAATCCTCGTTTCGAACCGTCCAAGCGGGCCATGCGATTCGCGCTCTTACCCTGCACAAGAACAAGGTCGGGCCTAAAAAGCCTGCCTGTGAAACCGAATGGACCCCGGCCTTAACTGGGAACTTCCTAAAGGTCCGTGTGGAGGGAAGCCTGCCTGCCAACCAATGGGTCGAAATAACGATGCCGGCTGACGATGCGCCAGCCGCCGTCTCAGCCCCGACAGCCTAGTTTTCGAAGATTACCTGCCCGATTGCCAAATTCCCGCTATGTGTAATGGAGATGTTTATCGTCTTCACGCCTTGCTTTGAAGCAATCTGTTCTGCCACGCCCGCAAGCCGCAGGATGGGCTTGCCGCCACGCTGATTCACGACCTCGATATCCTGCCATCGCACGCCCCGCCGCCATCCTGTGCCAAGCGCTTTCATCGCGGCTTCCTTGATGGCGAAGCGCCCTGCGAACCGCTCAAAGCTATTCTTGTGGCTATTGCAATAGGCGATTTCCGCGCTTGTGAAGAGCCGTTTGTACATCCTCTCGCCACGCCGCTCCAACGCCTCTCTCAAGCGGTCCACTTCGGCCACATCAATACCCAATCCCACGATCAAATCGACCGTCTCCAATGCAAGAGATGCAGTGATGCCGTGCCTATCCCTGGTTCGCCCTGCTTGCCGAATTTGGAGGGATATTTTGATTCAACCGGAAGAAATTCGTCGGATCGTATTGCGTCTTTACGGCGACAAGGCGCTGCCACCTTGCGCTGTACGCTTCCGTAGTTCGGTCTTTTTCGTCTCCACTCATGAAATTCACGTATACGCCCGGTTTCATAGCTGGTCGCAATGAAGCAAACAAAGCCCTAACCCACTGAATGTGCTCGTTGTCCTGCGCCGGTTCGGCCCAGTCTGCCAGCAAGTTCAGCACGAACGGAGCGCTTCGGTCTCCAAACGCCGTTTCCCCCGCCCCCACACGTCCCGCCGCTCCTCCCAGATACGACATTTCTACCTGCGTTCTACCCGCGGGAATGCTTGCTAGCGATCCCACCAGCTTTTCGATGCTGTCGTCATTCGGGGAACTAAAATATCCAGACTTTGTGTAATAGCGCCGGCCGTGAGGGAAATTCTGATCAGCCATGGTTTGCAACGCGAGATAAGAGATCACTTCGCTGTTCACTGCTTCTGGTTTCCCGGAACCAAAGATGTGCTTTATACACGTCCGGCCCTCCGCTTCATCACCGATCCAAATGGCCACGCTACTGGCCACCGGCTTCCCGTGTAAATGGAAGGGCACTTCCTGGGTTGCAGGTGCGAGTCTCAGCGACATGTCCCATCTAAGGCTGTCGGGTGCGCCGCATACAAAATCCCGCCAGCGCTTCATGGCGGGAAGCATTTGGTCGCCGCTCCAGATGCCACGGGCGATCAAAACTGAACGCAAAGGATGCAGTTTCACGTCAAATTCAGTTACAACTCCAAAGTTTCCGCCGCCGCCCTGAAGAGCCCAGAACAAATCCGGATTTTCGTTCTGCTTTGCCTGAACAATAGAGCCGTCTGCGACGACCAATTTGTAGCCCACAACATTGTCGATCGATAGGCCGAACATCCTCGTCAGCCACCCCGTGCCGCCGCCAAGAACCAATCCCGACGCCCCAGTGTGTGAAACCACGCCGGCAGGGAAGGCAAGTCCGACCTGCTGCGTAGCCTGATCAACCGTATTAAGGAGGCAGCCGCCTTCGAATTTCGCCCGCCTCGCACTTTCATCCACTTTTACATGACGCATTCTCGACAGATCGATCACCAAGCCACCCTCGCAAGTGCTGAAGCCTGCCAGACTGTGCCCTCCGCAACGTACCGCGGTAACAAGTCCCGCCTGCGATCCTGACCGCACGACGCTCTGAATATCAGCAGTGTCAGCGCAGCGAGCAATTAGCCCTGGTCTGCGAGCCGCCATGCCATTCCACACAATCCGAGCCTCTTCGTAACCAGGAGCGTCCCGCAGCAAAAGATCGCCCTGAAAGTTAGCGCCCAGACTTCGAGATAATTGCTCAATGGAATGATTTGAATGGGACAAGGTTTGCCGGTTTCGCGGTTTTCCTGAGTTAAGTTTGGTTTTGAACTCTTTACGGTTGCGGTAAGACCATCACCTCGACGCCCGATTCGGCTCCGCGGTGGTGAAACACTCGCTCGGTTGCCTTCTGAAAATCCCCCGGTTTGGCATTGGGGATATCAATAAAGGTCTGTGGATTTAGGTCGGTCAGCGGGAACCAGGAGCTTTGAACTTGGACCATGATGCGATGGCCGCGCCGAAAAGTATGATTGATGTCCGGCATCGTAAAATTCACCTCGGTCATCTTTCCGGGCTCCAGCGGTTCTGGCTTTTCCCAACCGTTGCGGAACTTAGCCCGCATCGGTTCGCCTCGCAACATCTCTTCGTAGCCGCCCATTCGCAGCGGTGCCGCCCCGACAATTCGCTTTGTGACATTCAGGTTCTCAGGGTCGGGATAGTCTGACGGGTACACATCGATCAGTTTTACATCGAAATCTGAATCAGTGCCGCTGGATGAAACGCTCAGCTTTGGAGAGACAGGGCCCGAGATAGTTACATCTTCTTCCAGCGGATCAGTCTCGTAAGTCAGCACATCGGGACGCTCGGAGGCAAATCGCTGGTCGTCGTCCATGTAGCGCTGCGGAACGCTAGTGCTCGGATAGTTGATGTAGGGAACGGGATGGCGAGGATCGCTTACGTATTCGTCGGCGCCCTCATCTTCTGCCGGTGGGTCAAACGAGAGCTTGCCGCCAGCGTGCAGGTATAAGGACTTGGCCTGTACTTGTGTCGGTGGCCATGCATCGTATTTTCTCCAGACATTCGTTCCGGTCTCGAAAACATAAGCTTTGGGAAGCTGCTCGGTTTTGCCCTTCAGATTGGCTTCGAAGAACGGAAACTGGATGTTGGTTCTAAAGAACTCCGCTGTGTTCGCGCCGAATTGAATGTCGCCAAGGTGATCGCCATCCATTATCGCCCAACCGCCGTGAACCCACGGGCCAACCACCAACGAATTTGATATGCCCGAATTATTTTGATCAATTGCATGAAAGGTTTTGAACGGTCCCGAAAGATCTTCCGCGTCGAACCACCCTCCGACAGTCATCACCGCGCATTTGATGTTCTTCATATGCGGCGCAAGATCGCGAGCCTTCCAATAATCATCATACGTGTCGTGGACCATCTGGTCGGTGTAAAGGGGATTGCTGTCCTTTAGGTAGGTTTGATTCATCTTGGCCAATGATCCAGCTCGCAAATAGAACTTGTATCCATCCGGCGTGCCAAAATCCCACGCACTGAACTGCTTGGGTGGCGGTGCGGGCTCAGCAAATGGCTTGAAATACGTATAGAACCCGAAGTTTGCCGCCAGCATAAAAGCTCCGCCGTGGTAAGCATCGTCGCCCATGAAAAGATCGGTCATTGGCGCTTGAGGCGAAGCCGCTTTCAGGGCAGGGTGTGAGTCGATAATGCTCGCGGAGGTGTAAAAGCCGGGATAAGAAATCCCCCAAATTCCCACCTTGCCGTTGTTATTCGGCACATGTTTCAACAGAAATTCGATGGTGTCATAGGTATCCGAGCTGTCGTCCACGTCACTCGGCGACTTCTTGGAATCAATGTGCGGATGCATTTCGACAAACGCCCCTTCGGACATGTATCGGCCTCGCACGTCCTGGTACACGAAGATGTACCCCGACTTTTCGAATTGGTCCGAGGGTCCAAGATTCTTTTTGTATTGATCGACGCCGTAGGGCGCGACGCTGTAGGGCGTGCGGTCCATCAAAATTGGATAGGCTTGCGAAGTGTCCTTGGGAACGTAGACCGAGGTGAACAGTCGCTTTGAATCCCGCATGGGGATTCGAAATTCATATTTCGTGTAGTGCGAGACGACGTAATCTTGCTTGTCGTCCTTCGGCGTGTCTTGCCCTTGCAGGAAGCGGGCAACCGGGCCGGCAATGAGAATTAATCCGATCCCAGCAGCTAGCCAATTTGCTTTGCGAAACCCAATTTTATTCATCTCAACGCCCATCCTCTTGCGAAATCCGTTTGTAGAAACCGCTAAATCCTAAACCAAGTTATGCAAATGGCAAGCGCCGCCTGACCGGACAGGAAACCACTTTGGACTGAAGCAAATTTCTAGTCCTGTGAATCTGGTGTGTGAAAATAAGGCGGTACACTAGTGTCGTAAGTTCGCTCAGGTCAGAACACATCTACTTCGAATTTCAGCCCCGATGACTACAGCCCGAGCAAAAAGGTCCACTAGGTCGGCGTCTGCCACAAAGCGAACTCCTCAAACGCCTGCCGGCAAATTGCAAGGCTGGCGGATTCGCCGTGTTGGATCGCTCGCCTTACTTCAGGTCGAATCCTTTGCCGCTCAAAAGTGGTTGGCCCACGGCTTCAGCACTCGCCCTGGTGGCGCCAGTGAGTTGACCCTAAGCGGACCTCCTGCCCGCAAAGAGAATGTCCTGAACCTTGGATTTGTAGATTGGGATTCCCGCGCCCATGTTGAAGACAACCGCAAGAAGTTTATCAAAGCTATTGGCGCCGCGGATGCATGCCTCATTGCTCTTCGCCAATTCCACTCTGACGCGATTCAGATTGTTGAAGCCCCGCCCGTCCAGCCTCTATCTGGTGATGCGCTCATCACTGGAACTCCGGGCTTGCTCATTGCCGTTCAAACAGCCGATTGTGTCCCGATTCTGCTTGCCGACACCCGCAACCGTGTTGTTGCTGCGGTCCATGCCGGCTGGCGTGGCACATTGAAACGCATTGCTGAAAAGGTGATTGGGCGCATGCGGATGGTCTTTGGAACCGAGCCTGCCTCTATTCTTGCCGCTCTCGGGCCCGGCATCGGGCAATGTTGCTTTGAAGTTGGGCCGGACGTGGTTAAGGAATACGCCAGTCAGTTCACGACCGCTCGTGAATGGTTCGAAGGCCCATTCGATCAGCTCACTTCGGGAGAAGATCCAAATCCGTTGCCATGGTTGAATATGCGGCCGCCTGGTCACCAGCCGCCCGAGCCGAGAGCCTATCTTGATTTACATGCGGCGAACCGCTTCATCCTTGAAAGCGCCGGTGTACCCGCCCGCAACATCACCACGATTGATCTCTGCACTGCAAGCCGCACCGACTTGCTCTTCAGTTATCGCCGCGAAAAGCCAACAGGCAGATTGATGGCCGCAATAGCGATCCGTTGATCAGTTGCTCAGATCTGCAGGCTACCGCTTCAGGATTTCCGTTTGATTCATTGAAACCAGCCGGTAGTCAATTCCTCGCCAGTGAATCGTCCGGGTAATCGAGGACACGCAGAAATTCCAGAAAAATACAAACGGAACGAGGGGGGCCAATACCGTCCACACCCAGCTCCACTCATGCAGCTTTTGGCGCCACTCCGGCAGAATCTCAAGGATCGCCACTGTGCGGATCGCTCCTTTCATCATCGAAAGCAGCGGTATCAGCAACATCATCAGCAGGAGTGCCTCCCATGTATCCCCGGAAAGCATTCGGCTAAAGGTCACGGTGGCGAGAAAAATTGTCGTCACTACGTAGGAAGCATGTGCCAGCGCGCCGGTCGACCACATCTTCTTCGAATAGACTCTCGTCAGGATCGTTTGCCGGTTCGTAAATTCGGCCAAATCCTCAAAATCGGCCCCGAACAACGTGGGAGCAACGCATTCCGGGGCGAAGAGAATCGGTTGGTTCGAGGCGTGTAGAGCGTTCGTGAGTGCCAAGTCGTCACTTACCGCGCCATCCCAAAAATCTAAGGCATTGATCTCTCGAAAGGTGAACGAACGGATCGCCGTACCGCCGCCCCAGCAGAAATTGCGCGAGTGCTCGCCAAGCATAGTGGCAACTGCAGCGTTCCAGGCGGAGGCAAGCCCCGTTGCCAGCGCACTATCGCCCTTTCGGAGCGACGGAATAAGCCAGCGGTAGGTAGTGACTGCGCCGACTCTGCCGTCGGCCAGTGGTGAGACCAACTTCGAAAGCCAACTTCGCCCTGGACTGATATCGGAATCTGTAAATACGATCACTTCAAATTTCGGATCGAGCTGCTCAACCACTGCTCGAAGATTGCTTACTTTCTCGCTCGAATTGGCAGGAGGGCCCGCAATTACGATGTGGACTCTCTTGTCCGTTGCTCGCCTCAAGCGCTCGATCACGCGAACTGCCGGGTCTAAATTGCTCGCCAGCACGAAGAAAATTTCATAGTTCGCGTAGTCGTACCGTGTCAGAGCCGTGAGATTGGTTTCTAAGTGGGGCTCCGAGCCCTTGCATGGACAGATCAGAGCGACCTGTGGAGCGTAGAAACCGCCATGCACGGCCAGTCGTTTGCGGACCATTTTCAGCCACCGCCGGCCGTCAAAAAGAGAGAAGATTCCTTGCAGAATCTGTTGAAAAGCAAGGATATAGAAGGCGATGAGCATTAAAGCGAGGTTAGCAGATCGGGAAGGGCGTGGCGGGGGAGCGTGGTGCAGGTGTAGCGACAAAGATACGGCGGATGACGGGTTACACCGCGAGGGAATTATTTGGTGCCCGAAAGAGGACTCGAACCTCCACTCCCTTGCGAGAACTAGGACCTGAACCTAGCGCGTCTGCCAATTCCGCCATTCGGGCACTCCGTGAATTGTATCGTAAAAGTGAGTTGGAGCAACGCCAGGGTCCGCGCCGGTCGGTGACCGCAGGACATGTTGCATGACCCGATAGCACGGCTTATGATCCTTCACCAACGGCATGGTTGCTCAATACTCGCAGAGGTGCGTGCCGGCTCCCCGCAACCGAGCGTGAAACAAGAGCATGCCTGAGACCAGCACTACTCTTGCAGCTGGAGATCGAGTTGGAAACTACGAAATTCTGGCGATGGCCGGCGCCGGCGGCATGGGTGTGGTCTACAAGGCTCTCGATCTTAAGCTTGAGCGCACTGTCGCACTAAAGTTCCTTCCTGCAGAACTTAACGCCAGCGAAAAAGAGAAAGAGCGCTTCCTGAAGGAAGCCCGGACCGCTTCGTCCCTCGACCATCCCAATGTCGGCGTCATTCACGGAGTGGAAGAAACGCCCGACGGCCGCACCTTTATCGTAATGGCCTTCTACGAGGGTGAATCATTGGCCCAAAAGATTCGCGGTGGCAAGATCCCGCCTTCTCAGGCACTGGATATCGCCATTCAGATGACTCGCGGGCTGGAAGCTGCACACGCCCGCAATGTCGTTCACAGGGACGTCAAGCCTTCTAACGTCTTAATTACGCAGCAAGGCCTAGCCAAAATTGTGGATTTCGGGCTCGCCCGCGTGGTGACGTCCCACTCCATGACTCAAACGGGGGGCACCTCCGGAACCGTAGGCTACATGTCGCCCGAGCAGTCGCTAGGCAACCCCATCGACCTCCGCACAGATATTTGGGCACTAGGTGTGGTGCTTGCCGAAATGCTAATTGGGCGGAATCCGTTTCTGCGGGAGAACATTCCGGCTACCGTCGTGGCCATTCTGAATGAAGCTCCTCAGTCGCTCGGGGAGCTACCGCCAGAAATCCAACCGATCGTCTACCGCGCACTTTCCAAGGAGCGTAGCCATCGTTATCAAAGTTGTTCCCATCTTGGCAGCGATCTGGAAAATGTTCGCGTTCAACTATTACAAAGCGGCCCAGTAGACCCCCTGGCACCGACGATTACGATGAAGTCCGGGCAGTTGCAAAAGTACATCTCGCACGCGTCAGAGTCGACCTTCTTTCCGAACGCTCGCAAGAGCCACGCTTGGCAGTGGTGGATTGGATCCGTCGCAACGGCCGCTTTAGTCCTTGTAGTCGCCCTGCTCCTGTTTCCTTCGCTGCGCAATCGGCTTCCCGGAAATCTGTTTGGGCCCAACGAGGAGCACATCGCGGTCCTGCCCTTCGACAACATTGGCAATGAACCTGCCAACGAACCCATATCCGAAGGCTTGATGGACAGCCTGGCCGGAAGACTGTCGAACCTCGATGTAGGAGGAAAATCTTTGTGGGTGGTGCCATCGAGCGAGGTGCGTAGCCGCAAGATTTCCGATCCTGCGTCCGCTTTTCGTGAGTTCGGAGCCACGGTAGCGGTGAAGGGCAGCATCCTTCGCGATGGTCAGGATGTCCGCCTGACGATCACTCTTATCGATACAAAAAAGCTGCGCCAAATTGGCTCCGCCACTTTTGAGGATCGCGCCGGCGATATAGCAACGCTGCAGGACGAGGCCGTGGCGCGCCTCGCCAAGCTGATGCACATCAATGTGACCGCAGAAATGCTCCACGCCACAGGCGGATCGGTCGATCCCGTCGCTTACGAGTCCTACCTTAAAGCCCTGGGATATGTTTCCCGCTACGATGAACCGGGTAATCTCGATCTGGCTATCAATTCATTGAATGATGCCGTTAAGGCCGATCCGCAATTCGCATTAGGGTTCGCTGAACTTGGCGAGGCCTACCGCTTGAAGAACCAAGTCGACCCGAATCCTCGATGGATCGAAGAGAGCTCTGCCAACTGCAATCATGCGCTGCAATTGGACGACCGGCTGCCTCGCGCGTACGTCACTTTGGGGCAGCTTCATAATGAGGTCGACAAATTTGACCTCGCGCTCCAGGAATTTCAGCACGCTTTGCAGCTCGAGCCTCACAATGCCGACGCACTAATGGGCACTGCTGGTACATACGAGAAAATGGGCCGCACCGCGGATGCCGAGCAAGCCTATAAGAACGCGGCAGCACTACGGCCGGATTACTGGGATGGGTACAACTCGCTGGGGACATTTTATGACCGGCAAGGGAAATACCCGGAGGCGATCGCGCAATTTGAACGCGCCGCGGAGCTAACGCCAGACAACGCATATGTGTATATCAATATGGCCGCGGCGTATCTCGACGACGGCGATCCCAAGGACCAACCCAAGGCCGAGGCCGCTTTGCAAAAGTCGATATCCCTGACACCTACCTACCCCGCCTACGCCAACCTCGCCTTCTTGTATATGAATGAAAAACGCTACAGCGAAGCTGTGGCGATTAGTCAGAAGGCGATCCAGCTAAACAACAAGAATTACCTGGTTTGGGCCAACCTGATGAACGCTTACCAAGCCCTGGGCCAGAAACAAGATTTCGAATCGGCACGAGAGCATGTCATCGCCTTATTGGAGCAGAATGTCAGGCTTCAGCCTCTCGATCCCATGACTCAAGTTTCACTTGCTTCTCTGTATGCGCAAAAGGGAGAACGCCAAAAAGCGATTCCGCGAGTCGAGGCCGCCCTGGCCCGCGCTTCAGATAATCCCACCGTCCTGGAGTTGGCCGGTGAGACGTATGAAAGCTTGGGCGATCGAAAACTAGCCCTCGACTATATTCAAAAGGCGGTGCAACATGGCTACCCAGCCGAGGACCTAAAAAACGCCCCCGATTTGCAGAAGTTGCTTTCTGATCCGAATTTCCATCCCCACGGAAAGTCATGAATCTTGAAAGGAGAACAAGATGCCACAACCAGCACCAGCCTTTGGCGCTCCAGCAAGTATTTCCATCCAGATAACTTTTACAGCGGGCAGTTACGCTCCATTGCCGGTTAGTTCCGAAGTAGCAAACAACGGACAGGTCTCTTTCATTTGCACCCAGGCCTGTTGGATTTGGACCATAGTGAGCGGTGGGCTCACCAATGCGTTTGTCGGTGAAACGTCGAATCACTTGGTCTGCGCCCCCGGCAACAACGGGCCCTACACCCCTTCGGTCCAGAACAATACGATAACCATTGCGCCGCTGGCAGTGAATTCACAGCCGCCTCCGCCTACAGCCCAGAACGTCCGAGGGACCATTAAAGTTGGCTCGACCGGAGAGGAACACAAGAAAGATTCAAAGTAATTGTTGGGCAAGCCGGCGCTAGCGTTGTTTCTGCGCAGCGCCGGCCCCCCAATTGCTAGGGGCAGTGATGGACGCGCGGAGTTGTGCCATTTGGAACCTTTTTTGTCCGTGAGCTAGAGTAGACGCCTATGCCTGACCACTACTTATTGAAGACCGAACCAATCGAATATTCGTTCGCGGATTTGCAGAAAGATGGCCAAACCTTGTGGGACGGTGTATCCAATCCCGTGGCCCTCAGGAATCTTGGCAGCATGAAGCCCGGGACGCACCTCATCATCTACGAAACCGGCGACCAAAAGACCGCGGTAGGAACCGCAACGGTAATTTCGGTGAATGCCTCCGATCCCAAAAGCCCGCAGATTGAAATCGAAGCCGGAAAGCCTTTGAAGAGAGCTGTGACGCTGGCGGAGATCAAAGCAAACAAACTTTTTGGTGATTCGCCGCTGGTGCGCCAAGGGCGCCTCTCTGTGGTCCCTCTTTCCGAAGCGCAGTATAAATTTCTAACCGGCAAATAAATATTGAATCTCCTCGGGCCAGTCCTTATCCTCGAATCCAATCTGCGTTTAGGGCTTGTGTTGACATCTCTATAAACAGGTACAATACTTGGGCAACGGATTAGCGGTCCCGGGCCCTTCTTGAATGTTTAATCCCCGCCACGAAAGAAGTAGGACTCAACCCAGGAGTATGCCCATGAGCTCAAGTCCAAACTGGAAGTTTGCATGTGCGACGTTTGTGGCATTTGCGCTTGTTCTCGCCGCGGCCGCGCCACTTTTTGCACAAGAAGGAAAACCCGCTCCATTCAAAGATCTCCCAACCTTTCTCGCCTGGATGCAGAAAAATCACAAAGCCCCTTACACCCTCAATGTGCCGATGGCTCAGGGTGGCGCCAGAGCATTACAGGCGGCCACGGTGAAGACGCACAGCTTGCAGGCAGTTGAAGAGTGGAGGCATCGGCACGCGTTTCAGAACGTGCAAGTGAACCAGGATCGCAATCCTTGGCCCAAGGCTGGGGTTGCCGCCGCAGTGAATCCGTCAGAGCCAAAAACCTGGGTGGTAATGTCGAATGATTTTCGCCAGAACGTAAATCACATGTTCTATCACGTCTCCACGGACCGCGGAAAAACTTGGACCGATGATTCTCTTACCGGCGGGGCAGATCCGTTTGCCGGTACGGTACCTTTAACCACGCAGAGCGATCCTGGAGTATCGTTTGATGGCGAGGGAAACAGCTATTTTTCGTCGCTCAGCGGCAACCTGATCGTCGACAGCACGAATAATTATCTAAATTTGGATAGCGAAGTGGACGAAGTGCAGGGCTTCGCCGATGGAACATATTCAGGCCTGTTTGCAACGCCCATCGATGCGCAGTCTTGCAGTGGAATGCTCTTCGGGCCGTTCACCTGTGATGCAACACTTAACCAGCCCATGAACACAACCGACGCAAATCCCAATAGCCCCAATGCCGGGGCCACTTACGTCTATTACACCTACTTCTGTAACCTCCCGATCGGAAGCTGCACCGATGGCAATGCGACGATTCCTGGCTTCGGGTCGGTGATTCTCGAATCGCATTCAGACGGACCTGGCGGACCATTTAGCGAGCCCTCACTGGTCAGCGGCGCGCTAACCACCGCGCAATTTTCGAACATGGTCATCGATCCTTCCGGCACGCCGCACATTTTCTTCGACGATTTCACCAACGCACCGGTTATCAACATGTGGGAATCGACCTTAACCGGCGGCGTTTGGGGTGTCTCGGCTAGCCCCGTAGCAACTTTTGTCTATAGTGGCTTGGCCAATCCCAATTGGGGGTTCTCGGATAGCGGCGCCGCCGCTCCCGGCTGCGGCATCCACCATTTCACTGCCTATTGCGCCTTCTCGGCGAATCAGGTGAGCGGGGGACGAATCGAAGGAACTCCTAGCGTTTATCTGGCCAGTGTGAACGTAAGCACGGGCGCTTCTCGTATCACGCGCGTGAACGATGACGCGTTTAACGATCTAAAGGATCATTTCTTCGCCTGGGCTACAGCAACTCCTGCCGGGGCGGTTTACGTTGGTTGGTATGATGATCGCCACGATTCGCTCGACACCAATGTCGAATACTTTGTGGGACGCTCATTCGACGAGGGCCGTACGTTTCCGATCCAGCGAGCGGTAAGTGACGTTCCTTTCAATCCGTGCGATGGCTTTCCAGGTTGTGGTTACTTCGGAGATTACACGCAGTTGGTATCCGGTCCCGATGGCATAGTGCACGCTGCATGGTCCGATACGCGGGACGGCTCCAGCATGCAAATTTGGTCGCAGATTGTCCACTTTTAGCGTCGTAAGAAGCTGACGGCTACGGTGCTCTGCTCAAGGTGTGGCAGACTGAGCTTGTATGGCTCATATGGCCGAAACCTCTGTAGCCAACAAGCCTGGCACCCCTGCTAAGCCGCGCGAGAAAAGTCCCGCCACTTACAAAGTTCTATATGACGGCCAGTGCGAAATCTGCCAGGCCAGCGTCTCCTGGCTGAAGACGCTCGACCGTAACCACCGCACTACTGCCGTTCCGATCGATCCCGCGACTTTGTCCTCTTTAGATCCCCGCCTCAAATTGGATGAATGCCTTCGGCAACTCCATGTGATCACACCCGATGGAGAAATCCTGGTTGGCTGGGATGCCGTTGCGTCGCTCGCCCAACTTTCACCGTACACGTGGCTGATCGGCACGCTCGGCAAGTGGTTCCCGTTTCGAAATATAGGCCGGTTTCTCTACGCGATTGTGGCCAGGAATCGCTACTCGCTCAGCAAATGTCGCGGTGGCGCATGTCGCGTGGCGAGACCTCAAGTGGTAAAGCGCCAATCCAGCCTCGCCGCTTTCTGGTCGTGTTACGTGACAGGGTTTCTCTTCAGGGCTCCGCTTGTCGTTTGGTCCGGTCTTCGCGCTGCGGCAAGCAGGACCGCCAACTTTTTTCGAACGCATAACAAGAAACTTGAACTCCTCGATGGAAGGCTGATGATCCTTTTCTTGAATGGCACTTTGCCCAATGCAGTGCCATTGCTGTTCGGAGAGCTATTCACAACTATTATTTACGATGGTGTGGCGATCGACCCGGGCTCACCGAAAATGCGGCGATCGCTCGCGCGGCATCTCCGGCGAATACACACGAAAATTAACAAGATTGTCGCGACTCATGCGCACGAAGAGCACGTGGGCAATCTGAACTGGCTATCGCAACGCACCGGAGCGCCGATCTACCTAACGGCATTGACAGCTGAGTTCCTCAGGCCATTCAAAAAGCTTCCGTGGGTACGGGGCCTGATCATCGGGCAGCCTCCGAACTTGGAAGAGCCATTTCACATTCTAGGCAATACGCTGGAGACGGATACCCGTCGGCTGCAGGTAATCTCGACGCCTGGCCATTGCGATGATCACGTTGTCCTGTACGATCCCCGGGAAAAGTTGCTGCTGGCCGGCGACGCTTTCATGGGCAGTTATTTCGCGACTCCAAATCCCGATGTCGATAGCCTGAAGTGGCTGCAAAGCCTCGAACAACTGATGGCCCTCGAGATCGACATTTTGGTGGAGGGCCACGGGCACATTCACACGCTGCGAAAGGACATTCCGGATTTTCCTGGAGTGGTTATTCGCGAAGATCCTAAAGCCGCAATTTCGACCAAGCTTCACTATTTGCGCTGGCTGCGCGAGCAAGTTGAGAATGGATTTAAAGAGCAGCTTCCGCTACGCGCCATCGAAGCGACCTGCTTTCCATGGGGCCAGCGAACATCCTGGGAAAGCTGTGCTACGGACGAATGCATACGGTTGCTAAGCCTGGGGCATTTTTCGAGGAGCGAACTGGTGCGAAGTTTTGTGCGCACATCTTCGGATGCGCTTCCAGTCGTCTACGAAGTTCGCCTATCGAGCGGCGACCAAAAACTGAACGGGAAGAATCACGGGGCAGAGAGCTAAAGAAGGGGAAAAGTGGAGTAGTGAACGCTATCAGCAGAATTCAAACTGCAAGGTGGCAAAGAATTTAAGGTTAGACCCAGGTTCCTTCTCCTGTTTTTTTTTATCTTGTAAGTTTTGGTCCGAACCGAAGAACGTCCCGCCCCCGAGTATCTTTTCGATCGCCACGATAAGATCCCGAGCAGCGTGTGACTTCAAGACATAGCCCTGGGCGCCCGCCTCCCGCACGTCACTGATCAGCCTCTCCGAATCATGCATGGTAAAAATCAGGACTCGGCTATTTAGTCCCAATTTCGAGATGTGCCCGGTGGCTTCAAGGCCATTCATTACGGGCATGGTGATGTCCAAAATAACGAGGTCTGGTTCGATGCGCTTGACTGCTTCGAGGCCCTCTTTACCGTTGACCGCCTCGCCGCATACTTCCCACTCGGGACGCCTATTCAGAATGTTTCTGATGCCCTGGCGAACAATCTCATGGTCATCGACGATCAGAATACGGGCGGGCACTCGCTTACCTCAATCCAATCTGCCTGAGAAAACTAAAAATCCTTAGTCGGGGTAAATAACTTCGTACTCGGAAGCTGAGACTTGTGTCGGCCTCTGTTCTCCCGGAGCGTTATCCTCCGCGATCGGGATGGTCGCCACGATCGTCGCGCCTTCCCCAGAGAACGTCTGCAGCGTCCCTCCGAGCTGACGCACCCGCTCACTCATGCCCCGCAGCCCGAGAGTCACGCACCTTCGCGAGCCCCGAGCGAAATCATCCATCGTGTCCTGACTAAAGCCTTTGCCCTTGTCACGAACTTCCAACCGCACGCTTCCGCCCTGCAGCAAAACCACAACTTGCGCCGTACCGCTTCCGGAGTGGCGGTGAACGTTGGTCAGACTTTCCTGCACCACACGAAATATGGTGAGCTCAGTTTCTCTTGGCAATCGGCCCAGCCCGGGAGAAATCTCAAAGGAAGTTCGGATGCCACTGCGCTTCGTGAATCCGTCGAGGTACCAGGGAACGGCAGACTTGAGTCCCATTTCCTCCAGCATCGGAGGATGCAAAAGATAGGCCATAGTGCGAACTTCGCGAATCGACTCCTCCACCAAGTTAATGCAATCGGCCAAATGCGATGCAACGTTCGTATCCCGCTCATCACCCGCCAGGGCGTCGAGGTGCATCTTGAGCACGGAAAGGTATTGCCCAACGCTATCGTGCAGATCCGCACCTATGCGGCGCCGCTCTTCATCTTGCATGCGCAAAATGTGAGTGGAAAGTTCGCGCAGGGAATGCTCGGAATTGAGCAACTTACGCTCGATTTCGCGGCGTTCGCTAATTTCTGTCTCGAGCTGATCCTTCGCCTTGCGCAGAGCATCGTGTGCTTGCTCTTTCTGCTGCAGTCGGGCTACGTCTCGAAGACGATCATCATCGGTTCCCAGTTCACTGTAATTCTCCGCAGGAATTACGTTGGAGTGCTCAGCACAGATTCTTAAGAGCGGTGCGCCGTCTTCCAGGCGATGGAATTGGGTGATTGGGTAGGCGCAGCGCAGCGAAAAGGAATGAGTTTTGGCGAGTTCATTCCACAATTGCTCAAGCCGCATGGCCGCTTCGATCTGCTGCTCTTCCCAAAGTAGGGCTACCATTTCTCCAAAAGCCACTACCTGCCCATTGCCGGATTCCGTGACCGTTCTGGCTTTTTCGATGAGGGGGCCAGTGAGGTTGCTGAATCGATTGAGATCCGGAAATCCATCGACCATGAATTTTGAGAGGGTTTCACGCGCGTCCAAAGCGGTATAGCGGCCGTGTCTCGCTGACGCGTTGAGATCGAGACCGCGGGATTGCAGGCGCTCCGCAACGCCATCGCGGTGCGCTTGAGTGGCAATTATGACCGCAGCATCGCCGGCGCCAAGGGCAGTTCCTACGAACCGGCTGATCGCATCGACAAGGAAGGAATCCTCGGCATAGAACTGAACTACGTGCGAGTGATAATGGCCCGCAGAAACTTGAGCTGAGGGAAATGAACCAACGGCGCTGGCCCTGCTTGCGCTCATCGATCGGGACCTTCAAAAGCCATATGCACACTCATTTCATTTCATCGGTCTACAAGCCTACTACGCTTGCCGGGAGGCAAGTTCGTCAGTTCACTTACATTGATTTTGCCAAATGTAGTTTAGACGACCCATCGGGTAGTTACTGTAGTTCCGAGGCGTTGTAACTATCTGACTGTAGGGTATTTAAGAAGAGAATGAGGTAGGAATGGGCATGCGCCAGGGTCGCTAGCGCACGCCCGATAAGCGGTTAGGAACGTCTACTTATTTCCAATGTAAAAAACGAGTCCGACGGAGTATTGCAAATTGTTTTGATGCACATCGAAAAACCGGGTCAGAACATAGTCAGCTTGCGCTCGCACGGCTGTCCTGCTCCCAAACCGGAAGTCTGCGCCGCCACCGCCATTCAGCGCGAACTGGAATTGAGAGTTTGTGGTGCCGAGGTAGCCTTCGCTGCCGTGGACCGCGCCAAACTCCAGATTCGCAAAGGGCGTGATGCGGTCAAAACGCCGGTAAGAGAACACCGGTCCAAACTCGTAGGTCTGCGCGGTGACATTGGTTCCGTTGAGCGTGCCGCCCCAGGCGCTGAAGTCAAACGAACTGCCAAACCAGTTATTCAGGTTTTCGCGGATTGAGCCCGTGCCGCCGTTCATATGAAACGTTGGAGAACCAGCGACGTTCCCCTGAAAGTATGAATACCCGCCAGACAATTCAAGCCACGGGGTTTCCTGCGCCTTCGCGCTGCAGCACAAAAATAAAATGGCCGGGACGACCCAAATCAGTCGCTTCATCACTTCATCTCCTTGATCGTATGGATCCAGGTGAGCTGGATTTTGGCTAACGAGGTGTTGCGTCGTTTTGCCGATACTTGAAACCGCTGACCCCAGATTGTCCACAGCCTATGAAGGGTCTACAGCCGTGCTCCCAGTATCCCACTGAACCGCCAAATCAACGGGTAACTCTATGAGTCGATGAGCCCTAGAAGCCAATAATGTCTACTTGGTTAGTAGGCTCCCGAGGTAGAGCAGAAAACTCGCCGAACAAAGAACAAGTCCCATGCTTACAGCATATTTGCGCATAGAGCCTCCAGGCCTTGCCCCAGTTCAAAGGCGGATCAAAGGCGGAAAGCAGCGGGTAGGCAGCAATGGGGAGGCCAAAGTGGGCGCCGGCGTCAACGCACGAGAAATGAAGTACAAATGTACTCAGTTCTAGAAGTAATAGATCACAGTCGGTGACACTTTAACGTCATCCGATGCGCAATTCGGGCAGAGTTTTTCATGCACCGGCGTTAAGACCGGGGGCCGGTTTCCAGACAACTCAGACGCCTAAGCGTTGGCTTCCGGGTTCTCGAGCAGCAGAGCGATGCCTTGGCCTCCACCTATGCACGCGGAGGAGACGCCCCAGCGAAGGTGGGAGCGGCGTAGCTCGCGAGAGAGTGTGAGGGCGAGGCGGGTGCCGGTGGCGGCGAGGGGGTGGCCGATGGCGATGGCGCCGCCGTTTACGTTGAGTTTGTTGCGATCGAGGCCTAACTCACGCTCCACAGCGATGATTTGAGCACCAAAGGCTTCGTTGATTTCGAAGCGATCGATTTGGTCAAGCTTTATGCCTGCGCCTTCCAGGAGCCGCCGGATCGATGGCACCGGGCCCATGGACATGATCTCAGGCTCCAGACCCACGGCCGCAGCAGCCACAACCCGGGCGAGAGGCTTTTTGTTCTTTTCCTTCACATAAGCGCCCGAGCCCACCAGCACAGCTGCGGCACCGTCGACAATTGCCGAACTGTTCCCTCCAGTCTGTACGCCACCAAACACAGCTGGAAGTTTGGATAGCACCTCAAATGAGGAAGCGCGGATATGCGTGTCTTGGTCAATCTTGTCGACACCCTTCGGAAGGCGAATCCCCCGTGACTTATACCCCTTTAATTCGAACTTTTCAGATACAACGGGCACGATCTCTCCGGAAAGGAAGCATGCCTTCTGAGCAGCCAACGCCCTGGAAAAGCTCATTTCAGCGAAGTGATCTACATCTTCCCGGCTGACCTTGTATTTCTTGGCGACTGCTTCGGCTGTGCCGCCCATGGGAATATCAGTGGACGTATCCAGCAAGGATTCCCAAAGGAAATCCTTGAACTCGATCTGCCCCAGTCTGAAGCCCCCTCGATGAGTGAACGCGGCCACAGGGTTGCGGCTCATTGATTCGGTTCCCACACAGAGGCCCAAGTCAATTCTCTTGAGAGCGATGGCGTCAGCTGCCTGGCTGATCGCTTCCATTCCGGTTCCGCAAACGCGTTGAACCAAAAGAGCAGGACGGTCCAGGGGAACGCCCGAGTAGAGGCCGATGTGGCGAGGAAGAAAGTAGGCGTCGAAGCTCCCTTGCGCCACGCTGCCGGCGATGACTGTGCCCGTGTCTTGCGGCGAGACGCCGCTTCGCTCGAAGGCGCCGCGAGCTGCTTTGATGCCCAGGTCAATTGCTGAGACTTGGCCAAGAGCGCCGTTATAATCCACGAAGGGAGTTCTTACCCCGTCGATCAGCCACGCATCATCGTATGCGGTAAACAAACCTCCGGAAGTGCCGGCCATGTTTCACTCCTTGTTAGGTCTACTTACTTTCGATGCGTTTAACGTTGCGTCGATTCATTGAGGCGTCTAGGTGGTTCGTTCCGAGTCGATTTGCTCAATGATACGTCTCGGCGAGCATTGGCGACAATTAGTCGTGCTGTTGGCGCAGAGAGCGAAGCATATCGTCGTGATTTTGTGTGTCGCGGCGTCGGCGCTGCGCTAGAATCGCGCCGTTCATTTGATATGTAACGGGCGCATGCGCACGCTTAGAACGGATGGGAATCGTGAAAAATGGAATCGAATTGGCGGCAAAAATAACTCTTGCGGTGGTCTGCTTTTTGATCGCCGTGCCAAGAATATGCAAAGCGCAGGCCTCTCCGTTGCCGACTCAGGATGTGCAGGTGATCTACCAGAGGCTCAACGCCCAAATTCAGAAAATTGCGATCTTCGACAATCATGGCCACCCGGGGTTTGCTGACGATCCCAACGTCGACGCGATGGGCCTGCCGCCCGATAGCTCGGTCCCTTTTCGTCTACGCGACACCAATCACGAATTTGTCGACGCGGCCAAAGCTCTTTTCGACTATCCCTATTCGGATTTTTCAGCGGATCACTTGCACTGGCTGGCCCAGAAAAAGGCCGAGTTAAAACAGCGCGATGGAAACGAATACTTTTCAAAGATTCTCGATCAGGTGGGAATCGAAACCGCCGTTGCGAACCGGGTTTCGATGCCGCCGTATCTCGATCCGAAGCGCTTTCGCTGGGTTTTCTTCGTGGATAGCTTCCTTTTTCCTTTTGACTCAACGCAGATTGCCGCGCGCAATCCGGATATGAAGCTCAATGTTCCTCTTGAACGCAAAATCTTGAAGAACGAGCTTTCCAGCCAGCATTTAGGCGAGGTTCCTGCGGATTTCGCCGGCTATCTCGCTTTCGTAACCAAGATCGTTGAGGCGAACAAAAAAGCGGGTGGTGTAGGCATAAAATTCGAAATTGCTTATTTTCGTCCGCTTCACTTCGATGACCCGAGTGAAATTCGCGCGGCCGGAATTTATGCGAAGTATCACGCCGGCGGGCAGCCTTCGGCCGATGAGTATCGCGACTTCCAGGATTATGTTTTCCGCTATTTGTTGCGAGAGGCGGCGCGTTTGCACTTGCCGGTTCAGATTCATTCGGCGGTCGGAGGCGGCGACTACTTCAATCTCCATGAGAGCACCGCAATCAATCTGGAGAATATCCTTCGAGACCCGCGATACGACGGCGTCACATTCGATTTGTTGCACGGCGGCTTCCCGTATGACCGCGCAGCAATTTGGCTAACCGCGCGCAAGAATGTCTACCTCGATTCATCTCTTATGGAGTTGTTCCTCTATCCGAGTGAACTGCGCAAGGTGCTGAAGCAGTGGCTCGAGCTTTTTCCCGATAAGCTTGTGTTCGGGTCAGATACTTTTCCATTCTCGGACGTAGTGGGAACCGAAGAAACCTACTGGATTGCCGTGCAGTCGGCCAGGACGGCTTTGGCGGCGGCACTGGCCGAAATGGTGGCCTCAAACGAAATTACCGAAGAAACTGCGATTCGTTTGGCTCAGGGCTATTTGCACGATAACGCCGCGAAGATATACGCGGAGCCCGCGCCTCAGAAGTAGGGATTGCGGCTTCGGTTATTAACGGCGCCGTGCGCGTTTCACGGTGCGTTTAACGGTACGTCGTACCTTCCGCGCTCCGCTGCTCTTCCGCGCGGCGCGGCCAACCCTTCTCGCCACCGATCGTGCTCCGCTGCGAGCTTTGCTCAGGGCCTTTTTAGCGGCTGCCCGAACTACCCGGCGGCTAATGGCGCGGATTGCCTTGCGGCGCGCGCTCTTCACGATCTTACGACCCGCTTTTCGCAGCTTTGACGGTCGCACGCTTCGGGCGGCCCGTTCGATTCGCGAACTTGCTTTTTTCACTTCCCGAATTGCTTTTCGAGCCGCCGGCTTGGCGCGTTCAACTTCCGCGCGAATTTCCTCGCTGGCTTCGGCTATCCCTTCCTTCACGGTTTCCGCACCAGCAGCCACGGCGCCTAGCGTTGAGCCGATTTTTCGCGCGATATCGTTCAGGATTTCCTTCTCCCGATCTTCTATGTCGCTGGTCATTTGGCGCTCTCCTTCTATCGATTGGCGGCTATTCTGGCTCCGCGGCGAACTTGACTCTACGGCGCACAAGCCCGCTTCGCAAGGTGAAAAAAGGCCGGCCCGGGCCCGAAGGTAATCAGTTAATTACAGTAGGGAAGCCGAAGCGAATTTGACCACAGTCAACTTTTAAAGACCGAAGAGACGCTAAGTCACCGCGCCGCACCACATCGCATCGAAGCTCTGGAGGAAGAGAAAATGGCTGATTCAAAAAAGTGTGCACACCCGGCGTGTTCCTGCCAGGTCACGTCTGGAAGTTATTGCAGTGCCCAGTGCGAAGCAATGGCCAAGACGCCGGATGTGGACTGCCGGTGCGAACATCCCGGGTGTAAGGGCCACGCCCGCTAACTGACGATCTCTGGGGCAAATCGCACGAAAACCAGCTGCTAACCCAGTTGGATACGGTTTGCCCCGCCACAAATTTTCACCATAGTCCGCCCTTTTGACCGTCACCCTGTCTTACCGGCTGCAGCGGCAGCGCTCTTCTTTTTGGGCCTCAATGAACGCCACCATCTATCGATAGCGCCTTCGATGTTCGGGCGGATCCCGAAACGCCCGTATTTGTAGTTTGCGTCCCGCAGCGTTCGCGCTTTATCTCCCCCGCCAACCAGTCTCTCGTTCCATTGGCCTTCTTCACCTTGCCAAATGCCAAAAAAGCCGCCGGGATGGCCATATCCATGATTTTGATGGATCGCGCGAACGCGCGGTGAGGCGTCAATGACCGGTACATTCATGTCTCGCGCTTTCCAAACCAGCCAGTTATCCCACCACATCCGGCCAAGCAGCAGGGGCGGAACTTCTTTATACATTCCGCGAGGGAACACGAAATAATCCACCCAACTAACTGATCTTTTTTTAGCGCGGGCGGCCACGTCATCACGCAGTCGCTCTTCCCAATTCGGCTGCTCAAAATTAATTGGCTCAGTGATATCGATATCCCATCGTCTTCCCGCCATTAGGAATTGACTGCCCCAGGCCGCGGCGCCTGCTGACGCCTGCATGAAATCACTGGTCAAGATAATGTCGGAATTCACGTAGCAGACGATCGGTTGAGTCGCAGCTTCTTGCGCTTTGGCAAAAATGTCGTCCAGGTACGGCGTGGATTTTTCATTGCGCTTTATGTCGGCGATATTGCGCAAGCCAAGCTCAGCGGATATTTCCGCGATGCCGCTCTCGTTGCCGAGAAGAATGATTTCCGGCCGCGGCTGAAGCAGAGTCCAACTCGTAATTGCATTGCGCTGGATGACGCCAATGTGTCCATCAAAGGGCTTCGGCATTGCTACCAGCGTTAGCAAGAGCCAACTCTCCGAATTAACTTAGCTACCCTGTTCACTATTTCAAAGTTGACCATCGAAGAATGGTGAATCGCTACGATGCAGATTTGGAGGCTTCGTCAGACGGGCCTCGGCCGAGGGCGATATAGCGAATTCTTCCGCAGTTCGCCAGATGCTTGAGCGTACGCCAGCAATCGACGACCAGGCGAGTCGACCCGTCCTTCGCCGCCCAATCATCGACCGGCAGATTACTGAACTCGCGCCACGGAGTTGTGACTACAACGATTTGCGATGCCGCGATGCAATCCTTCGCGCTTGGTGCAAAGTTCATGCCTGATGAAGAGTCACCAATAGTTCGCCGCGCCGCAGGAATGCCCGCAGGGTCGTACACGGTGACGCTAGCGCCGCGCGAAGCCAAAGCCTGAGCGAGAAGCAGTCCAACGGCTTCCTCGACCACGTCCGTATCCGGTTTGTAGGTTAGTCCCAGGATTCCAGTCGAGCGCCCAGCACCCAACTCCGCGACATAATCCGCCAGCCAATTCGCTTGTGATTGATTGAACTGATGCGTGGCCTGCGCCAATCCGGCGGAAGCATGAAGCGAGTCGGCAAAAGCGGCGAGGGCGCGATTGTCGCGCGGGAAGCACGGGCCTCCATAACCAACCGCGCCCTTCAAATAACGAGTTCCAATGCGTGAATCGAGCCCCAACGCTGCGGATACGACATCCACGTCGGCTCCCGGAGCGCGCTCGCAAATCCTGGCAAGCATGTTGGCAAAGCTGATTTTCGTGGTGACGTAGCTATTTACGGCCAGCTTCGTAATTTCCGCATTGATGAAATTCATCCGCGCTACCGCGGGTTTGGATTCGCATACGCGCAAGTAGACCTTCTCGAGAATGTCGCCGGAGCGAGAATCGGATTCGCCAATCAAAACGAAATCGGGATTTAGAAAATCGCGAATCACGGAGCCGAGAGCGATAAATTCGGGTGAGTAACACAGTCCAAAATCCACACCGCAGGTCTTGCCGCTAACGCGTTCGAGCGCTTCCTTAACTAAGCCGCCCGTACTACCGGGCGTCACCGTGCTGGTCAGCACGATGAGATGAAACCCACTCTTATGCCGCAATGCCCGCCCGATCGATTCACACACGGGCAGAACGTACTTAAGCGAGAAATTGCCGCTGGATTCGCTCGGCGTGCCGACTACAACGAAGGTAATAAGGGACTTCGCGACGGCGTCTTCAACGCTACCGCTCGCACCTAAACGTTCATGATTCGCGCGGGTCAGCTCCTCGAGCCCTGTTTCAAAAACAGGCGCATGTCCGTCGCGCAGCTTTTCGACCTTTTTCGAATCAGCATCGACGCCTATGACCGGGAAGCCCTTCGAAGCCAGGCATGCCGCCATTGGCGACCCTAGTTTGCCGAGGCCAACGACCGAAACTGTCTCATCGGTCCCAGTCTTGTGGTGGCTTTCCATGTCGTGATCAAGTTAACTTCGGCATCTCGGGTCGTTCCAGGATTTTCACTGCCGCATATACAGCTTCACGCAATCAAAGTGAGCAATTAGAAAGATCGACCGTCTAAGCCTTGCGGAACGCGAATGCTAACACGACTGTGAACCCCTCCACACGCGAGGTTCCCTTTCGCTAGCCGAATTCATTCAGATAGAATGCGTGTTTCCAAGCGGCTCCACGCGGGGAGGGAATGTGAAAATCAAAATTTTGATCGGACTAACGGTAATCCTTACCGCAGCACCAGCACTATTGCTCGTGAGCGCCGCGAATACGCAGGAGAAAACTCCCGATTGGATCGCCAAGAGCGACGCCTACACCAAGACGGTGCTCGCGATCCAGATGAAGCACCACCCCGAAGCCGGGTCGAGAGAGGGCCTCGCCGAATTTGACGCCAAAGCATCGCAGCCCACTTTGCGCGACGAAGACGCCGAAAGGGCCGAGACGGAAGCCGCGGTAGAGAAGCTGAAAGCCGCGCTCGCCGAAAAGCAGCAAAAGGAAGTTGCCCAGGATCTTCAAATCATCATTCGCAAACTCGAGCTGGGATTCAAGCAAGAGGATTATGCGCGGGCGCATTTGGTGCCATTTTTGAATGCCAGTCAGTCCGTCTTCGCCGGCCTTCACATTTTGCTGGATGAGCAGACCCCTTCAGACCGTCGTGCAGCCGCGGTCGTGCGCCTGCGCGAATACGCAGGGATGGAAAGCGGTTACCAGTCTATCGCCGAAATTATGAAGACGCGGATTCAGGAACAAATGGCCAAGCCCGGCGTTACTTATCCATCGCGCACTGAAATTGAAATTGAACTGAGCCGCGACTCGAATTATCTGCAGGGAATTGCAGATTTGATGAAGAAGTACAACCTGACGGGATGGGAAGAGCCGTTCGCCAAACTCAAGGAGCAGCTAGAGGGCTACGATGCATGGATGAAGGCCACCGTGCTGCCGAAGGCTCGGACAGATTTCCGCTTGGCGCCCGAAGATTACGAACTCCGCCTGCAGGGTTACGGAGTCGATATTCCTCCCGAGGACCTGGCTCGCACGGCGCATCAAGCATTCAACGACATTCAGCGCGAAATGATGCCCATAGCCGTGGAAATTGCGAAGGAGCGACACCTTCCATCCAGCGATTACCGCGATGTGATTCGTGAATTGAAAAAACAGCAGATTGTGGGCGACGCGATTTTGCCTTTCTATGAGAACCGCCTGAAGGATATTGAGAAGATCATCGTGGAGCACCAGATCGTCACACTCCCGACTCGTCCGGCCAAGATTCGCATCGCCAGCGCCGCTGAAACCGCGGAGCAGCCGGCGCCCCACATGCAGCCTCCCCCGTTCATGCACAACACAGGTCAGAAGGGCGTGTTCGTGCTGCCTCTGAACATTCCGGCCAAGGCGGGAGAAGCTTCGACCCAGCAATACGACGATTTCACTTATGACGCGGCCTCGTGGAGCTTGATCGCGCACGAAGCGCGGCCTGGGCATGAACTGCAATTTGACTCTATGCTTGATCACGGCGTTTCGCTCGCACGTGTGAAGTATGCCTTCAATAGCACCAACGTGGAGGGCTGGGGCCTGTACGCCGAATACTTAACCAAGCCTTACATGCCGCTAGACGGGCAGCTGGTCTCGCTGATGTTCCGGCTGCAGCGTGCTGCGCGGGCGTTTCTGGATCCGGAGCTGCAGGCTGGAAAAGTTACCCGCGAAGAGGCGAAGCAGTTGCTGGAGAACGATGTGTGTCTATCCCCGCCATTTGCCGAAGAGGAAGTCGAACGATTTACCTACAGAGCACCGGGCCAGGCCAACAGCTACTTTTACGGCTACACCAAGCTGATTCAATTGCGTAAAGACACCTTTGCCGCCCTAGGGGCAAAGATAGACCTCAGGAAATTCCACGATTTCATCCTCGCGCAAGGCCTGCTGCCTCCGGATTTGCTCAGAGAAACGGTAATGAACGATTTCATTCCATCACAGAAATCTCAGGCGCAAAGGAACTAGACGACGCTTTCTTTTGCTTTTCCACAGAGCATCCCCACATAAACAGGGCACTTCCTTCGCTAAATCTGTGCGCTCCAACGCTTATCTTGGCTGATCTTTCCCCTTGATTCTTGCTCAGGTCAAAGCTGTAGAAATTATTTTTTGAAACTGGACGAGCGAAAGCGGGGGCTCTTTTTGTTCGGCATATTGAACGACCAGTTGATATTCGGAACAGCCCCTGTACACTATGCTGGAGCCTTGTTCAGTATCTCGAACAAGGCAAAGATAGCCGTACTAGGGAGCGTGCCATGGAAGGTCCCACAATGCGTTTGTATCCTCGAACTGAGGAAGATTGCACCGTTGCGGTCCGCAATGGCGACAAGCTCAATAGAGTTTCGAAGGGCACAGGCAATTTGAGCGTTGGCGGGATGTTCGCCCGCGTGTCCACTCTCCCGGTAGGCTCGCACGTGACCGTGGAAGTTGGAGGCCGCGAAGGATTTTTGGCCGAGGGCATCGTGCGGCACGCTGCCCCATCGCAAGGGGTTGGTATTGAGTTCGTACCGGGAAGCCAGCGATTGATTCGCGAGCATATCGCGGATTTGACGCGCCGAGGAATGCCGGCTGCGTAATTGCTCTTTTGCGTTTCGTTGGTTTAGGTCAACTGGTTAGATTAACTTTACATTCTAGACCTACCTCGAATTGCCTCCTCTGCTTAAGGCTCCTCCGCTCGTGGTGTCCTCGGACGTATAATCCCCACTTTGTTGGAATGGTTTAGAGAAACTGACGAACTTGTTCGATCGGATTAAAGAGGGAATTGCCTGGCTGCTAGCGGGCGAGAGTGGGCCGCGGAGTTATTTGTATTCGCGGTGGGTGTTTCTGCGGGCGCTTGCCCTGATTTATCTCTCGGCGTTCTACTCCTTGCTCTTTCAGATCAAAGGACTGATTGGCCCGCAGGGTATTCTGCCGGCGAGCCACTATCTTCAGGCGGTCGAGCAATATTACCCAAGCGTCGTGCGGTTCACGCTGGTTCCTTCCGTTTTGTGGGTCAGGAGCGGGAATCGCGCGTTGGAAGCCTTGGTTTATATCGGGCTGCTGGCGGCGATTCTGGTGCTCGTCAACGCCTGGCCCCGAGCAAGCTTGGCGGTCTGTTTCGTTGCCTTCGTCTCTTTTGTTTCCGTGGCTCGCGATTTTTCAGGATACCAATCGGATGGCATGCTGCTGGAAGCCGGATTTATGGCCATGTTCTTTCGCGCCTCCCGGCTTGTGGCCGGGGCTAGGCCGGGCGAATCCTCCAGCTCGCGCAACGCTTTACCTGATGCGATGGGAATGGTTTCGAATCTATTTCGAATCGGGCGTGGTGAAGCTGGCGAGCGGCGATGAATCCTGGCGTCATCTCACTGCGATGTACGACTACTACCAGAACGGGCCGTTGCCCACCTGGATAGGCTGGTACGTGCAGCAATTCCCGCACTGGTTTCATCAATCTACGACACTGTTGACCCTGGTGATGGAGCTAGGCGTTGTGTGGATGTTCTTTCTGCCGCGGCGATTCCGAATCATTTGCTTCTGGTTGGTGACGCCGTTCGAAATCTCGCATCATTCTCACTGCGAATTACGCGTTTCTGAATTACATCGTCTTGTTCCTGGGAATTTTGCTGCTCGACGATGAATACATTCAGAAGTTCATCCCGGCCGCGATTCGGGAGAATTGCCAGCCCGCCCGCGGCTTCGGGCCAAGCGGCAAACGTCAGTCGCAAGCAGTCCGAAGACTTTCGCAGTGGAATGGCGCGAGAGAACAGCAGGCGTTCGCAAGAGCATTAAGGGAATAGCCTGTGGCTGGATCTTTTACGCTACATTTGCGCTGTTACTCGGAACCGTATTTCGCGAAATTCCACTTGCCCGAAGCGCCAGTGAGATGGGTCGAGCCGTTTCGCATCGCGGAGCGCTATGGACTTTTCGCGGTGATGACCCATGAGCGATACGAGATTGAATTTCAAGGCTCTCGGGACGGCAAAACGTGGGTTCCCTATCCTTTTGGCCACAAGCCGCAGGACATCTACAAGGCGCCAGGAATTTACGCGCCGTATCAGCCGAGGTTTGACTGGAATTTATGGTTTGCATCGCTTGGCTCTTGGCGGGAATATCCGCTGGACCGTGGTCGTCGAGGAATCACTCCTAAAAAACGACCAGCCGGTTCTGCAATTGTTCGCGGGCAATCCCTTCGGCGATCAGCCGCCGCAGATGGTACGCGCGGTGCTTTGGCAGTATTGGTTTACCGACCGCGCCGAACGGCGCGCTTCGGGAGCGTGGTGGAAAAGGGAAGTGCGCGGGCTGTATTGCCCGGCGTTGATCATGGAGCCCGATGGAAAAATCGGCGCAGACGATTCGCCGCGCGTGCAACCCGTCCCACCAGAGAACAATTCGCCATCCGGCAGTGAGGCACCGCAGCATTAGAAGAAGTGTGAAAACAAGTAGTAAGAAATAAAATTTAAGCCAAAGAATTGAAGTTAATTCGATTCAGAGAAAGAAGAAAGATTTGAATAAGCACGAAATGAGACCAGAAAAAGAAGTAAGAGAACCAGAAGTAACGCCAGACCAAGTTCTGGCGCACCTCGCGAAGGAGACGCGCCCTTCCAGCATTCGTGAGATGGCGCACGCGATGGATTTGCGCCACCACGGTCGGAGAGCTTTGCCAAGAATTTTGGCGAAACTGAAACGCAAAGGAGACGTGGAAGAAGTCCAGGGAGGGCGTTTCCGAGTAACTGAAAACGGGCGCCGGCCCCGCAGA
Source organism: uncultured Acidobacteriota bacterium (assembly GCA_963757885.1). Taxonomy (GTDB): domain Bacteria; phylum Acidobacteriota; class Terriglobia; order Acidiferrales; family UBA7541; genus Palsa-147. Next base: position 846,412 of record CAVWSS010000006.1, on the reverse strand, counting down.
GTCGCGGGAAAGGACAGTGCCATTAAAGATAGTCAGAAAAGCAGTGAACCAAAGGCTGTACCGCAAAGTGCAAGTGGTGCAAGAGGGCACTCGAGCACAAGACGTGACCCGGCGGTAGAACAGACACGCCAACCGGTTAGCGATCCGAACCTGGTTGCCGGCCGATTCATCGCCCATCGCGAAGGATATGGCTTCGTCGTGCCCGATAAGCCGCTCGCGAAAGTGGAAGGTGACTTGTACGTCGGCCGCGACGCGACCGGCGACGCCATGAATGGGGATCAGGTAATGGCGCGAATCGAGCGGCGGCGTGCGGATGGGCGCGCGGAGGCGCGCGTGGTACGCGTAGTTTCCCGCGCACACGATACGGTTGTGGGGCTTTTCCGCTATGGGGCGACGCAGAATACCGTGCTGCCCTACGACGTCCGCTTGCCGCAGGAAATTATTATTCCCGCCGGCGAGGAACTTACCCCCAAGCTTCGCGAGAAGGTGGCTGCCACGAATCAAAGTGCAGGGGCGAACCGGCGAACCCGCCTGGCGGAGCTCGATGGCGCTGTAGTGAATGTGGAGCTAACTCGCTTCCCTAAATCCGGCCTCGCAGCGACAGCCAAAGTCGTCGAGATTCTCGGCCGCCCAGGCGATATGGGCGTCGACACGGAAATTGTGATCCGCAAGCATCACCTGCCGCACATTTTCCCCGAAGCGGTTTTGGAAGAGGCGCGCGCCTTGCCGCAGTCCCTCAGTGAAAACGACTATCGTGGCCGCCGCGATTTTCGCGATTTACCGATCGTGACCATCGACGGCGAGAGTGCGCGCGATTTTGACGATGCGGTCTACGTAAAGCTGCTCGACAACGGATATTACGAGCTGCAGGTCCATATTGCCGACGTGGCGCACTACGTAGAGCGCGATGCGCCACTTGATTTGGAAGCGCGGCTGCGCGGAACCTCCGTGTATTTTCCGCAGCGCGTCATTCCCATGCTCCCAGAAGAGCTATCGAACGGCATCTGTTCGCTCAATCCGCACGTGGATCGCCTGGTGATGAGCGTGATTATGGAGGTTGATGGCGACGGGCGAATAGGCCGAGTCGAGTTAACGCCTGGTGTAATCCGTTCTGCTGAGCGAATGACTTACACCAACGTGCATAAGGTCATCGAAAACGACCCAGAAGCCACCAAGCGTTATCAAAATCTCGCTGAAGAATTTAAGCGCATGCGGGATTTGGCGTTGATTTTGAGCAAACGTCGTCACAACCGCGGCTCTATCGATTTTGACCTGCCCGAACCAATCCTCAAGTTCGATGAACATGGTCAAACGACTGGAATTGTCCGCAGCGAACGAAATATCGCCCACCGTCTAATCGAAGAATTCATGCTCGCGGCCAATGAAAGCGTGGCCAAATACCTGGAAAGCCGCGGAATAGGCAGCCTTCACCGCGTGCACGAGAAACCGGATCCGAAGAAGGTGATGGAATTCGAGGAATTGGCCAAGGCCTTCGGCTATACGCTTGGCGTGCCCGACTTAATGGAGCGTCGCGTCACCGTGAAGCATGGTCAAACGCAACCCGCCTCGCGCGGTGGCCGGACCGGTCATGGCCGCACGCGCACGATGTCCGTGATCATGCCGGCGCAGGAGGAAATCGACATCCGGCCAGAGCATTACCAAAGGCTGACCGAAAAAATCGCGGGCAAACCTGAAGAGCGAATCCTGTCCTACTTGATGCTCCGTTCACTCAAGCAAGCGCGTTATGCTCCGACGCTCCTCGGGCACTTCGCCTTGGCGACTCGCGAATACACGCACTTCACTTCACCGATCAGGCGCTACCCCGACCTGATCGTTCACCGCATTTTGAAGTGGGCCTTGGAAAATCCCGGCGTGTCGGCTCAGCCCACGGCAGTGTCCGGCACCAAGCAGCGAGGAAATGGCCGCGCCGACGAAACTGAGCAGCCAACGATCGGTCCTTACAGCCGCCTTGAACTTGACAAGATTTCCTCCGAGACTTCAGAAGCCGAGCGTCGCGCACAAGACGCCGAGCGCGAGCTGACCGATTGGAAGACCGCCCAATACATGGAAAGTCACTTGGGTGAGGAGTACGACGCCTTCATCACCTCGGTGCAGAAGTTTGGATTCTTTGTCGAGCTAATGGACGTTTTCGTCGAAGGCTTGGTTGGCATCGACTTTCTGGAAGAATATTCCGGCGGTTACTGCCAATTTCGCGAGCGCGATCGGGTTATTATTTGCGAGCCGCGACGAGTCAAGTCACGCGGTGGACGCACGGAACCAAAAGTATTCAGGATGGGTGAGAAGGTGCGTGTCCGCGCCGAACGCATCGACCCTTTCCGGCACCGTGTCGAATTTGCCTTGGTCTCGCCGGCCGCAAATAAAAATCCCGGCCCGACCGGCAAGACGCAAATCAATCGCTCTTCAGCTGGACCGCAAAATAAGAGGTGAACTATGGCGGCTCGTAAGTGTCCGTACTGTTTGACTAGCGTTCGCCCATTTGAGCTGGTCACGCGTTCCTATGATTTGGTTTGCCACGGCTGCGACCGACCGCTGGAAATCTCGCGCATCAGCCGCAACTTCGCCATTTTGGTGGGACTGCTGGCTGGCTTGGTGATTTGGTATTGGGCCAGCCAGGGCGCGTCGCTCCACCAAGCCATCGGCTGGGTGCTGCCCACCCTCTACTCGCTTATTGTGTTTGGCGTAGTGGCGGCCCTTATCTTGATGACCACCGGCGACTTGAGTCTGAAACAGGCGGAAGATTTGCCGCCGCACTTTGCACATGGCGACGCGGATGTGGCCCATGTGGCCGCCCATGCGGATCACACCGATGACCTGCCACATCACGGCTCCGGTCATGGCGGAGACGACTCCCACAGCACTCACTAGCCCTAAGACTTAACCGATTCACCGGAATACGCCGGGAGCGCTTCTCATAGGCTCACGGCGTTTTTCTTTGCGAGCGCGGTTCGGTACTACGCAAAAAACCTTTTTTCAAACCCCTGTACTATTGACCAGTGTCTGCCCCGGATCGAAACTCTCACCGTGCGCGAATACCCACACCTGATCGGCAAGCGCGTCGAAGCCCGATACCGCGCTGGTGAGCTTCGCCTTTCCGCGGTGGGCAATCTGGTTTCGGATTCGGGCGTAACTGTTTGCATTGAAGATCGCTTCATGCAGAACGGGCGCGAGAAAAAGATGCGCGTCGAGATTCCTTATCACCATATCTTTGCCATCGAAGAAAAAGTCGATAAGAACGCCATCAAAGTCCTGCCGAATGTCCCCTCCATATCGATGCGCACCTGGCAGCCGCCAGATCCCAAGCGCGTCTGAACTAGATTTCCGTTAGAAATTACCGCTGCAAGAATCCTCAATTTGTCGCAGTTCGTCTCGCTTCTATAAATTTTGTTCCCTCAGTGTTAACCGCTCTTGCGGTAGACTTCTGCTCGCTCATAGGAGGAGCCAGATGACGGTTGCAGTGGGGCTAATAGGCACAGGCTTAATGGGGAAGCCCATGGGCGCAAATTTGCTCAAAAAGGGATTCCCTCTAACGGTTTGGAATCGCACGGCGGGCAAGACCGAAGACTTGGTGCGGGCAGGAGCGAAGAGAGCGCAGACGCCTCATGAAGTGGCGACTTCGTCCGACGTAATAATCAGCATCGTCAGTGATCCGCCGGCTTTGGAGCAGGTGTATTGGGGACCGCAAGGCGTGATAGAAGGGCTTTCGAAGCGAAAAATCCTGATCGACTCAAGCACAGTCTCGCCAGATCTAGCGCGCCGTGCCGCAGCAGCGTGTGAGGAGAAGGGCGTAGAGTTCCTCGACGCCCCGGTTACCGGCGGCACCTGGGGAGCGGAATCGGGCGAGTTGGTTTTCATGGTTGGCGGCAGCAAAAATACGTTTGAGCGGGCCAAGCCGGTGCTGAGCGCCATGGGCAAGAATTTTTTTCTGCTGGGGCCAAATGGAGCGGGTCAAACCGTCAAGCTGGCCATGAATTTAATTTTGGCGCTGGAAGTGGAAGCCTTCGCAGAGGCGCTGGCCTTGGTGCAAAGTGCTGGCGTAAGTGGCCACAAGCTTTTCGAAGTGATGCAATCAAGCATGGCTCGGGCGGGCGTTCTGGATGTGAAGGGCCCGGCAATGATCACGGGAGAATTTAAGACCAGTTTCCCGCTGCGCCTGATGCACAAAGACGTTCGTTTGGCGCGTGAGCTTGCGAAGCAATTGGAAGTTCCACTGCCCGCAGGAGACGCTGCCTTCAAGGCTTATGACGCTGTGCAAGCCGAATCGAACGACGATCCGGATTACGCGGCCGTGACGCGCTATTGGCAAGCCAAACGCCCTAGCTAAGCGCCTAGCGGAACGAATAGTTAAGGCGCTGCTGTTTCAGCCAGGTAGCCGAGAGGCAAATCGGCGGAAGTTCGCAAGCCCGCGGGCGCCGCTAGCAGCACCGGAATCGCGTTAACCACAACCGCGGCTGTTGCGACGTCGCCGTGTGTTCCCCCGGCAATGGTGAGCGTCAAAGGCGGCTCGCCGTCGAGAACGATGGTATCGGATGGGTCCTTCGCCCCGACATACATTCTTAATTCCATCACAATCTTTTCCCGCCCCTTTGAAATGCCACGCCCGATTTGATGTACGCCGGCAGCCTGCCCCGCAGCGACCTCCAGATATTCGGTCTTCTCTGCGTTTTGCGCGATGAAGGGTTCGATACTTTCGGTTATCTCGTCGAGTTCAAATCCCAGGCCTTGCGCGACCATCGCGATCGATTCGGGCAGGCCGTGATGCTTGATCACCCCGGCGGCAACCTGAGCGCGAAATTCTTCGGGAGTCATACCCGCGCCAATTTTCTTTTGGAGAGGCAAGCGGCGACGCGATGCATCGACAACTCGGGTCACCCGCACCAAATTTACCTTTTTTGCGGCGGCGGCGAGAGTGATGACCAGCTTATCCATGACGAAACCAGGATTAACCCCGGTACCGAGCAGCGCGACACCCTCATCTTTGGCCTTGCGGTCCAGCGTCGCGGATAACTCGGGATATTTTCGAAAAGGAAAAGAAAGCTCCTCGCAAGTAGAGACCACCGAGCAGCCCGCTTCGAGGCACGCAAGAAGCTGGCTCGAAACGGCAGGCAGGTTCGATGACGTGGAGTGAACCACAATGTCGGCACCCTCGCCCAATATCGCGGATGCGTCGTCGGAAATTGCGACCCCCCAATTTCCGCTATCGCCTGCAACCTCGCCGAGGTCCTTGCCGGCTTTCGCCGGGTCCTTATCGATCGCGCCTACGATTTCCAGTGCTTGCTTTTGCTTCATCAGCCGCGCGATGGACGCGCCGATGGGACCTACGCCGTACTGCACGACTCGAATCTTCTTCCGCATCACTGCTCCCAAATCTGAAATGAAAGCGACATAAACCTTAAAGCCTGCAGCGGCCACGCGCAAATGAATTCGCACTTACCTTCATGGCTAGTGCGAGCCATGTGCAAGCTGATGCATGGGATCGTGAAATCCTTTTGGCGCCGCCGGAGGGCACCACATAATAGGCAGACGTGAAGAATACCGGCCCCAAAGCAACCCGCTCGTCTGTGGTCGGGTTGATCGTACGAATTCTTGCGACCGTACTTGTTTTCGTTCTGTTATTCCATTTCCTTCCGATTCGGCAAGTCTTCACCGATCTTCGCCGTGTTTCTTTGCCGCTATGCCTCCTCATCGGCGTAGCTTATTTCTTCGGCCATTTCGTGGGGTCCCAGAAGTGGCGGCTGATGGTGAATATTGCCGGCGCGGGATTGAGCGCAGCAGAGGCCGCCCGCTGCTATTTTGCAGGCCTTTTTAGTGTGCTGTTTCTTCCCTCAATTGTGGGCGGAGACGTAGTGCGGGCCGGGCTGGCCATGCGCATGGGGCGCAGCAAGACAGCGATCATTTTGGGAGGATTCGTCGATCGGATTCTCGATTTAGCGGCAATCGGCTTGCTTGCCGCGGCTGGGGCTATTTTAAGCCCCACGAAACTGACGCCGTCGACGCGCAAGATTTTTATTCTGTTAGTGGTAGCCGCGGCGATCGGCGGAATGCTGGTCTTAGTGGTATTTGCACTGCTGCCTGCGCGGCGATTTGCCTGGCGTTGGCGGCGGCAACTGGTTCGACTTCGCGAGGGACGCAGAGCCATGGCGCAACAGCCCAAAGTTGTGGCGTTCGCATTCGCACTGGCGCTCGGGATTCAGACCTGGTTCATTATTTTGACTGTGGTGCTGGCGAATGGTGCGGGACTGCGATTGCCGTTCGATGCGTGGCTTTTCGCCTGGCCGATGGCCAAGCTTTCCGCCATTGCTCCATTTACCCAGGGTGGGATTGGAGTTCGCGAAGTGACCTTGGCGGCGCTGCTCTTGCCATTTGGTGCGCCGGCCGCCCAAACGGTGGCGGTGGGGCTGGCCTGGGAGGGCATAAGCATCAGCATCGCACTGTTGGGTGGTTTGGGTTCTTATCTGCTAGGAAAGCGTTTGAATCGTGTCGCTTCAGACTGGCAAGCTGAGGTGGCACGAAGCAAAACTTAAATTTTGCTGTTGAGTTTTATTCTATGGACTCATTCATAAAGAATCATAAGAGGTTACAAGAGGAAATAATGGAAGACCGTCAAAAATCGACATCAACCAAGAAGCACTCAAAATTTGGTGCGGCAGCCGTATGGTTTTGTGTTGTTCATGGCGCTAGCTGCATACCTGCCTTGAACGCACAGCAATCTCAAAATCAGCAGAAGAGCCAGGAAGATTCAATGCCCGGGATGCACATGGGCGACTCGCAGAAAGACGCCCAGAAGGACCCCGCGGCATCGCCGCAGACCGAAGCGGCCGCCGACGAAGAGATGTCCATGAAGCACATGGACATGGGGCCGCATATGTACATGACCGCGCTCCGACCCTCAAATCCCGCCGATGACAAGCGCGCACAGGAGGTTGTGGATCAGCTGCGCCCTGCCTTGGCGAAATACAAGGACTATCACGTGGCCCTCGATGAAGGATTCAAGATCTTCCATCCTGAGCTACCCCAGGACCACTATCACTTCACCAATTACAGTTATGCGCTGGCCGCGCAATTTCACTTCGATCCAACTAAACCAACTTCGCTGCTCTATAAGAAGACCGCGGATGGCTATGAGCTCGAAGGAGCCATGTACACCGCGCCGAAGCGCTATGACGAAGAACAGCTAAATGAGCGCATTCCGTTAAGCGTGGCGCGGTGGCACGAACACGTGAATTTCTGCCTGCCCCCGAAGGGCACCCCGATTACGATTGCCAATTGGCACGAGTTTGGTCTGAAGGGATCGATTGTGACCGAGGACGCATGCGATGCGGCGAACGGAAGGTGGCTCCCCGTGGTTTTTAATTGGATGGTTCACGTCTACCCATTTGAAACGGACCCGGCGAAGATTTGGGCGCACTAACTGGTATTGTCCACGACGTTCGAATAAAAAAACCGCTCTCACCTCACGATGAGAGCGGTTTTCGTTTGTTTATCGGTCTCGCGCCTTACTTCTTCGCTTGGCCGTAGTTATTATTAATTTCGTCCCAGTTCAATGTGTTCCACCACGCCTCGATATATTCAGGGCGGCGGTTTTGATATTTAAGGTAGTAGGCGTGTTCCCACACATCCAGGCCCATCACCGGTTTCGCGCCGCTCATCAACGGGTTATCTTGATTCGGCGATGATTCGATTCCCAGCTTTCCGCCTTTGACCTGCAGCCAGGCCCAGCCGGATCCGAAACGCTTGGTCGCCGCATCGTTAAACTTGGTCTTGAATTCGCTGAAGCTGCCGAAAGCCGACTTGATCGCATCGGCAAGTTCGCCCTTGGGTTCCCCTCCTCCGCCTTTTTTCATAATCTTCCAGAACAGCGAATGGTTGGCGTGGCCGCCTCCGTTGTTGCGAACCGCGGTGCGGATATTTTCCGGAACGCTGTCAATTTTGGCGATTATTTCTTCCACCGAGAGCTTCTGAAGATCAGCATGGCCCTCAAGAGCCTTATTCAAGTTCGTAACGTAGGCCCCATGATGTTTGTCGTGATGGATCTCCATCGTCTTCGCATCGATGTATGGCTCGAGTGCGTCAAACGAATACGGCAGAGGCGGCAATGTGAACGTGCCCTGCGCAGCCGCGGTCTGTCCGGTTGTTTGCGTCATTTCTTCCTCCTCAATTTTCAATCCTGCCGCATAATTATAACCCCTCGAGCGATTTAACGGTCGAGGCATCCGGCGCTACATTAGATTCGCGCCCCACATTGTCGGACTCAATTAGACTGTCAGAGTCAATTAGAGCGCAGGAATTATTGGACGCCAGGACTCAATCGAATGGAACATTCTGAGCAGCATTTCACCGCGACTGCCGCTGTGCGAGACATCGTCATCGGAATGTCCGACGGGTTAACCGTCCCATTCGCCCTCGCCGCGGGTCTCACTGGCGCCGTGGCCGCCACCGCCGGAAGGATTATTGTGACCGCAGGTTTTGCCGAAATTGCCGCAGGTTCGATAGCCATGGGACTGGGCGGCTACCTCGCCGCGAAAACGGATTCTGAACACTTCGAGTCCGAAAAACGGCGCGAGTACTTGGAATGCGATGAGATCCCCGATCAGGAAAGACTGGAAGTCGTAAAGGTTTTTCGCGACTATGGCTTGAATGACCAGCAGATGGCTTCAGTAGTGGATACGATTTGCTCGAATAAACATCGCTGGGTCGATTTCATGATGCGTTTTGAATTAGGACTCGAAGAGCCCGACCCCTCTCGCGCAGGCCGCAGCGCAGCAACCATCGCAGCGTCCTATATAGTTGGCGGACTGATCCCCCTAGCGCCTTACATCGCCATGCGAAATAACGTAATACAAGCATTGTGGGTCTCTATCGCGGTAACGCTGCTGGCACTTTTTTCCTTCGGCGCCTTGAAAGCCTATTTCACGGGAGTAAAATTGTGGCGCGGCGGGCTACAAACAGTCTTTGTTGGAGGATTGGCCGCGGCAGCAGCATTTTTCATTGCCCGCCTAATCAGCTAGCCCAATTAGCTGATCCGATTACAACCACGGACTCAGGTTCGAGGTAGTTGTGGATCGCCGATTCGCGAATACTGCATTCAACTCAATGATTTACAGGGGAATGCGAGTGACCTGACACAGCGGTGAGTTTGCGGGGCTTCAATACTATCTGAGTGGCATTGAACGGCATCTAACGAACTGGGTGCAAAAACGCATGCGGTGCGTCAAAGACAGTGTTGGAGTGATTATTCGAGATTTTTGAGTCGCGATATTCGGGAGAGACATAGGTAATACCAGCGCAAAAGGAGATTTTTCAATGAGTGGAAAAGTTATCGGGGTGCGCCGCTGGGTGGCCATGACAATTCTGTCTGCTGCCCTCGTTGCTGGCGCAGTTTTCGGTATCTATGCGGTCAATTTGCCAGGCCACAACGTTTTGGGTGCCTCCAAGGTGGCCATAAAGGAACCAGCGAATGCCAATCCGGTAAGCCTGGGAACATTTACCAACGGATTTGCATCCATCGTTCAGCCGGCACTACCGGCGGTAGTCAACATTTCTTCATCAAAAATGGTGAAGAACCCCATGGGTGGAGAGCAGGGGGAGCAACTTTTCAACGACCCGTTCTTTCGCCAATTTTTTGGCGATCAATTCGGGCAGCAACCGCGTCAGCCGAAAGCTGAGCGCGAACACAGTTTGGGCTCGGGCGTAATTGTCAGCCCGGATGGCTATCTGCTCACCAATAACCACGTCGTAGACGGTGCCACGGACATTAAGGTGTCCTTGAGCGATCGTCGCGAGTTCACGGCCAAGGTCGTGGGCACGGATTCCAAGTCGGACATTGCAGTTCTCAAGATCAATGCAACGAACCTACCTGTTTTGGCCTTGGGCGATTCCAGCAAAGTGTCGGTTGGCGATGTAGTCTTCGCGATTGGCGACCCATTTGGGATCGGCGAAACCGCCACAATGGGAATTGTGAGCGCCAAAAATCGTGGCTTCGGAGGTCAAATCGAGGGCTACGAAGACTTCATCCAGACCGACGCGGCCATCAATCACGGAAATTCCGGGGGCGCGCTAATCGATCTTCACGGCGATTTGGTTGGAATCAACACCGCCATCCTGCCCGGCAATGGCGGCGGCAACCAAGGAATTGGCTTTGCTATCCCGATGAACATGGCGCACTCGGTGATGGATCAACTGATTGCGCACGGCAAAGTCATTCGCGGCTATCTCGGCGTTTACATTCAGAACATGACTCCGGAGCTGGCGCAATCGTTCGGATTGTCGCAGCCCAACGGCGCTCTGATTGGCGACGTTTCGCCGGGTGCACCTGGAGCCAAGGCTGGATTGCAGAAGGGCGACGTCGTTACCGAACTCAACGGCCAGAAAGTTCTGCAAGCCAACGATCTGCGTAACGCCATCTCCCAAACTGCACCGGGAACTACCGTCCAGTTGCAGCTTCTGCGCGACGGCCAAACCAAAAACGTAAGCGTAACGCTAGGCGAATTGCCTAATACACCGACCGACGAAGAGACCAAGCCCACTGAGGACAACAATGGCGGTCTTGACGGAGTTCAGGTCGAAGACTTGACGGCGGCGATCGCTCAGCAACTGCAGCTGCCCGAGAGCACCACGGGCGTTGTGGTCAGCTCCGTCGATCAGAGCAGCGTCGCCGCCGATTCGGGTTTGACCCGTGGCGACGTAATTCAGGAAGTGAATCACAAGCCAGTGTCCAGCGTGCATCAGTTCAAGCAGGCAGTCAGCTCATCGAAGTCCGGGCCGATGCTTCTGCTTGTCAACCGCGGTGGACGCACGCTCTATCTGGCGATTGAAGGCCACTGATCGGTTCTCAAGTAATGCGCGCAAGTAACGCAAGTAACGCACGCACGTAATGCATGACTGATTGTTTTAACCAGGCGCGGTTCCAAAAACATGGGCCGCGCCTTCTTCATTTAACACTCCGCGTCTACAGTGAAATTTAAACAAGCAATACTGTCCTCACCGAAATGTATCAAAAAGAAATTTGTGGCTTGATATGGCTCGGGGATTGCAAGTCCGTAAGTTGAGCGCACCAATTCGAGACAAAATCGCGGATCTAGGGTTCTAAGTATTAAGTAGGCAAACAGGGGCAACCTTGAACGCCAGAACAGCATGGAACAGGTTATGCTTTCAACACTCTAAAGCGTACTATGGTACCCGGGTCCTATTCACTACCCTGACAGTCCTAGTACCTAATGGGATAGACCAATGAGCGCGTTCGCAAAATCCATTATGGAACTGCCAAAGGCGGATCACAGGGTAATGCCTACAGAGTCCCGAGCATTATTTTCGCCCCTTCCGGACGGTGAATCTCGCGCCCGATTTTTGGGTGCTGGATTCGGCCTGGAATTTGTTGTTGTAACTCTGCTTGTCCTCATTCCCATGCTGCTTCCCGAGAAGCTGGATATCGTGCGCAAATATTGGATTACGCCGATAGCTACGCCTCCGGTAGTAGCCTGGAAACCTCAGCCGAAGCTGGCTCCGCTGCCCGTTGTGAAAAAGCCCGTTTTGCGCGAGACGCCTCCTCCCAAGCCGATTCTCGCGGAAATCCCGAAACCAAAGATCATGAATCCGGTGTTCAATTCACCCGTCGCCAAGCCGAAAACGGCCAAGCATGACACCAAGGCCCCCGATAGCCCGGAATTGAAAGATATTTTTGCTGAGAAGAAGCCGCTCTCGCTTGGAAGTTCTGCGGTTCCGACCATAAGGAAGCCCCGCGAAGCAGTACAAACCGGCGGCTTTGGCGATCCCAACGGCGTCCCTGCAAATCCGAACAGCAAGGGCACACCAAATATCGCCACAGTGGGTTCGTACGACCTGCCTCCGAGCCCCGGATATGGAAACGGAACCGGTGGCGCGAAAGGCGCGAAGGGTGTTGTGGCCAGCGCTGGCTTTGGCAATGGCACTGCCGCGGGAAGTCCAAATGGCGGCGGTCACGGCGGTGGCGGTGGCGTGCAACAAGCCGGTTTCGGTGACCAAACCGCGGCGGCCGTTACTCCTCAAATTGTAAAGACCAACGCGCCAAATCCCAAAGTGGAGCCGGTGGAAATCATTTCGAAACCGAAGCCGGTCTATACCGCCGAAGCTAAGACGAAAAAGATCGAGGGGGACGTCACCTTACAAGTTGTTTTTACTGCATCGGGGCAAGTGCAAGTGGAGCGTGTAGTGCGCGGGCTTGGGTATGGACTCGATGAGCAAGCAGAAGCGGCAGCCCGCCAAATTCAATTCAAGCCAGCGCGTCGAGATGGCCAGCCGGTCGATTTCGCTGGTCTCGTTCACATTACCTTCGAGCTGGCCTACTGAGAAACGCAGGAGGAACAGTCGCATGAAAGCCTGGCCCAAATTTGGAGCATTCCTGTTGCTGGCGTGTGCCACCGCCGGCTCCGTGTGGGCGCAAGAAGCCACTATTTCCAATATCGATCAACTGGCTGACCGGATTAACGCTCGCGAACAAAAAGAAGTTGCCACCATCCGCCAGTACAATCCGCTGATTGAAACCTATATTCAGGATATGAAGCCGAATCCGGAGCTGGGCAGTGTGCCAGTGAAGGACCACTACTATCTCGGCGTGGCGGACTTCAGCAAGCGCATCGTCGATCGTTCGCTGCTTGGGAAGGGCAAGCCGGGGCTGAATTTCTCACCCCTCTCGCACCTCGCCGATTTCTGGACTTCCGGCTACGACCCGGCCGGCTTCCTCCAAATGGTCTTTATTGACCCGAGCGGCCTCGACCGGGCTCATTACCACTATGAATATGTGCGCCGCGAATTTTTGGGCGAGGTTCGCTGCCTCGTTCTGGATGTAACTCCTCTTCCGAAGTCAGGCAAGGGCCGATTCAAGGGCCGCATCTGGGTGAGCGACCAGGATTACGCCATCGTCCGCTTCAACGGCGTGTTCACTCCGATTTCCTCTTACTCCGGTTACAACGTCCACTTCGATTCATGGCGCACCAACCTGCGCCCCGGCCTCTGGCTACCGACTTACGTTTACAGCCAGGAGACCGCCTTTAAAGAAAATCTCGGCGGCACCATCCGCTTCAAGTCGCAAACTCGCCTCTGGGGTTACGACATTAAGGGTATCGGGCATGAAAGCGACTTCACAGAGTTGACCGTCGAAGCGCCTGGTGCGGTTCAGGATCAAGCCGCCGCGAGCCAGGATCCTTCGCCAGTGGAAGCAGAGCGCAGGTGGCAGCACGAGGCTGAAGACAACGTTCTCGATCGCTTGCAGCGCTCCGGCTTGCTTGCAGCCCCCGGCCCGGTCGACAAAGTCCTGGCCACGGTGGTGAACAATATTGAAGTGACCAACAACTTGGACATTCAGCCGGAAGTACGCTGCCGCGTCCTGCTGACGTCCACTCTCGAATCATTTTCCATCGGCCACACTATTGTGATCAGCCGCGGGCTGCTCGATGTGCTGCCCGATGAAGCCAGCCTTGCGACCATGCTGGCCGAGCAGATGGGTACCATCATCGTGACCAAGCCTCAAACTGATCAGTGGGGCTTTAACGATCTGACCAATATCCCTACTACCGAAATCATGGCGCGCCTGACTTTCCACGACACGCCGCATGATTTGGACATGGCCAATCAGAAGGCGCTCGAATTGCTGCAAAAGTCGCCCTATAAGGACAAGCTGGCCAATGCCGGCCTTTTCCTGAAGCAATTGGACGCCGAACAGAAGGCTCTGCCGTCGCTGATCAACCCAAAACTGGGCAACCGCGTATTCCTATCGGACAAGCTGGTAGCGAATTCGCCACAGCTCGAGGCTGGCAAGCTCGACCAGATCGCTGCTCTTCCACTCGGCGGCCGCATTAAGGTTGACCCCTGGAACGATCGCATCGAAATGGTCAAGAACGCTCCGGTTGCGTTGATTTCCGAACGCGAAAAGATGCCATTCGAAGTTACGCCGTTCCAGCCTTTCCTGACCTACTACAAGCCGGGAACTGGCAATGGCGCGCCGACCGAAAATAAAGACGCGGTAGCCAAGACGCAGCCGGATGGCTCCGCGCCTCAGCAGCCGCCACAGCCACAGGCTCAACCGCAGTAACCCGAATCAGATTTCTCTCTCGTAAGGGGGCCCGGCAGCGATCCTGAAGCTGCCGGGCTTTTTGTTTGCGCGCCTACCAAGAGCTTTGCGAGGATTCTCCTGCGCAATCGAATGGGTATGAGGGAGAATCGCCAGCCAGATGGTTGCGCCTCCCAGATTAGCCCACACATCGCTACAGGCCTATTTCCAGGTCCAGTCGCGCCCGGCGCGAGAGGTTGCTGTGGTTTGGAGAAGGGGCTACCGGATTGAGCGCTGGTCCTACGGGACCCTATTTGCGACCGCCTGCCGCTTCGCGCGTGAATTGGAAGCGCGCGGAATCAAACCCGGAAGCCGAGTCCTGATTTGGGCTGAAAATTCGGGCGAATGGCTGGCCGTCTTCATAGGCTGCCTGCTTCGTGGCGCGGTTAGCGTCCCGCTCGATGCGGGATCTTCGCCCGAATTCGCGCGCAAGGTCGCCGCAGACGCGAGCGTGAAGTTGAGCGTGTGCGACGAGGCGTTTAAGCCCCATCTTAGCGGCGAAGTTTTGGGCCTGACCGGACTGTCTGAGGTGCTGGCTCGTCATTCTGGCGACCCATACCCCGGCCCCGAGGCACAGCGCGACGATCCAGTCGAAATTGTTTTCACCTCGGGCACCACCTCCGAACCTCGCGGCGTGGTGCTCACTCACGGCAATGTTCTTTCGAATCTCGAGCCTATCGAGCGAGAGATCAAAAAGTATCGCCGGCTTGAGCGCTTCTTTCATCCTTTGCGATTTCTGAATCTGCTCCCCCTGAGTCACGTCTTCGGCCAAATGCTCGGCATTTTCATTCCCCAGGTTTTTGGCGCCACTTCCATCTTTCTCGATTCGGCGCGCCCCGGCGACATCATCAAAACAGTTCACGACGAAAAAATTGCCGTGCTTATTTCGGTGCCGCGGGTCATTGACGCACTGCAGAACCAGATCGAGACGAATTTGAAGAGCGCTGGCCGGTACGACAAATTCCAGCGCAATTTTGAGCGCGCAGAAGGGAAGCATTACCTACGACGCTGGCTGATATTTCGCAGGATTCGCTCACATTTTGGATGGAGATTTCTCGCCCTGATTTCCGGTGGCGCCGCTCTGTCGCGCCCATCGGAAGAGTTTTGGGGCCGGCTTGGATACGCGTTGATCCAGGGCTATGGCATGACCGAGACCACTTCGCTGATCAGCGTGAATCATCCGTTTCGGCTTGGCGCGGGCTCGGTAGGGAAGGCAATTCCTGGCGTGGAACTGAAGCTCGATCCTAACGGCGAAATTTTAGTGCGGGGTTCGAATGTGGCCCAATCGTATTGGCGCGGCGGGAAGATGCAATCCGCGGTGGAGGAAGACGGCTGGCTACATACAGGCGATCTGGGCACTGTGGATGCCGAGGGGAATATTTATTACCGCGGGCGCGAGAAGAACATGATCGTGAATCGCGAGGGGATGAACATTTACCCCTCGGACCTAGAAGCAGTTCTCAAGAAAGACCGGCGTGTTCGCGATTGTGTGGTGATCGGCCTCGATACCAGAAGAGATGGCAACGCAGAACCTTGCGCAGTATTGCTGCTGAAATCGGGCGAAGCCGAAGGCATGGCGGAATCGGTGGTGCGCGAGGCGAATCAACAGCTCGCCGCACACCAGCAAATTCGGCGCTGGTTTGTTTGGCCCGATTTGGACTTTCCGCGCACCTCAACGCAGAAGCCGGTTCTGCGCGAGATCCGATCGCGCGTTGAGCGCGATTTGCTTGCTGAAAGCGGCACCAAGCCGGCTGGCAGCGCTGGGGCGCCAGTGGGCATTGCCAATTTAATCGCGCAGGTTACCGGCCGTTCTGGCGCCTCGCCATCCGACTTGAGCTCGATGGAGCGGGTCGAGCTAATGAGCCTGGTCGAAAATCGCTACAATTTGCAGCTCAATGAGACCCAGTTCGCCAATGCCGCGACCACCCAGGATTTGGAACGGCTCGTCCAGCAAGCGCCGCCGGTCACTCGTCGTGTTCCGTTTCCCACTTGGCACTTGACCTGGCCAGTTCGCATGATCCGCTTGGCCGTTTACTACACCTTGGTCTGGCCGGCCACGATGATTCTCGCGAGCCCAACTTTTAGAGGCAGAGGAAAGCTCCGCGGATTCTCAGGCCCCGTCATCATCGCGTGCAATCACGTCACCTACCTCGACGCGGGATTCGTTTTGGCGGCACTGCCGGGGCGCCTGCGCCATCATTTGGCCACGTCCATGGATGGAGAGCAGTTAGCCTCAATGCGCCGCCCGGAGGAAGGCGCGAGCTTTTGGCGCAGGCAGCTTGAACGGCTCAAATATTTTCTGGTCGTCGCGCTATTCAATGTCTTCCCGCTGCCTCGGATCTCTGGGTTTCGCGAAAGCTTTACCTTTGCTGGGAAGCTGGCCAGCCGGGGCGAAAGCATTTTGATTTTCCCTGAAGGTGAGCTCACCAAGACTGGCGAGACAGGCAGGTTTCTTCCGGGTGTCGGGCTACTAGCGGCGAACTTGCAAATTCCGGTCGTGCCTGTTCGAGTCGATGGACTCTACAAATTACGATTGAAAAGACAGCGGCTTGCCCCGCGCGGAACTGTTTTTGTCAGCATCGGCGAACCTGTGCAGTTTCGCTCCAATCAATCACCTGAAGAAATAACACAGCAGCTAAAAAGCAGGGTTGAATCCCTACGAGCGACTCCCAAGGCCTAAACTTTCAGGCACTCAGGCTAATTTGTGAGGGGGAGTCTCACACGCGCTTCGCACCCTCGCCCACCCCCGCAATTTTCTAAGGTCAGCGATCCTCGATGCGCTTCGGCGATCTGCCGGCTGAGCACCAGGCCAATTCCCGAGCCGCTCGGCTTGGTGGTGAAGAAAGGGACGAACAAGTTCGCGGGATTGGGTATCCCCGGCCCCTCGTCGCGCACCCAGACATCCACATAATGCCCCGCGACATTCCAGCCCACGGTCACGCCGCCACCCGTCTCCAGCGACGCATCCACCGCATTGCGCACTAAATTGATGAGCAGTTGATCGAGCTGGTCGGCATCCGCCTCGATGCGAAGTTCCGGCCCCGGCTGAAACTTTGATGGGAATTCGCGACTCGAGGCCGGCCACACGGCGAATCCAGGCGCCTACCTCGGTCGGGCGCACCGACGGAGGCGGCAGCTTGGCCAGGCGCGAATAGGCGCTCATGAAGCGGCCCAGACTGTCCGAACGCGTGGCAATCACGGTTAAGCCGCGTTCCATGTCTTCTTCCCAGTCATGTGCCCGTGTGGGGCGCTTCAGTGTGCTGGCTAGATTTTCAGCCACCGATTTAATCGGGGCGAGTGAATTATTTAGCTCATGTCCAAGCACGCGAATCAGGCGCTGCCAGGCTTGCCTCTCCTCTTCGCGCAAAGCGGCGCTCAAGTCGGAAATCACCAGCAATTGGTGGATCAGCCCGCCTTCACGAAAGCTGCCGCGCCGAATCTCCCAACGGCCCGACTTGCCGGGAAACGCGATGGATTCGATCGAGGATTCTTTCATCGATAGGCACCCGGCAAGGTCCAACTGATCGGCCGTATGGCCCAGCAAACGCACCGCCGGGCGATTTAGGAGCCGCTCGCCGGCGCGGTTTACGAGCCGGAGCCGGCTATCGCCGTCAAACGCGAACACCGCCACGTCAATTTCCTCCATCACCTTGCGCAAAAGTGTGGTCGCTTCGAGAGCGCCCAGGCGTTGCCTGTGCAACGTGTCGCCAAGCGCGTTGACTTCGCGCAGCACTTCGCCCAGCACGTCATCCCTGGAGGCTCCGCGGGCGCGAATTGAAAAGTCGCCCTCACGCAGCGCGGCGAGCAGGTTCGAAAGCGTGCGCATGGGGAAAATCACGCGTTGCTCGGCGGTGAACGCAAAGCCAAGCCAGGCTGCAGCTATGAAAATGGTCAGAGTCCATTGCAGGCGTGGAGTGTGGCCGCCGGTCCAGATCAGGATCAGCGCCACGGCAGTGCTCACGCCACCCGCCGCCAAAGCCAGCACGAGGATGCGACGCTCGTATGAAAGAGGTTTCAAAGACTGTATTTCTGAAGCCGGCGATAAAGGGCGCTGCGGCTCAGGCCCAGCGCTTTGCTGGCGTGGCTGACGTTGCCGCCGTAGCGTGCTAGGGCCTTCTGGATGAGAGCCTTTTCGACTTCCTCGAGCTCCATGTCATCGAGGCGCAGGGCGGTTTCGCGCGTGGGTCGTAGGCCCAAATCGCTCGCGCGGACCTGATCGGTTTCGGAAAGCAGTACGGCGCGTTCGACCGAGTGATCCAGCTCACGCACATTTCCGGGCCAGGGGTGATCGAGCAGGAGCTGCATCGCCACCGGCTCGAAGCTGCTGAGGTTCTTCCGATAGCGCTGCGCGGATTGACGCAGGAAATGCAAAGCTAGCTGGGGAATATCGTCCTTGCGCTCGCGCAGCGGAGGAAGATGAATCTCAATCGTATTCAACCGAAATAGCAAATCTTCGCGGAACCGCGCCGCCTCCACTTCCGCGTTAATGTCCGCGTTCGTAGCGGACAGAATTCGCACGTCCACTCGACGGGTGGTGGAGGAGCCGACGCGCTCGAGTTCGCCTGTTTCCAGTGCGCGCAATAGCTTAGCCTGCAAGTTCATCGGCACGTTCGCGATTTCGTCCAGGAAAAGCGTGCCGCCGTCGGCCAGTTCAAATCGTCCAACGCGGTCGCTCTTGGCATCGGTAAATGCTCCGCGTACGTGGCCGAATAGCTCACTCTCGAAAATACCTTCGGGCAAGCCGCCGGCATTCACCGTCACCAGTGGGCGATTCGACCGGGGGGAGAGAGCATGAAGCGTTCGTGCGACCACATCCTTGCCAGTCCCGTGCTCGCCGGTGATTAACACGTTGGCGTCCGACGGGCCTACGCGGGCGATCAAATCCATCACCGGCCGCATGGCTGCCGAATCGGCAATCAGAGTGGGGCGCCCATCGGCGCGAAGCAGCCGATTTTCCGCCTCAAGCCGCTGGCTCCGCCGAATGGTCTGGGCCAACTCGATCTGAGTTCGCAGAATGCTCAGTAGCCGCGCATTTTCCCAAGGCTTTTGAATGAAGTCCTTGGCCCCCCGGCGCATCGCTTCCACGGCCAGCTCCAGGCTGCCCCAGGCGGTCATCACGATCACGGGAATCGCGCCATCTTTGGCGCGAATATTCGAAATTAGGTCGAGCCCTTCTTGGCCCGACGTTGTATCGCGCGCATAGTTCAAATCCATCAGCAGCGCATCGAACTCGCGCGTTTCCAATGCAGCGATCACCGCCGCCGGCGACGAAACCGCCTCGATCTCAAAGCCTTCGCCTTTGAGCAGCAGCCGCAGCGCCTCGCGAATATCGGCTTGGTCATCCGCGATCAGCACGCGCGTGCGATTGCGCGCCGCGTGACTCGCCGACCTGGGCGCTTCCGGAATTTTCGAATCAATTACCGTTGTGGACTTCGGGGCCTCGACTGACATGGGTACCAGCAACCTTTCCATCAAACTTCTCGTTCTAAACGCCTAACACTTAGACGTACAGAGAGCCGTGCAGACTCCCTCATTCGTATCTCAACGCATTCATTGGATCGACGCGAGTGGCTCGCCGCGCCGGAACGTAGCAAGCCGTCACCGCAACAGCCACCAGGAATATGATAACGCCACCCAGCGTCAACGGGTCGAACGGCCGTACGCCATAAAGTTCACTGGCCACCCAGCGCATCACCATCAAGCTCGCCACGCCGCCAATCGCCGACCCAATTAACGCCAGCCGCAAGCCATCGCCGAGCACCAGCCTGAAAACATCCCTGGGTTCGGCGCCCAACGTCATGCGAATCCCCAACTCGTGCGTGCGCTGCGTCACCGCGTAGGACATCAACCCGTAAATTCCCACCGCTGCCAAAAAAGTCGCCAGCCCCGCGAAAACAGAGAGCAAGAACATGCTGAGCCGCCGCCGCGACACCGCCTCCGCAAGCACGTCATCCATGGTCTTAATCTGCGTCACCGCCTGATCCTTATCGACCGACGCAACTGCATCGCGAATCGCCGGCACGACGGCCATTGGCTCGCCGGTGGTCTTCACCACCAGGCTCATCATGCGCGAAGGCGCCTGCGCATAAGGCAAATAGACAATTCCCGGCGTCTTGCCGTCAAACTCCCACTCCCTCACATCACCCACCACGCCCACAATCGTCAGCCAATCATTGCGTGTAACTGGACGAAAAGCCGCCCGCCCCGGCCCAAAGTGCAGCGTCACTTGTTGACCTACCGGATCCTCGTGCGGCCAGTAACGCTGCCGCAGCGACTCGTTGATGATCGCCACGCCGCCTGCCTGCGGCCCGTCACTGGAAAGAAATTCGCGCCCCTCGATAAGCGGGATGCCAATCGCGCGGAAAAAATTCGGATCGGCCTGGCTATATTGACCCGTAAACTGCTCGCCCGAGCGTGGGGTTACGCGCCCTTTGATATCGAAATCGAGGAAATCCCGCCAGCCGCTGATGGGAACGAAGTTCACCGCTCCGGCCGAAGCAACTCCCGGAATTGCGGAAACGTGTGAAAGCGTCTGCTGGTAGAAATTGGCTACGGGCTGGCCTTCAGCGTAACGCGACTCGGGCAGCCAAATTTGCATGGTCACAACTTTATCGGGATTCAGTCCAAGGTTTTCCGTCAGCATGCGGAAGAAGCTTCGGATCAGAAGCCCCGCGCCAATCAAAAGAACAATCGAAACGGCAACTTCGACCACGACCAGTGTCGATCGCAGGTAGCTCCCGCGTCGCCCGCCAATATTTCCGCGCCCACTTTCTTTCAAGGTGTCAGCCAGGCCGGAATACGAGACTTGGAAAGCAGGGAACAGCCCAAACACCGCGCCGGTTAGTATCGCCGTGCACATGGTGAAAAGAACGACCGCACCGTTCATTCCCAGCTCGTCCATGTGAGGAATTTCGGCGCGGCTTCCTTGTGGCGGCAGGCCCGCATGCAGCAAATGCACTCCCGCGTACCCTAAGGCAATTGCTACGACACCCCCAAGCAATCCAAGCAGCATGCTCTCTGTAAGAAGCTGCCGGACAATCCGAATCCGCCCAGCTCCCATCGCGCCCCGCACAGCAATTTCTTTTTCACGGGCCGCCGACCTGGCCATCATCAGATTGGCAACATTGGCGCAAGCCACAAACAGAACTGCAATCACCGCCAGTAGCAGCACACGCAAATCCGATTGGAAGCGCGCGTTGATGTCCTCGTGCATATTCACCACATGCACGCCATTTTCCTGATGAATATTCGGGAAGGCACGCTTCTGATTCCGTTGAATCACTTCCATTTCCGCTTGCGCCTGCGTTACGGTCGCTCCCGGTTTCAGGCGCCCAAATATAACCAAAGTCATATCGTCGCGATCCATGTGCTCGCGATCGAATGCCATCGGGGTCCACAGGTAGTAGGGAACCGACGTGCCAAAAAGTGAGAAGCCGCGCGGCAAAATGCCAATCACGGTGTAGGGCTTATCTTCGATTTGTAGTGTTTGACCGATCACGTTCGGATCGCCACCATACTGCCGTTGCCAGAACCCATAGTCGATCAGCACAACTCGGTTGTGCCCTGGCGTCTCGTCATCGGGCACAAAGTCGCGCCCCATGAATGGCTTGATCCGCAGCATCCGGAAAAACTGCCACGACGTCTCCGAAACCCACACTCCCTCCGGATTCTCACGCCCTCGCACCGAACGAAACACCGCCGTCCAAGACGACAATGAATCGAAAAGATGGTTCTGCTGCCGCCACTCCAAATATTCCGGCGGCGAAGTCGTGCCGCGACTGATGTCCCGGTTCTGATCGGTCTGCCAAACGATGACCAACTGCTTCGAATCAGGAAATGGCAGGGGCCGAATAATCAAAGCGTCGATGACGCTAAAAATTGCCGAATTTGCGCCAATTCCCAATGCCAGAGTCAGCACCGCAACAGCAGCAAAGCCAGGACTACGCGCCAGAACCCGCGCGCCGTACTTGATATCTTTCCAGAACATCTCCATGAAGCCTGCTCCCAAGTGGCTCCCAAGCAGCCAAGTTCATGGAGGATTCTATAATTACTTTTCGATTACGTATCGTCCTTTCGAGCGAATCGCCAAAAACTCCTCGCGCCCTCTCGAAATGTTGCAAATACGACCCTTGCGCAGCTAATTTCCGCTCACTGCGATGGTCAGTACCGTTGCGTCGTCTTCCAATGAACCCTGTGCGTGGCGCAGAGCGGCCTGAAGAAGGCCTTGAGAGAGAGCCTCTGCGCTTTCTGCCACGTTCCCGCACACTGTCTCACGCAGGCCCTGCTGTCCAAATTCGAACCCCTCCGCGCTGCTTGCCTCCAGCACCCCGTCGGTAAAGCAAACCAAGCGGTCCGCCGCCATGAGCTGAACTTCCTGCGTGGTGAATCGTTCCTCTGGAAACAAACCGAGAACGGGCCCTCCGCCCTGAAGCGAAACGCTGCTGCCGTCCAGTCTCGATACCAAAGGTGAAGGATGGCCCGCATTCGAATATTGCAAACGCCCCGACTTGGTGTTCAGCACTGCATAAAAGAAGGTCACGAAACGGTCGGGCGAGAGGTTTTCACAGAGCACTCGATTCAGTCCCTCGCACATCTCGTGCGGAGCGAGCCCGGCCGAAGCAAAGCCATGCACCGCAGCCTGCAAATTAGCCATCACCAAGGCTGCCGGTAAACCGTGGCCTGCAACGTCAGCTATGCAGAACGCCAGAGTGTCCTGTCCGAGACGCAACACGTCGTAATAATCGCCGCCGATAATGCGTGCCGGCCGCCATATCGCCGCGATCTCATAGCCTTCAGCCTGTGGAATTTGAGCCGGCAACAAGCGTTGCTGAATCCGCAGAGCTTCTTCCATCTCATCCTGGGCGTATCGAAACGCGATGCGCTGCTGTTCATCCTCACGAGAACGTGCGCGCGAGCGTTCCCGCGCGGTGCGGCGCTCGCTGCCAATTGTGATTTGTTTTTCGAGAATTTCGAGCAGTCGCGTGTTGGTCCACGGTTTCTCGATGAAATCGGCAACGCCCTGATGCATTGCTTCCACCGCCAGCCCAACGCTGGCCCAACCGGTCATGACCACAATGGGCGGCTTTTCTTCGCGCGCGCTCAGTCGTTCGAGCAACTCGATTCCTTCGCGCCCCGAGGTAGTGTCGCGGCCGTAGTTCAAATCCATCAGCACGAGATCGAAATTCTCCGAATCGATGCGCGAGAGGATGCCGGCCGGCGATGAAGCTGTGATCACCTCATAGCCGTGATTTTTCAGGAGCAAACGCAAGGCTTCCAGCACGTCGGGCTGGTCGTCGGCAATGAGCACTCGGTGTCGCGTGCAGGTTGGTTGTTCGGGAACTTCGGGCATTTGAGCAATCATTTTTGAGGCGGGCCTTCGCGCCATGGGAGGGCACTTGCGTTACCAACTAGGAAGGCTGCAATCATCTGATTCCTTTGGTCTTATCGATTGCCCGACAGGCCAATTCAAATCGTCTTGGCCAGTTGCGGGATACCGCGTTGCGAAATCGAACACGGAGTTCTGCAGCCGTCATCTTTGCCTCAGAAGTTTCCGCGGGTCCCACGTAACAATCTCCACAGGTCACGAAGCGCGGTCGCGCAACAAACCAAAAAAAACGAATGGTGTCATTCCGAGCGCGAACCGCGCCGTTTGCGGAGCGCGAGGAATCTGCTTTCTGAGGAATTAGCCCAGCACTTGCCTCCCCGGGTTCTCCAGGTGAAAAGCCCCGTAAGGGCGAAATAATCTACAGCCTGGGACTTACCTGACACTTTAGACCGGGCACATCCCTGACACTTTGCTTTGCTACCCAACCCCACTACGTTGGCGCCCGCTCACTCAGCAAACTTTAGGCCCGTAGGGCCCACACAAACACGCCGCAGAAAGAGACGCCTTACTTCACTTCTCACGATTCGGGCGTTGAGGATACCGAGAAAGTTGTGGGAGTAGAAAAATTGACCGTAACTAGACGGTGATCCGCCCGGGGATAGCGCGAATCGGAGCGGCCGGGGTGTGCAAAGAGCGGCCGAGCAGGAAACCCGTGCCCGCAAGAAGAACCAGCATGAGGACCAGTTCCGTTGCGATGACGGCGCGGCGCGCAAAGTAATTATTGGCCAGAGCAAATCGGACCCGCGCGACGCGCGGAGAAAGCGTCCGGCGGCGGCTCATTCGAATTGCCGGGATAATTCCGAAGACAACGCCGGCGATTACACAAATCGCCAGGGTCAAGATGATGATGCGCAGGCGAGGACTTGGATAACCTGCCTCGGAGAAAAGATATTGGGTCGGCCAGAAAGACGAGCTGGTGATTGAGGCGATCGCCAATCCAGTGCCGCCACCTATCATGGCTAGCAGCAAGGATTGTGAAAGTGAGCGCCAAATAACTTGCTCGCGTGCTTCCTGAGTGCGCTCGGCGGCCGGTATCCACCGCGCCGTCTCCCTAACCATCTGCCCGCCCAAATTGGCGCAGCCAATCAGCAGGACGAGAAATATCGCTGACAGAACTACGACCTGCTCGAGGCTGATCCGGCCGTAGACCTGGCTGGGAAATGGCGAGCGCGTCCAGCTATTGCTGTTTGGGTCGTTTTCAAAATCGCCGGGAATGCGCTTGTTCAGATCGCCAAGGCCTTTGAAGTCATCCGTGGCGTCCAGGCGCTGAGCCCAAAGCGAATGGCCGGAAAGGGGATCGCTTTCCGGGTGCGCCTTTGGGATAGAAAGAAAGTGGCAGGGCGCGGCAGCGGCGTGTGCACTGTGGGGCTTCGGAGAAGCAATATCGCTGGCGCCAGACATCACGCCCGAGAAAAACGCCAGCGTTCCCGTCAGGGCCAAGGCCAGAAAAATTCCAACCTTCCGGCCGTTCGGCGCGCCGAGATAAATGCGTCCTGGATACGTTTGGTTCAAGAGCGTCCCACCCCGGGAACTCCGTCTACCGCACTTCAAGGACAAGCCAGCAAGAGAATTAAACGCTTTCGACGCGCGCTCCCACCGTGTCTTCCACAATGCGGCCGTCAAAAAGGTGAATCGAGCGGTCGGCCATGTTCGCGTAGCGCGGATCGTGCGTAACCATGCAGATCGTGGCGCCTTCGCGGTGCAACTGGCGGAGCAGATCCATCACCGCTTCGCTGTTCTTGGAATCGAGGTTACCGGTAGGTTCGTCCGCCAGCAGGATGGAAGGCTGGCCTACCAAAGCACGAGCCACCGCGACACGCTGCTGCTGACCGCCGGATAGCTGCGAGGGATAGTGCTTCATGCGGTGAGCCATGCCCACTCGCTCCAGCACATCCTGCACGCGCTTTTTTCGCTCCGCGGACGGCATGCTGCGGTAGGTGAGCGGCAACTCCACGTTCTCGAAGACCGTGAGATCGCCAATCAGGTTGAACGCCTGGAAAATAAACCCGATCTCGCGGTTGCGGATGCGCGTGCGGTCGGAAAGCGAAAGATTCGCAACCGACTTCTTGTTGATCCAGTATTCGCCCTCCGTGGGCGAATCCAGCAGCCCGAGGATCGATAGCAGCGTCGATTTACCGCAGCCGGACGGGCCGGAGATGGAGAGAAATTCACCGTTCTGAATCTCGAGATGCACACCGGCGAGGGCGTGAGTCTCGACTTCGTCGGTGTAGAAAACCTTGGTGACGCCGGACAGATGAATCAAGGCTTGGCTTTCGTCGGGCATTTCTCGCTCTCTCCTAAGTTGTGTTCCGGTCGCTGGCATATTATTTCAACTGGATCCGGTCCACGTTATCGTTCTGTGACATATCCGAAAGAATGACGGTATCGCCTATCTGCAAGCCCTTCTTGATTTCCACAGTGTTCACCGAGGTCTTGCCCAGGGTTACCTGGACGCGATTTGCTTCCGCGCCATCTTGCGAAACTTTGAAAAGGCTGATGGTGCTATCCGGTTCGCCATGAACCGGGCGACCGACGTAGAGCACATCACTCATGCGCTCGATTTCCACCGTGCCTTCAACGCTCAGGTCAGGGCGCGCCCCAGAGGGAAGCGGACCCTCCAGCGCACAGTCCACAGTCACGGTGCCATTGACCACCGCGGGATCGATGCGCGAGACATGCCCCGGAATAACTCCGTTGTGTGTATCGATGCTGGCCTTTTGACCGATTACGATGTCCTTGGCCTGTGTTTCAGCGATCTTGAGTTGAGCCTTCAGATGGGAAGGCTGAGCAACGCGGGCCAGGACGGTGCCCTGGGTGACGTTCTGGCCTACTTCCACATCGAGTTCCTGCAGCACGCCATCGATTCCCGGCCGGATATTCAGTTGGGCCACTTGTGTTTCCTTGAGCTGCGCCATGGCGCGAAGTCCATCAACCTTCGCTTGCTCGACTGCGACTTGAGAGCCGATCGAATCCGCGAAAGACTTGACCTGCTGCTCGGCAATGTCGTTCTGCTTGGCCAGCTCCTCGGCCTTAACCTTCGAGGTTTCCATAATGACGTCGGCAATCAGGCCCAGCTTGAAAAGCTCGGCGTTGGTGTCAGCCTGAATCTTGGCCTGGTGAAATTCAGAGCGAACGCCCGCGGCTGCCGCGGTCTTATCCATGAGCTGGTTTTGAAGCTGCGACTTCACGTTGGTCAGTTCAGCTTCGCCGCCCTTGAGTTGATACTCCGCATCGAGGGCCGCGCGCTGCAGGTCGGGATTGCTGAGCTTAAGGATGACGGTGTCAGCCTTTATATTGACTCCGGGCAGCAGGAAGCGCTCTTCGATGCGGCCATCGGTGAGGGCTGGAATCAGGCGAATGGTTTCGGGAACCAGAGTACCCAAGCCGCGCACTTCGCGAAGCATCGAGCCGCGCTTGACGGTATCGGTCCAAATGGTGGCCTTATCTACCGAAGGTGCAGCAGGCTTCAGGGTATGCAGGGCGCCAGTGATCAGCACGACCGCGAGCAAGCCGGCTACTCCGTAGAGGATCCGGCGAATCTTTTTGCTGCGCTTAACGTCTGGACGGGCGATATCCAAGGACAATTACCTCACTCAAATTGTGGCAAGCAGCTTGCCAGCCAGTACCACGCTGCTAACTGTTCATTCGAGTAAAGTTAACTCCAATTCGATGCTTTAGAAAAGCCATTCTTGCTCGCTGATGGGATTCACTTGTCTCGGAATCGAACATCCGGACACTTCATCCGGCGAGCATTCTCGACCTAACCCTTCCTACTTGTCCAGTACGCAACCCATCCCCCCCTTGTTCCGCAACCTCCTAATAAAAACGAGCGGTGTCATTCCGAGCGCGAACCGCGCCTTTTGCGGAGCGCGAGGAATCTGCTTTCTGAGGAATCCACCCGGCATTCGCCTTCTCACTGTCATCCGGCATCCTCACCAAATCGGCTCGGCTTTTGGCGCTTTCGATTATCCTATTTAGCTTTCCACGTCTCTCCGGTTTGCAGGAGGCACGAACCGCAAAGGTGATTCGAAACACCAGAAAATCGGAGGTGAAAAATATGAGCTACTGGGTTAAAAGCGCAATTGCGGCCGCGGCGATCCTGGAATGTTGTGCTTTGATTTCCATGATGTCGATTCGGGCGGACGCGGATGGAGGAACGGGATTGTTGCTGGTCGTGAACAAAGCAGAATCCACTGTGGGGATCGTCGATCCTGATGCAGGCAAACAGATCGCGGTCATTCCCGTGCGCGGCGTAACAGGCCACGAAGTCGCCGCGTCACCCGATGGACGGACGGCTTGGGTGCCAATCTACGGCGATTCAGGCGTGGATTTGCCCGGAACCGATGGGAGAACGATTAGCGTGATCGACCTTGCTTCACGCAAAGTGACTGCGACAATCGACCTCGGTGCACCAAGCCGCCCGCACGCGGCAGTTTTTAGCGCCAAGAACGGCAGGCTGTACGTGACCGCTGAAGTGACTCAGTCGATAAAGATCATCGACCCGAACTCCAATAAACTGGCGGGTTCAATCTCTACAGGCAAACCGCAATCGCACATGCTGGCGATTTCAAGCGACGGCACGCGGGGATATACGGCGAACGCAGGCAGCGGGACCATTTCTGTACTCGACCTTGCAAAGAATCAGCTCATCACCGTGATTCCTGTGGCCAAAACCATCCAACGAATTGCCATTTCGACTGACAATCGAATGGTCTTCACCTCAGACCAAAGTAAGCCCGAGCTCGACGTGGTTGATACCCAGACGAACAAAGTCTCTTCGCGAGTCCCTCTGAAGACTATCGGCTTTGGCATAACTCCGACTCATGATGGGCGCAAACTGCTCATTGCGCAACCGTCAAGTGACACGGTGTCAATTCTGGATCTGCAGTCGATGAAAGTCGAAAAGGTTGTGCCCGTGCCGAAGGACCCGCAGGAAATTCTGGTGCGCCCCGACGATCAGGTCGCCTACGTTTCTTGCGACGCGAGTAAGCAGATCGCCGTGCTCGATTTGGCGTCCTGGAAAGTCGAGAAAACGATCAAAGTCGGAGCCGGCGCCGACGGTCTCGCCTGGGCGCCAACAAAAGGGAACTAAAATTCAAAATCGAACGCTGTTCAATTTTCAGGGGATAAATCTAGAAGATATTCGTCAGCTGCTAATGCGGCAAAAATAGCGCATCCAGCTCAGCTTACTTGCAAATAAATGCGACTAGGCTGCTAAGCCACCCAGATTGTGCTTTTTATGTGAATTTGAAATTACCAATCGCGGTCGCGATTCCCGCCCCCACCGCCTCCCCCGCGATTCCCGCCTCCCCCGCCACGCCCTCCCCCTCCACCCCCGCCATACCCTCCACGCCCACCCCCACCGCCACCGTGCCCCCCGCGCCCTCCGCCGCCACCCCCACCACCTTCCCTCTGCGGCCGCGCCTCATTCACCACAATCTTCCGCCCCTTAAAATCCTTCCCGTTCAACGCTGCCACAGCCTTATCCGCCTCGCCGTCATCCGTAATTTCAACGAAGCCAAAACCGCGCGGCTGTCCCGAAAATCGGTCTTTAATCAGCGAAACATTGTCCGTCTTAATGCCTGACTCGCTGAAAAGGGCCTGAACATCTTCCTCCGTTGCTTGAAACGGAAGGTTGCCCACATAGAGTTTCTTCACAGTGGTTCTCCTTCGCCCAAAAAGGCGATGCGAAGCTGAAAGGCGGGAGGGCAAGGAGGGCTAGGTGGCTTACCCACCTCGCCAACAGCGAGCGGTTCAGCAACTTGCCCAAATACTCCTGCAAATGGGGTTAGCAGTCAACAAGTCCTATTTTTTGGCGCAGGCGAGCAGCGACGAATGGTTCCAGCACGGGATGGTTCGCGGTGGTCGATGTGCTCCGGTCGAAGTATTCATTTAAGTACGTGAAGAGTTGATTTCGACTGGTCGGACCAGTAGACAGTCGCGTGTGCGACTGAGCAGGCCCTATCGGGAATGAATTTCGTGGTAGCGTGGCTCCCTCAAGGCATGTCGCGCATCGAACTTCCAGTGAGGTTCTCAACGGTTTTAGGGGCCACCTGATTTCCACGCTTTTGTGAGTGCTCTGGAATCTCCCTCCTCATCCAGTGAGCGAAATTTTTGCCCGCCGGACTGAAGCGTATCGGCGTACTGGCATCGAAAAGAAAGCGAGAAACTAGACCCGTGGCACGAACCGCGGCAAAAGTAGCTCTTTGGATCGTCGTAGTCGTCGTTATCGTGGGGATTGCGGCTTCGTTGATTCTTACCTTCGGGTACCGGGGGTACGTGAAGAACGCGGTCATCACGGTCTTGCAGGATCGCTTTCATAGCGACGTCCAGATTAAAGATATTCGCGTGGTGATTTTCCCGCGGATCTATGCCACAGCAACGGGCGTCGTGATCCTTTATCAGAATCGGACGGATATTCCGCCGTTTTTGAGTATCGATAAGCTCGAAGTGGCTGCCGACTTTTGGTCGGTGTTCAAATCGCCGCGCCGGGTTTCCAATGTGCATTTGGTGGGACTGCAAATTCACGTGCCGCCGCGCGAGCCTAAGCCCAAAGAACTAAACCCCAACCGAAAGCCGCGATTGCCGGTGATCATCGACAGGATTACGTGCGATGACACCACTTTTGTGATGCTGCCGAAGGATCCCACGAAAGTCCCGATGCAATTCGACATTCATAAATTGGTGATGACGGAATTCAGGCCGGATGGGCCGGCGGATTTTCGTGCCACGCTACGCAATCCCAAGCCGGTTGGAGACATTGCAACCCAGGGGCAGTTCGGACCGTGGCAAGCCGATCAGCCTAGTCAGACGCCCGTGCGCGGGACTTTTTCGTTTACCAACGCGGATTTAGGGACGCTAAAGGGCATTACCGGGATTCTCTCTTCGCAGGGTGGATATGACGGCGTGCTAGATCACTTGAATGTGGAGGGCGACACCGACACGCCAAATTTCGCGCTACGAACCAGTGCGCACCCGGTGGATTTGAAGACCCATTACGTGGCGGTGGTAGATGGAACCAATGGCAACACGTATCTCAAGTCGGTGGTGGCTCACTTCCGCAACAGCACGATCAACACGAGCGGCGAAGTAGTGAAGAATCCTGACGCGGGAGCGCGGGAAGTTATTTTGGATGCGTCAGTGGACCAGGGGCGCGTGGAGGACATGCTTTACCTGGTGGTGAAAAGTGACAAGCCGGTGATGACTGGCGGCATCAAGTTGACGGCACGAATTAATCTGCCTCCGCGGCCCGGTGTGGATTTGTTCGATCGTCTGATTTTGAATGGGAAGTTTGGCGTGGCGGACGCGCATTTTACGAGCGAGACGGTGCAAGACAAGATAGATGCCTTGAGCCGGCGCGGGCAGGGCGAGCCTAAGAATGAAGACATCGAGAATGTGGTGTCGAATTTGAATGGGTCATTTATGCTGAGGGATCACGTGGTGGATTTTTCAAGCCTCACGTTTGACGTGGAAGGGGCGAAAGTCGATTTGGCCGGTAATTACAACATGAATAATGAGCAGCTCGATTTTGCGGGGCATTTGCTGCTGAACGCCAAGCTGTCGCAGACCACCACGGGCGCCAAGTCGGTGATATTGAAGGCATTCGATCCGTTCTTCCATAAGGGTGGGGCGGGGACTTCGTTGCCGATTAAGATTACCGGGTCGAGGTCGAGTCCCAGCTTCGGGCTGGATTTTCATCGCAAGGACGACAAGGACAAGGATAAGACGAATAAGAAGGAAGCGAAGAAGAAGAGCAAGGAAGAGAAGGCAGCGAAACAGCAAAAGAGTAAGGAAGACGCTGACCAGTCCTAATTCCCGCCTAAGCTACGTTTTAACTATCCTGTGTGTGTTCCAGCTTCTAATTTTCGTTTAAATCAGTAAATATCGTCATTCGGTTGGGTTGAGTGAATAACGCCCGACTCGACGTTGAGCGTGTAGCTCTTCCCGCCGGTGCCTTCCCAGGTTCGCAAATCAAAATGCGAGCCGGTAACGCCTCGATAGACAGAAATTCCTTTCATGGTTAACGGTGTCTTCTTCTCACATGTGGCGGGCGTTTCGGTAGGCTTCATAAAATAGGCGCCCAAGCCCGTTCCAACAACAGTCGCACTTCCATCTGGATTCACCAGCACCGCGGACCTTTCATCGATGGCAACTTCGCGTGGATGTTCCGACCAGCCATCCTTCATGATGCGGGCGAGGAATACCAACGAGCGGCCCATGCGATTGCGCTTAGCGAAGTGACTGTCCGTGATGGTGTCGTCGAGCAGCGAAATTTTTAGGTAGTCGCGAACCAAGGTGACTTCGTCACTGTAGGGATTGGGCAGGACGTCCTTGGAAATTGCGGTGTCATGGAACGCGCCAAAAACAAATTGGCCAAGAACGGCTAAGCCGGCGCTAGTCCCACCAATTGGTTTTCCAGCAGCGATGTGTTCATTGATGGCTGTATTCACAGGCGTGCCAGTCCAGTCGTGCAGGTAGTGAGCCTGATCTCCGCCGGCGATGAAGAGCACTTCAGCTTTGTGAATGATTTCTGCGACCGCCGGATCTTCGGCTGAAGCGTGATCGGGGAGAATCAGGGTGGCTACCGAGTTCGCTTTGCACAGGTCTCGGACGTAAGGGTTGTAGTCGTCCGTGCCACGGGAGCGGATGATCAGGAAATCGCCGCCATTTCCCAGTCCACAAAGCCATTTGAAGGCTTCGTCGAGATCCTTACCGCCGCCCATCATCGCGATTCCGAATTGCGGAGTGGCGTGAGAGTCTTCCGAGCTGCCAATGCGAGAATATTTGAATTTCTTAGCTGAAGCCGGTGAAGCTGCCGCGAGAAACAGACAGAGCGCGGCGCAAAATAGGGGAAGGCGATTGGTTATCAGATTTTGCATGATCTCCCTTGAGAGCGACGGAGTCCGACGACGCGGATTGTCTCGTGCAGTTTAATTACTGCGCAGTTTGAGGTAAGGAGGCAAGGCAAAATCGCTGGCCAGGCTAAAATTTAGACGCGGATTCAATGGCGGTGCGACTCAAAAACGCACTACGACTTCGTTCGGGCCGTGAGGTAGGTTGAATTTCGAGCCGCGCTGGGCGTTGAGCTTCACGCTCGCGGGGATATCGAGCTGAGCGAGCGGAATCTCTTTGCTCCATGAGCCGGTAGTCCAGTAATCGCTGCCAGTGTAAAGAGCACTTCCGTGGATCGTGTATTTGTCGACTTGTTCCTGATGCCCATCACGAAATACCAAAACAACCGGCGGCAGTTCGGCTTGGGAAGGTGAATTCTTGTCTTCCATGTAACCTGGGTGCGACGGTGCTGGGGCGTAGTTTTTCGCCGCAGGCTCTGATTCGACCGGCAATTGATTGCCGGTTAAAACACGGACCCAGTGGCCATCGTGCTCCTCGAGGATTAGCGATTCGGCAGGCTTGGGCCTTGGCGAGGGAGCAGCGGCACGTGGGGAAGGTTCCTCATACACAACTTGAACCGGCTGTTGCTCGGCGTAATCGGAATCGTAGCCATAGTCATAGCCGTAATCATAAAAGAGCGGATAGAAGGCGTAGCCTTCGGAGCCACGGAGAGGCCGAGCAAATCGGCCGCGTCCACCGCTATTGCGAATTGGCGCGTGTCCGACACGACCGGGACCGTGGCCGGTGCGAGCTTGGGCGTTCGTGGCGTGGGTGCGGCGAGAAATGCGGTGGCGATCAGCGCGGCTGATAGCGCGAAAATTCGTGGCTTGTTCATACGTCCCCCTGCTTTCTTCAACGTGGGGCCGATCCTTTTTAGGGAACCTCATTTAGGTTACGCCGGGGAGTTTCGCGATGCAATGCAGCGGTTCCAGTACCATGCGAGGGCGAGCGCGAAGGCGCAGGTCGTGACGCCTAGCAGATTTGAATTGAGGGCGACACCATTTGGATGAATAATCCGCGTCCGTTCCAGTTCCTACAATTCGGCCTTCCACGGTGAGTCACATGAATGCTATTCGCGCTTCTCTGGCTGCTTGCGCCGCACTTGCGGCGTTACTCTTGCCGGCTGGCCTATTTGCGAGCGACACGCTGCTGATTCACGGGCACATCTATACGGGCAATGCAAAAGCGCCCTGGGCGCAGGCGTTGGCGATTAGCGGCACGCGAATCGATGCGGTGGGGACGGACGAGGAAATCTTGAATCGGAAACAGGCGAAAACGGAAGTGATCGATCTTCACGGCAGGACCGTAATTCCTGGCATTTCCGATTCGCATACGCACATGTGGTTTGGCTCGATGGCGCTGCACGGCATCAATCTTTCTACGCCGGAGTCCAGCACCACGCCCGACAGCCCGGACGAACTGATCGAGAAAATCAGAGCCTTCGCTGGCGGCCATCTGAAGGACAAGGTTATCTTCGGTCGCGCCGACTTTGGAACCGCGCCTCCCGGGACCCCCACGCATGACCTTTTGGACCGCGCGGTATCCGACAGGCCCCTCATAATTCATCACACCAGCGAGCATGCTTTGTGGGTGAATGCCAAGGCCTTGGAGTTTGCGGGAATCACCGACCAGCCAGTTGCCGATCCCACTGAAGAACGAAATATCGTTCGCGACGCGAGCGGACACCCCAGCGGCGTGCTGCTCGAAGCGGCTATGGAGCTGGTCGAACGCGCTGTCTTTGCGGCGCTATCTCAGGAAGAAAAGCTGGCGATGCTGCGCGATGCTTCGCACTATTTGAACCGCTTCGGTATTACCAGCGTGGTGAACGCGACGGGCAATCTGCCAGAAATCGAGCTGTATGCGGCTCTGCGCGACCGCGGCGAATTGACGGTGCGGACGCGCAATTCTTTTGGCTCTGTCGCAGTAAACCATCATTTGACGCCCCAATTTCTGGCCGATTTGGAGAAAGCCCGAACGGAATATCACGACGATTGGGTTTCGGCGAATCTGGTGAAGTTTTTCTCCGATGGCGGCAGCGGATTAATTCCGCCACTGACCTACAACTCCGCCGAGTACAAGAAGCTGGTTCTCGAATTGGACAAGCGCGGGTATCAAGTCATGACGCATGCGCTGCGGGGAGATTCCGCGCACATGGTGTTGGACGCTTACGAGGCAGTGGAAAAGGAAAATGGAGTGCGGGACCGGCGGTTCCGGATGGAGCACGCGGAAATTTTCCCGCCCCAAGATTTGACTCGATTTGCGAAGCTGTCGGTGATCGTCAGCACCCAGCCGTCTTTCTGCTGCAGTGACATGGGGTCCAATTTCGATGCGCAGGACAAAAGTCCGACCGACCGCTGGCACAGTTTGGAACTCAGCGGCGCGACGATCGCTTTTGGAAGCGATTGGCCATGCACATGGCCGCCAGATCCATTTGTGGGCATCGAGCAAGTCGTCCGGCGGACAGTCTGGCATGCTTCGGCGAGCAGCGCGCTAGTGGGCGGGATATTTGACGGCGGAGGGCAGGGCGGCGCAGTTCAGACTTTATCGGCGTATGTGCCGGAGGAAAGTATCACCGTGGAACAAGCAGTGAAGGCGTATACGTTAGGCGCGGCTTACGCGCGATTCTCGGAGGATCGTCTGGGGTCGCTCGAAACGGGCAAAGAAGCCGATCTGGCCGTACTTTCGCAGGACATTTTCTCGGTGGGTCATGAAGCGATCGGGAAGACCCACGTGGTGATGACCATGGTGGGTGGCAAAGTTGTCTTCAACGAGATGAAGTGAAAACCTTCGCGGCAACAGCGTTCTAGGGGCTGACTAGTGCCTTACGCCGAGGGCCGAGCGTAGGACGTCGCGCGAGATATTCGCGCCGCTCACGACCAGCGCAACCTCTTCATCGGGCTTGCAGGCTGATTTCAATAGAGCAGCAGTGGACGCGGCGCCTGCCGGCTCGGCGAGCACATGTTCTTCGAGCAGTAAAGTTTCAATCGCGCGCAGCAGCTCCGTTTCGCTCACCAGGATTATGTCGTCCACAATTTGCCGAATTGCATCCACGTTTGCGCCGTCCGGAGTTCGGGTAGCCAAGCCATCAGCGATCGTGTTGCATGAGTCGGTGGGGACGACTTCTCCCTTTTTCCACGATAAATAGTAGGAAGGCGCTTGGTCGGATTGCACTCCGATGATCTTCACGTCGGGGGAGATTTGCTTGGCTACCCCAGCGATGCCGCGAATGAGCGCGGTATCGCCCATGGGTACAAAGATGGATTGAATCTTAGGATTCTGTTCGAGAATTTCAAAACCGATCACGCCCGGGCCGCACGGCACATCGGGATCGGTAGCGTCATTTAAAAAGAAAATTTCCGGGTTGGAAGCGGCTTCCTTCGAGGCAAATTGAAAAGCGTCGGCAATGTCCGTGCCTTTCTCGACGATTTCCGCTCCTAAACCGGCTATCCGAGCGCGCTTTACTGGATTGCAGTTGGCTGGCAGGAAAATCGTGGCCTTCATCCCGAGAAGTTTGGCCGCGTAAGCGACCGCCGCGCCGTGGTTTCCAGTGCTCGAGGCCACTACTTCTTTGATTGGCCGTCGGGTCGAATTGAGTGAGAGCGAGTAGAGGGCGCCTCGAACCTTGAAGGAGCTGGTGAATAAATCAGTTTCTAATTTGAGGTGGACGCGTGCGCCTGAAACCTGGCTGAGATAGGGCGCTTCCACCAAGCGTGTAACCGGCAGGTATTGCGAAAGCAGTTGGCGAGCTTTCTGGACGTCCTTTAGATTTGGGTTCTCTGGTAATGTCGCCGTCATTTTTTACTCGGCCTCAATTCCGATGGGGTTTGAGTATAAAGCGACGAATTATATGCCGCGGAGTTTGAGTCGGTCAGCCGATTCTGAAGGACGGCGGTGACCTACCGATCGACGCTTGCCGGCGCTTGACGCAGTCTCCTCCGCGCCATAAGGTGCTCAAACGGAGCCACCATGAAAAGACGCGGCATGCTTGTTGTGTTTACGGGAACCATCGTTCTGGCATCAGCGGTGCTGCTCTTCGCCGGAAGGAAAGGGACGCCCCCCGCGCATGAAACCCTCTGGCCGACCAAAGGCTGGGCAACCGCCAGCCCCGGCGAAGTTGGCTTGGATGAGCAGGTTCTTCTTCGGCTCGATAAAGATATGACCTCGGGGAAATATTCGCTGATGATGGACAGCTTTGCGGTCTTCCGCTGTGGCAAGAGAGTTTTCGAGCGCACTTACCCGCATGACTACGCAAAGATTTATGGCAAGGAAGCCAAGGAACGAGGGCCGCTGAACGCTCGCCTCACGGGGCGTTATAACTATTTCGATCCGGAATGGCACCCTTATTATCACGGCACGGATTTGCACACGATGCAATCGGTCAGCAAGACGGTCACCTCGGTGATTATTGGCGTGGCCATACAACGCGGCGACTTCAAGGCCGGCCTGGATACGCCAATCCTCAAATACTTCGACACTTCCAAAGTGAAAAATGTGGACGATCGCAAGCGCCGCATAACCCTGCGCGACGTGCTGACCATGACCCCCGGCTTGGAATGGCATGAAGAAGATGTTCCATACGACGACCCACGCAGCGATTCCAGCTTGATGGAAGCCACGGATGACTGGGTGCAGTACGTGATTGACAGGCCCATGGCCGCGGAACCCGGCAAAGTCTGGAATTACAGCAGCGGCGCCACGGAACTGCTCGCCTATATCTTCCAGAAAGAAACGGGTGAGGACATCGACGCCTACGGCCAGAAATATTTATTCGCACCGCTGGGGATCAGGCATGAATGGAAGCGCACCTATCTGGGAGTGGTGGACACTGAAGGCGGTTTGTATCTGAACGGTAGCGACCTGGCGAAGATCGGTTACTTGTATCTGCACGATGGCTTGTGGGACGGCCGGCAGATCGTCTCCAGTGAATGGGTGAAGGAGTCTGTGACGCCTTACTATCAAAGCGTCGATCCGCAGTCTAAGTATGGTTTCAAATGGTGGCTGTATAAATTGCCTAATTCCGCAGAGTACGTTTGGATGGGCCGCGGATTCGGCGGGCAGAACCTGCAGGTATTTCCAAAGGAGGGTCTGATTGTGACCTTTACGGCGTGGGATATTCTCCCGCACTCGACGGGCAAGGAGCCGCTCCCGTCAGACTTTCTACCTCTTGTGAAGGCTCAAAGTTGCCCAGCCGACGCTTACTGATGCTACGAGAGCGAAAATGTCGAAGCGATTTGAATCGACAGGGCGACTGACGTCAAACAGATGGTAGGCCCGTGCGGACTTGAACCGCAGACCTCTTCCGTGTCAAGGAAGCGCTCTAGCCAACTGAGCTACGGGCCTAATGCAGAGGCCTAACAAAAAGGCCTAACGGTGGGGCAATTCTAGCACAGCACTTGCGCGGGCTCGCCCGGCCACCGGCAAGCCGCTCTACTTCATCAAATTCTTTTTCAAGAATTGAGTAATGCGGCTCCAGGCATCGGCAGTAGCTTCGGCTCGATAAGCTTCCTTATTATTGGGGTTCTCAAAGCCGTGTCCCGCGCCCTCATAAATCTTCAGGTCGACCGATTTGCCGGCGTCCTTCATAGCCTTCTCGAAATTGTGGACGTCAGCGGGAGTAATGCCGCGATCTTCCGCACCGAAATTGCCAAGGATGGGCGCGGAAATTTTCTGAATGTCGGCTGAATCGGTGGGCAGTGAGCCGTAATTGACCACGCAGGCAACGATCCGCGCATCATGAATGGCGAGTTGCAAGGAAAGTCCGCCGCCCATGCACCAGCCGATAGAGCCGATGCGTTTTGGATCGACGTTGGGCTGCGAGGAAAGGTAGTCAACGGCGGCTTTCATGTCGCGAATGGCGCGATCCTGGGGCATGCCGCGCATCAATTCGTGCGCCTTATTAGGATCACTGGCTGTCTCACCACGATAGAGATCCACGGCCAATGCGACGTAACCCTCGCCAGCCAGTTTGTCGGCTTGTTCTTTCACCCAGTCGTTGAGTCCCCACCATTCATGGATCACCACGATGCCGGGATGCTTGCCTGTGCCGGTGGGCGAAGAAAGGTAGCCGCTAATCGTTTCATTGCCGCTCTTGAATTGAACGGTTTTGCCGCTTGGCGCAGCTTGTACGAGATACGTCGCAGCCAAAATTGCCGAGGCGAGAATGACCGCCGATCCCAACAGCGTTCGAAATTTCATGGAATACCCCCGATGTGTCGGACTTCAGTTTTCGTTTGAAGCAAAACTTTTGATGGCGCACGATTTAGGCGGCCTAGTTGAGGCGGCCGGCTCAGCTAGCGCGTTCGACTACGACCGCGGATCCGTAGGCCAATACTTCGGTCACGCCCTGCATAATTTCGTTGGCGTCATAACGCACGCCCACAACTGCGTTGGCGCCATGCTCCAGGGCGTGCTGCATCATCAATTCCAGAGCGTCTTCGCGAGTTTTCTCGCACATTTCGGTGAAGAGAGAAATGTTGCCGCCGACGATCGTCTGCAGCGAGGCGCCCAGCGTGCCGAAAATGCTGCGCGAACGCACGACAATGCCGCGGACCATGCCCAGGTGGCGGGTAATGCGGTAGCCGGGAAGCTCCAAAAGCGTGGTGACCATTGCTGTTTCAACGGCGCGGTTCATTTGTTTTCCCTGATTTCTTTATAGGCTACCTGCGTTGTCAGAGAAGTTTGTTGCTGACGATTTGGTACATGCAGTGGGTCCTTAACGGGCCAGAGAATATCACAAAGAAAAGGGGCGGCGATGAGGAGCATGGTAGAATTAGGCTTCATCGCATTCTCATTTGCCCGGGCCCGGGCAATCCCCTGAATGTCGAAGCTGCACGGGCTGTAAGTGTGCAAATAAGTAGTGAGACTGGATCGAATGGCTGAAATTCGCAACATCGCGATCATCGCGCACGTTGACCATGGCAAGACCACCCTGGTGGATGCCATGTTGAAGCAGAGCGGAATCTTTCGCGCCAATCAGGCCGTGGCTGAGCGGGTGATGGACTCGAACGACCTGGAGCGCGAGCGCGGGATCACAATCCTGGCGAAAAATACGGCGCTCTTCTACCACGAGACGAAAATCAATATTGTGGATACGCCCGGTCACAGTGATTTTGGCGGGGAAGTGGAGCGCGCCCTGCGGATGGTGGATGGCGTGTTGCTGCTGGTTGACGCGAGCGAAGGACCGCTGCCGCAGACGCGCTACGTGCTGCAGAAGGCACTGCAGGCCAAACTGCCGCCGATTGTCGTACTGAATAAGATTGACCGCACGGACGCCAGGGCAGCGGCGGTGCTCGATGAAATTTTCGATTTATTCATCGATTTGGATGCGACCGAGGATCAGCTCGATTTCCCGGTGCTCTATACGAATGCCAAGACGGGAGTGGCGCATCGCAAGCTGGGCGATGATTCAACCAACTTGCAGCCTCTTTTTGAAACGATTGTTTCGGCTATTCCCGCACCGGCGGGCGATCCCGCTGGCGTGCTACAGATTCAAGTAACGAATCTCGATTACAGCGACTATTTGGGCCGGATTGCGATCGCACGCGTTTTTGGCGGCACGCTGAAGCGCGGCGAGGACGTTGGGATTGCCAAGCTGGACGGCAGGATCGAGCCGACGCGCATCACCAAGCTGCTGACGTTTCGCGGACTGGAGCGTGACGAGGCGGAAGAGGCGGTCGCGGGCGACATTGTGGCAATTGCGGGTGTGGAAGGGATTCAAATCGGCGAAAGCATCGTGAACTTGGAAAATCCGTCGCCGCTGCAGCCGCTGGCGATCGATGAGCCGACGCTGGCCATGGTTTTTACGGTGAATACTTCACCCTTCGCAGGTCGTGAGGGGCAGTTGGTCACTTCGCGGGATCTGCGCGACAGACTGAAACGGGAGCTGCTTACCAACGTTTCTTTGCGTGTAGAGGACACCAACACTACCGATTCCTTCCGCGTCCTCGGACGCGGCGAATTGCAGCTTGCCATTCTGATTGAGACCATGCGCCGTGAAGGTTATGAATTGATGGTTGGGAAGCCCGAGATCGTGGTTCGCACCGAGAACGGCAAGCGCCTCGAGCCACTGGAATATTTGGTCATCGATTGTCCCGAAACTTTTATCGGGATCATCATGGAATCGCTCGGCACGCGCCGCGGTGAGATGGTGAAGATGGTCAATCACAATTCGGGCCGAGTGCGCATGGAATTTCGCATTCCTTCGCGCGGCCTAATTGGTCTGCGCGGGCAGATGATGACCGACACGCGTGGCACCGCGCTGATTCACTCGATTCTGGAAGGCTGGACCGAATATTCGGGAGACATGGCGATGCGCGCGACAGGCGCGTTGGTGGCCGACCGAGGCGGGGTTTCCACCGCCTACGCCATATGGGGCGTTCAGGAGCGTGGCGAGTTGTTCGTCGGGCCCGGCACGGATGTCTACGAAGGCATGGTCATGGGAGAAAACTCTCGTGAAGCGGACATGGACGTTAACATCACCAAGGAAAAGAAGCAGACCAACATGCGCTCGTCCAGCGCGGACGAGGCCATCCGGTTGATTCCCCCGCGCGAACTGACTCTTGAGAAAGCCATTGAATTTATTTCTGACGATGAATTTGTGGAAGTGACCCCGAAGTCGATCCGCTTGCGTAAGAAGATTCTGGACATCAAGAAGCGGCCAAAGCGCTGGCAGGAAATACGGGCCAGCGCGGAGTCTCCCGCGTAGTTGTGTTGCCGGAA
Source organism: uncultured Acidobacteriota bacterium (assembly GCA_963757885.1). GTDB lineage: Bacteria > Acidobacteriota > Terriglobia > Acidiferrales > UBA7541 > Palsa-147. The sequence goes on along the minus strand of CAVWSS010000006.1, from coordinate 805,316 downwards.
TTACCCTAAAATTTAGGCGGAAGCGGTCTCGCAGATTGCGGGCTTCGTGCTCGATTTGCGCGGCGTGATAAACGAATCGACCTGTTGGACCGAGCCATTGCGGTAGCGGAAGCGCTCCACGGTTGCTGTATTCATGCCCTGGCGAACCAGATCGCCGATGTTCAAGCCAACTCAGCCTCGGTGATCCGCTTTGGAGTGGCGTGCAGCTCCGGCGTACGCGGCATAAATGCAGGGCAGCAGTCGTGAAATTTCTCTGAGCTAATGTCGTAGGTGCCGATTTTGCGAGCGAGGGCGAGGACTTCGAGTTTGTCGGTTCCAGCGAGAGGCCGAAACACCGGCATGCGCACGGCATCGCCGACGCTGACCATGTTTTGCAGCGTTTGCGAGGCTACCTGGCCGAGGCTGTCCCCTGTAACAAGGGCGATAGCATGTTCGCGATGGGCGATGGCTTCGGCGATCCGCAGCATCGTCCGGCGATAGAGCAGGATTCGGAAGCCTTCGGGAGCGTTGGCCACGATTTGGCGCTGGATCGACTCGAACGGGACGCGCCAAAGCTTGGCGGTGAGTTGGTAGCTTGCCAGGACCCGAGCGAGTTCCTGGGCTACATGTCGCGGAAGATTCTCCCGACGAGCCACCACCACTATAAAAGTGAATGAAAGACAGATGGGCGCCACGCTTCATCATCAGGTAGGCAGCGACCGCCGAGTCGTACCCGCCCGATAGCAAGCACATCATTCGGCCACCGGTATTGGCCGGCAAGCCACCGGTGCCCGGAATTTTGTGCGCGTAGACCAACGCAGGGCCTGGCGGAATCTCCACCCGGCAGGTCATCTCCGGGTCGGTGAGCTTTACACGCACGTCCCGTCCCGCCTCGTGGAATTTGTCCAGCAGATAGCGTCCGACGGCGCGCTCAATGTCCATGACGCCATACGGGAACCTCTTGTCGCTGCGCTTGGCGCGGACCGCGAAGTTGGAGAATTCGAGCTCGCGGACCTCTTCCCAGGCAGCGCGGCAGATCGCGTCCAAATCGCGTTCCACACTGCGGGCCACGGCGTAATACACAATCCCAAAAATCCGCTTCAAACGTTCAGCTGCGACCGATAAGACGGCGCCCTCGGCCATGCGCACCACGAAGCGGTCGCCAGGCTGCTCGATTCGCTCAATCGCCAGGCCACCGAGCCCTTCGCGGAGGGCTAACGCCAGCTTCCTAAGAAAGAAGCGACGGTTGCGGCCCTTGAGCCATAGCTCATGGTAGTGAACGACGATGACCGGCGGATTCATAGCTCTGTAAGCGAATTCGGCTAAAGGCGCTCTAATTACATCCACGACGCCGACAGCCGCGTAGACGAAGTATAGCAGCCCGGATTCGCAGCCGATAGTTGCGACACCGCTGCGAGTCTTCGCGGAAACGAAATGAAAATGGAGCCGTCTTAAGGAATGGCAGGCGCGGTTTTGCGGGCATTTTTCGTGCTCTGAGCATAAGTAACTGACTGGTGACAGCATCGCTTGTTGAGCAACTTTCCAATTGTGGGGGAGTTAGACTGCCTGCACTCAGACGAGTGATTGACGCTCAACTGGCCGAACGGGCAGCGAAATAGTTCAAGCGACCTAAGCGGCTCAGAGCGCATCCAAGCACTGGACATGAATCGGGGGAGGCCCCCATGTGGAATCGGCGAGATTGGGATGAATTCTTCACCATCGTTCAGCGTCCGCGGCTAACGCAAAGGCCGCCGCGGCCGGTGGATCGGTCAATCCTCAATCGCCTGGTGCCCGCGGAAGGCTACAGCCTGGCGGAATTGGATGACGCAGGAATGAGCGTCGAGTTCGCGGAAACCCTTGGATTGCCAGTAGATGCCGGCCGGGTCGGCTCATGCGGACCTAACGTTTCGGCGCTGCGGGAATACCTTCGCGCCACACGCTCGCGCTTCTAAACTCCGACTGCAATAAACATGCCATCCGATCAATTTTGAAGGGGGTTGGTGTGTTCTCCTACCCACTTTCAAATTTGAAGAGACGTACTCTTGACGCGCGGTCAAAAATCCGTAAACTGCGATTTCTTTGTCATGGCGACGCAGCCACAGACTTTCGATGAAGCGATCAGGGACCTCGAGTTCCCTCAGCGCGAGGCTGCCTTTTTCTACGGACTGTTCCTGCGCGGACATTCCGCGGAGCGTTTGCGACAGGACATAGCGGTGCCCGCGGCCGTGCTGGCGAAGTGGGACAAGGAAAGTTCGCGTGAGCCTCAGCTTCGCGCTGTGCTGGAGCGAGTGGTGGAATACCGGCGCCATGTGCTGGCGATTTTTGACGCCTTGGTCGATCACGATTCTTCTGGTCAGTTACTGCAGTAGTTTCCCCTCCTGAAAGTCGTTTTCCGCGCGCAAAAAAGGCCGCGACGTTTGTGCTGATTTGAGCCTGTTTTAGCTACAGGGAACAGACTGGTTTGCTACCCTCACTAACCGATTCCCCGGGACAAAGTACGCAATAATCTATGGCGGGCTTGTGTACGATGAAGGAAACACTTAGTGTGCAAATCGATCGCGGAACGCCATCCATGCCGCTGAAAAGTCCGGCGCAAAATGCGATGAGCCCAAGCTTACGGAAAGCGGCAGCAGCCGTGCGAAGCCGTCGAGGTCTGTGGGAAATCGGCAAGATGGTATGGGCCGAAACGGACGAAGACGATTGCCTGAATCTTGCCGCCCAGATGTCTTACTTCTTCGTGCTGGCGATGTTTCCTTTCTTTATTTTGCTTACTTCGGTGATTGGTTCGCTACCTTTTTCAAAGTTTTGGAGCACCGTATTTGAATCGATTGTTCGTTATTTCCCGGTGGAAACGCAGCAATTGGTAGTGCGAACCATCATGGATTTTTCGCATTCGCGCGAAGCATTTCTCTCTTTTGGTTTCCTGGGGACGTTGTGGGCTGGGTCGTCGGGGGTTGTGAGCCTGATGGAGACGCTGAGCGCCGCCTACGAATCGCGCGACACACGAGGCTTCTGGCACAAGCGAGTGCTGGCGATCGCGGTGCTGGTGGCTCTTGCATTGCTGGTTCTGGCCGGTTTTTCGGTTTCGGTGGCGGCGAAGCGGCTCGATGAGCAGGCCATTGGGGCGCTGCATTGGGAGGTGGCACTCAAGGTTACCGCCCACCTGATCCGGTGGACTAGTGTGCTTATTTTTGCCGTTCTCGCGATTTCTTTCCTCGATAACGTACTGCCTTGCAAGAGGCATCACTGGCGCTGGATAACCCCCGGCGCAGTTTTTGCAACCATAATGATTTTACTGGGAACGCTGGGAGTGAATGTGTATGTCCACATCTCGCGGTATAGCCAGACCTACGGCTCACTCGGAGCGTTCTTTGTGCTGATGTTGTGGATTTACGTCGCCAGCCTGATGGTTTTGATCGGTGCAGAAATAAATTCAGTCGTGGAAAAATCTCACATCGGGGACTCGCACAAGTGATCACGACGCCACCCACCCCTCTGCGCGGCCTGCGGGGAGCCGACGGCTCCTGATGGCTTCACCGCGTTTCGTCGGAATATTTCGTTCGATTCTCTTCACTTTGCCCTTTTGGGGAGCTTTGCTTCTCTCGTCATTGTGTGTGAGCGGGGTGAGGGCTCAGCAGAATGAACAGCCTCAGCCTCAGCAAGCATTGCCAGCCCCTTCGACGGACCAGTCCGAAGAACAAGAAGCAGTTGGCCAGCCGGTTTCGCGCGTGGAAGTCGCGGGGCAGTCACAGGAAACCGCCGCGCGGCTGGAGCCGCTGCTCGTGCAGAAAGCGGGCCTGCCTCTTTCGCAGGAAAGCGTTAATCAAAGCGTAGCCGCGCTGAAACAGGCGGGCGATTTCACGGACGTGCGTGTGCAGGTAAGCCCAGAAGCTGGCGGCGTGAGTCTCCTCTTCATTCCCGAACCCGCCTACTACGAAGGAATGGTTCATTTCCCGGGCGCGATAAAGGTGTTTTCCTACCCACGGCTGCTGCAAGTGTTGAATTACGCCGATGGAGACGTTTTTCGCCCCGCGAGCTTGCAGCGCAGCGCTGACGAACTGCAAAAATTCTTCGTCAAGGAAGGCTACTTCAAGGCCTTGGTGACTTTTACGGTGGACGCGGATGACGCTCACCGGCTGATGAATCCGATATTTCACGTCACTTTGGATCGCCGGGCGAAGGTGGGGACGGTGAAACTCGAGGGCGTGCCTCCCGCGATGGAGACGGAACAGCTAGGCCGCTTAAAGTCGCTCTGGGCGCGCATCTTGGGTGTTCACTTGAAGCCCGGAGTTTCGTATACCTCGGAGCGGATCCAGAAAGCCACCGACTACCTGCGAAAGAGAATGACCAAAGAAGGCCACTTCGCCGCGAATGTACGGGTCACCTCGACGACCTTTGACGCAGCCACTAACCACGCCAATCTGATTTTTACCATCGACCTGGGGCCAAAAGTCTTCGTGAAAGTGGAGGGCGCGAAAGTATCCCAGCGGACTCTAAAGAAACTGATTCCGATTTATGAGGAAAGCGCCTACGACATCGACCTGATCAACGAAGGCCGCCGCAATTTGAGCAGCTATTTACAATCCAAAGGCTACTTCAATGCGAAGGTGCGGAGCCACATGAACGAGCAGCCCGACCATGTGGATATCGTTTACGCGGTGGAGAAAGGCGATCGCTTCAAAGTGGAAGGCGTGTGGTTCGATGGGAACAAGCATTTCGAAGATAAGGTCCTGGCCGAGGCGGTTCCGTTAAAGAAGAAGCATTACTTTTCACGCGGGCACTACAGCGACGCGATACTCAGCACCAGCGTGGCGCAACTCACCGCTATGTATCACGACGCGGGCTATTCCGAAGTCAAAGTGACCAGCAAGCTTGAGGAATTCGAGCCGGTGGTCGACGTCACTTTCAATATCGAAGAGGGCCCGCAAACAACGGTGCACTCGCTACAAATCAATGGCGACGATCATCATATCTTGTCCGCCACGCAGCGCCGGCGCCTGGAACTGCAAGCCGGCAAAGCGTATTCACCACATTTGCTGGAGCAGGATCGCAACCGCATTTTGGCGGCCTATCTGAATCACGGTTTTCTCAATCCGGAATTTCAATCCAGCGCCACACCCGCCGAAGGCAATAAATATAAGGTGGATGTGATTTACAAGATCACTGAAGGCATCGAGACTAGCGTAAGCGAAGTAGTGCTGCTCGGAGCGCGCAAGACGCGGCGCTCGCTCATCTCTCATACCGCGAGCCTGCAAACCGGTGTGCCGCTGAGCGAAGGGAAGATGTTTCAGGCGGAAGGCGAACTCTACAATCTTGGGATTTTCGATTGGACGGACGTTTCGCCGCGCCTCCCGGTCGACGCCGAAGAATCGAGCGATGAAGTCCTGGTGAAGATGCACGAGGCGAAGCGCAATACCATCGACTATGGCTTTGGGTTCGATGTAATTCACCGGGGCGGCAATGTTCCCATTGGCGCGGTGGCGATCCCCGGACTGCCCACAATCGGCTTGGGAAACAAATTCATGACCAGCGAGCATGCTTTTTATGGGCCAAGGGGCTCGATTGAATACACCCGCCATAACATCTTTGGGCTGGCGCAGACTTTTTCAGTTGCGCTGCTCGGGGCGCGATTAGATCAGCGCGGCTCGGTCAGCTATGGCATACCGCGATTCTTCAATACGTCGTGGAGCTCGCTGTTCACCGTTTCGGGCGAGCGCAGCACGGAGAATCCGATCTTCACGTCACAGGTTTTTGGAGCCACCGCGCAAGTGGAAAAGAAGCTGGACCGCAAGCGCACAAAAACTCTAATCCTGCGCTATAACTTCCAGAAAATTGACCTAAGCAATTTGTTGATTCCGCAATTAGTACTGCCGCAGGATCGCAATGTAAAGCTTTCCACCGTGTCTGTCTCGTTTTTGCGGGACACACGCGACAAGCCGCTCGATGCGCACAAGGGTTGGTATCAAACGGCCGACTTTGGAGTAACGCCGGAGGTGCTTGGGTCGAGCGCGAGCTTTGTGCGATTCCTGGGGCAAACGGCCTATTACAAGCCAGTATTCAATAAGAAGCTTATTTGGGCCAACAATGTGCGGCTTGGCCTCGCAAAGCCTTTCTCGAATTCCGACGTTCCGCTGGCTTCCCGATTTTTCTCCGGCGGCAGCGATACGCTGCGTGGATTTCCAATCAATGGCGCGGGTCCCCAGCGTCCCGTGCCGGTATGTGCGAATCCCGCGGATAAGTCGACTTGCACGCTGATCAGTGTGCCGGTAGGTGGCAATATGCTGGTGGTGTTCAATTCCGAGTTGCGATTTCCGCTGCCGATTAAAAAAGGCCTCGGCGCGGCGGTTTTCTATGACGGCGGCAATGTGTACAGCCGGATTAATTTCCACGAATTCACGAGCAATTATTCCAACTCGGTGGGGATTGGGTTGCGCTATGACACGCCGGTGGGACCGATTCGCTTCGACGTAGGCCGGAACTTGAGTCCGATACCGGGCGTAAATGCCACGCAGTATTTCGTGACCTTGGGCCAGAGTTTCTAAGTGGCTGACCCGAATGATCCGTTTAACAGCTGACTGAACAATTTGCCTCAGGATGCATTCCGTTCTCGCCAATAAGCATCAAAGATAGGAGGTTTGGGTCGGCTCACGAGCCGCGGATACAGCGGATAGATATGAATTGGAAGCGCATTTTGCGATGGTTCGGGGCGGCGGTTGGCGCGCTGGTCGTGCTGGCGCTGATTCTCGCCTACATGGCGAACCACAATGGCGCGCTTCACCAGTACCTGTTGGCCAAGGCGATCGCCGCTATTGAAACCTCTACCGGGACGAAACTTCAGGTCGGCCAATACGAGATTCATTGGGGAGATCTTGGAGTTCATCTCAGCGATGTGACCGTCCATGGCACGGAAACGAACAGTGACCACCCGCTAGCGCACGCGAAAAGCCTGGATTTGAGCCTGCTGTGGCGGTCTCTGTTGCGACTCAAGCCTTCGATTCGCAAGCTGATTCTGGAAGAACCCAGCATCAGTGTGTGGATCGACAGCAATGGAAATTCGAATATTCCGCATCCACCCAAGCCCAGCTCATCGAAAACGGATGTGTTCGATCTGGCCATCAGGCATGTCGCGATTCAGCGCGGCGAAGTTCGTTACAACGATCAAGTACGCGATCTGGATGCCGATCTAGGGAATTTTTATGCAGAAATTCACTACGCGTGGCTGATGCGGGAATATTCGGGGAAGCTGGGCTACGAAAATGGCGTAATTGCGCAGGGCGGCTCCAAGCCCCTACACCACAACTTGGCGGTTCAATTCAGTGCGCTGCGATCGGGAATTCGATTCCGGCGCCTGGAGCTGACCACACCGAGTTCGCATTTTGCGCTGCAGGGCTCGCTTGAGGATTACGCGAATCCAAAGGTGCACGCTACGTATCAGGGGCAGATCGCCACGGCGGATGTGCGCACACTTCTACAAGCGGCGAGCGTGCCAATTGGGTTTTTGAACCTCGATGGGAAGCTTGAATATGCGGCTTCGGAGCGGCCGGCTGTCGAAAACGTAACCATCAACGGAAAGCTCTCGAGCGCGCGAATGAATTTGAATTCGTCGGGCACGAATGTGCGGCTCGGTGATTTGAGCGCGACGTATCAGATGCGCGATGGGAATTTTAATTCGAGCGACATCAAAGCGCAGCTTTTGGGTGGGTCGGCGGCGGCACAATTCAGCATTCAAGGCTTGGCACAGACGCCGCACTACAAAGCGGGAGTTGTGCTGCGCCAAATTTCGCTGGAACAGGCCAGCCGGGCCAAAGGAAATCGCCGATTGTTCATTCGCGGCACCATGGATGGTCGGGCGCAGCTGACCTGGGTCGCGGCGATGCAGGATTTGCTGGTGAAATCGGATGCAGAGATTAAGGGCGCGCTAAAAACCGATACGGCGAATCAGCCGCCAGGGGAAGCTGCTGCGGCGAATCAGGAGAATTGGGCTCCGCTGAATGGTTCAGTGCATGTGAATTACCGAGGCAATGACCAGCAGATTTCAGTTCACGATTCGTTTCTCCAGACGGAGCACACCTCGATTCATGCGGATGGAGATTTGAGTCCTCGTTCGGCTCTAACTTTTGAGGCGAAATCGAGCGATTTGGCTGAAGTTGATTTACTCGCGCTGACCTTGCGCACCGCGACTGCATCGCCGAAGGAAGCGGCGCCTGAACTCTTGGGACTGCACGGATCGGCGCAGTTCGCCGGGTCAGCGAAAGGGCGTACCAAGCAGTCTCGTGTCACCGCGCTGTTCGAGGCTGACAACCTCAGCGTGAAGAGCACGCACTGGCAGCACATCCAGTCGAACATCAATGCTGATCCTTCATCGGTTACGGTCGACCATGGCTACGCAGTGACCAGTGGCAATGGGCGAATCGACTTTTCCGGGACCTTGGGCCTGAACCAGTGGTCGTTCAGCATGTCTAATCCGATTCAAGTGCAGGTACACGCGAACAACGCGCAGTTTGCTGAGATTCAGAAGGCCGCCGATATTACCTATCCATTGACTGGCGTACTTTCCGCGGACATTGCACTGCATGGAACGGGAACGAATCCGCAAGGCCATGGAACGATTCATTTGGTGCGAGGGTCGGCCTGGGGCGAGGAGATCAAGACCGCGACGGTAAATTTCCAGGGAACCAATGAAACTTTGCATGCCGAATTGTCAGTGCAGGCGAATGCGGGAAATTTGTCGGGGCAGGGTGACTTTCGGCCGCGCGACAAGGCTTTCCAGTTTCAGCTTGGCGTCGCGCAAACGCAGATCGACCAGATTCATAACGTCGCCTCGCGAGGCTATCCCGTGAGCGGCACTGTGACCGCAGCCGTCAAAGGGCAGGGAACGGTCGATAACCCGCAGCTTGCAGTGAACATGACCATCGATCAATTGCAATACCACGCCGAGCCCCTGGGACAGATGCGGCTGGATGCCCAATTAACCGAGCATTTAGCTAAATTCTCGGTTGTGTCGGTAATGCAGGCCGGCGACATTCAGGCGAACGGCCAAATCGCGATTCAAGGCGATTACCAGGCGCACGCGACATTTGAGGCGCAAACCGTGCAGTTCGGGCCATTGCTGGCCAGCTTTTCGAAATCGTCACCGCAGGATTTGCGTGGAGAGGTGGGGTTTAAAGGCACGCTGGATGGGCCGCTGAAAGATATCGATCGTTTGAAGGCGTCTATCGAAATTCCGAGGCTGGCGGTCTATTACCGCGATATCAGCCTGGCGAACGTGTCGCCAATGCTTTTTCAATATCAAGCTGGCGTTGTGAATATCGATCGCGCCGAAATCAAAGGCTCCGGCACGGATTTCACGGTCAAAGGTGCGGTACCGGTGAGTGAGACCGGAAATTTCAATGCTTCTGGGTCCGGAAGTGTGGACTTCAAGGCTTTGACCTTTCTGGGGCCTGATGTCCAGGCTACAGGCACGGCCACGCTGGATGTGAAGGCCAGCGGGAATTTGAAGAATCCGAATTTTCTCGGCAATGTGGCGGTTAAGAATGTGAATTATTCGAGCGACAGCGCTCCGGTGGGCGTGGCCGATTTGAATGGGGCCATGGTAATCACCAGCGACCGAGTCACCGTGCAGAACCTACAAGCGAAGGTAAGCGGCGGCGACGTTTCCGCAGCGGGGTTTATCAGCTACCGGCCGAATGTCTACGCAAATCTGCAGGTTCGCGGGAACTCGGTTCGCATTCGCTACCCGCAAGGGACGCGCGCATTGCTCAATGCGGATATTTCCGTTAGCGGGCAGCCGGGCGGCTCCTCAATGAATGGCCAGGTGACTATCGAGCGCCTCTCTTTCACCAAGGATTTCGATTTGGCGAACTTCCTGGGCCAATTTAGCGGACCTGAATCAGCGACCACGCCGTCGGCCTGGGAACAGAAAATGAAGCTGAATGTGGGCGTACAATCGAGCGACGAACTGGCGCTTTCGAGCAGCAAATTAAGCGCGCAAGGCTCGGTGAATTTGCGCGTGGTTGGCACGCTGGCGGATCCGGTGGTGCTAGGACGCACGAACGTGACGGGCGGAGAGGTGTTTTTCCTCGGCAATCGCTACGAAATTCAGAGCGGCACAGTAATGTTTGCGAATCGCACTCATACCGAGCCAACTCTAAATCTCTATGTTTCGACGCAAATTCAGGAATACAACATCACCGTGAATTTTGTGGGGCCGGTAGACCGCCTGCGGACCACTTATATTTCCGATCCGTCGCTGCCACCAGTGGACATCATTAACTTGCTGGCTTTTGGAAAGACGGCTGCGGAGGCAGCGAGCAGCCCGAGCACGCCTGCTTCCGTGGGCGCGGAATCGGTAGTTGCGCAAGGCCTGAGCAGTCAGGTCAGCGGACGGCTTGAAAAATTTGCCGGTGTTTCACAACTTCAAATTGATCCTTTGATTGGCGGAGATACAGCGAACCCGGGTGCGCGACTCGCGATTCAGCAGCACCTGACCAACAATCTACTTTTTACCTTCTCCACGGACGTAACCAATACGCAGGAAGAAGTGATTCAACTGAAGTATCAGACCAAACGAAAGCTGGCCATTTCCGTGACGCGTGATGAATATGGCGGTTATGCGGTGGAAGCGCATATTCGCAAGAGCTTTTAGCGCGGCTGCGCTCAACTCTTGCAGTAACAACGAACTAGGCTATTATTTTTGTCGTGCCTGCCAAGCCTCGAGCCAAGTCTTCACAGCAAATTCGCAAAAATAAAATATTGAGTGGGAAGCTGCTGCGCAAATCTGGGTCGCCGCTGAGCTTCGCATCCTTCGTGGCTGCCTCCGGCCTGGCTTTATCTTCAGAAAATAGCAATGCGATGAGTAGGATTTTTCTGCTATCGCCGGCGAACGCGGCCGGCCGGCGAGCAAGCTACGTAGTGCGCGACACGGCTGAATTTGAGCTGGCCCGACGTTTGCGGGAAGAAGGCGTCCAGCTGGGCGAGATTTTTAGTTTCATCAGCGGATTGTACTTCCGGGGGAAGCTCGCCTACGCGAAGGCTTTTGCGCGACCTCCGGCCGATGTTCCGGGCGTTCTGGTGATCACTGCTTGCGGCGGTCTGCTCGAACCGCACACCATCATGACTCGCGAAAAGCTGCTTAGTATTTCGTCGGGTCCCGTCCACCATAATGAGGCCAGGTTTCGAGAGCCTCTGGAACGGGATGCACAATCGCTGGCGGCCAAGCTTCCAGAGGATTGCGAGATTATTTTGCTCGGAAGCGTGGCCACGCCGAAATATATTGAGCCGCTAATCGGAATTTGGGGCGATCGGCTAATGTTCCCAGCGGAATTTGCAGGGCGAGGAGACATGAGCCGTGGCGGGCTGATGCTGCGCTGTGTCCAGGATGGCTTGCAATTGAAATATGTGCCTGTGGCCACCGCAGCGCTGCACGGACCGAAGCCCGCCAAACTACCCAAAATGCGCTAGCCTGTCGCCGTCGGCGTGCCCATAAACATCGCGGAATTCATCTAATAAATGGTTGTTTGAAGGAGTTCGCGTGGGACTCAACGAATACAAGAAGAAGAGAGATTTCGACAAAACGGCGGAACCGGCTGGTAAGGTTGCGCCCAACAGGCCCCAGCACTTGCTTTATGTGATTCAGAAGCATCGTGCCACCAGCCTGCACTACGATTTTCGATTGGAATGGAAGGGTGTGCTGCTTTCATGGGCGGTTCCCAAGGGGCCTTCGCTCGATCCGGGAACAAAGCGCCTCGCGATGCAGGTGGAGGATCATCCGGTCGAATATGCCAACTTCGAAGGCGTGATTCCGGAGGGCGAATATGGCGGCGGCACGGTGATGGTGTGGGATGCAGGCACATGGACCCCTCAGTCGCCGGATGTGGATGCCGCGTTGGCCAAGGGCGATTTCAAGTTCACGCTGCATGGGAAAAAATTAAAGGGTTCGTGGGTGCTGGTGCGCACGCGCGGATTCGGAGGCAAGCCTTCCTGGTTGCTCATCAAGCACCGCGATGAGTATGCGTCGGATGTGGATGTGACCACAGAGCAGCCTAAGTCCATCGTGAGCGGCCGGCTGCTGGCCCAGATTGCCGAGGAGGGCGGAGGCGACGTGACCAAGGCAGCTACTGGTGATCCGGTTCCAAAAGTGGCGCGAAAAGCCGCGCCAAAACCTGCCGCCGGCAAAGCTAGCTCAAGCAAAACGGGCTCGGCATCACGCAAGAAAGCGAAAGCCGCCTCGCGCTAATCTTCACGTGTGCCCAGGTTTTGCCCGATCACACGTCAGTCAGTTTGTCAGCGCGTCGCAACTCAGGAAACATCCAGGCCCACAGCGCGGTTACCACAATCGCGCCGATGCCGCCCAAAATTACCGCGGGCACAGCACCGAACCAGTGCGCGGTCAGCCCCGATTCAAACTCACCAAATTCATTCGACGCGCCAATAAACACCAAATCCACCGCGTTTACACGGCCTTGCATTTCCTCGGGCGTGGCGATCTGCACCACGGTAGCTCGCACCACCACACTTACCATGTCGGCCGCGCCAGCCAGCAATAGGGCGACCATCGACAGCACTAAGCTCCTTGAAACGCCAAACACAATCGTGAAAATTCCAAACCCCACCACGCACCAGAGCATGGTCGCGCCAGCCCGCCTCCGCAGGGGGTAGTGCGCCAGAAGAATCGCCATTACCGCAGCGCCAATCCCTGGCGCGCTTCGCAACAGCCCCAATCCCCAGGCGCCAGTTTTTAATATTTCGCTCGCATAAATGGGAAGCAGCGCGACCGCGCCGCCGAGCAGCACCGCGAATAGGTCGAGCGAGATCGAACCCAAAATTACCTTGTGATTCCAAATAAAACCCAAGCCTGCCAGGAAACTTCGCCAGTTGGCGGGCTGGCTGCCGCGCTGTGCGGTGCGCACAGTGAGCCGCAGCGTCAAAACGCCGGCCACAATCGCAGAAATCAGCGCCAGTATGTAAACGCAAGTCGGCCCACGAAAAATCGCATACACCACGCCGCCGAGCGCCGGACCCAAGATGGTCGCAGTTTGCAGGACGGTTGCGTTCCAGGTTACCGCGTTGGGGAAATGCTCTTCGGGGACAAGTTGCGGCAATAGCGCCCGGCTTACCGGCCCATTGAAAGAGCGCACCACGCCCAGACCAACGAGCACCACATAAATGAAATAGACCGAACCGACATTCCGAATCGTGAGCAGGAGTAGCAAAGCGGAGCACACGGCAAAACCTGCGTAGCAAGTGGTCAGCAGTCGGCGTCGCTCAAGCCGGTCCGCGGCATGCCCGGTAAGGAGGAAAAGCAAAATGCCTGGCATGAATTGCGCCAGCCCGACCAGGCCCAAATCGAGCGCCCGGTGGGTCATTTGATACACCTGCCAGCCCACCGCGACGGATTGCATTTCCAGGCTGACCACGATGCAGAATCGCGCCGTCTCGTAGTAAACAAAATTGGGGAAGTGAAATGCGGCGCGCCCGCCGAGAGAGCCCTGTTCTGCCATCGCTTAGCTGTGCCGCCGTGAACTCTGGAGCAGCGCACGTCCGAATTGAGGTCGGTTTCGCGGCCGAGCGCACTCGCAATTGGAAGTCGAAATTCGGACCCACAAAATAACAGGTATTGCGGCTATAGGTCTGCTCTTTTGTGCTAAGGGCTTGCCGGTCCGGGACGTGCTCAAAACTACGGCTATTTCTTCTTGCGGAAGGGAATTGGCTTGGGAAGCTCGCGGCCCGGGCGAAGCTGGTGAAGACGGTGGCGCGCCTTGACTGCCCAGGTGCCGTTGGGTTCGAATTTTAGGTAAGCCGTCCAGTGCTCACGGGCGTGCGCTACGTCGCCTTTTCGTTCGTAAGCCAGGGCAAGATTGAAATGTGCGTCCGCGTGCGAGGGTTGGGCTTTAACTGCACGTTTCAAGTTGTCAATGGCCTCGTCAATTTTGCCCAGCTCTTCGAAAACACAGCCCAGGTTGTAGCGTGCCGTCGCACTGCCTGGCTCCATGACCAGCGCAGTCAGGAACGAGCGCTGCGCCAGGTCCAGCTCGCCAGCATGGTAAAGAGCAACGCCGAGATTGATATGCGCCTCGACCCAGCCGGGAATTAGCTCGATGGCGCGGCGGTAGGCATCGATCGCGTCGCCCAATCGTTGCGGGCTCGTCTCGGCCATCAAGCCAACTTCAAACCATTCTTCCGCGGAGCGGCCTTCGAGCTGGTGTACCTTAGCCGGGGCTTTTTCGCGGTTATTTGCATCGAGAGGCAAAACCCACTGCCTAGAAACCGGGTCGAAGGGAACTCCGGAGCCCCCCGGAGAAATGAATGCGACACTGCGCCCACACCCCACGACTTGCAAATTCTCCACACGAAGCTGATCCTGACCCATCTCGCGTTCCATCGCGCGCACAGCTTCGTGCAGGCGGCGGGCAGGCACACGGGAATCGGTGAGGCGTTTTATGGTGCGCAGGGCGGCGAGATCGCCAAAATCGTAGAAATGCTCGCCCCAACGAATGACTGGGCGAATCAGGCGTAGCCGCTCCCAGTAACGCAGGCGGCGGTCGTCAATTCCTACGATTCGTTGCGTTTCAGCGCGCGTGTACCGATCGCCCAAGCGGCCCCCGAAGACTCATAGATGAGTTTCCCCCGGACGATTATCGCCCTGTTGTCAACCACATGTGGAAATCCTTCGTCGGCGGCCGGCTTGGTCCAATTGAGGCCAGCCATCAGTGAAAGGCATCCCAAAACGGCGCGTAAACTATTGGAGGCGTTCGCGTAAGACATTACACGACAAGGAACACTGACGCCGCCCTGAATCCCGCCATGCTAGCCTCAAAAAGTGAGTACTACTGAGTTTAGAGGCAAGCCTGGACATGCCCGTTAGTCCCCTTGAGCAAGCCCGTTTGACGCGATTAGTGTCGGCAGCGCGTCCGCTGCTGCTATTGCTCGCCATTGCGGCTGTGGCGGCCACCGGTTTGGCGCCTGGGGCAGGTCTGTGGTTGTTGCTGGCCTATTTCGTCACCGCCGCGATTTTGGCGGCGCCGCCGCTTCTCAGTCTTCAATCGAACATTCGGTTCCCGGTTTGGCTGGATGTGATTCTACTGGCCGTCCTGCTGGCGACGATGCCGTCATTTGGCGGGCTGATTTTTGTGTTTGGCTTCGTGGCGTTTGCTGTGGGCGCATCGAATGCGAGCAGAACGGCGCTGAAGGCGTTAATCGCGGGTGTGGTGCTAGCGAGTGCAATCCGGTTGCTGCGGCATGCGCAGTGGAGTGAGTCGGGGACGATTTCCTTATTCGTGATGCTTGCTGGTTTGGCCGCGGTGGCGGTTGCGGCGGCGTGGGTCGGTGCCCGTGAGAGACGGGAGCGAGAGCGGCGCAATTTCCTGGAAGCTATCAGCACGCGGCTGCAGTTCGACCGGGGCATTTCGGAATCGATTCGCGCCGTTCTTAGCGACTTGACCGCCGAGTTTCGTTGCGAGGAGGCTCGGCTGGCCTTTCTCGACGATGAGCTGGAGCGAATTTTCGTCTGGAAAATTAAGTCTGGCGCAGGGGCGGAAACGGCGCAGGGGAGTAATGGCCCAGAAACCTATCCAGCGGTGCGCGCGGACGGCTTCTTGCTCGATTGCCTGGAAGTCACCATGGCGTGGAATGCTTTTAATGATGCGCGCGCAGGCTTTGGCTGGGACCGGCGGACTGGAGCGCCGTTTGCACACCCTCCTAAGCCTCCCGAGACGCTCACCAAGGAATTTGGCGCCCGGGCACTAATGGCGGCGACCGTCGAAGAATCAAGCGGCCGCCCGGCGGGGCGCGTGCTGCTATTCAACCCATGCGAGAAATTCACGTCGTCGGACCTGCGGTGGCTGGAACGCGCGGTGCGGCACATCGGTCCGCAGCTAGACAATCTCTACCGTATGCGTCACGTGCGTGCCCGGGCAGTTGAATCTGAGCGCAGCCGCATTTCACGCGATTTGCACGACGGAATCTTGCAAACCCTGCTGAGCCTGAAAATTCAGCTTGAAGTGATGAGGCGCAATCTCGATCCGGAGAGCAAAATTGCGGCGGAAGTGGAAAATGTGCAGAAAATCGTACGGGAGGAATCGGAGGAATTGCGCCGGCTAGTGACCGAAATGCGGCCGCTGCGGGTGGAAAGCGCTGATTTGCGCGAGTTAATGATGAGCTTTGCCGAGCGCTTTCAGAATGAATCGAATTTGGCGGTGGATCTGTTTATCGAAGATCGCGACTTGCGAGCCCCCGACCGCATATGCCGGGAGATATTCCAGATTTATCGTGAATCACTGAACAACATAAAAAAGCATGCCCATGCCAGCCACGTCGTGGTAAAACTAGGCCAAGACGACGCCGGCATGCATCTGGTGGTCGACGACAATGGCCTCGGTTTTAGCTTCTCCGGCCAGTTTTCCAGCGAAGAGCTCGACCGCTTGCGCTTGGGCCCTATTTCAATTAAGGAACGCACCCGTAGTGTCGGGGGCAATCTCACGGTAGAATCAAACCCGGGGCATGGTGCACGCGTAACCGTTGAAATCCCATTAACTTAAAATGACTAAAGGTAAGCCTGCAGTTCGCATATTGGTGGCTGACGACCATGCCATCTTCAGGGATGGCCTGCGTAAGCTATTGGAAGGGTCCGATGATGTGACCATCATCGGGGAAGCCTCTAATGGCAATGAGGCCATCAAGATGATGGCCAAGCTGAAGCCGGATATCCTCCTGCTGGATTTGCGCATGCCGGAGAAGGATGGCCTAGGTGTGCTCGAAGAGATCAACTTCGACACCGTAACCACCCGGGTGATCGTGCTCACCGCGGCCGAAGACGACCGCGATGTGGTGCGTGCCATGCGGCTTGGAGCGCGGGGCGTGGTGCTGAAGCAATCCGCCAGCGACCTCTTGCTGAAGAGCATCCGGAAGGTCAATGACGGCGAGATTTGGCTCGACAACCGCATGACCGCCGAAGTTATCGACGCTTTCAAAAAGTCGTCCGAAGCAGGGCAGCGCCGCGAAAAGCCGCTGTTGAGCGACCGAGAGAAGGAGATTGTACAGCTGGTCGCGCAGGGCTTCCGCAACCGCGAAATCGGCGAAAAGCTATTTATCAGCGAGCAGACGGTTAAGAATCACTTGCACAATATTTTCGACAAGCTGGGCGTTTCGGACCGGCTCGAACTAGCGCTCTACGCCATTCACCACCGGCTCATCGATCAGACCTAATTTCGACCCCTCTTTTCGGCGGCCAGTTAGCCGCCTACCTCAGTTCTTTGGTAAGGCCCTTCTTGATCGGGTGCGATCCAGCTCCTTCGAGCAGCAGCATTCCCAACCACATCGAAGCTGTAATACAACTTGAATAGGTCACCCTGCCCGCCGAGTTTTGAAACGGCTTGGCATGCTCCCTCAAATGCGTCGGTGGCTCCTTCGAGGTCTTTCGCCACGATCCCAAGCCAGAAGCGGGTCAATGTCTCGTGGTAGCCGGAGCTGTCGGTGTTTGCCACGCCGGTTGCCTCGTTGTAGCGAAAAATCCCGTTTCTTACCTTCTCTGGTGCTGTGTTGCGATATTCGATAACGTGATATGCCGCAATCGCAACATGAGCGGCATGAGACCAACCCCGCTTCGATAGCGTGCGAGCTTGCCACTCCGAGACGAATCGCTCGAATTGGGCTTTGGATTCGAGAAACCAACACTGATTCGGATGTGAATTTTGCGCAGGCACTCAGTAGACGTTAGATTTGCTGGAAGGCTGGATCAAACTTAAATCGATTCAGCGTAGCTGCCGCGCCATCCATATTGGCGGCCGGCACAAAGGCCTAGATGTCTCGTGTTACGATGACTTTGGATTAAATGAACGAGATGGGATCGACTCCCTCAGCGACCAACCGCTCCTCAAACGCTTTTATCTCCCTGCCAAAACGATACCCTCGCGAATCAACCTTGCTCTTGCTGCTGGCAATGCTTGCCGCGCTTTTCGTCATTACGGGCTTTGTGACCAAGGCATTTCATCAGAAGGAAGCTGGAATTGCGCAAGATTGGTTTATCCGCGGGAATGCAGCGCTTGAGGCCGGCAAGCCACGCGAAGCTCGCGACGATTTTCGCAATGCGCTGATTTTTGAGCCCCAAAGCGCTGAGTATCAACTCCACCTGGCGCAGGCCCTCGCCGCTTATGGCCAGCCTGACCAGGCGCGCGGATATCTGATTAATCTGCTAAATCAATCACCCGCGGATGGGCAAGTTAACCTGGAATTGGCCCGTTTGGCAGCCCGCGATGATCGGATCAGCGACGCCATTCATTATTACCACGGCGCCATTTACGGTTTTTCTGAAAGTCCCACGCAAGGGCTTAACGCTCGCCTTGAATTCGCGCAGTTTCTCGTCGACGTCGGAGACAACTCGCAAGCTGAAGGGGAATTGACTGCGCTTTCGGCAAACGTGCCGGCTAGCGTGCCAGGTATTCACGGCAGGATTGCTGACCTTTATATCCGTGCAGAGGCCCCGAATCGGGCTCTGGCGGAGTACGAGATGGCATTGCGGGCTTCCGAAGATGCAGCCACTCTGGCGAAGGCAGGGAACACTGCGTTCCGTCTAGCTGATTTCAAACTGGCTGAATCATATTTGTCGCGCGTCCCAGAAGATGCCGGGAATCTTCCGCTAAAGCCTGACGAATTGCGCTCTATGCTCCAAGTTTCCAGGATGATCGTTAACGCAGATCCTTTGACGGCCAATCTGTCGAATGCCGAACGGGCGCATCGCACTGCGCTAGCCCTGTCCCAGGTTATCGCGCGTGTGAGCGCATGCTCAGCTCACTTGCCTGCCAAAGGCTCGGAAGATTTACGCGCCTCGCTAGATCGCGCGCGTTACATGCACAACTCAGAATGGAGCGAGCGAAGCTTGCTTGAAAGCCCCGACCGCGTTCATCCAGCGATTCAATACGTGTTTGATCTCGAAGCGAAGGCCGATTCGTTCTGCGGTCCAGCGCAAGGCATGGACCTGGCTCTCTCACTGATGGCGCGCAGTCATGCTTCTACCGCACCGCCGAGAAACGCGCCTTCGACTCCCGCTCGCCCGGTCACCGAGGGCAGCTCATCTGAAAAAGGCTCATCCTGACTATGACCGCTCGTCCTCCCCTGTCTGAGGGATCCGCCGACGCGGTTGCCGAAGATCGCCGCGCGGCTCAGTTGGGTCCATTTCTGAAGAAATGGTTTGGGTGGGCACTGCCGCTGCGCGAACCCCAGCTTTTCATGCTGCTGGCGGTTTTAATTGGGCTTTTCTCTGGATTGGGGGTTGTCCTTTTTCGCATCGCGATTGAGCGGACACAAATTCTTCTGCTCGGCTCCGCGCTGCACCCTTCTACGATTCGACTCCTGCTCGCTCCCACGCTGACGGGTTTGGTGGTAGCCGTCTTGGTGATTCACGTTTTTCCGCGCGTGCGTGGCAGCGGCGTGAATCAAACCAAGGCCGCCGTTTACATTTTCGATGGCTACGTGCCATTCGTAACGGTCATAGGGAAATTCATCACTTGCGCACTGGCGATTGGCAGCGGGCAGTCGCTAGGGCCTGAAGATCCCTCGCTTCAAATTGGCGCAGGCATCGCCTCAAAAATGGGGCGTGTGCTGAAGCTATCGCAGCAAAAAATTCGAATGATTGCCCCGGTTGGCGCCGCGGCGGGCTTGGCAGCGGCATTCAACGCGCCCATTTCAGCGGTGCTCTTCGTGATTGAGGAAGTCGTGGGGAATTGGAGTGGCGGAGTGCTGGGAGCGGTAATTTTGTCCGCCGTCTCAAGCGTACTGGTGATGCGCCAGTTCCTCGGGACGGATGCGCTATTCCGCGTCCCGGCCTTTCGCATTCAGCACCCAACTGAACTTCTTGGCTACGTCGTTCTGGGAATTGTCGGCGGCGGCGCGTCGGTCCTCTTTATTCAGTTCATCGCTTACGCGCGGCCCCGTCTGCGCAAACTGCCGCGCTGGACCCAATACGTTCAGCCAGCGATAGCTGGACTGCTGATTGGCATGATTGGGCTGCGCGCACCGCAAGTGATGGGCGCCGGTTATCCCGTAATCGACTGGGCTTTGCACGATCAATTCGCCTGGAATGTGCTCCTGGCGCTGGCCGCCTGCAAAATTCTGGCGACGGGACTCTCTTTCGTGAGCGGTACGCCCGGCGGGATGTTCGCGCCAACATTGTTTATTGGCGCGATGATTGGCGGCGCGGTGGGAGGGGTGGAGCACCTGCTGGTTCACCACCTTAGCGGCTCGGTAGGAGCTTTCGCTCTCGTAGGAATGGGCACGCTGTTTGCCGGTTTTTTGCGTGTCCCCATCACTTCCGTGTTCATGGTGATCGAAGTTTCCGGCAGTTATTCGGCCATCTTGCCGGTGATGATCTCCAACACCATTGCGTACTTGATCTCCCGGCAATATCAGAAAACTTCACTGTTTGATTTACTCGCGCGCCAGGACGGAATGGTTCTCCCTTCGGTTGAGGAGATGCGCGAACGACGCACCCTAACCCTCGAGAACGCCATGGAGCTGACCGGAAAAGCGCCCACTCCCGAAGATATGTTCCGCAACGCATTGGAGCGCTCGGGCATCGCAGGCGACCAGTATTTCCTCTCAGGCGGAACGGCAGGCTGGCGTGTCTTTCGCCGCAAGGATTCAACGGAAGATGGAACCGGCGCGCTGGGCGCTCCGCGCGTTGAATCCTCGCCTTACCTTTACCCAGACCAAAGCTTGGCTGAGGCCATGACCATCATGCGCGACTGGCCAATATGTCCGATCATCAACCGCGCCGATCCCCAGGCCCTCGAAGGCGTGGTTGCACTCGCCGACATCCTCCGCGTCTACCGCGACACCGCCCCCGACGCCTAACCCTCTCCCCTCCCCTCCCGCTCCCCCCTCTCTTTTCCCCCGTCGCATCTATTGCAATTGGCGCACGCGTGCATCGGAGTAGCACACGCGACAAACCGACCTCGCCAAGCTCCTCTCCCATAACCCCTTTAATTTCGTGGGTCTCCTAGTACCTTTGTACTGCAGGATCGTCCCCGAATTGGGCCTTGTGCGCTATTGGGCATCCCGGAGCCTGCCTCTAATCTGTTCCTGCCAATTGGAGGGCGCTCTCGTGGCTCACAAAGAAAGGCGTTCGAGCCGGCGGTTCATGATGAAGTTGCCGCTGACCGTTCGCTGGATGGATAACTCGGTTGTAGGCGAAGTGGCTACTGAGTCGCGTGAAGTAAGCTCGCGGGCTCTGTATTTCCAACTACCTAAGAATCTCAAGAGCGGGTCACCAGTCGAAATCGTAATGACCCTGCCTCATGAACTCACTCAAGCTGGGCCGGTTCGCGTGCGGTGCCTGGGACGAATTCTACGCACAGATACGACGCAGCAAGGTGAAGTAGGAGTGGCCGCAGCAATTGAGCGATACGAGTTTCTACGTAATAGCGAAACCGCCGCTTAAACGACCAGCACTTCCTCAGTAATTTAGACCTTGATCAGCGCGGGCCCTAGGCGAGTCCGCGCCGGTCGGGTCGAACCTTCGTGCACTTCTCCCTCCCCGCGTAATTTCCCGCCAGAGTCCCGACACCATGACACGCCGATGTATCATCGGGCGCGGCAAGCATCCCGTGTGTTGCTTCGCGAATCTTATAAACGTAATATCAACGGTAGCTTAAGAGACACAGTCTGCACGCTTCTCGAAAGCTTCAGTTCCGAAGCTATCCATGAGCCTCGAAACAGTGCCTGCCAGATTGCTCGCACCAAAGAAAACCTTCGCCAGGCATCTTGCGCGTTTTGCCGTATTGGTCTTGCTGTTCAGTGTGGCGGGGCTCGCTACGCGCGCCAAGACCAGCCTCTATCAGTCCAATCACACTTCGACTCACTACCTTTCAATAGCAAGCAAAATGAAGGCAAGCCAGTCGGTGGCGGCGCTGGAACAGCCGGCGGTGCGAGTTGTCTCAAGTCATGCTTTGCCTGAACTACCGGAACCGCGAATAATGGTCGCGGATGTAGATTGCCCCGGACCTTCGCCTTTAAGCTTCTTCGTTTCATTGCAATTACGCTCTCCCCCTTTTCTTACTCCCTGAGCTGAGCAACGGGTCCTTCTCCCGGTAAAGTTGTTGTAACAGGCGCCTGCAAGACTGTTCACCGTAATACCGGGTCTGTGGTCTTGACGGACCCTTCCATTCCTCGAACGTAGTCTTATGGTTAGCGGTCACGAACACCGGCGCTCCCATGATTTTTCCTGGCTACTGTTCGAACGACACCCACAACTGGTCAAGCTCAATTGCCTGCTCCTCGTGCGCACCGCTCAACGGGCAATTTCGATGACCCAACCTGAAAATCTCTAAGGTGAGATATGAGGATTAGACCGAGTCTGTTGGTCGCGTCGTCATTGGTCGCGATTGCACCGGCGATTGCCATTGTGGGGTGCAGCGGCGCGGGAAAGACCAACGCAGGCGCATCGGACGCACCGCGCGTTGCGGTAGTCAAAGTTGTCCGCAAGAACCTCGCCAGCCAATTGGAAATTGCCTCGGAGTTTGAGCCCTTCCAGGAAGTGGACGTTTACGCAAAGGTTTCAGGCTACATCCAGAAGCTCTACGTCGACTGGGGCACGCACGTGAAGCAAGGGCAGCTTTTGGCGGTGCTGGAAATTCCTGAGCTGGAAGAGCAGCTTCATCAGGATGAAGCGGGCGTACACAAGAGCGAGCAGGATATCGCGCGCGCCAAAGAAGCTCTGTCGCAGGCCAAATCGAGCTATGACGTTGCGCACCTGAACTATTCGCGGCTGGCGGATGTGCAAAAGACACAACCGGGCTTAGTAGCACAGGAAGAAATCGACGAAGCGCACGGCAAGGATTTGGAAGCAAACGCGGGCGTCTCAGGCGCGAATGATGCTTTGGGAGCGGCGGAGCAGAGCTTGCTGGGTTCTCAAGCGGCACTGGCCAAGGACAAGGCGATGTACGGATATGCGCGCATCACGGCGCCATTCGATGGGATCGTTACAGAGATCTACGCTTACACCGGTGCGCTGCTTCCAGCCGGCACGGCGGCCAGCAAAGGCAGCGCGCTATGCCGCATATCTCAGGATGACGTCTTACGATTGGTCATTCCTGTGCCGGAGCAGGCGGTTCCTGACGTTCATGACGGACAAAAAGTCGCATTGAAAGTTGGAACGCTGCATAGAACGATCCAGGGCGAAATAGCCAGCGTTTCCGGGCAGATCGATACGCAGACTCGCACGATGCACACGGAAGTGCATGTGCAGAATCCCAAGGGCGAACTGGTTCCGGGCATGTACGCATCGGTGGAGCTGCCGCTGCATGAGGCCCAGCAGGTGCTGACCCTCCCGATCCAAGCCGTACAGGAGAAAGATGAAACGCACGGGACCATCCTGGTGATCGATTCACAAAACAAACTCGAGCAGCGTGATGTGAACCTTGGTCTGCACACCGCCACCGATATCGAAATCGATTCAGGCGTACGCGAAAACGAGATGGTGCTATTTGGCGAGCAGGCTCAATACAAACCAGGCGAGCTAGTCAGGCCGCAAATCACGACGCCGCCGGAAATAGAGTAGGGATTCCATGCCGTCATTTTCACTAAAACATCCTTATTTCATTGTGGTGATTTGCCTCTTCGTTTGCGTGCTGGGTCTAACCGGCGTGGCGCAAATGCCCGTGGATATGTTTCCGCCAATCGATATCCCCGTTGTGCTGGTGGCGACGTTCTACGGAGGAATGCCGCCCGAGCAAATTGAAGCGGATATCACCGACACGTTCGAGAGATTTTTCACGCTGGGGAGCGGGATCGATCACATGGAGTCGCGATCCATGTCGGGCGTAAGCCTGATCAAGATTTATTTTCAACCTGGCACCGATGCGAACGCAGACGTAACGCAAATTTCGAATCTGGCCATGGCGGACTTGCGGCGCTTGCCGCAAGGCACTTTGCCGCCGGTGGTGATGAAGATTGACGCCTCAAGCATGCCAGTTTGCTTGCTTACGGTGAGCGGCAAGGACCTGAATGAGACGCAGCTTCACGACTATTTGCAGTTTCAAATTCGAAACCAAATTGCGGGCGTGCCCGGCGCGACAGTCCCGCCGCCCTATGGCGGCAAATATCGCCAGATTATGGTGTACGTAGATCCGCTTAAGTTACAGGCTCATGAACTTAGCCCAATGGATGTAGTGCGGGCGACGGACCAATCGAACCTGATCTTGCCGGCCGGCGACGTGCGCATTGGCCCGATGGACTACAACATTTACACCAACGCGCAGGTGCCCAATGCGAAAGCGTTGAACAACATTCCGATCAAGACCGAAGGAGACAAGTCAGTATTTATTTCGGACGTGGGGAAGGCGCAAGACGCCTCAGCATTGCAGTACAACGTAGTGCTGGTAGACGGGCAAAAATCCGTTTACGTGCCGATCCTGAAGCAAGGCGGCAACACAAACACAATCGCGGTGGTGAATGGAGTACGAAAAGCGATCAAAACTCTACGCGACATCCCCCGGCAATTGATGACGCACGTGGTCTTCGATCAGTCGCTCTTCGTGAAGCAGGCCATCGGGACAGTGCTGAAAGAAGGTGCGATTGGTCTTTTTCTCACCGCAGTAATGATTTTGGTCTTCCTGGGCAGCCCGCGGGCCACGGTGGCGGTTTTTCTTTCCATTCCACTGTCGGTGCTGGCCACATTTTTTGTCCTGCATTCTTTCGACAAGACCATCAACAGCATGCTCCTGAGCGGCTTAGCTCTGGCCTTCTCGCGCTTAATCGATAACTCAGTGGTGGTGCTTGAAAATATTTTCAGGCACATGGAGGAGGGGTCGGATCCGGCCACGGCGTCCGAACACGGGGCCAACGAGGTTGCCCTGGCCGTGCTGGCAATCACCATCGTTACTGTGGTGGTGTTTTTCCCAGTGACTCTGCTCTTCGGCGTCAGTAAGTTCCTATTCACTGCACTGGCTTTGGGAGTGGTGATTTCACTTTTCGCTTCCTACTTCGTGGCGCTTACCGTGGTGCCTCTTTTCTGCGCGCGATTTTTGAAGGGAGTGGTGAGCGGCGAGTCGCAGCCGGAAGAGGCCAAGCGGTCTTGGGCAGTTCGCTTTCGGCTTGGATTCAATAATCGCTTTGAGCGCATGCTCAATTCGTATGACCGCTGGGTTGCGAAGGTGCTGGACCGCCCGCGTGAAGTGGTTTGGGGGTTCCTGGGCATCTTTGTGTTGTGCTTTTTATTGTATCCGCTGGTTGGAGTTGCATTTTTTCCTCGTACGGATGCCGGGCAATTCATTATCAACTTAAAAGCGCCGACCGGGACGCGCCTTGAACTCACTGAAAAGGACGTAAAAAGTGTCGAGGACATTGTTCGACATGTAATTCCGGCGGATGAATTGAATACAGTGGTCTCGAACATCGGAGTAATGCCGGATCTTTCCTCGCTGTTCACCCCCAACTCAGGCATGCATACCGCGTTCATTCAGGTCGGACTCAAGGAAGAGCATCGGGTCAGTAGCTTCGTTTATATGAACCGAGTACGTGCGCAAATTGACCAGCAAATGCCGCAGCTACGTACGTATTTTCAGTCGGGAGGCTTGGTTGATGCGGTTCTCAACCAAGGCATGCCGGCGCCAATTGATGTTCAGGTGAGCGGCATGGATATGCATGCGGCAGATGACGTGGCGTTAAGCCTGGCGGCGAAATTCAAAGCACTTCGTGGCGTCTCGGACGTGTATATCCCGCAGGACATGGACTACCCCTCGTTGAAGCTGGACGTGAACCGCGAGCGGGCTTCAGAACTGGGATTGAACCCGCGCGAGGTTGTGGACAACGTAATAACCGCGCTCACTTCAAATGCAATGATTGCGCCGAGCTATTGGGTCGATCCGAAAAGCGGCAACAACTATTTCGTTACCGTGCAGTACCCGGAAAATCAGGTTAGATCGCTCGAGGACATCAAGGCCATGCCGTTGCATGCGCCAAACCTCAAGTTGCCCACTTATCTGGATCAAGTCGCGAGCATTACTCCGATTCAAACGCCAACGGAGGTCGATCACTATCAGTTGCAGCGGACCATCGACGTTTACGCGGCACCTTCAAAGGAGGATTTGGGTAAGCCAGCCAAGGAGATTTCGAAGATTGTCGCCGAGACTCAGGTCCCGCCGAACCTGCGCATAAACATACGTGGGCTGGTGGACACGATGCAGACTTCGTTTCGCAGTTTTGGTTTTGGTTTGCTGCTTTCGATTCTGTTGGTGTACCTGGTGCTGGTTGCGCAGTTTGCTTCGTTTACGGATCCATTCCTGATTATTCTCGCGGTGCCCACGGGCATTGTGGGCGTGATTCTCACCTTGGCCTTCACAGACACGACGCTGAATGTGCAATCTCTAATGGGGATTGTGATGCTGACCGGCATGGTCGTGTCGAACAGCATTCTAATCGTGGATTTCGCGAACCGGCTGCGCAATGCCGGCCGATCTGTACGAGACGCAGTGGCTTACTCGTGCCGGATCAGGCTCCGTCCGATTCTGATGACTTCGCTCGCCACCATCGTGGGTCTGCTGCCTATGGCGTTGAAGCTCGAGACTGGAAGCGAAGCGTACGCACCGTTGGCACGAGTGATCATCGGGGGGCTTAGTGTTTCGGTTCTACTTACCATTTTCGTGATTCCAGCCGCGTACCTGATGATCTACAGGCGACACGAGGCCCCCGGGCCACAGCCAGCGCCGGTCCCGATGAAGGAAGGTTTGATATGAGTTTTCGATTTTTAATGTCGTGGTTACTGGTGTTTGCTACAACGTGCGTTTTGCATGCGCAAAACTCTCCTGCTCCGCCAGCCCAGAAGCCTCAAAGCCCACCAAGTACTCAGACTGCGGCCCCGACGCCGATTGCCTCCGCATCGCCCCAGACACTGACGTTGAAACAGGCGGAGGCTCTCGCAATTCAAAATCACCCGAGGATTCAGGAAGCCAAATATCTTGCTGCGTCGGCCGCCGCTCGGGTAACTCAAGCGCAGTCGGTGTATTACCCCCAGGCCTATGGCAGCCTGACCGGAGTGGAAGCCGAGCATGACAGTCGAATTGCTGCTGGGGCGCTAAACAATCCAGTAATTTACGATCGCTACGCGAATGGCGTTACGGTGAGCCAATTCATCACCGATTTTGGCCGCACGCACCAATTGGTGAAAAGCAATCGCGAGCGAGCCCAAGCCGAAGCGGAAAACGTAACCACCAGCCGGGCCGACGTGCTACTGCGGGTCGACGAGGCATTTTTTAACGCTCTAAAAGCGCAGTCCGTGCTGCAGGTCGCTCAGCAGACGGTCCAAAACCGGCAGGTTGTCGCCAATCAGATTGGCGAACTGGCAAAACACCAATTGAAGTCGGACTTGGACGTGAGTTTTGCGCAAGTCGACTTAGGACAAGCGCAGCTTTTGCTGGTGCAGGCCCAGAACGATGTGCAGGCGACTTTGGCGGAGCTTTCCGCGGCACTCGGCTACCTGGATCAGCAGCCATTGACCCTGGTTGAAGAGCCAATGGCCGAAGTGGGGCCGCCCGCGGATGCGGAAAAATGGATTGACGACGGAATGCAGAACCGGCCTGAGATTTTGAGTGAGAAGCTCAACACTAACGCGGCGCAGAGCTACGCAACGGCAGAGAAGGATTTGTGGCTGCCGACCATTTCGGCGGTCGGGGAAGCGGGTCTGACTCCATTTCGAGAAGATCAACTAGGCCCGCGTTACGCAGCAGCCGGATTCAACGTGAACATCCCGCTCTTCAACGGCCGTTTATACGGAGCGCTGGAATCGGAAGCGAATAATCAAGCCCATGCGGAACAGCAGCGCCTTCGCGATTTGCAGGAGACGATTGCACGGGACATTCGCACTGCCTGGCTCAATGCAAGCTCGGCGTACCAACGTCTCGGGCTTACGCGGCAAATTTCGGCAGAGGCTAATCAGGCCCTGAACCTGGCGCAGTCACGATACAAGCTTGGCTTGGGCTCGATTGTGGAATTAAGTCAGGCGCAGTTGAACCAGACGCAGGCACAAATCGCAGAGACGACGGCGAAATACGATTACCAAAGTCAAATTTCAGCGTTGAATTATGCGGCGGGACTGTTGCACTAACGTTGCTGGGCTGACGCGGCGACTACTCCTGCGGCGCAGCGGCGAACGCATCGACTTCTGCGCGTGACGGCTCCGCAGCCTGTGCTCCCCGGCGGGTAACCGAGATTGCCGCAGCACGATTCGCAAAGGCGCAGGCGTCGTGGAGCGATGCACCCTCGCCCAACGCCACAGCCAGCGCGGCGTTGAAGACATCTCCAGCTGCAGTGGTGTCGACAGCTTTCACGTGGGGTGCCGGGATTGCCTGATTTCCCGTCCCGCCCACCACCACACACCCTTGCTCTCCCAACTTCAGAATCACGGTTCGCGCGCCCAAATCCTGTAGCTTTCTACCCACCTCGATTGCTTCGCTCGCCCCAAGTCGTCCTGGAGGCAAACCCGCAAGCACGGTTGCTTCGGTTTCATTGGGCGTGAGAATGTCGACGTTCTGCAGCAGTTGGGGCGGGAGAGCCCTTGCAGGAGCTGGGGCCGGATCGAGAATCACCTTAGCAGCGGCGGACCGGGCAGCCTTCGCGGCGGCGATCACCGTTTCCATTGGCGATTCTAGTTGCAGCAAGACATAAGAGGCGCTTTCAATCTGTGTTTGCGCCTGTTCGACGTCAAGCGCGCTGAGCAGCGCATTGGCGCCCGGGACGATCACGATAGAGTTATGGCCGTCGTCACCCACGAAAATCAAAGCAATCCCGCTGGCTGAATCCTGTGTGACGATCACGCCGCTCACATCACATCCCACCCCCGCCAAATTTTTCCGCATCGCCTCTCCGAAACTGTCGTTTCCCACGCGACCGAGCATTGCGACGCTTGTACCAAGTTTCGCAGCTGCGAATGCCTGGTTGGCACCCTTGCCTCCAGGTAGAGTGAAGAATGTATGGCCGGTAAGAGTCTCCCCGGGGACCGGAATGCGAGACGAACAGGCAACCAGGTCCATATTCAGGCTTCCAACTACCACGATTTTTGAGGGCATATTTTACCTTCTATTCTCCATACCAAAATCCGCAGCAACATACCGCAAAATTCCATCTTTTTGCGCATGACCACAACCGAGCACTGTAATCCCAAAGTCGCACAACCTTCGTGGATGAAGCCGTCTAAATTTATATGAACCAATGCGTTGCAACAGATGTGCGATTCTCTAAATTTAATAAACTATAGTCAGGAAAGGGCAAGCT
The DNA here is from genome assembly GCA_963757885.1 of uncultured Acidobacteriota bacterium. Lineage (GTDB taxonomy): Bacteria > Acidobacteriota > Terriglobia > Acidiferrales > UBA7541 > Palsa-147. Next base: position 776,081 of record CAVWSS010000006.1, on the reverse strand, counting down.
GGCACAATCAAGAGCTAACCTCCAAATCAACCCCTCGTCAAAATAGCGTAGACGGAAGTGCATCTGCAGGGTGTGCGGGATTTAGGCACGATTTGTAATTTTTAGGAATCTGAACAAATTCGCCCTTATAGGCGTAATTCGGTGCAAGGCCAGCCCTCAGTTATGGATTCCGACCCTCAATTCACCAGCCGTGTACGCTTCGGAAATTTCGAGGTCGACTTTGATGCCCGCGAGCTTTTTCGCGACGGGGTCAAAGTTAAGCTCAACGAAAAGCCATTTCAGGTCCTGGCTGCGCTCGTTGAGAAGCCGGGCCAGCTGGTTCGCCGGGACGAGCTAAGGTCCAAACTGTGGCCGGCGGATACCTACGTAGATTTTGATTCCAACGTAAACACAGCTCTCAGCAATCTACGCCATGCCCTGGGGGATTCAGCCGAGGATCCGCTCTACATCGAAACGGTGCCCCGGCAGGGATACAGGTTTATAGCCCAGCTCTTGCCCTGGGATGGTACGACTGCTTCCCTAATACCCAAAAGCGGTCCGAATGGCACACAAACACACACGCCTGAGCAAACAAATGGGTCCGCGTCGAGTGTTGCCCAACCCCAACCGCCGCAAGGGATGCGTCAATACCTGGCGATTCTGTTGACGGTGATTCTCGCGGCTGCCGCGGCGGGCATTTGGATCTTTCTTCGCTCGGGGGGACGAAGCGCGGCGGAGAGGAATACAGAGCACGTAACGGTGTTTGTGGTTCCTTTTGAGAATTTAAGCGGGGATCCAGCTCAAGACTATTTGAGCGACGGAATGACGGACGAGGTCATTACGCAGCTTGGACAGGCGTTTCCGGACCGATTGAGTGTGATCGCTCGCTCGACCGCCATGCAGTACAAAGCGGCGCACAAAAGCGTGGCAGAAATCGCGCGAGAGCAGCATGTAGATTATGTGCTGGAAGGCACGCTACAAAAGCAGGATAACCGGGTCCGCATTACCGCACAATTTTTCAGAGGGCGGGATGAGGGCAGCCTGTGGACCGAATCCTTCGACCGTTATGCGACGGATTTGCTTTCAGTAGAGCAAGAAGTAGCCAATCACATTGTCGATTCGCTGCCGGTTTCACTGCCAGGCTCGCCGAAGACTTCAGACGTGCGCACCTCAAGAGATCCAGAGGCCTATGACGACTATTTAAAGGGCCTTTTTCAATTGAATAAGCGCACCCCGGCGTCGATCCATAGAAGCATCGATTTCTTCACACAAGCGACGCAGAAGGACCCAAACTTTGCTGCAGCGTATGCCTTTCTCGCATATGCATATGAATCTGCAGCAAGTTGGAATATTGACGACCCCCGAGTCAACTATCCGCGAGCGGCAGAGGCTTCGGAGAAGGCCCTCGCTCTGGATAAATCGCTTCCGGAAGCGCATATGACTGCCGGAGTCGTGCTGCACGAGTACAAGTGGGATTGGGCTGCGGCGGAGGCAGAGTTGAAGCGCACCATTGCCATGGATCCAAATTCAGCAGTGGCCCATCGATATTACGCTGAGTTCTTGACCAACGCCGGCCGTTACGACGAAGCTCTGGCTGAGGTACATAAGGCGCAGCGCCTGGACCCTCTTTCCCTGATCACCGAGTCGCTAGTTTGTTTCGTGTACTTGCATGCTCGTCGCTACGACGACGCGATTTCCGAATGTAACCACGTGGAGCAGCTCGATCCAAGCTATTTGCCCACCCATTTCTTCCTGGGCGAAGCATATGCCGGTAAACGTGATTACGCCGAGGCGATACATCAACAGGAACTCGCGGCCAAAGCGAATGGATCCCCGCCGGAAAGCGCGGCCATCGCGTCGTACCATGCGGCTGCGGGGCACAAGGACGAAGCAAATAAGATTCTGAGCAGCTTGCTTCGCGATATGTCAAAGCCAGAATACATTTCGGATTTTGGCATTGCCCGGATATACATCAACCTGGGAGACTCACAAAACGCTTTGCGAATGCTGGAAAAGGCATTCGACCAGCGTTGCTACAACCTGGTGTTCTTGATCGACCTACCAGACTTCGACCCGCTGCACAATAATCCGGAATTTCAGCAAATGGTCACGCGGCGCGGATTTCCCGCGACGGCCACAGCAATGCTGCACAATACAGCGCTGCTGCGCGGCGAGCATGCGATCTTGCGAGGAGAATAGATCTTCGAAGGCTGAAGTTGTCAGCTGCGGTTTCTCTGCTAACTGAAAACCCGCTGAATAAACTCCGAAGTGTGCCTTTGTCGAATCGCGTGTTTCTAACTCACCTCGTGGTTCACCTGCAAATGTCATCACGATGTCCCGTGGCACTTGTATTTCTAAATTTGTGGTGGTGTGTTTGGTTGGCGGGCACGTTTAGGAATAATTAAGGCAATTCAGGCTGTAGCGGGCGCAGTGGGGAGCGGCTTGGCAAGCGGACTGCTGCAGTCTGCAGCATCATGTCCACCAAAGCGGAATTCTCAAAAGATCACGCTCTAGAATCGTTTCGATACGGGCCTCGGCTCCTTACGGGCATTTTGCGCCAGTTGCCCAAGCGGATGTGGAACTACAAACCGAGCGCCGAGGTTTCGAGCATTCACGAGATTGTGATTCACCTGGCAGATGTGGAAGCGGCTGAGTATTTGAATTGCCGGACGATTATCAGCGCAGCGTCGGCGCCGCCTTGCGATCCCAGCATTGCCGGCAAGGAAAACCCGCATTGGGCCCCGCCGGATATGGGGAAGTGGTCCCTGCCGCTCGGATATTTCTATCAGAGTCCCAGGCAGGCTCTTGAAACGATCAAGATCCTTCGAGCCATGACGCACAACCTGCTTCTCAGCCTGCCCGCCTCCATTTGGTTGATTTCGTCTCCCAATCACCCCGCTGAGGGTAAGCCGAACCTGCAGGAGTGGCTGACTACTCAAGAGCGCTATATCCCTGCGCAAATCGAACGCATGAATGAGCTCTATTCCATGTGGGTCAAGGCTCATCGACGAAATGCGAAGGTCCGAAAGCCTCGCCGAACCTTTGCGGCGGCAGCTCCTGATTTTGAAGCTCAAATAAATGGCAAACGCGCCTTTGTAGGCGCTTCGAAGAACAACTAGCACGCAGTCAGCAATTTCCTTAGAGGAGCTCACAATTACAATGTCGTCAGTTCGCCCAAAAATCAGGGTACTGATTGTGGCTGAACAGGAGCATCACCGCGTTTCGGTTCAAGCGGCCCTGGCCGGCAACGAGGATCTCGACGTCGGGAGTGTGTTGTCCAAAGATTTTGATTTTCAATCGGCAGTCAACTCTAGTGAGCGAGACATTGTTTTCTGGACTACTGCGAAGAATGGACATGGGCCTGTGGCGCCAGGGATTTCCAGTGATTTTCAGCTATTCGCGCTGCCAGTCGCGCGCTGCCAGGATTGGCTAGCAGCGTCAACTGACGGGAAACGAATCAGACCGCACGCGAGCTTCCCGAAGAGTTGATTGCAAACGTATTAAGGCAGGCAAAACAGTTTCTGGGTCTCGAATCTCCCGCGCGGGTCGTTGGAGAGATTGAATCTAAGGCGGCAGCACGCGACCGGCTATGTATTAAGTCGCGTGGGCGCATCTTGTTTCTCTCGACCAATGAGATTCGATGGATCGAGGGCGCCGGCAATTACTTAAGGATTCACGTGGAGTCCGAGGCCCATCTTGTTCGCGAAACGATTGCGGATTTCGAGGCGAAGCTCGATCCTGGACGATTCGTGCGAATACATCGGTCTGCGATCGTCAACCTCGACGCTATTCGTGAAATGCGCCCGTGGCCGACTGGGGAATACGTAGTCACGCTAAAGGATGGCAAAGAACTGACCCTCAGCCGGAGTTATCGAGGTTGTGTGAATCGGTTGATTTCGGGCGACAGCAGAACAGGCCGCGCTGCCAGTTCCTCTTCGTTTAAACAAGGATTGAGCAAGGGTTCGCAAATTCTGCGCATGTGTGGAAGCTAGGAAGTTTTCCTCCGCTGTCCTCTCTCTACAGTCCACGAAGGTATTTTCGAGCGCTGTGCGATTCCAGCGCGGAACAATTTGCCCGTTGAATCTTCTATGTTGAATCCTCTTCCTTGAATCCAAATTTGTGAAAGCGCGTCCGCATTCTCGAAAGTCATTCCAATAAACCATATTTCGTGCCCCCTTTGATGCTGGGCGCGGATCTTTCGATTCCCGCGTTTCTGTACGCTCGCATCACTTAGTCCGTCAATCATCACAGTCCGGCTATCTTGGCTTTTCATCTGCATTTGCAAATGTCCACATGCGCACACTGCGCGAATCCGCTTTTATCCACAAGCGGACATTAAGCCGGAGCTGATGATGAATATGAAAAGAATCTCGATCTTCCTCGCCGCAATACTTAGTTTGGTGTTGTGGTCTCAGGGATACGCGCTGGCACAGTCCACGATTGCAACCGGCAGCGTTGAAGGTACGGTTACAGATCCGCAGGGAGCCGCAGTCCCTGGCGCGAAAGTGACCATAACGTCGCGCGATACGGGTGAAGTAATCTCCTCACAGACGACCTCTGCGGGTACCTATAACTCCGGCACGCTCAAACCCGGAGTGTATGTCGTACGCGTCGAAGCACCGAGTTTCAAGACCGTCGACACGTCGGTGACTGTCCAAGTGGGCGTCATTGCGACGGCCAATGTGAAGCTCGACCTCGGCGCGTCTGCAACAGTTGTGGAAGTCACGAGCCAAGCGGTGTCGGTCAATACGGAGCAAGCGCAAATTCAGGGAGTCTTGGGTACCGACCAAATTGAGAACCTCCCAGTCGGAGGGCGGAACTTTTTGGATCTCGCCCAACTGGAGCCAGGCGTACAGATTCAGGATGGAACAAACTTCGATCCCACAAAGGCAGGCTTTTCGTCGATTTCATTCGGCGGGCGGTTCGGGCGGACGGCAAGAATCGAGGTCGATGGAGTGGACGTCAGCGATGAGACAGTTGGCACGACCACCCAAGACGTCCCGGCGAGTGCGATTCAGGAGTTCCAACTTAGCCAATCTTCGCTTGATCTTTCGAATGAGCTAACTTCGTCTGGCGCTGTGAACGTGGTTACTCGCTCTGGGAGCAACTCGATTCACGGCGAAACATATGGACAATTCCGTGATAGCTCGCTGGCGGCGCGGCTGCCTGGCCCCGCTGGATCCACATTCCAACGCAGTCAGTTTGGAGGCAATGTGGGCGGGCCGATTATCAAAGACAAATTTTTCTTCTTCCTGGATGCGGAGAGAACTTTGCAGGCAGAGCTAGAGCCCGTGCCACTTCCATTTCCGTTCACGGCATTGTCGGGGACCGTGCCGTCGCCATTTCATGAAACAGACACCATGGCCAAGGCGGACTGGCAAGCCACAAAGTCGCTGCACATGTTCTATCGCTTCAGCTACTTCCAGAATTTTACGATCGCAGCGTTTGGAGGAGCCAGTTTTTCGCCGTATTCAAATAAGGACCGCACCCGTTCGCACGTAGTGGGGGCGGACTTCACGACCGGCGGCTTTACGCACAGCATCCGATTCGAATACCTGAAGTTTCAGAACAACATCGTCGACTCGGTTATCGGCAGCAGTTTGCTTGACGCCGATCTGCCGGTTTCTACACTGTTCGCGACGGGCGGACTGCAGACCGGACCAAGCTTCCTTGCGCCGCAGGAAACTCCGCAGAGCGATCATCAAGTTAAGTATGACGGCAGCAAGATTTGGGGGTCGCACATCATTCGTTACGGAGTGTCCTACAACCACATTCAGGGCGGCGGTTTTGCGAACTTCTTCCAAATTGAGCCTCAGGATCGCGTCCTAAATGGCGTTAGCACCAATCCTAATTTCCCCATGGCTTTTACAGATCCGAATCCGCTCGACTATGTCCCGGACCACGTTTTTATTGGGAACGGCCAGGGCTTCAACACGGAGAATCCAGCCTTCGGTTTCAAGTTCGGTGGGCTAGGTCCGGATAACCGCATTGGGGCGTATATCGGGGATAGCTGGAAGATTAAACCGAACCTGACGTTGACCTTCGGTGTGCGCTACGTGCGAGATGACGGCCGCAACGATAGCGATTTGAATACCCTCGAATCGATTAACTCCATTATTCCAGGCGCCGGCGATCCCGTTCAGTTGCCCAACCACAATTTCGGTCCGCAGGCTGGCTTGGCTTGGGATCCGGGTAGCAATGGCAAAACTGTTATTCGCGCGGGGATCGGCGAGTATTTCGAGAACGTAATCTTCAACAATGAGCTCTTCGACCGGCCATTGCGTCTCCCAACGGGGGCTTTCAACTTCGCTCCTTTTGCCTGCATTGATGGGACCGAGGAGCCCATTCCGTTCCCTGGAGGCGTAGCGGAAACATTGCCTCACGGAACCTGCTCGGAATCCATTGCTCAATCCGCTCCGACCATTGCCGCTTTTGAAAAGCGGTGGCAGGCCGCGGTAGCTGTTAATCCTGTGGGTCCAAACGGCATCTACTTGCCGACGCTGATCGGCGAAGGAGCGGTGCAAGGATTGGGACTTTTTGCGCCAGACTACAAGACACCCCGCTCAATCCAAATGAACATCGGAGTACAGCGCCAACTCACGCGCGGGATGGTGCTGAGCGTCGATTATCTGCGTAACGTGAGTTTGCATTACCCGCTGAGCGTTGACATAAACCACAGCGGGGACGTGGCCTACTTCAGCAAACCCGCAGCGCAGGCCGCGGTCGCATCAACCAATGCATTCTTCGGTTGCGGTGCGAGCGCCAGCTCCGCGGCTACTAACTGCGCTATTCACTCGGCGGTCGTTGGGCCTTATGACAACGGCGCAGCCGGCGCAACGATTGTGGATTATGCGCAGAACGGCCTCGACTCCGCCAATGATCTGGGCATCGGCAATTGCCCGGTCGGAGGTTTCTCGAATGAAACGCAGACGTCATTCTCCTGCGCTTTCACGGGAACGACGACCAAGACAGGTGCCTTCCAGCAGCTCCAATCGATCGGACGCGGAGTTTACAACGGACTCGATGTAAAGCTGGTTCAGAATATGGATCATCCGCTGCCTGGAATCCGCCATGCGAACTTCCAGGTTTCGTATACCTGGTCGGAATTTGACAACGACGGCGGCTGGAATGCCAGCACGCCAGGCGTCGCCGGAATTCAAGACCAGGATTTCGTGATCCAGTCGATGGACAATCGAAATCCGCAGCAATATTTCGGGCCCAGCACACTGGACCGCACGAACCAGCTTAACTTTGGTGGTTATGTGGACCTGCCGTTCTGGTTCCGTGTTGGCTTGATCGGTCACTTCTGGTCAGCGCTGCCCGACACTCTGTTTGCAATCGGCTCGGCCGGCACCGGTGCGGGCTCGATCTTCCAGACGGACTACACGGGTGATGGCACTTCCCTCGATCCGCTGCCGGGAACCAAGACCGGATCTCTTGGCCGTAGAATTTCGATCGGTGGTTTGGGCGGCGTGGTTAACAACTTCAACTCAAACTTCGCAGGGCATCTCACGCCTGCGGGGCAGGTGTTGGCTAGCAATGGGATTTTCTCCACAGCGCAGCTCCAAGCCATGAGCGGAGACATTCCGACCATTCCATCCACCCTGCCGAATGCAATCGGTTTGGGTGGAATGAAAGCGTTCGACCTGAAACTGAGCTGGGAAGGGAAGTTCTTCGGAGAACGGTTGCGCGTCGAACCCAGCGCCGCTCTCTACAATCTTTTCAACTTCGCCAACTATGACCCGCCGGGCAACATTCTCAGCGGCGTGCTAAACGGAGCTGTTGGCGATGTTGGATATACCACCAAGAACGGCGCTGCGGCTCACACGAACCAGATTGGCGTCGGGACGGGAGTGTTCTCCTTAGGTGCACCGAGAGTGGCGGAGTTTGGCCTGAAGCTGACGTTCTAGGCTTTAGGGCGGTTCAGAGGCTAATAGCAAGACGTAACGACCGGCAGAGGCCTACGGGCCTCTGCCTTTTTTTTTAAGGCTACAGGACTTATTTCTGGCTCGACGGACATGCCTGCCCGTAGGCGGTGCTCAGGGTCCTCATCCTGATTCAGGCGGATGCGCACTGGTAACAAATGTGTGAGACTTCTGGAAAAAATTGGAGTGGTGGGCTCAATACCAAGCGAGATTAGCTAATTTTGGCTTTTTAACTAGAAAGCTCGACTTCGCCTTCGATTTCGACAGGAATGTCGAAGGGCAGCTCGGCCATCCCGACAGCACTTCGGCTATGAGCGCCCGCTCTGGGGCCGAAGATTTCGAGAATGAGGTCAGAAAAGCCGTTGATGACGCGCGGCTGAAGGTTAAACCCGGGCGCTGAGTTCACCATCCCGAAGACCCTGCCCCAAGCGACGATCCGGTCGAGGTCGCCAATGGCGCGCTCGAGACTGCCCAAGATGGAGAGGGCCGTCAGGCGGGCCGCGACATAACCCTGCTCGACGCTAACCTCACGACCGACCTTACCGAGAGGATGGGCAAACGAGCCGTCCAAGCTTTGCGGCCCGTGGCCGGAAATGAGGGCCCGTCGACCCACAACGTGGACAAATTGAAAGGGAAGTGACACACCTTGAGGCGGTTTGGTCGGAGGGGGTAGGCGCAGCCCGAGTGCTTTCAAACGATCTTCGATGCGCGACATAGACATTCCTCGTCCTCAGTTGGAAACACTTTTCCCGCCCCCGGAATACCGCATCAGATGCCGAACCCTGTTTTGCGACTCCGAGAATTTCGGGGCCTGGCAAGCCAATTTGGATGTTCAAAATTGGAGCTTCAAAAATCGCCGGTCAACGGCTCTACGGTTGGATTGTATTTCTGCCTGGAATGCCAGAAATCTTCAAGCGCGACGACCATGTTGCTTGGAATTCTGAGGCAGGAGTGCGCGGAGTCATCATCAAGAAAGTTGTTTCCAGCTATAATTTCAAGGGCTATGTGCACCACGCTTCCAATGAAGAGCCGCAATACCTAATCAAAAGTGACAAAACACACGTCGCAATTCACAAGGGGGAGGCACTAACGCCTCTCAAGGCTCGAACTTCCCGGTCGAGAAGGAAGCCGTAGGGGTTGAGCCACCGACCCGGAATTCTATGAATCTTGAGCAGACGTGTGGAATCCTTGACTTGCTTTAAGGATTGGCATCACCTCCGAACAGCATAGGCACTGGCAAGTGCTTTATAATCGACACAGCAGTTCTTGTCGGGGCGTAGCGCAGCCTGGTAGCGCGCCTGCCTTGGGCGCAGGAGGTCTGGAGTTCAAATCTCCACGCCCCGACCAATCTTTTCAAATACTTAGAAACTGTCATCATGCTCATCCTCATTGCAATGTAGTGGAAATTGTAGGTACTCGCTGACTTCTTTCGGCCAGCCTGATTGCACTCAGCGCTTTGTAGTCCTCAATTTTGGCTGCCGCCTCACGTTTGTGCTCTTCGGCCGGGTGAACGTACCGCATAGTCATTTGAATATTCGTGTGACCGAGCAAGGCCGCGAGAGTCGGTAAGTCAACGCCAGCCATTACGGCTCGCGATGCATATGAGTGCCGAAGATCATAGAGCCTAAACCCGGGATCTATTTGAGCCCGGCGAACCGCAGCATCGTGTGCCTTCCGCACGCTTCGGATCGCACATTGGGGATTGTTCTTAGACGGGAAAAGAAATTTGCCCTTGCTGTTTGACGCATGAGTCTTGAGGATCTTGAATACCTCGTCCGTCATAGTTACCTTTCGGCGCGCTGCCGGTGTCTTGCCGAATGGGTTGAATATCGTGCGGCTCAGGAAATCCAAATTATCGATTTCGATTCGAAAAACCTCTTCAGGCCGCATTCCAGTGTCAAGAATGATCCGAGCAATACTCTTGAGCGGTTGGCTGGCAGTGCCAAAATATGCGACTTCTTCCTCGGGCGAAACGATTCTGGTCCGCCCCAACTCTTCGTAGAATTCGATGCCCTTAACTGGGTTGGAAAGTTGATACCCGCACCGCTCGGCGTAATGGTAGATAAGCCGCAGAGTGCTCAGAGCGCGATTTACAGTTACGCCTGAAATGGGGGTTTCGTCCTTATCTCCCCATCGCCTCTCACAAGCCCTAGCAAGCTTAAAATCTTCAACCATGCCACCCGTAATGTCATCCATCCACTTCTGTTTGAAGTATCGATCGAGTACGTCACAGTTCATTCGATGAAGTGCATAGGTTTTCGGTCGGTGTTGTTGTTTTGACCAATTAAGAAACACGGGAGTGAATTCCCCAAATTTGGGCGGCAACTTTTTTCGTTTGAATCCTGCCCGCCGTTCCAGAAGGTCAGTCTTACGCTTTGCTTCCGCGCGCATGGCGGCTGTCTTATTTGTGAGGCCAGACGACTCTTGAATTCGCCGTCCCTCGTATTCAAAGACGTACCACCAAGTTTTGCCTCGGCGATAAACTGACACTGCTTACCTCCTATTAAACGAGTTCAAATCGGTGCGGACTATACGCTCTGAAAGCCATCCGTCAAGGTCACTCTGGCGGTAGCGGACGCAGTTTCGGCTGATCTTTACGTAAGGAATACCTCGTCGCTGGCTCCGCCATTGCGCAAGAGTCTCGATTGAGAGACCAGTCTGTTCTGCGACGTCGTTTGGAGTAAGAAGGCGCGGACCCTTCAACACTGGAGGGCTTCCAAGGCTGGTGATCTCGGGTTGGGATGAAATTCTCACTGCTTACCGGCCGCGGCTGCCCTTGATTTTTCTTTCTGCCCATTAACGTTTGAGGTTGGGCACAAAAGATTCTCGGCTGCGAGGTAACGGTAAGGACTGTTTCGTTTGCCATCGCCCACTTTATCGAGCACGTCCTCGCGCAGGAGTCCCTCGACTGCGCGCTGGGCCGTGGTCCGCGGAACCTCAGAAGCGTCGGCGATTTCCTTCAAAGTCATTGCTTCGGCCTCCGACCTCGGCGCGACCGCGGTGATCAGATTCTTGGCTTCCCTTAGAACTGCATCCTGCGGGTCGCCGAGCGCGACGTAACCGGTCTCTGTCAGTTCAATTAACAACTCTGGAGGGGTGTCTGAGAATCGGGACAGTGCCTGCAATACACGCTGCGTTCTCCTGGAACTGCCTGGAGGCTTGCGGAGGGAAAGAACGATGTCCACGGCACCGGCAAAAGCAGAACTGCCACGCCCCGAATCCCCCACATCGCCGCCCGATTTCCTTTCGTGGCGAGCCACGATTACGCCTATACCATCTGCGGCGGCTCTCAATAGCGGCTCCATCGCTGCCAATGCATCGCCGGAGTTATTCTCAGAATCTCCCCTGAGGCCAGCAAACTGGGGCAATGTATCCACTACCAGCAAGAGAGCCCCCACACGTCTACACTCTGCGACGGCGGCTCTGGCCACCTCGGGCCAAGGTGTTCCTCGAGTTTCGTTGTGGAAGAGGACATGGAAATCATCCCGCCCCAGAAGATTGGCTCGTTCCATCGCCTGTTGGAATGAAACTATGGGCTGCTCCGTTAGGTATACCGTCGTGGTTTTCAGAGTGGATCTGCCGAGAAAATCGAGCCCCTCCGCTGCGGCACGGACCAGTTGCATGATTAGGGTCGTCTTGCCGGCCTTAACCTTTGCCCCGAGTTCGGTAATGCCCCCTCTAACAACAAAACCTGGCACGATCCACTCAATTCCCTGTTTGATCGCCATGGAGATCTCAACCCCCGACCTGAAATTCAGGACTCGTTTCTGCCCAACCTCATTCCTTAACTGGGCAGAAAGCATTTCTATCTGTTTCAACACCTCCTCGGGGTTGCCATGGGAGCCCAACGCCATCTCCAGGATCGCCTCAGCGGTGTAAGCGCGCTGTCGGAGTTGTGCCTTTCTCTTAAGCAGATCTACGTAAAAACATAGGTTACTGACTCGCGGCATTCCGTCCGGGATTCGGCTAACGTAGCCAGGCCCGCCAACGGTCTCGATGACCCCAGCCGAAATCAGGGCGTCAACCACCAAAACCTCATCGGGGGACTTTCCTTCCGCGACTAACCGCTGCATGTGTTCATAAATGGCCCGATTAGCTGGTAAGAAGAAATCGGTCGGCTCAAGGCGTGACATCACCTCCTGAATACCAGGGCTGTCGAGGAGAATGGCAGCCAATACGGCCCGTTCCGCCTCTGCGCTCTGAGGAAGGGGCTTGTCACTGGGGGAAGAAGGATTCACTTGCAAATTCTGACAGAACGGTACAAGCAGATTTCTGAGCGAAAAAGCACGCATCACGAAAAGGCCCAATGTTTATGGGTGGATTGGAATGTCTTCAGTGTAGTTAGAATTGAAATATTGCCTGGGGAGAAGGCCGATGTTTACGGATTTTTCTGTGGCAAAATAAGTCCTAATTTTTTGCCACAGTTTTTGCCTGATGGCTGGAGGTGGATTCCGAGATGCCCAGGATTCGACAGGCAAAAAAACGAGCCACTTGAGAAGGCGCGAAGGCAAAACCACCCCTTCCAAGGTTTCCTTTAGTCTTTGCCAAGCGAAAGAAAACCTCTCGCGTTACCAGATTCAGCCGGGCGAACGATTTGATCTGCGCCAAGTGGTAGCTACGTGTGACCTGCTTTTCAAGTTTCGACCCGTCCATGCCCAGCCCGCGAAGTCCGGATCGAACAAACTCAACATTTTCGGTCTCACTGACCTCGAGAAGGCTCTGTACCGCTCGGCGCCGCACGCTCTGTTGACGGACATTTTCTTGGACTTGTAACGAAGCTTCGTTTGGATGCCCTTTGAGAGAGGAAAACCTCGCATCTTGTAGTGGCTGGAGCAAGTATCCACGCCAAAGCTTTTCCCGAACTTTACGACCCGCCAAACGGTGCGACGCACGAATGAATAGACGTGCCTGTTCGCACAGAGGTCTAAGTGCGTTGTACCAATAATTAAATGCCTCGCTCGTAGAGGGCCACGATATGGCACCCCGTTGCTCTATATTGGACAGAATTACGTCCGCGACCTCATAAAATCGCAGTGTGACTAACCTGCCCAGAAATTCGTAAAACGAAGTCGCGACGTCTTCTTCGCGGCATCGTTCAGCACGGTACCGAATAATCGCGCGGAAGTCGCATCGCAAGAATCGCTCATAATAAGGAGCAAATTGCGCATCGATCGGCTCGCGCATGCGACAGAGCTCAAACTGTTCCACTAACGCCGAACAACTTGCCTTTAGGAGCTGATCCCGAGCTGCTTTAGATCCGGTCCGATCCTTGCGTCGCGTTCGGGCTTTCATCGATCACCTCGGATTATCAAATGTTTGATCCACTCTTTGGATACACAATCCCGATTTCGAAAATCCTCGATATTCCTGCGCGACGAATGGACTTGACGTACCACTTAAAAGCACGTTAGAGGTCTCGCGCTAGAAGTGATCAGTCGAACAAGACTGCTCATGCGAGGGCGTCAATGACTCGTGAGATTTTACAGGAAGGAAAGTTACGTTCACAGCCGGGTCGGGCAGCGATCTACGCTCGAATATCCACGACAAACAACGGCCAAGACTCTTCGATGCAAACGCGCGAGCTTCGTGAGTATTGTGAGCGCCGCGGTTTTAGGTTAATGGGCGAATACGTCGATGAAGGAATCTCCGGCGCAAAAGACAGCCGGCCCGAGCTCAACAAACTAATGGCCGATGCTCATCACCGCCGGTTCGACGCAGTCGTCGTCTGGCGCTTTGACCGATTTGCACGGTCCGTGTCCCACTTGCTGCGGGCCCTGGAAGCATTCAATGCTCTCGGCATCGAATTCGTCTCGCTGTCCGAACAAGTCGATACAAGCACACCAACCGGCAAGATGGTCTTCACCGTTCTGGGCGCTGTGGCTGAGCTTGAGCGGTGCCTAATTGCCGAGCGCGTAAAAGCTGGCCTCCGGAACGCCCGGGCCAAGGGCAAGCGCCTGGGAAGGCCAAGAGTGGCCGTGGACGCCGCCAGGATTGGCACCCTGCGCGCACACGGGCAATCGTGGCGCGAAATCACTGTAGAACTGGGGATTAGCAAGGGGTCCGCCCAGCGAGCGTTTTGGGGCTTGCCCAAAATCGTATAGTTTGCCCTCCATTCCTTGGGTCTTGGTTTCCTCCGTTTGTTCCAGTACGGACTTTACACTTCGGACAAGCAGGTTCACGAGGCAGCCCTGGTGTTCGGTTCGGACGGCCCGGCAGAGGAGGGCAAAATCCACATTACGCAATTTCGCCCCCGGACAAAATCCCCTCAAATGTGTTTTCGCTAATTCACTGCAATGGTGAAAACCGCGCAACGGACATCCGTGTGGCAGAATCACTTGGTTCTGTCCCGATCAGTTTTTGACCAGTTTCACGAACGAAAGAACGTAGTCGGGCTGTAAATGCCGCCCTTTGGCCCGTTCTTCGACCTTTGTTTCGATGCCGCAATACTCGAGCACATGCTTCTGAGTGATTTCTACCTCAGACAGCGCGTCACCGCTCGCTCGATCTAGGTCTTCAACCCCATCAAACTGATTTGGGTGAGTCCCTCTTGCTCGGTAATATTTTTTCATCCTTCACCTACCCCGACGGTCAGCTGCTGTCTCCAAGTGTCTCCAATCGAGTTGGACGCCACAATTCCCGCGTCACAAATCGTCGCCAAACGTCACCAGTTGTCTCCCGCGAAAAGCGTCGGGACGTGCTCGTCGTCCGCTCGATCGCAAGCACGACCGCGTTGTAACTCGCATTGGCCTCTTTCCAGCGGCCTTCGGCATTATCGCGGCCCAGGGTTCACCAGTATTGCTCGAACGGCCAGCGGATGCGCGCGAGGGCCTGCAGACTCTTAAGAGCTTCGATTACTTCTGGCGTCCGCATGTCTTCGGTACGGCAACGCTCCCTCGCGTCCGCCCTAGTTTGTTTGAAAACAAACGGCGAATCCTGATAGAGAAAACACGTCAATTGTGGCCACATCGCTAGGTTTTATGAGCGGGTAGCGGGCGAACCGTGTGTCTATTGGACTTTTGACCACAATATGTTCGACCCACCGTCGCCTAATAAACAAAACGTTCCGACTCCCCAACTTGTGTCCATCGGGAGCGAGACCGGCGATGAATGCCATAGAAATCTTCACAATGTGTCGAACGACCGCCTGAAAAACGCCTGAAACGTCTAACAGATCAAGCGCTGCGAATATGTGTAAATGGCGTCTGTGAACCGTTTACGGCAGATCCAGCAGTCGAACTATTCGATATTCATTACCCCCACCCCGTCTAATCGCGACCCCGAAGACTTGCGACGTAAGTCCCTTCGATTGTGCAAATTCAAACTGAGTCACCCAAATTCTTAGACGCTTTCATTTCTCTTTCTCTTCGCCGTTAAGGCTTAGTCGGAGGGCTTCACCAAGTGGATACCCAAAAAGCTGCCTAGTTTTGGGTTTGTAAGTGATTGACGATGCGCAACGTGATGCGCGGCCATTCTTTGGCCCGAAAACACATATTCCGGGCGCTTGGACGTTCGGATCGCGGCTGCGCGTTCATCGAAAGACCGCGATTTCTGTCCACTAAGGAACAGATCTGAGTCTGTTTGGAAATTGGAGCCTCGTGCGAACCGGAGGTTCATCGTTTTACCGGCAACCTATGCGGGTTGATTGCGTCGGAAATCGAGCGGCTCAAAGGCGACCGAGGCCACATCCCGGAGTTCGATGGCGGACCTTTTTATTCGCCGGTTCCGATCGACGTATACTCGTTGTGTTTCTGACTGGGATAAGCTTGTGACGATGCACAGAAAACGGGTCTTAACGTTGAACAAGGGGTCTGCGACTTTGAAGTCGGCCCTCTATGAAGTTGGAAATCATGATGACCTTCTTCTAACGATGGCAGTTGCGCAGGCAGACACTTCGGGCGGGCGCTTGAGAATTGCCGATCAGAGTGGGACCACTTTGTTAGAGTGCGCGGTCGATTTTGCGGGCTCAAATACCGCGTTGCAAGTGATGCTCGGATGGCTGGACGAACGCGGTTTTCTCTCCGGCCTCGCGGCTGCGGGCCATCGACTCGTTCAGGGAGGACCTAAGCACCAGGATCCGCAACGGATTACTCCGCAATTCTTGTCGGAGCTGGAACAACTCGCACCACTCGACCCTGATCACATGCCGGCTACCATCCACGCAATTCGATTTATCGCCAAAAAATTTCCAGAGCTTCCACAAGTAGCCTGTTTTGATACGGCCTTTCACACCTCTCTTCCGAAGGTCGCGCAAATGTATGCGCTTCCTCGTGGCTTCTACGACCATGGCATCCGAAGGTATGGCTTCCACGGCCTTTCCTATGAGTACGCAATGCTTGAACTGCACGTGCTCGAGCAAGAACTTGCCAACGGGCGGGTGATCATTGCACATCTCGGCAGCGGCTCGAGCATGGTCGCAATCAAAGAGGGCAAGAGTGTAGACACATCGATGGGCTTCACACCCCTCGAAGGACTTGTTATGAGTAGCCGGTCTGGCGATGTTGATGCGGGTCTGCTGCTGTATCTGCTTCAACAGAATAAAATGTCCGCAGAAGAGATCAGCAGACTGCTGAACAAGGAATCCGGACTTCTGGGAGTGTCAGCGACGTCCGGAGATATGAAGAACCTGCTGGACAATCGCCAAGATGCTCGGGCCGCGGAAGCCGTAGAGCTGTTCTGTTACCGAGCAAAAAAATACATCGGCGCGTACGCCGCGGTTTTAAGTGGGCTGGACGTGCTCGTGTTTGCCGGCGGAATCGGCGAGAACGCACCTGCTGTTCGCAAGCAGATCTGTGATGGCTTGGCGTTTTTAGGCGTGTCCTTGGATAATTCGTGCAATGAAGCTAATGCTCCACTGATATCGACCCCAGAAAGCAGAGTGAGGGTACGTGTCATACGGACTAACGAAGATTTAATGATCATGCAGCATGTACGCTCTGCTCTTGGTTGGACAAATACCCAGCTATCTTAACAGTGCCGCCTTAGAGTCAGGAGCAAAGATGCTTGAATTTAACACCGCTTTATCGACCGTCGTCAAAATCAGCAACAAATCGCAACGTGCTGAAAACAACGTTGTGGCGAAGCCGGATGGGCCACTCTCGGCCGAGCTGTTGAGCCAGATGCATCGCTATTGGTGCGCCGCGAATTACCTGTGTGTCGGCCAAATCTATCTTCTTGATAATCCACTGCTCCGTGAGCCGCTCAGAAAAGAGCACATCAAGCCGCGACTGCTGGGACACTGGGGCACGTCCGCCGGACAAAATTTCATTTACGTGCACTTAAACCGGCTGATCAGGCAAACGGATGCAGACATTATTTACATCTCAGGGCCTGGTCACGGAGGGCCGACGCTCAACGCGTGCGCGTATCTAGAAGGCACATATACAGAGGTGCATCCAGAGATCAGTCAGGACATCCACGGCATGCGTCTTTTCTTCCGATCTTTTTCTACGCCTGGAGGAGTTCCCAGCCACTGCGGACCGCATACCCCAAACTCCATGCATGAGGGAGGGGAGTTGGGTTATTCGCTAGTTCATGCCTTTGGAGCGGCCTTCGACAACCCCGACCTGATTGTGGCTTGCGTCGTCGGCGATGGTGAGGCTGAGACCTGTCCGCTCGAAGGAAGCTGGAAGGGCGTCAAGTTTCTAAATCCGGCGAGAGACGGAGCAGTGCTACCGATCTTGCACCTCAATGGTTACAAAATCTCCGGCCCCACGGTCACGGCTCGCACAAGCGATGAAGAACTGCTCGCTTACTACAGAGGGCAGGGTTACACACCGGAATTCGTGGAAGGGGGTGATCCGGAGGTAGTACACCAACTTTTCGCGGCCGCTCTCGATCGTTGCTACGCGCGTATTCGCGAAATCCAAAAGGGTCTCCGGGCAGACAAAAACCAGGCCCGAAGGCCGTGGCCGATGATCGTACTGCGCACGCCAAAGGGCTGGACGTGCCCGAAAGAGGTGGATGGCGTGCCGATCGAAGGCACATTTCGCGCACACCAGGTTCCACTCTCCACAGTGTGTGAGAATCCAAAGCACCTAAAGATGCTCGAAGAGTGGATGCAGAAGTACCGGCCCGATGAGTTATTTGACAGGGAAGGACGTCTGGTGGCCGAGCTTGCAGCCTTGGCTCCAGACAGGAATCGCCGTATGGGCGCGAATCCTCATGTCAACGGCGGCCGAGTTCTGAAGGCCCTCGATCTGCCCGATTTTGCCCAGTACGCATTATCCATACCCGGACCAGGTGAGGTGGTAGCAGAAGCACCGCGCAAATTGGGTGAATATCTTCGCGACGTCATCAAACTCAATCCGACCAATTTTCGGCTTTTTTGCCCTGACGAAACGAATTCAAATCGTCTTAACGCCGCTTTCGATGCGACGGATCGTTGCACCATGGAAACCATCGTTTCCATCGATGAACATCTATCTCCTGACGGCCGTGTCATGGAAGTGCTGAGCGAACATCTTTGTGAGGGCTGGCTTGAAGGCTATTTGCTGACGGGCCGTCATGGAATTTGGTCTTCTTACGAGGCGTTCGCTCAAGTGGTCGATTCCATGGTTACGCAGCACGCGAAGTGGATGGAGCAGTGTCTGGAATATCCATGGCGCAAGCCGCTCGCTTCTCTGAATGTCTTGCTCACCAGCCACGCTTGGAGAAATGACCACAATGGTTTCAGCCACCAAGCGCCGGGATTTGTGGACAACGCGCTGCAACGGCGTAGCGAAGTGGTTCGAATCTACTATCCGCCGGATTCCAATTGCCTCCTTAACGTGTTCGATCATTGCTTGCGCAGCCGAAATTACGTCAACGTCGTTACCTGCGGAAAACAACCAGAACTACAATGGCTAACGTTTGACGAAGCGCTAGCGCATTGCTCTCAGGGGGCATCGATTTGGAAATTTGCCACCAATGATGGAGGAACGGAACCCGATATCGTTTTAGCCTGCGCCGGTGATGTCCCTACCATGGAGGCATGCGCGACATCCTGGCTGCTGCAGAAGCATGTGCCGGGCATTAAGGTACGGGTAGTGAACGTCGTTGACCTCAACGCACTGATGAGTCCCGACGATCACCCGCACGGCATGGACAATATTTCATTCAATACTCTGTTTACCCGCGATGTCGATGTGATCTTCGCATTCCACGGCTATCGATGGCTCATCCACAGCATGGTGCATGGTCGGGCGAACGAGGCCCGTTTCCACGTGCGTGGATTTAATGACGTCGGTACAACCACGACTCCATTCGATATGGTTGTGCTCAATAAGATGAGCCGGTTCCACCTCGCCATTGACGCGCTCAAGCATGTCTCTCGATTGCGTTCGGAAGCGTCGGACGCCATCGATATGTTCAACAGGAAACTGTACGAGCACCACGCCTATATCCGGCAGCATTTTCAAGATTTGCCGGAAATTCGCAATTGGAGTTGGACCAACGATTTCAGCGATCCCACCGCCGCACCGCCGTTGGCGAAAGGACAACCTCGCGCGCAGCTATTTACGGACTCTTAATCGGAGACGCCGGCTTTATTCTTTCTTGTTCAGCGAGCTTTCCGATTTACGATGGGCCTCTTGTCCGAACTGGTGGGCCTTGTTGGAGTATTCCACGGCTTGCCGGGAGAACTCATGGACAGTCAGGTGGTCTTCTTTGTCGTGGTGCGTCGCAGCGACACGGTGCGCGTGCGCGGCAAGGTCGTGAAACTCTGCGGCTCTTTGATGCGAGTCTTTTGGCATTAGCTTATCTCCCGAACAACTGAATTTGATTGCACGCTGTGCGACAACTTGTCCAGATGTAAATCCATGCTGCGGCTCGCGCTTAAGCAATCCTGAGACGTTTGAACACGGGTACCTTGACGATATCCACCAGTAATGCAAAGACAATAGCTCCCGTAAGCGCGCCGCCCATCACGAGCAAGGGCAAAGACTTCATCGCAATCCCACGATTTGCCATCGTTGAGGCGATTAACAGATCGGCTACGGAGGAAAAAATTAACCAGGAGCTTGGCCACGTTGACCACATGCGTTGGCGAGTTCGATTCGTATACATCGTGGCTTGATTACCATACACGATGACCAGGAAGGCGAGAGTTTGAAGCGCCGCAATCCCAAGGCCCAGATGGAATTTGCCGATAGCTAATACGGCAGTGCAAAACACTAATTCAGAGAGACCCATGAAAGCGCCTGCGACCGTCAGGTTACCAACTCTCCATGCACTTGGACTCGGGGACGGGCGCACGTTGTCCGTCGTCAAGGACATGCCAAGGAAGTCACCCGTAATCATGACAATGACCATCAACATGGGCGTTAGAATCGCGTGGCCCGTCATAATCAGACCCACCGCTAAAAAGAGGACTTGCACGACCTTCTTTGTGACGGAGTTCAACGTGTAAGTCAGGATCCGCTGGAAGGTTACACGGCCTTCTTTTACCGCGGCCACAACACCCGCAAGTCCGGGCTCGGTCAGAACAATCCCGGCGGCTGACTTGGCGACGTCCGTCGCAGTAGAAACCGCAATTCCCATCTGCGCCTGGCGCAATGCCGGCGCATCATTGGCACCATCGCCACACATCCCTACAGTGTGGCCGGTGTTCTGGAATGACTGAACAAGGCGATACTTATCCTCGGGAAATACTCCGGCAAAGACCGCGAAGTTTTCTGGACACACGCCCTCGGGGATTGGCCCCGGCGGGCAGATAGCTCCATCGAGCCCCACGGCTCGCGCGATGATCGCTGCCGTAGCCGGCGCATCACCGGTCACCATGACGGTGCGCACACCCAACGTGCATAGGTCTTTGATCAGCTCCGCGGCGTCCGCGCGCGGTGGATCGCTCAGCGCGATGATTCCCGCAAGCCGCATAGGCGTCGGTGTCCCCACAGCAACGGCTAAAACTCGAAAGCCTTGGCCCTCGAGTTCGTGGGCCGTCGCTGTCGCCGAGGTCGGTGCCTCGGTCAATTTTATGACGGCCGCGAAGGCGCCTTTCACCGCATGCACGGTGCCGCCGCTCGTGCCTACCGCCGTCGCTTCAGACATTTTTGCCGCTGGGTCAAATGGAACAAACTTAATCAGTTTTGGCCGGCTGGCAGTGGTCTCTTTTGAGGCGGCTCGGACGGCGGTGTCTACGGGATCCTGCCCTCCATCGGAACTGGCCAGAGCTGCGATTGCCAGCACGCTCGCTTCGTCGAAGCCCATCTCAGGGCGGACCGCAGTTACTGCCAGTTCATTGCGAGTTAGCGTCCCCGTCTTGTCCGAACAAAGCACGTCCAGCGTCGCCGCCTCGTCCACAGCGGACAATCGTGTGGGAAGCACACCTAACCGTGCCAGCGCCCTTGCGCCCACCGCCGCTGCAAGCGTAAACGTGGCGGGCAGTGCTACGGGAATTGACGCCAGAACGGCCGTCAGAACGAGGGAGATAATCTCGCCAATCGGCATCCTCCGGGCACGGGCATACCCGACCAGGAGAACAATGATCGCGCCGTTGAAAATGGCAAGCTTGCGCACTACGCGCACCACGGTTTTTTGCTGAGTGCTTTCCACATGGGCGGTGCGGACAAGTTCAGCAGTGTGCCCAAACTTCGTACTTGCTCCGGTGGCGATGACAATTGCCGTGGCCTCTCCGCGCCGCACCAGCGCCCCGGCGTACGTTTGCAAGCCCGGTCCACCTTCTATTGGAACGGATTCTCCCGTGAGCATGGACTGATCGAGCAGAATCGATCCATTGATCAACTTCGCATCGGCTGCAACTATGCCGCCGAGCGACAGCTTCACCATGTCGCCGGGCACGAGTTCTGTGGCAGGGATATTCTTCCAAACACCGTCGCGACACACCGAGGCTGTAAGCGCGAGCCGCGATTTCAGTGCGGCCAGAGTAGCTTGTGCGCGACCCTCCTGAAAGAACCCGAGAGCAGCGTTGAATATTAGGAGTCCAGCGATGACCGCTGCTTCCACATACTCGTGGAGGACCGTCTGCAGGAGGATGGCTGCTTCAAGCATCCATGGAACCGGCGCCCAAAATTTGGTCAGCGCCATGCGCCATGGTCGTATCGCGATATCCGGCATTGCATTTGGACCGTACTTCGCAAGCCGCGCTCGAGCCTCATCGCTGCTGAGACCAGGCGAGAGACTTCCTTCAATGCCGTCTGGCGCTGCCTTTAGGGGAGCCGTTAGGCTGATCGTTCCGGAAGTCATCGTTTCGACACGACTCGAATTAAAGGTATCTGAACTGCTAAACCATCTTAGCCAGCCACAAAAAACCGTACTGTTCACTTGGGAACAGCGCGGATTCCGGCCAGAGATTCGGCCCGACGCAATCAGGCTTTGATTCGTGAAAGTGTGCTGTATTGAACAGTCGCGGGATTGTGAACCCCCTAGAATTCCTTAGCTTCGGGGGAGATATATCGTGGGAAGTGCTTTGATCGCCGCAGCCTCGCGGCGAAACTCGACACTTTCTTGGCTAGATCGGATTCGATGCTGCGCACCACGGCCGCGCGCCCTGGGACTGCTGATTGCATGCAGTTTGCTGTGGGTGCCCCCGGTTGCGTACGCCCAATTGCAGGCTGCCCGCACCGATAAATCAGGGTCCGCGGCACAACAAAAGAGCGTGCCCGGTAGATCTGAAACAAATCCTTCCGATTACGCAGGTGCAGAATCCTGCAAGGCCTGCCACCAGGCCCTCTACGATGGCTGGGAAAAAAGCCCCCATTGGAAACAGACCTACAGGGAAGGCGGCATCGCGAAGCATGGCTGCGAGGATTGTCACGGCCCGGCTTCCAGTCACGTTGCCGATCCGTCAGACACCTCCAAGCTCTTCCTTTTCGAAAAAGCCTCAAGTAAGGAAATTACTGCGCGTTGCCTAACCTGCCACGCTGGCGGCACTCAGCATATGA
The DNA here is from genome assembly GCA_963757885.1 of uncultured Acidobacteriota bacterium. Taxonomy (GTDB): domain Bacteria; phylum Acidobacteriota; class Terriglobia; order Acidiferrales; family UBA7541; genus Palsa-147. Next base: position 753,298 of record CAVWSS010000006.1, on the reverse strand, counting down.
ATGCAATCAACTCGATGCATTCGAAGAATGACGTCAGTTGTGTCTCCTGCCATTCACCGCACCACGGCAAAGATTCGGATTTTCTGCTCGTAAAATCGCAGCCGGAGCTGTGCTACTCGTGTCATCTCCAACAAAAAGCCCAATTTGAAATGCCTTTCCATCATCGAGTGAACGAAGGGCTGGTGCAATGCACCGACTGTCACAATCCGCACGGCACGGTCAAGCCCAAGCAGGTGAGAACTTCATCCACGCAGAATGAGGTTTGCTTCAAGTGCCACATCGACAAGCAGGGGCCGTTTGTGTACGAGCATGCGCCTGTGAAGGTGGATGGCTGCGAAGCCTGCCATATGGTCCACGGAGGACCGAATCCGCACATGCTGAAACTGAGCAACGTCAATCTGCTCTGCCTGCAGTGCCACACAACTTCGTCCTTGACCTCCGCGCCGGGAGCTCCTTCGTTCCACAACCAGGCAAGTCTTTTCCAGTCGTGCGTGCTGTGTCACTCCCAAATTCACGGTTCCAACTTCGATGCGACGTTTTTCAAATAGGGCGAGCAACAAAATGTTTTCAATTGTCGATAAAACAAGGAAGTCGGACAGCCGGTGAGCCACTCGGAGTAATTTTGGGACGGGGAATAGAAAAGCTATGAAAGGTCACTCGATTCCTTTCGTCATCTTTGTCGTGGGAGTGCTCTTTTCGCCTGTGGCCCGGGCCCAAGACAACTCCGGAGAATCGAAAGGAATTAATTCCGGCGATTACAATATTCATTCGTCAATCGAGTTTGGGTATCGAGCGAGCGAAATCAACGGCAACATTAATAGCTACGATACATTCGAAAATCTCGGTTCTGGCCTTCGTCTTTTCGACTCCACGCTGGAGATGCGCTCACTCGATCACAATGGATTTTTGTTCGACGATCTGAGTCTCAGCAGCTTCGGATATGGCGGCGATCCAAACGACGTGACGCGTCTCCGCGTCGAAAAGAATAAATTGTATGACTTTCGACTGCTATTTCGCCGCGACAAAAACTTTTGGGACTATAACCTGTTCGCCAACCCATTGAACCCGGCGTCCTTGAACCCCGCAGGGTCTTTGACAACCGGCTGCTACGTGGGCCCGCCTATGCCGGCTTTCCGACAGGGCGCTCCGGCTTTGTGCTCCAGCCCCGCCATCGCGGAAAACAACTCACTTCACGCAATGGATCTTGTGCGCCGCATGCAGGACTATGACCTCACGCTGCTCCCGAATTCGGCGGTGCGATTCCGGCTAGGCTATTCACGGAATCGCGACCAGGGGCCCGGGTTCTTCACCACGGATGGGGGGACGATATCGGACTTTAACGAAACTTACAGCTATACGACGAATGCCTATCGCGCTGGAGTCGACTTCAAAATCCTTCCCAGGACGACAATCTCCTATGACCAGTTCCTCAGTTATTTCAAGCAGGATAACGTGGTCAGTGATAATCCGGCCGTGAACCCCCAGAATTTTGGCTTTGTCCTGGCCAACCCTTCGGGGCTGGGCACGCCGAATGGCACACCGGTGGATCTGGGAAATATTTGGAGCACGCAAACGCCCGCCGAAGCTCTCCCCTGCCCCACTCCGATCGTGGCCGGCACGGCCAATACGGCCTATCCAAATTGCAACGGGTTCTTGTCCTATAGCCAGGTAAACCGCCCACGGACTTTTATGCCTACGGAACGGCTCCGCTTCCAATCGAACTATTTCAAGAATTTCGAGATGTCGGGTTCGCTTGGTTACAGCAGCGGCAACAACGTGATCCCGGATTTCCTGGAGAGCGTAAATGGATTTACTGTGCGCACAGGCGAGCGCGGAAGCACGACAGGGGGACCGGCGAATGCAAAGCGCGTTTCAGTGAATGCGAATTGGGCGGGCACGTATTCCATCAATGACAATCTCCGCATTCTCGAGGAGTTTCGCTATGACAACTGGAGCATCCCAGGCATGTGGGCGCTCGATGAAACGAATATTTTTGGGACCGGCTACCCGGGCTTGGCAGGTTTGCAGCAGGGTGAAGCTGTCTTCAATGCTGTCAATTGTCCTGTGGGTTCGAATGCCGCGGCTTGCCCGCAGCACGCATCAACCTCGTCCGCGGATGTGATCACCGGCCTGGCCTCGACGTTCCTGGGCCAGAACCTGAAATCAAATACTTTGGAGCTCCAATATGATGTCAACAACCGGGTGAGCGCTCATATCGGGTATCTCTATACGAATCGAACCATCGCCCAGTTCAGCGAGACGAACGAGACGCAGATCTACTTTCCGGGTGGGCCAGGGGCGATGGCGTCGAATGATTTCCTCGCCGCGCGCGGGAGTTGCGCCATGGTTGGCGCCGCTCTGCCCCCCGGGTGCATGCTCAATGCCGACGGGTCGGTGACTCTTATCGCTCCCGCGGCGGCGCAATCCGCTCGCCTTCTGACGACTATCAACGAGAACGCGGTGTTGCTGGGGGCGGTGGTGCGCCCGATTGACGCCCTGCGTATCACTGGCGATCTTGAGTTCGGTTATAACGACAACTCCTTTACGCGGATCGATCCCCGGCAAGTGCAGTCCTACAAGATTCAGGCGAATTACAAACCGCGGCCGTGGGCGAATGTGGACGGCGAGGTTGAGATTCATGAAAACCGCGATAATGTCACGGATGTGAACAATCTGGAGCATGACCGCTCGTACAGCTTCGCGACGATATTGGCGGCTAACCCGCGCCTATCCGTCGACTTCGGGTATAACTACTGGAACATTTACACCCAGTCATTAATCTGTTTCGCGTACTCCACTTCCAACACAAACCCGGCGCCCCCGCCTCTCACGCTGCCAGTTTCCGCGTTCCCCCCTGGTGTACCGATGCTGCCGACGGGTCCAGCCTGCCCGATTATGGGTGCATCTTCGCCCCTCGGAGCGCTTTCAACATACGGGAGCACGGACCATTTCGCCCACGCGGCCATGATGTGGAAACCCACGAAGCGAGTCACAGGGATGCTGGGTTATGGCGGCAGCTTTGTCCGCGGCAGCACGATTTTCCTGAACCCTCTCACGCCTTCCGGAACACTGGATTTCAACTATCAAAGACCGTACGTGTCGATTGCGATCAATGTCGATCGAAACCTCACTTACAAGATGTCTTGGAATTATTACGGTTTTAACGAAACGGGAAACACCAATCCGTTCGGACTTGCCGCGATTCAATTGCAAGACTTTAATGGCAGCAATGCCACATTTTCGTTCCTGTATGCTTTCTGAAATGCATGGGTGTGACATTACGCTAGCTCGCGCTCTGCGAGGTTCGAGAATTTTCTTCTAGGAGGGATGAAATGAATCATCGAATGGTTCGAACGGGATCCACACTTCTTCCGTTGATCGCTCTCGTGCTGATGGTCAGCGCGCCGGCGCAAGCGCAGGATTCGGCGGCTCTTTTCAACGCCAAGTGCAGCGTATGCCATGCGGCCGACGGGAGCGGCAGCGGGGCAATGGGGAAGCAATTGGGAACGAAGGACCTGCGGTCCGATGAGGTGCAGAAGCAAACTGACGCGCAGTTGAACGATGGCATAACGAATGGTGTGGGTCAGAAAATGCCAGCATTCAAAGGCAAACTGACGGACAAGCAGATCACGGGTCTCGTCAGTTACATACGAAGTCTCGCCAAGAAGAGTTAACGCTAGTAGCTCACGGTCGCTGCTCAAGTTGCGCTCGACTTGTGACCGGCTTTGGATTGCCTCGAACGGGACCAAGTCTCGTGGCCTATAACCGGTAGTTGACCGAGAAGTGAGAATGTCGATGAACTTGCAACGACGCCTTGCCCACCGCAGTTCTCTCCAATTCAATAGCTAAGTGACTGGGAGAATTTGATGAGCGGAAGAGCAGAAGATACCCGAGCCATCTCGCGAGAACAATTTCCTACGTCTGAACAACCTTCCAGGAACCGGCGTTCCTTTTTGGGTGCTCTGCTCACCTTGGGTTCGTGTTGTGTGGGTGCGCTGCTCTCTGTTCCGTTGTTGCGCTTTGCTCTTTTCCCTCTCTTGCGCCGCACTACCGAACTTGAGCCCTCCCCATTAGGACCGCTAACCGATTTTTCCTCCTTGAGTGAGCCAATCCCGAAAACCATTCAGGTAGAGCAGGTGGATGGCTGGCGCAAAGCGGTTTCAGAGAAGACCGTGTACGTAACGAAAGACGGTCACGGGCAAGTGTGTGTTCTCTCATCCATATGCCCGCACCTCGGGTGCACCATCCCCTGGGTCAGCAGCAAGAAAGAATTTGTCTGCCCCTGCCACGGAGCCGCCTTCGCGCCCGACGGAAACCGCGTGAGCGGGCCATCTCTTCGCGGAATGGATAGCCTTGAAACGACCACTAAGGACGGCCAGCTTTTGGTGCATTTCCAGAATTTCCGGCAACTCATCGCGAATAAAGAAGTCATGGATTGAATAAGGAATCTACGAAATGAATTCAACAGATCGCGGCGAGAATGCCGCTTCTGAAAGTTCGCAAACCGGTTTTCGTGCGTGGCTCAATCGCCGCACTGGGCTGGACAGCTTGCTTCGAACTGCCCTGGATGAGCCCATTCCTGGCGGTGCGCGCCTCGCCTACATATTTGGATCGGGACTGTTATTTATTTTTCTGTCGCAAATCATCACCGGGATATTTCTCGCGCTTTACTATGTTCCATCGGCCGACCACGCGCACACCACAGTTGCCTATATCACCAAGGTCGTCACCGCGGGCTCCTTTCTTCGCAGCCTTCATTCCTACGGCGCCAGCGCCATGGTTGTTGTGTTACTGCTTCACCTGTCGCAGACCTATGTCTATGGCGCGTACAAAGGGCGCCGCGAACTGCTTTGGATTTCCGGGTGTGTGCTTTTCGGGCTTGTAATGGCAATGGCTTTCACTGGTTACCTGCTTCCTTGGGATCAAAGAGCATACTTTGCAACCGCCGTGGGCACGAACGCGATTGGAGAAGTCCCGTTGGTTGGCGAAATGCTTACACGTCTGGTGCGCGGCGGCACCGAAATGGGTACCCTCACCATCTCCCGCTTCTTTGTGGCTCATGTTTTCTTTATTCCAGCCTGCATCTTCGCTCTGGTGGGCTCCCATATTTTCCTGTTCCGTAACGCCGGCGCTGCGGGGCCTGTCACGGAAAACCCATACAAGCCTACCTCGAAATCCCAACCCTTCTACCCGCGCCAGGTGTTGATGGATCTTTCGCTCACTGCTCTCCTTCTCGTCGGGCTTGGCGTGGTGGCTTTCTTCGTGGCTGTTCCACTAGGGCCCGCGGCCGATCCTGCAAATGCGCAATACGTGCCTAGGCCGGAGTGGTATTACCTGCCAATTTTCCAATGGCTGAAATACTGGCACGGCTCAGCTTCGGTGATCGGCATCCTCGTTATTCCGATGATTCTCATAATCGCCGTAATTGCTTTGCCGTTCCTAGATCGCAGCATCGAACGGCGTCCATGGAAGCGGCCCATCGCCATGGGCGCTTATGCATTCGTGCTATTCGCCGTGGTGGGATTGGGGCTACGAAGTCAGTATGTAGACAAGCACGATCCATCCGTTGCGCAGCAACTGGCTAAGCAAGATACACAAGAAGAGGAGTACATGCGTAAGCCATTTGAGCCCGAGCTGTCGTCCCTTTCACTTGCTGCGGCAAATGTGGCGCTGGCCGATCCGCAGGCCGTGAAAGGGAAGACGATTTTTGAGTCGCAATCGTGTAACGCATGCCACGGTGATGCCGGGGTTGGTACGGCCGCGGCTCCAGCTCTCATCGGCAGCGCCGCAAAGTTTTCACCCGACCAGCTCGGTGTAATTCTCAAGCATCCCACCACTAAGATGATCGCGGGCGGCATGTCGGCGATCGATTTACCGGCGGATAATTTGAAAGCACTAATTGCTTATGTAGAGAGCCTAAAGTAGGACGTTGGACGTAGTCGACGATTGATAACAACTGGACTTCCTCGTACGTCATTCGTATGGGCGGGGGACCTGGTTTCGCATTAGGCGAGGCATGAGGCGAAGTGCAGTGAAAAAGCGGTTGGCCACCGCTTGAAAAGCAGCAGCTGCTCAATCTTCCCGATGACGAACGCTTGGGGAGCCTATCCCTCCTTCCAACCCGTGGAACAAAGGTTTTTCAATACGCGGATACCTGGAAAAAGATTTATTCAGAAGACTTCATTTCGGATGAAAACAGAAAATCGTCAGTTCTCTAACGAAGGGAGCGGAACTAGCTTCTTTTCATGTCCAAAAAGTATGGGGAGAGCCCATTGAGGATCGAGGGAGCCAGATAGCATTTTCCAGCAGGCTCCCTTAGAAGAAAAGTCAAATGGGACGCCGATTTCAAATCCTCGCCGAGCTGTTTGGATGAACTGTCTAGCAGCGTTTTGATGCGAGTGAGGCTGAAGCAACCCGTGACACTTCTTATCGAAAGTGTCTCAAATTGCACAGAATTCAAAAGTCATCCCTGCCACACTACCTGCCTACGAGACCTTCGAATTGCTTAACACAATATAAGTGACGCTCCAAGATCGTGCGCTCTGTAATGGCGGGGGAGGAACTGAGATGGCCCAAAGTGCTTCTGTACGCTTGACGGTGTCAGAAATCGATGTGCTCAAAATGCTCTCGCACGGAGCACCGATGCTGGAAGTGCTAAATGAACTCTGCAACTCTCTAAGTGCCAAATTACCCCGGGAAATCCCGGCAATCTTATTGCTGGACCGGGGCGGGGTCCAACTGCGGCTCGCTGCCGGCCCAAAGCTCCCTGGGGGTTGGAACGAAGCATTCACCGGTTTGAAAATGCGATCTTCCGCCAGCATCCACGCAGTTGGAGTTTTGGCCACCGATGCGTCGATTGTCGACCTGAGTAGCGACCCCTCATTCGCCGCGTGTTGGCGGCTTGTTTCCAGCCGCGGTGTTCAAGCGGCATGGTCGCTGGCTATCCCAGCGAAAGACGGAAACATCCTGGGAACTTTGATTGTTTTCTCACCATCGCTCCGATCACCCGACAAAGAAGACCTTAAATTGATGCAGCAGGTTGTTCACATCGCATCCATTGCCATCGAGCGTAATGGTCAGGAAGAAGAATTACGCGAGTTTTCCAGGCAGCTTTATCGGTCTCAAGATAGCGAGCGCCGTCGCATTGCGCGCGAGCTGCATGACAGTACCGGGCAGAAGCTCGCTGTGCTACAGATGAATCTGTCCATTGTGAAAGACATAATCATCACGAAAACCCCTGAAATTACTCTTATGTTTTCGCAGTGCATGTCTCTGACCAAAGACATTTCAGATGAACTTCGTACACTTTCCTACTTGCTTCACCCTCCAATGCTTGACGAATGTGGTTTGAACACGGCGATCCTCTGGTATGCAAGCGGGATCAACCAGCGCGAAGGTCTTCACGTTGAAGTGGAAATAGCCAAGGAATTATCCCGTTTGTCGGAGGACGCTGAACTTGCAATCTTCCGCATCATTCAGGCCAGTCTCACAAACGTTCACCTCCATTCGGGAGCCAGCCAAGCTAAAGTGAAGATTGACCAGAATGCAGATGGAGTGGTCGTGGCGATCACTGATGACGGTCAGGGAATACCAGCTGGTGTGCTGGACCGTTCGTCGCGGACCAAGACGGTAGGCATAGGCATCACAGGGATGAGAGAGAGAGTCGAGCAGCTAGGCGGCCATCTGGAGATTGAGACTGGCCGCAACGGCACCACGGTCAGGGCGACAGTGCCCAGCAGCAATTTCCGAATCGCTACTCCCGCCCCATTCGTGCCGGTACAATGTTCTCTCCCATCGAAGCGGGTCCCGCTTCAGTTCCGGAGAACCAAGAGCCCAGAACTCTCGGCACTAGAAATAAGCGGATGAAGAGATCATCCACGTTGTTCTCGCTGTGGGCTTGGAATTTTTTATTGTGCATTTAAGAGGGGCCGGACCGCTTGGAGTCCTGGGCAATTCGAGATAGCCCGCTCGCAAAAGCTCTCATTCTCAGCTAGCTCGAAAACGCGATAACCGCCTCGTTTACCCTGCCTTCCAGGACGGTCCAATCGGTTAACACCAACCTGTATAGGTGTGCCGTTTCGAACAGGTAGCCGCCCCCCGGTTCCACTATTGTTGTTATCAGTGACTCCAAAAACAGTTTCGGGAGAGAGAGTTAGCGAGGAGATCTTCCGCGAGTCTGGAGCGCTCTCAATCAATGAGACTGCCCAGGGCAACGAAACCCGTCCCGAGCGGCTCGTAGCCTTAAACGGGTCGGCCAGCAGAAGATCACCTTTGCACATCCTGGTCGTTCATAGTGATAGCGCGCAGGTAGAACTTTGCCTGCAGGAACTCAGAAAGGCGCACTTTAATGTGAGCGCAGACGTGGTTCGTACTGCAGAGCAGTTCGCCGATCGCCTGAAGGCAACGCCCTACGGCATGGTGCTCGCTGAATATCCATCCCCAAACTGGCAAGGACAGCAGGTGTTTGGAATTCTACATCTGAGGCAAAGGCCGATCCCCTGTATCTTCCTGACCCGGACAACGCAACTCGAAACCCTTGCGGAACTGATTACCGAAGGCGCTGCCGATTGCATTGGAATGGATCATATTAGCCACCTTCCTGTAGCCATTCGTCGCGCGCTCAATGAGAACAATCTGCGCGAAGACGGATATCGAACGGAAAAAAAGCTGCGCCGTTCTGAAGCGCGCTACCGCGCCCTGGTCGGGAACCTGACTTATGGAATGTGCCGCTGTAACATCGCTGGCAAGTTCTTGGACGTAAATCCGGCCTTGGTGACCATGCTTGGTTATCTATCCCGCGATGAACTCCTCGCGACGAACCTTGCAACCGACATCCTGTGTGACCCCTCGAAGCGAGGTCAATTACTGGGGCGCTTAGTGGAGCGCAATGGCAGCGATCCTCTGGAAGTTGAGTGGAAGCGAAAGAATGGGATCACCCTCAAAGTCCGGCTAAGCGGGCGTGAGGTCCGCAATCGGGATGAGCTGACCAGTTACGAGATCATCGTTGAAGACATCACTCGACAGCGCAGGCTCGAGGATCATTTGCGCCAACAGGCCGCTAAGGATCCTCTGACAGAACTAGCCAATTACCGGCGCCTGGTCGAAACGGTAGACACTGAGATCAAGCGTTCCGAGCGCACCGGCCGTGAGTTCGCGCTCCTGTTCCTCGACTTGGACGGGTTGAAGCTGGTCAATGATCAGTTCGGCCACATCGTTGGCAGTCAAGCTCTTTGCCGGCTGGCTGACGTTTTATCCATTTGCAGCCGCAAAATCGATACGCCCGCGCGTTTCGGCGGCGATGAATTTGCGCTCGTATTGCCTGAGTCAGGCCAGGCGCCAGCCGATTTGGTGGCCCGGCGAATTTGCCACACCCTTGAAAATGACGGCCGGGAACCCAAGCTATCGGTCAGTATTGGCATCGCGATTTATCCACAAGATGGCGCAGACCTGGATCATCTCTTGGGTGCGGCAGACGTGGCCCTGTACGCCATGAAAACTAAAACACACGCCGCGGACGCGAGCATAACTAGCAAGATCGCCTAGCTTGGGATCAAGGAATGAACCCAAGCTACTTAGCCTCCACAAATCCCTGCCTCGATAAATTGTCGGTGATTAGTCGTGCAGAACAACGCTTAAAAGCGAATTGTTGATTTGAAGCCCGCCGTTATATTTGATGAATCCCAACTTCTTGAACTTGTTCATGAAGACGTTAACCCTGGAGCGCGTCGTGCCGATCGTCTGGGCGAGCGTTTCTTGCGACACCTTCGGGAGAACTCGCTGGACCTGGTCCTCCTTTCCATACCGAGCGAGCAACAGCAGGGCGCGAGCCAGCCGCTTCTCCGTAGAGTTAAAAAGCTGATCAATCAAGTCCGCTTCGATCCGGATATTCCTGGCCAGCATATAAGTGATAAAGCGGTCAGAGAATTCATGCTCGGCATGCAAGACTCGAGTCATCTCTCGCTTATCAATTAGCAAGACCGTGCTCGCCGTAATTGCAGTGGCAGATCCTATCCGAATGGGCTGACCTGCAAGGCATCCCTCGCCGAAAAAATCCCCGGTCCCCAGGATTGCTACGACTGCTTCTTTGCCAGTTTCATTCACTACCGAAAGTCTCACCGAGCCTTTTTGAATATATAGAACGTTCTTGGAAACATCGCCCTGCGAGAAGATCTTCTCTTTGCGCTTAAACTCTAAGACTTTCTTGGCCATTCCGGCGGAACCGAGAAAATCCTGGGCGCTAAACGCAATATGGCCAAGGCTTTTCAAGCTAGCTGGGGCTTTTGTGGGCACTGCCTTTTATCGTAGCACGCAGCGGACAATCCGCAAACGAGTCCAGCGTGTGCGTAAGTGAACAGACAATCTTCCTGAATCTATCTGGTATTTCTGTCGTGAGTGATGGCCGATTCCTTCGTAATTAAGCGATTTGGCTTAGCTTGGGACATCAAGGTGATCCATGGTGGAGCGGCTTGCAGAAGACTTGCCGCGTCCTAGGGCCAGGATTACCGGCGTCGTTTATTTCTTTTACTTTTTGACAGCGGTTTGGGCGAAGTCTTCCTTAAAGGGATTGTTGTGGACGCGAAGCCGTGGCTCGGAAGGCACGGACTCTTCGAAGCGCTGATACCGCCTAAATCCGTAGCTCAGCCCTCCAAAGCGTCAAAACCCGCGGCGGCCGATAAGAGAAAGGGAACAAAGTTGGGCACCGTTTGGCGCCTGGCGAATCACGCAACCCAGGCGACAAGCCGAAGAAATATCCGTTAAGCGACCGTTATCGGGAACTCATCAAAAAGCGAGTTGGAGAAGTTTGCGAGCTAGGGACAGACGATGAGATCGCACAGGGAAGTATTTGCACCTCAGAACAGGTGCAAATGTGCAAGTCCATCACCACGACTTGTGGTCCTGTAACACTGGAGTAACACTCTGCGACAACCCCGAAGGCCCGCGAAAATCGCAAGTTCCGGGACATATTGGGCACAGGCATAGACAGCGCGGAATTGGTGAGACGCTCTGTCGAAGGTTTTCAGGCGGTTACAGCGCCATGAGATTTAGTGGTCCTGATCGGTAGACAGCGCCAGCGCCTGATCGAGCAAGGGGTCTCGCAACGCCACATAATCGGCGAAGTTGTAGGCTACAGGAATATCCGGAGCTACCGTCTTCACATGTGTGGGGAAGAAAAACATGGTCCAGAAGCAGCGGCGTTCGAGCCAACATGGGTGCGTGTAGTCATGCAGTCCGGTCGCAAATCCGATTTCCAATTTCGAATTGGGCAAGGTTATATCCCCACCTTCGGCCCAGATACGTATGCGATCACCAACGGCCTCTCCAATGACCGTGACTTTGTTTCCGCCATGCTCCTTCAATAGCGCCACACTTACATTACCCGCTGAAAACGTCCACGCGCTGGTCAAACCATAAACGTGCTTGATTGAGCCGGTAAGATTCGCGAGATTGATCATGAACCGTGCCGTTGTAACGAAGTTGCCTCCCTGGTCAAGGCGAAGATCAACCACGACATTACGGGGCTGATCCACCGCGATTTCGCGTTTCACACGTGAGACGAATTTTGAAATGCTGTAACCGGGTTCATCTTCGTTGCTCCTGAATTCTACGTAATACACGCTCTTATCTGGCCAGTAGACAGATTGAAAAGGATTTGCATAATCCTGGAGAAATGTTGGCAAGGTCACATTCAGCTTGAGTAACGGCATCCAATCGGCAGCTCCTCCCTCAATCCTTTGCGGCGAGAGATAGGAATCGGAATAAACACCCGGCGCGTTGCTGTCAGGCGGATCGGCAAGTATCGTTTCGTTTTGGCGGGAGCCATCCGGAAGAATGACGTCGAGACTTAAACGATCATTCCGAGATGCCAACCCCGCAGCATTCAGAAGCGCGGGTGATTCCAGGAAAAATACCGAGATAAATTGGTCGTAGTGATTCCGAGGCCCTCCGGAATATTCGAACATTCGATCAACCACGGTGTTAACTGCCACCCCGTCTACCGCGACTACCTTCCCGCCAAGCAGCGCCCGACACGCCGGGCGTGCGCGAATCACGAAGTACCCGTCCGAAAAGTGGTAGAGCCGACAGGGCAGACGATTGTTCCGTCGAGAGAGAGAGCCTTTGTAAACCGCCGAATGTCCGTTGTCAGCAAGCGCAACCATACTTGAAATCGCAAGATCGAATTGTGCTGGCGTAAGCGATCCGGCTTGCGTTCGGTATTGGGTAAGTAGTTGGTTGGCTTGGCGACGGGCTTCAGAGGAGTAAGCCTGATCTAGCTCAAGGTAGCGTTGGAAATATTCAAAATCTTGCGACTGAGCTGTTGCCAAGTCATGTGCAGGCGGAAAATTTGCTGGCGGAACGCTTGGATAGAAACGATGAAAAAATAGGAAAACGATGATTGAACAACAAAGAACGAGGATCAGCAGGCAGGAGGCAACCCAAAGTGGAAGACGTCGCCAGCTTGCCCATTCCCAGGGTGACGCATCAGCCAAACCCGACTTCTCCCTAACCGTAATTGACGCGAATAGAGAAGCCATTATATGCCCGGGCCGCCACCTTCGCTGTTGGTGAGACAGATTCAATCGATGCAGACGCTCGAACAAGCTCGCCAACACGATCCCAATGCCAACTTGTTTCCCGAGGCAATTGTTAACGTTCTGGGATACGAACACTCGCAATCCAAGACCTCAAGGGCGCAATCGAAATCCTGAAGCTGAATGCTGCCGCATTTCCGAATTCTCCGAATGCTTACGATAGTCTCTCGGACGTTTAGCTTGCCGATGGCCAAAAGGATCTCGCTCGCCAGAACGCAACAAGGGCTCTAGAACTCTTACCCGCCGACACGACGGACTCCGAGCAATTCCGAAATGGCATCAAGGCTAGCGTCGAACAAAAGCCGCAACAGCTCGGAGATGCCCCGCAATAGTGCGGCGGTTTATAGCGATTCGGGTATACGCCAATTGCTCAAAGACCCCTGCTGCCCAAAATCATTGTATTCTCGTTTTTCAGAATTGTAAGACATTCGCTTGCTCAAGAATCCACGTCCTTCGCCTCACAGAGAACTGTTTTTAGGCCGGCTTCGCACGTAATCAGGCGACTCGGAAAAGGACAGATCCAACGTAGAACTAAAAGCTGAACCACGGCATAAAAAACAGCATCGCCAAGCTGACAGCCTTATAGCAATTTGTGATTGAAGTTCTCACAAGCTAGAAGCCAATTTCGGACTCAGGCCCATATGACACCCGACGAGAATAGCGCTGAGCCGTCACATAGCGAGACTCAGGGCCACGGAAGTAAATGCCGCGCTAAAGCTTGGCGATTACTCGTGCAGGACCACACTGAGGAGGGACTTGTGAACCTGGAGTCCCCCGTTGTAATGAATAAAACCGAGTTTCTTGAATTTATTCATAAAGAAATTTACGCGGGAGCGTGTGGTGCCAATCATCTCGGCCAGCATCTCCTGTGACACTTTGGCAACTATCTTTTCAGGCTGGTCCTCCCTACCATAGCGCGCCAGCAGCAACAGAGTACGCGCCAGTCGCTTTTCGCTGGAGTTAAAGAGCTGGTCGATCAAGTCCTCCTCGATTCGGATGTTCCGCCCAAGCATGTAGGCGATGAAACGGTCGGACAACGCATGTTCCTCATGGAGCACGCGAACCATCTCATCTTTCCTAATTGTTAGTGCAGTCGTCGGCGTAATCGCAGTGGCCGTCCCGATATATATAGTCTGGCCTGCCAGACATCCCTCGCCAAAAAAGTCACCGGGACCCAGAATCGCCACCACGGCTTCCTTGCCGACCTCGTTGACAATAGAGAGTTTCACACCGCCTTTTTGCACGTACATCACACTGGTAGCGGGATCGCCCTGTGAGTAGATCTTCTGGGATCTTCGATACTCCACAACTTTTCTTGCCACACCGGCCGAATCGAGAAAAGGCTGAGCATCGAAAGCGTGGCCTTTTGTGAATTTTGTATTGGATTTGATCTTGCTTGAGCTCACGATTGCGCCCGTAAAACCACCGCTTACTCAGGATTGAAATAGAATTATAAGACTCAAAACAAGACTCGTCGAATGGCTAGTTGTGGTTGCAGGTTGAATCGGGTACTTCCCGGATCAGGTGCCGCATTGGCTGTGCTATTTCTTCGAAGCTCCTCGCCGTTGAAAATGACTTTCAACATCTTCACGGCTCAGCGGGTTTGTTGCTTTGATCAGTTTAACTGAATTAATTCCTTCGTAGATTTACCCCTTAAGGTCGTCGACAGGACGCTAGATTTCCTCAATTGCCGCCTTATGCGTCACATTGAAATGTGTTCCTTTTTGCACGGAAGCACTTTTTCCCAGTGTCTAAAGTCTTTGTGCGTGACAACGTCGGGTAAGTAAGAAACCTGTGCACGGCTATGGAACAGACGCCGCTGAGTTTGTCTAGACCTTTGAGGCATGGCCGGCATCGAGCCAACAAATAAGGATGGAGAAGAGGTGAACCACCATGTCAGAACCGCAGAGAAAAAACTCCCAGCCCCGCCCCGCCGGGCACGAGTCTATTGAGGGGACGCTGAGCGGATCAGTGCTTCAATTTGGCCTAGCCAGCGAACTCGACGAATTGCACCGGGATGAAGCGTGGCTACAACCGACGGGGCGAAGCTCGAAGACGCTTGTAAAGTACCAGGATCTTCGCATTGTGCTGATTGCTATGAAGGCGAATACACGCATGCACGAGCACACGGCGGCGGGCAGAATCTCCGTGCACACGCTTAACGGTCATATCCGGCTTCACCTGCCCGCGCAGGTGGTGGATCTCCCTGTCGGGCACTTGCTCGCCCTCGATCATTGCGTGCCTCACGATGTCGAGGCGTCCGAGGATAGCGCCTTTCTGCTGACGCTCTCGTGGCCCGGCGGAAACAAGGAAAAACGCACCGGAAAAAAGTTCCCCGCGATGAATAGAAGATGGGGAGTCGCTCGTAAAGGGCGCGGACGTCTGCCTGGTCTTTCCTACGCTGGCCGTGACCACCGCTCTAGGTGGTGTGACAGATAATTTCCGGTCATAGTGATTAATAATGCCCCTTGATTATCCATTGTGGCTGCGGGCGGCGCACTTCTTCAATTTTCTTCTATTGTCGCTTCTCGTTCGGAGTGGTCTTGAGATTTTAAGCGCACATCCGAGACTTTACTGGAACGATCACTGCACGCCGGGCAGCGAATGGCTCAAATTCACGAAGAAGCAGCGACCTGAGGATCGCCTCTGGACGGCGAGCGATGAGGAAACCTCATTCCCCTCGGCGATTGCTCTGCCAGGCCACGAAAACCTAGGTCTCGGACGACACTGGCACTTTCTCGCGGATTTTGCGTGGCTGCTGACAGGTTTGACATACGTGCTGATGCTCTTCGTCACTCCTGAGTGGCGGCGGCTGATCCCGACTTCCTGGCAGATTGTTCCGGAGGCATGGCACGCAATGCTTAGCTACCTGAGCTTCCACCTCGTGGAAACGCCGGGAGGATATAACGCATTACAGCAGCTGAGCTATGCG
This sequence comes from uncultured Acidobacteriota bacterium, assembly GCA_963757885.1. Lineage (GTDB taxonomy): Bacteria > Acidobacteriota > Terriglobia > Acidiferrales > UBA7541 > Palsa-147. The sequence goes on along the minus strand of CAVWSS010000006.1, from coordinate 737,776 downwards.
GCCGTGATATTCCTGCTCGCACCTTTCAGCATTGCAACGGGAGTAGCGATGTCTCCAGCCGTGGCCGCTCGTTTTCCGTGGTACATCAAAATCTTTCACGGACGGCAAAGCGCACGGAGTTTGCATTTCTTAGCTCTTTGCACCTTCATCGTATTCTTCATTGGACATGTCGCGATCGTGGCCCTGCATGGTTTTCGAAGAGAGCTGGCGCTTATTGTTCTAGGACAGACGCGCGATCCGCAGTTGACGCTTGCTCTGGTCGTCTGGCTGTCCGGGTTGACCGGCATCGTAGTGATCCATACCGTGACAACGGTGTGTTCGCGTCGCCGCCCGCGCTTTGTCCAGAAAGCCACCCAGTCGATCACGGATCCGTTGCGCACATTGCTTTTCGGCCATGAAATGTCCGCGCAGCGTTACTCAAATGCGGACATTTCGCCTTACTTCTGGGTGAATGGCAGGCCGCCGAAAGAGGAAAGCTTTCTGGCGATGGCACGCGAAAAGTTTGCAAACTACAGCCTAGAGATCGGTGGATTGGTCGAAAGGCAACTGCATTTAACGCTAGCGGACCTCCGCGCCATGCCGAAACAAAGTCAAATTACCAAGCACTGTTGCATCCAGGGCTGGTCAGGCGTTGCACAATGGGGCGGTGTATCTCTGCGTCACATCGTCGGACTTTGCCATCCGCTTCCCGCCGCCCGCTACATCGTTTTCTATGCGTTCGACAATAAATCCACATCGGAGCAACACGCCCAAGGGCCGGGGTACTTCTACGGCACGATTCGCTTGGAGTTGGCGGAAGATCCACAGACGATTCTTGCCTACGAGATGAATGGCCAGCCGCTGCCGATTTTGCACGGAGCGCCGCTCCGGCTTCGCGTTGAAACACAGCTTGGATTCACGATGGTGAAGTACATCCGCGCAATCGAGTTCATCGCGGATTACAAAACCATTGGCCAAGGCCGAGGCGGCTGGCGGGAAGATTACCAGTATTTCAGCCAGGAAGCCGGGATTTGATTCAGGCGTGTTTTGGAAAGTCTCCGCACGAAGAGACGATAGGAATTGATCGAGGCATATGTTGGGAAGGAAGGTGGATTCATCCGAGCGGGAAGGGTTCTCTGGCTACTGAGCGGCGGGTAGCGGAAAAGGCATCAGAATGGACGTCAATATTGAGAATCCCGAATCGGATGGACTAACTAACTTTACAAACAGAACTAACTGCAGCTTCACTGTCTCGCTTAGCCGGCACGGTTCGCGCGGCGGCTAGGTTTATTTCCCCTTCCCGTGCGGACTTTGACATGCGCGGCTTCGCCATTTCTTTCATTACACTGGCACGTGTCACATCGTCGCATTCTTTCCTGGTTTTCTTCTTCATCGAATCCACGATGACATCGAGGCCGACTCAATACCGTTCAATTTTGAACGGTGTCAGAAATCTACGGCAGATACCGCAATTCCTGGGCCGCTCTCCGGTTCCCGTTTCACAGTTGAGCGTTGCGCCGAGTGACCGTCAATTCTTAGATTTAATCATTGAATTTCGAGGGCTAGCTGACCGCTCACAGAGCACAACTTCTGATTTGAAGAAACAGAAACCAAGTGAGGCACGAAAGTTCTAAGAGTTTGATCGCCTGTTTTTCCAGGTCCTGTCTACAAACCTGACATTGCCCGAATTTTCAAAGCTAATCGAGTCTGCCGACCCTCGAAGCGCGAGCTCTCGTGGCGGCGGAGGCTGATTGCTCCGACACCTGTGTTAGTTCTTTTTCGGCGATGACCCAATCGTCGAAATCGCGGCCGTTTTCGCCTCCGCGCTCAAGATATAGTTCATATGCTCGTTTCTCAATTCGTTCTGCTGTTGGTATTTTACCTTCGCTCATTTTCTACTCCTTCAAAAAGTTTAGTCCAGACTAATCAATCTAAATCCGATCCGACTGCGCCAGCCCGCTGCTGTCAAGACGTTCGATCCAATGCTGCAAGCGCCCTTGACTGGCCCTGAATGATTCCCTTCATCACCGCTGGATTCTGCACAAGTGCGGAGGGGCGGGATTTTTCCCCGCCCTACGCATAAAGTAAAACGCTTGCTATTGCTTTAGGCTGTTGCAGTGGCAGCGATTTTGTGGAACGTGGAGTTGCAAACTTCGTAGCTATCAACCTGCGGAGTTCCCTCGACCAATCCCGCCAACATCTTCGTCACTTCATGATACGTTGCGCGGTTGTAGGTTTCGGCATTCTCTTTGGTTTCCCACAGACTAATTCCAAATGCCTTCGTTTCGCCCGGGCCCACGAACGAAATTTCATCGCGGAATCCGGTCTGCTTTCTTAGAAGCGGAATAACATGCTTTTCCAGTTTCTGAGTGAATTCCTTAACACTGTTAGGCTTCAAGTTCATCGATACTCGGCGTGCAAACATGGCAACCTCCTTGGTTGTCGGTGCGCGAGACCGGCCTTCCAGCCTCCGCAGTTGAGGTTAAAATTACTTGCCGTTTGCTGAGACGCTGATCTTTACCTGCTTCGGTTTAGACTCTTCACGCTTCGGCATATGCAGGCTCAAGACCCCATTGTGATACTCGGCTCGAATGCTCTCGGACTTGACTGTGCTTGGCAGAGAGAAGCTCCGCATGAATGATCCATAGGTGCGTTCGACTCGAAGGTATTTGTCCTCGTTGACGCCCTTCTCGAAAGTCCGCTGTCCGCGAATGGTCAACGTATTGTTTTCAACGTGTACGTCGATGTCCTTCTCTTGAAGATCGGGAAGATCGGCCTCTACCACCAACTCATTCTCGGTCTCATAAATGTCCACCAGCGGTGCCCAGGTCGCCATATCTGCATGACGCGAAGGATCGCGAGTGAAGTTGTCGTCGAACAAGCGATTGACCTGGTCCTGGAAAGATGCCAAACCGCGGGCCTGGTCCCAACGTGTGATTGTGTTCATTACAACCTCCTTGGTTGTCTTGGCCAAGGGGATGAATAGATAACCGCTTTAGTTCAGATTACCGCTTGACTCCCTTAGTCAATTAACTAGATTAGTTAATGGTATTAGAATTGTCAAGTATACTTTAACCAGAATAGGTTAATGACTCGGGTACAATAGAGTTTCAAAGGGGAATGGCGGGCGCCCCCTCGAAGCGCCTTCTCCATCACATCGCCAAAGACGATCCTGGGGCGGAATCCTGGCGAAGGCCGCAGCTTGTCGCCGCTTCCCCACCAGTTCCGGTCCTTTTGGGAAGCATGGTTAGAAGCACAGAGCGCGTCATACCCTGGGGCCCTACTGTGGTTTACGTCTCAGTGGTTTGCCAATCGGGAGGAGGAAGATGGTGCTTTTGCGTTCCGCGTGCAGCGAAAAGAACTTAATCACATCATCGTCGAAGAAGGTCAGCCCAGTCGCGCCCAGATGCTGAGCATAGGCAGCTAAGTACATCCTGCCGCCGATGGCGCCTGCCTCCAGCTGAACGGCCCGATAGCCGCGGTTCCCGTATCGTTCGAGAATACGTTTCAAATCGGCGAGAAAGAAGAATGTCCACGCAGGCGTCGGCTGGCAGCTCCTGCTGCAATCCGAGATAATGCGCCTCGGCGCGGAATTCGCCCTCTTTCAAAAGCTCCAAAGTATTGCGCTCACGCCGGAAGAAGTAAGCGCCCGGCTTGACCCCCTGCACCGAATGCACGATCAGGTAAAGATCGTTCAGTTGCGTGCCGTGCGGTTCGAGGAAGTCGGCCGGAAGACCCCGCGTAGCTCGGTCCAAAATTGTTGCGAGTTGTGCGAGTGTGATGGACGCCTTCTATCAAACGTTCGGGTAGAGCCGCGGCGCAGGATCACCTGTTCGATGGTGTCCGTCGACCGTTCTTCTTCAGGCAGTGGCTCCAGGCAAATTCCCTCGGCTGCCGCAGCGGAAGATAGAAGGGTCGGTTGCTCTCCTCGCCACTGACGAACTTCCTCTTCGGATTCAAGTGATGAGGCCTCGTGCATCTGAAGCATCGCGGGATATTCGACCTCGCTGCCCGAAGGCGGAATCGTCTCCATGCCAAGCGCCGGGACGTCCCTTGAGGCGGGTAAGGAGCTCGTGGATATTCGCCCGATCGGCACCAAGCAGAATGAAACCTCACGCCGCGTATCGAGGTCGAGCAAGCGGTTCACCTCGACATCGACGAACCGAGCACTATCTTAGCGAACGAGGCTTTCACGTCATGACGACAAAGTCATCGCCGATGAGTGCGGCTTCTATCGCCTTCGCGGTCGCATTACACTACGAATGAAATACCAGATTGCGGGCTTAAAGAAGCTCGGGCAGGAGTCTCCGATGGGCTGCCCAAAGACATCTATTTGTGGGCAGAAAATCTGCGAGTCTTCTAACCAATAAGTTCAACACTTTAACGTAGACGAATTCATCAGGTTTTTGGGCAACCAGATAGGCGCGAAACCTCATTCGGACAAGTTGGTTCGCGGACGTAGCGTTGTCCGAGATGCTGCGGCCTCAACGATTGTGCGGTGCGGGGTCATGGATTCTTAGGCAATCCGCTTCATACCAGGCCATGCCCCCGAGCTCGTTCACCTTCGCAAATTGTGTGCCGCAATCCGGACAGGTCGGTATATCCATACCTGGCTTTAGCCACACGCTAGGCACATAAACAATCCGGCCCAGCAATCCGTTGGGCCATTCCTGCCATTCACCAATCTTAATTCGTGAGGCGTCCAATCCCGCCCTCGGGATGTTAGAGATGATCGTGAGGTGCTCCCGGCTCTCATTGTATCGGCTCAGTTGTAATCGTGCGGCTGCTCGGGATTCTACTGATCCGATGGAGAAATCCCAGGGTCGCAGTGGCATGTGGGGTTGATTAACGATCTTCGGGATCGCTCGCTTGGTTTCGCGGAAACCAATCGGGTAGTTGCCCGGTGGCGGCGTACCTCTCGAGTTCATCAGGAGTCATGCGCTCGAAGGCGTTGGCGAAGGTCTTGTCTTCAAGCTCGATAGATTGGCGTGCCCTGCCTTCCGTACGATCGGCAATTTCTCGGGCAGCCTGCACGTTGCCGCGTACGGCGTCGCGCACCTGAGCTTCGGCGATTAATTCGGCCCAGGTCCGACCTTCAGGATCATTCGGGATAAGCTCCTCGAGCTTGTTCTTGTAGGCGTCCGAAAGAACCTTGCTCTTGGGGCGCCCAGAAGGATTTCCGCTCTGTCCTTTCTTCCAATGATAAGGTCTGCCGACTTCCGGACTCGGGCCGCGAAAGCCTGTTTTATGCTTGTTTCCAGGCATTCCTTCACCCCTTAGAAGCCAATTTCGGACTCAAGCCCATCTCTGAAAGCCGTTCCAGGCCCACGGCAACAAATGCTGGTTCGATCTCCAACGCGAAGCACCGCCGCCCCACATTTTCGGCAGCGCAAATGTTAGTCCCCGAGCCTGAAAACGGCTCGTAACACACATCGCCGGCTTGGGTATGCAGAAGAATCGGGGTGGTAAAAAGTTCAAGCGGCTTTTCGGTAGGATGTCGTGATTCAGCTCCGGGAAGGACCGGCACATTTACCTGCCATACGGTCGTTGGGAAGTCGCCGGGATTACGCTTTGGCTTGTTCCCTTGCTTCCACCCAAATAAGCAGGGCTCGTGCTGCCACATAAAAAAGCAAAAACCCAGCACCGGCTTATTCTTGACCCAAATGATCTGCTGGTGCACGAGGATCCCGCAGCTGCGCATCGACTGCTCGACCTCGACTTGCCGCGACGACGCGTGCCACACGTAGAACGCTGCATTACTCTCGCAGTGTTCTAACGCTCGATTGAGAAAGGCCTCGTAAAAAGGACCGAGGGGTTCGCTCTTCTGCTTATCCGCATAATGCCCATTCCATTCCTTGTTTTTGCCGCTGGCGAAGCCTTTGGACGGATGATTCTTGCCGTCATACGAAACGAGATATGGGGGGTCGGTGGCGCACAACTTGGCCACTTTCCCGTCCATGAGCGTTTTCACATCTTTGCTCTCTCGGCTGTCGCCGCACATGAGTCGGTGAGTTCCGATTTCCCAGATTTGCCCACGCGCGGTCTTCCACTTCTTTTGCAACTCCCCGGCCTGGTCAATCTTTGGTTCCGGTGCTGAGAGATCGTTCGTGCGGTAGCCTTCGAGGAGTTTATTTAACTCGTTTTCATTCCAGAACTGACTTAGGTCTACATCGAGGGATGCCAAGGCTTCAGGATTCCACTCAAGGTCAATCTCACTGACCCGATTGTCGGCAATGGCCAGCTCCTTGGCCTTGGCGTCTTTCGTGAGGTCAAGGTCGGCGCGCTGAACAGCCACCAGCACATCGCCCTCGGATTCGATTACGGCAATGTTCTTGATGCCCATTGCGCGCGCCGCCTCGACGGTTTTGTTACCCGCGATCACACGATTATTTCGGTCCACCAGGACGGCGCGACCAGCGCCGTAATTGCGCAGTGATTTTTCGAGAAGCTCCCGTCCACGCTTGGTTCCTTTGTTCGCGTTCTTATCATCCAGAACCAGGCGCGTGATCGCCTCAAGTCGGATTTTTCCCTTCACGGCCTGTCCTCCGCTTGGATTCCGGCAAAATGTAGTGACTTTTGTAGAGACCCTACGATCAGACGGCTACATTCCGCCACATCCCGACACATGACTTTCGCACACGTAAGTTTCGAGGATTCTATTGGGTGGTTGAAATCAGACGAGTTACGAGAGGTATTCCAACTGCCTTGGGCGCAGGAGGTCTGGAGTTCAAATCTCCACGCCCCGACCAACCCTCCCCATCAATTTGGAATACTGCGGCGTGGCACAAGGCCCTCTCCACACTTCATCAGCGGGTCGGGCAGCCCGACCTCGCGAAAGGATCCCCACTAATTGACGGGGACATCCGCGTGCTTGTCGGCCGTAATTAGACTTAAGAAGCTACGTTTTGACGGCGAGTCGGCGTGGGTCTTCAAAAAGCTTGCAGGTGACGGCTCCAAAAATCGCTCCGCCAACGTGCGCCATGTAAGCCACCCCTCCGGATTGCACTGAGGCCACCGAGCCAGCGTGAAATAGCTGAATCAGAAACCAGAAGCCAATCAAAAGTGCGGCCGGAATCATTGTCACGCGGACGAAAAAGAAGATGAACAGAAGCGATTTAATTTCGTCCCTTGGGTAAGTGACGATGAAGGCGCCCATTACTGCTGCAATTGCGCCGCTGGCGCCGAGCGTGGGCAGCGTGGAGTGCGGATTGAACACGATCTGCGCGAGCATCGAGACGATCCCGCCAGCTAGGTAGAACACGATGTACCTTGCCGGGTTCATCGAGTCTTCGATTTCCGGTCCAAAGGCCCACAGGAAAATCATGTTCCCAATGATGTGTAACCAACCACCATGCATGAACATGGCGGTCAAAAGGGTGATGAAGTGATGGCCAACCGTGATGTTCTCGGGAACCGCGGACCATTGCATCACGAAGGCCTGACCGCCGCTGAGTTCCATGAAGAAGACGATAAAGTTCGTGGCAATGATCGCGACTGTGACGATAGGGAAGTGAGTTGGACGTCGGGACGCATCGGTAAGTGGAATTAGGCCACCCACAGCGGATTTCCTCCTTGGGTTTTCGATAGGCCCGGCCAAACGGCCTATCGGTGCCCGCGACTATACTGCAAGGTGGCGGTGCAGCGTAATATCCAGTAGCGTCGCATTCGTACGTGGACTGATTACAAAGCGTCCGCCTGATTCTCAGTCACCCTTACTTGCTTTCCTTAACCAGGCGGCCATTTAAGGGTTGAACGGGCCGCACATCATGCGGATAAAGCTTTGCGAAGGTATCGATCTGCTGAGCTGAAACTTCGACAGGCTCCTTCAGCACAAACCATGTGACGCCTTCCGTGCAAGGCGGCGCCGTTTGCGACCCCATATATGTGTAGTACTCAAGGTGGCGTGGCAACAATATGGCAGGGTCGACCTCGACGCCGGGAATCAAGTGAGTGTCGCCCGCCGTCTGGGGCATGTACTTCCAAAGTTGTTCCACAGTTGGATTGGCGCGTCCCCCCTTTAGCAGAACCGCGACTCCAGCGACATGGCCGTCGCTGGAAGCATGCATTAAATGCAGGACCATGTCGTACTGCTTGCCGTGTACGTATTCTTCGCTGGGGCGGTGAAAGTGGAATTGCTTCAATTCGTAGCGCTGGTCGCCAAACATTAAAAAATCTCCCGAGTGCGCGTAATCGACACGCACGGCCGTGTAGCCATTGTTGATGATGTTCAACGGGCCATTTTTGTATTCGAACCGCAGCGGGGGAAGGTCGGCCTTCTGGGTCCCTTGGATGTCGATAGGCGATTGCTCGCGACCGTTTTTGCACAGGGCATAATCTGGATCCAGGTCGCCCCAGTGCCCCGCACCCCTTGGTCCTTCGTACGTCCATGCGGTCTTCCACTTTGTCGACGTGGGCTGTGCTTCTTGTGCACCCGATCTCCGGGGTATCCAGAATCCTATAGATAGCGTTCCGACGCCGGCTAAGACCGCGACGACCATCCAGATTCCTCGCACAATTCACCTCTTTTCGTGTGACAACGCCTGGCCTGTCTTCAAATCTACCGCCGTATGAGTCGTCACAGTTCGATGTTCGTCAAAGCATGTATGTGTGACCACTCCGTGCGTAGTTGTTGTCCCACCTAGGTAACCAGTATTCATCCTTCGTTCATCGTCTATTCACATTTCACCGATAACTTGCCCACCGCCTGCTCAATCCAAGGGAGATTTCATGTCCGATACAACTGCCAATTCGGTCGGGACACTTGTGCCGCCACCGACACTAATTCAGGAAAAGCTGAAGAAGGGCCCTGGAAAACTGGGCAAGTTTGGCTTTGCAGCCGTGTTGGTTGGCGGGTTGGTTTTCATCACGGTAAGGCTGCTATCCGACATTTCTGGTGTGCACACCACGTCGGCCTGGCCCTATGTGCTTCTGGTCCTTGCTCTGCTAACTGCACTTGGGTTCGAATTTGTGAATGGCTTTCACGACACTGCAAATGCCGTAGCGACTGTAATTTACACCCATTCTCTTGAGCCCCATGTGGCCGTGGTTTGGTCCGGTCTGTGGAACCTGATTGGTGTGTTGCTTTCGTCGGGCGCAGTGGCTTTCACAATCGTGTCCCTTCTCCCCGTCGAGCTGATTTTGCAAGTGGGCAAAGGCGCCGGATTCTCGATGGTGTTTGCTCTCCTTGTGTCCGCAATCCTTTGGAATCTCGGCACTTGGTCGATGGGATTGCCAGCCTCAAGCTCGCACACACTGATCGGTTCGATTATCGGAGTAGGTCTCGCTAATCAATTGATGGCCGTGAAGACTGGCACGAGCGGAGTTGATTGGGGGCAGGCAACGAACGTTTTTCGCTCGTTACTTGTCTCGCCGCTGGTGGGTTTTGCCGGCGCGGCACTTCTGCTGATGCTTGCCAAAGTGCTGATTCGTGAACCGAGGCTTTATCGCGCCCCTGAAGGCGCTGATCCGCCACCGTTTTGGATTCGCTGCCTGCTGATTCTAACTTGCACGGGTGTGAGCTTTGGACATGGCTCGAATGATGGCCAGAAGGGCATGGGCCTGATCATGCTCATCCTCATCGGCACTGTTCCCACGGCCTACGCACTGAACCATGCAGTGGGAGTCAATCAGGTACAGGACTTCGCCGCTGTATCTGAACAAACCATCTCAGTTCTCAATCACTATGTCGACCCGCAGGCGATTGTCGGCGACACCCGCGATGAAGTGACGGATTACATTCGCACTCGAAACTTCAAGCCAGCCACCATGCTGGCGATCCAGCAATTGACTGGTGACATCGAACACGAAACCACTCTTTACAAAGCCCTGTCGCAGGTGCCTCCGGATCAGCAAGCGAACGTGCGCAATGACATGTACATAATTAGCGAAGCATTGCGGCTGATGCAGAAGTCAGGGAAGCCAGAATTTTCCAGCGCCGATGCAGTCGTCCTGAAGAATTACAAGGCCCACCTCGATCAGGCTACGAAGTTCATTCCCTCGTGGGTAAAGGTCGCAGTCGCGCTGGCGTTGGGCTTGGGAACCATGGTGGGGTGGAAGCGCATTGTCGTTACCGTGGGAGAGAAAATCGGAAAGGCTCATCTGACCTACGGGCAGGGCGCAGCTGCAGAGCTGGTTACGGCCGCTACGATTCTTGCCGCGGATCGGTATGGTTTACCTGTGAGTACTACGCACGTACTCTCATCAGGCGTGGGCGGCGCTATGGCGGCGAATCACAGCGGCCTGCAATGGTCGACGGTTCGCAATATCGCGTTGGCTTGGGTACTCACTTTGCCGGCTGCGGCCCTTCTGGCTGGAAGCTCTGTTCTGGCTTTTCCGGCACTTCGCGTAAAGCTCGATAATGCGTCCAACGTTTAGCCGCCCGTTAGTTCTTGGTTTGCGCGGCGGAGTGTTCCACGGGCAAATCTTCGCGCGAACTCCACTCTTCATAGGAACCGTCATACATGCGTGCGTCGTAGCCTAGTTCGCGCGCCACGATATAAAGCAGGCTCGCTCTCTGCCCGATGTGGCAGTAAGTTATGACCTGATCGCCACGGTGAACGCCAGCATCGACGAAAATTTGGCGAAGCTGCTCAGTGTTCTTCAGTTCGCCATCGCTGTTGATTACCGCCTCGACCGGAATATTCACGGCGCCGGGAATATGTCCTGGTCGGCGGAAATGGCAATTATGTTCGCCGGAATAGCAATCAGGCTCACGTACGTCGACGAGTGCCACGCGGGGCTGATGCAGCTCCTTGCTGACGTAGTTTACGGTGGTCACCACGTCGCTTCGGGGATTCGGAGTTAGCTTTCCCTTAGTGAAGTGCGAAGTCTCCGTCGATAGCTCGTGCCCCGTGCGGCGCCACCCCGGTAGCCCCCCATCCAGATAATAAACACGACCGCGCAAGCCCAAGTAGTCCAGTGTTAGATAAACTCGCGCCGCTGCCGTCACCCACTCTTTACCGAAGTACACGACGACTTTCGATTGATCAGTTACGCCGAGATCCTCGAATACCCGAGCCAACTCACTAACCGGCGGTAGCTCCAAATCAAGGCCTGAGCCTTCCGGTGTTGAGACCTTCTCGAACTCGAGAAATCGAGCGCCAGGAATGTGCCCGCGATCGTAGTCGCTCTTTTCGCCGATCTCGAGAAGAACCAGCGTAGGGTCATGGAGTCGGGCAGCGAGCCAATCCGGAGTTACAACGATTCGCTGTGGCGCGGACTTGATTTGAGCTTGTGCGGTGAAGGCCAATAGGAACAGAGCCGTGGCAATTGGCGCAACAAATTTCAGTGCGATTTCTCGAATCATTGCTTCCTCCTGGAATCTACTCAAAACGAAGTGCGACTAGAGGATCGATATTTGCAGCTCGCCACGCCGGGACCGCACATGAAGCTACGGCCGCACCGATCAGAACCAAGGTCACCGACAGCAGCGTGGTGGGATCCGTAGGTGAAATTTCAAAAAGCAATGTCCGCAGCATTTGCGTGAAACCCACGGTGGCCAGCACTCCGATGACAATTCCAGCGATGCCCAGGACTAGTCCTTGCCGAAGTACCATCGTCAAAACAGAAGAGGGACGTGCACCAAGCGCCATGCGAATGCCGATTTCGTGAATTCGCTGGGTGACCGTCAGCGCCATAATCCCGCCGATGCCTGTTGCAGCCATTACCAGTGCCAGGCCGGCAAAAACTCCCATGAGATTCGCTGTCAATCGCGGCGAAGTGAGCGTCGCACCCCGCGCATGTTCGAGCGTCTCCATGTTCGTAATTGCCGTATCCGAGTCTACTTCATAGATTCTGTGACGAAGGTCACGGCCAAGCGCTATCGGGTCACCCATCGTGCGCACGATCAGACTGCCCACATTGGGGAATTGATCTAAAGCTATGTAGAGCTCGTCGTCGGCAGGGCGGCCCAGGCCGAACTCTTTGGTGTCGCCGACGACACCAACAATGGTCATCCAAGTCTTACCGTTATCAACCGAGACTCTATGCCCGATGGGATCCTCAGTGGACCAGCGATGATGGGCCAAAGTTTGATTGATAATCGCGACCTTGGGTGCCTCTCGGCTATCTTGATCGGCAAAGGCTCGACCACTAATCAGTGGAATTCCAAGTGTGCGGAAATAATCGGGGCTAGTCGCTCGAAACGTTGTGACAGGCTGGACCTCCCCATCCTTAGGAGGGCGATTCTCGATATCGAACGTTCCAAACTGCGGGCCAAACATTAGGCTGTCTGGATCAAAAGGGAAGCTCGAAGAAATCGCTGCCGCCAGCACTCTAGGTTCTGTCTTGACACTATCCAAGAGCCGTTGGGCCAGTGCGTCATACTGCTCGGGCTTGGTGTATTTGGAAAAGTTGGCGTTAATGTCCATCGCCAACACGTTTTGAGACACAAACCCAGGGTTGACCTTGGTTAATTTGATGAAGCTGCGTAGAATCAGCCCCGCGCCGGCAAGCAATAAGAACGAAAAGGCGACTTGTGAAACGATCAGCAGGCTGCGAATCCGATGGCGGCTGCGCGACGATGACGCGCCGCCGCTTCCTTCCTTCAAGCCCGAAGCCACCGTTTCGCGGGAGAAAAATGCCGAGAGTGACCCGAATACAACGCTAGTAGCGACGGCGGCGATCAGAGCGAAGAACAGTACAACGTAGTCGATGCGAATTTCACGGGCCCTCGGAGTAAAGCGCGACGCGAAGCCGGTGAGAAGCTCAAGGCTTCCCAACGCACAGAGAAGACCAACCGCCGCCCCGAGGAGCGCAATGATCACGCTTTCTGTTAACAGTTGGCGTAAAAGACGGCTCTGACCTGCACCGAGGGCGGACCGCACTGCCAACTCACGTTCGCGCTGCGCCATTCGCGCCAGCATCAAATTGGCCACGTTGGCGCAAGCAATCAACAGTACGAATCCCGTGGCCGCTAGCAACACAAGTAATGTGGGGCGCGCTTGCTTGGTTAGCTCGCTCTGAAGAGAAAGCGCCGTAGCGGAGTATCCGTCACCGGCCGGATAAGATTTTGGATAATCCTGTTTTAAGCGTCCGGCGGTAGTGGACAGGTCCGCGTTAACCTGCCGCGGCGTTACCCCGTCACGCTCTCGTCCGAAGACGCTCATCATGCGGCTGTCCCTGTTGTCGCGCATTTGCTCAGAACTGCGAAACGGGCAAGCCGAAGTCGGCATGTAGACATCGTTTTCGTTCGGGTATTGCGGGACTGGGGGCAATACGCCGATCACGGTGTGCACCCGGTCATTCATTCGAAAAGTCTTGCCGACGATCTGAGGATCGCCACCTAAACTGTTTTTCCAAAACTCGTAGCTCACCAACAAAACCGCGGGCGCCCCGACTTGATCGTCTTCAGCTCGAAACGAACGGCCGAGGATAGGCTTCACACCAAATAGATCGAAAAACCCGGCCGACACCACACCCGTTTGCACCCGAAGCGGCTCTTCACGCCCAAGCAACGTGAAGGTCATGGTGTGATATTCCTCGAGGCCCGAGAGCGTCTGGTTCTGATGCCTATAGTCGTTCACTTCTTTCACAGAAAATGAAATGTCGTCCACGCCTTGGCCGGTTGCCGACTGGCGGACTACGACGAGTTGATTGCCCTTTGGGTAGGGAAGCGGCTTCAGAAGCACTGCGTTCACGACGCTGAAAATTGCAGTATTGGCTCCGATGCCCAAGCCAAGGGTTAGAACTGCCAGGAGGGTAAATCCCAGATTCTTGCGCATCATGCGCCCGGCATATGCGCAATCCTGCTTCAGGATTTCCCAATGTTCACGGGGGCCAATCTTCAGTAGTCCGGTCAGAGTCTCCCACCACACGCCCATCAGTCCGGCGAACCCGTGCTTCTCAGTGGCTTCGCGCCGTTGCTCGGTGAAGACACGTTGCATCTCGTTGCCGTAATCGCCGCGAAAGTCGGACGGCAGGGTTTTCATCGCTAGCCGGAAGAGACGATCAGAATTTGAGCGTTTTTCTTTGGGCATCTTGCATTCTCCTAAGCGAGACGTGGCTTGCGCACCAATCGCTTAGCGCGAGCCATTTCCACCATTTCTTCGAGCCGCGCTGCTTCAGCCATGGCGACCTGACGCCCCAGCTCGGTTAGCTTGTAGTAGCGCCGTCGCTCGTCATCGAGCCCAACTTCGGGCCGATCAGCGATTTCCGAGATCATTCCCGATTCATCCAGCCGTTTGATAATTCCGTAAAGTGTTCCGGCGCTTAGCTTCACCTTTCCGTTGGTGCGCTGCGCTACCTCTTTCAAAATCGCGTAGCCATGTTTTTCGCCGTCGGCGAGGGCAAGCAAGACGTGAAATAGCGAAGGCGTCAGCGGCAAGTGCTCAGCAGCGATGTGTTTCTTTGGATTAGACAAGGATCCTCTGAGTAGCCGACGTGGCGATTCGAACGCGGACTATATCGGCCGACGGAATAATATATCGCGTCACGCTATAGTGCCGGGCAGTCGCAATGCCACTTGTGGGGAGTTCTAGGAGATTGAAACGGCGGGGTTTAACTGAAGACGCTGGTCGGCCTAAGGCGCTCGGTTGTTCGCTTTCGGGATTGAACCTGTCGCGAGCGGACAGCCGCTCGTAGATTCGCCTAGCAACACTTGTCCAGCCATTCGACAATCGAAAACGAAAAGGGCCCCGAAAAATCGGGGCCCTTTTGTCACATTCCACTTCTTGTGATGCCTAAAACCGGCCACCGTCACGACCGAAGTCGAAGAGATCGAAAAGGTCGCTGATAGCCGGGCTGTTGATCGGTACGTAGGGGTTAAAAAACTCCGTCCTGGGGTTGGGGAAGTTGTCGCGACTGCGATTCGTAACCGGCCCCAACCTCCAATTCCGCTCGATGAACTTCAGAATCGACACGTGATCCGAATAATCGTGGGAGATGTGTCCACCGGTGGCGTAGGGGGAAACCACGATCAACGGGATGCGGGTACCGTCACCGAAGAAATCGAGTGGCTGCACATATCCGGAATCATAGTAACCGCCGCCTTCGTCGAAGGTGATGAAGATTGCAGTGTCCCTCCAAAGGGACGGATTGGCCTTAACCGCATCGACGATCTTCTTCGTGAATCCCTCGAACAGATTCAGTTTCGAAGATGCCGGGTGGCCATCAACCAAGCCGCTAGGCTTCACGACGGAAACGGCGGGCAACGTGCCGTTCTTTATGTCCTCGTAAAGATTCGCGGTGTCCTGGATGTGCGCGGTGCGAATCGCTTCGTTGGCCATGATCGAAGTGTCGTACTGAAACGGGTTGCAGATGTTGCAGTATTCGTCGGTGTTGGCACCAACGGCTCCGTAATTGAGCTGGTAAGGATCGGGAACATAGTTGTTCCACTGATCGCCGTAGTATTTCCACGAAATGTTCGCTTCCAGCAGTTCATCGCCGATGCTGCGAACTGAAGAAGGCGGAATCGTGAATACAGTGTTATTAGCATTGGTGTCGGTAAAGGCGTTGGCTCCATTGCCGAAGTAGCCCGGATTGTAGTTGTTCAACAGATAGTAGTGACCTGGTTCGCAATTCGGCTTGACCGACCGAGGGAGGGAGTGGAGATAACGAACAACTGGAGCAACACCAGGCTGGGAAAGGTCCGAGCAATCCGTGTACGAGCCGCCACCGGAAGAAGGTGAGCCAAACGATCCAGCGCCGTATCCGTCTTCTGCGTACCAATTGTTCGTCCCGGCCGCTGGATTCGGATTCTCAACTTCATCTACCACACCCGCATTAGCTGTGCCTGAAGCCACCTCGACGTTATGCGGCGGTACCGCTGCGTGCCCGTTACCATCACTGAACCAAATGGCATCGCCGTGGCCGAACATGATGTGATTCGCGCCGGTCCCGCCCTGAACCGACTGATGGAAGTTGTCGCTCATTGCGAAGTTGTCAGCCAGTTCCTTAAAGTAGGGCGCGTCGCCTTGCTGGACGTTGTAGAAGCCCATGGCGGTCGAGCCTTCACCTGTAGTCTTTGCGCTCGAGGAGTATTCGGTGCTGAAGTCGGCGGGTTGCGGCTCGCCATTCGTTCCGGCACCGACTGTTACTTCAACCCATGGAAACAAACGAGCATCGCAGCCGGAGCCGTTGATGAAGTTGATGTGCTCGACGCTGCAATCTAGCTGTTGCCACATCTGGTAGAAGCGATGCACTGGGCTGGCGGCGTAATCGTTATACGTAAAGCTGTTGCCGTTAGTCAGCTGAAACGGCCCAGGCGGCAGCGCAGTCGCGTTGCTGATTCGAGTGTCCGGTGTCTTGCTGTCGAGGCCAGTACCGCCAGAGACTAGAGCTGGGTAATACGACTGTGGCAGGCCATTTTCGGACTGCTCCGCCAAGGTCAGGCTGTCGTTTGGAACGTAGGAATCTTTTGGGCCACCCACCAGTGGTGCGGGCAGAACGTTGCTGTCGAATGAGACTTTAGGCGGATTCAGCTCGAACGCATCAGGAACCTGATCGACTGCCGCGCGCTGCTCAACAAAACGGAAATTAGGACCCGGAGTGCCATCTGCTTTGATGATTCCCTCAGAAAGCAAGTTCCACACCAATTGATGATGCTTAGGCACGTAGGTAGCGAAGACGTGATCGAAGCTTCGATTCTCGCCGATGATTACGATTACGTGCTTGATTGGCGAGCGAGTTTCACCGTCACGCCTTCCGGATTCATTGTTAGGCACCGGGGACGCGCTGATGAGCGAGGCCCCCACTGTAAATTGCATGAGAGCGATGGATACGATTCCCATGCGCAGTCCATGCACTGCACCTGCTGCGATTCTCTTTAAGTTCATTCCCCCTCCTCGAGATTTGTAAGCCGTGGCGGGACGCCGCACATCACTGAATAGCGGCATGGCGTTACAACGGGATGTTGGCTTGATGAACGCGCAGTAAAGTTAAGTGTGGCGAGAGTCACACGACGATGCAGAGGAAGCAATGGGCGAAGAAACACAACGGCGCTAGCTTCGGCGCTGAAGCCTTACCCAGATTCGATCCTGGGTCTCTATTTACCGCTAGACGCTTTTTCGCCAGCGGTCGCCTGATCCGCCGATTCAACTCGGATCAATCCCATCATGCCGCCATCTTCGTGCTCCAGCAGATGGCAGTGAAACAAGAAGGTGCCGACCGCATTGGGATCACGAAAATCCATGCGCAAGCGTACGCTGGGATAAACAAGTTGGCGGCCGTTGAAATACGGCACGTTGACGACATCGCGCAAAAACGGCTCTTTCATCGGTACGCCCATGTAGTCGAGCAGTAGAAAATGCAGTTGATGTATGTGAAAAGCGTGCAACTCGCTAGATCGATTTTCGATGATCCAATCTTCCACCGTGCCTTGTTTGGCGATGATGTTTGGAACGCCCGAGCTGGGATCAAACGGCGCGGGCGCCTGCCCGTCGACGGTAAGGTAGAACTCAACCGCGCTCGTTGGGTCATTCGGGTCTAGTTGCTTTTCGGAGAAGTACAAGCGACGCGTTCGGACCGGAGTTACATCCCCCAGCCAAGGAGTCTTCGCGGACGGGAGCGGCTCAGGAGAAGTTGCCAGGATTGAACGAGGCTCCCGGGTTTGATTTGACGACATGATCGTGGCCAGCGCCCGGTTGGTATCATTCTCGCCGGCGGGGCCGGTATCAACCGTTCGCGTCACCAGCAAACCCGTTGTACCTTCCGGAGGGCCCTGAACGATAAATTCGACACGGGCACCAGGCGGAACGCCTAGGTGGGTTTGCCAGTCCACTGATTCGCCCTCGTTCAACTTTTCATTCAACGGCACGCCATCAAGTGCCACCAGGCCCAGCGGCTGTGGCTTGCGATCAAGCAGCACTTCTAAATTAAGGTAGGTAATCGCTGAGGCGTTCAGCACTCGCCAAAGCTGTCGTTCCTGTGGCTTCATTTGAATTTTAGCAGGCGGGTAGTCGGGGTAGGGAACTGGGACGAAATTGATCGAAAGGTCTTTCGCCGGCTTGCCGAAGCCGGTGCCGTTATTCGCTGCATCGCCGTCACGATCGATAAGCATCTTTGGGACGACAGGTTCGGATTTGGATGGAGGTGCGTTTGGATTCAGCAAATCCTGGTCGCGAACGATCAGGACTCTCTCAGGTAACCCGGCCACCGCCTTGTTAGCTCGCTCGATTCCTTCGACGATGATCGCTCCGGATGCACCTCCAAGAACGGGAGCTTTCGCGAATCCGTGAATGTGCGGGTGATACCAATACAGCCCGGGTGGCTCGTCGGCTGGAATGCGGAAGCGATATTCGAAGGGCGAATCGCCCGGCTGGATTGAGGTGTTCAATACATCATCTTGGTGGCACACCGGCGGAATGGTTAGCCCGTGGAAATGTAGATTTGTCGAAAGAGCCGTCATCATCCCACTTGTGCATTGACGTTCCGCTTCAACGGTCATGTGCATTGCGGCGTGGTTCGACACTGCGCCGACTGGGTTTGTCGCTATTAGATTTGGCGGCGGCATTACAGTCAGGTCATTTTTCAGGTGGAGAATCACTAAATCGCCGGGCTTGACGCGCAAATTGGGCGATTCATTTCCTGCCGCGTCGATATAGCAGTAACGAATGGATCCATCGGCTTGTTTTGAGTTGTGGACGGTCAAATCCACTCGAAGCACGCCATCCTGGCTGTGCAGATCCGCAGGCTCAGCCACCACACTTGAAACCCCGGGTCGCGGGCAGGGTTCGCTTGGGCCTCGTTGCGCGCTGGCAGGCTTATTGAATAGAGCGAAGCAAATCAAAGCAAAGGCAAGTAGGGCGAGCTTCCTCAGGGATTCCGTCCTTATTGGCAGTTCGGGCCTCAATCGATTACGAGCGGGGCAATACGGGTTGAGATTGACTCCTCGATGTAAACATCCGATGAATACGGCTTGAATGTCCGGAGAGAAGATTTGCGGCTCGCCGTGAAGCCGCCTTGGCTTCAAATGAGAAGTCTGAATTTATGTGGGGTTAGCGAGGAATCGGGCTGGCGGGAGAACGTGTCTTGTACGACCGCAGAAAATCTAAATAGGAATCCATGCCTGCGCCAGATTTCGCGGAGACTGTAACGATTTTCATGCCGGGCCGCACAGACTGAATGTTTCGCCGCGCCGCAGCTTCATCGAATTCCACCGCTGCGGCAATGTCCATTTTGGTGAGCACTGCAACATCAGCACTATTAAATATGGTGGGATACTTCAGAGGCTTATCTTCACCTTCGGTCACAGAAAGAAGGACGAGTCGCAGATCCTCACCGAGGTCATAGGACGAAGGGCAAACCAAGTTTCCGACGTTCTCGATAAACAGAAAATCGAGTTCGCGCAAATTCCATTCCTGTAAGGCTGACTCAACCATAGCGGCTTCCAAATGGCAGAGAGTGCCGGTGGTGATCTGTTTCACTGGCGCCTGACTTCGGGCTAAGCGCGCAGCGTCATTTTCCGTGGCCAAATCTCCGACCAGGGCTGCAACCCGGTGATCCGGGCGGAGTTTAGTCAGTGTTTGCTGTAACAGTTCGGTTTTTCCGGCGCCTGGGCTGGATACCATGCTGATGACGTAAACGCCGGCATCGTGAAATCGCTGGCGAAGCTCGCGCGCCAAAAGATCGTTCTTTTTGAGCAGATTCTGGCGAACTTCAATGATCCGCGTGCCGGGGCTCATTCGTCGATCTCCAGCGACACCAACTCCAGTTCCTTGCCCTGCACAATTTGTGTCACGGGCGCGCCGCATTGCGGGCAATTGAACCATTCAGAGACCAGCACTGGACGTCGTGCGTCGCAAGTCGGGCAATACATGATCACCGGCACTTCTTCCACCACTAGCTGCGAGCCAGCCAGAGGCGTGTTTTCGCAAGCCATCTCGTAAGAAGAGAGCAGTGCTTCTTTCACCACTCCTGCGAGTTTTCCGATTCGGAGGTGGACGGCTGCGATTTGCAGTCCGCCACGACGCTCCATCTCCTCCTCGACCATTTCTACGATACTCATCGCAATAGAAAGCTCATGCATGCGGCACACTCGCACTCGGGGCGTTAACGCTGCGAAAAGCCGCTATTGCCGCTTGGCCCAAACTTATTCCCCCATCGTTGGGAGGAACTGCGTGGTTGGTCCAAATCGTCAGCGAAGAACCGTCAAGCAGCTCGTGCAGATCCTCGAGCAGCAATTCATTCTGGAAAACGCCACCTGAAAGAACGACGGTATCGAGTTCGTGTGACTTGCAGATTTGCCGGACTGCATCGGACAAGCCAACGGCGATGCCGCGCTGAAACGATCGTGCGATTTCCGTGGCGCAACGCGTTTCAGCCGCGCGGACACGACGCCGTTCAGCAGGGGACGAAAATCCAGTTCGCCTGACTCAAATGGGAACTCACAAGCGGCAGGGACGCCACCCGTCAGTTTTGCCCCGCGCGCAAGCTGTTCGAGCCACATGGCGGCCTGGCCCTCAAAACTAACTTCTCGAGTGAAGCCGAGCAGCGCGGCGGCAGCGTCAAAGAGTCTACCCATGGAGGTCGTCGGGAAAGTCCGGACACCCTTGCGTATAATTTCCTGCGCGTCGGCGTAGCGTGCCGGAAATGAAAATGGCGGTGCGATTAGGTCCGGCAGGTTATCCAACTGATTCAAGAATCCAGCGGCCGCTTGAACCGGATATTGCGACGCGGCGTCGCCGCCAGCCAAAAGGGCCGGACGCAGGTGAGCGACGCGATCGAAGCCGTCTTTAATGCTTCCGACAAAAATCTCCCCACCCCAGATCGTGCCGTCATCGCCATAACCGGTGCCGTCGAAGCTCACTCCGACCACCCGTTTAGTCCACGCCTGCTGCTCCGCGAGGACCGAGGCGATGTGTGCACGATGATGTTGGATGCCTACAGACTCTGAACTCTGAAATGTCTCAGCATGCAAAGTTGAAAAATATTGTGGATGCGCATCATGAACGACCAACACATCTTCTCGATTTACCTCATACATCAGCAAAAGATCATCGATAGTTTGTTGAAACGCCCTGAATGACTGGTAGTCGCTCAGGTCGCCGATGTGCTGAGAAACAAAAGCCTGTCCGTCGACCACCAATGTAACGGTGTTCTTCAAGTCTGCGCCGAATGCAAGGATAGGTCGCGACGTTGGGATGTTCGTCACTGCACCCGGAGCGTAGCCCCGCGAGCGGCGGAGAATCGCCGGTCCAAAAGCTCCCACCCGCGCGACCGAATCGTCCAGACGCCGCGCAATCGGCCGTTCGCCAATCAGAAACGCATCGGCGATCGATGAAAGCCGGTTGAGAGCATCGATGTCCTCGTAAGCAATCGGCTCGCTCGATCGGTTCGCACTGGTCATTACCAGGATCTCGGGCGCGCCCGCATCGAAAAGCAAATGATGCAACGGAGCATAAGGAAGCATCACGCCTAACTCATGAATCCCCGGCGCGACCTCTGGGAAATTCACCTTTGCCGGCACGATCACAATTGGCCGCGCGATTGACTTCAGCAGCTCCTCAGTCTCGCCAGTCAACTCAACAATCTCACGCGCGATTGCTAAGCCACGCACCATCAGGGCGAATGGCTTTTCCTTCCTGAATTTGCGCTCTCGCAGGGCAGAAACGGCGGCTGTGTTTTTCGCGTCACAGGCAAGGTGATACCCGCCAATCCCTTTTACGGCGACAATCTTGCCCTCTCGCAAAAGCTCGGCGGCTTTCTGAATACTGTTTTCACTCCCTCCCGTAACTTTGCTGCCAGCCAGTAAGTAGTAGCCCGGGCCACACGAGGCGCACGCCACGGGCTGCGCATGAAAGCGGCGGTTCGACGGATCGTGATACTCCTGGCCGCAGAAATCATCCAGCGGCCACGAATGCATAGTCGTGTTCTGACGGTCGTAAGGCAGGCGCTGAGTCACGCTGTAACGCGGACCGCAATAGGTGCAATTAATGTACGGGTAGTGATACCTGTGGTCTGTAGGATCGAATAGTTCGGCGAGGCACTGCTCGCAAACCGGCAAATCTGGGGAGATTCGCGTAGTTGGCTGTGCCTGCCGGCGGCTATCGCGAATCGTGAAGTCGCGAAATCCAACAGGCTCAGTGGTTCGAATTTCAATTTGGGCTATCTGTGCGGCCGGTGGAGGGGCGGCTCTCAGCTCTTGAACAAATGCCTCGAGGTTTGGCTGGTTGCCTTCAACAAAAATCTCAAGCCCTTGCTCGCCATTCAAAACCCAACCGGCCAATGTATTTGCCTGGGCAAGGCGGAACACAAAAGGACGGAATCCCACGCCCTGCACGACGCCTCGCACGGTTATCGAGCAAGCGCTCATTAGTTTGTAAGTTGCAAGTTCACTGTAATTGCGTATCGCGTAAACAATTCTTACTGGCCACGAATAGCGCAGCCTCGGCCTTGCCAGCCGACCTGAACTACTTTCCCATCGTCGACCAAGACTGGAACAGTGTTCTGCGCACCCGCCACAGCGCGCATGCGTTCCCGCGCTGCTTGGTCCTCTTCAACGTCATACTCCACAAATTCCGCTCCACGCCATTCCAGCCATTCGCGCATCTCCTGCGTGTAAGGGCACTGCGCTGAGCCAAAAAGTTCGAGTTTAGCCATGATTCAGCGTCTCCACGGCCTCGCGCATCACGTGATAGATCGAAGCCTGGACTTCCTGAATGCGCGGAATGTAGTCGCAATGGACCACGATGGGGAAATCTGCCAGCCCCCGACGAACAATTTCACCGCCGTCATAGCCAAGTAGCGCGATTGTGGGCATATTGCGTTTACGTGCCTCTTCCAGGGCCATGATGATGTTTCGCGAACCGCCACTCGTGGAAATCCCAATGGCTACGTCTTCGGCTCTGGCTTGCGCAATGAACTGACGCAGAAAAATCAGGTCAGTACCCACGTCATTTGCAATCGCGCTGATATTGGCAGGCTCGAGCGACAGCGAAACGGCGGGAATCGGCTTCAGTCCTGGGGGCGGAGCGATGCAGTCGATCGCCCAATCATTTGCGTCAGTGGCTGATCCTCCATTTCCGAAAATGATCAGCTTGCCACGGCGTTGAACACATTCGGCGATGGCCTTGCATGCGCGACCGATTGGCTCCGATTGCTCTTGCGCGGCGCGTTCGCGCAACTTCGCATCGTCCGCCACTTTTAGCTGAATCGAATTCGCTACTTCTTCTAAAGCACCCGAACTTTCCTGCTTTTGCTGCCCAAGAAAAGGGTACAGAAAACCCGCCTCGCCCACATCATGGCCCAGTTCGCGGTGCTCAAAGAAAACGTGAACCGTTTCCCACAGCGTGTGGTACAGGATTTCGATCAGTTCCTGATGCATGAATGGATCGGTTGTGTGGGCACCGACCGCATATGAGCCTTCAAGGCCGGGAAGCGCGAACGTCATCGCATTGCGTTCTTTTGCTGCGCTCAGGGCCGCCCACACTTCGGGATCGCCTTCCGGAGGCCCGAATCCCATCACCATGTCATCTGGGCCCACGATGGTTTCAAGCCACGAGCGAAAGAGAATCGATAAATCCAGAGCAGGCAGCGCACGTTTACCGACAATCACTGGGTGAACAAACTCGACCGAAACATGCTGGGCGTCCGTGGCGTAAGGTCCGTGTCCGAAAGCAAGCAAGCGGCCGCCACGCAAAAATCGATCGGACATCTCCCGGCAAGCGTTTGCGAGGCGATGAGCCTCGCGCGCAAAGAACGATTCAAAAAGATGATTGCGCGCCAGAAGACGCTGTTCGATTTGAGAGACTGTTGCCACCGGGGTCATGGTTCTTCAGCAGTTCCGATTCAGCGGAGACTTAAATCAGCAGATGCGGGGCAATGGATCGCCCACCAGCATGTCGATAATGCGTGTGCCGCCATACTGCGTGGTGATCAGCACCGCGCCAGCGGGCTGTTCCTGAACTTCCCCAATGATGCAGGCTTCTTCACCGCCGTGCATCTCATGCAGAGCTTTCAAAACCGACTCAGCGGCTTCAGGAGCGACTACTGCTAGAAACTGACCTTCATTTGCGATATGCAACGGGTCGAGGCCAAGCAGCTCGCACGCGCCGCGAACTCCATCCCGAACAAGAATTGCGTCCTCGCGTAGGACGATGCCGAGACCGCAGTCCCGCGCAAGCTCATTCAATGCCGTCGCCACACCGCCGCGGGTCGGATCTCGCATCCAGCGAATCGAAAGCCCCGCCACCGTAGCGATCGCCTCGACAAAGGGCAGCACGGAGCGCGTATCGGAAGAGAGTTCAGCTTCGATGTCGAGCTCGCCTCGCGCTAATAAAATCGTCACGCCGTGATCACCTATTGGACCTGAGACTAAGACTTTGTCGCCTACCCGCACCGACGCGGGATTGATTTCGAGTCCAGGGATAGGGGAACCGATTCCCGTCGTCGAGATGTACATCGAATCGGCCTTGCCATGCTCTACGACCTTGGTATCTCCCCCGACTATTCGAACGCCTGCTTCACTGGCGGCCCTCGCCATGGCCTCAATTTCGGCTCGGAGAATTTCGGTCGAGAGCCCGGCCTCCAGCACAAACGTCACGACGAGAGCCGCAGCCTTCGCCCCTGAAACCGCAAGGTCATTCACGGTTCCATTTACGGCCAACTCGCCAATCGAGCCTCCTGGGAATCGCAACGGCTTCACTACGAAGCTGTCAGTGGTTATTGCAACCGGAGACCCATTCAGGTTGACCTGAGCTGCATCGCCCAGTGGCTGAAGCGGGCCATCACAAAGAAGAGGTACGAATAGGCCCTCGATCAAGCGACGGCTGGCAATTCCGCCGGCGCCATGGGCCATCTCAATCTGAGGCTCTCGGAAGCGAATTTTCGGCGTGTTGCGAGCGGCAAGATCCTTCGCGTTCACGCCGTCGCGCCGAGGCTGGTCACTAGCGCTGCTTTCCTGTGCTCGTAGTTGTAATACGCGGCGCATGATCCTTCCGATGAAACCATCAAGGCCCCAATCGGGTGTTCGGGAGTGCATTCGTTTCCAAATAGCTTGCACTGGGCCGGCTTGAGCACCCCTTTCAAGACTTCACCGCATTGTGCGGCCTTTGGATCTGTAACTCGAATACCCGGAACCGCGAAGCGCCGCTCGGCGTCCCATTCGGCGTATTGTTCGCGCAGGCGCAGAGCAGACTGAGAGATAAACCCGAGTCCGCGCCATTCGAAGTATGGGCGAAGCTCAAAAACTTCGGCCATGGCGCGCAACGCTGCGATATTTCCCTCCCATGGAACGACGCGCTTATATTGGTTCTCGACTTTCGCTTCCCCGGCGCCAAGCTGTCTCAACAGCATCACGATCGATTGCAGCAGGTCGAGCGGTTCGAACCCCGAAACCACAATCGGCTTCTTCTCAGTTTTGGCAATCCATTCGTACGGGCGACACCCAATCACTGTAGAAACATGGCCCGGGCCGATGAATCCATCAATGCGCATATCCGGCGAATCCAGGATGGCGCGAATGGCGGGAATGATCGTGACGTGATTGCAGAAAATAGAGAAGTTCTTTAGGCCCTCTCTTCGTGCTCGCTGCAAAACCAGGGCCGTCGATGGCGCGGTGGTCTCGAATCCAATCGCGAAGAACATTACGTGCTTGTTGGGATTGGCTTTGGCAAGTTTGATGGCATCAGAAGGCGAGTACACAATCCGCACATCCATGCCGCGAGCCTTGTGCTCCAGCGGACTTCCATGCGTTCCAGGAACGCGCATCATGTCGCCAAAAGCAGTGAACATCACGTCGTGTCCGGCGGCAATGGAAAGGCCGTCATCGATCCGGCCCATTGGCAACACGCAAACCGGACAACCCGGACCATGAATCAGTTCAATGTTGCTTGGCAGAATATCTTTTAGACCAAATCGATAAATCGCGTGAGTGTGGCCACCACAAACTTCCATCAGCCGATAATGACGTTTGGGGTCGGCAAGGCGGCGCACCTCCTCGGCTGTTTTTCGAATCAATTCCGGGTTGCGAAACTCGTCAACGAATTTCATTTATTCCTCGGTCGGACACTCTACAGCGCGAATTCAGGCTCCTGCGGCGCGAGCTTTACGCTGTTCCTCATTTCGGAGTTCTTTTTCATCTTCGAGACCGTATCCGCGGACTTCCTGCAGCGCCGCATCGGTTTCGCCCAGCATGGCCAGCGTTTTCATTTGATCCATGGCGTCCTGTTCGCTGATTTTACTCATCGCAAAACCGACATGAATCAAAACCCAATCGCCAACGCCGGGTTTGTCATTTTCAAGAAGTCCCAAATCCACGCGCCGCCTCACGCCAACCACATCCACCACGGCGAGACTCTCACTCGCCGGAACGAGCTCCACAATTTTTCCCGGAATCGCTAAACACATATGGCATCCCCCCGGCAGAGCTTCATTCTCAAAATTGTTGCTCATCGCATTCCCCGTGCCGGCACTCTTAGCTGCCGGCGAACCAAAAGATTGGCGCACGACTTACAACACCGCCTCCAAAGCTCGGAAACCACCAATTACATGTTCCGAATTTTTATGTAGCGTGCAAGGTCCGGCATGAAACGGATAATCCCCACGATAGTGAGCACCAAAGCCACGCCCTTAACTAGATTCTTCATTTCTTTCTCCTCGTCAGGTTCTTTGAACTGCTGAATTCTGGTCTGGTTCAGCCGTCGCCCGGCTTGCCTCGGCGGCTCCGGGCTTTACAGATTCTTCTGCCAACAACTTAGCCACTAAAGATTCGATCATTTTGACGACCTCAGGGATGGCTGCTTCGACCGCCGCGCTCAGGCCCATCCGGCCACCCTCTTCTTCGTCGCCAAGTGATTCCGGCTCGCACCCCACGACCAAAACCCGGTTAAATTCTCCGCCCATGGCGCGCACCAACGCCAGAACTTTCAGGGGATTCAGGCCGTGTGCCTCGAATGAGTCGGGCCCGGCGTTGATGGATTGCAGTTCATGGGCATCCGGCTCAATCACGTACAAAGTTCCCGGCGTTCCACCGCGCGGCGTGGCGTCAACGAGAATCGTTGTTTCGTATCCGTCCATGATCGCGTAGGCCAAGTCGAAGCCGCGGATCCCGAAATCTCCAACTCGCACTGAATCTGGCAGACCATTTAGCCGGCGTACGACTTCAACGCCAAAAGCATCGTCACCGAGAAAGATATTGCCGATACCCGCGACTAAAATTCGCTCTTTCATGCTTCCTTCGCCCGCCGCTTCTGATCGGATTTAACTGTCGGTAAGTCGACTGGCTCGACTTCATCGGGCGCAAAGAAGAATCGATGGCCTGGCTGACGTAGTTCGCCAAAATCACGTCCGGGATCGTCCTCAAGAATCACAGCCAAATGGACCTGCTGCTCGTAATCTTGCTCGATTGACTCAATCAGCGCTATCTGCCCAGCCAGAGCCATATCGATAATGTCTGCCTTTTTGTTGGGGCATAAACGCACTCGGTCACCACAGCGAAGCTCCACGCCCCGTACATTTACACTCTCGAGTCTCGGTTTGCTCTCCTGCTCGAAAGGATTCCAATCCTGTACCGCCGCGTCCCAGTCGTTGCGCTCGCTGATTTGGGCCCGTTCAGCGATACCCGAATATTGGGGCGGATCACGAGGCTCGATTTTGTCGATCGACCGAATCGCTCCATGTAAATTCGCCAGATGCTCAGGATTAGCTTCGATACGCTCCAACATCCGGCGGGCGCGCTCGTCGCCTTGCCTCATTTCCGATTTCTCTGCATCAGTGAGTGCCAAAATTCGAAGGGTGAGAATTTCGTCAATTTCCGTTCCGTCAAAAAGGTCGCCCGCACTTTCCGGCGCTACCTTCGGGTAGTCGTAAAGAATCACCGGAGATGAGAGCATTACTGTTCGATCGCCATCATTCCCAACCAAGACCGGATAGGTCCCGATGCTTTCGCACTTCTCCACCGCTTCAGCATATTCCGACGGAGGGTCCAGCAGAGAGACAAATGCGCCGTTTTGAATCTTCAGAACTAGATGGCTGGAGGCGAGGGAGAACAACATAGCTTGCTCGCGGCTGGCATTTGTTGCGTCTTCGAATGGCGTCAGGTTCGATATCTGAACGCGCAGTTTGTAGAGCCCGTCCCTCAAGTCTTCAATACGGATCTGTGCTTCGATTTCCAGTGCATTTTGCGTGCGGACTAGCGCGCCAGCGACGAGGCCACTCACCTCACAGAGCGGTTCAACAGAGCGCGAGTATGGAAGATGAAAATGCAACCGTTCGGTTGGACTGGATCCCCCGACCATGGCAAATTCCGGCAGCTCAATTTCGCGTTCGTTCGCTTCTTGCCAATTCTGGAACAATCGTTCGCCAATAGAGAGGGAATCAACACGTACAAAACCCGATTCGACGGAGGGAGTGATTGCCATCACTGGTTCGGCGAGCCGCATGACCTGGCGATTTACGAGATGCAAGAAGCGCAACTTCACTTGGACGGTTGTTTCCGGACTTCCCACGATCAAGCATTCCGTCTGGGACCGCCATCTCTCGTTGCCTTGTTGTGCGTCGCTGTAAGAACGTGGGCAAAGGCCACCGAAGTTCCATCGCTGCCGGTTCTTGATCGAGGATGGCCGGTAGGGGTACAGAATGTATCCCTCGTACAAAATGGCGTCGGCAATTTGTTCGACCATGCCGCGGCTCATACGCCTGCCTTTCGCAAATCATTTTCTTCCGCGTTGCTCAGCAGGTTTTGGAACACCTGTTCCCAAGTCAAAATGCCGCGATCGACCTTGTAACGATAGATTTGATCGAAAACATCGCGCGGGAGGCAAAGCCACGCGGCATTGGGGTAGTACGCGTCCATCATTTCCTTCCAGACGCGAATCGGCAGCCGATAATTGGCCTCGCGGTCCCAGGAGATTTTTGCCACCTGCAGTTGCCCGTTCTCAAGGGCGTAAAATATCGTCCCGCTGAAAAGAACACAAATGGGCACTTCGCCGTCCTGCAAGCCATACAGATATTTCGTAACGGCTACGTTGAAGTCGAACGTGCAGGGAAGAGGTACGTCGACCACAGTCGAATCTTGAAATGACGGAATCACTACGCTCGAATTGGTCCACAACATTTGCCGCAGCGTTTGGCCCCAGCGCGAGGGCGCGCCAAATAAATCGCGCAGCTTGTTCTGTTCTTCTGGCTGGTAACGGCGACGTGCGGGTTCGATCTGGATCTGGCACTGCAGGAGAACATTGTGCACTTGGGTCTGAGGTTCACTACACTGAACGCGCAGCTTCAGACGGATTTGTGGGAAGGCCGCGTACGGAACCGGCTCCGCGCCTTCAATTTGAAAGTTCAGTTGGGGCATGGGAGGCCTGTCCCACAGGAACGGCCCGCTCCTTTAGAGATATAAAAAAATTCCCAATTGCCTGCCAAACTTCGGTGCCACCCGAAAAGCCTCGCCATTTGCTCCGAATCAATCCAACCAGCCGGTAGCATTCGTCAATTGGCGCAAGGTAGTAGTCGTGAGGCTGGGTGACCCGGTTTACCAGTAAGGCTTCCACTTCCGGTGTCATTGTCCTCAAGAACGGGTTTTGCTCCACAATTTCCTGCCAGGATTCCATCGACAACAGCGACTCCGTAGCTCCCGCCGGGCTTGGGTAGAACGCCGTCGGTTGTGTCGCCCCAGCTCGAATGCAAAAAAACGCCATATTGATGGGGATTGCGAGTGACTCCCACTGGCCATCTGAGAACTCAAACGCCCTTAACAAGCGGGGGTCTCGCGGAATTCGGTGGTAATTTTTTGCAGCTTGATTGCTGAACAAAATAGCGCATGGTTCACAACTGCAGATAATTTTGTGGCTCTTGATTTCGAGCAAGTGTGAGTGCTGGCTATAGATGTCGGCACTACACAATTCACAATGCTCCTCACTGCGCGGCCGCTCGCGAATCAATCGCCGCAAACCGGCGAAAACGTCCTGATTTTCAATATTCGTTTTCATTCTTGCACGAACTCTTAACGCCCCACCGCCCTGGGGATTGAAGACTGAAATCGATCCCACTCAGGCGGGTGGCAAGTCCGGCATGCGCGGATCGATCGGGGCTCTCTTCTCCGGGTTGATGGTCGTGGCATCACGGGAAGTACGAGTCTTATTCCCCGAATTCTGTCCAGAAGATCCTGGACCGGACTGGCCAGCTCCTCTTGCGCTGCCATTGTGAGACCGCCTGTCTGATCTGATGTCGTTGTAGCTCATTTTCCGCCTCCCAAAATTTAATTCGCTGTGCGCAGGACTACACAGGCCCCGCGCTGGCATTCACCTGGAGTTGTACGAGCTGCCCACCTTTCAGGTCGGCCTTCTCGACCCGCTCGATATCAAGGTGGCCAACGTCAGGGGCCGCGGCATAAATAAAATCGCGAATCGTTTTCTCGACTGCACCTGATCCGCATCCACCGCTGCTCGCGGTAAGTCGCACGCGCACAACTCCCTCTTCCACCGTGAGCAGCTCTACACTCCCGCCACTGGCCCGAACCTCCGGCTGCATTTCGTTCACGGCTTTTTGCACCCTACTGCGCAAGCCCTCGGGGTGAATGTCGTATAAGAGCAAAAGACCCGCAACAAGATCATCCTGAGCAAGCTCCTCGACGATCACCCGGCCGGACTCGCCTTGCTGCGAGAGCAAATCAAGCACCCGGCCAAAGGCTTGGCCGTGCAACTCTAAAAGCGACTGCAGCAGAGTCACCACATTCGCTCGCACAGCTGGGTCGGCGATGTTCTCCACTCGCTTCACCAAATCTTCAATTCGCGCGCCGAGTTGGTTTAACTCTTTATCGTTAGGCATAGGGAGATATGGGCGGACAGCACTTTCCAAGCCGTGCCCCCGCCCATTGTGTCGACCTGAATGCGTTTGACGCTACGGCTGTTGCAGTCCGAACATTGGCGAGTGCCTTGTCTCGAGCACTTTGCCCTTGCCCAAGTACATGTGAACGCCGCATGGCAGGCACGGATCAAAGCTGCGCACCGCGCGCATGATATCGATGCCCTTAAACTTCTCCGGGCCGTTCTCTTCAAAGATCGGTGTGTTCTGCACCGCATCTTCGTAGGGACCCGGCGTTCCATACACGTCACGCGGGTTCGCGTTCCACGGTGTGGGCGGATACGGATGGTAGTTCGCGATTTTGCCGTCGCGGATCACCACGTGATGCGAAAGCACTCCACGCACCGCTTCGTGGAAGCCGCAGCCAATGGCGTTCTCTGGGACCTTGAATTCTGTCCAAGTCTTGGTGTTCCCGGCGTAGAGCTCCTTCAGTGCCCTATCCATAAAATAGAGAGCCGCCGCCGCTGCGTAAGCCTGGAAATACGTTCGCGCACGGTCGCGCTCAATTGCATTACTCCACTTCGGGATTTTCCATTCGAAGGAGGTCTCCGGCATCATCGCAGTCTTTGGCAGGTTGATGACCACGCTGTGGCCGGTAGCCTTGATGTAGCCGATGTCGACCAGGCCAGAAAGCGCCGTGGACCACAGCCGAGCAATCGCACCACCACCGGTGTCAAGGGCCAGATAATCGCCAGTACGCTTGTCGTACCAGCGCGGCGACATGACCCAGCTATATCGCTTTCCAAATTCGCGCTTCTGGGGTTTGGGTGTCGTCGTTTGATTCCAGGGGTGTCGCTTGTCCACCGGATTGCCGATGGGGTCAGTACGAACAAACGTCTCGCCACTTTCCTCCCAATCGACGTAATACGAACTGCCCAGCAGGATGCGAATCCCCAGGTTAATGTCGATCAGGTCGTTGGTGACCAGTTTGCCGTCCACAATTACGCCCGGGGTCACATACATCGCGCGACCCCAATCGCCCATCTTCCCGTAGGTGTAGTCGCACACATCGGGGTCATTAAACGATCCCCAGCAGCCAAGCAGGATTCGTCGCTGGCCGACCTTCTCGTAGCCCGGCAACGCCTGATAGAAGAAGTCAAACAGGTCATCGTGTAGTGGAACAACCTTCTTCATGAATTCCACGTACTTCATCAAGCGAACCAGATAGTCGGTGAAGAGTTGAATTGTTGGTACGGTTCCAACGCCGCCGGGATATAGAGTCGACGGATGTACGTGCCGCCCTTCCATCAAACAGAACATTTCACGAGTGTAACGGCTGACCTGTAGCGTTTCTCGATAGAACTCGCCCGTGAAGGGGTTGAGCGCCTTCATGATGTCCGCAATGGTGCGGTACCCATGCTGCGCTGCGTGGGGCGCATTGGCCTTCTGTGCCTTTTCCCAAACGCCGGGATTGGTTTCCTTGACCATTTGCTCGCAGAAGTCCACGCCGACCAGATTGTCCTGAAAAATGTTGTGGTCGAACATGTACTCAGCCGCTTCGCCTAGGTTGATGATCCATTCACCCAGCGGCGGCGTTTTAATCCCAAAGGCCATGTTCTGGGCATACACCGCGCAGGTGGCGTGGTTGTCGCCGCAGATTCCGCAGATTCGGCTGGTAATAAAGTGCGCATCCCGCGGATCCTTACCCTTCATGAACACGCTGTAGCCGCGGAATATCGAGGAAGTGCTGTAACACTCCGCGACGTGCTTATTTTCGAAGTCAATTTTAGTGAAAATCCCAAGGCTGCCCACAATCCGGGTGATGGGATCCCAATTCATCTCCACTAGATTCCGGCGCTTTTGCGAGCTCTCCACTCCGGGCTGTAAAGTTGTGGCCATTGAATTTTCCTCTCCTAGTAGGTTTGCGGCCTATAGCCGGTAGTGAGATTTGAACCGGTGTGGCGCCATTTCGGTTCCTTGTTGACCGTGTTGTTGGTGATGGCCCGTAGTGCACGAATCGCCATGCCATACATCCCGACGATGCCGGCAGAAAGGTTCGCGCCGGGCGGTTCGTCCATGAACGGCATGAACTTATCCGGGAAGCCCGGCATGGTGCAGCCAATACAAATGCCCCCCACATTCGGGCAGCCGCCTATACCGCGCATCCATCCTCGTTTAGTGACATTGCAATTTACGACCGGCCCCCAGCAGCCCATTTTGACCAGGCACTTTGAGGAACCGTATTCATCAGCGAAGTCTGCTTGCTCGTAATACGAACCGCGGTCGCAACCCTCGTGCACCGTCTTGCCAAAAAGCCAAGTCGGCCGCAGCTGATCATCGAGCGGAATAATCGGCGCGATACCCGCGGCCTGATAGACCAGATAAAGGACAGTCTCCATAAAATTGTCCGGCTGCACTGGGCAACCTGGGACATTAACAATCGGCAGGCCGGCCTTTGATCGCCATCCCCAGCCCAGATAGTCGGCAAGACCCATGCATCCCGTCGGATTTCCTGCCATGGCATGAATACCACCGTAGGTTGCACAAGTACCTGCCGCGACTACCGCTAGCGCCTTCGGCGCCAAGCGGTCAATCCACTCGCACGTTGTGATGGGTTGACCTGTCTTGGGATCGGTGCCGAAGGCCGCCCAATATCCCTCGCTTTTGATTTCTTCATTCGGAATTGAGCCCTCGACCACCAATACGAATGGATCGAGCCTGCCCTGTTCCGCCTCGTAGAAATACTTCATGAAGTCGTCGCCGACCTCGTATGCAAGCACCGGATTGTGCAGATGCACTTTCGGCAAGCCCGGAATTGCGCCGAGTAGCACATCTTCCAGACTAGGTTGTTCAGCAGCTGTCACCGATACGCTATCGCCGTCGCAGCCCAATCCAGCCGTGATCCATAAGATATGGACGTCCGAAACTGCAGGAGGGCGATGGGGCACACCACCACGACTAGAGGTGTCTGGCATAAACTATTCCCCTTTCATTCAGAAATTCGGCAGGTAAGCATTGGTGAAACAGCCAGGTTTTACGGAGACGCAAACTGTGATGGACGGCAGGAGTGAAGGAGCTTCGTTCCATCCACCGTCGCCACATTTCTCCAGTTCCGACCTGAATCGATCGAAACTCGCGACCGCGGAAAGACTGCATCATATGCTTGCCAGTGTGAGAGAGCGTGTGAATGTCCCTCGAGCGGGGCGAGCATAGCACTGCGACAAATTGAAATACGTACAGTCAACCCCCTATTTTTCAAAAAAATGCAAAAATTTGAACAGATCTCTGGCTTGTTGCATTGCTCGCGCCCTGAGCGTCGCCGTCGCGACAGAATTTTCGACCGTGATGCCACCCGCGGGTTGGCCACAGCAGCCTCGGCTGTGACCAGTTCGAGCACTAATCACACACAGACGATTTGCGTAAACCCCGCTTCGAGGTCACGATGGCATCGGACGGTTAGGATCAGCACAGAGCGAACCCTAGCTGTTTCATCTGCATAGTGTGCCTCTTACAGCGGCCATTCCTCGCATAACTCGACCGCCAAGCGTCCGCCACCGCACCGCGCGCCGCTCAAGCAAAGTTGATGCCCCGTGCGCTGCGGAGCTCCTGTGCCAGTTCCAGTACTGATGATCGATCCTTGGGCATTCGGTGTTCTGAAACTTTCGGAGTGCCGCGCTCCTCGGCGAACTATGCCCCGGGGGAGACTGGGTGGCGACCCTACCCAAAACCCCTCTCGACCTGATACTAGATGGGAATTCAGCTTGAACTACGCGGCGCACAGTATGGATGCCCACGTCGAAGTCTTGTAAACAATTGGCCCGCCCTGAGCAGTTTCACCCGTGCACACTGATCGGCGGGGATTGCGCGGATTGGGTTTATGGTTCGTCAGCTTAATAACAGAAGTCATGGTTCAATCCAGTAGCAAGGCCGTTCGCGTATGTAAGCTGACGCACTATGAAGGTCTCAAGTTCAATTTAAGAGGAGGGAAAAATGAAATTTATCACTCTACTGGCTGCTTTGGCGCTGGCCTGCTGTACTACGGCGTTCGCCCGCCCGCAAGATAATGGGTCGGCCAGCGACAGCACCACGAAGCAGTCCGATTCAATGAAGTCCGGCAAGAGCATGACCTGGGTCGGCTGTATCGCTGAGAAGGATGGCAAGTACGTGCTCCAAAATGCCAAGCATCCCGATGGCGTCGAACTCGATACCACCGAGGATTTGAAGCCTCACGTGGGACACAAGGTCAAGATCATGGGGAGCATGGAAACTTCCGACAACATGAAGATGGTCAAGGTAAGCAGTATGAAGATGATATCCGACACCTGCGAAGTAGGAGAAAAGAAGACAATGTAGTCCCAGTTCGCTGAGGGCGCAGGTTTGGACATAGCTAGATTCCTGCGCCCAGCGACCCTTCCTCGGTTCGTAAGACGGCAGAATTTGACCGCAAGACTCACTAGCCGAAATTGCAAAAGCAGGCAATTAACATTATTTAGGATTTAGGACACGCTTGGAGAGGTCGGAATTTTACCCTGCCGTTCGTACGGAACGTTCTCCAATATATAAATCGCCACCAGCCCGCACAGCACAACGGCTGCAGTCAACCCGTAGGCCTGGGCCGCGGATACTCGCGGAATAAAAATTGCCAGCAGGCCAAAAATCGCACCCAAACCATATAGAGCCAGCACGGCTCCGCGTTGCCCTAAACCAATATTGGACAAGCGATGCGCAGTGTGATCTTTCCCTGGAGAGGTAAACGGAATCAGTCCGCGCCTTGAACGTGAGATCGAAACCAACGTGGTATCAAAAATAGGAACTCCCAGGATCAACACCGGGATTAGTACGCTTGCGGGACCGCCGATGTTATCAGCTTCCGGACGCAGCTTCAGACTGAGCGCGGCCATCAAAAATCCCAAAAGCATCGCGCCGCCATCCCCCATGAAAATCTTCGCCGGCTTGAAATTCCATCCCAGGAAACCCAGCGCTGCACCAAGCGTGGCCGCTCCAAGCGTTCGCACCAGCACTTGACCGTTTTGATTCGCGGCGATCGTGAAAAACAAAGCGGCAATCGCCGCAATTCCCGCGCATAAGCCATCCATGTGATCGAGGATGCTGAACGCCGCAGTGATTCCAACCACCCACACAATCGTCAGCACTGAGTCGAGGACTACGCCAGCCGAACCCGAAACGTAGCGCGAGATTAGGTGCGCGCGAATGCCGGTGCTAAGTAGCAAAAGCGCTGCTGCGGGCATACCCAAAAACAATTTAATTTGGTGGTGCAGCAGCCGGCGATCATCCATGAATCCAACGAAAGCCACCAAGGTCGCACCCGCGATTACACTCACAATTTGTCCCGACGTCCGAGTGTGCAACGTGACCAGCACGGACAGGATGAACCCGCAGTAGATAGCGAGGCCGCCTAACAGCGGAATTGGTTTTAGGTGAACTTTTCGGGGCCCCGGCTTATCAACCATGCCCACCCTCAATGCAAGTTGGCGAACTGGCAGAGTCAGCCCCGCCGAGGAGATGAAAGCGATCAGAAAGGCGAGCACATCACTGGAGATAGACATGGATTACGAAAGTCAAAATCGCGCTGCACTTGCGGCTAAAAGGCGACGGGATCCAGGGTCGGGGCTACCGGAACTCCATCTGACATGTCATCGTGCGACAACCTCTTCAACGGTGCGCACAAACCGGCTTAATTCATTCACTCTAGCATAACTTTCGGCGGCCTTTCGGGCCCGCGTTCCCATCGCGCTCAACTCGTCAGGGTTGCTGGCGAGCGTGCGAAGCGCACCTGCAACAGCGTCAGGTTCTTCGGGATCGACCGCGATCCCGCATTTTGCTTCGGTAACAATCCGAGCGGCATCACTCTCAGCTGGTGCCACCACCAGAACCGGGCGTCCCGCGGCCAAAATACCAAAAAATTTGCTGGGCACTACCACGCCTTCCAGTCCGCGCTTGATTGTCACCACGTGAACATCCCCCGCAGCCATTACGTACGGAATTTCGCTGGCTGGGTCGGAAAGGAACGAAATGCACATTGGCTATGCCTTTCGCTTGAGCGGCCAGCTTGTCACGATTCGCTCCGCCTCCCACAAAGACAAGCCCTATTCCATCGACCGCCACCTTTGCGGCCGCTTGGAGCAACGTCCCCCATGCACCATAAAAACCCAAATTCCCGGCATGAATGGCGACAAAAGGAAAGCCGCTGCGGATCTCTTGTGCGATCGGGTCATGTTGGTCGGCGAGTTCATCCGGGATTTGTGCTCCATCGCGAATCACGACTACCCGCTCGGCCGAAACACCTTTAGCCACGATGCGATCGCGCATATCATCACCCAGCACAATCACCCGCTTCGCCCGGCGCAGCGCCCAACGATGCAAGCGCTCCCAGAAATTTATAAATCTTCCGGCTTTCACGATGTCGCCGCCAACAGCCATATCCGGATACATATCGCGAATGTTGTAAATCAAAGGCCTGCCAGTCAGCCGGGAAACAACCGCCGCTGCAATGCCCATAATCGGTGGATCGGTCATCGCTACGATTGCGTCGGATCGCACCATCACCGCCCGGGGTACGACCAACGAAAGAAAGGACAGATAATTCGCCACGCGCCGACGCATCTTGTGCCGCGGATACGCCGTCGACCCTACGCGTTCGACGTTGATCCCGTCACGAATTTCCCTGCGAAGCAGTCGATACGGATACGTTTCGAGTGGATCGTAGGAGGGCCTTCCGGCAATCACCGTAACCTTGTGACGCGCGGCCAGCGCTTTTGCGACCGTTTCTGCCATGTAAGCAGTAGCAGATGTATCGGGCGGGTAGTACTCGTTGAGAATTAAAATGTGCACGTGAAGGCCGCTCAAACGGAGGCGGGATCGACCACCGGCGCTGCGCAGTTTTTATCTGCAGGTTCAGATTTCCTGCGTAAGATGCGGTTACCCATCACTAGCACATCCATCCGCGTCCTCAAAAAACAATCTAACGCCTCTTCTGGTCTGCAAACGATGGGCTCGTTGTCGTTGAACGAGGTGTTGACGACCACCGGAACGCCTGTCTGGTTGCCAAATGCGCGAATCAACTTCCAATACAGAGGATTGGTTCGTTGGGAAACTGTTTGCAGCCGCGCTGTTCCGTCAGCATGGGTCGCCGCCGGAATCGAAGCTCGCTTCTCAGGTCTCACCGCATAAGCAAAGGTCATGAATGGCGAAGGGTGCGTTTGCTCAAAATATTCAGCGACAGATTCCTCAAGAATCGATGGCGCAAACGGACGAAACATCTCGCGATGCTTAATGCGTTGGTTCAGCACGTCTTTCATTTCCGCGCGTCGAGGATCAGCCACGATGCTCCGGTTGCCAAGCGCCCGCGGTCCCCACTCCGCACGGCCTTGGAACCAGCCCACCACTTTGCCCGCTGAGATTTCGCGAGCGGTTTGTTCGACCAAGGAATCCTCAGGCAATTCCGCAATCTCAAGGCCGCGCAGATTGGCGGACCCGTTCATCGCCTGTTCAATCTCGCGATTCGTGAATCCTGGACCCCATCCCGGATGTTCCATCACAAAACCGCGTGGCTTGCCCAGAACGCTGTGAAGCACTGTGAAGGCGGCTCCGACAGAAAGACCCGCATCTCCCGCTGCCGGTTGAACATAAATCTTGTTGAAAGGTGTGCGCTCCAGTATTTTGCCGTTGGCCACGCAATTGAATGCCACCCCGCCAGCCAGGCAAAGATTTGTTTCCTTCGTGCGCTGAGCCAATGCACCAACATGCTCGAGTAAAACTTCTTCGAGTCGCGCTTGCATGCTCGCAGCGAGATCGCGATGGCGTTGCTCCAACGGCTCTTCAGCTTTACGAGTGGGTCCTAGCCTCTTCTCGAGCGTTTCGGAGAAAAGTCTGCCCAGTACCGGCGTGCTGGCCGCGTCACGCCAGGTCATTTCCGGACCTTGTCGCTGATGTGTGAAGTAATCGAGGTTCAGCCGGAACTTCATTCCAGAATCGGCATGAACAATTTTTCGAAATTCATCGAGAAACTGCGGCTGGCCATAGGCCGCCAGGCCCATCACTTTGTATTCGTCGCCGAATTTCCAAAACCCGAGATACTGAGTCAAAGCGGTGTAGTACATGCCCAGGGAATGAGGAAATGTGGTCGCACCGTGCGGCTCCAGTGTCGAGCCCGCCGCAGTCGCCCACATAGCGCTGGCGAAATCGCCAAGCCCGTCCACTGAGAGAACCGCCGACCTTTCGAAGGGTGAAACGAAATAAGCGCTGGCTAAGTGAGCCACGTGATGCTCAATACGGAGGAACTTCCCATGAATCGCTTCGGGATCCATTTCGAACTCCGCGGCCAATTCCTCTTTTACGCCGGCGAATTTCGACATCACTCGCGCGCGTTCGAGTGCGAAGCGTGGCATGCGCATGGCGAATCGAAGCTTGGTCCCCAGGCGAGCCCACGGATCGCGCGGAATCGCGAAATAGTCGACCTTATCGAGCGTCCCTCCAGCTTGATCCAGGCAAAAGCGAATGGCGCGAACTGGCAGGCCCGCAGCGTACTTCACCCGGTTAAAACGCTCTTCTTCGGCCGCAGCGATCAGTTGGCCATCCACCACAATGGCGGCCGAGGCATTGGCGTGATATGCGCTGATACCAAGAATGATCATTTCATTTTCGATCGCTAGAGTGTTTCGGTTGTATCCGTGAATCTACGAGGCGCGCGCCGGCCGGTTAACGATGCTCGTAACGTGCCGGGTTACCCATTCGTTCAGAACGTACAAACTCCACACTCTCGCCCAGCCGGTCTTGCCCGTGAGAAAGTCGCGCCAAACACGCTCCACATTTTGCTGAGGCAGATAGCTTTCCAAGTGAGGCGACCAATTCGCAAGCCCGCTTTCGATATGCTCGCGCAGCGCCCCTTTTAGCCATACTTCCCACGGCAGGGTGAAGGTCCTCTTCCGTTGATTCACGACCTCACTGGGCAAAATGCCTTTTATCGCTTCGATCAGCAGTGCCTTTGGTCGCCCTGGCCTGAACTTGTCACTGTCACGTAGGGATAACACGAACTCCACCAAAACGTGGTCCAAGAATGGAACTCGAACTTCTAGAGAACTGGCCATGCTCATCGCGTCGGCATCCCGCAGCAGCGTCGAAAGCATATAAGTGCGCAGCTCGAGCCATGAAATCTGTGACATCGCATCCAATTTCGCAGCCTGCGCAGAAACCAGGTCAATCCAGTTTTCCCATTCCACCGGCTCGGAAAAAAGATCCGCGGCCGCAAGATGTTCGAGCTGAGAAGGCGGGAAAAGAGTGCGCGTGTAAAAATAGGTGTGATCGAAAAACTCGGGATTGGACCACGCGCTTGATGCCTTTCTCGCCGCGTCACGTGCCAGCAGCGAAGAGCTCAGGAATTCCACGGCCGGAGTGGCCGCTTGCCGCAAAAAGGGTGGCGCGTTCTGTGCCAATTTTTGGACGTTCCTTAACTTCTGCGATGACTGAAAGGTGCTGTACCCACCAAAGAGTTCGTCACTCCCCAGCCCTGAAAGGGCGACCTTTAGCCCTGCTTGCCGCGCGCCCCAGGAGACAAAGTAAGTATTGATCCCATCCACGCTCGGTTCGTCCAAACCATCAATCGCCTCGCCCATTCGCGCGAGCATTTCCTCGCCGCTCAACGCAACTTCCGCGTGAATGGTCCCTAATTCCTTGGCGGTTTTGCGCGATAGCTCAGCCTCGCTGAATTCGCGCTCCGGGAAAACCAGTGTGAATGTCCGCAGGTCGTCGCATTGAAGGCGCGCCAGGGCGGCGAGAGCCGTCGAATCTATCCCGCTGCTAAGGAAAACTCCCAGCGGTACATCCGCGATCATGTGAATGCGGACTGACTCTTCAAGAAGGGCCCGTAGCATTGCTGGAGGGTCGCCGGACCCGGCACGCTTCTGATCCAAGTATCCTGAGGTGGGTTTCCAATAGCACGTGGGCCGCACGTCTTTCGCCGGAGTTTGAACTTCCACCGTGACGTGTGACCCAGGAGGCAGCGACCTCACGCCATCCAGAAAAGTGACCGGCTCGCTAACCGACCCAAATAGGAGATAGCTCGAGATCGCAGCGCTTGAGAGCGAGATCTGCAAAGCTCCCGACGCACCCAAAGCGCGAACCTCGGACGCAAAGAAAAATACGCCGTCCGTCACAGCATAGTAAAGCGGCTTAATGCCCATGCGATCACGGGCCAGAAAGACTTTGCTCACGCGAGACGCTTCGCCGTTGAGCAGCTCGGCCACTGCTAACGAAAACATGCCGCGTAAGTGTTCAACGCACTTTGGTCCCCAGGCTTCATAAGCGTGAACGATGACCTCAGTGTCCGATTGCGTTTGAAAGCGGTGCCCCAGCCGATCAAGCTCACTGCGCAATTCCCGATAGTTATAAATTTCGCCGTTGAAAACGACCGCGCGTGTGCGACCCTCATTCCAAACTGGTTGGGTTCCACCTGGAAGATCGATGATGCTGAGCCGCCGCATTCCTACCGCTGCGCCAGGAAGAGCAAGCAACCCCTCGCCATCGGGACCGCGATGCACCATCGCAGCCATCATGCGCCGGACAAAAATCTCCGACTCTCGCGCATCGTCAATTCCGATAACTCCGCAAATTCCGCACATCAGGTGGATTCGTGAAGGAAGGTGCGAAACGCCCGGAGGAATCGCTCGCGAACCTTGGAAGGGTGTACGCCCAGATGCTTCTCGCCGATCGCGCGAAGCAAAATGCGCGCCAGGAAAAGCGCGACAAAACTAAAGCACGCCAGAACGAGCGCAGCGAATGATTCACGCTCCACGAACAGCGTCGTATATACCGAGTCTTCCCAAGTTGGAAGGAAGGGCTTAAGTATCTGCCGCAGCCAATCCACCGAACGGAACACGATTCAGTCGAAGGTGGGACGTAGACTGATAGTTGTAAGTGGGGTTGTAGTCCGGGAATTTTTGCGATTGCGAGTTGAAACACAGCTGGATTCTGGAGTTCCTCTCGCGTTAAAGGCTGACCATCAGCCCCGCGAGGTATCACTCGAAATGAAGGATCGACGATAACCCAGCGGCTACCGTCGAATACTTCTGCCACCACATGTTTCGCTTGCTTCTGACTATCCAGCAGGAGCAGCCGTCTTGCCGGTAGTCCGCTTGCGTTGGCAACATTCACAAAGGCATTAGTTGCTGTGCCGCATACTCGCAGCAGTGAACGGTAATTTAGCGTGTCGCTTGGGTCACGGTCGGAAATCATCCCCGGACCCGGGGCGCGCTCTGGCCCGTGAGCCATCCAATCCAAAATTGTTTGGGCTTTATTCAGCGGGGTCGCTGATGCCGGAATAATGGCGTCCGAGAATCCGCGTAGGTACTTTCGAGTCGAATATTCCCATCCGATCGAATACAACAGAAACAGTGCTGCGAAAATCAGCGCAATGTTGACGCTGTACCAGAGAACCTCGAAAATTCGAGCTCGTTTCACTGGGGTAGTGGTTCTCGAACGCACTTCTGATACAGAGCTTCCATTTCATCGACTGGAGCATTCCAATCCAGCATCTCGGTCATGGATCGGCAACCATCACTAAACCTGTCGCGCAAGTTTGGATGCGTCAAGAATTCGCCCAGTGCCTTTTCCAGTGCGCCCAAATCGTGGGGAATAATCGCGCCGGCGCGTCCTTGCACATACGGCGCTATGCCGCATTGATCGGTGACAATCACCGGTGTGCCACACGCGGCTGATTCTGCCACCGTGTTCCCGAAGTTTTCGTTCTGCGAAGGCAGCACAAAAACATCTGCATCGCGGTATGCTTCCCAGCGTTGCAGGCCGTAAATTGGTCCGGTGAACAAGACATCCCGGCTGAGACCCAGGTGCGCGACCAACTCTCTCAGCGACGCCGAGTAGGGCGCATCCTCTTCAGGCCCAGCGATCACCAAAACGGATGGAACTCCCAGGCCAACGTCCGTCTTCCACAAGCCAAAAGCTCTAATCAACAGGTCGGGACTCTTCTTCTGCGCAACGCGGCCAAGGAACAGAACGACCTTAGCTTCCACCGGTATCTTCCGCGCTGATCGAAAGCGCCGCGACCCGGGAATCTCCTCCGGACCTTCAATCCCATTTCGCCTTATTACGATTCGGTCTTCATTCACTCCAAGTTCTAGAAACTCCTGCTTTTCCTGAGGGGAAGTAGCAACTAAATAACGGGCATTGTGGACCACACGGTCTCCCAAAACAAATTGGTAAAACCGTTTCAAACCGATATTGCGCACAATCGGTCTCATCATGCCCATGGGTTCAAGGATGTAGGGCACCTTCCGGCGGGAACAATAAAGGGCTGTAGTAGGCCCAAATAAGTCGTATAACCCATAAATATGGGCTATCGGGAACTCCTGAAGGTTCACCCTGAGAAAGCGTATCACATCCGGATTCACGGTTAATGCGCGATATTGGGCCAGTGACCTGAAGTAATAGGTCTGGACTTCCGCTTCGGTACTTAGGGTACCCCACGGGTATAACTCTATTGTGTTGAGTGGGATTTGAGAACGCTCAACGCCAAGATCGGCGGTGAGTACGCTTACCGAGTGGCCACGTTCACCGAGTCTAGAGGCGATCGACCGGATCTTCGTAGCCGGGCCGCCCGTCTCCAAAAACGGGTAATACGCTTGAGACGTGAACAGGATTTTCAACGGGATCTGGGGCTGCCAATCAGCTTCGAAACCGCGCTCTCAAAATTCGATGAAAACTTCGCAAAACTAAACTCGCTTTGCACGCGGTCAAGTCCGGCTGCCCCCATCCTTGCGCGCAAACTCTCGTTCCCCAGCAACATCCTCAGCCTCGCTTCCAACTCTCGTTTGTTACCGTGCGAAACAAGAAATCCCGTCACATCGTCCACAACTATGTCGGGAGTGCCACCATGGTTGCCGCCGATAAGGGCCGTGCCCAGCGCCATGGCCTCTAGAAATACGAGGCCAAATCCTTCTCCGGCACTAGGGAGAGCGAATACTTCACAATGCCGGTAGGCCACCGCCAAATCGGCCCGCGAAAGGCCGGATACAAAACGCGTACGCTCCGCGACCCGATATTTTGCCGCCATTTCCTCAAGAAATGGACGATCGTCACCCTCACCTACGAAAACAAGCTGAAGGTTTGGAAAAGTCTCCGTCAATTTCGGCATTACTTGGATTAGCGTGTCGAAGCCTTTGTAGCGCTCCGAGGCGGCCCACCTGCCGACCGAGAGAATATATGGTCCGGTCGGCATGCTTGCAGGCCGGACCGCCGTCTCTGCGGTCGCGGCCAATTCCACAAAACAGGGATCAAGCCCCCAGTGCAGCACCTTGATTTTGTCAGACGCCACGTTTTGCACTTCGTTCAGTTTGCGCGCGGTGTCGGAACTCGGCGCGAACACCAGATCAGCTTTCTTAAGGCTTGTTTTTCGCAATTTGCTTAAGGGCTGCCAGACTTCGACGCCATGCGAACAAACGACCAAAGCGGCCGAAGTTGCCTGATTCCCTGAGCGAAGTTTTATCAACGCGCCTGGAACCGCCAAGTTCGGATGGGCTGCCAGGATTAACTGTGGGTTCTCTTTTGC
Source organism: uncultured Acidobacteriota bacterium (assembly GCA_963757885.1). GTDB lineage: Bacteria > Acidobacteriota > Terriglobia > Acidiferrales > UBA7541 > Palsa-147. The sequence goes on along the minus strand of CAVWSS010000006.1, from coordinate 693,543 downwards.
AAATTTGAGCCCCTGGGTAACAAACTTGGTTTTCGATCTTCCGAAACCCGAAAAATTGAACTCCACGCCCGCGGCACTCGCGGTGTGAATTCCAATCGGATCGTTCAGTGAAACGAGATGAGTTTTGAGTCCGCGTTTGCTGGCAATTTGCGTCAGAACTGCGGCTAATTGTCTGCCCGCCATCTGTACGCCGCCAATAGGCAGCAGGTCGGGGAAAAGGCCAATGATCATGGACGTTTCTCATTCTGCCACGCTAACTACCTAGGTACGACTCCTGCTAGGCCTATGGTTCTAGGACCATTATGTTGACATTATCCGTGTTTCAGCTTAGATTATTTCCTCGGTCCCCCAGGAGATCTGCTGTGCGTGGCCTGTTTAGAAGCTCCCTAATCGCGGCAGTCATAGCTACCCTAACTTGTGCTCCTCTCTTTGCCTACGCCAGCGAGGACCCTTCGAGACCATTCGCTACTGTTACTCAAGCCAGCGCGGCATTGCTCGATCACGCCACTGCAGCGGTGGGAACCACAGTCTACCCGGGCGACACGATGCAGACGGACCCAACAGGGTCACTGCGTTTGCGATCCCGTGAAGCTCAGCTCTATATGCTAGCGGACAGTATCGCGAGCCTCGAGAAATCCGACACTGGCCTTCTTCGAGCAACGCTAACTCGCGGAACTGCGGGCTTCGCGTCCGGGGACAACGATATTGTGGAAATCGATACTGCCGACGCCACCGTTCGTTCTCGAGCGGGCGTCCCGGCACACGGACGTATAACAGTTGTGCGCCCTGGAGAGCTATTGGTCAGCAGTATCCATGGTCCCTTCGATATAATTGTGGACGGCACGACGCAGACAATCGCTGATGGACAGTCTTATCGCGCTCTTATTAGCGAGGCCAAGGACCCCTTCGCAGCGGGTGGGCAGGGTGTTCAGCCGACAGTCCGAAGCCACCGCCGCGTGCTTGAGCTCATTCTGCTCGCGGTCGGTATCGGCCTGGCAATTGGTTTGGGTTTCTATATCAACCACGAATTGACGGAAAGTCCCCACGATCCGTGATTTTGAGGGATTTTGTAGTTAGAGTTTTTCCTCAGGAAGCCCGTTCTTCTTCGTTCTCCGCGTCATTATGTCGCCGATCCATCCCTTTTCACGAAGATTCTCGTCTTCCATTTGACGGGTCCACGTCTTCAGTACGTGTGAACGGTTGACGAAGCCCAAGACCTTCGGTGGATGCGAACGCGAAATAACCGGCAGGTTCCCTATGTCATTCTTCAGCATGCGGTAAAGCGCGTCGAAAGCACGTTCATCTGGGTACGCCACGACCGGCGATTTTTGAGTGCCATCCGTAGCCGCTGAACGTTCGTCGACTTTATCCTCAAGAGTTTGCAAGAGCTGTTTCTCGACGTGATCTTCCAGAGGCAACTCCTTGTTCGCGCCCATTGCCATTGCGTTTTCAACTTCCAGTTCCGTCTTGGCCGCGACACCCGCAAGCTCGCCAGGCCCCGCTTCATCCACAACACCCGCATTCTGCTGCATGATGTCACGCACCCGAACTTGCTTCAGCACATCCACCTCAAATTCCTGATGTACGTCGAGACCGCGCCTGGAGAGCTTCTCGGTCATGATCGAACTGGGCAAGTACTTCAGCGCGATTGCATCAGCGATCACCGAGACCAGCATTAGCGGAAGGATCGCATTGAAGTCGTGTGTAATTTCGAACGCAAACACAATGAATGTAAAAGTGGCGCGCGAAGCTGCTCCGAATACCGCGCCCATTGCCACCAGCGCATAAGCTCCCGGTGACAAATGCGCGTTCGGGAAAATCAGATTAACCACTACCGCAAACACTCCGCCCATCGCGGCGCTTGACATAAACATCGGCGCCAGCAAACCGCCGGAAGTCCCCGAGCCCAGCGAAATGACCAACGCCAAAGCTTTGCAAATGGCAATTAGGATGAGGAGTTTCAGCGCGAGATGATTGTTGAGAATGTCCGAAATGGTGTCGTACCCAACTCCCAAAACGCGCGGAACAAAGAATCCGATGATTCCCAGCCCTAGAGCGCCGATGGCCGGATGCCAAAAATCGCTAATCGGCAAGCGCTCGAACTGATCCTCGACAAAATACAAAAGCTTGGTGAAACCAATAGCCGCTACACCACACAGAACGCCCAACAGCAAGTAGAACGGCAAACCCATCGGCAATCCGTAATCCACCTGTCCCATCTGAAACATGGAATGCTGACCTAGAAGCAGATAGCGCGTGCTGGTCGCCAGCGTGCTTGCGACCACCAGGGGAATGAACGACCGTGCGCGAAATTCAAACAACAGAAGCTCAATCGCAAGAATTACACCCGCGATCGGCGTGTTGAAAGTTGCAGCCATACCCGCGCCGGCACCGGCAGCCAGCAATACCTTCCGTTCAGATGCCGTGGTTGAAATAATTTGCCCGATGATGGACCCGAAAGCACCGCCGGTTTGAATGATTGGGCCTTCGGCCCCGAATGGTCCGCCAGTGCCGATCGCGATCGCTGCCGAAAGGGGCTTCAAGATCGCCACCTTTGCTTCAATTCTGCTTCGCGACAGCAGTACAGCTTCCATTGCCTCGGGAATTCCGTGGCCTTTTATCTTGTCCGAGCCATATTTGGCCATTAGGCCGATGACTAGACCCCCAATCACTGGGATCAGGATGATCCACGGGCCCAGTGTGGTGTTTTCCGGGCTTCGAAAGTGAAAGGACCAGATGTGGTAGTAAGCGAGATTTGTGAAAAGACCGATCAGGTCGTAGAGCGCATATGCGATCAAGCCGGCGATGATCCCAACCGCCGCGGCTAGCAAACATATGAGGCCCATCCGATAGCCAGACACGGGTGCTGGATGCCCCGGTTGCGCGATCTCTGGAATTGTCGCTTTCATTGCGTTGGTTTCTCTCCTAATTAGGCCTTCAGTTATGAAACAAAGCGTGTTAAGAAATCGGCCTTACAGCTTGTAAACCTGCTAACGACGCCTGCTGAAATTGCGCCCCCTACCTTCGTGGGAAAGAAAGCCCTTTAGCGATTCCACCAAGTTCCTGCCTGCCGTGCGCAATTCTTCTCGATGGGGGATAGCCACCCGGCGAAGCTTCTGTTCTCCTCGCGATGTTAACCGCAACAGTACTTTGCGCCGGTCTGTGTTACTGCGATTGCGACGTACAAGGCCGCGTGCGTTCAGCCGGTCAATTAGTTCAACGGCGCTGTGGTGTTGGATCTGCAAGCGTTCTGCGAGCTGTCGAATGGACATTTCCGCAGGATTCGCGTTCCCCTTCAGAGCCAGCATCGCCTGGTACTGTTGAGGTTCCAGGCCCGCCCGACGGGCATTGCGTTCGCTGAAATTGAGGTACAGGCGAATGGCATGCCTGAAATCAGCAAGAGCCGTGTAATTGAACGAATGATTTGCCATTCCTTAAATTATATCGTATTCCGATGCATTTTGTGGAAACTGGAATTGATACTTGGCGTGAAACTAAGTACTAGCGTTTGTTAGCTGGAGAGTTCCGCCCGGCTAGATCAGCCAGGGGATGAGTGCAGGCACCCTGCGTGCATACTCATCAAACTTTACGCCAAAAGTTGCGCGAAGGATTTTCTCTTCGCTGCGGATGCGGACTATCGTACCAATCAGAAACAAGACAACCGCAATCAGGAGCGCCCACCAGCGCGTCCAGGCAAGCCCGGCCATGAGAAGCATGCCGAGCATCCCCAAATAGATCGGGTTGCGCACCACGCTGTAGGGACCACCAGTAATGAGCTCGTGCCCCTCGACCACCCGTGCCACATACGCCCATTGCTTGCCGAGCGTCCGTACCGCCGAAATCTCAAGCAAGCAGGAAAGTGGGCCAATCAACAACGTGAATATCGCGAGCACTGTGTCAAACGGGGGACGCAACGGAAAAGGAGGGCCTGAAACTCGCCGAGGAATAGCCCAGACAAGGGCGAATCCAATCACCTGGATGAAAATTCCAAGGCGGGATCGGCTTTCCACTTTGGTAGTGGGAGCCTTCGGGGGTTTGCGCCGGAGCCAGAAAATTCCGGAAAAAACAACGTAAGTCAGCATCATCACGATGATGATTACGCCCCAGAGAGAATCAAGTTTTATTACCATGAGTTTATCCGGTCCGGCGAAGATCCTTACTTTCTGCGCGTCGAAGGTTCGTCGCTACAACGATTTTCGAAATGCCTTTTGGGTTTTTAAATGTTCATAGCCCAAGCGCTGGTAGAACGAATGGGCCCGCTCGCGAATCACATTGGAGCGCAGTCCGATAATGGTGCAACCTTGTGAACGTGCCCAATCTTCGGCGCGCTCCATCAAAAGCTTTCCCACGCCTCCTGAGCGAAATCCTTCCAGCACCACTAGGGCAGTAACTTCGACGCGCTGGTCGGCTTCCAGTGTATGCAACATCTGCACACCAACAAATCCCGCCACTTTATCGACTGAATCAGCAACGAAAATCGCACTTCCGGGGAAATCAGCAATGGCCTTCAGCCGTTGATGGATTTGCTTTGCTGTCGAGGGATATCCCAACTGGCCGGAAAGCTCGGCCAATTGTTCAGAGTCCTCCAACCGAGCTTCGCGAATTTTGATCTCTGCAGATTTGCCGGCGGTGGTCACTTGGTCTCCATGACCCGAACCCTATCATTAGAATAGCTTTTCGGAATCGATCAGAATCGTCGTTGGGCCATCGTTCGCCAATTCAACTTCCATCGTGGCTTGAAAGACTCCCGTGGCAACGCTTATACCCATCGCTGCAACTGCCGCAACGAAATCTTCGTAATACTTTTTGCCCTTCTCTGGGCCTGCAGCTCCAAGGAAACTCGGCCGTCGGCCGGCCCAAGTATCGCCGTAAAGCGTGAACTGCGAGATTGCCATCAATGCGCCGCCACTTTCGATAAGCGACAGGTTCATCTTGTGATTTTCGTCATTGAAAATCCGCATTTTCACGATTTTCTTTGCCATGTTGACTGGTGTGTCTTCCGAATCATTCACTCCCACCGCCAGGAGAACCAGCAACCCGGGTCCAATTTCACCCTTCGTTTCGCCTCCCACCCTCACCCGCGCTCGTGTCACCCTCTGCACCACCGCCCGCATTGCCTACTTCTTTTCCTGTACTGGCTTGCGGGGCAGGAGCTCAGGAAGTTGCGCAATATTGAAAGCCGTTACGGCCATGGCTTCGGCGCCCTCGACCAAATCGTCTCCGCGCGCTTGGTCAAAGGTCTCTGCTTGCGAATGGTGGGTTTCGAAATATTCGGCCGGGTCCTGAATGGCGTAGAAACCCGGCACACCTTCCGCATCAAAAGGCGCGTGATCGGTGGCGCCCATTACTCGCTCGCTCAACTCAAGCAAACCAAGGGAGCGTAGGGGAGCCACCAGCTTCTGCATGATTTCCAGATCCTGATAATTCGCCATTAAGCCAAAACTGATGACCTTACCCGTTCCGGTGTCATGCACCAGCGCCGCGGACATCTTGGGTAGGTCTGCTTTGTGGGCTTCCACGTAATTGCGCGACCCAACCAGGCCCTGTTCCTCTCCGCTGAACAACACAAAACGGATCGTGCGCCGCGGCTTGAGTCCCAATTTTTGAATTGCGCGGGCAACTTCCAAGATGGTCATTGAGCCGGTGCCATTATCCGTCGTGCCTGTTCCAAGATCCCACGAATCGAGATGCGCTCCAACAATCACGCATTCATCGGGCTTCTCACTGCCCCTGATTTCGGCTACGGTGTTGTAGGCCTCCGTGGGTTTGTCGCCAATGGTATTTGAAATATTTAGCTCAACTTCCACCGGCCCGCGCTTCATCAATCGCCAAATCATCGAATAGCCTTCCGAAGTTGTGAAAGCCGATGACACTGACGCGATCGAATAGTCGCGGCCTCCTAACCCGGTCATATTCAGGAGGTCATCCGGTTTGCCCGAATCAACCAACGCCGCTAGAACGCCTTCCGACTTAAAGAACTCACCACGTCCTTTGATGAACTTGATGTATTCAGGCCCATAGACGATTGGTTTCTGGTTGGGGCGCTTGGGTGCCACTAGGAGGTACGAGTCGCTAAAGGGCACGAGCATAGGGTCGATTGGGGGTGCATCCGGAGCGGGCAATAATGTGGGCTCAGATGTAATGACAATTGCATTCTTCAACTTGCCTTTATATGTCTGAAGCTCCTCCACCGAGTGTGCATCCACATACACGACATTCCCTCGGACCGCACCGTTTGTGCTCGGCGCCCATGCAAAGGAGGCGATGGCGAAGGGATGTTCCGCCGGGCTCGTTATTTTTGCCGTTGCCTCGCCGCGGGTCCAGGTGTGCGCGATCTGCCAACCTTCCAGGTGAACATCAGCGAGCCCATACTCGCTGAATTTGTCCTTGGTCCAATCGTTGGCCTTTTTCAAATTATCCGAACCAGTGAGCCGCTGACCAATCATGTCGGAGAGATATTCGAGATTTGACATCAGCTGGCTGTGGTCCTTGATCTCGGCCATGATTTTCTGATCGTCCGCTACTGTCTCGTCGCTCAAAATTGTTTTGTCATCGGTCCCATTCGCGGCACGCGAATGTGATGCAAACAACCCGCAGACAAAAACCAACGCGAACAGACCAACAGCCACCCGAAAAGTACCCATTAGACCGCCTCCTCCAAATTGCTGAAAACGAATGCACGATTTTAAGCGCCTGCGGCTGACTCACGCAATCGAGACCGCTTGGAACTCATCTCGATCTCGATCTCTTCCGCGACTTTCTCATCGCTCTCTTATTGACCCGCGGTGCGCGCTGGCAGCGTCGGCAAAAGTGCGTGCTGCGTCCTGCGACGATGGAATGCCGGATCGTGCTGCCGCAACGGGAGCATTGCTTACCGGTGCGTTGATAAACGCGGTGGCGCAACTGAAAATTTCCTCGCCGACCCTCCGCGTCTACATAGTCCGAAATGGAGGAGCCCTTGGATTCGATGGCTTGCAGTAAGACTTTTCGCATCGCCGAGAAGAGGCGGCCGGCTTCGTCGCGCTTTAGGCTTGAAGCGAGACGCCTTGGATGAATTCGCGCCCACCACAGGGCTTCATCGGAGTAAATGTTGCCCATGCCTCGAAACGCGCTTTGATTAAGGAGCAGAGCTTTGATCTGCGTTCGCCGGCCGCTCAGAAGCTTGCGGAAATCCGATTCACTCACCTCGAGAGGATCCGCACCCAAAGCCGCCAGATCGGTCGACTTGGCATGCTCCTCAACGAACATCCGGCCGAAGCGTCGAACATCGCGATAGCGCAGCTCCTGACCGTTATCGAGGCTGAAGAAAACGTGCGTATGCGGCTCAGGATCGGCATTGCGGTCCGTGACTCTCAGGTTTCCGGTCATGCCCAGGTGAACAACCAGGTCAACTTCGGCCCCGCTTCCGCTGTCGGAGCTTTCTCCCGCACCCAGTTCGAAAACGAGGAACTTACCGTGCCGACGGACACTCTGGATTCGTTTACCCGAGGCGCGTTCGGAGACCGCTGCGGGATCGTCGACAAAATCCGTCTTGCCAAAGCGCACGTCGAGAATTTTTCGACCTGGTAGGATGTTTCGCAGGCCTCGAACGACGGTTTCGACTTCCGGCAATTCCGGCACCGTGCTCCTTACTGCCTTGAGAGGCGAATCGGGCTAACGATTATAACGCGACGAACAGATGACCTTGAGTTAACTGAAGGAATAGGAAGTTGGACTCGACGGTCAGGGTACGGAGATCAGGGCAGGGGAATGCCTGGAGAAGCTACGATGCCCGCCATCCGCAAGATTTCAACGTATTCCTCTTCTGTAAGAGGGCAGATGGTTAGTCGGGTGTTTTTGAGAAATTTGATTTTTCGCAACGGTTTGGCCTCCCTCAATTCAGTGAGAGGGATCTGCCGGGGCAGGCGTTCGACCGCCCGCAAGTCTAGTACCATCAATTTCGAGTCAGGTTCGTGAGGATTGGGGTAGGGGTCCCGGCTGACCTCCGCCAGGGCATAGAGCGCATGCTCGGGCTTGGTGTGATACAGCAGCGCCCGATCCCCTTTGCGTATCTGCTTTATTTGCCTCAAGGCGTCCGATTTGTGGCCGGCGTGGCGCCACATTTCCTTACCTTTAACGAAAAGCGTATCCCAGTGATAAATGCGGGGGTCAACCGAGAAGAGCCAGCGTCGTGGTTTCGGCGGGTTCTGTACCATCAGAAATATGCGACTGCGAACTATACACGGGTGGTGACAAAAGTGGTGAAAATTGTGAGGGGTAGGAGGGGTGAGGGGCTAGAAAATGTGAGGGGAGGGGGAGAGTGAGGCGGGGAGCGAGAGGCGCCTTAAGCTATTTCGACAAAAACGTCCTCTCCACGAACCTCGATCGGATAACAATCCACGCCGACCGCAGGATTCAGCGTGCTTTTGCCGGTCTGCACGTCGTAAGTCCAGCCATGCCAGGGGCAGGTAACGACTTTGCCGGCCAGCTCGCCTTCGGCTAGCGGTCCACCGCGATGCAGGCATATGTTGTTGATAGCAAATAGCTTACCTTCGACGTTGGCAATCGCAACGGTCTTGCCTTCTATTTGGTACTCGCGAATCGTGCCGGCGGGTATTTCGTCTTTTCTTGCAGTTCGAATGAAGGCCATTTGGGAGGGCTACCTGGGTGCCGGGCTCTGGGCGACCATCACGCCCTTTTTGAAGTCCTCGGCCATTTCCGGACGGAGCCGAACTTCCGTGGGCCGTTTCGCCAAAGTCATTTGGTCGATCTTGTCCTGCAGTTTTAGGAGCGCGTAAAACAGCCCCTCAGGGCGTGGCGGGCAGCCGGTCACATAGACGTCCACGGGAACAATGCGATCCACACCTTGCAGGACCGAGTAAACGTTGAAAGGGCCCCCGACGCTCGAGCATGCGCCCATAGAAATGCACCACTTAGGGTCAGGCATCTGGTCCCACACGCGCTTCAAAACTGGTGACATCTTGAGGGTTACTGTGCCGGCGACGATCATGAGGTCGGCTTGGCGGGGCGAGGGTCGGAAGACTTCCGCGCCGAAGCGGGCGATGTCGAAGCGGGAGGTGGTGGAAGCGATCATCTCGATTGCGCAGCAGGCCAGGCCAAAGGTCAAAGGCCAAATCGCGCTTTTGCGCGCCCAATTGAACACGTAATCAACGGTTGAGAGTACGTAGCTGCGCTCGAATCGGTTATCGAGAACGCCCATTTGGTCTCCGGAAACTGTCTGAAAGCGCAGAGTATAATGCGCGGCCCTACTGCCGTCAAACGTACTTGGGAGCGAGGATCAGGAATCGAAGGCCGAAGATTAGCCTGCTATTCCAGGTCAGCTTTCAATTGTATTTCACTGTCGGCGGTTACTTCTAGTTGGCGAGTCCACTTCGACTTGTTCTTCGTGGTCACGGAGACCTCGTGTTCGCCAGCGGAGAGCGAGAGAGTAGAGGGCGCGTTGCCAACGAATTTTCCGTCCACGTAAATGTCGGCGCCATCGGGGACGGAAACGACGGATACGCGTCCGACGCCCGCGGGAGTGGCAGGTGGGGAACCGACGGAGGTGGGAGAAATCGTCTTCAGTGCATTGATTACATCCTGGGAACTCAGCGCGTAATTTAGCCCGGTAACTTCGTCGCCAGCGCCGTTCCTCAGCCGCTTCCAAGTTGTAATTCCAACTACATCGCCACCCGAATCAATAAGCGGCCCACCACTATTGCCGGGATTCAGAGTCGCGTCAGTCTGAATCCAGGTTCCGCTGCGATGTTCGATCTTGCCCAATCCACTGATGATCCCCTTGGTGACGGTGTTAGGTAGACCTCCGCCAGGATTTCCTATGGCAATTACATTTTCGCCAGTAATTATCGCGGATGTGTTGGCGAGCCGAAGATGCGGATGACCCGAGCCTTCCACTTTTATAAATGCCAGGTCGAGTTTTGGATCGGAGTAAATCACCTTTCCCAGCAGCTGTTGACCTTCTGCAGTAGCTACCATGAGGCTCGATTCGCCATCGGCGACATGTTCGTTGGTAGCGATCAATCCGCCATCCGTGATGAAAAACCCCGTGCCTTGTCCTTTGGTGCTGAAAAGTTTTACGACAGCGCGAATGGCCTGTCCAAGTGAACCTTCGGGCGGCAATGCCTCATTAGCCTTTCTGCGATTGCTAACGTTGGAAAGATTTCCTGACACGGAGACAGCGCCTGCCTCTGCGAGCGCTTCAGAAGATTCGAGCAGTACTTCAACTCGCGCACTTTTCAGAAGGTAGTAGCTGCCGTGGTTCACACCGGTGGAGGAAGTCCATTTGTAAGGGCCCTCGGTAAGTGCTATCTCCCGTGGGAGAAAGCCGCTTTTGTAAACGCGTGCGGTAAGTGGGTGCTCGAGGCGCTCGCCGAAGATCGTGTGTGTTTTGTGGAAGTAGCCACCGGGAACTTTCATGGTGTATGGAGTGGTGCCCACCACGACGCCGTCGACTTCGACGGTGGCGCCGGGGGGAGTGGAGACGAGGGTGAGGGTGTCAGCGGAAGCGAGAGGGGCGGCGAGAAGAAAGAGAAGCGTGCAGAAGGCGAGGACGCGGGCGCGCGGTGAAGGGGGGAATCGCACGAGTGTGGAAGGTGCGTGTTTGTGGGCGAGGAGTCAATTGTGGAGATTACGGATGAGAGGGTGAGGAAGGGAGCGTAGGCGGGGAGGAGGGATGCTAGACTGCGGCGCGTGAGCGGGGGAGAGAAAGATACACGCGATACACGCGATACAGGCGATGCGGACGATGCAGGAGACACGAGGGATACGGACGATACAGGTGGATACACGGCCGGACTGGAGGGGAGGGGAGGGGCAGGCGTTGTTGACGATGAAGGGGTTACGGGAGAGAGGGTGGGGGGTGGAGGTGATGGCGCTGGAGGGGGGAGCGCTGGGGAGAAGAGCGGAGGAGGAGAAGTTTGTGGTGCACGCGGTGCCGAAAAGTATGATGCGCGTGCGCGGGGCGGCGAAGTTGAGGGAATTGCTGGAGGAGAAAAAGTTTCAGATTGTGCATGTACATGATCCGCACGCATTGAGTGTGGCGTGGATGGCGCGGGCGCATAAGCAGGCGGTTTTGCTGGCGCACCGGAGAGTGGCGAACCGGCTAACGCAGAGCGCGATTGGGCTGGCGAGGTATCGGGCGGCGCGGCGAGTGGTAGCGATCTCGAAATATGTGGCGCAGAGCGTGCTACTGTCGGGTATTTCGAAGGAGCAAATCGAAATTATTTACGAGGGCGTGGAAATTCCGCCTGTGACGACGGCCGAAGCGCGCGCAGCGAGCAGAAAGCATTTGAGATTGCCAGCAGATGCTGCCGCTGCTAGGTTGCGTTGGGTATCTGCTGCCAGAAAAAGGACAGGAGGTTTTGATTCGCGCGATGCCGGCAGTGCTGGAGTCGCATCCGAATTGCCGTCTGGTGCTGGCGGGAGACGGGCCATGCAGAAATTCGCTCGAAGCATTAGCGCGCGAATTAAAAGTGGCTGAGGCGATTGCTTTTCTCGGGTTCGTCGAAGACATTGCGGAGGTTTATCGCGCGCTGGACGTTTTTGTTTTCCCGTCGATTGCCGAACCGCTGGGGACTTCGTTGCTGGCGGCAATGGCTTATGGCCTGCCAGTGATTGCAGTACGTTCGGGCGGTGTGCCTGAAATTGTGAAGGACGCGCGCGACGGGCTGTTGGTACAGGAGCCCGAAGCCGAAGAAATACGCGAAAGCTATCAACGCAATGTTATCCGATCCCGCGAAGGCCAAGCAGCTAGGCGAAGCGGCGCGCGAAACGGCACAGAACAGATTTTCGGCGGACGTGATGGTGGAAAATACGGCGGCGCTGTATAAGCGTTTGCTGGAAGAGCGAGCCTGATGGAATCGCCGACCTGCGTCAAAATTCACGCGGCAATCTACGAACGGATTCGCGCGCTGAATCTGCCGGCGGCAGCGAAAATCCTCGATGCGCCGTGCGGCGCGGGTGAAGTATGCATTGAACTGGCGAAATTGGGTTACTCTATGTATGGCGCGGACATTGTGAACGAGCTATTGCCCGAAGCGCGTGCAGTCCTTAGCGCAAATTTTCAACAAGCGAATTTCAACGAGCGGTTGCCCTGGCCGGATCAGACTTTCGACGCGATTATTTCAGCGGAGGGGTTTGAGCATCTCGAGAATCCGTTCGCGTTTGCACGCGAGTTGCACCGGATGTGCAAGCCGGGAGGAATACTGATCGTTACAACGCCGAATGTGACCTCGCTGCGTTCTCGCACCAGGTTTTACTATAGCGGTTTTTACAATTGCGACCCGCGGCCGCTCGACGAGTCGAGCAGGCATCCTCTCCATCACATCGGGCTGCGCACATTTCCGGAATGGAGGTATTTGTTACAGGTTTCGGGATTCGACTTGGTGAAGCGACGGCCACGCATCGAAAAGCAATCAGCTATTTTTACTGGATGCTGATTCCATACATCCTGGTCTATACACGGATTGCATTTCGAAAAGAGAAATCGCCAGCGCAGCGCGAGCGAAATAAGAAGATTCGCGCGGATCTGACGTCAAGCGATTTGCTATTAGGGGAAAACTTGTTGCTGGTAGCACGCAAAATCTAGACCCATCGGATCGCTTCAAACGGACGGCGCAATCAAAACGAATGCGGACAATCTTCTTGGAAGTTGTAGAAGTTCCGGAAGATGCTTGCGGGTTTAGGAATGAGGAACGCGTATGCCGAATTTCAAGATGGCCCTGGCAATTCTAATTGTGTTCAGTGTTGTCTGTCCCGCCTTGATCGCCGGGCCTTTGGGAACTGTCGAAGGCAGGGTAGTCGATGTCGAGGGAGCGGCGATCAGTAGCGCGGCAATTCTAATTCGTCCGGATGCTGCCGGAAGAACTGCGCCTAGACCGCAGGCCTACATTCAGACCACGACCGACAAGACGGGTCATTTCAGCCGAAGACTAGAGATTGGATTCTACGACATTTGCATGATGCAAAACGGATTCACTCCGAAATGCCAAAAGATACTAATCAAACCTGGTCAGCCCACACGCGTTGAGGCTCAGCTAGAGATTAGTGATCTCGTGGTCCAGGCTGTCGGTGATGGGTTCGATACCAGATGAGAATGAACAGGGCGACGTGAGAAATAAATGAGGAGCCAATCAGAAGAGGAACATTCTGTCCCCAAGTCGTCTCCGGCTCTGAAACGGTCGCGGAAGGACGCGCCGGAACCCGCGGCGCGTAAGGATGCGCGCGAAAACCATGGTGAAAAGGCCGCGCGCCGTTCGGCGCGCTTTTTTTAATTTAAACCATGACTAGATACGGACAGATGGCGGGCTCGGTTCATCTTTGTTCACTGCAAAAGATTACGCGCGGGTGGAGAAGCGCTTAAGGTAGGCCGCACGAGGCGCGCCCGACTCCCCAGTACTTACGTCTCGGGCGAACTTATTTCGCCCGCTCCACGGGCTTTCGCAACGAGGCGCGTCATGCGGCTCGCGTCGTTAGTGCGTAGGGCAGCAGAAACGTTCCTTCTGTCCCTGGGTTTCGCCCAGATCTTCCTGTCCCCAGAGTTCTCCGACACTCGAAGACTCATCCTTTTCCCCCTGCCGCCCGGAGCAGTTCGGCGACATCTGAGCGTGAAGAATACAAGGCGATTGTCAGTGCGGTTCGGTAGCTACGATCTCTTGAATTCGGATCGGCTCCATGCCGCAAAAGTAAGCGGACAACTTCAGAACCATATTCAGAAGCATCTTTAGCACCAATCATAAGTGCAGTAAGACCCGACGTGTCTGCGAGATTCGGATTTGCTCCTGAACGTAGCAATATCTCGACGCCCCGTAAGTCAGGAACAAAATCTGTTTCATTCTCAATTATGGCGAGCATAAGTGCGGTCTTGCCTTGCTTGGTCGCTGCGTTCACATCCGCGCCATGCTGGAGTAGAAGCTCCATGAAATCATGGTGTCGACCCTCCGCAGACTTTAGTAAAGGAGTCCAACCTTCATCCCGAGATTGGTCATTCACGTCGGCTCCGCCATCGATAAGCAAGCGACCTACTTCGATCGAGCCGCCACGAGCTCCGTACAGACGGGCAGACGAACCAAAGTTGTTTTGGTCGCGTGGATTTGCACCGTGATCCATCAATAAGCGGACGAGCATCGCACTACCCATGTAGGACGCGATCATAAGTGGGCTAGAGCCGTTTGCGCTTTTGGCTGCCAGGGTGGGCGCCTGAATCGATCAAAATCTTTGCTGATTCAGGATCGTTTCGCTTTATGGCGAAATCCAGAGCGGAATCGCCAGATCTCATCCTGGCATTGGGATCAGCCCCGGCGGAGAGTAACGCCTGCATGATAGGTCGATCGTTCAAAATCGCAGCGTAAATGAGCGGGGTAATACCGTCCTGAGTTCGGCTGTTTGGGTTGGCACCCTCGGCTAAAAGTTTGAATGCTGAGTCGGCATAGCGTACTGAAGCTGCCAATAAGAGGTCATCGCGATCAGCCATGCGGGACATCTCGCGATACCACGCAAACAAGAGCGCCGCATCCTGCTGGCCCAGTCCAACCTCGTAAGAATTCAGACGAGCGAGAAAGGACTCCCGATCTTCGCCCCTTTGAACGGCCAATTCCACCAGGCGATCCGATTCCGCCTTATCTACGCCGTGGATGTACATCGATTCTCCGGGAAAACCTGCGTACAGACAGGAAGTTTCCGCTGGTCGGATTCTTGCCTGAACACAAGTGCAAGGCCGGGGATAGAAGGAACATTCTGTCAGTAGGATACTCGAAAAACTCAGTTGCTATATCTGGGTTTCTTCCGGGTCTGAAAAGGTCGCGGAAGGACGCGCCGGAAGGCGCGGCGCGTTCGGATGCGCGCGAGAACCATTGTGAAAAGGCCGCGCGCGACGCAAGAAGGCGCGCCGAACGGCGCAATTTTCTTTTAAGGCAAACCTAGGTTTAGGGAGATGGCAGGTCGCGTCATTTCGGTAAGTGCAAAAGATTACGCGCGATACCTCACGTCTGTCCCCCTCTTTCCCGTCCCGTTTTTCCATGAAGGTGAATGCCCGGGGGATTCCTCAGAAAGCAGATTCCTCGCCCTCGGCGACCATTCATTTGCGGTGAACCTTTTGTTGTGACACGAACCTTGCGGTTCGTCTGCGCGTCCTGTGGGACGCGACACGGTTCACCGGCGCGTTATTCGAACGCGGCGCCGATCGGGCTCGGAATGTCACCGCGTTTTTTTATTTGGTTGAGAGACCACGCAAAGACGGCTGTGATCGGCGAAGCAGGCCGCGTGTAAAGCCCCACCCGCAACACCGTCGGATGGGGCACCTGTGATCTTTCAACACGTTGTTCCACTCGGTCGGAAACAGGGAAACTGATTGTGACGAGCAATCTACTTTCCGAGGTCCGACCGAATGGTTATTCACCAGAATGCCCGACTTACTCTGCGCCGTCGAGAAGAGCTGGTTCAACAGATAGCCGGCGGCCTGACTTTGAAGCTGGCCGCAGCCCGCTTTCAGATCAGTTCTAAAACCGCTTCGAAGTGGGTACGCCGCTTTCGCCAGAAGGACCCATCTGGATTGCAAGATCACCCCTCGCGTCCCTTGCGCATTCCGCGCCAGATTTCCCGCGAACGAAGAGAGCAAGTCATCGCCCAGCGTCGTGAGCTCCAACCCGGTTATCGCATCGCCCAAACCCTGGGACTCAGCCCGGCCACGGTCAGCCGCATTCTGCAGCGCACGGAGCTGAGCCGCTGGCGCGATCTGCATCCCCGTCCTCCCGTGATACGTTATGAGCATCCCTTCCCAGGAGATTTGCTGCATCTCGATATCAAAGGAATGACTTGCTTTCAGCAGGTTTCCATTCGCGGCGATGGCCGGCTTCGCGGACAGCGCCAGTTTGCCGGCTCGGAGGCTCTGCATGTGGCTATCGATGATCATTCCCGTTTAGCCTTCTCTCAGCTCCTGCCCAATCAGCAGGCTTCCACCACCATCGCTTTTCTCAAGGACGCTCTGATCTTTTTTGCCCAACATGGCATTCGCATTCGCGGGTTGCTCACCGACAACGGAAGTTGCTATCGCTCGCATCAGTTCCGCCGCTACTGCCTGCGACTCGACATTCGTCACCGTTTCACTCGGCCTTACACTCCGCGCACCAACGGCAAGGCCGAACGTTTCATTCAAACCGCGTTCCGCGAGTGGGCTTACGTTCGCTTCTGGAACAACAAAACATGGAGCAGTTTTCTCCTCAGTCAGCGGAACATTTGCGAACTCCACCCCGTATCTGTCAACGACACTCACGGCGAGATAGATGAAAATTGTTCCTGCCATTGCGCTCATTATTCTCGCGCCTTTTCTAATGGTCGCCCAGAACGCGCCTCCCCCAACCGCGCGCCGACACGTCCAGGGACAAACCCTCATTTCTGGCGAATTTCCAAACGCCCAAATCACCTTCTCCGCCGCCTATCGCTACATCGGTGCTCAGGTCGTCTCCCTCTACGGTAACGCCGAAGCCGAACAGCATCTTTTTGTTCGCGGACCCGAGTCCGGCCCGGTCCAGAGCTTCTACTGGGTTCAGTTCGAGCACTTCCTTCCCACCAACAAAATGACCTACGAATACGAGAATCAGCGTCCAGTGGACATCAACGGATTTCCGTTTACGTATGATGTGAAGAGTTTCCGGGACTATGCCTACATGCAGAA
The DNA here is from genome assembly GCA_963757885.1 of uncultured Acidobacteriota bacterium. Taxonomy (GTDB): domain Bacteria; phylum Acidobacteriota; class Terriglobia; order Acidiferrales; family UBA7541; genus Palsa-147. Next base: position 676,874 of record CAVWSS010000006.1, on the reverse strand, counting down.
CGAAGATCCCGCCTCCGATGGCGCCGCGATCAGCCGCCTTCTCGCGCAGCACCGTCTTGCTTTTCCCGAAAAAGCCGCTCGTGTGCGCATGATTTATCTGCCCACTTCCGATCACCGCACTGAACTCATGATCATTCATGGCGAAGCCGTTGCCGAAAATTCTTCCATCCCGTTTAAGCCGGCCAAGGACGAAGGCGTGGTCCTTAGCGACGCCGCTCCGCAAGCCGCGAGCGAACTCCTGAGACATGCGCTTAGCGGACTAAAGCTCCGGAAAATGTGAACTTTCTGGCTAACATGGCATCCGACGGCCTGCGGCCTCGTCTCGTGTTTCGTGGGGTGTAGTTGCGGCGTTTAACTGCTACTACGTGCGACAGAAGGCGGCGCGTAAGGAAGAGCGAACTATTTTAAATAAGTTGCCAGCCAGTCGAAGAAAGTCTTGTACCAAAGCTGGCTGTTTTGAGGTTTCAGCACCCAGTGGCCCTCGTCGGGGTAGATCACTAATTTTGAAGGAACGCCCTGGCGCTGCAACGCACTGAAGAATTCCAAGTCCTGCGTGTAGGGCACGCGGAAATCAAGTTCACCGCCGATCACCAAGGTGGGCGTTTTGAACTTGCCGAGATTCCCGGCATCGGTGATGGACGACCATTTCTGAAACAGCTCGGGATGCACCCACGGCGGCCCGTTAAATTCCCAATCTGCAAACCACAACTCTTCGGTCGCGTACATGCTGGCGGTATCGTAGGGCCCAGCGTGGCTGATCAAGCACTTGAAGCGGCCGGTGTGAGTAGCAAGCCAATCGATCATGAAGCCGCCGAATGAGCCGCCCGCAGCAGCGAGGCGGTTTTTGTCGATGAAGGGATATTTGGCAATGGCCGCGTCAATGCCGCCCATCACATCTCGATAGGCTTGGCCGCCCCAATCCTTGCTGATTTCTTCTTCAAACTTTGAGCCGTAGCCGCTGGAGCCGCGAAAATTCACGATGAGAGCGACGTAACCCGGCGAAACCATCACCCTGGGATTCCAGCGATAGCTCCAGGAATCGTCCCAGGCATCCTGCGGACCGCCATGAACCAGCACCAGCAGCGGATATTTTTTCGACGAATCGAAATTCGGCGGAGTCATGAGGAATGCGTTCACTTTCACGCCATCGCTGCCGTTGAACCAGAAGGATTCCCATTTCACGGGAGTTACACCGGCGAGGATGCTGGTGTTGTGATGGGTAATTTGCTGAGCGCCCGAGCCGTCGGCGTGGGCCGCGAAAACTTCGCCTGGCGCAGTGAAACCCTGGCGCATGAAGACGAGCGTGTTTCCGTCCGCGCTGAGATCGAACTCGGGATTGAAGCCTTCACTAATTATTTTGCGAGGAGTGCTTCCTGCTGTGGCCGACATGGCATAGATCGGACCTTCGCCCTGATCTTCGGCGGAGAAATAGATGGTCTTGCTGTCCGGCGCCCATTGGAATGCGCCGATGCTGCGATCTAAATTTTCGGTGAGATTGGTGTGCTTGCCGGAGGCGCGGTCGTAAAGCATCAGGCGCCAGCGATCGGCTTCGTAGCCGGCTTGGAGTTGGGCGACGTAGGCGATCCACTTTCCGTCCTTCGAATAGATCGGACCCCAATCGTCGCCGGGATTGTCGGTGATGCGTTTCGAGGGAGCGCTGCCATCGGCGGGGACGGTGAAGATGTCGCCATTGGTGCTCGTGGCTTCAGCGGACGTTGCGTCGTCGGTATTAGCGGTGAAGGCGATTTCGTTGCTGTCCGGTGAGAAAGAGATCGCTTCGGGATTGCCGAGATTGAACGGCGGAACGTCGTAATCGGCTTTGGGCGTGAGGTCCTTGGGAGTGCCGCCGCTAACAGGAACAATGAAGAGGTGGCTGCGCTTGCCATCCCACCACGAAGTCCAGTGCCGGACCATCAATTTGGTGTAGATGCGCGCCTTCACTTTGCTTTTGGATTTTTCGTCGTCGCGCTTGGCGTTGCAGGCGTCGTCGGGACAGTCGGGGTAGACGCTGGAAATGAAGGCGATGGATTTGCCGTCGGGAGCCCAAATCTCGTTGTCGGCGCCAGTGGAGAGGGAAGTGAGGCGATGAGCTTCGCCGCCGTCGAGGGAGAGAATGTAAACCTGGCCGCCATTATCCCGCGCGGAGATGAAAGCGATGGATTGACCATCGGGAGACCAGCGGGGCCGCTCGTCGCTGCCGCCCTGGGTGATTTGGCGGGCCTCGCCGCCCGCGGCGGGCACGAGCCAAATGTTGTGCACAAGATGATTCGCGTCGAGGTCCGGCTTAGACACGGAATAGGCGACCCATTTGCCGTCGGGAGAGACTTGCGGATCCGAGACGCGCGACATCGAGATCATGTCGTCGAAGCTCATGGGGTGGGTGGATTGCGCGCGGGCGGAAGCGAAGGGCCAAGCAAAAATCACGCACACGGCAAACGAGGCGAAACACAAGAGGCGTCGCATAGCAGCTCCTAATAGAGGATTTGCGGCCCTATCGTATAGCCAAGTTGGTAATGTATGTCAGCGAACTTTCAATGGGTATTGTTGGGTGACGGGCGGCACGATGCCGTTCAGACGCAGGTAGACGACGAGCTGACCATAGTGATCAGTGATGTGCCAAAGAGCCGTGGCGGCTATGCCGAGTTTGGTATTTGGGCCTGCATAGCGACCTTCGACACGGTCATTGGCGTTTTCCGGAGTAATGGTCGCGAGCACTTTGTTGCCGTAATCGAAGGAGTCTTGAAGATATTTGAGCAACTCGGCTTTTGTTTTGGCTGTTGATGGGCCGCCGCGTTCGCAGGCGTCGGGGGGAGTCTTGCCTTCGATTTCATTGAAGAAAGCGAATTGAGCGCAGGCGACGTGCTTGACCTGTTCGCCAAAGGAGCGGACTCCTTCGAAATTGCCACCGGTTGGAATGTACGAGTATTTGCTTTCGGGCATGGCTTCGGCGACGGAGAGAAAGCCTTTCTCAGCGAAGCCCAAGCTCCACGCCATGCTTCCTGAAATGCTTTTGGGAATGTCTTGTTTCTGCGCGGTAGTGGCGGGAGCGACGGACAGCAAGCAAGCGAGGGCGAGCAGGGCAGTGAATTTCATGGTTGGGCTCCAGAGTGAAATTTTGGTGAAAGGTTTGTTGCCGGTTTGCGATTCGGGGCCGTTATTTCGGGATGCCGACGGCCCAAACGTAGCCGTCAGGATCTTCTACCACAACGTCTCGCCAGCCGTGAGGCATATCGCAGCATTCCTGAACGATTTTTGCGCCGTGGGCTTTGGCGCGAGCGGCGAGTTGGTCGGGATCGATATTGAAAAGGCGCAGCTCGGCACCGAGACCGCGAGGCTCATTGGCTTTGAGGCGCGGATACCATTCGTGGTGATCGTAGGCGTGGTCGGCGTGAATCATAAATTCGAGATTGCCGACGCGGAGGGCGGCGAAGTCGGGATCGGAATGGTGGAGGGTGGCGCCGAGGACGTCGCGGTAGAACTGGACGGATCGTGGAATATCGCGAACGAGAAGATTCACGGTGAAGTCGGGAAGGCTGCGGCCGTATTCGGGCGCGTCCATCCAGGGTTTTTCGGTGCGTTTTTGCATGGCGAGTTGGTGAATGTCACATGCGCGTGGCCCGGGCGGCAAAGGCCAAAATGGCTTGCTTAGATGGGCGCGGTGCGAGACGCCGACCCGGCCGGCCCGGGAATGTGGACCTTAGTGCGCGGCGACGGGGCGGATGATGTCACTCAAATAATCCGGCTTGCCCTCCACACGAATCAGATGCGCGCTGCGAAAGCCTTCGTGGTAATCGACATTGTAGGTGACGAGGTACGCGCCGTTGGTGGCCACGAGAACAATTGGTCCACCGGACTTTGCGGCGGTGAGCGCTTCCATGAAAACGTCGGGTGAGTATTGCTGCGAATTGACGGCGGTGATGTGCATGCCCGGGCCGAGCCCCGCTTTGTAGGCTGCTGAATCGTGGATTACGTCAACGACGGTGCCGTCGTCCTGGAGGATGAGGCCGATCGAATTGCCGTAGCTATAGCGGCGTGAGGCCTCCTCGCCGGCCAGCTCGATCTCGTTGGGCAACTCGGAGTAGCTGAGTTTCCAGCCGCCAATTTCGATTCCTTCCTGAGGGGAATGCGGGTCGGTGGAGGTGAGGCGGGTGGTGAGGAGCGAGCGCCAGTCATAGGGCGCGACGGCGTTTAGGCCGGTGACGATGTCGTCGAAAGTGTAGGTCTTGAGCTCAGGCTTGCCGCCGGGACCACCTTCGAACGCTTTGCAGAAATCGTCGATCGATTTCTGATTGTGGGTGAGCTCGCGGATGCGGGCGTCGACTTCGAGCCAGATTAATTCACCTTCGTCATAATAGTCGGTACCGCGACGCCAATTGGCCCAATCGGAGCCGGTGAAGTAGAGGAGCTGAGCGGCGTCGGCAGTGTCCTGCAAGGGTCGCCAGGTACGGCCGGTTTGATAGTTGTATTGATCGGCGAGGAGAGCGAGATGTTCGCGGTACTGCTCGGCTGTGTAGAAGCCGGCGCGAGCGGTGAGAACGTTGCCGAGGTATTCGGTGAGGCCTTCGTAGACCCAGAGTAAGTCGTCTTTCATGGGCACTTGGTAATCAGGCGTGGCGAGATCGGCGGGGCGGCGGAATTTGCCATTCCAGGAATGCACGTATTCGTGCGGGAGGAGACCGGCGCCGTCGAGGCGAAGAGTTTCGTCGATGAGAGAACGCTCGGGGAGACGGGAGTCGTCGGATTCGTGATGTTCGAGACCGAAGTGGGCGACGTCGTCGCTGAGAGTGAGCAGGAAATGGTAGTCGCGGTAATGGCGGCTGCCAAAAAGCGCGCCGGCCTGGATCACGAGGTTCTTGAATTGCATTTCTGTTTCTGGCGACATGGCGAGAGCGGCGTCGCTGTCGGCGGCGATGTCCATCTCGTGAAGGGGAGTTTCGCCGGGAGTGAGATCAACTTTGCGAAGGAAGCGGCCGGCGATGACGGGAGAGTCGACGAGCATGTTGAGCTGAACGGGAAGGAAGTCAATTTCGTTGCCGGATTGCTTGGAGATGGGAAGCGCGGTGCCGAATTTCCAGCCTTCGGGAAGTTCGAGGCTAGGTTCGAAGGTGATGTCCTTGGCGGGGCTGCCTTTGGGATAGAGGAGGACTTGATTCCAGCTTAGGAGGTCGAGCTGTTGGGTAGCGGAGGCGCCGGCGGAGAAGCCCGTGGCGGGAGAGGAGAGGAGGAAGTCGAAATTGGCTTCGAGAGTGGAAGCGCCGGGCGGGACCTGGAGATGGAAAGTAAACATTTCGACCAGGTCGCGGCGCCAGGGAACTTCTTTGCCGCTGGCGCGGAAGTGAAGGCCGGTGAGATTGGCAATCGGGCCATCGGGGGCGTGCTCGCCGGGAATCCATTCGGGGTAGTAGAGAGTGAGGTCGCCGGATTGAACGGGGATGACTTCAGTGGCGTGGATGATTTTTTGTGAGGCGTGGGTGGCGTCGACGGTGAGACGGATGGCTTTGGAGGAGGATTGGGCGCGGGGGCCGGAGTTGGCGGAGTGCGCGGTGTGTTTGGTCGTGTCGGGCGCGGCGGAAGCGGTGGGGGAGGGGACGGCGAAAAACGTGCCCAGAAGGATCGACAGCGACAGGACAGCGACTCGCGGCAGGGATTGCATGCAGACTCTCCTAATTTATTTCGTGCACAAATTGTTGTGATGCAAAAGACTGGTGGCCGGTTCGTTCGTTAGCAGGACGTGAAAGGATACGTGAGTCTGGCGCGCATTATTTTTGCTGAGCAGGCTGTGCGGACTGCTGAGCAGGTTGTTGGCCGACCTGCATGGTGAGGAAACTGAGAATGTCGGTGTTTTCTTCGATTTGCTTATTTAACGGGCGGCCGCCGGAGTGGCCGGACTTGGTGTCGTAGAGAATGAGGATGGGCTCGTCGGAAGAAGTAGCGGCTTGGAGGCGCGCGGCCATCTTGCGCGCATGGAGCGGGGCGACGCGGGTGTCGCCATCACCGGTGACAAAAAGCGTGGCCGGATATTTGGTGCCTTCTTTGACATTCTGATAGGGCGAGTAGGCGAGCAGGTATTTGAATTGTTCGGGGTTATCGGCGGAGCCGTACTCAGGCACCCAGTAAGGACCTTCTTCGAAAAGTTGGTAGCGAAGCATGTCGAGAAGCGGATAGCTGCAGACTACGGCGCGGAAAAGATCCGGGCGCTGGGTTTCCGCGGCGCCGACGAGCAGGCCGCCATTGCTGCCGCCTTCGATGGCCAGCTCGTTCTTGTCGGTGTATTTGTTTTCGATGAGCCACTCGGCGGCGGCGATGAAATCATCGAAGACGTTCTGCTTTTTCTCCATCATGCCGGCGTGATGCCAGGCTTCGCCAAATTCGCCACCGCCGCGTAGATTAGCGAGCGCGAAGACACCGCCGCGATCCGCCCAAGTGACAGCTTGGGCGCGATATTCGGGAGTGGAGCTGACGTCGAAGCCGCCGTACCCGGTGAGCAGGGTGGCGTTCGTACCGTTCTTGGCGAGTCCCTTCTTATAGAAAAGGAACATGGGAATTTTTGTGCCGTCTTTCGAGGGATACCAGATTTGGTCAGTCACGTAATTGGCGCTATCGATGGGAACTTTTGGCGCGACCCAGACGTCGAGCTGATTCTTGCGCAAGTCGTAGTGATAGATGCTCAAGGGAATGCTGAAGGAATTGAACTCGACGAAGATCTCAGGGCTGCTCCAGTGGCCGGAGACGCCGTCGATGGAGCCGGTGGCGGGGAGGGCAAGTTCACCGGAGGGCGTGCCGTCGGTGTCAAACATCTTGAGGTGGGAGACGGCGTTTTGGACGTAACGCACCAGGAGTTTGCCGCCGGCGAGGCTTACATCTTCGATGCTGGCGTCCGACTCGGGAACGATTTGCTTCCACTGATCGCGAGTGGGGCGATCCAGGTCGACTCGGTAGATGGCCCAGTGAGGCGCATTCCAGTTGGTGCGCAAATAGAGCGCGCCGCCCTGGATTTCGCCGAAGAAAAGGTTGTCGAGATCGTTCTGGATGGGCTTGACGGGTGAGTCGCTCTGCAGGTCCTTGACGTAAATTTCGGAGCGAGTGCTGCCAGAGCCGTAGATCACTTGAATGGTTAGGTAGCGGCCGTCTTCGGAAAGGTCGGAGGCTACGATCTTGTCGGATTTGTAGCCGTCGCCAAAGATGATTGGGTCGGAGGCAGGGTCGGCGCCCATGACGTGATGGAAGACGCGAGGGCCGTCGGCGGTAGTGCGCGAGTAATAGACGTCTTTGTCGTTGGACGCGATGGAGAGGCCGAAGTAGTTGGCTTTAGGGAGCTGATCCGGGAGGTCCTTGCGAGAGTCGGTGTCCATGAAGTGCGGAGTTACTTCGTCGGCGCCGCCCAGGCGAATACCATAGGCGATGAACTTGCCGTCTTTTGAGACATCCATCGGGCCAACGCTGGTGGAGTGATCAGGGCTGAGGCCATGAGGATCGATGAGGACTTGCTCGGCGCCGTTCAGGCCGGCGCGCATATAGATGACAAACAGATCCTGATCCTTGTTGCGCTTGGAGAAGAAATATTTGCCGCCGCGTTCGATCGGTAGGCTGAATTCGTCCACCTTCATCAGTTCGGTGAGGCGTTTGGAGATGGCTTCGCGGTCGCTGGCCCGTTTGAGGTAGGCGTCGGTGCACTTATCCTGGGCGTCGATCCAGGCGCGGGTTTCAGGGCTATTTTGATCTTCGAGCCAACGGTAGGGATCGGGAACTTTCACGTCATGAAGGGTGTCGACAACGTCATCTTTGCGCGTCGGCGGCGGACACTTGGCGGTCTCCTGGGATGGCGTCTGAGCGAGCATGGCGAGAGGCGAGAGCAGGAGCAAGGCGAGGAGCGCAAGCAGGCGATGCGGCTCGAAATGAAAGAGTGTGCGCGGGCGATTTCTAAGAGGTGAATTCGTTTCAGCAGTGCTCATGGCAATCCTCGTCATTATTACTTACGGTCGTCGATCGGGGCCCGCGAACCGCTATGCAATGAGATGATCACGTGATGGGTGTGGCTGTCTTGCGAGCGGGATTAAAAAATGGAAGCTCGGTAACGGTGGCGCGAACGCGGTGGCGAACCGCCTCAACGGTAAGCTCCATTTGCAATTCGGTATGTAAAGACGCGTGCGCGCGATCTAGGGAAGCAAGGGCGAGCATTTTCTTGAGGGTTGGCGACCAAGTGGATGAAGTGGCTTTGCCGACTTGCATCCCGCCACGATAGACCGGAACTGCTACACGAGAAGCGGTGCTGGGAACCTGTGGGGCGAGGCCGATGGTGTCGTAGTGCTTTTCCACGTCATTCCAATTGATGTCGAGGCCTACTAGCACGCGTTTCGATCCCCGGGCCTTCTCTGCTTCGAGCGCTGACCGGCCCACAAAATATTCCTTCTTCAGGTCGACCAGCCGGCCAAGGCCAATTTCGTAAGGCGAGTATTTCTGCGATTCAATCAGCGCCTTTTTGCTACTGAAGTAATCGACTTCGATGAGGATCAAGCCTGCTTCAATTCGCGCGACGTCGAGAGCCAGCATTCCGGCCGGATGAATATCGAACTGGCGGCCAGTATCCATGAGCGCGTCCCAAACGCGGCCAGCTTCATTCCACGGAATCCAAATTTCGTAGCCCAGGTCGCCGGTATAGCCGGTGCGAGAGATGTCAACCGCGACGCCGCCAATTTTTCCGCGAGTGACACGAAAATATTTGAGGTTGGTGATATCGGCTTCAGCGGCTTTTTGAAGCAGGCGGCCTGAAGTAGGGCCCTGCAGGGCAAGGGCAGCCACCTGGTCGGAAATTTCTTCGATTTGAACGTCGAGTCCGAGAGCGTTCTGGTGAAACCAGCGAATGCTGGGATCGGCAGCGGTCCAGCGGTAAGTGTTTTCGCCGAGCCGCGAAATGGTGCCGTCATCGATCACCTTGCCGTCTTCGTCGCACCAGCAGCAGTAGATGACCTGGCCAACGGAAACTTTTTTAATGTCGCGGGTGATGATGCGGTCGACCAGCCGGGTGGCATCCTTGCCGGTGATCATGTACTTAAAAAGTGGAGTTACGTCGATGAGGGCTGCGGCGTTGCGGATAGCGTTGTACTCATGCTCGTGATGCATTTCGTACACGCTGACCGCATAGTATCCAGACCACTCGCGGTAATTCAGGCTTTCGCAGAGGCGGAAGGTTCTGTCGTGAACCGCGGTTCCGATCGGCACAATTTCTCCCTTGAAAATCCGCGCAGCGATTTCGTTCGAGAAACAAGCAATTCGGGCTGTTGCGGAGCGGATCAGGTGCGCAGGACGTGATGCTCCAGTGCAGCGCGCGAATTATATGTTTTGGGGAGAAAGGCCGCAAGAGAACCATCGTTTAAGGCCTGTTTTATGGGGATTTTGCGTAGCGGCAGGCCGCCGGCGGGCCGTGCTCTTGTGAGTCGCGGCTGGCACCTGTAAAATGTCCGCCGCTTCGGGTAAACCTAATCTCCCGCGGCGTTAACCTCTCGATTCAGGGCTCGACCCAGAACACGAATCAGGTCACGAATATGGCATCGCGTTACGACGTTATTGTTATCGGTGGCGGGCACAACGGCCTGGTGAACGCCGCTTATCTGGCACGCGCCGGCAAGAAGGTGTTGGTGCTGGAGAAGCGCTATGTTCTGGGCGGCGCGGCGGTTACCGAAGAGATTATTCCGGGCTTCAAGTTTTCAGTTTTCTCCTACGTAGTTTCACTTCTACGTCCTGAAATCATTCGCGATCTGGATTTACCGCGGCATGGCCTCGAAATTTTGCCGCTGGATGGAACGTTTACCCCGATGCCGAGTGGCGATTATTTATGGCGGGTGAACGATCACGGGAAAACGCGGCGGGAAATCGCGCGGCATTCCAAGCTGGACGCGGAGGCGTACGAGGAATTCGGCAAGGAAATGGTGCAGATGTGCCGTTTCGTGAAGCCGATATTGGGTATGGTGCCACCGGATCCTTCGTCACTCGATCCGCGCGGTCTGAAGAAGATGCTTTTCCTGGGCCGGCGTTTCCGCGACATGAGCCACGATGACCGCTACAACCTGGTGCAGCTCATGACCATGAGCGCGACCGATTTTCTGGACCAGTGGTTCGAGACGGACGTGCTCAAAGCGACCATGTCCGCGTCGGGAATCATTGGGACGTTTTTGGGAGTGCGCTCGCCGGGCACGGCGTACGTGCTGCTGCACCATTACATGGGAGAAATTGACGGAGCGTTCCGTTCGTGGGGTTTCAGCCGCGGTGGAACGGGCGCAATTTCGAATTCCATTGGGGACGCGGCGCGTGAAGCGGGCGTGGAGATTCGCAAGGAAGCGATTGTCTCGCGCATTTTGATTAAGAACGGCACCGCTCACGGCGTGGTGCTCGACAACGGGGAAGAGATTCACGCGTCGCTTGTTTCGTCGAGCGTGGATCCGTATTTGACGTTCCTGAAGTTTATGGACTCGGACAAGGAATTACCGGCGGATTTTGTGCAAGAAGTCAGGCGGTACAAGTATCGCGGCTCATCGGGCAAGGTCAATATGGCGCTCGATGCACTGCCGGATTTCAAGTGCCTGCCGGGGCCAGGTCGTCATTTGCGCGGCGCAATTTCGATATCGCCGAGCGTGGAGTATATGGAGCGGGCCTACGATCAGGCCAAGTACGGCGAATTTTCTTCGCGGCCTTACATTGACATGGTGATCCCGAGCCTGACCGATCCATCGGTCGCGCCGCCGGGCAAACACGTGCTTTCGTGTTTTGTGCAGTACGCGCCGTACAAATTGAAGCCGGGATTGAATTGGGACGACCAGCGTGAAGCGTTTGGCGACGCGGTGGTGAACACAATTTCCGAGTACGCGCCGAATTTGAAGAACATCATCATTGGGCGGCAGGTCCAGACGCCGCTGGATATCGAGCGAAGCATCGGGCTGACCGAAGGCAATATTTTTCAAGGAGAGCTTTCGCTGGAACAGCTTTTCTTTTTGCGTCCGGTGGCAGGCTGGGCGCGATACAAAACGCCGATTCGCAATTTGTATATGTGCGGATCGGCGACGCATCCCGGCGGCGGAATTATGGGGGCTCCCGGCAGGCTGGCGGCGCTGCAAATTCTCAAAGACAGGAGCGCGAGCTAACGCGTGCCTGCCAAGCGCGACATCGTCATTATTGGCGCGGGCCACAACGGCCTGGTCACGGCATTTTATCTTGCCAAAGCCGGGCTGAAGCCGCTGGTGCTGGAGCGACGTGCGGTGGTGGGCGGTCCAGCCAATACAGAAGAATTCCATCCGGGATTTAAAGCCTCTTTAGCACACGCCAGCGGGCCGCTACTGCCGGAAATTTCGCGGGCCATGAATTTGCAGCGGCACGGCTTGCAAATGCTAGAGCCGGCTGTGCGACTGTGCGCCTTGGGCTCGCCCGGAGATGGGCGCGCATTGCTGCTGCATACGCAGCTTGCCGAAACGCAGCGCGAAATTGAGCGATTTTCGAAGAAAGATGCCGCGGCATATGGCCAACTGGCCGCTGCATTTTCACGTTACGGCGAAGTTTTACACCGCGCGCTGACGCTTACTGCGCCGGACATTGATAAGCCTGCGACGGACGATGTGTGGAAGTTGCTGAAGGTGGGCCGTCGGATTCGCGGCCTGGGCAAGAAAGACTTAATGCGGCTGATCCGTTGGGGCCCGATGGCGGTGGCGGATTTTGCTTCGGAATTTTTCGAGACGGAATTGTTGCGCGCGGCGATTGCGGCGCGAGGGATTTTTGGCTCAGCTATGGGGCCGTGGTCGGCGGGCACGACGGCGCTGTTGTTGCTGCGAGTGGCGTCAGATGCGCATCCGGCGGGGTCGTCGGCGTTTCCACGCGGCGGTATGGGCGCGTTGACGCAAGCTATGGCTGCAGCCGCGACGGCGGCGGGGGCGGAGTTTCGAACCGGCGCGGATGTCGAGCGGATCATTGTGAAGAATGGTGCGGCGGTGGGCGTCGTGTTGGCAGGGGGCGAGGAGATTGCGGCGAAAACGGTGATCTCAAATGCCGACCCGCGGCGGACTTTCCTGCGGCTGATCGATCCAGTGCATCTACCAACCGGATTTTTGAACAAGATCCAGAATTTCCGGGCGAAGGGAACTACGGCGAAGGTTCACCTCGCGCTGAACGGGCTGCCAAATTTCACAGCGGTGAAAAATCCCGAGGCTTTGAAGGGCCGGATCCAGATCGGGCCGGACATTGATTATCTGGAGCGCGCGTTCGACGCATCGAAGTACGGAGAATTTTCGCGCGAGCCCTATTTGGATGTGATGATTCCGTCGCTTCTTGATTCCTCGCTGGCGCCGTCGGGGAAGCATGTAATGTCGGTGTACATGCAATACGCGCCGTTCAAATTGAAGAATGGCGATTGGAACGGGCAGCGCGACGCCCTGGGGGATGCGGTGGTCAAGACACTGGCACAACACGCTCCGGATTTGCCGGGAATGGTGATTGCGCGGCAGGTGATTACGCCGGCGGATTTGGAAGCGAATTACGGGCTGAGCGGCGGTCACATTTTTCATGGGGAAATGGCGCTCGATCAATTGTTCATTACGCGGCCGCTGCTGGGCTGGGCGCGTTATCGCACGCCGGTGAAGGGGCTGTATTTGTGCGGATCGGGCACGCATCCGGGCAACGGCATCACCGGGGCTTCGGGATTCAACGCGGCGCGCGAAATTTTGAAGGATGTTAAGTAGCTGGATTTTGCTTTTGGCGGTTTGCTGCGTTTCAACGGGCGAACTTGTTCGGCTGTAAGTCCCCGCTATACAATCTAGATTCGGTATCCGATTAGTTTCGATATCCAGCATTCCCAGCTTCGATCTGCAACACATTTCAGGAGAGCGCAATGACTTCAGCGGCGAGCACCGTAAATCTACAGCGCGGCGAATTCACCAACGAGCCATTTACCGATTTCACCAGGCCGGACATTCGCAAAAAGATGGAGGAGACGCTGGCCTCGGTGCACAACCAGTTTGGGCGGGAGTATCCGCTCACCATTGGCGGGGAGAATGTGACCACCACGGCGAAAATTCAATCGACCAATCCGTCGAATCCCAGCGAGGTAATTGGAATTTTTCAAAAGGCCACCGTGGACATGGCCAAACAGGCGGTGGAAGGCGCGGCGAAGGCGTTTGAAAAGTGGAAGCGCGTGCCGGCGGAGGAACGCGTGGCGTGTCTCTTTCGCACTGGTGACATTTTACGGAAGCGGCGGCTCGAGCTGGATGCGTGGCTGGTTTACGAGATTGGCAAGAGCTGGCCGGAGGCGGATGGGGATGTCGCGGAACTGATCGATTTCTGCGAGTACTACGGGCGGGAAATGCTGCGATTGGCCGGGCCGCAGGCGGTGACGCCAATGCGCGGCGAGAAAAATTATCTGAAGTACATTCCGCTGGGCGTGGGCATTGTGATTCCGCCGTGGAATTTTGCGGCGGCGATTATGGGCGGGATGACGCTGGCGTCGATCGTGACGGGGAATACGGTGGTGGTGAAGCCGTCGAGCGATTCGCCGACGATCGCAGCGATTTTTGTGGATATTTTGTACCAAGCGGGCGTGCCGCGGGATGTGGTCAGCTTCTTTACCGGACCGGGCGGGACCGCGGGCGAAGCGCTGGTGACGAATCCCAAGACGCGATACATCGCGTTTACCGGCTCGAAGGAGGCTGGGCTGCGCATCAGCGAGCAGGCCGCGAAGAAACAAGACGGGCAATTGTGGATCAAGCGAACCATTCTGGAGATGGGCGGCAAGGACGCGATTGTTGTCGATGAGGAAGCGGATCTCGATGCGGCGGTGGAGGGCGTGGCGGTGTCGGCGTTTGGGTATCAGGGGCAGAAATGCTCGGCTTGTTCGCGCGCGATTGTGTCGGAGAAGCTTTACGACAAGTTTTTGGAGAAGCTGATTCCTCGCGTGCAGAAGATCAAGATCGGGCCCACGGATAATCCGGACAACTATATGGGTCCGGTGATCAACGAGCCGGCGATGAAGACGATTCTTGGGTATATCGACGCGGGCAAGAAGGAAGGGCGTCTGCTGACGGGCGGCGGGACGATTGAAAGCAACGGCGGGTATTTCGTGCAGCCCACGGTGATTGCGGATGTTTCACCCAAGGCGCGAATTTTTCAGGAGGAAATTTTTGGGCCGGTGCTGGCGGTGACCAAGGCGAAAGATTTCGACGAGGCGCTGCGAATGGCCAATGATACCGAGTTTGGGTTGACCGGCGCGGTGTACTCGAAGAATCCGGAGAAGATTGAGAAGGCGGCGGAGGATTTTCACGTCGGAAATTTGTACATGAACCGGAAGTGCACGGGCGCGATGGTGGGAGCGCATCCGTTTGGCGGGTTCAATATGTCGGGGACGGATTCGAAGTCGGGCGGGCAGGATTATTTGCTGCTGTTTCTGCAGGCGAAGAGCATCGCGGAGAAGATTAGCTAAGGGCGGCGCAAAGCGAGGCGGCGCGGCTACACGTGAGCGTCAGCCGCGTTGGACCAGTACGTGCGGTCGAGAGTGCGGTATTGAATCGCTTCGCTCAGATGGGCGACTTCGATGTTAGGGCAGCCGCTAAGATCGGCGATGGTGCGCGCGACTTTCAGGATGCGGTCGTGGGCGCGAGCCGATAAGCCGAGTTGTCCTATCGCAGATTCGAGCAGGCGTTCGGATTCCGCTGAAATTTGGCAGTGCTTCCTCAGCAATTTCGTAGACATCTGCGAATTTGCGTAAGTGTCCTTGTGTTCCGCGAAGCGCTCGGTTTGGCGCTGGCGCGCGCGAATCACCCTTTCCCTGATTGCTTCGGAGGGTTCAGTCTGCGCGGTGCGGCGCAGCTCTTGATATTTCACGGCGGGGACTTCGATGTGGATGTCGATGCGGTCGAGAAGCGGGCCGGAAATTTTCGAGACGTAGCGCTGGATTTGCATGGGGCTGCAGCGGCATTCGCGGGTGGGGTCGCTGAAGAAGCCGCAGGGGCAGGGGTTCATGGCGGCGACGAGCATGAAGCGCGAGGGGAAGCAGACGGATTGCGAGGCGCGCGAGATGGTGACCTGGCCGTCTTCGAGGGGCTGACGCATTACTTCGAGGACGTTGCGCTGAAATTCGGGAAGCTCGTCGAGGAAGAGGATGCCGTTGTGCCCCAGGGAGACTTCGCCGGGCCGAGGGATGGTGCCGCCGCCGATGAGGCCGGCGTCGCTGATGGTGTGGTGAGGGGAGCGGAAGGGGCGGGTGCCGACGAGGCCGCGGGAGTCGTCGAGAACGCCGGCGATGCTGTGGATGCGGGTGGTCTCGATGGCTTCGTCGAGGGACATGGGCGGGAGGATGGTGGGGATGCGCTTCGCGAGCATGCTTTTACCGGCGCCGGGCGGACCGATAAGGAGGATGTTATGGCTGCCAGCGCATCCGACTTCGATGGCGCGTTTGGCGGCCATTTGACCGGCGACGTCACGCATGTCGACGGCGTATCCGCTTGATTCGGCGAGCATGGCGGCGACGTCGACGCGTACGGGCGCGAAGGATTCGGGGGAATTGACTAGGTCGGCGGCCTGAGCGAGCGATTTGACGGGGAACACGTCGATCCCCGCCACCACCGCCGCTTCGCGCGCGTTCGCTTCAGGTACCACGACGTTCTTAATGCCGCGCTCCTTCGCCGCGAGCGCCGCGGACAACGCTCCACGTACTGAGCGCACGGCTCCATCGAGAGACAGCTCACCCAAGAAGACGTAGGAACTCAAGATTTTGCCGCGGAATTCTCCTTGCGAGCCGACCAAGCCGAGGGCCATGGGCAGGTCGAAGGCTGAGCCTTCTTTACGGATGTCGGCGGGAGCGAGGTTGATAGTGACGCTGAGAGGAGCGGGGAAGTCGAAGCCGCTATTTTTGAGTGCGGATTTGATTCGCTCACGGCTTTCCTTGACGGCTACGTCTGGCAGGCCGACCACGGTAAATTCGCCGCAACGGCTGGCGCCCAGATCGACTTCGACATCGACAAGGTATGCGTCGATGCCGAAGACAGCGGCGCTGAAGGTTTTGAAGAGCATTGCCATGGCAGAGAGGTGTCCTGGCCTCAGCACACTCGGCCTGTTGTGTCGCAGAGGGCGAGCAGAACCGGGGCGCGAAGGTTAGCTCATCGGGTTTGATCGCCGCCAGCGTACTAATACGGATAAGAGCGATTCCCCTCTGTCGCTTGGTCATTGCATTGAATCGCGCCGGACCATTATGATTGGCCGCTTTTCGGGCCTCCCCGCCCGCTGACGAACAAGATGAGCAAAGCCTCCCAGGCCGGTAATCAACCCGCAGCTCCGGTTGCTGTTTCACAAGGCGGCCTCTCTGCCGGCGCTATGCGCCAGATCGGCTTCCTCCCCCTCCTAGCCATTTTCTACGGGTATACGGCTTCGGGTCCTTTTGGGTATGAGGACATTTTTGCGGCGTCCGGGCCGGGGATGTCGCTGGTGTTCCTGACGTTTGTGCCGTTTTTCTGGAGCATCCCCATCTCATTCGCCGCGGCGGAAATGAACAGCATTCTTCCGGTGCAGGGCGGGTTCTACCGGTGGTCACGGGTGGCATTTGGAGATTTTTGGGGGTTTCAGTGCGGGTGGTGGAATTGGACCGGGACGTTTTTGCTGAATTCGCTATATGGCGTGCTGTTTATGGACTACCTGGCGAATTACATTCCGGGGCTGACCGGGTATTACAAATGGGCAGGGGCGGTGCTCGTCTTGGCGATTATTGCGTACCTGAATGCGCGGGGCATTCAGGTGGCGGGTTCACTGGCGGTGGTTCTTCAGGTGGTGATTCTAATTCCGGTGCTGTGGCTCTGCGTGGTGGCGCTACTGCACTGGCACTACAACCCCCTTCTGCCGTTCGTTCCCCCGGGCAAGCCTTTTGGCAGCGTATTCGGGCAGGGGTTGGCGCTGGCGATGTGGGACTACGCGGGATATGAGCAACTTTCGAGTTGTACTGCAGAGATGAAGGACCCGCAGCGGACCTTCGTGCGCGTGCTGGCCTGGAATACCCCGCTCAACATCCTCACCTACACGCTCCCCGCCACGCTGGCCCTCGCTGTCCTCGGAAATTGGTCACAGTGGAACACCGGCTACATCGTTACGGCGTCGCGGCTGATCGGAGGGCCCTGGTTGGGAGGCGCGATGCTGATTGCCTCGATCATCGGGGTCGCATCGCTTTCCAACGGCACGATCCTCTATACCACGCGCATTCCCGCAACGATGGCGGAAGACGGCTATCTACCCCAGTGGCTTGCCGCCATCCACCCCCGCTACAAAACGCCGGCGCGCGCCATCGTCGTTTCGACAATCATTTACTGCATCCTGGCGAAATTTCCAGTGGTCGACTTGGTCAACATTTACATTTGGACGCGGATTGCCACTTCGATGATGACGGTACTGGCAGCCTGGGGGCTGCGCCGCAAAATGCCAAATGCCGAACGCGCGTTTCGGATTCCGCTGGGGGCGTTTGGCGTTTTGGCGGTGATTGTCCTACCGGCAATTCTTTGTGGTGTAAAGATTTACTACAGCGAGCCGTTTGTCATGCACTGGGCGCCGCTGCTTCTCGCACTCGGTCCCATTGCTTACGTGGTTCTGCGCTGGGGCTTTAAACTCACACCCATTCCTCTAAAAGCTAATTAAGTAAGGAAGAGTCGAGAGTCCTGCTATTGGTTGGCGGTGGTGTGTTTGCGGTCGAGGAGCCAGGAGTAGGTGAGGGCGAGGAAGATAAGGTTAACGATGGAGAAGAAGACCCAGCCGGCGTTGACGTGGAAGGTGCCAGTCGCGTAGCGGGGGCCGATATGATTGCCGACGATGACCAGGAGAGAGATGCGGAGAACGTTGGCGACGAGAATTACCGCATTTCCCACGAAATAGGTGATCAGAAGACGCTTGCGGTTGAGTTCGTTCCAATCGACCAGAGCAACCAATCCAAAAAGAAGATCAAAGAGAATCAGCGCTGAGAGGCCCGAACAAGCCAATGCAACCTGCAAGTCGAGACGGGGCCCGGTGACGGTTGGCATGGGCTGTGTGGCATAGCCGATACCAGCGACGAATGGCCGCGCACACCAATAAGCCAGCTTGGCGAGCACTTGGGAATAGACCGGCCAAACGGTGCGAATCAGACGATACGGGAAAAAGGTGAAGAGAACGATCAAAGCCGCAATCCACTCAGCACGATAAACCTTGAGGAGAGTCCGCCAGGACGCTCGGGAGAAGAGCACTCCACCAAGGAGCAGGACTGCCAGTTTCATTACAGCCAACCCAGCCGAATAGGCGGCGTTGCTTTTGACGCCGCTGACCAGAAGGCTCTCGAAATGCCGACCTGCTAGGACGACTGCGGCGTTAAGGACGATGAATAGAGCGATGCGTTGGCCCGAGATCGCTGGGAAATCGACTGGAAGCTGCTTAACCGCGGAGCTTCGAAGGATCAGAAGCAAAAGCGCGGCAATCATCCAGATGGTAGAGCTGTTGTAAAGCGAAGGGGCGAGGAGATAGTCGATGCAGATCGCGGCGAGCCAGAAGACGAGCAGAGTGCACGCTCGCAACGTGGCGGACGAAGCCGTGGAAAAGAGCAAGGCCGGATACCGGAGCGCCGAACTCGAAGTGGAAGGGGAAGCCTTCATTTTGGCGCTCCGTATCAGGTAGAGCCCGACTAATTACGAACGCGCTTCGCCTTCACGACGACGAAGAGCGAAGAACCCCGCTACACCAACCAAGGCGGACGCGAGCTGGCCGAAAAGAAGCATATCGGTAGCCTGGCCGGTAACGTGGCCAGTTGACTCCGAATGGCCGACCTGGAACGAATGACGGTCATCAACGGGGAAATAGCAGTGGTTGTTGAGACTCGACTTTCCAGAGCCATCCGATGCGGCTGCAATTGATGGGAGCATCAGGGCTGATAAAACGGCGATTGCGAAATACTTCTTCATACGAACCTCCCTAACTGCGGTTCAATATGGCAATCCGAAGGCCAACGGCCTTCGCTCCCAAGATATTTGCAACCCATTAAGTCCAGGCAGTTTAGGGCATTCGTCAAAAATTTTCAAGGATAGGACGTATAGGACCCACCGTCCCTGGATAGTAAACATTTGGGTATGAATGGAAAGTGGTTTTCCTACAGATGTCGGAGGTATGCACACCTGTCCTAATCGCTAGCGTCTCCACCCGAAAATCAAGTGTTCTCAACGCTCAGTTACCCCTTGGTACAGAAGAAGGTACCTGTACTGGCGCATTGAACGGAATTTGGCCCTTTGGACAGTATTTCGGTTAACCCCATCAATCTAGGCTGGTTCCAGAGCTGGGGAATTCCGCCAAGCCCGCCCTTGGCCGGACAGTAACTGGTTCAAGCTAAAAATGGGGGATGTCAAAATGAATAACGCGCGGCCTTGGTTTCTTCGCGCAGGCTGTAGGTTTTCCACCGCACTCATAATTACCTTCCTAGCTCTTATATTCGCAAAACCAAGTCTCGGCGGAGATCGCGACACCGATCAACCAACTCTGGAAGAAGGCACAGCGGAAGTGCACCAGGGAGCGACGGAAGCGACGATCGAGTGGCGCACGGCGACGCCCAGCTCTTCGCAGGTTTTCTTCGGCTCCTCTGAAGCGCTGGAAAAGAAATCGGAGCTCGACGAGAAGTTGGTAACCGATCACCGGGTGGTTATCAGCGGACTCAAGCCGGCGATGGTTTACCACTTCAAGCCGGTATCGAAGAACGGTTCGGGCTTGGTGGTTTCCTCTTCGGTCGGAAGCTTCGCCACAAATCACTCCGGGATGCCGTGGGGAGTCTCGATCTCCTCGCCGGCGAACGGCGCGCAGGTTTCTGGATCGGTAGCGCTGCAAGCGACCGGGTACGACAAGCTGACTAGCGTTCAGTTCATCGTGGATGGGAAGGCGGTCGGATCCCCCCTGACAGCGGCTCCCTACCACCTGATGCTGAACACCGCGAACTACGCGAATGGCCCGCACATCCTGCTGGCCAAGGGACAGAGCTCGAATGGCCTTCAGCTAATTAGCTGGCCGATCTGGATTCGGATTCGCAACGGGCGCCCCAGCGACCTCTCGGTTGCGATCACTGCTCCGAGCAATGGAGCAACAGTATCGGGGATGACCACGGTCCAGTCGAACGCGACGGACGCGGATAGCGTGCAATTCACCCTAGACGGCAACCCAATCGGAGCGCCTATTACCGTGGCGCCTTTTGCTTACTCCTGGAATACCCAAGGCGCGGCCAACGGAAACCACACCCTGGCCGCTCTGGCCAGTTCAGGCGGGAATGTGGCTTCGAGCCAGCCCGTTAAAGTAAACGTTGAGAATGCCAGCTCCTCCCCGCCTCCTACCATCGCGATTTCGACCCCAGCGAACGGCTCGTCGGTGAACGGCACGATCGCAATCAACACGACAGTATCATCGAGCGTTTCATCCGTGCAGTTCCAACTGGATGGAAAGAGTCTCGGGGCAGCGGATAGCAACTCACCATTTACGTATTCCTGGAACACCACGACTGCGAGCAATGGCATTCACACTGTTTCGGCCGTCGCGCAGACGCAGGATGGACGCACGGCGAATAGCCAGTCTGTGCAGGTCAAGGTGAATAACACCTCCACCACGCCACCCCCGCCCGCGACCACCATTTCCATTACCTCGCCAAAGAGTGGGGCGACGGTGAGCGGGAATGTTTCGATTACCACGAGCGTGTCGTCGAACGTGTCGTCGGTTCAATTCCAGCTGGATGGCAGCTCGCTAGGGTCGCTGGATACCAGCTCGCCGTTCAGTTTCTCGTGGAATACCAGCGGAACGAGCAACGGCAAGCACATGCTAACGGCTGTAGCTACCAGCTCGAGCAATCAGACGGTGTCAAGCGTAGCGGTAAGCGTGACGGTATCGAACGCAACCACGCCGCCGCCATCAGGCCCATCGGTTTCGCTCACCTCGCCATCGAACGGTTCGACCGTGTCAGGTTCGGTGACGGTGACGGCGACCGCGACAGATACGGGCGGGAGCATTAGCAACGTGCAGTTCCTGCTGAATGGGCAGGATTTGGGCATTCCGGTGACTTCATCGCCCTACTCGACGACTTGGAATACTGCGAGCGTGAGCGATGGGTCGTACACCCTTTCAGCCGTAGCGACGGACAGCAATGGCAAGACCGCAACTGCCACGGACAACGTGACGGTTAGCAATTCGTCATCCGGTGGGAACGGCGGAGGCTCCGGTGGTGCGCCTCAGCCGAACGCTACCGACCAAGTCACTTTGACGGATACGTCCGGGTCAACCCAGACGAACCGAGTGGTTTCGATTGGCCGGCCGTTCGTGCAGGGCGAAATTCCGAACTTCGCGCAGGCGTCGATCAACGGAAACGCAGTGCTGACGCAGTGCGATGTGAAGAACCGCTGGTCCGATGGCTCATTGAAGTTCGCGGTGGTGAGCTTCGTGGTTCCCAGCATTCCGGCAAATGGATCGGTGACGGTCTCGTTCGGCAATCAATCGAGCGGGAACAACACCAACTTCCTAGCTTCCTCGGCGATGCTGGCCGCACAGTACAACTTCGACGGCCAAATCCAGGTGAAGGGCAGCCAACAGCACAACATCAGTGCGCGGGCGATGCTGACCTCCGCGGGCTCTTGCGGCGATCCGGGAAGCGATCCGGATGGCGGCAAGTTCATCTGCTCATACTGGCTGAAGGGCCCGATCGTTACTGCGGTAGTGCTCGAAGATCGAACCAGCGCCCGTTCATTCGATGTGAGCGCCGATGGCGCGGCTGGAAATCCACTGCACCCGATTTTCGAGGCGTGGTTCTACCCACAGGGCAATGCAGTCCAGCTTGGATACTCACTGGAGAACGACTGGGCTTCGACTAACGCCACGAATTCGATGCGCGACCAGACTTACAGTCTGGTACTCACCGGTGGCCAGAACAGCCCGGCGACCGAGTACAGCAACGGGTCATTCAACCACATGACGCGAACACGGTGGCACAAGACTTTCTGGGTGAACGGAGCGCCTGGGTCAGTGCACGTGGACAACAACTACGGTTACCTGGCGCAGACTAAGGCTTATCCGCACTGGGATCCGAGTCTGCAGATCGCATCTTCGAAAGTAAGCAGTGAAATCAGCGGGTTTGCGTCTTCTCCTCAGACCATCCAAGGCACTTCGAGTGGGGTCGGCGACTTCCAGGAAGCGCTAAACGCCACGGGTGCCGCGGAGTGGCACGGGCCTCTGACTACCTGGGACATCATTTACTTGCTGACCCAGAATGACGACATGAAGGACGTGATGCTCGGCAACGCGGACCTTGGCGGCAGAATTCCATACTTCTACCGCGAAGCGGACACGAGCGCAGGGCATGGGCAGTTCTTCGATAACGCGGGAACCGTAGGGACGATGGGACGCGTAGTTTCGATCAACGCGCGCACTCAAGTGACCCTGCAAGACGTGACCGAGATGGATTGCCCGACGAATTATGCGCCGGATACGATCAACATCGGCGGAAGCGGGCAGGATACGGACGGATGGGATTTGGATTCGTCACACTGGCCGAATCTATCGTTCGCTTCGTACCTGACCACCGGGCAATACGCATACTACGAAGAGCAGTTGATGCAGTCCGCGTACGCGATTGGGTTCAACAATGGATGCGTATCGTCGGGGGTCAATTACATCCGCCAAGGCTCGGCGGGTTACTGGTATTGGTCACAGGAACGCGGGACGGACTGGGCAGCGCGAGAGAACGCCATTGGCGCATTCGTGGCCGTGGACGGTTCGCCTGAACAGGCCTACTTCCAAGACAAACTGTGGAACAACATAGCGGTTTGGGAAGGCATGCACAGCATCCCGAACGACACGCCAGGGAGCCGTACGTCAGCGTGGACGTTTGGAAATACAGTGCGCGTGCAGGCTAACGGAGCTTCACCGCTGGGCGTGATGCACGATGGACTTTCGGAGTACGTGCAGAACGGGCCGATGATTCAATCAGGGTCGGGAGCGCCATCCAGCGCGGATGCCAACTTCCAGGCGGCGTACAGCGTGTACATCCTGGGCTTCATCAACGACCTGGGATTTAACACGACGAAGCTGCTGCAGTTTGGTGAGAAGCGCTACATCCACCTGACGGAAGATCCGGCTGCGAATGTGTACAACATGGCGGACTACGTCTTCCCGACGCTGGATCAGAGCGGGAACTGGATCACGTCATGGGCGCAGTCGAAGACTTTCTACGCGTCCCAGCCGACAGCGTGGCCAGCCTGCGGCAACATTACGCTCGATGAATCCTACGGACATGAGGGGCTGGCGGCGTTGAGCTTTGGCGCAGCGGCCAACATGACCGACGGAGGCTTCTCGGCTTCGGCGGGCTATACCAAGGTCCGCAATTCGATCGGCTGCCTGACGGGCACGAATTCGTTCCAGGATTCGAGTCCGAAGTGGGATATCACGCCGCGAACTGGCTCTTCTTCATCGGGCGGTTCTGGTTCGGGTGGCTCGGGTAGCGATGCTCCGCCATCGGTAGCCATCACTGCGCCGGCAGTTAATGCGGTGGTTTCGAATGCAGTCATGGTGAAGGCGAACGCTTCGGCTCCCAGCGGCACGCAGATCAGCTCGGTGCAGTTCCTGGTGAACGGCACCAATCTGGGCTCAGCGGATACGGCGTCGCCCTACACGATGAGCTGGAATACTTCCGCAGTACCCAACGGGACTTATCAGATTGCTGCCGTGGCAACCGATTCTACGGGCACGACAGCAGCGTCAACCCCGGTGGCCGTAACGGTAAACAACGGCAGCGTCACGAATCCATTGACTGTGGCGATCACGGCGCCTTCGAACGGGGCTACGGTCTCGGGCAGCGTGACGATGACGGCTACGGCGACGGATAGCAACGCGGTGACCGGCATACAATTCGCGGTGGACGGCGCGAATGTGGGCAGTGTGATCACTTCGCCGCCTTACACCACGACCTGGAATGCGAGCGGAGCAGCGGCCGGAGGCCACACCATCAAGGCGACGGCGACTGATTCAGCAGCCAACACGGCGTCGGCGAGCATCACGGTGACGATTGCTTCAAGCACACCGCCACCACCGCCTCCGCCACCTCCGGCCGGCTCGGGCTGGACCAAGCTGCACGGGACGACGTTGAAGGGTGGATCGGAGAATGCCTCACCATGTCCACCAGACGGCTTTGACGGTTACAACCCATTGCCGGGGGGCTTTGCCACTCAATGCCAGTACGTCATTGAAAGCTGGAACAGCGCCATCCCCGATCCGGCGCGAAACCGCCTGATCATCTGGGGTGGGGGTCATGACGACTACGGCGGCAACGAGTTCTACTCGCTGGAACTTGGGCAGAGCCCGCCAACGCTGATCCGGCTGAATCCGCCGAGCCCGCCGAACACGCAATCAGGCGTGTGCGTCGAGACCCTGTCGGATGGCCGGCCAAACTCGCGGCACACGTACGATTCGCTGGTGTACCTGCCGAACCAAGATGAGATGTTGGCCTTCGGCGGTGCGCTCAACGATTGCGGGAACCCGGGCAACGGCACGTGGACGGTTACCCTGAGTTCGATCCTGTCGTCCTGTGCGCCGAATTGTTCGTCGAACTGGAGCAAGCACAGTACGAACACAGTGCCGGATGCGCAGGTCGGTGTTACTTCCGACTACGATCCCAACACCGGGCTGGCGTGGGAGGTGACGCAGAACAACATGTTCACCTTCGACCCAACCACGAATCAATACACGCATCAGGCCAATATTTCGGTCGGGTATCACGGAACCGGAATTATCGATCCCGTGGATCACTACTTCATCCACGCGGATTCGAATACCGGTATCCACTACTGGAGCATCGCTTCAGGATCGAGCTTCACGGAGAATACGGCGTCTTCATCGAGCTGCGCGGGATTGCTGAACACGACCTATAACGGCAATTCGGGTTACCCGGGATTGGCTTGGGATCCGATTGATCAGGTCGTAGTCGGTTACCCGAACGGCGGAAATGTGCTGTACATCCTGAATCCGAAAACCTGGACGTGCACCACGGAATCTTATGGTTCTAGTCAGGGGACGGACTACCCGCAGAATGACGCGGCGACGGCGAGCAGCGGAACGTTCAAGCACTTCAACTACGTTTCGAGTCTCGACGAGTTCGTGCTCTGCAACGATCCGTACAACGATTGCTGGGTTCTGCATCGGCCACGCAATTAGTTAAGATCGTTCGACCCTAAAATTAGTCTTGGGATCGCCGGTGGCGTAGCTGGAAGCCGCCGGCGATTTTTTTTGGCCGTGAGGCCGGCGGCACCCCACAGGGCGCCTCGACAGCCATACCTTTGCACCCGTGAATCAAGGCGGTAGACTCGCAAAATATGAGCGATCGCCCTTCAGTCTGGCCCAGGAAGCTGATCTGCCCGCGATTGTCACCCTCATGAACGTGGCTTTTCGCGGGCCCGCTACTGAGCGCAGCTGGAGTGCTGAAAGGCTTTATAACGGGGAGCCGCACGACTGAATCGCTGCTGCGTGAAGAGATTGCCGCCGGTGCGCGCCTCCTTCTCGCAAAGGACGTTCTGACATCCGCTCTTCAGGGATGTGTTAGCTTGCGGGCGCTATCTTCGGAGAAATGGTATTTGGGGGCACTTACGGTCGATCCCGCTTTGCAGAACGCCGGGTTCGGCCGTGAGCTCCTTAGCAGCGCGGAGGAGTATGCCGCTGTGCACGGCGCTCGCATGATCGAGATGACGGTGGTCAATGTTCGCGATGCCCTCATCGCCTGGTATGAGCGCAGAGGCTACCACTTGACCGGGGAAACCCGTCCTTTTCCATACGGAGACGATCGCTTCGGAGTACCGACGCGGAGCGACTTGGAGTTTGTAGTGCTGAGCAAATCGCTGCCTGAATCGCAGGCGCGCCCAGAATGAATGGCTGTATCTCACCGGTTTAATGCGGGATCGCGGCTTCGCGAATCCAGACTAGGTCGATCGACTTTTTGTCGCCTTCGGACACTTGCACCGGCGTTCCCAGGTTCTCATAAGCTTTCATTTCAGTGGAATCGCGATAGGCGACATTCTCGGCATCTTCCCAGGCGAATGCCTTATACGTTCCCGGCAGGACGCCACTAAGAGTGAAGTGACCGTTGTCTTTGATACGCGCTTCTGGGTAAGTGTCCCGTGAAAATCGGCCGGGTTCATCCGGAACCAAAATAACCATACCGCCGCAGGCCGGCTTGTCGTCCGATGTGTGAACCGTGCCGTTGATCTCGCCGGCCTTGGAGCCCAAAACGATGGTGATCGCCTCCGGTGAAGCGCCGCTGGAAATCCTAAGTCCCGTCTCCAAAGCATCTGCGCGGCCTTGGAGTATGGACTTCACGAAGAAGCCGTCGGGCAGGGGATAGACTTCGATGTTGTACGTACCCGCTGTTACATGTTCGAGAGTGAAAGACCCATCTGCCTTCACTTCGTCTCTCCCACGGTAATGCTCAAACATACCTGCATCACGCGAATCCAGGGAAACCGTCAAATCCCGTATGTCTAATTTCGCTCCTTCTGGGACTTCGACCGATCCATGCACGTCCACATCCGGAAATACTCTTATCACCACTTCGTCCGAACTTGAGCCGTCGAGGTCGACTTTCTGTGATCCGCTCCACTCGTGATGATCCATGGGCTTGAATGACTCCGAGTGGAAAAGGTACGTTCCAGGCTTCCAGCCGTTCGCTTCAAACGTCACTCCGCTCGGAAATCCATGCACCATGTGCCCCATCCTGTCTGGGTCTGCCGGATCCAAGAGTTCAACGTCGGTAAACGCGTCGTTGAAAGCCTCGCCGGTAATCCCGTTAACCACTCGACCCTTTATGTGCAGAGTTCCGGTTGGCTTCACTGTGAAGTCCATGCCGGAGGCTTCCTCACCGGCTTTGACCGCGATCAGAGACGCTGCTTGAGGATCGGTTGTGTCCGGATAATAGATGGGAACGAACTCTCCGAGTTCATCGTCGGTTGGATCCCGAACACCCGAAAATATCCGGGTCACGCGTATGTAGTATTTTCCGGGTTTGAGGCCAAAGATCCGATACTCGCCGCGGTCATTGGTTTCTGCCGATTCTCCGTTTCCAAATGTGCGGCGTCCTTCGAATGCAGCGCGCTGGACGACTTCAACGACCGTCCGCTGCAATGGCTCTTCGTGCTGATCGTAAACAGTTCCAGTGATAACCCCGGGCGACAAAAGCTTCAGTTGTACGTCGCTTATATTTTGCCCCTCAGCGATCGAAATTTTCGCCCCATTGGAAAGCCCCATGGGTGGCTTATCGGTGGTTTGATTTAGTGGCTGGCTGGGCTGTGAGGTGTCGCAGCTCTTCGTTACCGCTGAGTATCCCGATTTTCGGGCGGAGATTTGAAAATCGCCTGCCTTCAAGTTCTCGAACAAAAAGTGCCCGCTTGAATCCGCATCAACGCTATTGACCTGTGTTTTGTCTGGGCCAACGAGCTTCACATGCGCATAGGGAAGCGGCTGACCTGACGGTTCGCTGATCACTCTTCCTTCGATTGATCCTGTCTGCTGTGCAGTTGCTGTGCCGGCCCGCAACAACAAACATAGCAAGCAGGCAAAACACCGGCAGGCTACCGATGAAAAACCAGATCGCATTGCGTCACAAAGCCCCATTCTTCGATTTTTACACTGAGGCCCGGGTCGAGAAATTGACTAATTATGTATCAGCGTCGCTTAATATAATTGAGCGTTTAGCTCAGATCAATCCATTCCGCGCCCGTCGGACGTGGCCACCGTTCCTTCCGTTAAGCTCGCCTCCAAATCCAAAAAGCGTGACTCCTTGCCGAATTCAAATTCATCCCCGGCTGTCAACGACCCGTATCAATTCATTTCTCTCGCGGGTGGTTCTGGAACTGGGCAGAGTGTCCGTTTTGCGAAATTTCTTGGCCGCTTTTTTACTTGTATTGCTACTACGATCTCTACCTCGTACTAAACCTAGTGATTCCGTTTTGAGACAAGCCAATAAAATTTCCGCATAAGTACAAATCCCGCTTCTCTTGATTTGCGAACTTGCGTATTCTTGCGTCCCTTTTGCCCGGGGGGCGGGCAGGAGTGGTCTGAGAACTTAATTCGCAGCAGAAGCAGTGGGCCTGTTCGACCCAGATTTATTCACTTGGGAGCGCCCAAGTAATTTGGGCATGGAAAGCTATGTCCGACTATAGAGATTATTTCCCGGGCCCGATTTTTCGAGTTGTACTGCTGATTGCTGCGGCGTTTTGCATTTTCGCGCAAAGCGCACGCGCGCAATTGCCTACCGCGGTCGGATGGACGGCGCTGCCGGCTTCAACTTCACTGCAGGGCAGCGATGCCTGTCCGCCGAATAACTTCGGTGGCGATCCATTTTTATTCAGCGAGTATTGCGAGAATGTGATCCGCGCGTGGAGTGGCGCAATCGCGGACACCACGGCGAACCGGCTGATCATTTGGGGCGGCGGCCACAACAATTATTACGGCAATGAGATTTACTCGCTGAATCTGACGGCGAATCCCATCATGCTGGTCAGGCTGAAAGATCCCACCGTTCCAACCAATTTTGAAAATTCGTCGAATTGCATCGACGGGATTCCGCCAGGGAGCCCGAACTTTGCGCCAAATTCGCGGGAGAGCTATGCGGGGATGGCCTTCCT
The DNA here is from genome assembly GCA_963757885.1 of uncultured Acidobacteriota bacterium. Classification (GTDB taxonomy): domain Bacteria; phylum Acidobacteriota; class Terriglobia; order Acidiferrales; family UBA7541; genus Palsa-147. The sequence continues at coordinate 648,219 of CAVWSS010000006.1, read as the reverse complement.
GCCGACCGCCTATCGCATGTACATCGAAGGCGGCTCCGTGGCGTGCCTGCTGGGCGATCAGAGCCAGAACACCTGGACGATTCCGCTTAGCGGGCTTTCCAGTTCGACCAGCTGGGTGCATGAAAATCCGACCATTTCAGGGCCGACTCCCGGCTCAGATGGTGGATTTACCTACGGCAACATCGCGGACTACGATCCAAATTCCGGCCTGATTTTCCTTAGCGATTCGGCGGCAATCTACACGTACAACTACTCGACCAATACGTACACGATGATTTCGCCCTCGCAGGGATTTGTAACCAGCATTTACCTGAGCGGGGCGATCGACCCGACGCGCAAACTTTTTGTGTTGGTGGGAGGCGCGTGCGGCAACGGTTCGTGCGGGCCGGGAGATGGCGTATTTGTCGCGGATATTGGCGATCCAACTTCGACGACCCAGCAGAATTGGACTACGAATACGCTGGCGGACCCGACCTGCGCAGAATTTTTGGCCGGGGGCGTGAATCCGATCAACACGTCGAATCCTGGGATTGCCTTTGACAGCGTAGCCAAGGATTTTGTGGCCTGGCCGAACCAGGGGAACAGCGTTTACATCCTGACTCCCGATGTCGCCAATCAGCGCCTCACTTGTACCAAGCAAACTTTCGCCAATGGGCCGCCCAATTCAGCGCACCACAGCGATGAACCAAATACGAGCTACGGAACATTTGGAAGATTCCGCTATTTTCCAGCCCTAGATGCGTTTGTGCTGGTGAATGACTGGAATATTCCAGCCTACATTTTGCGATTGCGGGGAAGTTCACCCACGCCGGATTTCACTCTCTCTGCAACGCCGCAATCGAATTCGGTAGTGCAGGGCAAGAGCGCGAGCTACACGGTAAGCGTCGGGGCGATCGGCTCATTTAGCGGAGCAGTTGAGCTGAGTGTAAGCGGATTGCCTACCGGCGCGACGGCGACGTTCTTGCCGCAGTCGGTGAGCGCTTCGGGAAATTCGACGCTGAACGTAAGCACGGGCACGAGCACGACCACGGGCAACTACACTTTGACAGTCACGGGAGCGAGTGGGTCGCTGTCGCATACGGCTACCGTATCGCTGGTGGTTACCGCAGCTCCACCGCCTGCGAATTTCACGCTCTCCGGCGGACCTTCGAGCGATTCAGTAGTGCAGGGCAATTCGGCGACCTACACGGCGAGCGTAGCGGCGCAAAATGGTTTCACCGGCAGTGTGTCGCTGAGCGTGTCGGGAGTGCCGTCGGGAGCGACAGCGACGTTTTCGCCAGCATCGATCACCACATCAGGAAGCTCGACGCTGTCGGTGACGACAACAACTGCTACCGCGGATGGTTCGTACACACTGACGATTACCGGCAAGAGCGGATCGCTGTCGCATACAGCGTCGGTGACCTTGATTGTGACCGCGGCGCCTCCGCCCGCGAATTTTACGCTGACGGCGGGACCGTCGAGCGATTCCGTTGTGCACGGAAGCAAAGCGACATACACGGCCACTGTGACTGGACAGAACGGCTTCACCGGAAATGTGTCACTGAGTGTGACGGGCGCACCAACCGGTGCGACAGCGTCGTTTTCACCTGCATCGATTTCCACTTCTGGCAGTTCAACTTCAGGCAGTGCAACGCTGACGGTGAGCACGACTGCCTTGACCGCTGCAGGTTCGTACACTTTGACCATTGCTGGAACGAGCGGATCGATCAGCCAGCATGCATCGGTGGGTTTAACAGTAACCGCGGCGGGCGGATCTTCGGGAGGCGGTGTGATCAGCGTGAAGTTCGTCGGCTCGGGCGTGGCGATGGCTGCGTCGGAAGCGGCGGGAGTGATCCCGGAGGCCAACTGGAATCAGGCGAACGGCGCGAGCAGTACTGCGGCGATGGCGTTGGTGGACGAGAACGACGCAGCAACTGGCGCAGTCATCACCTGGAAGGCGGACAACGGCTACAACTTGCCGATCACGGATCAGCCGGGCAATGTGCGGATGATGCGCGGGTATTTGGATAACGACAAGGGCGATACGACGGTGGTGACAGTGAGTGGCCTGCCCGCCGTTTCCGGCGGATACAAAGTTTACGTGTATGCGGACGGAAGCAACGGCGCAAGCAGCCGGATGGGAATTTATCAAATCAGCGGCAGCGGAATTGCCACGACGAGCGTCAGCCTGACCGACCTGGCAAATACCAATTTCGACGGGTCCTTTACGCAGGCGAATAATTCGGCAGGGAATTACGTCGTATTGAGCGTGAATGCGACGGCGTTCACTTTGTCGGCGATTCCCAGCACGGCCAGCAGCTCAGCAGAGCGCGCACCGTTGAATGCGATTCAGATTGTCGCTAATGGTCAGTCGCAGCCACCCAGCCCGAATTTTTCGCTGAGTGCCTCGCCTTCGAGCGCGACGGTGACGCAGGGAAGTAAAGCGACCTACACCGCGACGGTTACGGCGCAGAATGGATTTACCGGGAGCGTGAGTTTGAGCGCGTCAGGGCTGCCGGACGGCGCGACGGCTTCGTTCACTCCTCCGTCGATTTCCGGGTCGAGTAGCTCGACCCTCACGATAACGACTACAGCGCTGACGCCCGCAGGAGGCACTACGTTCACAATCACTGGTTCCAGCGGAACGCTGACTCATAACGCCAGCGCCACGCTGGTGGTGACCGCGGCAGGGAGCGGTGGCGCGAAAGCGATCAGTGTGAATTTTGTGGGGACGGGCACCGCCATGGCTGCTTCGGAGGTCGCTGGGCTGGTGGCGGAAGATAATTGGAATCAGGCCAACGGAGCAAACAGCAGCTCAGCGATGAGTTTGGTGGACGAGACCGGCGCGACTACCAGCGCGACGATTAGCTGGAAAGCAGACAATATTTACAATTTGCCCATTACCGACGAGCCCGGGAATGCGCGGATGATGCGCGGCTACCTCGACAATAGCAAAGGCAATCCCACGGTAATTACAGTGGGCGGGCTGCCCGCGAACACCAATGGCTATGTGGTGTATGTGTACGCGGATGGAAATAACGGTGCAGATAGTCGCGCGGCACAATACGAGATTAGCGGCACCGGGATTACGTCAACGACCACCGGCCTTGCGGATTTGGCGGATACCGATTTCGACGGAACATTCACGCAGGCGGATAATAGCGCGGGAAATTACGTGGTGTTCACGATCAATACCATGAGTGCGACGGGCGGATTTACGCTGACCGCGACTCCGAACCTTTCGCAAAGCGGAGTGGAACGCGCGCCGGTGAATGGCATTCAGATCGTGCCGCGGTAACTGTACAATTTAGCAATGAGTTTTAAGTTTGGCGTGGTTGGCGCGTTTGGATTGCCTGTGGCTGCACTGGCTGTTTTTGGCTTTTGTGGCGTGAAGCAGCAGGCGGCTCAGCAACAAGGGAGGCAATCGCCACCCGCCACATCTTCCTCACCGTCGCAAAGCGCCACGCCAGTTGCCACGTCTGAAATTCCAAAAACACCCGGTTGGTATGCGGTCCCCGGTTCGACGCTTGAGTCGGTTTGCCCTCCAGACACCGAGAAATACGATTTTCACGGAAATTGCAGGTATGTGATTGCGGCGTGGAACAGCGCGATCACCGATACCAAGCGCGACCGGCTGATTATTTGGGGAGGCGGGCACGCCGATTACGCCGGAAATGAAATTTACGCGTTCGATCTGAATACGCTGAAAATGCAGCGGCTGAATGATCCAAGTCCGGTGAACGACACGGGAAAATGCGTCGAGACCCTGACCGATGGGAAGCCCAATTCGCGGCACACCTACGCGGCGATCACGTACATGGAGAATGTGGATCGCATGTTTGTATTCGGTGGGAGCCTGAACGTGTGCGGATATTTCGGGAACTCCACATGGACGCTGGATTTAGCGACGCTCCAGTGGGCGAATATGAATCCGAGTGGCGGTAAGCCGGGAGCGTTGGCGGGACCCGTGGCGGACTACGATCCGATTTCGAAGACGGTGCTGCTCGATGATTCATCGGACTTGTGGCAGTACGACTACGCGTCGAACAGCTACAAACGACTTGGCGGCCGGCCAATCAACTATCACATGAACGGTGTAATCGATCCCAAGCACAAATTTTTCTTCATTGTGGGTGCCGGCGGCAGCGAGGGCGGCGGGCTGAAGGCCATTTCACTCGATTCAGGAAAATACGGCATGCAGGATTGGACCGGGCACACGGGAAAGACATGCGGACCGTTGCTCACGTCAAATTATCCCGGGTTGGCCTACGATTCGGCGATTGATCGCGTGGTGGGCTGGCCAAATTTTGGAGATACGGTGTATTTGTTTGACCCCGATACTCGCACCTGCACTACGCAGACATTCCTAGGTGGACCGCCGGATTCTTCGCATCAGGGTTCTGACCACAGCACAAATGGTACGTATGGAAGATTCGCTTATTTTCCTTCGAAGGATGTGTTTGTGCTGGTGAATCAGTGGAACCACAACACGTATTTGCTGAAATTGAATCCTGCCAAGTAAACCCTCCAGCAGTACGAATTAATACGAATAATCGGATAAAAGCGTAGCGGCTGCACGCCGACCCTTACGATTTCGCTTGTTTGGATTCCGCGAGGACTTGATCCAGCACGCGGGCAAGTTCTGCGGCTTGTTCGCGACGGCTGAAGCGCGTGCTAACTTGCGGATCGGGCAGGGGATGCGAGCCCGCGCGAACATTTTTCAGGAATTCAGGCAGAGCACGGTAGATGGCCTCTTCATCTTCCAGGGCTGAGATGGTTGCGCCACCTGTTTCTTCTAGGAGCCGGCCGGTGTCGCCAGTTGTGTTGGTGAGCGCAAGAATGGGCCGGCGCAAACGAAGGTACTCGTAAGCTTTGGCAGGAATTTGACGGCTGCACCATGCGGACTGAAGGAGCAGCAGGCCATCGGCGGCGGCGCTTTCCTTGAGCGATTCGCGGTAGGGAACGGCGGGCAGCAGCTTGACCACATCCATCAAGTCAAGTTCGGCGAGCATTTTGGCGTAGAGGTCGTCGCTGCCCGAGGCGCGCAAATCGATTTGCAGAGTTGGATCAAGGCGGCCTTCCCGTTTTAAGCGCGAGAGCGCGCGGAAGAATGGGCGCGGATCGCGCTCCTGTGGGTAGATCAAGCCATTGTGGACCAGGCGAAGCGGCGCGTCCGGCGGGCGCGAAGCAACTGAGTTGTCCGATGCGATCCCTTGAAAATCTTCCTCTTCGTATCCATTTGCGATCACCACACATTTTTCGCGGCGCAGCTCAGGGTAACGGCGCAAGTATTCTTCGACGGCCGAAGGCGCGGTGAAAATTATGCGCGCGGCGTGCTGCACGGCCTTGCGTTCGAGGGATCGGTAGACGCGGCGGGTGCGCGGATCGACGGGATAGTCGTCCTCGGTCATCAGGTCGCGAAAATCGGCGACCCATGGCCGGCCGGTTAAGCGATGCAAATTCCAGCCGATCAAAATCGCAGTAGCGATGGGGAAGGTGCTGAAAATTACGTCGATCTTTTGACGATGAATGATGCGCAGGCCGGCGGGAATCGCGCCAAGCGCCCAAGTGACCCACCGATCAGGCAGCGCAAGCACATCGGGATAACGCCCGCCCATGGAAAGATGACGTTTGGTATCGAGAGCGAAGGCGCGGACGACTTTTACTTCCGGCGGAACTTGGGAAAGCTGCGACGGGTCGAGCTTCTCGTAAGCGCGCGTTTTGGCGGTGAGCACAGTGGCGCGCCAATTGTGCGCAAGAAGATTTCGCGAGAATTTCAAAGAGCGCAGCAGGCCGCTGCTACCGAGTTGCGGCGGAAAATGAAAGGCGACCAGGAGAAGTTTATTCACGGCAGGAGCGTGGTCGGCACGCTATTTAGCGCGGAGTTTTGATCCGCGGGAGGAGATGACGACGGGCGTGCGCGATTCTTCGGATGTTTCGTCGTCTCGGTGAGTCGCCCGGTCCGTTTGGCGAGGCTTCGCCGGGAATTTGATCGCGCAGGTAGTCAGCGTACGTGCCGCGACGGCGGACGAGTTTATCGTGGCCGTGATCGACCCAAACTTCGGGCGGCGCGGGGTGGCTGAGGAAGCCGAGCGGGCTGGCAGCGCGAGCGTAGGCGCCGGATTGGAAGACGCCGACGAGGTCGCCCACTTCGGCGTGGGGCAGTTCGATATCGCGCGCGAGAACGTCGAGAGGCGTGCAGAGCGGGCCCACGACTTCAACTTTTTCGCCGGGCGCATTCGCCGGACCGCTGAGACGATTCACAATGGCAACCGGATAATTCCGTTTGATGGTTTGGCCGAGGTTTCCGGAGGCGGCCAGATGATGATGCATGCCGCCATCGAGGATCAGGAATTTTTTCTCGCGCGAAACTTTTAACGTCGACGACGCGCGCGATGTAGATGCCGGCTTCGCCGACGAGGTAGCGGCCGGGCTCGACCAGAAAGCGCGCATTTTTGAGGAGTGGGTCGCGACCCATTTCTTGCATCAATTTTTCGAGGCCGATACGGAGCGCGTCGGTATCGAGTTCGTGCTCGTGTGCGAAGTGAGGAATGCCGAGGCCGCCGCCGAAGTCGATGGTGTGCAGTGGCTTTTTTGTTCGGCGGGTGACATGAAGCGCGATTTCGAGACCTTTGCGATATTGGGTGAGAAGAATATTGGCATCGAGAATCTGCGTGCCGGTGAAAAGGTGAACGCCGTGAAATTCAATTTGAGGAAGCGAGAGGATTAAGTCGACGACCTGGTCGAGCTTTTCTTCGTCAATCCCAAACGCGGCGGCGCGGCCGCCCATGCGCATGGCACCGCCTTCAGCCTCGGAACTGGGATTAACCCGAACCGCGAGATTCGCCTTGCGATTTAGCTTTTTGCAGATTTTCGCGATGCGCTGAACTTCATTGGCCGATTCGGCGTGAATTTCCCCGATTCCTCGTTCGAGGACGAATTCGAGTTCCTCGTCGCCCTTACCGGGGCCCGCAAAAAGAATATTTTCTGGCGCGCAGCCCGCGTTGGTGGCTTGCAGAAATTCCCCACCAGAGGCAATTTCGAGGCCTGCGCCTTTGCTAAGGAAATGGCGAAGAATGGCTTGGTTCGGATTGGCTTTGACCGAGTAGCAAATCGAGAATTCGCGCGGGAGAGCGGCGCGCAGACGATTCCACTGATTGTCGATAGCTCTGCTGCTGTAGGCGAAGAGTGGTGTGCCGTATTTCTCGGCAATGGATTTAACGCCTACGCCGTCAATTTGAAGCTCGCCATCCGCCACCTTGTAATGGCGGTCGATAATCTTCATGGCGTGAGGAGCGGTGGCTGCAGAGTCTGTCATGTTAGGGATATTGTAGCGACTTCTGGAGCGCGAGTTCGGTTCGCTTGCCTATATAAGGCTAATTTCCCGGGACAGTCTTCTTCTGACTTACTTCAGCAAACCCTCGCGGCGGCGCAACGCCGGATAATCCACTTTGCCGCTGGTGGTCTTGGGCATTTCCTCGAGAAATTCGACAGTCTTGGGAACCATGTAGCGCGGCAATTTTTCGGCGCAGTGGCTGATGAGCCAGTCGGCTTCGACGTTTTCACCGTTTCGCAGGACGCAGAACGCTTTGATGGTCTGACCCAAAACTTCGTCCGGGATGCCGATCACCGCAGCGAGGCGAAGTTTGCCGGATTGAAATAGGCACTCTTCGACTTCGGTGGGCTAATGCGGAAGCCGGAGGACTTGATCATGGTGTCGCGGCGACCGACGTAATAGAGGAAGCCATCCTCGTCCATTTTGACCAAGTCGCCCGAATAGCAAATGCGCTCGCAATCGCCCATTTGAGGCGGAAGGAGCGGGTTGGGCCTGAGGACGCGGTTGGTATCTTCGGGCCGGCCCCAGTATCCAAGTGAGACGGTCGGGCCGCGATGGACTAGCTCGCCAATTTCGCCGGGCTTGCAGAGGCTGCCGTCTTCGTGGAGCACGAGAATTTCGGTGTCGGGAATTGCCTTGCCCATCGAGGTGGGGCGGCGGTCGAGCTCCTCGGGCGGCAAATAGGTGGAGCGGAAAGCTTCGGTGAGTCCGTACATCAGGAAAATTTGGGTGGTGGGCAGAGCCTGGCGCAGAACCGCGAGAACAGTCTGCGGCATCGCGCCGCCCGTATTGGTGATGTATCGAAGATCGGACATGGGCTGCTTTTGCAGAGTTGAATTGGGCTGTGCGAGCAGGCTCCAGAGCGTGGGCACGCCGGCGAGGCCGGTGATCTTTTCTTTGAGCAGGGTCTGCACGATTTCACGGGCAAAGGTGAAATTGATCAGCACGATGGTACCGCCCTGCTGAATCGCAGTGGTGAGCTGGTTCATACCCGCGTCAAAACTAAAGGGCAGGCAAGCAAGGATGCGATCCTTGGCGGTAATACTGAGGTAAGTGGAGACGATGGTCGCGCCGGCCATGATGTTGGCATGGCTGAGCATGACGCCCTTGGGCTTTCCGGTTGACCCCGAGGTGTAGAGGATGGCGCCGAGGTCTTTCTCGATCGAATCCTCGCGCCAGGTTTTGCTCGCCGACGAGGATGTGAATTCTTCGAAGCTGTGAACGGGCAGCTTGGTTTTGGGAGCTTCGCCTTCGTTGGTGAGGATCACGAATTCGAGGGAAGGGATTTGCTCAAGCACTTCGCTCAGCGTGGCCAGCTTGGCGGGCGTGGTGATCAGCCCTTTCATCTCGCAGTCTTTAGCGATATGGCCGACCTGATCGGGGAAAAGCAGGGAATTGATCGGGACGTAGGCTCCGCCAGCTTCGGAGATGCCGAAGATTGAGACAACTTGAGGAATCGAAGCTTCGAGGTAGATGCCGACACGGTCGCCGCGGTACATCCCGGCTTTGCGCAAGCCGATCGCTAAACCTTTTGTTTGCTGAGCGACCTGGGCGTAGGTGAGGCGCTTCGAGCCGTGGACCACCGCCTCTTTGTCGGGCGATTTTTCTGCGCTCGCTCGCAGCATGTGGTGAACGAGAAAATCCATTCGGAATGCCCCCAGTCTCTATTTTACAGCCGGCGTGTCGGGAGAAACGATCCGGTGACCGACGGTGGGTCTAAACCATCAAGTCCGCGCGGGTAAAAGACCATTTCAGGGTGTCGCGGCGCAGGAGTAAATTCGTTTCTGAGCCGGGTTTGGTGTAAGCGACAACCCGCGCCGAGGCCTCGCGCTGGCGGAAGCCGGCCTTTTCAAGGGTGATGCTCATTGGTGTGCCGGGTGGGCAGAAGGCATGGAAGGCCTGGATTTTCTGTTTTCTTTGGTGATCCGCGGCAGCGTTAACAAGCGCAGGCCCTGACTTGTCTAGATTTGAGCCGAAGAGGTCGACTACATAGACTTCGTCGTCGGATTTCAGAAGGATAATGAAGCCCTCTAGCAGGCCGTTACGACGCGCAGTGATGACCTGGTATTGGTGAAGAGGGTCGTCGCGGTAGCGCCAGTTGAGGTTTTCGGCAGCACGGCGACTGCGAATGGTGTCGTTCGACGGCACCTGCTTGTCCAATAGAGTAAATTCTTCGCCAAAGCGATCCTCAAAGTGGCTCAGCTCGTAATTTCCGTCGCCTGCCTTTGAGCGGGAGCCCGACCTCGCGACACGGAGCAGGGGATTGCCCGCGGCCGCGCCGATCGCGGCAACTGCCGCGGAGCCGCTCTTTTTCCCCAGCCATTTTTCGAGGCGAAGCAGCCGGGTGTAGCGGTGCATTTCGGTGTTGGGCTCCATGCCCAGGCGGCGGAAGGTGGACATGCCGCGGTCATGGGGAGGGCAGTCGTAGCAGAACGCGAGCTGCCCTTCGTCGACAGGCTGAAAAGTAGCTTTCTGAAGGACTAGAGCTGGTCCGAGGCTGCGGTAGGGCGCATCGACCGCGAAATCGCCGACTTGGCCGCAGAGCCTAACGGCGTTGTCGATCCAAACGGCGCGGGAAAACACAGAGGCGGTGGCGACGGCTTTATTCGAGGCGCTATCGACTACCAACCAAGCCCAGGCTCGGCCGGCGGCGTTGCGGCGGTAAATCCAGTCAAAGCGCTGAGCGTGAGGGAGATCGGGCAGGTTGCGTTGCAGGATTTCAAGAAGCTGGGGCTTATCGGCGTCGAAATCGACTGGTCGAACTTGTAACACTTTCTCCCGATCCCCCTGTGATGCTGTTTCTTTGGTTTATTTGGCGGTACTGGTGATTCTTAATGCGTGCCGTTGGATCCCTTTTGCTGAATGAAGGCGGCCAGGGCATCGAGAGTCTGAAAGTTTTCGGGCAAAAGCTCCTCGTCGGAGACGTGAACGCCAAATTCCTTCTCAATGAAGGTAACCAGGTCGAGAATCCCGAGTGAATCGATAATGCCGCTGTCGAGCAGTGGGTCGGAGTTCTTCACGCCCTGCTTTTTGGCCAGGGGGAATTTTTTGTAAACGAAGTCTTTGAGCCGGTCGGTTAGGACTTGAGTATCCACCATTGCTATTCTCCCTGACGATTAGCTGTCGCGATCTCCATCCATAAGAAACCAGTTTGTAGAATTGGTCTTAGATTGACCGGTCTCAGCGATCGAGTCGAAAACGAGCGCCGAAGCTGCCTCCCGGTCCTTGAATCCCTGGCGCTTCAGAGCTGCGTGCTGATGCGAGCCGGTTAACACAGGTGCGCTGACGGTCTGAACCCCGCTGGCGCGGAGCCGCTGGAGCGAGTCAGAAAGCAGTGCAGCAAAGGCCGTATCCTCTTGTAAACCAAAAAGATCCACGATTCTTGCTTGATCGCCTTCCTGTACAGAGACGAGGTAGCCTTCGAGCTCGGAAGCCCGTCTGGCCTCGGTGATGTGGAAGCGCACCGTCGGATGTGCAAGGTAGCGCCAATTTAGATATTCAGCCGAGCGGGATACGCAGGTTGCTGAAGATTCGCTGGCTTTTCGGGCCAACGCGGTAAATTCCTCACCGCATTTTTGACCAGGATCGTGCTGGACAATGGCCCAGCCACCTCGAACGGCGTTGCTCTTATCGCGCAGAGCCAGAACTTGGTTGGCAATGCTGCTGGCGACTTTGGCGACCGGCTTCACTGGAATTTTAGCCTCAATTTTTCGGTCAGCGCGAAGCGGCTTGGCAGTTCGAACGAACGGCAAAACCGTCCCACGTCCCAATCTTTTATATATAGCCGTCATGCTCGCGCTTGGAAAATCGTAAGCGGCTTGCGCCCAGCCATCTTCGAGGCACTCAAAGCAAGCGCGTTGAAGTTGCAGGGCCAGTCCAGCGCTGCGATGTTCGGGCGCGACTCCAAAATCGCCGAAAACACACCCGGTTATTTCTTTCCCGCCTGAAAAGAGCCTTCTCGGAAAGGCTGCTCCGAGGCCTATAAGGCCGCCTCGGTTATCTTCGGCCAACCAGACGCGCGCCGGCCCGGCTGGCGAACCCATATAGAGCCAGTCGTATCGACGATCGTCCGATTGCGGCGTCAGCCATTTGCCGATTGCTTCAATGATTCGTACGCGATCGCGGGCCAGATCGCCCGCAGTCACCTTGATGGCCATGAAGAGCCTTGAACCATCAGTTTACGATGATTATGGAGGCGCATGGTGCGCGCGGTTCCGGCGATGTGACGAATTTCCACAGGGATGACAAAGCAGCAACATCTGGGTGTCACAGTTTGTGCATCGGAAACTCCGAGAGGACGTCAACTATCAAAGGAAAGTGGGAAGTGAGAGAATCAAGTGAATACCCCGCGTGAACTTCCGGTGACGCTCCTGGAAGTAGTTTTGTCGCAAAATGATGAAATAGGTTTCCGGTGGGAACCAGGCGGACGTCGTTGAATTCCCGTTTCGGGATTTAAGCGGCGTGATTTCAATGACGTTTTTCATGCACTCCCCAGAAAAACTTTTGTTCATTTGGTGAGAAACTTGCCCACTGATAACGGGGTTCGTGTGTGTGTGAGCGGATTTATCCGGCCTGATTACGACAATATTCCAGTGACTGAATTGGTGAATCAAGAAATCAAAATCGTCGAGTCCCCGCGGACGAACCGATGCTGAAGATTGGCGGCCAAAGGGTTCCGTCGTCGACGCTGCTGCTGGTGCTGATCGACGCGGTGCTGATTGTTCTCGGCGTGTTGGTGGCGATCTTTCTGCGCTTCCACGACGTGCGAGTAATTGCCCACTACTTCGAGGGGCCGGGCGTCTACCGCATCGGGCTGGTGGCGCTAGTCAGCGTTATCGCCCTCTATTACAACGACCTTTACGTTTCGCGGGTAATCAGCCAGAAAGACGAGCTATTCCTGTGTCTTCTGCAGGCCCTGGGAACCGCTTGCCTGGCGCTGGCCTTCCTTTATTACCTGGTTCCCGACTGGAGCCTCGGTCGCGGTATCGCGGTCCTCGCCGCTCCTATTATTTTCGTGATGACCTTCACCTCCCGGATGGTGCTAGGTGCAACGGTTGTGTTGTTCCGCGCCCCTCAGAGGGTGTTGATGGTGGGTACCAGCCCTGCCGGCATTTCACTGGTCCGCGAAATCCTGGCCCGCCCGGAACTGAATCTGGAAGTGGTGGGCTTTCTGGACGAGAAAGGCGAAAACATAGGGAAGTCGATCGTCAATCCCAAGGTGATCGGCGCAGTGGCGGATATGGAAGCCATCGTCCAGCGTGAAAAGATTGATCACCTGATCCTGGCCTTGGCCGAGCGCCGCGGCATGACCCCCGTTCGATCGCTACTCGGGCTGAAATTCGCGGGCGTCGGGGTGGACGACGTCCACGGATTCGATGAAAAGATCACTGGACGCATTCCGATGGAGGAGCTTTCCCCCAGTTCGCTAATCCTTTCGGATGGATTCCGCCACTCGGCCATCGTGGTAGCGGCAAAGCGCGGAGCGGACATCGTAATTGCCATCTTCGCTCTGATCTTCACCCTGCCGATCATGGCCGTTGTGGCCTTGGCGATTCAGCTGGAGACCGGCAGCCCGGTACTGTTCAAACAGGAGCGTGTTGGGCTGCACGGGAAAACTTTCAACATTTTGAAATTCCGCTCCATGTACCAAAATGCCGAGGCCAACGGGCCTTCGTGGGCGCAGAGTAACGACCGCCGGATCACCAAGGTCGGCAAATTCCTGCGCCAGGTTCGGCTGGATGAGCTACCCCAGCTCTTTAACGTACTGCTGGGCGAGATGAGCATCGTGGGGCCTCGACCAGAACGGCCCTATTTCTGCGAAATGCTCGAAAAGAGCATTCCTTTCTTTTTGCTACGGCACTCGGTCCGGCCCGGAATTACGGGTTGGGCGCAGGTGCGCTATCAGTATGGTTCCAGTGTGGAAGACGCCAAGACCAAGCTTGAATTCGACTTCTTCTATATCAAGCATCTTTCCCTGTTTCTGGACGTGGCCATTCTGCTCGAGACCGCCAAGGTAGTGCTGTCCGGGCGTGGAGCGCATTAGTGAGATCTCACCTGCGATTCAGCGGCAGTGCGCCTGAGCCGCTCTTGTCCATTTAGTCATGCCGGGCCACCGAACTCTCCGTGACGTCGTCTTATTGGCTGGGTGGACCTTCACCTACGCGGCGCTGATCAAGATTTTCCGCCTGATCACCAGGCTGGAGAAGTCACCGAAGAAGGTTGCCGCACCACCTGCCTAGGGCGAAAGGCGGCCCAAGAAGCCAATTCGCAGCGTGCCATTCTGTGGACTGTGGAAATTAACCTGCGCTTCCGGTGTTGTGCAAAGTGCTGCTGTATAGATGGAAACTTGTTCCAACGCAGGTCTGGAAAGTGCCAGCAAATGTCACAAGCCTTCTGCTATCATTTATGATCATTTCGCGTTCGCGATGGACAAAACCCCATGCAAGTCCTGTCATTTCCGAAGAGATGGGAGGTAAATACGTTGTTGAAACTTAATTCGAGGGCGACTTATGGCCTGGTGGCTATCCTGCTGGGAATAGGGTGCTATACCGCCCCGGTCCGGGCTCAGTCCCAGTCCCAATCTCAATCCCAGACGCAGAGCGCGCAGCCTCCGGCTCAATCTTCGACCAGCCAGGCGACCACACCGGCGCAGACGAATGCAACCGATCCTGTGGACATGTCCGCGGCGAAGCCGGCGCCGAACGGGTACCGAATCGGAGTCGACGACTCTCTCTATATTTCTGTGTGGCGAGAGCCTGATTTGAGCAGTCAGGTAATGGTCCGGCCTGACGGGGTAATCACACTGCCTCTGATTAACGACGTCAAAGTCGTTGGCCTGACGCCCGAGGAACTAAAGGGCCTGCTGACCGAGAAGCTAAAGCCATTCGTGAACGAGCCGCAGGTCACGGTAATCGTTCGAGACATTCGCAGCCGCAAAGTGTTTCTCGTTGGGCAGGTAGGCCATCCGGGAACGTTCATCATGAGCGGCGATATGGGTGTTATGGAGCTGCTGGCCCAGGCTGGCGGGCTCTCGCAATTCGCCAAATCGGAATCCATCTACGTACTGCGAAACGACAACGGACATCAGACTAAGATTCCCTTCAAGTACAAGCGAGTGATCGAAGGGAAAATGCAGGACGTGAAGCTGGTGCCCGGCGATATGGTCGTTGTGCCTTAAGTTTCCCCGAGGAATTCCGAAACCGACGGAGCCGAGTTACATACCAACGAGTTCCATACCAAGGACGAATATGCGGTCGCGAGCGAATCAACTGTGGCTAATTGTCGCCGTTTGCCTGTTTCTGGGCGCGGCGCCGGGAGTTCGCGCGCAGAGCAACGGTTCAAACACCCAGAATAGCAACCAAAACAACGGTCAAAACGGAGCCAACGGGCAGACTAGTCAGAATCCGGCTCCGCCTCCGAATGGACCGCAAAACGGCCAGGTCAACAATCAGGTAAATAATCAAACCAACGGGCAGGCTCCTGGACCTGACGAGAGCACGCGGGTGAATCCCGACGGCTCGATCGGCGTGAATAGCCAGAATCCTAGCCAGTACGGTCCCGATCAGAACAGTACGGAAAATCCGAATCCAGGGAACGTTGTGCCGCCGGGGCCGCCTTGCGCGCAGCAGACTTCAGCCACCCAGCAGGCGACCACTTGCGTAGCTACCAGTAATTCGCAAGCTGGAGCGACTCAGGGAGCTACCCCGCAGCAACAGAGCCAGTATCCGGTTCCGATTCCAACCCAATTTCAAGTTTCGCGATTAGGCTCTTCGGAATGGCTGCAGCCGGGCGTACGTAGTCCCGTTCACTTGGGCCCGTTTTATGTGGGGTCGGCGGATTTTGTGTTCTTGGCAGCCAGCGATCTGCAAGGCGCGCAATCGCTGCCGGGCAGCACTGGCGACTACAGCTACCTCGGCATTATTCGAACGAACATCAATTTTGATCACATCTTCAAAGACAGCCGGTTGACCTTTCAATACCTGCCGGAAATGACTGTGGTGAATGACCAGGTCAGCTCGAATTTCAATAACGAATCTGTCACCTATACGTTTACCCGGCCGCTGAGTTCGCGCTGGAACTTCGCACTCGCGGACAATTTTAATTCGGTGGACGGACGGATCCTGTACGGCAATTTCAGTCTGGACGTCAATTCGGTAAGCGGCAACGGCGTACAGAATCCATTTCTGGCGGCCAATGAGCGCTGGATCTCGGACACGGCGACTTCGACATTTACCTACATCTTCAGCGCGCGCGACCAATTCAATTTCGCGCCTTACTTTGAATTCGAGCACAGCAACTTTTCGAATTTTCCGACGACGGGCTACAACTACGGCAGCAGCCTTAACTGGACGCATATGCTAAGCCCCACGAAGTCATTCGGGCTCTATGCAGATTTCAGTCAACGGGTTTATTCGAGCCAATTTTCTAATTCTCTGTACTCCGGGTTCGGGGGGTCATTTTCAGATCGCTTGAGTCCGACGATGGTATTTATGATTTCGGCGGCGGCTAGCACCGGCCTGGGAGGCAAATCGGGAACGAGCGGCCTGACCGCGACGGGGGACGTCTCGCTGCACAAAGTTTTCCGTACTTCTTCAGTGGCGATCGAGTATTACCGCGGGATTACCACCGGCCCTTTTCTGATCAACGGCTACACCAGCCGCGGCGACGGCGCGTATGAGAAGAGGCTCGGCCAGTGGTGGCGCGGGAGCGCTGGCATGGCCTATGAGTCGGATTCCTATACGGGAGGCCAAGTCTCTGGCCTCTATGGGACGGCGCAGCTCAGCTACCGTATCTCCCGGAACTTCTCCTGGTTCGCAGCTTACGCTCGGAGGTGGCAGCTCGAGGCGCCCGCCAACTTCAATGTTGGAAATATTAACTTCATCTCCTCCGGGTTGACCTGGAACCTTAGCCAGGATTACGCCTCGATATCCCCAACGTTTTAGCTTCCAGCTCGCTTAGTAGCTTCTTTTCGCCCTCATCTGAGCCACCCAAATCGGACTCACTTGCCGGGCCGGGGTGTATCAAGGATAAGACTGGATTGGCTCAAAATGCGTCACTCAGAATGGCATCGTCTCAAAATGAGTCATTGTCGAACCGCAACTTAATTCCTAATTCGGTGTAAACACCTCATAGTACTTGGCTTAACGGCTAGAAGGCGTTTCGGAGAAAACGGAAAAAAATTTCCAACTGCCCAGAGTGCATTTTGGGTGACAGCCACCTGTGCAAATAATTCGGCTCTATGTGTCTGATAGCAAAATGGTTACGGATTGTGTGGTACAGGTCGTTGTTTTCCTTTGGTAACGGAAGTGCTTGTGTCTAAGATTTCAGGGTAGAGTTTGATGGAGGAGTAGCGTGTCCGAAAGCTTGATGGGTGGCGCAGCGGGCGGTGGTAGCGATTTCTTGGGCGATCTGCGCATGCGCGATTACGTTCGAATCGCGAAGCGCAGGAAGTGGGTAATCCTTCTGACCGCGCTTGGACTGTGTGTGGCTTCGAGCGTAATGGCGAAGCGACTCCCGAATATTTACAAGTCACAGACGACGATCCTAGTAGATCCTCAGAAGGTTCCGGACGCTTACGTTCCAACCACCGTGAGCACCTCGGTTTCCGAGCGGTTGAACACCCTGACAGAGCAGGTAACTTCCCCCACTCTTTTGCGGCAACTCCGCGACCAGATGCACCTCTATCCTGAGGCGCAGGGGCGGGCTGCTGAGGAAGGCATCGTCAAAAAGATGCAGCGGTCGATCGCCATTGAGACCGTAAATGGCGGACATCAAATCAACGCCTTCCAGATCGCCTACTCCGATCACGACCCCATCGTTGCGGCGCGAATGGCCAACGAATTGGCCCATGCCTTGATTCGCACCAACCTGCAAGCGCGCGAACAGGAATTTACAGGGACGGCAGAATTCCTCGATAACGAGCTTCAGGACACCAAGAAGCAGCTCGAGCAGAAGGAAAGCGAACTGGCAGCCATCAAGTCGAAGTACATGATGGACCTTCCGGAATCAAAGCAGTTCCATCTGGAAGCGCTGAGCACACTGCGCCAGCAACTGCAGAACATTCAGGATCGAATTAACCGGGACCAGCAGGAAAAGATTCTCGATCAGTCCATGATGGGTACCACCAATCCCACGGTAGACATGGATACCGGAGATGGGCGTTCGTCTCCGGAGGATTCGCAGATTCAGAAGCTGGAATCGACTCTCTCTGAATTGCGGTCACGGTACGGTTCAAATTACCCCGACGTTCGCAAGGCTCAGGCGGAGCTGGATGCTTTGAAGGCCAAGGCTGCCCGGCAGGCCAAACACCAGCCGGCCCAGGTGGAAGTTCCCGAAGGCCCGGCGACTGGCGGCGTTAGGAATCCAGTGCTTGAAGCGCAAATCGCCAAGCTCGACGAAGACATCAAGGAACAGACCAAGCTGGAACCAGCGATTCAACAGCAAATTGATTTTCACATGTCCAAGCTCGGTCAAGAACCCGTCTTCGAACAGCAAATCGAAGGCTTGATGCGCGATTACAACAGCCTGCAACAGCACTATGACCGGCTGCTGGATAAAAAGCTTGGTGCGGAAATGGCCTCGGATTTGGAAGTTCACCAGCGCGGCGAGAATTTCGTGATTCTGGATTCCGCGATGCCTCCGCTATTTCCGGTGGCGCCGAATAGGCCGCTGATCGGGTTTGCAGGCCTAATCGGTGGATTCTTGATGGGCATCGCTCTGGCCATGGTCATGGAGATCACCGACGAATCGGTTAGGAACGAGCGCGAAGCGATCGACATTTTTCGCGCGCCTGTTCTCACCGGTGTTCCATTCGTACAGAACCCCAAGCAGACCCGATTGAGCTATGCACGGCTGGTACTGGCGTGCGCCGCCACGGTGGTAGCAGCGACAGTGGTGGGACTGGTGGCATCTCATTTCCTGAAGGGACTGGTGTAATTTGTATAGTGCTTTCTTCGGGATGAGCGAAGAGCCGTTCAAGCTCACCCCGGATCCCCGCTTCCTACATCTTGCGCAACCGCACCGCGACGCGCTGACCGCGCTGGTCGAGGGAGTGCTGCTGCGTAAGGGCTTCATCATGGTCACCGGGCCGGTGGGGACCGGCAAGACCACGCTGCTGCACACTGCTCTGCAATTTATTTCCAGCGCCTCCTTTGGCAAGACGCCCATTGCTACGGCGTTTTTGGTCAATCCTCGCCTGACCCGCGACGAGTTTTTCGAATCGCTCCTGGATGAATTTGAAGTTTCCTGTACTTCGACCAGCAAGCCGCGCCGGTTGGCCGCCTTGTACGCGATGCTCCTCGAGAAGCAGCGCCAGGGCGGGACCTCGGTGCTGGTGGTCGACGAAGCGCATTTGCTCTCGATCGAACTATTCGAAGAGATTCGGCTGCTGAACAACACCGATACATATCGCGAGAAGCTGCTCCAGGTCGTGCTTGCCGGGCAGCCGGAAATGACTTCGATCCTGGACCGGCCGGAATTGGCGGCGTTAAAGCAGCGCATCGCCAGCCGGTGCCAGTTGCGATCTTTGAGCCCTGCGGAAACGCGCGCTTATATCAGCGATCGCATGCGTGCCGCGGGCCTGAAGGGGCCTTCGCCATTCAATGGGCCGGTGTACGACGAGATTTATGCGTACACTGCGGGCGTGCCTCGGTTAATCAACCTGGTGTGCGAGAGCTGCCTGGTGATGGGCTTTATGAGCAAGAGAAATGAAATTGGAGCGGATATTGTCGAAGAGGCTGCAAGTTCGCTGGGCTTGACGCGGTCAACGGAGCTTTCCGTTCCAGCGGGTATGGCGGCTGGTAAAGCCGCTCCGTCCGCCGGCGATTTTCCGGCGGGGATGTTTAAGCAGCGACGGGGAAATTAGCGGGAGCAGTCAATGAGCAAATTTTTCAACGAAACCCAGCGGGCGCAGGATTGGTCGACGAAGCAGACCAATAAGAAGTTCGACTTGCCCCAAGTGCTGGAAGCGATTCGCGGTCCGCTAGCCGGGCTGGTGGATGAGGCGGAGCACGCCAATGGGAATGGCGTCTCCGAGGCTATAGGCAGCGCGACTCTAAGCCTTTGCCCGAAGATTCGGCTGCCGCAGCAATCCGACACTCCCGTTTTGTTTCCGCGGAACGATTTCATGGAAGCGGCGGTCGAGTCTTATCGAGCGCTGCGCACCCGCATTTTGCGGTTGCAGGCGCAGAAGGGCTTGCGCTCGATCGTAATCAGCAGCGCGGTTCCCGGCGAGGGGAAGACCTCCACCACGGCCAATCTCGCGCTGTGCTGCGCGCAGCTCAACGACATGCCAGTAATGGTGATCGACGGTGACCTGCGCACCCGCGGCTTGACCACTTTGCTGGGCAAGGTTCCGTCACCGGGACTTGGTGAAATTCTTTCAGGCCAAGCTTCGTTTGAGGAAGCGGTTCGCGCCACAGATATGGGCAATTTGTATGTGCTTGGAGCGGGCTCATCGAACACGCCGCCTCCGGCCCTTTATTCTGGCGACCGCTGGAAGGAATTAATCGGCAAGTCCGCGGAGCACTTCAAGCTGATTATCGTGGATTCGCCGCCTATCGTTCCGCTGGCGGATTTCGAACAGATTTCCGCGGGGTGCGACGCAGTCCTGGCGGTAGTGCGCACGCACCATGCGCGTAAAGACATTCTGAAAAAGGCCTCGGGAACGATCGATCCGAGCAAGTTGATTGGCGTGGTGTTGAACGCGTCGATCACCGATCGCAAAGAATTTCGCTACAACTACTACGGGTACGACGCCAAGACCGGAAAGCCGTAGGAACTTCGAAGTGCGGCCAGCAAGCCGCAGTTGTGAACGAGTTTAGTTTTATTTTCGTTTCCCTGAGCTGCATTTCGTCCCCAGCCGACGAGAGGAGCCAACCAATAGGGCGCTGATTGAACGCAGTGATTGAACAGTGATCGAGTAACAGGGCCCGGGAGGACGCTTCATGTACCCAAACCTGAAAATGGCGATTTTTAAGAAGGGGCTGCGCCAGAACCATCTGGCTAAGCAGCTGGGGATGAATGACGCCATCCTGAGCAAGATTATCCATGGATTTCGTGAGCCGTCCGACGCGCAGAAACAGCTTTTGGCATGCTATCTGGATGTGGATGAGGCCTGGCTCTTTGAGAAATTCGAAAGCGCTAGTCCTGTCCGGGTTGGCGTGAATGCGCACTCCGGACGGGATGAAAATGGCGATTCATAGCGCCCCCGAATCGCAGCTCATTGCGGACCTGCCTGAGAACGATTCCCGCCGAGTAACGATTCACTCCTATACGCCCGCGATTCGCGAGAAGTGGGATCAGTTTGTCGCGGCACAGCCGGGCGGCTCGCCTTTTCACCTAATTGCCTGGAAGCATGTCCTCGAAAAGACCTTTGGATTTCAGGCTGCATACTTTTATGCGCAGCGCGGCGGCGAAATTTCCGCAATAGTGCCGCTCTTTCGAATTTCAAATTGGGTCGTAGGCAAGGCTTTGATTGCCGCGCCGCTCGGCGTTTACGGCGGAATTTGCGCGGCGGACAAGGAATCGGACGAAGCGCTGCTCGAACATGTGAAGAGGCTCGCGGAATCGGAGCAGGTGGACTATCTGGAGCTTAGGAATCGTTCCGGCGAACTGCTCGATGGGTTTCATCCCAACGACTTATACGTGACGTTCACCACCCAGCTTACAAATTCCGACGCGAATATGAAGGGCTTGCCCAAGGGCACGCGCTACATGATTCGCAAGGGTGAGAAGGCCAATCTGACCTCTAGAATTGGCTACGATCAGTTGGGCGCGTTTTACGATTTGTTTGCGAATAGCATGCGCAGGCTGGGCACGCCGGTGTTCCCACCGCAGCTTTTCAAACATATTGCTGAGGAATTCGGAGATCTATCGCATTTGATGGTTGTCTATCACGGCGAAACGCCCGTTTCGGGAATGCTGTCGTTTCTCTTCAATGGTGTGTCGATGCCGTACTACATGGGCGCGTCGCCGGAAGCGCCCGCGCTGGCAGCGAACAATTTCCTGTATTGGCAGCTAATGGAAGACGCCACCCAGCGCGGCATGAAGAGCTTCGACTTTGGGCGCAGCAAGCGTGGCACGGGCGTTTACGACTTCAAATCGAAGTGGGATACGAAAATTGAGCCGCTGAAGTATCAGGTGTATCTGGTGCGCAGAAAGACGGCGCCGAATTTTTCGCCGGTCAACCCGAAATTCCAAGTCGCCACGAAAGTGTGGCAGAAGTTGCCGCTGTGGCTCACCCGCCAGGTCGGGCCGCACGTGGTCCGCTGGTTCCCATGAAGATTCTGTTCCTCGCCCATCGCATTCCTTACCCTCCGGACAAGGGCGAAAAGATACGTGCGTTCCACGAGCTGAAATTCCTGGCTGCGCGCCACACGATTGACCTCTTTTGTTTGGCCGATTCGGCAGAGGAAGCGGCAAATGTGGTGCCGCTGCGTGACTTCTGCCGGCGCGTTTTTGTGGAGGCGCGCAATCCGCTAGCGGCAAAGAAGAACATGGTGCGTAGTTTTCTGCGCGGCGAGGCACTCACCAGCGGTTTTTTCTACTCGCCCAAGCTGAAGAGGGAAGTACGCAACGCATTGGTCACAGAAGCCTACGACCTCGTTTTTGTTTATTGCTCATCGATGACCCAATACGTTCCTCGCGACTGCCCAGTGCCAGTAGTCGTCGACTTCGTCGACATCGATTCGGGCAAGTGGGCGCAGTACTCAAAGATCGCAGGATTCCCGCGTTCCTGGGTCTATTCGCGGGAAGCCGAGGTGCTGGGACGCGCTGAGCAGCGCACCGCGGCCAAGGTCGCCCTATCGATCGTGACCACAAATCTAGAAGCGGGACTACTGAATCCCATAGGTAGATACCCAGTTGCGGTGATTGCCAACGGCGTAGCGCGTCACGAAGCCGACTCGACTGGAACTGAATCAGGAGTGGCCTGGCTGCCCGAGCAAATTGCCGCGCTGCAGCCTTATGTGCTGTTCGTGGGCCAGATGGACTATTTGCCGAATATCGACGCCGCCGAATACTTCGCGAGGGACATTTTCCCGCTGGTGCGAGCCAAACATCCCGCAACCCGCTTCGTGATCGCTGGCAGGAATCCAGCGCCGCGCGTGAGGGACCTCGTCAAGCAGGAAGGCGTGGTTGTGACTGGTACTGTTCCTGAGGTGCAATCTTACTTATTGGGTGCGGCGGCAGTCGTGGCGCCCTTCAGGATCGCCCAAGGGGTCCAGAATAAGATTCTGGAGGCCCTAGCCCTGGGTAAGCCCGTGGTGTCGACTTCCAGGCCCGCGCAAGCCGTAGGCGCGCGCGATGGCGAGACAATCCTGGTGGCGGACGAGCCGGCGGATTTCGCGCGCCGGGTAAACGAAATTTTGAGTGATCCGTCGCTGCAAAAACGTTTCGCGGGTGGGCGAGAGTTCGTGCGGCAGCATTTTGACTGGGACACCAACCTGGGGCGGCTGGAGAGCCATTTGATCGAAGCGGCGCACGCCGGCAAACACGCTGCGCCGAATCGCGAAGTGGTGGAGAGTCAAGGCGCAGTGAGCGCCGTGAACTCCCGGCCTTAGGCGCGAGAGCGTGCCGCAATGCTTTCTGCAGAGACAAAGTGCGCCGCAATTTCCGAGCCTCTTGGCGTCATGGTGAGCGAGCCAAGCGGCGACGCGACGGGATCGCTGAGCGTCGGCGAGAGCCGGCCGCTGCGAATCTTGCATGTGGTGAACCGGCTCGATACCGGAGGCACCGAGCACGTGGTGCTGAATTTGATTCGCGGGCTCGATGCGGATCAGTTCGAGAGCCGGATTTGCGTGACCCGCGGGTTCAATCCCGAGCTGGTCGCAGCGCAAAAATTGCCGGAGCCTTACGAAGCAGGGCAAGCCGGTGCGGGATCGCAATTTTTGGTGCCGGTGTTTTCTCGAATCATGAAGGAGTACCGGCCGGACGTGGTGCATTCGCGGAATTGGGGCGCGATCGAGGCGGTAGTGGCGGCAAAGATTTCCGGCGTTCCGGTGGCGATTCACAGCGAGCACGGCTACGAAGTCGACATGATGGCTGGGTTGCCGATGCGGCGGCGCATGATTCGCCGGGCAATTTATCCGATGGCCGATGCGATTTTTACAGTGTCGAGCGAGCTGCGCGATTACCACGCGAAGCAAGTGTGGTTTGACCCGGCAAAGATTCGAGTGATCCACAATGGCGTGGACACCCACAAGTTTCAGCCCGACGCGCGATGGCGCGAGGAAGCGCGCAGGAAATTCGGCCTAGCCGGCGCGGGCGAATTTGTAGTGGGCAGCGTGGGGCGAATGGTGGCGATTAAAGATCACCCCACACTGCTGCAAGCCGCTGCCGAGCTGGTGCGGCGCGGCGTAAACGTAAGAGTGCTGTTGGCCGGCGCTGGACCGGAGCTCGAGAAGCATCGCGCCATGGTCGCGGGGATGCCGGAACTGGCGCAACGCGTGAACTTTTTGGGCGCCTCGGCGAACGTGACGGAAATTTTGAATGCGCTCGATGTTTTTGTGCTGCCGTCGCTGCTGGAGGGGATGAGCAACACCATTCTGGAAGCGATGGCCTGCGGCGTGCCGGTCGTTGCGACGCGCGTTGGCGGGAATCCCGAGCTGGTGCAGGAAGGCAAGACCGGCCGGCTGTTTGAGCCGGGTGATGTGGCGGCATTAGTTGAGCGGCTAGCGGATTTTGCTGCGCACCCGGAAATGCGCAGCGCGTTTGGCGCCGCGGCCCGCGAGCGTGCCGAGAGCGAATTTAGTTTGCAAGGGATGATCAAGAACTACTCGAATTTGTATTCGGAGATGGCGGAAAAACGGGCCGTGGCACGCGGAAATCGAAGCTAGGGGCGGGCCAGCCAAAATTTATGTGCGGAATTTGCGGCATTTTTGAATTCGACCGGCGCGAGCCAATCGCCCATGAAGTCGTCCATCGCATGAATGAGACGATCATTCATCGCGGGCCGGACGACGAAGGTATTTTTACCGGACCTGGGATTGGGCTGGGTTTTCGCCGCCTCAGCATTATCGATTTGGCCGGCGGGCATCAGCCGCTATCGAATGAAGACGGCTCGATCTGGGTGATGCTCAACGGCGAAATTTATAACTATCTCGAGCTGCGCAAAGATCTGCTGAGCCGCGGTCACAAATTTGCCACCAAATCGGACACCGAAGCGATCGTCCACTTGTACGAGGAGTATGGCGAAGAGTGTTTTGCCAAGCTGCGCGGAATGTTTGCCATCGCACTTTGGGATTCCAAGCAGCGCAAAGTGCTGTTGGCGCGAGACCGCCTCGGGAAGAAGCCGCTCTTCTACGCTTACGACGGCAAAAAAATACTGTGGGGCTCTGAACTAAAGGCGTTGCTCGCGGGCGATTCGATTTCGCGCGAGCAGGATACCGAAGCGCTCTACGACTATTTTTCGTTTGGCTACGTGCCGGCGCCCAAGTCGATTTATCGCGCGGTACGCAAGCTGCAGCCAGGGCACTACCTGGTCGTTTCAGGAAAGGGCATCAAGGAAACGCGGTACTGGGATCTTTCCTTTGCCAATGTGCAGGAAAAGAGCGAAGAAGAATGGTGCGAGCGGCTGCGTCACGAATTGTGCGAAGCGACACGCGTTCGCCTGATGAGCGATGTGCCATTGGGCGCGTTTTTGAGCGGCGGCGTCGATTCGTCGTCCATTGTGGCCACTATGGCGCGCCTCATGCAGCGGCCCGTAACGACTTGCTCGATTGGATTTGAGGAAGAGGAGTACAACGAAGCGCAATTCGCGCGTGAAGTGGCTGAGCAGTTCCACACCGATCATCACGAAGAGATCGTGCATCCGAAAGCCATCGACGTGATGAACAAGCTGGTGTGGCACTACGATGAGCCTTTTGCGGATTCATCGTCGATTCCGACCTATTACGTTTCGGCTGTGGCGCGAAAATATGTGACCGTGGCGCTCGGTGGCGATGGCGGCGATGAAAATTTCGCGGGTTACCGCCGGTATTACCTCGACGTGATGGAAAATCGGCTGCGGAAATATGTCCCGGCAGGCGTGCGCAAAGGCGTGTTTGGGCCGCTTGGCGATGTATATCCAGCGCTGGCCTGGGCGCCGCGATTTGTGCGCGGCAAGGCCACGTTTCAAAGTTTGTCGCGGTCGCCGCTCGAGGGATATTTCAATTCGGTGTCGATTTTCCGGCCGGGCGAGAAGCCAAAACTCTTTTCGGCCGATTTCAAGCGCACCTTGGGGAAATACGATTCGTACGGCGTGCTGGACGATCATTATCGACGCGCCGATACGCCCGATTTGCTCTCGCGTATTCAGTACGTTGACATAAAGACTTACTTGCCGGATGACATTCTGGCCAAAGTTGATCGCGCCAGCATGGCCGTGTCCCTGGAAGTTCGCGCCCCGCTGCTCGATCACAAATTCATGGAGACCGCCGCGATGATTCCGTCGTCGCTGAAGCTGCGCGGCACGCATGGGAAAATATATTTTCAAGAAGGCTGTTGAGCCGATGCTGGGCAAGGCCAACGTGGAACGCAAGAAGCAGGGCTTTGCCGTACCGCTCGATCATTGGTTCCGCGGCGAACTGAAAGAAATGGCGCAAGAAACTCTGTTCGGCACCGACGATGGAATTCTCGATCGCGCCTTCCTGCAGAAAATTTGGAAGCAGCATCAACGCGGGACGTACAACCGGTCCGCGCACTTGTGGACTGTGCTGATGTATCGGAAGTGGCGCGAGGCGTTTCGCGCGTAAGTATTTGCGCGAACAGAACGCGTCGGAGATTCGAAAGTAAAAAGGGGTCAGCGTGAGCGGGATCTGTGGAATTTGCCAGCCAGGGGCCATGCTGGATCGCGGGCGGTTGGACGCGATGCTGCGCGCTGCTACTTTGCCCGGTGAATCCGGATACGAGCGCATCGCCGGCGAGTCGGTTGCGCTGGGCGTTAGCCGCCGCTGGTCATTCCAGCAAACCGCGACGGTCTCGCATGTGAAGATTGCTGTCGATGCGGACCTTTACAACTACGAAGAAATTGTTGCGCTGGTGAATAGCGAAGAGCCGCAGGGTGCGAGTGGGTCGCTCGCGGAAAATCTCGCCAAGCTTTATCTGCTGCGCGGAGCGGATTTCTTGCAGGCCATTCAAGGCGCCTTCGCGATTGCCTTGTGGGACGACCGCACGCACGAGCTACTCTTAGCCGCGGATCGTTTCGGATTTAAAACGCTGTTCTGGACCGTGGAGATGAACCGGCTGCTCTTCGCCTCGCGCGTCGGCGCGGTTCATACCGGGCAGGATTCGCCGGCCGACGTCGATCGTGCCGCGATTATGCAGTACCTGCTGTTCAGCGCTGTGCCCGCGCCGCTTTCGATCTACAAAGGAATCAACCGGATTGAACCCGGAATGTTCTTGACCTTCGACGGCGAGCGCGTGAACGCGAAGTGCTATTGGGATTTGCAGTACGAGGAAAAGCGCGGCAAATCGGAGAGTGATTGGGCCGGCGAGCTACGCAAGGAAATGCGCGATGCCGTGCATCGGCATCTCGACCACTACGATCGCGATGAGGTAGGCGCCTACCTTAGCGGCGGGACGGACAGCAGCAGCGTGGTGGCCTTCATGTCCGACAAGCTCTCGCCTGTTCAGGCATTTTCGATTTCATTCCCGGTCACCGGGTTTAACGAAATTGAATATGCGCGAACCACCGCGGCGCATTTCAAAGCGCGCCATTTCGAGCGCTGCCTCAGCCCGGAAGATGCCCTCAACGCAATCCCCAAAATTATCAGCTATTACGACGAGCCATTCGCCAATTCATCGGCCATCGCCTCGTACTGCTGCGCCATGCTGGCGCGTGAAAACGGCGTACACACCCTGCTGGCCGGCGACGGCGGCGACGAACTCTTTGGCGGCAACGCGCGCTACGCCACTGACAAACAGTTCGCCATTTATCACCAAGTGCCAAGCTGGCTGCGCGCCGCGCTGATCGAGCCGCTGGCGAAACTCGCGAATGTCAGCCGGCGGGAAGCTTTCGCTGCCGCAGAAATACATTCGCCGGGCCATGATTCCGAATCCCCGGCGCATCATGTCCTACAACTTTTTTCTCAGCGAGCCCATCGAGTCGATTTTCGAGCCGGACTTCCTAGCGGAAGCGCCGGAATCGACCTGGCTGGAAATTCCTGAGAAGCATTTTCAAGCCGCGCACGCCCATAGCGAGCTGAATCGAATCTTATACATGGACATCAAGATGACCCTTGCGGACAACGATTTGCGCAAGGTGAATGGCACCGCTGAGCTGGCCGGCTTGAACGTCCGCTATCCGCTGCTGGACACCAGGCTCGCGGAATTTTCCGGCACCATCCCCACAGACCTCAAGCTGAAGGGCATGAAGAAACGCTATCTATTCAAACTAGCCATGAAAAATATCCTGCCGGAAAAGGTCATCAACAAGCCGAAGCACGGCTTCGGTGTGCCCTTGGGCCAGTGGTTTCTGACTGACACGAAACTAAAAGCGCTGGTGCAGGATGTGCTAAACGACCCGCGCACGCAGCAGCGCGGCTATTTCCGTCCCGGTTTTGTAGAAAAGCTGGCCGTTCAACACCAGCAGGAACACGCCGCCTTTTACGGTGAAATTATTTGGTATCTGGTCGCGCTGGAACTGTGGCACCGCGAGCACTACGAACCTCGGCGCGAGGCGGTGCCCGACGGCTCCTATGATTTGAAGCAGCTCTTAAGCTGAACGCGATGTCCTCAGGGATTCAAGAGCAACTCGACAAAATGCCAGAGGCGGGGCGTTCTGCCTGGCGGGAAGTTGCAGCGGATCTGCTTCATTACACGGGTGGCGCCGCACTGATTCGAGCGATTTCACGACGGCATGTTTTAGCCCCTGAGCCAGGTGCCACTGGCGGCGGGAAAAAGTGGCAAAAGGTTGAAGGGCCGCGTTTCGCGATTCTTTGCTATCACCGTGTCGGTACCGGGGGAATTCCGCTGTTCAGTGATTTGCCGCCGGCAGTTTTTGAGGCCCAGGTCCAATTTTTGCAGCGGGATTATCGGATCGTATCCCTCACCCAGCTGTGCGACGAGATCGAACAGCCCTCACACCGGGCACAGCACGAGGGTCAACACGGGGGCCAGCATGACGGCCAAGCCGTAGCAATCACCTTCGACGACGGCTACAAGGATCTGTACTTCGAAGCGCTGCCGATTCTGAAGAAATATCGAGTCCCGGCCACAGTATTTTTGCCGGTCGCCTCGATCGAAGCTAACGAACCGCTGTGGTACGACCGGATCTTTCTGCTGTTCACGGTTTTTCCGGGCGATCGCATTCAGGTTGAATGCGACCGTCCGCGCACTTTTGCACTGCCGAATCAGAAAGCGCGAATCGCCGCAGCCGCGGAAGTCATAACCTGGCTGCGCACGCTGCCCGAGGATCGGCGGAAGCGAGAGTCCGAGCTTCTGGAAAGCAAAGCCGAGTTGCCAAAAGAGATGCTGAAGGACCGGATGCTAACTTGGCAACAAATCAATGAAATGCGCGCCGCCGGAGTGGAATTTGGGGCACACACCATGACCCACCCAGTGGTCAGCAGGCTAACCCAAGAGCAACTCGAACACGAAATTGTGGATTCAAAACACATATTGGAGGCGAGAATTAACCAGGGGGTTCAGCACTTCGCCTTCCCCTTTGGCAAGGCCGCGGATTGCGGTTCAGCCGCATTTTCAGTGATTTCCAAGGCGGGTTTTCGCTCGGCCAGCACTACCGAAGAGGGCGTGAATGGGCCGGGCAGCAATTTATTGGCGTTGAACCGGATGTCCCTGGGCGAGGAGCGCCATTTGCCCATGTTTGCTCTGAAAATGGCGCAGCTTTTTTTCACCTCAGCGGTCACGGGACCAAACGCCGCGATGTCGAAACAAGTAGGGATCGCAGCGAGCGGTGAGAATTCGGGCGAGAATTCATACGTGGCGCATGCTTCGCAGTCAGGCAGCGCGCCGGCTTCCCAGCGGTAAGAGCAGCGAGAAAAATTCGATATGCGTGACATCGTCATCCTGACCATTATCCTCGGCTCGCTGCCGCTGTGTTTCTTCCGGCCGTATTTCGGCGTGCTGATGTGGGTTTGGGTCGCTTACTTCAACCCGCACCGCTTCGGCTACTACGCTTACAACTTTCCGGTAGCCACGGCGATCGCTATTCCCACTCTGATCGGTATGGTTTTTTCGCGGCAGATCAATCGCAACATCTGGGTGCGCGAGACGATCCTGCTGCTGTTTTCTGGATGTGGGTGTGCATCACCTGGATTAATGCCACTACCGTCCCCATTTTTGCCGATCACATTCTGGACGGCAAATTGCGCCTGATTACTACCAGCAAAGTGATCTTGATGAGCTTTGTGATTTTGCTGCTGGTGAATTCGCGCAAGAAGCTCGATGGACTGTTCCTGGTAACCGCGCTGAGCTTTGGTCTGCTCGCGATCAAGGGCGGCATTTTCGGCATTCGTACTTCTGGTGAATTTCGCGTTTGGGGTCCGCCCGATTCATTCGTAGCGGATAACAACGACTTCGGTTTAGCCCTGAACATGACCTTGCCGATCATGTTCTACATGGCCCGAGACATCGGTTCCAAGTGGCTCAAGCGATTGCTATGGGCCTCGTTTTTCTTCAGCGTATTGGCCATCATCCTGACCTATTCACGCGGCGCGCTGCTTGGCCTTGCGGTTGTGCTGGGAATGTTCACCTGGAAGTCGCGCCACCGCATGCTCGGCGCGGGCGTTCTTGCGGGATTCGCCTTGCTGGTCATCACTTTTGCGCCCGGCGCGTGGATGGACCGCATGGGCAACTTCCTGCATGGAAATCTCGACGAATCGGCGGAAGGCCGGTTAAACGCCTGGCATTTCGCCATCGTGCTGGCCAATCAGTATCCAATCACCGGCGGCGGCTTCGAGACATTCCAGCCGGAGCTTTTCGACCGCTTCACTCCCGGTCTGCGTTTTGCTGGACCACACAGCATTTATTTCGAAATGCTCGGCGAGCAGGGATATGTTGGCCTGCTCATTTTGCTGACTACCTTGGGGAGCTGCTTTGTGACCCTCAGGCGCTTAAGACGCCAGGTACGCGACAAACCCTCGTTACAATGGATCGCAAAATATTCCAACATGCTGGAAATTTGTCTGCTGGCCTATGCCATCAGCGGTGCATTCCTGCCCCGCGCCTATTTCGATTTGTGGTTTGAGCTCGCGGTATGCACCGCGCTGCTCAAGATTTTCTACCGCCGGGAAGTGGCAGCCATGGCTTTGAATCCCGAGCCGCAGCAACACCAGGCGGAAGTGCTGCCGGAAATGCAGGAAGCGCCAGTTTAGCTTCGGGCGCAAGTTTAGGGGGCAAGTTCGTGGACGAATCTTTTGCAATCGTTTTTGGGTTCCGACTTGTTGGAGTTGCTGGCATTAATGGAGCACGGATGCTGTCTAAACTCTCAATATCGCGCATAACTTTGGCGGTAAGCGCGCTCGCGCTGATTTTATGCGCGGGCTTGTTCTCCGTCCCCAAGGCCGCGGTCGCGCAAAATCTGCACTGGACGGTCGAAACGGCCGATACCTTCGGAAAATCCATGTCCCTGGCCATCGATAAAGATGGCAACGTTCACATGAGCTATCTTTCCGACGATAAAACGGTGAGATATGGCTTCCGCTCAGCGCACAACTCAAAGTGGTTCAGCCTGGATGTCGCCCCGACTGCCGGATATTCCGACCTGCCAACCAAGATCGCTCTCGATCCGCAAGGCAATCCACACATGTGCTTTACTCCTGCGGTGATGAAGTATGCCTCATTCGACGGCAAAAAGTGGAATGTGCAGCAGATCGACCCGGGCGCAGGCCTGATCGAATTCAATTGCTCGGTGGCAATCGGGCCGGACGGCATTCCGCAGGTAAGTTGGTATCAATATTCGAGTCCTGATTCGCCTTACTACCTGCACATCAAGTATGCACAGCTGGTGAATGGAGTGTGGCAGGCGCGCACGCTCGACTATGAAGGCCAGACCGGCAAATGGAATTCCATGGCCGTCGACTCGCAGAATAATCCGCATATCAGCTACGACTCATTCCTGAAGGGCGAATTGAAGTCCGCTTACAACGACGGCAAGCAGTGGAAGATTAGCGTGATCGACTCGCGAGAAGCCGAGCGCGGAAATGGCGCCTACAACCGCGGCATGGGCAATTCCATCTTGGTGAACTCAAAAAATCTGGCCCAGATCGCCTACGAGTACGACGATACGCTGCTATATGCCTGGCAAACCGACACGGGCTGGAGGCACGAAGTCGTCGATCACATCAGTACCACCGGAAGCTGGATCGGCTATCACACCCGGCAAGCATTCGACCCCCAGGGCCGCCCGCACATCGTCTATGACGACAGCGGCATGGTCAAGCACGCCTACTGGGACGGCACGGAATGGCAAATTCAAGTGGTCAGCGGACGCGGAATTGAACGGGCCCGCTATCCCGACATTGCCATCGATTCGAGCGGCACGACCTACATTGCCTATCGCGACGCCAACGACGGATCGTTGAAGGTTGCCGTTGGCAAGGCGGAAGGCCAGGCCGGCGCAGTGGTACCCCCGACCAAGGCCCCAGCGGCCAAGGCTCCTACAGCCAGCGCTGCTGGATCGAGCGCGCCCGCCGTCAAGGCGCCCGCTGCCAACTCAACGCCGGCAACCGGACCATCGAGTTCTGGAGCATCTGGCGCGGAAGCATCCGCTCTGCGGCCAAAGAATCCGGGTAAATAATCCAGTTTTGAAATTTCTGTTCCGCTCTGAAGCGCGGCTTTGAACTTCACGAGGACCTACTGTAGTGTCGCCGGAAACAGCACAGCAAAATTCCGTGACCGCCTTCGCCAATGAAAGCGACGGCGAATCGAGCGTTGCAAAAAGCAACCGCCCTGCTGATTCGCGCCGCGGTGAAGAGGCAACACTCCCACCTCAAACCTCGCGACCGCTGCGCGTCCTGCACATTCTCGACCACAGCCTGCCCATCCACACCGGCTACACTTTCAGGTCCGCAAATATTCTGAACGAGCAGCGCCGCCGCGGCTGGCTGCCCTCTGCGTTAACTTCGCCCAAGCACGAAGCAAGCTGGAAAGACGCGGCTCCCGACGCCGAGGAAATTTCCGGTTTTCGCTATTACCGCACCGGCCCCTCGCCCGACGCAAAGCTGCCCTTTCAATCTGAAATTAAGTTGATGCAAGCGCTCGCCAAGCGCATCGAGCATGTCGCTCGAATCGAAAAGCCAGACATTTTGCATGCGCATTCACCGGTCCTGAACGGCTTGCCCGCGCTTTGGGTTGGCAATAAGCTGGACATCCCGGTGGTCTATGAAATTCGCGCGTTCTGGGAAGACGCCGCGGTCGATCACGGCACTTACGCTGAAGATTCGCTCAAATACAAAATGGTCCGCGCGCTGGAAACTTTCACCTGCAGGCATGCCGGGCAAGTCGCCGTGCTTTGTAATGGCCTGAAGCGCGATTTGATCGCTCGCGGAATTCCTGAGGACAAGCTCACCGTCGTTTTCAACGGTATCAATCCCGATGATTTTCGCTTGCTCGAGCCTGATCCGCGCTTGGCGCAGCGCCTTGGCGTGGCCGGAAAGCGAGTGCTGGGATTTCTGGGCTCGTTTTATCGTTACGAAGGGCTGAGCCTGTTGGTCGACGCGATGTCCAAAATCGCCGCGAAGCGCCGCGACGTTGTGCTGCTGCTGGTCGGCGGGGGCGAAGTGGAAGGCGAACTGCGCGAGCAGGTGCAGAGGCTTGGGATGCAGGAGTCGGTGATTTTTCCAGGCCGCATTCCGCATCAGGAAGTTCCGGGCGTGTATGCGCTCGTCGACGTGCTCGTATATCCGCGATTTTCAATGCGGCTCACTGAGCTGGTCACCCCGCTCAAGCCGCTCGAAGCCATGGCCATGGGCAAGCCGCTGGTCGCCAGCGATATTGGCGGGCATCGCGAGCTGATTCAAAACGGCGCGACCGGAATTTTGTCCAAGCCCGGAGATGTGAATGAGCTGGTCGGTGCGCTGGAATTGCTGCTCGATGATGGCGCGTTACGCGCGCGTCTAGCCATGCAGGGTTACGAGTGGGTCCGCGCGAATCATTCCTGGCAGCGCACTCTTTCTGTCTACGAGGGTATTTACGCCAAGGCGCTGCGATCGTGATGGCGTTGCGGCCTTCGCTGCAATTTAAATTCACGCGCACCGCGTCTTTTCTGTTTGGCTCCCTTCTAATCGTCGCACTAATTTGCTTCGCCCTTCCCCGCAGCGCGCATCCCGCCAGCAGTAAGAGCGGCAGAAGTGAGAAGCCCGAAAACATTAGCGACACAATTACGATTTTCGATGAATCGGGCTCGGTGCAAGCCGACCGACCCGTCTCAGTCCCGCGCGCGTTCGTGCAAGGCGAAATCTCCAAATTCGCGCGAGCCAGCGTGAATGGACAGGCGCTGCTGACCCAGTGCGACGTGAAGAATCGCTGGCCGGATGGTTCGCTGAAATTCGCAATTATAAGCTTCATCGTGCCGAGCATCCCGGCGCACGGGTCGGTCACGGTTAGCTTCGACAATCAGCCGACCGGTAACAACGATGGCGCCTTGAATCAAGCCGCGATGCTCGATCCAGCGTTCAACTTTGACGCGCTGATTCAAATGCAAGGCGCGAGCGTGCAAAACGTTAGCGCGCGGCAGATGTTAAGCGCCGGGGCGTTTCGCTACTGGCTGCAGGGCCCGATCGTGACCGCCGCGATTATCGAAGACCGCACTCCGGCGCGCGCGTGGGACCAGGACTTTGGCGATGGCAGCAAAGCCCTCCACCCACTCTTCGAGGCGTGGTTTTATCCCAAGAATCACAGCGTGCAGGTTGGCTACACCGTTGAGAACACCTGGGTGAGCAGTGACGCCACGCATGACATGCGCGATCTTCCTTACGCCCTCGCATTAACCGCCGGCGCGGCAAAACCGGCGGTGAAATTCACTCAACCGAATTTCGTTCACATCGGCGCCTCGCGTTGGCACAAGACTTTTTGGGTCGGCGCCGAGCCGCCTGCAATTCGCGTCGATTTCAATTCGCTCTATCTGCGCCGCACCAAAGCGGTCCCCAATTACGATCCGAATCTCACCGTTTCGAACGCCGTCATCGATAACCAATACAACTCCTGGAAAAATTCGAAGCGGCGCGCGCTCGACGGCGACAAAAGCGGAATTGGCAATTTCGATCGCGACCTAAGCGCGGCTGGCGCGGACGATTGGATCGGTCTCGCCAATCTTTGGGACACCGTTTACCTGCTCACCATGAACGACAAAATGCGCGAGAAATCGCTGGGCGATGCGGATTTGGGCGGCCGTCTTGCCCTGGCATTTCCGCGAAGCCGATTCGCACGCCGGGCGCGGTGAATATTTCGACGCGACGCACAAAGTGGACACCTTCGGTCGCGTCGTTTCGGTGAACGCGCGAAAAGAAGTGACCCTCAGCGACCTTTCCGAGGATTGCAGCGGCGAAATGGGGAAGGACAAAATTCTCACCGGCCACATCGACGGAGAGGGCTGGGAAACTTCCCGCGATCACATGCCCGACCTTGGCTATTTGCCTTATCTGATGACCGGCGAGTATTACTACCTCGAGGAAATCCAGTATCAGGCGGCCTTCATCATTGGCTGGAAAATTGGATGTGTGAGCGCGGCCTATGCATATCCGCGTCAGGGCGACGCCGGATATTTGAATGATAGCCAGGTGCGCGGCGAGGCCTGGTCGCTTCGAACACTCTCTTACGCGGCATTTATTTCGCCCGATGGCACGCCGGAAAAAGCCTATTTCGATGAGATTTTGCGCCACAACATCGCGCGTTGGGAGGGAATGCATGGCGTGCCGCTCTCCGATCCTTCGCAGCAGGTGCATTGGAATTACGGGAACAAGCGGCAAATGAGTTCTTCGGGACTTTCGCCGCTGGGTTGCTGGCTCGATCGCGGTCCGGAATTTATTCAGGGGCCGCTGAAGAACGACGGCACCTTGGGCGGCGCGGCTTCGCCCTGGGAAGAAAATTTCATGACCATCACGCTGGGCCTGGCGCGTGATTTTGGATATCCCACCGAAGGTTTGCTTAAATTTCAAGCCAAGCGGCTTTTGAATCAGACGCTGAACCCCGCGACAGATCACATTTTCATCGAGGCATACCGCTATCCCACGGTCCTCAAGTCGGGACAATGGATTTCAAGCTGGCCGCAGAATGATTCGTACTATGCGGAAAAGCCGACTCAATGGAGAGCGGGAGCAAGCGAGAATCCCGATCACTCCTATGGCTTCATCGCCATGGCCGCGATCAGCTTCGTGTATCCTTACGAAGTGGATTCGTACAAAGGCGCAGACGCCTGGCAGTTCATTCGCAAAAACAAGCCCAATCAGCACACCTTCAGCACGGTCAGCCCGAAGTGGGACATTGTTCCGCGCGGCAACTAACGCAGCAGGGAAGCAGTTGCTACCGCCGCTTGCGCTTCGCGCTGTAATCGCTGACTGCCGCTTGTAAGACTCCATCCACCTCGGCAGCGACTGTATTCCAATCGCGACTGGCTCCCTGCCGCGCGATCGCTTCACGATCCCAGTTCCGTTCCAGGGCAGTTTGTAAGCCGGCAGCGACCGAATCGACCGTTGGTTTCACGAAGATGCCCAGCTCATCCGAAACTAAAATTTCCGGCACGCCTCCAACCCGCGTAGCAATAACCGGCGTGCCGCAGGCCAGCGACTCCATGACCACATTGGGCCAGCCTTCACGGCTGCTAATCAGGCAGCTCACGTCGGCAGCGCTGAACCAGGCTTGCAGCTCTTCATTCGGCCGCGAGCCCAGCACAAAAGCGCTCCGGCCGAGCCGGTAATCATCGATCATTTTGAGCAGCTGTTCGCGCAGCGGGCCCAGTCCGATGATGTAAAGTTGATATTCAGGACGGTCCTTGGCCAGCGTGGCAAAAGCCTCGATCAGCAGCGGATGATTTTTGCCTTCAGTGAGCGATCCAACCGCGACCGCGATCTTCGCGTCGGGGGAAAGTCCCAAATTTTGACGCGCCAGCGCGCGATCAACTGGATGAAAACGTTCTGAGTCGACACCATTGGGAATCACGCTAATTTTCGCCGGTGGCGTCCCCAACGAAATCATCGAAGCCTTCAGGGCCTGCGAAACGGCGATGACCTTGTCCGCGCGGCGCAAGGTCCAGCGAATCATCGGCCGAATGGTCGGCATTTGAGAGAAGGAATTGATGTCCGTTCCGCGGGCTGAAACGACTACCGGAAGCTTCAACGCCTTGCCAACAGAATTGCTGCGAAGCAATCGGGATAAATGTAGTGCGCATCGATGCAATCGAACTGAAAACGCCGGTGCAGCGCTCTCGCCGTTCTCAGCGAGCCCGAAAATATGAGCCCGCCGTGCATCTGCATGCTGACGCCCGGCACCATCAGATATCGCGGATGATTCACCCGCAGCGCATGAATCCTC
The DNA here is from genome assembly GCA_963757885.1 of uncultured Acidobacteriota bacterium. GTDB lineage: Bacteria > Acidobacteriota > Terriglobia > Acidiferrales > UBA7541 > Palsa-147. Next base: position 611,435 of record CAVWSS010000006.1, on the reverse strand, counting down.
TCGACGTGCGGGGTGCGCGCATAGGCGCTCCAGTCGGCGGAATCCAGCCAGGAAGGGAAGTAAGGAACCGGGGAAATGACTTCCGCGGCATTTCCGGGACGTTGCGCCACGTGGGCCAGCCGCTGATAGATAAAAATGCCGAAATTTGGGCGTTCGTGGCTGGGAAACAGGCTGGTAAAGGTTAAAATTTTCATTTGCGGGTCGCAGCACAGGCCGGTGGCAGCATAAGTATCGGCGGATTGCCGCGAATTATGAGTGTGAAGCGGTCGCGATGACTCTTCAAAAATTCCCCTGATGCAGGGTTCGTATCGAGCATACCCACGAAACAGCGCAACCCCGCCCGAAAAACCCCTCAGATTTGCTTGTTATAATACTAGGGATGAAGAACGCACTCAGCTTCGACATCGAAGACTACTTCCAGGTTTCCGGCTTTTCCGATCATATCGACAAAAGCCAATGGAGCAGTCTTCCCAGCCGGGTACAGGCCAATACCGAAAAAGTGCTCAGCTTTTTAGCCGATTCGCACTCCACCGCTACGTTTTTCACGCTCGGCTGGGTGGCGCGAAGACATCCCGAGCTGATTCGCAAGATCGCCGATTCGGGCCATGAAGTAGCCTGCCACAGCCTCGAACACAAAAAGGTTTTTGAGATGACTCCCGCTGAATTTCGCGAAGACACTCGCGCGGCCAAGCAGGCCCTGGAAGATGCGGGCGGGCAAGCGGTAAAAGGCTACCGCGCACCGAGCTTTTCCATCACCAAGGACAGCCTGTGGGCCTTCGAACTTCTGGCTGAACTCGGCTTCACCTTCGATTCCAGCATTTTCCCGGTGAATCATCCGAATTACGGGATGCCCAAAGCGCCGCGCGCTCCCTTCGCCATCGAAACGGCGTCGGGCACGCTCGTCGAATTTCCCATGATGACCCTCGAATACGCGGGCGCGCGATCGCCGCTCGGCGGCGGTGCCTATTTCAGGCTTCTGCCGTATTGGTTCACCCGCTGGGCCTTGCGCTACGTAAACGCCGTCGAGAAAAGGCCCGCCTGCGTCTATCTGCACCCTTGGGAACTCGATTCCGAACAGCCCCGGGTGGACGCCAAGGCATCTTCGCGGTTGAGGCACTATCTCGGTTTGCGCGGCGCTGAGAAAAAACTGCAAAGGCTGCTAAGTGATTTCGATTTTCAGTCGCTCGGCTCGCTGGTCCGGGAAACGCAGTGTGAATCGTCGCTGCCGGCAAACGCCCTCTCGCTGCTTTGCGCCCCCGGCGGCCCGGCTCAGCCCGTACATCCCTGCGGTGGCGTGCTGCCTGGCTAACCCTGGCTAGAACTGGTTAGCTCCAGCTGGCCCTGGTCAACACTAGTTAGCCTTTGCTAACACGAGTTAACCACTTGCCGCCGTCGTAGGTGGCCGGTGCACTTACCGCTTTCGATTGACTGTTAGAATTTCTTTGGGCATTAGGTGCCAGGATTCAGGGCTCTCGCTCCAACTCCTCCAGCGCAGCGCAGATTGCACCCTTGCTCCACTCTTTCAATGGGGATATATACGCTAGCTCGGATTGAAAGGCGGCAATGGATTTCGCGTCATTTTCGCTGAATTATTGGGACGACCTGTGGCAGAGCCGCCATCAGATCATGTCGTCTTTGGCGGTGAACCATAAGGTTTTGTTTGTCTCCCCGCCGTTCTATTTGTTCGAGGTCCGCCGCAACCTCGCTAAATGGGACCTGCCCCCAAGTGGCCTGGTTCGCCGCAGCGAAAATCTTCACACCCTCGTTTTTCCGAAATACCTATTCGAAACGCAGCGCTATAAAGTCCTTTCGACCTTTCTCTCCGACTTCCGCAAGTCGGAAATTCGCAAATGCTTCCAGCGGCTGGGTTTTAAGGACACCGTTCTGTTCATCTGGCATCCCCGTTACGTCGATCTGGTGGGCCAGTTTGACGAAGCTCTGAGCTGCTACTACGTGGACGACGAATTTTCGAGCTACGTCGGGCAAACCGATGAAGAGCGCAAGCGCGTCATCGATCAGGAAAATGAGTTGATGCGCAAGGTCGACGTCGTATTCGCCAATGGACCCGCTCTGCTGGCCGAAAAAAATAAATATGGCAACGCCATTAGCGTGCCCATGAGCGCCGACTTCGAGCTTTTTTCACGTGGTCATATGGAAGGAACGAAGGTCCCCGACGACATGCAGCGCATTCCGCACCCGCGCGTCGGGCACATCGGCAACATTAACGACAAGATTGACTTTGGCCTGTTGAAACTGCTCGCAGCCGCGCGCACCCATTGGTCGTTCGTGTTAGTTGGCCCGGTGAATGTGCGTAGCGCAGACAATCGCGCGCAACTCGAAGCGCTGAAAAGCATGCCCAACGTTTATTTCCTGGGAACCAAACCGCGCGAGATGCTCCCCAACTACATCAAAGGCCTCGACGTTTGCATGATGAGCTACCGCACCGACGGCTGGGCCCACTTTATTTATCCGTTGAAGCTGCACGAGTATCTCGCTTCCGGCAAGCCCGTCATCGGCTCAGGTCTGATGAGCCTGAAGGAATTCACTGGCGTAGTTCGAGTCGCCGAAACGCCCGAGGAATGGCTGCAAGGCATTCAGGATTCGATCGACGATACCGATTCACATAACGTGAGCCGAAGAATTCAAGTCGCCTACGACAATCGCCTCGAAAAACGCATCGAGGTCATCGAAAAAACACTGGAAGCCAAACTCCAGGAAAAAAGAAATGGCGTCGCCCGCCGCGCCTAAGCGAAAAATCCGTCGCGGCAGGACAACCAAACCGTGCGCCAGTCACGAATTTTGCGCAGACCCTGAAAAAGTAACGTCCTGCTTCGCCTTTGATTTTGCTTTTGAAGTGTCTGCGGGTGCCCCATACGCGTTTCGGCGCGCCATTACGGCGCGCAGATGAACCGCGAGGTTCACCTCACATAAATGGACGCGTGTGGGTGAGGAGACTTCAACTCTAGCTTCCCGCGCTCGTGCCTTTGCCTTAGCAGTTCCGCCGGCGAACAGAAACCGTGCGTTCGCTCCCGGAATGCCCGATTGGCACCATGAGCTATTTCTCTTTCTCTTCCCGCAAGCCTGGAGTGAAAGTGACACCGACCAGCAATCCCTCCGGCGAAATGAAGCGACTGACCATTTGGCCCCACGGTTCTTTCTTATTCTTGATGAGCAGTCGGTATCCTTGCGATTCAAGGTGGGCTGTCGCCTTTTCCACGCTGTCCACATCGAACTCGAGCCAAGCGTGAGGAACCGGAATATCGTCGGGCCAAGAATCTTTACCAAAGCATGATTGCGCCGCCTGAGACAACGGCCAAAGCGCAAAGGTTTTTGCACCTTTGACAGCCTCTGTATGAAGATATTCACCACTCTCTTCTTTGAAGTGAATGCCAAGGACTTCGCTGTAAAGCTTGCGGCTATCAGCAGGGTTGCGAACGATCGGACCAAACCCAGCAATGAACTGAATCTTTATAGCTGTTTCCACACCTTCTCCTCCTGAACTGAAAGCGATACTTCCGGTGGCCATTATAAATTTGGATTCCTAGCGGGTGACGGGCAAATCGGAAGTTACGAGGGTAGGGCGAACTGGATGGAACGGGATTTATGCGATAGGTTCTAAGCTCGAGCCATCGAGCCGGCCAACTGTTGCCGATACGTCCTGCGCTCCGCGCTGGAAAGTCCTACCAACCAAATCCCCAGAAATGCACTCGGCAGTACGCACGCCACCTGCAGAAAGAACGAAAGCAAATTGTGCGCCGGCCAAAACCGCTCAGCGAGATACGTACATCCCGCGAAGGGCAGCACTGAAACTGCGGGCAGCACCCACAGTGACCAGGTGTATTGTCGAATGGGGATCCCTAGAATCTTGTGGATGTACCAAGGCCACCACAGCACGCTCACCGCGATATTCGGAATGGCTGTACCCCAAGCCACCCCGATCACACCCATCGGCTTCGCCAGGGCAATGCTAAGCAGCAAATTCCCTAGCCCCTCGGCTATGGCCACGGGAACGACCTTTTTATGCTGCCCAATCCCGAGGATTACCGACGCCGAAACCGATGCGCTCGCGCCAACAAACCAGGGCAAGCTCAAAATCCACAACACGTGGCCGGACAAATCCGCGTAAGACGGCCCCATCCACAGTGAAATGAAAAGGTGCCCGCGCAACATAAAAGTCACAAAAATTGGCAGCATCAGCAGCGTGCAATAACGCGCCGAGCGCAATGTCGTTTCCTGCAGCGAATTGTGCCCGGTTTCCGCCTCCAGCTTGCTGGCCAGCGGCGTCATCGTGCGGCTGAAGCCGCCCACCAGCTCGCGCGCATAAATAGTCAAGCCCGCCGCGATAGCGAAAAAAGTCACTTGATCCACCGGCAGCAGGGCGCCAATCACCGGCGCATCGGTGAAATAGATCAAGTAATTCGACATTTGGAGCAGGAAAGCAAACACGCCAAACGAGAAGATCATCCGCACATGCACGCGGTCGAACTTGTCGACCCGAATCTGCACCTCGGGGTACAAACGCCGCCCGAACGTGAATCCCAGAATTAGTTCGACCAAAGTGCTGCAGAGCTGGATCAACGCCAACGTAACCAGCCCGTAGCCGTGCAGCAGCACCCAGACCGTGGCCACCGCGCGCACTGACATCACGCTCAGCGCGATCGAATTGTGCAGCTCGAATCGCTGCAGCCCCACCAGCAGGCCACCAAACACGCCGCTAGTCAGTGACAGCGCCACGTTCACGCCCGCAATCAGCACCACAAGTTGGGCGGTCTGGTAATACCCGGGAGGCAGCTTGAAATGCGGGACCACCACAAAGGCGAAAATAATCGCTGCCAGCACCGACAGCACTCCCGCCGTTGCGAATAGCCCAACCGCCGACGAAACAGTCCGGCTCGACTCCTCGTGCGCGTTCTGCGAATGGAACTTGGCAACATACCGCGTCACCGCGCCGCGAATCCCCAGGTCCAAAAATCCCAGGTAGCCCGTCAACGAAACCAGCAGCACCCACACCCCGTACGCCGAATTTCCCAGGTGCCGCACAATAAATGGCGAAAGAAAAAAGCTGATTAACCCGCTAATCAGGTAGGTAACCCAGTTGGAGAAGACGTTGCGCGCGTGGCCCGGGCTAGCGCCGCGGGGACGATTTTCACTTGTAGCCACGTGAGTGCTAAATGCTCCTTGCTAGGACAAGCCCAAAGTCGAATCGCGACGCAGTAGGATTTATGCTACCACCCAGGGGTAATATCGAGTCGAACCTCCTGCGGGCTTGTTGCGGTCTGTATCTTATTGTAAAATAGGTAGTTAGGCGGTCCCGCAGGCGCCCTCAAGCGGCCGCGCCGGCCGCCAAAACCGTTTACCAATGCCGAGCAAAGCCCGTCCGGGGCGCTACCGCTAGCAAAGCCACAAAGCCTATAATGGAAAGCCTAGGCAATTATTTTCTGCGTTTTTTGGTTTCTACTTTTCTGCACCACTCTGGCAATCTGGCTATTCTGGAGATGCAATGCGAGTCCTCGTAACCGGCCATCACGGCTACATCGGAGTGCTGCTCGTTCCGATGCTGCAGAACGCAGGCCACGATGTCGTCGGCCTTGATACCGACCTTTTCGTCGACAGCCTTTTCAAAGGTCCTCTGCCCAAAGTGCGCAGCATCGTCAAGGACCTGCGCGATGTCGAGCGCCACGATCTCGAAGGTTTTGACGCGATCTGCCACCTCGCCGCGCTTTCGAACGACCCGCTGGGAAATATCAACCCCCAGCTCACCTATGAAATCAATCATCACGGCTCGGTCAATTTGGCCAAGCTCGCCAAGGCCGCTGGCGTGAAGCGGTTTTTATTTTCCTCTTCCTGCAGCACCTACGGAGCCGCCAGCCAGGAGCTACTTCTCACCGAGGAGGCGGAGTTCAATCCCGTTACGCCCTACGGGCACTCCAAAGTCCTTGTCGAGCGCGACGTCCGTGAGCTGGCCGACAAAAATTTCAGCCCGAGCTATTTGCGCAACACCACCGCCTACGGCGTCTCCCAACTCCTGCGCTTCGATCTGGTCGTGAATAATCTGGTCGCCTGGGCCATCACCACGGGCAAAGTGATGATCAAGAGCGACGGCACGCCTTGGCGCCCACTGGTCCACATCGAAGACATCTGCCGCGCCTTCCTGGCCATTCTCGAAGCGCCCCGCGATGCTGTGCACAATCAGGCTTTCAACGTGGGCATTACTGAGGAAAATTATCAGGTGCGTGACCTGGCGCAAATCGTCAAGGAAACCGTGCCCAATTGCGAAATCGAATATTCGGCCGATGGCGCCCCCGATAAGCGCTGCTATCGCGTCGACTTCAGCAAGATCAAGCGCGAAGTGCCAACTTTCAAACCGCAATGGAACGTTCGGCGCGGCGCGCTGGAACTCTACGACACCTGCCGCCAAGCTGACCTAACTCTTGAGGATTTTGAAGGCCCCAAGTTCAAGCGTATCGACCACATCAAGCGCTTGATGGCTGCCGAGCTGCTCGATGAAAATCTTCGCTGGCGCACGCCGGTTCCTGCGGCCAAGCACTGAGCAGCATAGAACGCCTATTCATGCGACTTGAATCTCACTGATGATTTTCACCGAAACGCAGCTCCGGGGCGCCTTCATAATCGACATCGAGAAAAAGGAAGATCAAAGGGGATTCTTCGCACGTACTTTTTGCGAGCGCGAATTCGCCGAAAAGGGCCTGGAATCGCGCTTTGTGCAGAGCAGCATCTCGCACAACACGCGCAAGGGCACTCTTCGCGGCATGCACTATCAAGCCGCTCCATATGAGGAAGTAAAGGTAGTGCGTTGCACCGCCGGTGCGCTTTACGATGTGATTGTGGACCTGCGGCCCAATTCTCCAACTTTCAAAAAGCATTTTGGCGTGGAGTTAACCGCGCAAAATTGCCGTATGCTGTATATCCCGAAGCAATTTGCGCACGGGTTCCAAACCCTGCAGGATCACACTGAAATTCTGTATCAGATGACGCAATTCTATTCTCCTGAATCGGCGCGCGGCGTCCGTTGGAATGATTCCGCCTTCGGAATAAACTGGCCGCCGGACGAAAGAATCATCAATGAACGTGACCAAACCTACCCGGACTTCAGGTAACTCGGATCCCGAATCGCACGCCGGCGCCGGTGCCCATGCCGGCGCGCAGCAGAATGTGCCCGAGAGCGTCTTCGATCTTGCGCGTAGCATCGATCCCGAGGCGATTGGGCCTGAAATTTACTCACTAATCGAAGAGCTCTATCCCATCTGCCGCAGCATCACCGGCAATGGCGTTCGCGAAACGCTGGCGCGCATTCACCGCAAAATTCCTCTTCAAGTTCACGAAGTGCCCACCGGCACGCGCGTTTTCGATTGGACCATTCCTCGCGAATGGAATATTCGCGACGCTTACATCAAAAATTCCAAAGGCGAGCGGATCATCGATTTTCGAAAATGCAATTTGCACGTGGTGAATTACAGCGTCCCGGTCGATGAGAAACTAAGCCTCGAAGAGTTGAAAGATCGCCTTTTTACTCTCCCGAATCAGCCCAAGTGGATCCCTTATCGCACTTCGTATTACTCCGAAACTTGGGGATTCTGCATGGCCCATGAAGAGCTCGATGCCCTCGAAAAGCAGGACAAAAAAGACGCCAAAGAACTCCACGCCGATCCGCTCTACGAAGTGCGCGTCGATTCAACCCTCGAAAATGGCTCGCTGACCTACGGCGAATATTTTCTCGAAGGCGAAACCGAAGACGAGGTGCTCGTTTCCTGCCACGTTTGCCATCCGTCGCTCTGCAATGACAATCTTTCCGGCGTCACCGTGGCCACCTACCTCGCCAAAATTCTCACTGACGCGCCGCGCAAATTCTCTTACCGCTTTCTCTTTATTCCCGGGACGATCGGCTCGATCACCTGGCTCTCGCGAAATGAAAAAGTGGCGCAACGCATCCGCCACGGCTTGGTCCTGGCCTGCCTCGGCGACAAAGGCGGCATGTCCTACAAGCGCAGCCGGCAGGGAAATGCTGAAATTGACAGGGCAGTGGTCAATTTACTCAAGCATCCAGGCCAGGATAACCAGAGTGACTCGCGCAAAGATGCCCCCAAGGAACCTTTGATCCGCGATTTTTCTCCTTACGGCTACGACGAGCGCCAGTACTGCTCGCCCGGATTCAACTTGGCCGTCGGCTGCCTATCGCGCACGCCTCACGGCGAATTTCCCGAATATCACAGCTCGGGAGACAACTTGAAATTCGTCGAGCCCACCTCGCTGGGCGATTCGCTAAAAAAATGTCTGCAAATTTTCGCCACGCTCGAAGAGAACAGTACTTACATGAATCAAAATCCGAAATGTGAGCCGCAGCTCGGCAAGCGCGGCCTATACCGCAACATGGGCGGCTATCCAAATGCCGCCGAGCGCGAAATGGCCATGCTCTGGGTGCTGAATCTTTCCGACGGCTCGAACAGCTTGCTCGACATAGCCGATCGCGCCGATTTGCCCTTTGAGGCCGTGCGAGTCGCCGCGCGCGATCTGGAAGCGCATGGTTTGCTTGCGCCAGCGGAACCCGCGGATCAGTCTGAGGGGCGAGACGACAGTGAAGGTTCGCCTGCCTGAACTGCGCGCGAAGGCATTCTCTCTTGCGACTAATTGCGCGCCAGCTTGGGCATTAAGTTGCACGTTTTGATTAGGGAACAGCGAGGCGGGATTCGAGGCGCGTCAAACCGCTTCTCAGTTAAGCTGAAATTGCACAATTCTCACTCTTAGTATTAAAACTTAGGCGATGTTGTGGGGGACGCCTGAGTATTTTGTAAGGCATTCACGCACCATGGCCAATCGCACAAAAGAGGAAACTTTGCCCCGCAAAAATTCGGGAGAAAGCGCCGTCGCCGTCGATTCGCCAAATCCGGCAACGACCACGACCGCCTCAGCCGATCAGCAGCCAAACGCAGAAGCCCAGATGGGCCTTTGCCGTTTCTGCGGCCGCGCTCTGCGCCACACATTTGTTGACCTCGGCATGTCCCCGCTGTGCGAAAGTTTTCTAAGCGCTGCGCAGCTCAATCAGGGCGAAATGTTCTTTCCTCTCCACGTTCTGCTCTGCGACAACTGCTTCCTCGTCCAGCTCCAGGAATACGTCAGCGTCGAATCCATTTTCGAAGAGTACGCGTATTTTTCTTCCTATTCCGATAGCTGGATCGCTCACGCCAAGGCCTACACCGAAAAAATGATCGGGCGATTCCACTACGATAAAGACAGCTTCGTGGTGGAGCTTGCCAGTAATGACGGCTATCTGCTGCAGCACTTTGTCGCCCAGGGCGTTCCGGTGATGGGCATCGAGCCGGCCATCAACGTGGCCAAAGTCGCGGAAGAGAAAAACGTCCCCACGCTGGTCCGCTTCTTCAATCGCGAGCTCGCCGCCGAGCTTGCCGAAGATGGCAAGCGCGCCGATCTGATCATCGGCAACAACGTCCTCGCGCAAGTCCCCGATCTAAATAGCTTCGTCGCCGGTATGAAGACTCTGTTGAAGAGCGATGGCGTCATCACCATCGAATTTCCGCATCTCCTGCGCTTGATGGACGAAGTGCAGTTCGACACGATTTATCACGAGCATTTTTCCTACTTTTCTTTCCTTACCTCGCAGAAGATTTTCGCGGCGCACGGGTTGCGCCTGTTTGATGTGGACGAATTGCCCAGCCACGGCGGCTCACTGCGAATCTACGGTTGCCATGAAAACGATAAATCCAAGCCCAATGGCCCGCGCGTTGCCGATTTGCTTGCGCGTGAACAAAAGGCGGGCCTCGATCGCGTGGAGACCTATCGCGGATTCGCCGAGCGCGTTAAGGAAACCAAGCGTGCTCTGCTCGAATTTCTAATCGCCGCCAGGAGAGCGGGGAAGAGCATCGTGGGTTACGGCGCCCCGGGCAAAGGCAATACGCTGCTCAACTATTGCGGCATCCGCACCGATTTTCTCGATTACACCGTGGACCGCAATCCCTACAAGCACGGAAAATTCCTGCCCGGAACGCACATCCCGATTTATCCTCCGGAGCGGATCAAAGAAACCAAGCCGGACTACGTGCTAATCCTTCCCTGGAATTTGCAGAAGGAAATTACCCAGCAGCACGCGTATATACGAGAATGGGGCGGCAAGTTCGTGGTTCCGATTCCGAAGGCCAAAGTTTTATGAGCAATTTGCGAAACACGCGCGAAGTTCTCCTGAAAAAGGAGCAACGGTCGTGAAAGTAGTTCTTTTTTGCGGCGGCCAGGGCCTGCGCATCCGCGATTACTCGGAGACAATTCCCAAGCCTCTCGTCCCGATTGGCTCGCGTCCGATTATCTGGCACGTGATGAAGTATTACTCCCACTTCGGCCATCGCGATTTTATTTTGTGCCTGGGCTATCGCGGCGACGCGATTAAGCAATATTTCCTGAATTACGACGAGTGCCTGTCGAATGACTTCGTGTTTTCCAATGGCGGCAGTAAACTCGAGCTCTCCAATAGCGACATTCACGACTGGAAAATCACTTTCGCGGACACTGGCATCGAATCGAATATCGGTCAGCGTTTGCGCGCTGTTGAAAAATACCTGCGCGGTGAAGAAACGTTCCTCGCTAACTACACCGACGGCCTGAGCAATCTCGATCTTCCTTCGATCATCGACCATTTCCAAAAGCACAAGTCAGTCGCTACGTTCTTAAGCGCGCCGCCCAATCTCAGTTATCACGTTGTCTCGACCGCCGCCGACGGCACCGTAAACGAAATCAAGGAACTCACCAAGACGCCCATTCGCATCAATTCGGGCTACTTCGTGCTCTCCCACGAAATTTTCAAGTATCTGCGGCCTGGCGAGGAATTGGTCCGCGAGCCATTCCAGCGTTTGATTGAAGAGAAAAAGCTCTCCGCCTACGAGCATGATGGTGGATTCTTTCAGGCCATGGACACTTTCAAAGACCGCCAGCTTCTGGAGGAGCTCGCCTCCACCGGGCACGCGCCTTGGGAAATTTGGAAGGCGCCGATTGGCGACAATCAGGCGTCGGCGCCCGCGCCGGTCTGGAAAGAAGCGCCTCCTACGGCTGACAGCGCAGCGCGCCACAGAAAACGCGCATGATCGAACTCGGTTTTCGCGGCGCAAAAGCCCTTGGCACGGTACTTTGCCTGGGCGCGCACTGCGACGATATTGAAATTGGCTGCGGCGGCACGATCCTCAAGCTGCTCAATGAGCATCGTTCGCTGAAAGTTCACTGGGTCGTCTTGAGCGGCACGCCGGAACGCAAAAAGGAAGCGGAGCGTGCCGCGCAGATGTTTTTAAGGGGCAGCCGCCGGTCCACTGTGGAGATTCACGATTTTCGGGATAGCTTCTTTCCCTACGATGGGAAAGCCATCAAGGAATCGTTTCAGGCGCTGGCTTCGAAAATCTCCCCGGATTTGATTTTTACGCACTACCGGAAAGACCTGCATCAGGATCACCGCGTCGTTTGCGATCTGACCTGGAACGCTTTTCGGAATCATTGCATCCTGGAGTACGAAATTCCCAAGTACGATGGCGATTTGGGCCGCCCGAATTTCTTCTGCGGGCTGGACAAGGCGCTTTGTGACCGCAAGATCAAAAACGTTTTGAGCGCGTTCACTTCGCAGACGAAAAAGCAGTGGTTCACCGAAGACACGTTTCGGGCGCTGCTGCGACTGCGCGGTGTTGAGTCGAATGCACCCGGCCGCTACGCCGAGGCATTCTATTGCCGCAAGGCGCTTTTTTAGTCGTAACAGGATTTGAGAACGGCCGGATTCAACGGGCCCTGCACGCAAATAAGCCACGCAAATTAACGACGCAAATTAAATATGACCAACACTCGCCAATCAGGAAAAGCTCGGGTCTCGGTGGGGTTGCCCGTGTACAACGGCGAGCGCTTTCTTGCCGCGGCGATTGATTCGGTGTTGAAACAGACCTTCCGGGATTTAGAAATCGTCATTTCCGATAACGCCTCCACCGATTCCACTCAGAAAATTTGCCTGGACTACGCCGCCGACGATCCGCGCGTGAAATATCACCGCAACGACCACAACATTGGCGGAGTAAGAAATTTCAACCGCGTGGTGGAGCTTTCATCCTCGGATTTGTTCATGTGGTTCGCCGATGATGACCTGATTGAGCCTACCTATTTGGAGAAATGTGTCGCGATACTGGATCGCGATCCGTCCGTGATTTTGAGCTTTTCGGGCTTTGGCGATATTGATGCCGATGGAAAGCTCCTCGATACGCGGAAAAGTTCCTTGGTCATGGATTCACCCGACCCGGTTGAGCGGTTTCGTCGGGCGATTCGCATGGAACACCTGTGCGAGCCATGGTGCGCGGTCACCCGCATGAAAGTGCTGCGCAGAACCCCGCTTTATGGAGTCTTTGCTGATTACGATCGCGTCCTGATTTCTGAGCTGGGCTTGTATGGCCGGTTCTACGAGTTGCCAGAATTTCTCTTCCTTCATCGTGAGCACGACCAACGATCGATCAACGTTTTTCCGGGCCGCTACGAGCGCATGGCTTGGATCGACCCGAAGCGGGTCGGTAAAGTTACCTTTCCGCACCTTCGCCAGTTTCGTGAATATGTCGCGGTGATTGGGCGTGTTCCGCTGCCGTTCGGACAAAAGCTCAAATGTTATGGCCTGATGCTGAAATGGCTGTGGCGGAATCGTTCGCGAATCAGCACAGATATGAAGATTGCCGCCCGCGAGATAGTGCGGCCCATCTGGTCGCGGATTCATCATCAGCAAAATACGTCAAAAATATCGTCTTAGAATTTTCGAGGGACCGGCACGCGATGCTGAAAAGCTTTATCGAGAAATTTGAGGCTACCCTGCGGAGCAGCGAGCAGAGGGAAGTCGCGCGCCGCGAGCGCCTGCGTCCTCACACCGCCGACAGATGGCTGCTTCCCGAAGAAGAACGCCAGCTCAGCGCCCTGGCCTCGCTAATTCTGCCTTCCGACCAGACCGGTCCCGGCGCGGCCGATGCCAACGTGACCCAGGAGCTTGAAAAAATGCTCGTGGCTTCGCGGCCGAAGCAAAAGCTCTACGCCGCCGGCTTGGCCTCACTGGATCGCTGGGCCCGGCGAAAGCGAAAGAAGACCTTCGCCGAGCTTTCCACCGAGCAACAGGGCGATATTCTGGAGACGCTGGATGCTATTTTTCAGGAATGGTCCAAAGAAGTCGCAGCCAGCGGAAAAGTGCAGCGCAAGCTCACCGCGCTCAAACTCATGCGCGCCGGCGAGTATTCCGCGGTCGAATTTTTCCCGCGCTTGATCCGTGATGTCATGCAAGTTTTCTATACCAGCCGCGTAGCCTGGAATTGGCTCGGCTACGACGGACCTCCCATGCCCCAGGGCTACTCGGACCTGTGGAGCGCCCGGCAGGGCGCGGCAAATTAGCTTGAGTCAGGCACCGGCCTCGTGGCGAACCTAAACACAAAGAGACATGACGCGGATGTCATCGTAATCGGCTGCGGCGCCGGCGGCGGCGTCGTCGCCAAAGAACTTGGCGAAGCCGGCTTTTCGGTCATTGTTCTCGAAGCAGGGAAGCGCTACAACCCGGCCACGGACTACCCGACCGACAAACAGGATTTCGAGATTCACGCCCCGCGCGCTTTCGATCCCGACGACGACCGTCGTGATCTGGTCACTTCCGGCTCGCATGGTTTTTACTGCAATCGCGTGAAAGGCGTCGGTGGCGCAACGCTTCACTACGTAGCCATTTCGCCGCGCTTCCACGAATCCGATTTTCGCGTTCGCACCGAGGACGGCGTCGCCGACGACTGGCCTATCAACTATTCCGACCTCGAGCCCTATTACGAACTCGTCGAAAACGAATTGGGCGTCTCCGGTCCCACCGGCCTCAACGCCAATCCCTTCGAAGCGCCTCGCAGGAATCGCTTTCCCACTCCGCCGCACGACCTTAATCTCGCTGGCCGCATCCTGAAACGCGGCGCCGATAAGCTCGGCCTGCATTTCGTCCGCGAGCCTCTGGCCATCCCCACACTCGACTGGAACAGCCGCCCCGCTTGCATCAACGCGGGCACCTGCGCACTGGGCTGCCAAATCGCCGCCAAATCCAGCATTGATGTCACCTACGTCCCCAAAGCCGAAGCTACCGGCCGCGTCACCGTTCGCCCGCAAAGCATGGCTCGCGAAATCACCGTCACCGCCGACGGCCGCGCCGAAGGCGTAATTTTCTTCGATGCCGCTGGTAAAGAGCAGCAGCTCCGCGCACGCGCTATCGTCGTCGCTGGCAGCGCGCTCGAAACGCCGCGCCTTCTGCTGATGAGCAAATCCTCCAAATTTCCCAACGGCCTGGCCAATTCCAGCGGCTGTGTCGGCAAATATTTCATGGAGCACCTCACTGTCTTCGCTTACGGCGTTTTCGAAGAGCGCCTCGACCCCTGGCGCGGCGTTCCCTCCGCCGGCATGCTCCAGGATTACTACGCCACCAAGAAATCCAACTCCTACGTCCGCGGTTGGACCATCCTCGGCGAAACCGGCCAGCTCTGGCCCTTTGCCACCGCGCGCCGCGTCGGCGGTTGGGGCAAGCAGCATAAAGAACGCATGAAAAAAATGTTCGCGCACATGGTCGCCTTAGCCACCGTGGGCGAACAGCTCCCCGACGCGCGCAACCAAATCACCCTCGACCCCGTCGTGAAGGACATATACGGCCTGCCCGTCCCCCACATCGTCAACGAGCCGCGCGACAACGACTCCGCCATGCTCAAGGCCATCTCGCCCGCCATGGCCGACCTGCTCAAAGCCTCCGGTGCCACCGAGGTTTGGGACGAAAAGCACCGCCCCGGTCGCTCCTCGCACTATCTGGGCACCTGCCGCATGGGCCTAAACCCCGAAACCTCCGTAGTCAACGAATGGGGCCGCGCTCACGACGTCCCCAATCTCTTCATCGGCGACGGCAGCGTTTTCGTCACCGGTGCCGCTGTCAATCCGGCATTAACCATCTCTGCGCTAGCCACCCGCGCCGCCGAAGGAATCATCAACGCTTTCGAGAATAATGAGGTGTAGGCACCCAGCGGCTCAGTAACTCAGCAAAGTACGGCTGGAAATTACGGCGCAGTGATCTATATGCACCGGGCCCGGATTGAACGCACGGTGCCAATCACCGCAGCGATGAACTTAAGGGCGCGTTTCACGACCAGCCGATTCCAGCCATGGACTCCTCAACTAATCAGCCGCCCATCATTGCGCGCAAGTCCGCGCTGAAAATCGGCCTGTGCGGCTTCTTCGGCTACGGCAATATGGGCAACGCCGCCATCCAGCGCGCCATGATCAGCAACATTCAGAAGCGCCTGCCTGACGCGCAACTTTTTGGTTTTTCGCTCAATCCTGAAGACACCCAGCAGCGCCACGGAATAACTTCTTATTCGATCGTGCGCAGGCCCAATCTGGCCGCGCAAGTCGCCGAAGGCACTCAGCTCTCCCCTGATCGCCCCGCCACCGCGCACGTTCATCCCGCGCCTGACCCGCCGGAAAAGCCGTCACCAAGCCCGCAAAAAGGATTCAAGGCCTGGCTCAAAAGTAAGCCGGCACTATTCAACGCGCTAAAAACTGCCAAAGAGCCTCTCGATTTTCTACGAATGCTCTGGGACGAATTTATTTTCTGCCGCAAGGGTTACCGAATCCTAAAAGGTCTCGACGTTTTCATCCTCTCCGGCGGCGGCGCCCTCGACGAAGCCTGGGGCGGCCCATGGAAGACGCCCTACATCACCCTTCGCTGGGCCACTTTGGCTCGGCTCGCCGGGTTGAAATTCCTGGTCATGAGCGTTGGGGTCGAACGGCTCGAAAGCAAACGCGGCCGCTTCTTCGCCCGGCGCGCCATGCGCCTCGCCAGCTACCGCTCATTTCGCGACTCCTACTCTCAGGACTTCGTGCAAAAAATCTGCGGCTGCGACGGCCCCATGGTCCCCGACCTGGCCTTCAGCTTGGTCATCGATCCTGCGCTCGAGCCCGAGCAGCGCCAAAATCCGCCGAGGCCCAACGGGTTCATCGGCACAGTCGGCATTTCGCCCATGGATTATCTCGATCCGCGCTCCTGGCCCCGCAAAGACGGCACTCAATACCAACGCTACATCGCCACCTTGGCGGCCTTCACCGAATGGCTGGTCGCTCGCGGCTACGCCGTTCGCTTTTTCCCGTCCGACATTTACATGGATCGCCTGGCCATCCTCGACGTGATGGCCCAGCTAAAGGCAGGCAAAAAAAATTATTCGTGCGCGCAGGTCCGCGAAGAACGCGTAGCCATCGTGCCGGAGCTGGTGCAAAAAATTGCCGCCTGCGATTTCGCCGTGGCTTCGCGCTTCCACGGCGTCGTGCTCTCACACCGCATGGGCACTCCGGTCATGGCCCTTTCCTACGATCCCAAAGTGAATCGCCTGATGGACGCCGTAGGCCTAAACGAATACTGCTTCCGCATCGAAGATCTCAAACTGGACGAAATGATTCGCGCATTCGAAGCGCTGGAAAAGAATCAAGCAGAGGTAAGAAATCTGGTGGCAAAAGTTCGGGCAGAATATAGCGACTTGCTACAAAATCAATACGACCGCATTTTTCTTTCTTGAACGCTCTCCGCGCCCCCTGTGGTAAATTCCCGCGGCGCCGCATCCGCTAGCGCGCTTCGTCCCACTTCGCTGCGCCCCACTTCGCGGTCTCCCGAGTCCATCCAGTGATGCTCCATCACGCACAGGCCAATATTCGGCGGCTGCCCGGTGCCGTAAAAATCCGACTCAATCACCGTCAGCCCAATCGCCGCCTCCACGTAATCCACCAGCGAATTGCTCAACACCAGCGCCACATCCAGCCGGTATTCGCCGGGCGTCAGGCACAGCGTCGGAATTTCGCACGTGAACGTCTGCGGCCCCGACCGCGTATCCCAATTCCGATGCGGCTCAAAACTGCTCCGCGCTGTAAAAATAAGCTGACCAAATAAATTCAAAAAATTCACCCGAATATCGAAGTCCGGCGTATTAGCCGGTAAATTGAACTTCACCTGTATCTTCAACGGCGCGCCAATAGGCAGCAAGCCATTCACCGGCCGGTCGCCATCCGTATACAGCGCCAACTCCTGAATCGACTGCCGCATCCGCGCCCGACGCCCCGGCGCATTGCGCAAATCCACTTTGTGCGTATTCACGCCGTCGCTGCGGCTCGCAATGTTGTGAACGTAATACTGCACCGCGTCCTTGGCCGTGCCATTCAGCACCATTTGCCCCTTGTGCAGCACCAATCCGCGATGGCAGAGATTCTCTACCGCGGCCATGTTGTGCGACACAAACAACACCGTGCGGCCGCCCTGCCCAAATTCGCTCATTTTCCCGAGGCATTTCTTTTGAAACGCCATATCGCCTACCGCCAGCACCTCATCCACCACCAGAATTTCCGGCTCCAGATGCGCCGCCACCGCAAATCCCAAGCGCACGTACATTCCGCTCGAATAGTGCTTCACCTGCGTATCGAGAAACTTTTCCAGCTCAGCGAAGGCCACAATTTCATCGAACTTCGCCTGCACTTCCTGCCGAGTCATGCCCAGCATCACGCCATTAAGAAAAATATTTTCGCGCCCGGTCAAATCAGGATGAAACCCCGTGCCCACTTCGAGCAAACTGGCCATCCTGCCGCGCAGCTTTACCAGCCCTTCCGTAGGCTCCGTGATCCGCGACAAAATCTTCAGCAGCGTGCTCTTGCCCGCCCCATTCACTCCGACAATGCCCAAAACATCGCCCGTATTCACTTCAAAATTGATGTCCCGCAGCGACCAGATCGACCCCGCCTCATCCACTTCCGTGACCGACCGGCTTCCGCTCACCGCGCGCCACGCGCTCTTCACGCCCTCGGTCACAATAGCGCGCAGGCTGTCTTCCTTGGCGCGAGCCGCGCCAAGCGAATACCGTTTCCCGAGATGCTGTACTTCAATAATGGGCGGCATTTAGATAGTCATTCCAAAATAACAAACGGCATCAAATAATGTCCGCGAATCGGCGCTCCATCCGCCGAAAAAGATAAAGCCCGCCAACAAATAGCACCACGCACGTCAAAAACGAAATGCCCACCAGCGGCCAATCCATGTCTCCGCCAATCACCGACGCGCGAAACCCGTCAATCATGCCTGCCATAGGATTCAATCCCATCAGCCAACGGAACCGCTCCGGCACATATCGCAACGGATAAATCACCGGGCTCACAAAAAGTCCCATCTGGATCAGGAAGGGCACCGCGTACTTCACGTCGCGAAACCGCACGTTCAGCCCCGACAAGATCAGCCCCAGCCCGCCCGCCGCCAAGATCGTCCCGATCACGTACAGCGGCGACCATACCAGCGCTGACGTCACCCGCCAGTGATACCAGAACATCAGCACCACTAGCAGCAGCATGCTCACCACCAAATCGAGTAGCAGCGCGCCAATGCTCGCCAGCGGAATAAACACGCGCGGGAAATAAACTTTCGAAACCAGCACCTGATTGCCCACCAAACTGTTGCTGGCCATCGAAATCGAATTCGAAAAGAACGTCCACAGCACCAGTCCGGTGTACGCGAAAAGCGGATAAGGCGGCCCATCGGTGCCGATTCCAGCCAAACGATTGAAGAACACCGTGAAAATCAGCATGGCCAGCAGCGGTTGCAACACGGCCCACAAGCCGCCCAGCAACGTCTGCTTGTAGCGGACCTTGACGTCGCGCCAGACCAGGAAATTGAAAAGCTCCCGCGTGGCCCACATCTCACCAACGTCAATCGCCTGCCACCCCTTATGGGGCCGCAGCACCAATTCCACAGGTTTATGCGCGATGGTAGCCATCAAATTTCAGAGCCTGAAGTGTAAAAAATACCCGGAAATCGAGCAAAGCACCAACAGAGCCGATTGCACCGTATCAAAATGCTAGCAAGCGTTGAGATGAACGACAAGCAACTAGGGTTGCGGCGGTTTCTAGGAGCCGCTGACGTGAAGGGGGGTAGGGATGTGCGCCGCGGCCCGATAATGCCAATTTACTTGATTACTTCATAGTGCAAACGCACCACGCCGTCCGAATATCCCTTCGTCTCCAGCAATTTCAGCTCGATGTCGCGGTGCCGCGGCGCAATCAATGGAATGCCCTCGCCAATCAACGTGGGAATCACTTTGATGTCGAATTCATCGATCTCACCCACGTCCAGAAATGACGCGATCAGCTCTCCGCCGCCCATCATCCAAATGTTTTTCCCGGCCGCCGCCCGCAGTCGCTGCGCAAATTCTTTCACCGGTTCGGTCACGAATTGCTCGCCGGATAACGATTGCTCAGGCGGCTTGCTGGTGAAGACGAAATGTTTATTGTCGAACATCGATTTCGTGCCCGTCTTCGCGAAATAGGCCACGGCCCAGTCGTACGTCTTGCGCCCCAGCAGAATCGTATCGATGGAATCCTGAAAATCCTTCATCCCGTAATCGATGTCGTGTGGCCGCCGGTTCAGCCATTCCACGTCGCCGTCTGGCCGCGCGATGTAGCCGTCCGCGCTGCTCGCCAACTCCACAATAATTTTCCGTTTGCTACCTGTCACGATTCCTCAACTCGCTGCGTGCGCCACTTCGCTCATCAACGCCAACGTGTTTCCCTCAGGATCCTTCAAGAACGCCATCCATAAATCGTGTTCGGCCATCTTGGCCACCAAATGGGGCGCCTGAATGATCCTCACGCCTTGCTCCTTGAGCGACGCATGCGTGGCATTGATATCCGCCGTTCGAAAATAAATGATTGTTCCCTCCGACGGCTCCGCATTCGCCGCCGTGCTGATCATCACCCGGATACTTCCGCAGCGGAAAAAAGCCATGGTGTTGGCATCGAATAAGAATTCGAGGCCCAGCACTCGGCCATAAAAATCCTTGGCCTTCGCCAGATCGCGAACCGTCAGCGCAATTTGCCCAATTTCCTTCAGGTGAACAGCTTCTGCTGCAGGTTGTGCCGCTGATGCATTCTGATCGGACATAAGTCTCCTCCCGATCTGATTTTCGAATCGGTCGTATCCTACCACCGAATAAAAAAGGTGCGTCGTCCCGTGGGTGAGGAATCTCCCTCGCTTTTGAATTTGGTGTTGCCTTTGAAGCGTCTGCGGGTGCCCCACACGCAGGGTTCAGCGTGTGGGGCTTTTCTTTACCGAGGCTCGCTTTTTACCTCAACTCCATCAAATCTCCTCAATCCCTAATCGTGTCATTCCGAACCGATCCGCGCCTTTTGCGGAGTGTGATGAATCTCCTTCTTTGCTTTTGCTGTTGCCTTAGAAGTGTCCGCGGGTGCCCCATTTGCACGCCGGTTTCAGCGTGTGGGTGAGGGGAGCTTTTACTTTACCGAGGCTCGCTTTTTGCTTTTGCCTTGGCAGTTCCGCGTACCTCAACTCATCAAATCTCCTCAATCCCGAAATCCGTGTCATTCCGAACCGATCCGCGCCTTTTGCGGAGTGTGAGGAATCTCCCTCGCTTTTGAATTTGGTGTTGCCTTTGAATTTTCTGTGCTGTTCCGCGTGCCCCACTTCTGTTTGCGCGCCGTAAGGCGCGCTGGTAAATGGACAGGAAGTGGGTGACACCGACCAAACTCCAGGGTCATGAAGCGCGTCGCGCAACCCCAACCAAAAAAAACCGCGCTGCCATTCCGAACCGCAACGGCGGGTTGTGCCGGCGGTGAGGAATCTGCTTTCTGAGAACTCCACCGAGCATTTCAATTTTCCGCGCTGTTGTTCATGGCTACAAACCAATCAAAAGAAGGTGGTGTTATCCCGAATCCGCTTCTTGCAGGCCGCCTAGGGCGCGCAAGAGCGCTGATCTCTCTTTGTCCGCACCGAGAATCGGCAGACACCGCGCCCGCCCCCGCACCATTATTCCGCCCACCCGTTCGGAAAATCTATCTCGTAGTGGGGGAGTGTATTGACAAAACAAAACCGTCGAGATCGCGCATCTCTTGACTTACGTACTTTTTGATTTCTGGCTGGTAGTCCCTTATTCATCGGTGTTAATCATTCCCTGGCTGGCATGATAGCCATATTCACGCGATCGAGCCCAAATTATGGACAAACCGCACAAAAAGGATATTCGGTCGCGACCTATACCCGTAACGAACTCAATCTGTTTTCCTCTTTGAGTCGTGCAGTGATCTCGATGCCGATGTCCGAGTGGATAGTGAAATCGCTGTTTGTATTATTTTGAAGTACGTAATAGAACGCGATTTGAATTGTCTTGCCCTGAACTCGTCTGTTGTGTAACCGGGTGATTGCAGCTTGTCCCACGGTCTTTTTCGTCAATCGACGAGCCTTATAAAAGAATCCTGCAGCGATCGCGAACAAAACAATCGCAACACCCGCACCGAATCCCGCGCTCCGCAGCAAAATCTTTTTCCACGTTTCCATTAAGCGGAAGTTTACCACCCGTGCGCGTTGGCTAGCATGGCTGTGGTTCGACCGCCCATCCTGCTTCAAAGCTGGAATCTGATAGAGTGAGATGCGGCCGGAAATCAGATCACCTCTTGCGACAGGATCAGTCCGCTTACAGGCTCAGCAGAGCGAACGAGCTTTGTACCGACTCTGCCAGGAAGTCGTCACACTCACCGGAAGTAATAAAACTCGAAAAGCCGCCTTTGCCTACTAGGCCTCGTGAATGATAGCCGGCATCGCCAAGTGATCTGCGAATATGGTTGCCGGTTGAACTCGCAAGGCTCTGCGTCCTAGATGTCCGAATGAGCGGAATCCAACCACGTACCGCAAACCATCGCCAACATTTTTAGAAAATGAGTTTCGCCTGCGCTCCAGCCGATAAAAATAATCCTGTTTACCTCCGGAATGGCTGCGCGAGTCCTCCTGCATGTCCAAAAGAGAGGTCATGTCAGAGATTGTCGTTTTCTCGTCAACAGATGATGGCGAGGGCCGGAAACAGAACATGCCCATGTCGTAAATCAACAAAATCATAGCACGATAAAGCACAAACGGATATTCATAGTCGAAGCTGGGTGGGTCCTCGATAATCAACCCTTACGATGAATTTCGTTGCCCGATCACCGCCTCACGAGATCGTGCGCCCAATTCACCGACCCATGAAGTTTGAAAAGTTTATGAAGAGCATCGCCTTCGAAGTAGTCATTCATTTCCCCGATTTCAAAGCCCCGAGCGACTAACACATCGTCTAGAAGAAGATCGTAGTTAAAGGTCACAAGCGCCACCGGTTCACTCCCTTTGTTAGCTCTGCAATTTGTTGAAGGCTACGATAATTGCTTTCGCCCTTCGTCACTGCGTCCATCCCCTTGTACACTGTGCCAAAACGTCATGTGAAGCAATAGCGAACGGCTGCCAGTTGACGCCTTCCGTTCTCAAAATCCTCGCTCTAACTTAGAGTTCTGAGCATCTCTCGACGCTCTTTCCATTGCGAGCGGCAGGTCAGCAAGTATGACGAGACATAAGCAATCGCGAGTACCCGAAATTTGTTCTGGGCATAAATTCTCGCCTACGGAGGCCGGTCCATGGGGCGGGCTGGGGCAAGGGACCGTTGGAGGCGCCCAGGGCAGCATATGGCGGGCAGGAATCGAATGACGCTCCTGCACCAAAAACGACCATTAACATCAGCTGAGTATAAGCGAGATTCTCAGCTAACCGGTGCTGTCCCAGGTTCCTCCCGGTCTGATTTTCAAATTGGGCCGGACGCTACCGCGGGCGATCATCTCACCATGGAATTATTGCACCGCGGCGGCGAATTAGGAGGCATCTCGCCGCTCGATTTAGCCACCGCGTACGCCCCTAAATCGATCGCCCCCATTGCGGCCGGCCGAGCCTCCCCACACGCGTCGCGGACATACTGAAATTCCGGCGTCAGCGTCGCCGAATCCACATCTCCTCGCGGCCGAGGCTTCGACCCGCCATGCGCCTGCGGCGATCCGGGCTTCAGGTGATAGTCGAAATTCCCGCGATCCACGAAATCAACGTAGCCCGTCGCATTACTAAGCCGCAACGGACGGATCTGATCGGTGATCATCCCCTGCCCGGCAAAAATATTGTTCTGTATGACCACCGGCGTCTGGGCCAGGGGCCCCACCGCAATGAAAATGCCCTTCTTGTAGTCATTCACGAACGTATTGTTCACCACGTACAGTTCGTGGCTCGGATTGAGCGGCGAATCGCCCTCTTCCATGTACGCGAGCACGTTGTCATTTCCCGTGAGCGGCCCCTGCTCAATCAGGTTCCCCAGCACGATCGACTTACCACCATTGGGCAGATCGAGCTCGTAACTCGAATTTCCGCTCAGCCCGTCGGCCAGCAGGTTGTAGGCAATGTAATTTTCCGCCGCGCGCGATTTCAGCAGGTGTCCTACGATCGCATCGTGCGAGTAGTTAAACTCGAAGATCAGCTTTTTCACGTTGCCGATATAAAGATTGTGCGACTGCCCGTCCCCCGCGCCATTATTCGCGAATTCGCTGTATTCAATGTCGACCGTACTGTCTTTATTGACGCCCGATAAAATCCCTTCCTGGTTGTCGTGAAAATAGCAGTTCCGCACGGTCAGATTCGTGCCTTCCAGTCGGATCCCCGCGCCATTCAGGTCCGGAACCTTGGCATGAATAAACTCAATGTTCTCCACGGTGGTGTCGTTGCCGGCGATCACCCAAATGGCCTTGGCTTCAGCGGCCCGGCCGGCCGCATTGAGGATCGCTCGTCGGCTTCCCACTCCAATTAGCGTCAGCCGGTTCTTCGCCCACCGGCAAACATCCCCGCGATAAACCACTGAAGAATCAATCTCAATGGTGTCCCCATCCGCCGCTGCGCCTATCGCCGCGCATGGTGCATCGAATTGTTGATTGGGTCCGACTTTCAAAGTATTTGCGAAAACGCTCGGAAGGGCGTAGAAAAACAGAAGTAGAGTGAAGCAGGACACGCGAAGCGCCAGTTGAATCCCCGGCCTCCTCCCCCGCCGGTGTTTAGGCGCAAATCCTGGATAGCAAGTCATTGGTGTCGGGTTCGTTATGTTAACCCGTTTGAGCGAAACCGTACCCTCGGGCTATGGTAACCGGGGTAGGGCTGTTCTAATCTGAAACTAGAGCTCTGAAATGGCTGCTCATTCACCAATCCAATCACCTGGCCAGTCGCCGCCTCTTTCATTTGACCGGCGCCTTAGTCCTGCCTCCTACACGCTTTTCTTGGAGCGGCGCCTAAGTCCCGCCGCTTATTGGGTCTCCAGTGGATCCCTCGCTGTCTTGGCTGCATTTCTCCTCTTCTTCCGCCTCGGGCGCGCCAGCCTCAACGATTGGGACGAAGCGATCTACGCCAATATTGCCCGCGAAATGGTCCGTAGCGGTCACTGGATGAGCATGGTGTGGATGGGCCATTTGTGGTTTGAAAAGCCGCCCGGCCTGATGTGGTGTATGGCCGTGCTTTTCAAGATTTTCGGCACCAATGAATTTGCCGCCCGCGTCTTTCCCGCCCTTTGTGGCCTCGCGCTAATCCTCTTGATGCCTTGGTTCGGCAAGCTACTGCGCAATTATTGGATTGGCATGCTCGGAGCTCTCATGCTCCTGCTCACCAATGAATTCCTTTTCCGCGCGCGCTTTGGAACCATGGATATTCCCCTCACCTTCTTTCTCTTTCTGGCCTTCTACGCCTTCCTGCGCACTGAGCCGGATCACCAAGGCTACTGGTGCATCGTCGGAGCCGCGCTGGGCCTCGCCTACCTCATGAAGGGTGCCGCCGCAGGCGTTGGCCCCATCGTCATGGCCATTTCGATTGGCCTCGACGGGCGCGCCCGAATCAAGAAAACCTTGCACTCGCGGTATTTCTGGTACGGCGTGGCTATCGCCATAGCCATACCCCTCCCCTGGCACATCGTGATGCAAGTGCGCCATGGCTCGTCTTTCTGGGCCAGCTTTTTGGGCTTTCAGGTTTTCACCCGCATGACTGCGTACGTTCGAACTTATTACTCAGGTGGTCGATTCTTTTATTACGACGACCTGCAATCCAACTTTTACCCCTGGTTTTTCCCGGCGCTGCTCTCCATGCCGGTCGCCCTTCGTGACGCTTTCCGGGAGCGCTCCCCGGTAGCCCGTCTTCTGCTCTTGGTGGTGGGAGTGGTTTTCGCCCTCTACACCGTCGTCCACACCAAAAATCCCTGGTACGTGATTCCTGTGTATCCCGCGCTCGCCTTGCTCACCGCCGACGTCATGTACCGCGCCATCGTCGGCTCCGACCTCGCCTCCCTTGGCGCGCTGATTTTAGGCTGCATCCTGGACTGCCTAATCGTCCCGGCTCCTCTGGTCATGATCGTCGCCGTTGTAGCCGTTATGGCTTACCTGATCCTGAAGCATGAGCGAAGGCTGGCCGCCTCCGCCGTAGCCGCCATCGCCGCCGCAGGCCTCTTGGTAGCCGCCTTTCAACTCTTGCCGCCCCTATACCGCGGCAGGGAAGCGACCCAGGTCCGTTTCGCAAAAATTATCCACAGTGAATTCACTGGCGACCGCTCGCCCCTGGTGATTTTCGATCGTCCCTATTCTGGTGGCACTCCCGGACCGTCTATCGCCTATTATTCCGACCGTCCCATCGAATGGGTCCCCACCGCCGATGACCCTTCGCCCTACCTTTCCGACGGCGAAGATCACGACGTTTTCCTCTCCGCGGACGATCTTTCCAAACTTGAACAGCGTTATAGTTTTTCGCCTTTAGCGAGCTACGGACCCTTCCTGTACGGTCGCGCCCACGAGAAGTCTTCCGCCTCCGAAACTCACAAAACCCCCGTAATTCCGGCGTTTTCCTCTCCTTCCTCTCCTCCGCCTTCCCCTCACCCCTCCTCCTCCCCCTCCCCCCACGCCCTCTCCCTCCCCCCTCCCCAATAATCCCCCTACCCCCCTCCCTTACGCTTTGCCTCCCCTCCCAGGCTGCGCCCCTCGCACCACTCCCTTGCATACTCCCGCCTCCCTCGAGAAACCCTCCTCCCATAATCGGAACCGTTTTTCTTCGCCTCTCCGTTCCCCTCCCCCCTCTCCCCCGTTTTGTGGCAGAATTCCCCCGTTTTTCGAGGGATTCCCAGCCCTCTTGTGCCCCGTAAAATCGCCGCCTCTGTTAATTATCTTGCAATCATAGAGTTATAGAACTCTACCCTGGGGGTGGTTCCTTGAACGATTTCTGACGCTCTGACACGCCTTTCGGCAGGGAGAGTGCTTTAGCAGGCTTTATCGGGTGGAGTCCATTCACTGCCACCACGTCAGGAGAGCGGAATGCAAAACGCAGTTTTGGCGGCAACCCAAACAGCGTCCCTCAGTTTCGGGAACGCGCGGTTTTCACGGGTCCTCTCATCGCCAATTTCAAGATTGACCGGGATTATCGTCCTGCTGCTGGGCCTGCTAGGGCTCGGCGCGACCAGTGTGTATGCGCAGGCGAACGTAACTGGAACGTGGGCCACGCTGCCCACCCAAATGCCCATCAACCCGGTGCACGTTTTCATGATGCATAACGGGCAAGTGCTGATCGTTTCCGGATCGGGCAACTTGCCGTCGGACGACGACTACGAAGCGGCGGTGTGGAATCCCCAAACTGATTCGGTAACCACGCAGCCCATCACTTGGGACATGTTTTGCAACGGCGCGGTCATCCTGCCTGACGGGCGCCCCTTCATCATGAGCGGCACTGCCCAATACGACCCCTTTCACGGCGAATTGCGCACTTCGACTTACAACCCGGCAACCGGCCAGTTCAACGACCAGCAGATGATGGCTCACGGGCGCTGGTATCCAACCGCAACCACCCTGGGCAATGGGCAAGTGATGGTTTTCTCGGGCCTCGATGAAAACGGCAACACCAATACCACCGTCGAGATTTACACCGTAGGGAAGGGCTGGAGCACGCCGTATCAAGCGCCCTGGACTCCGCCGCTTTACCCCCGCATGACCGTGCTGCCCAATGGCACGGTTTTCTATTCGGGCTCAACGACCAGCTCAGCGATTTTCAATCCCACCAATCAAAGTTGGACGACCAACGTTGCCACTACGAATTACAGCGGCACCCGGACGTACGGCACTTCCGTGCTGCTTCCCTTGACCCCGGCGAATAGCTACAAACCGAAAATCATCATCATGGGCGGCGGCAGCCCGGCCACTGCAACCTCCGAGCTGATCGACTTGTCCGTGGCAAGTCCGAAGTGGGTCTATGGGCCAAACATGTCCCAGCCGCGCATTGAAATGGACGCGGTGATCCTGCCCAACGGCAAAATTCTGGCGATCAACGGCTCGACGAACGACGAAGATGCAACCTCGGCAAGCTTGAACGCCGATATGTACGACCCCGTTGCAAATACATTTTCTTCAGCTGGGGTAGCGAGCTATGCGCGCTTGTATCACTCCGGTGCGCTATTGCTGCAAGACGCCACAGTGTTGATTTTGGGCGGCAATCCCTCACGCGGGACTTATGAGCCGCACATGGAAATCTACACCCCGCCTTATCTCTACAATTCGAGCGGCACGTTAGCCACGCGTCCGACGATCACCAGCGTTCCGACCTCGCCAATCGGCTATGGCGCCAGCTTCACCGTTCAGACGCCGAACGCATCGAGCATTTCTTCGGTTGTTCTGATCCGCGCCGGCGCGGTAACGCACGCATTCGATATGGATCAGCGCGAGGTTGGCTTGTCCTTCACGGCCGGCAGCAGTTCGCTCACCTTGACTGCGCCTCCAAACGGCAACATTGCGCCTCCGGGCTGGTACCACCTTTTCCTCCTGAATTCATCTGGCGTTCCGTCTGTTTCCCAGTTTGTGCAGCTTTCCGCGACTCCGAATGACGTGCCTCCGACGGGCACTATCACCAGCCCGACCAGCAACGTGACCATCGCTCCGGGCCAGTCGGTGAGCTTCAGCGGAAGCGGCACCAGCTCGACGGGTACGATTTCGAGCTATTCATGGGTTTTCCCCGGCGGCAGTCCGGCAACCAGCTCACTTGCCAATCCTGGTTCTGTGACGTTTGCGAATGCCGGAACGTACGTGGTTTCGATGACCGTCACCGACAACAGCGGAGTTACGGATCCGAATCCGCCTACGCGAACGGTCACCGTTACACCGGACTTCCAGATTTCAGCCGCACCCGTTTCGCAAACCGTTGCTCCAGGTGGAAGCGCGAGCTATACCGTGACGGTAACTCCCGCGAGCGGATTTAGCGGAACTGTATCGTTGAGCGCTTCCGGCGCACCTTCTGGTGCGACGGTCACGTTCAACCCAACTTCGATTAATACCTCAGGCACGTCGACCTTGACCGTGAGTACATCTACCAGCACTGGGCTCGGCGCTTCGACGATTACCATAACTGGCACGGTTGGCACGCTTACTCACACCGCGCAGGTCACGTTGAATGTGGCCAGCTCCGGCACATCCGGAAAAGTGATCAGCGTCAACTTTGTCGGCACGGCTACTGCCATGGCAGCGACGGAAGTGGCGGGTGTCATTGCCAAGAGCAATTGGAATCAGGCTACAGGCGCTAGCAATTCGTCGGGCCTCGCGTTAGTTGACGAAACCGGGTCGGCGACGGGCGCAAAGGCAACTTGGAACTCCGACAATACTTGGAAGCTTCCAATTACCGACGCTGCGGGCAACGTCCGAATGATGGAAGGCTATCTCGACAACGGCTTCGGCGATAACTCGACCACAACCGTCAGCGGATTAGCCGCCAATTCGGGCGGTTACAACGTGTATGTCTACATTGACGGTGACAACAGCTCGAACACACGCAGCGGGATCTATCAAATCAGCGGAACCGGCGTCACTACTACCAGCATCACGGCAACCGACGCGGCGAACACGAATTTCAGCGGCGCGTTTACCCAGGCGAACAATTCCAACGGCAACTATGTAGTGTTTACGATTGGGCCCAGCGCTACGGGCTTCACGATCACCGCAATTCCCAGCACGGCGAGCAGCTCGACGGAACGCGCACCACTGAACGCCATGCAAATTGTGCCGCTCGGCGCAAGCAATCCGAACTTTTCGCTGAGCGCCAGCCCAACGTCGGGCACTTCCGGCCTGGGCAGCAGCACTCAGTACACCGTGACCCTGACGCCCTCGGGCGGCTTCACCGGTGCGGTGACCTTGTCAGCGAGCGGACTGCCAACTAACGCGACGGCGACCTTCTCGCCAACTTCGATCACCACTTCAGGCACCTCGACGATGACGGTTTCCACTCCGTCAACGGTAGCCACCGGCGCCTACACGGTAACAATTCAGGGCACCGGCGGAAGTATTGCCAATACAACCTCGGTGACGCTGAACGTCGTTTCACCAGATTTCACAATCGCGGCGAGTCCGACCAGCGGTTCGACTGCGGCCGGCGGCAGCACCACCAGCACGATCACAATTAGCCCGCTCTACGGCTTCAATCAAACGGTCAGCTTCACGGCGACGGGATTGCCATCCGGCGCTTCGGCATCTTTCAACCCGACTACGGTGACCGGTTCGGGCACCACGACCATGACAATCACCACCTCGTCGACTACTCCGTCCGGCACTTCGAGCGTCACGGTGACGGGAACCGGAACCGAGGAGCTTTCTCACAACGCGAGCTACTCGCTGACGGTGACGGGAGCCCCAAGCTTCAACCTGGGTGTCACGCCCTCCAGCGTTTCAGTAGCGCAAGGCGGGAAGGGCACCTACACGGCAACTGTTACGGCTGTGAATGGGTTCAGTGGCACTGTGACCCTGGCGGCCAGCGGCCTGCCCACTGGCGCAACGGCTGCATTTTCGCCGGCCACGATCAGCGGCTCGGGATCCTCAACCATGACCGTCACGGTGGCCTCGACCACAGCGACGGGCAGTTCGACACTTACGGTGAAGGGCACCAGCGGGTCACTCAGCGCATCGGGAACGGCCACGCTCGTGGTAACCGCCGCGGCGCAGGCTGACTTCAGCATTAGCGTCTCGCCATCCAGTAACTCGGTAGTGCAGGGAGGCAAGGCGACTTACACCGCGACGATTTCGCCGCTCAATGGATTTACGGGAACGGTGACGTTCAGCGCTAGCGGTTTGCCAACTGGCGCGACGGCTGCATTCTCGCCAACGACGGTTTCCGGGTCGGGTTCTTCGACGCTGACGATCACGACGACTACTTCAACGCCAATCGCCAGCTCGACGATCACGGTGACGGGCACTAGCGGCACGCTGACCCATTCGACAACCACCACTTTGGTTGTCACCAGCGCAAGCTCTAGCGCCAAGAGCGTAGCCATCAACTTCGTCGGCACGGGCACGGCCATGGCAACTACGGAGACCGCAGGTGTAGTCGCGGTCACCAACTGGAACCAGGCCACTGGCGCAAGCAATAGTTCCGGGCTCGCTTTGAAGGACATCACCGGAACCGCCAATGGTTCGAAGGTAGCCTGGACCGCCGACAACACCTGGAAGCTGCCCATCACCGACGCAGCAGGCAACGTGCGAATGATGGAAGGCTATCTGGACAACGGCTTTGGCGATAACACGGTGGTCACGGTGAGCGGATTGCCGACTGATTCGAACGGATACACGGTCTACGTTTACGCTGATGGCGACAACAGCGTGAATAATCGGGCGGGTATTTATCAAATCAGTGGCACTGGAATCACCACAACCAGCATCACCTTGACTGACTCCGCGAGTACAAACTTCAGCGGAACATTCAAACAGGCCAATGGCTCCGCTGGGAACTACGTGGTCTTCACCGGTATTAAAGCTACCGGCTTCACGATCACAGCGATTCCCAGCACGGCGACGACTTCAACAGAGCGCGCGCCGGTAAACGCAATTGAAATCGTGGCCAACTAAAACCAGTGCGACGCTTTGCGGCGCTCCTCGATTGGCAATAGCCTTTCGGGGAGCGTTCGTTTTACACTTGGCTGCGAAATGTGGTGCGAAGGCTTTCAGGGGATACTAGTAAATCCAATACTCCAAACCTCCATCTACAGTACAAGCTGTAATGCCACGTTGAACAATCCCGTGTATAAGACATAGCCACTTCGAATAGCAGCGAGGTAAAAGCCCGGCCCGGCATTGCGAAGTATCCCTTAAGGAATAAGAACTCAACAGACAAGCAACCTACTCATAGCCTTTACCAGTCTCACGGGGGAGCCGTGCAGCCGTGCGAAGCGTGCATAAAACCAGCCTAAGAAGACGCGACCTGATAAGTACTTTGGTCGCCGCAGTTCTTTTGATTCTTGGGCAAGGCTGCGGCTCGGGTTCGTCTTCAAATTCCAATTCCGACCCTGCGGTCACCATGCCGGCGATTACTGCGCAGCCTCAAAGCCAGTCGGTGGGGACGGGACAATCGGTTACCTTCAGTGTGCAGGCCACCGGAGGCGACCTGGCCTTTCAGTGGCAGCAAAACGGCTCCGCTGTCTCCGGCGCGATGACTTCGAGCTATTCAATCGGCTCTGTAACGGCCTCTGACAACAATGCGAAATTCGCGGTGATAGTGAGCAATTCGATTGGAAGCGTCACCAGCCAGACTGCCACGCTTACCGTGGATTCCAGTGCGACACCGACAATTACAACCCAACCGGAAGGCCAGGCCGTGGTGGTTGGCCAGACGGCGACGTTCAGCGTAGTTGCGGCTGGAAGTTCTCCGCTGCATTACCAATGGCAGAAAAATAGTGTAGCAATCGGCGGAGCGAGCTCAGCGAGTTATACGACTCCCGCAACCACTTCAGCAGACAACAGTGCGCTGTTTCTCGTTTCGGTAAGTAATTCTGCGGGTAGCGTGAACAGCCAAGCTGCCGAGCTTACCGTCAATCCCACCAATGCGCCGGACGTCACAATCACTTCGCCCACTGGCGGGGCTACGGTGAGCGGAACAATCACGGTGGATGCGACCGCGACCGCCAGCTCGGGAATTCAGAATGTGCAATTCGAAGTGGATGGCGCGAATGCGGGCGCGCCTGACGCGAGTTCACCCTACACGCTCTCACTGAACACGACGACGCTAAGCAATGGCTCGCACACCTTGTCAGCCGCAGCTACGGACACCGCAGGTGTAACAGGCGATTCGGCCACGGTTGAAATTAACGTTTCCAACGGTAGCGGAAATTCAACCGGACCGCTAAAGGTCCTCGCAAAAAATCCACGCTACTTTACCAACGGAAACGGCAAAGCGATCTTGTTGGCAGGCTCGCACACTTGGTCGGATTTGGTCGACAACGGCACCGCCCAGCCGCCTCCGGCATTCAACTATGACGGCTACATCAGTTTCATGACCGGCCACAACTTCAACTTCACGCGGCTGTGGTCCTGGATGCTCACGAACCGAAATTCCGAAGATGAGTTCGAAAATTTCACTGGCGGCCCTTACATTTGGGCGCGGCCAGGCCCCGGAAATGCCGATGACGGCAAAGCGAAATGGAATCTCTCCCAGTTGAATCAGCCTTACTTTGACCGCTTGCGTGCCCGCGTTATTCAGGCGGGCGACGCCGGGATCTACACTTCGATCATGTTGTTCGACGGTTGGGAGTGGCAATTTGCCACGCAAAGTGACGACGGCAATCCGTTTGTGAGCGGGAACAACATCAACGGAATTAGTTGCCCCGGAACGTGCCCCTCAGACAATTCGCAAATCTCCGCGGCAGCGTGGAGCATGGAGCAGGCCTACATTCGCAAAGTTGTGGACACGGTGGACGATCTAAACAACGTGATGTACGAAGTTTCAAATGAGGCCGGCGCGCCGTACTCCACAAGCTGGCAAGCTAGTGTGATCGCCTACGTGAAGCAGTACGAATCCACTAAGACGAATCAGCATCCTGTGGGCATGACCTATCAATTTGAGGGCGGCAGCGATTCCACCCTCTACAGCAGCCAAGCCGATTGGGTTTCGCCGGGCACCGAGTTGCCACCCGAAGCTACCGGCAACAAAGTGGTGATCAACGACACGGATCACTCTTTTTACTACACCGAAATGCAAGCCGCCGGGCAGGATGGGCAGCGCGAGTGGGCTTGGGAAAATTTCACGCGCGGAAATAATTTGGCTTTCATGGATCCTTACCTTACGCCTTGGACCGGCCGAAACTCTCCCAGTGGCAACACACTCGACCCCTACTGGAATGAAATTCGAAATACCCTCACCGACGTTCGCAACTACGGAAGCAAGATCGACCTCGCGAACATGACCCCGCAGCACGCCCTCTCAACCACCGGTTACTGTCTTGCTGAACCCGGAGTGCAATATCTCATCTTCAATCCATTTGTAGGGCAAACGATTACTGTCCAAACCGTGGCGGGCACTTACACCTACGAGTGGTTCAATCCCTCGACGCACGCGCTAGTCTTAACAGGGACGATCACGGTCGGGACCAGCGCCAATTTCAATGCCTCTTTCTCGGGCGACTCGGTGCTGTGGATTCACAAGTAAACCAGTAGGGAATCAAGAAAAACGACGCCGATGGATGAACCGGTTCAATTTGGAATCGGGGCCAAATTTGGACTGGAACGGGCCTGTACGTAATGGAGCGAATACAAAACTTCAGACTCTAGTTGGAAATCGCTTCTACTCTTGTCCTCTGTTCGTCAATAACTCAAACCCATCCCCCTTCTTTTGGCATTTTTTCAATATCTAGGTGGTGAGTTAATGGAATCGAGTGTGGTATGTTGAGTGCGCAAATTTTGCGGCTTTTTGGCTACGACCCCCCTTCCGGACCCTCCCCAGTCCGGTGTTTTGGGTTCCTCTCTAGAAGTAGAAAAAAGTTTTGCGTTGTTTGTCACAGGGTTACTTAAAGTACATCCAAAGCACAGCACGAATTCGCGCTGCCAAACTAAATGGGCCAAACCTCTCCGGGAGAATTCATGATGGAATTTAGAGCCAACCTTACGCAGACGCTAAGGATGCTGCTCGGTATTTTTGCCACCGCTTTGTTCATTTCATTCTGTGCGGGGATCTTCTCGTCGCGCTCCTTAGCTAGCACGGACCACAAGTCGAAACATTCCGCGTCTTCCTCCGACGCTGCTACCGAAAGCGCGCTGCAATCTGGAACGACGAGCACCGGCGTGATGAGCGTCAATTTCGTAGGCAACGGCAACCCGATGGGCAATACAGAAGTCGCGGGCGTGGTCGCCGAGAACAACTGGGTTCAGGCCACCGGTAACACCAGCGCCTCGCCACTCTCACTTTCCGACAATACCGGAGCACTAACCGGCGCCTCGATCACCTGGACTGCCGATAACACGTGGGTACTGCCCATCACCGATCAGTCCGGCAACGTGCGAATGATGGAAGGATACTTGGATAACGTGGCGGGCGACTCGACCACGGTAAATGTGTCTGGACTACCGACGACGACCCAGGGCTACATGATTTATGTCTACGCGGACGGAGATAACCGCTCAGCAAATCGGAGTGCTACTTACCAAATCACCGGCACAGGCGTGACCACCACGAGCATCGGCCTCACGGATTTGGGCAATGCAAATTTTTCAGGCACCTTTACGCAGGCCAGCAATTCGGCGGGGAATTATGTCGTTTTCTCGGTCGGGGCCAATGTAACCGGGTTCACCATCACCGCAATTCCGGGCGCAGCGGCGGACGGTACTGAACGCGCGCCGGTAAATGGAATTCAAATTGTCCCGGTAGGCACTTCCTCTGGCGGTTCAGGTGGATCCGGAGGGTCAGGCGGATCGGGATCGGGCGGTTCTGGCTCCAACAGCGGCGAAGTAATCAGCTTGAATTTTGTGGGCAGCGATACGTCCATAGCCGCCAGCGAATCCGCCGGAGTCGTGGCAGCGGTCGATTGGAATAATGGCAGCGGAAACGTGAGCAATTCGCCGCTGGCACTGAACAACCAGAACGGCGTCGCGACTGGAGCGACCGCGAGCTGGACCGCTGACAATATTTGGGTTCTGCCAGTAGCCGATCAGCCGGGCAATCAGCGGATGATGAATGGCTATCTCGACGACTACCTTGGCGACCCGACTATCGTGAACATTGCCGGATTGCCGTCCAGTTCGAATGGCTACACCGTTTATGTCTACGCTGACGGAGACAATCGCTCAGCTAATCGCACTGGGAACTACCAAATAAGCGGAACAGGAATCACCACGGCCACAGTTAGCCTGACTGATGCCGGGAACGTGAATTTCAGCGGCACATTTACACAGGCCAAAAACTCCAACGGCAACTATGCTGTCTTCTCCATTCCGAGCGGGGTCTCTGGTTTTACCCTCACTGCAACTCCTGGCCCGGCAGCCGATGGAACAGAACGCGCGCCGGTGAACGGCATTCAGATAGTGCCGAATGGTTCATCCGGCTCTGGCGGCTCGGGAGGATCGGGCGGCAGTGGAGGCACAGTCGCACCCCCAACCGTCTCCATCACCGCGCCTGCATCAGGCACAACGATAAGTGGCACAGTTACGGTGACCGCGTCGGCTTCTTCGAGTATTGGAATCGCGAGTGTGCAATTTAAGGTGGACGGCGGCAATGTTGGCTCGCCTGACACCAGCACGCCGTACGCCTACTCGCTGAATACCTCCAGTCTGTCGAACGGCTCGCACACTTTGGCGGCGACTGCGACAGATACAGCGGGCACGTCGACCACATCTTCCGCGGTGTCCGTGACCGTCTCGAACCAGAGCGGCAGCGGCGGCTCAGGCAGCGGAGGCTCCACGGGCCCATTGAAAGTGCTCGCGTCGAATCCGCGCTACTTTACCAATGGGAACGGCAAGGCAATCCTGCTGGCCGGTTCACACACTTGGTCTGATCTGGACGACAACGGAACGACCCAGCCCCCTCCAGCCTTCAACTACAACAACTACATCACCTTTATGGTGAACCACAATTTCAACTTCACGCGGATGTGGTCGTGGATGTTGACCAACCGCAATTCGCAGGACGCCTACGAAAATTACACCGGAGCGCCGTACATCTGGGCGCGCCCGGGGCCCGGCACGGCCGACGATGGACAACCGCAATGGGATCTCACGCAGCTCAATCAGACATATTTCAATCAATTGCGTGCGCGCGTCATCCAGGCCGGCAATCAGGGGATTTACACTTCCATCATGCTTTTCGATGGCTGGGAGTGGCAGTTCGCGACCCAGTCAAACGACGGCAACCCATTCACCAGCGGCAACAACGTGAATGGCATCAATTGCGGCGGCACATGCCCAACCGACAATTCGCAGATTACCTCGGCAACCTGGGCCGCTGAGCAGGCCTACATCCAGAAAGTCATTGATACGGTCAACGACCTCAACAACGTGATGTACGAAGTCTCGAATGAGGCTGGGCCGTATTCTACGAGCTGGCAGGCCAGCGTCATTTCATTCGTGAAGCAATACGAATCCACCAAGCCCAACCAGCACCCCATCGGTATGACCTATCAGTACGAGGGCGGAAGCGACTCGACCTTGTACAGCAGCAACGCCGACTGGGTCTCGCCCGGCACGCAATTGCCGCCGCCCGCAACAGGGAATAAAGTGATCATCAACGACACCGATCACTCGTTCTATTACACCGAACTGCAATCTGCGGGGCAAAACGGCCAGCGCGAGTGGGCGTGGGAGAATTTCACCTACGGCAACAACCTCGCGTTCATGGATCCATACCTGGTAGTTTGGCCTGGACGCAATGCGCCCAGCGGCGGGAATCTCGATCCTTACTGGAATGAGATTCGAAACGCGCTGACCGACATACGCAACTACGGCAGCAAAATCGACCTGGCCACCATGACTCCTCAGGGAAGTTTGTCAACCACCGGCTACTGCCTCGCCGAACCAGGCGTGCAATACCTGGTCTTCAATCCATTCTCTGGCGAGACGATCACCGTGCAGACAGTCGCGGGGACCTACACATACGAGTGGTTTAACCCCACGACGCACTCACTGGTATCGACAGGAACGGTGACCGTGGGCAGCAGCGGGAACTTCAATGCGTCATTCTCTGGCGACGCAGTGCTCTGGCTGCACAAATAGCTGCACAGCTGGCCTAAAGCGCAACCGAATCGGAAATCGCCGTCCCGGCGCAACTTTCACACTTGTCGGGGCGGCAATTTCATTTGCACAGACTTCCTTTCAGCCATTAAAACAAACGACAATCTTTAATAGCGCGTAAAGCCTCGCGCGCTGCGAGGTGCTATTCTTTTCTTAGAGACCTCTCGAATGAAAATCATCAATGTCGTCGGCGCGCGCCCGAATTTGGTCAAAATTGCGCCCTTGCTGCGCGAGATGCGCCATCATTCGGAAATCCAGCCAGTGTTGCTGCACACCGGGCAGCATTACGACGAGAAACTCTCCGACGTTTTCTTCCGCCAAATGGGGATCCCGAAACCCGATGTGAATCTCGAAGTTGGCTCGGGTTCGCACGCCTGGCAGACAGCCGAAATTCTGCGCAAAATTGAGCCTGTTCTCATCGAGCAGAAGCCGGATTTTGTGCTGGTCGTGGGCGACGTGAATTCCACAGTCGCCGCTTCGTTGGCCGCGGTGAAGCTCGGAATTTCAGTAATCCACGTCGAAGCGGGGTTGCGAAGCTTCGACCGCGGCATGCCCGAAGAGATCAACCGCATCGTCACCGACGCTCTTTCCGATTGGTTGTTCGTGACCGAGGCGGAAGCTATCGATAATTTGGTCCGCGAAGGCAAGTCTCGGGAGAGCATTCATCTTGTCGGCAATGTAATGATCGATGCGCTGCGGCAATTTTTGCCCACCGCACAAAAGTCAAAAATCGGTGACGAATTGGGTTTGAGCGAAAATGGCATCCCCAAGCCTTACGCAGTGCTGACTCTCCACCGCCCGTCGAATGTCGATTCGGCTGAATCTTTGACTACGCTTCTTGAAGCCATTGGCGAAGTTGCGCGGGAGCTACCAGTTATTTTCCCCGTGCATCCGCGCACGCAGGAACGCTTGCGCGCGCTAGGCTCGCAAAAACACGCCGGGCTGCGCATGGTTCCATCGCTAGGCTATATCGATTTCTTGAGCGTGCTGAGCCGCGCGCGGCTGGTGCTGACCGATTCGGGCGGAATCCAAGAGGAAACCACCGCCCTCGGTGTGCCGTGCCTCACTTTGCGTGAAAACACCGAACGGCCCATCACCGTAACTGAAGGCACCAACGAAATCGTGGGGACCGATCCGCGCAAGATCATTGCCGCGGCGCGTGCTGCGTTGAGCGGGAAGAGCAAGCGCGGCCGCATTCCGCACCTCTGGGACGGCCACGCGGCAGAGCGAATCGTCGCCGCCTTATTGAATCAGAGCGTAGCGCATCAGCCCACAGCGGTCTCGAGTTGACGCGATTCGGCGGTCATTTTAGGGCTGCTGGGGTGTTCCCTTATGGGTTACCAGCCCGTATCCACGGATGAAGATTCAGTCTCTCGGCGCGCCTAAAAACTGTACGATTTAGTTAGGAATTCTCGCCAACCGAGAGACCCGATTCCGCTGAGCCCTTCGAAGGATTTCGATTCAGCAGTTGGGACCATGGGTGGGGGCACCTTGAGAAGCGTGGCTAGTACCGTTCGGAAGACTAACCAAGGGAAGGGCCTGGCGGTTTGTTTGCTATCCGCTCATCCCCTCGTCCTGGTCGAATTCGAAAAACTGCTGGACCGTCATTCTTTCCGCGTCAGCACCAAACAACTCGATTCCGCGCTGGCTCCCGAATTGCGGCGCATGCCGCTGCCCAGAACCGAAGTGTACATCCTTGACGCGCACGCTTCGCAGCAGGCTACCTCCTCGCTGATTTCAAACATCATGGACAACATGCCAGGCGCGAAGCTTATCGTGGTGGGAGATAAACCCACGGACGCGAATAGCTATTCGCTGCTGCGCCTTGGCGTGAAGGGTTTGCTCACTTACGACGAAGCTCGCGACCAACTGCCGCAGGCTTTGAGCCTTGTAGCGGAAGGCGGCTTCTGGGTTCCACGCGTGCTCTTGTCGAATTTCGTCGATTCTATTCTCGAAAGCTCGCACGGCAGGCAGCTCAAGAACGTTGCCTCTGCGGAATTGAGCCGCCGCGAACGCGAGACACTCGACGCGTTGCTCGAAAATCTTGCCAATAAGGAAATTGCCAGCAAACTGAATATTTCCGAGCGCACTGTGAAATTCCACGTTTCCAATCTGCTGAATAAATTTGGTGTGCGTCGCCGCGCAGACTTAATTCTGCTCTGCTACCAGAAGCGCGGTATGAGCGCCGAAGCCAAAACCGTTTGAATAACCACTCGAATCTTCTTTCCCACCGCTGAATCTATTAGCTCCAGTAGGAATGCAACAGGCCTGCGTACGGGTGCATTTCCACAAAATGAAACTGTGGCCAAAACGGCTGGATGCCAGGGCAACGCTAGTTGCGGTCGCGTGTCTGGCGATGGCCGTCTACGGGGCGTCCACGGCTGCAGCACGCCGGCAGAGTGATCCGGCTATCCAAGCCGCCGAGGCAAAGCCGAGCTCCATCGCACTGGCCGTCGATCCGGCGCAAAGTACACTGCACTGGACCCTGGATAGCAGTCTTCATACCGTGCATGGCACGTTCGCGGTCAAGGCTGGAAAATTTCAACTAAATCCGCAAGACCACAGCGTCAGGGGTGAGATTCGCGTGGACGCGGCCAGCGGCGAGAGCGGCAATCAATCGCGCGACAATCGCATGCACAAGGAAATTCTGGACGTTTCGCGATACACCGAAGTCGTTTTTCGAGCGCAGGCCGTCGATGGCAACTTAGCCATGGCAGCTCCGAGCGATCTGCGACTGCAGGGAGTTCTCTCTTTGCATGGTTCCGATCACCCAGTCAATGTACCGGTACATTTAGAGCTAACAGGCGATCACTGGAAGGGAAGCGGCAAGTTTCAGATCCCCTATGTCGAATGGGGATTGAAAGATCCGAGCAATTTTTTGCTCAAAGCGGCCAAAGTTGTGGACATTGACGTGATGCTCGCCGGCAATCTCCTGCAAATCCACTGAATCTAAGGTAGTTCCGCCCGCTTCCTGTGCCCTCCTTGGCCCCCTGCTTGCTGAACCCAATTTGGAACTGTGTCCGTGGCGGGTGTGCCTTAGCTGGAAATCCGGATTCGCTCGCGATAATCGCATTGCAGTGATTGTTTGCAGTGCTTTGCGAGGGTATAGTGTGGGCCGGCTGTTGACGAAATCCACGGACAATCGAACTGGAAATCCACGTACTCGCCCCCGGCGTGGGTGACCACTGTGTTTGAAGGGTTCCTTTTGAACTCGGCCGCGACTCCTGGATGTCTGTTCCCCCCGGCCACATGGAGGCGAGCATGACGCCAGTCCTTGAAAGCTCTTGCCCTGAAAACTGCGAACCGAATCACGCCACCGGGCGCGCGTGGCTCGGCTGGCGCTTGAGACCGAGGCGCGTCACGCTGGCGCTCGGACTTGCGACGATGCTCGCGCTTCCACTGGGATTCGCGAACGCGCAGACTGCGATGGCTCCCGATGTGAGAGGCAACGCGGGCAGCGGCGTAGGCGCCCGGCCCGGCGCTAGCGGAGATTCAGCGGCAACCAAAACCCCGCAGCCCAATCAGCCGAAGGCTCAGCACGGCAAGTCACAATCCCGCGGCGGACACCGTGCCGCCACGCCGCCCCAAAAGAAAGCTCCCGCGCCCACCAACGCCGAGCCGTTCGTAGATACAACCGAACACGCCTCTCTTCAAGAAACCCCCGTAGCGCCGACGAACAAGCACGCCGCGCTCGCTTATGGCCAGCTCGCCTCGGCATTCGAACCTAATCAGGGGCAGGCAAATTCACAGGCCAAGTTCCTTACCCGCGGCCGTGGATTTTCGCTGTTCCTGACGTTTGACGGCGCCGTCCTGTCGATGAGCGCGCCCGCGAGTTCAAATTCGACCGCAAAAGAGCGAACGGCCGATCAATTGGCGATGCACCTCGAAGGCGCCAATGAAAACCTGCAACCCATCGGCGTCAACGAGCTGCCCGGCAAAACGAACTACTTCATCGGCAAAGATCCTAAGAACTGGCGCGCCAATATTCCTACCTACAGCGACGTGAAATACGCAGGCGTGTACCCCGGTGTTGATCTCGTCTATCACGGCAACCAGAAAGAATTGGAATACGACTTTTTTGTCGCGCCAGGGGCGAACCCGCAAGCCATCCATCTGATACTCCCGGGCCACGCGCTGAAGATCGATTCGCAGGGCGACTTGATCATCAAGACGGAGGCGGGTGAGGTTCGCTTCCGAAAGCCGACCATCTACGAACTCCCGGCGAGCGGCTCGTCAAATTCGAATTCGAAACGCCCGGTCAAACGTCCGGTTAACGGCGGCTATGTGCTGCTAGCGGAGAACGAAGTTGGATTCAAGCTGGGCGCTTACGACCGCGCCAAGACTCTGGTGATTGACCCCGTTCTGGTTTATTCCACGTTGGTCGGCGGCAGCCAGCACGATGAAGCGCGCGGCATCGCGGTCGATTCCACTGGCGCGGCCTACATCACCGGCTGGACCGCTTCCAGCGACTTTCCGATTTCCGCAGGCGCCTACAACGGGACATTTACGGGCGGTGGCAGCAGTAATTCAGACATTTTCGTGACCAAGTTGAATCCCGGCGGGGCGTCGATCGCTTATTCGACCTACATTGGCGGCAGCGAAGACGACCTCGCCAACGCCATTGCGATCGATACCAATGGAAACGCCTACGTCACCGGCGAAACGTATTCGCCGAATTTCCCCACAGTCAGCGCCTATCAGGGTTCCTGCAGTTCCACCTGTTCAAGCTCGCTCGCGGATGCTTTTCTATTCGTGCTGGGTCCGGATGGTTCGGCCCTGCTCTACTCCACCTATTTTGGCGGCAACGGAATTGACCGCGGTTTCGGCGTCGCGGTCTCCGGGAGCAATGCTTACGTCTACGGACAAACCATTGCGGCGGGCCAGACTGAGAATTTCCCCACGACCACCGGCGCCTATCAAACTGCTTATGGCGGCGGTAACAGCGACGCTTTTGTGGCCGAGTTCAACACGGCTACATCGGGAACAGCTTCGCTCGTTTACTCAACCTACCTGGGCGGTAGCGGAGACGAGGATTACAACGGCAACGGCGACAGCACCCGCAAAGGCGGAATCGCCATCGATAGCTCCGGGGACGCTTGGGTCACCGGTTTTACGACCGGCAGCTTTCCAACTACGGCCGGCGCCTACCTGACCACCTTCCAGGGTGGCGGCAGCGTTACGAATTCTGACGCATTCGTTACTGAGCTCAATCCAACGGGCACTGGCCTGGTTTACTCGACCTACTTTGGCGGCTCAGGTGATGACTTGGGCTATGGAATCGCCGTCGATTCCTCGAATAACGTCTACATCACCGGCAGCACTTCTTCGCCGAATTTGCCGGTCACCTCAACAGCTTTTCAGGGTACCTGCCCCACCACCTGCGGGACGACTTTCAACGGGTTCGTCACCGTCTTGAGCCCGACCGGCACTCCCACGCTGCATTATTCGACGTATCTCGCTGGAACGAATAATGGCACCTCAATTCAAGACGGTGGCCAGTCAATAACAATCGATGCGTCTTTGAACGCTTACGTCACGGGCGGCACTGCGGCGGCCAACCTGATTACCACCGACCCGATCCAAGCCGCGAATGGCGGCGGTAACGATGCTTTTGTGGCTGAGCTGACAACTTCGGGAACGGCGCCGACTTTTCCCGAGATTTTCTCAACTTATCTGGGCGGCAGCGGCGATGACTTCGGCCAAGGAATAGCGCTCGATACTACCGGCAACATTTACGTTGCCGGCTATACCAACTCCACCTCGACCTCGCCATTCTTCCCAACCACGCCGGGCGCATTTCAGACCGGCTGCGGCGATCTGGGAACCTGCAATGGCAAGACCGATGCTTTCGTGGCGGAAATTAACACCGCCAACTTTTCATTGACCACCACGGTGACCGGCAGCGGCAGCATCGCCAGCAGCCCGGCCGGAATTAGCTGCCCCGGTACCTGCGCGTTTAATTTCCCCACCGCCACTGTTGTTACGCTGACTCCCACAACCAACTCTGGCTTCACATTCACCGGCTGGACCGGTGCCTGCTCAGGAACCGGCGCCTGCAGCGTGACCATGAATTCCGATCAAACGGTCGGGGCCACGTTCAGCGCAGCTTTCCTTTTGAACGTTGGCGAAGCGGGAACGGGAACCGGTACGGTCATCGATAATGTCACTCCCACTCCGCTCCTCAATTGCCAGCCAAACTGCACGGCGAACTATGCCAGCGGCGCCGTGGTTACCCTGACCGCCACTGCCGGGCCAAATTCGACCTTCGCGGGCTGGAGTGGCGCTTGCACAGGTACCGGGGCATGCGTCGTCACGATGAGCCAGGCCCA
This sequence comes from uncultured Acidobacteriota bacterium, assembly GCA_963757885.1. Taxonomy (GTDB): domain Bacteria; phylum Acidobacteriota; class Terriglobia; order Acidiferrales; family UBA7541; genus Palsa-147. The sequence goes on along the minus strand of CAVWSS010000006.1, from coordinate 568,170 downwards.
GAGCGTTACCGCAACCTTCAACCTTACCGCGGGGGCTGCGGCAGCGTGTCCGGCAACTGGTACTGACAACTGGGCCGGCGGCGCGGGCAATTGGAGTAACTCAGCGATGTGGAGCAATGGAGTCCCGACCGCCACCACAAGCGTTTGTATCAACAGCGGTGTTGGCGGTGGCGACGCAGTCACGGCCGACAGTCAGACTCCCACCTCAGGGACTCTTTTCATAGGCGCGAACTCGACCGTCATCGTTGGCAATAACAACCAGCTGACCCTCAACGGGAATATCACCAACCTCGGATTAATCGAAATCGATTCCACCGGCTCGGGGACCTGGTTGAACATCGCCGGCTCGCTGACGCTAACAGGCGGTGGGCAGATCAGTTTGACCAACACCAACGCGCTCATCCGGCGCCCATCGGGCACCTCTGTTTTGACCAACGTGAACAATAGGATTTCCGGCCTCGGCGACATCGGGAACAACGGCATGACCCTCGTCAACCAGGCTGCGGGCGTAGTGAACGCGAATGGCGTGTCCGCAATCCTCAGCATCGACGCGCCGTCTTCTGTGAATAGCGGGCTCATCGAAGCGACCGGAGCCGGGCACCTGGTAACCACAGTCACCTTCAACAATGCCGGTGGCACCTTCACGGCAGGCGGTTCCTCGATCGTCGAGCTCGACAACCCAGCCAATATCCAAGGCGGTACCCTGAATGGAATAGGAACGTTCGAAGGTATCGGCAGCACTGCTCAAATCGACGGCAGCACGGAAGGCCCCACCACTATCACCGGCGCTTTCACCATAGCGAACAGCGCGCAAGTCAATTTTCTGGGCACGATCAACAACACGGGGACGATAGCCATTGCTTCGACGGGTGCCGGTACGTGGATGAACATTGTCGGTCCGGTGACACTTACCGGCGGTGGGTCGGTCACCTTGAGCAACCCCAACGCTTTAATCCGCCGCCCATCGGGCACCTCCATTTTGACCAACGTCAATAACACCATTGCCGGCCAAGGTGACATTGGCAACAACGCGCTGACGTTTATCAATCAATCCGCGGGCGTGGTGAACGCGAATGTTGCCTTGGGCACGCTGAGCATCGATGCGGCCAGCACGACGAATCACGGACTGCTGGAAGCCACAAATGCCGGAGTTCTTCAGATCAATGACACGGTTGAGAATGGCGGAGCGGCCATCACGGCTGGCGCACAGTCCACGGTTAATTTGATCAATCCAGCAGTAATCGAAGGCGGAACAATCACTGCGGCACCCGGCGCGCTATTTGAAGGTTCGGACAGCACCGCGACCCTGGATGGTAGTTCACAGGGCGCGCTGACCATCGATGGCATTTTCACGATTGAAAATAACGCTCAGACCAACTTTGTCGGGACGATCATCAACACCGGCAACATCGACATTGCTTCGACGGGCGCCGGTACGTGGATGAACATTGTCGGCCCAGTTACGCTGACCGGCGGCGGCTCAGTCACCATGGGCAACCCCAACGCTTTAATCCGCCGCCCATCGGGCACTTCGATTTTGACTAATGTGAACAACACCATTGCCGGCCAAGGTGACATTGGCAACAACGCGCTGACGTTTATCAATCAATCCGCGGGTGTGGTGAACGCGAATGTTGCGTTGGGCACGCTCAGCATCGATGCGGCCAGCACGACGAATCACGGACTGCTGGAAGCCACAAATGCCGGAGTTCTTCTGATCAATGACACGGTTGAGAATGGCGGGGCGGCCATTACAGCTGGAACACAATCAACGGTTAATTTGATCAATCCAGCAGTAATTGAAGGCGGAACGATCACTACGGCACCCGGCGCGCTATTTGAAGGATCAAACAGCACCGCAACGTTGGACGGCAGTTCACAGGGCGCGCTGACCATCGTTGGCATCTTCACGATTGAAAATAACGCCCAGACCAACTTTGTCGGGACGATCAACAACACGGGGACAATCGCCATTGCTTCGACTGGCGCCGGTACGTGGATGAACATTGTCGGTCCAGTTACCCTGACCGGCAGCGGCTCCGTCACCATGGGCGGCGCCAACGCCTTAATCCGCCGCCCATCGGGCACCTCCATTTTGACCAACGTCAATAACAACATTTCCGGCTTCGGCGACATCGGGAACAACGCGCTGACGTTTATCAACCAGTCCGCCGGCGTCGTCAATGCCGATGCTTTGAATGGGACGTTGAGCATTGATGCGGTCAGCGCAGTCAATCAAGGCGTTTTGGAAGCGACCGGTGGCGGCATTGTGCAGATCAGCGTGCCAATCGTAAACGCGGGCGCGACGATTACGGCAGGTAGCGGTTCAACCGTTAATTTTATAAATGGCTCGCAAATTGAAGGCGGAACGATATCTGCCGCGACCGGTTCCTCCCCGGGAATGATGGTCGGTGTGGGCAGCACGCCCGTCCTCGATGGGAGCACGCAAGGCACACTGACCATTGCTGGCACCTACCAGATCCAAAATAACGGTCAGACCAACTTCATGGGCACGATCAACAACACCGGCTCGATCATCGTTGACTCAACGGGCGCTGGAACCTGGATGAACATCGTCGGCACCGTAACCCTGACCGGCGGCGGGACCGTCAGCATGACCAACCCCAACGCCCTGATCCGGCGTCCGTCGGGTGCTTCTGTTTTGATCAACGGCAACAACACCATCTCCGGCTCGGGTGACATCGGTAACAACGGTCTCTCCTTCACCAATCAAGGCACAGTCAATGCCAACGATCCCAGCGGCTCGACATTGCAGATCGATGCTACGCCATTTTCTAACCAGGGCTTGGTGGAGAAGACTGGCTCAGGTGTCCTGAATATCGTTCAGCCGCTAACTAACTCCGGCGCCATCTTCCCGGATGGCTCGCCTGCTCCAGGCGCCATCACCGAAACTCAGACCTATACCCAAGTCACCGGCGGTTCGCTAGACATCGCGATCGGCACCGTCAACGCAACAACCGTCAACTCTGTGCTGAACGTTACCGGCGCTGCGACTTTAGCGGGCAATTTGAACGTGAGTTTGTTTGGCGGATTTACTCCAGCTAATGGAAATTCTTTCACCGTTTTGACGGCGTCGTCGATTAACGGGCAATTTGCCTCTATCAATGCGCCCGCGCTCTCTGGCGGCCTTGCTTGGAGCGCTACATACAATCCAACGTCCGTCGTTTTGACGGTCGGCCCGGGAAGCTCTTCCGACACGCTCACCGTGACCGAACTGGGCACCGGCAATGGCGAGGTAAGCGACCCATCAGGCGCCATCCAGTGCACCGAAAATAACGGCATGATCTCTGCTGGAAGCAATTGCTCGGCAAGTTTCTCGAGTAGTCCAGTAATGTTGACGGCCACGCCGATGGGCAGTCCAGCCTCAACATTCGCGGGATGGGGTGGTGCTTGCGCTTCCGCGGGCACGTCGACAACATGCAACGTCACTCTGACTCTCACGACCAGCGTCATCGCAAACTTCATCGCGCCGCCACAATCGCAGACCTTCACTCTCACGCCCGGCATAGATGTGGTTTCCACGGCCGCGTTCAATTGCCCGGGCAACCCGAATCCGATTACACCCACGAATCCTTGCACTGCCGCGCAAGGCCCGAATGCCAACGCTTTCGAATTCTCCCTGCCGCAAGTGCTCCAGCCGTTCACTATGGTGGTCACCGCAACGGAATTCCAAGCGGACGGTCTCTGTCCTCAGGGCGGCAGCGTAACCAATCCCACGGACTTTGATTGCCGGTTTGTTACCTTCTTTAACTACGGCACCGACCCCAACGGAAACACCATCACCCCGTTGTGCAATCCCTACGCGAACGGCAACTGCGTCCACTACGACATTTACTACTGCGTGCCGCAGGCCAGCGGGCCATGCATTCCGACTCCTGGACAAGAGCCGCCGCCAAGCGATTACGTCAATATCGTCAACTTGAAAATTACCTGGAATAACGACACTTTCGCGCCGCCTTCGCCGACTTACGCCGGTAGCCTGCCGCGCCTATTCGACGATCCGGATTACGCCTTCACGCCGACCTCGCCCTACGGAACGATCTGCGGCGACCCGATGGTCGAAGGGCCAGTGGGAAGTCAGACCAACGAACCGTATTCTTGCCAGTTCGAATTTGACGTTACGAGCTTCTTCAACCCAATTGAGCCGGTGGATGCAGGCATTGGAGGCACGATTCGCCAATTTAATGACTTGGTCGTTGCCTTCCCGCCGACCGCTACTGGCAGCAACCCCGTTGTCACGCCGCCCACTCCCTCCGCCCCCACGCTCAGCGGAAGCTGCGTGACCGGCTGCAGCACGAGCTCGAACAACGTGGCATTTGCATCAGGATCGGGTGGCGTATTCCAGTTGACGCCGACCGGCTATCCGGCACCGACCATCACCGAAACAGGCGCTTTGCCGGCTGGCTTGGTCTTCAATACGGAGACTGGTGTTCTCAGTGGCACGCCTGCGGCGGGAACTGGTGGCAATTACCCGATCACCCTTAGCGCGTCGAACGGAGTTGGTTCCCCAGCCGTCGAAAATCTGGTCATCGTCGTCGATCAGGGCCCCTCGATCACCAGCAACAACAGCGCTACGTTCACCGTGGGCACCAACGGATCTTTCCAGGTGACCGCGACTGGCTTCCCGGCGCCCACGTTCAGTGAGACCGGCGGGCTGCCTAGCAACGTCACGTTGTCGTCCACGGGCTCGCTGAGCGGCACGCCGGCGGCGGGAACGTCAGGCAGCTATCCGATCACTATTACCGCAGCCAACGGGATTGGATCGGGCGCCACACAATCGTTCACCCTCACCGTCGTGGCTGGCTCGCAAGCTCCGTCAATCACCAGTGCCAACAACACTACATTCACGGTCGGCACGAATGGTTCGTTCCAGGTCGTTGCCACTGGCTCTCCATCGCCTACGTTCACGCAAACAGGCGGGCTGCCTAGCAACGTCACTTTGTCGTCGACCGGCTTGCTGAGCGGAGTGCCGGCTGCGGGCACTGGCGGAACGTACGTGATCACCATCACCGCGAGCAACGGTGTACTGCCCAATGCGACGCAGCAATTCACTCTTACCGTGGATCAAGCTCCCGCAATCACCAGCACCAACAGCACTACCTTCACGATCGGCACAAATGGATCGTTCCAGGTGACTGCGACTGGCTTCCCGGCGCCGACGTTTACCGAAGCAGGCTCACTGCCTAGCAATGTCACCTTGTCTCCAAGCGGTTTGCTCAGCGGCGTCCCGGCAGCGGGAACGGCAGGCTCTTATCCCATCACTATAACCGCCGGCAACGGTGTGGGGTCAGTTGCATCACAAAGCTTCACCTTCAAGGTGGTTGCTGCTTCCCAAGGACCCGTCATCACCAGCGGAAACAACACAACCTTTACCGTGGGCACTAACGGTTCGTTCCAGGTAACCGCCACAGGTTCACCCGCTCCGACGTTCAGCGAAACAGGTCCGTTGCCCAGCAACGTTACCTTGTCGTCCAGCGGCCTGCTCAGCGGCATACCGGTGGCGACAACCGGCGGGACTTATCCGATCACGATCAAGGCCAGTAATTCAGCAGGCAGCACTACGCAAAGCTTTACGCTAACAGTTGATCAGCCACCTGCGATCACCAGCTCGAATAGCGCCACTTTCACGGTAGGCACGAACGCCTCGTTCCAGGTCACCGCGACCGGCTTCCCGGCACCCACGTTTACCGAGACAGGCTCACTGCCTAACAACGTCACCTTGTCACCCAACGGACTGCTCAGCGGCACACCCGCGGCCGGCACGAATGGCAGCTATCCGATCACCATTACGGCCAGCAACGGCGTCAGTCCCGTTGCACAGCAGAGCTTTACGCTTGTGGTGAATCCTGCCACGACGTCGACGCTGACTATCTCGCCTTCTAGCGTGAACTTCGGAAACGTTTACGCCGGAACATTAGGATTCCGGCAAGTGACAGTCACCAATACCGGCAGATCGTCCATCACCATATCCAATGTGCAAGTCACTGCGGGCATTCAGGCGCAAATCGCTATCTCGAGTAGCGGGGACTTCGTTGCCTTGAGTTTGTGTCCGAGGACACTCGCCGCGGGTAGAAGCTGCGTTGTGGAACTGACCTTCTTCGCGAAGGGCAGCAATTACAATCCGCAATCAGCGGAGTTGGTGATCACCGACAGTGCACCTGGCAGCCCGCAGACGGTGCCTTTGACTGCTACGATCATCAATCCACAGGCGAAGCTCAGTGCGAATGCCATCAGCTTCTCAACGCAGAAAGTGGGCACCACCAGCGCCGCCAAGTCGGTTACCGTGACCAATACCGGCACGACGAATCTGGTCTTTAACTCGATCACGCCCAGCGGAAACTTTGCACTCGCCCCGGCCACCGCCGACAGCTGCAGCAACAGCGTCCCGGTGGCGCCAAAGTCGAGCTGCGTGATCAGTGTTACTTTTACGCCGACGTCGAGAGGCATCCGAACCGGCACTGTGACTCTGAAGGATAATGTGTTGTTCAGTCCTCAGATCGTCGTCCTAACCGGAATCGGCAACTAGCTGTGTCCGGACTGGATGTGTGGCGGACTGCGTGAAATCTGGGCCGATTCGCCGCGTTTAGCGGGTCATTGGCAGGCAGAGCATGCCCAGCGGCTTTGCCCCGTCAGCCGGCACAGTCAAAAATGGGGCGAGCGCTCCCCTTGAGTTGCAGCAGTAACCAAATCCCTTCCTTTTCGGGCCTGGGAAACGTCTAATTCATTTAGAGCATCCTGTCGCTCTTAATTGACTTACCGAGATGTGCTGTGCTACCCATACGTCGAAACTTTTTCAAGGATGTCCTCGACCCGAATGGCGCCTAAGCCCAAAAGATTAGACGTGATGCTCGAATCCGTCCTGGAGAGCGTGGACGTGGCCGAAAGCATGATCATGCGCATCTCCGATTCGGCCGGTTTCACTGACGAGGAGTGCCATAAGATCGGCATGGCTATTCGCGAAGGAGTTATCAACGCGTACAACTACGGAAATCGCAAGGATAGAAACAAGAAAATCAGGATGATAGTGGAGTTGGCTCCCGATACCATGGTCATCCACATCGTGGACCAGGGCAAAGGCTTCGAACTGGAAGAGGTTGCCGACCCCTTGGCGGAAGAAAACTTGCTACGGACTTCCGGCCGGGGCATCTTCCTGATGCGTGCATTTATGGATGACTTCACTGTGCAACGCGGCCCGGAGGGCGGCGCCGACCTGGTGTTGACTAAAAAGCTGCCCATCCCCGGCAGCAATAACGGTGATGGCGGGAGTCGAGGGAAGGAGTCCTAAAAGTGTCTCTTCAGGGAACTAGTCGCGAAACGGGCGGAGTATTGATCGTGGATTTTAGTGGACGCATTACGCTCGGCGACGGCAGCGCGATGCTGCGCAAGACAATTCGCGAATTGAACGCCGCCGGCCAGAAGAAAATTTTGCTGAACCTTGCCGATGTGGATTACATCGATAGCGCGGGCATCGGTGAGTTGGTGAGCGCCTATTCGTCGGTGCGCACCGCGGGCGGGGAATTAAAGCTGCTCAATCTCACCAAGCGAGTTAACGATCTTCTGCAAATCACTCGGTTGTTTACCGTTTTCGATGTCCAGTCGGAAGAGTGGACCGCGATTCACAGCTTCAAGTAGTTTTTCGCAGCGCTTTAGCGCGCGAGCCGGCCAAGTAGTTAGGCAATTATGGAGTCGAACCTCGCTCTAATCTTTCTTGCCGTAATTCTATGTCTTGGTCTTTTTGTAAAAAACGTTAGGCCTTGGTTTCTGACTTCCGGCTTTACAGGTTTTTTCGTAGCGCTCATCCTTTTGATAGTGGATGTAATCGGTTACCCAATCAATCCGATCTTACGATTGGTGTTGTGGTTCCCCTCCTGTTTTCCAATCACGGACCCTTCCACCGCCTGGGAAATGACGAAAATATTGGCCATCCATTTCTTGGGCAATTTTCTGATTTATGCGGTAGTGGGCACGTTGATCGGGCTCGGCCTAGAAATTCATCGACGAGACCGACGTCGCGCGTACGATTCTTCCCGCACTGCGTGGTAGGTCTTTCGATCGGGCCCGTCCGAACGCCCCCACCTATGGACAACGTTTTGAGCTTGTGCAAGAATCCCCCCGCTTAGACGGCCTGTATGCCCAGCAGGCGCCGCTGTGGGAACGATCCTCTCGGTGGTCCTCGCGGCCATACACGTCCCTCCGGAAAGTCCAACCTAATCGATAGAGGGGTATAAGAACTTGGCGAGAGAACAGGGTGTGGTGAAGTGGTTCAACGCGTCCAAAGGCTACGGCTTCATCCAGCGTCAATCGGGTGAGGACGTTTTCGTTCACTTTTCAGCGATCCAGATGGATGGATATAAGGCTTTGAATGAGGGGCAGCTTGTGGAGTTCGAGGTTCGCCAAGGACCGAAGGGCTTCCAAGCGGAGAACGTCACAAAAGTCTAAGCGAACGTTTCAGGCAAGCGTTTTCCCCAAGCCAGGCGGCACGCTTGCCCAATCAAAGGCCACCGTAGCGCCCCCAGACCTGCGGTTTGCGCAGGCGCCCGTGGTAACATTGTCTAAACTCGAGGACGGTTTTAGGGCGTAACTATGACTCAACATATTTCACGCAAAGACCTTAAAAAGGATGAGATACGCGATAGCTTGGCGCAAGGCGCCGTCTCCGTCCTTGAACACCAGAAAGGTGCAGCCATCTTTTTGTGCGTGTGCGTCGTGGTGTTGGCAGCGGTGCTAGGCTGGCGTTTCTATTCGGACCATCAAAATGCCAAGTCCGCGCAAGCCTTCGCGGATGCCATGAACATCTTCAAGGCTCCTTTGCGCACGGCTGGCGAGCCAACCGACCCCGGCACTCTTACCTTCGCCGACGAGAAGGTCAAGTTCTCCGAGGCTGCCAAACGCTTCGAGACCGTCTCGCAGAAATACCCTCGAACCAAATCCGGCCAAATGGCGGCGTATTACGCTGGCTTGAGTTACGAAAAACTCGACAATAACGCGCAGGCGGCCAAGTGGCTGAACGATGAAGCAAAGAGCGGCGATCCCGACATTTCCTCGCTCGCGCGGCTGGAGTTGGCACAGCTCGAAGACAAGATGGGCAAGAAAGCTGACGCTGAGCAAACGTACAAGGACCTAATCGCGCACCCCACCGTATTTGTTTCGAAGCCCGTGGCTATGCTGGCTCTCGCGGATCACTACGCGCAGATAAATGACACCGCCAACGCCTCGCGCACCTACACTCAAATTCGCACCGAATTTCCCGACACGGATATCGCCCAGCAAGCCAGCCAGCACCTCGACTTGTTGCCCGGCACTTCCTAGGCTCTGGGCTCGACTCACACATTTGAAAGTCGGCTCAAACCTAGCCACTAACTAGGCCTCTCTCCCCTGTAGCACTCCGGTGGTAAACTCCTATTCACCTGCCATCGGCTAGTTCGATGAGAACTATTTCACAAAGAAATTGACCCTATGGCCCTCGCCCCCTACGCAATGCATATGGAGGATTCTCTCGGGCGCCGCCACGCCCAGCCTCCCCACCCATACCGCAGCGAATATGCCCGCGATCGCGACCGCGTCATTCACGCTCGCGCCTTTCGCCGCCTCGAAGCAAAAACTCAAGTCTTCACCACTCGTTACTCCGATCATTTTCGAAACCGCCTGACCCACACTCTGGAAGTTGCCCAAATTGCTCGCACCGTAGCCGGTGCGTTGCACCTCAATTCCGATCTCGCCGAGGCGCTGGCCCTGGTTCACGACATTGGCCACCCGCCATTTGGGCACGCCGGCGAACGGGTCCTCGACGCGCGAATGCGTGAGCACGGCGGCGAAACCTTCGATCACAATCTGCATGCATTGCGAATTGTCGAGAAATTCGAAGAGCGCTATTTGGACTTTCCTGGGCTAAATCTCACCTACGAAGTTCGCGAAGGAATCATCAAGCATTCTCGCGATTACGACCCGCTCACTCACCCTGAATTAGCCGAGTATGCGTTGAACATGCGGCCGCCACTCGAGGCTCAGCTCATCGATCTGGTCGATGAGATCGCCTACAACGCGGCGGATCTCGACGACGGATTCGAAGCGCATCTCATCGACTTGCGTACTCTTCGCAAAGCCTCTCAGATTTTCGACCGCTTCTATGGGGAAGTGTTTAGCGAGCACGGGAGCGGGAAGCCGAGACTCCTCTTTACGGAAGTCCTGAAACGCATTCTGGACTTCCTCACCAGCGACGTAATTCAGGAGACCCAGCGAAGAGTGAATGAGGTCGGTGCGTCATCCACGCAGGACATCCGCGAATACCCCACGCGACTGGTTTCTTATTCGTCCCGCGGCGCGGAATACAGCTCTCAACTGAAACGTTACTTAAATTCCTGCCTCTACGAACTTCCCGCAATCACCAAAGATCGCGAGCGCTCCGTCAAAGCTCTGGATCTGCTCTTTGAGTTTTATTTGAATCATCCCGAGCGTTTGCCCGGCTCCTACTGGGAACAAATCAAGGTCGAGCCTCTCTACCGCGTGGTTTGCGACTACATCGCCGGCATGACCGACAATTTCCTTTTGCGCCAATACCGCGAACAGGTCCTGCGCGCCCCTCGCGAAGTCTCTCTTCGCACCCTTCACTAACCCCCTAAACTCACCCCCACCCCTCCCCCTCCCCGATTCTCCCCACCTCCTCCTGCATCTAATCCTTTCAGCACTCTCCTCCTGCACCGAAGGACAGTGCCTTTTCGCGCTGCTCATAGCATTGCCCGATTGGTGTCATTTGTACCCGCGGCGACACCCTTTCTTGACAGGCGTTTACTGGGTTTTATAATGAGTTTACGTGGTGGTGCGGGGAATAAAACATGTTCATAGACGTTCATGAGCTTTCTCTTCATAAAGCCCGCATCCGGCAGAGTTATGCGCCGGGGGCCTTGGATTTTCACTCTGCCGAAGTTCATCAGGTAGAGCCGCTTGAAGTGCGCGGCACTGCGGAACTTGTGGACGGCCAAATTCGGGTAACGGGTAACTTCCAGACACGATTAGAGTTAACCTGCGCCCGGTGCCTCGATACCGTGGTGGAGGACGTAGGTCGCGATTTCGACCTATTCTACCGCTCCATGACTTCCATCGCCGAGGATGACGAATTTCAGCTTAGCTCCGACGATAGCGAAATTGGCTTCTTCGAAGGCGATGGTTTGTTCCTGGCCGATGTATTGGCCGAGCAGATCAATCTCGCCCTGCCCATGAAAGTGATTTGCCGCAGCGATTGTCGCGGCCTCTGCCCGCATTGCGGCGCCAATCTCAACCACGACGAATGCCGCTGCGAGAAGCATGCCTCCAGCATTCGCCTCGCCCCGCTGGCCCGCCTCAAGCAGGACTGGTCTAAGAAGCAATAGAACGCTACACTGTTGGCTTTGGTTTTGGGGCCATAGGCGCAGTTTTCTGCCCGTGCTTTCCGCCCCTATTTCCCCAAGGAGTTGCTATGCCGAATCCAAAACGCCGCCATTCCCATGCCCGCAAAAATAGCCGGCGTGCCCACGATCATTTGAAGCCGCTTTCGACCTCCGAGTGTCCCCAATGTCATGAGCGAAAGCTTCCGCATCAGGCTTGCACCCGCTGCGGCTACTACAAAGGCCGTGAAGTAATTGACACCCAGGCCTAACCGGCCTAGTTTTCTCGCCAGATATGCCCGACAAAATGACCACCATCGCCGTCGATGCTATGGGTGGGGACCATGCACCTGAGTCTGAGGTCGCAGGCGCGATTCTGGCGTCACGCGAGTACGGCGTGCGCATTTTGCTGGTGGGCATCGAGGAAAAGGTACGCGCGGAGTGTGCGCGCCACAAGGCCAAGGGCCTGCCCATTGAGATCGTAAACGCCCTGGAAGTTATCACTATGACTGACTCTCCTTCGCAGGCGTTTCGTCGCAAGAAAGAGAGTTCAGTGCATGTCGCGGCGAAGCTGGTTCGCGATGGTGAAGCGGAGGGCTTGGTCAGCGCGGGTAATACCGGCGCGGTGATGACCATTTCGCGCTTTTTGCTCGGCACTCTGCCTTCCGTGGACCGCCCCGCCTTGGCGGCGCCCTTTCCGACCGCGAAGGATACGGTCACTGTAATTATCGACGTGGGTGCAAACGTCGATTCAAAGCCTGCGCAGATAAAGCAATTCGCCGTGATGGGTGAAATCTACTACCGCGCGATTTTCGGCACCGCCAAGCCCCGTGTGGCGCTACTTTCCATCGGTGAAGAAGAGTTCAAGGGCAACGAGTTAACCCGCGAAGCAGCAGCTCTGCTGAAAGAGACCTCGCTCAATTTTGTCGGCAATGTCGAAGGCCGCGACGTATTTAGCGGCGATGTCGATGTCATCGTTTGCGACGGATTCATCGGTAATGTGGCGCTGAAGATCAGTGAGGGCGTAGCCCAGCACATTACCAAAGTGCTCAAGAAAGAGCTAAAGAGCACCTGGCGTTCTAAGCTCGGAGCTATGCTGGCCCGTCCTGCATTCAAGGAATTTCGCAAGAAGATTGACTACGCCGAATATGGTGGTGCGCCGTTGCTGGGAGTGAAAGGGATTTCGGTCATCGGACACGGCAGTTCGAATCCCAACGCGATCAAGAACGCGATTCGCGTCGCCGCAGAATTGAGCCGCTCGCAAGTGAACGAAACGATCGAGAAGGAATTGTCAGCCGCAGTTTTAACAGCAGGCAACTAGACACACGGGGAAACGGGGCCATCAATCGATCTGGCGTTGCAAGGCTTTTAAGCAGTAGACCCAAGCACTAAATCTCACGGACACAAATATGGCCAAGCTTGCTTTCTTATTTCCAGGTCAAGGCTCGCAATATCCGGGCATGGGACGCGATCTAGCGGAGAATTTTGCCGTTGCGCGGGAAGTATTTGACGAGGTGGACGCCGCTCTTGGCATCAAGCTCAGCAAAATTTGCTGGGAAGGCAGCGAACAGGACCTAAAAAAGACCGAAAACACTCAGCCAGCGATCTTGACCGTTTCTATGGCGGCCTATCGCGTCCTACGCGAGAAAGCCGTTACCCCCGACGTCGTAGCAGGTCATTCGCTGGGCGAATATTCAGCGCTGGTGGCCGCCGGTGCACTCGATCTCGGTGTAGCCGCGAAGCTGGTTCGCAAGCGTGGCAGATATATGCAGGAGGCGGTTCCTGAAGGGCAGGGCGCCATGGCCGCGATCCTGGGTTTGCCACCTGCGGAAGTCGTCGAGATCACCAAGAAAGCCGCGGGCAGCGAAGTGCTCGCCGCCGCTAACCTCAATTCCATGGAGCAAACCGTAGTCTCGGGCACCGCCGCGGCGGTGAAGCGCACCGTGGAGATGGCTTCGCAGCTTGGCGCTAAGCGTGCCGTCATGCTGCCTGTATCCGCGCCTTTTCATTGCGAAATGATGATGCCCGCGCAGAAGCGCCTCGAAGCCGACTTGCGCGCCGCAAAATTCCACGACCTCACCTTCCCGCTGTTCACCAACGTCGACGCTGAGCCCATCACCGAAGGTGACGATGCCCGCGAAGCGCTGATCCGTCAGGTATGCATGCCAGTGCGTTGGTACGAATCGATCCAAGCCATGATCGGCGACGGGATTCACATGTTCGTCGAAGTCGGTCCCGGCAAAGTGTTGAGCGGCCTTTCTCGTCAGATCGATCGCGGGGTGCGCGGCGTCGGGGTAGAAGATTCCGCGAGCCTAAATGCAGCGCTCGAAAAGATTCACCAGGTCCAAGTCGAGAAAGCCGAATCATGAGTAATTTTTCTCTGCACGAGAAAGTCGCGCTGGTTACGGGTGCGTCGCAAGGGATAGGACGTGTCACCGCCCTTGCCCTGGCCAAGGCTGGCGCCAAGGTCGCCATCGCGGCTCGTCAGACCGACAAACTCACCACGTTGCTTTCTGAAATCGAGGCAGGCGGCGGCTCAGGTTTACTTCTGGCGATGGATGTCAGCGATCCAGCCCAGGTCAAAGCTGGATTCCAGCAAGCGGTAGCGCATTTCGGGCGGCTCGACATCCTGGTGAATAACGCCGGAATCACCCGCGACGGCTTGGCCTTGCGAATGAAGCTAGATGACTGGGAGACAGTTCTGCGCACGGACCTGACCGGCGCGCATCTTTGCGCTCAGCAAGCTTTGGGCACCATGCTGAAGCAGCGTTCCGGACGCATTATCAACATCACCTCGGTGGTTGCGGAGACCGGAAATCCCGGGCAAGCCAATTACGTAGCGGCCAAGGCAGGCTTGATCGGACTCACCCGCGCGTTAGCCGTGGAAGTTGCCTCGCGTAGCATCACCGTGAATGCCGTAGCGCCTGGGTTTATTGCCACGCCCATGACAGAAAACCTCGATCAGAAGGTGAAGGATTTCATGCTGGCGCGCATACCTTTGGGCCGCCCCGGAACAGAAGCAGACGTCGCCGCGGCGATCGTTTTTCTGGCCAGCGACGAAGCCGCTTACATCACTGGCCATATCCTGGATGTAAACGGCGGTATGTATATGGGTTAAGTTGCGCTTGAGCAATTGGCACGAGATAAATCAGAATCGCCCCGCCTTGTTAGGCATCTTCGATGGTTAGTAACACCTCAAGCCCAGCTTCATTATTTAGCAGTTCTATGCGGTGACAAGGTTGACCCAGATACAGGCGGCGCATAGAATGGACGGGTTTAACTTGATCCTGAGCGGCGATTGCAGCACGCGCCCGATGTGGAGGGTTGCAGCTCGCCAAAAGCGGAGGAACTACCAGCATGGCCAGCGTTGATGAACGCGTGAAGCAGATTATCGTCGAGCAGCTCGGTGTCGACGAAAGCGAAGTGACGCCAACGGCGTCATTCGTGGACGATTTGGGAGCCGACTCGCTCGATACGGTCGAGCTGGTCATGGCTTTTGAAGAAGCATTCAATATCGAGATTCCGGACGAAGATGCGGAAAAAATCACCACTGTCAAAGACGCCGTCTCTTATATCGAGAAGCATTCCCAAGGGAAAAAGTAGTTCCCGCCATCCCTCACAGGAGACACCATAATTGAAGCGCCGAGTCGTGGTCACAGGTGTCGGCTTGGTCTGTGGGTGTGGTATTGGAACCGACCAGGTTTGGAAAAACCTTCTCGAGGGCAAGAGCGGTATTGGCCCTATCACTCACTTCGACGCCTCGAAGTTTGATTGCCGTATCGCGGGCGAAGTCCGCGATTTCGATCCCCTGAATTGGATTGAGAAAAAAGAAGTCAAGAAAATGGGCCGGTTCATCCAACTGGCTCTGGCTGCCACCGACTTCGCCATGAAGATGTCGGGCTTGCAAGTCACTCCCGAAATTGCCGACCAAACCGGTGTTTTTATTTCCTCAGGTATCGGCGGTTTTGACGTTATCGAACGCGAACACTCCAAGTATTTGCAAGGCGGACCCGGCCGTATATCTCCGTTTTTCATACCCGCCTCGATTATTAATCTGGCCTCCGGACACGTTTCGATTCGCTACGGAGCGCGTGGCCCCAATACGGCGACCGCGACGGCATGCTCAGCCTCCGCCCATGCGATTGGGGATGCCACCCGGCTGATCCAGCACGAATACGCTGAAGTGATGATCGCCGGCGGCGCTGAAGCTTCAATTACTCCCATGGGTGTGGGAGGATTCGCCGCGATGAAGGCGCTCTCCACTCGCAATGATGAACCGCAACGCGCCAGCCGGCCCTTCGACGCAGAACGTGATGGCTTCGTAGTAGGCGAGGGATCCGGCGTATTGATTCTCGAATCGCTCGACTATGCGCAGAAACGCGGCGCGAAAATTTTGAGTGAAGTGGTCGGCTATGGGATGTCCGGCGACGCGCACCACATCACTCAGCCCGCCGAGGACGGAGATGGAGCCTTCCGCGTTATCAATGCGACGCTAAAGGACGCCGGGGTTGCCCCCACAGAAGTCGGCTATTTGAATGCCCATGGCACATCGACCCCGATTGGCGATGCGATCGAAACCACCGCGTTGAAACGCGCCTTTGGCGAGTACGCCAAAAAAATGCCGGTAAGCTCTACCAAATCGATGACCGGACATCTGCTCGGCGGCGCTGGCGGACTTGAGGCTGGAATTAGCGTGCTGGCCTTGCGCGATCAGATCCTGCCGCCAACAATCAACTATGAGAATCCCGATCCGGCATGCGATCTCGATTACATTCCAAATCATGCGCGCAAGGCGCAAGTGCGCTACGCGCTCTCAAACTCGTTTGGTTTCGGCGGCACGAACGCCTCCCTGTTATTCAAGCGTTGGGACGACGGCAAATAGAGCCCCTGCTAAAAGCATCGCGAAGTCCGCGGACCTGGCAAGTTTCATCTCATTTGTGAGGAGCAGCCTTTGAAGATCGGTGTATGCGTTAAGCAGGTGCCCGCGAAAGACGCGCCGCTTTCCATTGCCACGCCACCCCACTGGATTCGCGAGTCCGACATTGGCTTTGAAACGAATGAGCCGGATGCGTTCGCCCTCGAAGAGGCGCTACGCCTGAAGGAAAAGCATGGCGGGGAAGTGGTTGCTATTTCCATGGGTCCAGAGCGCGTCAAGCAGACTATTAAGGAGGCACTGGCCAAGGGTGCCGATCGTGGCATTCACATCCTGGACGACAAGTTTTACGAGCTCGATCCGCTGGGCTCAGCTCGCTCCATAGCCGCCGCGATTCAAAACGAAAAGTGTGATCTGATTCTGACGGGCCTACAGAGCGACGATCAGGGATTTGGTCAGACGGGCGTGTTGCTAGCCGAGATTTTGGGCCTTCCCCACGCCACGATCATCATGCAAATCGAGTTGCTCGATGGCCAGCGCATGAAGTTGAAGCGCGAACTCGAAGCGGGATGGTTCCAATGGGTGGAGCTGCCCGTGCCCGCCGTGCTCTCCATTCAGTCAGGGATCAACAAACCGCGATACGCCACGCTAAAGGGAATTATGGCCGCCAAGAAGCGCGAGATTACTTCCGTCCAGCGCGCTTCGTTGAATGTTCCGGCGGAACTCACCCAGAAGGTTCAGAAGATTTACGTACCCAGCCGCACCAAGAAGACCGAATTTATCACCGGTTCTCCCAAGGAAATTGCCGCCAAGCTGGTCGAAAAACTGAAGCACGAAGCGCGGGTGCTGTAGCCATGAAAATCCTGCTCATTAGCGAACAGCGCGAAGGCAAATGGAATAAAACCAGTTTTGAGACGCTTACTGCGGCGCAGAAAATTGCCCAGCAAACGAGCGGCTCCCTTTCCGGTGTGGTGGTTGGCAAAGGCGTCAGCGCCCTTGCCGCTGAACTGGCGAAATTATCAACTCGAGCAAGTCTTTTTGGTCGAGCATGATCTGCTCGAACACTACACGCCGGATGGATTCACCATTGCTCTAAGGCAACTGGTGGAAGCCGAGAAACCCGATCTGATTCTCTTTCCTCATACTTACCAAGTCCGCGATTTCGCGCCCAAGTTGGCCGCATCGCTCGGCAAGGGCATGATCGGCGATTGCGTCGATTACCGTCACGAGAATAACCAGCTTGTCTTCGTGCGCCAGATGTTCCAAGGCCGCACCGTCGCCGACGTGGTCTTCGAAGGCCCCGGGCCATGGATCGCCACGTTCCAAGCCGGCGCCTTCCGCGCCGATCAGATAGCCCATCGTCAGGGCGGCGATGCCCCGGTCAAGAATTTCACCGTAAATCTCCAGGCTGATCAGATCCGCACCAAGCCTCTCGAGCTATTTCGCGAAGCCAAGCAGGCGGTTGATCTAACGCAAGCCGCGCGCCTGGTTTCTGTTGGCCGCGGAATCAAGGCCCCCGAAAATATTGCCATCGCCGAAAAGCTGGCCAAAGCGCTCGACGCCGAAATTGCCGCCTCCCGCCCGATTTGCGACGAAGGCTGGCTCCCGATGGAACGGCAAATCGGCAGCTCCGGGCAAACCGTGGCTCCAAAACTGTATCTAGCACTTAGGAATCAGCGGCGCCATTCAGCACGTGGTGGGCATGAAGGGCTCGCGCACTATCGTGGCCATCAATAAAGACCAGAACGCGCCGATTTTCGAAGTGGCCGACTACGGCGTCGTGGGCGATCTTTTCGAAATTGTTCCGGCGCTGACTGAGGAACTCGAGAAATCAAAGACTGGCTAGCGTTGAAAGTTTTCGCGCCCATCGCTGCAACGTTTTTTGTTCTAGCCTTTTCATTTCACCCATCAAAGCTTCACGCACCAACTCCCACAGCCGGACAAAATAAATCCGCCGCCGTTCCCGCGCAGCAGGATTCCGCACCAGCGAGTGCTGAATCCGCTCCCGATCCTCGTGAACTAATCCAGCGCTCCGCGCAAAACGAGCTTCAGAACGAAAAGATAGCTCGTTCGTACACTTTCATTCAGCGCGAAGAAGACCATAAGCTCAACTCCAGCGGCAAAGTGACCTCGACGGAATCAGAAACATCCGAAATCTTGATTCTTTACGATGAGCCCGTCGAGCGCCTGATCGCCAAGGACGACAAACCGCTCTCCCCCAAAGAAGCAGCCAAAGCCGAAGACAAAATCGATAAGTTTATGAACGATCGCAAAAATGAAACTCCCGAACAGCGTCAGAAGCGTTTGGACAAGGAGGAAAAGGATCGCGAGGAGGGGCGGGCGTTCGTCGCCGAAATCGCGCAGGCCTACAATTTCACCTTGGTCGGGATCCAAAATATCGAGGGGCGTGATGCCTATGAAATCGACGCCCAGCCTCGGCCCGGCTACAAACCCCAAAGCAGGGCAGCCAAACTGATCCTGCCTAAATTTACTTTTCGCGTTTGGATCGATAAGCAGGATTCGCAGTGGGTCAAAATCGACGCCGAAGCAATCGACAACGCCACCTGGGGACTCTTCCTCGTGAAGCTCTACAAAGGAAGCAAAGCCAGTCTCGAGCAGACCCACGTCAACGATGAAGTCTGGCTCCCCAAGCACATCCACGTCGACATACGGGCGCGCATAGCCTTGTTTAAGAGCTTCAACGAGGACATCGACATCACCTACAAGGACTACAAGAAATTCCGAACCGAGATTAAGCTCGGCCCATCCGTGCCGCTCACGCAGTAACGAGACGGACTAGCCGACGGCTGGGCGAAGGTTGGAAATCATGAAAGGAATATCGGCCCAGCTGGTGGGTGTAGAGCTTTATTTCGACGATTTGGATCGCGCCAGAGAATTCTACATCGAGAGACTTGGTCTTGAAGTATCCGAACAAAGCAAAGGTCATTTTGCCAAGTTCGATTGTGGCTCGAGCTTCCTTTGTCTCGAAAAGAAGGGAATCGAAAGCTATCCATCACGCGACAAGGCCGTGCTGTTTTTTGAGGTTCCCAATCTTGACGCCGCGATCAGCGTGATTGGCAAAGAGCGTGTAGTGCAATCGAAGCCCGGCTGGGCGGTTCTTCATGATCCGGAGGGGCACAATATTCTGCTACTTCAGCGATGACTCGACGTGCCCAGCCGCGATTCGACTGTCCTCAGCCGTAGCCTTCATTGGTAGAATGGGTTAATGTCCAGCTCGGCGCCGCCTTCACCTTCCAACTCCCCATCTAACACCACACCACCACAAACGCAGGCGTCCGCTCAGCCTCCGGTCCAGCGTGAAACACTCGATGCCGAAGTGCTCATCGTTGGCGCAGGCCCCGCAGGCCTTGCCTGTGCGTACCACCTGGCCAATCTGATCGAAAAGCACAACGCCGAAGGCAAAAAGCCGGCGCTAAGCGCCGAAAATATCTATGTCCTCGAGAAGGCTCGCGAAATTGGCGCGCATCAACTCTCTGGCGCGATCATGGACCCCTGCGCGCTGCGCGAGTTGGTCCCCGACTTCGAGTCCAAAGCGCCCCTTGACACAAAAATCACCGGCGACGCCGTCTATTACTTCACTTCGAAAAGCTCCTGGAAGCTGCCCATCACCCCTCCGCCCCTGGCGAATCACGGCAACTACGTCGTTTCGTTAAATAAATTGGTGAAGTGGCTTGGCGGCCTGGTTGAAGCGAAGGGCGTGAATATTTTCACGCAGTTCGGCGGCGCTAGCCTTATTTACGAAGGCGAACGCGTCGCCGGTGTGATCACCGAAGACAAGGGCCTCGATGCCGAAGGCCATCCAAAAGAAAATTTCACGCCAGGCTACGAGCTGCGCTCAAAAATCACTGTGCTTGCCGAAGGCCCACGCGGCTCGCTGACGAAGCACCTAGTCAGCACACTTCACCTCGATGGCTTGAATCCGCAGGTCTACGGCCTCGGCATCAAGGAACTATGGGAAGTTCAGCCCGGCCGCATCCCGAGCGGTTTTGTTGCGCACACTCTCGGTTGGCCTCTCGATTCCAGCATGTACGGTGGTGGCTGGATCTACTCGATGCAGAACAATCGCGTCTCGCTGGGTACGGTCATCGCGCTCGATTACCACAACCCGCTTTTTGATCCGCACGAAGCCTTTCAGAAATTCAAAACTCACCCTCATGTGCGAAAAATCCTCGAAGGCGGCAAGATGATCCGCTACGGCGCCAAAACGGTGCCGTACGGCGGTTGGTATTCCATGCCCCGCCCCTATGCCGACGGCGTGCTCATCATCGGCGACTCAGGTAGCCTGCTCAATTCGCAGCGCCTGAAGGGGATTCACACCGGTATCAAGAGCGGCATGATCGCCGCCGAGACGATTTACGAAGCGCTCTGCGCCGACGATACCTCCGCAAAGAAACTCTCCTCCTATTCCGCGAAGCTCGATGCGAGCTGGATCAAAAAGGAATTGTTTTCAGTGCGCAATTTCCACCAGGCCTACCAAAAAGGCTTGTGGATTGGCCTCTTTCACAGCGCGTTGCAATTCATCACTGGCGGCCGCGGCCTTTTCGACAAGATGCGAGCGCCAGCCGGCTACCAGGAATATCACAAGCTCAGTCGCGAAAAGAAACTGGTGGATCAATCCACGCGCTTCAAGGGCGACGGCAAGCTGACCTTCGACCGCCTCACCGACGTCTACCACTCCGGTACGCGCCACGAGGAAGACCAACCCAACCATTTGCACGTCCTCGATCCGAGCATTTGCGTCGACCGCTGCGTTCGCGAATACGGCAATCCCTGCCAGTATTTTTGCCCCGCCGCGGTTTACGAAATGGTCTCCGAGGGCGCGCAATTTCGGCTGAAGATCAACGCTTCAAACTGCGTGCACTGCAAGACCTGCGACATCGCCGATCCCTATCAAATTATCGATTGGGTGGTGCCCGAAGGTGGCGGCGGGCCCAACTACGAAGGAATGTAAGCCGCGCTGGCAGGGCTGGCGGCCGACGCCCAACCCTTTACTGCTGTTCTTCGGGCTTCGGTGCAGGCTTCGAAAATAGCCGCTTAAACTTCGACCAAAAACCCGTCCCGGGCGCCTGATACGGTTTGCGTGGCTTGGTAGCTGAGGGCGCTGCGGTCGTTGCAGTCGCCTTTGGAGTGGCCTCGGATTTTGCCGCCGCGCCCGATTTGCCATCCACGTGGCCGTCAACCATGAAGCCCTGTTTCGATTGCGCCTGCACGTTGACCATCTGCGCTACTTCAAGCGGTGGCGGCGGAGCCTGATACGAAAGCGGCGCAGGAGCAGCCTTGAATTGCGGGTCCTTAATTTGCGGAGGTGGAGGCGAGCCTGAAGAGGACATCTCCACACCGCTCGGCGGAGTTTGATTCAACTTGCCCGCGAATGCCGGCGAATTGTCACCAGCAGCCGGCGTCGAACCGGATGCGTTTGCCGGAGGCGTGGACCCAGGCGCGGACCCAGCGGGCTGAGCCGTGGCGGCTTGCGAGGCGGGTGGCGGAGTTGCAGCGTGGCCAAGGTCGATTGCAATACCCTGCGAAGCGGGCGGCTTGGTTGATTCCGGTCCCTCCGCAGTTGCCGTCTGAGCGTTTTCTTCCCCGGGCTGCCCAGCTGGTTTCGACGCGGTCGCATTGCCCCCATTCGAAACGGGCGGTTCGACCTTTGCCTCGGCCGGATTTTCCGGCGTCGGCGCAGCGCTCGCTTCAATCGGCGCCGCGGGCGGCGGCTCGTTCGTGCCCCCAGGCGCGTTACCAGTAGGCTCACTGGCTTGCTGACCCGTTGGCTGATTGGTTGACTGACCGGTTGGCTGACTTGTGGGCTGATTTCCCGAGCCTGCGCCTGTTCCACCAGGCGCATTGCCCGCAGGCCCATTGGACGTAGCCGTTGTTACGCCCGCGCCGTTCACCCTTGGTGGCGGCGCAGTGTAGGTGCACCTGCAACTCCCCACCGGCGCCTCGACAGGATTCAGCCGCTCGCCGGCCAACATAAATTCGCTGGTCGTGGGCACCACCAAATTCTGCCCGCCGAACTGCTGCTCCAACGTCGCCGCGCCCTCGCCCGCATAGACGCATACGGAATCTTTCACATCCAGTCCGATCGTAAAATCCGTGCCAATTTCAGAAATCGAGATGGGATTTGCCACAATAAACGGCGTGAAAATTCGAATCGCCGCGCCATTACCCGGCGCGCACGCGTACGCGCCCAAAATTTAACGCCAAGGTAAACGCACCGCCCGATTCGAGCACGGTGAATTTCGCCGGTCCGCAAGCGTCCACAACGGCGCCGCCTGCCAGGGCCAGCTCCGCGGTCCCTGAGTGAACGGTCAGCACGCTGCCGCTCGAAATAAAAAGACTGGTCGCGCCCTTCACGCTGGTAGGGAACACCCCGCCTTCAACGGAAATATCGTCACCGGTAATCTTCCCAACCGAGCCCGCGGGTAAATGGTTCTGAGCGTAGGCCGGTGCCTGCACGGCCAAGACGAAAAGCGCCACAGCAGCCAAAACGAAAAGTCGTGCCGCCACCATCGGCCAAACATCAGCCCCCGCCAGCACCTTCCGGCGGATACACGAGGCTCTACGTGAATAAGTGACAAATCCAATTGGAATTTTCGCGCTATGGTATCGGTTTCCCTTGCCGCGGAGGGAGCGGCTGATTCGCCTATACTATAACCCACGGTGAATCAGGCGGCCCAACCCGGCACCGGCGGAGTCAACTCGCAGGCTCCTGCGACCGACTCTGCTGCTAACGTTCATTACGACGCCACCCTGCGTCCACTTTCGCGCGCGCGCCGCATGCAAATCCCGGTAATCGCAGCCGCGGCTTACTCTGCCGTGCGCGCTCTTGGCCCAACCCTTCGGTTCGAGCTCTTAGGCGCACATCATTATGATGCGTCCCGGGCACGGGGCGAGCATGCCATTGGCGCGTTCTGGCACCAATGTATATTCACGGCGATTTGGTTTTTCCGTTACCAGGGCTTCGTGGTGATGAATACGCCCAATTTTG
The DNA here is from genome assembly GCA_963757885.1 of uncultured Acidobacteriota bacterium. GTDB lineage: Bacteria > Acidobacteriota > Terriglobia > Acidiferrales > UBA7541 > Palsa-147. Next base: position 544,907 of record CAVWSS010000006.1, on the reverse strand, counting down.
ACGGTCAATGGGCCCGCATCGTCATCGAGCGGATGGGATTCGGAACCGAGCAGGGCAGTTCCAGCCGCGGAGGCCTTAGCGCGCTGACCAAAATGGCTGAACGCCTCGAGAAAGGCGAGCCCGCCGGATTTTCCATCGATGGCCCGCGCGGTCCCCGGTACATCGCCAAGCCCGGGCCGGTAATGCTCGCCCGCCGCACCGGCCAGCCTATCTTTACTTTCCACTTCGGCTTGCAGCGAGCCTGGACCCTCGAAAAATCCTGGGACCATTTTCAGATCCCCAAGCCATTCACCCGCGCAGTGGCTGTGGGTTCGGCTCCGATCTACGTGTCGCGTGATGCGGACAGCACCGAAATGCATCAGAAGCAGGACGAAATGCAGGCGGCGCTGGAAAGGAACAGGAAAATCGCGCAATCATGGTTTGGTCTCGACCCGGCGTCAACAGGACGCTTTGCGCGTCGAAATCAACGGAAAACCGGGAGCCGTCAAAGGTGAATTAAAGCGCTAAAGGCTGTCTTTCACGTACTTCGCTTACTTCTCGCCCAGCGTCGCCTTCACACTCATTTTTTGCCCATTGCGATAGAGCGTGATGCTCACTACGTCGCCAGGCCAGTGGCGATTCATCAGCAGGTTCAAATCGTTCTGGCTCTCGATGGCCTGCCCATCCATTGAGATGAGCACGTCGCCGCCGACACGAAGCTGCTGCAAGCCAGCCACCACCGTACGATCGCCGCCATGAATGCCGGCCTTCGCTGCTGGGCCGCCATTAACAGCGCGCTCGACCAGGAAGCCGTGATCGATAGGAAGATTTAACGCTCGAGCCAATTCAGGCCACAGCGGCCGGCCTTCCACTCCGAGCGAGGCGCGGCTCACCTTGCCTTTGGTCACCAGATCGTTGGCCACGCGTCGCGCAATATTGATGGGAATCGCGAAGCCCACGCCTGCGCTCGCGCCCGAGGGCGTATAGATCACCGAATTGATTCCGATCACCTCGCCATGCGAATTGAGCAACGGCCCGCCCGAATTTCCCTTTGTTGATAGCCGCATCAGTCTGGATTGCTTCGTCGATGAACGTATCGTCGCCGGTTTGCACTGTGCGCCCAAGTGCGCTAACCACCCCGGTAGTCAGGGTGCTCGAGAATCCGAAGGGATTGCCAATGGCCAGCACGCGCTGCCCCACCTGAAGATTTCGCGAATCACCCAGGGTCAACGCAGACACCTTCTTTCCATGCGTGTCGATCTGAATTAAAGCGATGTCGTTGCGCTGATCCGCTCCGATGAACTTAGCTTTATAGTGCGACTGATCGCCTAGGGTAACTTCCACCGTCTGCGCGCCCTGCACCACGTGGTAATTCGTCAGGATGTGACCATCGGGATCAATGACAAATCCCGAGCCCGCGCCTTCCACCGGCACGGGATTATAGAAAAAGTCGTACTCCACCATCCGCGTCACAATGTTCGCCACGGCCGGCGACGCTTTGCTGTATATCCGCACATTTTCCGATTCCAGCGCGTCAAGCGCTCTCAGATCCTGACGCCGGCGGCAAGGCAAGCTCCGGACGTGCCTGCACGGAACTTGGTTCCTTCGGCCCCCAGTGCGAGCCGGCCCAGAATGCCCCGAGCACCAAGACCAGCCCAAGGATCACGAAGCGAATGCGTTGCCGTGAATTCTGTTTCATATCTATTTCACCTTGCTGTTCTGCGGAGCCTTTGCAGTCCTCAAGCGTGACAGCTTTTGCGCCAGATCACGCACCTGGCGCCGGGTCTCATCTAGCGACCTGGATGTATCGATAACGTCATCGGCGTTCCGGACCTTTTCTTCAGATGGCATCTGCGAGTCGATGCGTAACATCCCGTCCTGCTCATTCAATCCGCGCGCCACCAATCTCTCCAATTGCTGCTCGCGACGGCAATTGACAACGATAAGCCGGTCCAGCCGGTTTTTGTAGCCTGCTTCTACCAGCAATGCCGCCTGGCAGATCGCAAAAGCCGGCCCCGCCAGCGATGCCCTGCTCGGAAAACCACTTCGCCATTCGGCGCGCGATTTCCGGATGCATAATCGCGTTCAGCCTCGCCAGTTTCGTTTTGTCCGCAAATACGATAGCAGCCAGTTTTGGCCGGCTGATCGAGCCATCGAGATTCTCGATACCTTCGAATTCACGCAGGACGGCGTCATGAGTTGGATCGCCGGGCGCCAGCATTTCATGCGCAACCAGATCCGCGTCGAGAACCGGATACCCCAGTTCGCGAAACATTTCCGCGACTGTGGATTTGCCGCAGGCGATCCCACCGGTTAAGCCGACCCGCAGCATCTCTATTTTCTTTCGAGGCTTTGCTGCAACATGACCTGCGGCGTACCGCAATTCCAGCGGCCGCCGCGCCGGAGATTTGCCGCTTTGGTGGTATTGCTCATCAGCATGGCGATCGTGAGAGGCCCGACCCCGCCGGGAGAGGGTGTGATCGCGCCGGCCACGTTAACTACGTCGGGATGTACGTCGCCCACCAATCCGCTGCCTTTTTCTCGAAACTTGGCGAGCCGCTCCGGCGTATTCGCAAAAATGCGCTCCGCTTCCTTGGGGTCGGTGATGCGATTTGTGCCCACGTCGATCACTGTGGCGCCCGGCCGGATGTAATCGGAGGTAATACACGCCGGCCTTCCCATGGCGGCAACCACGATATCCGCGCGGCGTGAAACCCCCGGCAGGTCCTTCGTTTTGGAATGGCAGATAGTCACCGTCGCATCTGCATGCATCAGCAGCAGCGCCATAGGCTTGCCCACAATGTCGCTCCGGCCGATCACCACAGCATTCGCGCCCTGAATCGGAATATTGCTGCGGCGCAGGATTTCCATTACGCCCAGGGGCGTGCAGGCCACTAGGCGGGGCCTTCCTTCCACCAGGTGGCCCATGTTGACCGGATGAAACCCATCCACATCCTTGGCTGGGCTTACCGCCTCAAGCACCTTCTTGGCGTCGATCTGCTTTGGGAGCGGGAGCTGAACCAATATGCCGTCCACCTCATCGCGCTCGTTCAATTCCTCAATCAGGTCGAGCAATTGTGGTTCGGTAATGCTGTCGGGAGGCGTGTAGTTGAAGCTCTTGATGCCCAGCGATTCGCACGCGGCAATTTTTGAAGTGACGTAAACCTTGGACGCGGGATTGTCCCCGGTCAGCACAGTCGCCAGTCCCGGCGTTATATCACGCGATTTCAGCGAGGCAATCTCTTCGCGCAGCTCCTTGTAAATCTCCTCGCGAATTGGAATGCCATTCAGAATTCGAGCGGCCAAGTGACACTTCTCCACTAAAAATTTTTGACCGACTTAAGATAACAGGATTGAGGGAATTTCGCCCACAAACCGCCTGCTGGGCGCGATTAACCTGTGAAAAAGTGAATTGCCTTGCGTAGGGCCGGGTGCCTAAGTCGTGGTGCCTAGGCCGCGGTGCCTAAGCCGTCGCGCCTAGGAACCGGGGCGTATCATCGTCTCAGGCTTGACCAGCGCGTCAAACTCCTCGCCGCTCAAATGACCCAGCTTCAGGGTGGCCTCCCGCAGGCTCAGGTGCTCGGCGTGCGCTTTCTTGGCGATCTGGGCCGCCTTGTCATACCCTATGCGCGGCGCCAGCGCGGTGACCAACATCAACGAATTCTTCAGGTACGAATCAATCTGCTTCTGATTTACTTCAATTCCTTCCACGCAATATTTTGTGAAACTGTGGCATGCGCTGGCCAGCAGCCTCACCGAATTGAGAAAATTGAAGATAATTACCGGCTTGTAGACGTTCAGCTCGAAATTCCCCTGCGAGCCCGCGATGCCGATCGCCGCGTCGTTACCCATTACTTGCACAGCCACCATGGTGACCGCCTCCGCCTGCGTCGGATTCACTTTGCCTGGCATGATCGAAGACCCCGGCTCGTTTTCCGGAATGGTTAACTCGCCCAGCCCGCAACGCGGGCCTGACGAGAGCCAGCGCACATCGTTGGCAATCTTGGTCAGCGAAGCGGCCAGAGTCTTGAGCGCTCCGCTCGCAAAAACCAGCTCATCATGGGCAGAAAGCGCCGCGAACTTGTTGGGGTGCGAGCGGAAGGGCAGCAGCGTCAAATCGGAAATCTTCTTCGCCGCGCGCTCCGCAAATTCCGGATGGGCGTTAAGTCCTGTGCCTACCGCCGTCCCGCCAATCGCCAGGTCATAAAGCCCCGAAAGTACCTCTTGAAGCCGCGCAATGTCCCGCTCCAGCAGGCTTGCCCATCCGGACATTTCCTGCCCTAGCGTCAGCGGCGTCGCGTCCTGAAGGTGAGTACGCCCCACCTTCACCACATCCGCGAATTTCCTCGCCTTGGCATCAATCGCAGTCTGCAGTTCCTCGACTGCCGGAATCAACGTGCGCACTACTTCCGTCGCTGCTGCGATGTGCATCGCCGTGGGAAACGTGTCGTTCGACGACTGCGACATATTCACGTCGTCGTTGGGATGAATCGGTTTCTTGCTGCCAATGGTCCCGCCGGCCAGCTCAATCGCCCGGTTGGAGATCACCTCATTCGCATTCATGTTGGTCTGGGTGCCGCTGCCCGTTTGCCAGATGCGAAGAGGGAAGTGGTCGTTCAACTTGCCGGCAACCACCTCGTCAGCTGCCTGCACGATCAGCTTCGCTTTGTCCGCAGGCAGCTTGCCCAGGTCTTGATTCACCAGCGCAGCCGCTTTTTTCAGAATGCCGAAGGCGCGAATCAATTCCGGCGGCATCGTGTCGCGGCCGATGTCGAAATGAATTAACGACCGTGCTGTTTGCGCGCCGTAATAGCGGTCATTGGGCACCGCAATCGGGCCCATGCTGTCTGTTTCCGTGCGGGTGCCAGCCGTCGGCGGGGGCGAATGGGAATCTGAATGCTTATCGGTTCCGTGAGTTTTGTCTTTTGAATCGGGCTTCGTTACCGGAGGGGCATTTTGTGGCATGTCTTATTAGGCCTTCGTACCGGTGAATCTGCGAGGCGGGCCGAGCCATCCAGCCCGCCTCACGAATGCCTGCAGCTAGAAAATATCGTACTGTTCCCAATGCAGCGCCGGGTCCGACTGGATAATCACGCTCTTCTTTATCCAGCCTTCCAGTTCTTCCATCAGGGTCGATTCGCGTGTTTTCAGCGCCTTGGCAATTTCCGGATGTACGCGCAACGTCAGGCTGCCGCTTTCAATTTCCGGGGCCATCTTGCGGGCCTCGGCCTGAATTTCATAGCACAGCGTCGGGATTGACTTGACCATGCCCGAGCCCGTGCAATACGGGCACGGCTGGCACAGTGTGCGCTCGAGTGCCTGCTTGGTACGTTTGCGGGTGATCGCCACCAAGCCAAATTCATTAAAGCGCAGGACCTTTGATGGCGCGCGATCCGCCTTCAACGCATCTTCAAGCGCTGCCATCACCTTTTCACGATTGCGCCGCTCTTCCATGTCGATGAAGTCGATGATGATGATGCCGCCCAAATCGCGCAGCCGCATCTGCCGCACCACTTCCTTCACCGCTTCGAGGTTGGTGCGAACGATCGTGTCTTCCAGCCGGTTCGAGCCCTTGCCCACGAACTTGCCGGTGTTCACGTCGATGGCCACCAACGCTTCGGTGTGGTTGATGACGATGTACCCGCCCGACTTCAGCCACACTTTGGGCCGCAGACCCTTGTCGATTTCCTGCTGGATGCCGAATTCTTCGTATACCGGCGTTTCCTTGGTGTAGAGCTTCACGCGCGAGACCAGCTGTGGCTGGAACCGGCTCACGAAGTCCACGACCTTGGTGTATTCGTCTTCCGAGTCGACCCAAATCGCGCTGTAGTCTGGATTGAGGTAGTCGCGCAGAATGCGCTCCACCAAGTTCAAATCGCGGTGCAAGAGTGATGGCGCCTTGCGCTGCTCCGAACGCGACTTAATTTCCGCCCAGGTCTTGGTCAGGAATTCCACGTCCGCGCGAACTTCATCCGGCGCCGCATGCGACGCCGCCGTGCGCACGATAAACCCGCCGCCAGACTCGCCCTTGGCGCTGTTCACCAACTGCCGCAGGCGCGAGCGCTCTTCCGCCGACGCGATCTTTCGCGATACGCCGGTGTGATCGAGCGTGGGCATGTAAACCAGGTAACGGCCTGGCAGCGCGACGTGACTGGTGATTCGTGCGCCCTTCTTGCCCAGTGGTTCCTTGGCAATCTGCACGATGATTTCTTCCCCCTGCTTGAGCAGGTCGGAAATCAGCGAAGGTCTTCGCTGCTGTTGATGACGATTCGCAGAGGGTCCGCGCTGGAAGCGTTGCGGCGGCCGGCCTCTATCGCCCCGGTCGCGACCCCGGTCGCGCCCCCCACGGCTTCCGCGGTCACCCCGGTCACGCCCTCGATCGCGATCGCGCCCGCCTCGCCGCGCTGGATGCGGCATTCGCGCGCGGAAATCGCGCTGCACGCGAGCCGTCAATTCCGGTGGGCGCTCGCTGCCAGGCGCGCCCAAATTGCCGCCCAGATGCTCGCCTTCGAGAACCGTCCAGTTGTTCCCAGGCTGATTGGTATCAGCCGAGGCTACGTTTCCATTGACCTCATCATGCTCACGCTCGGAGTCCGCCTGGCCTGCTTCGGATTCAACGCGCAAGTTGTGACTATCAGCTTCGCTTTGCGCCTCAACGTCGGCCGAAGCCTCGCCATCTGCTACTTCGTCCGCCGAAGCCCTAACCGGATCATTGGGCTCGTCCGTGTCGTCTTCGCCCTCTTCGTGATCCGTCTCGTCGACTAATAGTTGTTCGTCTTCCTCTTCCTGCTCTTCGCGCGCGGATTCGTCCTCGGCTTCATCGTGCTCAGCCTCGGTGTAGGCAATGCCGGCGCCGGATAACTCCTGCCCATCCGTCTGACGCACGGTTTCTTCGAGCTGTGCCTCAGCAACCTGCTCAGCCAGCGAGATGGCTTCCTCTTCACTCAGGTCATCGCTGGTCGAAGTATCGGTTTCGCCGCCGCGTTCTTCCTCAACCGCAGCTTCAACATGCTCTGTGTCGAATCCTGAAGTGAAAGAATCGACGCTGGGAATATCCAGTGGATCCCCCGAACCAACCACAAAGGATTGCTCCGTGGAGCTCGCGGTGTGCGATGAAGCCTGCGCCTCATTAGCTCCGTTCTCGCCAATGCCTGCGCCGGAATGTTCATCCATCCTCGCCGCAGAGCCTGTTTCATGACTCAGCGGTTCCGCTGTTTGACCCGGCGTTTCGCCCGGCCCACCGGGCTTAACGCGCGCCAAGCTCTCGCCCGGCAGCACGAACGGAACATAATCACCTGGCGCGGCACTTTCGGCGGTTGCCGGATCTGGGTCGTAAGGCCGTGAAGGTGCATACTTCGAATGCGGCAGCGATTGTCCGAATTTTCCGCGACCGCGGTCGCGTCCGCCACCACTACCGCCGCGGTCATGTCGCCCACGCCCGCGTCCTCCGAACCTCCCGCCGCGTCCGCCTCGATCACGATCCCCGCGGCCTTCAAATGGTCGGCCGAAGCGCGGTCCGCCCGAACCTCCCTGTCCGCGCTGCCCGCCACCAAAACCGCCACTCGTCGCACCGCCTCCGCCCAAATTGCCAGAGATATGCTCAGATGGCAGTGGAGTCAACCCGCCTTCAGCTCTCGAACTGACCTCGCCGGGCCCCGCTACGTTCCCGTTAACTTCATTGTCCGCTTCGGCGCCCATGGGACCCGCGGGCTCGACCTCCACCGGCTCAACGCTCCCGCCGGCGGCATCGCTCGAAAACGCGCGTCCGCCCTCGTTCTCAATTCGCTGAACCTTGCCATCGACCTTTTCTTCAACCGTGCTGACGACCTGGTCGATATCCTCAATGTCCTGGAGAAAATCGGTGACGTACAGGAAGGCGTCGCTATCGAGGCCAATCTCCACAAAGGCCGACTGCATGCCGGGAAGCACGCGAGTAACACGACCCTTGTATATACTGCCGACTAACGCAAACTCTCTTTCACGTTCTACATAAATTTCACAAAGTTGCCCTTCCTCCAAAATTGCCACCCGCGTCTCGTGGGGGGTTGTAGAAATTACCATTTCCTTCGACATGAAAACTCCTCGTGGCGCATCGGGAGACAATCGCGCCGTCACAGGCGGCGCGCCACGGCCCGGAATGGCCCATCCACGGGCCATTCACCGGCAGGCACTTGTATTCCATCAAGCTTGTTGCCCTCATCCGATGCTTATTCTTTCTCAAGTTTTTAATCAGGTTTTGATTGGCGCGCAAAGTGCGCGCTTTATAACTGAAATTCAAAAAATCTCTCTTACCGCAATCGGGGACAAAATTCGTACTGAACCGCCTAGTTAACGAACCGCCCCGTTCGCACGTTCATCACCAGGCCCAAAGCCAAAAACAGGAACACCATTGAGGATCCCCCGTAACTCATAAACGGCAGAGGAATCCCGGTGGTCGGGATATATCCGATCACCATCGCTGCGTTTACCAGGACGTGAAACGCCAAAATCGCAGCCACGCCCATTACTATATACATTCCAGCCCGATCGTTCGCTTTTTGAGCGTTGTCGATCAGTCTTAAAATCAGCCCGAGATAAAGCAATAGGGCCACCAGCACGCCCACGAACCCCATCTCTTCCGCTAACGCCGCCAGAATAAAGTCGGAATACCGTACCGGTACAAATCCTAGTTGATTCTGGCTGCCTTTACCAAATCCCTTGCCCCAGAATCCGCCGGAACCTATGGCTATTTCCGATTGCAGAATCTGATATCCCGCGCCCCGTGGATTGTCTTCCGGATGAAGGAAAGTATTGATCCGCTGTTGCTGGTACGGCTTCAGATGATGCCGCATATGCCAGCCCACGGGAACCAACAGGGCCAGGAGGGCAACCATTACCGCTGCGTGCTTCCATTCAATCCCTGCTAAAAAAGCGCCCACGATTGCCGCGGGAACCAAAACCATCGCAGTTCCCAAATCCGGCTCAATTAGCACCAGGAGGACGGGCAAGGCCGTCATTCCAGCCAGCTTCGCTAAATCCAGCAGCGTAAGCCGCTCGGTGCGCATCTCGCTCAAGAAGCGCGCTAGCACTATGATTATAACCAACTTCATTATTTCCGACACTTGCAAATTCACTCCGCCGCCCAGGCTGACCCAGCGCTTGGCTCCAAAGCGCGAATGGCCGATCCCCAGGTCCACCACCAGTCCCAGGATCCCGATCAGATAGAGGATCGGTGCTTGGTCCAGAATCATGTGGTAATCGAGGCGGGAAATCGCCAGCATCGCAATCAAGCCCAGTCCGATCCACATCGCCTGCCGCCACTGCATTCCGGCCATGGGGCTTGCGTGCGTGGAGGAATAAATCTCCAGCATGCCAATCGTGCAGATGGCCATCACGATGGCTAACAGCGTCCAGTCAAAATCGTGGCGTAGCCGCTCTTTCATTGCGGAATCGTTCCCACCGAAGCGGTGTCAGGCCGTTGAGCGGACCGCGGAGGTTGATTTTTCGACGGCTGTGACTGTCCAGATTGAGATTTAGCTGGCTCGGGTTTTGCCTGCCCGCCGCCCGCAGGCTGCTTCGCTTCGGCCGGCGGTTTCACTTCCGGCGGCGACAACTGTCCGTTCCCATTCGAATCGGCTTCCCGCGCCGCTGTTTCATGATCCTCAGCCTGGGTCTTCACCGGCCGATTCTGCGCCGTCTCTTCCAGTGTTACGCCATTCTTCTTGTTGTAATACGCTTTCACGATGTCGCGCGCGATCGGCGCGGAAGCTTCTCCTCCGTGCCCACCGCCTTGCACCAGAACAGCCACCACGATTTCCGGATTCCGCTTGGGCGCGTAGCCCACAAACCATGCGTTATCCTTGAATTCTTTCTCCTTACCCAAACGACTCCGCAGGTCATAGCCGATTACCTGGGCCGTTCCCGACTTGCCGGAAAACTCCACATTCTGCAGCCGCACGTGGTATGCGGTGCCACCGCCTTCGTTCACCACTCCATACATCCCGTCGGTAACCTTCTCCACGGTGTCGTCGCTAATCGGAAAACGATCGATTTTCCCGTGCAGATTCTTGTAGAGGTGTGGCTGGACCAAATTCCCGCCGCTCGCCACTCCTGCGATCATGCGCGCAAGTTGAACCGGAGTTGCCGTCACCGCGCCCTGCCCAATCGCCACCGAAATTGTTTCGCCCGGATACCACTTGCGGTGATAAACGCGTTGAACCCACTCCTCCGATGGCATCAATCCCGATTCTTCAGAAGGCAAATCAATGCCGGTTTTCTTACCCAAGCCGAGCCCGCTTGCGTAATAGGCCAGCTTGTCGATGCCCAGGCGCATGCCCATGGTGTAGAAGAAAATGTCACACGACTGCACGATGGCTTTGTGGAAGTCCACCACGCCATGGCTGCTCTTGCCATACACCCAGCACTTGAAAACGCGCCCATAAAATGTGCCGTAGCCCGGGCAAAACACTGTCGTATTTTCGGGAATTGCCTTCGACTCCAGCATCGCCGTCGCCGTCACAATCTTGAAAACCGATCCCGGCGCCAATTGTGCCTGAATCACCCGATTCAGCAGCGGCGTAGCCGCATCCGAATTTAAATCGGCCCATTCCTTTGTGGGAATGCGCACCGCGAAATCGTTGGGATCGAATGTCGGATGGCTCACATAAGCCAAGATCTCGCCATTGCGCGCATCCATTGCCACGATCGCGCCGCGCTTATCGGTAAGGTCCGTTTCGGCAATCTGCTGCAGGTCCGAATCGACCGTGAGCTGAATCGGCTTTCCCGGAACTGCCTCCACATCATCGAGCGTCCGCACCATTTTGCCGACGCTGTTCACAATCACCCGGCGCATTCCGTCGGTGCCTTCGAGCAGGTCGTTGTACTGTCGCTCCAGGCCTGCTTTTCCCACGATGTCACCCGGCCGATAGTGGCCGTCGCTATGCTCGAGTTGTTGCGGCGAAACTTCTCCCACGTACCCTGCTGCGCTCGCAAACCATCCATTCTTCGGATAACGGCGCCTCTGTACCATCATCAATTCGAGAACGGGAATGTCGGCGCGATGCGATTCAACGTATGCAATATCCGCTTGGGAAGCTTCAGGCTTGATGACGATGGGCTCGAACTTGGGCTCGAATTTCGCCGCGTCGAGCTGCTGCTTCAAATCATCCTGCGAAATCTGCAAGCCATCCGCCACCTGTGACAATGACTTTTGCAGCAGTTTCGGATCGTCGCGAAGCAGGAGAATGCTAAAGGAAGGGTAGCTGTCGACAATCACGCGCCCGTCGCGGTCCAGCATTGGTCCGCGCGGGGCAATAATCGGAATCGACCGAATCTGGTTCTTCTCAGCCAGGTCCGAATAGTGGCCCGTCTGAATGACTTGCAGCTTCCAGAAGCCCACCAGCAACACAATCATCATTGCTACGGCCATGTACGACAGCAAAACAAGCCGTGCCTGTGGAAGTTTTTGATCGTTGCCGGTCCAGGGTGCCAAAAATACTCCTGCGGATTTCTTCGCGGGCCCGGACCCCCTCCGGAAACCCTCGCGGTCAGTAGCAGAATGGGTAAACTCGAAAGTATCACCAGGGTTTTGGAGGTGCAAGCCGCTCTTGCCTAGTTAGCCATCACCCCTTGTTGACGCGGCTTGGTCCTCTCGCGGAACTCCCGCGGAATCAATGGACTAGACGGCGAGCGAGGACATCACGCCCATCCGGAAGTGTGCGGCGCCGTGAAGCTGTTGTAGCATATACAATCAGGGTCCTGACCGATCGTGACTCTTCGAGCGAAAATCCGGCGCAAGCTCCTCTCGGGGCATCGCATGCTGCGAAACGGCAGCATGATCGCAAAGGGGCTGCTCTCCACCCGCCACCCCCTCCTCGCGCATATCATCCCCACGCGCCGCTGTAACCTCGCCTGCACCTACTGCAACGAATTCGACGATTTCTCGAAGCCCGTTCCCACCGAGGAGATGTTCCAGCGAATTGACCGCCTCGGTGATTTCGGTACCGCGATTATCACCATCAGCGGCGGCGAACCGCTCCTGCACCCGGACCTCGACGCGATCATCGCCCGCATTCGCAAAAATGGAGCGATCGCCGGCCTAATTACCAACGGCTATCTGCTCACCGCCGATCGCATCCAGCAGCTGAATCGCGCCGGCCTCGAGTACCTGCAAATCAGCATCGATAACGCCATGCCCGATGAGGTATCGAAAAAGAGCCTCAAGGTCCTCGATCAAAAACTAAAATTGCTCGCCGAGCACGCCGATTTTCACGTGAATATCAATTCCGTGCTAGGTAGTGGCGTGAACAATCCCGAAGACGCGTTGAAGGTCGCGAATCGCGCCGTCGAGTTAGGTTTCACTTCAACTGTGGGCATTATTCACGACGGAAGCGGTCAATTGCGGCCCTTGGCCCCGCGGGAGCGCGAAATCTTTGAAGAGATAATGTCGTTAGGCAAAAAATCCTTCTCGCGCGTAAATCAATTCCAGCATCGCATCGCGGCCGGTCAAGAGAATGACTGGCGCTGCCGCGCCGGCTCGCGCTACCTGTACATTTGCGAGGACGGCCTCGTGCATTACTGCTCGCAGCAGCGCGGTTATCCGGGCATTCCTCTCGCGAAATACACCGCCGAAGATCGCCGGCGAGAGTTTTATTCGCAAAAATATTGCGCGCCGCGTTGCACCGTCTCCTGTGTGCATCAGGTGGCTGCCCTCGATAACTGGCGCGCCCCCCAACACGTAACTTCCGCGCCCTCGGCTCCCGGGAACTCAGCCCCAGACTCCGGTCACGAACTCGTTCAGCTGACCGGTACCGGAACCCGCTCGTAAATTACGTAAATTTCCCGCGTATCATTTCGACAATCCGCCTAGCCATCCGCCTCAATTCCAGTTGCAAGCTTCCGCATTACTAGGGTAAAAGCGCAGGCACGAGATTTCTCGCCCAATCTGATCTCCTTGGCGGCCATAGGTTTACTTCTCTTAGAAGAGGTGTGTCTATGCAGCTTCGAAACCCCCGCGCCCTGGCCCTGATTTTTGCATGCGCCCTTTTTCTCATCGCTGCGTCGCAGCTAAAAGCACAGGTCAACACCGTGACGCTCACCGGAACGGTCACCGACCCTCAAGGCTTGGCTGTAAGCGGCGCCACCATCTCGGTGACCAGCAAGGCCACTGGCGCCTCGCGTGCCACCACTTCCGACGCCAACGGCCGCTACGAAATTGTGGGCCTGCCTCCGGGTCCTTACAGACTAACTGTCGAGGCCAACGGCTTTTCGCGTCTGCTCAACGAAGAACTCGTCTTGACCCTCGGCGGCGCGACTGAATTCAATCCCCATCTCGCCCTCAAGGCCACCGCCGAAACCGTCACTGTCACCGGTGAAGCAGAAGTGGTCGACACGACCAAGACTGACGTGTCGCAGACCGTCACCCAAACGCAAATCAACAATCTGCCCATCAATCGCCGCGACTACATCAATTTCGCTCTCCTCACTCCACAATCCGCGCGCGACGATACTCCCTCCATCGGCGCCGCCCCCACTAGCGGCCTCAATTTCGGCGGCCAGCGCGGCCGCTCCAATGAAGTCTCCATCGATGGCGCCGATGCCATCGACAACAGCGTGAATGGCGTGCGCTCCACCGTTTCGCAGGAAGCCGTGCAGGAATTTCAGGTCATCACCAGCAACTACCTTCCCGAATACGGCCGCGCGATGGGCGGTGTCGTCAACATCGTCACCAAATCAGGCTCCAACAATGTTCACGGCAACATTTTTGGTTTCCTGCGTTTGGCCGCTTTGCAGGCCCGCGATCCATTTTCAGTACAGGGAAGTTTTAATCCTGCCACCGACACAGTTGCGTTTACCCCGGTGAAGCAATCCTTTACCCGCGTTCAGGCCGGCGCCACCATCGGCGGGCCGATTCAAAAGGACAAAACTTTCTACTTCTTCTCCTACGAGACGATTCGCAGCGAAGCCACCGGCTTCACCAACATCGGCACAGATAACTTCGGATTTACAACTGTTCCGGCGGGCTTTGGTGCCGGTTCCGTTTGCTCGTCCAGGCCTTCACTTTTGACCAGCGGCGCAAAAGGCCAGGCAGCTTTCTACGAAGCGGGCATCGCCGCATCCGGCGGCTGCGCCAGCCCAGCCGCTGTCCCATTCATCGAAGGAGCCGCTGTATCCGCCGGCGCATCCGCGACAGCTCTTCTTGGCAACACTCAGTTCTTCCCGGGCGCGACTTTCCTATCCAGCGGCGCCCCTCTGCCCGCGTCCTACACCGGCTTAGTCTCGCTTCTCGGCAATTACCCAACCAAAGAAGGCACCAGCTTCTGGTCCGTCAAACTCGATCACATCTGGAATAACCAGAACACCTCATTCCTTCGCGTCAGCGTCTCTCCTTCGTTAATCACCGGGATTCAGGTGAACGCCGAAAACCAGAATTTCGGCCAAAATGCAGGCAATCGCACTTCGCTTCAACAGACTCGCGATCTCGACATCGTTGCCCAGCACACCACTTTATTTGGCAGCAATTGGTTCAATGAGGCCCGCTTCCAATACGCTCGGCGAGGACTACACTACGGCTTCTCGAATTTGCCCGGCGGCGACGATCCAGCAGTCAACATTACCGGCTACGCTTTCTTTGGCCGCGAGCCCTTCGCCACCGTTGATCGCATCGAGCGCCGCTACCAGGGCACCGACGACCTGACTTGGACCCACGGTTCCCACACCATGAAATTCGGCGCCGACTTCAATTTCTTGCAACTCGCCACCGGCGCCGCGCAAATCTTCGAACTCAACTATGGCGGCGTTTACACCTTCTCGAGTCTGGGCGCGAGCAATCTCGGTTTTCCCAGCGCCTTTCCCTCATTCTCCGCCGTACAAGCCTACGGCCTGGGCTTGCCGCAAGAATTCATTCAGGGAATCGGCAACTCGAATCATCCCTTTAACAACAAAGCTCTCGGCGTTTTTTGGCAGGATAGCTGGAAGCTCAGCCGCAAGCTGACTGTCAACTACGGCCTCCGCTACGACATCGAATGGAACCCCAGCTTCCCCGCGGCTAATTCGCTGAACGCCGCAGCGGAAAATGCCTTCAATGTCGAGCAGGGCATTCCCCTCGACTCGAACAACATCGCGCCCCGTCTGGCCATCGCCTGGGATCCTTGGGGCGATGGCAAGACTGTTGTGCGCGCCGGCTTCGGCCTCTTCTACGACCACCCCGCCCTCGCGCTCGCCTTTCTCGCCAACGCCTTCGACGGCGCCGCCTCCACTCTCCTCGAATCCGCAGGTGGCGCGCCCTGCACTACCACTGCCGCGGGATGCTCGGTTGATAATCCCGCGAATTTCAGCGCCCTCAACGCCACCAACGTATTTCAAGGTCTGCTGACTGGTGCCATCACCGGCTGCTCCACATCATTTCCGTCGATGTGCTACCAGCCCAACCAGCAGCGCTTCAATCCACTTTTCACCAATTCGCTTTTCATCAATCAAAATTACCTGAAGGCCAATGGCGGTGTCGGCTTTCCCCTGCCATTTCTGCCCTTCACCATTCCCGTGCAGAAAAATTTCCAATACGCCTACGCTGAGCAGGGCCAACTCACCGTTGAACGTGAATTGGGCTCCGGCTACAAGCTTTCCGTGGGCTACAACTACACGCACGGCGTGCATCTCGACCACACCGACAACCTCAGCGTCGCCAATCCCGCGATTCTCACTGCAAACGACAACGCCGCTGTTCAAGTCGGCCTGATCACGCCCGGCACCAATCCGCTCACCGTCCAAATTCCCAGCACCGTCAACACCACCTGCGGCCCGACCCCCGCCGTCAATCTCGGCGCGGGACTAGGCAGCATCGCCTATCTCGCCCCGGGCATTCTTGGCAGCGGCTTCACCGGGCCAAATTGCACCGGAACGCCTGTCGGTTTCATCAGCAGCCCGGTGGTCTTCAACTTCTACCGCCCCTCAGGTCCAAACCCCTCGTTCGCGGGTCTGGTCCCCGGTGGATATTCCACTCTTGTTGGACTTGCGCGCGCTGCGGGCTACCTCAGCAGCACCGGCGGCACCGTTCCTGTGCCCTGGAGCGACGTCGATCCGCAAACGTCCTCGGGCAACTCGGTCTATCACGCACTCACCGTCACCATTTCCAAGCGCTTCTCGCGCCACTTCGAATTTCTATCCGGCTGGACCTACTCTCACACCATCGACGACTCCACCGACCTCTCGACGCTCCTTAATCCACAGGACAACAGTTTCCCGGCTCTCGACCGCGGCAATTCCGATTTCGATCAGCGTCATCGCTGGATCACCAGCGGCGTTTATTTGAGTCCCCACGCGCAGAGCGGCGACAGCGCCTGGAAGAAAATCTTCGGTGACTTCACCGTCGCGCCAATCATCGAAGTAGCCAGCGGCCGTCCGTACAACATTCTCATCGGCTCCGACCCGAACCTCGACTTTGGCACCGCTACGAATCGCCCCTCGGTGCTGCCAGCGGGCTCTGCAGGCATTGGAGGGTTTCCGGCGACCGTCTCTCCTTACGTGCACGGAGTCGAATTCGTGATTCCGAATCGCTGCGTTGGCTCAAATGGCGCCCAGTTTGGTCCTTATCCGCTGGTGCCCACGCCGTTCTACGGTTGTACCGGCGACCTAGCTCGTAACTATTTCACCCGCCCCGGCTATTTCAATATCGACCTGCGCGTCGCCCGCCGCATCGTGATGAGCGAACGCTGGAACGTGGAAGTCATTGCCGACGGCTTCAACATACTGAACCGCTTCAACGTTGCGGACGTGGATCCGCTGTGCGATCCCACCACGGGCACCGGGACTTGCAACGCCGGCCAGCCTACCGCGGCGCTTGATCCGCGGACGCTTCAGTTCGCCTT
Organism: uncultured Acidobacteriota bacterium; assembly: GCA_963757885.1. GTDB lineage: Bacteria > Acidobacteriota > Terriglobia > Acidiferrales > UBA7541 > Palsa-147. The sequence goes on along the minus strand of CAVWSS010000006.1, from coordinate 528,084 downwards.
GAAAGTGAATTGGTAGAATTTTCGCCTAGCCCAGTCGCACCGATTCTGAAATTTGAGCAGTAGCGAAAAAAAGGCGAAGCCCACCGCCAATTTTCATGCTAGCTTGATTGAGCAAAATGAATTTCACGCTAATCCTTTTCGCAATTGTTGCCGTCGCCGCGGTAATAGCCGTCGTCGTATGGGCAGCAGGGAAGCGCGCTGAAATGGACGTCTCGAAGCTCCGCCTGGAAATGCAGGCTGCGGCGTCCTCCCAAGCTCAGCTCCTGAATAGCCAAGTCACCCAACTCGGCCAAATGACCCAAACTTTGAACCAACAACTCGGCCAGGTTCGCCAGGAACTTCAAAACAGCGTGGCCAATTCCGGGAAACTCGCCCTCGATGCGCAGCGAGATGTTTCCAAACGCCTTGACGCCTCCTACGAGGCCCTCCGCGATATCTCCAAGCAGGTGGGGGAAATGCGTGAGGCTAATCGCCAGCTCTCGCAAACCACCGACGACCTTCAGAAAATTCTAGGCGGCGCCAAATCGCGCGGAATTCTCGGCGAAGCCATGCTCGACCGCTTACTCGAGGACGTCCTCCCCCGCTCCGCATACGAAACCCAATACCGCTTCGGTAATGGTTCCACGGTGGACGCCGTCATTCGCGATGGCGATCACCTTATCTGCATTGATTCGAAGTTCCCGCTCGAAGCCTATCGTCGCCTCTCCGAGAATGCCGATGGCGCGCGGCGCGAATTCGCCAGCGCTGTTCGCAAACATGCCGATAGCATTGCCGAAAAGTATATTTTGCCCGCTGAGAGCACTCTCGACTTCGCGCTGATGTTCATTCCCTCCGAAGGTGTGTATTACGAGGTGCTGGTCACTGAGGATGGCAAGTCGGGAATGCTCGCCGACTATTGCCGCAGCAGAAAAGTCCTGCCCATATCACCAAACACCTGCTACGCCTACCTCCGTCTGATCGCTACCAGTCTGCGGGGTCTGCGCGTCGAGGAGAGCGCCAAGCAGCTCATGGCCAGCCTGGGCGGCTTGCAGGGGCATTTACAGATTTTCGCGGGAGTATTCGAGAAGGTCGGAACGCATTTGCGCAACGCGGGCAATTGTTACGAAGATGCCGATTCGAAGCTGGCTCGGTTTGAAGGGGCCCTGAATCAAACCGCGCAAGGCATTTTGCCCGAGCCGCCTCCACAGCAGAAGGCCATCAAATTCAACGGTAGCGCTTCCTAGTCCGCTAGCTGCCTACCTGCCCATCAACGAATTTCGCGCCGCGGTAAACAGAACCTTGATCTGCTCGTTGTTCGTCTCGCCCGACATCTTGTCGATTTGCTTGATCACCGGCAGAGCATCGTTGTCCAGATGGCCCAGCTTTGAGACTAGCGGATCAAGCCGCTTGGCCATGGAAGGCGACGCCAATTGACGCGCCGCAGCCAGGAAGTCTCGGGCAGCTACCGTGTTCGCAGTGCTGCCATCGTTCTGCAGGATATGCACATGAAACGAAAAATCGCCGCCCCGAATCGCCTGCACTTCCACGTGAGCCGAGTTATCTTCGCCGCCACTCGTGCGCGTAAACGCTTCCTTGCCATGGGGCAACTTTAGAACTTCGGGCGCCAGATTCTCGATCTCCAGGTCCTGAGCCTGCTCCGTCCCGCGCACGCGCAATTGCAAGTTTGCTTTCTGCCCAGCCACCAGTCCTTGGCCATCCACCTCGAGCTCCACTGCCATAGCGATCATGATGATTGGCGGCCCGGTGAAATGATCGCCGGCGGTCAGTTCGCCCGCCCCCGGCGCGGTGTCTCCCTTTAGCAAAATCACCATGGACACCGGAGACGACGCCAGCACAAAAGCGGGTTCCTGCCGGAATCGCACGTCGTTACCGCCCGCGTCGCCATGGAATCCGGTGCCGCGAACTTCAAAGCGATCCGGAATCGAGATGAATTCCGGCGCCCAATCGATGGTCTTTGAATACGGCACGGCATGTTCCAGCACGATCGACACGGCTACTACCGACGAGTTGCTGCTAATCCGCGCAAAAAGGGGTCCGGGCATGGCCGGCGCCAAAAATTCAGCGCGGCCTAAAGCGTTGGTCTCAATTTGAATCCCGCTCGACAGGCTCACACTCGCATGCTGACTGAGATGTCCGGTGGCATCCAGCACAGCGAGCGTAGCCGGTTCACCGGCGACAATCTCCGAAGGCATTACGATTTCAGCGGCGGACGAAGGAGGATCGGGCGGGATGCCCTGTGCGGATGCTTCGGAGGCCAGGATCGCACTACAGGCCAGCGACACAACTACAAACGCGGCCCGAAAAATCCGTCTGTTCATTTCTCAGTGAGCTCGTAGACTTTTGCTTCGACGAAGAGGCGGAAGAGCTCGGCGTCCAGTTGGTTGTCGCGGACGCATTCCTCGAGAATTCGCAAGGCGCGCTCCAGCGGCACTGCCGCCTTATACGGGCGGTCCGCAGCGTGCAATGCGTCGAAGATGTCGCAGATGCTCATCATTTTGGAAGCCAGCGGTATTTCCGATTCCTTCAGGCCCCGCGGATAACCGCTTCCATTTAGTTTCTCATGATGCGCGCGGGCAATACTTGGGATTTCTGCCAATTCGCGAGTCCAGGGAATCTGCGAAAGGAACTTATGAGTGTGATCTACGTGAGACTCAATCTGCCGGCGCTCATCGTCATCCAGGCTCCCCTTGGGGATTGATAGGAGTTGGATTTCGCGCTCCGTCAGGCAGGGTTGCCGTTTCCCATCCATGTCCGAGTAGGTTCGCTTGGCAACCTCAGCCACGCGATCAAATGCTCCTGTGGGCAGTAGAGAAGGCTCGTTGACCTTCAGAATGAAACGCAAATCGTCTTCCAGGTGCAGGATTTGCTCAGCCAGCTCCTGGTCCATGGCCTCCAGGACTTCGGTCGTTGCGCTCTGGCCGCCGTTGAGCAGCATTTCCGTCTTGCGCCGGTGCGTTTCAGTTTCCAATTCACGCCGCATCAAGCCAAAGCGAAAACGAATCATTTCAAGCTGGGACGGATAAAGCTTCTTCTCCTTGACCAAAACCTCTTCGCGAACTCCTACCTTGCCGAAATCATGCAGCAACGTCGCATATCGAATTTCCCGCATCTGCTCCGCAGTGAAATGCACGTTCCCGTAAGCGCCGGTGGTAACGGCGTTCACCGCGTCGGCCAAACCCATGGTGAGAACCGCCACGCGAGAGGAATGTCCGTAAGTTGCAGGGTCGCGTTGTTCGATTGCGGTAACCGATGCCGTAACCAGACCTTCAAACAGCGCCTGAATTTCCTTATAGAGCTTGCTGTTTTCGTAGGCTACCGCAGCTTGCGAAGCGAGGGACGATGCCAGCCTCACGGCGCTCTGCGGAAACGGCTCTACCTCCCTCCGTGACTGAAGGGGATTCGATAGCCGCGCTTCAAATCGCCGCTTACGATTGATCAATTGCAGCACGCCCAAGATCTCGCCGCGTGCGTTGCACATCGGCAGGGTCAACATGGATCGCGTGCGGTACCCCGACTTGCGGTCAAACGCGTCATTGAAACTGTAGGGCTTCCCCCTGGATATGTGATAGGCGTCCCGAAGATTAATGGCTTCACCATGCAGCGCCGTGTAGCCCGCCATGGACGCCTGCGTAAGCGGCAGGCTTACTTCCTCCGACCGGAAATCCACGCTGTCATTTTGAGTAAGCTTGAAACGCAGACGCCGTTCACTTCCAAATTCCTCAATCAGATACAGCGAACCGGCATCAGCCTTGGTAATCTCCCGCGCTTTTTGAAGGATCATCCTTAGCAGGGAATCGAGGTCGCGCTGCGCGGAAAGCGCAATGCCAATTTGGATGAGTTCTTCGGCTTGGCTAGCCGAGCCCCTACTTTTTTCCTCAATCGCGGCATCCTTCTGCTCCACCAGCGTAGGAATCGTTTGCACTTTGCGTTCTGATTCCCGTTCCGGGACGTCGGGCGCGAGCAACGTTGCCGTCGCGGAAGTATCCGTCGACTGTGCAGACGAGCCCTTGCGTTGCCAAATTTGCTTGTTTATTGCCATAGGGAAGGCAGCCCGATCAGTATAGCGGGTTAAAATCAAGCTCGGGAAATTCGCCAGCGGGTAGGAACCCTATGTATAAAGGCAAGTTGCCTGGCCCCGGGAACAGGCAGGTAACCTTTAGGGGCCCGATTGCGCACCCGCGGCCGTCTAATTGTCTAGGCGCACCACGAAGGTATTGGACTGGCCCGATTGGCGAAGTTGCTGCGCCAGTTGCGTCGCCCCGGCCTCGGTAGGGAACCGTCCCGCGCGCACCCGATAGAAAAGCCCATTCGGTGAATCGTAGTTAATCACCACCACCGGGTTATAAGTAACCGCCAGCCGGTCCCTCAGATTATTCGCATTTTGTTGCACCAGGAAGGCGCCCACCTGTACCCCAAAATTGCCCACAAATGGATTGGGCCCGGCGATTACCTCGAGTTTCACGTGCGCCGTGCCCGGCCCGATCATGCCGATGGCCCGGGCCGCCGATTGTGAAAGGTCAATCACCCGGTTATTCACAAAAGGCCCTCGGTCGTTAACCCGCACTTGCGTCTGCTGGCCGTTGTCAAGATTCGTTACCCGCACCACTGCTCCAAATGGCAACGTGCGGTGCGCCGCCGTGTATCCGTGCATGTCGTATATCTCGCCGTTCGACGTGCGTCGCCCATCGAACGGTTCGCCGTACCACGACGCCACGCCCTCCTCCACATATTCGCCTGCGACGGCGCCGTGGCGTTCAGCGGGGGGAATTTCGGTGGGGGGGAGGGAGGGGGGCGGGGGGTGTGGTGGTGTAGCGGCGGTTGGCGCAGCCGGAGGCAAGAAGCAGCACGGCAAGACAGGCGAAGATTAGCAGGTGGGGAAGCTGTACGCAGCAAAATGAGGGCTTTTGCAGATGACCGTCTCTCGGTATCACTCGGCGGTGACGCGTCACTTGGAGTTTCTCATTTTCCGGTATTATAGGGAGCGCTTGATTCTGCGCGCAAGGAAACGCATTGGCCCTGCCTTTACGCTGGAAGTTGAAGCTCGACCGATACCGCCAAAAACTTAATTCAATCTTTGGTGGTCAAGCCAAACAAGGCCGACCGAAGATGTGTCCCGCGTGCGGGACACTGGTTGGGTCCTCTGCGTCGAAGTGCCATCAGTGTGGCGCCAGCATGACCTTCTCTCTCGCAGCGGCCTCGAAGTCTCTGAGCCGCCTCCTCCCCACCACCTCTCCCGCCACCTATGCGATCCTCACCCTCAGCTGCGTGCTCTACGCGCTGAGTTTGATCATCACTATTCGCATGAATGGCGGTTTGCAAGCGCCGGCCGGCGGCCTCGGTGGCATTTTTAATTTCGGCGGAATTAACGGAGAGGTGCTGCACAGCCTCGGTGCATCCATGCCCCTGTCATACAACCTCATGCAACCGTGGCGGTTCATTATGGCGATCTTTCTACACGGAAGCCTGTTGCACATCGGCTTCAACATGTGGGTGTTGATGGATGTCGGGCCGATTCTCGAAGAACTTTATGGCTCGGCTCGCTACCTGTTCGTGTATGTAGTGACCGGTGTTGCTGGTTATTTGCTCAGCAGCACAATGGGCAAGTTTAGCGTAGGAGGCTCGGGCGCACTGCTTGGCCTGATCGGCGTTTTATTAGCCCTGACCACCGGACGGCGTGACGCTTCACTCCAAATGCTTCGCGGTCAATTGATTCGGTGGCTCATTTACATTGCGGTGATGGGGTTGGTTTTCAGTGGCATCGACAATTACGCGCATATAGGGGGCTGTATCGCGGGTTATTTGCTTGGCCGCGCGATGACTCCACGCGAACCCGTGACCGCTGAAGAGCGCAAACGCGCCTACTTTCTGGGGTGGGGAACTGGGATTTTGGTCGCGGCGAGCTTCGCAGTAATGGTCCTGCGCTACTTGCATCCAATGGGGCTGTAAATCGCCGTTCTCTGCCGGATCCCCTATAAGCCGTCGTGCAATCGCTGCGAGATCACCACGCTGTAGTGCAGCCACGACACCAGTACAAAGAAAGCGACAATAAGAATGCCCCAGTGCTTAGTCACTGTAAGCAGCCGAACCGGATATAGCTGGTCAAGAATCACCACCAAAATCAGCACAATCTCCACGGTCGTGGTGATCTTGCCCCAGATGCTCGGCGGCAGCGGCCGGTAACCCACCGCAATCAATATTGCTGCGCTGGCCGCCAGCAGCAGCACGTCTCGCGAGACCACCAGAATGGCCAACCACCATGCTAACTTGCCCTTCCACGCCAGCACCACATACGAACTCGACATCAGCAGCTTATCGGCAATTGGATCCAGATACGCCCCCAGCGGCGACCGCTGGTCGAGTCTCCGCGCCACCAGTCCATCCAGTCCGTCACTCAGCCCCGCGGCAATCAGCAGCAACAACGCGTAGTAGTAGTGGTTGTAGTGAATCGCAATAATGAAGAAGGGCAGAAAGCCCATTCGCAAAAAAGTAAGTTGATTTGGAACGGTAAAAATGCGGCTCTCGAAGGTAATCGGCTTCGGAGTAGTGGCAGGCATGAATGAACCCGAGGTTCAGGGTCAGTTAGTTGAATTGGGCCAGAAAGTCGGCCACCGATTGTCCCACTTTACGGTGAAACATCTCTGCGAGCGAGGGAATTTCGCCGCGCGACTCGTCCAGGGCAATTCGCTCCACTCGCAGCATGGGGAAAAACAGGGTCGGCAGCCCCATCCGCTCGCCTTCCGGATGCAGCACCTGACGCACAAATTCGTCGAATGAGCTCAAATCAACGCCGCGCAGCGTCACCCCCGCCGTCGAAATTTCCACCAGCTCTCCCCACACTTTTTCCTTTGGTGTGTGCAGGCTCAAAACCACGATGGAGTGCGGCTGCATGAATTCTCCTTGGCCTATGCGATATGAAATTTTACCGCAGCCCGTGCAATTCGATGACCTGAACGCAGCCAGTAGCGACGAAGTGTGTATGACCCAGTGGTATACGGGGGGAAGCCTAAATCGACATAACTTGCAAAGGAGAGGCAATCCGAAGCTTTGGTTCGGTCAGCTTTTGCACTTCTTCGGGGATAACGCCAGGCGCGATTTCTCGCAGCAGCAACCCATCTGGCGTTACTTCAATCACGCCCAATTCGGTAACAATCAAATCCACCACACCCAGGCCCGTGAGCGGCAAGCTGCATTTCTTCACGATCTTCGCTTCGCCTTCCTTGGTCGCGTGCTCCATGGCGATGATCACTCGCTTCGCCCCCGCCACCAAATCCATGGCGCCGCCCATGCCCTTCAGCATTTTGCCGGGAATCGCCCAGTTCGCCAGGTTACCTGTTTCATCTACTTGCAACGCGCCCAGCACCGTTACGTCAATTCGCCCGCCACGAATCATCGCGAATGACTCGGCACTCGAAAAATAGCAGCACCCCGGAATTTCCGTGATGGTCTCCTTGCCCGCGTTGATCAGGTCCGGATCCTCTTCGCCTTCCCACGGATAAGATCCAATCCCCAGCATTCCGTTCTCGGACTGCAATACCACTTCCACGCCCGCCGGCAAATAATTGGGAATCAAAGTAGGCAAGCCAATACCAAGATTCGCGTAGAAGCCGTCGCGCATCTCCCGCGCCACCCTTCGCGCGATAAATTCCCGCTTGTCCATCTTGTTTCCTTGGCCCGATGCCGGCTCCATCATGTCGCCTCGTTGCCCTCGCTACCCGCCCGCCGCTCTCTTACGCACCGTGCGCCGCTCAATTCGCTTGGCGTACACGGGCCCCTGAAAAATCGCGTCCACAAAAACTCCCGGTGTGTGCACGCAGTCCGGATCAAGCTGGCCTAGCTCCACCAACTCCTCCACTTCAGCGATCACATGATCCGCCGCCGTAGCCATCATCGCGTTGTAATTCCGGGCCGTCTTTCGAAACACCAAATTTCCCCAACGATCGCCCTTGTGCGCCTTAATGAACGCAAAATCCCCGCGCAGCGCCGGTATCAACACATACTGCCGCCCATTAAATTCGCGCGTCTCTTTGCCTTCCGCGGCCATCGTGCCGTATCCCGTCGGCGTGTAAAACGCCGGAATGCCCGCTCCGCCCGCGCGAATCCGTTCCGCCAGCGTTCCCTGCGGATTCAGTTCCACGTCAATTTCCTTTTTCAGCGCGAGCTGCTCGAAGGTCTTGTTCTCCCCCACATAGCTCGCCACCATTTTGCGAATCTGCTTATTCTTCAGTAGCAAGCCAATCCCAAAATCGTCGATTCCCGCGTTATTTGAAACTACGGTGAGATCTTTTGTGCCTTTTTTGCGGAGCGCCTCGATCAGATTCTCAGGAATCCCGCATAGCCCAAAGCCGCCCATCAAAATCGTGGCGCCATCATGAATGTTGGCAATCGCCTCTTCCGCGTTTTTGACTCGCTTGTCCATTTGCCTAGTGAATTGAGATCACGAACCTTCTCTAATTCAGTCTACTGCATCTCCCGCAGCGTTTTATAGAGCCGGTTCGCGGACTCAAACTCCGCTTGCAGCTCGCGCGTCGCCAAATTCGCGCGTAGATAGTCGATGTGCTGTGCGAGCCGGTCCAGAGCGCGCGAAATATTCGTCGTGTTGGTCAGGCAAATGTCGCGCCACACATCGTAAGGGCTGCCCGCGAGTCGCGACATGTCCCGCAAGCCAGTTCCCGAAAGCGCCGCCGGAAGGCCCGTTCCGTCAGTTTCATCGGTCTCATCCTGCACCACACCCGCCAGCGCAATCGACACGAGCTGTGGTAGGTGCGAAACAATCGCCGTGGCCCAGTCGTGCGTCTCCGCATCGCAAAAGACTGGCGTCGCGCCAATCCCGCGAGACAACGCAACGAAACTTTTCACCCGTGCGTCCTCACGCTCAGAATCTCCCGTCACCAGCGCATATCGCGCGCCCCTAAACAAATCCTTCGACGCATTCTCCACGCCCGACTGCTCTTTGCCCGCTACCGGGTGCCCGCCCAAAAACACAGCGCCGCCGGTTTCGCTAAAGACCTTCGCGGCCAGCCTGCAAATCGTGACCTTCGTTCCGCACGCGTCGGTAATCAGAGCGCCGGGCTGCGCTGCGCGGACAATCGCCGGCAACATTTCCATCGCCGCATGCATCGGCAGCGCGATGTAAACCAAATCCGCATCGCCCACCGCCGACTCAAGATCGCGCGCGGCCGTATCAATCGCGCCCATTCCCACGGCGCGATCCAAAACTTCCGCGCGATCCCATCCCGTAATCTTCACCGTCGGCCAATACTCACGCGCGGCCAGTCCAAACGAGCCACCAACCAGGCCCGTCCCCAAAATAGCGATGTGCTCGAACGCAGGTTTGTGGGATTCAGATTGATCAGCCGTCATGGACTAGGCGATTCGGCGGCCCAAAACTGGGGCGATGATGCGCAGCTCTTTCATCAACTGCTCGAACTGATGTGGGAAAAGGGACTGCGCGCCGTCCGACATGGCATGTTCGGGATCCGGATGAACCTCCAGCAGCAGCCCGTCAGCGCCCGCGGCAATTGCCGCGCGGGCCATGGGGATCACTTTGTCGCGCCGTCCCGTGGCATGCGAAGGGTCGACAACAATTGGCAAATGCGAGAGTTTCTTGATCACGGGAATTGCCGCCAGATCGAGTGTGTTGCGTGTGTATGTTTCAAACGTCCTGATCCCGCGCTCGCACAGCACCACGTTGTAATTTCCGCCCGACATAATGTATTCCGAGCTGAGCAGCAGCTCCTCGATCGTTGCCGACATTCCGCGCTTCAGTAGCACCGGCTTGCGCACTTCGCCCAAGGCGCGCAACAAATGAAAATTCTGCATATTTCGCGCGCCCACTTGCAGCATGTCCGCGTATTCCATCAGCAGCTGCACTTGCGACGCGTCCATCACTTCACTCACTACCAGCAGCCCATTGCGGTCAGCCGCTTCGCGCAACAGCACCAAGCCTTCCTTGCCCAATCCCTGAAAGCTATAGGGCGAACTGCGGGGCTTGAACGCCCCGCCGCGAAGCATCTTTGCGCCAAACTTCGAAACACTTGTGGCGATCGAATCGATTTGCTCCTTGTTTTCAACCGCGCACGGCCCAGCGGCAACCACAACTTCTGTGCCGCCAATTTGCACGCCCTTTCCGATATCCACGACCGTGCCCTCGGGCCGAAACGCTCTGCTCGCCAATTTGTAAGGCTGCGTTATGCGCATCACTTCGCGCACGCCATCGAGAAGCTCGATGTTCCGCGGATCGAAGTTGGGGTGCACCCCCACCGCGCCGAGCACGGTGTTCGACTCGCCCGTCGAACGATGTACATCAAAGCCCATCGAGACGAGGCGGTCGATCACTCCCTGAATCTGCGCATCGGTCGCCTGGGCCTGCATTACCACAACCATCTCTATTTGCCTTTCTGCTTTACCGGCTCACGCGCGGAGCGCTCCAGCGAACGCGCCTCGTCAATAATTCTTTCAAACAGCCGCCGCACCGCCGAGTGCGACAGCGGACCCGGATTCGCCGCTTCCACTTTGGCCAAAATTTCTACTTCTCGATCGGGTTGATAAATCGGCAGGCCCTTCTTTTCTTTCTCGTGGCCGATTTCCAGCGCGCATTGGGCGCGGTCGTTCAGCAGCAGGACCAGCTTCTGGTCGATCTCATCGATTCGGCGTCGCCAGTCGTCGATGCTCACGGCCGATTTTCACCTCGCGCCTGTCCCGCCGCGGCCTTCAAATCCCGCACCAATGCGCTGACACTTTTCGCCGCTTCCTCCACCGTTCGCGCTGCTTCGACCTTTGCGACTAGCGCCGAGCCAACCACTGCCGCATCCGCAATTCCCGCCAGCGCCGCCACATGCGACGGCTGCGAAATTCCAAACCCCACTGCAATCGGCATGTCCGTGACCGCTCGCACTCTTTTCACAAATCCGGCAAGTTCGGCAGGCAGAGCGTCCCGGGTGCCCGTCACGCCCGTTCGCGACACCAAATACAGAAAGCCTTTCGTAGCTTTGGCGATTTTTTCGATGCGTGCATTCGTGGAGGTCGGCGCAGCCAGGAAAATCGTGTCCAGATTATGCGCGTCCATCACTTTTCGGTATTCGGCGGACTCTTCGGGAATCATGTCTGTCGCCAGTACGCCATCCACACCGACCGCTTGAGCTTCGCGCGCAAATTTTTCCAGTCCCATTTGAAGTATCGGATTGTAATAGCTAAAGATAACCAGCGGAGTCTGAATTTTCTGCTTTAGCCGCGCCGCAAGCGCCAAAACTTGCGCCAAAGTTGTTCCTGCGCGAAGTGAACGCTCACTTGCTCGTTGAATCGTTGGCCCGTCCGCGATGGGATCGCTGAACGGCACTCCCAGCTCGATAATGTCGGCGCCAGCCTGCGCCGCGGCCAGAATGATCTGCTCGGACGCTTCGATGTTTGGATCACCCGCGGTTAGGTAAGCAACCAGCCCCAGCTCACGGCGCTTTGCTAACGCGCGAAAAGTCTCCGCAATGGGACCGTGCTCGTTCGCCTTCGCGGTAACACCGGCCGCGGCGACATTCGCTGCTGCCCGGTCAGGCATAACGCGAAAGCGTCTCCATATCTTTATCGCCGCGCCCGGAAACATTCAAAATCGCGATCTCCTCGCTCTTCATTTTGTTCGCACGCTTTATCAATTCCGCCACGGCATGGGCCGATTCAAGAGCTGGAATAATTCCTTCGAGCCGCGCGAGCAGTTTCGCCGCCTCAATCGCCTGCTCATCGCTCACCGCGGTGTATTCCGCGCGCCCGCTCTCCGCCAGCGCCGCATGCTCCGGCCCAACCGCCGGATAATCGAGCCCGGCAGAAATCGAGCGAGTCGTGGAAACCTGCCCATCGCCCGTCTGCAGCACGTAAGTGTAAGTTCCTTGCAGAACGCCGGGCCGTCCGCCTGCATACCCGGATTCGCTAGCCAGCCGCGACGCGTGCGATCCCAATTCCTTGCCTTCGCCCCCTGCCTCCACGCCAACCATCTTCACTCCCACATCGCCCAGGAAAGCATGAAACAAGCCGATCGCGTTTGACCCACCGCCCACGCACGCAAACAAATAATCCGGCAGCCGTCCTTCCGCCTTTTGAATTTGTTCGCGCGCCTCTTCGCCAATCACGCGATGAAAATTCCGCACCATCGTTGGATACGGGTGCGCGCCCAGCACGGAACCCAGCAGATAGTGGGTCGATTCAACGTTAGTCACCCAATCGCGCATCGCCTCGCTGATCGCGTCCTTCAGCGTGCGGCTCCCTGCGTCCACGCCGCGCACCTCGGCGCCCAGCAGCCGCATGCGGAATACATTCAACCGCTGACGCTCCATATCCTCGGTGCCCATGTACACCGTGCAGGTCAGGCCTAACCGGGCTGAGACCGTTGCAGTCGCTACGCCATGCTGTCCGGCGCCTGTCTCTGCGACCACTCTTGGTTTTTTCATGCGGACTGCAAGCAGCCCCTGGCCAATGCAATTGTTGATTTTGTGTGCGCCTGTGTGCAGCAGGTCTTCGCGCTTCAAGTAAATTCGCGGGCCGCCGAGATGCTCGGTCAGCCTCGAAGCGAATTGCAACGGAGTGGGCCGCCCGGCGAAGTTACGAAGCAGCCCATTCAATTCGGCTTGGAATTTCGGATCATTACGCGCTTCGTTGTAAGCCGCTTCCAGCTCTTCCAGCGGCGCCATCAGCGTTTCAGGCACGTATTGGCCACCGAAACGTCCGAAGCGTCCGCGCGTTTCTTCGGCAACTTTGGTTGTAGTGGTCATGTGAGCAATTTGTTCAATGCTTGCTGCGCTGAGATGCGCTGGGCTCAATGTCCCGCCGCGCGCGCAAAAGCCTTCACCTTTGCCGCGTCCTTTTTGCCGGGCGCAGACTCGACACCACTGCATACGTCAATTCCGTAGGGCCTTGTTTGTCGCAATGCCGCGGCCAGGTTTCCTGGGGTCAATCCGCCCGCCAGAATGATACGACCATACTGGCCGGCATCGCGAGCAAATCGCCAATCGAAAGATGCGCCAGCGCCGCCGCGAAGCTCAGGATGAAAACCATCCAGCAACAGACAATCTGCATGAGCAAACCGCTTCAATTGGCTCGCGCGCAATCGCTTACGCACACGAAACGCTTTGATCACTGGGTACGCCTCGGCAATTTTCGTGACGACGCCGGGATTTTCGTCGCCATGCAACTGGATCATGCTTAGGTCCGCCGTGCGCGCGTGACGAAAAATCTCCGCCGGGGAAGCATTAACAAAGAGGCCCACCGCCTCCACTCGACGCGGCAAGCGTCGAATGATGCTTCGCGCCTTTTCCGCCGCGATATAACGTGGGCTCGGGCGGTAAAAATTGAAACCAAGCAAGTCCGCACCCACATCGACGCAGATTTCCGCGTCACGCCAATTGGTGATGCCGCATATTTTTAGACGGACCATTGGGAAAGGCCTAGGTTGTTACCTGTTTTACCGTTGGCGCTAACAGCTGGCGAAGGGCCTCGCCAACATTTGCCTGCTTCATTATTTGCTCGCCCACAAGAAACGCATCGTAACCCGCCGCCGCGAGAGTGTCGATTTCTTCGCGCGATTGAATTCCCGACTCTGCGACGGCGATACACGAATCGGGAATTTCTTTGATCAGTTGGAGTGCCATTTCCAACTTAACGCTGAAATCACGCAGATCGCGGCTATTTACGCCCACGATTTTGGCGCCGGCGGCGAGCGCCCGCGAAAGCTCGTCGCGAGAATGCACCTCGACGAGCGGTTCCATTCCCAGGTCGCGGCCTAATTGAATTAGCTCCTCTAGCAGCTGCTCGTCGAGAATGGTGGCAATCAGCAGGAAAGAGTCAGCGCCAGCCGCGCGGCCCTCCCATATTTGCCAGGGGTCGAAAATGAAATCTTTTCGCAAGACCGGAATCGAAACAGCCGCGCGGGCCTCTTTCAGGTTGTGGAGCGAGCCGGCAAAGAAGTCTTCCTCGGTCAAAACGGAAAGCGCCGCGGCGCCAGAATCCGCAAGCTCTTTGGCGAGCGCAGCGGGATGAAAATCCTCGCGAATGACTCCGCGTGAAGGCGAGGCTTTCTTAAGTTCCGCGACGATCCGTGTGCCCGAAGCGGTCAGAGCAGCGCCGAAATCACGCGCGGCCTCGGCCTTTTTGCTCACGGCCATTTTCAAGGCTACCAAGGGGAGCACCCGCTTGCGGTGCTCTACGCTCGCGCGCCGCGCATCGAAAATGCGCGCCAGTATGTCGCCCGAATTATTTCCGCCGGTCATTCGCGTAGCAGGATTTCCCAATGAAAAAGGCCAAATGGTTACTGCAGACATGCTAAGTAGCCCCGGAAGGGAAGTCAATTTTCAGCGCACAGGCGCTGACACTGCACGGGTCACTGCTGCTGATTTAGAAGGGAAGTCGCAAAACGGGCCGGAATCCCAAAGTTCGAACCGCCAAATCCGCGCAGCACCGCGTAGGTGACGCCAATCACTTTTCCATCGTGATTCAATAAAGGACCGCCGGACCCGCCGGATGTAGTCTGCGCGTCGAATACGATTTTGTCGGGCAGCACATCGCCCACGTGCCCTTGGGTAACCAGGGGTGCAATCAATCCGCGCTTCGCCAGCTCTTCCAAAATCGCGGAAACGTCGCCGCTGTTTTTCGAGACGATCTGCTCGGCGGTATCTTCGTTAGCCCGCGCCAAGATCCCAGCTAGTCCTGTCGCATACCCCATCAACACGATCGACTCGCCGGACCGGGCAGGATCCTTGGTGCTTTCGACCGCCAGCACGGACCGCTTCAATCCCTGTAGGTCGACTCGCATGGTGGCCAGGTCGGTTTCGTCGGAAATTTTGTCAATCTCTGCGTGAAAAGCATGTGGATCATTTGGGAAGTAGGCGCGAATCGTCGAAATCTCAGGCTGAAAGCCATGTTGGGAGAGCGCGGCGATGTCCTCATCCTTCCACCAAGGCTGGGCCACGTGCCGGTTCGTAATCACCCGGCCATCCGGGCCGGCCAGAAACCCCGTGCCAAAAACGTCCATCCGCAATTCCGGCCCGCGCTCATCGAGACTAAACAACGGATTGCCTTCACTATCCTGAATCGGTTCCCCCTGCGGATTAATTCCGGCATAGTGCAGGCGCTTGCCGCTCTCTTTGTCGCGAAATGCCACCGAAACATGCAGCAGGCAAACGCTTGGGGCGTCGCTGCCAATAACGCCCTCCGCCGCGGTTCGTGACGATTCAACCTTCCTCAGCCGCGCGTTTGTTTCCGCTAGCTGCTTCTGCAGATCCTGAATCTGTTGCGAGTTCGCGTTCGCCATTTTCGCTTTCAGGTCGTCGGCGCGCTTTTGAAGATCACTCGCCTGGGCTTCAGCTTGTGCGGCCGCCTGCGCTGCCTTTGCAGGTTGGGCTGGTGTTGCCACCGGCACCGTGCCTAAGTTGGAAGAACCGGGCGTAAGCACACCGCGCAGCCTTCTCACTTCAGCCATCAAGCCGCGCTGACGCCCCACTTGCCCCACGCGGCCAAGGAACGGATTGGCCAATTGCTGCTGCTTCTTAGCGGAATGGTTAAACAGAAAGAAAAACGTGGCCATCAGGCCCGCGCCGACAAAGATCAGAATTGCGCCTCGGGTCAGAACGCGCCCGATATTCTTAGCGTCCTTGCGAATCTCTTCACCGCCCGCCAGCGCCTCAATCGCTGAACGCGCCGTTTCACGCCCCCGCTCCGCGGTGCGCACGCGCTCCCGCAATTCGTCATTCGTTCGCTTGAGACGCAACTGCAGCCGCAGCCGGGCCAGCAACTCTTCGGAATCGAAGGGCCGCGCTAGCGCGTCATCCCCTCCAGTGTCCAGAGCCAGTGCGCGGCTATCGCCGGCATCAACCAGCAGAACGATGGGAATCGCAGAAGTTTGCCCTGCTGCCTTCCACTCCGCGATTGCCTCGCGAGCCTTCAGCCCAGGCGCATTCTGGTTCAGCAACAGCAGCGCCGGCGCCATGTCGCGAGCTTTTTGCAGTCCCTCGAAGGTCGGATCCACTCCCTCCGCCCCATAACCGGCAGACTCCAGCAGTGCGATCAGGCTTTGCCGCGCCGGACCACTCGCATCTGCAACCACAATCTTCTCGGGCACCGGCCCAGCCGAAGCACCGGCTGGGGTCGCCGATGGCGTCTCGGCCGTTCCCGGTGTGTCGCCCTCGCGCATCGATTCTGGTGGCGTTTGATCGGTTGACATGGAATTGCCGGTCCTTGGCAGCAAAACAGCGCTGAGACAGCAGCGAAACCGCAGAGGCTCGCCGCTACAAGCACGGCTTGCTATCCTACCTATAGACTAAGGATCGTGCTCGAAAGTTTCTGACACGCACGCTTTTGCGGCGTCGCACCGACACTCGACCGAATGACCACAGAATGACCGCCAAGAAAATCGCACCCCTCGAAATCGCGGCCACTAGGTCCGAGGTCGCCGAAATCGCCGCCTCACATGCCCGCCACGCCTCTCGCGGGGACGCCGACCCCCGCCTCGCTATCCCCTCACTCAAGATTCTCAACTCTCAAATCATCGAATGCCGCCGCTGCCCCCGTCTCGTTGCGTATCGCGAGCAAGTAGCCCTGATGCGCCGCCGCGCGTTCCACGATTGGGAATACTGGGGGCGTCCCGTGCCCGGCTTCGGCGATCCCCACGCCCGCCTTTACATCATCGGCCTGGCCCCCGCTGCCCACGGCGGCAACCGCACCGGCCGCACCTTCACCGGCGACCGTTCCGGCGATTTTCTCTTCAGCGCGCTCTATCGCGCCGGCTTCGCCAATCAACCCACATCCATCCACCGCAACGACGGCCTCCGCCTCCACAATGCCTACATCGGCGCCTCGCTCCGCTGCGCGCCTCCCGCCAATAAGCCTCTACCCAGCGAACTCCAAAATTGCCGCCCATTTTTCGAACGGGAACTGACCCTCCTCAAGCCAAAAGTCGTTCTCGCGCTGGGCGGCATTGCCCTCCGCGCCTACCTGGGCATGCTGCGCGACGGCGGATTCATCACCGGCTTCGCAAACTACCGTTTCGGCCACAACCACTGGTACAAATTACCCTCGCCTCTCCCGCGCCTCTTTCTCTCCTATCACCCCAGCCAGCAAAACACTTTCACTGGCAAGCTCACGCCGGCCATGATGGACCAAGTTTTGAGCAAGATTAAACGCTACATTGAATCCGACGCACCGTCTTGCTAGCCTCGCAACACGGTGCCCACCGTCATGCCCGCCTCCGACGCAAATGCTGCCCCCGCCACGATTGAATTTCGCGACGTGGTGTTTCGCCTCGACGCGTTCAAGGGCGCCAATAACAACGGCACCAACAAGCGCACAAAGAGCAGTCCTGCCAGTCCGTCCCGGCCGCCCCGCGGCACCGACCTCATTCTCGACCATCTGAATCTGCAAATCGCCGCGGGCGAAACTTTCGTGCTCCTTGGCCGCAGTGGCTCAGGCAAAACCACTGCGCTGCGCCTGGTCAATCGCCTCCTTGAGCCGAGCAGCGGCCAGGTTCTGGTCAGCAATCGCAGCACTACAGACTGGAATCCTGTCGCGCTACGCCGCGGGATCGGCTACGTAATTCAGGATGCTGGCCTGTTCCCGCACTACACCGTTGAGCGCAACATTGCGGTGGTCCCGCACCTCGAAAATTGGCCCGAGGATCGTATCCGCGCACGCGTGAACGAGCTGCTCCAGCTCGTCGGCCTGGACTCCGCCCAATTCGCCGCGCGATACCCGCGCGAGTTGTCGGGCGGTCAGCGACAGCGCGTCGGTGTCGCGCGTGCTCTTGCCGCCGATCCCGCGATTCTCCTAATGGATGAGCCTTTCGGCGCCCTTGACCCCATCACCCGCGCCGAAATGCAAAAGGAATTTCTGGCGCTCCAAAAACGCCTCCGCAAGACAGTTGTTTTCGTCACGCACGACACGCGGGAGGCGCTCTACCTGGGCAATCGAATCGGCCTGATGGAAAGTGGCCGCCTTGAAAACGTATTTACGCCGGAGGAATTTCTTCACGCCACCACTGGTGCCGCCGCGAAATACATTGCCGCATTGCAAATTGGCGATCCGCAGTCGGACGAGATTCGTTCCGAATAGCCACTCAAAATAAAATGGCCTCGAGTCCAACGAACTCGAGGCCAATAACTAGATTCATTGACTTGATCTACTAAAGAGAATCGCTACTGGCTCTCTTCCTTCTGCGCTGACTTCACATTCTTCCCGCCCTGGCTTGCTCGAATCTGCTGTGCTTGTTTCAAGTGATCCTGCAACGTGGGCAGTGTGTCCGATGCGAAGCTTTTGAGCTTCTCATCGGTTCCGTTCTTGGCTTCCTGTTGAAATTCCGAGATGTCCGCAGTGTGATCCTTCACCATGTCGCGCATGTAGGCGATGTCGAAGGCTTGTCCGGAAAGTTTGGACAGCCTGTCATACACCTGCTGATCGCTCGTGTTCATCCCGGTCGGCAGATCTATATTTTCCTTACCCGCCAGGTCCTTCAACTTCTCGCCGGCCTGGGTGTGATCCTGCTCCATGCGCTTTCCAAACTCCTTCACTGCGATGCTCTCGCCCTTGTCCTGCGCAAGCTGGCCCATCTTCACTTCCGCGTTTCCGCCTTCGGCCGCTTTCTTCGCGAAAGTCACGTCGGACTTGTTTGCTTTCTCCGCAGCTTGAGGCGCGGCAAAGGCCATGCCGCACATGAACGCCAACCCCAAACCTGCCACGATAATCTTGCTATGCATTTGCACTGGAGCCTCCTTGAATCGTGAACACCCAAGAATGAAATTCAATGGGAATTGGGACAATCAGGTCATGTATGTATCGATCAGTGAAGAAGTCCCGAAGCACCTCAAATGAACACCCGATCCTTCCCCCACATTGCTCGCACTCGCGGTCACTGCGGTAATATCACTGGCAATCAAAATAATGTGAGACGCTCGTGGGTTCGCGTGAAATCGCTTGCGCCAAGCGGCCGGGAGGCATCGGTGAACTTTATCCAGTTCTTGCGCCACAACGGGGACCAAATTTTCTCAGCTACTCTCGAGCATCTCTGGCTGGTTGGCGCGTCCATGTTCATTGCCATCGTGGTCGGAGTGCCGCTCGGTGTTGTGGTCACGCGCCGCAAATGGCTGGGAAAACCAATCCTGGGTACGGCGAGTGTCGCGGAAACGATTCCAAGCCTGGCGCTTTTTGGACTCTTGCTGCCGGTGCCCTGGCTTGGCGCGCGCGCTGACCGGCTGGCAATTTTCGCCCTCGCGCTCTACGCGCTTTTGCCCATCATTCGCAACACCGTCGCCGGAATTTCAGGCATCGATCCGGGTATCCGCGACGCCGCCCTGGCCATGGGCATGACTCAGAATCAAATTCTCTTCAAAGTGGAATTGCCGCTGTCGTTTTCTTATCTGATCGCGGGCATTCGCGTGGCCACAGTGCTGACTATCGGCATCGCTACCATCGCTGCGGCGATCGGCGCGGGCGGCCTGGGGGAATTTATTTTTCGCGGGCTGGCCATGGTAAATGATCAACTCATCTTTGCCGGGGCCTTACCCGCCGCGGTCCTTGCGCTGCTTGCCGATTTCCTTCTCGGCCGCCTCGAACACCATCTGCGATTCGCCGCATGAACATTCACGCTTCGCGCTTGCGCCCCCTCCTTCGCAGCCGGCTTCTCCTTCTCGCCGGTGTCTTCACCGTACTCGCTTCGGCCCTTATCTCCTGCACTGACCGCCGTGACACCATCGTCGTCGGCTCCAAAAATTTCACCGAGCAGGCCATCATTGGAGAATTAATAGCGCAGCACCTGGAATCACAAACTCATTTGCGCGTGCAGCGGCGCTTTTATCTAAGCGGCAGCTACATCTGCCAGCAGGCGCTTCTGGCCGGCCGCATCGATCTCTATGTCGAGTACACCGGAACAGCGCTCGCTGCCATCTTGAAAGAGCCGCTTCCCGCCGAATCGGTCCCCTCACGCGCAGATAGCTCAAAATCTTCGAGGGAAGTCGTCTTTGATCGCGTTCGTACCGACTACGCTAAGAAATTCAATCTCGAAGTCGAGCCCTCGCTGGGCTTCAACAACACCTTTGCCATCGTTATTCGCGGTGAAGACGCGCGCGCCTTCGGCCTAAAGACGCTTTCGCAGCTTGGCGCTCAGGCTCCGCACTGGCGCGCCGGATTCGGTTATGAATTCATGGAACGCGCTGACGGCTTTCCGGGCTTGGCCAAAACATACAATCTGCATTTCCCAGCCTCACCTCGCATCATGGACCTGGGGCTGCTCTATCGCGCTTTGCTCGATCATCAAGTTGATGTTGTAGCCGGCAATTCGACCGACGGGCTGCTTTCCGCTCGCGATCTAACCATCCTCGATGACGACAAGCATTACTTCCCGCCCTATGACGCAGTGCCGGTCGTGCGTCCCGCTACTCTCCAGGCCCATCCGGAGGTTCGCGCAGCTCTAGCGCAGCTCTCTGGAAAAATCTCCGACCACGAAATGCAGCAGATGAACTACGCGGTCGACGGTCAGCATCAGGACATCACCGACGTGGCCCATAATTTCCTGCATAGCAAGGGTCTGGATTAACTCTTCGCCGATTTGCGCAAACCACAATTTCGCGGCACCCAATCACAAGTAAGCGCAATTGAAACTTCTGTTCCCACATGGGGTTTACATGATGGCGTAGTGAGCCATCGAAATGAGCTGACTGCTCATGGACCAAACGACATCCCTCGCACCACCAATCGTTAGACCATCGCGCCCAGATCCTGTCGATTCGCCTTTGATCACGCCTGTGACTCAATTGATCACTAGCGATCGGACGCATGGCAAATTCATCGGTGAGCCTTTGGCTTCGGGTGTAATCTCGCGCAAGCTGGCTTCGCGCTACTTACGTGAAGTCGGATCGATTCGGCAGATGACTTTTCGCAAAGACGAAAAATTCACCTGGATGGACGTGCTTTGGCTGGTCTTTCTCGCCGCTCTGGCCATCCTTCCGCCCGTCCAGGAAATTCACAAGCAGATCATCTTGGTCTGCATTGGCGCGTTGCAATTGACCGAGGGGCAATTGATCGCGAAATTTCCTTCGCGCGGCCGCGCTTACACTGTGCTCCTGAAAATTCTTCTGGCCACGCTGCTCATCGACCACACCGGCGACGTTGGCATCAATAGCAGCTACTACCCGATTTACTATCTGCCCGTCATCACCGCCGCCGTTTACTACGGCCCCTGGGGAACGCTTTTTTGGACCGCGATGGCTTCTGCGGCCTACTGCTCTTACCTCTATCCGGCCTTGCTCTATTACGCGCTTGATCCCAACGGAGTCACCGAACTCATCATTCGCAATTTGTTCTTCTTCTTGGCCGCGATCATCGTGAATCGCTTTGTGATCGAAGCGCGCCGGCAAACCGCGCGCTATCGAATCGTGGCCGAAGAACTGGAAGGAACCAATCGCCGCCTCGAAAAAGTCCAAGCTGAAGCGCGCCGCGCGGAACGCCTCGCCGCTTTAGGCCAGCTTTCTGCGGGCTTGGCCCACGAAATTCGCAATCCCTTAGGCGTGATTAAAGGTTCCGCGGAAATGCTGCACCAGAAGCTCGAAACTTCGAATCCGTTGGCGAGTGAACTCGCCACCTACATCTCTAGCGAAACCGACCGCCTGGGCCTGTTGGTCACGCGCTTCCTGAATTTCGCGCGCCCGGCGCAACTCGACTTGCGCCCCCAGCCTCTCGTCGAAATTCTGGAACGGGCGCTCAAAGCTGTCGCCTTCCAATGGAAAGGTGCGCCCATCACCATCGAACGCCACTACACTTCAAACATTCCCGCAGTCCTCCTCGACGAAGATTCAGCCGAGCAGGTATTTATCAACCTCGCGCAAAATGCCTACGACGCCATGCCCGGGGGCGGTACTCTTCGTATTAGCATTGCGCCACTTTCGCGCGACGCTTTGGCGGGCGTAGAGGTTCGTTTTGCAGACACGGGACCGGGCGTGCCGCCCAATTTGCGCGAGCAAATTTTTAATCCGTTTGTGACCACCAAGAAAAATGGCGTCGGATTGGGCTTGGCTATCGTTTCAAAAATTGTCGATGAACATCACGGCACGCTGCGGCTCGAGGATACGGAAACCAGCGGGGCTTGTTTCGTTGCCTTCTTTCCTGCAGCGTCCGGCGCCGGACCTGCTCTGCCTCCCACAACTCGCGCTCACGCACTTTTTAAGCACTAACAGACTATGTCCACGATTCTGATCGTCGAAGACGAAGCCAAAATGCGCCGCTTGCTCGAGCTGAATCTCGGTGAGGACGGCTTCCAAACTCTGTCCGCGCCCGATGCTGAGCGCGCCCTCCAAATTCTCCAGGATTCCCCGGTGGATCTTGTCGTGACCGACCTGAAACTCCCCGGTATGAGCGGACTCGAATTTCTCTCAGCCTTAAAACGCACTCATCCCGCGATGCCCGTAATTGTTATGACCGCCTTCGGCACCGTGGAAACCGCGGTCGAAGCTATGAAATTGGGCGCTAGCGACTATGTCCTCAAGCCTTTTTCCCTCGCTGAAATGCGCATGGTCGTTCACAAAGAGCTCGATGTGCGTCGGCTGCGTGAAGAGAATCGCTCGCTTCGCGAAGCTCTGGGCAAGCGCTACGAATACCCGAATCTCATCGCCAAGAGCGCGAAAATGCAGGAAGTTCTCGCGACTGTCGAGCGCGTTGCCGCGACTCAATCGACGGTGCTCATCGGCGGCGAAAGCGGCGTGGGCAAGGATTTGATCGCCCACGTTATTCATCAGCGCTCCCGTCGCGCCAATGGGCCCTTCATAAAAATCAACAGCACTGCCATCCCCGAAAATCTGCTCGAAAGTGAACTCTTCGGCTACGAAAAGGGCGCCTTTACCGGAGCCGCAACCAGCAAGCCCGGAAAATTTGAATTAGCGGACAAGGGAACTCTCTTCCTCGACGAAATTGGCGACGTTCCGCCTTCCACGCAGGTGAAGCTGCTGCGCGTCCTGCAGGAACGCGAATTCGAGCGTCTCGGTGGCACCCGAACTTTGAAAGTCGACGTACGCCTTATAGCCGCCACCAATCGTGATCTCCGCGCCGCCCTTGAAGAGGGAACTTTTCGCCAGGATTTGTACTACCGCCTCAATGTCGTGCCCATCGACATTCCACCCCTCCGCGAGCACAAAGAGGACATTCCAGACCTTGTGAAGCTTTTCATCGCCCGCTTTTCAGAAGCTGCCGGCAAAAACATCGCCGGCATTTCGCCTCAGGGTATGGACGTGCTGGTCGCCTTTCACTGGCCCGGCAACGTCCGCGAACTCGAAAATGTAGTTGAACGCGCCATCGCTCTCGCCGTCGGTTCGGTCCTTGGCGTTGACGACGTCCGACTCGACGCCGCCCCCTCCTCCCGCTCCTCACACAACTCCGCCACCCTCCCCGACGGCGTCACCCTCGAACAATGGGAAGACGAGATGATTCGGGAAGCGCTCCGCCGCGCCAACGGCAACAAGAGCCAAGCCGCACGCATCCTCGGCCTCTCTCGCAACGCTCTGCGCTACCGCCTCTCCAAAATCGGCGTCGCCGACGATCCCGACGAAAAATCTTGATCCACCAGTCCCCGCGACCGGCGCGGCTCGCTACTGCCATTTCGGTATGGCCAATACCAACCAGCACTGGTTGAAATTCACCACCACCCGCCATGCCGCCGTCAAGGTGGATTGTAGGTCCCTCCTGTAAGTAGCTGAATATAAATGCCTTGACCATGGAATGCTCTGGCGGCACTTTGGCATGGTTCCTGCCATTACCAGTGCTGAGAACCCACGCAAGCGAGGTAACTGACGCTATGACTAATAAATTGAAATTACTTCTGGCTCCGGCGCTTTTGAGTTTGGCGCTCGCCGGTGGCCCGCGAGCGCAGGCGCAGGATCAGTCCGCGCCGCCGCCCCCAACCCAGAATCAAACGGTCCAGACCCCTGCCCAGCCCCAGGCGCAGGACCAGCCCGCTGTCCAGTCGACTGATCAATCAAACGACCAGCCCACCGACCAGTCAATGGATCAGTCACAGGATCAACAAAACCAAGATCAACAGGCACCCGATCAGGACCAATCACAAGATCAATCGCAGCAGCAGACTCAAGCTCCGCCTCCGCCGCCAGGCCAACAAGCGCCAGCAGCACGGCCAAACCAGCAGGCGCCCGGCGTAGCGCGCATCAGCATGATTCACGGCAGCGTTTCGACCCAGCGCGCCGATTCAGGCGACGTCTCTGCGGCGACGCTAAATACTCCGCTGGAAAATGGCGACCAAATCAGCACCGGCAACAATTCACGCACGGAAGTCCAGCTCGACTACGCCAATGTGCTGCGTTTGGCTGCAAACTCCCAGGCCACGATTGCCACGTTGGACCGCCATCACATTCAAGTGCAGGTGGGCGACGGTCTGGCTTATTTCAGCACCTATCGCGGTAATGAAGCTCAAGTCGAAGTCGATACGCCGAACGTCGCGGTTCGCCCGACCAACCATGAAGCGAGCTTCCGCTTGCTCGTGAATAGCGGCGGCGAAACCGACGTCATCGTGCGCCGTGGCGATGTGGACGTTTCCACGCCGGACGGCAGCAAGCGTGTCCATCACGGCGAAATGATCGTCGTCCGCGGGCTTAACAACGACGTGAAGTTCAAAGTCAGCGATGCGCCCGGCAAAGATGATTGGGACACTTTTAACCAGAATCGCGACCGCGTCATTCAGTCTGCACAAAGCTGGCGCTACACCGATCGCTATTACACTGGTTCCCAAGATCTCGATTCCTACGGCACTTGGAGTGAAGTTCCCGACTACGGTCGCGTCTGGATTCCATCACAGGGACCGGATTGGGCACCTTATAGCGACGGCAGCTGGGTGTATCAGCCTTACTACGGGTGGACCTGGGTTTCCTCCGAGCCTTGGGGATGGGCTCCCTATCACTATGGCCGATGGTTCGTTTATGGCGGATCGTGGGCGTGGTGGCCTGGTCCGATCGGCGTTGGATTCGGTTACTACCCGATCTGGGCTCCCGCGTATGTCTCCTTCTTTGGTTTCGGCGGCGGGTTTGGTTTTGGGTTCGGATTCGGATCCTTCGGCTGGCTGCCGATCGGACCGTGCGACTTTTTCCATCCATGGTGGGGCGGCTTCGGCGGGCGATTCGGCTTCGTCGGATTCCGCGACTTCCGCGGAGCCGGCTGGAGGCCATTGGCCCGAGGCAATCGTTTCTCGAATTTGCGTAGCGTGGAGAGCAACGCCCGCGTTCGCAGTGGTCTTACGACCGTCGGCTCGGGTGCCTTCGGGCACGGTGCCGTCCACGGAACTGCCGCAAGCCTGGCTCAGGTGCGGAGCAGCCACGTGATGACCGGCAACCTGCCTGTCGTGCCGTCGCATGCAAGCCTTAGCGCTTCAGGCAAGTTCGAAAGCAAAGGCTCCATGATGAATGGCGGGTCTCAGCACTTCTTCACTCGTTCCACGCCTGCCGCAAAGCCGGCATCGTTCTCGCAGGAGACCTCAAACCTGCGGTCATCGATCCAGAAAAGTGGTACCACGCCTATAACTGCTGGTGAGCGCGGATCTGCCAGCGCATCTGGACGCACCGAAGCCGGGCGTGGCGCGACTGCAAATGCAAACCGTCCGTCAACGAAAGAGGCAAATCGAGCGGACACGAGTCGCGGCACAGCCAATCGCGGTGAAACCGCCAACAAACCGGAAGGCAACACTGCAAATACTGGGCGACAAGGCGCCACGGACCGGTCCTTCCAGGATCGTCCACCGGCAAGCCGTCCGGCTGGCAATTCGAGCGTTAGCTTGGATCGCCAAGGGCGTTACACCGATTCCTCGAACGGCGTGAAATCGTCAGTCGGGAACCCTGGCGAAACTGCGCGTCCCGCGAATGATGGCTGGCAGCGCTTTAGCCCTTCCACTGGACCTGGCAACGGATCGGTCAATGGTCCGACACGCCCCGGTTCGGCTGGAACGGCCAATCGTGGCACGACGGGTTCGGCACGTTCAGGCAGCATGAACGGCGGCTCCCGTCCTCCGTTGCAAATGAATAAGCCGATCGTGAGTTCGCGCCCAAGCTACGGTGGTAATCCAGGTTACTCACGCGCGCCTTACGGCGGACAGAGCCGGCCAGCGTCACCAGGCTACAGCGCGCCGAGCCGCGCCCCGAGTTATGGCGGCGGTGGGTCTCACTCCGCTCCTAGCTATCACGCGCCGAGTGGCGGTGGTGGCGGGCATCCCAGCAGTGGCGGAGGAGGCGGACACTCAGGCGGTGGCGGTGGTCACGGTGGCGGTGGCGGCGGGCACCACTAATTCGCAGCTTAAGCCTGCAAATAAAAAAGCGGCGCTAGCAAACACTAGCGCCGCTTTTCTTTTGGAACCCGGTTTTGCTATGCGATCAGCTTTTCTGCTTCCGACAGAAATGCCGAAAGTCGCTTCACACTAATATTCAGATTTACCGCCGGCTCGATGTTGCGCTCGTTCTTCATGTTCTCGATTACCTTCTGAAAATTCGGAACGTCGGCGCGCGCCACCTCGACCGCCACTTTCAATGGTGCGACCGCGTTCGACTTCTTAAAGTCATCGATCGCCATAGCTAGCATCGCCCTGGCCACCACGGCATCGCGTATGCTGTCCGACCCGGCGCTCGCCCCAGCGTGAAATGCGCCCAGTTCCCACGAAGACAGCAGTAGCTTCGTTCCTTGCAGCGTCACAGTGGACATCGGGCGCGCTGCGTTCGCATGAGCTCCCTGCAACTGGTCGCCGATTGCCTTGGCGCATTGCTGCTTATCCCACGACCCGACGGTTGCCACGCTTGCTGGCGGTTTATTCGCAGCAGGTACCTGGGCATTAGCTGCTGACGGCTTCATCTCAGCGGCGGGATGCGCATCAGCCCCGGATGCAGCAGCCGGGGAGGATTGGTTCTGAGCACCAGCGCTACCTTTCGTCGCCCGTACCGCCTCTTCCAGGTCGGCCCGAAGCGCGAATAACTGCTCGAAGGAGCGCACCACCGCCCCTTCTGAGTAATCAAGGTGTGACTGTGGCCGCCAGCCCTGGACGAATTGGCGCACTTGGGCGGTAGATTCGCTTGCCGAAAGCCCGGCTCGGCTGCAATCTACAGTTCGAACTTCAGCCTGCTCAAGCTGGTCAATTGCCCGCGCTACCGCTTTTTGATCGCAATGCAACAAACGAATGAAATTGCGGCGCATAAGGAAATTGAAGCGCGTAAAAGTGAGTAACGACTCAGGCTGGTAAAACTTCTCCCCCGCACTTTCCTTCAAACCGCGCGATTCCTTCAAGTATCCGGTCTGCAATAAAGCGCGCAGGCTATCTGCGTTCTTAAGGTGATCGATAATCGTATCGAGCGCCTCACACCATTGGGGCGTCCGGGCTTCGGCATTCGGTATCACCGGCTTTAAGACGCTCTTCGCATCTTCCGGGGTGATGTCCTGGTGATACATCGATTCTGGCGCGCAAAGCGCAAAATACTGGACTAGCAGAAAATCAATCTTGTCGCGATCGACATCGGTTTTGACAGCCTTGCGCAGATGCCGCTGACTCAGCGCTCGCAGAGCGGGCTCGGAATGATTGAAAATTGCCAGCGGGAGCTGCCGGATTTGGTACGCCTTCGCGTTTGCGTCGACTTCATCGAGCCATTGGAGCAATCGCGCTCGCACTTCTGGGCTCGGATTATCCGGCACCGAGAAGCTATTCTCGAAAGGCAAGCTTCCCATTCGTAGTTGCTTGCCTAGGGCAGCGTAGATCGGATACGCCAATCGCGCTTCGTCCCAATCCGATGACGCGCAAACCGTGCCGTTCTTGGCTATTTCTGCTGCTGTGGGAGTTTGGTTTTCTTGTTCCTTCGACTTCAATTCCATCGAATCACCCCAAGGCTCGCCCGCTTTCCCTACGAATCCGCATACCTCCGCCTATTACCTGCTTCGCCAAATGCAGAATTGCAAACACCTATCCGAAGTTTCACTTTGGAACAGTTGACCCAAATAGTGAAGCAGAGAGAGTTGAGGAGGTTCCTGAGAGCAACCAGCAAACAGTCTTGCCTGGAAGCGCCCGGTATCTCAGCGGCAGGGGTTTTCGATCCGTGGATGTAAGTGATTGAAAACTAAGAAGCAGTTGTAGAACGGGCGGCGTTGCCGGGAATAGCCCGCGACACTTGCCGCATCGGAATCCCGTATTGCTTCAACTTGCGGTACAGCGTCGCGCGGCTGATGCCGAGAAGCTTCCCGGCCATCGCCTTATCTCCGCCCACCTGCTCGAAGACCCGCAGGATGGTAATTCGCTCCATGTCCGCGAGCGCCGCAGTTGAAAGCGGGTTTCCGTCGGCGGGAGTAGCGGCGGATTCCGGGATCGATTGAATCACCGGAGGCAGGTCCGCGACGCTAATCGTGCCGTGGTTTCCCAAGGCGACTGCCCTGGCCATGCAATTCTCCAGCTCCCGCACGTTACCGGGCCAGTCATATTGCATCAGCGATTTCATTGCGGCCGGTCCAATCTGAATATTCTCGCCGGGGGCGTAACGTTCAAGGAAGTAGTGCGCCAGCACCGGAATGTCCGAGCGATGTTCGCGCAGGCTGGGCAAATGGACCGCAACCACATTGAGACGAAAATACAAATCCTTGCGGAACGATCCGTCTTGATAGGCCGTCTCCAGGTCACGGTTCGTGGCTGCGATCACCCTCACGTCAATGTGAACCTTGTCGTTGCTACCCACCGGCCGCAGCTCTTTCTCTTGTAAAACGCGCAAGAGTTTCGCCTGCATCTCGACCGAGAGTTCTCCAATTTCATCCAGGAAGATCGTCCCGCCATTGGCCGTCTGGAAAAGCCCATGCTTCGACTTCAATGCGCCGGTAAAAGCTCCTTTTTCGTGCCCGAATAGCTCACTTTCCATCAACGTTGGTACCAACGAGCCGCAATCGACCGCCACGAACGGCAATTGCGCAAAAGGCCCGCGAAAATGAATTGCTCGCGCGACCAGTTCCTTTCCTGTGCCACTTTCGCCGGTGATCAATACCGGAGTGCGCGTGTCCTTCAGGCGTGCAATCATTTTCAGGACTTCTTGAATCTTCGCGGACGAGCCAACAATCCCATCCAGTTGCTCATCGCTGCTCACTCGCTGCCGCAAGAACTGGTTCTCGCTCACCAATCTCACTTTTTCGGCCATACGTTGCAGCAGTAGGCGCAAGCGCTCCACGCGGAATGGTTTTTCGATGTAGTCGTACGCGCCTATCTTCATCGCATCGACGGCGGATTCTATGGACCCGTGTCCGGTCATCACCGCCACTTCGGAATTGGGCAACTTTGTCTTGATCTTGCGCAGAAGTTCCACGCCAGTCGATCCAGGCAGTCTCAAGTCGGTGACGATCAGATCAGGCGCCAGGGCTTCCACTTCGGCGACGGCCTTTTCCGCGGTGGATGCTTCAATGCACTCGAAGCCCAGTGCAGCCCCCACCGTCGAACACAAACGGCGGATATTTTCTTCATCGTCGATAATCAAGAAACGCAGCGTTTGGCTATCCATTTTGTTCCTTAGAAGGTTTTCCAATGGTCTGTTCGACCGCGGAAATCAACTCTGAAACGCGAAACGGCTTTACCACCACCGGCGCACCGGACTCCGCGAGCAGCTTTGAGGTCTGCTCGTTCACAATATCGCCTGTGATGAAGACCAGTCGTGTCAGCAGCTCTGGCGCCGACTCTCGAATCCACGCGTAAACCTCGGTGCCACTCACTGCGCCTGGTGTGCGTACATCGGAAATCACCCCGAGGTATCGCCCGCGTTTCAGCAAATCCAATCCTTCCGACGCTGAGGGTGTGGTAACGACTTGATATCCGCGCCGTTGCAGCGCCGACCGCAAAAAAGCAGAAACCGAGGGCTCATCCTCTATCACCAGCAGCGTGGTGGCGCCGTGCGCGGTCTCGACGACCGTAGCCGCTCCGCCCTCGCTTTCGCGCGCGCTTCGCGTCGGTCCGCTTTTCGTCGCGCTTTTCATCTTGCGGGAACCGCCTTCGCTGTTCGCTGGCCAACAGTCGCCGGCAAACGGACCACAAATGTGCTGCCGTCTCCGTTGGCATTATTCGAGCAAATGATGTCGCCGCGATGTGCTCGAACGATCCCGTAGCAAATGCTCAGCCCGAGTCCGGTGCCCTTGCCCACTTCCTTGGTGGTGAAAAAAGGTTCGAAAATGCGTTCTTGCTCTCCAATGCCTGGCCCGTTATCTCGAAAGTAAACTTCCACATGCTCGCCGGTGCGCGCAGTCTTAATCTCGATGCGGCCCGGGCGGCCGGTTTCCTGCACCGCGTCGTACGCATTATTGAGAATGTTCAGAAAAACCTGCTGCAGCTCGTGAGCATCGCCAATCACAGCAGGCAGATTGGCGTCGAGCCGCTCCACGATTTCGATTCCATGATTTGCAAAATCGTAGGCGCGCAATTGCAAGGTTTGCTGCAGCACGCTATTGATCTGCACCGCTTCCCGTTGCGAAGGCTGCCGCCGCGCAAAACTCAGTAAATTCTGAATGATGGTCTTGGTGCGTTGCGCTTCCTGCAAAATAATCTTCAACTCTTCGTGGGCCGAGCTTGGAACTTCGGGGTTCTCGAGCAGTAAATCAGTAAAGCCGAGGATCGCAGCCAGGGGATTATTCACTTCGTGAGCCACGCCGGAGACGAGTTGGCCAACGGCAGCCATTTTCTCGGTGTGCATTAACTTTGCCTGCAAGACCGCCGCATCGGTCACGTCGGTCATCACTACCGCGATGCTATTGATCTCCCCGCGCTCGTCGCGCATTGGGCTCAAACTGATTGAATATTGCCCTGGCGTGCCATTGCTGCGCTGAAAAGGAAGCTCGAGGTTGTCAGACGCAACTCCACGCATCGCGGACCGCAGAGCGTCGGAAAGCTCGCCTCGGCGCGACGCCGGAATGAACTCCTGAAGCTTGCTGCCCATTAAATCCCGCTCGCGGAATCCCATCTCAAAACAGCGCCGGTTCGCGTAACTAATGAGTCCGGCCGTATCGAGCACCAGAATCATGCTCTGTGTGTTGTTGAGGATGTTCTTGTTGAAGTCCCGCTCTCGAAGAAGCTGAACCTGCGCTGACTTTTGCTCGGTGATATCCAGCATCAGCCCGCGGTACTGGACGGTTCTTCCGTCGGCATCACGCACCGCCAAAATATTTTGCAGCGTATAGATCCACGAGCCGTCTTTGCGGCGCAATACTTCTTCGTGGTTTCGCATTACGCCACTATGCTGAGCAGCTTCTTCGCACGAATCGCGAAAATCCGGACCGACCGCCAGATTCAGAAACAAGTTCACTCGCAAAACTTCCTCGGCGGTGCGGTAGCCGAGCATGTTCACCAAAGCGTTGTTGACCACTAAAAATTGGCCGTCTGGGGTGCAAAAGAACAGTCCTTCCTGAATGTTGTCGAAAAGTTCGCGATACTGCCGCTCAGCCTCACGCCGCTCCGACACATCCTTCAACACGTGAATCGTGCGAGCTTCACCGGTTTGCGTGGCCGAAAGTTGCGAAGTAGAGACCAGACAGGCGCGCTTGGTTAGTGGATGTACAAACTCTTCGGTTCCAGATTTTGATTGGCTGCACAGCGGGCAGGGTTCCGTTGACTCGGCGCCTGTAAGACTTGCCAGCACCGCCGCTGGCTCCCCAATAAGCTCTGACGGAGTTTTCTTCAATTGCTCCGCTAGCGGCCGGTTGACCCGCAGAATACGATTCGCGTCGTCGTGAACCACAATAAAATCGGTAATCGCGTCAAAATCTTCGATCCACTGCTTCTTCGAGCTCTCCACCCATGAAAAAAGCCGTGAATTCTCAAGGGCCATCGACGCGTGGCCAGCCAGCGCTTCCAGCAATTGCTGATCGAGATCGCTATCGTCCTTTATTCCCAGGCACAGCAGTCCTATCCGAGTGCCGTCGGCGTTCGTTAACTCGGCAAGCGCCAGCTCATCCGCCCTCAGCTTTGCTCCTAGTGTGCTGCGCCCTTCACGTAATCCCGGTAATTCAGAGACCCGCGCGGAGCCACTACCAGCGCCCTGCAACCCCGCAACAAGCTTCAAAAATTCGGACCGCTCCTGCGTAGTTAATTCCGCTGGTCCATGCCACGCGGCAAGTTCGAAGTCCTGCTTTGACCCCGAGTGATCGAACACCACCGCCGCCGAGGAGCAAGCGAAAATCGCCGCCGCACATCCGGCTAGTTTCCTTGAAAACTCCGCAGGCCCGAGCGACGGCTTAAGTTCTCGAAGTGCTGCGGAGAATCGACTCAAAATGTCTGGAATTGACTTCTGGTTGCGACCCGGCGCGCGGCCCGATGGCTGGACCGTGGTAGTGGCAACAGTCTTGGCAACCCGTGATTTAACGGCACGCATGCTGGTCTAGGGATCCTGCGTGTTCAAACGCGAGACTTGAATTCCTGCGTTTCTAAAACCTTACGGGCTTATCTCAAATTGAGTCAAGAAATCAGCCCTGTCTCGTGCCGAAACAGATACCAAGCCGGCTGCATTTTCGTTGCAAGTTGAGACGAAGCCCCGCCACGACTCCCTCGATGAGACAGACACCCAACACGAACAACTCATAGGCGTCCCGCAGCGATCCGCCTAACACACTTACTTGCAGTCAGTTCGACGGCATGTAACCACTATCGCATAGCACCTAAATACTGGAACCACCCGTGCTTCCGGCTCTACGGGGAATCCTGGCCGCAGGCGCAACCATGCCCGGATGTCTCAGCGTCTAGGCTGCGGCAGGAAGTTCAGCAACTCTGTTCATGGGTGGAGGCAATTGCAATGACAATTCGCAACAAGCTCTACGCCGGCTTTGGCGCGATTCTCGCGCTCATGGTGGCGCTGTTCATTCTCAGCATCCTGGCGGTGACCCGCGAGCACAACACCCGCTCAGTCGCTGCTGCCACCCTATCGGACACCCAAACCATTGAGAACATCCGCTTCCAGATGCTTATCGAGGGCCTGGAGCTGCGCAACTACCTGCTCAGTGGCGACGTCCGTGACGAAGACAAGATCAACAAAATCTTCGCCGACCTGATGGCCGCCATTCGCATCGGTGAAGCGCACGCCAATGACCAGATCTTGCGCTCCACACTGGCTCAGGTCGAAGACGGCCAACGGGCCTGGATGGAAAACTTCGCCAAGCCGCTCATCGCCAAGCGTCATCAGGTGGACGGCGGTGATGCCACAGTGTCCGACCTTCAAATCTTCTATCTTCAACAGAACCCCAGCGCCTGGATGCGCAACACTTCCGCCCTGCTCGACGACGCCAGCCGCACGATTAACGCCTCGCTTGATCAGTCGAACATCTCCGCGGCGCGAGCAAGCAGCTGGTCAACGCTGATGAGCGTAGTTGGAATTCTCGCGGCCATCCTGATGGGCGTTGGAATTTCCTACTACACCTCAAATTCCATTACCGTTCCGCTCGGTCACCTGATTCGGGTCGCCAAGGAAATCGGTGATACCGGCAATATCGATCAGAGCATTGATATTCATCGAGACGACGAGGTAGGACAGCTCGCTGACAATTTCAACAAGATGATCACCCACCTGAAAGCCATGGCCGCCGTTTCGGCGTCCATCGCCGAAGGCCAGCTCGCGGTTACGGTCACGCCTCGCTCAGATCGAGACACCATGGCTAACGCGTTCTCACGAATGGTCGAAGGCCTTCATGAGCTGGTACGTCAGGGTCGCGTCAGCTCCGCCCAGGTGGCCGACGGCGCCAGCCAAATGGCCGCCGCTTCGGATGAATCGGCTCGCGTCAGCGTGCAAGCTGCCTCGGCTATCGACGAAGTCACCAGCACCATGCACGAGATGAGCATCAACGTGCAGAACGTCGTGAAGAACACCCAAATGCAAGCCTCCAGCGTGGCCGAAACATCTGCCTCGATCGATCAAATGGTGGCTTCTATCCAGCGTGTCGCTGACACGGCGAAAGTCCTCCTCGAAATTTGCTATCGCTCGCGTGAAGAAGTTCACACCGGTATTTCCACCATGGACAAGGCTACTGAAGGCCTCAATCGCACCAACGTTTCCATTCAATCTTCAGCCCAAATTATTGGAGCACTGGGTCGTCGCGCCGACGACATCGGCAAGATTGTCGAGGTCATCGACGACCTGGCTGAGCAGACCAACTTGCTGGCGCTCAACGCGGCGATCGAAGCCGCGCGCGCTGGCGAACACGGCCTCGGTTTCGCGGTGGTGGCGGAAGAAGTCCGCAAGCTCGCCGAGAAATCGACCCAATCCACCAAGGAAATTTCCGAACTCATCGAAGGCATTCAGAAGGAAGCGCGCGAAGCCGTCGACAACATGGAAAAGAGCACCACCATGGTGCAGGAAGGCTTGCACCTTGGCGGCGATCTGAATTCCGCCCTGGGCAAGATTTCCAACGTCGTAACCGAAGTTTACAAATTCGCCCAGGAAATTGGCGCGGCCACCACCGAACAATCCAACGGTTCTTCCCAAATCGCTAAAGCCACTACGCGCCTCACCGAAATCACTCAGGAGATCAATTCCTCGGTTGAGGAGCAGGCTTCCGGTGCGCAGGCTGTCGTTCGCGCGATGGAGAAAATGCGCGAATTGGTCCAGCAATCAACCTCCAGCTCCACGGAGCTTGCCGCCAACGCGGAGCAAATGTCCCGCCTATCGAGGGCTCTGCTCACTTCAATGGATCGATTCGTTCTGGAATCTCATCGCGGCCGGGTCGTACCGTCTCGCCCGGGCGATTCCGGTTTGAATTCGTCGTCTGAGGAATACGCCGAAATGGCTTCTCGCTAACGGCTCGCACCGAAAAATCTAAGAACAAGGCTGCGACAAAGCGGACGGGATCACATGGAACGAGACATTCAGGTAGTTGGCTTCCGAATCGGCACTGAAACCTTTGGTCTGCCTATTGGGCAGGTGCGCGAAATTGTGCGTGTGCCGGACATCACTTCTGTCCCCAATTCCCCCGAGCATGTGGAAGGCGTAATCAACCTGCGCGGCAAAATCGTCCCTGTGGTTGACCTCCGGAAGCGGTTCAAAGAAAAGAACATCACCTCGGACCGAAAGAATCGCGTTGTCGTGGTAGAGATTGACGAACGCCTCGTAGGTTTGCTCGTCAATTCAGCCTCTGAAGTTATGCGCATCCCGCCTTCCGAGATCGAAGCTCCCAACGATTTGTTTCAGGACAGCAGCGTCGACTACGTCACCGGCGTGGCCAAGTTGAAGGGCCGCTTGGTCATCCTGTTGGATCTCGTGAAGGTACTGAAGTTGCGCGAGAACCGTCGCACTGCCAATTTCCCCGAGTCCCTGGCGGAGTTTGAAGAGAGCTTCGCAGGGAAACATTAACCAGGAGTGCATCTCAAGAGGCAAACCCCTTTATGCCGACACTTACTCAACCGGTCCTGGTAACCGACGCGGAGCTCAAGCTCCTGCAGACTCTCATTTACGAAGAATGCGGCATGCATTTCGACGAGCGCCGCACTCACTTCTTGATGGATCGGCTCCAACGCCGCCTGCGCGCCGCTCAGCACAACTCATTCGGCGAATACTACAAGGTCATCACCAGCCGCGAAGGCAAGCTCGAACTGAACGCCCTGCTCGAAAATCTCACTGTAAACGAGACCAGTTTCTTCCGCACCAAGCCGCAGCTCGATCTCTTTCAGAAAAAAGTCCTCGAGGAATTGTTTCATCGCAAGCAAGACCGCCGCGATTCCAATTTGAGAATCTGGAGCGCAGGTTGCTCAACAGGCCAGGAACCCTACACCCTCGGAATTCTGGTCTGCGACGCGCTGGCCTACTACTACATGCGCAATCCGCTGCCCTTTGATGTTCCGGTTCCCAAACCGCTGGTTCCTCCGCCATGGAAAGTCGAAATCCTTGCATCGGACATTAGTTACTCCGCTCTGATCACTGCCAGCCACGGCGTCTATCCCGAAGCGCAAATGGAACCAGTCGACTACACCACGCGCCTTCGCTACTTCGACAAGGCCGGCGACAAGTACGTGGTCAAGTCAGGCCTAAAAGGGGTGATGCAATTCGACTTTCACAATTTGAAGACGGAATTCCTGCCTCAAAGAAATGACGTGATCTTCTGTCGCAACGTGATGATCTATTTCGACGAAGCCGAACAAAAACGGCTAGTCGAAAAGTTTTATCGCGGCCTGAATCCTGAAGGCTATCTCTTCATCGGCCACGCTGAAACTCTCTTTGGCATCACCAAAAAGTTCCAGATGATCCATCAAGGCGGGGCAACGGTCTACCAGCGCATTGAAGGAGTGAAGTGAACCTGTTCGACGACGAACGCGGCGCAGAACTTCGCGAGCTCTTTTTCGAGAGCGCGGCGGAGCTTCTCCAGGCCATGAACGAAGGTGGCATGGAGTTCGAGGAGCACCCCGATGACCTCGAAACTCTCCGCAAAGTGCGCCGTGCTGTTCACACCTTGAAGGGTGACTCCGCCTCCTGCGGATACACCCAGCTTAGTGAAGTCGCGCACGAACTCGAAGACGTGCTTACCCCAGAAATGCTCAAGCAGAAGCCTGACGCTCTCGCGGAAGTTGTGCTCGCGGCGGCTGATGCGTTTCACGCAATGCTGGCCGCTTATCAAGGGCACATGCAGCCGCCGGCCGCAAGCGAGCTGCGCGCCCTTCTTCGCCGCGCGCTCAGCGCCTCAAATGAGCCTGAAAGTAAGGCCGCGGCGGCTGAGCCCGCTGCACAGGACGCCCCGCCAGTCTGGACTGAATACGAGCAGTTGATGGTTTCTCAGGCGATTCATCGCGGCCAGACTGTCTTTTACATCACCGCGCAGATCGCACCGGAAAACACCATGCCGGCCGCGGCAGTCCAAATGGTTCGCTCGGCACTCTCTGCTTGCGGCGTGATTCTCGCTTTTCATCCCGAGGATGTCGGCGGCATCGCCAAGGGCGGGCGGGTCGAGGCTGTCATTGCCAGCCCGCAACCCGCCGATCTGATCGAGCGAAAGTGCAAAATTCCATCGGTCGTTTCACGGGTTACCGTTGAAAAAGCTCAGGGCGCATCCACGACTGCACACCGCGACCTGCTGGAAGTTCTGTTGGAATCCGAAGCAAACGCGGTCGCCGCCGAAAGTACGCAGACGACTATGCCGCCGGCAAGCGTAATCGATGCCGCGCCGCCTTCCATAACCGAGGCAAAACCCGCTCACGACGCCAGTTCTCGCAAGTTCGCCTCAGCCGCATCGAATGTCGCACCGGTAGGCGCCGAAAATGTGCTACGCGTGGAAGCCGCCCGCATCGACAACGTCATGAACCTGGTCGGCGAGCTGATCATCGGCAAGTCCATGCTCCACCGCACCATCATCGAATTCGAAAGCCAGCACTCCAAGGATCCCTTGCGCGGCAAATTTGCCGACGCCCTGGCATTTCAGACCCGCGTCCTCAACGACCTCCAGAAATCCGTGATGAAGATTCGCATGGTGCCGGTGGAGCAACTCTTCCGGCGCTTCCCGCGCGTCGTGCGCGACGTCGCTAAGCAGCGCAACAAGGACATCGCCCTTGAAATGAGCGGGCAGAACACCGATCTCGACAAAGGAATTCTCGACGCCTTGGCCGGCCCGCTTTCGCACCTCGTACGCAACGCCGCAGACCACGGCATTGAATCCGCCGCCGAGCGCAAGGCCACCGGGAAGCCATTGCGCGGGACGATTCGCTTGAACGCCTACCACCAGGGCAATCAAGTCGTAATCGAAGTTTCCGATGACGGCCGCGGCCTCGATCGCGAGCGCATCGTTCGCACCGCCGTGACTCGTGGACTTGTCACCGCCGAAGATGCTGCGCGCATGAACGAAGCCGAAGCGCTACACCTCATCTTCAAGCCTGGCCTCTCTACCGCCGACGAAGTCACCAGCATCTCCGGGCGTGGCGTGGGCATGGACGTGGTGAACAGCGCTCTTGAGCGCCTCAAAGGTTCCATACGCATCGCCACTCAGCATGGGAAGGGAACCACGTTCTACCTGATGATGCCGCTGACCCTGGCCAGCATTCAGGCGTTGATGTTTCGCGTAGGCGGCCGCCTGTACGCCGTGCCGCTCTCATCCGTCGTTGAAATCGCGCGTGTGCCGCGCAACGAAATCTACAACGTCGATCAACGTGAAGTCCTGCGGCTTCGCGACCAGCTCTTCGGTTTGGTGCGGCTCGATGCTCAATCTGGGTTGGACGCGCTCACCGAAGGCGATAAACGTCTATTCGTGATCATCATGTCCGCCGGCGCGCGCCGTTTCGGCTTGCTCGTCGATAGCTTGATGGGTGAAGAGGAACTTGTGATGAAAGCGCTCGAAGATCAGCTCGTTTCATCCGAGTTGGTCAGCGGCGCTTCCATCTTGGGCGATGGAACTGTGGTGCTGATCCTCAACGTATCCAGCTTGGTGGGACGGCTTTCGCAAGGTGCGCCTTTGGGGGCGATTGCATGAGCGTGACGACCTACCACCGCCTCAGCAACCGCGTCCGCGTCCTGGTCATCGACGACTCGGCCCTTATGCGAAAGCTCATCCCTCAGGTCCTCGCCGGCGATCCGTCCATCGAGGTGGTTGGTACCGCCATGGATGGCGCCTTTGGCTTGAAGAAGATTGCTGAACTGAAACCGGACGTCGTCACTCTCGATCTCGAAATGCCGCGCATGGACGGAATCGAAATGCTTCGCGCCGCGCTGGGGAAATATCGCGTGCCGGTAATCATTGTGAGCTCGCAGACCGAAGAAAACGCCCGCACGGCGCTGAAAGCCCTCTCGCTAGGCGCCTTCGACTTTGTCTCCAAGCCTTCCGATTCGGCTTCCGGGCACATCGGCGCCATCGCCGCCGAGCTCGCGCTCAAGATCAAAGTTGCCGCATCCGCGGGCGCGCCAAAGATGATCGTGAGCGCTCCAACCGAAACCATCCGCAACTTGAAAAATTACGCCAGCCGTCGCGCCCCAAGCCGCGTCGTGGCCATCGGAATTTCAACCGGCGGGCCAGCCGCACTTCAATATTTGTTGCTGCAACTTCCGCAGGACTTTCCGGGCTGCCTGCTCGTCGTGCAACACATGCCCGAAGGTTTCACCGACATGTTCGCGCGCCGCCTCCATGAATCCTGCGCGCTGGAAGTCAAGGAAGCTCATTCCGGCGACCTAATGCTTGCCGGGCGAGTGCTAATCGCGCCAGGGAATCGCCACATGAAAGCTCGGCGCCTCCCGCAGGGCGACATCGTCGTTCTCGATGATGGGCCGCCGGTCAACGGCCATCGTCCCTCGGCGGACGTTCTGTTTCGCTCCGTCGCGAAACAAATCGGCGCTTCCGCCATGGGCGTCATCATGACCGGCATGGGCGATGACGGCGTGGAAGGCTTGGGAGAAATGAAATCGACCGGCAGCTTTACCGTCGCGCAGGACTCGGAATCCTGTGTGGTGGATAGCATGCCGCGAGCTGCAGTCCATCGCGGGTATGCCGATA
This sequence comes from uncultured Acidobacteriota bacterium, assembly GCA_963757885.1. Lineage (GTDB taxonomy): Bacteria > Acidobacteriota > Terriglobia > Acidiferrales > UBA7541 > Palsa-147. The sequence continues at coordinate 488,643 of CAVWSS010000006.1, read as the reverse complement.
AAGTAGTTTCACTTTCCGATCTAGCCAGTGTTCTGCAAGCGCAGTGCAGTTTGGATCGAAATTCGCACGAGCACTCTTCGCCAAATTCCGCGGGCGGCCCCTTTGGCGAGGGTGTGGAAGTAGAACCCGGGAACCGAAGGAGATCGTCATGAAGCAATTCGAAGCCCTGACACGCAAACAAGACCAGCAGCCTGTCCGCTACCTCATCGTGGACGACTCCGTCTTCGCGCGGAAGAGTCTCGCCAAAATGGTCGAGGCTTTCGGCGGCACCGTGGCCGGTGAAGCCGGCGATGGCCTTACCGCTATCACCGAATACGCCCGCACCTCGCCTGACATCGTGCTCATGGATATCACCATGCCGCAGATGGAAGGAATCGAGGCCGTGGAGCGCATCGTCCGCGACCATCCCGAAGCCCGCATCGTCATGGTCTCGTCCGTGGGCTATCAGGACAACATTCTCGCTGCTTTGCAGAAGGGCGCCCGCCATTTCGTGCAGAAGCCGGTGAAGCCCGACGCGCTGTACGAGATCATTCGTTACGTATTGAGCGATGAAGGTGTTGCCGCCGCGGTTTGATCGAAATTGTCTTGGGTCGGTCTCGGCCAATGCGGTCCGCGCGTACTTTGCGGATGCATCCCGTGAAACCGGTCCGGAGGTAATGTTATGAAGATGCAATTGATTCAGCCATTCATCAACGCCATCGACGCCGTTCTCGCCGAAACGCTGGGCGGCCCGGTCACCATTGCGGACATGAGCATGGAAGAAGAGGGCTACCGCAAGAAGGGTGTCGCTGCGCTGATCACCTTCAAAGGCGAGATCGAGGGCCGCGTGATCCTGGACATGCAGCCCACCGCCGCCCTGAAAGTTGCGCACACCATGGCCGGCGAAGACTTGGCTGATCCGGATCAGGCGGTCCGTGAAGCAGTTCGCGAGATAGCCAACATGGTTATCGGGAACGCGGTCACTTTGCTCAACGACCGTGGCTATTCATTCAAAGTTTTCACGCCAGAATTGCTCACCGAGGAGCAGCAAGCCGCCGTGGGCGCCGAGAGCGAGGCTACTTTGCTCTCTTTCTCCACCGAGCACGGCAGTGTTTTCATGAATATCTCCATGCGCTACTTCCGTCGCCGCTCCCGCGAACGTGTGCCCGCCTTGGCCACCTAATTCTTGTCGGGCGCGGCGCAGTTCGTCGAACGTCGCATCGCATGTACCGACTCTTTCAGAAATTGCCTCTGCAGAAGCTTCGCGAACGGTGCACCCAACGCAACCACGCCGGCAGGCCGCGAAAAAGAAGCGATGTGATACGACACTCGATCGAAACCCCTGTTCCACTCCACGACAAATCGCTCTTCGCCTCGTTCCGCGTGTTCCCGCAGCGTCCCGTACGCGAATCCAAATCGGCGCACCGGCCCATCCTCATCGACTAGGTACACGATTCTGTAAAAATTCAGCGACCAGAGACCCAAATGCCGCGCTAACACCGCCACCACCCGTCCCGCCTCAATCGGCGTAGCAGGGAGGTGCAGCCGCAGATTCGGCACGTCGAACATCTTCCACTCGCGCACTGCCGCGCAGGCCTTCGTGAAACAGGCCTCGCCTCGCCCCAAATCAGAATCCGCGCGCAGCGTTGCATAGCCGGCTGGGTATTCGCCGCGCGTAGCGCCTACTTCCTCATAGGAAAACGGCGCATCTTGCTGGGCAGCAATCAACTGTCGGATTTTTTCTTCGGATGGTCTGGATGCCAGGAACACTTAAAGTAGTGAAATCAATTCAGCAAGTACTTCTGTAAAAACTCCACCGTAGAGTAAAACTGAAAATCCTGATTCGCCTTTTTCTGGAAGCCATGGCCTTCATCCTTGGCCATCAAGTACCACACCGGTGTTCCTTGCTTCTTTAGCGCCGCCACAATTTGCTCGTCTTCGCTTACTGGAACACGCGGATCGTTCTTCCCGGCGATTACCAGCATAGGTTTTTTGATTTTTTCGACATTGTTCATCGGCGCGATGCGCTCCAGGAATTCCCGCATCTTCGGATCGCGTTCGTCGCCATATTCCACGCGCCGCAGATCCCGCCGGTACGCCTCGGTATGCTCAAGAAATGTCACCAGATTCGACATGCCCACAATATCAACCGAGCACCGGATCCGCGGGCTGTAGAAAGTTGAGACCGCGAGTGTCATGTGCCCACCGTAACTGCCGCCCTCCACTGCGATGCGATCCGGATCGAGATTTGGCTGGGTGCCGATCCAATCGAATAGCGCATTGATGTCTTTGTAAGTGTCTTCGCGCAAAAAGCCGTTGTCCAATTTGGTAAAAGCCTTGCCGTATCCCGTCGAACCCCGCACGTTCGGCCGGATGATCGCGATGCCCAGCTCGTTCACGTAGTAATTGTCCGATCCCAAAAATCCCGACCGCGATTGTCCCTCTGGTCCTCCGTGGATTTCCACCAGCACCGGACGCTTGCCCGTGAATTTTTCCGGCGGCCGATACAAAAATCCGGAGATCGTTTTCCCATCGAATGTCTTCCAGCGAATCAACTCCGCATCTTTGAAATCCGAAGTGTTCACCGCTGTCTCGCTGGTAGTCCACCGGTCCACTTTTCCTGTGATCACGTCTAGTGAAAATGCGTCAGTCGGATTTCGCGCCGTGGTCATCGAGAACGCCAGGTCGCGATTATCGCGATGCCAGATCAACCCACCAATTGTTCCCACAGGCAAGTTTGGCACTACTTGCTCTTTCTTAGTGGCGACGTCCAGCAGGTGCAACTTGCCAATCCCTTCTTCATTTGTCGTATACGCGATCCATTTCCCGTTCCACGATTGCGCAAATTCATCGATGTCCCAACGTAGATCCGGCGTGATGATTTCCAGCTTCCTCGTTGCCAGATCGATGTACGCCAGCCGCTGAAACTCGGAATCCTTGTCAGTCGTCACGTATACGCCCTTTCCGTCTTTGCTAAAGGCCGCGTTCGCGTACGCTACCTGCGCATCGGTCTTTCGCGGTGTTAGTTCCGTCTTTTCTCCCGACGCAGCATCGATCAGCCACAAATACGACTCATTAATCGAAAGTTCTTCGAGTCCAAGAATCTCCTTGTCATCCTTGGACCAGTCCGAAACATCCCATCCTCCACCGCTCAACTGAGCCACCATGTGGTCCGTCTTTGGGTCCGCTGGATTCATCACCCAAACGTCGTTGTCCTTCCCGGTTCGCCTTGTTGAGGTATAAGCGATCAACTCGCCGCTGGTGGACCAATGAGCCGTAGAATTTTGAGCCTTCCCATCGGTCAGCAGAGTGCTGTTTCCTTTCGCAAAGTCATATCGAAATAGCTGGTACCACTCGCCGCCGCCGACATCCTTTCGGTACAGGAAAAAGTCTCCCCCCTTGGGATGAAACGCACCCCAATACACTGGCTCATTGCTGAACGTCAGCTGCTGGCGTGCACCGCCGGGCATTTTTACCAGGTGCACTTGAAACGTATTCCCGAATCGCGTGTTGATCATCATCTCCCGCCGAGTCGGATGCCAATCAGTGGGTATCGCTCGTCGATTCTCCGTATATCGCTCCACCGTTTCGGCCATTGACGCCGGAATAGGCGGGATTCCATCCGCCACCAGATTCTCGTTCGGCGTGACCACATGTTCTTGCGCGGGAAGATAAATTGCCGCTGCAAACACCGCCGTGCATGCCAGTACTATTAGTTTCTTCATTGCCGAACCTCCGGCTCGAAATGATTCCAGTGGAATGTCCCAGGGGTTTACGCGAGCGAGGATACTACAGGAAATAAAAACGGGGGTCCTGTTCGGCCCCGAACAAGACCCCCGTGTCGCCGAGTGGATCAACCCACTCCAGCGTCAACGGCCGTTGCTGTCAGTCGTGTTTGTCCCCGGTCAGAAACCACGCCTGGCCGCATCGGCAGCTTCTGCTAGCTCGAACAACAGTGCAAAGAACACTGGCGATTGCCCCTTGAACAAATTCATTTCAGTGAGGAATTTCGCCGCCCCTATCGCAGCGCCTTGCGTTTGCGTGGGGCGAATGATCGAGCAGCGTGGAAAGTTACGGCTAAGAAAAATCGTTGGTTCCGGCATGATCAAATTGGTCTGGAACAGCGGCCCCCCGAACGGCGGCGCATTCAAATCCGGGAAAACGACCGTTTGGCCGGTGATGGGATCGGTGTCCGTGAGCGGCGGTGCATCGCCCGCATCGTCCGACCATGTTTGGAAATGCATGATTTCCGTGCCGCCGATGCTCAGGACCACGCGCAGCACTTCCGCATCAGTCACACGTTGAGCCAGCGAGGCATACAAGCTCGTCCCGCCCTGCTCAATCGTTGCGAAGTGAAAGGTGGCCGTATTGGCCAGTGCCTGCACGTGATTCGGATCGTTCAGGTCGGCGTCCGTCCGTGGAATTGCCGAATGTTGGCCGGTCTTCAACGTAGGAACCGCCTGCGGAAACGAATCCCCAAAGTCCGGATTCTTATTCGCGCTGCGATACCTCGTGTACCAGGACGTATCGACGGAAAGCTCCGTCAAATTCGTCAAGCGGCCGATTTGCTGCGCGCCTGATGCCTGGCTGCTCGGCAGCACGCGAAAATGGTCCAGATTCACGGTCTGCTCGCCCCGGGACGCCAGATACGCATTGATGAAAACTTCGTGTGTCATCTCGTCCTGGGTGTTGTCGTGGATGTACTGCGCCATATCGTCGTCGATATTGCTGAGCGCCTGCGTGTAAGCTGGACTTCCGCTCCCGCCGGGCACTTCGCTATCCTGAATGCCGCCAAATTCGTTGTACTGCTGCCAAAGATCCGTCTCCAGGATTTCCGCAGCGCACAAAAACCGCAGAATCGCCGCGTCTCCAGGATCCATCCGTCGCCCGCGTCCATGATCGTCAGCAAACACCGACGACGCACCGCTCGCCAGTATTCCCGTGCCCACTCCCACGGTGGCCGCCGCCGCAATTCCTTTCTTCATGAAATCCCGGCGATTGGTTTGTCTCTTCATGCCGCTTTCTTTTTCCTTCATCGAGTTTTTCTCCTTTTGCACCTGAGGTGCTTGCCCCCGTCCTGCCAAAACGCCCTAATGAAACTAATGGCCGAATCGAGCGGCACCGGGTGTGAGAAAAACTCTCTCAGCTCATTCGTCGGCTGTTTGAAATCCCGCTTGAACTTGAACCGTGAATCTTTTGGGCCTTGAAACTGTCCAATTACTGCTGCGACTGCGGCGGCAGGATAGCGGGTGTGCTTTGCGGATGTGTCATCAAGATGTCAAATGTCTGTCCAATCTTCGTCACTGAAAAAGTGCATGTTTTCGCAAGATGCAGATTTAAGTTCAGGTCAAAAAGGTGTAGATAAACATTGAGGAATTCGAGTGTTGAAAATCAAAAAGACGGTTCGTCTGGCGATTCATTCGCAGCGGCTTCTCAAAAGGTGCAGTCCGTCAAGGGGCGTAGTATGATCGCTGAAAATCTACTCGCGCCCTCCGAGCCTATGAACACCATCCTGGTCGTGGAAGACAGTCGTCCTATGCAGCGCACTCTGCGCCGCCTGTTTGAATCGGATTCGCTGAAAGTTCAGATCGCCGCGGACGGCCCTGCTGGATTGAAGTCATTCCGCGACGACCTTCCGACTGCGGTTGTGCTCGATCTGAAATTGCCGGGAATGTCAGGCAAGGAGCTTTGCCGTGAATTCAAAGCTCTTGCTTCCGGTGTGCCGGTGGTTGTTCTCAGTGCAAACGCGGAAATCGATGACAAAGTTCTGCTCCTGGAATTGGGCGCGGACGACTACGTAACCAAGCCTTTCAGCCCAAAGGAACTGCTGGCCCGGGTCCGCCGGGCGATTCGCCGCGGTACCCCGCGTACCGCCACTCCGTCGGCCGCCCCGCCCTCAACTCCCGCACACGAGGTCATCTCCTTCGGCGACGCTCGCGTGAACTTCACCACCATGGAAGCGAAATTCGCCGGCAAGACGGTGACCTTGACCGCCCAGGAATTCAAACTTCTAAAATTCCTGGTGAGTTCACCCGGCACCGTTTATTCGCGCGAAAGACTCTTGAACGAAGTTTGGGGCTATCAGGTTTACCCCACCAGCCGCACCGTCGATAACCACATCCTGCGCCTACGCCAGAAACTCGAGCGCGATCCCGGCAATCCTCAATTCTTCCTTACCGTTCATGGCACTGGATACAAGTTCGTTCTGAATGGCGATTCGTACGTCGAGGAGAATCGCCAGGAATAGAGCGCCAGCAACAACAGCCACCAAGAAGCAGGACACTCGGAAACTCCCATGGCTCACCTGCGCGTTCGCACCCAACTCGTTATAGCTACCGTTCTGATCATCTCCGGTCTAACTGCCTCTCTTCTCTTCATCATTCGCCACACCATCGGCATCGAAATTCAATCGCAGATCAAAGACGGAACGCAGGCTTCTGTCCGTGCCTTCCAGAGCGTCCAGCAGCAGCGCGAAACGCAACTGTCGCGCGCCGCTGCCATGCTTTCCGATTTACCCACGCTCAAATCGCTGATGACTACCGAGGACGCTCCCACGATCCAGGATGGTTCCGCGGCGTACTGGAAGCTGGCCGGCAGCGACCTCTTCGTTTTAGCCAAGCCGGACCGAAAAATCGCCGCCATACACTCCAATAGTCCGGGTTGGTCTGAGGACGCTGCTCACGCTGCGCTCGATAGCTCACTCAATCGCGGCGAAGACGCCTCCTGGTGGTACAAAGACGGCCGCCTCGATTGGGTGTTCATCCGGCCCATCGTTGCAGGAGTGGGAACAAATTCGCGAATGTTAGGCTCGCTCGCCATCGGCTACCAAGTCGATACCACCGTTGCCGATCAGCTCGCTGTCGTTTCGGGTAATCAAATTGCCCTGGAAACAGATGGCACCCTCATCGCTTCAACTCTGCCTGCTGAAGACGCCACGGAATTTCAGCGGCAAATTCGCGCTGGCTTGCCCGATTCCAGCGCCGCGCCGCGCAAAGTTAGCTTGCGCACCGACCAATACGAATATTCAACGGTCTTGCTGAATAGCACCGGCCCTTCGCCTGTGCGCTGCTATGTGATGATGCCTCTCGTAGGAATTAATAATTTCCTGCATCACCTGAATCGCACCATTTATTTGCTCGCCGCTTCCGCTGTCCTACTCGGGGCGATCCTTTTTGGATTTGTTGCGCGCACCATCACTTCGCCGCTCGATAACCTTGTCTCGGGCGTTCAGGCGCTCGCCACGGGGAACTACAACTACTCGATCGTTCCGCGCGGCAGCAGCGAAGTCGCCACTCTGGGCAACGCCTTTGCGAAAATGAGGGATCAGCTTCTGGCTTCGCAACAGCAGCAGATCGAGGTCGAGCGTGTCGCAGCTCTGGGCCGCGCCGCGAGCTCCCTTTCCCACGACCTGCGTCACTATCTCGCCGCCGTCGTCGCCAACGCCGAATTTCTCTACGAAGCCGACAAACTAAAACTAAACAAGAGTGAGATTTACGAGGAAATCAAAACCGCCGCGAATCAGATGACAGATTTAATCGATTCGCTCCGGGAGCTTTCCTCCCAGCGCAAAGCCATATCGCCTCAGCCTGGCGATTTAGCCGTGGTGATTCATCGCGCCGTTGAGGCACTTCACGCGCGTCTCGAATTTCGCAATACCCATATCGACCTCATCTCCGATCAGGACCTCAGCGGACATTTCGACCCCAATAAACTCGAGCGCGTTTTCTTCAATCTGATTCTGAATGCCTGCGAAGCTACCGGTGACGAGTACTGCAACATCGCGGTAAGAGTCCAGATTGTGGACGGCAATTTTGCAGTGCGGGTCTGCGACCAGGGCTCAGGCATCGCGCCCAGCGTAAAGGACACGCTCTTCGATCCATTTGTTAGTTACGGCAAACCAAACGGAACCGGCATGGGCCTGGCCATCGTTGCCAAAATTGTTCAGGATCACGGCGGTTCGGTTCGCGTGGAAAGCACTTCCGGAAGCGGAACCGTAGTCTTGGTGAAGTTGCCGCGCACCACAAATGCTGTGCCAGAATTTCCCAACCCCGTCGTCGCCTAACGCTGGTTAGCCCCGATCAAACTGGAAGGATCGCAAAGTCAGCCGGCGCACGGATGCGCTAGTGCGAATATCCGTTATTTTCCGGCGGCACGTAGTCTTGCCCGTACTTATTTTTATGCGCCGTCGTAAAGTTGGGATTGTTGGCTAACAGCAGAGGCGGCAAATTTCGATTTGCTGCATTGATTGCTACTGTTCTCTTCGGCTTTCTCATGTCTTCGGAGACAGCGCGTTCCGACCACACGTGTAAATCGTACGATCCATCCGGCACATTGGCGATCGCTGCCCGTCCTGAGTGATCCGCCGCTGCGTAGTACGGCGTATCCACCGTAACCACCACCGCGCTCATCTCCGGATGAATATTGCAGAAGAGAAAACTGACCCCCACGCGATCAAATTTCACCGAATTCGTCGAACCCGCCTCGTACAGCCCCAGATCGAACCGCTTCCCATCAAACTGCGAGAACACGTTGTGAAAGAAGGGATCCCGGTTCGGAAACTCAATCACCGTTCCCACCTGCACCACCAGCAAGTGAGGCTCGAACTGCTTGTTGTGCTGCGTAATTCTCGGCCTCGGTTTTGCACCGGCTGCCGGGCCATTCATCGCTGCCCCATCCACCGCCGCCCCTTCACCTGCATCACGCGGAGTCAACCACACCACCGCTCCCGCAGCCGGCACAGCGGCCGTCACCTGCGTGCCGTTCGCCCCGCTCGTGTTTTGCACGGAAGTTTGTACGGAGGAATTGACCTGAATTGTAACCGGCGGCTCTTGCTGCGCCCCACTCCGCCGGGGTGCCAGCGCCATCAAGAGAATCGCTAAGGCCCCGCCGCGCGCGCAAATCCACGCCGCGCCTGCAAACACCTGAACTGAGCGGCTTAAACGCGCTGGGGGCATTTTTGCACCTAGAAAATATACCCAAGGCTTATGGTGATCAAATTCGCGGTGCGAGTGTCGCTATCCAGAATATACGTTTGTAGCCGCCTATACTCGGTCGAGAAAACGACATTCGATCGCGGCTGGTAAATGAAATTGACCAACGGGCTCAAATTCCTCGAGATCAAAAATCCCAAATACGATGGATTGTTGTGATATTCGCGGAGCTCATCCGCATCGGGACTATCCTCGCCAAGCGCGGCATTGATCTCAAATTTCGGAACTGGCCGGAATTTTAGCTGCATCCAGCCCCCAACCGAATCCAGTCCTTGAAGTTCCGTACCCGCCGAAGTGAAGTTGCCGTTCCACAGGACGCTTTGTCCCACCGCGCCTCCGAGCCCTCCCACCGCTCGTCCCCGATAAAATGCGCTGCTGAATTCGAAATAATTCCAAAGCGGAACAGTTAAATCCGCCGTGACCGTCCAGCTATCAATATGCCGGCCCAATCCCCAATACTGCCGCCCATAATAACCGCCCACTCCCGCAACCAAGTCCCGCCCGAATAGCCGCTCGCTCCACGCGACCCTCGCCGCATACGCTGGCTGTCCCGATTGCTCGCCCCACGTCGGCAAACGGTCATATTCCGATGAGTTCACTTCGCCCGATTGGGAATCGAGAATCCCCGCCGCCAGCAGCAATCGCGAATCGTCCGAAATGTTCACGCGATGCTCCACCCGCACCTGCGGCACCCACGCCCACAAATTTCCCGCGTAGGCGAGCGGCGGCACCGCAAGCGAGGCCAGCGACGTGGGATTCGTCGGCGAAAAGAACAATTGATCCTGCCCCGCAATGATCGACGTATTGGTCCAATCGAATCGCACCACTCCAGTCCGCAGCCTCACAATCCCCATCGTTTCGCCGTTCGAGGTCAGTGGGAAACCTCCGCCGAAATCGAGCCTCAGGTCCGCGCTGGTATGCGCGCCAAGCACGTCCGGTCCAAATGCCTCCAGCGAAATCTGCGACTGGCGCAGCGATCCGCCAAACGTATTGTTCGCCTGCAGCGGGACTGGCGGCGTGGCGATCGCCGGAAAATCCTGGTTATTCACCTGTCCCTGATTAGAAAAAAGGTTCAGCAGCACGATTCCAGACAGCCTCAGGCGGTACTTTGAACCACTTTCCACCTTGGTCTGACTCTGCTCCACAATTTCCTGATGCGTCAGCTGCAATTGCTCTTCCAAATTGCTCAGCCTGTCTTCGGCCGTGCCAGCCTGCGGAAATTCACGCGCCATGCTCGACGCAGAGGCGGAAATGGACGACGCATCTGCCGATGAACTCGCCGGCGAATTCGTACGCGATCCCGACTGTGCTGGAGGGCCATAACTCGGAAGGTTCGGTGGATTGCTCTGTTTGTTCTGCTGCGGCATGTAGGCAGTTTTTTCGACTTGGCCGCGCGATCCATTCGCCAGATTCTCCAGCTGCGTCTTCAAAACCCCCACTTCAGCGCGAAGTTGCTCTGTTTCGGCGCTGGACCGTTGCTGAGCCATTCGGATATCGGTCAACTGCGAATTCAAAGCCTGTACCTGTGTCTCGAGATCGCGCACCAATCCCGCCAGCGCTCGAAGGTCCTCCTGCGTCGCCAATTTAGGAGTCCCTTGCGCTAGCGCTGCTCCGGGCCACAGCCAGCTCAGCCCGGCATAAAGGCAGGCAATCAGCACCGCCCTGTGGGTGACTTTAACGCGCATGGAAGCCTCCTACGGAAGGATGTGACCGAGCATTCTACGCCCCATGACCTTAATACGGTGTGGTCGCGTCAGCCGGATGGCGGCTCCTCATCAGCCTGCCGTTGGAAGGCCTGAGTGGGGCATTTACCTTGCAAGGTTTCAACAGATTTGGCCGCGTGCGCCGCAGTGGTTATAGGGCAATTCTTTCAGCGAACTACAGGATTTGTCCGGTGCTCGAAATGGCCGATCAAAAGTTAGCCTACACCCTCGATTCTGCAAAGCGAGGAGACCTAATGAACCGTCTTAAAGGACTGGCGCTAGCTGCTGTTGTGGCTGGAATTTGCATTGCGGCCGGGGCCCCAAAAACACAGGCCCAAGTCAGTGTTGAAGTTGGCGTCGCCCCTGTATGCCCGTACGGTTACTATGACGTTCCTCCCTACAATTGCGCTCCCTACGGCTACTACGGCCCGGAATGGTTTACGGGTGGGGTCTTCATCGGCGCCGGTCCGTGGTTTCACGGCCCCGAGGGGTTCCATGGCCACGTGAATAACCGCTTTCATCCCGAGCACGGCTATAGGGGTCCAATGCCAGCCCGTGGCGAGAGGCCCGAACCCTCAAAACGTCTCGATAAAGTTTCCCATTTCAAGGCAAACGAAACGCGGGACGGACGCGGCCACGTAGTTGAGAAGAGACACTAGCCCAATCGCGCGGAGTCGTAGCGCGGGTTCCTGAGTGTGGCTTGTAAGAATCAGAGTCGAATCGCTCTAAGCGAATTGGAGCAGAAGAACTCCTCCAATTCGCTTACGGCGCAGGCCCCAGCCATCTAACCAAAATCCTTCCTTTACTAAACGTCTCGCGGTCTGAGAGCCCAGCCTCAATTTAAATTCGTTCTTTTGCATAAGCTTTTCGTGTATAACCCCCGCACCGCCGCGGTGAATCGGGCTGCGGCTTCCAAATCTGCAACACACTTAAGAAATAGGCGTAAGGAGAAACAATGGGCATCCTCGTTTGGATCATCGTAGGTCTCATTGCTGGCTGGCTTGCTGGTCAGGTGATGAGAGGCGGAGGCTATGGCGTCCTGGTTGACATCATCTTGGGGATTCTTGGCGGGGTTGTAGGCGGCTGGGTTTTTGGTTCTCTGGGGATATGGCCTGGCGGCGGAATGATCGGGTCGATAATCGTCGCTTTTGTGGGAGCGATAATCCTGGTCGGCATTACCAGGCTAATCAAAAGAGCCTGAAGCCAACTCCAGCTCGAATTGCGAAGTTCGATTACGCGCTGGCGGTGACGGAGCCAACAGAAACCCGTCGCCGTTAGCGTCATTCCCGATTGAATCAATTCAGAAGAGCAGGTGGGACTTTCATTCCCCCATTCACGATATGTGCTGCCTTGCGGTAACATGGATTCTACGCATCGGCGGTATCGTCTAGGGGTTAGGACGCCAGATTCTCAATCTGGAAACCCGGGTTCGATTCCCGGTACCGCTACCAAACAGACCCCACAGAAACAACCCACACTCATAGGACCCGTTGGTTACTCCACGCTGTAAACGGCGATCAGCCGTGCTGCTTGCTCGATTTTTTCTTCGGAACCTTTGCGCCCTTTTTGCGCGCCTCGGAAAGCCCGATAGCAATCGCTTGTTTGCGGCTCTTTACTGTTCCGCCTTTCCCGCCTTTGCCTGACTTCAGCTTGCCGCGCTTCTCGCGATGCACTGCGCTCTTGACGCTCTTTCCGGCAGCTTTACCGTATTTGGCCATTTAATTCCTCCATGAGCGACGCAAAATCTCAACGGCGACACGCGCGTCACTGAACTTTCGATTCAATTTTTCAGGAAAGGTGCCAGTTCAGAAAAAATTCCAAAATTCTCGTCTCAGGATGCGTTACGGAGGCTACAAAAGATTCAGCGCCGAACGATTTTCTCTCTTCACCTGCTTCATCGTGCAGTCTCGCGGCGCCTTCTCCGGACGCCAGCGTAGAAATTTGGTGCCATGCCGGAACCGTCCGCCCGTGAAATGGTCGAACTGCACTTCCGCTACCAATTTATTTTCGAGCGGTTCCCACTCCATCGAATGTTTCGTGCTCCACCGGCTCAGTCCGCCCGGCGCTTTCCCCGTAAATCCGGGCGGTTTGATCAATTTCTCGAGCTTTTTGGTCAGCGCCGGCCTCTCCTCCGCCGAGATGGACGAACTGAATCCAACGTGATCAAGCTGACCCTTATCGTTGTACAAACCCAATAGCAGCGAGCCCACCAGCGGCTTTTTCTCAAGATAACGAAACCCGCCCACCACGCAATCCGCGGTTCGCTGCTTCTTGATTTTCTGCATCCCTGTCCGTTCGCCCGTTTGATAGGGCAGATCGACGCGCTTGGCCACAATTCCATCAAGCCCCACGCCCATGTGGAACCATTTTCGCGCCATCGCCAGATCATCGGTAACCGGCGACAAATGAACCATCGACTCACCCTTAAAAAACTTCTTGCAGAAACGCTCCAGCTCCGCGCGCCGCTCTTTCAGCGGGTCGCCCGCCAGTGACGCCCCCTTTTCATTCACCAGCAGATCGAAAACGATGTACGCGCACGGTGTTTCCTCGCTCAATTTCTTCACGCGGCTCGCCGCCGGATGAATCCGCATCAGCAAATCGTCGAACGAAAGCTGCCCATCTACAGGTATTACAATTTCTCCATCCAGCACGAACTTGCTTGCCGATGCTTTGCTCAGCGTCTCCGCCAATTCCGGAAAGTAGCGTGTCAGCGGCTTCCCAGACTTTGATTGCAAATCCATATGATTCCCATCGCGAAAGGCAACGCAGCGAAACCCATCCCACTTTGGCTCATATTGCCAATTCTTGCCCGACGGTAGATCAACCGCCGGCAGTGCTTCCATCGGCGCATATGATTTTTTAAGCGGCAGACTCATAGCAGCTTACTCAAATCAACGCGCTTGCCGCGATCAAGCAACGGCTTCCATAGATCGCCCACCTGCTTCAGCCGCGCTGGAACGGTCTCCATGGTGAAATCTTCCATGCGAATCCCCTTCTCAATTTCTTCCCATGTCACCGGCGTCGAAACTGTGGCCGCCGGCTTGGGTCGCACCGAATACACCGACGCCAACGTCCGATTCCACGCGTTCTGGTTGTAGTCGACCAGCACCCGCCCCGCCGGCCGGTGCGCCACACGATATTCAGCGGTAACAATCTCCGGGCACTTCTTCTCCAATTCCTTCGCAAATTTCTTTGCGTACGCCCAAACTTCCTTCTGCTTAGGCCCGCGCTGAATCGGCACATAAACATGAATCCCACGCGATCCCGTTGTTTTGGGGTAGCTTTTAATCTTGATTGCCTGCAGCGCGTCTCGAACCAGCAATGCCGTTTCAAGTACTCGGTCGAAAGGCGTCCCCTCCACCGGGTCCAAGTCAAAATTCAAAAAATCCGGCCGCCAAACGTCATCGCACCGCGAGTACCACGGATTCAAGTCGATGCACCCCAAATTGATCACCCAAAGCAGCGCGGCCACGTGTTGAACCACCGGGAATCCGATCACATTTCCTGAAGCATGCTTGATCGAACAGATCGGAATCCATGCGGGGCGCGGCTCGGGCGCGCGCTTCATAAAGAAAAACTCGCCTGCAATTCCGTTGGGGTATCGTTTCATCACCATGGCGCGGTCTTTCAAGTGCGGAAGCAGCCACGGCGAAACATCCAAATAATATTGAAGCAAGTCGCGCTTGGTGAGTTTCAGGTCCGGCCAGAAAACCTTCTCCAGATTGGTCAGGCTGACTCCGCCGCCCGCCACGCGCAGCTCCGCGTGCTCGACATTCGCCGGAATCATTGGCGTATCCGCCACCCGCGTCTGCGGTGCCACCCCGGGCGCCACCCTCGCCCTTTTTCGCTTTTTACCAGCAACTCGTTGCTTCACGCTGGTTAGATTAGCGGTCGCGCCCAGGCGAGGCAACCTGCCGAGAGTTAGCCTTAGGAATGCTCCACGTCCTCGCCACCTTGACCGCCTTCCCCCGCGCTGTTATCAAAATAAGGGGTCCCCGTAGGTTCCGCGAAATAATGTCAATTCATAGAAGAACTTTGCTCCAACAGCTCGGGTTTGGCATCGCTGGATCCGCGCTCGTTCCGCCTGCTGAAGCCGCCGCTCTGGCAAGAATGCTGGTCGATCCAGCAGAAAACGCGTCAAACACCGCCGCCCCTGCCTCTGACAACCAGGTGCTGCTCAATCAAAATGTCAACGCCTACGGCCCCTCGCCCATGGCCCTTGCCGAGCTTCGCGCCAACTATTCCTCCGTGATCCGTTTCCCGAAGCAAGAAGCCGGCGCGCTTTCAGAGTCCCTCGCCGCCACGCACAAAATCAAAACCGAGCAGCTCGTTCTAGGCTGCGGCTCGCGTGAAGTAATGTCCATGTCTGTGCGCGCATTCCTCGGCTCAGGCAAGAAGCTAATCGTCGCGGAGCCCACCTTTAAAGCCATGTCGCACTTTGCCGACGAAGTCTCCTCGGAAACCATCACCGTCCCGATTACTCGCCGGTCTGAACACGACCTCCACGCTATGCTTGCCAAGGTCGATTCCTTCACCGGCCTGATTTACATCTGTAATCCCAACAACCCCACCGGCACAATTACCCCGCGCAAAGACATCGAAGAATTCCTGCAAAAGCTTCCGCGCACCGTGAACGTTCTAATCGATGAGGCCTATCACGGTTATCCGAGCACTTCAGATCAATACCTTTCTTTCATCGATAAGCCGGTCGACGACGACCGGGTCATCGTCATTCGCTCGTTTTCGAAGATTTATGGGCTTGGTGGTTTACGCGTGGGCTATGGCGTGGGTTCGGCGGCCACCATCAAGAAAATTTCCGGTTTTGCCTTGCCGCAGGGCGTAAACGTTCTCGCGGCCCGCGCCGCGCGAGCCGCTTTGGGCGACACGGTCTACCTGAAAGACTGCGCCGATCGCAACATGAGCGAGCGGCAAGAGCTAATGAATCAGGTAAACGCTCGCATGCTCCGCGCCATCGATTCGGTTGCAAATTTTGTGATGGTTAATTCTGGACGGCAAGCCGACGAGGTAATCGATCACCTGCGCAGGCACAACGTGTTGGTTGGCCCGTTTTTCCCGAGTTTGCCCAAATGCATCCGCGTCACCATGGGAACTTCCGCGCAAATGGCCTCCTTTTGGCGCGCCTTCGATATGCAGCCCGGCCACCCCATGCCCATGCCGATGTGAGTAGCTCGTCGATGCGCGTCTAAACCCATCAATTCAGTCACCAAACGGGTCCCACCCCCCAGCCTCCAACCGCGACTCCCTGCCATCCTCCCCCACCACCCTCACCCGCCGCTCCCTCGTAATTTCCCCCACACAAGTCACTTTCACACCCGCAGCCGCCGTCTTCAGTTTTGCCGCCTTGCTTCTCGGCACCGTAAACAAAAGCTCGTAATCGTCACCGCCATTCAACGCAAAATCGAGCTCTGCCCCAGCCGAAACTCCCAGCCGCCGCGCCAGCGCCTCACTCACCCTCGGCCGCGGCACCCTCGTCCCCTCCACCCGCGCCCCCACCCCACTCGCCTCGCACACCCTATGTAGGTCCATCGAAAACCCATCCGAAATGTCGATCATCGCATTTGCGATTCGACTTGTCGCGAGCCAGCTTCCCAGCTGTAGCCGAATCGGCGGATACATATGCGCCCGAATCATTGGCCCCGCTCCTGCGGCTCCGCCTCGAACTCCCCGCCTCATGGCCCGCAACCCCAAGGCCGCCAGCCCCAGCCGTCCGCTTACATATATAAGATCGCCCGCCCTCGCTCCCGAGCGCAGCACCGCCCTTCCCCTCCTCACCCTCCCAATCACCACCACAGAAATCTGCACTCTCTCGCTTCGCGATAGGTCGCCGCCAGCCAACGCAATCTCCGCCGCGCGCGCAGCCCGCCGCAAACCGGCCAGAAAACCGTCCAGCCATTTGCCAGTTTTTTCTACCGGCAACGCCAAATTCAGAAGAAACGCCCGCGCCTCCGCCCCCATCGCCCACAAATCGCTCACCGCCCGTGCCAGCGCCTTATAACCGACCGCCTCTGGCGGGTGTCTTCCTTCCAAGAAATGCGTTGCCTCCAGAAATTGATCGCTACTTACCACCGTCTCAAATCCAGACTGCTCTTCCAGCAGCGCTGCATCGTCCCCAATTCCGAGCCTGATCGTGTGTCTTCTCAGTAATCCGTCCGTTCGGACGGCTGCACCTATACGTGTAACCAGTGTGCCTTCTTTGCCCCCCAGGACAGTTGTGTTCGCGACGTTTTTCATCCGAGAATCATGTGTAACGCAGGATTTCTGAAGCGATTATAGCGCCTACATTTTCTTAGTACTGGCTCTAAGGGAAGAAATCGGTTGACTGAGAATGATTGACTCCCTACAATTCGGCTCTTTTCGGGCCAAGTCTCGGGGCCCAAATGGCTTCATGGCCTTTCGAACTGCCGCGGGGGCGCAGGCGTTCCGGCCTTTTTCGTTGGTTCATCGGAAGTTAAAAGCAAAGATGCCGCGCAAATCCTATACGCTTTTTATTGCCGCCAATGATTCTGGCGGTGTGCGTCGTCTGCGAATTCCTCTTTATGCCGTGCAATTGCTCCTAGTTTTGTCGTTGGTTGGCGGAGCCACCGTCATCTTCGCCGCCGGCTCTTATACCCGCATGCTTTGGAAGGTAGGGAACTACAACGCCCTTCGCCGTGAACAGACAACTCTAAAGAAACAATATCGCCAGCTTCAAACTCAAGTCTCCGACACCAATCAAAGATTGAATTCTTTGCAGTCCCTGGCCACCGAAGTGGCCGTCGCATACGGCATCACCCGCTTCCGCCAGACTCCCTTCGGTTTGTCCGAGCCTGTTACTGGCCCGGAAGGCGAGTTTCAGCAATCCGTCGATCAATATAACTTCCTGCAAACCAACGCATCCTTGATGAATGGCTCTAATCAGTCACTGCACCTTCTGCCAACGGGCCAGTTCACCAACGTCGCGGTTGTTCCTTCTCTGTGGCCGGTGGTTGGTGAAATTACCGGTAGATTCGGTGAGCGGCTTGATCCGTTTAGCGGGGAAGGCGCGTTTCACTCAGGTGTCGACATCGCCTCGCGACTCGGCGACCCAATTCGCGCCACTGCCGACGGCGTTGTTACCGTGGTTGACCGTCGCGCCGGTTACGGGCGCTTGGTCGTGATTGACCACGGCTTTGGTGTCACTACTTGGTACGGCCACCTCGCGGAATTTGCGACGAACCTGGGCACCCACGTGAAGCGCGGCGACGTCATCGGCTACGAAGGCGCCTCTGGCCACGCGACCGGCCCTCACGTCCACTATGAAGTTCGCTTCTACAACACTCCCGTCAACCCCTGGCGCTACCTGCGCGGCACCGACTTCACGACCGCTCACGGCGACTAGGTTCCAAAACTGCCAATAAAACCCCAAGGGAGCTCAATAGCCCTGCTACCTATGTAGTGGAGAGGCTGGCCCAGTAGGTCCCGCTTTACTCTCCGCCGCCCCTTGCAAAAATTCAGACGTAAGCTCCACCCTTATCCGTACGTAGTTCTCCGACCGCGAAATCGCTGCCATCGCCAGCAGCTTGTCCAGCGTAGTCGCATCTGCCTGGTCGATTTGGTGGTTCTTCGCCGCGCCAGCAAGAGCAACGCGCCCCAATATTCGCACGCCCTCCAGCGTAGCCAACAACTGCAACGCATGGGGAAGGGAATCGCATTGACCTTCTACCGCGATCGCCAATTTATTAGCGTCCGGCTTGCCCGCCAATGTCAGCATCTGAATGCTGTCGATCGATTTTCGCATGGGTCCTGTTTGCAGCTCGGGCACCTGCGACGCACTAGCCAGGTCATTCGCGCGCGCTACTACGAAGAAAGTCGCTCCCGCCACCCGCTCGGTTCGCTTCGTCATAGCCGGATTTGGCGATCCGTGATCCTGGGCCGCCAGGACCGAATCGAGCGGCATTCCTTGACTGATCGCGATCCGCCCATCCGCCAGAAAAGTAAGCAGAATATTCGGGCCCCCTTTTCCTGACGGCATTTCATATATCTGTCGCGCGCCGTTCTGATTCACCGTCCCGCTTTGCTGCGCATACGCCGCAATTTTCGCGCGGTCAAATCGGCCTTCCGCTACCGCTAGAATTTGTACGTCTGTCTGCTTCTGGCCTCCGCCTTTCGCAGCGGTCGCCGTGCTTGGCCATGCCGCCACCGCAAGCCGATCCAAATCCTTCGTATAGTCGAAGCCAGTTTCTCGAATGAACTTTGCATAATCCGGATCGAGATAGCGCGGGTCGCCGAGACTCGCTAGCGCAGGCCCCAGGCTGGAGGAGCGCAGAGAAGCCAGGTCGGCATACGCAAGAATCGGTGCGTCTGCAGGGAGCAAATCGAGCAAGCCAGGCGCGGCAGCCGGACCCGTCAAAGCAGGCCTGGAGCGGCCGTGAAAGGCATACACCCCGGCGATGACCCCCAGCAAAAGAATGATGGAGATAGCTACGACTGCGCGCTTCCCAGAAGAGGTCATCGAGCTAGTATAGGGGTTAGGGCAAGGGGGTACCGCGCTGCCGAATCCAAAGAATCCGTCGCGAATCTAATCTCAAGGTACTGAGCGTAGGGGTAACGACTTGGCAAACGGCTTGAAAAGAAAGGTTCTTTTGGCCTAGAATTAACCCGCTTGCAATTCTAATGCCGACGTGATATTTTCGCTCGGTTTGGTTGGGCTGGCGTAGCTCAGCTGGTAGAGCATCTGATTTGTAATCAGAGGGTCGGGGGTTCAATTCCCTCCGCCAGCTCTGAAACTTCTAGCTGAACTCGGTTGGATTGGCTTCGATCTTGGCGGTCAGGGCGAATTTTAATCCTAAAACTGATCAGGGCTGGTGTCTTCGTGACACGGCCTTATTGCATTTTCTGGGTCTTCTCTGCGGGGAGTACTTCGGAAGTCCCGTAGTGCACGGGACGGGTGGGTGAGTGGCTAAAACCAGCAGACTGTAAATCTGCCGCTCCTTGCGGGCTACGGAGGTTCGAATCCTCCCCCGTCCACCACTCTTTAGAGATCACAACACCTGCTGGATGCAAAACACGTAAGTCCCAACAGCCGAGTGACAAATTTTACGCCTGCGTTTGCGCATTGGTATGGCAGAAATTGTGGCAGGCACAGGGAGAAATCAGTGCGGGCCTGGGTAGCTCAGTTGGTAGAGCGCGTCCTTGGTAAGGACGAGGTCACCGGTTCAATCCCGGTCCCAGGCTCCAGCTCAAAGGTTGCGTTGGATTCGCGGGGGTAACTCAGTGGTAGAGTCTCTGCCTTCCAAGCAGATGGTCGCGGGTTCGAATCCCGTCCCCCGCTCCAGAATTTCGAAAGCTCGGTGCGCGGACGGAATCGATCGGTGAGCACGGCAACAGTGATTCAACCAAAGTTGCGAGGATAGCGAGCGATGTCTAAGGAGAAATTCGAGCGCAGTAAGCCGCACGTGAACGTGGGGACGATTGGGCACATCGACCACGGCAAGACGACGCTTACCGCGGCGATCACCAAAGTTCTTTCGAAGAACAATCCCAAAGTGTCCTTCCGCGCCTTCGATACCATCGACAACGCGCCGGAAGAGCGCGAGCGCGGTATCACTATCGCGGTGGCCCACGTCGAGTACGAAACGGCCAATCGCCACTACGCGCACATCGATTGCCCGGGCCACGCCGACTACATCAAGAACATGATTACCGGCGCGGCGCAGATGGACGGCGCGATTCTGGTTGTCGCGGCCACTGACGGCCCCATGCCCCAAACAAGAGAGCACATTCTTCTGGCTCGCCAGGTGGGTGTGCCGTACATCGTCGTGTTCCTTAATAAGTGCGACGTGGTTGAAGACCCCGAACTGCTTGAACTGGTTGAACTGGAAGTTCGCGAGTTGCTCAAGACCTATCAGTTCCCGGGCGATGCGGTTCCCGTAGTTCGCGGCTCAGCGCTTAAAGCTCTGGAAGGCGACGCCAAGTGGGAAAAGTCGATTCTGGAATTGATGGAAGCGGTCGATAAAAACATTCCCTTGCCGCAGCGCGATGTGGATAAGCCCTTCGCCATGCCGATCGAAGACATCTTCTCGATTTCAGGCCGCGGCACGGTAGTCACGGGCCGAGTCGAACGCGGCAAAGTAAAAGTCGGCGAAGAAGTGGAAATTGTCGGCTTCCGTCCGACCACCAAGAAGGTAGTCACGGGCGTAGAAATGTTCCGCAAGCTGCTGGATGAAGGCATTGCCGGAGACAACGTTGGGTTGCTGTTGCGCGGCACTGAAAAAGAAGACGTCGAGCGTGGTCAGGTTATCGCCAAGCCCGGGTCGATCACCCCGCACACCAAGTTCAAGAGCGAATCCTACGTGCTGACCAAGGAAGAAGGCGGGCGTCACACGCCATTCTTCACTGGATACCGTCCGCAGTTTTACTTCCGCACCACGGACGTGACCGGGGACGTGAAGTTGCCCCAGGGCGTGGAAATGGTCATGCCCGGTGACAACGTAGCCATGGAAATCTCCCTGATCACTCCGGTCGCTTTGGAGAAGGGGCTGCGCTTCGCGATTCGCGAAGGCGGCCATACCGTCGGCGCCGGCGCCGTCACTGAGATCATCGAGTAGCACGAGTAAAGGATCATGAGAGAAATCATCACCCTGCAGTGCAACGACTGTAAAAATCGAAACTACACCACCATGAAGAACCGGAAATTGCATCCGGACCGGGTAGAAACCAAGAAATTCTGTAACACGTGCCGCAAACATACGCCGCACAAAGAGGTCAAGTAATTAGGGGAGTAGGTTCAACGGTAGACCATCGGTCTCCAAAACCGAGAGTGGGGGTTCGAATCCCTCCTCCCCTGCCAGTTTGAGCGCGAGGCTGGTTGGGAACTACAAAGGCGCGCGTCACAAATGCAGCATCGAATTAAGTAGCAAGCGATAACGAGCAAGAAAGTCCAAAGCAATGGCTGAAGTCGCAAAACTAAAGCATCGGGAATCGACCAACGAAGGTTCCCCCATCGGGATGCAGGGCACCTTCGGCAAAATAGCCGAATACCCCAAGCGCATCGCCAAGTATGTTCACGATGTTCGCGTAGAAATGAGCAAGGTGAATTGGCCGAGCCGCGACGATGTGGTCTCGACCACCGTGGTCGTGGTCATTACCGTGGGCCTCTTTGCAGCCTACTTTGCCGCGATCGATACTGGCCTGAGTTATCTGGTAAATCGATTGTTCAAACTTTTTAAGGTCTAGTGATGGAAATGGCTAAGCAGTGGTACATCGTCCACACCTATTCGGGTTTTGAGAAGAAGGTGAAGGAAAGTCTGGAAGGCCGGGTGGCGGCCTTCGGCCTGGAAGACAAAATCGGCCAGATGATCATTCCCACCGAATCTGTGGTTGAAATTCGCGGCGGCAAGAAAGTTATTTCCTCGCGAATGTGCTACCCCGGCTACTTGCTGGTGGAAATGGATCTCGACGATTACACCTGGCACGTCGTGCGCTCTACGCCGCGCGTGACTGGCTTCGTGGGTTCGGGCAATAGCCCAACGCCGCTCACTGAAGAAGAAGTACAGAACATTGTCAATCGCGCAACCAGCACTGCCGAAAAGCCCAAGCCGAAGCTGAGCTTCGACCGCAACGAACAAGTTCGCATCGTCGATGGGCCGTTCGCCAATTTCACGGGCGTAGTGGAAGAAGTGAATCCGGACCGCAGCACGTTGAAAGTTTCAGTCACCATTTTCGGGCGCTCAACTCCAGTCGAGCTCGATTTCGCCCAGGTTGAAAAAGTAGCGTAAGCGCGAAGCACAGAAAATTTCGCAAGGGGTTTTGAGTAAATGGCCAAGAAAGTTCAAACCACCATCAAGATGCAATTGCCAGCCGCGAAAGCGACGCCTGCACCTCCGGTAGGTACCGCGCTCGGTCCGCACGGCGTGAACATCATGGATTTCGTGAAGCAGTTCAACGCCAAAACCGCCAAAGAGCCGGACGGCATGGTCATTCCGATTCTGGTGACGATTTACACTGACCGCACCTTTACCTTCATCACCAAAACGCCGCCCGCTTCCGAATTGCTTAAGCGCGCTGCGGGAATCGTGAAGGGTTCCGCGGAGCCCAATCGCAACAAAGTGGCTAAGGTCACCCGCAAGCAGGTGGAAGAAATTGCCAAAGCCAAATTGCCTGACCTGAACACCACCAAGATGGAATCGGCCGTTCGCACCGTAATGGGCACTGCTCGCAACATGGGGATCGAAGTCGTCGGCTAATCAGCCTCGCTGAATCCGCCGGATCGAAACAGGAGAGCCTTCAGATGGGTCGCAGCGCTAAAGAGGGTGGCAAGAATATCGATAAGGCCAGGAAAATGGTCGAAGCACGGCCGTACAAGCTCGAAGAGGCCGCCGAGCTTCTTCGCAAAGCGCACTACGTCAAGTTCGACGAAACGGTCGAGCTCGTATTGAACCTGGGCGTCGATCCGAAGCAATCCGACCAGATGGTCCGCGGCACAGTCGTTTTACCCAACGGCCTGGGCAAGTCGAAGCGCGTCCTGGTCATCGCTGGCGGCGAAAAAGTTCGCGAGGCGCAGGAAGCTGGGGCCGATTTCGTGGGCGGCGAGGACATGGTCCAGAAAATCGTCGAAGGCTGGGTCGATTACGACGCCGTGATTGCCACGCCCGACATGATGCGCTCAGCCGGAAAGCTCGGAAAAGTGCTCGGTCCGCGCGGCCTGATGCCCAATCCTAAAACGGGCACCGTAACCTTCGACGTCGCGCGCGCCGTCAAAGAAGTTAAGGCCGGTAAAGTCGAATTTCGCCTGGATAAGACCGGCATCATTCATTCGCCGGTAGGCAAAATCAGTTTTGCCGCCGATAAGCTTGCCGGGAACGCCCACGCTCTTCTCGCTGCGATCCAGAAAGCCAAGCCCGCCGCAGCCAAGGGCAAATATATCCGGCGCATCACCCTGACCTCCACCATGGGCCCGGGGATTTTGATCGATCACGCTGAGGCCGAATCGGCCGTAACCGCGGCTGCCTAACGCGCCGCAAAACGCACCACAACTTTTGGGAGCACGGGAATGAAGAAGAAGGCCGAAAAAAAGACCGAAGCGGACGCGTTGCGAGCCGAACTCGCCACCATCTCCACAGTCATCCTTACTACGTTCCAAGGCATCAAAGTAGAGGAAGACACCAAGCTTCGCCGCGCTGTCGAAGCTGCCGGTGGCCAGTACAAAGTAATGAAGAATACGCTCGCGCAACACGCGGGCGCCGGTACTCCCGCGGAGAAGCTGCTCCAGAATCTTCAGGGCACCAATTCAATTTCCTATACGCGCACCGATCCGGTCGCGCTGGCGAAAGTCCTTACCAAAGTCGCCAAGGAAGTGCCCGCATTCAAATTTAAGGCTGGCTGGGTGGAAGGCCGCGTTGTCTCCATCGACGAGATCAAAAATCTCGCCGAATTGCCGTCCAAGGAAGAACTGCTCAGCAAGGTGATGTTCCTGCTCAACGCGCCGGCCCAGCGAATTGCCATGGCCATGAACGCAGTGATCCGCAACACTGCCGTCGTCGTAAACGAAGCGGCGAAGGCCAACAAGTTCGGCGGTGGCGCTGAGCAAGCCGAAGCGCCGCAGGCTCAGGAAAACAAATCTTAAGGTTCTAAATTTCAGGAGGGACGACTAACAGCGATGGCTAGCAAAGTTGAAACTATCTTGGAAGACATAAAGGGCTTGACCCTGCTCGAAGCATCTGACTTGGTCAAGAAGATGGAAGAAGCCTTCGGCGTTTCTGCCGCGGCAGCCGCTCCAGTGGCTGTAGCTGGTGGAGGCGCGGCGGCTGGCGGCGCTGCTCCCGCGGAAGAGAAGACGGAATTCACCGTCGTGCTCACCGAAGTGGGCGCCAACAAAATTAATGTCATTAAGGCAGTCCGCGAAGTCACCAGCCTCGGATTGAAGGAAGCGAAGGATCTGGTCGACGGCGCGCCCAAGACCGTGAAAGAGGGCGTGAACAAGGACGAAGCCGCCACCATCAAGAAAAAGTTCGAAGACGCCGGCGCCAAAGTCGATATCAAGTAGCTGGCGTTCTGCGCCTGTTTCGACGGCGCAAAGGGTTTGCCTGCAAGCTTGTCGATTGGAACCTGCAATCCGTCATTTGTCCTTTTCGGACCGGGAGCACAGGTGCGCCTGTACATTTCCCGGTACCGTCCAGTTTTAATAGGGAGAGGTAATCCGAATGCGTAATGGAAACCGTCCGACGCGGGAACGGGAGCGACTTGATTTTGCGAAAATCAAGACCGCTGTCCAGATCCCGAATCTGATCGACGTTCAGAAAAAGTCGTATCAGCGTTTTCTACAAATGGATCAGCTGCCGAGCGAGCGTGAAGATACTGGTTTGCAGTCCGTCTTCACCTCGGTCTTCCCGATTCAGGATTTTCGCGGGCTGTCGCAGCTGGACTTTGTGGACTACGCCATTGGCAATTGGGAATGCAAGTGCGGCCACTTGCGCGGTCTGCATCACCTCCGCGCCACTTGCCGCAATTGCGGCGCTTCCGTGGTCACCAACCCGTATCGCACGGGCGATGTGATCTGCTCGAAGTGCGGCACCTTCAACAAAAACACTCCGACCTTCTGCAACAAGTGCGGGGACCCGGTCACTCTGCAGCTCAAGTACGACGTGACCGAATGCCAGGAGCGCGGCATGACTTACTCCGCTCCTTTGAAGGTCACCATCCGCCTGACCATATACGATAAGGATCCCGACACAGGCGCAAAGAACGTCCGCGACATCAAGGAACAGGAAGTTTTCTTTGGCGATATTCCCTTGATGACCGAAAACGGCACCTTCACCATCAACGGCACCGAGCGTGTCATCGTTTCTCAGTTGCACCGTTCGCCCGGCGTCTTCTACGAAACTGCCAATAACCGCAGCTATTTCCTCGGAAAGATCATTCCTTATCGCGGTTCATGGGTGGAATTCGAGTACGACACCAAGAACATTCTCTACGTGCGCATCGATCGCAAGCGCAAGTTCCTGGGTTCGATTTTCCTGCGCGCCCTAGGCATGAAGTCCAACGAAGACATCCTGCGCACTTTCTACCAGGTCGAGCGAATCAACCTGCGCGATCGCGCGATGCACTGGAATGTCTCCGAAGGCCTGGTCGATCGCAAGCTGACTCATGAAATTAAGCACCCCAAGTCCGGCGAAGTGCTGGTTGGCGCGCACAAGCGCATCAGCGACGCGCTCTACAAGGAACTCGTCAAGGCTCGCGTCGCCCAAGTTGAAGTGAACGTCGCCGATCTCGAAGGCGCCTACACCGTCAACGAACTCGTCAATCGCCAGACCGGCGAAGTCGTGGTTGATTCCAATAAACCCCTGACTCCAGAAATGTGGTCTGCGGTGGCCGAAGGCGGAATCACCGAAGTCGACGTTTGCTTCCCCGAGCGGGACGACGTTGGCGTCATCATCAGCCGCACTCTGGATAAGGACGCAATCAAGAATCCGCGCGAAGCGCTGATTGAAATCTACCGCAAGCTGCGTCCCGGCGATCCGCCGACGCTCGAAACCGCTACTGCGCTCTTCAACGGCATGTTCTTCGACGCGCGCAAGTACGACTTCAGCAAAGTCGGACGCCTCAAGTTCAACATCAAGCTGGGTCTTGAAACCCCACTTGAAAAGCGCACTCTCGATCCGGCCGACTTCGTCGCAGCCATCAAGTATCTGCTCCGCCTGCGCCGCAATATCGGCACGGTCGATGACATCGATCACCTGGGCAATCGCCGCGTTCGCGCGGTTGGCGAACTCCTCGAAAACCAGTTCCGCATCGGTCTGGTTCGCATGGAGCGCGCCATCAAGGAAAAAATGTCCGTGTACCAGGAAATGTCCACGGCCATGCCTCACGATCTGGTCAACGCCAAGCCAGTCATGGCTGCGATTCGCGAATTCTTCGGATCTTCGCAGCTCAGCCAGTTCATGGACCAGACCAACCCGCTCAGCGAAATCACTCACAAGCGCCGCTTGTCGGCTCTTGGTCCTGGCGGTCTCTCGCGCGAACGCGCCGGTTTCGAAGTGCGCGACGTTCACCCTACGCACTACGGCCGGATCTGCCCGATTGAAACGCCGGAAGGTCCGAACATCGGCTTGATCTCCTCGCTCTCCAGCTATGCGCGCATCAATGAATTCGGCTTTATCGAATCGCCCTACCGCAAGGTCAAGGGCGGCCGGGTCATCGACTACGTGCAAATCGTCAATGCTGGCGACAGCGAATTCAAGCCTGGTGAAATCGTCGAAAAGGAAAAGGTCGACGACGCGAACGAAGAGTTGAAGCGTCGCCGCGTCATCACCGAGCCCTACTGCTTCTACCTCTCCGCGTGGGAGGAAGATCGTTACGTCGTCGCCCAGGCCAACGCTGCTCTCGACGAAAAGGGCAAAATCACCTCCGAGCTGGTCAACTGCCGTCAGGCCGGTAACTTCGTGCTGAAGTCGCGCGACGAAGTCGATTACATCGACGTCTCGCCGAAGCAGCTCGTCTCCGTCGCCGCCAGCTTGATTCCGTTCCTTGAGAACGACGACGCGAACCGCGCGCTCATGGGTTCCAACATGCAGCGCCAGGCCGTGCCGCTGATCCGCGGAGATGCCCCGCTGGTTGGCACCGGTATGGAACGCGTCACCGCGCGTGACTCCGGCGCCGTGGTGGTCTGCAAGCGCGACGGTATCGTCGATCAGGTCGACTCCGAGCGCATCATCGTCCGCGTCGAATCCGATCAGTCCGGCGTACTCAGCCGCGAAGTCGGATCCGACATTTACCTGCTGACCAAGTTCAAGCGCTCCAACCAGAACACTTGCATCAACCAAAAGCCCTTGGTTCGCGCGGGCGACCGCGTGAAACAGGGCCACGTCCTGGCCGATGGTCCTTGCACCGATCACGGCGAGCTCGCTCTTGGCCGCAACGTGCTGGTCGCTTTCCTGCCCTGGCGCGGTTACAACTTTGAAGATGCCATCCTGGTTAGCGAAAAGCTCGTTCGCGACGACTACTACACCTCGATTCACATCGAGGAGTACGAAATCGAAGCGCGCGACACTAAGCTCGGCCCCGAAGAAATTACTCGGGACATTCCCAATATCAACGAAGGCTTTTTGCGCAACCTCGACGAAAGCGGCGTCATTCGCATCGGCGCCACCGTTCGTCCGGGCGACATTCTGGTCGGTAAGGTAACGCCCAAGGGCGAAACCACCCTGACCCCGGAAGAAAAACTCCTTCGCGCCATCTTCGGTGAAAAGGCCGGCGATGTGCGCGACGCTTCGCTCTATTGCCCGCCAGGCATCGAAGGCACCATCGTCGACGTGAAAATCTTCTGCCGCAAGGGCGCGGAGAAGGACGAACGTCACAAGGCCATCGAAGCCACTCAGGTCGCCAAGCTTGAAAAGAACTTGTCGGACGAAATCCGCATTCTCACCGACGAGCGTCTCAAGCGGCTTTCCGATCTGCTGGGTGGTCAATCGCTCCTTGCCGACTTGCACGACGAGCGCACCAACAAGCGTTTGCTCACCAAGGGCACCGAGCTCACTCGCGAAATTCTCGAGAAAATCTCCACCCGCAACCTGAAGCGCCTGCGTCTCTCTGATAAGGACCCTCTGCTCATCGAGAAAATCGACGAAGTCGAGGAAATGACCTCGCGTCAGATCGACGTCCTGCGCAAAATCACCGACGAAAAAGTCGGCAAGCTCAAGAAGGGCGACGAACTTCCGCCAGGCGTCATCAAGCTGGTCAAGGTTTACATCGCTATGAAGCGCAAGCTCTCCGTTGGCGACAAGATGGCCGGCCGCCACGGAAACAAGGGCGTCATCGCGCGCATCGTTCCGGAAGAAGACATGCCCTATATGCCGGACGGCACGCCGATGGAAATCGTTCTCAATCCGCTCGGCGTTCCTTCCCGTATGAACGTCGGTCAGATTCTCGAAACGCACCTTGGCTGGGCCTCGAAAGTCCTGGGCGAGCAGATTGCCGCTCTGCTCAGTGACGAAGCCCGCGCCGACGTTTTGCGCAAGTGGTTCAAGGAAGCCTTTGGGCCAACCGCCGTGTGGAAGTCGATTGTCGACCTCACCGACGAGGAAATTATCGACCTGGCCCAGAGCCTTCGCGACGGTGTCCCGGTTGCCACGCCCGTATTCGACGGTGCCCGTGAATCCGATATCCGCCACATGCTCGAAAAGGCGAACTTGCCCTATACCGGCAAGATCCCTCTCTACGACGGCATGAGCGGCGACGAGTTCGCGCAGAACGTCACCGTGGGCTACATCTACATGCTCAAGCTCTCGCACTTGGTCGACGACAAAATCCACGCTCGCTCCATCGGCCCGTACTCGCTCATCACTCAGCAGCCGCTCGGTGGTAAGGCCCAGTTCGGCGGCCAGCGATTCGGAGAAATGGAAGTGTGGGCGCTCGAAGCTTACGGCGCCGCGCACATTCTCCAGGAGTTGCTCACCGCCAAGTCCGACGACGTTTATGGCCGCGCCAAAATTTACGAGGCCATCGTCAAGGGCGAACCGGGTATCGAGCCGGGCGTTCCCGAATCGTTCAACGTGTTGGTTCGCGAGCTGCAATCGCTCTGCCTGGACGTCGAGCTGATGAAGCGCCAGAAGCCGCAACTCGAAAAGGCGGAAGCAGCCGATTAACTCTGATAAATAACCAGGCCGTTGCTCCGCCGTAACCGCCGCCCGCCAAAGCGTCAAGTAAGGCGGCAGATTTTAGAAGTAGTAAGCAGTCTTTGGAAGTTTTGAACGGTATCGGAAGTTTCATTGCCCGGAATTCCGGGCTGGAGGTTAGACATTGTATCGTTCGAGCCCATATGATCGCGCCAGTCAGATTGCGGACTTTGATTCCATTCGTATCTCCCTGGCGAGTCCTGAAAAAATCCGATCTTGGTCGCACGGCGAAGTAACCAAGCCGGAAACCATCAATTACCGCACCTTTAAACCGGAGCGCGACGGTCTCTTCTGCGCCAAAATCTTTGGCCCGGTCACCGACTGGGAGTGCCTGTGCGGCAAGTACAAGCGCATGAAGCACCGCGGAGTAATCTGCGACAAGTGCGGCGTCGAAGTGACTCTCAGCAAGGTCCGCCGTGAACGCCTCGGTCACATCGAGCTGGCTTCGCCCTGCTCCCATGTCTGGTTCTTCAAGGGCCTGCCCAGCCGCATCGGCTATCTCCTCGACATCACCATGCGCGACCTCGAGCACATTCTTTACTTCGAGGCCTTCGTGGTCATTGATCCGGGAGAAGTCCCCGGCATCAAGGAAAAAGAAATCCTCCAGGAAGAAAAGTTCCGCGAGCTGCAGCGCGAATTCGCCGGCAAATTTGACGCCCGCATGGGCGCCGAAGCCATCAAGGAACTACTGCGCCGCGTCGACGTCGAGAAGCTCAGCGAAGAGCTTCGCGAAAAGATGAAAATCGACCCCAGCCTCCAGAAGCGCATCAAGTTCGCCAAGCGCCTTAAGGTCCTGGAAGCGTTCCGCAAGAGCGGCAACAAGCCGGAGTGGATGATTCTCGACGTAATTCCGGTTCTGCCTCCCGAGTTGCGCCCGCTGGTGCCTCTGGATGGCGGCCGTTTCGCCACTTCCGACTTGAACGACCTCTATCGCCGCGTCATCAACCGCAATAACCGGTTGAAGAAGCTGATGGAGCTTCACGCGCCCGACGTAATCGTCCGCAACGAAAAGCGCATGCTCCAGGAAGCAGTTGACGCGCTCTTCGATAACGGCCGCCGCGGCCGCGTTCTGCGCGGCACCAACAACCGCCCGCTCAAGTCGCTCTCCGATACGCTCAAGGGCAAGCAGGGCCGCTTCCGCCAGAACTTGCTCGGCAAGCGCGTCGATTACTCTGGCCGCTCGGTCATCGTCGTCGGCCCCGAGCTAAAACTTCATCAGTGCGGTCTGCCCAAGAAGATGGCTCTCGAGCTCTTCAAGCCATTCATCTATCACCGCCTCGAAGCGGCAGGGCACTGCACCACCATTAAGCAAGCCAAGGAACTCGTCGAAGCGCAGGAATCGATTGTTTGGGACATTCTCGAAGACGTGATTCGCGAGCATCCCGTCCTGCTCAATCGCGCTCCCACGCTGCATCGTCTCGGCATTCAGGCGTTCGAGCCGGTACTGGTGGAAGGCAAGGCCATTCGTATCCACCCGCTGGTTTGCACCGCCTTCAATGCCGACTTTGACGGCGACCAAATGGCAGTGCACATCCCGCTGTCGCCCGAGGCGCAAGTCGAGGCTTCGGTCCTCATGCTCAGCTCGCACAACATTCTCTCGCCGGCCAACGGCATGCCTCTCGCCGTGCCCAGCCAAGACATGGTTCTTGGTCTCTACTACCTCACCAAGTCCAAGCCGGGTGCTCGCGGTGAAGGCCGCGCCTTTGGTTCGAGCGAAGAAGTTGTTCTCGCGCTCGAAGCCGGCGACGTCGAGCTGCTCACTCCAATTCGGCTCCGCTATAGCGGCGAAGTCATCGACCTGACCACCGCCTACGATGATCAGGACGTGCCGCACACCGAGCCGGTCACTTTGAAGAATCAATTCCTGCAGACCACCGTCGGCCGCGTGATCTTTAACGATCACCTGCCTTCGGATATGCCCTTCATTAACGGTCTGCTCAAGAAGAAGGGAACTCAGCAGCTCGTTCAGTATGTCTACCTGCGCTTCGGCCTCGATAAGACCGTCGTCGCCCTCGACAAACTGAAGGAACTGGGCTTCCTCTACGCCACCAAGGCCGGCGTTTCCATCGGCATCTCGGACATGGTCATCCCCGGCGACAAGTTCAAGCTGGTTGATAACGCCGAGCGCGAAGTCGTCAAAGTTCAGCAGCAATATCTCGATGGCGCCATCACCAACGGTGAACGCTACAACAAGGTCATCGCCATTTGGTCGGACGTTACCGAAAAGGTCGCCGACGAAATGTTCAAGACCCTCGAGAACCAGGACAAGGAAGGGGTCATCAATCCCATCTTCGTCATGGCCGACTCCGGTGCTCGCGGATCGAAACAGCAGATTCGTCAGCTCTCAGGTATGCGCGGATTGATGGCCAAGCCGTCAGGCGAAGTCATCGAAACGCCGATCACCTCGAATTTCCGCGAAGGCCTTAACGTGCTGCAGTATTTCATCTCCACGCACGGCGCGCGTAAGGGCTTGGCCGATACGGCACTTAAGACCGCCGATTCCGGCTACCTGACTCGCCGCCTCGTGGACGTGGCGCAGGACGTGATCATTTCCGAGTTCGATTGCGGTACTGCCGACGGCATCTTCGTCGAGCCCATCATCGAAGCGGGCGTCGAAGTCGAGCCGTTGCGTGACCGCGTCGTTGGCCGCGTCTCCCTGGAAAAGATTAAAGACTACGAAGGCAACGTGATCGTCGAGATCAACCAGGAAATCACCGAAGAGCTGGCTAACGCCATTCAGGCTGCCGGCATCGAGCGGGTCAAGATTCGCTCCGTGCTCACCTGCGAATCCCGCCGGGGAGCTTGCGTTCGTTGCTACGGCCGCAACCTTGCCACTGGACGCATGGTGGAAATGGGCGAAGCGGTCGGCGTGATTGGCGCACAGTCCATCGGCGAGCCTGGCACTCAGCTCACCATGCGCACCTTCCACATCGGCGGCACGGCAACCCGCGTCACCGAGCAATCCAAGGTGGAAGCCAAGAACAATGGTTTCGTTCGCTTCATCGAGCTGAAAGTCGTCGAAGGTCGCGGCAAGACCCTCATCTCCATGAACCGCTCCGGCCTGATCGCACTAGTCGACGAGAAAGGCCGCGAAAAGGAGCGCTACCACGTCGTGTACGGGGCGCGCCTCAAGGTCGAAGATGGTCAGGCTGTAGCTGTTGGTCAGGTCATGGCGGAATGGGACCCCTACACCTTCTCGATCCTTACCGAAGCGGGTGGCACCGTCCAGTTCAAGGATTTGCAGTCCGGTATCACCATTGAAGAGCAGGTCGACGAAGTGACCAGTCTTTCGCAGCTGGTGGTCACTCTGCCGCCTGGCGACGAAAAGCATCAGCCGGCGATTCAAATCCGCGATTCACAGGGCCGCGTCCGCAAGAAGTACCTCATGCCTTCGCGCGCTCACTTGATGGTTCAGGACGGCGATGAAGTCCAGCCCGGAGACGTGCTGGCCAAGATCCCGCGTGAAACCACCAAGACCAAGGACATCACCGGCGGTCTGCCGCGTGTCGTCGAGCTCTTCGAAACCCGCAAGCCCAAGGATCCCGCCGTCATCTCCGAAATCGACGGCGTGGTCAAGTACGGCGAAATCGCCAAGGGCCAGCGCAAGATTTACGTCGAAAGCGAAGATGGCCGCACCGTGAAGGAATACTCCATCTCCCGCGGCGTGCACATCAACGTGCAGGAAGGCGAGCACGTGCGCGCTGGCGAGCCGCTCATCGACGGGCCTCTTAACCCGCATGACTTGCTGGCCGTCCTGGGCGAAAAGTACACCCAGGCCTACCTGGTCAATTCCATCCAGGAGGTCTACCGGCTGCAGGGCGTGAACATCAACGATAAGCACATCGAAACCATCGTTCGTCAGATGATGCGCTGGGTCAAAGTCGAAGACGTGGGCGACACCACTTTCCTCCTCGAGGAACAAGTCGATAAGTTCCGCTTCCGCGAGGAGAATGACCGCATTATCCACGACGGCGGACGCCCGGCCACCGGTCGCCCGCTCCTCCTCGGCATCACCAAGGCTTCTCTCTCGACCGATTCGTTCATTTCCGCGGCGAGCTTCCAGGAAACCACTAGGGTGCTCACCGAAGCGGCCATCTCCGGAAAGGTCGATTATCTCCGCGGCCTCAAGGAGAACGTCATCATGGGCCGGCTCATTCCAGCCGGCACCGGTCTCGACCGCTACCGCAACATCCAGCTCCTGACTGAAACTCCGCAGGAGGAGCCACCCGAGGTCGAGCCCGAATTGACCCCGGAGGAAGCGGCTACCCTGGACTTCCTGCGCAAGGATGCTGACGTAATGGCCGAAAGCGAGAGTTAATTCGAGTTAATACCGACCCAACCTCAAACCCAAAGCAAAAGGCGGCAGGCTTCTGGATAGCCTGCCGCCTTTTTTATTGAGGCTTTGGGGGTGTGGTAGGGGCGCTAGGGGTTGAGTATCTGGGTGTATGTTCTAACGTTTCAATTTGCTACAAGATGAACCCACCGTAAACTTTCTGTAGCAAGTACCATTACCATACGCCCCTGTCGCACAGCCGGAGTGTGCTCATGTCGGTGGATACCCACAGCATAGCCAAGCGCCCTGATTCCAAAGTCCATTGGGAGAACATGGAGCGCCGCGAGAACGCCATTTGGCGCCAAAGCCTGGGAATTCTCTTCCTCCTCGCCGTCGGCCTCGCCGTCACCTCCTGGCAAAGCTTCCGCTCCCTCCCGCAACGCCTTGAAGCGCTTCCGATTGGCCTCGTAATCCTGGTGGTCCTCTTCGGTATTTACGTTTGGCATCAGCGCCGCCAGGTTGGTGAACTTCGCGGCCTCCTTCGCGGCATGCAGGAAACCGCCGCAGCTCCTCCCTCCGACCAGCAAATTGAAAAGCTGCTCGACGTCGTGGCCCGTTCCCAGCACGGCTACCGAGAACTAATCGACAGCCTTGACCACATTGTCTTCAACCTTTCCACCACGGGCGAGATCAAGGTTGTCAACCGCCGCTTCTCCGACGTTCTGGGTGTCTCCTTCAATGACCTGATTCGCCAGCCGCTTACCGAGTTCTTCTCCGAGCCCGAGCCCGAAGCCGCCGTGCACGTCGTCGAGCAGCTTCGCGATAAGCGCCCGTGGAACGGAATCATCCGCGCCAAGATTCGCCGCACCGGCGAAATACGCTATTTCGACACCGTCCTGCAGCCCATCATGCAGGGAACTCACGTCACCGCCATCTCCGGAATCGCTCGCGACGTCACTTCCCAGCGCGAATCCGAGCAGCGCTTCACCGAGCTGTTCGAAAGCCTCCAGGAAGGCGTTTACTGCTGCAACGCCCAAGGCGTCATGCTCGAAGTGAACCCGGCCATGGTTCGCATGCTCGGCTTTCAGAGCAGGGAAGAGCTGATGGCCTGCAACGCCAACGACCTGTACGAGGATTTGGCCCAGCGCCACTGGGTTTTGAACGAGCTATCCCGCAACAAGGTCGTCCGCAACCACGAGATCACTCTGCGCCGCAAAGATGGCAAGCTTCTCCGCTGCCTCGATTCCTGCTCCATCATTCGCGACATCACCGGCAATACCGAACGCATCCAGGGCGCCCTCGTCGACATCACCGAGCGCGTCGAAATCGAGCAGCGCCTCCATCGCGAGCAGGAATTGAACCGCCGCGTTGTCGAATGCTTCCCGGACCTGCTGGTTACTCTCGATCCCTCCGGCTGCTTCACTTTTGTCAGCGTCCGCAGCGAAGAAATGTTTGGCATTCCTCCAGTCGCTCTCATCGGCACCGAGATCAGCGAACGCGCCCATCCGGAGGACCTGGCCCGCCTTCAGGAGCACCTCCACAACCTCACCAGCGAACTCACCCGCTCTGAGCAGCTCGAATTTCGCATGCGCCACAGCAACGGAAGCTGGCGCGTCGTCCGCATCTCGGCCAGCGCCCTGCTCGACTCCGCCGGTCACGCCATCGGCATAGTTGCCTCCGCCCGCGACATCACCGAGGAGAAGCAATTCGAACAGCAGCTCATCCAAAGCGAGCGCCTCGCCGCCATGGGTCAGATGCTCGCCGGCGTAGCTCACGAGTTGAACAACCCGCTCACCGCCATCCTTGGCGTTTCCGACCTTCTGCGCGAGCGCGCCGTCGATGATTCCATGCGCCGTCAGGCCGATTTGGTCCGCCAGCAGGCTCGCCGCGCCGCCGACATTGTCCAGAGCCTTCTCGCCTTCTCCCGCCGTTCCACTCCTGGCCGCTCGCCAGTCAGAATTGCCGACCTCGTCGAGCGCGCCCTGCACCTCCACGGCAGCGCCCTCACCAAAAATCGCATTGCCGTCGAATTCCACCCGGCCAAAGATCTGCCTGCCGTCGAAGGCGACGCCAGCCTCCTCCTCCAGGTTCTTCTCAATCTGATGATCAATTCCCAGCAGGCCATCACCGCCGTCCGCGATCACGGCTCAATTCAAATCAACGCATTGCGTCTCGACGACAATCTGGTCCTCACTGTCAGCGACGATGGCCCGGGCATTCCGCCTGAAATCATCGGCCGCATTTTCGACCCGTTCTTCACCACCAAACGTCCCGGTGGCGGCGCGGGCTTGGGCTTGACCATCGCCATGGCCATCATTCGCGAGCATGGCGGCACGATCGAAGCCGAATCCATCCCCGGCCGCGGCGCGTCGATCAAAGTCACCCTTCCAGTGGTTCGGTTCGGCGTTGCTCCGGTTGCCACGCGCAAATCCCGCGAGCCAAGCCAAGCAGGTTGTTTCGGAATTGCAGGGTCATTCAGTGCTGGTGGTCGACGACGAGGACGGCATCCGCGAGCTGGTCTCCGACGGTCTCGCTGCCCGGGGCATGGCCGTCGAAACCGTAACCACATGCGAAGAAGCCCTCTCGCTCCTCGCGATCCGCCACTTCGATATCATTCTCTGCGATTTCAATTTGCCGGGATTAAGCGGGGAAGCGTTCTTCGATCAGCTCGCGCAACGGTCCGATTCGCTGGCCTCGCGCTTCATCTTTATGACTGGCGCGATGCTGGACGCATCGGCCATGAAGTCCTTCCGTCAGCGTGGAGCGCGCATTATTGAAAAGCCGTTCCAGTTCGCCACTCTGGTAACGCTTTTCTCTGAAATTCTGGCCAGTCAGTCGGCCAACCAGCCCGTCAAAGTTTCCTGAGCAACGCCAAGCGTCGTCTTTTCGGGCCTTCGGCGCAAAGACTCAAACTCAAGCTTCCGCTTCTTCGTCCGGCTTCGTCTTCTTTTTCCCGGTGTTGCGGTCCACAAATCGCTCATCGCACGTCGTGCACCGGTACGGTCCCACGCCCATCACCCTGTAAACGATGTTTTCCTTGAGCCCATGCCGCGTGGACCTCCGCACTTTCTGGCTCCCGCAGTTCGGGCATTCGTGAACGTGCTTTTCTGAACTCGTTTGCATTGAAATTTAGCTCTGTCCCGGTTGTAATCTATTCCGAGCCAACCATACCTCGATTACTTGCTCGCGCTCTTGGACGCAGCTTTGCCCGGCCCCGTTCCAGGCCCTGCATCAACTCCAAAGTCCCACACATAAAGCGACTGTTCTGACGACTGACCCGGCAATTGACCCGCCCCCTTCACCACTTCTGCGAGAGCGTATTCACCCGGCGCCAGTTCCTGCCCCAAAGTAAGCCGGTACACTCCCTTCACCAACTCCCACTTTTCAATCGGTATTGTCTCCCGCTTGGCCGTTTGCATCTGGAAAAGCGCGTCCAGGTTCTCAATCTGCCGCCGGCTGCCTTTCACCTTGGCGTGGATCAGGATAAATCTCCGGCTCCGTGGCATCTTTGCTCCGCCGGTAAAATTCCACTTCCTTATTGTTAATCCTAAAATTGGCTCGCGACCCGTCGATCGACACTGTGTGCCGTGTCGGAATAATCGGAATGGGTATCAGGATCTGCTTGACCAGCTGCGTCTTGTTGAACTTGTAGTCCGTGTCGGCTTGGTTCAGCGTAGAAACAGTCTTTCCATCCAGTACGAACATTCCCTCGCCATCCGGCAGGAAGACATTCGGTGCGACCTCCACGCTCGCGTCGACATCCACCACGACTGCTTTCCGCGCCGCCTCCTCCGAGTGGATCTTGCTCAGTAGAGCCGCATCTTCTTGCGTTTCAGTGGCTTCCGCGCGCTTGGTCGTGTCCCAATCCACCATGTCCGCGGGAATTTCTTCCCATTGCGATCGCTCCACGCTGTAATAGCGAACTCGGTTGCCCTCCAGCTGATACTCCTTCACCAACTGATAGTCGCCACTCTTTAGGTAGAGCTTCTTCCCGCGTGCCAGCGGTGCGGACGGGTCATCCGGTCTGCTGGAACTCTGCCCATTGCCAGTAGAACCCGCCGCTTGCACCGATGTTGCGGACTGCCCCGACCAAGCGGCGGGCAAAATCGCAACCAGCGAAGCCCCGGTAAACGCCGCGGTCAACGCGATCCTGGCAAATAGGCTTGAGGTTGGCTGTTTTCGGCTAGCCATTTGAATCATGGCGCGGGGGGCTGCTCACATTATAGCGCGCCAAAAATCACGCACGGTAACGCTACTTTGGATGCGCCCGGCCAGCGCGGGGGTTTTTCGGAGGGGTAGGGTCTTTCTCGCCCGACAAGTCCTGCTTTGAAACCAAAATTTTGAAAATAGGAAACGACTGGCACTTCGTGAGGCCCTAACTCGCGGGCCGCCAATGGAACCTGGTGAACCCTAGTGTTCGCAGGGTTCCAGCAGCATCGCTACCACCAGTAGGTCCGAATTGGTGAACAGCCACTTCTCGGCGCCCGCTCCCGCTGCTTCCGCCACGCGGCTGATGAATCCGACCTTCCGGCTCTTTGCAAAATCCCGCAAATGATTCAGGCAGATCCCGGTCAGATCGGTAACTTCATCCTCCGTGAAAAGCTTCTGGCTTGATTTGATGGTCAGCATGTGTGGTCGCTCTTGAACTTCGATGCGCATGGTGTCTCCTGGGGATTGATGATCCCTGCACAATTGGTTCCGTCCGCGCAAAAAATTTTTCTCGCTCACACTTCTCCTCCAACGCTCGGCCCGTCCGCTCCTTTTTATTGGGATTTTGTGAGGTTTCAGCTTGCCCTGCGAAAGTTCAACTTGTTTTACAGGCGGGTAACAAATCAAACAAAACTTTCAAGACCTGGAACTTCTCTCCACTTTCGCGGATTTTCTACCTGTCCACTCGTCCAGGTTTTTCGCTGCGAATCACTTCAGATCTTCGAAGTCTTCAACGAGAGTCGCCTCATTTGGGCACACTCACCTGAATCGTGCCGATAGTCCTCGTCGAATTTTCCACCCTCGCTGTGATCGTCAACGAAAACGTTTCCGTCGACCCGCTGCCTCCTCCGCCATTCCCGCCCGTCCCTCCGCCTCCCCCTCCGCTCCCTCCACACGACGCCAGGCAGATCAGAAACACCACGCTGAACGCCAACGCCACGCCTCGCAGCGCAGCACTTCGCCGCTCTCGCGCCGGCACAAACGCTAGAATCCCAGGCAGAATCACGATACCGAAGCCCCAGAGGCCAATCTTTCCGGCAAAAATCGGCGGCTTGCCCATTAGCTCTGCGCCATTGATACCCGTCAACGTGACCACCGTGCTCACCGACCCACCCGCATGCAACGCCAGCGTCGACGAATTGAAAACGCAGCTGATCGGCACCGTAGAACCGTCCGTGCTTTCGCAGGCCAGTTCAACAGTCCCGGCCAGCTGATCGAGGGAGGTGATCGTGGCTGTGGTCGTCGCCTGGTTCGTTGCGGCCGATAGACTCAGCGTCGTTTTCGCAATGGATCCCGAAAAATCCCCTATCTTGAAGCTAGCTGGCAAGCTATGGCTCACCGGCCCGCTCGTGCCTGTGATGGTGAATGAGTATGTTCCAACCGCCAAGCTTGGCACTCCCACAGTCACGTCCGTGACCCCGGATGTTTCCGATGGTTTGCTGCTACAGGTCGCTCCGGCTGGCAGATCGGCGCAAGCGAAAGTCACTGTCTTCCCAAAGTTGAACAATGACCGAATGGCAACGGGAAAAACCACAGCGCCTCTAACTCCGGTCGGTGCGCTTTCGTTTCCGTTGTGCAGCGAGAGCTGAAAATCCCCTACGTACACAATCCGGCGACGCTCCCACCCGGAACCACCCACCGACGTTCCCTTCCCAAACGTGTAGTAAAAGCCGTTTTGCCCGCTATAGGGCGAATAACTGTTCGTAAGCTCAAAAGACCCATCCGTCCGGCCAAGATAGATATTGAAGGTCGGGGGATCGGTCACTGGCGAAGTAATGATGTCGGCTGGCTCAGCCAGTTCGACGATGTCCGGCTGTCCGTCATGATTCACATCGACAAGCGCAAATGGGCCCAGATTCGGATTGACGATAGTCGGCGCCCCAAACGTCCCGTTGCCATTGCCAAGCAGTTCAAACAGTCGGTGTTGTGTACCCGGGCCTACCGTGTTGTTGCTATCCCAGACGAGCAAGTCCGTTTTGCCGTCATGATTGAAATCGCCGGAGAAAATCAGTGACGGCCCCGCCGTATTCGAATCGAACGTCGTAATCGATCCTGGCGTAAAAGTTCCATCGCCATTACCCAGAAAAATAATCAACTCCGTGTTTCCATTCGTGCCTCCGGAACCTGACGTCAGAGCAAAATCCAGTTTCCCATCCCCGTTGAAATCTCCCGTCGCGATAATGCCCGTCGCAAATGGTGGAGTTGTAATCGTCGGGGTTGCAAACGTCCCGTCGCCATTATTCCGGGCAAAGCAGATTGAGGGCCCGCCTAAGCCGGATCCCACGCTT
The DNA here is from genome assembly GCA_963757885.1 of uncultured Acidobacteriota bacterium. GTDB lineage: Bacteria > Acidobacteriota > Terriglobia > Acidiferrales > UBA7541 > Palsa-147. Next base: position 448,551 of record CAVWSS010000006.1, on the reverse strand, counting down.
AGAAAATCCATCCTTCCCGTATTGCGAAAGTCCCCGAAAACAAAATCCCCCAACGGCAACTCGGAAGTAAGTCCCGTCGATGACCGTACCGGCGCTCCAAAATGGCCCGTGCCGTCGTTGAGCATCACCGCAATCTGCCACGGATCGCCAATTGTCTGCGGGTACTCCATCATCACCAAGTCCGGCTTGTGATCGCCATTTACATCTAACGAAACAAAGTTCGACGCCTCCGTCTGAAGCGTGCCTTGTTGATTGTTGATGTTGTAGCCTAGATATCCGCCCGAAGGATCCCCGAACCCTCCCGATCCATTATTCAAATACACCGTCGCCGAATCGCTATCCTGATCCGCCGTTATCGCGTCGAGATGCCCATCATTATTTAGGTCCACCACCGCCACCGAATACATTCCCGCCCCGCCGCGATAAACCTTCGGCGCCCCAACGTTCCCTGTCCCATCCCCCACCAGCACTGCCACCAAATTCACCCTGGAATTGGGGTTTTCCCCCGACTCCGTGGACGTCGCGCCTGACGTAATCACGTCCAGATGCCCGTCCCCATTCATATCCGCCGCTTGCAATCCGAAGCCAATCGTGCCCGTGCCGAACACAGTCCAGCTGCTGTACGCTTGAAACGTTCCATCGCAATTGCCTTTGCCCACATGCCCCAGTCCCCGTCCGGTCACCGAGATCAAATCCAGACAGTGATCTTCATCCATGTCCCCCAGCGCGATTGCATCGAAATCGCCTGTCCCGCCGATCGCCTGTCCCGCCGCAAATGAGCCGTTTCCTTGATTCAAAAAGACCTCGATGGCCGAGTTGCTGATTGCCACAATGTCCGGTTTGCCGTCCCCATTCAAATCTCCCGCCACAATGCTCGTAATATCCGGTCCGGATATCGTCGAGCCCGTAAAAGTAACCGGGGTTCCCAATCCGCCGCTGCCGTTGCCCGGAAACATCACCAGCCACGGAACAATGTCGCCATTGGCCATAACTCCCACCGTCACATCCAGATGCCCATCGCCATTGAAGTCTGCGACCGCAAGCGAAGTGGGCAAGCCGGCTACCGAGTACAGCGTCCCTGCTCCAAAAGTTCCGTCCCCATTGCCCATCAACACTTCAATGCTCGAGCTGTCTGGCTCCGCCACAATCAGGTCAACAATGCCATTCCCGCGCAAACTCGCCGTGGCAACCGCCGCCGGGCTCTTTCCTGCCAGCGAGATGACCGTCGGCAACGCCGCGGTTCCATCTCCGTTGCCCAGGTAAATCCAAAGATCGTCGCTTCCTCCGTTCGCGACCACCCAATCCATTTTCCCGTCGCGATTGAAATCGCCCGTAGCCACCGCAGTCGGCATGAAATCCGCGGGAAGGGAAGCGCGAAAATCGAAACCAGGCAGAAATTGTGGATTTGTAGAGAAATTAGGCGTCGCCGCCCCGAGACCTGATCCTCGGCTTTTGCCCACTTCCACTGCAGATGGGCTCGCCCCGCTGGCCACGTTCGCGCGCTTCCGCACGAACTGCTTCAAATATTCCTGACCCTGCTGGCTCGCATATTTCCAGCCCAGGAACCGTCCCGACTTGGCCGGCGCCGGTGCCAGTTGCGGTGCCCGCGCCTGGTTGGGCTTCGCGTCACCGGTCTGCGCTAATCCTCGCGCTGTAAATCCAGGCCAAAATGCCGCCATCAGGCAAATGAACACAATAAATCGCGCACGATTTAGAAGAGTCTTCACAGTTTTCTCCAGCGGAAGTTCACGAATCCTCTCGCGGATTAACTGAAACTGCAACGATTTTGAGGGATTACTAGAGGCGATACTTCGGAAGAAAACATTACGCGGTACTAAACCCAAATTAGCGAGGAACTGTGGCGCAGCCTACCATGCATCCCTACGATGCGAACGACCCAGCCTTCTCCAGCGCGCGCGCAATCTGCAGCACGCGCCCCTCCGCAAAATAATTGCCGAAAATTTGCAGCCCCACCGGCAAATTCTCTTGCGTCACTCCACACGGTACCGAAATCCCCGTGATCCCCGCCAACGATCCCGTAACCGTATAAATATCCGCAAGATACATCTGCACCGGGTCGTCTACGCGCTCTCCCAAAGGGAACGGCGGCGTCGGCATCGTCGGCGTCACGATAGCGTCCACTCGCGAAAAAGCCTGCGCAAAATCCGCGGCGATCAGCGCCCGAACTTTCTGCGCCCGCAAATAATACGCATCGTAATAGCCCGACGAAAGCGCGTACGTTCCCAGCATAATTCTACGCTTCACTTCCGCGCCGAAACCCGCGCGCCGAGTCTTGGTATACATCTCGCTCAAATTTTCGCCCTTGACCCTCAGCCCATACCGCACTCCGTCATATCGCGCCAGATTCGAGCTGGCCTCTGCCGTGGCCACGATGTAATACGTCGCAATCGCATACTCGGTGTGCGGCATGCTCAACGAAACCCGCTCGCATCCCAGCTTTTCTAACGTAGCGATGCTAGCCTCCACCCGCTCGCGCACCTCCGCGTCGAGCCCCTCGCCAAAATATTCCTCAGGAATTCCAATCCTCAGCCCGCGCACATCCTGCTCGAGCGTCTTCTCATAATCCGGCACCGGCACACGCGCGCTCGTCGCATCATTCTCGTCCGCGCCCGCAATCACCGACAAAACTTCTGCCGCATCCGGTACATTGCGTGCAAACGGCCCGATGCGATCCAGCGATGAAGCAAAGGCAATCAGACCATATCGCGAAACTCGCCCATACGTCGGCATCAGCGCCGGAATCCCGCAGCACGCGCCTGGCTGCCGTATCGACCCGCCCGTATCCGTGCCCAAGCTAATCACCGCCAAATCCGCCGCCACCGCTGCCGCCGAGCCACCGCTTGATCCACCCGGAATCCGCCCGGGCGCCGCCGGATTCTGTACCGGCCCATACGCCGAATTTTCATTCGAGCTGCCCATGGCAAACTCATCGCAATTCGTCTTGCCCAGAAAAATCGCGCCCGCCTCGTCGAGCTTCTCCACCGCCGTGCCGTCATACGGGGGCAAATAGTTTTCCAAAATTCTTGACCCGCACGTCGTGCGCACGCCCTTCGTGCTCAATACGTCCTTTAGCGCCGTTGGTACGCCCGCCAGACGCGGCAATTCGCCGCCGCGCGCCACCAGCGCGTCAATCTTGTCTGCTTGTGCGTAGGCTCGCTCCTGCGAGAGCGTCAGGTAGGCATTCAAGCGCGGATTCTCGCGCTCGATTCGCCTGAAATATTCTTGGGTCAGCTCGCGCGCCGAAATTTTCCGCGCCGCGAGCGCCTCGCGAATGCTGGCCACCGTCCAATTATCCGACTCAGCTGCGCCGACCCCTTTAGGATTCTCCACGGTCATCTCTCGATGACCTTCGGCACCCTGAAATAGGGTTTCTTCGCCTCCGGAGCCTGCTCCAGAATCGCCTCGCCGATGTCGCACGGCTTCAATACGTCATCGCGCGTGCCGCCCTCGTCATCCTTGCCCGATGGCGTGCTGTGGAGCACCTGCGCCATGGGCTCGACCTTTTCCACATTCACCCGGTTCAGCTTGTCGATGTACTCCAGAATCGCATCGAGCTGCGCGCCGTACTTTTCCGCCTCATCGCCCGAAAGCTCCAGATTGGCAAGCTGAGCGACCCGGATCACTTCCTCGCGCGAAATCTTCATCGCCGCGGCTCCTTGTCACTTGCCGCCTCGCCCGCCCTCTCGCCACCTCGCCCGGCCCTCGCCGTCGATGGCCCGGTGCTCACGTCGCGCTTCCTCACAAAGGGCGTGTACGAATTGTCCGCCGCCTTGGGCACCCATCCTCCGCTCGACTTCGCGTCGCAAAATGTAACCTCGCGCACCAAACCCCCGCCCCACGCCACATTCACGCAATTTCGCAACTCACGCGCAATCTCCGCGTTGTCCATTCCCGTCCGCCACTCTTTCCCGCTTACCGCCACTCGCAGCAGACCGTCGCCCAGGCTCTTCGGCTTGCTGCACACCGACAGATGGCGCCCCACAATCGCCGGCCACGCCGTCACCATCCAATCGAACGCCGAACGCTTCGGCATCGCCCGGCGCAATGCGGGCGCAAGAATCTCTGCTGCACTTTTCATGGAAGGGGAATTCTAGCACAGCGCTCTCACGCGCCTCGGCCCGCGCACACAAATTCCCGCGTGCACCTTGTGCAAATTGAGGAAAAGTTTTACAGCAGAAATGAAGCTGGAAAAGAAAATCGAAAAGCGAAGCTAATTCTTCTTAAACGACTCCCGTGCTGCATCCACCGACGCGTACGACGGGAAAAGATTCTCGACGTTGGTCATCTTCATCAGCGCCCGGCACTTCTCATTCATGCCCGCCACCGACAAATCCCGCCCGGCCTGCTTATAATGCAGAAAAATCGAAATCATCCCGCCCAATCCTGCTGAATCGATGAACGGCACCTCGCTGAAGTCCAGCAGCACCGAATGCGATTTCTCATCGCGCATCGTGGCCTGAAACTCAGCCGCCGTCGCCATCACTAAAGGCCCGCGCAATCGCAGCACCGTAAGTGAACCGTTCTCGTCCGCGCGCGTTATGGACAGTTTGGGATCGTTTGCGAATGCCATTGAATCTGAAATTATGCTCATCCAAACCGCCTCAAATATTAAGAATCCGTTACAGCGCTATGAAAGATCTGTGACGCCCGCATTAAGCAAGGCGTTTCGCCCAATGCGCCTTAAGCCCTTCCCGAAGCCCTCGTACCTGCCTGTGGAAAACCCCAAATTACCCCAAATCAAACAAATCCGCCCCGATTGCGAGCCACTTGCCCCCTATGCTAGCATCCGGCTTTTCTGAGGCTCCTCATGGGCGTTCCTGTTCCGCGAATAGCCCCGCAGATCGGCCTGCAGCGGATCACTTCCTCCCGCTTGCAGCTATTCCCCTGTTTACAAGAGGTCAAATCATGAAAACCTACGCAACCGGTGCGATTCGAAACGTTGGCATTGTAGGCCACGGAGACACGGGGAAGACGCAACTCGTGTCTTCGCTGCTGTTTACAGCGGGTATGACTCCTCGTCACGGCAAGGTGACCGAAGGCAGCACCGTCACCGACTGGGACGACGAAGAAGTAGCGCGAAAGATATCCATCCAAATGGGCGTCGCCTTTGCCGAATGGCAGGCTCCCGGCGCCTCCGACAAGATCAAAATTAATTTCGTCGATACGCCTGGTTACAGCACCTTCATCAACGAAACCAAGGCCTGCTTGATTGCCGCCGATTCGGCGCTCATCCTCATCGACGCTGCCTCCGGCGTCCAGGTAGTCACCGAAAAGGTGTGGGACTACGCCACCGAGTACGACATCCCTCGCGTTTTTGTCCTCAATTGGATGGACAGGGAACTGGCCAGCTTCGAGCGCTCCATGCAATCGCTGGAACAAGTCTTTGGTCGCGGCGCGGTCGCCGTGCAGCTCCCCATTGGCCAGGAAAAAAATTTCACGGGCGTAATCGACCTGATCGCCATGCAGGCCTTGATCTACACCCCCGATGGCGACGGCAAAGCAAAAATTAGTGAAATCCCGGCCGACATGGCCGAGGAAGCCAAAGCCGCCCATGAAGCGCTGGTCGAAATGGTCGCCGAGAACGATGACGAACTCATGCAGGAATTTTTCGACAAGGGCACTCTGCCCGTCGAAGACCTGAAAAAAGGCCTGCACGAAGCCGTGCAGTCGAAGCGCATGTTCCCCGTGCTGCTTAGCTCAGCGCTCCACAACATCGGCAACGACGCCATTTTGAACTTCATCGCGGAAATTCTGCCCTCGCCCGAAGTTCGCAAGACCGTCGCCGGTCACAAACAGCCCAATCGTCAAGGTGACTCAGTCGACCGTAAAGTCGCATCCTCCGAGCCCTGCTCCGTGTTTGTCTACAAAACCATCGCCGACACTTTTGCCGGCCGCATCAGCTTCTTCAAAGTCATGTCCGGCACAGTAAAGAACGACGCCATGCTCACCAATTTCAATCGCAACACCGTTGAGCGCTTCCAGCACTTGCACATGATGCAGGGCAAGACCGCCCTGGAGGTTCCCGAACTGCACGCCGGCGACCTGGGAGCCATCGCCAAGCTGAAAGACACCCTAACCAACGACACTCTGGGCGATAAAGCCGCGGTGATTCATTACCCGGGCGCGCGCATTCCCGAGCCGTCCATCACTTTTGCCATCGAGCCAAAAACACGCGCCGACGAAGACCGCATCGGCATCGCCATCCACAAAATTCTGGAAGAAGACCCCTCTTTGCACTTCAGCCGCGATCCCCAGACCAAGGAATTTTTGCTCTCCGGCTCGGGGCAGCAGCACATCGAAGTCGTCGTGGCGAAGCTCCGCAAGCGCTATCACGTCGAACTCACCCTGCACCCGCCCAAGGTGCCCTATCGCGAAACTATTCGCGCCAAGGCCGACGCCGAAGGCAAGCACAAGAAACAATCCGGCGGGCACGGCCAATTCGGCGTCTGTCGCATCAAGATGGAGCCGCTAGCGCGCGGCGCTGGAATTGAGTTTGTGGACGACCTCTTCGGTGGCGCGATTCCTAAGAACTGGATTCCTTCGGTCGAAAGAGGTGTACGCGAAGCGGCCCAGGCGGGATATTTGGCCGGCTTTCCGGTCACCGATTTCCGCGTCAGCCTCTACGACGGTAAGTATCACGACGTCGACTCGTCCGATATCGCCTTTCGCATCGCCGGCACGCTGGCCTTCAAGGAAGCTATGAAACAGGCTCGCCCGGTGTTGCTGGAGCCGGTCATGCACGTCGAGGTCTACGCGCCCGATCAGTATTCAGGCGACTTGATGGGACACCTGAGCAGCCATCGCGGGCGCATCAGCGGCAGTGAGTCGCGAGGCCACACCGTCATCGTCAAGGCCCAGGTTCCGCTCGCGGAAATGCTCAGCTACGCCAACGAGCTCACTTCCATGACCCAGGGCCGCGGTAGCTATTCCATGGAGTTTTCTCACTACGACTTTGTGCCGCCCGAGCTGGCCGAAAAGGTCATCGCCGCGCACAAGCCGCACCACACCGGCGAAGAAGATTCCCACGCCGCATAAATAGTGTTCTGTAGATTGCACTCTCACAATTGTGGCAATTCAAAATACTGTCTCGCCATTTCGGCAAACGTTAATTGACCTAGCTGTCCTGGTCGTTTTGGAAGCGATAAGTTACAAACTCCGCCGCAAACGACCGGCACTGCCACCGGTAGTCCACCTCCTACGATTGCCAATCCTGGTCGTTGGAATCGCCGTTTTCATCGCCTGGCAGCGTGGGCTTGTTCCTGCGATAGTCGGATTTTCGGGCCTGGGGTTAGCCGTTGTATTTATGCTGTTTCCGGAGATTCCTTACTACTCAACTCGATGGTTTCGCCGATATCTGCGCAAGAGAAACGAAATTTGGCGGGGCGATGATCCTCGACGCATAGACCGCGATAGTCCGTAAGTCAGCGCACTGATTCAGCTCGCTGCGTAGAGCGAAGCAATCTCAACAATCGTCAGAAACAGCGCATACGTCGCGAACAGAAACGCGCCATACCTCCCGCACGACTCCAGGCGTAGGGCCGGCATCCATCGCCCAAAATTCGAAAGTATCAGCGCCTCGCCAAACATTCCCGGCAGCGCCAGCAACAGTCCCGCCCACGCCCACTGCCCCGCCGGAACATGCCGCAGTTTGATCAGCGCCAAACAAACCACCGTGGAAAGAATCGGCGTAACCGCAAAGTTGATCCAGTAGGTCATCGCGCCCGCCTCAAACACCATCGGCCCGCGCTTCTGATAAAACCACGTCCCCACAATCCAAAATGCCGCGCCGAACAATGCGAACAGCACAACATCGGAGGTTTTCATGTCTGGATCGGCTCCACGCAGGAATCTTCAATTGAATGTACCACGTGGTACATGATAGATTGTACCATATGGTACAGAAGCGAAGCAAGGCCAAAAAGAAATCACGAAATATTGCCAAAAACGGCAGGGGAGCTCTCCTCCAGAGCTGCCTGGCCGCCTTCGTCAAGGCCGGAACACTCGATTTAAGCCTCGACCAGCTCTCCGAGGTCGTCGGCGTCAGCAAACGCATGCTCATTCACTACTTCGGCCATCGCGAAGCCATCGAAGAGCAGGCCATGACCATGCTCGAAGACCGACTCCGCGCACGCTTCCGCCCAGAAGCCTTTCCGCCAGGCACTTCAATAGCAAAAGTCCTCGAAGCCCTCTGGCAGCAAAGTATCAGCGCCGAATCCCGCGGCATTCTTCTGCTCATCATGGAACTCACCCGCCGCGCCTGGCGCGGCTCCAAACGCGCCCAGGATTTTTACCGTGAGCAGCAACGCCTCTGGGTCGAGCTCCTTCTAAAGTTCTCCGACGACCGCGCCCAAGTCGAAATGGCTCTCCAACTTTTCCAGGGTGTCATCCTCACCTTCGTCGTCACCGGCGATCCCTCCATCGGCCCCCGCGTTCTAGGCCGCATCGCGACTCTTAAATCTGTATGATTGATGGCAGGTAGCGAGTCATGTCTAAGAAAAAATCAGCGCCCGTTCATCCCGGCGAAGTCCTTCGTGAGGAATTCATGCTTCCTTTCAAGCTCACCATGAATGGCCTGGCTCACGAGCTGCGCATCCCCACCACTCGAGTCTCGGAAATCTGGCATGAACGCCGTGGCATCACCACCGACACCGCGCTGCGGCTCGCTCGCTACTTCGGCACCACGCCTCAGTTCTGGATGAACCTGCAAGTTCAATATGATCTGGATGAAGCGGAAGATGATTACTCCGCGCAAGTGAACCGCGACGTGCGCCCTCGAAAATTAGCCATCGCGTAATCACGCCCTCACAGCGCCGCAACCGCCTAAAAACGGGACGAGCCGCAGCCCTTCTGTGACGCTTCGCCCCCCTCCGTCCGCCAATCCATCCTCCCAATTTGGCCCTTGCCCCACGCCTCCAAAACGCACATCCTCACCCATTATGGCCACTACCAAGACTCATCAAAGCGCCCCGCACGCGAAGACCAACGGCGCCCATCGAACGTCCCCAAGTAACTCCCGAAACAGCTCGCGAAACGGCTCTCATAACGGCTCCCGAAACGCCTCCCGCAATGGCTCCCACAGCAACTGGGGACCCTCCACCACCGCCATCCACCACGGCGAGAAAAAACACGGCGTGGGCACCAACGTGGGCACGGCCATCTCGCGCACTTCCACCTTCACCTTCTCCGACACCGCCGAAATGAAACGCTGGGCCGAAGGCAAAAGCGACGCCTACATTTACACCCGCTACGGCAATCCAACCCTGACCATCGCCCAGGATAAAATCGCCGCTCTCGAAGGCGCCGAAGCCGCCATCGTTACCGCCTCTGGCATGGCCGCAATTTCCAGCGCGCTTCTCTCCGTCCTTAGCGCCGGCGACGAAGTCATCTCCACGTATCAGGTCTATGGCGGTAGCTACCGCCTCATGCGCGACGTCTTCCCACGCCTCGGCATTACCGTTCGCCACGTTGAATCCAACCTCGAAGGTATCGAAGACCTGCTCACCCCCCGCACCAAAATGCTTTACATCGAAACGCCCAGCAATCCCACCCTGCGCCTGGTCGACCTTAAAAAAGCCGCGGCCTTCGCCAAAAGGCACAATCTCATCTCGATGATCGACAACACCTTCGCCAGCCCCGCGCTGCAAAAGCCCATCGAAATGGGTTTCGACCTGGTGATGCACAGCGCCACCAAATATCTCAGCGGCCACTCCGACATCATCGCCGGCGCCGTGGCCGGCCGCGCCGACCTCATCAAAAAAGTTCGCGACATGGTCATCTACCTTGGCGGCTCCATGGACCCCGAAACCGCCTTCCTGCTCATTCGCGGGATGAAAACGCTCGGCGTGCGCGTCGAAAGGCAGTGTGAGAACGCCCTCAAAGTCGCCAAATTTCTCGAAAAGCATCCCAAGGTCGCTCGCGTCCACTACCCGGGTCTCAAATCGCATCCCGATCACGCGCTTGCCAAACAGCAGATGAAAAATTTTGGGGCCATGCTGGCCTTCGATCTCAAAGGCGGCCTGCCCGCCGCGCGCCGCTTCTGCGATCGCGCCCGCATTTTCCTTCTCGCGGTCAGTCTCGGCGGTGTCGAATCCCTGGTCGTGCTCCCGATTTACACCTCGCACTACAACATGTCCCTCGAAGAGCTTCGCAAAGCCAGCGTCGAGCCCGGCACCGTCCGCGTTTCTGTTGGCCTCGAAGACGCCCAAGACCTGATCGAAGATCTGCGCCAGGCCCTCGCCTAACCGAAACGAGCCATCATCTTGGTTTGTTTTTGACTTAGAAGTGTCTGCGGATGCCCCATACGCTGGGTTTGCGTGTGGGTTAGGAAACGTCTACATCACCGAGTCGTTCTTCGTTTGTGCCAAGTCTCCTTGCGTATGCATTTCCGTCAACTCATCCCGCAACTGGCATTGACCGCTTTTCTTCGCTCAACATACAATCGTTCACCTGCCTTCTTCAGCTTTAGGCGAGGCGGGCCCGGCCGAACTTCAGCCGAGAGCAAAATCGTCGTTCCCGTGAATTGATTTGAAAATTTCCCTGCTCGCATCTCGAGGCGACGGCGCGCCAAGCATGCTCGTCCGCCGCGGCCGCTTGCTCCTCACCCTCTCGATCCCACTGGTCGCGCTCGCCGTTTCGCTCACCGGCTGCAACGATTCCGCCAAGCAGACCACCCGCGTCAAGGCGCCTGCTCCTGTTCCCACCGCGCCCCCGCCTCAACAGGCCGAAAACTTCCCGTTCCCTGAAACTTCCGCCGCAGCAGATGAAGCGGCCTATCCGCTGATCGACCGCCGCGCCCCGCGCGACGTCCTCCTCGTCAAAATGAAGGAATACTTCGACGCCGGCCAAAAAGCGTTCGACGCCCACGACCTCGATAAGGCCCGGGAAAATTTCAATAACGCCATCAGCGCGGTGCTCTCCAGCGGCATTGAAGTCGACTCCGATGCCGAAGTTTCCGCGCTCTTCGACCAAATTCTCGACACTCTCCACGCCGACGCCCTCGAAGATGCCCAAACCGCCGAAACCGAAAACACCGAAGGCGGCCTTTCCGAGCCCGCTCCCATCGACGAAATTCCCGACATGACCACCCTGCCGCGCGGCGACCCGCGCCTGGCCCTCAAAGCCGAGCAGGAAATCGTGAAGGTCTCGCACGACCTGCCGCTCGCGGTCAACGACTCGGTCCTCCAATACCTCAACTTCTTCCAGACCGATCACGGCCGCCTGATCGTCGAGACCGGACTGCGCCGCGCCGGCGCCTATCGCGACATGATTCGCCAGGTGCTCAAGCAGGAAGGGTTACCCCAGGATTTGATTTACCTCGCCCAAGCGGAATCGGCCTTCCAGCCACAGGCCGTTTCCCGCGCGGGTGCCCGCGGTATCTGGCAGTTCATGCCCTTCCGCGGCGAAGAATACGATTTGACCCGAAGCTGGTGGATCGACGAGCGCAGCGATCCTGAAAAGGCCACCCACGCCGCCGCGCACCACCTCCGCGATCTCTACGGCATGTTCGGCGATTGGTACCTGGTCATGGCCGCCTATAATTCCGGCCCCGGCAACGTGGCCCGCGCCATCGAGCGCACCGGCTACGCCGATTTCTGGGAATTGCAGAAGCGCAACGCGCTTCCCGCCCAAACCCGCAACTACGTCCCGATCATTCTGGCTCTTGCGCTGGTCGCCAAGGATCCCGCGCTCTATGGCGTGCAAGTTGCTCCCGATGCGCCTCCCAAAATCGACCTGGTCAAGCCTGGCCACCCCGTGGACCTCCGCCTGGTTGCCGACGCCACCGGCGTCGAGCTCGACGATCTGCGCACGCTTAATCCCGAGCTGCTTCGCCTGGTCACCCCCGACGATTCAACTTTCATTCTGAAGCTGCCCGTGGGCACCGCCGACCGCTTCAAATCCGGCCTCGCGCAAGTCCCGCCGGATAAATGGACCAGCTGGCGCCTCCATCAGGTCACCCAGGGCGAGACCCTAACCGATATTGCCAAGCACTACCGCGTTACCGCCGCTTCCATCCGCGAAAGCAATCATATGGACGCCGGTGACGAAATCGCCGCGGGCGACGCCCTAACCATTCCGGCCTCCGCTCCCCGCGCCCTGCACCTGGTCCATTACAAAGTCCGCCGCGGAGACACCCTCACCGGCATCGCCGAACAGTTTTCAGTAACTACGGCCGACATACGCCGCTGGAACCATATCCGCGGCAACGCCGTGCCCCGCGGATCGCACCTGCGCATTTACGAAGGTGGCGACCCCTCCACCGCTCCGCACGCCGCTGCTGACGGCCCCTCGCATACCGGCAAAACCAGGACCGTCGCCGAAAGCGACCCAGGTGAGGAACCCATCCCCGCCACTCGCGCCAAGGCCACCCATAGCGCTGCCAAGAGCGCCACCAGCGCCGCCCCAAGCTCCAAGAGCGCCACCACGTCCTCAGTCTCCAAGGCGCCCCCCAAGTCGCAGGAAGCCCGTTCCGAAGCGGCTCACGAAGCCGCCCAGTCCAAAGCCGCGGCCACCCGCCACAAGGTCAAGCCCGGCGAGACCCTCTACTCCATCGCCCGCCAGTACGGCACCTCCGTCGACGCCCTCCGTGACGCCAATCCCGAGCTGAAGCACCGCTCCCTCGAAGCCGGCGACACGCTCAACGTAACCGCCCAGCGCTAGCCCGCGTCTCACCCGCACTCTCTCATCGCTTATCTAAAATCAGTGGAAAAGCCCGAATTACACGACCTTGCTGCTTGACAAAGCTTTCCGGGTCCGTTTATAAGCCGAGGGAGGGAAATCGCAGCGCAAACATGGAGGCTGGAATGTTTTACGCCAAAGATCACGACGAAGACGCCGATGATTTGCCAAGATTCGATGAAGAGGAAGATACCGGCGGCTCGCCCGGCGATGTGATGCTGGAAGAGGAAGAAACCGACGAAATTATAGAAGGCGAAGACGATACCGAGCTTGAGCCGCGCAATCCAGCCGGCGGTTCGGGCGGTAGCGGCTTTGGCGGCAGTTCCAGCGGCTCCAAGCGCTCATCGGGCGGAGGCGGCGGCGCCAAGCGTGCTGCGCCGAAGCCCAAGGCGAAAGCCAAGCCCAAGGCCAAGAAAAAGCCGGCCAAAAAAGCCCCTAAAAAGGCCGCCAAAAAGGCCAAGAAACCAGCCAAGCGCGCGGCCAAAAAGCGCCGTCGCTAAACGCACTCACAATTTTAATCGGGGATAGCGGCTCAATTGGGGACTCGCCTCCGGCGAGTTTCTAATTGGGCCGTTTTCCATTCCGGTTGCCTTCGACCTCATTTGGCTTGCTGTCCTCTCGCCTCCATCGCTTCTCTCTCGCTCTCTGTTCCGCTGCGAAACATTCTTCCGCGCAACTCTCGCAATAGATCCGACGCGCCTTTCTGTTTAGGTTCTCGCTATGTTCCCAAATAGGAATCTTTGCTTGCCTTCGCCCACGCCTGCTCGCTAGCATGCTTGCTCAATGCCGCTGGCGCTCGAACAAATTCGCCGGATGCGGGGCGGAGCGCAGTCGCACTTGATGCGTTGCGCCGACGGCGCCTACTACGTCGTAAAATTCCAGAACAATCCCCAGGGCACTCGCATCCTGGCCAACGAATTGCTCTTCTAACCGCCTAGCCGCCCGTCTCGGCCTGCCAGTCCCCGACGTGGGCGTCGTGGAAGTAGGCGAACAACTGATCGTCAAGACTGACGAGCTTTTTATCGAGTTGGGGCGAGGGCGTCAGCGGTGTGCCGCGGGCCTGCAGTTCGGATCGAAATATCCAGGCGATCCCGCCACCTTGCCGGTCTATGATTTTCTTCCTGATGAGCAGCTTCGCCAAGTCGCCAATCTCCAGGATTTCGCGGGCATGCTGGTCTTCGATAAATGGACCTGCAACACCAACGGCCGCCAGGCAGTGTTTTTTGTTGCGCCGTCGCACGCTGGTGCCGGCGGCGCCTCGTCTACCTCTCACGCACGCAAGCAAAATGGAATGCGGGCCATCATGATTGACAATGGTTTTTGCTTTAACGCCACTGAGTGGAATTTTCCCGACGCGCCTCTGCGTGGAATTTATCTACGCCAGCTTGTTTACGAGCAAGTTCGCGGAATGCAGGCCTTCGAGCCCTGGCTGTCGCGCCTGGTCCGCTTCACTGAGCAGGCTCTCGATGAATCGGCCAGTGAAATTCCGCCCGAATGGTACGGGTTCGATCAGGCTGCGCTCTACCGGCTGCTCGAAACGCTGTATCGCCGCCGTAGTCAGGTCGAAATGCAGTTGGTAGCCACCTGGAAAAGCTCACGAATACCCTTTCCAAACTGGGTCTAAACGATGCCTGAAGAAAAACGTCGAACCATGTCCTACCGCGTGCTCCGCTACACGCCCGAATCTCGTGCGCGATGAGTGGGTGAATATCGGAATTATCCTCGAAGACGACCGCGCCGGCCGCCGCGAAGCCCGCCTGATCGAAGAGCCCGGCGAAATTGCCCGCGTGCGCCGTTTGCATCCCCAAGCCGATGAAGATCTGCTGCGCAATCTATCCGGCAATCTGGAAATGTATTTGCGCCGTGCCGGAGGTGTTTCTGGGGAAGGGAAGCCAGGTGGGAATGGCGATCAGCTGATGCAGAAGCTCGACGACACGCTCTCCAATGTCGTGCAATTCAGTCCGCAGCGCGGCTTGCTGGGCGAAGATTTCGACGTCGAGCTCGACCGTCTCTATCGCGATCACGTCGCTCTGCCGCGAGGCGCGGTGCGCGGCGGCTTTCTTGAAAATACCCGCGCCTGGATTCGCGCGCGCCTCAGCGATGTTTTCCGCCGCCATCGCATCCTCAACAAAATGGAAAAGGGCGTGCGCGTCGAGGAATTCACTCAGCCCGGCGATCCCTTCCGCCTCGATTACGGCTACCGCTACAACGGCACCCGGGGCTTCGTTCACGCTGTTTCGTTGGGGCGCGATCCCGCTCAGGCCAAGGTCCTTGCCTATACCGCCGAAGCAATTCGCGCCCGGCTGCCCAAGACCGAATTCAACGCCATCACCGAAATCCCCATTTCACCAGATAATCCGCGCCATCAATTTGTCGCGCGCCTTTTCGAAGAACAAAGAATCACTCTGGTCCCGCTCAATCGCGTCGAGCGCTTCGCCGAAGATCTCCGCCCCCGCCTCAATTAAGCTTTTCCGGGTGCCCCACTTCCTGGTTTCAGCAAGTGGGATCGAACGAAATTTAAAAGCCTTTGACCTGGTGTCGTCTTTCTGGACTCAACTCCCGCAATTAAGTCGTAGCCAACCCCACCACGCGCTAACTCCTCGGAATCGCAATTCCCAGCAACTCTCGAATCCCGCGCTCGCCTTCTACGGTCACGCGCACCGCGCGGCTATCCCGCACCGGCACGATCCACTTTAAATTCCTGAATCGCTTCAGTAGCGCCGACCCCAAATGCCCCGACACATGGTGCCGCCTCTCCGTCCAATCCAAACACTGCTTCGCAAATCGCGAATTCTCGATTGGCGCATCGCTGAACCGCACTCCAAAACGGTCTAGCCACTCTCTCCCGCGCGCCGTCAGCGCATACGCTCGCGGCTTCCGCGCCTGCAGGTATTCGCGCTTGATCATTCCCTCGGCGATCTGCACCGCCAGCAGTCCCGCCAAATGCGAATAGCACGTCCGCGCATAAGCCAGCGTCCCCACCGCCGCCCCGCGCCCAAAGCCCGCCGCGCCACCGCCTTGCAACCTCGCCACCCTCGGCCCGTCTGCCTCGGACCGCGCCGCGATCGCCAGCAACATCTCCACCGCCTCGGCCACTTCCTCACCCGCCAGCCGGTAATAGCGGTGCCGCCCCTGCCGCTCCACGCTCAGCAGCCTCCCCGCCACCAATTGCGCCAAATGGCTGCTGGCGGTAGACGGCGACACGTTGGCAATCATCGCTAATTGTCCCGCCGGCAGCGCGAGCCCGCCCATTAGCGATACGGCCATCGCCGCGCGCCCTGGATCGCTGAGCAGCGCCGCCGTTCCCGATACGCCCCGATTCAATGCTGGATCCATCTCATAGAGTGTAGCGCCAAGCCGCGCGGATACTTCGACCGCTCTCGAACTATTCTGCGCAGCCCGCAAGGTACCATTTTGTCCAGCGGTCACACCAAGGAGGTTTCAGTGATTACCGTCTGCATCCGCTACACCCTGGACACCCACAAGCTTGCCGACTTCGAAAAATACGCGCGCGCCTGGCCTGAAACAATCCGCCGCTGCGGCGGGGGACTGGTCGGCTACTTTCTGCCCACTAAATTCGCCGGCCCTACAAATTTCGGCCTCGCCCTGATCAATTTCCCAAATTTGGCCAGCTACGAAAACTATCACGACGCGCTGGCCAAAGATCCCGGCGCCAAAGCCAATCACGATCTCGCCGAAAAATCCGGCTGCATCCTGCTCGAAGACCGTCTAATCATGCAGCCGGCAACGCAGCCGGCCTCTTGAACCTGTCCTCCTAGCCCTCAACCGCCCAGCAGAAAGGAAACACCATGAATCCACAACCCGCACCCGCATCAAATCAAACTTTGCAAATCCCCGGCTACGATTACGGACGTCCCTCGAGCGCCCGCTCGCCCGTCACCCTCGACGAACTCCGCGCCCTCGAAGCCGGCGTTGGCTGGAGTGACGCCGACGCGCGCACCCTGCAACGACACCGCGACATCTTTCACGCGCACGCCGAAGAAATGGTCGACTCCTGGCGCAAGGTCATCGGCGACCAGCATGAACTCGTGAAATGGTTCTTCGGTCCCGACGGCAAAAAGGACGAAGCCTACGCCGCCAAAGTGAAAACGCGCTTCGTGCAATGGGTCATCGACGCCGTCGAGCGCCCTCACGATCAGGCCTGGCTCGACTATCAGGAGGAAATCGGCCTGCGCCACACGCCCGACAAGAAAAATCAGACCGACGGCGCGCACACACCGCCGCTCGTCCCCCTGCGCTACCTGGTCGGCTTCATTCCTGTGGTCACTACCGGCTCACGCAAATTCTTCACTGACCAGGGCATCACGGGCGACGAACTTCAAAATCTCGAAGATGCCTGGCTTCGCGCCGTGCAACTCCACATCACCTTGTGGGCCCGCCCCTACGTAAAAGAAGGCCTCTGGTAAAGGAACAACCTCCCCATCCCTAAAATCTCCTTTTGCCTTAGAAGCGTCTTCGGACTTTGGGTGCCCCATATCCTGTTTCGGGATGTGGGGTTCTTGACGTGGTGCAGTAATCCTGCCAAACACGCATAAAGGGCGGCGAGGAATTTGTTTTTTGTAGGAATAGACAAACGGAAAAGAAACAACTCACTACCCA
This sequence comes from uncultured Acidobacteriota bacterium, assembly GCA_963757885.1. Taxonomy (GTDB): domain Bacteria; phylum Acidobacteriota; class Terriglobia; order Acidiferrales; family UBA7541; genus Palsa-147. The sequence goes on along the minus strand of CAVWSS010000006.1, from coordinate 431,235 downwards.
GCGAACAAACCCCCTACTTCCCCAAAATCGCGCCCCACGATGGCAGCGTCCTCGTCCCCAGCAATGCTTCCACCGCCCACTTGCCCAAATAACTCGACAACGCCACGCCATGCCCCGCATAAGCGCCCAACACAATCGCATTGTGACTATCCGGATGCACTCCAAACACCGGCTTCCAATCCGGTCTAAAAAAATCGGCCCGCCCCACCGCGCGCGAAATTTCACCTGATCCAGCACCGGATGCATCCGCCGGATGCGGTCTTCCAGGGCGTCAAAAATCGCCGAAATTTCCGGCGTGCGAATGTCCACCTTCTCCAGCGTCCCGCCCTCCGGCGGATCCACGCGAATCGCGCCCCACACAATCGAACGGTCCCGCCGCAGCCGTCCCCACAAATACGGCAGATCGGAGGTGTAAAACGGCTTCCGCTCTGCCAATCCGAGTTTCTCAAGTTCTTTCTCGCCAATCGGCTCGCTCTCCACTGCCAGGGTCAGCATTGGCGTCGTACTCGCCTCCAGATGCGCCAGCGTCAGCGACAGCGCATTGGTCGCCAACAAAACTTTCTTCGCCTCAATCTGCCGTAGCCGCAATCCCGCGCCCGCAAAATGCAAACACGGCACGGTCGTCCAGTCGATCCGCGCCACGCGATGATGCTCAAAAATCATCGCGCCCAGCGCGTACGCCTTGCGCGCCAACCCGGTCACCAACATTCCCGGGTTCAGCGTCCCGCCCTCCAGTTCCTTCGAAACCCGCAACGCCCCCGAGTCGGTCCAGTCGATCTTCGAATTCGGAACGGGATTGCTTCGCGAAATTTCCCACACGCCCGGCAGGTCCAACTCGCACTCGATCCCCAAAGTTTCCAGAATTCCGCGAAAAGCCCGAAAGCACATCCCCCAGCCCCGGCAAATCTCCCGCTGCCGACTCGGTCAGCACCAGCCCGCCCGTTCTCCCGCTCGCCCCGGCGCCAATCTCAAACGCCTCAAACACCGCCACACTTTTTTCTGGCGCCAGCAGCCGCAGCCACGAAGCCGCCGCCAGCCCGGTAAATCCCGGCCCCCACAATGGCCACGTCGACCGCCTTCGGCATTTCCGGCTTTGGCGGCCGGAAATCGACGTGCCAAGGCGGCGTTCCCCACTGCAAATGTGAGTTCGCCGGATCTCGATTCTCGGGAGGTCATCTGTCTAGTTTAACGCAGCGTCGGCGCTGCCCCAATCTGGGTCATAGGAGGAAGATTCGAAGAGGAAAAGACCCTGCAGTCGAGTCTAACTGCTTTTGATTCTGTTCCTTGCGGGCGTTTCGGAGGCAGACTTCGGTAGGGCTCGGCGCTTTCCAGTCAGCCCCGAGCCGCCTTCGCTGCCGGCCTAGCTAGGTCGCCTACGGGTTCCTTTTGACGCGATGTGCACATGTCCCCAGCCCCGCACCGCCTCAATAATCGGTCGCACGGTCTCGCCGTGCGTCGAAAGCCGGTACTCGACCCGCGGCGGCACCTCGGCGTAAACGTTGCGGGTAATTAACCCCTCCCGCTCCAGATCGCGCAGCGTCGCGGCTAGTACTTTATGCGAGATATCGGGCATCAATCGCCGCAGCTCGTTGAACCGCCGCGTCCCCGAATCGAGCCAGTACAGCAAGATCATGTTCCACTTGCCGCCAATAGCCGTAATCGCGGCAGTCAACGGGCATTTAGTCGGCGCGGCCGACTGTGGTTATTATCGCGTATCTCGCCGCGCTTCACTTCGCTGTGGGTTTCCATTCGGTTACCGAATTACCGATAAGTGCATTCTTGAACTTTACGCCGCGTTACGCAAGTCTAGTAAAGGGCGCGGAGGGAAGGGAAATGCAAACAGTCTGGCGTGCAGGTGCGTGTATCGCCGCGGGTGCTGCGATCTTGATATTTTGCGCTTTTCCATCGCGCGCAGCCGCAAACGCTTCATCCACGCAGCAATCGCCACCCGCCGAACGCGACGGCAGCCACGATTTCGATTTCGAATTTGGCCCCTGGCACGCCCACGTCCAACGCTTGCTTCACCCGCTCACCGGCTCGCACGAGTGGGTCACCGTCGACGGCACTCTCGAAGTCCAAAAAGTTTGGAGCGGCCGCGCCAACCTCGCCGAACTTGAAATCCACACCGGCAGCACCAATATCGAAGGAGTTTCACTCCGCCTCTACAATCCTGACACGCATCTCTGGAATCTTTACTACGCCACCAGCGACGACGGCCGCATCGGCATACCGATGACCGGCAAATTCACCAATGGCCGCGGCGAATTTTACGATCAGGGGGATTTTCACGGCCGCGCCGTTTACGTGCGCTTCATTTTTCACGACATCACCGCCGACGCCATCCATTTCGAACAATCTTTCTCCGATGACGGCGGTAAGACTTGGGAGCCCAACTGGATTTCCACTTATACGCGCGTCACCGACGATCAAGCCGACCAAGCCGCCACAGCCGCGTCACCACCCGCACCAGCCTCCGGCCCCAACGACCACCAGCACGATTTCGACTTTGAATTTGGCGATTGGCAAGCCCACATTCGCCGCCTTCTCCATCCGCTCAGCGGCTCGAATGAATGGGTCGACCTCTACGGTCCGTCCATCGTTCGCAAAGTCTGGAATGGCCGCGGCAATCTCGGCGAAATCGATATTAGCAGCAACGACGGGAAAACCCATATCCAGGGCCTTTCCTTCCGCCTGTACAATCCCCAAGCCCGCCAATGGAATATCTACTGGGCCAGCGCTTCCGACGGCATCCTAACGACACCTCTCATTGGAGCCTTCCAAAATTCCAGCGGCAACGTTCAAAATGCTCGCGGCGAGTTCTATGATCAGGAAGATTTTCGCGGCCAGCCCATCTTCGTCCGCTTCATCTTTTCCGAATTCACCGCCACCACGTTCCGCCTCGAGCAATCCTTTTCTCCCGACGCCGCCAAAACCTGGGAGCCCAACTGGGTCTCCACCTTCACCCGCGAAAGTAAATGAAAAGCGCTACGCAAAACAGGTTACTTAAAAATGATCATCGAAATGCGCACCTACAAACTCAAACCTGGGCAACGCGACGACTTTCTCGAAATCTTCCGCACTAAATCCGTCCCCGCTCACACCAAAATCGGCATGAAAATCCTCGGCCCCTTCCTCTCCATCGAAGATCCTGACACGTTCTTCTTCATGCGCGGCTTTCCCGACCTCGCCTCCCGCGAGCCCATGAAAGCCAAATTTTACGAAGGGGAACTCTGGAAGTCCGAACTCGAAAACCTGCTGATGCCCATGCTCGAAAAATACGACGTCGTCCTCGTCGACGACCCCTCGAACCTCATCCCTCTGGCCCGCCGCGGGCATCTGAAAACGATCAAAAAAAACGCGGTGTCATTCCGAGCCGCAGCGGCGGTGTGTGCCGGTGGCGAGGAATCTGCTTTCTGAGGAATTCGCCTCGCATCCGCTTTCGTTTTGTCTTAGAAGTTTCTGCGGTCTTTGGGTGCCCCACATGCGTTCTGGCGCGCCATTCAGGCGCGCTGGGGAATAGACGCATGTGGGGTTCTTCAAGTCGCTCGAGCAACCTTCATCCGTGAACAGCTGCGTCTCTTTCTCACCCCTCACTCCTCCTGCTGAAATACACCGCCGCTCCAATAATCATCACCCCGCCCACAATCGCCAACACTCCCAGCCTCTCCTTCAGCACCAGCACTCCCAGCAAAGTCCCCACCAGCGGCTCCATATTCAAAAACACACCCGCGCGCGACGCCGGCACCCACGCCAACCCCCAATTCCAAAAAGCATACGCCATCGCTGTGGCCAACACTCCTTGCGCAATTGCCGCCGTCCACACGTGCGTCGAAAAATTAAATCGCAGATGCTCCGTCGCCATAAACCACACCACCACCATCAGCGTCCCCAACCCGATCATCATCACCGTTACGTGCAGCGCGCCATACTCACGCATCAAATGCTTGGTCAGCAGTATCATCACTACCGCGGCCATCAGCGACACCACCACCAGCGCATCGCCCAGCGCCGACGCCCGCGGCCCATTCGCTCCGCTCCTCGACACCGCGATCAGCACCGCGCCCACACCCGAAAGCCCCAGCATCAGCCACTCCACCGCCTTTAGCCGCTCGTGCAAAAAAATCACCGAGCTCAGCGCCAGCATCATCGGTAGCGTCCCGACCATCAGCGCCGCGTGCGACACCGTGGTCATCTGCAGCCCCTTGAACTGCACCAAAAATTGCACCGGCACGCCGATAAACGCGGCGATCAGCAACAATCCCCAATCGCGGCGCTTGAATTTCTTCGCGTGCCGCATGAACAGAATCGGCGTCAGCAGCACCGCGCCGGTCACAAAACGCCACAGCACATTTTCTGCGACGCTCATCTCTTCAAACGCAATCTTGCCGAAGAGAAATCCCGTCCCCCACAAACACCCCGCCAGCGCCAGCGCCGCCGTCGCAAGCGCCGTGTGCGGTTTGTTCGTGGCACTTGTGCCGCGTACCTCAGTCACTGATTCAGTTTGAATTTGCGATTCGATCGTCCGCTCCGCGCGCACAAATTATCGCAGTGTTCTGATGCGCACAAACAAACTTCGACCCTGAATGTGTGGTATTTTCGCCGCGCAAATTGCCTAAATTCAGCTTCCCGGAGAACAACCGATGCCCAACCCTCGCCATTACAATCGAATGCTCCTGACTCTTCGGGTGATAGCCATGCTGCTGAGCGCGGTCGCTGTCTCAGTTCTAGCAGCGATCCCCGCGCGCCCCGCAAACGACCAACAAGTTATCTGGAATCTCGAGCACGACTACTGGCGCTACGTCGTCGACAACAACCTCACCGCCTACCGAAGCCTCTGGCACAAGAATTTCCTTGGCTGGCCTGGCGTAAGCGCGGAGCCCGTCCGCAAAGATCACATCACCGACTGGATCACTTCGCAGACCAGCAAGGCCTCACATTTCACCTCGTCGGCCTGAAGCCCGCCTCGATTCAAGTCACCGGCGACATCGCGCTCACCTATTACCGGCTAACCGCCCAGTGGCAAGCCAAAGACGGAACCGGAGAGTCGCGCACAACTCGCGTCACCCACACCTGGGTCAGAAACGGCAAGGATTGGCTCATCATCGGCGGCATGTCCGCTCCCGAGCCCAGCGCAAAATAAACGCTGCTTTTGCTTTTTCCTCGCCTTTGCCTTTGAAGTGTCTGCGGGTGCCCCATGGGCCGCTTTTGCCCGTGGGGATTTACACGCGGCCTCGGGGTCCGCCGCTACCTCTCACGGTTTAGCTTCGGTCGGCAAAGAAAGCTTTCAACTCCTCCGCAACCGCCTCGCGTTGCTCCACGGGCGCGAAGTGCCCGCCGTGCGGAAAAACTTTCCAGCGTTGAATGTTATAAACGCGCTCGATATATGACCGCGGCGGCTCGCCCTCCGGAACAACCTGGCTCGCGAAAACGCCAAATCCCGTCGGCGTTTTCACGTACGGCCTATCCACAGCGTGCCAGCGATTGTCCCAGTAATCTCGCATCGACGAAGTAATCGTCTGCGTAACCCAATACAACGTTAGCGTCGCGCAGAAAAAATCGTCCGGCGGCATCGCGTCGCTCCACGAATGCCACTTCTCGCCCAAATAGGCCGCCAAACCCACTGGCGAATCGTTCAGTCCATAGCCAACCGTCTGCGGCTTCGTCGACTGGATCGCGCTGTAGCCTCGCTCCGTCAGCTCCCACCGCCGCCCTACCGCCAGATATGCGCGCTCCGCATCGGACAATCCGCATCATCCACCACCGGCGTGAGATCCGATTCTAGTGACGTAACGTAAATTCCGATCACCGACTCGGGATGATCCGCCGCGAGAATCGTCGTCACGCCCGATCCAAAGTCATACCCGCTCGCGCCATAACGCGCATATCCAAGCTCGGTCATCAGCCGGTGCCACCGCTCCGCGACATACCGGTAGTTGATGCCTTCCTCCAGCGGCCGCGGAGAAAATCCGTATCCAGGCAGGGAAGGCACCACCACATCGAAATTCTCCAGCAGCGGCAGCATGTCCACGTAATCGAGAAAACTGCTCGGCCATCCGTGCGTCAAAATCAGCGGCACACCTCGTCCCGACGCCGCCCGCCGATAAACAAAGTGAATGCCCTCCCATTGGAAATGATCGAGCGCGTTAAGCTTTCGCTCCCACGCGCGCCAATCAAACTCCTCCGCCCAGTAAGTCACGCGCCGCCGCAACCACTCCAGCTCCGTGCCCTGTTTCCACCCGATCCCGGGTATCTGCTCCGGCCACCTTGTCTTTCGCAACCGCGCCCGCAAATCCTCCAGCACCTCATCCGCAATTCCAATCCGAAACGGTTCCATACGCACCTCTCCCCGCGCGCATCCCGTCTTCTGATGCCTACCACTAAGAATCGATGCGAAGGGTTTTGACTGGTTTTGGCTTGGCTTTTTCTTAGTGCCCCATGCGCCGGTTTTGCGGGTGGGGCGTTACACGCAAGCTCCGGGGTTCGCCCCTTCCTGTGAAGGTTTTGTCTTTGTCCTCCATAAGACCTGCGAACAATTCTATTGGCCTGCCGCATCTCGACGCGTTACGCTACGCGCGTCAAATCAATAAAACAATTCACGACGAGGACCCGAAATGCCCCTCTGCAATTTTCGAAATGTATTAATCCGACCCGCACCTCACTTCTCCGCGTCCGCTCCTCCTCGCGCTCGCCCTCATCCTCGCCGCGCCTCTTCTCCACTCGCGCGCCCTCGCCCAAACCGGCGGCTCCGCCGCCTCCTCCGGCCTCGACCACGCCGAAGAACAAAAAATCTCCCAAATGCTCGCCGATAGCGGCGCTCCCAGCATCTCCGTAGCGATCGTCGACCACGGCGCCCTCGTCTACGCCAAAGCCTTTGGCAACGCCACCGTCTCCCCTGACCGCCCCGCTGACGAGCACACTCGCTACGCCGTAGGCTCCGTCTCCAAGCAATTCACCTCCGCCGCGATCCTCACCCTCGTCCAGCAAAATAAACTTTCCCTCGACGACAAAGTCTCCAAATTTTTCCCCGATCTCACTCGCGCCAACGAAATCACCGTCCGCGAGCTTCTCTCCCACACCTCCGGCTACGAAGACTACGCTCCGCAGGATTACATGATTCCCGGAATGGACCAAGCCCGTTACGCCCCAGGAAATCCTCGATCAATGGGCCAAAAAGCCGCTTAATTTCGATCCCGGCACTCGCTGGCAATACAGCAATACCAATTACGTCCTCGCCGGCCGCATCTTCGAAAAGGCCTCCGGCCAGCAGCTCATGCCTTTCCTCAAGAAAACTTTCTTCGCGCCGCTTCACATGGACTCAGCCGGCGATTGCAGCGTCGACAAAACTCCCCAGGATGCCATCGCCTACACTCGCTACGCCTGGGGCCCGCCGCGCGTCGCGCTCCGCGAAGGAGCTGGCTGGTATTTCGCCGCTGGCGAACTCTGCATGACTCCCTCCGACCTTGCTCGCTGGGACATCTCTTTCCTTCACCAAAAAATGCTCAGCCCCGCCACTTATGAAATATTTGAGCGCGAAGTTCACCTCAAAAATGGCGACCGCACTCACTACGCTCTCGGCCTTCAGCTCGGTGATCTCGACAACATCCCGCGCATTTCTCACGGCGGGGAAGTCTCCGGCTTCCTGGCCTCCAACGCGACTTATCCCACACGCGACGCCGCGGTCATCGTTCTCTCCAATCAGGACGGCATCAATCTAATCGGCCCGGTCACTGACGAAATTTCGCGCTGGCTTCTCGAATCCGAAAAGCGCGTCGCCGGCGAGCAAGCTTCCGATCAGGAACTTCAGCAGGTCGCCGGAATTCTAAGAAATTTCCAGCAAGGCAAAGTCGACCGCTCGCTTTTCACCAGCAATGCCAATTTCTACTTCACCGATCAGGCTCTCGGTGACATTCAAAAATCACTCGGGCCCCTCGGCGCGCTGAAAAGTGTTGTTCGCACTCGCGAGGCCCTGCGCGGCGGCATGGAATTTCGCTTCTATCACGTGGAATTCGAAAAGCGCGGCTGCAACATCAGCGTCTACTTCACACCCGACGGCAAATACGAGCAATTCCTCATCGAGCAGCAGCTCTAGCCGCCCGCTCTTGCCTTTGCTTTAGAAGTATCTGCGGGTGCCCCATACGCCGGTTTCAGCGTGTGGGTGAGAAAGCCTCCACCTTACCGACCCGTGATGTTGCCTTTGTTTTTGCTCTCCCCCAAATCCAAAAATTCCTCTTGAATCCCTTTCCCTCCCCGGATACCCTCCCCGCCATTGTCGGTTCCATTCTCAACAACGAAGGAGAACCTATGCATCGACTTCTGCTCATCGGCGCACTGGTGTGCCTAACCGCATCCGTCGCCTCGGCCCAAGATCCCGTCAAAGTTGATCCCCAGCATTACAGCGTGATATTCGAAAATTCTCAGGTCCGCGTTCTGAAAATTCACTACGGCCCGCACGAAAAATCCGTGATGCACTACCATCCCGATGGCGTGGTCACCTACCTCACCGACGGCAAGGACACTAAGTTCACCATGCCCGATGGCAACGTCGTCGATGGTAGCGGGAAGGCCGGAGATACCAGGTGGGCGCCTGCCGGAAAGCATCTCCCGCAAAATGATTCTGACCAGGCCTTCGACGCGGTTCTTGTTGAACTGAAAAGCCCGCACAAGGCCGCCCCTAAAGCGGAAAAAAGCGGCCAATAACCTCGTCCCAAAATAAAAAGGGCCGCTCCTCGCGGCCCTTGTGCTTTTGCTGTGGCTTTAGAAGTGTCTGCGGGTGCCCCATACGCCGGGTTCAGCGTGTGGGTGAGGAAACTTTCAATACTGGCTTCTAGTGTAGTTGCTTTTGCTTTTCAAGGTCTGAGCGGATTCAACCAATCAAAATCCCTCCACCTGCTGCAACGCCGCAATACAAAACTGAATATGCTCTTCCAGCGGTATCCCCAGCTCCTCCGCCCCTCGCGTCACATCCTGCCGGTTCACTCCCCGCGCAAACGCCTTATCCTTCAGCTTCTTCTTCACCGACGCGGCTTCCACATCCGCCATTTTCTTGCTCGGCTTCACCAGCGCGCACGCCGTCAAAAATCCAGACAGCTCATCGCACGCATACAGCGTCTTATCCAGCGCCGACTCGCGCGCAACTCCCGAATAATCCGCGTGCCCCAGAATCGCGTGAATCATTTCCTCGGGATAACCCTTCTCCCGCAAAATCTTCGAACCTTCATAAGGATGTTCCTGCGTCGGGTGATGCTCCGCATTCGGCCACTTTTCGTAATCAAAGTCGTGCAGCAGCGCCGTGATCCCCCACAATTCCTCGTCCGCGCCATTCTTCCGCGCATACGCGCGCACGCACGCCTCCACCGCCAGCGCATGCTTCCGCAAACTCTCGCTCTGCGTGTACTCGCACAGCAAACTCCACGCTTCCTCCCGGTTCAACGCCATCTCTCCCCCAGTTCGGCCCAAATTCTCCGCAAAATTCTGCGCGCAAACTTCACCGCCAATTTATCAGACCGCGCCGCCCAACTCAAAATCCACAGCGCAGCTCTCAGAACGATTCAAATTTAGGTGTAGAAGAAAAACAGGAAGCGGGGGTGGGGTTCTTGGCGCGGTTAGCAACAACCGATCAAGAAAGACGCGGTGTCATTCCGAACCGCAACGGCGACGTTTCGAAGAACCGCAAGATTCACCGCATATAAGTGGACGCCGGCGGTGAGGAACTGCTTTCCGAGAAATCCGCCGAGCACTTCACAGGCGCTCGCGCGAACCCTCAAAAACCTTCGTTCAACTTCCGCAGCCCATCCTTATACGCATCCCGTGCCTCAACCGCCGCCTTGTGCGCATCCTCTTCCCGAAAATGCGCATCATCCCACTTCTCCATCGCGGTCATGGAATGATCCGGCGTGGCCAAAGCCTCCTCGGCGCGAATGGCATCCACCCATTCGTCCGTGGCTCGCTTATAAACGCTGCGTAGTTGATCGAGTTCACTCGTGCTTTTGACGGTGCTCATAATTCGAAGAGCGTAGTTTCACGGCACCCCCATGTCAATCGAATGGCCCGGTCATAAACAAAAATTCACAATTCTCCGACTCGGAGGCCGCCATCGAGCGGCCAGACCATCTCGACTCACACGAACCCGTTCAAACTGCTCAATTCGGCTTGGTCTTGTCTTCCACCTTCTGCGCGCCTTCATCGGTTTTTTGAGCCGTCTTATTCACCGCTTTCTTGGTGCCCTTCTTGGTCGCGCTTCCGGTCTTCTTGGCGGCTCCCTTCGTATCCGAGCCAGCGCTCTTGATGTCCTGTTTAGCGGTCGTGTCACCCGGCTTTTTGTCCGAGTCCCCCACGGCTTTCTTGGATTCCTTCTTCGTAGCGCTGCCCGTTTTCTTCGCCGCTGCCTTCGTATCCGACCCGGCATCCTTGGCATCCTGTTTCGCCGTGGTGTCCTGCCGGGCCTGCGCTACGCCAACCGTTAGTAAGCACAGAGCTGCTGCTATTAGGATTTTCTTCATTGATCGTCCCCCTCGTTTAGTTTGAAGCGTGATTCTCACTCAAAAATTGACTGAGAAACTGATGAATGACGCTGGTCAACAAAATGGAACGCACCAGCCTCCTCCCTTTGAGATGAAATTACAACAATCCCATTCCTTTGCTAGCCCGCGAGCAAGAAATTCGATGTATTCATCGCGCCGTGGGTCAGCTGAAGCATTCTCGAAAACTGCCCGTCCATCTCCAAGTGTCTCTCACTGTCCATCGCCGCAACCTGCTCCAATCCAGGCCGCCTTTTCCCGCCAATATTTGGCACTTGCACCTCGCCTCCAACGGAGTTTCTCCACGCGCACTCCGATTTCGCAACGCACTCGCGCAAATTCACTCTCCCGACATGCATGAAACCCGCATAAACATTGGCGATTTGCACTCTCAAAACGGTAGTACCAAAGTACCAGTTAGCCTTCGGGCACGCGCCGTCTTCCGGCAACGAGACTGAGGTAAGCTTTTCCCCTGTCGCTGGCGGGCGACAAATTCCGGCACAAGGAACAAAATTGCTTGACAAAAAGTGTCACGATGTGGAAAAGTCTCGCGCGCGCCAGTTCTCTGTCTTTCCCACGCCAGAGTTCCATCCAACCGCAGCGTCAGAACCAATTGCGAGGAAAACAGTGACGGACAAAAACGTCACCGCAACAAGTTCTGATTTGGACCGTGAAGTCATCCGCTGTCAGGTTTGCGGATTAGTTCAATATCGCACACGCACCGGCAATTGCCGGCGCTGCCTGCGGCTGTTGCCGCCGACGGTGACATTCGTCATCCCGATACCCTCGTCCCAGGATCTTCCTGGTGACGACCGCCAGCTTTTTGAGAACTGGCCCAATCGGGAGACCGTCGAGAACATCGGGCAACGCATCCGGCAACTGCGCGAATCGCGCGGCATGACCCAGAGCCAGCTACAAGCTCGCTCACGTGTCTCCCGCTCGTATCTTTCGCGCATTGAAAGCGGCCAGATGACCCCCAGCTTGGGAACCTTGGAGAAAATCGCTGAGGCACTGGGTGTTGGCCTGAACCGCTTCTTCGTGCCCGAATCCAACGGCGAAACGGTTCTCGAGGATCCGTTCATTCAGGGTCTTCGGCCATTCCTGCGCCAGCTGGATTGGGCGCAATGGCAGGGCATTCTGAAGCGTCTGCAAGCGATCAGCGACCACGTCAGCTCCAGCGTGGCCCCTGCGCCCATGCGCCCGCCGCAGTCGACCAATGGGAACGGGCTCAACCCCGGCATTCCGCGCCGGCACCCGGTTCACTCGGCGACTATTTTCAATCGCTAATCTTGAAGCTCTAGAGGGCGCGATTGTGGGTCGCGCTCTGATGGCTCGGGTTTAGTTGAGCTGTACCCCCTTTTCCAAAACTGCGCGCAAATCTAAGAGGCTCGCCGCGGGCGAGCCTTTTTGCGTCTTGCAGGTGGTTTCGAAGTTTCCCGCGGGTCTTCTCGCGCGCTTAGCAACCCCTCATCAAAAAAAACGCGGTGTCATTCCGAACCGCAACGGCGGCCGCGTTCGAAGAACGCGCCCGTGAACCGCAGGGTTCATCGCTTATAACGGACGCCGGCGGTGAAGAATCTGCTTTCTGAAAAATTCGCCGGGCACTTCATGCCGAGCCGGAATCTCTTTGTTTTTCGCCTTTGCGTTAGAAGTGTCCCCGGGTGCCCATTCCGCCGCGCGCCGCCAGGCGCTAATAAAAATGGATCGTGTGGGTGAGAAGACTTCGACGCTAACTGCCCGCGCCGTTGCCTTTGCCTAGTTTTAAGGTCTTCCGAGCATCTCGCGCCGTTTCTCCCTAAACCCATCCACCGACCACGGTCCCGCCCCTCCCAACACCAGCGCCGCCAAACACGCCAGATAAAGCAAATTACATTCATAACCGGGCGGCCCAAATTGTGCCCCAGCCGGCGTAACCCCTAACAATTTGATCGACGCAAATCCATTCGGCAAATGCACCGTAAAAATCGCCACCAACATGACCGCCGCCATCGGCACGCTCGCCAACGCCACGAATGCGCCTAGCAGCACGGCTGCACCGCCCAATAGTTCAGTCAAAATCGTGGCCCAGGCCATCAGGTGAGGCGCCGGCACATTCAGAGCCCGCAGAATAGCCGCAAAGGCGTCCGGGCCTTTGCTCAACTTAGCAAAGCCGTGCTGCATGAATCCGAAACCCACAATTAACCGCAGTGGGATCGGAGCCCACCCCTTCAATCCCACTCCGTCGTTCGCAAATATATTCATAGCTCACCGCCGACCAAACCTAGTTCCACTCATCTAAATGGATTCTCGCGAATGTGCCCGCGATGCAACCACTTTCCGGGCAACGCCGTCCGATCTCGCCCGCGTCGGATTTTCCGGGTGCCCCACTTCCTGGTTTTAGGAAGTGGGATGAATGAAATTTAAAGTCTTTGACCTTTGCCTTTTGTTAGGTTTTCATGCCCGCAAGCCCACTAGTGCCGACACAACGCATCGGGGCTCGGTGTCTAACTCTTCCAATGCTTACATTGCCCCGCTTGGCGTTCTCAATTGCACTCCTCGCTTCGCTCTTCCTCCCCCGTCCCGCCGCCGCGAACGACGACCCTCGCGTCGTGCACGTTTTTGTCGCGCTCGCCGACAACGCCCACCAGGGAATCGTTTCCGTTCCCGCCAAACTCGGCCGCGGTGACGACCCCGTCGGCAATCTCTATTGGGGCGCCGCCTTCGGCGTGAAAACGTACTTTCGCTCCAGTCCCGACTGGAAGCTCATTTCTGCCGGCCGTCCTCAGGATCCAAAGACAGGCCCACATATTCTTGAGCGCTGCATTTTTCAAAGCCGCTCCCGCAACGTGTTTCTTGTGGCCGACGCCTATTCAGGCGAATACATTCGCGAAGCCGTCACAGACTTTCTGAAAGCCGCCGCAGGATTCAACTCAGCTCGGGCCTCTTTCGACGATAACGGCGCCCAAAATTCAATACCTATCGGCGGCTCGGCGGATCTGGTCGTCTACGTAGGTCACGACGCCTTTATGGACTTTCAAATTCCGTCCATCCAGGGAATCAGAGGTGCGCGCCGCCGACCAGCCATCGTGCTCGCCTGCGACAGCAAAGACTACTTCTCGACTTATCTCGCTTCGGCGAACGCCGATCCTATTCTGTGGACCACCGGCCTAATGGCTCCCGAAGCCTACACGCTCAAAGCCGCACTGGACGGCTGGATGGCCAACGAAACCGATCAGCAGATTCGCACGCGTGCCGTGGCCGCCTACGACAAATACCAGCACTGCGGCCTCCGCGCCGCCCAAAAGCTCTTCGCCTCCGGCTGGTAACCTTTCCTCGTTTGTCGAAACAATTCGACAATCCTCCCTCCGACTCTGTTTTTCAACCGTTCGGCGGTTGCGGCTGGACTTCTTCCTCGCGAGCCTGTCTGATCCTAGTTCGCATCCCATCAATGCCCATGACTAAAATCACCGCCGCCAAGCTCGCCTTCCGCTTCGTCCTGATCCTCGGCATCGTCAACCTCTTCGCCGACATGACCTACGAAGGCGCCCGCTCCATCAGCGGCCCTTTCCTCGGCTCCCTCGGCGCCACTGCCGCCGTCGTCGGCTTTGTCGCCGGTTTTGGTGAACTGATCGGCTACGGTCTCCGCTCCATCTCCGGCTACTTCGCCGACAAAACTCACAAATACTGGGCCTTCACTTTCTTCGGCTACGCCGTCAACATGCTCGCCGTCCCCGCCCTCGCCCTGGCAGGGAACTGGCCTCTCGCCGCCCTTCTCATCGTTGCCGAACGCACCGGCCGCGCCATCCGCAAGCCCGCCGTCGAAGGAATGCTCTCCGAAGCCGGCGAAACCATCGGCCACGGCTGGGTCTTCGGACTCAATGAAGCTCTCGACCAGGCTGGCGCAACTCTTGGCCCGCTCATCGTCGCGTTCGTCCTATATCGTCGCGGTTCTGGAGCCTACCAAAACGCCTTCGCCACTCTGCTAATTTCCGCTTTGCTCTGCCTCGCTGTTCTAGTGGTCGCCTGGCGTTTTCACCGCCGCACCCGCGACCCACAACAAAAATCCTCCCAGCCTCTATCCGACCAAGCCTTCAAAAAAGCCTATCGCCTCTATTTCATCGCTGGCGCACTCATCGCCGCCGGCTTCGCCGACTTTTCCCTCATCGCTTTCCATTTCCAGAAGGCCGGCACTGTTTCTGCCAGACCTCATCCCCGTCTTCTACGCCGTCGCCATGGCCACCGACGCGCTCGGCGGCCTCGTCTTCGGAAAATTACTCGACCGCCTCGGCCTTCCCGTAATTCTCACTGCCTTCATCCTCTCCGCGTTTTTTGCGCCGCTCGTTTTTCTCGGCGGCGCCACACTCGCTCTCATCGGAATGATCGTCTGGGGAATCGGAATGGGCGCGCAAAACGCCTGCCTCAAAGGCGTCCTCTCCGCCATCCTGCCTTCCGGTAAGCGCAGCACTGCCTTCGGGATTTTCGACACGGGATTCGGTATAGCCTGGTTTGCAGGAAGCGCGATTATGGGCCTGCTCTACGAAAAATCCATTCTCGCGTTAGTGATTTTCTCCGTGCTCTTACAACTCGCCGCCCTCCCCCTCCTCGCCCTCGCCAAGAATAGTGAATCTCGCAGCCAGCATGTGCCGCTGCCTTAGAAGTGTCCCCGGGTGCCCCATACGCCGGGTTTGCGTGTGGGCGAGGAAACTTCCACGCTAGCAAGGCGCGCCTTTGGTTTTGCTTTTGAACTTGCCTTAGAAGTTTCTGCGGTCTTTGGGTGCCCCATGGGCCGGTTTTGCCCGTGGGGATTTTCACTCAATCTTCGGGGTCCACGATCACGTAATCTGGTTTTCCCTTTCCCTCTATCCCCTCTACTCCGTCTCCCTCTTCCCCACGCGTATCAACGTAATATCCGTCCCATCATCTCGCTTCGCCAACGAAATCACCTTCGCGCCCTTGCCCGTATCATCCACAAACGCCACTTCATCCTTGCCAACCTGATCATTCAACCCATCAATACGGTTGTGCCCATTGCTCTCTTCGGTCTGCACCTTGTAATTGCTCCCCAAATGCTTCGCGTACCAACTCTGCACCGTGTCGCGCAAATCCGCCGTGTGATACTTCTCCACCGCCACGCCCGCCGCGCCCCACTTCGACGTCGCCTCCAAATTCACGCCTTCCGATTTCAGCGCCGTCGCGCCCGGGTACACCAACAATCCCGTCGCGTGCGCCCCGCCCTTGTTCGCGCGCACCGATCCCATGGGCGTCTCCACTTCCACGTTGTCGCCCGACTGGTTCACATGCACCGACTTCACCACCAGCAACACAATCAGCGCCCCGGCAATCAAGAGCAGCAGAATCCCTCCGCCAATAATTCCCAATATCCAGGCCAGCGCGTTATTGCTTCTCGGCGGCGGAGGAGGCGGCGGAAAGTAAGGCGGCGGTTGCTGCGGAGAAACATTCGGGGGAACTGGGGGTGCGGCCATGAGACACCTCTCACGTGCTGCTACTAAGCTATACGCAAAGCGCCAACGTAAAGTTCCGCTGCCTGCCGGGTTCCCCACATGGCGGTCCTCCATGTGGGGATTTACCCCTCATACTCCGGGGTCCCCAATTCCTCGATTTGTTTCTTGCGCCCTGCGCCTTACGCGAAGCGCACTTTCACATCCGGGCGCTTCTCCAGATGCACGCTATCGATGAAGCGCACCGTGCGCTCTTCCAACGTCAAAATGAGCGACTGCGTTCGAATCCCTTCACCAAAAAATCTTACCCCGCGCAGTAAGCTTCCTTCCGTCACGCCCGTGCACGCAAAAATAATCCTGCGTCCCGGCGCCAAATCCTCGGTCGCGTAAATCTTCTTGGGATCCTTGATCCCCATCTTCGCCACTCGCTCTTCATGCTCCGGCTTCGACACCACCAGCCTCGCCAATATCTGCCCATTCAAACACCGTAACGCCGCAGCGGTTAACACGCCTTCCGGCGCGCCTCCCGTGCCCATCACTGCGTGCACGCCCGTGCCAACCACCGTCGCCGCAATTCCCGCCGAAAGGTCTCCGTCTCCAATCAGCCGGATGCGCGCCCCCGTCGCTCGAATATCCTCAATTAACTTTTCGTGCCTCGGCCGCTCCAGTACAACCACCACCAGGTCCTCAATATCGCGATCCAGCCGCTTGGCAATCGCCCGCAAATTGTCCGCGGGCGGCGCATCCAAATCCACCGCGCCCTTGCACGACGGCCCCACCACCAATTTTTCCATGTACAAGTCCGGCGCGTGCAGCAACCCGTCCTTCTCGCTCGCCGCCAGCACCGTAATCGAATTGGGCGCGCCGGTCGCGCACAAATTCGTGCCTTCCAGCGGGTCCACCGCGATGTCCACATGCGGATAAAGCCCGTTCGTATCGCGCGCCGCCATCCCAACTTTCTCGCCGATAAATAACATCGGCGCTTCATCGCGCTCGCCTTCGCCGATCACAATCGTGCCTTCCATGCGCACGTTGTCCATCTCGGTCCGCATGGCGCTCACCGCTACTTCATCCGCTTTGTGCCGGTCGCCCAGACCCATGGTCCGTGCCGACGCAATCGCCGCTTGTTCCACCACGCGTAGAAACTCCAGGCTCAGTGCGCGTTCCATTTACGCTCCCTAAATTGTCCGTTACCCGATTTGCGACCGACCAACTCTCCCTGAATTGTATCCCCGTTTCCCCTTTTGCCCTTGTCGTTGCCTTCGCTTTTGCCTTTGCCTTCGAAGTGTCCCCGGGTGCCCCATCCGCCGGTTTGGCGGGTGGGTGAGGAAACTTCAACACTACCTCCACGTGCCGTTGCTTTTGCCGCTCGCTTCCTTGGACTCCCCTCCCAACTTGCACTAGTATTCCCCTCGCGCATGACCCTCCCCGCCGGCACCAAACTTGGCCCCTACGAAATTCAATCCCCACTTGGCGCAGGCGCAATGGGCGAAGTCTACCGCGCGCGCGATACCCGTCTTCAACGCACCGTCGCCATCAAGATTCTCCCCGAGTCGCTCTCTTCCGATCGCGACCGCCTCGAACGCTTCCAGCAGGAAGCTCGCGTCCTCAGCGCCCTCAACCATCCGAACCTCATGGCCATCTACGACGTCGGCGCCCAGGACTCCCTGCACTTCCTGATCTCCGAATTTCTCGACGGCCAATCTCTGCGCGAAGTCATCTCCGCCGGTCCGCTTCCACAGCGCAAGCTGATCGCCTACGCACTCCAAATCGCCAAGGGCTTAGCTGCTGCGCACGACAAGGGAATCATCCACCGCGACCTAAAGCCCGAAAACATCTTCGTCCTGCGCGACGAACACGTAAAAATCCTCGACTTCGGCCTCGCCAAGCAGGCCTCTCCTCAAGTCGCCACCGGCGCTGACGAAAATGCCACCATGACCAGCCCGCATCGCACCGCCGCTGGCACCGTCCTGGGCACCGCAGCCTACATGTCGCCCGAACAAGTGCGCGGCGAGCCGGTCGATCATCGCTCCGACATTTTCAGCTTCGGTGCCATCCT
Source organism: uncultured Acidobacteriota bacterium (assembly GCA_963757885.1). Classification (GTDB taxonomy): domain Bacteria; phylum Acidobacteriota; class Terriglobia; order Acidiferrales; family UBA7541; genus Palsa-147. Next base: position 413,221 of record CAVWSS010000006.1, on the reverse strand, counting down.
CTACGAAATGGCCGCTGGAAAACGCGCCTTCAAAGGCGACTCCGGCGTCGAAGTCATGCACTCGGTTCTCAAGGCCGAACCGCCCGACCTCAGCGATAGCGGCGTGCAGGTCCCCCTGGGCCTCCAGCGCATCATTCAGCGCTGCCTCGAGAAAAGGCCCGAGGCCCGCTTCCAGTCCGCCAGCGACCTCGCCTTTGCCCTCGACTCCCTCAGCAGCACCGGCTCTTCAGGTTCAGGATTGCGCGCGCTCAAAAGTGATCAGCCCACGGAAAAAAAATCGCCATCAGTTGCTTTGTTCGCCGCCGCGATAATCGCCGCAGCCCTCATCGGTGCGCTCGCCGCATGGCTCCTTCGCCCTTCACCGGCCGTGCCGACCTTCACTCAAATCAGTTCAGTTTCGCAGTACATCCGCAACGCGCGCCTCGCGCCCGACGGTCGCACCATCGTCTATGGCGCGATCTATAACGCGGGCCTGACCGAGCTCTTCTCCAATCGCACCGACAGTGCCGAGCAGCATTCCTTGGGAATTCATGGTGAGGTGCTGAGCGTTTCTCCCACCGGGGAACTGGCCGTGGCGCTCAATCCTGGCTTCGATCCGTTGTGGACCCCAACCGGCCTCCTCGCTCGCCTTCCCTTGGGCGGCGGCACTCCCCGTGAAGTGCTCGATGGCGTCATCGACGCCGATTGGTCCCCTGACGGTTCCTTGCTCGCCATCAGCCGCAAAGTCGGTGCCCGGTGCCGTCTGGAGTATCCCGTGGGCACAACGCTCTACGAGACCGCCGGTTACATTAGCGATCTCAGGGTTTCCCCCTCCGGCAATCAGATCGCCTTCATCGACCATGCCATTCTCGGTGACGATCGTGGTTTCGTCGACGTGATCGACCTCAAAGGCCAGCGCAGAGCGTTAACTCCCGAATTCACCAGCGCGCAAGGATTGGCTTGGTCGCCCAACGGCAAAGAGGTTTGGTTCACCGGTCAGGCCACCAGCGAACCCATGGTCCTGCGCGCAGTCGATTTGCACGGTCGGATGCGAACCCTTATCCCCTCCGCGGTTCGCTTGCATCTGCAGGACGTTGCAAAGGACGGCACCGTCCTCCTGACCACTGAGGATTTTCGCTGGCAAACTCTACTGGCTGACACCGGCAAAACAACGCGCGATATCAGCGCCTTCCAGTGGCAGTACACCAATGCCATCTCGCGCGACGGTGGAATGGTCCTTTTCAACGCCTACGTCATCGGTCCCGACATGAGCTACTACCTTTTCATCCAGCGCAGTAATGAGTCCTCACCGGTAATGATCGGCGAAGGCGCGGGGACCGGCATTTCTTTCGATTCCAAGTGGGTCACCGCGCTTGATCCCGTCCATCTGGATCAACTTCACATTATTCCTACCGGCGTAGGCGAGGCCCGCACGGTTCATCTCCAGGGCATGCACTACCTCGCCTCCACCTGGATGCCGGATGGACAACATCTTCTGATTGTCGCCGCGGCTTCCGGCCACTTACCCGCTACCTATATTCAGAGCCTCGACACCGGTGCCGTCCAGCAAATCTCCCCCGATGGAAAATTCGTCCCCAACCGCGTGAACGTACCCATTAACGTTTCGCCGGATGGCAAATACTGCATAACAACCGACGGGGAAAAGCACTATTGGATTCAGCCAACCGATGGAAGCCCCGCCCGCGACCTGCCCGGGATTCTCGCGGATGAGCGCATCATCGAATGGCACAATGATTCATCGCACCTGTTCGTAGCCCGCCAGAATGGAACCGACGTCGAGATTTCGGATTTCAATGTCGCCACCGGCGAGCACAAACTTTTCACCCGATACTCGCCCACCGATAAGACCGCTGCCTTGGCCGTCACCTACATAGCCATCACTCCCGACGGCGCGCGCTACACATACGTCGTCCCCCACATCTATTCCACCCTCTTCGTGGCCAGGGGGGTCCATTAAATTGTTAGTTGAATTCAAAGACACCTCTACCCTCGACGCCCCAAACACCAAGGGCGCGGACACTCCCGCCTATGCCTTCCAGCGGCCTTCTCGCGATGTCAGAGTTTTTTCAGTACAACCAGGATAATCAAGATTAACAAGATGAGGCCAAGGCCGCCGCTGGGGTAATACCCCCAACCAGTGCTGTAAGGCCATGTGGGCAAGGCGCCCAAAAGCAGAATCACCACGATGATCAGCAGAATTAGTCGCATGAGATCGCCCCCGCGGCGCAGCTTATATCGGCACTATCACAGCGCCAAGCAGATTCACGTTATGTAAGATGAATGACGCACGGTTTGCGACACATGCTCCCCATCGCGGACCCCGTGAGTCGCGATACTCTTTCGCTGATCGTTCTCATAGGCCGGAGGTTTCACCATGCCCGGGAAAACAGTAGAGTCGCCTCGCAACCGCGCCGAATCTTTTGCTCATCGCCTCGGCGTTTATCTGCCCATCTTCCTCGCGCCCATGTCCGGCAACTGCCCGCCCTCGCTTTCCATCGCTGTCGGCAACGCCGGCGGCCTCGGCGCATGCGGCGCGCTGCTCATGAAGCCCGACGAAATTAAATCCTGGGCCGCCGAAACTCGCGCCGGCACCGACGCTCCATTTCAAATCAATCTCTGGATTCCCGATCCAGCTCCCACCCGCGACCAAGACCGCGAAAGGGAAGTGCGCGATTTCCTCGCTCAATGGGGACCAGACGTTCCGCCCGAAGCCGCCGATGCCGTTCCGCCAAATTTCGAATCCCAATGCCAGGCCCTTCTCGAAGTCGCGCCCAAAGTCGCCTCTTCCATCATGGGCCTCTACCCCCCGGCCTTCGTCGCGCAGCTAAAAGCCAACCAGATTCTTTGGTTCGCCACCGCCACCACCGTCGCTGAAGCCAAAGCTGCCGCCGACGCCGGTGCCGACGCGATTATCGCCCAGGGCTTTGAAGCCGGCGGCCATCGCGGCTCATTCAAAGCTGAAAATGCCGAGCACCAGCTGGTCGGCCTCGTCGCTCTCATCCCTCAAATCGTCGACGCGGTCAACATTCCGGTCATCGCCACCGGCGGCATCACCGACGGACGCGCCATCGCCGCCGCGCTCATCCTGGGCGCCAGCGCCGTTCAAGTCGGCACCGGTTTTCTTCGCGCTCCCGAAGCAAAAACCGTCCCCGCCTACGCCGACCGCCTCGCCCGCACCGAGGCCAACGAAACCGTCACCACTCGCGCCTTCAGCGGCCGCCTCGGACGCGCCGCCGCCACCAAATACGTCCTCGCCGCCAACGCGCCCACCGCTCCCCGTCCCGCGCCGTATCCCGTTCAGCGCGGCCTCACCAAACCCATGCGCGAAGCCGCCATCAAAGCCGCCGACCCCGAAAAAATTCAAATGTGGGCCGGCCAATCCGCCAAACTCGCCCTCAATGCCCCCGCCTCCACCATCTGCCAGCGCTTGTGGGACGATGCCTCCCGCCGCCTCCCCTAAATTCCTCGCTGTCATTCCGAACGCGACCGGCGCCCTTTGCCGAGCGTGAGGAATCTGCTTTCTGAGGACTCCACATCTCGCTTCACTTCGCGCCTTTGCCTTTGTTTTTGAAGTTTCCGTGGTTTTGGGTGCCCCATGGGCCGTTTTTGCCCGTGGGGATTTACATCCAAGGTGCTGGGTCGCTTACTACGTGGTCCTCTGTTTTTACTTTCCTCCCCCTACGCTATCATCCCACTCCACACTAATGACCAACTCACACAGCCGCATTCGATCAATCGCCGTTCTTATCGTCCTCGCCGCTTCCACTCTCTTTTGTCTTGCTCACGAAAAATCCCCCACACCCCTCCGCCTCTACGTCCTCGACGGCGGCAAACTCCTCAACGATAACGTCGCCGACTACGGCCTCACCAAATCCCAAGTCTCCGAAACCAACATGGCCGTCCCCGTCTTTCTCATCGTCCATCCCCACGGCGCTCTCCTCTGGGACACCGGCCTCGGCGACGATCTCATCGGCCGACCCGTCAGCGAGACCACCGTCTACGGCTACGGCCAGGTCGTCACCACCACCATAAAATCCCAATTGGCCGCCATCGGCTACACGCCCGATAAAATCAAATACCTCGCCATCTCCCACATGCATTTCGATCACGTCGGCAACGCCAACGACTACGCCGGCTCGACCTGGCTCGTCCAAACTCCCGAGTGGAACTCCGTCTTCGGCCCCACCGCCCCCGCCGACATCAACACCAAGCGCTTCGACAAACTTCGCGACGCCAAGACCATCAAGCTCACCGGCGACTACGACGTCTTCGGCGACAGCACCGTCGTGATCAAATCCACGCCCGGCCACACTCCGGGCCATCAGTGCCTCTTCGTGAAACTCAAAAATACCGGCCCCATTCTCCTCAGCGGCGACCTCTATCACTACTCCGCCGAGCGCACCTACAACAAAGTACCGCCCGACGAAGCCGCCGCCGGCCAAACCGCAGCGTCACGCGCCGCCATGGAGCAATTCCTAAAACAAACCGGCGCCACTCTCTGGATTCAGCACGACCTCACCGCCTGGCCCTCCCTCAAAAAATCCCCCGCCTATTACGATTAGTTGACTAGTGATCCGACTTCGAATGAAAATCGGCGCGTTACACAATAGAATACGCACCAAGCGAACCATGCAAATCGGCCATGCCAAGTATCGTCACTCACCACATCCTGAGGTTCACGATCCTGATCACACACCGCTTTCTTCCTGCGAGGTAACTCATGGCCACCATGGCAATCCGCGCGCCGCGAGTGCGCTCCGACGACATCTTTTTCCCAGCAATGGCACTGCTCCTTCTCGGAATTGTGCTGACAGGCTTCGGCAGAACTTACTTCCTGGCGGGAATGATGTTTGCAAAGCTGCCCAACGCTCTGGTCCACGTTCACGGCGCGGTCTTTGTCTCGTGGATCCTTCTGCTGGTCGTTCAAACCTCGCTCGTAGCTGCGCACAAAGTGAAGTGGCACAGGAAGCTGGGCGTCCTCTCCCTAATATTGATTCCTTCCATGCTTATCCTGGGCATTCTCACCCTGTTTGATTTCGTTCGACGCGTCACACCTGATGAACATCCTGAAGCTCTTTTTGTCGGAGACCTGGAAACAATTATTCTCTTCGTGTTCCTCACCACCTGGGCATTGCTGGCACGGCGTGACGCTGCTTCTCACAAGCGATTAATGATCCTCGGCACAATGGCCATCATGGGGCCCGCGATCGCTCGTTGGAACGTTAGTATTCCCATCACTCTCGGCACTATTTTTGGCTTGCCTCTTCTTGTCCTCGCCTACGATCTCTGGACGCTCAAGCGGGTTCATCGCACCACCATCGTCGCGATAGTCCTGACCGCCGCTTGGACTTTAACGGTACTGCCATTTTCAAACCTGCCCTTCTGGCATCACTGCGTCGAATGGATCCGCCACACCTGAACCTTAACCTTACTTTTCACCATATGCCTTTGTCTTAGAAGTTTTTGTGGTTTCGGGTGCCCCACATCGCTTGCGCGCCGCAGGCGCGCTGTTGAATGGGCGGATGTGGGTTCTTCACGTGGCTCGAGCAATCCTTAAAAAAAAAGGCGCGGTGTCATTTCGAACGCGACCCCGCGCCTTTTGCGGAGCGTGAGGAATCTGCTTTCTGAGGACTCCACCTCGCACTTACTTCCGGCCTTTGCCTTTGTTTTTGAAGTGTCGCGGGTGCCCCATACACCGGTTTCAGCGTGTGGGTGAGGAAACTTCAACGCTACCGAGCCGCGCTGTTGCTTTTGGTTTAGAAGTGTCTGCGGGTGCCCCACACGCCGCCGTTGCGCGTGGGTGATCTTGCATCGCGCGTTTTTGCTTTTGCTTCTTACAGTAGCGATCCTCGCCGATTCGCTCAAATCACCATCTTCACGACGGCAGCACCTTCAACGCCCCCTCGCCGCTAGCCGGCTTTTTTCCTCCGCCTCCATAACCCCGCAGAAAACCACGAAGTGCGGCCCCACCCGCCTGCGCGTATTCTCCTACTGCCGCGGACGCCCAAAAAATCTCCCCAGCCGTCAGCGACCCAACCACTTTGTGGTTACCGACCGCAGCCAACCCCATCGAAGCGATACACCCGCATTGCGAACAATCCGGGTCGCCACCAAACTGACAAGGTTTCACCTGCGTCTTTAGATCCGCCGACAGAATGTGCGTGGTCCGCGCAAAAATGCACCGTTCCGGAGACGCGGGCGGCGTCAAAAACTCCTCAATCACGCTCTGAGGCATATCGAGCTTAGGCTGTCGCTGCCGAATCTCCCGCAGCGTTTCCACCACGTCTCTTCGTTCCGCCGGTGTCAGGCATTCAACGTTATTCGCGCCGCGCTGCGGAGTGAAAATGCTCATCCAGATTTTCGCCACCGCCGGGTTCCGCGCCCACAGCTCCACAAACTCCGAAATATAATCACGCCGTTTCACCATCGCGCTGGTAATCGTGCAATGCACCGTCACGTGATGCCCTTCGATATTGCGCAGAATGCGCTCGTAAGTTGCAGGCTTCCGCCGTTCGTCATGTTCCGGCTGCAAGCCGTCAATCGAGACGACAATCGCCAGGTTGGGAAGGCTGGCCCACGATAACGGAATGGCGCGAAAGGCGCTGGTCACCACCTGCACGTGGCTCTGCTTCACCAATTGCGGCAACAGAATCTCCAACTCGCGATAACGCACCAGCGGATCGCCGCCAACAATCGAAAGATGCAGCGGCTTATGCCGCTTTACCACTTCCAGCACGCGTGCAACGAGCTCGTCGCCCTTGAAGTCCGACAAGCTCCGCAGGTTCGTCGTCCCCAGGTGGGCGTCTTCATACGCGTAACAACCCGGGCACCGCAGCGGGCACTCCCGCGTTATCTCCAGCGAAAGTGAAGGCACCCGTCCGCTTAAAATCCGGCCCCACGTTTGCACCACAGCTTTGATTTTTATGGCCATCGTTTAATCGCTCTCTATTTGAGTGGAACCACCCTCTATGCGTGACCCTACACCTTTCCACGCCGACGCGGGTCTTGCCTTTGCTATTGTTTTGAAGTGTCCGCGGGTCTTTTGGCTGCCCCACCGCCGCCTTTGCGGGTGAGTCGCCCTCGGTTAGCAATAACATCAAAAAAACGCGGTGTCATTCCGAACGCGACCGGCGCCCTTTGCCGAGCGTGAGAAAATCTGCTTTCTGAGGAATCCACCCGGCACTTCATTTTCATAGGGTCACCACAAACTGACCAATCAAAACTCCCAGTCGCACATCCAATCTACTGAACATCCACTGAGCGTATCGCACATCGCATCGGTCGCGCATCGCTCTTCCGGGAGGTCGCAAATGCTCGCATCTAGCCCTCGCGTGATCATCGTTGGAGGCGGATTCGGCGGTCTCTTTGCGGCTCGCGCTCTTTCTCATGCTCCAGTCAACCTCACCCTGATCGACAAGCGCAACTACCACCTCTTTCGCCCCATGCTGTATCAAGTCGCCACCGGCCTGCTCTCTGCTGACCAGATCGCCGGCCCACTGCGTTCCATCCTCAGCCGCCAGCGCAACGTCGAAGTCCTCCAGGACGAAGTCACCGGCATCGACGTCGCCAACCGCCTAGTCCACCTCACCCAGCATCAATTGCCCTACGATTTCCTCATCCTGGCCACCGGTATCCAATACAACTACTTCGGCCACGATGAATGGCGCCGCGTCGCGCCCGGCCTCGAATCTCTCGACGATGCCGATCTCATTCGCGGAAAAGTTCTCACCGCCTTTGAGCGCGCCGAAGAAATAGCCGCTCTCGATCACGCCGACCAAGCCGAAGTCCGGCGCTTGTTAACTTTCGTTCTGGTAGGCGCGGGCACTGTGGGCGTTGAGATGGCCAGCACTCTCGCCGAAATGTCGCGCATCGCTTTGGCTCACGATTTCCGTCACATCGATCCCAAGTCCGCGCAAATTTTGCTCTACGAAGCCGCACCGCGCATTCTGCCTACCTTCCCTGAGGCGCTTTCCTCGCCCGCGCAGCGCCACCTCCAAAGCCTTGGAGTGAAAATCTTCACCAACACGCGCGTCACTGCCGTCGACGCCGCCGGAATCGTCGCCAATGGCGAGCGCGTTCCCGCCGCTACCGTTTTGTGGGGAGCAGGAGTGCTCGCTTCGCCCGCCGGACGCTGGCTCGGCGCCGCCATGGACAAATCCGGAAAAGTTATCGTCGGCCCCGATCTTTCCGTCCCCGGCCATCCCGAAATTTTCGTCATTGGCGACACGGCTCACGTCGTCTCCCCAGCCCGCAATCCCATCGGCTTCAAATACAAAGAGCCGATGACTCTGCCTGGCGTCGCCCCGCCCGCCATTCAAGAGGGACAGTACGTCGCCAAAGTAATTCGTTCCCGCGTCACCGAAAAAAAGCCGCCTGCGCCCTTTACCTATTGGGACAAGGGTGACCTCGCCATCGTCGGCCGCACCTACGCCCTCGCCGACCTCCGCTTTATGCGCTTCACCGGCTTTCCAGCTTGGATTCTTTGGGCCATCGTGCACATCTATTTCTTGATCGGCTTCGCCAATCGCTTTTTCGTCATCTTGCAATGGGGAATTTCCTTCCTCACCAAACGCCGCCAAGTCCGCGTCTTCCCCGGCCAAGAACGCTCCGCCAAAGCCCCCTAATCGCCGGTGTTGCCTTAGAATTTTCCGCGGGGGTGCCCCACACGCGTTTGGGCGCGTCCGACAGGACGCGCAGGTGAACGGCAAGGTTCACCTCATATCATTGGGCGCGCGTGGTAGAGGAAACTTCTACGCTACCGAGCGATGCCATTAGACATAGGAGGAAGAATGCCGCAAGTGTGGTTAGTTACGGGTGGTTCTCGCGGTTTGGGTCGGGCGATTGTCGAAGCTGGACTTGCAGCCGGGAATAAAGTCCTGGCGACGGCTCGAAACTCCGAATCACTCGGCGATCTGTCGGCGCAATACGGCAGCCAGGTGAAACTATTTGACCTCGATGTGACCGACGAGTCCGCGGCGGCTGCTGCCGTAAAGACAGCCATCCATACGTTTGGCTCGCTGGACGTTGTTATCAACAACGCGGGATACGGCAATCTCTCGTCCGTCGAGGACACGCCCATGTCGGACTTCCGCGCGCAAATCGAAACGAATCTCTTCGGGACCATCATTGTGACCAAGGCGGTTCTTCCATATTTCCGCGAAAGGAAGCGCGGCCATTTTGTTCAGTTTTCCTCAATGGGGGGAAGGATTGGGCCTCCGGGGCGCGGACCCTATTCGGCTGCGAAATGGGGCGTTGAGGGTTTCTCCGAAGTATTGTCGCGTGAAACAGCGCCGCTAGGCATCAAGGTCACCATCGTTGAACCGGGCGGCTTCCGCACGGATTTTGCGGGAAGCTCCACAAAGCTAAGCGAAGGGCATCCGGAATACGACACCACAGTTGGCGCAACTGCCAGATTTCAACGCGACTATAACGGAAAACAACCGGGTGATCCGACGAAGGCTGCCCAAGCGATCGTTCGACTGACTCAGGAGCAAAATCCCGCCTTGCGGCTTTTACTCGGCAGTGATGCGTACAACGGCGCGGAAAAGAACGACCTTGCACGATTGGAAGAAGCAAGAAGATGGAAAGAGCTCAGCTTGTCGACTGATTTCTAGCTTTGGTTTAGTGAGCATGGGCAGGGTGGGTCCTGCCTTTGCTGTTGCTTCGGAAGTGTCTGCGGGTCTTAGATAGTGGCGGACAAACCCGGCGGGTAGTCCCAATTCGCCGGCATCTTCTTTGAAGGAGACTTCCTCATGAAAAATCTCCTCACTCCCCCCGGCCTCACTCGCAGAGACGCCTTAAAATACAGCAGCCTCGCGCTTCTCCCCCTCACAATCCCGGTCCACGCATCTCCAACAGCTCACCACCGCCAACGGCGGTCCTGACCCTTACCCAATTCCCTGGCTCGACAAAAACGGCAGTCACAATCAGCCCGCCGGCCTGAACCTCGAACCCTCGCACATCTACCATTTCAATGGCCGCGTCGCGCGCTGCAGCACGTTCACCGGCCTCGGCACAGACAATCATGGAAATCGCATCGCCTTCGGCAGCCCCACCACCGACTACGGCGTGATGCAAGGAGAATACTGGGCCGCTCGCACCGCCCAGCACGGCGTCTTCACCCATATATGACTCACGCTTTTTCAGGGGCCGGCGGTCCCTGCCAATCAGATTCACGATTTTCACCCGCCCATCGCGCCATCCGGCCTCTACTGGGTCGTTCCCGTGCCCGAAGGCGGCCTCACCATTGCTCCCGACGGCAACACCATCACTCTACAAATGAAAAATGTCCCGGTTGTTGATCAGCCGCGCTGGCCGGCTTTGGACTCGATCGCCACGCCCGCGCAAATGAATTTCAAAATGGTTTGGAAATCAACCGGTGAGCCCGTGAAGTTCGATGACCCCGCAAAGCATTTCCGGTTCATCGGCACGCGCGCAACTTGCCAATTGGAAGCGGAGGTCTCCGTGCCGTCCATCGGCTTTTCCTGGAAGTCCGATCCGCTGGAAACGTCGAAATCCGCCTTCGCCGTCATCGGCACCGAACTCAACGGCCGCTACTACGACGCCCTGGGAACATGACGCGCCAGGACTTTATTCCCGGCTGCAAGTCCGGCTTCGACAGCATCCAAGAAAACTTTGCGGAGGAAATTGTGAATCGATTCGAAGGCAAAGTTGGCATCGTCACGGGGGCCGGCACTGGTATCGGCGCCGGCACAGCGCGCCGATTCTTGCGCGAAGGCGCATCCGTCGTCCTGAATGGGCGGCGTGAACACATCCGGTCTGGGCGGAGATTGGGGGCTTGCTGCCTACAATGCGGCGAAGGGCGCAGTTACCAACTTCACTCGCTCGCTGGCACTCGAGTACGGCTCCCGCGGCGTGCGGATCAACGCCGTAGCACCCAGTCTCACTTCCACCGACGCCACAATCGAACTTGAGAAAAGCGAAGCCCTCATGACAGCTTTTCGTGAACGCCTCCCGATTGGCAGGGCCGCCACGCCCGATGAAGTCGCGGGCGTGATCGCATTCCTGGCCAGTGAAGACGCCGTTTTTATCAACGGAGTGAACCTCCCGGTCGACGGCGGGGTTCATGCGTCCAATGGCCAGCCAAACTTCCTCTCAGTCCTCGGACAAGGCTGAACTCCGCATCGGACGCACGGACCAGAAGTCTCTTATTCGCCTTCGCTAGCCCTGCAACAACTGCGGCAAGTTTATCGATCGGAGACCATATGGATGTGCACTTGATCGACGGAACATACGAACTGTTCCGCCATTTTTTCGCAGTGCCCTCCACAACAGATTCGAACGGGCAGGAGATCGGCGCGGTACGAGGTGTCGTGAGCTCCGTTTTGTCCATGATCGAGAGAGGTGCAACTCACATTGGAGTTGCAACCGATCACGTCGTCGAGTCATTTCGAAATGATTTGTATCCCGGATACAAGACGAGTGAAGGCGTGCCGCCCGAGTTGCTCTCGCAATTCCCCATTCTTGAGGAAACCTTGGAAGCAATGGGAGTAGTGGTGTGGCCAATGGTCGATTATGAGGCGGACGATGCGCTCGCCTCTGCGGCCGACAAAGCAGCCAAAGATCACCGGGTAAAGCAGGTGCTCATTTGTACGCCCGATAAAGACCTCAGTCAGTGTGTAGTGGGTAGACGAGTCGTTCAATTGGACCGCAGGCGTGAAATCGTGCGCGACGAGGCCGGAGTCGTCGCGAAATTTGGAATAAAACCCCCATCCATTCCGGACTTCCTGGCTGTCGTCGGAGATACCGCCGATGGCTTTCCAGGTGTGCCGGGATGGGGCGCAAAGGCCGCGGCTCTTACCCTATCTCAGTATCCCCACCTTGAAACCATTCCAAAGGATTGGCGAGAATGGCACCCGTCAATCCGGAGAGCCCGATTACTGTCCGAATCGTTGCACAATTCGTGGAGCGAGGCCTTGTTGTTTCGCACTCTCGCAACCCTGCGATTGGATGTGCCGGTATTTGAGAAAGTTGAGGATCTTCGTTGGAAGGGACCACGCCAGGACTTTGAGGACTGCTGCCGACGAATGAGGTCTCCCGATCTGCTTGCTCGCGTAGGCCGACAAACTGTTGGTCGCCACTCGGACTGAGTCGGTTTCGGCTTTGGCGTCCGCAGTGGCCGACGACTGGGACCCGGGATGTGGGCTGAAACCGCTCGGCGGAGGTGGCAGAGTTCCCGGCTAAACTGTCACGGCAGCGGCCTTATCATCGCGTTCACAATTCTCGGATCGTCAAAATCCGTCCGGTCTCCCGCATCTTTTCCCGCGACCAGCATCAACCGCGCCGAAAGCGGCTTGTGCCACTTCACCGACAAACTCGCCACATCGCTCAAAATCCTCACCAATTGCAAATGCGTCACCCGCCCCGGCAACGGCACCACATCCAGCCCCGTCCCGCACACCGACGAATAAGCCAGCAGCCCATCAATTGAAATCGACCCCTCGCCCCAACGTTTCGCGATCGTCTGATCTTCCATTACTGGCATCATCAATCCCGAATATCCCACGCGCGTCACCGGAATCACCTGCAGCGCGCGCGTGATCAACGCCGCCGTCGTCAGCGTCCCGCTCGACCCAAACCACGACCCTGTAAATGCCTCAATCGCCGCGCCAATCGAATCCCGCTTCATCGGCACCGGCGAAACGTCGATCCCCTGATAATGCCAGCCCGTTTTTCTCGCCACGTCTCTGCAAATTCCTTCAATCTCCTGCGCCTGCGGCCCCAGCTTTTCCACAATCGCTTTTTCCGCTCCCGCCACGTCCTTCGTCGCGCTCAACGCCTCCAGCACCACATTCGCCGACTGCAGCCCGAGCGCAAATCCATGATCGTTGCCGTTTTCATATGCGGTGGGAAAGAACGGCGTCGCCGCCGGCGTCAACGCGCCCGCCGCAAATCGAAAATTCGCCGAGCTGCGTGGCGAATGCACCGCCAAAAATTGAATCACGCTCGCCGCCGACTCAATCGCGTCCCAATGGATTCCATCCTCGCCCGCGATCAGGACGCTCCCATTCATGGTTTCCGCCGGCGCGAGCGCATTCGCCAATAATTCCGCGCGCTTCGGATCGTCGCCCACGTGCAACATCGCCGGCCCCACCGAAATCGAAAATCCCTTCTCCGCCGCCAGCCGGTCGAGCTGTCGCAAAAACTTATAGCCTTCCTCTTCACTCAAGTCGCTCGTGTAATCCCCAAACGGCTGCGTCGCGATTCGAATCGTCTGAACTTCGTACCCGCCCTGCTCCAACTCCGCCTTTGACTTCTGCAGAAAATCCAACGTCTCGTCGATCTGCTGCGCGTACGTCGCGCGATTCAGCTTCAAAAACGCCGTCACCGTGCGAATTTTCGCCTTCTGCGGCCCAACTTCCTTCGGCTCCGCAGCCGCCTCTTCTTCGGTTGGTTTTGGATTTTTCTGCTTCTGCGCTTTCGCGCTCTGCTTGCTGTTTCGAGCAGCGCTACGTGCCGCAAGCCCGCTGCCTGCCGGCGCAAAGGAGGGAACTACGACCGCAAAAATCAATGCTGCAATGAGGCAAATCGAAAATACGACCGCGCGCGACCTGAAAATTCGAACACCCACACGATAACCCACACTCTTCCTACGAAAACGCCGGAATCCCCGTGATCCGCTCTCCAATAATCAGCTTGTGAATGTCGTCCGTGCCTTCATACGTAATCACCGACTCCAAATTGTTCATGTGCCGCATGATCGGATAATCGTCCACAATTCCATTCGCGCCCAGCACCGACCGCGCCTTCCGCGCCGTCTCCAGCGCCATCCAAACGTTATTCATCTTTAGCATCGAAATGTGCGACGGATGCGCCTTGCCTTTGTCCTTCAGCTTGCCCACCTGCAGCGCCAGAAACTGCGCCTTGGTAATTTCGGTGATCATCCACACCAACTTTTCCTGTACCAGTTGATGCGCCGCAATCGGCTTGTTATCGAACTGCTTCCGCTCCTTCGCATAACGCAGCGCCGAGTCATAACACGCCATCGCCGCGCCAATCGCGCCCCATCCAATCCCATACCGCGCCTGATTCAAGCACGACAGCGGCCCGCGCAAGCCTTCCACATGCGGCAGCAAATTCTCCGCCGGAATTTCGCAGTCGTTCATCGCCAGCCCGCTGGTCACCGACGCGCGCAGCGACCACTTCCCATGCACATCCCACGCCTTGAACCCCGGCGTCCCTTTTTCCACCAAAAATCCGCGAATCTTGTCGTCCTCGCACTTCGCCCACACCACCGCCACATCCGCAATCGATCCGCTCGTGATCCACATCTTCTCGCCGTTCAGCAGGTATCCGTTGCCCTTGCGCACCGCGCGCGTCAACATCCCGCCCGGGTTCGACCCAAATTGCGGCTCGGTCAGTCCGAAGCAGCCGATCGCTTTTCCTTGCTGCAGCAGCGGCAGCCACTTGTCCTTCTGCGCGTCCGATCCAAACGCGTGAATCGGATACATCACCAACGCCGATTGCACCGAAATAAAACTCCGTAGCCCCGAATCGCCCCGCTCCAGCTCCTGCGTGACCAGCCCATACTCCACGTTCGACATTCCCGCGCAGCCGTAGCCCTGCAAACTCGCCCCAAAAAATCCCAGCTCCGCCATTTGCGGAATTAATTGCTTCGGAAATTTTCCCTCGCGATTGCACTCTTCAATGATCGGCAGGATCTGCTCGTCCACAAACTGCCGCGCCGTTCCTCGCGCCAGTTTCTCTTCGTCAGTGAGCAGGGAATCGAAGTCGAGATAATCGACTCCGGCAAACGCTGGCATAAAAGGCTCCTTTGGCCGTGCTACTTCACCATAACCACACTACGCAAACGCTCTCCGTTGTGCGAATCGCAAATTGTAACAGGGGGCCTTCCAGCGCATCAAGCGAGGGGGGAGCTAAAGCACTGAGGCCAACCGGTTAAGGTCGGCCTCGCTCCCGGTTCCCGAAGGAGCCGGGGGGGATAATTCAATACGATTGCAAGTTGTAACAACCCTCTTCGAAGCTGGCAAGCCTCTCGGACCATAGCTTTACAAATCACCGTAATCTTACGGAAGGCGGCGCGTTACCCAATCGCGCTATAATGTGACAATTAGGGAAGGCTCAAATGGCGACCTCAGACACCATCGACCTCAGCGAAGTCTTGAAGAACGCCCCCATTGGAAGTGGATAGCTCTGTCAAAGGACCGAGCCAGAATCGTAGGAACCGGGAACACTTTAGACGAAGCCCTCGAAATTGCTCGGGCCGCGGGCGAGCCCGATCCACTGGTCTTGAAAGTTCCGCCGGTCAGCGCCCTGATTTTATAGGATGCGATTTCCCTTTGTTAAGCTCCAAGCCTCCCCTATTGCCGCCTTTCCGAAACGAACGAGCATTTCGCGCCCGCTCTTGCAGCTGACCCTCCAGCTTGGGAATAAAACAGTGAATGCACTTGCGATCGTAGATTCGGGGGCAGATGAGTGTATTTTTCCGGCTTCGATAGGCAGGGCCCCTTGGAGTGCCGATTCCCAATCCGAATGTTTATGTCTTCTCAGGTACTTCGAATCAGCCCCAGAACGCATATTTCGATAACGTTCACGCAGCGGTCCACACTTTTGATACGCCTCCTCAGATCGCTTTCGAATTCGACCTTTACGCGGGCTTTTGCGACACCTTAGAGACGTCGGACTTGGCCTTCTCGGCCAGAACGGCTTCTTCTCCAGATTCGTTGTTACCTTTAACCACACGGGCAACTTTCTAGAAATTGTCTGATCGGCTGCTCCTACTAACGCTCCCCCTCCCGTTTGCCTCCCTCTTCCCGCCCTAGTAGAATCTACCTCCCCATGCCGGACACCCCCTCTCCCGTCGGCCGTTCCATCTCGCATTACACCGTCCAGGAAAAACTCGGCGGCGGCGGGATGGGCGTCGTCTACAAAGCCAAGGACACCCGCCTCGGCCGCAACGTCGCCCTCAAATTCCTCCCCGACGACATTTCCAACGATCCCCAGGCCATCGAGCGCTTCCATCGCGAAGCCCGCTCCGCTTCCGCCCTCAACCACCCCAACATCTGCACGATTCACGATATTGGTGAATTTGAAGGGCGCCCCTTCATCGCCATGGAACTTCTCGAAGGGCAGACTCTTAAGCACCGCATCGAGGGCAGGCCCATCGAAATTTCCAAGCTCCTCGACATCGCCATCGAAATTGCCAATGGCCTCGACGCGGCCCACTCCAAAGGCATCGTTCACCGCGACATCAAGCCCGCCAATATCTTCTTGGTTGATCATGGGCAAACCAAGATTTTGGATTTCGGCTTGGCGAAATTGGTCTCCGTTGCTGCGCACAGCTCTGAATCCGTGGGTGCCACGTCTATGCGCACGAATACGAACATGCTGCATGACGAAAATCTCACCAGTCCAGGCAGCTCCATCGGCACGATTGCCTACATGTCTCCGGAACAGGCTCGTGGCCAGGAACTCGATGCGCGTTCCGATCTGTTCTCACTCGGTGTGGTGATCTATGAAATGGCTACTGGCTCGGTTCCGTTTTCCGGCGCAACCTCCGCTGTGATTTTTAACGGAATTCTGAACGCTGAAGTAGTGCCGGCCACTAAGTTGAATTCGCGATTGCCGGTTGCTTTGGAAAATATCTCCTCCAAGGCGCTCGAAAAAGATGTCGATCTGCGTTATCAGACCGCCGCCGAACTTCGCGCTGACCTCAAGCGGATCAAGCGTGACCTCGATTCCACCCGCCGGCCAGCGGCTGAAAAAGCCGAGCCCCCGAATGTCTCTTCGACCGGCACCGCTGCGCACTCCAAAAAGTCCGTTGCCGTGCTCTACTTCGAGAACCAAAGTGGTGCGAAAGAAGATGAATATCTGCGCGACGGCATCACTGAGGACATCATTACCGAACTCTCTAAGATTCGAGGACTGAACACTTTTTCCCGTCCCACTGTCCTGGCTTTTCGGGATAAGCCCGTGACGCCCGCGCAAATTGGCCAGCAGCTTGGCGCAGCCTTCGTTCTTACCGGCACTTTGCGCCGCGCTGGTGCCCGCCTGCGCATTAGCGCTCAGCTGGTGGATACCCATACCGATTTTCCTCTCTGGTCGGACCGCTTCGACCGCGAAATGAAGGACGTTTTCGAAGTCCAGGACGAGATGGCTCGCAAGATCGCCGAGGCTCTCCGCGTCACGCTTTCGCCGCAGGAACTGGAGGCTCTGGCTGACAAACCAACCGAGAACCCCCAGGCCTATGACCTCTACCTGCGCGGTAAACGGTATGCCCGCCGCCTCACCCGCCAGGATGTCGAGTTCGCTCTGCAAATGTTTGAAAACGCCGTCACCATGGACCCCAGCTTCGCTCTGGCCTACGCCGCCTGTGCCAATGCCTGCGCCATGTACTACTCTTTTTTCACTCGTGATCAGGTGTGGGTTGATCGCGCGCGCGAAGCTTCGGGCAAGGCAGTCGCTCTGCGCTGGGACCTGCCCGAGACCTACGTCAGCCAGGCTTGGGTCCTCTATGCCGCTGGGCTTTATGACGAAGCTGTGCGCATGGTCAAAAAGGCCATCGAACGCAAACGTGATTGCGACGGCTCTTACTATTTGCTGTGCCGCGCCTTATTCGCCGCCGGACGCTCGCAAGAAGTTGTGGACGTTTCAGAATCCGCCATTGAAGGAAGTGGTGAGGACTACAACGTTTATGTGCCCATCATCAATTCTCTCGGCGCCATGGGAAAAGAAACAGCGCAAGCCAATATGACCCAGAGATTTGCATCCGCCCTGGAGAACCACTTGAAGCAAGTGCCCGAGGATGCGAGGGCCCGCATTCTGCTCGGTGCCAACTATGGCAGATCAGGGCGGGAGAAAGACGCCTTGCGCGAACTTCATCTCGCCGTCACCCTGCGCGCAGACGAAGCCTCCATTCTCTACAATGCCGCATGCGTCTACTGCACCCTGAATAAAAAGCCCGAAGCCCTCGACGCCCTTAGCAAAGCGTGGACCGCCGGTTCAAAGGACGCCGTCTGGGCCCGCCGCGATCCTGACCTCATGATTCTTCATGGCGACCCGGAGTTTGAACGTCTATACCCCGAGCAGCCAGCCGGCTAGCGTTGCCTGGCAACTCAGCCCAACCATGACTCCGCCGCGTGCCACTCCGTTTGCCACTCCCGCCTCGCCCTAGTAGAATCTACCTCCCCATGCCTGACACTCCCTCTCCCGTCGGCCGTTCCATCTCGCATTACACCGTCCAGGAAAAACTCGGCGGCGGCGGGATGGGCGTGGTCTACAAAGCCAAGGACACCCGCCTCGGCCGCAGCGTCGCCCTGAAATTCCTCCCCGACGACATTTCCAATGATCCCCAAGCCATCGAGCGCTTCCACCGCGAAGCCCGCTCCGCTTCCTCCCTCAATCACCCCAACATCTGCACCATTTACGACATCGGCGAATTCGAAGGCCGCCCCTTCATCGCCATGGAACTTCTCGAAGGCCAAACTCTCAAGCACCGCATCGAGGGCAAGCCCATCGAAATTTCCAAGCTCCTCGATATCGCCATCGAAATCTCCAATGGCCTCGACGCGGCCCACCTGAAAGGCATCGTCCACCGCGACAT
Source organism: uncultured Acidobacteriota bacterium (assembly GCA_963757885.1). Classification (GTDB taxonomy): domain Bacteria; phylum Acidobacteriota; class Terriglobia; order Acidiferrales; family UBA7541; genus Palsa-147. Next base: position 394,638 of record CAVWSS010000006.1, on the reverse strand, counting down.
CAAGCCCGCCAACATTTTTCTCGTCGAACACGCCCAAGCCAAAATTCTCGACTTCGGCCTGGCCAAGCTGACCTCCGCCCACCTCGCTGCCGAACCCGTCGGCGCTACTTCCGCGCACACCCGCGCCTTCGACGAAGCTCAACTCACCAGCCCCGGCACCTCCATCGGCACCGTCGCTTACATGTCCCCCGAACAGGCACGCGGCCAGGAGCTCGACCCGCGCTCCGATCTTTTTTCCCTCGGCGTCGTCATCTACGAAATGGCCACTGGCTCAGCCCCATTCCAGGGCTCAACGACCGCGGTCATTTTCGACGGCATCTTGCACGACACTCCTGCTCCGGCCAAAGAACTCAACTTCCGTCTCCCTGCTGCCCTCGACACCGTCCTTGCCAAGGCTCTCGAGAAGGATCCCGACCTGCGCTGCCAAACCGCCGCCGAGCTTCGCGCCGACCTCAAACGCATCAAACGCGACCTCGATTCAGGCCGCCGTCACGTCACCGAAAAATCCGACAGCTCGAAAGCTCCCTCCGCCACCGCAGCCCCGGCCGCCGCCTCATCCACCAAATCCGTCGCCGTGCTCTATTTCGAAAATCAAAGCGGCTCCAAAGAGGACGAGTACCTCCGCGACGGCATCACCGAAGACGTCATCACCGAGCTCGCCAAAATTCGTGGAATCAATACGTACTCGCGCCCCACCATCTTGGCCTTTCGCGATAAGTCGGTGACCCCCGCTCAGATTCGCGAACAGCTCGGCGCCGCCTATGTCCTTACCGGCACTCTGCGCCGCGCTGGGGCCCGCCTGCGCATCAACGCCCAACTCGTCGATACTAAAACCGATTTTCCGCTCTGGTCCGAGCGCTTCGACCGCGAAATGAAAGATGTCTTCGAAGTTCAGGACGAGATCGCCCGCAAAATTGCCGAAGCCCTCCGCGTCACTCTCTCTCCGCAGGAGCTCGAAGCCCTGGCCGTTAAGCCCACCGAAAACCTCCAAGCTTACGACCTCTATCTTCGCGGCAAGCGATATGCTCGCCGCCAAACTCGCCAGGACCTCGAGTTCGCCCTGCAAATGTTCGAGAACGCCGTCACCATCGATCCAAGCTTCGCCTTGGCCTATGCGGCCTCTGCCAATGCCTGCGCTATGTTTTATTGCAACTTCAATCGCGAACAGATCTGGGTTGATCGCGCTAGAGAAGCGTCTGGCAAAGCGGTAGCCCTGCGCTGGGATCTTCCCGAAGTCCAGGTCAGCCAGGCCTGGGTTCTCTACGCCGCCGAACTCCATGAAGAAGCGATTCGCATGGCCAAAAAAGCCATCGAACGCAAACGCGATTGCGAAGGTGCCCACTATCTGCTGTGCAGGTCGCTGTTTGCCGCGGGCCGTGATCGAGAAACGGTGGAGGTCTCAGAATCAGCCATCGAATCGAGCGGCGAGGATTACAACGTTTACGTGCCCATCATCAATTCGCTCGGGAAACTGGGTGATGAAGTCGGCCGGAAAGCCATGGCCGCCCGTAGAATGGCCGCCCTCGAAAATCATCTCAAGCAAGTTCCCGAGGACGCTCGGGCTCGTGTCCTTCTTGCCAGCGACTACGCCGATTTTGGCCGCGCGGATGAAGCCATGCGCGAGCTGAACCTCGCCCTCACCTTGCGCGCCAACGAAGCCTCCATCCTCTACAATGCCGCCTGCGTTTACTGTCACCTCAACGGGAAGACCGAGGCCATGAATGCGCTGAAACAGGCTTGGGAATTAGGCTTCCGAGACTCTCGCTGGGCCCGTAACGACACTGACCTCAACATGCTTCACGGCGACCCCGACTTCGAACGCCTCTACCCCGAAAAACCCGCCACCCACTAACCCCGGCCACACACCCGAAACACTCATCAAAAAACGCGGTGTCATTCCGAACGCGATCCGCGTCTTTTGCGGGGCGTGAGGAATCTGCTTTCTGAGGAATCCACCCGGCCTTAAAAGTGTCAGCGCTTTTTCTGGGTGCCCCACCTCAAATCATCCTCGTCATTCACACGCGTTCTTCGCGTGGGCGCGCGTGACCGACTATTCTGCGGGTGCCCCACACGCCGCCTCTGCGCGTGGGATGCGTGATCGTCGGACCTTGAGTGCGGTTGCCCTTGCTTTAGTTTCCTCACCTGACCGAACCTTTCAATATTTTCCTCACCCTCTCAACAATATCCCCCACACTCACCGGCCTATACATCACCTCCGCACCTCGCGGAATCTCCACCCTCTCCGTTCTCGACCCAATCACAATCGTCGGCACTCTCCTCACCAGATCCTGCACCGCCGCATTACCAATCAATTCCGACGTCGCCTCCAGCACGATCGCGCCGGGCATTTCATTTCGAGCAATCGCCCTCCCCGCATCATCGACCGAATCCATCCCCTGCGCCTCGATCCCCATCTCTCGCAACTCCGCTCGCACCCCCGCCCGCAGCTTCCAGTCCGTCGCGATCACAAAAACCAGCATCGGTTTTTAGCATACAGCCTCTCTCTCCCATCCCGGCTTTTCGCCTTTGCTTTTGAAGTGTCCCCGGGTGCCCCATCCGCCGGTTTGGCGGGTGGGTGAGGAAACTTAAAATTCATCGGCTTTTCTACGCATACCCCCAAACTCAACTTCCCCCTATGTTTCACGCTCTCCCTCACCTATCATTCCTGGTCTAATCCGACGCGCCACCCACGCCGCTACGAAAGGTCGCCTACTGGCTGAACAATGAACTCTCCGGCTGATCCCAATCGAACCAACCCAACAAATCCCGACCCCGCCTCCCTCGAGCCTTATCCCGACCCGCCACTCCCTCCCGGTCCCACCGGCCGCCACGATCCTGATCGCATCTTCATCGGCCCCAACGGCCTCCGCGCCGGCTGGCGCATTTGCATTTGGCTCTCCCTCTCCATCGCCTTCATCGCTATTTCCGTTCTCATCGTCAAAAAAATCCCTTTTCTGAACCACTTAGTCTCAGGACAGGCCGGTGTCCTCGGCCCGATTTCTCTAATTGTCAGCGAAGGCTCCGTTGTGTGGGGAGTTTTCGTCGCCGCGCTCATCATGAGCGCCATCGAAGGCCGCAAGCCGGGCGTCTACGGCCTGCCCAAAAATCAAGCCTTCAAGGGCTACTTCTGGCAGGGAATGCTCTGGGGACTCGTCCAAGTTTCACTTCTAGTCGGTCTAATCGCCGTCGCAGGCGGCTATTCCTTCGGCGCCATCGCGCAAAACAATCCCGACATTATTAAGAACGGCGTTCTCTTTCTGATCGGCTTCCTTCTCGTCGGTTTCTTCGAAGAATTCACCTTCCGCGGCTACACGCAATTCACTCTAAGCACCGGCATTGGCTTCTGGCCCAGCGCGATTATCTTGTCCGCGCTGTTCGGCGCGATCCACCTCGGCAATCCAGGCGAAGGCGCCGTCGGCGCGCTCAGCGTTTTCGTCATCGGCATGTTTTTCTGCCTAACTCTTCGCCGCACTGGCAATCTCTGGTTCGCCGTCGGACTCCACTGCTCCTTCGACTGGGGCGAGACCTTTCTTTATTCCGTCCCCAATAGCGGCACCACCACCGCCGGCGCGCTTTCCCACTCTGCTCTGCACGGTCCGCGCTGGCTCACCGGCGGCACCGTTGGCCCCGAGGGCAGCGTGTTCTGCTTCCTCACCATGATTCTCGACTTCCTCGTCTTCCTCTGGCTCTACCGCGCCCGCCCCTCCCTCCCCGCCTCCCCCTCCGATCTATCTCGGCAACCGTGAAGTTGCTTTGGCATTAGAAGTGTCTGCGGGTTCTCCCCCGCGATCAGCAACACTTATCAAAAAAAAGCGTGGTGTCATTCCGAACGCGACCGCCGCCCTTTGGCGAGCGTGAGGAATCTGCTTTCTGAGGAATTCTCCGGAACCTTATCTCTTCTCCCCATCCCGTCATACCTAACTGAACAAACTCCCCCCACACCCTCTTCTCACTTCCGCACACCATCCCCCATACTGCCGCTCATGCCCAACTCCACTTCCACCTTCACGCGCTCAAGCACCATCCTTCTCTTCACCACCCTAATCTTCCTCACCGGCTGCACTCGCATCGCGCGCATCTTCGAGAGCTGGTCCGCGCGTGGCTACGACCGTGACATTCACCGTGCCACCCAATCCATCGCCGCCTCCACAAATAACACCCAGCGCTCCGCCGCCTTCGCCGACCGCGCCGACGCCTACTCCGAAAAGGCTCGCTACTCGCGCCTCATGAAACTCATCTCCGACGACCAATACAACCAACTCTTCAATTCCGCCGTTCAGGATTACAACCAGGCCCTCGCGCTCTCACCTGACAGCGCCGACCTCTACTACCGCCGCGGCAACGCCTACTATTCCCGCGCCAGTCTCGACATGATCTACCAACCCACGTCCCCCTCGCTCGCTCCGGCCAAGGCCGACTTCACCCGCGTCGTCCAGATGGACCCAAAAAATCGCATGGCTCTCGACATGCTCGGGCTCACCGAAGGCTCCATGGGCGACTGGACCGCCGCCCTCGCCGACTTCGAAAAGGAAACCGCACTCGACCCGAAGTTCAACTTCCGCGTTTCCGACGCCTACTGCAATCGCGGCTCCCGCTACCCCAAGGACAAATCTGATCTAGCCATTTCCGACTTGAACCATGCCATTCAAATGCGCACCGCGTCCGATCCCTGCGAGTGCGAGCCTTACAATCCGCTCCTCGCCATCTACCTCACCCAAACTCACCAATACGACAAAGCCCGCGACCTCGTCGCCCTCGCCCAGCACTCCAAGAAGTGGATCGACCCCCAACTCCTCGCCCAACTCAACTCCCCACCCGCCGCGCATTAAGCTCGCCTTGGCTTTCGCTTTTCCGCCCCCTCACCCAATAAAATCCCACCGCAATCGCATTACTAACCACCACCGTCCCGCCAATCTTCGCGCCATATCCCAACGGATTCACCACATCCACAAACGGATACACCGAAATCAGCAAACTAAAAAACGACGCGCAAAATCCCACCACCGACACGCACTTCAGCCACGCCGGCAGCGACTTGCGCAGCGCCCGCGCCCCAATCACCGGAATGGCAAACATCACCATATACATCAGCTCGTAATGCGTCATGCTCGCGTTCGACAGCACCTGAAACGCCTCCTGCGCGCGCACCCCAATCGTGCCCAGCACCAGCAACACGATCACCAGCGCGGACGTAATCAGAATCGAATTCACCGGCGTCTTCCATTGCGGGTGCAAACGCGTGAACCACTCCGGCAGCAAATCGTCCCAGCCCGCCGCCATCGGCAAGCGCGTCACGCCCGTAAAAAGATAATTCGCCGCGCCCAGCAGCCTCATTTCCAGCAGCAAAATCGCGCCAATCACCACCAGGTTTCCAATTCCCGAATTGCCCAGCGCAATTCGCAGCGTCTGCGGAATCGGCGCAATCAAATCGATGTGCCCGCGCCTCGCAAACGCGCCCACCGACCCCGTCCCCAAAATAAACATCGCGCAAATAATTGGCGACGCGATCCACACTGACCTCGCGATATTTCGCGCCGGCTGCCGGCTCTCTCCCGCAAAAATCGCAATGTATTCAAGCCCGCTCAGCGCGCCCACCAGCATCTGCCCAAATAGCGCCAGCGAAAATAAATTCAGCGGTGGCAGCGCCAACGCAAACTGCGCCGCGTAATTTATCTGTTGCCCACCCGCTTGCCCGCCCAGATCACCGCCCGCATGACGCCACATCGCCCACACCGGCAAAAAAATCAGCCCAATGAACACCGTCATCATCGCCGTCCCGCCGATGTTGTGAATCCACTTGCCCCATTCCAGCCCGCGCACCGCCGCCAAAGTAATCGCAATAACGATCGACCCCACAATCGTCAGCGAAGCCCATGGCTCTCCGGCAGCCAACTCGCCCTGGGCCCAATCATGTAAGCGAGTTCCGTAGGAATCGCGTAGAGAATCGCTGCCACGATCGCAATTCCGTACACCCACAAATTCCACGCCGTAAGAAAGCCCATCATTCGCCCGAAGCCCGCGTGCGCCCACACATACAGGCCGCCTTCCAGCGGCATGATGCGGTTAAGCCCGATCACCACCGCGCCCACCGGCAAGTAAAAAAGCAGCATCGCCGCCGCCCAAGTCACTGCCTGCCCGCGCCCCAATCCCGCCGCCACTCCAACCCAGCTCGCTCCCACCACGCACAGCACCTGCGACAGCACCAAATCCCGCAGCCCCAACTGCCGCCTCAACCCATGATTTGCGAGCGATGTGGATGAACTCGTCGTCATCGCGCGCCTATCCTCCCACGCTCAGCGCAGCAGAGCCACTCCGCGAGCGCGCTTTCGTCTTTGCCGTTGCCTTTGAAGTCTCTGCGGGTGCCCCACCTGCCGCCTTTGCGGGTGGGTCTTGCTGTTGGTGTTGCCTTAGACGTTCTCGCGTGTGGTGACGAAACTTCTCGACCTTGCTTAATCTCGTTCCTGCCGTTGCCTTTGAAGTTCCCATCTACTCAATCTTGATCACCACCCGTGGTTTCCCCGGCGCATTCCACATTTCTTCAATCGCTGAAAGCGGCGCGATCCTCGTCGCAACCTGCAATCCCGCCGGCCCCGTCGCCTCAAAAACCCGCCCGATCGACTCCAACAATTTCTCACTCACCGTGTGTTCACCTCCGAACTGCGGCTAGTGAACCTGGCACTTTCCAACCGCCCCGCTTTCCCCTGTCATCCCGAATCCGCTTCTTGCGTGCCGTGTCGGCACGCGAGAGCGCGTGAGGGATCTGTATTTCTTTCGCTCTTGCCCTAGAAGTTTCTGCGGTCTTTGCGGCCAGCCAGCAATCACCGGTTAAAAAAAACGTAGTGTCATTCCGAACGCGACCCGCGCCGCGTCCGAAGAACGCGCCGGTGAACCACAAGGTTCACCGCATATAGATGGGCGCGGAGCGTGAGGAATCTGCTTTCTGACGACTCCGCCGGGCACTCACGCTATCGCTTTGCCTTTGCTGTTGAATTAGGTGTGTCTGCGGGTGCCCCATCGGCCGCGCGCCGTCAGGCGCTCATAAAAATGGACCGCGTGGGTGAGGAAACGTTTTTTAACCCTAGCTTCGCGTGCCGTTGCTTTTGTCTTTGCTTTAGAGTTCCGCGTACACTCCAGACTGGCCACATCCCTGACACTTTTCCCCACCACCAACTCCCACCACATCCCAGTCCCGTAGGGACGGAACAACTTAGCCCAGCGCGGCAGCCCTGGGAACACATCCCACAAAAATTCCCCGCCCTTTCCTCGCGGCTTTACTTTTTCTTACTTTGTCACTTTTTAGGGGTTGGAGAGCTTTTCGGCATATCCTTTCGGAGTCAGCGGACCGAACTGGTTCAGGAGCACGTTGATGATCAGACAGCTAGGCCTTCCCGTAGCCCTTCTGGTAAGCGCGATCTCTCTAGGCGCCCAGGACGTTATGCAAAAGTTCGTGATCAACCCGGACAAACCGTACGTCTATTTGAAATTTGATCATATTGGAAAGCGTAAGCCCCTCAATCGACATGAGCCTGATACAGGGCTCTGGCTCCGGATGGAAAACAACTGCAGAGTTCCAATTATCGTACAGGTATTTGATCCGGGAACGGGAGATCCTGGCGTCGGCGTCTACGATGAGGTTATTCCCCTCGATCTAAATGCGCCACCGCTAGGCCGTGGCATTCGCCCAGGCGAGAAACCATTTCCTGAGACGCCACAAGAGCGCCCACCTAAAGGCTACTCGCCGCAAGAGATTGTGAACACCGAGACTATTGACCCCGAGCACGACCTCTTATTTAGCGTTCCGATCAATCACGTCGGACACTCGTGGTATTTTCAGGTGCAATTCTTTCTGGGCTCCGAGTACGGATATGGCCCTCGGAGCCTTCTCGATTTTGCATGGGTCGACATACCTGAAAAGTTTCGCTAGAAACGTCAGCCTTGAGCCAAGCGCATCCCAGCCCCGTAGAGACGGAACAACTTAGCCCAGCGCGGCAGCCCCGGGAACACACACTGCACCAAAATTCTTCGCCCCTCTCCTCGCAGCGGGCGCCTCACCGGCCGCCCGCGCCTCCAGGCGCGAATAAAAAATGTCTCCTCAATAATCTATCGCGACTGGTTACCTTTAGGCTGAATTATCTCATGATACAATCCCGCGCATGAGCAGCGGACTTTCTCTTCTGGCGCATCTCTTTAGTCATCCCTGGTGGAATGAAACGAATGCCACCTGGGCACTAGTGGCTGTCGGCATCGTCGGCACTGTCGCCGCCGTTCGGACGCTTAACACGATCAAGAAGCAAACCACTGCAATCGAACAGCAAACAACCGCGGTCCAAAAACAAGGGGACGCCCTTATTAACAGTGACCGGGCTTGGATCGGAGTCCAGCTACAGTTCACCCGCGAACGCAAACTATTCTCGGAAAATGGGATAGATACGAGTGGTACGTTTGAACTTCACTCTCAAAATTTCGGCAGAACATCAGGTTGGCTTTACGAACAGCGGATTCAGATGTTCCGTGGCACTCCGGCCGAGAATCCCGATGTTGAGAAAAATGTGTTCGCCACTAAAACGGATTTGATCCCCATAGCCCCCTCACAACAACTGCTGACATTCAATTTGACCTTAGGTGTCAACGGCAAGATCGACGATCGAGGCGGTCACATCTACGGCGTTGTGAAATATCGAGACGCCTTCCAAGAGAAGAGGCAGACTTTCTTTGGTTACACAGTTTCCGCAAACGGTGAGTTAAAGCCAATACCCGGCCCTTTGTATAACCGCCACACTTAGATACTCCAAATAAAAATCGGCCACGAGGAGAAAACCGATGTCGGACATCATTCGCTTGAAGGACAAAGAACAATTCCTGAAGCAGCGGAGCGAACGTCGACAGGTGCTTCTTCTAATCGACGGTTCCGATAGCATGGATAGCTCGAAAAAAAGACTCGCTACAGATGGAGCATTCGAGTTTGCCTGCGGAGCTCTGAAAAAGAACTATTCGGTCGGTGCAATCGGCTTTTCCACTAACGCGCAACTCATCTGCAAACCTACGACTGACTTGGAACGTATCCGCAAAGCGTGCGGCTGTTATCCGGTGAGCGGCCTGACCTTTATCGGTGCGGGCCTGGTTGCAGCACAAAAACTAAGCCTCAAAGCGGGGGACGTGGTCGTTGTCGTAACCGATGGTAAATGCGGAAAACCGACTGAAACTCTGTCCATCGCGGCATCCCTAAAGCGAGGAGGTATTGAGATACTCGCCATCGGAACCGACGATGCCGACCGGTCATTCTTGAAGCAACTGGCGTCACGACCAGACCTCGGGCTAACAGTTGCGGTGGGACAATTCAAATCAGCAATCAGCGATGCCAGCAGACTTTTACCTGATCGCAAGCCGCCCGAAGCGGACCGAGATATTGTGATAAAGCCGAAACGATAATCCATGGCTCGAACCTACTATGATGTGCTGGCAGTTTCGGAGCGGGCAACCAGAAGTGCAATAAAGACTGCCTTCCGAGAGAAGGCGAAATTAGCGCACCCCGACACGGTCCAAGCGCAGACGGTTAACCTTGGCTCATATGCAGCCGAACGATTAAAAGCAACGCTGGAACAGGATTTTCGAGAACTTACGGAAGCATATGAAATCCTTTCGGACAACCAGAAGCGCAAGGAGTACGACGATTTCCTGCAGCAATTGCGCCACACTCACTCTTCGCCACACCACACACAACCCTCCTCACAAGCAGCCCCGCAGCCTTCCAAACCTGCCCCCGCGAATTTTTGCACTGCTTGCGGCAGCAGGTTAGTAAAGGGCGGTTGTCCAGCGTGCACCAGAAGACGGGATCGACGTGCTCTTCTTTTGTCAGGGCTTGTAGGAGTTGCATGGATTGTAATCGTGATAGTCGCCGCATCAAATGGTAAGCCAGGAGCAAAAACGAACTCACCCCAAACTCAAGCTGCTGTAGCTCAAAGTCCTACGCCTCCCGTCAGGCAACCTGAAGCGCTTGGACCCATCGTGCTGCCATCCAGCGCGGCCCCCAAAAAACCCGTCGTGCAGCCATTGACAGGACAATTCGTGGGGGTCGTCAGAAATCAGACAGCAAATCTGGCTGCCGATTTCGGAATAGCCGTCAAAGACAGCGAGGGTGTTTTAACTGGATGCATGGTTGTGAATGAACCACTCTATGGAAGTGGTCCGCTCTCGGGTACCGTGCAGGGCTCGAGTGTGTCGTTCATGGTCAGCAGCAAGAGCGTTGGAGAACTCATCTTTAATAGCCGCTATGAGGGAGACGCGCTTACGGGAACCTACATCGTTCAGCGGCCACCAGCATTGGACCAGGAAGGCACATTTACTTTGCATCGAGCGGTATCGGATCAGGAAAGCAGTAGGTTTGGAGGTCCTTGTTTAAAAGCGAAGTCACACAGAGTATCCGCTGTTTCACCGGAGCCGCAGGTCGCGACATCGAAGCCGATGACCAAATCGGAGCCGCAGGCACCGTGTCCTGTGATGGTCATTGTGAAGAGCAATTATTATTTGCAGATCAACAGACCGTATCCCACAAGCTATTCGAACGAACCGATCGACGTTTCGCAATACCACGTGGGAGACCGTGTCACCGTCACCAGCCGACGCAACGGTAGGTATTTTCATCCAACCTATTCTGATGGCATGTGGTTTGACGCATCCGACTTGGTATGCCCAGAGGAGCCGTGACACTGTGCACCGAAACGAAATCGCTAGGCGGGTGCCGCACTCTTCCCCGGGGTTGGGAAGGGCGCGGTATTCGCTCTGCCCGTCATATTCTCACCGCGCATGGAGCGTTTCGTCGCAAGCCCGTTTTCGGCCTCCGATAGTAACTACCGCCCTGACATAAAATCGAACATCGTTCAATTTTTCACGCTTTTTGCGCTATCCTGTTGGCATGAAGGTAAACAGTGAAACCATCACCCGCGCCGCCCTAAATCTCGTAAATCGGGCCGGTATCGACGATCTAACCCTCCGCCTCCTCGCCCGCGAGCTCAACGTTCAGCCCTCCAGCATCTACTGGCACTTCAAAAATAAAAGGGAACTGATCGAGGCCATGGCCAACACAATCTTGGCCGCCGACGCCCGCCGACTTGTCCCATCCACGAACCAACCCGATTGGAAAATATGGATCGTTACCTTTGCCGTCCGTCTTCGACAAAACTTATTGGCCTATCGCGATGCCGCCAGAATAGTCGCCGAATCTCGACCCTCCAATCCTGAATATCTAACCAGCCTGGAACGAATCGCACGGAGGCTAACCAGCAGCGGTTTCAATCCTCGCCAAGTCGTTCTTCTTCTCAGCACGATTTACAACTTCGCTCTCGGCTTCGTCATGGAAGAGCAGGCCGTCTTCCCTCGGCCCAAAGAGCGGTCGCCCCGCTACAACATCTCCAAACGAATGAAAAAGCTCGATCCTCAAAAATTTCCAACCCTGCACAAGACTGCGCGCATCTCATTGGAGCACTTTGATCTCCGCTACCGCGAAGCCTTGTCTCTAATTCTCGGTGGCGCCACACGCCTGAGTCGTTCACTTCCTGTCGGCCCGATCGAAAACATCGAGCGAACCATAGCGGCTGAGAACCGTAGAGAAAATCGCAGCAGCAAAAAGCGCAAGCCCTAACTACTGCAACCGAACCACGCGATCTGCATCCAATTTGTCTTGCACGGGGGTTAACTGAAAAGCCCTTTATTTATGGGCCGGTTTGACACACACCGCACATCATTCGTAAAATCGTTTGATTTGATTGTTCTTAGGGAGCTGACTGAAATTTACTATGGATAAGAAGCGTCTCGATTACTACAAAAAGAAACTTCAAACTCGCCGCGAGGAGCTTGTCAAAGCGATCTCCCGCACCGAGCAGGAGGGACGCGAAGCCGACGAAGATCCCACAGTCGATCTCGCTGACAAAGCCGCCAATTCCTACACCAAGGAATTTCTCTTCGGCCAAACTCACAATGACCGCGGCCTGCTAGCTCTCGTCGATGCCGCCCTCGAACGCATCAAGGACGGAACCTACGGCGAATGCCAGCAATGCCACGAGGAACTTTCCCAAAAGCGCCTCGAAGCCGTACCGTGGACCCGCTACTGCATCAACTGCCAGGAAAAGCAGGAGCAGGGAACTCTCTAGCCGCTAGCTCGCCTAGTAAGTGGTCCGTCTCGTCGTTTCGCGTAAGTCCTTACGTAAATCCACGGAGCCCATTTTTGTGCAGGACTCCGTATTCTCGCGGATGCGCCGCGCCCGCCCTTTTCGCTAGCATCTGCGGCCTCGCGCTTTGCGCGAAGCCGCATTCGTGTCCCTTCAAACTACCTATTGCGCGGCGAAGAAAATCGCCGCCGACGTCGCCGTATCGTGTGCGTGTATCTTCATGCCCGCCCCCTGCCGCGTCTGCGGCGTCCTCCTCGATAACGCCTCCCTCATCCCCATCTGCGACGCCTGCATCTCCGAGATCGAACCTCTCCCCGCGCCTCTGTGCTCCTGCTGCGGCCGCCCCCTCCCATCACATCTCGTCCCGTCTCAAATCCCCCCCTCCCCCCATATCCCCCCACCACCCGCCCCCCTCCTCCTCTGCCGCCTCTGCCGCGCCCACACCTACTCCTTCACTCGCACACGCTCCCTCGCCCTCTACAACCACCCCCTCCGCTCCGCCATTCTCCTCCTCAAATACGACCACCTCACCCGCCTCGCCTCCTTCTTCGCCTCCCGCCTCGCCTCCCTCGCTCACTCCTCCCTCTCCGATCTCTCCTTCGACGTCGTCGTCCCCGTCCCCCTCACTGCCGCTCGCCTCCGCGAACGCGGCTACAACCAAGCCGAACTCATCGCACGTCCTCTCGCCCGCCTCCTTCACCTCCGTCTCGAACACGCTCTCCTCACTCGCACACGCCCTCGCCCCTCCAAACTCCTCCTCTCCCGCCGCGAACGCTGGACCTCCGTTCGTGGCGCCTTCGCAACGCACCCCCGCGCGCAAGTTGACAACCTCCGTGTTCTGCTGGTAGATGATGTATTTACGACTGGCGCGACCTTGGACGCCTGCTCGAAGGCTTTACTGCAGGCTGGTGCGTTGAGCGTATGTGGGTTAACGGTCGCGCGCATAATTTCCGAAGCCGCGAGCCCATCGTTGGGCCATCCCACCGCATCTAAAAGCCGAGCAACTAGTTAATCCTAGCGTAATCAGTCTAGGTGTAGGCTTAGACCATGCGCCTGCCCAGAACTCGCCTCGTACCCACGCCAGAGGTGATTCCCGACCCTGAGCCCCGCTTGAAGAATGGGCTGAGGCCACGCCCGCGGTTGGGCATCGCGGGGAGCTCAGGCGAGCCTCAGCCAGGCTTGCGCAAGTCCAATGGCCGCCTTTCCGTAATGCAGGCCCCCGTGCTGGTCCTGAACGCTACCTTTGAGCCAATCAACGTAACCGCCGTCCGGCGCGCCCTCGTGTTGATGTTGAAGGGTGTAGCGCAGGCCGAGGAAACCCAGGCCAGCGAAGTGCATTCCACTTCGCGGGCCGTCTCGGTGCCCTCGGTAATTCGGCTGCTGTCTTACCGCCACATTCCGCAGCAGAGCCGCGCGCTCTCGCGCAAGAATATATTGCTGCGCGATCGCAATACCTGTCAGTTCTGTGGCCGTGCTTTGCCGGCTTCCGAACTGACGCTGGATCACGTGATGCCGCGCTCCCGCGGCGGTCATTCGTCTTGGGAGAACCTCGTGGCTTGCTGCTACCAGTGCAATAATCGAAAAGGCGATCGAACGCCGGAAGAAGCTGGCCTGCAGCTAGCGCGGCGCCCCCGACCCTTCACGCTGCACACTTCGCGGCAGTTAATGCGCCTCATCGGGCACCAGGATGAAAAGTGGCGCAAGTATTTGTTCTACTAAAACTTGCCGAAGTTTTGCGCCAGCCCTAATCAAGGCCCTCTAAGGTGTTTGCTGTAAGACTTCCAAAGAAAATTTAATTTGCGGAGATTCCGAGGAAACCTTTTCTAACGGCAGGCATCTATCTCAATAACACACTTCTAGGACACACCCCGGGAAGCGGCACAGGGCAACCCAAGGCTGCTTCCCCTTCTCTTTTCTAGACCGTCTTTTTCCTGAATCAAATTCAGCCCGACTTTCCGGTTTTCTACTTGCGGAAGGTTACGCGTATTCCCCTCCGCCAATTTTCGTTAATTCCAATTCGGGTTACTTCGATCGTCGGCGAAAAATGCTTGAGGATTAGGTCTGTGGCGGGATGGAAATGCAAGCTGGGAGCAACCAGCCATAACGCGGGTGGCTCTTTGCTTAGCTCGATCCCGGGGAAATAGCCGCAACGCGCGAAGTCGCCGTTGTCGAGATGCTGCTTTACGCGCATCCAATACCGCAAACCCTGCGCCGGTAACTGAATTTCTTCGCTAACTTTCAGTTCGATAATCACCACCCGGCCTTTACGCGTAACGCCAACCAAATCCATGATGCCTTGGTGCGAATGCGCGAACGCTGGGACCTGCGAATACAAAAACCTCGGATCCAGAGTGGCATCCAGCCGCAAAGGGTCCGACAGAATCAGCGTTTCGAGCCACCGCTCCGGAGCCAAGCGGTACAAGGGATCTCGTGTATTGCTTGCCAGCGGATTGCGCCGCAAGCTCAATTCGTCCAGCGAATTTTTGAGCGCTTGCTCGCGATCAGCCGGGACTATCGTCCCCGCAGTATCTCCCAAGACCTGGTCTTCTTCGTCCGAGTCGCCTTCACCCTTGACCGCAGATCGTTTTGGATCGAGCTGCAACATGCCATTCGTCCATCGCGCAAACTCAAGCCCTCGGAACCGCAGTGGAACATCGTCCGTTTCGAGTTCCAACCCTGCCACTACATAGCCCGCTGATTGTGGAGAGATCTCGCGAATCTGCTGAATCGCCGCTTGTCCGCGGCCCAGTATTTTTTCGATTTCCCATCGCGGAATCAGTTCACTCTGCAAATTGCCAGTATCTGCCGGGTCACATCGCTCGATCTGATCGGAATTTTCCCCGAGAGTGAAAACCTCTGTGTGAGACCGCGCGTTAAGCCATCGCGCTTGATGTTGCAATTCGCTTGCGACTTCCTGAGGGACAAAAATCCGCAACCCCTCGATTTGCAACTGTGGCGAGTGTTCACGATTCCAATGGAGACAGGCGAGCCCATAAGTGAGAGCGCCATTCAACGTGGCCACGTTCGATTCCGGAGGCGCTGCCAACAACGTCCACCGAACACCGTTCTCGACCATCAGGCCGCGTATGTACAAACCGGAAAAATAGCGCGCGGAGTCGGGCGTCGAGGTTAACGAATCAATCTCTGCGTCGGGAAAGTTTTCAGCCAGCAACCGTGCCAACCTGCTGCGAAACGACTCGGCAGCAATTCGATTACGCGGCTTCCGGGCATCAAGCTTTACGAACTCAAGCCGTCCAGGCTTGGTTTGGCCGAAGCGCGTTACTTCCAGCACTGCTCGATCGTTCGTTTGCTCGGCAAGCCTCACGATGCGCCGCACCACACTGCGCTCTCCGTAACGGAGATGGAGAACCAAACACTGAGCGTCGCCGCGCAGGCAATACGAGCCCCGTGAGAACTCCGCCAGCCATTGCCCGTCTTCACGAGCCTCTGCAAATTTCTGGCTTGCGATTTGGTTCAATGCAGCTTCAATTTCACTGAGATGTGCGGGAGTTAACTGCCGTGACGCGAAGTCTTTTGCGGGCTGGGTTCCAGCAGCCTGACTGTTTTTCGCCGGGTCGGGAATCGAGTTAGGCAAATCAGTCGCTCGCGTTCGCTTCCGTCGCTTATTTCGCCAGAAGAAGGCCTGTTACGCGCATCGTTGGGTACTGCTGATTCCACTCCGCGGGAACGTACTCAAGAGACACCTGAAAATCGCGCCGCTCGCCGCCGTAAGTAGCCCGCGTATTGGGTCCAAAAAGGCGCCGCGTTTCTCGCAGGACCACCTGGTTGAATGGATCGTGGAATTCCATGGTCACTTCCACGTCCTGCACTCTATCCACACCACTGTTTTCCATTACGCCGCCAATGTACGTTGTGTCCTGATTCAAAAAGTTTGATGCCCGGCCCATTTGCGGTTCCAAAAAATGAATCCGCGCCGCCGCGGCCTGTTCCGCAGTGCCAAAGGGAAGATGCTGTTCTCCCTGTGGAGTTTTACTGCTGGTGAGGCGCGCGGTCAGAGTAATAGCGGCCACAATGAGCGCCACAACTACAATCCCGATTATGAGAGCAATCGGGAAACTGCTGCGCTCTTCGGTCTCGACGGGTACGGCCATTGGTTTCCTGCAGATTGGATTTGCTTAGCGGCCAAAAGTGAGCCGCAACACCAAAGCTTCGGGGAGGCCTGCGCTGGTCATGCGCTGCTGCACCGCAGAAATGTCGTAGGGCACGCGCCAGAACTGCACCTTCTTCGCTGCCGTGCCCGCAATGGCGAAGCCCGCGCGCGCGTCTCCATCCCGCGGTTGCCCGACCGATCCGGGATTTAGAAGATAAGTGCCGTCGCGCTGCAGGTTGATTTCCGCGAAAGCGGCGCCTGGAGCGACCCTCACGGGTATGGCTTGCACCTGGTTGTCGGTCATAGCGAACCCGCCCTGCAAATGGGTGTGGCCGAAGAAAGTCACCGGCGAAGTTGCGTCCAGCAACCCATCGAGCGCCTGCGCCTGGGTGAACACATACTCGTCCTCGTCACGAAGTGCCCCGTGAACGAAAGACATCCCTTCAAGTTCTACCGGGCCGGTTGGAAGTTTCAGGAGGTAATCAAGATTCTCGGGCCGTAACTGCTCCCGGGTCCACATTGCCGCCTTGCGAGCCACAGGATTGAAGTCGCTGGCATCCTCGATTCCGCTGCCGGCCTTGTCATGATTTCCCCGAATAATCAGCGCATTGAGCGACCTGATGCGATCGATCACTTGGTTGGGATCGGGTCCATAGCCAACCACGTCGCCCAGGCACACCACACGGTCCCACTTGCCCTGCGCAGCCGCGAGCGCTGCCTCCAGTGCCGTGAGGTTGGCGTGTACGTCGCTGAGGACCAAAACTCTCAAGTTCGGGGACACCCGATGAAAGCTGGCGGATTATAGACCGGCGCGGGTCGGAATTGCATCCGTACACATCTGGAATTCTGTGGGTCGTGTCAACTCAGCGAATTAACATGCAATCGCCATAACTATAAAAGCGATAGCCTGCCTCGACTGCGTGTTTATAAGCGCGCAGGACTCGCTCTTTACCAGCGAAAGCAGCCACCAAGCCCAGCAGGGTCGACTCTGGCAGGTGAAAGTTCGTAAGAAGCTGGTCGACAATGTGAAACTTAGCGCCGGGCAGGATGAAGATGTCAGCTTCGGCAGGCCCTGGTGCAATCTCTAGGATCTGCCCTTCCTTTTCACTCTGGGTCGTCCGATTCGCCAGCGCCTTGCGTGCCGCATCTTCGAGTGTTCGAACGACCGTCGTGCCCACCGCGAGAATAGGCCGCTTCTTCTGTTTAGCGCGATGGATGGCATGGGCTGTCTTCGCGGGAATTGCGTATCGCTCGCTGTGGATCGGGTGATCTTCGATTTTTTCGGTGCGGACCGGCTCGAAAGTTCCGAGTCCCACCTCCAGCGTTACTTCCGCCATTTCAATGTTTCGCTCTTTGAGCTTCTCCAAAATTGCCTCGCTGAAGTGCAACGATGCGGTCGGAGCGGCAACTGCGGCGCCCTGTCGTGCAAACACTGTTTGATAGCGCTCGCGGTCGCTCGTTTCATCATTGCGCCGGATGTACGGCGGCAACGGTACGTGACCGAGCTTTTGGATCGCTTTTCGCACACCCACCAACGATCGGAAGCGCAACTTCCGCAGTCCAAACTCCCCACGCGCTTCCACCTCCGCCTCCAGCTCCCCCTCCCCAAACACAATCCTTTCCCCCACCCGCACCTTCCGCCCCGGCCGCACCAATGCCTCCCACACCTCCGGCTCAAGTTCCCGCGCCAAAAGAACTTCAATCTCCGCCTGCAGAAATTCTCGCGAGGTTGGCTCGGAATGGCCGGGCTTCTCGGAATGTATCCCCAGCCGGCGCCCCAGAAGTCGCGCCGGAATCACTCTGGCGTTATTTACGACGATGAGCTCATCCCCGCGCAGGAGTTGTGGCAGCTCGCGAAATTGACGGTCATCCCACTCACCTGTCTGACGGTTAAGCAGCATCATCCGCGAGGCATCCCGCTCCGGGAGGGGTCTCTGCGCAATGCTTTCTGGTGGAAGGTCGTAGTGCAGGTCAGTGGTCTTCACGTAAGGTCAGTGCTTCCGTTCGACGTGCTATCGTATCGCGATGAATTTACTTCACTTTGATGAGGATTCCGAATAGGTGGCTGACGATCGCGTGACCATCACCCCCAAGGGCGTCGAACGCCTGCGGGCGGGTCATCCTTGGGTTTATCGCAGCGACGTCAAGTCTGCGGACGCGACCGCAGGTGCGGTGGTTCGCGTACTCAATGAGCAAGGCCGCTTTCTCGGCTGTGCGTTTTATAGCGATCGCTCTCAAATTTCCATCCGGCTCGTCACCGACGAAGATGTGTCAGTCGATCGCGCATTCTTACTCGAGCGCATCCGCCAAGCTGCCAAGTTCCGCCAACAGGTCGTCTCCAATTCAAACGCATATCGGGTCGTTTTTGGCGAAGGCGACCGTATTCCAGCCCTTATAGTCGACCGCTATGCCGACTATCTGGTCATGCAGAACCTCAACCAGGCAACCGACCGCCTCAAGAACGTGCTCGTTGAGATCCTCGTCGAACTCTTTTCCCCTCGCGGGATACTTGAACGCAACGACCCGAAGGTTCGTCTTCTCGAAGGCCTGCCCCAATCCGTTTCAGTGCTCTACGGTGACGTGCCCGAGGAAATCGAAATAGAGCAGGACGGCATTCGCACCATTTGCGATTTACGACACGGTCAGAAAACGGGCACCTTCCTCGACCAGCGGGAGAACTATCAGGCCGCGGCTTCTTATGCTACCGGGGAAGTACTCGACTGCTTCTCCTACCAGGGAGGATTCGCTCTCGCCTCCGCCCGCCACGCCCGCCACGTCGACGCCGTCGATATGTCCGCCCCCGCGCTCGCCGCCGCCCGCCGCAACGCCTCCATCAACTCCCTCTCCAACATCTCATTTCACGAAGCCAACTCCTTCGACCTCCTGAAACAATTCGACGATGTCTCCCGCCGCTTCGACACCATCATCCTCGACCCTCCCGCTTTCGCCAAGAATAAGGATTCCCTCGCCGCTGCGGTCCGGGGATACAAAGAGATCAATCTCCGCGCCCTGAAACTTCTCCGCCCGGGCGGCTATCTCGTAACCTGCTCTTGCTCGCACCACCTTTCTGAACCCCTCTTCCTAGAACTCCTCGCCGACGCCGCCACCGACGCCCATCGCACGATCTCAATAGTGGACCGCCGCACCCAGGCAAAGGATCACCCCATTCTCCTTGCCGTCCCCGAAACGCTTTATTTGAAGTGTTTCATTCTCCGTGTCCTAAGCTGACTATTATCAGCGCCATGCAAGGTATTCAATGCATGGTTACTCTTCAATTACGACTTGACAATGACATGCTAAGATTATATGCTGTGTCTACGCTTAGCATGAGCGACTCTCTCAAGGCTGATAAGCGATGAGTTCAATAATGCGTTTTGACAGGTACCACACCCTGCGGGCCAGGTGAATCGACTTTTCGACTCAACTTTCGGCAACAGCGGCACCGAGGCTGCCTTGACCACGTGGGCGCCTGCCGTTGATATCTACGAGACGGAGAATGAGCTGGTTCTGAAGGCCGACTTGCCCGACGTGAATGAAAAGGACCTGGAGGTTCGCGTCGAGAACAACATGCTGGCCTTGCGTGGCGAGCGAAAGTTCGAAAACACAAGGAAAACGAGTACCTGCGCGTGGAGCGTTCCTATGGCTCGTTCAGCCGCAGCTTCAGCTTGCCCAGCACGTTGGACACAGAGAAGATTCACGCCGATTACGAGAACGGCGTGCTGACCGTTCAGCTACCCAAGCGAGTGGAGTCTAAACCGAAGCAAGTGAAGGTAAATGTTTCAAATGGTTCGCAGGCTGCGAAGTAACTTACCGGCAGCGACTGCTGCGGGAGGTAAATATGAGCGAAAAGGTCGAGCCGCTGGACTGGCTCGACCTTTTTTGTGTGAAGTAATGTTCGGTTCGCGACGAAGGCGTAAAATCGAGAACGCCTGGCGCCTTAAATCAGCGAGGTTTAGCAATGCTTAGATTTGACAAATTAACAGTGAAGGCTCAGGAAGCGCTGCAAGCCGCTCAGGAGTTGGGCGCACGCTCAGGCCAGCAACAAATTGAACCGTTGCACATGCTGTGGGCTCTGGTTGCTCAGGGCGACGGTGTGGTCCCACCGCTTCTTTCCAAGCTCGGCGTGCAGCCGGAGGTACTAGCGCGTGAAGTCGAGCGCCGCATCGAGCAACTGCCCAAAGTTTCCGATGTCAGCCAGCAAACGTTGAGCAAAGCGCTGAACGATGTTTTGGCCAAGGCGTTTGATGAAGCTAGTAAATTCAAAGACGAGTTCGTATCCACAGAACACATTTTGCTGGCTCTTTCGGCGGCCGGTCATGATCCCGCTGCTGAAATTCTGAAGAAAAACGGATGCAGTCACGACGCTATCTTGCAGGCCCTCACAAGCGTGCGTGGCAGCCACCGGGTAACCAATCAAAACCCGGAAGGGACGTTTCGCGCACTTGAGCAGTACGGCCGCGATCTTACCGACTTGGCCCGGCGTGGAAAACTCGATCCCGTCATCGGTCGCGATGAAGAAATTCGCCGCGTGATGCAAATCCTTGCCCGCCGCACCAAGAACAACCCCGTTCTGATTGGCGAGCCTGGCGTGGGCAAGACCGCGATCGTGGAAGGCCTCGCCCAGCGCATCGTCTCCGGTGACGTGCCCGAGGTGCTCAAGCCGAAGCGCATCGTGGCGTTGGATTTGGCCGCGATGGTGGCCGGCGCGAAATTTCGAGGCGAGTTTGAGGATCGGCTGAAAGCTCTGCTGAAGGAAGTCACCGATTCGGACGGTCAGATCATCCTGTTCATCGACGAACTTCACACGCTCGTTGGCGCCGGCGCCGCGGAAGGCTCTATGGACGCCTCCAACATGCTAAAGCCTGCTTTGGCGCGCGGTGAACTGCGTTCGATCGGCGCAACCACTCTGAACGAATATCGTAAGTACATTGAGAAGGACCCGGCTCTTGAGCGTCGCTTTCAGCCTGTTTACGTGGGCGAGCCAACGATTGAAGACACCATCGCTATTCTTCGCGGCTTAAAGGAGCGCTACGAAGTGCACCACGGAGTTCGGATCAAGGACGCGGCCATCATCGCCGCGGCGGTCCTTTCGAATCGTTACATCGCCGATCGATTCCTGCCCGATAAAGCCATCGACTTGGTTGACGAGGCAGCCGCGGGCTTGCGCATGGAAATCGATTCGCTGCCTCGCGACATCGACGAAATCGAGCGGCGTACCATGCAACTCGAAATCGAGCGACAGGCGCTGCGAAAAGAATCGGATAAACAGTCGCGTGCGCGCCTGGGGGAAATCGACAAGGAACTTGGCGGCCTACGCGAGAAATCCAGCGCGTTAAAGGCGCAGTGGCAGACTGAAAAGGCCGCCATCCAGCGTATTCGCAAGAGCAAGGAGGAAATTGAACGACTCAAGTCGGAAGAGCAGCGCTTCGAGCGCGCTGGTGATTTGGCGCGAGTGGCCGAAATTCGCTACGGCAAGATTTCTGCCGCCGAGAAGGAACTGCAGACTGCGCAAAATAGCCTAGCCAAACTGCAAAAGGGCCACCCCATGCTCAATGAAGAAGTGGGTGAGGAAGAAATCGCGCGCGTGGTCAGCAAATGGACGGGCATTCCCGCCGGGCGTCTGCTGGAGGGTGAAGTGCAAAAGCTCGTTCACATGGAAGATCGCCTTCGCCAACGCGTGGTTGGGCAGGAAGACGCCCTCGAGCATGTTTCGAATGCAATTCGGCGCAGCCGCTCAGGCCTCTCCGATCCAAAGCGTCCGATTGGCTCGTTCATTTTCATGGGGCCAACCGGGGTGGGCAAAACCGAGCTCGCTCGCGCGCTTGCCGAATTTCTTTTCGATGACGAACAAGCGCTGGTCCGCCTGGACATGTCCGAATACATGGAGAAACATTCTGTTTCCCGCATGATTGGCGCGCCGCCAGGTTACGTGGGTTATGAAGAGGGCGGCCAGCTTACCGAGCAGATTCGCCGTCGGCCTTATGCGGTGGTTTTGCTCGACGAAATCGAAAAGGCACATCCCGACGTCTTCAACATTTTGCTGCAAATTCTCGATGACGGCCGTCTTACCGACGGCAAAGGCCGCATGGTCGACTTTCGCAACACGGTAATCATCATGACTTCCAACGTGGGCTCCGCTTCAATTTTTCAGCTCGCCGAAAAGGATCCCAAGCGCGCCCACGAGGAGGCCATAGAAGCGTTACGCGCGGTGTTCCGTCCTGAGTTTCTGAATCGCGTCGATGACATCATCATGTTTCGTCCCCTGGGCAAAGACCAGATCGGCAAAATCCTTAACCTTCAGCTTGCACACGTTTCGGCGCTTCTGGCTCCGCGTGGAATTACGCTGAAGCTTTCGACTTCCGCGCGCGACCTGCTCCTGCGTGAAGGTTACGACCCAGTCTACGGCGCGCGTCCGCTGAAACGTGCTATCCAGCGGCTAGTTCAGGATCCGCTGGCCCTTCGCATACTCGACGGGCAGGTTCATAACGGTGAGACTGTGTCGGTTGAGGCCGATCCCTCGGGCGACAAAATGCAATTTCGGCTGGAGGCTGCAAAAGTCGGAGCTGCGTAAACGGCGACAGGCTGTTCGATGGGCAACTTTGACCAGGAACGCGTATCACCCTTAAACTTGGATATTCCATCGGGTGGTCGTTCCTTCACAGTCGAGAGTTCTGATTGGGCATCTAATGGAACTGGCAGGCAACGAGAAAGCAGGCACCTATGAAAGTTTTTAAGACCGCTCTAATACTCACCGCCCTAACGTTATTGCTCCTGTTCATAGGTCAGGCCTTCGGCGGCTCTCGGGGCCTAACCCTCGGGTTGATTATCGCCATTGTGATGAATGGTGGCGCCTATTTCTTCTCGGATAAGATCGCGCTGGCTTCCGCGGGAGCAAAGCCCATCAGCCGTGAACAGTCGCCTCGGCTGTACTCGGTCATGGAGCGTCTCTGCGGCAAGTCGGGCCTGCCCATGCCGAAGCTGTATTTGATTCCGCAGGACGCGCCCAACGCATTTGCGACAGGCCGCAATCCGAGCCATGCCTCCGTAGCCGTCACCGCAGGCTTGATGCAGTTGATGGATGACGAAGAACTCGAAGGCGTAATTGCTCACGAGCTGTCTCATGTCCGCAACTACGACATTCTTATCTCTTCCATTGCCGCCACACTTGCCGGAGCCATCAGCTACATCGGTTATGTTGGCCGCTGGGGACTCATGTTCACGGGTTATGGCGGACGCGACAGCCGGCGCGGCGGGGGTGGCTTAGGCGCGCTGCTGATGTTGATCGTGGCGCCCTTCGCGGCTTTGCTTCTACAGCTCGGGCTATCCCGGCAGCGCGAATTCCAAGCCGACGCCTCAGGTGCAAAGTTGGTTGGCTACCCGCAGGGGTTGATCCGAGCCCTTGAGAAGCTCGGTGCGTACAATCAACGGATTCCTATGAACGTGCCACCAACCACCTCGTCACTTTTCATCGTGGCTCCGCTCAGTGCGAAGAGCATGCTCGGCGGTCTTTTCAGCACTCACCCGCCGCTAGCAGAGCGCATCGCTGCCCTCAAAAATATGACTATCACCCGGCCATAAGTCCGAAAGCCCGGGGTTGCCAGCAAAGGTGAGCGGCACCCTTTTCAACGGAAACACTTGCGCCGCTGCACCGAACTGGCGCATCGTTCCACTCCCTCGCATTACTGCGTACATGCTTCGCTGTAGTTAATACTCAGTATTTCACTGCAGAAACGCCCTGCTTTCACGTAAAGATTGCACGGGCCCATAACCTCCGTTTGGCTCTACATTGCTCCATATATCGAATAAACCACTCATATTCTGTTAGTTATGGCTACGTGGCTCGTCGGCACGATTTGGCGCGGGGCGTGCATATTCACTGCTCCGAAAGAGCACCACCGAAGGAGAAACAACACATGAGTGACGATTTGAACCTGCACGAGCGGCAAATTCAGGACAACCACGTGTACGAAGCCGCCGCCCCTCGATGGGTGGGCTTGGCCGTGGGACTCCTGGCCGCGGTATCTCTTTTGGCTCTCGGAGTGGGCTGGAGCGCGTCGAATCACGCCAAGTCCATCGAGCAGAGCCTAGAAGGTCAGCTGAGCACGGCCCGTCAGAACGAAGACGTGCTGAGTCAGCGCCTCGAGAAGGCTGAGGCGACCAACGCGCAGGTCCAGGGCGAGCTGAGCGTGGTAACCGATAAGCTTAAGCTTACGCAACAGGACGCCAACCGCGCCCGTTCGCAAGCCAAGAAGATTCAGGATGAAGATGCAAAAGAGCTCGCTGACATGCAGAACAACGTCAACGGCCAGCTTGCGACCAAGGCCAGCGTTGATGACCTTAACAAAGTGAACGGCGACGTTACCGGCGTGAAGGGCGACCTCGAGACCACCAAGAACAATCTGCAGATGACTCGCGGTGAATTCGGCACGCTGATCGCACGCGATCACGACGACATCGAAACTCTGCGCCGTCTGGGTGAGCGCGATTACTTTGAGTTCACCATTGATAAGCGCGGAACCCGCTCGAAGGTCGGCGACATCACCGTTGAACTGCGCACCACTAACCCTAAGAAAAACCTCTATTCGGTCGTGCTCTACGCGGACGACAAGCGTTATGAGAAGAAGAACCGCTCCACCAACGAGCCCATGTACTTCTTCGAGAATGGCTCGCGCAAGCCGGTGGAATTCGTTGTCAACCAGGTTGGCAAGGATAAGATCGTCGGATACCTGAGCGTTCCGAAGTCAGCCCCCGCAAACGCTCAGAATACCTCCGGCGGAAACTAAGTTAGCTTTGTTGCCATGTAGTAAAAGGGCGGCCCATGCGGCCGCCCTTTTTTTTGTAGATGGAGATTTAGGCGCTTCCGACGAGATCTGCTTCTGTCGACTCGCTACTTCAGGATGCCTTAGTAAGAAAACGCAATTTGCGCGAGAGAAAGCGCTTGGCTAGCGCCGACAGATCCTCGTGCTTGATTTTGCCCTGCTCATAGGCACGCACCTTGGCCTTCGCTACTTTTCTGCGGCGGTGCTGCCTCTTCCACGCCATGAAGTTCTTTTCGTTCGACATTCGCTCTCCCTAAGCAATTTATGTGCAGGCAAATTGTAGCCTAGCAGGACACCTGCGTGGAAGCGGCGCTGTAAAGGTGGTCAACTTCGAGTAGGATTTAGCTGCCATGGCGAGCCAGGTAATTTATTCCAATCGGATCCTGACCTCTCACGAGGAGCTGAGCGACAGCATCATCGTCGTGGAAGATCAGACCATCACGGCGGTGGGCCATCGCGACGAAATCGCTGTGCCATCAGGCGCACGGGAAGTGGTGGCGCGCGAGATGATTGTCGCGCCGGGCTTCGTTGATATCCATATTCACGGTGCTGGCGGGCGCGATGTGATGGAGGGAACGTCCGAGGCGCTCGATACGATTTGCCGAAGCGTTGCATGCCACGGAACGACCTCGATCGTGGCCACCACGGTCTCCGCGTCGGAAGAAGATACTTGCCGCGGCGTTCGCGGCATCGCCGCTCACATTCACGACTCACGCCGCGCACGGCCTGGGTCTGTGTCCGCCGCCGAGATTCTCGGCATCCATTTCGAAGGGCCGTTCATCAGTACGGTGCGACGAGGAGTGCATCCGGAGAGTGTGTTGGCGAGGCCATCAATGGAGGTGTGGCAGAAATTTGTGGAGGCGGCGGAAGGGTGCGCGCGGATGTTGACTCTGGCACCGGAGCTGCCGGGAGCAATGGAGCTGATTAGCTTTGCGCGTGCTGCGAAAGTGGGAAGCAGCGTCGTGGTGGGGATGGGGCATACGGATGCGACGTTCGAGCAGGCGGAAGAGGCTGTGGTGCGCGGAGCGCGGCATGGGGTTCATGTGTTTAATGCGATGCGGCCGCTGAGTCATCGGGAAACGGGAGTGCTCGGGTGCATCCTGACGAATCCGGAAGTGACGGCGGAGCTGATCGCGGACGGCATTCATGTGGACGATGCGGCCATTCGAATTTTGCTGGCGTGTAAGGGAGTTGAGAATGTGCTGCTGGTGAGTGACGGGATGGCGGCGACCGGGATGCCTGACGGAGACTACCGGCTGGGCGGAATTGCAGTGAAGGTTAGCGGGGGAGTGGCGCGAAATGAAGAAGGTCGGCTGGCGGGGAGCACTTTGACGCTGGATCGCGCGGTGCGGCATATGGTTGGGTTGGGCGTGCCGTTGGCGGATGCTTTGCGAATGGCGAGTTTGGGTCCGGCGCGGCGGCTGGGCTTAGGTGGAAAGAAAGGCGTGATCGCGCCGGGCGCGGACGCTGATCTGGTTTTTCTGTCGGAGGATTTGAAGGTTGAAGGCGTGATGACCCGTGGGATTGGTCCTTCCTAGTCTTTACCTGAAACGTTTAATCAAAAAGGAAAAGAGAAGATGCACGAGAGAGCGCGGAAGTCACGCGGGACACGTTCTATCTCACGGTTCTATCTAGAGGCAAAGGCATGAAGATTAGGGTGGCGGGCGAGAAGGATCGGGAGCAACTCGTGGCGGTGCGGGGGAAGTTGTGGCCCGAGGCGCCTGCGGAGGAACTGCAGAGCGCGACGACACCGGGACAGGTTTTTGTCGCGGAGGATGAGGATCGGTTGATTGGATTTGTTGAAGTGAGTTTGCGTTCGCACGCGGATGGGTGCGAGACGCATCCGGTGGGGTTTTTGGAAGGGTGGTTTGTGGAGGAGGGGGCGAGGGGGAGGGGAGTGGGGAAGAGGCTGGTGGAGGCGGCGGAGGAGTGGGCGAGGGAGCAGGGATGTATGGAGATGGCGTCGGATACGGGGATACACAACGAGCTGTCGCAGAAGTTGCATGAGGCGCTGGGTTTTGAGGAGGTAGACCGGTGTGTGCACTACAAGAAGAAGCTATAGCCAGGAGTTGGTCTGAGGCGGCCAATAAGCCCGCAACAGTAGTATTTAGAGTGGTTTAGCTACCGGCCCGAGGATTTGGAGGCGACTTGCTGGCGGGCGAGGGCGCGTTCGAGGGCCAGAGCCTGGTAGTGCCAGTCAGTTTCGAGGTTACCGCCAGTCAGCTCCTTTTGGGCGCGATCCGCGGCCTGCCGGGCGCGATTCACATCAATTTCCTCAGCCTTTTCAGAGACTTCCGCAAGCACGATGACACGCTCCGGGAGAACCTCGGCGTAGCCTTCCATGATGGTCAGGAAGCGGGTGGTGGAGCCCTTGAGATAGGAGAGGGCGCCGATGCCAAGAGCGGTGAGTAAGGGGGCGTGGCCAGGGAGGATACCGAGGTAGCCGTCTTTACCCGGCAGCTGAATGGCATCGACCTGCTCGCTCAAGACTTGGCGAGCAGGAGTAACGACTTCGAGTTTGATATGTTCAGGAAGCATTACGCCTTGGCGGCCATTTTCTCTGCGTTCTCGCGCACGTCTTCGATGGTGCCCTGCATATAGAAAGCCTGCTCGGGCAGATCGTCGTGTTTGCCGTCGACAATTTCCTTGAAGCCGCGAACCGTATCTTCAATTTTGACGTAACGCCCTTCGAGGCCGGTGAACTGCTCGGCAACGAACATGGGTTGCGATAGGAAGCGTTCGATTTTGCGGGCGCGTGCGACGGTCTGCTTATCGTCGTCGGAAAGTTCTTCGATACCGAGAATGGCGATGATGTCCTGGAGGTCCTTGTAGCGCTGGAGAACGGACTTCACAGAACGAGCGACGTCGTAGTGTTCCTGGCCGACGATGCGCGCATCGAGAATGCGGGAGAAAGAAGCGAGAGGATCGACGGCGGGGTAGATGCCGCGCTCGACGATTTGACGGCTGAGGTTAGTGGTGGCGTCAAGGTGCGTGAAGGTGGCGGCGGGAGCGGGATCGGTGTAGTCGTCGGCGGGTACGTAAATCGCCTGTACCGAAGTGACGGAACCTTTTTTGGTGGAAGTGATGCGCTCCTGCAATTCGCCGATTTCGGTATTGAGGTTAGGCTGGTAACCGACGGCGGAAGGCATACGGCCTAGAAGAGCGGAAACTTCCGATCCGGCTTGGACGAAACGGAAAATGTTGTCGATAAAGAGAAGCACGTCGAGGCCTTCAACATCGCGGAAGTACTCGGCGACGGTAAGGCCGGTGAGCCCGACGCGGAGACGAGCGCCAGGCGGTTCAGTCATCTGGCCGTAGATCAGGGCGCAGCGCGATTTTTCGGAATTTCCGGGAACAACGACGCCCGATTCCTGCATTTCGAGCCAGAGGTCGTTTCCTTCGCGGGTACGCTCGCCCACGCCGGCGAACACAGACACGCCGCCGTGCTTCATGGCGACGTTGTGAATCAATTCTTGAATGAGAACAGTCTTGCCGACGCCGGCGCCACCGAACAGGCCGATCTTTCCGCCTTTAAGGTAAGGCTCCATGAGGTCGACGACCTTGATGCCCGTCTCGAACATTTCGAGAGTGGTGGACTGATCTTCGAGAGGCGGAGCGGCACGGTGAATGGGGTAGCGAAGTTCGGTTTTTACGGGGCCGAGGTTGTCGACTGGATCGCCGAGGACGTTGAGAACGCGGCCGAGAGTGCCGCGGCCCACCGGAACCATGATGGGACCGCCGGTATCGGTGGCTTTCATGCCGCGAACGAGGCCTTCGGTGGGCTTCAGAGCGACGGCGCGAACGCGGCCTTCACCGAGGTGCTGAGCGACTTCAGCAATGATGTCGATTGGATCGGGCGTCTGGAAACCTTCGGAGGTGATGCGAACGGCGTTGTGAATACTTGGCAGTTCGCGCTCTTCGAAGAGCAGGTCGACGACAGGTCCAATGACCTGAACAACGTGGCCAACCCCGTGACCAAAGCTTGAATTTTCGTTTTGTGCCATTACTTCTCCCTTAGAAGTCGAGAATTTCGAAGTTCAAAGCAATTTCAAATTAGCCACCCGCAGACGCCGCGCCGCTAACAATCTCAATCAGCTCGCGAGTAATGGCGGCCTGGCGAATCTTGTTCATGTCTAAAGTGAGTTTTTCGATGAGGTCGCCGGCGTTCTTGGTGGCGGACTCCATGGCGGACATACGCGCGCCAAACTCAGCGGCAGCGGACTCAAGCAAGACGCGAAAGACTTCGTTTTCGACGTAGCGCTGCAGGAGACCGCGGAAAATTTCGGCGGGAGGCTGCTCGTAGATGTAGTCCACGAGAGCGGGAGCGCCGCCTTCCTTTTCATCGGATTTGAAGATAGCCGGCTCGATGGGCAGAAGTTTTTCGGCACGGAGCGTCTGAGTCATTACAGTCTTGAATTCGTTGTAGACCAAATAGGCCGCATCGATTTCATCTTTTTCGTAGAGTTCGATGATGCGCTGGCCAATTTCCTTGGCGTGGCTGAAATTGACGTTCAGCGAGACGTGGAGATAGTCGCCTGTAATGTTGAATCCGCGCTTGCGGAGAGCGTCTCGGCCCTTGCGGCCGACAGCGATGACCTGAATCTGCTTGGATTCATTCTCGCGGAGGAAGCGAGTGGAGAAGCGAATCACATTGGCGTTGAACGGACCCGCGAGCCCGCGGTCGCCGGAAAGAACGATGGCCAGGATGCGCTGCTCTTTGCGGCGTTCGAGGAGCGGGTGGGAAACGGTTTCCATGCGCGCGACGGCGGAGCGAAGTATGCGCAAGATTTCGCGGGCATAGGGACGCGCGCCAAGAACTGCGTCGTGCGCTTTTCGAAAGCGCGCGGCGGCGATGAATTTCATGGCGCGAGTGATCTGCTGGGTGTTTTTCACGGAGCGGATGCGGCGCCGATAATCGAGTAGTGTGGGCATGAGTCAGCTATGGATGCGAACTAGTGTGCTTTGCTCTGTTCCTTTGCCGCGGAGTGGTGATCATCCTCCGCCGCGGCAGCCTTCTCTTCGGCTGCTTCTTTCTCGGCTTGCTTTTCTTCCTTCCGGTCCTCCCGAGTCTTTTCGCTGGGAACGAAGGCGTCCTTGAAATCATCGAGAGCAGCTTTTAAGTCGGCACGAAGCTGATCGTCGAGAGCCTTTTTCTCGCGGAGAGTGTTCATCAGATCGCCGTAATTGTTGTCCATAAAGGAGAGCAATTCAGATTCAAAGCGGCGGCAATCTAAAACGTCGAGATCGTCGAGGTAGCCGGAGGTGCCGGCGAAGATGACCAAGACTTCCTTTTCGACGGGCATGGGCTTGTATTGGTCTTGCTTGAGAATTTCGGTGAGCCGGGCGCCGCGAAGTAGCTGGGCCTGAGTCGCTTTGTCGAGTTGCTCGGTGCCGAACTGAGCGAAAGCGGCGAGATCGCGATACTGCGCGAGGTCAAGACGCATGCGGCCGGAAACCTGACGCATGGCTTTGATTTGGGCATTGCCGCCGACGCGCGAAACGGAAAGACCGACGTTGACGGCCGGACGAACGCCGATGTTGAAGAGTTCGGACTCGAGATAGATCTGACCGTCAGTGATGGAGATGACGTTGGTTGGAATGTAGGCGGAGACGTCACCGGCCTGGGTTTCGATGACCGGCAGGGAAGTGAGCGAGCCGGCGCCGAGCTGGTCGTTCAATTTGGCGGCGCGCTCGAGAAGACGCGAGTGAAGGAAGAAAACGTCGCCGGGGAAGGCCTCGCGGCCTGGCGGGCGGCGGAGAAGAAGAGAAATTTCGCGATAGGCCTGAGCGTGTTTGGAAAGATCGTCGTAGAAAGTGACAGCGTGGCGCTTCGAATCCCGGAAGTATTCGCCCATGGCGCATGCGGCAAAAGGCGCGATGTACTGCATGGTGGCAGGTTCGGTGGCCGAGGCGGCGACGACGATGGTGTAGTCCATGGCGCCTTCGTCAGTGAGCACTTTGACGACTTGCGCGATAGTGGAGCGCTTCTGACCGATCGCGCAGTAGATGCAGATCATGTCCGAGCCGCGCTGATTGATGATGGTGTCGAGAATGATGGCGGTTTTGCCGGTCTGGCGGTCGCCGATGATGAGTTCGCGCTGGCCGCGGCCGATGGGAATCATGGCGTCAATCGACTTGAGTCCGGTTTGCAGCGGCTCGCGGACAGGCTGACGGTCGACAACGCCGGGAGCGATGCGCTCGACGGGATTGCGCTGGGTAGTGGCAATAGGCCCACGGGCGTCGACGGGCTCACCAAGTGGATTGACCACGCGGCCGACAAGAGCTTCGCCGACGGGCACGGACATAATTTCTTTCGTGCGCTTAACGGTGTCGCCTTCACGGATTTTTTCGTATTCGCCCAGGAGAACCGCGCCGACCTGATCTTCTTCAAGGTTGAGGGCGAGGCCGGTAACGTGGTGTGGGAAGGAGATCATTTCGCCGGCCATGACTTTATCGAGGCCGTGAATACGGGCGATGCCGTCGCCGACAGAGATAACCGAGCCGACTTCGTCGACGGTGACGGTCTGCTGGTAGTTTTCGATTTGTTCGCGTATGACCTTAGTGATTTCGTCCGCTTTGATGGTGGCCATTGTGCTCCTGTACCGTTTGGTCGCCGATTATCGCTTCTATCTTGTGTCTCGCTGCTTAGCTTTTCGCCCTACCGCGCTGCCGTTCCGTTTACTTCGTGTTTTTCAGATATCTATTCCAAGGAAAGCTTTTCGCGCATGCGTTCGAGCTGATCGCGCAGCGAACCATCGTAAATGGTGGAACCGATTTGGACGATGACGCCACCGACGAGGGCAGGATCGGTCCAGAAATGCGCGCGAATCTTCTTTTTGGTCAGTTGCTCGAAGGCTTGCAACACCTGGTGCTTTTCTGCGTCGTTGAGATCGCGCGCGGACGTGACGTAGGCCTCGGCGATCCCTTCGCGGGAGTTTAGCTCGGCGTCGAAGGCGCGCTGAATAATTTCGATTAATTCGGTACGGCGATGATCGGTGAGGACCAGAAGAAAATTGCGCATGGTCTGACTGAGGGCCATTTTTTGCGCGAGCTTATCGATGACGGCCTGCTTTTGTGCATGATTGATGGCCGGGCTGGAGAGGAAATGGCGCAAATCGTCGGAATCCTGATAGGCCTCGACAAGCCAGCCGAGCTCGGTGCGAACGATTTCGGGGTTTTTCTGTTCGGCGGCCACGTCGGCGAGAGCTTCGGCGTAGCGCTGGGCGATTCCGTGACTCAATTGGAGCTCCCGGCCACGCGGGCCACGAAGTCGGAGAGGATTTTGGAGTCGCGTTCGGGAGTGAGATGGTCGCGGAGGAGCGATTCGGCGCGTTCGACGGCAAGGCCGGCAGCGAGAGCCTTCAGTTCGAGGCGGGCGGCACGTTCGGCGGCGGCAATTTCGAGTTCGGCGGCCTTATCGACCTTGGCGGCTTCTTCTTTGGTGGCGGTGCGGATGCGTTCGGCGTTGACTTGACCTTCGCGCTGCGCATGAGCGTGCATGGAGGCGATTTCGGCGTCGATATTGGCGAGCTTTTGCTCGGCTTCAGCCCGCTGTTTTTCGGCGGCTTCGCGAGCGCGCGAGCCTTCGAAGATGGCTTCCTCGATTTGATTGGTGCGGGCGCGGAAGGCCGGACCGGCAACCTTGGCGAGGGCCCAGGCGATGACGCCGAAGACGATGGCGAAATTGAGCCAGCGGAAGACCCAGCCTATGGGGGAATTTTCGGGCGCTGGCGCATTTTCGCCGGATTCCTGGGCGATAGCGGGGGCGGCGGTGAGAGCGACCGTCGCGGCGATTGAGAAGGCGGCGGCTAAGGCCCGGAAAAAGGCAGAGGGGCGCCAAGCGTCACAGGGAGTTTGAACAAACTGGATCAACGGGGGCGCTCCGGCAGGGCGTCGGCGTGGGCCAGGATGGCCGTGGCAATTTCGGTAGCGAGGGCGGGAGCCTGAGCCTGGACTTCGGCGCGAGCGGCTTCGACTTCCTTGGCGATGCGATCTTTGGCGGCGGCGACGTTTTCCTGATTGCGTGTGCGGAGAGCGCGGAGTAGTTTGGCGCGTTCATCGAGCATGGCCTGGCGCTGGACTTCCTGCTCCCCGTAGATTTCGCCGCGAGCTTTGCGGATGGCGTCGTGGTAGCGGTTCATCTCGGTGGCGGCGATGGCGCGAGCATTTTCGGCTTCGGCCTTGGCGCCTTCGATGCGCTTTTTGCGTTCATCCATGGCCGCCATGATGGGCTTAAAGAACACGAAGCGCATGAAGAAGTAAAAGAGGAAGACAATGACCACCGTGGGCACAGCTTCGATAAACAACTCGGCGAGTTGGTGGAGAATTTCTTGCATCGTTAACCTGGAGCGGTGCCGTCCTCCGGAAATTTCGCCACGCCGGCGCTGGGAAGCGCCTTGGACGAGGGCGTGGAACGGGTGAAACGGCCCTCAGAAACGCGAGATTATCACAGTAAAGTGTTTTGGCGTCAACGTGTAAGCGAGGATGTTGCGGGGGAGTTTATGGAGGGGTGGCGGAGTTTGGAAGGGGAGGCGGGATGAATGAGACGGGGGGGTTGGGGGCAGGGAGGGATGATGCGCTGACGTTGTGCACGATTAGCGTAGTGGCGGCGGCGCTCGCGAATGTGCTGCATGAGGGAGTAGGACATGCGGCGGTGGCACTGGCGACCGGGACGCAGTCGGGAGTGCTGTCGACGGTGGCGTGGTCGAGCGGGGTGGATTCAAGACTGGTGGCGGCTGGTGGGACGCTGGTGAATTTGGCGGCGGGGCTGGTGTTTTGGTGGGCGTTGAGGAGGGCGGCTTTAGGAAGGCGCGCTAGCGTGGAGGCACGGGTATTTTTGTGGGCGAGTATGGCGTTCAATTTATTTACGGGGACCGGGTACTTCTTTTTTTCGGGGGTGACGAACTTTGGGGATTGGGCGGTGGTGATCGCGGGGCTCGGGCCGCATTGGGCGTGGAGGACGGGGCTGGTGCTGGTGGGGGCGGCGTCGTATTACGGGGCAATTATGGCGGTGGGGATTGGGCTGGTGCGTTATGTGGGAGTGGCGCTGGGCGAAGCGGATGCGGTACGGATTTGGAAGATGACATTGATTCCTTATTTCACCGCAGTCGTGCTGCTGACGGTGGCGGGGCTGCTGAATCCGCTGGGGCTCCAGTTGGTGTGGGAGTCGGCGCTGCCAGCGACGGCGGGAGCGGACTGCGGGCTGATTTGGATGAAGTATTACATACCGAAGAGAACGGCACCGGAGGTGGAGCGGGAATTGGTGAGGAGGTCGTGGGGGTGGGTGGGCGTTGCGGCGGTGGTGGCGGGGGGCTTTGTTTTTGTGCTAGGTCGGGGGATTGGGCTACACCGATAGGGGCCGCGCGGCGTCGCTGGAGATCCACCTCGTTTGTGTTTCGTCCCGGTGGTTAATGGGCCGCCGGAGCGGCCTTGGGGGCTGGGGAGTTTTGGGCGATTGAGTTGAGCTGGGCGATTGCGTCCGCGGGCAGTTTCAGGGTGGCTGCGGCTAGGTTTTCGCGAAGATGAATTAGCGACGATGTGCCCGGAATGAGCAGGATGTTAGGCGATCGTTGCAGAAGCCAGGCAAGGGCGACTTGCATGGGAGTGACTTGCAGCGTCGCGGCGACCTGATCAAGCACCGAGGATTGCAACGGGGTGAATCCTCCCAAGGGGAAGAACGGGACGTAGGCGATACCTTGCTGGGCGAGAGCGTCGATGAATGCGTCGTCTTTGCGATTTGCGACGTTGTAGAAATTTTGGATGCAAACGATTTCGGTAATTTTTTGACCTTGCTCGAGTTGGCGCG
Source organism: uncultured Acidobacteriota bacterium (assembly GCA_963757885.1). GTDB lineage: Bacteria > Acidobacteriota > Terriglobia > Acidiferrales > UBA7541 > Palsa-147. The sequence continues at coordinate 359,739 of CAVWSS010000006.1, read as the reverse complement.
GAGTGATGTTGCTGAGACCGATGTGGCGAATCAAACTTTGACGCTTCAGTTCGGTGAGGGCCGTGAGCGGCTCCTCGATGGATCCTTCGGATGGCTCGAGCATTCCGCCGACGCGAAGATTGACTACGTCAAGATGATCGACGCCGAGATTGCGAAGATTGTCGTGAATGGCGTCGATCAATGCTTGGCGGGAAAGGGCAGGCGACCAGGATTTGTCATCGCCGCGGCGGGCGCCGACTTTGGTAACGATGGTAAGGCTGGCGGGATATGGATGAAGAGCCCGGTGGATGATTTGATTGGTGACATGGGGGCCGTAATAATCGCTGGTGTCGATGTGATTGACGCCGTCGGCGATTGCCTCTCGCAAAACATGAATAGCAGCGTCGACATCGCGGGGAGGGCCCCAGACTTCCTTGCCGGCAAGTTGCATGGCGCCGTAGCCGAGGCGATGAAGGCTGGTTGAGGTGCCGGGAAGTTTGAAAGTGCCGCCGAGGGTAGTTTGTGTCGTCATGATGTTCTCCTTCTATTTTAGGTCATCGATTCCGAGACGCTTAATTTCGAGAAGCCAGTCATGCTTCAAAAAGACTCACCGACCATTTCTTCGCTTTTCTTCCAGAGCGCCTCAGCGTTTTTCCGATCGAGCGCGTAGGCGCGGACTCCTTCGCTGACGCCGCTGATGGTTACATTCTCCGGCACAATTTGGCCGACATGGCAGTTCTCGCAATAGCGCCCGCCGACCTCGTCAGCGGAAGCAACGACACCGGCCCACACGGATGTTGCTGATCCCTGAGGGATGGTCTTCCATTGGAAAGGTCCTTTGCCCTCGGCCACATTCTGCTGATTTATTTGGTCAAGTAGCTTCTGGAGTTCAGCGGGGTCGACGTTGCGGGCAAGCTCGGTTTGGATGACGCCCGGGTGAACGGCCGCGGCACGCACGCCCTGGTCCTTGTGGCGTTTATCGAACGCGACTGCGAAGAGGATGTTGGCGGTTTTCGATCGACCGTAAGCGACGAATGGTTCGTAGGGTGTCTGCTCAAAGTTGGGATCATCGAGATCGACATTGGAATAGCGGTGACCCGCAGAAGAGAGATTAATTAGGCGACCGCCTTTACGGATGAGGCGGGCGATTCGATTGACGAACACAAAGTGGCCCAGGTGATTGGTACCGAACTGCGTTTCGAAGCCGTCGGCGGTATGGCCGAATGGAGTGCCCATGACGCCGGCGTTGGCGATGACGACGTCGAACGGCTGGCCTTTGGCGAGTAGGGCATCGGCGCAGGCTCGAACGCTTTTGAGACTGGCTAGGTCCAAGGCGATGAGCTCGAAACCGCCGCCTTTGGCCGCGGCATCTTTGCGGACTTGGGCAGTAGCTGATTCGGCTTTGGTTAAGTCGCGGGCGGCACCGACAACGTAGGCGCCATGGGCGACAAGGGAACGGGCTGTTTCGACGCCGAGTCCGGCGGAAACGCCGGTGACGAGAACGCGCTTACCGTGAAGGTCGGCACCGGATAAGACTTCGTCGGTTGTTGAGGTGGCACCAAAATTCTTAGTCATGTTGTTCTTCCTCGCTGAGCTGGATGGCTGTATTGACGAGACGCGTGAACTCCGGTAAAACGGAGAGTGTCTCCGGGAAGCTTAGATTAGCGGAGGCTGTCTCCGGATGCAAGTATTTTTGGCAGGCTGTGGAATTTACAGGGAATAAGGTGACCCAAGATGGCTAACAGGGTGGCTAAGAAGCGGGCAGGGTTGGCAGGGCGAAAGCCGCGGGCGGATGCGCAGCGGAACCGGCAGCGAATTTTAGAGGTGGCCAAGGAGGCGTTTGCGCGGTCAGGCGCGAATACAAGCCTGGACGATATTGCGAAGCAGGCGCGGGTTGGACCGGGGACGTTGTACCGGCATTTTCCGACGCGTGACGCGCTGCTTGAGGTGGTGTACCGGACAGAAGTGGATAAGCTGGCGGCAGCGTCGCGGAAATTTGCGGCGGAAATGGATCCAGTCCCAGCGCTGCGAGCATGGATGATGTTGTTCGTGGATTACATTGCGGCGAAGCACATTATTGCGCCGGCTTTGGATACGCTGGTGGGCGGATCGAAAAAGGTATTCGAGGCGTCGTACGGGCAGGTGCATGGGGCGATAAGCAAGTTGGTCAAGCGGGCGGTTGAAAGCGGGGAGATAAAGGCGGATTTGGATCCGGTCGATTTGCTGCGGGCGCTAGTGGGAGTGTCGCACGTGGCCTTGGGGCCTGATTGGAAAGAGAGCGCCAGGAGATTGGTGGATATATTGATTCAGGGATCGAGGGTAGAGAATTAGAAGAAACTGGGACCGAACAACTCGGGCAGTTGAAGGGAGCATTTCCGCCCGCGTCCATTCACGGGATGTGAGCACGCCACACGCCCCCAACGCGACGTCATTGGACGATAAGTGTAAGGGGTACGGATTTTGTCGTCCCGCCGGCCGATACATTCACGGTTAGGTGGTAAGAGCCAGATGGCGTGCCGGTCGACCCGCCTCCGCTACCGCCGCCTCCGCTGCCTCCGCAATTACTGAGCATCGCGCAGAGAATCAATGAGCCGGCACAAAGAATGACGGCGCGCCAGGTTTGGTGCGCTTTGGTGAGGAAGAAAAGCGCGACGGTGGCGATGGCGAGGAAGACGGAGAGGGCTGCCCAGAGCGGGCGCTGCGGAACTATTTTGTTGGGTAGCGCATTGGGAGGTGCCAGAGAGTGCGCGGTGGTGGAGACGGAAATTTTTTCGCTCACTGGCGTGGCGCCGTTCAGGGCAACAGAGGGAGCTGAACAGGTTGAGGCGTTGGGAATGTCGAAGCAGGCGAGGGTAATCTTTTCGTTGATGCCGGCTGAAGACTTCAACTGAAGAGTGTAGGTGGCTGTCTGACCGGCGGTGACAGTGGCGGACGAAGAGGAAGCGGTGACGAAGAGCGGGATGGCGACGCCGTTGCCGATTAACTCCACCGAGACCGGGTTGATTTGCATAGTGCTGCCGCTGCTGCCGTATATAACTGATACCGATCCGATACGCGAACCCACAGCGGTCGGTGAAAAGGACACCGAGATTTGACATGCGTTGCCAACCGCGAGGGTATTGCCGCAGTTGGTAGTTTCTGCGTAATCACCCGAGGCTGAGATAAGAATGGGACTCATAGTGGCAGTGCCTTGGGATAGCAAGGTGACACCCCGCGGTGCACTGCTGGCGCCAACCAATTGGTCGGGAAAGTTCAACTGACCAGTGGAAGGACTGCCGATGGCGCCCGCCAAGCCACCATAAAGATTCAGGTGGTGGGGGCTGCCAAAGGCGCTGTCCGCAACGGTCAAGGTTCCAGTTTCATTTTGAAGTGCGTTGTTGTTCGCCGTGTAGGTAACGCTCAGGGTGCAGCGGGCGCCAGCTGCCAGTTGAGGGGGGCAGTTATTCTTCTGAGTGAAGTCATTGTTGGCGGCGATGCTTGAAATATCGAGTGGTCCGTTACCCAGGTTCTCCAGTAGGGCCGTTTGCGCAGCGCTAGTTTTGCCGGAAGCGATCGGATCGAAGGCGAGGGCGTTAGGGGTAATCAGAACGGCCGGACCTGTAGCGGTCAAGTTCACCTTGTCAACAAAGATGCCTGTGCCCGTGCTTAGGCCGGGAGGTGGGTTCGTGAGAAGCACAGCTCCGAGGCCTATGACATAGGCGTTTCCGGTGCTATCCAGTGCAATGCCGGAACTAGTGTTGCCAAATAGATAGCTTGAAAACAAGAGCGTCTTGCCTGCCGGGTCCAACTCGGAGAGAAAGACATCGCAATTTGGAACAGTTCCCGCGGCCGATTCGTTACAGAAAGGCAATAAGGTAGAAGATCCGATGGGGAAGTACTCGAGGATTGCGTTGCCGGTTACGAAGACGTCGCCATTCGCATCAACGGCCAATCCGGTCGGCGCTTGTGCATTGGATGCGGCGATGTTGTCCAGCGAGATGTTGCTGCCAAGCAGAGTCGAGTATATCAGGCCACTACCGCTGGCATTTAACTTAGAGACGAAAGCTTTGGAAGGAACTTTTAAGTCCGTATCAAAGGCTCCGGCAGTAGTTGGGAAATCGGTGGTGGTTGCTACGCCTGTAACGTAGCTGTTGCCTGCGCCGTCAATCGCGATCGCTGAGGCGTGTTCAGGTAGAGTGGAATCTGTTCCCCCCAGATAAGTGGACCATATCAATTTGCTTCCTGAAGGATTGAGTTTTGTGACGAAGGAAGTGCCAATTTTCGGTAGCTTCGTCTGAAGAGCGCCAGGGGTAGCAATGTTCGTGGAATCGGTTAGACCGGCTACAAAGGCGTCACCTGCTTGGTCTACGGCGATCCCATTTCCTTCCTCTGCGATGTCTGTAATAGGTGTGCCGGCGGGCGCACCGCCTAGAAATGTTGAATAGATCAGGGACGCCCCACCAACTTTGGTCGGATCGATTTTGGCCACGAAGATTGCTGAAAGGGCGCTGTCAGTATTGAAGGTCTTCTGAAATGCGTTCGCGGTAGTGGGAAAATCAGGCTTACCTACAAAGCCCGTTATATAAATCAAATTGGCAGAATCAATTGCGACGCCATTAGCGGTATCGGTGGCCGAACTCCCGAGATATGTGGAGTACAAGAAATTAGCTCCTGTGGGATCCAAAACGACGACGAAAGCATGAGGACACGGGATTTCATCGGTTAGGTCGGGTTCTATGGGGCAAGTCCCGGCTGGTGGGTTTTGCTGGACTCCATTTGTCGCGATTCCGAAGCCAGGTGCTTCCGCCGCTCCCACGACATACACATCTCCAGCGGCGTCGACCGCGATGCTATAGCCACCGGCGTTTGCCAAGTTAGTTTGATAAATCAGAGTGGTTCCATCAGCCGAAAGTTTGTCGACGAATCCTTCCGCGCAGTTGCGGCTGGGAGGCGGAGTCTGATAGCAACTCCCGGTTCCCCCTGATACTGAAAGATCCGGGGCAAATCCAGTGATGTAGGCGTTTCCAGTTGAATCGACAGCTATGGCGCTGCCATATGCCCCGTTGGGGAATGGTCCTGGATCAAAGGACGCTGCGTATTCCAGGGTTGGGTCGATGACCAGGGTTTGACTCTTGTCGTAAGAGCCGACGTTGAGGGCGACGAGGTTGGAGGAAAGCTGTCGATAGGACCCGGCGATTTCATGGCGTGACGATCCGGAGCCTTGATAGAGAACGGGCTTGTGCTGAACCAGGGGGCCGGCGGGGGTCTCGAGGATAAGGTCGCCGTTGGACGCGAGATGGATATTTCTTGCGCCGCTGAAGTTGAGCCGAATCGATTTTGGATCTGCGCCAGGAGCGACCATGAAATCGTATTCGAGGTGACCTTCCGTGCCGTGGAAGGCGAGATTGATTCCAGGGTAGACGTTTTCGTATTCGACCTTGGCAAAGGTAGGGACGTTGGGGATTGAGCCGGAAGGCTTGAAGTAATTAATCTTCGTGGGCAGAGGATCGAGGGGGCGGAGTTGGGGGTGGAGTCGGGAATTTTGCAGCCGGAGATGAAGGAGTGAGGGAGGCGAGGCGCGGCGGTTGGAGTTTTTGTGGGAGGGCAGAGCCAGGATCGTTTCGGAGGAGTTTAGACGAAGCTGGAAGGAGTGGGAGCGAGCCAGGAAGAGAGTATCAGCGCGGGATTGGCCTTCGTTGGGCTCGAAGGCGAGGGGCATGTTTGCGATGGAGGCTGCGTAGGATGCGTGGGATTTGGCGAGCGGAGGCTTGGGTGTGCGAGCGTGCTTCGCGGGGCGGTGATGGAAAGCGAAGGTGCTTGCGAGGATTAGAAAGGAGAAGCAGAGGAAGGTTAGGCAGTTACGAGTGAAAGCGCGAGTCATGAAGCGCCTTTCGAAGACAGAGTGACCAAAATAGTAATTTGCAGAAGAGGAGTAATTTGCGAGTAAACGAGTACCATTCGGGGAAGCAATCGTCAAGACGAAGAGAAGGAATTCCGACGACGGTTGATAGGGCGGAGCATGAGGAGGTTGGTGGATATATTGATTCAGGGATCGAGGGTGGGGTAGCGAATCGAGCTGGGACTCTCCAATACAGGTTTGACGGTACAGGTCTGATCGAGGCTTTGTTCTAAGATGATCACGCCCTCCTAACTCGCTGGAACACAAAGTTCGCCAGCCCCACCAAGTCCTTGCCCGGAAAAGAAAGACGCGGAAGGAGTAGCGCCTATGGCAAAAGTGAACCGACGTACTGTGGACCTGAGCAATTATCCGGATTTAGTCGTCATCTATCTGGGGATGCGCGTCAATGCGGTCACGGGTGTGAAGACTCTGCTGGGTTTCGGGCCCAAGATCACGAACTCGGTGGCTGCTCAGCCGAACGGGCTATTGCTGCACGAAAACGTGGTTTATACGCTTTTCCCACCTAATATTGGAATGCGCCAATATTGGCGTGACTTCGAATCACTGGAAACCTGGGCTCGCTCGGAGCCACATCGTGCATGGTGGAAGCAGTTTCTGCGGGATTCGCGTGGAACGGCATTCTGGCACGAGACGTATTTCATGCGTGGTGGCATGGAGGCGATCTACGACGATTTGCCTGTACCGATGGGCTTCCTGAAGTTCGCGCCTTCATATGAAGCGCGCGGCGGGATGTTTTCGGCTCGACAACGAGTCGGTTTGAGTGGAGGCGCAGCCGCTGCGCCTCCGGTCGCTGAATCCGATCTTTATGCGAACAGGACAGGCGAATCAGGCAGTGCATCTCGAACGGATGGCGGCTGATCCAATGTCTAATGGGGTCTGATAGGCGCTCTAATAGGCCGGGTCACGGTTCAGGTCAGCAGGTCTTCGATTTTTACGGGCAGTTCGCGGACGCGGACACCTGTGGCGTGGTGGACGGCGTCGGTGATGGCGGCAGCGATGCCGGCTAAGCCAATCTCACCTATGCCGCGCGCTCCGATTTGGTTCATTTCTTTGTCGGGATAGTCGAGGAAGTGGACTTCGACGAGCGGAGCGTCGGCATTCACGGCGACGATGTAGTCGGCGAGGCTGCTGTTAATCGGCGCGCCGTTCTGCGGGTCGTATTCTGTCTGCTCCAACAAGGCCATGCCGATGCCCATCACGACCGCGCCCTGAATCTGATTGCGACCGGCGAGAGTGTTGATGATCCGACCGGCGTCGATGACGGTGACGACACGGGATACACGCAGGCGAGCGATTTCAGGCTGCCAGGTGACCTCGGCGAAGTGGCAGCCAAAAGATTGAGTGGAGAATTTCGGCTTCGCATCGCCGGAGGCTTCCCATTTACCGTCGCCTGTGACCATTCGGAGATCGGCACGGCGGAGAATTTCAGCGAAGGGAACGCCTTTCGCGGGCCCTTCGGCCTTGATGAAGAGCTGTCCATTCTCGAAAGCCAGATCGTCTGGGTTGCGATTCACGAAAGGTGAATCGGGAGTAGAGATGGCGACGGTTTTAAGGGTTTCGATGGCTTGATCAGCGGCAGCAAGTACCGCGTCCACGACGCATTCAACAGTCATCGAGCCGCCCGACAACGGCCCGCGCGGCAGCGTGGTGTCGCCGAGCGCGACCTCGACCTTTTGAACTGGCACGCCTGTTTTATACGAGGCGAGCTGGGCCAGGATGGTATAGGTGCCGGTGCCGATGTCCTGGGTGGCGCTGGCGATACGGCAGGAGCCGTCATCGCGCAACTGAATGTTGGCAGCGGTGTAGTCCCGCATGGCAATCCACGAGCAGCCGGCCATTCCCCAACCTAAGGTTAAGGCATCGCGTTTCATTGAGCCGACGGCAGGCGTGCGCTTGGCCCAGCCGAACTTTTCAGCGCCGAGTTCAAAGCATTCGACGAGGTGGCGCGAAGAGAACGGGATTCCGGCGCCTTCATCGATTTTGGGCTCGTTCATGACGCGAAGTTTTACTGGGTCGATGCTGAGTTGGTGGGCTAGTTCATTGAGCGCCGATTCTGTGGCGAAGAGGCCGGGGACGCGACCGGGTCCGCGCATGTCGGCACCGCCGCCGATGTTGCGCTTGGCGCGGCCGAAGGTGACGCGCAGGTTGGGGACGCTGTACTGGAGCGGCGTAGCCTCACCGCAGTCTTCGTGATGTGCGTCGAGCATAGAGCGCGTGTAGACGTAGTCGTGATGCAGCGAGACGAGCTTGCCGTCGGGGGTTGCGCCGAGACGCACGCGCTGTTGAGTGCGAGGGCGGTGTCCGACGGCGTGGAACATCATCTTGCGAGCGAGCACTAATCTCACCGGCCGGCCGACTTGCCGAGCCGCGGCCGCGGCCAGAGGGCAGAGCGTCCAGGGCCACAGCTTACTGCCAAAACCCGAACCTATGAATTTGGTGATGACGCGGACATTCTCAAGCGGCAGGCCGAACATTTGCGCCAGGACGGTGCGGAGATTGACGATCCCCTGGGAGGATTCGTAGAGAGTTAGCATCCCGCCTTCCCAAAGGGCCGTGGTGGTGTGGGGCTCCATGGGATTGTGGGTTTCGGTGGGCGTGACGTAGGTCTGGTCGATTTTGGCGGGCGCGGACGCGAAGGCGGCGTCTGGATCGCCGCGGTGGCTTTCGAGGCGATCCTGCGGGCCGAAGGTGGTCATCACCGGGCTGGGCTCGTCATCGGCTAAAAGGTGCGGGTCGACATTCGGCTTTTCTGGAGCGTAGGTTGCGCGAACGGCATCGGCGGCGGCTTTGGCGGTTTCAAACGTTTCCGCGACGGCAAGAGCAACGTATTGGCCGTAGTAGCGGATTAGGTCATCGTCAAATGGCGGTCGCCGCTCTTCGCAAACACCCAGGAATCCAGGTAGCGGCGTTGAACGGTAAATCTTGCCGATATTTCCGTGATGGAAAATGGCGTGGACGCCGGGCATTTTTTCGGCGGCGGAAGTGTCGAGATTGACCAGCTTGCCGTTGGCGATAGTGGCGCCGACGGGGACGGCGTAGAGCATGCCGGGGAAGTGGAAGTCGGCGGAATAGTGGGCTGTTCCAGTGACTTTGCGCGGGCCGTCGACTCGAGGAGTGTCGAGGCCGATTGGGGAAGCAGGCGATTGTTGAGGTGTGGCCATGTGTTCTCCTTCGATGGGCTAGGCGTTCGCGGTCCGAGCGGTCGCGGCGGTTTGTAAGGCGTGCGTCAGGCAGCGCTTGGCGAGTTCGATTTTGAATTTGTTATGGCTTTGCGGCTTGGCGATGCGCAAAGCGGCCTCGGCAGCTTTGCGGAAGTTTGCTGGGTCGGCGGGCTTGCCGTATGAGCGCGGCTTCCGCTTCAGGCGATCGCCAGGGTTTGGTGCCCACGCCGCCCAGCGCGACGCGGACGGAAGTGACGTGGCCGTCAGCGATATTCAACACCACCGCGGCGGAGGCAAGGGCAAATTCGTAGGACGCGCGATCGCGCAATTTCAAGTAGACCTGGCGGCTGCCGGAACGAGGCGGCGGCAGAGTGACGTGAGTGATGAGGTCGCCTGGTTCGAGGACTGTTTCGCGATGCGGAGTGTTGCCGGGAAGTAAATGAAATTCGCCGATAGGAATTGCCCGTGAACCTTTCAGGCCGTCGACGTGGATGGTTGCTTCGAGCGCGGCCATGGCCACGCACATATCGGAGGGATGGGTAGCGATGCAATGTTCGCTGGTGCCGAGAATCGCGAGAGTGCGGTTGGCTCCGATGATTGCTGGACAGCCGGATCCAGGCTCGCGCTTGTTGCAGGGCATGGCTGCGTCGCGGAAGTACATGCAGCGGGTGCGCTGGAGCAAATTGCCCGCGGTGGTGGCCATGTTGCGAAGCTGGGCGGAAGCGCCGGCGAGGATGGCTTGGGAGAGCACCGCATAATCGCGCTGCACTCGGGGATGATGGGCCAGATCGGAATTGCGCACGGTGGCGCCGATCTTTAAGCCGCCACTGGGAAGTTCTTCGATCTTGTCGAGCGGGAGGCGGTTCACGTCGAGCAGACGCGCGGGAGTTTCGACTTCGAGCTTCATCAGGTCGAGCAAAGTAGTGCCGCCGGCGATGAAGCGCACGTCGGCACCCTGTTGCGCGGTTTTGGACTGGGCGGCCGCCTTGATGGCCGCGTCGGAAGTTTCGGGTCGAATGAACTCGAAGGCGTGCATTGAATCCCTCCTGCGCGTGCTACGCGCCTTTGCGGACTTGTTGGATGGCGGCGGTGATATTGGCGTAGGCGCCGCAGCGGCAGATGTTGCCGCTCATTAGTTCCTTTACTGCGGCGTCATCGGGCCCGCATCGTTCTTTGAGTAGCGCGACGGCGGACATGATTTGGCCGGAGGTGCAATATCCGCATTGATAGCCATCGCAGGCGAGGAATGCGGCCTGCATTGGGTGCATCGCCTCGGGCGTGCCCAAGCCCTCGATGGTGGTGATTTCCTCGCCGTCGTGCATCAGGGCGAGACTTAGGCAGGAGACGACCCGTCGGCCATTCACGTGAACCGTGCAGGCGCCACATTGGCCGTGATCGCAGCCCTTCTTTGTGCCGGTGAGGACGACACTCTCGCGAATGCAATCGAGCAGTGTGGTGCGCGGATCGATGCGAAGCTGGCGGTCGACGCCATTGATGCGCAGAGTCATGGGGACTGCACCTTCGATCGGTGACTGGCCGGCATTGGCGTCAGGTGCGCTTTGCTCCGACGCGCCGGGATGCATCGGCAGGTATCCAGCGATCAAGGTAGCAGCGGCGGTATTGCCGGCGGTCGAAAGAAATTCACGGCGAGTGGGATTCGAGGAGTCGGATTTTTTAGGGTTTTCAGGTTTTTTCGGCATTGAAACCTTCTTTCATCCAATAGATGAGTGGAAGGCTAGCATAGAGGATAGTCGGGCGCAGCAAATTGTGGCGGGGTTAAGGGCAAATGTTTGGCGAGGAAATTGGACGGGAGTGGGGAGCTGTGAAACAATTTATGAATTGAATCAACTTATTAAGTTGAAGCATTTGTGTTATGGAGTGGAATGATTGCAAGGTTCGGCGTGCCCGGATGCGTTGAGGGCGCCCGAGTTAGGAGACCCGCTTGGCTAAGTATGATTTGGTGATCATTGGAAGCGGTCCGGGCGGCTATGTAGCCGCGATACGCGCCGCGCAGTATGGGTTGAAGACGGCGGTGGTGGAAAAGGACCCGTTCTTGGGCGGGACGTGTTTGCACGTAGGGTGCATACCGACCAAGGTGCTGCTACATCATGCAGAGATTTACGAGAATTTCCAGCGGGCGGCGGAGTTTGGATTTGAAGTGAAGGACGTGAAGGTGAATTGGAAGGCTGGGCTGGAGCGGAAGCAGAAGATTGTCAGCAAGCATGCGAAGGGGATCGAGTTTTTGTTTCGCAAGCACAAGATCGAGACGGTCACGGGCTGGGGGCGAATTGCCGGGCCGGGGCGGGTGAGCGTTGAAGCCGGCGGGAAAAAAACGGAGCTCGAGACGAAGTACACCATGCTGGCGACAGGGTCGGAAGCGCGTTCGCTGCCAACGGTGGAGATGGATGGAAAGGATATTTTGAGCAACCGGGAAATTTTGCAGCTGCCGCAAATCCCGAAGAGTTTAGTGGTGGTGGGAGCGGGGGCGGTGGGAGTGGAGTTTGCGTCGATCTACAAGAGTTTTGGGACAGACGTGACGATTTTGGAGATGTTGCCGCGCGCGGTGCCGCTGGAGGATGAGGAAATTTCGGCGGAGTTGCAGAAGCAATTTAAGAAGCGCGGAATCCGGATTGTGACCGAAGCGATGGTGATGTCAGTGAAGAAGGAGAAGGGCGGAGTGGCGGTGGCGTTTAACGATAAGGCGGGGAAGTCGGAAACGATTGCCGCGGAGAAAGTGTTGATTGCGGTGGGCAGGCGGCCGCTGACGGAGAATTGCGGGCTGGAGAAAACGAAGGTGAAGCTGGAGCGCGGATTCGTGCACACCAATTCGCATATGGAGACGGCCGAGCCGAATTTGTATGCGATTGGAGACATTGTGGCGGGATTGCCGCAACTGGCGCATGCCGCGTCGATGGAAGGGTTGATCGCGGTGGGCAGGATGGCGGGGAAGGATGTGCAGCCGTTTGACCGGCGGCGTTGCCCGGCCTGCACGTACTGCGAGCCGCAGATCGGTTCGATTGGATTGACGGAGAAGCAGGCACGAGAGAGCGGGATGAAAGTGAAGGTGGGGAAGTTTCCGTTTGTGGGGAATAGCAAGGCGTCGATTTTGGGGCATCACGACGGGTTTATTAAGGTGGTGGCTGAGGAGAAGTACGGCGAGATTTTAGGAGTGCACGCGATTGGCGTCTTGGCGACGGAGATTATTGCCGAGCCGGTAGCGGCGATTGGACTCGAGGCGACGCTGGATGATATGGCAGCGATGATCCATGCGCATCCGACGGTGTGGGAAGCGATGGGAGATGCGTTTAATTCGGTGAGGGGGCTGAGTATTAACGCGTAGTTTGAGGACCTCGGAGAGGAAAGCAAGTCAAAGGCTTTAGGTTTCATTCTTTCCCACTTTCTAACACCAGAAAGTGGGGCACCCGAAAAATCTCTCGCACGTCACGTGTGGGCGAACCGCAGGAAGTTCCTAATCAAAGGCAAAACCGGCGTGAACCATAAATTAAGAGACGGGTGGTGGGTGGATGTGGGGGTGGTGAAGTATGGGGCGGGGTGTGAGCTACAGAAGCTGTTTGTGGAGGGTAGGAAAGCGGGGCGAGTGCCGGATGTGTTGCTGATGTGCGCGCATCCACCGGTGATCACGCTGGGGCGGAATGGCGACGCGGGGAATTTGCGGGCGAGCGAGCGAGTGCTGAAGCAAATGGGGATTGAGTACCGGCTGACGGATCGGGGCGGGGACATTACGTATCACGGGCCGGGGCAGATTGTTGGCTACCCGATTGTGGATTTGACGGAGCACCGACGGGATGTGCGTTGGTATGTGGCACAGCTTGAAGAAGTGATGATTCGGGTAGCGGCAGATTTTGGAGTGGCGGCGCATCGCGAAGATGGGATGCATGGAGTTTGGGTGGATACGCGGCAAGGAAGCGAGAAGTTGGGAGCGCTGGGAGTGCATTTGAGCCGGTGGGTTACGTCGCACGGGTTTGCGTTTAATGTGGCCACGGATTTGAGGCACTTTGATTTGATTGTGCCGTGTGGGTTGGTAGGGAAGCGGGCGACGTCGCTGGAGAAGGTGTTGGGGCGCGGTGTGGATATGGAGAAGGTGAGGGATGCGGTGGTGAGCCATTTTGGGGATGTTTTTGGAATGGACATGAAGAAGGCAAAGGCGGAGAGCGCGCTGGCGGTGAAGGCGGGATAAGAGTCGCGGCGAGATATAAGCAACGGCGGGAGCGAGGAGGATGGTAATTTGAGAGAATGGGGAGAGGGAGTGAGGAGATGAGTTCGAAGGCAACGGGGAAACGGGTGAATGGGTCGGGCGCGGCGGGGAATGGCGCGCGGGGGATTACGCGTGAGCAGCATCTCGATTTGTATTACTACATGCGGCTGAACCGGGCGGTCGAAGACCAGATGGGGAAGCTGTTCCGGCAGAACAAGATTGTGGGCGGGCTGTATTCAAGTTTGGGGCAGGAAGGGATTTCGGTGGGAACGGCGTACGCGCTGGAGAAGCGCGATTGGCTCGCACCGATGATCCGAAATATTGGGGCGCTGTTGGTGAAGGGCGTCCCGCCGCGGGACATTTTCACGCAGCACATGGCCAAGTACACGTCGCCGACACAGGGAAAAGACGGGACGAGCCATTTTGGGGATCTGAAGAATTTGCACATCGTGTCGCCGATTTCGATGCTGGGCGATTTGATTCCGGTGATGACCGGAGTGGGGATGGCGGGGCGTTATCTGGGGCAGAACATTGTGGCCATGACGTGGATCGGAGATGGCGGGAGTTCAACGGGCGCGTTTCACGAGGGATTGAATTTAGCGGCGTCACAGAAGGCTCCGTTGGTGCTGGTGTTGGAGAATAACCAGTGGGCGTATTCAACGCATGTGAGCAAGCAGGTGCCGCTGCGGGATTTGGCGGATCGCGGGCGGGCGTATGGAATCAACACCATGATTGTGGATGGGAACGACGTGGCGGCGGTGTTTGAAACTTCGCGGCGCGCGGTGGATTTGTGCAGGAAGGGCGAGGGGCCCGTGTTGATCGAAGCGAAGACGCACCGGATGCGCGGACATGCGCAGCACGACCCGGCTGAGTATGTGCCCAAGGAGATGAGGGAATTTTGGGAGCAGCGGGATCCGATTGCGCGTTATGAAAAGTATTTGACGGAGCGGAAGCTGTGGAGCGCGGGCGATAAGGAGAAGGTGGAGAAACGAATTGCGGATCTGCTGAAGGGGGAATTGGAGTTTGCGGAGAATTCGCCGCTGCCGCCGCCGGAATTGGCCGAGCAGGGAGTTTATTGCGAGAACGGTTGCCACGCGATTGAAGCGGATTGGCAAAGACCGAAGGAAGAAGTGATGCCGCCGCGGACAGTGTGCGAGGCGAAGTGGAATGTGGAAGATTACGGTCAGTGCGAGCCGGAGAGCCGGGAGACGCGCGAGGAGCGCGCGGCGTACGCACCGGAGCCGGGTCACGTGAATGCGCTGGTCACGAAGGAAGAGGAAGGCGAGGCGGTGAGTGTAGGGCCGGGGGCGGCGGGTTCACCGGTTTCATCGGCGGCGAGGAAGTCGAGCGGATCGCTTGCGAATGGATCGGGGAAGCCAGCCGGTCGATCGAACGGGGCGAAGAAGAGTAAATCGAGTGCCAAGAAGGGGCGACGCTAATGGCTCCGGTGACGATGCTGGAAGCGATCCGGCAGGCAATGTTTGAGGAAATGGAACGCGATCCGGCGGTGGTCGCGATGGGCGAGGATATTGGGATATACGGCGGCGCGTTCAAGGCGACCGAGGGGCTGCTGGACCGCTTTGGGCCGGAGCGAGTAATCGATACGCCGATCAGCGAGACGGCGATCGTGGGCGCGGCTTGCGGGATGAGTTATTTGGGATTGCGTCCGATCGCGGAGATGCAGTTTATCGATTTCATTGCATGCTGCTTCAATCAGGTGACCAATTTTGTGGCTAAGGGGCACTACTTGTGGGGTGCGCCGGCACCGATGGTGTTGAGAGGGCCGTCGGGAGGCGGAGTGCGCGGGGGCCCATTTCATTCGGCGAATCCGGAAATGTATTTTGTGCATACGCCGGGACTGAAGGTGGTTTATCCGTCGACGCCGTATGACGCGAAGGGGCTGCTGAAGTCGGCGGTGCGGGACAATAATCCGGTGCTTTTCTTCGAGCACAAATTTTTGTATCGGCGAATTAAGGAGGAATTGCCGAAGGAAGAGTACACAGTGCCGCTGGGGAAAGCGGTGGTGCGACGCGAAGGGAAGGACTTGACGATATTGACGTACGCGGCGATGGCGCACACGTCGATGGAGGCTGCGGCGGAATTAGAGAAGGAAGGGATCGACGCGGAAGTGATCGACCTGCGTACTTTGTTGCCGCTGGACAAGGAAACGATTGTCGCGTCAGTGAAGAAAACGAATAAACTGATGGTAGTGCACGAGGACACAAAGACGGGCGGGATTGCAGGAGAGATTGCGCAGATTATTTGCGAGGAAGCGTTTGAGGATTTGGATGGGCCGGTGGTGAGGGTGACGTCGCTCGACACGCCAGTGCCGTACGCGCCTCCGTTGGAGGAGAGGTTTTTGCCCAACGCGGGGAAGGTGGTTGAGGCAGCAAGGGAGCTGGCGAGATACTAGGAACCGAGAGTTTCGCGAGGGAAAAGCAAAGTCAAAGACTCTAAATTTCATTCGATCCCACTTTCGTCCATTTATCAGCGCGCCTACGGCGCGCAACCGAAGGTGGGGCACCCGGAAAAGCAGAGTCGCAGAGGGAAAGCTGAAAAAGGGAAGAGACCGAGGAGAGGGACATGGCCGTTGACGTAGTGATGCCGCAGATGGGCGAGAGCATTTTTGAAGGAACGATCACCAAGTGGCTGAAGAAGCCCGGCGAGAAAGTTGAGCGGGACGAGCCGCTGTTCGAAATTTCGACGGACAAAGTGGACGCGGAAATTCCTGCGCCGTCGGCGGGCGTGCTGAAAGAGATTCGGATTAATGAAGGGCAGACTGTGCCGGTGCAGACGGTGGTCGCGGTGATTGACGCGGACGGCGCGGGAGCGGCGACGAGCGCGCCTGCGGCGGAGGTGCCAAAGAAGGCGGCGACTCCGGCTCCGGAAGCTGCGCCTGCAGCAAAGAAGGGCGCGCCACAGGTAGCAGCGCCAAGCGGGAAGGCTACGCAGGCCAAGGCTCAAGCGGATGGCGCGGAGGTGGAAGCGCCGGAGACAGTGCCGAGCGGGCGAGCGAGCGCGCAAAAGACAGAGACGCAAGCTCCCGTGCAGGCTCAGGAACGGGGCGCTTCGGTTGGCGATCGCGAAAAGGTGCGGAGTTCGCCGCTGGTGCGAAAGCTGGCTAAGGAACACGGAGTTGATCTGACGCAGGTGCCTGGCACCGGCGCGGGCGGCAGAGTGAGCAAGAGAGATATTTTGGGCGCGATTGATGGCGGCGCAGGTGGGGCGGAAGCGGGAGATGGAGCAGGCGTGGGGGCAGGCTATGTTGCGCCGGCAGCGACGCCAAGGCCGAGTGTGCCACCACCGCCACCTCCTCCGGCTTCAAGCGGAGCGGGAACCGCGCGCGGAGGCGCGTTCGATGCCGCGGTGCCGCGCGAGCGGATGTACTTCGGTCATTACGAAGTGCAGCCGATGTCGGTGATGCGGCAGAAGATTGCCGAGCACATGGTGCTATCGAAGCGCGTGTCGCCGCACGTGTACTCGATTGACGAGGCGGACGTGACCGGGATCGCGGCGCTGCGCGCGAAGATGAAGAATAAATTTGAAGAGACGTCGGGGACCAAGTTGAGCTTCATGCCGTTCTTTGTGCGGGCGGCGGTGGAAGCGCTGCGGGAATTTCCCACGGTGAATTCGTCGGTGGACGGTACGAATATCGTGCTGCACAAGGAAGCGAATATCGGAATCGCGGTGGCGCTCGATTGGGGATTGATTGTCCCGGTGATTAAGAATGCCGAGGAGAAAAGTTTCCTGGGCATCGCGCGCGCGATCAACGATCTGGCGGAGCGGGCGCGGTCGAAGAAATTGCGGCCGGAGGAAGTGTCGGAAGGGACTTTTTCAATTACGAATCCGGGAGTTTTTGGCGGGTTAATGGGGCTGCCGGTGATCAGCCAGCCGAATGTGGCGATATTGGGGCTGGGCACGATTCAGAAGCGACCGGTGGTGATTGATGATGCGATTGCGATTCGGTCGATGGTGTATCTGACGCTGAGCTATGACCATCGGGTGGTGGATGGCGCGATTGCACATCAGTTTATGGGGAAGATAAAGCATACGTTGGAGAATTGGACGGAAGGGATTTTGTAGCTTCGTTTCAAAAACCTGTTTGATAAGAGGCCGCCCGGTGAATTGGGCGGCCTTTTTTATTTAAATCGACGGGGAAAGACGGATCACTTTCAGGGTTAGCGCTGAGAAGGCGAGTTCGATAACAGTAGTAAGCAGGACAGTGGCGGCTATCGCGCCGACGAAACTACCCGTGAGCGACGAGACCAGAAATCCCACGCCGAATGCAAATGGCGAGGTGAGGCCGAAGACGGTGCCGATACTACGGGATTCGCGGCGCGAAAATTTCTTGAGAAGCTGACGAAAAATACCGTAAGACGCAGCAGCAATGGGCACGAACCACAAAGCACCGACCAAGAACTCGAAGCGCCAGTGACTTGTAAGGGGCGGCATTGTGCCGAAAGAATGCAGCAGCAGAACACAAGCAAAATCCACTACTAAAACCAGCAGGGCAAATCCAGCGATTATGAGCGTGAGCCAAATGCGGCGGGACATGATTAGCGGGGGGAGACGGCGGCGTGGAGGTTGGATTCGAGGATGTGGAGTTGGTCGGTGAGCGGGGCGGGGAGTTCGGAGCCGAAGATTTGGAAGAATTTGGAGATGGCTTCGGATTCGGTGGCCCATTCGGCGGGATCGACGAGCATGAGCTGATCCATGGTGGACTTGGAAATGTTGAGGCCGTCGAGAGTAAGCGAGCCGGGAGCGGGGACACAGCCAATGGGAGTTTCGACGGCGTTGGCCCGGCCTTCGATGCGCTCGAGCATCCACTTGAGAACGCGAACGTTTTCGCCATAGCCGGGCCAGAGGAATTTGCCGTCGGCGCCGCGTCGGAACCAATTCACATGGAAAATCTTGGGCGGATTTTTGACGCGCGTACCCATGCGCAGCCAGTGCTCGAAATATTCGGACATGTTGTAGCCGCAGAAGGGAAGCATGGCCATTGGGTCTCGACGAGTAACGCCGACGGCTCCGGTAGCGGCGGCGGTGGTTTCGGAAGCAAGAGTGGCGCCGACGAAGACGCCGTGCTGCCAGTCGCGCGATTCGTAGACGAGAGGAGCAAGGCTGGCTCGGCGTCCGCCAAAGATGATGGCGGAGATGGGCACGCCTTCGGGGTCCTGCCACTTCGGTGAAATGGATTTCGATTGAGTGGCCGGGACGGTGTAGCGCGCGTTGGGATGCGCGGCGGGTCCTTGTCCTTTGTCGGGCGACCAGGGCTGGCCGAGCCAATTGACGAGGCCCGGAGGCGGTTCGGCGTCCATACCTTCCCACCAGGGCTCGCTTTCGGGAGTGAGCGCCACGTTGGTGAAGATGGAGTTATGGCGCATGGCTTCGACGATGTGCGGATTGCTTTTGCGGGAAGTGCCGGGAGCGACGCCGAAGAAGCCGTTTTCAGGGTTGATGGCACGGAGGGTGCCGTCGGAAGCGATGTGAATCCAGGCGATGTCGTCGCCAACGGTCCACACGCGGTAGCCCTGATCTTCGAGGGTGGAGACCATCATGGCGAGGTTGGTCTTGCCGCAGGCGGAGGGGAACGCGGCGGCCATGTAGGTGACTTTGCCGGAGGGGTCTTCGAGACCGAGGATCAACATGTGCTCGGCCATCCAGCCCTGGGAGCGAGCGATGTAGGAAGCGATGCGCAGGGCGAAGCATTTTTTGCCGAGGAGGGCGTTGCCGCCGTAGCCGGAGCCGATGGACCAGATCAGGCGTTCTTCGGGGAAATGCAGAACGTAGCGGCGGGACGGATCGAGGTCGCCGAGGGAGTGGAGGCCGGGAACGAAATCTTCGGAAGCGCTAATGCGGTCGCGGGCGATGGTGCCCATGTGGGACATGATGCGCATGGAGGCGGCGACATAGGGAGAGTCGGTGACTTCGACGCCGAGGCGGGAGTAGGGCGAGTCGATGGGGCCCATGACGTAGGGCACGACATACATGATGCGGCCCTTCATGGCGCCGTCAAAGAGCGGACGGACCATGTTCTTTGCTTCATCGGGGGCCATCCAGTTATTGGTGGGGCCGGCGGCGTGCTTATCGCGAGTGCAGATAAAGGTAATCTTTTCAGTGCGAGCTACATCGTTGGGATTGCTGCGATGGAGGAAGGAGTTTGGGTAAGTCTTGGGATTGAGGGGGAGGAAAGTGCCGTCGCGAAGCATGATGTCGACGAGGCGGGAGTATTCGGAGGAGGAGCCGTCACACCAGACGATTTTCTCGGGTTTGGTGAGCCGTGCAGAGTCTTCGACCCAACGTTCCAGTGGCGTGGCCAATCAGCCTCCAAGAAAGAACCCCAGGAAATTCTCACCGCTCCCTGGCGGGGGGACTAGGCCGGTGTATGGGCCGGCGCTGGTTACGGCGTTTCGACGTCTTGGCGTTTCAGCGCAAAGCGCAAAAAGCGCAAGCGGAGGAAAAAAAACGGCCCAAAGGCCGATAGGGAAGTCTAGGTCAGGGAGGGGGGTAATTGCAAGATGTGGAACGGGTGGCGGGGAGGTTACGGGGGAGAGGGGAAGAGAAGGAAAGGGAGAACGAAGTCACACCAAGAAAACAGAGAATCAATCGCAAGCGAAGCGGGCCAAATTGGATGTAGCGGTGAGGGGACGGGGGTGTTCGTAAGCGGACGAAGGAAGGAGAAACGAAAAGGAAGTGGGAGGGACGTAAACACCTTAGAACAGGGCGAATAGCGGAGATGGGAGGAATGGAAGGGCATCTGATTGAGTAGCAAGGCAAAACTCTACACGTCGCAGTGGACCCGGAATTTGGATGTAAGTCCCCACGCGCAAAACCGGCGCATGGGGCACCCAGAGACGGAAGGAGAAGCCCGATGAGTTGGGAATGGATGGATGAGGTAGGGCAGGACCTGAGGTATGGGTTGCGGGCGTTGCGGCAAAACAGGGGATTTACGGTGGTGGCGCTGCTGACTCTGGCGCTGGGGATTGGCGCGAACACGGCGCTATTTTCGGTGGTCGACGCAGTGCTGCTCAGGCCTTTGCCGTTTCCGGCTCCGCAGGAGCTCGTCGCGGTGCAGGACGATCTGACGGCGCAGCAGGTGAAGAATGTGGGTATGTCGCAGCCGGAGATCGACGATCTGCAAAAAAGCTCGGGCGTGTTTCAGGAAATTTCGGCGGCTTGGCCGATCGATGCGAATGTGACCGGCGGAGAAAAGCCGGAGCGCATCGAGGCGATGGCGGTGAGTTTCAACTATTTTGAAATGCTGGGAGTGAAACCGGAAGTGGGGCGGTTTATCACTTCGCAGGATTACGCGCCGGGATTTACGCAGAATGCGGTGATCAGCGACAGTTTGTGGCGGCGGATGTTTGGTGGGGATTCGAGCGCGATTGGGAAGCAGTTTCGAATTGACGGCGACGAGTACGTGATTGTGGGCGTGATGGGGCCGGACTTTCGGCACCCGGGGCCGACGCTGGAGCATGACGTGGAGTGCTGGGTGGCCGCGGGCTATGTAGCGGATCCGTTTCCAGTGCCGCCGAGCCGGGACATTCGAATGTTGCCAACGGCGATTGGCCGATTGCAGCGCGGGATGACGGTGGAGCAGGCCCAGGCGAAGTTGAATGCGTTTGTGTCGAATTTGACGGCACAGTATCCGGGAAGTTATCCGGCGGCGATGGGGTGGCGGGTGCGGATGGAGCCGTTGAAGAAAGATATGGTGGGCAAGTCGGAAACGATGCTGGTGATTTTGTTGAGCGCGGTGGGCTTGGTGCTGCTGATTGCGTGCGTGAATATTGCGGCGCTGCTATTGGCGCGGTCGTCGGGAAGGCACCGGGAATTTGCGCTGAGGCGCGCGCTCGGAGCTGGATCTGGGCGGCTGATCAGGCAGACGCTGACGGAGAGCATGGTGTTGTCGCTCGCAGGCGGAGTGCTGGGGCTATTGGTGGATGCGTGGCTGCAAGGTGCGCTGTTGCACTTGATGCCGGAGCGGCTGCCGCGCATTGCGGAGATACACATGAGCGGGACGGTGCTGGTGTTCACCATGGGGCTGGCGTTACTGACTGGAATTCTATTTGGAATTGCGCCGGCGCTACAGCTTTCGGATCCGAAGTTGATGGAGAACTTGAAGGAAGGCGGGCGCGGCGGAGTGGGGACGAAGCAGAGCAGAGTGATGGGCGCGCTGATTGTGTCGGAAGTGGCGCTGTCACTGGTGCTGATGGTGGGCGCGGGGCTGCTGCTGCGGAGTTTTTGGAATTTGCTGTCAGTATCGCCGGGATTTAGGCCGGACAATGTGGTGGTGTCGCAGATCTGGCTGCCGACGCCAAACAATCCGACGCAGAATTTGTATCCGAATGCGCCGAAGCAGGCGGCGTTATCGCGGGAAATTATCCGGCGAGTGTCGGCATTGCCGGGCGTGAATGAAGTGGCCATCGGGACCCAGGGGAGTCTGCCGTTATCACGAGCGAAGAATTTAACGCCGATTGTGATTGACGACAGGCCGCCAGCTTCGGCGGGAGAAGCACCGACGGCGGAAATTTCGTCAGTGACGCCGGATTATTTTAAGTTGCTGGGAACGCCGTTGGTGGCGGGTCGATTTTTTAAGGACGGAGATAACGAGACGGCAGAGCGAGTGGCGTTGATCGACGAGACGACGGCGCAGCGTTATTGGCCGAGCGAGGATCCGGTGGGGAAGAGCTTTCACTTTGCGAATGTGCCGGCATCGTTTCAGCCGCAGGCGCGAAAGTCACTGAAGATTGTGGGCGTGGTGGGAAAGATGAAGAGCGGGAGTTTGGACGAGCCATTCACGCCGCACATTTATCAGGCAGTGTTTCAGTCGGGCGTGAAGATTTTGACGATTTTTGTGCGGACTTCATCGAGCGCAGAGGTCTTGGCCGAGCCGTTGCGGCGGGAAGTGCAGGCGGTGGATCCGACGCTGCCGGTGTTTGGAGTGAGGACGCTCGATAGCGTGGTGATAGATTCGTTGGCGGCGCGAAGATTTGCAATGCTGCTGCTGGCGTTTTTCGCGGCGACGGCGATGATTTTGGCGTCGATTGGGATTTATGGGGTGATGGCGTACTACGTGACGCAGCGGATGCGGGAAATTGGGATACGAATTGCGCTGGGAGCAAAGCCGCAGGACGTGATGAGTTTGGTGGTGGGCCGCGGAGTGTGGCTGACTGGGGCGGGAATTGTAATTGGAGTGGTGGGGGCGGCGTTGCTGACCAGATCGCTGGAAAGTTTGGTATTTGGAGTGAAGCCGTTTGATCCGGTAACGCTGGCGGCGGGGGCGGTCGTGTTGGTGGCGGTGGGAGCAGCGGCGTGTTTTGTGCCGGCGAGAAGGGCAATGAGGGTGGATCCGGTCATGGTGCTAAGGGCGGAGTAAAGTTGAGGCCGGACCGTTAGGACGAGCAAAGCGAAGGCTTTAAATTTCATTCGATTCCACTTCCTGACGCCAGGAAGTGGGGCACCCGGAAAAGCAAAAACACTTAAGCTTTCACGTGCTGCCTTCCCACCTGCGTCCATTGATATGAGAACGAACCTTGCGGTTCGTCTGTGCGTTCTGTGAACGCCCAAAACGCATTTGTGGCACCCGCAGAAACTTCTAAGGCAAAAGCAAACTCAAAGATGGGAGCGAGATATACTCGCGGGATGTTTGCGAGGAAGATGAGGGTGTGGGTGGAGGTGGGAGGAGGCGAAAAGAAGGATTGTCCGTCTGGAGTGGCTGGATGCCTTTGCGATGAGAAATTTTACGGGGGCGGCGGAGTTTGATGACACGTTGCCGGTAGGAGAGGGCAGGATTGAGGCGGGATTGAGTGTGAAGCCGGAGAGATTGAGGAAGTCGCTCGAGGATTGGTTGAATAAAACGGGGAAGGGCGGAGGGAAGAAAGTGAAAGTGGAGGTAGAAGAGGAGAAAGGCGGGGAAAGTTCAAAAAATTAGAAGAGCCAAACGCAATTTAATCGGTGACTGGGGCGTTGCAGCGTCATCGTCAAACTGTTTGGCTCTTCGGTGGGATTTGACGCGGGAGGCGGAGAGGGGTGAGCACGGATTTGGATGGCGCGCGAGGGAGAGGAGTAGCAGAAAGATAAATGGCGGGGATTGAGCGGGTAGCGGTACTAGGCGCGGGGACGATGGGCGCGCGGATTGCGGCGCATCTGGCGAATGCGGGGGTGTCGTGTTTTTTGCTGGATATTGTGGCGCCGGGCGAAGGCAAGGATCGCAATGCGGTGGCACGGACGGGATTGGAAGCCGCGAAGAAGGCGAAACCGGCCGCATTTTTTGCCGCGGATGTGGCGAGGTTGATTACGATCGGAAATTTTGAAGACAACCTGGATTGGTGCGCGAAGGCCGATTGGATTGTGGAGGCGGTGGCGGAAAAGCTGGAGATCAAGCGCGGCTGCTGGAGCGCGTGGAAAAGTTTAGGCGGGCTGGGGACGATCGTTTCGACAAATACGAGCGGACTGCCGATTCATTCGATTGCGGAGGGAAGATCGGAAGACTTTCAGAAGCATTTTGCAGGGACGCATTTTTTCAATCCGCCACGGTACATGAAATTGGTGGAGTTGATACCAGGGCCGCAGACGCGCGCGAAAGTGTGTTGGCAAGTGCTGGGAGAATTTTGCGACCGGCGACTGGGCAAAGGTGTGGTGAGAGCGAAGGATACGCCGAATTTTATTGCCAATCGCATTGGGACTTTTTCGCTGATGAACGCAATGCGGCTGATGGCGGAGCTGGAAATGTCCGTGGAGGAAGTGGACGCGTGCACTGGGCCGATTGCGGGATGGCCGAAGAGCGCGACATTTCGCACGGCGGATATTGTGGGGCTCGACATTATTGCGAATGTGGTGCGGAACATTCATGAGCGCGCGACGGAGGATGAGTCGCGAGGGATGTATGAGTTGCCGAAGTTTGTGCAGGAGATGATCCGGCGCGGGTGGCTGGGCGAGAAGGCCGGCAAAGGGTTTTATCAGCAGGTTCGCGTCGCGGGCGGGGAGAAGGAAATTGTGGCGCTGGATTGGAAGACGTTGGAATACCGACCGCGCACGAAGGCGAGATTTGGGTCAATTGAGGCGGCGAAGGGGATTGAAGGGACGCGGAAGAGATTGCTGGCGTTGATGGGGCCGGCGATGCAGGGGAGCGAGAAGGCGGATAAGGCGTCGCGATTTTTGTGGGCGAGCGTGAGCAGGACGTGTTGGTACGCGGCGATGCGCGTGCCGGAAATTGCTGATCGCGTGGTGGATGTGGACCGGGCGATGCGGTGGGGATTTGGGTGGGAGCAGGGTCCGTTTGAGATTTGGGATGCAGTGGGAGTGGAGAAGATGGCAGCGCGGCTGGAGGCGGCGGGTTATCAGCGGCCGTCGCTGGTGGAGAAGTTGCTGAACGGCGGCGCGAAATCCTTTTATGAGAGCGCGAAGGGCGAGAAGAAGTATTTCGATGTGGTCAGCGCGGGAAAGATGGTGCCCGAGGAGCGGCCGCCGGGAATTTTAATTTTGAAGGAGCTGCAAGAACGAACAAAAGTGGTGCAGTCGAATGTAGGCGCGAGCCTGATCGATTTGGGAGACGGAGTGGTTTGCTGCGAGTTTCACTCCAAGATGAATTCAATCGGCGGCGACATTGTGTCGATGATTCACGCGGGACTGAAGCGGCTGGCCACCGATTTTGAGGCCATGATCATCGCCAATCAGGCGGCCAATTTTTCGGTGGGCGCGAATTTGATGCTGCTCCTAGTGAGCGCGCAGGAGCAGGAGTGGGACGATCTGCACGCGGCGGTGCGGGAATTTCAGCGCGTGAATATGGCGATCAAATATGCGCCGAAGCCGGTGGTGATTGCGCCGCAGGGAATGGCGCTGGGAGGCGGATGCGAGATTAGTTTGCATGGCGCGAAGATTCACGCGGCGGCGGAGACGTATATGGGGCTGGTGGAGGCGGGAGTGGGGTTGATACCGGCGGGCGGCGGAACGAAGGAAATGATGATTCGCGCGAATGAGCATGCGTCAGGCGGGGAGAGCTTGGATTTGTTTCACGCGTACAAGCCGGTGTTTGAAACGATTGCGATGGCGAAGGTGTCGACGAGCGCGGCGGAGGCGGTGGAGCTGGGGTATATGCGCCGGTCGGACTCGGTGGCCATGAATAGGGATCGATTGGTGGCGGATGCGAAGGAGACGGTGCTGGGATTGGCGAGGAGTGAGTATAGGGCCCCGGTGCGTGACGCGGGGGGTGGCGCGGAGGTGCGCGTTCTAGGAGAAGAGTTGATTGCGGCGGCGAAGCTGGCGATACATATGATGCTGCGCGGCGAATTTATTTCGGAGTATGACGCGTTGGTGGCAAGGAAATTGGCGCATGTGCTGGCGGGAGGCGAGTTGAGCGCGCCGCAGTTGGTGAGTGAGCAGTATGCACTGGATTTGGAGCGGGAGGCGTTTGTGAGTTTGTGCGGGGAGAGGAAGACGCAGGAGAGGATTGGATACACTTTGAAGACGGGGAAGGCGCTGAGGAATTAGTCCGGGGCGAGGTTACGACGGAGCTTGGGAACACAGATGTGCGCATAGAAGGATCAGCCAAATGACAAAGAATGCGCTGCTTAGCATGTAGACTACGAATCTTTGCGAGTCCCAACAACGAAGACCCCGATGCTGTTTCATGCCGAGATCCTCTTCAATTTCTTTGCACCGGTCGTATTTTTGCTGGCTTATATTTGAGAAGCTACGAACAAATAACGCGATTAGAAGACTGAATACCATTCCCAAAGAGGCCAGCAAACCGAACATCCACTTTGGATGCCGGCCATCGTAGTATTCCAACGCAAAGCCAAATAAAGCCGCAATGCCAGATGTAAGAATTCCGACCACAGTCCAGAGAAGAGAATCGTGATGTTGCGCCGAATCCTGTGCTTTTTGGTATTCGGTTAGCTGAATTTCTAGTTTGCGGTCTTCCAGGATAGGTGGCACGCGGCGGGAGCTTATCACAGAGTTAAAGGGAGTCGA
Organism: uncultured Acidobacteriota bacterium; assembly: GCA_963757885.1. Taxonomy (GTDB): domain Bacteria; phylum Acidobacteriota; class Terriglobia; order Acidiferrales; family UBA7541; genus Palsa-147. Next base: position 333,512 of record CAVWSS010000006.1, on the reverse strand, counting down.
GGGCAGACGATCTCGCGCGTCAGTCAACGTGAGAAGCGACGGAAGTACTTTCCGAAACGGGAACTACAAACATGAAATTAGGAGCCCATAGACGCTTCATTTCAATGACAATTGCAGCGCTCGCTCTATCAGGCTCGGGCACAGGCTGGAATTGCGCCGCGAACTGTGCGTTCTGGAATGAATCGATCATTATGCGCCTAGTGCCCCCAAGTGGGGCGTGCTGTTGGATTTCAAGCCCGCGTACGGGAGCGGTAGCTCTTAGATTCTTACAGATTTGCGGGTGGCCGTCTGCAACGAGGGTAATGCCGCCGTCTCCTAGTCCAACTGCTTTCGGATGAGTGCTGGAAACGATAAAGAAGATTTCAGTTTCGTCTGCATCGAATCTGGGCGGATTGATGCATAGGCTGATCCCTTCGTGTTGAATCAACTTGATTTGGAATCCTTCAACCAGCTCGCATCCGGCCTTTCCGGCAGCCCAGTTGAGTATGATCGGCTTGCGGAAACTTCCCATCGAATTTCTCCTTTGGTTTTTACTGGGCGACCCTTTTCGGGAGATGGAAATAGCGTGAGGAAGGAATATCATCTGACGAGAAAATTTACAATTCTCGGCGAATCGAAGTGTAGGGCGGGGCGTCGAAGTCATAATTCAAAAAAGACGAGGCAAATCATGAGGAAGTTATGGTTGGTGGGGCTGTTGTGCGCGTGCGTGTGCGCGGGGTGCGGGATTGCGGGGACGGGCAGTGCGCAGACGCAGCAGCAGGCGGCGAAGCTGGCGGCGCGGCCGGTGATTGTGTTTATGACGGATTTTGGAACGGCGAACGATGCGGTGGCGATTTGCAGGGCGGTGATTCTGCAAATTGTGCCGGACGTGAGGATTATGGACATCACGCATCAGGTGACGCCGTTTTCGATTGAAGAGGGCGCGCGATTTTTGGCGGGCGTGACGCCGTATTACCCGTCCGGGACGGTTTTTCTGGTGGTGGTGGATCCAGGGGTGGGGACGTCGAGGAAAGCCGTGATCGTGAAGTCGAAGAAAGGCCAGTATTTTGTGCTGCCGGATAACGGATTGATGACGCCGGTGGTGGATCGCGACGGGTTTGAGGGGGCGCGGGAAATTACCAACACGGCGTGGATGATTGGGGCGGGAATTTCGTCGACATTTCATGGGCGGGACATTTTTTCACCGGCGGCGGCGCATTTGGCGGCAGGCGAGGATTGGACGCAGGCAGGGCCGGTGGTGAGTGAGCTAGTGAGATTGAATCCACGAGTGGCGACTGTTTCGGACAAGGGGATCACGGGCGAAGTAATTGCGCTGGACGATCCGTATGGAAGTTTGATTACGGATATCCGAGGTGATGATTTCAGGAAGCTGGGGTATCAGCTCGGCGAGAAGGTGACGGTGAAGGTTGGAGAGAAGAGTTACACGCTGCCGTATGTGAAGACGTTTATGGACGTGCCGGTAGGGCAGATATTGCTGTATCAGGATTCGCGAGGGCGGATGGGGCTGGCGGTGAATCAGGGAAACTTTGGGACGACTTACAAGGTGACGTCCGCCGGTATCGATATTTATACCGAAGAGGAAATGAGATGAAGCGAGTTGTGGCGTTACTGATTTCTATAGCGTTGGCGTGTGTGGTGGCTCTGGCATCGGGAGCCAAGGCGCAAGCGGATCGGGGTGATATTCGCGGGGAGGTAACCGATCCTGCGGGTGCAGTGTTACCGAACGCGAAGGTGACGATAACGAAGAAGGGGACGGACGAGACGCGTGAAACCACGGCGAATCCGCACGGCGACTTTTCGTTCGCTAATTTGGAGGCGGGCAAGTATGTGGTCAGAGTGGAGGCGGCGAATTTTAAGTCGATGATGAAGAAAGCGATCGTGAAAGCGGGGCGCGATACGACGATCAACTTCAAGTTGGAACTTCGTGAACGAGCAGCGACCGTCGAGTGAGCGGGGGCGTGGAGGAGCGGGGGAGATGAGAAAGAAGAGTGGCGGGGAGTACGCAGGATTCCTTGTGGCGGTGGTGCTGATTTTAGCGGGATTAGTGTGTGCGCCGAGGGCGGGGGCGCAGACGTATCGCGGGAGTGTTCGCGGGACGGTGATGGATCCTTCGGGCGCGGTGGTGGTGGGCGCGAAGGTGACGGCGAAGAATCAGGCGACGGGCGAGACACGCGACACGTGGATTCGTGGGGCGCACACGTGGAAGTTTGGCGGGGAGTTTAGGCGGGCGGAGGTAAGCGCGTATAACGACAACTTGGAGCGCGGGCTGATTGGATTCGCACCGGCGAATAACGACACGACGCTGTCCGAAAGCATCGTGGATGTGTTGACGCAATTTTATTTAGGCAACGCGGAGTGCGACGACTGCTTCACTACGGCGAATTCGGGGAACGCGCAGCGGACGACGTACAACAATGGGATGGCGTTTTTCGCGCAGGACGACTGGCGGATACGGCCGAATCTGACGGTCAATTACGGATTGCGTTGGGAATATTTTGGGCCGATCAGCGAGAAGAATAATTTGCTCTGGAATTTTGGGGCGAACGAAGGGCCAGACTCGGTGCTGCAGCACGTCGGGTCGGCAGGGCTTGGCGGAGCGTACAAGAAGGACCTGAACAATTTTGGGCCCCGATTGGGAGTTGCGTGGACGCCGTGGAATAACACGACGGTGCGCGCGGGATACGGGCTGTATTACGACTACATTCCGCAGCATTTGATGATCGCGAATTTCACGACGTCGGCGGGAATCGCGACGAATCCGGTGGGATCGGTACCAGTGCTGCCGCTCGATTTTAAGCAGGATGCGTTTACGGGCGTGGCCCCAGGAGCGATTTTTACGCCGGGGACGCCGCCGTTTAGCATTTTTGTGACCGATCACAATTTGAAGACACCGTATGTGAATAGCTGGAACTTGAATATTGATGAGCAAATCGGGCAGCACGCCGCGGTGGAGATTGGGTATGTGGGCACTAAAGGAACGGACCTGACGCGGCTATACGATTTGAATCAGGACGGGGAGAATCCGCGATACGGGGAGATCGATATTTTCAGCACCAGCGCGAATTCGACGTACAACGCGCTGCAATTGAATGGCAGGTTCCAGAATTTTTACGGATTCTCGGGATTTTATTCGTATGTGTATTCGAAGTCGCTGGATGGCGCGTCGGATGGGATCGATTTCAACTTTGCGACGGCGGCGTTTCCGCAGAATTCGGATGATTTGGCGGCCGAGAAGGGGCCGTCGACATTCGACACGCGGCACAGGTTTACGGCGGCGTTGAATTATGAGGTGCCGAGTTTCGACCGCATGCCGCGGGTGCTTGCGACGGGATGGCAGCTGAATACGGTGATGACGGTGCAGTCGGGGCGGCCGATTCCGATTATTGACGATGAGTTTGGAATCAACGGGCATTTGCGGCCCGACGTGGTCCCTGGAGTGAATCCAATTTTGCCGAATTGGACGCCGTCGACGGGATATTTGAATCCTGCGGCATTTGCGGAGCCGACTGGGGAATTTGGGACGCTGGGGCGCGACCAGATTTATGGGCCCGGATTTTGGAATGTGGATTTTTCATTGACCAAAGATACGAGGCTGCGCGAAAAGTTGGATATGCAATTGAGGATGGAATTTTTCAACATTTTCAATCATCCCAATTTTGCGTTGCCGGATAACGTGGTGACGCCGGGAGTGGGGCCGGATGGGTTGATCACGGCGACGCCGGATGTAGCGCAGGGGAACCCTGGGTTGGGAGGCGGAGGGCCGCGGGTGGTGCAGCTTGGTGTGAAGTTCGTATTTTAAGCGAGCTGAGCCTAACTAACAGTTGGATTTGGGCAGTCTATAGGTATCGCCCGGCGTGACGCCGGACCGTACGATCCATAATGTTTCGAATGCGCCCGATTATCCCGCGGCTTTGCTCGCTGCGCCCTGCAGGAACGCCAGCAGGTCGGCATTAATCGTTGGAGCTTCCGTGGTGGGCATGCCGTGGGGAAAGCCCTCGTAGGTTTTCAAGGTGCCATTCTTCAGCAACTTTGCGGACAGGGGTCCCGCGGCGACGTACGGAACGATTTGATCGTCTTTGCTGTGCATGACCAAAACTGGCACATTGATTTTCTTTAGGTCTTCGGTGAAGTCGGTCTGGGAAAAGGCGACGATACCGTCGTAGTGCGCCTTTTCGCCTCCCATCATGCCTTGCCGCCACCAGTTCCAGATTACCGGTTGCGAGGATTTTGCGCCGGGCCGGTTGTAACCGTAGAACGGGCCGGCCGCGACGTCATAGAAAAACTGTGAGCGGTTCGCTGCAAGTTGCGCTTGGAGATCGTCAAAGGCCTGCTTGGGCAGGCCGGTCGGATTGGCGGCGGTCTTCAACATGAGGGGCGGAACGGCGCTGATGATGGCCGCTTTGGCCACGCGGCTTTCGCCATGGCGAGCGAGATAATGCACCACTTCGCCGCCGCCGGTCGAGTGACCGACGTGAATCGCGTCTTTGAGGTTGAGATGTTCCGTCACAGCCGCCAAGTCGTCAGCGTAATGATCCATGTCATGGCCGTCCCAGGTCTGGGTTGAGCGGCCGTGGCCTCTTCGGTCGTGAGCAATCACACGATAGCCACGCTGGCCGAAGAACAACATCTGTGTGTCCCAGTCGTCCGCTGAAAGCGGCCAGCCGTGTGAGAAAACAATTGGCTGCCCGGTGCCCCAGTCCTTGTAGTAGATCTCTAGTCCGTCTTTCGTTTTGACGGTTGGCATGGGGTGTTCTCCTTTGACCTTGGGGTGATCGGAACCCGGTTTTAGTAGTGGTAAGGAATTGATAGTAAGAGTACGAAGAAGAGCAAAGTCAAAGAGTTTAAATTTTGTTCATATAGCGGCAGGGCCGCGGATGGGCGCGCAAGAAAGGCGGGGGTGTACAGTAGGGGCAGGGAGAGAGGAGGTGAGGCGAGATGGCGGAGGCGGTGATTGTGAGTGCGGTGAGGACGGCGGTGGGGAAAGCGCCGCGAGGGACGTTGAGGTCGACGAGGCCGGATGATTTGGCGGCGACGGCGATTTGCGCGGCGCTGGAACGCGCGCCGGGAGTGGCGGCGAAGGACGTTGACGATGTGATTTTGGGATGTGCCATGCCGGAAGCGGAGCAGGGAATGAATGTGGCGCGGATCGCGTCGCTAAGGGCGGGGCTGCCGGTGGAAGCGTCGGCGATGACGATTAATCGATTTTGCTCGTCGGGGCTGCAGGCGATTGCGATTGCGGCGGAGCGAATTATGGCTGGGCGCGCGGAATTGATTATCGCTGGCGGGACCGAGTCGATGAGCCTGGTGCCGATGGGCGGGAACCGAATCTCGCCGAATCCATGGCTGATGGATCACTATCCGGATGCGTATTTGGGGATGGGGCTGACCGCGGAAAACGTGGCGAAGAAATACGGAATTACGCGCGAGGCAGGCGGATAAATTTTCGCTGGCCAGTCATAAGAAGGCGCTGGCGGCGATTGCGGCGGGGAGATTTAAGGATGAGATTGTGCCGGTGGAAGTGAAGTTTACGGAGTTTGTGAGCGGGAACGGATCGAAACCAGTAACTCGGGAATTGAGGTTTGATACGGACGAGGGTCCGAGGGCGGATACGTCGATGGAGGCGCTCGGGAACTTGAAGCCGGCGTTTCATGCGCACGGCGTGGTGACGGCGGGAAATTCGTCGCAGACGAGCGACGGAGCGGCGGCGACGGTGGTGATGAATGCGGATGCGGCGCGAGCGCGGGGATTGAAGGGCGCTGCGCGGTTGATTGCGTTCGCGACGGCGGGATGCAAGCCGGAGGAGATGGGGATTGGGCCGGCACTGGCGATACCGAAGGCGTTGAAGCAGGCAGGATTGAGGCTCGAAGATATTGAGGTGATTGAGTTGAATGAGGCGTTTGCGGCGCAGGCGCTCGCGGTGATCAAAGTGGCTGGGCTGGATGCCGCGCGCGTGAATGTGAATGGGGGAGCGATTGCGTTGGGGCATCCGTTGGGATGCACGGGAACGAAGTTGACGGCGACGATATTGAGGGAGATGGAGAGAAGAGGGGCGAGGTATGGGTTGGTGACGATGTGTGTGGGAGGGGGGATGGGAGCGGCGGGGATTTTGGAGAGGATTTAGCGGAAAAGCTAAGTCAAAGGCTTTAAATTTCATTCGATCCCACTTTCTCAAAACAGAAAGTGGGGCACCCAGAAATTCAACTACCAAACATTCTATGTAGTCGATGTCCCGGAATTTGGGTGAAACCCCCACGGGGCCTATTAATCAGCGCGCCATTCGGCGCGCAAGAGGCCTATTGGGCACCAAAGAACCACAACTATTGCTGTTTTTTAGCGGAGGTGGAGAAGGAGAGGGCGAGGGGTTGGTCATTGATGCCGGTGTAGGTTTCGATGGTGAGAGTGTCGGGGGCGAGGAGAGTGTAGACGAAGCGCATGTGGAATTTCTGGCCCTGGATGGTGAGTTCACGATTGAAGGCGAGGTGGTCTTTTTCCCAGATGCCGGTGCGAGTAAAGCAGCCGGGTCCGCTGGAGACGAAGGCGTAGCCGGTGTATTGGGATTGGCCGTCGTCGTAGGTGAAGACTTCGTGAGCGGAAGTGCCCGCGAGAGGGCCGGACGTTTCGGAGAAGTCGGTGAGGATGGATTTGCCGCCGGGGCCGACGACTGCGGTGTAGTTGCCTTCGCCGCCGCCGCCGTCGGGAGTCATTCCGCCTTTTTGGAATTTCTGCTGATAGTGCCAGGAGCCGACGAGGAAAGACATTTTCTGGAGGCCCGCGTTCAAGTCTTTGACGGTAGGCGGGGCGGGAGGTTCGGGGCCGGTACGTTCTGCAATGTCGGCGTGCTTCGTGCCTTCAGCGGCGGCGGGAAGGGTAGAGACGGTGCCGGAGGCGGATTCTTTTTTGGCGGTCATGGTGAGCATGGTGGTGGAGCTCTCCTGACTGGTGAAAATCTCCTTCATGGAAAAAAGGTCAGGGGAAGAGCCGAGAGTGGTTGAGTCGGTGAAATGGAGTTTTTGGTTGTTGAATTCGAAATCGCCGCCGAAGACGAGGGAGTTTTCCTGCCAGTCGCCGGGAGATATGAAGGCGCCGGGAAAATTGGACCCAAAGGTGTAGCGCTTGAGTCCGGCGGAGTCGGTGTCCCAGGTGATGATTTGTTCGCCGGCGATAGAGCCTTCGGGACCGCCGGAGGTCCAGAAGTCGGAGATGTATGAGAAGTTGCCAGGACCAGCGTGGGATTTGTATTGGCCGTGGGATTCGCCGCCTTTAGGGAAGAGGGAGGTTTTTTCGTAGTGTTCGGTGACGTTGAAGGTTCCTAGGAAAATTTTGAGGCGGTCGAGTTCGGGGATGGGCGGTGGAGTTTGAGTTTGTTGTTGGCGGGGGAGAAGAGGGAGAGAGGAGAGCAGGATAAGGGGAAGAGTGAGGGTGAGGGATTTGAGGTGCATGAGGGGTCCTTTCTAAAGAAGAAAGAAAGCACGAGAATCAAAAACACTTCGCATGACTGCCGGGAGAGCCTTCGATGCCAAGCTAGAGAAGCGCGCGATTCGCCTAGGACAACTTAATACAAAAGCCGCGAGGCGGAGCTGAAATTCGAGTTTATTTTCATTCCTTTCACTTTCTGGCATTTGCCGGCGCGCCGTGCGCGTAAGCGCTCATGGGGCCACCCAAGAAAAAGGGGGCGCACGTAGTAGGATGGGCGTAGAGGGACGCGGAGGCGATTGACTATGGCCACTTCCACAGTTTCAGAGGGGCGGGTGAAAGGAGGGGGTTTTTTGTTGGCTCCGCTGAGGGCGGAGGAGATTTTTAGTGTGGAGGATTTTAAGGACGATCAGCGGCTGATTGGGCAGACGGCGGAAGAGTTTGTGATGAAGGAAGTGTTGCCCCTGGCGGGGGAGTTGGAGCAGCACAAAGAAGGGTTGATGCCGGAGCTGCTGAAAAAGTCGGGTGAATTGGGGCTGCTGGGCGGGGCGATTCCGGAAGAGTACGGAGGGGCGGGGCTGGATAAAGTGTCGTCGACGATAATTGCGGAGAAGCTAGCGCCATACGCGTCGTTTGCGGTGACGCATGGCGGCCATGCGGGGATTGGAACGATACCGATTGTGTATTTCGGGACCGAGGAGCAGAAGAAAAAATATCTGCCCAAGATTGCCACGGGCGAATTGATTTCTTGCTACTGCCTGTCGGAGCCGCAGGCGGGGTCGGATGCGCTGGCGGCGCGGACGCGCGCGGTGCTATCGAGTGATGGAAAGAGTTGGGTGCTGAACGGGCAGAAGATGTGGATTACCAATGGCGGATTCGCGGATGTGTTTGTGGTGTTCGCCAAAGTGGATGGCGAGAAATTTTCGTGCTTCATCGTGGAGCGGGGGACCAAGGGGTTTTCGACCGGCGCCGAAGAGAAAAAGATGGGGATCAAAGGCAGCTCGACGGTGCCGATCTTTTTCGAGAATTGCGCGATACCCAAGGAAAATTTGCTGCACGAGATTGGGCGCGGGCACATTGTCGCCTTCAACACGTTGAATGCGGGGCGATTTTCGCTGGGAGCGTATTGCCTGGGCGGGGCGAAGAAAGTGCTGGAAGCCTCAGCGAAATATGCGAAGGAGCGGGTGGCCTTTGGGAAGCCGATTGCGGAATTTGGGATGATTCGTTCAAAGCTGGGCGAGATGGCGGTGCAGATTTTTGCGATTGAGTCGATGGTCTACCGGACGGCGGGAACGGTGGATGAGGCGATGAATGCGACGGAAGGCGCGGAGGCCGCTGGAGCTGCGGGGGCCGCCGAGACGAAGGCGCAGAGGGCGATGCGGGTCCTCGAGGAGTATGCAATCGAGAGTTCGATCTGCAAGGTGTATTGCAGCGAAGTGGTGGACTACTGCGTGGATGAAGCGGTGCAGATTTATGGCGGGTATGGATTTCACGAGGATTATCCGGTGGCGCGGGCGTATCGGGACAGCCGTATTAATAGAATTTTTGAAGGGACAAACGAGATTAACCGGATGTTGATTGTGCAGATGCTGATTAAGCGAGCGATGAGCGGGGCCTTGCCGTTTTTCGCGGCGGCGAAGGGGCTGGCGGATGAGGTGATGGTGGGGCCGTCGATGGGCGGGTCGTTTGGCGCGGTGGGGGATGGCGACGCGGGAGAGTTTGCGGAAGAGGAGAAGGTGCTGGAGTCGAGCAAGAAGATCTTTTTGCAGGCGGCAGGCGGGGCGATGCAGAAGTTTCGGGAGAAGCTAGCGGAGGAGCAGGAAGTGGTGGGGGCGCTGGCGAATATCGTGATGGAAGTTTATGCGGTGGAGTCGGTGCTGCGGAGGGCGCAGAAGATTGTGGCGGCGCGGGGTGGCGCGGCGGCGGGCAGTGGCGGGAATGCGCACGCGATGATAGCGGCGGCGAAAGTGTTTATTTATGACGCGAGCGACCGAATTGAGAAAGAGGCGCGGACTGCGTTGGCGGCAACGGATCAGGGCGATGGGTTGAGGACGCAGCTTGCGGTGTTGAAGAGATTTGCGAGGAAAGATGCGGTGGATGTGATTGGGTTGAGGAGAAAAGTGGCGGATGCGGTGGAGGCGAGGAATAGGTATCCGTTTGGGGGCTATTAGATTTTCATTTTTTGAGTGAAAGATAGAAGAGAGTCGCCAAGGTCATCAATGATTGCCACCCACCCTTAAAACCGAAGGGTGGGGCACCCAGAAACAAAATCAAATTCAGGAAAACTAGTTTCCAGGCGGAAACGCGCATGGGAGAGATAAGGCTATCCGCGCGCAAAATCCCCACCCGCAGAACCGGCAGGTGAGACACCCACAGAAACGGCTAATTCAACATCAACATCGAATGCGACTTTGTAATTGTGCACTTACGTGGAGGTGAAGAAGGAAGGGCAGAGTTGATTAATATTTGGGAGTGGTAGGAGGAGATGTAACGGAATGTATGGAGCCGAAGGGATTTCCGGAATTGTGCAAGGAAGTACTGGCAAGAAAGGTGTTTATAGTCCTAGGACTTTGCTAAGTGCTTTCCACAGTGCGCGCGATTTCTAGGTCTTTGGACGTGCATTTGCATCCAATGTCCCTGAGTATTTGAAGGCGGAAATGGCGCATAGTTACAGCAATTGGTTTTCAGATTTTCTTCCCAAAGACCCAGCGGCGCGGCGGAAACTCAAGCGAACAATCTGGTGGGCTGTAGTAATTATTTTATTTCTGCAGCTCTATTTTGTGCGTGAGTTGATCGTGCTGGAGCTGCTTTTTGGCTTGGGATTCGCGGTTTTCTTCGTGTTGGCGCTGGTGCTTTATGGGCTTGGGTCGGCGGGTGAGCGCGGGATGGATTTGGCCGAACCGTATGCGCAAAAAGTTGGCGAGCTGACCAAAGAGGGAATTACCGCGTCAGTGGATGCGGGAAAGCGCGGCGTGGAACTGGGCGGGACCGTTTGCGGCGCGAGCGGCGGAGCGCGGAGCGAAGGAATTAGGCGCGTTTGCGCGGTGGATCGCAGTGACGGCGAAGCGCGGGAATGATCGCAGCGCGGCCGTATTTGCGCGAAGCCGGCGTGCTGGCGGTGCGAGTATGGCGCGAAATGGTGCGCTACGCGGATCGCGGGATCGAAGCTGCGGGACCTTTGGCGAAGAAGTTCTTCAATAAATCGGCGGAATTGATCCGGCGCGGATGGTTGGCGCTCGCAGACGATTCAGTAAAAAGCCATTCCGCCATCAACGTTCAGAGTCTGCCCGGTAATCGCGGACGATTCGTCAGAAGCGAGAAACAGGGCAGCATCGGCAATTTCCTCTTCTGTTTGTGGCCTACCTTGCAGCACCCCATCGAGCATTTTGGTCATGAGTACGTCGGGCGTGGTTTTGAAACGTTCGACCAGGCCGCGGCCCAAATCCTGAGACATTTTGGTGGAAGTGACTGGGCCGGGGCTGATGGCGTTGACGCGAACGCCTTTGCGGGCGGCTTCGCCGGCGAGAGTGCGAGTGAGGCCGGCGAGCCCGGCTTTGGAAGTGGCGTAGGGCCCGTTGAGTCCGAAGGCTGCTTTGCCGGCGATGGAAGTGATGTTGACGATCGAGCCGGAATGGCGCTCGTACATTTCGGGGAGGACGAGTTTGGAGAGGAGGAAGGGGCCACGGAGGTTGACGGCCATAACTTCGTCCCATTCTTCGACGGTGACCTCTTCGAGAGGAAGGACGTGGCCGTAAATGCCGGCGTTGTTGACGAGGATGTCGACGGGGCCGAAGGTGTCGCGGGCGGCGCGGAAAATGAGTTCGCAGGCTTTGGGCTGGGAGACGTCGGCGACGAGGGTGATGGCTTTGCCGCCGGAGGATTGGATTTCGTGAAGCGAGTCTTTGAGTTCGGAGTCAGTGCGGGCAGTGAGGAGGACGGAGGCGCCTTCGGCGGCGAATTTTTTGGCGATGGCGCGGCCGATGCCGCGACCGGCACCGGTAATGATGGCGATTTTGCCGGGGAGGCGCATGGAATTACTCCTAGAAAACTTTGGGAATGTAGCATTAGGAGGAAGGAAAAGGCCAAGTCAAAGGCTTTGAATTACATTCCTTCCCACTTTCTAAAACCAGAAAGTGGGGCACCCGAAAAAGCTTGAAGTATTTTTTGGACCCCGGACCTTGGGTGTAATTCCCCACGGGCAAAGGCGGCCCATGGGGCACCCAAAACCGGGAAACGTCAAAAGCAGTGGCGAAACGGGAGTGGGGCGGGGGCGTCTAAATGCGGTGGCGAGGGGGAGGGGTTTCGGCTAAGATATTGTGATTGAGGTAGGTAGAATTGTCTCTGACACAAATACAAGGTCTTACTTCGCAAGGGGTTAAGACGCTAGTGCGGGTGCGGCCGCGGGGATTTTGCGCGGGCGTAGTGCGCGCGGTGGATATTGTGGAACTGGCGCTGGAGGCGTTTGGGCGGCCGGTTTATGTACACCATGAGATTGTGCACAACCGCTATGTGGTGGACCAGTTGAGGCGCCGCGGGGCGATCTTTGTGGAGTCGATTGGCGAGGTGCCCGAGGGCGCGGTGCTGGTGTTTAGCGCGCATGGAGTGCCGCCCCGAGTGCGCGACGAGGCGAAGGATCGGAAGCTGCAGGTGATCGATGCGACGTGCCCGCTAGTGACCAAGGTGCACCTGGAGGCGCTGAAGTTTGCGCGCGAGGGACGTACGCTGATTTTGATCGGTCATAAGGATCACCAGGAGATTGTGGGTACGTCGGGAGAAGCGCCGTTGCAGACGGTGGTGGTCGGCACGGTGGAAGAGGCCGAGGGATTGAGGGTGGCCGACCCGGAACGGCTGGCTTTCCTGACGCAAACGACTTTGTCCCTGTATGACACGCAGGAAATTGTGGCTAAGCTGCGCGAGCGGTTCCCGTCGATTGTGGGTCCGGCGTCGGACGATATTTGTTACGCGACGCAGAACCGGCAGGAAGCGGTGGAAGCATTGACCAGAGAAGTGGATTTGATACTGGTGGTGGGCTCGGCGAACAGCTCGAACTCAAACCGGCTAGTGGAAGTGGCCAAACGAGCGGGCGTGGCCTCGCGCCTGATCGAAGATGCAAATGACATTGAATCCGAGTGGCTCGAAGGGGTTCAGAACTTGGGGCTGACGGCTGGGGCGTCGGCGCCAGAAGTGCTGGTGGAGCAGGTGAGCCAGAGATTGGCGACCTTCGGGTTCACAAACCAGCGGGACTTGGACCTGATCCGTGAGGATGTGCGGTTTACGCTGCCGCCTGAACTGGCCGCACGCCAAGGCTCGCGCTAGCAACACGAACCAAACGCGAACCAAACGCAAGACTTAAACTGGAGTCAAGCATGGCGGTCAAGATCATGCGCCATCCGGAGAAGATTGTGCTGTTGGGAGTGCCCACCAGCGCGGCGGCAATGTCGCGTGGGCACGAGCGGGCACCGGCGGCGCTGAGGTCGGCGGGAATTGTCGACCGGCTGAAATCGGCCGGATATGAAGTGGCGGATCATGGGGACGACCCGACGCATTTGTCGGAACCCGATCCGGACAATCCACGCGCAAGAAACCTGAAGGCAATCGTCAAATCTCTGGAGAGTTTGCGTCCGCGAGTGGAAGCAGCGGTGAAGACGGGTGCGCTTCCGATTGTTCTGACGGGCGATTGTACGAGCGCGCTGGCCACGGTGGCGGGCGTGCGGCGATATTTTCACAATGTGAGCATGATTTGGGTGGATCGCGACGCCGATTTGAATGTGCCAGCGACGACTCCGTCGGGATGCGTGGATGGAATGGCGGTGGCGCATTTAACGGGGCGCGGGGCGGCGGAGCTGGTGCGATTCTGGGGCGAGCCTCCGCTGGTGCGCGATCCGGATTTGGCGATTTTTGGAGCGGATCGATTCGATCCGCCGGAGGAGCAATTGCTGCAGAAGTATCCCTTGAAGAATTTTCCGGCAACGGAGGTTAAGCGCAAAGGAGCAGCGGCAGCAGCCAAGCTGGCTTTGGAGCGAGTTCACGCCAGCCGGAACGACTTTATTTTGCATTTTGACGTGGACGTGATGGCGGACTTTGCGGCGACGGATTATCCAGGGCAGGGCGGGTTGACGCGGGACGAAGTGCGCGAGGCACTGGAAGTTTTTGTCCAGGATAAGCACCTGGCAGCGATTGATATTGCGGCGTTCAATCCGGAGAAGGATGCGGACGGCGAAGCGGCGAAGATGCTGGTGGAGATGATTGGGGAGCTGATGGCGCTGCGTTTGGAGACGCTGCGCGCGGCTACGGCAGCTGTGGCCGCGGAAACGGCTGAGAGTGCGGCGGATGCGGCAGGAGTGGAGAAGGGCGCGTCGAAGGAAGCGGCTGCGGCGGGGAAGGAAGTCGCGGCAAAGGAAGAGCGAGAAAAGCCGCAGCCGAAGGCGGAAAAGGCTCCAGAAGCCACACAGCAGGCCAAGGAAGCATACGAGACAAAGGAAGAGCAGCCGAAAGTGGAAATGCGCGAAGAGCATGAGCCGCAGGCAGCAGGTGGCGGGCAGGAGCAGGCGCCTCCGGATTTTGGCGAGCCGGCCAATAAGGAAAAGGGTAACGAGGGTCCAAGCGGCGAAGTGAATCAGGCGCACGAAGTAGCCCACGAAGAACAGGCGGTAGAGGCTCGCGAGGAGAATGAAGTGGCTGCGGCGAGCGGGGATGAAGAGCACTCAGATGAGGATGCAGGCGAGCATACGGGCGCGAAGGAAGCTTCAGAAGGGTCCCAATCGTAGCAGCGAAGAAAAAAGTCAGGCCCGTGCGTGAAAGAGGCACGGAGCGAGTTCGAAAAGTTCCCACCGGCAAGTTCCCATTCCCAGAAATTATTATTTTTGATGTGGACGGCGTGCTGGTCGACGTGAGCGAGTCGTTTTTGCGAACGGTGATCGAGACGGTGAAATTTTTTACCGGGAAGCGCGTGACCATGGCGCAGGTGCACACGTGGAAGAACAAGCCGGGATTTAACGACGACTGGAAGCTTTCGCATGTGTGGGTCAACAAGCTGGGAGTGAAGAGGCCGTTCGAGGAAGTGAAAAAGAGATTTGAGGAGATTTATTGGGGAATTGAGGCGCCGGGAAATGTGCGGCGGGAGAAATGGCTGCTGTCGAAGCCGTCGTTGCGGAGGCTCGGGACGCGTGCGGAATTGGCTTTGTTTACTGGGCGGACGCGGCGAGAGCTGAATCACACGCTGGATGGGCTGAAGATGCGGGGATTTTTTGGCCGGATTGTGACCGCGGAGGATGTGAAGAAAGGGAAGCCAGATCCGGAGGGATTGCTGGTGGCGTTGCGGAAGAGAGAACCGTCGCGTGGGATTTATCTGGGAGACAATGTTGATGACGCGAAGGCGGCGCGAGCGGGAAAGGTGCCGTTTGTGGGATTGTTGCCATACCGGAGTGCGGCAAGGAAGTTGAGGTTGAAGAGGCTGGAAGAGCTGGGCGCGTTGGTGGTGTTGAGTGATGTGAGGGGGTTGGAGGGGTGGCTGGAGAAGAGAAAGTAGAAGTCGAGACGTCGCCAATCACGGTGGAGTTTCCTCAAAGTCTTCGGTAGTAGCAATCCACCCCTAAAGCCGAGGGGTGGCGTCCCGAGAAGCAAATTCGACAGCAAGAAGTCTGCGTAGTTTTGGACCCCGCAGGTTGGCTGAAAATCCCCACGGGCAAAGGCGGCCCATGGGCACCTAAAATCACCTTCGAGAAATTCCTCGTCGAAAAACTACGTCCGCTATGGTGGGTACTGGTACGTAGGCGGTATGGTTAAGCAAGTGGAATGGAGCAAGTTAACGAAGAAGGTACTGCTAATTCCCAAAACGGTGCTAAGTCCAATGATTCCAGTCAGTTGGTACTTGCGTACCATTGTCGCTTAAGCCTGCCGGATTCAATATTTTAGCGGATAAATCCTGCGGCTAAGGGAAAATAGGTCGATTTCCCATGAAAACTACAAACGTCAGATCGGCGTCGGCTCGCAACTTTGTGCGAAGCCTAAACATTCTGCTCAAGTTCGCGCGCTTGTACGATTTCGGGCATCCGAGAACGGCGGCCCAATATGAAACAGCGTGGGGCGAACTGAAAAATGCGATTGGGTTGCAAGACGAGGCGGGTTTGCTGCTCTCCGCTTCCGGCGACCAGTTGCTACTAGACGGAGTTCCACTCGAGTCGGCAGCCGCGGAAAAGAGTTTTGCCAGGCTGCTATCGAGCGCGGGCATCGCCAGCATTCACTTTTCCCCGAAAGTTACCCAACACAGTTTGGCGACGTTGGTGAAGGCTTTCCCCACGGGCGGAGCGAAGCCGTCTGCGCTGGCAATGCAGCTCAAGACCGCGTTGGAAGACGATCCTGGGATTCAGATTAACGAGATTTGCTTTGTGCCGGCGGATTCAGCGGTGATCAAGGGCGGAGTCGCGGCGACGCTGGCGGCCAAGACTTTTGGGCTGCAAGAGGGCAAGTACAACGAAGTTTTTTCCGATCCGCACAGGTTGCTACAGCTGATTACGGCGGCGGAAGGCACGCGACCGAATGTTGGCGGAGACGGGTCGGTAGAGCCGGAAGGGATGCTGGCGCCGGGATCGGCTGCGGCGAAGCGGGGATTTGGATCGAAGCGGCGGCGTCGTCCGGCGAATGGACAGGCGCAGGCGGGCAGCGGGGCGGATGTAGCGGCCACAGATACGCAAAATTCCGCAAGCCCGGCAGACTTTCTGGGCGCGATGGACGATCAGGATTACGGCGACGAGGGAGATTTCGAAGAGGGCATTGAGGGCGCGTCGGATGCGACGGTGCCGGAAGACATTGCCAAGCTACCCAAGCCGCGCGTGGTGCGGTCGGGATCGCGGCGGAAGGATCGCAAATCGCTAATTCCAGCGGGTGCGTCGTTCTTTACGGGAGTTACAGCCCAAGAACTAGTGTCCGGCGGCACGATGGTGCAGGCGCCGGCGACGTTCATGGCGGACGAAACGCTGGTTGAAACGGGTTTGGTGGGAATGAGCCATGAGGAGCTGCAGGGCATTCTGAAAATGCTGCGGCACGTGGCGCGGGTAAGCAAGGAAGTGGAAAGCACGGACGAGCAGACGCGAGAATTTCAGACGCGAGTGGCGCTGCTGCCGAAGAAATCGCGACTCACGCTGGCGCAAGCGTTGAATGCGATGGCGGCCAACGCGCCGGTCGAATCGGCGGATCAGCCAACGTTGATGCGGCTGGCGGAGCAGGTGGCTATTCGGTTCGCGCTGGAAAGCTTTGAACGCGGCGATGTGGAAGTGGACGCGGTGCGGCAGATGTTGCATGGAATGAGTCGCGAGATCGCGAGCCTGCGCAAGATTCTAGGCAAGCACGAAGAGAAGATGGTCGAGGCGGGCTTGAGAGTGCAGCCGCTGTCCGAAATGCTGGCCGACCAATTCTGGGAGGAAGTGCCCGAAGAGAAGCGGCAGGAAATTTTGCTTTCGTCGAATGCGTGGTGCATTCCGATTTCGAATGTACGGTCGACGATCGAAGCGCTGACCAAGAAGGGCGAAGAGGGCAAGGTCAAGGATATCTTGCGGAACTTCGCGGAGTGCATCCGGAACGAGAAGCCGGACGCACGGCGCTCGGCGGCGCTGGGAATTGCGGAATTGGCGCCTTCGTATGGATCGTTCGATGAGCCGCTATTTGTCGCCACGATTCGGGAAGTGGGCGTGCAGCTCAGCGAAGAAAAAGATGCGGACCTGCGGAGCCTGGTGAGCGCGGCGTTTGTGCGGCTGGCGCAAGAAGCGGGCATACGGCGGTCCTACGCCGGGATGCAGCGCGCGTCGGAACTGGTGGAGTACATCGAGGCGGAGGCTCCGGCGGCAGCGAAGAACTTGCGCGGGCGCGTGGAAGTGGAAAGCCGCATGGCGGATTTTCTGGATGATGCGATGCGGTCGGGAAGCGTACCGACCGGCTTGATGACGCTGATGAGGCGGGTTCCGGGCGCGTCGGCGGAACTTTTGGCGCAGAAGTTTGGGCGCAGCGGGTTCCGCGAGGATGCAGACCTAGCTCTGGAAACGCTGAAGAATTTGGGGCCGGAGGCGCACAGCCATTTGCGCGAGGTTCTGAATACCGGCTCAGCGAATGCGGCGGTAGACACTGTGGGAATTTTGGCGCGGACCGATCTGGCCACGCTGGATTTCCTGTTGGCGAAGCGGCTGAAGGAATTTCCGCGGTCGTCACACGACAGAGTCGTGCGGCAATTGGCGGGTAGCGGCGCGCCGGAACGGGGCCGTTTGCTGCTGGATATTTTCGACAATCTGGACAGCTTCGTGCAGCCGCTGGCGATCGATGAAATTGGGCTGGCGGGCGAGCGCGACGCGGAAGCGCGGTTGATCCGGCTGGCCGAAGGCGATTTGCCGCAGGGCGCGACGCCGTATTTGCAGCTGAAGGCGATTGAAGCGCTGGGACGTTTGCGGACCGCAGGCGCGGAAAAAGTGCTGCGGAAGATTTTGGAAGAGAAGCAAATGTGGCGATGGGTTTCGCAGCAGGAATTGCGCACGGTGGCGGCGCAGGCCATGGAGCGCATCGATCCCGAGTGGATGAATTATTTCCTGCCCAAGAGCGGATTGAATGCGGATGAGTTGGCCTTGGAGCCGTTGGACCCAGATCCGGCTTCGAACTGGGTGAGGCAGCGGCGCTATTTGCGGCTGCGGTTTGACGATCCAATTCCAGCCTCGACCGTGGATTTGAAAGAGAATTGCGACGTGACAGTGCCAGAAATGAATTTGGGCGGCGGCGTGGCGTTGAGCGACCAGCGGCTGCATCCGGGCACGGTAGTGACGCTGCGGCTGAATCCGCGGTCCAAGTCAGTGAAGGCGCAAGCGATTGTGCGGGACGCGAACACGCAGGCGCGGGCATTTGAGTTGGTGGAAATGGACTTGGACGAGCGTGCGAAGTTGCGGAAGATGTTGGCCCACTTTGGAAGGCGGCTAAGAGTGGCGGCGCTAGAGAATCGCGGACGCGGGAAGTCGCGGCAGATTTTCTCAAATTTGAGTGAGTAGTTGGCTGGGGCGCACGGAAGCAGGTAAGAGCGGCAGTTCGCTAAGGATTTATAGATAGGCTATCGGGGCGAGCGTAGGGCTTGCGACGCTGGCGTGGCCAAGGTAAATTTTTTGTATTCGCTGCTGCGTTCATTTTGGATGGATGCAGCGTCCCTGACAAATCTGAGGCCCTGAAACAGAGAGGACCGTAATGCCTAAAAACGAAGTAGCCAACCGACGTGGAGGCCCGCGAGTAACGCTTGTCGCGGAAGCCAAAGTTACCGACCTGAAGACGGAAAGCACGTTCAAGTGCCGGATTTCGGAATTGGCGTCCAAGGGATGCTATTTGGACGTGTTGAACCCGCTGCCGGATGGGTCGGACGTGACCGTGGTGATCACGCGGGATAAGGGAGTGTTTCAGTCGCGGGGAAGGATTGTGTACAACAATCCCGGGATGGGATTGGGCGTGGTGTTTATGGATACGGATCCGGAGCAGCAGAGGATATTGGACGGGTGGCTGCAAGAGGGTAATTAAGGGATTGTGGGGCCCGCTGGACCGGCAGGGAATCCGCTAAGTAAGACACACCGTATTAATTCCTAAAGAAAAATTCAAAATGGAGGGAGATGAGGGAGAGGTGTGTGTTGTTACGCCCGGGGTAAGCAATTTAAAGGCTTCCGATTTCATTCGTCCCACTCCCGTCCATCTCCATCTACCAGCGCGCCATCCGGCGCGCAACCGGAAGTGGGGCACCCAGAGAAACTCGGCCACGGCAGAAGCGTTAGTGGCAGGCGGCGGAGTCGGAGAAGGAGCCAGAGACGAGCATGGAGTTCAGGAAGCGGTCGCAGTCGGAGATGTGCTGCAGGGTTTGGTCGCTGGAAAGGGAACTGGGATCGACGGTGCGGGCGCCGTTGAAAGATGTGCGGTCGGCGGTGATGGACTGGGCCCAGTTGGAAATGTTGGCGAATTGATTGTTGAGGAGACCGAGCGCGTCGTGATCGGCGGAAGTTTTGGCGGCGACGCCGGCGTCGGTGACCGAGGCGAGAACGCGGTCGTGATATTGGCCGGCTATGTTTCCGTTGATGGCCATGCCATAGGTGACCATAGCGGTGAGAACACCTTTCCATTCGCGAATGTCGGAGACGGCGGCATTGGCGGCGCCGGCGAAATCGCGAGAGAGACGCTGGTTAGCGGACGTCTGCGACGAGACCGCGGTGCTGCCGGGTCCGGCGGGTGCGCCGGGAATGGTGAGAATGACGCGAGTGGGCTCAAAAGAGACGGAGCCATTGGTGGCCTGCGCGAGATTTTCGAGGTCGACGTAAGAGTGGCCATCAATGCGGCGGATGGTGAGCGTGGTGTTGCGGCCGTTGACCACGAGGCGGCGGGTTGGATTACTGGTCGTGGCCGTGGCGGTGCTGGCGGTTGCGTCGCTATTGGCGCTGTTATCCTGGGGAGCGCTTTCCTGCTGGCCGTTTTGTTGGGCCAGGAGGACGCCCGAGAGAGTCAGGGCGAATAGGAAGACGGCGATATTGCGAAGATTAAGGATTTTGTTGGGTGTTTTCATGATGTGCCCGCCTGGCGGGTAAGCGCCTCGTAAGTGTGTTATTCCCACCTACTAATTTAGCTGCTTCGATTGGATGCGCAAGTGGGGCGGTGCGCCTCCGGCACCATTAGGCAACAGTGAGTTTAGTTAGGGCATTGATCATGTCACTGGATCACGGCGTTCAGGATGACAATGGACCGGCACATACTTTACCCTCTCAAGACTCGGAGTGTGCTGCGTGCTACTCAAACCTCTTGTTGCTGCAATAAGTTTGTTTTTGCTGTGCTTGACCATACAAGCCCAAGACAGTCCCGCGAAGGTCACTGCGATTAGGGTCACTCCCCAGGCGATCAATTTGCAGCCTTGCGAGGTTCAGCATTTTCAGGCGCTGCAGGGAAGTGAGGGTTCGACGGCGCAGGTCGACTGGTACGTCAACGAAGTGCTGGGCGGCAATGCTGTATTGGGAACGGTTACGCCTGATGGCGCGTACACAGCTCCGGGCGGTAACGGCAGGAAGTGTGGTTGCCCTAAAGATGGGGCAGACGTGGACGCGTGCAAATTGCCGAACGACCTGCTGGCAATACCGATATCGAGCGTGGTTGTCACGGCTGGGTTGAAAACGGATCACAGGGTGAGCGGCGCGGCCACCGTGGCGTTTCCCAAATCGTGCGGCCAGGACGGAGGCGCTTGCGTGCAAGTTTCAACCGCCAAGGAGCCGTTTGTGCCGGCGGCTTCTTTCTTAGTGACATTGGGCGAAACGCTGCGATTGCGGGCGCGGGAAGTGAAGGGCGAAGCCGTTTCGACCGGAACGGTGACCTGGAAGATCAATGGAGAACCCAATGGCAACGAGACGATCGGGATGCTTAAACGAAGCGCTCAAACGTCGGGTGGCCAGGGCGTGATTTATGAACCGCCCAAGAGAGTTCCTACTGTAGGCGTCACGATTACGGCAACTATCAACGGTGTTTCCACGGACGTGCCGATTGCGGTGGTTGCGCGAGAATTTCACGCGCGGTGCCCGTCGGCTGAAGCGCCGCAATGCAAGGTGAAGGATTTCGACAGGTTGGAGGGGGAAACGGGTGAGATTTTTGACTTGGCCACTAATGAGACGAAGAAGGTGGACGGGAAGACCGATCCGGGGGAAGTGACGGCGATCAATTCGTCGAGAGCTCTATTTTCGGGAAGTCTTCTGGAATTCAATTTTGGAGAACGGGTCAATTCTCGAAATTGCCGGAATTACGATTGGAAGATGGCCGTTCAAGCCAAGGAATCGGCGGCGATATTTATTTACAGCCCCGGGGACGTGGGTGCGGGCGTTTGCGAGGGCGATAAATTCATCGTTGCCTTGCCGGTTCACGTGGTTTGGGCTGAGGTATACGCGTTCAAGCAGCCCCTCGACCCATCGCGAATGACACCGGCGAAGCCGGGGAGTTATACGGATTGCCTGGGTCAAAATGCCCCGCAAACGATCGCTCCGTGCGACAGGAAGAGCGCCTGGACTGCAGTTTTCTATAACACGCGCTGGATCTACCGCCATTTAACGCCGCCCGGGACATCGCAAGGAACCATCAGCATGACGCCAGTACTCGGCAAGGGTGCTCGTCAACTCAGCTTCGATATTCAGGCTGATTCTTCCTTTAAATTGGGTCCGGGATGGCTGAACGTGCCTTTGGTATTCGAAAAAAGCAGCAACAGAGGATCGAATCTGGATGCGCTGATATTTGGCATCGCGTACGACTTGAGATGGCTCAAAGAGCCGAACTGGTACGAATCATCCCACTTCGCGGCCAGGAAGCCACAGTTACAGGTGCGAACAGCCGCGGAGATCGCGCCGACCACGCCGCACGATGCAAACGTCATTGAGGGCGAGACAGTACGATTTCCATTCGTGATCAACCTGCATGAACAGCCTTCGGTGTTGACCATCTATCCGCTGATTGGCGCGGAAGAAGGTTCGCACGTGGCGACCCATATCCCAGAGCACGCGTCAATTTTGCGGGGATTGGCGGGAGTGGAGGGGAGTATGCGGTTCCCGTTCATTTTCACGCATAATTTTCTGGGGAGCACGCCCATCACCTTGGACTATTCCTATCGAGTGCGATGGCTGGCCAATGACGAACCTTTGACCGATGTGGAAAATAATGGCCCGGAGATTTTGTCGAAGCCGAGGAGGTCATATTTCCGGACCGCGTTGAAGGCTCCGCTGAATCCTTACTTGCAATTTTCGACGACGCTTTTGCGCGGGTCGCTGCCGCCGGATTTCCGAATTGTGACAACGACGCTATCGCTAGGGCTGACGTTTACCAACCCAGGAAGCTCGGAACACTAGGCTTCCGGAGCGGCTGTAAGTTCCCCATGCAGTGTTTATTTCCCCCCTACTAATTAGCTGCTTGAATTAACGCGCAAGTGGAACGGTGCGCCGCCGCCGGGCTGCATCGTGGGGCCGCCACAGAAAAATGTGGACTGGACGCCGGGGATTCAACTGTCGCTGAAGTATTCGTTCTAGATTTGAAGTGGGCTAATTCGAAAAATTAGGCAGCGCGGCTGCTGCACTTTGGAGTGCGGTGGCCGCGTTTGTGTTTTTGCGCCAGGAATTGTGCCGGCGCGAGAAGTTCTTAGATAGCGCGGGCGTATTTGAAGGGCCGCAAACCGCTACTTTTCCAAAAGTAGGCAAGGATGATCACGCTGGCGACCGCTGCGTAAGCGCACCAGAGGGAAGTAAAGGCGTAGCGCTTCACGCCCATGACCACCAGCAGAATAGCCATGTTGGCAATTCCGAAAAGGACCATGTCCTTTATTTTTGAAAAGAGGAGAGAACCGCAGGTGGCGATGATATAGAAAATTGCCACGGCGGTGTTATCGGTGGCCGGATTTATATACACGATGCTGTGGCTCTTGATGGAAATCTCGGTGCGGTAGGCGACGAGGGCCCAGAGGATATAGAGTGCGGTGAGAGTTCCGACGATTAGAAATGGCGTCATGCGCCTGCGGCTTTTCGCGTCAGGCTCAAACAACACCACGCTTAGCGGCAAGATGAAGGGCAAAAGGCCTTGCGCGTAGAGCATGAAGGCTGCCCCCATGTCGCGGGTGACGGCGGGCGAGAGAATGCCGTCGAGCCCCAGCCAGACGAATCCTTCAGTGAATTGGTGAATGGCAAACAGAGCGGGAAGCGACGCAAAAAGTAGCTCGCGGCGATGCTTCACTTTGGTCAGGGTCACAACCCCGAGTGTGCCCAACACGCCGCTGCCTACAAAATTTGCCGTCGCTGAAAAACACACGCGTGCCAATCCTCCGTCGGATACCTTACCTCAACACGTGCGACTGAGACGGCCGATTTATGGAGAGAGTTTCAACGAGGGGCGTTGGGAGCGCGGAGGGCGTGGATCCAGCCGAGTAGGCCGCAAAGGGTGAAGCCGAGCGCGTTGGCAATGCCGTGGAATTTGGCCATTTCAGCAAGATGAACAAAGGGCTGTAGGGGAAATTCGCCGACGGCCCAGACGATCGCGAAGGACATTGAGAAAATCACAGAAGCGGCCGAGACGACGAGGAGAAGTTGCGCAGCGCGCGACGAGATGGCGCGAAGAGCGGCGAGGAAAAATGCGGCGAGAGAAACTTCGCTAAGCGCGACGATGAACGCTGCAAGTTTGGTGTGAGGGCCGGCGACGAATCCGACGGCCAGGAGTCCGGGGCCGCAAATTACGCCAGCGTCCACAATCTTGAAAATGGTGCGAACGGCGGGGCGCGGGGTCTGCGCGAAATGTCGGGCCGTGACGAGGGCGAGAAGCGGCGCGGCGAATCCGGCGAAATGAAAATGGACGGCGGTGAGGAGCACGATCGGCTCTTGGAAGTTCATGGGTGTGAGTCCGTAGCGTGAGGCGACGAGCCAGGCGCAGCCGACGGGCAAATAGATGAGACTGGCAGCGAGGCAGAGGGAGGAGAGGGTTACAGGTTTGCGTGACAGGACGAGCAGGCCGCAGAGACCGAGAAGGGCTCCGAAGCAAAACCACGGCAGGACGAAAAGCGTGGCGACCATGCCCGGCAGGTAGTGGAATGAAAAGAGAATCAAGATCGCCGCGGGAAGTTGGACCCAAGGTGCGATTTTGAGAGGTAGATTCAATTGGGCGCGAACGTCAGTGTCGGCGGTGGTGAGGGAAGCGAGATAGAGGCCGAGTGGAGCGATGACGAAAGGACCGAGGAGAAGGAGAAGGTAGATCAGGGTGAATGAAGGGTGCTTGAGACTGAAGAACGCGAAAATTGCCCAGATTGTGGCCGAGGCGGCAGTAATGCGGAAAAGGAATTCGACGTTTGTCGCGGCTTTTGAGTTGGACTGTGCGCTGGCGTTTGGTGTGGACATGCGAGGTCGTGTTTTACAGAGTGGCACGGTACGAAATAATCAATGAGAAGGCAAATTGTTTGGCGGGGCGGCTCGGGGTGGGGACGGCTATTGCGCGGAGTGGATTTGGTAATATAGGTTTCCCCAACAGCGTAGCCCGGGTGGCGGAATGGCATACGCGGAGGACTTAAAATCCTTTGCCCTTCGGGGCGTGTGGGTTCGACTCCCACCCCGGGCACCAGATTTTCCCCTTTGTTTCGTTTCAGATGGAATTGTTCGAGGGCAGTTCGCGCGGGCAATATGATTTCGTCCGATCCGGTGGACATGAGCTACCCAACAAACCGGTGGCTGCTGCGGTCAAGATGGACGGTCCGAATTTCCATACGAAAACTGCGATCAGCGGATAGATCACTGCACATTTGAGAGTAAATCGTGGGCTGGGAGGTCGAGTCTCCCAGCCCGGGCAGTCGCTCGATGGAACCGCTACCTCTCGCGAGAATCTCCTTGCCCGAGATTTCCAGAGTTGAGCGATCTGAATTTGTGGATCACTTTTTCTCGCCCATTTCTCCGCCGCTGGTCGTCTTGTAGACCGAAGAGTTCGTCGATACGTACAAGATGTCGGGTGAGTCTGAATCTAGGGCAATGCCGAAGACATTAAGGTCGTCGAGCCCGGTGTTGATGGCGGCCCAGGAGTCACCACTATCCACGCTCTTAAAGACGCCTGCGCCCTCGAACGCAACATAGAGGACGTTGTGCCGGCGAGGATCGACCTGAACAGAGCCAGTGCGCGCGGTCTGAAATTCGTCTGGCAGGCCGACGCTCTGGGAGACAAAGGACAAACCTCGATCGAGACTCTTCAGCACTCCGGTGAACGTTCCCGCGTAGACGATATTGGGCTCGACTGGGTCGACCGTAATGCTCAAGGAAGGGGTTTCATCTACGTTGACCCAGCTCGCCCCGGCATCAGTGGATCGCCAGATCCCGCTATTACCGGCGAAGAAAACAGTCTGGTGATGTGCGGGGTCAACCCTAATTCCCCTTCCACTAAGGGACAGAAAATCGTCCGGAAGGCTGCCAGGAGCCCGGTCGATGCGGGTAAAAGTCTCGCCAAAGTCTGTGCTTTTCCAAATGCCGTCGCCACTGCGAAATGTAGAAACATAAATGGAGTGATCGACAGGATCGACGGCTACACCGGCCACGTAGATGGTGCTCGATCCGAAAAGGCGGCGTTCCCAATGCCGGCCGTGGTCAAAAGATCGGTAGAGTCCCCCGCCAGTAAAGGAGCCTGAGTAGACGATTGTTGGATCCTGTGGATCGAAGGCAATGCTACGTGGCGCTCGGGATGTCAGTCCGTTCACGCCGCCATCCTGCCAATTGCGACCGCCATCGTGCGTAACGAACAACCCGCCGTCATTCGTAGAGAAGAACACGTGTTCGTGGTTGGCCGGATCGATTGCCAAGGCGTGCCCGTTCTGGCCGCGGATTTCTCTCAGTTGCTTCCAGGCCACTCTTCGCCAATTTGAAGCCCGGCGATCGTCTTCGTCGGAGTTTTTTGTCGCCGCTGGGCGCTCAAAAACTCCGTCGAAGTTGGTTCCCGCGAAAACTGATCCATCCTGTCCAACGCTAAGGACGAGACCTAATCCATCGGATATTCGTGTGTTGGTCCAAGTTGCGCCGTCGTCCTTGCTGACTGAAACTCCCTGCGTCGCGGTGCCTGCATACAAGCGATTCCCGCTTTTCGCGAGCGCCAGGACAACACCGACGACCGGTGAGCCCGCGCGGACAAAGGAAGCTCCGGCGTTCGTACTCTTGTAGACACCGTTGCCATTAGAACCGGCATAGATCACGTTGCTATTGGTGGGATCCACGTACAGAGACCAAACGGTCGTGTCGATGTTGAGCGGATTCCAGGTGGCTCCGCCGTCAACACTTTTGAACGCGCCGGTTCCGGCGGTTCCCGCATAAAGAACGCTCGTGTTATACGGATCGATTGCCAATGAGAAAACCAAAGGGTTGTCGATGCCATTCGCTGAAGAAACCCATGTGTCGCCACCATCGGTCGTTTTCTGTAGGTCGCCGTTGAACCCCGCGTACAAAATATTTGGATCCGTAGGATCGATAATCAACGAGAGAGGTAAAAGACCCGACCCTGTAGGGCCCCATGTGACTCCCCCATTAGTGGTCTTGTAGATGCCGGCGCCCGTCCCCGCATAAACGAGATTGGGATCATTGTGCGCCATAGCCAGCGATGCCACGACCAGTGAATCGAGGC
This sequence comes from uncultured Acidobacteriota bacterium, assembly GCA_963757885.1. Taxonomy (GTDB): domain Bacteria; phylum Acidobacteriota; class Terriglobia; order Acidiferrales; family UBA7541; genus Palsa-147. Next base: position 306,953 of record CAVWSS010000006.1, on the reverse strand, counting down.
CTTGATTGGCCGGCGCGAAGGTTTGGCCGCCGTCCTCGCTCTTCAGAATTCCTCCGCCCAAACTCGCGATGTATACAGTGCGCGTCCTATCGTCAACGGCTATGGAGGCTTCGATTGCGGGTGGTGCGGGGCCAACCGATCTCCAAGCTGCCGCTACGTGGGAATTTCCGACAGGGAGGGACTTTGATTGAGCATGAGAACTCGCAGGCAGGATCAAAAACAATGCAAAAAGTAGCGCGAAGTAGATGCTGACCGCTTCCTTACGTGCTGATTGAAATCCTCTTGTTTTGTTCATGGAGCTGTTCTCCTTAACTAATCTGTTCGTTCTCAGTCTTGAATGACCGTTGATGCCCGCGACTATCTGCCATGTGTGTTGCTCCTCGGATCTCCGAAATAGCTCGAGTCGGCAGACTATGGGAGCGAACCGCCCAGGCGGTCAATGCACGGGGAAACATCCTTGGGTAACTGAGGTGGGTAACCGTGTAAGTTATAGATAACGCTACGAATGAGGCGAGGGTGTGGGGGTTTATCTATTGATAACGAAGAAAAGCGGTGCTACGCTCCTGCCCAAGAATCACTATGAACGACCAGCCGAAACATTCAAACGGATATAGGTTTGGTCCTTACCACGCGGACACGGTCAATTTTGAGCTGCGGAAGAGTGGCATTCGGATCAGGCTGCAGCCAAAGCCGTTTCAGGTGCTCAAAGTGCTTTTAGGACGAGCGGGCCAAACGGTCAGCCGGGAAGAGCTGAAGAAGCTGTTGTGGTCTCCCGACATATTCGTCGATTTCGACCATGGCCTGAATACAGCCGTAAACAAAATCCGCGAGGCCCTGAGTGATTCCGCGGAAGAACCGCGGTACATCGAAACGCTGCCTAATGGCTATAAATTCATCGGTGATATCACCGAACAGTTTGAAGAGTCCCCCGTCGCAACGGCGCCTCTCGCACCGTCGTTGGTTACCGGGCATGCGGATTCGAGGCGTGAGATTACCTGGAGAAGACGCTACCTTGCACCAGGAGTCGCGCTAGCCTGTCTGGTTGCTGCGATTTTTTGGGCGTTTCACATCCCGCGGAAAGTGTTTGGAACCCCTTCTGCGATCCGATCAGTAGCTGTTCTGCCTTTGAAAAACCTTTCAGGAGACCCATCTCAGGAATATTTCAGCGATAGCATGACCGACGAATTAATCACCCAACTCGCTAAAATCTCGAGTCTCCAGGTACCGTCCGCAGCATCGGTCGTTCGTTATAAGAATACGTCGGCCTCCGCTTCGGAGATCGGACGGGATCTAAAAGTGGATGCATTTGTTGAAGGTAGTGTAGTGCGTACCGGTGACAAGATTCGGGTCTCCGCCCAACTTGTAGACGCGCGAACGGACCGTCACATTTGGGCGGAGGACTACCAAGGCGATTTGCGGGACATACTCGTTCTGCAAAATAACATTGCGACGGCAATTGCAAGCAGCGTGAAGGTAAAGGTCACTCCTGCCGATTCCTCAACGGCTTCCGTCCCCCGCCAAGTGGAGCCACGCGCGTACGACGCATATATCAGGGGCCGAGGATATTGGCTTCGGAGCAATACTGCCAATGGAGTTCCGGGCGATGTCGAGAAAAGTGGGGGGTTATTCCAGCAAGCTATCCAGTACGATCCGAGTTTTGCGCGCGCTTACAGCGGGCTTGCAGATTATTACGGCCTTATGGCGGGTGACGGCTTAATTCCAGTCAAAGAAGGCTGGCGTCAGTCGGAAGAGGCATCCCGGAAGGCGCTTGCTCTCGATAGCGGCCTGGCGGAGGCCCATTGCTCGCTCGCTTCAAAAATGATTTTCTATGACTGGGACTGGCCGGGCGCCGAGCGGGAGATACGGCGTGGCCTAGAACTCGATACCCATTATGCACAACTCCATAACTTGTATTCTCATTTGCTTGCCTACACTGGCCGCTTTGATCAAAGCATAGCCGAAGCTCGTCAAGCAGCGGAACTTGATCCTATGGGCGAACGGTTTGCGGTTCAGCGAGCTCTTCGTTTTAGCCGTCGATACGATCTTTTTCTAGCCGAAGTGGCTGTAGTGTTCGCGCAGGATCCTGCGCGGATTCACGAGGAAAGGGCATGGGTGTACAAAGCCAAAAAGCAGCACGCCGAAGAAGTCAGTGAGACAGACCAGGAGCTTCGTATTGAAGGATGCGTTCCTTGCGCCGATCGCCTATCAGGGGCGTATTCGCGCGCGGGTTACTCGGGTTGGCTAAGGGAGAAGCTAAAACAGCTGGACCGAGGCTCGAACGAAAATACTGTGACGTTCCAACATAACGGAAATACTGTGACACTCGAACATGCCGAACTCTATGCGGCCATGGGTAACACCGATATGGCCATGCAGTATCTGAATCAGGGCTATCGGGAACACACGCGCATGCTACTCAGGCTCCAGGTGAATCCCGCTTATGACGACATGCGAACCGATCCGCGATTCCAGGAGCTGATTCATCGTATCGGGCTGCCTCAATAATTCGTTGCCATCGGATTGTCACGCAGCAAGGTATGGGACAGCCTTTTTTCTTCGCTATTTCTAGATTTACCCATTAACATCGTTCACTTTCTTAAATACTCGGAGAGGCTGCGGCTTATTCCTGTGTGCCCTCAGCGAACCTTCCTCATCCGTTCGATTTTACTTTACCTTTGGTTTCTCTTGATGTCGGCCACCACGGCAACCGCTCAGTTGAGCACCGGCTCGCTCTCGGGCACGGTGGTCGACGCCCAGCGAGCACCGATCAAGAACGCGGAAGTTACGATCACGAATGTAGCAACTCTAGAGAAAGTCGATACTGTCACCGGAGCGGACGGCTCTTTTCACGGAACTCCACTTTTGCCAGGTACGTACACTGTCCTTATAACTAGAGCCGGCTTCAAGCAATTGCTCGTCGAAAGTGCTCCTGTCAGCGTCGGATCAGACTTGGGTCTGGGCGAGTTGCAACTGAATATTGGTGAGACTTCCACCACGATCACCGTCCGCTCTGCTTCGGGCCTGGTCGAACGCACGGAAGCGCAGCTGTCAGAGTCCTTTGGAACCGACAGACTCACCTCTCTTCCCGGCATTCAGGAAAATAACGGATTGGATAATCTCGCTCTGCTCGTCCCTGGAGTTAGCGACAATCGCGACTTGGGCTTTTCGAGTGCGAATGGCGCACAGTTCTCCGTCAACGGACTGCGAGGAAGAAACAACGATCAACAGATCGACGGCCAGAATAATAACGATAACTACGAGATGGGACCGGCTATATCCATCGCTGATCCCGAATTCGTCACTCAGTATGAAATCGTCACCGGCAATTTCGACGCGGAAATCGGGCGGAATTCAGGTGGACTGGTCAACATTGTCACGAAGTCAGGCAGCAACGATCTGCACGGCTCTCTCTACGGCACCGAATCGAATTGGAGACTGAACTCGCTGTCGCCAAATCAGAAAGCCTTTGAAGGTCTGACTCAAGTACCCGTTTTCAACGATGCCTTCGTGGGCGGCACTGCGGGTGGGCCGATCCTCAGAGATAAATTGTTCATGTTCGGTGGTGTAAATTCCGAACTCATAAATCGAACCGAAGTATTCGCTTCTGGACAGTCGACGCCGACCCTGGCAGGAGTCGAGAAACTCAGCGATTGCTTTCCTAACAACACATCCGTGCAAGCACTGCGTTCGTATGGCCCATATTCAGTGAAGGCGGGGAACCCCTCGCCGCTTGGTGTAGTGGCATTGGTGAATATCCCAGGCTGCGGTGACGTCCCCTTGGCCGGAATCCAGCGCGCGCTACCGGCCGATTCGCGGCTAAATGATTTCATCATCAAACTTGATTATCAAACTTCAAAGAATCGCTTCTCCGGCAGATATATCTATGCTCGAAGCCTGCTTTCGAATGGTGATGGAAACGGCGCCGCGGGTTACGCCGCTGACCTCTTCCAATTGTCGCAAGCCTACAGTTTGAGCTGGACGCGTTTCTTCGGAGTAGCCACGGCGAATGAGTTTCGCGCGGCTTACGGGAGAAACAATATTCAGGATGGAGGCAATTCCCTCGGCGGCACAGTTCCCAGAGCCGGAACGCTCGGGGATGCGCTAACGTTTGTGACCTTCGTAGATCCATCTCTGCTTAGCTTTGGAGTGCCCGCCGGGTTGCCGCAGGGCCGAATTGCGAATACGTACCAATTTCACGATAACTTGATTCGCATCGTTGGAAGACACGCTCTAAAAATCGGAGCCGATGTAACCTACGTGCGTTCCCCCATCATCACGCTTACCAACTACAACGGATCGTTTCAGTTCGCTGATTTCGGGGCATTCGCCGCAAATGCCCCGAGTCGTATTCGAATCGCTTCGGGAACTCCTTATTTGGACTTTCGCGAGACCGATCTCTACCCCTACGTGGCTGATGACATCCGAGTGACAAAAGACTTAGTGCTTACTGTCGGGCTAACGTGGTCTTTCTATGGGCAACCAGCAAATCTTTTGCACAAAATCACAAGTCGCGCTCAGACCAGCGACAATCCGCTGTGGAACCCTGATCTGCCACTGAGCGTCACGACTGCCCCGGAAATACCTGCGAATAAGAATAGCTGGGGTCCGGGAATCGGATTTGCATGGTCTCCCCACGTGTCACTCCTGCACTTAGGGAATTACACTGTGTTTCGCGGCGGTTACCGCCTGGCCTACGATCCTGCCGCCTACATCACCTATGTAAGCGAGGCCGGCGGCTCACCGAACGTAATTTCCACCACGCTGACTGGCTCAAATGCAGCAGCAAATCCATTGCCGGCTAATCCGACCGGAGACAACGTTAGAATGCTGCTAAGACCTCACTTGCAGACTGGGATTTTCGATCCGCGAGGTTTTGGAAGCACAACTGCCTCACCGGATTTTGGGCCTGACCGCGTAGAGCAGTGGTCTTTTGGCATACAACAAGAGATTTCGCGAAATGCTGCGTTAGAAGTCCGCTACGTCGGGGATCACGGCACGCGCTTATTCCAGACGATCGACGGCAACCCGTACACTCTCGGCTTGGCGAACGCTTATCCAGGCCTTGTTCCGGCCGGGTTAAAACCTTGCCCGGCCTCGCGGGCTGCCATTCCACAACTGGCTGGCCGGGTAGACTGCACGAGCGGTGCCCTAGTTCGAGAACGGACCAACACTGGTTACTCGGACTATCATGGATTGCAGATCGAATTGCGTTCGCGGTCTCTCTGGAATCAACTGACTCTTCAAAGCTTCTACACCTTCAGCAAAACTACCGACAATACCAGTGAGATCGGTGCGACTGGCGCAGCCGGAAATACGTCGGCGCTATCGCAGAGTCAGGTGAACTTCACGGATCAGGAGCACGGTCTCTCGGGGCTGGATTTCCCCCACAAATGGGCACTTTCTTTCGTGGAAGAGTTACCGCTCTTTAGAAATCGCGGCGGCTTTGTCGGGCGCGCCCTGGGCGGTTGGCGCGCATCGGCTGTTTACATCCTCTCTTCGGGTCAGCCTTATACCGCGGTGCAGTTCGGCATTAGCTGTACCGCTGGCGGAGACATTTGCGCCGATCCGGCTAGCGACACAAACCCTTACGATCCCGCATTCAATGCAATGTTCGCGTTACCAGACGGTTCACTTCGACCGTTCCTGGGCTCTAACCGCGCTCCGGTGCAAGCGGTCGGGATTTTTGCAAAAGACATCTGCGCGAGTGATAAATCCGGGAATCTCTGTGGGAATCCCGCTATTTCTTCGACCACACTAATTAGCCTCAACCAGTTCAACGAAGGATTTACAGGCACAACGACCAATAGCTCTGGACAGATAGTCTCCGACAGTACCCACCCAGCTCGAATCGTTGCGAAAGATCAAGTACGGTTCATCGCGAATACTCCGACTGCCACCGCTGTTTTCGGAACGCCTTTCGGAAACGTAGGCCGCAACACTCTGCGTGATGGTCATACCAACCTACTGAATTTCTCGGTTTTCAAAGTCACGAAGCTCTCAGAGAAATTGAACCTACAGTTTCATGCCGACTTCGTGAACGCTCTCAATCATCCAAATTATTCGTCGGTCGATCCTTTTATTGACGATGCCGGCCGGGCGTCCGAAGCGACCGGATTCGCGAATCCTCATTTGTTCGGTTTCTCGAACCGCACGATTTCGGTGGGCGCTAAACTATTTTTCTGAGCGGAGAGTCACGGCAGCTAGCCGTAGTGAAGGGGAAGTCCTGCCTACTTCTTAACTCAATGGGACGGCTTCCAGGTCCCATACCCGGAAGCCGCCTACCGGGTTAGTTGTCGTCGTGACAGCGCTCCGGCAATCGAGCCGGTTTGCGGACTTCGATATTCGTAAGCATTTGACCCGATGTTGGATTTGCAAAGCGCACAATACGTCCAACCGAGCCTGTGGCGGCTCCCAGATCGCTGACGTAGATGTCATCGTGGCTGTCAAAGGCTATGCTGGTAGGCACGTTCAACCCGCTCACGATTTCCTCTGCTATGCCGTCGGAGATCCGGATGATGCGCCCCTGACCGATGTCGGGAAAACCCGCCGCGCTCGAAAAGTCCAGAACATACATTCTCCCCTGGCTATCCGTCTGCACGTCAAGAATCGTCGTAAAGCCGCCCCAGTAATCGATCACGAAACCGTTGTGCGTTACCTGATACAGCTTCGACGATCCCACTACGATGGGGAAAGTTCCGAGATTGCCAATAAAAAAGCGATCATCCAGATTAGCGAGAGCAGTTGGCACGATGTGCCCCAGCGGCGCGGACAGATCGGCTAGTTGTTCGATTCTCGGCTCTGTCCGACGCGTCAGGTTAATTCGTAGCAATCTGCCGTGGTTGGGCTCCATCACGATCAAATCTCCGCGAAAAGCTCGCATGCTGTACGGCGTACCGTCAGGCTCAAAGTCCTCGGCATTCGGATGCGCCACGGGGTGTTCGCGGAAAAAGCGACTCAAATTCGCCACTATCTCGGCACGGTGTCGCTTTACGTCGAGTTGCACAACAGAATTCGGAAAGTTTGGATTGCCGTGCGAGCAGCCACCTCCAGCGGTAAGGGCGTAGAGCTCACCGTCGACGAAGGCGATGTCAGCCGCCCCATTGGTATCTCCAGTCGGCAAACTGCTAATGCCGGAAGGAAGGCCGTCGACTACCGTCGTACGCTCTCCGTTCGACTCAATCCGCGAAATCCTTGCGGTCAGTCCCCCGTGATAGGGGCCGACTGGCGCCGGCACATTTTCACATCCTTGCGGCACCGCCTGGGTCCCGCCTAGCCCTGCTTCTGCGAAATAGAGCAAACCGTCGGGTCCGAAGGTGAGTCCACGCGGCCCTTCGAGTCCGGCGGCAACGACGGTACCGCCGGGAGGAACCGGAGGACCCTGGGCAAATACAAACGACGCAGATGTCAGGCAGCAAATTGCCAAGAAGCAGGCCTTAAGCCCGGTCCTGGCGGCACTGCTGTTATGTTTGAGATTCATTTCTTTCTCCTTTGCGAATATCGAAGCGTCCGTTGGTGGTACGAAGAGGCGGCGCATGGTCCGGCTCGTTTTAGGGTGGCTGCGAAATGGAAGCAATGGACGGAGGGTAAATTCCTGCTCTACTCCTCCTCATCGAATAAGCGACTGAAGGGAAGAGGGTTAGGACTTATGAGTTAGGCACAGCCAAACTAGAGCCGCGCACGCCATGCTTCTGTGGAAGGCAGTGGCTCAAAAACTCTTAAAAGCGATTTATTCCTGATAGGCGATGCCGAAAGGAAGTCAGACGAAGTAGACCGCAACCCTTTTCCGCTATAACCGCGCACTCCTCGGCACTATTTACTTCGTTCATGGCTAGGAATTGATCTGCGCAGCGAACCTTGCACCGGCAACAGCGCTTTCACAACACTCCTTCGACTGAAGACTTGCTCCTTAACGTTCTTTTTATTCAGTCCCTTACGCGGCGATTGAGAGATGTCCGCGCGTGCATTGACGTGCTTACGCCGCCCCTCCATAGTTCGCGACGGCTCTAAAAATTTGTAAATTTCCAAGGCAAAGTATCGGGTCGCGCTTGCACTTTCGTCCGCGACCGAGAGGAGACATCGGTGCGCAAAACCAAACCCATCATGTTCGTACTGGCTGTTCTTGTCTGCGGCCTTCAACTCGGTTGCGGAGCGAACTCGGCTTCGCAGGACACCACGCCCCATCCTCTTGTCTCTGTGGCAACTACGTCTCTGGCGACCGGAACCGTGGGCACAGCCTATTCGGAAACGCTGAGGGCAGCAGGAGGCGTTTCTCCCTATAAGTGGTCGGAGCTTTCGGGCGGTCCACTTCCTGCCGGACTGACGTTGGACGCGAACACTGGTGTTATCGCTGGGATGCCTTCCACGCCTGGAGACTACGGGCTATACAGATTCGAAGTCACCGACTCAACGGGGTGGGAGGCTTCGTCCATCGGATTCCCGTTCACCATTACGGATACGGCTGCCTCCGCGTGTCCCGCCCGCGGAAACGAAATGGCGCTGAACGCTTCCACTCCCTATGCCTTCCTGCTGCAGGGTTACGAACAATCTGGCGCGGCATTTGTTGTTGCGGGCAGTTTCACGCCGCGCGGGGACGGGTCGGTCGCTGCGGGGGAGGTCGATTACAACGGTTTCGATTTGCCCGCTGGGCACCTCTTGCTGGAGCCCAAGGCCAGCAGTTACGCCTTTGGCAGTGACGGCCGTGGCTGTTTGTTTCTATCGGTTCCAGCGGCGCCGGAGCACAGCACATTTACTTTCCGGTTCTCACTTGGCGCGGAAAACAGCTCAGGCGTCTATTCAACAGGGCACATCATTGAGTTCGACAATCTTGTAGGCGTGGGCGCTAACGCCACAGGCAGCATGCACTTGCAAGACCCCGCAAGTTTCCGCTTGAGTGCTCTCGCCTCGAACTACGCATTCGGCTTCACCTCCGGGCAAGTAGGGGGCTTTGCGGGTACATTTGCAAACGATGCGGGAACGCTTTCGGACGGTTTTGCTGACTTTGGCATTCTGTCTCCCACGGTGCTGACCGGAGGCGGCGGAACAATCGCCAGCCAATTTTCAAGCAATGGCCACGGAACGGGGCATTACAAGCTGAGCCCGCAGTACTCCTTCGATTTTGCCATCTATGTCGTCAACAGCTCAGATTTCTACCTGATCTCGACGAACGCTGTTTCTGACTTTGAAACGAATCCAAACGATCTTCTGATTGGCGGTCGTGCTTTAGCTACAGCCGCGACATTCACCAGCCATCCCCTAAGTGGGAACTATTTATTCGATGATCTTAGCGGCAGTTTTGACACCGAGCTGCCGGCTTACTCCGGGAACGCCGGGGACATAGGCACACTACAGGCTGTGAGTACCGGGGCGGTTCCTGCGGTGAAGATCTATACGAACGCGAGCGGCACCGCAGCTCCCAGTATCCTCAGTAATGGTTCCTATACTTCGAACACTCAGGGACGAGTCGTCCTAACCGGTCTTGGAACAAATCCTCCAGTTATTTATCTAACCTCCGGCGGTGATGTCGGCAACCCAGTCCTGGGCTTTACCACCCGTTCATCTTCGTCGAGTGGCGTACTCGTAAACCAAAATACGTCTTCACCGAATTTCTCCACAGCTGATCTCAACGGAATCTACTCGGGCGGAATTCCGGCAGATCCGGGCAACGAGGGAGCCGTAGTGTACAGCTGCGTTTTTGACGGAGTTGGCAACTTCGTGGCCACGTACGATTCCTTTTCCGCCGGGCACCCGTCGGTGGAAAGCGGGACGTTCTCAGGAACCTACACGGTAAACACTGACGGGACTGGGACTCTTGACGCCACGAGTTCTTCCACTCCGGATGACCACTTCGTCTTTGTCACCAACGGCTCGCAGATCTTTGCGGTTACGCCCTTACCCGGAAACCATGGGCTCTCAGTCATTTTCGATGTGGTGAGGCTCCCCTGAACTCCAGGGTCTCGCAGAGGAGATATCGGTGCATAAAACCAAACCCATCATGTTCGTACTGGCGACTCTTTTGTGCGGCGTTCAACTTGGTTGCGGGGGGAGCTCGTCTTCACAAGACACCACCGCGCCCCAATCTTTTCCTTCTGTGGTAACTGCGGCTCTGGCGACCGGAACGGTGGGCACACCCTATTCCCAAACGCTGCAGGCAATAGGAGGCGTTTCCCCATACACGTGGTCGGAGCAATCGGGCGGCGCACTTCCTGCGGGATTGACGTTCGATGCGAACACTGGCGTTATTGCTGGCACGCCTTCCACTTCTGGAGATTACGGGCCATACGTATTTGTGGTCAGCGACTCACAAGAGCTACGGGTTTCGTCCATCGAACTTCCGTTGACGATTAACACTACGGCTAGCTTGGCATGTCCGGCTCGCGGAAACGAAATGGCGCTGAACGCTTCCACTCCGTATGCCTTCCTGTTACAGGGTTACAACCAATCCGGAAATGCATTTGTAGTTGCGGGCAGTTTTACGCCGCGCGGGGATGGCTCGCTCGGCGCGGGAGAGGTGGATTACAACGGCGTCCAATTGGCCCATGGACACTTCTCCCTGGACGCCTCGACCAGCGGATACGCTTTCGGCAGCGATGGCCGTGGCTGTTTGTTTCTGTCTCTCCCAGATTCAGTCGAACAGAGCATTTTTGCCTTCCGGTTCTCGCTTGGCGGGAAAGACAGCGCAGGCGTCTATTCCACAGGGCACATCATCGAGTTTGAGACCCTTACCGGGGGATCTAACGCCTCCGGCAGCATGCATGTGCAGGATCCGGGATCTTTTCGCTTGGATGCTCTCCAGCCGAACTACGCATTTGGCCTCTCGGATACAGGAGAAGGCTACGCGGGCACTTTCGCTAACGACGCGGGAACGCTTTCGGCCGGCTTTGCGGACTCTGGCGCTCTGTCCACCACGATGGTAACCGGAGGCGGGGGAACCATCGCCAGCCAGTTTTCAAACAATGGGCGCGGAACGGGACACTATAAGTTGAGCGCACAATTCTCCTTCGATTTTGCCATGTACGTCGTCAACAGCTCGGATTTCTACCTGATGTCGACCACCGCTGTTTCTGACTTTGAAGACAATCCCAACGGGCTTCTGATCGGCGGTCGCGTTCTGGCCACCGCGGCAACATTTGGTAACCATCCTGTAAATGGCGACTATCTGTTCGCCGAACTTGGCGGAAGTTTTGACCCCGATCCATCCTCTTTCTCGGAGAACTTGGAGGCGATAGGCACACTGCAAGTTGAGAGCACGGGCGCGGTGCCTGAGGCCAAGATCTATGGAGGCGTGACTCCCAGCTTCTTCAATAATGGTTCCTATACTTCAAGCGCTCAGGGACGAATTGCATTCACGGGCCTCGGGTCGAATGCTCCAGTTGTTTATCTAACCTCCGGCGGTGATGTCGGCGACCCGGTTCTGGGCTTTGCGACCACCACCACCCCTGATGGGTTCTTGGGTGTGCTCGTAGACCAAAATACTTCTCCACCAAACTTCTCGGTGAGTGATCTCAACGGCTCCTACTCAGGGGGAACTCCGGCAGATCCTGGTAACCAGGACGGAGGAGCGGTGTACAGCTGCGTTTTTGATGGCGCGGGAAACTTCGTGGCCACTTACGACGCCTTTTTCAACGGAAAGCAGCCCGTGGATGGCGGTACGTTCACTGGCACCTACACCGTAAACGCCGACGGCTCCGGCACCTTGGACTTCGGGAACAACCATTTTGTTTTTGTCACCAATGGCTCACACATTTATGCAAGTTCGCCGGCGGCCGGATTCCATTCGCGGTTGATCGTTTTCGACGCGAGCATTCTTCCCTAAACTTCGGGGCCCTCGGAGGAGACACGGTGCATAAAACCAAAGCCATCATGTTCGTACTCGCCGCCCTTTTGTGCGGTGTTCAACTTGGTTGCGGCGGGAACTCGGGTTCACAAGGCACGGCGCCCAATCCTTTTTCTGTGATCACTACGTCTCTGCCGACCGGAACAGTGGGCACAGCCTATTCCGAACCGCTGCAAGCAATAGGAGGAGTATCTCCCTACGAGTGGTCAGAGCTTTCGGGCGGTTCACTTCCTCCCGGACTCACCTTAGACGCGAAGACTGGCCTTATCGCAGGCACGCCATCCGCGACGGGTGATTACGGTCCATACGTCTTTCAGGTTATTGACGCCAACGGGCTCAAATCTTCGTCTGCATCGTTCCCCCTGACCATCGCAAATCGCGCCGCCTCCACATGTTCGCCGCGCGGAAACGAAGCGGCCCTCAACGTGTCGACTCCCTATGCGTTCCTATTGAACGGATATGACTTCAACGATCGGGCTCTCGCAATCGCCGGCAGCTTCACTCCGCATGGCGACGGAACAATCTCCGGCGAAGTTGACTATGATGGCGTGGGTCTGGGACAGGGTCACGCAGCTTTGGATCCTTCAGCCAGCGGATATGCTTTTGGCGACGACGCACGCGGGTGTCTTTTCCTGTCGCTTTCGGGAGTAAACACGCCCAGCACATTTACATTCAGTTTTTCACTGGGCGCCAAAAATGGCTCAGGCGTTTACTCCGCCGGACACATCATCGAATTCGATAATCTCGCCGCCACCATGCATTCGCAGGATCCGCCCGCGGTCGGGTCGAATACCGATGGCACCATGCATTTGCAGGACCCTAACAGTTTTCGTTTGGATGCGCTGGGGTCCAACTATGCATTTGGCTTGATTAACGCCGGCTCTGAGGGCATTGCCGGTACTTTCGCAAATCACGCCGGGACACTTTCCGCGGGTCGGGCGGACTTTCCATCCTTCATGTCCGAGCAATTGACTGACGGAGGGGGTGTAATCAATAGTCCGTTTTCGAGCAATGGCCGCACAACTGGCAACTATTCGTTGAACGCGGCGCTTACTTTCCATTTTGCAATTTACATGGTCAACAGCTCAGATTTCTACATCATCGAGACGGACGATTTTTCGTTAGAGAACAACCCAAACAGCCTTCTGATCAGCGGCCGTGCCCTGGCCACGGCGGCCTCATTCGGCGACAAGCCACTCAATGGCAACTATCTGCTCGCGGCCATTTCCGGCAAGGCAGGGGCGCCACCCGTCGAAAATTTCGCCGAGATCGGCTTGTTTCAGGCGTTGAACACAGGCGCAGTACCTAATGCGACCATTTCCTCTGGCGAAGGAGGCCGGGTAACGAAGCAAGTTTACAGCAACGGCTCTTACGTTTCAGACACGCAGGGGCGTGTCACTTTCACAGGCCTTGGCCCAAACCCTCCAATCGTCTACCTAACTTCCGGTGGTGATGCGGGGAACTCGATTCAAGGATTTACTGTCAGCAGCCCTATGTTTTCAGGCCTGTTGATAGACCCGAACACATTCTCCCCCAATTTTTCAGTGGCCGATTTACACGGGCTGTACTCTGGGGGAATCGTCCAAGATCCGGACGGTGTCAATGGAGGAGTCGTGTTTACCTGCGCCTTTGATGGTGCCGGCCGCTTTACCCTCACTTTTGACGAGTTTTCGGATGGGAGTCAGGCGCTCGCCGACAGTACGTTTTCAGGTAGTTATACGGTGAACCCCGATGGCTCTGGCACTTTTGATATGGAATCAAGTCCAACTGGAAATATCATCGACCACCTCATTTTCGTCACCAATGGGCAACAAATTTACGCCATAACAAACTTCCTAGCGGCTGATTCGAAGCTCTTTGTTTTCGACGCGGGAAAGCTCCCGTGATAAACAGAAGAGGTTGAATGTCTTGTGTTCGCGAGCCGCTCTCAGGCCGGCGCGAGCAAAGCAATCAACAATCGGAAGAACCTGCAATTAAAATCTAATTTCAGTTTTCCGCAGAATGGGGATTGGTCACCATCCAGGCGTCACAAATTTTCGCAAAAATAACTGAATCCGGGCCTATATCAGAGACATCGCATGTGGGTGTGGGAGACGTAAGAGCGTCGAATTGACTATGACTAATTGCACCTGCGTCCGTAGCTCCATGCATGAGTCCATGCATTGTTGTCATTGTCGCAGCTGGCGCGGGTGCAAAATCCGGCAGACTTAATTCTCTCCCGAAATCGGATTTAAGCAACCCGCTAACCGGCAACGAGCCGAGTGGCGGGTTTTTTGTTTTTAAGGGGAAAACATTGGTCCAGGGTATCCAGGGTCCGGGCACAGGGGCAGTGAAAGAAACAAAGGCTCAAAAAGTTGAACGGTTGAAGCGCGAGAAAAATCCGTGGCAAGCGCTCGAGGAGATCAAAGCGTTCGCGCGGCAGGGCCGTGCGGCAGTGCTGCCCGAGTGGACCGGAATGTACTTCAAATGGTGGGGAATCTATACCCAAGGCGACGGCGCGGGAGTCCAATCGGGCCAGGGCGGCGAGGGCAGGGCTACTGAATATTTCATGATGCGCGTGGGGATTCCCAATGGCCTGCTGCGATCGAAACAGCTTCGCGCGATTGCCGGACTTGCGGAGCGTTTTGCGCGTTCGAGTGCGGATTTCACTGTCCGCCAAAATATCCAGCTCCATTGGCTGACCATTGAAGCAATTCCTGAAGCGATCGAAATTCTCGAGTCGGTGGGTCTGAGCCCGAAGAGTGCGTGCGGCGACGTAGTGAGAAACATTACCGGGTGCCCCCTCGCAGGCATCGCGCCGGATGAAATCATCGATGCTTCGCCGCTCGCTCTAGAAGCGTCGCGGCTGCTTCGCGGAAACGAGGAGTTCTACAACTTGCCGCGGAAATTCAAAGTTTCGATTACGGGCTGCCCGGTGTGGTGCTCGTATCCGGAAATCAACGACATTGGCCTCACTGCGATTCGGCGAAAGTGTGCCGGTGGCAACGAGGTCGGATTTTCGCTTCGCGTGGGGGGCGGGCTATCCGCCGATCCGCATCTTGCGGTGCGACTCAACGCTTTCGTTCAGCCGAATCAGGCCTTGGAAGTGCTCCGAGGTGTCGCCGAGATCTTTCGAGAGGAGAATTCGCTGCGTGAAAACCGCGAACGAGCGAGGCTCAAGCATCTTTTTACGCAACAGAGTTGGACGGCTGATCGCTTTTTAGCGGAGCTGAACGCGCGCCTCGGATTCGATCTTGATCCGGCCGCTGACGAGGTCTCCCCGGATGACGTGTATCGCGATCACGTGGGAGTTCACGATCAGAAGCAGGCAGGGCTGTATTGCGTAGGCGCGTCGGTTCTGCGAGGGCGTATTACGGCAGATCAAATGCGTGCGACCGCGGACCTGGCTGACCGATTCGGTAGCGGCGACCTGCGTACTACAAACATGCAAAATTTGTTGATCATCAACGTACTGCGTGCGAGCACGGAAAACCTCGTGCGTGAATTGGAATTGATTGGCTTGCGCGTGGAAGCGTCGCCATTCTGGCGAGGCGCAATTGCATGCACCGGCACAGAATTTTGCAAGCTGGCGGTGACCGAGACGAAGGGATTTACGAGGTGGCTGGTCGACGAACTAGAGGAACGCGTTCCCGGTTTTAACGAATCGCTGAAGCTGAATGTCACGGGCTGCCCGAACGCATGCGGTCAGCACTGGATCGCAGACATCGGACTTGAAGGCAAGAAGATTAAGCAAGACGGAAATCTTGTGGATGCGTATTACTTCTGCCTGGGCGGGGCGGTGGGAGAACACCAGCGGATCGCGCGCCCGGTTGGCTTTCGATGTAGCGCACAAGATGTGCCCGATGCGATCGCACGACTTCTGAGGAACTATCTGGCGAGTCGCGATACCGGTGAAAATCTTCGCGCTTACTTTTCTCGTTTTTCTGACTCGGAATTGCGGCACCAATTGGCGGGCTACGCTGCGGAAGCGGTCAGCCGAGATCTTTCTCCTGGGCCCGTTCCGCGCGGTGCGGGTGCTTGAGTATGCCGGCGCATCTTTTTCCATTGTTTCTCAAACTTGAAGGACGCGCCTGCGTAGTGATTGGGGCGGGAACCATCGCAGCGTTGAAGATCGTAGCTCTCCTGGAAGCCGGCGCTCGCGTGACAGTGGTTGCACCCGGCGCTATTGATGATGTGCGGAAGCTGGCGGCCGAAGGAAAAATTCAGTGGTATGAGCGCGAATTTTCACACTGACGATTTGGCCGGATCATTTCTCGTGATCGCGGCAACGGGAAATGCAAAGTTGAATCATGCCGTCTTCTGCGAAGCTCAAACGCTGGGCATTCTCTGCAATGCGGTCGACGATCCTGTTCGCTGCGACTTCTATTTCCCTGCTGTGGTGCGCCGCGGGGATTTGCAGATCGCAGTTTCAACTTCGGGGCAAAGCCCGGCACTGGCGCAGAGGATCCGTCGCGAGCTCGATGAAGCGATCGATGAATCCATAGGCGATCGCGTGCGGCAGATTGGAGAGCTACGCCGACAGATCATCGCAAACGATCCTCCATCGGAGGAGCGCAAGCAGAGGCTTTTGAATTTGGTGGATAGCGAGGAATTCGAGTTTAACTTTCCGTGGAACAGGAAAGCTTCGCTCTGGGCGGCTCAAACTTGTGCGGACTGAGAGTAAGTTGTGAATCCAGGAGCAGAAGGGAAGGTTTATTTTGTCGGCGCGGGCCCTGGCGATCCGGAGCTTCTTACGGTGAAGGCGCACTCTCTTATAGGTCGCAGCGACGTGATTTTGCACGACGACCTAGTTAGTGCGTCGATTATTTCGCTGATCGGCACCAATGCGAGAGTCGTCAATGTGGGCAAGCGTTGCGGCGTGAAGGCGATTACGCAGGAGGAAATCAATCGCCTAATGATCTCGTTTGCGCAACGCGGGATGGATGTTGTCCGGCTGAAGGGCGGTGATCCAAGTATCTTCGGCCGGCTGGGCGAAGAGATCACGGCGCTAGTCGACGCGGGGATCGCTTTCGAAGTGGTGCCTGGCATTACCGCGGCTGTTGCCGCAGCGGCCAGGCTAGCCATACCCTTGACTGACCGAAGAAGCAGTTCCAAAATTTTGATTGTCAGCGGGCATCGCGCCTGTGGAACCGAGCGAGACGGCGAAAAGGATTGGGCCAAGCTTATTGCTGAAGATACGACGCTGGTTGTTTATATGCCGGGATCCGATTTGAGCGGTTTATCGCGTCGACTTATCGATGCAGGAATGTCACCGGAGATTCCGACCGTAGTGGTGTCGAATGTTTCGACGGCCCAAGAGCAGCAATTTATGACCACGCTCGACGGGCTTTTTTGCCCACCCGTAAATGCATCTCCATCAATTTTGCTGATTGGCTGGGCGTTGCGAGGGGCTAACGTTGACGAGTTTATCGGGACTGAGGATTGCCGGGTAGCAATATGCTGACCGAGGTACCGAGGGCGGCTTATTTCGCAGTTACTTCGCAGTTATGAGTGTGCTGGTTGTCGCAAGGCACTGCCAATTGCCATTGAGCTTGATCCAAGTGTCGACGTACCGTTCGCGGTGGACGAATGGCTTCCCTTTGTCCGTGCCGGTTACTCGAAGCACTCCAACAACCACGCCGGTATCTCCGTAGACTTGTACGCTGCTTTGCTCGGTTACCGCTTGCGATGGCTGATAGTCAGGCGCTTTCACGCTAGCCAGGAATTGGCCTTTGGATGCAACGCTGCCGTCGACGTCGACGGACAGGAACGTGTTGGCCAAGAGCCGGCCGAGCGCCGTGGTGTCTTTTGCTTCGAGAGCGTGATTCCACAAATTTTCAAGCGCCATGATGTGGTCACCCTCGTCGCTCGGGCTGCTCTGTTGTGCCGCTGCCTGCGATGTTCCCGAAGCGACGGCGAGAAGCAATAAGGCGCCAGATAAAATAACCTTCCCCATTTTGGTTATCTCCCGGACAGGCCGTCGAAATTTTGAGGTACCTACTAGCGTAAAACAGAAATCGCGGCGCGGATGAACTTCGCGACGGGTGAGTGTCGGGCCGCACAACAACCTACGAGAGGTTTGGCGGCGAAAGATAGCATCGGAAAAGATCTGGCGTTTCTTGAGTTAATTGCCGGTGCCGGATAGGGAGACGGTCTGAGGGCTATTTTTGGCATTGTTGGTGACGGTCATGTTGGCGGATTGCAGGCCTTTTTTGGTGGGCGAGAAGACGACGGCGATGGTGCAACTCGCGTTTGGTGCGAGGGAAGTGGAGGTGGTGCAGGTGGCGCCGGTGCCGCTGGCGAAGGGCGTGCGAATCACGATGTTCGACAGGATAAGCGTAGTGGTGCCGGTGTTTGTGAGCGTAACGGTCTTCGACGCACTGGTTGTTTTGGCTTTTTGCGTGCCGAAATTCAGGCTGGTGGGGCTGAAGCTCGCGAGCGGATTGATGACGGCGGCGGACATTGGAATTGTCTGGGGGCTGCCGGCCGCAGTGTCTGCGACGAGCAAATTTGCGGCGTGAGTTTGCGTGACGTTCGAATCGGCGGTGAAGCTCATGGTGATTGCGCAGGTTTTGCCGGCGGCTAGAGTTTTCGCGCAAGTTTTGGAGGTGATAAAGCCGGTTGAATCATCGCCGGAAATTGGGCTGACAGTGAAACTGTTGAAGGTCACGATCGTGGTCCCGGTGTTGGTTACGGTAGTGGAGGCTTTGGCTGTGGCGCCAGCGTAGAGGGTGCCGAAATTCAGGCTTGGCGGCGCGAAGCTCAGGGATGAAGTTTCGCCATTCACGGTGAGGGTGAAATTCTGGACTGCGTTTGGCGCGACGCCGTTCGCTGCGGTGAAAGTGATGTTGTAGGTCCCGCCGGTCGAAGCTCCGGGCGTGCCGCTGAGTATGCCGGTCGCAGTCCTGAAGGTTACTCCGCTCGGTAGCGCGCCTGATTCACTGAGCGTGGGCGCGGGGAATCCTGCTGCGGTCACCACAAACGAGCCGACTTGGCCTGTAGTAAAGGTTGCATTGTTTGCGCTGGTGATGGTGGGAGCGAGATTGACGGTGAGGGTGAAGTTCTGCGTTGCGTTTGGCGCGATACCGTTCGGCGCGGTGAAGGAGACATTAAACGTTCCCCCTGCCGATGCAGTTCCTGCCAGAGTGCCGGTGCCATTGCCGTTGTCGATGAAGGTTACACCGCTGGGAAGGGCGCCGCTTTCTTTCAGTGAGGGTGCTGGCGAGCCTGTCGTGGTCACGGCAAATGTTTCGGGCTGTCCCAGTGTGAAGGTAGTTGACGAGGCGCTGGTAATCGCTGGCGCTTGGCCTACGGTCAGAGTGAAATTCTGCAGTGCATCGGGGCCAGCGCCGTTGTGAGCAGTGAAGGAAATGTTGTAAGTGCCGGTCGCACTGGTCGTCCCGGCGAGGGTCCCGGTCCCGTTGCCATTGTCGGTGAATCCGACGCCGCTGGGCAGGGCGCCGCTCTCGGTCAGCGAAGGCGTTGGCGATCCGGTCGTGGTAACGGTAAATGTTCCGGGCTGGCTTGCGTTGAAGCTGGTGCTGGACGCGCTGGTGATCGCCGGGCCCAGAGTGATCGTGAGGGTAAAGCTCTGGGTAGCATTCGGGAGCACGCCGTTCGCGGCAGTGATGTTGAAGTTGTAGGGGCCTGCGGTGCCTGTGGCGGCCGTGCCCGCGAGAGTAGCCGTTCCATTGCGGTTATCGGTGAAGGTGACGCCGGTGGGCAGCGCGCCCATTTCGGTGAGGTTTGGCGTGGGCGAGCCGTTGGTCGTTACGGTGAATGTTCCGGCCTGGCCCACGCCGAAGGTGGTGACGTTACCGCTGGTGATGGCAGGGCCTTGGTTCACAGTAAGGGTGAAGCTTTGGATTGCGTCGGGGGGCACGCCATTGGTCGCGGTGACGGAGAGCGGATACGGCCCAGCGGTGCCTGAGGCGGGTGTGCCGGCGAGCGTTGCTGTGCCATTGCCGTTATCGGTGAAGGTTACGCCCGTGGGCAAGGCGCCGCTCTCGCTGAGCGCCGGCATGGGCGATCCCACGGTAGTCACGGTAAAAGTACCCGGCTGGCCCACGGTGAAGGTGGTCACGTTGCCGCTGGTGATGGCCACGCTGGGCACAACGGTCAAAGTGAAATTCTGCGCGGCGTTTGGCAGCACGCCATTCGCTGCGGTGATTGCGAGAGAGTAAGTTCCTGCGGTGCCCGCGGCGGGCGCGCCGGCCAGCGAGGCGGTTCCGTTGCCGTTGTCGGTAAAAGTCACGCCGGAAGGCAGGCCGCCGTTTTCAGTGAAGGCTGGCGTTGGCGAACCTGTTGCGACGATGGTGAAGGATTGCGTCGAGCTTATGGTGAAGGTCGAACTGTTGCCGGTGGTGATCGCCGGTGCTTGATTGACTGTCAGCGTGAAGGTCTGCGTGGCATTGGGCAGGACGCCGTTGGCGGCGGTGATGCCGAGATTGTAGGTTCCCGCGGTGCTCGCGGCGGGCGTTCCGGCCAGCGTGGCGGTACCGTTACCGTTATCTGTGAAGGTGACGCCGGTTGGAAGTGCACCGATTTCAGTCCACGCTGCGGTTGGGAAACCTGCGGAGGTCAGCGTGAACGTGCCGGCAAATCCCACCACAAACCCCGCGCTATTTCCGCTGGTAATCGTTGGCGAGCCCATCACGGTGAGGGTGAAATTTTGCACGGCATTCGGCAGGAGGCCGTTGCTAGCAGTAAAACTCAGTGAATAAATTCCGGCGGTGCCAGGGAGTGGAGTGCCGCCAAGCACGCCATTATTGAAAGTGACGCCAGCGGGCAATGCTCCGCTCTCGGCAATTTGCAGGGGCGAAGAGCCGGTCGCGGTAACGGTGAATGTGTTGCTTTGGCCTATGGCGAAGGCGGTGCCGTTGGGGCTGGTGATCGAGGGCGACTGGCCAACGGTGAGAGTGAAATTTTGGACCGCGTTTGGCGACACTCCGTTTGAGGCCGTAAAAGTAATGTTGAAGGTGCCAGTGCTTGCGGGCGCCCCTGCGAGCGTGCCCGTGCCGTTGCCGTTGTCGACGAAGGTAACGCCGCCCGGGAACGCGCCGCTCTCAGTCAGCGATGGCGTCGGCGAGCCGGTGGCGGTCACGGTAAATTTTCCAAGCTGTGAAAGGGCGAACGTCGCGTTCGCTGCGCTGGTAATTGAGGGCGCCTGGCTAGTTTGCGGCGCGCGCCGGTGCAGCACCCAGGCGTCGTTATTGGGGTCGTTGATCAGTACAAATTCGTCGAGCGAAGAGATGTAATTGAAATGCTTGAAGGTGCCGCTACCGGAAGTTGCGGGGTCATTCTGCGGGTAATCCGTTCCTTGCGTCGAGCCGTAGGTCTCGGTCGTGCAGGTCCAGGTTTTGGGAGTCAGCACGTAAATTACGTTGCCGCCATTCGGATAGCCGATCACGGCGTGGCTGATGGGATCCCAAGCGAGGCCTACGTATCCGGAATTTCCGTTGTAGCCGCTGTTATTGACCAGCCCCGAGCAGCCCGTGCCGGTGACCGCGGTTTCTTTGAAGGCGGATCCGGAAGCAATGCTCCAATAGTGAATGCCGGTATTCGAGTCGATGTGAATGTAGTACTCGTCATCAGGGTCGACGATCCCGGTACCGTGATAACCGACCGAAATATTGGCGCGGAAGGTGAACTGATTCGCGGTGGGATCGAAACTGAAGAGTTCATCCTGCGTGGCCAACCAGCCCAGGCCGGTGTTGGGATCGTAGCCGGAGGTGACGCCAACTTCCTGATCTGGCACGGTGGAGGGTTTGATTTGGGTCCATTGCGAAACGCAATTCGGCGCGCAGGAGGCCAGCACGGAGCTGAGTTTTAGCACCCAAGTGCCGTTGCCGGGATTGCCGCAGTCGTTGAGCGCGCCGCCAAAGGAAAACATTTCGTCCTGCGCGGGGAAATAAATCAGGCTGTCGTAGGTGTGCCGCGAATTCGGCCGGTTGTCGGAAAGCGTCTCCACGCAAACACCCCCTTGGGTATTCGGCGGGCTCGGCGGATCGAGACGAATCAGTTGCGGCGGAGTGGTTCCCAGCTCGAGCGAGTAAATTTCGTTGCCAGCGTAATCGTCATGGCCACCGCCCCAGATGATCAGGCGGGTGCGCGCCGGATCGGGGATCGCGCTGCTCCATGACTCGATCACATATTGGCACCGCGAGGCGTAACCCCCGGGCACGGGGTCATAGTTGTCGAAGTTATCGGGAGGGCAGGGAGTGGCGTTTTCGGAGCCACCCTTGAGCATGGTGCCGACGAGTTTGGTCCATCCCGTGCCAGGGGCCGTCGCCGGGGTTGACAGCGTTGCGGCAAGTGGGATCAGTGCGAGAAGGAGCGCTGCATAGAGGGCTGGTCGGCGGCAGCGCATCAGTTGATTCTCACCGGCGTGTCCGTATAGGCCTCTCCATCGTTGACATTTGCTCGTGGGATTTGCCTTGCTCCCACACACTTGGGCGCGAGCCAGCGTTGCTGGATCCCATTTCAGATGTAACCAAAGGGTTTGAAAAACTTGGGTACGGATTTTCGTTTACTTTGAACTTTGCTGCTTGTACTGCTTCTTCACCCGTCCCACAAAATCTCGCGGGTATTTTATTAGTTTCAGCCAATTTACTTCCAATCGGCGCGAAGTCAAGCGAGTTTCCCGTGAAAAAAGCGCGAGTCTCTGAAAATATCAACAGCGGAATGGCGTTGGAGTCGCTGTTACCGCGGATACGACGCAGTGGCCGGGGTCGACGACTTGACTCACGGATACCGCGTGGACTATAGGCACCGAGGTGCGCGAGAGTATAGGGCAATCGGGCGCAAACTTTCCAAAGACAGGAAAAAAAATGAGCAAAGGGCGGATGGAAGCGTTCAGCGACGGGGTGTTCGCGATCATTATTACGATTATGGTGCTGGATTTGAAGGTGCCGCAGTCGGGGAATTTCGCGGCGCTGATGGGGACGCTGCCGCTTTTTCTGAGTTACGTGCTGAGTTTCGTGTTCGTAGGGTTGTACTGGAACAATCATCATCATCTGCTGCAGGCGACCGAGCATATTTCGGGGGGAGTTTTGTGGGCGAATTTGCATTTGCTGTTTTGGTTGACGCTGGCGCCGTTTGTGACCGCGTGGATAGGGCAGAACTACAAGGCGGTGGCTCCGGCGGCGGTGTATGGGGCGGTTTTGTTCTGTGCGGGAATGGCTTACTACATTTTGACGAAGAGTTTGCTGGCGCATCATGGGAAGGATTCGCGGCTGGCGCGGGCAGTGGGGAGAGATGTGAAGGGGCAGATGAGTGTGGTGATTTATGCGTTGGGAATTGCGTTGGCGTTTTGGAGGGTGTGGGCGGCGGATGTTTGTTATGTACTAGTGGCACTGATGTGGTTCGTGCCGGACCCGAGGATTGAGAGGGTGGTGCATGGGGATGTCGTGTGAAGGGACGGATGCAATTTGCGCTGCGGTATGTGCTTTAATGGGCGACTTGGATGTGAGAGCCGAGGCAGGGTGAGGGGCAGGAATTGAGGCGGACGGGTGCGTTTTCGGCGGGACTTGCGCTGATGGTGGTGTGCGCGGCAATTGCCATGGCTCTTGCCGGAGCGTCTACTAATGCACAAGCACAGGAGACCGCCAAGGAAACGGCGAATCCGCTGGCGAGTGATGCGAAGGCGATTCTGGAAGGCGAGTCGCAATTCCGAATCGATTGCGCGTTTTGTCATGGGCTCAAGGCGGAGGGAGGGCCGCGAGCGCCGGACCTGACGCGGGGCGTGTGGGTGCATGGCGGTAGCGACGCGGAAATTTTCGGAACGATACGCGGCGGCGTGCCAGGAACGTTAATGCCGGCGAACGATATATCGGACGCGGAGACGTGGGAAATTATTGCATGGTTAAGGAGCTTGAATACGGGGAAGTCGCACGCGATACATGGTGACGTAAGAGCGGGAAGGAAGATTTTCTTTGGAAGTGGCACATGCTCGACGTGCCACATGGTGTACGGAAGAGGCGGAAGGTTGGGGCCGGATTTGTCGCTGGTAGGCGCGGAGAGGTCGCCGGAATTTATTGCGCGGAAATTGAGGAATCCGAACAAGAGTTTGGCGGCGGTGGGGACCGATATTTATCGCGAGTGGCCCATCGAATATGAAGCGGTGACGGTGACGACAAAAAATAATTTGCAAGTGCGAGGCGTGTTGCGAAATGAGGATACATATTCGATTCAGTTGATGGATCTGTCGGAGAATCTGCATTCGTACTTGAAAAAGGATTTGATCAAAGTGACGCACGAACACCGTACGGTGATGCCTGTCGTTTGACGAAGAGACGCTGAATGCGCAGCAGCTTCGCGATTTGCTGGCGTACCTCGACACGTTGCGGGCTCGTCCAGGTGAGGGCCAGGAATGAGGCGGCGGGGTTCTAGGGGCTTGGGGCATTTTTGGAGAGTCGCGGGATCTGCAGGCGTTGCGGCGCTGATGCTCGCGGCAATTTTGATCCCTGCGGCGGCGCAGCAAGATGCGCAGAGCAAGAGCCAAAGTGGCGAGCATGGGGTAGTGGCGGGAGCGGGTGAAGTTACGGCGCAGAGGATTTTAGAGGCGGAGAAGCATCCGCAGGACTGGATTACGTATTCGGGCGACTATTTTGGGAAGCGTTTTAGCTCGCTGAAGCAAATTACCACGGCGAATGTGGCCCATCTCGCGCCGGCGTGGGTTTATCAGACTGGCGTCGGCGGAAAATTTGAAACGACCGCGCTAGCGATTGACGGGACGCTCTATTTCACCGGGCCGGACGATCATGGATACGCGTTGGACGCGCGGACGGGACGCGCGATTTGGCGTTACGAGCGGAATTTGCCCGCCCGGATTCCGGTGTGCTGCGGGCGAGTGAATCGCGGATTCGCGGCGCTGGGCGGCAAGCTTTTTATGGCCACTCTGGATGCGCACGTAATTGCGTTGGACATAAAAACCGGCAGCGTGGTGTGGGACAGAGAAGCGGCGGATTACAAGAAGGGCTACACGTTTACGGTGGCGCCGCTGGTAGTGAACGGGAAAGTGATTGTGGGAATTTCGGGCGGCGAGTATGGGATTCGCGGATTTATCGACGCGTATGACGCGAATTCGGGGAAGCGGGTGTGGCGATTCAACACCGTGCCGGCCACCGGCGAAAAGGGAAGCGAGACGTGGGAAGGCGATTCGTGGAAGCACGGCGGTGCGCCGGCGTGGGTGACGGGGAGTTACGATCCGAAGCTGAATTTGCTTTATTGGGGTATCGGAAATCCTTCGCCATCGGACGATACGACCGTGCGCGGCGGCGACAATTTGTATAGCAATTGCGTGGTGGCGTTGGACGCGAATACCGGCGCGTTGAAATGGCATTTCCAATTTACGCCGGCGGATTCGCACGACTGGGACGCGACGGAAGTTCCGGTGCTGGCGGATATGGAAATTGACGGCGCACCACGAAAAGTGCTGATTCACGCGAATCGAAATGGGTTTATGTATGTGCTGGATAGGACGAATGGCAAGTTTTTGTCCGCGCGCGCATTTGTGAAGCAGACCTGGGCGAAGGAAATTGGCGCGGATGGTCGACCGGTGGTGATTCCTGGGTTGGCGCCAACGGAAGATGGGACGGTGGTGTGCCCGGGTGCGTTTGGCGCGACGAATTGGATGTCGCCATCGTTCAGCCCGCAGACGAATTTGATGTACGTGATGTCGCGGGAGCAGTGCGATCTATTTACGGCCAAGACGCAGCCGTTTCACGAGGGTCATGCATATCTGGGCAGCACGTATTACAAGCCGGTGGGCCAGCCGGCAATGAGCGCGCTGCGGGCGATCGACCCGCTGACTGGAAAATTGAAGTGGGAATTCAAATTTGACTCGACTTCGTGGGCGGGCGCAATGTCGACGGCTGGCGGATTAGTGTTTTCGGGGGACATGGAAGGGTCGGTGATGGCGTTTGACGCGGCGTCGGGGAAGAATTTGTGGCATTTCCAGACGGGCGCGTCGATTATTTCGGCGCCGATTAGTTTTGAAGTGGACGGCAAGCAGTATGTGGTGGTTTCCTCGGGCGAGTCGCTGTATGCGTTCACGTTGCCAGAGTAATTTTCTTTGGGTTGAAGTTTCCTGCCAAGTAGCATCTGCTCGCAATGACGCGGTGAATCGCATGGAGAAAATTGTGAAAACTTCCAAGCGGATAAGTGCGTTTGCGCGCGGCCTAGCTCTACTGATGATGGGCGCCGTGGCGTTGGTGTTGTTGACGTGGGTGGCGCCGGCGGGTGGGTATTGAGGTATCCCGTGGGTGTCCGATGAAACGGAACGCCGACTGTAAACGTCCTTCATAGTCACAGTTAGTAAATCAGGTACGTGGTCACGATATATGAAACACACATTACTTTGCTATTCCGGGCAGTTCATGTCCCATGAGGCGAAAGCGTGTGTTGCGGCACTGGTGATGTTGATTTTGCCGATGGTTATCAGTGCGCAGCAAAAACAGGAGAGCTTGGCAGACACCGCTTATAGGTTACGTCTTCAGAGCGATCTGCAGGAATTCTGTACAAAAAAGCCAAGTGCGAAAGTTTGCAAGAAGACACCCGAGGAAATGGCGAAAACGATCATCAGAGATCGCAGTTCCGAACAAATAACCGCACTTATGCAGCATATAGAAAAGGTTACGGGGAATGTTCATACCTGGGTGGACAAAGCGGGCGGTATTAGCACTGCATCGGCCTCCTCGAATGGCACCAGCGAAAATAAGGATAATGTTTCGGATAAACCCGCCGCCGCTGAGCAACCTGACATAATGGGATTGAGCTGTGCTGATTTCGCCAAAGCGACGCTGGTATCCGCGGATCCAGGATTCGACGTGCTATTCCCTGGCCGCGACGATTGGGAGCGGGATCTTTGCCGGGCTCGCACAAAGTGGCATAACCAAGATGTTCGCTGGCAGGGCCATAAGGGCACATACACCGAGCCCACTGAAAGAAAGGTGACGTTACGCCGGTGGAGGCATTTGCAGGACATCGCAGCAATTGGTGCCGATAAGGCCTAATACTATATCGACAACCATCCCGTTTGAGCCTTAGCGCACTGAGGCTCTGATCATTCGCTCCAATCCTTTATTCCAATCATTCACTAACCACTGTGATCGCTGAGCCCGTTTGAAGCGTCTTAGGCTTTCAGACTATCGAGCCTGACGGAGTATCCGCTTTTGTCGACTTCCAGCACCCCTCGCCCTCGAATGTAGGTCGCTCCTACTTCAGACGTTGACTGTCTACATCCAAGGATGTAGCCTATCTACTGCTGATGGGGTAGATGGTCTATGGCCCCGGGCAATGAGGAGCTAACAGGATGGGCAAAGAGCAGGGGCGGGAGAAATATCAAAATCAGATTGAGTTGCTACAGGGGACGCTGGATTTGCTGGTTTTACAGACGCTGCAGTGGGGGCCGCAGCACGGATACGGGATCGCGAATGCGATACGGGCGAACTCCGGGGAGATTTTGCGGGTCGAGACGGGGTCCCTGTATCCGGCCCTGCATCGGCTGCAACGGCGCGGGTGGCTGAAGGCGGAGTGGCGAATCACGGATAGCGCGCAGCGCGCGAAGTATTACCGGCTGACGGCGGCGGGAAAGAAGCAGCTTGCGTCGGAGCGGAGCAGATGGGAGCAGGTAGTGAGCGCGATCGCGGGCGTGCTGAATCCGGCGAGCGAGGTGTAGCGATGTTGAATCCATTTCGGCGGAAACGGCGCGAGCAAGACTTGGAAGAGGAAATTCAGAGCCATTTGAACATGGCGGAGCAGGATCGGGTGGAGGGTGGGGAGGGTAGCGAGAGCGCACGCTGCGCCGCGCGGCGGGAATTTGGAAACGCGGGGCTGGTGAAGGAGATTACGCGGGAGATGTGGGGATGGGGAACGGTTGAGAAGCTGCAGCAGGACCTGCGCTATGGGCTGCGGACGCTGCGCAAAAATGTGGCGTTTACCACTGTGGCGGTGTTGTCGATCGCGCTGGGAGTGGGCGCGAATACGGCCATCTTTAGCGTGATCAACGCAGTAATGCTGAAATCGCTGCCGGTGAAAGATTCACAAAGCCTGGCGGTAGTGGGAAGCACAACACGAGTGGGCGCGGTGTCGGAAGGGGGCGGGCGAGCGGACTTGTACTCGTATCCATTTTTTCAGAAGTTTCGCGAGCGGCAGCAGGTTTTCAGCGATGTGTACGCGACCGGACGAAGTGAGGCGTTGACTGTTTCGCTGGCGCGCGAGAACGGTCAGGACGCATCGAGTCCATCGTCAAACGGGGGCGAAACCCGCGGGCGATTTGTGAGCGGAAACTTTTTTGATGTGCTTGGAGTGCATGCGCTGTTTGGGCGCACTTTTACCGAAGAAGAGACGCGAGTGGCGGGAGCGGCGCCGGTCACGGTGATGAGTTATGGCTATTGGGAGCGGCAATTTGGCAGTGACCCGGGCATGGTAGGGAAGAATCTGGTGGTCAATGGCTCACGATTTACAGTCATAGGAATAACGCCGCGGGACTTTTTTGGCGACATCGTGGGCAAGCCGACGGATTTATGGTTTCCGATCACGATGCAGGCGCAGGCGAATCCGGGGCACGACTATTTGAAAGCACCGACCGTCAGTTGGCTGCTGATGATGGGACGGCTGAAGCCAGGGGTGTCGCTGAAGCAGGCCGAGGCGGGCGTGAACGTAGTGACCCCGGCGATTTTTGAGGAGTTGTTCAAGCCGACCGAGTCGCCACAGGGGCTGGCGGAAATTTTGAAGCAGCGGGTGCCCGTGTCGGCTGGGGCGCGCGGATTTTCGCGGCTGCGCGAGGAATTTTCGGGGCCGCTGATGATGTTGATGGGAATTGTCGGGCTGATTTTGCTAATTTGCTGCGCGAACGTGGCGAATTTGCAGTTGGCGCGAGCGGTGAGCCGCAATCGCGAGATGGGATTACGAGCAGCCTTGGGAGCGGGGCACGCGCGGCTGATCCGGCAGCTATTGACGGAGAGCTTTTTGCTGGCTTTGGCCGGAGGCGCGGCGGGGCTGGTGGTCGCGGTGTGGGGAAGCAGGTTGCTGGTGCGGTTGGTGTCTGGCGAGGGGCCGCTGCCACTGCAGGCGGGGCTGGATGCTCGAGTGCTGATTTTTACCACATCCATTTCGATTGTGGCGGGGCTTCTTTTTGGGCTGGCTCCGGCAGTGCGCGCGACGCGGATGGATGTAGTGACGAGTTTGAAGGAGAGCACCACGGGGCAGGCGGATAAGTTTACGCGCGTATTCGGCCGACTGCTGATTGTGGCGCAGATTGTTTTTTCGCTGATTGTGGTGGTGGCGGCGGGGCTGTTTATTCGCACGCTGCGAAATTTAGAAAATGTGGACGTGGGCTATGCGCGGCAGGGATTAATGCTCGTGCGCGTAGACCCGCCGGCGGCGGGATACAACGACGCGAGAGTAAATGAACTGGCCCGAGGATTGATTGAGAAGCTGCAGGCCATTCCGGGCGTGGCGGCCGTGACTGTTTCGGAGAACGGGCTATTCAGCGGAACGAATTCGCAGAGCGACGCACAAATTGAGGGGTACACGACGACAGGAGTGGTAGACCGCCAAAACGACTCGGACCGCGTGGGACCAAATTACTTTGCGGTTGTGGGATCGCCCATTCTGGAAGGGCGCGGATTCGGGCCGCAGGACAATGAAAATGCACCGAAGGTCGCGGTGGTAAATGAGCGGTTCGCGCGGTATTACTTTCCGAAGGCGAATCCGATCGGACATCACATTATTTTCGATGCGGACAACAGCGACGGAAAGGGGCCGGTGCCGTTTGAAATTGTTGGCGTGGTGCGAGACGTGAAGGAGAGCGATTTGCGGGAGCCAGTGCCGCGGCGATTTTATACGCCATACCTGCAGCACTTGCCATCCGACCCGCTGGACGCGGCGAATGTGGAAATTCGCACCAAGGTGCCGTCGGCGGCGTTGAGCAAGGAGGTGCGCCAGGCGGTTCACGAGTTTAACGCGAGCCTGCCAATTTGGAGCCTGGAGAGCGCGGATGAATTAATCGACGACACGCTGGTGCAGGAGCGAATGATCGCGAAACTATCGAGTTTTTTTGGCTTACTGGCGCTGATTTTGGCGGCAATCGGAATTTATGGAGTGATGTCTTACATCACGGCGCGGCGGACGGCGGAAATTGGAATCCGGCTGGCGCTGGGCGCGGAGCGAATTGCGGTAATGGGCATGGTGCTGAAGGATACGCTGCGGCTGGTAGTGATTGGACTGCTGGTGGGCGTGGTCGCGTCTGTGCTGACCGCTAAATTATTTGCGGGGACGCTGTTTGGACTGGGGGCGTTTGACCCGGTGACCACCGTGGTGGCGGCGGGAGTGATTACGCTGGCCGCTTCGTCGGCGGCTTATCTGCCGGCGCTGAGGGCGGCGAGAGTGAGTCCCACGGTGGCGCTGAGGTATGAGTGAAAGCCCGGCGGCAGTTAAGGAATGGGGATGCGGTAGAGGTTGCGGTGAATGTTTTGGCGCGCGTAAACGTAGGCGTCGGGGCTCGTTGCGGCAAAGGTATGTTGCGGGATGACCTTCACGCCTTTAAGGGCTTTTAGTTCTTCGAGGCTGGTGATCGGCGCAGAAATTTCGGGAAGACCATGGCCGCTGCGCAGCGGAATAGCGTAGGTGACGGGTAGACCCTGACCTTCACCGCTCATGTAGAAATAGTTCATCTTAGGATCCCAACTCATCGAGCAAATCAGGTTGCACAGGGGGACTGGCGAGCCACCGTCCACGGGAAGAGCGGCTTCGGTGGCGGGATGCTCCTCGCTGGGATTCGAGATAGCGACGAGTATCCAATGCCCGTCGGGTGAAGTGGAGTAAAGCTCGAGAAGGCGATCGGCGAATATTTTCTGGCGATTGGAGCCGTCTGGGCGCATGCGGTAGAGGAAATTCGCCGCGCCTTCATTCGCGCGTGCGAGAAGATCGCCATTGGGAAGAAAAGTCGGCTGGTCCTGAGGAGATGGCGCATCGATTTTGCGCGGTGAAGAGCGGTGATTGGTGGGCGCGACCCAAATGGCGGGACGCCCTTTTTCATCAAGAAGCGTGAAGGCAATGAGTTGGCCATCGGCGGATACGGAGAAATCGTCGGAGACATAGCCTGAAAGCAAGGGGCCGGAATCACCGCTAACCAAGTCGGTTCCCCAGATTTCGTGGCCGTTTTTGCGATTGCTGGCGTACAGGTAGTAGATCTTTTTCCCGTCCCAAGACAGCTGAGGGCGGAACGCATCGCCCACTGAAGCGACCTGGCGATCGCCATTGTGGTCGTGAATCCAAATCATGCTGTCCGCGACGCCGACCGAGGTAACCAGCGATTGGCCATCGGAAGCCATGGCAATTCCGTCTTGATCATTGGTGCCGTTGGTGAATTGCTCGGGTTGGCCGGCAGGAAAAGCCTGGCGCCAGATGTGAGTGCGGCCGGAGTGTTCTTGAGTGAAGTAGACATATTTGCCGTCGGGTGACCAAGCCGCGGCCTTGCAGGCGTCAGCGGGATCGCCGATTTGTTTGGGAGGATCGTTACCCAGGAAAGGGACGTAGAGGCAGTTGCGCAGTTCGCCGCGAGCATTCATTTCGACGACCAGGACCCATTTGCCGTCGGGGGAGAGATAGGAGTAGTGAGCCATGCCGCGCGCATTGGGAGGCACGTAGACGTCGCGGCTTTGACCGCGTGCGAGATCGGTAGTGACCACGGCCATGTGCAGTCCTTCTTTAATTTCTGAGAAGAGCAGGCGCTTGCCGCCGTCGATCCAGGTGAGCGCGGAAGAGTTCGGCAGCATGAGCTGAGGCTGGCCGCCCAGCACCGGGACAGTATAGGTGTTCCATGGCACGGCGACTGAGTAGGCGATGCGCGAACCGTCGGGTGAAAACTCGGGGCTCAGCTTGGGCTGGCTATCGTGAGTGAGCTGGACGGGCTCGCCGTCGGGGAGAAGCTTGACGTAGATGTCGCCGGCGCCAAAGAAGGTGTCAATGCCATGAATAAAGGCGAGCGTGCGGCCGTCGGGAGAGAGGGCGGGATAGACGGCGGAGTCGGTGAAGAAGGTGAGTTGTTCCCATTCAGTGGCGTGGGCAGGGGGCGTGCGGGCACCTCGATAGTGGTAATAGACAAAGACGCCAGCGATGATGAGCACGAGAGCGGCGAGTGACATCTCGATGGCAACAGCGCGGCTCAGTATTGGTTTTTGTGCGGGGAGCGCGGCAGAGGATGGTGCGGGTGTCGGCTGCGGGACGGGCGTTCCCATCACCGATGCTGTGTGGCCAGAATCGGAGTCGCGCTTCAGGCGCTTCAGGTCCGAGCGCAACTCTGCGGCGGATTGATAGCGAAGGTCGCGGTCTTTTTCGAGGCACTTCTGAATAATTTCGTCGAGGCGAGGCGGAATATTGTGATTCACGCGCGCTGGCGGTACGGGCGCGCGGTTGAGAATGGCGTCGAAAATTACGCCGGAAGTTTCGCCGCGAAAAGGCTGCGTGCCGGTGGCCATTTCGTATAGCACGACGCCAAAAGAAAATAGATCCGTGCGGCCGTCGAGCTCTTTGCCGCGGACCTGCTCCGGAGACATGTAGGCAATGGTGCCGACGGTGCTGCCTGCGGATGTGAGATGGTCTTGTTCGATGGCGTTTATTTCGACGGTGGCGCCGTGAGTCGTGCCCTGGGTGAGAGTGCCGGAGGGCTGAGCAGTTTTGGTGACTTTGGCGAGACCGAAGTCGAGGATGCGAGCGCGGCCGCTTTGGGTGATAAAGATGTTAGCGGGTTTGATGTCGCGATGGACGATGCCTTTGGCGTGAGCGGCGTCGAGGGCGTCGGCAATTTCGATGCCCAGGGCCAGAATCGCTTCTGTTTCGAGTGGGCCAGTGGCGATGCGTTGCTTGAGAGTCTGGCCTTCCAGAAATTCCATAGCGATGAAGGTGAGGCCGTCGTGTTCGCCAATTTCGTAAATCGTGCAGATGTTGGGGTGGTTCAGCGCGGACGCGGCGCGGGCTTCGCGGCGGAAGCGGCCCAGGGCGTCGGGATCGCGCGCCAAATTTTCAGAGAGGAATTTGAGGACCACGAAGCGGCCCAGGCCGAGGTCTTCGGCTTTGTATACCACGCCCATGCCGCCGGCGTCGAGGTGTTCTAGGACGCGATAGTGCGAGATCGTTTGGCCAATCATGGGAAAGGGGTAGGTCATTGTGTATTGCGGAGGTGTTCGTGCTCAAGGGTAAAGTCGAAGGGCGGAAGTTGAGCAGCGAGGCCGGGTAGCTTATTATTTTCGAAGATGAGTGAAGAGTCGAAGATTGCAGCTGCGGGGACATCGGAGCCGGCGCGCGGCGGCCGGCACCAGATCACCTATTGGATCGGTGAAGGCGCCGGCTGGCTGCTGAAGCACGTGGTGAGCGGCCTCGCGGCAACCGGAATTACGCCCAACATGTTCACGTTTTTTGCGCTGGCGGTGAATAGCTGGGCGGCGGCGATGTTTGCCACGGGGCGATTCCGGCAGGCCGCCGCGGTGCTGTTTTTAGCCGGATTTTTAGACATGGCGGACGGGCAAGTGGCACGTCGCGTGGGCCGGGTGACCGCGTTTGGCGCGTTTTTGGATTCGACACTGGACCGCTATTCCGATTTGGCTTTGTACATGGGATTGGTCGTCTACTACACGCTGATTGGCCGGCCGTTTTACATGGCGCTGGCTGCGGTGGCCATGGCCAGTTCGTTCATGGTGAGTTATTCGCGAGCGCGGGCCGAGTCGCTAATACCGAGCTGCAAGGTTGGATTCATGGAGCGACCGGAGCGTCTGGTGCTATTGATTCTGGGCGGGATTTTTCTGCGGATGGCGCCGGTGCTGTGGGTGATTGCGTCGATATCGACGCTAACGGTGATTTATCGCGTGGCGTATACCTGGCAAGAGCTGCGCGCGGGGCGGGCGCTGACCACCGCGGGCGCTGCTTCGACGGGTGAAGGTGGCGAGGGCGTGCCGATGGCGTAATGCGCCAGCGGCAGGTGTTAAGTCCCATGGCAATCACTGAGCAAAAACATTCAAAATACCGGCACGTGTACGCAGTTGTCAGGATCGATCTTCCTGTCAGTTTGGACCAGCCAAACAGCTCGTTCTCCGTGCTCAAAGTGTTTGATTCGCAGGAAGCTGCGGAACACGAGACTAAGCGCCTAAACACGATCAATGCCGGCAAGCGCTGTTCCTATCATACGCACCTAACACGAATGCCCTAGCCCCGTCGCTGCGCTGATACCTTCCTGGTGAAGCATAAATTCTCTTTCTGCTGACCTTCCGCGCTCAATTTTTATTTGTTAGCTATCGGCTTGCGCGGATGGGTGTGCACGCATGAATTCTTCGACGGGGGCGGAGACGATTTCGCGGACACTATCGCGAAGCTCATCGGTGTCGGTGGAGGCGACGAAAGTGGGGTCAATGGTGTCGTGAAGGATCACTGTGATTTTGCCGGGGTAGAGTATCCAATTGCCGGTCTGGAAAAATTCGTAGGAGCCGAGAATGCTTACGGGCACGACGGGCACGCCGAATTGCTGAGCGAGAGCGAAGATGCCTTTGCGAAACGGGCCGACGTGGCCGTCGCGAGTGCGGGAACCTTCGGCGAAGGCGATGAGGCTAATGCCGGAATCGAGAGCCTTGCGTGCACGTTTGTCCATGACTTCTAAAGTGGCGCGATTGGGTTTATCCGGCACGGGTATGTTGCCGAAGCGGCCCATGAGCCAACCATAAACGGGAATTTTGAAATGTGATTCGAGCTCGAAGCCACGAAGAAATTGGGGAATGGCGGAATAGACGACGAAGGGATCAAAAATATTTACGTGATTGCAGATGAACAGGCTGGTGCGGTCGGGATCGAAGCCGGCCGTGCGCTGGACTTCGAACTTTACGCCGACGAGACGCAGCACATTGCGAAAGAAAAGACGCTGGGGCCAATCGTTCTTCTGCGGGTCGATAAAAACAGCCATAAACATGACGAACATGCAGACGATAAAAAAGTGCACGCCGCTGACAGCCCAGAGAACCGCGGAGCGAATGGTAAGCCAGGCTTTTTTCACACGCAGACGTCCAGGACGCCGGGAAGAATTTCGAGGCGCTGGCATTGGAGCCGTGGGGATTCGCCATCGATCATCACGTTGATTGGGCCATCGAGCTCGAATTCGACGCGGCGAACGCTGGCGCGGGAAGCCAGCGGGTTATTGACGTGAGTTCCGTCGAAAAGGGTGTGGAAATTTTTGATCAGACCGACGCGGCTAATGGGTCCCCAGCGGACGTATTCGATTAGGCCGTCGTCGGTCGCGGCGTTGGGCGCGATGAGCATGTTGCCGCCGGTGTATTTGCTGTTCGAGAAGGCGAGAAAGAGGCAGCGGCGGGTGTCGAGATTGGGGTCGAGGTCGGTGCACAGAGGGAAGGCGCGGCGATCGAGGCGCGCGAGGCAAATGGAAACCGCGGCGACATAGCCAGCCGGGCCGAGGAATTTGAAGTAGCGATTGGCGACCACTGCAACGTCGGCGGCGAAGCCGAGCGTGAGCAAATTGATGTAATAGAGTTCGCCGGCGGCGTGAGTGAGATGGATTACGTCGCAGCGGCGGCGTTTGCCAGCGGCGAGAGCCGCGGCGGCTGCGGAAGCCGAGTTGATGGAAAAGTCTTTGAGGAAGGAGTTGCCGGTGCCAAGTGGAAGGAAACCGAGGGCGGGGCGTGAATTCAGATCACTGGCACTCAAAGCGGCGGGATAGAGACCGTTCACGATTTCGAAAGAAGTGCCGTCGCCGCCGACGGCGATGAAATTCCGGTAGCCATCTTGGTAGGCCTGTGCGGCGATTTTCGAGCCCTGCCCAGCGGCGTGAGTGGTTTGAACCTCGAGTGAGACGCCACGCTTGCGCAAATCGCCGAGCGCGGCGGGGGCGAATTTGCCGCAGCGGCCGCCCCCAGCGGCGGGATTGACGATGGCGAGGAATGTCTCGTTCATTCGCTTTTTGGAGCGAGGCGTCTGCTCATGCGCAGGTGATTATGCCTGCTCAACGTGATTGGGCGTGAGCGAATCGCGAATTTGTTCGGCGAGGATGTTGCGCTTGATTTTCAAGGCAGCGGTGCGCGGGAAGTCGTGGTCCCAGCGAATGATGCCGCTGATGCGTTTGTAATTGGCAAGGGTGCGGTTGCGGGCGGCTATCTCGGCGCGGATGTTTTTGGGTGTTTCACTGTGTGCGGGTGCGCCGGGCGAAGGATCGTCCAGATGTACGGCCATGATGAGCTGCTCACCAATCATAGTGCGTTTGGGCCAGATGTAATTCGCGGCAAAAATGCAAAATTCCTTCACTGGGAGGCCCTCGAAGACATTTTCGATATCCTCGGGGTAAATATTTTTGCCTTCTTCGGTGACGATCATATTTTTCTTGCGACCGACAAGATGCAGATGGCCTTCGGAATCGAGATGGCCAAGGTCGCCCGTGTGCAGCCAGCCATTTTGCAGGACTTCCGCGGTTTGGTCAGGATCGTCGAGATACTCGGACATGAGGGTCTTACTGCGCACTGCAACTTCGCCGACTTGATCTTCGCCGGCATTGAGAATTTTCAGCTCCATGCCGGGAAGCGGCTTGCCGACCGTGTCGGCTCGGAATGGTTTGAAGTCATTGAGAGTGATCGCGGTGCCGGCTTCGGTGCAGCCGTAGCCATTGGCCACGGGAATGCCCAGGTCATAGAAAAATTGTAGTGTATTGGGCTCCGTGAAAGCGCCGCCGGTGAACAGTGCACGAAGCTCGCCGCCAAAGGCTTTGTGGACGTCGCGGAGGAGCAGGCGGCTGAGGGCGGGCTTGGGTCGATTTCTGGTGAAGGCGCGATTGAGGCGAATCATGAAATCGAGAGCGCGTTTCTTGGTGGTGGGAAGCTCGCTGAAGCGCTGGCGCAGGCCGCGTTCGAGATTTTTGAGGACCAGCGGGACGAGAGACATGTAGGTGATGTGGTAGCGGGTGAACGCGTCGCGAATGTATTCAGGGCGGAGGGTGCGGAGGTGTACGACGGTCGCGCCGCAAGTGAACGGGCCGATGAAGCCAACCATGAAATCGATGGCGTGGTTGGTGGGGAGAATGCTGAGGTAGCGCACGCCCGGCCAAAAAGGGAAGAGCGCGGTGAGAGCCATGCATTGCTCGAGATAATTTTCGTGAGTGAGGACGCAGCCCTTGGGGCGGCCGCCGGTGCCGGAGGAGTAGACGATACAGGCAGGATCGGTGCGCTCACGGTTGACGAATTTAGGCTCATCGGAAGGGCCTGCCTCTTCCCAGCGCTGGGCGCCGAAAAGCTCGGCTTTGGCGGGCGCTTCGGTCACCAAGATGCGTTTTAAGTTGCGCAGAGATTTCGATTCGGGAAGTTGAGCGATGGCGCTCCAGAGGTGATATTCGACGACAAGAAATTCAGCGGCGGAATGGGCGAGGAGCGCGATTTGCTCGGGGGCGGTGAGTTTGTAATCGAGGGGAACGATAATACCCCCGCCATAAAAAATGGCGTAAGCGGAAATCAGCCACTTGGACTGATTGGTCATGATGATAGCCGCGCGTGTGCCGGATTTGAGGCCGGCATTCTGGAGCCAGCGCACGAGAGGCAGAGCGGCTTGCTTGAATTGTGCATAGGTAAGGCGGGAATTTTCGCGGTCGCGGTCGGCTTCGATGAGGCAGATTTCATCGGGCCAGCGGTCGAGCGCGGCGCGAAGGGCGGCGCCGAGACACGAGTATTCGCGAAGATCGAGCATCAGAGGCGCGACTGGATGCGTTCGGCGAGAGTGCGAAAGTCGGTTACGCCCTGAAGTTCGTAATCGGGCAGCTCAACGTGAAAGTGATTTTCGAGGCGGGTGAGCAGATCGAGGGCTTGAAGGCTATTGATCCCGAGCTTCTTGAAGAAGTCGTCGTCGGCACTTAGAGTTTCGCGCGGCACCCGGAAGTGTTGCGCGGCAAGATTCATGATTTGCTCGGTGGTGTCGGCGAGTGTGGGCATTTTTTAATTGCTCCGCTGCGGTGATGACTGTGCGTGTCGCGCGAGGCGGCCGAATCACCTGCGCTGCGCTCGCGTCACGGCAGATAGGGCATCGCTTCCGTACTCTCCACAAATTTGCGCAGGCCCGCTTCGACAGCGGGGCGCGCGAACAATTCACAAAATAGATCGATTTCGCGTCGCAACTCGGCTTCGGGGATGGGCTTGATGAAGCCCTTGGCCGCGGCGGAAGTGCCGGCGTCGAACTTGGCGATTTGCGCCGCAGTATGACGCGCGAGCTGCAAAGCCTGGCCTTCGGCGGCGACCTGGCTCACCAAGCCGATGTTTTGCGCTTTGGTCGCGTTGAAGCTGCGGCCGGTGAGGAGCAAGTCGCGGACCACCGCGTTGCCGAGGTCGCGCTTGAGACGAGGAATGCCTCCAAAGCCGGGAATCAGACCGAGGCGCAATTCAGGAAAACAGAAGCGCGCCGTGCGATCGGCAATGATGATGTCGCAGGTGAGCGCGAGTTCGAATCCGCCGCCAAAGGTGATGCCATGCACGGCCGCGATGGTGGTGAGAGGCGCAGCGTCGATGGCATTCATCACGCGGTGAATACGCTCGAGAAAATCGCGTACGCCGGCTGCGCGATTCGAGGCAGATATTTTCATCGATTGTTCGTAAAGCTCGCGAAGATCCGCGCCCGCGGAAAAGCCGGATTGTATTTCGCTGTGGATGATCAGAGCCTGGGCGCTTTTGTAGGAAGGCAATGCGGTAGCGAATTTTTCCAGCTCGGCCAGAGTTTCGGAGCCTATTTCGTTGTTGGGCGGGCGCCGCAGGGCGAGTTCAATGACGGAAGCGGAGCTTGCGGCGCCACCAGCCGTCGAAGCGTTGCCAGACGACGGCGCGAAGGTGGAAGTCCAGGATAGAGTTTTGCCGCGAAAGTCGGTCATAGGCCCTTTTTCTGGTAGAGCTCTACGATGCGCGGCGCGAAGCGTCCGGAGATAGCCGCGCGCTTCAGTTTACCATTGGCGGTGAGCAAACCGTTTTCCGCGGAGAAGGGCTCCGGGGCGATAAAAAAGGCGCGAATTTGCTTGTAGTGGGGCAGGCCGGCGTTGAGCGCCGCGACGGCGTTTTCAACGGACTGCGGTGAAAGAGTGGCGGCAGGTGCGCCCGCAGGCGCAGAGAAAATCGCGGCAAGGAAGCTGCGGTTATTGCCAAGGATGATGACTTGATCGACGGCGGGAAGGCGGCGACGCAGGTCTTCCTCGAGCGGTTCGGGTGCAATGTTGTGGCCGGAATTCAAGATGACCAGATTCTTTACGCGGCCAGTGACGCGCCAGTTGCCGGCTTCATTTT
This sequence comes from uncultured Acidobacteriota bacterium, assembly GCA_963757885.1. Classification (GTDB taxonomy): domain Bacteria; phylum Acidobacteriota; class Terriglobia; order Acidiferrales; family UBA7541; genus Palsa-147. The sequence continues at coordinate 267,842 of CAVWSS010000006.1, read as the reverse complement.
TTTCGCCCTGATCGCCGGTGCGAAACCAGCCGTCCTGAAAAACGGCAGTGGTGTCTTCGGGGCGATTCCAGTAGCCGGGAAAGATGTTGGGGCCGCGGACAAGAATTTCGTTGTCGTCGCTAAGTTTCATTTCGATGCCGGGAATCTGCGGACCAACAAAGCCGGCAGTGACTTGGGCGGGATCGTCGAGAGTGCAGATACCAGTAGTTTCGGTGAGGCCGTAGACCTGAAGGACGGGAATGCCGAGCATTTGAAAGAATTGCTGCGTGTCGACAGCCAACGGTGCGGAGCCGCAGATGAGCGCACGAAGATTAGGTCCGACCGCGCTGTGAATCTTTTTGAACATGAGGAGGTTGGCCAGGGCGAGCGAGAGCGAGTCCATGAAGGTGGCGCGATCATTGGCGCGGCGTGCGAAGGCTGCTGTGGCGTGAGCGAACAGGCGCGCAATGGAGCCGCCTTTTTGTTTGATTTGGTCCTCGATGCGGGTGCGAATGCGGTCGAGAAGCGTGGGGACGTTGAGGAAATAGTGCGGCGCGGCGATTTTGATTTCGTCGGGTAGGCGGGTGAGGTCGGTGGAGAGAGAGAGGACACTGCGGCGGGAGAGCGCGGTGAGGAGGAGGATCCAGGAGCCGGCGAAGCAGAAGGGAAGGTAGTGGAAGATTTGGTCGGATGCGGCGGGGCTGTTTTGGAACGCGCTTCTTTGCGCAGTGGAGCCGAGACGCATGAGTTGGTCGAGGCGGGTGCCAGTGCATGGAACCATGTGATTGAGATTGGCGACATTGAGGATGACGCCCTTGGATTCCCCCGAAGTTCCGGATGTGTAGATGATGGTGACAGGATCGTCGGCGGCCAGGAGGCTTGCGTCGGTGCTAATTTCGGCATTGGTGTCGGGAGCGTCTCTTGTCGCGGCGAGCGCGAAGACTTCATCGAGAAGGACGGTGTGAGGCGGTGCATTTGGAAGCGCTTTAGCGAGGCTATCGCGGAGCGCAGCGTCGCTTGCGAAGACGAGAGAAGGTGAAGAGTCGCGCACGATGGCGGCAAGTTCGGAAGGCGCCTGGCGATTGTAGAGCGGGACGACCAAAATTCCTTTGGACATAAGGGCCAGGTCGAGGGCCGCCCACCGAATGCTGTTGGGAGCGAGGAGCGCAGCGCGATCGCCTTTTTTGAGACCGACGGCATGGATGTAAGCGCGGGCCTGGCGGACCAGGCGAAGAAGCTCCTCGCCGGTGACAGATTGAATCGTGGCATCAGCGGTGCCGTTGGGGAGCGCGGCAGAGTGAATCTCGCGCAGGACGGGCTGATCTTTGTCGAGGTGGAGCTGCTCGACGATGCGCTCTAAGAAGTTCATCGCGGGATGATCACGCGCGAGCCTCGGCGAGTTTTTTCAGGTCAGGACCGAGCGGCGGCAAATAATCTTCCCAACTGAGCGCGCCGGAGCGAATCTGGAAATTAGGATAGCGTTGGGCGACGCGGGCCTCGAGGTACATGCCCATGCGGGCCATCATGCGCAGGTTGCGAATCATCGCGCAGCCGATAGCTTCGCGGATGGGTCCTGCATCGCGATCAAGCCGGTTCAAGACCTCGAATAAATTTTCAGCGAGATTGGGATCGTCGACGCGGAGAAGCAGATGATCGTGTCCGCGGTCGTGAAGCAAGTTGGTAAGGCGCTCGTCCATGGTGATCCCGGCGGAAACGACGCCACCGGGCATGGAAGTAACCACTGCGTGGAATCGCGATGAAACCATGCGATCGCAGCAGCGCAGAATGCTGACCAGCTCGTACATATTGTATTGGTCAGAAGAAAAAATCGGCGCGCCCCCTAGCTTTTCAGCGAGCCGGCGGCAGGCCATTTTGTCGAGCTGTTCCATGGCCACTAGAATCGTGAACACGGGCCGCTCGCGGCGGTAGCGCTGGACCGCGTTGGCAATAGCGGCAAGGTAATTTTCGAAGGCGCGGTCGACATCGCGGCCAGACCGGTGGAAATAAAGCGAGCGGTAATGGCTGCCTTTGTAGGCGCCGGTCGTGAGGCGTGCGACACCCTTGAGCATGGAAGCCTTCACCGGCCACCAAAAAGGATGAATCGGGCAGATCACCAGAGTGGGCGATTTTCCGTCCCAGCCACCGTCGCGAAGAGCTTTGCGGCCGTATTCGGGACCGTGGGGCTCGAAGGTCCAGGCCGTGTCGGTGCCAAGTTCGGTGGGCACGCCGAGTTTGCCGAGCACATCCTGCGATTCGGGATTGCGAGTGATGATCAATGATTCGCGGCAGTAACGCGCGCACATTTTTTGAAGCGAAGGGTCCATGTGGCCGGCTTCGGCACCGTAGCCAACGCTGAGCTTATTTTGCGCGGAGGCGATGCCTAGCGCGCCAATCATCATGGTAGTGAGCGCATTGGCGAATTTGCTTTTGAACATGGAGCCTTCGCAGGCGATCACGCCATGATGGCGCGGGATTTCGCGCCGCAGGAAGGGCGGAAAAACGTCAGGGAGGCGCACTTGGCGCGCGTCGCCGAAGTAGCCCTTGGTGAGCGCGAAATTCTGGGTCATCACGGTAAGGTCGATATTTGCAGCGCCAAAGATGGCGCGGACCTGGCGAAGAATTTCGTCGACGCGCACATCGGAGCCCGTGTTGCGGGTGCCGTTGTATCCGGCAAAGAGCAGTTTAAGTTTTTGCCCGGATCGCCAATATTCGCCGCGGCCGAGCACCCACGAGAGCTTTTCGTATTCGATGATGCTGCTGACCCAGGCCTGGAGCATCAAGTCGGTCATGCCAGGGAGTTCCCGGTAGAGGATTTGCGCGGGAAGGGAACAGCGGGCGATGAGAGCGAGGCAGCCGCAGCGGCAGGCCAATCTTTATAGGGATAGGTGAAGCGGTTGTCGCGCGAGAAGCGCAGGAGGCCGTAGCAATAATCGGAAAAGCGCGCGGGCTTGCGGCCTAGTTCGGCGACGATGCGGGAATTATCGAAAACGGTGTTCCAGGTGAGGTAAGGCAGAAAAACCTTGAGCAGTGTGGCAACGCCGCCAATTTTGCCCGAGCGGCGGGAGAGGCTATTGACCATCTTCACCGAGGAAGTTTCGAGCTTGGGCATGAAGATGGGAGCGCGCTTGCGCTCCGCTTTGGCCAGCGCGTCGGTGAGCTGCTTGAAGGTTTCCGAGTCGATGCCCGAAGAGAGGTGGTAGATATCGTGGGCAGGCTTTTCCTTCAGGTGCAGAGTGGAGACGCCGTCGGCGACATAGTCGACCGGCACAATGTCGAGACGATCGGTCGGCCGGAAGGGCAGGACGCGGAGCCCGGCGAGAAAGACGAAAGCCTTAACCATGTCGAATTGGGTGGTTTCTGGGCGGCGGCTGTCGCCAAGGACGATGCTGGGGCGCAGGAAGAGCTTTGAAACACCGGGGAGCAGCTCACGAGCCATGTGCTCGCAGAATTTTTTTGTGCGAGCGTAGGGATCGTAGTCGGAGCGGTTCCAGTCGATAGCGGTGTCTTCTTCGACCACTTCGTTGGCGCGCTGGCCGGCCACGGCCACGGTGCTGACGTGAGTGAAGCGGCGCAAGCCGTGCGAATCCTGAGCGCGGCGGGCGACTTGTATAACCTGCAAAGTGCCGCGGAGATTTACGTTGAGGCAGCTTTTTTCAGATTTCCGATTCAGCGAAGCCGCGCAGTGGATGATCGAATCGGTGGAGGAGATCAGCGCGACGTAGGTGGCCGGATCGAGTCCAAATTTTTCGTTGGTTAGGTCGCCGCGAAAAAAGCGGATGCGCGTTTCGAGAAAAGGTCGAAATTTCTCGAAATTCATGTGGATTTGCAGGGAATGCCATAAGCGCTGGGCAGCTTCGCGGTCGTCCTGAGCGCGAACCAGCAGGTTAAAGGGCTCGGAAGAGCGCTCGAGAAGATTCGCCAGGACGTGCGCGCCGATATAGCCGGTGGAACCGGTTAAGAAAATAGCCACGGTGTGAACGTTTTAGGGCGAGGGAGCTGCGCGAGTGGCTCCGTTGGGCCGGACATCCGAACGTTGTCCGTTGCCGTTCCCGTCCCAGCGCGCGGACACCTCCGCGGCACGCCCTTCGATGAGAGGATAGCACCACTTACGCAAAGCCGGGATGTGCACGTTGATCCAGTAATCCCACCAATCGATGGCCAAGGCGTCGTAGCCGAAGGTTTCGCGTTCTTCGGGCGGTAGCGCTTCGGAGAGGCGCTCAACATTGCGCGCTTCGAATACGTGGTCGTTGTAGAGAATGAACGGCTCAAAGAGGGCGACAAGCTTGATGACGCGCTCGAGGTCGCGCTCCTGCCGAGCCAGAGGAGGCTTGACGAAGGGAAATGGCTCGACGGAGCGATTGATTGCTTGGACGAGCGCCTTTTGCGCAGGTGCGGAAAAGGCTTCGTAGCGGCGCTTCGAGACGGGGATCGCGTCGAAGCGGAGCTTGAGGCGCTCGATGCCGTCGCAGCTTCGGTAGTACTTGCGGTGGCCCAGGCCTGTTAATTCGATAGACCGGCGCATGTCGCACGGATTGGTGACCGATGAGGCGATTTGATAGACCTGCTCGTTGCACTGCTGGACGAGCGCGGCGGAAATGAGGGTCATGCCGCGGCAGACGAGGTCCACCGGAACAATGTCGAGGCACTTGCGCTCGTTGGTGGGGAGCTGGCGGAAAAATGTGCCGAGAAGGTAGGAGAGGGAGGCGGAGGTGTTGATGCCTTCGTTCCAGCCAGTGAAGGGCTTATCGAGGGAGGATTCGACGATGGACGGACGCACGACAGCGACGGGGATATATGGGTTGCGGACGATATATTCCTGGATCAGCGATTCGGCGAGGCTCTTGGTAAGGGTGTAGGTATTGGGCCAGCCCAGCTCGTCAGCGCGGCGCATGCCGGCTTCAGTAAGTGTCTGGCGGACCCACCGGGCGCGATTTTTGCGGATTTGATTGTCGAGAGCGACGCCGTGGAGGTCTTTTGCGGCGTGTTTGCTGACGCGGGCTTGGCGGGTGAGTTCTTCCGTAATTTCGGGCTCTTCCGCGCGTTTCTGAGTGTGCTCGATCAGGGCTTCGAGGGACTCCCATTCAATGCGCGCGTTGAAGCCCTTAATTCCCGCGGGCGTGTAATTGGGGCTAAGTTTCTCGACGATGCGGCCATCGCGGCGGCCCGCCACATAGCAAGTAGACAGGTGCAGCAGGGAGCCGTGGCGGCAGGTACTGAGAAAGTCGAGGACATAGGTCACGGCTTCGACATTGGAAGAAAGGGCATCGCGCAGATCGGGATTAAATTCGGTCAGGCCGGAGCTATTGACGATGACGTCGACGGTGGCGGCAAGACGGTCGTGGGTGGCCACGTCGAGCCCAAAGCCGGGTTTGGTGACGTCACCTTCGATGATTTCGACGTGTTCGCGCAGAAAGTCGGCGAAGCGCGCACCGTGGCGCTCCACGAGCAAATCAAAAACCGGCGATTGATCGACCATGCGTTGGAAGCGCTGCTGCGGAGTGATGGAGCGATGCTTGCGGATCAGCAGGCAGACCTTGGCAATTTCGGGCAGGTCCATGAGCAGCGCGGCGAGCCAGACTTTGCCGATGAAGCCGGTGGCGCCGATGAGCAGGATGGTTTTGCCGCGCAGCGATTCGCGAACGGAAAGCTGAGCGGGATGGCGCTCACCGGGAAAGTATACGGTGGGCAGCGCTCGAGTAGGGCGGGCGCGGCGCGCGGGGCGAATCGCGGCGGTCAGCCGGGCGGTATCGCCGCCGAATCCTAAATTCTTAGAGAGCAGTGCGGCGTCGACGCGGCCGTTGGGGCTATTGCCGGATAGCTTGGCCAGCGCGCCGCGAGGGCGAATCACGGGGTTGAGCAGGCGTCCGGTGGCGATGCCATCGCGAAATTCGAGGCGGTTACAGACCAGGTAGTCGACACCCAAAAACTCCGCGAGCGGGCGCATGATCTGCTCGAGGCCCTGGCTGACCAGAACGATTTTCTGGCCGCGCCATTGCGCTTCTTTGAGCTGCTTCAGGCCGGCGGGCTTGAGGCGCTGCCTTAGGACGTACTGGAAATATTCTTCGCCGAGAAGGTCGAGGCGGTCTTTGCTGACCTTACGCAGGACGGAGTGAAGCAGCCGCGTGGCCATCACACGATGCGTGGCGTACAGGAATGGCCGGGCGATGGCCATGGCTCCCATTGCTCCACGGCGGGCCCAGCGGCCGAGGAAGCTTTGGGCATTCCAGGCAAAAAAGCCGACCGGGCGTACCGCGGTGAGGTTCAGCAGGCTGCCCTCGACTCGCCAGAAGACGTAGCTGGAGTCAGACGCGTCCTCGTGAGTCGCGCCGTTAGGCGATCTTGCAGGTTCAGCTATGGATTGTTGCATAAGGTGAAATGCAGTTTTCGTCAGCGATACAACGGTGATCTAGGTCCCAGGTGCCCGGTAATACCCCTCCTGGTCCCCCAGTGCCCGGTATGCCAGGAGATGATTATTCAAGTTCTTATCCGATTATTCAAGATGCGTGCCTCCGGCCGAATGGCTCTGAGGCGGGCGATCAGGTTTCGAGCTTGAATCGGGTGGAGGAGAGGTGGTAGAGCCGCCGCCAGACCAGGCGATTCACGCAGACGACGATGGCGGCCATCAAGATCGTGGCGGCCAGGAGCACATCGAAGTGGCCACCGTCGCTGGCGCGGCTGATAGTGCTGCCGAGGCCCGGCGTCGAGAGGATGTGCCCCTGGAAATGGAAATATTCGGCGATGATGGTTGCATTCCAGGCGCCCCCGGAGGCGGTAACCATGCCGGTAATCAGGTAAGGAAAAATTCCGGGAAGGATCAGGTGTCGCCAGCGCTCCCAACGTCCGAAGTGGAAAATTTTGGCCGCTTCTTTCAGGTCAGTGGGGATGGCCATGGCGCCGGCGATGACGTTGAACAGGATGTACCACTGGGTGCCAAGGAGAATCAGCAGCATGGCAGCCCACTGCATGCCGCCACGGCGGTGGATGAGGAAGAGGAGAATCACCGGGAAGAGCGCGGTGGCAGGGATGGAGGCGGCCATCTGCACCAACGGCTGCGCGATCTTGGCGAGTTTGGGGCTGAAGCCGATGGCTACGCCAACCGGGATGGTCCAGAGCGCGCCGATCACCAGAGCGACATTGACCCGAGCGAAAGTGAGTCCGGCGTTGCGAAGTAGCATCCAGCCTTCGGCGGCATTCAGGTCGGACAACTCCCGGACGATGTAGTAGATGGCCACGATCAGACCGGCGGAAACGAGTCCGCCAAGAATGAAGAGGCCGGCTTTGCGAGAGCGACCATCGTGGCGGAGAGGCGGCAGCGCGCGGACGGTCCGGCGCGCGCCTTGGGCGAGTGACACGGTGATGCTGCTGACCAGCGGCCGAATCAGCAGGCGATAGAAGCGAATCGCGAAGGAAGCACGACCAAGGATCGTGAAGAGAGAAGTTCGCACGACCTTGGGCGCTTCGACCTGCTCGAATTTGAATTTATCCGCCCAGGCAATAATCGGGCGCCAAACGACCTGATCGAGGAGAACGATCACCACGATCATGGCGAAGATGCCCCAGAGGATTGCTTTCGTATTCCCGGCGCTAGCCGCGGTTTGCAAGTACGAGCCCAGGCCCTGCAAGCGGAAGTCGCGATTGCCCAGAACGAACATTTCGCAGGCCATCAGGAAGAACCAGCCGCCGGCCACGGACATCATGGAATTCCAGACCAGGCCGATGGCGGAGAAGGGCAAATCGAGCTCGAGGAAGCGCTGCCATGAGCCGAAGCGGTAGATGGTGACCGCTTCCTCCAAATCGCGCGGGATAGTTTTAAGCGAAGAGTAAAAGCTGAAGGCAATGTTCCAGACTTGCCCGGTGAAAATCAGCACGATGGATCCCAATTCGGCGCCGGCCTGGCGATGTGGAAAAATCGCGACCATGGCGAGCATCACGCCGGGAAGGAAGCTGAGGACGGGGATGGATTGCAGGACGTCGAGGAGCGGAATCATCACCTTTTCCGCAGGCCTCGAATGCGCGGCAATGTAGCCGTAGGCCAGAGCGAAGAGCAGGCTGAGCACGTAAGCGATGGTGATGCGCACCAGCGAATAAAGCGCGTAGAGCGGGAGCATCCGCGGGCTTTGGGAAATTTCGACGTGCGGGCCCGGAGGTGCGAGCCAGGTGCGGCCGATGGCGTAGACGCCGTAAATCGCGGCCATCACCGCGACGAAGACGGCGAAGTTGATGACGAGCGAGGCGGCGCGCCTGGCGGCATGCGGCGAGCGCGCGCGGAAGCCGGAAGACGAGGCGGCTGGCGCGGGCGCGGGGTGCGTGGGCGGAGGAGCGATCGCTGCTGAAGTCAACGCGGCTCAGGCCTCGGTGAGTTTCAGTTTGCCGGTGGCGGCGTCGTAATCGAAAATTTCGGCGTAGCGGCCCCATTGAATGGCAGTTTCGAGCTGGCGGCGAGATTCTTCCTCGCTGAAATGTTCGTCGAGCAAATCCTGGAAAAATTCATCCTGCAGAGTGCGATCCGATTTAGAGCGCAGGGCCTGCTCCATTTGGCGGAGGAGCGGGACATTGGCGAGCGCGGCGGTGCGGAACAGTCGCTTGCGCTCCTGAATGTCGCCTTTGGCGAAGGCCATGCCTTCGGGAGTGATGATGGCGTCGCCCTCTTCCAGCTTGAGGAAATTGAGCAGCGAGGCTGTTTCGACGGCCGGCAGCAGGTCGTCGACGGTGAGGCTCAGATCATCAGCGAGGCGGTGCAAGTCGACACGGCCACCCTGGTCGGTGAGAATTTCGAGCAAGCCGGCCATTCCGCCGGGACGCGTGTGCGGCAGCATGATGGCGTGATGCGGCACGACGGGCGCGCCGGTAGAGGTGGTGACCTGCGGGGGCTGGTGCTGCAGGCCGGGCTGGGTGAGAACTTTGTAGATCGAATCGACCAGCGCTTCGAATTCGGGGCTTTTGCGATCGCGCGGATGGAGCAGGTGCACATCGAATTGCGCGCGCAGTCCGGCGGGATTGTGGCCGAGGACCAAAGTGCGGTCGGCGAGGGCCACGGCTTCTTCAATATTGTGAGTGACGATGAAGATGGCTTTGGTGGGAATTTTGTGCTCGAGCCAGAGCTCGAGAAGTTCGCTGCGAAGGCTTTCGGCGGTGAGCACGTCGAGAGCGGAGAAAGGCTCGTCCATGAAGAGCACTTCGGGTTCGACCACCAGCGCGCGCGCGACACCGACGCGCTGCTTCATGCCGCCGGAAAGTTCCTTGGGATAGGCGCTTTCGAAGCCGTCGAGGCCGACCGAGTCGATGATGCGGAGAGCGCGCTTGTGACGCTCCATGGTGGGCGTACCACGGGCTTCGAGGGGCGCTTCGACATTTTCAAGGACGGTGAGCCAGGGAAAAAGCGCAAAGCTTTGAAAAACGATCGAGACATTGGGCGTCTCGTTCCCGACGGGCTGACCGTGCCAGAGCACTTCGCCGGCGGATGGCTGAGATAGGCCGGTGAGCATGCGGAGGAGCGTGGACTTGCCGCATCCCGAAGGACCCAGCAGCGCGATGATCTGGCCGGGATAGATTGCCAGGTTGGTAGGCGAGATGACTTGAATGCGGCTGCCGTCGGGCTGAACATAAAACTTTTCAAGGTTGCGCGTTTCGATCAGCGGCGCAGCATTCAGCGGAGCATCGGCGACGCCGAGCGGCGCGGCTGCATTGTTGTACGCGACGTTGCGCGCGTTTAGATCGGAAGAAGGCATAGTTCAGTATTTACTTGCGTGATTCTGCTCGCCAATTATGAATCGCGGATTATGAATCCTAACTGGGAATCCTTAATTTTGACTACTCGAGGACCCGTATGTGACCGCTAATTATCGCTCAGGTGCGGCAAGTGACATAGCGCGAGGACGCGGCTATTGCGAATCGGCCACTTCGAACACTACTTCGAATAATGGAACTGAAAATCCTGCGTGAGCGGCCCGCTGACCGGGCGGGTATTGTACTCGAGTTGATAGTCGAGATGCGCGGGATCGGTGGGATACGCGATGCGGGATACACGAGGATACGGATACGGGACGAGGGTATGGAAGGGAAGTGGCGCGACGGTGTCGCCATGCGCGGCGTAAAAGTCCATGTCCTTGGCAAAACCGTCGGCGTAGATGAAGTAGTCGCGGGTCCAGCCGGGTTTTAGCGGGGGCAGCGAGGAGGGATCGAAGCTGATGGCGATTTCGTCGCCCGAGCCGTAGATCACGTATTCGTTGTCCTGCTTATCGACCAGCGGCTTCACGTCGCCATAGCGCGTGTAATTGCCCTGCTGGCGCGAATAGGGTCCGGTCAGGCTGACGTTTTCGTAGATATAGCGCAGGTCGTTGATAGGGCTGCCGGCGCTAGGATTTCCCTCCACAACTTGCGGGTAGCCGTGGAATTGAAGCTGCGCAGCGGCGAGCGGTACTTCGTGAACTTCGTAAGGCGTATCCGCGGGTGAATTGTCGATGCGGATGCGATCCCAATAAATCGCGAGATTGGTGGTCAGGCGGATCTGGCGCGTGCCGGGAGGAATTTTGCCGGTCAAGTCAGCAATCATGGTCCGTTCGAGGCCGGCGGGCATGCCGAGTTCGTCGATCACCTTTTTCCATTGGCCGTTGGGCAGCAGAGCTTCGACCGAGGGCGGCTCGGTTTTCATGCCGGCTTGCCAGGCGGCGTACATCGAGGAAGCGGAGAAGTAATCGGTGAAGCCATCCATGAGCAGGCGCAACGGATTTTTCGGATTCCAGTCACCGAGGTCGAGCGTGAGAGTGTGCGGGACGGCGAAGCCTGCGTAGGGAAGGAGAGCGAAGTCGGAGAGGTAGACGCGGTCGCGGTGGGACAGGATCGGGAGAACGTCTTCGCCATGGGCGCCAAGTGCGGCGACAGGAAGATGTGCGCCAACGGAGGCGATCACTTTGAATTCAGGGAAGGGCGGCGCGGTCATGAAGCGCGCGTTGGGGTAGACCTCGACGTTCGCTGGATGATCGATGGCGAGCAAACGGGCCTGATCGAGATAGTCGAGCTCTTCCATGGGTTCGAGGAAGCGAAATTCGATGCGGCCGTTACGCAGCGCGACCTGCGAGGAGTCGACTTTGAAATATTCGCGCGGATCAGGTGTGTTGTGCTGGCCGGGCGAGGTCCAGTGGCCAACGATGCCCGGGCCGATCATGTCGGCAAGAAATTCGAATTTCTTGCCATTCCAGACAAACACGATGGGGCAGGAGGAACCTCGGCGGTCGAGCTCGGTGATGTCGTGGGCCTGATTGCCGGCGAGATGAATTTCATCCTGGATCACGCCGGTGGGCCAGAGCATGCGCAGCACTTCGACTTCTCTCGCCATGCCGAGGCCAACGTGAAGGCCGGTGGCGCTCTGGCCGAGGTAGCTCACGCCATTCAGTTCGAATTTTTGCTGCTCGGTGCCGGAAAGGATTTCAACTTTGGTGCCGACGGCGGATTTGTTGTCGTTGGTGCCCTTGAAATTTAGGTCGATCCAGTGATTTTTCGCAGCGCCTTCACTTTTGAGCAGGACGGGCGCGGCGTTAAGCTGGGTGATGAGCAGCTCCTGCTCGCCATCCGCGGTGGCATCGAGAGCGACGATGGATCGTGGATGGTGCAAAGTGGCGGCAATTTTATCGAGGCCGGTATCGGCGGTGACGTCGCGGAAATGAGTGTTATCTACATTGCGCAGCAGGGCAATTTTTGCGGCGCCTGATGCATCTTCGCCGATGACCGCGAGGTCGATGCGGCCGTCGTTATCGTAGTCGATCGGCGTGACGCCCCAGCCGCGGGCCCAGCCCAGCTCGGGTAGCGGGAGCTGCTCAAATTTCTTGCCCGAGTCGTTGTCCCAGAGCGTGACGGCGGGCGCGGCGGAGTGCGTGAGCGCGATATCGATCCAGTTGTCCTTGTTGTAGTCGAGCGAGGCGATGGCCACCGTGGCGGGAACCGGGTTAGGGAAGCGTTGCGCGTCAGCGGCGAATTTTCCTTCGCGCGGATTGAGAAAAACCGGCGGCTCCCGGAACGGGCCGGTAACAATCAGATCAATGGCCCGGTCGTCATTCGTGTCGGTGGGAAGCGCGGAAATGCCGCCGGGCGCGGCTTGGAGCCCGGTGGGCTCGGTCCACTCAGTGAACGTGCCGTTGCCATTGTTGCGCCAGAGCTGATTGCCGGGATTTGATTCCGCCTTAATGTTTTGTGGTCTGCTGAGGTAGAGGTCGAGATCGCCGTCGTGGTCGTAATCGACGAAGGTGAGGCTCAGAGCGCCGCCTGAAACGTGAATTCCGGCCCGATCGGTGACGTCGGTGAATTTGCCGTTGCTTTCATTGTGGAATAGCGCGATTCCGCCGGTTTTGAGGCTGACGGCCAAGTCGGGATGGCCGTCGTTATCGTAATCGCCGGCGGCGCAGGCAATGGCGTTCTTCAATTCGAGACCGGATTGCGCGGTGACGTCGGTGAAGTAGCCGTGGCCATCATTGTGGAATAGCGCGGAGTGGCCCTGGCCATCGGCATCAGCGAGAAAAATGTCGGGATGACCCTCGCTGTCGTAGTCGAAGACGCAGGCGCCTGTACCGTAATCGTCTGGCTTGGCGCTCCCCGCAGCCGCGCCATTTGTGGCGGCGGCTTTCAGGCCCGCCTCGGCGGTGATGTCTCGAAAGTGGACGGGAATCGCCGGCGGAATCATGGTCATTTTGGAGGCGACGAATTCCGCCCGCGAATATTTGCCTTGCTCGCCGTAGACCAGCGCCATGGGCGCGCCGAGCTTTTCCGCATTGAGGTGCTGGAAGCGCGCGAGATGATCTTGCGCGGCGGAAGTGTCGCCGCTACGCCGGTAAGCCTGGGCGAGGCCAAATTCGGCGGAAAGGTGAAATGGATTGAGTTTCAGTGCGGTGGAAAATTCGGCGAGGGCTCCGGGATATTTGTGCATCTCGGCATAAGCGCTGCCAAGGAAATAATGCGTATCTGCGTCATTCGGGTCGATTTTTGCGACGTGCTGAAAATCGGCGGCAGCGCCGTCAATATTGCCGACGCTTTTTTCGAGTAGGCCCAGGTTGTACCAAGCGTGGGGATCGTTGGGATGCTGCGCGGAAATTTCGAGCAGGATTTTGCGCGCCTCGTCGGTGCGTTGCAGATTTAGAAGCGCGATGCCTTGATTCAGGCGCGGAATGTAGCCGGTGGTGTTTGCTTCAGAGGCTTGTTCGAAGGCTTTGAGCGCGTCGGCGGGCCGCTGCTGATCCATGTAAGCGATGCCGAGATTATTGAAGCTGAATTCGCGAGTGGCGTTAATCACGCCGCCTTGAAAAAAGCGGAGTGCCTGAGCTTCCCAGCGAGCGGGGAGAAAAGCTGCCGCGGCAAAGAGCGACGCGGCAAAAAAGATTCGCGCGGGCCATGCGCTGCGGGAGCGATTTGGGATGCGCGTCATGCGGAGCTAAGTCTGTCGCATCAGGCTATTTCTTGTGAACTATTTCTTGTGCCTTATTTTTTGTGAAGGGGACGGGCACTGACCTGGCCCGAACCTTCTTTGATGGTAATGATCTGGTCGGCGTGAACTTTCGAAAGAGTGTCGACCTTGCCGCTGGGCCAGCGAACCTCGATCGTATCGGCCACAGTGTGCACGCCGAGGCCAAAAGTGAGCACGAGTTCGCTCGAAGAAAGGTAGCTGGAGCCGCTGCGCAGCATTTCGTTCTGCGTGGCGGCGGGCGCGGAAGGCGAAGCGCCGGCGGTGGTCACGCGAACCGTGGAGCCGATGCCGTCGCGATTCGATTGCGTGCCGACCAATTTGATACGCAGGCGGTGATTTTCCGCGCCAACGTTGTGGAAGAGCACGGCCGGGTCCATTGTTAGTCGAGATGACGATGTCGGGCGCACCGTCATTGTCGATATCGCCATAGGCGGCGCCGCGAGCGACGCGCGGAGCAGCAAAGGCTTCGCCGGCCGCGGCGGTGACTTCCTCAAATTTTCCATTGGCGAGATTGCGAAAAAGGTGCGGCGGTTCGGCGTAGCGCACCCGATCCTGAATCGACTCGATGCCTTTTTCGATGTGGCCATTGGCAATGTAAATGTCGAGCCAGCCATCGAGATCGTAGTCGAAGAAAAAGCAGCCGAAGCCGAGGGTTAGCAGGCTGGCGTGGCCTACGCCTGAGCGGGGCGCATCGTCCACGAAGAGGCCGTTGCCTTCGTTGTGGTACAGCGCGGCCATTTGATTGGAGAAGTTCGTGATTAGCAGGCTGGGGAAGCCGCTGTGATCGTAATCGGCGGCGTCGATGCCCATGCCGGAGCGGGCGATGCCGTCCTCGCTGAAACCGATCCCAGCAGCGATGCCGTGCTCGACGAATTTCCCGTGCGTGGTATTGATGTAGAGCTTGTTGGGTTGCGTGTCGTTGCTGAAGGCGATGTCTGGCCAGCCGTCGCGATTGGTGTCGAGAATAGCGACGCCGAGCGTTTTGGAAGTCGCATCAGTGAGGCCGGTTGCGGCGGTCGCATCTTCGAAGGTGCCGTCGCGCTTATTGTGCCAGACGCGCACCGAGGTGCCTTTGTAGGGCTCGGGCGTGCAATACGATTTCGTTTTGCCGTCGATGGAGCAGTAAATGTCGGTCTGCGGCGACCACTGCACGTAATTTCCTACCACCAAATCGAGAAAGCCGTCGCGGTCGTAATCGACAAAGGCCGCGCTGGTGCTGAATTCGTCCGGCCCCCAGAGGCCGGCTTGCTTGGTGACGTCGGTAAAGGTTCCGTTACCATTATTTTTGAAAAGGTGGTTCTGGCCCAGCGCAGTGACGAAAATATCGTCGTAGCCGTCGTTGTTGTAATCGCCGATGGCTACGCCCATGCCGTACATTTCGACGTTGAGGCCGGCTTTAGCGGTGATGTCGGTGAAGGTGCCGTCGTGATTATTGTGATAGAGAGCGGGATGCGTTGCGCGGCGGTGATGCTCGGCAAAATCGGTGCCGTTGACGAAGAAAATATCCTGCCAGCCGTCGTTATCGGTATCGATGAAGGCAACGCCGGAGCCCATGGCTTCCGGCAGATATTTTTTGCCGAAGGCGCCGTTGTTATGGACGAAGTGAATGCCGGCGGCTTCGGTTATGTCTTCGAAGCGAATGGCGGGCGGCTTGGGATTCTGATTTTGCCGGTAGTGCGCGGTGCGAACTTCGCTGGTGTCGAAGGCTAAGCCGCGCGAGAGGCCAAACGTGGCGCAGCAAAATAGGGTGAGAGCGAAGACTAGCAGAGGGTAGGAAGCATTAATTGAGATGGACGGAATAAGGCGCTGCTGCTTCAATCCGCGCCTCGGTGAGTTTTGTCGGAGCTATTGAGATTGGCCTGCGCGGTGCGCAGCAGGTCCGGCGAAACGGAAACGTGCTCGTGAATGGGCTGGCGCTCGTTGTTGTCGTCGGGATGCGAGCGCAAATAAGGCCCAGTCAAAGTTTGCGAGCTTTCGTCGGCCTTGAATCGCAAGTAGCGCTCCTGATATTCGGCCGCACGATGGGGCTGGCCAAGCCCGGTATAGCAAAGCATGAGATTGTAATTCGCTTCGAGGTTCTCCGGGTCAATGGCGATCGATTTATTCAGTTCGCGGATAGCGTCATTGTAACGGCGCTGCAGGAAATAGATGCGGCCCAGGTCATCGTGCACCACGCGATCCTGCGGATATTGCGCGAGTACCGTTTCGAGATGTTGCGCGGCCTGATCGTATTCGCCCTGATTGCGCAAAACCATAGCCAGGAAGAAATGCGCGCGAGCCAGCGCGCGGGAGACAGCCAGCGCTTTTTCAAGGGCGTCCTTGGCGGCGGGCAAATTGCCTTCCTGAAGGCGGACCCGGCCGATATTCACCCAGCCATCGGGATTTTGCGGGGCTATTTTTGTGATTTCGCCGAAGGCATCGAGCGCACCCTTCAAATCACCCTGTAAAAACAGGCCAATTCCATAGTCGTTCCACCGAGTCCATTCCTTGGCATCGCCGGCAATTTGTGGTTTCGGCTCGGCGACGCCGCGCGGCAGAACGTTCAGCTCAACATCGTCACTGGCCAGCTCGACGATGGGCGGCGTAGGAATGCTTTTAATTTTCCCGGATACGTCGGAGACGTCGCCGTTGAAAAACCAGGTGGTGTCGTCGTAATCGGGCGAGACCGCGGGATTTTTCTGCGCCGGATCGGGAACACCGGCAAAAGAGAATTGCGTATTCCACCAGGAGAATTTGCGGTAGTTAAGTCGCGCATGCAGAGTGATGGGCCCGGCGGCATTGTCGGGAATTTTGATGCGGAAGTGCACAGTGTCGGCGGCTCCGGGCGGGATCAGGTGCGCGTAAACGGTGGCGCGCGCGGCCCAGGCGTTGCGTTTATTGATGGGGTGCTGGTGCGCGTCGATGAGCAGCGAGCGGTAAAAATGCGCGCCGGGCTCGACCGGACCCTTGCCGTCATCCTCAGCGAGGCCACTCCAGTAAATGGCCTGGCCATTTTTGTCGGTGGCGTATAGCTCGAGCCAGCAATCGAAGGCGTCGACGGTTCCTCCGGGGAAGAAGTGGCCCACGCCACGGGTGCGAACCACGGTGTCGATACGCACAACGTCACCTTGGCGAACCGCAGCAGAAACGCGATTGAGAGGCGCGGTAACGTTCCATGGCTCAGCTTCGGCGGCTTTTTCTCTTGCGGCTTCGCCCGGTGCGTGAGGAATCTGCGTTTCCGCTTCTTCGCCAACGGCAAAGGTGGTTTCCAGGCCCGGCACCTGCGGAAGAGTTTTGATTTGCTCGGTTTTACTTTCGGGAGTGAGCGCAAAAATGTCGACGCTGAGCTTATTGGCGCGTAGAAATTGTTCGGTAGCGTCGAGTTGGCCGGTGTCCTCATTGGCAAAAGGGACGGAGGTATTGGCGGCGAGGAAGCTGTGCGTATGCACCACCTTTAATCCCGTGGAAGTGTCCTTGCTGGGCGCGTGGGGCATGTGGCAATCGGCGCAATTCTGTGGCTGCGGCGGGTAGTAGAAAGAGCGCGCGCCGAGTCCCGAAACGCCGCTGGCCTGCCAGTTGTCGTAATCGTTGAAGCCGCGGGTCCAGCGGTAGTGGTTCACCGGCACGTCGAGATGAACTTTGTGGCAAGTGGAGCAAAATTCAGCGGTCTGGTTGCGCATGAAAGGTTTGAGGAACGTGCGGCGGTGGGGCTCGGGATTCAGGTAGACCAGAAAATCGTGCAGGCTGCGCGCCACGGGATTCTTGCTGACCGCTAAATCGTGCAGGGCGGGAACTTCCAGGTTGAAGTCGGCCTGTCCCATGGTGCTTTTCACGTGCGCGACGGAATGGCACATCATGCAGCCGAGTCCGGCTTGGCCTTCGGGAGTGTGTTCGACTTCGCGAACCGGCCGGTCGAATTCGCCGCTAAAGAGCAGCGCTGGATCGTGGCATCCGGCGCACCATTTGGAAGGCTTGATGCCGCGGACGTCCTGCATGTACTCGATCGATTTGCGGTACCACTGATTATTGAAGGAAGAAAAGTGGTGCGCAGAGCTGTTCCACTGTTTGTAAATGTCGGCGTGGCAGCGCTCGCAGGTATCGGACTCGAGAAAATAGCTAGCGGCGATTTTGCGTTCTTTTTCGGTTTGGGCGGAGCTGGGGAAGAACGGGCCGGACGGCCCGTCCCCTTCGCCATCCATGCTGGCGGGCGCGATGGGTGGATTGACGATGCGATTGTTGCGCGCCCAGGGTTGCGTGCGCAGCCACCAGGTGCCGTAACAAGCGACGACGGCGAGCGCCGCGACGACTACATAGGCGGCGAGTGAAATTGCGATGGGCACGGCCTGGCTGGACTTGCTGGTCTTGGCCGCATTGGACGACTGACCGGGCAAAGGATTGGGTGAATTGGCAGGCAGGTACGTAGCGCGCTCATAGCCGGGCCTAAACCATTCCTGGCCGCGCAGCCACGTAGCGCCGAGGATCACTCCACCCGCGGTGCAAATGAAAATATGCGCGTAAAGCATTGGCGAGTAGTTGCGCGTTGTGCCGGTGAAAATCAGAATAATGCCGAGGATCAGGCCGATGCCAACCAGATGCCAACCGACGCGCTCCTCGGCGCGGCCGTCGACGAATATTTTCCGCAAGATGTAGGGCGCGCAGAAAATCGCGAAAACCACGCCGGCGCCGAGGTGCAGCAGGACGGTCGCTTCGTAATGGATGGTCGCGGTTGGCCAGGCGAAGAGGTAGGCGGCGCTGAGGAAAAGTACCGCGAGCAAAATGCTGCGCAAACGAGTCATTGGCCCCGATTGGTAGTGCCTGACGGTGCTTGGTAGTGCCCTGAAATAGGGCACTACGCGCAGCATGTTACCAAAATGCGAAGGGGTGCGCCGGGTGTTCTTCCGGTGTGATGAGGCTGCGCAGAAAGTTGCAGCTAAGCTGATTTTGCGCGGCGGTTTTAGCCGCTGGCGCGGGCGATGATTAGAATCGCCAAAATGTAGAACATGAACATCAGGCCCAGATACGCCTGCGATTTTTTATTGGCGCCGCGAAATTCATGCCAGACGAAGACCCCCCACGCGGCCGCAACCATCGGCGCGGACTGTCCGATAGCGTAGGAAATGGCCAGGCCGATGGAATTCCCGGCGACCAAATTGAAGACCGTCCCAACTCCCCAGATCGCGCCGCCGAGCAGGCCCAGAGCGTGCGCGCTGAACGGCGCTTTGAAGAATCCCGCGAATGAGACCGGCTCGCCGACCAGAGGCCTGCGCATCAGGTAAATATTCCAGACGAAGCAGGAGAGCAGCGCGCCGAAGGTGAAGAAAACGGCGAGCGCGTAAGGGCCGAGTGGATTGCCGTGGCGCATAGCGTTGGCCGAAAGCGGCGCCCACAGGCCCATCAGGATGCCGGAGATGACGCAGACAATGATGCTTTTGCGCGAAGCGGCGGTGGATCTGGCCGATCCGGTCGATTCATTATTGGATCCGCCGGGGGCAGAAAGCTGGCGGTACGCTTTGCCGTCGAATATGACCGCGACGATCGCGCAGAGCACGCCGACGCCGAGCATTAGCGCGTTGCCTTTGGGATCGCGCAGATAGGTGAGCACCACGCCCACCACCAAGGCAATGCCGATGCCCACGGGGAAGGCTACGGCGAGTCCGGCCATGTCGATGCCGGCGACGAGAAGCAGATTCGCAAGATTGAAAACTGCGCCTGCCACCATGGCGTAAATCACGTTGGAGGTGTCGGCCGAGTGAATGTTGTTGACCAGGCTGAAGGGGCCGCCAGTGCTGCCCATGGTGTGGCCGAGGATCAGCGAGATCAGAAAAATGCCGATGGCGTAGTCCCAGTAGAAAAGCTCAAAGCGGTAATTTTTCACGCCTTTGTAGGTGTTGGCCCAGGAACCCCAGCAAATCGTGCTGATGATGGTCATGATCAGGGCGGCGGTGAAAGTTTGGGGCGTGAACATGGGAATCCTTTGCGGCGCTGACCGGCGTTGCGCGGTGCACAGCCTCGCGTGCCGGTGCTTATAGTGCGCTGTGGCAAAGTGAGTCAAGGGGAAAGCGCGGCACCGCGGCTGGGCTCAGGCGAGGCGGCGATTCGCACGATTACCAGCGCGATACACGCGCACCGGGCGCGGAAAGGCTCAAATAACGCGGTGCTATACTCGCGCGAATGCTCCTCATTCTGCTGATTTTTCTCCAGGCCGCGGGCGGAGCGCGCTCAACTCCGCGGGATTTCGCAAAGGCGCGCGACGCAGGCGATGCTCGGCTCGCGGCGGGCGATTATCCGGCAGCGATTGGCGCATATCAGAGCGCGCTGCAAATGGCTCCGGCAAACGAAGCGGCCGAGCTAGGTTTAGCGGAGGCCTACCGGCGCGTTTTTAACTACGACAAAGCGCAGGCAATGCTGGAACGCGCGGCCAGGCAGCATTCCGCCAGTGCAGCACCGCGCATTGCGCTGGGGCGCCTCGAAATCGAGCTGCAACGCTATGACCAGGCGATTTCGGCGCTGATGCGCGCTGTCGTGCTGGCTCCCAAGGATGTAGCTGCCCGGGACGATTTGGCCACCGCGTATCAGGCCAAGGGCGATTCGGCCGGCGCGATGAAGCAGATTGAGGCGGTGCTGGAGTTGAGCCCACGCGACGCGTTGGCGCATTTCCTGCGCGCGGAAATTCTGGCGGACCAGAATAAGAATGATGCGGCGCTGCGGGACGTCCTAGCCGTGCTGGCCGAGCAGCCCGCCAATCCAAAAGCGCGAAAGCTGGCCGGTAAAATTTTGATTCGCATCCCGAAATGCAAAGAAGCCGTGGAAATGCTTGAGCCGCTGGAGCAAGGCAACGGCGGCGCGGACGGCTCAAATGGGTCAAGCGGTTCAAGCGGCGCGGGCGCACCCGATTCGGAGACGCTTTTTATGCTGCAGCGCGCTTATGAATGCGCGGGCAATAAGCAGCGCGCCGCGGAAGTGGCCGCGAAATTCGAGGAATCTTCAAAGAACGACCGCACCACCAAGGAAAACAGCACGCAGGCCATTCATCTGGTGCGCCAAGCCAACGACCTGGCCATAAAGAATCAATTTCCGCAGGCTATCGATCTGCTGCAGCAGGCGCTACAAAAAGATCCCACCAACGGCGACGCCTACGCGCAGCTCGCCAAGATTTATTTTTCTGAGAATAACTTGGACGATGCCGCGGAGGTTGTCAAAAAGGCGCTGGCGCTGAATCCCTACAAGCCGGATTACCTCTACGTGCAGGGGAAGATTTTAGAGAAGGGAAAGCAGCCGGACGCGGCGCTGGCCATGTTCCAGCGGATCACGGAGATCAATCCCGAAGAGGCTGACGCGTATTACGAGATTGCAGCGATCCAACAATCCAGGGGAGAAAAAGCCCAAGCCACGGCGACACTGAAAAAATGTGTCGCGGCAGCACCAACGGACCCAGATTGTCGAAGTGCCCTCACTGCTAAATCATCGACAAACTAGCGGCCGAGCCATTCCTCAGTCTCGCGCGAGTCGCCGCGTAGACAATACTTCGCTAAAGAGCTACCGTCTAAGAGTGAAGAGGTTTGGAGGAATTTATGCATGATTGGCATCAGAGAGCCGCGGAATTTCATGAGCGCGCGGCGCAGGCGCATCGAGTAGCCGCGTTACGACACGGCCAGCAGGATCATTTGACTGCGCACGAGCAATCGCGCCAAGCGATGGAGCACTCGATGCGGGCGCACGAGGAGTCGCAGGAAGCGTTCAGGCAATCGGCAATACTCGCAGGGCAGATTAAGCCCGAAGACAAGAAGCCGTAAACACCGCAAGCACGGAGAAAACAGAAAACCCGGCGTTGAGTGGGTTTCGCGGTGCTCCTGAAATCCCTACCACAATCACAGCAAGGCCGCACCGTAAATGCAGCCGGGCCCAACGACGCCGATTGCCGGAGCGCGCTCGGCTCAGCCCCCAGCGGTGGCGATTCGCATTAGAAACCGCTATGCATAACGAAGAACGATATGAACAAGCAGCCAAAGAAACTGAAGGGGAGGAAAACGATCTACGCGCTTGGGTTTACTCGCGAAGAAGTTGATAGTGATCTGCCCGAGCTCATGATTGGTCTCTATAAAACCAGAAAAGAAGCGAAGGCCGCGATCAGGCGAAGATTTAAGAAGCCCGGGTTCATAGATTATCCGGCGGGATTTCAGATTTTGCCGTATGTGCTCGGCGAGGAGACCTGGTTCGACGGATTCAAGTTTAAAGCTCCGTTTCCTCGCAATTGGGGCAGCAGATTCATCATGGCTAGGAGATCCGCTATGGTTCGAAAAGCCGCCAGGGCCAGGACAAGACTTACCGCCGGGCTGACAAAATAGCTTTTTCCTCGGCCATGATTGCCTTGGCGCGGGCCCTGATTTTCCGGCGGCGTCTCGGGTTCAGGCTTTGCGGATGCGGTCTGGGTTGTTCGTGTCAAGTCTGCTAGATATGAAGAAACTAACAAAGAAACAAAAGAACAAGAACAAGAAAAACACAGTCCACACTCTATGGTTCAGCTGTGACGAAGTTGAACCCGATGGACTGGACGTCTTGATTGGCGTCTATAGAACCAGGAAGGAAGCGAGAGCCGCGGTCAGGCGCGTTGCTAGGAAACCGGGATTTGCAGAATACCCTGAAGGCTTCCAGATTTTCCCTGATGTGCTGGGTCGGGACAGCTGGGTAGACGGCTTCGTAACATACACCGTCTGACTGTGCAGCGCGGCTGCGATTAGGCGGTTAGGCAAAAAGCCTCAGCTTGCAAGTCATCCACAACGCCAAACCCAAACGGCCGAACTAAATCCCCCAATAAACTCGACGATCAAACTCCCGAGTCAGCGTCAGAGCCCACTCTAGAACTGGAAGCGCACGCCCGCCTGGAAGGCAAATGGCGTAGCGCCGGGCGAAATCTGATCCAAAGTTCTAAATGGCAAGCCGACGGAAGTCGGTTGGCCCGGTTTGGGGATGGAAGTTAACGGCGCGCAGTTTACTCCCACCAGATCGCCACCCTTGGGCGTGCAGGCCAGCGCGGGCGTAAAGGCGCTGTTATCCGGATCGGAATACAGGTTCGACGCGTTTGTTGTGTTGAAGAAGTCCGCAATCAGCCGAACCTGATACTTCTCTCCAAAGTTGAAATCCTTGCTCAGGCGCATATCCCAGTTGAAGAAAGCCGGCTGGCGATCCGGGTAATCGGGCAGTAGCGATTCGTGGCCGTTGATGTCGAGAATAGGACGGTCGTTGCCGCCGATAAGCTGGTTCAGCACGCCGTCGCCGTTGATGTCCTGGCTGCCCAGAGCGGTCGATTCCTGCAGGTAGACCGGGTAGGCCAGGCCGCTGTGCGCGACGAAATTGCTGGACCAGGTGAATCCCATGGGCAGGTTCGCCACGATTCCAGCTTTGAATTGATGGGTGATGTCGAGACCGTCGCGGCCGTAATCGAGATTGAGGTTGAAGGGATCCTGTGGACCAAAGAACGTGTCGGTATCGCGCTCGCTCGATTCGTTGGCGTAGTTGCGCGACCAGGTGTAGCTGGCGAAGAACTGGTAGCGGTGCGAGAAGCGCTTATTCACCGAGGCCACAAACTCGTGATAGTTGCCGTGGCCAAAGCTGCCCAACTCATTCATGGAAAAGAGCGAGCAGTCGAGCGGCTGGAAGCCGGTGAAGAGCAGAGCGCCGGTGGTCGGGCAGCTAGCTTCATTCTGTGCGAGCAGAAGCGTGCGGCCAAATTGATCGACGCCCGCAGGCTCAAAGTTGCGCGACCACTGCGTGGTGCTGAATCCACCAGTGCGTAGTTGGGTGGAATGGGTGAACACGTAATTCGCTGCAACGGTCCAGTTGTTCAAGAAAGTATGTTCGACGCCTACGGTCAAGTTCGAAACGCGCGGGTTGCGGAACGCCGGATCGACGTAAGTGATCCCCGGGCAGCCGACCGCGGGAACTGCGAGCGCGCAGAGCTGGCTTGCGGAGACATTGAGAGTCTGCGGAAATTCGTAAGGAAAGCCGCTTGGAGGCATGTTGAAGAAGGCTGGCTCAGCGAAGAGCGTGGCCTGCTTCGAGGTGCCGATGGTTGGGAAGAAGATGGTTGGCGTTTGCGCGTAGTAGTAGCCCCACGCGGCGCGCAGCACCGTGGGCTGCGAAGTACCGCCCATATTGTAAGCGACGCCCACACGCGGGCCCCATTGGCCAAAGTCATTGGGGAAGCGCTGCGGAACGGAAATTTCCTTGCTGCCGTGGCCGGGCAAACCTTCGCCGACCCAAACGTCCCGCCCGGCAATTACGCTCTGCGGCTGCGGATTCCAGGTGGCGTCCCAGCGCAACCCGTAGGTCAGAGTCAGGCGCGGAGTGAGCTGCCATTTATCCTGCCAGTACATACCCAGGCCGACCTGATAGTCGGGGAAGAGCGTATTGGCGGGGAAAACGCCCACGCCATTCAGCCCAAATCCTTGATCGAAAGCGGAAGGCGACGAGATTACCGGCGGGGCAGCGACACCGGCGCAGTTGGCCGTATTGGCGGGATCAAAGTCGCATAGTGAATTGAAGCTGTAGGTGCCCGAGCTCCAACCGGCGAAAATGTCTTTGCGGTCGACGAAAGCGTCCACGTCGCCGCCCCACTTCATGTCGTGCTTGCCGAACGAGTAGGAGAAGTTGTCCGAGCCTTGCAGCTTACCGTTGTCATTGTTGCCGGGCAGGAAGAAACGCTGGCCCCAGATGCCGATTCCCTGAATCTGAATTTCAGGCTCGCCGGGCGAGTTCGGATGACGCTTTCGCGTCTCTCCTTCCACGCTGACGCGCAGTTCGTTCACTTTTTGACCCAGCACCGTGGTCAGGGCAAACACTCCGCTAATTCCCTGGTTGACGTATTGCTCGGTATTGCCGAATGCGGCGGTCGTTTCCGTCTGGCCGCGGCCATCGGTGAATCCGCTGGTGTGGTTGCGAGTGCCAAATCCGCGAATACTGAAATGATTTGCCGGCGTGATCTGGTAGTCGTAGTGGCCCAGAAGAGTAAAGAAGTCGGCGAACTGGGTGTTGGTGCCTTCAAAGGCCGCTAGGTTTGCCACGCCGTAGCAGGCCGGAAGGAGATGCTTGCCGATAGACCCGGCGCCGCCGCACGCCGCGGGCAGCTCATCGCCGCCGCCCGACGAAGGCCCGATGATTGGTCCCTGTTCCGCTTGCAGCAGCGCCTGACAATTCGAGGCCGAGCCCGGAGGGCAGAAATTGGTGATGAGCGGTCCATTTTCGCGTTGCACGTCGGTGGAGAGAAAGAGGAACTGGCGGTCCTTGTGAATCGGGAAGCCGATCGATCCGCCGAACTGGTTCTGCGAATTGATGTTTGAAGGATTGCCCAGCGCGTCCGTAGCGGTAAGACTGCCGCCGCGATAATACTCATGTGCTTCGCCGTGCACCTCGTTGGTGCCGGACTTGGTCACCACATTCAGTAAGCCGCCAGAGGCGCGGCCAAATTCGGGCGCGAAGCCGTTGGTGACCACTTGAAATTCCTGAACTGCTTCGAGCGGGATAGTAAGGTTTTTCGTTTCGAGCGAGCCGAAATTCTCACCGAAGAAATTATTGGTGGTGTCCGAGCCATCGACCATCAAACCGGAGTAATCGCTCTGCTGGCCGCCCAGGCGGATGCCGCCACGCAGCCCCGGCACAACCTGCGCCGATGGGCTCAATTGCGCGAGGTCGCGATAATCACGGCCGGGGAAGGGCAGATTCTGCACGTCGGTCTGATTGAGGAGCTGAGTCACGCCGGAGGTGGAAGTATCGATGGCAGCGTTTTCAGAGGCGGTGACTTCCACAGTTTGGGACTGGGTCTTGAGTTGCAGCGTAACGTCGACCGTGAAGGAGGCGCCGACGTTGACCACGATCCTTTTCACGGTAGTGAGGGCGAAATTTGGAGCGTCGACGGTGAGCGTGTATTCGCCAGGCGGGACGTTCTCAAAAGTGTATTCACCTTGTGTTCCGCTGGTCAGCTCACGGCGCACGCCGGTGGAAGGATTGGTCAGGGTCAGCTTTGCGCCGGGCACCACGGATTTGGAAGTATCCAGCACCGTGCCATGGATGGCGCCATTTTCCAGAGTCTGCGCGCTGGCTCCCGGAATCGCGATCAGTGCAAGAGCGACGAACAGGCTCAGGCAGATGATTTTCAAAATTTTCATGTTCGGCTCTCCATTCGTTGCACGTCTTGAATCCGGCGCGGGGCCGGGGCCCGGACAGCTTTGCTCTACTTGTTCGCCTACTTATTTTTTAATCGCGAAATATAAAGCTCAGTGAATTTTGCCGCGTCAGAACCTATCGCGACGTTCGCGTTCGGCTTGACCGGCTCGATGCCCTCGACGCGTAGCCGACCCTCAAAGGGCACGTTACGCTCAATGGAATTGCGGCGATTAGCGACCGTTTCGCCGCGAGTAAACTCGCCCTTGGTTTCCACGTCAACGTGCATGGGCTTAGTTTGAATCACGCTCGGATCGATCACCGCGCCAACCGCCAGCGGGTCGTACATGGCCGTGCCATCGACGCCGTATTTCTGCGAGAGCGCTACCAGGAATTTCAGAACTTTCACCACGAAGTCATTCAAGGTGCCGTGGGTTTGGCTCAACGTCTCGACCTGCTTGCTGGTGAAGAGGGTGCGCTCGCCCACGTCTGATCCCACCATGGTGAGGGGCCAGCCGGCCTGGAAGACCACTTGCGCGGCTTCGGGATCGCCAAAAATGTTGGCTTCAGCGACTGCGTTCACGTTGCCGCCGGAAATCGACCCGCCCATGACCACCACTTCCTTCACCAATGGCACAATCCCAGGATCCTTTTCGACGGCTAGGGCGATATTGGTGAGCGGACCGATGGGAACGAGCGTAATTTCATGCGGCGCGGCGCGGACGGTCTGGATGATCACGTCGGGAGCCCAGCGCTCGTCTGGTTTGCACTTTGGCGCGGGCAGCTCGATGTTGGCCATGCCGTTGGCGCCGTGCCAGAACTCCGCGGTGACCAATTTTTGAAAGAGGGGATGCTGCGCGCCGGCGGCGACGGTCACGTCGCAGCGATTGGCCAGTGAAACGAGCTTTAGCGCGTTTTCGAGGCCCTGCTTGGCGGTTACGTTGCCGGGGACCACGGTGAGCGCGCGGACGTCAACCTCCGGCGAATTGAGCGCGAGCAGGATAGCCAACGCGTCGTCAGTGCCCGGATCGGTATCGATGATGATTTTCTTGGCGGAGGCAGGAGGCATTGGTGATGAGATTGTGCTTGTTGCCCTAAGGGAACCGGCTACGCCGAGCGACAGAATGAGCGAGAGAAGCGCTCCGGTTAGCTGCGATCGGGTCAGCGGGAGGCGAAGCAGACACTGCGCTCTGTACGGATACGCGGTAAAAGAATTTTCACGGCGGAAGTTCAGCAAACACCCCTGTCAGGAATGTCGCGTAGCGTAGCTGTGGGCTTTTGCACTGTCAATATGAAAGCCGTAAACATGTTGAAATCTTTTGTAACAAAGTGTGAGGCAGCGAAGCGCGCGGATGCTGCGGGACGCATCTTAGGCTGGTAGAATCGCGCGCCCGCGTGATTTTGCCCGCGCGTTTCGGAAGATGTGCATATCGAAAAAATTAATCCGCGAGCGGTGGCGTTGAGAGCCCGCCCCGTGAATTGGCTGGCTGCGGCAACCATTCTCATTTTGACCGTTCCGGTAAGCTGGCCAAACCTTTTGGCCGCGGTTTCCGGCTCCGCCACGCCGGGGCCGAATCCATTCAAAGTGCAATTTGAGGATGTCACCAAGCAAGCCGGCATCCATTTTCATCACGAGCGCGCTGCATCGGCAGAAAAGCTCTACGTGGAGACTATGGGCGCGGGTGCGGGCTGGCTTGACTACAACAACGACGGCTGGATGGACGCAATCCTGGTGAACAGCGGCCCGACCCCGCAGTTTCACCCCGCGACGCTCCCGCAGCCTGCGCTCTATCGCAATAACGGGGACGGCACCTTCACCGACGTGACTCGTGAGAGCGGCATTCATAGCGAGGGTGGCTTCTACTTCGGCGTGGCTATCGCGGATTACGACAACGATGGCTACCCGGACATATATATGACCGGCTACCAGCACTCAGTGCTGTACCACAACAATCATGACGGCACGTTCACCGATGTGACCGCCAAGGCTGGCGTGGGCGACGATGGCGAATGGGCCACCGCGGCAGGTTGGTTCGACTACGATCACGACGGCCGGCTCGATTTGCTGGTCACCAACTACGTGAAATTCGATGAGAACCACCCCGCGCTGTGCGGTGACAGCCGCCCGGGGTATCGCGCGTATTGCCATCCGGACAGCTTTTCGGGCGCGTCGATGAAGCTCTACCACAACAATGGCGACGGCACCTTCACCGATGTGACCAAGAAAGCGGGGCTCGAGAATCTTGACGGGAAAAGCCTTGCGGTAGTGTTGGCCGACCTGAATGGCGACGGCTGGCCCGACATTTTCATCGCCAATGATACGCAGCGGAATTTCGTCTATTTGAATAACGGCGATGGGACTTTTCGCGACGTGACCTACTCCTCCGGCGCCGGCTTCAGCGAGGACGGCAAGCCCGAGGCGGGCATGAGCGCCGACGCGGCCGACCTGACGAATACAGGTAAGATGGACCTTTTTGTGAGCCATCTCGATTTTGAGTTGAACCGGCTTTACCGCGGCAATGGCGATGGAACGTTCACCGACGCGACTATTGCTTCGGGAATCGCCCAAACCAATATTCTCGACAGCAGTTTTGGCGCGCGCTTTTTCGACTTCGATAATGACGGTTGGCGGGACCTGCTGGTCATCAACGGCCACATCCTCGACAACATTGCGCTTTACCATCCCGACGTGAAGTACGAGGAGCCCAAGCGCCTCTACCGAAATACCGGCGGGGGGCATTTTGTGGACGCCAGCGCAACACAGTCCGCCACGTTTCTTTCACCGCGCGTGGGCCGCGGGCTCGCGGTGGCCGACTTCGACAATGACGGCTGGCTAGGCTTTTTGGTGAATAACAATGGCGAGGACGCGCAGCTATTCCGGAATGACGGCGCCCGTTCCGCCGCGGCGCGCGACAATCACTGGCTGGGCATCCGCCTGATTGGCACCAAGAGCAATCGCGATGGTCTGGGCACGCGCATTAAAGTGATCGCGGGCGATTTCACCAGCTACGATCAGGCCAAAGGCGGGATGAGCTATTGCTCGGCGCAGGATCCGCGGATTTACTTTGGGCTGGGGCCGCACGCGAAGGTCGACAAGATTGAGCTGCTCTGGCCCAGCGGCGCCAAGCAGGAAATTACCGGCGTGGCCGCGGATCAAATTGTGACTATCGAAGAAGGGAAGGGGCTGACCGGGTACAAATATCCGGTTTTGGGGCATAAGTAGCCCGGCCAGGGGCACCTGCTAGGGCGTCGATTCCCGAATTGGGCAAGTGCCGCATGATTCAGCTATAATTTTTCACTAGGACCGGGCGAATAGACGTCGTAGTGTTCTCACCTTTCAGCGGTTGCGATATGATTCCGGACTGACTGCTCCCGAAGCGGGCACTCCCGGGGGCCAGTGTTCGCAAAGCGGGCGGCATGTTTGTAAAACATTCGTAAAAAAGAAAGCCAAGTGAAACTTCCTGTAAAGGTCTTTTGGACGGTCAGCCTGCTGGTGCTGTGCGCCGCCGGCATTATTGCCGTGGGCGCGTCGGTAGTGGTGCGCCGGTCGCTGAGCCAGGTCGAAGAGGAGCAGTCCGATACGCTGGCCGCCCAATTCCGGCAGGACTACCTGCGCCGCGGCGAGGAAGTCGTGGTGCGGGTGCGCGGGATCGCCGAGTCGGAATCGACTCTGCGCATGGCCATCGACCTGATGTCCGCCAATGCCGATCCGTCGCTCTATCTGAACGACGCGCACGTGGTGGCCGTCTCGCAACATTTGGATTTTCTCGACTTCGTGGATAGCGAAGGAAAGATTATTTCGTCGGCAGAGTGGCCGGTGCATGCCAATTCGTCGATGCCCTGGGTGCTGCAGGCTAAGGATTGGTCGTCGCGCGGCTCTTTCCTGACCCGCGTGGATTCCGAGGCAGGGCCGGACCTGGCGGTGCTGGCCATTTCGAACGCGGTCCCGGTGGCCGATAAGAAGGTCTATGTAGTTGGCGGCGTGCGGCTCGGTTCGGATTTTTTGCGGTCAGTGATCTTGCCGACTGGCGCGCGGGCCTTGATTTACCGCAACATCGATCCGAACTTTTCAGCCTCCAATTTGATCGATTCGAGCGGCTCGGTCACCGACGGCGAACATTTTGCGCCGTTGATTGCCGATGAGCTGCGCACCCCGGTGCAGCGCGCCGTGCAGGTTAATTCGGGGATAGACGGTTCCAAGTCGCACTACGTGCAGCTCGTGCCTTTGCAAGGACGCGACGGCGGCTTGCTGGGAATTTTCCTGGTCGAGCAGCCCGAGGCGCGCATGGTCGCTGCGAATCGCTTCATTTTCTTTCTGGCGCTGGAAGCGCTGCTGGTCGCGTTTCTCTTCGGCTGGCTGGCCAAGAGCTGGGCCAATACGCGGGTGGTTGTTCCGGTCGAGTTGCTCACCGAAAGCTCGCACGACATTGCCGAAGGAAATTTTGGCGCGAAGGTAGACGCACCTGTGCTCACGGGCGGGCGAGGCCGCACACCGAAGAATGACGAAATTGCCCGGCTGATTCGCGAGTTCAATGAAATGTCGACCAAGCTGCGCGAAAAGCTGGATGTTGCCGCGCAGGGCGAGCGCGTCTCCGCTTGGCGTGAGCTGGCCGGCACGTTTGCCAGCGAAATTACGCCGTCGCTCAAGCAGTTCGACGGCACGGTGAGCGATTTGCGCGGTTGGGGCGCAGAAGGAAATGAGTCGTATCATCACGGCATTACCGATTTTGCCGCGGTGCTTTCGACCCAGGTGGAACGGCTGCGCTCGGTGGTGGATGCCTTCGCCGAGTTTGCGCGCATGCCCATGCCGCGATTAATCGCCGTGGATTTGAACGGTCTTGTTCAGCGGGTGATGCGCGCGAACGAATCAAAATTCACCGCCGTGGGCCGTCCGCCGGTGCTGCCGGAGGTGCGCTTGCAGCCCGAGCTGGCCCTGATTCATGGCGACCCGGTGCTGCTCGAGAAGGCCATCGACAATTTAATTTGCAGCGTCATCGAAGCCATGCCCGCGGGCGGGCCGTTGGTGATCAAGACGCGCAACGTCGCGCAGGGCGTGCGTTTGGATGTTTCGAATCACGGCGCGGGGATTTCCGCCGAGGAGTGGCGGCGCTTTACGCCTAAAGCGGATTCCAGTCTGTGCGCGAGCAATGGCTACTACGATCCGCTGAGCCTGGCCATCGTGCAAGCAGTGGTGAGTGACCATCACGGGTCGCTGCTCATCGAGGATGAGGAGGGAGTGGGCACGCGGTATCGCATCGAGCTGCCCGAGGATTCGCCCGTGGCGGACAAGAAGCCGCTGCCGGACAAGAGCGTCACCGAAAAGCTCGCTGAAATTCACGAGGAAGAGGCGGCGAACGAGGTGGCCAGCAAGGGCAAAATTGGAACCGCCGTGTCGGGTGGAGGCAGCTCAACTGGGGCTGGGTCAACCAACACTGGATCAATAGGGACGGGTTCGAGTAACACAGGGTTAAATAGCAATGGTTCCGTTGGTAATGTAGCGGCCGGGAATGGTCAACCCGCAACCAGCGTCGGAAGTGGTTCAGCAAGTGGAAATGGAACGGGATCCGCTGCGACAAAGCCCGATGCCGACAAGCCCGGCGGCGATAAGCCCCCAACCGACAGCAGCACGCACCTTCCGAATTTCCTGCCGTAATTTTTTGGGCCGCAAGTTGCAGCGCGAATCGCGCGCGTTAGTTCCTCTTCTTTTTTGAATCCCACCAAATCAGCAGCCGATGCGTGGGCCAGTAGATCACCAGCACCAATCCAAAAAACATACAGGCCAAATGCAGCGGCGCCGGTCCCCATTGCTTATTCACCAGCGGGCCGGTAAAAGCGAAGTTCACATTCTTCGCGGGATCCACAAAGCGCGAGGCAATCATGCCCATTGCGCCGATCACGGCCTGCAATTGAAAGCCCCGGCGATCGTAACCGGTTCGCCGCACCGCCCAGAGCAGCACCGGTGGCAGCACGACGTGAAAAAGGCTCATGGCCCGCACCCACGCGGGGTAATGCTGGTCAAAAAGATATTCGGTGCCGCCAATGATGTGCGTATGCGCGATGAGCCGCACCACCGCGTCGACCGCCCACAGCGAATCGAGCAGCACCGAACTGACCGCCTGACTGGAAATGAGCAGTGCGCTGGTAGTTCCGCTTGGTAACGCCAGCCCGAAGCAGGTGAGCACCACCGCAATGTCGCAGAGATAGAGGAACGAGCTGGCGCCCCAGTAAATTTCGTAGGTAAGCGCCCAGACGATCAGCCACGCAATAGCGGCAACACGCACGCATATCGGAAACGGAGCTCCAAGGTTAAGCGCGTGATTAGATGTGGCGGGGGAAGCCATCAGCGTGGCGATGGTAGCAGAAAGGAACTGCGGTGGTGGGTAACGCGTATCTCGAATATACGTAGCTGCGCCAACTTGGCGCGCTAAAATCGCAGTGCAGCAGGAGGCCATTTACAGAAAATGGATCTGACGGACAAAGCGCTCATCGATAAGCTCACGATATGGGACCTGCTGCTGTTCTTGCTGTTTGGGATCTTTCCGGTTCCGTTTCATCCTTGGTGGGTCGCTCTATGTTGCTGGGGATTTGTTTTCTTCCTGGCTTACTTGATGCATCGCCGAATAGCGGAAAAGCGTAGACAGTTGAAAGGCCAGAGTTCTTGAGCACGGCAGTCACATTCGGGGCGATGGGAATTGTTGCCGCGGCGGGAGTGGTAGCCGCGTGGGGAGCGATGGCACCGTCGGCGCAGCTCTTTGGCCCCACGATTCGCCACACCGGCAACGCTTCGCAAATTGCGCTGACCTTCGACGACGGGCCCAACCCGCGCGCCACGCCCAAGCTGCTCGACGTGCTGGCCCGTCACAGTGTGCCGGCCACATTTTTCGTGATGGGCCGCCATGTGCGCGAATGCCCAAAAATCACCGCCGAAATTGCCGCGCGTGGCCATGCCATCGGCAATCACACCGAAACGCACCCCAATTTAATTTTTCTCTCGCCGCAGCAGATCGCCGACGAACTAAAGCGGTGCCGCGACGCCGTCGGCGAGGCCACCGGGCGCGAAACAACTTACGTGCGCCCGCCATTCGGTTTTCGCGCTCCGTGGTTCGCGGCCACGGCCCGCTCCACGCGCCACAAGGACGTGATCATGTGGTCGCGCTGGGCCTGGGATTGGAAGGTGCAGCCGGCCGCGCCGGTGATCGAGCGCTTGCAGCACGTGCGCGGAGGAGATATTGTGCTTCTGCACGACGCCGATCACCGCATTCTGGAAGGCGACCGCACGCACACCGTGGAAGCGGTGGCGCATTGGCTGCCGCGATGGAAAGATGCGGGGCTCAGTTTTACGACGCTCGATGCGATGTTGGGCGCAAGCGGCGCGGTGACGGACGCGCAGACAGAGACCGGGAATCGACATGGATGAACGAAATTTCTACGACGAGAAAGAAGAGGTTAAGCAGATACCGCTGACCTGCCCGCATTGCCGCACGGAAAATAACTATCCGATTCGCTGGAAGACCCGCACCAAAAAAGGCCAGTTACCCAAAGGCGCGAACGATCAGGATCGCGCGACGTTCAACAAGGCCCGCTCGTACATGGTGCGCGTCGATGATTTGGTCGCCTGCCGCAACATTCGCTGCCGCAAACGCTTCGACCTAACCGGCCAAACTGTCGTTCTGATTTAGGCTCATAAAAAGCGGGCTCACTAGAAGTGCAAGGTCAATTCACCCTGCACCAGACGCGGCGAGACGAAATGCGTTCCCGAAAAGCTTGAAAGAAAGTTATACAGCGCGACCTTGTTCATCACATTTACTACAGTGATTTTTCCGCCAAGCGTGTAATTGTCCTTCTGCCAGAAACGATCTGTCCCGACCGCCGCGTCGAAAAGGTTCCGCGGTGTGATGCGGGAGGGATTCGTGTCGGGGTTATACGTTCCCGGCGGGACGATATGAATCAGGCTGGCTCCGTAGTGAGGCGAATTGCAGTTTCGCAAGGCCTTGTCCACCGTTGCAAAAACGTTGCCGCAATATAAGCCGATCTGCTGCTGCTCATCGGCAGTCAGTGTGAGCGCGGTCGAATAGTCGGGCACACTCACGACCACCAGCCCGCTATCGAATCGCCAGGTCAGGCCAAACCACAGGCCGACCATGCTTCGCTGCGAGAATTGATACTGGACATTCGTAGTCTGCTCGAATCCCTGATCGTGATCGGGACGCGCCACGGGCGCGTAGGCCGTTCCAAAGTTGATGCCTCCAACCTCCGGGCTAAAAAGCCGCGAGCGGCTGTGCCCCAAAACGGCGAAGGCGCTGAAGCCGTGAAACTTGTTGAGCGTCGCACGAACCATCGCGCCATCAATCTTTGACTCACGAAACTGAATGGGAAAGTTCAGGGGAGTATTTAGAATCGTGTTGAAGTCGTATGCGCCGTGGGTGTATTTCCAAAAATATTCGGCCTGAATGTTAAACCTGGGCCCGAATTGCTGTTCGATACCTGTGTTGTACTGGTCGCGGCGGGCCGGCGTAAGTGGCTGGACGGCAGTCGCTCCAAGCGAGCCATTGCCGAGCCCTCCGAGACCCGTAGAACTGGAGAGCACCAAATTCTCATTGTAAGGAGTTAAGAAAACTCGAGCGTAAGAGACGTGAAAGACCGTTCCGGTCGGCCGCAGCTGGTAGGCCGCGCCAACACGGGACTGTACGCCATGACCCTTGCTGAGCCCATCATAATTGTCGTATCGCAAACCAACATTCACGTTCAACCGGCCCAGCTTGATGCTGTCCTGAACATACGCGCTTTCCTCGTAAATGGTGGCGGCGCCGCGAAAAGCAAAAAGAGTTCCGCCGCGCGTCAGGTCATACGGCAGCAAGGCCGGCTGATACGAAGCGTTTTCACCGTATCCCGCGGCAGCACACTGGCTAGGAGCGGTGAGCGCCGGATTGGGAACAGGGACTCCAGTTGAATCCACACACGGAGAATTGAACCCCGGATCGGTGAGGCCAGTCGTGAACAATTCCGAGAGCGGCCAGACCTGAACCTGAATTCCTCCTTTTATAGAATCTCGTCCTCGCGCATAGGCGAGATCACTTCGCAGTCCCGTACTGGTCAGTTTTCGAGATTGAGAAAGGGTCGCGGGCTGATCGGAAAACAGGTCACCCGATGGGAAGTAATTCACTCGATCCTGGCGTAACCAGGTGTTCGCGGTGAGCAGGAGCGAAGGACTGAGAACCCGCGAAAACGCGAGCCCCGCATTAAAACTGGTCATGTGCTGGCGCTGATCTTGGCCCGCGGTTTGCTGGTCGTAGGTGTTCGGAACCTGAAACCAGGAGCGTGCCGCGGACAAATTGAGGTGAAGGGAAGTTGACTCGCTGGGCTGCCAGTCAAATCGGTCGAAAGCATTTTCGGCATTGCCGCGGGCGTGCAGGCTGTGGAATTCGGGCGTATCAAGAAAACGGTGGCTGTCGAGTCCGTCCAAAGCGAGGAAATTTCCAAACGTCCGGGAGCCGGCCGCGAGCGTGATGCTCGCTGTAGGCGTGTCAAACGAACCGAACCCGAGCGAGATGGTACCGCTGGATTTTCCGGTATTTAATCCCGAGCGCGTGGTCGCCTCCACAATGAGGCTGGTCTTATCTCCGAACTCCGCCGGCGGAGCACCCTGGAGGGTCCGCATCTCCTGAAGAGTGCTTGCCGAGATTTGGTTCGAAAAGATACGGCTCTGCTGATCGGAGATGGGTTGGCCATCGATGCTGAAGGATGTTTCGGCATGCTCGCCCAGGGGATGGAAGACGCCGTTGGAGTCCGCGGCCACTCCAGGGGTCGACAGTGTAAGTATCGAACTCAATTGCGCATTCACGCTCTCGCTTGGCAGGTTTTCAATGAGTCCCCGATTAATTTGAGTCTGCGCGACGTTGATTGACGCTGTATCCGCCGAACCTTCGGCTACGGTGACTTTCTGCGTGACCGTTGAAAGGCCGAGCGTAATCGTCAGTTGTTGCGTTTCGCCGCTTCGCGCCACAACCCTTCGCTCATCGGGCTTGAAGCCGCGCAGGTCCGTGAGAAGCTCGTACTCGCCAGGCTCGACGCGATCGAAGCAAAACTGTCCGGTTGCGTCTGACTTCGCGGCGAGGCGCCTATCGCCGGCACTTAATTCGAGGGAAGCATCAGAGAGCGCGGCATTGGTCTGGTCTTCTACAAGGACACAGATTTTAGCGGTTGACGATGGAGTTTTCTGAAGCGGCGCGGTGAGTAATACGAAAAATAAAGCACCGGCTGCCGCAAGGATCATAAACCGCCACCCCCATCAGGTAACCTAGCTAACCAAAACATATTAACCATAGTTAAGCAATGAAGTAAAGCTAGGTTTATCTCTCGAAGAGGATATAATTACGGGTGTGGGACTTTGAGATCGGCTGCCCAAACGCCGGAGTTATTTCATTGTGGGGTTACCACGCTGCGACTCAACGCGCTAAGAGCGGCCAGTGGCTAAGATTGTGGGCCATCGGGCTTCGCTGCGGCAGTATCTTTGCCGCGCGATTCTTCTATGATGGCCGCGCGCACAGCCTGCACGGCCGACGCAATAGGCGGGATGTGCAGCACGCTGACGTGCAGCGGCCGCTTCGGATCAAACGTGGCGTAGGACCAGGCGTAGACCTTCGGCGCTTTGGGATAATTCTTTAGCTCAAAAACTTCCACGTTGCCTTCCCAAATGGTCTTTCCCTCGGAAGTTTCTTTTACCGGGACGCTTTCCGAGATGAACCGATTCGGCGCCGTAGCGGTGCCGAATCATGTCCTGTAATTCCTCAATGTAGTTCATTCGAATCGCCTCGCCGCAGGGTTAGCCCAGATTCTCGGGATACAAATCGAAAAACGCCTCCACCGACTGCCGCAGCGTCTCTTCGATTTCCTCGCGCGAACCTTCGATCAAATGCATGGTGACGCGAGCATCTTTGCCATTCTTCAGCGAAACCTTCGCTTCTTCCACGCGCTCGAGATCGTCGAGCGGGAACATTCGCATGCCGTAAACCAGCGCTAGTTTGGCCATTTTCGAAAACCCTCCAAGTCTTTCTTATGATCCTGTGATTCGATGCCTATTCTTTGGATGGCCAAGCGTACTGGCGAGGCTTACGAAAAAGCAACTGGAAGGAAAGTTTGCACTGCCGGGAGGGAAGTTACGTCCGCGATGTGATTGCGGGCGTCGAGTCGAGCACTTCGCGCACTTTGCTCAGCAGCGAACGCATGCTGAAGGGCTTTTGCAGAAAAGCTACGTCGCCTTCGACCACGCCGTGGCGCACCACCGCGTCGTCGGTGTAGCCGGAAATGAACAGCACCTTCAAATCGGGCATGCGGCGGCGCAGCTCGTCGCACAATTCGCGCCCGCTCATTTGCGGCATGATCACGTCGCTGACCAGCAAGTCGATGTGGCCCTTGTGAGACTCGGCGATGCGCAGCGCTTCGGCGCCATTGGGCGCGTCGATCACGGTGTGGCCGTTATTGCGCAGAAAATCGCTGACCAGCGAGCGCACGTTGTCTTCGTCTTCCACGAGCAGAATTGTTTCGCTGCCTGGTGTGGGAACCGAGGCGGCAGCTGCCTTGGCGATTTCAGCCATTTCACCCACCAGAGGCAAATACACTTTGAATGTCGAGCCCTGCCCCGGCTCGCTATAGACCCAAATGTAGCCGTCGCTCTGTTTGACTACGCCGTAAACGGTGGAAAGTCCCAGGCCGGTGCCCTTGCCCTGATCTTTGGTAGTAAAGAATGGTTCAAAAATTCGAGCCTGCGTGCCCGCGTCCATGCCCCAGCCCGTGTCGCTTACTGCAAGCATTGCGTAAGGGCCAGGCTTCACCACGGTGTGCAAACTCGCGTAAGTCTGATCAAGCTCCACGTTGGCGGTTTCGATGATCAGGCGGCCGCCCTCGGGCATGGCGTCGCGCGCATTCACCACCAAATTCAGCAGCACCTGCTCCATTTGCCCCGCGTCGGCCTTCACGCGGCCGAGAATGCTTGCCGGTCGGAAGGAAAGCTCGATATTTTCGCCGATGAGCCGCGCCAGCATTTGAATCATCCCGGAGACGATGACGTTCAGATCGAGTATTTGCGGCTGTAGCACTTGCATGCGGCTGAAGGCCAGCAGTTGCCGCGTCAGCGAGCTGGCGCGATTGGCTGCTTTTTGCACCTGATCGAGCCGCGGGTAGAGCGCGTCGGTTTGCGGCATGGAGCCGAGGATCAACTCCATGTGACCCTTGACCACCATCAGCAAATTGTTGAAGTCGTGCGCCACGCCGCCGGCAAGCTGACCGATAGCCTGCAATTTTTGCGATTGCCGAAGCTGCAATTCGAGATGCTTGCGGTCAGAGACGTCCTCGGCGATCACTTCGAAATAGGCGATTTGGCCGCGTATATCGCGCAGCGCGCGCCCGCCCAAATGTACACTGATGGTTTTGCCATCGCGCTGCTTCCACTGCGTTTCTACGCCCTCGACGCTGCCATGCTCCTGCAGCCAGCCGATGAAGCGCGCGTGGTCGCGCAAATCGTCGAAAATATCGACGCCCAGATTCAAGCCCAGCAGGTCAGATTCATTTTCGCAGCCCAGCATGCGCACTAGCGCGCGATTCACCAGCGTGAAGCTGCCACCTACCGTGCACCGGCAAATGCCGTAGGGCGCTTCCTCGATCAGTGAGCGATAACTCGACTCGGATTTTTTGAGCGCCTCTTCCACTTCCATGCGGTCGGTCTTATCGAGCGCGATGCCGATCACACCGACGATGGCGTTGTTGGTGTCCCGCAGCGGCTCGGTGTGGCATTCGTAAGAGCGGTTCTGCCAGATGTTCGAATATGTGGCGGGCTCGCCGCGCAGCGCGCTCAAATGCGCGGCAACGGGCGGAAACCTGACGTCGTGCGTCCCCATGTATTCGTAGAGGCTCGTGCCTGCCAGTGAATTGGGATGCAAGCCTAGCGGCGCCAGCGCCGCGCCGATATTCGAAACGAAATTGA
The DNA here is from genome assembly GCA_963757885.1 of uncultured Acidobacteriota bacterium. GTDB lineage: Bacteria > Acidobacteriota > Terriglobia > Acidiferrales > UBA7541 > Palsa-147. The sequence continues at coordinate 229,299 of CAVWSS010000006.1, read as the reverse complement.
GCTGCGTGTCGGTGGTCCACAGGATTGCGGGCATGCGCTCCAAAATCAGGCGGAAACGGGTAGATTGCTCGGCGCGATCGTGCTGCGATTCTTCAAGTTCCGAGAGCATCCGGTTGATCGAAGAGCCCAGCAGCGATAGCTCATCATCCCCGCCTACGTGAATGCGCGTAGCAATATCACCCGATGCGCCCACTTTGACCACGTCGGTAGTGAGTTTCGCGACGCGAGAGAGCACCACGCGTTCCATCACCGCCAGGGTAATTGCGGTCAGGGCCGCGCTCGCCGCCAGCAGCAGAATCATGAACTGCAGCAGGTTTACCTGGCCCTGCAGATAGAGCGTGCGCGGCATTTTCACTTTCAGTAGCAACGCGGGGTTGCCATTCAAGTCGGTCAGGACTTTCGAAGCGACCAGCCCATCACCCGATTCAGCCAGCGTCGAGGCATGGCCGCGGTGGTTCTGGCCCATCGCGAGCGCTTGAGCTGGGTCGATCGAGTCGATGCTCATATCCAGGTGAGATGTCGCACTGAGCCGCCCAATTTCACGTTCATCGAGCCAGCGGCCCATCACCATCGCGCCATTGATGGGTCCTTCGTAATTCGAGCGCACCACCGGCTGCGACGCCAGCAGCACGGGCGTATTGCCGTAGCGCAAAATTCCTTCGACTTTACTGCGCGTACTTTTGAAGCTGGTCAGCGGGCCGCCCGCCTTCAATTGGGCCAGAAGCTGCAGCGGAACTTCTTCCGGGCGATCAGTCCCAAAATCGTAGCCGCGGGCGAAAAGGACGTTGCCTTCCTTATCGCTCACTACGATGAAATTGATGTGCAGGTCGGTGAAAAGCTGGTCGGGCAGCTCGGACTTGGTGAAATTTTCGTCCGGTGCGTCGGCGTATTTGTAGAGTTGATCCCAAGCCGAATAGTCAGTGACCATGCGCGAGAGGTTTTGCATGCTCTCGTGCAGCCCGTCTTCAGCCTGTGACAGGCTTTCCTGAGCCTGCTCGGCCTCGATCTTCTCGAAGGTGCGCAGCATCACCCAGCGCGCTACGCTGAAAACAATCCCCGCCAGAATGAAAATAGTAATTCCCAGCGACACCAGGGTCTTCTGGCGCAGGGATCGGCGGGTAGGGGTCTTGGTATCCACTTTTGATTCCAAGGATGGCTTTTCCAGAGAGGAAGCCTTCTGAAATTATAGCGATGCGGTCCCCGGGCGGGCTGATCGGATGCGCTTGTGTTGGCTTACTGATTATCGTTCTAGAACTCGGGTGTTCGATATCCGACATAGGGTCGGGTGGCCTTTTGTTGGGTTTGAGACTAAGCTTTTGAGTAACTTAGCCCGCGCCGCGCGGTTGCTGCAGGCCACGGGCCAGTTGTTACGGGCCCGAATGGCACAGGGCTTAATGGCATCTCGATTGCCGCGTAAGGGCATCGCAGGCTAAGGCGAAATTGAGGGGTTCCATGCTGACGAAAATTGCGGGCAGGGCGATTGGCGTTTGTTTCCTGGTGCTGGGCTTGGCGTGCGCGATGCCTGCGGTGGCGCAACAAGCCCCTGAGATGAACCAGAATGGAACGCAGGCCGCGCCCCCGGCTCCAGTCGCGCAGCAGCCAAATCAACAATCAAATCAGCAGTCGAATCAGCAAGGTGGGCAGCAGAATTCTGGGTCCGCGCAGCCCGCAAGCCCGGGCCAAGAGAATCAAGCGCAAGGAACGCAGTCAGAGCCGCAGGGAAGCCAGCCGCAAACAACTCAATCGCAGGGTAATCAGTCGTCAGCGGACCAGTCACCCAAGGCCGAGCAGCCCAACACCGCGCCTACGCCGCCCGCGGCCACGCCCGGCGCACCCGCCGCCGTGCCTCCGGGCAAAATTGAGTTGCCCACGGGCACCCATATCCCGCTAGTGCTGCACAACGGTGTATCCACCCGTACCGCACGTGTCGGCGACCCGGTCTATTTCGAGACACTTTTCCCCATCATGCAGGACGGAAAAATCGTCATCCCGGCGGGTTCTTATGTTAGTGGCGAGGTCACCGAAACAAAGCGTCCGGGCCGCGTGAAGGGCCGTGGCGAATTGATGCTGCGCCTGGAAACGCTCATCCTGCCCAACGCGTACATGGTGCGCTTTGACGGCTCGCCGGCCAGCGCCAGCACCGGCGGCAACGAGACCACCAACCGCGAAGGCAAAATCGAAGGCGACTCCAACAAAAAGGGAGACGCCAGCACAGTCGCGAAAACTACCGCGGCGGGCGCTGGCATCGGCGGGCTGGCCACGCGTACCGGCGCGGGCGCGGGAATTGGAGCAGGCGCGGGGTTGGCCGTGGGACTTGCAGCCATTCTGTTGACCCGCGGCCCGGAAGCCGAGCTGCCACGCGGGACAACTTTGGAGGCGACTCTCGACCGGCCCCTCGATTTCGACGCCTCGAAAATTACTTTCACCAGCCCCGGGCAAGCCTCCACGCTGGCCGGACCCGCGAATCGCGAGCCGGGCCGGGTTAGCTCACCGTATTAAAGTCCGTGAATTTAAATTTTAATTAGCGCGCGGTGGTGTCGTGGTGTGCGTCGGCGCTTGCCGATAGCGAACCAGCGCCGGATTTCCGCTCGAAGCGCAGCGGCGAAAAATGGTCGATATCAATAGGCGACTTGCCGCGCAGAATTAGGTCCGCCATCGCGCTCGCCGTCCCTGGCGCGAGCAAAATTCCATTCCGATAGTGCCCGGTCGCAATCCACAAGCCCTTCACGCTCGTAGCGCCGATGATGGGCAAATGATCGGGCGTATCCGGTCGCAAGCCGGCCCATTTTTCAAGAATTGGCGCGTTGGCCAGCGCCGGGACAATTTCGGTGACAGCGTTCAAAATCTTGTTCATCCCCTCCGGCGTGACCTGCTTTGCAAATCCTGCGTTTTCAAGCGTGCTGCCCGCCACCACGCGCCCGTTTTCGCGCGGCACGATGTAGCCATTCTGCGAGCGCAGCACTGGCGAATCGTCGGGCAGGTCGAACTGCAGCGCGATCATCTGCCCGCGGCACGGCGAAGTGGGCGCGAATTGCGCCATTTCCGGAATTTGACTCGAGAAGCAGCCCGCGGCAATCACCACGTTCGCCGCATGAATCTCCTCGCCGCCCGCCACCACTCCAACCGCGCCATCTCGCGCCGGCGCCAGCACCTTTTCCACCGCGCAATTTTGGCGCACTTCCACGCCGCGTGCCTTCGCCGCGCCGAGTACCGCCGGAGTCAGCAATCGCGGATCGACCGTGCACTCATCCGGCACCCACGCCGCGGCCACCGCTTCGTGACTCGCCGCGGGCGCCTTCGCCCTCGCCTGCGTCCGTGCTAATCGGTTCAATCGGCCACGCCAAACTGGCGATACGCGCGCAGCGTTTCCGTGCGCTCCCACTCGCCGCGCGCTCCAAAAAAGAATTCCAGCGTGCCGTCCCGACGAAAGCCCGTAGGTGAATGGGAAAGTGATTCAACTTCCTCAATAAAGGCGGGATAAAGTCCGAAGCTCGCCTTGGCGAATGGAATGAAACGCGTTGTTTCCGCCTCAGCGGCCAGCGAGAAGTTTTCAGGCGCAGGAGCAAGCATTCCCGCGGCGGCCCATGAAGCTTCCTTGCCCGGCTCGGCGCGATCCAGCACCAGCACGCGCTGCTTTTCGCGCGCCAGAGCTAGCGCGATCGACCCGCCAATAATCCCGCCGCCCACCACAATCGCGTCATAGGATTTCACGTGATTATTTTAGCAGGGAAGGAGGAGCATACTCGGATGGCTGATGGCAGGAGCGGCGGATGGAAGTGAGCAGACTTGCGAAGCCAGCGGGCGCGCTGGAAGAGGAGAGAGCGAAGAAATGATGCAGCGATTGGGTATGTGCGGTTTGGCGATGCTTTTGATACTCGGGGCGTATGCCGCGGACAAAGCGAGTGAACGCGGCCGGACTCTCGAAAGTGAGGCAAATCGACGAAGTGAAAGAGCTGGGCCCAGGATTTACATCAGCAACAGCTCAGGTGAATGGCGTGTCGCTGCATTATGTGCGGGGCGGCCAAGGGCCGGCCGTAATTCTGATCCACGGATTTCCGCAAGATTGGTACGAGTATCACGCGATTATGCCGGCGCTGGCGAAGCAGTTCACTGTGATCGCGGTGGACCTGCGCGGGATCGGCGGATCATCACCTGCAGCGTCGCCGGAGGCGGGCGGATACGACGCGGCGAACATGGCCAAGGACGTGAGAGGGCTTGCCGAGACGCTGAAGCTCCGAAAGGTTTACGTGGTGGGGCACGACATTGGCGGGATGGTGGCCTACGCGTTTTTACGCCAATTTCCGAATAATCTTCGCGGGTTGATGATCCTCGACGTGCCGATCCCTGGAGTGGCGCCCAGATCGATCGAGTGCGACCCACATTTGTGGCACGTCGGATTCATGCAGGTGCCGGGACTCGCGGAAAAGCTGGTCGATGGACGCCAAGCAGATTATTTCCAGTACTTTTTTAACTTCGGGAAAATTACCCCGGCGGAGGCGGCGCATTTTGTAAAGGCGTATCCGGCCCCGTCGCTACACGCAATGTTTGAAATTTACCGGGCATTTCCAGAGAACGAAAAATTCAACGCGCTGCGAAGCAATCAGATTAGCGTGCCAGTGTTTGTGGCCACGGGAGAGAAGTCACCATTTGCCAAGATCGTGTCGCAGTTGGCGCAATCGATGCGAGTGCATGGATGTCTTCACGTCGATACCGGGATTATTCCGGGTGCCGTGCATTACGTCGTCGAGGATCAGCCGGAGGAGGTGACGGAGTTAATCGAGAAGCACGCGGGGGCCAAGTAGGAAAGCGAGCTGAAATCGCGGTCCGCGAGGACCCAATCACCGCTCTGTTACTGCCATTTACTGCCCTTTTGCTGATAGTCTAGGCGCCTTCAATCATCTATGCCTGAAAAGCTTGACCTGACCGGTCGAACACTTTCCTACTATCGCGTCGTAGCTCACATCGGAGCCGGCGGGATGGGCGAAGTGTATCGGGCCACCGACACGCGCCTGGGACGCGACGTCGCGCTGAAGGTCCTGCCCGCGGAGATGGCCCAGGATCCCGAACGGCTGGCGCGCTTTCGCCGCGAAGCCAAGACCCTCGCGCAGCTCGATCACCCGAACATCGTCACCATTTATTCCGTCGAAGAAGCCGACGGCATGCACTTTTTGACCATGCAGCTCGTAAAAGGGCTGCCGCTCGACCGGATCATTCCGGCGAGCGGGCTTCCACTCCCGAACATTGTGGAAATTGCCGAGGCCTTGGCCGATGCGCTGGAGGCAGCGCACGAGAAAGGCATCGTGCACCGCGATTTGAAGCCAGCCAACGTGATGGTGACGGACGAAGGCCGAGTCAAGGTCCTCGATTTCGGCCTCGCTAAGGATGTGAGCAGCGCCAAGCCCGGCGACGCGACCATGACCTCCGACAGCCACACGCAGGTGGGCGTGGTGATGGGCACGCCGGCCTACATGTCGCCCGAGCAGACCTCCGGTCGGGTCCTCGATCACCGCACGGACATTTTTTCCCTGGGCGTCATGCTGCACGAAATGTCCACCGGGAAGCGGCCGTTTCAGGGGAATTCGTCCGCGGAGTTAATCTCCGCGATTTTGCGAGATACACCCGCGGCGGTCAACGAACTGCGGCCGGATTTGCCGAGTGATCTTGGACGCGTCATCCGGCGATGCCTGGAGAAAGATCCATCGCGGCGCGTGCAGACCGCCCGAGACGTCAGCAATGAGTTTCACGATTTAGCGAGGCAAAGCTTGCAGTCGGCGCCGTCGCCCGCGTCAGGAACGAGCGTCGCGGCACCGAATGCCGGGTCCAGGCCGCCCAGTTCCGGGTCGAGCGTGTCCGGCCCCGGTATCACCGCGGTGGGCACGATAGACGCTTCGCCGGTAGCACGGAAGCGCCGCTTCGGGTTGTTGATCGTGGTGGCTGTGGTGGTCATGGCCGCGGTGGGCGCGGGAATTTATTGGAAGTCAGCGAAAACCGCCGGAATCGATTCGGTTGCCGTGCTGCCTCTGGAAACGCGCAGCAACGACCCGGATGCCGATTCCATTTCCGACGGAGTTACCGACAGCATCACCGATAGCTTGGCGAAGCTAACCAGCTTGAAGGTCGTGCCGAAGAGCATCGCTTCTCATTACAAAGGCAAGTCCACCGACCTGCAAAAAGCTGGCCACGAGCTTGCATGTCGCCTCGGTACTTACCGGCCGTGTGACGCAGCACGGAGACGGCCTGACTGTTGATATGGAATTGGACGACGTTCGGAGCGGCAAGCAAGTATGGGGCCAACAATATCACCGCAAGATGGCCGATTTGCTTGGCGGTGCAAAACGACATTGCCAAGGATGTTTCCGATCGTCTCGGCACGCAACTTTCCGCCGAAGATCAGAAAAAACTGGCCAAGGGTTCAACTGCGAATGCAGAGGCCTACCAGCTCTACCTAAAAGGCAAATACTCCACAACAAAATTCACCAAAGATGGTTTTGACGCAGCCAGCAATTACTTCAATCAGGCCATCGCCATCGATCCGAATTATGGCCGGGCCTATAGCGGCCTGGCGTTCAACTATATCAACCAGGACGATTGGTATTTGCCCCCCAATGAGTCAGCACCGGCAGCCAAAGCTGCGGCCGAGAAGGCTTTAGCCATCGACGATTCTGATGGTTTGGCACATCTCGCGCTGGCGCTCGAGATCGAATGGTTCGAGTGGGATCAGGCTGCCGCCGGAAAACAGTTTGAGCGAGCCGTTCAACTGGGCCCGGACGAATCGGACACCCACCAATACTATGCGTGGTACTTGGCGGTGAACGGTCAGATGGAGCGCGCGGCCGCCGAGGCCCGGCGGTCTACGCAAGCCAACCCACTCTCCGGCCAGGCAACCACTACGGTCGGAATTATCTCGCTGTTCTCCAGGCACTGGGACACATCGATCGAAGAGCTGCGCAGCGCGAAATCGCTCGATCCGGCCTACTGGTTCAACGCGTGCTTCCTGGGCCGCGCCTACGAGGCAACCGGAAGGTCGGCGGAAGCGCTTGCCGAATTTCAGCATGGATTGGAAGTGGATAAAGAAAATCCCGAACTGCTGGGGAATCTCGGGCACCTCTACGCGATAACAGGGAAGAAAGTCGAAGCGGAAAAGGTAATCATCCAGTTGAAGGAGTTGTCAGACCGGCGTTGGGTCGCTCCGTATAACACCGCAATCATCTACGTGGGCATGGGCGAAAAAGACCAAGCCTTCGCCTGGCTTGAGCGCAGTTTCAAAGATCGCTCGTACTACCTGGAACAGTATTTGCCCACGGACTCGCGCCTGGATGTTTTGAAAGGCGATTCGAGATTTGCCGATTTGTGGAAGCGCGTCGGGCTGCCAGGTTCTGCAAGGTAAAGGGTTCCGCAAGGTAGAGCTGAAAGAAGAAAAAGGACAGGAGACCACCATGGCATCCGTACTCATCACCGGGACGAGCAAGGGAATTGGTTTCGAAACGGCGCTGGCTTTTGGGCGTGCCGGTCACAAAGTTTACGCCACCATGCGCAAGCCGCCTCAATCGCCGGAACTGGCGGAAGCTGCGAAGCGTGAAAAACTACCGATTGAGGTTTCCGCCATGGACGTCGACTCGGACGAATCGGTGCGAGACGGAATCGCGGCAATTCAAAAGAATGGCCCGATCGATGTTCTGGTGAATAACGCCGGTGTGGAACGGACCAGTTCCATCGAAGAACTTCCCCTGGCTGACTTTCGGGCCGTAATGGAGACCAACTATTTTGGTGCGCTTCGATGCATCCAGGCCGTGGTGCCTCAGATGCGGCAGCGGAAGAGCGGCTGCATCGTCAACGTAAGCTCGGTGGCGGGCCGAATCGCCAGCCCACCGCTGGCGCCGTATATGGCTTCCAAGTGGGCGCTGGAGGGTTTGAGCGAAGCGCTGGCCGCCGAGATGAAGACGTTCAATGTGCGTGTTGCCATCATCGAGCCAGGAATCATTGATACCGCCATGGCCCGGCGCATAGGGGTGGGAATGGATCGCACCACTTACCGTCAGCAGGCCCGATTCGCTTCGCTTTTTGAGGCTGCCTTGAGCCATCCAGCGCCGCCTTCGTTGGTAGCTGAGAAAATTTTGGAAGTTGCTGCGAGCGGCACCTGGCAACTGCGCCATCCGGTAGGGCCCGATGCCCAAGGCTTTTTGGATTGGCGCAAGGGGATGACCGATGAAGAGTGGGTCACCCTGCACGCCAGCGATAACGAGACCTGGTACACTCGCATCGAGAAAGATTTCGGGATGGATACCAGGCCCAAAAACACCAGAGCAACGGCAAACTAAGGCCGGTTAGCCTCTGCCTTTTTGGGCTGGCTCACTTGGAAAGTATCGTCGTGACCTGCGACGTGGTGAGATTTATCACCACCACGTCCTTGATACCGTCGCCATCCAGGTCACCCACCGCAACTCCAAACGCGCCAGGCGCCGTCACGACTGTGGAAATGGCGCCCGAAGGTGGGTTGGTTTGCAGCGCGCTGTTTAGCGCGATTTGCACCGTGCCGGTGGCCTCCATAACCATAACCGCATCGGGTTTTTCATCGCCGTCCACATCGGCCGCGAGCACGTTCACACCCAAGCCTGCATTCGTTTTGTCACCACCGATAACCACGGCATTATTTAGGTCAAAACTCCCATCGCCATTCCCAAGTGCAAGCTCGGCGACGTTCGGGAAACCAATCAGTAGATCCAATTTGCCGTCGTTATTGAAGTCGCCGCTGCCGATGTTGGTCGGCGAACTGAAAACGATCGAAGTAACGGTTGCCGGGCCGAAAGTGCCGTCGCCGTTGCCTGGATAAAAATTTAGCGCCGCCGTCCCACCAACTCCACTTCCCTCATCGAGCGCCTCCATATCCAGCTTGCCGTCTCCGTTAAAATCCGCTACAGCTAGGCCGACAAAAGCTCCGCCCGACCCCCCGGGCAGGTACGTTGTACCGTTGAAGGTCCCATCGCCCACGCCCAGCGACACGCCAAGCGTTCCATTGAACGCCATCGCTAGGTCCTGATGCCCGTCACCGTTCAGATCGGCCATTTGAGCCGCTAGAAATCCCGCAGAATTGGTAATGGCCGGCTGCTGCTGAAACGTGCCGTCCCCATTGCCGAGCAGAATCACATTGACTTGGTTGCCGCCGCCAATGAAAGAAACCGCCAAATCCATTTTGGAATCTTCATTGAAGTCCCCGGCCGCGATAAAGCCGAGAGCCGCACCCGAGGTCTGCACGTTGGTGACGATGGGAGTTCCAAAATGCCCCGTGCCATCGTTTAGGAACACCGCGAGAGTGTCCGTGTTTTCGTTGGCCACGGCGATGTCCAACTTTCCGTCGCCATTGAAGTCCGCCACAACCACGGAGAGTGGATGGGTTCCGCCACTAGAAAAAGTTTGTCCCTTTTTGAAGGAAACCGCCGGCGGAGTGACCGTCAGCATTGTCGACCCGCTGAACCCGCCCGAACTGGCCTTGATCACGCTCGACCCTACGGCCACAGCAGTAGTCAGCCCGCTCGGATTAACTGTCGCCACGCCCGCGGTTTTTGAAGTCCACGTCGCGCTCGAAGTCAAATCCTTGGTGCTGCCGTCGGAATAGTCGCCCGTGGCTTTGAATTGCTGCGTTGCGCCCACGGCGATCGACGGATTGGCGGGCGTAACGCTCACCGACTGCAGCTTGGCTGAGCCCGATGGTCCCGAGCCGCTGCCGCCGCAGGAAACAAGCAACACCAGCAGAGCGAACGCGAGAGACGAAATGGTCAGGCGGGGAAGAAGCGATCGACGCAGCAAAGTGCTCATGAAAGCTCTCCGTATGAACATGAACTTGCGATGGCCTAGCCTATTGGCTGGTTATTCAGATTGTCAATTGGAAACAGCTATATATGTGAGGTAAACAAAGCTACAAAGGGAGGCTCAAGGAAACTCGACAGCCATCCGGTCACAAACTGTTCGCCAGCTCGGTAGAAAGAACTTCAGCTTTTTGGGCCAAGTTTTGCGCGCGGGTCCAGTCCGACCCGGCCAGCGCCTCGCGCGACTGCGAGACAAACGCCCTGATCTTCTCGACCATGTCCCGCTGCGAAGAATTGAGCTGCTTCCCCGCGGCCTGCCTCAAATTCTTCTCAGCGATGGCGATGGCGCTTTCGGTCCGCTGCTTGTAAACGGCTTCATCGGCCGGTGAAATTTGCTGCGAAATTTGCGGCGCGGTGGGGCGCGGCGTGGTCTCCGTATGATGCACGGATGGTGCGGTGTGAACCGGTTCGGCAGGCGCGATAGGCTCGCTGGGCGTTAGGAACGCGAGCATCTCCGCGTTGGAATCTTCAGGATGAATTTCAGGCGGCGGCCCCGCTTCATTCATAACGGGCGTCGGCGGCACCATTTTGGAAACGGCCGCGTGAACCACGTGATGCTCGCAGCCTCCCAGTCCCGCCGCGACCGCACACAGCGCAGCCATGCAAACCGCGAGCAATAGCTTCCGCGGCCAATCCTGCCCACACCCGCCGAACCGGCCTGGTCGCAACGGCCTCAGCGGTCGAAAGCCCCGCGGCCCAAAACCCCGCAGCCCAAAGAAATCCACGGCCGCACCCGCCAGCAGACGGTCGCGCACCGCGTTCAACTTCGCTGGGATCAAGTTGGCCTGCATTTCAGGCTTTACCCTGTACGTGCGATTGTTCCAGATCAGGCAGTTTGCTCGCCAAACTTTCTGAGGAATGTTCCAGAGGCAGCTCGATGCGAAATGTGGTGCCGTGTCCCAATTCGGATTCAAATTCTATCGAACCATTATGGAGTTGAACAAACCGAAAGGTGTTGGCGAGTCCGATACCGGTACCGCCCGGCCTGGTGGTGAAGAAAAGCTGAAAAATCTTGGCGCGATTTTCCGGCGCTATGCCTTTGCCCGTGTCCGACACCTCAATTTCCGCCTGGTTACCCAATTCATGAAGGGCAATGGTCAAGGTTCCGCCGTTCGGCTTCATGGCTTCGCTCGCGTTCAAAATTAAATTCAGCACGCATTGATGCATCAGTTCGCGGTCCATGCGCACCGGCGGAAACTTTTTGGGAATCTCTTCCTTTATCGTGATGCCGGCCTTGTGAAGCGCCGGCCGCGCGCCTTCCAGCACCTGCTGCAGTAGTGCAGCCAGATCGGAATCTTCGAATTCAATCTGCACCGGCCGGGTGAAATCCAAAAATGTTTTTACCGCGCGGTCCAGGCGGTCAATTTCGTTGTCCAGCATGCGCACCGCCTGCTGCGGCTCGCCCTCCACGGGTAAGTTGCCCTTGAGCACTTCGAGCCAAACGCGCATGGAATTGAGTGGGTTCTTTATCTCGTGCGCGACGCCTGCGGTCACGCGCCCCAGCGCAGCCAGCCGCTCCGACACTTGAAGCTGCGAACCCAGCCGCTCATAAGATTCGACGTCGCGAAGCGTCAGGAGGGTGCCCATCAGCTCGCCTCGCTCGCTGATCGCCTGTGCGCTAATCGCTACTCGCCGGGGTCCATCCGGACTGTCCAGCCGCACCTCCGCGTCTTCGATAGGCTCCATGCGGTTGCCAGCCATGCGCAGTGCTTCGCGCAGCGGATGCCCCAGCGCGAAAATTTCACCGGACCGCCGGCCCATAATCGTCCCCGGCTCAACCCCTAAAAAGCGCGATACGGACGGGCTCACCAGCACCGCGCGTCCGTCGGCATTGAAAAGCATCAGGCCATCTTCGAGACCCGACATCACTTGATTCAAATTCTCGCGAAGATTGCTGAAAACCTCGCGCACGTCGCGCAACTGCTTCCCGATCTTGCTGATCTTGTTGCTGACCAGGCCCAATTCGTCGGCGCGTTCCACCGGCTCAATATCAAAGCGCCCTGCGGAAATTTGGTCGAGTTGATTCGAAATACGCGTGAGAGGCGCCAGCGAAAAGCTGCTCAGCAGCGCAGCCAGCAGCGTCGATACGATCAGCGCGGTCAGCGCCACCCAGCCGGCCGACCGCAAATCCGGTGCGACCTGCGCGCGCAGCAGCGTGGAAGAGAGACCCACGCGAATGTCCCCAAAGGGCTGCGCACCCAGCTTGAACGGCAAGCTCAGCTCGTAAATTCGCTGCGGCCCATAAAGCACCTGCACCTGTTCGAGAAAAGAAGCGCGCCCCAGCACCGACACATCAGTGTGCCGCGGGCCGATTTTGTCACGCATGCCCGGGTCGCTCGAAATCATCACCCGTGATTTCTGATCGAGGACGGTGATTTCGTAAACGGTCGGCGAATATCCCACCGCCGAGCTGAGCAGGGAATCGAGCGCGCTCGAATTATCCAAAGAATTCTGCACGTAGGCGCGTATGTCCTCTGGACTCTCTGAGCTGGGCGCTTCGCCGTGGTCCGCCGAATCTTTCAAGGCCTGCTGGCAGGCGTCGAATACCTGCTGCGCGATGAATCCCGCGCGATCATCAGCCTGCTTGATGGTCTGCGTGGTAAGCCGTGCGAGGTATAGCGAGGAGACCAGCGCGACCACAAAAAGCACCACCAGAGAGGTCGCTAGGGTGAACTTGGTCTTAAGATTCAGGCGCATTCTGTTGCGATGAAGTCGATTCGTACTCTTTCAATTTATTGTGCAGGGTTTTTAGGCTAATTCCGAGTAATTCCGCGGCGCGCGTCTTGTTGTGGTTAGTGGCATTCAGTGTTTGCAAAATTAATTCGCGCTCCGCGGCTTCCACGGTCGTGCCGATGGGGAAGCGCAGGCCCGAAAGCGGTGACGTTTCGGTCGCCGGCGCGCGCCCAAATTCCGATGGCAAATGCTGCCGCCCGATCACCCCGCGCTCGGTAGCGATGGCCGAACGCTCCAACACATTGCGCAGCTCGCGAATGTTTCCCGGCCAGGGGTACGACTTAAAAAATTCCAGAATCTCCGTGCCTACTCCGGCCACGTGCCGCCCGTGCTTTTGATTGATGTCCTTCAGCAAATACTCGATCAGCAGCGGTAAATCCTCGCGATGCTCGCGCAACGGCGGCAAATGAATGTGAAAAACGTTCAGCCGGAAAAAAAGGTCCTGCCTGAGCAGCCCCTTGGCTACCGCTTGCTGCGGATCTTTATTCGTCGCCGCGAGCACCCGCACATCGATGGGCGTTTCGGCCTTGCTGCCCAGCCGTCGCACCTTGCGGTCTTCCAGCACGCGCAGCAGCTTTGCTTGCGTCGGCGCGGGCATTTCGCCGATTTCGTCGAGCAGCAACGTCCCGCCATCGGCCAGCTCGAAACAGCCCAGCCGCCGTTCCGCTGCGCCAGTAAACGCGCCGCGCTCATGCCCGAAAATTTCACTCTCCATCAACGACTCGGGAATGGCCGAGCAGTTGATCGCCACGAAGGGTTTTTCCGCGCGGGGCGAAAGCTGATGAATCGTCCGCGCCACAATTTCCTTGCCCGATCCGGTCTCCCCGGTGATCAGCACAGACGCGGTGGAAGGCGCGGCCATCTCGATCTGGTGCATCACTTCCTGCATGGGCTTCGATGCGCCCACCAGCGCGCCAAGCTTTCCCGTGTCGCGCAACTCCCGGGTCAGTGAGCTCAGCGTTTTCTGATCGCGGAGCCGGCCCATCACCCGGTCCAGCAACGCGCGCAGCACCTGCGGCTTCAACGGTTTCTCGATGTACCAAAAAGCGCCCGCGTCGATGGCCTGGATTACCCGTTCATCGCTGCCGCGCCCGGTGATGATGATCACCGGGATTTTCAAAATTTCATCGCCCAGTTGAGTGATGAACTCCAGACCGTTCATTCCCGGCAGTTCCACGTCAGCGAGAATCGCCCCGGGATCGAATTCCGAAAATTTCGAGAGCGCTTCCTCGCCGCTGCCCACACCCAAAACTTCGTAATCCCAGCGTCGCAGCAAAGCTTCGTAGCCTTTGCGAGCGTTCTCTTCGTCTTCCACGATCAAGATGCGAAATGGCGCCTGATTTTCAGTCATGGTTTTGAGTCATCGCAAGAATTTGAATGTATCAGTAGGGGCCAGGAATGCCAAGCGAGCGCGAAGTGCGAAAGCGAGCCTCTAGAGACTTGGCGCTAAATCTCGAAAGTTCGGCGCTGAGTCCTGGACCGGCCCTATCACCCCGTCGTAACACAGGTCTTTGCGGGAATGCAGTTCCGAAATGAACCTGGGCCTTCCCGAATCTGTAATCCCCAGGCAGCACAGCACTTGTTTCGAATCCGTACATCTGCGGATTGCAAGTGGGTTCCAATCTGGGAAAGGATGCCCCGCTCGCGTGGTGGTGCAATTCTGGGCTTAACTGACCTGTTCATAAAGGGATACGTCCCAATTCCTAAAACGGTAATTCCTTTGCATGAATGATTCTGCACAGATCAATGCAAAAGCAGGAATAAACGATGGCCATTCCTGCTGGCCGGGCGTCGAAAACGCCCCGGAAAGGTCCTGGAATCGGAGGCAACTCAGTGGCGGCAAAAGAAGCGACAGCGGCAGTTCTAGAGCGCAATGCAACCATGACCGTGCTGGTTGTCGATGACGAAGAAAGCGCGCGAAACTTGTGCTGCGAAGTCGCCGCCGAAAGCGGCATGCGTGCCAAGGGCGTGGCCACCACCGAGCAGGCCCTCGAAGTTCTCGACCAACACCCCATCGACATGGTCATCACCGACATTCGCGTGCCGCAGCTTGGTGGTTTCGAGCTGCTCAAGCGCGTACGCGCGCTGCATCCCCAGACCGGGGTGATGATGCTCACCCAATACGGCACCATCGACAATGCGGTCGAAGCCACCCGTCTGGGCGCCGCCGATTACATCACCAAGCCATTTCGCATTGACGACCTGCGCAGCAAAATCGCCCGCCTGGCCCGCACCCTCGAGCTGGACCAGGAAAATCGCGTGCTCCGCGAGCAGTTGCGCACTCGCCGCGGATTTGGCGATCTAGTGGGTTTTTCGCCCAAGATGGAAAAAGTCTACCGGCTAATCGAAAAGCTGGCCGACCAATCCTCGCCCGTCCTGGTTCTGGGCGAGAGCGGCACCGGCAAAGAGCTGGTCGCCAGCTCTATCCACCACGCCGGCATGCGTAAAAATAAGCCGTTCGTTCCAGTGGATTGTTCCGCTTTGGCTCCCACCCTGATCGAATCCGAGCTGTTTGGCCACGTGCGCGGCGCCTTCACCGGAGCAGTTCAGAACAAGCCCGGCCTGCTCGAGATTGCCGGCGACGGCACGATTTTCCTCGATGAAATTGGCGACCTGCCCCTCGACCTACAAGCTAAGCTTCTGCGCGCGTTGCAAAGCCACGAAATTCGCCCGCTGGGTTCCAACGAGCGCGTGAAACTCGCCGCCCGGGTCATCGCCGCGACCAATCGCGACCTCGAAGAAGCCGTTCGCGCCGGTACATTTCGCCAGGACCTCTTCTTCCGCCTCAATGTGGTCCAAATCAAGCTGCCCCCGCTGCGCGAGCGCAAGAACGACATCCTTCCGCTGGCCACCGGCTTCCTTGAAAAGTTCAGCGAGCGCGACGGGAAATCGCGCACCTTCTCCGCCGATGCCATGGCCATGATGATGGCCTACGACTGGCCCGGCAATGTGCGCGAGCTCGAGAACGCCGTGGAGCGCGCCGTGGCCTTGGGCTCTGGGCCCATCGTGCAGACCGTCGACCTGCCCTCCAGCCTGCATTACCAGCACGGCCTTTCGCTCACTGCCCAGGACAATGTCCTGGACATCGCCGAGCTTGAAAAACGCGCCATCTATAAGGCGCTGCGCGAATCCGGCGGCGATAAAATCGCCGCCGCCCGTGCTTTGGGCATCGGCAAGACCACTCTCTACCGCAAGCTCAAACAATACGAGTCGCAAGCCAAGCCGCAGCCCACCGAGACCACAGCGGATAAGCCCCAACTAGTTTGAGCCAGTCGATGCGCGCGATGA
This sequence comes from uncultured Acidobacteriota bacterium, assembly GCA_963757885.1. GTDB lineage: Bacteria > Acidobacteriota > Terriglobia > Acidiferrales > UBA7541 > Palsa-147. Next base: position 213,415 of record CAVWSS010000006.1, on the reverse strand, counting down.
AATTCCTGCGCGGAGTCACTTGCAGAATTCGACTCGGTACTAGAGCCAATTTCCCATTTCCGCAGCTATCTCCCGAATCGAAACTCACATAACAAACGCACACTCCCAAATCCCAACAAAATTCAGGTCTTAGGCCATCCCCGCGTTGGCTCTCCCTGTGCATTAGATAGGGCACGGGGAGAGTTGATGTTCCAAAACGCTCGCGTAGTTCGAAGGGCCGTGCGCCGAGTATTCGAGTATGCGGTGACTATTTCCATCGGACTGCTTTGCGCTTATGGAATCGTTCACACGCCCTGGTAGATGCGAGCCGCCACCCAACGCAAGCCGGCCTCCGCCCCGAGACGAACGACCGCCCGCAAAGCCGCGCCCGCCTCAGTGATTACCCTGGCGAAAGTCTCGCCGCCAACGAAGCAGGCTCAGAGGAAACCTCCCCAAAATAGCTTGCCCAAAATTCCCCGCACAAAAACTCCTCAGCTCGAAGCCGAATTGCGCGCGGTCCTCGACGCCGTACCCGTAGGCGTCCTGATACTCGACCCCCAAGGCCACATCCGTTTCCGCAACCGCCAATTCGCCGAATTATTTGAGCTCGATCCGAGAAAACTCGCCAAAGCGGAAACTTTCCCGCAGCTTGCCGAACTGCTGCGCGATCATTTCCGCGGCGCGAATACTTTTGCGTTTCGCTGGCTCGCTGGCCGCGACCGGGCCGCTAAGAACCGGCCCGCCGCCAACATGGAATCCGACGAACTCGAGCTGGTTCAACCCGTGACGCGCGTCATTGCCCGTCACTCAGGGCCTGTCCCTGCCGAACACAGCGGAGAATCCGCCGGCTGGATCGAAATCTACGAGGACATTACCCGCCAGCGCCACTTCCAATCGAAGCTCCTGCAAACCGAAAAAATGGTCGCCTTGGGCCAGCTCGTATCCGGCATCGCCCACGAGCTCAATAATCCCCTCACTGGCATCATGGGTTATGCGCAACTCCTGCTCGGCCGCGCACTCGATCCCAGGGATCTGGCCGAGACGCGCAACATTTATCAGGAGGCTGAGCGAGCGCGTCGCATCGTCAAAAATCTTCTTTTCTTCGCGCGGGAAAGCAAACCCGAGCGCTCCCGCACCGACCTCAACGAAATTGTCGAGCGTGCCCTGGCCTTGCGTAGCTACGAGCTGAAAGTCCAGAACATCACCGTAAATACCCGATTGCAGGCCAATCTGCCCGTCACTGTGGCCGACCCGTATCAACTGCAGCAGGTCGTTTTGAATTTGCTGATCAATGCCGAACAGGCTCTGCTTCAAGCCCGCGGCTCAGGCCGCGTCTCCATTTTTACCTTCTCAACTCCGGCCGGCCGCATCGCCCTCGAAGTCGCCGACGACGGCCCGGGCGTGCCCGAAGAAATCGCTTCGCGCATCTTCGATCCGTTCTTCTCCACCAAGCCGCCCGGCTTGGGCACCGGCCTCGGCCTCTCCATCGTCTACGGCATCGTCAAGCAGCATGGCGGCGAGGTAACCCTCTCGAATTCGCCTGCGGGCGGCGCGCGCTTTGTAGTCGAGTTCCCGGTGGTCCGCCCCGCGCCCCTTGAAGCCGAGCGTAAAATCGCCGCGGCCACTGCGCGCCGCAACGCCAAAGCCAGCCGCATTCTAGTCGTCGAGGACGAGCCCACCGTGGCGCGCCTCATCAACGAAGTTCTCAGCGAAGAAGGCCATCACGTCGAAGCGGTCAACGACGCACAGGAAGGTTTAAATCGCCTCTCGCGCGGCACCTTCCACGCGATCATCTGCGACCTGCGCATGCCCCGACTCGATGGCCCCGCCTTTTACGAAAGCCTGGTGCGCAGCGGAAATCCCATCAAAGACCACATGCTCTTCGTTACCGGGGACACCCTCGCCAAATCCACCCGCGACTTCCTCGAGCCGCGCAAGCTGCCGGTCCTCGAAAAGCCTTTTCTGGTCGAGGAACTCAAACTCGCGGTAGATCAATTGTTGGAAAAGGGCCAAATCCTCGAGAAGGCCCACTCCGCCGCGGACATCGGTGCTCCGGCCCAGGCGCCAACGGCAACTGCACCGTCAGCAACTGCAACATCAGGCGAACAAGATCTCTCATCCCGCAGTGCCCCCTCCAAATTGAAACGAAGGGCGGCAAAAGAATCGTGAGTCAAACCACCATTTCCATCGAATTGGTCCGGCCGAAGGTGCTGGTTATCACCGCGATCGCGCACCTGGTGCCCAATCTCAGCGAGATCATCGCGCTGCTGGGGAAATCCTGCGAAGTCGTGCACACCAAAAATCTGGTGCGTGCGCGCCTTGCTTGCGAGCAAACTTCGCCCGAGGTGATCGTGCTCGATGAAGCGTTGCTGGTAGAGGAAAGTTTCGAAAAGCCGATGCTGCAGCTTACCGCGTGCTCACCAGTGATTGTGATGGGCCTGCCCGACCGTCAGCAGGAATTTGCGCGGTGGATCGCCGGCGGCGACGTCGAATTTGTAGCCAAGACCGGCAAGTACCTGACTATCGCCGCGGGACTAGTGGTTCGCCGGCTGCGCTGGGCCGATCGCGACGCGTCCGCGCTCGGCGCGCCATGGGCGGACTTTCCGCCCAATTTCGAGACCATTCTGCGCCACGAAATCAATAATCCGCTGACTGGGATTTTAGGCAACGCCGAGCTACTGCTCTCGCAATTTCGCGAGCAATTGCCGCCCACCGGCCTCCGGCGCCTCGAAACCATCGTCGACTTGGCGGTGCGCCTGCGCGAAACCACTCGCCGTCTGGGCAACATTCTCGAAAAACATCACCACGCCGAGCAGCACCACGCCGTCGCGCCCTAGCAAGCTCCGCTAAAACCATGCGGGCACTTCATCGGTGGCGCCGAAGGCGCGCAAATCTCACGCGGGTACCTCTGAGGTGCAGAACGCGCACCGCTTCGCCCCAATCGGAATTTCGCTCAGGCATTCCGGGCACTTCCGCGTGGTCGGATCGGCGGGCGGCTCGCGGTGCGCGCGCGAAATCAGCGCATTGATGGGCAACACCACGAAGAAATACACCGCTGCGGCGATGATCACGAAGGAAATCACCGCATTAAAAAAGTCGCCGTACAGGAATTTTGCGTCGTTCAGCGAGAAATAGAAGCCTGAAAAGTCTGGCTTGCGCACCACCGCGGCGATTAGAGGCGTCAGCAGATCCTTCACCAGCGCGGTAACCACCGACCCGAACGCCGCGCCAATCACCACGCCAACCGCCAAATCCACTACATTTCCGCGCAATAGAAACTGCTTAAAGCCTTTCATCATGATGAGCCTCTTTAGCGAAAGAGTTGGTTACGAGCCGGGTATTCGCGGCTACCCCAGCCGCAAGAGCCTAGAAGGAGCCCAGTAACGTCCCGAAAACGACCTAAAACAAGGGTGGTTACCTTACCCGAGTCCGAGCCGTCTCCGCAAGGTGACCGCAAAGGTATAAGCGCCGATGTAAGGCCCAGTCCGCCCCGGGGATGACTAGCCCCTTGACTAGTCCTACCCGCCGCGCCTCCCGGAAAGGTCCGGCTATTTACATCCCGCCCAACTTTACCTAACATCATCAGGCGGCCCGGCGCTCTTACCGTAATTTCGCCCGCATTTTCAGTGCGGAGCGCGAGCCTCCGTTCATCTAACGACCCGACATGGCCCGTGGACCTCGCATTCTGCTGACTGAGCCCGGCGGCGCACGCCGCGAAGTGGAAATCACTCCCACGCCTTTTCGTATCGGCCGTCAGGCCGGCAATGAGCTGATGCTGCGCGATAGCCGCATCAGCCGCCAGCAAGCCCAAATCCTCAACGTCGACGGCAACTTCATTCTCGAAGACATGGGCAGCCGTCACGGCACCTTCGTGAACGGCGAGAAAGTCTTGCGCCACGAATTGCGGCCCAAGGACAGCGTCGACTTTGGGATGAACGATTCCTACCGCTTTGTTTTCGTGGGCGAAGGCGCCACCCTCGAAGAGCTTCTCGAAAAGGTCGACACGCCCGCTCCTTCGCAGGCCGGCTCCCGCGAGCTGTATCACCTCGGCGTGCTGCTCGAGGTGGCCCGCACCCTTGGCGCGGGGCTATCCCTCGAAGATGTGCTCACCACCGTGGTCGACTCGGCCATCGGCCTCACTCGCACCGAGCGTGGCGTCCTGCTTCTGGTTAACGGCGTCGGCGAGCTGCAAACCAGCGTGGCCCGCGACGCCACTCACAATTCCATCCCGCACGATCAGGTGAAAGTTTCATCCGGCGTGCTGCGCCGCGTGGTGAATAGCCGCCGCGAGCTGATCGTCACCGACACCGGCGAAGACGCCAGCATGGGCCAGAGCGTTGCCAATATGAAGTTGCACACCGTGGTGGCCATCCCGGTGGAGAAGCTGCCCACCATCGAAGCTCTCGACGCCACCATTTCCACCCGCCAGGGTGAGCTCCTCGGCGTGCTCTATCTCGACAGCCACACCGCTTCCAGCGCCTTCTCCGAACTGGACCGCGAAGTTTTGCGCACGCTCGCTCGTGAAGCTGCCAACGTCATCGAAAACGCGCGTCTTTTCGCCGCCTCGCGCGATAAAGCCCGCCTTGAGCACGAAGTTCAGATTGCCAGCCAGATCCAGAAGCAGCTCCAGCCCAAGCAAGTGGCCAATCTGCCCCTGATCGACGTCGCCGCCTTCACCCTGGCCTGTCATTCGGTCGGTGGGGATTGCTACGACGTGGTCCGGTTGCCCGGCGACCGCTACGGATTTTTCGTGGGAGACGTTTCAGGTAAGGGAATTTCCGCTTCGCTTCTGGCCAGCCTGCTGCAGGGCGTGATCTTCACCACCGCCGCGCTCGATATTCCGCCTGCGGAAATCATCACTCGCGTAAATCAATTTCTCTGCGAACGCAGTGCTGAGGAGCGCTACGCCACCATGTTTTACACCGTGCTCGAGCCCGATGGGAAACTCGAGTACGTCAACGCCGGTCACGTGCCCGCGCTGATCCTCCGTACCGACGGCTCTCTCGAGGCCCTGGAATCTTCGAATTTTCCCGCCGGCATGTTCGCCGAATGCGAATACACCAACGGAAGAAGCCACCTGAACGCCGGCGACTTTCTGGTAATCTACACCGACGGTGTTTCCGAAGCTTCCAACCTGAATCACGACCTCCTCGAAGACGCCGGCCTTCGGAAGTTGATTCAGGATTTCAGGGGCGCCACCGGCGAGGAACTTTCTCAGGCCATTCGCGCAGGCGTGCAAGCCTTTACCGGCGGCGCGCCGCAGTCCGACGACATCACTTTGCTAGTCGTGAACTACAAGGGCGCCGTCCCCGCTGCTGCCGCGCTACCAGCCCAGAGCTAGCCCGGGCCGTCCTCCCAAAATATTTCAAACGGACTTCGGTTCGCCCTTTTTGCCTGTGCGACTCATCGCCCGCTCCCCTCATGTACAAAGCGGCCTATCAACACCTATAGTCTTGCGCGTGCAATCTTCCGGGAAGATCAGCCTTACAACGTCACGCGGCATTACGGCCATTGGTATCTTTTTGGTCTTTGGCGCGGCCATGGCGTCCCTGGCCGGGATCACCCTAGTCTGGCCTGGCACCATACTCGATCGTGTTTGGGCGCTGAACCCTCGCGCCTATGGCCAGCTTGTCTCCTACGGCGTCCCGGCTGGCATTTTGTTTCTATTGCTCGCGGTTGCGTTAGCAGTTGCTGCCCTAGGCTGGCTTAAGCGCCAAAGGTGGGGATGGCGATTGGCCGTGGTCCTAATTGGAACTCAGGTTTTGGGAGATTTCTTGAACATTTTCTCGGGTCACATCTTGCAGGGTGCGGTCGGTGTCACCATAGCTGGCGTCCTCTTTATTTATATGACGCGCGCCCGCCTAAGCTCCACTTTCAGCAACAGCTCGGAAAAGATTGTCCCCACGGTCGGCCCGTGAGAGCATTCCATCATTCATGAAGGTTCTTGCATTCATAGTCGCCGCCACGATTTTCGAGGCCATCGGCGATGCCGTGATGCGGATCGCGATCCACTATCATGTGCAGCCGCTTCGCGTGCTTCTGTTCGCGTTGGCCACCTTGCTGCTCGCGTTATATGGTGCATTCCTCAACCTGGCGCCCGTGGAGTTCGCCGACGCGACGGGAATTTACCTCGGTTCGCTTTTTGTCGCTTTTCAAGTTGTCAATTATCTATTTTTCCGTCACGTGCCATCGAACGGCGTCTTAGCCGGAGGCGCGCTGATCGTGGCAGGCGCTGCGGTCGTCTACTTCTGGAGATAGATTAGGGCATCGCCCGCGTCGCCGCTGCTTGTCGTGTCCACCAGCCTACGAGCCAGTCGACGAGTAATGCCGCGTCCCCAAATTCCACGAGAAAATTGCCACGCTCAGGCAAATTGCCGCCACCACCGGCACCAGCGGCGCGTAACGCGCAAAATCCGGGCGCCCCAGCAGCCGCACGCTGGGATAAAAGGAAGCAAACCCAAATGGAATGATCCAGCTCAGCACGAATTGAATGAACCCGCTGTAAATCGAAAGCGGGTAACGCCCGAAAGCGATCAAATTCCAGAACGGCGGATGCACTCCGATGCGGTCCTCGAACCAGAACGACACCGTGCTCAGCAGCAAAAAGAACGAAACGTAAATCGCCCCGCCGCACAGCGCCCAAAAGACCAGTTCTGCGATCCCACCGATGGTCCAGTGAATCCCCAAATGCCGCGACGACCACCACACCAGAAACGTCCCGGTCACGATTTCCTGTATCGACTCCAATCTAAACACTTCAAACAGCACCTGAAACAGTGATGAAATCGGCCGCAGCAGCACCCGGTCGAATTTTCCCTCCATGATGTACTGGTTCCCAAATTCATAGAGGTTCAGGCTCAGCACGTTGAAAAGCCCATAGGGAATCTGCGAAAAGCCGTACAGAAAAACCACTTCCGCCAGGCTCCATCCCGCCAGGCTGGGAATTTTCTGAAACAGCAAAATGATAAAGCCCAGCGAAAAAACGGTCGCCGCGACGCTGGCCGCCAGGCTGATGAAAAAATCGCCGCGATACCCCAGCCTCACCTTGGCGTACTGCGAAAAATATTCCCCGAGCAGCACAATGTGCCGCCAAATATCGGCCCACAGCGAAAGCTCGCCGGCTGGCCTCTCCATTTTTGCTACGGTCGCCATTTATGTTGACTCGGTTTCCCGCCCACACTTACCCGCCCTGAATGGTGATTTTCTTCACCGCGCGGTCCCACCACAAATTCGCCAGCAGCAGCAGCGCCGCCACCCAGCACCACTGCGCCGCAATGGTCAACAGCGCCGCCTTCAGCGGCAGCTTACCCAAATAAATCATCAGCGGCCGGTAAGCGATGTACTCAAACGGCAGCCAGGCCAAAATGTTCTGCAGCACCTTGGGGAAAAACGCGATGGGAATCAGTAGCCCGCTCAGCAGCTCGATCAGCCAATATTTCGCGCGGATGAGCGCCAATATCGACTTCAGCGGAATCGCGCACGTCCCAATCATGAAATTCAGCGCGCCCATCAGCGAAAAACTTCCCAGCGCGGCGACCACAAACAGCAAAAAATCCACTCGCGACGCCGGCCCTTGCACCGGGAAAACCAGCATCACCACAATCGCTGTGGGCAGTGTCAGCAGCACTAGCCGAAACGCCGACTCGCCCATCGCCCGGCTGAACCACATCCACATCACGCTGACCGGCTTGATCAGGTCCATGGCAATTTTGCCTTCAATCACTTCGTAGGCCATTTCCTGATCGATGGTGTTCCAGTAGAACGACCGCAAAATCCAGCCCACGCTCACGTAGGTCAGCATCTGCCCCAGGCTGTAGCCCACGATGGCCTGCCCAGGCCCATACACCGCGGTCCAGATGAAGTAATACACGGTCACATTGATCAGGTAGGTGATGATGCCGGTGTAGTAGCGCAGCCGAAAGGCCAGAATATTCACGAACCCGACGCGCGCAAATTCCAGATACATCGCCAGCGTATTCATCTAATCCGCCACCAGCGACGCCTCTCCCGCATAAATCCGCTTGATGATTTCCTCGATCGGCTCGTCTTCGATCAACAGATCCCGCACGTCATGCTCAGCCAGCAGCTTTCGAATCAAATCCGCGCCCGATACTTTCGTGCGGTCAAATCGCAACCGGAACGTCACTTCATCCACAGGCTCGAGGCTAACGTCCTCCGTGGCATAAAGCTTCAGTGATTCCGAATCGGCCCGCTGCTTCAACGCGAACTTGATGTGCTTGGTGCGTAGCAGCCGGTTCTTCAGCACTTCCAACGGGCCGTCAAACAGCACCTTCCCGTGGTCGATAATCAAAATGCGCTTGCACAGCTCCTCAATATCATCAAGGTCGTGCGTGGTCAGCAGCACCGTGGTCTGATATTCGCGATTGATCGTCCGCAAAAATTCGCGGATGTGATGCTTGGCCACCACGTCCAAGCCGATGGTTGGCTCGTCCAGAAAAAGCAGCGGAGGATTGTGCAGCAGCGCCGCGGCCAGATCGCAGCGCATCCGTTCGCCCAGCGACAGCTTGCGCACCGGCGTATGCAGAAAATCCGAAATGCCCAGAATGTGATTGAACTGCTCCATGCGCGCGTCGAAATCGCGCTGCGATACGTCGTAAATTCTTCGCAACAGCTTGAACGATTCGATCACCGCAATGTCCCACCACAATTGCGTGCGCTGCCCAAAAACTACGCCGATCGTGCGCACGTATTGGCGCCGCTGCTTATACGGAATGTAGCCGTTTACCAGCGCTTTCCCGGAGGTCGGCACCAGAATCCCGGTCAGCATCTTGATGCTGGTCGATTTGCCCGCGCCGTTCGGCCCGATGTATCCGACCATTTCGCCGCGATTGATCGTGAAGCTGACCCTGATCCACCGCCGCCACCGTTTTGTATTCGCGATAGAAAAGGTTTTGCAGCCCGCCCCAAATTCCTTCGCGACGGCGAAAAGTGCGGAAATTTTTGGAAAGCTCGTCGACCTCAATGATGGGTCGTTGTGGCGTGGAAACGATGGCTTCTGACATGAATTCGAATTCTATTTTAACGGTAAACTCGGCGGGCGTGGGCCAAAGCGAGCCGTCGTGGCTTTTATTCAGCCGGGACTTGCACATCCAGCGATGCAACGAAAAACACACACCCGAATTAGACGCGGCTAAGCGCGAAACAGCACGCTCTCACGATTGAACAAGCTCACCGCCACGCCGATCGCTATGCTGGCGTACAGACAGGACGCAAAAAATATCAGCGTAATAAATCCCCACGGATGGCTGCCGCCTACCAGCTCCTTGCACACCAGCGTCGTACTTAAAATCGGGATCAATGCCGTTCGCGAATTCAATTCAATCCCGGGCAGCAGCGCGATAATCGCCGGCATAATTACGATAATCGTCAGTGGCGAAAGATAAGTCTGCGCTTCGCGAAAACTCTTCGCGAACAGCGCGATGGCCAGCAGCACCGCCGAAAACAGCACGGAAAGCGGCAAAATCATGACCAAAACCGCCAATACTGCCGATGGATCGATGGAAAAATGCACACCATGTGCCTCGTCCGAGAGCAGCCTGTCCAACGTATTCTTGGCGAATAAAAACGAAACGCCCATCGAGCTCAGCGACAATATCGCGGTGGCCAACGATGCGGTCAGCACCATGAAAAATTTGCCCAGCACCAGATCCGTCCGCGCCACCGGGCTCGTTAGAATCGTCTCCATCGTGCCGCGCTCTTTTTCTCCCGCGGTCAGGTCCATCGCCGGATACATCGCGCCGGTCAGCGCCAGAATAATCACGAAGTAGGGAATCAACCCGCCCAGCGAACTCCCCGCCACTTTTTCCGGCGGCGCCACATTTTCATCGTCCGTCTCAAACGGCTTGGCAAGTTGCCCGGGCACGCCGCGCGCTGAGACGAGCTGCCGCGCCAGCTTCTCGCGATAATCCGTCAGGAAATCTTCGATCGTTTTCTCAGCGAGCTGCGACTTCACTTCTCCTTCGTAATAGTCGATGACGATGGTCTTGCCCTCGCCACGTTCCGCCGCCGCATCGAAATTCGCGGGAATAATCAGCGCCGCGCGCACCTTTTTGTTCGAAATTTGTGCGATGTAGTCGTCTGTAGCCGGCACTGCGTTGATCTTTTTGTTGCCTTTCAGCGCCGCCATTAGACGCGGCGAATCCTTCCCGCCAACGACCATGACCTCCGGCACTTCCTGCTTGGCCTCGGTCATCATTTTCGCGCCAAGGTAAGCCCATCCCCATCGTCAGGGCAGGAAACAGCAGAATCGGCACCACCACCATCGAGATGACTGTGCGGCGGTCGCGCAACGAGTCCTTCAGCTCCTTGCGATACACTACGCCGATGTTCCGAAGACTCACCGTTGCCCCTTCACGTCCGCACCTTCACCTGCCTGCCGCTTCACGCCTGCACCTTCACCGCTTCCGACCCCTCCACCACTTCCACAAAAATATCTTCGAGGTCCTGCAGCCCGTATTGCGCGCGCAACTCGCTCAGCGTCCCCTGAGCCAAAATGCGCCCGTGATGAATAATCGCGATGCGGTCGCACAGTTTCTCCGCTTCGCTCATTACGTGGGTCGAAAAAATCACCGTCTTGCCTCGTTCGCGGCACTGCCGGATAAATCCAATAATCGTCCGCGCGGCCATCACGTCCAGCCCCAGCGTAGGCTCGTCGAAAATCATCACCGGCGGATCGTGTACCAGTGTCCGCGCAATCGAGACTTTCTGCTTCATGCCCGTGGAAAGCTTTTCGCAACGCCGGTCGAGGAATTCATTCATCTCCAAAGTGTCGGCCAGCTTTTTCACCGCTGCGGCAAGTTGCGCTTCATCGAGCCCATGCAGCCGTCCAAAATATTCGACCATCTCCTTCGACGTGAGCCGCCCATACAGCGCCGTCGCCGTTGATAGAAAACCCACATGCGCGCGCACCTTTTCCGGCTCTTCCACGACGTCATAGCCCGCAATTTTCGCCGTCCCGGACGTTGGCTCGAGAATCGTGGCCAGCATGCGCAGCGTAGTCGTCTTTCCCGCGCCATTCGCGCCCAGCAGCCCGTAGATTTGCCCCGGTCCGCAGCCAAAGCTCACGCCTTCCACCGCGCGCACCAGGTGGCGCTTCTTATTGCCCGGAAAAACTTTCACCAAATTTTGCGCTTCGATCATTTCCATGCGTTCATTTCCAGCGTTCAAGCCCACAGGTTCAAGCCAGCTACTCGCCCATCAGCTTCACTAGGATACGCTTCGGTCTCTGCCCGTCGAGTTCCGCGAAAAGCACAAACTGCCACGGCCCTAGATCGAGCCGCCCTTCCGTCAATCCCACCACCGCTTGGTGATGCAGCAGCAATCCCTGTAAATGAATTCCCGCGCTGCTCTCAAATTTGTGGCCGTGTTTGTACTCTTTCTCGCGCGGCGCCGCTTCTTCCAGCCAGTCACGCAGGTCTTCCAGAAATCCCGGCTCGTCGTCGCTCACGATCACCGACCCATTCGAATGTAGCGACGAAACCAGAACAATCCCATCGCGAAATCCGCTTTTTTCCACCGCCGCCTTGATCTGCGGTGTCAGGTCCACAAACTCGCGCTTTTCAACCGTCTGCAGAGTGATGTATTCGTTGTAAATCTTCACGCAAATTCTCCTGTCAAATCCGCCGCAGCATTTTATGCGAATTCACAGAGACTCACCAAACTGCGCCGCGAGATTCACGCCGCTATCTTACCTTGGCTCGATTTTGATGGGCTTGGAATGAAACAGCAGAAGAAACCGCGCAATGGCGCGGAGGCAAGGAAGCAAATTTGCGAAACAGCTCAGCCCTTGTGGCACACCGGGCAATGCTTCGCTTCGTAGTTATCCATGGTCACTTCGAACATATTGTTGCAGCCGATGCAGACGCGATGAATCTTCGGCTTGGGCTTGCCATCCGCACCCACTGCGGGCTTGTCGTGACCTTCGTGGCTTTGAGTCTGACTCATGCGCTGATTTTAGCACGCCCCCTGACGCAAATCCCCCTGCAGCGCTCCGCTTGACTGCCACGAAGCGCGAGGCTAAATGCTAGCCCCTGACCTTAGCTTAGACTCACACACCCTAAAAACAGCTACCCCGCCCTCGTAGGCAGCACCGCTGCGCCTCTGTTACAATTCGATGATTCTAGAACACATGCTGCTGCGCAATACGCGCCACTGGCGCTCCGCAGCGTCACATGGCCGAGCCGACAAAAAATCGCTGGTGGGGATGGTTGCTGGGCGGCGTGGTCCTGGTCGTGGGACTTTTTCTCATTGGCGGCCTGGCCAGCCGTGGCAACGCCCCAACCGTTCAAATCATCCAGCCGGCCCGCGAAAATCTCGAAGCCGTGGTCAGCAGTAACGGTAAGGCTGAACCCATCAATCCTTATGTAGTCCGCGCGCAATTTCCTACTTTCGTTTCCACCGTTTACGCTAAGGAAGGCCAGAGCGTTCGCAAAGGCCAGCTCATTCTCGATCTCGATTCCGCCGATATTCGCTCCCAGCTCGTCACCGCGCAATCCGATTTGCTCGCCGCCCAACACGATCTTCAAAATTCACGCACCGGCGGCCCCCCCGACGAGCTGGCCCAGATCAACGGTGATCTGGTCAAGGCCCAAGCCCAGCTAAAAAGTCTCGAACAGACCCGCGACGCCCTTCAAAAGCTTTACCAGGAGCAATCTGCCACGCGCTCCGAAATCAACGACAACGCTTTGCAGCTTGAAAACGCCCGCGCCGCCCTCGAAACTTTGCAAAAGAAGCGCGACGATCTTTCCCGCCGAACCGTCCTCGACGTCAACCGCCTCACTCTTCGCGTCCAGCAGGACCTTGACATGGCTCGCAATCTGGAATCGAAGGTTCGCTCCGCGCGCGTCACCGCTCCCCTCGATGGCACGCTCTACTCACTCTCCGTGCGGCGCGGCGATTATGTCGGCGTCGGCCAGGAGCTCGCTCAAATGGCCGACCTGCGCAAAATTCAGGTCCGCGCCTTCGTTGACGAGCCCGACCTGGGCATGCTCGCTCCCAATGAGCAGGTTCGCATTACATGGGACGCGTTGCCCAACGAGCAATGGACCGGCCACACCGAGGAAATTCCCAAGCAGGTCGTGCCGCACGGCTCGCGCAGCGTTGGCGAAGTGCTTTGCTCGGTCGATAACGACAAACTCGAGCTCCTGCCCAATATCAATGTCGACGTAAAAATTCTGGTCCGCCAGGCAAACAACGTTCTCACAGTCGTTCGCTCTGCCGTTCGTTCCAGCGGCAATAGCCGCTACGTCTTCGTATATGGCGACGACAGAATTCACCGCCGCGATGTATCCATCGGCATTGCCAGCGCGACTAAATATGAAGTGCTCTCCGGACTCAACACTAACGATCGCGTTGTGCTCCCCGGCGACACTGAATTGAAGGACGGCATGGAGGTACGTGTAGCAGAATCGAAGTAAGGGGGCCTGATGAAATTGGTGAGAGTAGTGTTGGTGAGGGCAGTGAATGAACTAGCGGCAACAAAGTTGAGAATTCTTGCGGCCTATCTGGTCGTGTTGCTCTGTTTCTGCGTGTCGCCTTCCCTGCTCCACGCGCAGAATCAAAGCTCCGCCGCCACTGCCGGACAAAAGCAATTCGAATCGAGCCAATATTCCGCCGCGGCCACCAGCCTGAAAAACGCCGTCGCCGCCAATCCCAAGGATGCCGCCGCGCAATACTGGCTCGGCCGCGTTTACTACGAGCAGAAAAATTTCCAGGCCTCTGCCGACGCGCTCGAGAAAGCCACCACCCTCGAGCCCAAAAATTCCAACTATCACCACTGGCTAGGCCGCTCCTATGGCGAACTCGCCGATAAGCAGCACAGCTTTTCGCTGGCCCGCAAAGTGAAGCACGAATTTGAAACCGCCGTGCAGCTCGACCCCAACAATCTCGAAGCCCGCCGCGACTTCCAACAATTCAACGAGCAAGCCCCTTGGGTCGTCGGTGGCTCTAAAGACGTAGCCAAGCAGCAGGTCGACGCCATCGCCGCCGCCAATCCCGTCGAAGGGCATCTCGCCCGCGGCGATTACGACATTGAAGTCCTCAAGAAAAACGATCTCGCTGAAAAGGAATATCAGGCCGTCATCGACGCGCCCTCAGCCACCGCTGAACAGCTTTTCGAAGCCGCCGACTTCTTCGCCAAGACCAACAAGCCCGCCGATCTCGACAAAGCCATCCAGGCCGCGCAAAAACAGAAGCCCGGCGATCCCCGCGTCAGTTACTACCGCGGCACGCAAGTCATTCTCAGCGGCAATCAAATCAACAGCGCCGAGTCGCTCCTCAAGGCTTACCTCGCCTCCGGCGCCGAGCACAGCGATTGGCCCTCACACGCAGCCGCCCGCGACTGGCTGGGCCGCCTCTATGAAAAGCAGGGCAAGCGTCCCGAAGCTGCCGAGCAGTATCGCGATGCGCTTCAGCTCGATCCCAACGACAAATTCGCCCGCGAACGCCTCAAAACCCTCGGCAGCTCCTAGAAAAACTCATTCGCTAAAATTGAGTAGGAATTTTTTGTGCGGCCCGAGGGTGTGAAGGAAATTCCTGCGAGCGTTCACCCTTACATCAGCCAAGCGGGGGCAGCTAGGTTGGGTTCGAGCCTGTAGGGGCCGGCGCTGAATTGTCCGGGTTCTGCTGCTGATCCGATGGCGGATTTGCAGGTGGATTTACGGGCGAATTATTCTCATCCGCCGGTGGATTCTCGGGCGCCGCATTCGCCGGAGGATTTGCTGGTGGATTAGCTGGCGCTGTATTCGCCGGCGGGTTCGCGGGTGACGTGTTTACTGGTGGATTTGCCGCCGGTGCATTAGCCGCGGGCGCGTTCCCCAAATTTGGCCGGCCCATCACCGAAATCGTCACCGGCTGCTCCAAAGTAAAGTCGAGCTTCGTCTCTGCGGGCACCTTCACCTGCTGCGTCTTGTGCGTATCGGCATAAACACCGCCGCCCGCCGCGCCAACCACCGCGCCCACAGCCGCTCCGCGTCCGCCGCCCACGGCCGCGCCAAGAATGGTTCCCAAAATTGCTCCGCCGCCAATGTTGCGGCCCGGGTGCCCCGGCTTCATTTTGCCAGCGGCGCTGTAGGTACTGCTCACCAACGCGTACGAACGCCCCTCGAAATCCATTTTCACCAATTGCAGGTGCATCGCATTTTTCGCGTTCGGCTGTCCCTCTGTCGTTGACTGCACGAGCCGCACATAAACATCCGTCCCGCGTGGCACCACCGTCGAATTGTTGATCAGCAGTGGCTCGTCCAGCGACGCGTGAAACACATCGCCTGCACGATTCACTTTGGAATCGATCGAATCGATCATTCGCACCGTCAGTACCGTGCCAGTCGTCACCGTAATGTTGCTCATGTCCGGCGTCGACGCTGTTGAAGCAGGCGCCGCCTGGAGCAGCATTCGAATTCTGTGGCGCACCCGCTTGCCTCGCCGCCGATTGCGCGGCATCCAGCGTCAGGGTCCGATTCACCCGAACCGCCGTATCTTCACCCGCAAACGCCACCGCAGCCGCGACGCCTACGCACGCAATCGCACCAATCGGCAGTAAAAAGCGCCTCATACGGTTTCCACTCTTGTGAATTTCCGCCTCGGTCTGGCTCTCAATTTGTTCTTTGGAATTTCCCACTGGCTGCCCCACTCCCGAACCCCTCAGCTTAACTTCAAACTCGACTCGCCAACTAGGATGCTCAACCCCGCTGAAACGCCGCCTTACCCCGGGTCACCAAAACGTCAAAAAACCCCGCAAAACAACCCCTAACCCGAAGCCAGCTGTCACTTCGTACTAATGGTTTTCCCCGATGAATCCTGCGCGCTAATGTTGACTTTCTTCGCAACTTCTCGCGCACCCCAGTGTTCGAATAGCAGAGGGAAAAGCGGCTACCTAGAAGGCCCCCCTCGGCGTTGACTATCTTCTCCTAAGGAGAACTCATGCGTTACTGGAAAAGTGTCCAGAGTTTGCTCGTCCTTATACCTCTTCTGGCTTTAATTAGTTGCGGCGGCAGCATGTCGTCCGGCAATAATTCCACACAGCCCGCCAGCACTTCAGGCTCTATCTTCACCGTTGGTACAGATGCGCCTTTGCCTAGCGTAGTTTCCTGCACTCTCACCGTTACCGGGGTCACTGTAAATAATGGTTCCACCGACGTGTCCGTCTTCAACGGCTCGCAGGATATCGACTTCGCGAAACTCAGTGGCCTGCATCAATTACTCGATCTGATGTCCGTGCCCACCGGCACATACGGCTCCGCCACGGTCACCATTTCCGCCGCGCAGATCGGCTATCTCGACACCAGTGTCACGCCGCCCACGGTCACCACCATCACCGGCAATCTTTCTTCAATGACCGCCATGGCCACCTTCCCGAAGCCGTTCACACTCAATAGCGGCGATCTCGTCGGTCTGCGCATGGAATTCGATCTGCGCAAGTCCCTCGCGGTCGATAGCAATGGCCAGGTCACCGGCGACATTACTCCAACCTTCCACATGAACCTGCTCAACGCCGATAACGCGCAGGTCTCCGTCGACGATTTCGCGGTCGGCGTGGTTGGCGTGTCGAACGCCACCACCTTCACTGCGCAGGGGCCTCATGGCCGCCAGTGGACCGTCCAGTCCGATAGCAACACCATCATGGACGATCCCAGCGAGCCCATCAGCTCCTACACTACCGACACCATCGTGCTTGTGAGCGGACAGCTCGACCCGGTCACCAAGGACATCGATGCCTCCGAGCTGCAGGTGCTTTCCAATAGCAAGTTTTACCTCGGCGGCTTGCTCACCTACGTGAATCCTCCGGCGCCCGCCGCAGCCACCACCGCGGATCTTTACGTCCGGGATGAGCTGCCTTCGATCAACGGCATCGCGCCCGGCGACATCACTTCGCTCACTCTGAACGGCTCGGAAACCTACCGCGTCGGCCACATCGATCTGCCCATCACCCAGCTCATCTTCAATAATTCCGCGCTGGCAGCCGGGCAGCGCGTCGGCGTCGGCGGCGACCTCACCACCTCCAACGGCACATCCACGCTTACCGTTAAGCGCGTGGTCCTGCGCCGCCAGGGCCAGGTGGGCACGCTCACCGGCAACGTGGTCATCAATCACGGCAATAACGGCACTTTCCAGATCAACGACAACTGGACGGACGGCGTTCTTCTGCCTCAGCCGCTTACCGTGATGACCACCAACTTTACCAACTTCATCGACCTGAGCGGCCTCAGCGCGCTGCAAGGGCAGAGCGGCCTCACCATTCGGGTCGTTGGCTTCATTCTCTTCGACACCGCGACCAGCCAGCCTGTCTTCGTGGCCCGCTCCGTCGAAGTGCTGAACGCTAATTCTCAGTAGCTGATTTATAACCGCGGTGTTCACGCTTTCCGCGTGAGCGCATGTCCCGGGCCGAGCCTCCTCCGCCCGGGACATTTTTCTTGGTGGCGCTTTCCTCCAAACGAAGAACCAACTTTTCTCCGCACCGGATTTGCTATTTTCAAGGCTGGTAAATTGCCAGAAAATCTCTTCCCATGATGACCGACGTTCAAGTGCGCCAATTCGAAGCAGCCTTCCAAGCTTGGAAAAGACATCACAACGCCCAGGCCTTCCGCCTGATTCGTCAAGTCATCAACGATGTGCCAGACCTGGTCGACAAGGTCGGAATGATGTTTTGGGAAATCATCTGGGAATTGGAACTTAACAATCTGTCCACGGCCAGAAGTCGTTTCGATGAAATGAAGGCCCTTTTCAGGTCGATCGGACGTTGGCCCGCCGATTCGAGCGAATCGGTGGAGGCGTCCGTAGCGGCGATGGTTTTGTTCGCCGAGGTGCGAGTTTTAATCGATGAAGATCATACGGCGGACGCCGAGCGCATACTACGCGACCTAGAATCGCGGTATTCCGAGCAGATTTCGTCGCCTTCTTTCGAGGGAATCGGCGAGCAGGTTCCTATTCTTCACGGAATAACCTTGGCGAACCTAGGGCGCTGGTCCGAAGCTAGGCCATTTCTTGAGAATGCCATTATTCCGCGGGGCTGGGAAGGCTACGTTGGCTACTACTTGGGTGCTATGGAATACGTGCAGGGAAACTGGCCACAAGCGAGAGAAAGGCTAACCGAGGCAATTCACTTTGGCGTACCGAAGCGATGGAAGTCCGAAGCGGATCGAATGCTGAAGGAAAGTGAACGCAAAGCCGCAAAAGGATAATTCTCGCCCTTACTCCATCTTCACCGCTTCAAGGCTTTGCCCCTTCACCTTAATCTGAATCGCAAAAGGCGGACGTATCGCCGACCCATGCACTACCGCGCCGCGCACCAGGCCTGTATCGCCCTGGTTATAACTCGCCAAATCAAAAACGCTCCGGTCGCAAGGATCCACGACCATCGGATGCGTCGCGTGAATGAAATAATCCTGTTCCAGCTTCTTCAGATCTGTCACAAACTCCAAAGTGCAGCCGCCATAAGGCTCGCGCAGCGAAAATCCCCAATACGACCCGCCCGGCATACGCACCACCATTGCCGGAATCTCCACCTTGGTCAGCGGATTGATGTAGTTGAACCGCTTCGCCGACCACGTCCGCGCTAGCTCGGAAGTCGTGGCAATTTCGCCCGGTCCCGTGGGAATCGGCACGCTCGGGGTCGGCAAGATTGGCGCCGCGTGCGGCATGGTCTCCGCGGCGACCGCTGCCGTGTGGCTCTTCTTGGCCATCATCAAAAATGCGCCAATCACTCCAATCGCGAGCACACCGCAAATCGCGCTGAATAACCAGGCTGGCGACGAAAACTTGTGCCCCTGCACCGCGGCTTTTGCCGCTGCGTCCGGAACGCCTGGAATTTTTGGTTGTGCTGCCGCGAACTTATCCGCAGCCGATTCTTGCGCTTTCATGCCTAT
Source organism: uncultured Acidobacteriota bacterium (assembly GCA_963757885.1). Taxonomy (GTDB): domain Bacteria; phylum Acidobacteriota; class Terriglobia; order Acidiferrales; family UBA7541; genus Palsa-147. The sequence goes on along the minus strand of CAVWSS010000006.1, from coordinate 194,555 downwards.
TCCTGAGACTCGAACCTGCAAGTCGAAATGCTCTGTCTGAGGTGAACCCCGGTACCAACAATTATCTTGGAGTTTCGCCCCGCGCGCAGGTGCGCTGCGGCTTCTGTTGACGGAACGGTTAACGGATTGTCATCTGAAAGTTAACTGGCAGTTGGACGTTGCTTCAGAAGTTTATGCGGGTGCCCAACACGCAGGGTCCAACGTGAGGGCGGCACGATCATCAATTCTCGAGGCAATCGCGACAACCTATTTAACCCAGGGCCGTTGAAGGATCTGTGTCCAGTTGAAAAGACCTCGGCCGTGTGAGTAGCGAAATCGTCACCAGAGCAAAAAAACTTCCCCCCACGACTTCCAATAACTTGATATTTTGCGGCGTTCGCGGCCATCCGTGCGGCATGGGAGTCGCCGCTATCACTATTTTCTTGTGGTTTGCTGGATCGTAGCGCACCACGATTGGCGTTCCCTCAGCGTGCTCATTCACCCAATCTTCGAACGGTCCAATCTGGTTGCGAGGGTATTGCCAGGTTTCGGGCGTCGGGGCATTCATCGAATAGACCGTGGCCGAATTGTGCTCATTACCTATCTCGTAGGTTAACGGCAACGGATGTACTCTCTGTTCCGCGCGGTACTGCTTTGAACTAGCTCATTCCTCAACTTGCGCCGTCACCTCCGGCCAACTTGCCTGAGCGTGCTCCTGCCAAGCTTGCGCCACCGTCACCACCAACACAAAAATCGTGCACAGTCCTGAAAACACCATCAGCAGCGCCAATATTCCCCACATCATTCCACGTACTCGCGTCATCTCGGTTGGTAACTCTCACGGTACATGGACTTTTCACCAAGCCGCAAGACTTCTGCTTTTGGGCTTCGCAGTTAGCGTTGCTTTAGAAGTGTCTGAGGGTGCCCCATACGCCGGGTTTGCGTGTGTGTGGCGCGATCACCCATTCTCGAGGCGACGCTGTCTTTGCTCTCGAAATTCTTGCCGAGGGGTAACTGCCGAAGGGCCCTTACTTCTTCCTCATCCTAATTTCCGTCCCGCCCTTGTCAAAGGTCACTTCATCCATCAACTGATTAATCAAATAAATCCCGCGCCCATGATCCGAAAAAATGTTCTCCCCATGCAACGGGCTGTGCACCTTGTTCGGATCGAATCCCGGTCCCTCGTCGCGCACCACAATCAACAAACCGCCTTGCGGATCGCACGCCACGCAAAGCTGAATATTCTTTTCCTTATCGCCCTTGCAGCCGTGAATGATCGCGTTGGCCAGCGCCTCGCGCAACGCCAGTTCCACTTCAAATTCCTTCCCTGGCGCGCAACTCGTATTCTTCACAAACTCCATCACCCACTCAGCCACGGGGTTGATGCTGTCGATGTCCGCGCGCCCGCTAAATTGCAGCTTGATGGAAAGTTCTTTGGGGTCGAATTCGCAGCTCTTGATGTGATGAGGATCGTTGATCTCAGGCATTGGCCCCGTGGCACTTTTTGTATTTTTTCCCTGATCCGCAAGGACATGGATCGTTGCGCCCGATCTTAGCACCGGCACGCACCGGTTTGGGAGGCTCCGCCTGCGCCGGTCCAGCCTGATACTGCAAGTCCTGCTGACGCCGCTGCTGCCGTCGCGCAATCTGCTGCGCAATTGCCGACTGCGGCGGCGCGCTCTGCGGGCCCGCTCCCGCTTGGCCCCCACCAGCGGGCCGCCCAGTGCTCGAGCTTGCCCCCGGTCCGCGTCCGACTGGCCCGCCCGTCGAACTCACCGCGCCCTGCGACGGCTCCGCTGGCCGCACCAAAAACAAAAATCGCACCGATTCGGTATCCACGCGCCCCATCATGTCTTCAAACAGGTCGAACGCTTCGCGCTTGAACTCCACCAGCGGATCCTTCTGCCCGTATCCGCGCAGCCCGATGCCTTCCTTCAAATGGTCCAGCGTGAGCAAGTGGTCCTTCCACTGCGTGTCCACGATATCCAGCAAAATCCGTCGCTCCAGCCAGCGCATCACCTGCGGACCAAAAAGCTTTTCCTTCTCTTCATACCGCTCGCGAACTTTCTGCTCCACCATGTCCGCAAGCTGATCGTGATTCAGGGCGCTCGTGTCGACTCCCACCGCCTTCGTGTCGATTCCAAATTGATTCAGCATCTCATTCGCAAATTGTGTCACGTTCCACTGACCCGGATGCTGATCGCGCGGGCAATACTTCTCCACTAGATCGAGCCCGATGCTATCCGCCCGCTCCAGCACGTACTCCTTCTGGTCCATTCCTTCCAGCACGCCGCGTCGCAGCGAATAAACCGTCTCGCGCTGCTTATTCATCACGTCGTCGTACTCGAGCAAATGCTTGCGCGCTTCGAAGTTTTGCGCCTCCACCGCTTTTTGTGCGTTCTCGATCCGCTTGCTGATCAGCCTCGACTCAATCGGCACGCCTTCCTTCATGCCCAGGTGGTACATCAACGCTTTCACGCGCTCGCCGCCGAAAATCCGCAGCAGATCGTCTTCCAGTGAGAGGAAGAATCGCGACGATCCCGGATCGCCTTGGCGTCCTGCACGCCCGCGCAACTGATTGTCGATGCGCCGCGCTTCATGCCGCTCCGTACCCAAAATGTGCAATCCGCCCATGGCGATCACTTCGTCATGCTCGGTGCGGCATTGCTCCGCAAAATTGTCGAACACCGGCTTCCACTGGTCCGAAGGCACCTGGAAAATGCGTCCTTCCTGCTGGAACAGCACCATCGACGTTATCGCTGGAGCTTTCACTTGCGCCGTCGCTGTAGCTACCCCGCCCGCTCCCGCGCCATTTCCCGCGTCAGCTTCTCCCGGCGTTTCCGTCGCGGGGACACTTGCGCCGTTCGCGCCATCCGCTCCGTCCGTCGCCCCCAGCACCGCGCCGGCTGGCGCGTAGGGAATCGCAATTTTGTTCTTCAAGAAATACTCGCGGGTCATCGCCTCGGGATTTCCACCGAGCAGAATGTCCGTCCCGCGGCCGGCCATGTTGGTCGAAACCGTCACCGCGCCCTTGCGTCCCGCCTGCGAAATAACTTTCGCTTCGCGCTCATGCTGCTTGGCGTTCAGCACTTGGTGCGGAATCCCTGCTCTCTTCAGCAAATCGGCAATTTTCTCCGATTTTTCAATGGAAATGCTGCCTACCAGCACTGGCTGGCCCCGCTCAAAGTATTGCCGGATCCCGCCCGCTTTGGTTCCGTCCTCCTGATTAATCCCGTTCACCGCCGCTTCAAATTTTTCCACCTCTGTCCGGTACACCACGTCCGGATTTTCAAGCCGAATCAGTGTTTTGTTCGTGGGTATCGCTACCACCTCGAGCTTGTAAATCTTGTCAAATTCCGCCGCTTCCGTGTCCGCCGTTCCGGTCATGCCCGATAGCTTTTTGTACATGCGGAAATAATTCTGGAAAGTAATCGTCGCCAGGGTCTGGTTCTCTCGCTCGATCTTCACGCCTTCTTTAGCTTCCACTGCCTGATGCAAGCCGTCCGACCAGCGCCGCCCGGGCATTTGCCGCCCGGTAAACTCGTCGACGATCACCACTTCGCCGTCTTTCACCACGTAATCCACGTCCTTCTCATAAAGCGTGTGCGCCCGCAGCCCCTGATAAACGTGGTGAATGATCTCCATATTTTCCGGGTCGTACAAATTCCCCAGGCCCAGCAGTTTTTCCGTCTTCGATACGCCTTCTTCCGTCAGCGTCGCCGTTCGCTGCTTCTCATCCAGCGTGTAATCGATCTCTTGGATCAATTTGGGAATAATTTTGTCGATCCGGTAGTACTTGTCCGTCGACTCTTCCGCCGGCCCCGAAATGATCAGCGGCGTTCGCGCCTCGTCGATCAAAATCGAGTCGACTTCGTCCACGATGCAGAACTGGTGCCCGCGCTGCACGCAATCCGCCAGGTCGTACTTCATGTTGTCGCGCAGATAATCGAATCCCAGCTCGTTATTCGTGCCAAACGTAATATCCGCCGCGTACGCCGCGCGCCTCTGCACGTCGTCCAGGTCGTGAACGATCACGCCCACGGTCAACCCCAGCAGCTTGTAAATCGGGCTCATCCATTCCGCGTCGCGACGTGCCAGGTAGTCGTTCACCGTAACGATATGCACGCCACGCCCGGCCAGCGCGTTCAGATATGCCGGCAACGTCGCGACCAGCGTCTTACCTTCACCAGTCTTCATTTCCGCGATCTTGCCCTGATGCAGCACGATTCCGCCGATCAGCTGCACATCGAAATGCCGCATGTTCAGCGTGCGCCGTCCGGCTTCGCGCACCAAGGCAAACGCAGGCACCAACACCTGCTCCAGCGCCTCTTGCAGTTTTTCCTTGTAATCGGTGTCTGCCGGATTCGCGTCGCCCAGCCGCTTCAACACTTCCGCGCGCAATTGCGTCGTCCGCGCGCGCATCTCCGCGTCGCTCAGCGCCTTCATCTCCGGCTCAAGCGCGTTGATCTGCACCACCACCGGCGAGATTTTCTTGATGTCGCGCTCGTGCTTCGTGCCGATAAAGCGCGCAACAACCTTGTCAATTACCTTGTCAACTTCCATCCGTTTTTATGCCTTTAGAATGCCTTCAGAAATAGATGCTTCCGCTGGCTCCAACGCATCCTCTGAGCCAGCCCCATTGCCAATTAACTTTCTAACTACTCATTCTAACGTGTTTCCCGCCTCCCGCAAAAACGCATCCCTTCCTTGCCGCCGCGCCGCCGCCCTACTATCATCGTACCCGACCAAAATGCCCGACAAATCCTCCATCCCCGGTGTCAAAAATCTCATCGCAGTCGCTAGCGGCAAGGGCGGAGTAGGCAAAACCACCGTCGCCGTCAATCTCGCCATCGCTCTTCAACGCCTCGGCTCAACCGTCGGTCTCCTCGACGCCGACGTCTACGGCCCCAACGTCCCGCTCATGCTCGGTTCCACCGAGCAGCCCCAGGCCCTCGAAAACCGCACCATCATTCCCGTCGAAGCCTACGGCGTAAAAATGATCTCCATGGGCCTCCTCAATCCGGGCGACAAGCCCCTCATCTGGCGCGGCCCGATGCTCCACAGCGTCATGCAGCAATTCCTCCGCAGCGTCCTCTGGGGGAACCTCGACTACCTCATCGTCGACCTCCCGCCGGGCACCGGCGACGTCCAGCTTTCCCTGATCCAAACCACTTCCGTCCACGGCGCAGTCCTGGTCACTACGCCTTCCATCGTGGCCCTCGCCGACGTCCGCAAGGCCATCGAAATGTTCCGCCAGGTCAACGTCGAAATCCTCGGCATCGTCGAAAACATGAGCTACTTCGCCTGCCCGCATTGCAAAGAGCGCATTGACGTCTTCGGCCACGGCGAAGGCGCGCGCCTCGCCCAAACCTTCAACGTCCCCCTCCTCGGCGAAATTGAAATCGACCCGCAAATCCGCATCGGCGGTGATTCCGGGAAGCCCGTCGCCTCGCTTGGCGAAGATGCTCCTGGCGCCGCCAGCATGTACGCGATGGCCCGCAATGTCGCCGCTCGAGCCGAACAAATCAGCAAGTCCTCCGCCGGCCCGGTCGTCCAAATTCTCTGAATTCTGTAAATTGTTTAACTCCGCCCAGCCTTCTTCTTCCGGGAAGTCTCATACGGCCGCAGTAGCTCTCGTACAGATCTTCGAATCCACGCTGCCAGCGAGCCCCTGCGCTGCACCGCCCAATCCAGCAAGGCACCATAACTAATCTGCTGAATCAGCCGCGCCAGAGCCCCGGTATCGCACGGTTTCAATTCGCTCTGGCTGACCGCTTCATCCAGTAACTTTTTTGTGTTGCGATACGCGGTTTCCGACTGCGTCCGCAAAATCACATAAAAATCAGGGTCCGTTAAGTCGATCTGCAGGTGGGCTAGAAAATTCGCCACCGCTTCAGGCGTCGCCGCAAAGCCGCTCGAGTTCACCAAATATTCAACCAGCGTCCTGCGCGCTGACCCGTGTTTTGCCCTCGCCGCGGCAAACTGCCTCGCAATGCCGGCCGTCCACGCCTTGCAATTCGCCAGCAGGAGCTCCCGTTTAGTTCCAAACCGCTGGATCAGTGTCGCTGGCGACACCCCAGCTTCCGTGGCTACATCGGCCAGCGTTAACTCCACCGGGCTTCGCCGCTCCATCACCCGCGATGCTGCGGCGAGTAGCTCAGCGTCCGAGGTTTCCCGTGGCCGTGGCGACATGATTCGCGAGCCTCCTCACCCACAATAAATGAATGGCCATTTACTTTCAACTTGACTGTTAATGAACGGCCATTTACTATTAACCGCAAGGACCCATCATGAATCATTCAGCTACATCCTCCCCCACGCTTTCTGTCTTCATCGGCCTCTCCGTCGACGGATTCATCGCCCGCCTCAACGGATCACTCGACTTCCTCCCTACCGGCGGCGGCGAACCCCACGGCTACACCGAATTCATGGCTGGCATCGACACCCTCGTCATCGGCCGCGGCACCTACGAAACCGTCCTCGCTTTTCCGGAATGGCCTTACGAAGATAAGCGCGTCGTCGTCCTCAGCAGTAAGCCCCTCGACCTCGCCGCCGCGCGTCCCGGCCCCCACGGACGCCTCCAACAACTCGACGGCGAGCCCGCCGAAATCACAAAAAAGCTCGCCGCCACCGGCACCCGCCACATCTACGTCGACGGTGGCGTCACCATTCGCCGTTTCCTCCGCGTCGGCCTCATCAAGCGCCTCATCATCACTCGCGTCCCCGTCCTCATCGGCCAGGGCATCCCGCTCTTCGGCACCCTCCCTCACGACATCCACCTCCGCCACATTTCCACCAAGTCTTACCCCTCCGGCCTCGTCTCCACCGAATACCAAGTCCTCCGCTAGTAGCGAGGTCTCGATCCGGAGTTGGCAACACTTTGGTGTTCCTCCTTCCCTATGTTATTTTGCTGTTTCCTTTTCTCCACCTTGGAGCAATTTTGATTCGCCCCTATCGCGGCCGCTCGCCCCAGATCGACCCCACCGCCTACATCGACCAAGCCGCGGTCATCATCGGCGACGTCACCATCGGCGCCGACTCCAGCGTCTGGCCCTGCGCGGTCATTCGCGGCGACGTCCATTACATCCGCATCGGCTCCCGCTCCAACGTCCAGGACGGCAGCGTCCTCCACGTCATGCGTGACACCAACCCGCTCATCCTTGGCGATAACGTGACCGTCGGCCACGCCGTCACCCTCCACGGCTGCACCATCGAGGACCGCTGCCTCATCGGCATGGGCTCGGTCATTCTCAACGGCGCGCAAATCGGCGCCGGCAGCATCGTCGCCGCCGGCTCGCTCATTCCCGAGCGCACCATCGTCCCGCCGGGCAGCCTCGTCATGGGACACCCGGCCAAAGTCCGTCGCGCCCTGACTCAAGCCGACCAGGAATCCATCGACCGCTACGCCCAAAATTACGTGACCTACAAAAACACCTACCGCGAAGAGGAGGCTCGCTCCGAAAAGTGAGCCCCCGCATATGACACTGGTCCACAAATTCCGCGCCGTAAAAGGCGTTCGCGACATCACCCCGCCCGACTCCGCCATCTGGAATCGCGTCGAGCAAGCCGCCCGCGACGTCTTTGCCCGCTACGGCTTCGGCGAAATCCGCCTGCCCATCTTCGAGCACACCGAACTCTTCGCCCGCTCGATCGGCGAAGAAACCGACGTGGTCTCCAAGGAAATGTTTACCTTCCTTGACCCCTCGCCGAATTTCGACCTGCTCATCAAAGGCTGCGGCCCCGACGCCACCGAAGCCGAGCAGCAAGCCATGCGCGAGAAGCTCCAACACGCCTCCCACAGTGACAAACTGACCCTCCGCCCCGAAGCCACCGCCTCAGCCTGCCGCGCTTACATCGAACACGGCATGCACGCACTTCCCGGCAACGTGAAGCTCTACTACATGGGTCCCATGTTTCGCCGCGAACGCCCCCAAAAAGGCCGCTTCCGCCAGTTCTACCAAATCGGCGCCGAGGTCCTCGGCCAGTCCGACGCGCCGGCCATCGACGCCGAGCTAATTGAAATGTTGATGACCTTCTTCAACGCCGCCGGCCTCACGGGCGCACAGCTCTTCGTTAATTCCATCGGCGACAAAAATTGTCGCCCCCAATACGTCGAAACCCTTCGCGCCGAATTACGCAAAGTGCACGACCAGCTCGGCCCCGATTCACAGCGCCGCATCGAAACCAATCCTTTGCGGGTCCTCGACTCCAAAATTCCCGAAGAGCAGCCCATCATCGAAGAGCTGCCTCACATCGCCGACCATCTCTGCGACGCCTGCCGCGACCACTTCAAAAAACTTCGCGACGAGCTTGCCCTCCGCGGCGTTTCCTACGAAATTAATTGGCGCCTGGTCCGCGGCCTCGACTACTACATGCGCACCACTTTCGAAATCATCGCTCCCGGCCTCGGCTCCCAAAATGCCGTTTGCGGCGGCGGCCGGTACGATGGCTTGGTAGAATTGCTGGGCGGCCCGCCAACCAAGGGCACTGGCTTTGCCATCGGCACCGATCGCGTCATTCTTTCGCTGCAGGAGGCCAATCCCAACGCGACCGTTCGCGCCGTCGAAGTTTTCGTCGCCTGGATGGGCGCTGCGGCCTACGAACCCGCGGTTCGCGTCACTCGCCGCCTGCGCCAGGAGGGAATTGCCGTCGAACTGCCTCCCGAGGAATTGAAATTCAAAAAGTCGCTCGGCCTCGCCGACAAACTTGGCGCTCGCTACGCTCTGATCATCGGCGAAAATGAAGTAGCCTCGGGAAAGCTCACCATCAAGCGCCTGGCCGATGGCGAGCAAGCTCAAATTGCCGAGGGCGCGCTCGTCGCGTATCTCAGCTCCGAGAAAAGTTAAAAGGAACATCACCGTTTCATGACATCGCTCGATCAGCTCGGTAATACCAAACGCACCAAATACTGCGGTGCACTCCGCGCCTCCGACGCCGGCCACGAAGTCACTCTGCTCGGCTGGGTCCATCGACGCCGCGATTTGGGTCAGCTCATCTTCATCGATCTCCGCGACCGCGAGGGCATCGCCCAAATCGTCTTCAATAAAGAACAAAACGCCGCCGCGCATAAAAAAGCTGAAGAACTGCGCTCCGAATACGTTGTCGCCGTCACAGGCAAAGTGGTCGCGCGCCAAAAATCCAATCCCGAAATTCCTACCGGCGAAGTCGAAGTCGTCGCCACCGAGCTCCGTCTCCTCAACGTCGCCAAGCCGCCGCCCTTTCCTGTCGAGGACGAAATCAACGCCAGCGAAGAAACTCGCCTGCGCTACCGCTACGTCGACCTGCGCCGCCCCAAGCCCCATCGCAATCTCGCCCTGCGCCACAAAGTCCTTCTCGAAATTCGCCAAACTCTCGACGAGCTCGGCTTCATCGAAGTTGAAACGCCCATGCTCACCCGCTCCACTCCCGAAGGCGCCCGCGACTACCTCGTTCCCAGCCGCGTCCATCACGGACAGTTCTACGCGCTTCCACAGTCACCCCAAATTTTTAAGCAGATATTGATGATCTCCGGCCTTGATCGCTACTTCCAGATCGTCAAATGCTTCCGCGACGAAGACCTTCGCGCCGACCGCCAGCCCGAATTTACTCAGCTCGATCTCGAGATGTCCTTTCCCCGCCAGGAAGACATCTTCAATACCATCGAGCGCGTCATGGAGCGCGCCTGCGCCGTCGCCGGCGTCATCGTGAAAGGTCCCTTCCAGCACCTCGAATACGCCGAAGCTATGCGCCGGTTCGGCTCCGATAAGCCCGATCTGCGTTTCGGCATGGAACTGCACAACGTCACTCCATTTTTCGAAGCGGCCCGCGAAGCGCTCCATATCGAAGGCAACGTCCAAGCCCTCGTCGTGCCCGGTGCTGCCACCTTTTCGCGCAAACAGATCGACGAGCTCTCCGAATTTGCCAAGTCGGCCGGCGCAAAAGGCCTCTACACCATTAAAGTCACCGCCGAAGACGCTGCCTCACCTCTCGAAAAAAATCTCGGCGCTGAAAAATTAAAAGAACTCGCGGCCGCTGTCGCCGCCAAACCCGGCGACCTCATCGTCGCCTTCGCCGCCAAAGAACAAATCCCTCATCATGACGCCGCTCTCGATGTCGGCGGCCAAATCCGCCTTACCCTTGGCGACAAACTTAACCTCATCGACCGCAAGCGCTGGGAATTTCTCTGGGTCACTCGCTTTCCGCTCTTCGAATGGAGCGCCACCGAAAAAACCTGGACCAGCGCACAGCATCCTTTCACTGGAATCATCGAGGAAACTCTCGACAAGCTTGAGACCGAGCCGTGGGAATGCCGCTCAAAAGGCTACGACTTGGTCGTCAACGGTGTCGAGCTCGGCTCAGGCAGCATTCGTATTCATCAACAGGAAGTGCAGTCCCGCGTTTTCCGCGCCCTCGGCCTCACCGACGAGCAGGCCCGCCAGCGCTTCGGCTTCTTCCTCGACGCGCTCACTTACGGCACGCCTCCCCACGGCGGCATCGCCCTCGGCATGGACCGCACCTGCATGCTTCTCGCCGGCGAAAAATCCCTGCGCGAAGTCATCGCTTTTCCAAAAACCACCAAAGCCCAGGATTTAATGGCCGATTCGCCATCCGAAGTTGAAGGCACTCAGCTCGAAGATTTGCACATCGCCATTCGCCCCAAAGGAAATTAGCCATCGCGCAAATCTCTCGCATAAGAATTCTTCCCGAAGCGGTGGCCAATAAAATCGCCGCGGGCGAAGTTGTTGAGCGTCCCGCCTCGGTGGTCAAAGAACTCCTCGAAAACGCCCTCGACTCCGGCGCCAAATTCATTCGCATCGAAGTCGAATCCGGCGGCAAGCGCCTCATCCGCGTAGTCGACGATGGCTGCGGCATGAATAATGACGACGCGCTCCTCGCCTTCGAGCGCCACGCCACTTCCAAGCTTCGCAACGCCGACGACCTGCTCTCCATCGCCACTCTTGGTTTTCGCGGCGAAGCTCTCCCTTCCATCGCCGCCGTTTCCCGCCTGATCCTCGAATCCAAAACTTCCGACTCCACACAGGGCATGCGCGTCGAATTTGCCGGCGGCAAACTCATCTCCGCCAAACCGACCGGCATTCCCGACGGTACCTCCATCAGTGTCGGCGACATTTTTTACTGCGTTCCCGCGCGCCGCAGCTTTCTCAAATCCGAAACCACCGAGCTAGGCCATATCGCTTCGCTGGTCACGCACTACGCCCTCGCCCATTCCGATAAGCACTTCATCCTGAAAACGCCTTCCCAGGAAATTCTCAACGTCCCCGCTGTCGAAAAACTTTCCGACCGCGTCTATCAAATCTTCGGCCGCCAGTCCCTCCAGGAACTTCTCGAAATGCCCCTCACCGAAGGCCCTATGCGCGCCTCTATCGCCGAGCCCGAAATGCAGGAAAGCGAAAATTCCTCCACCATTCGCGTTTCTGGCTTCGTATCGCGTCCCGAAGTCCAGCGCACGAATCGCAACGGCATCTACGTCTTCGTTAATAAGCGCCTGGTTCGCGACCGCCTCATCCTCCATGCCATCAGCGAGGCCTACCGCAACATCATCCCGCCCGGCGTTTTTCCCGTGGTTCTGCTTTTCCTCGACCTGCCCTATCCGGAAGTCGACGTCAACGTTCATCCCTCAAAAATCGAAGTTCGCTTTCGCCACCCGCAGTTCACGCATGACTTCACGCGTGATGCCATTCGCAACTCCCTCGGCAAAGCTCGCTCCGTCCCAACTTTTCCCGGCGCCCATTCTGATAATTTGCCCGACAACAGCAGCACCGCAACAGGGAACTGGCAGCCGCGCGAAGCGGCCATGGCTGCTGGAGCTGCGGCCGGTTCCTCTTACGGCGGCTCTTACGCAGGTTCTGATAACTACGTCACTCCCTGCGCCCTCGATTCAGGCACCGGGTTCGAACTCAGTTCCGATCCTCTCCGCCCCATGCCGCAGCGCATCCCCTTCGGTGGCCCGGGCTTCGATTTCCCCATGCCCGGCCGCATCCAACACGACGATCCCGCAGCAAGTAACGGCGTTCCCGCGTCATCTTCTCAATTCTCTGCTGCGCCCAGTGCTGCCGCTCCCGCTCCCGCCGCGCTCCCATCTCCCGAATCCATCGCCGACCTCAAGCCCCTCGGCCAGGTCAATAACAGCTTCATCGTCGCCGTGAACGCCGAAGGTCTCTGGATCGTCGACCAGCACGTCGCTCATGAGCGCATCCTTTTCGAGCAGCACCTCCAGGCCCGCCGCGAAGGCGTCGTCGGCGGCCAGCGCCTCCTCGTCCCGCTCATTCTCGAGCTCACTCCGCGCCAGCTCGTCATCTTCGAGCAAATTTCCGCTGAACTCATCGCCAACGGTTTCGAAGCCGACCTGATGGGCCCGCGCACCATCGCCATTCAAGCGGCGCCCGCTGGCATTGCCGCCTGCGACGCCGAAAAACTTCTAATCGAAATCCTCGACGGCATCGCCCGCGAAAATCAGGCCATCTCCATCGACTCGCTCCAGGCCAAAATTGCCGCCTCCACTTCGTGCCACGCGGCGATCAAAGTGAATACCCCGCTGGATCACGAAAAAATGAACTGGCTTCTCGCCCAGCTTGCGCGCACCAGCTACCCAATGAGCTGCCCGCACGGCCGCCCAGTCGTGCTTCGCTATTCCATTCATGATATCGAGCGCGCCTTCAAACGAATTTGACCGCCCGCACACCATGCGCAAACTGATCATCGCCATCGACGGTCCCGTGGGCTCCGGCAAAAGCACCGTAGCCCGACTGGTCGCCGAAATGCTCGACTACGTATACGTCGATACCGGCGCGATGTATCGCGCTCTCGCCCTGAAAGCTCACCGGAAGGGAATCGCGCTCGACTACCTCGAGGAAGGGAGGGAAGCAAATAACGAAGAAACTCTCACTCTGCTCGCCGGCGACACTCACATCGACCTGCGCAACGAGAACGGCCAGCAAAAAATCATGCTCGATGGCGCGGACGTCACAACTGAAATCCGCGCCCGCGAGGTCTCCCAGGCCGCTTCAAAAATCGCCTTAATTCCCGGCGTCCGCCGCGTTCTCGTCGCCGAACAGCGCCGCGCCGGCCAGCTTGGCGGCGTTGTTATGGAGGGCCGCGACGTCGGCACCATCGTTTTTCCCGACGCCGACCTGAAAATTTACCTCACCGCCTCGCCCGACGTCCGCGCCGAACGCCGCTGGCGCGAGCACAAGCAGCGCGGCGACAAGGTCGACCTCGCCGGCACTCTCGAAGAAGTTCGCGAGCGCGACCGCCGCGACGTCGAACGTAAAACTTCTCCCCTCAAGCGCGCCGAAGACGCCGTCTATGTGGACTCCTCCGCCATGGACATCACCGAAGTCGCCCGGCTCATCGTCCTCCTCGCCTCACAAAAGCCCACCAAATAGAAAAACTCCGTAGAGTTTGGGTGCACCCCACTGGCAACCATTCTTATGAGGTGAACCTTGCGGTTCGCCTGCGCGCCGCCGTGGCGCGTCACAAAGGCAAACAGCGCCGATCGCGTTCGGAATGACACCAAACTTATTTTGATTGGTGTTGGCTAGATTGGGCGGATTTGGCGGACGAAGCGAAGGAGACGAGGGCGTCGAGTTTGTCGCGGGCGGCGCCGGTGTCGAGGGATTTGGCGGCGAGGGTGACGCCTTCGGTGAAGTTGGCGGCGCGGCCGGCGGCAACGAGGGCGGCGGAAGCGTTGGCGAGAAGAATGTCGCGCCGCGGCCCGTGTTCGCGGAAAAGAAGCGAGCGGCCGAAAAGTTTGTGGATGATTTTGGTGTTGTCAGATGGATCGCCGCCGGCTAGGGCCTCGATGGGAGCGCGGCGCAGGCCAAAGTCTTCAGGAGTGACGGTGTAGGTGTAGACCTGACGATCGCGCAATTCGGCGACGGCGGTTTCGCCGGAAATGGAAATTTCGTCGAGGCCGTCGGCGCCGTGCACGACGAAGGCCCGGCGGGCGCCGAGTTCGCCGAGGGCGCGAGCAACGCGATCGACGTAAGCCACGTCGAAAACGCCGATGACTTGTGCGGCTGCGCCGGCTGGATTGGTGAGGGGGCCGAGGAGATTGAAAACGGTGCGCAATTTGATTTGCTTGCGCGCGGCGGCGACGTGGCGCATAGCGGAATGAACGGTAGGCGCGAAGAAAAATCCCACGCCAATTTTGCGGACGGCATGACCCATTACTTTTGGAGGTAGATCCATGGGGATGCCGAAGGCTTCGAGAACGTCGGCGGAGCCGCAGCGGGAGCTGAAGGCGCGATTGCCGTGCTTGGCAACTTTGACTCCGGCGCCGGCAACGATGAAGGCGGTGGCGGTGGAAATGTTGAAGGTGCCGCGCGCGTCGCCACCGGTGCCGCAAGTGTCAACGAGCATTTCATCGGCGGGCCATTCTGCTTCGAAGACCGGCTCGGCGTGGCGGCGCATGGCTTTGGCGAAGCCGACCAGTTCGTCGACGGTTTCGCCTTTTTCGCGCAGGCCGGTGAGGAAATCGACGATCTGTGCGTCGGAAGCTTTGCCGGCAAGGAGTTCGTTCATCAGAATTTCGGCTTCGATGCGGGTGAGATTTTCGGCGTGAGCGATTTTCGCGAGGAGAGTGGTGAGTGATTCGGTCCCGGGCTGGTGTGGGGTGGTCATGGGGAGCTGGGTTGGGGAGGTATTTTAGTTCGGGTCGTGTTTTGCGCAGTGCGCAGGGTTCTTGCTCGGGCTTCAGCATCCAGAGTAAACTGATTTGTTTTGACGCGAGCACAAATTCTAACATTCCCGGACGTGCGATGAAGATTCACGAATATCAAGCCAAGGCAATCCTTTCAAAGTTTGGCGTACCCACACCACGAGGCGAGCGCGTGCTTGATAAAGAGAGCGCGGATCGCGTGGCGAAATCGCTGGGAACGCCGGTGGTGGTTGTGAAGGCGCAGATTCATGCAGGAGGGCGCGGCAAGGCGGGCGGAGTGAAGCTGGCCAAGTCGCCGGAGCACGCCGCGGAGCTGGCCGGGCAAATTATCGGGATGACGCTGGTGACGCCGCAGACCGGGCCGGAGGGCCGGGTAGTGCGGCGGCTGCTGATTGAAGAAGGATTGGATATCAAGCGCGAATTGTATTTGGGGATTTTGGTAGATCGCGGTGTAGGCGCGCCGATTTTTATGGCGAGCAGCGCGGGCGGGATGGAAATTGAAGAGGTGGCCAAGACGAATCCCGAGAAAATTTTGAAGGAGACGATTAATCCGGCGGCGGAGCTGCAGGATTATCAAATTCGGAATCTGGTTTTTGGATTGGGGTTGGACGCGGGGATGCTGAAGGCGGCGGTGCCGTTTTTTAAGGCGCTGTATAGGGCGTTTGTGGAGACGGACGCGTCGCTGATTGAGATTAATCCGTGCGTGGTGACGGGCGATGGGCGGCTGGTGGCGCTTGATGCGAAAATGAATTTCGACGACAGCGCGATGTACCGGCATCCGGAATTTCTCGATCTGCGCGACACGGATGAAGAGACGCCACTGGAAGTGGAGGCGTCGAAGTTCAAGCTGAATTACATCCAGCTCGACGGGAATGTGGCCTGCATGGTGAATGGCGCGGGGTTGGCCATGGCGACGATGGACATCATCAAGCACAGCGGCGGCAGCCCGGCGAACTTTTTGGATGTGGGCGGGGGCGCTTCGGAAGAGCAGGTGAAGAACGCGTTTAAAATTTTGCTGAGTGACCCAAATGTGAAAGCGGTGTTCGTGAATATTTTTGGCGGGATTCTGCGCTGCGACGTGCTGGCGAGCGGCGTGGTGAAGGCGGCGCGGGATTTGGGAATTCGGGTGCCGGTGGTAGTAAGGCTGGAAGGGACGAACGTGGAAGCGGGGCAGAAGATTTTGCGCGATTCGGGACTGAATTTTACGGTGGCTAGCGGAATGAGAGATGGAGCGGAGAAGGTCGTGAAGTTAGCGGGTGTTGGTGGGCCGGGCGGTGCGCGATGAGCGTGCTTGTCGGGAAGGAAACGCGGCTGATTGTGCAGGGATTGACGGGGCGCGAAGGATCGTTTCACGCTCAGCAGATGCTGGAATACGGCACGGCGGTGGTGGCCGGAGTGACGCCGGGCAAAGGCGGGTCGAAGCATCTGGAAGTGCCAGTGTTTGACACGGTGGCGCAGGCGGCGCGGGACACGAACGCGAATGCATCGGTGATTTTTGTGCCGCCGCCATTTGCGGCCGACGCAATTCTGGAAGCGGTGAGCGCGAAATTGCCGCTGGTGATTTGCATCACGGAAGGCATTCCGGTGCTGGACATGGTGCGAGTGGCCGCGGTAATGAAAAATTCGGGGACGCGGCTTATTGGGCCGAACTGTCCGGGAATAATTTCGCCGGGAAAATGCAAAATTGGAATTATGCCCGGGCGGATTCACAAAGAGGGAAATGTGGGGTTGGTGAGCCGCAGCGGGACCCTGACGTATGAAGCGGTGGATCAGTTGACGCGGCTGGGGATCGGGCAGTCGACCTGCATTGGGATTGGCGGCGACCCGATTATCGGGACGAATTTTCTGGATTCGATTCGTTTATTTAATGAGGATAAGGATACGCATGCGATTGTGATGATCGGCGAAATTGGTGGAAACGCGGAAGAGATCGCGGCGGAATACATCAAGAAGGAAGTGCGCAAGCCAGTGGTTGGATTTATCGCGGGGCAGACTGCGCCGCCGGGACGTCGCATGGGTCACGCAGGCGCGATTATCAGCGGCGGACAGGGAACGGCGGCGGACAAGTACAAGGCGATGCAGGCAGCGGGCATTAAGACTGTGCAGAGTCCGGCGGAAATTGGGGAGACGATGGCGAAGGCGATTGGGTGACGCTGGCCAGGAAAATCCACAGAATAACTTGGGAGAGGGCCGAATGGCGGTTGAGCAGACGTTAGCGATTATCAAGCCGGATGCGGTGAAGCGAAATTTGACGGCGGATATTTTGAGCCGGATTCATAAGGCGGGATTTCACATTTTGGCGATCAAGTCGGTGCAATTGTCGAAGATCGAGGCGGAAGGATTTTACGCCGTTCATCGCGCGCGTCCGTTTTTTGGTGAATTGGTGGATTTTATGAGCTCGGGGAAGAGCGTAGTGATGGTGTTGGAAGCGCCGGAGGGCACGATTGCGAAGTGGCGCGAGACGATGGGCGCGACGGACCCGGGGAAGGCAGCCGCCGGGACGATTCGCAAGGAGCTGGGGACGAGCATTCAGTACAACTGTACGCACGGGTCGGACGCGGCGGATACGGCGGCGGCGGAGATTGCGTATTTTTTTTCGGGGAGTGAGTTGAATTAGAGGCTGAATTAGAGGCGACGTGTTGTTGGGACGTGAATTCGGCAGGATGCTGCTGGTGTCGGGCGCGCTCATCTGTGTGGTGGGCGCGTTTTTCTTTTTTGGAGGGAAGCTGCCGTTCCGGCTGGGACGTTTGCCGGGGGATATTTATTACCAGGGGAAGCATTCGAGTTTTTATTTTCCGGTGGTGACGTGCTTGTTGTTGAGCGTGGCGTTGACGGTGTTTTTTTGGGTGATTGGGCATTTGAGGAAGTGAGGATGACAAGTCGTAGAAGGTCGAATAAGATGCGCGGAATATGGCGGATTTGCAGGGTCGAAGTATTTCCCATTACAAGATAGTCGAGAAGCTGGGCGGCGGCGGGATGGGCGTGGTGTACAAGGCCCAGGACACCCGGCTGAACCGATTTGTAGCACTGAAGTTCTTACCGGAAGATGTTGCGCACGACGAGCAGGCGCTAGCGCGATTTAAGCGCGAGGCGCAAGCGGCGTCGGCATTGAATCATCCGAACATTTGCACGATATATGACGTTGGCGAGGAGGATGGGCGCGCCTTCATTGTGATGGAATTTCTGGATGGGCAGACACTGAAGCACAAGATTGGTGGGCGTCCGCTGGAGCTGGAAGTGTTGCTGGATTTGGGGATTGAGATCGCGGATGCGTTGGACGCGGCGCACGCGAATGGGATTGTGCACCGAGACATAAAGCCGGCGAATATTTTTGTGACGACGAGAGGGCACGCGAAGATTTTGGACTTTGGGTTGGCGAAGCTCGAGCGGGGCGGGCCGAGCGACTCGGACGCAACGATGACCATGGGTTCCGGATCGCGTCCGGCAGATCTGACGAGCCCTGGCACGACCATGGGAACGGTCGCGTACATGTCGCCGGAGCAGTTGGCGGCGAAGGAATTGGACGCGCGGACGGATTTATTTTCGTTTGGCGCGGTGCTGTACGAAACGGCGACGGGAACGTTGCCGTTTCGGGGCGACAGTACGGCGCTGATTACGATGGCGATTCTGCAAGGCACGACGGCGCCGGCGACGAAGTTGAATCCGAGTGTGCCCGCGAAACTCGAAGAGATCATCAATAGGGCATTGGAGAAGGACCGGACGCTGCGCTTTCAAAGTGCGGCGGATATGCGGTCGGAACTGAGCAGGTTGAAGAGAGGCGAGGATTCGGGACGGGCGACGTCAATAGCAAAGGTACCGCGGCGGCCGAACTGGATGGTTTTGACGGGCGCGGCAGCGGTGATTGTCGTGGCGGCGGTGGGCGGTTGCCTCTATTTTGCGCGGCGCACGCATGCCTTGACTGAGAAGGACACGATTGTAATCGGCGATTTCGCCAACACGACGGGCGATGCAGTGTTTGACGACACGCTGAAGCAAGCGCTGGCAGTGGATCTTGGGCAGTCGCCTTTTCTGAATATTCTTTCTGAGTACAAGGTCCGGCAGACGTTGCAGCAGATGACCCGCTCGCCGAACGAGCGATTGACGCGGGACGTGACGCGAGAAGTGTGCGAGCGGGCAGGCAGCAAAGCTTATTTAGCTGGCTCGATTGCGGCTTTGGGCGATCAGTACGTGATCGGCCTGGAGGCGGTGAACTGCGCGAGCGGAGACGTACTGGCGCGGGAGCAGGAAACGGCGAAAGGCAAAGAGCAGGTGCTGCCGGTAGTAGGGCAGGCCGCAACGAAGTTACGGAATCAATTGGGCGAATCGCTGAGCTCGGTGCAGAAGTACGACGTTCCGATGGAGCAGGCTACGACAAATTCGCTGGAGGCGCTGAAGGCATTTACGCTAGCGACGAAAATCGAACACGAAAAGGGAGATCCCGAAAGCATTCCGTTCTACAAGCGCGCGATCGAACTCGATCCTAACTTCGCGCTGGTATATGCGGATATGGGATCCAGTTATTCCAATCAGAATCAGTCGAGCTTGGCTGCGGATTGCATGAGGAAAGCGTTCGATCTGCGCGACCGGGTCACAGAACTCGAGAGATTTCAAATCATGTCTGTTTACTACCATCTCTTTTTGGGCGATCTCGAAAAGGCAAGTCAGACAGATGATCTGTGGATGCAAGCCTATCCGCGAGCTTACTCCCCCTTAGCCAGCCTAGGCTCGATTGATATGGTTGTGGGGCAATACGAGAAGGCCGCGGCGGAAGCCCGCAAAGCGATCAGCATGGAGCCCGATGACTTGGTCAACTATGGGAATCTGGGCGAGATTTATCTCGCGCTGAACCAATTCGACGAGGCACAGGCGATTACTGATGAAGCGCTGAAGCGGAAGCTCGATGGTCCTCAGCTACGCGGGAACCAGTATGGTCTGGCTTTTTTCCGCGGCGATACGACGGGTATGAAGCAGCAGATGGATTGGGCGGTTGGGAAGCCGGGTGCGGAAGACGTGATACTAGCGATTGAGGGCGAGACTGAAGCCTGGAGCGGCAAACTGGGGAAGGCGAGAGAATTAACGCGACAAGCGGTGGAGAGCGCGAGGCGAAACGGGTACAAGGAATCCGGAGCGCTCTGGCTATCGAGCGAAGTGATAACCGAGGCGCTGTTTGGAGAGATGGAGGCCGCGCGCAAAGATGCGGGGGATGTTGTAACGCTGGCGCCGGGAAGCCGCGATGGGGAAGCGCAGGCAACATTGGCTTATGCGTTGGCGGGTGATGCGACACACGCGCAAGCGCTTGCAGGTGACCTGAGCAAGCGCTTTCCTGAAGATACGATCGTGCGGTCGGTGTGGCTGCCGACGATCCAGGCGGAGATTGAGGTGGGTCGAAAGAGCGGCACGCGAGCGGTGGGGATTCTTCAGGCGGCGGCGCCATACGAGCTAGGAATGTTGAGCGTTAGCGCGGTGAATTCGGCTTTGTATCCGGCGTATGTGCGGGGGCTCGCGTATTTGATCCAGGGGAAAAGTGGCGGAGCGGGAGCGGCAGCGGAATTTCAGAAGATCATCGACCATCGAGGACTTTTGTGGGATCGCGCGACGGGCCCGTTGGCGCATCTTGGGTTGGCGCGGGCGGAGGTGATGCTGGGAGATAGCGCGAAGGCGCGGACGGCGTATCAGGACTTTCTTTCGATGTGGAAGGATGGGGATGCGGATGTGCCGGTGTTGAAGGAAGCCAAAGCGGAGTATGCGAACCTGCAGTAAGCGCGCACCAAGTGCGTTAGATTTGATGGCGAGACGATGAGCCAGTTTTCATTCAATTTGCAGTCGGAGACGAAGCCGGAGCCTGAGGTGCAGGCGGAGCGGGTGGATATCGCGCCGAAGCGGCAGGTGTGGCAGGTGAGCGAGATCACCGCGCGGCTGCGAGCGATGATGGAAGGGGAGTTTCCCGACGTGTGGGTGGAGGGGGAAATTTCGAATTGCCGGCCGGCGCAGTCGGGGCATTGCTACTTCACGTTGAAGGATGCGCGGGCGCAGATCAAGTGCGTGTGTTTTCGCGAGCAGATGCGGCATTTTGAAATTTAAGCCCGAGGACGGGCTGCAGGTGACAGTGCGCGGCGGGATCAGCATTTACGACCAGCGCGGCGAGTATCAGATTTACGTGCAACAGATGGAGCCGGCGGGGCTCGGCGCGCTGCAACTGGCGTTTGAGCAGCTGAAGAAGCGGTTGGAGGCGGAGGGCCTTTTCGCTCCTGAGAAAAAGAAGGCGCTGCCCGTGTTGCCGCGGCGGATTGGAGTGATCACGTCGCCAACGGGCGCGGCGGTGCGGGACATTGTGCGGGTGCTGACCCGGCGCTTTCCGAATTTGCACGTGACGGTGTATCCGGTGCGCGTGCAGGGCGACGGCGCGGCGATGGATGTGGTGACGGCGCTGCGTTATTTCGGGCGCGTCGACGGCGTGGATGTGCTGATTCTGGCGCGCGGCGGCGGGTCGCTGGAGGATTTGTGGGCGTTTAACGAGGAGATTGTGGCTTATGCGATTGCGCGGTCGGAAATTCCGGTGATCACGGGGATCGGGCACGAAACGGATTTCACGATTGCGGATTTTGTGGCGGATGTGCGGGCGGCCACGCCGTCGGCCGCGGCGGAGATTGTGGTGCGGACGCGCGCGGAATTTGAGAAGCACGTGAGCGAATTGGACCGGCGCGTGGCGCAGCAGTCGCGTTATTTGATTTTGCGTTGGCGGGCGCGGGTGCGCGATTTGGAGTCGCATGGAGCGTTTCGTCAACTAGAGACGATGGTGCGCGGACGACGCCAATTGTTGGATGAATTGTCCGCGGAGCTGGCGCAGGCATTGCGGGCGCGCGTTCGAGGCGCTCGGCAGCGGCTGGCGTTGCCCGCGGCGAGGATTGCGTCGTTCAATTTGCACGCGCGGGCGGAGAAGTGGCGTCGGCGCGTGGATGCGACGGCGGCGGGATTACGCGGTGGGCTGGAGCACGCGTTGGTGCGGAAGCGACGGCGATTTACGGCGGCGCAGATGGGATTGGCGTCGATCGATTTGCGGACGCGTGTTTCGCGACTGCGGGCTCGGCTGGAAAGGGCTGACGCCGGTCTGGACGCGCGGGCGGCGGCCTGGTTCGTTGCGCAACGGCGACGGCTGGAGGCGGCGTCGGTGAGGCTCCAGGAGCGGAGCCCGTTTCAATTATTGGAGCGGGGATATGCGATTGCGTATGACGCTAGTGGGCGGGTTTTGAAGTCGGCGCAGCAGGTGGCGGCGGGGGAGGGAATTTCGGTGAGATTGGCGCGGGGGGAAGTGGATGCGAAGGTGACGGGAGTGAGGAAAGCGACAACGAAATAGACTTAGGACTAAATACGTTCCAATTTTGGCCACGATTGCCGAATTTCTTCTAAAGACAAAACCTGCGCCGGCGATTCCCGAACATATGATGCGAAAAGAGGTTGATCCACTACGATCAGCGGAATGACATCCCATCGTTTCGACTTCTGCAGACCGAGGAACGACACGACCTCACTTAGATGTGCCGCGATCCAGGAAGTTCGGGCGATGTGCCTCGCAACAATGGATTTTCGCCCGCGCACGCCTTGAAATAGCTCTGCCAACTCCTGTGCCATCTCATAAGGGGTCCGGGACAAGGACAAATCCTTGCATTCGATTACGACGATTCTCCTGCGCCGCGCGTCACCCACGAGAACATCGATGTCACCAAGACTATTTTTAAGCTCGTGGAGGCGGCCAATTTTTCTTACGCGAGACTTAATGCTCAAATCCCCACGCTCGTTAAAGAAATTAAACACTTTGTCGTTGAATGCCTCACCACGTTCGTCTAGAAGGCCGCTAACGAAGGAGCGCAATTGTGCCGTCGTCGCGTTAATTTTTCCGGAGGTACATTGGCTGAGTAGAAAGTGCTGCGCTGCGCGTAGGTGCCGAAAGCCCCACGTGATTTGCAAGGAGTTCTCCACGTAATGGGCAAGGAAGGGGCGCCGCAAGTAAGAGAGTGGCCGGTTGTATCGCCATGGATATAAGTCTCTTCGGGTAAATCCGGGCGGCGGTGTCCAGAACGAAGCTCTCGGCCCCAGAGTCAAGAGGTCTAAAGCATGGCGAATACTGTCTCGGCTTCTATTAAGCTCCTTCGCGGCCCTACCTATCACATCCTCTGTCCGAACGCTGACTCGCCCGCTCGGGTCTTCCTGAGCTATCGAAATTCCGACTGCCATTAGGTCTAACAACTCTGACGCGGGATGACCAAATTCATTTTCTGTTGCAGCATCCAATTCAGACCGAAATCGTTCTCTCTCATTTTCTGAACGTACTTGCTTCCAGTGGCGGTCAAAGTATTCGGAAGCCGCACCGATCTGATTTAGGGCCGCAGCGCGCATGAAAGAACCAACGACCGGTTGGCGCGCGGTGCCTTCAATGCCGAGACGTTGTGAAGGAAGAAAACGGAGTTTGAGTTCCCCTAGGTTCCAATACGCGGTGTCACTAAGCATGGCGTAGTTAATACAATGGTAGGCCCAGCCGCGCATTTGATCGTAAATGTCTAGACTTATGGGCCTCAGTCCGGCCGGCGGCTGCGCGGTGACGATCTCACGATAAACCTACTCGCGAGTCCGACATTCGCCAATTGTGGTGTTTTTTCAACTAACTCGTTGATCATTTCAGGAATTGTTCGAAAGCATTCCAAACGTGGAGCAATGTTAAGTCGAATCATTGCCTGCTCGTGATGGACGGCCTCTGTATTAGCTACGACGAAGCCAAGCAAACCGCGTGGGGATATGGTCTTTAGTATGGCGTCCAACTTGCAAAAGCAGTGATTAGCGATCCGGTTCAATACATTTACCCTTCTTTCGAGCGAAATATCTCCGACATCGATACCCAGGTCTTGCGCTAGATACTGCCCTATTTCATCCAGATTCGAACTTACCCAGACCTTTTGGAGCGGTCGGTACGGAGGCAATCCGCGGTCATCCATCTCAGGCATTCTGCCCGGGTCAAAAAGCACTAGCATTTTCTTTGAACCCAGGGGGGCCGTCTGCTCCATGGCTTTATTAATCATGTCGGCTGGCAAAAGCCGCGTCGATTGGTCAGGCGACAGCTCATCGAACGCATTAAGGATGTGACGCATCAACTCGCGTTCGCCGAAATTGTCCGGTCGGCTAAACCCTGGGAAAAAGCCGGCGGCTATCGAAACCTGGATGCAACGACGCGACTTGTCAACAATCGTTCCTATTGACGAATCCGCTCGACTTTCTGTTGTGAAGTTATCCGGAAATTTCCACCGCTCGTGACTGGGTAAATCTAGAATGATTTCGATTGGCTGGTTAGCGTTCAACTTAGAAAGAGCCGGGATTAGTAAGCTTCGAAACTGCCAGATCCAGAAACTTACAGTTTCTGCAAATAACCTATTCATTTTATGGTCTTCGGCAGCTAGGGTCTGACCCGGACCAACAACCCAGACCTTAGGCTGAAGCCCTTCTACGAGGAAACGCACGCGTCCCCAGAAACCAGAAACTGGGCGATAGATTGGGATGGCCGTCGTCTCGTAAAAACTTTGCACTTCAAGGACCGAGCCGTCCGCCATTTTGGCGCCGTGGAAGTCGTTCTTCTGCTCGATCTCCATCTGAAGGTGCAATGAATCCCCTGGCATAATCAAAATCGTTGTCGGCCGTTTGTCGTCCGAAAAGTAGTAGCTGTGTTCATTTTTCCGGTATAGATAAAATTCATCTAAGGCATTTGTTGTTGTAAGGCGAAATTGTTTAGACGCCCGATCTCGTGCTCGGGCAAAGTTCAGCAGTGCTAGTGAGTCACCGCGTTCGACAATACATATCGTCCTGAGTGCCGCCGCTGAAATCCCAAGAAATGGAGACGGTGAGGATTCTGTGAAGCCGAATGCGCAAGAGCCACCCACGCCTTGAAAAATCGCCAGTTTGAGGAGTTCGTTCGGAGCATCGCCAAAGCTGAAGGCGCGCCTCTCAGCTTCCGCAATGCGTTCGCTGACAAATTCATTCAGACGGTTGTCCGACCATGTGCCAAACGGGTCGGACAGCGCCCCAGGCTTCAGACCGTCAGTTACGAGAAGGCAATAAAGCATTTTATCGGTGTCCAAAGTGAAGTAGCCGTCTACGGCATTCGGAAGTTTGGTCGGTTCTAGCACGTCCGCCAATATCGGGAGATTGCTGGTGAGACTCAGGCTACGTATGACACTGTGCCAGGTCGCCTTGTTATAAGCCTCCACGATTTCGGCCTGGAGATTTGCTGAGTACGCAAGCCGGAGCACCGCATGGCGCGCCGCTGAAATTAGCATTGCTGGAATGACTGAAATAATTTGTCCAGAGCATTCCACCAGCGGGTTCCACAATAACGGGCCGTTGTCAGGACTAAATTGGTCCACGCTTGTCATCCCCGCTTCGCAGGTCAGTGGTGCGAGTGAATCGATAGGCAAGCCCACTGATTCGAGGAGTCCCGCGACCTCGTCGGAGGTAAAGGTTACTGCCGCTTTTAGCCTTCTGAGAGTCTCCGCATTCGGGATGAAGATTGGTTCGAAGCGGTCACTTGACGGCGCAATTCCTCGCCGGATTCCGGCCTTCTCCGCGATGGCGTTTGAAAGGCGCAAAGCGGCCGAGACAATCTGGAAGGCCCTACATCTGAAATCGTGTGGGAACTTTTCCCGATCACTGAGGAAGATTGCCTTACAGAGATTTGAAAGAATGAACTCCGCATCTTGGGTTACGCCCGGCAATACGAGATGCGATCCCCCGAAGAACGTGAACTCCACAGCGAACGGATTTTCGGCAGGATCTTCCAGATGAGCCATCGATTCAAGCGCGGAATGTTGGCAAATCTCGCGCAGCTTACCGGAACTGATATTTGGCCCTTGGTTAAGCTTGAGTGACGCGGCGCAGTGTGAAAGGGCTTCGAGGCGTACAGAACGACTTGCGTTCTCGGGAAGAAGATGAAGAGCTGCTATCGTCGCAAGCAAATCACTGGTGGAATATCTGGCAATCTTTGCGGCAAGATCGCGCAGCGTGTCTGAGTGTTTAGAGGCGAAAGCATCACCTTCTTGTTACGGAATTATTGCCAATTATACTTGCTAATCTTTACCGTGGAATAATTCTAAATTATTCGTCGGAGGAGGAGGCGACTTTGAGGACGGCGAGGAAGGCTTCCTGAGGAATGTCGACGCGGCCGACGCGTTTCATGCGGCGTTTGCCTTCTTTTTGTTTTTCGAGAAGTTTGCGTTTGCGGGTGATGTCGCCACCGTAGCACTTGGCGAGGACGTTTTTACGAATGGCGGAGATGGTTTCGCGGGCGATGACGCGGCTGCCAATGGCGGCTTGGATGGGCACTTCGAACATCTGGCGGGGAATTAATTTGCGGAGGCGAGAGACCAGCTCGCGGCCGCGTTCGTAGGCTTGGTCGCGATGGCAAATTAAAGTGAGCGCGTCGACGGATTCGCCGCCGATGAGCACGTCGAGTTTCACCAAATCCGATTCGCGATAGCCGGCCAAGTGGTAATCGAGCGAGGCGTAGCCGCGCGAAACGCTCTTCAGGCGGTCGTAAAAGTCCAAAACGATTTCATTGAGCGGCATTTCGTAGGTGAGCATCACTCGAGTGGGCGAGAGGTACTCGAAATTTTTCTGGATGCCGCGTTTTTCCTCGCAAAGCTGCAAGATCCCGCCGACGGATTCTTCGGAGGTGATGATCATGGCGGTCAAAATTGGCTCTTCGACTTTGGCGATGGAGGTGGGCGGCGGAAATTTGGTGGGATTATCGACTTCGATTACTTCCTTGAGGATGGTGGTGATGCGATAGCGGACGCTGGGCGCGGTGGTGATCAGGTTGATGTTGAATTCGCGCTCGAGACGCTCCTGCACGATCTCCATGTGCAGAAGGCCGAGAAAGCCGCAGCGAAATCCGAAGCCGAGAGCGACGGAATTTTCGGGCTCGTAAAAAAAGGCGGCGTCGTTGAGCTGGAGTTTGCCGAGAGCGTCGCGAAGAGGTTCGTAATCGCTGGCGGAAACGGGATACAGGCCGGCGAAGACCATAGCTTTGATGGCTTCGAAGCCGGGCAGGGCAGGGGCGGGACGGTCGGCTTCGGTAACGGTGTCGCCCATTCTGGCGTCGGCGACGCGCTTGATATTGGCGACGATGAAGCCAACGTCGCCGGCGGTGAGCTCTTCGATCACGATGGGCTTGGGCGTTAGGACGCCGAGAGTTTCGACCTCGTAGACTTCGTTGCTATAGCAGAGACGAATTTTCAAGCGCGGGGCGATGCGGCCGGCCATGACGCGCACCAGCACGACCGCGCCGCGATAGGTGTCGAACCAGGAATCGAAGATCAGGGCCTGGAGGGGCGCGTCGGCGGTGCCTTTGGGAGGCGGGACGTGTTGCACGACGGCTTCGAGCACGTCGGCGACGCCGATGCCGCTCTTGGCGCTGATTTCGAGGGCGTGTTCGGCGGGAATGGCCAGGACGTTTTCGATTTGTTCTTTGACGTGATCGGGGCGGGCGGCGGGCAAGTCGATTTTATTAATGACCGGAATGATGGCGAGATTGTGGCGGGAGGCGAGGAAAGCGTTGGCGACGGTTTGAGCTTCGACGCCTTGCGAGGCGTCGACGACGAGGAGCGCGCCTTCGCAAGCGGACAAGGCCCGGGAAACTTCGTAGGAAAAATCGACGTGACCGGGCGTGTCGATGAGATTGAGCTGGTACAGATTGCCGTCTTTGGCGGTGTAGTGAAGGCGGATCGATTTGGCTTTGATGGTGATGCCGCGTTCGCGCTCGAGGTCCATGGAGTCGAGGACCTGCTCGTGCATTTCGCGCTGGGTGAGGGCGCCGGTGAGTTCGAGGAGGCGGTCGGCGAGGGTGGATTTACCGTGGTCGATGTGCGCGATGATGCAGAAATTGCGGATGAATTGGGGATCCATTTGAAGTTTTCTAGTTTATCCCATGTTGTAGCTGGGACCGCAGGGGAGTTGGGAAAGGACAGAGCGGCCGAGGAAGAAAGCCTGATTTTATTGGGTTTCTAGACTATGGGGCGGAGTCGTCGCGGTCGGTGTCGGCGAGGGGAATCCACTTGCCGTCCTGGTAGGCGTAATTGTGGCGGTGGGGCGTGATTTCGGATTGGGTGAAGGAGTTGTCGGTGATTGCGTCGGTGCGTTGGTGATGGAAGGCGGTGTAGTGACGAATCATCTGGAAATCGAGCTCGCCGATGTAGGGATAGGTGGTCGAGTCTGAATTCTGCACGTCGACTTTTTCTGAAGTTGGATCCACTTCAAAATATTCTTTGACCCAGCCTCCGCCGAGGAAGGCAACGCGCTCGTGTCGGTCGGCGTGGTACGTGTCGAGGTAATTGTGGACGTAGAGCGTTGAACGCGTCGGTGGCGCTTTTGAGGTTGCGATCGCCGCAAGCGGAGACGCAAAGCGCCAGACAAATTATCAGGGTGGCGCCCACACCAATCCAGATTGACGGGAATCTCTTTTGCATTTCAGGGAGGCCGGGGAGCCGCATTATGCAAATAAAGCGGGAGGTGAGTCGGTCGGATTGGCGACGTGATTGGTTCGGGGCCGAACCGTCGATAGGAATCACTCCTTTCTGGAGTAGCAATAGAAAAGCTGCTGAGAATCGCGTTTAACGGCGCGTATGGCGAATCGGCTACGCGGATACGGCGGCGCGACTTTCCAGCAAGGCCATGAAATCGAGGATGACGTTCACCGTAGCCTGGTCGCCAATGTCCGTATTGAACATAGCCTGGTAAATGGCGCGATTGGGCCATTCGACGTGGAAATATTTGGCGATGTAGTCGGTGCGATCGCGGTCGACGCTGTCGATGAGCTGTTCGGCTTCGGCGTGACTTTTGCCGCGGGCGAGGAGGCGGCGCATTTTATTTTCGCGCGAGCCATAGAGGAAGACGCGGAGGGCATCGGTGCGATTGCGGAGGAAGTGCTGGGAGCCACGTCCGACGATGACGGAATTGCCGCTTTCGGCGGCATGCAGGACGACGCGTTCGCTGATTTTGGCGATGGATTCGCTATCGACGAGATTGAGGTTAGGGGCGTTGAGGCTGCCTTCGTAGCTGCCGCGCAGGAATGATTTGAAGAGGCGGTAATAGAGCGGGTCGGTGCGTTCTTCGCGAGTAGCGACGACTGCTTTAGGGCATTTGGCGAGGCGGGCAATTTCTTCGGTGAGTTCCTGATCCCAGAGTTTCCAGCCAAGGTGCTTGGCGAGGAGAGCGGCGATGTCGCCGCCACCGCTTCCATACTCGCGTTCGATGGTGATGATTTGGATCATGTTTGGTTCACCTGGGTCCTTCAGCGAACTGGTTCGTTTGCTGGTTAGATAATAAGCCTAAGTGGAGGGCGAGGTGTAGTGGGGGAGCAAGACAACACCGGCGGGTGGGGCACCCGAGGATACTTCTAGACCAAAGGCAAAGCGTTCGGCTCGAAGAAGCTTCACTCGTGGACGGCGGGGCCTCCGCCGGGATCGTTTTTCTTCAAGAGGAACGTGAGAAAAAACATGATGGCTGCACCGACGGCGAGAACTTTGAAGACGTCGATGTAGGCCAGGGTGGCGGCCTCAGCTTGAACGACACGATAAAGGCGTGCGATGGCGCCCACCCGCGCGTCGGGGGCGCTTAATCCTGTTTGCATCAGGTGCTGGGTAAGGCCGTTGACAGAGGACTGGAACGCAGGATTACCCAGGGCGGCATGGTAAACCAACCTGCCCTGGTGGAATTGCGACCGGCGGGCGACGAGAGTGGTGACCATGGAGGTGCCGACGCTGCTGCCGATGTTGCGCATGAAATTGACCAAACCGGCGACAGCGTTGTTTTTCTCGGGGGCAATGCCGATGTAGGCCACAAGAGTGATAGGGACGAAGAGGAAGCCGAGACCGACCACTTGAGCGACGCGCAACCAGACGGCAGCGTGAAAGCTGATGAGCAGGTCGATGCGTTTGGTGGAGTAATACATAGCGACGGACAGGGCGAACCACCCGAAGGCAATAAGCCAGCGGGCCTGAACCTTCCTGGTAAGTTGGCCGATGATGGGCATTTCGAAGAGCAAGAGGAGGCCACCCGCGGAAAGGGCGATGCCGGCGAGCTCAGCGGTGTAGCCGAGGAGGGTCTGCAGGAACTGGGGCATGAGGACCAGGCTGCTGAAGAGCAGGATGCCGAATACGAAAAACATCAAGTTGGCGCTGGCGAAATTGGAATTTTTGAACAGGCGAACGTCGATGATGGGCGCCTTTTGGAAAAATTCCCAGATGACCAGGCCGATAAGACAAACCGCGGCGACGATCACCAGAGTGGTGATGAAGCGAGAGCCGAACCAGTCGTCCTCCTGGCCTTTATCGAGAAGGATTTGCAGTGCGCCGACACCGAGGGCGAGCAGGCTGATGCCGATATAGTCGAGGCGGCCGAGGCCGGCTTTGAGGCGTGCCAGGTAGGGGGGATCTTCGACGAAGTGGCGAACGAGCAACCAGGTGATGATGCCGACAGGAATATTGATGAAGAAGATCCAGCGCCAGGAGTAGTTGAAGGTGATCCAGCCGCCAAGGGTGGGTCCGATGGTGGGAGCCATGATGGCGGTGATGCCGTAGAGAGCAAAGGCGAGGCCGCGCTGCTGCGGCGGGAAAGTGTCGGCGAGGATGGCCTGAGCCATGGGCTGCAATCCGCCGCCGCCGGCGCCCTGAAGGACGCGGAACAAAAGGAGCATGCCGAGGCTGGGAGCAATGCCGCAGAGGAAGGAACTCACGGTGAAGATGGAGAGACAGATCATGAAGAAGCGTTTGCGGCCCAGAGCAGCAGCGAGCCAGCCGCCCATGGGAAGAACGATGGCGTTGGAGACGAGGTAGGAGGTAAGCACCCAAGTGCTTTGGTCATTGGAGGCGCCAAGGCTGCCGGCCATGTAGGGAAGGGCGACGTTCGCGATGGAGGTATCGAGAACTTCCATGAAAGCCGCGAGAGCGACGACAACGCCGACGAGCCAGGGGTTGTATTTGGGGACCCAAACGTCCTGATCGAAAGTGAGAGTGGCGGCGCTCATGGCGGCAGACGGATTATTTATTCAAGTAAATGTCCGGGACGACATTCATGCCGGGGCGAAGGGTGTGGCTCTGGGTTTCATTGGGTTCAAGGACGATTTTGACGGGGATGCGCTGAACAATTTTGACGTAGTTGCCGGTGGCATTTTCGGGAGGCAGCAAACTGAAGAGCGGACCAGTAGCGCCGGCAATGCTGTCGACGTGACCCTTGAGAGTGGCGCCATTGGAGTCGACGTGAATTTCGGCTTTTTGGCCGACTTTCATGTGGCGGAGCTGGGTTTCCTTGAAATTTGCGGTGACCCAGACTTGATCGAGAGGCACGACGGTTAGGAGTTGCTGGCCGGGCAGGACATTGAGGCCGACGACGACGGTTTTGTTCACTTCGCCGTCCACCGGGGCCAGGATTTTTGTGTATTGGAGATTGAGTTGGGCCTGATCGAGAAGAGCGCGGCGCTGCTGGACGTCGGAGATGGCGGCACGAACGCGAGCGCGAGTGGAAGAGACTTGCTGCGGGCCGGTTTCGGCGTAGACATGGTTCGCGTTGGCTTGGGCGAGTTTGCCGCCGGCCTGGGTGACGAACTGCTGGGCGGCGGATTCGTTGGCCTGCGCGGCGGCGACGGCGGCGGTGCTGGATTTTGCGGCAGCGAGGGCTTGATCGTAAATCTGCTGGGAGACTTCGCGCTTATCGACGAGGGCTTTGTAGCGCTTGAGGTCGGCCTGCGCTTTTACGTCGTTGGCTTCGGCGGCCTCAAGTTGGGCGTGGGCGGCGGTGAGCTGGCGCTGCGCGGCGATAACGCCGGCGTTGGCGTTGTCCACGTCTGACGAAGCGAATTTGAGTTGGCTGGAAGTGTTGACGGTGGTAATGGGCACGGTGATGTTTAGGGATTCGGCGGTGGCTTCGGCGCTGGCGAGATTGGCTTGAGCCTGAGCGACGGCGACTTCGTAATCACGAGGATCAATTTCGACGAGGACGTCGCCTGCGTGAACCCACTGGTTATCGCCGACGTTGACCTTGATGACGTAACCGGAAACGCGCGCGCTGACGGGGTAGATGTGAACGTCGGCCTGCGCGTCATCGGTGGATTCGTAGCTGCTGAAATAGCGCCAGAGGAAAATGCTGCCCACGACGATGATGACGATGGCGGCGAAGATGATCAGGTAACGGCGGCGTTTCGACTTTGGGGGCGGAGGCGGCGGGGCGAAGGATGAGCGGGTGGTGGAATCGACGCCGGAGCTAGTGGTGGTGGCCGATTCCGACGGCATGTGAACGGAGTGAGAAGAATCGCGGACGACGCGGGGAGGCTTCTGAGTGGGGTCTAAGTCGGATGGATTATTGGGCATTTTATTGTCCCTTGAAATATTCCTTAACGCCCTGTTCAGCGACGCCAAGCGCGCGGGCCAAGGAAATTCTCGCGAAATTATAATTGTAGAGACTGGAGATGTATTGCTCGTGAGCGCTGGCGACGAGCTCTTGCGATTGGACGACTTCAACCGTGTCGGTGACGCCGGCGGTGAAGCGATCGCGCGATTGGGTGAGGGTTTTTTCGGCTAGGTCGATGTTGCTGCGAGCGACATTCACGCGATCGGCGAGAGATTGGAGATTGAGGAGAGCAGCGCGAATGTCGGAGTCGATTTGAGCGCGAAGATTTTCGAGGCGTTCGCGGCTCTCTTCGAGGCGGGCGTCGGCCTGAAGGACGTCGCCATGAACGCTGCCACCTTGAAAAATAGGAATGGTGAGAATGCCACGGACGTCGCTGACCTGGGTGGCGGTGGAAGGATGCGAACCGCCGATGCCGTAGGAGGCGCTGAAGCCGAGCGACGGATAGTAGGCGGCGAAGGCGGCTTTGCGGAGAAGTTCGGCGGAGCGCACATCGGTTACAGCAGCCTGGTAATCGGATCGCGAAGCGTAAGCGCGTTTGAGAGCTTCTTCGATGGTGATGGCCTGAAATTCCTCGTAGACACCTTTGTCGGTGAGTTCGAATTCCTGGCCGGGGGCGAGGCCGATCACGCGAGCGACAGTTAGTTTTTGAATGGCCAGGTCGTTGCGGGCTTGAATGAGCTGCTGTTGGCGATTTTGCAATTCCACTTTGGCGCGAATTTCGTCAATTTCAGGAGAAGTGCCGGCGTTGAGTTGATCGTTGGCCTGATCGTGTAGAGCTTGGGCCGTGTCAACTTGAGCTTTGGCGGTGTCGACGCGTGCGCTATCGGCGACGGCTTGCAAGTAGGTATAGCCGACGGCGAGGACGACAAGGTCGCGCGCGTCTTTTTGGGTATATTCGGCGGATTTGACGCTTTGCGAGGCGGCGCGAGCGTTGTTGATGGATTTCCAGTCGAAGAGAGTTTGAGTAACGGCGGCGCGAGCGTCGAAATAGGAGAACGGGCCGTCGGAAGCGGGGACCCTTAGAGGGCCAAGGCTGGTGATGCCTTGCTCGGCGAGATTGATTTCGGACATGGCGACGAAGGGTGAGGCGACGGCGTGAGGGAGGAGAGCGCTGAGCGCTTCCCAGCGTTGGCCGCGGGCCGAGCGCGCGGATGCGGCGGAAAAGAGCAGGCCGAGATTTTGTTTCAGGCCGATGTTGATGGCGTCCTGGAGAGAGAGCGGCAGAACGCTGGGCACGAGTTTCTGCGGCACGCTGCCGGAGAAGGGAGCGACGCCGCCGGTTCCGGGAATGGGTTCGCCGGGAGTGGTGGGAGGAGGAGAAGTTTCACTTTGATCTTGAGCGAAGGCCGTGCGTGGGGTGATGACTAGAATCGAAAATAGAATTGCGACTATGAAGAGAAAGCGGCGCAATCCGCAATGGAAACTCACGGGTACTCCTTCGCCGCTTTTTTTGGCTGCGACTGTCGCGGCGTCGCCGAGGCTCAACATCCTAGTCCGGAGACTTGTGGACGGGCAACAGGAAGTATTTGACGCGGGAATTGGAGAGGAGATGCGGGAGATGGGAACTGGAATGTAAGACCAAATCCATACGCGCGGAGTTAACCCCGCGTTTGGTGTTTCCCCAAAGACATTCTCCTGCGGAAACGTGGCTTCTTAACGAAATTGGCGAAAGGGCGCTGGAAAAATAAATTAAGGAACGCAGAGCGCGGGGGAACGTCTGATAGGAAATGCGAGTTTGACGGAGAAGGGCTTATGGGCGGGAATGGCGCGGCACATCACACCTGGGAAGAGGTAAGGCGGATTGCTTGCGAAATTGCCGATGGGATGAATGAGCCTGGCAGCGCGTTTGTGTATGAGTGCAAGCCGCCGGTTGCAGGCGGCGCGATCGGGAAAGAGCATTCGTTCGTGGTTATCAAGAAGGAAGCGAAGAATAGCGGGCGGGTGATGCCGATTGCCCTGTTTTCGTATGGGCCTGAAACGAAGATTACGGTGCAGGTGAAGCCGACGGGATACGTGAAGACGTATGACCTGACACCAGATGGTGAACTGGCGAATTATCATGGTTCGATTTATGACTTGGTAGATGAAGTGATGTTTCAGCTGCCGCAGATTCCGATCTGACCCCCGCAGGGTACATTTGTTACCTTGACACCCTTGAAGTGACGTTCCTATACTCCTCGCCGCCCCGACTCTCAGCGTGGAGATCTCCAATGCTAAAAAAACTACCCTTGGCCCTGGTGATGATGGCAACGTGCGCGAGCGCAGGCTTTGCGCAAGATTTTGTAAGGCTTCATAAGCCCACGCTGACGCCGCAGAACAGCGGCACGACCCAACTGCTGATTGCAGTCAGCCCGGTGAATTCGCGCGTGGTATGGGCCTCGGGAACTGGCGGAACGTTTGTGGTGACCATGGACGGAGGAGACACGTGGAGGTCCGGCACGGTGCCCGACGCAGCGGCGGCCGGCGAGGAGTTCCGCGACGTGCAGGGCGTGAGCGACAAGATCGCGTACCTGATGTCGATCGGGAACAACACGAACGATTTCAAGATCTATAAGACGATTGACGGTGGGGACAACTGGACGCTTGAGTTCACCAACCAACTGACGAATGCGTTCTATGACTGCATGGCGTTCTGGACACCGCGGCGCGGGCTAGCGCACAGCGATTCAGTGAATGGAGTTTTTCCGGAGCTGCGCACGCTGGATGGAAGGCATTGGGAGTCAATCTCGAGCAATATGCCGCCGGCGCTGCCGGGCGAAGCGTCATTTTCATCGAGCGGGACGTGCATCACCACCGAAGGCGAGAGGAATGCGTGGATCACCACCGGCGGTTCTTCGATCTCGCGGGTGATTGCGACGCGCGACGGCGGGAATACCTGGAATGCATATGACACGCCGCTACCGAGCTCACCGAGCGCGGGAGGACTTTCGATCGCGTTTCGCGATCCCTTCAACGGGATCGTGGGAGGCGGCGATTTGTCGAATGATGCCGCCGCGATCACCGCGGTTTCCCATGACGGTGGACGGAACTGGCACGTGACCAACAAGCCGCCGACGCCAGGTGCAATTTTCTGCCTGGCTTACGCCAGCGGGATGCGCCTGAACGATTTTGAAGAGCTGGATTTCCTGCGCGAGATTTTGGATTTCGCGTCGGGATTTGACCGGCTGGTCGTGATCACCACCGAGACGCTGCCCGATTTTTCGGCGGGCGATGCGGCCTGGAGCCCGGACGAAGGCAACACCTGGTATGAAATGCCCAGCGTTAGCGGGTATTGGGGTTTGGCATTCGCGAACCCGCATTCTGGATGGTTTGTGGGGAATAACGGGCAGATTTTGAAGATTAGTTTTTAGGGAAAAAGCAAAAGCAAGAAGAAGCAAAGAAAGAGCAGATCCCTCACGCGCCTTTGCGCACTCTATCGGTGCGCAAAAGGCGGATTCAAGATGACAGAATTAAGAGGGTGGCGGGTTAAAATGCCCGTTTCCTTCAAAAGCCTCCAAAAACTGCAAGAGCAAGAACCAACCGGTCCATCTACCAGCGCCCCGTGGGGCGCGCAAGCCCCCGTACGTGTCACTTCAAAATAAGATTCAAATTCAAAGCATAACTTGTAGCAACAACACCGAGTTTGGGTGTAACCCCTACGCGCGTCCATCTCCACCGAGCGGTTCGGAGTGACCAGATGGGAAGGCGGCGTATGATTGCTCAAAGTGATTGTTAGATCGGAGTGGAACAACCTTCCATGAGTGAGATATGGGTGGATTTCAAGAACTTAGACTCTGAGGGAAGAGTGCGACTAAACACCGTTGGAACCATCATGTCGATAGGATCAGTTCAAATGAAGTTGGCGCAAGGTTTACTAGTGACTTTGGTGTCCGATGAATTCCGCGTCGGAGGCGCTGTCGAATATTCTGAAACTGAGCACGATTGGGTAGCTCGTTTTGATTGGAATGAGGCTGAAAAGGTAGAGGGCGAAGTCCCAGATAAATTGTTCGTGGGTTTTGGCGATATAAGCCGGTTTGACCTTAACGCCCGAATACTCATCGCCGAAGGCGTTAGTTCCGAATTACCCGTAAATCAGTTTGCGACCTGCAGCGAGATATTTGTCGACTATCAGAATCGGGACCCAGAAGGAAGATTTCGACTGACCTGTATCGGCACCATCAACGATCTGTGGAAGGCGGGAGTGAAGTTAAGGCCCGGTCTTAAATTGATGCTTGTGTTCGACGAATTCCGTGTTCCTGGCACCGTCGAATATTCTGAAACTGAACACATCTGGGCAGCCCGCTTCGATGAGAACGAAATGGAAGAGCTTCAGTAGGCATAGGGCACGTTTTCCTCCGCAAGAAATTTCTTAAGAAAACCGAAAGCGAATCCCTCACCTCTGGCAAGAGGCGCCAATCGGTTGGGGATGACAAAATAAAGGAGCGGGCCGCTAGAGTCACGGGTAGAGGCATGAGGGGTGAGGAGGTCGTGGAAAACACGGAAGGGGGAGGGGTTAGGGGCGAAATGAGGAGGGAAGGCGCCCCGGCGGCTTAGGGGATCGGCGGAGGGGAAGGGGACAAAATGCCGGATTGCCCCTGGAATGGCGATTGTCGTAGATTAGGGCGGTTTTGGGGACCAAGAGCGAACATCTAGGGGGCAGTCTGGCGGCCAGCGTGAAGTCCGGCGGAACGAGCAAGTCGCGTCTCCTCACGCTGATAGGCTACGGACTGTCGGTCATTTGCCTCGTGTGGGTTTTTCGCGATTTTCATCTGCGAAAAACGATCGATGAATTCCGCAATGTGAGTTGGAAGTGGGTCGCGTTGGGCATGACCTTTGATGTGATTAGCTATGTGGTGCAGGCCCTGCGCTGGAAATTCCTGCTGACGCCCTTCCGCAAAGTGCATTTCCTCAACACGGTACGAGCCATTTTCGCGGGACTCTTTGCCAACCTGACATTTCCGTTGCGGCCGGGCGAAGTGTTGCGGAGTTATCTGGTCTCCAACTGGGAAGGAATCACCATCGGCAAGGTGCTGGGGTCGATGGGCGTCGAGCGACTAATTGACTTGGTGGTAGCCACGGCGTCGCTGTCGGTGGCGTCGCTATTTGTGGAATTGCCGAAGCGGTTCAAGTCGATCGCCGATGGATTGGGAATCGCGGGGCTGGTGCTGCTGACCATTTTGATCGCGATCATTTTTTACCTGGAGATCAAGCTGGGCGACCCGAGCAAGTTTGAGGCGGAATCGGTGAAGCGGGGCAGCCATTTGCCGAGCCGGTGGATGCGGGCGCTGATTGGGCTGCACGCGATGGGAACGTCGCCGAGCTTTTATGCGGCGGTGCTGACGTCGATACTGATGCCGTTCTGCCAGGTGCTGGCGATTTGGAGTTTGATGCGGGCGTATGGGCTGGGGCTTTCGTTTTTGAGCGCGGTGGTGGTGCTGCTGGTGATTAATTTGGGAATTTCTCTGCCGAATGCGCCGGCGAATGTGGGGGCGTACCAGTTTTTCTGCGTGCTGGGGCTGAGTGTTTTCTCGATCGAGAAGGCCACCGCGACGGGATTCTCAATTTTTGCGTTTTTGGCGCTGACGCTGCCGTTCGTGTTTTTGGGATTTGGGGCGATGCTGCAGAGCGGGCTTTCGGTCCGGCATATGCGGGACGAGTTGGTAAGGCTGCCGTCGGAAGCGGAGAAGCGGCCGGCTTCCGCGTAAGTCGTTTTATCTACTGCTGATATCTGCTTTCTATTTCCTCCTCGTTACGTTCCTTCGGTAGGTTTTCATGCACCGATCCTTGGTAAGTATCTGTGAAACTCCGCTGTAATTCGTTGGGAGGGCGGGGAGGGGCGCATTGTATAGTGAGGAGGGGAGTGGTTTCGAAGGCCTCTATAGGCCCAGGCGGAGCTTTCTTCGCTTCGTTTTCTGATTGAAATTTCACGAAGAGCCATGAGTTCGGACAACGCCAAACAACTCGAACGCGCGCGCCGCAACCTGGAAAAGAACAAGTTGCGCGAAGCCGCCGCGGAATATCAGGCGGTATACGACGCGTCACCGACGAACCAGGAAGCAATTCAGGCGCTGGGCGACCTATACGTGCGCCTGAATGAACCGGCCCGCGCGCAGACGTTTTATGGGTTGCAGGTGGATCGGCTGGTTGAAGTGCGCGACGCGGTGAAGGCGCTGGCGCTATATTCGCGATTCTTGCGCGGCGTGCCACAGCCGCCGGCCCGGCATCTGGCGTTCGCGGCGATGCTGCAGCAAGCGAATCGCGTGGGCGACGCGGTGGAACAGCTGAGCGCGGCGGCGGAGCGTTATAAGCAACTCGGCAAAGAGCGCGAGGCGCTGGGGTGTCTCGAAAAAATCGCGCAACTGGATTCAGAGAGCCCGTCGAGTCATCTGGCGGTAGCGGAGCTGGCGGTCAAGCTTGGCAACAAGGACCTGGCAGCGCGGAGTTATTTGCGCGCAGGACAAATCAGCCAGGGCATGAATCAGCCGGAACTGGCGCTGGAATATTTTACGCAGGCGCACCAGCTTGCGCCGGGGCAAGTCACGATCGCGATGTTTTTCGCGGAAGCGCGGCTGCGGCACGGTGATGCCGCAGAGGCAGTGAATCTTCTGGAACCTTTCGCCGCGAATGCGAAGGATCCAATTTTCCTGGCGTTATTCGGCGAAGCGCTGCTGCGGACCGAGCAGCTCGATCGCGCGCGCGAAGCGTTTGAAGCGTTCTACCTGCAAAAGAAGGAAGGATTCGGGAAGCTCTTTGAGCTGGCTGGGGCGTACTTCAAGGCCGGGCAGGAACTGAAGGCCGTTGAAGTTTTGGAAAAGACGAAAGTATGGATGAAGGCGATCCGGCGCGAGAACGAATTTGCGAATCATTTTGACCGGCTGATGGGCGTTTATCCCGAGTCCCTGCAATTGGCGCAGATGGCGGCGACGCTTTACGAGGAGTTGAACCGCGAGACCAAGTATTTTGACGCGCTGGTGCACTTGTTCGATTTGTATCTGCAGCGGGATTTGGTGCATGAGGCGTGCGACACGCTGGACCGGCTGGTGGACATCGATCCGTACGATTACCGGAACCAGGAGCGCATCTCCAAACTGGAAGGAAAAGCGGATCCGGCGTTTTTGAAGAGCATATTGTCGCGGGCGGCCAAGGCGGCCACGATCAATATTCGCGCGGAGGGATTTGGCGATCCGCAAATCGATCGCGGCTCGGCGTCGGGCGGGGAAATGACCGCGGCGCAGGCGTTGGACGATTTGATCGTGCAGGTGGAAATTTTCCTGCAGTATTCGCTGCGGGCGAAGGCGATCGAGCGACTGGAAAAGATTGCGCAGATGTTTCCGGGCGAGGAGGACACCAACGATCGCTTGCGCGCGGTGTACGAGAGGGCGAATTGGTGGCCGCTGGGCAAGCCGACTCCGCCTGCACCAAAGCTGGCGACGCCCGCGCCAGAAGCGACAGAACGAGAGCGGGCGGCGGAGCGAGCGCCAGCTGCCGCGCCACAGGTTTCCAGCGGATTTGACGAGAATGCGCAGCGGGATTTAGAGAAGATCGGCGAAATTACACGGCTGATGTTCCGGCAGTACACCGCGGTGGAAGTCGCAACGGTGGCGGCGCAGGAAACGGGCAAGCATTTAGAGGTTTCGAACTGCGGAGTGGTGCTACCGGCGACCATCAATGCGCCGGCAGTTTCCGCGAATTACGCGGTGGATGGGGCGCCGGCGCTGAGCGAAGAAAAAACGATGGAGCTGGCGGAGACCTGCGCGCGGCAATCGTTCGACCATACAGGCGTGTGCGAGTTGGCGGGCGGCAAGTCGTCACTGATGAAGATGGCGCGGCTCAGCACGGTGCTGTGCGCGAAGCTGATGGACAAAGAAACCCATGCGGCGCTGGGCTACCTTTTTGTGACTAGCGGGCGCGACAGGAAGTGGCGGCCCAACGAGAGATTTTTTATTCAGGCGATTGGGAATCAACTAAGCATCGCTGTCGCGCATGTGCGAGCGCAGACCGCGGCGCGGGCCTCGGCGTTTGCGGACGAGCGGACTGGGCTGGTGAGCCGCGGGGCGTATGTGGATTGTCTGCTGGTGGAGTCGTCGCGCGGAAGAACGCACAATTCGCCGGTATCGTTGCTGATCTTGCACGTAAATCATTCGGAGCCGGTGCCGCCACAGGGGCAAGCCGCGCTCGACAAATATATGGAGCAGCTTTCGCGCGCACTGCGCGCCTCCGCGAGGCCGGGCGATATGGCGGTGAAGTACACGCCGTGGTCGGTGGCGTTCATTTTGCCGGATACGAATTTGAAGGCGGCGCAAACGTTGGGTGAAAAGCTGACCAAGACGGCGTCGACGGTGCACGCGCCGTGGCAGTCGAATGGCTCGGGATCGAAGGTGAGCGTGGTGGTGGCAGAGGCGGCGAGCCGGATATTCGACGACAACGAGGATTGCGTTACGGAATTGATCAATCGTGCGGAAACCGCGTTTGAGGAAGTGCGCCAGCATGAGAAAAGCAAGGTGCTAGCGCTGGCTACGCCGTAGTTTTTCGCGTTTTCCCCGTATTTTGTATCCCTCCGTGGTTAGAAGTCCCCGACACTTGGTGGCCTAGGCAATGCTGATACAATTGCATTTTGCTGGGTTGTGCGGGCGGGTTTGGTCCCACGTTGAGCGCTGCTTGTGGCGAAAAATTCAGGAGCGGATGAATGGCGATTCAGAAGGTAGGCGTGGTGGGATGCGGGCTGATGGGATCGGGGATTGCGCACGTGGCGGCGCAGTCGGGATTTGACGTGGTGGTGCGCGAAGTTTCGCAGCCGCTGGTGGATAAAGGGCTGCAGTCGATCGAAAAGAATTTGCACCGCATGGTGGAGAAGGGAACACTGAAGGAAGAAGAGCGCGCAAAGGTGCGCGGGCGGTTGCGCGGAACAACGAACCTGGAAGATTTGAAGGACCGCGACATTGTGATGGAAGCGATCATCGAGCAATTGCCGGCGAAGCAGGAGCTGTATGGCGCGCTGAACAAAATTTGCCCGAAGGAAACCATTTTTTCGAGCAACACGTCTTCGTTATCGATCACCGAGATGGGCATGCTAAGCGGGCGGCCGGATCGATTCGTGGGCATGCACTTTTTTAACCCAGTGCCGATCATGAAACTGGTGGAAGTGATCCGAACAATCGCGACCGATCCGAAGGTTTATGAGGAGGCACTGGCGTTTGGCG
The DNA here is from genome assembly GCA_963757885.1 of uncultured Acidobacteriota bacterium. Taxonomy (GTDB): domain Bacteria; phylum Acidobacteriota; class Terriglobia; order Acidiferrales; family UBA7541; genus Palsa-147. Next base: position 153,299 of record CAVWSS010000006.1, on the reverse strand, counting down.
CGAAATTGGGAAAAGTAGTGGTGAAGACGGACGACCGGACGGGATTTATTGTGAACCGGTTGCTAGTGCCGTATTTGCTGGATGCGATTCGCGCGCTGGAAGAGGGAGTGGCGTCGACAGAGGACATAGACAATTCGATGAAGCTTGGATGCGGCTACCCGATGGGGCCGCTGACGCTGCTCGATTTCGTGGGCAACGATACGACTTTGTACATCGCGAATATTATGTTCGATGAATTTAAGGAAAGACGGTTCGCGCCGCCACCGCTGTTGAAGCGTTTGGTAGCCGCGGGGTGGAATGGACGCAAATCGGGACGTGGATTTTACGATTATTCGGACCCCGCGAAGCCGAAGCCGCTACCGGTGACTTCGTTTTCGCGATGACGCGATTGAGCGCTGGAGATCCCGCGAAAATCATATGACGCGCGCAGGACATGATGCATCGCCGAAGTTGAGCGCCGAATCCAGCGCGGCCGAATTGAAGATCGGCATTGTGATGAGCCGGTTCAACAGCGTGATTACCGACCGGCTGCTGAGGGGGGCGCTGGAGGCGCTGGAAGGTGCGAAAGGCGAGAGCGTCGCGGGCGTTGCACGAGAAAATATTGAAATAGTGAGCGTGCCCGGGTCGCTGGAGATTCCGATTGCGGCGACCAAGATGGTCGAAGCGCGGCGTCCAGACGCGGTGATTTGCATTGGCTGCGTGCTGCGCGGCGAGACGTCGCATTACGATTTGGTATGCAGCGAAGTGGCGCGGGGAGTGCAGCTCGCCCAGCTTGATACTGGCACGCCGATGATTTTTTGCGTGCTGACCTGCCATACGCTGGAGCAGGCCATGGTTCGCTCGGGAGAAAAGAGCGGGAATAAAGGATTTGAGGCGGGAATAGCGGCGGTGGAGATGGCGAATCTTTGCAGAAAGTTCAATGCTGCGAAGGCAAGCGAGTCTAAGGCCGTCACGGCGGAGCAAAGCGGAGAAACTGTGCAGCAAAAAGCGGCGGCGCATGGTGCAAAGAGGCGAAGCAATGGCCGGGGGCGGCGCTGAGCATGTCATTACGGCATAAATCGCGGGAATTCGCACTGCAGATGCTGTACGAGTCGGATTTGGGGCGGCAGTCGGCGGCGCAAATTCAGAAGAATTTTTGGAAGTCGGCGAGGGCAGCGGCGGGAACGCGAGAATTTGCGAAACAGCTTTTCGAAGGAGCGCTGGCGCAAGCGGAAGCGAACGACAAGCTGGTCACCGCATTTCTGGAAAATTGGCGATTTGAGCGAGTAGCGGCGATCGACCGCTGCATTTTAAGGCTGGCTTTGTATGAGGTTCGGTCGGGAACGGCACCGGTGGCGGTGGTGCTAAATGAGGCAGTGGAGTTGGCTAAGAAGTTTTCGTCCGGGGACGCGCCAGCGTTCCTGAATGGCGTTTTGGACGCAGCGTGTAAGGGGCTCCAGGCCCCGAGTACTTCCTGATTTGGTACTATTGGTTAGTTGGTTTGATTGGTGTTTCCTCCTATCCTCTTTGGGGACCTGTGTGGGCGCCTGTGGGGACGCAAAAGGACTCCGGGAAATTTAAGTTTGCGCGTCTGAAGGTGAAAAAATGCTGACACGACTATTGGCGGGGGCGATTCTGCTGGGCGGCTTGGCGCTATGCGCACCGGTGAAGGCTCAGGAGCCCGCGACGGTAAGTGGCGACCCGTCCACGACGAATCGGTCAACTGAAGCGGAGAATTTACGCGCGAGTAATAAGAGCGCAGCGAAAGAACGGCGCTCCGAGAATAAACGCGTCAGCAAAGAACATAAGGCGGAAGTGAAGCGGGCGCGAGCGGATGCACCGAAGCACCGGCGCGGACATTCGCACGAAGCAAAACCCAAGCAAACCCACGGTAGCAAGCGAAAGAATCCGAATAGCAGTTCTCACGGCAAGAACACCAAACCGAAGCGCAAGAATATTTAAGCGTCGAAACTCCCAACAAAGCGCAGATCTCCGCAAGCCCACTGCAAAGACAAAGGCAAAACCGCGCCTGCACGGCCCTGTGCTTAGGCGTCGATGTGGCCTTCGAGGACGGTGACGGCGGAGCCGGAGACGCGGGGCTCGAGTTTGCCCTTGTTCTCGCGAACCTCGACATAGATGTGGCTGAGGCGGCCCATGTCTTCACCCTGGGTAATGCTAAGGGTGTGGCCGGCGCGCAGCTTCCCATGCCGAACCAGATAGGTGCCCAGCGAGCCGCCAGCGGAGCCGGTCGCGGGATCTTCGACTAAACCCCAGGGGACCATGCCGCGGGCGGAAACGTTGCCGGATTTTTCCAAAGTGAAGCAGTAAGAAACTTGTCCGGCGCCCTTAGTAGCTTTTTGAAGGAGATTCGGATTGCTCTGAATTTTGCGTAGAGCGGCGCGATTGGCTAGCGGAACCATGAGATTCGGAATGCCAGTGGAGACGGCTTGAATCGGGAGGTCGCGCGAAAAATCGCTGGCACGGAGGCCGAGGGCTTCGGCGAGGAGTTTCTGGGAAATTTTGGTGGGGAAGAATTTCGCAGGCTTTTGGGTCATGGTGACGCGAACGGGGCGGCCATCATGAAAGGAAAATTCGACGGGCAGAATGCCTGCGCCGGTTTGCTGGAGAACTTTGACCTGGCCTTCGGAGGCGGGCACGACGCCAAGCTGAGCGAGAAGAAACCAGGTGCCAATGACCGGATGGCCGGCGAGGGGCAATTCCTGCTGGGTGGTGAAGATGCGGAGGCGAGCGAGGGCGCGATTATTTGTAGGCTTTTGGATAAAGACTGTCTCGGAGAGGTTCATTTCCCGGGCGATAGCTTGCATGGTGTTTTTGGAGAGATCGTCGCCATCGGTGACCACGGCGAGGGGATTGCCGGCGAAACGTTTATTAGTGAAGACGTCGAGTTGATAGAAGCGTCGAAGCAATTTTCCTGCTTTCCAGGCAAAGCCGCGCCCTGCGGCCCCGTGTTTTAGGTTCGGTGTTAGGCTCGCGATTAGATGCGCTTCAACTCTGCCACAGTTCGATCACTGTGCACATTACCAGTATTGAGGGTCGAGCGAGGCTCGAACAGAACAATATGGACCTCCTCCCCGGCGATGGGCAGATGTTCGACGCCACGAGGCACGATGATGAATTCGCCAGGGCGAATGACGGATTCGTGATCGCGAAATTTCATGCGCAGCGCGCCTTTAACGACCAGGAAGAGTTCGTCCTCAGTATCGTGGTGGTGCCAGATGAATTCGCCTTTGAGTTTGACGACCTTCACGTAGGACTCGTTTAGCTCGCCGACAATGGCGGGACTCCAGAAATCCTTCACCAGGTCTAATTTTTTCTGCAGGTTTACCGTTTTGGGTGATTCGCTCATAACTTCCTCGCGAAAATTTGCGTTAGAGATTTTTGACCGTGCGCGTGGCTTCTTCAAGGAGGCGGCGCGTGGTAGCCGGCGAATTGGTTTCAGCGTAGAGGCGCAGCATCGGTTCGGTGCCGGAGGCGCGAGCCATCAGCCAGCCCACGTCGCCAACATAAATTTTGATGCCGTCCAGGTCTTCGCGATTCACAACGGGCCAGTCGAGCCAGTGGTCGAGCTTGGGATTAGCGAAGTATTCGATGGCGCGGCCCTGCTGGCCATCGCGAAGCTCAAGATCGACGCGGCCGTAATGATGCTCGCCGTAATCGGCGTGAAGAAGCTTGACCAGTTCGCCCAGCGATTTGCCGTGCCAGGCCATGACTTCGGCGAGGAGTAGAGAGTTGACCGAGGCGTCGCGCTCGGGGAGATGAAGCTTGGTGCCAATGCCGCCGGATTCTTCACCGCCGATGAGAATGTCGCTTTCGAGCATGCGGTCGCAGATGTATTTGAAGCCGACGGGCGTTTCCCAAACTTTTCGGCCGTATTTTTTGGCGATTTTGTCGATGAGCTTGGTAGTGGAGTAAGTTTTGGCGACGTCGCCAATGAGTTTGCGAGTGCCGGCGAGGTGCCAGAGGATGATGGAGAAAATTTGGTGGGGCGTGATGAAGGTGCCGTCGCGGTCAATGGCGCCGATGCGATCGGCATCGCCATCGAGAGCGAAGCCGGCGTCGTAACCGGCGGCGAGGACGGCCTGGCGCAGAGCTTCGACGTGAGGCTCGATGGGCTCGGGATTAACGCCGCCGAAGAGCGGATCGCGATTGCCGCGAATTTCATGGCAGATGACGCCGTTGCGCTCGAAGAGTTCGCGGAGGAGGCCGCGTCCAGCGCCGTGCATAGGGTCGACGACGAAGCGAAATTTGGCTGCGCGAAGTTTTTCCCAGTCTGGCAGGTGCTCGAGAGTTGCGAGGTAGGGAGTGCGAATATCGAGGGAGTGGAGAAGATCGCGGCGCGGAGGAAGATCGGGAACTCCGGCGGTGAGCGCGACGGCGAGTTCTTTTTCAATTTGCGCGACGATGGCTGGCGAAGCGGAACTGCCGTAGTTGGCTTTGTACTTCATGCCATTCCAGCGATAGGGATTGTGGCTGGCGGTGATTTGAATGCCGCCGGCAGCGGATTTTTGTTTGACGAGGAGGGAGAGCGCGGGAGTGGGCATGGCGTCTTGGGAAAGGAAAACGGGCGTGCCGGTCATGGCCACAGTTTCGGCGGCGACTTGGGCGAAATTTTCGGAGCCGAAGCGCGTGTCGTAGCCGACCAGGACGGGGCTTTGCGGTTTTTCGGCGCGCACGACGTAGCGCGCGATGGCGTAGGCGACCTTCCGGACATTTGCATAGGTGAAATCGTCGGCAATAACGCCACGCCAGCCGTCGGTGCCGAATTTAATGGTGCGCATGAGGGTTCAGTATAAGGGAAGGCTTAGTAGTGCAGGAAGGGGTGCCGGCGGAAGTTGCGAAGTTCGCTAGAGGAGGTGGGAGAGTTTTTGGGATTCGAGGTGTTTGACCGCGTGGGCGACGTCCTGGGCGCGGTCGCGGGCGCAGAGGAGGATAGCGTCGTCGGTTTCGACCAGGATCAGGTCGCGGACGCCGATGGCGGCGACGAATTTTTGAGGACTCCAGAGAAAATTACCGGTGGCGTCGTGAGTGAAGTGAGGCCCGGCAGAAGGATTGGCGTTGGGCGATTCCGCGAGCAATTCGAAAACGGCGGCCCAGGAACCAATGTCGCTCCAGCCGATTTGAGCGGGAATCACGAGAGCGCGGGAGGGAATTGCGTCGGCGCCTTTTCGGGCGCGAGTGGCGGGTTCCATGATGGCGTAGTCGACGGAAATACTTTCGAGCTTTGGGTAAATGCGGCGCAGCGCGGCCGAATATTTCGAAGTGCCAAAGGTTTTAGAGAGTTTTTCGAGCTGGACGTAAGTCTTGGGCAAATGAAACTGCAGATGCTGGAGGAAAGTGGATACGCGCCAGAAAAACATGCCGGCATTCCAGAGAAAACGGCCAGATTTGACGTAGCGGCGTGCGACCCCAGCGATGGGTTTTTCGGTGAAGCGCTTTAATTGGTACACGGGCGCGCCGGAGATGCGATTTTGCAAAGGGCCGCGCTCGATGTAACCGTAGCCCGTTTCCGGACGCGTGGGCGGAATGCCCATGACCACGAGATTGCCGGGACTGCGTGCGGCGGCGAGAGCGGCGCGGACGAGTTTTTGGTAGGCGCGGGGATTGGCGATGTGAGCGTCGGCGGGGAGAACGGCCATGAGAGCGTCGCCATAGCGGTGAGCCAGATGAAATGCGGCGAGACCGATGGCAGCGGCAGTGTTGCGTCCGGCGGGCTCGGAGAGAATCTGCGAACTGGGAACTTTGGGGAGCTGTTTGCGGACGGCGGCGGCTTGCACGTCGTTCGTGACGACCCACAATTTTGACGGTGGGAAGATTGGGGAGAGGCGGCTTGCTGTTTCGCGCAGCATGGTTTGGCCGCCAGTGATGTTGAGGAGCTGCTTGGGAGTGCGGGTGCGGCTCCGCGGCCAGAAGCGAGTGCCCCGGCCGCCGGCGAGAAGAATGGCGCAGGCGGGGAGAGTCGCGGCGGAGCGTGATTTCCCTCCGGCTGATTTGGATTTCACGTAAACACCAGGCGAGACCATTGAGCCTCGGGAACTTTGTTGGCGCGCATGTCGCGAACAAATTCGTTGAGGCCGTTGACTGGATGGGGAACGAAGGCGCGAAGGATGGAAGTCTTGGATTGCGCGTTGAAAACGATGGAAGGAGAGCGAGGCGGGGCGAGCCAGGCTTCTCCGGACTGATAAGGCAGCGGAGGCATCCCTTCACTACCGGGCTTGGCTGGATGGCTTGCGTCGCCGTCGCCTTCGAGAATGATGTAGACATTGAAATGATCGGCGAGGCCAGGGGCGCGCCAGGATTTATCGAAGTCAAAGCGCTCGACGATGAAGTAAGGACAAGCGACGAGAGAAGTTTTGGTTACGCCGCCTTCCTTAACTTCGACGGGCGTGAGTTTTCCGCCTAGCTGGGCGCCGAAGCGAATCACTTTCATGGCTTTTTCGAGATGCAGTTCGCGGGGCTTGCCGTCGGCGCCGAGCCGGTTGTAATCGAAGACGCGATAAGTGAGATCGGAGTATTGCTGGATTTCGCAGAGAGTCAGACCCGGGCCGATGTAGTGGACTGTGCCGGCGGGGCAAAAAATTGCGTCGCCCTTTTTGACGGGGATGCGTTCGACGAGTTGATCCGCGTTGCCCGCTTGGATCGCTTCGTTGAAGCGTTCGGGGGTGACCCATTCCTCGAGGCCGAGCCAGACGGCAGCGTTCGGCTCGGCCTCGACCACGTACCACATTTCGGTTTTGCCGTTACCGCCGGCCGCTTGCTCGTGGCGACTGGCGAATTCATCACCGGGATGAACCTGCACGGACAACTTTTCAGCGGGGAAAATGAATTTTGCGAGGAGCGGGAACTGCGAACCTGCGGGCGTTTTGTCCGGATGCTTTGGATCGGTGGCTAGTTGTTTCCAAGTGCTGCCGAGAGTTTCGCCGGCGACGGGTCCGGTGGCGAACCGGCTCTCGTTGGAAGTGAGCCATGCCTCGCCGATCGGTTCGGCGAGGCTGGACTTGTGAGGATAGAGCTGCGAGAGCGAGCGAGCGCCCCAAATGCGCGGCGAAAATACTGGCTCAAGAAGCGCGATTTGAGGCGGCGCGTTACGATCCGGCAAAGAACTGCCTCAGACGGCGCAGGCCTTCATCGATGCGCGCGATGGAGGTGGCGTAAGAGATGCGCACGTGCCCGGGTGCGCCAAAGGCTTCACCAGGAACAACGGCAACGTGCTCTTTTTCGAGAAGGTCTTTGGTGATCTGCGCGGAAGTGCGCGGATCGTTTTTGCGAGTGACCTTGGGGAAAACGTAGAAGGCGCCTTCGGGCTCGGTGCATTCGATGCCGGGAATGGCGCGAAGGCCGGCGAGGATGTGGGTACGACGGCGCGCATACTCACCCAGCATGGCGGTGACCGTGTCCATGGGTCCCTTGAGCGCGTCGAGAGCAGCGTACTGAGTGATGGAGTTCACGTTGGATGCAGACTGGCTCTGCAATTTGATCATCGCGGCCGTGAGGTGCTCGGGCGCGAGGGTGTAGCCGATGCGCCAGCCGGTCATGGCAAAAGTTTTGGAGAGCGAGCCGAGGATGATCAGAGTTTCCTTGGAGCCAGGCACACTGGCGATGGAGTAAGGCTTGGCGTCGCCGTAGGTGAAGTGGGAGTAGCACTCGTCGGAAAGCAGCCAGACCTTGTGCTTGGCGCAGACGGCGAGAATTTTTTCGAATTCAGCGGGGGGAATGACCGCGCCCGTTGGGTTATTGGGCGAATTGGCGAAGACGATTTTGGTGCGCGGGGTGATGACGCGCTCGACCGCCGCCGCACGGAGGCAGAAGTTGTCGCTGGCGGGTGTGTCGACGAAGACGGGAGTGCCGCCGGCGAATTTCACGATGTCGGGATAGCTGACCCAGTAAGGCGAAGGGATGATGACTTCGTCGCCCGGGTTGATGAGACAGCAGATCACTTGGAAAACGGCGATTTTGCCGCCGGCGGTGACTACGCATTCTTTGGATTCGTAGGAAGAGCCGAGATTTTTGGCGTGCCAGTCGCAAACGCCCTGGCGCAGAGGCAGGATGCCAGCGGTGGCGGTGTACTTGGTGCGATTTTCTTCGAGCGCCTTGATGGCGGCGCGCTTGATGTGATCGGGCGTAGGGAAGTCAGGCTCGCCGGGACCAAAGTCGACGAGGTCGATGCCGCGAGCGCGCATTTTTTCCGCCTCGATCAACACCGCAGAAGTGGGCGAGATGGAGACGCGGTTAATGGCGTTGGAAAGGCCGGGCATTTCGGATTTACGCTGGGCGGGTTGGGGAACTGCTTGGGGGGCCGCTTGCTGTTCTTGTATACCTGGCATCCTGAATTGCTCCTCTAATTTAGCTAATACATATTTTGACTAACAAACTTTTGCGCGAAGCCGCTCCTCGACAATGGGCGGCACGAGATCGTGCAGGGAGCCGCCCAAAAAGGCGACTTCGCGCACCACGCGCGAGCTGAGATAGCTGAACTGAACGGCAGGCATCATGAACACGGTCTCGACATCGGGCTGAAGCTTGCGGTTCATCATGGCCATTTGCATTTCGTATTCGTAGTCGGAAATGGCGCGAATACCGCGCAAAATCACGGTGGCATTCTTCTGGCGAGCGTAGTCCATCAGCAAGCCGTTGAAAAGATCCACTTCGACGCTAAGAAAATGCCGGGTGACTTCGCGGAGCATATCAACGCGCTCGTTGACGTCGAAGAGCGGCGATTTTTCCTGATTGCGAAGGATGGCGACGACCAGATGGTCAAAAATTTTTGAGCCGCGCTCGATGAGATCGAGGTGCCCATTGGTCACGGGATCGAAAGACCCTGGATAGATAGCGGTGACCTTGCTCATGTTTAGGTAGTAAAGCGATTCTAACCTAGAAACGAAAAACGACAGGGAGAGAAAATGGCGATGGAGCGAAAGCGTGAGCCAAAATGGTTCGATTAATGGCCGGCTAAGCCCTGCGGTGCAGGAAAGGCGGTTCCATCGCCGCGTTTGGAGCGTCTAAAGCTAAAGTACGATAGTTCGATGGGCTACCAACGGGAGGATGGATGAAGAGCCGGCGGAAGCGAGGATTGGGCTTGCTAGCGGCCTTGGCCGTTTGCGCGGCGTGTTTCCCTCCGGCTCCTGTCAAAGCCCAAGGCAGCGGGCAGGCTAGTGCGCATAGGGGCGCCGCTACGGTCAAGCCGATCAAGGAGTCGTTTCCCCCGTTGGAGACGTGGCGGGAGGCCGTGTTAGCGGGGGATAAGGCGGCGCTAGGCAATCTTTACAGCACGAATCCTCCGGCGAAGGTGGTTATGTCGGTAGGTGAAGGCGGTCCGAGCCAGGATGTTGAATACTGGGCGAATGTGAAAAAGGCGGGACTCAAAGCACTGGACGTGAAAATGATGCTGAAGGAAACCACGCCACAGGGAATCACGCAGCTCGCTTTGCGGATGTATCTCACCGTACAGACCAGCAGTGGGCCGGAGGATTTTGTGGTGGGCGCGTCGCAGATGTGGGCGCAAATCGACGGAAATTGGAAAATCGTAGGAATGCAGCACGGCGATCCCGTGCCGCGTCCGAAGCTGACCTTGCCGGAGCCGGCGGTCCCCAACACGAACCTGTATCCGGACCCTTCGGAGGCGCCAAAGGAAATTGAGAAGGCGCTGGCCGCTGCGAAGCTGGACCACAAGAACGTGATCTTGGTGTTCGGGGGGAATTGGTGCTTCGACTGCCATGTGCTCGATGATGCGTTTCGTACGAGCCCGGCGATCGCGCCGCTGGTGAGGCGCTACTATCACGTGGTGCACGTCAATATCGGCAGCTACGATGCGAATCAGGATATAGCGGACCGTTATCAGGTCAGTTTGAAGAAAGGCGTGCCGGCGTTGGCGGTCCTCGATAGCGATGGGAAAGTGCTGACGAGTACCAGTCAAGGCGAGTTTGAGTCGGCGGTGAAGATCGGCCCGGCAGATGTGGCCAGCTTCCTGAACAAGTGGAAACCTGCGCATGCGCCGTCGGCGTCCGCAAAGCAATCAGTCAATTCACCGGGCTAGTCGCGACCAGCGGCGACGCGGTTAAATCAGGGTCGCGCTCCACCCACCTTAGAAAAGGGACCACCCAGGCCCAAAATTTCGCCATTTGGCGCGGTTTCATAGACATAGCGGACTAGAATAGTCGTGGTTTAAGTCCTTCAATTGATTAGGGATTTGGACTCGCACGGGTTGACAGCGGTGGTCCGCAGGTCGTAGAATGGATTTGCGACTGAATTGGTCCTATATGGGACATCTGCAGGTCGCAGATCTCGATGCTGAAACTGTCCAAAAAGGCCGACTACGGATTGATCGCGCTGAAGCACCTAGCGGTGAATTGCGACGGCGGTTCGTGCAGCGCGGCAGATATTGCCGAGGCGTACGGGATTTCGACGCCGCTGATGGCCAAGGTGCTGCAGAAGCTGGCGCGCGGTGGGTTGGTGGCGGCGCGGCACGGGTCGGCAGGCGGATACACGCTGGCGCGGGATCCATCAAGGATTACGGCGCTGGATGCGATTCACGCGATCGAAGGGCCGCTGTTTATTACTTCGTGCGTGACGCATCGAGGGGAGTGCGACCAGTCGAACACCTGTATTGTGCGGGCGCCGCTGCGGAGAGTGAACGACAGCATTCTGGACGTGCTGAATAAGGTGACGATTTCGCAGATGACCGACGAGATTTCTGAAGTAGTTGAATTGCGAGTTTGAGGAATTTTAAGGATTAAAAGAATTTACCGGGTTTAGGAGATAAGCATGGCACCGAAGCTACCGATCTACATGGACAATCACGCGACCACTCCGGTCGATCCGCGAGTGCTGGACGCGATGACGCCCTATTTCAACGATAAGTTTGGCAACGCGGCGAGCCGCAACCACTCCTTTGGCTGGACGGCCGAGGAAGCGGTGGAGAATGCGCGCGCACAAGTGGCCAAGCTGATTAACGCGTCGCCCAAGGAGATTATTTTCACCAGCGGCGCGACCGAGTCGGACAACCTCGCGATCAAGGGTGTCGCCGAGATGTATCGCGAGAAGGGCAATCACATCATCACCCAGGTGACCGAGCATAAGGCGGTGCTGGATACCTGCAAGCGGCTCGAGAAGAATGGGTACCAGGTGACCTATTTGCCGGTACAGCGCGACGGCCGCATCAGCCTGGACGAATTGCGCAAGGCGATCACGCCGAAGACGATTTTGATCAGCATTATGTACGCGAATAACGAGATTGGCGTGGTGCAGCCGATCGCGGAAATCGGCAAGCTCGCCAAGGAAAAGGGAATTCTGTTCCACGTGGACGGCGTGCAGGCGGTGGGCAAGATTCCAGTGGACGTGCAGCGCGACGGAATCGACTTGCTGGCGATCAGCGGACACAAGATTTACGGGCCGAAGGGCGTCGGCGCGTTGTATGTGCGCCGCAAGAATCCACGCGTGCAGCTTGCGGCGATTATCGATGGCGGCGGGCACGAGCGCGGGATGCGTTCGGGAACGCTGAACGTACCGGGCATCGTTGGGCTGGGCAAGGCGTGCGAAATTTGCCAGCAGGAGATGGTGTCGGAAACGAAGGAAATGCTGCGATTGCGCGACAGACTGCAGAAGGGAATCATGTCGAAGCTCGATGAGTGCTACATCAATGGAACGATGGAGCATCACCTGCCGAATAACATCAACATCAGCTTCGCGTTTGTGGAAGGCGAATCGCTGTTGATGGGGATCAATGATATTGCGGTGTCGAGCGGTTCGGCGTGTACTTCGGCGACCCTGGAACCCAGCTATGTGCTGAAGGCGCTGGGCGTAGGCGAGGACTTGGCGCACACCTCGATTCGGTTTGGACTGGGGCGTTTCAATACAGACGAAGAAGTGGATTACGTGGTGTCGCGCGTAGTCGAGACAGTATCGCGGCTGCGCGAGCTTTCCCCGCTGTATGAAATGGCCAAGGAAGGCGTGGATTTGAGCAAGATGAAGTGGACGGCTGCGGGCGAGTAAGGTCCGCGCATCAGGCAAGCGCGCGGAGCATCTAATTTGCAGGACCGATTTATTGAGAGTTTTTTGAGAACTTTGCTAGGCACAAGGAGCAGCAATGGCTTATTCAGATAAGGTAATCGAACACTACAACAATCCGCGAAACGTGGGTTCTCTCGACAAGAAAGATCCCAATGTGGGTACCGGTTTGGTGGGCGCACCGGAATGTGGCGACGTGATGAAGCTGCAGATGAAGGTGAATCCCGAGACGCGCGTCATCGAAGAGGCGAAGTTCAAGACCTTCGGATGCGGCTCGGCGATCGCGAGCTCATCGCTGGCCACCGAGTGGGTGCGCGGCAAGACAGTGGAAGAGGCGCTGGCCATCAAGAACACTGACATTGTTCGCGAGCTTGCGCTGCCGCCGGTGAAGATCCACTGCTCGGTGCTGGCGGAAGACGCGATCAAGGCTGCACTCGCCGATTGGAAGAAGAAGAAGGGCGAGGCGGTCGAGCCGGCTGAAGCGCGCGCGCACGAGTAATTGTTGCGCTGCTGTGATCGCGCACGGTTTGCCCGCGAAGCGGATCGCAGATTGACGAGGCCAAGTATTTGCCGGGCCAAGCGAGCCGAATCTCATTTATTGGTACAAATGTATGATTCACGTCACAGAAAAAGCGGCCAGAAAAATCCAGGAATTACTGGCGAAAGAGGGAGTGCCTTCAGCGGCGGGCGGTCTTCGTGTGGGCGTGCAGGGCGGAGGATGTTCGGGTCTTTCGTACGCCATGAGGCTGGAGACCGAAGCGCGCAGCCGGGACAAAGTTTTCGAAGAGAATGGCGCACGCATATTTGTGGACCCGAAGAGTTTTCTCTACCTGAACGACACCACGCTCGATTATCAAGAAGATCTGATGCGCCAGGGATTTGTGTTCCAGAATCCGCAGGCTGCGCGGAGTTGCGGTTGCGGCAGTTCCTTCACGGCTTAGTTTCCGAGCCCAGTTTCCGAATAATGCGAATGGTGTTTGCAGGCGCAGACGCGACGAGTGTGACCAGATAGCGAAGGGAAAAGAAACAGTGAGTGCGGCAGCATCTATGAGCGGAGACAACGCGGGCGCTGAAGCGGTCGGAGTGAACTGCTGGAATTGCCAGCAGCCAGCCAAGGGCGCGCATTTTTGCTCGGGCTGCGGGAAGATCCAGCCGTTATCGCGAAGCGTGAGCTATTTCGAATTTTTGGGGCTGCCCCAGAAGCTGAAAATCGATGCGGATGCACTGGAGCAAAAGTTTCAGACGCTAAGTTGGAAGTTGCATCCGGATAATTTCACGCGAGCGGGCGAATCGGAGCGGAATCTTTCGCTGGAACGTTCGTCGGAATTGAACGATGCGTATCGCGCACTGCGCGATCCGGTGACGCGCGTTGAATATTTGCTGGCGCAGGAAGGCATGCGCAAGGAAGGCACTACGAAACAACAAGCCGATCCGGAATTGCTGGAGGAAGTCTTTGAGTTGAATGAGGCGCTGGACGAATTGCGCGAAGGGCGAGAGTCAGGCGAGTCGCCGGAGCAACTGGCTGAGTTGCGGGAAAAGCTGCAGGAAGCGCAGGAGCAGTTTCAATCAGAATTAAATAAGACGGACGAGCGGCTGGTGGAAGCTTTTGGCGAATGGGACAAGGCGATCGACCGCAAAGAAGAACCTGAGCAGAAGAAAGAGCGCCTTAAAGAGTTGATGGGCGAAATGAATGAGATTTTGAACCGTCGCTCGTACATTCGGAATCTGGTGGCGAGCGTGAGCAAGGAATTGGAAGTTTAGTCCGGGTGGATTTGGGGAACAGGTGGCATGGGTAGAGTCGTAGGAATCGATCTCGGGACAACGTACAGCCTGATTGCGTATATGGATCCCGCCACAGGCGCGCCGAAGTGCATCGTGGGGCCGTATGGGTCGGCGCTATGCCCGTCGGTGGTGAGCGCGGATGCCGATGGCACGGTGGTGGTAGGCGAAGCGGCGCGGAGGCGGTTGCTGACGCAGCCGGAGCGCACGATTTATTCGGTGAAGCGCTTGATGGGCCGGGCGACGAGCGACCTGAAAGACGATCTGAAGATTTTTTCCTTCCGCATAGATTCTTCCAGCGGAAATGTGATTAGGGTGCAGCTGGGGCAGCGGGTGTTTACTCCGCCGGAAGTGTCGTCGTTTATTCTTCGCGAGCTGAGATCGTGGGCTGAGAACTTTTTTGGCGAACCGGTGGATCGCGCGGTGATCACGGTGCCGGCGTATTTCAACGACGGGCAGCGTCAAGCTACGAAGGACGCTGGCAAGCTGGCGGGCCTGGAAGTGCTGCGGCTGGTGAATGAGCCAACCGCGGCGGCACTGGCGTATGGACTTCACAGGAAGCAGCGTGGGCGGGTGGCGGTTTTCGATTTTGGCGGCGGAACTTTCGATATTTCCATCCTGAAATTAATTTCCACGATGGAAGGCGACATTTATCAAGTGCTGTCGACGAACGGCGACACGCATCTGGGTGGCGATGATATTGATAATGCGCTGATGGCGAGGGCCCGCGCGGAAATCGACGAGCGGTTTGCGGTGAATTTCGAGGCGCATCCGGAGTCGATTCAGGAATTGCGCAAGGCGCTGATCGCGGTGAAGCACGAGCTATCCTCGGCGGACCATGCCAGCCTGAGATTGAAGCTGCCGGGCTCGCAAGTGTATGCGCACGAATTTTCGCGGCACGAATTCGACGAAATTATCCGGCCGATTGTGGCGCGGACCATGCAGCCGGTGCGCAGCGCGCTGGCTGACGCGAAGCTCAAGCCCAGGGAGATGGATGAAGTGGTGCTGGTGGGCGGGTCGACGCGCATTCCACTGGTGCGGGATACGGTGCAGGAATATTTCGGGCGCGCGCCGCATTGCGAGTTGAATCCGGATGAAGTGGTGGCGCTCGGCGCGGCGGTGCAGGCGGATATTTTGGAGTCGGGCGTGAAGAATATGCTGCTGCTCGACGTGACGCCGCTGTCGCTGGGCGTGGAGACCATGGGCGGCGTAGTGGCCAAAATTATTCCACGCAATTCG
Source organism: uncultured Acidobacteriota bacterium (assembly GCA_963757885.1). GTDB lineage: Bacteria > Acidobacteriota > Terriglobia > Acidiferrales > UBA7541 > Palsa-147. The sequence goes on along the minus strand of CAVWSS010000006.1, from coordinate 138,281 downwards.
ACGATTCCGGCAAGTGCGCAAGAGTTATTTACGACCGGCGTGGAGAATCAGACGGCGATCGATTTACATGTGCTGCAAGGCGAGCGCGAATTGGCGGCGGATTGCAGGTCGCTGGCGCGATTTCAGTTGAAAGTGGCGCCAGGGCCGGCGGGCTTGGCGCGCGTGGAAGTGAAATTTCTGATCGACGCGAATGGGATTCTACAGGTCTCAGCGCGGGATATGCGCACCGGCGAGAGCCGGTCAATCGAGGTGCAGCCGAGTTACGGGCTGAACGACGCGGAAGTAGAAAGAATGCTCGAGGAATCGATCGAATTCGCAGAGCAGGACTTTGCGCAGCGGCAGTTGATCGAGGCGCGCAATGAGGCGGAGACGATTCTCAAGGCGACGCGAAAGACGATGGTGGAAGAGAGTGCGGGATTGGCGGCGCTATCGGGCGAAGAGCAGCGGGGGATTCAAGATGGCGTGACTGAGCTCGAGCAAGCGGTGAAGAGCGAGGATTACAAATTGATTCGGGCGCGAATCGACACGCTGAATCAGGCGACTACGCATCTGGCGGAATTGGTGATGGACGGCGCGCTGCAGACGGCGCTGGGCGGGAAGAATATCGACGAGGTTTAGGTTCGTTTAGTAGGTCAGGCGCGCTGCGGCGAATGGCGCGCACGGCTGAAAGGGAGTGATCGCGATGGGCGGTAAGAATCCTTACATTGAAGAAGTTAAATACACTCCGGCGACCAAAAAGTTCAAAGTTACATTTGTGAAGGAAGGCAAAACGGTCGAAGTCGATCCGGAGAAAGTTCCGTACGGGCATGACGGATTGCCGGGAAGTATTTTGGACATCGCTACCGGAGGCCGGATGGGCCTCGATCATGCGTGCGGCGGAGTGTGCGCGTGCTCGACTTGCCACGTGATCGTTCACGAGGGGTTGGAGTCGTGCAATGAGGCGACCGATGCCGAACTGGATCAGCTCGATGAGGCTCCGGGCGTGACGCCAAAATCGCGGCTGGGCTGCCAGTGCGTGCCGGATGGGACAAAGGATATCGTGATCGAAATTCCGGAGTGGAATAAGAATTACGCGAAGGAAGCGGAGCACTAGGGAGCCGGCGCAGTATAGCGGTGGTTTCGAAGCGGACCTGATGCGGAGGAAGAATGCCTGACAAATTTGACTGGGATAATGCGGAAGATATCGGCATCGAGCTCGCGGAAAAATATCCGGAGACGGATCCGCTGACGGTGCGGTTCACTGACCTGCATAAGTACGTCGTGGGGCTGCCGAATTTTGGGGGCGATCCGAAGCTTTCGAATGAAGGGAAGCTGGAAGCGATTCAGATGGCTTGGCACGAAGAGTATCAGGACCGAAAGACTTAGGGGCTAGGGTCGCCTGCAAGGATCGACTGAATCGGAGGAGCGAGATGGCCACGGAAGCAAAGGGCCCTGGAGCAGCGGATTTGCGGTATCCAATCGGGAAGTTCAAGCGGCCGGAGGCAGTGAGCGCTCAAGATCGAGAGAGACTGATTGCGGAAATTGAAGCGGCGCCAGCGAAGTTACGCGCGGCTGTGGCGGGGTTGCCGGACGAAAAGTTGAACAGGCCGTACCGGCCGGGCGGGTGGACAGTGCGGCAGGTGGTTCATCACGTGCCGGAAAGCCATATGAATGCGTACATCCGCTTCAAGCTGGCGCTGACCGAAGACGAGCCGACGATTAAGATCTACGAAGAGTCGCTGTGGGCCAAGACTGGCGACGTAGAAAAAACGCCGACGGAAGTTTCGCTGGGCATGCTGGACCTGCTGCACAAGCGCTGGGTAATTTTGCTGAGGTCGATTACGCCAGAGGAATGGTCGCGGACGTTCCGGCACCCTGAAATGGGGCTGATGAGGATCGATCAGAATCTGGCGCTTTATGCGTGGCACGGCAAACACCACGTCGCGCACATCACCGCATTGCGCGAACGCGAAGGCTGGTAAGGCCGGCGCGCTCGCGCATCTCCACTGTAAATTCTTTGCCGTTTTGTTTGGGCGTATCGCCCAAACGGGCAAACTACGCCCCAGCGCCTGCCACTTTTTCCTTTGCCTCAACCAACGGAACGTTCACCAGATGCTCGCTGATGAACCAGGCTTGCAGTTCATTGGTGCGCAGGACCTGGCTGACTACGAGGTCATTGGTGCCCTCGTCGCCGAGCTGCGAGGCGCGGCCGGCGAGTTCGCGGCACTGGCGAATGATGACCTGATGCGCGTCGAGAAGGCGCGACAGCTGAACGGGAATTTCCTCGCGGCCCCGCGGCGGGCGCTCGATCTGCGTGGTTTCAGCAACGTCGGCGCCCATGGCGATGCTGACACCGCCAAGGAGTTGAATGCGCTCGGCAATAGCGTCGACGATTTCGACCTGTTCATCAAAGTGCTTATCGAAGAGCAGGTGGAGTTGGTAGAAAGTTGGGCCGGCGACCTGCCAATGGTGCTTTTTATAGAGATCGCGCAGGGTCATTGAATCGGCGAGCAATTGATTCAACTGTTCGGTCATCTGCAGACGGACGGGCTCCTCGAGTTCCAGTTGCAGGGCGTGACTGACGGTGCCGTACTGTTGAATTTCAGGGGCGCGTTGATGCATGCGCGGCTGAGCGCTGACGTTCCCGGTGTTATTTGAGTGGGCTTGCTTTTTTGCCATAGCTTCTCCTTTTCGTTAATTTTAAAACTCGTCCAAAACTAAATTCCAAGCCTTTCAAGTCGATAGCTCGGAGTCACATGCGTGTACAGCCTCGTCGCAGGATCAGCGGTGGCCAGGTGGATATTGTTAAGGTTCTGGGTGAATTTTGCGTTACAGCATGTGATTCGTTCATCGCGCGTTTATGTTTCGTTATTGCTCGTTGTACTGTTGGGCAGGGCCAATCAGCAGAATTTCGCCTACAAACCCAGAGATGCTCCTTGAAGGTTATACGCTTCAAGCGGAGCGGAGATTTCGACGAATGCGCGCAGACAAAGACCATTTCTGCGGAAAATGAATTTGCCCGGACGAAGACGCGAAGGTCTTCCGGATCGGGAACAGACGGGGGCGTATCTTATTGTGAATATGATAGTTACGGGCGGGCGTGTGGTTCGGTCATCGCGGCCCAAAATGCCTCGACGTGGCGGCTCGAAGGCACTCTCATTGAGTGATAAAGCTAGGCGGATCGCTTGTTGGTGCGTTTGTTGCCTAGGCGCTGGGGCTTCGATTTGCTTTTGCCCTCAAGATTCACCGCGACGGCAGCGCGAATGAGGTTTTTCAGGGCCGCTTCGTTGATCTTGTCGCCTTCATGGATGTCGATCGCGCGCCTGACATTGCCCTCGAGGCTGGAGTTGAATAGCCGGGCGGGATCGTGGACGTCAGCTCCCTTAGCGAAGGTCATCTTGACGTGGTCTTTGTAAGTCTCACCGGTGCAGATCATGCTGGTGCCGTGGTAGAAGGTAGGAACTCCTCTCCACTTCCACTCTTCAGTGACGTCCGGGTCGGCCTGGTGGATGAGTTCGCGAACTTTCGCGAGCATTTTGCCGCGCCAGTCGCCAAGTTCTTCGATTCGCCGGTCAATTAATGCAGAGGCAGATTTCGTTGATATGTTGTCTTTCATATCCAACTCCAGTTCAGGCGCATCAGCGGCACCGTACACTTAGTTAGAGGCTTGGATTCCCACCGCGCTAACCCTCATCCGAGGAGTGATGGGCCTCATAGACAACCGTCCATAGGCGATGAATGCGGCGCCGGCGCCCAGCAGCACATTGATGGGCAGGAAGACGTACTCGCGCGGACGATGTGAAATACAGCCGCGAAGAGCATGACCAGGGTCAGGCCCATTGCCGCAATCGGCGTGAGCTTCGCTTTGATTCGAGTGATCGCTGGCACAATCAGGCCGACGCCTCCGAGAAACTCACAGACACCGATGAAGACGAACAGGCCCTGCGACACCCCGGAAAACCAAGGGACAAACTTGACGCCGAAAAGCATGAAAGGCTGGGAATGGAGCGCCTGGTTCCATCGGGCCTGATTGTAGCAGAGCACTTTGCCGAACCCGTTGAGGCCGGAGAAGACGCCCCACAGCACTTGCATGATCCAAAGTGTGGCATTCATAGCTGCCTCCGCGAATATTGCTGGCGCATTGCCATTGATTCATCTCCATTCACGATTCTTGAGACGCCTTCGGGGGCCAGTTTGGCGCTTTAACACCGAACTGCTGGGCGTACTCGGCGTTCAATCGCTGCCAGCCGTTGAGCTTGATGGCGTCCGCGCCGCCAATCCGGCCGATCGGATTTCCGCTGAGCAGGCGATCCAGAACATCGAAAGCTATGTGCCAACCGGCGGCGCCCATGGCGATGAGGCGGTGATCGATGCTGTGCCACAGAGTGAGGCGCGTGCCGCTACCCAGCGGCTCGAGCTGCCAGCGAATATCGTTGTACTCAAGGAGCTTCGGAGCCTCGGCTCGAGTCACTCTCGTTTCTAAAGTCCGGCCTGTTCCCACCCAGGTCAGGTTCACCGTTCCGGGCTTGCTCAAACTACCATCGGCGTCAAAAGGAGCCCACTCATGCAGATGAGCCGGGTCGGTGAGCGACTGCCAGACTTTTTCAGGAGAGTGGCGTAACACTCTGACCAGAACGAGCGTCCACTTGTCTCCGTCTTTTTGTACCTGCGCCGCCCTGGCGGGACCCGGTACGTATTGCTGGAGATCGGCCACCTTTCTTCTCCTTAGTGTGAATAGCTTGCGAGCTGGGTGAGCTGAATGAGGTTGCCGCAGGTGTCCTTCAGCATCGCTATGGTGGAGGCGGTCACGTCGGTAGGCGGCATGGTGAACTCCGCGCCGCGAGCCTTGATTCGCTCGTAGTCGCCTTTGATGTCGTCGGTGAAGAACATGGCTGCGGGCTGGCTGCTCTGAAACATCGCTTGCTGATAGGTTTTAGCTGCGGGGTTATTGTTCAGGGCCAATTGCAGCTCAGTGCCGTTGGGGTCCTCAGGCGAGGTCACGGTTAGCCAGCGATACGGGCCCTGACTGAAATCGGTTTTCTTGGTAAAGCCTAATACTTCCGTGTAGAAAGTCAGGGCCTTGCTCTGGTCATCCACGTATACGCTGGTGATTTTAATCTTCATTTCTTCTCTCCTTTATTGCGTTCGCGGTTTGGGCCGCGTGTCTTGGTTCTCGGCGTTCTTTTCTTCGGTTCCAATGAATCCGTTTCTCTGAAATGGTCACCCAGGTCGTCTCCGAAGTGGCGGTCGAGGTGGCGTTCGAGAGCGTCTACGTGAGCCGACCAGAAGCGCCGGAAGGGAACCAGCCAGGCATCGATCTCCTGAAGTGGTTCAGGCTTCAGCCGGTAGAGGCGGCGTTGTGCATCCACGGTAGACTCCACGAAGCCGGCGTCGCGCAGGACTCGCAGGTGCTTAGACACGGTTGGTTGCGTCATGCGGAGGTGGCGCTCGATCGCCCCGACCGACTGTTGCGACTCAACCAGCAGGCTCAGGATTGCGCGGCGGTTTGGCTCGGCGATGATTTCGAAGACGGATTCCATATGCCTTATATACATATATACGCATATACTTGTCAAGACATATAATGAGAAAAAAATGCGGCTATAGTGAAAATTCTGGGGGAAGGGTGAAGAGCTGGAGGGCGGTGCGGGGGAACAGGAGCTACGTTACAGAAGGGATGGTAGCGCTAACGGGAATCGAACCCGTATTTCGGCCTTGAAAGGGCCGCGTGCTAACCGTTGCACCATAGCGCCTACGAGCGTCGATATTAACACGCTGGCCGGTTTTTTGCGGATGGGTGGAGGAGTGGAATTTCTGCGAGAACGAAGAGATTTAGCCGTAGAGCATTTCGGCGGAGGGCTTGCGGCCATCGCTCTTGAAACGCGCCAGCCTGCTCAATTGCAGGGTGAGCAGAAACAGATAGAGAGGATTGAGCAGGACGTAGCGCCGCCATAGCCGTCGCGGCTCCACGGACAAACGAAAGAGCCATTCGAGGCCGGCTTTTTGCATCCACGGCGGAGCCTGGAGAAGTTCGCCGGCGTGAAAAGGGAAGGCTGCGCCGACGGCGATAAGCGGCATGCCCAGCGCGCTGCGAAATTCGTAGGCCCAGACTTCCTGGCGCGGGCAGCCGATACCCACAAAAACAATGCGAGCACCCGAGTCGCGGATTTCCGCGGCGACGGCGGTCTTTTCTTCGGGCGTCAATCGTCGGAATTGCGAAGGCTGCATGCCTGCGATGCGCAGATCGGGGAATTTGGCCAGCAGATTTTGTTTCAGAATCTGAAGCACCAAAGATTTGCTGCCAAAAAGGTAGATGGGCAGACCTTCGCGCGCGGCCCGTTCGCAAACTTTGAGCATCAGATTCGGGCCGTAAACGCGGTCGGAGAGACGGGACTTGTAGAGCATGTTCAAAGCCCAGCGAACGGGCTGGCCATCGGGGACGATGATGTCGAGATGATTGAGCCGGAACTTTTGTTCGGGATCCAAAACTCCGCACATGACGCCGTGAACGGCGAGTGCGGTGACGGAAAGACTTTCATGTCGCTTTGCGGCGTTGATGATTCGATTGGTGGCTGAGTCGTAGTCCAGAGAATCCACCAGCACGCCAAGAATGCTGTGCTTGGTCTTATCGGGCATTGAATAACTCCTGATTAATGTGGCTGGGCTAGTTCTCTTGCGACTTGCATGGCTATGAATAGCTATGAGCTTCGCTATGAAGTTCTGCTGGCGGGGGTCAGAACAACAATTTTAAACCAAACTGAATTTGGCGCGAAGTTGTGGACGTTGCGGTAATGACGCCGGCCGTGGGGGAGGGAAGGGCCGAAGCTGACGAAAAAACGATTGTGTTGGGCGTGGAAAAGTTAGTTTGATTGAGGATGTTGAAAAATTCGGCGCGGAACTGAAGCTTGAATCGTTCGTTCATAGGCGTGGTTTTTAGCATCGATAAGTCGAGTTCCGCAGCGCCCGGGCCGACCAGGGTATCGCGGCCGAGATTGCCGTAAGTTCCCGCGGCCGGAACGATGAACGCGTTTGGGTTGAAGTATTCCTGCGGCGTTCCCACGATTACATTCCCCTGAAAGGTAGGATTCAAGGACGGGCGAATTGGGTTCCGACTATCGCCATTATTGGTGGGATTAAAACCGAGCTGCGGCGTGAAAGGGAAGCCAGAGTGAACGGTTTCGATGCCGCTGATGGTCCACCCGGAAATCAATTTGTCGGTGAAGCCGGCGGCATTTGCGAAGAAGTGCTTACCGTTGCCGAGCGGCAGGTCGTATGCGCCATTGATCACGGCGAGGTGACGCACGTCGGTAGTGGATGGCCCCCAATCGCGTTTGGGATCCAAGGGGAACATGACGAAAGCCGGCGCGTTGGCTGCGACGCTGGTGTTCCAGGCTGTGCCGTCATCGAGATTTTTCGAGTAAGTGTAGACGCCGCGAATTTGCAGGCCCTTGCTGATGCGTTTATTCACGTCGACTTGGAGCGCGTTGTAGGAGCTGACGCCTTCGGAGACCCAAGTGGTCGTGTTGGCGAGGTTGGGATTGGCGAAGGGGGCGCCCTTTGTGTAGTAGGGCTCCCCGGCGGGCAAACCAGTGGGGCAGGTCGCGGCGGGGCAAATTGTGGGGATGGGCTCGTTGGCATCGATGGAAAGCATTTCGTGGTAGCCGTGCGACCCGACATAGCCGACGGCGAGCGAAGTATTGGGCGCGATTTCCTGCGAGATTTTCAAAGTGTAGGAAAGGATGGTCGGCGTATAGACATCGGGCTGGATGCCGCTGGCAGAAATTTTGCTTCCGGCGGGAGGAGGAGCGCCGGGAGTGATTTGCAGGCCATCGATGGGAACGTTTTTGAAGCTTAGAACGGTGTTGAACGGCGCGGTTTGGTCGAGGCGGTAGTCGATGTTGTCGAGAAGCGCTTCGTAGACTCCGAATCCGGCATTGATGACTGTCTTGCCCTTACCGAATGGATCCCACGCGAGGCCGAGGCGCGGTTCGGGCATGAATTTGGCGCGATTGGTGGTGAAGACGGAGCCGGCGATGCTCGGGTCGGTGGCGATGACGCCGCTGGAATTGAATTGGTAATTGGGCGCGCGGCCGTGGGCTTCGTTCCAGCCGTTGGTGGATTCGAAGCGGAAGCCGATGCGAATCTCAAGATTCTGGCGGAGCTTGATTCCGTCCTGAATGAAGCCGGCGGCTTCGAGCTGGCGCCAGCCCAGTTCAGTTGGCGAGGGAACTACGGTGAAAGTGGAGATGTTGCCTTGGAGCAGATTGGTGAGACTGCCAAATGAGGCCTGGCCGAATTGCTGCTGGGCAAGATTGTCGTTGGCCTGAATTTGCTGGAACCACGCGCCGGCCTCGAATTGGTGGCGGCCGTGGGTCCAAGCGATGTGATCGTCGTAAGTGAATAGATTTCGAACGGAACTCAGGTTGGTGCCGGTGTTGGTGCCAGCTTGCGTGATTTGCGACGCGCCATTGGAGGCGGTGCCGCCGCCGACGATAAGGACACCTATGGGCTCGGCGGCGACCCAGCCAGGAATATTCACGGGCGTGAGTCCGGTGAAGAAGTAGCCGCCGCGGGAGAAACCGAACCGAACGGTGTTCAGGAAATTTGGCGAGAAAACGTGCTGCTCTTGCAGGCTAACCACTTGTTCGCGAAGGCCTTCGCTAACCAAGCTCAGGGGATTGGCCGTGGGCGTGTTGGCTGAACTGTCGTCAACGGTGTAGACAGCGAAGAGCGTGTCTCTGACGCCGAGGTTGTAGTCAAAGCGCGCGGTGCCAAAGTCTTCGCGGATGTGCTGCAGCGGGCTGCTGAACGCTTCGGCGATGCCTCCGCCGAGTTCGGGGCCGTTTTGCACGGGCCAAAGCGCGAGGAGGGGCGCGACGCCGGGAGCCACGCCAATATTTTGCAAGTTTCCGGTGGCATCGGGAACGAATCCCGCGCGAGCCAGATTGTCCGGGACCAGAGTGACGTCGCTGAGGCCTAGCCGTTGGCGGAAGCCTTCGTAGTCGCCAAAGAGAAAAAGCTTGTGCGGGCGGATTGGACCGCCGAGAGCGCCGCCAAAGACGTTGCGCTCGAAGGGCGGAATATTTCCATTGTCGAAGTAATTGCGGGCATCGAGGGCGCTATTGCGCAGAAATTCGTAAGCGGCGCCGTGAAGTTCGTCAGTGCCTGAAGCAGTGACGATGCTGACTTGCGCGCCCGGGCGCTTGCCGTACTCGGCACCGAAGGTATCGGAGACCACGTTGAATTCGCGGACGGCGTCGACGCCGAGCAATTCACCGCTGGTGCCGCCGGGAGTGATGTTGCCTTGCGATGCGCCGGTGTATTCGATTCCATTGAGGAGAAACAAATTTTCCTGTGGGCGATGGCCGGAGACGGCGAACATGTTGCCGACCGAAGAGCTGGACGTACCGACGCCGCCGGAACGCTCGGAAGTGTAGCTAACCGTGGAGGCATTGAGGGTCATGAGCTGATCGTAGCTGCGGCCGTTGAGCGGAAGCTGCTTCACTTGAAGTTCATTGACCAGGCCCGAATTTGGGTCAGTGGTGAGGGCAACAGGCGAAGGCGACTCGACGACGGTGACGGTTGCCTGCAATTCGCCGACGGGCAAGGTGAAGTCGATGGTTGAATCCTGCCCGACGGAAAGGTCGATTCCAGTTTTGATCTGTGAATTAAAGCCTTCTTTGGCGGCGGTAATTTCGTAGTGGCCGATGGCGATCGATGGCACGAAGTAGTGGCCCGAATCGTCGGTGGTGATCGAGCGAATTGCCCCAGTTTCGAGATTGCGAATGGTGATAGCCGCGCCGGGAATTGTCGCGCCAGAAATATCGCGGACCGTGCCGGTAACGGAGGCGCCCACGACCTGTGCGTTCGCCCGCGACGAAGTGAAGAATGCGGAGCAAATTAAGGTGAGTGCGGAGATGAGCGTGAGTGAACGGAAGCGCATGGATGGTCTCTCCGGTCTTGTGTGCTCGAGGCGGCTAGGAGTGGATCTACTCGCCTGCGGCCGCTTTGCGCGCATGATTTTTCTGCTGGCCGCAGATGTCCGCGAGCGAAGTGTGATCGAGAATTTCCGCGGCGGCATTTCGCACGGAGAGAAACACGCGGAATAGCTCGCTGTGCTTTTCGTCGCGCTTCATTTCCCGGCGCAAAGATTCGGCGTCGCCAAATGGTGCGAGGGGGCCGTCAATGGTACGAATAATTTCGCTCAGGAAGATTTCAGGCGGCGGCCGACGCAAACGGTAGCCGCCTTTGGTGCCGCGCACACTTTCCACGATGCGAGCAAGCTTCAAATCGAGAAGAATGAGCTCAAGAAATTTTTTTGGCAGGCCTTCGGCTTCAGCGATTTCCTGAATTTTGACCAGGGTGCCGGGCTGGCCGTTGTTCTGGCGGCGCGCCAGATACATCAGCGCTTCGAGAGCGTACAAACCTTTTTGTGAAACTTTCACGAATTCGGAATGAGAATGAGCTGGAAATAAATTAAGGAAAGAATTTTAGGTCGGGCAAGCGACAGAGTCGGAAACGCGACCATGACGATGTTGTCTATTAGAGTGCTAGAGAATTGTTACAAAAAATTACAAAACTCGTCTTCGCATTTTCATTTGATCGAGTATCATCGATGTTCTCTCAGTGAGCCGGAGCGTGAGTTCCTCGCTCCTCAGACAGATCCGCAAGCGACGTGCGATCCAGAATTGCGGCAGCCGCGTTTCGAGCAGAAAGAAGAGCGCGAAACAGCTTCATGTGTTTGTGCTCATTTTTCTCGTGATGGTGCTGCGGCTCGGCGTTTCCGAATGGAGCGAGTGGGCCGTCCACGATGCGAATCACTTCGTTGAGGGAAATTTCAGCGGGAGATCGCTTCAAGCGATAACCACCGTTGGCCCCGCGCGCGCTTTCGACGATGGAAGCGTGCTTCAGTTCGAGCAGGATGAGTTCTAGAAACTTTTTTGGTAGACCTTCCGACGTAGCAATTTGAGTCGTGGTCATCAAGGAATTTTCCGGCGCATTGGCCAGACAAAGAAGAGCCTCGAGAGCGTAAAGGGCTTTTTGAGAAAGTTTCATGGCTGATGCACCGCCGTGGTTGTTCCGTAGTAAGTCGATGAAAATACTAGGGATTCCCTCCCATCCCTGTACCTAATCTGTTCCGGAGACCAGTTCCCCAGCATTCTCCGGCGTGCAAAACTGCTTCGCGGTAAATCGAAAATCATTCAAGGTCTTTCTCCAGCCGAAGGCCTCGGAACGTTTTCTCGGGCAATAAAAAAACTCTTAAGCCGAGGTGAAAATGGCAGGTCAAGCTATATGCGTACGAGCTGCGCGGTTTGCAACCGCAGCGGCTTTAATTCTGTTTGGCGGCGCGGCTGTAGCGCGAGGCCAGGCATCAGTAAACGAGAGCAGCGAGAAATCGACGCTCTATGTGAACGGGTCGAGCGGTTCGGATTCAAACGCCGGCACGTCAGCAAAACCATTCAAGACGATTTCGAAGGGCGTGAGCGCGGCTGAAGCGCAGAGTAAGAAGGGCACCGCCACGAAAGTTCTGATCTCCTCAGGCACCTACCGAGAAAGCATCTCCGTTACCGGCTCATCCACCGCAGCAGTGACCATTCAAGCGTCCACATCCGGCGGGGTGACGGTTTCTGGCGCCGATGTTTGGACTGGCTGGAAGGGGTACTCGGGAAATTCGAGCATATTCACTCACTCCTGGTCTTATTCCTGGGGCAATTGCGCGCAACTCTCCGGACCTACTGAGCAGAACATTGTGCGACGCCAGGAAATGATTTTCGTGAATGGTACTCCGCTTACTCAAGTTCTCTACCAGAGCGAGATGACCACCGGGACGTTCTACGTGAACGAGAGCAGCGATACTGTCTATGTGTGGCCGCCCTCAGGAACGACCATGAGCACCGCGACGGTTGAGGTGTCGACCCGAAACTCGCTGATGCAGATCGGCGAAGTGAAAAACTGGGTCGTCCGCGGGATCAACTTTCAATATGCCCGCGGCTGCCGGAACACGGACGAAGCCGTTGTTGCGACCATGCACGCTTCGAACATTCTGTTCGATACGGACAACTTCAACTGGAACAATAGCGAAGGCCTGGATCTTGGCGATGTGACCGATGTGACTGTGCAATCGAGCCAGGCGAACCACAATGGGCAGACTGGATTTTTTGCCCAGTATGTGGACGGCGTTGAATACAGCTCAGACGAAGCTTCTTACAACAACTGGCGTGGCGCGCAGGGGGCGTACTACGCGTGGAACGTCGCCGGGCTGAAGTTCGGCGAAGTTCACGATGCCACGATCAACGATTTCGAGGCTTACTACAATCAATCGCACGGCATGCACCTCGATACCGACGTTCGCAACGTGACCATCAATTCGCTCAAGTCCATCGACAACTACAACGGCGGTATTCAGCTCGAAGCGGATCCGGGCCCGATCACACTTTCAGGCGCGACGATCTGCAACAACAACAAGATGAACCAGACCTACAGCGGCGGCGTGAACATCACCGACTCCGCCAGCGTTACGGTCAACAGCAGCACGCTCTACAACAACAACAGCGCACAATTTGAAGTTTGGGGCCGGCAAGGCGGAATCTCGGTAAAGAATTTTGAGACCGGGGCAAGCAGCCAGATCTACAACTCAGATTTTGCGTTTGAATCGAACACAATCGAAGCGAACGGATCGCAGAAGGTCTTTTCTGACAGCTACCTGTCGCAGGATTGGAGCCGTCTGAAGAGCAGCATGTCGTCCGACTACAACACCTGGTACAACGGCAGCACCTCCATGGGTTACACGCTGCCGGTGCCTTCGTCCGGGACGAATATGGCGTTCAGCGGGTGGAAGTCGGCAACCAGCCAGGACGCGCACTCTTCGTGGGCATCACCAAAAACCAGTCCTTCCTCGAGCTGTGGAGCGAGCATTGACAAGGCCGATTACTGGTTCCAGACGAACTCTGGTTCCAACACAGTGAGCCCGGGTTCGAAGACTACTTACATGCTGAACGTTACGCCGCTCAATTTCAGCGGAACGGTTTCGCTGAAGGCGGATGCGAGCCAGCTTCCGCACGGATCGGCGAGCTTGAGCACTGGTTCGATCAGCACATCCGGCAATTCGACCTTGACGGTGACCACGAGCTCATCGACTCCGGCGGGAACTTACCCGGTGACGGTGATAGCCAACAGCGGCAGCATCACGCGAACCGTGGCTGTTTTTGTGGTGGTCAACTAGAAAGGCCATTTGATTTAGCGGTAAAACTTGAAAGGTAGAGAGACGCCGGGTTCCTGTTGAAAAAGGGGCCCGGCGTTTTGTGCTTTTGTACTGGCGTCGCCGGTTGCATTCGATTCGCGTCCGCCCACTTTCAAGTGTTTTTCTCGGCAACGATCATGATGTTGCCGAAGAGCCAAAGCATCCGCCTCGAGACCCCAACATAAACCCTGCGCAAAACGCGATGAGCCCAATTGAATTCAGTTAGTTTCCACTCAGACGCGGCACAGACATGTCTCTTCAGCGACACAATGTGGAATCCCGCCCCGGCCAGAAGTTTTTGCGAGCTTCTTAATCCCGAAGCTGTGCTCGGCGGTACCCTTGAAGAAGTCGCGAAGTTCGGAAAGCCTGCGACACGGGTTGTAGGCATAGGGCTCATAGAGGAAGAGTCTGCCTTGCGGCTTCAATACACGAGCCGCTTCAGCGAGGGCCTTCTTGACGTTGGGCATGTGGTGAAGGCTTTCGTTAAAGATAACGAACGAAACCGTGGAGTCTCCAAGATTCAAATTCTGAGCATCACCCGCGAGGTACTTCGGTGGCTGGCGGCCGAATCGGGCGCAACGCTCAAGAGATACTTCCAAGGCCACTTCGTTTATGTCGTTGGCGATTATTTTGTAACCGCGAGTGGTGAGGTATTCGGATTCGCCGCAGGTATTGGCACCCACGTCGAGAACCCAGTCTGTCGTACCGTCCAGCGCTTTTTCTATGAGCGAGACTTTCTCGGCGTAACCGGGATCGCCTCGAACTTTAACCATTACATCAGTTGTCAGGTAACGCTCGCGAAGCCTGCTAATCCGCGCGCGTTCGTACTGGTGCTCTTGCTCGGTCGTAATACTCATGGTGGACCTCTTTGGGAAAACTCAGTCGCATCACGATGGAGTCCTGAGTTTTTCCCGGAATTGATAACAACGGGGCCCAAGGGAATTTTAAGCAGTCGCAGCCAAAGCCTGCTCGCGCTTCGGAGTTTTGCCCTGGCTGCGCAATTCCTGTTCGATCCAGGGATAGGTTTGGCGTAGGCCTTCGCGCAAGAGAATCGATGGCTCCCAGCCTAGGACTTTGCGCAGGCGGGAATTGTCGCTGTTTCGCCCGCGAACGCCCTGAGGACCGCTGAGATTGTGACGTTTGGTGAGGCGTTTGTCGGCTACTTCGCTGACGAGGTCGACGAGCTGATCGATGGTAACGAGTTCCTCGGTGCCCAGGTTTAGTGCGTCGCGATGATCGGAGGCCATCAGGCGGATCAGACCTTCGACGCAGTCGTCCACGTACATGAAGGACCGGGTCTGCTGGCCATCACCCCAAACTTCAATTCCACCGCCATCTTCGGCCATGGCGACCTTGCGCGAAATTGCTGCGGGCGCTTTTTCCTTGCCGCCGTCGTAAGTGCCAAGGGGCCCGTAAACATTGTGGAAGCGCACAATGCGCGTTTCGAATTTGTAGTCGTGCCAGTAATAGCGGCACAGCTCTTCAGCGTAGAGTTTTTCCCATCCATAACCCGGCTCGGGCTCGGCGGGGAAGGCGTCTTCTTCCTTGAGTGGAGCTACGTCGGCGTCCTTCTGTTTGCTTTGCGCGTAGACGCAAGCGGATGAAGAGAAAAGGAAGCGCTTAGCTTGATTCTGGCGGCTGGCCTCGAGCATGTGTGCGTTGATCAGGATGTTGTTGCGCGCGATGTCGGCGTGAAATGCGGTGATGTAGCCGATTCCGCCCATATCGGCGGCGAGATTGTAGACTTCGTCCATTCCGCCGCGCGTGGCCATCAGGCAATTATCCCAACGGCGCAAGTCCTGGATTTCAAACTCATCGGCGGCTGAGTTTTCGTATTCGGGGTGCTTTAGGTCGACACCGCGAACCCAGCAACCATCAGCCTTGAGACGCTTCACGAGGTGATGGCCGATGAACCCGCCGGCTCCGGTTACCAGGACGCGTTTGGGACTGTTCATGAGGGTGGTTCTCCTTTGTTCTCTCATTGATTGTTTGAGGGATTATTGCGGAAGGCGCTTACAAACTTTTAGCCGGCTGCTTTGAGCTGAGAAGCCGATTTTCGCGCGATGGCCTGCTCGTAGATTTGCATCAGCATGGGGTAATTCTGCTCGATGGTGTACTTATTTTCGAATTCGCGCCGGGCTTCTCTGCCCATGGCGCAGATACGTTCAGGATCGCGCCAAGCGCGCTGGACCGTTTCAGCGAGATCGTCAGGATCGCCGGGTGCGAAGTGTAAGCCGGTCCGGCCATCCTCGACGATTTCCTTCATGGCACCCAGACGCGAGCACAGAACGGGAACGCCGCAGGCGAAGGCTTCGGCAATGGTGACGGGGAAGTTTTCGTACCACTCACTGGAGAAGATAAGGAAGCGGGCCTGGCGAATGATCTGGAGGGTTTCGTCCCGGGAGCGCTGGCCGAGGAAAGTGACGCCGGTAAGGCCGAGCTTCTGAGCTTCGCGTTCGAGCTCGGTGGCTTGAGGGCCAGAGCCAATGATTTTCAGCGGAATCGGCGACCGTAAGCGGCTCCATGCTGTGAGCATAGTGTTGACCCGCTTTTCGGGCGAGAGGCGGCCCGCGAAAACAGCGTAATCGCGAGGGGCACTTTCGTGCATGCCTGGATCGGGATAAACGAAATTGGGCTTTACGAAGATGTTTTCGGCGGAAAGTCCAGCGCTGAGAAATCTACTCTTGGCGAATTGAGTGAGAGCGATGTAGGCGTCGACGTCGCGTGTCCAGGTTTGGCGCCGACGGTGCACGCTCAGCATGAGAGCAACCGTCGCAGTCGCTGCGCGAGAACCGCGGTAGCAACCGTAGCCGACGGCGCGCCAGGGACCGTGCTCAACGCATTCTTCGCAGATGTGGCCGTCGCGGAAGAAAGTAGCGGAAGGGCAGTAGAGGCGGTAGTTGTGCAGGGTCATCACCACGGGAATTCCGGCTTCGGTGCACGCGGAGAAAATGGATGGCGACATCACCACGAAAGTATTGTGGACGTGTACCACGTCCGGTTTCTCGTGGCGAAGCAGGGCGGCAATTTCTCTTTTACTGTCTCCAGCCCAAACAGCTTTGCGAGCCAGGTCGAATCGCCACAGCCCGGGATAGCCTTCAATTTCAAAGTTGCTGCGACGGTAGGTGCTCACATTGTGGCCCTGGCGCTCGAGCATTTGGCATTCCTGCTTGAAGACGACGTCTTCGCCGCCGGGCTGCTGATAAAAGTTATGGGCGAACAGAATTTTCATTGAGTGGGCTCGTGGACGGGGTTCTATAAAGCGTGGGGCGTGTTGGTGTTGGGTAGTACGGGCGCGGGAATTAGGGCTTGGGATTGCCTGTCTCAAGAAGGATAGGTTTCTCTCCAAGCGTCACGGTGCCTTGAATCGGGGTGGTGCCGCCGGCGAGATCGCGATATTGAGTGTATTCTTTGGCCGGTGTGTAAGGACGAGTGCCGTCTGTAACCCAGGCAACGAGGCCCTGATAGTCATTCGGGCGAGTCAGACTACAGGTCCAAACGCCGCCCGTGGCAATTTTGCAGGGACCCGATAGGGTCGCGCCGACGAGCCAATTATAGGTTTCCTCGTAGGCCATGCCGGTGGGCAGGACCCCGCGATCAGGGTCCCACATGGTTCCCCACTTGTTATCGTCCCAAGCATGCCAATACGCACGAACGATGCCCTTACTGGCGAGAAGCACAAACCAGCGCGCCACATAAGCAACTTGCTGATTAGGATCGCTGAGCTCTCGCGAAGTGCGATAGCCGCCTTCGGTGACGTAGATTGGCTTTCCGGCGAGTCCGCTGTGATCAAAAACTTCGCGCATGGTGTCGATTTGCTTCATTAGCGGCACAGCGGCGCAATCAATCGTGTTGTTATCGCAGACGTTGGGCCAGGGGTAAGCATGCCAAGAACCGCCATCGGCGTATTTGTCGCCGCCGGCCTTTAGATATTCACGCATCCAATCAGGCTGGATGGCACTCGTGTGGCCGAACTTCTGGTAGCCGTGTGCGGACGGGGCCGGAGTCAGCACCAGGGCGTTAGGATCGACGGACTTGATAATTTCGTAGGCGCTCTTGGCCATCTGGATCATTTCTTCGTACGTGCCAGTCCACTCGCCCTGCGTGGTCGGTTCGTTCCACAGCTCGTAAATCTTGATTCGGCCTTTGAAGCGGGTCACCACGGCGGTGACGAAGTGCTCGAAATCATGAATGTCGGCGGGCGGCGCCGCGCAGCCGATATTGCCGGCGTCGCATTTTTCATCGGGACGCGAAGAAGCCCATTGCGGCACGCTATCGAAGCAATACACGGCGTCGATGCCGTGCGCCTCCGCGGCTTCAACGTATTCGTCGGGGCCGTGCCACTTCAACACGCCGCGATAGGGCTCCACATAGCGCCAAGCTGTTCCGGCGCCCTTACCAAGCGAGCCGATGGTCGCGGCCGGCCAGATTTTTGGATGGATGAGGTCCATTCCAAAAAAGTCGGAAGTCACCAGGCGTGCGCTGCTTTGATCACTTTCGATTGGCGCTGCAAGTGCGATGAAGAGGATCAGCAGAACTGTTGAGCTTGAGAAGAGGAATAGGCGCCGGCTTTTGTTGCGTTGCGGCTGTTGTTTCATTAGGCAGCTCCGTAGTTCATGGAAGCAGGCCGTAAACGTTGAGCTGGGTTTGAGTCCCTACGTACACTTTTCCATTGGCGACGGTGGGCACGGTGAATTTAACCGCGGGTCCGGCAACATTTTGAGATTGAAGTTGATTGGTATTCCAAAGTTCACGGGAAATGTTGGCTGCATCGTAGGCATGAAGGATGTCCGGCGCACCATTGGAGTATCCATCCGTTTCGAGCGCCCAGACAATGCCATTTGTAACTCCGTTGGATGAGACCACGAGAGTCCCGCCGGGATAGCCGAAGGTATTGGTGCGCTGCATGATGGGAACGGAGGAGATCAGTCCATTGAGAAGTCCAAATTGCATCGGTTGAGAGGCCGCACCAGCGTAATAAATCTGGCCCTGCCAGTAACCTGGGCCACCGCCGCGGTTGCCGTCGATTTCCACGGCCCCGCCAATAATTGCAGGAACGGTGAGTATGATTTGATTCGATGTGGCATTGAACTCACCCATATCGTCGCGATTAATTTCGTAAATAGTGCTGCCTTTACCAGCCGCCAGTGCCACGTGAGGAAATGAACCCGGCTGATCGGGCAGGAGAATCATTCCGCCTGAACCCAGATCCCAATCCACGCTGGTCAAAGCAGCTTGATTGAATGGCGTGAAGTAATCCATCACCGCAAGAGCACCTCCGGCTCCGCTTAGCTTCAAAACAGTATCGCCGTAGTCGACTCCACCGGTGTTGGCGTCGAAGCTTCCATTGCCGGTGGTCGTGTAAATGTTGCCACTGGTATCCGCGGTGAGGCCTCCACCAGCCCCCCAAATTCCACCGGCATTGCCGTTTGGCGTAGTGTTGAAAATGCTTACCTGCTGCAAAGTGGTTTCACTGTAGCCAATGATCCAGCCATGCCACGGCTGAATATCATCCATCGAGGCCCAGCCACTGTAGACCGTGCCGTTGACGAGCAGCAGGCCGGGCCGCGGATTTTCGCGCAGCGGATCGAAAGCCACTTGGCTGCCGGTGCCTCCCACGCCGGTGCCGTTTACGGTGCCTTGAATCACGACCGGGCTGCCGGGCTGCTCAGCACCGGTGGTCATGTTGAGCGCGTGCAGCCGTTGCACGTATGCCGTTTCGCCGCCACTGACTTCCTTAGTGCGCGCCAAGACGAAGATCGTGTTGATCGCGGGATCGATCACCGGGGTAGCAGTGATTCCAATCTGTACGGGAATATCAAAATAGCCAGATTGCACATCTCCCGCGGGCACAGTGGTGATTCCGCTCGCCGGGCTGATGAAGCTGACCTGCCATAGCGGCTGGCTGACCAGGTTGTCGGCGTCGAAGGCGTAGACGGAGTCATTCTCCGTGGCCACGTAGACAACGTTGTGCACACCCTGGCCCGGAATACTCATGCCTGCCACGTAGAGCGGCTGCGCAAAAACGTAGCCATCGACCGAGTAGGAAAAAAGTTTTCCAAACTGAACCGCGTTTACGTTGCCCGAGGTAAGCACGGTTTCGGTCAAGTTCTGGCCGGAATGCTGGGAGTCACTTTTATAAGTAAACGTGCCGGGGTAGGTGGTGACCGCGAAACGCGCCAGGCCGACTTGTGAAGGATTTGCCGTGTTGGTGGCCTGAATCATGTGCCAGCCGGCGACGGAGGGCGGAGTGTACAAGCCACTCGTGGAAATTGTGCCGACTGTGGAATTGCCGCTGGCGACGCCGTCGACGGACCAGGTCACAGCCTGCCCGGGAGATCCGCTCACGGTGGCGCTGAACTGTTGTGTTTGCGCAGGAGTGAGCGAACCAAATCCTGGATTGACCGTGACCTTGTTGCTAGCCGTAGCAGCTTGGCCAGTCAAGTTTACGGTCTGCAAGAAAGTTGGATCGGTATCGTTGACCGTGATGTAGCCCTTGCGTGCGGCGGCTGCGGGATACGAGGGTGTGAAGGTCACGTTGATGGCGCAATTCTTACCGACGGCCAACGAAGCGCCGCAATTGTTGGTCTGCGCGAAATCGCCAGTGGCTACGATGCTGGTGATACTCAGCGCGGCGGTTCCGGTATTGGACAAAGTGATCGGTTGCGACGCGCTGGTGGTGCCCATGGCTTGGGTGCCGAAAGTGAGCGTAGTGGTGGAGAGCGTTGCCTTCGCGGTGCCGGTGCCCATGCCCACGAGCAAAATCACTTGCTGCGGGTTGCCAAAGGCATTGTCAGAAATAATGACGGTGCCGCTGCGTGACCAAATTTGTGTCGGCGAAAAAGTCACACTGATTGTGCAAGAAGACCCAGCATTCACTGCAGCGCCGCACGTGTTGGTCTGCGCGAAGTCGCCACTGATGGCGATGTTGCTGATGGCCAATGTGGCGTTGCCTGGGTTATTGAGAGTGATGGATTGGGCCGCGCTGGCCGAGCCAACCGGCGTCTTGCCAAAGCTGATGCTTGAGCCGCCGTTGTTGGGGAAGGTGGCCGGCGTGAATGTGACGGAAGCAGAGGTGCCGACTCCGGTCAGTGTGACCGTCTGAGGGCTGTTTGAAGCATTGTCAGTAAAAGTGAGAGCTTTGGAGCGAGTGCCAGTTTGCGTTGGTGTGAAGGCCACGCTGACGACGCAACTTGCCCCTGCGGCGAGATTAACTTTGCAAGTGTTGGCCGTCTGGCCAAAATCCTTCGCGCTGGTGCCCAGGATCGCGATTTGTTTGAAGGTCAAGGTGGCGTTGCCAGTATTGGTAATGGTCACCGGCTGCCCCGCGCTGCTCGTGCCGACCTGCTGATTCCCGAAATTTATGCTGGTTGGTGAAAGGCTTACCGCGGGTGCAGCTGTTGACGCCGCCGCGGCTGCAGTGAAGGCGTGAACAATCGACGCGTGACCGCCCTCGCCACGTTTTTCGCCGTCGCGCGTTGCGGCGGCAGAATGCGAAAAAAATGAAAGCCCGACGGACAATACACAAAGGCAAGTGAGCGCGTATTTCACGGACTTATCTCTTTTTAGCGTTGATTTGGCCGACGAACAGAAACCGTTTAACACTGAAACGCGAATCTGGCTAGTCACCGCTGGCGACGTGATTTGCCCGGCGGCTCTTCAACTGCTTTAGTGCGGTTTGGGTATCGCCGTACGTTTTAAGCAGCCACTCGCCAACCCGGACTGACGATTGGCTGACTGTGCTCGTGCAGGATTCAAACTGGCCGGGGTACTCAACTTCCCACCCAAGTTTTCCGGCGAAGCCCATTTTGAATTGCGATATGCCTGGATACAGCTCATGGTTGACCGCATCGAGGTCGTACCACCGGCAGCCGTTGCCCTTGAGCCACTCGAGCATTTTCCACTGCAGCAGGTAAGACCCGCGAAGCGCGAGACCCTTGGTGCCGGTTGCCGCGAGCATATTCTGCGCAGTGTTGCCGAGGTAGGGCACCACAATCCCCGCGACGTATTCTCCGTTGTACTCGCAAAGCATCACGCGCATCTTCAGAGTCTCGGGCAGAATTTTCTGCATTTCCTGGTAGTGCGCAATGTCCACGACGCCGCCGATTCTCTTACGGTCGAGCAGGTCGACATAGAGCTTGGTGAACGCGTCAAAGAGTTCGTCGCTGGTGCCATGCTCAATGACCAGGTTATGGCGCTCGGCCAGAACCAGATTGCGCCGCCAGGTTGATTTCAGGCTGCCGCGAAGCTCTTCGAGCGAGTACGAGAGATCGATAAAGACGGTTTTAGGGATGCCGATGCTGAAATTGCGCTCGAAACCCTCTTCATCGAAGATCGAGCGCATCAGACCGAGATTTTGGATGCAGGCGGGAAAGATTCGAAGAAGCATGCCGCGCTGCACAGCGTAGATTTCGCGCAGCGCGCGAATCATTTGCCGGAGCACTTCCGGGTCGCGCTCTTGTCCGCGCGGATGCCAGAGCGGACCCCGCTTGATATGCGATAAGCCTGAGCCCAGCACCGGAATTTTCTTGGTCACCACCTGAGCGGCGGAGACGATCTCGCCGTTTTTGCGCAACACCACATGGCTCAAATTGTCTTCACCCCAGCGCGCCGCGCCGTATGACCAGGCTTGCATCAAATTGGCGTCGTCAAAATGGAGAAGAATGTCGTGCCACTGGCGTCGATCGAACGGGCGGGTGTCGACACTGTAGAAGTCGTCCGGCGTATCGAGCAGTCTGGTGGTTTCGTTGATTACGGTGGATGACATAGATCGTTAGGCCGCCTTGGGCGATGGAAATGCCCGGCGCGGAGTCCGGTTGTGCCGAATCCTCAGAAATTCGGCATAGGCGATGCAGGCAAAAAAGACGATGGGCGGATGCCAGAAAAGATCGGTGGTGAAAATGGAGCGAATCGAGATGATGCCTAGTACGGCAACGGCTTCGATGAGAAGTTGAGATTCGAGCGAGCCGAGAGATTTGTCGCGCAGCGATTTCACAAGCTGGCGCCAGGTACCGGCCCAGATAATTACGGCGAGCACAAAGCCCGTTAGGCCGGTGCCGACGAGAATTTCAACCCAGTCGCTGTGAATGCCGGCATCGATTTTGTTTTCGGCCATGACCAGGAAGCGTGCGCCGGCGAAAGCGCCGTAGCCTACGAAGGGATGGTCCACGATTTTTGGCCATGCCAGGGACCACCATTCAATACGATCCGACAGGCTGTATAGCTCGGATTCGGTTTCACCGCGGCTCATAAAGCCGGCGAAAGTCTGCCAAATTGCGGAGAACGATAGAGCCAAAGCTCCCACCGAAGCCAGAGAGAAGCCCAGCAGGATACGGCCGGAACAGAGCAAGACGAGAAATATTCCGAATGCGAACCCGGCAATGGCGGAGCGGCCTTGCGCCAGAATCATGGTGGCCACGGAGATTAGGAAGAGGAAACCGTAGCGCATCCACGAAGCTCGTGAATTTTTGCGGAGCAGCAAGCGGCAGAAAGCAACCACACCGAGAACGGCGCCTAATTCGCCGACGCTATTGGGGTTGATGTCTGGAATCACGCCGGAAAGCAGCGGCCGTGTAGACCCGGTTAAATTGACGACCATGGCGTCCTGCGGCCACAGTAGGAGCCCAAGCCAGACGGATCCGAGCAAAAGACCCGTAAGAGTCCAAGTCCAATCGAACAGCTTTTTGTAGGTTTCGGCGGAGGTGGCCGTAGCCACAATTGCGGCGAGCACGGCAACGTCGACAAAAAATTCGAGCGATTTGTAGACCGTCCACTCGGGATAGACCGACCAGAGGCTCGAAATTAAGCAGACCAGGCAATAAGCGGAGAGCGCGGCGATAATTCCGCGAACGAGTTGTTGCAGCCAGGGCGTTCGGCGAAGAGCGAGTCGCACGAGCAAGACGATCGCCGTGAGAGCCATTAAGGAAATGCGAAATAGCGCCCAGGTATCGAGAGGTTCGGCCTCGGTGGCTTGTACGTCGCGTTCACGAAATACCAGCCCGCTTACGAAGATGAAGAACCACAGCACTTGCCACCAGGTTATGGACTTCAAGATATTGGCAGCTTGTCCGATAGCCGGAGTTAGGACAGTGATGAGCAGCAAGAGAAGTACGGCGGCAAGAGAGAGAACGACCGCGGTAGCGCTGAGCTTCAGCGAGCTCACGATAAGCGTGGCGAATGCCCCGAATATCACGAGCATGGAAAGCTGAACCGCCGAGCGAACGTTTGACGGGTTTCTCTCCTGCCTCATGGTGGTCATGGCTGGTTCTCAGTTTTACTTCGGTCGGTTCGGTTGGTCTTCTGGGAGAGCGCGAGGATCGAACTAATCGCCCGTAGCGGCGAGGGTGCGTGGCTCGGCCTTGGTCTCGGCGTGGGGCTTGGCCGATTCGCGCGCAGCACTGCCGATCGGATAGCCAAGCCGCGCGAGCGCGCTGCCTGCGTATTCCTCGATGACCTGGACTTGCGCGTCAGTCAGCTTCGCCCGCCATCCGCCCACGGCTCCTTTGCGAATGAAGCGGCGCTCCTCGCCAAGTTTTCTGCCAACTGTTTTGGGGTCGTACTTGACGGAGGTGTCTTCCTTGGCGCGCATTTTTTCCACGGAATTATTGGCGATGGCCTGGCGAATGTGTTCGCGATTAACCGGGACGCCGAGGAATTCGACCATGCGGGCCAATTCTTCCTCAGTATTTCGGCGCATATCTTCGTAGCGAATCACCAGCATGTTACCGTTGAAGGCCAGAGGCGATTCGAGCCAGCTCATCAGGTGATCCTGCCAGGCGCCGGCGCCAGGCGTTTGGGTCTTGCCCAAGAGCCATGGGCGCAGGTACTGATCAAGATTTTCGATGTCGAGATGCTTGGTTAGGTCAAGCGACTCGTCCCAGGCGTAATCGGAGAGCACGATGTCCCGGACGTCGCGCGCGAGAAGAATGGCCTTCTTGTATTCCTGACGGTATTTCTGGTGCGTCTGAATGAGGCGGCCGCCGCCAGGGATGATTGAAGGCGAGCGATGATGACGACCCACCGGAGGAATGGTGCTGTCGAGATTGTCGAAGTCGGGCGCGCCTTGCGTCAAAATCTCGAAGAGCATGAACCTGGTCCAGTGCTGGCCGGATCGGGGATAAGAGGCGAGATAGACGTCCTGCGGATTCAGACCGCGATGGAGTCTCCAGAGCAAAGGATCGCTCAAGAACGTTCTCGCAGCTCGGTAACGCAACCGGCGGTAACTGAATTTCATTTATTTCCTCCGTTAAGAGTCTAAAACGCTTGTTTCTTCAGCTTGAAATTCGGCAAGTGCCTCAATCGAGGCTACAGCCAGGGGCGGTTGGATTTGCGTGCGCGTTTCGCGGCGGGCCATTTTGTGCAGCAGTACGAGCCCGGTGATCAGGCCGGCCGCTCCGGATAAGTCGTAGGCCCAAATTGCGCCGCGAAGCCCGTACACCCAAATCGCAGGAGCTCCGATGGCACAGGCAATCACGTCAGAAAGAAGAAAGGTAATGAAAGCGTGATAAGGCGACTGAGCCGCCTTGAGTGACATGACCGGAACTACCGTCGCCAATCGAAGGATGGATCCAAGCGCGATGGCGGGAATTAGATAGGCGATGTCGAGGTATTTGTTGCCGTAAAGCAAGTGTTGGATGGGGTGCTTGAGAATCAGAAAAGCCACCCAGTAGGCAACTGTGCCGCCTGCGTAGAGCGGCGTCAGAAACCAGGAAACGCGTTCGACTCCGGCGACGCCGTTTTCGCGATACGCGCGTGCTGCGTAGGGAAGGGTGAGCAGCGTTAGCGCGGCAAATACCTGGCCGATTGGCGAAGTGAAATTCTGGAGCGCTTTGAATCCGCCGGTGTCAGCGAGACCTCGCATGCTGGTCAGCAGAACGTAATAAATGTTGCCCGACACCCACGCCGCGAGCGAAGCGGCTAGAGCCCAGCGGCCGTAGACCCAGTGTTTGCGGGTAACTTCAGGAATTGTGGGGTTGGTCGGTTTAAGCGCCAGCTTCGGTTTGATTCGCAGAATCATGAAGATGCCGGCGGCGATCGCGCCCGCAGTCATCAACATGAAGGCTGCGAAGGGAGTAAGAAGTTGAAGTTTGTAAAAGAGAAAAGCGCCGCTCAGCAACACGGTTCCGTAAAGTGCTCCGCCAATTACCGCGAACTTGGGATCGAGCTGCACGTAGAAGGAACGGCGCGCGAGCCAGAAAAAAAGAACCGACGGAACAGCCAGCATTGCACCGACCAGCGCCCTCGAGAGGCCCGGGAACTTGCCGAGATCGTGAATGATCCAGGCCAGCCCGCCAAGGGCGACTGCCGTAAGCAGCGCGCAAGCCACATGCAGCCACAGCAAGCCGCCCACATAACTTCGGAAGTTTTCTTTATATGTGGACGGCCCGAAGACGAGCATGGGCTCGAGAATCAGGCACGAATACGCCATGGATACGACCATGAAAATTTCGAAGGCCAGTGCGTAGGCGCCGTACTGCGCGGGCACCAATTGCCGGGCGAGCAGGATGCCGATCAGGAAGTTGGAACTCCCGATCAGGCCCTGGTCGACAAGGGTGAGAACACCCTTGCTGCCCCATGAAAGTAGTTTGGATTTCACGTTTGGTGTGTTGCTGGCTGAGGTTTTGCGGATGCTGAAGTATTGCAGCCCGGCGAATATTCGTTACATCGCGTTCTGAGGCTTATCGCTGCGGCACCCGCCAATCAGACTTGCGGTGCAGGGCTGCGAAGCTGGAGTGCAGCTTGCGGTGGCGGTGCGCGTACCAGTGTAGTTCGATCCGCCGCTGCCCATGGCACCGCCAACCAAGAATCCTTTGTAGTTTTCCGGCGTGCCGGCCAAGTCGGAATTTGCGTAGGTCGAACAATTCGATGAGGTATCCACGCAACTCTCGCTGGCGGTATTGCTGTCTACCCCTTTAATACCCAGAGGACCAAAGCCCTGACACTCTTCGAGTTCCTTGCAAGCTGCGAACTTGGAATAGACCGCGGCGCCGAATCGCCAGACCACTGGAGTCGAAGTCGTGGACTGAAATTGCATTGTCCAGGTGACCGCCATGTTGGCAGGCAATCCGTTTGGAAGGACACAATCGAAATTCTGACCGGAAGCGCATGGAGGAATTGTGCATCCAGCGAGGAAAACATCGCCGGTGAGCTTCAGAGGCAGGCTCTCCTTCCAGAAGTTTAGGGAATTCAAGTAGGTCAGCACCGGTTCGCTAGGCGGGTTGACGAAACTAAGCGTATTCACCGGTGGAAAATTGTGGCATTGGTAAGGAACGCCGCTCGGTTGCTGGCCGAATGTGATCATGTACTGATTTACCGCGACGGTATTGACGCTGGTGGGTGAGCCCGATTGAGTGAGTGATGAGGAAAACCAAATGGAACTGCTGCCGGCAATCGGCGTGGAGTTGAAATGCGTAAGAATTGAGCTCGTGCAGATGTACAGAGTTTGGGATTGAGTGGATACGGAAAGCGGTAGCAAACCGAACATCACTAGAAACAACACCAACACTTTCGTGGCATGGCGCATCATTTTCGGGGCTTTCTCCTGTGGTCATCAGGACCGAACTGGCTGGGGGACGGCCGTTGATGACCGGGGTGTGTTACCGGAATGTGCTACAAGCTGGAATCACCATCGAACCAACATAAATCCCAGGTCCTGCTCTCTTTAAGCTTTTCATTCAGGTGCGGATTGGTCGTTTTATAAAAGGACATCCATGAAGGCAGTTTGCGTTCATAGGGAGCAAGTTCGGCGACGAGATGGGATTTTTCGGGTGACTGGCCAATCATCTCGAGCATGTGTATTCCGCCGCGGCGACAACGGTCGAGCGCGTAGGCGATCATAGGAACGAGAAGCTTTTCGTCGGTCAGCGTTTGGAAATCCGCGAGACGAACGCGTTTGAGGCCGACGCTGGGATTGTCCTGGCGGTAAAATGTCGCGTAGGCGATCAGGCGCGGACCCTTCGCTAACGCAGAATATCCAAACGTCTCGGCGCAAGAGAGCGTGTTTGAAGTGCCAGTCCAGCGTTTCGCGCGTGCGCGTCCCGAGAAGCACGTGTGAGCGCTGCTGCTTTAGTTCCTCCCAGAATGTGTCGAAGCGTTCGTCGAAGCTTGGGCAGGATTCGACGCTGATGGTCTTGCCGTTTCGCCCAAGCCGCTTTCTTGCAAACTGTCCTTTCACGGAAAGTGGTATTGAAAGCGGGTAACTCAGCAGCTTTGAGAAGGCTACGTCCTTAAACGAGAGCATGCTTGCCGCGAAGCCCACGGAATTGGTGACCCAAAATCGTCGAGCGATCCCAATCGCCAACGGGGACAGGTGAAGGCTCGAAGACCCGGAAGCCGTCGAAGGCTTGATTGTTCAGCGTGGTGGTGAGGTACAAGTCGATGTTCGTCTGCGAGAAGAAATAATCGAGCAGCAGGATCGAGTAGCCCCGGTAGTGCTCGTCGACTACCCAGGCCCGAGTCGTGGCGGCCAGTAGCGTCTGGCCCTCGAATTCGTAGGAAAGTGGAATATTTCCGAGGTATCCGACAATTTTATGGTGCGGATCCTCGATTACCCAGCCGATAGGCCAGTGGTCATCGATCTTGCGATCACTGAACTGACGATCGCTGAGCCCGCGGTAGACCGGATTGTTCGTCCAAAGGTGCTGCCACTCTTCGAAAGGCTTGGTTTCCAGGTTGTAGCGCGATTCCAGTTGCGCGATTTGGGAGTAGTCATCGAATGAAGCTTCGCGAACTGCGACTGCGGCTTGCCGTTTAGTCGCCAGCATGTGCTGCTTTCGCGATTGGCTTTGCGGAGAGCCGCCGCAACGGTTTGCGGTGACTGCTTTGAGAAATGCGTGCACGAAAAACTGGGCAGAAGATCGGCCATGCGCGCGTTGGGTTTGCGTGCTGCTGACACCAGGAGCGACTGAAAGTCGCGAATCAGGTTCTGCACGCTCGTGCGGTCAAAAAGATCTGCGTTGTATTGCGCCCGACCCAGAATGCCGGTGGGGCGGTCGCTGAGCTCGAGGTACAGATTCCACCGGCTCGCGCCGCTTTCCGCGTCCATCGGTGTTTGCTCCCAGCCATCCGGCAAGGCGGCGACTGAGGGCGCGAGCGAAATTAGATTCTCGAACAAATGGTCGACCAAAGACTCGTAGTTAATGCCCGGCAGCACACTGGTATCTCGCAGCGCAGTTTCGAGGGGCACTTCGTCGTGACAAAGAGCCTCTGAAACCACTTCGCGCGCCTGCGCTATCATTTCTAGAAAAGTGAGTTGACCGCTTGGCTGCGTTCGCAGGGCCACCGGGTTCAAAAAGTAGCCAAGAAGACCCTGCACTTCTGCGCGCTTGCGTCCCGCCGGGGCGAGAGTGCCAATGAAAATTCCTTCCTGCGCGGTATACGCGTGTAGCAGCGCCGCAAATCCTGCGACCAACACCATGAACAGCGTCGCGCCCGATTCGTAAGCAAGCTTTCGAAGTGAGGCGCTGAGCTCCCGCGAAAATTCGAAAGGTTCAATCGCGCCTCGATATTTATGCGTTGCGCCTAATGAGGGCTTCTGATGCGATTTCAGCGCACCGTTCGTGCGGCCAAGCTGTTCGCGCCAGAACGCCGCTTGTGAATCAAGCCGCTGGATCCGCGTGCGATCGCGATCCCAGGTGGCATAGTCGGCAGATTGAATCGGCAGTTCCGGAAGCGGCGAAGCTTGGCCATTCGAGAATGCTTCGTAAAGCGCGGCCAACTCAGTCGGAAACACTTGATACACCGACACGCCGTCCACAACGATTTGGTGCATGGTCATATACAAACGGAATTGCTGGTCGCCCAACTTAATCAGCCTGGCGCGTACCAGCGGCCCGCGTTTCAAATCGAAAGGCGGACGCGCGTCCTGTCTGGCAGCTCGTGCTGCTTCGGCCTCTCGCGCGCTTTCAGGAAGGGCGCGGAGGTCGACGACGGGGATTGTGAAGTGAGTGGGGGCGGGGTGAACGACCTGAAAAGGCTGGCCGTTTACTGAATCGAATGTAGTGCGCCAGGCTTCGTGGCGGCGAATGATCTCCACCATGCACCCTTCGAGAATCTGCGGGTCCAGCACTCCCTTGCGATGAATGGTGATCGACTCATTGAAAATGCCCGACGCGTCGTGCGTCGCCTGTGCGTGGCGCCAAAGCGCCTCTTGAACCAGCGACAGCGGCGCATGCCCCGGTGTTTCTGCGCCACGGCGGCGTCCAATTGGCCCAGGCGCGGGGCCCGCGAGGTTTTGCGCAACTTCGCCCCGCAAGTATTTTTCGAGTAATTGACGCTTCGCTGCAGCTAGTTCAGCTTCGCCCATCAAGTCTTTCTGTCGTTTCTGTTCGCTTCGAAGTTCGCGCGCTTACGAAACCGGAGGGAGATCAGTACCAGGATGAGAGGGGTCAGCGGCGGAGAAGCTAATGGGCAGGGTCGTCAATCCACGAAGGCCGAGGTTCGTCCTCCAGGTAAGTGAATTCGTTTCGAGGGTCCAGTTCGAAAATGCGGAGAGCATGAGTTCGAATGCGACCTGCGCTTCAATACGCGCAAGCGCGGCGCCAAAACAGAAGTGAGCCGCCCACCCGAAGGAGAGGTGCCGGTTGTCCTTGCGGGTGATGTCGAATTTGTCGGGGTCGGGGAAACGCTCGGGATCGCGATTGCCTGCGGCCATCACCGCGATGACCGCCTGCCTCTTCAGAATTTTCTTACCGCCCAATTCCACGTCGTCCGGCGCGAGCCGCGCAGTGTGCTGGCTGGGCGGCTCGAAGCGGAGCATTTCCTCCACCGCGGAAGGGATCAACGAGAGATCCGCTCTCAGCCGTTCCAGTTCTTCAGGATGCCGCAGCAAAGTCAGCACGCCGTTGCCAATCAGATTCGTAGTAGTTTCCTGGCCGCCGACCATAGTCACGATCGTATTGGCAACAATTTCTTCTTCAGTGAAACGGTCGCCGTTCACTTCGGCGTTCAAGAAGGCCTGAATCAACCCCTCGCGACCATTTCGGCGAACGTCCTTGATGGCGGAGTTAAAATATTTGGTCATTTCCTGCACGCTGCGCCGCACGCGCGGTATGCGATCGGGATTGTGCTGAAAATTGCCGAGCATCTCGGCAAAATCCTGCGACCAAGCCTTTAGCTGCGGCGCATCGGCGACCGGCACGCCCAGCATTTCCGCGGTTACAGTGTAGGGCAGCGGCTCGGCAAGGTCGGCAATCACGTCCATGCGTCCTGCAGGCGCAAGCGCCGCGAGCAAAGTGCGAACGATCTCGCGAATGTGCCCGCGCAAAATTTCCACGCGCTGCGGCGTGAACGCGAACGACGCCAAACTGCGAATGCGTATGTGCGCCGGCGGATCAAGAAAGAGCATCTGCTTGACCATGACTTCCGCGATGGGCCCCATCTCGCCGAGGCCCATGCTGGCCAGACGCTCCGGAGTCGGCGTACGATCCGCGGAAAAGTCGTGAAGCACGGTGACCACGTCGGCGTAACGCGTGATGACCCACGCGTGCAGGAACGGATCCCAATGAACCGGATCCGTCGTGCGCAGTTTCTGAAACAGCGGATACGGATTTGCGAGAACTTCCGGTGTCAGCAGCTGATACAGGCTGAGCGGTGCTTGCACCGGCGTTTTCGCGACTGCCGTTTGTGCGCCCGACGCCGCCATTAGCCCTGACTCGCCGCAAGCGCGCGACGAACTTCCTCCGGTGACATTGCTTCGACTTTCGCGGCCAGCGCCTTTTCGATTTGATCCGACAGTTCCGCTACCGTTGGCGAATCAAAAATGGTGCGGAGGGGAAATTCGACGCCGAAGGCCTCACGAATCGATCCGATGAGCTGCGCGGCCAGCAGCGAGTGCCCGCCTAGCAGGAAGAAATTGTCGTTTACTCCGATTTCATTAACGTCCAGAAGCTTGGACAAAATTCCGGAGACGCCGCGCTCGATGAAGGTTTGGGGGGCAGTGCGAGCCGCGTCGACCAGCGTGTTATCTGAATCTGGCGCGGGGAGTCTGTTTCGGTCCACTTTTCCACTGGAAGTGAGGGGCAGCGATTCCAATTGCACAAAAACCGAGGGCACCATGTGCGCGGGTAATCGCTGGCGCAGAAAATCCTGCAAGTCTGCCGCAGTGGCTTGTGCATCAGGGCTGAAGACAACGTAGCCAACTAGATATTTGTCGCCAGCACTGTCACTGCGCGTGCTAACCGCGCTATTTAACACTGCGGAGTGCTCGGTGAGCGACGACACAATCTCATTCGGCTCGACGCGGAAACCGCGAATCTTAATCTGGTCATCGACGCGGCCCAGAAATGCGATCTGACCATCGGGAAGATATCGGCCCAAATCGCCGGTCTTATAAAGGCGTGCGTCGGTGTCGGAACTGAAGGGGTTCGCAATGAATCTTTCCTGCGTTAGCTCCGGCCGATTTAGATACCCGCGGGCAACGTTTGCCCCGCCGACGTAAAGTTCGCCAATTTCACCGCTAGGAACTCGCTCCATCTCGTCGTTGCAAATGTGGATTTCGCTATTGGAAATTGCTCGGCCAATCGTTGGCAGAGTACCTGGTTGGGTTTCCACGTCTTCGTTCACAGGCACTACCCCAGACGACGCTACGACAGCGCACTCCGTGGGCCCGTAGTTATTGACCAGCGTGAAGGGCAGACGCACTGGCGGATACTTGTGAAGCGTATCGGCGCCGGTCAGCAGCATGCGAAGTGCAGCGTCATTGGGCCAATTAAGCGCGATCATTCGTTCCGCCAATGGCGTAGGAACAAAGCCGATCGAGATGCGTTCGTTGATCATCCATCCGCGCAACGCCGCGGCGTCGCTGCGGGTCGCGTCATCGACAACGTGTATGCACGAGCCCGCGGTGAGGTAAGGCCAGATTTCCCATACCGCCGCGTCAAAGCCCGGACTCGAAAATTGCATCGCGTGATCGCTGGCTTGAACCTTAAAAGCGTCCTGGTGCCAGCGGACCAGATTCAAAAGATTGCCGTGGGTAACTTCAACGCCCTTCGGCAGTCCGGTCGATCCAGAGGTGTAAATCACGTAGGCGAGATTGCTCTCTTGTGCGCCGTTATCGAAGCGTCGATCGGACTGCTTCGCGATTTCGGCGGGATCGGCGTCCAGAATCGCAGTGCGCCAGGCGCCGATAGGCAACCGCTTGGCAAGATGCCGCTGGGTGAGCAGCACAGCAGGTTTGGCATCGTTTAGCATGAAATCGAGCCGCTCGTTCGGGTAGGAAGAATCGAGTGGCAGATACGCTGCCCCGGCCACGAGCGCGCCGAGATTCGCGGCGATCATCGATCCGGAACGGTCCATGCACACGGCCACGAGATTATCGGGTCCGACCCCTTGGGAATTTAGGAACCGGCCAATTCGGTTTGCGCGCGCTGAAAGTTCACCGTACGTAAGAACTTCATTCGCGGCTATGACGGCAGGTTCTTTGGGCGTGGCTGTAGCCTGCGTTGCAAACAACTCAGGCACCAAGATGCTTCTAGAGCGTGGATCATCGGCTTTATGCGAGACCAGCCTCCCCTCGCCGGCCCCTTGCAGCGACGATCTTGATTTCTCCGAGAATTTCTCCATGTCTCCTGTTCCCCCTGTGGACTTTCAAAAGATTGCGGTTAGCTGGATGAAGTAACGACCGTAGCGGACAGTGAGTCTCCGCGAAGGGGCCTTCGCAGAAATTTGAAGTAAGCATAAATTTATGAAAGCGGCCTATCTATGATTTAGGGACTTCTATGATGGAGACTAATATTCGAAGGCTTATGAGTCGGGTAAAACGTGAGCTAGTTCGGTTTCACGCGTTGATGCGCTTAGCTGGCTAACTTGCGAATAAACTCTGTTCATCCAGGCGCCCTTTTTATCCCAGCTAAAGTCGACCGCAGCGCGAGTGCGCGCGGCCTCGCCGAGGCGAGTGCGCAGCGCGGGATTATCAGCCAGTTTGCTGAAAGCTGCCGCGAGGTTGTCGACAGTTCGGCTGGGAGTCGTCGCTGGGACTTTGATGCCGGTGGTTTCTGTTACCTGAAGAGCCGGACCGCCGAGATCAAGGCAAATCACTGGGCGACCAGCAGCCATCGCTTCCAGGCAGACATTCCCGAAGGCTTCGTGCAGCGCGGGATGAACCAACACATCGCACTGTTCGAGCTTTTCGTAAACTTCGCCGAGAGTAGGGAAGCCGCCCCAGAAAACTACTTGGCCTTCCACGCCCAATTTTCTGGCGAGCGCTTTCAATTTCGGCGCTTCCGGGCCTGGGCTGGTAATCCAATATTCGCTGTTGGGATGAGTTTCCTGGTATTTCGCAAAAGCGCGTAGTGCGAGATGGAAGCCTTTCCAGTGAATCAGGCGACCGACGCTGACCAGGCGGAACGGCCCTGACTCCTTGGCAGCAAGCTTAGCGAAATTCTCCATGTCATCTTTATTCATTCCGAATTGCGGGTGAACCGTGACGTTCTTCGCTCCAAGCTTTCGCAGCCGGGCTGCGGTTTGCTCGGTCGTGGCAATGGCGATGCCGGAACGCCGCGCGCCAATGCGCAGAACTGGATTGAAGGAGGCCAGGGCGCGCGCAATGTCGCGTGATGTTTCCCACAGTTTTCCGTACCCCGAAAATTCCCACCAAAATCCAGGAGGCGCCGATTCACCGCCGCCCACCGGTCCCCAGACAAACGGAATGGGAAGCAGAGGGAGAAAGCTCGGTGTCCAATATTGGCCAAAAGTAACGTGGTGAGTCAGATCGAAGTTGACCTGCCTGTGCAGCTTCCGCGCGGCGAAATAAACGCCCATCTGCCAGAGGAAGTAATACAGGTGAATTCCACGCTGCTTTTTCTTCCAGAAGCGCGCCCATCGGGGCAGGTCGTAATAAATGAAATGGACGTTGGGAAGTGGAGATTTGGCAAGAAAGTGCTCGATGGAATCGCGGTTGTTGACGCGAGTGATGACCCAGAGTTCATGAAAGCGGGACATTTGCTCGACCCACTTCCAGCCTACGGCGGGCTCGGAGCCTTTATTCGGTTCGCACGCGTATGCTGAGAGAAGGACTCGCACACTCTTCCTAGTGACTTTCCTGCACGAGATTAGTTGCTGGCGCAGTTTGTGGAATTGCGTGAGCCCAGCCCGGATGCTCGCGCTCTACGCGCTGCGATAGGAATTGAATCACCGCTGAAGTAGCGTCGTTCGATACCTGCGCGATTGAGCCCCTAGTGTCGATGATTCGCGCGGAAGTGTTTCGCCGTGTGCAGTCCACATAAAGCTGTCGCTGGCGTGTTACCTCCGCAGGCGCGATTTCCTGCTTGCGCGACAAAACAATCCCTTCGGGCGCATCAAGCACCAGAGTCAAATCCGGCTTGGGAACAAAGTGGCTGAGAAAGCGAACCAGCCAAAGCGGGCCCCCGTAGCGATAGCGCTTCGGATCGACAATCATGTCGTCAAAATAACGGTCGAATGTGACCAGGCCAGTTCGCGCAGTGAAAGGTCGAATCGCCAGCCAATAGCCTGCCCAATAGTCGAGCAGGTGCGCCAAAACACGGATCGAAGAGGCAACGCTGTTACGCTGCGGAATGCTGTGGGGCTGCGTGGTGTCGCGGGTAGATTGGCGTTGCCACAGCAGCATGGGCCGCCAATGAAATAACTCGGTCGCGCGCCAGAACGGACCGATTTGCTGAATCAGATTTTGGATCAGCGTGCTCTTGCCTGAGCCGTCTGGCCCAAGGACCGCGATGAAAAGGCCCGTGGGCCGCAACCAGCGACGCAGAAGGCGCGTTTTTTCTCGAAGCGCCTGTAAGGTCAGACGGAATGGACTGCGAATGAAGCTCGCCATCCAAACCTGTTTTTTGATTCGTGCGAGCGTGGCATTGAGCTCCTCGCTGGCACACGCTTCAAAGATTTGGCCGCGCAAACTTGCCGGGAACAGTCTTGCCGCAACTCGGTTTGCTTCGGCGGGGCCGAGTTGCGCGATTAGATCCTTGAGCCTGCGCTGCTGTTGCGGAGTCGCTGAGCCCTTCGAAGCCCTGCGGGCAAGCAAGTACGTAAATTCGGCCTTCGGGGCGGGAATCCAAAATACACCGTGGCGACAACGAGTCGTAGTGAGCTCTTTCGCTGATGGCACGCTGAACGGGCCGCGCTGATGACCAAAAATAATGTCGACCACGAGAGGATCGATCGCCGAAGTGATCACATTATCCAGGCGGCAAAATTGAAACGCGTAAGCATTGATGAAGTAGTTGATCACGCCCACCAGGGCGTACCCATCAGTTCGTAGCTGTTGAAAGACAGAAGCGACCTTTCGGCGATCATCTGGGTCGACGGCAATGTCTAGATCGCTATTGAGTTGTTCCGGCAGCGTTTCCCAGGAATGCAGGACGCAATATCTAACCTGACTTGTATCAAAAGCGCGAAACAGCGCGAGAAGAAAATCGCCCTGGTTCTCCTGTGAATTTGAAACGGCCGGGAGAGAATTTGCGGCCATATCCCTTTCCATACTCAGAAGAGCCTGCTCGATCACTTGGGAGGCGTTAGGCACTTTTCTTGTTTTCAGACTTTCACCTGTAGCGGGCCCGGAAGGTAAGCGCGCAAATTGTTCGCGAGAATCTGGACGGTGGGCTCAGTGAAGAATCGCACCAGCCAGTTGGAGTAGCCAGGAATTTCGTGAACTTCCAGGCGATCCACCAGATTCTTCCAGTATTGAAGTTCCCATTCGCCGCCCGGTTCGCGTCGCGTCGCTTGAAAAAGAATCGCAGTGCCCGCTAGCGGTTGCGGCCGGTAGTTTTGATACGCGGGACCCAGCACGTCTTGAATGTTTCCTGCATGGCCATTCGAGCCATTCGAGCCTTTGGAGCCATTTGAATTGGGTCCGGTGAATTTGGTTCGCAGGCGCTGCTGGAGTGAGCCGATAAGAACTCTGGAGCGTTCGCGGAAGTGATCGCGGATGTAGCTTTTCTTATCTTTGCTATCTAGTTGCCGCAGGCTTCCTAGATGGAAGTTAAGTCTGGTGCCAACCCAAACCGGACCGAACCCATTTGGATGCTTGACATAACGATCATAGTGTCCAGTGTGAGGCTCGAAGAGCGCGAGCAGCCCAACTTCCTGGCCTTGTGCGAGCAGCTGGCCCGCTGTGGCGTAAGCGATTAGGCCGCCACCACAAACGCCGCCGAGATAATAAGGACCGGCAGGCTGGATCTTGCGAATGTTTTCTGCGATGCGCGTGGCAACTTCTTCCATGGTGGAAGAACTGGTGAGGCCAGTGGGATCGAGAAGTGTGGGATCGATCGCCAAAACTGGCTGGCTGGACCCAAGATGGCGCGCCAAAGTCCGATAAACTGGTCCAGCGCCGTAGCCAAAGCAGAAGAACGGAGGATTTGGCCCCTTGGGCTGAACAGGAACCACACCCGCAGGCCAGTTTGCATGGCCATTTGCGGCGCCTGCGCCGTCTTTGCGCAGCAGCACGGCTTGCTGCTCGATGGTGGGCGCCTGGAACACGGAGACAATCGATAATTTCTTGCCAAAGCCCTGTTCAAAGCGTCGGATCAACTTCGCAGCGAGCAGTGAATGCCCGCCCAGCTCAAAGAAATTATCCTTCAGGCCAATCGGCCGGACATGCAATACCGATTCCCAAATTTTAGCGAGCTGCGATTCCGTGCTGCTCCGCGGCCTTACGTAATCTTTTTCCGGAGTCAGCTCGATTTGCTCGGGCAGTGGCAGCGCGATGCGATCGATTTTGCGGTTCGGCGTAAGTGTGAACGCATCGAGGAACATGAACCGCGATGGCACCATGTAATCGGGCAGCTTGCTTTTCAGAAAGCTGCGCAAGTCCGCGATTGCCGGTGCTGGCTTCTGCGTGGGAACGATGTACCCGACCAGAATCTTGTCGCCGTCCGCGGTTTCCTTCGCGACGACCACATTCTGTTTCACGCCTGAATGCTGGCTCAGCACGGTCTCAATCTCACCGAGCTCGATGCGGAAACCGCGAAGCTTGACCTGATGGTCGACGCGTCCCAGGCAGTCGATATTTCCATCGTGCTGCCATCGCGCTAGATCACCGGTGCGGTAAATACGCGAGCTAAATCCCGTTTCATCCTGAAACGGGCTGCCTTGAAATGGATTCGCGATGAACTTTTCCGCGGTGAGCTCGGCCCGATTGAGATACCCACGCGCCAGACCATCGCCGCCGATGTAAAGCTCCCCCGCCTCGCCCACCGATACGGGCTGCAAAAATTGGTCGAGGATGTAAACCTGCGTATTCGCGATTGGCTTGCCAATCAGGATGGGACCTTCCGTGGAATCAATTTTGTGAATCGTCGACCATATCGTCGTCTCGGTTGGCCCGTACATATTCCAAATGGACGCCGACTTGTCGAGCAGTTGATTCACCAGGTCGCGCGGCACCGCTTCGCCGCCGATCAAAATCTTAAGATTCTTCTGGCCCTTCCAGCCTGCTTCAAGAAGCAGCCGCCAAGTCGCCGGTGTGGCTTGCATGCAAGTTGCCTTGCACGATGCGAGAAGTTCTCTCAGTTGCTCACCATCCGCCGTTGCTTCACGGCTGGCCAGAACAACGCGCGCGCCCACCGTGAGAGGCAGATAAAGTTCCAGTCCGGCAATGTCGAACGAAATAGTAGTTACCGCGAGCAGAACATCCTTAGCCCCCAGCCCTGGCCTCGATTGCATCGACGTCAGGAAATTCACCACCGCGCGATGCGGAATCTGAACCCCCTTTGGCTTGCCTGTCGATCCCGAGGTGTAAATGACGTACGCCAAATTTTCAGGGGTGACAGCGCTGAAACAATTCGCGTCGCTCTCCCGCGCCAGCACATCCCGCAAAGAATCGACGCATATCAGTTGCGCCGGCAGCGCTTTTAATTGCGCGCGCAAATCTCCCTGCGTCAGCAGCACTTTGAGCCGCGAATCCTCGACCATATGCGCCAGGCGCTCCGCGGGATACTCTGGATCGAGCGGAACGTACGCGCCGCCGGCCTTCAGAATGGCAAGCAGCCCAACCAGCATGTCCAGCGATCGATTGATGCAAATGCCCACCAGCACATCCGGGCCAACATCGAGTCGCTGCAAATGGCGAGCAAGCTGATTCGCTCGCGCATTCAAATCGCGATACGTCAGCGCCTGATTTTCAAAAAGTGCCGCAATCGCATCAGGCGTTCGATCCGCCTGCCGGGCGATCACTTCATGCAGGCACAAGTTGGGGTAGCTCGCGCGCGTGTGGTTCCACTTCAATAGAAGCTCGTACTCAGCATCGTTCGACGCAGGAGGCGCGACGGCCTCTAGCCGAGGCTCAATTAAATTTCGAGGATGTTCAGCGGCTGACATTTTCAATTCATTCAATTCAAATCGCGCCCTTTGCCGAACGCGGGACTCTTGCCTTCTTCATCGGCGCTGCCGCGGGCTGGCTGCTGCGCTCTCTCACACGCGACGTGGCGTACACAACCACTTGCCCATTGGTCAAGTAGGTCACATCTTTGCGCCCCGCCACGTAGTCGAGCATCTGGCGCAAATCATTCCAAATTCCAAGCTCATCGATCTCCCACGAGTGCCCGTACAAATGCCAAATTCCGCCATGCTCCAGAACGCGATCGAAAAGCTCCTTGCCCACTGCGACCCAAGTCTTCAACCCGCTCAGATCGATAACGTAATTCCACAGCCCCGACAAATTCCGCGTCTTGCCGAGATTACGAAGATAGGCCGCGTGCTTATGCGGATACGCCTGCACCGTCGTGGGCATCTCAAAAGGAAGGAACTCACTCGATAGCAAGAGCATCCTCGTGGTGCGCGCGCCTTCGTAGCCCGACGCCTTGACCAGCTTGATCACTTCTTCGCTATACCGGCCGTTGGGATAGCAAAACATTCGAACTCGGTCTCCAGTCAATTGCTCGAGCATGCCCTTACAGGTGCGTACTTCATATTCCACTTCGCGTGCGGGCAGTTTATTCAGCGAGCGATGCGAGACCGTGTGGCCGCCAATCTCAAATCCAGCCGCGTGAAGCATTCGAAGATCACTGGCGCCGAGACTCCTGCTGCGCTGGTAGCCCTGAATCGGCACATAAAATGTGCCGGGAATGCCACGGGCATGCAGAAGTTCCGCGATCCTCAAATCTTTCGGATCGCCGTCGTCCCAACTTGTCGTTACAATTCGCGGAGGCTGCATGGTCTACTTTAAAAGCGGCGCTTCTGCGCTTCTACAGCGTCACCGAACCCCAACTCGCATTGGCCATTTCGTCCCCGTTGAGAAACCTCCGCAAATATTCCTGGCGGAGGTCGATTTCTTCGGGATTCTCTTCCTGCAAAAATTGTGAAACGGAATTCACTAGATAGAGCATGAAGGAACTTTGTTCCTCCGGTGAAAGCTCAAAGGGCAGATACGCATCCCGATCGTTGAATGCCGAAGTAGTCTGGATGCGGAAGTGAAAAATATCCCAGCTGCTTGGCCCTTCCCACATCGCCGATTCCCAATCGAAAAGGCGTAGCTCCTTGTGATACACGCGTGTATTCCATGGCGCAAAATCGCCGTGGACCACGTTGTGCAGAACGTTCTTGCCTTGCAGGGTGAGTTTTGACCGGCGCAAAGCCTCTTCACCAAGAGAGCGCCATTCATCACTCAATTGAGGAGCCGCCGATCTCCAATTCGCGCCCACTTCTTCCACCAGCGCCTGTCCGGGCTTTCCCACCGCGTGGCATTCGCGCAAGGTCGTAAGAAATCTCTTATGCAGCTCGCGAAAATTGACTGGTCCTTCTTCGCCATCCAGTGGCGATTGAAAAAGGAGATAGCTGCCATTCCACTCGCCCGCATAGAGCAAGCGTGGAATGTGTGGTCGCAATCGCGGAAAACTCCACAACCGCTCAAGAATTCTGGCTTCGTTGCGGACGCGCTGATCGGCAACTTCAGTGAGCGGTAGCTTGATGTACCCGAGAATGTGACCGTCGGGCCGCATCACTTGCACAGTGAGCTTACGCACGGCCGGCTGGCGTCCCATCGATAGCGCAAAGCGAATTTCCCGCTCGCCGGTAATGTCGCAGACCAACTTTTCAAGCGGGGGCACATCGTGCGAAGCGATCAGCACGTTTCGCATCCAGTTCGCGCATCCAAGCCGGATCAGCCCTGACAACAAAGTCTTCAGAGTTTTTGGCGCCCACTTGTGCGGAAAATAAATCTGAGTGGCCGCGAGGCTTGCGCCGTGATCGCCAATCGGCACCATCCAGCGAGGAACCCGGTGCGAAGGAAGCACAGCGTAGCGATACACCTTTGAACGGCCGCCCTCTTTCACACGCGCCACAGTTTTACGGGTGGGCATGCCGCGAAAGAACAGAGTCGACTGAAGGCCAGCCCCGTCGCATAGCTCGGCTTGGCTCACCTCTCCCCTTACCGCATGCAGAGGAGAGCCAAAAACGATCGAGATTGCTTCCGATAACTCCGTAGCAATCAGCGGGCGTTCAGGGGAATGTTGTGTGAAACGCAAAGCGTGTAGAGCGCCGGCCGCGATCAGGCAGCGCCTGAACCCTTCAGGACAGCAGGAATGGTGCGCAGCAAAATTTGAAAATCAAGCCACAATGACCACTTGTCGATGTATTGCAGGTCGAGCTCCATCCACTTTTCAAAAGGAATCGCACTTCGGCCGCGAACCTGCCATAAGCAAGTGATGCCCGGCTTGACGCTGAAGCGCCGGCGCTGCCAATCCTTGTCGAAGCCCTCGTAATCGCGCACCGGAAGCGGGCGTGGTCCAACTAGGCTCATGTCGCCAGACAGCACGTTGAAAAGCTGTGGCAATTCATCAATGCTGGTTTTGCGCAGGAACCGGCCGATAGGCGTCAGGCGAGGATCGTTCTTAATTTTGAAAACCGGGCCGGCCACTTCATTCAAGTGCTGGATCTCGCCCATTCGCTTTTCGGCGTCGACCACCATGGTGCGAAACTTGTAGACACTGAAACGGCGTTTGTTCAGGCCGAGCCGCTTTTGCACGAAGAAAACTGGCCCCGGAGAATTGAGTTTGATCAGGATTGCCGCGGCGATCAGCACCGGCGAAAGTACCAGAATCACGAAAAGCGCAATCGTGAAATCCATGATCCGCTTGATGATGAGCGGCCACCCTTCCGCCCATCCGGCCGAATGAATGATTAATGGATCGCCTTCCAGGTCTTCGGCGGAGAACCGTGCCTTCTTCAAATCGAAAACATTCGTCAGCACCCGGACCGAGATGCCTTGCTCTTCGCACGAAGCGGCGATGCGGGAAGCCATGCCGTGCATGGAGCGAAACGGCAAAGCGATGGCCACCTCGTCCGCTGCAAAGGTCCGCAGGAACTGCGGGAATGTTTCAAGGTCAGACATCACGGAGTTACCACTCCGCCGGAAGTACTCCATGCCGCTCCAATCCTGATCGGCAAACCCAGCGATGCGAAATCCAAGTTCAGGATGGCAGACCAGCTTGTGCGCAAAGGCCAGCGCCCGGGAATTCGTTCCAACGATGATGACATTCCGCAAATTCCGCCCGCGTTTGCGCACTTGCGCGAGCGTGACGCGAAGAAACAACCGACTTACCACCGTCGCGCAGGTGCTTACGAGCCAGAATGTAATCAGGAAACGCGGCGTTGCCAGTGTGATGTGGAAAACAATCGAGCCTGCGACGATGAGTAGCGTGCCGAGAGAAGTCGCCTTGATTACATCGAGTATCTCGCCGCGACGTTCCGAAAGCCTACGCGAATCGTAGAGTCGGCAGAAACGGAAGATCAGGTGCCAGCACAAAACAAGTAGTGCGAAAATCGCGAAATTCTGGATTTTAACGCGCATCGAGAAAAATTCTTCCACGGTCACGCTGTGATTTCCCGGCATCGACAGAATGGCCGATGACACAAAGGCGAAAATCATCAAGCCCAAGTCGAATAGGTGGAACGCGTTGAGAAGAAGTTGGCGCCGCGAGTTCATCGAAGGGTCATCGATTGTTCATCGATGGTTGATTGACTGCCGAAACTGCTCAGTGCGGTTTGTTTTTGACTAAAAAGAGACGGCTTTAGAGCCTGTGGTAAATCGCTTCGGGAATTGGGAAGGTGCGATTATTCAGAATTGCACCGAGAATCTTGACGTTCGCCGCTTCCAAAACGTTCTTGGTCGTGCGTGCCGTTTCGCGCCGGGTGGCGTTTGCCTCCAGCACCAGCACGAGGCCGTCGCTCATTTGGCCGATCAGAACGGCATCAGTGTGCGAATCGCCCGAAGGCGCATCGAGCAAAATGAAATCGAACTGCTTGGTCAGTTCGTGCAGTCGAGCTCGCATGCGGTCTGAAGCAAACGAGGTGCCCTCCGCGGCGCGGGGGCCCGCCGGAACAATGTAAAGATTTCCGCTGCCAAGGCGTTTCGCGTAGTGCTCGATGGGCCTCGGTTCATTCATTGCATCGGTGAGACCCGGCGACCGGCCCACGCCCGCCAGTTCGTGAAGCCTTGGCGAATGCAGATTCGCATCAACCAGGCAAACTGTGCCGCAACCCTGCGCGGCCAGCACCTCGCCTGCCTGAAGGCAAATCTCGCCGGATCCGCTGCCGGTGATGCTCGAGAAGGAAACGACGTGCGGCGCGTGAGAATTGGAAAACAAGAAAACGCGCCGAACGAGCTTAGTGAGTTCTGCGTGCCCAATATCGGTAAGAGTGAGTTCGGGTGCCTGGCGTTGGGCGGTTTCGGGTTGCGCTACATCGTCCCCGCGCAGCTTCTCGCTCAGACTGACCAGCTCTTCCACAACGACTGGTGGTAACTCGACTGGAGCCTCAAATAGCGCTTGCGCCCTTCCTGCCCTGCGCAGGAGTTCGAAATTTCTGCTCATGTGTATTTCACCTCTGGGCCGGCGTTTCTCGATTCGTTCGCGCTAGGTGAAACGCCCGCATTGGATCGGGAGCGAAATATCTCGGACAGGGGGACGGAGACGAGCTCCAACCGAAAAGTGCGTGGCCCAAACATCATTACTTCGTGACTGCCGCGGCGGAAGAAACCCGGTTCGGAATCGTGAAGTCGATGGGTACAACCATCTCTACGGGCACCGGTTTGTAGGCAAAACTGCCCGGTTGATACTGCCAGGCGCTGACGCACTCGACTGCGGCCCGCTGTAGCTCCGGAGGTCCGCTAATGGCCTTTGGATTGGTTGGCCGTCCGGTCGTGTCGATAATTGTGTCCACCACGACTTGCCCTTGAACGCCGCGCTGCATAGCCAAAAGCGGATAAATTAGCTGAGCTTTGTTCAAAAGCCGCGGGGCGCGAACGCCCACATCAGCGTGAACCATCAGTCCGCTATCTGGAATCATGGCTGGCAGTGCGACCTGAGTGGGATTTGGGAAAAAATCGGTAGCAATTACGTCGGAAGTACTTTTCGCCGGAGTAGTAGCCGTCGTACCTTGTGGAAGGCTCTTTCGCGAAGCAGAGGCGCCTGAGGTGGAAGAGGCAGAAGCGCTCTGTGAGGAACTGGTGTCGTCCACGTCAATGCCTTGAGTCGGAGTTTTCTCGCTGGCGTCAATCGCGGCGTTTTCAGCAGGCGAATTGTTCTCCGCGTTTGCCGGCGCTACCGCCGCTTGTTTCGCTCCACTTTCATCCTCCGGTTTGGCGGAACCTTCCCCATTGGCGCTTACCGTTGTGGCCTTGGCAATCACCCTCCGGAAATGGCTGAATCCGAACATGAACCCCGCGGTCAGAACACACGCAAGAATGATTGCATTTTGCCAGTAGCGCGTTTTTTTCTCCGCAGGCTGGGAATCATTGCCGTTACGGTGACCGGAGAAAAGAGAAAGAAATCGAGATGTCCACCTGGGCGATCTTTCTTCGAGCGCGCTGTCATCCAGAAATGTGACTTCGGCCTCCGGCTCGCTCGCCGCGACTTCTTCATGCGCAGGTACCTCTTCAATTGCCGATGCCTCTTCGATCACGTGCGCCTTGGTGATCGGCTTGTCCTCGTGAATCGGGGCCGCTTGTACGGCCGGAGCAACCTTCACGGTCGGCGCACCGCCTGCGCCCGCCGCTGAGGCGGCCGCTTTAGCTATTCGTGGCGGAGCAGGCTCCTCAAGTTTAGGAGGCGCCAACAGATTCGGCTCTTCGAATCCCAGCGGTGCCGCCCCAACCGGAGGCTCATCGAAGAGCGGCGGATCAAGGGTGCTGGTCACTTCAGGTACCGTGAGCGCAACGGGTGGCGGCGCTGCAGCCTCCACACGACCGCGGGATTTGGTTCGGCGCGGCTCCGAGGAAGCGGGCTTTTCATCGCCCCCTTCGGACTCCACGTCAGGAGTGAGGTCAGGTGGATTCGCGCCATGCGCCAGCGGGAACATTTCGAAGTCCCGGGCAGCTTCCACAATAATCGCGCGATCGATTTCCTGTTTTCCTAGCGCGTAACCCAGGCTCATCGCGTTGAAGCACAGCATATTAATGTTTCGCGGTATCCCTCGCGCGTAATACGCGATCAATCCGCGTGCCTGAGGGTCGAAAATCCTTCTCCCGTTCGCACCTGCGACCATTAGGCGATGGCTGATGTATTCATTGGTTTCGGCGGGAGAGAAGGGAACCAGGCGGCTGAAAATCGAAATTCTCTGGCGAAGCTGCGCTAGTTCTGTGCGCGCCAACTTATTGGCCAGTTGAGGCTGACCGGCAAGAACAATCTGGATCAGTTTCGA
This sequence comes from uncultured Acidobacteriota bacterium, assembly GCA_963757885.1. Classification (GTDB taxonomy): domain Bacteria; phylum Acidobacteriota; class Terriglobia; order Acidiferrales; family UBA7541; genus Palsa-147. Next base: position 93,457 of record CAVWSS010000006.1, on the reverse strand, counting down.
ATTTGGATTTTCGTAATCGGAAAGCAGGCGAACGCTTTCGAGCACCGACGGCTTCAGGTTTTGCGCTTCGTCGATCACCAGGACCAGGCGGCGTCCTGCTTGAGCTTCCGCGGCGAGAACTTTCTTCAATTGCGAGTACATCCAGATAACGTCGTTGCGCTTGGCTTCAATGTCGAGTTCCGCGAGCAAGAAGCGGAGTAGATCGCGAGAATCGCATTGGGTCTGAAACATGAAAACGGCCCGCGACGTTCCACGGAGCCATTCGAGAAGGCGAAACAGCAGCGTGGTTTTTCCCATTCCAGGCAGCGCGGACAGGACCAGAAAGCCTCGGCCCGCCGAGAGCCCGTAAGCCAGCGAAGCCATCGCCTCGCGATGCGTTTTGCTCTGGTAAATGAAGCGCGGGTCCGGCGTTTCGCCGAATGGCTGCTTCGCGAGATTGTAAAAGTTGACAAACATGAGCTATCTCTCCAGTCCCAGCGTTCCGTATTTATCGCCTGCGGTCTTCTTGACTTTGGTGTTCTGCGGCATTGCTGCGAGCACCGGGATATTCAGAACGTTGGCGACTTCATCTGGCGTGCGGAAGGTTTGATCAAGGTATTCAGAGCCGAACACCAATCCCAAACTGACGATGGTGGCCAGCAGGACTCCGATGAACAGAGTCAACGGGCGCTTGTTGGAGGGAAGTGCCGGAACCGAAGGCTCCTCCGCGACCACAACGTTGAGAATCTTGCCGCGGTCGAGCGCCTCGGAAATTCGGGATTCCTCTTCCTTGCGAACGTAAAGCAGATAATTGTCTTCAGTCATCTTGACGTTGCGGACAAGGTCGTCTTGAGTCACTTGCATTTGCCCGAGTTCGCGCGCCCTATCTTGATAGGCCTTTGCGGCCACGGCGGTGGCTGCGGCACGTGCCTGCAGACCGGCAAGATCGGCCTTGGCCTTGGCAAGCTCTTCGCGAGCCCAGGCCTGCGTCGGGTTCTGATCGGTCGTTTCGTCTCTGAGTGGATCCTTTTCAGCCTTGGCGATTGCTTCGCGCGATTGCGCGATTTGCGCGTCAAGCTCCAGCACCGGCCGGTAAGTCGGCTCGAATTTCTGCAAGAGCTCGGTTCGTTTCAATTCGAGCGTCAGAAGGCTGGATTGGAGCTGCGAGAGAAGGAAAGCGTCATCTGACTTGCGGACCTGCGTGGTGATGCGCTCCGGCAGCGAGAGTTGCTGTGCTTCTAGTATATCGATGCGCTTCTGAGTCTCTGAAATCGCGGCCTGCGTCTGCTTTAACGTGCCGTCAAACTCGTTATATTTCTGCAGCGCCAGTGTTGATTCAGCCTGCGCTGACACGACTGACGAGCCATGCTCGAAATCCATTAAGCGCGCCTCCGCCGCAGCCAGCCCCTGGCCGTAACGTTCACTCGCCTTTTGGAAAAAGTCGTAGGTGCCGCCGGGCCGGTGCACCGTCACGTGCTTATCGAGATAAAGGTTCGCGACGGAACTTAGAACCTGAGCTGCCTGGTGTGGATCGGTCGAGTCGTAACCGACCAAGATCAGGTCGGTCTTCTTTACAACTTCTACGTCGAGCGTCTTAGCCAGCTTGTTGACCGCTTTTTCGATTGCGATCTGATCATTCTGGCTTGGCGCAGCTTGATTTAACGCTGTTTGCGTTGCCGCGCTTTGATTCGCATTCCCGCGTTTTGCAGGAGCGCCAAATATCTGGCTCCATAGTGGCCCTTTGGTCTTCTGCAAATTACACGCCAGCACAACTTTTTCGAGCAAGTCCCGGCTCTTGATCAACTCCATCTCGGAATTGAGCTGCTCTTCCGTGACCACCGGATCGAATTGAGGCGCGGCGGTGGGCTCCGGCGTAACAATCGGGTCCATGCGGCCGGTTTTCACCAGGATTTTCATCTCGGAGCTGTAGCGATTCGGCTGAAGAATCACCAGCAGGATCGTTCCCAGCAAAATTCCGAAGAACGAAAGCGCCATTAATCGCCGGCGCCGGAACATCATGGCGATCAGATCGCGCGCGGTGGGAGAGTGAACGGTAAATTCCTGATTTTCGCCGCTAATTGGTGGCTGCATTTTCTCCTCCACTCCGAACTTGTCTCAAACCCATCTGAAGTTCCCGCAACTTATCTCTCTATGAGCTCGCCTCACTAGAAACCCGTCGCGTTCACGCCCATCGAGTAGGGAATCCACTTCTTAATCTTCGATACTTTGTTCTGAGGCACGAAAAACATGTCGCCCGGCTGCAAATGGATGTCCTCAGTGAGATTTCCCGCGGCAAACATCTTCTTAACGTTGAGCACCTTCACTTCGGCCCAATCGTTCGAAACGCGTCTGAACAGCAGCACTTGTGAGTGCTTTGAGCTTTCAGTGAAGCCGCCCGCGATCGCGATTGCTTCGGTCATGGTCACGTCGTCGCGCAGCTCATATTTGCCGGGATGACCAATCTCGCCGCCGGCGATGAAGTAAGGCTTCTGAAAATCCTTCAAGGTAATGTTGATCACAGGATCGTGCAGAATGTTCGAATACGATTTCTTGATGACTTCAGTCAGCTCCGGCACAGTCTTGCCCGCGACCAAAACATCGCCCGCACCGAGTAGGGTGATGAATCCATCCGGATGGACCGTAACTTCTTGATTGAATTCAGGCGTATAGGGAAAAGCCAAATTGATGATGTCTTCCTTGGAAATCTGATAGCGCGGATTACGCGGCTGCGCCGTCGGCCCCCCGTGCGTGGTCTCAGTGACCATCTGGCTCATCGCTTGCGCGGGCACCGAGCTAGGCGCGTTCGTATCCGCCTTCTCCACTTGTGGTTGTTGCGCACTAGCCGGCGCCGCAAAAGCAAGCGCAAATGCAAACGCCAGAGCTGCCGAAGCCGCAGTAATCGAAACGCGCGAAATCAGTCTCGCGCCGCTAGTCAAAGTTGTCTTGGTCATGTCAGTTTCTCCTTGCGAACCGATCCCTCACACGCCTCGCGCCCTCACCCAATTCACGAAACGCCCGCGCTCATACTCTTCACCGCGGGCAATGACTGCTCGAGGTACATCCCGATCTCCTTAGCCAGCCGGGGTCCGCTGGCCAGGTGATTTGGCAGAAGGCAATCGCGGCTATTGAACGTGACCGGCGATCCATCGAGTTGCGATGTCACGCCTCCAGCCGCCGCCACCAGCGCAACGCCTCCTGCAATGTCCCACTCATGCTTGGGGCACAGCGTCCATGTCGCGTCGGCAAGTCCCGCGGCAACGCGCGCCAGCTTGTACGCGACTGATCCCATGGGCTTGATCTCGAACGGCCCCTTTTCAAGTGCCTGCCAGTCCCCTCGCTTCAATTCACTCCGGCTCGCCAGCACCGACGCGCCCGTCAACGTCGCTCTTCCGCTCACGCGTACTTTCTCGCCATTCAGCGTCAAGCCTGTTTCAACCGAACCGAGAAACAACTCTCCGGTAGCTGGATTGCAAATCCCTCCCGCCACAGCGCGCCCGTCGTCCACATAGCCGATCGAAATGCACCATTCCGGAATGCGCTGTACGAATTCGCGCGTGCCATCCAATGGATCGACAATCCAAACTTTCGACTTTTCGAGTCGCACCAAATCATCCTGCGTCTCTTCGGAAAGCCAGCCTTCGCCGTCGCGCACCAGAAAGTCGTGTAGCAACCCGTCAAGCAAGCGATCCGCCTCGGTCACCGGGTCGTCGCCAGTCTTGAAACTCACGGTGGTCTGCCCCATTGCGTAAGGTGCGACCGCGGTCGCCGCCACGTTTAGCGCGCCGCGAATGCGATCAAGAATTTCCAGAGTCGAGGTGGCTGCAATCATTTGTTAGTAGGGATTCCCCTGCAGATTTAATTTGGAAGCGCGATTCGTTAAACGATCAGCATCCTCAGGCCCGTCGCCAGAAGCGCCGCGCACAAAACCCGCTTCAGCCACAGGCTGGACATGCGCGTACTCAGCCGCGCACCAATCAACGCGCCGGGAATCGACCCAATCAGCAGGGCAAATACCAGTTTGAAGTCGACCGTGCCCAGCTTGAGATAGAGGAAGCTGGTGAAGCCGGTGAGGATCACTGCGTGAACAATGTCAGTTCCTACTAGCGTCGATGGCGAGCATTGGATCAGCAGCACCATCAGCACCAACACCACTGTGCCCGAGCCGACCGAACTGATGCCCACAACGAAGCCGGCAAACAAACCAATAAGGCCTACAGCCAATTTAGAACTCGGCTTTAGCTGTCCGATTGGCACGAACGATTTGCCAAACATTCCTTGCAAAATCAGAACCACCGGAATAACCACCAGCAGCACGCCGATCACATGCTTCAGAATGTCGTTCACTCCGTCGCCGTAAACTGTGTGCAGATGTGCTAGGAACCACACGCCAGCAAATGCCCCTGGGATGCTTCCCACGACCAGCGACCGAATTAGTTCCCATTGGACCGTGCGCTGGCGCCAGTGAAGTATCCCTGCACCAATTTTCGTTAGCGCGCTGAACGCCGCATCGGAACCCACCGCAATAATCGGTGGAACACCTAGCCCGAAAATCAGCACCGGGAGCAGCAAAACGCCCGATCCGAGCCCGGTAAGCCCAACGATGACCCCGATAAGCGTACCGACTACCGTTTTCAGGAAGAACGTCGGCATGATTTAAGGGAATTTTGTGAAGCTATCAGGAAAGCTCTACGCTGATTGCGCGACCGCTTTGGCTTTTAGCGCGCTCGAGTGTGAAGCTGCGCCGTTGGAGCCGGTGCCATTTGATCCGGCGGCACTCGACGCTACAGCGTGAGAGCCTGCGCTGATGTAGCCCTGTTCCTGTAGAAAGTTGAAGATTTTCTGCGCAGCTTCCTGCGCCGTCATGCTGTTCGTGTCGATGTCGATTTCTGCGTCCGACGGAGCCTCGTACGGATCGGAAATGCCGGTGAATTGCTTCACCGTACCGGCCCGCGCCTTTGCGTATAGGCCTTTCCTATCGCGCGCCTCGCACACATCCAGCGCCGTTGAAAGATGAACGAGCAGAAATCGGCCGTGCGGCTCGACCATTTGACGAACCTGCTTGCGGACCGAGTCATACGGCGCGATCGGCGCGCAGATGGCGATCCCGCCATTCTTGGTAATTTCCGACGCAACATAGCCAATACGGCTGATGTTCAAGTCGCGGTGCTCGCGCGAGAACCCCAGCTCAGACGACAAGTGTTTGCGAACCAGGTCGCCGTCCAGCAGAGTCACCGGGCGCCCGCCCATCTCGAGAAATTTCACGCGCAGAATATTGGCGATCGTCGACTTGCCGGCGCCCGAGAGTCCCGTAAAGAAAATTGTGAACCCCTGGCGGCTCCGCGGCGGATAGCTGCGGCGAAGTTCCTCCACCACATCCGGAAAAGTAAACCACGATGGAATATGGCTGCCCTCAGAAAGCTTGTGTCGTAGCTCCGTCCCGGAAATATTCAGCGTACGCTGCCCGTTAGGCACTTCATCCTCCGGGACGTACCTATCCTCGGCTTCCAGGTACACCATCATTTGGAACGGGACCATGGTCATCCCGATTTCCTCTTCGTGTTCGCGCAACAATTCCTGAGCCTGATATGGCCCGTAAAAGGGCTTGCCGTCCGTATCGTTGCCCGGGCCGGCGTGATCGCGGCCTACGATGAAATGGCTACACCCGTGATTGCGCCGGATAATCGCGTGCCACAACGCCTCGCGCGGCCCGCCCATGCGCATCGCCAGCGGAAGCAGTGCGAGTTTTGCCGTCCCTTGTGGATAGCGCTCGAGCAACGCCTGGTAGCAGCGCACGCGAACGTAATATTCCACATCCCCCGGCTTGGTCATTCCCACCGAAGGGTGAATCAGCAAATTCGCGCCAACTGTTTTCGCTGCGCGCAAAGTCAATTCCTGGTGCGCGCGATGCATGGGGTTCCGCGTTTGAAAAGCCACCACTTTGTTCCATCCCGCCTGAGCAAGTTCGTCGCGCAATTGCGCTGGAGTCAAACGCAGAACAGGGAAGTCGTAATAGTGAGGAAGTTGAAGGCCTTCGATCCGTCCTCCCACATACCACGGATGCGACTGTTTCAGCACATACGCCGCGCCCGGATGGGCCAGGCTGGTGGTGCCGTAGACGCTCTTTACTTCCGCTTCGCGGTCCGGTTCCCAAAGCTCGTCCACATGCAACGCAGCCAGCATCACTCCTTCAGGGTCGCGGAGGGCAATGGTGCTACCTGGCTTGATCCTGCTCGCAAATTCGATGGTTACATCCAGCGTGATGGGAATGGGCCAGAGCGTGCCGTCGCTGAGGCGCATCTTCGTGCATACACCTTCAAAATCGGCGCGGGCCATGAAGCCGCGCAGCGGCGAAAACCCTCCGCTCATCAGTAGACCCAGGTCGCAGAGCTGCCGCGCGGTCAGGTCCCACGAGGGCCAGTCGCGCGACTGTTGCTGCAGTTCCGCTGCGCGCTCTGGCGTTGCCAGCAGGTCGACCAACTCTCCGCCGTAGGGTGGATTCAATTCTCCTTTTGACGCCTTGCTAGCATTTGCTTCGGTCACATCAATCATTGTTTATTTGTCCTTGGGTGCCGGAGTAGAAATGAATGGCTCGAATGAACCGATTCGAATGAACTGACTTGGATGAAGCTGACTGGAAAGCTAAGAAATTTTGAATTGGGATGGGTGTCAGAGCTGAAAGCCGGTCTTATATCTGCGCATACTCGGCAGCGTAATGGCTCTTAGTCACGGGCTGTGCAGGCGCGATTCGCTCAGTCAAAGTAGCGTCAACTTCCACGGCCGCCGATTTTCCAAGCATTTCCACGGTAAGAACCAGCCGGTAAACATTCTTCTTTCGCACCAAAACGCCTTGCACGCCCGCCAGCGGTCCGCACTTCACGCGCACCAAATCGCCGCACTTCAAAAATGGATGCGGCTCGATCCGTGCACCGCTCCCGATGGCCTGCCGGATGTTCTCAATTTCCTCCGCAGGAATCCTGGCCGGCTCGTTCGCGCTGGTGACAAGCGCATGTATGCCTGGCGTAGTCACGATGGCCAAGCGGCGTGACAAGTCCCCCCTAAGGAATACATAGCAGGGGAAGAGCGGCAGGGTGACTATCTTGACTCGGTCGGTCCAGTTTCTCGCTGCTGCGTATAGAGGAAGAAAGATTTCAAAGCCTTTGCTCTCCAGGTTTCGGGCAATGATCTTTTCGTGCTGGTGGCGTGTATAAACCGCGTGCCAGCAGTTCTCTAAACAGCCGTTTTCTAAGATCGTGGCCATAGCTCCGCCCTGTGACTCCCAAATGCCCTTTTCAATTGAAAACTACTGGCCCCAAACCTCTTGTCAAATTCGTGATCCGAGCCGCAACCTGCGGCTCGTCGCGCCGCTGTTAGACGCGATCCGGCTCCGCTTCAGTCTTCGCGGATTTTCTGCCGGCGCTCTTGCCGTTTTTGCCATTGCTTTTGCTGCTGTGGCGGAGAATCGCGGCGGTAGTCAGAACGGCGAAGCCCGCGCGTTTGTGCGCGATACTTTCGTCCTCCACCCGGATCACTTTCCCTTCAACTTCCATTCGAACGGCGGCGATCGTCTTGGACAATTTCGGAAGAAAGAATGTGAGGCCTACGTCGGCTCCGACGGGTGGGCAGGCCGGGGCCAGGACGAATGCACCCTTCTCGCTTACATCCCGGCTTGTTCCGCTCCCCGCACAGTTTTGATCGTCTGCTCTCCACCAGAAGTCCACCCGGGCTTTCACCGGATATCGCATATCCGCCCGTTGCTGAGTAACTTTGTCGTGATGAGGCGAGCTTCGCCTTTCGGCCGTACCAATCTTCTCCGTAAGGTAAGACGCTGCGCGCATGTAGAGTATTTCTTGACCATTGAAGCTACGACTGTAGGGACAAAGTCACAAGAGTATGAAAGTCACACTCCCGTAACATTCGCGTCTAGCAGAGTACTAAGCGGTACAGCTACAGAGATTCACCGTGGAAAGCTGTACTCAGAAATGTGGTAGGAACAATTGTCCATACATCTCCGATAGGTAGAAGTATACCTACGCGTCTCGATGCGGCTTCGTTTCAGGATAGGGTGAAGACAACAGGAGTGAGTTCGCGCAGATATTCGTGAAGCGCTAACTATCTACATTCAGGTAGCTCTCGCAAACGTTCATCCTACTTAAGCGGAGCGGGTTAGTTGGGAAGGCAGATTGCTGGCGCCGACTGGGCCCTTTGGTTGCGGCTGCTGCTCAGCCATATTGTTCATCTGCCGCCGGTTATTTTCGTAAAGCGCGAGCTCCAGACGATTCGAAGTACCGAGCTTATTGAAAATTCGGAAAAGGTAATTGCGCACCGTGTTTTCACTGAGATTGAGCCGGTGCGAGACGGCGCGATTCGTCATTCCCTCCGCCACGAGCTGCACCACGCTCTCTTCGCGCTTGGTCAGCACATTCGAGGTGCGCACTCCTGGAACTGTTGCCGGGGAGGTCTGAACAAGATAATCGGTCACATATAGAAGATGCTCGTTCTTGATCCAGACTTGGCCCTCCTGCACGACGGTGATGCATTTGCACAAGCTGTCGAATGGATCTTCGCTGCAAAAAATTCCCCGGGCCCCCGCTCGGAAAGCTTCAATGACGCTCGCGCCGACATTCGCATCAATCAGCACAATCACCTTTGTTTCTGGGGCTCCCGAGCGCAGGTTCCGCGCCGCGTTGAGCCCCATAGTCGGCCCGTCCTTCAGGGCGATTCGAATAATCGCCACATCGGGGTGATGCTCCTCTGCCGCTCGCCCTACCTCGATCGAGTCGATCGCCAGCGCTACCACCCGGATCGGATATGGGCACTGCTTGAAAGCCGAAGCCATCAGCTCGCAGCTCATCCGGCTCTCGTCCGCCACCAGAGCGGTGATGGGCTGTCCATGTTTTGCTATGCGCGATTGCTTGATTAAATCGGGTGAAGCGTTTTTTTTCGCCACGCGAGGCTCAGTCCCTTTCGACATGCTCTTCATCGGCCAGGCTGTTTAGATCGCCTTGGTCTGTGAAATTCATTTAGAAATTTTCGGTGCATCGGTATCCAACAAATGTAGACCGCTGCAAATCGCCGCAGAGGGCACGATCCATACCTTCATTTGTTGAATGAAACGCGTGTCCTAACTTCCATCGTAAGAGCGGGGAGCCCTACGTTAGGAGGCTTGAAGGTTATCAAATCTCAAGCCTTGCGGTGGAAAGTTTTTAAGGGTCTATAGGTACTCTGAGTACCAAGATTCATTGTATGTTGTATTTTATAGTCAGGGGACCAGTCACCAGCTCGAGCCTCCCGAGTTGCCCGAAACTAAATCCGCCCGCTCGCATTGAACGAAAAGTCAGTCCATGGAGCGCCATTTCCGTTCCGAGGCCTGTTTCGCGTGGGCCTGCTGTGACGGCCAGCGAAGACTGATTCGAGCGGCTCAATCAGAAATTCATGGAGTGTTAAATCTCCATCGCAGAGGTAGAAATAGTTGCGGCTATTTACCTGGTTTTAATCAGGTTAATCGTCTCCCTGTGGAAGTTCAGTAGCTAGTATTGCGGTTTACCCAAGCGTAGCGGTGGAGGAATAGGGGCTTCCACCTCTTCGAGCTCCCACTGATCTCCGCTCTTCAGATGGCAATCGAAGCCGTAGAAGCGGCCGTGAAAAATACGCTGAAAGAGGCAGGCCCGCTGGCCTGCCAGAACTGGATCATTCTTAATGGACAAAAAGTGTCTATCGGGTGAATGGCTCGAATAAACCTGCACTTGCCATTCGCCTTGCGGATTGTTGGTGTACCTATAAGGATAGATTTCGGTTGCCAGATAGTAGATACCGGAACCATCTGGGCTGGCATTTGGGACAAATAGCAGAGTCGGCGCGGCCACGGTTGTATCGGACGTAAGGAGAACCTTTTCCGGTGCGCTCGCCAGCCCTCCAATAGAGCTGGCGCTCTTGCTGACAATCTCGAAGTGGTCGTGATCGTTCCCGCGGTAGAAGGTTAAGAAATACTTTCCTGAGGGTGGATCGCGAAAGAGGTTGGGATTCTGGTTGCGCTGGTTTTCAACCTTGGCGACCAGAACTTTCTCTTCCTTCAAATGAATCCCATCGTGCGAACTGGCGAGAATGATGTAACCGCTCGGCGTGTCGTAATCTCGGGTGAGCGCGAAATAGAGCGGTTTCTTGTCTGCCTTGGTTTTGCCGGGTAGAACGGAAGGCCACCGCGCATTCGTCCACAGTGGGTTCTGCTCGTATTTCATCCAGTGGAGCAGGTCATTGCTACGCGCCAAGCCGATTCCGCGCCCTTCATTCAGGCCATACCAGCCCCAGTAGCGATAGCCTTTGCGATTCCACTCCAGCACGGAAAGCGTGTGCGGAAATTGATTGCCTTCCCACACCTGCGCGTCCACCAACACATGCCGCGGTTCGCTAAGCTTTAAATAATTGGGACTCTCTGCCGCCTCCTGGGCTTTCTGCGCCCTTACCCAGGCGCCTGAAGTAAATAGCGCAACCGCCGCCAAGGCGACCGCCACTCCAAAGGAAAGCCGCATCATTCTTGATTTACCTCGGGTACTGCGCCGCTTTAACTCTGCGCCGCCGCGCTCGCCGGCTTCCGCAGATCCACCGTCGCATTGCTAATGATCGGCTTGGCCCAAAAGCCCGCGCTCATCACACACGCAAAGGTCACATACAGACACGCAACTCCCGTGCGCAGCCCAAAATGATCCCCAATCCGGCCAATGATCACCGGCATAAACGCGCCGCCCACAATCCCCGTACTCAAAATCCCCGCAAACGCCCCATGAAACTCCCCCACCGAATTCAGCCCCAGCGAAACGAGGATCGGCCACATCACTGACGCGAACAGCCCAATCGCCGGAAACGCGATCGCCGAGACTCGCGCCGGGCCAAATAGCGCCGCAGTCAGACATAACATCGCGCCCAGGCACGTTCCGCGTAGCACATAGCGACTATCGAACAGCTTCAGCAGCCCCATGCCAATGAAGCAGCCCACAGTAAGCAGTCCCCAAAACCACGAGACTGCCGTCGCGCCGGTCGTGTGCGGGTCGTATCCGTGATAAACCGAAAGAAATTTCGACATCCAGTCGGCCGTGCCTTGCTCGGATCCCACGTAGCAAAACACACAGAAGAAAAACGCCCACACCATCGGCCGCCGCAACAGCACCGCATACGCGCCCCACGACCCAGCCGCCTCCTCGGAAGTCAGCTCTACCTTGGGAAAATGGCTCATCACCAACACCGCGGTCATCATCAGTGTGAACACCGCGAAAATCCAGTACATCGACGCCCACGGCAGCGCCGGCGGCGTTAATGCACCGAGCGTACGCAACAAAAGATTGCGATTCGTGCCCGCAGTCCCCAAATTTTCGACCAGGTACGAATAAATGAACGGGCTCAGAAACGATGCGATTCCGAAAATCAACTGCGCAAACGCAGAATTGAACGCGAAATTTTCTTCGCCGCCCGCCACGCGCAACAGCGGATTGCACGCCGTCTGCAGCGTAGCCATCCCGGAACCCATCACGAACAGCGAAACCGCCGCCACGCCAAACGTCGGATGAATCGCGAAGCTCAGCGACCCCACCGTCCCCGCCAGAAACGCGCCAATCATCACGTTCTTTTCGCGATAGCGCTCAATCAAAAACCCCGCTGGCACCGACATCACGCCGTACGCGGCAAAAAAAGAAAAAGGCAGCACCGCGGCCATCGCCAGACTCACGTGAAAACTAGAAATAATGTCTGGCACGATTGGCCCGAGAATATTCGTGAGCAGCGACATCACGAAGAACGTCAGAAAAACAATGGCCACCATGTACCGATTTCTTTGCATCTGCCTCGCCTGTTCCAAATACTCAAGTCTCCCTTGCAAAACGGCCCTACTCCTTCGTCGTCACTTTCGACGCTATTTCAAAACGCCCCGGCTCGCGTCCCGCCGCCGCTGCCAGCGCCAGCGTAATCATCTGCACCGGCAAAATCTCCATCACCGGCTGAATACTCACCGCGCTCGCTGATCCAGTCGGTCCGGCCCCCGCCGGCAAACGGCACGCCGCAATCTCAGCCTTCTCCGAAATCAGCGTCGCCCTGCCGTTCTGCTCCGCAATGTCATCGAGCAAACTCAAATTCAAATCCCGCGTCCTGCCATTCCCGGAAAAAATCAGCACGAACATCTGCTTGCTCAGCATTTCCAGCGGCCCGTGGCGAAACGCCGCGCTGCTCATGCCCTCCGCGTGAAACCGGTCCGCCTCCTTCACAATCAGCGCGCCCGTGCCCACCGCCGCCAGCGATGGCCCGCGCCCCACTAGAAAAAGGTGCTGCGAGCCCTTCAGCAGCTCCATCAACTCCTTCACGTGATCTTTCCACTTCGCCAAATAACTTCGAACCGCCGGCGCAGCCTTGGCCAGCTCTTCGCGCGTGAATTTCAAATCGTGATTGCAAAGCACATCGCCCAGCCATCGCAGCGTCAGCAGCGACGTCAAATAAGTTTTGCAGGAGACCGAAAATTCGCTTCCCGCGCGCATCAGCAGCGTCGCGTTCGCTTTTTGCGCCAGCGGACTCTCCGCCGTGTTGGTCACGCCAATTAGCGCCGACCGCCCCGCGTTCATTTCCAGCAAGCGAACAATTTCCGCGCTCTGGCCTGACTGCGAAACCACGATAATCAAATTGTCAGGATGAAAAAGCCGGTTCTGGTAATGAACCAGCTCCGACGTTTCGACCATCGTGGCCGAAATGCCGTTCTCGATTAGTTGAATATTGAGAGGATGCAGCACGTGATACGACGAGCCCATGCCCGTGAGCACCACGCTGCGGTAGCCGCCGTCGCGCGCGCGTTTCGCCAGCCCGTTCAGATCCGCTGAGTCTTGCAGCCCGATCAGCGTTTCTTCGAGCGCTACCGGCTGCTCGAGAATATCTTTGAGGTATTGCCCCTGAACAATCGCGAGGTCGCTCACCGTGAGCCCTTTTTCCTGCGAGCAATCTTTCCCTTTCCACGCCCACGCCGCGCGGTTCGAACTTTAGAGCTCCCCGCCGCGCGGCCGCTTTTCTTAGTGCTGCTCTCGTCGCCGCGTTCGCCGCCGCCAAATCGGTGATACCACACCCGCGCCGCGCCAATCAGATTCGTATCTTCGCCCAGCGACGCGAGCCTGATCTCCGCCTGCTCGTAAGGAACGTAGCGGCAACTCGCGCGCACCGTCGCGTGAATCGTCTCCATAAATAAATCGGCGCTATTCATCACGCTGCCGCCCATCACAATCGCGTCGGGGGCGAATAGCGTCACCAGATTCGCAACGCCCAGCCCCAAATATCGCGCCTCATGCTCCGCTGCGCGTTGCGCCACCGGATCGCCTTGCCGCGCCAGCTCGCAAATCAACTTTCCCGAAAGATGTGCGCGATCCGCATAATCAGCCGGCGCGTTTTCACGCAGCCACGTCACCATACCCGGCCCCGCCGCAAACGCTTCCCAACAGCCATTAAATCCGCACGAACATGCCGGTCCGCTCGGATCGATCAAGTGGTGGCCCATCTCAGGATGTGCGCCATCCACGCCGCGATAAACTTCGCCATCGATCAGCACGCTCACTCCAATGCCCGTGCCCACCGTCACGTAAATCATTCGCTTTTTATGTTTGCCTGCGCCCCAACCGGCCTCGCCTAGGGCGGCTGCGTCAGCGTCATTTTCCATGGCCACCGGAACACGAAATTCCTTCTGCAGATCGCGCACCGGGTTGTTGCCCTGCCATTGCGGAAAGTGATTCACTTCGCCAATTTCGCCGGTAAGAGGATTAATCGGGCCAGTGCACCCAATTCCGATTCCGCTGATTGTTTCTCCGGTTTCCTTCGCCACTGCGCGGAGCATTTCGATCACTCGGGGAATTGCGTCGGAGTAAGGTCCGGTTGCGCCCGTTGGACCCTCCCGGCGCAGCAACAGCTTGCCCTTGGCATTTACGATGCCCCCAGCAATTTTTGTTCCGCCGATGTCGACCCCTGCAATCATCGCTATCCTTTTTGTAACTCAGCCCTGCATCCAAAACTTACCGGCAGGCCACATCACCGCTTTTGCGTTTTCCACTCCACAACTGCGGCATCGTACGGCGCAATTTCCATTTCCCACCCGCCGCTCTTCACGCTGATCATCTTTGCGCCGTCGGGCGTGATCCAGCTCAGCGACCCAAGGTGCAAATTGCTCGAAACAGAAATCTTTTTCGTTTCGCTGCTATGGTTTACCAGCACCAGATAACCGCGATTCGCTCCCGCGAGCGCAGACGCCTCCACATCCGAATCGTTCACCTGAAACGCAGTTTTAATTCCGAACCAGTCACGAAACGCCTCATAGATCCTATGTGTCTGCTCGCCTTGTTCGAAGGCGGCCGGCGTGCCGGCGAGATAATGTTCCAGCGGATACGCACTGAGCAGCGTTTTCCCTTTTCCCACTACGTTCGTGACCAGCGCCGGATTCCCATCCTGATCGACCGCGATCACCGTGCCGCCGGTTAGCTCGAGCAATGAACCCCACGACTCCAGGCCCGAACCGGGCACGTTGTAATGCAGCGTGTCGCCTGCTTTGAAAGAACCAAAAGGCGCGACGAATTTCAGCGTCACATCCGAGCGAATCAAACGATCCACCTGTCGCGCTCCGAAAAGCGTCGTCAGATTTGGAATTGCGCTATCCGCGCCAACCGAGGCGTAAAGAAAGCCGCCTTGCTCCACATACTCTTTTGCTTTTTCGTAGAAATCCGTGTGGACGTGCTCCAAAAATTGGTCGCCGGTGCTGGTAATCGGATAGGGAAGCAGCAGGATGGGCCTTTTTGCCCAATCGGAATATTCGCGCGGGAAATCAGCTTTAATGCCGGACCGGCGCGCCAGGATAAACGCGCTGAGCGCTGAGCCCATCAGCGAAGTTACGCCTTCGGAATGTTGTTGCGGAGGCTGTCCCGCCACCGCGTCGGCGTCGTAAGTAGAAACGTAGGGAATGGGCTCCGCGCCGGTGAGTCCGAAGTGCGAAAAATCGCCGTGCGGCTTTGCGTATTCATCGGGAATCACAATTCCTGCATCCGCTGGCGCAGGCGCAATGCCTGTCAAATCAATTTGCGAAGTAACCTTCGCAAATTTCTTGAATTCGCGCGCCAGCGGCTTGTCTTTGCGGTCCCACGTGGTCATGCCCCACCCGGTTTCCTGCGGTGTGCGCAGGTAGGGAACTTTATGAAATTGCTCGGGAGCCGCGTCCGTGTAGCACCACAAGTCAACGCCAATCAATCCCGCTCCCAAACCCGAGTACATCTGTGCCCGGTCGTACGCGGCAACGCGTTCGGGCGCAAATTGCGCAGTGGAAGCGCCCATTTCGTGAATCATCACCGGCCGGCCGGCCCCTTGCGACAGCGTAATTTCGAATGCTGCCCCGTATGTTCCGCGCGCTGAAAGCAACGGATCGGGAAAAAGTTCAGGAGCATACAGCGTGAATGGATGAACGCTGAAAAAATCCACAAACTTCGAAATGTCATCGGCGCGAAAAGGCCCGTGACTGATCTCTTCGCCGCTTGTACCGGCCACAATCGGGTGCAGTTTGTCGTGTTCGCGAATGCCGTCGACGATCAGCCGCGTCCAATTGATCGCCATTGCATCGGTAGTTTGGTTGGCAACAATCCAGAAAGGCGGCTCATCCGTTAAATCCCAGCCGATGATCGCGCTCTCATGCGCATAGCGCCTGCCAAATTCCGCGGCAAGATTCGTTTCCAGCCGCAACATTTCTGGGTTCGAGTGCGGATTGCGCCCATAGCGCCACGGCACATCCCAGTACGCCTCGCCCACTTCACCGCCGATAAAAAGGCTGGCGTGCAAATAGATCTGATATTTGTGCGCCAGTGAGATCAGGTAATCGAGCTGCTGAAAAGCTACCGGGTTGTAATCGCCCGGTCGCGGCTCGAACCATGCCCACAACATATCGAAGCGCACAATCGTGAAGCCCAGTTCGTGCATCTTCGCAAAATCGGCTTCGATATCCGCTGGGTCCCACTGCGTAGGCCATTGCATCGCTGCCTTAGCCGGCACCCAGTGCGCTCCGACCGGCAAAAATCGTTTGCCGTCGCGCACAAAATATTGACCGTCGAGATGCACTTCCGGCAATTTGGCGGTTGTAGCTGAGGCAGCGGGTTCCGGGCCTGAGCGGCGATCACTCTGTGACTGTTGCGCGGCCCGCCCGGCAAAGGCCAAAAGCGTCAGCGCGAATACGAACAAAAACGACTGCGGAACGTAATGAGTCCGAAGTTTTTGCATATTCGTTCCTGGAATGTCGAAAGGCGCCTGTATCCTACTCGACCACCAGCGCCCGCGACGACAACCTTTCCCCGGTCACGCGAGAGATCGAATTACCGCGCCGCGATGAATCTAGAATGAGAACTTGAGTGCGAATTGAATTTCCCGCGATGGATGCACTGTGCTGGAGATCGAGCCGGCGCCTTGAGTGTCCACCAGGAAATTCGGATCGCCGAACTCGGGCGTGTTGAACAGGTTGAAAAATTCCGCGCGGAATTGAAGCACCTTTGATTCGCTAAATGGAAAGTCCTTGAAAATCGAAAAGTCCACGTTGTATTGCGCTGGCCCACGCAAGATTCCGCGGCCCGCATCGCCAAACTCCGTGGCGAACTGCTGGCCGGGCGCGAGCGGCGGCAACGCGAACGCCGCCGGATTGAACCAGCAGAAAATTGATTGATGACTGCTCGGGCATCCGCCATTTGACGGGCTTACTGCTGCGCCATCGAAACCTACGGTCGTGGCGTTGGAGAAGTTGTAAGGATTTCCAACCACATCGGGACGCGGGCCGCCCGAGCCGGTGTTGGTCGGATCGAACGAGAGATACGGCGTGAAAGACCGTCCCGAATACATCGTTACGATCGCGTTGAGCTGCCAGCCACCGACGATCCAACGCGAAAGGCCATCGCTATTGACCCAACGGTGGCCCGGGCCGAGCGGCAAATCAAAAGTTGTAGCGGAGGTGAACTGGTGCCGGTAGTCGGGCTCGGTGTCGCCTCGCTCAGCACGCATATCGTGCGTGTTTTGCGGCTCAAGCGCGGTTCCCGCCGTTTCATCTTCGGCGGTTTGCCCGATCGTGTGCTGATAGGTGTACGCGGTCAGCGTGCTCCAATTCGCTGAAAAGCGCTTTTCGAAGCGCACCTGCAGCCCGTTGGTGCTGGAGCTCAGGTCGTGCGCTTCCGTGCGGATTGCGGCGATGTCTGGAACCGTGCCGAAGTACGGCCGGCCGATATTCGTAGGCAGGCCGGTTGAGTCGAGAGCGAAGTTCGAGTCGAGCGGCAGCACCGGCTGATTCAAATCGCGCAGATAGGTCAAGTGCACGCCGTGCGTTCCGATGTACGCGACTTGCAGCACAGAATCTTTTGCCACTTCGCGCTCAATATTTAAATTCCACTCCTCAATGTAGGTTGTCCCATTGTTGAAGACTGCCGCGCTCGCTCGCCCGCTCGGATCGGCGATCGTTGGAAACGGGACCGGGGTCGGAAAACCACTCGGATAGAAGGGCGCGGGAACAAGCGAGAAGCTTGGCGCCAGCAGCGACTGGCTGCCGAATAACCCGTCGGGATTGAAAGCCAGTTCGGTATCGTTTTGATTGGCCTGCAAATCGTAGAAAATCCCGAAGCCACCGCGCACTACAGTCTTGTTGCTCCAGGGCGTGTAGGCGAAGCCGATTCTTGGCGCGAAATTTTTCAGATTGGTGACCACGTCGCCCGACGGGCTCACCCCGGGCTGCTCCGGGGAGACGAAATGCCCGGTAGCAAAGTCAAAATTCGCCAGCCGGTCGTGCTGCTCGGCCATCGGAGTGTAAAGATCCCATCGAACACCAAGGTTTAGAGTCAGCTTGGGCGAGAGTCGAAAATCGTCCATGGCATAGGCGCCGAGTTCCCACCAGCCCATCCCAAATGGCCCAGTCTGCCCGTCGCGAAATGCGCTATTCGCATCGCCGATAGCAAGGTCCGCGAGAGCATTGCCCGTGTACTGCCCGTCGAAATAGAAATCACCGCGGGGATTTTGGGTTTGAAAGAAGCCATGCTGCCGGGCCCGCAAATCGAGCCCGAATTTGAAGGAATGTCGCCCGCGCGTGTACGTGAAGGAGTCGATGGCCTGGTAATTGTTCTCGCGCAGCTTCTCAGGGAAATAATCCTGGTTCCCCAGCGCACTGTAGCCATCCACGCTGAAGTTTGGCAAACCGCCGGTCGCGGGGTCATCCGCGATATTGATTCCCGGAATTCCGATATTTGCCGCGATTGGCTGGCCGTAAAAGAACGGGATGGCCAGAACCACGTAGCGCATGTACCCAACTTTGAATTCGTTCACTCTCGATGCGGAAAAAACATGCACGTCGCTCACGCCCGCGGCGATCGACTTATTATTGATGTTGCCCGAAAAAACGCCGCCACCGGCCAGCCCGGGCAGCGGATCGGGAAGCATCGCGTCCACGTTGCCGTAGCTAAAGGTCGCGAACAGGCTATCGGCCGTTCCCAGCTGATGATCCACGCGAACGTCGAATGAATCCTGATTGTTCTTCGCTACTGGATTCAGAAGGTAGTTATTCACGTTGTTGACCGCGTTCTTCACGTTCGGCAACGGATAAAGATTCAGGATTTTCTGCTGCACCGGCCCAATGCAAGCTCCGCCCGTCGGACTGGGGCAACTGGGAATCTGATCGTTGGGGAAGGGAAGTCCGGTAACGGGATCGGTGAGCTGCATTCCGATGTCTGAGAAATTTCCGGTATGCTCTTGCGCCGTCGGCACTGTGGAAATATCCGTCTGCGACTGCCGGATTCGCGTGCCCTGATAGTCCACAAAGAAAAACGTCTTGTTCTTAATGATCGGCCCGCCCAGCGTCCCGCCGAATTGATTCTGTTTGAACGGCGCGATGGGCACAGTCGGATCGTCAAAAAAGTTCTTGGCGTCCAGCGCCGAGTTGCGGATGAATTCATACACGCTGCCATGCAACTGATTCGTTCCCGATTTAAGAACTACATTGACCACCGCGCCACCCTTGCCAATGTCCGCACCGAAGTTGCTGGTCTGAACCTTAAATTCTTGAATGGCGTCGATGGGCGGCTGAATAATCTCGAACCCGATTTGCTGTTCGTTATTGTCGAAGCCGTTCAACAGGAAATTATTGTTTGTGGCCATTAGGCCGTTGGCTTGAATTGCGCCGTTCCCGCGCTCATTTTCGGGAATTCCGCCTTGCTGCACGATCCCTGCTGGTCCTTGATTAACCCCAGGACTCAGGTAAGCGAGTTCGATGAAGTCGCGTCCATTGAGAGGCAGATCGTGAACCCGATTCTCGTCGATGACCTGCCCGATCGATGAAGTCTGCGATTCGACCAATGGCTCGGCGGTCGACTGCACCACGACTTCCTGTGAGGTCGCTCCCACGGTAAGGGTCAGGTCCACCCGGACCACCTGGTTAATGTCCAATTTAAAGGGCGCCTGCTCCACCTTCTTGAATCCAGTTCGCTCGACCGAAACCGTATAGGTGCCCGGCTTCAACTCAGTGGCCACGTATTCCCCGTTTTCCGCCGTCACCGCCATGTGCGTCACATTTGTTTCCGTGTTGGTTACGTGCACCTCCACACCCGGTACCGCCGCGCCGCTTGTATCCCGTACCGCACCCACAACTTTTCCCGACTCCACCTGTCCTCGCACCGCCCCCGCCGCGCCGAGCCACAACACCCCCACCACCATCGTCCACATCGCCACCCTCGCCTTCCCCATCACCCCTCTCGCTCGCTGTCTCATCTTTTCCTCCACCCCTGCCGCAACATCCGAACCTGTGCCAACCCGCACAAAATCTAACAACGTTCAAGAAGTTGTGAACATAGACCTCTTATGCATAGATGGTGTCAAGTTGAATTTCGGAGGCAACCCGGGTCGTCGGTCGTTTATAGGTAAATAGCTGTAATTAAGCGCCTTGCAACAGCGCGCATGGCTGGTAATTGCACTCCAAAAAATCGAATCTTATTCATATAAGCATAGTATAATATGTTGTGCGGAGCCGATTCGATGCCCCTACCCGCCAAACCCGCGAAGAATGCGCTTCTCGACTTTCGCGTCGACATGAAGAGTTTCGTCCCTTATTACCAACAAATTTTTGAGCATGTGCGAACGCTCGTGAAACGAAACAAGTTGAAGGAAGGCGAAACCTTTTATTCAGAAGGCGAACTTGCCCGCACCCTTCAGATCAGCAAAATGCCTGTTCGCCAGGCGTTTCAAAAGCTTCGATCCGAGGGGCTTTTGCTTATCGCAAAAGGGAAGCGCCCCGTCGTAAGTTCCGGCCGCGTGCCTTGGAATTTTCAGCAACTCCGTGGGTTCAGCGAAGAAATGCGCCGACGAGGGCTTGTGCCATCCGCGCGTCTTTTAGGAATTCAAATTGAAGATCCCAGCTTGGAAGTCGCGCAAGCCCTTAAATTGACGCCAAAAGAGCGTGTTTATTGCATGCGACGCTTGCGGCTCGTGAATGACGAACCGGTCGCCGTTGTCACGAGTTACCTGCCGGCTCGTATTTTCGCGGGGATCGAAAAGCAGGACCTCGAAAATCAGTCCCTCTATGAAATTTTCGAACATCGCTACAAACGCAAATTGCAGCACGCCGAAGAAAGTATCGGCGCGGTGATTGCCGAGGAACCGCACGCCAGCATCCTGAGAACAACCGTGGGCAGCCCGTTACTCATCATTCGAGAAACCGCCTTCGATGCGCAAACCGTAGCCATCGAATACAGCATTTCTCTCCTTCGTGGCGACCGCTACACCGCCTCCGTCATCTCCGTCCGCCGCCCATAGCCTCCCCTCCCCTCTGCCTCTCCTCTCACATGCCCCCCACCTCCTCCCTCTTCAACCTGACATATTTCGTCTGCGTTTCCCGCGTCCCCTTCTGTAACGTTTCTACCCCATCCAGTCGCAGAGCCAAATCGACGCCCCTAACGTAATCCACATAAGGCCAGTTCGTTCTATTAGATACGATAAGCCTATCTTGGTGGGGCAGGTGCTTTATTCTCGCCGAGAGTTTGAGATTACCCTCAAAAATCTGTGTCCGAGGTGCTGTTCTGAAAGCCATCTGCGCAAGCCAATCAGCTAGCTCGCGGTCTCTCGGGTCGCGTGGGTTTTCCATGGTGGAACTGATGATTTCCCTTGTCGTCATTTTCATCATCACCGCCACAGCGATCGTTCGCATGCAGCCAGCGGTACAGCAATCGCGTGCTAACGCCGCAATGGCTCAGGTGCTCACCTCGTTTCGAACCGCGCGTGAGTACGCAGTGGCCCATCGCCGCTACGTTCAAATCACTTTTCCCAACTATCCCGGCACTAAGAATCAAATCCAAATAACTATCCTGAATCACCTGACCGCGGGCGCGGGGAATGACGCCATTCTTTCGACGATAACCTTCCCCAACCTTGTGAACTACCAGCTGTATACCGGCCTTCCCGACACACCGGATGCCTTCGGCAAGGGCAGCCCTGTGTACTTCAATGGACTCGATGGCGGCCCAGTAGCCGGAATGATGTTTCAACCCGACGGGACTTTCGTTGACACGACTGGAAACCCAGTAAGCGGGACGGTCTTTCTAGGAGTGAATAACTTCAACGTTTCAGCGCGCGCCGTCACTGTCCTTGGCTCAACTGGAAGGGTCAAGGCGTACTTCGGCGTTGCGGGTACCGGCAGCAACTTCGGTTGGGCACAAGCTCAATGACAACCTTTACACCGGAACGCATGAGGGGTTCGAAGATGAGCAAGACACGAGGCTTCACGCTGTTAGAAACCATGATAGCCATGGTCGTCCTTGGAGTTGGTGTGCTTGGCCTTGCAGCGTTGCTAGGCGACAGCCTGGCGTACATGAACTCGGCCCAGGCTGATTTCATCGCGCAGCAGAAGGCGGCCGAAGCCGTCGAGGCGGTTTTTACCGCTCGCGACACGCAAGCGGTCGCCTGGGCGAGCATTCAGAACGTTTCGAATGGCGGAGTTTTCCTCGACGGGGCGCAGACGATGCTTGATCCCGGAAGCGATGGACTAATCGGGACAGCCGCCGATGCCAATGCCTCACAGTCAACCCTAATCATGCCAGGACCAGACGGAATTCTTGGGACCGCGGACGACATTGTCCTTCCGCTTTCGACGGCCTATCAGATGACACGCACGATCGCGATTACCTCGATCGTCAATGAGTCGTCGGTGCGCCAGATTCAAGTAACGATTAATTACCGGTCAGGGCGATTTAAGAAGTCCTACACACTCACTACTTTCATTTCTCAATATTCCTGATGCGATGGTCGTAACGAATTGGGTGATAGCGAAGCGCGGCGATTTTACGGAGCAACAGATGACTAAGCGGGAATCTGGATTTTCACTGCTCGAGTTGATGGTCTCGGTAGCGATTCTGGTGAGCGTGGTGGGAGTCACCATGAAGATGCTGCTGGACACCTCACATGCGAACGAAGGAATCACTCTGCTCGCGGACATGACTGAAAACCTGCGGGCTTCCATGACCTTCATGCAGCGAGATCTCATGCAAGCCGGTGAGGGCCTGCCACAAAGCGGAATTCCTTACCCCCAAGGTGGATCCGCAAAAGCGATTACTTGGCCAGCCGCGCCCCCGGCGCTCAATCAGACATTTCCCTTTCCCGCGCCTTTACCCCAGAGCACCACAGTTTTGGCTATAGCCCCCGGTGACGGGCTCGGCAATAAGGTCAAGACCGTCGCGACCGACTTAATTTCCATGATGTATGTGGATAACTCGCTGGTGGACACCAACAACAATAGCCTGAACACCTACCCGATTTACCAGAACGTTGGTGCCAAGACTTGCGCCGGTAGCATCAACGCGGCGGCGACAACAGTCAACTTCGATGCAACCTGTATCAACATTACAGGCAACAACGGCATTAAAGCCGGCGATTTGATTCTATTCACCAATTCATTGGGATACGCAATTCAAACCGTAACTGCGGTATCGGCCCAGGCTGTAACTTTTGCCGGCTCGGACGCCTTCAATTTTAACGGTCAGCTCGCCACCGCCACTGCCGGCACTATGAAACAGCTCCAAAACGGCGCGGCGGGCGCGGGCGGGCCATATCCGGCCACCACCGCAACGCGCGTTAAGCTGCTCACCTATTACCTCGATGCAACTACTAATTCAGCGCTGCCGCAGCTCATTCGTCGCGTCAATTTCAACACTGCGTATCCGGTAGGCCAGGGGGTTGAGGATCTACAAATTACCTACGGAATCGCCAATTCGGCAAACGTCGGAGCATATGGCGCCGCCGGGCCTGGCAATGCGAAGTATCCGATCACACCGGATACGCCGACCAATATTCGCACCGTGAATTTGTTCGTGGCCGCGCGCTCCGAAAACACTTACAGCCAGACCGGGCAATTTTTCAGGAACAACATGATGACCACGGTATGTATTCGCAGTTTGTCGTTCGTGAACAGGTATCCATGAGGATGGCAGTTCATAGAGATTTGAGCACTCATAGAAAAGCAGGAACGATTTTAGGAGGACGTCGGTGAGTAACCGCAACGAAAAGGGAATCGCACTCGTCACAGCGCTGCTGGTGCTGCTCTTAGTCTCGTCGATCATCGTGGGAATGTGCTGGATGGTCATGTCGGACCAACGCCTCGGCGGAAGCAATTCCGACCATCAAACTGCTTTCTATGCGGCGGAAGCCGGGATGGAAAAGATGACCGCGGACTTGGGCACCCAATACGGAGCGACCAACGCGCTCAGCTCAACCGACATCGCCACTGTGCTGGGCAAGCCGCCTTCAATTCCTGGAATCTCTTTCAATGACGTCAGCGGGAACAACAAGTACGCGATCACCTATACTGCCGATGGCAACGGCAACCCCGTGGCCTACAACGAGATCATCGCCGCGCCCAGTCCTTACGCTGGCCTGGAAGGACTCATCACGCCCTTCACGCTGACCGTCCAAGCGAGGACAGTCCTAGGATCTGAATCTAAACTAGTTCGAACCGTACAAACGGTCGGCATTCCGGTCTTCCAGTTCGGCATTTTTTCGCAGAACGACCTTAGCTATTTCCCTGGCCCGGTCTTCAACTTTGGCGGCCGCATCCATACCAACGGCAATATATGGCTGGCCAGCGGCAATACGCTGACACTATCGGACAAGGTTACGTCCGTTGGTGAAGTCATCATGACCAACCTATCGAACGGCTACCCGACCTACTGGAATGGCACCAACAATCAGACCCAGACCAGTGACTGCGGTACAGGATTTTCGAGCAATCTCCCGAGCAACCCTGGGAATCCTTATCCTGGCGCAGTTATGGCGGCGCAGATCCCGAATCCCAGTGCCTGCAGCTAACTAAGGGAAGCGTTTTGGGTACCAGCGTGGTTGGGAATATCAGCACGACCCTCAACCCGAATTGGGTCAGCACTTCCACAGGTTCCGGCGCAACTCAGTTCAATAGCAACATTCTGGGCGGTTCGAAAGAGAATGTGCCCGCGTTGACCCTGTCGGTAGCTGCTCCCGGTGTCGGAGGCACGCCAATCGAATTGATTCGCCGTCCGTCGCTGGAGAGAATGCGCAGCTGACCGCGGAGCGCTATTACACACTTTCGAGCGTCAACATACTTCTGGACGATAGCTCCCCACTTTTGACCAATACACCGGGCGCCTGCGGCAATCCCGGTAGATTTATCCAGCCTCGCAATAGATGCTAGTTCCCCGATTACGGCGAATAAAAACTTCAATGCCGTTAGCCGGCTGGTATAACCCGCCGGCGGCGTCCGGAGGTCAGTTGCCTCTACCCACTTCTGGAGCCCAGGATCGAGCTATAACGTCACCACAATATGACGGCTATTGGATCACAGCCCACGATCCGATCATCACCGGCTACATCCTGATCAATATGCACAACGCGGCTGGCGGCTGTGTGGATGTTACCCATGAAATTCTCAATCTTGGGTTTCATCGGACGCAATCTGTACTCGGACTGAGCAAGTCGCAGGCGCAGAAACTCGCTTCCGGCACGCCTGGCTACTCTGACTGGTCTGGGACTTGTGAGCGTAACTAACTACGGATAGCCCTCTGAATGCCTCGGCTTGCCCGGACCCGAGCCCGAATGCAGTTATCCGGCTGGCGCGTGTGACGCGACAATCCATCTTCGGCGTACCCGAATGGGGGGTGTGGAGTGCCACGACAGCTACTACCTGCAACGGACTTGTGGCCCAACGTCCTCTACGATACCCGCGAAGGAGTTTCGCGACACTCGGCCCACCGATCCAGGGCGCCCTTAGTCCCAACGGCAATCTCACGGCAGGCGGGAGTGATGAATTATGTCGAACTTGACGTGAACAATCTTTCGCGATGGCTCACCGGCAAAATTGGAGCGAGTGGAGGCCTCCGCTAACAATACCACCGGTTATACGGTGTACTTTTCCGACCGCCGCGGGGACAATAATCGATCCTGCGCTGGATCGCAAGAGCGGCGCCTACGGCTTCAATGATGTTGTGAATCCGAATGATGCGGCTTGGGGTTGCCCGAACCAGACCATTGATACAGGCGAGGACCTTGGCCAGACCGGCACTTTAGAGCTGTACGGCGGGATTCAGAACGGCAATGGTAGCGGCTGAATCCGACCTGCCAGCTAGCAGGCATACGGGCGACGCAACACGGCATTGGCTTTGGTACTAGTCAAGACTGACGCCCGGCCGCAGCCATGTCTTCCTAACAACTCCGATGGGACTTGCAACGCGCTGGGTGAAAATTGGCCCGGCATGGAATACTGCACAAGCTGCGGAAGCGCGCGAAAACCCGCCGCTCTTTTTCCGGCGGGCCATTAAGCTAGTGAATGGTGGAACGATTTCGCTGGGTACGTGCAACACCGTTCCCTGTGGTTTGACGGTGGCATCAGAAAACCCGGCCTACGTACAGGGTGATTACAATGCCGGCGCCAATGGCAACTTCGCTACGGCTAGTGTCGCGTCTTCGCTGGTCGCCGACTCGACCACCTTCTTGTCAAATAACTGGAACGACGCGAATTCGTTCTGGTTCCCATACAGTCCGGGAGACCGTCCGCGGCAGCACCACGACCTATCGCTTGGCGATTGTCACCGGGAAGGGCCTTGAATTTCCGCAGGTGGCTGGCACGAACCAAGACTACGGAACCGACGGCGGAGTACACAATTTCCTGCGCTATCTCGAAGGCTGGGGTAGTGCCACGCACTATTACCTGGGCTCACTGGTAAGCTTCTACTACGACCAGCAAGCGGTTGGTCCGTTTAAGTGTTGCAACACAGTATACGGTCCCCCCGCGCGAAAGTTCGATTTCGATACCAACTTCCTACAGCCTCTACTCCTTCCGCCGCGAACTCCGATGTTGCGCGACGTGAATACCATTGGGTTCACCGAGGTAATCAGTCCCACGCAGTAAATTGAGTTGAAGCGGTTAGTCAGGTTGGTTTTCCAAAGAGGCTGGCGCGGAATTTGCGCCAGCCTCTTTTTATTTTCCACCGAATTGCGGCCCGCAACTCTAGCGCTTCTACGGCGAGGGCCGGACGCGAGCCGTGAAATTCGTATTTGCTTCAGGTTCAGCGCAATTATTCGTTGGGCTCGCACCACAGATCCCATTTGCCGTCTCGTAGAAATCGCCGCTAGTGGCCAGCCCATCGAGAGGCTCGACGTATACCTTGTAATTCGCCGGTACCGGCAACCGCGAGATTGCATAGGAGCCATCGAATTGAACCCGGCCGTTCGTGCATGACCACCCGCCCATAGTCGCAGCTATGACATTGCCGGTGTCGGCGTCCTCCGCGACCACTTGAGTGCCGAATATCCCCGTAACAGGCTGTTCGGCAGATGCCCCTGGAATTGCCGCCAGTGGCAAATGGATTGGCAGGCAGGATCCGGCCGGCGATCGTTCCCACATGCACGGTGTCAGCAGGATCGGGATACAAGACGCGCAACCCCGTGCGGTCGTCATCCGAGAGCATCGCATCCGGAGCAGACGACGTGGGCCGCTGGCCAATGAATGTGCCGGGAGTAGGTGCAAAAGGGTAGAGAATCGCGCGCCGCACCGCTGAATGATCGAGGCCGAAAAAATGGCCCAGCTCGTGGGTTAGCAGCGATTCCAGGTCGTATGCGCCCAGGCCTTGAGCGGTGTTAAGCGCATCTGGGGTGGCGAAGGTCACGTCGGCGGTGTTATTGAAGAGCGTATCGGAATCCAGGATCTGACCGGCGAACAAAGCGGGAGGCGCCGAACCCACTGTGGCGCCGGGGGCGTTCGCCGTAATCACGCGAGTGAAGGCCAGAACTCCATCGTTCGTAAATGCGCTGCTCGATTGATTGAAACAAATCGTATTGAGGCCGTCGACGTTGCTCTCCGCGTCATTCGTGCATGCGTTTGTCTCCGCCACTTGCGCGATAGGAGCTACGGCGCCTGGACTTGCGCTGGGATTAATAAGCGCACCGCTGACTCCCGTCCACGCGCCCAGGGATTGCTGCACCACCGCTCCAATTTCCGTGAGTTGCTGCGTCGTGGCATACGGCGCGACGGTGATTACGGTGTTAGGAGCGATCGATGCGCTCCAGCGCAGCCGGATCGACGATGGGCCGGCAATCGGCCAGTGGTTGGGCACCGGGCACCCAGTCGGCGGCACGGTCGTTTCAATGATATAGCTGTGTGACGGGATCGGCGCGAGCGCCAGGGCAAGTGAAAGGCTCATCAGCTTTACCAGGGCGCGCGCTGGATAATTGCGGCGAATCATCGCGACGACCCATGCGCGGCCCGCGTCGGATCAATCGATAGCGCCGATTGAACTCGTTGGCGAAAAGCTTCAAGAGTGCCTTCGCCAAGACCCGCAGGGCTCATTATTTTCGCCCCGGCCTCCAGAGTCTGGTAATCGCCAGTATCCTGACTGACCGTCTCGTTACGCTTCGCCATATTCGCGGGAGCATGAGGGTGGATGCGAAACGTGCCTTGCTGCCAGGTCAGAATGGAATATTCGCCGCCAGGCTCGGCTTCCAGGAACAAGACCACATCCTCTCCCGCGCGAAACTGTGGCACCCCGGCAACGTATGACGTTACCTGCCCGGTTCGCCCGCCTAACAGACGCACCCGCGCCACACTCGGCGCTTCGCCCTTCCATACTTCGCGGACTTCAAAGAAAGTCACGGTCCAAATTTCACCGCCCCGGCTTTCGACCATGCTCCCCGTGCACTGCGCGCGAACGATGAGCTGGGCGCGATGCGCGAGTT
The DNA here is from genome assembly GCA_963757885.1 of uncultured Acidobacteriota bacterium. Taxonomy (GTDB): domain Bacteria; phylum Acidobacteriota; class Terriglobia; order Acidiferrales; family UBA7541; genus Palsa-147. The sequence goes on along the minus strand of CAVWSS010000006.1, from coordinate 65,230 downwards.
GCTCGATCGACATCCTCAAAAAGGTTGTCGCCCGGGCCATCGTTGCGCTGGTGACGAGCAAAATTAGCGTACAGGAATTGCGTAAGACAGCTTTCATCATTGCACCTCGAGTAGACCGGTAGCGACGGCCTTGTCGTTGTTGGGTGTGGTTATGAAGAGCGAACGCACACCCGTATTGGTCGAACTCGTAACCGTCAAATTGAGCTGCACCAGGTTGGGCAGGATCGACGCCAGAGAAACAGGCGAGACGGAAATATCCGGTGTTGCGGGGCCGCTGAATTCGTAAAAGAAAGATGGATCGAGAGTATTCCCGTGCACGCAGATACTCGGAGCGCTCGATCCCGTCGACGGTCGCGCGACTTCAATGGGCGACGAGTCGAAATTGCAAGTGGAGCCTCCAGTGATAGGCCCGGCGTAATCGGTGTTGATCTGCGAAGCGGTGACCCCGGCAGTCGTTGGCTCGAACACGGTGATATTGTTCGAATCGCTCTCAGGCTGCGAGATGGTCAAGGGGATAATCGCTTCATCCAATGTAAAGGGCACAATTACGAAGGGTACGCCGTTCGAGAACGCACCCGTTGGCCCTGGATTTTGAATCTGCACAGTGAGGCTGCCCGCGGCCGAGACGTCTCCCGGCTGCAATGTGATCGTGCAGCGTAGGGTTGCTTGGCAAACCGTATTGCGCGGCGAGCCATTGATGAGAATTGTCGATGCTGAGGGACCGGTGCTCGCTGAGAAGCCCGCACCCACCACAGCCAGAGTGAAACTCGAGGCCACGCCGGCCATTACGCTGGAAGGCAGGATCTGCTGGATATTGGGCCCGCTGTTGATAACGATGGAAGCCGTCCCCGAAGCGCTCGGATCAGCGGCGCTGACGGCTTGCAGGGTGATTGAATTCGGCGATGGTGCATTGTTTGGCGCCGTGTACAGCCCGCTTGGTGAAACTGTGCCGCACGCAGTTCCCGCACAACCCCCGTCGGTAGTTTCGATGGACCACTCGACACCGAGGTTATTGGTGCCGTCGACCGATGCGTTGAATTGTTGAGTGCCTGCGGGTGGAAGGAAACTGTATTGCGGGCTGACCGTGACCGTGATTGTGCCGGTGCCGGCGGGAATGACGGTAATCGCGGCCGTTGCCCCGCGAGATGAATCCGCGCGGCTGATAGCTGAAACAGAAACCGTTGCCGGCGAGGGGATCGTTGACGGAGGTATGTAATCGACCGAGCCAGTTACTTGTCCACTCACCGACACGCAGGGATTTGACCCAGCCGCGCAGATTTTTCCGCTCGCTGCACTTCCGCCGTTTGCGCCGTTGACCCGCCAAGTTAGTGCCTCATCAGAACTGCCTGTCACGGTAGGTGTCAGGGCGACCCGACCTCCCAGCGCTACGACGGCGCTGTTCGGTGAAATGCTCACCGCAACGGCACTTTCCACAGTTACCGTTGCAGTCAGCGAGTTGCCTTCGTTTTCAGCGCGAATCGTAATCGTTTGAGGGTTGGGCAGATCGGCGGGCGCTGTGTACTTCGCACTATTCTTTCCCGTCGCAGAGATTTCTCCGATCGACGAACTACCAGAGCTGCCATTTACCGTCCAGCTTGTGTCGGTGGAGGGACTATTGCACCAGGTGGCAGTGAATTCGAGCGATTGGGAGAGCAAAACGCTTGCGCGAGCTGGCGAGATACCGTCTTTGCACCTAAGAATGACTACCGCTTTCGCCGATTTGGACGGGTCGGCGACACTGCTCACCGTCACGTTAACCGAAGTGTTGCCCGGATCCGCTGAGGGTGCGGTGTACGTCGCGGTGCTTCCATCATTGGCCCCGACACTCGCGGCCTGAATCGTGCCTACGGATGCATTTCCGCCGGTCACGCCATCGACGCTCCACCGCAGCCCGGGATCTGGGTGTCCCTTGCTCAGAACTTGAGCGGAGAATTCCTGCGTTGCGCCGAAAGGCAGATCGACTGATAACGGCGATAGATCAATGGAAATTCCGCTGCTGAGCGCGATGCTCGCCGAGCCGGATCGGGAGCTATCATTTTTTGCGATGGCCGAGATTTGAATCGTTTCGGAAGCAGGAAGAATGTCCGGCGCGGTGTATTGTCCCGACTTGGAAACGATTCCCTCGGTCGAGTCCCCGCCCGGTATTCGGTTCACGCTCCAGACAACGGCCACGTCCTCACCGGAACCATCTCTCGCGGCAAAGCTCACAGAATCGCCTAACAGCACACTTACTGAGCCGGGGGTCACCTGGATGGTCGAATCTCCGTCGCCCGAAGAAGATCCGCCTCCTGGTCCGCTTCCCGTGCCTCCACAATTGGCGAGGCAAAGAAGCGCCCAGACCGCGATAAGTCCCCTAATTATTCGTCCATGCTTCACGCCCTCCAGAAGGCAGGAACTGTGCCAATCCGGTGCAGCAGGGCAATTGGGGTGAAACGCAGTGCCATCCCCACTGGACACTTGTTCTACTCTTCTGCAAATAAGGCGGTTATATCAGAAGGGCTTGTCGCGTGGAACGTCAGCGAAAACTACCGAGAAATCTCAAAATCTCAGATGGATGTTCCGCAATGAAACCGATTTGAAACTGATTTAAATCCATTTTGGGAAGCGTGGAACTACACCAGCGAGGGAAAAGCAAAGCGCCGCGACGAGAATCGCGGCGCTCGGCGGATACTTAATTCGTTTTAAATCTCAGCAATAAATGGTCACAAAACCACTTGGAGTCGGCCCGGTTATTCCTCGGTGGCTCCGTCCTTCTTCTGCTTTGCCTTGTCCATCTGCGCCTTGGTCCACGGCGGCGTAACACCGTTAACCCTCGCGTAAGCGATCGACTGCCCCAGGTGTTCGTGCGCGTGTGTAGTCACCAGGTACAGAACATCGCCCTTGTTTGCCTCGGGGCCCAGTTCCTTGACCGGCTGTGCCAGGTCTGCGTTGCTCATATTAGTCATCTGCTGATGAACCCAGTCGAAAGAGGCTTTCAATTCGGCCACGACCTTAGCTTTGTCGGTGGTGGATTTTTCGAAAGTCTTGCTGTCTTTGCCCTCCGGAATCGCCGAGCCGGCGTATTTCATGATTCCGTAGTTTGACTGTGCCACGTGAAGATAAACTTCCGCGATAGAGCGCACTCCTTCCGCGGGCCGCCAGGTGAATTTGTCGGCGGGAATGGCCTCGGCCAAGTTGACAAATTTCTTTCCCAGATCGGCTTCATCGACCAAAGCCTCGCCTTTAATGTCGTAATTCGGGGCATTCTTGTCCGGCGCGGCAGCATCCTGTGAAATCGGCTGCGTGGCCGGCTGGACCATCGCTACTTGAACGGCCGCTGCTTTTGGACTCGCCTGCGCCGGACCGGACGCCGCTCGAGCAATCATCGGCGCGCCCAGCACTACCGCCAAACTCAAACCAAACAATGAGAAAAATACACGTTTCATTTCGATCTCCTTTTTGTGCTTGGCCGCCAGGCGCACTTCAACAGAATCCATCGATATTTGATTCGCCCGGTTTGCCCACCCTTTTTGACTTCGCGGACTTGCACCCAGCGAATTTAGACGGACTCCCGCATAAAACGTCTCTCGATAGGTGCGCGCGGGGACGAGGAATCGTATTTTCGTGCTGAATGTACAGGCAGATTGGTGAAATAGATGAGTGAAAGAGCTGCGTGAGATGGATCGGTAAACTGGATTACGGACGGGTCTTGTGGGGAGTCTCCAAGCTGATGGTAAGCCCGGCGACTACTTCCCAGACGCTAGCCCACCACTCAGGGCAGTGACTTGCACGGGCAGCGGCGCCGTCGCAAAAATCGGAGTTTTCGGGTGGGTGTGTGAATGGTGTAATGGCCACGGTGCTTCGGCATAGCCAATGGAGTATTGACCCGATCGGTTTGTACCGACAAACCACACGCGCACGCGGCCATTTTCGAGAAGCACGGTTGGCGCGGCGTCACCAGTTTCATCGAACGCGCCCGCAGCGGGCGTTACGATTGGATCCGGATCCACGTCCCACGCCTTATCAAGAGACGCCGCACGGGCCACCCCAATCACATGTTCTGTCCCTTTTGCGCCAGTGAAAAATAGGTAGAGGCTCCCGTCAGGACCTAGAAGTACGGCCGGTTCGGCCACCCCATCGCGCATCCACTCGGGCGGAGCCTTTGGTGAAAGCAGAGGTTCGCTAACTTTGGTCCAATGAATCCCATCATTCGACGTCGCGGCCATAACGCGGACACCAGGCGTACCCGGACAATTGTTGTAGCAGTGTCCCGCGTAAACCATCAGATATCCGCCTTGGTAGGGAATGATGTCCGGACTGTAGATGGCATCCCCATCGAATGTTCCGGCCGTGGGGACAAGTATCGGTTCATTCTGCACGCGCGTGAAATTCACGCCATCATGAGAAACGGCCAGACCTAGAGAAGCCGGGAAACCCCTTCCAGGCTCACCCGGCCTGACCCCGTCGCGGTATCCCGAATAGTAGAGATAGTAGCCATTGTTAGTCTTGAGGAGAAAAGGCGTCTCTAGATTTTCATCCCACTCGCCGGCGCGGCCACGCAAAACTTCGCCTCGCATCGTTGACAAGTTCACTGCCGCGCTGTTCACATTCGTCGCAATCGGCGTCCAGGTCAGTGAATCTTCAGACGTGGCCAGCGCGATTCCCGCGTGCGGCGCGGCCGCATCGCCGAAATCAACCGCAGTGTAGGCCATCCGGAATCCGCCCTCATCGCTAATCACCGACGGATCGGAAACAATCCGGGTCGAGCCGGTGTAAACCGCCTGGGATTCCTTGCTCCAGCTCACCCAGCCTGTGGAGGAATTAACGGTATTTTGAACGAGGGAAGGATTGCCGCATGCGCACAGCAGCAGCCCGGCCAGAATGGCTAGTGTAGCGGTCTTCATTTTCGTTTCTAACGTGCTAATGGACGCGAAGGATGGGCTGCGACACCCCACGCACATTCATGGTCGGCGACTGCGCAACAAACGACAAGTAAAGAATTGTAAAAATAGGGTCAACAGTCAATATCATGCATGTGCAATGCAATCAATTACTTAGACATTGATTTGACGGCGCTTTGACAAACGGTTTGTGGACGAAATCGAAGTATTGGTGCGGAAGGAGGGACTTGAACCCCCACGGCCTTTCGGCCACAAGATCCTAAGTCTTGCGCGTCTGCCAATTCCGCCACTTCCGCAGTGTCGGTGAGGATCGGCTCAACTGCCGAGCTCCGCACTATTTTTACACGACTTTGCTACGACCAAGAATGGCATTTCGAGGCGCGATTCCGCGGCCAGCCAAAATAACCCGTGGACGAATTATGAATTTCCCGATAGCGTTCAGCGCGAAATTGCAGCAGCGGCCCTTACTTACACGTAGAAAACCTGCCGAAACCCATGCAAGGGATTTCAAAAGCGAAGCCTCGGCTCATTGTTACTCTCCTCGCAGCCCTCAGCTTGGTTTGCTACGTCCTCCGCATGAATATCTCGATCGCTTCCAAGTTTTTGCTTGTCGAGTTTGGGCTCACTCAGATTCAAATCGGACAAGTTTTCTCCAGCTTCATGTTGGGTTATGCCCTGTTCCAACTGCCGGCTGGAATTTTAGGCGATCGTTGGGGGCCACGGCGAGTACTGACCTTGGCAGCGATTTGGTGGGGAACTACTACTGTGCTGACCGCGATCATTCCCGGCGTTCTCGCCAACACGGCGCTTGGCGCGTTAGGCGGCTTGGTTGCGATTCGATTCCTCCTCGGAGTAGGTGAAGCAGCCACCTACCCGGTTGCCACGCGCGCCATTGCAAGTTGGATTCCCCCGTCCGGTCGCGGCCTAACCAACGCGATCGTGATCGCCGGTGCAACTCTAGGGGCAGCCTCGACTCCGCCGTTGGTCTCCTGGCTGATGGTCAGCTACGGATGGAGAATGTCCTTTTACGTCACCGGGCTGGCTGCGTTTTTCCTCGCGATTATCTGGTGGTTCTTTTCGAGTGACGCACCCGCGCAAAGAGAGATCGAAGTGACGCGTGGTGCGCTCGAGGCTCCTGAGCCAACGAGCATCAGCGGCGCAGAAGTCGCGTCGCCAGGCCCGTGGAGCCAAATTCTCCGCAACAAAAACATGTGGCTCCTCTCAATCAGCTACATGTTCGATAGCTATCTCCTCTTTATTTTTATTTTCTGGCCCTACACCTATTTGACGGACGTCCGAGGCTTCAGCCTCCTTCGCGGCGGCCTTTTCACCAGCCTTCCATTTGTCTGCGGGACGATCATGACCCCCATCGGCGGCCACATTTGTGACCGTTTTTGCGTTCGATTTGGAGGACTACGAGGACGCCGAATTGAGCCCGTCGCGTGTCTTCTACTCGGCGGCTTATTTGTCTCCCTCGGCGCAAAGCTGAGCAATCCATATCTTGCGATTGCCTTGCTCTCGTTGAGTGCCGGTTTCATTCAGGCCACCGAAGGCGCGTATTGGTCGACCTCGAACGACATCGGCCGAAATTTCGCAGGGGCGGCAGGCGGGATGATGAATATGTTCGGAAATTTAGGCGGCGTCGTTTCAACCGCTCTCGTTCCAATCCTGGTGAAACATTTTGGCTGGCTGGTAGCACTGGGCAGCGGAACGGTCACCGCCCTCATCGCGGCCTTGCTTTGGTTCACGGTTCGCGCCCATCGCGACCCGGAGGCCAGGACCGCATGCGGCTGACCCTCCGGGGCTGACGCTTTTCCTATTGCCTACCCATAGAACAGGTGGTACATCTATGGCTAGACCATAGGAGCACTCATGACCGACATCTGGCAGGGAACTCTGGCGCTCATGATTCTGAAAACGCTTGAGAGCATGGGTCCGCTGCATGGCTATGGAGTCGCCCGCCGCATTGAACAGACCAGCGAAAATCTACTGAAGCTGAATTACGGCACGCTTTATCCCGCCTTGTTGAAACTTGAGCAGGAAGGCGCCATTTCGTCCGAGTGGGGCACCTCAGACAACAATCGCAAAGCCAAGTTTTACAAACTCACTCGCGCAGGGAAGCGCCATCTTGCCCGCGGAAGCCAGGATTGGGACACCACCAAGGCCATCCTGGCGCGATTCCTCTCACCAGCCGGAGAGGCGTGATGCGCCAATTGCGAGCGGCTTGGCTCCGGTTACTGGGATTTCTGCGAGTCAGGCATGCCGGTACCTCCGATTTTGACGCCGAGCTGGAAAGTCATGTGCAGCTGCACGTCGACGAAAATCTTCGCCGTGGCATGAATCCCTTGCAGGCTCGACGCGAAGCGATCATAGCCGTCGGTGGAGTTGAAAAAACTCGCGAAGAGTATCGCCAGCGCACGAGTATCCCGGTCCTCGAGCATTTACTGCGAGACGCGCAATACGCTGCGCGCCAATTGCAGAAGGCACCGGGGTTCACCTGGGTGGCCGTAATCACCCTGGCGATTGGGATTGGGGCAAATTCAGCGCTGTTTTCAATCGTCAACGCGGTGCTGATCCATCCGCTGCCGTATCCCGAGCCCGAACGGCTGATGGCCGTGCACGCCAGTAAGCCAAATTTCGAGGAAGGATCAATTTCTTATCCGAATTTTCGCGACTGGCAGAGAGAAAACCACACTTTGGCCGCCCTGGCGGTGGCCCGCAGCACGAGCTTTACCGCGAGCGGTAAGGGCGACACCGAACGGGTCCGCGGGACTTACATGTCCTCGGATTATTTTTCAATTCTGGGCGTGAGCCCCGTCGCCGGAAGACTCTTCGCGCCGGGCGAAGATGAAGTTGGGCGAGCAGCGGTAGCACTGATCAGCGCTGGATTTTCTCAGCGAAAATTTGGGAATGAGCAGGATGCAATCGGCAGAACACTCGCCTTAGATGGCCGGACATTCACCATCGTCGGAGTGATCCCGGGCGATTTCAGTTTGCCCCTGCAAAGCTTTCGCACCGGCGACGTTTATCTACCGATTGGGCAGTGGCAGACCGAAGGCCTGAAGTTGCGCGGCGCCGGGTTGGGTATTCACGGCATCGCGCGCTTGAAGCCCGGCGTGACCCTCGCGCAGGCCCGCGCGGACCTTAGCGAGGTCTCAAGGAACCTGGCCGCCGCATATCCCAACGAAGACCACGGGCTTGAGGCGCATCTCGTGCCGCTGCGCCGGGACATGGTTGGGGATATTCAACCTCTCTTGCTGATTCTGCTAGCTGCAGTCGGCTTTGTGCTGCTGATCGCATGCGTGAATGTAGCCAATCTGCTTCTGGCGCGATCAACCGCTCGTGCACGTGAGTTCGGAGTGCGTTACGCGCTGGGAGCCAGCCGCGGACGAATTATTTCGCAAGTGTTAACCGAGAGCACCATGTTGTCCTTGGCAGGCGGCGGACTGGGACTGCTGATTGCCTGGTGGGGCACCAGCGCCGCGCTAAAGCTGGCACCGGCGGGCTTGCCCCGAGCCGGAGAAGTGCATTTGAGCCCGGCCGTGATGATTTTTACCGCGGTGATTTCGCTCGGCACGGGAATTACATTCGGACTGCTGCCCGCGCTGAAAATTGCCCGCTACCAATTGCAAGATACTTTGCGCGAAAGCGGGCGCGGCTTCAGCGGGATGGGCGGCGGAGCGCAGAGTTGGTTGGTGATCCTTGAGATGGCCTCCGCGCTGGTGTTGCTGGTGGGTGCGGGTCTGATGGTTCGCAGCCTGGTTGCACTGTCTCAAGTGGATCCCGGCTTTCGCGCCCATGGGATTTTGAGTTTCAGCATGGCCGCGCCGTATTCACCAAAAAACTCCACGCCCGAGGCAGCACGTGAATATATGACGCAAGTGGACCGCACCATCGCGCAGGTGCCGGGAGTCGAAGCGGTGTCGAATTCATGGGATGCATTTCCGCTTGGCGACGACGATGAGGAATTTTTCTGGCTGCCCAGCGAGCCAAAGCCGGCGAATTCGAACGATATGCATTGGGCTGTGCGCTATCGCGTGGAGCCGGATTATTTGAAGGTGATGGGAATTCCAATCGAGCGCGGCAGATTTTTTACCGACGCAGACCGCGACCCCGCGCCACATGTGGCCGTGGTCGACGAGATGCTGGCTCGAAAATATTTTGGCGACCGCGACCCGGTAGGCCAGCAGCTTTTTCTCAATGGAGAGAACGGCGACAACGAGAAGGTGACCATTGTGGGCGAGGTCCGCCACGTGATGCAGTGGGGCGTGGCGGAAGACAGCACCAACGAGCTGCAAGCGCAGATTTATTTGCCCCTCGCGCAGTTGACCGATGGGCAATGGGTCTCCATCGATGGCCTGAGGCCGGACATCGCGATCCGCGCCGATGACGCTCATCGAGTGGACCCCATTTTCCCGGAGATTCAAGCAGCGATGCGCGAGCTGGATCGTACGGCCGTGGTGTATGGCCCGGAGACCATGGATCAGGCCATCGCCAAGAGTTTGGGCACGCGTCGTTTCCTGATGATCCTGCTCAGCATTTTTGCGGGGATGGCCCTGTTACTGGCCTGCGTCGGAGTCTTTGGCGTTCTTTCTCATTTGGTCGGGCAGCGCACCCAGGAGATTGCCATTCGCATGGCCCTGGGCGCCGATCGGGATCGTGTGCTGGGTTGGGTGATGGAGCACGCGCTCCGTCTTTCGCTGATCGGCGCGGCGGTGGGTGTAGCCTGCGCGCTGGCTCTAGCGAAAGCCGTAGCCCACGCCTCAATTTTCTACGGCGTCCGCTTCTACGATCCGTGGACGCTCTTCAGCGTAATGATTCTGCTTTTGCTCGTGGTGGCCTTTGCCGCGTATATCCCCGCGCGCCGTGCCACCCGCGTCGACCCCATGCACACCCTCCGCACGGGTTAGATGCGTTTCGCCAGAAAATTCCGCCACGGTCGGTACGAGAATGTGCTAGGGCCGCCAGCCTGACGAGAAGAGGTAAAGCCCTCCCGCGATTATGGTTGCCCAAATGGAGACTTTGGTTTGAGCCTTGAGCTTTTGCGCTGTATCGCCCGACCGATAACTGAGAACAAACGTAAATATTGAAAGGAAAAGCGCGGTGAACGCTGCCAACCGCGCGGCCGTCAAGTGGTCCATGTACGACACAACGTACAGGCAGATACTTGCAACAGCCGAGGTAACGAACATTAACAACGATTGTTTGCGGTTCTTTTCCATTCGCTCCTCCCGATGTTTAGAAGGCGCTTGCAAATCCATCGCACAGCGGATGCTATTGAGCGACGATAAGATAGACAGCAGGTAGTTTGCTAGATGGGTTCGGTCCGACTCTCTCCGGCTAGCTCCCGTAGTAGTTGACGCGCCTCGTCATAATCCGGATAAAGTTCGCAGGCCCGCCGCAGATACTTCTCAGCCGAACCGGGATCACCTTGTCTGAGCAGGAATCGCCCATAGTGAAAGAGAAGGACAAGCTCTTCGGGGGATGCCAATAGAGCCTTGTGATAAAAGCGCGCCGCCCTTTCCTGATCTCCTCCGTCCTCATAGAAACAAGCAAGTTCCCAATTCGGATACCATTCATTCGGGGCATGATTGTAGGCGATCCAAAACGCGTCCTCAGCGGCCGTAAATTCACCCTTTGCCCAAAGCAAGCTGCCCAGGTATACCCGTGCCCAAGAGTCCTCTGAATTTAGTTCTACAGCCCTGCGCAGGTGTTGTTCCGCCAGATCAAACTGCTTTGACGTCGTGAGGATCCACCCTAGTTCGCGATGAGCGCCAGGGTGTTTATCGTCTAATTCAATAACTTTCATGAAAGCCGATTTGGCACTCGGCTTATCGCTAGCTTTCAATATCCAACCGATGTTATAGAACGCTTCGTCGTATCGTGGGTCTAGTGCAATTACCTCACGAAATGATTGCAATGCCTCCGCATCTCGTTTCAAATTCATTAATGCTAAACCCCGTAGCTCGTGCGCTAATAATTTCTCATCATGTGCAATGATCGTACCGACCGCATCCAACGCGTCCACAGCTTCAGCGAATTTCTCCTCCTCTATCAGCGTGCCGGCTAAGCCGATTGAGGCGAGCGGCATCTTCGATCAAGCTCGCGTGCCGAACGAAAGGCCGACTCCGCCTCCTCGTATCTCCGCAATTCTTTTAATAGGCCGCCCGCGTGGCAGTAGAACCCCGCCATTGGTCTTGCTTGGGCAAGGCGCAACCAAATCTCAAGCGCCGCAGCTTCGCTTCCCGATTCTTCAAGTGCGACAGCTTTTTGCTCTTCTGCTTCTATCTCGCTCCTGTCACCATCATCCTCAATCTGCAAATCAGCCGAACTTTCGTGATTTCAGTGTACCTGTGTTTGCACCTAAGCTTATCGTGATGGCGGAGAGGTGGCCCAGAGATGACAAAGATGAAGCATGGCGTGTTGGGACCTGGTGGAGTAGGCGGCTTGATTGGCGCGGTACTGGGGGCGGCGGGTGAGGACATGACATTAATTGTGCGTCCAGGCACCGCCAAAATTTATCCGGCTCAATTATCTCTGCAGAGCCCATTCGGGAATGTACAAGCGCCTGTGCGTGTTGTTGAGCGCATGGAAGGCAAGCTGGATGTGCTGTGGATCACCGTGAAAAGTCTTCAACTAAATGAATCACTGCAGAGTGTTGCACAGGATCTCAAGGTCAGCACGGTGGTACCGCTGCTAAACGGGATCTATCACGTAGAGGCTTTGAGAAAGCGATTCGGACCGGACGTAGTAGTGCCGGCAACCATTGCGGTCGAGAGCGAACGAGTGGCTCCCGGAGAAATCGTCCAGCGATCTCCGTTCGTGAAGTTTTCAACTAGCGCCAGCGCGAAGGGACGCCTGGACGGACCGCTGCAGATTTTCAGAAGATTTTGGATTTGAAGTAAGCCTCGTTGAGGATGAACCGACATTGCTCTGGCGGAAACTCGTGTTTCTTGCGCCCACGGCGCTATCGACAAGCGCGGCGATGGGAAATGTGGGCGAGGTGACGAGTGACCCGGAGCGGGCAAAGCTGCTGGAGGCGTGCATCAGGGAAGCGTGCGCGGTAGCAACGGCGGAAGGCGCACAAGTGAACGCTGAAACGGTGATCGCGGCAATTCGCAGCCTGCCTGGGGGAATGCGAAGCTCTATGGAGAAGGATGTGGCAGCGCACAAGACACCGGAGCTGGACGCAATCGCTGGGCCAATTCTCGATGGCGGCGCCAAGCATGGCATCGATGTGCCAGCCACGAAGCAGCTAGTAGCCGCAGTCCGCGCGCGGGCCGCTAAATATTATTTTATAGGCGGTGTACTATAGTTGCGGGGGCCTAGACTTCGACGAGCGTGGGATTCAAGCGGAGCTTGCCAGCATGAATGGCGTTTTCGAGAGCAGCAACAACAATCGGATCGAAACTCGATTCGGCTAGCGACCGAATGCGCTCAACTGCGTAGTCCATATCCATCGCGGACTGATAAGGACGATTGGTTGTTATCGCGTCGAACGTGTCGGCAACAGAAATAATGCGAGCCATCAGCGGAATATCCTCGCCGCTCAACCCGTACGGATAGCCCTTTCCATCCAAACGCTCGTGATGCAACTCGATCCCTGGAAGCACATCCTTAAGCTGCGAAAGCGGACGCATGATATTCGCGCCCTTAATGGTGTGCTGTTTCATCAGCGCATATTCGTCGTCGGTGAGTCGGCCGGGCTTTTTCAGCACGCGATCATCGATACCGATTTTGCCCACATCGTGCAGCAGGGCCGAAATGCGCAGCCGGTCCAATTCTTCCGCATTTAAACCCAAGTGCTCGCCCATGATGCTTGCGTACTTCGCGACTCGCCCAGAATGGCCCTGGGTATACGGATCCTTTTCGTCGATGGCCGCCGAAAGCATGCGAATCGACCCAAGAAAGAGCTCCTTGTTTTCCGTCGCGGCCTGTTTCAGATGCTCAACATGGCGCTCAATGTCATTGGCCATGTTGTTGAACGTCTCGGCGAGCTCGCTGATTTCCGCCGCGCCGGTCACTTCCACGCGTTCATGAAATTCGGCGCGGCTAATCGCTCGCGTGGACACCACCAGGCTGTGAATCGGCTGGGTAATCCCGAGAGCGAACAAATATCCAAATAGCAAAGCCACAAAAGTGGCGCCCATCACGAAGCGCAACGCTTCAGCCGTGAGGTCCTTGACGCCCGCGTCGACTCGCGCTTGCTCCATGCTGCGCTGCGCGATCACCGCCCACTGCAGGGCGGGAATCGTGCTGTACGTTCCAATCATTTCCACGGAGTGATCTTTTTCTTTCTCGTCGAAGACCACTGTGGCCGTGGTTCGTAAATCCTGCGGCAATTCTTCAAATTTGCTCACCACCAGCGAATTCCGCGAGACGTCCATGCCCGGAATCATTTCGGCGGTGTTGGTGTGAGCTACGATCCGGCCGTGCACATCCACGATGAAAAAGACGCGGTCGTGGGTGCTGACGTCGCGAAGGCGCGCTACCACCCGGTCGAGCGAAACCACTGCGGCGAGCATGCCGGTGAATTTCCCGTCGGCGAATAGCGGAACGGACATCACCAGTGCGGGGCGATTATTGGGCTGCAGCGCGAAGGGCTCGCTGACGAAATTCACTTCCTGAATGCTGGCTGTGAAGGCGCGCTTGAGGGTCGCGTCGACGAAGGGGTCTTGGTCGGCTCGAATGCTGCCCGCAGACTCACCGCGCGCCTGACGGCCGACCGCGGTGACGTAAATTATGTCCGGGCTGCCTTCGACAATGCTTTGCAACAACCGGCTGACTTGCGGGGCGTGCGAGGCGTCTTCGACATCCTCGATCCAGCCCGTCAGGGCCATAAACTGACGCTGGGTAATTAACTCTTCCCTCAGATGTCCTTGAAACTGAAGGATTTCCCCGGCAATCGCGCGGGCGCTTTCTTGCTGCTGCACCCGCTCAGTGTCTTCTAGCTTGTCCTCGCTCAAGCGCAGAACGTGCCTGTGGTACAGCCACAGAGGCGCCACGCTGACGAGCAGCAAAGCGCCCATCACGATCCAAAGGATCTTGACGCGCCGAGTACCTAGCTGGGTCGGAATTTTCACACCCGTATCTGCTAACTTGAATGCTATCGAAGGGTTGCGCGCGACACAATCGGACCAAAGTACCGGAGTAGCGCATGCGTTAATTGCGAGAAGGGGGAGGGCGTGGGGAAAAAGGGGGGTGGGGAGGGGGTGCGGGGGTGGAGGGTGCAGAAGGCTATTCGACGGTGAGGCGGCGGTCCATGAGTTTGCGCACGGCGTCCTGCGAGGAGCGGCCGTTGTGGAGGACGTCGTACATTTGCTCGGTGATGGGCATTTCGATGGAGAGTTGGCGCGCGAGAGTGCGCGCGGCGGCGGTGGTGGGGACGCCCTCGGCGACCATGCGCGTGGAATCGAGAATTTCCTGCAAAGGCCGGCCCTTGCCAAGCTCAACGCCGACATGACGGTTGCGGCTGAGTGCGCCGGTGCAGGTTAAAACCAGGTCGCCAATTCCGGCGAGGCCGGCCATGGTTTCGCGGCGGCCACCGAGCGCGATAGAGAGGCGCGTAATTTCCGCGAGACCGCGGGTAATGAGAGCGGCAAGCGTGTTGTGGCCCAGGCCGAGCCCCTCAGTGACGCCGGCGGCGATGGCGATCACATTCTTCACCGATCCGGCGAGTTCCACGCCGATCACGTCGGAATTGGTATAAGGGCGAAAAGTAGGACCCGCAAATTCCTCCTGAACTTCTTCAGCAACGCCGGCATTGTCTGACGCCACAACAATCGACGTGGGATCGCCGCGCGCCACTTCCCGGGCGAACGACGGGCCCGAGAGCACCGCGACGCGAGACGTTCTTGTCGCTCCATCCTTTGGAGCGGCCTTTTCCGCCGCTTGCGTGATCACCTGGCTCATCCGCAACAATGTATTGGGTTCCAGGCCCTTGGTGGCGCTCACCACAATGGTTTCAGGCCCGGCGTGCTTAAAAATTTGCATGTAGAGCGAACGTGCGTGCTGCGAGGGCATCACGCCGAGCACAATAGCCGCGTCTCGCACCGCTTCTGCAATGTCGCCGGTAATTGTTAGGCTGGTGGGAATAATAGCGCCGGACAGAAATAGCGAATTTGAGCGGGTTTCGCGCAGAGAGCGAATCACTTCCTGCTCGTGCGCCCACAGACAAATCGAGTGAGGGCTGCGGCTGTGCGAGAGCACGATGGAAAGCGCCGTGCCCCAGCCTCCTGCGCCAATGATCGCGATTTTCTTCATCTCAGCCTTCGCGAAACTACCCAATCACTCAAAAATGTGCCCTGAATCAGCGCTGAAACTTCAGCGGGGTCTCCTCGCCCGAGGCCAGCCGCTGCAAATTTGCCCGATGCTTCCAAATGACTAGAAGTGAAATCACGATAATTCCCAGCGACAATACGGTCGGCGGCGCGTGCCCAGGTGCGTACAGCAAGTAAATAAAAATCGGCATGGCCGCCGCGGCCGAAACCGATGCCAGCGAAACATAGCGCCAGAAAATCAAAACCACAAACCACAGAACCGCGGCAGTCACGATGGCTTTGGGGCAAATCAGCAGAATCACGCCCATCCCGGTCGCAACGCCTTTGCCTCCGCGAAAACCAATCCACACCGAAAACATGTGCCCAACCACGGCGGCCACCGCCGCGGCAGTAATCCAGCGAATACTCCCGCCGCTCCATTTGCTTGCCAGCCAGACGGCCAGAATGCCTTTCCCCGCGTCGAGCAACAGCGTGAGAAGCCCCGGCACAGCGCCAGCTACACGAGTAACATTCGTCGCGCCAATATTACCGCTGCCCTCACGCCGCACATCGCCGCCGCCAAACAGGCGCACCAGCAGGAATCCGAAGGGAATCGAGCCTAGCAAATAGGCGATGACTGGGATCCGCCAGAGAGGCATGCCTATTCAGAGCCCTCGGCGCCGGATTGACGAGCGGATTCACCTGAGTGTCGCCCCACGAAATCAAAACTTTTCAGCCGCGTGTAATGCGAGCCGCCGCGCTGCGTCTGGCTCTCGAAGAGGTGAAACTCGCGCGTGGTCATTTCGCCCAGCTCAACCGAGCTCAGCTTTTCAATTTCGCCAATCAGCTTCGAGACCGACGAGCCTTCTTCGAACCGCGCCAGAGTCAGGTGCGGGCTAAAAGCCCGCGTCTCGCGCGCTATGTCCAGCGGCCCAAGAGACTCATCAATTTTCGCCGCAAGCGCTGCGGCGGACGACGAGGCTTCCACGCCAGCCCAGAACACACGCGGCCGGCGTTCATTTGGGAAAAACCCCAACCCGTGAAAATTCGCGTGAACAACTTCGCCTGTGCGAATTTCCGCCAAAGCCGCTTCGATCGGCTGCAGCATTTCTGGCTTCACGTGGCCGATGAATTTCAAAGTGATATGGATCCCCTCAATCCGCACCCAACGCGCTCCCGGCACTGCCAGCCGCAATTGCTCAACTATCTTGGCCGCTGCCAGGCGCACCGCATCCGGAATTTCGAGCGCGACGAAAAGCCGCAACGGTTATATCCCCGTTTCAAATCTACCTGTACGAAAAAGCGCGAGGCGCTGCTGCGCTGCAAACGTCGCACATCTCGCCATGCAAATGTAACCGAATTTTTCGCGGTTCGAACTTAGTTTCGCGGTTTGAACTCAGTTTCACGCATGAATGGCACGGTGGAACCGTGGCGCAGCTAAGAATGCGTGGGAGCGGTGAAGTACCGCCGCGCCATATCCAGCGCGGCCAAAGTGGCCTGGGCGCGCACCAAGTCGCGGTCGCCAGGGAAGTTGAAAACGTGTTCTTTTGCGCCGCGTTCGTCCGCGACCGCGATGTGAACCAGCCCCACCGGCTTTTCAGGTGAGCCGCCACCGGGCCCAGCTATGCCGGTAACGCCGATCCCAAGCGTAGCTCCGGTTTCTTTGCGAATGCCCTCCGCCAGCAGGACGGCCACCTCGGATGAAACTGCTCCCTTGCTGGCAATCACACCTTCTGGAACGTTGGCCCACGCCGCCTTCAGGTCGTTGCTGTAGCACACCACGCCACCGCGAAAAAATGAGGAACTGCCCGGCGTATTGGTCAGCCGCGCCGACAGCAGGCCACCCGTGCAGCTTTCCGCGACCGCAATTGTCGCGCGGTGCGCGTGGAGGGTGCGAGCCAACACGGCCTCGAGCGACTCGCCCAATGTGGAATACAAGCTCTCGCCCAAAACCAGCGAAAAGCTCTCCACCATATCGTCAAGAATTTTCTCTGCAGCCTTAGGATCGTCCGACCAAACCCGCGGATGAAGTTGAATTTCGCGCGGTGCGGCAAGAATCGTGGTTTCGGTGCCCGGATATTTCGCGTAAATCGGCGCCACGCGCTGGTCGACTTCCGATTCGGGCAAGCCGGTAACGCGAAGATCGCGCGTGTGCAGGCGGAGAGGCAGACCCAGCCGCAGCAATCGCGGCTTTACTTCTTCCTCAAACATCGGCTTCAGTTCACTGGGCGGACCCGGAAGCAGAAACACAAATTTTGAATCAACCTGCATAAACAAGCCCGGCGCGGTGCCGCGCTTATTGCGGAGCGGCTCGGCTCCTTCGGGCACCATTGCTTGCCGGGCGTTGATTTCCGGCATGGGCCGCTTGTAACGCTGAAAGCGTTCCTTAATGCCTCGCAGGATGTTTTCGTCGAGGATCAAACGCCGCCGCAAAACTTCCGCAATGGCCTCGCGCGTGAGGTCGTCTTCTGTGGGCCCGAGGCCGCCAGAAGTAATCACGATGTCGGTGCGCGAAAGCGCCTCTCTAAAAGCTTCGCGAAGCTCCTGGCGATCATCGCCAATCACCGCTTTGCGCGCTACGCGCACGCCGAGCTGATTCAATTCGGAGGTAATGTAAAGGGAATTGGTGTCGAGTCGAAACGGGGTGAGCAGCTCAGAGCCGACGGCGAGAACTTCAGCCTTCATGTGGCCTTTTCATGCGAGTGAATGAAATGCATGCATCCGCAACGCAGCTGCCGAATATCAACGATCCTACATCAGCCGTACAACGGGAAACCTTCAATGCCCCAGTCGAGCGTGTAAATCTCAGTGTTGGTAGCGACCACCGCGCGTCCAGATCGCATCATGGCCAAGCCGACGATCCCGCTGCCGCTGGCGACCATTTCCGGGCGGCCTTCAGGACTGATGCGCAGGATGCCGCGTTGCCCGCGAAACGACGCAGCGACATACAAATTTCCAGGGCGATCGAACGCCAAACCTTGCGGACGGCCTACGCCACGGAAAAAATTCGACACTTCGCCGTTATTTGTAATCCGATAGACCCGATCGAAACTCGATTGCGACGGCCCAGTAACATACAGCTCGTCCGCCGGGCTGACCGCAAGGTGATAGGCCGCCATCGATGGTTCCAGAGTAGCGAAGACAAAAATTTCACGATCGGGGCTAATTTTGAAAATCGTACCGCTGCGATCGCCGCAGTAAAGGTTGCCGCCTTTGTCGAAAGCAAGGCCCGTGGCGATGCCCATTCCTTCGATCCACTGCATGGAATGGCCGTCGGGCGAAATGCGATGAATGGTGCCGTCGTTTCGGCAGGAAACGTAAAGCATGCCATTGCGATCTAGGGCCAACCCGGTCGGGTTCATCAGCTCAGTGACAAAAGGCTTCACCGCATAGTTCGAAGTAATTTTGTAAAGCGAAACCGGAACCTTCTGACCGCGCTGCCCGCTGTAGGTAATATAAATATTCCCCGCGGAATCGATAGCCGGATTGGCCACCGCATGAAGGTTATCCGCAATGCGGTTGGCGATGGCCATGGGGAATGGCTGGCTCTCCGCGGTACCAAGGCTGATCTGAACGCTACTCCCGCTGGCGTCGTCGGGAAGCCGCGCAACCAGGCGATTATCCGCGGCCATGATGACGCTGCCTTCGGCGGCCCCGAAACGAACGCTTGCGCGCACGTGATTGCGGCTGCTGAAGCCATTGCCCGAGATGGTCACTTCGCCGCTTGGTAATGCGGCTTGCGGCTTCACGCTTTCGATGTTCGGGTTGGGCATCAGAGCTATTGGCTCACCAGTGCGTGCAGTGGCTTCACAAGATGGATTAACCGCGCTGGCCCACGGTTACAAGGAAAGGTCGAAACATTCCGGTCGATTTGCGCCAGCCAGAATGCGCTTTGTTGCGCGCCTACATTCCGAATCCGCGTGCGACCCAAAGCAGGGCTGCCGCAAACAGCGCGGCGACCCAATCATCCGCCATAATTCCCCATCCGCCCGGCAATTTTTCTGCCTGGCGTGCGGGAAATGGCTTGGTGATATCGAATACGCGAAAAAGTATAAAGCCCAGCAGCAAATATTTCCAGTTAAGGGGTGCCATAGCGGCACTGTACGCGAGCATTTGACCCGAGACTTCATCGACGATGACGAACTGCGGATCTTTCTTGGCGGCGTGCTCCTCGATGCGGCTGGCTGCCCAGACGCCCAGCAGTGAAATGATGACGGTCACTCCGAATGCGAGAGCTGCAATGCCGGTCGGCAAGCGCTGCGAGAAGGTCCAAGTGCCGGCGAGCTTGGCGATAAATGCGTAAATGATCAAGCCAACGAACGAACCCCACGTGCCCGGACCTGGCCGCACATAACCGAGCCCTCCGACGGTGCCGAGGATGTAGGCGAAGCGGGGAGCGGGGGTGAGGCGAGAGGGTGGCGAGGGGCGCGGTACGGAATCGCGGTCTGAGTGAGAGCTAGTTTTTTCGGTCATTGGGATTCGGTGGAGGCGGAGGAAACTCGTCCAAAGCGTCTTCGTCGATCACCGGTTCGGAGACCACATATTTTTCAGAGGCCCAGTTACCGAGGTCCAGCAGCCTGCACCTTTCGCTGCAGAAAGGAAAGGCGGCATTCTCGTCCGAATTCGAGGGACGCCGGCAAATCGGACACGGGCGAATCATGGCAAATTCTAGGATAGCGCAGGGGAGATGGAAATTAAGCCCGTAGTAGACCGTATATTTGCGGGATGCGACTGCTCGCGGCGCCGCGTTGAGTGCGCTCTCCTCGAGCGAAACCACGCGGCCGACCAGATCGTAGTCCTGGGCGCTAGTGACCTCGACGGTCCCGAATGTGCCGGAAGGCGGAAGCAATTCGGCTTCATTGATACCAGCGATGTCCGTGATGTAGATCGTGCCGTCGATGTCTGGCGCCATGCCTTCGAGACGCGCTGTCCAAATCAGCTCGTTATCCTTCGAAGGGCCTTCGAGCATGGCGCGAAATGTCTGGCCCACGCGAGCCCGCAGCTTGCGGCGCGAGATTTTCTTTTGCAGTCCCATCAATTCCGCGCGGCGTTCAGCAATCGTTTCGGCATCGACTTTGCCGCCTAGAGCATAGCTGCGCGCAGCATCCTCATCGGAATAGGAAAAGACGCCCAGCCAGTCGAATTCCGCTTCGCGCACGAAATCGCAAAGAGTCCGGAAGTCTGCATCGGTCTCGCCGGGGAAGCCGACGATAAACGACGAACGCAAGGAAACGCTGGGGATAGTGCGGCGGATGCGCTCGATCATTTTTAAAAATGCTCCGCCGTGCGAGCCGCGCTGCATGCGCGCGAGTACATTTTTGCTCGCGTGCTGTAGTGGAATGTCGAGATATTTTGCCAAGCGGTCGTGAGCCGCGATGGTTTCCAGAAGCCGCGATGTAATGCGATTCGGATAGCAATAAAGGAAGCGAATCCACTGTAACTGATCGATTTCAGCGAGACGCTCGAGCAGCGTCGCCAGGCCGTTGCGAAGTCCCAAGTCCTCGCCATAGAAGGTGGTGTCCTGGCCGATCAGCGAAATTTCACGCACCCCAACCGAGGCCAGATTTTGCGCCTCGTGAATTACCGACTCGAATCTGCGGCTGCGGAATCCGCCTCGCAACTGCGGGATAGTGCAAAAAGTGCAGGGATGGTCGCAGCCCTCGTTGATCTTGATGTAAGCGGTGTGGCGCGCGGTGGAGAGAATGCGCGGCGTCAGGTCGTTGTAGAGGTAAGCCGGCCGCGTCTCTGAGATATGTGCGGGCAGCGAATCGCCATTGCACGCAGTGAGAATTTGATCGATCTCGCCAGTTCCTACGACCGCATCCACCTCGGGAATTTCAGAGAGGATTTTGTCGCGATAGCGCTCCACCAGGCATCCGGCCACGATTAACCTGCTGGCGCGGCCGAATTTCTTGTACTCGGCCATTTCCAGGATGGATTGAATCGACTCTTCCTGCGCGGGTGCGATGAATGAGCAAGTATTGACTACCAGCACATCCGCTTCGGCTGCACGCGGGGTAATTTCGTAGCCGCCACGCGCCAAAGTGCCCATCATCACCTCGCTATCGACGAGGTTTTTGGGGCATCCCAGGCTGACAAATCCAACTTTTGGCATTTGAAGAGTTTTCGCGTGCGTGCGCGATACGAGTTTCTCGAGCGCTTTTGGAATCGAATGATTTTAGCATGCCTTTGCGTGCCGGTGCCGACACATGCGGTTATGGTCGCCGGTGCGCAGAAACACCCAATTTCATTGGCAAAAATGAGGCCTGTCCGCTCGAACAGCTACCTCTCCCAGCACCCAACTTCACAAATGCGCACTGAACGTAAAGCCTGCTTTGAAAATAGCAAGAGCAGGCGGACCTCACTTCCGCTTCCAAAATGCGCGCACACAATTCAACTATTTTGCAAGTACTTGTGGGGCTGTTGGCCCTCGGCTGGGCGGGAAGTTTTGGATCGCGCAGCGCGAGTACGAGCGCGGCCACCGCAGGCCTCACAATCAACAAGCAGCCAGTCTATTTTGTGAAGCGCGCGTTCAGCCCCGCGGCCCCGCCGGCGGACATGCCGCCGTTAGCGCCCGGCGAGGATGCCGAGTGCAGTTCGGCCTTCGCGGCAAATGCCAGCGTAGAAGGTGTAGCACAGCCGTGGGCGACTCACGCGACGGTGACCATCACGCATGTGGTCATGACCCTGGAATTGAAGATCACCATCTGGGCGCCGCTCAATTCGACCACGCAAGTGATGGATCACGAAGAGGGGCATCGCCAAATTTCAGATTACTACTACCAAAGCGCAGACAAGCTTGCCGAAGGAATTGCGGCGACGTATGTGGGGCGGCATGTGGTCGTTTCGGGATCAAACTTGGCTGCGGCCTCGCAGGAGGCGCTGCGTAAAATTGCCGGAGAGATCGATGAGCAGTACAACCGCGCTTTGAACCCCAGACCTGCGCAGGTACTTTACGATTCGATTACCGACCATGGGCGCAACAAAGTGCTTGCCAGAGATGCCGCGGCGCAAGCGCTAAAAAATGCGGCGGTGGAGACGGTGGGGACGTAAGCTTCGTGTGCCGTGGTCGGGACGGCTCGTTCCCGATATGAAGAGTTCCGCCTAAGCGCGATTGCCTTCTAAATATCGACGAAAACTATCAGAAACGTTTCGTCTGTCGCCTGGTTTCCCTGTCCCCTGGTTACCCCGTCCCCTGGTTTCCCTCGCTGCTACTCTTTACGCAGGACGGCACTGGCGCGCTCGTCGGATGCCACTTGTCCAAAAAAGCTGCGGAGATCCGGGAGATTGAGCGCGGGTACGAAGACTTGCTTGATTTCGTACAGGCGCTGGTAGTGGAGGGTATTGCCTTCCAGTTCGATCTTACTGCGATACGCGCCGTAGTCAGATTTGATATCGACCGGAGACGGAAGATCGTCGGCCACGTAGCCAGGAGGAAGTGAGATTTCGTAGTCGTCGGTTTGAATCGATGCTTCGTCGAATTCGATCGGATACTTACGTTCGCGGCTGAGGTCTAGTGGAGGGCTCTTGCTGCCGAGAACGCGGGGACGCGCCAACAGCAAATTTCCCGCAGTCTTGGCATAGCCACGGGCTTCAAATTTGTAATTCAGGGTCAGAGTGTCGTCGAATTTATCGAGATTTCCGACCGTGGCAGAGGTCAGGCGGAAATTGTTCAGGAAATATCCGAGGAAATCTTCAATCACTTTGACGCGATCGGCCGGCGCAGACGACAGAAGCCGGGCGCGCAAGTTGACTGCGGGCGCACCCCAGCGAATTTCACTGACCTCGCCGGTAAGATCGCCTGTGGCAGAAAGGGAGAACTTCCCTGTGCGAATCGAGCGGTTGGTATTCGGGGGAAGAAGCGGAAGAGCGATCAGTTCGCCCCCCTCGGGAGTGATGAGCAGGCCATAGTTTTCCTGTTCGAAGGAGGGAATATAGCCGAGAGGCGTGTATTCATCCGTGGGATCGAAAATCAGAAGCTGCCCCAGCGTGGGATGTTTAACAATCGCATAGAGACCGTTGCTTTTCGCGTCATCGGGCAGGCGGATGGCGACAATCATGTGATTGAAAGAGCTGGGCGAGGGAAAGTCCGGCCGGACGATGCCGCGCTCGACTTGGGCCACGACGTAGTAGGACTCGACGCCGATCTCGTGAAGCATAGTGATTAGAAGTGTGGCCTTGTCCTTGCAGTCGCCGTACTTGTATTGGAAAACTTTGGAGGCCGGGTGAGGCTGCATTCCGCCGATACCGATTTCAATGGCCACGTAACGAATCTGGCGTTGCATGAAATCGGTTAGAGCCTTGATTTTGGCCAGCGTGGTGGGAGCGTCGGCGGTCAGCTGCGCCACTTTTTCTTTGATCTCCGGAGTGGACTGGAGGCTGCTGGCGGAGAGGCCGGCATACCACAATCCGATGTCCTTCCACGAGCCGCTGCTCTTTGGGGCGGCATGGGCACCGGAAGGAAAATACTTTACGCCCATGCGTCCCGCGATGACGGGCCAGGGCGGCATATCCGGTTCTTTTTCGATTGCCGGAACGTTTTCGAGTTCCCAAGTATAAGAATTCGCGCCTGTTTTTTGCCCCTTCACCGCTTCGTAGTTGACCCACTTGGTGTCCATTTCCCAGCCTGGAGGAAGATTGAGGGTAAATCGGGTGCGGCGCACCGGCACGGTCTCCTGAAAATCCCAAGCATCATCCAGGATGTACGGGCGGTGCTTCTGAACATATTCGTAGGCGACGAAGTCGCCGGGTTTCGCGGCAGGAATTTTCAGCACTTTCGCACGCAAGTCGCTGAAGAGTTCTTCGCTGAAAAGGCCAGTCTCAATCGCATCTTTTTCTTTGACTTCAAATTCCCTGCCACTCGCGGGGAGAGTCCAAGCTTTGAGCGAGGAAAGTCTCGTGTCGTTGGCGAAATCCACTGCTACCGCGCCGAAGCCCAAAGTGTCATGAGCCTCGGGACGGAGAATTTTCGAGACGCGGCGATAGAGAGTGTCAATCTCGCCGGAATCGCGAACGGTGGTGACCTGCTCGTCCAGCAGTACCACCGCGAGCGGATCCTTTGAGAGTGGAGGCAAGCTTTCGCGAGCGGCGGCACGCATCCAGTCGGGCACCGAATCGGCGCTGAGGCCGGGGACCAGCCAGGCCGCTAACAAAAAGGCTGCGAAAGCGAGAGGGCTAATTCCCCTTGGCCATCTGCTCGAGTTGCAGAACGATTTGTGCATCATCGTCAGTTTTCACCGTGTTAAAGAAACCGCGAATGGGTCTGTAGTCGTCGACCGGAAACATGATTTGAGAGATGGTCAATTCCCGCTCGACGCTGACTACGTCGCCGCTCTGGCTGGAGGAGACGGAATAACTGAATCCAGCGCCCGGACTCTTTTTTTGCGCCGTGGGGATGCTTTCGATCTTCCAGCCGGAAGGAGTGTGGATGGTGATGGAATCCTTCTCGATCTCAGGGTAGTGGAAGTAAATGGGGTTCAGACGTTTCTCGTGTTGGAACGAAGCCGGCTGAGTGGCTTGAAAGAGCGTGAGTGGAAGGAGAGCGCGATGCCCGGCGGCGGTGGCAAAGCCGGGGATACGAACCTTGCCTTCGATATGGACGGGATCGGAGTTTTTGTCCCAGCCGCTCATGCTGGTGAGTTCGAAAGTGGCACCGGCCGGTAGATACTCTTTCACTGCATCGGCCATGTCTTTCTTCTTACCGGCATCGTCGTCGTCCTTCTCGTCTTCGCGGATCACCGAGCCCCACTGACGGAAAAACGTGATTTCTAACTTGCCAGACAAGGTGCCGTCGGCGTCGAGGTGAACGTCGGCGTGACGTTCGCGGACGGAATCGGAAGGAGGGCTGAGTGGGATGGCGATATCGGATAGGCCGCCCTTCTCAAGGCGAACGCCTTGGACGCCGGATTCGTACCAGGGCAGACATGGGTAGCCGTAGAATTTCGCAGCTGGATCGATATACAGGTCCTGATTGCCGAGTTTTACCCAAACCACATCGGCCGAGAGTTGTGTGGTGTCTTGCATGTTCGGGTAGAAGCCGTTGTTATTACGCGGCGCAACCCAGGCCCGCGATGCCTCGAAGCCGGCAGCGCGCGCCAGACCGATCATTACCAGATTGATTTGCCGCGGATTGCCGTAACCGTGCTTGAGAACGTCCTCGACGTTGTTGTTGTCTTTCAGCTTCTCGCGCTTTTCTTCCTTCTGGGTTTCCGACTGGTCGAAGGCGATGTTGTGGATTTGCTGCACGCGGGCGTAAAGCTTCTGGAGCTTGACTTCCGGAGGATCATTCGGAGATACGGTCTGCGAGACTACTTCCTCCAGTTCTTTCTTACGGTCGACATACTTCTCCATTTGGGCGTCCCATCCCTTGCCCATGCGTTTCCAGAATTGCTCGGTTGTTTCGTTCACCGGGTCATCGGCATTGCGGTAGAAGAAGGCTACGCGCGCGAGCATAAAATTCTTTGGCGGCATGTAGTCTTCTTCTTCGAGGCCCTCGAGATTATGGACATCCATGGTAATGGTGCCGTTCTTCTGCTTTTCGGGCTTGGTGTTGCCGGGAATACGGTACGGCCTCCAATAAAGTGGCGGCGCGTTGCCGCTGGTGTCCGGCGTGACGGAGAATTTCGCGAGACGGGTGAAAAGGTCGGATTGCACGGTCCACTGAATGCTTTCGTAGAAGTAGGGATCCCACTGAGTCCTGTACTTGTACTCAATGATGCAGCCGGGCTGAACGTCGGGGAGACTTAAGGTCTTGGCCAGGAATTTGAACCCGCCGACTTTTACGATTTCCTTTTCATAGATGTTGCCCTGGAAATTGATGATCGTGCCGTCGGGTTTGATGGTTCTTGCCCGGATGTCGCGAATTTCTTCCGCGCCCTTACTGAAGGGAAGCTGGACGTCGCCGGATTTTTTGCCTTCCTCCGTGAAGATCTTGATGCGCACGTAGTCGGAAAGTGTGGAAGTTTTGGCGTCAATAGAGCTTTCGCGGTATAGGATCATGGCGTGGGCGCCGGGGCTCGCTGGATTGTCCTTCAGCGCGAGATCGGCGGGATCGATGGGCAGCCAGTCGTCTTTGGCCGACGAGCCGCTTGAGAGGAACAACGCAGCGGCGCAGATAGCTAAAGCAAAGACGATCCGGGTCCGATGGCTGGGGCTCATGGGAAACTCCGTCCTAGAAGAATCGTGGTGCTTGTCTCGGGCTTTGCCGCCCTATGGTGCGTTGCCCGTCCGGGGTGATTCACCCATTAGTTAAAGGGTAATCTGCGAGGCCGGGAAGTGTAGCGAAAGGTATCCAGAGTTTATCGAAATGTCAATGGAGATTAGCAGAAAAAGTCGCGGCCCCGCCGGGATCAACGGGGGCTACCGGTCGAGTTTATTTGGGAGATCGTAGGGGCGATTGAAGGAGTGTCTTTAGGGCGACGAGGAGGGTGGGCATGCGATTGACGCTGGCGGGGTGGGAGCCGAAGCGCGCTTCTTCGTAAAGCTGGGTGAGCTGCGTGACCGGAGAGGCGACGCGCCCGTCGTTGATGCTGGCCGCGAATTCGCGCGCGGTTTGCGAATGGGTCTTGCGCCAGCCGGACCGCTCGAGCATTTTCAGCATCTGGCGGTATTCCACCGCAGCGAGTTCCGCGGCGACGGCGTCGTTGCGGCGGGTGATGCGGATCCAGCGGCGGCGCAGAAACATCCAGGCGCTTTTGCGGCGTACCATCACTAGCAGAGCGAGAAGGATGGCGATGGCGACGGGCGCCAGCTCGCGCGATTTTTCCGCGCGATTTTCAAAATCGATCAGGAAGCGCAGCAGGGAATCGAGTTTGGCTTCGAAGAATTCACGCGCGTGCGCGATCCAGGCGGTTGAACTGCGCTGCACGCCTTGCACCAGGCTGGCCTGGTGCGTGAAGTCGTAGCTGATCACCCATTCATTCCAGTTGTATTGGAACCAATCCCAATAAAAAGCGAAGCGCGCCAGCAGGCCGTGGGGAGTCTCATTGCCTGGCGGCGTGGGATCAAAAGTGACCCAGCCGTAGCCGGGGAAGTAGGCTTCGACCCAAGCGTGCGCGTCACTGGCGCGGACAATGTAGTCGCCGGCGACATCGTTATATTCACCGGGCAGAAAGCCCGTAACGAAGCGCGCCGGGATGCCTTCGAGGCGAAGCATCACGGTCATGGAAGACGCGTAGTATTCGCAGTGGCCGGACTTTTTTTCGAAAAGAAAGTAGGCCAGGGGATCTTTGTCGGGCGGAGTATCGATGTCGAGCGTGTAGCTGTAGTGGGTGCGCAGGTAACGCTCGAGGTTGGCAGCTTTGTCGTAGGGATTCTTGTAGGGCGTAGTGATTTGGTCGGCGAGCTTTTGAATGCGGGGATCTAGCTGCGGAAGCTGCAAATAAACCCGGCGGAGTTGATCGGAATAGGTTTGCGCGGCGGCGCGAAGCCGCGCTGGAGGGATCACCGGCAGATCGGAAGTGGCTTCATAGCGGATGCGCTCGTCGTTGTGCGCGGGATTGAGAATTGTTCCGGTGTCATCCATTACCAGGAAAGCCTGGCGGCCCGGTCCGGCATGATCGAGGCCCGAAGAGAAGTGGCCCTGCATCTCCACGATGCGCGGCGCAATGAAAAGCGCGTCGGTGGCCACCGGCTCGAGCATCACCGTGTAGGTAATGGGGTAGAACTCCGGCGAGGCGGACGCATAATCCATGTTCAAAACGTATCTGCCGTCTTGCGCGGGGATCACCGCGGTGTGATCGGAATGGCGCTTGTACCACCGGTGACCGTCGAAGGTGGTGAGCACAATGCCGCGCCAGTGAATTGCTTCACCGCGCGCAGGATCCTCATCGAAGTGAATGCGCATTACCACCGCGGAATTTTTCTTGATGTCGCCGATCTGGCCCAGCGTGACGTTCTCACTGAACCCCGTCATCAGTGAAGAGCGCAGGCTAAGCGCGCTAAGGTACCCGGTGGTGAAACGCGGAATCATGAAGAAAATCCCCGTGCCAATCACCAGCGCGCCCACCGCAACCAAAATTGAAGTCGCCGCCACTGCGCGATGCAACCGGTCCGCGGCAGGAGTATTGAGCTCCATGCGCGGCGTGATTGCGCCCGCGGCGCTGCGGCGAATCTCCAGTCCAACGAAGGTCGAGACGCAAATTACCAGAAAAACCGCCAGCGAAATGATGAACTGGGTATCGACAGTAAGAATCGCCGAAGCCAGCACGCAGGTAACCGCCAGCATGGCCATAAACATTTGATCGCGCGGCGTGCGCGCGGAAAGCAAGCGCACCAGCGTGGCGAAAATCAGCAAGTGCACCGCGGCCAGCAACGCGGAGTAAAGCGCCGGGTTGGGCGAGCCGACCGCTAGGTTGCGCGAGAGAAACCACAAATCGAGGGGAAAAATCAGGAAGTAAGCCAGCACGCACGCCGTGGCGGCGCGCGGTGAAAGTTCAGGTCCCTTGCGCTTGAAGACCCGAATCGCCTTCCAGATCAGCACGATCGACGGAATCACCGTCGAAAATGGGTCCAGCTTGCCCGCAGCCACCACCGCCACAATGCCCGTCGCGACCAGCAGGAACAGCGACACCTCGAAATAGCGGTCGATGGCCGGCAGGGCCGACTCTGTGGACAGTGCGACCTGATTGGGCTGAGAAGGGGAGTTCAATTTGCTTCGCTTTTCACTGAAGACTTCCACTTCATTCTAGCATCCGGGGACGCCGCACCAATTTCGTTGCGAGCTAGTGGTAACCGTTATAGATGCGCGCCTGGGATCAGGCGTTCAGCGCGGCAAGCGCCGCGCGAGCAATTTTGTGCGTGGCGCTGGAAACGGCCAGCTGCGAGAGTTGCGCGAGGGGGAGGCGACGCGAGCGGGGTAAGTCGGGTAGACGCGCGACGCGGCCCAGGAAGGGAACCAGAGTAATGTCGCGAAAAGTTACCGCATGCTTGGCATGCTTCAACTCGTCAAGCACCGGCGGCGCAAATTGCAGATCATTCTTGAGATGACGCGCCAATTCCTGCTGCGCTTTCTCTTTGACTTGCACAGCCGGGAACTGCCACATGCGCGAAAAAAGTACTTCGTCGTGACGTCCCTGGTCCCGAACCAGCAAAGTCTGACGCTGGGGGTCAACCAGCACCGCGGCGGCTAATTTCTGGCGCACTGTTTTCTGGCGTTTGCGCGGCGCTGGAATAACCTCCACCAGCCCTTGCTTGCGTGCCTCGCACCAATGCGCCAGCGGGCACTCGCTGCACCGAGGACTCTTCGGCGTGCAAATAATTTCACCTAGCTCCATCAGGGCTTGATTCCAGTCACCCGGCGCTTCCACATCTAGCAACGCGCCCGCGGCCTCCTGCAGCATCGACCACCGCGCCGATTCGCGCAGGTCACCGCGCACCGCCAGCAGCCGCGCAATCACCCGCGCCACATTTCCATCGACCACCGCATGCGGCGCATCGAACGCAATGCTTAGCACCGCCGCGGCTGTATAGCTGCCAATCCCCGGCAATTTCAAAGCAGAATCAAAATCGCAAGGAAAGCTGCCGCCATGCTGTTCGGTAATTTCTCGGGCGGCGCGATGCAAGTTTCGCGCGCGGCTGTAGTAGCCAAGACCAGCCCAATAGCGCAGCACTTCGCGCGGCTCACCGTCCGCCAGCGCCTGCACATCAGGAAAGCGGCGCAGGAATTTGTCGTAGTAGGGAATCACCGCGGCGATGCGGGTCTGCTGCAGCATAATTTCCGCGAGCCAAACGCGATAAGGATCACGATCGCGTCGCCAGGGATAATCTTTTCGGCCGGCGCGGAACCATCCCAGCAAAGTCTCTCGAAATTTATTAAGGGACTTGGCGCGCCAGGGCAGCTTCACGCGCGCTATTCTCGCACACCTGACGCAGCAGGTCCCGAGAACGAACCAGTGCACGAGCAAACTAAAGGGAATCGAAGAAAATAAAATACGAAGACGACCAGAGTGCCGGCGGCAAAGTCCGCTGTGGCCGCTGGGTGATGATGATCTTGAAAATTTCCGTTTCGCCGGCCAGACTCTCCACGAATTGTTGATTCTGCGGCTCTATCGGACGCGGCTCAAGGAAAGCCAGCTCGCGCAAAACTTCATAAATAATCTCGTCCCCATGAGCCACCGGCGTGGTGAGGCGGTCCGTTCGAAACTGCATTTCCGCCCGCACCTCCTGAAAATGCCAGGCGATGCTGCCCATCAGCGAGACAGCGCGTTCGAATCGCGCGTCAAAATCGGTGCGCTGTCGCTCGTTCGTGGGAATGTTCATGAAGGGATCGAACACCAGCATCAAGCGACGCTCATCCTCACGCGCATATTCGCGCACCTGTAGCGTGCCGGTCTTCGCCGAAAGCTTCCAATCCACGAATCGCGCGCTGTCGCTCGGCTGATATGGCCGGATCGAATGCAATTCGTGACCCCGGCCGCGATAGTAGCTGGCCATTTCGCCGCTGATCAGCGGCAGCAGCTCATACGTCTGCGTCGTCGGCGTAACGTCGGGAAACACCACCACCTCTATAGGCGAATCCACTCTCCGCGTCTTTTCGAATAGCCCGAAGGGAAATTTCGTGCGAATGCCGAACGATTCCTGGCGATACACGCCGCGACGGGGAAACATCAACTCGACTCTCTGTCGCGCCACAGCGTGATTGGCAATGTAAGGAAAGTAGACTGGCCGCGAAAGTATCTGGCCCGGCTGTTTTTTGCTGCCTTCTCCAACAACGCGAAGCGACAACGAAGGCAGCAGCTCCTTTTCGTTGTGAATTTCCAGCACGGCCAGGAGCGGCTGACCCGCAAAAATGCGCTCGGGCAGCGCGAATTTCATTCCTACGCCGGCGAGAACGGTTCGCGACAGCACACCCGAAATCAAAATGCAGGCCAGCAAGCAGCCCAGAATCAAAAAGAGCAAATTGTTGCCGGT
Organism: uncultured Acidobacteriota bacterium; assembly: GCA_963757885.1. GTDB lineage: Bacteria > Acidobacteriota > Terriglobia > Acidiferrales > UBA7541 > Palsa-147. The sequence continues at coordinate 34,182 of CAVWSS010000006.1, read as the reverse complement.
ATTCACTGCGGCGAGTGCAACAACCACAACCGCGCCAAGAAAAATGACTCCTTCTTTGGGCAGCCGGTAGTCAACCTGATAGAGCAGCCAGCGCAGGCTGGTGCGCTTGGCCAATGCGGGAACGGAAGTGACGCCCACCCATCCAGCGAGCATCAACGCCGCTAACGCGGACGTGCTGGCCAGCCACAAGCGCCCTTGGCGCGCCACCGCTGCGGAAAAAAGCGCCATGACCAGCGCCACCGCCAGCGTGATCATGGAAACGCCGAATAAACGCCAGCCGGGACGGTCCCGCTCGCGCCACAAACGGCTAACGGACGGCGTAACCATTAGACTGGAACGCGAATGGTGTCGAGAATTTCGTCGAGGATCGCTTCGGCTTGCGCTGATTTTTTCTGCGTAGAGACGTACCTCGAGCTGACTACCAGGCGGTGAGCAAAAATCGGAACGATTAACTTCTTGAAATCGTCGGGCGAGCAGTAGTCGCGCCCTTCCAGAAACGCGCGCGCCTGCGCAGCGCGGTGCAGCATGACCATTCCTCGCGGGCTCACGCCCAAGCTGAGTTGCTCAGAAGTGCGCGTGCGCTCCACCACTTCCAGCGCGTAATCGAGCAGGGAATCGTCAACGCGGATATGGGTAACTGCGTCCTGCATGGCCATCACTTCATCCGCGTCCATTACCGCTTCGAGACCTTCGGCCGGCGAAGTGTGCCCGTCGCTATTGCGAATAATTTCCTTTTCGCTGGCGCGGTTCGGATAACCCATGCGAATACGCATCATGAAGCGGTCGAGCTGCGATTCGGGCAGAGGGTAAGTGCCGTGGTGCTCCACCGGATTTTGCGTGGCCACGACCAAGAATGGATTGGGCAGCGGGTGCGTGCGGTTGTCGACCGTAATTTGCGACTCGCTCATGGCTTCAAGCAGCGCGGATTGCGTTTTGGGCGTGGTGCGGTTGATTTCATCCGCCAGCACCACATTGGCGAAAATCGGGCCAGGCTTGAATTCAAAGACCTGGCGAACCGGATCAAAAACGCTGATGCCGATTACGTCGCTGGGCAGCAGGTCGGAAGTAAACTGAATGCGTTGAAAAGTGCAGTGAAACGACCGCGCCAGAGCCTGCGCCAGAGTGGTCTTTCCCACGCCGGGCACGTCCTCAATAAGCAGATGGCCGCGCGCCAGCAGCGCGATCAGGGTGAGCTGAATCGCATCGTCCTTGCCCTTAACCACGCGAGCGATGGCACGGTGCAGGCGGCCAATCTTGGTTTGGTCAATTTTGCCTGTATCAATTTTGCCTTGACCGGGCGCTGTCGTTTGCAATTGACTTGGCCTTTTGTTAAAAGTTTGATGACGCTATAAGGGCGATTAGCTCAGTGGTTAGAGCGCTCCCCTCACACGGGAGAGGTCCAAGGTTCAAGTCCTTGATCGCCCACCATGCCTCGGCCTCTTTGAAGCGCATACCAGCGCAACACCCCGCCGCGCATCCTGATTACCTTGAACGCCTAAGCTGGCCGGTTGGTTGTCCGCGATCCTTGTTCATTTTGCCATTTTTCCAACAGTCGGATTAGGCGGCGATGGGCAAGTGTGCTCAAACGTATGGTGCTGCGATCTAAGGCGGGAACGGCTGGCAATTCCTATAGATAATCCCAGCAGAATAGAATCCGAAAGCGTCCAGGGGATTCTAAATTGGCATATGAAAAATTTGCGTGAGGCTGAACGCTGATCGTGTGAATTCGTTTTCTATTTCACACGGGATCTGATGTAAGTGCCGCTGATTGAGTGTGTTGATGCGTACCTCTATGAATACGTAATGGGTGTCTCGACCGTCCGATGGGTGGGTGCTGATTTTCGAAGTTCCAATGGAGGAATGTGCCGTTTTCTGGCACGATTCATGGCTCATGACGCCCTCAAAGGTCCAAATTCATAAGCTATCTTTGATATTGAGAGTGGTTGGTTTCGCCTTGGCGGCTTTGCTGTTTGCCGCGCAGACAATTCACGCTCAGTCGCCCGAGGCCAAAGGCGCGCAGACCCCGCAAGTCGTTCAAGGGCCGGATGAGCGCTACAAGGTCGACATCATGGTGGTCGTCGCGCATCCGGACGATGAAGGCGCGGCCAGCCCATTCATCGCGCGTGAACTCGACGAAGGGAAGCGCGTGGCCGTTGTCTACGGCACGCGCGGCGGAAACGGATCGAACCAGGCTGGCCCGGAGCACGCGGCGGCGCTGGCCGATATTCGCGAGATTGAGGCGCGCAAGGCGTGCGCAACGCTCGGCGTGACCAACGTGTGGTTTTTGGGCGGCAAGGATACGGCCAGCCAAAATGTGCTGATTTCACTGGCCAATTGGGGGCATGGCGAGCGGCTCGAGGAAATGGTTCGGCTGATCCGGTTAACCCGGCCGGAAGTGATCCTCACTTTTTTCCCGGGTGTCTTCATCGGCGAGAATCACGGCGATCATCAGGCCTCGGGCGTGATCGCTACCGAGGGCTTTGATCTCGCTGGCGACCCAACCGTATTTTCTTCGCAAGTGGCTGGAGCCGAGCACCGATTAGAGCCCTACCTTGAAAATTTGCGCCCGTGGCAAGTGAAGAAAATTTATTACTTCGATTATGGTGGGCAGCGGAATGATGCGCCAAAAGGTTCCGGGCCGACCTATTCGGTGACCGGTATGTCGAAGTCGCGGCACATGCCCTACTGGCGCGTGGCGCTTGAAAGTTTCAAATCTCACGAAACGCAGGCCAAGAGCTATATCGATACGTTTTCCAAGGAAAGCGAAGAGGAATTGCAGAAGCAGGCCACCGATCCGCAAGGTGGATGGGGTTCGGAGCAAGGCTTCGTATTTGGAAAGTCGGCGGTAGGTGGCAGCGTGACGGGCGACATGTTTGAGAACGTCACTTCCGCTCCGGCGGCAGCGATGCAGCGTGCCGCTGTTCCAGCGCCGGCAGCGAACGAACTGACCGTGGAATTAGGCGGCGCATGGAGCTTTTACGAGGAATTCAAGCGCGCTCATGGTCTAGAAAATCTGCCGCATATCAACGAGCCGGAAATCGGCGTGCAAGCGGGTGGCCCGCTGGAGATTCCGATTTGGGTGCGCAATACCACCGGTGAAGCGAAAACCGTAGATCTGACCGTGAAAGCACCTTCGGGATGGACCACAAGCGCCGGCGCGGGCCCGTATACAATCGCCGCTGGGCTCCTGGCTTCGTTGAACGTGGAACTTATGGTTCCGGCGACTCCATCAACGGAATCGTCGAAGGATCTCAGCGAAGTTACGGTGACAGCTTCATCGGCCGGGAAGCAGATTGGCGTGATCAAGTTGCAGGTGATGTTGCGCAAACGCGCGCTGCCCCAGTAGGAGCGGAAATGTCTTCCACACTTCGATTCATAGAATTATTCGTGCTCGGTACTTGGATCGGCAGCATCATTTTTCTGAGTTTCGTGGTGGCGCCGGGTGCATTCGGAGTGCTGTCGAATCGCGATCAGGCCGGGCTGATGGTAGGGCATTCACTCGCACGTTTACATTGGCTGGGAATCGTGGCGGGAGTGATTTTTCTGGCGGCCACGGCACTGGAATGGGCCAATCTGTCGCGCGGGCCTTCGCTGGCCGCCGCGCTGGTGATGCTCATGATGCTGCTCACCTATTCATCCCAGCGGCTGGTATCGCGCCCGATGGCGGCGCTACGCCAGGACATGGTCTCGGTGGACAAGACGCCGCCGGACGACCCGCGCCGCGTCGAATTCGACAAGCTCCACCGGCTCTCCGTGCGCATTGAAGGTGCGGTGCTCTTGCTGGGCGTTCTGGGATTTTTTATTACCGTGCAGCGCATTTCAACGGCGCGGTGATCAATTCGACCCCGCGTCTCCCCATAGACTTTTCCTCTCCAGGCAGTTAGAATAGTTAAAATGGCTAAAACAGCTAAAACGACTAAACCCGCAACCAAGCGAAGAATCCAAGGATCCGTTCGCTACAAAGCGACGGCGTCTGAGTCCAGGCGGACTGCGGTGCCGAAATTCCAGGGTTCAAAGACCCCTGAGTTGGTTTCTTCCACCACTGCAAAGAACAAGTTTGCCAACGTATTAGAAAAGGCCATTCGAGGGCAATGCATTGTGATTACGAAGCATCAGGAACCCAAAGCGGTTCTTATGTCCGTCGAGCAATACGAAGCCTTTGCTCCTGCGAAGCGTGTCAACACCTTGACCGATGAATTCAACGCTATGTTGGATCGGATGCAACGGCCCGGAAGCACGAAAGGCAATGGATGAGGCGTTCCACGCGTCTCCGGAAGAACTAGGAAGGGTAGCTGGCGCCGCTGCTCGCAAACGGCGGTAGAAGTGTCCGCGAAGCCCAGAATTTATGTTCTGGCAGGCGTAAATGGTGCAGGCAAGAGCAGCATTATGGGAGAGATGCTGTTAGAACGAGGCACCGAATACTTCAATCCAGACATTGCCACTCGACAAATTCTCCTCGCCAACCCTGGAATTTCTCAAAACGATGCCAACAGCAGAGCCTGGCACGAAGGCAAGAATTTGCTTGAGGAAGCGATTGCGCTCGGACGGTTCTTAGCGTTTGAGACGACACTCGGCGGCAATACGATCACAAACCTTTTGGAAAACGCTGCCTTGCAAGATATCGGCATTTCGGTCTGGTATGTCGGCTTGAAGGATGTGGAGTTGCACATTCAAAGAGTGCGCTCACGAGTAGCATCGGGTGGCCATGATATTCCGGAGCAAAGGATTCGCGAACGATACTCGCAAAGTCGACTCAATCTGATTCGGTTACTGCCCCGTTTAGAAGAGCTGCTGTTATATGACAACAGTGAAGAAGCCGATCACAGAACCCGTGTCCCCTCCCCGAAGTTAGTTCTCAAGGTAGTAAGAGGACGCATAAATAGAATCCTTCCCCTTGAAGAGATACCAGAGTGGGCTAAGCCAATTGTCGCCGCTGCCCTACAGCTAGGGAAGTAACGTTCACCTTGCCTTTGGATTTACCTTTTGCGTGCGATGCAGATGTACAGCCTGCCATAAATACCAACTCGCCACGCTGCGGTAAGGCTTCCATTTCTCACCGAATGCGGCGAGCGCCTTTGGTTTGGGTAGCTTGCGCTTGTTGTAAGCCAGTTTGAACCCTTGCTGCACGCCGTAGTCGAGCGTGGGCAGGATGTCCGGGCGGCCCGAGCCGAAAAATCAAAAACATGTGAACAGTCCAGGCGCCCACGCCGCGCACGGCAGTGAGCCGCGTAAGAATCTCCTCGTCGGTGAGCTGCTCAATTTCTTCCATGCCGGGGACCACGCCTTCGATGGTTTTTGCGGCGAGGTCGCGAAGCGCGGCCATTTTTTGGCGCGAGAGGCCCGCAGCGCGCAGGTCTTCGTCTGTGGCGGCCAGCATCTGCGTGGGAGTGGGGAAGTCGCCGCCGCCGATGCGGTCCTTCACTTTTTTCAGGATTGCCGCGGCGGCCTTGCCGGCGAGTTGTTGATACTGAATCGCTTCGAAAAGAGCCGCATAGGGAGTGGGGTGGTCGTCCATTTCCATCCGGAAGCGGCCAACGCGCGAGATCAGATCCGCGAAGCGCGGATCGCAGCCAGTTAGGTGGCGAACAGCTTTCAGGTGATTGAAGGGGTAGCGCTTGGGCTTATTGCGATTCAGATGAGTGGATTGCGACTTTGGCTTGCGGGCCGCGCGCGGATTTGTCTGGACCATTTCAGAGGAACCTTTCGCGCATGCTAGTATCGCATGGCACATGAAAACAGGGATTGTCGGCTTACCTCAAGTAGGGAAAACAAGTTTATTTCGAATTCTCACTCGCTCACGCGCGGAAGCGCGCACGCAGGCGGGACAGGCGCACGTGGGCATCGCGCGCGTGCCGGACCCTCGCGTCGATAAGCTGTCCGAGATTTTTAAGCCCAAGAAGATTACCTACGCGACGATCGAGTACGTCGATATTGGCGGCCTGCAGAAAGATCGCGAGAAAAATTCGGCATCGCTGGTGCCGCTGCGGGAGGCGGATGCCCTGGCGAACGTGGTCCGGCTCTTTGACGATCCCGCAATTCCGCATCCGGCGGGTAGCATCAACGCGTTGCGGGATATTCAGGATATTGAGCTGGAATTGACCCTGAACGACCTCGAGCAGGCGGGTAAGCGGCGCGAGCGAGTTGAAAAGGATTTGAAAAAGAAGCGGGACCCGCAAGTTGAATCCGAATTGGCTTTGCTGAATCGGTGTATTGCCGCGCTGGAAGCGGAAAAACCGCTGCGCGAGCTCGAATTTAAGCCGGAAGAGACGAAAGTCCTGACCGGCTTTATGTTCCTCACGCAAAAGCCGATGCTTTATGTATTGAATCTGCCGGATAGTGACGCGCCGGAAGCAGCGCACGCGGTGGAAAAGTACAAGCTGGAAACGCTGGCGGCTAAGCCTGCAACGGCGGTCGTGCCCTTTTGCGGGAAGATCGAAGCGGAACTGGCTGAACTGGATGACGCAGAGGCCCGAGAAATGATGGCTGCATACGGCTTGGCGGAATCGGGGCAGAGACCGCTTGATTCAGGCCAGCTATAAGTTGCTGGGCCTCATTTCGTTTCTCACCTGCGGTGAGCCGGAATGCCGCGCGTGGACCATCGAACGCGGGATGAACGCGCAAAAGGCGGCGGGCGCGATTCATAGCGACATTGAAAAGCATTTCATCAAAGCGGAAGTCGTGCGTTGGGAGGATTTACTCGCCGGCGGAAGCTTTGCCGCGACGAAAGAGCGCGGACAATTGCGGCTGGAAGGGAAGGAGTACATCGTGCAGGATGGCGATGTAATTCTCTTCCGTCACGGCGGCTGAGTGAGTGCTGAATCGGGCTAACTGAAACTATTTGGTCTCAGGGACCATTTCGGGGATTGCGTTGCGGTTCATGTTGAGTATCAGTTCTTCGCGGATTTTGCTGGGGGTCCTTCTAGGGGCGATCGCGGCCGCTGCCAATCTGGTAGGCGGCCTGGCTATTTCCCGCGTGCAGTGGTCGCTCGGTTACCTCAAACACTTCATCGCGCTGGGCGCGGGCTTCATGCTCGCAACAGCATTCCTGGAAATGATCCCGCAGTCGCTGAAAATTTCCTCCCATTTCGAGCTGGTTTTCATCCTGGTCCTCGCCGGGTATTTGCTGATTCATTTTTTCGAGCACACCGTCGCGCCCCATTTTCATTTTGGTGAGGAAACCCACCACGCGGAAGTCGCGCACAAACATGCCGGCACGGCGGCGTTACTGGGCCTCGTAATTCACACCTTTTTCGACGGAGTGGCCATCGCCTCCGCCGTGTTGGTCTCGGTCTGGCTGGGCGCGCTGGTATTCGTAGCCATCTTCCTGCACAAGCTGCCGGAAGGCTTCGCCATCGCCTCCATGATGCTGGCCAATGGCCAAAGCCGTAACGTCGCCCTCCTCTCCGCCGCCATCCTCGGCGCCGCCACCCTGGCCGGCGTCGGCATCATGTATATCCTGCATATCCCCGTATCCCTCGCCCTCCCCGTATCCGCCGGCGTCACCATCTACGTCGCCGCCTCCGACCTCATCCCCGAAGTCAACCAGGAGCCCGGCGTCACCATGGCGCTTCTGGTCTTCATTGGCGCTGCCCTAATGTTGATTCTGCGCTGGTTAGCTCCCGCACTGTAGCCCTGTCCCGGGTGCCAGTGCGGTGTTCCTATGCAGTCGCCCTCTCGCAACTTTAAGCCACGCCAAGTGTTAGGTAAGATGTGGCTACTATGGCCAGGTCCGACGTCCAGTTAATGCTGGAGGCTAAGGACGGCAATAGCGCCTCATTTGATCTGCTGCTGCAGCGGTACCGTACGCCTCTCGTTAATTTTCTCTATCGCATCGTCCGGGACAGTGGAGCGGCCGAGGATCTGGCGCAGGAAGTCTTTCTACGGGTGTATCGCGCGCGCGAGCGATACGCGCCGAGCGCAAAATTCACCACCTGGCTTTTTCGCATCGCGACGAATCTGGCGCTGAATAACATTCGCGATACGCGCCACCACAAGATGGAAGTTTCGCTGGACGCTCCGGTCAAGGAAGATGAGCAAGTCATGGAGTTGCCGGCGCCCGAAAAGCGCGTTGACCAAATGATGCTGGAACGCGATCGTGCCGACTTTATCCGCAGCGCTGTGGAAGCGCTTCCCGAAAAGCAGCGTATTGCGGTGATGCTGCATAAATACGAGGAAATGGATTACACGGAGATTGCCAAAGTGCTGCAGTGTTCGGAGTCAGCGCTGAAATCGCTGTTGTTCCGAGCCTATGAAACGCTGAGAGTACAATTAGCCCCTCTGGTTGGGCTGCCGGCGCAGAATTCTGATGCAACTGTAGGGTTCAGAAAAGGAAGATCGTCATGAAGGATATGTTGAATAGTGAAAAGGTAGATTGCCAAAAGGTGTCGGCTGCGCTGATTCCTTACCTGGACGGCCGCGCCACAGTGAATGAGCAAACGGTTGTGGAATCTCACGTTGCAGTGTGCCCGGCGTGCAGAACGCGGCTGCAGGAATTCAGCCGTCTCTTTGGCGTGCTGGATGAACTGCCGCCCATGCAGCCTTCGCCGTCGTTTGATGCGCGAGTGCGCCAACGAATCTCCGATGAGCCGCGAGCGAGCTGGTTCGGATGGCTCTTGCCTGCCCCTCGGCTGGCGTTTTCGCTGGCCGTGTTGCTGGGACTCTTCACCTGGATGGGCAAGTTCCAGGCGACACCTGTGGACAACACTGGGACCACCGCAACCACGCAGAGCGAGCAGGATTTTCGCGCGATTCGAGACCTTGGAGTGCTCGAGAATTACGATGTGCTGCAGGGATTTGACGCTTTGTCGGAATTGCCTGTGCCGCCGCCCAAGCCTGCAACCGAAGATCAAAATAACGGAGACGGCGGCGGACAGCTCTAAATCATGCTTGGCCGCATAACAAAGCTAATACTCGTGTTCGCGAGTGTGCTGGCGATCGCCGGGCCGCCGGTGCGTGCGCAGGAGACTCGGCGCCAGCAACGGCGAGAAGCCATCGCAGAAGCGCGCGCGCAGAGACGCGAGCAAGCGCGCGAGAAAGCCGCCGCGGCTGCTCAAAAGCAGCATCCTGTGGATGCAGCCAAGCCCGGAACAACGCCCGCTGAAGCTGCCGGTGCGCACCCTGCCGGACCCAACGCCGCGCAGCGGCCAGGAGGCGATGGGCGCGCGCTGGCAGGCCTTCCACCGAAATGGACCGAAAGGCTCCAGGACATGTCGCCGGGCGAGCAGGAGCGCTTTATGCGCAATAACGAGCGCTTCAAGAGCCTCCCTCCGAAGCAGCAGGCCCAGATTCGTCAGCGGCTGCAGCAGTGGAACCGGCTTTCGACGGATGAGCGCGAAGTTATGCGCGATCGCGAGCAGGCCTGGGAACGCATGACTCCGGACCAGCGGCAGTATGTGCGCAACGCGCTGTTGCCGAGATGGCAGCAGATGCCTCCCGAGCGAAGGCAATTGCTAATGGGCCGGCTGCACACTTTGCGAGGCATGCCCGAGGCCGACCGCGAGGCCCAGCTCAATGACCCGAAGTTCATGCAAGGCTTGTCGCCACAGGAACAGCAAACCCTGCGCGATTTGGACCACCTGCGAAACCCTCCCGCCGCCCAGTAGTGCCATTTCGGGCACAATTTGAGTTGTAGAAGCCGGCGATGGCTTGGCGTTTCAAATGTTGGGATAAGCCATAAAACTGGGGGAGTTTACCTGTTGGTTGCGTACCCGTTTTTCCTTTCATGAGGCTGTTCCGTTCTGGTCAAAAATCAATGAATGGCGCAAGCCCCCGAAGTACTATCCTCGTCCGGCCTGGCACAGATTAAGCTGCAGCCTTACACGTCCGAAATTCGGTTGCCAGGGCTGAATTTGGGTGTAGATAACCTGCGCTATGACGTTTTTCTAAGCCCCAAGTTTGTTGCCGAAGCAAAAAAGTACATTTCCGATAGCGTCCGCCACATTGCCAATTTGAACCTGTTTTACGGGCAGGCTCGCAAGATCAGCACGCCTCAGGTGGCAGTATTTCGCAAGCATCTCTCTGAGCTTCTGCAGATTTCTCTGACCCGCGCAAAATTCGCCCAGACCATCGAAGTTGATCTGCTAAACCGCCTGGCCCTTTTGGAGTTTTTAACCACCGAAATTACCGAACAGCTCGCGAACCTGGTAGTGGAGTGCAAAGACTGGATTGCTTCTCGTGGCGTGCAATTCGAGCACAGCGAGCAAGCGCACGTGCTGCGCTCGCGAATTACCGAGCTGACCGCCGACCGGAAGAACATTTTCCGGCAGGTCGGCCAGGGACTCTTCCAGATTTTCCGCGACCTTGATGAAGGGCAGCTGCAGAAGTCGCGACGGGCTCTATTTGGCGAAGATTTTCACGAGACATACGAGCTGCTGAAGAATCGTTTGCTCTTTACAGACGGCGGAAACGACGATTTCGTCCTTATTGAACATTACCTGCTGCTTGGGAATTTCAGCCGCGACCCGGATCGCTTCGCGGTGTTCGACGAGCTGCTGCTGGGGCTGGTCCGCGATTTCGTGCTGCTGGATGATAATTCCGGCGAACTCCTGCGCGCACAGAAGATCTATGACTCATTAGTTGAGAAGGCCCGCTCGCTGCGACTGGAACTGGCGCGGCTCGAAGAAAATCCAGAAGAGCCGCCAGCCGACCCCGAAGCGCTGTTCCCGTGGCTGCAAAAGCGGCGCGAGGGATCGAGCGAGGGAGCGGGACGGGGCAATAACGCAACTCGTCAGGCTGCCCTGGAATTAGAAGCCAAGCTCGCCAAGCTGGTTCCTGAACTTCAGGCCGCCAAGCAGAAACTAACCTTCCTTGTAGAAGACTCCCACAATCGCACCGGAAGTTATTTAAACGATCCCGGCAATGTCAGAAAGCTGATGGACCCAAGCTCGCATGGAGGCGACGAAATTTCGCCGGCCGCGCGCGCCAAACTTCTCCAGGAATGGATTCTCCGCCTGGAAGAGCACGATCTGTTGATTCACGTTCTGGCGGGATACGAAGTACGGAACATTTACACCGACTACTGCCCGCCGGTCCACCTTCAGCAGCTTAAGAAAGCGCTGGTCATACGCGAAGACATCAAGCGCGTGGAGCAAATCCTGGAGCAGTTCCCGGCGCGCAAATTCTCTCTGAGGCGCCTGGAGGAATCGTCGCGCATGATTCGCCGCGCTTCCCAGGTGGAAATCAGCGCCGCGGCCTTGCGCTTCGCCGAGGATTTGGTGCGTCTGCGCCGGGACAAGCGAAACTACCAGCACGTTATGGGCTGGATGGAAAAAATTCACCTGGTGGAGTCCGAAGACGCGCGGGAGCTGTCGCGAGTCAACAACAGTTTGTATGAAATGGTCTTCGCGGAAGAAGAGACCCACCAAAGCGATCGAGTTGTTTCACACGCCGTAATCAAGACCGACGTCAGAGGCTCGAGTGAAATTGTCCGCAAGTTGATGGATCAGGGCCTGAATCCAGCCTCACATTTCAGCGCGCACTTGCATGAGCCGGTCAAGAAACTGCTGGGCCGGCATGGTGCCGCCAAGGTGTTCATTGAGGGCGATGCGATCATTCTGGCCATCTACGAGACGGAAACCTCCGCGACCACGCAGCGATCCGTAGCGCACGCCTGCGTGCTGGGACGTGAAATTCTGGCCGTGACGCAGTCTTACAATGAACGCGCGATCGCCCGGAAGCTGCCGCCGCTCGAAGTTGGTGTGGGCGTGGCCTTCCAGAATTCCGCGCCCTCTTTGTGGATGGACGGCGATTCAAAAATCATGATTTCCAAAGCCCTCAATTTGTCGGACCGTTTGTCGAGCTGCTCGAAAATCGCCCGGCGCCTGCTGACTAACAATCCTTCTCCGTTTCACGTCTTCCTGATGCAAACCGTGGTGGACGACGTGGACGAAGCGGACGCGGAAGAGTTTATGGTCCGCTACAACGTGAATGGAATCGATTTGAACCAGGAAGCGTTTAACAAACTCGGAAGCGAGATTTCGCTTATACCCTCCTCGCAGTATTTCCAGTTCCCCTGGGGGCAGGAAAAAGCAGAACTGTACTTCGGCCAATTACCGGTAGGCGGTTCTTTGGAGCCTATTGTGGTGCGCAAGGGAACGGTCCGAGCTTTGCTACCAGGCATGAAAATCGGGCCGGTGCGCGACAGGTATTACTACGAGGTTTGTACCGATCCGAAGTTATTGGAGCTGGCGAAAGAAAAGAGCGCCGCTTCTCCCATTCCTTCCTTGGACGTCCCGCCTAAGAATTAATTCCGCACTCTGCACTGCCAATCGCTTTGCGCTGAGGTTTGCGCTGAGAAAATGACCCTGCTATTTCGCTCCCTTGGCGACCGGCTGATTCTCCTGCGCCTCGTTTGGAGTGTTTGAGTTTGAGGTGTTTGCGTTTGAGGAAGACGGTATCACCTTGGGCTTTTCCGATGGCGATGCGGACGCGTCACTGTTAGCGACCTCGAGGAGCGCTCTGGTGATCCGATCATCAATTTCCGCAGCGTTGTCGCGTTCCACTGGATAGTGAATAACGATTTCAAGACCGCCCGGAGTAACGCGCAAGCGGCTTTGCGGATGCGGCATATCAAGAGAGATGTTTAAAGTGCGCTCCATGTGACGGTATTGCTGTTCGACTTTGCTACGATACTCCGCGAACACCTTGTCGACCGCGTCGAGCATCCGCTTTTCAACCTCCTGATAATTCCCGCCCGCCTTCAACACCAGCGTAACTTCGTGCCAAAAAAGATTCGCACCTCGAATTTCCTTGAAGAATCCGGAAGTAGGCTGGAAGACGATCGCGTTTGGAAACTCAACAGTGCGGCCTGTGGGCGAGCCTTCGGAGGTAATTCCATCGCCGCCGAGTTCCATCAATGAAATGCGCATCAAGTCGATATCGACCACGGTGCCATTCACGCCGGAAATTTGAATGCGATCGCCCACGCGCACGCCGTATTTCCCCAGTAGCACGAAGTAACCAACCGCAGACAAGATGACGCTTTGCAAGCAGACCGCGAGGCCGGCAGCGAGCAAGCCGGCGAAAGTAGTTAACGAGCCCAAATCGGTAGAGAAGCTGATCGCCACAATGATGGCGAAGACGATGAACATCACGATGCGGCGCAACAGTAAAAATTGATGTCGGCGGCGAACGTCAGGCACGTACCGGAACGTTAAGCGCCGCCAGAAGCTGGAGATGGCCACAGCGATCAGTAAGAAGATCACCAGGACGCCGACGCGAATAGCCAGGCTAATCAGTTCCTTTTTGAGCTGCGCGTAGACGCTGTCATGCCAGCGGCCCACGTTGGCCTTGTATCGATCTAGCAGAATGCCCTGTTTCGCGAGCGGCAGCGTCGCTGAGGAGAGCTGCTTGAATTGAACCGTGAGCGCGTCGATCTGGTTCTTGCGGTCGCTCATCGTCGCCGCGTCGTTCTGATTGGGCAAGCTGGAAAGGGCTTGCGCGCGCTGGGCGGTTTCGGTGAGTTGCGCACCAAGCGGCGTCAGGAGCGATTTGGAATGCTTCTCCAGCGAATCGGTCATGTGCTGGATGTCTTCGAGGCCCTTCAGCTTGTTGCGAAGCGCCAGAATGCTGGACGTGCGGCCGATCAGGCCGGTTGGCTCGGATTTCTTCGTGCTGATGTTGAGCGCCGGTGTGAGGCTGGCGTTGTTATTGGCATTCGTTGAATTGTTGGAGCCATTCGAATTGCTGGCGGCTCCGTTGTCGCCATTTGCGTTTTTCGCCGCGGCGGTGGCTGGTTTTATTTCCGGCACGGACTGCTCGAGCTCATTGACCTGCGCTACCAGCGCGGAGTGACCCGGGCGCTTGTCGTTCGTGCCGCTGGCCACGAATTGCAGCATATTTTTCAGAGTATCGTGGCGCATTTGAGCGAGCTGCACTTCGCTCTGAGTTTCATCCATCGTGGCTTGAATGACTTTGCGGTCGTTGCCGCGCGAGGTCGCAAGTTTCTTTTGCAGGTCGGCTAGTTCCTGCTGTTTCTCGTTCAGTTGATCGTCGGCTTTGGAAGCGAGTTGAGAAAGGCGTTGGTAACGGCTGGAGTTGGCTTCATCCTGCGGCTGATCAGCAGAGGGATTGCGCGCTTCGAGAAGCTGCGCTTCAGCGTGAGCAAAATCGAAAGAAAGCGCCAGAGCCTGTTCGGCTGTTTGGCGGTCGTTATAAAGAAAGAGCACATCGGCCGGTTCGTCGACCAGCCGCGCTTCTTCGCCGAGATGGCGGTACCAGGTGATGGACTGATTCAGAAAGGCAATGATTTGCTGCGAATCGGGGAGTCCACCCGGCGCCGGCGTGTCGGCTTTAAGCAAAACGCCGCCACTAAGAAGAATAATTGCGGCGATAAAAATCGATTTGATTTGCTGACTGCGCATGAGTCCTTTCTTTTTCGCCGGTTCGCGCATCGGGCGCGGTTCGAATGCCGGCAAGTTAGCTTTTTTATTGTAAGGCAGCGGGCCGCGGGCTCAGAAATTAGATGCGCGAAGGGGCGTGATAGAGGGCAGGGAAGTTTCTGCGCCGTTGCGGCGTTGCGCGAGCAATTACGAGTCAAATTGGTGGACAGAAGCAGGCGGCTACATTCGAATAACAGCGCGATGCGCTATCATGAGCCTCCCGATTTGAAGGAGACGAAAAGGGTCCGGTGATCCTCCCGGCCTTCAAAGCCGGCGATCCGGGCCTTCGCGGTCCGGATGGTGGGTTCGACTCCCACACGTCTCCGCCAACAATCAGAAACCGATCAGAAAACGATCAGAAGCTGAACCGGCCGCCCACCAACGGGGCAAGGTTGTCGTTGTGGAAATAGGGTACGCCGGGCTTATGAGGAATGGCGATGGCCAGACCACCGCTCACATCGGAATACGCGATTCCGGCGAAAACCTCGAAGCGCTTGGTGATGTGATGATCCGTGTAGAGTGACCACTCGTTGAGAGTCCCTGCGCAGGAACTGCGGAAACCGGCATCGACCGAGCAAGTCGACGGAACACGGAAGTCATGCTGCAGCTGGTGATACCAGGCGAAGGTCACGTCCGTTGTTTTGTTGACCGCGTATTTCGCGCCTGTCCACCAGATCTGCACCTTCTTCGGAGCATCAAGATTGTCATCTTCGACCCCGCTTAGGAGATAGCCGCCCTGGGCCGAAGCGCCAACGCCCAACGGGTGCGTCGGGTTGGCCTGCCAGATGTATTCGTAACCGCCATAGAACTTGAACTTGTTCCACGTATATTTGAGAGCGCCCATGAGCGCGTCGTTGTCGGTAACGATGCCATATTCAGTGTCGTCGGTTCCGATCAGATTGGCCCCGACGATGGGGTTCGTATTGATGCTGTCGAGGGTCGACTGATATGGCTGCGTCGGACTCGCAGGTCCCAGCAAGGGATTGACTACGCTGATCGCTTGGTTGACATGTTGATAGACCACGTCGGCGGAGAGCTTGTGGTATTCACCACCGCCGTTGAATCCATAGGCCGAGTTGTGCGACTTTTCAGCTGTACAGGTCGCAGCCGTCCAGTTTGGGGAGTCGGAGAAGCAGCCGCCAGAACCGTCGGCAAATTTGTACATCGCGCCGAAATGGATCGGCCCATAAATGAGGCGATATTTCACGGCGTCATCCCAACGTGTGTCCTCAGTGTCGCCGCCGCCGGCCATCGTGCCGTTGTATCCGATGTAGGAAAAGGCGTAGCTGCCGCCGGCCGGATCGTAATTGAGCATGGTATCGGTACCGAGAGCCCGCTGACGGCCGAAGGTCACCGTGCCGAACTGGGTGGACGATACCCCGGCATAAAATTCGTCATTGAAGGGCTGGCCTGCCCTCGCGCCGTCACCTGTTTCCGAGTAGCTGGCCCTCGGAAGGCCGTTGTTCTTAGTGTTGGTCGCCGCCATGTTGGCGAGCTGGCCGGACTGCGGATTGATGCCGGTTGAAAGGTTGAACACAACGGACCAGCCAGGCATGAACTCTTCCTTGCCCTTGATGCCCAGACCCGTCTGCGACAGGTTGTTCGGTGCGAGGACGAATCGATGTTGATAGCCATTTCGATTTATCAGGGATTCGCCTTCATAGTTATAGCCGTTCTCCGGTAAGCCGTGGCTAACCCACCCGACGCCGACGTCATAGGTCCCGTAGGCAGTGATGCCGTGCCAGGTCAGCGAGCAATCGGTCGTTGCGAACTGGTGGACGCTCGTGCAGGGGTCGTGGGTCGGTGGACCTATCGGAACCTGCTCTTTAGCCTGCGCGTTCAGGCGCATGGTTATATTGACCGTGGCGTCCTGGCCGCTGGCCAAATTGATGTCTGTCCGCGTTACATTGGCGAACCCGTGTTTTGCTGCTCGAACTTCGAAGCGGCCCAAGGGCAGATCTAACGCCTGATACCGGCCCCCAACATCCGTCGCCATCGTACGCGTTTCAGCCGTATCGACATTCTTGATGGTCACCGCGACATCGGGAAGGATTACGCCGGTTTGGCTCGTCACCACGCCCGAAAGGCTCGCTCCCGTGTGCGCCCACACGGGGCCCTGTAGGCACAGAAAAGCAATGATCGAAATTGGCGCAAAAGCGCGCGCAACACTAATAAGACGGGATTTCACCAGTCTCTCTCCTTCTATCTTTTATCTATTTGTTAGGGGATAAATCGAGCCACTCATTCGAGCGCCAACCCCGGCGCGGACGACTTTAGGCGATTCATTTAGAGATGTCAAACCGCTTTGATACGGTTTAGGAGCCGCTGCCCGGATGGGATTTGAAGGCGGGTGGCGTACCCTTTCGTTGAAGAAGAGAAAACCGGTTCGACTCGAAGGCTACCCTTCAGGGAGATCTGGAACAGCAGAGGTACTTCATATTGCAGTTGGTTGTTTTGCTTTGGCGGGGGCAAACTTCCGCACGGCCCGAGGTATTTAGGTTCTACGGGTGTCTTGATCTTCGTTCGGACGTTTGAAGTCTATCGCAGGCCAGTTCAACCGCTCGGTTCGGAGTCTTAATAGTTCCTTGCATCCGTCGCGGATAGCATTCTTTTCTCCAAGGCCGTTCGATGAGGCGTCAAGTTCCAGCATCCGCTTATAAATCGCGCTTTCCACAGCTTCCAGTTTGATCCGTAAATTCTCGTCGTTGGTTTCTTCTGTGGCTTCTCTAAGAAGCGTTTGCCATTCAGGGGTTGGCTCGTTCATTTGGCACCTCCCGAGTCGCAATCGGAGCTAAAATAAGTTCTCGCACGCCCCTCAGTCGGTACGCTAGCGCACCGACTAGCGAATTTCTTGGTGCCATCGCTCAATCTGACTATTTAGCAATTTGTAGCAATCGCAGGCAGCGTTTTCCAATTGCTCACGGTTCTCTATTCTCACCACACCCCGTTTATAGGTAATCAATCCTGCCTTCTGGAGGATGCCAGCGGCCACCGTGACACTTGCGCGTCTGGTTCCCAGCATATGAGAGAGAAATTCCTGAGTTAGCTCAAACGTCGAATCTCCGACCCGGTCCTGACTCATCAACAGCCATCGCGCCAACCGCTCTTCTAATTCGTGCAGTCGGTTGCAGGCCGCAACCTGCGATACCTGCAAAGCCAATTCCTGTGAATATCGCTGCAAAGTTCGTTCCAGTGCGGGACAGTCTTGCAGTACGGACTTAAAGTTCTTCGCACTTATTCGGAATGCCGACCCTTTGATTTGAATAATGGCTTGCGTAGGACTACTGCTGAATCCAACAATTAGAGGCAAGCCTACGAATCCCTCTTTGCCCGTTAGTCCGACTTCAACAGTCTTGCCGTCAGGCGCAACGTTCAAAATTGAGGCCAAGCCACTGTTGATGAAATAGGCGAATTCAATCGGCTCATCCATTTCGTTAAGTATGGTGCCAGTGGGCAGGTCAACGTACTGCGATTTGGCAAACATCGCATCGCATTCTTGTCGCCACAGGTCCTTCAGAATGGTGTTGTGAATGGCCCGATCTTGTCGCCCGTCGCGGGCTCCATCGTGGTCGGACTTGGAGATTTCGGGGCGAAACCGAGTAGGAGTGTTTGGCATTTAGGTCCTTGAAATCGAAAAACATCATCAGATTTCGCAAGGACCCGTAACGCCGGAAGGCTGCGTTCAGGCTAGTGCTAGTGTGACTTCTTCACACTACGCTCATTGGAACGTCGATGCTATCTATATTCCCTTTAGGTCGGGTGGGCACTGCGGATGGGCATTGCGGATGATCATTCAGACGGGTTTAGCAGATTGATTCTCTCGAGTTAGCCGCCGAATTTCTTTCAATAAAGCCTCTAGACCATCGCTCTTCGAAACAACTGTGGTTAGGTCTCCGTTGTGGTTCCTTTGCGCTAGCAAGACATCTTTGTGGAGCGTGAACATCACTATCGGTACGTGAGGGGCCATCCCGTGAATTCTTTTGGCTGCTTCCAAGCCGCTCATTCGCGGCATGTGCATATCAAGCACAATCAAATCCGGTTTCAGTCGTTCAGCCTTTTCAATGGCATCAATGCCATCGACCGCTTCGCCGCAAACTGTAAAACCGTCTTGTGACTGCAGGTAGCGGCAGACCGTGCGTCGCATCGCCTCATGGTCTTCCACGATCAAGATGCATGTCGGCATTGCCCTCCGTGACTTGGCATACAGGCGCAAGAAGCCTATGTACGCTACCGTACGCCTGTCCAGCCTCAATGCCATACCCAGTTTCGTGTAGTTGGCCGAACGCCCCGCACTTTTGCCGTGAACGAGTAGTCGAAGCCGCGGCCTGGCTGTCAAGCTGCTCGCCGGAATTTTTACTTTTTGGGTCGGTTCTTCAGAGCATTCAACAACGCCTAGGGGGTGGGAGTTTGTGAGCCTGCCAATGGATCGACGATGTGCTACTTGCCTGCCCGGTGACAACCTTTCGCAAAACTTTAAGCGCGAATATGGCCCAGACCTACAACGACATTCTCGCGCCAAAGCCAGGACGGACAAAGTCCGAATAGTCCCCCGAAATGCTAATTTGAATGAAGGAGGCTTTCGATGGTTACCGTGTACGCTATCTCAGCGACTTGCAGAAATCCGAATTGCAACGCGAAAATTTCTTTCGGTCAAGCCACGGGCGAACAGGTTGCCGCCGCCGACATAAATTCGTTTGAAGAGAAAACCATCGTTTGTCCCATCTGCCATAGCAAGTTCCGGTGTACGCGGGATAATCTCACCAAAGCCCCGGTGCGTCCGGCCTAACCAAAATCTTGCAAAGCCTTTTCTTTTTAGTCGAAGGGACCAATCCTCGAAACACGCGACGAGAGCGCCACCCCGACCGTCGGCGTCTATTGCAACGTTGCGACTAACCGTGCTTCTGCTATTCAAATGCAACTACCTCTTCAATTCACCCTTGTTGGCGTCCACCGCCCTCTGAGTGAGGAAATACCATCGGGTGGTTTCAGTGCGAAGCTGCCGTCTTGCCCACATCCTGGGTCGAAGAAGACTGCCGCGCTTCGATTGTGTCCGGACTCGCCGGTTGGTTATTGGGAGTAACGCTCGATGATGCCCATTGGAGCCGCCCCTCGCTACTCGAAACTTCTTCTACGATTTTCATAAATAGGCGATCTTTCATGGTGGTTCGTTTCGTGTAGTCGATCACATAGCTGACGACGAATTCCAACGATCCGCCATTTACGACGAGTGCGACGGTAGGTTCCAACGGAGGGTTTTCGCTTCGATAATAGTCACTGATCACTTGCCAGGAGGTCTGCGCCTCTACCAAGTACTCGCCAGTCGCTTCTTTGGCCACCTGCAAAAGCATCTCCCTTGCAAACTGGCAATCGCTGGTGTTTGTAAACAGCACTTTAATCTCATCCCAGATAAACCGGAACCCTTTCGAATAATTGAAAACGGACCCTTTCAAAACAATGCTGTTGGGAATGCGAGCGATCCGGCCATTGTACAAGTCCCCGCTGACCCAGCTTCCCGTTTCCATAAGGGTGGTTCGCAGGAGGCCGATGTCGATCACGTCACCACGAGTATCGCCGATCTGAACTCTATCTCCCACCGCGTACAGCTTTGAAAAACCGATGGAGAAAGCGCCAGCAAAGCTGGCCAGCACGTCCTGCAGGGCCACTGCCACACCCGCGCCGACCACACCGATGGCGAAGCTGAGGCGGCCCAAGCGATCTTCAAAGACGAAAGCGAGAAAAACGAGAATCGAGAGGTATCCTGAGAAGACGACGAACTTGCGAACCTTATAGCGCGCATCGGCGCGGCCAAAGCGCCGGGGCAGCGTTTGTTCCAGCACGCGAAACGTGCCGTGAATAATGAGGATCCCGATACCTGCGGCAACGCACTTCCCGAAGAGCGAAAGCGAAACAGTCTTCCTTAAGAGATCATTCATACAGCCACCATCATTCCCAGTTTGCCGCTAGGGAGCCATCCGGGCCGGTCGCAATTCACAGCAGACGAAGGTTGGCCACTCAGTTTGAGTCAACGGCCATACCTTCCCGCAATCCAACCGATAATCACACCGCCTACCGCTCCTGATATAAGAATCGGGGCTGTCGCTTTTGTGATGATGGCATCCGGCAGGCTTAGGAGAATGCCGAGCACCAAACCTATTGCCCATCCCGGCCACGGCAATCGAATATTGCAAATCACAAAGCCTAGTGCGAATCGTGCGATGAAAGCTCCAAGCATCGCAGCCCGCTTATCGGGGAAAGTTAGTGGAATCATCATCGCGGCATCGAGGCTTCCGAAGATTAGCCCGCAGAGCACGCCGAGATAGATTCTCGCCATTTTGCGCTCCTGTGGTTTACGAGGCGATTCTAGCAGGAGTCAAAGGAAGTTCCTTCAACGCTACTTTTTTATTTTGGGCCGAACTTTAGCCCGAACATGAAACGTCAAATCAAGTCGAGGTTGCGGAAGTCGGGCGGGACTTTCTGGAAGATCGGCTTGCGGATTTTTATGCGGGCCGAGACAGCGGGGTTTGCGGACGCTCATCATGGCCGGAGTCTATCACGCAGCGACGTAGGGGTCAGTCCGACTTCGCCTTGCGGACGGGTGGCGTACCCTTTCGTTGAAGATTCGATTCGAAGGCTACCATTCAGGGAGAGCTGTTAAGACTAGAGGTACTTAGTATTGCAGTTGGTGTTTTGCCTTGCAGTTGTTTGCTTCGACGGGTGCCGCACCCTTTGCCGGGTTTGGGCAAAGGGTGCGACTCCCACACGCTACACCTGCGACGCGCCTAGGCGCACTCACTTTTGCGGGGCAGGGAACTTAACTATCTCGTTTTCGAGGGGGATTTCCAGAGTGTGAGTTTCAGGCGCGCCCTTCGCATCAGATGGCTTCCATTCCGGGCCATGGCCTTCGACTTGGAAAGACTTCAGTTGGTAGGGAAGCCCCTCCGAGCCAAGTGGCGAGCTGCCATTCGAAATGTGGAAATGAAGGTGCGGCTCGGTGGAATTTCCAGTGTTACCGACGAGGCCGACTACTTGGCCGCGGCGGACCTTGTCTCCGAGCTTCACGCGAAGCGAGCCGGGCTGCAGATGCGCGTAGAACGCGAAGTTGCCGTTGCCAATGTCGATGATCATGTGATTGCCGCCGACCGTTTCAAGTGTGATCGGAACAGCACGCGAATTTTCTCCCGGAACATTCAGCGGGATGCCGTCCTTCACCTCGGTAACAATGCCATCGGCAACCGCCAGCGCATCCACGCCGAACGCGTAATAATTTTTGTTATCCAGCGGATCGCCCTTGTACGTTTTCCCGTCGTCGCCAACTTTGACCCAGTCGATGGCGAAGCGCTGCGAAATCACCGCGTGGGCGTCGATGGGAATAAGAGCGCGACGATGTCCGGATGTGTTGGACGGCCCATTAGCAGCCCACCAATGATCGCCGGTCAAGGGCGGCGTAATCACCACCGCGCCTGTGCGGACCGGCAAGGGATTCGTGTTGGTCTCCGCGGTTACTTCCTCCGGGTAATCGCCAAGCTTCGCGGTAATGCGATGCAAAATGCGCGACGGAACTTCCTTTTCGGAATCGACGGTGAGCCACATGTCCACCACGGCCTCTGTGCCGGCTGCGATTTTTGATTTCTCGGTTGGTGAAAGGCCCGGGCGCTGGATCATTCCTTCCAAGTCAGCGCCGGCATAGCTGCCCAAGGATTTGGCGGCGGAGTCGCCGGTGACAGCTTCGATTTTTGTCAGGGCAACTTCCCAAGGCGCCATATTCACGATGTGGAGTTCATACACCATGTGCCATTTGCCGTCCGCCTTGAACGCGGTCGGGGCGATCGGCACAGTGACGTCGATTGGAACAGTGAAGGGTTTGGTTTTGGGACCGGTTGGCGGTGCGGCTTTGGCTTCGCCAGGTTTGCTGCGCTCGAAATCGAGAGGCTGAGCCGGGACGTGTGCTTGAGTCCAAGTCCCTTTTAGCTCGGTCTTGCTGTCGTTCAGCGTGCCTTCGTAGACCCCGCCGATTGATTTCACCTCGAAGTGAAGCGTATTGCCGTTGAGCGTCACGCCTGTCATGGGAAAAGTGGAACCTTGATCGACACTATTCACTTCGCCTGAATATTGGCCGCTCCCCACTCTCGTGACCGTCATCACCAAGTGCAGCTGCTGTGCTCCCGAGCCGAGCGCGCCCGTCCATGTACCCGCAACGTCCGTTTCAGGCGGCGTGGTTTGGGCCAAGGCGAGCGAGGGCAGCGAAAAGAGCGCCAGTACGACAAGCAGGAGCGCGAAAGAAATGGCGCGCAATGGCCTCACGAATTTCGCGGCCGTATTCGAAGACAAAATCATGGAGTGCAGAATCATAGTTTTCCTCGTTCCCTTGCTCGCCCCTGCGTGAAATTAGATGAACGAACTAAAAGTCGAAACGGATTCCAACCTGCCCTTCGCGGCCCGGCAGAACTTCCAAGTCAGCCCCAAATGGCGGGCGATTCGAACCGGCTTCACTGGGCAATTGCTGAACTGCAGCCGGGTTATTCCTGTTCAGGATATTGAAGTATTCAAGCAGGACTTGGGTGTGGAAGCGCTCGTGAATAATGAATGTCTTTGCAATGCGCATATCAAGGTTCGCGAAAGCCGGGGCCTCGAAACGATTGCGTCCCAGTTCCCAGTCAAATCCGTTGCTAATGTTGTCGCCATCGACATCGGTGAAGTTTTGGTCTTGTGTGGCGCTGTATCGGAAGCCGCTTTGCACGCGGAAAATTCCGGTGATGTCGATTTGCCACGGAAGCCGCCAAATTCCATTCGTGAAGAATGTGTGCGGAACGGACAAATCGGAAGGTCCCTTATCGAGGTTCGGGCCATTATAGAACTTGCCCGCCTGTGGAACCGGATTGCCTGCGGCGTTGCCACTACCCGCAGCAACGATGAAGGGTCCGTGCGCATTGGTCTGCCCTGTAACCGGATCGGTGACCACGGGAGGAACACCAACGAAACTATCGGTCGGTCCGCCCAAGGAGGTGAATTGGACGCCGGAACCTGCTGCTTGAAAATCGCTAATAAAGCTGGAATTTAGTTGATTGTCAGTTTCCTTGGAGTACGTATAGGAGAATTCGATGCTGAAGTGATTGCTCATTCGCTTTCGAAAATCGACAGTCACGCCGTCGTATTGCCCGGTGTACCAAGGACCGTAGGTTTCTGTGATGGGTTTGCCGTCAGTGGTCGTGTCCTGAAGACCGTTCAGACGCGCCTTGAAGGCAAGATTGGTGGCGCGGACGCCAAGAATGTGGTCGATGTTCTTGTGATAGTAGTCGACGGCTATCGCAGTATTCGTTGAGAACTGATGTTGCACGCCAGCGTGAAAGCCGAGGGTGTAAGGCGTCCGAAATCGTGGATCGACCTGAATCGGAAATTTGTTGGTAGTACCGCGCACCAGGTCTGAGGTCAAATTTCCAAAGGAATCGTAGCTGAAGTAGTCGGATGGCTGACCAATCGCTGCGCCGGCCGCGGCCGCGAATTGATCGGGACTGAATCCCGTCAGCGACTGTACGTTGCCCTGGTTGACCACCGCATTGGCGGGAATCGGAGCGTGGCCGGGCGCCACTACACTATTCAAGTGATCGATTCCAAAGAGAGGCTCAGGGGCGAACGCACAAGTCGAGCCCGATGCCGCAATTTGTGCGTCTGTCATGGTCGATGAGAGGCAGGGACCGCCCACGGCAATGGACACAAAGCTTGGGTCACCGTAGAACAGTCGCGGAAACGACAGAAACGCATTGCCCGTGATGTCTGCACCCCCGAATTGAGGAATATCGCGGGCCAAACCCAGCCGGAAATGGTCGTAAAACACGCCCCAGCTTGCATTTACCACCGTTTTCGGCGAAATCGCCCACGCCGCCCCCACCCGCGGCGATACGTTGCCCTCATTTGGAAATTCCGAATCGTAATCCCATCGCACGCCGAGGTTCAGCGTGAGGTTGTGCCGAAGCTTCCAGTCATCCTGAACGAATAGTCCGTTATACAAATTTCGAATAGCGATGTTGTTGTCCGCGGGCACTGCGCCATCCTGAACCGTGAGAAAGTACACGCCGGAATTTACTGGGCCGAAAGTTTGGAAGTCACTGACGGTGGCGAAAAGCTGATTGAAGAAATTATTCGCTTCCGTTCCATTCACGCGCATGCGCTGAGCATCCCAGCCAAACTTCCAATCGTGGTGGCCCACAACGTGGTCGACGCTAAGTCCCCAGCTGTCGTAGTTTTGCTTGATCACCAATGGAGTATGCCCCGGTCCGAACTGCACTTGGCCCTGATCGCCGAACAAGCCGCCGGTATCGTATCCGCTGAAAAGATTAAATAGCGTAGAGGCAACGCCCGCTTGCGGGTGAGACGGGTATTCCAGAAATGGCTCGCGCCGATATTGAAAGTAGCCATTCAACAAATACGGATTGTTTTTGTCGCCGAGCATCACCAGGTCGGAAAAGCCAAGCATGGTAGCGCTGCTATTGTCGTTGTTTCTCGTATCTGGGAGATTAAGGGCCAAGGTGAGAGGTAGGTAATCGGTCACGTGGTTGTTGGTCATGTTGAGCTGTTCACTGAGCCGGTGCCGGCCCCACGTTTCGTCGAATTTGATCCGACCCCGAGTTTCGAATGTTTCGCTATTTTGATTGAAGGGCGCTTCGAACGTCACGAGAGCGGCCGGAATATTATTCGGGAAAACAAAATTCAAGCTGCGGCTTTCGCGAATTCGTTCCAGGGAGCCAAAGAAGAAGACTGAGTCTTTCTTGACTGGTCCGCCAAGGTAAACCGTTGGGTCCCAACGCAACAGGAATGGAGTGCTTCGTGCATTGTCTGAAGAATCCAGCTCGTAATTGCGGTGATAGAGCGAAGCGCCTCCGTGCCACGCGTTCGTTCCGCTCTTGCTGACCACATTCACCACGCCGCCCGATCCATGGCCAAATTCAGCTTGGTACCCGGAAGTCAGAACCTGGAATTCCATGATGGAATCCTGATTGAACTGTGCGGCGGCGCCGCCGTTCACTTCGTTGCTGTTGGGCAAGCCATCGATTAGGAAGACTGCGTTTCCACCGCGCTCGCCCAGGATGGGCGTGGCCGCGTCGGTCGTGGGGTCGGCTTGGCGCTGAATGGTAACGCCGGAAATCAACTGCATCAGATCAAGATAATTCCGGCCGTTGAGCGGCATCTGTTCGATTTCTTCAGGAGTGATGGTGCCGCCAGTGGAAGAGGCCTTAGTCTCGATCAGCAGGCTTTCACCTGTGACGGTGACCTGTTGATTTACTGTGCCCACACCCAAAGTTATGTCAAAGGTTAGTGGCTGGTTAACCAGGAGCACCAGGTGTTCGAAAGTCTTGGTCGTGAATCCCGAGTGAGACGCCGTGACGGTGTACTCCCCAACGGGAAGCGCCACAGCACGGTAATTGCCGTTGGCGTCGGATGTAACGTGCTGCGGAATGGGCAAAGCAGCGCCAGTCACCGTAATGTCAGCACCGGCGATGCGCAATCCCTGGGGATCGGAAACCGACCCTTCAATCGTGGAAGTCGTGATTTGAGCCGCGAGCGGCAAGGCGGCAACGAGTAGTGCAATAAGCGCCAGTAGGCCCCTCATCTGCAGTGACACGACTGCCACAAGCCTCTTAGTCGGGTTGTTCTCTTCTGCTGATGCATCTCGCCTCTTCATTACGAAGCCCCCTAACGAAATGAGCGAAGCGTCTGGAGTTGATTCCCCGGGTACGCGTTATCGCCTTGAAATGTCTGTTTCACTTCCTACAAGTGAAGTGCTTTGGCGTGGAATCTATTCGTGGAGTTTTGCTTTGTCAAGTTCTTTCGCTGAACGTCGAGGCAGTTTCTGGCTGTGAAACAAGTGATACAGGAGTCTTCGAGTTCTTGGAAAGTGGGGTCGTACGGCACGTTGGTTATCTTGACTTTGATAACGAGTTTAAGCACTCTCCTGACTATGGCAAAAGCACGTGCCCAGCAGAGCAGCCTTCCTCAGGCAGGACTCGGCGAGCTGGTCGGCAAGTTAAGCCGGAAGAGGCAGGAGATCATCCGGCCAGTGCTGGAAAATCCGCGTGAGTTCGTGCTGATGAGTGTGCGCAGCATGGCTCATCGTTTGAAGTCCGACCCGGCGACCACGGTGCGAATCGTCCGCGGAATGGGGTTTCCGTCATACCGGGATTTTCAAAAGTTCCTTCACGATCTCTCGATCGCCCACGCCACTTCCTTGGACCTGATGCGCTCAGGAGCAGTGCGGGCGGCAACAATTCCATCGATTGCGCGAGAGTCGGTGGATCAGGACGCGCAGAATCTGCAGGCACTGCGCAATAGTTTGGAGTATGCGCGTTTGGAACGGCTGGCCCAGCGGGTTCATCGCGCAGACCGTGTTTTACTAATTGGCGGCGATTTGGCGGGTTCCCTGGTCACTTTTCTTGAGTATCACTTGACGCTGATCGGCGTCACTGTGCTGGCGGCGAAGAGCCCGGGCCACACCGCGCACGTGACTCGTACGCTGGGCCGGCGCGATCTGGTCTTTGCGATCAGCTTTAGGCGGGGGCTTCGCCAGACGGTCGAGGGTATTCAGCAGGCGAAGCGGCGCGGGGCATATTGCGTGGGCATTACGGACACCTTTGTGTCGCCTGTGGCGCGCTTCGCGCATGAATCGTTTCTAGCTTCGGTCGAAACACTCTCATTCGGAGCTTCCTATGCCGCGCCGATGGCTTTGCTCAATGCCATCTTGATTGCGTGTGCCAACTATCGGCGCGCCCGTACTCTGAAGTTCCTGCGCGAGGCCGATAAGGAACAACGACTAGGCTTCCGTTGGTATGAGGTCTAGTTTCTTTCATAGAGGTTTGCCAAGTAGCGAGAGAAACGTGCGTTTTCCGGTTTATCGCAATGAATCAAATGTTTCACTTGCCTGATTGGCTCTTACTCGGGGCGCACAATAAACTTGACAGACCACTACCCCGCTAACTAATGTTCGCTTTGGCTACAGCCGAATCGGCCATGTAACGCCAGTTTCAGCACAATCCAATTCACTGGTACGCGCTGGAGTCTTATGCACATTGACGGCCTCACCATACGAGAAATTCACCTCCGCCTAAAGGCGCCGTTTGAGACGAGCTTTGGAACTTTGCTAGAGCGCCGAATGTTGCTCGTAGAGGCGCACGCGGAAGGCATGACTGGATGGGGCGAGATAACTGCCGGCGAAGGGCCGTTTTACAATCCCGAAGCTGTCGATCCGGCCTGGGTGATTTTTCACGGATTCGTAGCGCCGATGGTTGTGGGGAAGACGATTGACCAGCCGTCCGATCTGCCGGCCATGTTGGCTCCGCTTCGCGGATATGAGATGACCAAGGCGGCCGTAGAGAATGCGTTATGGGATTTGCAGGCTCAGCGAAACAATGTGCCCCTGGCGAAGCTGCTCGGTGGCACCCTCGATGAGATTGCTTGCGGCGTGTCGTTAGGTATCCGTGGAACAGGCAAGGAATTATGTGCGGCGATTGAGAAAGAGCTGGCGGACGGCTACCAGCGCATCAAGATCAAGATTAAGCCTGGTAAGGATCTTGAATTTGTTGTGGCAGTCCGCAAGCAATTCCCCAAGATCAAGCTGATGGCTGATGCAAATTCGGCGTACCGCCTTGAAGATGCGGAGTTGCTGAAGAAGTTTGACGATTACGACCTGATGATGATCGAGCAACCGCTCGACTGGGACGAAATCTACCAGCACGCGAAGCTGCAAAAATTGCTGGCCACGCCGATTTGCCTTGATGAGTGCATCCACAATCTTCGTCACGCGCAAGCTGCGGTTGAATTGAAGGCCTGCCGCATTTTGAACATAAAGCTGGGCCGCGTTGGCGGCCATACCGAAGCGCGGCTTATCCAGGATTATTGCCGAACCAATTCAATTCCTGTGTGGTGCGGCGGGATGCTCGAATCGGGTATTGGCCGCGCGCACAACATCGCCATGTCCGCGCTGCCGGGATTTGTGTTGCCGGGCGATGTATCTGCAAGCCGGCGCTATTGGGATGAGGATGTGATCGAACCGGAAGTGGAAATCACGCCGCGGGGAACGATCAAGGTCCCGACCACGCCAGGGCTCGGCTATCGGGTTCGCTACAAGCGCATCGATCAACTGACCGCGCGCAAGCAAAGCTTTCTTAGGAAAGACCGCAGCGTTACTGTGCCTGAATCAGCCGCCTGAGTACGACCCGAGATTTGTTCTGGAGAGTCAGAATGACTAAGAGAAGAAAAATTTCAAGCGCGATAGCACTTTTCGGATTGGCGATTGCAGCGATTGTTCTGATATGGCCGGGCGAAGCCCCGGCTCAGATGAACAATTCAATGGATGGTTCGCTGCGGGAACAAATTCGCGCCATTGAGAATCGGCCAGAGTACAAGCACTCGGAATTTGGCGTCGAAGTGTATTCGCTCGACGACGACAAGGTTGTCTTTTCGCTGCGCGGGGACAAATTGTTCACGCCCGGATCGACGACAAAACTGTTGACCGAGGGAACCGGGCTCGAATTGCTGGGCGCGGATTATCGGTTTCATACCAAGGTTTATCGCACTGCGCCGCTTTCTTCGGATGGCGTGATGAAAGGCGATTTGATTTTAGTGGCCAGCGGCGATCCGAACCTTTCCGGTCGTATTCAACCGGATGGCACGATGCTATTCACAAACGAGGACCACGCGTACTCGGGCAGCCCCGACACAAAAGCTGTTCCGGGCGATCCGCTTCTCGCGATTCGCGATCTGGCGTCGCAGGTTGCTGCGAAAGGTGTGAAGCAAATCCAGGGGCGCGTGCTCGTAGACGTCAGTTTGTTCCCGGAAGGCGACAGGGAACTGGGAACGAACGTGGTGATTTCGCCCATCGCGGTGAACGACAATGTGATCGATCTCACGGTTACGGCGGGCGCATCGGTGGGCGCGCCCGTTGGTCTTAATATTTCGCCGGCCAGTTCGTACGTTAGCTTTGTAAACCAGATTACGACCGGCCCGGTTGGCTCAAAGCCCGATGTAGATCAAAGCGACGTTGCGAACCCCGATGGGTCACATAAAGTCACGCTGACCGGGAAATTCCCGCTGGGTGGCCCATCCATTCTTTACACCTACGCCGTTCCTCTGCCGAGTCGATTCGCGCAAATTACGTTCATCGAAGCGCTGCGAGAAAAAGGCGTGAAGGCCGATATTCCGCCCATCGACACCAAGGTCGACTTCAAATCGATGGCAAGTTCCTACACGGCGGACAGCACTGTCGCCGACCACGTTTCACCTGTGCTGTCCGAGGAAACCAAGGTCACCTTGAAGGTGAGCCAGAACTTGCATGCGTCGATGATGCCGTTCATTTTGGGCGCGGTGCTCGGGCACAAAACTCAAGAAATCGATCAGGGCGGCTTTGACCAGGAACACGATTTCCTTAGTAAGGCGGGCTTGGACTTGACGGGCGCCTCGCAGGCGGATGGGGCAGGCGGCGCGCCTTCGGCCTTCTACACGCCGGACTTTATGGTGCATTACCTGGCGTACATGTCGAAGCAAAAAGACTCTGCGCAATTTAAGAAGGCGCTGCCGATCCTTGGCCGCGATGGAACGCTGTGGAACATTCAAGTGAACTCGGCGGCGGTAGGGCACGTGTTTGCGAAAACGGGGACATACGGCGCGTATGACGCGGTTAATAAGGATTTGATGATTACCGGCAAGGGCCTGGCGGGATACATCGATACCGCCGATGGCCGCCATCTTGCTTTCGCGGCGTACATCAATCGCGTCGCCATACCACTTCACGATCCCGATGCAGCAACAAAAATTCCCGGACAAGCGCTGGGCGAAGTTGCGAACGCAATTTACGCATGGCGGCCTCGCCAGGGCGATCAGGGTGGATCCTACGACGTAATTCTAAAGAACGGCCACATTCTGGATGGCAGCGGCGGCCCATGGTATTCAGCGGACATTGGAATCCGCGGCGATCGCATCGTGGCAATAGGCAAGCTTGATGGCGCGCAGGCCAAGAAAGTGATCGACGCAGCCGGACGCGTGATTTCGCCCGGATTTATCGACATGTTGGGCCAGTCCGAAACGTCGGTTCTCATCGACCCGCGCTGCCTGAGCAAACTTTCGCAGGGAATTACCAGTGAAATCACTGGAGAGGGCGGGTCCATCGCGCCTCAGGACGATAAGACTCTCGCGTCAATGAAGCCATTTCTCGATCATTATCACTTGACCGTGGATTGGACCACGCTGGATGGATATTTCAAGCGCCTCGAAAAAGATGGAAGCGCGATTAACTTGGGTACGTACGTGGGTGCCGCGCAAGTGCGCGAAGCGGTGATCGGCGATGACGATCGCGCGCCTAGCTGCGGCGGAGCTTGAACAAATGAAAGCGCTGGTAGCGCAAGCGATGCAAGATGGCGCGATGGGCGTTTCGACCGCTTTAATTTATCCGCCGGGCCATTTTGCTAAGACGGATGAGTTGATAGAGGTGGCGAAGGTGGCGGCGGGATACGGCGGGATATACGCGAGCCATATGCGGAGTGAGGGAGCTACGGAGACGGAGGCGATTGACGAGGCGATACGGATTGGGAAGGAGGGCGGGCTGCCGGTGGAGATATTCCACCTCAAAGTGACGGGCAAGCCGCGCTGGGGCACCATGCCAAAGATTGTTGCGAAGATTCAGGCGGCGCGGGATGCGGGGCTGGACATTCGAGCGGATCAGTATCCGTATGTTGCGGGAGAGACGGCGCTGGCGTCCGCGCTGCCGCCATGGGTGGCGGATGGGGGCACGGATAAGCTGCTCGAGCGGTTGCACGATCCAAAGGTGCGCGCAAAGATCAAAATCGAAATGGCCAGCGATCACAAGGACTGGGAAAACTTGTACTTCGACGCCGGCGGCGGCACAGGCGTGATGATTTCAGGCGTGGTCAAGCCGTCGCTCAAGAAGTATGACGGCAAGACCGTAGCGGCGATGGCCAAGGCTGAAGGCAAGCCGGAGATGGACGCGCTTTTTGATTTCATCATTGCCGACAACGCGCAGACCGGCGCGCTTTACTTCATCGCGAATGAGAAGGACATGCTTTACGCGATGAAGCAGGAATGGACCTCAATCGGCCTGGACTCAAGTGAGATGAGCCTCGATGGACCGCTCTTCGAACCGCACACCCACCCGCGCACGTTTGGCTCGATGCCGCGTTTCCTGGGGCGTTACGTTCGCGACCAGCATTTAGTGCCGCTGCCCGAAGCGATCCGCAAGATCACTTCCATGCCCGCGCAGCGCGAGCACTTGAATGGGCGGGGCTTAATCAAAATCGGCAATTACGCGGACATTACCGTTTTTGATCCGGCGACCATCATGGACGAGGCGACTTATACGGATCCGACCAAGCTTTCCGTGGGCGTCGACTATGTCTTTGTGAATGGGCAGCTCGAATACGACCACGGCAACTTGACTGGGGTGAAAGCTGGAAGGCCGCTGCGCGGGCCGGGTTGGCACGGTGACCCAGAGCACCAAAGATCGGGGAATTAGCGGCGGGAAGGACACCCCCAGGATGGGGTGTAAACCCCCACGCGCAAAACCGGCGCATGGGGCACTAAGAAAAACCCACAGCAAAGTCGTTGCGGGATCGCGCCTTCTTGATTGAGATGACAGACGCTAATTCTTTCCTGGCTTGCCAATTACAGGATTTCCAGAATCCTGCTGGTAAATGATCTTCCATTGGCCGGCTATCTTCTTGAAGACCATTGTGTAGGCGTGCGGATCGTAAGTTACCCTTTCGCCGGACTTTAGTAAGGTCTCGTCCTTGCCATCCCACGCACAGATGACGGTGTCGTCGGAAAGCACAATGAAATCCTGACGAGTGGTCGTCCATTTGTAAGCGGTAGCCGAATTGACCAAATCAGAAATCGCCTTTCTTGCCTCCTGATAGCTGGATCGTGAACCATCCGCATTGAACATCACCCACTGCGGGGAATCAGAATAGAACTGAAGACTCCCTTCCGCGTCCAGCTTCTGCAGGTTTGCTATTAGGCCGTCGCCCGCCGCTTTCACTTCTTTCTTGATTTGGCTTATTTGCGCTGGACTGAGTTGCTTGGACTGTTGGGCCATGCACCCCAAACTGAAGAGGAGGAACGCGACTCCAACAAAAAGGGTCTTTCTCATACAGATCGCCTCCGCGATGATACGGACGCGAATCCTAGGATGCTGAAGCAGGGCAAGTCAAATGGAAGGCGCGGGATTGAGAAATAGACCGGGCCGAGGCAGGGCGCAAAGCTGCCTGTATTACAAATCATGTTCGGCGCGGCATCGAAAGTCCGCAATGTTTATATTGCCTTGGTGAAGACCCGGAGCATTTTGTGCTGCAATTTTCTATACACTCGACAATTCGTAGCTAATCCTAACGAATATCAAAACGTACTTAACATTTCGCCGGACCTCGACAGGCGGCATAAAAAGCCCATTGCAATGAGGGAAGTGGCTCTCAGTCGCCAAGCACAAGAGCAGCCGGACTATTGGTGGTGTTGGAAAAAGTTGATCGCCAGTTTGACGGACTGTGCATAGTCGCTCTCGTGACCGCCCTTCACCGCGATGGCTTGGGCGTCTACCCCGTGCTCGCTTGCGATTTCGGCCGTGCGCGGAGCCGCGAAGGCGTAGTACGTCTCGTCCGTGCCGTAGTAGATGCGGACGGGGCACTTGAAGCTTGCGGCGTATGCCAGCGGGGATCGTAGTTGAATTTCTTTGGGATCAGTCAGATCGAAGGGAGCATTTTCCTTGGCGAGACGCGCATATTTGATATAGGCGGCCTGGTCGGTGGAACCGGAGATGGAGGCAGCAGCGCGAAAATGTCTGTACATCTCTGCCGCAAGCATAGCGAGCGTTCCGCCCACGCTCTGGCCTGCTACGTACAAATGGTCCGGATCAATGTAGGGCTGGGCGCGAAGATATTCCGCGGCACTGATCACGTCATTTACCTCATCGTAGTACATGGTGAATACGCCGTGCTGGCCGTTCTCACCGCGCAGAGATGGAACCATAACGACGTAGCCTGCATCCCGAAATGGCTGGACTGCTGCCCATTGATCCGCCCCCAGATCGAAACCAGAGTGCAAAAAGAGCACGGCGGGATGCCTGCCCTTGCCAATGACGGATGGTTCAGTGATCCAAGCCTTCAAATGTAAGGTTTCAGATAGGTATTCGATTTGAGCCGCGCCCGCAGGAGCGATCAAATCTTCCCATTCTGTGGGCGGAGGCCCTTTTCGCAGAATATTCGTCTTGAAATGACTGCGTGCCTCCCCCAAGTCTTCGTGCTGAACTTCGACCAGAGGATGGTAATCAGGCGTCGGCGTTGATGTTTGAGCACTGGACGCCATGCTCAGCAAGAATGTGAGGGCTACTAGGAGGCAGCCGGACATTACAGACCGGGCAAACATAACTTAGCTATGTTAGCCCAGTCGGGTCCTAATTCTTGCCATCAAGAGCAGTTCCAGAAGCGGCCGCAGTGGGGTTTTTGGCTCGTCGGCGCCGGGCTCGGAATAACACTGGGGTTTTTCCGAGTGGTTGGAGATAAGTGCGCGAACGTTCCCCGCGGAGCGGGGAACTCGAGAAGTCAAAAACAATAGCAGATCCCTCAGGCGCCTGTGCGCACGCCAGTTTATATGAGGTGAACCTTGCGGTTCACCTGCGCGTCCTTTCGGACGCGCCAAAGCGCGCGTAGCAGTCGGGATTCGGGATGACAGGAGCGTTAATTGGGAGGAGGGGTTTTCAGAAGGCAGGGTCCTCACCAACACTGGGGCCAAAACCATTCTAGAAAATTAGTGCGGG
>CAVWSS010000005.1:0-341350 GCA_963757885.1 uncultured Acidobacteriota bacterium | reverse complement strand
TGGTGTGATCGTAGGGGCCGAGCGCGAAGGCGACTTGGTGGTGGGCGAGAACGCGGAAGCGGCCGGAGATGTTGTTTTGGTGAGGCGAGTTGATGTCCTGTTGGAAGATGTGCGGGAGTCGCTCGG
Source organism: uncultured Acidobacteriota bacterium (assembly GCA_963757885.1). GTDB lineage: Bacteria > Acidobacteriota > Terriglobia > Acidiferrales > UBA7541 > Palsa-147. The sequence continues at coordinate 341,224 of CAVWSS010000005.1, read as the reverse complement.
TAAGAAGGCCGGCGGAAGTTTTAATGAGCAGGTTGCCGTGTGAGTCGATCTGCATGGATTTGATGGCAGGGCTGAGGAAGCTCATGCGAATCGCGCTGGGATCGGCGCCGGGAGCGAGGAGGAAGTCGTATTCAAGTTGGCGGCGGGTGCCGTGAAAAGTGAGATCGATGCCGGGGTAAATGCTTTTGTATTCCAATTTGGCGAACGTGGGAACTTGATCGATGGGATGGCCGACGGAGTTGGTGCGATTGTAGTAATTCACTTTTTCTAGGAGGGGCTCTGCGGGCGAAATTGTTGCGGCTGGATTGGCGCCGGCGAAGTGAAGATGTATGGGCGTGCGAGTGAGGAGACGCGTGTGGGGCTTATGTGCGTCGGTAGTGATTTTGGGAAGCGTGATGATTGCGCCTGTGGAGTTCAGGGCGAGATTGAAATTTGTGCCGCGAGCGAGGAAGGCGGCGTCAGGGGGCGCTTGGCCGCGGTTGGGCTCAAAGGCGAGAGGGAGAGTGGCGAGAGTAGCGGAGAGGGAGGAGACGGAGGGGACGGGGCGCGGGCGAAGAGGCGGTGTGATGGCATTTACGCTAGGGTGTGAAGAAAAAATTTGGGCGGTAGCGCGGCTAGACGCCGCGAAGGCGGAAGCTTGAATGGAGCGGATTTGTGACGAGAGCGAGAGCGGCGAGGGCGGAAATCGTAAAGATGGCGGGGACAAAAGTCCGACTCGGTTTCGACATGGCAGGCTCCTGACGACGATGCGCTCCGCGTTTGCATCACGCGCGGCGCGAATTACCCAGGACTCGAACGTAAGGCTCGCTTAAGAGGGCCGGAGGGATTTATGAATCGGTAATATCCTACGCTCGGCGGAGAAAAGTTGCGATGAGATTGTCGCGGGATTCTGTCGTGTCAACGACCGACGGCAAAACCGAGTGGTTTAGTTAGGCGATGCGCGGAGGACGAAGATGGAGGAGAAGGATTGGCGGTAACGGTAGGCGAGGATGGCCCAGAGAATGGCGACGATGGCGGCGAGGGGCAGGCCCTTGAGATCCATCAAGATGTGGTAAGCGAGAATATTGACTAGGATGGGAGCGAGAATCGCCACGGCCAGCGGAACGTAGCGATTGGCGAGCAGCAGAATGCCGGCAATGAGTTGGAATCCACCAACGACCCACACGTAGTGCGATTGCAATAGAACGAGTACGAATTGGCCCGCCAATCCCGGCGGTAGTGTCTTCACCGGGATGAATCCGATAAAAGCGTTAGATCCAAAAACCGTGAAAACTAAGCCCAGCAGTATGCGTGAGATCAGGGTGAGTATTTTCATGGGCAATATAGATGACGGGTGAAGCTGCGCGGATTCACTCGATGAGGCAGTCGCGCTAAGTCTGGCGAGCGCGGGAGGGGAGGAAGAGAAGGAGGAGGACGGCGAGGAGGAGGGAAGATGCGAGGAAGATGAGGCTCGCGGGGGCGAGGGCTGGAGCGGAGGCTTGAGTGGCGGCGGAGACGGAGGGGAGGGCGGATGTGGACAAGGAGGAGTGCTGATTGATGAGACCGACGGTGGAGGGGCCGAGGAAACCGCCGAGGCAGCCGAGAGAGTTGATGAGGGCGAGGGAGACGGCGATGGCAGTGCCGGAGAGAAATTCGCTGGGCATGGACCAGAAAGGGCCGAGGAAGGCGCAGAGTCCGGCTTCGATGACGGAGAGGAGTGCGACTCCGGTGAGCGGTGAGCGAGTGTGGATGAGCAGCACGAGAGCGATGGCGGCCGCGAGGGCGGGAATGGCGGTGTGGAATTTGCGTTCGAGATGGCGGTCGGAGCTGCGCGAGACGAGAATCATGACGACAGAGGCGAAGACGGCGGGAATCATGACCAGGAGGCCCACGGTGGTGTTGGAATAGTTAGCGGCGAGAGATTTGATGATTTGCGGGTTCCAGAAGCTCATGGTGTAGCGAGTGGTCATGATGGTGAGGTAGATGGCTACGAGGTGCCAGACGCGAATATTTTTTAGCGCGGCGGCGACGGAGTGATGCTGGCCGAGTTTGTTGTCTCCTTCCTTTTGCAGTTCTTCTTTTTGTAATTCTGAGTGAATCCAATTTTTTTCCTCGTCGGTGAGGAAGTGTGCGTCGGCGGGGCGGTTGGGGAGGATGAAGTAAGAGACGAGGCCGAAGAGGATGGGCGGCGCTCCTTCGAGGATGAGCAGCCAGCGCCAACTGGCGAGGCCAAGCCAGTGGATGTGGTCGAGGATCAGGCCGGACAGTGGCGCGCCGATCATGCTGGAGACGGGCATGCCGAGGAGAAAAACGGCGAGGGCGCGAGCTTGTTCGCGTTTGGGGAACCAGTAAGTGAGGTAGAGGCAAACGCCGGGAAAGTAGCCGGCTTCGGCGAGGCCGAGAAGAAAGCGCGCGGCGTAGAGTTGGTGGACATTTTGGACGAAGCCGTTGAGGGTGGCGAGGGCGCCCCAGGAAATGAGGATGCGGGCGATCCAGATGCGGGCGCCGAGTTTGTGGAGGAAGAGATTGCTGGGAATTTCGAAGATCGCGTAGCCGATGAAGAAAATTCCGGTGAGCAGGCCGAATTGCTGGGAGGTGATGGCCAGGGCGCGGTTCATGGTGAGTGCGGCGAGGCCGATGTTGATGCGGTCGAGGTAGGAGGTGATGTAGAGGAGGAAGAGGAAGGGGAGGAGGTGGAGGCGGATTTTGCGGATGGTGCGGGAGGGGAAGGAGTCAGTGAGGACCTGGGGCATGGAGTTGAGGGGAGTTGGGTGTGGCGCGGAATGGTACGACGGAAACTCAGGGAGAGGAAGGAGAGCTACGCAGTTGAAAAATCCGCAGACACTTCTAAGACGAGACCAAAGGCAAGACCCACCCGCAAAGGCGGCAGGTGGGGCACCCGCAGAAACTTCCAAGGCAGAAGCTGAGCCTCATGCTTCATATCACAAAGTACTTGACATAGAGAATTACTTTAAGTATCGTGATCTGAGAGGCGAGGAGACTCAACGGCGATGGTGAAGCGGATTGGGGCACTGGTAGGAATTTTTATTTGCGCGAGCGTGGCATGGATGGTGCTTGGGACAACGATTTTTGTGCGGACGAATGACTTGGGTCCGGAGCTGAATAGCAAGGTGGCATCGAGCTGGGGCTCGCCGCAGGAACAGAAGCAGCCGAGTGTTTCGTATCAGTGGAAGGAAGAACAGGTAACTGCGGCGGAAGAGAACGGGAAGAGCGTCAACAAAGTGCAAAACGTGACGCGTTCGATGGGGGCGCCGATCCAGTCGACGCGGGTAGGCGCGGATTTGCATTTGGATTATCGACAGAAAGGGCTGTTGTGGTTCAGCACGTACGGGGTGAAGTTTGATGGGACGTATACGTTTCGAAGCCCGCCGGCGCGGGATGGCGGATGGGTTCAGGTGACGCTGCCGTTTCCTGCGCAGAAGGCGATGTACGACAACGTGGAGATTTCGGTGGATGGGCAGCCGCTGCCGTTGAACTTCGGCGGGACGAATGCGACGGCGATATTGCCGAATGTGACGGCGGGGGATCATGTGCTGCATGCGGCCTATCGATCGCAGGGACTGGAGAGCTGGAGTTACAACCTGAGCAGTGGGAAGGACGATGAGACGCGGGTATCGCAGGCGCGAGACTTCGATTTGATTATGCGGACGGATTTTTCGGGATTCGATTTCCCAGAGAACGGGATGTCGCCGACGGCGGAGAGGCGAACGCTGCAGGGTGGGAGCTGGAGTGGAAGTATCAGAATCTGGTTTCGGGATACAACATTGCGCTGGTGCTGCCCAAGAAGCTGCAGCCGGGGCCGCTGGCTGGACGCATCAGCTATTTTGCTCCGGTGTCGCTATTTTTCTTTTTCTTCGTGATTTTTATGTTGTCGACGCTGCGGGGAATCGACTTGCACCCGATGAATTACTTTTTTCTGGCGTGCGCGTTTTTCGCGTTTCACTTGCTGATGGCCTATTTGGTGGATCATGTGTCGATTCACGTGGCGTTTTTGGCGTCGTCGGTGGTGTCGATTGGGTTGGTGGTGAGTTATTTGAGGCTGGTGGTGAATGCGTCGATTCGCGCTGGTGGATGCGGGGCTGGCGCAGTTGGTGTATCTCGTGCTGTTTTCGTATGCGTTTTTCTTCGAGGGATTTACGGGACTGGCGGTGACGATCGGAGCGATTTTGAGTTTGTTTGTGGTGATGCAGATGACGGGGAGAATTAAGTGGGACAGGAGGGAAGTGCAGGCGAGCGCGCCGCGGAGGCGTGAGGAACTCGGCGCTAATCTCAGGTCCGTGGACTAGAGCGGCCAGTGGGATCACGGCCATCTCTTCTTTCGACCGAAGGATTGGGGCGCCCGCAGATCTCCCTTGGCCAAAATCGGGAGTTAATGGAGGTAGAGGGAGGCGAGGGAGTGGGCGAGTTTGGAGGGGTTGGAATTGGCGGCGTCGAGGTTGGTCATGACCACGATGGTTAGGCGGTCGTCGAGATAGCGGCAGATGGCCATGGTGAAGCCTTGCCAGGCGCCATCGTGTTCGACGAGGTGGTGGCCATTTTGCGGTGCGGGAACTTCCCAGCCGAAGCCGTATTCGGTGTGTTTGCCGCTGTTGAGGCGGGCCGGAGTCCACATTTGATCGAGGCTGGATTTTTTGACGATTTTTTCGGTGTAGAGAGCGGCGTCCCAACGGGAGAGGTCAACAACGTTGGTGTAGAGAGCGCCGTCGGCGGTGGTGTTGAGCGAGGGCGAGACCCAATATTGATTTTTGAGCTGGCCGTTGATGATCTCGTAGCCCGCGGAACGGTTGGGAACGATGTCGCGTTCGGAAATGATGCGGGTGGAATCCATGCCCAGGGGCTTGAAGATGCGCTGCTGAAGGAAGTCGCCGTAAAATTCGCCGGTGATTTTATGAATGATGAAGCCGAGGAGGACGTAATTGGTGTTGGAGTAGCTCCATTTTTCGCCGGGCTGGAATTTTAGTGGCAGCTGGATGAGCTTGGCGAAGAGTTGGTCCTCGGTGTAGTCGTGGCGGAGATTGATCAGGCCGTTGGGCTTGTCCGCGTTCTCGGTGTAATCGGCGATGCCGGAGGTGTGGGTGAGGAGATGGCGAATAGTGACGGCGTGCCAGGCGGCCGGAGTGGCGAGATATTTGGAGATGGGGTCGTCGAGGGCGATTTTGTGTTCCTCGACGAGGATCATGATCGCGGTCGCGGTGAATTGTTTACCGACTGAGCCTGTTTGATAGATGGTCTTTTCGGAGGCGGGGACGGAGAGTTCGACGTTGGCGAGCCCGTAGCCGCGGGCTTTGAGAATTTTGCCGTCGCAGTAAATTCCGATGGAGAGCCCGGGGATGCGCTCGGCGTCCATCAGATTTTGGACGGTGGAGTCGATTTGGGCGTCGGTGATGGTGGAGGAGGCGCAGACGGGGACGGATTGAGCGCGGGAGGGAGAGGCGAGGAGGAGTGAGGCGGCGAGGAGAGCGAGAGAGAGCGGGAACGTGGGGCACAAGGGTTTGAGGCGCTGGAGCATGGGGCGGGGGAGCATGGGCGAGCGGGATATTAATGGACGAAGAGGGGGGCGTCAAATAGGTGGCGGAAGCATTGGGCGTGGCGCGAAGACGTGAAGTAATTGCTCTGACTTAGAGCGAGAGCTGGGTCCCTGAATGGATCCAAGGGGGGCTGGAGCTGCCTCGTTGGCTTTTGGATAAGTGACTTTGTCGTGAAGGTGTTCGGCGGCCATTTACCTAAAAATGTATACAAGAAATGGTAGGAATCTGATTTCGTATACGATTTAACAAATAAATTACAACCGCGATTATCTAAACCGATGTAAGTCTATATCCTTCTACTATTTGCTGGACTCCTCAAAGACGAGACTTGGAATGGTACATGCAGTCCTAGTAAGCGGGGTGTGTCTTGCTGGTCCGCTGGCAGGAGCTTCTGGTTGACCTAGACCTCCCGAAACAAAGGGTTTGGAGCGATTCTACGCAACGAAAAAGCGGGGGAAAAATGAGGAATTTGAGAATCGGGTTGCGCGCGGTGGTGTGTTTGGCGGCGTTGATGGTGGCATTGATGGGGACGCGCGCGTGGGGGCAGGCGACGTCGGGCGTGACGGGTGTGGTTACGGATCCGTCGGGCGGCGTGGTGGTGGGCGTGGATGTGACGCTGTTCGACGCGAACACGGGGTTCACGGCGACGACGAAGACGAACGACAACGGGATATACGAGTTTCACGAAGTGCCGCCCGATCCGAACTATGTGCTGATGTTCAAAAAGGACGGCTTTAAGAATTTTCAATTGCAGGGGGTAGGGCTGGCGGTCGGCACCAAGGAGACCCGAGACGCAAAGCTCGAGGTCGGCGATACGACGACGACCATCGAAGTAACTACCTCGGGTGAGACGACGCTGAACACCACCGACGCGAGCATCGGCACGGTCATTGACGGGACCCGCGTACAGGATCTGCCCAGCCTCTTTGTGGCCAACGCCGCTGCACTGCTTCAATTAGCCCCTGGCGTGCAAGCGAATATCAACGGCAGCAACGATTCGCAGGCAGGCTCGGTTACGGGAACCCGTGGCGATCAGGCGAATATCACGCTGGACGGCTTGGATATCAATGACAACCGGATCGGACAAGCGTTCGTCACGGTCATTAACACACCTCTTGATTCCATTCAGGAACTGAAGACCACGGTGGGCGGCGATGACGCTTCCTATGGACACAGCGCCGGCGCGCAGGTCGAGCTGGTGACGAAGAGCGGAACGAATAACTTTCACGGGCAAGCTTACGACTTCAACCGCGTGTCGGCCCTGGCGGCGAACAACTTCTTCAACAACTTGAATGATATTTCACGACCCAAATTGATCCGCAACCAGTTTGGAGGCGACTTCGGCGGACCGATTATCAAGAATAAGCTGTTCTTCTTTTTTACTTACAACGGGTTGCGCGCGGATCAGAGCCAGGAAATCAATGATGTGGTGCCCCTGGCGGCGCTGCGCAATGGCCAGCTCAACTATATCAACAGCAATCCCGGCTGCGGAGCTAGTTCAAACATCGTGTCGACGGCGCGATGCATCAGCACAACTCCGTTAACGGGAGCGAATTCGCTGGCTGCGTTGGATCCCCAGCACGTAGGCGCGGACCAGGCGCTGCTGAGCTTCCTTAAGAGCCGACCGTATCCGCTGCCGAATAACTTCTCGGTCGGAGACCTGGTCAACACGGCGGGCTTTCAATTTGTGGCTCCCGTGCACAATGGCGACAACACGTTTCTAGGCAAGATCGATTATCAGATTGGCGCGAGCCATCGTGTGTTTGCGCGCGGCACGTGGGATCGAAGCGTCGACGATGACAACGTGAACCACGTCATCCAAGTTTTCCCTGGCGATCCGGCTCCCGAGGCGTCGATCATCGACCATTCGCGATCGTGGGTGGTGGGCGATACGTGGACGATTTCACAGAGCATGATCAACGTAGCGTCGTTCGGCGAGACGATTCAAGTTTTGGTCTTCCCGCTGACCACCAAACCAAACTTCCCGAACCTGCTGGACTTCTTCTTTAACGGCGACATTTTGACCGGGCCGTACGACGACGGCAGCCCGTCTGGCGCGGTGCCGGGAGGCCCATCGTTCAATGAACAATTGCCGATCGTGCCGGTTTATCAGATCCGCGACAACTTCACATGGACCCGCGGGAAGCACACCATGCAGTTTGGCGGAATTATCAAGCCGACGATTTTCAAATCGGGGAACCTGACCGATTTCAACAGCTATAACGTCGGCTTGGGAGGCGGGCTGCAGCAACTCACCTCGGTCCAGCGCCCTTCGGACATTAATACTGCCAGTGTCGCGGCCACCGACTGGGACACGCTTTTTCCGCTGGCTCTCGGGCGATTTTCTTCGGTGAGCGCCTCGTACAACTATAACAAGGCCGGGGATCCGCTGGCGCAGGGAAGTCTACCTGTCCGGGACTATCACTCCACTGAGTATGAAGTGTATGCGCAGGACACGTGGAATGTGCGTTCCGACTTCACCATAACGTACGGATTGCGGTGGCAATTCCACGAGCCTCTAACCGAAGTGAACGGATTCGAAGCAGTGGAGAACCGAACCGTACCAGAGATTTTCAACGCGAGACAGGCCAACGCTGCCGCAGGAATCGAGGGACCGAATGCGGCGCCGATCATTTCCTACAGTTTGGGCGGCTCGGCGAATAATGCACCTGGATACTACAAGCCGTCGTACACGAACTTTGCACCGCGGCTGGGAATGGCGTACTCACCTTCGAAGAAGGATGGATTCTGGGGAGCGTTGCTCGGCGATCGTAAGAGCAGTATCCGGGCGGGCTTCGGAATCAACTACGACGTGAACCTGGTTGGAGAAGGCTTTGAATTGGACGAGTTGAGCTTCCTATTCAGCAATTCGTTCAGCAATCAGTTCGGCAATCTGGCGACCGATCCGCGATTCACCGGATTTAGCACGTTGCCGGCGCCACCGGCTCCGGGCAAGATACCGCGGCCGACGTTTGCGCCGAACGTGGATGGCAACGGAATACCGATCGGGTTCAACGATGGAGGATTCGGCCCGACCAACAGCGTGCTGTTTAACTTTGATCCGCACTACAAGACGCCGTACGAAATGAGTTTTAACCTGAGCTTGCAGCGCGAGTTGCCAGGCAACTGGTTTGTGGACGTGACGTATCTTGGCAAACTGGGACGGAAACTTACTGCGTTGGGCGATCCGGCGCAGACTCTCAATTTCAAGGACGCAGCGTCCGGACAGTTTTTGTACGCGGCGTTCGCCAATGTGCAGAAGCAGCTTCAATCCGGAGTGCAGCCGGGTAACTTGACGGCGCAACCCTGGTTTGAAAACCAGATGAGCAAGGCGGCGGCACAATTCGGCGAGACCTGCCCCGGAGTTTCTTCGGTATTTTTCGGGGTGGCTTTAAACTGCACGAACCTAGGTGGAGCGCTGGCGTCGAGCGTGTGGGCGAACGGAGACGTTTCGTCAACCCTGCTCGACATCGCCGACGACGGCGTGTTCTTCTTCACGGGCAATCCGGAACAAGGATTACTGCCGTTGAACTCCGGACTGCTGGCGCAGGATGGCGCGGCGGGATTCATCGGCAACTTCGCTTCGTCGAACTACAACGCTTTGTTGCTGAAGGTGAACCACCGCTTGTCGCATAACCTGGCGATGGAGTTTGACTACGCGTTCGCGCATTCGATCGATAACGACTCGGATATTCAGAATGAGTTGGTGTCGTTCAACGCGGCAGAAGTTTGCGATTTGCGGAATCTGCGGGTTTGCCGAGGCGATTCGAACTTCGACGCGCGGCACACCTTTGCAGCGAACTTTGAATACGGTTTGCCGATCGGGCGCGGGCAGTGGATTGGGCACGATTTGCCGCGGCCGGTGGATGAAATTATCGGAGGTTGGAAGGTGTCCGGCATCGTGATCGCGCATACGGGTTATCCGATCAAGATCGACACCGGAACTTTCCCGATTGATTTCACGCAGACCGCACCAGCAGTCTTTGTTGGTACGCAGAGCGACATCAAGGGTGGAATACACGGCGTTTCGACGGGCGGGCAGGATACGCTGCAATATTTCGCGAATCCGACGAATGCACTCGGAGCGTTCGCGTTTCCGTTCGGGGGCGGCACCGGCAATCGCAATGTGGCTCGTGGACCAGGATACTGGAATACGGACCTGGCGCTGCTAAAGGACTTCACAATGCCTTGGAAGGAAACGCATGTTTTGCAATTCCGCGCCGAGGCGTTCAACGTGTTCAACCATCCGGACTTCAATCCACCGAGCACGGATATTTTGAGCCCGGGGGATTTCGGAAACTTGAACTCAACGGCCAATGCTGAGAGGCAGTTGCAGTTGGCGTTGGTGTACAGGTTCTAAGCACAAATTGTAAGAAAGTTTGAGATTTCGACAAAAGGCCGGCGCGAGCCGGCCTTTTGTCGTTTTGGGATGTAAGTTGGAGCGAGGTGAGGGGCCGGCGAGAGCTGGCCCCTTTTTTATTGGCGGTAGTTGGTAAGATGAGGGCCATAAGGCCCGGATGAGGAGGAGGATTTATGTCGATAGAGACGCCGGAAGAGTTGGAGGGGATGAAGGCTGCGGGAGCGGTGGTGCGGCGGGTGATTGAAGCGATGCAGCGCGAGGTGCGCGGAGGCGTGACGACGGCGGAGCTAGACGAGGTGGGTGCACGGGTGATGCGCGAGAATGGCGCGCGGTCGGCGCCGGGGATGGTGTATGGATTCCCGGGCGCGAATTGCATCAGCTTAAACGACGAGGCGGTGCATGGCGTGCCGGGGGCGCGGCGCTTGTGCGAGGGCGATTTGGTGAAGTTAGACGTAACGGTGGAGAAAAATGGATTTATGGCGGACGCCGCAGTGACGGTGGCCGTGGGGCGGGTGAGCGAGGAACGGCGGAGGCTGATGGAGTGTGCAGAGAGTGCGTTTGGGGCGGCGATGGGCGTGGCGCGAGCCGGGGCGCGAGTAGTGGAAGTGGGGCGCGTAATTGAGAGGGAAGTTCGCGGGGCGGGATTTTCAGTGATTCGCGAGCTGGGCGGGCACGGAATTGGGCGGACGATTCACGAGGAGCCGAGCGTGCCGAATTTTGCGGATCCGGCGGCGCGGGAAATTTTGACGTGAGGGAATGGTGATTACGGTCGAGCCGATTATCGCGGCGGGGTCGGGACGCGCGGTGATGGGGGCGGATGGCTGGACAGTGAAGACGAAGGATGGGTCGGCGACGGCACATTATGAGCAGACGGTGATGATTACGAGAGGAGCGCCGGTGGTGCTGACGGCCTAGGGCGGGCGTGAGCAATTTGAGCGCTTTGCGGTGGGAAATTGACGAGGCGGGATTTGTGATTGTGGGAGAGTGTCTGGACGCAGGAGTCCTGCGTGCGCTGCAGAGGGAATTTGGCGAGCACGAGGAGTCGCGCAGGAATTCGCTGGAAGTTGCGAGTGTTAAGGAATTGGCACGCTCGAAGCAAGTGAGGGAATTGGCGGAGGCTGTGCTGGGGCCCGAATGTTTTGCGGTGAGCGGGACATTTTTTAACAAGACCGAAAGCGCAAACTGGAAGGTGGCTTGGCACCAGGATGTGACGATCGGAGTACGCGAGCGGAAGGATGTCGATGGGTTTCACGCGTGGACGATGAAAGAAGGCGTGGTACATGTGCAGCCACCGGCAGAGGTGATGAGTCGAGTGGTGGCGATCCGGCTACATTTGGATGAGAGTCGCGCTGACAATGGGCCCCTGCGGGTGATGCCTGGATCACATTCGCGCTGGCGGTTATCCGCTGCAGAAATTGGGCAGATGAACAAGGAGTCAGCGGTGACGTGTTGCGTGGGTGAGGGCGGCGCGCTGCTTATGAGGCCGCTAGCGGTGCATGCCTCTTCGCAATGCGAGGCGTCAAGACCAAGGCGGGTGCTTCATTTGGAGTTTGCAGCGGATGAGTTGCCGGGTGGGCTGGAGTGGCGGTGCAGTGTCTCCCGACTTAAGCGGAGGCGCGGACGCGGAGACGTCCGTGGTGAACGGAGCGCGGGGTGCGGTTGACCACGATTTCGACGTCGTGGCCAAGGAGGGTCAGAAAGCGCATGAGGCGGTCGGTGGAGAAGTCTGCGAGTTGGCCGCGGAGAAGACGCGAGACTTTGGGTTGATCGATTTCGAGGAGTTGGGCGGCGCGGCAGTGAGCTGGCGGGAGCGAATGGCCTGGGCGATTCGGAAGGCCAAGCTGGCTTTAGCAAGACGGTCTTCGGGATTGGGCAGGGCGAGATCGGCGAAGACGTTGCCGGAGCTTTTTTCAGCGCGAAGTTTTCTAGGCATGGGCTTATAGGCATTTTCTGGAGCGGAAACGTCCCACCCTTGCGAAGAACGCAAGGACGGGACACCCGCCAAATCTCTCAAGTAACAACGGCGTAGCATCCCACCCGCAACTCCGGCGGATGGGGCACCCGCGGAAACTTCTAAACCAACAGAAACACCCGCACCAGCGCCAAAATCAAGGCTGAAACCAATCGAAAAGAAAAGGGGTCATGGCGTGAGCCATGACCCCGGGTTGAGTGCTGAGCGGCTGAAGAAAACTACTTGCCAGCGGCGGCGGCTGCAACTGCTGCAGCAGCGGCAGCGGCGGCCTTCTTGCGGCGGCCTCCGCGACGTGGCTTGGTCGGCTTTTCGGGTGCTTCACCGATGAGCTCTGCGGACCAGATGCTGGTAACGAACTTTTTGCTACCGTGGTCGTCGAAATCGATAGTGGTGCGCTCGGAATTAGATTCGGTGACAACACCTAGTCCGTATTGATCGTGCTTAACTGCCTGGCCTTCTCCGAGGACGTTCACAAGTGCCTCCTAGGCGACTGATTTCCCAAAACTGCGCATTTGGGTAGTGCGTGCGCATCGCCGGTGGGCGGGGTTTCCGCCGGCCGGTGAAGGGCCCGCCGATATACCGGCGGCCCGAACTTATGTCTAGCTGGTGCTGCGGCCCTCGCCGAGGTAGATCACGGCCGCTTGGAGCTGGGCGTTGGTGCGAGCCTTAAAGAATCTGCATGAAGATGACTTCTATGATGGCCTATCCTGAATAATGCTTTTGCGTTTGCTGTGCGAAACGGCGGGGCAGCGTGCGCCGCCCCGCCGGAAAGACTAGAGGCTCACGACGTTCTCAGCCTGCAGACCCTTCGGTCCCTTCTTGACTTCAAACTCGACGGCTTGGCCTTCGTTCAGGCTCTTATAGCCTTCTGCTTGAATAGCCGAGAAGTGCACGAAAACATCCTCGCCGGACTGGCGCTGAATGAATCCGTAGCCTTTGCTGGCATTGAACCACTTCACAGTTCCTTGTTCTCTCACTTCGGTAATACCTCTTAGATGGAGCTATTTGTGCTTCTGGTTCGCCTCTAGCCGTAAAACAAAAAAGGCTGAACGGCGGGTTGCCGTGCAGCCTCAAAACTTACGTAAAGGAAACACAAGAGCAACAAACGCAAAAACATAGTAGCAGAAAAGGCGTTTGTTTTCAAGAGGGAAGGGGTGTGTACCGAACTGCGACATGTGTAGGAAAGGCTACGCACTCGAAACAGGTGTTTTTACGGATCAGACGCGTCGACAGAGGCGTCGGAGCGGCTGACGGGTTCGGGCGACCGCGGTGGCAGCTTTAGTTGCGGCGTAAGTGGCTTAATGTTATGTAGATAGGTGCATTTGCTAGTGCTGGTCCCTCGAGACAACGCGATCAGTGGTGGGCGTTGCCGGAAAGAGGTGTTACGTCCCACCAGATGCCGGCGTCGTGATGTTGGAGGCTCACCTTGACGGCGGGCTTTCCTTGTTCTCGAAACATCAGGTAGCCAGGGTCGTCTGGCGCGTGCTCACTATGGTATTCGAGGCGATAACTCTGGGACGACGTAGAGACCTGCGCAGCTCTCCCCTTGGAATCGTAATCAATTTTGGTCGTTGTCCCGGGCGTGCTCTCGATGGTGTGAAGGCGAAGGCTGGAATCGTAGGAGTAGTGGATCACCGCGCCGCCAGAGTAAGTGACGGCCGAGAGGGCGTGGTAGGGATTATAGGCGTAAGAAACAGAGCGCCCCGTGCTGCTCTGGCCGGAGACGATTTTACCGCCCTCGTAATTGAGGTGAATGGTCTGGCCGCTCGGAGAAGTAATGTCGGTGAGGTCGCCGTTGAGCTCCCGCCGGAGCCGTGCCTCGCGGCCTTGGGAGTCAAAAATGGCAACAACCGAGGCTTGCTGTGGTCGAGTGGCGTTGTATGCCGCTGGCGAAAGGAGGGTGAGCCCGTTCGTGAGGACGATGTCCCAGCCCCAGCCGTTCCAGGCGGTACGAGAGCCGTTGAGAAGGGGAGAAGGATACCGCGCTTGAAAGAGGGCGTCCCAATAGTCACTGCCAGGGGAAATTCGCTGATAGTGGGCGCGCATTCCATCGGGAAGGTCAAAATCCTGGTAAGTGAATGGGTAACGCGAGCCCGTAAGCTGAGGGGTGTAGACGTTGGGAAGGTAGACGAGAAACTTCCTTTCCCATTCACCAATAGGAACATAGGTTCGAGTAAAGGCGAGAGGAATTACGTCGGGGACGAATAGATCGGTCGTTAGTGGAAAGACGTCACCTACGGGATTGACTTCGACGGAGTTCCACTGCTTGCCATCCGGCAGGAGGGTGGCGCAATCGTCGATGGTGAGAGGTTCGCTAGCGCCTTTGTCTTGCGAAAAGAAAAAGCAAGGGAACATACCGCTCCGGCCACGCGGCAAGGATTTGGGATCCGTGTAGGCGACGTCGACATGAGGGCGAACGAGCCACTTGTCGTGGTTGGTGATGAAGTAGTGATGCCGAACGTAGTAGCCACCTCCGAAAAGCATAGAGAGGAAGAGCAGATCTTTCCAGGCGCGAGTTTTGAGATAGCGCAGAAAGGCGTTTTGCTTAGGACGAATGGGCGCTGGGGTCTGTGCGGAGTTCATGGAGGGGCTAGGAGGATTAGTCATAAGGTTAGGAAGCGGAAGCCACTCTGATTAGCAAGTGATAATTAGCCGCCGTGATTACTGAGATTATATCCGTAAAATCGGGCGTTACCTGCCTGCCGCAAACCTACCGTAAGAAAAAGCTGAACCAGTTAACGAAGTGCGTCTCAGGAGCCACCCTGCCCATCTGCAGCGTCACCGAAGTTGTTGTTAACTAGCTTGCTTTCAATCACAAAGCCGTAGGGGCCGGCCCAGTTGCGTTGCCAGTGCCAGCCCTCGCGGGTTCCGAAGGCGTTGGGCTCGATGTAGGTAGCGGCCCAGTCGGCAGAAATTGTTCCGTTGCAGAAAGGACAGCGGGGGAAGGAGCCGCGTTTGAATTGGCCACCGCAATAACAGCGAAGAAGATAGGGCTCGAGGGCGGCGCAAATCTCTTCCGGGGCTTGGGAGTTGGGGAGGTGGGGCATGCGCGGATCGGTGAGGGAAAGGATGGCGGTGGTGCCGCAGGAGTCACAGTAGACGTAGGCCGACTTGGTACGTTGGCATTGGAGGAGCCAGTAGTCGAAAGTCTGCTGGCAATGTTCGCAGGCGCCATTGTGGGGGTTGCCGAAGACGGGGATCGGTTCGGGGCCGTCGGAACGTTGCGCGGGCAGGCCATCGTCGAAGAGAGTAGGGTCTGAAGGAGATAGCGGACGGTCGAGCAGTAGATCCTGGTCGAGGAGCTTATCGCTGAGGTCGTGATCGATGCTTTGCGAGACTTGGGACATCATGGCGCCGATGGCCGTGATGGCGAGGCCGATGTAACGCTCGTAGCCGCCAAGGTTGATGGGGCCGTGGAAATAATAGATAGCCAAACCAAGTAGGAATAGGCCGATCCCTCTGAGCCTGGATAAGGATTGGAGGGCGTGCAGGACATGAGATTCGGGAGGATCGGGGTCGAAGCGAGGTTGGGGCGTCTTGACGAGAGGGAGCATGTTCGCTTCAGGCGCGAGCGCGCGGGGCGCAGGCGCAGGATGCACCTGTTTATAAACGGAACGGGGAGTTGGCGTGATTGTAACGTGGGAGGGTGGGGGTGGGACGAGGGAGTGTGGGGGAGGGTGCGGGATTAGCGGAGGGGACGGGCTGAGGAGGCGAGGAGGGTGAGGTAAACCGAGACGATGATGAACATGGCGAGGTAGGTGGCGAGGTTGGCGTTGCGGACGGCGCGCCGGAGGCGGTGGGTGGTGATCCCGGAGGCAGTAGGTAGCGAGCGGCGCAGCGCGGCGCGGACGATGAGATATTCGATGAGGTAGGAGATGATGAAAAACGGAAGAAAAGTGAGGAAGCAAACGACGGGGATGAGGAAATGAGCGTTGGCGACTTGCATCCAGGTGGAACCGTTGAGCCAAAACATTAGGTTTGCGATGGGGCTCGTTCGGAAGCCGGAGACGCCGAAGCCAATCAGGAAGCCGATGGCTATGACAATGGCGTAACCCGCGATGGTCGAAATGATGTTGGAGAGGGCACTGGATTTGAAGGCGAGCCCAGTGGCGAGCTTGAGCCATTTTTTGTAGAGCAGGGCTTCGACGATGATGACCGGGATGAGAAGAAGAATTATGGCGAAGAGGTTGAGGGTGATGAGAGGGAGGCCGGTGTCGAGAAGCAGAGCCAGGCAGATAGGTAGATACATGGTCTAGATGGGCGGGAGTCTACTACGGGATTGGGTGGAGGGCTAGAAATGGGGATTTGTAGCGTTGCTAGAAAAGGAAGGGGATAAGGCGAGTGGTGTGGCGCATGTATTGGCGGTAGGGGTCACCAAGGGCGGTGATGAGGGCGGCTTCTTCTACGTGGATGCGGTAGCTGTAAGCGATGAGCATGCAGATCATCACTACGGCAATGCCGGCCCAGTTGCCAAGAGCGAGGGTGAGGCCGAAGAGAGTGACCAGGCCGCCGGTGTAAGAAGGATGGCGAACGAAGCGATACGGGCCGGACTGGACTACGGTTTGTCCGGGTTGTATGGCGACGTGATAGGTGAAGAAGCGGCCGAGAGTGTGCATGGCGTAAACACGGAAGATCATGCCGAGGATCATGAGAGCGATGCCGACGAAAAATACGGCAACGCGATGAGTGGCGATGGATGCGCGGGGGAATTGGAAGGCGAGGACAAAGTCGGCGGTGATGGAAACCCAAAGCAGGGCTTTGAGGATTGTGTAGGAGCCGCGGTCGCGGCGGCTGGCGGTGGCGGCGGATTTGAAGCGCGCGCCGGTGAATTCACCAAAGACCCAGAGACCGTAAGCGCTGAAGAAGATTATTTCGTAGGTCGAGTTGGTGAAGGGAACGGGACGCATGTTGATGAGATGAAGATAGTGAAAAGATTTGGGGATTGGAAGTCAAAGGCAAGTTGAAGAGAATCGCCCGCCCGCAAACTGGTGGGTAAAGAACCACACAAACTTCCAAAGCAAAAAGGAAATGCATTCCACGCAGCTGAAGACCCCGAAGTTTGGGTGTAAATCCCCACGGGTTCCATTCACCAGCGCGCCGTGGGGCGCGCAAACGCCCATGGGGCACCCAAATCTTCATCCGGGGAGGAAGTCGAGGAGGAGGAGGGTGATGTCGTCGTGTTGGGTGGAGGGAGGGGAGAAGGAGGAGACGCGAGAGAGGAGGTCATCGATGAAGGTGGAGGCCGGGAGGGAGCGGGAGGATTCGAGGAATTCTTTGCAGCGGGCGCGGCCGAATTCCTCGTTTTTGGAATTGTGGGCTTCGAAAAGGCCGTCGGTATAGAGGAGGACGCGATCGCCAGGAGAAAAGCGAATTTCGATGGAAGTGTAAGTAGCGTCGGGAAACATGCCGAGCATGAGGCCGTTCTCTTCGATTTCGCGGGCGTGATCGGCGACGTGGGAGAGGAGCAAGAGCGGCGGATGGGCAGCGGCGGAGTAGCGGAGGAGATTTTTGTCGAGGTCGACGAAGAGATAGGCGGCGGTGACGAAGTGCTCTTCGAATTTGCCGCAGAGGGAGCGATTGAGCTCGGTGAGGACACGGGCTGGATCGCAGGCGTGGGGCGACTGGCCGGCAAAAGCGATTTTGAGCATGGTGGCGATGAGAGCGGCGGGAACGCCGTGACCGGTGACGTCGGCGACGAGGATGCCGAGATGGCGATCGTCGACGAGGAGGAAATCGTAGAAGTCGCCGGCGACGGCGGACATGGGGACGTAGCGCGCGGCGATTTCGAGTCCGGGAAGAGCGGGAGCGGATTGGGGGAGAGTTGAGGATTGGATGCGGCGAGCGACTTCCAGTTCGCTATCGATGGCGGCGAGGCGTTGCTCGTTGGCGAAGGTGCGGTAGGCGGCGATGTAAGCGAGGCCGGCAACGAAGATGAAGAAGCCGATGAATTCCATATTGGTGCCGCGGATAACGCGGAGGCCGATGAGGTTGGCGTGGAAGACGAAGAGCGCCCAGATGAGGAAGGTGACGCTGAAGACGAGGATTTCGCGAGTGATTATATGGGGGCCGGGTTCGCGCGCGACGAAGATGAGCCCGATGCCGAGAGCCAGGAAGCTGCCGAGGACCATATAGTTGTTGGCGATGTTGAGGTCGTAGAGAGGGAGGCCGTAAGCGGCGCCGACAATGCCAAAAATGCCGAAGGCGGCTTGGGCAAAGATGAGCCAGAGGAGACGCTTTTTGAGTCTGGGGCTGAGGACCTGATAGAGAAAGAGGCCGACGGGAAGAATGATGATGGCGGTGATGTCCCAGATGAGGTAGGTCCAGATTTTTCCTTGGAAGGTGAAGAGGTCGCGGAAGGTGGAGCGGGTGGCGAGGAGCCGGACGGCGTAAAGGGTACAGAAGATGGAGAAGTAGATAAGAGTGAAGTCGCGGGCGCGACGACGGAAGAAGAAGAGAGCTGCGCCGGCGAGAGCGGCGGCCAGGAGGGCGACGCTGGCGGCGAGGTTGGCAAATTCCCAGCGGAGGGCGGAGGGAGTCGGTGCGGTGGGCTGAAGGATTACAGATTGGATAAAGAGGGACGCGATGGCTGGGAGGGAGATGGATGCAGTGATGATACAGATGCGCGGATACATGCGGATGAATTGTAGCTAGCCGGCATGGGAAGGGCTAGCGAAGCTGGGTCGAAAGTCTACAGGGAAGTGACCTATACTTTGCGACGTGAATTCAACGGCGCAGAGTAATTCTACGGCACAATCCGGTGAGGCGACCCGGCGCCAAAAAATTGGCAGGCTTCGGCGTTTTCGGCAGCGAATCAGGGATTTCTGGTACAGGGTCAGTGAAGGGCGCCAGGTCAGCGACCTGTGGAAGCAATTCACGGCGGATGCCAGGGCGAGTTACGGATTTTACGGGAAGGACGTGGGCTGGGAGGAATTGCAGAAAGTGCCGCGATGGCTGCGGCCGTTTCATACAGCGAAAGAATTTTTCTGGGCGTTGATACTGAAACTTGCGCCGGCGCGGCGGGTGCTGCTGTTAATTGCGATCGTGTGGCTGGTGCTGGCCGAGGCAAGCAAAGGCTCTGAATTCGTAGTTGTAATTGCGCTGTTGCTGCTGCTGTCGTTCGAGCTGGCGGACAAAGTGATCATGAAGCGCGACTTGGAGATCGCGCGCGAGATCCAGAGTTGGCTGGTACCCGCGCATCCACCGGCGGTAGCGGGAGCCGATATTGCGTTTGCGACGCGGCCGCAAAATTCGGTAGCGGGGGATTACTACGACGCGTTTTTCCCGGCAGGAGATGTGGGCGCCGGGTCGAAACTGGTACTGGTGATCGCGGACGTGGTAGGGAAGAGCGTGCCGGCGGCGTTGCTGATGGCGACGCTGCAAGCGAGTTTGCGAACGATCGCGGGAGAAGGAGTGACGCTGGGTGAGCTGGTGGTGCGATTGAATCGATACGCGTGTGCGCACAGCCTGGATGGGTTACGTTTCACTACCGCGGTGATCTGCGAATACGATCCGCAAGCGCGGCGGCTTAGTTATGTGAACGCCGGGCATAATGAGCCGATTCTGCGGCGCGCGAGCGGTGCGCTTGAGAAATTGGAGACGGGCGGATTGCCGCTGGGAATTCGATTTCCATTTGAGTACGAGACGGCGTCGGTGGAAGTGCAGCCAGGCGACGCGTTGATTTTTTACACCGATGGTGTGGTGGAGGCTTTTAACGAGCGGGGCGAGGAGTTCGGCAACGAGCGGTGGGCGAATGTGATTCGCGCTTTGCCGGCGATGAGCGCAGAGAAAAGTTTGCAATTCTTGATGGAAGCGGTGGATGGGTTTGTGGGCGGGACGCGGCAGTCAGACGATATTACGTGCATGGTGTTTCGAGGAGTGTAGGGGCGGCGAAATTCTGCCGGTATAAGCACGAGCGCTACCCGCGGGCGCTTTTAAGACAAGACCACAGCAAAACGGAAACAGTCAGTCAGCGGCGGATGGTTAGCGGCTGCTGAGGACGAATGTGTTCGAGTCGGGATCTTTGAAGGTGGCGGAAGTGCCCCAGGATTCCTTTTTGGGCTCGGCTTCGAACTGAACGCCCTTGGATTTGAGGGCGGCGTGAGTGGCCACGACGTCATCGCACCAGAACGAGATGGATTGGAATTCGCCGATGCGCTTTTCGTGGCCCGGAGGGGTGAAGAGAGCGATGCGGGTTTCGGCGCCGGGGATGAGGAGCTCAATCCAGCGTTGACCAGGGCCAAATTCCTGGTCGGTAGCGACCTTGAAGCCGAGTTTTTCGGTGTAGAACTTTAGGGCGGCGTCTTGATTGCGGACTGGGATGCCGATGAATTTAATTCCACGAATCATTGTTAGGTGCCCCTTTGAGCGACTCTCTTTTCGGAGTGTTGCTGTAGTTGTGTGAGCGCGAGGACAGGATAGCGCGAAGAATTTTAGGATTGCAATCAGCTACTAATAGCTATATTAACTGTTGGTATAGCACGATCGCTTGGACTCGAGGTGAGGGAGATGGATTGGTATGTGACGGATGTGTTGATGCGGGATTTGGTGGGGCATGACCGGAGACCGGTGAGTTTTCTGGTGTATTTGTGGCTGGGGATGGAGCAAAAGCGGCGGAAGGGGGCGGTGCAGATCAGCTATGGGGAGCTGGCGGAGAATGTGGGAGTGTCGAAGAGTTCGGCGCAGAGCGCGGTGGGATGGTTGGTGAGGAGGAGATTGTTGGCGATGGATAAGGCGAATGCGACTGCGGTGCCGAGGTATTTGGTGATGAGTCCGTGGAGGGAGAGGAAGAAAAAGGCATAAGCAAGGCGCGGAGTGTGGCTAGCGGCCGAAGCGGGAGCGGTAGGCGGAGGGAGAGGCGCCGGTGTGGCGATTGAAAAGCTGGCGGAAGAAGGCGACGTCAGTGTAGCCGACGGCGTCGGAGATTTCCTGCATGGTGCGGTGATCATTTTCGAGGAGGCGTTTGGCGGCGGCGACGCGGAGCTTCTGGAGGTAGGTGAGAGGCGTATCGCCGGTAGCTTCTTTGAAGCGGCGAATGAAATTGCGAAGAGACATGCCGGCGCGCTGGGCGGGCGCGTCGAGCGGGAAAGTGCGATGGAAATTTTGATGGAGCCATTCCTGCGCGGTGGAAATGGCTTCGTCGGAGTGATCGGTTTTTAGCGGCACGATGGCGAAGCCGGCTTGCCAGGCGCGGGGCGTTTCGATGAGCAGTGACTTGGCGGTCTGCATGGCGAGATCGTGGCCGGCGAAGTGTTCGACGAGATAGAGGCTCAGGTCGAAAGCGGCGTTGACGCCGCCACCGCAGTAAAAGCCGCGATCTTCAGTGACCATCAGCTCGGGCATCCAGCGGACTTTTGGATATTTGCGTTTGAATTCATCGGCGATGCCCCAGTGCGTGGTCGCGCGTTTGCCGTCGAGAAGGCCAGTGGCGGCGAGAAGACTGACGCCGGAACAGACAGCGGCGATGGCCGCGCCGTTTTTACGCCAGCGGCGGAGCCAGGGAATGACGGGAGCGTTGCGAACGGCGACGTCGTGAAGGCTAAGGCCGGTGGAAGGAATGAAGACCAGGTCGGTCTTGCGGATGTTTTTGATACCGGCGGAAGGATGAATGGAGACGGGGCCGTCGCAGCGGACGGCGCGACCATTGATGGAAGCGGTGGTGACGCGGAAGCGAGGGGCGGGGCGTTGGCCGGTGCAAATATTGAAGAGGGTGCCGGCGTTGCGAAAGACTTCCATGGGGCCGATGGCGGTGGAGGAGAAGGTGCCATCGAGAAAGAGGATGGTGACGTCGATTAGCTTGGGGGCGGTTTTTGCGAGGGGCATGCGACCCTTCTACCTACAGCTGCTACGTAAAACCTTCTACTTGAAGCTTTCTGCTTCAGTGACGTTGATGTGACTGGGCCGTGACGTAGCTGTGACAATTCGAGTGGCACGATCGCTTATGATGCTAGCTGAACATGCCACATGGCGCAAGTACCTATCTAGAATGGCATTTATGCCATCTAGCGATGAGGATGGAGCGAGGGTACGCTTCAGAATGGAAATTGAGTGACTGATTGGGGCCGGGAAGGCCAAAAGGGAGAAGGAAGATGAGGAAATTCATTATTGAGAGGGAAATTCCGGAGGTTGGGTCGCGGACCAAGGAGCAATTGAGCGCGGCGGCGGCGAAGTCAAATGAAGCTCTGCAGCGTTTGGGGCCGGAAATTCAGTGGGTGCATTCGTATGTGACGGCGAACCGGACGTATTGCATGTATTTGGCGAAGGACGAGGCGATTATCCGGCGCCACGCGGAGCTGAGCGGTTTTCCGGCGAGCAAGATCACGGAAGTGAGCGGGATGATCGATCCGACGACGGAAGAGAAGGCGTAGATAGGGCTTGGTTGCTGTTTTTATCTAGATGGATATTTACTGAGTTAGTTGATGAGCGGAGTCAGGTGGAGTAGGATGCGCGCGTGGGAAGCGAAGGGATACTTTTCGGGATAGCGTTTACGATCATCGGTGGAATGTGGATTATTCAGAACCGAGGGCGCGGCGCGAAGTATGTGTGGGCGGGCATAGCGAATATTGTGCTTGGACTCTTGATGGTGGCGAAAGCGCTAACGCACGGTTTTCGTTTTTGATTTGCAGTTGTTTCCTTCCTGAAGACTAAGCCAAACCAGAGATCAAAAGAGTTTGCGGAACTGTCGCTCGTCTAGCTAAGCGTCTGGCGTTCGGCTGCGCTTGGAGAGGTGGTGCCTGGTGAGCAAGGTCGCACAGCCGATGACAGCCGTCGCGAGGCCGATCCATAGCGCGATAGAGAAACCCTCGGTGTCCTCGCCGGATGGGGAGCGGGAGGCGATAAAGAAGGCAAGGGGAATAGAAAAAACGAGGCCGGGGAAGAAGAGGCCAAGGCCGAGCAGAATGGGACGAATCCAACTTGTGCGCCAGCCCCCAGGATCGTTCCAGCCGTAAAGTGCAAATTTGACTCCGAGAGCGACGGCGCCGCAACCCATGCACAAAATTACGAAATCGATTGGGATGCCGATTATTGGAGGATTGTTATGAGGATCCCGAAGTGTGTCGAAGAAAAATTCGACGAAGTTCAATAGGGCGATGAGACCCGCGAGGATTGCGAAAAGGCCAACAAGCGTGGCTGTGGCGCGTTTGAACATGCGAGGTGCTTTGCAGATCGTGTGATGCCGGGAAGAAGGGCGGAGGAAGAAGAATCAAGGGCGAGCGTAAGGATTGAGAAAACAGCAACCCACCCGCAAAACCGGCATTGGGCACCCGGAGAAACTTCTAAGGCAAAGTCAAAAGCGATGTGAATGCCCGGCGGATTTTTCAGGAAGAAGATCCCTCACGCGCTCTTGCGCGCCGGCACGGCGCACGAGAGGCGGATTCGGGATGGCAGGTGGATGAATCGGTGGTGGAGAGATATTACGGCGTAAAGGGAGGTGGGAGGGGGTTGCGTTCGGCGAAGGAGACGCGCTGGTGCCAGTAGGGGTAGGGAGTCGGGAGGGAGGAAGCGTCGTCGAGGGATTGGATTTGGGCGTCGGTGAGGCGGAAGTCGGCGGCAAGATTTTGTTTGAGTTGTTCTGCGTTGCGGGCGCCGATGATGACGGACGCGACGGTGGGTTTGCGTAGAAGCCAGGCGAGAGAAATTTGCGGGACAGATTTTCCGGTTTCCTTGGCGACGGCGTCGAGGGCGTCGACGATTTTGAAAAGATATTCGTCGTCGACTTGAGGACCGGCGTCGGTAGTGACCTGGCTATTGAGGCGGGAGGTTTGTGGGCGAGGCGAACCGCGGCGAATTTTGCCGGTGAGGCGTCCCCAGCCAAGAGGGCTCCAGACCAGCGCGCTGACTTTTTGATCGATGCCGAGAGGCATGAGTTCCCATTCGTAGTCGCGGCCGATGAGCGAATAGTAGACTTGATGGGCGATGTATCGGGGCCAGCCGTAGCACTCGGAAATGGCGAGCGACTTCATCAAGTGCCAGCCTGAAAAATTGGAGCAGGCAATGTAGCGGACTTTGCCGCTGCGGACGAGTGTGTCGAGGGTATAGAGAGTTTCTTCGATGGGAGTGGAGGCGTCAAAGGCGTGCATGTGGTAGATGTCGATGTAGTCGGTGCGGAGGCGGCGAAGGGAGGCTTCGCAAGCGGCGATGAGGTGATGGCGCGAGGAGCCAAGATTATTGGGAAGTTTCGGCGCGGCGATACCGCGAAAGGTGGCTTTGGTGGAAATGAGGAGTTCGTGGCGGCGGCCTTCGATGGCCCGGCCGAGGATTTCTTCGGAAGCTCCGTCGGAGTAGCCGTCGGCGGTGTCGAAAAGGTTGACGCCGGCGTCGAGACAGAGGGTGACGAGATTTTTCGCTTCTTCGAGTTGCGTGGAGCCCCAGGCTTTGAAGAATTCGTTGGTGCCGCCGAAGGTGCCGGTGCCAAAGGAAAGTACGGAGACTTTTAAGCCGGAGTTGCCGAGGAGGCGATATTCCATGAGCGCGATCTCGCTTTCGTTGAAGTGAGCGTTATTTTGATGAAGGGATTGGATGTGCGGGCGCGCGGGGCGGGTGCGGGAATTTGAGAGTAGGGGGCAAAGCTGCGGGGTTGCGAGTTAGAATGTTGCGGCTTGGTGAAGGCTGACGAGATTCCTGGGAGCGTGAACATGGGACGTGATGCGGCGGCGGTGAAGGCGAGTCATATTTATTTTGAGATTCAAGTGGATGATGTGAAGCGGGCGGTGGATTTTTATTCCAAGGTGTTTGGGTGGAAATTTACGAAGACGGAAGGGCTGCCGATCGAGTATTGGCTGATCGAGACGGGCGGGTCGCGAGGCGGGCTACTGAAGAGGCCGGCTGCCAGGCCGCCGGAGCGGTGCGGGACGAATGCGTTTGTGTGCTCGATGGAGGTGGAGAATTTCGATGCGATGGCGGAGAAGATATTGAAGGGCGGAGGGGTGGTGGCGCTGGACAAATTTGCGGTGCCGGGGACGTGTTGGCAGGGGTACTTCCTGGATTTGGATGGGAATACGTTCGGGATATTCGAGGTCGATGAGAAGGCGAAGTAGGTTCGTTTCTATACACTTAACGTGAAGGTCTTTGAATTGCATGGACATAGGGGGCAAAGCATGAGATAATGACCTTGCGTTTGTTGCTCTTGTAAATCCTTTAGACTTTCGAAGGGGCTGCGAGTTCCACAACTTGCAGTCCCTCTTTTTTTGACTGAGGACCGTGGGGAGTAGCACCAAATAGCTTAAAACAGAAAAGAGAAGCAGAATTGAAAGAACAAGGAACAGTTAAGTGGTTCAATGCGAGCAAGGGCTTTGGTTTCATCCAGAGGCAATCCGGCGAAGACGTTTTCGTGCATTTTTCGGCGATTCAGTCGGACGGATACAAGTCGTTGAATGAAGGCCAAGCCGTTGAGTTCGAAGTGACCAAGGGCCCGAAGGGCCTGCAGGCCGCTAACGTAGCCGCGCTCTAAAGCTCGGTACGCCAGGAAGCGAGCTCGCCTATGGCGGGCTCGCGATCTGAGAAGGAATCGAGGAGACTGAATGAGAGAGCCCGTGACGAGCAAGAGTTTAGTGATGCAATTTATGGGCTTCGAATCCGGGTTAAAAGCCCGGAGTTATCGATTCACGGTACGCGAGGGCGCCGAAGAGCCTCGTGAATTTACGGTGGCAATTGCTCAAGAGACATTTCATGCCCGGCGACTGCGTTTTCAGGATGCGCCTGACGTTTGTTCGATCCGGTTGCGCACTGAATTAGCCGCGCATGAAAATCATCCGCCGAAAACACATTTCATTATCAGCAATGACGAGATCGAGGATTACCGCACGGCTCATACGCAGGTGCGGCGAAGCGCGTTTCACCGGCCGCTGAGCGGGAAGTATTAGAAGCGATTAATCGCAATTAGAAGCAGCACGAACTGAATTCATCGCGGCAGAGCCGCGAACTTGAAGCGCCTGGGTTTGGAGCTTTTGCTCCGGCCCAGGCGCTTTTTGCTTTTTGGGGGAGCTAATTCTGCGGCTGGAGGAGCGATTTGGCCATTTCGTATTCGAAGAGGGAGGGATCGTTAGGGTAGGGCTCGGTGAGACCAGTCATGGAGAAATTGTTGCGCCGGTAGAGCTCGATGGCGGGGGCGTTGTTGGAGGTGACGCGGAGGCGGAGGATGCGGGCGCCACGGCCGGCGGCCCAGGATTCGACGCCCCGAATGAGAAGGGAGCCAACTCCGCCTCGGCGCGCTTCGGGAGCAACCCACATGGCGACGAGGAGAGCTTTGGTGGGGTCGTGTTCATCGAGGAAGCCGCCGGCAACGCCGCAGAAGTTCTGGATAGAGGCATGTAATTCATCAGAGGTGGCGAGGTAGCCGATGCCGCGAGGGCTGTTGAAGTTTTCAACTCTGTTGAGCCATTCAGTTTGGGTGAAGGCGGATTCGCGGGCGTAAGTGCTGCCGAAGGCAGTGGGATCTTCGTTGAGTGCGCGGAGACGGATAGTTTTGAAGGCGTCGACGAGCGTCGGAGTGATTTTCTCGAGGCGATATGAGGGCATGGTGCAATTTTACAGAGAATTATTTGGCGGCGTCGGGAACGATTACATCTTCGGCGGCGACGAGTTGCCAGGCGCCATTGCGGCGAATCCAGGTGTCAGTCCAGATGTAGCGGCCTTTTTTGGGTGAGCCGTTGCGACGTTCCCAAGATGAGCTGCCTTGGGCGACGGCGGCGTCGGCGTAGATGCGGACTTTGGCGTCGATGAGGCGATTGGAGGTGTAGTCCCGGGAGTTGGTGCGAGTGTCGGCGATGGCTTTGGCGCGATCGTAGAGAGAGCCGTCGGTATCGACGCCGACGAAATCGGCGGCGATGAACTGTTCGACTTTGCGAGTTTCGCCGGTATTTTCGGCGTCGGTCCATTCGCGTTCGCAGTCGAGGATATAGGGTTGGGAGTCGGATTGAGTTTGGGTGGCGTGGATTTGTGGCGCGAGGAGGATGAAAAAGAGAGCCAGCGGAAAAAGGGTGAAGATCAGTATCAGCTTGAAGAGCTTCATAGGTGGATCCTTTTGGATAAGTGAATCGAGGCTTTGTAAATCAATTTGTGCGTGGTGTCTATCGGCTTTTGAAAAGCAACGGCCAGGGGCGCAGGCGCGACGAAGAACGTCGCTCCTGCGGTTTATCAGCGCGGAAACCGCGCTGGACTTTTTTTATGTAAGGTAAAGAGGAGGGCGGCACCGAGGAGGAGGGAGAGGAGGGAGGCGGCTTGGGCGTTGGTGAGGCCGAGGAAGGAGCGGGGATTGATGCGGATGAATTCGACGAGGAAGCGAGCGATGCCTGTGAGGATGAGATACCAGGCGAAGACGGTACCGTTGGCGAGTTGGCGTGAGCTGAGACGCCAGAGGATCCAGGTGATGAGGAGCGCGGCAAGAAATTCGTAGATGGGAGTGGGGTGAACGCGCGCGGTGGTGGGGACGACGCCATTGGGAAAGCTCATGCCCCAGGGAAGCGAAGTGGGAATGCCGTAGTCGCCGTCGCCGGATAGCAGGCAGCCGATGCGGCCGACGCCATAGCCGAGTGCGGAGGCGGGCGAGGCGATGTCGAAGAGGAGAAGGAGAGGGATGTGGTGTTTGCGGCCGAGGTAGATGAAGGCAGCGATGCCGGCGATAAGTCCGCCGAACCAGGCAAAGCCGTAGGCGCTGAAGAGTTCGGTGGCGGGGTGTGCGAAGAGGTCGGAGGGAGTTTCGAGGACGTGATAGAGCTTGGCACCGACGATGCCGGCGAGGGAGGGAATGGCGACGAGAGTTTCGGCGTCGATGGGGCGCTGGTTTTGAGGCGGTTTTGGGAGGGTGCCTGCGGCGGTGCGGCGGCGGAGATCGGCGGCGAGGAGGAAGTAAGCGCAAAACATCGCGGTGGCGACCATGAGGCCGAAGGTTGGAAGGGTGATGGGGCCGAGGTGGAGGAAGGGGATCATGAAATTAGGATGGGTAGTATCTCATGGGGAGACGGATCGAGACGGTGGGCGGCGGGTTAGGTGGGAGTCTATTGGGTGCGGAGCCGAGGCAAAGCGGTCCTAGAAGTCAGGGAGTGAGGCGGTGGTGGGTGGACATTTGGAAGAAGCGGCAGAAGGCGTTGGCGAGGCGCATTTGGGAAGGAGTGTGGCATTCTGGTTCGAAGAGGCGGGGATTGCCGACTACGATGGCGCAGGTACGGGCGCGGGAAGTGGCGACGTTAAAGCGATTGAGAGAGTAGAGGAATTGCATGCCGTGGGGGATGTCTTGTTGAGTGGAAGTTGTTAGGGAGTAGATGACCACGGCGGCTTGCTGGCCCTGAAATTTATCGACGGTGCCGATAGTGCCGAGGGGGGCTTGCGGCATACGAGCCGTGAGATCGTAGACCTGGACGTTATACGGGGCGATGATTCGAAGCTCCTTCCAGCTCATGGGCTCGGGATTGCCGATGCTGCGATGCCAGCGGACTTTTGGATCGAATAGGCTTTCGACAATTTTGGCGACGACTTCGACTTCTTCAGGAGAGCAGTTGCAATTGCCGTCATGTGTGACAGGGACGAACCAGAGCCCGGCGGAGAGCCAAGGGTGGCCTTCGAAGGACGTGTTTTTCGCAGTTTGATCGGGCCTAAGTTTACCTTCATAGAAAACCTGAGAAGTGAATTCACAAATTTTGGGGTGAAGGCGATGGGTGTAGGGGAGAAGCAGGCCTAGATCGGCGGGAATGGTTTTGTGATCACCAAGCAAATGCTGCAGGGCGGATTTTTCAGCGCCGAGCGGATGGCTACCGCGGAGCGGGCGCTCGAGCTGTTGAGGATCGCCGATGAGGACGAGATTTTTAGCGGCTTGAGCGACGGCAAGGACGTCCCCAAGAGCCATTTGGCCGGCTTCGTCGATGAAGAGGTAGTCGAGTTTATCGGCAGCGTTTTCAGGAGACCAAACCCAGGAAGTGCCACCGATGACATTGGCGGTGCCGGTGCGAAGGGCGTCCCAGGCTTCATTGTCATCTTCGGCGACGGGAACACCCGGACCAGGCTCGCCGTCGTTGTCGCGATCAAGGCAAAGCACGCCCTCGATTCCATCCTCTTCGCGGCGGTGACGACTTCCTCGAGTAGGGTGCGAATGACTCTGTGAGTAAAGGCGCAGATAGCGACTTTTTTGCCGCGTTGAACGAGCTGACAGATCAGGCGAGCGGCGGTGTAAGTCTTTCCGGCGCCGGGCGGCCCTTGAATGGCAAACACCCCTTGGTCGAGAGAAGAAAGAATTTTTATAGAGGCTTTGAGAGCGTCGGTTTCTAGCAAAGGAAGCGTAGTTGCATCGGAGAACCGAGGCGGCTTACGCAGTAGCAAGTCGCGAGCGGCTCGATATTGGCCGGGTGCGTCGATGGGATTGTCGCGAACCCATTCGCCGAGGCGAAAGAGGGAGTCGGCTTGTCGGGCGGTCTTATAAATGGGATCGCGGGCGTAAAGGCAGGTGGGGTGAAGGTCGGCGGTCTTTTTTGACTTCTTGATATCGATGGTGCCGTGGGCGACATCGATACCCTCGACGGAGCCCACTCTTTCGGTGCGAATGTAAAGTTCGTCGCCAGGGCGAATTTGAACTTCCTGGGCAGAGAAGGAGTAGCGATCGATGGGAATTTTCTCTGCTTTTACACGAAGGATGTGTTTGAGGCCGGCCAGGCCTTTGGGTTCATCGAGTAGCTCGTTCTCCTCGAGAACTTCAAGGCGGAAGCGCTCCCAGAAGGCAACTTTATTTTCGCGGCGGTGCATGTCGAGGAGCTGGGCGAGGAGCCAGCGAGCGGATTGCTCTTGAGAACGTGCGGTGGGATCGGCGGGAAGCTCGTCAGTAAGTTCGTGAACAAGGCGGCCGACGCGTTCCTGTTGCGCTTCGACTTCTTTTGACGCGTCCGGGTTTTCAAGGGGGCGGCGAGGAATCTGCGCGCCGTTTTGTTCTTCGGCGCGGGAGCGCTGGGTTTCGAGGAAATCACGGAGTGCGGCGGTTGAGCGGCAATCGTCCTCGTTGTAGCCCTGGAGGTCGGTGAGGAATTTTTCCGGAATGTCGCGGCCGGAGGAAAGCTCGATTTGATGCTCGATGAAGCGCATGGCGGATTTGGATTTATCGAGGGGGACCTGGCGCTTAAATTCGCAGAGACTTTCGAGTTCCTTCAGTGAATATTTTTCCGTTCCGGCGCGAATTGCCCTTTTGAAGACGGCGTGAAGGTCGACGAAAAGTTTGGCACGAAGCATGGCGTCAACCTGATCTTCGCAGGTGACGTACCGGCCCATCAGGGACTTGAGGTGCGTTGGCTCGTAGTGGCCGAAGTGGAAGATGTGCATGGCCGGGTCTCTTTTGTACCGCGACATGATTTGCTCTACGAGCCATTGGAAGGCAGCTTTTTCTTCATTGGGCGTGAAGGACCATTTGCAGAAATAGCTGAGCGGGACCTGGCCGGATGCGAACAAGAGCGGCGAGGTGGATGCGGCGTCTTCGGGGAGGGCGGCAAAACCAAAAAGATATTGGAGGCCACCATTGGGAGCGTAAGGGTCGCCTTCAAGGTCGAGAAAAACGTCGTAAGGGGAAGGCTCTGGGAGAAGACAAAAACCGGTGTCGGCGACGATGGGAAGAATGAATTCGTGGAGGGCAGGCTTTAGGTTTATTGAAGTGACTTGCAGGCGGGCTTGTTCGCGAATGCGTTCGTAGGATTCGCGAGAACCACGGTCAGGCTTATGTTGCATGGGTCGGATGGGCATAGCGGAGAGTTGGGTCATGGTGGAGATGTGCCAGTCGCGGAGCTGGTCGCGTTGGAGGCGGGAGATGCCGGCGACGAGGGAGAGGTGGTCGTCTTTGCGGCGTTGCGCGTCGCACTCGCGGAACCAGCGGCAGATGTCGCAGTGAGCGCAGGGCTCGGGGTAAGTGCCGTTTACGAAATTGTCGGGAGTGAGGGGCGCGGCGGCACTAGGGGCCGGCGATTCGGCGGATGACGGAGTGGCGGCGATTTTTTCGAGATTATCTTTTACGAGCTGGTAGTAGGCGGAGTATTCGGCGTAGGGATAATGCTCGGGGTCGTCGAAGCTGCGGCCGGGAGTGACCACGTACATGTTTTTTGGGTCGTGGCCCTGGATTTCGGAGAGAAGTTCGGAATAGACGGCGAGCTGGAGGATGGTTTCGCCTTTGGTTTCGAGGGCGAGCTTGCAGTCGTAGGGCTCGTAGGACCAGGTGCCGAGTTTGTTGGTTGTTTTGTCGCCGGTGTAGGGAACTTTGCGGAGGACGTCGGCGCGGCCGTACCAAAGGGAGTTGCCGAGGGCGGCCTGGAGGATGACATCGACGCCTTCGTGGAGTGCTTGGCGAGTTTTTTCAAGGGCGGTGGTTCTTTCCTTGGCGGTTCTGTCCCCGATGGCGGAGAGGTCGCAGATATTGAGTTTTTGTTTTTTGAGGTGATCGATGTAAGCGGCTTCGTGCCGGCGGCCGAGTTCCTGAATGACGGCGAGGTCGGGTGAGTGCCAGTCTGGTTTCTCGAGTTGGCCGCGTTTGACGGCGAGATCGAGAGTGGTGAGGTGAGGGCAGGCGAGGTGGTTGCTGAGATTGGTGGCAGAGAGCGTGATGTCGATGGGGGACGACATTTGAGGTGCGCATCGAGAAGTGCAGGCTTCTGATGAGCTGACTCCTATATTAGTAAATATACGCGGAGAGTTCGAATGGGAGTGAAGGGAGTGTGGGAAATGTTTCGCATGCGACAGAGGAGTTTAGCGAGCGTGCGATTTGCGCTGATAGGCAGAGCTTGCGAATATGGGATTAGGCGTTAGATGCAGGAACTAGTTGCCGGGAGGGCAAATGCTAGGAGACAAAAGCGTGATGGCCACGATAGCGGTGAAGGATATTGGCGTGGCGCGAAATTTTTATGAGGGCGTACTGGGGTTAAAGGCCGCGAATGCCGAGAGCGGGAACGCGGCGCACGTGGTGAAGTACAAAACGGGGAATTCGACTTTTCTCGTTTACCGGTCGGAATATGCGGGGACGAATCAGGCGACGGCGGCGACATGGTCGGTGAGCAACGTGGAAGAGACGGTCGCGGGACTGAAGGCGAAGGGCGTGAAGTTTGAGCATTATGATTTTCCGGGAACGGTGAGGCAGGGAGATGTGCATATTTTCGGGGATATCAAGACGGCGTGGTTTAAGGACCCGGACGGGAATATCCATAATGTGGTGAATGGATAAGGGAAACTCTGAGCAGATTGGAAAGTTTTGCCACCCACCCGTAGCGTCGACGGCCAACACCAAAACCAACGCACCTAATGGTGGACCCCGGTGCGCCGGTGTAAATCCCCACGGGCAACATCGGCCCATGGGGCACCCAGAAAAAGCTAAGTCAAAAACAAAAGCGACACGGGCGAGGTGTGGCTAGTTTGTGGTGAAGAGGAGGGCGAGGAGGCGTTTGGAGTCGGCGACGTCGGCGGAGTGGGAGGAGTGGGGGAGTAGCCGTGGGCGGCGAAGGTGGAGATGAGTTGATCGCGAGCGATGAGCGAAGGGCTAGCACCGGCTTCGATGGCTTTGGCGATCGAGGGAGGGAGTGCGCGGCCGGGAGTGACGGCGGAGGCCATGTCGGAAGGATTTTCCTGGAGGATGATGGCGAGGGTTTTGGGCTTGAGCTGCGCGATGGAGGCGAGGGCGAGTTGAGGGTCGATGTGCTCAAGGAGGAGCGTGGCGAGGAGGAGTTGGGGGCGCGGAGGGAGAGCGGTGCGCTCGATGTCGTCGAGGAGAATGTTGCCGTCGAGATTGTGACTCGCGAGGCGATCGCGAAGGCGCGCGAGAAAATTGGGATTGATGTCGGAATAGGTGAGGCGGTGCGGGCGGAGAATTTCGGGATCGAGGAAGTCGAGAAGCTGGCCAGTGCCGGCTCCAGCGATGGTGATGCGGGAGGCGGTGGGGAGTTGGGCGGCGTTGATCAGGCAAGCGGTGAGCGCGGCGGCGGCTTGCGCCTGGCCGATGGCGGACATGTGGGCGTCGTAATCGTCGGGAGTGACGATTTGGGTCCAGGCGCGGCGGAGGGCGGGATCCATGGGAGGAGTATGGCAAAGGCGACTGGAGCTGCAAAAGCAAAACCGTTGCGCGACCGCGCGTCGTGAATTTGCAACGCTAACGACTTGACCCACTTGCAAAAGCGCCAGGCGGGGCACCCGCAGAAACTTCCAAGGCAAAACCAACTACCGACAGTCCACCTAACGAGATTTGGAGGAGAGGAAGCAGGAGGGGGAGTGGTCGTTGAGGATGCCGACGGCTTGCATGAAGGCGTAGCAGATGGTGGGGCCAACGAATTTGAAGCCGCGCTTCTTGAGGTCTTTGCTCATTTGTTCAGAGATGGCGATGGCGTGGCGTTTTTCGGCGGCGGTGGAGGGAGTGGGGAGAGGTTTTGCTCCACCCACGAAGCTCCAGATGTATTTGTCGAAGGAGCCGAATTCGCGCTGAGTGGCGAGGAAGGCGCGGGCGTTGAGGACGACCGCGTCGATTTTGAGGCGGTTGCGGACGATGCCGGGATTTTTGAGGAAGCGATTTTCGTTTGGCGGCATTGTATTTGAGGATTTTGTGCGCGTTAAAGTTGTCGAAGGCTTTGCGGTAGTTGTCGCGTTTTTTGAGGATGGTGAGCCAGCTGAGGCCGGCTTGGGCTCCCTCGAGATTGAGCATCTCGAAGAGGAGCCGATCGTCGTGGACGGGGACGCCCCATTGGGTGTCGTGATAGGTGAGGAGGGGGTCGGTGGAGGCCCAGTGACAACGGGATTGTTCGGGCATGGAGGGATTTTAAGGCAAAGACAAAGTCGAGCATAGGAATAAGGGCAAGTTTCCTCGCCCACGCGAAAAGGCGGCGTGTGGGGCACCCGCAGACACTTCAAAACCAAAGGCAACGGCACGGTAGTTGACTGTGAGCTGCGGAGAAGTATACTTCGATGAAGTATATAGGAGAGAAGAGTGTGTATAACCGAGGGCTGAAGAAGGGAAGCGCGGAGTTGCTGGTGCTGTCGAGCCTGGAGGCCCAGCCGCGGCACGGGTATGAGATTGGGAAGTTGATTGAGGCGCGATCGAAGAAGCAGATTCAGTTTCGGATTGGGTCGCTATATCCGATTTTGTGCCGGCTGGAGGAGAAGGATTTGATTGTGGGGCGGTGGGTGGAGCGAGCAGGAGAGAGAAGGCGGCGATATTACCGGCTGACGGCGAAGGGGCGGAAGTTCCTGGCGGCGGAGCGGAGCGCGTGGAAGGAATTTGTGGCTACGGTGAATCGATTGGTAGGAGCGCGCTATGCGTGATTGGAAAGAGTACGTGCGTCGGAATTTGAAGCTGGAAAAGTGCGGGGCGGAGCGCGAAGCGGCGATTGTGGAGGAGTTGGCGGAGCAGATGGAGGAAGTGTACGCGGAGGAGTTGGTGCGAGGGGCGAGTGAGGAAGAGGCCGCGGAGGCGGCGAAGGCGCAGGTGACGAATTGGGATGCCCTGGCGAGAGAAATTGACCGGGGCGGGAGTGCGGTTGGGAAAAGGAATAGGGCGTTGAGCGGTGTGATGGTCGAGAACGTGAGTGCGCGAAGCGAGGCCGTGGGGATGCGGGCGCGGGCGGAAATGTTGAAGCAGGATTTGCGGTATGCGCTGCGGATGCTGGGGAAGAAGCCGCTATTTACGGCGGTGGCAATTTTGACGCTGGCGATTGGGATTGGCGCGAATATGGCGATTTTCAGTGTGGTGAATTCGGTGCTACTGGAGCGATTGCCGTATCCGCACTCGCAACGGCTGGTGGTGGTGTGGTCGGAATTTGGCGGGGAGGGGCGAGCGCCGGCGGCAGCGCCGGAGGTGGTGTCGATACGCGAGCGAAGCAAACTTTTTGAAGAAATTGCGGGAATTTGGGTGCAGGGCGGGGCGTTGACCGGAAAAGGCGAGCCAGAACAAGTGAAACTGGGACTGGTGACGGCGAATTTTCCTGAGTTATTGAGCGCGAAGCCGGCGGTGGGAAGATTTTTTGTGCCGAGCGATGAAGGAAACGGCAGAGCGCCCGTGGTGTTACTTACGAATGAATTGTGGCAGCGAAGGTACGGCGGCGACCCGAAAATTGTGGGGCAGCAGGTGATGTTGAGCGGGAGGTCGTGCACGGTAGTGGGCGTATTGCCGGCGGGATTCCGGCTGATTTTCCCGGAGGGCGCGAGCGTGCCGGCGAAGGTGGATGCGTACGTGCCGTTCCCGTGGGATTTGGCGAAACAGCCGCGAGACCAGGGATATGTGCGGGTGATTGGAAGGCTGCGCGAGGGAGTGAGTGTGGCGCAGGCACAGTCGGAGTTGGGTGGGATTGCGGCGGAGCTGCGGAAAGAGTTTAAGGAATATTCGGAAGAAAATCTGCGGCTGCAGGTGGTGCCGTTAAAAGGCGATGTGGACCGCGCGGCAAGAAGGCCGTTGCTGGCGCTTTTTGCAGGGACGGGATTTGTGTTGCTGATTGCGTGCGCGAATGTGGCGATGTTGCTGCTGGGGGCGGCGAATGAGCGGCGAGCGGAAATTACGGTGCGGGCGGCGTTGGGAGCGGATGCGGGAAGAATTATCCGGCAATTGCTAACCGAGAGCGTGTTGCTGTCGGTGTTGGGGGGAGCGGCCGCGGTACTGGTGTCGTGGGGAATGTTGAAGGTGCTGTGGATGCTGCAGCCGACGGGAATTGCGCGACGAGCGCCAGCGGGGCTGAATTTCACGGTGTTGGGATTTGCGCTGCTGGTGAGTGTGGGATGCGGAATTTTATTTGGGCTGTCGCCGGCATTTGAGGCGCGGCGGGTGAATTTGGGAAGTGTGCTGCGGGAGGGGTCGCAGGGTGGGGCGGAGGAGTGAGAGAGATTTTCGCGGGAATTTTTGATTGGATGTGAAGTGGCGCTGACGTTTGTGCTGCTGACCAGCTCGGTGCTGTTGATACGGACGTTTGTGGATGTACTGCATGTGTCGCCGGGATTCAATTCGAAGGATGTGCTGACGTTTCAGGTGGCGCTGCCGGAGGTGAGGTACACGACGAATGAGAAGGCGGTGAATTTCATTCGCGAGGCGCAGCGGAGGGTGGCGGGGATTCCGGGAGTTGAGTCGGTGGGAGTGGTGTCGCATTTGCCGTTCGATGATGGGCTGCCGAATTGGTACGACTACTATTGGCGAGAGGGCGCGCCGAAGGACGAGCAGAACCAGTTGATGGCGGATCATCGTTCGGTGCTGCCAGGATTTTTCGACAGCTTGGGGATTGGATTTGTGGCGGGGCGGAATTTCGATGTGAGCGATGAGGTGTCGAATCGCAAAGTGGCCATTATTGATGATGAGCTGGCGAATCAACTGTGGTCGGGTGGCGATGCGGTGGGGAAATTGTTGAACGTGGAGAATGGGGACTTTGTGCGGGATAAGGCGGAAGTGGTGGGCGTGGTGAGGCATATCCAGTTTCATTCGCTGACCAATTCGGTGCGGCCGCAGATTTATTTGCGGTACCCGATGGCGGTGAGAGTGAATATGTCGTTCACGGTGAAGAGCAAAATGGCGCGAGAGGCGCTGGTGCCGTTGATAGAAAAGGAAATTGCTGGGCTTGATCCGGATTTGCCGGTGGCGAATGTGAGGATGATGGACGAGTACGTGGAGAGCGCGCGGATGGAGAGCCGGTTTGTGGCGGTGTTGTGTGGAGTGCTGGGAGGAATCGCGCTGCTGCTTTCGTGTATTGGGATTTATGGAGTGACGTCGAGCGCGGTGATGAGCAGGACGCGGGAGATTGGGATACGGATGGCGTTGGGAGCGCAGCGAGGGACGATTCGAGTGATGGTGTTGCGCGGGAGCATGGTGCCGGTGGCGTTGGGCGCGGCGGCTGGATTGGTGATGGCGGTGGCGTTGATGCCGATGCTGGGGAGTTTGTTATTTGGAGTGAGGCCGGTGGATCCGGCAGTGATGGTGTTGGTCGGGTTGGTGATGTGCGGGGTGGGAGTGGGGGCCGCGTTGGTGCCCGCGGAGAGGGTGGTGAGTGGGGATGTGGTGGGGGCGTTGAGGTGGGAGTGAATTTATTGACGGCAGCTAGAGGTGAAACCTGTACTTCGGGTCAGGTTTCTTAGGCCTGCGACGGTGTTACGGTTGAGTAATCGTGGAACAGGATTACTCAGAACAAGAGCGAAGTAGGGCCCACCGAGGCATTTTCTTTTATTTCATATGCGCTGGTATGTGCATGCTCAGCGCCCTGATTGCATGCGCAATTACCGCAGAGCGTCGATACATACCGCTCATTGAGTACAAAGATGCGCGGATGTACCTGCAGAACATGAGGGACTATGCATTTCTCCAGTACACGCAAGCTGGGCCGGATCAAGCAAGAGCCGCCATGCTGGTATATCTGGGCGGCTTGAAGCGCGTGCAAGACGAACACATTCCCTATCCCCGGAACGCAATGCACTACGATTCCGGACTGGCGTATTTGCGTCTGTATCGGCTTGAATCCTCGGTCGGGAATAGAGATGCCGCAGATGCAGATATGCGGAGGGCGCAAGAGGAGTTCTCAGGCCTAGGGTGGAAGCCTGACCAATTCTCGGTGGATGCGTTGATCAAAGCCAGCGAGAGCCGAGAGGCGCAAGAGCGCAAAACTTACGTCGATATCGGCGGAAGTCCTAAGGCAGCGAAGGTCGTCGCGAAGGGACCAAGCCAGTGATCAAGAGGGCGATCGCCTTGGTGATGAGTACGGCGCTCGGTATTGCCATTGGGTACGCCGCGGCACCGATAGCGGCGTATGGAATGGTTTCGTGGCGCCAGAGCGATTGGAACGGCGCGTTCTTTTTCTTTCTTGTGGACAATTACATGGCTTGCAATTGCGCGCACGAACCGCCCGCCGAGAGGATTCAAACGATCCAGAGGGGTCTTTCGACGCTCGAGACGTGGCGGAAAAAGGATCCTGAAAACTTGATGGTCGCCCAGTCGATTGGGTTAGGCGAGATAAGGTTGGCGAAGGTCCAAAAGGAAATGGGGAACGAGTCGGAAGCTGTCGCCGAGATGAAAACTGGCCAGGAGGAACTAAGGAAATTAGGTTGGAAAGACTTTTCGGAGGAACATCTGGTTGCGCTGACGACGCAGTTGGATTCGGAATATGGTCCAGGGAGCGGAGAGGCTAAGCCTAAACGCTGAAGTTGGACGCCAAGAACAAGACAAAACCGTTGCGCGACCGGGCTTCAAGACCTCGTTTGATTCACGAATGGACCCACCTGCAAAGTCGGCAGGCGGGGCACCCCCAGACACTGCTAAACCAAAGTCAACAACGCTGCTCCGGGGCGTCAAGGTTTCCTCACCCACGCGCAAAGGCGGCGTGTGGGGCACCCGCAGAAACTTCTCGGTCAAAAACAAAAGCAAAATTGAAGCGCGGTTAGTCGCTGTGGGCGGAACAGCGGAGGACGCCGAGGAATTTTTGCCAGGGGCCGACGGCGTCAAGGTATTGGTGTGCGAGGGTGCGGGAGATTTGGTGGAGGTGAGTGAGGTCGTGGATGGTCCAGGTGGCGAGGAGTTGGGAAAGAGTGACGACGCCGAGTTGGGGATGGACGCCGCGTCGGCTGAGGTCGGCGGGCTGAAGGTGGAAGGATTCGAGGGTGCGGAGATTTTCGGCGCGTACACGCGCGAATTCATCGAGAAGCTGGGGAAGGGATTTGCCCTGACTGTTTTTCGCTTGGGCGAAGCGGTCGAAGGGGACGAACGTTTTGGACTCGCCGTGTTCGAGGATCATGCGGGCGCGGGGAATCCAGTCGGTAAACTCGCCGTGGATGAGGTGGCCGACGACGTCATAGGGGGACCACGTGTTGGGGCCTTCGTTTGATTGGGTCCAGGAGTCGGGGAGATCGCGGAGGAGAGAGCTGAGAGTGGCGGGAGTGCGGGCGAGGAGTGAAACGGCGTCGGGTAGATTGAAATTCATGGCCTGTCCTTGATGAGTTGATTTGGAAAATCGAGATTAGAGCGGCGAGGGGGAGAGGTAAAGAGTCAATTTGGAAAGAAGAGCCGATCCCTCACACAGCTTTTGCGCGCGTCGGTCTATAAGAGACGAACCTTGCGGTTCGTCTGCGCGTCCTCGTGGACGCGCCAAAGCGCGCACAAAAGCAGGATTCGGGATGACAGTTAACAAACTCCTCCTAGAGTGATACCTCACGCCCTCGGAACATTTGGAACCAACACTGGAAAAAGAAGAAGGGCGAGTCGGCGTATTGGATGATGGCGACTCGCCCTTAAGGATGTGTACTGCGATGTGTTATCTGCTCAGACGGACTGGGCAGGGAATTGGTTACGATTATTTTGAGTCAGCTATTTTGTTTCGGTTGCGGCCGGGGCGGCTTTTTTGGCCATGGCGGAAGTGATTTCGCCGGTGCAGTCGTAGGTGAGGCCGCCGTCGTCGGTGCCCTTGAGCTTGCACGCGCCTGAGCCCTTCATTCCTTTCATTTTGCCAGTGCCGCCGATGATTTTGTACGTGTTGGAGCCGGTGGTGAAAGCGCCGTCTTTGACGGTGCCCGTGTTGTTGTAGGAGTAGAAGAGCTTGTCGCCGCTATCGAAAGTTTCGGTGTAGACGCCGGAAGTTTTGGTGTGAGTACCGGACATTTCACCGTGTTCGGCGAAAGAGGCTGAGGTGGCCTTGACGCCGTGGACTTCATTTTTAGGGACGCATGTGCCGGATTGAACGACGTACATGTGGCCGTCCATGTCGCCGACCGGAATGGATTGCACGGTGGGTTTCTCGCACTTGCCGGAGGTGGTGGTTTTTGCTTGTGCAGAAGCGGAAGAGACAACGAGAAGGAAGAGCGCACACGCAGAAAACAGCTTAAATTTCATTCGATTTTTCTCCTAGTTAAGTTGGTGTTTACGGCCCGGGATGGGGCGGAGTGTACAACTTTTGGGGTGAAAGTAAAGGGGGTGAGGGTGGAAGGACTTGCCGCGAGAGGACCGGAAGAGATAAGCCAAATACTCTAAATTTCATTCGTCCCACTTCCGGCAAATTATCAACACGCCTTCGGCGTGCAAACGGAAGTGGGGCAGACCGGAAAAGCTAAGGCGCGTCCTCCGTACCGTCAACGATTCCTCGCCCACACGCTCAAACCTGCGTGTGGGGCACCCGCAGAAACTTCTAAGACAAAAGCATGGGGAGTTAGTGGGGTTTGACTTTGCAGGTTTTGGCGACGGCGTCGGGGAGTTTGCCTTCGGATTGTTTTTTGAGGAGGTCGTCAAGGTAATGGGAGTGCGATTTGGGGGCTTGGCAGAGGAGGTTTGAGTAAACCTTGAGGACACTTTCGAGGGCAAAGACGTTGATGGCATTGAGATCGAATGTTTTTTCGTCCCCGGTCATGGAGTGCTCAACCTCATAGGAAGTCGTGGCGAGGAGATACTGCCGCCAGATTTGAGGTGCGTATTCATAGTGAAGCGCGCGCAATTCCATGACGAAGCCAACGCAAAGAAGGACGTGGAAGTCGTTGACGTCAGAAATTCGCTTTGCGGCATG
Source organism: uncultured Acidobacteriota bacterium (assembly GCA_963757885.1). Classification (GTDB taxonomy): domain Bacteria; phylum Acidobacteriota; class Terriglobia; order Acidiferrales; family UBA7541; genus Palsa-147. The sequence continues at coordinate 300,922 of CAVWSS010000005.1, read as the reverse complement.
CTCGCCTTGCTTTTGAAGGTCGGGATCGAGGGGATCGGCTTCGAGTTTGTGGGTGATGACGGGCCAAGTGGCGCGTTCCTCGGGCGTGGAGGTTTTGTCCCGGGAAAAAGCGAAGAGGTGAGGAACCAGGAATAAGCAGGAGAGAACGAGAATTGAGAAGAGCGAACGAGAATGTGAGGGTGAAGTGGCCATGTGGGCTCCAGTGGCGCAGAAGTTTGGCAAATTTACCCTATGGGTATGTTGATGAATTGTTATGGGGGGATTGTAATACAAATTGGGGAAAAGCAAACAGCGCAAGGTCTGGAGGCCCTGCAACCCACCCGCAAAACCGGCGGATGGGGCACCCGCAAAAACTTCTAAGGCAACAGCAAAACCGGAGCGGTTCGTTGACGAGGTGGCAGGGAGCTTCTAACATGGCACAGATTTATGATTGGCGAAAAAATTGGGAAGTACGTGGTGGTGGAGAAGCTGGGTGGCGGCGGCATGGGAGTGGTGTACAAAGCCGAGGACACCGAGCTGGGAAGATTTGTCGCACTGAAGTTTTTGCCGGATGAGCTGGCACGCGATCCGCTGGCACTAGAACGATTCCGCAGGGAGGCCCGGGCGGCCTCGTCATTAAACCACCCAGACATCTGCACAATTTATGAGATCGGAAAGAGCGGCGAGCGTGTGTTCATAGCTATGGAGCTGCTCGAGGGAGTGACGCTCAAGAGCCGATTGGCGAAAGGGCCGATCCCGATTGAGGATTTGCTGCGGCTTGGGATCGATATGGCGGACGGGCTGGATACCGCGCATTCGAAGGGTGTGATTCACCGGGACATCAAGACAGCAAATATTTTTGTGACCAAGAGAGAGCACGCCAAGATTTTGGATTTTGGGCTGGCGAAGCTGGAGAAGCGCGAGGGCACGGGGGCGGCCCTGGATGAGGCGACGATCGGTGTGGAAGAAGTGCACTTAACCACGCCGGGGTCGGCGATGGGCACGGTGGCGTATATGTCGCCGGAGCAGGCGCGCGGCGAAGAGCTGGATGCGCGGACGGATTTATTTTCGTTGGGAGTGGTGCTGTACGAGATGGCCACGGGAGTGTTGCCATTTCGCGGGGAGACGGCGGCGCTTATTTACAAAGGAATTTTGGATCTGCAGCCGGCGGCGCCGTCGGCGGTGAATGCGGAAGTGCCGGCGGAGCTGGAGCGAATTATTTTGAAGGCGCTGGAGAAGGATCGCGACGCGCGGTATCAGGCAGCGGAGGATATGCGGGAGGATTTGATTTTCCTGCGGATGGATCCGAGCAAGTTTAAGGGAGTGGTGTTAGGCGGGAGCGGAGAGGGAGCGAGAGTAGAGAGTGCGGGGAGTTCGGGGAGTGTGGGAGCGGCGTTGGGAACGGCGGCGGGGACGGGGTCCGGAAGTGGATCGGGAAGTGCGGTGCCTGGCGCGGGAAGCGGAGAAGGGAGTGGAGTGCCGGGCGACGAGTTGGTGCAGGTTGTGTGGGGAGTGTCGGCGGGAGGAAGCGGGAGCTCGGCGGAGCTACCCAGCTCGAGGGCGGTGGAGAGATTTACGGAGAGCGGGGCGGCGGTAACCGTGGGAACGCAGGCTGCCGCGGGGCACGGATGGAGATACGTGGCGGGCGTGGTGGCGGTGGTGGTGCTGCTGGCCGGTGCGGGGCTGGCGGCGTATTTGTGGCATGCGAAGACTGCGGAGACGGAGGGAATTCAGTCGATAGCGGTCCTGCCGTTTATGAACGCAACTTCGGATGCCGGCAATGAGTATTTGAGCGATGGGTTGACGGAGAGTTTGATTGGGACGCTGTCGCAACTGCCGAATTTGCGGGTGATGGCGCGGGCGACAGTTTTTAAATTCAAGGGCGATCAGGATCCGCGGCAAATTGGGCAGGCGTTGAAAGTCGATGCGTTGCTTGTGGGGCGAATCACACAGCACGGCGACATGGTGGATGTTCAAGCGGATTTGGTGGACGCGAAAGACGGCGCGGAAATTTGGGGATCACGCTACGAGCGGAAGAGTTCGGAGATTACACAAGTGCAGAGTGACATCACGCGGGATATCTCGACGCGGCTGCGGATCAAGTTGGGCGCAGAACGGCAAGCGCAGCTGGGAAGCGCGGGAACGAGTAACCCGGAAGCTTACCGGCTGTATTTGCAGGGGCGGGAAGCCGTCGCTGGAAGAACTCCTGATGGAGTGAAGAAGAGCATCGATTTATTTAAGCAGGCCATTACGGCGGACCAGAATTTTGCGCTGGCGTACGCGGGATTAGCGCATACGTACGCCATTGCGCAAGACTACGGAATCGGGATCACACCGCAGCAGGCGACCGTACTGTCAGATGAGATGAGCAAGAAGGCGCTGGAATTGGGGAATTCGCTGCCCCAGGCGCACCTGGCGCGTGCCGAGGCGATGATGTGTGGATGGCGATGGGAGGAGTCTGCGGTAGAGGCGCGGAAGACGCTGGAGCTCGATCCAAATGACGCGGGAGCGCACTACTTTTATGCGTACGGGTATCTTTTGCCGCATAAGCGATACGACGAGGCGTTGAAGGAATTTCAGGCAGCGCTATCGTTGGATCCGTTGTCGAGAATTATGGAGACGAATTACGCAATCGCCTTGTGGGATGCGGGGCGGACGGCGGACGCGGAGGCGGAATTTCGCAAAGTGATGGAGGAAGACCCCACTTTCGTGCCAGCGTATGCAAAGGCTTCCTATGTATACGCCGGGGAGAAAAAGTTTGGCGATGCGGTGAATGCGTTGAAGAGGGCCGCGGAACTGATGGGTTTCAAAGATGCGATTCGAGACTGGGGCGCGGATGCGAAGAGTTATAGCGAGTTGCTGACGATTGAGCTGAAGCCGCGAGGGGATTGGGAGCCGGCGGTGGCGATGAGTTATGAATTGATGGGGGAGCGGGATAAGGCGTTTGAATTGTTGAATGAGGCACTGGAGCGGAGAGGCGAGGAATTAATGATGGTGGTGAGATTTCCGTCGATGGATGGGTTGAGAGGGGATGCGAGGTATAAGGAATTGATGAAGAAGGTGGGATTGCCGGAGTAGAGGCTCCGGAATCCTTCCCGGTAAAGGGCGGAATTTCCACGCAAAAAAATCCCAAGGCATTAAGGCCAACAGAGCCGCGGGGTAGAACGCCAGTTTCCTCACCCACACGCAACATCGGCGTATGGGGCACCCACGGAAACTTCTAGAGCAAAATCAAAACCGACAGACGAAGGCGAGGAGGGAGGGGTGTGTCTATTTGTAGGGGGAGAGGGAGGGAGGGGTGGTGTCGGGGGTGAAGAGCCAGACGTGGCGCGCGGAGAAGTAGTGGAGGAGGGGCGCGAGGTCGGTGTCGGGGAGGTCGCGGGCCCAGACGATTTTGGAGTGGTCAATGTCGGCGGAGTTGTAGACCCATTCCTGGTGAGTGAAATGATCGGGGGCGTAGCGAACGATGATGAGATGGTCGCCAGGCATGTCGTTGAGTGTGCCGACGATGCCGGCGCGCATGATGCCTGGCAGGCCAGAGTTGAGATTCGCGATTTCGGAGGCGCGGGAGACGGCGGGACTGTTGTTCTCCTCGCGGGTGTGGAGTTGAGTGTAGAGGCGAACGGAGGTGATGGCGAGCATAGCGATGACGAGTTCGCGAGTGAGCCCCACGCCGGTGGGTTTGCGGATGAGCGAGACGTGGCGGAGATGGCGCATAGTTTGTGTGGCGAGGCAGAAAATTACGGCGACGAATGGGCCGGTGTAGTGCGGGAAAAGCCAAGTGGAGATGCACAGGCCGGCGAAACAGACGGCCGCTTCGATGATGAGAAGGCGGACGCGGCGATCATGGATGGTCCAGGCGAGGCCGAGGACGAGGGCCATGACGGTGAGGCGTCCCCAAAACCAGGAAAGGGCAGAAGCGGCTTGGTAGATGTCCTGGAAGATGACCTGCGGGTGGCTGTTCCAGACGCGGGCGGTGAGCAGATCGTGTTCTGCTTGCTCGTAGAAGATTCGCATTTGGGGATTCTGCGGCGTGGAGGGGGTGCGAAATTTACCCCAGACGAAGGATGGGACTGCATCATGCTGGCGGGCGTAGACGGTGTAGGGAAATTGGGTGGCGTGGCCGGTGAGGCGGAAATTGTAGTAAGCCATGAAGGAGAGGGTGGCGAGGAAAATGAGGGCGGCGGGAAGCGCGATGAGACGCGCGAAAATTTGGGGGGAGGGTGAGCGGGGCGTGTGTGCGCGCGATTTGAAGAGTGTGATGAGGAGAGCGACAGCGACGGGGATGCAGAGGAGGAGTCCTTCGAAGGGGCGGCTATTGGCGAGGATGGCAGCGCCGATGGCCATAATGGCTGAGTTCAGGATGCAGTAACGGCAGAGGCGATGGCGAGTTGAGGTGTCGGCGTTGTCGTTGGAAATTTTGGTGAGAGCGGCGAAGGAATGTTTGAGGCGCGGGTAGGCGCCGATGAGGAGAGCGCCGCCAATAAGCGAGACGAATCCGCCCCAGTAGCTATTGGCCCATTGGCCGAAGGGATCGAATTGGAGAATGAGCAGGATCGCGCCGAGGAGAGCCCAGCGTGGCGGGAGCCAGCCGTAGAGCATCCAGAGAGCGGCGGCGTAGGCGAGGGACATGGATAGGAGCACGCCGGCCCAAGGGGAGCCGAAGAGTTGGCCGAGAGCGAGGAAGGCGCCTTGTGCGGGGGGATATTTGGAAGCGTAGGTGGGAGATTGGATAACGTGGAAGGTGTCGAAGAATTGTGCGAGGGGATGCGGTGGATTGGTGAGGCGGCCGTGTGCGAACGTGTCGGCGGCGAGGAGGTAAGAAAATTCGTCGTGGATGACGGGAGTGGGCGGCGGGGCGATGGGGAGGAAGGCGAGGCGGAGCACGAGTGGGGCGAGGGCGAGAGTGAGGAGCACAACGGTTTTGCGACGGGCGAAGGCCGAAGCGGCGCGTTCGATGGGGCGGAAGAGTCTGTTGGCGAAGAGCGGGTGGAAGCCGAAGACGATGGTTCCGATGAGAGCGGCGAATTGGAGGAGGACGTCGGGAGCGAGAAGGAGGGAGAGGCGGGGAAGCATCGAAAGGAAGTATAACAAGTGGTATTGCGTGGAAGATTTTGGAGAGCAGTACAGGTGCGAGAAGAGAGGGAGGAGTCGATGAGGGCGAGGCGGCTGATTGTGACCAGTTTTGTCGGGATGTTGGTGTGCGCGGCGATAGCGTGGGGGCAGAGCGGACCGCGGGCGGAGGGCGCGAAGAAGTTGGAGGAGGAGTGGATAGGAATTGCAGCGGAGGCGAAGGGAAGGGTGGGGGTTGCGGCGTTGGTGATCGAGACAGGAGAGAAGGCGTCGCTCGATGGGGCGGGGCATTATCCGACGCAGAGCGTGTACAAACTGCCGATTTCGATGGCGGTGATGCGCCTGGTGGATGAAGGGAAAATTTCGCTGGATAAGGCATTGGACGTGAGGGCGGAAGATATGGCGCCGGCGGGAAAGGCCAGCCCGATACGCGACAAATTTCCAGGCGGGACGAAGCTGACGGTGAGGGAGTTGATGCGGTATGTGCTGGTGGACAGCGATGGGACGGCGTCGGACGTGTTGCTGCGCTTGGCGGGAGGGCCGGAGGCGGTGACGAATTATTTGCAGTCGGTGGGCGTGCGGGATTGGGTGGTGGCCAATTCGGAGAGGGATATGGATTGGAAAACGCAGTATGACGATTGGTGCACGCCGGAGGCGGCGGTGAAATTGTTGGCGACGCTGGATGCGGCGAAAAAGCCGGGCGGCGCCGTGTCGGATGCGGGGCGGTCGGTGATCATGGGATTTTTGGAGGCGAGTCAGACGGGTGCGAAGAGGATTCGGGGGATGTTGCCGGCGGGGACGGTGGTGGCGGATAAGACGGGGACGTCGGGGACGTCGGGGACGAAGGACGGGAAGACGGCGGCGACGAATGATATTGGGTTGGTGACGCTGGGGAATGGGAAGCATATGGCGATTGCGGTGTTTGTGAGTGATTCGATGGCGGCGGGAGAAGTGCGCGAGGGAGTGATCGCGAAGATCACGAAGAAGGCGTGGGAGGAGATGGGGAAGTAGGGAACTTTGAGGACCATTTTTTGAAGTTCAAGGCAAAACCGTTGTGCGATCGCGCTTTGTGACCTGGAAGCTTGAGAGACCGACCTGAAGGCAGGAAGTGGGTCACCCGGAGAACCGCTACCCACGCGAAGAGCGCGTCTGAACGGGACAGCTGATTTCAGAAGAACCCAACCGCGAAACTTCTAAACAAAAGGCAAAACTGAGGCTACTCAAGTCTTTAAGTTTTGCCACCCACACGCAAACCCGGCGTATGGGGCACCCGGAGACACTTCTAAAGCAAAAGCAAAACCGTCAGAGCCATTGGGTAGGCGGATGGGGGGGTATACTCATGCGGCAATGGCAAAGATGGGGTGTCCGAGGTGTGGAGCGCAGGCGAAGTGGGCGGCGGGAAAGCCGTATTGCGCGAGCTGTGGCTGGAATGTCGCTGAGGCGAAGCGGGAAGTGCGCAAGCGGGGTATCGCATACACCGTATTGATCGTTGTGCTCGTTGGGCTAATGGTCGTGGGTTTCTTTTCGGCGAAAGAGCCGTCCATGGGTGCATTTTTGGCGGGTTTTATGGTGCTGTGTCTCTCGCCGATCATTTTCTTTGTATGGGTATGGCCGTGGATGCGGCTGAGGAAAGTGGAGAAACGAATCGGGCTAGTGGGTGGATCGGGCGCGGTTATGGCTGGTGCGGGGACGAAGGGCAGACGCACCACCATGATGATTAGCGGGCGGGAAGTGGTGGTGGATATGCCTGGGCAGGCGATGAGCGGCGCCGTATCGGGAGCGATGCCAGCGCCGGTGACGGGGCCGGTGGCTGAGGGCGGCGCAGAAGCGAAGAGAGGGAAGGCGCGGTTCAGCATTGGAGCGCTAAGGTCTAATCCAGAAGCGGACCTGCAGCGGTACAAAGAATGGAGCGAAGAAAAGGATGACGACGCAAAGAAATTTGCGCAGAAGGCCGAGGCAGAGGCGGAGTTGAAACGAGTGGCAGCGTTGCCGGTGCCGCGTCCGGTAAAATATCGCATGGGACTTCTGTTAAAGAGGGCGGCGTGGACTTTGCTGGTGTTTGTGTATTTGGTGGCGCGTCCGGTGCTGCGGGAATTTCAGCGCGGATGGTCAACGCAGGCGTTGTGGCGGATCTTGGCACTGGTCGGAGTGGAAGCAGCGATTTTGGGATGGTATCGGTGGCGGGATATGCAGAGCTACTGGGAGGATAAGCGGCTGACGTCACAGGGCGCGGTGACGCTGGGAAGGGTAACGAGCCAGAAGGCCGTGAGGCGGGCGCAGAGCGAGATCACGTATGTGTTCGAGGACGGGCGCGGAAATGCGGTGACGGGGAAGGGACAGGATCTGACGCGGAAATATTTCGAGAAGATGTGGGTGGTGGTTTTCTATGACGCGGCGAATTCGGAGAAGAACGTGAGTCAGGCCGGGTCGATGTATGAGGTGGGGTGAGGGGGGGATAGGTTTTAGTTTAGAGGTGCTCGATGAGTTGGGATTCGTTGGGGCCGAGGAGATAGAAGCAGACGAAAGAGGCGGGTTCGGCGCCGGCGTCGAAGCGTTCGATGACGGCGTTGGCGGGTTCGTAGAAGGCGTCGCCGGGATGGAAGATTTGGAGGGGCTGGCTTTCGGGCTGGAAGAGGATGGTGCCTTTGGTGACCAGGCCGACGACGGGGCAAGGGTGAAAGTGGCGACCGGTTTCTTGGTGAGGCGTGAAGTCGATCTGTTTTATTTCGATGTGGTCAACGTTTTTGTGCTGGCTGAGGATGGCGGTGAGGAGCGGCTTGCGGGTGATGGCGTCGCGGCCTGAGTTGCTTTTCTGAGTGGATTTTTGCGTTGGATTTGTGGGCATCGTGTGCTCCAGGTAGTTTGCTTCGGTTAGTCCTGCGGTAAATTCATTTGATGATGAGGATTGGGTGAGCGACGCGCGAGGGATGTGAGGCGCGAAGGCGCCGGGCGCGCTTCAAAACCTGCGCGCCACGGCAAAGGATGGGTTCAGGCAGTCACTCACCCTTCGGGAGGAAGGGCTCGCGGAGCGAGCCTGACACTTTATTTCAGTTGAGCGTGGCGGACTGCACCGGCGAGGTGGAGGGTAAAGGATTACGCGCGGGTGAAGAAGCGCTTAAGGAAGGGCGTGCGGAGCACGCCCTGTTTTTATTATTGGAACACGAGAACCCCAAAGTGTTGCCGCCTACACGCAACACCGGCGCATGGGGAGCCCGAAGACTCAACACCAACACCAACCACAAAACCGTTGCGCGACCGCGCTTCGTGACCTAGCAGAACTGATACGTTGGACCCACCTGCAACACCGGCAGGCGGGGCACCCGCGGACACTTCTAAGGCAAAAGCGAAAGCGAAAAAAGCGGGGGGAAGGGGAGTCAAAGAGGGGAATTTTGGAGTAGTGTTATCGGACATGAACAAGCTCAGGTTCCTGGTTTCATTGCCCACCCGCGACAACGACTTCCAAATTGAACAGGGGAATTCCGCGAAAGATACGGCGAAGAGGCTCGGATTTGACGTGGAGGTGTTGTTCGCGGAGAACGATCCGGTCAATCAGAGCACACAAATTCTGGATGCGATCCAGAGGCCGGCGGACAAGAGGCCGAGCGGGGTAGTGTTTGAGCCGGTGCGCGGGAGCGGGCTGGAGCAGGTGGCCAAGACGGCGGTACACGCGGGAGCGGGATGGGCGGTGCTCAATCGGACGCCGGATTATTTGAGTGAACTGCGGCGCGGGGCGAAGGTGCCAGTGTTTACGCTGAGCTCGGACCACGTGGAGATTGGCAGAATTCAGGGTCGGCAGTTTGCGGCGCTATTGCCGAACGGGGGCACGGTCCTTTATATAGAGGGGCCGTCCTATAGCACGTCGGCGCAGCGGCGGACCAGTGGGATGCTGGAGACGAAGCCGAAAAATATTCAGGCGACGATGTTGAAGGCGCAGTGGACAGAGGACAGCGCGGAGCGGGCGGTGGAATCGTGGCTGAAGCTGGTCACGTCGCAGAGAGTGCCGGTGGATTTGGTGGCGGCGCAGGACGACTCGATGGCCATGGGAGCGCGGAGGGCGTTCGCGAAGATTATGAACCGGGAAGAACGCGACCGGTGGCTGAGTTTGCCGTTCACGGGGGCGGATGCGGTGGAGTCAACCGGGCAGAAGTGGGTGAAGGAAGGGTGGCTGGCGGCGACGATTTATATTCCGCCGCTGGCGGGGAAGGCGATTGAGATTTTGGCAGAGGCGATTGCGAAAGGCGCGCCGCCGAAGGAGAATGCGGTCACCGAGTCGATGTCGATACCGCCGGTGGATGTGTTGAAGCCGTGGAAGTGAAGTGTGTTTGTTGGAAGTGATGTGGGGGCGCTGCTAACGTTGGGGAGTTAGTTGCGTCGATTGGGGCAGTTGTGGGTGTGTATTTCAGCAGGCGATCGAAAACGGGAGACCCATGAAAAATAAAATGGCGAAGTGGATGCTAGGGATGGGTGTGGCGTTGATGATGGCGGGAATGTTTGCGGCTGGAGCGCGGGCGCAGGATCAGGATGCGAAGCCAGCGCAGGAGGAGAAGCCCGCGAGCGACGCAGGACCGAAGCTAACGCGATGGACGGCGAGTGATCTGGCTGGTATGGTCCCGGCGCCGAAGGAATCGGACGTGGCGTCACCCACTGCAATTGTGGCAGCTGCGTACGATGTGATTTCCGGGCCGCAGGGAGGCGAACGCAATTGGGATCGGTTCAAGTCGCTATTTTTGCCGACGGGGCGACTGGGGACGATCGGGCACGGGAAGGACGGAACGACGTCTGTGATCGAGATTACACCGCAGGAGTATGTGGACCTGGCGACTGCGGAATTTGCCAAGGAAGGATTTTTCGAGAACGGGATTGTGAACAAGATTAATAAGTTTGGAGATGTGACGGAAGTGTTTTCGAGTTATGAAAGCCGGCATGAGAAGGGCGACGCAGTGTTTGCGAGGGGGATTAACAATTTTCAGTGCATGTTCGATGGGAAGCGGTGGTGGATTGAGAGCATTGTGTGGGATGAAGAGCACGATTCGTTGAAGCTGCCAGCCAGTATGGCGGGAAGTAGCACGAAGGCAGCGGCGACGGAGAAGAAGAAGGAAGAAGGGAAGTAAGAGTTTTTGTAGAGGCAAGGACAAATGAGTGGCAATTCAATGGGAGACCCCGGGGGCACCAATGAAAAACAGAACGGTGAAGTGGATGTCTGGAGTGGGTGTAGCGTTGATGATGGCGGGAATGTTTGCGAGTGGAGCGCGAGCGCAAGATCAGGATGCGAAGCCGGCGGCGACTGACGACGGATTCGGGGATATAAAGCGATTGACGGATGCGGATCTGGTTGCGATGGTGCCGGCGGCAAAGCCGTCGGATGTGTCGTCGCCATCGGCGATTGTGGCAGCGACGTACGATGTGATTTCCGGACCGAAGGGCGCGGAGCGGGACTGGAACCGGTGGAGGTCGCTATTTCTGCCGACAGGAAGATTGGGAACGCTGGGGCATGCGAAGGACGGCGGGACGACTCTGATGAGTTTCACGGCGGAGGATTACGTCAAGCTCGGGACCAGCGAGTTTAACAAGACGGGATTTTTTGAACGCGGGATTGTGAACAAGATCAACAAATTTGGAGACGTGGCGGAAGTGTTTACGAGTTATGAGAGCCGGTATGAGAAGGGCGGGCCGGTGGTCGCGAGGGGCATCAACAATTTTCAGTGCATGTTTGATGGAAAGAGATGGTGGATCGAGAGTATTGTGTGGGATGAGGAGCATGATTCGCTGAAGCTGCCGGCGAGTATGGCGGGAGGCGAGGCCAAGGCCGCGACGACGGAGAAGAAGAAGGAAGAGGGAAAGTAGAAGAGTAGAAATTTAGGGATGGTTTTTGAGCACCCCACACGAATGTGTGGGGTGCTTTTTTATTTTAGGAGAGACGCGGACGCCAGGCGGCAGAGATTTCGGAAGCAAACATCAGCATACCTCAATGGAATTAGCAGCTCCCTCTCCCACGCGCAAACCCGGCGTGTGGGGCACCCGCAGAACCTTCTAAGGCAAAATCGATGCCTGTGCGGCCTAATTGGCGGTGAGGGAGTGGGATTTTAGGTTGACGGTGACGAGGTCGATGCGGGATTGGGGGATGGTGGTCTTGCCGACCTGGTGGAAGCCGATGGCGAGATGAGTTTTGTCGACGGTGATGCGGAGGTAGCCGTAGTTGGTGTCGTCGTAGTGCTTGAGGACGAGGCTCTTGGATTGGACGGCGGAATTTACATCGAGATAGTCGACCTGAGTGCCGTAGTGCGGCTCCTGGGAGGGCTGGCCCTTCTTGGCTTGGACGAGTTTGGAGACGTTGTGGCCGCCGTCGCCGCAGACGATGAAGGGGACTTCGATGTCTTTCGCGCCGAAATGAATGGTGCGCGTGAAGCGCTGATAATTGTGGGCGTGGCCGGAGAGGATGGCGTGAGGATAGACATTCTGGGCTTTGCAGATGGTATCGATGTCGCGAAGCATTTCGGGACTGCCACCGTGATCGCCGCCCGTGCCGGACCCGGATTTTTGAGGAGCGTAGCTAAAGGGCGGATGGTGGACGGCGAGAATCACGGCGCCAGAGTATTTTTCTTTCTTGATGCCCTGGAGTTGAGCGGTGAGGAATTGGAGCTGGAGATCGGGGACGGAAGACCATTTGCCGGATTCGCTGGAAATGACGCCGGGGTCTTCCAGAGCGTTGGAGAAAAGGCCGATGATGCGGACGAAGGGGCAGTCGAGCGCAAAGTAGACGCCGGGTTGGGTCATGGCGGTGCGGTGAAGCGAGCCGGCTTCCTGGGTGATGGTGGGTTCGGCCGCGCAGAAATTGCGCGAGAAAATATTTAGCGGCTGATCGGACGGAGAGGTGCCGGGAATGATGAAGGAATCGTGATTGCCGGGGATGGCAAAGATGGGAGCGGGATAGTTGCGATAGGGTTCGTAAAATTGATCGTAATAGTATTTTGATTCGCCGAAGTTATAGACCACATCGCCGAGGTGGTAGAAGAAAGCGGGGCGATTGGCGTCGTCGGAAGTGCGGCAGTCAGCGGTTACCTGGTCTGAAACGCGATTTTCGTCTCCGTATTTGCCTTCGTTGGAAGCGCCGGTATCGCCTGCGGCGTGAAAGATAATTTTGCCAGCGGATTTGATTTGCTGAACGACTTGCGAGCCGTGTGGGCCGAAGGCTTGAGCGAGCTCGTAGATGTCGCGGGGCGTGCCGCGGGCAGGATTGAAAGAGACGGTGTCTTTTTCTAGGAGATTGCCGAGCTTTTTGTATTGCTCGTTGTCGCTGGGATGTTTTTTGGAGAAGCGGGAGGGATCGGGAGTGATGCTGCCTTCGTTAAAAACGGGCTGAGGAAGAGGAGTGCTGGAATTTCGTGGCATGTGCGGGGACCTCCTAAGGCATTCTTGCCGAAGAGGTCAGTGAGTGGAAGCGGAAGTTGAGATGTGGTGGTCGGCGAGACATTTGGCGACGCGCTGCTGATTTTCGGGAATGGTGGGATCGTAAGCTTTTGCTTCGGCGAGTGGGTCGTCCTGGAGAAGATTGCCGTCGGCGTCGACGAAGTCGCCATTCTTATCGAGGTAGGCTTTTTGGCCGCTCTGGAGGGGAATCGCACGGCATTCGATGGCGTCGGAGCGTTCGTTGTCTTTTTTCTTACGGTCGAGCTGGGCGCGGGCAAGGGCGTAGGAGGCGTGGGCGCGAGAGGCTCGCCAGGTGGAATCCTGGAGCATGCGTTCCCAATTTTCAAAAATGCGCAGCTCGATTACGTCGAAGCGGACGGTGTCGGGATCCATATCGCGGGAGGCGACGATGTTTTTGGTGCGAGTGATGGCGTTGATGAGCTGATTGAAGCCGACGGACTCGGGCGAGTCTTTCGATGGGCTAAAGAAGTAAGCTTGAGCGAAACGAGCGCGTTCGGGGTTGCGGGCGGCGAGGCGAGCGACGATTTCGTGCATGGGATTCTCGACGTAAGCGCGTTGCTGTTCGGGCGGGAGTTTGGCGAAGCCGCCGTAGGTGAAGGGATTGACGTAGGGCGCGGGGGGAAGTGGCGGGGCTGGCTCCTGGTAATTGTCGCCGGCGCCTGGAACATGCTTTAGGGCGATTTGCCGGACTTCGTCGGCGATGGGTGAATTGTCCAGAGCGTTGCGATCTTTGGCGTCGAGATAAAATTCCCAAAAATCTTTTTTACCATTTTGCTCGAAGACTTTGGATTTGCTGCTGTAGTTGACGAGCTCAGGGTAGAAATAGCCCCAGATGGCGCCGGCGATTTTGGGGTCGGCTTGCTCGTGGCGGACGAGGTCGTCAACGGCGCGGATGAGGGCGGAATTTTTTTGGTCGTCGGTGAGAGTGTCGAATTCGAGGAAGGTCACAGGGGGCTTGGCGGAGGTGGAAGCGGCTGTGGCGGGTTTGGAGTTGGATTGGGCGCGGGAGGAGAGGGCGAAGGAGAAGAGGAGAAGCGCGAGAGGGGCGAGGAAGAGAGTGAGGGCGCGGCGGTGGGTGCGAGTTTGGGCGGAGGTGGTGCGTGGCATGTTTAGCTCGGCGGGTGAGGCAAACATAATGTTACGTGAAGCCGGTTATGAAATTCGAGATGCGAATGTGCCGGGCGAAAGATTCGGCGAATAATCGCGGGGGACGCGACCTTGGTGAGACTAGCATTGCGGGAGATTTGGGGCAATCGGCGGAAGTCTGAAAAGCATTTCAGGTGGACCGGCGGGGTGGAGTGCTAACTGAAGGGGGCGAGGTGGGTCTAAGTTAGGGCGAAAGGTTGGAATTCAAGTGAGGTGTGTGTCGATGAAGCGATGGCGAGTGGGGATGTGGAGTGTGGTGGTAGTGATGTGCATGTGCGGGCCTCTGGGAGTCTGCGCGAACACGAAAGCTCAGGAGAAGAGTGCGACGGCGAAAGGGAGCGATCAAAGCCGCGAGGCTTCGGAAGGGGCGGAGCATTGGCTGGAGCGGGCGGAAAAGGCGATGCGGTTCGAGCGCGCGGGAGACGGAGTGCTGCATTATCACGCGGGAGAGTCGGACGAGCAGAATTATCAGTCGGACAGAACGTATCCGCCTTTTTTTTCGGCGATGGAGGCGGAGGAGGGTTGGTTTGACGTGAAGAGTGGCGCGGAACGAGTGAGCACGGTGGTGACATTTCCTGGAGGCGGGCCGTTGCCGGCGCAAGTGACGCTGACGGTGGACGGGCGCGCGTATGGATTTGCGGGAGAGAAGGTGAGAGCGTTGCCGGCGACGTCGATGCGGGAGAGGAATTTGAATCCGTGGGCGGTAGTGTGGGATTGGGCGAAGGCGGGAGATGCGCGGGTTGCGGGCGTGGCGATGTATCGCGATTATTGGCGGCAAGTGCTAGTGCGAGGAAACGGTGCGAACGAAGAGCGGCTATTCGTGGATTTGAAAACGGGATTCCCGGTGAAGCTGGAGACGGAAGAAAAGCATTATTTGTGGGGCCAGCAGAAAGTTGAGTACGTGTATACGAATTGGACGCTGGCGGGTGGCGTGATGGTGGCAGGAGCAAGTTTTCGGGTCGCGGATGGACGGGAGGAAAATGCGCGAACCACGGGCGATGTGGATTTTGTGAAGCGAGATGCGGCGGGAGTGTTGAGCGTATCAGCCGATACGTTGAGCGCGGCGGGGCCGGTGGAAGAGCTGCCGATGTTTTTGCGGCAGATCGAGCCGAAGATGACGAAGCTTGGCGAGAAAACTTATTTGCTTAGTAATCCGGGGTACAACGAGTTGGTGACGGAGGCGGGCGAGGGAGCGAATGCGAAGGTATTTGTCCTTGATGCGACGCAGGGCGAGGTGCGCGCGAAGGAAGATGCGGCGGCGATTGCGAAGTTGTTTCCGGGGCGGGAGTCGGAGCCGTCGAAGGTGACGGTGGTGGTAACGGATTTAGCCTGGCCGCACGTGTCGGGAGTGAGGTGGTGGGTCTCGCAAGGAGCAACGATTGTGGCGCATCCGGCAGCGAAGGTATTTTTGGAACAGGTGGTGGATCGGAAGTGGACAATGGCGCCGGATGAGCTGGAAAAGAAGCGGGGGAGTGTGAAGCTTAAATTCGTGAGCGGGGGGAAAGTGTCGCTTCCGCCGATCATGCGCGGTGAAGGGGCTGCGAAAGAGGCGACGAAAGGCGGAGGGGTGACGGAGTTGGGCGGAGGGGCGATTCGGTTGACCGGGATTGATGGGATTGGGAGCGAGGTCGCGCTCATTGCCTATTTGCCGGGAGATAAATTGCTGTGGGGCTCGGACTATGTGCAGACGGCGGAGCAGCCGACGTCTTACGCAGATGAGGTTTGGGCGGCGGCGAAGCGCGAGGGTTTTGCGCCGGACCGTGTGGTAGCGGAGCATTTGCAGGTGACGGATTGGGCGAAGATTGAGGAGTTGGTGAAGAAAGATGAAGAGGGAAAGTAGGGTTCCGCGCCGCGGGATGTGTTATGTGAGACATTTCAGGAAAGGAGAAGAGTGAGAGCGCCGTGCGATGAAGCCGCGATTGCAGTAGGACGTGCGGCGGCACCGTGCTCGAAAGGAGCGGCGAAGTGGATTCTCGTCGTGGCGATTTTGGGATCGAGCATGGCGTTCATCGACAGCACGGTGGTGAACGTTGCGCTGCCTGCGTTGCAAGCGAGCCTGGGCGCGACGGTGGTGGACATGCAGTGGGTGGTGGAGGGATACGGATTATTTTTGAGCGCGCTGATATTGGCGGGCGGGTCGATGGGGGATTTGTTTGGACGCAGGCGAATGTTCCTGGCGGGGACGATTGTTTTTGCGATTGCTTCGGTAGCGTGCGGGCTGGCCGGCAATATTCATCAGCTGGTGATTGCGCGATGTTTTCAGGGGCTTGGCGCAGCTTTTTTGGTGCCGGGAAGTTTGTCGATCATCAGCGCGTCGTTTGAGGAGAAAGAGCGCGGGCGGGCGATTGGGATGTGGTCGGGATTCACGGCAATTACCACGGCGATGGGGCCGGTGCTGGGAGGGTGGCTGATCCAGCATGCTTCGTGGCGGTGGGTATTTTTCATCAATGTGCCGATGGCCGCGGCAGTGGTGGTGCTGGGGTTGTGGCACGTACCTGAGAGCAAAGATGAAAAGCGCGGAAGAGTGGATTGGCTAGGCGCACTGACGGCGACGGCAGGACTGGGATGCGCGACGTACGCGTTCATCGAGTCTTCAATTCTAGGCTGGCGGGAGCCGCTGGTGTGGGGCTCGATGGCGGTGGGAGTGGCGTTGCTCGGCGGCTTTTTATGGATCGAGGCGCGGGCCAGCTCGCCGATGGTGCCACTGGAGCTTTTTCGATCGCGGGACTTTAGCGCGGCGAATTTGCTGACGCTTTTTCTGTACGCGGCACTGGGAATTTTCTTCTTTCTATTTCCTATGAACCTGATTGAGGTGCAGCACTATTCGCCGACGGCCACGGGAGCGGCGACGCTGCCGTTTATTTTGCTGATGTTTTTGCTTTCGCGGTGGTCGGGCGGCCTGGTTGCACGTTGGGGAGCGCGCCTCCCGCTGATGATTGGGCCGGCGATCGCGGCGGGGGGATTTTTATTGTTTGCTGTACCGGCGATGGGCGGGAGCTACTGGGCGACATTTTTTCCGGCGTTCGTGGTGTTGGGACTAGGAATGGCAGTGAGTGTGGCGCCGTTGACGACGGTGGTGATGGACGCGGCGGATGAGAGTCGCGCGGGGGCGGCGTCGGGAATCAATAACGCGGTGGCGCGAGTGGCGGGGCTGCTGGCGATTGCGGTGCTGGGCATCGCGATGCTGAGCGCGTTTCGGATGCGACTGAATGAGGGCTTGCAGGCGGCAGGCGTGACGGGCGAGGAATTGCAGGAGCTGAAAGCGGGCGAGACGAGGCTGGCGGCCCTGGAGGCGCCCGCGGGGGTTAGTGCGGAAGTGGCGAAGGCGATTGATACGAATGTTGGGCGGGCGTTTGTGTTCGGGTTTCGATGGGTGATGGTGTTGTGCGCGGGGTTGGCGATGCTGAGTGCGGGGTTGGCTTGGCGTTTTCTTTCGGCTGAGCGGGTAAGGGCGGGTTAGGTTCGTGGGCGAGGCAAGGCATACGACCGCAGCGCGGGTGCGTCGCGGCGAATTTATTCGTCGAATTTGCGGGAAACTTCAGCGAGGTGTTTTTCGGAGGCGGCTTTGAAGGAGTTGACGAAGTTGGCCATGGCGGTGACGTAGGCGGTAGTGGCTTGGTCTAGGGCGTGCTGATTGTGCCCGACAGCTGCAGCGACAGCTTGTTCCTCGAGGGTTCTGATGGAGATGAGTTCGCGATCGAATTTGTGGCGATCGGATTCGGGGAAGGCGTTTTTGTAAACGGTGTAGAGGGATTCGTATTCCTGCGTTTTTTCGGCGACGATTTCGGCGAGCTGGTTCTTGGTGGAAGTGGGCGAGGATAAGTGGCGCTTGTCGACGTCAGCGATGCCCGCGACGAGATTTTGAAGTTGGGTTTCGAGGCGGATGAGGCGGTGACTTGCGTTGGTCTTCCTGTCGGTTCGGATCGACATTACCAGAGACAAAATGGCGAGAAGGGCGGCGACGGCGGAGCCGGCGGCCTCGATCCAACTGGCGGTGGAAGGTGCCTCGAAGATGATGGTCATGGTTGAGACCTGAGGTGATTTCGTTGAGTTGGGCTGATGGGGCGTAAGTATACGCCAGGATTGCGGCGCGGGGTGGATGTCGAGGCGGCCGTGGCGCGCTTTTTGGAATGCGCGCCACGGGAAGAAGGATGCGCGCGGGAACCATTAAGGAAAGGGCCGCGCGCGACGCAAGGAAGGGCACGCAGAGCGTGCCCGACGTTTTTGTTCGATTTTGTCTTCTTCGAGATCCGCACCGATCACGGTGCTTTACTCACCGAAGCCGAATTCCCGCACCGACCTAGTAACCAATAGGTATATGGCAAGCAGTTGGTTGGTCGGGTACGCTACCTTTGCGCCAAAATACCTGAGTAGGTCCATTTCCACTATCGGACTCGAAGGGAAACACATGACACAGATTCCTGAGGATCTGCGCTCTATCGCTGAACGGGTAAAAAGAGGCGAACGACCAAGAGCGAGTGTCAGAACGGTTTTGAAGTGGTTCGACGCGGAACGTAGAGGATTCCGTATTCTCCGGGAAGTCTGACGAGCACTAAAGCGTCTGAAGCTCACGACCATACCGGAGTTTGACGGAGCGTATATTGATTCTCAGGTGAAATTTGTCTCGAAGCAGGAGGCTGACAAAGAAATCCGTGAGAACTCCCAAAACACCTCTATTAATACGACGGCCTTAACATCCCAAACTGGCAACGGGTCCGGCTCGACAACCGTCCCGGCCGATCCAACATACCGAATTGGGCGTCTCGAGTCAGCTAACAAGTCGGTGGTTAACGTCAAACCTGACGACACGGTGCAGCGCGCAACGACCCTAATGCTGAACTATAGTTTTTCGCAGCTGCCTGTGATGACAAACGAGCGCGAGGTCAAGGGTATAGTCAGCTGGCGCACAATCGGCCGTAGGTTCGTGTTGGGAAAAGCATGCGATTCGGTGCGTGAGGTGATGGAGCCGCATTACGAGGTCAGTGCCGAAGCCTCTCTTTTTGCGGCCATCGGGGCCATCGTTCAACATGATTGCGTGCTGGTCAGGGACTTCGAGAGAAAGATCTCAGGCGTTGTCACAACACACGATTTAGGGACTCAATTTGGCTCTCTAGCGGAGCCCTTTCTGCTTCTTGGGGAGCTTGAAAATCATATTCGAGGCGTTTTGGCGCCCCTTTCGAGGCAAGACCTTGCGATGGCAGCCGATCCGGCCGACGGGGCGCGCGAAATACAAGATGTCGCGGATCTTACGTTTGGCGAGTATCTGCGTCTACTCAGCCACGGTAAGATCTGGCCAAAGTTAGGCCTGAAAATTGATCAGAAGACCTTCACACACCATCTCGAAGAGATAAGAAAAATCAGGAATGATGTAATGCATTTTGATCCGGAAGGTATTACGCCTGACGAAATCAGGAAGCTGCGCGCTATGGTTGACTTGCTGCGCCAATTCGAACACTTTGCAACCTAGACCCGATACCGCAAATTTTTACTCTCACCCGCCGAGCCCGCGCCCGCAGAGATCCAAGGCAAAAGCAAAACAAAAGAGATCCTTGGCACCGCCTCCTACGCGCCCTGTGTCACGACGGGCGGGTTCAGGATGACACGTTAATACGGGCCCAATTGGAAGCACTAAGAATCCCACGCAGAAAGTGTGGGGCACCCGCGGAAACTTCTAAAGCAACGTCAAGGCAAACCGATGCTAGTTAGTGGAGCTGTGGGGATCTGGAAAGTCGAGTGGGTCAGGTTCGAAGATTTTGTTGGAGGCGAGATCGAAGGTCCAGTGGGAGCCGTCGGCGAAGGTGACGGCGATGACGCCAAGCTGGATGTGGAGTGCTTCGGCATTGTGGGCGGCGGCCAGATTTTCAAGTTCGGTGATCCAGAGCCGATAGTTGCGGGCCGTGGACTTTGCGCCGGGAGCGATTCGTGCTTCGTCGACGGGGCCGAGGGTCACGAGTGGGCCGTATTGGGTCGGAGAGGCGCCAGGCGGGATGGTGATGGACCAGCCGAGTTGGTAGGAGACGATTTCCTTTGCGGAGCGATTTTTGACGGTGATGGCGGCAAGCATGTCGTCATTTTCGAACATTTCAGTGACGTGAAGCGGGGCGTCGGGCTGGCGCGTCATGAGGACCATGAGTGAGGCGGTGCCTGGCGTGGTGGCAGACTGCGCTTGGCTGTGGTCGGCGGGTACGATGAAGGCAATCGCGGCGAAGAGTGCGGAGATCAGAAGTGAGTTTGTGATTTTGTGAGCCATTGGCGCTCTCCTGACGAGTAATTTCAGGGCCCGATGGGTTCAGGATACGCCTTAATATTAAAAGAACAAAGGTTAGCGATCGGTATATGTGGGCGCAGGACGAAAGGGCTGGGCGGGGAAAGAAATTGCGGGACGCGGGGGCAGGGAAGTTATAGGCTAGGGCTTGAAAATGGCAGGGCTGGACGGGGTATGGGTGTGTCTGCGCGATAGGATCGGGAAACCAGCGGCGGGTGAGAAGTAACCTAGTGAGTGGGAGGCGAACATGGAAGCGAGATTCGATTACAGGAAAGTGGCGCCGGGCGTGTTTGAGGCGATGTCGGGGTTGACGAAATATTTGAAGGAAACCGGTCTCGAGGAAAAGCTGCTGGATTTGGTTTCGCTGCGCGGCTCGCAGATCAATGGCTGCGCGTATTGCATTGACATGCATTGGAAGGATCTAAGGGCACAAGGCGAGGGGGAGCAGCGTCTCTACGGGCTGGATGCGTGGGAAGAGTCGCCCTATTACACGGAGCGGGAGCGGGCGGCGCTGGCGTGGACGGAGGCGGTGACGTTGGTGCGCGATGGGCATGTGCCGGATGCGGTATATGAGCGGGCGCGCGCGCAATTTAGTGAAGAGGAATTGGCGAATTTGACGTTGGCGGTGGCGACGATTAATGCGTGGAACCGGTTGGTGATTCCGGCGCGGGTAGAGGCGGGGCACTATCAGTCGCCGCATGCGAGCGGGAAAGTTTGGAAGGAGACGCCGTCGAATAAGGGGATGGAGTTTAAGAAGGGGGCGTAGAAGTGGCGGAGGTTCATTCGTCGATGAAATTGAAGAATTTTGACATTTCAAGAATGGACATAATCCTGACCACTGGCAGCTTGTCATGGGATCTTCATAACTTTGCTGACTTTGAGGGGTTGGAATTGATCACCGCAAGCAATTCTGCGGTGATGAAATGGACCGTGTGTCGAACAACCAATCCCAATCCGTGGGGCTGTTACGAAAATACAGCCTCGGGAATGGAACTTCGCTTCGACAGCCTAAAATTCCTGGGCGTTACAGCGCGCGATGCAGAGTTACCCCTTACGGAGGACTCCTGCGTGTCGGCTGTCATTAAGGTTGATCGCAATATTCAACGAGAAGATCCGTATACGCGAATCCGGAGAGATTGGGGAACGGACGAATCGTTCCGTTTGATGTTCCTATTCCAAGGTGGGCGCACGATAGAAATTGAATCAGAGAGTGCTGAACTCATTCCGATAGTTTAAGAGCAACCAGACCGGTTCAAGGAATTTCAATCTAGCATCCCACACGCAACCCCGGCGTATGGGGCACCCGGGGCACCCGCAGACACTTCTAAATCAAAAACAAAGGCAATAGCAGATCCCTCACGCGCTCGTGCGCGCCGGCACGGCGCGCACGGAGCGGATTCGGGATGACGCGCAGATTTATTGGTCGCTGTTAGTGGGCGTTGCGGTGGCGGCGGTGGTGAGTCGCAGGGTGATGCGACTTGGTTGATTTCTTTGCGGGCGCAGGGGGCTGAGGCACGGGAGCCGGCGGCGTGTCGGTATTGAAAATGTCGACGGCGCATTTCCAGGAGCCGTCAGCCTGCTTTTTCCAGACCTCGGTGAATTTGCCGTTTTCGTCGATGGAGGCGCCGGTCTTGGGGTCTTTGGTGGTTTCTGTATAGGTGCCGTAGATGTAGCCGAGATCGCCGGAGCGTGCGGCTTCAGCTTTGGTGGCGGTCCAACTGAGCGAAGTGCCGGGAGAGAGCATGGAGTTCCAGATATCGCGGATGGATTTTTTGTCGGAGGCCATGGGCGCGTTGGGTGGGAGGACGACGGCGTCATCGGAATAAAAGCCGACGGTGCCGTTCAGATCGTTTTTGGCGGCGGTGGCGGCCCACTTGGCGTCGAGGTCCTGGAGGGCGGCGGCGTCTTTTGCGCGGTTGTCGGGAGCGACGGAGGAGCAGGAAGTGATGGTGAGTGTGGTGAGGATTGCGGATGCGACGAGTGCGAGTTTTGTAAGTTTTGAGGACATGCGCGGGAGTGTAACAAGAGTGGAGTCAGGAGGCTAGGGGGTCGAAGCGGGGAGGGGTGAGGCGTGGAGGGTACTACAGTGAATAGGGTATGGGGTGAAGGCGGGGGAGGCGGGTAGGCTTACGAGAACCGCTAAAAGGTACCGTTCGTGGGAACGGACCCAGCCGAATGAAAGAGCACTACTTCGATAGATCCGCCGTGGGCGGAGCAGGCAAAGTAAATCAAAGCAGGCCGTCGTAGAAACTTATTGCTCGTATGGTTCAGCAGGGAAATCAATCCAAGACAAAACTGATCGCAAAAATTGCGGCCGTGGCCTTGGTGTATCTGGTGGTTGGGAAGCTGGGGCTAAGGCTGGCGGTTTTGTATCCGAGCGCGTCGGCGGTGTGGCCAGGGACTGGCCTCGCGATGGGCGCATTTTTGATTTTTGGATACGAAGTGTGGCCGGGAATTTTTGTGGGCGCGTTTTTGACGAATTTGCTGACCGCGGGATCGGTGCTGACCTCGGTGGCGATTGGGGCGGGAAATACGCTCGAGGGGCTGATTGGGGCGTTTCTGGTTTTCAAGTACGCGAATGGGCGCGAGGCGTTTTATCGCGCGGAAGATATTTTCAAGTTTGCGCTGCTGGCGGCGATGGCGAGCACGACGATCAGCGCGACGATTGGGACGGCGAGTTTGTATCTGGGAGGTTTCACGCGCGGGCTGCCGCAATCGAGGATTTGGCTGACCTGGTGGCTGGGTGACGTGGTCGGCGCGCTGGTGGTGACACCGTTCGTGGTGCTGTGGAGCAAGCGAAGCGCCTACAGGCTAACGCCGAAGGAGGCGGCGGACGGGTTGCTGGCGTTTGCGTCGCTAATGTTGGTGGGAGTGATTTTGTTCGGAGGAGTTTTGCTGCCGGCGGGGATGAAACATTATCCGTTGTCATTTTTGTGCATACCGCTGGTGGTGTGGGGCGCGTTTCACTTGAGGCCGCAGGAAGCGGCTGGGTCGGTGGTGGCTCTGTCGGTGATCGCGGTGTGGGGAACGCTGCGAGGCTTCGGCGGATTTGTGGAGCAGGACAGGAATCTTTCGCTGTTATTGCTGCAGACGTTTATGTCGGTGGTGTCGATGACCAGCATGGTACTGTGCGCGGTGATATGGGAGCGCAAGCAATCGGCCAATTCGCTGCAGATAGCCAAGGAAGAGCTGGAGTCGAAGGTAGCGGAGCGGACGGAGACGCTGCGGGAGTTGACGGCGAGGCTATTGCAGATTCGCGATGAAGAGGGGCGCAGGATTGCGCGAGAATTGCACGACTCGACTGCGCAGGCGTTGGCGGCGGTATGCATGAATTTGGGCGCGATAAAGACGCACGCGGAGAGGGATGAGGCGGCGCCGACGACGTTGATTTCCGAGACCAACCAGCTAGTGCGAGGCGCGTTGAATGAAATTCGCACGGTTTCTTATTTGCTGCATCCGCCGATGCTAGATGAGTTAGGGCTGCGTTCAGCGCTGCGGGTGTATATCGATGGATTCACGCAGCGGAGCGGGATTCAAGTGGAGCAGGAGTTGCCGGCGGAGCTGGGAAGACTGCCGCACGATTTGGAAACGGCGATTTTTCGAGTGGTGCAGGAATGTTTGACGAATGTGCACCGGCATTCGGGAAGCGCGAAGGCGGCGGTGCGGATGTCCAGGCAGAACGGCTGCATTACGATTGAAGTGGAGGATGAGGGCAAGGGGATGCCGGCGGAAATGATCAGGAAGATTGCGTCGTCAAATTCGCTAGGAGTGGGGTTGAGGGGCATGCGGGAGAGGATTCAAGTGTCAGGAGGGAAGTTGGAAGTGGTGTCGAATGGGAAGGGGACGACGGTGAGGGCGGAAGTGCCAGTGCATGGGGAAGCGAGGTAGATTTGAGCGACGACGTACAGGCAAAGTTTGAAGGATTTCTCGCCCGCCCGTAAAATTTGGCGGGTGGGATACCCAGAAGTAAAACTACTGCAGAACCAAGCTACGTTGTGACGGACCCCGGAATTTGGTTGTAAATCCCCACGGGCGAGATCGGCCCATGGGGCACCCAAGAAAAAACCAAGCAAAACCGTTGCGCGACCGCGCCTCGTGACCGCCTAGTTTGGTCAGCTGGGCCCAGCAGCAAAACCGGCAGGCGGCGCCCGCGGAAACTTCCAAGGCAACATCAACGGCAAGACCCACCCGCAAACCCGGCAGGTGGGGCACGCGCAGAAACTTCTAAATCAAAAGCGAAATATCAGCTAGCGGTGCGTCCCGGCGGCGCCTTTGAAGACGTCCATCATGGGGAGAGGCGCGGTGCCACCGAAGTAATTTTCGGGCAAACGGCCGTCCCACTTTTTATCCATCATTTCGATGGTGCGGAGCTGGAGCAGCTCGGGCGTGATCTGTTCTTTTTGGACTTTGAGCGCTTGGGCTTCGCCGGTCGCCTGAGCGATTTTCTGGTCAGCTTCGATTTTGATGCGGCGGAGGTCGTTCTCCGCTTTGAGGGCGTTTTGCGCGGCGGTGACTTTAGATTCGATGGCCTGGTTATATTCGGCGGAGAAGTTGAAGTCGGTGATGGAGACCGAGTCGACGATGATGTGGTGAGGGACGAGACGCTGCTTGACGAAATCTTCGATGCCGTCGCGAACGGCAGCGCGATTGGCGATGAGTTCTTCGGCGTCGTATCGGGCGGTGACGGCCTTGATAGCCTCGAGAATGGCGGGAGTGATGGCGCGAACCTGGGCGTCATCATTGAGTTGGGAGTAAACGTAGCCGACGTAGTTGGGGTCGACGTAATAGCCGAGGGTAACTTGAGTGTGAACGATCTGGAGGTCGTGGGAGGAGGCTTGTTCGTCTGGCTTAACGATTTGAGTTTGAACATTCACCCGGACGACGGTTTCGGCGATGGGAATGATCAGGTGCGGGCCGGGGTTGAGGGTGCGTCCGGTGACAGCGCCGAAGCGAAGGACGACACCGCGGTAGCCAGTGTCGACGGTGACGAAAGATGAAAAGAGCACAAAGAGAGCGATCGCCGCGATGAGATAGGGAGCGAAGGAGCGGAAGTGGAAGTTGTAGTGCAGGCGGCGGGTCGAGTCGATGCTGAAGGGAGTGATGGCACGGTAAAAGCCATAGATCAAAAGGCCAAGGCGAAGAGAAAGAAAATTGTGTTCATGGACGTGATCCTTGTGCGGCACACCCAGTGCGCGCGGATGTTAAGAATTGGGTAATTGGAGAGTAAGAGCTGGGTAAATCTAGGGGACAAAGGGGAAGTTGTCAATCGCGCGACGCCAAGAAAAAGCTAGGCGGGGGAGGATTCGATGATGGCAATGCGGGCGAGAGTAGGGATGACGCGGGTGAGGCGGAAGCCGGCGGAGGCGAGGAGAGATTGGAATTCGTGCTCAGTACGGGTCCGGCCGCCGGTGCAGACGAGCATGTTGACGTCACTGCTGACGGAGCCACGGCTGGCTTCGGATTGATCGATGTGCGGCGGGTAGACGCCTTCGATGATCAACAGTTTGGCGTCAGGACGCATGGCGCGGCGGCAGGTTTGCAGGATGGCGCGAGCGTCTTCGTCCTTCCAATCGTGGATGACGTGCTTGATGGTGTAAGCGTCGGCGCCTTCTGGAATGGATTCGAAGAAATTTCCGCCGATCGCGCTGAGACGATCGGATAAGCCGAGGCGGCGGAGGCGTTCGGTGGTGCGTTCGATGACCTGAGGCTGATCGAAGACTATGCCGCGCAGTTTGGGATAGGCGTTGAGAAGCTGGGTGAGGAGCGCGCCGTTGCCGCCACCAATGTCGGTGACGGTAGTGAAGTGGGAAAAATCGTAAGCGGCGGCGACGGCGACGGCAATTTGCGTGGTGAAGTCGGACATGGCCAAGTCGAAATTGCGAGCCTGTTCGGGATTGTCGGCCAAGTACTCGAAGGAATTTTTTCCGTAGACGTGCGGGAAGGAGGGTTCGCCGGTGGTAACGGAGTAGAGCAGGTCGTTCCAGGCAGGTTGAGTGAGGCCACCGTGAAGGAGAACACCGGCGCGCACGGAGCCGGGAACGTCAGCGCGGAGAGTCGCGCCGAGGGGCGTGAGGGAGAAGAGCGGGTCGAGCGAATTTTCTGGCGAGCCTGTGCTGTTGGCGGCAGACGTGTCCTGCTCGTTCAAGATGCCGTAGTTGACCAGGAAGCGGAGGACGCGGCGAAGAGCGCCGGCGTGAGTATTGGTGGCATGGGCGAGTTGAGTGCCGGTGCGCGGACCTTGGGCAAGAAGGTCGGCGATGCCGAGTTTGGCGGCGACGTAAATGACGTTGGAGATGAAGAAGGAGGAGGCGAGGCGGAGCATTACGAATTGCGGGGGTACTTCGGGCACGGCGGCGGGTGATGCAGCGGGCGCTGACGCGGCGGTTCGTGGCGGATTTGGCTGAGGTGGCGTAGTTTGTGACGTATTTTGTGGCGGCATGCTGAAGATGATACTGCGGAGAGTGCGGCGAGGCTATCGGGTGGAAAGGGGAAACGGCGAAAGTGAGGCGGGGTCTGAGGAAGTGGCGAAGATGATGGCCGAGACGAGCGTTGTGCAACTGGAGTGTTCGTGATGGACCGCGATTTTGCAGAACCGGTATTGGTGCTGGTGGTCGCGTTGGTTGTTTGCGTGGCGTGTGTATTTCGTATTCGTGTCCTTGGCGGAGTGCCTGGCGGCGGAGGGTTGCCGAGGTGGCGTCGGGTCAGTGAAAGAATTGTTTTGTGGTTGATAGTTATTGTTGCAGCGGCTACTGGAGCGAGTGCGATATTCAACGCGGTTGCTACTCGTCACTTTTTTGTAGGACATCCGGTTCCGGGTAAGTTTTATGCGGTGGATGGGTACAGAATGCATCTGTACTGCACTGGCCAAGGCTCGCCGACGGTAATTCTCGATGCCGGCCTGGGGTTCGATTCGCTGATCTGGGCGAATATTCAGCCGGAATTATCCAAGGCAACGCGGGTGTGCTCGTATGACCGCGCCGGATTCGGATGGAGCGATCCGCGGCCTGACCCGCGCGACGCGGATCATATCGTCGCGGAGCTGCATGGGCTTCTAAGCGCAGCGGCCATCGCGGGGCCGATTGTTTTAATAGGGCATTCGATCGCGGGACTTTATATACGCGATTACGCCGCGCGCTATCCCGCAAATGTGGCGGGGTTGGTCTTTGTGGATGCCTCGACGCCGCTGCAAGACGATCGCTTTCCCGCCGAACTTACTAAGGAAGCATCCTGGTTCGAGCTTTTTAAACTGAAGTGGATTTCTGTTTTGGGTATTCCTCGATTGATGGGCCAATGCACGAATGGGCAAGGTATCAGCGGGCTGGCGGGACAGATGGTCGCGGAGGATCAGTGCCGGTGCTCGCTAGTTGCCGCGGTCGAAGAGGAATCGGACGCTTTTCGGCAGTCGGGCAATGAGACGATCCATACCGGCCCATTTGGGGATTTGCCCATTTTGATTTTTTCGCAGGACCCCGATTTGCCCGCCCCTGAACTTTCCGCGAAGACGGCAAAGCAAGTGAGCATGATTTGGAATGAGATGCAGGAGGACCTGAAGCGTCTTTCGACGCATAGCCGGAGAATCATCGCCAAAGGTAGTGGCCACTTCGTATTTTTAGATCGTACGGAGTTGTTCGATCAGGAAGTGGCAAATTTTATTGAGGAAGTTCGAGGTGGAGTCGCGAAGGGGGCGAGTTATGGGTCAAGCGAAGATCGAATAGATTTTAGCGCAGAGTCAGTAGGAATCATCACCCACGGGGAAATTTCCAGATAAACCAAACCAAAAGCAGGAGTCAGAGAGCAAAAGCGGCCGTGTCAGTCGAAGCGGTTAGGTTTCTGGCGTGTACCAAGTGGGGGAGGGCCCGGCAGCGGATTCGATATCGGGAACGAAAGTGCGGTCAAGGTGCGTGACGAGAGCGGCGAGATTGTCGACGATTTTTTGCCAGCGCGTGGCGTCGCCGATGGGGTATTGGCCGGCGGGATGAGAGGTGGGCGAGACGGGGAGCGGGAGAGAGGCGCGGAAGCCGAGTCCGTAAACGTGCAAGAGGGCGAGGATGGAGTTGCTCCAAGTGCCCACGTCGAGATGGAGTTCGACGGTGAGGTTGGAAGGAGTGCGGCGTCGGAGAGTGAAGGTGCCGGTGTCGCCCCGGCAGGAATAACCGAGGGGCTTAAAGGCGTGTTCGAGAGCGGGCTTGCGCGGGCCGGAGGCGGTGCCGGGAGGGGCGTCGCGGTAAGCGTCGGGGCCAGGAGCGGGGAGGGTGTGAGGAAGTGCGGCGTCGGCGACGAGTTGAGGGAGGCGGGCGCGATAGTCTTGGACGACGGCGCGGACGGCGAGAGCGGCTTTTGGATCGGCGGAGGGGATGGCGAAGCCCTGAGGGAGTCGGACGTGAGGCGAAGGAATTTGCGCGGGTGTGGGCTCTGATTGCACGGGGGCGGAGGGATCGACGCGAGCGGGGAGAGGAGCTTGGGTGGTGCGTTTGATTTTGCCGCAGGCGGCGAGAATAGTGGCAACCGCGGGAGCGAGAGGCGGAAGCTTTTTGCTGGTTGTATCAGCGTCGACGAAAGAGCAGGCCGAGAGGGTCCGGGTGCGGCCATTGACCCACCAACTGTCGCTGAGGCGGACGCCGGGTAGGAATTGCGCGTTGGGAGTGGAGGGCGCGCCGGACGTGAAAGGGCCGAAGGCGGGTGAATGGAAGTGAAGGGCGATGGAGTGGAATGGGAAGGAGCGTGGCACGCCCCCAGCGATGGATTGGAGAGTGGCGAAAAGGAGTTGTTCGTCGGGCACGGGAGAGAAGGGGCCGTTGGAGAGGCGGCGGCCAGCGTTGATGGTGGGCATGGAGGGGATGGGCGGGGCGGTGGTGATGAAGCGAGAAAGGTCGGGGAAGCGTTTAATGGCGCGGTCGATAATGGAAGCGCGGACGGGGAGGCCGTCGGCGAAATTGAAATGGATGGTGGGTGGGATGTGATCGGGGGATGCGGAGAGGAAGGCGTCGTGGACGCGGTCGAGCATTTGGACGAGGGGTTCTTTGCGGGAGGCGACGAAGGAGGTGAGAAGGGCGAGGAGCATCGGATCAGGTGAATTCCTCGGAAGGTGGATAGTAGCCGGGAGGGGAGCGGGAGAAAAGTAAAGAATTTCGAGGGTGGAACTGAGGACTGGCTCTAGGGCGTGGTTGACAGTCGACTAATTGTCGGTTGATGACTCGTTGATTTGGAGGGAATGGGTGGCAGCGGTGTCGAAAAGCGCGGATCGGGCAGCGTCGATTTGATCGGGCGGGCCTTCGATTTCGAAAGTGAAGGCAGTTCCGGCGGGATATTGAGCGAGTTTCGCACAGACGAGTTTCAATCCGATGTGCCGGGATTGGCCGACGCGGCCTTCCCATTGGCCGGCAACGAATTCCAAGTTAAGGTAAACCGGAGATTTCCAGTGGCCTAAGTCCCGCAGTGCTTCGTCCCCAATGGTCACGCTTCGCAGTTGGTCGATTTGCTCGTTGGTAAGAAGCCAGGACTGGCCCTCGATAAGGGCCCTGACCAAGTCGCGTTCAAGCTGCTCTACCGGTGAATCCATACGGCCGCTAAATTCGCGTTCGTTTTCACCCCACTGGGCGTGAAAGCGGCGCAAGCGATCCCAGAGGGCCTGTTCGGCGCGCGCGTCACCGTACCTTGAGAGTGCGTGGGCCGCATCGGAGACGCGGCCGGTATTGGGCGCATTGAGCTCCGCAATAACCGACGGCTCGACCTCCTTCCAACGATGGATCTTTAGTAGAGTAGGAAAGGCATCGTAGGCACAGCCACGGGCGACTTTTAATTGGTTCACGGCGTAATCGGGTTCGTAGCGAAGAAGATAGGCGAGTAATCCTCCTTCGATTTTGCAGCGCTTGTCCGCTGGCGCGTTTTCGTAGGCCGCTTTCACCTGGAAGAATATTGCTTTGGTTCCAAAGCGGCCGATGAGATGGGAATCGACTCCACTGAGGTTGCCGTATTGAGTGAGGCGGCTGGCCAGAAGGCTGTCAAATTGAGGCAGGGCTTCCTGAGGAAGCAGGTCGAAGGTGGCAGGCCGAACGCCAGGACGGCTGCCATCTAGATGAGGATTTCTAATTTCTTCGAGGAAAACAGGAGTGGCCGCGGAAAGATCAAGATCAATGAGGCGGCTAAATACGAGGTCGCGCAGTCCAAGGTTCTCCATATTCGATGACTGCGCCAATTTAACAAGCGGTGCGACCATGGCGGGAGTTTTCATGCCCTTCCAATGAATATGGAGGAGCCAGAACTGTTGCTCGGGGGAGAGCTTAGGGAATTCCTCAGCGAGTATCTGCGCGGCGTATCCGGAAAGAGGATGGGATTTTGCTATGAAGTCGTTGTCTCGAACGAGAAGGGTGTACAAGGATTCGGCGCGGGCGCGACCCTGCTTGGTGGGAAGTAAGTCTGCAGTCTGCCGGTAGAGCGCATCGGTCAATTCGAAGTATCGTTTCGAACGCGCTGCGATTATTTTCTTTTGCTCGGAGTCATTGTCAGCGCGGGATTGAAGGGGGCTATTCTCTAGGTCCAACTTTAAATTGGCAAGGATGGATATGTAGTCGTGAGAGATGACCATGTCTGGTGCGGGCACTTGCTGCTCGAGCTCGCGTACGACAAGAGCTTGATCACGGTAGCCCGCCAATGCGGCGGTTTCAAACCAACGGGTGTTAATCGTGGGTTGGCTGCGGCCGAGAGAACGAACCATGGCGTGGATAGACTGAGGAGTTTCGAGATAACGAAGCGTTCGAAGGGCGGTTTGCGAACCTCGCGCGGAAGATTGGGAGTTGTCGGATGACGCGGCTGGATCTGGTGGCGAGTTTGCGTCGAGAGTATTCAGAGCGTAGGTGAGAGTTTGCTGAACCCAGGCAGGGTCTGCTGGGATCACTTCAAATTCGAGAAGATTTGATTGGAGTGCAAGTCGATCTTTCGGGTGCTCAACGGGAGTGACGCGAGTGGAAGTGAGATAAACGGAATAGTGGCCGGGTTGATCGATCGCGACGTATTCGTTGAGGTCTTCTTCGATGGTGAAGGGGGCGTCGGAAAGCTTAATGTCTTCTCCGATTCCATCTCGCGGGAAGTCAGCGGGGGGAAGGTAGTGTTCCAGGGGATCCCGAGCTGCGGGCGTGACATGAAAGACTTCCAGCCCCAAACGGACCAACATGTCGTGATCACTTGAGGAGCAAATGAAGGCGCCGGGCTCGGAAGTTGAGAATGAGAGCTCGATGGGAATGATTTCGCCGACGTGGAAGCGAGTGGAGTCGCTGGCGAGGCGGATGGTGAGAGTGACTTTGTCAGCGTCTTGCGCGGAGATTTGCGGCGCGCCAAGAAGCGTGAGGAGCGAGACGGCGAGTGCGAGGGCCCAAGGCTTCATGGGTGTTCCCTCCGGCTTCTGGGAGATTACTATATCGTAAAATTGAGCTGGCCCAAAGATCAGCGCATCACTCGCGGGAACTTTGAGAGCAAATGGAGAATCGATCGTTACTTGGAGGGGATGAGGTCGAGGCCGACTTGGGGGTCGGAGTAGGTGCCGAGGAGGTGGACGGGGATGACGGCACCATGCTTTTTGCGCTGGAAGATGAGGTCGAGAGGCTTGCCGAAGACGGAGGCGAGTCCGCCGCCGGCGACTTGGGTAAATTTGGCGTCGGTTTTGAGAGTGCCGTGAAGGTCGATTTTCTGGTTGATGAGATTGTAGGTGCCGTGCATTTGAGCGAGGGCACCGGGAACGCTGAAGGATAGCGAGGAAAAGCTTGCAGTGGCGCGAGAAAGGTCAACTTTTCCAGTGAGATTTGAGATTACACGCTCGGGATCTTCGTCATTGTTTTGTTTCTTCTCGATGTCCTTTTCTTTTTCGCCGCGAGAGCGGTCGCTCAGTTCTGCGATGCGCTGAGCGGTCTTGCGTTTGGGAAATTCGGCCTCGCTGACGCCGAATTCACCGTCGAGTTTGATCTTTTTCAAAAATGGATCACTGCCGGGCGGGATGGTGGCGTGGGCGCGAAAGCTGCTGATGCCTTCGAGGGAAGGCTTGTGTCCGCGGATGAAGAGGCGAAGGACGTCTTCGATGCGACCAT
Organism: uncultured Acidobacteriota bacterium; assembly: GCA_963757885.1. Classification (GTDB taxonomy): domain Bacteria; phylum Acidobacteriota; class Terriglobia; order Acidiferrales; family UBA7541; genus Palsa-147. The sequence continues at coordinate 268,954 of CAVWSS010000005.1, read as the reverse complement.
CGCTGACGGTGAGATCGATGTTGGCAATTTTGCCGTGACTTTGCGGGGTGCCTTCGATTTTTGCGGAGGAGACGACGTCGGTGTTGAAGAATTGTGTTTCAACACGGGGAAGAGCGACATCGCCATTGGTGCCGTTGACCAGACCTTGAAATTGGGATTGCAGCGGGACGATGTGTTCGCTGCGGGTCACGCTGAAGTTGGGAATGGTGATATCGCCTGAGGTTTCGATATGCATGAGGAGGCCGGCAAATTTTCCCTTGGCGGCCAGGGTGCCGGCGATGCCGTCGAAAGCGGAGAGGTCGGCGTGATTGAAAGTGTAAGTGCCTTCGACGGGTGTTTGGCCCATATCGGCAAAATTCCACGGGCCGAGTTTGCCGGTGACCTTGATTTCCCCGGGAGGGAGTGGATTGGTCATGGCCACGTGGTAGGAAATGGAGCCGCGGGCACTGACGGAGTTGAGGGTGAGGGAGTGGATGTCGAAGTGAACGGTGGGATTATTCGCGCGCTGAATTTCGAGGACGGAATTGTCGGCAGTGATGGTGCCGATGCGAATTTTAGGATTGGTTTGGAAGGCTTCGGCTTCGCTACCCGGAGGGATTTGGACGTTGAGACCTTGGAGGTCGATGCGGGCGATGTAGCCGGGACGAAGGAAGAGGTCAGCGTAGCGCGCGTGGATGGTGATGCGGCGAATGGTGAAGAGTGGGGCGCTGCCGTCTTTGCGAGTGAACGAAACGCCTTCGGCGACGCAACCAGGGCTGGGGAAGAGCGAGTAGTGAAATTTCGTGAATTGAGTGTGGCCGGGGAGGACTTCAAGGGCGGAGGCCACGTCGGATTGGGTGAAAGGCCAATGGACGGCGAGGAGGGTGAAGGCGATGATCAGGATTATGAGGAGGATGAGAGCGGAGCGAATCAGCCAGGAGTTCCAGAATGGGAAGCGGGGGGTGGGAGGAGCGGGCATAGAAGGTATGAGGGCATGATGATAGTACCTTTTTGAGAAAAGGGACCTCGGCTGGACCGGATTTTCGGGAGATTAACGCTTGGGATGTGGCGAGAGGAAGGAGTAGATAAGGGGCCATCCAGGGATGCGAGGGTAGCGTAAGGTAGGTAGGGGCGGAAAAGAGGAGGAGTTTATGAAGGCGAAATTTGGAGTAGGGATGGTTGGAGTTGGCGCGTTGATCGCGGGCATGGTGATTGGCGGGGCGGCGATGCGGGTGGCTGAGGCGAGCGCGGTGCATGCGCAGGAGAAGCCAGCGGGGGCGTCGCCGTCGTCGTCGGGCGCTTCGGTTGCACCGGGCTTTGTAATTGCGGAGGTGCAAGTGTCGGACATGGATTTAATGAAGCAGTATGGCGCGAAGGTTCCAGGGATTATTGCGCAGTACGGCGGGAAGTACCTTATTGTCGGCGGAAGAGTGGTGACGGAGGAAGGGGAACCGACCAAAGGATTTGTGGTGATTCAGTTCGAGAGTTTTGAGAAGGCGAAGGAGTGGTATGACTCGCCGGAATATAGCGCGGTCAGGCCGATCAGGCAGAAGGCGGCAAAGTCGAGGATCATTATTGAGGAGGGAGTGAAGCAGTGAGTGAGAAGCGACCAGATTGCAGCCCAAACCCTCTAGAATAAAACCAGAAGCAAAATCGAGAACGAGCCCGCGGCCGCGCGAGATTTAGTTCGCGGACTTGACGGCTGTGGGAGGGAAGAGCACAAAGACACAGTAGGACAGGACCGTTTCGCAGTCCAATACACCACGGCGCAGGATCTGGACGGGGCCAGGGTCGGGAAACAAAATATCAAATTTTGCGTCTGAGAGCGACTTGGCAACTTCGCGCAGTTCGTCGGAGCCGCTAATGAAATGCTGGTCAACTAATTTTGTTAATTCTGGTGATTTGGGATCTGGTGAAAAGAGCAGAAAGAATTCGGCACTTACGTGCGATTTGATCGAGGCAGGCTTTTTTAGTTTTGTGGTTCGTTGCTCCTGAAGGTCGGTTTCACCAGTTCGTAGTGATTGATATTCTGCGTCCTTCTTTTTACCTTCCTGTACATATAACTGTTTCAAGTGATCTGAAATCGCAGGATTCTGGGACAAGCTGAAGGCAGCCTTCAGGTATTTCTGGGCTACATCTAGGTGGCCTAAACGAAATTCAGTCCAACCGAGTGTGTCCCAATATGTTCCCAATTTCGGCATTAATTGCGAATCCCCAGGATTGAGTTGATCCAAGGTGATTTTGGCACTGGCACTTTCAATTTGCTGGACTGCTTCGAGGGCAAAACGGTGGGCATCGTCGAGGTTGAGATTGGCGTCGGCAAGATCGTACGCGGCATTGTTGAGAATGATGTCGGAATGCTTCATTTCAGCCGCTTTCATCAGCGCGGCTGCGCCTTTTTCTTTGTCGGCGGTATGGACGTAGGCTTCGCCAAGTTCCAGCAATAAAACGTCATCGTCGGGCTCGTGATTCACGGCAGGCTGCAATTCGGCGATTGCGTCGGTGTATTTCTTCTGTTCGATCAGGAGTGTCCCGATATTGCGAGTCAGTGATGGGTCATCGGGATGGGCAGCTTTGAGAGTTTTCAAAACTTGCAGGGCCTCATCGTCGAGATGCTTTCTTCTCAATGCGGAAATTAGAAATTCGTACGGGCCCATTTGGGATGCGTCGAGAGCAATGGCCTTCTTAGCATCTTTCATGCCTTCGTTTACGTAGTCGGTTTGGATCTTGACCACGGCTAAGGCAATCCAACCCAGCGCAAAGTCAGGGTCTTTGTCCACCGCCTGCTGGAAATATTCAGTGGCGTCCGAAATGCGATTGGATTGCGCGGCCTCCCTGCCTTGCTGATAGAGGGCCATGGCTTCGGGCGAACCGGAGGAAGCGCGGCCGGCTAGAGGCGAAGCGGGGCCGCCAAAGACAGGGATGAATGTATTCTGGTCGTCCTCGATCGCTTTGCTGAATTTGCGATAAGCATCGATTTGACCGATAGGGACTTCAGGCGCTTTGGTGGTCAGTTTTCTCTCGACGTGCAAAATCCCGTTTGCAACGGAATATTCAGAATGGTAATCGGCGAAGCTCTCATGCAAGTCAACCGTGGGAGGAAGAGTTGGGTCAGAATTCCGAGGCAGCTTAACGGTGGCCTTATAGGTGAATTCAAAAGGAGAGCCGACTTTCATCGGATCGGGCGACTTATCAGCGGGGTCAGGCGCGTCGGGGAGAAAAAATGGAGGCAACGGGGGATGGATTTGGTGCTCGGCCCAATCGGAGTAGTCAGGCCGGTTGTAAGCATACTGAACTTGAAGCGGCTGATCCGAATTCTCAAGCGAAGTTGACTGGACGTCGCTAACTTTGCCACGAAAATTCAATCGGGACGAGATCTGCTGCATTACATCATTCCACTTGGAAGGCCCGGCCTGGCGGAATACGGTTCGATAGATGACTTCGACGTCGCCACGAGTGGTGACCTGCATTGTGCCAGTCAACGTACCAGAGTCGCTGAGAGCGCTATTTGCCTCGAAGGTGAAGAAGGATTTGAAGGGGGGATCGGCGGGCGTGCGGACGAGTAAAGCAGTGGAATGTTCCGGCACAAGCAAGGCTTGTTTGTCGCGCAAATTCGCGAGGATCAGGCCGTAAGGGGCGACTTCCGGAGTGGTATCGAGAAAAAGATAGTGATTGCCCTGAGGGATGGCAGTGATCACGTGGTTGAATTGCGCAACCGAAGGCACGTCGGGATCGACGGTCTCGTCGGAGCCGATGAGAACCGCATCGGCTTTTATCCCGGCGGCGGCTAGCAAGGCGACAAAGAGGGTGTGTTTATCCTTGCAATCCCCATAATCGTTGTCGAGGACATCGTTCGCTGCATGAGGTTGATAGCGGCCAATGCCGAGCGAAATGCCGATATATCGAAACTTTGTTGAGACGAAGTTGTAGATGGCCTGAATTTTTTCATTTTCGGTGGTGGCTTTTGCAGTCAGCTCGTTCGCTTTGGCTTGGATTTCAGGCGTCACCGCCGCTCGCGTATATGCGAGCTTCGCGAACCACTGGCCGACTTCATCCCAGTTCTGGAAGCTGCTGATTTCGATGTCGGGAAGTTTTGAATCGGCACTTTTAGTGGAAGCTTTCTTTTCGTCTTTTTCACTGGATTTTGGTTTGAGGTTGCCTGCTTTCCAGTCGTAAACCTTTGTAGAACCCTGATCATTGACGGTTGGCTGAATGGTGTTGCTCTTGACGATGACGCGGCGGTCTCGCGGAATGGTGATTTGCAATTCCTGCTGAAGGACGACGTCCGATCGGTCAAAGTTCTGATTGGACCAGAACTGCCCAGGAGTCAGAGGTGTAGAGGTCTTGGCTCGATACTGATATTCGAGCATGTCGCCGATCTGAAGACCTTTGACAGCGATTTGCTTGTCTTTGATGTCGCTGTACATGGGAGCTTCGCGAGTAATATCGGCGGGCATTTCGATGATGTTGTCCAGGGACGTTTGGACCACACTGCCATCGGGCTTGATGACGCGAACGAATTGGACGTCCATGGTTGTGGTTGCCGCGGGGAAGTAGAAATGAAGGACTCCATATTTCTGGATGCCGGCCTGGGACTGGACGCGGAGTCTCGTAACATTTTGCTGGTCGTCCGTTCCGTCATTTTGGAAGCTGATTTTGGTGACGGATTGTTCGATCACCACGGATTCTTTGGAGTAGTCGTCAGCGTCGGGTTTCGGGCTGGCAGGCTTCGAGGCGGCTGGAGGCTGGCTAGCTTGATCGGTCTTGGTCACCTGGCTGGGCTGAACCGTTTGGCCGGTGGCGGCGGGTGACTGAGTTGCGATTGAAGAGAAAAGGGAGCTGAGCAGGCAAATGAGGAAGAGCAAGGGCTTCCTTGAGCTGGGCAAGGACACACCTCTAACTAGAAAGTAAATGAACGATGAGCTTATTCTAGGCCCGGTAGTGGGGATTGGCCAGAGATTTTAAGGCGTTTGGAAGGCGCCGAAGGTGTAGGCCCGAAGATGTTAACCCACGGGGTAACCCCTCGTTCTGTCTTCGAAATGGTTTAGGAAATTGAACTTATTGGGAGGAGTGTGCGTTTGATGGGGTAGGGGCGGGTGAGGGTGTGCAACGGAGGGCAACGTGAATAGTTGGATGAAGGATGTGAGGTATGCGCTGAGGGCGCTGAGGATGGCGCCGGGGTTTACGGTGGTGGCGGTGTTAACGCTGGCGCTGGGGATTGGGGCGAATACGGCGATATTTTCGCTGGTGCATGCGGTGTTGCTGAAGCCGCTGCCGTTTTCGCATCCAGAGCAGCTCGTAGAGCTGTGGGAGACGGAGATCACGCCCGGAAATTATCCGCTGTCGGATCAGGATTTTCTGGATTGGCGGGCACAGAACCGGACGTTTGCGGACATGGCGGTGTACGGATTTAGGTCGCCGCGAAACGCGAGCCGGGAAGGGCACGCGGAGCAGATTGTTGCCGTGCTGACGCAGGCTAACTTTTTTGATGTGCTGGGAGTGCAGCCGGAGCTTGGGCGGACGTTTGCGGCCGGCGAGGATGTAAAGGGGAAGAATCAGATTGTGGTGTTGAGCAATCCATTTTGGAAGGAAAGGTTCGGCGGGCGGGCGGATGCGCTGGGCAAAACGCTAATGATGGATGGAGAGACGTACACGGTGGTTGGAGTCATGCCGGCGTGGTTTACCGAGCCGGGAAAGGCGGACGTGTGGGTACCGCGGGATGCGTCGCCGGAGAAGATGTTTGGGCGGGGCTCGCATTATTTGCGGGCACTGGGCAGGTTGAAAGATGGCGTGAGCGTGGACCAGGCGCGAGCGGATTTGCAGGGGATCGCCGGGCGCATCGCAAAGCAATTTCCGAAGTCGAACACGAGCGAGACGGCGATTGTGGTGCCGTTGCACACGGAATTAGTGGGCGATTCGAGTAAAGCGCTTTGGATCGCGTTTGGCGCGGTGGCGCTGGTGCTGCTGATTGCGTGCGCGAACTTTGCGAATTTGCTTTTGGCGCGTTCGTTGGCGCGACGGAGAGAGATGGCGCTGCGAGGTGCGATTGGAGCGAGCCGAGCGCGGCTAGTGCGGCAACTTTTGACGGAGAGTTTGCTGCTGGCTGTGGCAGGAGGAATTGGCGGCGCTTTTTTGGCCTACGAAGGACTGGACTGGCTGCAGACATTGAATGGAATACAAGTGACATCGCCGAATCCGGTGAAACTGGATTTGGAGGTGCTGGCATTTTGCTTTGCGGTGAGCGCAGCGGTGGGGATCTTAGTTGGGCTGGCGCCGGCGTTTCAAGCGTCGAAAGTTAATTTGATGGATGCGCTGAAGACTCGAGTAGCCACGGGTGGGGGAGGCGCGGGACGGGCATGGATGCGCGACGCGCTGGTAGCGAGCGAGATTGCTCTGTCCTTAGCGTTGCTGACGGGCGCGGGACTGTTACTGCGGACGTTCGCGAATATGCGTTCGGTGAATATGGGAGTCAGGCAGGACCATGTGCTGACGGCGGCGTTGATCGCACCGGATAAAGGCTATTCGACGGTGGACGAAGGAGATGCGTTCTGCCGGAGGTTTCTGGAGAAGCTAAAAGCCGAGCCGGGCATTTTGGATGCAGCGCTGGATGGCATGCCGCCGCTCGAGTCGGGGAGCAACGGATACATCACGGTGGATGGCGCGCCGGTGGTGGAGGGTTATAGCGGACCGCTGGTGACGCAAAACCAAATCACACCGGATTATTTTCATACCATGGGAATGCAGGTGATTGAGGGACGAGGGTTGGACGAGGAGGATGAGCAGGTGGCGACGGAGGCGTGGCGCAAGGTGGCGCCGCTGTCGGCCGCTCATAAGGACGATGAAGCGATCAAGGAAGCTGGGAAATTTATGAGTGTGGCGGTAATCAGCAAGGAAATGGCGCAGCAGTTTTGGCCGGGACAGGATGCGCTGGGAAAGGGGTTTCACACTGGTTCGCAGGGATTTCGAGTGGTGGGAATAGTGGCGGACACGAGGAACGCCGGAGTGAGGCAACCGCCTATGGCGGCGATGTATGTACCACTGGCGTATAACTTTGGCTTTGGAGGCTTTTATATATCGGCCGCAGTGCTGACCGGCGGGAAACCGGAGGCGGCGGAGAGTGCGATGCGAAGATCGCTGGCGTCGGTGGATTCGACGCTGGCGTTGGCGCAGGTGAGAACGATTCCGCAGGTCGTGTCGGAAAGTATGGCGGATACGAATGATGAGGCGCTGTTGCTGGGAGCGCTGGCGGGGTTGGCGGTGCTGCTGGCGGCGGTGGGAACGTATGGAGTGATGTCGTACGTGGTGAGCCAGAGGACGAACGAGATTGGAATACGGATGGCATTGGGAGCGCAGAGAGAAAATGTGTTGAAGATGGTGATGGGGCAGGGAGGAGTGCTGATCGGAGTGGGAGTGGTGGCGGGTTTGGTGCTGGCGGTGGTGGGAGCACGATTGATGAAGGATTTGTTGTTTGGAGTGGCGGCGTTTGATGTGGTGACGTATTTGGGAGTGGCGGTGCTGTTGGGCGCGGTTGGGGCGGTGGCGTGTGCGGTGCCGGCGGGAAGGGCGATGAGGGTGAGTCCGATGGAGGCGCTGAGGGAGGAGTAAAGAGAAGTAGTTGAAGAGACTACGTGGTCGTAGTGGTGGACCCCGAAGTTGCGTGTAAATCCCCACGGGCAAGAGCTGTTCGGTCCCTAGACATCCTTTACACAGCGTACCCAAGACATCCTTTACACTCCGGCACCGGTGGTAGGCAGGGCCGGAGAGTGAAGCGATGCCTTGGAAGACCATGGAAGTAAGTGAGCAACGGATTCAGTTTGTAAAGGCAGCAGCACAGAGAGCGCAACCCTTCAGCACTCTGTGTGAGGAATATGGGATTTCCCGTCCGACCGGATACCTTTGGTGGAAGCGCTTCGAGCAGGACGGAGTTCGTGGATTACGGGAGCAGCCTCGCAAGCCGCTGCACAGTCCGCGGCGCACCGCCGAGGATCTCGAGCAGCTGGTGGTCGAGCAGCGCGAGCAGCGTCCGGACTGGGGTGCGCGCAAGTTGCAGGTGGTGCTGGCCAAGGATCACCACATCGACTTGCCCTGCAACACCATCCACCGTATTTTGCGGAGGCACCATCTGGTGCCCGCGCAGCGGAGAGATTCGGCTGCGCTTGGGCGTTTCGAACGAGCTGAGCCCAACGAACTCTGGCAGATGGATTTTAAAGGGCCCAAGAACTGGCCTCAGCCCAGGGGCCCGCTCTCGGTGCTGGACGATCACAGCCGCTACTTGATCGTGCTGGCGGCCAACGGTTCGACCAGGAGTGAGCCGGTGCGCGAGCAGCTGGAGGGGGCTTTTGACCGCTGCGGAATGCCCGAAGCGATGCTCATGGACCACGGCACGCCGTGGGAGCACCAGCGCCACCGGAGGAATGACCTCCCTCTCTTTGTGGCTCATGCGCCAGGGCCTTCGTTTGACTGGAGCGGGGTGGGTCATCCGCAGACCCAAGGAAAAGTGGAACGCTTTCACCGAGCGCTGCAGAGCGCGCTCCGCAAACGCGGAGTGCCCGCGAAAGAAAATGTGCAGGCCTGGCTGGATGCCTACCGCGAGGAGCATAACCAGGTGCGGCCGCATCAGGCGCTGGGAATGCAAACGCCGGCCACCAGGTGGCGTCCCAGTGCGCGGCGTTACGATCCGAATCCGCCGCGGTGGGAGTATCCCGAAGGAGCCTGGGTGCGCAAGCTGGATGGTGAAGGCAAGCTGGGCCTTCAGGGACACAACTGGAATATCAGCCGGTCGTTGGCTGGTGAGCAGGTGCAGATCGTGCCCGTTGAGCATCGCTTGCTGGTGTTCTACTGCCAGACTTTGATCCGAGAACTGGACCTGAAAACGCAACGTTCCACCATCGTGGAAGGCCGCTCAAGAGAGGACGATGCCTCGCCCACACTGTAACGGATGTGTTGGGTACAGACTGTAAAGCATGTCTAGGGACAGAAGAAGAGCGGCCCATGGGGCACCCAAAACCCGCAGACACTTCTAAACCGATAACAAACGGCTAGTAGTGCCAGGGGGAGGAGGCGGAGGGCTCAGGGGCGGAGTCGGAGAGGTGCTGGCCGAGGGTGCGGAGGAAATCGGGGAGGGGCCAAGGGAGCCAGCCGTGGCCTTTTTCGGGGCGTCCGTATTGGAAGTGAGCGTGAGTTTCAGGATGTGAGTTGAAGAATTCCTCCATATCGTAGACCGCAAGATTCAAATAAAAATTGTCCATGTCGCCGACCCAAATATTGATTTTGTTGGTGAGCTGCGGGCCGATGGTGGACCAGTTTTTCTCGGCGTAGTCGCGCAGATCGTAACCGTTATCGCGCATGTAATCGGCGACGTGATGATCGATTTTTCCGGTGAGTTTGTCCCAGAGAGGCTGAGTGTAGCCATCGGGGCCGACCGGGCCATACACCGCTTCCCAGGCTTCGAACTGCTGGCCGGAGCGTCCGTGAGTGCCGAGAACTTCCTCGAGCAGGCTCATCTGCTGCATGGTTTCGATGACCTGACCTTCGGCAGTGCGCATCATGGGCGATCGCGCTGGACCCAATCGTAGCCGGGGACGTTGAAGGCGTTGTCATCTTTGTAGGCGTTGACGAGCTGGTAGTGGCGGAAGTCGATGGGATCGGGGAAACCGGTGAAAGTGCCGCCGAAGAAATCGGGATGGTAGAGCTGAAGCGCGAGTGATTCCCAGCCGCCGGTGGAACCGCCCGTCAGGAGGCGAGCCCAGGGTTCGCGGATCATGCGGAAATGCTCTTCGAGGTAAGGGATGAGTTCCTGCATGAGCGCGTCGCCATAGGGGCCGTCGTTGGCGGAATTGACCGCGTAGGAATCGTCGAAGTAGGGCGTGGGATGTTGGAAAGTGACGCCGATCATGCGCGGAAAATTTGGGCCGGTCCAGGCTTGAAAGGCTGCGTAGCGTTCGACGCCGCCTCTTTTTTCTTCTTGGGTCGTGGGCGGCTCGAGCAGCATGTAGAGGGGAGCCTGAAGGCCGAAGTGGCCTTGTTCGTAGACGACCGGGTAGGAGACGGATGGATGGTCATCGTAGCCCTTCAGGGAGAAGAACGACGGCGCCGATGTAAATCGGGTGGCCCCAGAATTTCGTGAGAAGTTTGCTTTCAATTTTGATGTGCTTGACCCATTGAGTGTCGGCGGGAATTTCGACGGGCGGGATGACCTGATCTGCTTCGAGAGAGATTGGGCGCGCGGCGGCGGACCTGGTCGAAATGGATTTTCTTGACGTCGCTATAGAGATTGCCGGGAGAGTGGTTGAATTGCTGGCCTTCCCATTGGTCCATGTGAGCCCAGATGGTGTGGCCGTCGGAGCGGTGAAATTCGGTATAGATGTTGACGATGGCTTGGGCGTAGTAGTCGCCGGCGGGAATTTGTTTGAGTGAGCGAAGCGGATAGCCGAGGGTGGCGGCGGTGATATTGGCGGGTTGGCCGGCGGGGAGCGCGGAAATATCGGCAGCGAAGAAGGGAGTTTCGTCGGTGAAGTTGCCGATTTGGTCGAGGAGGTCTTTGGATTCTTTGCGGCTGAGGATGATGTAGACGCGGCCCGTGATGGGAGAGGAGTGGGATTTGGAGGGAACGGTGATTTGGAAGAGGGGGGCTTTGGCGGGCGCGGATTGCGGGGATTGCGCGGGGGTTGTTAACGCGGCAGCGGGATAGATGAAAAGAGCGAGAAGGGTGAGACGGATGAGTGTTTTCATGGGCGGCGATTCTAGCACTAAGTGAAAGCATCATTTGTGATTGGGAATTGGTGGTTGCACGCAAAGATCCCACACACTCAAAAGAAAAGACCACCCACCGAGGTGAGTCAAGATTCGACGGTTTCCTCGCCCACCCGTAAAGTCGACGGGATGGGCCACCCAGAAACAAACCTGCAGAAACGCTAAAGCAAATACCAAAACCGCTATTGGAAGAGTTCGGCAGAGGAGAGAACGGTGGTGGAAGGGATGTCTCCACGGCCTGTCTTGAGGTGTGGGCTTCGATGCCACCGATGATGAGCACCGCCCCATTCTGGAGCTTGGTTGCGGTGTGGAAATAGCGCGGGGTCTGAAGAGTGGCGACGATGCCGAGATTCCCCTGAGAGGAATCGAAGATTTCGGCGGTACCTGTTGTGATTGCAGCGAGCGTGACGCAGTTGTTGCCGCAAGTGACCTGCTCAAAACTCGCGCCACCCGCTAAGAAGAACTTCCGTTCCAGTGAGGAGTGTGGCGGTGTGGCCAGCGCGGAATTTGCTCATCTCGCTCATATTCCCTGCGGGCTCGAAGGAATTCGTTGAGGGGTCGAAGATTTCGGTGGAAGAAAGTGTGTCAAAGTTGGGATCTTCGCCGCCCGCGATGAGAACTTGGCCGCTCGGGAGAAGGGTAGCGGTGTGTTCGAAGCGGGCGTCTGCCATGTGGGGACCGAAGAGAAAGTTTTTGCAGATGGGTCGTAGAGCTCTGCGGCGGCGGAGGATGTGAATTGGCCGCTACCGGCGGAGATTTGGCCGCCGGTGATGAGAACGCGACCGTCTTTGAGAGTGGTAGAAGTGTGGAGGCGCGGGCGGTGATCATGCTGCCGGCGGTCGCGGTGAAAGTTTGAGCGACGGGATCGTAGATTTCGGCAGTGTCGATGTAGGCGCCGGAATTCTCGATGCCGCCGGCGAGCAGGACAGTGCCATTATTGAGGAGGGAGGCAGTGTGCTCGTCGCGGGTGATGGTCATGGAAGCGGCAAGTGTGGTGAAAGTTTTGTTTGCGGGATTGTAGATTTCGGCGGTGGTGTCCGCGCCGCCGGCGATGAGAACAGTTCCATCATTAAGGAGTGTAGCGGTGTGGCCAGCGCGAGGTGTATTGAGAGGGCCAGCCGTAAGAGCGAACGTACCAGAAGCGGGATCGTAGACTTCTGCCGAGCTGAGAACGTTTGAGGAGGCATCGAGCCCCCTGGTGACGAGAACGGTCCCGTCATTGAGGAGAGTGGCGGTGTGGTAGGCGCGAGGGGTAGACATGCTGCCGGTGGTGGAGAACCCGGAGGCGATGATGATCGTGAAATCTTGGGTGGCGGTTTGAGAAGCAGAGTCCTGGACTTTTACGGTGATGGGGAATGAGCCGGAGGTGGTGGGAGTGCCGGCGAGTTTGCCGCCGGAACCGAGTGTGAGGCCGGCGGGGAGTGCGCCGGTTTCGGACCAAGTGAAAGGCGACTTGCCGCCGCTGGCGACCATGAAGGTGGAGGAGTAGGCGGAGTTGACGGTGCCGTCGGGAGGCGCAGTGGTAGCGATGACAGGCGAGCCATATTGTGGCCCGCCGCCACCACCGTTATTGCCGCCGCCATAGCTGCCGCCGCACGCGGCGAGCAGGGCAAAGCCGGCGAAGAGTGATGAGTAGAAAGAGGCGCGGAGAAATGAAGTGAGGATTCTCGGCCCGATCTTTGAGCTGAGCTTGAGCATGGCTGCCTCCTGGAGGCGAGATCAATCGAGCCTTGCGAGAACCTTCGTGGTTGAGTTTAAGTTTTGGGGCCGAAGTGCTTGGCGGGGAATGTAGCAGACACGACGAGGAGAAGCTAGGGGAGAGTAGTTGGCGCGGGGAACCTCGAAGCGAAATACAAAGACAAGAGCAGGCCCCTCCCGCGCTCTTGCGCGCGTCGTCTATATGAGACGAACCTTGCGGTTCATCTGCGCGTCCTGTCGGACGCGCCACAGCGCGCAAGCAGCGGACTCGGAATGACAGACTCAAAGTTTTGGGAGTGTTCGGGGGTGGGAAGGGATTTGCGGAAGCGGACAGTGGGCGCAAAAAGCAAAGTGAGCGCATCGGATAAGCGGGGATGAATCAGTAATTTAAAGGCACTAGGTTTGGCATGGATACTGCGATTTGAATAAATGACTTAGAAGGGCATGAAAGCCTGACGCGGGGGAAAACGCGAAGGCGTGAGCGGGGCGGAGGTGGGTTACGCAGACATTTTGGCAGGATGTTAGGTACGGGCTGCGAATGTTGGGGCGAGCGCCGGGATTTACGGCGATTGCGGTGCTGACGCTGGCGCTGGGGATTGGCGCGAACACGGCGCTCTTTTCAATAGTCAATGGAGTGCTGCTGAATCCGCTGCCTTTTCCGCAACCGAATCAACTGGTGATGCTGTATGAGAAGACGCCGAATTTTGAGCGAGCATCGATTTCGTATCCGAATTTCTTGGATTGGCAGAGGGAGAATACGGTTTTTTCGGCGATCGCCTCGTATCGCGAGGACGATTTCACGTTGATTGGCACCGGGGACCCCGAGCGGGTGACGGTGGGAATGACCGCAGCGGATTTCTTTCCGATTCTGGGCGTGAAGCCGGTGATCGGCCGACTATTCAGCAGGCAAGATGACCTGATCAATGCGGCGGGCGTGACATTGATCAGCGAAGGATTGTGGAAGCAAAAGTTTGGCGGAACGCCGGACGTGGTGGGCAAGCGCGTCACGATGAATGGTGAGGGATTCACGATTATTGGAGTGATTCCGTCGAGTTTTCATTTGCAGTTGCAGAATTTCGATCATGAGAAGGATGTGTATATCCCAGTCGCGCAATTCAAGCACCCGAGATTTCCGGACCGGAACCATCACATTGGAATGGATGCGATTGGGCGGCTGAAGCCGGGAGTGACGATCGCGGCGGCGCGCGCGGATATGCAGGGGATCGCGGAGCGATTGGCGGTGCTGTATCCGGACGCGGATGGGCAGTCGCGGGTGAATGTGCAGCCGATGCGAGAGGAGATGGTGCGCGGGGTTCAGCTGGTGTTGTGGGTACTGTTGGCGGCTGTGGGATTTGTGCTGCTGATCGCGTGTGTGAATGTGGCGAATTTGCAGCTGGCGAGGTCGACGGGGAGGGTGAGGGAGTTTGCGATTCGCGCGGCCATGGGAGCGAGCCAGGGAAGAGTGATACGGCAATTGTTGACCGAGAGCGTGATTGTGGCGCTGGTGGGCGGAGTGATTGGGTGCATTTTGGCGGCGTGGGGAACGAGAGCGGCGTTGGCAGCGTTGCCGGCGACGTTGCCGCGGGCGGAAGATGTCGGCCTGGACGGAAGAGTACTGCTATTCACTTTGGGAATTTCGATTGTGGCGGGGCTGGTGTTTGGGTTGGCGCCAGCGTTGAAAACTTCGCAACCGAATTTGCAGGCGACGCTGAAGGAAGGCGGGCGCGGAGGCAGCGGAGCGCGGCACAGAGCGCTGGGCGCGTTTGTAGTGGTGGAGATGGCACTGGCGCTGGTGCTGCTGATTGGCGCGGGGCTGATGATTCGAAGTTTGGCTCGGCTGTGGGATGTGAATCCGGGATTCGATCCGCACAATGTGCTGACGTTTATGGTGGCGTTGTCTCCGGAGCGGCTAAACATGACGGTGCCGGAAGCCCACGCGGAATTCGCGCGTTGGACGGAAAAATTGAAGAGTGTACCCGGAGTCCAGGCTGTGTCGGCGACGATGGGCGCGCTGCCAATGAAAGGCGACGATGAAGAACGGATGTGGGTGAAGGACCCCAAGCCGGCAAACGAGAGCGAGATGCCCTATTCGATTGCATATTACGTGGACCCTGGATACTTGAAGGCGATGGGAATCACGCTGGAACGCGGGCGATTTTTGAATGACAGTGACAACGAGACTACCCGGCGGGTGGCGGTGGTGGATGAGGGGTTCGTGAAGAAGTATTTTCCGGATGAGGACCCCATTGGAAAAGTTTTTCATTTGCCGATCATGAATGCGGACCCGGAGATTGTGGGTGTGGTGAGTCATGTGAAGCAGTGGGGACTGGACTCGAGCCATGACGGCGCCTCCATACAGGAAGAATTTTACTTTTCGGCGGTGCAGATGCCGGATTGGGCGTGGGTCGGTCCGGTGGGCGCGGTGATGGTGGTGAGGTCGACTGGAGCGCCAGCGACGGTGGAGAGTTCAATTCGCGCGGCGCTAAAGGATATGAATAGCCAGAATTTGATGTGGGACACGAGGACGTATGAGGAAGTTATTGGGAAGTCGATGGCGGCCCGGCGATTTTCGATGATCTTGCTTAGCATTTTCGCGGGGCTGGCGCTGGTGCTTTCGAGCATTGGAATTTATGGCGTGATTTCGTACGTGGTGGGGCAGCGCACGCATGAGATTGGAATTCGCATGGCAATGGGAGCGCAGCGCAAGGATGTGTTGCACTTAATGCTGGGCGAAGGGATGAAGATGGCGCTGATTGGGGTGGGGGTTGGAGTTTGCGCGGCGCTGGGGTTGACGCATTTAATGGTATCGATGCTGTTTGGAGTGAGCTCAGTGGATCCGGCGACGTTCGTGGGCGTGGCGGTGGTGCTGTCGTGCGTGGCGCTGACCGCGTGCTATTTGCCTTCGAGGAGGGCGATGCGGGTCAGCCCGATTGAGGCGCTGAGGGAGGAGTGACACTGGAAGCTAGAGAAAAGCAAAACCGTTGCGCGATCACGCATCGAGACGTTGCCATTTTGTAAGTCTCACCCACTTTCAAGACCGGCAGGCGAGGAACCCGCAGAAACTTCTGCAATACCTAAACAAAAGTACGGGACCTAGTGATCGACCCCGAAGTTGCGTGTAAATCCCCAAGAGCAACACCGGCCCATGGGGTATCCACACAAACTCCAAAACCACTTTTCAAAATTGATTTAGACGAGGAGGGTAGCGGCGCCGGTGAGGATGAGGGCGGCGGCCCAGATGGTGTCGAGGTTGAGCCATGCTTTGCGAAGGATTTCGACACCGAATTTTTCATAGACGAGGAAGGCGATGAGGGCGGCGACGGCGAGGTAGGAGGCGGTGTGGAGGAGGGTGGCGTAGAGGGCGGCGGAAGTGGTGGTGGCGGCCAGAGCGTGAGCGTGGGTGGGCATGTTGGGCATTTGATGGGCGGCATGAGCGGGTGCGGAGGCGGCGAGGAAAATGGGAACAACCATGAGTCCGGCACCGTGGACGGTGGCGACGAGGAAAGACCAGAGAGTGAGGTCGCGCGAGTTGACGCGCATGGCGGACCAGCGGAGATGCGGGTGGCGAATGAGGAAGCGGAAGCCGGCGGCGATGAGAATCGCGGCGACGAGCCAGCGGACGTAGTTGAGAGGGAGCGCGGCGCCGAGAAGAATGGCGACGAGGATGGCAGCGGCGATGGCCAGGGCGTGTCCGATGGCGAGAGGGATGAGCGAGCGAAGGACGGCGATGCGTTTGTGTTCCTGGAGGGCGAGGGCGACGGCGAAGAGCCAGCCCATGGCGGGGTTGAGGCCATGAAAGGCGCCGAGGAGGAGAAGGGTGAGAATGGTGTGGGAGTGAGGCATGGCGGGAATGAGGAACTATGCGATGACGGTCGGTGCGGTTTTGATCTTCGCGGCAATGTGAGCAACGCGCTGGTAGGACTCCATACGGGCACTGTGCTCGTAAGTGTCCGTGGCGACGATCAGCTCATCGGCATGGGTATCGCTGATTAGTTTCTCCAGGCCGGCTTGGACGGTTGCATCCGATCCCACGATGGCTGCACCCAGTCTGTTTTCGACAGCGGCGCGCTCGACGTCATTCCATAGCGGCTCCATGGAATCGACCGGAGGCAACAATTCGACTGACTCGTTTCGAATCAGGCGCAGAAAGCGCTGCTGCGGAGTGGTGAACAAGCGGCGAGCTCGGGCATCTGTTTCGGCGGCAATCACCTGGACTGCAACGAGGAAATAAGGTTTGGGTAGTTCGCGGCTCGGTCGGAAGGTCTGTTGATAGAGGCGCGCTGCGGCGTATAGATGTTCAGGGGCAAAATGCGCGGCGAAGGCGAAGGGCAGCCCTTGTACCGCGGCCAATTGAGCGCTGAAGCCACTCGATCCCAGCAAAGTAATTGGCACATTGGTGTTTTGTCCCGGTATGGCTTTCACGATTTGACCGGGTCGCTCGGGTCCCAAGTAGGCGCGTAGCTCTTCGAGAAGCGCGGGGAAATTGTCGCCGTTTTGAGAGAGATCGCGGCGCAGGGCGAGCATGGTTTGAAAGTCACTTCCAGGGGCGCGCCCAAGTCCGAGGTCGATGCGTCCCGGATATATTGATTCGAGCGTGCCGAACTGTTCGGCGACGACGAGCGGCGCATGATTGGGGAGCATGATTCCGCCGCTGCCCACGCGAATTGTTTTGGTCGCTCCGGCGATATGCCCGATCAATACGGATGTGGCGGAGCAGGCGAGTCCTTGAATGGAGTGATGTTCTGCGACCCAGTAGCGCTTGTAGCCCAGGGCTTCAACGTGGCGGGCCAATTCGACGGACCGGACAATTGCGCTGCCGGGTGATTCACCAGGCCGGGTGGGGACTAGGTCTAAGACCGAAACGGGTAGGGGTTGAGTAGCCGTAGCGAGAGTGGTCACAGGGAGTTTTGATGTTTGGAGCGAGGGTTCCGACGCGAATTTCTTTTTTGGCTAGGTTGAAATAGTCCTGCTCGGACCATCCTTCGAAGCAGCTATTTCAACTTTTGGTCGGCGCTGGCTTTGATGGCGTCTTTGCGTTGTTGGTCGTCAGTGGTGTCGGAGGGCAGTAATTCGAGAGCTTTTTTCGCTTGCTCTGTGGCGAGCTGCTTCTCGCCAACGGCGAGATAGGCATCGCCGAGACTGTCGTGAGCGTTCGGTGAATTGGGGAAGGCCATCACGTTCAATTTCAAAATTTCGGTGGCGGTTTTGAGATCGCCGGTCTGCATGTGTTCGTAGCCGATGAAATTGACGTTACCTTCGTCAAATAAGGTGGCGTTGGGATCCCGCTTGCGCGCTGCAATGAGTTGTTCTTCGACTTTCGAGGCGCCGCCGGGCTGATCGAGCGTGTTCAGAATTCCGACCTGTGCGGGGATTTCCGGCTTTTCCTTGAGGATTGGCGCGCTGCCGGGCGTGGTGATCAAGGTGGCCTTGTACCAGTCGACAATTTGTGTGGGCAAGTCGGGGTGTGCACGGAAGATGTCGGCCCCATGTCCGCCGTTTGAATATTCAACGAACTTCTTGCTCGGGTCAGCAGTGATGGAGTAGAGCCACTGGATGGCGGTGATGGTGGGCTTAAATTCGTCATCGTCTGCGACGGCAAGGAAGACTGGGACATTCTTATCTCTGCGCAAGAAATTGCGGCCGGCGGGATCGGTGCTGCCGGAGAGAAGCACGAGTGACTTGACCTCGGGATGGCGACGCGCCGCCTGCACGGAGTTGTTGACCCCGCAGCTGGCGCCGCCGACGCCGATGACGTCGCGCTTCACGTCGGGCTGGGATTCCAGATATTGGATGGCGAGGTCGATGTCGCTGGGCCATTTGGCTTGAAGATCCTGGATCTGCTGCGGCGTCGCTTTGTCCATTGGCACTCCGCCGCTTTCGCCAAAGCCGCGATAGTCCAGGGTGAGGACGTTGATTCCAGCGGCGTTCAGCTGCTGGGCCAAATCGTCCCACACTTTGCGTTGACGATTGCATTGATGGAGGAGCAAGACGCCTGGGCCGGGCTTGTCAGCGCTGAAGTAAGTTGCTTTGAGATGCGTTCCGTCGGTAGCGGTGAGGTCGACGATTTTTGGGGAGGCGGGCGAGACGGGTGGCGCGACGGTAAGGAGTGAGGAGAAGAGCAGAAGGGGCAGGTTGGATTTGAGAGTCATGGTTCACCTCCGGTGGGGTGGGACATGATACACGGATTTCTTGAGGCTGGAGACCTGCAGAAACTCAAGGCAGAAATAACCACGTAATAGAGGACCCCGTTCGTCGGTGTGAATCCCCACGGGCAAAATCGGCCCATGGGGCAACCAAAACCCACGGGGACGTCAAAGCCAACGCCGACTAGGAGAAGCAGAAGGAGTCGGAGGAGGAGTCGCCGCCTTCGAGGCGGACTTGGTGCGGGCGCATGGAATCGAATTGCAAGAATAGTTTCGGATCGAGGGTCATGCCGCCATTTGCGGCGACGTCGAGTTTGACGAGCCAGCCGCGGAGGCCTTCTGGATAAAACTGCTCGTCCCAAGTGCGGTAGAGCGAATTGGTGAGATAGACGCGTTTGCCATCGCGAGAGACTTCGACCATTTGCGGGCCGCCGTTGAGTGGCGTGCCGGGCTGCGAGGGATGCGCTTGCTGTCGAACGATGCCACCGATTTTGACCGAGGCGACTTTCTTGGGTTCGAAGGGATTGGAGACGTCGTATTGGAGAAGTTCGCCAGTGCCCCAGCAGGAGACATAGAGGAAGCGATCGTCGAGAGAGAGATTGATGTCGGTGACGACGGGCGGAACGGCTTTGAAGCCTTTGAGGAGCGGGGGAAGCTGATCGGGATCAGCAGGCTCGGCGGGAATGGTGATGACTTTCTTGATTTTCCAGGCGCCGTTGCCATTGGAGCCTTCGTGATACCACAGCCAGATGGAGGCGGAGAGGTCTTCGAGAGAAGTGACGACGCCAACGAACCCGTAAGTTTTGTTGGGATCGTGCGCTGGGCGAAGCTCAAGCACCATTTGCTGCTGAGGGCCGAGGTCGAGGACTTGCTTGTGGCGGCGCTTGGCCAAGTCCCAAACATGCAGTGCGTGACCGTATTTGCCTGCAAGGAGAAGCTCGGGGTTGACGCCGTTTTCGACCATGTCCGGCGTGCCCCATTCGGAAGTGATCATGGTGTCGTGGCCGAGGTGCCACCAAAAATCGTAAGCGAGATATTGCGGGCCGCGGTCCTGTTCCCAGGGGCCTTTGATTTCGAACGTTTCGGGGTCCATGACGAAGATGCCGCCGGGGCCCTGGCCGGAAGGCGAGCCGAGAGCGTTGATGTAAATGCCGTCGGGGCCGCAGTGGGAAGTGTGCGGGCGGGAGTAACCGGTTTTTTTCAGAACTTCGTCGGGCTCGATGACTTTAACGAGCTTGGGAGCGCGAGGATCGGACTTGGCGTCGATGATATGGATGCGCGAGGAGCGCAGGCCGGGAACGACGAGGTAGCGTCGCTCCATGTGCGGGTGAGGCGAATAGGGGCAGAGGCAGGAGGAGCAGGCATTCCAGCCGAAATGGTGCAGCTCGTCGCCGGCAGTGGGCATTTTGACTTCGGAAATTTGCTGGCCGTAGGAGTGGGATTGAGGATCGACGTCGATAAGAGCGAGGGAGTCGGTGTCATTTGCGCCCTGGTGACGGATTGAGAAGAGAAACGTAGGCCAGTTTTTCGGGCGCGGCGGCCATGGCCATTTTTGCGGAAGTGTAGAAGCTGGGGTCGGGCCGAAGTGCCGGACGGTTGGAAGCCATGTAGGTCTTCCTCCATTTAGTTGGAATTGTTGAGGTGCGCGTTTGCAACGGGTCGCAAGATTGCGGCGTCGCTGCGCCGAAAAGTTTGCGCCCAAGATTTCGCTACTTTGGATGTGGGGAGATGAAGAGGGGATGCGGGATTCTTGAGCGGGGAGAGGAAATTTACAGGGAATTTAGAAGGTGATGTTGAGTACGCCGCAGAACTCCAAAAGGAAAGGCGAAAGAAATAGCAGATCCCTCACACCGCCTATTACGCGCCCTATGGGCGCACAACATTCGGGTTGGGGATGCCAGATAAAGAGACACGGGTCGGAAGGAGGGCGGGGTAGCTCTCAATCAGAGGAAACGGGATAATGGGGTGATGATCTATGTGGAGAAGGCGGCGAGTGGGAGGCTGCGGCCGTGGGTGAGGTTGCTGTGGTACTGCAGCGCGCCCGAGTGTGAGCACCGGCGAGAGCGGGTGCTGCCGAACGGCTGCATACAGATTGTCTTGAATTTGTCGCGGAGATTTTTGACGGACTGCGGGGAGGAAGGACGGCGGGACGCACGGCTGCCGGCGGCGATTGTGGTGGGGGCGCGGGCGCGTTATGAGGTGATTGATACGGGCGATTTGGCGGATATTGCGGGAATTGTGATTGAGCCGGGAGGTTTTGCGGGGCTGTTTGGGGAGCGGGCGGATTTATTTTTCGAGCAGTCGATCGATTTGGGTGCGGTGTGGGATGGGCGCGGCGATGGCGCGGGGCGAGCGAATGGCGCGCGGGGACGAGTGGTGCGCGGCGCGGGGCCGGTGGAGAGATTGTGCGAGGCGAGGACATCGGAGGCGAAGTTGAGCGCGCTGGATGGGATGTTGAGTGGATTTGTGGATGAGCGAACGAGGCGGAGCGAGTTGGTGGATCAGGCGATGTGGGAGTTTAGGGAGCGGGGAGTGAGAGTGGAGGAGTGCGCGCGGTCGGTGGGAGTGAGCCAGAGGAGATTGTCGGAGGTTTTCAGGGAGCATGTGGGGATCGCGCCGAAGATGTGGTGCAGGCTGCGGAGATTTCAGGCTGCGGTGGGGGCGTTGCATCGTGGGACGGAAATGAAATGGGCGGAGTTGGCGGTGGATTGTGGGTATTACGATCAGGCGCATTTTGTGAATGATTTTCGAGGATTTTCGGGACTGGATCCGACGAGTTATACGAAAAAGACGGGAAGATGGCAGAACCATGTGGTGATGGAGTGAAAAGTAAACGCAGATAGATCAGCAAAGTCAGAGGACTTTGAAATTTCACCTGGCCCTTTTCTCCCCCGCACCAGCGCTGTATTAGCGGACCCTCTAGCCGCGTGTAAACCCCCACGGGCAAAACCGGCCCATGGGGCACCCAAGAAAAATCAAAACCGTGAAGTTCCGATTTTTACAAGACGGCGGGAGCGCGATGGAGGGAGAATTGCGCGCGTGAGTGAAAGTTAGTGAAAGAGGAGGAAGCGGCGATGGCGAAATTTGCAAAGGATTGTAAGTCGGCGGTGATTCCGGCGATGAGGTACCGGAATGCGTTGAAGATGATTGACTGGCTGGTGGAGGCGTTTGGATTTGAGAAGCAGGCGGTGTATGCGGACGGTGAGACGGTGATGCACGCGCAGCTTACGTTTGGAAATGGGATGGTTATGCTGGGCTCGGCGAGCAATAAGGGGCCGATTGCGGCGCGTATGGCGCAGCCGGATGAGATTGGAGGGAAAGAGACGCAGGCGCCATGCTTGATTGTGAAGGATATTGAGGAATTGTACGAGCGAGTGAAAAAGGCGGGCGGCAAGATGGTGATGGAACTGGAGACGATGGACTACGGCGGGAAGGCGTTTTCCTGCACGGATCCGGAGGGGCATATGTGGCATGTGGGGACGTATGACCCTTGGGAGGGGGAGAAGAAATAGGTCCATCCCTCACTGACGAGAAGAGTCAAAGGCTTTGAATTTCATTCGTCCCACTTCCTAAAGCCAGGAAGTGGGGCACCCTGGAGATCGAAACCACGCTGTAATTATGAGAGGAGGTTGAGGTGGGAGCGGGAGAACATCCAGGGAGAGAAGGGGCGGAGGTTGAGGTGGGTGGATTTGGCGCGGAGGGAGTGGAGAAAGGCGCGTTCGGAAGCGGCTTGTTCGGGAGTTTTGGGAGCGGCGGGCGCGACAGAGTTGGATGCGGATGAGGCTGAGGATTTTGGCGCGGAGGGCGGAGTGAGTTCGATACCGACGTCGGCAGCCTGAACTTTGCCGACGGTGCTGGCGGCGTGTTTGAGAAAATCGCCGAAAGCGACGGCACGAGCGATTTTGTATTCGGAGTTTTTGTTCTTGTTGTTTTCCTCGATGGCTTGCTGAAGCGAAGCGAGCGCCTGCCGGACTTTTTCAGGATTAAATCTGGGCAATTTGGAGCCGGAGACGGTTTCGCCGGAGGTGGTGGTGAGCCACTGGCCGGACTTCCCGCTTTCGGCTTGGACGTAGCCCTGCGCGCGGAGGAGGGTGAGCACTTCGACGGCTTGGGCGCGAGAGAGTTTGAGAGTGTCGGCGAGATCCGCGGTGGACCAGGAGAAGAGGCCCTTGGTTTCCTTGAGGAAGGAAAGAAGCGCGTCGACGGCGACGGGAGGTTGGGGCATTTTCTTTGGCGGTTGAGGAAGCGCGGATTTGCTTTCGATACGCGCAGGCGGGGCCGGGCTTTTCTTCGCGGGCTTCTTTGAAGAAGGCTTCTTGGGCATGGAGGAGTTGAAGATTAGCAGAAAATTCGCGCGGCGGCCTTTGTGGCGTTGGGCCGAGGCGAGTTAGCGGCGAGGCCGGCCGGGTCGACCCGATTTGCCGAGTCGGGCGTAGCCAGGGTGGATGCCGGGGGTGAGTTTTTCATGAGTGGCGATCCGCTGAAGGAGCGTGGTGAGCTGCTCGCGTTCGCGGGGAGAGAGAGCGGCGAGGAGGGATTGGCTGTGTTCCTGGGAGGCGCGGGCGATATCACGAAGGGCGGCGTGGCCTTTTTCGGTGAGGTGAAGGGAATAGGTGCGGCGATCGTCAGCGGAGGGGCGGCGTTTGAGGAGGCCGCGATTTTCGAGTTCGTCGATGATGGCGACGAGGGCGCTGGGATGAATGTGGAGATTGTCGGCGAGGGCTTGCTGGCTGAGGCCTTCGGAGCGGCGAAGGACGCGGAGGATGCCGGCGTCGGGGGGAGTGAGGTGGAAGGGGGCGAGGAGCTGTGCGAATTTGCGGGCGGCGTGGGCGCCGAGTTGGGCAAGGAGGAAGCCGGTGGGGGCGTGCTGGTGGGAGAGGGGGGGAGGGGGAGTGGGAGTGGCGGCGAGTCCTTTAGGAGAGCGGGATTTCGCGGGCGATTGCTTTCTCTGGGCGGGTCTCATCAGGAGTTACAATTGCACAGGAGAATCGTTTATAATATAAATGATTATTAGTATAAAGCACTTGTACGGAAGGTTTCCATCATGGCACCAAGTCTTCGTATGCAGCGCGCGCTGCGCAATACGGTCATTTTTCTGGCTGCGATTGGGGTTGCGGTGGTGTTGAGGCGCGTGACTGTGCTGATGCCAACGTTGCTGCACGGCTATGCTGCGCCCAAGGCGGCGACCGGAGCGGCGGCCCAGTTTGGAGCACTGGATGATGTTTTTGCGCGGCACCCGTCACTGACGCTGATCCATATTATTCCGGGCCTGGTATTCATGATTCTGGGGCCGCTGCAATTCAGCGAGACGTTTCGGGCGCGACATTTGAAGTGGCACAGGATTTCGGGGCGGGTGTTTCTGGTTACGAGCGGGATTATTGGCGTGTCGGCGCTGGTGATGAGTTTTGGGATGACGGCAATTGGCGGTGTGAGTCAGGCGACAGCGACGACGCTGTTCGCGTTGCTGTTTCTGTTTTGTCTGGCGACGGCTTTTCGGCATGTATTGCGACGGGAAATTGCGCTGCACCGGGAGTGGATGATTCGAGGCTTTGCGATTGGGTTGGCGGTGGCGACGATACGGCCGATTGTGGGGATCTTTTTTGCGACGAGCCGGTTGACGGGGCTGACGCCGCATGACTTTTTTGAGGCGGCGTTTTGGATTGGGTTTGTGGTGCAGTCGATTGTCGCGGAAGTGTGGATCAGGTGGACGGCGGGAGAGAGGGAATTGGGGAGGGCGGGGGAAGTGTGGAGTGGCGCGAGAGGGGTGTAGTGCCGAAATGGGAGTGGCCCGGTATGGATGGTCGATTGGTCAACTGGGAGATGAAGGGTCGAGGCGCGGGGAGGTGCTGCAAGGCGCTCGGTGCTAAACTTGAAACTCGTGAGTGATGCGAGAGCGATTGTAGGGCCGGCGCATCGAGGCGTTGGCTCGTTTTTTGGCGAAATGCTGGGGCCGGTGTCGGCTCTAGTCTTCTTTTTGGTAGTCCTTCCGATTCTGTTGTTTACCCTGCCTTGGTTGATCAGTTTATCGGCCACAATCATTTTTATTTCGCTGTGGATGATGCAGCGCCAAGTTGGAATCTTCAATTTGCGGCGAATTACGATTCCGGCATTTTTCTATTTGCTGTATTTGGTAGTGATCCTAGTGCCGGGGTTTTTTGTTTATACCGATGAAGTGACCAATGGGAGATGGCGGTTTTTATTTGGAATTGAGAGCGCGCTGATCACTGTGCCGGTGGGAATCTGGATCGCGAATTTTGTGTGGAGATATCGCAAGTCGGAGACCGAGAGCTTTTTTGCGGACGATTTGATTCCAGAGATGCTGGGCAGGCCGGCGCTGAAGCCGTTTCTGTTTTTCTTGATCGCGAGTTATGTGCTGGTAGTGGCTAACATTATTGAGATGCCAGTGATTCCGCTGCTGTATTTGATACGGAATCCGGGCGATGCGGTGAATGCAGCGCTGGCGCGCGAGGATGCGTTCAAGCTACTGAATTCAAACTTCACGTATGCATATTATGTGGTGCGCGGAAGCATTTTCCCGTTTCTGGCGATCTTGGCGTTTGGCAGATGGCGAAGCGGCGGCGGCAAAGTGTGGAAGCGGCTATTCTGGATTTCACTTTGGAGCGGAGTTTTCTACGCGTCATTGACGATTGAGAAATTGCCGGTGGCGGCAATTTTCGCGGTGCTGGGGCTTTTCTACTATCTGATGAAGAAGGGCAGGATGGGGCGGTTCGTATCGATCGCGGCGCCGGTGGGGTTTTTGAGTTTTCCGCTGCTGGTGGTGATGGTGGCCTACCAGGGAGGAAAGGATGCGGGAATCGGGTCAGCGCTAGCGGCGCTAGGGCAAAGGATTTTTTACAGCCCCGCAGAAGTGCTTTTCGCGTACTTCGAAATTTTCCCCAATATCATCTCGTTTCAGCACGGCGCGTCGCTGCTAAAGCTGGCGCGTTTGATGGGGTGGTCGACGATCGACATTCCGAATACGGTTGGTTTGTACATGGGTCCGCCGGGTACGGGGCAGAGCGTTTCTGCGAATGCCTGTTTTCTGGGAAATTTGAATGCGGATTTTGGGTTGCCCGCGGTGGTGATTGGAGGGGTGATCGCGGGGTTTGCGATTCAAGCGATCAATATTTATTTGCTGCGCCGGCCGAAGACGAACGCGAATTTGGCGGCGTATGCGGTGTGCATGTGGTCATTTAGCACACTCAATTCCAGCGCGCTGACCACGGTGCTGCTGTCGGGCGGTGTGACGTTCGGAATTGTGCTGGCGTGGATTTTGGGGACGCGGGCGCGAGCGCCGATGTTACAGGAGACTGTGACGGCAGGAGCGGAAACATAGCGCGCGGAATCGCGGTGCCGTTTAGGAATACGTTTTTGTTTAAGCCGGTATTGAGCTTGATGGAAGCGATTGATTCGGTGTTTTTGAAGCTGCCGGGGATACGGACGCAGGCTTGGCAGATGATATTTATATTGTCGAAGCCGAGGCAGGCGGCGACGGAGCAGGCAGGATAAGGATTTCCCTCAGTTGTTAACTTCGAAACGAATCCAGGACCAATCTACGTAGCAAGAGCCCCCGAACTTGAGTGTAAGTCTCCACGCGCAGGACCGGCGGTGGGCACCCACAGAAACTCTAGAGCAACACCCAAACAACCTTGGGGCAATTGGGTCGGGGTGTGCGTCAACGGGCGGGGAGGGATTTGGCTGAAGGAGATGTGAGAGAGAACGCCGAGGCAGAGAAGGAGTGGGGGGAGGGGAGGGGGGAGAATCCGTGGAGGGGGAGGAATTGGGAGGCGACGGAGTTTTTGGGGGTGGGGATGAATTGGGCGATGAGGCGGTCGCCGCCGCGGGAGAGGATTTGGGAGGCGAGGTCCTTCAGGAACGCGGACTCGACGCCGCGGCCCAGGACTCGACAGCTCAAGAGAAATTCGATGAGGTGCCAATCGGCGCCACGGCGTTCGGCGATAGCGACACAGGTGAGGCCGTATTCGCCGAATTTGTCGCGGACGGTGGCGGCGCGAATGATGTGATCGGGCGAGGCGGCGATTGTTTCCACTTGTTCTTTGGTAAGGCGAAGAGTGGTGAGGTTGAATTGATTGGTTTTGTTGATGAGCTGGGCGATGCGGGCGAGGTTATCGGCGGTGGGGCCGGTGATGTCGAGCTGGACTTCGAGAGTGAGAATGAAGTCGTCGAGGCTGAGAGATTCGCGGAGGGTGTCGCGCTGGGTTTCGACGGCATAGCGCTCGGCGCGGGAGCGATCGTCGGTGGTGATTTCGAGTTTGTCGAAAGGTGCGGCGCGGCGGGCGACCGAGACGATGTGTTCGGGCGCGGCGGGAAGCTGGAGGCAGCGAATTTCGGGATAGGCGGAAAGGACCTGGTTGATTTCGTAAGCGGAGTCGTCGAAGAAGACGAGTGAATCGATGCCGATATTGAGCGCTTTCGCAATGTCGGCAAGTTGCTGGCTTTTGGGTTCCCAGTTCACTGACCAAACGGAAATGTCGTCTTCCTTGAGGAACATGGCTTGGTGAGAGCGGAAGACCTGGCGGACGTCTTGATCGTTGTTTTTGGAGCAGACGGCGAGGAAGATGCCTTGGCGGCGCCAGTGGAGAAGGAGTTTTTGGAAGTCGCGATAGGCTGAGCCGGGAAATTCGTCGCCGAGCTTGATGCCTTGGAGACCATCTTCGCCGATGATGCCGCCCCAAAGAGTATTGTCACAGTCGATGACCGCGCATTTTTTTGAGGCGCGACGTGCAGCGGTGATTAGGCGAGCGGCTAGGTGGCCGAGATCGAAGAGGAAATTTTCAGAGAAGGGCTGGCGATAGAGATACCAAAGGCGGGGGTCGAAGGCGTTGCGGAGGCCGAAGTCGGAGAGGAGCGAGGCGAGGTCGAGAGTGTAGACGCCGTGCGAGGCGGATTGGGCGAGGGCGTCGCGCCAGAGGGAGGAGGCGCGTTCGTAGAAGGCGGAGGTGAGACGGTCGAGGGCGAGGAGGTCGGACTCGGGAGTGGAGGGAGGGGGGAAGGTGGCGGCGATGATGGCGTCGGCGGCGCGGAGATGGGAGAGGGCGGTATGCAGGGCGGCGGCGAGCTGATCGATTTTTTGCTGGGCGGAGGACCAGGCGGAGGAGTCGCCGGCGGAGAAGCGAGCGAGCTCGTCGGAGACGAGTTCGTCGAGGCGGGGGAGGACGAGGAGGACGTGGGGAGGCGCGTCGGGAGGGCGCGAGGGTGGAGAGGAGAGGGTTTGGACGATTTGGTTAAAGGGGGCGATTTGGATGCGCGGGGACCAGCTGGCGGCGAGGAGAGCGCTGCCGAGGTAAGGCGCGAGAGCGTCGGCGGTGAAGGACGCGCTGATGGTGATTTGGAGATTGGCGGGTGAATTGGAGCGCGAGTGGGTGCGCCAGGCGTTGCGGGCGTCGCGGAGGGGGGAGGGGGGCGGCTTGGGAGGTTGTTCAGTCATAACCGCGTAGAAATCCTTAGGGAATCCTCCGAGGTGGCTATTTATTAGCGAGCGCGCCGCGTCGTTCGAGAATGCCACGGATCGCGCCTACAGAAACCATTTCGTCGAGCTCTTCGGCGGTGAATTGGGAGTCGAGAGCTTCTTCGATGGCTACGACGAGCTCCATGGATTTGGCGCTGTCCCAGCCTTCCACGTTGACGGGAGCGCTCTGATCATTAAGCTTACCCGGATCTATTTCCAAAACTTCGCCGAAAATTTTGAAGAGTTCGGCGCGGGAGAGTTGGGGCATTTAGCGGTCCTTTGCGGCGTCGGTGGAATTTGAAGTGGCTTGGAAGGCGCGACGAATGAGATTGCGGACGAGATTCTGAATGGCCGGGTCGTCTTCGACGCAGGGCGCGAAGGCGACGGAGCCAGCGGAGAAAACGAAGGCACCATTGGGTAAATCGCGGCAGACCATGAAAGCGGGGCCTTCGGGATTTTTACCGACGGCGACGAGATCGGATGGCGTGGCCGGGCCTGGCGAAAGGGCCAGGCGAATTTTGTCGGTTTCATAGCCACTGGCGGCGGGATGCTTATCGGTGGCGGCACCAAATTCGGAGCCTTCGTGGGCGGAAAGGCCGGCGAAGCACCAGTGATCGGCGTCTAGGACGCGGTAGGAATCGTAAGTGAGATAGCCGGCAGCGTCGTAATAGGTGCCGATCAGGGGCGCGATTTCGGCGGGCGGGGTCATGCGGTCGATGACGCAGATGGCATCGCGGAGGAATTGAACTTTGCGGTAGATGTTGTTGCCGGAGAGGAAGGCGACGGAGACGCCGCGGCTGATGAATTCCGCAAGGCGGGCGAGCATTTCTTCGGACCAATATTCGGAGTGGGTGTTGAAGATGAGGAGGCGAGTGGAGTTGACAGGGAGGGAGAAGGCGAAGTCGCGGTCGGAGATGATCGAGTAGGGTGCATTTTCGGATTCGAGGAAGCGGATGAGCGCGGATTCGGCGCGAGCGAGATGGAGACGGCGGTCGGGGTCGGTGTGCTCGTTGTGAATGGCGAGATTGGGGCGGCGCTCGGGGAGCGGGACGGCGAGGAGCCAGTGGCGGTCGCCGACGCGAGGGCGGGCGTTGAAATACATAAGGATGGCGCGAAGGAAGTTTAGTGGCGGGGGAGTGGCGCGGTCGGTGTAGTTGGAAAGGCCGCCGAAGTCGTTGTAGGCGTTCCAAGTGTTGGTGGAAGCGACGACGACGACGGGTGTGTGCGGGGGCGCGGGCATGGAGGCGGAGGCGGCGGGCGGGGATACGACGATATACATACACCAGCGCACGGTGGGGCTATTGGCGTGAGAGATTTCGATGAAATACAGGCCGGGAGAGAGCGAATAGGGCGGAAGAGTAATCGTGGGTTGCCAGTCGAAGCCTTCCCAACGATGCATGCTGCGGGTTTGGGTGGTGGCGGGCCCGCGGGTTTCGTGAACTTGCACATAGCCGGAGGCGCCGCAGCGGCTGAAGCGGATGTGAGTGGCTTGTGAGGAGTGGACGCGGAGAATGATGGGAGCGTCGGCGGGGAAGCTGGGCGAGTCGGTGTAGGCGACGGGGTCGGGAAGGCGGACGTTGGAGTGCCAGCGGCGGCGGATAAAGAGCTCGATGCATTCGGCGCCGGCGATGAAGCAGATCACGGCAAAGAGAAAGATGAGCCAGGCGATTAGAGTTTCCACGCAGAGACCTCGCGTGGGGCGGATTGCCTGGGTGCGGTGCGATGTGGGGGCGCGGGCATGGGTTTAGGCAAGGTAGTGGACGCCGTCGCCATCGGCACGAGTGAAATGAGAGTGGGGCATGATGGCTTGGAAATTTTCGACGAGTTGGGCGAGCGAGCGCGAAATGATCAGCGGGAACTGGCTGCGAGCGGAGAGGAAGCCGGAGCTGCGGTAGGCGTCGATCCAATTTCGGTGGGAAGTGTTGGTAAGGATGACGTCGATATTTTGCGCGGCGAGATACGCCGCGGTAGCGCGAACGATTTGGCGGGCGTGAGCGGGATCGCCGAAGGCGTCGACGATAAGGCCGGGGATTACGTCGCCAAGATAAGCACGGAGGCGCCCGAGGCTCTCGGTCATGACCACGGCCCAGCCGACCGGCGCGCCGTGATGGCGGATGACCAGACGGTGAAGGTCTTTGCGTTCGGGCGGGAACATGGGCTCGACGTGAGCGCCGTCGCGGACGACGCAGAAATCATACTGGCCGCGGACGCGAGGCCAGACTGCATTGGCGGCCTCGGCGAGGGAAGGGACTTCGTCGACTCGGTAGTCACTCGGAAGGCGAAGAGAAAGGCTGCCGGAATGAAGTACGGCTGAGCTGGCTTGAAGTGCGGAGGAGCCGAGTTGGGCGAGGCCGGTGGCGGCGGCGATGGCCCCTAGAGGGCGGCCGGCGGGTTTGCGGTGGAGATGAGGAAGATTGCGCACGAAATGTCCGCCTTTTATGACGCGAAAGAAGAATGGGACGTGTCGCATTTGCCAGCCTGAATGGCGTGCGACGCGAAATACGTTTCCATTTTCCCCTCCGGCCCCAAGCGTATAGAGGAATTCGCATCGTTTCACAGCATCGCGAAGAATTGCAACGCCAAGCATGGCGTATTGCCTATCGATAATCCCCTCTGAAACAGGGTAGCCGTAGGCGGCGGCCTGAAATTCGGCGCCGCGGAGCCAGATTTTCTGCCAGCGGAGCTGGTAGGCGCCGTGAACGTCGCCGGCGGGATCGACCGCGACGAAGCGTTGGATTTCCATGGGGGAGGGCGGCGCGGCGGGGTCGCTGTGATCGCGCTGGTCGCGATTGGGGATGCAGGAGAATTGGCCGATGAAGCCGGCGTCGGCGAGGCGTTGGTTGAATTTGGAGCAGGAGGGGAGGAGTGCGGAGGTGAGGGGTAGGAATTCTAAGCGGCGCGTCAAATTAGGTTAGCTCGCGGAGGTGGTCGCCGAATCGCTTGATGCGAGAGCGAGTGTTCATGGGTGAAATTTTATGAGAGGCCGAGGGGAATTATAGCAGGTTGGTTCGCAAGGGCTGAAAAGGCGAGGCCGATGTTGCTAATACGATGGGGTGTGCGGGCGTTGGGGGCTAAGCTGTGGAAAAATTTTCGATTTATATGCGGCGCGCTGACTGAACGCGCGCCGAGGGTAAAGGGCCGCGCCCAAAGGGCGGGCGCGGCAGGAAGGGCACGCGGAGCGTGCCCGGTTTGGAGTTTGGAAGGTGCTGAGGAGGGTTGCGTTCCACCCGCAAAAGCGACAGGCGGACGCCCGAGGAAACCATCTAAGGCAAGAGCAAAACCGAGATTAGGCAAGTTCTCAAAGTGTTGCCACCCACACGCAAGACCGGCGTATGGGGCACCCGCAGAGACACCTAAGCCAACGGCAAAACCAGGCTGCCACCGAGGGGAGGGTTGGCAAATCGAAGTAGGAGATAAGGATCAATATGACGGAGTCGAAGGTGAGACGACGGGTTCGACTGCGGTACCAGGTTGAATATCGGAACCCTATCCAGGTGAAGGCGGGCGAGCGGGCCGAGGTGGGGCGAGAGGACGAGGACTATCCCGGGTGGCTTTGGTGTCGCGCGGCGGACGGGCGTGAAGGTTGGGTCCCGGCCGAACTGCTTTCCGAAGAGAGGCCGCGGGCGACAGCTCTGGTTGATTATTCAGCCAAGGAATTGGCGGTGGAGATTGGGGAGGAAGTTGAGATTGAAGAGACTCGTCATGGTTGGGCCCGAGTGAGAAATGCTCGAGGAGAACTTGGGTGGATTCCCGAATCGCACATCGGAGATCAATTGAAGTGAGGACAAGGACGAACGCAGTAAAAGCTAAGCGGGGCTGGAACACGCGAGGAGGCGTTGAGATAGCTGAGCCGCTGACGAATGCGGAGGTCGCGGAATTATTGGCGCGGGAGGGTGAGGGAGCGCCGCCACCGTTGAATCGGGCGTTCCGGAGGGCGTCGCGCAGGGCGTTGATGTGGGAGGTGGAGGCGGCGGAGCTCTGGAGAGAGCGGGGATCGCTGACGGATTTGACGAGTGTGGGTCCGTATCTTGAAAAGGTGATCGTGAAATGGATTGAGAAGCCTGAGGGCGCGCGGGAGTTGTTGAAGGCGGAGAAGACCCCGGATTTGCGGCGCAATTTTCTGACGTGGACGGAGGCGCAGACGATTATCGCGGCGAAGCCGGAGCTGGCCTCGCGGGTGAAGGGCGATTTGCAGATGCACACCGAGTGGAGCGATGGCGAGGCCACGGTGGAAGAAATGGGCGAGGCAGCGGTGGCGCGAGGGTATGAGTACATCGCGATTACGGATCATGCGAAGGGGTTGAAGATCGCGGGGGGAATTGACGAGGCGCAGCTTGCGGAGCAGGGGTCGGAAATTTCGGCGGTGAATGCGCGATTGGAGAGGCGTAGGGAAAAGCTGTGGGTGCTGCGATCGATTGAGTTGAATTTGAATCCGCGAGGCGAGGGCGATATGTCGACTGAGTCGCTGGCGGAACTGGATGTGGTGCTCGGGTGCTTTCATTCGTCGCTGCGGAGGAAGGAGGAGCAGACAGAGCGCTACTTGGCGGCGCTGCGGAATCCGACGATTCAGATACTGGGGCATCCGCGAGGGAGGATTTTCAATTTTCGAATGGGGCTCCAGGCGGATTGGGCGCGGGTGTTTGGGCTCGCGGCAAAGTTGGATAAGGCGATGGAGATTGATTGCTATCCGGACCGGCAGGATTTGAGTGGGGATTTGTTGAAGATTGCGAAGAGAGAAGGGTGCAGGATTTCGTTGGGCACGGATGCGCATGGGTCGGGGCAGCTGAGGTTTTTGGAATATGGAGTGGCGGCGGCAACGAAGGCGGGGATTAAGGTGGAAAGGGTGATTAATACGATGGGGATTGGGGAGTTGAGGGAGTGGGTGGAGGGAGTGAGAGAAGGTCGATAACGTTGCACGTAGTGGCGGACCCGGAGATTGCGTGAAAATCCCCGCATGGAACCTCGCCATTGGGGCACCCAGAAAAATTCAATGCAAGACCCACCCGCAAAACCGGCAGGTTAGGCACCCGCATACACACCTAAAGCAAAACCGTTCCGCGGAGGAGTGGATCCCGGAGCCTGGCTGTAAATCCCCACGAGCAAAGGCGGCCCTTGGGGGCACACAAAACCTGCAGAAACTTCTGAAGAGACACAAACGACAAATAGGCAAGGCGGGCTGGTTGGTTGCCAAGGGAGTCGCAAGAACATAGAGTACGGCGCATGAGACTGACGGCGGGAACGAAGCTGGGACCCTATGAAATTGTGTCGCTCGTGGGGGCGGGCGGGATGGGCGAGGTGTATCGGGCGCAGGATACACGCCTGCAGCGGGACGTGGCGATCAAGATTCTTCCTCAGGTCCACGTACAAGAGGGCACGCAGGCAGCGGGGAAGTCGGGAGCGGACGGCGCAGACCGGTTGAGGCGATTCGAGCAGGAAGCGAAGGCCGTCGCGGCGCTGAATCATCCGAATTTGCTGATTGTATTTGATGTGGGGACGGCGCCGCTCGGGAATGGGACGGGCGTGGCAGGAGCTGTAGCAGGTGGCGCGGAATCACCATTCATTGTTTCGGAATTGCTGGAAGGGACGACGCTGCGCGAGAAGCTTGCCGCGGGCGCGTTGCGCGAGCGCAGAGCGGTTGACTACGCGATTCAGATTGCGCAAGGGCTGGCGGCGGCGCACGAGCGCGGAATCGTGCACCGAGACATCAAACCCGACAATATTTTCGTTACCAACGATGGGCGGGTGAAGATTCTCGACTTTGGCCTGGCCAAACTTACGCAGACCGAAACGGCGAATCCAGAATCGATGCCGACGATGACGGGCGGGACGGAAGCTGGAGTTGTGCTGGGGACGATGGGATATATGTCGCCGGAGCAACTACGCGGGAAGCCGGCGGATGCGCGGAGCGACATTTTCAGTTTTGGGGCAGTGCTATACGAAATGCTGTCGGGGCGGCGCGCGTTTCGAGGCGACACTGGCGCGGATGTGATCAGTGCAATTTTGAATCACGAGCCGCCGGAGTTGACGGCGACCAATCAGGAAATTTCGGTGGTGCTCGATCACATCGTGCATCACTGCATGGAGAAAGATCCGCAGCAGCGGTTTCAATCGGCGCGCGACATTGCGTTTCAGTTGAGCGAGCTGACGGGGATAAGCAGCTCGACGGGGATCAAGGCGGTAAAGGCCCCGGAAGCGCGAAAAAAGCCGCGGGCGGAATTGCTGGCGGGCGCGGGAGCGATCGCGGCGGTTGTGCTTTGTTGTGTGGCGTGGTTCGTTGGGCGGAGTACCGCGCGGCATGATCCGCCGATATTTAGCCAGGTCACGTATCAGCAAGGGTATGTGACTTCGGCTCGTTTTCTGCCGGATGGCAAGAATATTGTGGCGGCGTCACGGTGGGGCTCGGATGCGACGCTAATGTTGTACACGGCGGGCCTGGATAGCCAGGCATTACGGCCAATGGGAATTGAGGCGGATGATGTGCAATCGGTTTCGGCGCAGGGGGAATTGCTGATTGTTCAAGGCGTCAAACCGATCGGGCCAGGGTATGTGGCCACGGGAACGCTGGCGAGGCTTTCTGTAAATGGGGGTTCACCCCGACCGCTGATGGATTCGGTGCAATATGCGGATTGGGCGCCGGGTGGGAATGATTTCGCGGTGGTTCGATTTGTTCCAGAGCGCCACGTATACCGGCTGGAATATCCAGTGGGCACGGTACTGTACGAAACGACCGGCTGGGTGAGTCATCCCCGGTTTTCACACGATGGAAAGAAAATTGCGTTTTTGGATCATCCAGTTTTTGGCGACGACATGGGCTTCGCAGCAGTGGTGGATTTGAAGGGCAGTTACAAGAGACTCAGCGAGACATTTGGAACGACACAAGGGCTGGCATGGGCTCCTTCGGGAGACGAAGTGTGGTTTAGCGGCTCCCACAATGGCGCGTCAAAGAATTGGGGCATGTATGGAGCCACGATGGGCGGCCGCGACCGGTTGGTGTACGCGGGACCAGGGAATATTGCGATCCAGGACGCGCTGTCTGACGGTCGAGTGTTGGTGCAGGCCATCGATGACAGAAGGGTGGTCATGGTGTCGACGCCGGAGCATCCGGAGCTGCGCGATTTCACTTGGATGGATTGGGTGTATGGGGCGCGTTTCTCGGCTGACGGCAAATGGCTTCTGTTTGGAGATCAGCATAGTGGGCAAAATTACGGGACGTTTCTTCGAAATTTAGATGGATCGCCTGCGATTCGACTTGGAGATGGAGATCCCGCAGACCTTTCGCCCGATGGCAAGTGGGCGCTGAGCCGCGGCGGCGGCAAGCCCGATCAAATGTTGCTCTTGCCCACGGGCACGGGTGAGTCCCGCAAGCTTCCACAAGGGAAAATAGTGGATCACATGAGCGCGCGGTGGCTGGCTGACGGACGGATAGTGATGAATGGAACTGAAGCGAATAAGCCGGAGCGGGCGTATGTGGTGGATGAGTCAAAGGGCACCGAAACGCCGCTGACGCCGGAAGGGGTGATAGCCCGAGCGGTGACCGCAGATGGGAAGCGTGTGTTGGCCAGTGCTTCGGGTTCGCTGCAGTATCAGCTTTTTTCCCTTGATGGTGGCGCGGCTCAGCCGTTCACGGTAACCAAGGAAGGAGATCGGGTGATTGATTTCACGCCCGATGGCCAAGCGCTGCTCGTTTGGAACTTGATGCCAGACGCCGGCGCGGAAATTTATAGGATTGAACTTTCGAGCGGGAGGCGGACGTTGCTGCATAAGGTGAATGTGCCGGGGACGGCGTCGATGAGTAATGGATTGCAGGTGACGGCGACGCGGGATGGGAAGAGTTATGCGTTTCAGTATCATCCGTGGAATTCGACGGAGTATGTGGTGGATGGGCTGAAGTGAAGTGGGAGGGGCGTGAGGTGATGGGGAATCCGGCAGAGAGGTGAGAGAGTGCGGAGATTAAAGTGGAAACCGATGAGAATCCAATCAGCCTTTGTTGAGGGTGTATGCGTCGTTAAAATTTCGGGGTGGGTGGCTCAAGGTGAGGGGGCCAATCGATTTCGAAAGACTATTGCCGACATTATTCGAGCGGCATCAGATTCATCGTGCTGGAGCTGAGTGAACTACAAAGCGTGGACTCAACCGGGTTCGTGAGCTCTGCTCGGCGTTCAGCAGAACAAGAATGAGAGCCGGCCAGCTCGTTCTGGCAAATTGCCGTGGCAAGTTTTCCGATCTCTTGAAAATCACAAGGATGAACAACGTGATCGCCCAGGCAGATAGTTTGCAGGAGGCGTTTTCACTGCTCGGAATTCAGGCGCTTATTAAACCCGACGAGATTAACTATGTGGAGGGGTTCACTTTCCCGTCGAGTGAGATAAACGACTTGGGAGTTTTGCAACTGTCGAAACCGCCCAACCCGCAACAACGGCCGGAGTCCAAGGGGTTCCGGTAGGCGCGAGAGCCGATGGGACTGGGGGTGCACAGCTGGTGCATCCGGAGAGGCCCAAGGGGCGTGTGTTCATTAGTTATTCGTCGAAGGACAAGACCACCGCCGACGCGGTATGCGCGAACGTTGGATGCGCTGTTGGATCGCGCCCGCGGGACGTAATGCCCGGGTTAGATTACGCCTCGGCCCTTATCGAGGGCTTGCATGAGAGCAGCTTGATGGTGCTCGTATTTTCGTCTGGTGCGAATCAGTCGCCGCAGGTGTTGCGCGAAGTGGAGCGCGCGGTGAGCCGTGGCATGCCGATTCTGCCGTTTCGAATTGAAGAGGTGAAGCCTTCGGAGTCGATGGAATATTTCATTGCGAGCCGGCATTGGCTGGATGCGTTGACACCGCCGCTGGCGCAGCATTTGGCGCGGCTCCGTGCCGCAGTCGAGGTGTTGCTGGGGACGATTAGTGGGCCGCAGAAGGTCTAACCGATCGGGCGGCGAGGCTGCGCTCGCCTGTCAGGCCGCGCTCGGGTTGGATGAAGAACCAGAGCAGGCCGCCGACGATGATGATGACGCCGCCGACGGCGAGAGCGGGATTCCACCCGAGTTTGTGAGCGAGGATGGGCGTGAGGATGGGAGAGGAAATGCCGCCGACGTTGCCGCCCCAGTTCATGACGCCGGAGACGGTGCCGGCATGTTTTTTGGAAATGTCGATGGTGGTGGCCCAGTGCGAGCTGAGCGCGAAATAAATTGCGCCGCCGCCGATGGAGAGGCCGAAGATGGCGATGTTGATATCGGAAGCGAGCACGCCGGTGAAGAGCGCGAGGCCGGCGCCAAACATGCCGAGCATGGAGACGGTGCGGCGGCCGGTGGTTTTGCCGAAGCGGCGAGTGAGATAGTCGCCGAGGAGCCCGCCGAGAGGCGTCATGATGGCCATGGCGATGTAAGGGCCAGCGGCGAAGTAGGTGCCGCGCATTTTGGGAAGGCCGCGAGCTTCGACAAGGTAAACGTAAAACCAGGACATGTAGATGTAGACGAGGTAGCCGCAGGTGGCTGCGGAGCAGAAGAGCAGCCGGGTGTTGCGATTGGTGAAGATGGCGCGCCAGGGCGTGCGCTGACTTGCTGAGGTCGTAGAAATACCTACGTAGTGTCCCTCCGTATTTTCCACAATTGCGTGCGAGTCGAGTTTCGCATTAGTTTCGCCCTGTTGTTGAGGCGTGCTGTTAACGGCGGCTGGGCCGTGAATGGCGCGGAGCTCGGCAGCGTTGACCCAGGGATGCTTTTCGGGAGTGTCGCGGGCGATGCAGAACCAGATGATGGCGGCGACGATGCCGAGGATGGCGGCAGCGTAGAAGGATTCGCGCCAGCCGTACTTGAGCATGATCCAACCGATGAAAGGAGGAGTGAGCGCGCCACCGAGACCGCCACCGGCAAGGGGAAGGCTGCTGGCAAAGCCGCGATCTTTGATATTCATCCAGGAGGCGATGGTGCGGTTGAAATTGGGCCAGGCAGCAGCTTCGCCGGCGCCCATCAGAAAGCGCACGGCGATAAGTGAATAGACGGCGGGGATTATTTTCGGCGGAATGATGTCGGCCGCGCAGGCGGTGAGTGCGGTGAAAGCAGACCACCAGATGATTGCTGCAGTGAGGATTTTACGTGGGCCGAAGCGGTCGCCGAGCCATCCGCCGGGAAGTTGGAATAGGCCATAGGCGAAGATGAAGGCGCTGAAGATTTTTCCCATTTGGACGTCGGTAAGGCCGTAGGTGGTGGTGATGTAGCGAGCGGCGATGGAAATGTTGATGCGGTCGAGGTAGGTGACCATGCTGAGGCCGACCATGAGACCGAGGAGGAACCAGCGGATGATCGTTGGCTGGTCAGCTGGCCGGTCAGTTTCTGAGGGACGTTGGGTGCTGCTGTGGCTTTGCGGGGCTGGATTGGAACTCATTACGCTTTCGCGGCTTTGATGGGCCAGCCGCCCCAGGAGGTCCAGCCACCGTCGACGTAAATGGTTTGGCCGGTGATGTAGGAAGCTTCGTCGGAAGCAAGGAAAGCGGCAAGCGCGGCGACTTCGGCGGGTTCGCCGAAGCGGCCGAGGGGTGTGCGCTGCTGGATGCTCGTGGGGTCGAGATTGCCCTTGTCGATATTTTCCTGAACCAGGTCGGTACGGATGGTACCGGGAGCGATGGAATTTACACGGACCCCGTCGGCGGCCCATTCGCAGGCGAGTGAGCGGGTGAACATGTCCTTGCCGGCTTCGACGGTGGAGTAAATGGTGCGGAAGGGCAGCGCGACGCGTCCGGCGACCGAGGAAATGTTGATGATGGAGCCGCGCTTCTGCTTGCGCATGATTTCGCCGGCGAGCTGACAGGTGAGGAACACGCCCTTGAGATGGACCGCGATGGTACGTTCCCACTCGTCTTCCTGAATGGTGTGGAAATGTTTGCTGAGGCCGCGGCCAGCGTTGTTGACCAGGACGTCGAGAGTGGGGAATTGGTCGTGAACCTGGCGGATTAGATTGCGGACATCGGAGGAGATACCGATGTCGGCCTTAACGGCGAAGGATTTGACACCACGAGAGCGGGCTTCCGCGACGACGGCCTCGGCTTCGGTGGCTTGCTCCATGTAATTGACGACGACGTTCGCGCCTTCGTCGGCAAAGCGAAGAGCGATGGCTTTACCGATGCCGCGTGCGGAGCCGGTTACGAGTGCATTTTTGTTTTTGAGAAGTGTGGTCATGTTTTTGTGGGTTGATCGTGCGGCGGCGAGTCTTGGAGCGTGCGCCGCGGCGGCGATCAGAAAAAGCTATGGTTTTCGCGCGTAATATCCTTTCCGCGCCTGCAGGTTGAGCTTGCTTTGATCTTTTACGGTGACTTTCAGAGTGTGGAAGTGGCCGTCCAAATCTCTAGGTTGCGGCGAGAAGCCAAGGATGTAGGAGTACTCGGGAATTCCACTGGTATGCGCGAAGCCCGCAGCGAGGTCGTTGTTGTTGTGAAAGTCGGTGCCGCCGGTCGCGTCTGCGAGGGTCGACAAAATTTCGCCTTTGGCCGTATCGCCGGCTTGGCGGTATTGGAGGGCATAGGTACCCGGATGGCTCGGCGAATCGCCCGGATTGAGGGTTCGGGCATCGAGCGAATTTATGACGATATCCGAGTGCAGGGCGTCATCGATCGCGCGATCGAAGTCCTGCTCGTCATCGGGGACGACGAATCCAGGAGAAATAAGGACGAGGGTGCGATGTCCGGGCGCGGCCAACAGGAGGTGAAAGGCATTCTGAAGTGCAGAGAGAACGATTCGATCCTGAGTGTGCGCGCCCGCGAGTTGTTGCTGGGCGCTAGTTTTAGCCATGCTTTCCGCGGCTGAAGCTTTGCGTGGATCTCCTCCGAATGCGCAGGCGATGGTGTCGGTCGTGATCGCCTCCAGAGCGTCGTCATTATTCTTGTTGATGATGAGATTTGCGGTGTAGGCGTCCATATCAGGGCAATCGTTGCCGGTGGGTGCGACCGCGGGATGAAAGTCGATTCGTGAGAGTGCATCGGTGATCTTGCTGCGGTCGGCGGTGAAGTTCAGCGTGCCTTGTCCTGAAGTGGTGAGAATTGCCGCATGCACATGTGCCTGAGAGGAGGATAGGTAAGCAATCGCGGCCTGGCGAAGTTGGTCAAGCTCCATTTTGCTCAGATGGAGGTCGTCGAAGAGATACAACACATCTTGTTCTGTCGCGAGCGTAGTTTCTGCGCTTTTGACCGCGCCTGGGGCGGAAGACTGATTCG
The DNA here is from genome assembly GCA_963757885.1 of uncultured Acidobacteriota bacterium. Taxonomy (GTDB): domain Bacteria; phylum Acidobacteriota; class Terriglobia; order Acidiferrales; family UBA7541; genus Palsa-147. The sequence goes on along the minus strand of CAVWSS010000005.1, from coordinate 228,722 downwards.
GCGTTGTGGGTGGGGTGGCGTTTGCCGCGTTGGTTTCCGGATTCGTCGTCTCAAGAGCGAAGCTGACGATCTCTCGAGGCTTGCGATTGTCGGCGAGTTGAAAATCTGTTTGCTGCAGCGTGCCGATGGAGTGGCCTTGCGAGTCGCGCGCCACGACACGCACCAAGACCAGGTTGCTCTGAATCTGCAGGGCTTGCACTGCGTTCTGATTGTCAGTTGAGGTCTTTTGACTTGGCGAGTTTGCTGCAGCTGGCGCAGCCGATGCAACCACGGCTTCGGGAGTCGGTTTTGTTCTCGCAGAGCTGAATTGCATGGGAGTGGCCTTGGGAGTTTCAGGAGCGCAGTTGTTTGGCTCCGCGCCTTTAATCGCGGATCCCTTGTGCTTTTCAGCGATCGTGAGCCATTGAACGAGTGGTTTTAATGCATCTTCGTGGGACCGAAGCGCGGAAGTGTCGGGAAACGCGAAATTTTGGACTCCATCTTCGCGAAGGATCGAAACTGCGATTTCTTGGTTGCTGCGATCATGTTTTCCAGAACTTCCGGGATAGCTTCCCTGGAGTTGGCGAATGTCGGAGGCGGAGAGGATGGCGTTCAATTGTTGGAGAGCGGCTGGATCGAGCGAGCTCTCGAATACTTCGGGAGCTTCAGTTCCTCTGCTAGCGCGATCATTAAAGGTTTCGTGAGGTTCGTCGCCCATTCCCCCCATCTCATCTGGCTTGGGCATGGTTGGAACCGTGGGACGAAAATTTGGATCCTGGTGATGTTCTTCGAATTGAAAGCGCCCATCCGCACGGACGAGGATGCAGGTTTGCCGAGAGGCCTCAGATCGATCGGTGGCGGATTTTTCAAATCTCAAGAGGTAAGGCATAGAAGAGTTGCTCACGCTGAATTTCGTGTTTTTGGCTGTCTTTTTAGCAGCCAGAGCGCTAGCGCGATCGGCAAGTGTTTTGGCGTCTTCGGGTTTGTGCATCTTTCCCAGCAGATCAGCGTAGTCGGTTAGTAGAGCGGTCAACGACTGCGCGGCGGTATCGGACTGACTGTCACTAATTTGTAAGGACCGGGCGTAAAGTTTTTCTGCGCCGGGCAGATCTCCTTGCTCTTCCTTGAGTTCGGCGATGTGCTGCATGGGCAGGGCAAGCCTGAAATCATTCGGGCCATAGGCTTTGACCACAACCTCGATAGTCCGGGCGTTCACTTCTTCGGCGGCGATGACTTTATCTTCTGCCTCGAGGACTTCGGCAAGGTTATCGAGGACATCGACGAGGCGAGCGTTGTCGTCACCGTAGATTCTTTCCTGGATGGCGAGTGCTTTGCGATAAAGCGCCTCGGCAAAAGCGAGTTTGGTCGCGTCATCAGGCGATGCTGCGTTTTCCATGATGGCATCGCTGGCGCCAGAAGTGTCGGCCGGTTGGGGAGGGGCGGCGTTAGCCGATGCAGGATTTTCACCAATGGATTGAGGAAGGAGGCGGACGCTCTGAAAGTAGAGGTTGGCGAGCTTACTTAGGCCGGCCGCAATGTCGAGGCTTGCGGGGCCGAACTTCTTTTCGCGGATGTGGAAAGCACGCCAAGAAGTCTGCAGGGCTTTTCCAAAATCCCATTCCTTCGTGTAGAGGATGGTCAGGTTATCGAGGACGGGCAGGAGGAGCGGATTGTCCTGTGCTTGCGTTTGACCGCCTGGCGCTTCCATCAAGGCAATCGCTTTCCGGTACAGAGTCTCTGAGTCGATGAAGTTACTTTGGACGAAGGAAATCGAAGCGAGATTGTTATAAATCGGGGCCAAACGCGCGTCCTCTGGGCCCGACTTTTGCGCTTCGCGCAAAGCTCCTAAGAAAAACGCCTGAGCTTCCACGAGGTGTCCTCGTTGAAAAGCTTCTTCCCCGGCACGGTTTTTTGCTTCCCAGGAGGCTTGCTCCGCACCCGCCTGCAGGAGCAGAAGTGCAAGGATGGAATGCACGAGCAAGCGATAGGGCATGTTCACGGCTCCTACTGTGCCACAACGACCTCTAGGAATTAGCTCCTTGGATGTCCACGACGCCGCAATAGATGGCAGGCTTCAAAGTGCGCTTCATCTTCTCACGCGGACGAGATGTAGAGCTGATGTTCATTGCTGATAAGTGGTGCGGCCACGTGAAATGGTGCGGAGGACCTGGATTTCCTTGATGGCTTCGGGGCGAACTCTGAAGAGATCGTCGGAGAGGATGACGAGGTCGCCACGTTTCCCGACGCGAAGAGTGCCGCACTGATCTTCTTCGAAGCCGAGGTAGGAATTATTGCGGGTGAACATGAGCAAGGCTTCGCGCACGGTGACGCGTTGCTCTTCAATGAAGTGATTAACGGCGGCATGGATGCCCCAAAGAGGACGGATGGGCGTGACGAAGCTGTCGGAGCCACCGCCAGCGACGGCACCCGCGTCCCAAAACCAGCGATAGGGATGGATGCGGCGAGTGCGCTCGGGGCCGAGTCTCTTCAGGTACATTTCGCGAAAAACTTCAGTGAAGTAGGGCTGAACGCCAGCGCAAACGCCGAGTTGCGCGGCCTTGATGACCTGCTCGTGGCGCGGGAAGTAGAAATGGTCGATGCGATGACGGTGCCCGGCGCGAGGACTTTTGGCGAGGGCGTTTTCGTAGGCGGTGAGCATCTGGCCGATGGCGCGTTCGCAAGTGGCATGGACGACGATTTGCTTGCCGGCGCTATGGCAGCGGGAGACCCAGTCGTTTAGTTCTTGCTGAGTGAAATATTCGGGACCTTTGGTGTCGGGGCGGTCGGTGTAGGGCTCGTAGAGCGCGCCGGTGTGAGCGGCGGGGCTTCCGTCGATGAGGACGCAGCCGCCGATACGAGAAAGGTTGAGTTCATTGATGCGATCGAGATCAGTGATTTGGTAGTAGAGGATGGTGGAGACGGGAAGAGTTTGTTGATGAGCGAGAAAGTCTTTGACGTCGGGATCGCCGATGAGGCGGCCACCTTCGAGGCAATGCACGGTGGTGACGCCGCCCTGGACGCATTGCTGGGCGGTGAGCTCGAGGCACTTCGCGCTGACCTTGGGGTCCATCAAGGTGAGGAGTTTTCCTTGAGATTCGAAGGCAACTTTTTCGCGAAGCGGACCAGCGGGCTGGTTGGTGCCGGGTTCGAGCTCGACGCCAGGGCGAGTGGGGTCGAGTTTCAAGAATTCGAGGGCGCGGGTATTGAGCGCGCAGGAGTGCCCGTTCATGTGCATGAGGTAAACGACGTGATCGGGCGCGGCTTGATCGAGTTCGAGGCGGGTGGGGTAGCGTTTTTCGGCAAGTTCGGTGTCGGCCCAGCCGCGGCCCATGACCAGGCCGCCGGGTTTTACGCTTTTCGCGGCGGCGCAGATGAGGGATTGAATGTCGGCAATTGTTTTGGTGCGGCGGAGATCGACCATCTGGTCCATGAGGCCAGAGCGCCAGAAGTGGACGTGGGAGTCGATGAAGCCTGGAAGGGCGAAGCGGCCCTGGAGGTCGATTGTTTCGAAATTTGTACTGCCGTCGGATTGAGCGGCGCGGGATTGAGCTTCTTTGGATGAGCCGAGGTAGACGATGCGGCCATTGTGAATCAGAACGGCTTCGACTTCGGGCTGGCCTTTTTCGAGGGTATGAATCTTGCCGTTGAGAAGGAGGAGATTGCCGCCGGTGAATTCAGAAGTATGAGTTTGAGTTGATTCGATTGTGGACCCCATTGGTTCCGTTGCTCCGTTTAACAGGCCAATAAAAAATTCCGAAGTCTTAAGTATCTTTTTCCCGACTTCCTAACACCAGGAAGTAGGGCGCCCAAAACACGCATGCACTAATGCATAGTGCGGCCGCCGTCGGCGGCGATGGTCGCGCCGGTGACGTAAGAAGATTCGGAAGAGGCCAGGAAAAGGGCGACGCGGGCGATTTCGTCGGCTTCGGCGAGGCGGCCGATCGGATAGCGGGCGATGATCCCCGCGAGGCGCGCGTCGGGATCTTTGGCGGCGGCAAAATCCTGCTGAAGGAGTGGTGTATTGACTGCGCCGGGGCAGATGCAATTGACGCGAATATTTTGGGGCGCTAGGTCGAGGGCAAGCGCCTTGGTGAAAGAGACGAGGGCGCCTTTGGTGGTGCAATAGGCGACGCGGCCGGCGACGGGATACAGCGCGACGGCGGAGGATGTATTGATGATGCTGCCACCACGAAGTTTGTCCATGTGGGGGATGACGTATTTGGTGAGGAAGAAGGCGGCTTTGACGTTCACAGAGAGGATGCGATCGAGATTTTCGTCGGAAGTTTCTTCGATGGTGCCGCGGAGGTCGATGCCGGCATTGTTGAAGAGAATGTCGATGCGGCCGAAGCGGTTGGCGGCTTGGCCGGCGATGCGGCGAGCGACGCCGGAAAAGGATAAATCGCCGGTGCTGTGGTCGACGGTCGCGCCCGATTGCTTGAGGTTTTGTGCGGCGGCATCGAGGCGGGCTTCGTCGATGTCGGCGAGCATGAGGGCGGCGCCTTCGCGCGCGAAAAGTTCCGCGGCGGCGAGGCCGATGCCGGAAGCGGCGCCGGTGATTAGAGCAACTTTGTTATCGAGACGCTTTTCCGCGGCCATGTCTAGAGCGTGTCGGCGATCGCTGTGGCGACTTCATCGCAGCGCGCGATCCAAGTATTTTTGTGGGACTTGATGTGGCGAATGAGGCGGTCAAGGAGCTGGATGCGCGAGGGGCGGCCGATGACTTGCGGGTGCATGGCGAGGACGAAGGCTTTGCGCTCGGCGTAGAGACCGTTGAATTCGGAGGACCAGTGCTCGAAAACCAGAGAGGGAGCCATCATGAGGCGGCCGGCGAGCTGGATGCTGTAAAGAAAAAAGGGCGCGTCGTCGAGAACCCAGGCAAAGGGAAATTCGATGAGGTTGGTTTTCTTGCCGTCGACGATGTGTTTGTAGGGGGCGTCACGATCGAAGAAATTGGAAGAGTATTGGAAGCCGTACTCGAGGAGATGGCCCATGGTGCGCGGGCTGAATTCGGCGGCGGGGGAGCGCCAGCCGCGGGGCTTGCGGCCGGTGAGATCTTCAATGAGGTGAATGGTTTTTGAAAATTCGTCGCGTTCTTCTTCGGGGGTGAGGCTTTCGACCCAGCGATGGGAGTAGCTGTGATGGGCAATTTCGTGGCCGGCGTCGAAAATTTCCTGAACAACGGAGCGATTGCGCTCGATGATCATGCCGGGGATGAAAAATGTGCAGTGGAGGCCGTGTTTGGCGAGCAGATTTAGAATTCGCGGAACGCCTTCACGATAGCCGTAGGCACCCTGAGAGAGCGCGATGGGGCGGTTCCAATTCTTGGGGTCGCGAGAGGTCCAGAGAAGTTCGGCGTCGAGGTCGAAGGTTAGGAGTACAGGAAAGCGATAAGGTGAAGAGGTGCGGTTGTGCTTTGATGCGGTTCCTGATCCGGTATGGCCGACCGGTCTTTTTGTGGGCATGACCTTTCCAAAACTGCGAGTTGGTGCGAATTACGCGAGCTTGGCCGTGTAGTCACGATAAGCGGGCCAATTCTCGATGGAAGTCGCCTGCGTGGCGGAGCGCAACACGGCATGAGCGACGACTTCGGCAGCAAGTGAGCCGATAACGGAAACGTCCAAATCTGTTTTGACGCGGCGAGTAGAACAGCCGAAGAGAGTGTCGCCGTCGCCAGGCGTGTGATACGGGTTGATGGCGCGGGCGGCGCCGCAATTGGCCATCATGGTGATTTTGGTCATTTCAACTTTGTTGAAGATGGCGTTGGTGGCCACGACGCCGATGGTGGTGCTGCCGAGGACGGGGTCCTCGCCGGCGTGCATGGATGCGGTATGGAGAATGCCGTCATTTGAGGAGCCGGGCTGGGTGGGCTGGGCGGAAGCGTCGCGCTTCCAGCGCGGGGGATTTTTCTGGAGTTCGCTGGGAATGTCGATGAAGCCTTTGCCGTCTTTGCGGCGCGCGCCAGCAATGATTTTTCCAGTTTTCCAATCCTGAATTTGGCCGACGGCGTTGCAGACCATCAGAGCGGCGATGACTACGTCGCCGACGCGCATGGAGGCCGTGCCCACGCCGGCTTTCATGCCGCCGATTTCTTCGAGAAAGAGCATTTTGCCGACGGTGGCGCCAGCGCCTGCGCCGACATTTCCTTCCTGAACGGGGCCGCCTTTGGCGGCTTGGGCCGCTTTGTAGCCAGCTTCGAAATCGGGACGAGGAGTTTGGCCGCCGATGCCGAGGTCATAGATGATGGCGCCGCAGACGAGAGGAACGAGGCCGACACCGAATTTGAGGCCGACTTTTTGTTCTTCGAGAAATTTGGCGACGCCGGGAGCGGTGGCGAGACCGAACGAACTGCCTCCAGAGAGAACGATGCCCCAAATTTCCTGAACGAAACTGACGGGCTGAAGGAGCGAGACTTGATACGTGCCGGGGGCGGAGCCATCAAAATCGACGCCGGTGGCGGCGCCTTCGGGGCCGAACAGGAGAGCGGTACAGCCGGTGGGGCAGCGGGTGTCGGTAAAATGGCCGACCTGGATGCCTTCAACGTCGGTGATGGAGCCGGGATTTTCATCCTGCTGGAGAGCGCGGACAGCGGGAGAAACTTCGGCGGGGCTGAAGCGGTGAAGATCGATGAGCGGCGCGACGGCGCTCATGCCGACGGAGGCGACGACGGCGCGGCCGAGCTCGCGGCGGGAAATTGATTTCGAAGGTGATTCTTCCGAGTTCGACATAACGAAAATTTCCTTTACCGCAGAAGCGAAAGTTCTCTAAAGCTTGCCGACCTTGACCTGCCGGGGCACGATGGTCTTTTCGGGGAAGTGCAGTTCGAATGTGGGAACGGCACGACCTTTTTGGTCGATGCGATCGTTGCTCTCGGCTTCGTTCAAGGTGATTTCGGTGGCGGCGAGGAAGATGCTGGAGCTGCGCTTGATGGTATTGCTGACATGCTCTTCGGCGAGCTTGCGAGCGAGCTCGACATCGCGAGACTTGATAGCTCCGACGATGCTCAGATGTTCGCCAACGATGATGGAGCCGTAGGAGTCGATGGTGAGGCCGAGGTAGAAGAAACGCATCAGACGCGTGTGGACGCTGGAGACGACCCGAGCGAGATGCTCGTTGCAAGACGCCTGGGCGATGGTGACGTGGAGCTTCAGATTGTTCTGGAGGAATTCGTAATAGCTCTCGCGCTTTCCGAATTGGTATTCGTAGCGGGCGCAGGCTTCCATGGCCATGATTTCGCCGGGATTGGCGCGCTGCGCGGCGATGCCCGCGGCGGCGGGATCGACGACGAGCTGGAGTTCGTGGAGGTTATGGAAGTCGCCGACGGTGAGAGCGGAAACGAAATAGCCGCGGAAGGGAATAATTTCGATCAGGCCTTCATTTTCGAGGCGACGACAAGCTTCGCGGACGGGGGTGCGGCTCGAATCAAAGCGGCGGGCCAGTTCCATTTCCGAGAAGCACTTCCCCGGAGCAAGCCGGCAGGTGACAATTTCACTTTTCAGTTGCGTGTAAACACGGCTGGCGGCGGTCACGGGTCTACCTCAAACAAACCTTCTAAAAAAAACTTTCTTCATTTCGCTACGAGGGCGTGCAGCGTGGGGAGGCCTGAACCGGACCGACTACTAGGAACCGGGTATTGATGGCCCAATTGCGTGGTCCCTAGTATGTCGGTCCGGTCCAAACCTCCCGTGACCCTCTCTGAAACCTACCAAATCAAACGAATCGCCAAAGTTAATTTGCGTTGTGGCAACGCAGTGAGAGCGCCGAAGGTGGCGGGGTTGGACACCAGGAGCGAACTCGCGTTGGCAACGTAAAACGATGGATTGTTGAGGACGTTGTAGACTTCGGTCCGGAACTGCAGGTTCCACGGGCCCGAACCGAGCGGGCCGGTCTCGAACAACTCGACGTTCTTAGTGAAAGCCCAGTTGAAATTTAGAAGGCCGGGTTCACGGGCGATGTTGCGGCCACAATTGCCATTGTTGCCGAGCAAGGGCAGGGAAAAGGTGTACTTGCTCGAGAAGCCGTGAGGCAGAGCAAGGCCGCCGGCACCGGGGATGCAGTTCGCGAGGGTGTTATCGCCGACTACGCCGCCGTTGGAGGTGTTGCCGTCGAGATTGACGTCGGCGATGCCCTCGACGGATCCCGCGAATACGTTGAAGGGAACACCGGATTGATAGGTGTTAACGGCGCTGAATTCCCAGCCCTTCAAGAGAATGCGCGAAGGCCAATCGGTGCGATTGCGGAAGTAGGGAAGCTGCCAGATGCCGGTGAGCTGCAAGACGTTGGGAATGTCGAAATTTGAAAGCCCATAAGCGGTGTGGATGTTGCGGGTGTTTTGGGCCACGCCGTCACCGAGGTAATCCTGCTGCGGATAGGCGGTGGAAGCATCGTCCAGCGACTTGGAGCGAGTGTAAGAGAACTGGAACATGAGGCCGTGAGAAAGCGACTGTCGAGCGATGAGTTGGAGCGAGTTGTAATTGGAGTTGGCCTCGTTGGTGATGAGATTGACCTGCGCGAAGCGAGGATCCTGGCGCAGAGAGCCGCCCCCTTCGTCGTTGAAGGCTGTTTGGAAATTAGCGAGGCGGGCCATTTCGTCAGCGACGCTGGTGGCCGGTTCGGCACCGATAGCGGCGAGCTTCGAGGGGACGAAATTGTTAACTGGCACGAAAGCGCCCAGGTGAGTGCCTTTGGATCCCACATATCCGGCGCTAACGACCAGGGATTTGGTGACGCTGTAATCGACGAACAGGTCGTATTCCTGAACGTAGGGATTACGCATGTTCGGGTCGGTGGTGGTGATATTGCCGAAATTGGTGGCGGTGCCGAACCCGCCGGTAGCCTGTTGCGCTTCGAGCTGCTGCTGGAAAGGCGAGGTTCCATTGAGAAGAGCTTGGATCGTGTTGCCGCCGGTGAAATTGAAGAGCACGCCGTTGACCGCGACCGGAGGGCTGGTGCGACCCTCGTCGGCCAGGGGAGTGAAGTAGAACGAGTCATAGTAGATGCCGTAGCCGCCGCGAACCACCAAGGGCCCCTGGCGCGGATTCCAGGCGAAGCCGATGCGAGGAGCCATGTTGAATGGATTGGCGCGAATGACGGGATTACCGACTTTGAAGGAGCCGAGGACGCCGGTGCCAGCTGCGCCGATGTTGCCGGGGAGATCAGGATCGAGTAGCGAGTACTTGCCGCCGGCGACGGTAATCGCACCCTGATATTCCCAGCGCAAACCGAGGTTGATGATCAGGTTCGGGCGGATGTGCCAATCATCCTGGGCGAAGGTGCTGAAAATTTTGGTGCGGAAAGGCTCGGTGGAAGGTCCGAAAAGCTGTTCGTATTCAGAAAGCTGGCCGGCGAGGAAGCTGGGCACGTCGGCAAAGGCAAAGAAGCCGCGGGTGAAGGAGCCGAAAGTGCCGGCGTTGAAGGAATTGTCCTGAACGAAACGGGCGTCAAAGCCGAAGTTCAAAGTGTGCTTGCCAATGACTTTGGAGAGCACGTCATTGCCCTGGTAGATGTTGAAAATGCGGCCCTGCGGGAAGCCGCCGTATTCGCCGAAGGGAGTGAGGCCGCCGACGAAAAAGTAGGGGCCGGGATTCGGATCCTGCGAAGGCAGAGCGCCAACCGATCGGGCGTAGGCGATGCGAACCTGATTGGTGGTGGAATTGTTGATGGTCCAGGTGTCGGTGATGTTGGCGTTGCGAGCCTGGGAATCGAAGCCCGAGCCTTCGTTGGCAAAGGCGACAAGCGCGCCGACGAAGGGAAGGTTGAATGTTCCGGTGCTCTGGAAGTAGCGAACGGAGAGCGTATTGGCCGGCGAGAATTGATAGTCGCCGCGGAGCAGGAAATCATAGGAGAGGCCGGGCGAAGAGAATTGAACGGGGAAGAGACCTTCCTCGGTGGAGGGGACGCCGTTGACGATGAGAGGCAGCGTGGGTGCGGGTAGATATTGCTTGATGATGGCGATGATGCCGGGATCCGTGGCAGTTGCGTCGGCCGCGGCGGTGGGAACGGGGGCATCGTACGTGCTGCCAGCGCCAAGAGTTTTGTTGCGATGCCATCCACCGAAGGCCCACAACTTGTTCTTAATAACTGGGCCGCCCATAGAGAAGCCGTAGTTATTTTCGTTGGTGAAATCGGCGTGACCAGTTTGGTCGTTGTAATCGCGGGCGTTGAAGGCGCCATTCTGGATGTAATCGTTTGCTTCGCCATGCCACTGATTGGTGCCGCTCTTGGTGATGGTCTCGATGATGCCGCTCGACTTGAGCCCGTACTCGGCGGGGATATTGGAGGTGAGTACGTTGAGCTGGCCGACGAAGTCAGGATCCAGATAAGTTCCTGGAGCGATACCGCCAAATTCCCAATCGTTGGCGTCGGTGAAGTCGAGTTCGGAAGCGCCGTACTCAGCACGGCCGCCGCCTGCGGAGATCGAGCCGGTCTGCGCGCCGGAGAGTTTCACGAGGCTACCGCCGCCGCGGGGGTTGTACATGGGGGTGACGCCGGGGGCGACGGTGATAAGGCCGAGGGCACTATCGCCGCTGGGAAGATTGTTTACTTCGAGGGCATTACGGGTGGTGGCTTCCTGGGCGTCGTTCTTATCGACCTCGACGACGGATTCGGCGTTGACCACGACGGTGGTCGTTTGGCCTTGCAAGGCAAGCTTGATGTCCTGAGTGGCGGTGGTGCTGGCGGCAATAGTGAGCCGAGTGGTGTATTTCGCGAAGCCGGTGACCTCAGTGCTGATCTCGTAGCGGCCGATGGGCACGGCGGTAAAAAAGTAGATGCCGTCCGGGCCGGTAGTGAAGGTGTGGGCAACGCCGGTATCGAGATTGAGAAGGGTGACAGCCGCGTTAGGAACGACGGCGGCGTTCTGGTCCATAACTGTGCCCTGGACCGCGCCGGTAGTGTACTGAGCCGGCGTTGAAACGGCAAAGAAGAGGAATACGAAAAGAGTAAGGAAGAATGCGTTATAGAAATGTCGCAGATGCGAGGCCGGTTGGTGCGAATTTCGTTGATGCATCTTAAAATCCCCCCACGAAGCGTGTGCTTTTTGGGCCCGTGTTGCGCTTACCAAGGAAGAAATCACACAGCATCACTGCCGAAGACGGACTCGCCACGTGTACAAGACGCCAGGTTCGAACAGCCCCCCAGTTCGTAACCGCGGTCCCAGAGCACATGTGCAGCTATGGCTGCAGCGGCCCACCCCGATGAGCAGTATACAGGTCGTACACCGCTCTATGAGTCGAGGATGATATACGCGGGAATGGGGATGTCAAGAAGTTTTGAGGGGTGGGCGATGGGGAGGGAGGCGTGGAGAGTGGGTGCGCCGGGATTTTTCGAGGGGAGTGACTTGATGAACCGAGTTATGACGGTATGAGTAGGTAATCAGGAGTGTACGGGGCGGCGAGGGTCAAACTTATGGCTTCAGGAGGCGGGCAATTTCGTCGCCGACCTGTTGGGTGGTGGAGGAGCCGCCAAGGTCGGGAGTACGGACCCGAGATTCGGCGAGGCATTGCTCGATGCCGCGCATAACGGTGTGAGCGGCGGCGGATACACCGAGGAAATCGAGCATGAGGGCGCCCGCCCAGATGGTGGCGATGGGGTTGGCGCGATTGAGGCCGCGGATTGTGGGGGCCGTGCCGTGGACGGGTTCGAACATGCTGGTGCCATTGGGATTCAAATTGGCGCCGGCGGCCAGGCCCATGCTGCCGGCGATGGCGGCACCAAGGTCGGAGAGAATGTCGCCAAAGAGATTGGGAGCGACGATGACGTCGTAGTGCTCAGGCTGGAGGACGAGGAGGGCAGCGAGAGCGTCGGCGTAGTAGACCTCGGTTTGGATGTCGGGAAATTCGCGAGACATCAAAGCGAATTCATCGCGCCAGAAGCCGTAGATGTGGGTGATGACGTTGGCCTTGTCGACCATGGCGAGTTTTTTGCGGCGCATTTGGGCGAGTTCGAAGGCGTAGCGGAGAACGCGGCGAAGACCTTCGCGAGAGGCGAGGCCGAGCTGGAAGGCGATTTGTTCGGAGGAGGATTCGACTTGCGCGGAGAGCTTGAAGTCGTAAAGCGCGCGGTGGACGGCGAGAGTCGAGGAGGAGCTGCCCTTGGGGGCGTGGCCGCCGGTATCGATATAAAAGTCTTCGGTATTTTCGCGGACGATGACGAAGTCGACCTGAGCGTTTTCCTTGAAGCGGACTGGAGTTTTTACATTGGGGAAAACGCGGGTAGGGCGGAGGTTGATGTACTGATCGAAGTAATAGCGAAGCGCAAGGATGATTCCTTTTTCGAGAATGCCGGGAGGAACGCGCTCATCGCCAACGGCTCCAAAATATAAGGCTTTGTGGGCGCCGAGAGCTTTGAGCGTTTCGGGCGAGACGAGTTCGCCGGTTTTCAGGTAGTGGTCGGCGCCGAGCGAGAATTCCTTCCATTCGATGGCGAAATTGTGGAGCGCGGCAGCGCGATCGAGAACTTTGCGGCCTTCGGCGATGACTTCGGGGCCGATGCCGTCGCCGGGGATTACGGGAATCGTGTAGGTCTTCATTTGTTTTTTGCGGCGGTGCGGGCGCGCTAGAGAGGCGGCTCGAAGCGGCCGTCGATGGCGGTCCAGCCGCCGTCGACAAAGAGGACCGTGCCGGTGATGAAGCTGCTGGCCTCGGACGCGAGAAAGGCGATGGGACCAGCGAGTTCATCTTCGCGAGCCCAGCGGCCGAGCGCGCTGCGTTTGGCGTAAGCGTCGTACCATTCTTTGTTCGCTTTGATGGGCGCGGTGAGAGGAGTGTCGACGACGCCGGGCGCGACGGCGTTGACGCGAACTTTGGGAGCGAGTTCGACGGCAAATCCGCGGACAAGCTGAACGATGCCGGCTTTGGTGGCCGCGTAAACTCCCTGGCCGGGCTCAACGACGAGAGAGCGAATCGATGACAGCGCGACAATGCTGCCACCATTGCCCTCGGACATGACGCGGCCGGCGTTTTGGAAGACGCGGAAGGTGCCGTGGAGATTGAGATTGATGACCTTGTCGAATTCGTCGTCCTTATATTGAAGCATGCGCTTCCGGACGTTGACGGCGGGAGTGGTGACGGCGATGTCGAGGTGGCCGTGCTTGGAGGCGAGGGAGTCGATGACGGCGTGGACGTTTTCGGAATTGGTGATGTCAAGGTGAATGGATTCGGCTTTGCCGCCTGCGGCGGTAATTTCTTTGGCAACGGCGGAGGCGTTGGTGTCGTTTAGATCGGCCGCGATAACTGTCGCGCCCAGATCACTCATGGCGCGAGCGGCAGCGCGTCCGATGCCGGAGCCGCCACCGACGATGAGGGCAACTTTGCCGTCAAGGCGAAATTTTGAAGCGAAGGAAGACATGGTGAACTCCAAAAGCGCGGAGATTTTTTAGCGCGAGAGCCGAGCGGACTTGAGCGGGTAGAGAAAGGCTTTGCGCTCGCGGCGCGCCGTAATGTATACCATAGCGGCATACAGATGGTACACCGCCGCGTTTGATGTTGGGATGTTTGGAGCGTGGCGTCCGGGGACCTGAGCTGTGCCGACGCGTTTGCCCAAAGAAGACGCGGTACTACGCCGCATCGAGTCGATGACGGATGAAGTTTGCTCCTTCCTGTCTGACCTGCTGAAAATTCCGACTGTGAATCCGCCGGGCGAAAGCTATGAGGATGGGGCGCGGTTTTTGGGCGAGAAGCTGCGGGGGCTGGGGTACGAGGTGGAGTACGTGAGGGCGGAAGGGCGGCCCGAGAACACCAAAGAGCATCCGCGCGTGAATGTGATTGGGGCGATGCGGGGATACGGCACGCACGACGGCGGCGCACATCCAGTGGTGCATTTTGACGGGCATTTCGATGTGGTCCCGGTGGGACATGGATGGACGCGGGATCCATTTGGGGGAGAGCGTGTGGGGGCGGGCGCGGAGGGGAAGATTTACGGGCGCGGAGCGGCGGATCAGAAGTCAGGAATTGCGGCGTCATTTTTTGCGGTGGAGGCGTTGAGGCGCGAGGGGATCAAGTTGGCAGGGACGGTGGAGCAGAGTTGCGTGGTGGATGAGGAGAGCGGCGGCTTTGCGGGGATGGCGTACCTGGCGCAGAAGGGATACGTGAGCAAAGAGCGCACGGATTACGTGATTATCACTGAGCCGCTGAATCCGGACCGGATTTGTTTGGGGTTTCGAGGAGTTTATTGGTCGAAAGTGACCACGCACGGGCGGATTGGGCATGGCAGCATGCCGTTTTTGGGCGTGAGCGCGATCGATCATATGACGCGATTTTTGGATGTGGTGGTGAGTGAGCTGAAGCCGAAGCTGGCGCAGCGAAAATCGGCGATGCCGGTGGAACCGCCCGGTGCGCGTTATGCGACCTTGAATATCAATGCGGTGCATGGAGGCCAGCCGGAGTCGGGCATACAGACGCCGTGCGTGGCGGACCGGTGCAGCGCGATTTTGGACCGACGATTTTTGATTGAGGAGCCGTTCGAGCAGGTGCGCGGGGAAATTTTGGAGATTCTGGAGAGGCTGAAGCGGGAAGTGCCGCAGTTTGAGTTTTCGTTCGACGATTCGATCAATACGGTGATGCCGGCGCTGACGGATGCGAAGGCTCCGTTGGTGACCACGCTGGCGGGCGCGATTGAGCAAATTTTCGGGAAGGCGCCGCCACTGATTGCGAGTCCGGGGACGTACGACCAAAAGCATGTGCAGCGGATTGGGCACGTGGCGCAGTGCGTGGCGTATGGCCCGGGAAGGCTGGAACTTTCACATTTGCCGGATGAGTATTGCGACGTGAGGGATTTGGTGCATGGAACGCAGGTGATGGCGCTCGCGGCGATGAGATTGGCGGGGACCGTTTAGGCGTGTGAGGTACGCGCAGGAACTTCAAAGGCAAAAGCAAAGGGAACCTGCGGATGCCTCCGCTGCCTGTGGCAGCGTTCGGGATGACACGCTTAGAAACTTTCTAGAGCCCCAGGTTTACGCACGCGTAGGGTTCCAAAGAAACGGCAAGGGCAAAACAACCTAGGCAACGGCATTCAGGAGTTTGGATGTAAATCCCCACGCGCAACCCCGGCGCATGGGGCACTAAGAAAAAGCGATCCTAGCGGAGGCGCAAGATGTAGGCGGGGATGTCCCAGTCATTGATGAGGACGAAAACATCCGGGCCCGGGAAATATTGGAAACGGCCAAAGGTGCCGTTGGAAGTGTTCGCACCGGCGACCGTTTGTGCGGAATTGGGCGGGCCACCGGTGAAAGTGCTTTTCGTGCAGTCGAGGCGCTGATTAGCAACGTCGGGCGTGATGATGTAGACGCTATTGCCCTGATTGGGCCAGCCGACGAAATCGTCGGCGACGCTATCGAAAGCGAAGCCGGGATTGGCGGCGTTGATGGGACTGACACCGCCGGATAGGAATTCCGCGCAAACGGGCTGGGCCATGGAGTTGACGGTCCAATCCTGCTGAGTAGTAGTGGTCGGATTGCTGATGTCAGCGACGAAGACGCCGTGGCCAGCGGGGCAAGTGCCGCCGTCGCAGGCGCCGACGGTAACGAACAGTTTGCGAGTGGGATCGATCGCGCCGCTGAGGTAGATGTCGGTGAGGAAGCCGTCGGTGGCCGTGATTTTGTTGTAGGTGTTGGTGGAGTAGTTGTAGGTGTAGATGGCGGAGGAATCGGCGACGAAGACCAGGCCGGAATTTGGATCGTAGGCGGCGATGTTGCCATAAGCTGAGCCGGGGCTGGTGGCGGGTGTCGGACCGGTGACGGTTGGAGTTTCGTTGACCCAGCTGGTGGAGTTGGAAAGATTGGTGAGAGGAATGGTCCAAGTGCTGATGGTGCCGTTGCCCTGGAGGCAGGCGAGTGCGCCGTCGACGATCATCATTACGTCGGAGGATGGAATGAAGGCCATGCCTTCGTAACTTTCGCGGGAATTGGGCGCGGTGGGAGAGGCGGGAGGAATGGCGTCGACGCAATTGGATTTGTTGGCGTAGTTGGTGGGCACGGTGGGATCTTTGGCGCGGGTGAGAGTGACAGGATTGGCGCTGAGGTTGAGCGAGTAGATTTCGTTGCCGTAGTAATTGTCGTGGCCGCCGCCCCAGAGAAGCATGCGGTTATGAGTGGTGTCGGCGATGGCGCCGGACCAGGAACGGATGACGTTGGCGCAGTATTGAGAGAAGAGGAAAGGATCGCCGCCGAAGTTATCGGGCGGGCAGTCGCCGGAGGCCTGGAGCTCGGTGTTGTTGGGCAGTTCGTGCCAACCGACGCCAGTGGGCAAGCCGCTTCCGGTGACCACCGTGATGGAAGCGGAAGCGGTGAGAGAGCCAGAGACGGCCGTTAGAGTTGCGGTGCCGTCGGCAACACCGGAGACGAGGCCGGTGGAGTTGACGGTGGCAGGGTCGTGTCAGAAGAGGACCAGAAGACGGAGTCAGTGAGATTTTCGGTGCTGGTGCCGCTGAGAGTTGCGGTAGCAGTGAATTGAACTGGCGCACCGATGGCTACGGTGGCAGTGGATGGAACGACGGAAATGGAAGTGACGCCGGGCGCGGCGGGAGTGACGCGCAGAGTGGTGGAGGCGCTGACAGAATCCATTCCCGCGGAAATTTTGGTGGCTCCGGAGGCGACGGCGGTGGCCAGACCGGAGCTGCTAATTTTTGCTACCGAAGCGCTGGCGGAGGTCCAGGAGACGGAGCTGGTCAGATCCTTGGTGCTGCCGTCGGAGTAGGTTCCCTCGGCCTTGAATTGGTCAGTGGCGCCGACGTCGATGGTGGGGTTGGCGGGAGTGACGGCGATGGAGGAGAGGGAGGGCGAAGTTGAGGAGCCGCCGGAATTTGAGGAACCGCCTCCTCCTCCGCCGCAGGCGGTGAGGAGGAGCGCAAGGGTGAAGCTAAGAAAGGCGTAGAGGGCCGATTTTGCAGGCAAGAACCGAAGATCCGAAGTGGGATTCGTAATAGGTGAGACGTTCTGCGTGCGTACGCAATGCGACGGACGAAGATTCATGGAAGGCGCCCCGTTTGATAATGTTCGAAAAACCTTGCCCGAGAAATGTCCAATCAAATGTCCTATCAACTGTCCCCGTGGGTTTTACTGTTAGATCGAGTGCGGCTGCTGTGCGTGTCCAGCCTAGGTAATAAACACGCGTTTCTTACTGGAGTTGCTGTAGGTGAAGGGGGCTGGACCCTTCACGAACGGAAGGGATGGGCGAACGGGGGGATTCTATACCCCTGTAGGGTTGGTACAAGTGGGAATTTTACGAATTTTGTGTCGTGGAGGCGACGGAAGAGGATAGAAGGAGACAAGATTTTCTGCGGGATTTCGATACGACCCAGGCGACCGAGGGAAAATCCCCACGCGCAGAACCGGCGCATGGGGCACTAAGACAAGGCTCCAGCTGAATGAATATCTACCTCTACACGTTAATTGGGTATTCGGTGCTGCTGATCGCGGTAGGGGTGATTGCCGCGCGGAAGGTGCATAGCGCCACAGATTTTTTGGTGGGCGGGCGACGATTTGGATTCGGCGTGCTGTTCGCGACCTTTCTGGCTGCAAATATTGGAGCGGGATCGACGGTTGGCGCGAGCGGGATTGGCTACCGGCTGGGGTTGTCGGCGTGGTGGTGGGTGGGTTCGGCGGGAATCGGGACGATTGTGTTGTCGCAATTCGTGGGGCCGCGACTGTGGCGGATCGCGAAGGCGCACGGCCTGCACACTATGGGCGACTATCTCGAGGTTCGTTACAACAAGGCGGTGAAGGCGATCATCGCGGTGATTTTGTGGTTTGGTACGCTGGCGATTCTGGCCGGTCAGCTGATGGCCATTTCGTGGATTTTAAATGTGGTGGCAGGGTTGCCGAAGTGGGCGGGATGCATGGTCGGCGGGGTGGTGGCGGTTGCATATTGCGCGGTGGGAGGGCTGGCATCGTCGGCGATCGTGAATATTTTTGAGCTGGCGGTAACCATGACCGGGCTGCTTATGTCGGTGATTTTTGCGACGCATGCGCTGGGAGGCTGGAGTGGGATGACCGCGCGGCTGACGCAGGAATTTGGAAATATGCGGGCGACGCAACTAACTACGTTTACTGGGGCGGGAACGAAGCAAATTTTGGCGTATCTGGCGATTTTAACGCCGTCATTTATATGCTCGCCGGGGCTGGCGCAGAAATTGTATGGAGGCAAGGACGCGAGGTCGGTGCGGATTGGTATCGGGCTGAATTCGATCGCGCAACTTTGCTTCGCATTTGTGCCTGCGTTATTCGGGATGGTGGCGCTGGCGCATTATGCCAATTTGGGAAATGCAGAGCTGGCGTTGCCAACGGTGATGGTGAAGCTGGTGCCGCCGTGGCTGGGCGTGTGGGCGCTGGCGTCGATATTTTCGGCGGAGTTGAGCGCGACGGATGCCATTTTGTTCATGCTGTCGACTTCATTGGCTGTTGATCTTTACAAGACTTTTCTGAATCCTGGCGTGGAGCAGGAAAAGCTGCTGAAGGTGAGCCGGATTACCACGGTGGTGGCGGGCGTGGCGGGAGTGGGGCTAGCCGTGGCGTTGCCGTCGGTGATCGCGGCAGTGACGATTTTTTATGGACTGCTGGCGGTGTCGTTGTTTATTCCGTTTGTGCTGGGGCTCTATTGGCCGAGGATGAGCGCGACCGCGGCGATTGTGAGTATTTTTACGGCGATTGGGGCGGATTTGGCGGTGCAGTATGGGACGGCGACGCATTCGATTGGGATTTGGCCGCCGGCGGCGATTGGAATTTTGACGGCGCTGGTAGTGTCGGTGGGAGTGAGTTTGGCGGTACCGGCGCAGGCGAAGGTTGTCGCGCAGGCAGGTTGAAGGAGAGAGAAAGATGAGTGAGCAAATGGATCGAAGGGAATTCAGCAGAGCGCTGGCCGTGGCGACGGGAGGGGCGTTGCTGGCAGGGCCGGGCGCGGGCGGAGTGCTGGCTGCGGATTTGCCTCGTGGCGCAGCGGAGCGAAAGTTTACTGCGCCGGACGCGGACGCGGGAAGTTTGACAGATGTGGAGGGATTGAAAGTCGGGCACTGGACGGAGACGAGGCGGCCGACTGGATGCACAGTAATTCTGTGCGAGAAGGGCGCGACGGCGGGCGTGGATGTGCGCGGAGGCGCGCCGGGAACGCGCGAGACGGATTTGCTGCGGCCGATCAATTCGGTGCAGCAGATTTACGGGCTGTCGCTGAGCGGCGGGAGCGCGTTCGGATTGGATACAGCGTCGGGAGTGATGAAGTATCTCGATGAGAAGGGGATTGGGTATCGCGTGGGGCCGACGATGGTGGTGCCCATTGTGCCGGCGGCGATTCTTTTTGATTTGGGAGTGGGAGATTGGAAGATCCGGCCAACGGCTGAGTCAGGATATGAGGCGTGCAAAGTGGCGACGGGCGACAAAGTAGCGGAAGGAAATGTGGGCGCGGGAGCGGGAGCGACGATTGGAAAAATGTTTGGGCCGAAGTTTTCGATGAAGGCGGGAATTGGGACGGCGAGCATCAAAGTTGGAAATACGGGGATTGTGGTGGCGGCGTTGGTGGCGGTGAATGCGGTGGGGGATGTGTACGACCAGCGGAATGGGCAGATTGTGGCTGGCGCGCGCAGTGAAGATGGGAAGGGGTTTCGCGACACGATGGCGGCGATTCGCGGTGGATACAGCGTGGTGGTACCGGACCAGGGCACGAACACGACGATTGGCGTGGTGGCGACGAACGCGAAGCTGACCAAGGATGAAGCGACGAAAGTGGCGCAGATGGCCCATGACGGTTATGGGCGCGGGATTAATCCGACGCATACGCCGTTTGATGGAGACACGATTTTTTGTATGGCGACGGGGACGAGTTCGGCGCATGTGATGACTGGGGCGATTGGGGCGTTGGCGGCAGACGTGATGGCGACGGCGATTATGAGGTCGGCGACGCAGTGCGAGGGGATTGCGGGGTATCCGGCGTGGAGGGATTTGAAGAAGTAGAGACGTAGAAGCGCGTGTGAATTGGCTGGTTGATTGAGCAGAATGACCCGGCGACAGAGACTTTAGCCGCTAGGGCAAAATTTCAATCCAAAGAAAAATATTTTGAAGACGTAAATCCACCTGAGGTATCGCTGCGTAGGTAAAGCAGGGACGTGGGCGGAGGGCCTTTCGTGACGGGCCCGTTGAGAACGCCTCCAGCACTCTTGTCCTCATAATCACCAACAAAAAAGGGAGGGATGAATATGTCCGAATCAGAGCAGGGGACGGGTGTGCCCGGGGCGGGAGAAGTAGCGAGAGAGACGGTAGAGGAGGTGTCGCGCTCGACGCGGCGGTCGTTTTTGCAGAAGGCAGCACTGGCGGGAGTGGGTGCGGTGGGATTTGGGGGATTGTTGGGAGCCATTACAACGGAAGCGAAAGTGGCGAGCCGAAGTGGCGGGGACGAGCATGGCGGGCGGGACTGGGATCGATTCGACGACGAGCACGAGGGGAAGCGGCGGGATACGAATATTCTACTTGCGGCGGAAATTGCGGAAGCGCTCGCAGTGACCACGTATACGAACATTATCAATATGGCGCCGTTCTTCGGTAATTTACCGTCGGACGATCAGGGATATTTGGTGGCGGCGCGGCAGGAAGAGATGTCGCACTACGCACTGGAGCAGTCGGTGACAGATCAGCCGTCGCCGTTTACGAAGTTTTATTATCCGCAGAATATGTTTGCGGACGCGCAGACTACGCTGAATGTGCTGGTGACGCTGGAGGATGCGTTTATCGCGGCGTACTTGGTGGGGGTGCGGAACTTCAGCACGCCGGATTTGCGTGTAACCGCGGCGCGCATCATGGGAATCGAGAGCGACCATCGCACGTTGGCGCGAGTGTTGGGACCGGATGTGGCAGCGGCGAATGGCGGGCCGATCGAGAGCATCACCGGCTTCGCCGGAGTGGCCGAGGATGCGGATCCGCCAAACAACAATGGATACGAGAGGACGCTGTGCTGGACGCACATCAAGCAAGCGGTGGCGGCGTTGTTGCCGTTTGTGGATGTGAGTGCGGCGCTGAAGGCGGGATTCGACATCACCAAGTCGTACAAGTTCGAGCCGTTTACGCCGACATTGCCGTCGCCGCTGGGGGATTTTGTTTCGTTCAGCGGGTGCTAGTTAGCTGTTTGACTTGGTTAACTGATTGAGGAGCGCTGCCGGGGCTCGATGTTCACGAGCCACGGTGGCGCTCATAGTTTTTATTTCGATCGTTTATGTCCGATCGTTTATGGTCTACCGTTCACTGCCAATCGGCGCGATAGAGTGCGAGATATGGTAAGGAATTCCGAATGTAACGCGGTGTTTAGTGGTGATGGAGTACAATTCGCCAAGGGTAGAAACTTTCTGCATTACCGAGGACTCCATGAAGCAAATCGCAGTATTGCTGTTGTTGATTTTTGGCGCGCATTTTCCGGCGATGGCGCAGGAAGATGCCGTCGCTAAGACAAATTTGAAGGTCGGCGATGTCGCGCCCGACTTTACGTTGCTTAGCGATAAATGGGAGAAAGTGAAGCTCAGTGATTTTCGAGGCAAGAAGAACGTCGTCCTCGCATTTTACGTGTTGGCTTTTACAGGCGGTTGAACGAAAGAATTACAGGCCTATCAGGCTGATATGGCCAAGCTGGAAGCAAGTGATACCGTAGTCCTCGGAATTAGTATAGATAGTCCCGCCGCAAACGCCGCTTTCGCAAAACAGATTGGCGTCACGTTCCCCCTCCTCAGCGACATGAACAAAGAAGTGCTGACCGCCTACCAGATTTTGAAACCTTATGATGTGAAAGGTGGGAAATTCGAATGGGCGCAACGCACGACTATCGTGGTGGATAAAGAGGGAAAGATTCAGCACGTGGAGCAAGGGGATAGCGCGGTCAATCCGAACAGTGCTGTTTCGGTATGCACGGGGTTGCATAAGCCGAAAAGCTGAGTCGTAGTTCACGTTTTCCCGCCGGGCATCGTTGTCCATTTGGGCCACGTAGTAATTGTGTGTTTACTTCAAAACTTTCTATACTGCCCCCATGTCGGTTTCAGATTTCCGGACAGAATCGATTGTGGAGCTAGTCACGTGGGTTGTTGTCGTCGCCATCGTGATTCTTGCAGGGGTACTGCTGTTCACGCCCTATGAAGCTTTTGTCGAAGGCTTTGCGGCACTGCTCATTGTGGCCGCCGTCGTAGCTGGATTTTTGATGTATCCGCGCAAGGAAGTGTTCTATGTAAGGACTAGTGTGCGACTCGTCGATCCGGACCGGAAACAGACCCTGGAAAAGGACTTCCTGGCAGTTAGAGTTGAGCTCGCGAGACTATGGCTGTTGTTTCTGCCTACGTTGCTGGCGGTGGCCTGTCTGGTGTTCTTTGCGGCTGGTGGCTCCGCGAGGTTCAGCCTCTTAAATTGGCTCTTTGTATCGCCCTTAGCTTTCTTCGTGCTGATGTTCTGGGTGTACGCGGGATTGTTCGTTCTGCTATTGCTGTCGTCGTGGCTTAGCGAGAGAAGAGTGATGAGAGACGCCGAGGCGTGCAGCGCAAGGTATCTTTCGAACCAGCATGACGTTAGACGACCAATTGGACGCGTCGGCTATCTGTTTATGGGCGAAGGTGGAGAATACTATGGTGGGTATAGTTGGAACTTTGGACGAATTCACTCTCGAGAGCTGGCGACGATTGTTTTTCACAATGCGCGAAAGCCTGAGATCAACAAGATTGCTATGGGATTCCTGTTTCACAGTGTGGTGATTTTGGGGCGGGGCATTAAAGACTTAGATGACGACACTGTAGTGATTCACAAAGCCTTGGCGGAGACGCCTTCGCTGTCTTAATTGCCCATAGCTGCAAATCAACAATCGAGTCAAAGGCCTTAAATTTCATTCGATCCCACTTCCTCAAACCAGGAAGTGGGGCACCCGGAAAATCGAAACCTTCATCGCCAAAACCGGTGCATTACTGTGATCAATTGGGCTGAATTGCGCGTATATTCGCGGGCATGATGAGAAACATGATTGTGTGGGCGGCGGTGGGAGTGGTGCTGGCGGGCGGGGCGGCGATGATTTGTGCGCGCGCGATGAGTGCGGATTCGCGAGAGCTCGACGTGGTGATTCAAGGCGGGCGGGTGATGGATCCCGAGTCGGGGCTGGATGCGGTGCGGAATGTGGGGATACGCGGCGGGAAGATCGTGGAGATTTCCGAGCGTCCGCTGCGAGGCAAGGAGACGATTGAGGCGCGCGGGCTGGTGGTGGCTCCGGGGTTCATTGATCTGCATGAGCACGGGCAGGAAGAGCGCAACTATGAATTTCAGGCTCGGGATGGGCTGACTACTTCGCTGGAGTTGGAGTTGGGGACGGCGGATGTGAGATGCGTGGTACGCGAAAGCGCGAAGGGAACGCGCTGATTAATTATGGAGTGAGCGCGGGGCACATCCCGGCGCGAATGGCGGTGATGCACGATCCGGGCGGATTTTTGCCGATCGGCGACGCGGCGCATAAAGCAGCTTCGCCGGAGGAGCTGAAGCAGATTCTTGACGGGATTGACCGCGGGCTGCGGCAGGGCGCGCTGAGCGTCGGAATGGGCGTCAACTACACGGCGGGCGCGTCGCACGAGGAGATTGTGGATGTGTTTAAGGTGGCCGCGGCGCATGGCGCGTCGGTGCATGTGCATTTGCGATACAACGGGATGAAGGAGCCGACGACGGGGCTGGCGGCGCTCGAAGAGGTGATTGCGGCGGCGGAATCGACCGGAGCGCCGCTGCACGTGGTTCACATCACCAGCATGGGGTTGAAGGATACGCCGCAGTTGATCGCGATGGTGGAAGGCGCGCGAAAGCACGGAATGGACGTAACGACGGAAGCGTATCCGTATGAGGCGGCGAGCACGGGGCTGGAATCGGCGCTGTTCGATCCGGGCTGGCAAGAAGCAATGGGAATTACGTACAAGGATTTGCAATGGGCGAAGACGGGCGAGCGGCTGACGGCGGAAACTTTTGAGAAGTATCGGAAGGAAGGCGGGCTGGTGGTGATTTATTGCATCCCGGAGAGCGCGGTGCGCGAGGCGTTGGCCGATCCAATGATTATGGTGGCGAGCGACGGGATTGCCGATTACGGGACCGAAGGTGCATCCGCGGGGACAAGGGAACGTTTTCGCGAGTGTTGGGGCATTACGTGCGCGACGAGAAAGTTTTGGATTTGATGAGCGCGTTGCGCAAGATGACTTTGCTGCCGGCGGAGCGGTTGGAAAAACGGGCGCCGATGTTTCGCGAGAAGGGGCGGATTCGAGTGGGAGCGGACGCGGACATCACGATTTTCGATGCGGGGAAGATTATTGATAAGGCGACGTTCGAAGAGCCGCTGCAGTATTCGGAGGGAGTGGAGGATGTGTTGGTGAATGGCGTGGCGGTGGTGAGGGAGGGGAAGATTGTGGAGGGGGTGTTCCCAGGGCGGGCCGCAAGGGCTCCGGTGGAAGGGGCCGCTCGAAGGGTGACAGGGAATTAGGATACGCGAGGACGCAGATCATCGAAGGACGTCAGCGAGCTATGCCTGGAGCGATCGGCTTCGATAAAAGAAGGGCCTTTTTGCTGGCGAGCCGTGTTGTGTTGGCAGCGATATTTCTTTATTTCGGTTATTTGAAAGTTAGGCCGGTTTATGGAATGCGGTGGACTTTTGGATCCATAAAGCTTTCCCTGCTGACATTTGCAATGAGCGTCGATGCCTACGGCATTTTGCCTCATGCGGCGGCACTGGAAGCTGGGAAGCTTCTGCCACCCGTTGAAATTGTTCTGGGATTCTGGCTGCTGAGCGGAATCGGACTCCGTTATTCATCGCTGCTTGCGCTGATTTTATTGATCGGATTTCTTTCTGCGATTACATGGGCTTACTTACATGGGCTGATCATCCCGTGCGGGTGCGGCGATAATGAGGTGGTCGGGCCGCGAAAGATCGCAGAAGACGGGTTGTTGGTTGCGTTGGCTGCAGGCCTGATGTACGCGGCGTGGTTTCGGAAGGCCGCTGTGAAGCAACGAAATTAGAGCTTGCCGTGCGAGAATTCGATGATTAGATTTGAAGTTACGCGCCCGTAGCTCAGCTGGATAGAGCATCTGCCTTCGAAGCAGAGGGTCGGGAGTTCGAGTCTCTCCGGGCGCGCCATTCTTTTCGATGAGTTGGGCTCTATCGGAGTCATCGACGTTAGCTAATTGTAGAGACCGGTTGAATCGGACTTCATTTGTGCTTCCTCTCCCATCGTTCCGTTGATTTAACTTGACACTTCAATAAACAGCGCTTAGATTCGGCGCCGACCAGCCCTTCCGGCCATCCTCACTTATGAGCAGGTCAATGAGGAGACGACAATGCAAAATCACGGGGAAAGGGGTTGTTTTTATACTTCTTTTGTTGAATTGAAAGCAGGTCCGACTAGCCGGGTACTCCTAACTCGCGGTTTCCTCGCACTGGCCACAATGCTACTCATAGTCTTTCAACCGGCGCGCGCCCAAACCGAAACATCACTTCACGACACGGCCCCTATTGCAGGACCAAACCGTCCTGCGACAGTACCAGACGGATACGTAATCACGCCTGCAGGTTACTTTCACTCATCTTGCGTAAGGAGCCTTATAAAGGGTGAAAGACTGCTGTTTGATGGACGGGTTCAGCACAACGATGGCACCGTAGATCAAGAAGCCGCGGTCTGTGCTTACCCGCACTACTCACCTGCCGGAAACAAAATGGGGTCAAGGGCTTCCAACAAAAGCGCGCAGGAGGCCGCGAACACGATGGCAACGAGGGCACCTGTGATCAACGGGTATCTCCTGGACGCAAACGCCACGACTGGCTCTGCGACAACATCGTATGGCGCGCTGATCGCGAGGTGGACCGTACCTCCACAGCCCACCGCGAATGACGGTCAGGTCTTATTTTTCTTTCCTGGATTTGAAGACATCGATGCCGTTGACAGTATTCTGCAGCCCGTGCTGGGGTGGTATGGGAGTCCGGGCCAATGGACCATCGCCAGCTGGAATTGTTGTCTGAATGGAATAATCACGAACAGTCCAGCCGTGAACGTTTCTCCAGGCGACCGAATCTACGGCTCTATTACGAGCACGTGCATTGCCGGCACGCTTAGCTGCGCGACCTGGAATGTTCTTACTCTCGATCTGTCAACGGGTGACAGCACCACACTAGGCGATACCCCAAGTGACGGCCAAATCTTCAATTGGGTGTTTGGCGGTGTACTCGAAGTAGACAACATCGTCAGTTGCGATGATTTCCCTCCGAATGGGCAATTAAGCTTTGACAAGGTTACTGTCTTCAAGCAGGACCTGAAACCGGTTCATGATATTAGATGGACTGAGTATGTCGACACACCTGTTACGCCTCAGTGCGGTTACGCTATGGAGATCGAGAACCGTAGTCACACCGTCACGCTTCACTACTAGGTTGTCCCAGGGCTTTTCGAGAAGCATGCATAGGGGTGTGTTCCCACGAACCCTGTTCTCTTCTGTTTCTTTATCGGACTTGAGTGATCAAAATGGCGAGAGCACTGTTCGGTCGCTCCGGGCGCGCCATTTTTTCTGGCAGTTTTAATCCAACCAGATTCGTTCCAACTAGATTCAATCCAACCAGAAATGAAGTGTTAGCTGGCTTTGCGGCGGCGGGAGCGGCCGTGAGTGCCAGTGGCGGCGGGCTCGGCGGCTTCTTCGGAGCCCTTGGCGACGATTCTGGGTTTGGGCGCGTTCTTCGGCGGCTTTTTGCCGCCGCTGGAGGCGGCGAGGCTGCGCTTTAGGGCTTCCATCATGTCGATGACCGGAGCGCGAGGCGCTTCGGGCGCGACGGCGATGGTCTTGCCTTTCATTTTGGCTTCGATTAGAGCGTTTAGGCGGACCTGGAAGTCGTCGTGATATTCCTCGGGCTTGAAGTGTGCGGCGAGAGTGGCGACGAGCTGCTGGGCGAGTTTGATTTCCTGGGGCGTGACTTTGACTTCGTCTTTGCCGTATTGCGCGACGTGCTGAATTTCGTTGGCGTAGAACATGGTGTGCATAGTGAGGCCGTTGTCGCGCGGTCGAATGAAGACGGTGTACTCGCGCTGATGCATGGTGAGCTTGGCGATACCGACCATTTTTGTTTCTTCAAGGGCTTTTACAAGAAGGCGATAGCCCTTGTTGCCTTCGGAATCGGGAACGGAGAGGAAGGAGGATTCGAAGTAGAGCGGGTCGACTTCGGTGTCTTTGACGAAGGCCAGGATCTCCATGTTGTGGCCGGAGGCGGGAGTGATCTTTTTGATCTCGTCGGGATCGATGACCACGTACTTTCCCTTTTCGTATTCGTAACCTTTGACGACTTCGGAGCGGTCGACGAAGCGATTGCAATGAGGGCAGAAAAGTGGCTGCTTCAGGCGAGTGTGGCATTCCTTGTGGAGCTGGTGAAGGGCGATGCGTTTGCTGCGGGCGGCGACGTAGAGCTTGATGGGAATTGAAACCAGGCCGAAGGTGAGCATGCCTTTCCAAACGCTGGAAGCCATTAGTACCCCCTAGTATCCGCTGAAGATTTTTCACGCCGGGTAATGGTCATTTCGCTGGATAAAAGATGACGAATTTCTCCGGTATATTCAATGCCGTGTTTGCCTTAATTTGGACGTTTATTGGCGGCGTTTGGTGGCGATAGCCACTATGGATTTTTGAATGGCGAAGCTGGCGGAATATAAGAAAAAGAGGAAATTCAGCGCAACGCCGGAGCCTGCGGGTGCGGAAGAGCGCGGTGGCGGGCACATTTTTGTGGTGCAGCGGCATGACGCGACGCGGCTGCATTACGACTTCCGGCTGGAAGTAGATGGCGTGCTGAAGTCGTGGGCGGTGCCCAAAGGGTCCGCCAATGGAGCCGAATGAGAAGCGGCTGGCGGTGCACGTCGAGGATCACCCGGTGGAGTACGCGAAATTTGCCGGGCAGATTCCCAAGGGAAATTACGGCGCGGGCGAAGTGAGGATTTGGGATCACGGGACGTTTGAACCGGAGGGGCCGGGGAGCGCGAGCGAGCAGATCAAGAATGGAGAAATTAAATTTCGGCTGTTCGGCGAGCGGCTGAAGGGCAGCTACGTTCTAGTGAAGATGAAGAATTCGCAGAAGCAGAACGAGTGGCTGTTTATCCGGCATAAGGATCGGCTGCCGGGTGAGGAAGTGAAACCGTCGGGAGGGCCGGTGCAGGTTTACGGTGCGGCGCCGGTGTATCCGCCGCCGAAGCCGCCAGCGGGCAAAACTGCGCCAGTGGGAAGCGCCGCCAAGTCCAAAGGCGGGGCGCGCGAGAAAAAAGCCGAGCCGAAGAAATTGCCGAGGCCGAAGGGGCGGCCTGGAAAGTGGATGGACGGTCAAGAGGATCGGGCGGAGTTATCGCTGATTGATCCGTCGACGCTAAAGGGCGCGGTGGAGGCGGTGATGCCGCGCAGCGTCGATGCGGCGTTGGCGTTGCTGGGAGATAAGCCGTTTTCAGATCCGAACTGGCTGTTTGAGATTAAGTGGGATGGGCAGCGGACGCTCGCGTTTTTGAGCAAGGGCGACCTGGAGCTGCGATCGAGGACGCACCGATCGGTGACGCATCAGTTTCCGGAGTTTCACAGCTTGGCGCGAAGCGTGCGGGCGATAGAGGCGATTCTGGACGGCGAAATTGTGGTGCTCGATGAGTCGGGGCGCTCGGATTTTCAAAAGCTGCAAAACCGGTTTATCGGGTCGACACCCTCGGAGGCGATGCGGGACAAGTACCCGGTCACTTACTACTTTTTCGACATCTTATATTGCGATGGATATGACCTGCGCAACGTGCCGCTGATCGAGAGGAAGAAGCTGCTACAGAGTGTGCTCAGGCCTTCGAACATCCTGCGATTTTCGGATCACCAGTTGGAGCATGGCAAGGAGCTGTATGAGCTGGCCAGCGCACAACAGCTCGAGGGGATTCTGGCCAAGGAGATTCACAGTCCGTATGTGGGCAAGCGGACGCGATTTTGGATTAAGCTGAAAATTGTGCAGGAATTGGATGCGGTGGTGGGCGGGTGGACGGAGCCGCGGAACAGCCGCGATTATTTTGGGGCGCTGCTGATGGGTTTGTACGACGGGGAAGAATTGGAGTACGTGGCCAGCGTGGGGACGGGATTCCCGCATGACGTGCTGAAAGAAACATACGAGAAGCTGCAGGCGGTGAAGAGCAAGGAGTGTCCGTTTGCGACCCGGCCGAAGGTGAAAGAAAAGGCGACGTGGGTAAGGCCCGAGTTGGTGGCGCGAGTGAAGTATGGAATGTGGACGGACGACCGGAAATTGCGCGCGCCGGTGTTTATTGGAT
This sequence comes from uncultured Acidobacteriota bacterium, assembly GCA_963757885.1. Lineage (GTDB taxonomy): Bacteria > Acidobacteriota > Terriglobia > Acidiferrales > UBA7541 > Palsa-147. Next base: position 199,472 of record CAVWSS010000005.1, on the reverse strand, counting down.
TTCGCGAAGATATAAGCCCGAGGGATTGCAAGTTTGAGTCGGAGGTGCCGAAGGAAGCGATAAAAAGGGCGAAGGAGGAGATGCGCACGGAGGATGAAGCGCATGGCGAGGGAGGGGGCGAGAAGCGGCAGATAAAGAGCGCGAAGGGGAAGAGGGCGAAGGCGAAGAGGGGGAGAGGTGCGGCGTCGGAGGATTCGCCGCCGCAGGAGGAGCGGGGCAAGGTGAAGTTGAGCGTAGTGCCAAAGGTCCCAAAGCGAGGCCCGGATGAGAGGGGTAGCGCGAAAGATGCGGAAGCGCTTTCGGAGACGATTTTAAAGGCGAAGGGTGCGACGCTGGTCATCGACGTAGATGGAAGGGAAGTAAAGTTCAGCAATTTGGATAAGGTTTATTTCCCGGAGGCGGGATACAAGAAGCGCGACGTGCTGGCGTACTACGCGCGGATGGCTCCGTACATTGTGCCGGTGCTGGAAGGGCGGCCGATGGTGCTGCGGCGGTATCCGGATGGAATTCATGGGGAGGCGTTTTTTCAGAAGGAGGCGCCGAGCCCGCGTCCGGCATGGATGGAGACGGTGCTGATCGATTCGAAGGAGCGCGGCGGGAAGATGCCATATGTGCTGTGCAATGACGCGGCGGCATTACTTTTTCTGACGAACCTCGGATGCATCGATCACAACCCGTGGTCGAGTCGCGCGGACAATCAAGAGCATCCTGATTACATATTTTTCGATTTGGATCCGACGGATGAGGCGCCGTACAGCGCGGTGCTGAGGATTGCGGCGGCGATCTCGCGGGAACTAGAGCGCGCGGGTATGAAAGCGTACCCGAAGACGTCGGGCGCGACCGGATTTCACATTTTTATTCCGCTGGAGGCGCGCTACACGTATGAGCAGGTGCGGCAGTTTGCGGATGTGATTGCGCAGATGGTGTCGCATGAATTGCCGCAGCTGACCACGCTGGAGCGGACGGTGTCGAAGAGGCCGCAGGGCAAAGTGCTGATCGACACGCTGCAGAACGCCAAGGGGAAGCCGCTGGCGTGCGCGTATTCGCTAAGACCGTTTCCGAAGGCGCCGGTGTCGACGCCAATGCTCGAGAGTGAATTGGAGAGGAATTTTTCGGCGGATACGTGGAATTTGAAGACGGTGCCGGGGAGGCTGAAGAAATTGGGGAATCTGTGGGGAGATTTTTTCGAGAATCGCCAGAGGTTGGAGGATGCGGTGGCGAGGATGTCGGAGGGTGGAGGGCGGGAGGCTTCGCCGCGGAAGAGAGAAAAAAGGTAGGGCTCAAATAAAAAGCTAAGAAGAGCAGATCCCTCACGCCGGTTGCTCCGCGGCTATCGCCGCGAAACAACCGGGTTCGGGATGACAGGACAGGAAGGGAATAGCCGGGTCCGGCGCTGCTGTAACGCGGGCCCGGCTGCAGATTAAGAGCGGCTACGCCGAGTCACCGGGACGCGGATTTGGCGGAGCCGCGGCCTGAAGGCTGGCCGGCGCCGGCGGATTTGGCGCCGGCAGCTACACCCGCGCGAGTGTCGCCTGACACCGCGGTAGATCCAGCGGTGCGCGCCTCACGTTTGCTCCAAAATAAATCTCTCATTTTTTCGTTGAAGGCCGGGATGTCGGAGGGTTGACGGCTGCTCACCCAGTTGTCATCGGTGACGGTTTCAGAGTTCGTCCATCTACCGCCGGCGTTTTCGATGTCGTCGCGAATCGTGTGATAGCTGGTGAGATGGCGGCCATTGACCAAGCCTGCGGAGACGAGGAGCCAGGGTGCGTGGCAAATGAAGGCGATGGGTTTGTGTTCGTCGTTAATTTCGCGGACGAATTCCTGGGCTTTGGATTCAACGCGGAGGGCGTCGGCATTGAGAGCGCCGCCGGGGAGAAGAACCGCGTCGAAATCGTCGGGATTCGCTTTGTCGAGGGTTTGTTCGACTTTGTAGCTTTCGGATTTTTTGTCGTGATTCATGGCCGTGACTTTGCCGGGCCTGGGAGCGATCAGCACGGTTTCCGCGCCTTGCTTATCCAGGAATTTGCGCGGTTCGACCATTTCGGCTTCTTCAAAACCATCGGTAACTAAAATAGCCACTCGCAATTTCGCATCTGTGGTTTTCTTGAGATTGCTTCCATCACTTTTTGCGGCCATTGAGTTCTCCCGTGATTCGCAAGTTTGAGACGTGATAATCCTGAGTATAAAAACTCTGAAAATATGCTGGACTTCTGCCGGGCTGGACGGCATCCAGTCGGATTGCAATGACGCCGGTTGGGGCCAACGGGCGCGTGGAGCACGCAGCGCTTTGAATTAGCGACGCTGCGAACCGCTGGCCTTGCAGGTCTTTTCGTGTTCCCTGAGCTCAGAGGCGCTATTGAAAGATTTGCCGCAATTGGAGCATTTGTGCTGGGCACCAGTGCTGGTTCCAGTCCCGCTGCTGCCTTGTGCCATAAGGCCTCCTAAGACTGCCAATAAGGTTCTGGTAATGATGCGGGGCTGTAAGAGCAGAGTAGGAGTTGGCTAGAGAGGTCACAATGAGGCCGTTACTGTAGAAGCTTAGGCCAAAAGCTTGAGGCTTAAAGGGTCAGGGAAAATTGGGCGAGTGGGGTAGATGCGGAACGCCGAAATGAAAAACGAATAACGGAATTAGTTGGAGCGGCCGGCGGCGATGTGCCGTCTGCGTTCTGGGTCGGCCTGAGCCGGCTTCTCGGGCTGCGTGCCGTTCCCATTGCTGGCGCCATTGCCATTTGCTCCAGCACTTGTGCCGTTACCGTTCCCATTAGCGCCGTTCCCGTTGCCCGAGACCGGAACGGGCTGAGCGCCATTGGGACGGCTGGGAACGACTTGCGGGATGAATTGGGCGACCTTGGGATTGTGCCCATTGGGCGCGATGTATTCGGGAATAATGTCGTGGAGCTTGGCGCGCACAGGGCCCGCGCCATTGATGGACATGGACGCGCGCAAGCCTTTGAGATGCTGGTCGAGAGTGGTCCAGGACATGAGCTCGCCGCGAACACGTTTGATCTTGGGGCAAGAGGTGCCGAGGAGCTGCTCGGTGGGCGAGTGGAGCAATTCGTTGAGCTTTTCGCCTTCGCGCAAACCCGTAAAGCAGATTTGGACCTGATCTTCGCGTTTGCCGGATAGCTGGATCAGCGTGCGGGCGAGCTGAAGGATGGAAACGGGATCGCCCATGTCGAGAAGCAAAATGTCGCCATGCTCGCCGATGGCGTAAGCCTGGAGGACCAGCGACACGGCTTCGCGAGTGGTCATGAAGAAACGTTTGACGTCCTGGTGAGTGATGGTGAGCGGCTGATTATCGCGAAGCTGGCGCTGGAGCACCGGCACGACGCTGCCGCTGGAACCGAGAACGTTGCCGAAGCGAACCGAGACGCAGCGCATGGCGGAATCGCGGCAGGCCAGAATGAGTTCGCCGAGGCGCTTGGTGGTGCCCATGACGCTGCTGGGATTGACGGCTTTGTCGGAACTGATCAGCACGAAATTCTCGCAGCCGGCGTTTTCAGCGACTTCGATGAGGCCGACGAGCGAGAAGACGTTGTTCTTCACGGCTTCGTGAACGTTGACTTCCATGACCGGCACGTGCTTGTAGGCGGCGGCGTGGAAGACGACGGTGGGTTTGTGGTCGCGAAAGACCGCGCGCATGCGCTCGCCGTCGCCGATATCGGCGACGCAGAAAGTGACGCGGGAGGTGTTGCCGGAGGATTTTAGAGTGTCCTGCAAATAGAAAATTCCGGTTTCGCTCTGGTCGACGCAGATGAGATGTGCAGGATTGTACGAGCCAATCTGGCGGCAAATTTCGGAGCCAATTGAGCCTGCGGCTCCAGTGACCACGACGGTCTTGCCTTCGATGGAGCGGCGAACGGAATTCAGGTCGATTTCAACCGGGTCGCGGCCGAGCAAGTCTTCGAGGCGCACTTCGCGGAAATTGCGGATGCTCAGATTGCCCTGAATGATGTCGCATAGGGAGGGCAAGGTACGGAAATTGACGCCGACGCTCTGGCAAAGGGAAATGAAGCGCTGCATTTGCTCCCCAGTGGCGGAAGGCACAGCGATAAGGATTTCGTCAGGCTGGTAGCGAGTAAGGAGCGAGGGCAATTGTGCAGTAGTCCCGAGGACCGGAACGCCGTGGAGCTTGATGCCGACTTTGCTAGCGTTGTCATCGACGCACCCGAGGACGGTCATGCCGCTATTTGGGAGAGCGATGCCGCGAATAACCAGCGCGGCGGCTTTGCCGGCACCGATCAGAATGACCTTCTTGGAATCCTTAGCGGCCTGGCGCATGGAATCAGCGAGGACACGAGACAGCAGACGGCTCACGGCGAGAAGGCCGGCGGTGAGCATGGCCTCGATAAAGTAGATGGAGCGCGGGAAGGCGTCGATTTTCAGAACACGCATCACGAGGAAGAAAACCAAGGTGCCTACGGTGACGGCCTTCAGGATGGCGATGGCTTCGGTGACGCCGCTAAAGCTCCACCAGCCTCGGTGGAGATTGAAGAGACGCAGGCAGATCAGGCGAATCCCCACCAGGATGGGCACCGCCATGATCAGAATGTCGCGATAGGGAAGAGTGAAATCGAACTGGAGGAGCCAGGCGAAGATCACAGAGCTGAAGACAAGAAGTGCCTGGAATCCGACGACGAGCCAGATTCTTCGCTTCAGCATTATTCCGGTGAACCTTTTTTCCAACCCGCCCCCGTTCCCACGAAGGTTTGATCTATTTACGCCATCAAAAGTAGCAAGGGTAAAGAATCGCTTATCTTTAAGTGCGTTTTTAATTGCGTTCTTTGCACCGTGTTATGAGCTTCAGGGTATGAACCTGGCCCGAAGGGAAGGGAACCGCTGCGGCCAAGGTTAAGTGAATCATATTTTGAGTGAGCGGATTCCGTCTCCGCCACAATAATTGTCGAGATGGATACTCTGAGTGGTCCGAAACAGGAGCAGCTTCGCAGGTCCGAGATCGCTTTCCGCGAAGGTGCGTTCCAAGAATTGCGCGCCCATAGACGCGAATCTTGTGGAACCTGTTCGAGAACCGGCGGCCAGAAACAGAGTCGCCGGAAACTAATGGCCCCCCAGCACTTAGTATAACCGAGTACGCTCAGCGTTTCACCGTTGCAAGCAGGGATGTTGCCGCTTGTAGTACTCCCGACAGAGAGAGGCCGGCTTTCTCCTTCAGGTATTCCTGATTACCCATCAGTGGCGCAAATTCGGATGGGACCCCGAGGCGCTTAAAGGCAACGGCCGTTTGGCCCGCGTCGGCAAGGGCTTCAGCGACGGCGCTGCCCAAGCCACCAATGATGCTGTGTTCTTCGATGGTCAAAATCGCTCCCGTGTCACGAGCCGCAGAAAGGACGGCCCGGGAATCAAAAGGTTTCAGGGAATGCATGCTGAGCACGCGAACGTTAAATCCTTGTGTAGCAAGGTTTTCGGCGGCTTGGACGGCGGTTTGGAGCATGCCGCCGGTCGACATGATGGTGAGGTCGTCGCCATCGCGGACCTGGATAGCTTTACCAATCTCGAAATGTATATCGGATTGGTGGACTTTGGGTTCGCCAGCGCGCCCAATACGCAGATAGCACGGACCGGGATGCTGGGCGACGGCTAAGGTGGCTTTTTCGGCTTCCTGCGGGTCGGCGGGAGCGACCACGGTCATGGCGGGAAGAGCGCGCATGATGGCAAGATCTTCGGTGGCGTGATGAGTGGCGCCCAGGGCGCCGTAGGCATAGCCGCCGCCGACAGCAACGATTTTGACGTTGGCATGGTGATAGCAGACGTCGTTGCGAATTTGTTCAAGGCAGCGGAGGGTTGGGAAGTTGGCGATGGAGTAGGTGAAGACGATCTTGCCGGACATGGCCAGGCCGGCGGAGATGCCGGTCATGTTCTGCTCGGCAACGCCAACGTTGAGGAAGCGCTTTGGGTATTTTTCGGCGAAGGGTTCGACGACGCCGAAGCCGATGTCGCCGACGACGAGGTTGACGCGAGGGTCTCGCTCGGCGGCGACCATTAGAGCGCGAAAGAAGGCGGAGCGCATATTACCGCCAGGCTCCCGATTTGGAGCTCGATGCGAGACTCGCACCTGTTGGGGAACTGCACGAAGTGACTGGCGGTATACCGGGTTCAATACTGGCTGCCATTTTGTTGGGCTGCATATCTCTTGAGCGCTTTTGACTACTGCGGCTGCTGTGGTTCATTCAGCGACCGTTTTTTCTGCCGTTCTTTTTTCCGTTTTTCGCGGCGGGCGTGCCGTTTGATTTTTTCTGCGCAGCATATTCGAGCTGAGTTACCGCGGAATCGAATTCGTCGCCGCTTGGGCAGCGATAGTGCCAGAGCAATTTGTGCTCCATGAAGTCCACGCCCTTGCCCTTTACGGTGTGGGCGATTATGCAACTGGGTCGGCCTTTTTGCAGGGGCAGTTTTGCGAGCGTGGTTTCCAACGCATTCAGGTCGTGGCCGTCGATTTCGACGACACCCCAGCCGAAACTTTTCCATTTGTCGGCGAAGGGCTCGAGGTCGAGGACTTGCTTGACATGGCCGAGGCTCTGGATCTTGTTGTAGTCGACGATCACGGTCAGATTCTCGAGCTGGTGATGCGGAGCGAAGAGAGCGGCTTCCCAGGTGGAGCCTTCATCGCATTCGCCGTCGCTCAATAGAGCAAACACGCGATGTGGCAAATTGTCGCGGTGCGCGGCAAGAGCCATGCCGCAGGCAATGGCCAGACCATGACCGAGCGAGCCGGTAGAGACTTCGACGCCCGGAATGCCGGACTGGGTGACGTGGCCGGCCATGTGGGTATCGTCCTGGCAGAACTTCTCGAGCCAATCGAGCGGGAAAAAGCCGCGCAAAGCGAGGGCGACGTAAAGACCAGCGGCGGCATGGCCTTTGGACATGACGAAGCGGTCGCGGCCAGGCCAGTCGGCCTGTTCGGGTTTGAGGCGCAGCACTTTGCCGTAAAGGACGGCGAGGATTTCGGCGGTGGAGAAGACTGAGCCGATGTGGGAAGACTTGGCGCGGGAGATCATGGCCAAGCTGCGGCGGCGGATATTGTCGGCAAAGTCGCGAAGGTCGGGGGGCGGCGTGGGGGAGTGAGAGGCGGAGGTGGTCGAGTTTTTCATTTTAGCTCGTTCGAGAACCTGAGCCGTGCGCCGGTATACCCTTCAAGCCGGCCGGGCTCTGCGCTGAAATTGCAGATAGCGATTCGCGCTCGTCTGCAGTCAAGTGCCAGCCAAGAGCTTCGAGATTTTCGTTCAATTGAGTGCGATCCCTGATACCCACCAGCGCTGAGGCAACCACCGGACTTTCGAGTATCCATCTTAACGCAACCGTGGCAACAGGTCGCTTGTTGCGGTCAGAAATGGTTTGCATGGCCTGTTGCAATTGGCGGCGCACCCTTAAAGATTGATCGGCAAAGTAAGGGCTGTCCTTACGGGTATCGTGAAAGTCGGTTGCCGCGGAGGCGGCGTATTTGGGGGAGAGGGCGCCGCGGGCGAGGGCGGTGTGGGCAAGGACGCTGACCTGATACTCGGCACACCAGGGGAAAATTTCAGCTTCGGGCTCGCGGGAGAGGAGATTGTAGGCGAGCTGGAGCGATTCGATGCGGGTGATTTGAGCGGCTTGCTGAAGCAATTCGAGGGGAAAGTTGGAGACGCCGAGGTGCTTGAATTTCCCCTGGTGTTTGAGCTTGGCGAGGGCGTCGAGGGTTTCGTGCAGGGGAGTGTGCGGGTCGGGCCAATGGATTTGAAGGAGGGGGATGGAGTCGATTTGGAGGCGGCGGAGGCTGTCGTGGACGGATTGGGTGACCGCGGCGGGGCTGAGGTCGCGATGAACTCGATGGTGGTCGTCCCAAAGCAGGCCGCATTTCGTAGCAATTATGGCGTTGGCGCGATGAGGGCCGAGCGCGTCAGCGAGAAGCTCTTCGGCGTGGCCGAAGCCGTAGACGTTGGCTACGTCGAAGAAATTGACGCCGCGGTCGAGTGCTTCGTGGACGGCGGCGCGCCATTCCTGATCGTCGATGGGGCCGTAATCGTGGCCGGAGGCGGGGCCGCAACCGAAGCCGAGGCGTGAGATTTGCAGGTCCGTTTGGCCAAGGCGCTGATATTCGACAATTCTCTCCACTAGCGCCTCGCAATCACGAGTTTTAAAGTGCGAAACAAGATGCGCATGTCGCCGGAGAAGGACTGGTTTTTGACGTAGTCGAGGCGGAGCTGATTTTTTTCGGCGCGAAATTTTTCGATGAAGACACGGTGGGGATCGTCGTCGCCGACGAGTTCGCCGAGATTGTGGAAACGCATGGAGGACTCGTCAGTGATGCCGGGGCGGACTTTGAGGATTTGCTGCTCATCCGTCGAGTAAGCAGAGGTGTGCTCTTCAAGCTCGGGACGAGGGCCGACCAGACTCATGTCGCCGGTGATGACGTTGATGAGCTGCGGGAGTTCGTCGATTTTATATTTACGGAGGAAGCGGCCGATTTTGGTGACGCGAGGATCGTTGGCGCCAGTGGTGCCGCCGAGCTTATCGGAATTGAGATACATGGTGCGGAATTTCCATATGCGGAAGGGTACACCGAAGCGGCCGGTGCGGAGAGGACGGTAAAAGGCAGGGCCGGGAGAATCGAGCCGAATCAGAATTATGAGGATGAGAAAAAACGGAGACAGAACGACGAGGCCGATGGCGGAGCTGATCAGGTCGAAAATACGCTTCAACGCTCGACTCGATATTTTCGATGGGCGCGACATAAAGATGGCGCCGCGTCCGGGATGCTAGGATTTTTGGAAGGCAATCCCGCCGCGGCCGTCAGGGATGAGAGCGGACTTGATGTGACGTTCGACAAGAAATTCATCGACAGCTTTCTGGCAGCCGGAGCAGGTGCCGTAATCATCGACGATGACCCATCCGCCCGAAGGGACCTGGTCGAATAAATTGAGCAGGACGCATCGAGTGGATTCGTACCAGTCGCCATCGATTCGCAAAACGGCGATGGGGCCGATCTCATTTCGGCGTATCGGTAAAGTATCCTGAAACCAACCTTCCACTAAGACAATAGCGTTTCGATTGAGTTTGAACTTATTGAACAACAGGGATTCTACTTCCTGCTTTGTGCCGAGGCAGGAGCCTTTAGGAAGCGGGCGGACGTGAGAACCAGTGGTATCGGCGCCATCGGCAAAGTCTTCCTGAGTGGGATCGGGAAGGCCCTGGTAGGAGTCGAACATCCAAAGCCTGCGGGCTCGCCCCTCGTTGGCGGCGACCATGGCGAGAAGGGCAGAGCAGCCTCCGCGGGCTACGCCGCATTCGACGAAGGCGCCGGGAAGATTGCAGACCACGGTGTTTTCGGCGACGTCGAAAGTGCTTTCGAGGCCCGAGCTGCCAACGAGCGAATAGGGCATGACTTTTGTGACGGTCTGGGCGCGGCGCAGATTTTTTGCGCTGCCGCCGAGGCGCGCGGAGACGATGTGGCGTGTGTAGAGAGCTCGAAGTCCCTTGCGATAAGCAGCGAAGGAGACGTCGTAGGCGGGCCGGAAGATTGAGTCGGGAACGATCTTCGAGACGCCGGCAATGGCCGATTTGACGGCGGACTTGATCGCACGGCTCTTCTGCCGGCGGGCGCAGACGACGGACGGCTCCGCAGTTACTTGGGTAGCGACCTGATTGGCCTGGCTAACTGCGTTCATTCCGAGAGAGCCTTTCGCATTATTGGGGACTGTAGATATTTTACGCGACTGAGCGCGAATTTCAGTCTCGCACCGCAGGGGCGCCGATCGGTGAAGACACGGGAATGCCGGGACGGTAAAGCGGAGGCTGGCGTTCGGCCGCGGCGATCAAAACCTGCTCGAGCCTCTGCCCAATTTCGTCGATGTCGAAGCGTTCGCGGGCGCAACGGATACCATTCTGGCCCATTTGGGCGCGTTCGGCCTGGGTCAATTTTTCAAAGCGGCGGACGGCATCGGCAAATGCTTCGGGGTTTTCCGGCGGGACAACAATACCGCAGCCAAATTCCTCGACCACGTTGTGGCTGACTTTGCCAGCGAAAATTACAGGGCGACCGGCGGCGACGTAATCGCAGAGTTTGTTGAAGCTCATGCCGTAACGATAGAGGGCCTCGAGGTCGCGCATAGTGAGAATGAAAGCATCGGAGCGCTCCATGAAGGGCACGAGTTCGCTTTTCGGCACGACATTGTTGAACTGGACATTTTCGAGGCGCAGATCGCGAGCGAGCTGCACGAGGCGGTCTTTGTCCTGGCCGCCGCCGACGAATACGAAGCGCGCAGGATTGCCTTCTTTTTGAAGGATATCAGCGGCTTTGAGCACGACGTCGAGAGCATTCGCGGATACGTGGCCACCAGCATAGAGCAAAGTGCAGTGACCGTTCATCGCGCCGGTATAGGGAGCGAGCTTTTGATAGCGGGCTAGATCGAGGCCATTGGGAATCCAGGCCACACGGTTTCGGGAGACGCCGCGCGCGCTGTAGTAGTCGATCACGCCGGGCAAGCTGGTGATGATGCGGGTCGCGCGGTGGGAGAGGAATTTTTCGATGGCGCGCAGGCCAAAAGCTGCAGGGCTATTGGGCGAGATGCGGCCAAATTCGATCATGGTGAGCGGCCAGAGGTCTTTGACCTCGAAAACAAAGGGAGCGGATTTCGATTTGGCGACGCCGCAAGCCGCGAGCGAGGCGAGAGGGTGGAAAGTCGTGCCGATGACCACGTCGGGAGTTTCTTTGAGGCGCTTTCCATAGCGATAGGCCCGCCAGGCGTAGCCGAGAATATTTAGCGCGCGGCGCCAATCGTTGGCGCGATAGGGGCGCGTTTTGAGCCAGATGTAGCGCACGCCGTCGACATATTCTTCCTTGGATTTTTCACCGGGGGCGAGCCGAATTTCTTTGAATTGATAATGGCTATAGCCCGCGCCGAAAAAAGTGACTTTATGGCCTTTTTGGACGAGGCGCTTGGCGAGGTCGAATTGCGTACTGTATTGCTGATCAGGAGTGGAAGTGTAGTGGGAGAACCACCAGATATTCAGAGGACGCAAGGCGGCCTCTAAATTCTCGACGACACTTTTCTGATTGTTGGTGTCCACGCTCATTTTAGGAAACGTTGAACGCCTGAGCCCACAATTCCAAATTTAGAATCCGAAAAATTTCAAGCTCGGTCAAGCTACCGGGCCGTCCGGCAAAGAAAGACGCGAACTCAGAGGCAATCTTATCCATCGAAAGGATTCGATGCAATTGGAGAGGCTTACGCTGTATCACATTATGCATCAAGCCTTTAGCGTCGTGTTGGAGCCACTCCTTTTGGGGCGTTTCAAAGCCGAGCTTGGTCTTACGCTGACGTACTGTCTCTGTCAAGGTGCCGCGCATAACCCGGCGCAGGATCCATTTGGTCCAGCCGTTACGCAATTTCAGATCGGGGGCGCAATTCACCGCGAATTCGGCCAGCTCATGATCGAGCATGGGTACGCGGGCTTCAATCGAGTGAGCCATTGAGTTGCGGTCCTCATAACGCAGTAGTTCCGGGACGCTGTAGCGGACCAAATCGGACTTTTGGCGTTCGCGAATGTCGTGGGTTGCGCCGATGTGCTCTTTGGGGATGGATTTAGTTTCGCGGTTGAATTCTTCGGTGGCGACGCGAGAGAGGACCGAGGATTCGGAGCGCGAGGCGAGGGGAGAGTAGCGCTTCATTTGGCTCCACTTCCAAGAGGAGAAGTCCGCGTTCCCGAGCCAGGCTAGAGATTCAGAGAGAAATTTCGGATTGGCCTGGTTGAGAAGCTCCCACAGGTAGAAGAGATAAAATTTGCGGTAGCCGCAGAGCGTTTCATCGCCGCCTTGCCCATCGAGAAGCACGGGAATGGAGGATTGGCGAGCAGCGCGCATGACGCACCACTGCGCGTAGATGCTGGAGCCGCCAGCAGGCTCATCCTGATGCCAGAGCATGCATTTGAGGTCATCCCAGAAATTCTCGGCTTTAGGGAAGACTAGCGAGCTATGAATGCCAGTGGCTTCGGCAACGGCGGCGACATAGCGGCGCTCGTCGAATTGGGGCTCATCGAAAACGGCGGAGAAGGCGAAGAAGTTCTGTGAGTCAGTGTGCTGGGAGGCGAGGGAGACGATGGAGGAGGAGTCGAGGCCGCCGGAGAGGCATGAGCCGACCGGCACGTCGCTGCGCATCTGCCAGCGAACGGCGCGGCGAAAGAGAAAATCGAATTGCTGCTCGGCCTCCTGATCGGTGAGACGGGGAGCTTCGCCGATTTTTAGCTCCCAATATTTCTCGATTCGAGTCGAAATTCCCGTTTCGGTAAAACGCGCGGTGAGAGAATGGCCGGGAAGAAGCTGGCGAATCCCCTTAAAGAAAGTCTCGTCAGCATAGTTCGTAAGCCCACGCGAGAGGTATTCAAAGACGGCGTGGTCGTTCGTTGCGTGAGGAACTTCTGGATTTCCAAGCAGTTGCTTGATTTCCGAGCCAAAGATCAGAGCGTGCTCAGAGGTGAAATAGTAGAAGGGCTTGATGCCGAAGCGATCACGCGAGCAGAAAAGCGCGCGTTGCGGGCGGTCCCAAATGGCGAAGCTCCACATGCCGTTGAAACGTTTAACGCACGCGGCGCCCCATTCGCTGTAGGACTTGAGAATTACTTCGGTGTCTGTGCCGGTTCGAAAAACGTGGCCGAGACTTTTGAGCTCTTCGGCAATTTCGAGGTAGTTGTAAATTTCGCCGTTGTAGGCAATCCAGTATTCCCCGCTTTCGCTGGCCATAGGCTGATTGCCGTTCGCCGAAGTGTCGAGGATGGCGAGGCGGCGAGTACCCAGGCCAACCGAGGGCCTGAAGATAGGCAAGTCGCGGCGATTATGGATAAGTTCGATAGCAGCAGCGGAGTGGGAGTTGAGGTCGAAATAGGCGAAGCCAAACCCGTCGGGGCCGCGGTAGTGGATCAGGTCGGTCATTTCGACCAAGCGCGCCGGGTCGAAAGTGTTGCGATCGAGAATGCCGGCTATGCCGCACATTTAGATCTATTCCATTCGGCCTGTGCTGGAGGGGGCGTCATTTTTATTGGGTTTTCAATTGGCGGCGACGGATTGAGTCGAAATTTTTGTGGCGTTGAGCGAGGCTGAAGGCACGTTTTCGTGAAGCAGCTCGGCGCGCGGAGTGAGGCAAACGCGCGCCCACATTTCGAGGGAAAGCCAGCGCCAGACCGAAGTGTGCAGACCGGTGCGGCCGGCGAGGAAATTTTTCCAGACTTTGTCGACTTCGCGGGAGTCGGTCCATTCGCGTTGCTTGAATTGGGACGACGCGAAGACCTGGGTGATCCAGGGGCGAAGCGGTCCCTGGAGCCAGGAAACTTCAGGAGGTGCGAAGCCGAGTTTGTCCTTGCGAGTGCGAATTTCTTCGGGGACGACACCGCGAATGGCGTTGCGCAACACGATTTTCGTGGTGCTACCGGCGATTTTCTGCTCAGCGGGGATGGCGAACAGAAATTCGACGAGGCGATGATCGAGGAAGGGCAGACGAACTTCGCGGGAGAAGGCCATGGAGTTGCGGTCGGCGTAGCGGAGGAGCTGGGGGAGGACGGTCTGGGTGAGGGAGTTGTAAAGGGAGTGTTGGAGGGCGTGACGGAAATCGGTGCGGAGGCGCGCGGGGGGCGGGAGTAGCGCGCGGCGAACTCGCGAGGGATGGCGCGGGGGCGGGCGAGACGCGTAGCAGCAGATTTGATTGGCGCGGGGAGCAGGCTACGGAAGATGAGCGAGAGCGCGGCGGTGCCGTGGTCAGCGGTATAGCGGCGAACGGACGAAGCGGCCTGGAGAATTTTCAGGTCCTTAAGCTGCTGGCGGTAAGTGGCGGAGAAGAATTCGTGGTAGCCGGCGAGAGTTTCGTCGGCGCCCTGGCCATCGAGGAGCACGGTGACGCCGGCTTCGCGGGCGAGGCGCATGACGCACCATTGCGCGTAGATGCTGCTGCTATAAAAGGGATGATCCTGATGCCAGGTGAGAGTTTCGATTTCTTCGGCGATGCGCGTAGGGTCGGGATAGACCTCGTGGGCGGCGGCGCGAGCATGAGCGACGACTTTTTCGATGTAGCGACCTTCGTCGAAGCGCGGGTCGGCGAAGCGCGCGGAAAAGGTGGCCTGGCCCTGTGCAGCTCCAAGACGGGCGATAAGACCGACGACGGTGGATGAGTCAAGGCCGCCGGAGAGGCTTGAGCCGAGAGGAACGTCAGAGCGCAGGCGAATGCGGACCGAGTCAGTGAGCAATTCAAGGAAACGCAGAGCGTAGTCTTCGTCAGTGGGCAAGCGAGTTTCTTTTGCGGGATCGATGTCCCAATATTTCCAAATTTTGAGCGAGCCGGTACCGGCGGAATACTCGAGGGCGTGGGCGGCGGGAAGCGAGAAGATATTTTTGAAGAGCGTTTCGGCGGTGGAGTCCATCTCGCGATTTGCGAGGTAGCCGTAGATCGCAGCCGGATCGGGCTCAGGAGTGAAGAAGCGGCCGGCGACGAGCGATTTTATTTCGGAGGCGAAGGCGAGGAAATCGTTGCCGCGGTAGTAGTAGAACGGTTTTTCACCGAAACGGTCACGCGCGCAGAACACTTCACGCTTGCGCGGATCCCAAATAGCGAAGGCGAACATGCCGTTGAGGTGCTGGAGGCAGCCGCGGCCCCAAGTGGCGTAGGCCTTGAGCAGCACTTCCGTGTCGCCGCGGGAGCGGAATTTTGCGCCGTGTGAGGCCAATTCTTCAGCAAGTTCGGCGTAATTATAGATTTCGCCGTTGTAGGCGATGACCAGGCCGGAGTCCGGATCGACCATGGGCTGGTGACCGGCGGGCGAGAGGTCGAGGATAGCGAGGCGGCGGTTGCCGAGCAGGGCGTGAGAGTTTGAGGCCGTAGGAGATGGCTCGTCGGAGGCGGAGTTCCAGGTGCCGCCGTCATCGGGGCCGCGATGGTGGAGCGCTTCGCGCATGGTGAGAAATTGCGCGGCAGAGAAGCGCGAAGTGTTACCGATGATCCCGCAGATTCCACACACAGTGTTTCAAGCCCCGATTGGGTTTGCGCCCAAGTTGCTAAGGATAGCATCGCGCGATTTCGCGACCCGGTGAGCAGCTATTTGCGCAGGCTGTGCAGGTGAGGTCATGCGAGCTATTTGGACCCGCCATTATGACTTGACGCCAAGCCAGGGAGGGCGGTTTCGCGGACGAAAATGAGCCACTGGACGCGCATAAAGTGAAGTCCCGCAAGATAGACCAGACAGACGACTGCTTCGATAGCCATGACGAGTGGGATGCCGACATGCCCCGGGAATACGCGCTTGAGCAGATAGCTGGCTCCGCCGAGGGCGATGGCTAGGGTAAGGCCGGGCAAGATTTTCTTCCAGCTTGGACTGACCTCGAAGAGCGTTTTGGTAGTGCGCCAAGTGAGCCAGGAGAGCAGGGCCAAGCCCAACATGCCGCAGATGGCCAAGCCTTCGAGGAAATACCAATTGCGCATGGTCACGACTACGACAGCGCAGGCGGCCAGAAAAGGAATGAGCGAAATGATGATGTTGCGAGCGTTGTAGGCCTTGACGGCGCCGGCATCGACCAGGCTGCGCAGGCCAGAGTGTACGAAATAGAAAGGCATGGTGAGGACGGCGATTTGGACGACTACGAGGCCACTGAGAAATTTGGGGCCGACCCAGGCGCGGACGATGACGTCAGAGAAGACGAGCATTTGGAGGGTGATGAACGCGGAAAGCTCGATGAGCGCGCCCATGAAATGGATGATGCGCTCACTCAATTCGGCGGAACGATTGGAGGCGAGAGAACGCGCGACGCGGGAGAGAAGAATCAGGCCAAGGGGAAGAGTGGCGACGGAGACCACACCAAGAAAGCTGCCACCAAGAAGGAGTGCGCTGACCGCGGCAATGGGAAGAAAGTGGGCGGCGATCAGCGCGGGCAGGCTAAGTAAGCCTTGAAGTCCGAAATCGCCGACAGTGCGGGAAGACCCGTAGGTCATGAGTTCGCGAGAACGTTCGGTGAAACCGGCGAAGGCGATTTTTGCGGTCATGCCAAAAAGAATGGGGAGGGCGAACAGGCAAGCGATGGCGATCATGGCTACACCAATGGCGTCGACGATGAGCGCGACGGAACCCAGGTGCCAGAGGAGGATGGCGGAGGCGAAAGGAACCACGGCAAGGTTGATGGTTTGCAGTGCGGAGGCACGGAACATGGACAGGTCGCCCTGGTAATAGCCGAAGACGGCGGAGTGCGCGGCAAGGCCGATGAGCATCAGGCCAATGGGAATGAGCAAGTGAGTGAAATCACCTGAGCCGAGAAGGAAGCGGCCGACGGTGGTCTTACCCAAGATGAAGCAAACGGAAATTACGATCGCGGAAGCGTTGCCAATGAGAAAGGCAGGCAGAAAGTAGCTGCGTTTATTGACTTGAGAATCCTTGACGCTGGCAGCGACGTAGCGGGGAAGAGCGATGCCCGAGGGAACAGCGACGAGGGATTGCAGCCAAGAAGCGACGCGGCGGACGAGAAGATATTCGCCAAGAAGCGCGGGGCCGAGGTAGCGGCCAAGCAGCGAGATGACCGCAATGGCGGCGATGGTGGTGAGAACGCTGGTGCCGCCGATGAGACCGAGGTCGCGAAACGCGGGATGGAGCGTGTAGCGGCGAACGACGGGGGCGGCTACGGTTTCTTCAGGAACAGCGGCGCCGGCGACATCGAGAGTGCTGGCAGGGCTATTGGACGTTGCGGCGGCTTTGACCTGTGCCTCAATAGCGGCGTTTTTGCCGTTAAGTTCTGCAGTCGCCGATCCTAGAGGGCTCAGTTCCATATTATCTGTATGAGGGCTGATGGGCCGATCGCCGCGGTCGAAGGCGCAGGCATAGGCACGCTAGGAGGCTGCGGTGCGCGAATGCGAGCCGACGGGCTGAGCGACTTCCTTCGATTCTTTTGTCGCGGTTGACTTGCTGGGCGAGGCAGAAGCAGCAGCCTCGGCAGGCGCGGCAACTTCGCGGCAGGAATTTTTGTCGATGACATAACGGCGGGCGCAAGAGGCGCACTCGGGCGAATTGCCTTTTGGCAGCCCCGTGCCGCAGTAGCACATCCAGCCAGTTTGTTTTGCGGGCACGCCCATCATGAGAGCGTAGTCGGGCACGTCCTTGGTGACCACGGCACCGGCACCAATGAAAGCGTAGCCGCCGATGGTAGTCCCGCAGACGATGGTGGAGTTTGCGCCCAGAGACGCGCCGCGCTTCACGAGCGTCTTGCGGTATTCATTTTTGCGGTTGATGTGGCTGCGCGGATTGAAGACATTGGTGAAAACCATCGAGGGGCCGCAGAAAACGTCATCTTCGAGTTCGACACCGGTGTAGACCGAGACATTATTTTGAATTTTGACATTGTCGCCGAGCCGGACGCCGGACGAAATAAGCACGTTCTGGCCGAGATTGCATCCTTTGCCCATGACGGAGTTAGCCATGACGTGGGAGAAGTGCCAGATTTTTGTGCCCGCGCCGATTTGGCAGGGCTTGTCGATGATCGCGGTGGGGTGAGCGTAGTAGGAAGGCTCATCCTGACCGACGGCCATCAACTTGTGATGATTTTTGAGTGATAGTTCACACGCTTCGAGCACTTGCAGAACTTTTAGAGCGCTTTCGCCATCGGTGCGCGGCGCTTTGCGCGTGGAAACGGATTCGAGGAAGTGGCGGCACTCATTTTCGAGCGGCTCGGAGCGCGGAATTTCGACGACGCGCGCTTCTTCCTTTTGGGCGACGGGAATGCGATCGACCCAGTTGATGCGGTGCGGGTAAAGGACGAGCTTGCGTTCGGGCTCGACGTCGTCGAAGACGGCCATTTGTTTATCGGCGACGATGGTGAGCTTCTGTTCTTTCACCGGATGCAGCCAGCTCACGAAAATGTGCGCGCGAACGCCGGAGCGGAAGACAGCGGAGGTGAGTGTGGTGTCGACGATGCCAGCATTCAGGTAGCTGCCGCCATGGGTGGAAAGCTCGAGCGGCATCTCGCCGAGCAGGAAGAGGATGGCGGAGATGTCGTGGGGCGCAAAGCTCCAGAGAATGTTTTCCTCGGTGCGGAGTTTGCCGAGGTTCAGGCGATTGGAATAGATGTATTGAATCTTACCTAGCTCGCCCGAAGTGATCAGGCGCTTTAATTCCAGAATGGCCGGGTGATATTCGAGGATGTGGCCGACCATGAGAATGCGATGGTGTTCGCGGGCGAGATCGACGAGCTCGCGAGCTTCGGGAACGTGGAGTGCGAGCGGTTTTTCGACGTAGACGTCTTTGCCGGCGAGGAGGGCTTTCTTGGCCGATTCGTAGTGCATGACCGCCGGAAGAGCGATCACTACAGCGTCGATGGATTGGTCGTTAAGCAGCTCATCGTAGTGCGCAGTAACATGAACTTTGTATTTCTCGCTGACCTGCTTGAGAGCTTCAGGACGCGTATCGCAAACGGCGGCGAGAGCGCCGAGATTATGGAAGTTGCGGACGAGGTTTTTGCCCCAGTAGCCGGCGCCGACGACAGCGACTTGAGGGGGCTTGGATCGAACTACGGGGGGAATACTGGCTGAGTTGCTCGCGGCGCTGGTTCCGTTTCCGCACTGGCCGTTTTGTTTCTCGGGTGTTTTGCTGGACATCTTGCTGGCCATTATTGAGCCTGCTCGTGGAAGTTCGAGATGGCTTCAATGACGCGGCGTTGCTGAGCTTCGGTTAGTTCAGGGATAAATCGGCAGGGCCAGGACTTCTTTGGCGGCGGCTTCGGATTCAGGGAAGTCGCCGGCGCGGTAGCCGAGATCCGCAAACGCCGGCTGCAAGTGAAGCGGCGAGGGATAGTAAATCTCGCTGGGAATACCGCGCTCCTTCAAGAAAGCCTTTAGGGCGTCGCGCTGTTTCACGCGGATGACAAATTGATTGTAGACGTGAACGAAACCGGTGGGAACCTGCGGGGCCTTAACTACTTTGTTCAAGCCAAATTCGTCGATTAGCGCGCGGTAGCGGTCGGCATTGCGGCGGCGCGCATCGGCCCAGCCATGCAAGTGTTTCAGTTTGACCGACAGAATGGCGGCCTGGAGCGTGTCGAGGCGGCTATTCATACCGACGAGTTCGTAATCGTATTTTGTGCGGCTGCCATGGATGCGCAGAACTTTCAGCTTATCGGCGAGTTTTTCGGAATTGGTGGTAAGCAGGCCGCCGTCACCATAGCCGCCTAAATTTTTCGATGGGAAATAGCTGAAGCAGCCAATTTCGCCGATCGCGCCGACCGGCTTGCCGTGGTATTCGGCGCCGATGGCTTGAGCCGCGTCTTCGATGACTGGAATTGATTTGGGAGCGGCAATTTTTAGGATGGGATCTAAATCGGAAGCGAGTCCAAAGAGATGCACTGGCAGGAATGCGCGCGTCTTTGGAGTGATGGCGGCGGCAATTTTGTCGGTATCGATGTTGAAGGTGTCGGGATCGATATCGACGAAGACTGGCTTGGCGCGGAGGCGCGCGATGGAACCTGCGGTAGCGACGAAGGTGAATGGAGTTGTGACCACTTCATCGCCAGGGCCAAGGTCATAGGCCATCAGGGCGAGGAGGATTGCGTCGGAGCCGGAGGCGCAGCCGAGCGCGAAGCGCGCTTTCGTTTCGCGCTCCATTTCCCGTTCGAAGGCGGCCACTTGCGGGCCCATGATGAAGTGCTGATCGCGAAGAACGTCCTGCACGACTGCGAGAATTTCGTCCTTAATCGTTGCGTATTGAGCTTTTAAATCCAGAAATGGGAATGGCACATCTTTGCCCGCAGGTCCGGATGAACCAGCGGACGGCTTCAGCTCTTTCGTTTGAGTGGCCAACGTGACTCCTAAAAGGACGTGCTAGAACAAACTTATTCAAGAAAAGCGAATTGGCTCGCCTGGCAAATCGCGCCAAGGTTTCGAGCTGAGCTTCACTGATGGTTTTAACCCGCGACGGCTAGAGATGTTCTGGCGTATCGCCGTTTTCTTTAGCAGCCGGATCGCCATTGCGATGTTTCAGGATTGGCGAAATCCTGCGGCCCCACGTCTCGAAATATTGTTTGCCGGGATCGTCCGGATCGATTTGGTTCCAGCGGGCCTGGCCGATGATTAGCACCGCGCCTACGACGAAACCAAGAAGGAGACCGAGAATCATCAACGGAGTGCGAGGCGGGAAGGAGCGCCTCTCGGGCACGTCCGGAGCATCGAGCACTTTCACCGTAGGAATTTCCTTGGCCTCTTGCACTTTGGCCAGTTCGTATTCCTTGGTGAGCGTCTCGAAAACTGTCTCTTCGACTTTCAACTTGCGGAACAAGTCAGCGTAGGGAACGCCGAGGAGCGGCAATTGGCTCAAGGTCATGGAGGACCGATCGGCGGGATTGTCGCCGTTCGCGGTGGCAGCGGCGCTGGCGCCGCCGGCCACGCCTTGCAATTGCTTGCGCAGGCCATCGACGCGCGCCTGGAGGGACCGGACACGAACGTTCTGATCGCTATAAATTTGCTTGAGACCTTGCAGCTCGGATTCGGCAGCAACGAGTTGGCCTTGCAAGATTGCAGCGGACTGGACGAGGGCTTTGGCTTGCTCGGGAACGTCGAGGGTGGCGTTCTTGCTGGCGAATTGGCTGAATTGCGTTTCAGCGGTTTGCAGATCCTGTTGGACAGATTTTAGCCGGCTTTCGAGGAACACGCGCTCGCGATGGGCGGAGGAGGTGTCGAGCGAGGCCATCATTTTATCGAGCTGATCGATGTAGGCTCCGGCGATTTGGGCGGCGCGCTGCGGACTGTGATCGGTGACCGTCACGGTGACGATGCCGCTTTTGCGGTCTTCGCTGATGGAAGTGCGGTCAGCGAGCTTTTTGCGGGCGGCGACGTCGAGGCCGAGGCCATAAACTTTGCGAAGGTCGAATTGCTGGACGATGCGGTCCTGAACAGTGCGGCTGCGCAGGACGCCGATGAAAAGTTCGCCGGTGCTCTTGATGCCGAGAAGATCGCCAGCCATGGCGCCGAGGCCCGGACTTTCCTTGCCCGCCAAGCCGGCAATCAGAGTAAGGGTGTTGTTATTCTGATTATCAGGGGGCATCAATTCGGCGGTGGATTCGTAGCGGCTGGGAATCAGGAAAGCGAGGGCGGCAAAAATAATCAGGCCGACCAGAGCAAATTTGAAGAGGCGGCGACGTTCGGCCCAGAGAAGATCAGTATTTTCGGAAAGTTTGCGCCAGCGCTGGCCTCGTTCGGAAAGGCCGGGTTCAGTATCAAGGACGAGCTCTTTTTCGCGACGCTCTCGTTCAGTCTTGTAGGTTGTAACCGTCGTGGGCAATGATTACTTTCTCACGTCGCGCGATGGCCGCTGATACAACGCGTTATCGCCTGCGAGCCGAATCAGGCAGCCTGTATATGATATTTTTCGGCTGCGCAAATCTGCCGCTCGGGCCTGAGGGAGTGACCAAATATGGCAACTCTAGGGCGCTCGCAACAGAGCGCGGCTGGGCTCCCCCGGCGATTACTGTAGCGCAAGTTCCTTTGATTCGTCCACATAGCCGTGTGCGCGATTACTAACCAGATGAGATGCGGGAAGCAGGCGGGAGGTAACCCTGCGAGGGAGCGGCGGAGCGGGAAGGTGTTGAGTGGATTGAGTTTGAGTGGTGAAAGCGGAGCGCGGAGGGAGAGTAGTGGGAGTGGTGTTTCAGATTGAAACGCGGAGTGGGCAAAATGTGGCGGGAGGGGAAGTGTGGGGGTGAGGAGGGGTTTTTGCGAGGAGTGACGGCAGGACCAGTGCGAAGCAGGAGCGAGAGTGCGTAAAGGAGCGCAAAGGAAGTGTGCGGAGTGAACGTGAGGTTTACGGTTGCGTTATGATGGAAATTCGCGGGGAAAGCGCGAATCGGCGGGGAAGATTTTTGATGCGCGTGGTGCGTGCTCTGGGCGCTTGAGTTTGAAAATCGCGAGGAGATAAACGGTGGATCGACAGCATTTCTACGACACGATGAATGGCGAAGGCACCAAGGATTACGAAATTTACCTCAATACCAAGGCGCTACTGAGCTGCCAAAAAGATTTCAAGGATTTCTGCAATCACGATGAGCTGCAGTTTCAGATCGTCCACCAGAACGAAGAGCTGTGGATGAAGCTCATCGGGTACACGCTGCTCGACGTGGACGATTATTTGCAGCAGGAGAATACCAACCGGGTGCTGACCATGATGCGCCGGGTGCACACCGCTGAGCGGCTGATGATTCATCAGGTGGACCTGTTGGAGACCATGTCGCCGAAGGAGTATCAGGAGATTCGGCTGCAGCTTGGGAACGGCAGCGGGCAGGAGTCTCCGGGATTTAAGACGATTTTGAAGATGCCGCAGCCGTTGTGGGAATCGTACAAGGCGAATTATTTGGATAAGCACGGGCTGACCGTGGAGAAAATTTACAATTCGGAGTACACGCATTCGGATGCGTTTGTGGTGGCAGAGGCGCTGCTGGAGTTTGATGAATTATTTCAGCTATTTCGTTTTCGTCACATACAACTGATCCATCGAACGATTGGGATGGGGGCGAAGTCGCTGAAGGGGAGGTCGGTGGAATTGTTGAATGAAGGGCAGAGGGTCAGATTTTTTCCGGAGTTGTGGGAGATACACGGGGAAATGACGGACGCGTGGGGCGGTCAGTATGGAGTGGTGAGGGATTCGATTGGGGGACACTGATTGGAGGCGCTAGACGACTCGTGCGAGTGAGTGATTTTATTTTTGCGGATCAAGACGGCGGACATGTTTAATTCTTCGCGATGCATGCGCGTTGTGACGCAGTTGCGTTTAGGTGTAGGTGGGATTGCGATGGCGCTCGCCATGTGCGGAGGAGCGTGGGCGCAGAATGAGGGAAGCGGCAATGGTGCGAAGGCGCAGCAGCAACAGGCTGCTCAAGCCCAGGCGACGGTGAGTGCGCATTTGAGCCCGGCGGAACTGGAGGACGACAAGATCAACCAGTTTTATAACCCGGTGTATCAGTTGAAGGCGCAGGAGAAGTGCGCGGAGGCGATCGAAAAATACAACACGGTGGTGATACCCGCGGCGGAGAAAGCAAAATACGATGAACCTCGCGACAAATATCTTTTCCTGGCTTACGACGACATCGGGGAATGCAATTTGCGAATCGGCAAGTTTGCGGAGGCGGAGGCCGCGTTCGAGAAAGCGAGAACGCACGCGGACAACTGGCCGACGAAAGGAAGATTCCTCATATGTTGGCTCTATTCGTGGCGATAGGAATGGCGCGCGAGTATCAGGGGAATTGGACGGGCGGGCAGGAAGCGCTAGAGAAAGCGATGGGGCTGACACAAGAATACATCGAGAAGCGAAGCGCTAAATTGAGCGACGAACTGGCCATCGAGGAAGCGAATCACATGCGGAAGTCGTAAGACACGGTGATGGAGTTGCTGGCGGCCGCTTATTTTCGAGAAGGGCATAAGGATCAAGCTTTTCAGATGTTGGACCGAGGTTACGATCAAGCGACAAGATATCCGGCGCCGGAGAGCGTGAGAGATGATATTGTCAAGATAGCTTTGGATATGGCCGGGGAATCGGGTGATGCGGCAGAGATTGTGAAGTGGAAGGAGAGAGGGAAGGAAGGAGTGAGGAACGCGATAGAACACACTCTAGTGTAAGCCTGCGAAAAGCGTCGCGTGAACAAGGAAGCCAACCGGACGGAAATTCCCCACGTGTAAGGTCGGCATGTGGGGCACCCGAACCGGTGCTCCTCGTTATGGAACCCGGAACTTGGGTGTAAAGCCCCACGGGCGTCTGATAACCAGCGCCTAAGGGGCGCGCAGACGCCCATGGGGCACTAAGAAAAATTCGAAAACAAATGTGACTTTCCATTACTTCTTGAAATGAGGCAGGACGGCTTCGCCGAAAAGCTTGGCTTGGTCGAGGCGGTCGTCGCCCCAGAGTTCGAGCAGGATGTGAGTGCAGCCGGCGGCGCGATATTCCTCGATGCGCGCGATGCACTCGTCGGGCGTGCCGGCGATGGGGCGCACTTTTTCGAAAACGGCGTCGGTGACGGCTTTAGCGGCAGCTTTGCGGCCGCCTGATTCCATGGCGTCGGCGATGGGCTTAATTTCCTCGAAGGTCAATCCCGCCTTTTGCAGCAGCATGTCGGCTGAACCGCGAATATTCTGAACTTTGTTAGCGAGATACATGGCGGCCATTTCCCGCGCCCCTTCCTTGCCGCGTTTGGAATCTTTGTTGACCGAACCGACGATGACTGCGCCGAAATCGTGATTGGACGACTCGCGGCCGGCGCGTTTGGCGCCCTCTTCCATAAAGGTGCGGGAATAGCGGACGAATTCGGGCGTGGTGATGCTGGCGGTGAGGAGTCCGTCGGCGAGGGAGCCGGACATGCGCTGGAGAACCGGGCCGGTAGCGCCAATGTAGATCGGCGGAAGTTTGCGGGTGGTGTGCGCGCCTTCACGAAGGGCGGGAACGTGCGCGTCGAAGACCTGGCCTTCGAAATCGAACTGCTCACCGGTTAGAACACCGCGAATAATTTCGATGCTTTCCTTCATTACGGTGGCCGGGCCGGCCGTTTTCGCGCCGGATTCACCTTCCCCGACTTCCTTCATGAAAATTTTCGAAGCGCCGAGGCCGAGGAAGAAACGGTCGTTGCCGGCGAGGTCCTGCATAACGCGCGCTTCCATGGCGATCTGCACAGGATTGCGAGTGTAAGGCGAAATGATGCCCCAGCCGATGGGAATGCGCTTAGTTTCGCGCGCGATGACTGAGGCGATGGCGGTGGAGGAACGCGCCTCCATGCCGTGCTTGCGCCACCAGGGATACGCTTCAGCGAGCCAGAAAGCATCGAAGCCGGCGCGGTCGCAGGCCTGGGCCATGGCCAGAGTCTCGTGGACGGGTTCCATGCTGAGCTGCAGAACGCCGATGCGGAAGGGAACTGACATTTTTGAGTAAGTCTCCTCGGTTTTATGAATTGCGAGAGTTTTGGTTTGTCGCCGAATTTTTTACGGATTGGTCCAGGAATGCTCCAGTCCTTTGATTAGGGCCCACATGGTTTTGTTGAGTGGCGTGGGCACGCCGGTCTGTTCGCCGGCTTTGACGATGGCGCCATTCATGAAGTCGACTTCGGTGACGCGCTTGGCGAGCACGTCCTGAAGCATGGAAGCTTTGTGTTTGCCGGGAGCGTTGGCGCCTTTGTGAACGAGAGCACGCGGATCGCCGTGCAGAGTGATGCCGAGAGCTTTGGCGACGGCCTCGCCTTCGGAGATCAGGTCGTTGAAGAGTTGGCCGGTGGCAGGGAGGCGAGTGGCGGCGCCGTGGTGGAGGAGAGTGAGAGCGCCGACGGGATTGGTTCGAAGCGTTGAAGATAAGCTTGGTCCATTGCGCGCCGCGCGCGTCCTCGAGAGGGATGACGTGCATGCCGGATTTGTTGAGGAGCGCGGCGAGCTCGTTCACACGAGCCATGGGCGTGTGAGTGGGCTCGAAGGGGCCTATCCAGGTGTCGCCGGCAATGTCGTATCCGACGTGGCCGGGCTCGACGATGTGCCCGGCGGGAAAAGTTGTGCCGCGGATCACGTACTTCACGTTCTCGGCGATGATTTCTTCATTGCCCACGCCATTTTGGACGGAGCAGACCGCGCCATTTTTTTCAAAGACGTGCGCGGTTTGCTCGATGGCCGGGCGAGTGTGAGTGGATTTCGTAGCCACGATGCCGTAATCGCAGGGCGGGATGGATTTGGCGTCGGAAGTGGCGTGGAGGCGGGAGGTGAAGTCGGCCGCGCCGGAAATTTTCAAGGCCGGAGCGATTGATGGCGTCGACGTGGGCTTGCGAGACGTCGTAGGCCCAGACTTCGAGCTCAGGAAGCTTGGCGAGGTGCGCGCCGAAGATCGAGCCGACGGCGCCGCAGCCAACGATGCAAATTTTCATGAGCGGCCCGCCTTGCCGGCGTTATTGGATGAGCGGGACGGCCGTTTTTCCGAGCCGTTGTAAAACTTCCACTCGACGTTGGCGAAATTTTCGCCTTCTTTGCGGCCGACGCGATAAGTGTCCTGCGTGTAAAGACAGACTTTGCCGTCCTGATCGACGACCTGTGGGTGAAACGAGAAGACCATGTTTTCGCGGAGGAGCGTTTCGCTGGAAGCGCCGATGGCCGGATGCTCGATCATGGTCATGCCAATGGAGTGGCCGGAAAGGTGGCCAAGACTGAAGCCTTGCTTGGCGAAAATTTCGGCGGCGGCTTTGTGGACGTTTTTTATGGGCTCGCCATCGCGCATGAGCCGGCGGGCGGCTTCGAGCGCTTCGGGGTAGACGCTGGCCATTTTTTGCGTGGTGGAGTTGATCTTGCCGGCGATGACCGGACGGGAGAATTCGACCCAGTAGCCTTCGGGGCCGGCGATTTCGAGCGAATAGAGAAGGAGGTCGTCGGCGCCGACTTTGCGGTCACGCGGAACCTTGAATTGCGCGTTGGCTCCGCCGCCAGTGCCAGAGAGAACGATGTTCATCATTTGCAGGCCGGCGCCACCCGCAAAGAATTTTTCGACCGCGGGAGCCATGATTTCGGCTTCGGTCTTGCCGGGCTGGTATTTTTCGAGAAGGGCCCAGAAGCCGTCCTCGATGATTTCCATGGCGTGGCGGACGGATTGGATTTCTTCGTCGCTTTTCACGGCACGGGCCATGTCGAAGGGCCGATCGAGAGAGACCAGATCGAGCCCGCTGCGCATGAGTTCGCGGTAATCACGCACGGCCATCACCGCGTCCATGCCGTGGAAGCCAAGGCGTTTCCAATTTTGCGATTTGGCGTAGTCGGCTATCCATTTGCCGGGAATTTCAGCCCAGACGTGATCGCGGATCCAGGGGACGGATTTATCGCCGATCCAGCGAGCTTCGGCGGGGAAGATGAGGCGGGCTTCGCCATTGAGTGGGAGAAGCGCGTAGACGTAGCGGTGAACGATTTCGAAGCCGGAGATGTAGCGGACCGCGCCTTCGAAGCCGGTATATTCGTTGCCGCAAATGAGAAGGGCGTCGACGCGTTCACGTTCCATTACTTCACGGGCGAGTTTGTTACGGCGCGCGATTTCAGTCGCGGAAACCTGCTGGCTAGGAAGCTTTCCGGGTGTCTCGATCGGTGAGGGTGTCTGAGTCGAGTTGGTCATTTTGTCTGGTGTCTAGCTCTCTTTGGGTGTGCTGTGAATGCCGCAGATTTCAGCGATGGCCAGGGCATAAATTTTGGTGATGTTCACGAACGTTTCGACGGCAACTTTTTCGCCTTCGGCGTCACGAGGGCCGCTGGAAGGCCCGTAATTCACGGTTTCGATACCGTAGCGAGTCATGACCGAGGCATCGGAGCACCACAAGACGGTGTCGCGCTTGGGCTTGGATCCCATGATTTGCTTGTGGGCAGCGTCGAGGGTTTTGACCAGCTCGTGGCTTTCGGAAATCTGCGCGCCGGGAACGGAAACATAAGTCTCGAAGTCGATGCCATAGTCGGGGAAGCGCTTTTGCAGATCGAGGGCGAGTTTTTTCGCTGCGCGGCGCGCTTCGGCGAGAGGCATGTCTGGCGGGACGCGGAGATCGAGAAAAATGTCGGTGCGATCGGGAGTGCGCGAGGCGCGCCAGGGGTGGCCGCCGCGGATGCAGCCGATATTGACGATGCCGCGTTTGCCTTCGTAGGTGGCTTTCTTTTCGAAGCTGGGGATCCAGTCGGTGATGGCGTCGAACACATCGCGCATGCGGCGAATGGAATTTTGCTTTTCGGCGCCGACGGCGAAGGCACTGTGAACGTAATTGCCGCGAGTGCCGATGCGGACCCAAACGGAGCCGTAGTGGGCGAGGACGATTTGCATGTCGGTAGGCTCGCCGAGGATGCACATGTCGGGCAGGATGCCGTGATTGACCATGTAGTGCGTGCCGGCGCCGTAGCCGCGATATTGCTTGCCCACGAATTCATCGGACCATTGGGTTTTTTCAATTTCGCCGCAGACGGCGGCGATGAGAACGTCGCCATCTAGCATGAGGCCGGCGCGTTGGACCGCCTTGACGGCTTGGGTGTAGCAGACGAGAGCGCCCTTCATGTTGTAAATGCCGAGGCCATAGATGAAGGGCTGATCGCCGGGGCCATTTTTGAGGACGGCTTTGGGTTTGTAGCCGAGGCCGGTGAGAAAAGTTTCCTGGCCGGTGTTGGAAGTATCCATGTGGCCGTTAAACATGAGGCATTTGCCGGTGCCTGCGCCTTCGAGACGGCCAATCACGTTGGCGCGGCCTTCTTCGATTTCCTGCCAGGTGACATTCATGCCCGCGGCCTCGAGAGCCGTGCGCATATAGCGGGACATGTCTATTTCGAAGCCGGTGGGGGACGGGATGTTAATGACGTCGGAGGCCATGGAGATGATTTCGTCTTCACGGACCTGGGAGACGATGGACTTAGTTAATTTTTCAGACAGAGACAAGAATTAGCTCCCGAAATATCAGCACTCCAAAGTCAAAAGACCTTAAATTTCATTCGACCCCACCGGTAAAACGACGGGTGGGCTACCCAAAACCAACTCCAAACACAGCACCGAGGAATCATCAGATACGAAAGTCGTCGGGATAGGAGCAAAGTTTTTCGCTTCCGTTAGCGGTGACAAGGAAATTATCTTCGAGGCGCAGACCGCCGCCCTTTTCCCAGTAAATTCCAGGCTCGATGGCCAAAACCATGTTGGACTTCATGATGCCCGGAGCGGCTTTGTGCGAATAGGGCGGCTCGTGCGCGCGGGCGCCGACTCCGTGAGCGACGGGATGGGAGGGCTGGCCGATGTAACCGGCTTCGTCGATGCGAGCGCGAATGACGCGATCGATTTCGCCGAGTGCGGCGCCGTCTTTCACCACACCGACGGCTTCATTGAAAATTTTCAGGAGCAATTCGAGCAGGCGATTGTATTCGGGGGTGAGTGTGCCCGGGCAGATATTTTTGGTGAGGTCCGTCCAGTAGCCATCGGCGCAGACCCAAATTTCGACCAGGGTTGGCTCATTTTGCTGGATGGGGCGATGAGAGGTGGCGGTGAAAGTGGCGATGCCCTGGCCGGACCAGACTAAAGTGAAAGCGCGGGCCATTTCGACCTGATTTTTGTAGCCGATGCCGACGGCGTGGATGTGGCCTTCGATCATCGCGGCGACTTCGCTTTCCTTCATGCCGACGTGGATATTTTTGCGGGCATACTCCATGCCGACGGCGGCGAGCTCGTTGGCGAGGCGCATGCGTTCGATTTCCTGCGGGGTTTTGATGGCGCGCAGCTCGGCCAGGAAAGGCGCAGCATCGACAATTTCTTTTGCAACGGGGCGAAAAGCGTCGAAGTAGCTTTGGGTGTAAAGCGTGGGCTCGCCAACCATGCGATCGCAAATTTGCGAGCCTTGATTGAGCTCGACAGCGATGCGACCTGTGAGTTTTTTCTCGTGGAGAACTTCGAGAGCAAGGTCGAGAGAGCGCGCGGTGGGCGGACGTGGGTCGGAAGGATGGTAGAAGCGGAAGAAGCGGACGTCTTTATTCCAGGCGGTGCGCTGGGCTTCGTGAAATTGGGGCTCTATGACGAGCAGAATGGGATCGCCTTCGCGCGGGAAAATGGCGATGTCGTAGCCCTTCATGGTCCAGTAATTGGTGAGGTAGAGGATGTTGTCGGGCGCGCGGACAACCAGGGCGTCAAGGCCTTTAGCGTCCATGGCGCGGCGGACGCGAGCCAGTTTTTCGGTGTCGATGGGGAAGGGCATGGCTAGTGAATGGGGACCTTTTCTTTATTGGTGTTCTTAGCTGCTTCGCCGGCGTGAGCGGAGGAGGAATCCTTTTCGGGATGGTAAGTCCAGGAAGCTTCTTTGCCGCGAATGAGTTGGTAGAGCGCGGTGTGGAGAGGCGCGGGAATTCCGGCGCGGGCCGCTTCGCGAGCGATGGCGCCGCCGAGAAAATCAGCTTCGGTGAGCTGATGATGCGTGACGTCGCGAAGCATGGAGGTAGGGTGATTGGTGCACGCGCCGATTTTATTCATCTCCCAGGGATCTTCGTGAAGCTCGATGCCAAGGGCAGTGGCGACGGCGACGCCTTCCTTTATTAGGGCGTGGAGGAGGTGACCGAGGTCATCAATTTTGTTTTCTTCGGAGAAGTGTGGTGAGTGAGGAAGCCCAGTGAGCGCCGAGACGGTATTGACGGAGGCATTGAAAATTAATTTGGACCATTGGGCGGGTTTGGCGTCTTCGAGCGCGACGGCTTTGAGGCCCGAGGCGATAATCCAGTCGGCGGCTTTTTTGACTTCGGAGAAGGGCGTGCCGCTGGGCTCGAAGGGACCCATCCAGGTCTCGGTGTCGAGTTCGTATTGCACGTGGGAATCGCTGTGGCGGGTACCGCTCATGAACGTGGTGCCGCGGATGACGCGGGCATGGCTGAGCTCGGCGATAATTTCTTCGGAGCCTAGGCCATTTTGTGCGGAAAGGATCGAGCCATTTTTGAATTTATCGGCGACCGGGCGGAGTGCGTCAGCGGTTTCGCGGGCTTTGGAAGCGACGATGCCGAGGTCGCACTGCGGAATTTCAGCGGGATTGTTGGTGGCGCGGAGGCGGGAAGTGAATTCGTGCGTGCCGGAGACGCGCAGGCCATTTTCGTTGAGGGCGCGGGCGTGATCTGGGCGGCGGACGAAGGCGTAGACGTCGGCGACGCGGGAGAGATGCGCCGCGTAGAGAGAGCCGATTGCGCCACAGCCGACGATGCAAATTTTGGGAGACAAGTTAGAAGGCTCGTTTTATTCGGGACTGCGAAAGTCAAAAGATTTTAAATTTCACTCGATCCCACTTCCCAAAACCAGGAAGTGGGGCACCCCGAAAAGCATCTCTTGGTAAAAGTGATCATTGTTTGCGCGAGGTCACTCGAACGGTAGCACCCTTGGAGCCACCCGGGCGCATGCTTTGAAAAATGGATTCGGCGTTGTTGAACGAATCGGAAATTATGATGCCGGCGGGCTCGAGCGCGTCCTGGAGCGCGGCGCAAACAGTGTGAACTGGCGCGGCGCCACCTTCGCCCATGCCTTTTGCGCCATTGAACGTGAACGGCGAAGGCGATTCGACGTGGCCGTAAAGCAAATCGGGCATGTTGAGCGCGGTGATGGGCGTGTAGTCGCTGTACGTGGAGGTGAGCATGGTGCCTTCAGAGTCGTACACGCAATTTTCCATGAGCGCGGCGCCAATGCCGTGGGCGGTGGCCCCGTGGACCTGGCCCTCGACGATCATGGGATTGATGGCGCGGCCGCAATCGTCGACGGCGGCGTAAGCGAGAATTTTGGGCTGAAATGTTTCGCGATCGACTTCGATGACCGCGATGTGGAGTTGTGCGGCGTAGGTCAGGGTCAGGTTGCCGTACTTTTTCTCGATGTCGGGGAGCTTAAAGGGCGCGCGGTAAACGTAGCGGCAATTCAGGGTGACGTTCGCGAAATCGTCGGGGAGGACGGCGTTATTGACGTAGATGAGATTGGCAATGCCCCAGTAGTTGATAGATTTTTGAGTGCCGGGAACGCGGACTTCGGGGCCCATCTGGCCGACGCCAAATTCGAGGTCTTCGGGCTTGGCCTCGAGGGAAAAGGCGGCGACGCGGGTAATTTCGGCTTTGAGTTTTTCGGCGGCGCCGTGGATCGCTGAAACGCCGGTGACGGCAAATTGCGAAGCGTAGGTGCCGGTGTGGCCGGTGTAGACGTTGGCGTCGCTATCGAAGCCCGGGCGAACTTTGATCATTTCAGGACGGATGTTCAGGGATTCGGCGACGACTTGCGAGGCAATGGTTTCGTGGCCCTGGCCCTGGGGAACCGAGCCAAGAGAAACGACCACCTCGCCATAAATGTCGAGTTTCACCTGCGCCGCTTTGGATTGGCCTGAAAATGGCGCGCCAGCGTTGATGATGCGGGCCTGGCCAAAATTATTGGTCCCGGAGTCCAGAGTGGTCCCGATGCCGACGCCGAGGTAACGGCCTTCTTTACGCGCTTTCTTTTGTTCTTCCTTCCACTTATCCCAGCCGATGAGGTTTTTGGCGACATCGAGCATTTTGGGATAATCGCCCGAATCGTAGATGCAGCCGTTGGGAGTGGTGTAAGGAAATTCGTCGGGGCGGATGTAGTTGCGACGGCGCATTTGCTCGCCGGTTATTTTCAGCTCATGCGTCAATTTGTGCGCGCAAATGTCTATCACCCGTTCGAGGAACCAGAGGTGTTGCATGCGCGAGTAGCCGCGATTAGGTCCAACCGGGCACTTGTTGCTGACAATTTGCGAAAAGTCGAAGCGAACGTTGCGCAGGCGATAGGCACCGGGCAGAACCTGTGCCCAAATGACGCAGCCGAGAGGCTCGTAGCGCGGATATGCGCCGCAATCGTCGACATGGCGCGACTCAATTGCGGTTATTACGCCATTGGCATCGAGAGCTACGCGCGTGTCGAAGAAAGTGCGCTCGTTGCCGTGCGCGGAGGCGAGGAGATGCTCGGAGCGCGTTTCGATCCATTTCACCGGACGGCCGCCCATTTTTCGCGAGGCGAGCGCGCAGAGCGCCATGTAAGGGTAATTCGTGATCTTGATGCCGAAGCCGCCGCCGATATCGATGCTCTGCATGTGAATTTGATCGATGCCGATGCCGAGGCAGGGCGAGAGGAACTGCGCAGCGAAAGCAGGGAAGGAATTGTTGGTATAGAAATTGATGCGCTCTTCCTTGAGATCCCATTCGGCGATGACCGCATTATTTTCAAGCGGCGCGGAAGTGAAGCGGTGGAAGTGCATGCGGTCGATGTCGACGATGTGGGCCGCTTCCGCGAAAGCTTTTTTCACGTCGCCATATTCAAATTCGCCCTTCCAGATCACATTCGTGCCGGCGGCTTCGTGAATGATGGATTTGTCGGCGAGGCCGTCTTCAGCGGTGATGACCGCGGGGAGAATGTCGTACTCGACCTCGGCAAGCTCGGCTGCGTCTTCGGCTTGGAAACGCGTTTCGGCGACCACGACCGCAACTGGCTCGCCTTGGAAGTGAACTTTATCGATAGCCAGTGGGTAGTCTTTGATGGATTGACTAACGCCGGGACCAATTTCGATGAAGGGCTGGACCATCGCCGCGACTTCCTTGCCGGTGAAGGTGCAGACCACGCCGGGCGCGGCAGCGGCGCGTGAAATGTCGAGCTTGGTAATGCGGGCATGGCCGTAAGGCGAACGGATGACGCGCATGTGGAGCATGCCGAGCATTTTCTTGTCGTCGACAAACATGCCTTTGCCGCGCACAAGCCGGCCTTCTTCGCGGCGTTTGACAGACTTGCCGATCCAGTTGCCGCGGGCGTCGGCGCCTAGCTCGCCGTTTTGAGAGGCAGCGCGACGATCCTTCTCCTGACGCTGGACGTGTTCTCGTTCAGGAGTGCCTTCTTGGCCGGTAGTTTTGTCTTTTTTGTCCAATTCGTTCTCTAAAGTTGTTGCGAGCAACCGGTTAAGAGTTTTGTGCCGATAGCGCGCCCTGTAGCGCGTCGATTAATTTCTGCACGTTCTTTTTCGCGAGTGGTTCAAGCAAGCCGCCAGCGATGGAGGGAAGGCGTCCGGCAATCTGGCCTTCGCCTTTCCAGGTAACTTTGGTGCCGTTGGATGCGTCGGGCGTTAGATCAAAGCCGGCGCGGAGGGTGGTGGTGCCGCCAGGAACGTCGCCCTTGCCTTCGTAGACCGCGTGATTGGGCGGAGTTTGCTCGATGAGTTCCATTTTCACGGTGGCGGTGCCGCGGATATGAGAAATCCCAACGCGCAGGCTGACATTGAACGTCTTGTCGTCGACCTTCTGCATGGACTGATAATCGGGAAGCAGCGGGCAGAATTTTTCGGGATCGACGAGGAAGTTGTAGACGTCTTCGGGCTTGCGCGGAACAGTGAAATCGCCGCCGAACTGAATCTTCATTTCGAGTGGCTCCCAATTTCCTGAGGTGTTTGTTGCGCCTGCGGCGATTGGCCGTTCACTTCGGCGATCGCGGAGCGAATGGCCTTGAGAATATTTTGGTAGCCAGTGCAGCGGCAGGTATTCCCAGCGATTCCTTTGCGAATTTCTTTTTCGGTGGGATTTTTCTTCTTGGAGAGCAAGTAGGCGGTCGACATCAAGAAGCCCGGCGTGCAGTAGCCGCATTGGAGACCGTGGCTTTCAGCGAAGGCTTTTTGCGCGGGATGGAGTTCATCGCCATTAGCGAGGCCTTCGACGGTGGTGACTTCGCCTTGATGCGCCTGGCAGGCGAAAACCGTGCAGGACTTGATGCTTTTGCCGTTCAGCAGGACGGTGCACGCACCGCAGAAGGTCGTGTCGCAGCCAATGTGGGTGCCAGTGAGGTCGAGAGTTTCGCGGATGAATTCCACGAGCATGAGTCGAGGTTCAACGGTGCGTTCGTAAAGGGTGCCGTTGACCTTGACGGAGATCGGGACGAGATCGAAACCTTCAGGCATAGGGCCTTCCCGCATATTCGTGGCCGACTTCGACTTTTTCGCCCTTGGCGCGGCGCAAAGCTACTTCGGCGGTGCGCTTCACGAGAGCACGAATCAGGACACGTTTGTATTCGGCCGAGCCACGCATGTCGGGCTGCGGGTCGCATTCGTTCATCGCTGATTCGGCGGCTTTCTCGATATTTTGTGAAGTTACGGGCTTGCCGCGCAGTTCGGACTCGGCTTGAGTAGCGCGAATCGCGACGAGACCAACGCAGCCGAGAACGATGCGCGCATCGACGCAGGTGTTCGCATCGGCAAGCGTGATCTGTACCGCGACG
Source organism: uncultured Acidobacteriota bacterium (assembly GCA_963757885.1). Classification (GTDB taxonomy): domain Bacteria; phylum Acidobacteriota; class Terriglobia; order Acidiferrales; family UBA7541; genus Palsa-147. Next base: position 164,744 of record CAVWSS010000005.1, on the reverse strand, counting down.
CCGGCGCTGGAGTAAACCGACGCGCAGCGCTTGAATCCCATATAGGCACCCGAAGAGCCAGGGCCCGGCACTTTGACGGTGACGTCGCGAATCAATTCGCCTGGATGGAGTTTCGTGGTGTAGGCGTCGAGAAAAAATTCGCCCAAGGGAAGGGAACGGCGGCCGTCCGGCCCCTCCGTGTGCACGTGCGTATCAAGAGTGAGTAGCACGGTGCCCCAGTCGCCATTGGGATCAGCTTCGGCGAGCGAGCCGCCGATGGTGCCGCGATTGCGGACTTGCGGATCGGCGATGCCGGCGGCGCAATCGTGAACGATAGGAATTGTGGCGGCTGCATCGGAAAACTCGATGTCGGAGTGGCGGGCCATGGCGCCGAGATGAAGCGTGCCGTTGTGGCGTTCGACGGCGGAGATGTTGGGGATGAAGTTGAGGTCGACCAGGGCGGAGGGGGCGGACAGGCGGAGCTTCATTAGGGGGATAAGGCTTTGCCCGCCGGCGAGGGGTTTAGCGTCGTCGCCCAGCTCGGTGATGATGCTGGCGGCTTCGTTCAGCGAACCCGGGCGGTAGTAGCGAAATGGAGCAGGATACACGGGTTATCTAGTTTCCTCGGGCCGGTCCGGTAGCCCACGTTGAATACAAAGCATATACCAGTTGCATGCGCGGGCCAAAGCACAGCTGTAGGCGGCCCCGGTTTGCAAAACGGTATGTTTCCACAATTCCAATAAGGATTACAAGGTGTTATGCCGGGCCCAAGCGAGCGCTCAGGCCCGGCGAAACGAGGTTACTTCAGACGCGCGCCGGGAGGGGCATCTTCTGCGAAGGTGCACAGAACGGGCTTGCCCTCGGGACCCACAGAGGCCGCGACGATCATGCCGTTTGATTCGACGCCGCGAAGTTTACGCGGCGCTAGATTGGTGACGACCACCACTTTGCGGCCGACGAGTTCGTCGGGCTTGTATGCGACGGCGAGGCCAGCGACGATTTGGCGAACTTCTTCGCCAATGTCGACCATCACTTTGAGAATTTTATCAGCGCCGGGAATTGTTTCCGCGGACTTGACGATGCCAACGCGCATTTCCACCTTGGTAAAATCGTCGATGGAAATTTTTCCTCCGGGAGCTGTAGCGGCGGGAGCAGTTTTCGCGGGGGCTGGAGCTGCGCCGGTTGATGGTGCCGTGGTGCCAGGCGGAAGTCCGATACTGGAATCCTGCGAGCCTGCGCCAGATCCCGTTGCCGATGGTGCGTTGCGAATTTCGTCTTCCATTTGTTCTATCCTTTCGCTCATTTCTTTGTGATCTGCGCGCGGAAAAATCGATTGGGGCTTGGTGGTCTGGGTGCCGGCGCGAAGTCCGCCCCAGGAAAGTGCGTCGAAATTCAGGTTTTCGACCTGGCCCGGCTGACCGAGGCTCGACCAGATGAGCTGCGAAGCGTGCGGCATCACCGGGCTCGATAGCACAGCGATGATGCGCAGCGATTCGGCGGCGTCGTAGAGGATTCCGCCGATTTTTTCGCGCTGCGTAGGATCTTCTTGAAGAAGTTCGGCCAGCTTCCACGGCTTCTCGTGAACGAGGTACGCGTCGACAGCCGCGATGAGGCACCAGATGGCCTGCAGGGCACCTGAAAAATTCATCTTTTCGTATTCTTCACGAACCAGTCCAATTTCCTGGCGCGCCGAGGCAGCCAGGATATTTTGTTCGCCTTCGGCGGTGTCGGGTTCGGGCACTGCGCCGCCGAAATATTGCTCGATCATGGCCAGAACCCGGCTGGCCAGATTGCCGAGACCATTGGCGAGATCGGCGTTGTAGCGGGTGAGCAGCGCTTCGCGGCTGAAATTACCATCCGAGCCGAAGACCATTTCGCGCAGTAGGAAATAGCGGAGCGCGTCGATGCCCAGAGTGCGCGCGATGGGCTGCGGATATTGCATGTTGCCGCGCGACTTGGACATTTTTTCGTCGGCGAAGAGCCACCAGCCGTGAGCAAAAATTCTCTTTGGCAGCGGTTCATCAGCAGCCATCAAGAAAGCAGGCCAGTAGACGGCGTGGAACCGCAAAATTTCCTTGCCGATCAAGTGTAAATCGGCGGGCCAGTATTTTTCCCACTGCAGCTCATCGTCGCCGTAGCCGACACCGGTCATGTAGCTAGTGAGCGCGTCGTACCAAACATAGATGACGTGCTTTTCATCGCCGGGCCAGGGAATACCCCACTTGATGGTGGTCCGGGAAACAGAAAGATCGCGCAAGCCGCCGCGCACGAAAGCCATTACTTCATTGCGGCGCGTTTCAGGCTGGATGAAGTCGGGCTGGGAGTCATACAGCTCGAGCAAGCGATCCTGAAAAGCGGAAAGCTTGAAGTAATAATTCTCTTCGCGGATTTTTTCCGTGGGCCGCTTGCATTCAGGGCACAGATTTCCGGGCAGCGGCTCATCGACGTACATCTCGTCGAAAACGCAGTATTGGCCCTCGTAATGGCCCTTATAGATGTAGCCGTTGTCCTTGGCCTGCAGAAGCAGGCGCTGGACGGCGCGTTCCTGGCGCGACTCGGTAGTGCGCACGAAGCGATCGAGTTTGATGTCGAGTTCGCGCCACAAATTTTCATATTCGGCAGCGATGCGATCGGCGTAATGCTGCGGGGTAACGCCTGCAGCCTTGGCGGCCCGCTCGACTTTTTGGCCATGCTCGTCGGTGCCGGTGAGCAGTACGACGTCGTATCCGCACGCGCGTTTGTAGCGCGCGATGGTGTCGGCCACGATGGTGGTGTAAGTGTGGCCGAGATGGGGCCGCGCATTTACGTAGTAGATCGGCGTGGTCAGATAGAATTTTTCTTTATTCATTGCGAGTCTGCATTTGTTGCGCGACGCGCCGAGCGCGACAGAAATAAATTATAGCGTGCCTATTGTATTCGATTGTTTGCTAAGTCGCTCGAATTCTAGCGCCTGGTTGGATCGGGGCCGGCGGACTTTTGGTATTCGAAGTTTGCTGCGGCGATGACCTGTTTCAAGGGAAGGTCGCGCTGGGCGGCGATGCGCTGGCAATCCTCGTATTCGGGTGCAGCATTGAGGATGGTGCCGTTGAGCCGGGAGATTTTCATGCGAATTTCGCCAAGCGGCGTTTGAACCTTGACGATTTCGCGGTGCAGGATCCGGCGGCGGGATTCGTGAATGCGCGCGCCGATGGTGGTGGTCTCGCGGAAGAGCAAATCGGTGAGCGCTTCAACGGATTCTTCGTGGCAGAGCATGGTGAGAAGAATGCCGGGGCGGTTCTTCTTCATTTGGACAGGCGTCGAGAAAATTTCGAGAGCGCCGGCGGCGAGAGCCTGATCGACAAAGTAGCCGTAGATTTGGGGGTTCATGTCGTCGAGATTGGCTTCGATGACTTGGACGGGGCGATCCCAGCCCAGGCCTTTGTGGCTGGTGTTTTTATCGCCGGCGGGCAGAGTGACGGCTTGGCCGGTGAGTAAGCGCAGAACATTGGGGCGCCCGGGAATATCGGCGGAGCCAGCGCCATAGCCGACGGTTTCTAGATGCATAGCAGGCATGGGCGCGAATTTCTTGGCGAGCGTCGTAGCGATGGCGGCGCCGGTGGGCGTGACGAGTTCTTTGAGGATGCCACTGGAATAGGTTTCGGCGCCGCGAAGCAAATCAACGGTGGCTGGCGCGGGCACCGGGAGAATTCCGTGAGCGGTTTTTACTTGGCCGGCGCCAACGTCAAGCGCACTGCAGACGATTTCGTCGATGCCGAGGGCGTGGAACCCAATGGCGGCGCCGACGATGTCGAGAATCGCGTCAACCGCGCCGACTTCGTGGAAGTGGACGTCTTCGATTTTGGTTTGGTGGACGCGCGCTTCGGCTTCGCCGAGGCGTTGAAAAATATTCGAGGCGTTTGCTTTGACGGGCGCAGGAAAATCCGCGTCATCGATCATGCGGAGAATGACGGCGAGGCCGCGGTGATGATGGTGCTCGTGCGTTTCAATTTTTACTTGGGTAGCACCGATTGCGCCACGCTTCACTTTTTCCGCGGTGAGGGTCCAGCCGGGAAGTTTGAGTGATGCGAGAGATTCACGAAGTGAATCGACGCTGAGGCCGGAATCGACCAGTGCGCCAAGGACCATGTCGCCACTGATGCCGGAAAAGCAGTCTAGATAGGCGATTTTCATGGCTTTTTGTGCCTTGGCCCTGTGGATGCGGCTGGAAAATCGATATTAGGCTGGGGTGAGAATCTTGTCAAACGCGGGCGCGGCGGGTGGTTTAGAATCGGCGAAGTGGGGCAGGGACGGATGTGAAGGCGAGGGGTTCGCCGGTGCGAGAGAAATTTTCAGCGAAATTTCTGATGAAGTGTTTGGCGCGTGCAGCAGGGGTACGGGGCGGCGTGATCGTTGTGATGTGCTTGATTTGTGTTTGCGCGGGCCGAGTCGGCGCGCAGGCTGAAAATCTGTCAGAGCTAAAAGTTACTGGCTCGAAGTTGCTGCAGCCAGCGCAAATTGTGACGGCCGCGGGATTAAAAGTTGGGCAGAAGGTTGATCAAGCTGAACTACAGGCGGCGGCGAATCTGCTGGAGCGAACTGGAGTTTTTGAGAGCGTTTCGTTTCGCTTCGCGGAGGATGCGAAAGGGCTCGCTGTGGAATTTAAGGTGGTGGATGCGCAGCGCGTGCCGATACTTTTCGACAATTTTCCCTGGTTCACGGACGACGAGTTGATAGCGAACCTGAAGGAGTCGATACCTCTCTTCACCCCCGAGTTACCCAAGCAGGGAGCGATTCTGGACGATGTTGCCAGCGCGTTGACCGTGCTTTTGCCGAAGCGTGGGGCGAAAGGCGACGTGTCGCATGAATTGGTGAACGTGCCGGGAACGGAAAATCCGGTGCAGCGTTTTCGCGTAGATGGAAGCGCGTTGAAAGTGGAAGCGCTGGAGTTCAAAGATGCGCTGGCACGCGAGGATCATTCGATACAGCAAGCGTCTAAAGAATTGGTCGGGCAGGATTATTCGCGATTCGCGGTGGAAGATTTTGAAAGTGAGCAAGTGCGTCCGGTCTATTTGAGTGACGGTCGGCTGGGGGTGAAATTTGGGCTGCCGATAGCGCGATTCACCGGCGACCCGAACAAACCGCTGAAGAACACGGTCGCGGTGATTGTGCCCATTGAAGCGGGACCGAAGTACGTGTGGGATGGCGCGACGTGGGAGGGAAATACCGTCGTTTCGACGCAGCAACTTGATGGTGTGTTGACCATGAAGCGTGGCGCACCTGCGAACGGCGTGACCATCGAAGCGGCGTGGCTAGCGGCGCGCGATGCTTATCTAAAGTTGGGTTATCTGGATGCGCAGGTGCACCCGGACCAACATTTGGATCCGGCGACGAAGCGGGCGAGCTGCAAAGTTTCGATTGTCGAGGGGCCGCAGTACAAGATGGGAAAGCTGGTGCTGACGGGATTGTCGCCGCAGGATCAGAAGATTATTGAGGATGCGTGGAAAATAAAGCCCGGCGAGCCAATTGATGAAACGTATTTGAGTCAGTTCGTGGACGAGGGCGCGCGGGAAGCGCTCTCGGGCGTGCCGGCGCACTACGACAAAATTTCGTATTATTTGGAGAAGCATGCGCAGGCCGGAGCAGCGGATGTGATGATCGATTTCCAGTAGCTCCTCGGGCAGCGGGCGTATACTTCAGGGTAATCAAATATTAAACGGAGAATTTCTGCGGATGAGTGCGGCTTTGTCGCAATTGAATGCGAGCGGGAGCGAGGTGGATCCGGCGGAGGCGGCGCGAAAAGAGGTCGCGCTGCTGGAGGCGCTCGCGAAATTGCCGGCGCTGCTGGTCGCTTTCTCGGGAGGCGCGGATTCGGCGTATCTGGCGTGGGCAGCGAATCGCGCGCTGGGCGAGAAGGCGGTGGCGATTACGGCGTTGTCGCCGAGTTATTCAGAATATGACCGGGAAGTGGCGCGGAATTTTGTTGCGCGGCATGGAATCCGGCATGAGTGGATCGAAACGGGCGAGGCTGAGAATCCGCTATACATCGCGAACCATCCGGACCGCTGCTATCACTGTAAGGACGAGCTTTTCGCGCGGATGAATGAGCTTGCGCGGCGACGCGCTACCGCAAGTGATTGGGCAGCGATCGCTTACGGAATTAATTTGGACGATACGCACGACTTTCGCCCTGGGCATCGCGCGGCGAAGGAGCATGAAATTCTGGCGCCCTTGCTGGATGCGAAGCTAAACAAGGCGGAAATTCGCTGGCTATCGAAGCGCGCGGGGCTGGAGACGTGGGACCGGCCGGCGTCGGCATGTTTGTCGTCGCGCGTGCCGTATGGAACGGCGGTGACCGTGGAACTGCTGCGTCGGATTGAAAAGGCGGAGCGCGGGCTGCGCGAGATGGGATTCAAGCAGTTGCGAGTGCGCGCACAGGGTTCGAGCGGAATGGATGCGCGAGTCGAGATCGCACGTGAGGACTTGGACCGCGCGCTGGACCCCGCCATGGCGCGGGACATTGCGTCGCGCGTGAGTGGATGCGGATTCGCCGAAGTTTCGATTGACCCGCGCGGCTACCGGCAGGGATCGCTCAATGAAGCGTTGCGCAACGCATGAGCGACTGGTGAGGCGCGGCGTCTCGACGCGCGATGTTCAGGACTCTTCTTCCTTGTTTCACCGCTTCGATCGATCATTTTCTGTTGCTTTTATCACCTGCGTTAACTTCTGCGTCGTCGTGTGTCTGACTCTCTTCGCCTCGCAGGGTGCGTTTGCATATCCACAAACGACGTCGCATTCGAAGACCCATTTTCAGTCTGACAAATCGCAAGCGAGCACGAACGCGAAAAGCGCCGAACAGGCGGACGCGGCATTGGCGCAAGCGGTGCGCGAGGCGGGCAACGATCAGGTGGCGCTAGTGAGGAAACTGCAAGCGTACCTGATGCGCTTTCCGGAAGGGCCTCGCAACGCGGCCGTGTATCGGGCGCTGGTGGAAGGCTGCCAGCAATTGAGAGACGACGCGTGCGCGCTGGAGAGCGCGGAGAAGTTGATCGCGCTGCATCCGGACGATTCGGACATGATGCTGGTCGCGGTCCACCTGCTGGAAGAGGGGAATGACGAGCACGGGCTGACGCGCGCCAGCGGATATTTGTCGCGGGTCATTGATCGCGTGGAGAAAACGGACCGAGTTGAGAAAACGCCGTCGGATCCAAATCCTGGCGATCCAGGAGGCGGAGCGGCGGAGGGCGCTGCTGGCGCTGCGGCAGAAAATGCGGGCTGGCAGGCTACGCAGGATAAATTACGCGTAGTGCTCTACGCGACTCGCGGGCGGATTGAAGAACGACAGAGACTTTATGCCGATGCGACGAAGGACTTCAACGCGAGCAACAAGATTATTCACAGCTCGATGGCCGAAGAGCATTTGGCCGCGATTGCGGAAATGCAGCGCGATCTGCCGGAGGCAATCCGGCACTATTTGACCGCGTTTGTGCTGCCGGAGGAGAGCCCGGCAGGAACTGTGGATCGCACGGCGATCCGCGAAAACTTGGGAAATGTGTGGCGGCAATTGCACGGGACCGACGCCGGGCTTTCCGATGCGATTCTAGCGGAATTTGATCGCACGGAAACGTTTCCAGCAGCGGGAAAGGTGCTACCGCGCAATCGCGATGCGCGCGATGTTTTTGGATTTACGCTGCGGGATTTGGAAGGAAAGCAAACGATCATGTCGCTGCAGCGCGGCAAGACGGTGGTATTAAGTTTTTGGGCGACCTGGTGCGAGCCATGCGGTGAGGTGGAGCCGCTGTTTGCGAAGGTCGCGAACGAATATGAGGGCCGAAACGACGTGGTGTTTTTTGCGGTCGATACGGATACGAATGAGGCAGTGGTAAAGCCGTTTGTAAGCGCGCGCGGATGGACTGTGCCAGTGGTGTTTGCAGATGGGCTGGATGAATTTTTGCGAGTACTGACGCTGCCGACAATAATTATTGTGGATCGCAGCGGGAAAATCGATTACCGCGCGAATGGTTATCAGTCCGAGGATTTTGTGGAGCGGCTTACCGCGGCGATTGAGAAAGTCTCTAGACACTAACCGCGTCCTCGTGGGCGCGCGTCCTTGTAAGGCAATCCAACACAAAACCGTCCTTGCGAACGCACGACAAGTGCACGGCGACGTGCGTGATTTGAGCTGGTTTGACCGGTTTGTGGTTAAGCGTTCGCCCGATTTGAGGCGGAAGATTCGGCCGCGAGGAAGGTGTTGACGTGGATGCGCACGGTGTCGTCGACGCGGCGCGCGTAGCCGCCGGCAAGAGCGATGGCGAAGGGAATTTTGCGGTCGCGGGCGTGTTTAAAGACGAGCGCGTCGCGTTTTTGCAGACCGCCCATGGTTAGGCGCAGGCCGCCGAGCTGATCCTGCTCGTAAGGATCGGCGCCGCCAATGTAGAAAATCAAATCGGGCTTGAAAACCTGCAGAGCTTCGGTCACGCCTCTTTCCAGCAATTGCAAATACTCATCGTCTTCCACGCCATCTTCCAGATTGATGTCCATGGAAGACGGCGGCTTCGGGATGGGGTAATTATTTTCCTGATGAATCGAGAAAGTGAAGACGGTTGGGTCGTTAGCGAAGATGGCCGCAGTGCCGTTGCCCTGGTGCACGTCGGCATCGATCACCATAGCGCGGGAAATTTCATTGGCGGCTTGCAAGGTGCGGATAGCGATGGCCACGTCGTGAAGGACGCAGAAGCCTTCGCCGTGATCGGGATAGGCGTGATGGAAGCCGCCGCCGATATTTGCGGCGCAGCCCGCGGCAAGAGCTTTGCGAGCCGCGAGAGTCGATCCACCGGCAGCGAGCCAGACCGCTTCGACGAGTTCCGGCGAATAGGGAATTTCCATGCGCAATTTTTCGAGGTAGTTGAGCGTGCCGGATTTTAGTTTATGGACGTATTCAGAAGTGTGAACGCGAAGCACTTCTTCATCGGAGGCGGGCTGGGGTGTTAAAAAGTCGGCGGGATCTGCCAGGCCTCCGGCGATGAGCGCATCGTGGATCAGCCGGAATTTCTGAGAAGGGAAGACGTGCGCGCCGAGATTCAAGTCGTAGAGAGGGTGGTAAACGAGCGGATAGGAAAGCTTGGCCAAGCCCTAGTTCTCGCGTTCGAGGATGAATTCGGGGACGGCAAGCAGCGCGCGGAGATACGGCGAGTCGGGCCAGGAGGCAAGGCAAGCTTTGGACCGGCGGACGTAATCGTGTGCCAGAACGCGGACGCGATCAAGAGCGCCTGAATCATGAACGAGGTGCGTGATCGCTTCGGGTCGCACGCTAGAGAAGCCGCGCTCTTCGAGAACGGTGGCGACCAGTCGATGCGCAGTGGCGTGACCGTCCGGGCCATGGGCGGATGAGCCGCCTGTGCCGATTTGCATCGCGTAGATCAAAGGCAGAGTGACCTTGCCCTCTTTCAAATCGGAGAGCACCGGCTTGCCCAGGGTTTCAGACGAGCTAGTGAAATCGAGAACATCGTCGACCAGCTGGAAAGCGAGGCCCGCGTAGCGGCCGTAATCGGCAAGCGATTCTTCTGCGGATTTGTCGAGGCGCCCGAGGACAGCACCGAGGCGTGCGCAGCCCGAAAACAGGCACGCGGTTTTGCGATAGGCGAGTTCGGAGGATTCGGCTTCGGTGACGTCGATGCGGCCAAGATGCGAGAGCTGCATCAATTCACCCTCGACCATGTTCTGAGTGAGGTTGATGAGAATATCGAGAATTTCGAAGGAGCGCTCGCCAAGAGCCATCTGGAACGATTGCATGTAGAGCCAGTCACCGGCGAGGACGGACATGTGATTGCCCCAGCGGACGTTGGCAGAGGGGCGCCCGCGACGGGTGGTGGCTTCGTCGATGACGTCATCGTGAATCAAAGTGGCAGAGTGAATTAGTTCAACGATCGCGCCGAGTCGGATCGCAGCGGGGCCGCGATAGCCGGCAGCTCCGGCCGCGAGAAGAAGAAGCGCGGGGCGGAGGCGTTTACCGCCGCCACCGTGAAGATGCGTGGAAATTTCGACAATGGGCTGGATCGCCTGGGAGCATTGGGCGACGATTTCCTTTTCGACCAGACCGAGATCCTCGCGGACCAAATCGAAAATCTCCATGGCGCGGAGCATGGAAATGGAGTTCCTGCTGGGTTTCGCGGCAGGCGAACTCAATTTTGATCCAGTTTGAACAAGTTTTTAAAGTTGGCGGCTGTTTGCGAGGCCACCACAGTCGGGTCCAAGTCTCTCACACTCGCAATCGTGCGCGCTACTTCCGCGACATACGCCGGCTCGTTTCGTTTGCCGCGCTTATCCTGTGGCGGGAGGTAGGGCGAGTCGGTCTCAATGAGCATGCGATCGAGAGGAAGAGCGGCGGCAATGTCGCGCAGATTTTGCGATTTGGTGTAAGTGATGTTCGCGGCGAAGGAGATGTAGAAGCCCAAATCGATGCCTTTCTTGGCTTCGTCGAGTGAGCCGGTGAAGCAATGGAAAATGCCGCCAGCTTGAGGCGGCTGCCAATCGGATTGCAGCATTTCGAGGCAATCGGACCAGGCGTCGCGACAGTGAATTACAACTGGAAGCTGAGCGGAGGCGGCCATGGCCATTTGGCGGCGAAAGACTTTTTGCTGGGCGTTGCGGTCGGTGTTTGGATAGTGATAGTCGAGGCCGATTTCGCCGCACGCAATGATGCGGGGATGCTCGAAAATTTCGGCGAGCTTGGCGAAGTGGGAATCGTTGGCCAGGGCGGCTTCGTGCGGGTGAATGCCGCTGCTGGCGTAGATCCAGTCGTGGGCTTCGGCGTAGGGAATTGCGGAAGCGAGATGATCGGGACCCGCTGCGCCGCCGATGGCGAGGATGGTGCGCACGCCGGCATCGCGAGCGCGCTCGAGCATATCCTCCCGGTCCTCGTCGAACTGCGGATATTCAAGGTGCGCGTGAGAGTCGATGAGATAGAGCTGCGGCTGCTGAGACTGCTGGATTGGCTGTGTTTCGGGCGATTTGGCAGTTTGCGAGGGCGTGGTCATTATTTAAGGGCAGGGCCTAGGAACTCTTGTTCGTATCCTGTTCGGTTAGTTTACCGCGAGAGCTGCGTTCAACTGCACGAGTTTTCGAGGGCATTTTGCGCGGACGCAACGCATTCGACGCCGCGCGGAGTTGGTCTATACTCGGTGGCCCACAGGCTCACTGTTAATGGCGCGAACGCGAATTTTTCCCATCATTTTGGCGGCAGGGCCTTCGGGGAAGTTGAAATTTCCGAAGGCGGTGGCGGAATTTGGTGGAAAAAGCGCGGTAGAGATTGCGGTGGAGAATTGCGACGGCCTCGCACCTCCGATTGTGGTGCTGGGAAGCGAAGCGCGGAAGGTGTTGCCGGTGGTGCCGCGTGGGTTGCGGGTGGTGGTGAATCGCGGATGGAGGCAGGGGCAATTAAGTTCGCTGCTAGCAGGGCTGCGTTATGTGCCCCGGCGGGCGGCGTTCATGATTTATCCGGTGGATCAGCCGTTGATTACGAGGCAATTGGTAAGTCGGCTAGTGGCGGCGTTTGCAGCGCGGGGGACGCGCGCGCCGGCGAAGAAAATTGCCATGCCGAGGTATCGAGGAAAAGTAGGACATCCGATTCTCTGTGCGGGGGCGCTGAGGCGCGAGTTCGAAGGCGCTCGAAGTGCGCGGGAGATTGCGTATCGGGATCCGCTGCGGATTTTATTTTTGCCGGTGAGGACGGAGGCAATTTGGATGGATTTTGATTCGGAGGAGACGTATCGGAAGTGCAAGAGATTGTTTGAGAGGCAGCGCAAGGCGCGATGAGCCACAGAGTCAAAATGGCTGTGGAAGACCGACTGAGAAGCGAAGAGCATGTGGGCGTGAGTGAAAGGGAAGCGAGGGGAGCGATCCATGAGATTTGAGTTGCAGCCGACATTGGAGGGGAAGTTGATTGAGTTGAGGCCGATGCACGTGGAGGATTTTGAGATGCTGTACGCGGTGGCGGCGGATCCGTTGATTTGGGAGCAGCATCCAGATAGCGACCGTTACAAGAGGGACGTGTTTGAGGGGTATTTTCGCGGTGGGATGGAGAGCGGCGGGGCGTTTGTGGCGCTGGACGCGAAAGATGGAAGCGTGATTGGGTCCTCGCGATATCACGGTTACGACGCGGAGAAGAGTGAAGTAGAGATTGGGTGGACATTTTTGGCGCGGAAGTATTGGGGTGGCGATTACAACGGAGAAATGAAGCGGTTGATGATCGAGCATGCGTTTCGATTTGTGGATCGGATCATTTTTGTGGTGGGCGTGCGGAATTTGAGGTCGCAGAAGGCGATCGAGAAGTTTGGCGTAGTGAAGGTGGGGACGAAGAAGGACGCGAAGGGCAGAGAGAATGTTGTGTACGAGCTGCGCAAGGAAGAATTCAAGAAAAAGCCCAAGTAGATAGAACAGAACAGCCTACTTAGTTGAGAATCCCGAATTTGCGTGTAACCCCCCACGGGCAAAATCGGCCTATGGGGCATCCAAGAAAAATTGAAAGTGCGGTTAGGAGAGGGACGGAGGGGTGTGGGCGGGGCGGAAGGAGAGGGCGAGGGCGGCGAGGGAAGCGATGACGAGGGCGGACCCGAGGACAGCGAGGATGCGAGGGAGTGAGGAGTGGGAGGCGGTTTCGAGGAGGACGGAGAGAGGAAAAATAATTGAGCCGGCGATGAAGGTGGCCGCGACCGAACGTTGGAGCGATTCGGCGAAGCGGCTGCGGCGGAGAGCAAGGCCGAGGGCAAGGAGGAGCATGCCGAGCCCGATGAGATGGCCGTGGAAGTCGACTTGGCGGATGTAGTCGTAGTTGGCGGCAGCGTAGGAAAGCATCGCGGAGCGTGAAGCGGCGGCGTTGCCCTCAGCCGCCTGGACGAAAGCGCCGGCAAGCGATGAGCCGATTGCGTCGAGAGTTTGATGTTCGACGAAGACGGCGTAATAGACGCCGTAGGTCATGCCGGCGATGGCGAGGGCGAGGCCGGCGGTGATCAAGGTGCGCCCGGCACGGGTGAGACGCGGCACCGGTGGCAGGTCAATGATCATGGACGGATTTGCTACGGGTGGAGGCGAAGCGACGCGGATTTCGACAGCGGCGTCGAGACGGGCCTCGCCGCCAACGATACCGACCAGCATGCCGATGAGGGCAATGATGACGAGGAGGCCACCAATGTCGGCGATGCCGCCGGCGAGAAGGCCGTAGTGGAGTTCGAGGAAGACAAAGATGGGAAGAACGAACGAGCCCGCGATCAGGGTGATCACCCAAATGCGCTTCCAGCGTTCGGATAGGAAGAGGAGCGGCTGGAAGAAGGCCATCAGGATGGCGAGCATGCCGAATTCGACCGCGTGGGAGTGGGTGGCGATGTTGACGGCCTTTTCGCCCTGGAGCATGGCGTAGTCGGCCACGGCGGCGCGAGAGGCCGCGACGGCGGATGGCCCAAGAAGACTGACGTGGGAGGCAGGGACCGCAAGCACGGTGGCCCCAGCGGAGGCGGTGGAGTTCGTGGAAGTGTTGGCACCCGCGGCATCGGCGGGCGTGGAAAATTCGGTAGGTTGGGTCATGCGAGTGAGGATGGTGACGTCGCGGTGCTCGTCGTCAAAAAGATGGAAGGCGGCGTAGTAGGCGCCGTGCAGAAAGCCGGCGAGAACGAGAATGGTGCCCCAGGTGAGGAGTTGCTGAGTGGCCCAGGAGCGATCGGTGAGGAGGGTATCGGGTTGAGGCGGGGCGGTGGAGGAAGCAGAGGCGCGCGAAGCGCGCAAGCCGCGAGCGAGGCCGAGAAGTTCGATAGCGGTGACGAGAAGGACGAGGAGGCCGCCGGTGTCGGCGGCGATGGAGGCCCAGCCAATAGCGGCGAGAGGCGAGTAGGCCAAGCCGACATAGTGAATAAGGAAAACGCCGAGGGGGAGAGCGCCTCCGCCGATGAGGAAAATCCAGGTGAGGCGTTTGCGGACGCGTTCAGAGAAGGCAACCCAGGGTTGAAAGAGCGCGAGGAGGAGAGCGAGATAGCCGAAGTCGATCATGTGGACGTGAGTGTCGACTTTGGTGCCGCGATTTTCGAGGAAGCCGCCGATATTTTGAAAGGAGTAAGGAATGGCGGCGGGAGTATGGGACTCCACAGCGAGAGCGGCGGCCACGAGATTGTCGTTGATGCGCGAGGCGTTTTGGTGGAGGACGAAAACGGCGAAGATATCGCCGAAGAGCATGCCGACGAGGATAAGCAGGATGCCGCCGGCGGTCAGGAGCCGACGTGAAGACAGCGGAGCGAAATTGGAGATCAGGGTATTCGCTGTGGATAGAGTTTCGTTGAGCGAGGACATAGGTGGCCTCAGTGGGCCTCGCCTTTGCGAAGGGGCTGGATAACGTGGCGGGAGAAGAGTTCCTGAGTCTTGATGGTTTTCCAGTGTTCGAGGCCGCCGAAGTTGGAGACGATGGCGAGCTCGGTGATGCCGCCTTTGCTTTCCAGGGCACGAACCTGCGCCAGAACCTTTTCGGGCTTACCGATAAACGCGATTTCCTGATCGACAATTTCGTCATACGTAAGTTTGGTGAGGGATTCGAGGGCGCCGCTAGCGTAGAAACCGTAGCCCTTGGCGCGAAGCTCAGCCTTTTTGCTTTCTTCCTGTAGAGATTCGATAGGAGAAGCGTTGAAGGCGAGGAAATTGTAGAGAGCTTGTTCGACTTCTTTGCGGACCTGGACCGGATCGTCGCCGATGTAGACCGGGCGGATGTAAACAATGTTGGGTTGGTGGCCATTTTCGGCGCAGGCTTTTTTGTAGATGTTGAGGGGCGGCTCGAGAACTTTCCACGGCAGGAGCGGCGGCACGAAGATGCCCCAGCCGCGCTCGCCGGCCATTTGGTAAGTGATGTCGGAGGTGCCGCCGGTGTAGAGCGGCGGGTAGGGTTTTTGGAGAGGCTTGGGAACGACGGAGACGTCTTTCACTTTGTAGTATTGGCCGGAGAAGGAGAATTTGTCTTCGGTCCAAGCTTTGATGAGAATTTCGATGCCTTCGTCGTAGCGCGGCCGCGATTCTTCGAGTGGCATGGATGAGGGGCCGTAGAGCCAGCCGTGGCCGCGGCCCAGACCGCACTCGAGGCGCCCGTTGGTGAGAATGTCAGTTTCGGCGATTTCGCCGGCGAGACGCATGGGGTTGGAAAGCGGCAGGGTGTGAAGCGCGGTGCGGAATCGGATTTTCTTGGTGCGCTGCGCGGCGGCGGCAAACATGGCGAGAGGATTGGCGGAGATGGAGAATTTCTGAAAGAAGTGATGGTCGATAGTGGAGTAGACGTCGAAGCCCATGGTTTCGGCGTGTTCGATCTGGTCCATGGTTTCCCAGATGTTTTGGTAGAAGGATTTTCCGGGAGGAGTTTGGATTTCTGTGTAGATGCCAAAGCGCATGGAGTTGGTCCTCTAGAGCGAAATTACGGAAGCGAAGATTAACCCGAAAAGGGTCGGAGTGAAAAGCGGAGACAAAAGCAGATCCCTCACCAGCCCCTATAGTCTGCGCAGTCAGCGCAGTCAGCGCAGTCAGCGCGCCGGACTAAAGCCGGCGCGCAAGAGGCGGGTTTGGGGTGAACGCTAAATATCTGCGCTATGACGCGGAGGTGGAGCGGGCGGCAGCATGGGGGCGGCCGACGTAAGGAAACTCGGCGAGCAGGTCCTTATGCGGGCCCACTTTATCAGTAGTGACTTTGCCGTTGCTGAGAACGCCAACAAAGTAGTCTGCGACGTCGTCGGTGAGCGCGCGCCCATTCTTTGGATAGGAAACGGGCAAGCTGGGGTCGTAGTGGACGAGGTCGGGCAGCATAGCAGAAGCCGCGTGCTTGGCGTCTTCGGGAGTGTAGCCGCCGGCGTGCTCAAGCGCATGCGCGAAAGTACCAATGAAGCGAGCGTCGCCATCGGGCATGGCGGCGAGATAGGCGGCATTTTCCTCACCGGCTAGGAACGGAGTTTGCGAGGAGCGGGCGCCGCGATCGGCCTGGACCAACTTGCCGGTCGAGCCATCGAGGGTGCGGACCCAGAGGCCGACCTTTTGCGCGCCCAGAGCGGAATTGGGCAATTCGATGGCGATGCTGGCGATGTTTTTGTCGGCGAAGAAATCCTCACCGGTGAAGTTGAGATTGTTTAGCGCGCCGCCAACATCGAAAAAGAAAGGATCGCTGCGCCACCCGGCGAAGAATCGATACGGGCCGGCATTGGTTATGTGTGCTTCGTCGCCGGTAGAGACGGGCGCGTTTTCTACGATGATTTCGCCTTCTTCTCCAGTGCCCGCGGCTTGCGGGCCCTCGACCCGCCGAAGCGTGGCAGTTTGTCCGCCGTTCGCGGCAGGCGAGAACCTAATTCGAAAGGCAACTTCGGCAATTGCGTCGCCGTTGGTGTCAATTTTGATTTCGTAGAGCGCCTGCGTGGCGAAGGGTTCGCTAGTGGTGGGTCCGGGCGGCACGGCGCTGGCGGATGGATGGACGTCGACGATCAGGATGGATTTGCTGGAATCACCCGGCTTGGGAAATTCGTAAATATCGGTGAAGTCCAGGCGCGCGTCGCCATGCGGAAAGCCGAAATTAGGTCCTGAGTAGTGGTGAGACATGAGGGGGTCCTTTCGAGATGTGAGTTAGGCGGGAAATCATATCAGGTTTTGAGGCCGGCCATTGTGAATGAGCGGTGACAACCTTAAGACGAGAAGCGCTTGAAGGAGCCGGCGTGGAAGAGGAGCGGAGAGCCGTCGCGGGCGACAATTTGGTGAACCTGCCCGACGAAAATCGAGTGATCGCCGGCGGAATGCGCGGACACGAGTTCGCAATCGAGTTGGACCAGGGCGGCTTCGAGAAGTGGGGTTCCGCGTTCGGAGGCGCTGAATTTGATGCCGAGGCGTTCGAGTTCCGAAGGAGGCTGCTCGGGCTTGGCGAAGTAGCGGGCCCACGATTCGTGGTCGTGGGCAAGAAAATTTATGCCGAAGAGTTTTTGTTCCTGGACGAGGGCGTGAGTTTTGGCGCGAGTGTCGACGCAGACCAGAATTTGAAGTGGTTCGAGCGACACGGAGGCGAAGGAATTGGCGGTCATTCCGTGGACGCCGGGGCCAAAGGCGTGGCCGGGTTCGCGCATCACGGTGACAATAGTGACGCCGGTGGGGAATTGGCCGAGGGCTTTACGGAATTCTCCGGCAGTGATGGACATGTGCGAGGGAATGATGCGACGAGGGAGGCTCGAAAATCAAACCCAAAACCCGAAGCGGCACCAAGATCGAATGAAAAGTCCCCACATGGAAAGCGCCCATGTGGGGCACCAGAGAAACCAACAGCATAACCGCCCTAAAAGTTGAAGCGCACCGCGAGTTGGAGTTGGCGCGGGTTGAAAACGGCGCGCGGCGTCCCGTAAAGCGGGTTGGGCGAGCCGCCGATAAATGAATTGCTGGTGCAGCCCGCGTTGGGTCCGCCTTCGGGGCAGAAGTCAGCTGCGCCGTAGGTGGTGTTGAAGAAGCGCACGTTCACCGTGTTCATCAGGTTGAAGGCTTCGGCCATGAGCTGAAGATTCATGCGCTCATTAAGCGGGAAAATGCGCGAGAGGCGAACGTCGACTGTTTGCAAGCTATCGCCTTCGAAGGTGTTGCGGCCTTCGATGCCGACGCGATCGTTATTGCCAAAGACGTCGCCATTGGCGTCAAAGCCAGCGAATTTGGTGAAGTGCTGCGGCGATTGAAGAGTTACCACGGTCGAAAATTCCCAATCGCGGGCGAGAACCATGCCGGTTTTAGGCGCGGTGAGAGTGAGATTGCCAACAAAGCGGTGGCGCACATCGTCGGCGGAAAGAGCGCGCTCTTCGCGAAGATTGTCGCTGTCCTGCGGGATAAGCACGAAGGAAGGATTGGGACCGTCGTCGATGGATTTCGCGAAAGTGTAGCTGAGTCCGAAGCCAATGTGATGACCAACGCGGCGATTGACCGTGATGAACATGCCGTCGAATTGAGAATCCCACCGCGAAGTAGCTTCGAAGAAGACAGCGTAATTGGGATTGCGAACGCCGGGATTGACCGCACCGGCAGGAATCTCCGCCGGGATGGGCGCGCATTTCCCAGCATTCGGATCGCCGGGAGCGAAGGCGAAGTAGACATCCTTGCAACCGGTACCGCCGCCAGTGTCGTGAACCAAGAACTGACCGGATGGGTCGGGTTGATTGACGTTGTAGAAGCTGCCTAGGTGAACGCCGCGAATGTGCTGGTAGCTGATATCCACGGCAGTGTTGGGAGCGGGCTCAAATTCGACGCTGAGTGAAACCTGAGCGCCATATGGATTTTTGTGGAGTTCGTCGAAGCGGGCGATGGTAGCCGTGCCGAAGAAGCCGCATTGCGAGAGGGTGGTTTCGCCGGGGAAGCAGACATTCGGGAACGGAACCGCATCGGGATAAGTGCCGTTGAGAAGCAGGCTCTCGACACCGACGTTGGTAATTGCTGGCGCGGAAGCGAAGGCGAAAAGCTCGGTGTTGGAATTGGCGGCGTCTTCGTGAGTGCCCGGGTAAGGCGCTTGGCCGCCACAGGAAGGAATCTGGCAGCCGAGGAGCGGCGAAGGAATCGTACCGTGGAAGAGTCCGGCGCCGGCGCGAATGACGAAATGTTCTTTGGTGCCGAGGTTGTAGGCGATGCCGAGGCGCGGATCGACGCTGCCGAAGTACGTGTGAAGCAGATCAGAGGGCCAAGTTTCGAAGTCGTAGCGCAGGCCGGCGTTGATGTTGAGTTTTTGGGTCGCGCGGAATTTTTCCTGGACGAAGAAACCTTCGTAAGTGTGATCGATGAGCCCAGTGGCCTGTTTATCGACTGCGGCCGGAATGCGACGGCCTTGGTAGACGGACGTGTCAATACTCGGCTCTCTGAAATTGTCGGCCTTATTGAAGCGTTCGAAGAAGATGACGAAGGGATGCGGGCAAACCGGCGCGGTAGGGCAGCCGGTAACCACGCCGTCATTGCCAAGGAACGCGCCGAGATTGGCGAAGTCGGCTTCGAAGGGATAAAAGAGCGGGAAAGTTTCCTGAGAACGAACGAAATTGAAATCGCCGCCGAAGCTGATAGTGTGCTTGCCGAGGTTCCACGTGAAGGTGTCGTCGATTTCGGCGCGCTGTTCGCGGTAAAAGTCAGGATTGCCGCGGTTCACGCCGGTGGCGAAGGTATTGGAGACTTCGAGGTGGGGCTGCGTTGAGTCGGTGGGAAAGTCGAAGGAGCGGCGGGCGAATTGGCCGCGAAGTTCGTTGGTCTTATTACCAAAGGTAGAGGTGAGCTGTGCGGCGAGAGATTGATCGCGAAAGAAATTGTCCTTGAAGGAGGAAGGCAGATCGAACCCGTCATTTAGAGGTGATTGATTGGTGAGACGCGCGTCGGTGACGAAGTAGCGCGTGAAAAGGTAGCTGTGCTGGCCGAGGTTGGCGTCCCAGCGAAGAAATCCGTTGTCGATATTGGAAGTGCGCAGGACGTCGAGGGTTTCAGGCGGCAGGCCCAGCGCGATTTTGGCGTTGTTGATGGCGGTGATGTTATCGAGGACGGCGGAGTTGTAGTGGGGCGATTCGCCGCGGCGCTGGCCTTCGTAATTGCCGAAGAAAAACATCTTGTCGCGAATGATCGGGCCGCCGGCAGAGATGCCGAATTGATTCTGGCGGACGGTATTGAGGCCCGGAGCGGCGAGGATGCTATCGGCATCCATGGCGTTATTTTGGAAATATTCGTAGGCGGAGCCGTGGAAGTCGTTGGTGCCGGATTTGGTGATGATGTTGACGATGCCGCCGACGGCGCGGCCAAATTCCGTGGTGTAGTCGGTGTTGACGACCCGAAATTCCTGGACGGAATCCTGCGGGGGAGTGCCGCGCTGAATCCCGGAGACGGTGGAAATGTCATCAGCGCCATCAACGGCGATGAAATTGAAGTGAATGTTCTGGCCGGCGAAGGAAAGTTTGGTGACGGGCTCGACGATCACGTCGGTTGAGCCGGAAGTGGTGTCGCCAATTTGCACGCCCGGAGCGAGAAGAGCGAAGTCGATAAATTCGCGGCCGTTGACCGGAAGGTTGCTGATCTGATTTTGGGTGACCACCGTGCTGACCTGAGTGCGGGTCGGCTCGGTGACTTCGCTGGTGGCGGTGACGGTGACTTGAGATTGCGCGGCGCCGACGGCGAGAGCGAAGTCGAGGAAGCCGTGCTGATCGATTTGGAGAGTCACGTCCTTTTCAACTTTGGTGAAGCCTTCGTGTTCGACGGTGACTTTGTAAGTTCCCGGAGGGAGGCCGGCGAGGATGAAGCGGCCGTCGTCGCCAGATTGCACCGTGCGGGAGAAGCCGTTGGAGGTATTGGTGGAGGTGACGTTAGCTTTGGCGACGACCGCGCCGGATGGATCGGTGACCGTGCCGTCGAGCTCCGCTGTGACGGATTGCGCGCGGGCAGCGGGAGCGAGGGCGGTGAGAGTGAGGAGTGTTCCAAGAGTGCCCAGTGCGACGGAGAAGAGCGACCCGAGGATCAAGCCTCGAACTAGAGCGAAGGCGAGCTTACGCAAAGAGGCGAGCGAGGCCAGCGGGGCCCGATTCGAGCTATGCATGGTGAACCTCCGAAATGTCACGCGCGAAAAAACACACCCCAAAATTGCGAAAAGAGAAGTGAGGCGTTTATACGAACGCCCAAAATCAATGTCAAGAAATTTCGCTGAATGTGTAGACGCGAGGTGGTGAAAAACGTTTTGGAAAGCGCGGAAATGCGACCCGAATATCGCGGAAACACTTGGGAAAAGCTGAAGAAATGCTAGGCGGAGGCGAAATGGCGTCGCAGGAAGAGCCGGATTAGCAACCAGGTGACAATTGACAAAAAGATGACAATTGCGTCGGCGGGCGGATTGGCCGCGAAGAAGATCGGCGGGACCACTGGAGTGCCGGGAGTACCTGGAGGAAAGATGATCGGCGGAACGAAAATGAACGGCGTCGGCGGCGAGTGGACGACGTGCGCGAGAACTGGGGTGTAGGGCGCGGCAGGAGGAATCAGCTCACCGGGGAATTCCATTTCGGCGAGAGTTGGCTGTCCGGACAAGATGGGAAGTTGCGGGATGGTCGAGAGGCGATTGCCGCAGCGGCCGCGCGCCAGAGTGCTGCCGTCGGTGAAGACATGCTCACCGGTGTGGACTTTCATTTTGGACTTGGTCCAAAACACGCCTTTGGGCGTGCGGTAAGAGACGTAATACATCTCGTCGTGATCGACCGTATAGAACCGGACGCTGCTGAGATCGAAGTCGGAATAGTGCTGGCCTACGACGGGATCGGTGTAGATGGCGGTTTGAAGTTCGTCGAGATTCTGAACGCCCCCGGCGATGACGGAGTAAGGGTAGACGTAGCGGCCTTTGAGTTGTGCGGGCTCGACCCGGACCATCGAGCCAGGCACGAGAGCGAATTCAGGTCCGGCGGGAGCGACGTGAACGCGGCCGCGGGCTTCGGTGGCCATGATAATGATGCCGAAGAAACCGATAGTAAGAAGGAAGAGTCCGGAACGCTCCATCACCAGCAGCGCGCGGAGCATAGCGCGCACAGCGGAGCTGGCGTCGTCGGGAAGCTCAGGGGGCCGCAATAAGTCCGGTAAATGCATATAAGGAGCTTCGAAAAGCTTCCAGCAGCGATGCTTACCGCTTGATGCTCAACTACGCGATTCTCAGTACGCGACGCTCAAAAAAGATGCTCAGTAAATGGAGCAACGCTCAATGCAAAGAGCAAAGCTCAACACACACAGAGCGAGGTGGAGGGCGAGATCCTCGCGGATGTAGTCAGCCGGCTTGCGCGGCCTAGGACGCAGCCAATGCCGACCGAGGCTTCAGCCAGGTGCTCAGACGAGGTTAGTGCACTGTAGGTGCCACTCGCTGGCGCCCGGGTGGAAGCGTGGAAGTGGACCCCGCGTCGGCTGGAAGGTAAGAACGACGCAGGAAGATTTTTTCCCCCGCCGAAGGATACACAAAAGAATGCCTGGAACAAACAAACATTTGCTGTGACATCCGTAGTTTAGGGGACGGCGACGTTAGCTAACCCTAAGGTTATCTTTAGTGCAGGGAATTCTTACCGGTTCGGTCAGTAATAGGAGGGCTGCGACTTAGCGCGATTTGGTGACGGTGTGGAGGGGCATTGTGGGTGGCTTATTGTGCAGAAGTTTGCAGAGTTTTTGAGCGAGAGGCGGGGCGCCCGGCAGCTAAAAGCACTCGCGCAGGGCGCGCTCGGCGGCGCTGCGGCCACACATACCGTGGACGCCCGGGCCGGGCGGGGTGGAGGCGGAGCAGAGATAGACGCGCGGAATGGAGGTCGAGTAGAGGCGGCGCGTGGGACGAAGGAAAGTTTGGCTCAGAGTCATCGCGCCGGCGCTAAGGTCGCCGCCGACGAGATTAGGGTTGTGTTTTTCGAGGTCGGCCGGGAACCAGACGCGACGGGCCAGGATGTGTTTCTGGAAGCCTGAAGCGAAGCGTTCGATTTGGACTTCGATGCGCTCGAGCATGTCAAAGCCGCTGCCGGAAGGGACATGGCAGTAGCCCCAGGCGATGTGCTTTCCCTGAGGAGCGCGGCCCGGATCGAAGAGGGTCGGCTGACAAAGAATAACGAACGGACGCGGCGAGATCATTCCTTGCCAGGCGGCTTTTTCGCATTCGGCAATTTCTTCGAGAGTGCCACCGAGATGGACGGTGGCGGCCAGCGCGCAAGACGGCGCGTTCCAAGGGATGGGTGCGTCGAGGGCCCAATCAACTTTGAAGATGCCGGGCCCGTACTGAAATTTTTCGAGGGCGCGCCGCTCCGAAGCCGCGACTCGATCGCCACCAAGTTTGAGGAATTGGCGCGGCGAGAGATCGAGAAGAACCGCGCGAGATTTGGGAAGTTCATCGAGGCTATTGACGCGGCGGCCAGTGAAAACTTCGCCGCCCAGTGATTTGAGGTAAGCGACCAGCGCGTTGGTGACCGACTGCGCGCCGCCAGCAGCGATCGGCCAGCCGCCGCAATGGCACATAGTCCACAGAATGAGCCCGAAGGAGGCCGAGCCCCAGGAATCGAGCGGCATGATGGAGTGCGCGGCCATTCCGGCAAAAACTCCGCGGGCTTTGTCGTTTTTGAAATGGCTGTAAGCGACGTGACGCGCGGAAAAAAGGGCATTCAGGCCAAGGCGAGCGAGATCGAATGGATGCTTGGGGAAATGGACCGGGCGAAGAATGTCGTCGGAGATTTTCTCCCAGTTTTCAACCAGCGGAGTGTAGAGCTTTTTGAAGGCACGGCCGTCTTCCCCAAATTGATCGGCGGTTTCGTCGAGTGAATGCGTGATGACGGCGGCGGTGCCGTTGTCGAAGGGGTGTGCGAGAGCGGCTTCGGGCTGGATGAACTGGAGACCGTAGTCATCGAGCTCGAGGTCTTTGAAGAATGGAGAGCTGATGGACAGAGGATAAACGGCCGAGCAGACGTCGTGAATGAAGCCGGCGAGGGTGAGTTCGGCGGAGCGGACGCTGCCGCCGAGGGTGTCCTCGGCTTCGTAGACGTGAACGCAGCGGCCGGCGCGCGCGATGGTAATGGCGGCGGCGAGGCCGTTGATGCCGGAGCCGACGACGATGGCGTCGGGCTCGGTGGGGCGGGCGCGAGGTGCGGATGATGCGGGTTGGGTTTCTGCGGTGGGCGCGGCAGATGTTGGCGCGGTTGTGATCTCGGAAGGCATCTAGTTCCATCGTACATTGGGTTTGAGATTTTGGGGATGTGGGCCTGAGACCGGTGCCAGGTCTCCTGCTGACGGACTTAGGGAAGGCTGCGCGGACCGCAGGCCGGGTCATGGAACTGCCCTTCGCGGTGCTTCCATAGCTTGTACTCAGCGTTGCTGAAGCGAAACGTGTCTCGCACCCAGAACCCCGATGCAACAGCCGAGCTGGCCTCGATGTCGCGGTAGCCGTGGGATTTTGTTGTGAGGAACTGAAAGCCATTGCCGTCGGCAAATAAGATAATTTCAGGATTTTTGTAGGGATGGCGAATGATCCAGGCCCAACCGTGATCGGCGGCTGACAGGGGAATGATGCCACGTACGAAGAGGTAGATCTCATTATTCGGGCCAAGATGAATCTCGGAAGCTTCCATGAGTTCTTCGGGTTCGAGGTTGAAGGACTTGACGAACTTGGCATCGTCGGTTTCAAGGATCAGGGTTGAGACAGCAGGAGGAATTGCAACGGGTTTTTCAATTGGGAAGCTGTCATAGAATCCTGTTTGTTCGTGCGGATGAGTCGAGGTTTGATAGTTAGGGTTCCCACGTGCGATGAGAACGAGCATGGAGGCGAGAGCCACGGCTGGGATGTTCATGGCTATTGGCAAGGATTTGGATATTGGCCCTCGGAGTGTCGCCAGAGTTTGTATTCAGAACCTTTGAAGCGGTAGACGTCTTTTTTCCAGAAGCCCGCCGCGGAGCTCCAGTCACTTTCTAAATCACGGTACCCCTGCGTTTTCGTTGTAAGAAAAGCGAAGCCGCTGCCACCTCCTCCGCCGATGGTTTTCGGGCTTTTGTAGGGCGAGCGAATAATCCAGAACCAATCATTATCGCCCCCACATACTGGACAAACACCGATGACAACAAGATGTATTTCGTTAGCGGGGCCGAGGTGAATTTCGGGCCCTGCGAACAGTTCGTCCGCAGTTTTGTCTTTTTGGAGAGAAGCCAGCTTCTGTAACGCCGGGTCCTCCAGAATCAGGTTGGCGACGGCCGGTGGGACTGCTACGGGGGCTTTCACAGAGTCGCTGTCGGTGAATGTCGTTTGTTCAGGAGCGTGAGTTGGGGTTTGAGAATGGAGTGGGATGAACGAGACGAGGCAGACGGCCAGCGAGAGAGTGAAGGTAGAGGTTTGCATAAGAGTTAAGGGGGATGATGGAATAAGTTTTGGTAATTCACAATCAGGAAGTTGGCGGGACATGACAGCCTAATTAATTATCGGGGCGTGGGTTGAGTCGCGCTTGAGAAGGATTCTGGTATTCTGGCGCGATGAAAAATGGGGCGAACAGAAGTTCTCACCTGATGCGAGCTGGAAAATTTGAGCGCTAGCCAGCTACGCCACCACACAGATTTTCGATCGAGGTTTCTGCGCAATAAGCGAGAGCTTGCCGTGTATTTGCCGGCGGGGTACAGCGAGCAGAGGACGCGCCAGTTCCCGGTGCTGTACATGCAGGACGGGCAGAATTTGTTCGATCCGGCGACGGCGTTTGGCGGCGTGCATTGGCGGATGGGCGAGACGGCGGATGAATTGATCGGGCAGGGGGCGATTCAGCCGCTGATTATTGTGGGCGTGTGGAATATGGGCAAGGCGCGTATTCGTGAATACACGCCTTCGCGGATGCCGAAGCTGGGCGGGGGGAAAGGTGAGTCGTATACGCGGATGCTACTCGATGAATTGATGCCGTTTATTGAGAAGCAGTATCGCGTGCTCGAGGGCCCGGAGAACACGGGGCTGGGCGGATCGTCATTAGGTGGGCTGATTACGTTGTATGCGGGGCTGAGATTTCCGCACATATTTGGGAAATTGGCGGCGCTGTCGCCGTCGATATGGTGGGGCGGCGGGTGGATGAACAATTTTGTGAAGGATGCGCGGATTGAGCCGCGTCCGCGGATTTGGCTGGATGGCGGGACGAAAGAGAGCCCGCGCTTTGTGCCGCAATTGGAAAGATTTCGAGATATTTTGCGAACGAAGGGATGGCGGGAAGGCGAGGATTTGAATTTTCAGATTTATGAAGGCGGCGAGCACAACGAGGCGAATTGGGCGCAGCGAGTCGGGCCATTTTTGCGGTATTTATTTCCGGCTTAGAGGCGGGGGTTATAATCGGCGCGAGGAAGTTTGTGCAGCGGTGAAAATTTATGGCTGACAAAGAGAGAAAGACGGAGAAAAAGCCGCTGACCGTGCTGTGCATTAGCTCGTATGAGAAGGGGCAGGAGTTCATGCGGGCGTGCAAGGACGAGGGCTGCACGGTGCTGCTGGCGACGGTGGAAAAGTTGAAGGACGCGGACTGGCCGCGGGAAGCGATCAGCGAGTTTTTCTACATGCCGGAGGAAATTTCAGTCGGCAGACATTATTAAAGCGGTCAGTTATCTGGCGCGGACGCGACCGATCGACCGGATTGTGGCGCTCGGATGAGTTTGACATGGAGAATGCGGCGGCGTTGCGGGAGCACATGCGCGTGGCGGGGATGGGACTGACCACGGTGCGCTATTTCCGCGACAAGCTGGCCATGCGCGGGCGGGCGAAGAGCCAGGGCGTGCTGGTGCCGGAGTTTGTGCATATTTTGAATCACGACGCGGTCCGGAAATACATGGAGACGGTGAAGGCACCGTGGCTGCTGAAGCCGAGGTCGCAGGCGTCGGGAATCGGAATGACCAAGATTGAGCATGCGGATCAGTTGTGGCCCCTGCTCGAGAAGCTGGGGGATAACCAGTCTAATTATTTGTTGGAGCGGTTCATTACCGGCGACATGTTCCACGTGGATTCGATTGTGTCGGAACGGAAGGTAGTGTTCGCGGAGGCGCATGCGTATGGGACGCCGCCGTTTGAAGTCGCGCATTTTGGGGGAGTGTTTACGACCCGGACGCTGCCGCGAACGTCGGCGGAATCGAAGGCGCTGGTGAAATTGAATAAGGAGTTGATGGAGGCGCTGGGGTTGGTGCGCGGAGTGACCCACGCGGAATTTTTGAGGTCGCGCGAGGACGGGAAATTTTATTTTGTGGAAATTGCCGCGCGCGTGGGCGGGGCGTACATATCGGATTTGGTGGAGGCGGCGACGGGCGTGAATTTGTGGCGGGAGTGGGCGCGGATTGAGGTGGCGGGGGAGGAGCGCGCGTATCATTTGCCCGGCGCGGCGGAAAGAATATGGAGGGGTGATTGTGTCATTGGCGCGGCAGGAGCATCCGGACATGTCGGGATATACGGATGACGGAGATTGTGATGAGGACGAAAAAGTTTCATCACGCGGGGTTTGTGTTGAGATCGGTGAAGGCGGAGAGGGTGAAGGAGTTGTTGGACGAGTTATATGCCGAGATTTCAAAGGGATTTTGCGGCGAGTGCGCCGATACCGGATAAACCGACGGCGTAAAGTCGGATCATCGGTGGGATTGTCACAGAATCCCGCTGCAGAACCGACTTGTGAACGAACACATAACTTAAGAGCACTTCCAATAGCGACGCGCACTAGCGCGCAGCCAAAGGCGCGCCAAAGCGGATAAATTGTCAAAAAATTGCAAAGGCGGGGCCGGAGGGAGGCTCCGAAGCAGCGTTGACAGGGCAGTACATACTGAGTAGAGTTTGCTTTGATTCCCGACCTACTGGGTGGGTCGCCTTCCTTACCTATGCGTGTAAAAGGTTCGCATTTTGCTGTTTTCCTATCATTTGTAATTCTGGGTGTGTGCGCGGTAGGTGCGGGGTTGGGGTTTGCCCAGACGCAAAGCCAGTTAACGCCGAGTCAAACCCAGGCACAGGCTCAGGCACAGGCGCAAAGTCAGAGTCAGGCTCCGGCTTCGCCCATGGCGCCGCAGGCGGCCGATACATCGAAGGCAGATGCGGCGAAGCCGGCGCAAACTGCGCGGGACACCAATTCAGAAGTAAGTACGCATGAGTCGGATACGGCATTTCGAGTGCCGGTGAATTTAGTCTTGGTGCGCGTGGTAGTGCGGGATGAGAAGGGAAAGATTGTTGGGAGCTTGAAGAAGGAAGATTTTCGGCTGTTTGACAACCACAAGCCGCAGTCGATTTCGCATTTTTCCTCGGAGACGCCGAGGTCAAAGCCGGTGGCCGAGCCGGCGGAAAAAACGGCCAGCGCGAAAATGGACGAGATGGTGAATCCGGAGCCGCCGAAGGCTGAGATGGAGAGGCCGTCGCAGTTTATGGCGCTGCTCTTCGACGATTCTGATTCGAGTTGGGAGGATTTGATCCGGTCGCGAAAGGCGGCGGAGAATTTCATCAATTCATCGATGCCGGGGGATGAGCGGATCGCGGTGTACACGGTGTCGGGGCAGGACCAGATCGACTTCACCGACGACCGGGCGAAGTTGCAGGCCACCATGGACAAAATGCAGCAGCGGCGGATCAGCCCGGTGAGTCCGGACGGGACCGGTGAATGCCCGTCGGTCAACTATTACGAAGCCGACCAGATCGTAAATCAGAACAATTCGGAAGCTTTGTATGTGGCCACGCAGGATGCGCTGGCATGCGCGTTCCAGAATGATCAGCGCTATTTGGCGCAGGCGGCGGCGCTGGCGCAGTCGGTGGCGCCGCGAGTTTTGCAGGCCGGAGATACGCAGGCGCAGTACGCGACGCAACGGTTGAAGGAAGTAGTGCGGCGGATGTCGGCGATGCCCGGGACGCGCAGCATAATCATGATTTCGCCGGGATTTATGACTCCGGACAACCAGGAAGATGTCTGGCAGGTGATTGACCAGGCGAATCACGAAAATGTGCTGATTAATTCGCTGGATGCACGCGGACTTTATACGCCGGATTTGGGAGACATTAGCCAGCCGACCACAGGATCGGCGGTGGTGGCGGGGAATCGATTCAGTTACGCGCTGAATCAGCAGCGAGACCAGGGTTATGTGCTGCAGGATTTGGCAGATGGAACGGGCGCGGGATTTTTTCACAACAACAATGATCTGGAAGCGGGATTTAAGTTGCTGATGCAATCGCCGGAGACTTCGTACCTGCTGGGATTCTCGCCGGGGGAGATGAAGCCGGACGGGAAGTTTCATATTTTGAAGGTGACCATTTCAGGGACAACGAAATACGACATTCAGGCGCGGCGCGGATATTTTGCGGCAAAGAAGAGTGCGGACCCGACGGAAGTGGCCAAGCAGGAGATCGAGGAAGCGGTATTTTCGCAGGATGAAGTTCACGATTTGCCGGTGGAGCTGCACACGCAGTTTTACAAGACGGATGCGCTGAACGCGAAGTTGGCGGTGATGACGCACCTGGATGTGAGCCGGATGCAGTTCAAGAAGGAAAACGGGCGAAACGACGACAGTTTGACGATCGTGGCCGCGCTTTTTGACCGGAACGGGAATTACATCATGGGCTCGGAAAAGATTTTGGATATGAAACTGAAGGACGCGACCCTGACGAAGCTGGGGAACCGCGGATTGACGGTGAAGTCTGATTTCGACGTAAAGCCGGGGCAGTACGTAGTGCGGTTGGTGGCGCGGGATTCGGAAATGGCGCGGCTGACCACGGAAAACGGGACGGTAGAGATTCCTTATTAGTTCGGAGTTCGCTCAGGTTCGCGGTTGTGTTCGGGTTCGTGCTGGTTGGCTGTGGAACGCTCAGCGAGGAGATGCCTCCCATGTTCATGCGGCGAATGGTAGTGGGTCTGGCGGCGGTGAGTTGCGCGATTGCGTTGACGGCGATGTATGGGTCGAGTGGCGGATTCGCCGGGCGTGGGCTCGCCTGGAGTGCGCAGCAAAGTAGCGCGCGGCAGAGTGCCCAAGCGGATCAGAAGGGTGCGAAAGACGCGCAAGCTAAGGATGGGCAGGCGCAGGCGCCGGATCAGGCCTCGCAGTCAGGAGTGCTGCGCACGGAATCGAACCTGGTCAATTTGGATGTGGTGGTGACGGACAAGAAGGGAAATTACGTTAACGACCTGAAAATTGGCGATTTCAAGGTTTTTGAGGATAACAAGCAGCAGAGCGTGAGCAATTTCTTGTTTGGCGCGGACCCGGCGGCTCCGGAGAGCGCGCACCGGCATTACACGATTTTGTTCATGGACGATTCGACCATGGACTTTGGGGATCAGGCGCAGGCGCGGAAGGCCGCGCTGCAATTTGTGGACGCGTCGGCGGACAAAGATCACATTATGGCGGTGGTGGAATTTGGCGGGTCGGTGACGATCACGCAGAATTTCACGTGGGATGCCGCGAAGTTGAAGGCCGCGATCAATTTGCCCAAGGGGTCGTCGGTGCATCCGAACGCCGGAGCGGATACGAACACCACGACGCTGAGTGGAGCGCCGGTAATACCGGGAGCGGCGCTGGCGCAATCGTCGGAGCAGTATTTTGGGCAGCGGAGCATGTTGCTGGCGATTCGCTCGCTGGCGGAGGATTTGCGAAATATTCCCGGGCGGAAAACGCTGGTTCTTTTCACGGGCGGCTTCCCGACCACCCCGGAAAATCAATCGGAGCTGACCGCTACGATTGATGCCTGCAACAAGGCGAACGTCGCGGTGTATCCGCTGGATGTCCGCGGCCTGGTAGCCCCGACCGGCATGCTGCTCCCCCCGGCCGTGTATCCCGCATATCCCGTGTATCCATCGACGTCCGTCATGCGTCCGGCGGCGTTTCGATGGACGGGCGGGCCTGAGCCTCCAGCGTTTTTGCCGCAGCATGGCGGAGGCGGTAGTGGAGGCGGCGGAGGTACGGGCGGTGGGGGTGGACGTGGCGGTGGTGGCACGGGCGGTGGTGGTGGCGCGCCGGGAGGCGGAGGCGGTGGTAAGGGTGGAGGTGGCACGGGCGGAAGTGGCGGGAAAGGTGGGAGCGGAAGTGGGAACGGCGGCGGGAAGAGTGGCGGAACGGGCGGCGGTGGTGCGCCGGTTATGCAGCCGACGTACGCGAATCCTTACTATACGAATCCAAATATGATTGTACCTTCCTTCCCACCAACGGCGAGCACGAATCAGCAGCTGATGTACGAGCTGGCGTCAGGGACGGGCGGATTTCCGATCCTTAACACTAACGATCTGCTGTCTGGGTTAAACAAGATCAACAACGAGCAGAGCGAATATTATTTGCTCGGCTATCCGCCTGCGGATGAGAAGCCGGGAAGCTGCCATACGTTGAAAGTCAAAGTGGACCGGCCAGGAACGGAAGTGCGAGCGCGAAGCGGCTACTGCAATGTGAAGCCGAGCGACGTGCTGGCCGGAAAACCGAGCGAGAAAGCGCTGGAGGCGCAGACGATGCCTTCGGTAGCACCGAGCCAGGGCGGAACGATGGAGGCACCTTTCGTTTATTCGGCGCCGGAGACTGCTCAAGTGCATCTTGCGGTGGATTTGCCGCCGGGATCGATTGAGTTCAACAAGGAAAAGGGCAAATACCATTCGGATGTGAATGTTCTGGGAATTGCGTACCGCTCGGACAACACGATTGCAGCGCGATTCAGCGACGAAATCACCATGGATCTGGACAAGGATGTATGGAAGAAATTTGGCGAGGAGCCATGGAAGTATAAGAACCAGTTCACGATTGCGCCGGGAAAGTACCGGTTCGACATTGTGTTTGGGACCGGGCAGCGATTTGAGAAGTATGAGAAGCAGCTACAGATTGAAGGATGGGACGGGAAGAAGATCACGATCAGCGGAGTGGTAATGAGCGAGAACGTCCATCGCGTGGCGGATATGGGCGTGGGGCTCGATGCCGATTTGCTGGAAGGACATGCACCGCTGGTGGTGAAGGATTTTGAAGTTATTCCGTCGGGAAGCAATAAGTTTAAGAAGGCGGATAAGGTGGTGTGTTACGCGCAGATTTACGATCCGAAATTGAAGGATGAAAATCCGCCGGCGTTACGATTTGCGTACCGAGTGATCGACGACAAGGGCAAGACGGTGTTGTCGACCGGATTGATGGATGCGAAGGATTTGATTGTGAAGGGCGATCCGATGATCCCGCTTGGACTGCGGGTGCCGTTTGACGATTTGCAGCCCGGAAAATACAAGATCGAAATGCAAGCTGAGGAAGTGGGCGGGTCGTCGTCAAAGATTGAGGCGGCGGAGTTTGAGATTGATTAGCCCGATTGTTTGTTCTTCAGCGACGAAGGCGAAATGTGTGTTTTTCCAAATTGCTGACTTTCATTTGGCGATAAGTAAGCCGAAGTAACAGCTCCTCTGATTTTGTCCTGACATGCAATCCTGTCGTGATTGCTCGACCCACCTGCAACACCGGCAGGCGGGGCGCCCGCGGAAACTTCTAAAGCAACAGCGACCCACCAAGTATTGGTGGACCCCGATTTTGGAGGTAAATCCCCACGGGCAAGACCGGCCATGGGCCACCCAGAAAAATCGCAGAAATCAAAAACAGATTGGGAGAGTGACGCGAGGGCGTGAGCGTGCGAGGCGAGTGAAGGGTTCGACGGACGGGGCTAGAGGAGTGGGAAGTGGGTACAGGTAGGCGCGCTGGTCTAAATATGGACGGTGGGACAGTAGTCGCATAGCGTTGCAAGAAGTAACTTATCGCTCCTGAAGGGAAGACCGTATTTCGGATAGGGAAATCCTCTAGTACCGAAATTCCTCAGGCCCCCGGCCTTTTCTTCTGACGGGTGTCCTAGCCCGCTACAGAAACCAACAAGAACGAGTGATCGCTGCACGTGTGTTTGTACCCACGAAAGTCCCCGGGCGCTGACGCTAGAGCGCGAACACTTTAGAAGGGTTCATGAGACTAAGACTAGCGATGACGTGTGTGGGCTTGCTTTGTATGTCGGTGGCAACGGTCGCGGTGGGTCAATTTGGAGCACGCGATCCGGGAGTTAGACAGGGGCCGGCGGGAACCGGGCAGGCGCGAGACGGATTGACTTCGACGTATTCGCAGTTTTACCAGGCCGCGCTGACCCGGTTCATGGAAGTGGATTCGGTGAGCGGGGCGATCGCAGGCGAGAACGGCAAGGGATTGGGCCCGCGGTTCAACAGCAACAGTTGCGCGGGATGCCACGCGGCGCCTACGGTCGGTGGTTCCAGCCCAGCGGAGAACGGGCAGGTAGCGCTGGCCACGCTGGACGGAGCGCAGAATATTCTGCCATCGTTCATCACGGCGAACGGGCCGACGCGGGAAGTACGTTTTGTACGCAACCCGGACGGAACGCCGGATGGCGGGGTACACGATTTGTTCGTAATTTCGGGGCGGTCGGACGCACAGGGATGCAGCATTACCCAGCCTGACTTTGCGACGGCGGCAGCACAGGGCAACGCGATCTTCCGCATTCCGACGCCGATGTACGGCGGCGGACTGGTGGAAGAGATCAGCGACGCCAACATTTTGGCGGGCACGGCGCCGACTCCGCAGAAGCGAGCGATGGGAATTTCTGGGAAGGCCAATACCAGCGGAAACGATGGGACGGTGACACGGTTCGGCTGGAAGGCACAGAACAAGTCGCTGCTGATCTTTGCGGGCGAGGCCTACAACGTGGAACAGGGCGTGACCAACGAACTATTCCCGAACGAGCGAGACACCACGCCTGGATGCGTGTTCAACAGCACGTCGGAAGACGGCACGAATGTTGGCGCGACGACAGCGGGAAGCTATCCACCTTCGGATTATTCATCGGACACGGTGAATTTTGCGATGTTTGGGCGGCTGGCGGGCCCACCGATTCCGGCGCCGGCGACACCAAGCACGCAGCGTGGGCAGGCAATTTTCAGCCGCGTGGGATGCGCACTGTGCCACACCCCTTCACTGCAAACCGGGACAACCAGCGAGTACACTGGGCAGTTCAACGCGACAGTGAACGCTTACTCGGACTTCCTGGTACATAACATGGGCCGCGGCCTGGCGGATGGAATTAGCCAGGGCGGTGCGACCGGGAATGAATTCCGCACTGCGCCTCTGTGGGGCGTTGGGCAGCGGATTTTCTTCCTGCATGACGGTAGGACTTCGGATCTGGCACAGGCGATTCAGGCGCATGCCAGCCCAGGGTCGGAAGCGAACCGGGTAGTTTTCCTCTACGACTCGTTGCGGGAAGAGCAGAAGCAGGATTTGCTGAACTTCCTGCGGTCGTTGTAGCAGCCAAGACGTTTGTCCTCGGGCACGGACTCTGGGGGACCTGGGCTGCTGGGGCTTGGGTCCCTTCGGAGGTTGAGAAGGGCTCGGGGAGAATTTAGAGGCGGGTGTAAGTGTAAGGGCCGGGCACGGCAGTCAGGGGATGGCTGCCGGGCTCGGTTTTTGTTTATTGGAGAGAAGATCGAATTTTCTCTACGGAATTGGGTATCCAACGCGACGGTAGCAGCGGCCGACTACGCGGGTAGGAGCAAGGAGAAGCAATAAGCGTAACCGAAGGGCTGTGTAGATCATCGAAACTAATGAGAAGTTGTTGAGTCTTTAGTGGTTAGTCTGTGGGTCGGCTGTGCCATACTTTCCGCGGCCCAGCGAAAGGTGAACAAAGACGTGAGAAAACTAACAAGGTTCGTCCCCCTGACGGTTTTCGCCTCGTTCGCCTTGCTGTTATTGCCTGCGATTGCGCAGGCGCAGCAGGGGATACCGCCGGCAGGCAATCAGGTAATGGGTGAGTTGCGATTTGAAGGCGCCGGCAAGGTGGAGAAGGCTTCGGGTGTATGGATTGATGGTCAGTACGTGGGGTTCGTGAATGAGTTGAAGGGCGATAAGAAGATCCTGTTGCTGCCTGGGGAGCACGAAGTTTCGGTGAGGCAGAACGGATACCAGGATTTTGTGCAGAAAGTCGTGGTCGAACCGGGGCAGGTCCAGGTCATGCACATCAAGATGGAGCGCGACCCGCGGGTGCGCTACGCCGCGTCGAACGCTCAGGTGAAGATCATTGTGGACCCGGACCGGGCGGCCGTTTTCGTAGACAATACGTTCGCGGGACACGCGCATGATTTTGGCGGCGTCGGGCGGGCGATGCTGGTGAGCCCGGGCAAGCACAAGATAAGGATCGCGCTGCCGGGTTACCAGGCGTTTGAGACGGATGTCGACCTGAAGCCGGGGCAGAAGTTTGAAATCAAGACAGACCTGGTAAAGGGAAGCATCGAGGCGGCGGGGCCGGATATTAAGTCGGGTAAGTAAATTTGTAGGAGTGATTTAGCGAGATTAGTGGCGGATTTGACCCCACACGCTGGAAAGCGTGTGGGGTTTTTTGTTTTAATGCGGGCGGAGGGGTCGGAATGGGTTCTGGGGAAGCCGCGGCGAGAAGAGCGAGGGAGAAGGGGCGCGAGAAGAGGAGCGGGGTTGTGCGGGTGCCGTTTCATCAGCCGGCAGTGGGAGAGGAAGAGGCGCGGGCGGTGGCGGAGGTAATCAGGAGCGGTTGGCTGACGACGGGAGAGAAGTGCGCGGAGTTTGAGAGCGAGTTTGCGCGATATGTTGGGGCGGGGAAGGCGGTGGGGGTGGCGTCGGGGACGGCGGCGCTACATCTGGCGCTGCAGGCGGCGGGGGTGGGTGCGGGAGATGAGGTAATTGTGCCGGCGACGACGTTCACGGCGACGGCGGCGGCAGTGACGTATTTAGGGGCGCGGCCTGTGCTAGCGGATGTGGAGCGCGGGTCGATGAATTTGGCGGTCGAGGATGCGGCGCGGAGGGTGAGCGCGCGGACGAAGGCGATTGTGGCGGTGCATTTGGGCGGGCAGCCGTGCGATATGGAGGAGATGGGGGAGTTAGCGCGGCGGCGAGGGTTGCGGGTGATTGAGGACGCGGCGCATGCGTTACCCGCGGAGTATCGGGGAGCGCGCGTGGGCAGCGTGAGTGAGTTTACGTGTTTCAGTTTTTATGCGACGAAGCCGGTGACGACGGGTGAAGGCGGCATGGTGACGACGCGGGATACACACGCGGCGCGTTGGATGAAGAAGATGCGGCTGCATGGGATAGAGAGAGAGGACACGGCGGAGGGGCATGCGGGCGGGATATACGAGGTGGACGAGGCGGGATACAAGTACAACTTGAGCGATATGAATGCGGCGATGGGAATTGTGCAGCTACGGAAGTGCGATGCGATGGCGGAGGCGCGGCGGAGGATAGCGCGGAGATATACGGATATGCTGACGGGATACGAGATGTGGGATACACCGGAGGTCAGGGGGGATCGGGAGAGCGCGTGGCATTTGTATATTGTGCGGATGAGGGAGGGGCGCTGGCGAATTGGTCGGGATGAGGTAATGGCGAGGATGCGCGAGAGGGGAATTGAGTGCAGCGTGCATTTCAAGCCGCTCAATTTGCATCGGTATTATCAGAGGGAGTTTGGGTATAAGGCGGGGGATTTTCCGGTGGCGGAGGGCGAGTGGAGGAGGAGTTTGTCGGTGCCGATTTATCCGGGGATGAGTGAGGAGGATGTGGAATATGTGGGGGAGAGTTTGAGGGAGATTGCGAATCTCTAAAAGCTAAGTCAAAGGCTTTAAATTTCATTCGATCCCACTTCCTAAAACCAGGAAGTGGGGCACCCGGAAAGACAACAGCTCAACAAAAAAGGGGAGGGCCGGAAGGCTCTCCCCTTTTTGGTTTTTGGTTGAGTTGGGTTTAGAAGTTGAAGCGGAGGCCGAACTCAATGGCGCGGGGACTGTTGACCTGCGCTGAGAGTCCGTTGTACGCCGCGCTGAAACCGCCCGCCGCTCCCCAGTCACCCGTGTCGCCAAGGATGAGGTAGGGGTCGGAAAGCTGATCGTGGTTGAAGACGTTCGAGAAGATGCTGGTGAATTCGACGTTCATCCTCTCCGTGACGAGGACCTGCTTCTTCACGCTGAAATCAACGTTCCAGAAAGGCATGCCGCGCAGAATGCCGGCGCCGCCGCCATCCGAACCGTCGATGCCGAGGATCGGATTGCGGAAGCACATGTAGGCCGCGTCCGGATCCTGGAAGTAGCTTGGCCCGAAGAAGTTCGAACCGAGGCCGAGCTTGCTGGGAACCGGATGGTCATGACGAGAGCTACCGAAGGTATGACCGCACATGTTGACCGCGTTCTGGAGAGCCGCGAAGTCGTTACCATCACCCTCACCGAAGGATTGGCCGCCGCCATAGATTTCGTTGGAGGCGGCGTCGGCCGGCTGAACTTCAAGGGGCAAGCCGCTACCCACGGTAAGAATGGGCGAGAAGGACCAGCCACCGAGAACATGGCCCACAACGCCGGACTGGCCCTTATAAACCGGCGGCTCATAGACGATGTAAGTATTGAAGAGGAACTTGCGATCCCATGGCTGCACGCCGTAAGCGGAGTGCAAATTGAAGGCATCCGGAACAGTGAACTGGCTGGTGGCCTGGACTTCGGAGCCCGTGCCGAGAGCTTTGCCGTAGGTGAAGTTGCTCTGGGCGGTGAAGCCATGCCAATTGGACATCCGCAGGGTGATGAAGCCCGCGTTGTAGTTTCCCCAACCCACACTGGCGTTTGTTCCGTAGCCGGTGTTGACCTGAGCGCCGAAGGACGATCCAGCAATGGGCGTGTTCAGCATGCTGCGGGGGAAGTTGAAGTTGCCGTCGTCCAAATCTTCGTAAATGCTGAAGACCTGGTTGAGCTGAATGTTTCCAGAACCGCCATCGGGATCAAGTGGAGTGACTTTAGTGCTTCCTTCTTTAACCGCGACCGCCTGAGTACAGCTCGCGAAGCCAGAGCAATATGAAGGATTCAGAGTTGCCTCGAAGAATGGTTGAGGCGTCACTGCAGCCGCATTGTTGGCGCAACCGCCGCCGGCAAGACCCTTTGCCCCGCCGCAATATTGCCAAACCATTTGGCCATAAGCCTTCGCGAAGGACTGGCCACCCTTGGTCAACATGTAAGGCACGGTGTTGAAGTTAATGGGTTGGAATTCGTGAGTGATTTTGCGGCCGATGTAGCCGAATTCGACGGAGACCCGGCGATCGAGTTGACGCTGAATGGTGAAATCAAATTGCTGGCTCATGCTGGGCCGGAAATTTGGATCGAGCACTTCACCGGCGGCGGCCGAGATGCTGTTGAAACCCGGGAAGACTGGCTGAGGCAGCGTGGGGGTCCCGTTGGGTAGGGGCGCGACCAAGCCGTTCCAACCGCCGGTGGTTGGCCCGAGGCGGAACGCAGTAGCTGGCGTACCGTTGCCGCCGCCGCAACTTCCGTCGGCCAAGGGGTCTAAACAGCGAACAGGTTGAATCAAGCCGTAACCGAGAAGAGGAACGAGGACGAGACCGACTCCATTGAGACGACCGTAGAGAATGCTGTAACCGCCGCGGATGACGGTTTTGTTCTCGCCGAACAGGGTATTCATGAATCCGGAATCGAAATGAGGGTTCCAGGCCACGGCGATGTGGGGGCTAAAGGATTTGTAGAACGGGTTGTAGGGATATTTCGGGTGACCGGCGGCATTGTGAACCAGGGAGAAGCCAATCTCCGGATTATAGACTTCGCCCTTGAGCGCGTCCGCCTTGCGCGTATTAAGGTAATCGAGGGCGGAAATTACGTCGTTACTAGAGTTCACGAGGACAATCTGTTTGCCGTCTTTCTCAACTGGGGGCATTTCCAAGGTCCAGCCGAGACCATAGCTTATGGTCAGGGTTGGTTTGAGACGCCACGCGTCGCTGGCATAGAGGTTGTAAAAGGGAATGGTGCTCTGATCGAAGGCCGGGGTATTGGCCTTATTGAGGGCGAGATTTGCACCCGTGCGGGTATATGCGATTTGCGTCAAAGCAGGTATTCCAAGGACGATGGCATAATCGCGAGACCAGTTTGAGTCCTGCGAGCCATCAGCCGGTAGTGTGGAAGGAACAAAACCCGCCATGTTTACGCCGTTCGTTCCGAAGCCGCTACCCAAGCTGTAAAGGGTCTGATAGTTAATTCCGCCGCCGTTATCTGTGCGCTCGTGATAGTTCCAGTTGTGCTGATAAAAGCCACCAAATTGGATGAAGTGAGTGCCTTTGAGCCAGCTCACGTCATCACGGAACATGTTGTCTTTGCCGTCCCAGAAGCGGGTGCGGACGTCCTGCGTATCGAGGTTATAGGGCGAGAGCACGTTGGTGCGGCTCTCACCGAAGGGCTCAATGGCTCCGCCGAGGCCGGAAACTTGGGGCGGCTGAGCGGCGGAAGTACGGGCCCAGAAGTTGCGCAGGTAGCTGTAGTGGAAAGCATTTGTGACATTGCTGGAGATGTTGGTGGTCATGCCGGCAGTGAAATACCAAGGGTCCTGCGGGCGGGTGGCAGTGGACGCGGGAACGCCGAATTTATCGCCGGGGAGAACGCCGCCGATGTCGACCTGGTTATTGGTGGCGCGCTCCATTTTGTAGTAGCGGTAAGTTGAGTTGAAGTGCCACTTGGAATTGAAGTCGTGGTCGAGGCGAGCCACGCCGAAGTTATCGCTCCAAGGAAGTGCCGCGGTGCCGCGGAAGCCAAGGACGTTCAAGCCGTCGCAGCGGGATAGACCGGTGCATTGGCTACCCTGGTTGGATGGCGGCATTTCTTTAAATAGTGCTGCGATTACCGGGCTAATGCCCAGGCCACGCGGGTCAAGAGTTGTGCCTGAGCCGGGATAAGTCGCGCCGGGATGCAGAGAACCAATCGCAGGTGCGTTGGCAGGATAGGTGGTAGCTGTCGGGTTCAGATTGTACACAATCGGAGGGGCCGTCGCGTTATCGCCTGGAAATTGGAGAAGACCAAGATCCATGCCGGGTGAAGGAACAGCGCGGACGACAGTGGTGGAGTTGGGGAAGCGGAAACCTTCGTAATTGGCGAAGAAGAACCATTTCCCGCCGAGAACGTCCTTGGGAACGATCGGGCCGCCAGCGGCTGCGCCAAAGCGATTGTAGTGATAGCTGGGAACGGGCGCGCCAGCGAAGTTGTTGTCGAAGGTGTTCGCGTTCCAATTGTTGTCCAAATAATATTCGTAAGCGGTGCCGTGCCAGTTGTCGGTGCCGCGCTTGGTGACCATTTGTACCTGGGCGCCGGCTGAGGAGTTGAAGTCGGCGGTTTGGTTGGTGGTGCCGACAGAAAATTCTTCGACGCTATCGATCGGAGTGGGCATCACGCCAGTGGGGCCGCCGCCGCCGGGTGCACCGGAGACTGCAGTAACGGTGACGTAGCTATTGACCACGCCGCCCGAAGGATCGCCAGCGAAGCTGGGCGTGTAGACGTTCTGCGTGCCGTCCATGTCGCTCGAGTTGTTACCGCCGTCGAGCTGAAAGGTGTTCTGGTCCTGGTTGGCGCCGGCGACGGATCCGTCGGGAGCAACACCGGGCTGGAGGGTGACGAAGGTGGAAGCGTCGCGGCCAAGACCGGGGAGGGAAGAGAGAGCCACGCCGGTGATGGTGTTACTGATGGTGGCGTTCATGGTTTGGAGCTCGGCGCCGCTGGCCACGACTTCGACGGTCTGAGTGGCCGAGCCGATCTTCATGGTCGCGTTC
This sequence comes from uncultured Acidobacteriota bacterium, assembly GCA_963757885.1. Lineage (GTDB taxonomy): Bacteria > Acidobacteriota > Terriglobia > Acidiferrales > UBA7541 > Palsa-147. The sequence continues at coordinate 124,744 of CAVWSS010000005.1, read as the reverse complement.
AGCGTACGCGTTGAGCCGACCAGGATTTCCTGGTTGCTGAACTTAGTGATGGCGAAGCCTTCCTTAGAAATAGTGAGGTCATATGTGCCTGGCTCGACGTCTGAGAAGGCGTAGCGTCCTGCGTCATTGGTAGTGGCGGTGCGCTCGGCGAGTGTCTTGGTGTCAACCAGAGTGACGGTTGCGCCGGGAACCGCAGCGCCCGAGGGGTCGGTAACGACGCCGTCAATGTGACCGGTGCCTGCCAACTGAGCATGGGTTGAGATTGGAGCAAAAGCGAGGAAGGCGAGCAGAAGAACAGCAAAGGCAAACACACGTTCTCTCTTCATTTATTGTCCTCCAAAGAATTCCCGTCATACGGACAACAGACACACGAACAGCAGTGCCTATTTATGAAAAGTCTTACCTATGAAAAAAACACACCCTGTATGGCGAATGAGAATCGCCAAATAGTGATTTGGGGTTTACACGAGTTTTTTGAGCAATGCAAGAGGAATCAGCGACGAGAAGAAGAATTTTGGGATGAAAGGACTGTATAGAGGGTTAAGTGGAGAAATGGGTAGGAGAAGACGACATTCCAAATTGGACGGGCAGAATAAACTAGGGCACGCACACGCCGGAACTTCAGATTGAAAAGTGCGAATTGAAGAGGAGAGGGGAGGCGGACTGTGGGGGTCCGCCTCCATGGGGTGAGCTTGTTAAGGTATGAGGTGTGGTGAAGTTCGTTGCAAAGTGTCGATCAGCCCTTTCGCCGAGTCTGGTGCGTGGAACTTGCCTTCGGAAACGATTTGCGAAGCGGTTACGTCCGCGCCGTAGAGATTGCGGTCGGCGCCATCATCTGGGCGAAGAGTGGAACCCTCGAGAGAAACGCCAGCGAATACGCCGCGAGCGCGCGAGTACGTGAGAATTTCAGTGCGCAAGTAAGCGTCGGTGCTGCCTTCGATGGAGCGGCCCTTGGGCCCGGCCGCAGCGGAAGCGTCTGCGCCGAGCTTTACTTTGCTATGGAGCAGGCTATCGACGCCGCGATCGTTTACGACGAGCAGAACAAAGTCAGTAGCTTCGCCGCCGATTTGAAAGCCGATGCTGCCGCCTTCCAGGGCATACATTGCAGGAGCGCCCCACGGGCCACGGTAATCTTTGCCGGTGCGGCAGACCATCACGCCGCGGCCATAACTGCCGCCAACTACGAAGGCTGCCTTGAGAACTGACGGCAGAATAATGACGCAGCGGGCGTGCTCGAGCAGGTTCAGCGGAATATCATCTGGAACGTTAAGAATCTCTTGCATTACTTTACCGGCGTTCTCGACCCTGGCCTCGGCATCCGATTTGCTGTCACCGGCGAAGGCGGGCGCTCTCAGAAAGCCGAGAGCGAGTGCAATCGCCGTTACTGCCATAAATTTCTTCATTCAAAATCCTCCGAGTTGCATTGAAGTGTGGCCGCCGCTAAGTTGCTAGCTTGAAGTGCGACGATCCGCCGCCAGGATGATAATCCCTCCCACCAGCGCCACCACTCCAATAATTGGAGGCAGGGGAATCGTTTTGTGTTCGGTCTTGGTTATGTGAACCGGGCCGATATCAGCCTTGTTTTCGCGAGTTGTGTAATGGATGCCCTGATAAGCCAAGGAAATGATCCCCAGCACGATCAGCGCGATTCCAGCTATGGTGCCTGCTCTCATCCTGTGAACTCCTCGAACTCCCTGGATTTAGAAAGCGCGCGTCGCCCGAGCGGGCGACGCGCGGGATTCAGCAAAGCTTTGGTGCGTTAGGCGCGCCTAACCATTCCACCAACCAGCGCGAGCAAAAACAGAACAATAAAAATAAAGAACAGAATCTTGGCTATACCTGCCGCAGCTACGGCGATTCCGCCGAAACCGAAGAGAGCCGCGATCAGAGCCACGATAAAAAATGCTAAAGCCCAGCGGAGCATTTGGTTCTCCTCTTGTCCCCCAATTGAACGGCTGGAGCAGGGACCGTCGCAGATACCTCGCTGCGATGGGCTACGTTTTACTGTGAGGGTGAATTTCACTCCATACCGAGTTCTACCTAAGTCACTGGAAGTATTCGTGTAACGGGCACGGGGAATCATGAGAGCCGCTCGATCGACTAGTGTCGACACGGGACGTTGAGGCGTTTGTGTCATTGGTCTCTCGGCCTGTCTGCATTCCCTCCGTAGGATGAACATCATCAAGGCGCTGACGGGCTTGATGTTATGAGTGGGCTGGAATGGGAAACTAGGCCAAATCTGGAGGGGGATTGCAGCGTTCCCCCGATGTTGTGTACTAGTCCCTAATGCTCTACTGGACGTGGTCGACATCAGCAGCCACTAGCAGTAGCCAACGCCCGGCCGAAAGTGGCATGCGGATGAATTCAGGAGGATAGAATGAATTCGGATCAACTTTCAGGAAAATGGAAACAGGTCACGGGTAAGGTGAAAGAAAAGTGGGGCAAGCTAACGGATAGCGATTTGAGTGTGATCGAAGGCCGACAGGACCAACTGGTCGGAAAGGTTCAGGAACGGTACGGAATCGCGAAGGAAGAAGCGCAGAAACAGGTCCACGCGTTCGTGACCGCGCTCGATGATAAGGCGTTTGGCGAGCAGGGGAGCACGACAACGACGACCACGACAGAGACGAAGACCCACAAGGCGGGGCACAATTAGTTTGGTCGATAGTTTGGTTAGTTAAGACGACTCGCTGAAGGCGAGTCGATTCGGGAGATGAGATTGAGGTGGGTGCGATGAGCACTCACCTCTTTTTATTTTCGAGGGGCAAAAGCCAGCAAAAGGCTAGACGGTGGATTGGAAGATTTTGGCGACGACGACTTGGTTGCGGCCGACAGATTTAGCCTGATAGAGAGCGGCGTCGGCGGTGCGGAGAAGTTCTTCACCGCTGAGGCCGTTGTCGGGAAAGATGGCGATGCCCACGGAAATGGTGATGTGCATAGCGGGTCGAATGCCGGAGTCGATGGTGAGTTGGGCAGCGCCTTCGCGCAGAGCTTCGGCGCGGACGAGCACGCCGTCGAGGCCCGCATCGGGAAGTATGAGGGCAAATTCTTCGCCGCCGTAACGGCAGGCGATGTCGTCGGCGCGGACATTGGAGCGGAGGTATTCGCCGAATTTTCTGAGGAGCAGGTCGCCGGTTTCGTGGCCCATGGTGTCATTGAAGCGCTTGAAGTGATCGACGTCGATCATGAGGATGGCTAGGGCGGACTTTTTGCGTTTGGCGCGGTGGAGCTCGCGGGCGAGCGATTCTTCCATGTAGCGGCGGTTGTAAAGGCCGGTGAGCGCGTCGCGAATGGACTGGTTGCGAAGCGTTTCGCGGAGCTGGAGATTTGCAAGGCCCAGGGAAATTTGCTGGCCGGCGCGTTCGGCAAGGGCGAGGCGAGCGTCGGCGTCAGCTCCGGTCTTGCCGTAATTGTCGACGGCTTCAGGAGTCGCGTTGATGCTGATGACGCCAAGAGTTTCGCCTTGGGCGGCGAGGGGGATGCAGATGACCCGATCGGTCGAGTTCGGGGAAAGGTGCGGGCAGCGCAGGATGGGGGATTTTTCGTCAGAGCGATACAGGCGGCCGCGGCGAAGGGCCCAGCATTCTTCCGGCGAGAAGACAGTGGCGCTGGCGGGTTCGCCCCAGGAGCCGACCGTTTCGACGAGATTGCGTGACGCACTGGTGAGAGAGACTGAGCCGCCAATGCCGTAGGGGAAAAGATTTTGGAGACCGTGTTCGATGAATTTGTAGCTTTCTTTTAACTCGCGGCAGGACTGAAGCCATTCGGAGAGTTGATTGAGTTGGGCGGTTTCGCGTTCGCGGCGCTCGGCGTCGTGGAGAGCCGTTTTAAGATTTTCCTGAGCTTGACGCAGCGCGGATTCGGCATTTTTCTGCTGCGAGACATCGCCAAATACGGCGACTCCGCCTTTGATGAATCCCTCTTCGGATTCTAGCGGACGGGCGGTGACGCGTATCCAGGTGCCTTGCGCAGGCGAGGTGGTCGAAGGCGATTGTGTGGGGGACTGCGCTTGCGGAACCCAGATTTCGGCGGGCTCGGCGACTTGATCGCGAAGAACTTTGTAGAGCGGGAGGTCGTTAACGGGAAAGGACGTTTTTTTGTCGGCCTTGAAGGCGTGAAAGTGGCTCGACCATTCCTTGGCGTTGCGGTCGGTGGATTGAAGGCCGAGGAGGCGTTCGGCGGCGGGATTGAAAAGCGTGAAGTCGGCGGTTTCGTCGACCACGGCGACGCCTTCGCCCATGGAGTTGAGAACCGAGCGGAGCATGGCGCGCTGGCGGCGCATTTCCTTTTCGACGGCGAGGCGCTGGGTGATTTCGCGCTGGTTCATCAACGAAGCGATGCCGAAAAGAACGATGGCCAGAATGCCGGCGGCGATGACGGTGATGATGGTGGATTCGTTAGTTTGCTGGAGGCGATGCTGGCGAATGATGAGCAGGGATTGCTCTTCGTCGCTCATGTCGGCGAGGATTTGGCGGATTTGACGAGTGATGGGCTCGGCTTCGTCGTGGATGCGTGTTTGAACGGCGGTGTCGGCCAAGCTTTTGTCGGATTCCACGTTGGCCTGTTTGAGGAGTTCGATGCGGCGATTGACGAGGGGTTCGAGCTGGTCGAGGCGCTCCTGCTGGTGAGGGTTATCGGCAGATAGGCTGCGGACGGCGGCGACGTCGTTGGGCAGAGCGGCGATGGCGCTCTGCATCAGGTGCAAATCGTTTTCGCTGTGGAAAAGGTAGTAGCCGCGGCGGCTATTTTCCGCTTCAACGAGATGATCGGAAATTTGGTCGATGTTTTCTTCTACTTCGACGGTATGGGTGACCCAATTTGCGGAGGCAGAAAGGCGGCGGGCGCCGGCCACCGACAGAACGCCCGCAGCGCAGAGAACCACGACGGCTCCGACGACACTCCACTTGGTTAAATTTTTGCGGCTCGGCTGGATCTTGGGCATGGGCCCCGGTACGGCAGGCGCGGGTATAGCGCCAGTCTGAAAGGTGATACAAAAATTTTCCCATGGATAGGAATAGTGTCAATGAACCGCGAGGACAGGGGACACAACAAGGTAACCATGGGTGGGATGGGTAGGGAGGGATGGGGCAGGAGATTTTTGCCGGGCCAGTTTTGGGTGATTTAAGCGTAACTTTCGCGAGGTAGGAGTGTTTGTTGGAGTGGCGGTGAGGGCGGATAACCGATTGTGGACAGTGATTCGCTTTGGTTTTTCTTGCGTTGGGGCGGCCAGACTACTATCTTTCGCGTAGTTAGGTCCCTTCCACCACAAACACCTCCGCCGGCAGTGGCAAATGGAAACGGATCCAGCAATTCCCAGCTCAATTTGCATTCTCATTGTTGGAATTTTTCGGGGGACTTCACCAGCACGGACAAATTCAGGAGGAAAGAACAAAATGAAGAATCGAATGCTTGCGAATTTTGCGGGGGCAGCTCTATTCCTGACGTTGGCGTTTCCGGCCATGGCGCCCGCGGCACCAAAGACTCCGGCGAAGCCGGCCACGGCAGCCACGCCCGCACCAGAACGGCACCCAGAAATTCATGCAGCGATCGAGTCGCTGGAGCACGCCAAGCAGCACTTGAACGAAGCCAAACATGATTTTCAAGGCCATCGTGTGGAAGCGATTCGAGCGATCGATGCAGCGCTCGAGCAGCTAAGAATCTGTGAGAAGTACGACTAGGTGCTGGGTTTAGTTCTGGATTCGTTCAGGACGAGCGGTAAACCAGGCGGGCAGAACAGAACGCTACGACCGGGATTTCCGGGAGAGACAGGGAAGCGGACGTTAGTCCGTGGAACCGGGAGCCGGAGAGGTTGGCTTGGGCGAATCTGGGGTGTCCGCCTTTTTCTTTGCCATGGCTTCGACGATTTTGCCGCAAATGGAAAGGCTGACGCCGCAGGCCGTGTCATTGATGCGGCATTGCGCGAGGGTGAGTTTGCAGCCGCAGGTGCAGCTATCGGCGTTCATTTTGTGAAGTGCCGTTGATTTTTGTTCGTCGGTAAGCCCGCTGAAATCCACGCCAGGAAGATCGGTCGCGTTCGCAGCGTTCTTCAGGAAAATTTGGCCTTCGTCTTTGAAGGTTTCGACCTTCAGGCTGCCAGGCATGCCTGAGAGGGTGCGAATTTCACCATCGAAGAGTTCGGGTGAGTAGAGGCCGACGTGTTTCTGGACGATTCCACCGTCGCGATTGACCACGAAAGAAGTAGGCAGAGCCGGGACGCCGCCAAAGTCGCGATTGATTTCAGCGTTGAGAAGAACGATGGGGTAATTGATGTGAGCCTGTTTGGCGAATTCGCGCATGGCTTCAGGAGGCGCGTCATCTTCGGAGATGGAAATAATTTGCATTTGATCTTTGTAAGTATCCTGAAGCTTGATTAAGTCGGGAATTTCCTCGCGGCAAGGCGGGCACCAAGTGGCCCAGAAATTTACGAAAATGACTTTACCTTTGTAGGCGGCGGAGGAAACCACCTGGCCGTAGATGTCTTGAGCCATGAAGAGGGGCATGGGCTCGGGATTCGAGGCGAAGCGGAGGACGGCAAGGGAGTCGTCTTGGTCCTGCTGGTCAGGCCCAGGCTGGGAGGCTGACGCTTTTGCCTCGGTGGTATGGACAGGCTTGGGTTCGGTTCCGGCAGAGGTACCGGCTGTCTCGGCGAAATCTTTGGATTTGAGGAAGATGGGAGCAGGAAATTTAGCTGCGGGGCGAGAATTGGCCGGGGCGGAAGCAGATGGGCGGCGGCTGGCGTGGACTCCGGCTAAGGTGGCAACGAGCAGCGCACCGAGGGTGCATAGGAAAGCGACGATGGAAATGGTCCGGTTCGACATTTTAGTTCCGCGGATTTCGCTGATAATCGCGCACTTCCTGTGCGGGATTCGCAGGCTGTGCTATGCGTGACGTTTAGACTTTATATCAAGTACGCCGCTAGGCTGCTTAGCAGATTTGTTGTGCTACCTCTTATTAGACGCGCGACCGGGTGTTTTCGGGCTATGGTGTTCGCCGCCGCGGTCACAGGAACATGGACGGCTACATTATGACGGGCTGGGGGAGTTTGGCCAAGTGCGGGAGCTGGTGCGGTTGAGGTGGTTGAGGCTGCGAGAAGGGGATTGGGGAATTAGGGATTTGCGGACGGGTGCTCCGAGCGATCGGGGTTTGCGCGCGGCGGATGGAGATCCTGGTTGAGAGTAGTTTCGATTTGGATGGCGACTGTTCCGTTCCAACTTGGTCCAGCGATTCCCGCACTGAAACAGAATTGAGTTTAGGCGTGGTGGGGCTGACGAGTTCGCTTACGACAATTAACTGAAAATGCAATATTTGCGTGAGGGAAGACTGGAGCGAGTTTGGGCCACGGAAGTGCAGGGGTAGGATACGGGTCGCGTTCCTAACAATTTGCCGAGGTGGTGAGCGAGGAGGAAGGGGCTCGCGATCTGCCGGAGCGAATTGTACCCACCTGCCTCTGAGAGGGAAGCTAGGATGGATGACCCCATGATTCGACTCCGCCTAGGTCGAATCACTGGAGCGCGGCCTTCGGGGCTTCCGGTCCCAAGCGGAAGCCCCACTAAATTTTGTGGGGCTGGGCTTCTGCTTTTAGTGCGTGTGAGTGCCTTCCTTAGAATTTTCGGGTAAGCGTTTCCTCTGCGGCTTGTCCTTCTAATTTTGCCTGATCTGCAAATTCTCTTTCGTAGGTTTGCGTCACAACTTTCTTGTTTATCGGATTCGTGCGCCAAAGGTACGGGTGTGAGATTGAGGCGGCGTGGGTGTGCGAGCAGTATTTCGGATCATGGATTTTTGCCCGAAGGATTACGGGGCGGAGTGCAGGTCGGAGAATTTTTGGGATCGACTTGCGGCCGGAGTTTAAAAGTGCGTTCGCTAGTTGGCGACAGGAGGCGTGCCAGCAGGCGGGTGGTCGGCGGGAGCTTGAGGCAGGCGGCGAAGAACCGGGATTCTCGCGGCGCGGAGTACATTTTCGACGACCGTCTCTTTGAGGCGGGAGGCGTCGTAATCGAAGTGAAGGAGGTTGGAGTTTTCGTCGAAGCGGAATTTTTGGATGCCGTAGGTATTGGCGAACTGTCCGAGCGCGCGATATTGCTCGGGTGCGAGAGGGCGCTGCAGTTCGTAAGTGACGGTCATGTAGGTCATGCGGGAATTATAGCAGGGTGTTTGTGAAACCGCGGGCCAAGAGGATTTGAGCGTATTGGGGCATTCGATCTGTGGAAAATTTGACGCTTTGTATGCGACGCGCTGAACGGAAGGCGCGTCGAGGGTGAAGGGCCGCGCCCGGAATGCCGGCGCGGATGGAAGGCGCTCTGACGAGCGCTGGGTTTTTTTGCCCGAACGTTGCATCGTTCGCAATCCTCATTGTGAGACACGTCAGATCGCAGTTTACGCCTGTTCGAAGGTTCAAAGACCCAGGCTCGCGGAAAAATCGCCGCGAAAGGTAAGGCCGCGCGGAGCACGGCCTAAACATTCATTTAGGGTGATGGCGGTCTGGACAGTTTTGCGGCGATTTGTTGGCGTCGCGGCTTGAGCGGAGAAGGTGCGAAGAGAACGGTCCGTCTGAAGACGTACGTGTGCGCTTTTTGGCGGCCACTCGTGAAAGTCAAGGCTCGCGGCAAAGGCACCGCGAAAGGAAGCGCGTGCCAGACGCACGCGCTGACATCTTGTACGACCTAATTTGAAGGGTGTTTCACGCTGCGTGGCTTGACATTATCTTCACCCCCAATTCACCAAGATTTCGTGCCGAGGCATTTGGCAAAAGAGGGCTTTTTGAAAATTGAAGGGCAAGACTCGCGGAAAAGGCACCGCGAAAGGTAAGGCACGCAGGCCGGTGGTCTGCGTGCCTCTGGTTTTTTTGGCGATTGATTTGAAGCGGTCTCGGATCTTCTTTAGTTCGTAAAACTCGAAAATCTTGGACGTCGTGGACTGCCTACGATCGATTTGTTTGTTGAAGAATTGCGAAGCCAAAAAAGCAAAGGCTCGCGGCAAACGCACCGCGAGAGGAAGGCCGTGCGGAGCAGGGCCTGACATTTTATTCGTTAGGTGATTCTGAGCGTTGTTATTGAGTTGGTTTTTGTTCAGAGGAAGGTCACGCTGCGGGAGCTGCGTGATCTGTGGGTTTTGGGTGTTTTGGATTAGTGTGGCGCGTCGGTGAAAGTGGAGCTTCATGAGTGGCGGCCCATATCTGTGAATGGGCGAGCGCAGATTTCAGCAGCTCGCGGCGAAGGCACCTCGAGAGGCCAGCCGTGCGAAGCACGGCTGGCATGCTCATTTCTTGAGGAAGGGCACGCAGCAATGGGCCGCGTGCCCGTTTTGTTTTTGCGTCGTGAGTGAGAGTTCCGGTTCGGCGCGGTTGCTGAAGAGACTACGCGCGGGTGAAACGCGCTTAAGGAGGGCCGCACGGTGCGTGGCTTGGTGACTTTATTTATTGCAGCGACCTAGCTAGGGCTTGGGTGCAGATCGGTGATGTGAAATGGATGGGTCGCGAAGATTACGCCGCGCTGTCTCATGGGGAATAGCGATGAAACTATTTGGATGAGGGCGCGCTGGATAGGTCGAGCGGCGGTGCGTCGTCATGGTCATCGCGCCAGCGCTGTTCGCGTGATCGCAGGTTCGGATACAGATTCAGGCCGGCGAGGTAATTGAGCAAAATCCCGACAAACAGCAGAAGCATGAGACTGTCCGTTCCGATCCGCGGCAGATGATTGAGAAGAATTTGTTGGTAATGGGCGAGGTACACGAGGTGGCCATCGAGTCGAATTGGCGCAGGCTGATCGGCCGTGGGTTGCGGAGAGCCGTGGCGACGGGCGATAGCAAGGAGATCGAAGCGGGCGATCCAAATGACGCAAATGATTAAGTAGACAGTTCTGTACAGCATTCGGGCGACGCTTCTCCGGCGCGAGGCGGTCGCGCGAAGGCCGCTAGGTTGCCTTGATGGAATTGATTGGGTGTGTTCGGTGGAACTCGCGGTTTCGGCGGCTGTTACGGCGGTGCACTTTTGTAGGAACTGAGTTTTTGATGCCGGACTGATCCCTAGAAAGAACAGGACATTAAACACGAGGCCCGCGGCGAGGCAGAGGTAAATCGGCAGGAACCGCGGGTCATCAGGAGGCGCGCCCGGAAGTAGCGCAACCATGAGAAGTGCCAGCCAGAAAACCGGGAACAATCTCCGAGAAACCTGGCTGCGTTGAATCCCAGGCCAGTGCCAGTGCATGTGAAGGCGGTATGCAAACGAGATGACGACCAGGAACGCGCCGAGAACCAGCGCGATAAGCAATTCTTGATGACTGGTGAATCCCGGCCCCGCAAACGGAATTGAGATGATGCCGAAGAAGTAGGCACCAAAGAGCCACATGTCGAGCGAATAGTCGCGCGGACGCGTGGGGTAGCCTGAGGATGAGTCGAAAGAAGACACGAAGTATTAGAGGCTCTGAAGCAGATCGTTGGCCGCCTCTTAACTGGTGAGTATACACGGGAATCGGCGAATGAGCAGTCGGGCTCATGTGGACGAGGAACCGATGCTTCTGAGGACGGGCTTGTGGAAAATTTGACGATTTTTATACGACGCGCCAATTGGAACGCGCGTCGAGGCGCCCGGAAGACGGGCGCGGGAGGAATGCGCTCTGACGAGCGCGGGTGTTCTTTTAGGGGTCTCAAGGATCGATTGTTCGCAGTTTCTGACGGTCTGGGCGCGCCAATCGCGGTTGCGCTTGCTCGAAGGATTTAAGAGCCAATGCTCGCGGGAAAGGCACCGCGAGAGGTAGGCCGCGCAGAGCGGCCTATCAATCTGTTAATGGCGGTGGGCCGTTCAGTATCATAGCGATTTGGCGTTGGATATTTCTAGTAAGTGGGCGAGCGTAGCGAAAACCTGTTGGCCAGGCCCTCGAAAGCTGTTCGTCGTGCTGACTGGTGGAAGCTTGGCTGCGAGAGGAAGCGCGCGCCTCACGCACGCGCTGAGTTCTTTTGTTGTCTGATTTTTAGAGTTACTTCTTGTGCGGTGGCTGGATCGGGGAAAGTTCCCGCAGAAGGAAGGGCACGCAGCGGGAAGCCGCGTGCCCGTTTTGGTGTTACCGCCTTAAGCCGGGAAGCGTCGGTTCACGCGGCCGAGGATTTCCGAGCGAACGAATAATTCATTTTTTCGAGATCGGCGATGAGCCCGGGTCCGGAAGGATTCCAGCCAAGCTTCTTGCGTGTGATGGCGCTTGAGGCCTGAAGGTCGAAACCGGCAAACATAGAGAACCAGCCAAAATGAACCGGAGCTTCTTCCGCCGAAATGGATTTGACTGGTACTTTCAGGCGACGGCCGATGGCTTCCGCAATTTCGCGCATGCTGACGCCTTCCTCGGCCACTGCGTGATACTTTGCCCCGGTTTCGTTCTTTTCCAAGGCGAGCCTGAATAAATGAGCCACATCTGAGACATGCGCCGCGCTCCAGCAATTGGATCCGTCGCCTATGTAAGCCGAAACACCTTTCTCTCGGGCTTTCTCGATGATGTAGGTAACGAGACCTTGCTTGACGGTGTTATGCACCTGGGGCAGCCGCACGACCGAGGCTCGAACCCCGCTCGGTATCATCGCAAAGGCTGTCTGCTCTGAAACTCGTGGAAACGGATAATCCGGCGACGGATCATGAGCTTCGGTTGCCACTTGGCCAGGGGCGGTCAATCCTGCCAAGCCGGTGGTGACAATCAGTGGCTTATCGGAACCGCGTATTACCGCCCCGATGACTTCGATGGCTTTCTTATCGATCTCGCAGTTTTCGCGGAATTTTGAAAAATCGTGGTTGAAAGCCAGATGAATCACGGCTTCGGATGTGGATGCCCCTTGGCGCAGTGATTCCAAATCTTCAATCGTGCCTGATTCAACTTCAGCTCCCATTTGCTTGAGCGTGTGAGCTCCGTCATTTGAACGGGCCAAACCGATGACTTGGTGTCCGGCGGTGGTCAGTTCTGTGACCAGTGGAACACCGATAAATCCTGTTGCCCCGGTGATGAATATACGCATGGCATTTCTCCTTCGACCCAAAAGGCCTGAAGAGTTAAAAGCGGAGACATGCTCCGCTTACATAAGATTAGTGGAGAGTGTCTCCGGTTGCAAGTATTTTTGTTGCGGCGAGGGTTATTCGCTGCGGAGGGCGAGGATGGGGTCGACGCGGGTGGCGCGTTGGGCGGGGATGTAGCAGGCGAGGAGGGCGACGGCGGTGAGGATGGCGGATACACACAGGAAGGTGAGGGGGTCGGAGGCGGGGACTTCGAAAAGCATGGATTGAAAGACGCGGGTGACGATGGCGGCGCCGAGGACGCCGGCGACGAGCCCGATGACGACGATGCGCATGCCTTCGCCGAGGGCCATGCGGAGGATGTCGAAGCGCTGAGCGCCGAGGGCCACGCGGACGCCGAGTTCGTGAGTACGTTGGCTGAAGGAGTAGGACATGACTCCGTAGACGCCGATGGCCGCGAGAAGCAGCGCGACGGCGGCGAAAATTCCGAGAAGCTGAAGCGAGAAGCGGCGGTCGGCCATGGAGCGGGAAATGACCTGCTCCATGGTGGAGATGCTGTGGACGGGCAGATTGGGATCGATTTGCTCGACTTCGTGTCGGACGGCTTCACCGAGATTTCCAACGCCGACTTTGGCACGCAGGAAAACCACGGCGTTGACCGGCGCGAATTGGCCCATGGGGACGTAGATATGAGGCACGTTGGGAGCTTCGAAGCCGTCGGATTTGATGTCACCCACAACGCCGATGATGTCGACGCCTTTTAGGCCGGCTCCAAATCCGAAGGTGATGTGCGCGCCGATAGGATTGGAGTTGGGCCAGTAGCGGCGGGCGAGAGTTTCGTCGACGACGCCGACGGTTTGGGTCGTGTCGGTGTCGGTGGGGGAGAAATTGCGGCCGCTGAGAAGCGGGACGCCCATGGTGCGGAAATAGCGCATGTCAACGACGGCGATGTCGGCGGTGGGATTGCCTTCGGAAGCGTGCGGCCGGCCGGCGATGGTGAATGGGGAATAGTTACGGCCGGAATTCATGGGGAGAGTGTCATTACCCGCGACGGAGGCTTGTTCGACGCCGGGAAGCGCGGAGGCGCGTTGGTAAACGTTTTCGAGGAAGCGGGCGCGATTGGCGACGACGTTGTATGGATCGTGCTCGGCGTCGTTGGAAATAGGAATCCAGATTTGGACGGTGGTGAGGCGAGTGGGGTTGAAGCCGGGATGGACCTCCAGGACGCGCCAGAAGCTGCGGAGGAGGAGGCCCGCGCCGGCGAGAAGAATGATGGAGAGGGCGACTTCGGAGACGACGAGGAGGCGGGAGAGGCGAGTGTGGCGGCGGCCGAGTCCGGAGCCTCGAGCGCCTTCGCGAAGATTTTCAACTTGGGTGGCGTGGGCTGATTGGAGGGCGGGCGCGAGACCGAAGAGAACTCCAGTGACGATGGAGATTAAGAAGGTGAAGAAGAGAACGCCGGTATTGATGTTGACTTCGTTGAGGCGGGGAATGTCGGAGGGAGCGAGGGAGAGGATGGCGTCTTTGAGAAGCAGGACGGTGAGGAGAGCGATAACGCCGGAGATGAGCGAGAGGAGGGTGCTCTCGGTCAGCATTTGGCCGATGAGGCGGCCGCGGCTCGCGCCCATCGTGAGGCGGATGGCGATTTCGCGGCGTCGCCCGGAAGCGCGGGCGAGGAGGAGATTGGCGATGTTAACGCAGGCGATGAGCAGAACGAAGGCGACGGAGCCGAGAAGGATGAAGAGTTCGGTGCGCTGCGGGCCGACGAGGTCTTCCTTTATGGAGACGAGGCGAATGTTCCAGGCGGCCGCGGCGGGGTAGGCGTTGGGATATTCGCGGGTGAGTTCGGCGACGAAGGAGTCAACCTGCTGTTGCGCTTGCGCGATGGTGAGGCCGGGCTTGAGACGGCCGATGGCAGCGGGAAGAAAGCGCGCAGTGCGATCGGGAGGCGTGGGGAATGGCGCGCCGGTGAGTCCGGTGGCCATCCAGACGTCGGTGTCGGTATCGAGAGTGCGGCCGGGGTGGCGGAAGTTGGGGGGCATGACGCCGATGATGGTGTAGAGGTCGGAGTCGAGGCGCATTTTGCGGCCGAGGATTTGTGGGTCGGAGCCGTAGTAGGAGTGCCAGAAAGCGTCGGAGATTACGACAGTGTCGAGGAAGCCGGGGGTAGCGTCGCGGGGCGTGTAGACGCGGCCAACCTCGGGCTGTGCGCCGAGGAGAGTGAAGTAGTCGGGACTGGTGACGAGACTTTCGGCGCGCACGGTGCGGTCACCGCCGCCGATGGCGCAGTTGGAAGGCGCGACGGCCGAAGTGTATTGAAAGGCGCCGGAATGGTCCTGGAGGTCCCAGAGTTCGGGCGCGGACATGCCGACGTCTTTGTCATTGGGGCCGCGAAGGTCGTCGAAGATGCGGACGAGTTGCTGGGATTGTGGGAAGGGCAGCGGGCGGAGGAGGACGGCGTAGACGACGGAGAAAGTGGCGACGTTGGCGCCGATGCCGAGTGCGAGAGTGAGGGCGGCGACGAGGGTGAAGACGGGGGATTTGAGGAGGATGCGGAGGGCGTAGCGGAGGTCTTGGAAGAAGGCGGAAAAGACGGGTGGCATGGGGGTATGGACGCGGCGGGAGGGCGAGAGTTAGCGGAGATGGGATGGGAGGTGGGGGAGAGAAGGGGTGAGCGCCAGGACCAGAAAAGCAGGGTCGAAGGCTTTAAATTTCATTCGATCCCACCTCCTGTCCATTTATCAGCGCGCCTTACCACGCGCAAATGGAAGTGGGGCATCCGGACAAGCAAGACGAAGGCTACTCAAGCATTGAACGCCTAGCATCCCACCCGCAACACCGGCGGATTTCCCCAAACCGGGGCACCCGCAGGAAATTCAAAAACAAACAAATAGTCCGCGTAACTGGAGACCCAGGAACTTTGACGTAACCCCACACGAGCAAAACCGGCCCATGGGGCACCCAACAGTAACTCAGATGAGGCCAGTGTTGCGTTCGATGGTTTTGATTACGGAGTCGAGGCGGCCGGAAAGGACTTGTTTGGCGAGGGAGAGGGTGAAGCCTTTGGCGGCGTGGAAGGGGATGTGAGAGGGGAGGGAGAGGGCGAAGGGATCGACGACGGCGTCGACAACGACGGGGCCGCCGCGGTGGGCGAGAGCTTCAGTGAGGGCGGCGCGGACGTCGCCGGGATCTTCGAGGCGAATGCCCTTGGCGCCCATGGCTTCGGCGACGCGGGCGAAGTTGGGATTTTTAAAGTCGACGCCGAACGGCTTGAAGCCGGCTTCCTGTTGCTCGATTTTTACGAAGTCGAGCGATTCATTATTGAGGACGATTTGAACGACGGGGAGTTTGCGCTCGACTTGGGTGCAGAGATCGCCGAGGGCGAGCATGGTGAAGGCGCCGTCGCCGGAGATGGCGATGGTTTGGCGGCCGGGGAAGGCGAGTTGAGAGCCAAAGGCATTAGGAGCGGCGCAGCCCATGGACGCCCAGGTGAAAGAGCCGAAGAGGCGGCGCTTGTCGGAACCCAGGATGTAGCGGGCCAGCCAAATGACCGCGGTGCCGGTGTCGGCAAAGAACATGGCGTCGTCGGCAGCGAGTTCATTGAGGGTGGCGGCGAGAAATTCTGGGCGTATCGGCTTGATACCAGGGCCTTTATCGACGTAGTGGTTGAGGAGTTCGCTGAATTTTTTAGTTTCTTCAATTTGTTTGTCGAGAAAGCGTGTTTCCGTACGACTAGAGATAGAAGGAAGAAGCGCGGCGACGGTGGCTTTGACGTCGCCTACGAGGGCGAGGTCGATGGAGGTGCGGCGGCCGAGGTGCTTGGGGTTGACGTCGATCTGAACTTTTTTGACTTTATCGCCGGGCAGAAATTCGGAGAAGGGGAAGTCGGTGCCGAGAAGAAGGAGAAGGTCGGCGTCATTGATGGCTTTGTAAGCGCCGCCGTAGCCGAGCAGCCCGGTCATGCCGACGGCGTAGGGATTGTTGTGTTCGAGCCACTGCTTGCCGCGGAAGGAGTAGCCGATGGGGGCTTTGAGGCGTGAGGCGAGGGTAATGACTTCGTCGCGGGCATCGCGGCAGCCTTCGCCGCCGAAGATGGCGATGTTCTTTGCGTCGCGAATTAGATCGACGAGTTTGGTGATGTCTCCATCGGCGGGACGGAAGACGGGCGTGACGGGAATGGTGACGTCGGTGATTTTGAAAGGCGCGTCGGCTTCGGCGACGTCACCGGGCATGGAGATGACCGTGGGGCCGCGATCGATGACCGCGGTGAGTATGGCGGTGGAGATGACGGCGCGGGCCTGAGCGGGATTGACGACGCGGCCGACGTAGAGAGCGGCGACGTCGAAAAATTTGTAAGGGTTGAGCTCTTCGAGGGCGGAGGTATCCATCAATTTTGTTTCGACGTCACCGGCGATGGCGATGATGGGAGCCGCTTCTTTGCGGGCGTCGAGGAGGCCGTTGATCAGGTGAGTGACACCGGGCCCGGCGGTACCGCAGACACAAACGGGGCGGCCGGTGAAGTAGGCGTCAGCGACGGCTGCGAAGACACCATATTCTTCGTGGCGGACGTGAATGAATTCGATTTTGCCATTGCGGTGGAGGGCGTCGATGACGGGATTGAGGGCGTCGCCGACGATGCCATAGCAGCGTTGGACGCCGGCTTTTTCGAGCATTTCCCACATTGCGTCAGCGACGGTCTTAGACATTGGCGAGTGGTCTCCTTCGAGGAATTATTGATGTGCGACAGTTGGACGAAGGAGGATAGGTCGAAGGGTGCAAAAGATTGTGAATGAAGGACCACGGACCTTGCGTGCAAAACCCCACGCGCAAACCCGGCGCATGGGGCACTAAGAAAAGCTAAGACGAAGAGGACCAGAGAAGGCGGGTGCGTTCGATGACGGCGGCTTTGTCGCGGCGGAGTTCGCGGACAAGGGCTTGGTTGCCGGTCTTTTCGTGGGCGGCGGCCCAGAGAACCATTTCGGCGAGGACGGGAGCGAGGTCGATGCCTTTGGGAGTGAGAGAATACGTGAGTTTGCGGCCGTCGGCGGGGTTGCGAGAGGTTTCGATGATGCCGGATTGCTCGAGTTTGCGAAGGCGGTCGGCGAGAATATTGGTGGCGATTTTTTCGTCGGAATCGAGGAACTGCTGGAAAGTGTGAAAGCCGCGGATCATGATGTCGCGGACGATGAGAAGGGACCAGTGATCGCCGAGCATTTCGACACAAGCGTTGAGAGGGCAGGGAGAACGGCGGGCAGCATGGGAGGCGGACCGCTTTTTGGTGGCCACGAAATTTACGATAACATATTTTAACTTGCATTTTGCAAGTTGGGTGGGGAAACTACGCTTACGGTAAGGGCCTGCGGGACGTCTATTACGAATGGACGAAGGTCATTTTTGAAGGGAGATTTTGTATGTCCTTCTTGCACGATTTAAAAATAGCGGTACGAAGCCTGGCGCGGACGCCCGCGTTGTGGGCCACGGTGGCGGTGACTCTGGCGCTGGGAATTGGCGCGAATGCAGCGATTTTCAGCGTGGTGCGCGGGGTGTTGCTGAAGCCGCTGGCGAATCGTGACGAGGACCGCCTGCTGTATGTGCGACAGAGCGCACTGGGAATCGGCGAGGAGGATGCGAATTTTTCGGTGCCGGAGATTCAGGATATCAGTCAAAACCTGAAGTCGATTTCGGAAGTGGGAACGTTTTCATCGCTCGAGTTTACGGTGCTGGGATTGGGCGAGCCGCGGGAGATTCGCGCGGGAGTGGTGGACGGGAATTATTTTGACGTGATGGGGTTGAAACCGGTGATGGGACGGCTGCTGGGGCCGAGCGATGACGGTCCGAATGCAGCGGGCGCGGCAGTGCTGACGTACCGATTCTGGAAGAATTCGCTGCACAGCGATCCGAACGTGTTGGGGAAGACGATCCGGCTGGGGAGCAATGAGGGAACGCGCGCGGCGACGATCGTTGGAGTTCAGCAGCCGGCGGTGCCGTACCCGGTTGAGACGGAGCTAATCGCGAATGTGGTGACCAGCCCACATCATTTGTCGGCAACGATGGTGACCGGGCGGGTGCACCGGATGACGGAAGTTTTTGCGCGGCTGGCGCCGGGAGCGAGTATCGATTCAGCGCGCGCAGAGCTGAAGACGGTGTATGCGGGGATGACCGCAGCGCATCCGGAGGTGTACCGGCCGGCGGCGCATTATGCGATTGGCGTGACGCGGATGCATGACCAGATTAACTCGCGGGCAAACACGGTTTTGTGGGTACTGTTCGCGGCGTCGGGGCTGCTGTTCGTGATTGCGTGCTCGAATGTGGCGAACTTGATTTTGGCGCGGACGGTGCGGAGAGAGTCGGAGTTGGCGGTGAGATCGGCGCTGGGAGCGACAAGTGGAGCGTTGCGGAGGTCGCTGTTCGCGGAGGCGCTGGTGTTGTGCGGGAGCGGAGCGCTGGCAGGGGTGTTGATTGCGGCGCCGATGGTGTCGGTGCTGGCGCGGTACGCGGCGCGATTTTCGGTGCGGGCGATTGGGCTGACGCTGGATTTTAGTTTGATCTGGATTGGAGTGGCGCTGGCGTTTATGGCGGCGATTTTCCTTGCGGTGGTGCCGCGGCTGCCTTCGTCGGATACGTCGAAGGGGTTTGCGCTGACCAGCAGCGGGATTCGCATTGCGGGAGGAAGCAGCCGGCGGTTGCGGATTTTTGCGGTGACGCAGATTACCGCGTCGTTTTTGCTGCTGGCGGGCGCGGGAGCGCTACTGCGAACGTTGTTGGTGTTAGAGAGGACGCAGCCGCCGTTTGAGACGGCGCATGTGCTCGCAGTGAATTTGCCGACCATGACGGAAGGAAGAACGCCGGAGCAGGTTCGTGAGTTCTACCGCGAGGTGAATCGAAGAATAAGCGAGCTGCCTGGAGTGGAGCACGTGGGGTCTAGTTTTGCCGTGCCGTGGAAGGACGGAAGGTACCTGGATCTTGGCTTGACGTTCGCGGTAGAAGGAGCGGCGAGGAAGAATAGCGAGGACGATCCGCGGGGGCAGTTTAGACCGGTTTCGCCGGGGTATTTCGAGACGTTGGGCGTGCCGATTTTGGAAGGACGGGATTTCACCGATAACGACCGCGACGGCAGCGAGCGAGTGGTGATTATCAACCAGTCCGTTGCGAAACAGCTGTTTCCCGGGCAGGAGGCGTTAAATCGTGAACTGAAGTGGACGGATGCGGTGATCCAGTTTATCGGGATCAGCCCGGAGCCGCGGCGGATTGTGGGAGTGGTGCCGGATATTGACGATCAGAATCTTATTCCCGAGCCGAAGATGACGATTTATCAGCCGATCGATCAGGAGGGTTTTGCGGGGCGGTTTTTTGTGCGAACGAAGAACGATCCGTATACGCTGGTGCCGACGATTACGAAGACGATTCAGGAAATGTCAGCAAATCAGCCGGTGGAGCAGGCCAGCACATTGAGTGACGTTCGCGCGGAAGTGATGTCGCCGGATAGGTTAAACGCGATTGTGTTCGGGGGATTTGCGACGCTGGCGCTGCTGATATCGGTGGTGGGAGTGGCGGGCGTGCTGGCGTTTTCGGTGAGCGGGAGGACGCGTGAGTTTGGAGTGCGTTTGGCGCTGGGAGCGCAGCCGAAGCGGATATTGGCGAATGTGTTGTGCGAAGGCTTGGTGATGGCGGGGATCGGAGTGACGGCGGGAGTGTTATTTGGATTTGCGTTGATAAGGGTGATTGGGAAGTACACGGCGGATTTGCAGGCGCCGGGAATGGCCCCGCTGGTGCTGTCGGGCAGCGTGATATTGATGGCTGCGGTGGTGGCGTCGGCGCTGCCGGCGATGAGGGCGGCGCATGTGGATGCGGCGGAGGCGTTGAGGGCGGAGTAGGAGATTGGACGCCGGATTGCCCCACGCAAACACGGCGTGTGAGAGATTGCGGTGAATTTGGAGAAAGTCCCCACCCGCGTCCAATAATCACCGCGCCTTTGGCGCGCAAACGCGTGTGGAGCACCCGCAGAAACTTCCAAATCAACATCAACAGCAAACCTTCAACGTGCCGGAAAAGGGCCACGTAAATGTTATTGTTTATAAATGTCTTTGGCGACACTGAGATTTAAAACTTACGTGTGCATTTTTCTGATGGTGCTATTCGGGCCCCTGGGAAACGCGCTGCTGGGCAAGGGGATGAAGTCGATCGGCGCGTTAAGATTTGGCAGTATGGGCGAAGCGGTGGGCACGTTTGTGCGGGTGTTTTCGACCGGGACGATCTGGCTGGGAATTGCGTTTTTGATTGGATTTTTTGTGGTGTACATGCTGGTGCTGACTTGGGCGGACTACAGCTATGTGCAACCGGCGTCGGCTGGAGCGTATGCGGTGGTGGCGTTGTGGGGACATTTTCTGCTGCACGAAAGTGTGACGCCGATAAGGTGGGTGGGAGTGGCGGTGATTTGTTTGGGGGTTTTATTTGTGGGGAATACGCATCCGAGGACGACGGACCACCACTTGAAAAATGAAACACCTGAAAAATGAAACGAAGTAGGAAGAATTATTTTTCGGGTGAGGGCGAGTTGAGGGGGACGAGGATGCCGTCGCGAATGTAGTACTCGGCGTCACGCCAGCGAACCGTTTTGCGGAGGAAGCTGGCGAGCCAGATACAGAAGGCGATGAGGTCCCAGACGGGGATTAGCAGGATTTCCTTCCAAGTGAGCGGCTGCTTCAGACCGCGGACGCAAATACTCCAAGTGATGGCGATGCGGACGGCCAGGTAGGCGCCGAGGTACGCGAGGACGACTGGCGCTGAAGGATGAACCGCGATCGCGGCGAGAGCCCAGGGCAGGCCTTGGGTGAAGAGCAGGCCGAAGTGTCCCCAGGGGCGCATGTTACGCATGACGACCATCCAGCGGAGACGCTTATCGAAGAGTTCATCGACGGATTGGAAGCCGGCGTATTTGAGGACAGTGTAAGGGAGCAGTTCGACGGTGTGGCCGCGTTCGGCGATGAGGCGACCGACGAGAAGGTCGTCACCGCACTGATTTTCGATGGCCTGGAAGCCGCCAAATTCGGCGAGGCGGGCGCGGGTCGTTGCGATGGTCGGGCCGAGGGCGAATTTCACTCCTTCAAGTTTCCAATCAACAAGCAAGCCGGCGTAGAAATCGGAAACCATGCCGATCGCGAGGAGATTTTCGGCGAGGGTACGAGTGTGCGCGGGCATGTAGAAGCAGGTGACGGCGCCGACTTTGGGGTCGGAGAGGGGTGCGACGACGGAGCGGAGGTAGTCGGGCGAGACGCGGACGTCACTATCGCCGATGACCACGGTTTCATATTTGGCTTCGCGGACAAGACGAGCGAGCTTGGCGACTTTGTCATTGGGCGCGTTGCTGCCCGAGCCGTAAAGGATGCGGATGGAGCGATCAGGAAAATCGCGAGTTAATTTTTCCAGAGTAGGGAGGACGGGATCGTCTTCATGACTGACGCAGAAGAGAAGTTCGTAGTCGGGGTAATCCTGGCGGCAGAGGCTGGCGAAGTTTTCGTAGGCGCCGGGATCGAGGCCGCGGATGGGTTTGAGGATGCTGAGCGGGGGAGTGTAGTTGGTGGATTTGAGCGGGCGGGGGAAAAAGTGGAACGAGCTGTAGAGGACGAGGAGATAGTAGATCGCGGGGACGGCGGCGATGAAAAGAAAGATGTAGAGGGCGAAAGTGGAAGTCATCGAGTTTGGGGGCTGGGGGGCACGTCAGTAATTAGTTGTCGCATCTAGTTTAACGGGTTCCAAGGAATTGATGCTAGGTGAGGAACGGTGATGTGGCGCAGCGATGGATGAGTTCCATTTATCGGAGCGGCTGATTGGTGTAGAGGGATTTACCGCCGGATTCGAGGACGAGGACGAAGGGATTGGAGCCAGCGAGGCCGCGGAGGCGGTCGAGGGTTTTGTTGGTAGTGACGATGTAGTAGCGCTGGGGCTGCGACCAGAGACGCGCGAAGTCAGTGTCGGAAATGAAGGGGTCCGGGGCGCCGGGAGCGTAGGAGCCGTATTCGAGATTTTGGCGGCGGCCATTGAGGAGAAGGGCGGAGCGGTCGGTGTAAAAGACGACGGAGGAGAAAGTGTAGTAGTGGTGCTCGATGATGAGGTCGCCGACGGGCGAGTGGAGCAAGGCGTTGGCGAGGGGGCGGGAGGACATGTAGGGGTCGAAAACGACGAGAGCGAGGCGCGCGGCCTGGAAGAAGATGACCATCATGAGGGCGGCGGCGAGGAAGGCGCGTTGGCCGCGGGCGCGGAAGGTGCCGAGGGCGCCGACGAGGAACGCGACGGCGGCGACGGCGAGGGGGATACGGAGATACGCGAAAGAGTCGAGGGTCAGGTCGGTCATGTGGCCGAGGGAGAGTTTGTAGTTGGCGGGATGGGCGACGAGGGCTTGGGAGATGTCGCCGGGGGCGGGGATGTTGCGGACGTGGGTGAGGATGGCGAGGGTGGCGATGGCGCAGACGGCGGTGATGAAGCAGAGTGTGCGCGTGCCGTCACGGACGAAGGAGCGGCGTGGAGAGGTGGAGGGTTCGGAATCGAGGGCCATGGCGCAGCCGAGGAGGAGAGCGAGGGCGGGGTAGCAGGGCATCGAGTAGTACTCCTGCGTGGTGGAGAAGGTGAAGAAGACGAGGACGACGCCGGCCCAACAGAGGGCGAGGAGGCGAGTGCGAGTGGCACGGCCGGATTGGATGGTGTCGGCGGAGGAGGAGTGCGCCGAGCGAGTGGAGTAGTTGTAGGGAGCGGATTTGAAGGAAAGTTTGGCGATGGCAGGGAAGTAGACAGACCAGGGAAAGAGCCAGACAAGATGAAGCAGCCAGAAGAGGCCGCGAGGGACGGTGTTGTAGTCGCGCGGGTAGCGGAGATTGAGGAAGCGGAGAAGCTGTTCATTGATGAAGTAGAACCAGAGGAAGCCGTGATATTGCCCGGGTCCACTGTGGAGACTGAAGGCGAAGTAAGGCGGATTGCGGAGGGTGGCGAGGATGTGCCAGGGCGCGGCGATGAGAAGAACGATAAGCGTTCCGGTGAAAGGGTGGAGGCGTTTCCAGACTGCGCGAGAGAAGAGTTGGTGAGAGAAGAGGAGATAGGCAAGAGCGGCGCCGATGGGGAAGACGAGGGCGATGAGGCTTTTTAGAAGGAGTCCGGTACCGATGGCGGCAGCAGAGACGGCGGCCCAGAGGCGGGGGCGAGTTTCGGCGGGGTCGAGGGCGCGGAGGAAGGCCCAAAGGGAGAGAGTCATGGTGAGGGTGAGCATCACGTCGGGAATGAGGATGCGAGTGAAAAGGAAAATCCCGATGCAGGTGGCCATGACCAGGCCGGCATAGAAGCCGGCGCGTTTGCCGAAGGCCCAGATGCCGAAGGCGGCGGTGAGGCAGGCGAGGCCGATGGCGGAGAGCGCGATGGGAAGGCGAGCTACAACGTCGGAGACGTGAAAGATTTTGTAAAAGCCGGCGATGAGCCAGTAGAGGAGGGGAGCTTTTTCGAGGTAAGGGACGCCGTCGAGATGCGCGGTGACATAATCGCCGCTGACGAGCATGGTGCGAGCCATCTGGGCGTGGACGGCGTCGACGTCGTCCATGAGGGAGGGAGGGGATACGACGCAGCCGAGGTAGATGGCCGCGGCGAAAAGGAAGACGACGAGATAGACGAGGTAGTTTTTGCGTAAACGAAGAAGATCGCCGGGGGCGGCGAAGAATTGCTCGTCTGCGTGCATTTAGGATTGCGCGCCAGAGCGGACTATCCGACGGTCAACGAGGGTTGCTACGCCGATTCCCAGCGATACGTCTACCGAGACGATGAGGATCGTAACCACCCACTGGTCGATGGGGGCGTGATTACCGTTCGCTTTTAAGATCAACCATATGGCCCATGGGGTCAGGCCCAAACCGGCTGCGATTTGAGCTCTGTTTCGGACTATAAGGCCAACGAGAGCGCCGACAACCAGGGCAACCACCAGAAGCTCGGGGAAAAAGACCCGAATAATTCCAGGCGAGGTAGATAGGATTAGTGCTGCAACAATCGTTAGTACAAAGCTCCCCAGCACCCCTAAAACAATACCCAGGAAAAATCTCGAATAACCTCGTGGACCGTCCATGGCCACGACGCGCGTCACGCTCCCTGGCGGAGGACGGCGGAAATGACGGGCGCTGTCTTTGCGGCGCAGGTCGTTGCGCGTGGAGCGCCAGCTCACGTTGGGCTGAATGAGCGAAAGGTCGATGCGGTCGCGATATTTGACGGCGATGTTCATGAGCGAGTCGAGAAGCGATTGGGAGAGGAAGTGGGGCTTGAGACCAAGGTCGATGAGTTTGGAGTGTTTGGCGTTGTAGTAGTGCTCTTCGGCTTCAACGCGCGGATCGGGCATGTGATTGATTTCGACTTCGAGGCCCATTTTTCGCGCGGCGGCCTGGACGAGATTGGCAATTTCGAGGACTGAGAATTGCTCGGTGAATTGATTGAAGACGCGGCATTCGCCCTGTGCGGCGGGATTGAGGCAGGCAATTTCGATGCAGCGAACAGTGTCGCGAATATCGAGAAAGCCGCGGGTCTGGCCACCGCTGCCGTAGACGGTGAGCGGATGTCCGGCGGCAACTTCGACGCAGAAGCGATTTAGGACCGTGCCGAAAATTTCGTCGTAGTCGAAGCGATTGATGAGAGCTTCGTCGAGCGCGACTTCATCGGTAACGGTGCCGTAGACGATGCCTTGATTGAGATCGGTAGCGCGCAGGCCCCAAATTTTGCAGCCGAACATGATGTTGTGGCTGTCGTGAACTTTAGAGAGGTGGTAGAAGGAGCCGGGCTGCTTGGGATAAGGAAGCACGTCGGAGCGGCCGTTGTGGTCGATACGGATGTAGCCTTCTTCGATGTCGATGTTGGGCGTGCCGTATTCGCCCATGGTGCCGAGCTTGACGAGATGGCACTCGGGCACGTATTCGCGGATGGCAAACATGAGATTGAGCGTGCCGACGACGTTATTGACCTGAGTGAAGACCGCGTGATTGCGGTCGATCATGGAGTAGGGAGCGGCGCGCTGTTCGGCGAAGTGAATGACCGCGTCGGGCTCGAGTTCGTGGACGGTAGAGGAGAGAAAGTCGTAATCGGTGACGTCGCCGACGAACTGCTCGATGGTGTTTCCGGTGAGTTCCTGCCAGACGCGAAGGCGTTCAGCGAGAGGGCGAATAGGAGTAAGAGTTTGCGCGCCTACTTCGTGGTCCCATTGGCGACGGGCGAAATTATCGATGATCGAAACCGAGTGCCCTTTTGCCGAGAGGTATAAAGCTGTGGCCCAACCGCAGTAACCGTCACCACCAAGTACGGCGATCTTCATTTATCTCTCCGCGAATACGGACTCCGAATTTCTGTTGACTGGCCTTCCTGCGTCTTCCTTTAAGCCTTTCTATTCAGTCCCTTTCGATGCAGCGGGTGGTACTTGTGGTTCGAGAAATTTGGCCGACGGGTGGTCCGACCATTGCTGGATGTAACGTCAACCATTGCACTTAACTATGATACGTCGGGTTTAGACATTTGGATCAGATTCGGTGCCAGTGGAGAGACGGCTGAGAGAGGCGGGGAGTTACGAGCGTGTAGAGCGGTGTCTAATCTACTATGGGGAAATTCGTGAGGGCACTCCTCGTCGCAAATCTCTGCCTGTGGATTTACTTTGGGGTAGCCTTTGCGCACTCGTCATATCCGTTCCGACACGATCCGTGGGGGCATCCTGCAGGAGCGGGATATACCTTCTTTGGGCACTCCATAGGAATTATGGAATCCTCCTTCACCCATCCGTTTTTCAACATTGTCTTTTGGGTGGAGTTTCTATCCTTCGTCCTGGCCAGGGCAGGGCGGAGTCTCCTTTTTCCGCGGTTGACTGGAGATCGTTTCTTCGGGGAAATCTCCGCGGAGGGCTGGGAACTGTTGTCGATCGTAGTCCTCTCGTTCCTGCAATGGTACTTAGTTGGGTGGGTCGGGCAGAAGCTCTGGCAGCGATGGCTCAGACGTCATTCGAGTAGCTCTTCGAGTCACGCTCCATCAGCGTGAGCCTTACTCAGGAATGAGTTTTGAAGCTGCCGGCGCGCCGCGTTAAGCGCTTGCGGCGAGGATGTCGGAGACGATTCGTTCTTTAATGGTTTGTACGTCGGGTTGGTGAAGCTGGATGATTTCAGGCTCTTCTTTTCGCCAGCTATATCCAATTTTCAACGTGTTGGCAGCCAGGTCATAAACCAAAGACACAGCCAGGGGTTGTTCGCCCGATTTTTCCTTACGCAAAATGAAAAACATGGCGGCGGAGTCTTTGCATTCGTATTCGGAGGGGGATTCGGCACAGGCTGCTTTCATTTGTTCTGCCAGGGCGCTCTTTAGCTGAGTCCAGACTTCCAGGTTGTTTTCGAGGTTTGTTTCCGTTTGTGTCATTCCGAGGTGGGCTCCTTAGTAGCTTTCGCCACTAAGCAAATTTATTTGCATCAATACGATAAGCACTGGGTTCATTTGGTGGCAGCTAAGTAGCAGATTAGTTCATGGTAATCATGGCTTTAAAAATTTTCTTCGGGTTGGTGGCGTTCGGAGCATTGGTCGTTGGCGGGTTTGCGTTTCGAGATAAAGGGCGGAAGAAATTTCGATAGTCGGGATAACCGGCGACCACGCAAACACGGCGTGTAATCGGTAAGGGCGATTGGACGGAAGAAGGCTAACCGGTCGATCTATTGGCGCGCCGTGCGCGCCATGACACGGATGGGGTACTGAAGACACTTCCAACCAAAAACATCTCTCCGAGATGAAGTTCAACGTTTTCTCGCCCACCCGCAAAACCGGCGGGATGGGGTACCCAAAACAACTTCAAAAAAAAACACAAAACAGCTGGGCGACCGCGCTTTGAGATCTTGCGACTTGGTCAGCCCGCCCACTTCCTAAAACCAGGAAGTGGGGCACCCGGGAAAAGCCAATTCAAACCCGCGGACACTTCTAAGGCAAAGCAAAACCGTTGGGCGATCGCGCATCGTGAGCAGAAGCGTCTAGTGGGCGGCGGAGGACCGGGCGGAGGAAGTCATGAAGGTGCGGATGAGTTGGGCGATTTGGTCGGCGGCGGTGTCGAGGGCGAAGTGGCCGGCGTCGAGGACGTGGACGTCGGCGGTAGGAACGTCGCGGCGATAGGATTCAGGCTCGGAAATATCGAAGGATGGATCGTATTTTCCCCACAGGACCAGGAGGCGCGGCTGGCGTTCGCGCATCCAGGCCTGCCATTTCGGGTAGTTCTCCACGTTGGTTCGATAATCATAAAAAAGATCGGATTGGATGTAGGCCTGGCGAGGCTGATTGAGGAAATAGTATTCGTCGGTCCAAAGGTCGGGACTGTAGAGCTCAGGATGCGGGTCGCTGCCGACGTGGCGGGTGCGCGTGGTTTCTAGGGAGAGAAGATTGACGCGCAAGTTCGTTTCGTTGGCGGCGCGGTCGGCCCAGAATTCGCGGCGAGTTTTCCAATTTGCACCGAGGCCGGAATCGTGGGCGACGGCGTCCTGGACGATGAGCGCGTCAACGCGCTCGGGATGCGCGAGGGCCATGCGGAAACCGACAGGGCCGCCATAGTCCTGCATGTATAGGGTGTAGTGACTGAGGTTTAGCGACTCCGCGAAGTGATTTGTGATTTCGGCAATGTGATCGAAGGTGTAGTCGAATTTTTGAGGATCGGGCCAGTCGCTGTGGCCGAAGCCGGGATAATCGGGCGCGACGAGATGGAAGCGGTCGGAGAGGCGAGAGAAGAGCGGCTCGAACATGCGGGAGGAGGAGGGAAGGCCGTGGAGGAGGAGGATGGTGGGGGCGTCTTTGGGGCCGGCTTCGCGATAGAAGATGGAGAGGCCGTCGATTTGGGTGGTGCGGTAAAGCGTCCGGTAGGTCATGGCGGGATCCTTTTGTTGAGGTTGCGGCACGGGTGATTGTGGTTGAGGTTGCGATTGCGCCGCATTGTTCGAATTCTGTGCCTGGGTTACGCGGTTGGTGGGGAGTTGGGAAACGAAGAGCAGGGCCGCAAATACGAAGGCAGTCTCGACCACGCGGCGGCGATGGGCGAGGGCCAAGTTTAGGAAAGCAGTGGGCTTCATAAAGGGAACGGAATTTTATGGAGCATTAGATTGAGCATCGCGGGTTCTCGGACCGTTACATGGTGAGGACGACGCGAAATTCAGCTTTGCCGCTCATCATGCGGGCGAAGGCTTCGGCGGCTTTCTCGAGCGGATAAGTTTCGATCATGGGGCGGACGCCGCTGATGACAGAGAAGTTGAGAGTGTCTTCGGAGTCGGTGGGCGTGCCGGAGGCCCAACCTTGAATGCGGCGGCTCCCGTTGATGAGCTGTATGGGCGTGACTTGGATGGGGTCGGGCGAGGCGCCAATGACCATGAGGCTGCCGTTGGGGCTGAGACCGTCGATGAGGTCGGTCATCGCTTCTGAGCTGGGAGCGGTGGCGATAATGACCCTGGCGCCGCCCAGTTTTTGAAGTTCCTGGGCGCCGTTGGTGGCTTTGCTATCGATGTAAATGTGAGCGCCGAGTTTTTTGGCGAGGTTGGTATTTTCGGGGCCGCGGGAAATAGCGGCGACTTTGTAGCCGAATTTATTGGCGAATTGGATGCCGAGATGGCCGAGGCCGCCGACGCCGAGGACGGCGACTAGATCGCCGGGAAGGGCGCCACTATGACGGAGGGCGTTGTAGGTGGTGACGCCGGCGCAGAGGAGCGGGGCGGCTTCGACATCAGAGAGCGTTTCGGGCAGCGCGGCGAGAGCTTCGATGGGCGCGACCATGAATTGCTGGTAGCCGCCGTCGTAGGAGATGCCGGAGATTTTGAGATTGCGGCAATTGCCAAAATCGCCGCGGCGGCATTCGAGGCAAGTGTTGTCGTGGCCGCCGTGCCAGCCGACGCCAACGCGCTGACCTTTCTTCCAAGTGGTGACGCCGGGGCCGAGTTCGTCGACGAGTCCGGCGACTTCGTGGCCGGGAACGCGAGGATATTCGAGGCCGGGCCAGAGGCCTTCCTTGGTGAGGACGTCACTGTGGCAGACCCCGCAGGCTTGGATTTTGATGCGGACTTGATTGGGGCCAGGCTTGGGGATTTCGCGCTCGACGATTTGGAAGTCGGCGCCGGCTTTGGGGATCACGGCGACTTTCATGGGGCCTGTTGCGGTGCGGGGCGAGTTGGTTGCAGTTTGGACAGTTGCCATGGGACTCCTAATGGGATTTTCTGAAATTTTTGGTGGTCATAATATTCGGGCTGTTTCGAGTGCCATTGTGAATTGGCAATGTTGAGATGCGATTACAGTCGGGCGATTCGGCTTAGATTGCGGCGCTTTGCGCGCTGTCATTTTGCGTTTAGGAATTTTTCACGCAGGCGCTAGGGTGGGTGGAGGCGCGACGCGGTTATCTACAAATGATGCTTACAAGTAATTGTTCAGGTCTAATCCAGAGATCTCCGAGATCTGAGAGTTTCGTTCGTAGGATTCATCACGTTTGACCCGGAGATGCTGCTACGAGCGCGAAATTTGCGCCATACCGTGATTGCTGTAGCGAGATTTTAGGCGCTGAGTTGGCTGTAAATTTCGCAAAGCGAGGGTAGATTTTGGCTGATAGCTCAGGAGCTTCGGTCAGGGAATTGTATTTTTGTTCAAGGAACGTGGGCAGATGCACCCGCAGGCGGTATAACTTATTTTACAATTCGAATAGATAACCACATGAGAAATGTCGTTAGCCTTTGCATTTTGCTGGTCGTTTGGTCTGCACCTGCGTGGGGCATTGATGAGCCTTCATTTAAGCGCGCGGATGCTGAGACTCAAGTGCTTGCCTGTCAGCAAGCGCAATTTGCCCAGGGCGATCAAGTCGTACAGGCAATGAAGAGTCGGCGTCCATCCGAAGCTCTTCGGGTTCTCGGCGGCGCGTTGCGAGAGTTACGGAATACGCCTGAAACGGCTCCGCTTTACAGCGCGAGGGCTTTTTGCATTCATGAACTGGTGCCAAATCAGATGCGGGGAGCAGGAAGGATAGCGTCACAACTCTCACGCCGACCCACCTGGGTGATCACCGACTTTGAACAGCTTGGAATCGAATACTTTTATTATGACCCTTCTGCTGAATGGACTCTGCGCAATGACCCAGTGGATTTAAACGAGCTTGCGGAAAAACACCTCAACTCACGATGGGGACGCGAGGCTTTTCTGATGATGACCAAGATTGGATGGAGCCAAGGCAGTTGTGTAGAAGGGCCGGACCAATTCCGTGAAGTGATTAAGCGCGGCGAAATGTTCCTTAAGCGGTATCCACGAACTGAGACGTCCGATCGAATCCGGTTAGAGTTGGCCAACGCGTATGCAACGTGGTGGAATCTTTCGCGAGATGAGCCAATCCCTGATGCAGACCCACCTTTCAGCCCGGAACCCTACAAGGTAGGGGCAGAGGCGGCAAAAGAAAAGGCGATCAACTCTACCAACAATTCTTAGCTACGCACGAAGCATCTTCCATCAATGTGAGCGATAGACTTAAAAAGTTGGAGCAAGATCCGAAAGGATCGAAGACTTACGATTATTACTGGCCCGAGTATGAGGATTAGGAAGTTAGTGGGACTGCTGAGTGAACTTCCACATGTTGGAGCGCCAATACAGTGCCCCGGCAATTATTTTGCCATCGGGCGTCCAGGACATGTGGTGAAAATCGCTGACGTAATCGAGCGGAATTATTCTGGATTTGCCGGTATTCAAATCGAAAATCGCAGGCGGCCAACCCCAGGTGGGCCCACTTGCCGGGGCCAGAAGGAGTCCGTTGCGGACGCTGTTGTTGTCGATGACGTAGCCCAAATGAAGCGGTCCGGCGAAAGGAATTTCCTGCTGGGGCCCGCCATTGAGAGGCATACGGATTAATTTGGTGTATGGGCTTCCTCTTAATTCCACTATCAGGCTCTGACCTCCCGGTTCGACGGTGACGAAATTACCAGGTAAGAGCTGGCGGATTTCTCCGCTGGTGCTCACGGCCCAGATGCTTCCCGCAGCCGCGCAATAGACGGTTTTTCCGTCCGGCGAAGAAGCCATCTGCTCAATCGGGCCTTTATCGAAGGCGAGGCGGTGCAAAATTTGTCCGTTCGATAAGGAAGCGACACCTATCGAGCGATGTGGCTCCTGGCCAATCATGAATGCGACGGCGTCGGATCCGGCGGCGGTCAGCGGTCCTGAAACTTCCTCGGAGGTATTGAGGATGGAGACGGGCTCCTTGCCCGCGGCACCGATCATGAGGCGACTGGTTCCCTCCGCGTACTCGACCCAGACGGCACGGCCGTCGGAAAGCGCCCCGAAATAGTCTCCCTGAGGTTTTGGGACCGAGGCAATTCGTTCTACGCGGCCACCTTCGGGAGCGAATCGAACAATGTCCATGGGACGCTCGGCTTCGTCGAGGTAGAGCGCGCCATCGGGCCCGAAGGAGACGGATTCGAGGTAGCCAGTGAGATTGAAGAGCAGGTGCCCGGGAGCATGGCCGTCGACAGGTATGCTCATGAGGCGGGTGAGAGCACCGCGTGTGCTGCCGAAAACCACCGATTTACCATCGGGAGTGACAGCGCCGGCAGGAACCTCGCCGCCAGCGAGAAGGTCGCCGAAATCGGCATCGAGCGCGTGAAGCTTACTGGCATCGAGGTCCAATACAAAAAGATGCAATCCGCCGTCGGATTTGTCGCCCATCGCGGTGCCCGAAACAAGCGCCCTGTGCCCGTCCGGAAAGGCGCGGATAGTTACGTACCCATAGAGCTGACCATTGGGCAAAATCACCGGCAAGGCTTGGGATTTTCCCGTGTCCGGCCAATAGCGATTGAGTTGGAGTTGGTGCTGCGAGTTGAATTCGGCCAGCAGGAGACTTCCATCGGGGAGCGCTTCTGGCTCGCCGGCGGTCTCGAGCACTAATTGTTCTTCCCCACCCAGCGCCGGAACGCTAAAGCCACCTTTGATTTCGTCGTAGTAACGGTCGTAATAAATTCGGCTGCCATCCGGCGACCAGGTGGCCGTGCCGGCGATGCCCAGATCGCGGCGGTGGGTAAGCATGACGCGATTGCCTGATTCGGGCTTCATCACCCAGATCTGCAATACCTCGTCACTGTCCTTGGCTGTGAAGGCGAGGAGGTGGCCGTCGGGAGATAGCCGTGGAAAAGTAGATAGCTCGGGGCCACCGAGGAAGACGCCGGTCCAGGAATTATTCGGTGAAGAGCGGTTCCGCCACCACACGCCGGCACCAACTCCCACCACAAGCGTGATCAAACAGGCGGCCGTCAAAGTTAACCACAACCGACGCATAGGCCGTTTGGCTGCCGGCGCGGCGGTTTCTCCTAACGTCACCGTTCCGGCGCCTTGCAGGGCGGTCGAATCTCCGGTTAAGGCTTCGGCGATGAGAACGCGGGCATCGCCGATATCGCGTAGGCGGAGCAGGGGATCTTTCTGGAGGCAGCGGCGCAGAAGGTCGCGGACGCGCGGGCCAGCAGCAGGCGGCAGGGCACTCCAATCCGGATCGGCTTTGACTACTTCGGCGAGGGTGTCGGTGACGGTGTCACCGCGGAAGGCCATCTTTCCGGTGAGACATTCATAGAGGATGCAGCCGAAGGCCCAAATGTCGGTGCGCTTATCGACACGCTTGCCGCGAGCTTGCTCCGGCGACATGTAAGCGGCGGTGCCGAGGATCACTCCCTCTTGCGTGTGGACCGGAGACTGAACAGCGAGGGTCGGTGAGCTGAGAATATCTGAGGGGGAGGAGCTGACGGTGTCTTTGGCGAGGCCAAAATCGAGGACTTTTACCTTTCCGTCAGGAGTGATCTTGATGTTGGCCGGCTTCAGGTCGCGGTGGACGATGCCTTTTTCGTGAGCGGCTTCGAGCGCTTCGGCGACTTGTTTGCAGACTTCGAGGCTTTCCTCGACGTTGATCGGACCACGACGGATTTGATCTGCGAGGGTTTCGCCGGGCACGAATTCGAGAACCAGGCATAAAGCCCCGTTTTGTTTTTTGAGACGATGAATGGCGCCAATGTTGGGATGGTTGAGCGAGGCGAGGATTTGCGCTTCGCGTTGAAATCGCTCGAGACGATCAGGGGCTTGGGCAAAATTATCGGGCAGAACTTTGATGGCTACGTCGCGGCCGAGGCCGGTGTCTTTGGCGCGGTAGACTTCGCCCATTCCGCCGGCGCCCAGAGGCGCGAGTACCTCATAGGGACCGAGTTTTGTGCCTATAGGCAGGGGCATTTAGGTTTTTGTGTTTGGCGAGCGAAACGCGAATCCGGCAAAGGGTACTCCGGCGTGGCGGGTTTCTACAAATCAAAAGTGGAAGGGCAGTTCGGGCAAGCTGAGTGGCTGTCTGGGATTGTTTGGGTGGTTTTTGGCCAGCGGATTTGGGTGAGAGGTGCGTGGTAGCATCGACGGAATTTGGGTGAGCGCGAAGGAATTCGCGTGGTGAATATGCCGGTTAAGAAAAGCGAAACGCCGACGACGGGCGCGTGGAGTCCGCTGGGAATTCCGTTGTTTCGGAATCTGCTGATTGCGGATTTGGTGTCGGACGTGGGGACGTTCATGCAGAGCGTGGGTGCCGCGTGGCTGATGACGACGCTGACCACGAACACGCTGTATGTGGCGCTGATACAGACAGCGACGGCGCTGCCATTTTTTGTGCTGGCGCTGCCGGCGGGATCGATTGGAGACATCGTTGACCGGCGGAAGCTGATTTTAGGGACGGAGTCGTGGATGTTTGTGGTGGCGTGCGTGCTGGCGGTGGCAACGCTGGGCGGATTCATGACGCCGTGGCTGTTGTTGCTGCTGACGTTTTTCTTGTCGGCGGGAGATGCGGTTGAGTCGCCGACCTGGCGGGCGATTTTCCCGGAGCTAGTGGGGAAAGAGGAGCTGCAACCGGCGCTGGCGCTGAACGGCATTGAATTCAATTTGGCGCGGGCGGTGGGACCGGGATTGGCGGGCGTGATTATCGCGGCGGCGGGAGTTGGGGCTGCGTTTGTGCTGAATGCGGCGTCGTTTCTCGGCGTAATTGGAGTGATTGCGAGGTGGAAAAGGCCGAAGCGGAAGAGCATTTTGCCGGCGGAGACACTGGGCGGGGCGACGGTGGCAGCGATCCGATTTGTAAGGTACTCGCCAAATATCCGAAAGCTATTGTTCCGGGCGGGATGCGTGGTTTTTTTCTCGAGCGCATTTTGGGCGTTGCTGCCGACGGTTGCGAAGGAATTGAGTAGGAGCTCCCTGGGATATGGGTTACTGCTGGGATTTTTCGGCGTAGGCGCGGTGCTCGGCGCGGTGGTGCTGCAACGGGCACGAAAAGCATTTTCGGTGGAAGTGGTGATCGCGGGGGCGACGGTGGCGTTCGCGGGAGTCACGCTGGCGGTGGCGACGCTGCATGCGCTATGGCTGCTGTGTTTCCTGATGCTGTTCGGAGGCGCGGCTTGGACGGTGTTCATGTCGATCTTCACCACACTAGTGCAGAACTTCGCGCCGGATTGGGTGAGGGCGCGCGTGCTGGCGATTTTTCTGTTTGTGTTTCAGGGAAGCGTGACGGTGGGAAGCACGCTGTGGGGAATTGCGGCGCAGCGGACGAATGTGCATATGGCGTTGCTGTGGGCGAGCGCGGGAGTAGGGATTTGCATGGTGCTGCCGCTGGTTTCAAGGCTTCCTGATTCACGGCCGGACCTGGACGTGTGGGATCACTGGAAGCGGCCGACACTATTTGTGGAGCCTTCGCCGGATGAGGGACCGGTATTGGTGACCGTTGAGTACGACGTGGATCCGAAGAAGGCGGAGGAGTTTCTTGATGCGATGTATAAGTACCAGCTCGTGAGAAGGAGGGATGGTGCGTCGCGGTGGGGGATCTACTTCGATTCAGAAAAGCGGGGAGTGTATTTGGAAAGTTTTGTCGTGCATTCGTGGGCGGAGCATGAGAGGCAGCATGAGCGGTTCACGATGGCGGACAAGAAGGCGGAGGAGCAGGTGCTGAATTTTGTATTGGGAGAGCCAAAGGTAAGGCATTTCATTTGGGCGGATCGGGATCGGGGGCATCGGCATTCGAATGAGGAGTAATTGCGGGGCGTAATAGAGCGGAAACCTAAAGTCGAAAGATTTTAGATTTCATTCATCCCACTTTCTCAAACCAGAAAGTGGGGCACCCGGAAAACCAAGGAGCCAAGGAATTTCGGGATTGCATTCCCACTCGCTGACACACCTGCGTGTGTGGGCACCCGCAGAAACTTCTAAAACAACGCCAAAACCAAAGGCCAACGAGTCAAAAGATTCTAGATTTCATTCGTCACACTTTCTGTCCATTTACGAGCGCGCCGTGCGGCGCGCAAGCGGAAGTGGGGCACCCAAAAAATCGAAAAGCCAAGGAAGTGCGATGAGAATTTTTATCATTGTGATTTGCGCGGTATTTGCGGGGCTCGGGTGTGATTGTGCGAGGGCGCAGGCGCAAGGTTGGGAGCCGACGGCGGGGCATACGCAGATAGCGATATGGGCGGGTGCGGCGCCGGATGCGAGAGTACCAGCGGGAGCGGAGAGGGTTAGCCCGGTCAACGATCCGAAGGAATTGGTGGCCGGTAAGCCGTGGACGGAGGTGGAGAACGTTTCACGGCCTACGATGACGGTGTATTCGCCTACGGTGAAAAATACGGGCGTGGCGGTGGTGGTGTTTCCGGGCGGCGGGTACGAGATTTTGGCGATCGATCTGGAAGGGACGGAGGTGTGCGATTGGCTCACGTCGAGGGGAATTACGTGCGTCCTGCTGAAGTATCGCGTGCCGGCACACCTGCCGGGTGAAAATTGGGGAATGTATCGGAATTCGAAGATGGCGTTGGATGATGCGCAGAGGACGATGGGGTTGGTGCGGCTGCACGCGGCGGAGTGGCATGTCGATCCGCACAAGATTGGAGTGCTGGGATTTTCAGCAGGCGGGCATTTGGTAGCGGCGACCACCACAAATTTCGAGAAACGGCTGTACCCTGCGGCGGATGATGCGGATAAAGAAAGTTGCCGGCCCGATTTTGGGGTGGCTCTGTATCCGGGGCATTTGTGGAATAACGACAAACATTTCGATAACCCGACTGTGCAAGTAAGCCGCAATACGCCGCCGACGTTCATCGTGCAGGCGGAGGACGATCCGGTGGATAGCGTGAATAATTCGCTGGCGTACTACGCGGCGCTGAAGAAAGCAGGAGTGCCGGTGGAGATGCATTTGTATGCGCATGGAGGGCATGCGTTTGGGCTGCGGCGGACGAAAGAGCCGATTACGGCTTGGCCTGAGTTGGTGGAGAAGTGGTTGAGGACGATCGGAATGGTTTCGGATTGAGTTGTGGAATGAGTTCAGCGGATTGGGTGCGTTGAACAGACGCACCACCACCCGGGTGCGGGGTGGATCAGGGGTGGTGGTGTGGGGTGGAACAAACTCGAACGAAACTACTGGGGGAACATGCGGCCGAAGGGTGACTCGACAGTGGGATTGGATTTAACGTATTGGGCGACTTGCTGGGCGGTGGCGAACCAGACGCCGGGCTTGGTCTTCATGTAGGCGACGAGTTTTTCCAGGTAGAGGAAGCGGGAGCGGCGCTCGGCGTTGGGATGGAAGGTGAGCATGAGGAAGGAGCGCTCGCGATAGGCCATGTCGAACTCTTCCTGAAAGACTTGGAAGATCAGTTGAGGCGAAGGCAGGGAACCTTTGAAGCCGAAGTAGATGCCGTCGTCCTGAACCCAGGTGACGGGCAGCTCGACGATACCGGTGTCCTGGCCGTGGGACATGATTTCGTAGGGAACGTCCATAGCCATCATGCTGGAGTCGTAGGCGAGGCCGAGTTTTTTGTCGATGGCGGTGGTGTAGGGGCTGACGGCCCAGCTACCGGTGCGGCTGCCGACGGGCCGGGTGCCCGAAACTTTGGTGAGGTAGTCGATGGCTTGGGAGAGGAGGCGCTCTTCCTGGGCTTGGTCGTTGAGGACGTCGACCGATTCGTGGATCCAGCCGTGAAGCGCGATTTCGTTTTTGCCGGACTTTGTTATTTGGGGAATCATTTCAGGCGCGAGGAGAGCGCTGACCGCGGGAGTAAAGAAGGTCGCGGGGACGTTGAGGCGGTCCAGCATTGCAACGATGCGGGTGAGGCCTTCGGTGGCGCCGTATTCGGCGTCGGAGAGCGGGCCGGCGGCTTTGTCGCCAGTCGAGAGCGGGTAGGATTCGTTGTCGATATCGAAGCTGAGGACGACGCAGACTCGGGCGTCATTGGGCCACTTTTGAGGGAGCAAGACTTTGCCGGGACGGGCGACGGAGACGGCTTCTTTGATCTGATCGGGGGTCCAGGTGATGCCAGGGAGGGCGCCAGGACCCGTTTTGGGCTTTTCCTGCTCTTCAGCGGGTTTGCCAGTGAGGCCAAGGGTGATGACGATGGCGGCCAGGACGCTGGCTGCGAGTAAAGCTCTAAGATGCGGTGACTTCAAGCTGTACCTCCCGAATTTCGAAATCGAAAACTTACGTATTTTTGGCGTCAGCCGGAATGTCGCAACAGCGGCGCTTTTCGTGGGCCTCGAAGAAACTGTTGCCCCTGGACATGGTCAGGTCTATATTGGCGCCCATTACCGGCTGGGGTTCGTCTGGCACGCGCTAATTATTCAAGGGACGCGGATTCGAAGTCCTTTGAAAAGTCTTCGAAAATTCTTAAGGAATGTTTCGAGGCGCGGCAGGGCGATCAAGGGCATCCTCAGGCTCACGTACAGGTCCGTTAAAGTTCTCTTCCCGCCGGCTCTAATGGAACTGTAGAAAAAAGGCCGCCCTCGGCGGCTCACAGGTCACCGACTTAATACCGCATCCGGATTGACATTTGAGAAGTGGTGCCAACCGGCTGCAGGAGGCAGTCTTTATGGATTGCCGGCATCGACTAGCGTTTGGTCCTTTCCTATTGGACCCAGTCGCGCACGACCTGCTTCGCGACGGGGAGTCCATAGCACTTACCCCCAAAGCATTCGACATACTACTGGTGTTGGTGGAGAACCACGGGCGGCTGCTTGATAAGGAAGAGCTGATCAAGGCGGTTTGGCCCGACACGTTTGTGGAAGAGGGGAACTTGTATGTGATGGTTTCCATCTTGCGCAAGGTTTTCAAAGACCACGGGTACATCCAGACAGTGCCGAAGCATGGATACCGGTTTGTCGGGCCGGTAAGGGTTTTGCCCGCGGAAGGCGCGGCACAAACGGAGATGGGAGCGGAGCTGGGGGTGGTCCCTGCGCGTGCGGGGGTGAGTGCGGCGGCGGGGGCAGCGGAGGCGGGCGCCGCTGAGATGCGCGTCGTAGTGGAGCTCGAGGCGAAGTCGCGGGCGGGGAAGTTCCGGATGTTGACGGTGGCCGCCGCTTCGGTGGCGGTGGTGATTGTGGGCGTGGCGCTG
The DNA here is from genome assembly GCA_963757885.1 of uncultured Acidobacteriota bacterium. GTDB lineage: Bacteria > Acidobacteriota > Terriglobia > Acidiferrales > UBA7541 > Palsa-147. The sequence continues at coordinate 86,353 of CAVWSS010000005.1, read as the reverse complement.
ACGTTTTTGTTGTGGGCGCGATTGGGAACGAGCGCGCACGCGATGAAGGATGGCCCGGTACGTTCGCTGGCGGTGCTGCCATTTGAAACGATCGGGGCGCAAGCGGGCGATGAGTATTTGGGCTTGGGGATGGCGGATGCGCTGATTACCAAGCTTGGGAATACAGGACGGATTGCGGCGCGGCCGACGCGGGCGATTCAGAAGTATCAAAATGTTTCGCAGGATGCGCGGGCAGTGGGGCGTGAGCAAAACGTGGATGCGGTGCTGGATGGAAGCATTCAGCGCGCGGGCGACCGGGTGCGCGTGACGGCGCGGTTGATACGCGTGGGCGACGGGATGCAGCTATGGGCGGATACGTTTGACGAGGAGTTTACGAATTTATTTGCGGTGGAAGATGCGGTGTCGGCGCGGGTGGTGAGGTCGATAAGGCTGGAATTGACCGGGGAGCAGAAGGAACGGCTGGCGAAGCGGCCAACGACGAGCAATGAGGCGTATCAGGCGTATTTGCGCGGGCGGTATTTCTGGAATGAGCGGACGGGCGAAGGGCTGAAGAAGGGGCTGGATTACTTCCGGCAGGCGATCGATCTCGATCCGAACTACGCGGAAGCGTACGCGGGAATCGCCGATTCATACGCGATGCTGGGCCTGTACACAGTGATGACGCCGAATGAGGCGTTCCCGAAGGCGAAGGAAGCGGCAATTCAGGCGCTGCAGCTCGACAGCGAATTGGCAGAAGCGCACGCGACCCTGGCTTTCGTTCATTTTTATTACGACTGGGACGGGCCGGCGGCGGAGAAGGAGTTTGCGATTGCGCTGCAGGAAAATCCCAATTACGCGATGGCGCATTCGTGGCGGGGATTTAATTTCGCGGTGATGGGGCGTTTTTCGGAGGCGATTTCAGAGGCGACGCTGGCACAGGCGGCCGACCCATTGTCGGCAATTATCGGGACGAATGCGGGCTGGGTTTATTTCCTGGCCGGGCAGAGCGGCCGGGCGATCGAGATATTGGATAAGGTGATTGAGATCGATCCGAATTTCCCGCGGGCGCATTTCCGGCTGGGGAATATTTACGAGGGGCAACACTTCTATAACCGGGCGATTCCCGAGTATGAGAAGGCGGTGCAGCTTTCGGGCGGGGACACGTATTACATAGCGTCGCTGGGACATGCGTACGCGATGGCGGGGATGTTTACGGAAGCGCAGAGTACGCTGCGGCATTTGAAAGAAGTGTCGAGCAGGAGGTACGTGTCTCCGTACGCGATTGCGTTGATTTATGTGGCCATGGGGAAGAAGGATAACGGGCTGGACTGGCTGGAGAAGGCCAGGCTGGATCATTCGACGTCGATGGCTTATTTGAGGGTGGATCCGGTGATGAATTGTTTGAGGTCGGAGCCGAGGTTTGCGGTGCTGGTGAAGCAGACGAATTTTTGAGGGACACCTGCAAAGCGACTAAGGTCAGCAGTGTAGCCACCCACCCGCAAAGGCGGCGGATGGGGCACCCGCGGAAACTTCTAGGGCAAAGGCAAGAGGCAATCAGGTAAAAGAATTTCTTAAGATTTTTCTAAGCGCCTTCCAAGGATTTTCTTCAGTTTAGCCGGTATAGTGCGGGCGTTCCGGTCAGAAAATGGCAGAACGCCGCCAGTCCGCGCACGCGAACCCATCAGGATTCACCCTAATCATCTACAAATATAGTTTTTCGACGTTTTGCGCTGAGGAGGAGTCGCTGTGAAGAGAGCTAGCTGGGTTGTCATTTGCGGTTTTGGCTTGGCGGCGGTGGTATGGGCGGGGGCTCGGGCGCGAGCGCAAGAGGGAGAGAAGGCGAAGGTCGACTTTGCGGAGTCGGCGTCGAAGCTTCAAGGGACGCTGAAGCTGGCCGGACTGCAGAAGCCGGTGAATGTGCTGCGGGACAAGTGGGGCGTGGCGCATATCTACGCGCAGAACCAGCACGATTTATTTTTCGCGCAGGGTTTTGTGGCGGCGCAGGACCGGCTGTTTCAGATGGAGTTATGGAAGCGGTCGGGGCAGGGGCGGCTGGCGGAGGTGATCGGGCCGTCGGGATTGTATCGAGACATTAATGCGCGGCTGCTGAGGTATCGCGGGGATCAGAAGGCGGATTACGAGAGCTATTCGCCGGATACGTACGAGATTCTTGAGGCGTTTACGAGCGGGATCAACGCGAATATCGCCGAGCGGACGGCGCGAGGAGGGCAGGGGTTGCAGGCCGGATTCAAGCTGGCGGGATTCAAGCCTGAGCCGTGGAAGTCGCAGGACTGCTTGAACCGAATGGCCGCATTTTCGATGACGGGGAACGCGACGGCGGAGCTGGAACACGCGGAGATGGTGAACGCGGTAGGAGCGGAGCAAGCGTCGAAGCTGCTGGATTTGGACCCCAAGGTGGAGTTGGATCCCGTGCCTGGATTGGATTTGACGGGGCTGGCGCCGGGGCTGCTGTCGAATTTGATCGGCAGCGACACGAGGATTCAGGTGCCGACGTATTACGTGGAGGGCAGCAACGACTGGACGGTGTCAGGGGCGCTGACGGCGACCGGAAAGCCGATTATGGCGAACGATCCGCACCGGGTGATGGCGGTGCCGTCGCTGCGTTACATGGTGCATTTGGTGGCGCCTGGATGGGACGTGATTGGTGCGGGTGAGCCGGGGTTGCCGGGCGTGGCGCTGGGGCACAACGAGCATATCGCGTGGGGATTCACGATATTCGGATCCGATCAGCAGGACTTGTATGTGGAGGAACTGAATCCGAGCGATCCGTTGGAATACAAGACGCCCAAGGGCTGGGAAAAGATGGAAGTGCAGCGAGAGACGTTCCGCGTGCGCGGGAATTCGCCGGTGGCGGTGGATTTGAAGTTTACGCGGCACGGACCGGTGCTGTGGGACAACGGGAAGCGAGCGCTGGCGTTGCGTTGGGTGGGAATGGAGCCGGGGACGGCGGGATATTTGTCGTCGCTGGCGGTGGATCGTTCGGAGAATTGGGAGCAGTTCACGAAGGCGATGGGACGGTGGAAGGTTCCTTCGGAGAACATCGTCTACGCGGACACGGCGGGGAATATTGGGGAGTATTCGGTGGGGTTGTCGCCGATAAGGAAAAATTGGAAGGGGCTGCTGCCGGTGCCGGGGAATGGCGGGTACGAATGGAGCGGATTCATACCCACCAAGGATTTGCCGCATACCTACAATCCGGAGAAGGGGTTTGTTGCTACAGCGAATAACAAAATGACGGTCGAGCCGTATCCCTACAACATTGGGTTCGAGTGGTATTCGCGGTACCGGGTGATGCGCATCGATGACGTGCTGGGCGGATACAAAGAGTCCGGGCACAAGATGACGGTCGACGATTTTGAAAAGCTGCAGGTCGATGATGTGTCGCTGCCGGCGATTGAGTTGGTGAAACTGCTAAAGACGGCGGCGGGGAATGAGCCGACGGCGGATGAGCAGATGCTGCTGAATTGGAAAGGGGACATGGACAAGGATTCGGCGGCGGCTGTGCTGTATGAGATTTACCGGGAAGATTTGACCAAAGCGGTGGTGCACAAGATTGCGCCGCCGTCGCTGGGCCATGCGTGGAGGGGATTTACGGAGTACCAGATGCTGCAGGTGCTGGAGCATCCGATGGATTGGCCCGCTTTTGGGAGCGATGCGGAGGGAGCACGAAATCAGTTGCTGCGCGAGGCGATGGTTTCGGCGGTGAAGAGGTTGAGCGCGCTGGAAGGGCCCGACCCAGCGAAGTGGACATGGGGGCAAATCCACGTGGCGGTTTTCAGACATTCGCTAAGCCCTAGAATCAAGGATTTGGGTCCGGTAGCGAGGTCGGGCGACGGCGAGACGGTGGGAGCCACGGGATTTTACGGCGACACGTACGAGCAGATTGCGGGAGCGAGTTACCGGGAAATTATGGATACGAGCGACTGGGACAATTCGGTGGCGGTGAATGTTCCCGGGCAGAGCGGCGAGCCGGGAAGCCGGCACTATTCGGATTTGCTACCGCTGTGGAGCGAAGGTAAGTATTTTCCGCTGCGTTATTCGGAGGCGGCAGTGAAGGAAGTTACGACTGATAAGTTGGAATTGCAGCCGTAGGTTTGGAGTTTCGCGCCGTCTATTTGGAGATTTGATACACAGTCGAGAGAAAAGGGGAGTTTAGAGATGCTAAGCAAAATGAAGTGGGCGGCGGTGGCAGGGTTTCTCTTGTCGCTAGCGACTCCAGTGATAGCGCAGCAGACGCAGAAAATTCCGAATCTGCCCAATGTGCCGATCACGGCGACCGGCGAGGAAGCTATGAAGGCGGTGGCTCCGGTGCGGGCGGGGAAGAGCCTGACGCCGAAGAAGTGGCCGAATGGGGCGAAGGTGGCGGTGTGCATCTCGTTCGACGTGGACAACGAATATATGGCGGACGCGCCGCCGCTGCCGGCGGCGATGTCGGCGGGCGAGTATGGGGCGACCACGGGACTGAAGCGGGTGCTAGAACTGTTGGACAGGCAGCAAATTCCCGCGTCGTTCTATATTCCGGCGGTGAGTTCGATTTTGCATCCGGACATGATCAAGGAGATTCAGGCGAGCGGGCGGAACGAGATTGGGATTCATGGATGGATTCACGAATTTCTGCCGATGGTGGGAAGTGAGGCGACGGAAGAGGAGTTGTTGAAGCGGGCGATCGATTATTTGACCAAGGCAACGGGCAAGAAGCCGGCGGGTTATCGCGCGCCCGCGTGGGCGTTTAGTCCATACACGTTGGATACGCTGCTGCGGGCGGGATTTTTGTACGACAGCAGCTTGATGGCGATGGATCAGCCGTATGAAATTATGTCGAACGGGAAGGATACCGGGCTGATGGAGCTGCCGGTGACGTGGATTTTGGATGACTATCCTTACTACGGCGAGAATGCGGATGGATCGATGCCGCATCCCGAGGATGTGTTTGACGTGTACAAGGCAGAATTTGACGGGGCGTATGAAGAGGGAACGCTGTTTTTGTTGACGATGCATCCGCACATTTCGGGGCACCGGTCGCGAATTGTGCAGGTAGATAAGTTGATTACGTATATGAAGTCGAAGCCGGGAGTGTGGTTTGCGACGGAAGAGGATGTGGCGAAGTATTTGAAGGAACAGGGGAAGTAAGTACCGGCTGAGGAGAAAGGCAAAGTCAAAGATTTTAAATTTCATTCACTCCCACTTTCTAAAACCAGAAAGTGGGGCACCCAGAAAAACTAACAACCCCAGTCCACGTGGTTAATGGACCCCGAAGTTGCGTGTAAATCCCCACGGGCAAAACCGACCCATGGGGCACCCAAAGAAAAAAGTTAAACCAAGACCTCGATTTTTTATTTGGGTTGGAGTTCGGAGGCGACGGGGTAGGAGGCGGGGGAGGGGAGGGATTCTCCGGCGAGGAAGGAGATGCCGCTGGCTTCGGGGCCGAGGGATATGACCAGGGCGCCGATGAGAAGGACGGACACCGCTAAAAGACCGAGGGAAGTCGAGTATTTGAAGTGTTCGCCGAGGACGGCTTCGACGTAGCTGACGCTGGAAGCGATGAGGACGCCGATTTGGTAGGCGAAGCCGGGGAAGAAGGCGCGGAGCTGGCGCGGAGAGAGTTCGGTGATGTGTGCGGGAATGATTCCCCAGGCGCCCTGCACCATAAATTGCATGGCGAACGCGCCGACCATGATGAGGCGGAGGCCGGGCGCGAAGACCCAGAAAGGCACGGTGACAGCCCCGAGGAGAGCGGCGGCAATCATGGAGCGTCGGCGGCCCCATTTGTCGGAGAGGAAGCCGAAGGTGATGCCGCCGAAGATGGCGCCGATCATGGAAATGATGGTGATGATGGCGGTCAGATCGACGGAGAAGTGGCGCTGGCGCTGAAGGAAAGTCGGGTACATGTCCTGAGTGCCGTGGGACATGAAGTTCATCATGGCCATGAGGATGACCAGGTAGCAGAAGAGTTTCCAATTTTTGCCGATGGCCCGGCGATAAGTGCCCCAATCGGTGGTGCGCGAACTGTGCCAGGCTTCGCTTTCTTTTACTTTCCAGCAGACCAGCAGAGTTAGCAGCGCCGGCACGGCGCCGATGAAAAACATGGGGCGCCATCCCCAGTGCGGAAACACGGTGTAGTAGCAGATGGCGGCAAGAATGTTGCCGACTGCGTAGCCTTCCTGCAGCAACCCCGAAACAAAGCCACGCCAATTGGGTGGGATCGATTCCATGGCGAGAGATGCGCCAACGCCCCAAGTGCCGCCCATGCCGATGCCGTAGAGCAAGCGGAAGAGGAAGAAAGTCGTGTAGGTGGGAGCGAAGCCAGAGCAGATTTCCATGATGGAGTAGAAAAGGATGTTGGCGATGAGGAGTCCGCGGCGGCCGTGGCGGTCGGCGAGGATACCGAAGACGAAGGCTCCTACCGGGCGCATGGCCAGGCTGCCGGTGATGGTAAGAGCGATAGCTGGAACGGAGCGGTGAAAGTCTTTCGCTATGGCGGACACGACAAAGATCAGGACGAAGAAGTCGAAGGCGTCGATGGTCCAGCCGAGGAAGCCAGAGAGGACTGCGTTGCGGCGATTGGCTCGGTCGGCAGTGTCAGGGAGTGGGGAAATGGCGGCCATCGTATTCAGCAGGCGGCTTGAACTAGGTTGAGCATGTCCTGGCGCTGGGCAGACTGAGGACGGGCCGAGGACATGCGCCATGATTCCCAATGGGCGGCTGAAAGTCCTTTTGAAATTCTTGGAAAATTATTAAGAAGCGAGGGCCGAAAAGCTCCAGTGACTGGTGGGGTTTCCACGGGTCCTTTCGCGTTTCGTAGTTATAGAGACAAAACCAGAATAACGGACGGAACCGCGAGGAGGGGAGATTCTTTTGCGAGGGCGGCGCGAGGCGGGAACGGAGCGGAGGAGAGGGACGCGGTGTCGGGAGGTGTGAAGAGACATAGATAGACTAATAGATAGATTAAATGTCGGGTCGGGGGGAGGTCTGGTACCCCAGAGCTGATTTGCAGGCCGGAAGCTTTTTTTAAGAATTTTAGAAGACTTTTCGAAGGACTTCGGAAACTGAGCGAATAAATGATGGCGGAAGGCCGGATTCTTACGCGCGCTGTGCGCGAGGGATGCCGCTGCATCGAGAAGCTGAAGCCCCGGCTAGGAAGTGGCCGGAGGTGAAGGGGGTTGGACATGAGAAGTTCCGCCAAGTTATTCACCCGAAGCTGGCTACTGGCAATTTTTGCTGCGATGTTCATTTTCGCAGCGAGCTCGGCTCCGGCCTGGGGGCAGGTCGGAGGGAACCTGAACGGGTTGGTGACCGATCCTTCGGACGCGTCCGTTCCGGGGGCGACGGTTACGGTGACAAACAACAACAACGGCGCGTCGCAAAAGCTGACCACCGGGGCCGATGGGATGTACCGCGCGGTGAACCTGCAGCCGGCGGCGTACACGGTTACGGTGGAGGCGGCAGGATTCGCGACGCAGAAGAAGACCATCACGCTGCTGGTGGGCACGGAAGAGACGCTGAACTTCAAGGTGGGCGTGACGGAGGTGGCTCAGAACGTCACGGTGACGGGGGAGGCGGGGGCGCAAATTGAGGTGACCAAGTCGGAGCCTTCATCGGTGGTGAACGACGAGCAGATCGACGATTTACCGGTGTTGAACCGGGACTTTTTGGTGATCGCGCAGACCATGCCGGGATCGACGACCATGACGAATATGGGCGTTTATCCGGCGTTCAACGTGACCAAGTTCGGTGGAGTGGCCGACCAGCGAAGCGGGAACTCGACGATTCTCGATGGCGCGCCGATCGACGATCCGATCTGGGGTTCGCCGGTCATCAATATGAGCCAGGACGCCATTCAGGAATTCAAGGTGTACCGCGACCAGTTTGATGCGCAGTACGGATATTCGATGAACGCGATTGTGACGGTGGCATCGAAGGCGGGCGGCGATCAATACCACGGTAGCGGTTACTACTTCGGGAGGAACCAAGCGCTGGATGCGACGAATGCGCTGGCGACGTCAAAACCGCCTTACGACTTGTGGCGATATGGCGCGACCGTGGGCGGACCGGTGCCTGCTTTGGGAAACAGCACGCACTTTTTCTTTGGTTTTGAGGATTTGCACATTGGCACGGCGGTCGTAGAAGCTCTGCCGCCCAGCAATCCGTTTGCGTCGCAAGAAAACGGGAACTATCCGTTTACGGAGACAGAAAGGCTGATCGACACGAGGATCGATCACCGGTGGAGCGCAAGCAACACCATGTGGCTGCGGTATGCATACGACGACCACGTGACGCCAACGGGCGGACCGGCGAACTACGCGAACAACATGAACAACTTCAGCCTCTCACACAACGCGGTGCTGGAGGACGACTGGGTCATTTCGCCGACCAAGGTGAATACGCTCGGGGCGATTTTTATGTATCAGAATTTGTATTCGTTGCAGACCGATCCAGGTGCGGTGGCGATTCTAAGGCCGTCGTTTTACTCGGGGGGTAACGTAGACGACCCGCAGTTTTTCCCGCGGCATGATTACACGCTGTATGACACGTTCTTCTTGACGCTGCCGCACCACAGTCTGAAGTTCGGCGGAGGAATGACGCGGAAGTACAACACGTACGGGGCGCACTTCTACCAGTACGGACAGTGGACATTCACCACCGATCAGCCATTTAACAAGGCAGATCCGGCGACCTGGCCAGTCGAATTGCAGCTGGAGACGCCTGGGAACTTCCACTTCGTAACGAATACGCCGTGGGGCTTTGTTCAGGACGACATCGCAGTGACCCCGAGGCTGCACCTTAACGTTGGACTGCGATACGACCTGGACACGAACTTTCGCGACAATTCCTTCTACAACAGCCTGCTAACCAATCCGGAATTTGCCGGGATCGGCGCGTTCATCCATCGCGGGCGGGGAGATGAGTGGACCAATTTCCAGCCGCGCCTCGGGGTGGCTTATGACTTCCTCGGAAATGGGAAGGTTCTGATCCGCGCAGGATATGGGAAATACATCACGCGGAACCGCCCGTGGCTGCAGGAGGAATCGGAGCAGTCGACAATCGGAGCAGCGGTGGCGATTACCAACCCGACCCAACTTAGCAATTATCCGAGCATTCCGGCAGTGCTGGGCGGACTGACGCTGGCGCAGTATGTGGCGCAAGGCGGGCCGCGATCGATCGGGATTGTGGATAACAATTTCCGACTGCCCTATTCGAACAACTTTACGTTCGGTGCGTCGTGGCAGATAAACCGCAATACGCTGCTGGACGTGGACGGGGTATTTGACCGGTCGGGCGATGAATGGGCGGGCAAGGATTTGAACCTGCCTAATGGAGTGTTGAGCGCGTCGAATCCAAGGCCGGTCCCGCAGTTCAGCCAAGTTACGGATCTGGTGAACTTTGGGTGGGCGACGTTTCACGCACTTGAAGTGCAACTGCGGACCAGGACGAAGGGATTCGACACGATTTATGCGTCGTACACCTATTCGCAGAGCATTATCGATGCGGCGACGTTCTACGGGACGTACCTCTTCGCAAACAACTACGCGTATAACCCGACGAACACCCCGAACAACCTGAGCATCAGCTTCACATCAGCGTTGATCCCTAAGGCGGGGATTCGGATAAGCGGGATTTACTCGTATGTGAGCGGGCCACCGTATGCAGTGAACGCGGGAATTTCACTGGACGGGCACCAGAACACGGCGAGCCAATTGCCGGCCGGGCTGGAGCAGACAGTGGGGCAGGGCGACGTGGAAGCGCAACTGCAGATCATCAACGCATTCCGCGCGAACCCGTGCAACTACGTGGTCGCTGGAGCACCGTGCACCGCGACCCCACTGCCGCCAATCGAGCGGAGCCAATTGAAACTGCAGCCAATCAACTCGCTGAATTTAAGGTTGCTGAAGGACATTGGATTCCACGAGCGGTATCACGTGCAGCTCTTCATGGAGGGTTATAACGTGTTCAACCACGTGACCAAGTATCTGGGCGGCGGCGGATTCGGCGGTGAGAGCACGATGGTATCGCCATCGTTCCTGATCTTGGATCAGGCGCTTGATCCGCGGTTGCTGCAGTGGGGCGCGCGGTTCACGTTCTAAAGTTTGTATCGGGCGGGAAGGTCTTCGCGGTATGGCGTGGAGACCTTCCCGCTTTTTTGCTTGTGCGGGGTGATTTGTAAAAAGGAGGCAGTTGTGAAGAGAAACCACGGGGTGTGGGTAGTAAATGGAATTTTAGTGGTGGCAATGCTGTTGAGCGGGTGGGCAGGGAATTTGCAGGCCCAGGACAAGGAGCAAAAGAAGGGTGCGGAAGCGTTGCCGGGGATTAATTGGACGCCGGAACAACTGAGGGAATCGGTGGCGATTGTGCGGCCGGGAAAGGTGATGCTGCCGCAGAAATGGCCGAACAACGCGAGAGTTGCGGTGGTGATCAGCTTCGACGTGGACCAAGAGACATTCCTATTGGCAGAAGGGAATACGGCCATAGCTCCGGTGGCCAATGAGGAGTACGGTGCGACGGAAGGCCTGCCGCGGATTTTAGCGATGCTGGACCGGCTGAATATTCCGGCAACGTTTTTTACGCCGGCGGTGAGCACGATTATCGCGCCGCAAATTATTCCGGAAATTATGAAGTCGGGACGGCATGAGATTGCGTTGCATGGGTGGATTCACGAGTCGGTGGAAAAGCTGGACGACGCGGCGCTGGAAGAGAGATTGATGAAGCAGGCGATGGACTATTACACGCAGAAGACCGGCAAGACGCCGATAGGGAGCAGGACGGGGAGCTGGCAATTCAGCAAATACTCAATGGGGATTTTGCAGAAGCTGGGGATCACGTACGACAGCAGCTTGATGGCGATGGATGTGCCGTATGAACTGATGTCGAACGGAAAAGATACGGGCGTGCTGGAGCTGCCGGTGACCTGGGTGCAGGACGACTACCCGTATTTTATCGCGCAGGGATCGCTGCCTTCGCCGGAACTGATTTTCAAGACGTATCAAGATGAGTTCGATATGGCGTATCGCGAGGGAACCTTCCTGATGCTGACGTTTCATCCGCAGATTGAGCGGCGGTCGAGGATTTTGTACCTCGAGCAATTGATTGCGTACATGCAGACCAAGCCGGGCGTGTGGTTTGCGACGGCGGAGGAAGTGGCGAAGTGGGTCAAGTCGAATCCGACGGTGGATTCGGCATTTGGGAGGATGGACGGGGAGAAGTAAGAGCGAGTGAGAAGCGAGGTGAGGGGGCGTCGGCCGCAGTGAGGCGGGTGGGAGAGCAGTGCGGCGCGCCCCTGCAGAGTTCGACGGAAGCGAGTAGGGAAACTGAGCCAAGAGACTTGAGCTCCGAGCAGTATTTCAATTAAGCGCCGCTGGCGCGGGCTTTTTTTAAGCGCTTTTCGGCGAGAGGCGATTCCCGCCTGGGAATAGCCTGGGAATTGTAGAAGGTGTCCCCGCGCAGCAGAGCGCGAATCCCCTGAATTAAATCCTCACCTGCATTGGATTTTTCCACGTAGCCTTCGCAGCCTGCGTCTCGGACAAGCCTTTCCAACGAGGAATAAGAATGACTGCTGAAGATGAGAATTTTGGCAGTGAGGCCTCTCTCGCGAATGTGCTGGGCCGCGGTGAGGCCGCCGACTTTGGGCATGCTCAGGTCGAGGATGATCAGGTCGGGATGGAGCTCGCGAGTCTTGGCGACGGCTTCGAGGCCGTCACGAGCTTCGCCGCAGACTTCGAGGTCGGCGTGATTGGCGATGAGATCGCGGATGCCGCGACGAGCCACTTCGTGATCATCGGCGATCAGGATGCGCGTGCGGCCATTGGGAGCGGGCGGAGCGGCGACTTGCTCAGTAGGAGAATGCACGAACGGCTTATTTTCGTTAGGCAGAGCGCCCGGCACAGCGGCAGGCTGAGCAGCGGCGGAAATGGGGACGCGGGCGATGAGTTGGGTGCCCGAAGAGGTGGAGCGAAGCTCGAGTGAGCCGCCGAATTGCTTGAGACGCTCCCGCATTCCGGGGATCCCGACCCCAAATTCGGGGCGGTCGTTATGAGCGGCTTGGAGTTTGGGAGGCGCGACGCGGGCACCTTCATCCTCGATGGAAAGAACCAGGTGCTGGCCTTCGATAGCGACGCGAAGGCAGGCGTTGGGACTGCGAGAGTGGCGCAGAACATTGGTGAGACCTTCCTGAACAACGCGGAAGAGGGCGGTTTCGCGTTCGAAGGGGAGGCGGGGAATGTCAGCAGGCATGTCGAGCTCGACATTGAGGCTGGCGCGCTTTTTGAAGCCTTCCGCATACCAACTCAGGGCCGAAGCGAGGCCGAGCTCATCGAGCAGAGGAGGATGGAGGACATACGAAAGGGTGCGGATGTCGTCTTCGACTTTTCGGACGTAGCGCAAACAATCGGCAATTTCTTTCTGGAGGTCGGTGCCGGGAAGTTTCACTAGACGGGAGAGACTGCTGAGAGCCATGGAGATGCCGACAAGATCCTGCCCGGTGACATCGTGAAGGTCGCGGGCGATGCGGCGACGCTCCTGGTCCTGGACCTGAAGAATGCGGGCGGTAAGGGACTGGAGGGAATCGTCGCGCTCGCGAATGACATTGTTGGCAACGACGAGGTCGGTGGTGTCGACGGCGATGGCCTGGAGGGTGTCACCGCCGCTTGCGTTCACAGGGGAAAGGACCAAACGGACAATGCGGGTGCCTTCCGGGGATTCAATTTCGAGCTGGCCTTCCTCGCGAGAGTGACGGGCATTTCGAAGAGCAAGGTTGAGATTGGGCCAACTGGCGGCCGAGACAATTTTTTTGAGAGAGTTCAAATCGACGAGCTTGTGAAATTTCTGAGGGCCGAGGAGCTCGTAAAAACGGGGGTTGCAATAAAGGATTGCGCCATCCGCGGAGAGGTGGGCAACGCCGATGTCAATGGAATCGAGGAGTTGGCGGGCGAAACCTCGGGGGAGCCCCGGACTATCCGTGGTTTCGGAGGTCGAGATAGATCGCTTGGGCGGTCGTGGCATTGGGGCAGAGGCTGGGCGTAGGACGACGAGAGCGCGGTGCGGAATGGGTCGCCGGAGGCGATTGTAGTACTTGGGGAAATGGCTAGGTAGGGTTTTTGTAATTCCGAGGTGTGTCTCGCTTGGTCTGCCTGGGTCGGATGGATGACCAATGAATCCGGGCTTATTGGAAGGCGGATGGGGGCAGGGAACGGGCTTGGGTGAGTTCCGCGGGCAAGTTTTTGCGGATGTTTGCGGCGTTGGTGGCGAGTTTTCGTTCGGTTACGGTGCGGGCTTTGGAGACGGCTTCGAGTTCCGTTGTGTTCTGGTTCTTCAGTAATTCCTCAGCTTGCAAATAGCACGCGTAGCTTAGGGCGGCCGGCTGTGCGTGGCGCTCGAGAAATTTTCCATAGTTAAACCAGTCGATGGCTTCGGCTTGGGAATCGCCGAGCTGAATATCGATGGCCAGCGACTGCTGGGCGGCGAGCGCGGCGCCGGCGGGATCGTGGGAGTGTTCGAGCGCGTCGGCGAGGTGGGCGAGGGCGAGGCTTTGGAGGCGTGGCTGGTGAGCCTGCTCGGCGTCGGACGAGGCGGCGCGATAGGCTGCGGCGGCTTTGTCCTGCGCGTTTGTTTCGGCGTAGGCGTCGCCGAGCTGGATTCCGGCGGCGGCTTTTTGTGAAGCGATCTCGTTGGGGCTCGCGTTTGCGTTTTGCGATGCAGTGTCAGCGGATGCTGCAGTGCTGCTCAGGAAAGCTTCGAAGTGTGGAATGGCCTGTTGATACTTGCCGCTCCGGGCGAAGAGTTCTGCGAGATAAAGATGCGCGTTGGTCTGCGCGGGGTCGATGGCGACGGCTTTCTTCCAGGAAGATTCGGCTTCGTCGGAATGGCCGAGGCGGGCGGCGAGGAGGCCGTAGTTGACGAGCGCGTCGATGTTATCGGGGAAGCGCTTGAGCATCTGGTGATACGAATCGTAAGCGTCCTGATATCGATCCTTGGTGATGAGGACCCGGGCGTGCGCTTCCTGAGGGCCGGGGTTCGAGGGATTCGCGGCGATAGCGCGATCGAGAGCGGCGAGGGCGTCGTCAGTTTTATTGGCGGCAACATCGGCGCGGGCGATGCGCATTTCGAGCGAGCTATCGTAGGGATTGAGGCTGGCGGCGCGGGCGAGATGGGCGAGATTGGTGACGTCGGAGGCGGCGAAGTAACGGGCGAGGTCGAGGCCGCCGAGAAGAATCAGGATTCCGGCGACGCCCACGCGGAAGGCATGCGCAGCGGGAGTACGGCTGCCGAGCCAGCGAGTGATTTTGGCGCCGGCTATCTCATCGCGACGCTCGGCCTGCTCATTTGTTTTGTCCTGCGTTTTCGTGCCAACCAGGAATGAGGCGATGCGATTGTCGCGGAGTTTCCAGATGGCTCCGTCGAGGAGGAAGTGGTGGATGTTGACGAGCGCGGTGAAAATTAAAAAGCTGACGGTGAAATCGTAGTGGAAGGTGTAGCTGACGAGCCACGGGCCGGCAATGAAGAGGCCGACTCCGCCGGCGATCAGGGTGACGAAATAAATGGGCAGACGCCAAGCGGATTCGCCCGAAGCGCGAGCTTCTTTGCGCGCGTAGTAACTGGTGATCCAAATATATTGCGCGGAGTGGAGCACGGCGAGAATGCCGCTGCTGTAGCGAGTTTGCGGGACGGAGGAGTGGGTGACGAGCTCGAGAATAGTAGGGAGTAGGAACCAGAGGAATTGGGAGAGAAGCAACGTGAGCGGCGCGAGCATAGGGCCGAATCCGCGGCGACTGGACCATTTGGCTAGAATCCAACACGAAAGTAGCAAGAAGGTGGCGGCGAAAATCCAGCGGAGCGCGACGGAAATTGCGGCGGGAATGCCGAGTGAGAGGATCAGCGGGTCGTTGGATGCGCCGGTGTGGAAGCTGACCAAGAGCATCGCATAAGACGCGATGAAGGCGATTTGGAGCAGGCGGCGCTCGAGGCTGGTGACGGGCGCGCCGTTGCGGCGCGCGAACATCATTAGCAGGCCGAAATTTTGGCCGGAGTAGTGCCAGGGGCTCCAGTCGATGTAGAGCGTGAAGATCCAGGGGACGAGGCGAAAGTCGGCGTGAGCGAGGATGGCGGTGAGCGTGAGCAGAACGGTGAGATGCAAAGTGAAGATGCGATATTTCTGGAATTCTTCGCGCGAGCGATAGGCGCGGTAAATGGTGGCCATGAAGTGCGGGTAGTTGAAAATGAGGGCGAGTGCGTAGAAGGCGAAGGCCCATTCGCGCGCGTGAGCGGCGGCGAGCCAGGCGAGCATTAAGAGGGGTGCGGACCAGCCTCCGCAGCCGATGAGGAGATCGAGGGAGGGATTGTAGATCCAAGGCGATGTGGGTGATGCGGCTTGCGGCGGTGAGGCGGCGCCGGAGGGCGGGCGCGAGGAGGAGTGGCCGTGCGAGGCGGCGTGAGGCGTCGAGAGTGAGCCAGGGGATTTAATCACGCGGGAATTCGAAGAGCGGGCGAGCTTGTCCGTTGTGGAATCGGATTTCGAGGGCACGGCTCGATGCTAGACAGGGAGAAAAGGGTGGTCAATTGGACCGTGAGTGAGTATGCGCTAGGGGTAAACCGGTGTCGTTTGCTGGAAAGCCAATAGGCGACCGAGCTTCGTGACCGTGGAGTTTGATGAGTTGGACCGACCTGCAGCACCGGCAGGCGGGACACCCGGGGAGACTTCTAGAATAAAACGAACACCAAAAGCATGCCGCGATGGGGAGTTGGAGGCGAAATTTTCAGAAGAGCAGATCCCTCACGCCGTCTGTTACACGCCGTGCCGGCGCGCAACAGACGGGATTCGGGATGACAGCCAAACCAAACTCGCCGGGGAAAGTTCTGAAGCAAATCAAAAGATCGGCGAGGATATTCAAAGTTTCTTCGCCCACCCTTTGCAAAACCGGCAAAGGATGGGGCACCCGCGGACACTCCAACCCAAGTGCATCTGTTTAATTAAGGGCGTAGACGTTGCCGTCGGTGCTGCCGACGAAAATGGTTTGCTGGGCGATTACGGGCGAGGAAAGGATCTGCCCGAGGGAGAACATTTTGTAGATGCCGACGATGACGCCGTCATAGAAAAAGTCGGGGAAGGCAGCATCGTAGTTTGCGGTGCCATCGGCTTTTATGTAAGTGCTGGCGTTTTGCTTGAAGCCGTCGGTCTCGAAGGCGGCGATTTGATGCGATTGCAGATCGATGGCGAAGAGTTTGCCGATGTGGGAGCCAATGTAGAGAGTGTTGCCAACGATGGCCGGTGAGGAGAACATTGGCCATTTTTTTAAGTCGAGAGAGAAGATTTCGGCGCCGGTTTTGGCGTCGAGGGCGTGGAAAAGGCCGGAATCGGAAGTGGCAAAGTAGACTTTGCCGCCTTGAAGAGCTGCAGAGCCGATCACCCAGGAGCCTTTATTTGGATAGGACCATTTCTGTTTTCCGGTGAGCGCGTCGACCGCGTAGAAGTTTGAATCGCGGCAGCCAAAGTAGACAGTTTTGTCCGCAACTGCGGCGGAAGCTTGAATCCCTTGCTGGTTGTGAATTTCGGGGTCTTCGCCGGTTTTGAAGCGCCAGCGTTCTTTGCCGGTACTCGCGTCAATCGCGTACATGTAGGAATCCCAACTGCCGATGAACAGAGTGCCGTCAGAAATTGCGGGGGAGGCGTGCACAACATCGTTGGTGTGGAATTTCCATTTGAGGGCACCGGCGCGAGCGTCGAGAGCGTAGACGTTGCCATCACCGCTGCCGAAATAGACGGCGCCATTCCAAACCGCAGCCGATGAGAGATAGAAGTCAAAGGGATCGGGCATGAGTTCCGCGTCTGGCGAAGCTCCGTGAAGATGGCGGGCGGTGTAGCGATGCTCGCCAGCGGTTTTGAATTTCCATTTGAGAGTGCCGGTGTCGGCGGCGACGGCGTAGAAATTGGAGTCGTAGCTGAGAAAGTAGACAGTGCCCCGGTCAACGGTGGGGGAGGAGGTCACGCGACTTTCTGTCTTGAACTTCCATTTCAGAGCCCCGGTGGTGGAATCTAACGCGTAAAGAAAATTATCGGAGCTGCCGACGAAGACCAGGCTGCCCGAGACTACGGGTGAAGAGAGGACCGGGCCATCGGTGTGAAATTTCCATTTCACTTTTAATTGTGCCGGCGCCGGGCCGCTGTAAGTGCCGGTGTGCTCGAGATTGCCGCGGAATGTTGAGCTGGCCATTGAGTCTGTCGCTGATTGGGCGGCGGCATATGTTGTGCACATCGCGCAGACTGCGCTCGCGAAGAGCGCCAGGCGGATTAGCTTTTTCAATTGGTTATCCTCGGGAAACTTAGACGCAGTATACGAGGAAGAGTCTCTTCGGTTAGAGCGGAAGTGACGGGCTGTGACAGAATGGAGGCGAAATGGGGTGGACGGAGTGACTGGCGTGCTGGTGGTGAAGTAGAAAGGGAGGGCACATGTCGATTCGACCTGTGAAAAGACTGATTAAATCAAAACCAACGCTGGAAGGCGCCGGGGTGCATTTGCGGCGAGCGTTTGGATTCGGCAACACTTCTGACTTCGATCCATTCTTATTGCTGGATGATTTTCGCAACGACGTGCCGGAGGATTATCTGGCGGGTTTTCCGTGGCATCCTCACCGGGGAATCGAAACCATTACGTATGTGCTGGCTGGGGAAGTGGAGCATGGAGACAGCCTGGGCAATCGCGGGGCGATTACCGCGGGGGACGTGCAGTGGATGACGGCAGGAAGCGGGATTATTCATCAAGAGATGCCGAAGGGCGATCCAGCGGGCCGCATGCACGGGTTTCAATTGTGGGGGAATCTTCCGTCGTATCTGAAGATGACCAAGCCGCGGTATCAGGAAGTGAAATCGGGAGAGATTCCGCAGATTGTCGACGACGATGGAACGCACGTGCGAGTTGTGTGCGGAACTTTTTGGGGGAAGAAGGGGCCGGTGGAGGGCGTAGCGTCGGACCCGATTTATTTGGACGTTTCGATTTCTCCGGGGCGGAGGAAGGCGTTGCCGGTGGAGACGGTGCGTCACGCGTTTGCCTATGTCTTCGCGGGGAGCGGGAGATTCTGTAACGCGTCGGAACCGCTGGCGGTGCCAACCGAGCCGGTGGGTTGGTTGGACGTGAATCCGCCATCGAAGGCGGAGAATCGCTCACTGGTGCTGTTCGATCGCGGAGATGAGGTGACGGTGCAGACAGGTGATGAGGGGATGCGATTTTTGCTGGTTTCGGGGAAACCACTTGAGGAGCCGGTGGCGTGGTATGGGCCCATCGTGATGAACACACAGCAGGAATTGCAGCAGGCGTTCGAGGAACTGGAGACGGGGAAGTTTTTGAAGGGGTAGGAAAGTTTGGATTGGTTGGGGGAAGCGGCGTGGCAGCGAGTTGCCAAAAGGAGTTTCATGCGTTCTGACATAGTGCCCGGAGGAATTTTTCCAGATTATGAACTGCCGGATCATACAAACAAATTGCGCAAGCTGAGTGAGCTGCAAGGTGATGATCCGATGATCCTCACGCTCGCGCGCGGTCATTACTGTCCCAAGGAACATCAGCAACATCAGGAACTCGCGGAGTTCTTTCCCAGGATTGCGGTAGCGTACACGCAGGTGGCCACGATTTCGACGGACGACCATCACACGCTTCAGGAATTTCGGGCGTCGGTTGGCGCGCAATGGACGTTTCTCTCCGACCCGAAGCGAAAAGTTCAGAGGGATCTCGACATCCAGGAATACACGGACCCTGAAAACAATCCGATGATTCCGCATACGCTGGTGCTGAAGCCGGGCCTGGTGATCTACAGCATCTACAACGGCTACTGGTTCTGGGGCAGACCTTCGATTGCGGACCTTTGGAGAGACTTGCGGATCGTTACGAGCGAGATTCGTCCCGACTGGGATCTGAGCGCTCCCGGACTGCGCGAAGCGTGGAAAGCCGGCGACCACTCGCGTTTCCACGGGTGGAATAAGAAGGGCAAAGCGAAGGCGGCCAAGAAGAAACGGTGACATGAGTTTCGCAGAAGTAAGGGCGATAGAAATACATCGGAGGAACTATGAGTAGCGCAGCCGCTCCGTCCTTTACCCCGGGACAACCAGCACTGGCAGGGCAAACCGTTTTGGTAATCGGCGGCAGCGCGGGGATCGGGCTGGAAACGGGCCGTCGGGCGCGAGCCGAAGGCGCCAAGCTGATTCTTGTCGGGCGCAACCCGGAGCGTCTCGGCCACGCTGGGCGCGAGCTTGGTGCGCTGAGCATCAGGGCGTTTGACGCTACCGACTTCGAGCAGTTGAAGAAGTTCTTTGACGAGGTGACTGGGCCGATCGACCACGTGTTGGTCACTGGACCTGGTCCATACTACGCGCCGCTGGCGGACTTCGACTTTAAGAAGGCGCAGCGCGATATTGAAGCGCATCTTTTTCTGCCTTTGCACGTCGCTCAGAACGCGGCGAGAAAGGTTCGTCCCGGAGGAACCCTCCTCTTCATGAGCGGCACAGGTGGGCGGCGTCCGGCTAAAGGGGCCGCGTTGATCGGTGCTCTTACGGCGGCGATGCCCGCGATGGTGAAGAACATGGCGCTGGAGCTCGCGCCTGTCCGAGTGAATCTTATCGCGGCCGGGTTCGTCGACACGCCGCTATCGGCGGAGCTTCTCGGCGACCAACTGGATGCGCGCCGCGAGCAATTGCGAACGACACTGCCGATCAGGCGGGTGGTCGGGCCAGCGGACATTGCGGCGCTGGCAGTACACCTGATGACGAATACCGCGCTGACGGGCGGAACGTACGACATTGATGGCGGGCAGCAGTTAGTGGGGGTGTAGGAGAGCGTCCTCAATAACTGGCCGGGCAATGGCTCAGCCGCGAACAAGAACTCCTGCGTTCGCTGGGACAACACGACGGTCGTTCGCTTCTTCGGAATGGCCGTTTGTATCTAGCCAAGCCAAGAGACTACGAATGCTCCCGTGTGCCAAGGCAATGCTGGAGTCCGCTGCGCCGTAGTAGAGGTTGATCGTGTCTCCATCCGCTGCGATCGTATAGCCGCAAGGGAAGACTACATCCTGAACGTCTCCGTGGCGTTCGTAGTCGGCCTCTGGTGCGAACATCCAGGAATCCCCTCGAATCAGGCACTTTTCGGGCTGCTCCAGGTCGAATAGAGCCAAGCCGAGCCTGTAGATGGAGCTTGATGGCGTACGCCGGACGCCGTGGTAAATCATCAGCCAGCCTCTTGGCGTTTCAATCGGTGGCGGCGACATACCAATTCTGTTGGCATCCCACCATGCGCCGCGGCGAGCTTCCAGAATGAGCTTGTGACTGCCCCAGTGCCGCAAGTCTGGCGAATACGAAATCCAAATATGGGCGCCGAGCGGTGTCATGGGTCGATGAATCAAGGCCCATCGTCCATTAATTCTCCGGGGCAGTAGGGCGGCGTCTTTATCGTCTGGGGACATGATCACGCCGAGCCGTTCGAAGGTATGGAAATCCTTGGTCAGCGCTAGGGAAACGCCGGGGCCACCGCGGGAATAGGACGTAAAGGCCACTGCGTATTGTTCGAGTTCCGGCACATAGGTGATACGAGAATCCTCGATGCCCCATAGTTCCTCGGGATACCGATCCGGATCGGCAACGAGAGTGGGTGCCTTATCGATTTCCCAGTCGTCGAAACCATTGGCCGAGCGCGCCGCGCAGAAGTGGGAAAGGCCGCGGCGATCTTCCACCCGGCAGAGCAGCAGGGTAGTGCCGTCACGAAGTAAAGTAGCGCCCGCGTTGAAGACGCTATTCATCGAGTAGGGCCAATCCTTTGCGCTGAGGATTGGATTCGCAGGATGACGGACGAACAGCGGTTCGTGCTGGTTCATTGCTTTCCTCAAAAAGACCCCCATCGGCAGAAAATCGAATTTCGAACGAAGTACATTTTCTTTACGACTTAGAAAGCTGATCGGACTGCATGTCGGTCGTGTCTGATTCTTCCAGCCTGCGCATTTCCAACAGCGCCATTAGGAATGACAAGGTTGACTCAGCTCCCTGGTTTTCGTTGGCTCGATCGGGATGCAGTCCGTCTCGGCAACCACCGGTGCTGGGATCGTACAGAGCGACCTGCAAGTCGTTGTCGCCTAGAAACCAATTGAAAGCAATCCAGGCTTCCTTGCGCCAACGGGTCTTTCCGGTCGCGCGATAGGCTTGCAGACACGCAGAAACGGAAGCGCAGGCTTCCACAGGCTGTTGGTCGAAGCGAGCTTTATCGGTCTTTTTGGAATAGAAGCCATGCGATCCAATGGGGACGAAATGACCCTTCACTTCGCAATGCTGAACAGTCATGAGCCAATCCAGAGCCTCGAGTCCGGCCTGCACCATCGGACCATTCCCGGTACGTGTTCCGGCCCGTATGAGGGCCTGGGGCAAGCGGGCGTTTGAATACGCCAGCTCATCTTCAAACCACTGCCAACGACGCGATTGAGCGGCCCGGTAGGAATTCAGCAAGCGACCGGCCAGCGTGTCTGAGGCGTTTACGACGGCGCGATCGCCGGGGAACGACTCGAGATATTCCTGGAGCCCCAATAAAGCGAAGGCACAAGCTCTGGGGCTTTTAAACTCAACGGCTGCCGGAACAGCGAGTTCAAAGAGGCGTCCCGCTGCTCCCCTGAGTCCGGCGTCTTTGGATCTTCCGAGAACGGTACCGAGTCCCCACAAGGCTCGGCCGTGACTATCTTCCGAGCCTTCCGGCTCGAGCCACAGGCGTTGATAGCTGAGGGAATTCTGAAATCGCCTGGTAATCGGATCGAAGGCGAACCACAAGAAAGCTAAATACCGCGAGGCGAGGTCTATGGGATTTGAATGGAGGCCTAGGATCGGGCCGGTTGGAAGGTGAAACCCAGATTCTTCAAGAAGAATCGCGACGATCAGGGCACGAGCATTGTCGTCGGTGCAATATCCTTCCGGGTAATTCGGGACGATGAAGACAGCGTGCTCCACGATTCCGGTGTCATCCGTCATGCGGTGCAAGTGGTCGAGCTTTATGGAAGGCAGGCGATCCAAGGCCTTTTCGGTGTTTTGCGCTGAAAAGGTGGCGCGCGGATTCCTCAAACGTTCGTTATACACGCGCTCGAAACTTTTCATGTACTGCTGGGCTACGCGGTCCCAAACCATATCTCGAGTGTGAAGGTAGGCGCGCTTTCGCATGGCATGGCGCGCAATTCCATTGTCGAGTAATTCTATGGTTTTCGCGGCGAGAGCTTCTGGATCTTCGAAGGGAACAAGCGCGCCACGTTCGTCGTCCAGCAATTCGACGGCATGTAAATAGGGAGTGGAGATGACGGCTTTTCCTGCGCTTAAAGCATACGCGAGGGTGCCGGAGACAACCTGCCCGCTATGTTTATAGGGAGTGATGTAAATATCGGCAGCGCCAACCAATTCAACCAGCTCTTCCGGACTGACAAAACGGTTGCGGAAAATTACGTTGGCCTCAACTCCCAGGTCTTTCGCGAGCTGCTGCAAGTAGAGCCTGTATTTGTCACCGTCTTGCCGGAGGACGTGCGGATGAGTGACGCCGGAAACGATGTACACAACGTTGCTGTGGCGGGCCAGAATACTTGGCAGGGCTTTGATGACGTTCTCTATGCCCTTGTTCGGCGAGAGCAAACCAAAGGTAAGTAAAACCTCTTTTCCTTCGGTGCCGAAGATGTCTTTGTAAAAACTCGGGTCGGTGAAGGCCAGATGGGGAATGCCATGTGGGATCAAGTCAATCTTTGACAGGGGGACGTGAAAGACTTCCTGCAGGATTTCCGCGGACTGCCTGCTCATCACGATGACCCGATCGGACAGAGTTGTGATTTCTTCCATTACGATGCGCTGATCGGTATTTGGCTCACGCAGGACCGTATGTAGTGTGGTGACGATGGGCATCTGCAGGCGGCGCAAAAGTTCAAGAATATGAGCTCCGGCCGGCCCGCCAAAAATTCCGTATTCGTGCTGCAGGCAAACCAGATCGATGTTGCTGAAATTCAGGAAGTCTGCCGCTTTCGTATAAGAGGTTAGGTCATCCTGAGAAAGCTCGAATCGTATGCGGGCAGGGTAGCTGTAACCTTCGGGCGTATCGTTTACCGGCAAGGCCAGCAATTCGGTCGCGCCATACTCGGCGTGAATCGCATCGCACAAATCCGTGGTGAACGTAGCAATCCCGCACTTCCGGGGAAGGTAATTGCCAACAATCGCAACTCTGCTTGGCAGCGTGGGGCGCGGGTGCGCGGGTCTTAGCGGTGGATATGTATCGTCCGCAGTGAA
Organism: uncultured Acidobacteriota bacterium; assembly: GCA_963757885.1. Taxonomy (GTDB): domain Bacteria; phylum Acidobacteriota; class Terriglobia; order Acidiferrales; family UBA7541; genus Palsa-147. The sequence continues at coordinate 63,093 of CAVWSS010000005.1, read as the reverse complement.
GGGGTCAAGTGTCAGCACTTCAGGCGTAAGCACTTCGGGGTTCAGCACTTCGCGAGTAGGGAAGTCAATCCGTGGCTGATCGTATTGGTTCAGCGCTAGAGATGTTTCATGACCCTGTTTTTCAACTTCTGGAATTGTATTCGGTAGCGACATTCGGTCCTTGGTGCTCCTGTTTTGTTTGGTAGGATTCGTTAGCTTTTGGTCATACGTGTCGGTGCGAATCTGTTTTTCATTTCACGATTTGCAGAGGTGATCTCCGCGAGAAGCGGATCTGCGACTGCCGTACATTGATTTGCACGGCAGTCAGGTAAGCCAAACGCGCGGGCAAAAAGAGAAGCGCCCGCGGTTAGTAGGACCCGCCCATGCCACCGCCGTATCCCGCGCCGACTGCCACCGCGCTTTCCTCTTCCTTGATGTCGGCGATTAGGACTTCTGTGGTGAGCATAAGTGAAACGACAGAGGCGGCATTCTGTACTACGAGACGAGTGACCTTGGTTGGATCAATGATGCCGGCTTCGATAAGGTCGCCGAACTCGCCGGTCTCGGCGTTGTAGCCAAAGTTGGCATTTTTCGATTCGCGCACTCGCCCCACAACCAGCACCCCCTCCTGTCCCGCATTGTGTGCAATCTGGCGGAGGGGTTCTTCGAGCGCCCGCTTCACGATATTGACGCCGATTGATTCGTCGCCTTGGAGCTTCAGCTTGTCGAGAGCCGGCAAGCAGCGCAGCAGTGCAGTACCACCGCCCGCAACGATGCCCTCTTCAACTGCAGCTCGCGTAGCGTGCATGGCGTCTTCCACGCGGGCCTTTTTCTCCTTCAATTCCGTTTCGGTTGCCGCGCCGACTTTGATTATTGCCACGCCGCCGACTAGTTTGGCCAGGCGCTCCTGAAGTTTTTCCTTGTCGTAGTCGGATGTTGTGTCTTCGATCTGCACACGGAGCTGCTTAATTCGCCCCTCGACGTCGCTGGACTTGCCAGCGCCGGCGATGATGGTGGTGTTGTCCTTGTCGATGATGACCTTCTTGGCGCGACCGAGCTCATTCAACTTTACGTTTTCGAGCTTGACGCCAAGATCTTCACTGATTGATTTGCCGCCGGTCAGAACGGCAATGTCTTCGAGCATGTCCTTACGTCGATCGCCGAAGCCCGGAGCTTTCACGGCAACGCACTGCAAGGTTCCTCGAATCTTGTTTACAACAAGTGTCGCCAAGGCTTCGCCTTCCACGTCTTCAGAAATAATCAAGAGGGGCTTGCTCATCTTGGTAGTCTGCTCGAGCAATGGGAGCAAATCCCTCAACGAGGCAATCTTTTTTTCGTGAATCAGAATGTACGTATCTTCAAGCACGCACTTCATGCTGGACGCATCGGTGATGAAGTAGGGCGAGAGGTAGCCACGGTCGAACTGCATTCCCTCGACCACTTCCAGAGCTGTCTCCATGGTTTTGGATTCCTCAACAGTGATGACCCCGTCTTTGCCGACCTTCTTCATGGCCTCGGCGATGATGTTGCCGACGTGTTTATCAGTATTGGCGCTGATGGTGCCGACCTGGGCGATCATGTCGCCTTGAACGTCACGGGAGAGCTTCTTGAGCTCTTCCACGACGACGTCCACGGCCTTATCGATGCCGCGCTTGAGAGCTATTGGATCGGCTCCCGCGGCTACCGTTCGCACACCTTCACGAAACATGGCCTGGGCCAAGACGGTTGCGGTGGTGGTTCCGTCGCCGGCAACGTCGGAAGTTTTCGAAGCGACTTCTTTCACGATCTGCGCACCCATATTTTCGAGAGGGTCGGCCAGTTCGATTTCCTTGGCTACCGTCACGCCGTCCTTCGAGCATGTCGGTCGCGGCGAACCCCGGGCCAAGGTCAATTCCAAGGACGGGAAGCCTGGCCCCGGCGAGGCCAAACTACCCGACGGCAGGCGGCGAACCTGGCTCTACGGGAAGAAGCCCGCGGGGCACAGCGCCATCCCCAATCGCTGTCGGATGCCTCGGTCGATCCAACCAAGGCTGCGGAACGCCGGCCTGTGCTGGTTCAGCGTGAAATGGAGAAACCGGGGTCAGGAGATAAGGAAACAGCTGGACACCGGAACAGGTAGGGTCGATTTGCCGCCTTCGTGCCAATCCCGAAGGGGAAAGACAGGGCGGCATCGTGCCGCCCCCCTTCGGTCTTGGCCCCTGGGTCTGTGCTTGGGTCGTGTGGCCACGGAGCCCATCCTCCGCCCAGGCCATCCCTCATCGGAGCGCCGCCCCACGGCTCGGGCAATGACCTGACCGTCGGATTCACACGGAGGCCTGACTCACCGCGCGGGCCGCTCGCCTCCTGTCCCGGGCGGCTTCGAGCTTGCGATCGCGTTCGTCCAAGATTCCTTATCACGCCCTCCAGTTTGTCCTCGGGCGTGACGTAGCCGATGGCGCTGTGCAGGCGCACCGTGTTGTAATATGCCACGTAGCCCGCGACGATCCGCTGGGCATCCTCCAGGGTCAACGGCGTCTTGATGCGGAGGCATTCCCCCTTGATGGTCTGGTAACACCTCTCGTTCTTACCGTTGCTCTGGGGATAATACGGCGACGTCTTCACGTGGGTCATGCCGCAGAGCCGGATAAACTCCTTGAAGTCCTTGGCGACGAATTGCGGGCCGTTGTCCGAGATGACCGTGGCCGTGCACGGCATTTCTCCCGGGCCCGCTGGATGATCTGCTCGAGTTCGGCCTCTGTCATGGTTTCGCGGATCTCCCAGTGGACGAGGAACCGGCTGCAGCCGTCCAGGAGGCTACAGAGGTAGTAGAACGTCCCGGCGAGTCGACGTGCCGACGTTGACGTGCCAGTGTTCGTGGGGCTTCAGGGGTTGCTCGAAGCCGTTCCCCTTGAGTGAAGGTTTGCGGTGGTGCGGCTCGAGCAAGCCGGCCTCGTGGAGCATGCGGTAGACGCTGGAGGGGCTACAGCGGCCACGTCGGCGTCGAGCATCATGAAGGTGAGCCGGCGGTAACCTTCCAAGGGATGCTGGTCGTGGAAGTCAGGATGGCCTTCTTCTCCCAGTCCCGAGCCACCAGTCGCGTGGGATCGAAGCGTTGTGTTCATTGGCCTTGCCGTAGCGGTCGTTCGAGCGAAGCACTTGGTGGTGGCGAGGCCCAGCCAGGCGACGAATCGCTGGACCGGGACTACAGTACGCCGGGACCAGCGGTTCGACGTAATCGACGATGTTGTCACGGATGTCGTGGGGAACCCAGGCACCGTTCAGAGTTCCCCAAGTTCTTTATAACTGGACATGTTCCTCCATTAATTCGGACACCACCTCGTTCTTGCGCGGAGCTTCTCCTGGAGGGCGGCGAGTGCTGCGGTGTGCCTTCTCGTCCGTGTCGGCCTTGCGATGGATCGCGGAGGCGCCGTTGTCGAAGAACAGCTTCTGCCAGACGTAGAAGAGGTTGGGGCGAGAGTTGTTATTCTTGGCAGATGTCGGAGACGGGCACGCGGTCGATCAGATGGCGCCGGCAGGGATGGCGACCTTCTCGGTCGCGGTGTAGTTCTTGCGGGGCTTTCGCATCGGAGAAACTCCTTCCGAGTCCTACTATAACTCGGACGTGGCGTTTCTCCATTTCCGGCTGAAGCAAGACACGGCCAACGGTGACACCGACGCAACGCCTCGGCCATTTCCCTTGTCTGACCTGTCCGGCCAATCTTTCCTTGGTGCGCGGGACCGCATGGCCACCGGACGGCATCTGATGCGGTATCGGGGTCTCAATGGCTGGGATGAGATCGCAAAGGGAACACCAATCGCGGCTCGACTGGCGGTGCCGGCAAATCCAACAACCGCCCAGGACCAACCCGGCGATCGCCGACCCCTGCCGAAAGCTCGGCATCAGCGTCCCGATATTCCCGACGCCTGGGAAGGCCTCGCCTTTCGTGGAATCCGAAATCCAGGATCGGGAATGATCCCTCCTCAATGCCATCCGTAGCCGTGGAAATGCTCGGGGGCGATGCTCGGCCGGCTCTCGCCGGCAAGGCTCAGCACCGCTCCGAAGGGGGCCTGAGCCAGGTCGTTGCCCCGGCCGTTGTACTGGTGCCTCCCCAGCGGGTCCCGACGGCCACCACCTCGAAGCCGACGAAACGCCCTGCTTCCGGTCGAAGCGGGCCGAGCCGAGGAGCTTCATCTCCAGGCCGCGCTCTGGTCGCTCGGCCGGTCTCATGTCGCCGATAGCCGCGGATCGACCAGTCTCCCTTCTGTACGGCTCTGGTACGGCCCTCCAGACGGAGGGAGACCACGTCACCATCAACCATCGTGACGCGACTGGTCAGTGTCGCGTCCTCGATCGTGCGCGGCGGAAACGGCGAAGTCTGTCCGGGCATGTTGTCGAGGAAATGGAACCGGGCGAGTCGCTCGACGAGGGCCCGCGGCACCTCGCGCGTCCGGCCCGGCTCGATCTCGCCTGGCAGAACTGCCCGGCCTCATCCTTGGTAAACCAGGCGAAGTCCTGGTTCCAGGCGTCGGCCCATGCCCTTGCTGCGGCGGGTCGCGCGGCAAGTCGCGCGTGTTGACCTTCAGGACCAGCCCGCCCTCGGGGAAGAATCGATCGGCCCGTTTCAACTGTGCGATGTCCAGCCGGTCTTCGCCCGAGAACTGACGCCCCTCGATCTTGAGTCTATCCCAATTCTTCAGGGCCTCACGCAGCTTGCGGGCGACCAATCGCGGGTTGTTGTTGTTCCAGGAGGCCAGGAACGTGCCGTCGGCTGTGACGGCATAAGTCCCCTGACGTGTGCCCGATGGCCGTGTGCGGCCGGCATAGTGGCCCTGTTCGGCGATCTTCTGGAAGAGTCGGCACTCGGCGTCCCTGCCCGACTGCAGGCGTCCCACCTCGTCGGCGGCGGGGATGAACTTCGCGACAAGCTCCTTCACCTCGGGGTCGGTCCAGACAGACTGTCTGGCGATCACACCGTTGTTTCAGGTGCATCCCAGAGGATGGCCGTTCATCGCCCAGAGCAGGATGGGCCGGTCGGTCTTCCTCGCCTCGTTGATCGCGATATAGAAGGACTCTCGCCAGGGGATCTCCAGGTAGCACTCCTCCGTAGCCCGGGGACGGACATAGTCACGCCACCGCTCGAACGACTGATCGTCCAGCACGGGCGCCTGCCCCAACGCGGCGATCGCGGCAAACAGGAACGTGTGCATCATCGCCCGGTCTCCAGATTAGGGCCTCGCTGGGCTCTCCCAGACTCGGATTAGACACGGGCCGCATACCCGTGTGCAAGGGACAACAGCAAAGAGCCGACGGCCCGCCAGGGAGCGGGGACACGGCCGGACCCTTCGACACGGGTGCACCTCCCGGCGGGCCTGCCCCCGTCCGGTCTCCCCGTCGGGGAGGCCGTGACCGAATGACGGGTCGGGGGCCATCCGCCACGGCCCTCGCACGCCCCCCCCGTCCGCCCGGGTGGTGCCGAGTCGCGAGTGTCGAGATGATCACCGTTCGCGAGTCGAAGATGGCCAGCGTACAGGACGCATTGGGCCGCGAGCTACTTTCCGCATGCCGCGGTCGATCCGACCGACGCTCGCAAGGCGACCGTCCGATGCTTCGGTCGATTACACCGAAGTGCGCAAGGCAACCGTCCGACGCTTCGGTCGATCCGACCGAAGCGCGCTGCGCCACGGTGAAGGAAATCGTCACCGTCCGGCTGCTCGCCCCTCGAGCGTAAGCGTTCGGCGTAGGGCGTTCTTGACGCCCGAGAGAGCTGAACGCAAGCCGGAAAGGCCCTGATCAGGCCTGGCGGTGTGTTGTGTCCACAGCGGACGGACTCGGCTTGTCGGTCCAGTGAATGTGCTCGTTGCGAACCACCCGGGTCGCGGCGGGCGGTTGAAGTCGTCCCGACCCCGGCGATCAACGAGCCGTGATGCCGACCCTCCTGGGGCCGGGACGCCACCGGCCGACCGCCCCTCCCGCCCCCGCTTCCCTCGGGCTTCTACCGGTCGAGGAGGATGCGGCGAATCTCGGCGATGGCGGCCGGATTGGTGGGCATCTCGACGTGGCCCTCGTCGATGAAGCGTTCGCTGGCGACCCCGCCGATCCGGGAGCTAGTCAGGGGCACGACGCCGTCGCCGGGAGGCTTGAGGTCGTGCTTCTGCTGGAGACCGACGATGTTGTGGAAGGTCACCGCCGGCGATCGTGGCAAGTGGTCGAGGGTCATCAGTAGAGGGTGCTCCTTCTGGAGCAGGTCGATGCTGGAGACCGGCCGCGCGAACCCGGGGCGGAACGCGCCGGGGTTGTCACCGCGGACCCGGCGATAGGCCTCCCGGGTGTCGTCCGGCAGCCGGACCAGCCGATCGGCCAGCCGGCCGAGGAAGGCGTTGGCCATGTTCGCCCCGCGGTGCGGAGTCGCCAGGTAGATCACCCGTCCGATGGACGGCCGCGGCTCGAAGAAGAGGGTCTCCGCGAGCAGCCGGCGCGTCTCCGGCTCGAGGCTAGAGCGACTCCAGCGGGCGGGAGAACACCGTCTCCCAGACGGCCTGGCCGGACCAGGTGACCTGGGCCTTCGAGACCAGTCCGCCCATGCTGTACCCAACCAGCACCATCCGGCCGAGGGCCGGGTCGGTGCCGCCGGGGTCGAAGGTCGCCCGGGCTCGGTCGAGGTCGCGGCGCAGCAGCCGGGCGCTGCGGAGGAAGTTGTTGCCCGTCGCATAGGAGAAGGCCCAGAACTGATAGCGGGCGTCGAGGACCGGGTCGGAGCGGAGGTCGTTGACCATCTGCGCGAAGTCGAGGGGCGTGCTGCGCAGGCCGTGGACCAGCACCACGGGGATCTTGCCGGGCTGGTATGGCTCGAAGACGTACAGGCCCTCGCCCTGCCCGAAGTCGCCGGGCCGTAGGAACGCGAGCGAACCGAGCCGCGACCCTCGGGTCGTCGCCCAGAACTGGGACATCGGCGCGTCGAAGTCCGCCGCCAGGCGGACCACGCGCGACCCCAGGGGCACCTCGTCGACCCGCCGGGGGTCGATCAGCTCCAGGTGATCGCCGGCCGGGCCGGGCGGCGCGGTGCCGAACCAGGCCCCCAGGTCGGGGCGGAGGACCGCCGTGGCGGCGAACGGGTGGGTCCGCGCCAGGAAGGGCGTCGTCCGGTTCAGGTCCACGCGCTGGACCACCTCGACGGCCCCCAGCCCAGGCCGCGCGTGCCGCGTCTTGAGGCCCGGCATCGGCTCGATGATCGCCGGGTCGACGAGCATCGAGAAGTCCCGCGGCGACCAGGCGAACCCCCGGTGCACGATCGGCACCACGGCCCGGTGGCCATCCCGGACGATCTCCAGCCGCGATCGCGCATCGATCCGCCCGAACGCCGAGGCGGCCTGGAGGCACCTGCGGAGCGAGTCGTTGTACAGCCAGACCGCCTCCCGACCCGCGGGCGAGTCGACGTCCGCCCCGCGCAGCACGAGGACGCCATAGGCCTCGACGGCCGCCCCGTAGAACAGGTCGACGCCGTCGGCGCGATCCTCGACGAGGGCCCGGCACGCCCGCTCGCGCAGGGCGACGGCCCGCTCCAGCGAGGGCGACGCCGCCGAGCCGGACGCCTCCCGCCCCGACGCGACGCACACCGCCCGCGAGGACCAGGGCGACGATGTGCCCCCCCCGGACAGACCGCCTCGCAGGCGGCACCAGAATGTCACGCATCGACGCTCGCTCCATCGAGCGGACCGGCCCGCCGGCGTGGCCGGCGGTGGCGCGACGGGCGCTCCTCGCCCCCGATCCCTCGTCCTTGATCTCCCCGCCACACCGGGCTGCCGGTCGTCACGCCCGCGCAGCGACATGGCCGCCGTCTATTATCTCTAGTTTTGGCATAAATCTTGATGCTAACTGGGCGTCCCGCCGGGACGGGATTGCCGGCTACGCGAGTCGTGCGGCCTGTGCGGCCGTCTCCCCTCGTCGAAGCGGGTGGCCCGGACAACCCGCCGGCAGGGCCTCCGCCGGCCAGGCCACTCGACCCAGCGCGCCGCCCATGCGACGGGTCGGGGAGCACCCAGCGATCCGGCAGCAGGTCGTCGATCCGGCTGGCCGGATGCGTGCTCACCCGGTCGAGCACATCCCGCAGGGGACGGGGAAATGGGGAGGGGGGAACGACATCCGTGACAAAGGATGTTTTGTGAGTGCGACTTCCAGGACCGTGCGGCGTATGCTATGCAACTGGGAGGCGCTCGAGTCGATCTCCCAGTCGATTTCCGTCGGCACGCCCGCGACCCGGCCGGCTCCCGCCGGGTGACCGGGTGATCGTCGCGCCGCGCCGGCGTAAGATGGACGGTGGGAGGGCGCATCATGGGACCGCCGATCGGGCACGTGATCCGACACATCCGCTACGAAGAATTCGTCGCCCTGAAGAGCGAGGGCGCCGGCGACTTCGACGGCTTCCTGGCGGCCGTGAACGCGCTTCTGGCGCAGATGGGGGACGTCGCCGCCCATCACGTACTGGTCAACCTGAGGCGAGCGTCCATCCCGCCGCTGCCCGAGGCCACCCTGGCCCGGGCGCTGGAGCACATGCGCCGCTGGGGCCTGGGGGTGAAGAACAAGGTCGCGGTCGTCACCGACCCCGCCGACGAGGTGCGCACGGACCGGGCCGACGCCGCCGAGGCGGTCGCGGCGTTCCTGCGGATGCAGGTCCGTAGCTTCCGTGACTACGCCGACGCGCTCGACTGGCTCAGCGAGGCGGAGCGGGGCCGGCCCGGCGAGTTGGCCGAGTGAGACCTGAGCGCCCTCCGCGCGGCTCGTGGCCGGGTCCGAGGATCGGCCGGGCCGGGGACGCCACCATCGAGGGGCGGCGCCGATTTGGGCGCGGCAAGGCCCTGGTCCGCGAGATCGGCTGTGTGGTCTGTCACACCCCGGACGTGGCGGGCGTCGAGGGCGTCTACTCCGACTCCCTGCTGCACCGCCTCGACGACCGATCGCGAGGCGGAGGCGCCGTCGGCTACCGCGAGACGTCCCCGGTCCCGCTTCCGGAGGAGTACCCGCGGCCCGAGGAGTGGAAGACGCTCCCCCTCTGGGGAGTGGCGGATTCCGCCCCGTAATTCCACGACGGCGGCTCCCCGACTCTGGAGTAACCGTCAGGGTTGCCACGGCCGGCCTGCCTCCCCGTCGGCTCTGTGGCTCAAGTACCGGGTTTGTGGGGTGGCGCACGGACACGGGCTGGAAGCCCATGCCACCACCGAATTCGGTACATGAGCCGGCTTTGTTTTGGCTCTCCCGCACCTTCGATGAACGGGGGTCGTCCACCGGCGAGAGACGCCCTCATTTCCGGGGGGATTCTCGGCCGTTCCGGATGGGGGCGGCACCGGCTTCATCGGGAGTGCGCGAGGACCGCGACATGATCCCGATCGACCCACCCGACGTCCCCCTCGCGCGGGCCGTCGAGCAGCCGTACCCGGAGCGCCGACAAGTCGGCGCCCATCACGACGCCACGCGTGCCGTTGGCCGTCCCGAACGAGAGACCCGTGGCCTCGAGGCGATCGAGCCTCCCCGCGTCGCGCAGCCGCCGAGCGTCGTGCATCTCGTTCCAGGAGGAGTCCGTCCGGGCCAGCCAGACGCCCCGCAAGTCGTTCGGCTCGGCAGCCGGCAGCCTCAGGAAGACGGCATCCCCGACTTTGGCGAGGCCCGCCGTCTCCTCGGGACGGCCCCAAGGCGGCCCGCCCAACCAGAAGATCCCTCCTGCGGCGATCGTGGTCGCGATGCCGATCCCGATCCACCCGAACCAATGCAGGTAACTCCTCGGCTTGCTCCCAGCGGCCGACGGTGGGGGGAGCGCTGGCGGGACCGGCGCGGGCGAGATTCCCGGTCCCGACATCGCCGGGAGCGGGACCACGACCCCCCAGCCGCACGCGGGACAGTTCGTGCGCATCCCGGCCCGCTCATCCGTCGTGGTGAACGCCTTGCCGCATGCGGAGCATGAGAACTGGATCGCCATGGATCGCCGCTCCTCCCCGAGGAAGATACCGCGAAGCATTTCTGCGCCGATTATCTCGCGCGATGGCCCGGCGGCAATGGGTGCCACGGTATGGCCGAATCGGATGATCCAGCTTGGGGATGCGACGACCGCCAGTCGTCGAAGCTGTAGCCGTGGTCCGCACCGGTGTCGCGCTGCCGGACCGGCGAATGCCACCGGGGCGGGAATTGCTCCGGGAGCCCAGGTTCCCTAAATGGCTTTCTTAGTTACGAGTTACGATCATCGGCCCGGACGCCGGCAGCGCCTCAGCGGCGCGACTCGACACCGATCGGCACGACCTGGCACCGGTTGACCCTCGTATCGCACGTCTTTGCGAGGCGTGGCCTTCGCTCTCCGAGCATGTCATCCTCGCCCTGGTTGATTCTGCCTGCGTAGTGGAGGCGGATCGCCTTCAACCCTCACCCCGAGAATCTCATGCCTCGGGAGCTCGCCGATGGAGTCCGAACATGCCGGCCCGTGAGGGCCCTGAGCGGGTCGAGTTGAACCGGGCCGTAGTACTGAGCCTCACCGAGTAAAGGCTATCCCCGGGTCTTCGGGCCCGGCCCCGAGCAGGCGGAAGCCCCACCTGTCGTCGCCCTGCCAGGTGACGCGGCCGACCAGGGCTCCGCCTCGATCCGATTCGGCGAGCGTCAGCAAGTCGTCCGCAAGCGACCACTTGCCCGCAAGCTGCTGGGTCTTGCCCTTGGCATCGACCGTCCATGTGAAGGCCCCGTCGTCCGCGAGGTTCAAACGGATGGTCGTGTCGCCGGTCGGGCGTGCGGTCCAGTTGCCCAGCGGGTTACCCTTCTTGACCTGGGTCGCCGTCGCCGTGGGAGGGGGCGAAGCCGGCTGCGAGTCGGGCTCCGTGCCAGGCTTGGAGAACTGCCTGACGAGCTGCGCCGAGAGCGTATCCTGGGGCGCCAGGGCCACGACCTCCTTGAGCTGGGCCACGGCGTCGTCGATGTGCCCCTGGGTCAGGTAGTGATAGGCCAGGACGAAATGCCCCGCCGTCGAGGACGGGTTGGCCGTGACGAACGCCTCCAGCTTGCGGAGCTGGGCGGTGTAGACGTCGATGCTCGGATAGAGCCCGGCCATGGTCGTCCAGTCCCAGCCGGGGCCGACGGAGAGGACCGCGTAGAGCGGCCCGGCGGCGACGTCGTACTTCCCGACCGCGAAGAGGACCAGGGCCCGGAACTCGTGGAGGGTTGCGTCGTTCGGAAGCACCTTCAGCGCCTCGTCGGTTAGCCGCAAGGCGCCGGCGTAGTCGCCCGAGGCGAACGCCTGACGGGCCGCATCGAATTTCGCCATGGCGGGATCGGCGACCTCCGCGGGGGGCGGGGCCGCCTGCGTGTCGATGGGCTGGCTGTAGTCGTAAGCGAGAGCGGGGACGCTGACGGTCTGGGGTTCGCCGCCGATGACCGTCTGCTGGATCACGATCGGCTCCACCACTGGCGCGGCGGCGTAGTAGGGGTTCGCGTAGCTGGCATACCCCCAGTTGTAGAAGGAAGAGCCGAGGGCCCAGGCCGTCACGCCGACCGCGGCCCCGGTGGCGAACCGGCCCCAGCCCCAGTAGTTATTGTCGTGGTAGCCGTGCCAGTAGCCGTTGGCCCATCCCTGGTGGTAGCCCCAGTACGCACCTCGCCAGTTGTTGTAGGCCGGTGGGCGGACCCCGTAGCCCGGGTCAACGCCAATCCCAGCCAGGTTGTTCTGGCGGATTCCCCCGACATTGACGTCGCCCCGATTGATCGTGTTGCCGCTACCGATGATCGGCCGGTTGTCGATGCCCGGGCGGTTGCCGATACCACCGACCCCGCCTGGGCGGTTGTCGATGCCCGGGCGGTTGCCGATGCCGCCGGCCCCGCCTGGGCGGTTGTCGATGCCCGGGCGGTTGCCGACACCACCGATTCCACCTGGGCGGTTGTCGATGCCCGGGCGGTTGCCGATGCCGCCGGCCCCGCCTGGTCGGTTGTCGATGCCCGGGCGGTTGCCGATACCACCGACTCCACCCGGGCGGTTGTCGATGCCTGGGCGGTTGCCGATACCACCGACTCCACCTGGGCGGTTGTCGATGCCCGGTCGGTTGCCGATGCCGCCGGCTCCGCCGGGTCGGTTGTCGATGCCCGGGCGGTTGCCGATGCCGCCGGCTCCGCCTGGGCGGTTGCCCGGGCCCGATCCGGGGCCTCCCGGGCGACCGCCGCCGACTTGCGGACGGCTGGGCTGAGTTGAGGGACGACCTCCGCCGGGTTGCGGGCCTCCAGGACGGCCGCCGACGGAACGACCACCTCCTGGCGACGGACGAGGGGATGGCCTCGGGGCGCTGCGGCCGGACTGCGGCTGAAGCCCCCCCCACCGCCCCCACCCCCACCACGCGGCATCCCCCCGCCGCCACCGCCACCGCGGGCACCGCCGCCACCGCCACCGCGGGCGCCGCCACCGCCACCGCCACCGCCGCGTCCTCCCCCTCCGCGCCCTCCGCCTCCCTGGGCGGGGACCACCGGGACAGCGGTTGCGAACACCAGAATGATGACGATGAAGAGTCTTCTGCCGACTCGGGATGTCATGAGCTCACCTCCTGAGAGATTGTGCTGGCGCCTTGGGTGTTCGACGGACGGCCGATCGTGGGATTTCACTTGCCGGGCGGGGGCGCGGGGCGGACCAGATAGAACTGGTCGGTGCCGGGCACGACCTCGCCGCCGACCGATCGCTCCAGCGTCTCCCAGAGGATCCGGTCCTTGCCGACTGCCGTGAACGCGTTCGTCGTCGAGACCGATCGTCCGTCCGAGCGGACTCCCGACCCCTTGATGATCCAGCGGTCGCCGTCGCGCGACAGCAATCCCTCGGCGAAGCCGCCCCGGTCGTCGAATACCCACATCCGGAACTGCTTCCGCTGCGCGTCCCAGCCGATGCGCTGGGTGCCGCGGAGCGCGATGCGGCCCTCGACCTTGACGTCGAACTCGCGAAGCAGGAAGTTGCCGTCATCCGACCACTTGCAGCTCGTCCTGACGATCCCGTCGTCGCTCTCGTTGACCCACTCGCCTAGCATCCACTCGAGTTCCTCCAGTCGCTCGTGCGGATCGTCCTCGGTGGGCTCGTCGCGGATCAGCGCGTGGAGCCAGCGGCCGCCCTGGCGGGCGTAGATCACGCTATACCGGTTGGTGCGCGGCGGCGTTTCCGCCCCGCTCGAGAGCGACGCCGTGCCCTCCTCGATGGCGATATCCGTCCCGAGGAACCGCAGGGAGTCGGTGTCCACTTCGAGCCTGTCGCCGCCGTTCTCCCTGAAGATCTCCGAGAACCGCCCGAGGATGGCATCGCGGCCCCGCGTGACATCGCCGTCCTCGTCCTGGATCTCGGCGTCCGGCGTGAACAGGTCGCCGAGGGCCCTGGCGTCCTTCGCGTTGTAAGCCGCGACGAACGAGGCGAGCAGATCGGCGATCGCCCGCACGTCGGGCTCCCTCTCCGGTGACGCCGCGGCCGGCCCACCGCCGGGCGGTGCCGGGGCGGTCTCCCGCGCCGGTCGGTCCTGGGCCGCGACCAGGCCCAACGTTGCGGAGACTGCCAGGACTCCCAGTGATACCGCGAGGATTCTCATGGTTGTTGACTCCGGCCTTCCAGAGAACTCACGTCGGCGAAAGCGCCGACGGATGAAGATGCAACCCTCCCGAATCCGTCATGGGGCCGTCAGGCGGCTCGCATGACAGGCGATCATCAGTTCCTCGTCCGTCGGGACAACCCATGCGGACACCACGCCGCCTTCCCGGCTGATGCGCGTCCCGTCGGCCTCATTGGCCGCCTCATCGAGCGTGACGCCGATCACAGTGGACCCAGCGGCCCGCCCGGCGACGGATCGACCGGGGCCCCCGGCTCCGGATAGCGGCCGAGGTTGAGGCGGAGCAGCTTATCGTGTCTCTCAAGGCTGAGTCGACGAAGTCTTCGTTGCGATAGCCGACGGAGACGAACGTTTCCGCTGCGGCGGTGAAGGCGTTCACGGCGGCGAGGTCGGCCCTGACGCGCGTGGCGGTATCGAGAGCCCTCTCGGCCTCGGACGCGCGTTTCCCCGCGCCCCGCTCTCCTCTGCCAACCGAGACCCGGCATGCCAGGCGGACGCCGCCGCATGGGCCGCCTGGGCGATGGCGGACGCCGCGTCCGCGGCGGCGAGCTCGCCCCCGACGTCCCGGCTCGCGTCGATCGCCGCGACCACCGACTCGTCGGGGGGCGCGTCCGTGCCCCTGGCGAACGATTCGGCCATCCGGAGGGCGGCCTCGACTGCCTCCCGGCGGCTCTCCCTGTGCGGATTCCCCTCGGGTAGCTGCGCCAGGGGTTCGACCCTGCGGGCACATTGGGCGGCGAACGCCACGATCGCCCGGAGCGGCAACGCTTTCAGATGCTCAACCGTGAAGTTCGCCAGTTTCATCTTCACCTCCCCCGTCGGGGCGATCCTCGCGGGTGATGGCAGGATCCCGGACAGCACCCTCGGTGTTACTCGGCCAGGAGTCGTCGCCTGGCTTCGGCCAGGCCCTCGCGCTGTTCGTCGGTCACCTCGGGGTATTTCAGGTCCAGCGACCGGATCGTGGTGGTGATGACGTCGGCGACGACGGCCCGCGCGACCCACTTGTGATCGGCCGGGACCACGTACCAGGGCGCCCACTTGGTGCTGGTTGCCGAGAGGCAGTCCGAGTATGCCCGCATGTAATCGCCCCAGTGCGCCCGTTCGGCCAGGTCGGACGGGGAGAATTTCCAGTTCTTGTCCGGGCGGTCGAGCCGCTCGAGGAACCGCCGCTTCTGCTCGTCCTTCGACACGTTCAGGAAGAACTTGAGGATCACCGTCCCGTTCCGGGCCAGGTGCCGCTCGAACGCGTTGATGTCCTGGTAGCGCCGTCGCCAGACCTTCTTGCCGGGCACCCCGTCCGGCAGCCGCTGCGCGACCAGCAACTCGGGGTGGACCTTCACCACGAGGACGTCCTCGTAGTACGAGCGGTTGAAGATCCCGATCCGCCCCCGCTCGGGCAGGCACCGCATGTACCGCCAGAGGAAGTTGTGGTCGAGATCCTCGGCCGACGGCTTCTTGAAGCTGAAGACCTGGCAGCCCTGGGGGTTCACGCCGGACATGACGTGCTTGATCGTGCCGTCCTTGCCCGCCGCGTCCATCGCCTGGAGGACGATCAGGACCGAATACCGGTCATCGGCGTACAGCAGGTTCTGGGCCTCGGCCAGGTCCGCCAGGTTCTGATCGAGGATCTGCCGGGCGCGCTCCTTGAGCGCGTCCTTGCCGAGTTCCTCCATCTCCTCGGTCTGGTCCCATCCCGGGTTGTAGTCCTTCAGGTGGACCGCCTTGCCGGCCGGGACCCGGAACAACTCGATGATATCTTTGCGGATCATGGGGGACCTCCGTCAGGCTCTCGACCGGCCTCGGCGATCATGGCCGCCTCCGGGAGACTGCTCGCGACCCCCGGCCGTCGCCCTCGGCGGCGGGCCCAGGCTGTGCGGGCACCGCGGGTCGCCTCCGGAGGGCGACCGAGCCGCTCGCCGAGGACGTAGTAGATCGGGATGACGAACCGGCCGAGCACCGTGCTGACCGCGATCCCGAAGGCGATCACGACGCCCAGCGAGTTGCGGCTGTAGGCCCCGGCGCCGGTGGCCCGGGCCATCGGCAGGACCCCGAAGACGAACGCGAACGAGGTCATCAGGATCGGCCGGAGCCGCTGCCGGGCCGCCTCCTTGGCCGAATCGATGATGCTCATCCCGTGTTTCTCGATCAGCTCCACGCCGAACTCGACGATCAGGATCGCGTTCTTCGTCTCCAGCCCGATGAGCATCACCAGGCCGATCTGCCCGAAGACGTCCAGCGGCATGTCGTAGAGCCACAGCCCGACCATGGCGCCGAAGGTCGCCAGCGGCACCGTCAGGATGATCACCAGCGGCCGGATCCAGCTCTCGTACAGGGCCGACATGAACAGGAAGACGCAGACGATCGACAGGGCGAAGATGTAGGTCGCCATGCTCCCGGTCTTCTGCTCCTGATAGGTCGTGCCGGTCCACTCGTACCCGAAGCCCTCCGGCAGGACCTCGTCGGCCACGGCCTGCATCGCCGCGATCGCCTGGCCCGAACTGTAGCCCGGCGCGGGCTGGCCGGTGATCCTGGCGGAGGTGTACATGTTGTAGTGCGGCACGTCGATCGGGCCGAGCGTGTACATGACCTGGCCCAGGGCGCTCAGGGGGACCCGGTCCCCCTTGTGGTTCAGGACGTACAGCCGGGAGACGTCCTCGGGCCGGTGCCGCCCGCGGGCCTCGGCCTGGACCAGGACCTTCCACGTCTTGCCGTAGAGGTTGAAGTCGTTGACGTAATACGCACCGAGGTTGGCCTGGAGGACGCTGAAGACGTCCGAGACGGCGACACCGAGGCGCCGGGCCTTGATCCGGTCGATGTCGAATCGAAGCTGCGGGACACGGGCCGAGAAGTTCGTGAACACGCCGGCCAGCTCGGGCCGCTTCCGGGCGGCGTCGAGGAACCGGTCGGTGACTGACGCCGTGGCCTCGACGCCCTTGCCCTCGCGGTCCTCGATCATGAAGTCGAAGCCGCCGGTCGAGCTCAGCCCCTGGATCGGCGGGGGCTGGAGGACCGCCACCCTCGCATCGCGGACCTGCTCGGTCAGCCTGCGCTGGAGCTCGCCGGCCAGTCCGACCGCACGGAGCTCGGGCGTCGTCCGGTGGTGCCACTCCTCGAGGATCACGAACGCGGTGGCGGTGTTGGTCTGGTTGATCGCCGTGACGGCGTTGTAGCCGTCGAGGATGAGCACGTCGCGGACGCCGTGGAGCTCCCCGGCGATCTGGCCGACGCGCCGCGCGGCCCGGCTGGTCGGCTCCCGTGTGGTGCCGTCGGGCGTCTGGAGGACGACGATCAGGTAGCCCTGGTCCTCGGTCGGGATGAACGCCTTGGGTCGCTCGTAGATCAGCCAGCCGGTCAGCGCCAGCAGGCCGAGCGAGGGAAGCACGATGGACCACCAGTACCGGGCCCCGAAGTCGAGGAACGAGTCGTAGGAGTCCTCGACCCACTTCAGTCCCCGGTTGAACCAACGGAACGGCGGGAACCTCGTCTCGCCGTGCTTGGGCCGCAGGAACAGCCGGGCGATCGCCGGGGTAAACGTCAGCGAGTTGAACGCCGAGAACAGGAACGAGAAGACG
This sequence comes from uncultured Acidobacteriota bacterium, assembly GCA_963757885.1. Lineage (GTDB taxonomy): Bacteria > Acidobacteriota > Terriglobia > Acidiferrales > UBA7541 > Palsa-147. The sequence goes on along the minus strand of CAVWSS010000005.1, from coordinate 45,970 downwards.
ATCGTCATGGCGAACTGGTTGTAGAGCTTGCCGGTGAGGCCCGGGATGAACGCCACCGGGACGAAGACCGCCGCCAGCACCAAGCCGATGGTCACGATCGGCGCGGTGATCTCGGCCATCGCCGCCCGTGTCGCCTCCAGCGGGCCCATCCCGCGCTCGAGGAACTTCTCGATGTTCTCCACGACGATGATCGCGTCGTCCACCACCAGGCCGATCGCCAGCACGAGCCCGCACATCGTCAGCGTATTGATCGAGAACCCGAAGGCGGCCATCATCGCGAACGTGGCCACGAGCGAGACCGGGATCGCGATCATCGGGATCGCCGTGGCGCGGAAGCCCTGCAGGAACACGAAGACGACGATCAGGACCAGGACGAACGCCTCGATGAGCGTGTCCCTGCACCTCGGTGATGTTCTCGCGCACGTAGAGGGTCGTGTCGTAGGCGATCCGGTACTCGAGGCCCTCCGGGAAGTTCCGGGCCGCGCGGTCCATCACCTGGCGGACCTGCTTGACGATGTCCAGGGCGTTGGCGTCGGCGAGCTGGTAGATCGGGATGGTGCCGGCGGGCTTGCCGTTGAGCCAGCCGGCCGTCTCGTAGTTCTCCGAGTCGAGCTGGACGCGGGCGACGTCGGAGAGGTAGACGATCGAGCCGTCGTCGTTGCGGCGGACGACGATCTTCTCGAACTCCTCGACCTTCGAGAGCCGCCCCTTGGACGTGACCGGATACTCGAACCGCTGGCCCGGGAGGGCCGGCAGCGCGCCGATCTTGCCCGAGGCGGCCTGCTTGTTCTCCGACTGGATCGCCTCGACCACCTCGGCGGGCCCGATCCGCTGGTTGGCCATGCGGTCCGGGTCGAGCCAGACCCGCATGGCGTACTTCCGGCCGAAGGGGTTGACGTCGCTGACGCCCGGGGATCCGCTTCAGGGCGTCGACGACGTTGATCTGGCCGTAGTTGTCGAGGAACGTCGCGTCGTACCGGCCGTCGGGCGAGATCAGGTTGACGACGCAGACCATGTTGGTCGACGTCTTCTTGACCGTCACCCCGTACTGCTTCACCTCCGGCGGCAGGCTGGTCTGGGCCGTCGCCACCTTGTTCTGGATGTCGACCGCGGCGATGTCCTGGTCGTAGCCGACGTCGAACGTGGCGATCACGCTGGTCAGGCCGTTGGACGTGCTGTCGGAGTTGAAGTAGATCAGCCCCTTGACGCCGTTGATCTGCTGCTCGATCGGCGTCGTGACGGTGTCGGCGACCGTCGCGGCGTCGGCCCCGGTGTAGGTCGTCGTGACCTGCACCTGCGGCGGCACGATGTCCGGGTAGAGCGAGATCGGCAGGAGCAAGACGCAGATGCCGCCGACGAGGAGCATCAGCAGGGCCAGGACCGTGGCGAAGATCGGGCGGCCGATGAAGAAGTTGACCATGGCTGTCCTCTCGACGGTGACGTCGCGGATCGGCATCGGTCGGGGATCGCCGGCGTGGCCGCAGTTCACGCCTTTCCGTCCGCATGCTTCGGGCTTCGCCTCTTCGGCTTTTCCGCCCGTCGCGGCCGGGCCCGGCCCGGGCCCGCGGAATGCGTCCGGCCGGTGCCGGCTCGGCCTTGACCGTCATGCCCGGTGCGGACCAACTGCATCCCCTCCACGATCACGTGCTGGCCGGGTTCGAGGCCCGATTCGAGGACGCGAAGGCCCTCGTAGGTGATGGTCGCCCGGACGGGGGCGACTGCCACCTTGCCCTGTCCGTCGACGGTGTAGACCGCCGGACCGGCCTGGGTCTCGACCACGGCCTGCTCGGGGACGACGACCGCGTCCCTGGCCTCGCCGACCTTGACGTCGGCCTTCACGTACTCGCCGGGCAGGAGCGATCTTCTCCGGGTTGGCGACCTCCGCCTGGACCAGGAAGGTGGAGGTCGACGGGTCGATCGTGTTGTCGATGACGGTCGCCTTGCCGCGGATGGCGGCGGGCTTCCTCCCCCTCGAGCCCGGGCCGGAAGACCTCGACCGGAAGCCCCTGGTCGATCAGCCGCGTCACCCGGTCGAGGTAGCGGGAGGAGACCTGGATGTCGACCCCCATCGGGTCGAGCTGCCGGACCACCGCCGAGCTCGGTGTAGTCGGCGCCGCCGCCCCCGGTCGCGGGGCCGACGAGGTTCCCCAGCTTGACCTGGGCCAGGCCGATCCGCCCGTCGATCGGCGAGGACATCCGGCAATAGCTCAGGTCGATCCGGGCGTCGGTGACGCGCTGCCTTCGCCCCGGCGACGTCGGCCTGGGCGGCGACGATGTCCGTCTCGTAGTCGGCATTCGCCTGGTCCAGGCTGGCCTTGTAGGCTTCGACCTGCGCCGCGTCCTTCTTGCGCATGGCCTGCTTGCGCTGGACGTCCTCGACCGACGAGGCGTTCCGCTTGTAGAGCAACTGCTCGCGGCGCTCCTCGACCTCGGCCAGCGCGAGCATCGACTGGCCCACCTGCGAGCTGGGCCTGCGCGACCTCCCGCGCCTTGGAGTCCTGCGCCTTCTTCAGGGCGGCCTCGGCCTGCTCGAGCGCCGCCTGGGCGTCGGCGAGCTTGGCCTTGAAGGGCTCCTCGTCGATGACGAACAGGAGCTGGCCCTTCTTGACCTCGGCGCCCTCCTGGAAATGGATCTCCTTGAGGAACCCGCGGACGCGGGCCCGGATCGAGACCTCCTGGAGCGCCGCGTCGTCCCGATCGGCTCCGCCATGACCGGGACGGTCATCCGACGGGCCTCGACGACGGTCACCACCGGGGGCGGCGGCGTCCGGGCCGCCCCGACCTTCGGGGAGCACCCCGGAATCGCGGCCGACGCCAGGGCGGCCCCCAGGGCGATCCACCCGCGTCCCCTCCACCTGCTTTGCCTCGGCCCAGCCATGATCGTTCCTCCACAAGCGGGTTGCGGTCAGTCGATGGGACAGGGTGTCGCCCCCCAGATCGATTTCGGCATACTCCGCGATCGTCCGGTCGCTCGAGAACTTCCCGGACCGGGCGACATTGAGGATCGCCTTGCGACCCCAGCGCTGCGCGGTCCGCGTAGAGGTCGGACACGCGCGACTGGGCCGAGGCGTAGGACGCCAGGTCGGCCAGATGCATGTAGTAGTCGCCCCGGTCGAGCAGCGCCTCCCGGATCGGGTCGAACCGCCCCGGCTCTCCGCGGTTGAAGTGGCCCGAGAAGATCAGGTCGAGGGCCTGACGGGTCTCCTCGTCGTGCTCGTAATGCCAGCGGGGATCGTACCAACCCCGGGAGTCCGCGACCTGCCGGGCGGTCAGGCCGAACAGGAACAGGTTCTCCTCGCCGGCCTCCTCGGCGATCTCGATCGTGGCGCCGTCGCGAGTGCCGATGGTCAGTGCGCCGTTCATCATGAATTTCATGTTGCTCGTGCCGCTGGCCTCGTAGCCGGCGGTGGAGATCTGCTCCGACAGGTCGCTGGCCGGGATCAGCCGCTCGGCCAGCGTGACGGAGTAATTGGGCAGGAACTCGACGCGGAGCTTGCCGCGGACGTCCGGGTCCTCGTTGACCACCGAGCCGACGTCGTTGATCAGCTTGATGATGAGCTTGGCGAAGCGGTAGGCCGGGGCGGCCTTGCCGGCGAACAGGTACGTCCGAGGCGGCGGGTCCAGCGCCGGGTTCGCACGGAGGCGGTTGTAGCACACCACGATCTGGAGCACGTTCAGCAGTTGCCGCTTGTACTCGTGGATCCGCTTGATCTGCGTATCGAAGATCGTGTCGGGATCGAGGACGATGCCGTCCCTGGCCTTGAGCCATTCGACGAACCGCACCTTGGCCGCCCGCTTGGCCGCCAGGAATCGCTCGCGGAATGCAGCGTCGTCAGCCAGGTGGACGAGCTGCCTCAGCTTCGCGAGGTCCGTGACCCAGCCATCGCCGGCCGCGTCGGTGAGCAGGCCGGCCAGGTCCGGGTTGGCGAGCAGGAGCCAGCGCCGGGGCGTGACGCCGTTGGTCTTGTTGTTGAACCGCTCGGGGAACATGGCCGCGAAGTCGGCGACGGTCGTCGTCCGCAGGAGTTCCGAGTGGATGGCCGCCACGCCGTTCGTGCTGTGGGTGCCCGACGATCGCCAGGTTCGCCATCCGGATCTGTCGGACGGTGGACTCCTCGATCAGGCTCATCCGGGCGATCCTCGCCTCGTCGCCGGGATGATCGGCCCGGACGCGGTCCAGGAAGAGCCGGTTGATCTCGTAGATGATCTCCATGTGCCGGGGCAGGAGGGCGTCGAACAGCTCGACCGGCCACTTCTCCAGGGCCTCGGGCAGGAGCGTGTGGTTCGTGTATGCCAGGGTGCGGACCGTGATGTCCCACGCCTGGTCCCAACCGAGTTTCGCCCGGTCGAGCAGGATGCGCATCAGCTCGGCCACGGCCATCGCCGGGTGGGTGTCGTTGAGCTGGATCGGCCACCTTGTCCGGCAGCGACGCCCAGTCATTCCCGCGGCGGCGGAACCGGGCGACGATGTCGGCCAGGGAGCAGGCGACCAGGAAGTACTCCTGGATGAAGCGCAGCGACCGCCCCGGGGCGTCGAGTCGTCCGGGTAGAGGACGCGACTGACCGTCTCCGCGAGGATCCGGTCCGACACGCGCCGAAGAAATCGCCGCCGCTGAACTCGCCGAAGTCGAAGACGTCCGGCGTCGCGGCCTGCCAGAGCCGCAGGGTGTTGATCGTCCGCCCCCGTAGCCGACCACCGGCCGGTCGTAGGGCACGCCCAGCAGGTGCGAGGGCTGCTCGAGGTGCACCGAGATCTCGCCCCCGTGCGCCTCGAACCGGCAGCCGAGCGGCACCTCCACCGTCTCGTTCGGGCGCGGCACTTCCCACGGGTCCGGCCGACTGAGCCAGTGGTCGGGCTGTTCGACCTGGGAGCCGTCGCGGATCTCCTGGCGGAAGATCCCGTAGTCGTAGCGGAGGCCGTATCCGACGGCCGGTATGGCCATCGTGGCCATGGATTCGATGAAGCACGCCGCGAGCCGGCCGAGCCCGCCGTTGCCGAGGCCGGCGTCGGGCTCTTGCTCGAGAATCTCGGCGAGCCTCAAGCCCCTGTCCCTGGCGGCGGAGTCGACCACGGGCGAGAGCATCAGGTTGATGATGTTGTTCGCCAGCGACCGTCCGATCAGGAACTCCATCGAGAGGTAGTAGACCTGCTTGGGATTGACCCGGTCGTACTCCCGCTCGGTCCGGACCCATCGCTGGGAGAGCACGTCGCGCATGGCGGCGGCCACGGCCTCGAACTGCTCGCGCGGCCCGGCCTCCTCCCGGATTGATGACGTGGTCGAACACGAGCCGTCGCTCGTACAGGGCGTCGTCCGTGCCGGTGAACTTGACGGGCCCACACCCGTACCGGGCGAGGAGTTCGCCGAGGCCGTCTCCTTCGACGCCTACGGCCCGAATGGGCCTTGCGGGGCGGTTCGCTGGGTCACGATGTAGCCTCCCGGTTCGCTTTCCATCGGCTGTGATGATCATGGAGGACATCGAGGACCTCGGGCCCGGTCCGGCAGCAGATCGGGATGGCGAAGTCCTCAGGGCTGGCCAGGGGGCCATCCGGGCCGCGGCATGGATCTCCTGGCCCATTCGACCAGCTCGGCCCGCATCGCACCGGCCATGATGAGCGGGGTATCGAGCAGCTTCCGCACCTGGACGGTTGCCTCCTCGTCCCCCAGCCGGACGACCCACTCGACCAGGTCCGGAGTCGGCCGTCGCCACCGCCCCGAAGCCGGCCAACTCGCACGTCCTCGAGGCGCGATGCAACGGGCTGGTGAAGACGGCGACGAGCGAGTATCGCCGCAGCCTCTCGCCGATTTGCCGCGGCGCGCTCCTCCCCGGCCTGGTTCAGCGGGATGTCGGTGCGGCCGGTGCGCTGGCGCGACTCGGTCCAGGCCGTATCGCCGTGCCGGGTGATGAACAATTTCGGCATTTCGAGCGGCATATCTACCCCCGAGGGCTCTCGCTCCTAGACGTTGTCGCCTTCGGTTGAAGTGGCCCCCGGCCCGGTCGCTCCGTTCAGCTCCCACCTCCAGCCGCTGATCGCCGGCATGTCGTCGCCATGCCGGGCGATGTACTCCTTGTGATCGATCAGCTTCTCCTGGATGGCCTGCTTGAAGTAGGCGGCCCGCGAGCCCAGTTGCGGCAGCCGATCGATCACGTCGCCCGCCAGGTGGAACCGATCCAGGTCGTTGAGGACCACCATGTCGAACGGCGTGCTTGTCGTCCCCTCCTCCTTGTAGCCGCGGACGTGCAGGTTCTTGTGGTTGGTGCGGCGGTAGGTCAGCCGGTGGATCAGCCACGGGTAGCCGTGGAAGGCGAAGATGATCGGCTTGTCCTTCGTGAACAGGGCGTCGAAGTCCGCGTCGGGGAGCCCGTGCGGATGCTCGCTGGCCGGTTGGAGCTTCATCAGGTTGACGACGTTGACCACGCGGACCTTCAGCCCCGGCAGGTGCTTGCGCAGCAGCTCGACCGCCGCCAGCGTCTCCAGGGTCGGCACGTCGCCGCAGCAGGCCATGACCACGTCGGGCTCGCCCCCCTTGTCGTTGCTGGCCCATTCCCAGATGCCGAGCCCCTGGGTGCAGTGCTTTACGGCCCGATCCATCGTCAGCCATTGCGGGGCGGGCTGCTTGCCGGCGACGACGACGTTGATGTAATCGCGGCTGCGCAGGCAGTGATCGGTGACCGACAGCAGGCAGTTGGCGTCGGGCGGCAGGTAGACGCGGACCACGCTGGCCTTCTTGTTCACGACGTGGTCGATGAAGCCGGGGTCCTGGTGGCTGAACCCGTTGTGGTCCTGCCTCCAGACGTGCGAGCTGAGGAAGTAGTTGAACGAGGCGATCGGCCGCCGCCAGGGGATCTCGCCGCAAACCTTCAGCCACTTGGCGTGCTGGTTGAACATCGAGTCGATGATGTGGATGAACGCCTCGTAGCACGAGAAGAAGCCGTGCCGCCCGGTCAACAGGTACGCCTCCAGCCAGCCCTGGCACTGATGCTCGCTGAGCACCTCCATCACGCGCCCGGAGGGGCTGAGTCGATCATCCTCGGGGTAGATCTCGGCCATGTAGCAACGATCGGTGACCTCCAGCACATCCTGCCAGCGGTTCGAGTTGTTCTCATCCGGGCTGAACAGGCGGAAGTTGCGGCTCTCCAGGTTCAGCTTCATGACGTCCCGCAGGAACTGGCCCATCACGCGGGCCGACTCGACCGTGGTCGCCCCGGGGCTGGGCACGTCGACAGCGTAGTCGCGGAAGTCCGGCATCCTCAGGTTGCGCAGCAGGAGCCCGCCGTTGGCGTGCGGGTTGTCGCTCATCCGGCGGTGCCCCTTCGGAGCCATCTCCGCCAGCTCGGGGACCAGCCGGCCCTGGGCGTCGAAGAGCTCCTCGGGCCGGTAGCTCTTCATCCACTCCTCGAGGATGCGGATGTGCTCGGGCTTGTCCATGTCGCCCATGGGCACCTGGTGGCTCCGCCAGTAGTCCTCGCACTTCTTGCCGTCGATCTCCGGGGGGCAGGTCCAGCCCTTCGGGGTGCGGAAGACGATCATCGGCCAGGCCGGCCGCTTCACGACGCCATTGCGGCGGCGCGTCGTCCCGGATCTGTCGGATCTCCGCCACGACGGCATCGAGCACGCCGGCCAGCCGCTGATGGACCGCCGCCGGGTCGTGCCCCTCGACGAAGTATGGCTTGTAACCCATCCCCTCGAAGAACTTCTGCAGCTCCTCATGAGGGATGCGGGCGAGGAAGCAGGGATTGGCGATCTTGTACCCGTTCAGGTGGAGGATCGGCAGCACGCAGCCGTCGCGGGCCGGGTTGAGGAATTTGTTACCGTGCCATCCGGTGGCGAGGGCGCCGGTCTCCGCCTCGCCGTCGCCGACGACGCAGGCGACGATCAGGTCCGGGTTGTCGAAGGCGGCGCCGTAGGCGTGGCTCAGGGCGTAGCCGAGCTCGCCGCCCTCGTGGATGCTGCCCGGCGTCTCCGGGGCGACGTGGCTGGGAATGCCCCCCGGGAAGCTGAACTGCTTGAACAGCTTCTTCATCCCCTCCGCGTCCCGGCTGATCTCCGGATAGATCTCGCTGTAGGTCCCTTCGAGGTAGGCGTGGGCGACCATCGACGGGCCGCCGTGCCCCGGGCCGATGATATAGATCATGTCCAGGTCATCACGCTCGATGACCCGGTTGAGGTGGGCGCAGAGCATGTTCAGGCCGGGCGACGTTCCCCAGTGGCCGAGCAGCCTCGGCTTGATGTGCTCCCGCAGCAGCGGCTCCCGCAGCAGCGGGTTGTCCAGCAGGTAGATCTGCCCGACCGAGAGGTAGTTGGCCGCCCGCCAGTAGGCGTCGAGCTTGCGGAGCTCGTCCGCCGAGAGCGGCGCCTCCTTGCCCTGCGAATCGCCCGAGGGCGTGGCCGCCTTCGGGGGTGCTTGCATCGTCAGCGTTGCGTCCATCGATCGTCTCCGTAACGGGGATGCTCGCGGTAGCCTCGTCGACATCGGGTCCACGACCACGACACGCCCGGGCGGATCACGATCTCTCGCGATCACGGGCTCTTCGCCGGTCCGTATGCCTCTGACCCCGTCCGCGATCACTGCCCTCCGGATTAACCGGTCGCTCACTGCGTTCCAACCTATCGTCGAGCTCAATCCCTAGGAAATCAAGCCCGTAGCAGGTCCGACCCGAGGATCGCCGAACTCAGCTCGATGAGCCGTCGATCGTCGGATCCAAGGCCATGCCCGCCTGAGACCTTAGTCCGGCCCGGATCACTGATCCGGCATCTCCACCACCCACTCCGACGGCGCCTCCGCTGGCGTATGGGCCGGACGCAATCCTCGGGAGGTCCCCAGGTCGCTCCAGGTCAGTCGGCCGTGGACGCCGTAGGGCAGGAGGCGGATGCGTCGCCGCGAGGGCTCGACGCGGACCTCGATGAAGCTCTGGTAGAACGGCGCCACGTTGGCGTCGAAGGCGGCCGAGAGCCACTCGGCGGAGAAGGGCCAGGCGCCCATGCGCTTCGTCCACCACCAGGCGGGACGCTTCCAGGCCGGCGTCGTCGCCTCGATCTTCGCGACGACCTGGTCTCGCGTCGGGTAGAACGCCCAGTCGGCCGTCGCCGGCCGAGCGGGCCAGTCGAGCGCGGTCCCGAAGCTTAGGTAGGCGCCGCCGCCGCCGTTGACGAAGTGGTGCACCGTCCGCGACGAGCCGGCCGGTGCTCGGCGTAGTATTCCAGGTCGTGGGTGTCGCCGGCCATGACGATCGAGACGTCGTGCTCGCGCAGCAGGGCGTGAAGGGCGGAGAACTCCTCGTCGTCGCCGACGGTGGAGAGGCCGCCGGCGTAGAGCGGATGCCCGAGGATCGCCATCTTCGCCTTGCCGCGCGCGGACCCGAGCGCCGCGGAGAGCCAGGCCCGCTGCGCCGGGTCCAGGCGCCGGGCGACCCCGGTGTCCACGGCGAAGAGGGCGAACGAGGCGGTCTGGAACTGGAAGAAGGGCGCCCGCTGGAGCTGTGTCGGCACGCCGTACTCCTGCTTGAGCCGCGAGGCCGTGGCGATCAGCTCCTCGATCCGCCGGTCGGTGGTGCTGGTGATCCGGTTGTCGATCTCCACCCGGGCGCGCATGGCCGCCCGCGCCGTGTCCGGCTCGAGGAAGGTGGCGGCGAACCCCTCCAGGGCGTCGTACCAGTCGTGGTTGCCCGGGATCGCATACAACGGCCTGGCGGTGCCCATGAACGGTAGCCAGAAGTTCGCCTCGTAGTTTCTCATCGAGCCGGTCGGGTAGACGACGTCCGACGAGAGGACGACGAACTTGACCTCGGGGCGCCGGACCACCTCGAGGAAGGCAGCCCGCAGGCTGTGCTGCGAGGCGTCGCCCTCGCCGGTGTCGCCGATGACCAGGAACGAGAAGTCGCCGTCGATGCCCGGCGGGGAGACGGCGAACGCCCGCGCCGGCCCCTTCGCGAACTCCTCCGCCGACACGGCGCCGACCATCGCCTCGCGCCAGGTGTCGGTGCGCTCCTCCGCCCAGGAGTTCCATAGCCCGGCCGCCCAGTTCTCGGTGTCGAAGTACCAACTGATGCCCCAGATCGGGACGGTCGCCGCGACGATGGCCGCGAGAGGCAGGCCGATCTGGAGGCCCCGGCTCAGGGCCGTGCGGACGGAGTAGCGCGCCTGGGTCAGGCGGATCGCGAGGCGGAGCCGGTACGCGACGAGCGCACCGACGGCCTTCCGCCCCCAGCCGCGCTCCGCCTCGGGCACCTTCAGGCACCAGCCCCAGAGCCGACGCTCCGGGCCCCGCGTCAGCCGGCGCCACAGCACGCTGCTCGGGATGACGACGACGAACGCCAGGAGCAGGGCGATGGCCAGGTCGCCGAGCGTGGCGAAGCCCGGGGCCACGATGCCGAGGACGGTTCGGTCGAAGCCCATGCGACCGACGTGGATCGCGAACAGGGTGGCGATGAAGCCGAGGACCCAGCCGCGGTCGATCGACGCCCGGGCCGACTCCTCCTCGGCCACCCGGCGGGCCAGGGCCCGCACCTCAGGGTCCTCCGGGAGTAGCAGGTCGGCGACCGCCGTGTCGCCGGCATCGCCGGCGGTGAACACGGGGGAGAGGAAGATGTTCACGGCCGTACCGAAGATCCGCGCCGCGCCGGCGGCGGCCACCGTCCACGCCACCATCGCCCGCCCGCGGAGCACCAGCAGCGCCCCGCAGACCAGGAGGTTGCCGAGACCGGCGGAGATCCAGGCCAGGGCGGACCGGCGGGTGTCCCTGCGGAGGAACGCGCCGGCGAGCTGGCGGATGCCGTCCAGGCCGAACCAGCCGGCGAGGAAGAGGACGATCGCCGTGGAGGCGAAGTAGGGGGCGTTGATGAGCAGGACGCCCATGGCCAGCGTGATCGCGCCCCCGAGCCACGCCGCCCTCCGCCCGGCCTCGGTCGAGCGGCGGAAGCCGTGCGCCAGCTCCAGCATGGCGGCGAGGACCAGCAGCAGCCCCACCCGCCCCTGGACCTCGATCCGCGACAATGGTGTCAGCAGCGCCAGCCGCCCAGGCCCAGGGCGACCACGCCCAGCCCGTTGCGCCACCCCGCGGGGTCCCGCGGCGTCGGCCCGGGCCCGCCGGGCCTCTCGTCCTCGAGTCTCCCCGGCTGCATCGGCGCGGTCATCGTGTCCCCCTCGTTCCGGCGTCGATTCCGCGATGCGCCTTCTGCGCCCGTAGGCGCGATGTGGGAGCTAGCTCACCACCCACTCCCGTCCGATACGGCCTGCCCGGAGGGCCGGGTCGCCACCGGCGTGACGCCCGGCCGCAACGAACGCCGTGCGAGAATCCTCAACGGCCGCCGGCCGCGTGGTAACCGGCCGCGGCGCCCATCAGTTGGCCGCCGCCGACACCGCCCCGAGTGAACCCATAGGTCCAGGCCGACGCGCCCCGCAGGGTGATCGGAGCACCCGTGGACGGTCAGCGCCCCGGGCCGAAGCCGCCGACGCCCAGGCCGGGCCGCACCCCCAGACCGGACGCCGGCCCGCCGAGGCCGCCCGGGTTGTAGCCGGGCCGGCCGTAGTCGTACTCGGTGCCGGGCTGGCCGTACCCGTACCCGCCGGGATAGCCGGCCGTTCCGCCGGCAGACCTGCCGTTAGTAACCCCCGCCAGCCATGCCGTAGCCGCCCCCGGCATCGTAGTAGCCCGTGGAGCCCGCGTAGGTATACCCCGCGTAACAGGTCGTGGCGGGCACGCGGGCCCGACGCCGGTGGCACGCCTCCGACGAAGTCGCCGACGTGACGACCAGCATCGCGGCGATCAGCAGACTCCCCCTCATGGTGCGCGTCATGATCAGTTCTCCCCGGGACTGCGTGCGCTCACGAAGAAACCGCAAACTCGCGGTGCAACGCCAGGTCGCATCTGTCCCGCGCCGCGTCAGCTTAACCCGCCTTTACCTTAGAATCTAGGCACTCTCGCCAAATTCACATTTAGCCCCATCGGCACATCGCCATTTGGCATGGGAGCGGCCACTCACGCGCGGATGATCCATGATGTCGCCCAGGGGTCGCCCGCGGCGAGACCCACGTGCTCGAGACCGACGCGCCGCCCTTGAACATGCGGGGAGGTATGGTGCCGGCTGAAGTCGTCGAACCCGACCATCCGATAACTGAGGCAATGCCGTTAGAATGCGTCGCTACTCCCAGACCGTCGTCCGGTCCGCCCGTGCACACTCTAGTCCGCGACAGCGGCTTGCCCCAAGGGAAGGTGCAAGATGGTTCGCATTCCGCCCACGCTCGCGGCGCAGGTCGTCGCGACGTTCGCCTGGCTCCTCCTCGGGGCGATGGCGCGCCCGGGAGCCGCCCAGGAGGCGAGTCCCGCCGCCGCGGCGCCCTCCTTCGCCGACTCCGTCCCTGTCGAAGAAATCGCCCAGCCACCGGTCCAGCCGGGCGACCTGTCAACCTGGAGCGGTCGCACCGACGTCTACCCGTTCAGTCAGGTGATCCTGGAATCGATCTGCGGCCAGCCCGATCCGAATACCTGGCGGCCGTTGCCGTGCTCGACGCTCTTCAGCGAAGGTTGGCTCGAGCCCTGGGTGCCATCGCCCAACGGCTCGGGCGGCGCGCCCGACAGGGCTGGATCAATGCCGCGGACGGCAACATGTACCGGCTGTGGTTCTTCACGTTCGGCGAGGCGTTCAACCAGGGCCCGAAGGGCAACGCCTACCTCGGTGCCTACACGCTCTACACGCCGCTCAGCCGTCGCCTGCTGCTGATCACGAACATCCCCTTTGTGCTCCGCAACAACGCTGGCAGCGGGTTGCCCATCATCTCCCCGTTCGGGCAGACGCAGCCGTCGAAGGACCACACGACATTCGGCGACATCTCGTTCACGCCCCGCGTCTTGCTGCACGAGACGCAGGACTGGACGTTCACGGCCGAGATGGCGGTGCTGGTCCCGACCGGCAACCAGCCCCTCGCGGGCAAGACCGCCTTGGTCCCGGCCTTCGCCTTCTGGAACAATTTCGCCGGCCGCTGGGTGGTCCGGGGCGGGATCGGTGACTACATCCCGCTCGGGGGCGGTGGGTCTGACGCCCTGATCAGCCAGCTCGCCATCGGTCAGACCTTGACCGATCATGACGTGCACCTCTTCGGCGACTTCACCTGGTACGTCTCGACGGTCGTGAACACGCCGCTTTCCCAAGGTCAACATACCAGCGTGACGCTGACCCCCGGCATCCGGACGCACCTGGGCCGCGACTGGTATTTCCTGGCCGGTCTACCGACGCCGTTGACCAGTCAGCGAATCGGCGACATCGGCATGATCTTCTGGTTCATGAAGGCATGGTGAGCTGGGGCGGAACCCGGCGCAGGCCACCGATCCCGGGGGAATGTTCTCGTCCCCCGGGTTGCGTCGAGATGCGGACATGTCGCGGACCACGCCGTTGTCACCAGGCGTTATCCCCTCACCAGCCTTGCTGGGGCCTCTGGTCGGCTGCTTGCCAGATCCGGGGTTCGCGACCTAGCGTTGAGTTCCACCGAGTGATCACGGGCCTAATGTCGCTCCCATCTTGCGCGCTGCGGTCCGACGACACCGAAGCTGATTGGGCCGAGATGGCTTCGGTCGATCAGACCGACGCGAACAGGCGAGCCGTGGATCGACGCTCCGGTAGCGGCAATCGCATCATGAGCCCTTGGCCACCTAAGCCGAAGTTCCAGGGCAAGAACAAGGGAATATCTTAGCAGAAACCAACTTGCGTCGATTCCCATTTCCCGTTTCTGGCTACATCTTAATCAATCGCAGCGCTTCGGCCTGGATGCATCGGCCTCCGTTACTTGTCGGAACGTCGTCTCGTTGGGATCGCCGGTCACCACACATGTGTTCCGACAGCGCGTGCCCAGATGAGCCAGCAACGAGCGAAGACTGTGGACCGGCAGACCATCCGGCGTCGCGTGCGTCCTCTTCTTGAGTCGGGCCGACTCCCGAGGCCGGGGCCCGGCGCACCCGCCGGTCCACGGCCAATTCCTCGTCCTCGAACAACAACGGCTCCCACGCACGCCGCAGGTGCCACTCTACGTAGTAGGCCAACAGGCACAGCAGGATATGCGCCCGCACCCGCTCGGCCGTGCGATGGTAGATCGGCCGCACCAACAGGTCGATCCCCTTGAGGCACCGGAACGCTTGCTCCACCAGGGCCAATCGCTTGTACGACCGCACGCCATCGGCGGCCGTCAACCGCTCGGCCGGTTCGCTGGTCCGGATCACATAGATCCCATCCAGGAGCCCCTCGTCCTGGATCGCATCCTCCCGGCGAGCCCACGCCAGGTGACCGTCACGGATCGTCAGTGTGAAATGTTTCGCCATCTTGTAATGGCCGATGATCTTGCCCGCCCTCACGCCGATCGCCGCCGCCGTCTCGGGCCGGCCCGCCGGTCGAGCCACGCTCGCGGCCAGCGCCTCCAGCTCGGCCTGCGTGGCGGCGAGGAGATCCTGCCGCTTCTGGCGGCGCTCGCCGCCAGCTGGGGGTTGTAGCAGGCCACCAGGCGTTCCCCGGGGAATTCCGGCGACGAGATCTCCGCCAGGCGTTCGGCCTCCAGGTCGTCCCTGATCAGGTGGCCGTCGGCCAGCAGGCGGCGGATCGATCCGCTCCGCCAGCGCCGAGATCCAGCCCAGGCCCGGGTGTTTCTTGAGCACATCGATCTGAGTTTGCGTGAGCATGCCACGATCGCCGACCAGCACCACCCGCGACAGCCCGAACCGCTTCGTCAGCGCCTCGACCCGGTCGGGGACGGTCTTGGGGTCGGCGGTGTTGCCGGGATAGACCTGCACGGCGACGGGCCGCCCGTCGGCGTCGGTCAGGGCGCCGTAGACGATGATCGGGCAGCCGGTCTTGCCGTCGCGGTCGTGGCCGAAGCGGGCCAGCGGGCAGGTCTTCCCCTCGTAGAGCCGCTGGTCACGTCGTAGAGCACCAGCGCCCATCGGTCAGGTGCCGCCGGGCCAACTTCTTCTCGATCGCTGCCTGCCGGGTCAGCAGCCAGTCCATGGCGTCGTACGAGCGCGTCCTCAGTGGCGTCGCCGACGTCCAACTCCTCGGCCAAGGTGGTGTCGAGCCAGTGTCGGGTGTTGGCCAGCTTCGAGCTTGGGGAAGAGGAGGCGCTCGGCGATCATGGCGACCACCAGGTCGCGGCGCCGCGAGGGCGCCGAGGCGAGGATCTCCTCCACGCCGAGCTTGCGGATCATGGCCAGCACGGCCTCGACATGGCCGTGCGGGAGCGAGCGGGTGATCCGGAAGGCGTCGGCTGCGGAGACGAAGGTCTCGCCCTTGAGCGAGCGCTTGATCAGGTCGATGAGGTGATCGGGGAGATGGGAGAGGTTGCCGAGGATCTCATGGGTGACGGCCTTTCCCTTAGTGGTCCATCTCGCAATTAACGGTAGGGTTGAGTCCCTACGAGCTGGGGTCAAAGAGGCCCCCTGCAAAGGTCGGTATCCCTACCGCTAATTGCGAGATGGACCACTTAGAATGGGCGCGGTAAGTTATAGGCTTCTCCAGCTTGCCAATTGACGTAGGTCTGGGGGAAATGCGGGGTTGAGGCGAGACCCTCCGCGGCGACGGGCGACGGCCCAAGGGCCGGCCCGGCGGCATCAGCCCGGCCCCGTGGATGCCCACTTTGCCCCCGTACTCGCTTCCTCCTGAATTGCCGCGCCCGTTCTTACGGATGGAGCGTCGGAGCAGATGGGTGACGTAGGTCTTGCCGTTATAGACCCTCTTCGTCGTAGCCACATGAACGGACCCATTTCGAGCTGGCATGCGGCTATTTTCAAGGGCCTGTCCGGGTTGTCAAGAGATTATTCGAGTTTTTAGTGGCTACAATTCCGAGTCAAAATCGAGGCTAACTATCGACGTGCTAGTGATTTGCGTCGAAAAGCGGTCTGGAACTCCGGCCTAAGGTAGTACCCAATCCTGGCCATCCGCCGCCGTGCGGACACAGTCGGGTCACGTACTTGGGCGTCCGCGCTGCCGCGGGTGGATCTGGATCAGGCTATCCCGATCTCGGGACGGTCTCGGAAAAGGTCCGTTAAATGAGACGCGTCGGCTCTGCCGAGAGGGGTCGGCCGTCGAATAATGGCCCGTTTATGGTTCTACGGCCCATGCACGTATGATGGACAGCGCCCACCGACCCAAATCCCTGTGTCTGAGGCCGTTATGCGGCGGGCGATGCCCACCCTACCGATCCTTCAACGCTAGATTTGTGGGCTTCCTGAGTCTTGTAGGACGGGTCAGCGCAACCCACCACGCAAGGCATGGACCGATGGTGGGTTGCGCTGACCCATCCTACAGCCGGCCAACCATTTTGGCCTTGATGAACCACTACGGGACTATTTCTTCGCCGCGAAATCGTCCCCGATGCGAACCGATTGGCAGAGCTGGCGGATCGTTTCCTTGTAGTAGTCCTCGATCCGGGAATCGACGATGAATGCGGCCCCGACGATTTGCCCTGCGCCGCCATCCATGACTCCGACCCCGAACACCACGTTGACGCCAGCCTTCTTCCCCTTTCCCGTGCCGGTTACCACCAGGGCACCCCGTTTCGTCTCCGTTTGAGCGTCGTACTTGATGTCTTGAAGGTATTGAAGGAGCCCCTGCTTGACCTTGTCGATTCCTGCTTGCTTGTCCGCTGCCCCCTCCAGGTTGGCGATCATCGCATAAGCCTGTCCATCCGGGCTAACTCCGGAGACATAGTTGGCTCCAGTGGCCTGCTTCCAATCGGAGGGGAGTGTGACCGCAACGAGGGGCTTTCCATTCCTCTGAATGACAGCCTCCCCGCTGGGAACGGTCGCCGCCGGCGAGGCAGTCGCCGCCGGCGGGGCAGTGCTCAGAACCGCCGGGGGTGCTTGATTGAAATCCGAGCGCGGAGCGCTCTGGTATGCCGCAGTGGCTTGGTACTGGGCGCGCGCCTGGGCCTCCTCACCAACGGATCGGGCCGCGCCGGTAACGGCACCAATCTTGGCGCCGGTTGCCGCTCCGGACTCCCCGCCCACGAGTCCGCCCACCACCGCTCCGCGCCGCCGGTACGGACCGCACCACCCCCACGTTGAGCCGTGGCGTCGCGGGCCAGCGTCAGGAGAGCCAGCGCAGCCACTCCCAGAACCTGGAACTTGGTCATCGTCGTTTCTCCTGCGTCGAATTTTCCCGGGGGCTGTCGAGCCTGGTACTGCACCAAGCTCACCTGGGTGTCGCCCTCCGGGGCTTCCGAGCACTCAGGCCCCGTCGACAACCGACACCTGCGGTCGTGGCTCCCCGCAGGAGGCTGGGGCCCTCAACCAGCATCGGAACAGCTTCCGATCGCCACCCCCGTCAACTGGCACGACTCTTGACGTGTTCACAGCTACGATCGCTCGAGCACATCCTGACCGGATTGCCGTGTGGACCGCCTGGACCTTCACTCGCCAGTCGGTCCACACACATTTGAGCCATCGATCCGAAACCATGCAACAGAATTCTCTGTCGAATTCTTGGCTTCGCCGAAAAAGAATCTCGAGAGGATGGGCACCTCACGGTCGCCGCAATCGTCCGAATGGCCCTTCGCGACATGACTGTTGGGTCTGGGTCCAGTCGGGGTCCCGACCGGCGGCGGAATTGCTGGCCCCCGTCGTGCAGGATAACCCCTTCATCCTTCAGAAACCTTGTCCTGAAAACGGCCGTTTGAGGAGACACGCTGGGCACCGAGGTCCCAGCCGCCCCGGCGGGCCGCTTCGCGTCTTGCAAGCTCGTCTCAATTTCAACGTCTCAGGACTGGCCTGCACGCCGGGGATTCTTGAGATTGGCTCCGGCGGCGAGCGGGCACCAGCTCGACACGACGATGAGTACCGCAGGAGGTGCTAGAGCGCGTCGGTCCGACGACACCGAAGTCGATGGATTCGAGGTTGCTTCGGGCGATCAGACAGACGCTCCGTACAGGCCGATCGACGACAGCGCGCTGGAGAACGTGGCGTGCCCGGTCGCCGTGGGCCGTAGGATCGGGAGTAGGCCGAGCCGCCCGCCGTCGGTCCTTCGGCTCCTGATCGACCTGCGCGGGGGAAATCATGTAGCCATCATCTCAAAGACATGGTACTGCCATTTGCCGAGATCGAGGAATAGCCCCCGGGTTTGCAGGCCATCGCCCTCCCGGTCATAGGAGGCCCCCCCGAGGCGGTCCTGCAACCGCCAGGTCCTGCCGCCGAGGTCCGCGAAGGGGAGGCGGACGAAGCACTGACTCTGGCTGTCGGCATAATTCACCGCGACGAGAATCCGCTCGCCGGCCCGGCCTCGCCAGGCGAACGCGATGAAGCCGTCGCAGGTCCGGTTCCCCTCCCAGGCGGCCACGCAATCCAGCAACTCCCACCGGCCATCCCGGACGGCGGGTGCATGCATGACGGCCAAGAGCCGGTCGTAGAATCGATTCAATTCATGGTTGATGGATTCCTCCGGCTCTCGGCAGAGATGGGGGGAAACGCGGCTTCTTTCCGGCCCTCAAATTGTCCCCGCTGGAAGAACCGGAGGCCCGGGGACAGGTAGGTGACCACGGCGGCCGCCTCGTGAACGCCGGGCGGGAACGTGGCGGCCGCTCGCGGTTCGTCGTGGTTCTCCAGGAAGCGGGCCAGCCTGTCCTGGTAATCGAGTCCCGCCCGGAGATGATCGCGCACCGGCCCGGCGTGCCGGTCGCGTAGCCGATCATAAAGTCGCTTGTCGTAGGTGTAATCGAATCCCTGTTGCTGCAAGGTCCATTCGAGGTCCCAGTAGACCTCGGCCATGAAGCAGAAGCCCGGCGTCTCGTCCCGCACTCGCCGGGTCGCCTCCGGCCAGAAGGGCCGGGCCGGGATGCCCCAGGTCCGCTCGAAGACCTCGGGCAGGACGAGCATGGCCATGTCACAGCGGACGCCGTCGCATCGCCCCGCGATCTTCACCAGCTCGGCGATCATCGCTTCCTGCGTCGCCGTGTTGCCGTAGTTGAGCTGGAGCGTGTCGGGCCAGCCGGGGAAGTACGGATCGCGACCGTAGGCCAGCAGCCGATCGCCGCCGCTCCGCTTGACCCAGGTGTAGTCCTCGGGGCGCGGGCCAGGTCCAGTTCGGTCCCGGTGATGTAATACTCGGGATGCTCCTCGACCCAGGGGTGATCCAGGCGCCGTGTGGTTGGGGACGAAGTCGAGCATCAGCCGTAGGCCGCGGTCCCCGAGTCGCTCGCGGAGCCGGGCGAGGGCGGCTCGCCGCCCAGGAGCGGATGCACCGTATAGCCGGTCGATCGCGAACCCGGAACCCGCGATGTCCTCCTCGCACAGGTCGGGCAAGCGTCTCCTCGAACTCCCCGCCATTCGGGATGGCCCCGGGAGACCCGCTGCCCGGCCGGGCCGGTTCGCCAGACGCTCAGCAACCAGACCCAGTCGAAGCCCATCTCGGCCAGGCGGTCGAGTTCGGCGTCCGGGACGTCATCCAGGGTCGCCGCCCGGCCCAGCCTCCGGGACAGTTCCGTCAGCCAGACGCGGGTGTTGATCTGGTAGAGCGAGGGATAGCGCGGCGTTCCCATAGGTTCTTACCCTCATCGGCTCGACGGGGCGAATCCCGTCGGATTCGTTCACCGCGACGGCGCGGCACGGGCGTCCCGGGTTCCATCGCGGCGGACCGGCCCAGCAGCAGGGCAAAGCCCAGCGCGCCGATGGTGGAAATGAGGCCGTAAGCCACGACGGCGGTGACGGCCGGTGTGCCCGCGAACTGGCTCGTGACGATCACCAGCCCCACGGCGACGTTGCGGGTTGCCGTGGTCACGGCCATCGCCTTCCGGGCCGCGGCATCGAGGCCCCCGCAGAACCAGCCGATGCCCAGGCTGGCCAGCAAGAGCAGGCTCATCCCCGTCCAACCCCTCGGCCGGATCGCGGCCAGGGTCTCGTGCCGCGCGGCCACGATCAGCCCGACGAGGGCAAGGAGTTGGACATTCGCCAGGAGGCCGACCGGTTTGGCGATCCGGTGGGTCAACCCAGGCGCCCGTGGCGAATGACCAGCCCCGACGCCAAGGGCAACATCTGGGTGATCAGCAATGTTCCGGACGATCCCCTGGTAGTCGATGCGCAGGTCGCTATCCGGAGCGACCCGGGCTAACAGCACGCCGAGCAGCGCCGGCGAGAGCAACCCCGACAACCCGGCCAGGATCACCATCATGGCAATGGCCAGAGGCACACTGCCCCTCGCGACGGCCGTGATCGGTGGCCCGACCGGGGCTCCCGGGCAGACGGCCAGGACGAGAAGACCCACCGCGACCATGGGGTCGGCCTGGAACACGTAAAGCAAACCGAACGTCACTGCCGGTACCAGCAGGTCATTGGCGAGGAGTGCAAAGGACGACCCGCCGCGCCGGCCTGGCCGCGGTCAGCACGGCCTGGATGTTCACCTGCAATCCCATCGACAACATGATCGTCACGAGGGCCGTCAGGTTGAGCCGGAGATCGAGCTTGCGGGGTCCACGACAGTGTTGCGAGAGTTCCGGGGCTGTCTTGCGGGAGGCGGTATCCCTATCGGCCGGCCGGTGAACCGGCGAGCTCCGCCCGGGCCTGCGCACTCGAAGTAGCTCTTCTTGCCACCTCCCAGGGCCTGCTCGGGCGTCAGGGTCGCGAAGAGGTGCATGGTCCGGGCGATGATCCCGGTCCAGCCGGTCTGGTGGCTGGCGCCGAGGCCGGCCCCGTTGTCGCCGTGGAAATACTCGTAAAACAGGATGCAATCGCGCCAGTGCGGGTCGGCCTGGAACTTCCGGTTCCCGCCGTAGACCGGTCGACGACCATCCTGATCTCTCAGGAAGATGTTGCCGAGCCGCCGCGCGATCTCCTCGGCCACCTGGTACAGGTTCATCCGCCGGCCGGAACCCGTCGGGCACTCGACGGTGAAATCGTCGCCGTAGTAGAGGTAGTACTGGAGCAGCGCCCGGATGATCAGGGCGTTGACCGGCATCCAGATCGGCCCGCGCCAGTTCGAGTTGCCGCCGAACATCCCCGTATCGGACTCCGCCGGCAGGTAGGAGACGCGGTACTCCTGGCCGCCGACATGGATGACATAGGGGTGCTCGGCGTGGTGGCGCGACAGCGAGCGGATGCCGAAGGGGCTCAGGAACTCGTCCTCGTCGAGCATCCTCGCCAGCACGCGGCGGAGCTTGATCTCGTCCAGGATCGAGGCAAGCCGGCGGCCGGCGACGCCGGGCTTCGTCGGGTCGTGGATGGCCGCGTACAGTTCGGGCCGAGCGGCGAGGAACCATCCGAGCCGCTCCCCGAGTTCGGGGTACTCCGCGCACAGCTCCCCCTCGAAGGTCGTGGCCGCGCAGAGGGGCAATAGGCCGACCATCGACCGGACCTTGAGTCGCTGAGCCCGGCCGTCGGGCAGGCGGAGCACGTCGTAGAAGAACCCGTCCTCCTCGTCCCACATGCCCGTGTCCTCGCCCGAGGTGCGCCATCGCCGAGGCGATCCACAGGAAGTGCTCGCAGAACTTCAGCGCCATATCCTCGTAGTCCGGGTCGGTCATCGCCAGCTCCACGGCGATCTCGAGCATGTTCTGGCAGAAGAGGGCCATCCACGCGGTGCCGTCGGCCTGTTCCAGATAACCGCCGGTCGGCAGCGGCGCGCTGCGATCGAAGACGCCGATGTTGTCCAGGCCCAGGAAGCCGCCCTCGAAGACGTTCCGGCCCGATCGGTCCTTGCGGTTGACCCACCAGGTGAAATTCAGCAACAGCTTCTGGAAGCAGCCCTTGAGCCAGTCCCGGTCACCTTCCCCGTTCTGCGCCTTCTCCAGGCGGTAGGTGAAGATGGTGGACCAGGCATGGACCGGCGGGTTGACGTCGCCGAAGTTCCACTCGTAAGCCGGGATCTGGCCGTTCGGGTGCATGTAGTGCTCGCGCAGCATCAGGCGGAGTTGCTCCTTGCCGAAATCGGGGTCGACGAGCGTCAGGGCGAGCACGTGGAAGGCGAGGTCCCAGGCCGCGTACCAGGGGTACTCCCACTTGTCCGGCATCGAGATCACGTCGCCGTTGTACATGTGGTGCCAGTGCTCGTTGCGGGGGCGACCTTCCGCGTCGGCTTGAAGGGGTCGGACCCGCGCTCCTCCAGCCACCTGTCCACGTCGTAGTGGTAGAACTGCTTGGACCAGAGCATGCCCGCCAGCGCCTGCCGCATCACGTTCGCCGCGTCGGCGTCGAGGGCGGGAGGGGTGATGGCCGCATAGAACTCGTCGGCCTCCTGCTTGCGAGCCCGCAAGCACCTCCTCGTAGTGGCCCCCGAAGGGTCCGTAGGGGCCGTACGCCCTCAGGACGTCGGCCGGACCGACCTCGGCGAGGCGCAGGCGGACGACGCGATGTCCGCCCGCCTCGATGGCGAGGCGATAGTGGGCCGAGGCTTTCGTGCCCGTCCTCTCCGGGATTCACGGCCTCCGACCGGCCCAGGACCACGCAGTTGTTGATGCCGTCCTTGACGTAAGGGGTCCGGTTGGGGACGCCGAAGATGCGCTGCGTGTTGGTCTCGTTCTCCGTGAACAGGAGGGGCACATCACTGTCGCAGTACAGGTAGAGCTCGCCGAGTTCGGGGTGCGCCGCGGCCACGACCATGCAGGTCGCGGGGCCATCCGCCTGCCGGAGCAGCGGCCGGTCGCCGCTCGTCCCCCAGGACCACAGGTTGCGGAACCAGAGCGTCGGCAGGATGTGGAGTTCGGCCGGGTCGGGCCCGCGATTGTGGGCCGTGAGCTGGATGAGGATGTCCTGCGGCGATTCCTTGGCATACTCGACGAACACGTCGAAGTAGCGGTCCTCGTCGAAGACACCGGTATCGAGCAGCTCATACTCGAACTCGCACCCCCCGCTGCTTTACTGCCGCACCTGCACCCGCTTCTCCGAGCGGAGGTACTGCTGTTCTGCGCGTGCCTGCCCGAGGCCAAGGCCATCGAACTGATCGAACACCTCGCCGACCGCAACGGGTCCGGGCCACCGCGGTCGACCGGGTGAACCGCAACACGGTGGTCCGCTACAGCCGCTCCTGTGCGATCACGCCCTGCGACTCCACGACGAGCTCGTGGCTTTTTCCCCCTCTACCGAGGAGGTGCAGCTCGATGAGAAATGGTCGTACGTCTACAAGAAGCAGCGCACTGCGACCCCGATGATCCGGCCGATGACAACCGCGGTACTGGTGGGACCACACTGCCTACGACCCCGAGCATCTGTTGCACCTCTGCGTCGTCCCCGGCGCGGGGTGCCGAGGAGGCGGAGGCCGTGGTCTCCGACGTCAAGGAGCGGACGGAGAGCCGTACCTTGAGGCTGATACCAGCGACTACTACCCTTCCCCCGCCGCCGATTCGTTTCCAACAGGTCGGAATAGGGGAATGCCGACTGGGGATACTTATACAGGTACTTCATGTACGAGTGCGTCGGCGTGCTATCCAGGTAGAAGTAGTATTCCTTGACGTCCTCGCCGTGATTGCCCTCGCCGTTGGTGAGCCCGAACAGGCGCTCCTTGAGGATCGGGTCCGAGCCGTTCCACAGCGCCAGTGCGAAGCAGAGCCTCTGCTTCCGGTCGGAGAGGCCGGCCAGGCCGTCCTCCCCCCAGCGGTAGGCGCGCGAGCGAGCCTGGTCATGGCTGAAGTAGTTCCAGGCGTCGCCGCCCTCGCTGTAGTCCTCACGCACGGTACCCCACTGGCGCTCGCTGAGGTACGGACCCCATAGCATCCAGGGGACGGCCCGTTCCCGGGCCGCTTCCAGCCGATCTTGTTCCGCCGTCATGGGTGCCTGCCCCGATCTCGTCGGGAAGGAGAGAGGTGGACCGAAGATGTGGACCTCAACATTATGAGTATAATGCGATGAGGACACTCCGTCTCTCCATCCCGCCACGATTCCTCCAGGCCGGAGTATCCGCCCCGGACGAATCGCCAATCTCTGCAAGATCGGGCCAACCCCTTCGCCCCGAACGTCGTGCCTCTACACACCGGGTGACCACCGCCAGATTGGCCCGAGAGTGATCGAGGGGCCTTCCAAGGAGGAACGGAGCAAGGAACATGATGGCCGCGGCGAACCTGGTCGTGGGCCTCGACGTGGACAAGGCCTGCCCGGCGTGCTGGACCGTGCGTGACCGCGACGGTCGGTCCTGGATCGTCCCACCCGGTGAGGAGGCCCGGGAGCGACGTCAGCCGTTCCAGCCGACCGGAGGAACGGAACTCGAGTCGATCCCCGCGCATTATCTGTACATGATCGGTCTACCGACATGACTGGCTCGCAGGGCCGGAGCCTTCCGGCCCTGCACCGGACGCTTTCGGCAGCGGCGGTCGCGTTCACGTCGTTGTCGCCATGGACGCAACGGAAAAGAATCCGACGATATGCGTGTTGGCCGAGGCGCGGATTGAAAAGTGCCGACTCGGGTGCCTGAGTGCATCATCCGCCCATGAAGGCGCGATGGGGGAACTGGCTCACCACCCACGCCCCTCCATGGGGCCTGCCAGGAGGGCCGGTTCGCCGCCGGCGTGACGCCCGGCCGCAACGAACGCCGTGCGAGAATCCTCGACGGGCGGCCGGTGGCGCGGTAACCGGCCGCGGCGCCCATCCGCTGACCGCCGCCGACACCGCCGTGGGTGAGCCCGTCAGTCCAGGTCGGCACGGTTCCGTGGGGTGATCGGAGGACCTTTGGACGCTTAGAGCCTTGGTCCGAAACCGCCGAAGCCCAGGCCGGGCCGCACACCCAGCCCGAATGCTTTGCCTCGCTTGACCCCGTTCCGTCGCCCCGCCAGACCGAATCCGGGGGAAGATGGGCAAATATTGACTGTTCTAACGCGTGCCCCAACCATTTTAATGAGAGGCTGTCCCGATCGACCTTGACTGAGAGGTTGTGAAAGAATCGCCCAAATCCATGAGATTGGCAAACGTTTGTGGATGCAAGTGCCTGCGCGACAGCGGCTTACAAACATCAGCGCTCGCCAATGAGACGCTTTCGGCGATTCTTTCACAAACTCTGAGATCTAAGAACCATTAACATTTGCGCTTGTTGTTGGTGCCACGAGTCGGATTCCACTTCGGGAGATGATCCAGCCATGATGACCTTCGTCGTGCCCTTCGTGGTGGGCTTGGCCGTGACCGCACAGTCCGGTCCAAGCGCGGCGGAGCTGGAGCGGGCGCACCGCCTCCTGGCGGGCACCTGGGATGTCCTCGAGATGGTCGATGATGGCGAGACTCTCAGCCATGACCTGATCCGGTCCAAGTTGGCCGAGGGGGGGCGGATTCGGGTCGTCAACCGGTCGTTCGAGATCGTCAACCCGGCAACGGGCGAGGCCAGGACGACGGCGTTCAGAATCGACCCGTCGCAGTCCCCGCGCCGGATCGACGTGATCTCGCACGACGACCGGATCTTGCGAGGAATCTATCGCTTCGAGGGCGACCAGCTGGTGATCTGCCAGCAGTCGAAGCCCGAGGAGCCCCGCCCCGACACGTTCGAGGCCCGTGCAGGATCGGGCCGCATGCTGTTGCGGCTCAAGTTGGCCTCTGATTCGACCGCGCCCTCCGCACCGGCTTCCCCCGCGACGAAAAAGGACGCCCCGGAATCCGCGCCGGCCACGGCAGCAACAACGCGCAGGCCGACCGAGAGCGAGCTCGCTCGTGTTCGCGACCTGTTCAAGGGGAACTGGGACATCGTATCGATCCTCGATGACGGCCAGTCGCTCGGCCCCGAGCTGATCCGGCAACGGTTCGCCCAGGGCGGCCGTGT
This sequence comes from uncultured Acidobacteriota bacterium, assembly GCA_963757885.1. GTDB lineage: Bacteria > Acidobacteriota > Terriglobia > Acidiferrales > UBA7541 > Palsa-147. The sequence goes on along the minus strand of CAVWSS010000005.1, from coordinate 20,278 downwards.
CCAGTTCGGCACCCGGGCGTTCGCGACGACCAATCCCCGGACCGAGGAACGGCGGATCTCGGCCTATCGCATCGACCCGTCGAAGACCCCCAGCCAGATCGACGTGACCACTCAGTTTGACAGCGTGCTGAAAGGCGTTTACACCTTCGAGGGCGACGCGCTCAGCGTCTGCGTGGCCAAGCACGAGGACGGAGCACGCCCCACGGCGTTCGAGGCCCCGCGCGGCTCCGATCGCATGCTAATCCGACTCAAGCTTGCTGCATCCGATCGGAAGCCGGCCCCTTCCGCGTCCCCCCCACCCTCGTCCGCGGAGGACGACGAAGCCCGCGATGCTGACCTCCGACGCCTAATTGTTGGCTCTTGGGCCATGACCGATTCTCGGGGGACGCTCGCGATCATCTTCTTTAAAGAAGGCACGTTCCGCGGGAGCCGTGTCTATTCCCGGTCCGCCAAGACGATATTCGGCGCCGCCGCTGATTCGGCCAGCGGAACCTGGGGCTTCGGCAACAGCACCCTCGAGGCGTATGTCCAGGCGACCACCGCTCGCGATCTGGCTGGTCACCGCGTGTCCGGCCACGTCGACTCGATAGGAGACGACACGATGGTCATCTCCGACGCCTTCGGTACCGTCAAGACCTTCCACCGCCAGAAGTGAGCCGGGGCCGGAAGACGCATCGCGTGGGTTCCGCGTCTTCTGCAGAATCTTGCATCCGCAAGGCCGTGGCCGAGCGCGGCCTCACCCCGGGCCTCGTCGGCCTTACCGAAGCCTCGAGACCGCGGCGCGGGTCATTCCTCTCGTTCCAACCCGTGATAAAATCTTGATCGCCACGACGCCTCAGGGCCTTTGGGTTATCTCCGCGATCCATCGCTCGCTCTCGTGGAGACCGTTGCTCCTGGCTGCGTTGTTATCGGAGCTCCAGGAGAGGTGACATCAATCCCGACGATCAAGGGGCCTCGGGGAAATCGCGAGAAAACGAACGTGAGATGCGCGGGAATTAGGCCCTAACCGACCCCGTAGGCAGAATTGTCGATGTTCGGAGACCGGCCCCTGACGCGTCATTTGGGGCAGATCGGCACCGCTGAACCGACGCTCGGTACCGCCGCAAGCGTCTGTGAACAAAGACGGTTCGAGTATGGTGGACAGAGAACGGACCCCACGCATGACGCCAGGCGTTTCACCGGGGTCCAGGACGTTACCGAAGGAGACGAAAACATGCCGCGCGATTGGCTGGCGCTTGCCGATCCTGGCGATGTCTATCCTGTCACTGAACTGCGCCCAGGCCCGGCGCAAGAGGTCCTCTACCTGGAAGCAGTGGACTGGACCCCGACCGCGAGCTCCCTGACGATGCCCACGTCTTGCGTGGCCGCTGGCGCTTACGTGTTCCCGACGTCCTATGCCGCTCCGACCGTCTACGCCACGGCTTATCTGACCGACTCGGCGCCGGTCACTCCCACGACATATCTGGCACCGAGCTATTACTATCCGACCACGTTCAGGTCGTCGGCGATTGTGGACGCGGCCGTGATGCCGACCTTGTACGCGAGAACGACTTCGACTCGATGCTGCGGCGAGGTGGTTGACACGCCGATCGTGAGGGACTTGCTCGCGTCCTCCGAGCCGGCGGAGGATGACTCGATCCCGTCGAACGTACCTGAGCTCCCCACCCGAGAGGCGGACGCGAGCCAGGCTGGAGAGACGACCGCACCGGGCCGGCTCCGAGACTCCGAAACCTCCATCAAATCGCGTCGAATCGGCTCCCGACCCGCACCTTCCCAGGCGCGAGCAGTCAACTGTCCGGTCAACTCCTTCCGCACGGACCGCGGCCAAGCCGGCCTTACAGGTGCAGGGCGTCGCCGACCTGGACACCGTGCCGGATCCCGCCGCGGAGTTCAAGTCGACGACCCGACCTGGCCCGCCCGCCTCCGCGGCCCCCGCACCTGGTGCCGCGGCACCGAGACCGGTCGCTCCCACAGAGAGTGAGGAACTTCAGCCGGCCCCCGATCCGACGGCTCCTCGCACGAGTGGCCAGCGGAGAGACTCGCAAAGGCCCGTGCTGACCGCCCCTCGATTTATCCGGCCCGAACTCCGGAACGTCCTCTTCGGCAGGGTCGAGGCCCGAGACACGAGCGAACCCGAAGAGGGCGTGCGCGTGCCCATCTCGAATCGACAGAATACCTCGGAGGGGCGCGAAGCCCTCACCGACGCCTTCGGCCGGTTTGCGATGAGGGTCCCCGATGGAGACTGGACCGTGAGCGTGACCATGCCCAGCGGCCGCGTCTACTCCGTCAGCCAGATCATTGTGAGCAACGGCCAGATCACCGACGAGATCGGCCGCGACGTCCCCAGCCTGGTGATCACGCGTTGAGCTTGAACTCCACGAACCCGGAGGGTGTGTCATTTCTGGGAACGTGGCCTTCCCGTAGCAGACGAATAATTATGGAAATATTTCCAATTATCCGTCTGCTACGGGAAGGCCTCCTACCACCACAGAAACGACCGGGCTCGACCCTCTTCTCCGTCTCGATCCGCGTCGCCATGGCCGGCGTGATGGTAGGATGACAAGAGGTTGATGGGAGGGTAGCGAAGAGTCGTCAGGTTTTGGTCTGGACGATGGGGGCCACCTCAGCCGGCGGCGGTCCGCCAGGGTCGCTGGCGCGGCAGGCGATATGCACCTGAAGGCGGGCGGGGGCGTATCCACCTGCTCGCCTCCCCGGCACCGAGCCAACGGAATGGCGGCAGGCGGGTTCGTCTCGATCCTCGATCCCTCACTTTACCGCTCCGGGTCGAGACAGGCTCACCGCGACAGGAAGGGGAACATATCCGCAGGTTGTGACCATCGGGTACACACACGTGAAGGTAGGCTATCGAGCATAATCTTGCCGCGAGCCGCCATTCGTCCGACGACACCGACGCACAAGGCAACCGTCCGACGCTTCGGTCGATCCGACCAGACGCGCAACAACGGAAGCTCCGATAGAAGACCGGTTATGCGTCCATATGCACGCTGGCTCGGAGATGGGCTAGCCTAGGTTGCGCAGTTCGTTGCCGATTTCGCCACGAATACCTGGGTTCTCCCCCAAAAACCCCGGGAATCCGTAGTGAAAACCGCCGAAAACCGCGTGTAGTGAAGACCTAGTCACCACTTTTCAGCTTGAATTCAACACGCTCTCCTGGTCTCGTAGGGACCAGGAGGCCCCGATGTTCCTGCGGCGATACACCCGGACCAAATACGGCAAGACGCACACCTATTACGCCCTGGTCGAGAGCGTGCGCACCGAGGCCGGGCCGCGCCAGCACGTCGTCGCCTACCTCGGCGAGCTCAACCACGACCAGGAACGACGCTGGCAGCGCACGGTCGTCTTTCACAATCGCCAGGGGGAAGACCGGCAACTTCGCCTCTTCCCCGATGCCGAGCCCGTCTCCTTGCCCGATGATCCCGATATCGTGCGGATCCGCCTCGACTCGGTGGGCTGGACCAATCCCCGCCGCTTCGGCGATGTCTGGTTGGGCTTGTGGCTCTGGAAGTTCCTCCACCTCGATGAGATCGTCAACCGCCACATCCCCCAGGGGAAGGAGACGGTCCGGCCCGCGGACATCGTGGCCATCGAGGTCATCAACCGCCTCTGCGCCCCCTGCAGCGAATTCGCCCTGGCGGAGCACTGGTATCGGTCCACCGCCCTGGAGGACCTGCTCGGCGTCCCCGACAGCGCCGTGACCAAGGACCGCCTGTACCGGACGTTGGACCGGTTGCTCGAGGCCCAGCGGGCGATCGAGGACGACCTGAAGGACCGATTCGGGCAACTGTTCCAGCTCGACTACGACCTGCTGCTCTACGACCTGACCAGCACCTACTTCGAGGGCCTGGCCGAAGAGAACGAACTGGCCCGCCGCGGTTATTCCCGCGATCACCGCGGCGATTGCCCACAGATCGTGCTGGCGTTGATCGCGACCCGTGACGGTTTCCCGCTGGCTCACCTGACCCTGGCGGGCAACACGCAAGATCTTCAGACCGTCGAGACCGTCGTCAAGACGATCGAGGCCCGATTCGGCAGGTCGCAGCGGGTCTGGGTGATGGATCGTGGCATGATCAGCGAGGAGACGCTCCGGTTCCTCAGCCGATCCGGCCGGCGTATCTGCTGGCCACGCGGCGCGGCGAGTTGGCCCGGTTCGCCAAGCACTTGCGCCGGCGGCTGGCAGCGCCTCCCCGACAATCCCGATGTCGAGGTGAAACTGCTGAAACGGGACCGCGTGCATTACCTCCTGGCCCGGAGCCGGCCGCGGCGCCAGAAGGAACGGGCCATCCGCCGTCGCCAGCGGCGTGGCCTGGCGCGGGCTCTGGAGAAGCTCCAGAAACGGATCGGAGATGGTCGCCTCAAGGTCCGCGACAAGATCCTTGAGGGTGTCGGCCGGCTCAAGGGCCGCTTCCCCAAGGCCCGCCCGTTCGTGACGGTCACCGTGGCCAAGGCCCGGCCGGCGCGATTGAGTTGGACCTGGCACCGGGAGAAGTTCCGGGCGGCCCTGGCCGGTGACGGTGCCTACCTGTTGCGGAGTAATCAGGGCGGCTGGTCGGCCGAGGAGTTCTGGGAGACCTACATCCAGTTAACGGTGGTCGAACGTGCCTTCCGCGTCCTCAAGAGCGAGTTGCTGCTCCGCCCGGTCTGGCACCACTACAGCGGCCGGACTCGGGCGCATGTGATGGTCTGCGTGCTGGCGTATGCCCTCTGGAAGACGCTGGATCATCTGGCCAAGCGAGCGGGCCTGGAGACGGAGATCCACAAGCCGGATCCCCGGCGAGGCCAAGCCGCGCCAAAGCCGCGACCGATGACGCCTGAAGTCATCCTCCGCGAGTTGGGTCAGATCGCCATCGGTGACATCGAGTTGGAGACGACCGACGGCCGGAAACTGGTCCTTCGCCGCGTCGCTCGTCCGATGGGGGAGCCGAAACGGATCTTGACGGCCCTGCGACTGGAGATCCCAGAACGCTTGAGTCCCGACCGGATTTTGTAGTGAAGACCCGGACCCCCGGAGTGGGATTTTTCCGGGGAAATCCGAGCTTCGCAGCCGTCAACTGCGCAAGTTAGGCTAGCAGCAGGGCCTGGGCCGCTGAGGTCGATGGTCCGCAGATCTCTGGCGGCAGGGGCGGTCCCCCGCGGTGCAAGGTCCAGCGAACGTCCCGGGTGTGGTCGCGGAGGCCGAGTTTGTTCTCGACGTACTCCTGGGCGTTCTCCAGGCCCTTGCGGAACCTCGGATCGCAGTAGATCAGCGAGATCGCCGGCGCAGGGATAAATGTGCCCCTCGCCCGGAGAGACCAGCTCCATCACCAGGGTCGCCGTGTGACCTTGATCCTTCGCATCGATCAAGAGCACGCTGACCGAGGGAACGGGTTCGGTTGCCATCGGGCAGCATCCGGCCGCAGAGGTCGGCGGCCAGGTCGCGCAGGGCACTTAGTTCGAGTTTCGCACAAGAGAGGGCGCATCGCGATCGGCCCCGGGTCTGAATTTCGCCCGGAACGGAGCGCTCGTCAGGTCGTGGATCGTCCCGGATTCCGCAGGCGTCGGATCGTTCACCCGGTCCGGCTGAGAAGCTCGGTGAGTTGGGCGATCCAGGTTTTCAGTGGGGTCTCCTCGGCGAGCAGACCCTCGGTTTTCTCGTCGTAGCTCAGCCGCCTCAGCGTCGTCAGCATGTCGGCGAACGACGGTTCGACCTTCTTCGGGTACCAGGGCCGGAACGGGAACCGCACCGATTGATGGCCCGTCTTGTGGAACCAGACCACCACCAAGCTGTAAATGAACATCGCCATCGGGGCGGTCCGCTCGACCGCCTTGGGCAGCCGATTGGCCGGGTCCTCCAATCCCAGGAATTGCTTGCAGTATTCGAATGTGCATTCGATCGCCCAGCGATGAGCGAACGCCGAGAGCACCTGTCGCGCCGTCCAATCGAGCTTGGTGCAGTAGAACATCTGATCGGGCCGCTTCCCTTCGACGTCATGCACCAACACGATGGTCAGCGGTCGGTCCCGCCCCGACTTGTAGTACAGCGCCTGCATCGTCTTGACGTCGAGCACGGCATGCAGCCCGAACTGATTGAAGTCGAGCCGCGTCCAGGGTCGCTCGGGGTCGGCGGCCCACTCGGCCATGCCGGGGAGACGATCGCCTTTCTTTCGCGGGGCCCCCGGGGTCCTCGGGGCCTTGGGGGGCGCCGGCTGGTAGAGGGCCCCGTCGGGGTGGACGCGGCTGATGAGATGGACATTGGGGGGCAAGTGCGACAAGACGATCCGACCGCCGTAGGTGCTGTCACCCAGGACGATGATCTCGTCATCGGGGTACCACCGGGCCGCCAGGCGGATCAGTTCCAGGGCCAATTCCGGCCGGGTGCGATGATCGGGATTCGCCTGGGGCTTGGCTTTGACCTGGGGCTTGGCTTTGGCCCGGGGCTTGGCTTTGGCCCGGGGCTTGGCTTTGGCCTGCTTGGCCGCTTTCCCTTTGCTCTTCTTCCCCTTGGTGAGCCCCTGGCGGTTGATGTACAGCCGGGCGGCGATGGGCAAGGCGAACACCTTGGTGGGCACCCAGAAGGGGTGGACGACGATGAGACAGAGGACGACCCAGTCGTGTCCCCAACTGACCAGGGCCTTGGGCCGACTGGAGATCAGCGGGTCGTAGTGCATGCCGGCGCCGTAGAGGGTCAGGCCCGCGCTTGCGGCAGAGGGTGTCATCGACGGCCCAGAGGAGCTCGGCGCCGGGGCGAGGATCGTCACGACGATCTTGGCCAACGCCATGGAGAAGGTGTCGATGTCCCAGGCGGCGTGACTGAAGAAGCGATGGAACCGCGACCAGTGGCCGATGCCGACGTGGCCGCCGGAGAAGATGACCTCGGTGATGAAGCGGTGGCGCTGCGAGAGGACCCAGCCGGCGACGATCACGAGGAAGGTCTGGTAGGTAGGGGCGGTGAAGGTCGAGGCGAAGTGCTGTAGCAGGTCAACGAACGAGGAGGTAAGTTCCATGGGTCGGCTTCCTTGTGTGGGTCACTCTTCGAGGTGGGACAACCCAGACGAGTAACCCAAAAACCGCAAGGAAGCCGACGTGTCTTTCTGATCAGAAGACACCTCTCAAGAGTGCGAAACTCGAACTTTAGTGGTCCATCTCACAATTAACGGTAGGGTTGCGTCGCTATTCTCGGGCAGGGTCATTTCCCGGCTCGCCGGAGTACCCGGCGTCGATGCCCTGGCGGCGGCCTCCCTCCTGGCTATCCGCTGCAAGAGGTTGAACAGGTCGTACTTCGTGAACTTCCAGGCGAACGGCTTCGGCTGCCGGTTCGTCAGCTCCTCGTAGAGCTTGATCCGCAATTCTAACTCCTGTAAATCCGCCGAGTCATTGGGGGTGAGGACCTTCCTTTGCAGCGAGCGAGAAGTAGACTTCCACCTGGTTGAGCCAACTCGCATGGACCGGCAGATGGACCAGGATGGCGTTGGGATACGCCGACTCATCCTCTTCGCCGAGGCTTCGCCCCGGTGCGACGAGCCGTTGTCCACCACCCAGAACACGCGATCCGCCGCGGCGTATTCCGGCCGCCCCATGACTCGCTCGACCAGGCGGCCGAACGGCTCGATGCCCGTCTTGGCCTCGCATCGGCCCATGACCAGCCCTTCTTGGACGTCCCAGGCCGCCAGGTATTGCAACGCCCCGCCCCGCCCGTACTCCGCCTCGACGCGGCGGCACCGACCCGGGGCCGGCCCGAGGGTCGGGTGACAGCGGATGCGGGCCTGGATGCTCGTCTTCTCGTCGGAGCTGATGATCCGGTCGAAGGGATCGACTCGCTCGCCTTGCCAGTAGCCCTCATACAGATCCAGGACGACGGCGGCCTTCTCGAAGAAGTCGGCGGCGCGGGGGAAGATCCAGTGTTCGTATTGCCAGGGCTTGATGGCGTCCTCGTCGAGGATTCGCCAGACCGTGCTGCGGCTGATCGGCTTGTTCAGTTCGTCTCGGGCCCGCTTGGCCAGATCGGTCGTGGATTGGCGGCTCAACGGGATTGCCGGTGCGGGCGACCACGTCACAGGCGATCGAGGCGACGATGGCCCTGTCGAGGGGGGGAAAAGACCGGCTTGCGGCCACGGCCGGGATCGTCCTCGAGAGTAAATTGGCCCGCGGCCCAGCGTCGCCGCCAACGGCGGATGGAATTGGGATGCAGGTCGAGGCGAGCAGCGGCGGCCACATTGGAGAGCGCCGGGGATTCGTGGAGGAGCAAGACCAGATGCGGCGCGCTGCCGGAGGTGCGACGCCGCCGTGCGAGCGCGGAGGAGGCGTCGGGCCTCGGCGAGGAACTCGTCCGGGAAGGTCGGGCGATGAAGCGGCGGAGGGCCAGGCACGAGACGACTCCGTCGAGGGATGGGCCAGAGTGCAGTTCAGCGACGACATTCCCAGCATAGTGGCCGCCCTCGAAAGTCCGTAACCCTACCGTTATTTCTGAGATGGACCACTTAGCGGCAACTTGGTCTCGGTTTGGATCTTGCCTAGGGCTCCCCCGGACACCGTTCCCGTTTCCGGCCAGAATTCCGGCGCGACGGCCGCCAGCACAAAGGAGATGGGCTCGAAAGTACGGCTCCAGTTGTCCTCGGCGGTCCTCGTCTAGGAACTCCGCCCCCAGGATCGTCCCTAGAGGGCCGGCGGATCCGCCCATGGTCTGAGGACCGCTTCCTCACGGTCCTTGCGGGCCCGGGCACAAGCCAGGAAGAAACCGCGGTCCTTCGGACTGACCATCAGGTGTCAGGCCCGAATGGCACGTCCCCGTAGCCCTAACCCGCTTTGAGCAAAGCGGCTTTGGCCTTGGCGTCGGGGGACCATCAACAGCGGAAAGGGCTTGGGCCGACGTTTCACCGCCCGCGGCTCGACTCGGTCCGGGCGATGCCCCACCGCGTCGGCGGCGATCGAGCACTAGCAGGACCCTCCACAAGGCATCGCCGTTGTTCAGGCACTTCCTCCCGCAACACCCTCCGCGAACGCCAAGTAGGGTCTGCAAGGCCCCCTTGAAACTCACCCGGTGCGGCCGCTGGCCATGAGCTTTCCACCCCGCCACCATCACCGCCCGGATCACGTTGTAAACCAACAGCCCCATCCCGATCTCCTTGCACACCATCTCCGGCGTCTTGCACCGCAGTACGTCCAGCTCCAGTACCGCCTTGATCGACCGCAGATGCAGCTCCGCCTCCCAGCACCGACGATATAAATCAGCCAGATCCTTTTTCCTGTAGATATCTGCGTCTAATAGCGTCGTCACCAGGTCCAGCACCCGCGTGCGGAAGCCCCGCGCCGCCACGTGGACCCGCACCCCCCGCACCTCCATCTCCCCGGGTAACGACTCGTAGGTCGCCTCGTCCATCCAGTCGGGGCGATCCGGCTTGGCCCAACTCACGATGTGATCCTCCTTGCCCAGGCGACGACCCCGGCGGAAGTCGTGTGACCCGCTGCTGGTGCAGCCGACACACGCTGTCCACGCCCCGGGCTCTTCAACAGCGCCGTGTCGATGTACGAGCCGTAGTAGCGATCCCCCAGCGACACGTCGCCGGCCACTCAACCCCTCCCAGGTCCTGCGAAACAGGGCATTCTCGCCGGTCTGCTTCCCCTGGTACTTGCCCAGGGCCGCCTCCAGCACCGCGCCGGTGGCCAGGCAGAAGACGACCACCATCCGCGTTATCGGGAAGCCCAGCCCGGGCTTCTGCGACGGGCTCTGGGGGTACTCGCGTTGATTGGCCGCGGTGTCGGGCATGCTCACGGTCGTGCCGTGAACGACCTTGACGCGGCGGCCGCACCACCGCCACTCCTCGGGCAGGTCGTCGTGCAGCTCGTAACCCAGCGATCGCATCAAGCGGAACGGGACCGCTTCGGGCAGGCGCGCCCGGGCCTTGCAATACGGGCTGGTGTCCTCGTCGTCGAACTCCTCACCGCGTGCGCCCCAGCCAGGCGGCGATCCGCTTGACGGCGGCGCGGCAGGAGTGATCGGGGCTCTATGCCTGCCAGAAGAAGGCCCAGAAGGTCAGCCAGGGCGTGTAGAAGACGAGCTTCCAGTTGGCTCCCTCCTCCTTGAGGTCCTGCTGGACCGTGGCGTCGGGAAGGATGCCGTCGAGGCCGAGTCCGGGCCCGGCGGCAGCCTGTTGCTGGAGGCGGAAGAACTGGAACCGGAGCCGGGGCGCGGTAGACTGGACCATGAGGGACCTCCTTGCGATTGATGCGGCTTGCAACACCGCCATCATCCCGCGAGCGAGGTCCCGTTTCATCCCCCCACCAGGCGGCGCCGGCAGCGCGGAGCGGGGATCTCTGAAGCAATTCGGCGTTACTCCAAGCAAAGCTCTTAATCGCAAACGGTTACGATCTCAGGACGTGCCATTCGTGTCAGGCCCCTTCGATCGAGGAGCCGGAAGCGGTCCCCTTTTCCTGGCGGGGATCGCGTGGGGATGATGGCCGATTCGAGTCGACCGAACGCCGTGGCCGACGACCTGCGGTGATCGCCGCCCGCCATCCGCGAGCTCCCTTGATGGGCTCGACTCGGTGGATAGCCGGTGCCGGCTCGAACAGATCCATGTTGGCGCGGTAATGTGCGAGGACCTGTGCGGTGGTCAGGTGGGCGAACACCGGATGGTCGATCTGATCGAACCCGGTGATGGCGACCGCGGCCGCTGCTCTGCTCGCGTCCTCTTGTGCCCGGACGAGACGTCCGGCCCGACGAAGGAGCGCGATGATTTGGGCGCGAGGGACCTTGTCCTCGTCACCGGCTTCGTGTACAATTGCACTGTTCAAGGAAATGAGCTCCTTGTGGTTGCGACGGCCACCGTTTCCTTACCCGGGGTGCGGTGGCCGTCGGTTTTTCTTGGTTGTGGAACCTGCCGATCACGAGAGGTCGGAGAGCCGCGCCGCGAATCTCGCAAGGGACTCGCGGAGGTGTATCGCCGTCCGCCCAGCTTGAAAGTCTCGAGCCGCACGCCCCTCAATCCCGAACTGGACCAGCGATAGATTGAGCTGAGGTGAGGACGGCCGGGCAGGCTCTTGGCTAGCTCCTTGAGCTCGACGATCTCGCGGTCTCGAAAGGTGGTTCGTAGCAGGGGAGCCAGCCAATTCGCGCCGTTGCTCCCAGGCCTCGCACGGGACTGATCGAAGCCATCGATCATGGTGGTTGCCCTCGGAAAGAATTACGCGATCCCGGAAAACCGCAGGCCGTCGGTCGTCGCCCCCCGCACAATTCAAACGTTTACGGTGACGGTCGGTTGGCGATGCGCGTCTACGAGAAAAATTCGCCTCGACGCCGTCAAAGTCGACCTGAGTTCAGTCTGAGTTCTGGTCCCCGACGATCCACGAACCGGCGCACGAGCCGAATGTAGACTTCGTCGTGCGGTAACGACCGATCTGACCGTACGTCCAAGGGCGATGGCATCAGCCCATTTGCGCATTAAGGTTCCAGTCGATACCGGTCCGTCCGCGTCGAATGGCCTACATTCAGATGGACCTGGACCGAAGCAGGGCAAGGGATTCAGGGATCATACTCGGCGAACCAGCGCTTCATCCGGTGATTGATCCAGGTCTGCTCGAACAGGTGGGCATAGAGCCGGTTGCACTCCGGCCACGACGCCTCGACCTGCGCCATCACGTCCTCATGGCTGGACCAAGACCTCCCCTTCAGGTATCGCTGAAGGCCCGGATCAGCCCCTCAGGTTGGTCGAGCCAGGAGTCGTGCGGAGGGTGCCGCCGGCCCCCGGAGTCGTCGAAGAACTCTCGCGTCTCGGCGGCCACGTGGCTAGTTCTACAGCCGCAGGTAAATGAGGCCCTTGTGCTTCTCCTTCCAGGTCTTGTCATGTGAAGCTTTGGCCACCCGATTCCGACGGATGTGGTACTCCACCAGGGCGACCGCCCGCGCCAACCTCAGCTCCGGCTCCGCCAGCGCCGCCTCCAGCAACCGCACCGTCCGGTCCAGCGTCAGGACCGATACTTTTTTTTCAAGCGGAGCCGCGTCAGGACCACGAACAGGTGCGCCAGCCCGACCAGCGCCATGTGGTGGTGCCAGCCGACCCACGATCGCGTCTCGTACTGGGCCATCCCCAGGTAGCTCTTGCAGTCCTCCAGGAAGTCCTCCACCCGGTGCCTCGTGCAGGCCACCTGCGCCAGCACCCCCAATGGCGTCCCCGCGTCGCCGTTGGAGACGTAGTACTTCACTTCGGGCTCCGCCTCCAGCGAGCGGCGGATCAGCACCCAGATCGGCGGGCCGGACTTGCGGTGCCGGACCGCCCAGGCCCGCACCGCGGCGAACTCGAAGACCAGCGGCCCGACCGCCCCCTCGCGCACCTGGAGCCGATGCCAGGCGTCCGCCGGCAGCCCCGCCGCCATCTCGGCCACCGAGCGCACCGCGTCGCGCCGCGGCCGCCGCGGCGGCTGGCCGCGCCCCGAGTAGGGCGGGACGCACGACGCCGGGTCGGCCGTCCACACCGTGGTCGTCGTGGGGACCTCCATGACGTAACGCTGGCCCAACTCCTCCAACTCGTCGAGCAGCCCCCCGTTCTGGCCGTACTGCCTCGTCGGCGGTGACCCAATCCAGGCCGACGATCCCCGTCACGATGACGTCCCGGACCAGCGCCGCGGCGATCTGCGGCTTGGTGCGGAACGGCATGTCCTCGGGGATATGGGCCTCGGCCCGGCGACGGGCCGCCTCGTCCCCCTCGTACCAGGACTCGTGGCAGATACAGCTGGTGGCCGAGCAAGGCGGCGCCCGCGGGCGTCACCCCGATCAGGAAGACGCCGACCTGGCAATTGTCCTCCTTGCCCAGCCGGCCGTTATGCTGCCGCGCCACCCCGGCGCTCTTGGTCCCCTTCTTGGAGAAGCCGACTCGTCGAGCACGCCGACGGTGCCGACGGCGTGCCGGCCGCCGAGGGGGCCAGCTCGTCGGCGAAGACGGACTGGATCTCGGCCGGGACGTCGTCGGATTGCCAGGGGGCGACGGCGATGAACTTCTGGAGGCCGGAGACCTGCCCGGTGCCGGTGCACAGGGCGATCGGCTCGATGCTCTTGCGCTCGGGGCAGCACATCAGGCCCTTGAGATAGGTATGGGCGTGGTCTTGCGCCTGCTCCTTGCCGAAGAGCGGGGCGAATCGCTCGTGGAACTGCACCAATCCCTCGGCCGCGGCGCCACGTCGTCCGGAGTCATGGAGGCTCCCTCCTGACCAATGGGGTGACGAACGAGGCTTCGGCCGATTCTCGTGTGTTATAATCGCTACCCGTCAATTCCACCAACAAGTCGCTTTTTTTCCTGCGGCTGTAGAACTAGGAGCGTGTCCGAGAATTTGTCCGTGTCTCGGCTCGGCCACCGGGTTTCGTCTGGGCCTCGGCCTCTATGGCCTCGGCCCAGCCCTCGGCGCGCACTATCCCCCTCAACTCACGCCGGCGCCACTGCAGTGCCGCCAGATCTTCAGCAGATTGTGCGTCAGGCAGATCAGTTGCCACTCCGCCGTGACCTTCTCCAGGCCTCTCAACAGGAACCCGCGGATGCCCCGCGCCGACTTCGTCTGGCCGAACACCGGCTCGACGATCCGCTTCCGCGCCGCGTAGAGGACCTTGCCGGTCGCTGTCCGCAGCTTGGCTCGCATCCGCTCCTTCGCGCTCGCCTCCGACGAGCAGGCCGCCGGCTCCGAGGCGACCGACTCCTCATGATGCTTCTGGCGTTCGACCGCCAGGTACGGGTCCATGCCGATCCGCTCCAGACCCGCGACCGCTCCCTCGCTGAAGTAGCCGGTGTCCGCCGTGTTCGCGATCGGCGCCGTCGGCCCCGTCGGCCGCCCGCGGTCGCTCGATCCCGGCCGCCTCCAGGTTCTCCAGCGCCGCGGTCGCCATCGGCACGGCCTGCTGCTTGTCATTGGTCGCCGCGGTCACTTCGGCCGCGACGATGATCTGGTCCTCGCCGTCCACCACCGCCTGAGCGTTGTACGAATAATCGAACCCCTTGTTGCTCTGCTTCATGATCTTCGCTTCGGGGTCGGTGAAGTTCGTCTGGGCCTTGTCCTCGGGGGACCACTCGATGGGAGCCGGCTCCTTGCCCGGCCGCTTGCGGCCCTCCGCATCGCGCCGGGCCTGGGCCTCGTCGCGGCGGCGTTGCTCCGCTTCCGCACGGGCTCGGGCCTCGGCTTCCAGCCGCGCCTTCGCCTCGCGGATCCTGGCCAATCGGTCCTCGCGCCGCTTCAATTCGTCGGGGAGCTCGTCGCCGCGACGGCCCCCCAACGCCGCGTCTTGCTCGGCGTCGCATCGCTCGGCGTCGCGGAGCAGTCGCTCGACCTCGGCTTCCAACCGCGCGATCTCCTTGTTCATGTAGCCGTAGCTCATGGCCTTGTGCCGCGAGGCGTTGGCCCGCATCTTCGTCCCGTCGGTGGAGAGGTTGCCGAGCTTGACCATCCCCAGCTCGCCGGCCACGCGCAGCACCTCGAGGAACAAGGGCTTCAGGGCCGCGGTGTGGAGCTTGCGGAAATCGCTGATGGTGCGGAAGTCGGGGCGATCGTCGCCGACGATGGCGCGGAAGGCCAGATTGCGCTCGCAAGCGGCGGCGATCTTGCGGCTGGAGCAGACGCCGACGGCATAGGCGTAGACCAGCAAGGTGACCATCATGGTCACGTCGAAGGGGGGTTGGCCGCGGAGGTCGCGGGCGTAATACCCGTGGAAGGGGGCGAGGTCGAGTTGGGGGATCAGATCGATGAGGAAGAAGACCAGGTCGCCCTCGGGGAGGGCCTGGTGCGGCGAGATCGCGTCGTGGCCGTTCTGCTGGGGGTCCCAGGCCCGATAGTTCTTGCGGCGGCCGTCCATGAATCAGCTCCCCGATGAGATCTCCAGGTGGTGAAAAGCTCGGCGACCCGCATTCTGCCCGAACCGCTTCCTTCTGGCTATATCCCTCGTCCGTCGTGATGCGGATCGGGAATCTCAGACAGGCTCCTAGAGCCGCGGACCTGGACCAGGTTCACGCCCCGCGGGCGGTGGCGCCGGCGGAACCCATCCAACGCCTCGATGTAATGGCCCGCGTCGTTGCGGGCCAGGCTTGCTGCCTCCATCCGCCCGGTGAGGACGACCAGGAGCACCAGGATGTTCACCGTCCTGGGCGGACGTACTCGAACTCCTGCCGCTCGATGTCCCCGGGGGCCGCCCGCAGGGTCGGGACCCGCTCCAAGGCCTGGAAGTTGAGGATCTCGTCGGCGCAGACGAACCAGATGCTTCGGCCAGCCGACCGGGCGGCGTTGGCGTAGCACCAGAGGACCTTCTCGGCTCGCTCCTCGAGCTGAAAGTCGAGGCGGGCTGTCCTCCAGTACTGCGTCCGGTGCGGTTGCAGATCGGCGGAGTTGAGGGATCCGGCGGACCTCGCGGTCGCTGATCGCCGGAGCTATCCCGTCGGCGACCGCCTGGCGTGCCAGGTCACGGCTGGACCAGTGGCTGATATCCAGCCCCTGGCCACAGGATCGAGATAGGCCAGGGCGACGATCTGGCCGCGTTGCAGGAGGGAAGATCCGGGGTGAATGCCCCTGTCGCGAAGGGGCGGCCATCAGGTCGGCGAGCCCCGTACCCTCGAACCGGGGCAAAACCGCCAGAAGGTCGCCTCGTCGTACTCCATGCGGGCGGCAACGCTCCGAGATCGCTCGCCCGCGGCGATCGCCAGTTCGATCTGTGCCCTGCGGATCTGGTATCAGGGCATCGGCTCTGCTCGAGCGACCTGCCGTAACTCGACGAGATCCTCGGGCGCCGGATCAGGGGTCAGGGCCTGCGACTGCGGAGGGCGCAGGCCCTCTCACGCGTGCCGATGATGATGATGACCGACGCGGTCCCCGTGAGTCTGGTACTGATCGACGGCATGTCGGCAGTCCGCGGCGAATCGGTCCAATCGCTCGAGGGCCCGCATGATATAATTCATTATATATTTTGATATTTTAAGATAATCAATTGCTATATAATTCATGGATTCCGGTCGTTAGACGACGGCTGTCGCAGTCCGCCGGAAGCCCGGTTAACGTGAGATCCAGGGAAGACGATCGCTGCTCTCGTACGTCTCCGTGCTTCCCGACATTTCTGGTTAATCGCCCCGTCCGGGGTCCACTGGACTCGTTGAATAGGAGTCGCCGGAGGAAGAGGGATTCTGGATGCCTGCGTCTTACCAAACACATAAAAATAATTATGTGCGCACCCAGTATATTAGATCACCGTGATTAGACGTGCTAAACTTGATCCTCGTCAGGGAGTTATTCAACGACTCAACAGCGTTAGTTGTTTTTTTCTCGATTGAACTCGGGCGACCGGAACCACTGTCTGGCCAGAACGGATTGTCAATCGAAGCCGGCCAGCCCTCTTCCGGTGCCGCGTCACGCTGAAAGTAATCTAATATAATCATAATTGGATTTTCCTGTCGCTCCTGCTTCCGCTTCTTCCTGTAGACTATCCGCACTGCTTCGCCATGGACGTACAGAACTCCGGCGACCTGATTCCCCCGGGGCGCCTCTCTAATCCGCCTCTCCTGCTCCTGCGCGGGAAGGCGGTCCCATCTCAGCCACTCCAGCCCTCGCTGTATTGAATCATAGGTATTGGAAAGACGGTCGTAATCAACCCCTGAAAACCCCGAGTTCAACGACTTGTAGATCCTGAAGAGCAGGTCCAGTTCGTCCTCTGGATGAAAATGTCGATCGATGTCCGCCTGCGCTGGTTTTATATACATGTGCTCACTGATTGAGGCTATTAGCCCTCTCATGGTTTCCCCCCTGTTTGCCGTGACTCGGGTGGAGGCCCGGACCAAGGAATCCAACAGGGGAATCGCAGCCACCATGTCTGCCGGAATCTTCCGGATGGCTCGCATCAGGGACTCGGGGCTGGGCCACGAATCGAAATCTCCTGTCCCATAGGACAGCGGCTGCATAGGCAGCAAGGCTAGCTGGTAATCGCCGATGGCCGCTCCGAGTTCATAGAGACATCTAACCGGGGACGTGAGGGGAAGGGCCTGATCAGCCAGGGGAGGTAAACGTGCCCAGGTCTGCTCTGCGGGGAAATCGGCGTCCGAGACGACCTGTCTCTGGGGCTCGCGCAGGTGGCACTGGTCGTCCAGCCAATTCAGGGGGACGACCAGCGATATCAGGACGCTCCATAATTCATCATGAATGTGACGTGAAATGTAATGTGACAACGTGAAGACATCGTCCGCCAATTGGGTGCAGGTTCGTCCCGCGACTGTCAACCAGTCTCGATTCAGGTCCCGATGCTGGTTAACCCCTGGTCGGGTGTGACCGACGATTGATGTGGCGTATCAGGATGCCCGATGGTAAGTTTCGGGCTCTTTTTTCCACCCACGGAGGAGCCCGACGATGTCCGCTCAGATCATCGACCGCACCGATTCCGGTTTCACCGTCCAGGTCACCATCCCCTACAACCGCTCGATGCTCGACTTCGAGGAAACCCTCCAGCAACAACTCAATGCCGCCGGGGTCCTGGCCACTGAAGAAGGGCTGCGGCAGTTCGACACCGACGGCTCTCCGATCACCGTCGGCTCGATCACCCTGACGAGCAAAGGGCAGATCCCCAAGGATTACCAGACGCCTTACGGCATGGCTACGCTCGAACGCCATGTCTATCAGAGTCCCCGGGGTGGTGCAACCTACTGCCCTCTGGACCGTGACGCCCGGATCATCGTCAGCTCCACCCCCAAATTCGCCAAGATGGTCTCGAGCAAGTACGCCGAATTCGGCTGGCGGGGTCCGGCACGACCTGGGGGATAACCATGGCCGAGAGGTGTCCCGCTGCCTGGTCCAGGACATCGCCGATGCGGTGGCTGCCGTGGCCTTGGCCAAGGAGGAAGACTGGAGTTACCACCTTCCCCGGATGGAGGCGGTGCGGCGACCGTGGCGTTCAGCCTGGACGGGACCTGTGCGCTGATGTGCGAGGACGGTTGGCGCGAGACGATGGTCGGGACGATCAGCTTCTACGACGGCGAGGGCGAACGTCAGCACACCATCTACCTGGCCGCGACGCCCGAGTATGGCAAGGCGACGTTCCTGGGCCGATTGGAAGCCGAGGTGGTGCATGTGAAGGCGGCGTATCCCGGCGGCACTGCGTGGGATCGCCGATGGGGCGAAGGGGAATTGGGAATTCCTGGAGCGCCATACCGAGGCGCAGGTCGTGGACTTCTGGCATGCGGCGGAGTATCTGGGCAAGGCGGCGGCGGTGCTGTACCGGGGCGATCCGCGATGTGCAAGGCGTGGGCCGACGCGGTTGCCATGAGCTGAAACACGAGCCCGGGGGAGCGGCGGCGATCTTGAAGCAGTTGAAGTCCCTGGCGAAGGCACGACCGTGGGCGAAGGATCACGAGGACGTGCAGCGGGCGATCACGTATTTCGAGAACCAGTCGAAGGCGGGTCGGATGGACTATCCGGCGCGAGTGGCGAGGAACGAGCCGATGGCAGCGGGGTCACGGAAGCGGCCTGCAAGGTCATCGTCAAGCAACGGCTCTGTGGTTCGGGCATGAAGTGGAAGGAGTCGGGAGCGGCAGCGGTGCTGAGTCTACGTTGCTTGAGCTACACGGCGGGGCGGTGGGATCAGTTCTGGGCGAAGATTGACCGGTGGGGCTTCCCGGTGGCCGCGTAATACGTGGGTTGCATCCATTGTAATTTAACATCAAACGTCGGTCACACCACCCTGGTCCATACCAGCGGTGTGCGATCCAGCCTCGACGGCTCAAATAGCCAAGCTGGAAAGCCGCGGGAACACGCCTGATTCTGTTGGCATCGATTCGCCGATCCCTGGCACTCGCAAGGTAAAGGTCTCTCTCGGTGAGCTGACTTCCTGAGATGTCCTCTTCCGGGGAATCCTCATCGGGAGCCGACCAGTCGTCATCGTCATCGAAGAGGTTGTCCGCCATCGTTGCGATACCTGCTGATCGAGATTGGATCCCGGCCGCTCCCGACGAGGCGAGCGGTCGAGAAGCTTTCAAGTTGACTCGCCGATCGTTCCTCGTCGGCGGACTCGGGGCCGAGCCGATGGATGGTCCGGCTGCGAGTCCGTCCGTATCAGCCCATCTCCGACATGATCTTGTATGCCGTCGTATTGTCAACCTCCGCGTAGATCCGGCGGTCGCCAACTCGGAGTGGCCCAGCACCGCCTGGCTGGCCTCGAGACCGAATCGGCGTCGGATCTCCGTCGCGGCGCTGTGTCGCAACTGGTTGGGGAACCAGATCGGGATCCCAGCCTCCGGCACACCCTCCGGATCGTCTTCCGGTAGCTGCCATCATCGTAGACCTCGCCCGGTTGCCGTCGGGATGACTTGGGTCGACGGGCTGTTGCGAGGCGTCAGGGGGGACCTTCGACGGGCTGCCCATCGACCACGGCGCTGCTCCTCGAGCTCGCCTGGGGCTGAGCAGGAGCCCGGTGCGGCTCCAGGCGCGCGCAAAGCTCTTGGGCCCCCGGGGACCGAGGAAAGCTGGCGTCCCGCTCGTAGTGCTCGGATTCAGCCGTCGGGGCAGGTAGACCCAGCACTTGGTCGGACATGTCGATCTCCGCGGCGCATGAGGATGATCTCCTGGGGCCGCATGCTGGCCAGGCCCGCTGCACCCGGACCATGGTCGCGACCGTGGGCGACAGATGGGGCAAGACCCGCTCGACCACCCGTCCGGCACTGGGCGGACCGGCGGTTTCTCACGGGCCTCGGTCCGTCCCCGTCGCAATCCGGCCACGCTCGCAAGGGACTGGTACGTCTCGATCGGGACCAGCTCGTTCTCGGCCGCCCAGGCGAACATCCTCTTGATCCGGTTGATTTGCCGGTTGATGAAGGTCCGACACCAGCCGCGTCGATCATCGCTGTCGGACGGCCTTCAGGGCCAGCGGCCCGAAATCCCTGGCAAAGTGCCGTAGAGTTCTCGGACCGGACGCTGGGCCTGTTGGATGTTGTCCGGCTCGCTGGTCGGTTTCCCAGCTTTGACGTACTCGCCGGGCATGCTCGCTGTAAGCGTCCAGCAGTTCATTCATCGGGATGAACCCGATCCATCATCCGGGGCTGGGCGGGACGGCGACGATTGGTCAGCCACTCGGCGAGTAGACGGTCTAGGCATCGCGACTCTCGGGCGAGCCGAATCGACCAGGTATTTTTCCTTGCCGCTGAGGGTGACCACGGCCTGACCCGAGGGTTTATGGAAGCGATAGGAGGGCGTTCGTACGGGCATGATGAGGGACCCTGGGAGCCACGACCCGGTAGACTACCGGATTCTCGAAGGCTCCTGGGCCGCACTGCCCGACACGGAC
>CAVWSS010000004.1:0-281610 GCA_963757885.1 uncultured Acidobacteriota bacterium | reverse complement strand
AAAGCGAACTACGACCGAGAAGAGGATCCGCGCACTCTTGGGGAACCTCCACTTGGAATTGAAGTAAGAGCTGATTTGTGGCTCGATCTTAAGTACTTCAAGCCTAAGCATCTCAATCATTTAAGAGAAATCCCCTGAGGCATGGCAAGTTTACTTGACATGTGTATTGAAGTGTTTTAGCATGACAAGCAAGCTCCTGATTATATACTTGACACAGGTAAGGAGGGCCCTATAATTGCGCCTGTATGAAGCTAAACCCTATTCTGACTTCAACTTGGAGCGCAGGTCCTTTTTCACGCTGCTCACAAGTTGGCGCAACGGCACCTTTTCGAGCGGTCTGGATGCCCGTTGCCTCTTGGGTTTACGAGGGGTTTTCATGGCTCTCCTAGAAATGCTTCAGAAGTTCTCAACCGACGAGAAATGCCGCGAGATTCTGACCAAGCTCCGCTGGCCGGAAGGGGTGACCTGCCCACGCTGCAAAGAGCGCAACGTCTGCTATCTAGAATCGCGCAAGCAATTCGAGTGTGGTTCATGCGGCCATCAGTTCTCGGTGACAACCGGAACGATCTTCAATGATACCCATCTTCCCCTCGAAAAGTGGTTTGCGGCAACCTACCTGCTTTGCGAAGCGAAGAAGGGCATGTCCGCGTGCCAGATTCAACAGACTCTCGGAATCAGCTACAAAACCGCGTGGTACCTCTGCCATCGCATCCGCGCTGCAATGCTTGAAGCGGAGAGGCCGATGTTGAGCGGAATTGTGGAGATGGATGAAACCTACGTCGGCGGGAAGCAGCGCGGCAAAGGGCACCGTGGCCCTCGCGCCGACAAGGAAATTGTAATTGGAATCCGTCAACGCGGCGGTCCTGTTCGATTCTTTCACGCGAGCGATGTTCGCTCTGGCACCTTGGCGCAATTCATTCGAGAGAACGTCAGCGCAGACGCGGACGTGATTATCACCGATGAACTTCCGGCCTATGTGGGGGCCACACGACAAGCCGATATGGGCGAGAGGCACCGACACGTCAATCATCGAAGCCGTGTGTACGTCGAGGGCGAGATTCACACCAACACCGTCGAAAATGCCTTCTCCCTTTTGAAGCGTGGAATCATGGGAACGTGGCACCGGATTTCTGCAAAGCATCTCGCGTCCTACTTGCAGGAGATGGAGTTTCGATTCAATCGTCGCCAGAATTCCGAATCTCTTTATCGATACGCTGCGCCACATGGTGACGGCTCCTACACTCACGTTTCAAGAGGCTGACGGCGGCGTAGGCTTTATCCTCACCTTCTCTAGATACTCAAGCACTGCTTGCACTTCTTCATATAGGACCTGAATCGCTGCGTCATCGACGAAGTCTTCGCCAAAGGATGCTGCTGCGATTCCGCGACAAATTTGTTGAATCTCAGCTATCTGTGCGGACTGAGTTTTTTTTGGACTTCCGCCGATGAAAGAAACTTCGAATTCTTCTCCGTCAGCCTGAAGAATGGCGACGTGCGTCTCGCCACCGCATTGCTGAACGTACTCTTTTACTTCGTTGATTATGTAAACAGATGCAGGCACCGCATCTGCGATGCTGGATTTGAGACCCACCAAATGATTCGTCAATGATTGCGTACTTCAGCACGATTCCGACTCCAATCGTGTCGTTTGGCAGACGCCTCTTAACAAGAGGCGCGTTAACCCGTATGAGTTCCATTCCATCGACGCCAGATTCCAACCAACAATTCGACATCGGTTCCGACTCCAATCTGTCGTTTGGCAGACGCCTCTTAACAAGAGACGCATTTTCCCACTCAGTTCAACATTTCGACATCGGCCCACCAGATTCCAACCGGCACCTCGACATCGGGCAGACGCCCTGCGTGATCTGCGGGCACGAGAGCAGCGTAAACCCGCAAGAGCCGCGCCTTTATGCCTCCCCGCCACGATCTCTTCCAGAGATTGCTTGTTGGCTATTTCCTCACGCAGATTTCGTCAATTACGGTGTCGGTCAGGTCAGAGTCTCCTGCCCCAGCGAAAACGGCCCTCGCCTCGTCAGAAGCCGGATTGTCGGGGTCTGGCTACCAAACTTGAAAACGTGCTTGCGAACGAGGCCGTCAATCCCCTCTAGTGTGTCAGCACACAGGACAATGCCGTCAAAGCAACTAAAACCCGCACAAATCGTCACGTGCTTCCTCTTCGGATGCTGCCGCGGAATCTTAAGTGGTTCCGTCCGTACTTCACTTAGCATAAATAGACGCTTTTAGCCTTCGCTCCTGCTCACTTCTAAGTAAATAATCAGGAGCAAGCTTGACATGCCCAAAATTCAAAACCGAGTGAAGGAAATGAGAAATGCGCGGGGGTGGACGCAGGAGCAGTTGGCGGGGGCGGTGGGGGTGTCACGACAGAGTATCAATTCGATCGAGCGTGAGCGATATGTGCCGAGTTTGGAATTGGCGCTGAGCTTCGCGCGAGTGTTTGGTTGCTCCACCGACGAGCTCTTCACTTTGGAGAATCAGCAATGAAGCTACCGATTCTTGGGCGCGCAATCGATGAGCGTTTCTTGGACCGCCGGCGACGCTCCACTAGCACCGCGGGAATTATCGGAGCGATTTTGTCAGTCGTGCTTTTCGAGTATCGGTATTTCGTGAATCACATTTGGAGTTGGGATCTTCTCGCCGTGGCGCTCACGTTCGTGGTGATTAAGATGGCGATGATGACCTGGTATTGGCTCAAGGACTAAAACTGGAGACGCCCAAAAATGCTGCTGCAAAATAAATCGAAAAATCCGCGGGTCATCATGACGATCGGGATGCTGTTTTTGGTGCTGGCATTGACTTGGCCGCGCTTCATCCACATTACGGGACACTTGGGAGAAGCGCAGATTGACGGCTGGCGCGGTTTCCTTTTTGGCGTTTCTATCGGGATGAACTTGTGGGCGGTGAAACTAATGTCACAGCAGCGTCGCCAAAGAGGCGAATGATCAGGCTGCCCAACGAATGGTGCCGGAGGAGGGGGTCGAACCCACACGGCCTTGCGGCCACCGGATTTTGAGTCCGGCGCGTCTGCCAGTTCCGCCACTCCGGCGTTGCCTCATTGTAGCGGCAAAGTAGCGCCGCTGAAATGCTCAAATGCTTTCCTAACGTGAACCCGGTCTGGATGTAAATCGCGCAGCGAAACCACCCAGGGTTTTCGCTTCGGGCAGCCCAATCAGCAGGGTTCCACCGATGTAAATTACTCCGTATGGAATCAACACGGCGCCGGCGACGAGCACCGGGTAATGATTCCCGACGGCCCGATGAATCCCGAAACCCACACAAGCCGCGACAATGGCCAGGAGCCACAGCGTCGCCGAAAATCGAAACGGCAGACCCGTCTTGCCGATCCGTCGATTCAAGAAGTGTCGCAGCAACAAAAATTCCACCCATCCTGAAATTCCCGCCGAAATGGTTAAGCCCGCAACGCCCCAACGCATTTGGACACCTATCATCGGTGGCAATAATACGGCGCAGAAATAACCAAGCGCGCTAGTCAGCACCACCCGGACGATGGCAAATCGCAGCGGCGTGCGGGTGTCGCGCAGGGCGTAGTAAGTGGAGGAATACAAGCGTCCGAGAGTGGAGGCGAGCAATCCCACCGTTGCCCCGGCCAAAATACCCCACACATAAATCGCATCCTCGTGAGTGAAACGTCCCGACTGATAAATGGCAGAGACAATTACGTCGCCCAAAATCAAAAACCCTACGACCGAGGGAATCACAAAGTAGGCGATTTGCCGCAACCCAGCATCCAGCCGATGCCGTAGGGCCTCCGCCACATGCTCGGCGTCTCCTAGTTCACCCGACATGGCGGGCAGCTCTGCCGCCGAAACAGCCATACCGAACAGGCTTACGGGCAGGGTATAGAGCGTTTGCGCGTAGGAAAATGCTGCGACCGCTCCGGTTGGAAGCAAGCTAGCAAGAAAAGAGTCCACATATGCGCTGATCTGCACCACGCCGCGGCTGATAAATACGGGGACGAAGTTCCGAATTACCGTGCGCACATTTTCAGCCTGATGCGCCAGCGACAATTTCATTCGCCCGAGCAGCCGCATCACCACCGGCCACTGCACGCCCACCTGCAGCGCGCTTCCCATCACCGCGCCCCACGCCAGGATGTGCGCCAGGGGGTATTGCTCCCTCCGCGATCCGAATGCGATTAAGGCGACGATCATGGCCACGTTCCAGATGACCGGCGCTGTGTACGAGAGGAAAAATTTGCGGTGGCTGTTCAGAACGCCGAGGCACCAGGCCGATAACACCAAAAGCCCCGCGCCGGGAAAGAGGATGCGGACGAGGCTGATGGTCAACTCGCGCTTTTCACCGTGGAAACCAGGGGCAATTAGCTCAATCAGCCATGGTGTGGTCAGCACACCAATCACCACCAGCAGCGAGGCGGTCAGCGCGAGCAGGGAGAACACCGCTCCGGCGGTGCGATCCGCCTCCTCGACATCGTCCTGCGCCAAGAGCGCTGCATAAACGGGAATGAACGACGCCGAAAGCACACCTTCGCCGAACAAATTCTGCAAGAAATTGGGGATGCGAATCGCAGCCTTAAACGCGTCCGCGGCATCGGAATTGCCGAAGTAATGAGCAAAGAAGCGGTCGCGCGCCAGACCCGCGATGCGGCTCAAAAAAATGCCGGAGGCCACCAGAAATGCCGAGCGGCCGGTGCCAAACCGGCGCGGTGGGCGCTTGGCGCTGGTCTGCGTTTCGCTTGAGGTTGGAGGGTTCAGAGAAGTCTATCGCGCCGGCTTTTCAATCACCGGTTTTTCGATCGTGTGACCGCTCCGAGCGGCCGCAGCGACCAAAGCGCCCCGGATCACCATTGCGGGAACTCAAAAGCGCGCCAGCGCGTTCCAAATTCATTAAAAGGTGTGAAAACTTGCAAGTCAATTGCGAATCACCGCGCTCGTGCCATCGCAACGCAAGCAGTCTCTCGACCACAGAATAGAAGCGCCAATGCGGTCGCCGTCCCAACTACTCAGTCGCCAATTGCTCACGCCGGCCTTTGGCATACTCGCCCACGGCCTCATTGGCCCTGAGGATGGTGTCGAGCGCCTCGCTCACCGCTTCGAGCTTTGGCCCTGGGACCGCGACATACAGCTCATCCTCGCCAATTCCCGTATAAGTGCGATTCCCGATGCAGCCTAGCTCCGTCGTCGCTCCCTTGGTGACCGCGATCGGAATAGCCATGCAGGTGGGCCGACCAAGAGTGGGCACTTGTGCGTTTGCTCCTGCACGCTGTGCCGCTTCATTCAACAACATTACCGCCGAAGCGCGGCAGGCAAAAAGGACCACATCCGGCTGGAGCGGTGAATCGCCCAGCGCCGCGTACGCAATGGCCTTGGGCGTCTGCGGCAGTCGCGGAATCCCCGGGATTTCCTCCGGCTTGATGTATCCCGCACCAAACATCATCCCTAGTACGCCGTTTAGCTCTTGTGTGCGCTCCGTGGGCAGATCGATATTGTGCGTATACGCGCCTACCGGGCAGTTGTAATGGTCTGAAGGCACGGTGTAGAAGGTTTTGCCCTCCGCGGCCAGGCGCCAAAAGCTGCAGCCCGATGGCTCGGTTCCGGTGAATTTGTTGATCTGCTTGGGCTCATCCTGCAGAAGCATGACTGCTACCGGTCGCCGCTTCAGGTTCAACCGCTTGTTAAATTGCTCCTCAAGAGTCCTTAAATCGGTCATTTTCGTCTTTCCCTAGGGTCCTAAAGATTCGGGTCAAATATCCTCGCGACAGGCCGGCAAAAAATGTCTTCGCGAGCCGCCAACAGTACCATAGCGCTCCGCAACGCAAATCCGCACCATTCCGCCCTGCGCATCGCAGGAGAGCCCAGCCCCGCAAAGGCTCTGTGACTGCGGTCGGCGGCGGGATACGAGACGATACACGGGATATACGGCGGATACGAGACGGGATACACGTGAGGCGGTTTTGAAGCGTGTGGGGCCTCGAAAATGAGGCTTTTCAGCGGTTAAGGAACATCGACTGACATAATTTGCTTGCCCCTGCCGCGACGCGTGCTTAAGATTAATCCGCTCTTGAACGGGTCAGGAGACAGTGGGTGCCAAAAGAAAAACCTAAGGTCAATATCGGGGAAGTAATCCGCTCCTATCGCAGCGACCGCGGCCTGTCTCAGGGCGACATCGAGCGCCGCACCGGCCTGCTACGTTGCTACCTGTCACGCGTGGAGAACGGCCACACCGTTCCTTCGCTCGAGACTCTTGCCAAGATCGCCGAGGCTATGGAAATCAATCTCGCTGACTTTTTTCCGGGCAGCGATACGCCTCAGGATCGCGAAACGCGCAAGATGCTCGGTGAGCTTTCCGAAGAGGAAATCAAATTCCTCGCGGAAATCAAGAAGTGCAGCACGACTCTTTCCGATGATGATAAGAAGCTGGTGCTGGCCATGATTCGCAAGATGGCCGCAATCCCAGCTCCTCCACCGGCACGCAAAGCTGTAGCGTCATCGCGCCGCCCCGAATACTAACTTTTCGGCTCAGCCAAACTTCCCAGATACTTTTGTTGTTATCCCCGCGTAGGTATTTTCTCTAGGTATTTCTTCCGCTTCGACATTTCGACACTCGACTAGCGCGCTTCCGCCTTGGAGAGGAATGGCTTGGGCAGGATGAACGCGCGCTTCACTTGTCCGCGCCCGAGAATCACGTCGCCGTTGCGGGCCTGCACATCGAAAGTCAGAAACCGCCCGTGTTGAGCGACCAGCTTTGCCGTGGCGACAACGAGTTTACCCGCGGTCACGGCCTTCAGGTGGTCGACTTCAATTCGCGTCCCAACTGTTAGGTAGCCATCCGGCAGGTGAGGCTTCACCGCCATAGCCGCGGCGATTTCCATCATGCTGACCATGTGCGGTGTCGAGAGCACACCAGGCAAATTGGGATCGTAGGCGACGAGGGTCCAATCGACGGGGATTTCCTTCTCGAAGGTCCCTTCGGCCCCGATGGGAAGCTGAGGATATGTGGGAGCTTCGCTGGAACCCACGCGGTTACTCCTGCGGATTCATCGGACGCTGCACGTCCGCGCAGGAGCGGGGATCGAAAATGCTCCGAGTGAGCTCGGCCATGGTAATTCCGAGCTGGGACCATAGCCGTCGCTTGAGGCTGGAATAGTTCTGCGAGCCGGAAAAAACATCCCGAATCAGATCGCTGAAGGTGTTGCTGCGATTCAAGAGCTGGATCATGCGCGTGGTAATCGCCCCACCCAGGAAGGTGCCCATAAAGACTTTTCGCGCAATTCGAGCAGCGATTTCCAAATCGCCCGAAATTTCAGCGCGCAGCCTGGCCGGATAAGTCTCCGGCTGATTCTCAATCAAAGCCTGCGCCAGCAGGTCGCCCGAACGCATGGCGTAATAGAGTCCCTCGCCGGTGATTGGGTCGACGCACGCTGCCGCGTCGCCCGCCAGCGCCCAGCGCTTCCCAACGATGCGCCGCCCGCGGAGGGTATTCAGCTGCGGCGAAGGCAGTACGTGACTGTAGAATTGCGCGCCTTCAACCGGGATCTTTTCCGTATCGACAAATTCGTCCAGATGCCGCCGCAGCGTCTTGCTGGAGTTTTTATTCAGCTTGCCGCAGATTCCCACCGAAATATGATCTGCACGGGGAAAAGACCAGAGATAACCCTCGAATTTCTTTAAGAACTTGATCTTGATGATGTGTTCGTTAGCGGGCACGAAGTAGCCCTGGGTCATTTCCAGGTCGGCCGCGCCAAGTGCTACGGTTTCTGGCAGAAGCTGGTTGCGCGCTCCGCCGGCCAACACCACGAAATCAGCGCAGCTCTCCTCATTTCCAGAGGAAATGCGCACGCCTTCACCCTCGGGCTTTACCGCGGTAACACGCGAGCGGACTGTGGTACATCCCGCTTGGGTGGCTCGGTCGAGCAGCAAGCCATTCAGTGCGGTGCGCGAATAAATCACAATCGGATGACCCATCTGGAAGGTGGCGCGGTGGCCGGTGCTGGCAATCAATTCCGCAGTACGGACAATTTTCTTGGGGCAGGGGCTATCGAGGAGGAAGGGATATGCTTCGATGGCCTTGTGCGTCAATCCGCCGCCGCACGGTTTCTCCCAGGCCAGATGCTCGTCATAAATCGTGACCTTATGCCCTGCCGTGGCTAGCTGCTGGCCGCAGATTGCTCCGGCAGGACCCCCACCAACGATGGCAATTTCCTTCATGTGCGAGGGAGCTCCTGTGGGCCGGGACCGTTTTGTGGCGGAACAGTTGGAGTATAGCATTCAACGACTTTGAGGCAACCGCCCTCGAAATCGAGGTGCCACCTGGTAAACGGCCCGTTGTTCAAATTGGTTACAACATCTGCGAATGCTGCTGCAGTTCATCAGACGTGACTCGCCTAGGCGGGGAGGAAGGTCGAAAAGGCGCACTCAAGACTTCACTAGAGAGTACGCAGACGAAACGGTTTTAGATTTCTGTTTGGCGCCCTACACTCGCCGTCCACCGCACAAGCACGCTTCAAGCACACATGTTAAAATCTTGGCGACGCTCAATCAGTTCGCGGTGCGTTAGCGTCGTTGCGCGTCGTCGCTCAGGTGCCGGTCGTTGGTCAAAACGAGTTGTTCAAGTTGCTTGCCGAGGTAAAGAGAGCAGGCAAGGCCGTAGTGTTTACAAACGGCTGTTTTGACCTTCTTCACCCCGGTCACGTTTCTCTGCTGGAGAAGGCACGGGAACAGGGCGACGTCCTGGTCGTCGGTATTAACAGCGACGCCAGCATTCGCGCGAATAAGGGGCCGGACCGGCCCATTCTTCCTGAAGCAGAACGTGCCGAAATTCTCGCCTTCCTCGCCTCGGTCGACTACGTCGTAATTTTTGACGAGCCCACCCCACAGTCTTTGATCGCCAAAATCCTGCCTGACGTGTTGGTGAAAGGTGCGGATTGGGGCCCTGATGCCATCGTCGGCCGCGAAGAGGTAGAGGCCGCCGGCGGCAAGGTCATTTCCATTCCACTGGAAGCGGGCCAATCCACCAGCTCGATTATCGAGCGGATCGAAAAACTGCCGGCATGATCCTCCCGCCGGTAGCCGAGCTGCTTTCGCGGGTCACCCGCCGCGCCGCCGTGATCGATTCTTTGGAGGCGTTGCGCAGCAGCAATGCCCGGGCTGGGCTCTCCGGCCTGACCGATCCCGCCAAGGCTTTGATTTCCGCTTTTGCCGCAGCCCATTTAAACCGGCCGATCGTTTTGCTAGTTGATTCGAACAATCGAGCTGAAGAATTCCTCGATTTGGCGCGGTATTTCTTTGTTGCTTTCAGCCGCAAACCTTCAAGCCGGGTGATCGCCTTGCCTGCTCACGATGTGCTGCCTTTCGACGGACGCTCGCCACATGCGCAAATTTCGGAGCGGCGCGGGTCCGCGTTGTGGCGCATCGCGGCTGGGGAATGTGACTTGGTGATTGTTCCTGTTGCTGCGGCGCTGATGCGTTTGCGCGAGCCAGAGTTTTATTCCGTTCTGGCGTCGCGGTTGGAACGCGAGCAGGACCTGCCCCAGGAAGAATTTCTGCACCATCTCGCCCGTGTGGGATACGAGCGGCTCGAGACTGTCGACTCTCCGGGTGAGTTTGCGGTGCGCGGCGGCATTGTGGATGTGTTTTCGCCGGAGGCGGCTGCGCCGGTTCGGTTGGAATTTTTTGGCGATACGCTCGAATCGCTGCGGGAGTTCGACCCGGGAACGCAGCGTTCTTCGCGGACTCTAGAGCGCGTGACGCTGCTACCGCTGACGGATTATCCGCGCGGGTCGAACGGTTGGCACTCTAGTGCGACCGGTGCCCGCGATGGTGGAGGCTTTGATGGCGAGGGCTTCGGTGATGAGAGTGAAGAATCTTCAGCGCCGCCCGTTTTTGGCCCCGGCTGGGAGTTTTCGCTCGAGCTAGCCAGGCAGGCGACCTCGAACTTGCTGGAATTTGTGCCCGCAGCGGTGATTCTTGAAGATGAGCCGGAGACTTTGACTGGGGCCATCGAAAAGTATCGGGCGCGGCTGGAGGCGGCCGCGGAGGATGACGGGGAGGAGGAGGGAAGCGAGAAGAGCGGGCCGCAGCGCTACGTTCTGAACGATGCGGAGTGGAATGCCGCGAAGCGGGGGCATGCGCGGCTGCGGCTTGAGCAGTTGGCGATGGAGAGAGCGGAAGGCGGCGCGGAGGCGCTCGCCGATTTTAGCGGGGAAGCGGCTATTCAGAGAACCCTGATTTGCCAGCCGACTGCGCGCTATCTTGGTAACGTTCAAGCGTTTATGACCGAGGTGCGCAACCGCATCCAGTCGGGGGAGCAGGTAATCGCCTCGGTGGCGAGTACGGGCGAAATGGAGCGGCTCGCCGACCTGTGCCATGAGTACGAGCTTTCCTACCGGCTTGGCGACATGGACGAGACCGCCACCGCGACGCGGCTTGCGGAAGATAGCAGCGGTGGGACCGCGCCGGCTTTGGTGCTCTTCAAAGCGCCGCTTGCTTCCGGAGTGGCTTTTCCAGAAGCGAAGCTCACGCTTTATGGCAATTCTGACCTATTTGAGTCGCTGCCGGCCCCGACGCGCCAGCGCTCGCGTTCCAAGACTTCGAGTTTTTTCAGCGATTTTTCGGACCTGAAGCCGGGCGACCATGTGGTGCACGTTGATCATGGCATTGGGCGATTTGAGGGGCTAAGGCACATAGGCGTGGGTGGGGCGACCAGCGAATTTATGTTGCTTACTTACGCCGAGGAAGCGCGGCTGTATGTGCCGCTGGCGCGCCTCGATCTGCTCCAGAAGTATCAATCGCTGGGTGGCGCAACGCCGCAGCTCGACCGGCTGGGCACGAATCAATGGGAAACGCGCAAGGCGCGCGTGAAAAAGACGGTGGGCGACATGGCGCAGAAATTATTGGCCCTCTACGCCGAGCGGAAATCGGTACCGGGGCATGCCTATCCCGTGGATTCGAGCTGGCAGCGCGAATTTGAAGATGCGTTCGAGTTTCAGGAGACGCCGGATCAGGAGCGCGCGATTGAGGATGTGAAGAAGGATTTGGAGTCGACCCAGCCCATGGACCGGCTGCTTTGCGGGGACGTTGGATACGGCAAGACGGAAGTGGCTATGCGGGCGGCGTTCAAAGTGATTGGCGAGTCGCGGCAGGTTGCGCTGCTCGCGCCCACTACGATTTTAGCCTTTCAGCACTATGAGACTTTTCGCGGGAGACTGGCGTCATTTCCGCTGCGCGTGGAAATGTTGAGCCGGTTTCGGTCCGCGGCGGAGCAGAAGAAAATCCTGGAGGACCTCGAAGCGGGGAAGATTGATGTGGTGATTGGGACTCACCGGTTGCTGTCGAAGGATGTGAAATTTCGCGATTTGGGCCTGCTGGTTGTGGACGAGGAGCAGCGCTTTGGCGTGGCGCACAAGGAGCGCATCAAGGAGATGCGCAAGAATGTGGACGTGCTGACCATGTCGGCCACGCCGATTCCGCGGACGCTGCATATGTCGCTGGTTGGTTTGCGCGATATGTCGTTGATCGAGACGCCGCCGAAGGACCGGCTGGCGATTCAGACGACCGTAGCGCCGTTTTCCGAAGTGATTGTGAAGCGGGCCGTGGAGCAGGAGCTTGAGCGGGGCGGACAGGTGTTTTTCGTGCATAACCGGGTCGAATCGATTGCATCGGTGGCGGCGCTGGTGAAGAGGCTGGTGCCGTCGGCGCGGGTGCTCGTGGGCCACGGCAAGATGAACGAGAAGGTACTCGAGCAAGTAATGCTGAAATTCATTCGACGGGATGCTGATGTTCTGGTGGCCACCACGATTATCGAAAATGGACTCGATATTCCGCGAGCGAATACGATCATCATCAATCGAGCTGACCGGCTGGGCCTTTCCGAGCTGTATCAACTTCGCGGCCGGGTGGGCCGCTCGAATCAGCGTGCCTATGCTTATCTGCTGGTGCCGCCGCAAGGGCAGCTCTCGGAGCTGGCACGCAAGCGGCTCGCGGCACTTCAGGAATTCAGCGAACTCGGCGCCGGCTTTCGCATCGCCGCCCTCGACCTCGAATTGCGGGGCGCGGGAAACATACTTGGCCGCGAGCAACATGGCCAAATCGAGGCAGTCGGCTTCGATCTCTATTGCCGTTTGCTGGAGCGGGCTGTAGCAGAGCGCAAGGGCGAAGCGGTCGCCCCGGAGCGCCACGCGACACTGAATCTCGGCATCGACATTCGCCTGCCCACCGAATACATAGAAAGCGAAAATCTGCGACTCCGCATCTATAAGCGTATCGCCGACGTTTCGAACGAGACGCAGCGGGAAGAGGTGTGGCACGAGCTTGAAGATCGCTTTGGGCCCCCGCCGCCAGGCGCGGCAAACTTGCTGGAATATGCGGTTCTAAAGGCGCAGGCGGAGCAGCTCGCGGTCAATTCAATCGAACGCCGCGGCGATCAAGTGGCCATTCGGTTTTACGAGGAAACCCCGGTAAAGACGGAAAAGCTGGTCGAAATCATCCGCGAGGCGCGCGGTTTGCGTCTTGATCCCAAAGGCGTTCTCTGGATTGAGTGGAAAGTATTCGGTAAGGGCGTTTTGGAATCGGTCCGAAAGGTATTGCAGCAACTACAAACGTAGAGATAAACTAAAAATGATTCGAATAAACATGTCCCCGAAAAAGACAATTTTTGCCGCACTGATTTGTCTCGCCGTATTCGGCATTTCTTCCGATCTGAAGGCGCAAAGCAAACCTCCCACTTCCGGCAACGGCAAAGTCGTCGAAGAAATCATTGCCCGGGTGAACAACGAAATCATCACGCTCTCCGACTATCAGCACGCCGATCAGCAGTTGCACGATGAAGTCCAGCAAGATTGCCAGAATTGCACGCAAGACCGCCTGGCCACGATGTACGCGGAGCGGCAGAAGAATCTGCTGCGCGATCAGATCGATCAGTCGCTGCTCGAGCAGCGCGCCAAGGATTTGGGAATCAGCGTCGAGTCCGACGTAATCAAGAAGCTCGACCAGGTTCGACAGCAGAACAACCTAGGCAGCATGGAAGATTTAGAAAAAGCGGTCGAAGGGCAGGGCCTTTCGTGGGAAGAGTACAAAGCGAGCCTGCGGAACAGCCTGTTAACTCAAGAAGTGATTCGCCGCGAGGTTGGAGCTCGCGTGGACATTGGCCACGAGGATGTAAAGAAGTATTACGACGAGCACAAAGACTCGTTCGTGCGGCCAGAGATGGTCGTGCTCTCAGAAATTTTCATCAGCACGGAGGGGAAGTCTCCCGAGCAGGTGGAGGCGCTGAAGAAAAAGGCCGACGACGTTTATACCAAGCTTCAGGCCGGCGCCGATTTTGCAGAGCTGGCGCGCCGCAATTCCGACGGCCCAACCTCTAAAGATGGCGGCGGGCTCGGCGGTTTCGAACGCGGCCAGCTTTCCAAGCAGCTCGAAGATCAAGTCTTTCCGATGAAGAAAAACGAGATCTCGCCGGTGGTTCAGACCAAAACCGGGTTCGAGATCATCAAGGTCGACAATCATTTTGAGGCGGGCTTGCAGCCGATGGAAAAAGTGGAGAACGAAATCATGAACCGGCTCTACTCCGAGAAAATGCAGCCGGTGCTGCGCAACTACCTGGCGGAATTGCGCGAACAGAGTTACGTGATCATTAAGCCTGGGTACACCGATACCGCCGCGGTGACGACCAACACCGGAATCAAGGAAACCACCCCTACGCCCGACGCGCCCAACAAGAAGCTCTCCCGCAAAGCCAAAAAGGCGGCGGCTTCTCAGTGAGAGCCTGCTTCATCGCAGATTTGAAGGACGGACAAGTCTGTCGCCGCCGTTTTTCTGATCCGCTCGAAGGAACTGCGCACCTCCTCCAAAAGCAGCAAGCAATGGCTGCAGTTTGAGCTGACGGACCGCACTGGGTGCATCAGCGCCAAAATGTGGGACAACTTCAACGAAACAGCCGAGAAATTCAACCGCGACGACTTCGTCGATATTCGCGGGCGCGTGCGCGTTTTCAACGACCAGATCGAAATTTCGCTCGATCAGGTACTCCCTGCGCCGGACGGCCAATACGACCTCGCCGATTTTCTGCCGCATACCAAGAAAGACGTCGCGCAGATGTACGCGCGACTGCAGAGCTACGCCGCCTCGGCGAAGAATCCATTTTTGCGCCAGCTTCTGGTCGGCATCATTGAAGATCCGGCGCTCGTTCCCGGCCTGAAATCAGCGCCAGCCGCGGTGAAAATGCATCACGCGTTTGTAGGCGGGTTGCTCGAGCACATGAACAGCCTGCTCGATCTGATGGAGGGCGTCGCCGCGCATTATCGCGAACTCGATCGCGACCTGCTTCTCACGGGCATAATTCTCCACGACATTGGCAAGGTCAAGGAGCTGACCTATACTCGCGCCTTCACGTACACGACCGAAGGCCAATTGCTGGGCCACATCGCGATCGGACAGTCCATCGTGCGCCGCAAAATTGAATCGATTCCGGACTTCCCGGAGCCGCTGGCCGTTTTGGTGGAGCATCTGATTCTGAGCCACCACGGCGAGCTGGAATTTGGATCGCCTTGCGTGCCGCGCTTCCCGGAAGCTATAGCGCTGCATTTTCTCGACGATCTTGACTCCAAGATGGGAGCGATGCGCAGCACTCTCGATGGCTCTTCCAGAGAAGAGTGGACCGATCGCAATCCAGCGCTTCATCGCACTCTGCTGCGAATCGACCGGTTTCTCGACGACCGGCCCGCAAGCAATCGAGCGGCCGCGGAAGCTTCTTCAACATCCGGCGCGCCTACCGCAACTTTCATCGGCGCGAATGCAAACGCGAGCCAAAACGCCGGCAATGCCGCGAATGCTGCATCGGGTCGCGGCTCGGCTACGCTTTTCGATACTCCAAATACGAATGAACCAATTACAAACGAACAGGTGGTGAGGAAACAATGACTCCAAATGCCACGGGCGTCGCGCGCGCGCAGGACCGCGAACGCCTCGAGACACCACCCGTCAAATCCCGCCGTTCGCTGCTTGATTTGGCGCCGCTTGAGCTCGACTGCATGAATACCCTGTGGGGCTTGCAAGAAGCCACCGTGCGCGATATCCGCGATGGGCTCGCTCCCAAGCTGCCGCGCGCCTACACCACGATCATGACTATCATGGACCGGCTGACCCGTAAGGGCGTGGTCGAGCGCCGCAAAGCGGGACGTTCCTACGTTTATCGTCCGCAGCTCAGCGCGGATGAAGCGCGGCGCCAGGCCATGCGCCAGGTTGTCGAGCATTTCTTCGGCGGTTCATCGGAGGCCGCTGCGGGCTTTCTACAAGTTTCCACGCCGGCTGGAATTTCCGAATCCGCAGGCGCGCCCGCGCAAACGCCCGCTGCACCTCTATCCGGGTCGCCGATCGACGCGTCAGCTGATGCGCCGATTCTTTCTTCCGCCTCACCCGCGCCAGCGCTGGAAGCTGTTCCCGCGCCGGGCGAAACCTCAAAGGACCCGCAGCTGCCCGAGTGAAGTCATGCTTTCTCCGCAACCTAAATTTCCAGCGCAACTGAATATTCGCGACCTGGCGATCCGGCCGGCAACCGTTCTGGCGCCGATGGCCGGCATCACCGACACGGTTTTTCGCCGGGTGATCCGCGGGCTGGGCGGCTGCGGCTTGATCATGACCGAATTCACCAGCTCGGAAGGTCTTTCGCGAGCGGCTGGCCGCACTCTGCGCTATTGGTACTTTGAAAAAGACGAGCACCCGATCGCCGCGCAGCTTTTTGGCGCAAACCCCGACGTAATGGCCTCGGCCGCTGCGCTTTCCGAGGACCTTGGCTTCGATCAAGTCGACATCAATTTGGGCTGTCCAGTAAAAAAAGTTGTGAAGTGTGGCGGTTCAGGCTTGTTGCGGGACCTGCCGAAGCTCGCGGTGATCTTTCAAACGGTCCGAGCTGCGGTGCGCATTCCGCTCACCATAAAAATTCGCTCGGGGTGGGACGAGAACAACATTGTCGCTACGGACGTGGCGCGGCTCGCTGAAGATAGCGGCATCGAGGCGATTGCCGTTCATCCCCGAACCCGCGCGCAGGGTTATAGCGGCAGTGCGAACTGGGCAATCATCCGCGATGTGAAGCAAGCTGTGCGAATTCCGGTGATCGGCAATGGCGACATTAACTCACCCCAAGACGCCGTGCGCATGGTCGAGCAGACCGGCTGTGACGCGGTGATGATTGGCCGCGCGGCGGCGAGCAATCCATGGATTTTCCGCCAAATTGATGAGTTTCTTTCGCGCGGAAGCTATGAACAACCAACTGAACTCGATCGTGCAGAACTACTGGAGAATTACTTCAGGCGCTTGATTAGCGCCGAAATGCCTGATGCGATTGGGAAAATGAAGCAGTTCGCCACTCTGTTTACCCACGGCGTGCGTAATGGAAGTGAACTACGTCGTTCGGTACACACCGCACAAACCGCCAGCGACATTCTCGAGCGCGTTGAAACTTTCTTCGCGCCTCTGCGGGGCGGAGCTGCACCGGTCGAAGCGGCGGTTCCGGCGCCAGCCTCAGAACTGCCGGTCGCTTAGCTTTTATCGCGGACGGCCAGCAGCTGCTTATACGCTTCGCGCTTCTTAAGCCCGCGTTCCCGGGCGACCTGCTTCAAAGCAGCCTTCTGGTCAAGTTTTTGGGAATGCATTACCTGTTTGATTCGGTCGGGAAGCGCGACATGCGCCGCCATCCCGTCGTCCTGGCCGCCTTGTGATGAAATTTTTCCCGCGCCCACAATCACGGTAATTTCACCGCGTGGAGCGCGGCTGCGCAATTCGTTAGCGAGCTCGCTCAGCCGTCCTCGGCGAAACTCCTCATGCACTTTGGTAAGCTCGCGCGCGATGACCGCTTCGCGGTCTCCGAGAATTTCCAGCGCATCCTCAAGCATCAGGGCCAGGCGGTGGGGAGCCTCGTAGAAAATGATGGTACGGGAATCTGTGGCGAGGGCTTGCAGTTCTCTGCGTCGTTCGCCGGACCGCGCGGGCAAAAAGCCTACGAACACAAACTGCGAAATATCCATGCCCGAGCCAACCAGCGCGGTCGTAAGCGCAGAAGGGCCGGGAATGGGCACCACGGGTATTTTGCTTTCCGCGCAAAGCGAGACCAGGCGATGGCCCGGATCGGAGACCAGAGGCGTGCCGGCATCGCTGACCAGCGCGATCGTTGCGCCGCCCTTTAGCCTGCCTACCAGCTCCGCAGCGCGCGCTGCCTCATTGTGTTCGTGGTAGCTCTCGAGAGGTTTGTGGATTTCATAGCGCGCGAGCAGCTTTTTAGTTTGGCGGGTATCTTCGCAGGCGATGAGGTCGACTTCCTTCAGGATTCTGAGCGCGCGCAGGGTGATGTCTTCAAGATTGCCGATGGGTGTGGCCACCAGGTACAAAGTGCCGGGGCGCGCGGCATGATTGTCGTTATTGTTTGGCGCCTGGCTCGGCATGGGCTGCAAACCTATCTCTTTGATGTTATTCGACGCGATAAGGTTAGGGAGTCCGGAGTGTAGCACACGCAAAATCGGAGGCTGCGGCGCGGGCGGCGGACCCAATCGTGTTAAGATTTTTTGGTTGCGCTGTTGAAGGGGTTCGACGACTTTGCCTCTCTACGAATACGCCTGCGGAAAGTGCGGACACCACTTCGAGAAAATCGAACATGTGGACGCGCCGGAAACGAAGAAATGCCCGAAATGCGGCGGCAAAGCTCCGCGGCTGCTTTCTGCGCCTGCCATTCAATTCAAGGGCACCGGCTGGTATGTGACCGACTACGCCGGGAAAAGCGGCGGCAATAACTCAGGCGACGGCTCGTCGAAAGGCGACGATAAGGGCGCCAGCGACACTTCCTCCACTTCCTCTAAGAAAACCGAACCTGCCAAGGAAAGCGCTTCAAAAAACAAATCGAAGAAAAAAGAGTAGGCGGTTAGGCGTGGGGCGAGTGCGCCTGTGCGGGACCGAGTGTGTTGTCTTGCGCTAGAGACTCAGATTCTTTAGATACTCGCGGAACTGCTTGCCGAAAGACGGATTGTTCAGCGCCATCTCCACCGTAGCTTTGAGGAAACCCAGCTTATCGCCGGCGTCATACGTGGCGCCTTCGTAGAGATAAGCCCACAGGCCATCTTCCTTCGCCAGCATTTTCAATGCGTCGGTGAGCTGAATTTCACCGCCGCTGCCGGGCGTTACTTTTTCCAGGTAATCGAAAATGGAAGGCGGCACGACGTAGCGGCCGGTCACCGCCATGTCCGATGGCGCTTCGTCCACTTTTGGCTTTTCCACCAAGCCATTGATGCGGAATAGATTTTTGCCAAATCCTTCGTTCGGCGCGGCCTCGGCATCCACAATGCCGTAAAGATGCACGCGCTCTTTAGGAACTTTCTCGACAATCACGGCGCCTTTCCCGGTTTTCTCGTACACGTCAATGAGGGCTTTGGTGGCGGGCTTCGTGCCGTGATGAATCACGTCGCCGAGCAGCACGGCGAAGGGCTCATCACCGACCAGATCGCGCGCGATCAGAACTGCGTGGCCGAGTCCGAGCGCTTCGCTTTGGCGCGTGTAGCTAAAGGTGATGCCGCCGCTAATCTGGCGCACCATTTCGGCTTGCTGTGGCTTGCCGTGTTCTTCGAGGAACCGCTCGAGTTCAGGCGCAGAATCGAAATGATCTTCGATTGCGTTCTTGCGCCGGCCGGTGACGATGATCACGTGCTCGATGCCTGAGGCCAGGCATTCTTCCACCGCGTATTGAATCAGCGGCTTATCAACGACCGGCAGCATCTCCTTAGGCTGCGCTTTGGTTGCAGGCAGGAAACGCGTGCCCAAACCGGCGGCCGGCAGAACAGCTTTGCGAACTTTTCTCGGATTTTTCACCATGCTCAGGGCGCTTCTTCCTCGCGGGCATCTTTGAAGCGTTGGAACGATAGAGGCAGTTTGGCGGCATGTCAATCGGCGTTGAACCGTATGCGTGGTTGGATTCTTTGGCCGATGTTAGACTGTGATTTGGGCCGGATTTTTTGCGGCGTCGATACGCGGCCAGTTTTTCTGTACGGACGAATGAAGTGAACGAAAAGCCGACAAGGCGAACCATTCTCGGCATTGAAAGCTCGTGTGATGAGACGGCTGCGGCGGTGGTGGCGGAGGGCCGCACCATCCTCTCGAGCGTGGTGGCTTCGCAGATTGATATTCACCGCAAATATGGCGGCGTCGTGCCGGAGCTTGCCTCGCGCGAGCATTTGCGGCAGATCGTGCCGGTGGTGCGCGAAGCTCTGGAGCAGGCAGGAATGAGCCTGCAGGACGTCGACGCGATTGGCGTGACCCAAGGGCCCGGGTTGGTAGGTTCGCTGCTGGTTGGATTGACCTACGGGAAAGTTTTGGCGATGTCACTCGGCAAGCCGTTAGTGCCGGTTAATCATCTCGAGGGGCATGTTCACGCTGTCTTTTTGCAGGCGCATCTCGCGGGTGAACGGCCGGAGCTACCGGCTATGTGCCTTGATTGTTTCGGGAGGCCACACGCTGCTTTACGCGGTGCGACCTGCGGATTCTGACGCGTCTGCCGGAAATGGCTCTCACGACAGATACTGATTCTTCTTCGCAGCTTTTCAATTATTCGCGAATTGGCGGAACGCGGGACGACGCGGCTGGCGAGGCCTACGACAAGGTTGCCAAGATGCTTGCGCTGGGGTATCCGGGCGGGCCGATTCTCGATCAGTTCGCCCCGAACGGAAATCCGAGCGGCGATTCGCTTTGGCGACATCAAAATTCGCGGCAATGCCTATGATTTCAGTTTCAGCGGCCTGAAGACCGCGGTGTTCTATTTTCTAAGAGATCATCCGGAGCTGCGCGAGGAAACTCAGGCACGAACTGAAGCGCTGACGCGTGGTGAACGAAAAGCCGCGCAGCTATTGCCGCTTTGCTCGACGGCAACGCTCGATTTGATTGCCAGCTTCCAGCGCGCAGTGGTGACCGACTTGGTGAAGCGAACTTTGAATGCGGCGCAGGAGTTCAAAATGCGCTCAATTTTGGTGTCCGGGGGAGTTGCGGCGAATAGCGAACTGCGCACTACATTTGAAAAGGCTGGCTCAGCAAGTTGGATTGAAGGTTTATTTCCCAAGCAGGGCGCTCTCTACGGACAATGCGGCGATGATTGCTGCTGCCGCGTACCCGAGGTTTGTCGCGGGGCAATTTGCGGATGTGACGCTAAATGCGGAGTCGGGCCTACCGTTGCGCTAGCTGAGTGGCGATGCGGATTATTCCATGGGAACTTGGAAAACGTAGACCCAGCCTTCGTTGGTGGCCGCGTAAACCTTGCGGCCATTTTCGCTCCAACACAGATCGATAATTCCTTCGGCAGAGCATTCGTCGACGACTTGACCATTGCGGACGTCGATGATCGATAGCCGGCCCTTCGATGTGTTGCGCAGCCACCAAGAATAGGAAGCGCAAAGTGGCCACCAGTCGTGGCAGCGGCTCAGTTCGGCGCTGAAGGGAAGCGCGGTGCTGGCGCTCTCGTATAAAGGCAATTCGAAGGCTCGGCCACCGGCGCCGTAGATCAGCTTCTGGCTGTCGAAGGTCCAACTGCAATCGGTGATCGTGCCGCTCGCCTGCACCAACATTTCCTGCTGCAATGTGGGTACTTCCGCGACGAACAAAAGGTCGTCCGCCCATTCGCCCGCGTATCTCAGCGTAAGAGCGACGTGACGCCCGTCCGGACTGAACACCAGAGGACCGAATCCAGCGAAAATAGCCTCGACGTCAGCGTCGAAGCCCTCGCGGCCGATGGCTGCGGCGCTTACCGTTGCCAGCGCGCGTTCGTGCACCGATGGTTTGTTCCCCACGCATCGCCAAATCGACAAACCGGGATCTTTGCCACAAGCTGCAGCGAAGAGCCGCCCGTTTACGGACCAGGCAAACGAAGGGCTCGCGCCTGGAACGAGCTTTAGAGCGCCGTGAGATTTTCTTGTGGCGGCATCGAGCAATTGCACCGGCTCATCCCATGCACCGCAAGCTGCGAGTAGAAGTTTGCCGTCCTGCGACCATTGCAGCTTCACATTTTGCGAGGCGCGCGAGTGCGCGTCCTGCTTGTGTCCCGAA
Source organism: uncultured Acidobacteriota bacterium (assembly GCA_963757885.1). Lineage (GTDB taxonomy): Bacteria > Acidobacteriota > Terriglobia > Acidiferrales > UBA7541 > Palsa-147. The sequence continues at coordinate 260,545 of CAVWSS010000004.1, read as the reverse complement.
GAACTGTCGTTATGTGGCAGCGGAAGCTTGGAGCTGGGCAGATCGAGTTCGAGGTCGTGCAAGCTAAGCGCAGAGGCGCCGCCGCGGCTGCCATGGGAGAGAAATGCGACTTGACCAGTGCGTGAAAGCGCGGCTTGGGTGCATTTTGCGTTAAGCACCCGCTTCACCGCCCAGCTCGACTTCGTGTCTAGGTCGTGAAGCCCGCGCCGAATCAGCTCGGTCGTGCGCGTCGCGAGCGGGCGGCTTCCACGAAACACAATCTTCTCTGGCGCAGTGGTTTCTTTCTTCATACCGACGCTTTCATATCCAAGTCTTTTCGGTGACCTCTGGCGCGCGCCACTCCCTGGCCAATGTCGGTTTTCACCTTGGCGATTTGCTGCTCGAGGCGCGCGGATAGCTCCAGGAATAAGTTCTGACCATTGCGTGCCGCTTCAGTGACCCGAACCCGGAGCTTTTGCAGGTCCGATTGGATCAGCTTGTTCGCTTCGACATTCAGCTCATCGAGCCGCTCGCGAATCTGGCTGATTCTTCGAATTGTCCGCACCAACTCCGCGCCCGCACCGTCGCCTTTTACCGCTTCGGGCGCGCATTCGTAATTCGCCAGCACCTGCTGCAACGCGGTTTCGTCGCCGTTCTGGTAGGCCTTGTTGGCATCGGCCATTAACGCTTCACGACGGATACGGTCCTGATGGTCCAGCGTTAAATCTGGATGCACTCGCCGGGCAATCTCGCGGTACAGGCGCTTCAATTCCACAGTGGGCGCAAAATTCTTGCGCGGCGGCTCGATGGGAATGGCAGCGTAGGTGCGATTGGCTTTTTCGCGCGCCTCGTGCGCTGCTTCCATAAGGCGCCCGTCGTCGGGTGATTCCACTGCGCGCTGCTCGGCGAACTGTGCGTTAATTTCATCCAGCTCGGCATAGAGCGAACCGATCTCCGACATGTACTTCTGCTCGAAAACGTTCAACTCGGCTTGCAGGCTGGTGACCTGCAACTCGCGATCGGCAAGCGAGGACTCCAATACATCCAATTCCTCGCGCTTTTTCTCGAGTTCAAGCTCTTCAGGCCGTTTAATTTGCAGAGGAGCGCCGTTTGCCATGAAGCCCTTTGCTGGAAGTTTCCGCAGGCCGACACCCAGCCATCGCCGCAGTGCTGCGGTGCCGGGGGGAGCCAAAAAGTGGTTCAATAAATTTTAGCTAAGCGCCGCGAAATAGAGTCCTGGCCCTTCACGGTCTGTTTCCACAATTGAAAAGCAGTCAGTGGGGTTGGACTAGATGCCAGCCAAATTGTCCGGAAGTCCGGCGCGCTCCCGCTTAACCCGTTCGACCAGTCTCTGTACAATCGGGGCAATAATTTAGGGGGTGAGGAACACATGGCTGAAACAATCGAGCAGTACAAGGCCCGCATTCTTAGAACTTTAGGCGGCAGAAAACCGTTGGAAGTTCAGGCAGAGACTCCAGTTCACCTCGAAAAGCTGGTTGCGGGCGCTAGTCCGGCGAAACTCGCACACAAGCCTAGCCCCGAGAAATGGTCGGTCAACGAAGTGATCGCGCATCTCGCCGACGCCGAGCTCGTCGTCGCGTATCGTATCCGCACCATCCTCGGCGCCCCCGGCGGCCCTATCACGGCCTACGACCAAGACAAATGGGCAGAAACCGGAAACTACGTCGGCAGCGACGCTCGAGAATCGCTCGAGACCTTCAAGGCGCTGCGAAAATCCAACCTGCGCCTAATGAAATCCCTGAAACCGGAGCAATGGAAGCTCTTCGGGATCCATTCCGAGCGTGGGGAAGAGAGTGTGGAGCGTGTGGCGGAGATGATGGGTGGGCACGACCTCAATCACCTCAAGCAAATCGAGGCGCTATTAGCCTGACTTCCTCTGCGGAGCACGCCTCATTTGCCGCAGGCGCTCAGCAAAATGAAAACGCCCAAGTTCATCACTTGGGCGCTGAAAAATTACTTTAGGTAGTAGGGAAGCTATTCAGGAAGCTTGGACGGCTCGGGCATTTGCAGATGCGCCTTCGCCAAAGCGCGAACCAGGTTCGATTCCATGTTTTGCTCGCTGGTATTCCGCGCGGTTGCCAACTCACTGACTAGCAAGTACTTGGCGCGCTCCAGCATCTTCTTCTCGCGGAAGGAAAGAGGCTTCGTGCGGCTCAAGGCCACCAAGCCTTTCAGCACTGCCGCGACTTCCATCAACGAACCGGTGCGCATGCGCTCGGAATTCTCCTTAAAGCGATGCTTCCAGTCGTGATGATTTGCTGAGCGACCCTTTTCAAGGTAAGCCATCACGTCACCGGCTTGGTTGGTCCGAATCACCGGCCTAAGGCCCACGTTGTCGATATTGTTCTGTGGAACCATCACCTTCAGGCCACTTGAGGCAATCCGTAACATATAGAAACGTTCGGACTTACCGTTCAAGTACCCGTAGCTAATCTGTTCTATAACTCCAACACCATGATTCGGATAGACAACCTTCTCGCCCAACTTGAAGTCCATGGAAAAGGCCCCCTCCCCCGATTTCAATGCGATAATGCTATTTTAGACACAGGCAGGCGGGCAGTCAAGAAGAAGTAAGGTTTTTACTGTATTAAATCGCGCTCGAAGATTCGGGACCGCTTGCATACCCCCGGCATACTAATCTGGTGCGGCTTTCTGCCGATTGGTACTTATACTGCTCAGGCGGCTAGGTTTATCAAATGCTGACGCTCGGTATTGACACCTCCAGTCCGACCAGCGGCATTGCCGTGGTCAACGATCAGGCCATCCTGGGTACCGTATCCACCACAGTTGTTGAGACTTATTCCTCCCGCTTTTTTCGCCAGCTCGAGTTTCTTCTATCGGAACTGGAACTACAGCTTGCCGATTTTGCGTTGTTTGTGGTGGTGACTGGCCCGGGGTCTTTCACCGGTCTGCGAGTTGGTATAGCAACTGCGAAAGCGTTGGCGGAGGCGCACGGGAAGCCGGTAGTGGGGATAAGTGCGCTGGAGGCGTTGGCGTGGGAGGGGGTGGCGCGGGGGAGGTATGTGGCGGCGTTGTTGGATGCGCGGAGGGGGCAGGTGTTTGGGGCGGTGTATGCGGCGGCGGATATACACGAGATGCGGGATACAGGCGATAAGCGGGATACGCACGATGTGCGGGATACACACGATACGCGGGGCACACAGGATATGCGGGGTACAGGCGATATGCGGGAGGTGATGCCGCAGAGTGTGATGGGGGCGGGGGAATTTGTGAGGGGGGCGAGGGAGAGGGTGGGGGGTGTACCGCTGACGTTTATTACGCCGTCGCCGGGGCTGATCGAAGCGGAGATTTCAGGTTTAACAGACGCCATGATGCTGAGTACGTCGGCGATGCTGGCGCCAGCGGCGGCAAAGCTGGGCGAGAGGCGCGCATTGAGAGGGCTGGCGACCAGCGCTCTTGAGCTGGACGCCAATTACGTTCGAAGCTCGGACGCAGAGCTGCTATGGAAAGCACCATAACCATTCGTTCTTTTGAGGCTGGGGACATCGACTCGGTGCTGGCGCTCGAGCAGGAATGCCAGGAGCTGGCGCATTGGAGCCGGCGCGATTATCAGGATGTGTTGCAGGGCGCGATGGAGGGATGGGTGGCGGCGCACGACGATGCCATCGGCGGTTTCATCGTGATTCGCCGGATCCATCACGAAGTTGAGATTTTGAATTTGGCAGTAGCACGGGATGAGCGGCGAAAAGGAATTGGCACCAAGCTCCTGCAAACGGCCATGGAACACGCCATTCGAGAACGCGCATTGCGCACATTTTTAGAGGTAAGGATGACGAACGATGCGGCGTTGAGCCTCTACCGGCGGCACGGATTCCGAGTCGTAGGCCGCAGGGTGGGCTACTATCATTCGCCAAACGAGGATGCCTTGACCCTGGCGACCGACCTTGGCGCATCGAATAGCTGGGAATAGGGAAACGGGGACGTTAATTTTTCCGCATCTTCCTATTGGCCCCGGGTTTCGGTTGTGTTACTTTCCGGTGAAAGCGGTCTATAGATAAATAGGCAGGAGGGGACCGAATGCCCTTCAGTGCTCGAGACATTCGCGGGACGCTCTGGTCGAGCGATCTAGAATTCAGGAAGCTGGCCGCAGAACACTCCCGCTACGAAGCCCAGCTTGAGCAGCTCATAAATCAGAACTACCGCAATTCCGAAGATCTCACCCAGGAAATTGAATTAAAAAAGCTAAAGCTTCGTGTGAAGGACCGCATGGAGCAGCTTGTGGCCCGGTATATTTCCGAGCCGACCCACCACTAAGAGCGTCGAACAGGCGCTCATTCTCAGACGCTCAGTCTTGTTGTCGCTAGATGACGCTTGTATTTCAGCAGCTCGTATTTCTGTGAGAGATTAGACCTTCAATGGTAAAAGACGGATGGAAATTTGCTATTCCCCCTTTTCTTGTAGGGCTGGGAATGCTTTTTCTAGCGAGCTTCTGGGCTGGAGCGAGAATCGGTTTAATCACGCTGGGGACGATTCTTGTGGTGCTGGGCCTCTTTGTTTTGTATTTCTTTCGCGACCCAGAACGAGAGATATCCAGCGATCCGGGGGCGGTGGTATCGCCAGCGGATGGGCATGTGGTAGAGATTGTCGACGAGGCGAACGACGGCCGGCCTGGGCAGCGCATTAGCATCTTTCTTTCCGTCTTTGATGTGCATGTGAATCGAACTCCGGTGGCCGGGCGGATCGCAAAAGTGGACTATCAGCCGGGGAAGTTTTATGCGGCGTATCGCAAAGACGCTTCGCAAAAGAACGAGCGGAACGTGATTACGGTGGATACGGGCCACGGTGAAATCGTGTTCAAACAGATAGCCGGGGCCATCGCCCGTCGCGTGATATGCTGGAAGCAGCCCGGCCAAACTGTAGCGCGTGGGGAGCGGATTGGAATGATTCGCTTCGGATCGCGCGTCGATATATGGCTTCCCGCGGGGTCGGAAATTCTGGTCCGCCGAGGTGAGAAAGTCGCCGGCGGTTCGAGCATTCTCGCAAAATGGAACTCCGCAGCATAGATTCGTACCGCGGTCCTGAAAAACAGGGGCGTTCCCGGCGTCCCGCTCGCCGCGGGGCCTACCTGCTTCCCGGCATCCTCACGGTTGCAAATCTCCTATTTGGCTATTACGCGATTCTGGCGACCCTCGACGGCACGCGCGCCGATTTGGACAATGCGGCGATCGCCATTGGATGCGCGATTCTTTTCGATTCGCTGGACGGCCGGCTGGCGAGAGCGATGGGTGTGCACAGCGAGTTTGGCAAAGAATTCGATTCGCTGGCCGACGTGGTGAGCTTTGGCATTGCGCCCGCGTTTCTAGCTTATGCGTGGGGAGTTCGCAGCGTATCGGTGGATCAGTTGGGCAGTGCGGCGCACATTTATCAGCAACTCGGCTGGTGGATCAGCTCGATTTTCGTGGTTTGCTGCGCGTGGCGGCTGGCGCGTTTCAATATCCACGGCATGGCACCCGGCGGATCGGGCTACTTCGTGGGCATGCCTACCCCGGCGGCGGCCGGAATGATTGCCGCGGTAGTACACGCGATTTCGACGCCAGTTCAGAGCTTGCGTTATTCCTTCCTGTGGCTGGTGCTGCTGCTGGGTCTGGCGGTGTTGATGTCGAGCACGGTGAGGCATTACAGCGCCAAGAATATTAGGTGGGACCGGCGGCGTTCGTCACGCGCTTTGGTGCTGATTGCCCTGGCTTTAGGTTTGATCGTCTTTTATTCGCGGGTGAGCTTACTTCTACTGGCGTCAGTATACGTGTTGCACGGGATCGTGTTGGAGATCGGCAGAATGGTCCGGCACAGACTTGTTTCACACCACGCTTGAACCCGTTTCAAAGCCCTTCGAGGGCTGCAAGTAGCAGCGAAAAAGCGACAGCTAAATCGTGACCCCCACGCCCACAAAACGGACGGCTCAGAAGGTCGCGATCGTCGGCGCATCTACCCTTCTGGGCAAGGAACTCATTCAGCTGGTCGAAGATCGAAACTTTCCCGCAGACGATGTCGTGTTGCTTGACGATCCCGCGGTGGCCGGAACGGTTACCGAAGCGGCGGGGGCCGCGACGTTCATTCATCCGCTGGAGGACGATAGTTTTGAAGATGTGCGTTTTGCATTTTTCGCGGCTTCGGCAGCGGTGACCAAAAAGCATTACGAAGCGGCGGTGAATGAAGGCGCCACGGTGATTGATCTGAGCGGTGGATTGCCATCGCAAGCTGCGCCTTTCGTGTGGATACCGGCGCTCGATGCGGTGCTGCCGCCTCCGCCGGCCGACGCAAGAACCAATGGCAAGCAGGTTTATTCTTCGCCCGGTCCGGCGGTGATTGTGGCTGCGACGATTGTGGCCGGCTTGAAGAAATTCAGTCCGACTCGGCTGGCTTTATTGCTATTTCCCCCGGTTTCGGAGGCGGGAGCGGCGGGAGTGACCGAGCTCGAGGGACAGACGACCGATTTGCTTTCGTTCCGCACCGTGGAGAAAAAGGTTTTCGACGCGCAGGTGGCGTTCAATTTATTGCCGAGCTACGGAGAAGCGCGGGAGCCGAGCCTGGTTGATATGCGTAATCGTATTCGCGAGCAGCTGACGAATTATTTTGCGGGGCGAGCGAACTTGCCAGCCATTCAACTGGTGCAGGCATCTGTATTTTACGGCTACGCCTTTTCGCTTTATGCGGAGTTTGAAGCTCCGCCGACCGCGGATGGGCTGGAGAAGTCACTCGCGGTGCTTGGCGCGAGGGTGCGGGGCGCGGATGAGCCGCCTCCGGACAACGTGAGCGCGGCCGGTTTGAGTGAGATTCAATTTGACCGTTTGCAACGCGATTCGGATGGTTCGCAAGGCTACTGGTTGTGGGGAGTGGCTGATAACCTCAGGCTTCCGGCGAGCAATGCGGTGCGGATCGCGGAAGAGCTTCTTGCGGTACCGGCCTGAAATGGCGTGGGTGTTGGGATTGGGGCGTAAGCGGACTGGGGCCTTGCTGGTTGTTTCATGCTTGGCCGTCGCAATTTTGCTGGGCGGCTGCGGATACCACGTCGTAGGCCGCGATTCGAAACTTCCCGCCACCTGGAAGACCATCGCCATTCCCGCGTTGGTCAATAAAACCAGCGAATACCGCGTCGAGCAGCGATTCACGCAGGCCTTGATTCAGGAATTTCTAGCACGGACCTCCTACAAAATCGTACAGAACGAAGCGGACGCCGATGGGATTTTGAAAGGGGAGGTTACATCGATTGAGACGAGCCCGATTCTGTTCGACGCGACCACTGGGCAGGTCACCACGATGCTGGTGACCATTCATGCTAAGGTGATTCTCACCGAGCGCGCGGAAAACAAGGTGATTTACCAGAATAACGATATGGTTTTTCGCGACGAGTATCAGATTTCCGGGGATATTAAGAGCTTCTTTCAAGAGGAAAGCCCGGCTTTACAGCGCATGGCGCATGATTTTGCAGGGCGCGTTGTGGCGAATGTTCTGGAAGGTTTTTAGCCGAGATGCCCGAAGTTAATGTTGAAGGTTTTCTTCATAAGTTAAAGGCGGATAAGCCTCCCGCGGTGGTGCTGCTGGACGGCTTGGATTCCTATATGCGGAGTGTGTGCATTGATCCGCTCATGGAGAAATATGTGCCGGAGGCGTCGCGCGCATGGGCGGTGGCGCGTTTTTCACCGCGCGATTGGGCGGAGGCCTTCGAGCGGGCGCAGACTTTTCCGATGCTTTCACCGCACCAGATCCTGATTGTCGATGACGTGGAAGAGATTGAAAGCCTTGGCGAGGAGAAACGCGAGGCGGCGGTTGAACTGCTGGAACGCTATTTGAAGAGCCCCGCGCCATTCACGATTTTGATTCTGCAAGCGGCGAAGCTCGATAAGCGGCAGAGGCTGTGCAAGATTTTGCGCGATCACGCGCTCTATGTGATTCTGGAAGTGGATGAGCGCGGGGCGATGATGGTGGCTAACGCACAGGCGCAAAGCCGGGGATTCACGCTCGATCAGGACGCGGCGAGCGCGCTGGTCACGGCAGTGAATTCGAGGCCGGATGCGATTCGGACGGAAATTGAAAAGCTGTCGCTGTATAAGCAGGGGCAGAAGAGGATCAGCAAGCAGGACGTGAATGATTTGGTGGTGTCGGCGCGGACGAGTACGGTGTGGCAGTTGATCGACATGCTGATTACGGGGAATCGCAGGGAAGCGCTGGCGCTGCTGGATAATTTGATTCGCGATGGCGAGCAGCTTCCGATGATGGTTGGCGCGCTGGCGTTCCGGCTGCGCAAAATGATCGAGAGTATTGGGCCGGGGGCGCGAAGCAGTACTTCGCAGGCGATGCGGCTGCAGCAGATTAAGCAGGGGCTTGTAGCGCTCTATGAGGCTGATACGCGATTCAAATCGGGAGTGGCGAATCCGCGCGCGGTGATGGAAGTGGCGTTGGCGAGGCTGTTCGATCATCCGGATTGGTTGTTTGAGGAGCTGCGGTCGAAGGATATGGGGGCGGTGAGTGTGGGAGGGCAACGGTAAGGGGCCGTATCGAAAGACCGCAGAAACTTCTGAAGCAAAGGCAACTGCAAAACTGAAGACCCCACCCGGCCCATTCTTATGTTGCACCCTAACAGGTGCGGGCGGCAGGTGGGGCACCCGGGGACACTTCAAAAGCAACATCGACAACGAGGCAATTGCGCAGTTTCCTCGCCCACGCGGCCCATTTATCAGCGCGCCGTCCGGCACGCAACCGCGTGTGGAGCACCCGCAGAAACACCTAAGGCAAAAGCAAAGGCAACTGCAGATCCCTCGGCCGCTGCGCGGCACTCGGGATTACACGCAGGGCGATTGGCGAAGAGTGAGAAGTGCAGGCACGCGCGGGAATTTTCTCAAACCAAGCAAAAACGCCTATCTAGTAGAGGACTCCGGAGCTCGAGTGTAAATCCCCACGGGGTCCATTTACCGGCGCGCCGCCCGGCGCGCAAGAGGCCCATGGGGCACCCAAAACCGCAGAAACTTCTGAGGCAAAGGCAACACCAACAGAGATGGAATTAAAGGTTTCCTCGCCCACACGCTGAACCCTGCGTATGGGGCACCCCGCAGACACACCTAAGTCAAAAGCGAAACCAAAAGAAATAGCAGATCCCTCACTCGGGATGACACGCAGGCGAAAAGTGAGAAGTGTGGATACGCGCGGAACTGCTGAAGCAAGAGGGGAAGCAGAGCCAAGATCGAGTGAAAATCCCCACATGGAAAACCGCCATGTGGGGCACCCAAGGGCGCGCAGAAAGCGAAATTGGTGGCTTAGCTCTTCTTTTGGGCGCGGAGGGCGTTTAGGGCCAGTGAGAGGCGCGATTTGTAGCGGTTCGCTGTGTTTTCGGAGAGAACGCGGCGGCGAATGGCGCGATCGACTTCGGAGAACGTGGCTCCGACCAATTTTTCGGTGGCGGCAACGTCGCCAGTCGCCAGCGATGCGCGGAATTTGCGAATCGCGCCACGCACTCGCGTGCGATTGATGCGATTGGTGGCGGCACGCGTCACGGTCTGGCGCATATTCTTCAGGACGGATTTGCTCTTCTTGTGGTGCTTTACGGGTGTTCCTTGCGGCATTCACTACTCCTCGTTGAAAAGTTGAAGTAAAAAAGTACCGGAAGCACGGCGGGTTGTCAATTTTGCTCGTTGCGATAAGGGTCGCTTTGGGCCGTTGAGCCATCCTTCTGCGCTCGCATTTCCCGCGTTTACGGCTGGACTTTGTTATGCTTACCGCGATGGTACGGCCGCGACAGCTGGTCTGCCTGGTTGCCCTTCTTTGCGCATTTTCCCTTTCCGCTGCAGCACAGAAAAACCTCAACCCGACTGGCTATGTAGATGATTTCGCCGGCGTATTGAATTCTCAAACGCGCGAAAAACTGACCGACATATGCGGCGAAGTCGACCAGAAGGCAGGGGCGCAAATCGCCGTCGTAACGGTGAAATCACTTGAGGGGCGGCCGCTTGAGGATTTTTCGCTCGACCTGGCGACCAAGTGGGGCGTTGGCCCGAAGGGCAAAAGCCGCGGCATTTTGATCCTGCTTGCGCCGAGCGAGCACCAATACCGCTTCGAAGTAGGCTACGGGCTCGAAAGCATCTTGCCGGATGGCAAGGTCGGCGGCTTCGGGCGTGAAGCAATTCCGCTGCTGCGAGCCAGCAATTACGACGGCGCTGTGCTGTTGATGACGAGCCGCGTTGCGCGAACAATCGCGTCCGATCGCGGCGTCACTCTTACCAGCATTTCAAATCTTCCTGCTGTGCCTCCCACACCCCCGCGGATTACCCAAAATTTTTCGTGGATCCCGCTCATCTTCTGGATCATCGTGGCGGTGTTTTTTATTCGCGCGATGTTTGGGAGGAGGGGAGGGGGGTCGGGGTGTTGGTGGCTTCCGTGGATGTTTATGGGCGGAGGAGGGCGAGGGTATGGAGGGGGTGGGATGAGCGGAGGAGGGTGGGGAGGCGGGGGAGGATTTGGAGGAGGGGGAGGGGGATTTGGCGGGTTCGGAGGCGGGTCGTTCGGAGGCGGAGGGGCGTCGGGCAGTTGGTAACTGCACTTAGATCGAGCGGCGTGAATTAGGGCCGAGGTGAACGGGTGAAAGTCCCCACGGGCAAAGGCGGCCCATGGGGCACCCAAATTCTCCGGGATGCGGGGCGAGATGGAAGCGAAACTGGAAGAGTTGGTTAAGCGGCTGCAGCAAGCGCTGCAGGCCAACCTAAAATCGGTGGTGCTGTTTGGGTCGGCGGTGACGGGAGAATTTTCCGAGCCGCACTCAGACGTGAATCTGCTGTGCGTGGTGGGCGATGCCGGACTGAGCAGCCTGGAAACGATTCACGAAGCGGTAAAGGGTTGGGTGCAGAAGGGGAATCCGGCGCCGCTGGTTTTCACGTTGCAGGGGCTGAACCATTCCGCGGATGTGTTTGCGATCGAGCTGCTGGATATTCGCGAGAAGCGGCGGGTGCTCTACGGCCCGGACATTTTCGAGAACCTTGAGGTGCCGACGCGATGGCACCGGCGGCAGGTGGAGCGGGAACTGCGGCTGAATTGCTTGCGGCTGCGGCAGCACATTGTTACCGCGCCGAAGAAGGAGCGGGCGCGGCTGGAGTTGATGGTGGCGTCGGTGGCGTCGTTTGTGGCGCTTTTCCGGCATGGGCTGATGGAAATCGATGGAGTGCGGATCGAGAGCAGCGCGCAGGTGGTGGATCGAGCGGCCGCGCTGGTGTCGGCCGATCCGGGCGCTTTTCATGCGATTTTGAAGCTGAAAAAGGACCCGGGCGGGACGAATAAGATTGACGTTGAGCAGAGTTTGCACGGCTATTTGGAGATGGCTGAGCTTTTTACGGCGGAGATTGACAGGCGGTTTGAGAGTGATGATCGAAGGCCAAACTTCTAGGGGGCCGAATTTCGAGGGCGGAATTTCTAAGGGCGGAATTTCCAGGGCGAGTGAGCTCTATCTGGCGGATGAGGTCTGTGTGATACCTTACGTCGCGTCGAAAGCGGAGGCAGCATGAAGAAGATCGTAATTGTGATTGTCGTGCTGGTGCTGATCGCGCTGATTTTTGGGGGCACGTACGCGAGCCGGCGCAATGAGATGGTGCGCAAGAATGAGGCGGTGCGGTCGGATTGGGCGCAGGTGGATAACGTACTGCAGCGGCGGGCCGACCTGATTCCCAACCTGGTGGAGACGGTGAAGGGGTACGCGGCGCAGGAGCAGACGGTGTACAAGGACATCGCGGATGCGCGAGCGGCGTTGATGGGGGCGCAGACGCCGAAGGATAAGATTGCTGCGAATGGGCAGCTGGATGGGGCGTTGGGCCGTTTGCTGGTGATTGTGGAGAATTATCCGCAGCTTAAGTCGAATGAGAATTTTTTGAAATTGCAGGATGAGTTGGCGGGAACGGAGAACCGGATCGCGGTGGAGCGGAAGCGCTATGACGACGCGATTCAGGATTACAACACATACATAGGGCAATTCCCGAACAACATTGTGGCGGGGATGGCGGGATTTAAGCGAAACGACGCGTATTTTGCGGCGTCGGAGGGCGCAAAGCAGGTGCCTAAGGTGGAGTTTCCGGGTCCGGCAAGGTAGGGCGATTCAAGAGGCCAAAACGCCATTAGCCAAATTGCTATGAAGGCTTTCAGGTTTGGTGGGTACCTGATCCTGGCCTGGCTCGTCGTCGCCGGTCATTCACTTCCAGGGGTTCCTTTACTCCAGGCAAAGAGGCCGGCGTTTCAATTTGAGGATTTCCCGGTTCACGAGATTTATCACGGGCGACCGGCTTCGCCCGTCTTTCCAAAGCACTTCGGCTTTTACACCAAAGTCCGCGAGGCTGCTAGGAAAGGCCCAAATTTCGCAGGTCACTACACGATTGCGGAATGGGGGTGTGGCTCAGGGTGTCAATCGTTTGTTGTCGTCGATGCGATTTCTGGCACGCTTTATTATTCAGCGCCGTTTGAGGACCTTGACCTCCCTTCTGTGAGTTACGGCGGCGTAGAGTATCGTTTGGATAGCTCGTTGTTTATCGCTGATGGATGTCCAGAGCACGTAACACCAAAAGAGACAGTCTACGAGCCATGCTCGATAAGTTATTACGAGTTCAAAGATCGTCAGTTCCATTTGCTGGCCCGAATTGAGAAACCTCTCGCTCCGGCGCCGGGGGCAGAGCCTAGCGACACGCCTTCCAAGCCCTGAGATTAGAGGTGGGATTTTCAGAAAACAGATTCCTCACCGCCGGCAAGGGACGCCGTCGCGGTTCGGAATGACACCTGCGAGGTTGAGGGTGGATTAACGGCGGCAAAAGGCGTCGCCGGGTTGGTTTGGAGTCCCGCAGAAACTTCTGAAGCCAAAGCAAAGACAGGACTAGGCGGTGGAGGGTAGGATTGGAGGTTTCCTCACCCATCCCGCCAAACCGGCGGATGGGGCACCCGGGGACACTTCTAAGGCAAAAGCAAACCTACTGCGATAATGTAAATATCTGTTAACGTGGAATTTAGGGGCGTCACCTTGACCCTGTTGGGCGGGTGCGCTACGCTAAATTGATGGTTTTCCCGCGCTTTGGCAGTAAAACTCCGAGTTCAATCTGAAATGAAACAGACGCTAAGACTGCTAGGGGACCCTTCTCAATTTGTCGGGGTCCTGGACGAAAATCTGAAGCTGTTTGAAGCCGAGCTTGGGGTAACGACATACCTGCGGGATGGCAGCCTGGAGATCGACGGCCCGGCGCAACAGGTACAGCAGGCGGCGCGGGTGGTGGATCAGTACAACGCGTTAGTGCGCGAGGGCAATGAGTTGGCGAGCGACGAGGTGAAATCGTTGCTAAAAATCGCGAGCAGGGAACCGGATGCGCCTTTGCGGGGGGCGTTTATGCCCGTGAAGGGGAAGCGGACGTCGAGCAGCAAGACGGTTACGCCGAAAGGGCCGAATCAGCGGCGGTATTTGGAGGCGCTGGCAGAATTCGACATGGTTTTTGCGATTGGGCCGGCGGGGACGGGCAAGACGTACCTGGGTGTGGCCATGGCGGTTTCGGCGCTGCTTTCGAAACAGGTGAACCGGATCATTCTGGCGCGGCCGGCGGTGGAGTCGGGCGAGCGGCTGGGATTTTTGCCGGGAACGCTGCAGGAGAAGGTGGATCCGTATATGCGGCCGCTATACGACGCGCTGCATGATTTGCTGGACGCCGACCGGCTGGGCCGTTTCCTGGAGAGTGGAGTGATTGAAGTGGCCCCGCTGGCGTTTATGCGCGGGCGGACGCTGAACGATTCGTTTGTGATTTTGGACGAGGCACAGAACACCACCAGCGAGCAGATGAAGATGTTTTTGACGCGGCTGGGGTTCAATTCCAAGGCCGTAATTACTGGCGACATTACGCAGATCGATTTGCCGCCGGAACGGCGTTCGGGACTGGTGGAAGCGATCGATATTGTGGGCAAGATTGAAGGAATCGCGATGGTTTACTTTGATGAGCGGGACGTGGTGCGTCATACGCTGGTGCAGCGAATCATCAAAGCATATGACGAGCACGGGTCTTCTCAACAAGGCCAAGGCGGCGCACAGGGGTCCCGCGGGTCGCAACCTCGAGCAGTGGGCCGTTCCCGCGAAGGTCAACACCGAGTTTCATAGGCCTCAAACGGCCGACAGGCCGACCATGCGCGCAACTAACCCACACAGCATGATTATCAATTCCCAGCAGCGTGTACGGGTGTCTGAGGGGGAATTGCGGCGCTTTTTGGGAGAGGTGCAGGAGATGTTGCGGATTCCTGAGGGCGCGGTGACGGTGTGTTTGGTGCCGGGGCAGAGGATTGCGCGGTGGAACCGGATGTACCGGGGAAAAGCGAAGGCGACGGATGTGTTGTCGTTTCCGGTGGGTGAGACTTCTAAGGGAAGAACAACATCGCTTCGCGGTGGAAATGGAAGTTTCCTCACCCACCCGCCAAACCGGCGGATGGGGTACCCGGGGAAACGCCAAAAGCAAAACCAAATTCAAAAGCAGAGAGATTCCTCACGCTCGGCACAAGCCGCCGATCGGTTCGGAATGACACCGAGGTTTTTGGGACGAGTGGTTGCTAGCCGCTCGCAAAGGCCCCACACGCGTCCTGACCGGCGCGCCTTCGCGGCGCGCCAGGACCCGTACGGGGCGCCCGCGGACACTTCTAAAGCAAAGGCAAAGGCAACTTTTGGGCGGGATGGGGGTTCGGGAGGGGCGGAAGAGGCTTATTTGGGCGACATTGCGATTTGTCCCGCAGTGGCGCAGCGGAATGCACGAAGCTCGAACCGCCCACTGGCAGCCGAATTGCGGATTTTGATATTGCACGGGATACTGCATTTGCTCGGCTACGATCACGAAACCGACACCGGGCAGATGGAGCGCAGAGAACGGAAGCTGCGCAAACGGCTCGGACTCAAATAGCTCATGTTGCTTTCCGTTTACATCGTTGGAGTATGCCTTCTAGTCGCCGGGCTGGCGGTCGTTTCGTATTTTGACCGGGTTTATCGCGATCTGGGCCGGGCTGTGACTCCACGGATCCGCAAACACCTCGACGAATTTGAGACCGCGATTGAACCGCGGCTGCACATTGAGCGGCGGCGGGGCGCGGTCGCGTTCACCATGCTGGCGCGTTTTTGGCTGGTGCTGGTGGCGGTGGAGACTACGCGCGGGATTCTCTATTTCGTTCCCGGTGTTTGGGAGACGGTGGTTGAAATGGTGGCCCTGCTGGGGATCGAAGTGGTTTTCGCGATGCAGTTCGTTCCGTCGCTGCTAGTGGTGAAGGCGCCGGGACGATGGTCGCGGCCACTGGTGCCGGGTATACGCCTGCTTTTGTGGATCGTTTGGCCGCTGCAAGCGATTCTGGAGCTGGCGGTTTCGTTTTTAAATATTACCGAAGAGAGCGAAGAGGAGTTTCCCGAGCCGCAGCAGCAGGAAATTGGGGACATTGTGGATGCGGCTACTGAAGAGGGAATTATTGAGCACGACGAGGCGCGCCTGATCGAGCAGGTGGTGGAGTTTGGCGATAAGCGGGTGAGCGAGGTGATGACCAACCGCGCGGATGTGGTGGCGATTCAGGCGAGCGCGAGCCTGGAACAGTTGCGGCAACTGGTGGTGGAAGCGAAATTTTCGAGAATTCCCGTGTGGGAGAAGAATATCGATGACATCGCGGGGATTGTGGTGGCGCGGGACATTTTGAAAGTGCCGGACCGCGAGGCGGCGCAGCGGCAGGTGCGGGAGTTGATCCGGCCAGCGCTATTTGTGCCGGAGACGAAGCTGGGGTCTGAGCTGCTGAAGGAAATGCAGCGGAAGAATCAGCAGATGGCGATTGTGATCGATGAATATGGGTTGATGGCAGGGTTGGTGACGATCGAGGATTTGGTGGAAGAAATTTTGGGCGAGATTGGCGAGGAAGATCGCGTGCCGGTGCCGGATGTGGTGCGGGAGCCTTCGGGCGCGATGGTGCTGCGAGGCAGCCTTTCGCTCGATAAGGTGCAGGACCTTTTTGGAGTGGATTTCACTAATGGGCAGCATGAGAGCAACGCGGCGACGTTGGCGGGACTGCTGAATAGCGTTACGGGGCATGTGCCGGCGATGGGCGAGAAGATTGATTATGGCGGGTTGCAATTTGAGGTGTTGGAAGCGAATCAGAGGAAGGTATTGAGGTTGAGGGCGAATAGAGTGTCGGGGGCGACGGCGAGGGCGTGAGAGGGGATGCGCGCGGAGATTTTGCAGTAAAGGAACCGGTCCACGTAATCGAAGACCCCGGAACTTGAGTGTAAATCCCCACGGGCAAAACCGGCCCATGGAGCACCCAAAACCGCAGGAAACTTCAACGGCAAAACATAGCTCCGAGGTGGAGTTCAGACGTTTTCTCACCCACACGCTAACCCGGCGTATGGGGCACCCGGGGACACTTCTAAGGCAAAGGCAACAGCGAGGCGGTTGCGTAGTGTCCTCGCCCACGCGCAACAGCGGCGTGTGGGGCACCCGCAGAAACACCTAAAGCAAAGGCAAAAGATTGGGGCATACTCAAGGACATGGCGTTTAAAGCGGGGTTTGTGGCGTTGATAGGGCGGGCGAATGCGGGGAAGTCGACGCTGGTGAATGCGCTGGTGGGGCAGAAAGTGTCGATTGTGTCGTCGAAGCCGCAGACGACGCGGAATCGCGTGCTGGGCATGGTGAATCGCGGCGACTTGGAAAATGGCGCGCAAGTAGTGCTGGTGGATACGCCGGGGCTGCATCATGGGTCGGGCGCGCTGAGCAAGTTGATGATGAACGAAGTGAAGCAGGGCATTGAAGGCGTGGATATTTTGTCGCTGATCGTGGACGCGTCAGTGGATTTCGGGACGCAGGACCGCGAGGCGTTGGGATGGGTGCGGCGTTTTCACGGGCCGACTTTCCTGCTGCTGAATAAGGTGGACCGGGTTCACAAGGAGAAGCTGCTGCCGTTGATCGATTTTTATCATCGGGAACATGAGTTTGCGGAGATTTTTCCGATTTCGGCACTGAAGAAAGTGCAGCTTGAGCAGTTGCTGAATAGTTGGATTTCCTATCTGCCAGAGCACGCACCGTATTTCGCGATTACCGATTTTACCGATCAGCCGGAGCGGTTTATGGCGGCTGAGTACATTCGCGAGAAGGCCATCGCTTACACGCGAGAAGAAGTGCCACATTCGGTGGCAGTGCTGGTGGAAGATTTTGAGGAGAGCGACAAGCTGGTGCGCATACGCGCGAATATTTATGTTGAGCGGGACGGGCAAAAGCAGATTTTGATCGGCAAGGGCGGCGAGATGATCAAGAAGATTGGAACGGAGGCGCGGAAGGAGTTGGAGAAGCTGCTGGGGATCAAGATTTTTCTGGAATTATTTGTGAAGGTTGAGCCGAATTGGAGGCAGAGGTCGCATTTAATAAGGCAATTGGATTGGCGGAGGCAATTTGAGGGAATGGAAGAACGGCAGGAGGCCGAGATGGATCCAGAAGATTTGAAGATGAAGCATCGTGAAAATGGGGATGTGCAGGATGGGAGTTTGGATGATGAGCAGGATGAGGATGAGGTGGAAGACGGCGAGGGGGATGAAGAAGAGAGTGAGGAGCAGGAGACGGAGGACAAGATAGCGGAGGGGGATGAAGAGGATTTAGAGGATTTGTAGGAATTGCAAAACCAAGTGGGGCACCCGTCAAACCAGCGGATGTAGAAGGAGACCTGGTAGCGGAGTGAAAATCCCCACGGGGTCCATTTACCGGCGCGCCGCCCGGCGCGCAAGAGGCCCCTGGGGCACCCAAAATCAGCTCAGGAGTGTTCGGATTGGGCGGCGGCGATGCCGAGGGCTTTCATTTTGCGGTAGAGGTGGGAGCGTTCGAGGCCGAGAGCGCCGGCGGCGCGGGTCATGTTCCAGCGATTTTCTTCGAGTTTGCGGAGGACGAATTCGCGTTCGTAGGCGATGCGAGCTTCCTGAAGGCTGGCGTAGGGCTGCTGGGGGCTGTTGGAAGCGCCGCGAAAAACTTCGGGCGGCAGGTGATGCGGTTCGATGCGAATCACCGGGCACATGATGACCAGGCGTTCGATTAGATTTTTCAGCTCGCGCACATTTCCAGGCCAGGCGTACTGCAGCAAAACATCCATGGTGGCCGGCGCGAGCTCTTTTTGTTTCTTGCCGTAAGAGCTGCAAAATTCCCTCAAAAAATGCTCGGCGAGGACGGGAATGTCCTGCGTGCGCTCCCGAAGCGCGGGGACGGTGAAGGGAATTACGTTGAGGCGGTAGAAAAGATCTTCGCGAAAAGCGTTTTTGCCTATTTCTTCTTCTAATTTCTTGTTGGTCGCAGCGATCACCCGCACATCCACGCGCACCATTTGATTGGAACCCAGGGGCTCGACGCGCTGTTCTTCGAGAGCGCGCAGAACTTTGGACTGGGTTTTCATGGACATGTCGCCAATTTCGTCGAGGAAGAGCGTGCCGCCGTCGGCTTTCTGAAATTTGCCGAGTTTGTCTTCGCTCGCGCCGGTAAAGCTGCCTTTGCGATGGCCGAAAAGCTCGGATTCGATGAGTTCTTCAGGAATAGCGGCGCAATTCACTTCGATAAATGGATTGGAGTTGCGCGGGCTTTGGGCGTGGAGGGCACGAGCGACGAGTTCTTTGCCGGTCCCACTTTCGCCGTAGATCAGTACGCGGCCGGTGGTGGGCGCGGTGAGCGCGATTTGCTGGCGCAGAGCTTTCATCGGGACGCTATTGCCCAGGATTTGGTGGCGCTCTTCGAGTTCGGCGCGCAGGCGGCGATTTTCGGATTCGAGGCGGAGGTAGTCGATGGCGTTTTTGATGACCAGGACGGTTTTTTCGAGGGAGAGC
Source organism: uncultured Acidobacteriota bacterium (assembly GCA_963757885.1). Classification (GTDB taxonomy): domain Bacteria; phylum Acidobacteriota; class Terriglobia; order Acidiferrales; family UBA7541; genus Palsa-147. The sequence continues at coordinate 241,719 of CAVWSS010000004.1, read as the reverse complement.
GGCTTTTCGAGGAAGTCGAAAGCGCCGAGTTTGGTGGCGCGGACGGCGGTTTCGATATTTCCGTGGCCGGAAATGATGATGACCATGGGAGGAGCGTCTTGCTCGTTAATTTTTTGGAGGACGGTGAGGCCGTCCATTTTGGGGAGCCAGACGTCGAGCATGATGAGGTCGAAGGGATGTTGGGCGATTTTTTTTAGGCATTCCTCGCCGGAGGAGACGGCGTCGACGGTATAGCCGTCGTCGCGGAGAAGGGCGCTGAGGGATTCGCGGATGCCGCGTTCGTCGTCGACGATGAGGATGGAGGGGGCCATGGCTAGGTGGTGGTGCTCGATGTAGGCGCGGTGGTGGGTGGTGCGGAGCGAGGATGTTGCGCTGCGGTAGTGGATGGCGCGGTGCCGGCCGTTGTTGGTGCAGTGGTGGCCGGCTCGGCGATGGGGATGCGGATGATGAAGCGCGCGCCGACGGGCTTGTTGTCCTCGACGCGAAGGGTGCCGTTGTGCTCGGCGACGATGCGGCTGGAAATGGAAAGGCCGAGGCCGGTGCCGCGTTCCTTGGTGGAAAAGTGCGGAAAGAAGAGGCGCTCTTTATCTTCGGGCGAGATTCCGTGGCCGGTGTCGGCGATTTCGACCTGAACCGCGTCGCCGTATTTGTACATGGAGGTGGAGACGGCGAGGTCGCGGACGGTGGCGCCTTCCATGGCTTCGGCGGCGTTGTCGATGAGATTGGCGAGGACGCGGCGGAGGAGTTCGGCGTCGGCCTTGATGACGGGGAGATTGGGGGCGAGTTCGGTGCGGACGGTGACGCCTTCGAGGCGGTCGCGGAAGAGGGCGAGGGACTCGAGGACGGTGTCGTTGAGATTGCACGGGGCGAGGCGGGCGGCGGGAAAGCGCGCGAATTGCCAGAATTCGCTGACCAGGGATTCGAGGGTGCGAGCTTCGCGGTGGATCAGGTCGGCGCATTCGGCGATGAGGAGCTTGAGTTCGGGCGTGCCGGCGTCTTTATCGGAGGCGGGAGGGCGCTCGAGATAGCGCTGGAGGCGTTCCGCGGAGAGGATGATCGGGGTGAGAGGATTTTTGATTTCGTGGGCGATGCGCTGAGCGACTTCCTGCCAGGCGGCGGCTTTTTGGGCGCGGAGAAGTTCAGTGAGGTCGTCGAGAACGATGACGAAGCCGGGATTGGAGCGGCGCGGGCCGAGGGAACTGACAGTGACGGCAGCGCGAATCAGGCGGCCGGGAACGGCGACTTCGATTTCGCGCGAGGCAATGCCCATGCGGAGGGAACGGCGCATCAGCGCGTTGACGACGCGGCTGGCTTCTTCGCCGACCAGGTCTTCGAGGGTGCGCGCGGACTTGGCGCGGTCGCCGAAGATGGCCACGACGGCGGAGTTGCAACGGGAGATTTCGCCGTCGGCGTCGAGCGAAACGACGCCGGTGGGAATGTTTTCGAGGATGGTTTCCATGAGCTTGCGGCGGCGCTCGCGGTCTTCGAAGGCTTGCTCGAGATTGCGGGTGAATTCGTTGATTTGGCGCTGGCCTTCGCCGAGCTGGGCGGTCATGGCGTTGAAGGATTCCATGAGGGTGCCGAGTTCGTCTTCACCGTGCGTGGCGGTGATGCGGTGAGCAAAGTTGCCACGGGCGACTTCTTCGGTGGCTTCGGCCATGGCCTGGATGGGGACGGTAACTTGTTTGGAGAGGAAGAAGGCGACCCAGGTGGTGGAGAAGAGGAGGAGGAGGGTGACGAGGAAGAGAGCGAGGAGGATTTGATTTTTGTAGATGCGGATGTGCTGGCGCTGCTGCTGGTAGGTGGCGAGGTGGTCGTCGATGGAAGTGTAGTTGGAGAGGAAATCGGGGCGGAGCTGGCGGGCGACGAAGAGAGTGCCATCGGAGACGGGAGCGGAGGCGGCCATGAAGATGCCGGAGTCGGTGGCCCAAATCTGTGCGCCGGAGGGCATGGTGTGGGCGAGGTGGGGGTGCGACGCGGCGACGGCGAGGGGGGCGGCGCGGGATACGGCGCCGTTGGGATCGACGATCCAGAGGGCGTCGAGTGCGGAGGAGGCTCCGGCGCCGGATGAGGTGAGGATGGTTTGCAGGTCGGTGGATTTATATTCGGCCGCGGCGCGGGAGGCGCGGTCGGTCAGGCGTTCGTGGAGCTGGCGGGACATGTCGTCGATGAGCTTGCGTGACTCGTCGTTGGCGATTTCGAGAGGGCGTGGGAACCAGAGATTGAGGGTGCGGTTCATGAGGGAGTAGGAGAAGAGGAAGAGGAAGACCATGGGGAGGAGAGAGATGCCCATGGCGCCGAGGACGAGTTTGGTGCGGAAGCGCGAGCCGAGCGCGCCGCCGGCGCGGTCGGCGGCCATGCGGACAAGGGAGCGGGCGAGGACAAGGCCGAAGACGAGGAAGGCGAGGAAGGCGAAGGCGGAGAGGGCGAAGAGGAGGATGAAGGAGGAGGTTTCCTCGGGGTGGATGGGCGCACGGAGGGAGCCAAGGGTGAAGAGGGCGGCGGAGAGGAGGACGACAGAGACACCGCCGACGATCATCCAGAATTTGGGGGGGCGCTTTCGGGGAGATGGGTTGGAGGACATGGTTGTTTTTCAGAGTTAAAAGAAAGGAGATTCCTCACACTCGGCACAAACCGCCGATCGGTTCGGAATGACAGCCACTGCACGAGTGCACATGGCGCGGACCCAGTAGATTGCGAGTAACCCCCCACGGGCAAACCCGGCCCATGGGGCACCCAAGAAAGAGCCAAAGCAGAGTTGTTTCGCGTTGAGGAATTGCGACATTGGTAGTAGAGCGAGGGAAATGGCGGGGTAGGAGCGTGTGCGGTGTGTCCGGCACGTCGGGCGCGGGAGGGTAGGTGGGGGGTTGGTGGATGGGTGGCGCATTGAGGTGGTGGCTTTTGACCTTCGAAAGTCGCGAAAAAGCCGAAATTTTCGACAAAAAGCGGCAGTTAGCAATTTGCTGAGGCTCAAGATAGACGCGGCCGAGGGGACAAGTCAAGGGCAAGTGTGGCTAAGAAGCCACAGCTGGTCGTAGGTACAGGGAGTGTCAACTTCAGTACGACTACTGTAGGCGAGAGCTTGGGTAAGTTCTAGTACGTGATAGCCTTTTCACCTCTATCCAGAAATTTGGGGGTGTCTAGGAATGTCGTCGCGGCTCGGTGAAATTTTGGTCAAAGACAGCTTGATCTCTGCGGATCAGCTGAAGCAGGCCTTGGAATACCAGAAGAAGAATGGGGGTCGGCTTGGGACATGTCTGGTCAAAATGGGGCTGGTCAGCGATGAGGACATTACGGCGGTATTGTCCCGTCAATATGGAGTACCTTCCATAAACTTGAAGTTCTACGAAGTTGATGCATCTGTAATCCGGTTAGTTCCTCAGGAAACCGCAGTCCGATATCAGATTATCCCCCTTTCTCGAGTCGGCTCGACCCTGACCATTGCGATGACGGACCCAACGAACGTCTTTGCGATGGACGATATCAAGTTCATGACCGGCTTCAATGTGGAGCCGGTGGTGGCGTCGGAAACGGCGATCGGGGAAGCAATCGGAAAGTTCTACGGCGCAAACGAAACCGGTGAAGAGCTCGACAAGGTGATGAAGGACCTGACCGGCACCGAAGCAGATCTGGAGTTGGCCGCTGAAGAAGCGGAAATGGATCTGGCGGAGCTGGAAAAGGCGGCCGATGAGGCGCCAATCATCAAGCTGGTGAACCTGATTCTCACCGATGCGGTGAAAAGAGGGGCCAGCGATATTCACGTGGAGCCGTACGAGAAGGAGTACCGCGTCCGGTTCCGCATCGACGGCATTTTGCAGAACGTGATGACGCCACCTTTGAAGCTGAAGGACGCCATCACCAGCCGCGTGAAGATCATGAGCAAGCTAGATATCAGCGAAAAGCGGCTGCCGCAAGACGGCCGGATCATGATCAAGTTCGCGAAGGACGGGAAAAAGAAGGAGCTGGACTTCCGCGTTTCGGTCGTTCCCACGCTATTTGGCGAAAAGATCGTAATGCGGTTGTTGGACAAGGAAAACCTGCGGTTGGACATGACCAAACTCGGATTCGAAGCCGAGTCATTGGCCAAGTTCGAGAAGGCGATTTTGCGGCCTTACGGGATGGTGCTAGTCACGGGGCCGACAGGATCGGGGAAGACCAACACGCTGTATTCCTCGGTAGCACGCCTGAATACCACCGATACAAACATCATGACCGCGGAAGACCCGGTTGAATTTCAGTTGATGGGAATCAACCAGGTGCAGATGAAGGAGCAGATCGGGCTGAATTTCGCTTCTGCACTGCGATCTTTCTTGCGGCAAGACCCGAACATCATTCTGGTCGGCGAAATCCGAGACTTTGAGACGGCGGAAATTGCAGTGAAAGCCGCGCTCACGGGCCACCTTGTTTTGTCCACACTGCACACGAACGACGCGCCGTCGACGATCAGCCGGTTGATGAACATGGGTATTGAACCGTTCCTGGTGGCGACGTCGGTAAACCTGATCTGCGCACAGCGGTTGGTACGGCGCATTTGCTCACAGTGCAAGGAAGTAGCGCCAGTGCCGCCGCAAGCGTTGATCGACGCGGGCTTTTCGACCGAGGACGCCAACAAGATCAAGGTGTACCACGGGACGGGATGCAGCGTGTGCAACAACAGCGGGTACAAGGGCCGAGTCGGCTTGTATGAAGTGATGGAAATCAACGACGACCTGCGCGAACTGATTCTAGTGGGCGCCTCCGCTCTGGAACTGAAGAAGAAAGCGCTGCAGATGGGAATGATCACACTGCGGAAGAGCGGCTTGCAGAAGGTGAATACGGGGCAAACCACGCTGGAAGAAGTGTTGCGCGAAACAGTCCTGTAGGGAGAGGAAACATGGCCGGGATTACATTGAGCGAGCTGCTGAAGAAGATGATCGAGATGGGGGGAAGCGACCTCCATCTTTCGACCAACAGCGCGCCGCGGATTCGAGTACACGGGAAGTTGCGGCCGCTGGACATGCCGCCATTGACCGCAGCGGATACCAAGGCGCTCGCATACAGCGTGCTCACCGACGCGCAGAAGCACCGGTTGGAAGAGAGCCTGGAGCTGGATTTTTCGTTCGGGTTGAAAAGTTTGGCGCGTTTCCGAGGGAACATTTTCCACCAGCGCGGAGCGGTAGCGGCGGTGTTCAGGACGATTCCGTGGGAAATCAAGGGATTCGACGCGCTGAACCTGCCGCAGATCGTGAAGGTGCTGTGCGACAAGCCGCGCGGACTGGTGCTGGTGACCGGGCCAACGGGATCGGGGAAGTCGACCACGCTGGCGGCGATGCTCGACAAGATCAACGCCGAACGCGACGAGCACATGATCACGATCGAGGACCCGATCGAATTCCTGCACAACCACAAGAAGTGCCTAGTGAACCAGCGGGAAATTCACTCGGATACACATTCGTTCGCCAATTCGCTTCGTGCAGCGTTGCGCGAAGACCCGGACGTGGTGCTGATCGGCGAAATGCGCGACCTGGAGACGATCGAATCCGCGCTGCGCATTGCCGAAACGGGCCACTTGACGTTCGCGACGTTGCACACGAACTCGGCGGTATCGACGATCAACCGAATCGTGGACGTTTTTCCGGCGCACCAACAGCCGCAGGTGCGCGCACAGCTTTCGATGGTGCTGGAAGGAATTCTTTGCCAATCACTGCTTCCGAGAGCGGACGGACGCGGGCGGGTGATGGTAATGGAAATTCTGATTCCAACGGCGGCCATTCGAAACCTAATCCGCGAAGACAAAATCCACCAGATTTATTCAGCGATGCAGACCGGGACGAGCACGACCGGAATGCAGACGTTCAACCAGAGCCTGGCGAACGTGTATCAGCAAAAGCTGATCACGCTGGACCTGGCTTTGACCCGTTCATCGAATCCCGACGAGTTGCAAGACTTGATCAATCGCGGCGTCACCTCTCCGGCACCAGGTGCAGGAAAAGTACCGGTTCGCCGTTAGGAAAGGAATAAGGAGATAAGCCATGCCGGTCTACACGTATCGAGGAACGAACCGACAAGGTGCGGCAGTCTCAGGCGAGCGCACCGCGGCCAACAAGAACGAGCTCGCGGCGATGCTGCGTCGAGACCAGATCAACATTTCCAAGGTCTCGGAGAAGGGCAAGGAATTCGCGTTGCCGACTTTCGGCGCTGGAGTGAAGCCGAAGGAACTGGCGATTTTCACGAGGCAGTTCTCGGTGATGATCGACGCGGGCTTGCCGCTGGTGCAGTGCCTGGAAATTCTGGCGAACCAGCAAGACAACAAAACTTTTCAGAAGATTTTGACTGGGGTGCGCGGCAGCGTAGAGGGCGGATCGACTCTCGCTGCTTCGCTGAAGCAGTACGACAAGGTGTTCGATCCGCTGTACTACAACATGGTGGACGCGGGCGAGACGGGCGGTATTTTGGACACGATTTTGCAGCGCCTCGCCACCTACATTGAAAAGAACGTAAAGCTGAAGCGCGCGGTGCAGTCAGCGATGATTTATCCGACGGCTGTTATCGGCATCGCGGTGTTAGTTATTACGCTGCTGCTGTGGAAGGTAGTGCCGATTTTCATCACGTTGTTCAACGGCTTGGGCGCGGACCTGCCGCTGCCAACGCGAATCGTGATCGGGTTGAGCCGGTTCGTGGGCAGCGTTTATGGATTTTTGATTGTGGTGTTTGTGGTGGGCGCGTTTGTGGGCATGCGCCAGTGGTACAAGACCGAAGGCGGTCGAATGGCGCTGGATAAATTTTCCCTGAAGGTGCCGATTGTGGGAACGCTGCTGCGAAAGATCGCAGTGGCGCGGTTCACGCGAACGCTTGGAACGCTGATCTCGAGCGGTGTGCCCATCCTGGAAGGCCTGGACATTACGGCCCGGACTTCGGGAAATGCGGTTATGGAAAAGGCCATTAACCAGACGCGAAAGGCCGTGGAAGCCGGACGCTCACTGGTGGATCCGCTTAAGGAGACCGACGTGTTTCCGGGCATGGTGACGCAGATGATCGGGGTCGGCGAACAGACCGGCGCAATGGATGCCATGCTGCAGAAAATCGCAGACTTCTACGAAGAAGAAGTGGACGTGGCAGTAAAGGACATGCTGACGCTGATGGAGCCGGTGATGATTATGTTTTTGGGCTTGATCGTCGGCGGAATCGTCGTTTCACTTTACTTGCCGCTGTTCTCGTTGATCTCCAAGCTGTCGGGGTGAGGAAGCGATTCGATGCGCAGGAGAAACGGCGCGGAGTTCCGAGAGGGACACCGCGCCGACATGCGCCGAGTGATGATGCCGGAAGTGGGATTCCAAGGCGCATCGATCTGCTAACCCGCAAGATTCCTGATGGAATTCACAACACACATGAATACGGGCGAATGGCTCCCCTGGCTGGGCCGCGTCCGTTTTCTGGTGATGACCTCGCTGGTGGCGCTAGTGCTGGCGGTGAGAGGTTTCACGCATCTGCCAATGCCGGCGCATTGGTTCGCGACGATTTTGACGTTGTGGTACGGCGTGGCGATTGCGTTGTTGATCCTGCAGAAGCACCGGCCAAGAGCGCGGTGGCAACCGCCGGCGCAAATTGCGTGCGACGTGGTGTTCATCACCGCGGTGGTGTACGTGACGGGCGCGCAGGACAGCTACTTCACTTCGCTGTACCTGTTGGCGATTTTGATGGCGGCGATCCTGTTTTCGTGGAAAGGGACGCTGCTGACGGCGGCGGGAAGCTTTGCGCTGCTGGGCGCGATGTTGATCGCGACGTACTACGGAGCGCTGCCGCGAACTACGAATTCGATTCCGTCGGTGCGGGATCTGCAGTTATGGATGTCGATCAATCTTTTTGCGTTTTCGGCGGTGGCGTACCTGGGAAGCGTGCTGGCGCAGTCGTTGCGGCGCAAAGGCTTTGAGCTTGAGGAGAAGGCTGAAGAGATCAAGGACTTGCAGGCGTTCAACCAGGACATCATTCAGTCGATGCGCGGAGGATTGCTGACCACGGATGTAAACGGGCGGATTTTGCTGCTGAATCGCGCGGCGATCGAGATGACCGGACCTGGGATGCACCTGCGCGGCGAGCATATCGGGAATGTTTTTCCGGGATTCTGGCCGGTGGAAATGGATGAAAGCGGCAGCCCAACGAATTTGCGGAAGGACATTGAGTTTCGAACGCCGGATGGAGAGACACGGTATCTGAGTATTTCGATTTCGACGTTGCGATCGGGGCAGAACCAGGGCGGCGGGTTCGTTTACAACTTTCAAGATGTGACCGAACTGAAGCGGCTGGAGCACGAAATATCCGTGCAGGACCGGATGGCGGCGTTAGGAAGGCTTTCGGCGGCGATTGCGCACGAGATACGGCAGCCGCTGGCGGCAATGACTGGGGCGCTGAAGCAGTTGTCGCGATTTGCTCCGCTGGAAGCGGACGATCAGCGGCTGGTGGGAATCGTTACAAGGGAATCGCAGCGGCTGAACCAGATCATCACGGATTTTTTGGAGTATTCGCGGGACCAGAATTACACGTTTTCCGAGCAGAACGTGGTGGAGCTGCTGGACGAGACGCTGACGTTGCTGCGTCACCAGACTGGGTTCGGGAAGCAGTACAAGATCGAGCGGGACTTTCAAGCGACCGCAGTGCCGGCGCGAGTGGATCGCGACCGGCTGAAACAGGTTTTTTGGAATTTGTTGAGCAATGCGCTGAGGGCGATGCCTTCGGGCGGGACGCTGAGCGTGAAGCTCGAGGCAGAGCGAGTTTGGGTGCGCATTTCGATTCGCGATACGGGCGTGGGAATGGACGCGGAGAAGGCGTCGCATATTTTTGAGCCGTTTCAGTCGAGTTTCGCGGATGGGATGGGATTGGGGCTCGCGATTGTGTACCAGATCGTGCAGGCGCACGGCGGGCGAATCAATGTGAATTCGGCGCTGGGAAGCGGAGCGGAATTTCAAATTGAGTTGCCGCGGATGGGAAGAGGGCGGCGCAAGTCGGACCGGCGGTCTGGTAGCGCGAAGGACCGGAGGCCGGTGCCGAGCGGGGATGGCAACGGCGGTAGCGGTGGCAGCGGGAGTGGGGGCAAGGGCCGAATCCGCGAGAGCGACCGGTTGGATGAGATTCCGGCGGGGCCGGATGTGGAAGTGACGCACCGGGTGAATTAAGGAAGAGCCGGCTGAATTAGAGAAGAGCAGATCCCTCACACCGCCTCTTACGCGCCCTGGGCGCGCAACAGACGGGATTCGGGATGACAGATTTTCTTGGGTTTAGGGGTCAAGTTTAAGTTTATGGCACGGATATTAATCGTCGACGACGAACGCTCGATTTGCGAGCTGCTGGAGATTACTTTTCGCAAAGACGGGCACCGCATTGAAGTGGCGGCCAGCGGCGATGTAGCGCTGCAAAAGCTGCACGCGCAGATTTTCGACATCATCATTTCCGACATCAACATGAAGGATATGAGCGGGGTGGAGCTGCTCAGGATGGCGCGGGAGATCGCGCCCGAGTCCGTGTTTCTGCTGATAACCGGAGTGCCAACTATTTCGACAGCGATCGACGCGGTGAATTTTGGGGCGGACCGCTATGTGATCAAGAGCGATTCGCTGGTGGATGAGTTGCGGGCGGCGGTGCAGAAGATTTCCGAGAATATCGCGCTGAAAAAAGAGCACGGGATGATGCGGCGCGAGATTCGCAGGCTGACCGGCCTCGACCACATCATCGGGGCGGCCCCGAAGATGCGCGAGATTTTCGATTTGATCGAGACGATCGCGCCGCAGTCGAGCCGGGTGTTGATCACGGGAGAGAGCGGCACAGGGAAAGAGCTGGTGGCGCGGGCGATTCACGAGAACAGTGCGCGAACGAAGAAGCCGTTCATCACGATTAATTGCGGGGCGTTTCCGGAGACGCTGTTGGAGTCGGAGCTATTTGGATATATGAGGGGCGCGTTTACGGGCGCGAATGAGAACCGGCGTGGACTTTTTCAGGCGTCGGACGGCGGCACGCTGTTCATGGATGAAATTGGGAATATGAGTTTGACCATGCAGGTGAAGCTATATCGCGTGTTGCAGGAAGGCAAAGTGAGGCCGCTGGGGTCGACCGAAGAAGACAAAGTGGATGTGCGAGTGATCGCGGCGACGAACAAAAATTTCGAGCAGGAAATTGCAGAGGGGCGTTTCAGGGAGGATTTGTACTACCGGCTGAGCGTGATTCCTATTCACTTGCCGCCGTTGCGGGAGCGCCGGGAGGATATTCCGCTGCTGGCGCGGGCGTTTCTGGAGAGATATTGCAAGTCGATGTCGAAGGAGATTGAGGCGATCGAGCCGAAGGCGATGGAGCGGCTGGAGGCGTACGACTGGCCGGGAAATGTGCGCGAACTCGAGAACACTATCGAGCGGGCGGTGGCGCTGGAAGTTGGGAAGCGCATCACGCTGGAGGGGCTGCCAGAGCGGATTACGCGCTACTACCAGGAGCATAGGAAGAATGGGCATCAGCCGCACCGGGAGCTCTTGATCCCGGATGGGGGCGTGGATCTGGAAGCGAAGATTGGGGACATTGAAAGGGAGTATCTGCTGGCCGCGCTGGAGTGTGTGGGGGGAGTCAGGGTGCGGGCGGCGGAGCTGCTAAAGATGAGCTATAGGTCGTTCAGACATTACGCGAAGAAGCATGGGGTGTAGGGGAGTCAGGCCGAGGCGCTGTGGGCGCTCCTAGGGCCGGTTCAGGGGAAGCAACCTACGGTGCGGGCGCAGGGGTCCTAAAGAGTTTGCGGGGTTTTGTCGGGCACGGTGTGAGCGGAGTTAGTACAGGTCAGATCGGGACAACTACCCAGACGAAAAATGTCAAGTTCTGAGATAAGTGGTGAGACGGAATTGGGGTCGGTTTTTGAGTGTGCTGTAAGTGCTGTTGATGCAGTGAGTTAAAAGGTGGCCGAAGTGGCGCCGAGGTTGGCACGGCAGTTGCGATATACAGGGCAGCTCCCCCGCCAGGGCGCGAAAAAGACAGACTTAATAAGCACCAAATCTTAAGGAGAGAAAATGAAGAAGAACCAAAAGGGCTTCTCGCTAATCGAACTGCTGATCGTCGTGGCGATCATTTTGATCATCGCGGCGATCGCGATTCCGAACCTGTTGCGCGCGCGCATCGCGGCCAATGAAGCGTCGGCCGTGGGCTCGTTGCGAACCATTAACACCTCTGCAACCAGCTATGCATCGACCTACGGGAACGGGTTTCCATCCTCGCTTTCAGCTCTGGGGACTGCCGCCGCGGGCGACGTCACTGCCAAGTGCTCGGAAGCGTTGCTGCTCGACGAAGTTCTGACGGCCGGCAAGAAGAGCGGATACAACTTCACCTACGCAGACGGAACCGGCGACACGCCGAACGCAGCACCGACCGGCGGTTGCACCGGAGACAACACGTACTCTGTTACCGCGGCGCCGATTACGGCTGGCACCACGGGGCAGCGCTACTTCTATACGGACCAGACTGGCGTGATTCGTTACAACGCCACTGGTGCGGCGGGAAACACCTCAGCACCTCTGCAGTAACCGGCACAGCCTAGCCCATGGGATAAGAGGGAGCGAAAGCTCCCTCTTACCTTATAAGGCGAAAGTGAAAAGCAATAGAGAGCGGGATGGGAAGCGGGATGTGAAGCTAGAAGGACGGTAAGAGCAGGGAAGGTGCGGTAAGGCAAGGCAGAAGCAGGGAAGAGAAGTAGAGGTTCATTGGGAAGCGGGAGCTTAGAGAGTGCGGCAGGATGGTGCGGTAAATGGATCAGGCGAGAAGGAGCGGTTGAAAGAGCACGAGATGGCAGCAGGCTCAGGAGAAGGGTCATGCGACTGCAGGGGCGTACCTCCAACTCGACCCGCCTCACCAGATCCCGAAACGGCTTTTCCCTCATAGAACTTCTGATCGTCATCGCGATTATTCTCATCATCGCGGCAATCGCCATACCCAATTTGATACGTTCGAGGATGGCGGCCAACGAGGCTGCAGCCATATCGAACTTGCGCGCCATCGTGACCGCGTCCGTGGTGTATTCGACGAGCTATAACAACGGATATCCGCCGAATCTGGCTGCGCTGGGACCGCCTTCGGGAGGTGGATCGAGCGCGACGTGCGACACGGCGCAGCTCATCGACGAAGTGGTGGCAGCCGGATCGAAGAGCGGCTACACCTTCACGTATGCGGGAACGGGCGCGGCGGTTAGCCCAGCGGGCCAAGGATGCGGGGCGCCGGGATTTAATGCATACCTGATCACGGCAGTGCCCAACACGGTAGGATTGACGGGTAACCGGAGTTTCTGCGCGACGGACAGTGGAGTGTTGAGGTTTGATTTAACGGGCGTGCAGGCGAGCAGCGCGACGGCGTGCGGGGTTTTGTCGCCGTTGAATTAAGAAGGTTTCCTGCCTTGGTATTCTGGAAAGAGATAAAAAAATGCTTTTCGATGTCTCGGTCTAAAGTGCCGCAGCATTAGTTGCGTTCCCAGCGCGACCCCACCTAAGAGTTTCAGCACGCTGTGAAACCTTTGCATCCAGATTTCCTCTAATAAATGGACTTAGAAATCACAAGACCTGCCCAAGACTGAGGCTTACAGGAGATGGAATGCCGACGAAAGATTTGAGAGAACTGTATGTCGACGAATTGCGGGACTTGTATAACGCTGAGAACCAACTGGTAAAGGCTTTGCCAAAGATGGCTGAGGCTGCTTCATCGGCCGAGTTGGAGGCGGGCTTCACCGGCACCTGAAACAGACCAAAGGTCACGTGGATCGTTTGGAGAAGATATTTAAGGCCCTGCACGAAAATCCAAAGGGTAAGAAATGTGCGGCCATGGAAGGTCTGGTCGAAGAGGGATCAGAAGTAATGGACGAGGATCTCGAGGGCGCAGTGATGGATGCGGCGTTGATCGGCGCTGCACAGCGCGTTGAACACTACGAGATCGCCGCATATGGCACAGTACAGGCATTCGCAAAAACGCTGGGAGAGTCAGAACAAGCTTCGCTTCTAGGGCAAACTCTCGAAGAAGAAAAAGAAACTGACAAGAAACTAAGCGGGCTCGCTCGTGAGATTAACCGGCAGGCCAACATGGCTGGCGAAAAGAGCCGCGCAGCGGCTCGCTAGAATTAATTGGGCATCCGTCCCGCGGGGCGCGTTGGCCTTCGGGACCGGGTGCCCTTTTAGTGAGTCGCTGTTTCAGCTCGCGCAGTCACAGACTCCCCCTACATCGTCCGCTCGGCGTTACATCACCCAAGACACGATCAGGGCAAGCGCGGCCAGCGACATTGCAACCAGAGTTACCCACCCGAATGTGTTGATTAGGCGCCTATTTGTGCGCGAACCCATAATCTTCGAATTGTTGGAAATCTGGAGTATTAGAGCTAACAAGGGCGGTGCAATAAGACCGTTTATGATGGCAGTCACGAAGAGAGCTTTGAGTGGATTGATGCGAGTGAAGTTGATGGTCATACCCAGGAGGGTCGAGGCGGCAATCAGCCAGTAAAAGGCCTTGGCGCTTCGGGGACGCTTATCAAGACCGTGCTGCCAGCCAAACGTTTCAGCCACGGCATACGCGCTTGAGCCGGTCAAAATCGGGACGGCCAGAAATCCTGTACCGATAAGCCCAAGAGCCAAGAGCAGCTCGGCGGCGCGGCCGGCGAGGGGCCGCAATGCCTCAGCCGCTTGCGCGGCCGTTTGAATGTCGGTTTTGCCCGATTTGAACAACGTGGCAGCTGTCGAAAGAATGATGAAGTACATGACCAGGTTCGAAAGAAGCATTCCAAGATTCACGTCAATGGCAGCGTATTTAAGTTCCCTTTTGGTCGCTCCCTTTCGCTGGAGCAGAGTTCGGCGACCAGCGGATATTTTTTCCTCCACTTCCTGATTCGACTGCCAGAAAAACATGTAAGGCGAGATGGTCGTCCCGAGGATACCCACGGCGAGGGCGAGAAAATTCTTGTTCCAAGAGAAGAACGGTATGAAGGTGCCACGCAGAATTTCGGAGACATCGGGTTTGCTGAAGAATGCCGAAAAAACGTAGGCCAGTAAGGCCAGAGAAAGCCATTTAAAGACATTGGCAATCAGCCGATATGAACCCCAGATCGGCAAGGCAATCACGCACAAAGCGATGGGAAGGATCAATATTCGGGGGGAGACGGGGAATAACAGGTTGATGCCAGCTGCAATGGCACCGATATCGGCTCCAGCATTGATCGAATTGGCGATCACCAGGGCCAAAACGGCTAAATACAGAAGCCAGCGAGGATAGTGGGCCTTTAGGACTCCGGCGAGACCGCGACCGGATACCATACCGATTTTTGCGCACATGAACTGGATGGCGGACATCATGGGAAACGTGATGAGGGCCATCCAAAGCGTTTTGAAACCAAATGACGCGCCAGCTACGGCATATGTGCCGATACCCGAAGGGTCGTCATCGGAGGCACCGGTAATTAATCCCGGCCCAAAGACTTTGAGGAAACGCGCGATTTCGCTGAGGCCTTGCTGGGTGGCAGGTCCCAGTGAGGCGGTTCCGCCCGCGGGCGCAATTTGGGGAATGTGAGCTTTCTTGCGAGGGCTTGATTTCATGCGTGTCTATTAGACCGAGTAGCGCCTGCCACTCAACTCAACAATCAGGACGGATCTTTGCCTGGTGAGATTTTTAATTTTGCGGGCGAGATTTAGAACGGCCCTTGGGTTGGCGTCGGCAAACTCCAAAATGAATGATGGTTCGCGGGAGCCTTGATAATAGCCAACTGTTTCATGGACCGTGAAGCTCGCGAATTGGTTCTTGGCAAGAGAAAGAATCTTAGAGCGCTGCTTATACTCTGAATAGATTCTGAACAGCTGAGAAGGCTTACTGGCTACATTCTTCACTCGAGCCCCTTGGATGGCACGCGTATACGCAGAATTTGCAGCACATTTGGCGAAATTGTGATGGGATAAGGTAGGGCAGCTAAGAATGGGGGTGCAATCAATCGCGCCGAAAGATCATTCCAAGTAGGAAGCCAACTGCAGCGGCCGCGGCGATTGACCGGCCCGGATGATCTTTTACAAATTTGCCCAAGTCGCTGGCCATCATTCGGGAATCGTGGCGACGGACGTAATTTGCTGAATCGTGCAGCTTGTCTGCGGTTTCACGGGCAGCCTTGGTAATAGTTCGGTTTGCGGGTAGCCGGCTAGCGTTTTCGTCCAAGGTGGAAGCTGCCGACTCATGACGGCGGCAGCAGGTTCCCTGGCGTCATCCATTTTGTTCAAGGCACCTTTTCCAAGTTCAACGGCTTTGTCCTTGATACCAACGGCCTTGGTGGCCGCCTGCTGCTTCAGCGCATCGTAGTTGAGCTTTGGTTCATGAATTTTAGAATCTTCAGATCCACTGCGGTTCTCGGACATGGCGTCTCCTTAGAATGGCCTTCGGGATTTCCATCCTCCCTAAGAAATATAGTTGAGCCGCGATGGAGGAGGACCCTCGCGGCTCAATTTGTGCGCAAAAAACCTTACTTCTTCGACTCAAGTTCCAGGACGCTGTACTTCTCGCTGTCGGATGAAACGGAGTCGTTCCCGTTCGACGATTTTCGAGTGCCCTTGTACTGAGAATCGAGCTTCTGGTAAGCCGGGGCTTCAACGATTTTCCAATCGCCACCGGTATTCCACGGACCGCGGGCATTTTTTTCTCCGCAGTCGCCGATACCCGTTGAATCGTCGAAATATTGATTGACGAGTTCAGGCGTGGGAGGAAGGCTGCCGATCGAATAAGGCTGCTTGCCTAGGCTTTCGAGAGCCGCGGTGAAAACCTTCATGTGAGTGATTTCGCGAGTCATCAAGAATTGCAACGCGCGAATTGAACCTGCATCCTCAGTGAATTGAATCAGGCGCTCGTAGACAATCTTGGCGCGAGCTTCCGCGGCGATGTTGCTGCGAAGATCCACGTCGAGTTCGCCGGTGATCTTCAAATAGTCCGCGGTCCAAGCATTACCCATCGAATTGTGCAGCGAAACGCCACCGCCGCCAGCAATGGCGATCAGTGGATCGACTTCCGCAGCTTTTCGATGGCTCTTTAGAGGCCGCAAGTGAAGGCGCGCCAGAGCGCCCACGACTTCCAAGTGGCTAAGCTCTTCGGTGCCTATGTCCATGAGCATGTCTTTGCGCTCTGGATCCTCGCAATTGATGCCTTGGACGGAATATTGCATGGCGGCTGCAAGCTCGCCATTCGCACCGCCAAATTGTTCGAGTAGCATATTGCCGAAGGCCGGATCGGGAACGCCCACTTCAACGGTGTACATCAATTCTTTAATGTGATGATACATAGCGGCCCCTTACCTCTTGCCTTTATTGGATTTTGCAAAAGACGCCTTGCCAGCGAAGGTGGTTTTCGCTGCATTGGGGCGCGGCTGCTCGCTAGCGGATGCAGACTGGCTGGCCCCGGCGACGTGCGATTGCGATTGGGTGCCGGCGCGAGACTGCCCGGCTGTTGCGGCGAATGCGCGTGACGAACCGCCGTTTTCGCCGACTAAAGAGCTAGGGTCAGTTGGCCGGCCTGGTTCTCCCCAAGGCATCTTGGTGCCATTGCCGAATTCCTGCGAGGTAACCTGTTCCAGCAATGGCTTACCCAGCGAGGTCAGGATGAAGTCCGCAGCTTCCTCTTCACCCAGAGTACGGGAGAGGAGCTTCGCCACTTCCACTTCACCTAGCTGTTTTGCCAAACACTTAGCGGTACCGTAAGCAGTGATTTCGTAGTGCTCGACTTTCTGGGCAGCGGCAATAAGACCAAGATCGGCGATCATCTCGTCTTTATCTTCGCCCTTCTCGATGGCTTCTTCCCCTTCTTCGAGAATCCCCTTCATTCCGCGGCAGGGCTCAGAATCTGTGTCTCCACCAAGCGTTTCGAGCGCCTGCTGAAGTCTCTGTACGTGGCCTTCGGTTTGGGTGAGGTGTTTCTCCAATGCTTCTTCAAGCTTGTTGTTGTCGGCAGCTTCTATCATTTTGGGCAGCGCGCCAACGATTTGGTTCTCGGCGCTAAGCAAATCCTTCAAGTTGTCAATCAGCAATTCTTTTAATTCAGACATTTTTACCTTTCGTGGTCCGCCTTAGCGGAGTCCTTTTGAAGAGTAGGTTCTTGTGCTCAGTCGCTTATAGACGCGTAACTCTTCAGTGGATATAGGGGTGGTGCTTGGAATGCGGCGAACAATCCAGTAGGAGCAAGAAGATTGCATCTGACGCTGAAATGATCGTCGTGACTGCGACACTGTGGGCGCGTCAGGGGAGCGGCGGAGCGGCGGCGGAAGCGGAGGGACTTTCAGAAGAGCAGATCCCTCACGCGCTCTTGCGCGCCGCAGGCGGCGCACAAGGAGCGGATTCGGGATGACAGTTGGCTGGTTTTCTCGAAAAGCGCGAGGGGAGCAAACCCCGGCAACCGTTCGCAAAGGTGAACCCACCCGCAAAGGCGACATGGGGCACCCGTGGGCACTTCCAACTCAACACCGAGACAGAGGCAAAGTGGACTACCGCGGCGTTGGGGCGGGAATGGCGAAGTGTTTTTGCCAGGCGGGTTGGAGGTTGACGATATCGCGGAGGGTGGCGCGGACCTGCTTATCGACGGGCGAACCGCGCATCGCGAAATTGGAATCCTGGAAAACGGCGGTCGGGCTCTCGTAGACCATGTCGGAGTAGTAGTGCTCCATGAAAAATTTGTTTCGGGAGTAGTAGCCGTCGGCACCGAGAAGGGGCTGAGCGAAGAAGAAAGTGGTGCGGGAGCGGAGACCGGGATTCCAGATGGCGGTGCCTTGTTCGGTGTCGTGGTTACGTTGTACGCCGAGAAGATCGAGGACCGTGGGCGCAATGTCGATGTGGGAAGTGAGCGAGGCGATGTGTTCGGTGTGGTCGAGGGCGCGCGGGGCGTAGATGAAGAGGGGGACATGAAAGGCGGTTTCGTCGATGGTGCCGCGGCGGAGATTGGGATTTTCGCGAATGTTGCGGCGTCCATGATCGCCGAGGACGACGATGATGGTGTGGTCGAGTTGGCCCTGGTGCTGGAGCAGATCGAGCATTTCGCCGAGCCAGGCGTCATCGCGGGCCACGATAGCGCGGGCGTGACTCCGGATTTCTTCGTAGTTCTGATCTTGCCAATGCCGCGTGTAAGGGAAGTGGCCGAGCTGGGGCAGATACGCGGCGACGAATTTTTGGTTGGAGCTGGTCCAGTCCGAAATAGCGGACTTGAGTTTATTTAGCGTGGCCAGGTCAGCGGCGATGCGATGAGCTTCCCAATCGGAATCCGCAGTGACCTGGGGAAGCGAGTCGGTTGGATTGAGGTAGACGCGATTTTGGAAGCCCAGCGCGGTGTGAATGACGTCGTCGGTGGTATTGATGGGGAGCGGAGAGAAAGTGGCGGAGTGGTAGCCGAGTTCGTTGAGATGCGAGACGAGGCCGGGAGCGATTTGGTCTGCGGAGCCGCCCCAATTGATGTGGAAGGTGTCGATGGGATACCAGGAAGTAAAAAGTGAGAAGACGGCGTATTGAGTGAAGGGAAATGATGCGTAATGGCGATCGCCGATGAAGGAGTGTTCGCGGAGGCGGCGGAGACTGGGGAATTGAGAGAGGTCGTCGTTCGCGGGAAGAAATTCATCGGGCATGGTTTCGAGGATGAAAAAGAGGACGTTATCGCCCTGTTCTTTGGCGAAGTAGCGGGGATCGTCATCGGGGGCGGGAGGGTTGGCGAGTTGGCGGTATCGCGAGATTAATTCGGCGGAGGAGAGCGAGTCGAGATCGTCAAACTTAAGCTGCTTGAGTTCGTCGAGGTTGAAGGCGGAGAATTCGCCAGTCTCGACCGCTTTTTCGCGCCAGAGCGAGACGAAGGCGCGGCGGAAGGTGTCCTGGTGATAGGGAGTGCGAAATTCGGTGCCTTTCCAGCCAAGGGCGAGGATGAGAACGAGAGCGAGAATCCAAAATTCGCCGGCGAGGCGGGCGGCGTGAAGTGTAGAGGGCGAGTAGGCATGGCCGATGCGTCTGGCGCAGACGATCGTGGCGGCGATGACGGCGGCGAGGGCCAGCGCGAGGAGAGCGATGTTGCGAAACGGGATGTAACGGATGGCGTCAGGCTCGGCGAGGCCGAAGTCGACGGCCATGCGCATGAGGCGGAGGGAAATGAAGCGGCCGGTTTCTTCAAGAGCCAGGTTTTGAATGGTGAAGAGGGCGAGCCAGGCGATGGTGAAAAGGGAAGTGAAGACGGCGGGGAACCATTTGCGGATGCGTAGCAGGTAGCGGTTGACGAGTAGGAGAAATGCGGGGATGAGAAAGAGGCCGACGAAAATTTCCCCCTCGAAGAAGCCGAGGCTCTCGGTGAGGCCGAGGCTGAGGTAGCCGGCGGCGCGGCGGGCTTTTTCGAAGCCGCCCAGGTCGGCCATGGTGAACCACTTGAGGTAGAGGGCCATAGCGGCGGCAGGAATCCAGGTGATTAAGAAAAGGCCGGCGTCGAGCCATGGGCAGGGGCGGCACACGGCGGGATCAGGGGGAATTGTGGAGTCTAGGTGGGCTGCGGGCTGGGTTTTCGCGTGTGCTTGCGCGTCGGCAGGCAGGCCAGCGTTTGGATGAGGCTCGGCTTCCAGAGTGGTTGAGCGAGGGTTGGGCAAGCGAATCGGAGGCTCCAATTCAAGGATACCGCATGGGCTGGGAGGGCGCCGGGCGAAGCGGATGCGGGGTTCCTTATGTGAATGAGGTTAGAATCGAGCGATGGGTGCATTTTTGGTTTTGCTGATGCTTTTGGGAACGCCGGGGCCCGGACTTGCCGCGCTTGCTGGGCCGCGTGGAGATGCGGCGGCGGTGGTGAAGGCGTTGGAGGCGCGTTATTCGCATGCGCGGACGCTGGAGGCGGCGTTTTACGAGCGCTACACGACGGGAGGGCAGGGTGGACAGGCCGAGTCGGGGACGGTGTACTTTTCGAAACCGGGGCGAATGAGGTGGGATTACGAGTCGCCGGGGAAGAAGATGTTTTTGGTGGATGGGAAGAACGTGTGGCTGTACGTGCCGGCGGATCACACGGCGAGCAAGGCGTCGCTGAAGGAGAGCGCGGACTGGAGGACGCCGCTGGCGTTGCTGACCGGGAATTCGCATCTGGAGCGGCTGTGCGGGAGGATCGAGTTTGCGGGGGCGCAGGGCGCGGGGAGGGGCACCGGTGCAACCGCGGGCGGTGATGCTGGTGGAGATGCGGTGTCGGTTGCGGCGGAGGCGGCGGTGCGAACGCCGCTGGATGCGGGGGATAGTGTGTTGGAGTGTTGGCCGCGGAAGCCGAGTAATGGGGAGGAAGCGGCGTTTCGGCGGCTATTTTTGGAAGTGACGCCGGAGAATCAGTTGGCGCGCTTGGTGATTGATGAGCCGGGAGCGATTCGCACGGAATTTCGGTTTGGGAATTGGCGGGAGAATGTGGAGGTACCGGAAGTGACATTTCACTTTGAGCCTCCGGTGGGCGTGGCGATCGTGGATGAGCAGAGTTTAGCGGATCAGCTGGCGAAGTGAGTGAATTGCAAGGGTGCCTGCCCGATTTTATGAGCAGTAAACCAAGGAAGAATGCTTATAATCCGGCGCTATGGCGCTGGCGGCGGGGGCGAAATTAGGGACGTATGAGATTGTCGGGCTGCTCGGCGTGGGTGGCATGGGTGAAGTTTATCGGGCACGCGATCCGCGGTTGGGGCGCGATGTTGCGCTGAAGATTTTACCGGCGAGTTTTTCCGCAAATGCGGAGCGCGAGCGGCGATTTGAGCAAGAGGCACGAGCAGCGGCGGCGCTAAATCATCCGAACATCTTGGCGGTGTACGACGTGGGGAAGGAAGAGGGGTGTGCGTACATCGTGTCGGAGCTGCTGGAAGGGGAGAGCCTACGGGAAAAGCTGCGCGGCGGGAAGCTGCCCCTGCGACGGGCGATCGATTACGGGTTGCAGGTGACGCAAGGGCTGGCCGCGGCGCATGACAGCGGCATCCTGCATCGCGATTTGAAGCCGGAGAATATTTTTATCACCAAGGATGGGCGCGCAAAGATTTTGGATTTCGGCTTGGCCAAGCTGGTGCTGTCTGAGCAGCAGGGCGCCAGCGGGGCAACTGCGGCGACACGCGATGCGGTGACGGGTGAGGGAACGTTACTGGGAACGGTGGGTTACATGTCGCCGGAGCAGGTGCGGGGCGGAGCGATTGACGCACGGTCGGACCTGTTCAGCTTTGGAGTGGTGCTGTATGAAATGGTCAGCGGGCAGCGGGCGTTCAAGGGCGCGACGACGGCGGACACGATCAGCGCGATTCTGAAGGAAGATCCGCCGGATTTGACGATTGCCAACCGGGAGATTCCGCCGATGCTGGAGCGGATTGTGCGGCATTGCCTGGAAAAAGAGGCGGCAGCGCGATTTCAATCGGCGCGGGATGTGGCGTTTGATTTGGAGTCGCTGTCGACGTTGTCGTCGTCATCGACGCGGGCGGCGATACACGAGGAGAAACGAGGCAGGAAGTGGGTGGTGCCGGTGGTGGTAGCGGGATGCGCGGCGGCATTGGCGGGCACGTGGGTTGCCGGGCGAAAGAGCGTGGGAGCGCCGGGGGCGCCGGAATATCACCAACTGACTTTTGCGCGCGAGACGCCGCTAACGGCACGATTCGCACCAGATCAGCGGACGGTGATTTACAGCGCGGCGCGAATGGGCGGGGTATCGGAACTTTTCTCAGTGACGCCGGATAGCGTGGCGTCAACGAGCATGAATCAGAAGGGAACGGAGCTTGCGGCGATTTCACCATCCGGAGAGCTTCTGCTGATTCAGCAACGGAGGCAGCTCTACGCTTATGCGCGAGTGGGAGTATTGGCGCGAGCGCCGCTGACCGGATCTGGGCCGCGCCCGGTGCTGACCGACGTGCAAGACGCCGATTGGGGGCCGAACAACCAGGTCGCAGTGAGCCATTACGTGGATCGGCAATATCGCTTGGAATATCCGATCGGCCACGTGCTGTATCAGACGACGACTGGATACATTAGCGATCTGCGATTTTCACCCAAGGGAGACTTGATCGCTTTCGTGGACCACCCTGCATTCGGCAACAACGCCGGCGCGGTCGCAATAGTGGATGTTTCCTCGGGACAGAAGCGGCCGCTGAGTGCGCCGCAAGCCGTGCTGGTGGGCTTAGCATGGGCGCCTTCCGGCAAAGAAGTTTGGTTTGGCGGGACGGAGGGCGGCACGACGACCCAACTCAAGGCAGTGGACCTAGCTGGACATGTACGGGTGGTCGCTCGAGGGCCGGGCAGCCTACTGATGGAGGATATCGCACGAGATGGACGGGTGTTGCTGAGTCACATGACCGCGCGAGCAATCTCGGTGGCAATGGGACCGGGGGACAATCGCGAAGAAGATGTGACCGTTGCGGATTGGACGCTGGTGCAGGGCATCTCGCCGGATGGACGAAATGTATTGCTGGAGGAAGAGGGAAGCGGTTCCAGCCCCAAATACGATCTTTACGTCCGGTCGACTAGTGGAGTGGGTGCCGGATCGGGTGACAGCGCGGCGCCGGTGCGAATCGGTGAAGGCCATGGGTGCAGTTTCTCACCGGATATGAAGTGGGTAGTGGCGATACAAGATGGCCAGCTCGTTCGTATTCCTCTGGGCCCTGGAGAACCGCAGCAGATGACCCATGATTCGATCGGGCACGGGTGCGGCTGGTTCTTTCCGGACGAGAGGACGTTCTCATTCTTCGGCGCCGAGTCTGGGCACAAGGAACAGGTCTATGTTCAGACCATGGGCGATAACAACCCACGGGTTATATCGAGTGAGAGCCTCCAGGGCGGAATTCCTTCGGGGGACGGCAAGTTTGTGTTCGGCTCTTCGGCAGATGGAGTGGAGTTGTTCCCGGTGGACGGGCAGGGGAGCCCGCGAAAGGTTCCGGGAATGACGCCGCAGGACTGGCTCGCAGGGGTGGCGCCGGATGGGAAGTCAGTGACGGTGATCACCAACACGGATTTCATGTCGCAGGATATTTTTCGGGTGGACCTGACGACGGGGCGGCGTGAGTTCATTAAAAAGATTGGACCGGCCGATCCGGCGGGGACTCTCCTATTTCAAAATGGATCTGTATCGGCGGATGGGAAGTCTTACGCGTATTCGTATGACCAGTTACTGGGGGAGTTGTACACGGTGACGGGATTGAAGTGAAACTTTTTTTGCTGTGGGTCCGCGGAAGACGTGCGCACCCGCAGCATTTAAGGATGCGCGCGAAAACCATTAAGGAAAATCACGCGCGCGACGCAAGGTGAGGCGCATAAAGCGCGCCTGATAGTTATTTGTTTGAACCTTAGATCCCACACGCTGAGACCAATTTTCTGAGGTGAACCTTGCGATTCACCTGCGCGTCCTGTTGGACGCGACCGTGTGGACACCCGCAGACACTTCTAAGACAAAAGCAAGGTAGCCGTTGGCAGACGGGGATTGCACGATCCACGTCAAGAATGCCAAATCCCGAAACAGGATGTGGGGCACCCAAAAACAAAGGCAAAGACAAGAGCAATAGCGAGGGGAAGGCTGGGCTACTCGGCGGGTTTCCAGATGAAGAAGAATTCGCCGTCGAAGTGAGTGGAGATTGGAATCTCGCGGGAGCGGGTGGCGCGATTGATGGCGGAGCGCAGGCGGCTGACGCCGGCTTTGCCGAATTCGGCGACGGGAATTTTAATGGCCGATTCTGCAGGAAGACTTTGTAGATCGCTGAGAATGGTCTCGAGGATTTCGTGATGCTTGCCGCGGCGTCCGCGGCGGATCGAATCGAGGTCGACGCGCTCGTAATTGGGGATTTTGTCGAGTTGGATTTTAGCGGGAATGGTTTGGTCCATCGATAGGCGCTCCCTCTGCTGACCGTGAAGTGAAGTTTTGGCCTGCTCTTTGTCCTGCCGGGCTGTCCTCGTTTTAGCCATAGCTTACCGAGAATATAGCAAAATTAATCCATACTTGTCGACAGGAAAGTAGGGTCTTAATAGTTCTTTTTGGGCTTGACACGGTGTCGAAGGGTGTGTAATTAGTTGTTCGTTAGTGAGTCGTTAGAGGGTTTATTAAGAAAGGAGGCAGGCAATGTACCCGTGGCAGGCGATCTATGATGCGGCGGTTTTAGAGACTGATTCGTTGCGGATGTTGAGCCGGATTGAAGCTGCTAATAGGGCGATTGAGCTTAGACAGCGGGAGTTCATGAGGGGCGCGTCGGAGATGCCGGAGGAGAGGGCGGCGATGGAGCACGCGTTGGGAGGATTGGCGATGTTGAGGAAGGAGAGGCTGAATGGGGACGGGAGGAACGGGAATCATAGCGACGGGCGAAGTCAACAAAGCGCAGAGACGGATTAGGTTAGGTAGTGTTGATCCCGAGTTTGTGCAACCACGAAAGCAAAAACAGACGCTCACGCAGGCCCTTGTGTGCCAAGGCGGGCAATTATCTGGGATTCGGCGTGACGGAATGAGACAGAATCAGGGAGTTGATCCCAGAGGTACCACCCTCACTATTTTTATCTCTCGTCCTTATCTCTCGCCGGGCGGTAGGTCGACCTGCGGCGCCCAAATTTTTCTTCAGAAGAAATAGGGAAAGCCCTTACCCACGGAAAAACTGAGACCTCAAAGTTTTACCAAAGCTATAATCCACGCCCATGACGCTCACTGCGGGGAAGAGATTAGGGGCGTACGAAATTGTGGGACTGGTGGGCGCGGGCGGAATGGGGGAAGTGTACCGCGCGCGCGATCCCAGGCTTGGCCGCGATGTTGCGGTAAAGATTGTGGCGGTGGGGCTCTCGGACGATCCGGATCGAGAGCGGCGTTTTGAGAAAGAAGCTCGAGCAACAGCGGCACTAAATCACCCAAACATTTTGGCGGTGTACGACATCGGGCGCGAGGACGGGTGTCCTTACATCGTTTCGGAGCTGCTCGAAGGCGAGAGCTTGGGAGACAAGCTGCGCGCGGGCCGCCTGCCGGTGCGCAGAGCTATCGACTATGCGCTGCAGGTTGTGCGTGGCCTCGCGGCGGCACATGAGCGGGGAATTCTTCACCGGGACTTGAAACCGGGAAACATCTTTGTGACCCGAGACGGCCGGGTAAAGATTCTGGACTTTGGACTGGCGAAATTGATTCTGCCCGAACCGGAAACAACGGGGAGCTTGGCGGCAACCAAGGACGCGGGGACCGGCGAAGGCAAGATGGTTGGGACGGTCGGATACATGTCGCCGGAGCAGGTGAGAGGCGGTGCGGTCGATGCGCGGTCGGATCTCTTCAGCTTTGGGGTGGTGCTGTACGAGATGCTGAGCGGGGAGCGTGCCTTTAAAGGTGACACGACTGCGGACACCATCAGCGCGATTTTGAAGGAGAATCCGCCGGATTTAACGACCGCGAATCATGATGTGCCGCCGATACTCGACCGGATCGTGCGGCATTGCCTGGAGAAGGAGCCTGCGGGGCGGTTTCAGTCGGCGAGCGATGTGGGGTTCGATTTGGAGTCGCTGTCGACATTGTCGACTTCGAGCGGGCAATTGCCGGCGATGGCGGCGGCGAAACCGCGGAAAAAATGGCTGGTGCCGAGTCTGGTGGTCGCAGCCGCGGCGATATTGGCGGTTGGCTTGGTGATTGGGCATCTTGGGGCGCGGCGCGTCGGTGTTCCCGAGTACCGGCAGATCACATTCGCGCGTGAAATCATAAACACGGCACGGTTTGTGCCGAATCAACAGATGGTGGTTTACGGATCGGCGAGGAAAGGTGGGAGAAGTGAGCTTTTCTCGGTCGCGGCGGGAAGTTTGGCCCCAACGCGCTTGGGGCAGAAAAACACGGATATAGAGGCAATTTCTCCAAACGGAGAGATGCTACTGATACAAGATCAGCGGTCACTAGGGTTCGGCTATGAAGATGTGGGATTGTTGTCGCGCGCTCCACTGAGTGGTGCGGGTCCTCGGCCGGTGCAAACCGATGTGCAGGACGCGGATTGGGGTCCGAATGATCAGATCGCGATCAGTCACTATGTGGACGGGCGGTATCGTCTCGAGTACCCCATCGGGCACGTTCTGTATGAGACCAGCGGATACGTGAGCAACGTGCGGGTCTCCCCAAGTGGAGACTTGGTGGCGTTCGCTGATCATCCGGAACCTGAAGACAATGGCGGCATGATCGCGATCGTGGATTCCGCCGGACGCAAGCGCAATTTGAGCGCGCAGCAAAAGGGAATTTCGGGTCTGGCGTGGAATGCTTCGGGTGCGGAAGTGTGGTTTACCAGTACGGAAACAGGCATACGACCCCAACTCAACGCGGTGGACCTTTCGGGACATACGCGTGCGATTACTCGTATGCCCGGAAGCCCTACTCTCTTCGACATTGCGCGCGATGGGCGGGTGCTATTGAGTGACGGTACGTCCCGTGTAGTTACCATCGGCTTGGGCCCCGGCCAGGATCAGGAACGTGATTTGACAGTTGCCGATTGGACGATGGTTCGACAGATCTCGCCGGATGGACGAATGGTGCTGCTCGAAGAGGAGGGCACCGGGAGCAGCCTTAATTACGACACGTATGTGCGGTCGTTCGATAGCGACATGCCGGTGCATTTGGGAGAGGGATCTCCGCTCGACTTCTCGCCGGACATGAAGTGGGCGCTTCTGTCATCCGGTCAGTTGTTAATGGTGCCGTTAGGTCCCGGAGAACGGCGGCAGATCACCCACGACTCGATCGATCATGTGGACGCGCGCTTTTTACCGGATGGCAAGGCGGTGGTGTTCACGGGGATCGAGCCGGGGCACAAACCGCGCATCTATACCCAGGCGATTGAAGGGGGCAGCGCAAGGGTGATTTCCGACGAGAATGTACAAGGAGCGGTGCCTACCGCGGACGGGAAATTCGTGTTCGGATTTTCAGACGTGGTGGCGCTGTATCCGATAGATGGGCAGGGATCGCGGCGGGTCGTTCCCGGCATACACCTGGATGACGCTCTGGCCTGCGTCACGCACGATGGACGGTCGGCAATCGTCGCGACCGCAGCCAATCTTCTATCCCTTCAAATCATCCAGGTGGATCTGACCAGCGGCCGGCGGCAAATTTTGAAGACCGTTGGACCCTCAGATTCAGTGGGTGCGGCGGTGTTCCCGAATGCCTCGGTGACTCCGGACGGAAAGTATTACGCGTACATATACGGGTGGACCTTGAATGAGCTGTACACGGTGGACGGCTTGCGGTGACCCGCAGTGAACTGATGGGGGCCGATTTTGCGCGGTTAGCGCGCATTGGGTTGCCGTTCACGCGCCCGTAACCAGTCAGGCGCGGTTCTTCTTTAAACTCCATAGACAAGGCAAAGAAAAGGCGCGGGGAGGCATCTCTAGGGTAGACCGTAAAAAAGCCAGACCGCGAAGAGGCGAAACGCTCGCTTGGAGCCCGTGGGCCCGAGGCGGGACCGACGCAAGTTGACAATAGATATAGGGTTAGCGCGAAGGTACGAGCCGGGCGAGGGGCGCGGCTGGCGGTGTCTGGATTGTGCTAGAATTTGAACTTGCCAAAGGATTTACGTCTCCCAGCCCCGTGTGGTCCGATAATGCCTGAAGTGGCGTCCAAAGATAGAGGCTGCTGAACCAACAAAAAATGGCTGAATACGTCTGCAAACTCGCGGATGCGACCGGCCGGGTATTTGAGCAGGTGGAAACGGCTGTTTCGGAGGCGGAAGCGCGGCAGCGGCTGGCTGAGCGAGGATTTTACGTTTACTCGATCAAGCGGCATCTGGGAGCGCTAAGCCGGTTTCAGCGGTCGGGCACCAAAACGATTCGCGGGGACGATTTCTTAATCTTCAATCAACAATTCAACACTTTAATTAAGGCCGGGCTGCCGATCATGTCGGCGCTGGATTTGCTGGCCGAGCGCGCGGCGGCGCCGAGGTTGCGTCCGGTGCTGGGTGAAGTGCGGGCGCGGGTGAGGGATGGAGCGCTATTGTCGGAAGCGTTGACCAGCCAGGGAGTTTTTCCGCCGGTGTATACGACGTCGGTGATGGCCGGCGAGCGCAGCGGCAACTTGAGCGGAGTACTGGATCAGTACATCCAGTATTTGCGGACCAGCAGCAATTTCATCAGCCGGCTGAAGAATATTCTGATTTACCCAACGATTTTGGTGGTGATGGTCACGATAGTGTTGTCGTACCTGGTGACTTTTGCGGTGCCGCGGTTTGCGGAGTTGTATTCGCAATTGAATGTGCAGTTGCCGACGATGACGCGGATTGTGCTGGCCGTGTCGCTGCCGCTGCGGAATTACATTTTCTTTGTAGTGGCGGGACTGGCCGCAGTGATTCTGCTGGGATTTTTCTGGCTGCGCAGCGAATCGGGCGGGCTGATGATGGACCGGCTGAAACCGAAGATCCCGATCATGGGGGACATTTGGCTGAAGTCACAGATTTCGCAATTTGTGCGGACGCTATCGACGTTGCTATCGGGCGGAACGCCGCTGGTGAGCGCGTTGGATACGGCTTCAGAAGCGATGGGAAGCCCGCTCATTGCGAGTTCGGTTCGCAAGGCTGCGGGGCTAGTGCGCGAAGGTGTGCCGCTGCACACGGCGCTGGACAGCACGAAAGTGATTCCGCCGCTGGCGCTGGAAATGATTGAAGTAGGCGAAGCGTCAGGCGCGCTGGCGCCGATGCTTTCGAGCGTGGCGGAGTTTTACGAGCAGGAAGTGGATTTGAAGTTAACGGCAGTGCTGGCGTATGTGGAGCCGGCTATTTTGGTGATTATGGCGGTGGTAGTGGCGTTCATTTTGATTGCGTTGTATTTGCCGATGTTCTCATTGACGACTGGGAGTGTATCAGGCACATGACCGCGGCAAATCGGAATCCGTTACCGCCCACGCCGCAAAGCGACGAGGCGACCGAGCAGGAAAAGAGCCGAAAGCTGGCGGACCGTTACCGGTGCGCGTTTGTGGACCTGCGCGAGCAGCGCATCGATCCTGAGCTATTTCGCAGTATCCCCGCCGAATTGATGTTCCGCTATAACTTTGTGCCGCTGGAAGCGCACGACCATACCTTGGCGATCGCGGTTTCGGATCCAAGTCATGTGCTGGTGAATGACGAGCTGTCGCTGCTGCTCGGGCGAAAGCTGCAGATCCGGGTGGCTACGGCAACGCAGATTGGCGATTTGCTGAAGCGCACGGAACAATCGCAGCGCGTGCTGGATCAGGCCACCGAGGGATTCACGCTGCAGGTGGTGAACGACGAGGAGAGCGAAGAAAACATCACCATGGAGAAGCTCACGCGCGATACCGGCGTGAGTCCAGTGGTGAGGTTGGTGGATACGGTGATATTCACCGCGCTCGAGCGGAGAGCGAGCGATATTCACATTGAGACCGGCAACACGGAAGTGGTGGTGAAGTACCGGATTGACGGCGTGCTGCAACTGGCCATGGCGCCGCTGGGCAAGGAATGGCATGCAACGATTCTGTCGCGCATTAAGGTAATGAGCGAACTGGACATTGCCGAGAGGCGCGTGCCGCAGGACGGACGTTTCCGGGTGCGGTACAAGGGGCGGTTCATCGATTTCCGCGTGTCGATCATGCCGTCGGTGCATGGCGAGGACGCGGTGTTGCGCGTTCTGGACAAGGAAACGCTGAGCGAGAAGTTTAGGAATTTGACGCTGGACGTAGTGGGATTTGGGCCCGAAGAGCTGCGGCAATTGCGGCGTTATATTCGCGAACCATATGGCATGGTGCTGGTCACCGGGCCGACCGGATCGGGCAAGACCACGACTTTGTACGCGGCGATTAATGAGATTAAGAGCGAAGAAGATAAGTTCATCACCATTGAGGATCCGGTTGAGTATCAGGTGCGCGGGATTACGCAGATTCCGGTGAATGAGAAGAAGGGGCTGACGTTCGCGCGCGGGTTGAGGTCGATTCTGCGACATGACCCGGACAAGATCATGGTCGGGGAAATTCGCGACCAGGAAACAGCGCAGATCGCGATTCAATCGGCGCTGACCGGACACTTGGTATTCACCACGGTGCACGCGAACAACGTGACGGATGTAATTGGGCGGTTCGTGAACATGGGCGTCGAGCCGTATAACTTTGTGTCGGCGCTGAACTGCATTTTGGCGCAGCGACTGGTGCGCATAATTTGCGAGAATTGCAAGAAGCCGGCGCGCTATGGCGCGGATCAGTTGAAGGAGTTGGGACTGAATCCCGAGGAATGGGTTGGCGCGCCGTTGTATGAAGGTTCGGGGTGCCTGGAGTGCAGCGGAACGGGCTATCACGGGCGAACTGCAATTTGCGAATTGATGGATTTATCGGACCGCATCCGCGAAATGATCATCGAGCGGCGGCCGACTTCGGAAATCAAGCGCATCGGCAAAGAAGAGGGAATGCTATTCCTGCGCGATTCGGGCCTATCCAAAGTGCGCGCCGGCATTACCACCATCCGGGAAATCAATAAGGTGACTTTTATTGAGTAGCCTCAGCACCCTACCGGCAAAAAAATCAAACTCATCGGTAAGCCGCGCGACGAACTGGCTGGATGCGATGCCGCACCCGGAGTGTGTGTGCGAAGTGGCGGCGGATCATGTGGCGGCGGCCCGCTGGAGCAAGACGGGCGGGAAGCTGGAAGCGTCGGCGCATGAAACGATTGAAGCGGGAGTGTTGAATCCATCGCCGGTGGATACGAATGTGGCGAATGGCGAGTCGCTGCGGAA
Source organism: uncultured Acidobacteriota bacterium (assembly GCA_963757885.1). Taxonomy (GTDB): domain Bacteria; phylum Acidobacteriota; class Terriglobia; order Acidiferrales; family UBA7541; genus Palsa-147. The sequence goes on along the minus strand of CAVWSS010000004.1, from coordinate 211,069 downwards.
CAGCTTGCGGAAAGTGTTGACGCGAGTTGCGCCGCGCGGGGAGCCGGTGGCGTTGCTATTGCCGGACCCAGTAGTGCGCGTTTTTATTTTGCCGTTTGAGACGCTGCCGCGAAATGCCGCGGAAGCGCTGCCGATTTTGCGGTGGCGGCTGAAGAAGAGCGTGCCGTTTGACGTGGAAAATACTTCGATTTCGTGGATGAGGCAGACGGCGCGGGATGGGTCACTGCAAGTGATTACCGCGGTGGCGCGGCTGCCGATTGTGCGGGAGTACGAAGAAGCGGTGGAAGCGGCAGGGATGGTGCCGGGAGTGGTGTTGAGTTCGACGCTGGCGTGTTTACCGCTGCTGGATGAGTCGGGCGCGACAATGCTAGTGCGGATGCGCGGGCAGACGCTGACCACAGTGATTGTGCGGGGTGAGTATTTGTGCGTGTACCGGGCGTCGTCGATGCCGGGCGGTAGAATGGCGGAAGCCAAAGTAATTTCGGATGAAGTTTTCCCGGCAGTGGCGTATTACCAGGATAATTACGGCGGGGAATTGGACCGGGTGTTGGTGGCGGGATTTGGCGAAGAGCAAGAGGCGATGGAAAGGTCGTTAAACGGCGGATTTGAAGGCGCCGGTGATACCGCTGACAGGTGGCGAAGCGGGCAGGAAGATGGAGAATGAGGCGCGTTCGCTGATTAATATTGGGCAAGAAGCGTTGGTAGGCTGGAATGCGAATTTGCACTGAGAGCTTTTGAGCCCGTGTGGGAGCTTTGAGAGTTCGGAATGAAATTTAACTTAAATCTTTCGACTAAGCCGCTGGAGAACCACCGGCGATTTTTGGCGTGGACGATTGCGGCTGGCGCGGTGGGAGTGATCCTGCTGCTGGTGCTGTCGATCGCGACGTACCGTTCGTGGCGGTCGAATCGCGATTTGCGCGGGGATATGGGGCGAATTGAAGAGCAGATTTCGACGTTGACGGCGCAGCAGAGGGCGCTCGGCGCGTATTTCGATACGTCGACCGCGAAGCAGGTGCTGGACCGGTCAACTTTTCTGAATTCGCTGATCGCCGAGCGGACTTTCCCGTGGCCGAAGGTGTTTGAGGATTTGGAGCGGACGCTGCCGACGGGCGTGAGGATTGTGACGATTGCGCCGAAGCTGTCGGGAGGGCGGGCGCAGATCAAGCTGACTGTGGCGGCGATGGACGACGCGAGCAAAGTGAAATTTTTGCGGAATTTGGAAGCGTCGGAAGTTTTTAGCGACGTACACGTCAACGACGAAAAATATAGCGAACCGGGGAACGGGCAGAAGACCAACGACCGGGTTTTGGTGTCGCTAGACGCTTCGTATTCGACGATATGACGGGCATGACGAAATTGCGCGAATGGAAAACGCTGGTGCTGGCTGGGCTGGGAGTGTTGCTGGCGGCCGATCTGGTGCTGGCGGTATTTCTGTGGCATCTGGGCGGGACCGATCCCAACGAGTTGCGCAGGCATCGCGTGGAAATGGAAACGACCGAGAAGCTATTGAGGGCAGACATTGTGCGCGGCCAGCGCATCGAAAAGAATATGCCCGGCGTGGGCAAGGAAGCGGACGACTTTTATAAGGATCAACTGCCCCCGGTGGCAGGCGGGTATTCGGTGGTGATCGCGGACTTGAGCGAAATTGCGACCAAGGCGGGGCTGCGCACGACTTCGGTGGCGTTTCACGATCACGATTTGAAGGCACGCGGCGTAGTGGACGTGGACATTGAAGAAAACGTGGAAGGCGATTACGGAGCGGTGCTGAAATTTATTCAGGGGATTGAGCGGAGCAAAAATTTTTATTTGCTGAATAGTTTGGGACTGGATAACGCGCAGACGGGGCAGTTGCGGCTGAGTTTGCAATTGCATACGTATTTCAGGTCGCAGGCGTAGTTCGTGGGCGGGGAATTGCCGAGTTGGAATGAAGAATAAGAATCAAATTTATTTGCTGATAGGGCTGGTGGTGCTGCTGGGGGGGCTGTTCTATTGGAATCGCACCAGCGCGAACGGGCCGGATGTGATTGTGCCGGGAGAGATGAAGTTTGAGCCGCTGAAAATTGAGGATCCGCAATTGCGGCTGGATTTGCTGGATAAAGTGCGAGAGACCGAATACAAGGGGTCGAATCACAATATTTTTTCGTATACTGCGCCGCCTCCGCCGCCGTCGGCGAGAGTGAAAACGGAAAAGCCGCATGTGGATGTGGGACCACATTTGCCGCCGCCTCCGCCACCGCTGCAGGTGCCGGTGACATTTTTTGGTTATTCGGTAAATCCGAAGTCGCAGCGGCGGCTGGCATTCCTTTCGGCAAACGACGACGTGATGATCGTGGGCGAGGGCGGGACGGTATTGACACGATTCCGGTTGGTGAAAATCGGAAACGGGTCTGCGGATTTTGAAGAGATTGCAACGGGACGTCATGCAACGGTGCCGATGACGCAGCCGGAGGAGCAGCAATGAGTGCGCTTAACGCGCGGATGAAGGAATTGGACGGACGCGAAGTGCGTACGGGCGCGCAGATCGGCGTGCGCGGCAGCGCGGAGAGCGGCTACACGTTGCTGTTTGTGGTTTTTTTGGTGGCTATAACGTTGATTTCAACGGCCATTGTTGTGCCCAACATGTTGACGCAAGGGCGTCGCGAAAAAGAAGCGGAGATGATTTGGCGCGGGCATCAGTATGAGCGGGGAATCCGGCGTTACATGCAGAAATTCGGGAAGTATCCGACCAGCGTGGACGATTTGGTGAAGCCGACCAACGGCATACGGTACATGAGGCAGGCGTATAAGGACCCGACGTCTCCGGATGGGAAGTGGCGGTTTATTTACGTGTCGCCGACGGGCGCGCTGCTCGGGAGCACGCGATTTATCTCGCTGCAGCAATTGGCCATGTTCGATCAGATGATTCAGCAGGGGATGAATCCGGCGTGTTTTGGGATGCTAGGGCTGAAAACGGGCGGCGATTCGGATTCAAGTTCCGGGTCAGGTTCCGGCTCAGGCGGATTTAGCTCGTACGGGTCGAGTTTTGGGAATGGGCAGAGCGCGAAGCCGGGGCAGCCAGGGCAAGCGGGCCAGCCAGGGCAGGGAAATGCGGGAGGCATACCTGCGATTGATTTTGACGGGAAGCAGCCGGGCGGCGCCGGCGCGATGAATTGCATTCCGGGAGCGGGGCAAGGTGGAGTGGCGATGAATGGAACACCCGCGGGAGCCATGACCACGGGAATTGGCGGGACTGGATTTGGCCAGCAGACAGCGAATGGATTTCAGAGTACGTCGTCGAATCCGCAAGGTGGATTTGGGCAGGATCAGAATTCTCAGGGGCAGCAGCAGGGCCAGCAGGGAACGAGCGGATTTGGACAGGGTGGATTTGGGCAGATGACCGGCGGGCAACAGGGAAGCGGATTTGGAAACAGCGGCGGCGGATTTGGTTCGGTGGGGCAGACGTTAGGGCAGCCCTTGAGCAGCGGGAGCTCGGGCGATTCGGAATTTGGCGGCAACATTATTGGAGTGGGGAGCAAGACGAACGAAGCGTCGATTAAAGTTTATAAATACGCGACGAACTATAAGCAGTGGGAATTTATTTTCGATCCGCTGGCACAGCAGCAAGGCGGGATGGGCGGCGGCCAGGTGCAGGGCGGCATAACAGGCGCGATGGGAGCGGGGTCGATTAGCAATCAGCCGGGCGGGAATCAGAATGGATTTGGAAACAGCGGCGGATTTGGGAATAGTGGAGGCTTCGGAAACAGTGGGAATGGGCAGAGTGGGTTTGGAAATAACGGCGGGGGATTTGGGAATAACGGCGGAAACAATGGGCCGGGGAATGGCGGCGGATTTGGGAATGGGCCGAGTCAGCCGCAGCCGTCGGGACCGGAATTGCAGAATCCGCAACAGTAGAATGCTTCAGTAAGACGAATCAAGAACATCACTCGAGCAATATTGATCTAGCATCCCACCCGCAACACCGGCGGATGGGGCACCCTCAGAAACTTCTAAAGCAAAATCAAATTCCACAATTCTCACTGAGCGGGTCGGATTAGTGTGCTTGGGCGGAGGGGGCGGCGGATTGTTGCGCGTGCTGGAGTTGTTTTTGCTGCTTGTAGGAGGAGCGCTCGTAGAGGACGGTGACGTAGCGGACGTAGGAGCGAGTCTCGGGGAAGGGCGGGACGCCGCGGTACCTGGCGACCATGTCGGGGCCGGCATTGTAGGCGGCGAGCGCGAGAGAGAGATTGCCGTTGTACTGGCCGAGGAGATCTTTGAGGTAGTGCGTGCCCGCGTCGATATTTTGTGCGGGATCGAAAATGTCGGAGACCTGATATTTGGCGGCGGTGGAGGGAATTAGTTGCATGAGGCCGCGCGCTTGTTTGCGAGAGACCGCGTGAATATTGAAATTCGATTCGACGGTGATGACGCTGCGGATGAGGTTGGCGTCGACGCCGTGTTTTTCGGCGGCGTTGTGAATCAGGGTATCGAGAGAGGGCGTGGCGGTCGGTAGAGGCTGCTCGTTGGTGGGGAACATGTCTTCGGGATCGATGGAGAGGACATCGGCCTCGGGAACGGTGAGAGTGCCGCCGGGCATGGAGAGGATGAGATTGGAGCCGTCGTGAGTGTAGCCAGTGATGTGGAGGCGTTCGCCGCTGCGGAGTACAGCGTAGTCGGCGCGGGCGGCGGGAACGAAGAGGAGGAAGAGGGCTGTTGCGGAGAAGAAACACTTCGCAAAAGCGCGGCGCGCGAAACGTGCGCGAGAGAGGCGCGCGATTGACGCGAGGCGGCGGTGAGAGCGATGGAAGTTAGCTGTGCTGAACATGCTGCAAAAAAGCCCGGGGGACGAATGATTCAAGGGCGTGATTCAAGGGCGTTTCAATTATCTCGTAAGTATTGCGGCTCACCTAGAGTTTGGATGTGAGCGGGGTTATTTAGTTGGCTAAAGCGAAAGTGCGAATGGCGTGTCCGAGGCCGCCTTCATCGTTGGTGAGCGTAACGGCCCAGCCGAAATTGCGAAGTTCGGGAACGCAGTTACCCATGACCACGGCGAGGCCGGCGAATTCGAGCATGTCGTGATCGTTCCAATTGTCGCCGACGGCCATGACTTCTTCACGGGTGATGCCGAGGCGGCGAACCCATTCTTTCAGAGTGGAGCCTTTCGAGATGCCTCGGGAATTGATGTCGAGAATGGAGAAATCTTTTTGCTCGTATTCGGTGATGCCGATGGAATATTTGTGGGAGATGGGCGCGGTGGCCAGGAGATTTTTGACGGCGCGCATGCGTTCAAAGCCGCCAGTGAACATGACTTGAATGGGATCTTCGGTAAGCGCGCTTTCGAGCGGCGTGACCCGGAGAAGGAATTCCCGATTGCGATCGTAGTAGGCGCGACGATCGGGATCTTCGAGATTGATGTGCTCGTAGACGACCTGGCCTTCTTGAGCGCGATCGAAGAGCAGCGCGCAGCCGGTGCGGTAGGAAGCGGTGGCGGCGAGGACCTCGCGGGCGATTTCTCGGTTGAGAAGATGGCGGAGATGGGTTTCACCGTCCATGGTTTTGATGAGAGCGCCATTGCTGCAAATGAGGAAGATGCTTTTGGGCAGCGAGGAGGCGACGGGAAGAGCGAAGTCGAAGCGGCGGCCGGTGACCAGGACGACTTGGATGCCGCGGTTCAGGGCTTCGACGATGGCGAGGCGGTTGGCTTCGGGAATGCGCCAGTGGGAGTCGAGAAGGGTGCCGTCGATGTCGATGGCGATGAGCTTTATAGGCTTGGCGGGTGTGGCGGCATTGGCGGGGGTTTGTGGTGATATGGGCACGGCTTCATTCTAGCAAGCACGCGGGAGCGATGGCCGGGATGTTGTGCGGTTTTTGGGAGGGTGGTGGACCATTTTGGCGATGGGCGGTGTCGAACGAACAAGAGTTTAGAAATTGTTTGCGTGGGTTTCGTTCAAACCGGCATGAGGCTTTGATAGAATGAATTTGCCTGTGGGCGAGTAGCTCAGCTGGGAGAGCGCCGCGTTCGCAACGCGGAGGCCAAGGGTTCGAATCCCTTCTCGTCCACCAGAATTTCCCCTTATTTCGCTGAGCGATGGGCGCGACGCGCGCGCTGAGGTGTGCTCCGCGCTCGGAATCGCCGCACGCGAATATGGCGCGCGCGAAGCCGAGCTTGCGCGATGTCATAGTTGTTCTGCATGCGCAACAAGGTTTCGACTCTTAGGCCAAAGGCTTTGTGGATGCGCACAGCCATTTCGCCAGAGAGGCTTGCGCGGCCGTTGAGGAAAGCGGAGAGGGCAGGGCGCGAGACCCCTAAGACGGCTGCGGCGGCGGTCACAGATAGGCCGTGCGCCTCGATAACTTCTGTACGAATGAAGTCACCCAGGTGGGGCGGATTTAGCATAGGCATCGTGGCTGTTCCTTCAGTGATAGTCCTCAAAATTTAGATCGCAGATTTCGTTATCTTCGATCCGGAAGGTGATGCGCCAATTCCTGGTCACGAAAAGGCTCCAAGTGTCTTTACGGTTCCCCGTGAGAAGATGTGGCTTCCACCTAGGGAGTACGGTCAGTTCCTCGGCGCTTTCCATGCCGTCGAGGAAGAATAGGATCTTGCGCAACTTTCCGACCGCATCGCCCGGAAGAGCCCGGGCAATATTCAGGTCATGCAGTTGCCAGAGGCCCTTGTGAAGGACATTCCGGATCCTCACGCATGCACCAAGTGTAATGTGTAACGTTACAGGCTACAAGCAGGCAATTCGTAAGAGTACGTAAGTAATTGCGGAAGCGTGTATTGGAAGATGCTGAATCAGACCCGTAGAGCCATCGCATTCGGATTCGCAATGGCCGCACTTATGAGCGCAGCCGGCATAGTAGTCGCTGGTCAGGCGCCGGACAAAGAAAAGCCGGCGGGGAAGGCGCCGGTGCTGGGGTATGAGGTGGTGGCGAAGCTGCCGCATTCGACGGAGAGTTATACGGAGGGATTTTTCTATCGCGATGGGCTGTTTTACGAGGGAACCGGCCTGGAAGGTCATTCAAAGTTGCTGGCGATCGAGCCGCAGACGGGAAAGGTGGTGAGGAGCGTGGATTTGCCGTCGCACGACTTTGGAGAAGGGATTATCGACTGGGGAAATTTGATTTACGAATGGACTTGGGAATCGCACATCTGCTTTGTGTACACGATCGCGGATTTTCATTTGGTGAAGGTGCTGCATTACGAAGGCGAAGGTTGGGGAATGACGCACACGAACGACGAAATCGTGACCAGCAACGGGACGGCGGAGCTGACTTTTCGAGATCCGCAGACGTTCCAGCCCACGCATACGATTGTGGTGCACGATGGCGAGGAAGCGATTGAGCTGGTGAATGAGCTTGAGTATGTGAAGGGCGAGATTTTAGCGAATGTTTGGAAGAGCGACCGGATTGCAAAAATTTCGCCGCAAGACGGGCATGTGACTGCGTGGGTGGACTTGACAGGGCTGAAGGAGAAGGCGTCGGTGCCGGTGGAGAAGGGAAAGGATCAGGATTACGTGTTGAATGGAATTGCGTACGACGCGGGGCATGACCGTTTGTATGTGACGGGGAAACAGTGGGGAGCGGTTTTTGAGATTAGGGTGGGGAAGAAGCGAAAGTAGAACGGTCACCTGGTGGGACCTGACGCGGTGGCAAGATCTAGTGAAAATCCCCACATGGAAAACCGCCATGTGGGGCACCCAGAAAAGATCAAAACAACACTACAGTAACGCTAAACCAGAACGAAGCCAGTCCAGCATGAGCACACCAGCCAAAAATGGTGCGCGTTAGCGGTTGGGGAGGCGCACGAAGTCGGAGTCCTGGTCCTCGAAGAGGTCGGAGATTTGGAGGCGGAGGTTGCCCTGGTTGGTGGAGTAGGAGAGGCCGACCTCGGCTTCGATGGTGTTGGCGCGGATGAGGCGCTCGATTTCGCCGTCGAAATACTGCATGCCTTCGGTCGAGCCGTCGCGCATGGCGTCAGTGAGCGATTTGCCTTCACTTTCACCGCGCTCCACGTATTCGCGGGTGCGCATGGTGGATTTGAGAATTTCAATAACCGCGACGCGGCCGGTGTCGTCGACCTTGGGGATGAGGCGCTGGGAGACGATGTATCGGAACGCTTTGGCGAAGCGGGAGCGAATGGCTTGCTGATCGGCGAGAGGGAAAACGCCGATGATGCGTTCGACGGTTTTGGACGCGTCGACGGTGTGAAGAGTGGAGAGAACCAAGTGGCCGGTTTCAGCTGCTTCGAGAGCAATTTCGATGGTTTCTTTGTCGCGCATTTCGCCGACTAGGATCACCTTGGGCGCCTGGCGGAGTGCGGCGCGCAAGGCGAGAGCGAAACTTGGCGTGTCGCTGTGAAGTTCGCGCTGGTGAATAGTGGCTTTCTTATGGCCGTGGAGGAATTCGATGGGATCCTCAATGGTGAGGACGTGATAGGCCTTTTCTTCATTGATCTGATTTACGATGGCGGCGAGAGTGGAGGATTTTCCAGAGCCGGTTGGGCCGGTGACCAGAACGATACCGTTACGCAGCTCGGCGACTTTGGTGAGCTCGGCGGGAAGATTGAGTTGCGTGAAGGTCGGGACCGAAGAGGCGATCACGCGCATGACCACGGCGCAGGTACCTCGCTGGGTGAAAATATTGACGCGGAAGCGCGAGAGTTTGGGGATGCTGAAGGAAATATCGGCGGAGCCTTCGTCTTTTAGTTTTTGCACCGCGATGGCGTTGCGGCCAATGAGGTCGGCGGCGATGCGCGCGGTGTCATCGGGCTTGAGGTACTCGATGCCTTCGATTTTGAGTTGGCGGAGCTGGCCGTTGACTTCGACCATCGGAGCGCGACCGGGAGAAAAGATGAGGTCGCTCGTTTTGGGAGCGGACTGAAGCATTTGGGTGATGAGCGCGACGGTGGAAAGGCGCTCCGGTTTGGGCTGGCCGTCGGCGGGAGTGGGGGCCGAGGGGCTGGGGGCCGCGGAAGAGGCCGAGACGACTTCGGGCGAGACGGGCTCGTGGGTCGGATCCGGATGCGATTCGCGAATGGCTGGTTCAGCGGCCGGGCTGACCATGACAGGGCTCTGGGCGCTCATTGGGCTGGACTCCTGCTTGTGGTTGAGAGAAATACACGCCGCCGTGAGTGGCCGACACCGCCGGAAGCGTGCAGCGGGGCGCTGGGGCCAATTTGCTGTCCCACAAGAGCACAGCACGGAGGACGGATGACCAGTTCCAGTGTGAAACAGGACCGGTTTTTTGGCCACTGACCACGGGGACAGTGTTACGTAAGGATTAGGCGGACCAAGGTACTGCGGGATTACCCCTAGTTGCGACCGGTAGGTTGCGGCCGCCCACGTGGTATAGTACGCTGTACGTACCGAGTACTTATTTGAGAATCAAATATGATCAGAACGTATGGTGACCAGAGGACCAAACGGTTCGCGGAGGGCTCGCGGGTTCCAGCGTTTTCAGGGTTCAAGCGTCAGGCTGAGAAACGATTGCGAATTTTAGAGGCGGCCACGAGCTTAAAGGACTTGGCCACGTTGCCGGGCAATAGATTGGAAGCGCTCAAAGTCGATCGGGAAGGACAATACAGTATCCGAATAAACGACCAGTGGCGGATTTGCTTCAACTGGCCATCGGGTGCGAAAGGGCCCGAGAGCGTGGAAATCGTGGACTACCACTAGGAGGCGAAAGTATGCGAACACCGATCCATCCAGGCGAGATTTTGTCGGACGAATTGAAGGAGATCGGGATCTCGGCAGCTGCATTGGCACGAGCGGTTCAGGTGCCAGCCAACCGGGTCTCACAAATCATTACTGGTCGGCGCGACATCAGTGCGGATACGGCGCTACGGCTGGGACAATACTTCGGTAATAGCGCCGAATTTTGGATGAACCTGCAACAAATTTATGAACTCGATTTGGCACGCGTAAAGTCCGGTAAGAAAATTGCGCGAATTGTTCCGCGGGCCGCTTGAGGCTCACTGCGAATATGCCACTGCTGTTTTCATACGGGACATTGCAATTGGAAGAGGTGCAGAGGGCGACGTTTGGGAGATTGTTGAGGGGGGAGCGGGATGAGCTGGTGGGCTTTGAGCAGGCGTTGATTCGGATTCAAGATCCATATGTGGTGAAGATGAGCGGGAAAGAGATGCACTCGATTGTGAGGTTCAATGGTGATGAGCGGAGCCGGGTAAGCGGGATGGTGTTTGAATTGACGGAGGAAGAGCTGCGGAAGGCGGATGAGTACGAGACGAAAGATTACGTACGGATTTCTACGAAGTTAGCGTCGGGTAAAGAGGCGTGGGTGTATGCGAACGCAAAACAAAACTAGAATTGGGGAATCCCCCGAAAAGCACGAGGAAAACAGACTCGGCAACCGATCGCAAAAACCCCACACGCAAACCCGGCGTGTGGGGCACCCGCAGACACTTCTAAAGCAACTGCAGAAGCACTGATACGAACGCTATTGTTGGCGGTTGGGGGAGGCGGCGGCTTGGCGCTGGGCGACGATTTTGCGGGCGTTCTGGTAGAGCGCCTTGGCCTGAGGAATCGAAGCGACGGCCTTTTCCATTTGGGCGTCGTTTTCTAGTTCGACTTTGTAACCGTCGTTCACGCCGAAGGATGAGGTGAAGACTTCGCGCTTAATCCGCCAGCGGAGCCAGTCGGCATTGTCCTTAAGATCGGCTTCGGTGTAGCGGATATGTTCTTTGTCGAGATATTTGCGGAAGTCGTTGAAGACGGATTCGTCGGCAGCGAAGCTTTTGCTTACGTCGGGCTTTTCGGCGAGGTAGTAGCGGGTGAAGTCGCCAACGCCCTGCGCGTAAGGATAGAAGACGCCACGGCGGATCAAGGTTTCCTGGAACGGATCGAGTTTGGGACTGGCGACAGTGATGTCCGGAGTGATGCCGCCCTGGCCGAATACCTGGCGGCCGCTATCGGTGAGCTTCACTTCAGGCTGGCGGGGCGGCTTGGGATTGTAGTGATAGTCGTAGAGGGAGATGCCTTTGTAGTCGCGCTGAATCAAGCGGCCGCTCGGTGTGTAGTAGCGAGCCACGGTGAGGAGCATAGCGGTGTCTTCGCTGAGCGGAAATTGCGTTTGGACCAAGCCCTTGCCGAAGCTGGTCTCACCAACGACCAGCCCGCGGTCGTGATCCTGAATGGCGCCGGCGACGATTTCCGAAGCGGAAGCGCTCTGCCCGTTGATCATGACGATGAGGGGAACTTCGACGCCCTGATTTCCGCGAACGGCATAGAAGCGGCGCTCGGGAGCGGAGCGGCCATGGAAGGAAACCACCAGCTGATTCTTTTCGAGGAACATGTCGCCGATGCCGACGGCTTGGTTGAGGAGCCCGCCGCCATTGCCGCGGACGTCGAGGATCATGCCGTCTAGGTGCGAATAATTTAGGTCCTTAAGAGCAGTAGCCAAGTCGGCGTCGGTGGTTTCGTTAAAGGCAGAGATGCGGGCGTAGCCGATTCCGGGCTTGACCAGGGTGTAGAAGTCGACGCCGGGCCGGGGAATTTCGTCCCGGGTCACGTTGACAACAATGGGCTTATCCCAGCCCTCGCGGCCGAGGGTGATCTTTACGTCGGTGCCTTTGGGCCCCTTCAGCAGGTCTGCTACCTGGGTGGTATCGAGGCCATCGCAGGATTTGTCGTCGACCTTGAGAATGACGTCTCCGGGGCGGATGCCGGCCTTGTAGGCGGGCGAGCCGACCATCGGAGCTACTACATAAGTGTAAGTCTCACGGGGGGCCACGGTCATGCCTACGCCGTAATAGCGGCCTTGCTGCTCTTCGCGGAAGCTGGCGTACTGCTTGGGATCAAAGAAGTAGGAGTGGGGGTCGAGAACCCGCAGCATGTTGGGGATAGCGCCGTCGTACACGGCTTTATCCGTGTCGACGGGTGTAGCGTAATTTTGCTGGACGATGGCCAGGGCACGGGTGAACGTGCGGACCGATTCCTGGATGTCGTTGGCGGAGGCGGAGGTCGCTTTGACGGTCGGCCCGTAGAGGCCGCCGAGAACCGCAGAAATGGCAATAACTGCTACCAGAATGAGTAGCCCGCGTCGTGGAGATTGCAAGGTTGGTCGTCCTCTCAAGTTCGCTGGAATTTCAGTATAGCCTATCTCGACTTAGACGCCCATATTTGATGCAGGTGTTGCAGGCGGGGTGATTTGTTTGTGGGGTGGGTGGGTAAACGCGTAGGCGGAAGGGCCCCGGGGTACGCTAAAAGAGCCGTTATTAGGGCCTAATCGGCGGTCATGGAGAGCTGTTTAGCGAGCTCTTTTTAATGGCCGAGGTAGAAGACCACTCCGACCGAGACTTCTGGGCTGAACTGAGAAACGTGGAAGAACTGGGTGCCGAGCATGTCGACCTGGGCGCGCCAACCGATGTAGCCGTGGCTGGGAATATAGTCGACGCCGCCGCCGAGTTTGTAGCCGAAGGCAGACTGATGACCAAAGGATGTCTCGGGCGAGAGGTGAGTGTAGCCGATGAGAGCATGGGCCCACGGTTCGAAGTTGTGGCCCACGGGATAGCGCAGTCGAATGCCGCCGCCGGCAAAAAGAAGGTTGGAGGTCTTGCCGTCGGTGGATCCGAAGGTGTCGGTGACGGCTGCTTCGGTGCCGATGAAGTCGTTGTAATAGACCAACGATCCGGTGGCACCGCTGTTATTTAGAGTCGAGCCGGGAAGCTCGTGGAAGTTGTCAAAGGTATAGCTGACGCCGATTTGAAGCGGATTGGGATTCGGATGAACCGCCGGGCTGTACTGGGCCTTCGCGCTCAAAGAGCAAAGGGCAGCCAAGAAAATTAGGGTAACAAGCTTTCGGGCACTGCTCATGAGCGGCTCCTTATCGCTGCGGGTGTTCCCGACTGGCGTACTAGGACTTCGACAAGCCATGATAGCCGTAAGCGAAGAGGGTAGAAGCGTGGAGGCGGGGCTCTTTGTTTAAATAGTTAATAAATCTTGGGGATTATCGAGATGTATAACAGACGGATGGGATGGGGGTTAGTCGAGATGTCAGAAGCGTAACAAAGGCCGAAAACGGTCCTGAACCGCTTAGTTACGCAGGCTACAGGCTATAGACCTAGTACTGATTGGGAACTAGAGAGAAAAACCAGTATTGCCCGCCACAGGGTCCTCAGCAGAACATCGAGAAAGCCTGAAATTATTAGTCCGTAATCAACGGGTGTGATTAACCGAACCGGTCATTTGTAGCCGTTGAAGCCCGGAAGGACGCAGGCGAGGCAGATTTGGAATCAGGCCATTCGCTCGTAACTCACTCTTCTAGAAGGTGATCCGAACATGAGAACGATCCAAACCTTGGCAATGTCGTTGGTAACCGCGGCCCTATTGATCGTCTTGACGAGCTGCAGCGGAAGCCCGGGAGGGTCTGGGTCGGGCTCAGGTAACGGCAACGGAAATGGGAACGGCAGCGGGTCGGGTAGCTTTACGATCGGCGGCACGGTCTCGGGGCTGAAGGGGAGCGGACTGGTGCTGCAAGACAATGGCGGGGACAACCTCGCCGTTTCCGCGAATGGTGCGTTTACATTCGCGACGCCGATTGCCAGCGGCGTTGCGTACAAGGTGACGGTGCTGACGCAGCCGACAAGCCCTGCGCAGACCTGCTCGGTGGGAAACGCAGCAGGAACCGCAACGAGCAACGTGGCGAGTGTGAAGGTGACCTGCGCAATAGGGACATTGAGCGTGGGCGGAACGGTAAGCGGTTTGAGTGGGACGGGATTGGTGCTGCAGAACAGCGACGGCGACACGCTGCCAATTACCGCAAGTGGGAATTTCACGTTCGCCACGCTGCTCGTGACAGGAAGTACATACGACGTTACGGTACAGACGCAGCCAAGCAGCCCGGCGCAGACCTGCACGATCACAAACGGCAGGGGTACGATCCATGCGAATGTGACGAATATTCAGGTGGTTTGCCCGGCGGCGTTCTTCACGATCGGTGGGAACGTAGTGGGCCTGCAAGGCACTAACGCGCAGATGGTGCTGCAGGATAACGGCGGAGACAACTTGACTGTAACTGGCAATGGGCCGTTTACCTTCAATACGCCACTGGCCTTTAATAGCGCATTCGATGTGGAAATTTTCGTGGCTCCGACTACGCAGCCGATGGGGTGCGTCGTGTGGGGCTTCCAAGGAACCGCGACGGCGAATGTGACAAGTATCCTGGTCGATTGCGGGCATAACGACTGGACGTTTATGGATGGGTCGACAACGGCCAATTCGTTTGGGAGCGGCTCGACGACGCCGCCGACGGTTCCGTCGACATCACAGCTCACTTATTCGCCGGGCGGACGCAGATACCCCGCAACGTGGACGGATAACTCAGGGAATTTGTGGCTGTTTGGCGGATATGGATACACCTACACCATGTCGTCCGGGTCTTTGGCCGCGTATCTAAATGACATGTGGGTTTATCAAGGTTCGGGGACGGAGGGCTTCGATATAGGTTCGCCGTATTACTTCGGCGGAGACGATAACTTCTGGGAGGTCATGCCGCAAACGGGGTCAGTGCCGCCGGGGACGTGGGGCGCGGTGACCTGGACTGATTCGACCGGGAATTTGTGGATGTTTGGGGGGCAGGACGCGAATACGGATTTCCTGAGTTTACTGTCGGAATTCAATCCCAACACGCAGACATGGACGAATATCAGTGGAGGGTTTAACACGAGTGGCGTTTACGGCACCGAAGGCACGCCAGCGGCGGGCAATCATCCGGGAGCCCGTTGGGGCGCGAGTGCGCGCATCAATAATTCCAATACGATGGTCTACGTTTTCGGTGGGCAGGGTTACGACTCGGCGGGAACGCTGGGCCTGTTGAACGATTTGTGGACCTACAATCTTTCAACCGGTCAGTGGACCTGGATCGCGGGATCCAAGCTGGCTAATCAGTCGGGGACATATGGGACAAAGGGAACAGGCAGCGGATCGACGACTCCAGGCGGCCGTCAGGAATCGACCGCGTGGGTGGATTCCACAGGTAACTTCTGGATATTCGGCGGATATGACCTCGATGCGCATGGAAATCCGGACGCGTTGAACGATTTGTGGGAATTCACCGGCAGCGACTGGATCTGGCAAGCGGGATCGAACACGGTCGACGCGAAGGGCGTCTACGGGACCAGCGCGGATTCACCGGGCGCGCGATGGGCGGCGGCCGGGTGGACGGATTTGAGTGGGAATCTGTGGATGTTCGGCGGGGAAGGATTTGACGCGACGGCAAACGGTCCGTTGAGCGATCTGTGGGAATGGAAAGGCGGGAAGTGGACTTGGGTAAAGGGCCCCAGCAGCGTGAACCAGGCCGGCGTGTACGGCATCGCGCCGAATCCAACAGTGTGGCCGCACGTGACCAACAATCCAGGCGGGCGTTGGGAGGCCGGGTATTGGGTTGTGGATGTGAATCCGAATGGGTTCCCGGCGTATCGCGAACTCTACATGTTCGGCGGTGAGGGATTCGACTCGTCGAATGGGCCGGGGAATGGGTTGTTGAGCGATTTGTGGAGGTACTTGCCCTATCCCTAGAAATGGTGAGTAGCGGCTCTTAGCTTTAGATGATCGTTCGAGGTTGTTTTGAGGCGGCTTTGTGGCGCGGGCGGGGGTTCGCGCGACAAGGCCGCTTCTTTTTTTTGGGGGGGAATTTTGTGAGTGATTGGGGGCGGAGCGGCATCCAAGTTGGCGGAGATCAGGGGAAGTGCTGGAAGGAGCGAGGTTTGACACCCCTTGGGGCGTCCACTATGATGCGAAACAGGTTGTAAAATAGAGACTTCATGCTCAGTGTTCCTCACCTGATCATCATTTTTGCGGTGGCGCTGGTGGTTTTCGGGCCGCAAAAATTGCCCGAGCTGGCCCGTACGCTGGGCAAGCTAATGGCGGATTTTCGCCGGGTGACTGGTGACCTCCGTTCGACTTTTGACGAGCATATGCGTGAGCTGGATCGCGAGGCGCAGGTTTTGGAGGCGCGGAAGCGCGATTTGGACGCGCGAGAAGCGGCGATGAAGGCGTCACCTATGCCTCCGGCAGCAGTGCAATTGCCTGATGCGCCTCCGCCTCCCGTGGCGGAGCCTCCTACGAGGGCGGCGTCAGCAGAGGCGGTAGATGGGCCGGCTGAATCGCGCGAGCCAGAGAACCGGATTGGCGGAGGATTGACGCGGGAAGTTGCGCCGCCGGTGCCGGACACGATTGCGAGGGCCAAGAGTTCGCCGGGGGCGAGCTCTGGAGATACCGGCGGTCCGGATGGGAATGGTTCCAGAGCGGTGACCGCGCCTGAGGTTGCGCCGCAGCCGGAGTAACGCATACCTACCTAATGTCGACTGTCCCCAACTCAGAGCAACCATTGATTACAGAGGCGACGATTACGGATACGACCGTCGGGACAACTGCGGCGGGCGCGGCGGTAGCGACACACGAGGCGGAGCGCGCAAAAGAAGAAGAGCGCGGGCGGATGTCGTTCTTCGAGCATTTGGTGGAGCTACGCAAGCGTCTCATCAACTCGGCGCTGGCGATTGGCGCGGGAATGATGATTGGCGTGGCGGTGGCGAATCGCGTTTTTGGGTTTTTGGCCAAGCCGATGCTGGGGGCGCTGCGCGCGGCGCATTTCGACGACAAGCTGGTCTACACGTCGCCAACGGGTGCGATCAGTTTGATTATTAATCTAGGACTGTATTTGGGGCTGGTAATCGCGTCGCCGGTGGTGCTGTATCAGGTTTGGCTGTTTATCGCGCCGGGGCTTTACAAGCATGAGCGGAAAGCGGTCACTGCGTTTATTTTTTCCTCACTGTCGCTGTTTTTGATCGGGACGGCATTTGGTTACTACGTGAGTTTGCCGTATGTGCTGAAATTTTTGATTGGGTTTCAGGGGCCGTTCAAGCCACTGATCAGCATCAATGAATATTTCGATTTGATCTTGGTGGTGCTGCTGGGGCTCGGAATAATGTTCGAGTTGCCAGTGCTGATTTTTTGTTTGTCGCTGTTCGGAATCGTGACGCCAAAATTTTTGTGGAAGAATTTCAGGTATGCGCTGCTGATTATCACGGTGCTGGCGGCGATTGTGACGCCGACGCCGGACGCGACAACCATGGTGATATTCATGGCGGTGATGACGGCGTTGTATGTGCTGGGGATTGGGCTTTCGTATTTGGTGGTGCGGCGGAAGGCGAAGCAGGCGGCTACGGAAGCGGCGGCTGAAGGGGCTGGCGCCGCGGGGGGCGGAGCGACTGTATGAAAAAAGCTCGGCGAGTGAGGGCGATGTCGCGATTGGGCTTGCCCGTGGCGGCGTTTGCGCTGCTGTTGGTGGCGGCGTGCGGGGCGAATGACAAGACCAATGCAAGCGGGCCGGCGGCGTCAAATGCGGCAAGTTCGAGTGCGGCAACGGCGGGAGCTGCGTCAGGCGCGGCGCCGGGGGCGACGCAGGCTGGGCAGCAGGTGAGCGCGTCGGATGCAAAGCCGATGGATGCGCTGCCGCCGGAGAAAACGGGCGGTTTCGATGGCGCGAAGGCGTACGAGTACACCGCGAAGCAGGTGGAATTTGGGCCTCGGCCGCCGAATTCGGACGCGATTCACAAGACGCAGGATTACATCGTCGGGCAACTGAAGAGCGACGGATGCGCGGTGGATACGGACGAATTTCACTCGCAGACGCCGATTGGCGACGTGCCGATGAAAAATATTATTGCCAAGATTCCGGGGCAGACGAATGGGATCCTGCTGTTGCTGACGCACTATGACACGCTGCGAAAAGACAATTTTGTGGGCGCGAATGACGCGGGGTCGTCGACGGGCGTGATGATGGAGATGGCGCGACTGCTGTGCGGGAGGCAGAAGAAGGAGCCGCTTGGAGTTTGGATCGCGTTTTTGGATGGCGAAGAGGCGTTTGTGCAGTGGAGCGACACGGACAGCGTGTACGGCAGCCGGGAGCTGGCGGCGCGGATGGCGATGGCGGGAGATATTCCGCACATCAAAGCGGTGATTTTGGCAGACATTGTGGGGTCGAAGAGCGTGAAATTTCGCAAGGATGGGAATTCGACGCCCTGGCTGACGACGCTCGTTTGGTCGAACGCGGCGAAACTGGGCTACGGAGATATTTTTCTGAACGACACGCAGAGCTACGAGGACGATCACTTGCCGTTTGTACATCGCAAAGTGCCGGCTGTTGATATTTTGGATTTGGTGGATTTTCAGAAGGGCGGGTATTGGCACACGGACAAGGACACGATGGACAACGTGAGCGCGAAGAGTTTGGGGATTGTGGGTCATGTGATTGTGGTGACGGTGGACGATTTGCAGAAGGAGCCGAATATGGGGAAGTAGGTGGGCGCATTTGTGAAGTGATGGGTTGGCGGTGATGTTCGATTCATCTATCCTTCCTGCCTGTATTTCGAGAAACTCCTAAAACTATGAAGAAGATTTTGGTGAGGACGGCGAAGCGCGGCTACGCGGTGTATTGCGGGGCTGGCGCGCTGAGGGAA
The DNA here is from genome assembly GCA_963757885.1 of uncultured Acidobacteriota bacterium. GTDB lineage: Bacteria > Acidobacteriota > Terriglobia > Acidiferrales > UBA7541 > Palsa-147. Next base: position 192,612 of record CAVWSS010000004.1, on the reverse strand, counting down.
TTGCCACGCTTGGTGCGAGGAATGCGCGAGTGTACGGGAGTGTTCGTGTTGTCGTCGCCGCGCGTGTGGGGAAAGTGCGGGAGGAAAGTGCGCGCCGCGTTGCGGGGGGCGGCGCGGGTGATTCTGTTTGACGATGCGGAAGCAAAGAAAAATGTGGAGACGGTGGAGGGGATTTGCAGGGCGCTGGCGCGGGCGGGAGCGGATCGCGGCGCGTTGGTGATTGCGGTGGGGGGAGGAGTGGTGGGGGATGTGGCGGGATACGCGGCGGCGGCGTATATGCGCGGGATACGATTTGCCAATGTGCCCACGACGTTGCTGGCGCAGGTGGATAGTGCGATTGGGGGAAAAACCGGCGTGAATTTGCCGGAGGGTAAGAATTTGGTGGGGGCGTTTTGGCCGCCGGAATTTGTGATGGCCGATTCGGATTTGCTGAAGAGTTTGCCGGAGCGGGAGTACCGCGCTGGGTTGTATGAAGTGGTGAAGGCGGGGATTATCGGGAATGCGGAGTTGTTTCGGTTTCTCGAGCGAAATATGGCGGCGATTTTGCGGTGTGAGGCGGGGGTAACGGCGGAGATGACCGAGCGCGCGGTGAGGTTTAAGGCGAGGATTGTGTCGGGCGATGAGCGAGAGGACGGGGCGAGGCAGTTGCTGAATTTTGGGCACACGACGGCGCACGCGATTGAGGCGGCGGGGAAGTATCGGAGGCTGTTGCACGGAGAAGCGGTGGGGTGGGGGATGATTGCAGCGATTTTGCTGGCGGTGGAGAAGCAGCGCGTGAATGTGGAGGATGCAGCGCGGATGATACTGTTGATTCATAGTGTGGGGAAGCTGCCAGGCGTCAGCGCGGCAACGGGGCGCGCGAGCAGCGGGACGTTACTGCGACTGATGCGCGCGGACAAGAAGAGCCGTGGCGGCGAAGTGAGATGGGTCTTACCGGTGGGAATTGGGAAGGGGAGATGGGGCGAGAGGATTGAAGAGGGCTTGGTGCGAGGAGTGTTGCGGGAGTTGAGCGCTGCGACGGGCGCGGTGGGCGCGGGTGAATAAGGTGGACGAGAGAGTGGCGTCGGCGCGGGCGAGCGCGGAGGCGCGCGTCGGCGCGACGGGGTCCGCTATGGGATCGACTGGGCCGACGGGGGTGGGCGATGAGCGCGAAGCGTCGCGAGAAGTGCAGGAGATGTTCAGCCGGATCGCGCCGCGATACGACCTGCTGAATCATGTGTTGTCGTTTTCGCTGGACCGGGTGTGGAGGCGGCGGACGGCGGCGCGAGTGGCGGATGTGTTGGAGCGGGCGGACGCTCGAGTGCTGGATATATGTTGTGGGACGGGGGATTTGGCGTTTGCGTTAAGACGGCGAGCGAGGCGGGGGATGCGCGGGGCAGGGGCGCGGATATACGGGACGGATTTTTCGTTTCCGATGCTGGCGCAGGCGAGGGAGAAGGCGCAGCGGGTAGCGGGGCCGCGAGGCGGGCGTGGGGAGGCAGTGCCGTTTTTGGGGTCGGACGCGCTGGCATTGCCGTTTGGCGATGGGACGTTTGATCTGGTAACGGCCGCGTTTGGATTCCGGAATTTATCGAACTATCGAAAGGGGCTACGGGAGATTGCGCGGGTTTTGCGCGGCGGCGGGAAGATCGCAATTTTGGAGTTTAGCGAGCCGCAGAAGGGAATTGCGGCGTCGGCATTTCGATTTTATTTCCGGCACATTTTGCCGCGCGTAGGCGGGGCGATTTCGGGGCATCCCGAGGCGTATACGTATTTGCCGGGGTCGGTGGAGCGGTTTCCCGCGCCGGAGGTGCTGGCGGATTGGATGAGGGAAGCGGGATTTGAAGGGGTGGAGCATGCGTTGTGGAATTTTGGAAGTGTGGCGCTGCACATTGGTCTGAAGCGCCCCTAGCCTGGCTCAACCTCAACTAAAGAATGCCTATGACTCTGCTGCGGGGCTTGTTCCTTCTCCTTGCTTTTCTCCTATCGGCGGCCTGCGCCCACGCTCAAGGCGGCCCGCCCTACTACACCAACGATCCGGGAACTCCGGGGAACATGAACTGGGAGATAAATTTTGGCTACATGCCGTTCCTGTACAGCGACAATTCAATCTCGCACATTCCGGATGTGGACATCAATTTTGGGCTGGGGGACCGGATCCAGCTCACGTACGAAAATGCCTGGCTGCGCGTTGCGGGTCACGACTTCGGAAATGGCTCGGCGGGAAAGTTTGGGGTGGGGCAGTCGAATCCCGGGGTTAAGTGGCGTTTCTACGACGGCGGTGAAGAGGGCCTGCAGATTTCAGTTTTCCCGCAGTTTTTTCTCAATAATCCCGACAACGCGGTCCGGCGACAAATCACTTCCCCCAATGATTCTTTCCTGATGCCTGTGGAATCCGCGAAAAAATTTGGTCCGGTCGATGTGGACGTCGAGGCCGGTTACCTGGCTGTACATAAGGGACCGGACGGCTGGATTTCGGGTCTGGTGGTCGGGCACGAGTTCACGCCGAAGTTAGAGATGGACGCCGAAGTGTACAGCCAGGGAGTTTTTCACCCTTCGGAAAATCAGGTTTCGCTCGATGTCGGGGGGCGCTACAAACTTCACAGTCCAGTTATTCTGCTGCTCATGGCGGGGAGGGATTTCGAGCCGGCTAGTCCGAGCCACGCCTATTTTGTGGGTTACTTTGGCGTTCAGATCTTGCTGCCACCCAGGTCGTACAAGTCTGATGAACCTTCGGAGAGCCGGCCGAATCGGAGCGAGACACAGCCAGACCCCAAATGGTAAAGCGGGCAGGTTAGGGCCCTGCGAGGGGGTGGGGTGGCTGCTTTGTATGGGTATTTGTCCGCCAATTATCTGGCCACACTGGTGTGATGGCATTACCATAAGACCGCTCGCGGCTACCCAATGGGCCTGGCCAACTCAATCCAGGGATCATGATTATTGACCAAAACAGGGATGTAGTTTTCAGCAAAGTTCCAGCGGTCACGCTGAGCTTTTGGATCATCAAGATTGCCGCCACTACACTGGGCGAGACCGGCGGCGACACGGTGACGATGACCCTCAATTGGGGTTATTTGGCGGGGACGATCCTGTTTCTGGTTTTATTGGTCGGCTTAGTGATCGCGCAAATCCTGGCGAAGAAATTCCATCCGTATTTGTACTGGGCGACGATCGTGGCGTCGACCACGTTTGGGACGACCATGGCGGATTTTGCGGACCGTTCGCTGGGAATCGGATACACGGGAGGCACGGCGATACTGTTCGTGTTGCTGATGGCCGTGCTGGGGTTCTGGTATTGGTCCCAAGGAACGATTTCGGTCGATACGGTGAGCACGCCTAAGGTGGAGGCTTTTTACTGGGCGGCAATCACTTTTTCGCAGACGCTCGGAACCGCGTTGGGAGATTGGGCGGCGGATACCGGCGGGCTGGGATATGGGAATGGGGTGCTGGTGTTTGCCGGGGCACTGGCCGTCATTGCCGCGCTTTACTACTGGACGAAAGTGTCGAGAGTTTTTCTGTTTTGGACGGCCTTTATTTTGACGCGACCGCTGGGCGCAACCGCTGGAGACTTGTTGGACAAGCCCAGAAACCAAGGCGGTTTGGCGTTTAGCCGGCCGCTGGCGTCACTGATTCTGGCCATTTTTATTTTGGTGTGCCTGGTTGTTTTGCCGCAGCGTGCAGGCTCGCACCCGCGAGAGCGGGCCGCGGCGTAAAGGGCAAGGTCAGAACCATCTAGTCTGCCCCTTGCGGATTCCTGCCTCCATGAGGCAAAGGCAACTGCAGATCACTCGCCCGCTGGGCGGGCTCGGGATGACCGCGCGCCTTTAGGGCGCGCCAAAGACAAAAACGAAGAGCAAAGACAACTGCAAATCTCTACGCTGCACGGCGAACGGCGAGAAGCGTCAGGTCGTCGGCTTGCTTTGCACCCTCACCAAAGGTCAGCAGATCGCTTAGACATTCAGAGATCAGCCCGGCAGGCTCCAACGCTGCGTGACGCGTTGCGAGAGTGCGGATTCGAGGGAGACCGTACTCTGCGCCAGCGGAATTGCGGGCTTCCGTCAAGCCATCGGTATAGAGAAAAAGAGTGTCACCGTGAGCGAGGGTGACGCGATGGACTGGGAAGCTGACATTACGAAACATTCCCAGAGGTATGGCGGTGGAATGCTTTGGCGTTGCTCCATCACGATGGATGTGAAGGACAGGAAGGTGGCCGGCGCTGACAAACTCGACCGAACCATCGCGGAAGGCTCGTCCCACAACTAGAGTGGCGAATTGGCCCGCCATAGTACTTTCGCAGAAAATACGGTTGGCGTCTTGAACCATGCGATCGAGCGGGAGAGACGCCTCGGCGAGAGTGCGAAAGGTCGCATGAAGATGGCTCATTAGCATCGAGGCAGCAACACCTTTGCCGGAAACATCTCCCAGCATGAAAAGCAAGCCGTCGTTCACCTCGAAAAGATCGCAGTAATCGCCGCTCACGAGACCAGCCGGTTGGTAGTGATAGCGCACTTGCCACCCAACTGGAGACAGGTTGGGTTTCGGCAGGAGCACCTGCTGGATGCGCGCAGCCAGGGACAGGTCATTCTCTAAGGCGCGCTGTTCTGCGGTGGAGAGATGGTCCAGACAGAAGCGCACCAAGGGATCCGCCAGGAGACGCTCCGGTTCAATGGTGTCGTGGCATGTCTCGCAGAGTCCGAATGTTCCCTGATCGACGCGGCGCAATGCGGCATCGACGGCGTCCAATAATTGAGAAATAGAGGCATCAATGTCTGGCGCCCGGTCTGGCGAGCGCAAGGCCTCGCAGAGGCGGGTTCGACGATCTTCCAGTTCCGAGCGCAAGTACGTTTGTTCGGCGGTTGCCATTGTGCCTCCTGCGATACTTCCTCACGCAATGCTTCCTCACGCAACGCTTACTGCTCGGCTAGCTTGCGATATTGAGGCTGAGATTTCCATCCGATTTCGCCTTTCGAATTTTGAAAGGTGGCTGGCTGAAGAGCAGCATCGGGATGTTTTACGTTTGGATGTGATGCTGAAATGTAAGGGGCGGTGCAGTAATTTTTGGGGCGAGCCACTGAGGTACTAGTCAAAGTTAAGTCATGGGCGTGGAGATGGTTAGCGATACTCGTCGGCGTAGGCTCCTTTATTACTGGACAAATGCAGGGAAAAGGACAGAGCCCTCACCACGCACTTTGTACCATCAGCAAACTCAGATCGAAGGTGTCCCGGCGAACGCATCAGACCGGACCAAGAAACCGAACGTCGGAAGACTTATTACGAACGAAGCCCGAAGTTTGCTAGTGCCGTGCTCCTACTCTTGGACGGTGAAGCGGACCGGCTGGATCAAGATCGTATTGCCCGTCTGAATGGAAATGTTGTAGCTGCCGGGTTTCACGTGAGGAACCTTCATGACGATCTTTTCCCCGTCTTGTTCTACGAGCGTGGCCTTGTAATCGGTTTTGTCGTCGGAGAGGAATGCAGCCGAAACGGCGCCTTTTGCCAGATTCTCTCCCGCCACGGTTACGGTGTCATCCACTTTGCCGGATGTCGGATCTACACCCGTCACCCGGGAGCCCTGGGCGAAGAGCAACGGACCCAGAAGTGTCATCAGGGCCGCTGCGCCCAAAAGCGCCAATGTCGTACGAGCGTATTTGTTGCCGTTTCGTTCCAATTCTTGAGTTGGTAACCGCAGTGTTTTCGGGGCCAATATATGCCTTCTTGGCCGCAATAGGAAGCCAGTGGCTGCTTGTAAATCCTGCCTGAGAGTTTTTTCGCATCAGCGCGCGACGGCTTGGCCCTTTTCGACCCATTGCTTGACCTCGGCGGATTTAATCGACGCGGCATCTGCGCGACCAGGCGGCCCGAGGGAAATTCAAGGAGCGCGGAACTGGGCACAGGGCGCCGTGGCGTTTTCGCAAATGGCGCGGTCCGCGCAGGCTGCGTTGGTGGACGGGGCGGTGGGAGTTGTATTTTGCGCCGGATGGAAAGCTGGCCAGAATTCTGCGGTTTAGGATCGCGGATGGAAAGATTGCGGAGTGCGACATTATTGGCGAGCCCGCGCGGCTAAGCGAAATTGAGCTGGGGGTTCTCTGAGGTGGTTGACGCGCTTTAGGCCTAGCAGCAGCCGCAGGGTTTTCCTCGCACGGCTTCGCGGCCTTCCCACAAGATAAATGGAACGATGGCGAGCGCGGCGACGGGATCCGCCCATTTGAGGTGCCATAGCCCATTGATTGCGAGGCCTGCCAAGGCGATCAGAGAAAGATAAGCGCAGGTGCCGGACTGTGCTGCATCGGCTCTTAGAGTGGCGCTGCCGATGGCGGCGGAGAGTTTACGTTTTTCGGATGCGAGCAGGGGCATGATGATCGCGGCGGCGATCAGAACGGCGATGCCTAACAGGGTTGGTCTCGGCTCAGCGTGGCCTGCGAGGCTAAAGGCGGAGGTGCCCAGAACGCAGGCCGCAAGCAAAAAGAGCAGGGCGGCGACGATGCGCGCAAAAGTTTTTTCATTGCGCGGCTGCACCGAATTTCGAAAGCTCCATAGAACCACAAAAGCGGAGAGCAGCTCGATGGCGCTATCTCCACCGAAGGCAAAGAGCGCGGGGCTATGGGCGTGCTTGGCGGCGAAGAGCGACGCGGCAGCTTCGATGATCATCCAGGTTATCGTGATGAACTGGACCAGGCGGATTCGATGACGGATGTCGGGCTGGACGATTTGGAGGGCGGAAGCCATCGTTTAAGTCACTTTCTGGGTGACGCTAGCGTGTGGAATGCTTCTTAAGTTCGTCCATGAAGGAAGTGCCGCGGGCTTTGAGGCGTTCTTCGAGGCGAGCAGTGCAGTCACAGTCGCCGCAGGACCAGGCCTCGGTGCCATTTTCGTCGCGGCATTTGCGGCGATCATGCGCGTCTTGAATTTTCGTTAAGTCAAAAAATTCCTCCCAGTAAGGCTTTTCCTCCTGAAGAGGTGTGGGGCAGTAGCAGACTTCGACCCAGCGTGCGGTTTGGTCGTCGAGGACGCGGGCGTCAGCCATATTGCGAAGGTATTCGCCTTCGGCGACCGAGCCGAGGCCGAAGGAGCCGTTTTCGATGGCACGGAGAAGGTCGCGTTCGCGGCCTGGTTTGACGTGGGCACGGACGAGGTAGCGCATATAAGAATTAACGCGCCGCGGGGGAGGAATGTCAAATCGGGTGGACCGCCCGGAAAGTGCAAAAGGGATTAGACGGAATGAAATGAATTGGGAGTGGGATTTTCAGAAGAGCAGATCCCTCACGCCGTTCTTGTGCGCCCAATCGGGGGCACAAGAGATGGGACTCGGCATGACAGGTTAAAGGGTTTGAGAAGTTTGGTCGATGAAGCTGGTCGCGCGAGAGAACCCACGCGGTCCAATCAGCAGAAATGGCCTTAGGTGTTGCGGCCGATGCCGGTGACGCGAGTGCCGTCGAATTTGGTGAAGGAGAAGCCTTCGAAGGGCTCGTTCCAGCAGCGAGCGACATCGCGGAGCATTGCAATGGCGACGGCTTCGCCGAGGGGAAGCGAGTCGGCGTAATCGTAGCGCCAGTGGACGGCCGCGTGGGCGCGGCCCATGCCTATATTTGCCGCGAGTTTATTCATTTCACCGCCGATGGTGAGCTGGTCGATGTCGGAGCCCGTGTAGGGGACAAGGGAGACGCCGTCTTCGCTGGCTTGGGAAATGTTGAGGCCGGAGATGGAAGAGAGGGGGGCGGTATCGTCGAACCAAGCCTTGACGATGGTGGCGCAGGCTCCGGCTACGGTGGCGTGGCCCTGGCCGTAGGAGGGGTGCTGGGGGCAGCCTTCGGGGAAGGCGTGGGGCATGAAGTAGGAATTGTGAGCGGCGAAGGTGCGGGCGAGGGCTTCGGAATTGAGCACGTCCTGATGGATGGGATAACTGGCTTGGCCGGTTTTGGTCATGTGGACGAGGCCGCCGTATTCCTCAGGCCGTAGATGGCGGTGGACAAACCACTTCACGTACCAAACGGCTTTGAGGGCGCGCTGGGAAACTTCGGCGACGATGGTTTTGAGGTGCGGTGCGCCGAAAGTGCCGAAGCCGGTTTGGGTGCGGGAGTTGAGATAAGGATTGGCTGGGCTGAGCGGGGCGTTGAGGTCGATAAGGACGAGGCAGGCGTTGAAGTAGGCTTCGAAGAGAATGTCGACGTGGACGTAAGCCCCGAGGCCGCGGCCATTGCGCATGTGTTGCGGGCTGGGGTCGACCTGACTGGCGGCGAAGGGCCCCTGGCCATTTTGCGCGGCGAGCCAGGAATTTTGGTCGGTGAGGTAGTCGACGCCGGGAACATAAGTGCTGAGGAGTTGATTGACCGGGACGGCGCCATAATTGAAGGGCTGGAGGAGGAATTGGGAGACGTAGGGACCGAGGGAGTCGCCGGGAGTGAAGCCGCGGAAAAGATTTTGAGGGGTGACCGGATGAGGGCCGCGGAAGGCGGCGAGAGTGTTTAGCTCCGCGATGGCGGCTTGGGTGAGGGGTTCGTTGCCGTATTGGGTGAAGTTGACATCGCGGCAGAGGGCCATCCAGTAGCTTTCGATGGCTGCGTCGGCGATCGCTTGCGAGGTGACGGAGGGCGGAGTGCCAATGGCGACGGCGTGGGAGTCGGTGCCTTCGAGGTCGAAGGCGAGGCCGCATTGCGGGTCGACGAGGAGGGTATTGCCGCCCATTTGAATTTGGTCGAATTCACGCCCTTCGCCGGAATTTACGGCGCGGAGGAGGCTGTTGTAGGAGCCGGGGACGACCTGGCCGATGTTGTCGTGCTGGAGGCCTTTGGAATAGTTGCCGATGCGGTTTGGGAAGCGCTGCTCGTCGCCGTTGGTGATTTGAGGCGGGATGGGGACGGCGAGTTCGGACTGGGCGGCGCGGACTCGGTTGTTGAAGGAAGCGAGGGCGCGGGCGCGGGGATTGTTGGCGGCGCTGAGAGGCTGGCCGAATTGCTGGGCTGCGGGTGAGGGCGCGGGGGGCGTCGCGGCAGAGGCGATGGGAGCGGTGACGCTGCGAACTGCGGCGACGGTGAGTCCTGCGGCCGCGGCGGTGGTTACTTGAGTGAGGAAGCTGCGGCGGGAGTGGTTGTGGGGCTGTTTAGGTTCCTGGGGCTGCTGGGAGTTCGAACGGGATAAGGACACGAGTTTCTCCGGGGAACTGGAAGTTGTGAATTTGAATCCGCTGCGCCAGGGCGAGGGGACCAGTGAGGGAAGAGTAGAGGAAGAGGCGACTTGAGAATACTGCCTAGCGGTACAGTTTTGGTGCTAGGAATTGGGGGCCTGGACCCTGAGAGGTGACCTCGATGCGAGCAGGCCGGTGACCCACAGAAACTTCAAATGCAAGAGCAAATCCCTCACGCCGCTTTTGCACGCTCACGGGCCGCAAAAGGCGGGATTCGGGATGACAGAATTAGAGAGCTGCGCAGATTGATAAGCTAGTTTTCGAGGCCGAGGGAGCGGATTTTGGAGAGGAGAGTTTTGTAGGAGATGCCCAGGGATTCGGCCGCGCGGGTTTTGTTCCACTTGGCCTGGCGAAGGGCTTCAGAGATTTTGAATTTTTCGACGTGATCGACGGCGCGCTGGGCGACTTCTTCGAGCGGTCCTTCCCAGCGGAAATCTTCGGGAAGCATGTTGGCGGGGAGTTCGTCCTCGGCGGGGCGAGGCGCGGGAAGCTGGAGAGCCGCGGCGTCGATTTCTTCACCGTTGGACAGAATAGCGGCGCGCTCGATGGCGTTTTGGAGCTCGCGAACGTTGCCAGGCCAGGCGTAGGCCTCGATGAGGCGGCGCGAAGCGGGGCTGAGCTTGAGATTGGGCTTGCGAAATTCGCGGCGGAATCTTTCGAGAAAATATTCGGCGAGGAGGACGGCGTCGCCGCCGCGTTCGCGAAGCGGCGGGATGGTGATGGGCACGGCGGAGATGCGGAAGTAGAGATCTTCTCGAAATTGTTTTTCGCGCACGGCGGCCTGGAGATCGCGGTTGGTGGCGGCGATCAGCCGGACGTTGACTTCGACGGGGGCGGTGCCGCCGACGCGGTCGAAGCGGCGTTCTTCGAGGACGCGGAGGAGTTTGGCCTGGATGGCGGGAGGCAGGTCGCCAATTTCGTCGAGGAAGAGAGTGCCGCGATGGGCGAGTTCGATTTTGCCGATTTTGCGAGTGCCGGCCCCGGTGAAGGCGCCTCGTTCGTGGCCGAAGAGCTCGTTTTCGACCAGGCCTTCGGGAATGGCGGCGCAGTTTAGGGCGACGAAAGGCTGCTCGCGGCGCGGGCTGAGGTGATGGATGGCGCGGGCGAAGAGTTCTTTGCCAGTGCCGCTTTCGCCGAGGAGGAGGGCGGTGGAATCGGTGGCGGCGACGCGCTGAGCCATTTCGGATGCGGCCTTAACAGAGGGATCATCGCCGACGATGCGCGGGAAGCCGTAGCGGGCGGCGAATTCCTCGCGAAGAAGAAGATTTTCGCGGAGGAGTTCCTGCTGTTTGGCGCCACGGTCGATAAGAATTTTGAGGTGGTCGAGATCGACGGGCTTCTGGATGAAGTCGAAGGCGCCTTCCTTCATGGCAGTGACGGCTTCTTCGACCGAGCCGTAGGCAGTGACCAGAATGACAGGGAGATGTGCGTCGACCTTGCGGGCCTCGCGCAGCACGTCGATGCCGGAATTGCCGGGGAGTTTCAGGTCGGAAATTACGAGGAGATAGCGGCGAGCGCGAACTTTTTCGATGGCGGCGGAACCGTCGGGAGCTTCGTCGACCGAGTAGCCGGCACGCTCCAGAAACTTGCGCAGCATGGCGCGCAATTCGGCCTTGTCTTCAACGAGTAAGACCGGTTCCATCCAGATTTACGGGCGGGCCCAGCCGGAGTCGCCGCCGGACTTGCGCAGTGCGTCCTCGAGGGCGCTTAGGTCGTCCTGATCTTTTTGAATGTTCTGGCGATCTTTGTCGATTCTGTCCTGCTGCTTGTTGACGTCTTCGTTGGTGATGCTCTGGGCGAGCTGCTTGGCCGGATCGTTGTAATACTGGACGCGCAGCTTGCCGAGCTGGCGCTGATCGACATCCAGCTCTTCCTGATCGCGCTGGAGTTTGGCGCGGGCATTGGCAAATCTGGCGCGCCAGTCTTTTTCTTGATCGGCGAGGGAGGATTTGGAGGAGGCGGCCGCGGATGCGTCTGATGCAGGCGCGGCGGTATTGCCTACAACGCTGACGCCCGGGCCCTCTTCGACGTCATCGTTGGTGATGACCTTGGCGTGCTTGGTGGTGCCGGCGGCCTTCTTTTCTTCGCGAGCTTTGCGAGCGGCTTCGCCGAGCGTGTCGGATTTGTTGACCGTAGCGGACTGACCGGGAGTGATTTCGCCTTCCGCGGTGGCTGCACCCTCGGCGTTATTGGAATTGGTTTGATCTGCGCCGGCGGACTGGACGGGGGTGGCGGCGGGAGCTGAGTCTGAAGAGCCGGGGGCGTTGGAAGTTTTATCGGCGCTGGCTTTTTGCTGGGCCTGCTGCTGCGCTTGTTCCGCAGGGGCGGGAGTGCGGCTGGAGGTGGTGTTGGTCTTCGCCGCAGTGGTGTCTTCGGAAGTGCTGGCGGTCGTTTTGGTGCCGTTGCCGGCGGCGCCCTGGGCGAAAGTAGCGAAGGCCAAGAGCGAAAGAATTATGCCTTCTGCAAGCCAATGTCGTACGCGCATGAGGATCACCTCTCTGGTCGCAGGGGTCACATCTACATTTTAGATGCGGTCTGCAGTTGGGAATAGGCGGGTGCGGCCGTTTCCTGTCGCAAAGGTAACGTAAGCGTGAATTCTGCGCCAGTGGGGGTGTGCGAATTCGGGTCAGAAGGGGCGGAATTGGCTGATTTGGCTGGTTTTTGGTCGGTTGGAGCCAGGTTTTTGGCTTCGACCGAGCCGCCGTGCTGGAGGGCGATTTTTTGGACCACGGCGAGGCCCAGGCCGGTGCCTTCGGACTTGGTGGTGAAGAAGGGCAGGAAGACCTTGCTGAGGTCGGCGGCGGGAATGCCGGGGCCATTGTCGGTGACCGAGATGCGTTGCCATTTTTTGCCGGCGCGGTCGTCGATGGAGCCGGTGACATTTATTTCGGGGCCGGTAGTTGCGTGGCTAGCAGCTTCGCGGTCGGGGGCGGGGCGGGTGGCTCCGCGGCCGGCTTCGCGGGTGGCTTCGGCGGCGTTTCGAACGAGATTTAGAAGGACCTGGCGGAGGAGGCCTTCGTCGCCGGGAATTTCGGCGAAGTCGCCGGCGATGCGGATCGCAGCAGCGGGAAATTGTTCCTGGATTTCTTCGACCACGCGATCGACGAGAGCGCGGCTGGGAACGGATTCGTAAGAGAGTTCGAGTGGGCGCGCGAAGCGAAGAAATTCGGTGACCACGTGAGTGAGCGAGCGAGTTTGTTCGATGATGCGGTCCGCATTTTCGCGGAAGTCGCCATTGGGAGATTCCTGGCGGAGGAGTTGGGCGTAGCCTGAAATGGTGGCGAGGGAATTTTTGAATTCGTGAGCTATGCCGGCGGACATTTCGCCAAGGGAGGCGAGATTTTCTTTGAGGCGGAATTGGCGCTGGAGGTCGGTGAGCTCGGTGAGGTCGGACATGAGGCAGAGCGCGCCGGTGATGATGGTGTCTTTGTGCGAGGCGGAGGCCGGGTTGGCAGGTGCGGATGCGGGGTCGGAATCGGCGGCGGCGCGCGCGTAGTTGGGAAGAGCGCGTTCGATGGGCGAAATAGTCACGCCGAGCTGGCGGACCTGGCCGGATTGGGTGACGTGCTGGACTTCCGCGCGATGGGTGGTGAGGCCGCGGGAGAGACAGGCTCCGAGCATTTTGGCGAGGTCGGAATCTTTGCCGAGGACTTCGGTGTAGGAGCGGTATTGCATGCCGGACATGCCGAGGGCGGTTTCGGCGGCGGGATTGGCGGAAGTGATGGAGCCTTTGGCGCTGAGAAGCAGCAGGCCAGTGGGCATGCTACGAGTGACTTCTTCGGTGATGCGTTCGGATTCGCGGGCGCGTTCTTTTTCGGCGCGGTGGAGGCGGGCGAGCTCGCGTTCCTGCGCGCGAAGCTTTTCGATCACGCCTTGCATTGAGGCGGTCATGAAGGCGGAGGGATTTTCTTCGCCGGGGCGCGCGGCGGACCAGTCGACGGCGGGCGAGGTGTCTTTGTCGCGGAGGAGTTTGCGAGCGAGAACGACGGCTACGATGGTCGCGGCGATGATGAGAACGAAGGCCATGCCGATGACGGTGAGGCCGAGTGGTGAGATGGAGTGAGTAGTGGCCGACGAAGGCGCGGGAGCGGGAGTTGGCGCGAGGGCTTGAAGAAAAGATATGAGGGAGAGATTCATGGCTTGGCTTTTGGTTGGGACGGCGAAACGACTGTAAAAAGCTGCATGAAGGCGCAGTTTATCATTCGATATGGAGGAGAGACACGTACCAGGTGACGAAGATGGTCCCAAAGAATACGGTCAGGAGAGCGGCGGCGCCGAGGAAGGTGCCGAAGGGAAGTTCATAGTCGGAGCTTTTGCGCTTGATGGCGATAACTGCGACACCGATGACCGAGCCCAGAATGGAACCGGCGAGAATGGTGAGCACGGTGCGCTTGAGGCCGAGAAAAGCGCCGGCCATGAGCATCATTTTGACGTCACCGAGGCCCATGCCTTCGCGGCCGCGAAGGCGGAAGTAGCCTTCGGAGATGGTCCAGAGGATGCCGGAGCCGACCAGAGCGCCGATGAGGGCGTCGACGAGGGAAAGGACCCAATCGGGAGGCGGGAAGGCGAAGAGATGATGGGCGAGGAAGGCGGCGGTGCCGTCGCCGACGGGGACGAAGAGGCTGAGGAGGAGTCCGATAATGAAGCCGGGGAAATTTATTTTGTCGGGAAGGATGCGCTCGCGAAGATCGGTGAAGATGAGGACGACGATGATCGCGGAGAAGATAATCCATTTGAGAGTGGCGAGGCTGAGGCCGAAGGCGAGATAGCAGAAAAGAAAGAGCAGGCCGGTGAGGAATTCGACGGCGGGATACATGGGCGAGATACGCGCGCGGCACTTGCGGCACTTGCCGCGCAGGAAGAGATAGCTGAAGACGGGAATGTTGTCGTAGGGGCGGATCGCAGCGCCGCAGTGGGTGCAGGCCGAGGCGGGCAGGACGATGGATTTCCCGGCGGGGAGGCGAATGATGACCACGTTGAGGAAGCTGCCGATGACCAGGCCGAGGATGTAAAAGAAGAAGGCGATGAATGGGCCGGGGATGTTGGCTGCGGAGCTGGGAAGCATCCTAGGAAATGTGCCATACGAGGTGCGGGGACTCAACGACGGCGCGCGGGGGAGTTTCGTTCGTGAACGAAGTGGAGGATCGAGTGAAGGGTCAATTGAGGGATTAGGGGCGGGAGCCTGCTATATTAATTCGCCCGTGTTGGTGAAGTGCGAGTGGGCGGTGTTGATTGGAGCATGCTGAGTGAGCAAATGTCGGGTCAACGATGCTGAGTGAATGGATCGAGACGCGGGTCCGGCGGTATGAGCATGGCCGGTGGGCGTCGGAGAAAAATCGAAAGAATTTGCCGTTTTCGTGGGGGCTCGAGCACATCGGCGGGCGGGCCAATGAGCCGGAGCCGCGCGCGTGGCTGGAGAATTTTGTAGCGCGGACGCTGCCGCGGAGCGATGAGTGGTTTTCCGCGCCGCCAGTGGGGGATTACGTGGTGACGCCGAATGCGGAGGCGCGCGGCGAATCGGCGGTGCTGACGTTTACGAGCGCGATTGATTCGCCGTACGCGGTGAACAACACGGTGCACGCGCGATTTTTCGCGGCGCGCACGACGGGGCCGGCGGCGATTGTGATGTCGCAATGGAATGCGAAATGGCATGAGCAGGTGAGCGTTTGCCGGTGGCTGCAGAAGTTGGGAATTTCGGCGCTGCGGCTGAGCTTGCCGTATCACGACCGAAGGGCGATCCCGGATCATCCGCGCGGGGACAATTTGGTGGGACCGAATATCGGGCTGACCATTCAGGCGAATCGACAAGCGGTATGCGATGCGCGGGCGTGCTTGCGGTGGCTGGAATCGCAGGGGTACGACCGGCTGGGCGTGTTGGGGACCAGCGTGGGTTCGTCGATCAGTTTCATCACCCTGGCGCATGAGCCGGCGCTGAGGGCCGGAGCGTTTTTGCACGCGTCGACGTATTTTGGTGACGTGGTGGCGAATGGGTTGACCACCACCAATGTTTGGGAGCAGATGCGGAATAAGCTGACGGCGCTCGATCTGCGGCGATTTTGGGAGCCGATCAGCCCGTTTCCTTATATTGGAAAACTGCGCGGAGACGAATAAGAAAATTCTGGCGATTACCGGCGATTACGATCCGACATTCTGGCCGGAATTGACCGAGGAATTATTGGCGGAACTGCGAGCGCACGAGGTGGGATTCGAGCATTTGCATTTGCCCTGTGGACACTATTCGATGGGCGAGCCGCCGTTTAGTTATATAGCGGGATTTCGATTTGGGAGTTTTTTGTTTCAGGCGCTGAGCTGAGGTTCCGGTGAGCACCGCGGTTCATATGGTGTGGTGAATTGCGACCACTTGCGCGGAGGTTTTGCGCTGCTTTAGAGTGGGATTGCAGTCGAGTCCCTGCCTAGATAGACTTGGCGCCCCATGCGGATCGTGTCGCTGTTGCCTTCGGCCACTGAAATTCTCTACGCGCTCGGACTGGGCGACAGTGTGGTGGGCGTTTCGCACGAGTGCGACTTTCCCGAAAATGCTAAAACGAAGCCGGCGGTGATAGCGCCGCGGGTGGATCCGCGTCTGCCGTCGGCGGAGATCGACGCGCAGGTGGCGAAAATTTTGGCGCGCGGGGAGAGTTTGTATCAGGTGCACGACGATTTGCTGCGGAAGCTGAAGCCGGATTTGATCATCACGCAGGATTTGTGCCATGTGTGCGCGGCGTCGCCGGGAGATTTGGAGCATGCGCTGCAGAGTTTCAAGCATCATCCGCAGGTGCTGACTTTGAAGCCGGAATATTTGGTGGATGTATTTGAGGATGTGAGGCGGGTGGGCCTGGCAACGGAGCGCGAGCGGGAGGCGGAGGGGGTCGCAAAGAAGCTGCATGATCGCGTGGAGCATGTGCACGAAGTGGCTACCAAGCATCGGCCCAAGCCGCGCGTGGCATGCATTGAATGGCTGGCGCCGGTGTATATCCCAGGGCATTGGGTGCCCGAGATGATTGAGTCCGCGCGGGGGATTAGTTTATTTGGAAGGACCGGGCAGGCGTCATTTTCGATGGGCGCGGAAGAGATTTTACGGTCGAAGCCGGAAATTATAGTGATTATGCCGTGCGGGTTTGGGGCGCGGAGGGCGCTGGAAGAGTTTAGGGCGGTGGGGCTCGACGCAAAGTGGAAGGAGACGCCGGCGTATAAGAATCACCGGATATTTGGAGTGGATGCGAACAGTTATTTTTCGAGGCCGGGACCGAGGCTGGCGACCGGAGTAGAGCTGCTGGCGAACCTGTTTCATCAGGGGATTCATATTGAGGTGCCGGCGGGGGCGTATGAAAAGTATGTGGCGGAAGCGGCGTAAATATCGAGGCTCGAAGCTAGAGGCTCAAGATTGGGCATGAGCGACCCAATCCACGAGTGAGCAGAACCCTGTAGCCGCTCGCAAAGACCCCACACGCAAACCCGGCGTATGGGGCACCCGCAGACACTTCTAAGGCAACACCAACAGCAACAAACAGCAAAAATATAGCTCGTAGTTTTGCGGATTGACGCAGGAGTGCATTTGCGTAGGATGCGCGGGTTATTCGTGTGCGCGGCGGCGGGCCCAGTAGCGGTAGGCGGGGAGGCCGGAAAGAATGATCGCGAGGCCGATGGAGGAGCGGAGGGGACGTTCGAGCCAGATGTTGACGGTGAGGGCGAAGGCGCCGAGGACGAAAAGGCCGGGCACGACGGGATAGCCCCAAGTGCGGAAGGGGCGAGGCATGTTGGGCTGCGTGTAGCGGAGGCGAAACATCGCGACGACGGAGAGGCCGTAAAAAATCCAGGCGGCGAAGACGAAGAGCGAGGTGAGTTCTTCGAATGTGCCGCTCAGGGCCAGGAGTGCGGCGAGGACGCACTGGAAGATAAGCGCGCCGGTGGGCGTGCGGTAGAGGGGATGTACGCGGGCGGTGAAGGGGAAGAAGAGGCCGTCGCGGCCCATGGCGTAGGGGATGCGGGCGCCGGAGAGCAGGGAGGAGTTTAGAGTGCCGCAGGCGGAGATGATCATGACGATGGTCAGCCAGAAGGCGGCTTTGCTACCACCGAAGGTTTGCACCAGGTCGGAGCCGACGTGCTGGGAACCGGCGACGGCGTGGAAGGGGAGGACGTAGAAGCAGACGGCGTTGAAAAGGAGATAGATGGCGGCGACAACTGCGACGCCGCCAGCGAGGGCGAGAGGAAAGTTGCGTTGCGGGTTGCGAATTTCCGAGCCGACGCGATTGAGGTCTTCCCAGCCGTCGTAAGCCCAGAGAGCAGCGGCGAGAGTGGTGAGGAAGGCGCCCAGGACGGAAGTGCCCGCGCCGGGGAAGGAAGCGCCCGAGGGAGAGGGGCTTGGGGCGGCCGCTGCGGCGGTGGCCGCGTGGGGGTGTCCGAAGGCGAATCCGGCAGCGACGATGGCGAGGACGGCGATGACTTTGAGAAAAGTGAGGCCGACCTGAACGCGGCCGCCGAGGCGAACGCCGAGATAGTTGATTACGGTGAAAAGGATGAGAGAGCCCGCGGCGAGCGGTTGGGCCCAGGTGAAGACGAAGACGTAAGGGTGGGTCGACCAGGGCGTGGCGGCGTGCCAGGTGAACAGCGGAACAGCGAAGAAGGGAACGATGAAGCTGAAGAAGCGGGCGAATCCGGCGGCGATGGACGCGGCGGAGGCGGATTCACCGACCATGGAATGCATCCAGCCAAACAGGAATCCCCAAAGCGGTGAGAAGCCGCGGCTGAGATAGGCGTATTGGCCGCCGGCTTCGGGCATGGCGGCGCCGAGTTCCGCGAAGGAGAGTGCGCCGAAGAGGGAGAGGAGGCCGCCGATAATCCAGGCGGCGTAGACAATCTGAATTGAGCCGGCCGCGGCGGCCATTTCGCCGGGCTTAAGGAAGATGCCGGTCCCGATCATGGTGCCGACGACGATGGCCGCCGCGGCCCATGGTCCGAGGACGCGGAGGAGGCCGGGGCGCGCAGCGGCAGCATTGGCGGCGGATTTGGAGGTGTGCGCGGCGGGTGCGTTGGGGCCGAGGAGGTTGAGGTTTTTCATGCGCGGGCCTGGTGGGGAGCGGGGGTGTGAGGGGCTGGCGTGGTGAATAGGCTGGCGAGGGAGCCCACCGCGAAGGTGATAAGCGTGCCGGCGAGGACGTACCAAGTCCAGGCGAGGGGAGTGAAGCGCTGGATGGCGATCATGGCGGCGATGCCGGTGAATAGGCCGATGAGCGCGCCGGTCCCAGTGCTGCGAGGATTCCAGACGCCGAGAAGGAAGATGCCGAGCATGCCGCCATAGGTTATAGACGCAATGGTGAGGCCGGCAACGAGGACAGGGCCCCAGTTAATTAGGCCCAGAGCGCCGAGAAGAAGTCCCCAAATCAAAGTGGCCCAACGGGAGCGTTGGAGGAGGCTCGCTTGGGATGAGGCGGAGCCTGATTCGGGCGATGAGGCGGCGGCGCCGCGGAATTTTTTGAAGTCGACGATGCTGGAAGAGGCGAGGGAATTGAGCGAGCCGCTGGCGTTGGACATGGCGACAGCAAGAATGGCGGCGAGAACCAAGCCGGAGAGGCCCACGGGCATGTATTGAACGATGAATTCAGGAAAAATGCGATCAGGATCGGCGGTGAGGGCGGGCGACGCGGCGACGTGTTGGTAGAAGACGAAGAGCATGACGCCCAGCACGAGAAAGAGACTGAATTGCACGAAAATGATGACGCCGCTGCCGAGGAGGGCGACTTTGCTATCGCGCTCGGAGCGGGCGGAGAGGAGCCGTTGGACCATGGTTTGGTCAGTGCCGTGGCTGGCCATGGTGAGAAATGTGCCGCCGATTAGGCCGGACCAAAAAGTGTAGCTGCGGGTGAGGCTGAAGCTGAAGTCGAAGATGGTGAGTTTGCCTCCGGCGGCGGCCGCGGCTGCGGTGACACCGGACCAACCGCCCGGAATGCGGTGGAGGAGGAGCAGGAAAGCGGCGGCGGATCCGGTGAGATAGATGAAGAGCTGGATCACGTCGGTCCAGATGACAGCTTTCATGCCGCCCTGAAATGTGTAGATCAGAGTGAGCACGGTGACGATGGCGATCGCGGCGGTGCTGCCGGTGCCGAGTGCGACGCTGACAACCTTGCCAACGGCGGCGATGCGAACGCCTTCGGCGAGCAACCGCGTTATTAAAAATACGACCGCGGCAGCGGTTCCAGTACTACGACCGAAGCGACTTCCCAGCCACTGATAGGCGGTGTAGAATTCGCCTTCGAAATATCTCGGAATAAGTACGACACACAAAATTACTCTAGCTACCAAATAACCCAGCACAAGTTGAAGGAAACCTAGGTTGCCCGCGAAAGCGATGGCGGGGACGCCGATGATTGTGAGGGTGGAAGTTTCGGTGGCGACGATGGAGCAGGCCAGCGCCCAAGCTGGAGCGTCGCGGCCACCGAGGAAATAATCACGCACTGTGGATTGGCCGCGGCGAAAAAGCGAGCCAAAGAGCGTGATGCCCACGAGATAAACGCACAGAATGGCCAGGTCGATGGGGCTGATGTGCATTTTTCAGTTGAGACGAACGGGGGAAGTTAACACGGAACGAAAGAGTAGCGGAATTTGCGCGTAAATGGGGCGGCGAGACGCGCGAGATTTGCGAAAGCGGCAAAGATAAAGAGGCGATGCAGATAAATGGTGCGCCGTGTGGGATCAAGGCGAGTGCGCCCAACTGGAAAGCGGCCAAAGCGCCGCGAGGAGCCAGCGATGAATTATTTTTTGGGGTTTGACGGCGGCGGGACTAAGACGGATTGCGTGTTGCTGGATGCGCAGGGAGCGGTGCTGCGAAAGGCGCAGGGAGGGCCTTCGAATCCGTTGCGAGCGGGGTATCCCAAAGCGTGGTTTTCGGTGAGTGGCGCGGCGGATGCGGTGTTGGCGAGGCAGTCGATTAAGGCCGTGGATATTGGAGGGATTTGCGCAGGATTTGGCGGGGCGGGCAGGCCGGCGGTAGCGAAAAGGATGAGCCACTTTTTGCAAGGCGCGTTTCCAAAGGCCACGGTGAACGTAACGACCGATGTGGAGATTGCGCTGGCGGCCGCGGCGGGGACGGGCGCGGGAGTGGTGTTGATCGCGGGGACGGGATCGGTGGCGTACGGGCGGAATGCGGAAGGGAAGACGGCGCGGGCGGGGGGTTGGGGGCCGTGGCTGGGCGATGAGGGAAGCGCGTTTGATATTGGAAGAAGGGCTCTCGCTGAAGTGAGGCGATTTGAAGATGGAATGGGGCCGGCCACGCTACTGTCAGAGCGGATTTTCCCGGCGCTAGAGACGCGAAATTGGCCGGCATTGATTGAGAGGATCGCGAAGGATCCCGATGAAGTGTTCCCGCGCGTGTTCCCGGTGGTGGCGAAGGCGGCGGAAGAGGGAGATGAGCTGTCGCGGCGGCTGATGAGTGGAGCGGCGGCGGCGTTACTGGCGCTGGTGACGCATGTGATTGGGAAGTTGGGAATGGGGGAGACGAGTTTCCCGTTGGTGAGGATGGGTGGAGTTTTTGGGCGCAGCGCGTTTTTGGATGCGCAGGTGGATGCGGGATTAAAGGAAGTGGCGTCGAGGGCGGCGATTGGGCCGCTGAAAATGTCGCCAGCGGAAGCGGCAGCGTTGATGGCGAGGAATGCGGTGGCGGGACGGCCGACGGGACGGCCTGCGTAGCTGGGGCTCGGCTTTAAGTTTTCTCGTCCCTCCTGTCCATTTACCAGCGCGCCTTGCGGCGCGCGAACGCAAGTGCGGCACCCGGACTAGATGTTGAAGCAGAGTTATTAGTCGGCGGTCTGTTTGAGAACTTCGTAAAGATAAGCGAAATCCATTTGGCCTTTGCCGGACTGCACAGCGCGATCGATAAGGCGAAGTTGTGGGTCGGCAAAGGTGTGATTGACGCGGTGTTCCTTGCACCAACCAATGAGTTCCCGAGGCGCCACCGCCCAGGTTTCAAGCGTGGCTTGGGTATTCGCGTAATCTTTGCTTTGAATCTTGGCGCAGAGATCGGTGAGCGCGGCCTCCAATGCTGGGAAGAAGCCCTTGGCAAGTTGTAGATACCGGTCGCCCGGAAGATTCTCTTCTTCGTGGACGATATACCCGTGAATAAAACCCAACATCGCGCCGGTGACAAAGGAAAGACCCGCAATATCGGTTGCCGAGGCCTGGCCGATTTCCTTCCCAACAAACATTGCATTGTCGCCAAAGGCAAGCAGGACGGGCTTCAGGCGATTGAAGAGCTCTTCCGAGCCTGAATACAGAACGAAGGCCTGTGGCTTCCCGATATCGACCGGGTAGCTCATGATCGCTCCATCGAGGTAGTCAATTCCGCGCGGCCGGGCCCAGGATTCCATCTCCCTAGCTTCGTCGGGAGTTCCGCTGGTCAATTGCAGGAGCATTTTGCCGCGAAGCGCGGATTCAATTGCGGGCTGTCGTAACACGTGATTGGTCGATTCGTAGTTGTTGATGTTGACGATTACGATTTCAGCGTTGCTCACTGCATCCAGCAGGGTTGGCGCGACACGCAGACCGAGGCGGGACAAAGATTCCGTCTTTGCCGCAGTGCGATTCCATACCGTGGTATCAAATCCCTTCGTATGCAGCGCAGTTGCGAGTGCAGATCCCATGCGCCCCGCCCCGATGACTGTGACTTTTTGACTCATAGCAGCCTCCCGAAAAAGTTGGATTCTAGCTTAGAAATGGGTGTGGCGGAGGTGCTAGCGGATTGGGAACGGGCAGGTACGTTTGGGGAGCGGGGGAAGGCGGGTGGCGCTAGGCTGAGGGGAATGGCGAACGAGCCGGGCGACCCGCAAAATCTGGTAGCAGTGGATCCGCTGAGTGCAACGGCGGAGGAATTGATGGCGCTGGTGCACTCGAGCGACGAGGGTGTGCTCAATGCGATCCTGTTTAATCCGGCGCTGAATGAAAATCATGTGAAGGCGATGCTGGAGAGGTTGGATTTGTCTGGGACGGTGATTGAGGAGATTGCGGGGCACGGGCAGTGGATGAAGAATGAGCCGATTCGGTTTTTAATCGCGAAACATCCGCACACGCCGCTGCGAATCGGGATGACGGCTGTGCGCGGGTTATTTGTGTTCGACATGGTGCGGGTGAGTCTGGATCCGACGGCGCAGCCGGGAGTGAAGCAGATCGCCGAAGAAGAGATCATCTCGAAGATTTCGCAGTTGCCGGTGGGAGAGAAGATTACGTTGGCGCGGCGCGGATCGGCGCGGGTGGCGGGGGCTTTGCTGGGAGAGGGGCAACAGCAAGCCATGGCCGCGGCGCTGGGGAATCCTTTTTTGAGCGAGAGCCAAATTTTGAAAGTGCTGTCGCGCAGCGAAACGCCGGAGCGAGTGGTGGGAGCGATCGCACTGAATCCGCGATGGTCATCACACTACAATGTGCGCCTGGCTCTGGTGAGGAACCGGCACACGCCGCTAAATACGGTGATGGCGTTTGTGCCGAATCTGACCATGCGCGATTTGAAAGATATTTCGATGCTGGATTATTTATCGCCGGCGCTGAAGACCTACTTGCGACGCGAAGTAGCGCGGAGAGCTCAAAGAACCGGGCCGAAAGTCTAGAAAGTTCCTCGAATTTGAAACGAGCGTTTCACTTGCCAACCGCGCGCCCATTGCAGAGAATATGGGCGCAAACAGCGCAGCCGAAAGACGAGCGCGAATCCTAGAAGCGCGGAAGCGCGAAAAGAAACAAGAGTGGCGATCAGCTCAAAACAAATGCGTGTGGGAGTGGTGGTGGCGGCGGGCTTTTTCGTCGCTTATTTAATCGTGTCGTCGGTACGTCAGAACCAGCAGACTTTCGAAGTTTGCGTGGACTTTCATGGCACCCAGCATTGCGCATCCGCGGCTGGCGCGACCAAAGAGGACGCGCTACGCAGCGCGCAACAGATTGATTGCGAGCTACTAAGCCGTAGCCGCGAAGACAACATGGTCTGTCTCGATCAGGCCCCGTCGAGCATCAAAAGAATGAGCCACTAGGTTTGCGGAAAACACGGTAAGTTGCTCGTAACGTATGAGGCACGATGCTCTAAGGTGACGGCTGTATTGCCGGTGAGGGTCGCCGCGAGTAGCGTTGCTGATAGCAGCACGGACTAGCAGTACAGGACAAAGGTAGCGCGTGCTGAGCCGCGGGTGGCTAAAACGGGTCAGACTTCAGCTGAAGGGTAGTGGAACTTCGGGGGAAGGATTTGAACGTTTCGCAACGATCTACGGGGGATCTTGAACAGGGGTGGTATGTGCCGAAGTGCATCTTAATCGTCGACGATAACGCTACGGTTCGAAAGGCAGTGCGAAGCGTCCTCGAAGCGCAGCCGGGGTTCGAAGTATGCGGCGAGGCGTCGAACGGTAAAGAGGCGGTCGACAAGGCCAGGGAACTCAAGCCGGACCTCATCATCATGGATCTGTCGATGCCGGTGATGAACGGGCTGGAAGCTTCGAGGGCGCTCAAGAGCTTGATGCCTGAAGTGCCCATCGTGATGTTTTCGGTGCATCGTTCCGGGATTCTAGAGAAGAACGCACGCTCGGTGGGAATTCGAGCGGTGGTGCCCAAGGGCGACAATATTAACTTGGTGAAGGAAGCCCGATCGCTGTTGGGAACCTAGGCTTGGAATACCGAAGAAACGTATAGAAGCAAGTCACTACTTCCGCACAGGAAACAGCACTTCTTTCAAACGCACCCATCTAAAACCACAAAAACCCAAATAGACTGACGAGCTGCAACGCGCGCATTGACTTGTGTTGCAACGATGAATAGCATCTTGTGCGGTGGGAACGCGCGGGATCGAAAATCCGTATACCAAAATATGACACCTGACACGAAGAACGCAGACTCGCGCCAAAGGCGCCCATACCGCACGGAAGTGGAAATCGGATGGGGCGCGCGCGTTATTAAATGCCAGACCCGGGACATTGGACCGGATGGGATGTTTTTAGAGACGGACGATCCATTGTGGTTGCGCGCGGAATTTACGGCGCGGCTGAACGTGGGCGAATCGATTGAAGTGGATTGCGTGGTGATTCGCGTCGAGCCCGGGCGCGGGATGGACGTGGAGTTCAAGGAGCTGCCGGAAGCGGAAAAGGAGCAGCTCAACTTATTTCTCGAAAAAATTGGTTAAATGGCGACGCGCTGCATGAATTGCGGTGCGGACCGCACGGGCCAGATTTGCAATGCATGCGGGCTGACCGACGCGGCCGCTGAAGTAATCCTGAAACGGCGGCTGCTGAATCGAACGGCGTTTTTCCTCCTTGGCGCGCTGGCGTTTATTTTCGCTGGCAGCCAGTACCCCCCTCTAGATTCGGATGGCGTGCTGATATTTATGGGTGTGCTCTTTTTCTGACCCTCGGGTTGGAGATGTGGCTGGAGCGGCGGGCCGCGAAGCATACGGAAGTCGAGGCGCTGAAGAGGATTTACTTTGGGTTGGTGCCGGTGCCGTGGCTCTTGGCGGCACTGCTGCTGATGAATGGGGGATTCGATCGCGGGCCTAAGACAATATGGGATGCGCGGGTGGTGAGCCGATTTGCGATGTTCGGGCCGTTGCCGGGGCACCGGTTGGTGGTGCTGTCATGGAGATTGGGGCATCACGTGGAAAGGATTCCGGTGACCCGCGGGGACTATGATCGTTTTCATCCGGGGGATTCGGTGGGAGTTTCGGTGAGTGAAGGGTTGGTGGGGATTCCGTGGGTGGCGGGAGTGCAGAGAAGGTAGTAGGGAGAGCAATTTGTAAATCAGGATCTCAACTAGAGTCATTGAGCCTTGCCACCCACCCGCAAAGGCGGCGGATGGGGCACCCGCAGAAACTTCAAAATCAAAAGCAAAGAAAAGAGCCCCGGGGTAGGGGCTCTTTTTGTTTTTTGGGCTGATGTGCGTGACGCAGCTACTTGCCGGGCATGTAGCTTAGGTCCGGACGGAATTGATCGATTTCGGATTCTTCGCTCTCGATGGAAGTATCGAGTTGATGAATGATTGACTCGGCTTCCGAGCGTCCGAAGGCCTCGGTTAGCATGGCCGCAAAAGGCTTTTGACCGGGCTTGTCCTCAAAGTCCGCCCAGTTTGGATGATCCTCGATGAGCACATACGTTCCTGTCTTCCCGCCGTCCGCGAGCACGAGCCACGTATAATTCACGCCCCAGTTGGTCTTCTTGGCCGCTTCAGTGATCCTGTCGAGCGCACTGCGGAACTCGTCAGCGTGGCCATAGCGGACGTGAAAAGTAATGATCTCGGAAAATTTGGACATGGTATTCATATCCGGGCCGGGCATGCTGACCTTGGGCATGAACTCGTAATAGCGAGTGACCAGGGATTCAACATAATTGCCCATCACTTTGTTGAATTCGTCGAGATCGGCTTGATCCGGGACGCTGGGTTTGTCCAGGTCCGCCCAGTGCAGTCCAAGCCTTCCAACCACATACATGCCGGTGTCATCACCGCTCATGACCTCCCAGACATACAGTGACTGCGTGTCGTTTTGTGACTTGTGCCATGCCGCCTTCTGCTTGCGGCCGGCTTCATACTGGCTGGCCATTCCCGGCTTAATTTTCTGGAATTCGATGGCTGCGATGTTTCCTTGCTTGTTATCTTGGCCGAAGGTTGAGACTGCTGAAACCGCGGCGAGGATGGTCACACACACCCACGTGCACACTTTACCGATGGTCATTCAAAGCCTCCTGAGATTTTTGAGTTTGGACCGACCCGGGTTCGAGGGGACTGCCCACGCAGTCGCCCCATTACGGCGACTTTATACACCCCAGCGTGCGGGGCGGCCAGTTATTTCTGCATCATTTCTGTGTGAAACTCGTTGAGTGGCGCAGGCGACGAGGCGGCGGGTAGAGCGTTTCTTTAAGTAGGAGGAAGCTATGAAGAATCTTGCGATTCTGACTTTGCTATTCATGGCGTCACTTTCATTTTCAGTTTCAGTTTCAGCGAAAGAGCCGACGCATAGAGATCCCTTACTTGATCGCCTGGCCGGCAGTTGGATTCTGCAGGGCACCATTGGTGGACACGAGACGACGCACGATGTCGAGTCCGAATGGGTGCTGAACCATGAATACCTGCGACTTCACGAAATATCGCGCGAGAAGAACGCCCAAGGCCAGCCCGCGTATGAAGCGATCATCTTTATTGAATGGGACGAATCGGCCAAGGAATACAGATGCCTGTGGCTCGACTCGACCGGTGGCGGGGGTCTCGCGGTGCCGATTGCCGAAGGCAAACGGGGGAATGACCAAATCGAGTTCGCGTTCAAGGACAAAGATAAGGACAGCGGAGTTGACACGACGTTCGCCTACAGCAAAGGCAGTGACACTTGGAGCTGGCGTATAGATAACGAAGAGGGCGGCAAGCGAACGCCTTTTGCGCGAGTAAAGCTCACCAGGAAGTGATTGAGAAGCTAAGTATTGGCAGCACTGGCACAAAATCCCGACCCACAGGAACTCCAAATACAACGCAACAACGGCGGTGTAGCAGGGTTAGTAGATGCCGAGCCGGATGTTCAAGGGATGGGGAAGTTCGAGGTCGATTGTGCGGCCATAGTCGTCGAGAGTGAAGATGATGTGCTCGGCTGGGCCGACATCGCGCTGGGACCAATCGGAGCTGGGAACGGGCTTGCCGATGGTGGCGGGTTCGTCGGTTTCGATCTGGTCGCGCTGATCTTTGTCTTTCGATTTGGCGATGTCCTTGAGATCGAGCTCGTAAACGGCTTCGGTTTTGAGATCGAGAGCGAGGTAGCGATGGCCGAGCAGGATGATGACTTGGGTTTTGCGTTTATCGTTGGTGTAGACGTTCCAGGTGATGGGCACGTGACCTTCGATATTGAGCTGGGCGGTCTGGTCCTGTTTCCAAGTGATTTTTCCACCGGCCGCCGCCGCGCGGCGGGGTGCACAGAGAGCGGCGGAGTAGAGAAAGAGGGTCGCTAGTGCGAGTGGAACTTTTAGGGTCATACTGGCTTCACGAGACAATTTACAATGCCACATCGAGACGGCCAAACCTGGCAAAAAGTTGCGAGGGAGTTCGTGGCGGAGCTGGGAAAAAGGGCGCTCGGTGCTAAGACCCCGGAGTTTGCGGGTAAACCCCCACGCGCGTCTATTAACCCGCGCGCCTGAGGGGCGCGCAGACGCGCATGGGGCACTAAGAAGGAACGAGCCCGCCCGGATCATGTTAATTAGGTAGTTATGGAGTAGGAATCCGTAAGTACAGCAAGGAAACCTTTGGTAAACGCGGCACGTCAGTTGTGCAGGACGAATTTATAATTCGGTAAGTTTATGTACACTCCGCTGGAACGTATCAATCTGGCCCTCCGGCGCGTGCTACCCGGCTGCGTAACGCTCAGCCAGGCGGTAGCGTTCAATATGTTTCTCGCCTTTTTCCCCATGCTCCTGTTCGGGTTGGGGATCGTAACCAGCTCAGACATGTGGAAAGGCTCGGTACACGAGCTGCCGGACCGGGTGCGCAACATTCTGCCGCCGGGCAGCGAGCGGATCATTTTCGACTATTTCACGCGGCGGGCGCTGCATCCTTTTCGATGGATGTGGCTCGGATTTGCGGGAATGCTGCTGGCGGGGACGCAGGTGATGCTGGGGTTGATTCAAGGATTCCGGGTGGTGGAGCGGACTAGCGATTGGGTCTCGCACTGGCGATTGAATTTGAAGGCATTGATCCTGCTAAGCATTACGATTGTGCCCTGGACGGTTTTCGTGCTGGTGACGGTATTCGCGCGATCGTGGCGGACCTGGATCGTGGCCAAGCTGGGATTTCCGATGGCGGTGCGGCTGCTGTTTGCGGTGGCCTATCACGGGCTGGCGTTAACGCTGGCGCTGGTAGTGCTGTTGGTGATTTACCGGTTGGGCCAGCCGGGGATCAAGAGTTGGGCGGCTGCGGTGCCAGGCGCGGCGGTGGCCACGTTGCTGTGGTGGATTGTGGACCTGGGATTTGGGACCTACATGCGATTTTTCCCTTACACCGTGGTGTACGGAGGATTGGCGGACGCGATTGGATTGCTGTTGTGGATGTATTTAACGGCCATCGTCCTGTTTACGGGAGCGGCGTATAACGCGGTGTGTTTGGAGGAAGATGCGCTGGAAGGGATGCCGAGGCATGTGCTGTTTGCGGAGGCGCAGCCGGTGCCGGCAAGGCTGACTAGGGGGACGTGAGAGTGTTGTAGGGGTTACGTTGTGAGGAGGGCACGAGGGAGGCGAGAGCAGGGGGATTTGTTATAATGGGGATGGCGTTCGGAGCGAGGTCGATGAGAGAGATTCGAGTCGAATGCTATGCTGGGTACCGTGCGGACGAGAAGCCGTTACGCTTCACGTTGCGCGGCAGGGAATTTGTGGTTACTGAAGTAGATGGGCAGTGGTATTCACCCGCCTCGATTTATTTCCGCGTATTGGCAAATGATGGGAATTACTACGTCTTGCGCCATGATGAAGTGCAGGATTCCTGGACCCTGGATGCGTTTCGGGCAGCACGGCCATCGACCTTAGTTGAACCGGTTGAAGTGCGAGTCGATTGCACGAGCGGTTTACTCTCCTAATTCGTCCTATTACTGCGTGCTGCCTGAGGCAGCAACTTCTTTCCTTATTGCGGGTTGAACTGAATGGCAGAAGCAGTAACCTCGTGCTGTCGTTGTGCAGTTCGTGTGGACGGACACTCCCGATGAAGTTCTTCGCAGATAAGCCGCTGAAAATTTGGTTTTGGAGGCACGCGCCGGTGGGCGCGTTTGTGGCGACGCTGGTGTGCGGGGCGGCGCTGGTAGTGGCGCCGTTTGGGGGGGTAGTGCGGGCGCAGCAGGATCAGCAAGACCACGAGATGGGAGGCAAGCCCGTAGCCGGGAGTAATTCTACGGATAACAAGGCTGCTGATATCCAACTGTCAAAGCAGTTCAAAGGGAAGCTGCCGATTACTGAGTTGAGTGAGGATGAGGCGATTTTGCACGCGCTGAACCGTTTGGGATACGGGCCGCAGGGCGGCGAAATTGAGCAAGTGCGGCAGATGGGGCTGGAAAAATGGATAGACCGGCAGCTCAAGCCGGATTCGATTGACGATTCGGCGCTCGATGGGCGGCTGGCGCGTTATCCGACCCTGAAGAAATCAACGGCGCAACTGATGGCGGAATTTCCGCAGCCGAATCAAGCCGCGAAAAAAGAGGGCCTGAGCAAGGATCAGGTGCAGGAGGAGCGCAAGGAGAAGGCGCGCGCGGCGGTGGCCGTAGTGGACGCGAAAGGACCGGCAGGGCCGGATACGGCGGCGGAGAAGGAACTGGCGAAGGTGGTGGGGCCGCAGCGTCCGGTGACTGAGCTATCGATGGCCAAGATGGACCGGGCGATTTACAGCCAGCGGCAACTGGAAGCGCAGATGGAAGATTTCTGGTTCAACCATTTCAATGTTTACGCGGGAAAGAACGAAGACAAGTGGATGCTGACCCCGTACGTGCGTGACACCATCCGGCCGCACACTATGGGGAAGTTTCAGGATTTGCTGGTCGCCACGGCGAAGAGTCCGGCGATGCTGGTGTATCTGGACAATTGGCTGAGCGCGGACCCGGATGCGGCGCGACGCGGGCAAGTGCAGGGATTGATGCGGCGCAGATGGGTTTACTATCCGCCACCGCCGCAGAATCCGAATGGGAAAAAGAAACAGGCGCGCGGGCTGAATGAGAATTACGGGCGCGAAGTGATGGAGCTGCACACGCTGGGCGTCGACGCGGGATATACGCAGCAGGACGTAATCGAGATGGCCAAGTGTTTGACGGGCTGGACGATCAAAGAGCCGCGCAAGGACCCGGAATTTTTCTTCAACGAGAAGATTCACGTGGAAGGTCCCAAGACCGTGCTCGGGAAGAAGTTCAATTCAGGCGGGATGAAGGACGGCGAAGACGCGCTGAAGATGCTGGCGAATAACCCGCACACGGCGAAATTTATTTCGACCAAGCTGGCGCGGCATTTTGTGTCGGACGATCCACCGGCGTGGCTGGTGGACCGGATGACCAAGAGCTACGAATCGAGCGGCGGCGAGATTCATGTGGTGCTGAAGACCATGATTTATTCGCCGGAGTTTTGGTCGCGGACGGCGTACCGGGCAAAGGTGAAGACGCCGTTTGAGCTGGCGGCGTCGACCTCGCGGGCTTTGAATGCGGATGAGGCGGTGACTTTGCCGTTAGTGCAATGGGTGGGCAGGATGGGCGAGCCGCTGTTCCAGGCGCAGCCGCCGACGGGATATTCGGACAAGGCGGAGACCTGGGTGAATACGGGCGCGTTGCTAAACCGATTGAATTTTGCCTTGTCGCTATCGGGAAATAAGATTTCGGGAACGGATGTGGATTTGGGCGCGTTATTTGGCGAGGGCGCGAGCAGCGACGCGCATGCGGCGTTGAACACGGCGCTGCAGAAGTTTTTGGATGGGCAGGTGGCTCCGCAGACGCAGCAGACCCTGGAAGCGCGGCTGGGCGATCCGCAGATTGTGCAGGCGAAGCTGGACGATCCGGTGAAGCATGTGAATGAGGCGTTGGTGGCGGGGTTGGTGCTGGGGGCGCCGGAGTTTCAGAGAAGGTAGGGGAAGAAAAGCAAAGAAACTGCAGATCCCTCGGCCGCTGCGCGGCACTCGGGATGACAATCATGCCCACACGTAAAAACCAAAGTGTGGGCCCAAAGGCAGAAGGTTATGAAAGTTTCACGGCGAGTATTTTTGAAGAGCGGCGGGATCGCGATGCTGGGAATGTCGGCGATGCCGTCATTTTTGCAGCGCGCGGTGGCGTCGACGGCGTCGCCAAATAAAAAGAAAATGGTGGTGCTGTTCCAGCGCGGGGCGATGGACGGGCTGAATACGGTGGTGCCGTTTGGCGAGGCGAATTATTACCGGTTCAGGCCAACAATTGCGGTGCCGCAGCCGAAGCGTGACGCGAATTCGGCGATCGATCTGGATGGATTTTACGGGCTGCACCCGAGTTTGCAGCCGCTCGAGCCGCTATTTCATTCCGGGCAGCTTGCCGTTGTGCACGCGGTAGGGTCACCCGATCCGACGCGGTCGCACTTCGATGCGCAGGATTTCATGGAGTCGGGAACGCCCGGATTGAAGGCAACGGATGATGGATGGCTGAACCGTTCGCTACAGGTGATGCTGGAGGAAAAGCCGTCGCCATTCCGCGCCGTGGCGTTTGGGCCGTATTTGCCGCGGACGCTGCAGGGAACTTCGCCGGCGGTGGCGATTCCGGATTTGCGGCAATTCAAGATGTATGGGCCGCAAGAGACGGTGGAAGGCGGATTCGAGGCGATGTATGCGCAGACAGTGGATCATGCGCTGCATGGCGTGGGGCAGGAGACGTTTGAAGCGATCGATCAGCTCAAGAAAATACATCCGGAAAGTTATCAGCCAGCCAACGGAGCGCAGTATCCGAAGGGTCGATACGGGCAGAGCCTGCAGGAAATTGCCGAGCTACTGAAGGCCGACGTTGGGCTGGAAGTGGCGTTTTTGGATAGCAACGGCTGGGATCATCACGTGAATGAAGGCGGCGTGCAAGGGCAACTGGCGAATTCGCTGCGCGATTTAGGGCAGGGGATTGCGGCGTTTCATCAGGACATGGGCGACAAGATGGATGATGTGGTGTTTGTGAGCATGTCGGAATTTGGGCGCACAGCGCATGAGAATGGCAATCGCGGAACGGATCACGGGCATGCGAACTGCATGTTTGTGATGGGCGGCGCGGTGAAGGGCGGGAAGGTTTATTCGAAATGGCCCGGGATGAATGAGGGGCAGTTGTATCAGGGCCGCGATTTGGCGGTGACCACGGATTATCGGTCGGTGCTGAGCGAAGTGCTGGATAAGCATTTGGGGAATAGAGAATTGGCCAAGGTTTTTCCGGGATTTGAAGGCGGGAAGCGGGATTATTTGAATTTGATTCGGGCGTAGCGAAGGTCGCGTAACGAACGTCTTTGTGCGTCAATTTGCGCCTAAGGGTTTCCCCTCGTTGACAGAACTTGGTGAGTGGATGCTATGCTTTCGGGCATGGCCACCAAGAAAAAGTCCAAAGCGAAATCGAAGCCTCAGTCCAAGCCCAAACCGAAGTCGAAAGCCCGAGTAAAACCAAAAGTTAAGGCGAAGGCGGCGACGCCGTGGAAGCCGCGGGGGCGCACGCGAAATGCCGCCACTGCGCGGGAACGTGCCTCCGCGCGAAGCAGAGGGTCGGCGCGCGCGGCGCGAAGCTCTGAGCGGGCGGACGCGGAGTTTCCGTCGAAGCCGCGGAAGAAGGTTGACGCGGATACGGAGTCGAGCGGCGACCGGAGGTCGAGCCTAGGCCGCGGGCGAGCGACGCGCGGGGCGCAGGTGGATGACCAGGGAATCGGAAACCGCGATGTGCTGAAGGACAACGAGTATGAGCCGCGGGGACTCGGTTCGGAATCGGGTGGCCAGTCGGGTGATGACGAGGGACTGTCGATCGAAGAGGACGCGGATTCGGAGAGCGTGGATGAGTTAGCGGAAGAGGGCCAGGATTACGAGGCGGGAATTGTAGCGGGCGTGGAGCGAGCGGGAACGAATTTGGAACAGGAAGTGCCGGTGGACGATAGGGCAGATGGAGGAGTGCCGTTTGGGACGGAAACGCCGGAAGGGCCGCGACGGAGACGGGGACGAGGGCGCAGCGCATCGTAATTTCTCAAGAATTTCTGATGTTGCATTCCCACGCGCAATGCCGGCGTGTGGGGCACCCGCAGAACAGCCGAGCGCACAAGCCCACGCGCACGGCGCGTGTGGACGCGCTAGCTAATCTCAAAGAAAACCTCGCAGAAAACTTCAAAAGCAAAACCTGAAGCGGAACCGAACCCGGGTATCGTTACGTGATAAACTCGCCGCCGGTTATGGCGGCGGAGACGACTAACGCGCCGGAGAAGGGAATTCCGGCCACACCACACGGGATTACACCTGAATATTTGACTGCGGTTCTGCGCGAATCCGGAACAATCAAAGACAATTCAGTTAAATCCGTTGACGTGAAAATGGTGCCGGTTGGGAGCGCGTTCGCGGGGCAGGGCGCGTATGTCACTGTCGAGTATGAACGGGACGCCAATGGCGCGCCGGCGAAAATGTTCGCGAAGATGTCATCTGCCGACGCAGAAGTCCGCAGCAGGCTTCGCAGCATCGGCTTGTACGAAGCAGAAGCAGGGTTCTACCGCGATCTAAGCCACCAGTCGAAGATTCGCGTGCCGCGCGCGTATGCCTGCTTGTATGACCCCGAGACAGGCGCGTGCCTGCTGCTGATCGAAGATATCCGGCATCTCCGTTTTGCGGATCATGTGGCAGGTTGCACGGCGGCAGAGGCGCGCGCCGTAGTGTCCGGCGTGGCGCGGATGCATGCGCATTACTGGAAGAATGAGAGGCTGCTTCAATGCGATTGGCTACGATCCGCGGAAACCGAACGGGCTCGACTCGCCGAACTGTATCGCGCGATGCTGCCGAGATGGGAACAGAAGTGGGCACACCTTAACACGCCCGGAGTGATTCGCGCAGCGCACGCACTCGCTGAATTTTTCGAGGCGTGGCATGAGAGCTATTTGACCGAGCCCTGGACCTTGGTGCACGGGGACTGCCGGCCGGACAATCTTGCTTTCGATGAATCGGGCGACGTGGTGGCCTTTGACTGGCAAAGCGCGCGGCGTTATCCGGGCAGCCGCGACTTGGCGTATTACATCGCGTCGTTGAAGACCGAAGTTCGGCGCGCAAATGAAGCGGCATTGCTTGAGCTGTACCATCGAACCCTGGCAGCGAATGGCGTGCGGGATTATTCGATGGAGGAGCTGCGGGTAAGCCACCGGCGGTCGATGGGAACTCCGCTCTATGTTCACGTCGTTGCAGGAGGTTTGATGGACTTTTCGAGCGAGCGCGGCCAAGAATTGGCCAGGGTTGCGACGGAGCGACTGGACGCAGTGATTGAGGACTACAATTTTGCAGAGTGGAAGCCAGCCGACTGATTAAGCCTGCTTAGGCCGTGGTGAAGCGAAGCAGGCGTGAAATTCCTTCCGTAAATATTTCTTCCGGGACAATCAGGCTTAAGACCGCATAGCCTTCGGCTGAGAAGTCGTAGAAGTGGCCGGGGTGTAGCTGCACGTTCTCACGGCGCAGCAGATCGATAGCGAACTGCTCATCCGTTTGGGTCGCGGGGATGCGGAGGATGGCGTTCCACCCGGCTTCGACTTTGAGGCGGGAGATGGTAGTGGGGCGCGCGGCGAGCTGGCGGTCGAGTTCGGTGAGATTTGCGCGGATGCGCTTAGCGACTTGATCTTGGAACGCGAGGCGCTGATTGAGAAATTGGGGAAGGGCGAGTTGGATGGGCGTGGAGACCGAGAGGTAGACGTCGGCGAGGGCTTCGAGGCGGGCGATCGCCTCAGCGCGCACGTCTTCGGGGCCGGTGACGGCGATCCATGAAAGTTTCATTTGCGGCAGGCCGCAAATTTTAGAGATGCCGCTGAGGGTGAAGGTGAGTTCTTTGTGATTGGAGGCGAAGGTGTGCGCTTGGTGACCGGGGTGGTCGGCCTCGCAGGGAAAGTCGAGGAAGACTTCGTCGGAGATGATGGCGAGGTCGTAGCCGGCGCAGAGTTCGTGGAGCTCGCGGAGTTGATGGGCGCGGAAAAAGTGGCCTGTGGGATTATTGGGATTGACGATGATGATGGCGCGAGTGTGCGGTCGTATTAATTTCTGCAGGGCGGGGAAGTCGATCTGCCAGCCGTGATCGTAGAGGCAGGGATACCGAACGAGCTTGATGTTGTGAATGTCGGCGAGGAAGTCGAAGAGCGGGTAGCTGGGCGAGGGGATGAGGATTTCATCGGCGGTTTTGGCGTCGCAGAGGAGGCGGAAGATGAAGGAATAGGCTTCGCTGGTGGAAGCGGTGAGGAAGATGTGGGAGACGGGTAGCTCGATATTGCGGCCGGCGTAATAAGCGGCAACGGCGCGGCGGGCGGATTCGAGGCCTTGGGGATTGGGCTGGTAAGTGAGGGATTCGTTTTGCGTGAGGGCGCGCAGGATGGCGTCGCGGTCGTAGGTGAAATTGCATTCGGTGGGATTGGAGACGGTGAGGTCGACGATTTGCGCGCCTTCGGCGCGTTTTTCGTTTAGGACGTCGGTGAGGGCGTTGGGAGTGAGGTTCCAGTTGGTGCTGCGCGAGAACATTGTTTGATGGAGTGGCCTTCGGATTGTGCCACTGTTTTTGGCGGGTGTGCCTGTCTCATTTTTTGGGCGAGGCGTTGCGCATGGCTTTGTGGACTTGCTTCCACTTTTCTTTGGTTTCGCGCGCTTTTTCAGGGTCGACTTTGCGTTCCTGGAAGGCTAGTTCGGCCTGGATCTTGAAATAATTTTCGAGGCGGTCGCGATCGAGAGAGCCGGTTTCGGCGGCGACGGTGACGGCGCAACCCGGTTCGCCGCGATGGGTGCAATCGCGGAATTTGCAATTTTCGGCGAGCTTAAGAATGTCGTCGAAGACGGCGACGGTGCCGGAGGAGGCATCCCACGGGGCGATTTCACGCATGCCGGGCGTGTCGATGAGTATGCCGGCGGTGGCTTGCTCGGAGCCGGGGTGAGGCGGAAGAAAAATCATCTGGCGCGAAGTGGTGGTGTGGCGGCCGCGATCGTCGGATTCGCGGATGGATTGGGTGAAGAGCGCCGGCGTGCTAGCGAGGGGGCCGGCGAGCGCGTTAATTAAAGTGGACTTGCCCACGCCGGAAGAGCCGACGAAGGCGGCGGTGCGACCGCGGCGAAGATATTTGTGCACCGCGTCGAGGCCGGTTTGTTCGGTCGCGCTGATGAGATGGACGGAGACGCCGAGGGCGATTTGCTCGACTTCGTCGAGGCGGGCTTCAGCCTCATCGCAGAGGTCGGATTTATTCAGGAGGACGACCGGTTGCGCGCCGCTTTCCCAGACGACCGCAAGGTAGCGTTCGACGCGGCGGGGGCTGAGCTCGAGATTGAGCGAAGCCACGACAAAGACGGTATCGATATTGGTGGCGACGATTTGTTCGTCGAGGGTGCGGCCGGCGACTTTGCGGGAGAGCTTGGTTTTGCGGGGGAGGATGGCGTCGATGCGGGCGCGATGTTCGGCGGGGCGTGCGGTGATGGCGACCCAATCGCCAACGGTGGGGATGTCGGTGCGCGAGGAGGCGGAGTGGCGGAGTTTGCCGGCTATGTCAGCGAGGTATTCGCCGTGGGCGGAGCGGACGCGGTAGAGATTTTTGGATTCTTCGGTAACGCGCGCCGGAGCGAGATTCTGCGCGGCGGCGAGGGCTTGAAATTCTTTCTCGAAAGAAGGAGTCCAGCCTAGGTCTTCGAGCGTTAGTGGTGGCAGTGCGAGGTGCATGACGAGCCTATATTTTCGCTTTCTGGCGGCGCCGGCCGCCGGATGAGTTTTGGATGGGCAGACAAGTAGTGACTAGGGATTGAAATTGAGCGAAGCGAAAGGCCGGCTTAGAACGCGAACAGCGCGGAGGCGGACCAGTGCTTCGTTGTGGGAACTGCACGCATAGGCGCCTCCTGAAAGACAGATTCGTGGGATCCAGAGTTCCGGCCCCACCGGAAAAAGATACACCAACAACAACACGAAGACCTAACGGAAATCGAGCTGTTAGAAACTACATTTTGGAGATTTCAATGCGGTTTTTTGGGCCGGAGGCGTCCTTCGGATCAGTGATGGGCGCAGCGCCGAGACCTTGATGGGAGAGGCGGTTGGAGTCGACGCCGTGGCTGGTGAGCCAGGCGACCACGGCCTTCGAACGGCGGGCGGCGAGCACTTCGTTGCCTTCGGGCCAGCCAATTTCGTCGGTGTAGGAGACGATGCGAATTTTCAGGTTCGGGTTCTTCTTGAGCATGTCGGCGATTTCTTCGAGCGGATGATTGGAGGAGGTGAGCAATGTGGCGGTGGCGCCGTCGAATTTGATGTCCATGACGGCGACGTTCTCGCCTTTGTTCAGACGGTCCGCGAGTGTAAAGGACGATTTTCGGCCTGCGGAGGCAGCGAGCCTGGCGGCGCCAGTGGCGGCGTTCACCGAAGCGGCGGCGGACGCGGCCTGGGCGGAGTCGTCGGAATCGGCCTGCTCTTGGCCGTTGACCACGATTTGCTTGAATTGATCGCCGGAATTATCGAGGGTGCACCAGACGGTGTCCTTGCGCGCGGTGATCATGTCGGGCTCATGCTGGAAGACGATGGTGAAGCCGAGGCGTTGAAGCGTGTCCTTGAAGTCTTGGTAGACCGTGGAGGCGCCGGGGTCGACGAGGGCGTAGGTCCACTTGGCAAAGTCGCCGCGAATGTTTTTTTCGACGATGGAGCCGTTGTCATCGAGTCCGACGGGCATTTTGGCGGAGCCGTCGTGGTCGCGGTCGCAGGCGATGAGCTTCGTGGAGGGGATGCGGCCGAGCAGCGCGGAATCCTGGCAGCCGGGCGCGTCGGGATTGACGTCGTTGTCTTCGTCCTGAGCGAGGGCGCGGGAAGGGAAGGCGAGGAGGAAGAGGAGCGCGCTCAGGGTTGCCGCGAAGAGAAATTTGGCGGTGCGGCTGGTGCGTTTCGTGAGTTGAATGGGCGTTGGCGCGTTGAATGGCATGTTTAGGCTCGGGGCGTTTGGCGCGGGCGCGGCACAGGCGCAAAAGCACGCATGGGCGACAACCGGGCGACAGGACGACCAAACTTCAAGATACATCAACGCGGGGAAAAGGATGCTTTTGGTGCGCGAGCGAGTGACTTATGAGTCGCTGCGCACGGGACGCTGCCTCAGGCCTGAGAGTTTGCCGCCTGGCCGCGCGGAGCGTTAAAGGCCCGTATAGCGCTCTGTTCATCGGGCTGTAAGTCGAACACCGTGTTTAGCCGCGTCATGACCAGCAAGTCCTGAAGTTTTCCCGCGGCGTTGGCCAGCTTTAACTGCCCGCCTGCTTTCCGGATCGAGGTGTGGGCCCGAACCAGCTCACCGATACCTGCGCTATCCATGTGATTCACGCCGGCGACGTTCAGCAGAATGTGATTTTTCTTCTCCGCGATCAGGCCCTGCACAATGTCACGCAGCATGGT
Source organism: uncultured Acidobacteriota bacterium (assembly GCA_963757885.1). Lineage (GTDB taxonomy): Bacteria > Acidobacteriota > Terriglobia > Acidiferrales > UBA7541 > Palsa-147. The sequence continues at coordinate 154,405 of CAVWSS010000004.1, read as the reverse complement.
GCAACCATCGCCCAGGGTGATTTTTCCGCTGATTTCGACGATCGAAACGCCGTCTGCATGGCGGGTGTTCGCTTGCATTGCCCCGGCCGGCGTTTTTTCTTGAATGCCCATTCCTGCATGGTCAAGAACCTCGCAAGATGTGGCGACCACGTCGCGAAATTCACTCCGCACGATGACGATGGATCGCCCATCTTTCAGAATTTTGCTAAAGAGCTCCGCATCTTCGCTGTTGGTCAGCGCTTGAGGAACGATGTGTTCGGTTGTTATGGCTTTTGCCGTGGCTGACCCGGCGCCCGCTCCAGCAACTCCCAATAGCGCAGTGACTCCGATGCCCACAGCTATCGCCGGACCGACGCCTGGGATCAAGAGGGTCGCCGCAACAACACCGGCGGTCATTCCTGACATTCCGCCGGCCAACGCTCCCGCCCAGCCGCCAAACTCTTTAGCTAGCTTGGTCGCGTCGGTCTCCGAAGTCGTCAAAAACGCGATGGACTCTTTCGGTACCTGTCGATTCAACAGTTGCTTAATTGCTTGTTCCGCTTTTTCGCGTGAGTGGAAGACTCCAATCGCAGTTTCCATATGAACTCCATTTTTGCGGGGAATATTCGGGGCCGAACTCGGGGTAGACCATACCGCTGGTTTAATGTCTAGTCAACCTACCAGGAGTGGCGCATGAGGACAGAGGAGACCTCCGCGCGAAACAGAGAAGAGCGTGGCGAAGCGGCATCGAGATCAGTGAAAATTTACCCGGCTTTCTTTCTCCACCATGGCATCTTCACTTGCTCTTGACCATTCGCGGAAACGGACTTGGGGCCAGCTGGCGTCACTCCGTCGGCCTTGACCTCCAGGATCTGCACCACGTTGCCGCGCAAATCCGTTTTGAAGACTTTTGAGGCCACGTCGTTCTCGGGAAGGGCGACCGTCTCGGCGGCGTGAAATGCCGAGCGGCAGCCCGGTTCACCGGTGTTGGGTATCTTCTTGAACGGGCCTCCGAGCAGCCACTCCATTTCGCGCGTGGAGAACTGTCGGCCATTCTTGGGCTTTACGGTTCTGGGCGTGCCGTGGGTGAGATACAGCTTTCCTACCTGTTGCATGGGTTCTCCGCGTATTTTGGGGCAAACACGCTATCCGGGGGGACGGGCAGGCGTTAGCTGTGGCCGCTAAGTTGGACGGCTATTATGCTTGGTTGCTTTGAGGCCGTCTGTCGTGCGCACTACATTGATAGTAGTATAGCACGGTTTTCGTACACCCTGGCAGTAAAGCCTACCCAGCCTAGGTAACACCCTATTTTTCAGCGTTTCGGCACACTTTCTCGCGTCGTTCTGAGGTTTTTGCCCGATAATGGCCGCGCCCTGAGCATCGGAAGCGCATGCCGGGGGACCTCAGGTGCGGGGTGAAGATTAGCCCCGGCTCGCCAATCATCCTTGTGGAGGTGTTTTATTTCCAATCGATGCCTGTTTCGACTGATCATTCTAGGGCTTTGTGTGGTCCCCCTCTTTTGTGTGCAGGCCGCCCAGAAGCGGCGCTTCACCCTGCGCGACTCAATTGAATTCTCCTCGTTCCTTTATCCCGGCCGGCAGTTTGGGCAACCAGTATCTCAAGCAACTTTCTCGCCCGATCGATCCCATTTTGTGGTGGCGACCATGCGCGGCGACCTGGCCAGCGGCAAACGCGAAGCGACCATGTGGGTATTCGACAGCGCGGAAGTTCGGCGCTACCTGAGTGCAAATTCGAATGGCGACTTTAGCGGGGGGAGAGTGCTGACGCGCATTGCCAGCGCGGCAAACCGCGAGCCTCTGGGCGATTGGCGCTGGGCGGGCGATTCGCGAGCCCTATTTTTTCTGACTGCGGATGACGATGGCTCGGAACAGCTTCATCGGATCGGTCTGGATGGCGGGAATGCAGCGGCGCTGAGCCTGTCGGCCCAGGACGTAAGCAAATACGCGGCACGCGAGGAACAGGTTCTCTACTTCGCGCATGCCCCGATTCGTTCGGGTGATTTGTATCAAGCGGGTGGAGCGTCACTGCAGGATATTGAAGACGGCACCGGCAATAGCCTTCTTCCGCTGCTATTCCCCCATTGGATGGACACCATTTTTCAGGAAAGCGAGGACGAACTGTGGGCTGTTGACCACGGGAAGCCCGCCGCGGTGATGAATGCCGCCCGCACCGGGCCGGTTCAATTGAAGGATTCAAAGCTCTCTATTTCTCCCGACGGCCGGCGTGCGGTGGTGACTCGTTTCGTCGCGCACATTCCTAAATCATGGGAGCGTTATCAGCCATTGCTGGATTACCCCGGGCTGCACATCGTGGCGGACACACCCGAAACAGAAGGCAGCAAGGGAAACTACCGGCCGCAGCAATACGATTTGCTCGATCTTGAGAGTGGGGAAATTTCTATGCTGATCGATGCGCCCATCGAATTCGATGCGCGCTATTCCGATCTGCAGCCGCAATGGAGCCACGATGGGACGCGCATCGCGCTTCCCGGTGCATATCCGCCGATAGCCAATGGCGCGGGAGCCGAGGCCAACAATGCCTCCGCCGGCATTTTGCCGTGCATGATTATGGTAATGGACTTGAAGACGAAGGCGCTTTCGTGCGTTCAAAAAGCCGAGCCGATTGATCCTCAGAAACATAAGTACGCTGATCGACAGCAAATGGTCTCCATTGAATGGCGCGACTCGGATCGTGAGCTTGTCGCGGAGTTTGCCGCCCCCAATACGCCCAACAAGAAGAGCGCTACTGTCTTCACGCAAAATGGCGATGCCTGGACATCGAAAAACTCCGAAGTTAGTGCCGAGCCTACGCAACTTGAAGTGACTGTGCAGGAGGGCATCGATCAGCCGCCGGTCCTGATGGCACGGATCGGCGAAGGAACCCAGCAGGTCTTGTTCGATCCGAACTCCCAGTTGAAGGAAATCGCTCTGGGCACAGCCGAGTTTTACAAATGGCGCGACCCGGATGGTGATGAATATAGCGGCGCGCTGGTAAAGCCTCCCGACTTTTCTTCGAATCGGCGCTACCCGCTGGTCATTCAGACGCATGAGCTCGATCGATCCAAATACCTGATCGATGGCCCGTCAGCTACGGGCTTCGCGGCGCGTGCTTTTGCTGCGCGGGACATAGTTGTGTTGCAAGTGGATGAAACTAACAAGGGCAGCGGCACGCCCAAGGAATCTCAAGCCGGTGCAAAGGCGTACGCCGCCGCAATCAAGCAACTCGCCGCGCAGGGCATCGTGGATCCCGCGCGCGTGGGCATCATCGGCTGGAGCCATATGGGGCCTTACGTGCTGCAGGGGTTGGTCGACGATCCACACACTTACGCGGCGGCCACGCTCTCGGAAAGCTCATATGACAGCTATGGCGAGTATTTAATGAACATCGATTACATGGGAAAAGAACGCGAGCAGATGTTTCGCGCTCAATTCGGCGCGCAACCCTTTGGCGAAGGCCTGAAGAAGTGGCTCGACCTTTCGCCGGGGTTTCACACCGATCGCATTCGCACGCCTGTGTTGTTCCAGTTCAATAGCCCCGCAGCGCTGGTCTATGGGTGGGACATGTATGCCGCGCTGCGCGCGCAGAATAAGCCGGTGGAGCTGCTTTACCTTCGCAACGGCGATCACGTGCTGGTGAAGCCGCTCGAGAGGCTTGCTGAGCAGGGCATGAATGTTGATTGGTACGATTTTTGGCTCAATGGTCACGAGGATCCGGGCCCTGCGAAAGCTAAGCAGTACGCGCGCTGGCGCGAGTACCGGAAGCAGCAAGCTCAGTGAGCCGGGCCAGAGGGAATGCTGAGAAGACGCCGTCCGGCGCGGCGAGCGAATCTCGCAGCGGCGGTGCTATGCTCTCGACGTGGTAAAAATCGCGAAAGCAGTGCCAGTGTAGGTTACTTCGGGATGTCAGGCCTGTCGGCATAGTCATGAAATCAAAAACTGGGAACTCAAATCACGCGGGCAGGGCGGGGCGCTTTAAGGCGGCGGTGGTGCAGGCGGCGTCGATGGCGTTCGATCGCGAGAAGACGCTCGCGAAAGTCGACCGGCTGGCGCGCGAGGCGGCCTCGCAAGGCGCGAAGTTGGTGCTTTTTCCCGAAGCGTTCGTTTCGGCGTATCCGCGGGGGCTCAACTTCGGGGCGGTCGTCGGCTCGCGCACCAACAAGGGTCGCGACGATTTTCGTCGCTACTGGGAAAGCAGTGTCGATGTTCCCGGGCCGGCGGTGGAAAAGCTGAGCCAGACCGCCCGCGATAGCAAGATTTATTTGGTGGTCGGAGTGATAGAGCGAGATACGGGCACGCTCTACTGCACGGTTTTATTTTTTGCGCCTGACGGCGCATATCTAGGCAAGCACAGAAAAATTATGCCGACCGCGTCGGAGCGGCTGGTTTGGGGCTTTGGCGACGGCTCGACTCTTCCGGTCTTCGACACGCCGCTCGGAAAAGTTGGCGCGGTGATTTGCTGGGAAAATTATCTGCCGCTAATGCGCGCGACGATGTATTCAAAGGGAATTGAGATTTACTGCGCGCCGACGGCCGACGCGCGCGATTCCTGGATCGCTTCGATGCGGCACATCGCGGTGGAGGGCCGCTGCTTTGTGCTTTCGGCCAATCAGTTCAACCGCCGCCGCGATTTTCCCGCGGATTATGATTCCGCGTTTGGCGAGGATCCCAGCACGATTGTGACGCGCGGAGGCAGCTGCATCGTTGATCCATTTGGCGATTTTCTGGCTGGGCCAAACACGGAAGGCGAAGCGATTCTTGTGGCCGAGATCGATCCTGCGCAAATTGTTCGCGGGAAATATGACCTGGACGTGGTGGGGCATTATGCGCGGCCCGACATTTTTCAGCTTCATGTGGATGAGGGGCGCAAGCAGCCGGTGACGCGCAGCTCTGAAATGCCTGAGATTCCGCGGCGAAAAGCGCCCGAAGCTGCCGGACGCCCGAGCAAGCGTCCCGGCGGCAGGTAGATTTATTCTCTCTCTCTCTCTCTCTCTCTCTCTCTCTCTCTCTCTCTCTCTCTCTCTCTCTCTCTCCTTGACAGTTTAGGAGAGCCAATGCTACTCTCCTAATCGTCTTAGGAGGGCACGTGGGCGACCAGGCACAGCTTCTTCCCGGCACACTCGATCTGTTGATTCTGCGCGCTGTTTCGCTCGGGCCGCTTCACGGCTACGGAATCCTGCTGCGCATCGCACAAATCTCCGGCAACGCGCTGCTGATCGAGCAGGGCGCGTTGTATCCGGGGCTTTTCCGGCTGGTTCGCCAGGGCCTGCTGAAAACCAATTGGGGGACCTCAGAAAATAATCGCCGGGCCAAGTTTTACGAGCTGACTACCGCCGGCCGCAAACGCCTCCGCGAAGAAACCGCCAACTGGAACCGGCTGGCCACTGCGATCGGCGCCGCCCTAGGAGCGCAGCCGGAGGAAGTATGAAATTCCTCGATTCATTGCGTTTTCGGGTCGCTTCGCTGTTTCACCGATCCGAGCTCGACCACGACATTCAAGAAGAGCTGTGTTCACACATGCGGCATCGCGCGGACGATTTGGAGCGCGCTGGTCTGCCACGGTGGAAAGCGGAGCGCCAAGCGCGCCTGGAATTTGGCGGGCAAGCCAAATTTCGAGAGCAAACGCGCGAAGCCGCCGGCGGCACATTCATCGAGTCCGTTTTTCAGGATTTGCGTTTCGCGGCGCGGATGCTGCGCAAATCGCCCGGTTTTGCCGCGATAACGGTGATAACGCTCGCCTTGGCCATTGGCGCCAATGCTGTAGTGTTCGGCCTCCTGAACGCCCTGATATTGCGGCCGCTGAACGTTCCCGATTCGCAGAGCCTCTACGCGCCGGAGCGTAAGGCCAGCTTCCTCGATCCCTCGCAGTCCTATCCGGATTATCTCGACCTGCGTGATCGCAATCGCAGCTTCGATGGCCTGGCTGGCTTTACCGGCGGACTTGCGAGCATGGATGCGGGCGACAGTGCATCGCTCTCATGGATGTGCGAAGTAACGGGGAATTACTTTGATGAATTGCGTATCCAGCCGTATCTAGGCAGCTTTTTCCACGCTTCCGACGAGCATGGCCCAGACAGCGTTCCCTATGTCGTGCTCGCCTACGCTTACTGGCATAGCCATTTTCAGGATGATCGCAAGATTGTGGGACGTACGATTCAGATCAATAAGCATCCGTTCACGATTCTTGGCGTGACTCCGCCGGGATTTCACGGGACTTTGCTGATTTTCTATCCGGATTTCTTCGTGCCCATGGTTGATGCGGGACTGATCGACGGGAACAGCGCTCTCAACTCCCGGCAAACTCGCTGGGTCTTTATGACTCTTGGCCATCTGAAGCCCGGCGTCACCAAAGCGCAGGCCATTGCCGATCTCAACTCGATTGGCTCTTACCTTGGGAAAACATATCCCAAAGACGACGACAAAATGAGCTTCACATTGGCGCGGCCGAGTTTGTATGGCGATTATCTTGGGCGTCCAGTTAAAGCGTTCCTGACCGCATTGATGCTGCTCGCTGGATTAATTTTACTGGCCGCTTGCGCGAATCTCGGCAGCCTTTTCGCGGCGCGCGCCGCGGACCGCTCTCGCGAGCTAGCCATGCGGATTGCCCTTGGATCAAGTCCCGCGCGAATGCTGCGGCAACTATTTACCGAAGCGATCCTGGTCGCGCTGATTGGTGGAGCGCTCGGCTTGTGGGGCAGTGTGAATTTGCTGCAAATGCTTTCCGTTTGGCAGCCAATGCCCGGGATCTCCGCGCGCATTCCTGTGACTGCCGATGCGAATGTATATATCGCGGCGCTGATCCTGGCGTTGGCCAGCGGATTCTTCTTTGGCGCAGTTCCAGTAAAGCAAGTGCTACGCACAAATCCCTACGAAGTGATCAAGTCGGGATCGATTGTTCAAGTGGGACGAAAAATCACCGCGCGCGATGTTTTGCTTGGCGTGCAGGTTGCGATCTGCGCGCTGCTGGTCACGTGTTCGATCGTCGCTGTCCGCGGACTATTACGCACACTGCACAGCAATTTTGGCTTTGAGCCGCGAAACGCGATGGTAGTTAACGATTATTTGAATTTGGGCGGCTACACAGGCGACAAGGTCCCGGCGATGCAAAGGCGCATGATCGATGCACTGCAAACGATCCCGGGCGTCAGCGCGGTTGGGATGATCGATCAGCCGCCGCTCAATGAAGGCTGGAACGCATTCATTGTCTACGACGACAGAACTGCCGATTTGACGCCGTCGAATGCGGCTGCGGAAGTAGTGGGTTACAGCATCTCGCCGGATTATTTTCAGGCGGGAGCCACTCCTTTGCTGGCGGGCCGAACTTTCAACTGGAATGATGACGCCAATTCGCCGCGCGTAGCTGTGGTGAATAGCGAATTCGCGCGAAGAATTCTCGGTTCTGCGAACGCCGTCGGCGGGTATTACAAGATGCAGGATGGGACGCGAATTCAAGTGGTGGGTATCGTCGCCGACGGGAAATACACCAACGTTAGCGAGGATCCGCATCCCGCGATGTTTCAGCCGATCCTTCAAGCACCTGCCGGTGACAATTGGATCGTGGTGCGCTCCGCGACCGATCCGCAATCTTTGGCGGCGGCCATAAAGAGCAAACTGCGCGGGCTGGATTCGGGATTGCCATTCGTCATCGAGACATGGAACCAGAAGCTCAGTAACGCACTGCTTGGCTCGCGCATTGCAACCGCATCGTTGGGAGTGCTTGGCGTGCTGGGTTCGCTGCTCTCGGTGACCGGAATTTTTGGGTTGGCGGCCTACACGGTGAGCAGGCGAAAGCGCGAGCTGGGCATTCGAATCGCGCTGGGCGCGCAGCGCAGGGAACTGCTCGAGGCCGCGCTAGGCAAGGCTGTCAGGTTGCTCGCCTGGGGCTCGGCAGCGGGATTGGTGATTGGCATTCTGGCCGGTCGGGCGCTTTCTCTGATTATTTACCGGGCTACTCCGCTGGACCCGCTGGCGCTGGCTGCAGTGATTGTGGCCATGGCTTTCCTGGGCTTGCTGGGTACCTGGATACCCGCGCAGCGCGCGCTGGGGCTTGATCCTTTGACGCTTCTGCGCGAGGAGTAGGCTGCCGGGGCCGTTTTGTGGGCCTTTCCGGCATTTTTGAGCCTTTTTGACCCCGGCGTAATTTTCCTGTTGTTTTCCCAAAGGAAGTATGGCACCCTCCTGTTGGAATCCAAAAGAAACATCCGAATTTCCAAATTGAAACCCGTATATAGAGACCGATGAATAAGAAAACCGATGTTTTACAGGGCACTTTGGCGCTTATGGTCTTGAAGACGCTCGACGTCTTGGGCTCGCTGCACGGCTATGGCATTGCGCGCCGAATCGAGCAGATCAGCGGTGACGTTCTGGCGGTTAATCAGGGAACTCTTTATCCGGTGTTGCTGAAACTCGAGCAGGAAGGCGCGATCGCTTCGGAATGGGGAGCGTCGGAAAATAATCGCCGCGCGCGCTTCTACAAGCTCACTCGCGAAGGGCGCAAGCAACTGCAGCTCGAAACGCAGGGCTGGGAGCAAACCGCGGCGATCATCAGCCGCTTCTTCGAAGCCAAAGCGGAGAAACTATCATGAAATCTTTGCGCCGATTTTTTGCCCGGCTTTTCAATTTAGCCGCGCGCACTTCACAAGATGCACGGCTGCGTGAAGAGATCGAAGAACACATCGCGATGCAGACCGCCGAAAATATTCGCGCGGGGCTTTCCCCTGCGGAAGCGCGACGGCAGGCCTTTCTGAAATTTGGCGCGGTCGAGTCGATGAAGGAAGCGCATCGCGCCGAACGCGGGCTGCCTTCCATCGAAAGCTTCATCCAGGATTTTCGTTACGCGTTTCGCAGCCTGCGCCGCACGCCGGGACTCACCTTTTTCGTAATCCTGACTCTGGCTCTGGGCATTGGCATGGTGTCCGGTACCTTCAGCATGGTGGATGCCCTTATTTTCCGGCCCTATCCCGTGCCACATCCCAGCGGCATCGTGAGCCTGGTCGGCACCACGCAAGACAGCAGCTTCGAAAGCTTCTCCTACCGTGAATATCTCGACATTCGTGACAAAACTCAAAGCTACGAGGGTGTCGTCGCCAACTCAGACATGGAGGCTGTCGGTTTCAGCGCCAAGCCAGGCGACACCGCGCGCGTCAAAGGTGGCATGCTCGTTTCGGGCAATTATTTCCAACTGCTGCGCGTTCAGCCGTCACTAGGCCGCGCATTCAGGCCGGACGAAGATCAAGTCCCCGGCCGCGACCCCGTTGTCGTCCTTGGCCCGGACTTTTGGCGACACGAATTTGGCGGCGATCCGTCCGTCCTCGGCCGGACGATTCGCCTGAATGGCACTGATTTCACGGTGATCGGCGTGGCTCCCGAGAATTTCCAAGGCATGCAGATCTTTTCGCGCCCCGATTTCTACTTGCCCCTGGCCATGGCTCGCGTTTTTTCCACCGACCGTCAAAAGAACTTCTTCGAGGACCGCGACGACCGCGAGATCGTTCTCAGGGCCCGCCTCAAGCCCGGCGTGACCTTGCAGCAGGCGCAGAATGAACTCACCGTTCTCGCCAAAGATTTCGAACGGGATTACCCGAAGGTCAGTCGCAACCGCGGCGCTGCCGTGCACACCCAATTCGAAATGCGCACTCGCAATGACGATCAAAACTGGAAATTCATCGTCATCTTCCTCACCCTCGCGCTGGCGGTCCTTCTGGTGGCTTGCACCAATGTGGCCGGGCTGCTTCTCAGCCGCGCTCGCGCGCGTACTCACGAAGTCGCCCTACGCCTGGCTCTTGGTGCTGGACGCATCCGGCTTATTCGCTTACTGCTCAGCGAGAGCGTGATCCTTGCCGTTGCCGGCGGGGCGGCAGGAGCGGCGATCGGCTACGGCTTCATCGAGTGGTTCCACTCCTATCAAAACGTCATTTTCATGACCGACCTCCCCAACGCCATTCCGTTCCAGATGGACATGCGAGTACTCATCGCCACGCTCGCTCTGTCGCTTCTGAGTGCAATAGCCTGCGGCCTGGCGCCCGCGCTGCAAAGCACCCACACGGATGTGGTCAATGGCCTCAAATCTTCTGACGTCGACGTTCCAGGCCGCAAGCGCCTCTGGGGCCGCAACGTTCTGGTCATCGCGCAGGTCTCCGGCTCGCTAATGCTTCTCACCGCATCTTTCCTGATGTATCGGGGTTTCCAGCACGACTTGCTCGAGGGCACCAACTTCACCAAGGACCATCTCTTGATGGTGGGTTTCGATCCGCGCTTGGTGCAGTACGACGCCGCCAAAACGCAGCAGTTCTACAAACTTCTCGCCGAGCGCATGCGCGAGACTCCCGGCGTGCAGAGCGAGGCTCTCACGCAAAATGTTCCCATGGGCCAGGACGGCCAGGATGATTTCGATGGCCTCGCCTTCGTTCCCGAAGGCATTCAGATGCCTCGCAATCGTGAAAATTTCACGTCCACCACGGATACAATCGACGAGGGCTACTTCTCCACCTTCAATATCCCCATCCTGCGCGGCCGCGCCTTCCTTGCCACGGACACTGCCGATTCGCCGCGCGTGGCCATTGTGAACGATGTCTTCGCCAGCCATTACTGGCCCAATCAGGATGCGATAGGGAAGCGCATTCGCCTCGATAGTTCCGTTGGTACGCCCATCGAAATCGTCGGGATCGCCCACTCGGTGAAGTATGCCGGCGCGTCCAAGCCGATCGATTTCATCTACCTTCCCCTCACTCAACACCCCATCCCTCGCATGATTCTCATGCTCCACTCCGATGGCGACCCGCTCCAGTTGCTCCAGCCGCTGAAAAAAGTCGTGGGCGCGCTCGACCCAAACCTTCCTCTGCTGCGCACCATGTCATATGAAGATTTCTACGTGAACACTGCGATCAAAGGGCCGGGCATTGCTATCAAGCTCGTTGGCACCATGGGAATGGTTGGCTTGGTGCTCGCCATCGCGGGTCTGTATGGGGTCATCGCCTACAACGTGAGCCGGAGAACACGCGAAATTGGCATTCGTATGGCTCTCGGAGCGGGCGCTTCCGATGTGCTGCGACTGGTAATGGGCAAAGGGCTAGTGCTGGTGGGAATTGGCACGGTGATCGGACTGGTGATGGGCTTCGCGGTGGAGCGCCTAATGAATGCGATGCTCTTCGACGCCGGTGGCGTTGACCTGGTGGCCTACTTGATCGTTGTGCCGTCGCTGCTCATCGTGACCATGCTGGCTGCCTACATTCCCGCGCGAAAAGCTTCCCAAATCGCGCCAACACAAGCATTGCGCTACGAATAGCTGCGTGCCCCGTTTGCGCGTGCATGAAGGCTCAAGCAGTTGACGGAACACTGGGAGCGGGCTGGAGCCACTCGGTGAGGCCTTTGGCGAGGGCTTTGAAGTCGATGGGCTTCGCTAAGCAGGCGTTGCAGCCGGCTGCGATCACGCGCTTCTGATCGGTGATCATGGCGTGCGCGGTCACCGCGATCACCGGCAAATCGCGCAGCGACTCCTGCAGGCGTATCCACGGCACCAGCGCGAGACCATCTTCGCGTCCCAGTTGCACATCGAGTAGCACTACGCCAGGCCGCCGTTTGCTTAGCGCCGCGCGGCTCTGTTCCAAATTTTCGGCTGACTCAACCATGTATCCTTCCGATTCGAGCCAGTCGGTCAGCAATTCAAGATTCGCCGGATTGTCCTCGACCACCAAAATCCACTGGGCCATCACTGCTCCGCCACCAGCACGGGAGTCGTGGGAGTCGACGGAGTCGAGGGGGCCGAAATTCGCTCGAGTTGCTTAAGCAGCGCGTCCTGCCACGGCCTCTGCTTCTGAAAGAGCACTCCGGAATACGTCTGCAAATAATCCCGCTCCTGCGCATTCAAATCCTTGCTGGTCAAAACGAAAACCGGCAAGTCCGCGGTCTTCGGCTCACCGCGCCACTTGGCCAGCAATTCGAATCCGTTGCCGATGGGCAACATCAGATCGAGAATCACCAGGTCCGGTGTGGCCTGGTCCATTTGCGCCGTCGCTTCCGGGCCGTCTCCGGCGGTTCTTACTTGGCATCCGTGCTTTGAAAGCAGCTCGGCCACAAACTCGCGCGTTGGCGCGTCGTCCTCGACCACCAAAATCGACGCTTTACCGGGGCGCGTCCGCTTGCCAACGCAGCGCTCCACGGCTGCGAGCAGCGTCGCCTTGTCCACCGGCTTCACGATGTACTCGTCGGCCGAGAGCAACGCTCCCTTGGTGGGCTGGTCAACGATGGTCACTAGGATCACCGGAATTTTTGCGGTTCGCGAATCCGTCTTGAACGCCGACAGCAAATCCCAGCCGTTGATTGGCTCCATCACCACGTCGAGCGTCACCGCAATGGGCTGCAGCTCGGCCGCCAAGTCCAAAGCGCGATCCGGTTTGTCGCATAGGGTCACTTCGTAACCGGCCGAAACAAGCTGCGATTGCAGCAATTGTGCCGCGCTCGCGTCGTCTTCGACTACGAGCACTCGGCCGCGCTGCGCTGTCGCGGTGGCCATTCCGCTCTTCCGCTTTTCCTGCGTATTCAACGCTTCGCCGCGCAGCAGCGAGAAATGGAAGCAGCTCCCGTGACCCACTTCGCTCTCGATTCCCAATTGCCCCCCGTGCAATTCCACCAGCCGCCGGGTGATCGCCAAACCCAGGCCAGTCCCCTCGATCGCTTTTTCCGTCGAGCCCATGCGATAGAACGCTTCAAAAATTAGCTTCTGCTCCTCTGGCGGAATACCCGGCCCTGAATCGTGCACGCCCACACGAATGTCATTGGCGAGCTGATCCGCTTGCAGCTCGATCGTTCCGCCTTCGGGCGTGAACTTCACTGCGTTGGCCACCAGATTCATCAGGATCTGTTTGAAGCGCGTCGGATCGGCCCGGACGGTCATCTCGGGGGCGGCACGCTGTGAAAGAACCTGCGATTTTTTGTCCGCCAGCGGACGCATGGTATCGAGCACTTCCGCAAAGCTCCGCTTCACTGGCACGGTTTCGATGCTTAGCTCCAGCCGTCCGGCCTCAATCTTCGAAAGGTCCAAAATATCGTTGATCAGGGTGAGCAGATGCTTTCCGCCGGTATGGATATGCTTTAAGAAGCGCTGCTGTCGCTCATTCAAAGTTCCATAGCGCTCTTCGGTGAGCAGCTCGGAAAATCCAAGCACGGCATTCAGCGGCGTGCGCAGCTCGTGGCTCATGGTCGAAAGGAACTGGTCCTTGAACTTGCTGGCGCGCTCCAATTCCGCATTGGCCTTGACCATCGACGCAGAAAAATCCTCCACTTTTTTCTTGGCGGTCTCGAGTTCGGCGGTGCGTTGTACTACGCGCCTCTCAAGTTCATCGTGCGCTTCCTGCAGGGCGTCTTCCTTTTTCTGAATCTGCGCGAGCATTTCGTTGAAAGCATTAATCAGCACGGCTATCTCGCCGCCGGTATTCGGTTGATAAGCGCGCACGCAGTAATTCTTGTCGCGCGAAACGGCATTGGCGACCTTAGCCAATTGCACAATCGGCTGGGCTACCGTTTTGCGAAAAATTGAAGACACTCCCAGCGCTGCCGCCATGCACACCAGCAGGACCATCCCCGCAATTCCCGCGTATCGCTCGAGCCGTTTGTTCAGCTCGGTAACATCCGATTTCAGATATACGGTTCCAGCGCGCTGCCCCTCCAGGATGATCGCGCGCACCAGCACAATGTCGTTCTTCTGTACCCAGTGAACCTCGGTTTGCCCGGATGGAATCACGGGCACGGATAGGGGCGCGATAGCCTGCCCGCGCGAATAGGTCGCGAACGGCTTGCCATCCGCTGCGAAAACCTCCGCGGCCGAAATGTTGTGCGCGGCGCTCAGCGCGGATAAGGTGTTCTCGGCTTGCTGTGAATCGTTGAACAGCAGTGCCGATGCGCTGTTCGCGCCAATGATCTGCGCTTGCGTCGAGAGATTGCGCACGGTCACATCGCGGAAGGTCATCTTATCGTAGGCAATAAATGTTGCGCAGGCCAGTAGCAGCGCGGTCATGCTGACCAGCATGTTCATCCACGTCAATTTCCTGGCAAACGATTTGTCTTTGCCCCTGCGCATGGCCGTCAATCTCCTGTGGGAGCGCTCTTTCGTATATTTGCCGCGACCTTCAGGAGTTCAGAGCTCAATACCAGCCTGGCGTTTTGCGCGCTTTCCACGTTGATCTCGAACCGGATCCTCTCGCCTTCCAGCGTGAACTGGATCATTCCACCCCGCCGCGCAAAGTCCTTCATGTCGCTTACGGTCAGCGCTCCCAGGCTGTCCAGAGTCTCCAGATCTTCTTTGAGGTGTTTCTCTTCGGTTGAGCTGACAAAAACAATTTTGCAATCCCCAGCGTCTTGCACTCGCGCAAGTCGCTTCAGTACGACCGGCTTGCCGTCTAGCATCTCGCGAGAAAGCGTGGCGTCGAGAATCGATCCGAAAGGATCTTGGCCCAGGACACAAACGCCAAACGACTCGCTCTTGTTTGCGTCGCCTTCCGACGGCCACTTCACGAATTTTCCGAAGTTGTAGAGATAAGTCGCCTTCACCTGGTATTCGTTGGGCTTCAACTGCTGGGCGCCCGCACCTGGTGCCAGCAGCGTTGAAATGGCGAGGCTCCACGCGATCGCCGCGGCGCACAGAAAAGCCGCGAAACAATCTCGCCAATCGCGTGGCGCCTCACAGCTCATTGCCTTCTCCAAACAATCTTCGCGTACGCCGTTCTCTTGATTCCGATCAGTGGACCCGGATCGCCGCCAAATTCAACGTGCGAGGGCTGCATCAAATTCTGACCAACTACGGAAAATTCCATGTCCTCACGGAAATGCCACCCGAATCGCACATCGCCGGTCTGGTAGGCATTCACCAACTGATTCGGCAGCGCGCTCATGTAGCGGTAGGTCAAATCCATCTCAAATCGCCCCGGCAGCGTGAAGAACGACTGCGCCTGTAGGTTGTGACGCGGGCTCGACTGTTCATACATGCTCAGCAAATTTCCGGTATCCGTGAAACCGGGCATGTCGCGAAGTCCGATATGCAAGAACGAGTACGATCCGCGCACTTGCCACCAGTGGTTGATGCGCCAGTCCGGAGCTATTTCGCCGCCGGCGGTGTTGCCCTCGATGCTGTTCGCATAAGGAACTAAAATGTTCGCGTGGAGCGGCGGTGGATTCGTCACTACTGCCAAGCCCAGCGGCCCGTAGCCCTGCAGGTCGTGATAGAAGTTGTAAAATCCCGCTACGTCCACGAATAAACGCGAATTAATCGTGGCGCGATAGCCCGCCTCATAGCCCAGCAACTTTTCCGACTTTAGAGTCGGGTCTCCATTAATCGAAAAATAAATCGGCGGAGGCTGCGTAATGAAAATTAGAAATTGCACATCCTGATCGAGTCGCGAAGGCGTTCGAGTAGCGCGAGTCACGGACGCCCAGAAAGATTGCTTTGCCGTTGGCGTCCATAGCAATCGGACGCTCGGCTGATATTCGAATCCGCTGAAATTGTTGTGTTCCAGCTTGGTTCCTGCGGTCAGCGACAGCCGGTCACGCACAATTGGCAGCTCGTACTGCACAAATCCGCTGTAAATCGTGTCGGTCTGCTGATGCGGAGCGAAATTCACGCCCGCTGAAGTCTGAAGGAAATTGCTCGGACTGATTCGCGCGCCAAGTCCCCAGGTCAGCTTGTGCGTTTGAAAAACGGGATGGTGCTGCACGAAGTCGAAGTCAAAAGTGTCGCGTGTCTCGCCCAGTTCCACGTCCTGGAAATTCGTGCGGTCGAAATAGGTTTGAAACTGAATGTCTGAGTTTTCGGCATACTGGTGCGTCCATCGCGCGATGATGTTCCCGCCCGAGACGTAAGCCTTGTCGTCGGGGAACAATTCGGCGGGCGGATTGAGCGTGGCAATCGAAACTCGCTCGCCCGTCACGCCTTGATAGGTGTCAGACTGCACGGTGAACGTATCGCGATCGCCCTTGTGCCAATCCGTCCGGAAGCCAACCTGACCCATGCGCCACTCGTCGAACGAATCGCCGTCAGGGTGAAATTCGTGCCCGTCGATAAAACCCATTCCATATATGCGATAGTCGCCGCTCTTGCCGATCGTGCCGCCGTATCGCGCCGCGCCGGTGCCCTGATCAACTCCGCCCCCGCCCGCGGTTACCAGCGCCCCGTGCGTCTTATCCGCGCTTTTGGTGATGATGTTGATCACGCCATTCACCGCGTTTGAGCCCCAAATCGTTCCGCCCGGCCCGCGAATCACTTCGATCCGGTCCACGTCCTCCAGCACGACGTTCTGCGCATCCCAATAGACGCCCGAAAAAAGTGGCGTATACACGCTGCGCCCGTCCACCAGCACGAGCAGGGATCGCGAAAATTGCCCCGCGAAGCCGCGAATGGATATCGACCAGTGATCCGCATCGACTCGGGCCACGTCGACCCCAGGCGCGAGCCGCAAGGCCTCGGGAATATTTGTCGCGCCGGATCGGCGGATGTCCTCCTGAGTGATCACGTAGACCGCTGCGGGCGTTTGGCTCAGCTTCACCGGCTCTTTCGAGGTGCTGGTTACTTCCACGTCGCCAAGCTGCGCCAGCGTGAGTCCCTTCAGGTCGCCCGACTGTTGCTGATCATTGTCGCTGTGGTCGCCATCGTGGTCGCCATCCGCCCAAGCGGGCTGCACCGTGATCGCCAGCGATAGCAGAATTGCCAAGGCCGCCGCGCGGCTCGCTCGCCCGTGGGTTTGGTCGGTTTGCTCGCGACGGCTGGAATTGGGATTGGAATTGGGGCCGGAATTGGGAGAAGTCGCGGCGCGCCAATCGACACAATGACTGCGTAAAAATGAATGCCGCAAAGTCACACTTCCGAGGAGGGGCTGGGTTGGCAGGCTGAAACTTGAGAGGGCCCTGCGTACTAACGAACTACTCTAGCGGGGCGATTCGCGAAGGCTTGGTTTGGTTTCACAAATTCGGTACCCAACTCGCTAACAGAGTGCACCATTCTTGCCGCTTTGAAATGTAACGTTCCGGTACACGCTGCGAGGGTCGCGCGCTTCAAAGCCTGGCAGCGGCGGCGGGAATTGGCGTTCGTCGAAAATAGGGTATGATTTCGCGCACCCGGAGGCCCTGCGCCGAGCCGTTCAGCAGAAGCATCAAACTTTCGCGCTTATGGGAGCAAAACGACTCATGTCAACGACCGCCATGCCTGATCCGACCGCGCCGCTTGACCCAAGCCCAATTTTGCAGACCGCTTTTGCCTTTTGGTCCTCCAAAGTTCTGCTCACAGCCGTCGAATTCGACCTTTTCACTGTACTCGCCGACCGCGGCCTTACCGGCGCGGAGCTGGGCGGCGAACTCGGCTTACATGCGCGCGGCATCAACGATTTTTTCGACGCGCTGGTGGCCATGAAATTCATTGACCGCGAAGGCGAAGGGCCCAGCGCGAAATATTTCAATACGCCCACCGGCCTTCTTTATTTGCAGCGCGGCAGCCCGCGTTACGTCGGCGGTATTCTGGTCATGCTCAACGCGCGACTCTTCAAATTCTGGCACGATCTTCCTGAAGCCCTGCGCACCGGCAAGGCTCAGAACGAAACCAAGTACGGCCAGAAGGGAATCTTTGAGGAGCTTTACGCCGAGATTCCGAAGCTGGAGCAGTTTCTCGGCGCGATGCAGGGCCTCTCGCGCATCAATTTCGAAGCCCTCGCGGAGAAGTTCGATTTTTCCAAATTTCACACGCTCTGTGACATTGGCGGCGCGACCGGCCTGCTGTGCATCGAAGTCGCCAGGCAAAATCCGCATCTCAAGTGCATTTCTTTCGATTTGCCGCCGGTGGAGCCCATCGCGCGCAAGCACATCGCCGAAGCCGGCCTGAGCGATCGCGTCACGGTTGCTTCCGGCGATTTTTTCCGCGATCCGCTGCCCAAGGCCGACATCATCACCATGGGCATGATCCTTCACGACTGGAATCTCGACCGCAAAATGCATCTGATTCGCGCGGCTTACGAAGCTCTACCCGCCAATGGCGCCCTGGTCAGCATCGAAGCTCTGATCGACGATGCCCGGCGCGAAAATGTCTTCGGCCTGCTGATGTCGCTCAATATGCTGATCGAATTTGGCGACGCCTTCGATTATTCGGCCGCCGATTTTCGCCAGTGGTGTACCGGCGTTGGCTTCAGACGCTTCGAGGTGCTGCCGCTGGCCGGGCCACATAGCGCGGCCATCGCTTACAAATAGCGTCGAACGTCTTGCTATATATCCGCTCAGCCCAATTTGCCGACCGTGATGCGATTTGGTCGGTCATCGAGCCGGTGATTCGCGCCGGCGACACCTACACTCTCCCTAGCGATCTCACGAAAGACGCAGCACTCGCCTACTGGCTCTCTTCCGCGCACGAAGTTTTCGTCGCAGAAGGTCTGCTGGAAGGAAAACAAACTATTTTGGGCACTTATTATTTGCGCGCCAATCAGCAGGGCGGCGGAGGCCACGTCGCCAATTGCGGATACATCACCGCGCCGACGGCAACAGGGAAGGGCATTGCGACTGCGATGTGCGTTCACTCACTCGATTACGCTCGCGCGCGAAATTTCAAAGCCATGCAATTCAATTTCGTGGTCAGCACCAATGATCGCGCGATGCGCCTATGGCAAAAACACGGCTTTCAAATCGTCGGCGCACTCCCGAAGGCCTTCCTCCACCCGCAGCAAGGCTACGTCGACGCCTACGTAATGTTTCGCGCGCTTTAAATCCTGCTCGTGTAAAATCGGCGCGAAATAATCGCGTTTGGCAACCCGAGAACGAAGCAAAGGCCCGATAACTAGCAGTTTCGGAGGCTGATCTGGTCGGCCGTACGCTGTCGCACTACCAAATTCGCGCCGCTATTGGCGCGGGCGGAATGGGCGAGGTCTATCGCGCCACTGACACCAAGCTGGGTCGCGACGTCGCACTCAAAGTGCTCCCCGCCGACGTAGCCCGCGATCCCGAACGCCTCGCCCGCTTTCAGCGCGAAGCTCGTGCCGTCGCCGCGCTCAACCATCCGCACATCATCACTCTCTTCTCCGTTGAGGAAGATGGCGGCATTCATTTCCTCACCATGGAACTGGTCGAAGGCCAGTCCCTCGATAAATTGATTCCCGCCGACGGCTTGCCTGTTCAACAAATTGTCGAAATTGCCGGCGCACTCGCGGAAGCGCTAACGGCTGCGCATGAGAAGGGCATCGTGCATCGGGACCTGAAGCCGGCCAACGTCATGATTACCAGCGAAGGCCGCGTAAAGGTCCTCGACTTTGGCCTGGCCAAAGATGTCAGCGCCGGCTCGGCCAGCGACGCGACGCTATCTTCCTCTGGGCGCACCGAAGCCGGAATCATCATGGGCACGCCTGCTTACATGTCGCCCGAGCAGGTCTCCGGCCGTCCACTCGACCAGCGCACCGACATCTTCTCGATGGGCGTGATGCTTCATGAAATGGCCACCGGAAAGCGTCCCTTCGGTGGAACTTCTTCTGCCGAGCTGATCTCTTCCATTTTGCGCGACACTCCCCCGCTGGTCACCGATTTGCGTGCCGATCTTCCCGCCGACTTAGCCCGCGTAATTCGCCGCTGCTTGGAAAAAGACCCGCGTCACCGCATGCAGACCGCGCGTGATGCCGCCAACGAATTCCGGGACCTGGCGCGAAACCCCACGACCACGGCTCCCCCTACTCCCTCCTCCACGCCTCGCACCGCCGCTACACCCGACTCTGGCGCCGCCCGCGCTGAAGAGGGATTCTGGGTGGCCGTGCTGCCATTTAAATCCGACGGCAGCAGCGCCGAGCAGAAATCCTTGGCGGAGGCGCTCTCCGAGGAAATTGTGGCGGGCCTCTCGCGCTTCTCCTATTTGCGCGTGATTACCAGTGCCTCGACCCGGCGCTATGCGGATCAATCTCCCGACGTGCGCGCGGTCGGCAAGGAATTGGGCGCGCGCTATGTGATGAGCGGCACTCTTCGCCAGGCGGGCTCCAGGCTCCGCATAGCGGTCCAGCTTGTTGACGCTTCCACCGGCGCGCAGCTCTGGGCGGAAACCTACGAGCGCGCCTTCAGTGCCGATGCGATTTTTGAGCTTCAGGATGAATTGGTGCCGCGCATCGTTTCTACGATCGCCGATCAGGACGGCATCCTTCCGCACAGCATGGCCGAAGCAATTCGTTTCAAGAGCGATGACCAGTTGACTCCCCATGAAGCGGTGTTGCGCACCTTCAGCTTTTTCAAGCGCCTTAGTCCCAGCGAGCATGCGCAGATGAGGCGAATACTCGAAAACACCGTTCGCAATGCGCCGCATCATGCCGATTCCTGGGCGATGCTCTCGATGATCTATGGGCAGGAACATCGTCTCGGCTTCAATCCCCAGCCCGATTCTCTGCCGCGGGCGCTTGATGCCGCGCGGCGCGCCGTAGAGATTGGCCCTTCCAATCACCTCGCTCATTGGGCTTTGGCCATCATTCTGTTTTCGCAAAAAGACATCATCGCCTTTCGTGCCGAAGCGAACCGTTCCATTGATCTCAACCGGATGGACGGATCCACGATCGCCTTCCTCGGTTTCCTGATTGCGGTATCTGGCGATTGGGACCGTGGCTGTGCGCTTGCAGAGTCCGGTTCGCGACTCAATCCGGGCCACGCCGCCTGGCATCGGGCCCCGGTTATTTACAACGCCTACCGCCTTGGAAAATACCGTGAGGCGCTCGAAGCCGGCCTTCATGTCGACATGCCTGGCTACTTCAACGTGCCCGCACTCCGCGCGGCAGCGTTCGGCCAACTCGGCGAGCACGAGGCGGCTGAAAAAGCGCTCGCGGAGTTACTAGCCATCAGGCCCAATTTTGCTGCAACCGCGCGCGGAGACTTCGGGAGGTGGTTTCAGCCCGAGCTGGTCGAGCAGCTAATAGATGGTCTGCGAAAAGCCGGGCTGGACATTCCTCCTGAAAAAGAAAACGCAGCCTCTGGATCCGCCGGTCTTCGAGCGCCCGCAACGCCGCGCTCCGGCTCTGCCCGCGTGACGCCTGCCGCGCTGCTCGACAGCCAGTCCGCGTCAGTAGTTGCGCCATCGCCGCCAGTCGCGATCGCGCGCAAACCACTCAGCACCGCTCTGCTCATTGGAATTGGGCTGCTGGTGGTAGTCGCGGCGGGAGCCGGAATTTATTGGAAGATGTCGAAGGCTGCCGGGATCGACTCCATCGCCGTGCTTCCACTTGAAACGCGCAGCAACGATCCGGATGCGGAATCGATTTCCGATGGAATCACCGAGAATGTCACGGACAGCCTGGCAAAGTTAGCGAGCCTGAGAGTGGTCCCGAAGAGCGTGGCTTCGCACTACAAAGGCAAATCGCTCGACTTGCAGAAAGCGGGCGACGAGCTGCACGTAGCCTCGGTGCTGACCGGGCGAGTGACCCAACGCCGAGATGAACTGACCGTTGATATGGAGTTGGACGACGTTGGTAACGGCAAACAACTATGGGGCGAGCAATATCACGGCAAGCTGGCGGACTTGCTTACCGTGCAAAGCAACATAGCGAAGGATGTTTCGGAGCGACTGGGCTCACAACTCTCGGCTGCTGCGCAAGCAAAGCTAGCCAAAGGCTCGACGGAGAATCCGGAAGCGTATCAGCTTTATCTGAAGGGCAAATACTATACAAACAAATTTACTAAGGATGGATTCGACAAAGGCATCGATTATTTCAATCAGGCCATTGCCATCGATCCAAATTACGGCCGGGCCTACAGCGGCCTGGCATACAACTACATTAATCAGTCCGATTGGCATCTGCCTCCGCATGAGGGTGGCCCTAAAACGAAGGCGGCAGCGGAGAAGGCCCTGTCCATCGATGATTCGGACACCCAGGCTCACTTCACATTGGCGATCGAAGCGGACTGGTATGAGTGGAACTGGGAAGCATCCGAGCGCGAGTTCAAGCGAGCTATTGAACTGAGTCCGAATGATTCTGGAGCACACGGATATTATTCTTGGCTGTTGGCGATGTTGGGTCGGACCGACGAAGCGGCAGCAGAAGCGAAGCGCGGCCGGTTAGCTGACCCGCTTTCGTCGGAGGCGAACTTCATGCCCGGATCCGTATCGGTATTTTCGGGGCATTGGGACACGGCAATCGAACAACTACGCAGTGCCGAGGAGCTCGACCCCACTTACTGGCTGGACGCAGATTTTCTGGGTCGAGCGTACGAAGCGAAAGGAAGATTCCCGGAAGCGATCGCTGAGTTTCAGCGCGGTCTGGAATTGGATAAGGATAATCCGGAGCTTTTGTCGAACCTCGGACATTGTTACGCGGCGTCAGGGAAGAGAGCCGAGGCGCAAAAGGTAATCGATCATTTGAATGAGCTGTCGCAGCACAGGTGGGTCGCCAAATACGATCTGGCCATTATTTATGCAGGCTTGGCCGATAAAGAACAAACTTTCGCGTGGCTGGAGAAAGCGTTCACAGACAGGTCTTACTATTTGGCGCAGGAGTTTCGAACCGACGCGCGACTCGACTTCATCAGAGGCGACGCGCGCTTTGCTGATCTACGTCGCCGCATCGGCCTACCCTAGTTCTTCCTCTGCTGCTGTTTCTACGTCCCGCCTGCGTTTTAAATCTGATCGCCAGTAAGATTCGTAAGGTCGGGCGCAGGCGCTCCGCGGCTAGCTCGCCGCCACGTCCTCATACAGCTTCAATAGCTTCTGTTCCTCGCTTGCCCAGTTGTACTTTTCCTCTACCGCGCGCCTCCCACGCTGGCCCATTTGCTCTGCCTCGCCTGGATTCCCGAGTAAATAATCGATCGCTTCGGCAATTTTCTTTGGGTCGGCTGGATCGACGACCAGCCCACACTCGCATCCGATGACGATCTCGCGGAATCCTGGAAAATCCGACGCGACCACAGGTATCCCGGCGCTCATGTACTCAAACAATTTGATTGGCGCCGAATGCAGGAATCCCGGCGTCGCACTGAGCACCACCAGCCCTACGCGCACCTCGCCCAATAGCTGCGCGACTTCAGGGCGGCCCAGCACGCCATGCACGCGCACTTTTTTCCAGCCCGGTAACTTTGCCAGTTCATCCGGCAGGCTAGCCGGTGAAAAATGCCCCGCCAATTCTAGCGATACTTCCGCTGAATCGCCGGGCAGCAGGGTCATAGCCTTTACCATTTCACCCCCTCCGCGATCCGCGGCAATCGAACCTACGTACGCGACTGCCATTTTTCGCGACGACCAGGGTTTGTCGCTCGGCGGCGCCAATTCCGCAAGCTCTGGATAGTTGTGCACGACTGCGGTCCGTGAGTTGATACGCCGAAAACGCTCTGCGATCGGCGCGGTCGCAGTTACTACCCCTGAAAATTTACGCACGCACATCTTTTCCAGCACGCTGACCATTCGCGCCACCGGCCCGCGCACAAATCCCGGCAAATAATGTTTTACCGCAATGTCAGCGGACACATCCTCGTGGGCGTCATAGATCACCCGTTTGCCTTTTAGGCGCAACAGCACACCGACGAGCAGCAGTTCTGGGTCGTGAAAGTGATAAATCTCCGCATTCAGCCTTAGCGCCTCGCGATAAACCTTCCAGGGTGCCCACAGCATGCGCGAGATGCGGCCCTTCGCGCTGCCCACTCCTTTGATTCGCACGCCGCCTTCGCTCGCGTCCTGGTCGAAACACCCTAGAAATGTCACGTCATATCCCGCGCGCGCCAGCGATTTGCACTCCTTGTCCAAAATGCGCACATCGCGCGCTACGTGAACGGTGGTCAGATGCACTACGCGGCACCGCACCGTCATCGGGCCCGCCTTCGCCTCGCCGGCGCTCTCGCTGCTCGTCAAGTGCTCATCCGTCGAAGCTGCGTTGCTCGCGTTCATTTACCTCGTGCCTTCGTCAACTCGCTCACGCGCTCACTCACTTCAACACGCCAATCCTCGTCGAGCGTAGCGCACAAAAGTAAACCCTGAAAGTGGTAACGGGATCTAACGCGGCGTGGTGCTACGCTCCACGCAATTGGGGCGGGAAGGGAATTGCAATGAACGCAATCAACGGGGCGAGGCCGCGCGCCAAAGCCTTGGATACTGTCCTTTATGGCGGCTTAATCGCCGGCGTTCTGGACGGCCTCGATGCGGTAATTTTCTACAAAGTAGCTTACGCAGTCGCCCCAGCTTTGATATTTCAAAGCATCTCGTCGGGCTTATTCGGGAAACGTTCTTTCGAAATGGGCGCGAGCACTGTCGCGCTTGGCATGTTCCTGCAGCTCTTCATCGCGGTGGGCGCCGCGTTTTTCTACTGGCTGATCAGCCTCGGCATCAGCGATTTGGTTCGCCGGCCTTATATCTACGGGCCGCTTTTCGGCATCGGCCTATTCTTCTTCATGCAGCATGTGGTGCTGCCGCTTTCGCGCGTTCATCATCGCACCGCGCCGATGGCCGGAGCCGAACTTGTCGACCAGCTTTTCTCACACGCGCTTTTGGTCGGGCTGCCAATTGCTCTGATGGCTCACCGTTCAGCGAGTAATTCCTAAGCGGCTACCGTCCTCGCTCGGCGCCCTCCAAATCGCTCGCGGCCTTATCGATTCCCGCGGCGGCACGCTGAACCGCCTCCGCCACGCGCGGCACTTGCTGCTCGGCTTCTCTCCACTTTTTCTCGTCCATGTATTCGCGCACGGGCGCCATGGGCTTCGCGCCGTATCCCGTATATGCGCCCGGCGCATACACCTGATTCTTGAACCACGGCCGCTCCGGCAATCCCTTTTCATCCAGGAACAGCCGCGACACCTTAATCAAATCCCCATCCACCGCCGCAGCTGCTTCCGCCGACAGCGGCGCCGCATCCGGCGCGTTTACCTTCGCCAAAGCCTGCGAATAACGCTCCGCGCTCCGGTTCAACGCCTCGATAGCATTTTTCAGCGGCGCAAAATTAATGAACGGGGGCACCTCCTCGCTTGGCGGCGGCACCAACGTCTTGTGCGGATCGGTAATGGCCTTGTAAACTCCCTCCTCCAACTCTTTATTCTTCTCCGAAATTTCGTCCTGCTTGGTCTTCAAATCCTTTTCCAGGTCCGCTTCGTATTTGGTGATCGCCTCGGCCTGCTGCTTGTAATCGTACGGCAGCAAATCCGCATTGGCGAGCCGCATCACCATAGTGCCGACGTATTGCGCGAGCGCGCGCCCGTATACAAACGTCGTGTCGTCAAAATGCGTGTACCAGTAAAAATCGTCGTAGATCGAG
This sequence comes from uncultured Acidobacteriota bacterium, assembly GCA_963757885.1. Lineage (GTDB taxonomy): Bacteria > Acidobacteriota > Terriglobia > Acidiferrales > UBA7541 > Palsa-147. Next base: position 129,198 of record CAVWSS010000004.1, on the reverse strand, counting down.
TGATACTGATCGCCCTCATCCTCGCCATCGAACGAAAGATCCAGGCTTGGAATCCCCACAAAATCCTGAAACGCGCAGTAATCCGAGCCGTCTCCTAGCGCAGTGACGCGGAGTGTCGAACGTCCGCGAATATCGCCGCGGGCATCAGCATCTTTCGCACGGTAAATCGCCCGCAGTTTGGCACGCTCGTAAACAGTCAACTTTGATTCCGGGTCCTGAATGTCGTGCGCCACATCGCTCACCAGCCGCTCCAGGTCCTGCGTTCCGCCCGCGCTCAAAAAGCCTCTGCTGCTCCCGTCGGTATTGATGTACGCCACAGTTTTCTCTTTCAGTTCCGCAGCGTGTGTCTCGACCCATTCCGTCGAGCCCAGCAGTCCCGGTTCTTCGCCGTCCCACGCGCAATAGACAATCGTGCGCTTTGGCGTCCAGCCTTGTTTGTGCAGCTCGCCGAGCATCCGCGCCTCTTCGATCAGCGGCGCCTGCCCCGAAATTGGGTCCGACGCGCCATTCACCCACGCATCAAAGTGATTTCCGCGCACTACCCACTGCGCGTCCGAATCCGACCCGTGCAAAATGCCGATCACGTCGTTCACCGGCTTCAGGTCCCAATTCGATTTCACCTTCAAATGTACTTTGGCCGGCCCGGGACCCACGTGATAGGTGATTCCCAATCCGCCGCGCCATTCTTCCGGCGCGATCGGCCCTTTCAACGCCGACAGCAAGGGCAGCGCATCGCCGTACGAAATAGGCAGCACAGGAATCTTGGTGATGGTTTTCGCTTCGCTGATCGGCAAGCGCTTCGCATCCGCGGTGGCTCCAACTCCGGGCGTCAGCGGATCGCCCGGATAATCCGTATCCATCACGCTGCCACGCTGCACGCCTTCCTTCGGGCGCCAGCCGCCCGTTGGATAGTCGTCGCCGCGCGTGTAGCCGTCGCCTTTCGGGTCCGAATAGATGATGCAACCGATTGCGCCGTGCTCTCCCGCGACTTTGGGCTTAATGCCGCGCCAATTCTGTCCGTAACGCGCGATCACAATCGCGCCCTTCACCGAAACTCCCATTTTGTCGAGCTCTTCGTAATCTTCGCGGTCTCCATAATTCACATAAACCAGCGGCGCGGTCACATCCCCATCGATCGAATAGGCGTTATAGGTCGGCAATTGCTCCGCGATTTGATTGCTGGTTGGGTCGACCGAGACAGCCGGTTCCTGCAACTTGGCCTTGAACTGAGTCGGCTCGATCAACTCAACGGCGCGTTCCTTCGGCGTGGGGAAGAGCACATTAAAGGTCTCGATCTTCGCGTCGAATCCATATTCTTTGAAGCGAGCAAGGATCCATTCTGCATCGTCCTTGTCGTAAGGCGACCCGACATGGTGCGGCCGAGCGCTCAACCGGCGCATGTTTTCGCGAATATTGTCGGCCACAATTCCGTCTTGAAACTTTTTCTCCCAGTTGCGCTCATCCGTGGCGACTTTGAACCCCGCAGCAGGATGCTCTTTGACCTCCTGCGCCGCGCTCTGCGCCTGTGCTCCAGGCCGTCCCGACGCGCCCGCCGGCGCGCCCAGCGCAAAACCTGATCCCGGGGTAATCAGCATTCCATAAGCGCAAACCAACGCACAAAACGATCGTCGAAGACTCACGTGCGAGCTCCTGAATGAAAAATTGGTCAACTCACTTAGTCGCAGAGAAGAGAGAAAGGTTAGTTCTGCGGCTGGCAATAACGCGCAAATCATATGCCCTCGCCTCGGGCTCCGTCCATAAATTCGTCCACAAATTCGCATCGCCCCGCGCTTGGCTATGGCGCATCAGCCGTGTGTTTGACACTCCCGCAGCCACTCGCCTTGACCGCGCCTTCATCCCCGGCGATAATTGATTTGTAACCACTGCAGTGGGCGTTGGAGTTCGCCCTAACCCGCCTCTAAATGGGGCAGATGACTCCTACCAAGGATTTTTCTTGCTAGGAGGCCATGTGCTGCTACCACCGCAAGCCAATCAGGCCAACAAAGAAACGCAATTCAATGAAGCCGCCAGCGGGTTGAATCCATTTCAGGCCAACCGCCTGGTGGTGACCTGCCATTACATCGACCGACTTCTCGTCGATGCCGAAGGCATTCTCGACCCGCGCACTTGCAACGCGGCGTTTCCGCGCTATGCGCAGGACACTTCGCCCGCCGAATCCGCCGAAATGCAAAAGCGAATCGCCGAGATGCGTGCCCAGATGATCGCGGTTCTGCGCGAACTCGAAATTCCTAGCGAGCCTCCCTCGATTCCGGCGTCGCGAGCCGTTCACGCGCTTCTTGACGCCATCGACATCGCCGTGCAGGAGCTTCGTCCCCGTTACATGCGAGGATATGGGGCCGTGGGCTCAAAAGCGGCGGCGCATCTCGATGCCATCGTCGGAAAATTCAGCAATCTCATTATGGAAATGAATCACTCTCTTTTGCATTCGGCGCAGCGGCCATAATCTTGTAAAGGAGCAAACTCGCTCACGAGTTGAACTCGACTACATCGAAATGACCAAATACTGGATGGTAGCAATCGGCGGCGCCTGCGGATCGGTGCTCCGCTTTTGGGTGGGCAGCTATGTAAGCAATCGCACCGGTGCGCGATTTCCCGCCGGAACTTTCCTGGTGAATATCACCGCGTCGTTTTTGATCGGCTTTCTCGTAACGATTCTTGCCGCCAAAGTGAGCTGGAGCCCGCAGTGGCGCTATTTGATTCTCATCGGCTTCATTGGCGGCTACAGCACTTTTTCGACTTTCGAATTCGAAACGTTTCGCATCTTTCAGGAAGGCGAATTTCTGATTGCCGGCCTTAACGTGCTTCTCAGCGTCGTTGTCGGATTGTTTTCAGTGTGGCTTGGCGTGATCAGCGGGAAGACCATCCTATGAACAAACCATTGATCAGCCAATCGAAACTTCACGAACAAAGGGAAGAGAAATGCTGACCGCCGGGCCTGCCAAAAAAGTAACCATCTATGTCAGTCAGGATCATCTCTACCACGGCGAATCGCTCTACGCCGCCATCCTGGACTTTCTCTTTTATCGCAAAATTGCCGGCGCGACAGTGATTCGCGGCGTCGCAGGATTTGGCGCCGACCACCACATGCATACCGACCGCCGCGTGCTGTTCACCGAAAATCTGCCCATGAAAATTGAATTCGTCGAGAGCCAGGAGAAAATTGACGCAATCCTTCCGAAACTCTACGAAATGGTCGGTACCGGCCTGATCGAAGTGCAGGACACCACCATCGTCAAAAGCGCCGAGCCTGGTGGCAAAGATGCCGCTGAAAGCGCCCGCGATGCCGCGCCCAGCCTGAAGCGCCAATCCAAAGCTAAGTTGATGCGCGTGTATGTCGGCGAGAACGATAAATGGCGCGGCAAGCCTCTGCACACTGCGCTTCTCGAAAGCATGCGCGCCAACGACATCGCGGGCGTCACCGTGTATCGCGGCATCCTTGGATACGGCGCCAATCGCCGCATCCACGCCGACAATGCGCTGCATCTTTCTCACGATGTTCCAATTTTGCTTTCGGTCATCGATACCGAGGAAAAACTTCGTGCCTACATTCCTGTGCTGGACGACATGCTCCAGCAAGGCCTGGTGGTCTTTTCCGACGTGGACATCATCAAGTACACGCACGACTACCAGGGAGCCGAACGGCGAAAGGAGCAGCGCTCATGAAACTCGAAGGCAAAGCAAAAATGCTGCGCGTTCATTTTGGCGAGGACGATAAATGGCAGGGCAAGCCGCTCTATCGTGCCATCGTGGAAAAATGCCGCGAGCTCGACATCGCTGGCGCGACTGTTTTGCGCGGCATTGAAGGCTACGGCGCCAGCACGCTGATCCGCCGAACTCACCTGCTCTCTTTTTCACACGACGCGCCAGTGATGGTCAGCGTTATCGACTCGGAAGATAAAATTCAGAAACTGCTCTCGATCCTGGATGAAATGGTGGGCGAGGGGCTCATCGCGATGTCTGAAGTCGAAGTGATCAAGTACGTTCATCAGGGCGGCGTACGGTCGGAATAAGCTGTGAACGAAATTGTCCAGGCCGACGCGGTCCGTCACGCCGAGAGCTCCTCGGAAGCCTCGCTGCACCGTTTAGCGAAAATCGCGGATTCACTTGGGTCAGCCGCGGTATCGCATGATGCAGCCGACCTCGCGTCTCGCCTTAAGGAAGACCGATTTCACCTCGCTTGCGTCGGCCAATTCAAACGCGGCAAATCTACGCTGCTGAATGCACTTCTTGGCGAGCGCTTGCTGCCCGCCGGCATCACTCCCGTAACTTCGGTTCCTACCATCGTTCGTTACGCCGCAACGAGAAGCGCGCGCGTCCGGTTGAAAGACGCCGGCTGGACGCAAATCGATCCAGCTTCTGTCGCTGATTACGTTTCCGAGGAATCCAATTCCGAAAATCGCAAAGGCGTCGTTGCCGTCGAAATGTTTTCTCCAAATCCACGCCTCGCCTCTGGGCTTTGCCTGGTCGATACTCCAGGACTCGGCTCCGTTTTTGCGGGTAACACCGTTACGACAGAAGAATTCCTTCCACACATTGATGCCGCCATCGTTGTTCTCGGGGCCGATCCGCCGATCTCCGGCGCGGAGCTCGATTTGATCGAGCGCATCGCGGCCCAGGCTGAGAATCTTTTCGTCGTTCTCAACAAGTCCGACAAAAACTCGCCGGAGGAACTCCAAACTGCCAAAGATTTTGCTCGTCGCGTTCTGGAAGATAGGCTCCAGCGGCCAATTGGTGAAATCTATGAACTTAGCGCCGAAGAAATACTGAATCATTGCGGGTTGCAAAGGGATTGGCCACTTCTGCTCGCCGCAATCGACGAAATCGTCGCCTCCTCCAGCCGCACCCTGGTACGCGAAGCGGGACGCCGAGGCGTTCAACGTCTCAGCTGTCAGCTCCTTGCCCTTGTGATCGCTGAAGTTAACGCGCTTCGCCGCCCCATCGCAGAATCCGAGCAACACATCGCAGGTCTTCGCGCGGCCATCGACAAAGCTCAGCAATCTCTGCGCGACCTGGACCCGCTCTTCGCCGCCGAGCAAACACGCCTCACCAATCAACTTCTTTCACGTCGGGCCACTTTTCTCGTTGCCGCGATGCCCGCGGCTGATGCCGAACTGGACAAGCTTTTACCTGAAATTCCACACCGTTTCGGTCCTGAGTTCCGCGCCGCGTCCAACCAGAAAGCAATCGAAGTCGCCGAACGCCGCATTCTTCCCTGGCTCAAATCCGAGCAAGCCGCCGCTGAACGCGAATATCAAGCCGCAACCGCGCGATTCACCGCCCTTGGTAACGAGTTTCTGCGCAAATTTGCCGCCGAAGAACCGGAAGACGTCTCTCCGGCCGAGCTCTCCATCGAAGGTTTTTCTGCTCCATCCCGCTTCGCCTTTGAATCATTCCTTCGTCTAGCCCGACCCGCCTCGCCGATCCGCTACCTGGCCGACGTTTTTCTGGGCGCTTTCGGCGGATTTTCCGCCATCGAGGCCGATGCCCGTGAATTTCTCGCGCAGCTGCTTGAGACGAATTCAATGCGCGTCCACTCCGACACGTTGGAACGTCTCGAAAAGAGTCGCGCCAGATTGCAGTTGGAAATAAAAAAGGCGCTAAACGAGGCAGGTGAAGCAGCTCAGCGCTCTTTGGATCGCGCTCGCGTCGCTAAATTAGAGGGAGAAACCGCGGTTCGCGCCAAGCTGGAACAACTTGACGCCCTAAATCTCGAAGTTAGAAATATCGCACAGCGCGGCAATGCACAAGACGGCGATGCACAAAAGTAAGAACTACTTCGCCGGGCAAATCGGCTTGATCGTGTTCGCCTGATCCACCGCGTCATACCACTGAAACTCATTTCCATCGCTGAAAATGTAGTAGACCACGCCATTCGGCAGCATCAGCACCGTATTCCCGCCGTACCCGCTCATGTAGGAGACCCAAAAATCGCAGGAATACTGCGGAAATTCCGTCGGCGTGAAATGTTTGGCCCAAAATTCATCGTTATAGCGAATCGTGTTTGCCACCGGCACCGATCCGGTATCCGGCACCTGGAGGCCGAGCGTCGCCGGGCCCGAAGTGCGGAATAGCGACTCAGTCAGGCGCGTCTTATCCAAGACTTGCGTCCCATTGATCGCGCCCTCGTCCGCACTCAGAAAATTCGCGATCTTCGCAATGTCATCCTGAATGAAAAATAACCCGTGGCTGCCAAAGGGCATCCCCGTGTCGCTATCGTCGGTCCGTAGCGTAGTGAGTCCGCCCTGGCTCACCTTCAGCGGCACATAAACATCGTCGCGCACCACGTTAAAAATGTCCGCGCTGCTACTTTGCTGCGTTTGCAGATAGGCGTCCATGCCCACGGTCAAAATGAAGGAGGCGTGGCTTTGATAGACCCAGGTGGTTCCCGGCGCCACGTGATTCGGAAACGGCGTGAACGCATTGGCAATTCGTGTGGCAAACGGCTCAGCGACTAGAAATTCGCCTTCTGCGTCGCTATTCTCATCGCTCATATACGCCGCGCTGATGTAATTTCCGGTGGCCATATTCGAATTTTGATCGAAGGTCACATTCGTCCATAGCCCGCCGTCCGTATACTCGGGCACGTAATCTTTGACCAGCAGGGAATACGCGCTGTTCGAATAGAGTTGACCCAATCGCATCAGCGCCACCGCCGCGAATGCCGACTTGGCCAGCGAGTACGATGGCAGCCGCATTTCGCTGCAAAACGCATAGTCCCCGAATCGAGTCTGGCAATCGCTCACATAATTCGTCCCGTTCACCGTTAACCCGTACGCGGTGATGTCCTGCGGCGCCTTGAACGCCTGCGTGAACGCCGCCGTGCTCACGCCCGGGAAATCTGTGGACAGCTCGCTGATCGGCTTGCTGGGCAGGCGGTTGGCTGCTTCGCTGCTCATCGCCGACTCAATCGCGCCTGCATTGTCGACCGTCGCCGGCGCGTATTTCGCGGTGGTCTGCCCCCAAATGTTCACTTTGTAATAGAGGCAGGTCTCCTGGGTCAACTGATAACGCACATTCGAAATATTCGGCGATAGCGTGTTGCTGAAGAGAAAAGTCATCTCGCCGTTGTGCACACAATTTTGATTGCGCTCCACCAGCGCAAACGGAAACGATGCCCGCGTGTATCCCTTGTCGCCCGACTCGGTCCACGCCGCGCCAGGCCCGATAATGTAATTCCAACTCCCGCCAGTAATGATCAAACCCTGCTGCGCAGGAATCAGCGTTTTCCCGCTCTGCACAAATTGAAAACTGAATGGCGAGAGATGCGTAAACGGGGTGTCGCTGCTGTAGCCGTCCGGGTCGCTCACGATCGAAAAACTTCCATTCGACGCCGTGTTGTTCAGCGTCAACGTACCTTCAAAACTATCCTTCGGCGCATCCGCGCTCGCCGGCAAAGCGAATCCCGCGGTGTCGTCGACCGGCGCGGTCGGATTCGTACTCGAGAAGAGTTGCGCGTAAGTTAGCACCGTTCGCGGGGAAGTCGATCCTCCTCCGCCCGACCCGCCGTCTCCCGATCCGTCTGATCCGGATCCGCCGCCCGACCCTCCGCAGCTCGCCAGCCCGCTCAACAACGCTGCGACGCAAAAGCCGCTCAGGCACAGCTTGACCCGGGTTCCGGTCTTCATCGTTTCCTCATCGAAATTCGAACATCCAAAACGGTGCGCCGGGCCGAAAATCAGCGAATCGACAAAAACCGGCACGTGAAGGTCAGCAAAAAAACACAGTTCTACCTCGGGAAGCTCTGCGGGGAGTCTACGAAGGGACCCTTCTATTATAGCAAAAAGGGCAAATCACACAGCCAACAGCTAGAAGCGCCAATCGGCTGCGCATCCTACAGCGACCGCGCATCCCAATCCGCGCCGCGCGCCGCCACCGCTGCCGAATATCCAATCCGTGCATCTAGCAAGCGCACTCGCGTATCCGGCGCGAGCGTTCCGCCCGGCAACACATTCACGGTGCGCCACGGCGAACTGCCCCCATTCGCTCCCACACTTCCGCCCACGCAAAATTGCGAGAGCGAAACGCCCAATCCGCGGCTATCCGCCTTGATGCACGCTTCCTTGCACGACCAAAATTCGTAAAACACCTTGGCTTGCTTGTCGATCGGCGTCTTCGCGATTAAATCGCGCTCGGTCGGCGAAAACGACGTCCGTGCCAGCGACAAAAAATCGAGCTGTGGCCGCATTACTTCCACATCCACGCCAATTTCGCGCCCCAGAATCACCGCCAGCAACGCAATTTCGCCTGAGTGCGACACGTTGAAGCGCAAATCCCCGCCGCGCAAATTGCTTGACCCTAATCCCGCTAGCTGCGGCTTGCCGTGCCGTCCATAACTAAATTTCACCGCCTGCGGCGCCGTATTCGTATACTTCGCGAGGATCATTCGCAACGCGCCGCGGCATACCGTGAATGCCAGCTTATCCTTTTCGAATCGATACCGGTCGGCTTTGGCCAGCTCTTCCGTGTCCATCACCGTCCGCAGCCGGATCGCATCCCCCTGCGTCGCGGCCGTCGACACCACCACGTAGTGCACAATATTCGTGGAGAGCGACTGGGTTAGAAAACGCCCTTCAATTACATCTGCTAGGTTCATGCGCGGATCGATTCAGCCGGCACGGTTCGCCGACTGACGTCGACAATTCTCCCGTAGTCCAGTTTGACCACGCAATCTCCCAAGTTGAAATATCGATCGTCGTGAGTAATAACCACTACCGTCTTGCCGTTTCTGCGTAGCTCTGGAAGCAGCTTGGTATAAAAAATCCTCCGAAACTCCGGATCCTGGTCCGCCGCCCATTCGTCGAGCACGTAAACTGGCCGGTCCTCCATGTACGCGCATAGCAATGCCAAACGCCTTCGCTGCCCCTGCGATAGCGCCGTGGTCGAAAACGTCCGCCCCTTCAATTCAACTTTATGCGTCAAATCGAGTGCCGCCAAATATTCATGCGCCCGCGCAATCACCGCGTCCGACTGCGACAGCCCCAGCAACCGGTCGAAAATGTAAAAATCCGAATAGACCGTCGAGAAAAGCTGCCTATAAGCATCCATATCGGCAGCTGCGATGGGATCTCCATCGATATAAATTGCGCCGGATTCGGGCATGTAAAGCCCGGTCAGCAGTTTTGCCAGCGTTGATTTCCCGCTGCCATTGCCGCCAATAATGAAAACGAGCTCATTCGGCTGCAGCGTCAAATTAATGGGGCCAACCGAGAATCCTTCTCGATCATCCCGCGCCGCATAGCGAAACATTACGTCGCGAAATTCAATAAGCGGCGGTGCACTGCTCGTCGCCAGCACTCGCGGATTCGTCGCCGCGTTCGCCAGCACATCCGGGCCGGCGTGAATATCCGAGAGCGAAAATCCCAATTCTTCCAGCTTTTCTAATGATGCTTGTCCGCGGCTAAACGCCGGCACGGTCCCAATAACGCCCCAGATCGGGCTCATCATGTACAGTGCGATAAAAATGTAGGCGGTCAGCGTCTTCAGCGGCAGCGTGCGTACCGCCGGGAATCCAAAGGCAATTAACCCCAGCAACGCGTAAAAAGTGAACTGGCTCCAGCCGTCCGCGATGGCGTAGCGATTCATCGCAATTACGTTTTCACGCCGCAGCAAATCCGCCGCGGTGTCCACGTCCTCTTCAAAAAATTCCTTCTGCCTTTCGCGGTGCAGCTTCAACTCTTTAATGCCTTCTACCAGCGCGCGGAAATGGCGAAACAAGCACGTCCCGCCCTTCGCGCGCCCGCTGAATCGCCGCCATGGCCTGCACCATCAGCAGCCGGTAAATCACGCCCGACCAAACACACCAGCAGCACCAAGGCGACCGCCGCGGTCGGCGAAATCCACGCCAAATACAGCGTGCAACTCAACTAGAATCGCCAGATTCGCAACCACCGTCGGCAGTGCCTGCACCGCGCTCGATAGCAGCGCCACGTCGTCTGTCAGGCAGGTCATGATTCGCGCCGCGCCAATCTCCTCGAGCGCGCGCAGCGGCGTCGAAGCGATCTTCCTGCATAGCGACGAACACAAATTCAGCATGATTTCCTGCAGGTTGTGCCCGAGCGCCAGCGTCGACGCCAGGCTGGTCGACACCTTCACCACAATGACCGCTACGAAGGCTGCTGGCAGCGCCCAGCACGGCCAATGCCGCGAAGATCCGTACAGCGCGCTGTTCAAAATCGCCACCAAGCTCGCGCTCGCAGCTCCGCTGATCAGGCCCAAAAACATAATGGCCAGCGTGATTTTCGTGTTAGTTCGGAATAGAAACCAGACCAGCTTCATCGGAGCCGCGCTACGAGGTAGTCTCGCCTTTCAAATGTGTCTTCAGCCGTTCCGCCAAAATTCCAACGAACGGTTCCTTCAACATCCAGCCTGAATCCTTCGTTTCAATTTTGTGAATCGAGCAGCCCCCCTTCGCTAAATCTGCCCATGCCAGGCGCGGATCAGCACCCGCGCTGAGTTCACGCGCGCCCGCCAGGAAAAATAAAATCTGCCCGGGGTACGGCTTGGGCTGATAACGGCTCACGGCGCGGTGATTCGCGCGGGTCACGTTTTCACGTAGCAAATCCGCGCGCGTGTCCGCAGGCAATCCGCGCGAGCGGATAATCGTCTTCACTTTATTCATCCGGTCACGCACAAATTCGCCGCGCTTCCGCTTGTCCGCGCGCACCAGATTCCGCACGTTCTCCACCACTCGCTTCCCAACCACCACCACGGGATCAAGCTGGTGAAATGGATTCAAACTTGCCTTCTCCACGTAATCCGGCGGCCAGGTCTCAATCAGCGCGAGCATTTCCATCTCTTCGCCCGAGGCCTTCAACTGCTGCGCCATCTCGTACGCCACCGCACCGCCCATGCACGCGCCGGCCAATCGGTACGGCCCCTTGGGCTGCACGGTTCGAATTTCACCGATAAAATTCGCGGCAATTTTTTCGATCGTATCCAGTCGGTCTTTTTCGCCGCCCAATCCTCGCGATTGCAGCCCATACACGGGCTGATCCGGCCCTAAGTGCTTCGCCAAATCCGCGTATCCCAGAACGTTCCCACCCACTCCGGGCACCAAAAACAGCGGCGCACTACCTCCCGAAGTTTGTATCGCTACGAGCGAACCCCACGGCAACTCCAGGCCGCGGCTGCTCAGTAGTGCCGCCATCCGCTCGACCGTCGGTGCCTGAAATAAAATCGAAACGGGCAGCATCCCAAAAATCTTTTCAAGCTGGCTGATCAACGCCACGGCCAGAAGCGAATGCCCGCCCAATTCAAAAAAGCTGCTGTTGATCCCAATGTTGCGAACGTTCAGCACCTGCTCCCAAATGGCCAGCAACTGCATTTCGAGCGGCGTGCGCGGCTCTACAACTTCGCTTCGCTGCTCGGCGGGGGAGGGAAGCGCCTCGCGATCGAGTTTTCCCGAAGGCGTCATCGGCAGTTTTTCGAGCTCGATCCACGAGCTCGGGATCATGTGATCCGGCAATTTATCCGCCAGAAAAGCCCCCAGCTCGCCCGTCAAATTCTTCGGCTGGCCCTTGGCCACCACATAGCCCACCAGCGATTTGCCGCCTGCGTGATCCTTCCTCACCACTACTACTGCGTCGCGCACGTCGGGATGCTTTGCAATCGCCGATTCAATTTCCTCAAGCTCGATGCGGAATCCGCGGACCTTCACTTGCCGGTCGCGCCGGCCCATAAATTCGAGCGTGCCACCGGGCAAAAAACGCACCAAATCCCCGGTGCGATACAGGCGCGGTCCATGAGTCGTGGCAAATGGGTCAGGCACAAATTTCGCCGCGGTCAAATCCTCGCGATTCCAATAGCCCTGCGCCAATCCATCCCCGCCAACATAAAGCTCGCCGGCCACCCCAATCGGCACCGGCTGCATGCTCGCGTCCAGCACGTACACGCGCGTATTCGCGACGGGCTTGCCAATGGGCACCGAGTTTCCGATTTCGTCGCCGTGATGCATCACGTGGCAGCAGGTGAACGTCGTGTTCTCCGTCGGTCCGTATCCGTTAATCAGCGAGTGGCCCGGCTTCCTCAAATCGAGCTGCTTGCGCACATCGTCCGGCGCCAGAACGTCGCCTCCCGCCAGCACCGTTCGCACCTGCGCCAGCGCTTCCGCTTCGTTCTGCACCACTTGATGGAATAGTGCTGAGGTCAGCCACAGCACGGTCACGTCATATTTCGCGATCGCCGCCGCAATTTCTGATGGCGTGGGAATCATCTGCGGCATAATCACCAACCGTCCGCCATTCAGCAGCGCGCCCCAAATTTCCAGTGTCGACGCGTCGAAGGAAAGCGGCCCACACGCCAAAAACGCATCCTCCGCAGTAAACGTCGCGAAATTCGTGTTGCGCACTAACCGCACCACCGCGCGATGCGGTACGCATACGCCCTTTGGCTCGCCCGTCGATCCGGACGTGTACATCAGGTATGCGTGACTATCGGCCGTGGCGCGGTTATCCAGCGCTTCCGCCGTTTCTTTGTCGACTTGCTCCCAATGCTTTTCGAGCGCGATCACTTTCAATTCGCGCTTGGTCTCAAATTCCAGCGTCTCGCTCTGCGCGATCAGCACATTCACGTCGGCATCGGCGAGCATGAATTCGAGGCGTCCTTTTGGATACGCCGGATCGAGAGGCACATACGCCGCGCCGGTCTTCACAATTCCTAGGATCGCGATAATTGCGTCGATGCCGCGCTCCATGCACAGGCCGACGCGCGACTTCGCTGTCACTCCGCACTTATGGGTGAGGTAACGAGCCAGTTGATTCGTCCTGCGATCCAGCTCCGCATAGCCCATTTGCCGTTTTTCGCGCGGCACCGAATCCGACGCCACCACTTGCAGCGCAATCGAATTGCCTCTCGCTCTCGCCGCTTCAGCAAAAAGCTCCTGAATTGAGCTGTTCCGCGGATATTCGGTGGTGACGCCGCTCCACTCGCCCAATAGCTGCCGCTTTTCCACCGGCGACAAGATGCTCAACTGCGAAATTGTTTCATCTGGCCGCGAGCTCATCTCACTAGCCAACAGCCCAAAATGATGGGCGAATCTCTCGATCGTTGCCGCGTCGAATAATTCCGCGCTGTACTCGAACGATCCGCCAATTCGCCCACTGCGGTCGCGCACGTACAGCGTCATGTCGAAAATCGCGCCTGCGCTGGCCATCTTGTATTCTGCTGAGCCCGACACGGTCTGCATCACAAACGCAGTCTGCAAAAATGGCGAACGGTCCGCGCTTCTTCCCGGGCTCAATTGCTGCACGATCTTTTCGAATGGCACTTCCATGTGATCGTGCGCGTCGAGCACCGTCTCGCGCACGCTGTGCAGCAGGTCGCGCGTGGTCATCGCGGGAGTAAATTCCATCCGCAGCACGAACGTATTCACGAAAAACCCGATTACCGGATTTAGTTCTGCCTGGGTCCGCGTTGATACCGGGCTCACCACCGAAATATCCGTGTCACCGGTGTAGCGCACCAGCAGCGCCTGAAAAATCGCCAGCAGCGCCATGAACAGCGTTACGCCTTCCTGCTTGGCCAGGCGTATAAGCCGCTCCGAATCGGCCGCTTCCAATTCAAAATCGTGCACCGCGCCTTTGAATCGTGACGCCGCGCCCGCCGGATGATCGATCGGCAGATTCAGCAGTCCCTCTGACCCGTGCAGCTTCTTCATCCAGTAGTCGAACTGCGCTTTCGCTTCCGGTGTCTGTGCACGCTGTCGTTCCCACCGCGCAAAATCCGCATATTGCACCGGCAAGTCGGGCATCACCGAAGGCAGCCCAGACGCGAACGCCGCGTACAACGCATTAATTTCCTTAAAGAAAATGTCGATGGAAGCTTCGTCCGCCGCGATGTGATGAATGGTCAGAATGAAAGCGTAATCCTCGCGGTCCACCTGGAATACTGATGCGCGCACCGGCAGCTCACGCGACAAATCAAATGGCCGCCGGGCCTGCTCGTCGATCGCTGCATCGAGCGCTTTGAACCGGTCCGCCTGCCGCATGTCTTTTGCATCCAGCGAGGCGAATGGCAGCTCGTAGGTGTCCTGCACTTCCTGCACTGGCGCGCCATTCACTTCCGGAAACTTGCTGCGCAGCACTTCATGCCTTCGCAGCACTTCGCGAAAGGCCGCGCGCAGCAGATTCAAATCCATGCGGCCACTCACTCGCAAATGCGCGGTGATGTTGTGCGCGGGGTTGTCCGGTTCCAGCCGGTGCAAGAACCACAGCCGCTCCTGCCCAAACGAAAGCGGCGCGCGCGCCTGCCCGATAACGTGAGGAATTTTGTTTTGCGCCGCGGACGGATCAGCCGCCTTCAGCGCCTGAATGATTTCCTGCTTGTGCTCGGCGAGATCGACCTCTAGGTCGGGCGTCAGTCGCCCTTTTGGCGCGCGAAACTTCACCCGATCCCCGTCCAGCAGGATCTGGATGTCCAGCTCCTTCAGCCGCCGCAGCAGATGCTCAACCGTCACAGCTCAACTTCCTCGCGTTCGCCCGACTCGTCTGCTGAAGTGGGTCTGCTCGACGAAGCCCAAACCAGCGTTTCGACGTGCTTCGAAAGTTGACGCACGGTCGGCGCGTCGAAAATCGTTCGTAGCGGCACCGAAACGCCGAACGCCGCGCGTATGTCGCCGAGGATCGCCGTGGCAAGCAGCGAATGACCGCCCAATTCGAAAAAGTTGTCGTCGATTCCGACTTCGCTGAGCCCGAGCCGCCTCTTCCAAATTTCGCCAATTTCGCGCTGGCTCTCGTCCTCGGCTTCGGCAAATGCGGCCGACAAATTTGGTCGTGCGTAAACATTTCCCGCGGCTTCGTTCTTCTCCCCTGTCTTGCTGGCCGCCTCCGATGCTCGCTCAGCAGCTTGCTCCGCGGCCTGCTCCATCGTTTGTGCCGAGCCGTAGTGCGCGCCAATCTGCGCAATCGTGGCTGCAAAATCGTGCGTGATCACCGCGATTTGCGGCAATCCCGCGCCCAAGGCGCGCTGAAACGCACGCACGCCCTCTTCGGGCTTGATCGCTTCCGCCAAATATTTCGCTCGCTGCTCCGCAACGTCGCGCGGCACTTTCGTATTCACCGCCATGCCCACTTCCTGCCACGTATCCCAATTGATCGAAATGTATGACGTTACTTGGGCATGCCCCGCTGTGCTCACTCTGCTGTTCGCAAACGCATCCAAAAACGCGTTCGCCGCCGAATAATCCGATGCGCCCATCACCGGGCAAATCGCGTCTCGCGAACTGCACGCCACAAAGAAATCCGGCGCGTCCTTCTCGACCACCGCGTCCAGCGCCAGCGTTCCAGCAACCTTCGAAGCCAGGGTTCGCTCGCTCTCCCGCGCGTCGCGGACCTGAATCAATCCGCCCGACGCAATACCCGCTGCGTGGATCACTCCATGAATTGGCCCAAACTGTTTGTGTACCTCATCAATGGCCCCGGCGATTTCTGCCGCATTCGACACGTCCGCTACCAGCGGCAGCACTTTCGCGCCGAGCTTCTCTAGCTGACTCACTTCGCGAATCCGCGCGCTCGTCGCGTCATCTTCCGCGTGACCCGCGAGCCATTCCTTCCACTTGTCGCGCGGGGGCAGCCCACTGCGCCCGACGAGGGCCAGCCGTGCATGAAACTTTTCAGCGAGATGCCTTGCCAGCGTTTTCCCGATTCCTCCGAAGCCTCCAGTAATCAGATAAACGCCGTCATCGCGCAACTTCGGCACCCTGCGCTCCGGCAGCCGCACAGCCTCAAAGCTCTGCTCCCATCGTTGTCCGTCGCGATACGCAACAACTCTCCACGGTCGCGGCATTCCCGGCTCGAGCAGTAAATTCCCGAGTAAATTCCTCGCCGCCGCGTCACTCGCGCTCGTACAATCACCCGCCGGCAAATCCACCAGCCTGCAAACCACCTGCGGAATCTCGAGCGAAATAACTTTCGCCGCACCCGCCGCGAGCGCTTGTACCGGCCCGCGTGCCTCCGCACTGGTCACGCCGTAAAGTCCCCTGCTTGCAACAATCCAATCGAGTGGACCTGCGGCCTCTCTGCGTTCGCTAATCGCGCGCGCCAGCGAAATCAGCCGCTGGAAATTCGCCGTATCTGGCGTACTGCCATCCGCATTCGCATCAGCGATCGACCACAAATACAAAATCGAACGCGCAGCAAATCCGCTTGCCTTCAGCCGATCAAGCAGCTTTGTAAAATCGCCCGCCGCGTCTGGATTGACCGCGAACTCGCCACTCGCGCTTTTCGATCCATCAAACGCAGCTCCGCGCCTCACCACTACAAACTTCTCGCCGCGCGCCTTCAAAATTTCTGCGCACCTCGCTCCAACCCCGCGCGCCAGCCCCGTTCTCATCCGCAAAAATCATCCACGGCCCGTAACTCTGTTCCGCGGCCACCACCGCTGGACTCACCGTACGGATCCACGTCGGTGCATAAAACCAATCCTCAAAATCCTTCCGTGGTCCGATTCCCGGCGCCGCTGCGCTCTTGGAGGCGGCTTCGGCTGCCCCGCCGCTCTCCACAGTCGTTCCCGCAGCAGCCGGTGCCGCGGCCGCCAGCAAATGCGGCTTGGGCTCCACAAAATATCTCTGCCGCTCGAAGAAATACGTGGGCAGGGAAGTGCGATACAGCTTTTCGCCCGCATGAAATGCGGCCCAATCGATTCGCGCACCCGCCAGCCACAGCCTTCCGACCGCATTCACCACGCTGGTCGTCGCCGGTTGCGGGTCCTTTGGATGCGGCAGTGACGCGATCACCTGCGTTCCGCGCGCCTCGCGCAATGTCTCCCGCGCAAACGTGGTCAGCACGGTCCCCGGCCCAACTTCCAAAAACACCATCGCGCCCAGCTTCCTGAGTTCAGCGACTCCTTCGTCAAAATTCACCGTCCCGCGCAAATGCTTCACCCAATATTGCGGATCGGCCGCTTCCTGCGCGCGAATCTCGCGCCCGCTCACATTCGACATGAACCGCAGCTTCGGCTCGCCGAGCTTCACCGATTGCAACACCTTCAAAAATTCCGGCAGCGCCGCGTCCATCATGCGCCGAGTGAAACGCATGCGAGGTCGTAACAGCGCGGCAATCCACGCCCTGCGCTTCGAGCTTCCCCTGCAGCGCGCTCACCGCCTGCGTGGGCCCCGACACCGTGCACAGCGACGGCGAATTCACCGCCGCCAGTGAAATCGATCCATTCAGCGTGGCCTTCAATTTCTCCGCGGGCATGCGCACCGAGAGCATCGAACCGCGCTCGCGCTCCTGCATCAGCCGCCCGCGCGCCGCCACCACGCGCAGCGCGTCCTCCAGCGAAAAAACTCCCGCCAGGCACGCCGCTACGTACTCCCCAATGCTGTGCCCGATCATGAAGTCCGGCTGCACGCCCCAGGTCATCCACATGCGCGCCAGCGCATATTCAATGGCGAACAGCGCCGGCTGCGCGAACCGCGTCTCATTCAGCCGCGCGTCCGCCGCGGCCGCGAACACCACATCCCGCAAATCGCAGTCCAGCTCTTTCTTCAGCAGCGCCGCGCAGCGATCGAACTCCGCGCGAAACACCGGCTGAATTTCATACAGCGCGCGCCCCATGTCCGCGTGCTGGCTTCCTTGCCCGCTGAACATAAAAACCGTCGATGGATTCACGCTCTCTTCGAATGCACTCACCGGCCGAGCTGCACCGGCCGCAGTCGCAGCACCCGCAGCGCCCATCAATCCATCAATCGCCGCCTGACGGTCCGCGCACACCAGCATCCGCCGGTGCGGAAACCGCGTCCGCCCTACCTGGCTCGTCCAACACACATCCGCCAGAGGCACATCGCTAAACGCTTTCAAGTGCTCGGCCATCCGCACACTCATGGCGTCAAGCGCCGCTTGCGTCCGCGCTGAAATCGTCAATAGCTGCACGGGCCAACGCGACTCGCTCGCTCCATGCATCGGCGCTTCTTCCAGCACCGCGTGCGCATTTGTCCCGCCAATTCCGAACGAGCTCACTCCCGCGCGTCTCGGCGCGCCATTCACTTTCCATGGCGTCAGCTTGGTATTTACGTAGAAAGGGCTGCTCGCAAAGTCGATCTTCGAATTGGGCTGCGCAAAGTTCAGCGTCGGCGCAATTTCCTTGTTCTGCAGCGTCAGCACCGTCTTGATAAATCCCGCCACGCCCGCGGCCACGTCCAAATGCCCCAAATTGCTTTTCAACGCGCCCAGCGCGCAGAACTGCTTCTTCTCCGTCCCTTTGCGAAACGCCTGTTCCAGCGCCGCGACTTCAATCGGGTCGCCTACCTGCGTGCCCGTCCCGTGCGCTTCCACATAGGTGATCGTTCCCGGATCCACATCCGCCATTTCAATCGCCGCGGAAATTGCCGCCGACTGGCCTTCCACGCTCGGCGCCGAGTAACCCATCTTTGCCGCGCCGTCGTTATTGATCGCCGAGCCCAAAATCACCGCGCGAATTTCATCACGATCGCGCAGCGCGTCTTCCAGGCGCTTCAGCACCACAATCCCCACGCCCTGGCCCGCCCGAATCCCGCGCCCGCTCTCGTCAAACGGCCGCACGTGCCCGTCCGGCGAAAAAATCATCCCTTCCGCATATACGTATCCCGCACGCTGCGGAAAACTTGCCGAAACGCCGCCCGCCAGCGCCATATCGCACTGACCCGCCAGCAATCCGTGGCACGCCATCTGCACCGCGACCAGCGAAGTCGAGCAGGCGGTCTGCACGGTCACGGCCGGACCCTTCAAATTCAACTTGTAGGCCGCGCGCGTGGCCAGAAAATCCTTGTCACTGGCCAGCATTAACTGATACCCGCCCGCCGCCGCGGCCGCTTCCGGATTCGCCAGCAAACTGGTCAGCACATAGGTGTTAATGCTCGCGCCGCCATACACCCCAATATTCGCGTTGCGCGGCTCAGCGCCATATCCCGCGTCCTCCAGCGCTTCCCACGCGCACTCCAAAAACAAACGCTGCTGCGGATCGATCAGTTCCGCCTCGCGCGGATTAAAACTAAAAAACGTCGCATCAAAATGATCGGCGTTCTCCAAAATGGTTCCGCGTTTAACGAAGTTCGGGTGTTTCAGCAGTTCCGGCGTGGCCCCCGACTTCAGCAAATCCGCATCGGCAAATTCCTGAATCGATTCGAGCCCGCGCTCCAAATTCTTCCAAAACGCGCGCACGTTCTCCGCGTCGGGAAAGCGCCCGGCCATCCCGACCACCGCAATCTTCCGCCCTTTATTGGTGTGTTCTGTGCCCATGCAGACTGGCCTGCTCAAGCAGAAACGATTGAAATCAATTTGAATTTGGATACGACGACGCACCCGCTGGAACTTTGCTGCCCGGCGTCTTGCCATTTCGACTTTCAACAAGCGAAGCGATAGCTGCCACCGTGGGCATCTGGAACAATTCCACCAGCGTAATTTCAGTTCCGAACTTCTGCCGCAGCCGGCTCTGCAGTTGCACCACCAGCAGCGAATGCCCGCCAAGATCGAAAAAGTTGTCGTTGGTGCCCACGCGCTCGTGCTTCAGCAAATCGCGCCAGATCGCCGCCACGTCCACTTCCGCCTGCGTCTTAGGCGGAACATACATCGCCGACACGACAGCGGTTTTCTCCGGCACCGGCAGCGCGCGCTTATCCACCTTCTTATTCGGCGTTAGTGGCAGCACATCCAAAAAAACAAACTGCGCCGGAACCATGTATTCGGGAAGCCGCGCGCTCAGCGCCTGTCGAATCGCCCGAACGTCGCGTCCGTTTTGCTGATGCGTTACCACATACGCAGTTAGCCGCTGGTCGCCCGGCGTGTCCTCGCGCACGATAGCCACCGCATGCGCAATATTGGCCTGCTGCTCCAGCGCCGACTCAATCTCGCCCAACTCAATCCGGAATCCGCGCAACTTGATCTGGTTGTCGAGCCGCTCCAGGTACTCGACGTTTCCGTCCACCAGCCGCCGCACCAAATCGCCCGTGCGATACAAACGTCCTTCGCCAAATGGATTCGAAATAAATCGTTCGCTGGTCAGCTCCGCGCGCCGCAGATAACCCCGCGCCAATCCATCGCCGCCAATAAAAAGCTCCCCCGCGACGCCATTCGGCACCGGCTGCAGCTTTTCATCCAATACATAGAGCTGCGTATTCGCGATTGGCTTTCCAATAGGTACCCGCCCCGCGTTATGCCCACTCCCCGCGCCGTGCCCACTTGCTTGTCCTCTCGCGCCGCCGTGCCCGTTTTCACTCGCGTCAGCCGTCGCTTCCGCCTCACTCGGCACTCGATAGGTCGTCGACCAAATCGTCGTCTCCGTCGGACCATACAAATTCCAAACTTCTCCGCCGGTCTGCGCCAATCGCTTAGCCAGCTCAGCCGGAAACGCTTCGCCGCCGCACAAAATCTTCAATCCCGCTTTGCCGCGCCATCCGGAATCGAGCAGCAATCGCCAGGTGACCGGCGTCGCCTGCATCACTGAAATCTTTTGCTCTTCGATCATCCGCCCCAGGGTGAGTCCATCCGCCAACGCGCTCTTCGCCGCCACCACTACGCATCCGCCTGAGGTCAGCGGCAGATAAAGCTCCAGCCCGGCAATGTCGAACGACAGCGTGGTCACCGCCAGCAGCCGGTCCTTCTCCAAAAATCCCAGCGTCTTGCGCATCGACGCCAAAAAATTCACTACCGAGTGGTGCATCACTTCCACGCCCTTGGGTTTACCCGTCGACCCAGACGTGTAAATCACGTACGCCAAATTCTTCGGCCCCGTTGCAGCCACGTCCGCCACCGCCGGCAGCACATCGCTCTCAACCGCCAGCGCCTCGCGGTCGCGGTCCACGCACACCACCGCCGGCGCGCTCGACCCCACCAGCTCCAGCAACTTCTCCTCGGTGATGGCCACCGCGGCGTGCGAATCTTCCAATATGAATTGCACCCGGTCTCGCGGATATGCCGGGTCCAGCGGCACGTACGCGCCGCCCGCCTTCAGCACCGCCAGCACCGCCACCACCATCTCCGCCGAGCGTTCCAGGCAAACGGCCACCAGCACATCCGGCCCCACGCCGAGCTTTCTCAACTTATTCGCCAGCCGGTTGGCGCGCTTATTCAAATCCCCATAACTCAGCGTTGTACCTTCGAACGTCACCGCCGGCTCGTTCGCGTGCCGCGCCGCTTGCTCCTCAAACAATTGGTGCACGCAAACATGCGCGATCGGGAACGTCTCGCCGCTCGCCGCCTCTAAAATTCCCCGCAGCTCCTCTGCCGACATCATCGGCAGCTCGGAAATGCGCAACTGCGGCGAATGCACGATCCCCGCCAGCAGAGCCTCGAAATGCTGCTTGAATCGCTCAATCGTCGCGTCATCGAAAAGCAGCGTGTTGTACTCCCAATCCATCACCAACTCGCCCTTCGACGATTCGCCCGCCTCAATGGTCAAATCAAATCGCGACGCACCAATATCAATCGCCACTGGCTTCAAGGTCAGCCCGGCAAACTCCAAATCCCGCAGCGGAAAATTTTGCAAAATGAATAGCGTCTGAAAGAGCGGCGACCGGTTCATCTCCCGATGCCCTTGGGTCGCTTCCACCAAATCGCCAAACGGCACGTCCTGATGCGAGAAAGCTCCCAATGTCACATCGCGATTGCGCGCCAGCATCTCCCGCACCGTCGGGTCGCCAGATAAATCGCTGCGCAGCGGAATGTTGTTAATAAATAGGCCCACAAGCCTTTCAAGTTCCGGCCGCACGCGTCCCGCCGCGACTGTTCCCACCAAAATGTCCGTCTGCCTCGTATATCGATAGAGCAGCAGGTCAAAGGCGGTCAACAGCGTGGTGAAAAGCGTCACGTTTTCCGCGGTGCTGAATTTCTGCGCCGCCGCGCGCAACTCGCTCGAAATGGTCTGCTTGGTCCGCTTCCCTTGAAAAGTCGCCATCGACGGCCTGGGCCTGTCGACAGGGAACTCGGTCATCGGCAGCGGCGCCTTCAATTGCCGCTTCCAATAGGCCAGCTGCACGGGCCTCACCGCAGTGGTGTGCTGCCTGTGCCAGTGCACGTAATCGAGATAGTCGAGCCCGGCTTCCTCGAGCGGCGACCCCTGTCCCTGTGAGAAAGCCTGATACATACGCGTCAACTCATCTGTAATCACGCCCAGCGACCATCCATCAGCCGCGATGTGATGTACGTTGAAAAGCAGCACATGTTCCTGCGGACCCATTTCCACCAGGCAGCAGCGAATCAGCGGCGGCTCAGCAATGTCGAAGGGTTTGCGCAACTCCTGCGTGGCAAAGTCCACCATGGCCTCTTCGCGCGCCTCTTCGGGCATCGCCCCGAAGGAGATAAAACTCATCTTCCAATCCAGCGCCGGCTCAACCACTACTTTGGGCTTTCCGGCCACGCCTACGATTCCCGCGCGCAGCACTTCATGCCGCCGCACAATTTCTTCGAGAGCACGTCCCAGCGCCTCGTTGTTCAACTGCCCAGTCAGTCTCAATCCGCCCGCGATGTTGTACGCGTAGCTCTTGCCCTCAAGCTGATCCAGGAACCACAGCCGCTCCTGACCAAACGACGGCTCCATGTGCCGCTCGCGCGGCACTCGCGCAATTGCCCCCACCGCACCTACCCGCTGGTGCTCCTCCAGAAATCGAATGATTGCCGGCTTGTTCGCCGCAAGCTGCGCTTTCAGCTCTGCCGTCAGCACGCCCTTCGGCGCCGTGCAGCCCAACTTGCCTTCCTGCACCGATAGCTGCACGTCCAGCGCGCGTAATCGCGCCAGCAATTCGACCAATTTCTGTGACTCGCTTAAGGCTGCTGCTGGGTTGTCGGCGCTAGCCGTGGCCTTCTCTGCTGGGCTAACGGGCGCAGGTGTATCTGTGGATTGAATTGGCATCGTGCCTCGTTAATTTGTCCGCCAATGGAGCCCAAAATCGTCTCGGCCACGATGCTTTTGCTTATCGGAACCGGGTTGCATTTCTAGCATCCACGACGCCAAAGTCCATCATATAGTAGTCCTAGTACCGCAGCGGGATGCATAATGGAATCTCTGTGCTTAACACGCAAAACCCCAGCCCCTCTTTTGGGTGACACCACTCGTCTCAGTCCGTCCTCTATGGGAGACCACTCGCACTCGGTTATCCGCCCCCGCAAGCGCCCTGCGGCTGCTTTGCGTCTCTTTTGCTTCCCGCACGCCGGGGTCGGAACCTCTGTCTTTAGGGGATGGGCAGATGAACTGCCAAACGATGTTGAAGTTTGTTCAATTCAACTGCCCGGCCGCGAAGGCCGCCTGCGCGAAAATCTTTTCTTTTCAATCCCGCCGCTCGCCGAACAACTAGTCGCAGAATTCCGCGATCTTCTCGACCGTCCTTTTGTTCTTTATGGTCACAGCTTAGGCGCGACGATTGCATTCGAAGTCGCGCGCAGCCTTCGGCGCAACAATCTGCCTCAGCCTTCGCACCTTTTCGTGGGTGCGTCCCCCGCGCCACAACTCCCCTGGCGCCACGATTTGTTGCGGGACCTCGCCGAAGCGGAATTTATTCGCGCGCTCGAAGCGCGCTACGCGGAAATGCCCAAAGTCGTCATGGACGATCCGCAAATGCGTGCGCTGCTCGTTCCAGTGCTGCGTGCCGACGTCACCATGGTCGAAACATATCGATACGCACCCGAGCCGCGGCTCCCTTACTCCATCACTGCCTACGGCGGCACCCAGGACCGCGCCGTTATGCAAAGCGAACTTGAAGCTTGGAGGGATCAAACCGCGAAGGAATTTCGCCTCGCCATGCTCGATGGCGATCACTTTTTCTTGCAGGGCCAAAAAGCAGCGCTGCTCAATTCGCTAAAAATCGCGCTGGCGGTTGAAATTCACGCGCTCCAGCGCTCAGAGCACCGCTAAAGAGAATTCTTAGAAGGAAAATTTTGAAGCCGCACGAGCCCATTGCCATCGTTGGCATCGGATGCCGCTTTCCCGGTGCGCCCAACCCGTCTGCCTTCTGGCGGGTCCTTCGCGACAATCTCGAAACCGTTCGGGAATACGGCGAAAATCGCTTCGACTATCTTGACTCGGTCTACACCGAAGATTCCGTGCGCCGCAGCCTCATCGCCAGTCGCCGCGGGGGCTTTTTACCCAACCTCGACCAATTCGACGCCGATTTCTTCCACATTTCGCGCCACGAAGCGGAGCGCCTCGATCCCCAGCAGCGCTTGCTCCTCGAAGTCGCGTGGGAAGCGATTGAAGACGCTGGAATTCCTGCCGCTCGCCTTGCCGGCACGAAAACGGGCGCGTTCGTTGGCCTTTGGAACAGCGATTACGAAGACTGCCTCTACGAAAATTCGCGCTCGCTCGATTTCTACGCCTCAACCGGCGGCGGCCGCTATCCCGCCTCGGGTCGACTTGCTTATTTTCTAGATCTTCGCGGCCCCAATCTCGCAGTCGACACCGCCTGCTCCGGCTCGCTCGTCGCCGTTCACCTCGCCTGCAAAAGCCTGCAGAACGGCGAGAGTGAAATCGCTCTGGCCGGTGGCGTCAACGCCATTCTTCGCCCTGAAATCACCCTGATCTATTCCTCCGCCAACATGCTTTCTCCCGAAGGCCGCTGCAAATTTGGCGACGCGGCCGCCAACGGCTACGTCCGGAGCGAAGGCTGCGGCGTCCTGGTCCTAAAAACGCTCTCCCGCGCTATCGCCGATGGTGATTCCATCTACGCCGTCATCCGCGGCAGCGCCGTCAATAACGACGGCCACTCCAGCGGCCTGCTCATTTCTCCCAGCCGCGATGGCCAGCAAGCCATGCTTCGCGCAGCCTTCGCCGATGCGGCCGTCGACCCACAATCGGTCTCTTACATTGAAGCTCATGGGACCGGCACTCTCGCTGGCGATCCCGTCGAAATCGAATCCATCGGCGCCGTTGTCGCCGGCAAGAATCGGCAAAATCCCTGCGCCATCGGCTCGGTTAAGACCAACATAGGCCACACCGAATCCGCCGCCGGCGTGGCGGGCATCATCAAAGTCGCCCTTGCCATGCGCGAAGGCCTGCTTCCCGCCAGCCTTCACTTCCAAACGCCCAATCCGGCCATTCATTGGGACCAATCCATCGCCGTCCACTCCAAAAATTCATCCTGGCGCGCCGAGACCAACATAAAACTTATCGCGGGCGTCAGCGGCTTCGGCATTACTGGCACCAACGCGCACGTCGTCCTCGAAAGTGCAGATGAATCCACTCAAGATGTGGCTTCCGCGACACCAAATCGCGCTGAACTCTTTCTGCTTTCCGGCCACTCCGAATCGGTCCTCGAAAGTTCCGCCGCCAACTGGCGCGATCGCCTCGCCTCCGATCCTGCCTGGCCTGCCTCTCTCACTGACTTGGCCTTCACCGCCTCCACTCGCCGCGCCCATCACGACTATCGCTGCGCTTTGGTGGCGCACTCTCGTGAGGAATTGAACGAACGCCTCACTGCCTGGCTCAAAAAAGAAGATCAGCCCGGCGTTCACTCCGGCAAAAAATCCGCCGCCGACGCCGACGCCGCCACGCCCTCGGGCCGCGTCGCTTTCATCTTCCCCGGCCAGGGCGGCCAATGGCCCGGCATGGCCCTGGGCCTTCTCCGCGACGAACCCGCCTTCCGCCAAAAACTCGAAGAATGCGACGCTGCTGTCTTCCGCCGCACCGACTGGCACGTCCTCGATAAGCTCCAACACGAGCCCGAGCGCAACTTCAGCCAGATCGACGTCATCCAGCCCGTCCTTTTCTCCCTCGAAGTCGCTCTCGCCGCGCTCTGGCGCTCCTACGGCGTCGAACCTCACGCCGTCGCCGGCCACTCCATGGGCGAAATTGCCGCCGGCGCCGTCTCTGGCGCGCTCAGCCTCGATGACGCCGCCGCGGTCATCTGCGAGCGCAGCGCCCTCATGAAAGGCGCCAGCGGACGCGGCCTCATGGCCCTCACCGAACTCAATTTCGATGCCGCTCAGGAACTGATCCGCAAATACGACGGCCGCGTCTCGGTCGCCGCGCAAAACAGCCTAAATTCCACCGTTCTTTCCGGAGACGCTGACGCCATCGAGGACGCTCTCTCCAATCTTGAGAAAAAAGAAATCTTCTGCCGCCGCATTTCTGTCGACGTTGCCTCCCACAGCTTCCACGTCGAGCCTTTTTGTCAAAAGCTTCCCGCGCTTCTCGCGCACCTCCACCCGCGCAATGGCGCTCTGCCGATTTATTCCACGGTCACCGGCCAGGTCGAGGACGGGTCCGCGCTTAGCGCCGCCTACTGGGCCAAAAATCTGCGCCAGCCCGTGCTTTTCCATAACGCCATCCAGAATCTCCTTCGCGATGGTTTCGACACTTTCATCGAGATCAACGCGCATCCGGTCCTCCTCCAAGCCATGGAAGAGGGAATCCGCCAATTCCAACGCGAGCCGGAAAAACAGTCCGGCCGCAGCGCTATTGCCGTCCCCTCCCTCCGCCGCGACAAGGAAGAACGCGCCGAACTTCTCTCCTCACTCGGCGCGCTTCACGTCCACGGCCTGCCCATCAATTTTCAAAAGCTCTACCCGCGCGGCACTTGCCTCCGCCTCCCCACCTACACCTGGCAGCGCGAACGCTACTGGCTCGACTCAACCTCCATTTCAAATTCGCGCAATCGCCTCGGCCAGGGCCATCCAAATCTCGGCGTCCGGGTCGACTCTTCCATCGACCCCGCGACCTCTCTTTGGCCCGTCGACCTCCCTGCCAATCAAAATCCTCTAGATCGCGCCGCACTCCTCCTCGAAATCGCCATCGCTGCCGCCAAAGAACTCACAAGCGATGCGACCGATTTGCATTTCGCAAATCTCGTCTTCAATTCCGATTCCGCCGCCGAAACTGCACCCGCCCAACTCGCCGCCCGCCGCGCCTCCGAACGGCTCCGTCGAACTAAAAATTTCTTCGCGCATCGGCTCTGCTTGGTCGCCCGAATTCTCCGCCACACTTGAGCAGGGAAGTGCGTCGCCCGCTCAACTCACCGAGGCTCAAAAATTTCCGCTCGACACTGACGACAAAACTCCACTTGCCGCGCTCTTCGCTCACGTCGCCCAGTCCACCCAGATCGGAGCCGGAGAAAAATTGGTCGCGCGCATCAGCAAAATCAACCAACTGACCTGGAACACCGCCAAAACCGCACCTGTCACCGCCCTAATTGCACCTAACGGCGACAAATCCAAATTCAATTGCCAGCTCACTGACTCCGAGTCCCACCCCGTCGCCGAACTTCGCGGCCTCGAACCCGAATTTTCGAAGCCCTCCCAGGCCGACAGCGTCATTTACGAATTACGTTGGAACGAAATCGACTCCCAGCCCCACGCGCCCGCCACGCCGCCCACGACGCACCGTCATCCTTGCCGAGGAATCTCCGCTCGCAAAAAATCTCGCCAAGGGACTCAAATCCGCCCGCGAAAACTTCACGCATGTATCCACCGCCACTGCGCTCACCGAAACCTTGGCCGCGGCGCAAACGCCAGAAACATCTTCTTCTCTGCTCCGGCTCCGACACTGACTCGCCCCACGCCCTCCAAACTCGCGCAAAAATATCGTCGACACTGTCCACGCCGCCACGCGCGCCCCTCAATCCACCCCGCCAAAACTCTGGCTTATCACCACGGGCACTCAGCAAATCGACGCAACTCAACCAACCGATCGCTCCGCTATCGCCGCCGCCCAAGGCCCCGCGTGGGGGCTCGGCCGCGTCATCGCTCGCGAGCATCCCGAACTCGCCTGCACGAACGTCGACCTCCCCGCCAAGCCCGACCACGCCGACCTCCAAGCTCTCGCCTCGCTCGTGCGCGGCAGTGCCAGCGGCAGCCAAAGCGCGCAGGCCAATGAAGAACTTCTCGCCATCCGCGCCGGGAAAATTTACGCCGCGCACTTCGCCCGACCCGCGGGCGCCTCGCGCCGCTCGCGCCCCCTCACTTTTGCCCCCGACGCTACCTACCTCCTCACCGGCGGCACGGGCGGCATCGGCCTCGAACTCACCCGCTTGCTCATCAATTCCGGCGCAAAACACATCGCCATTCTCAGCCGCCGCCAGCCCTCCGCCGCGGCCGAACAACAACTTCAAGCCCTTCGCAGCAGCGCGTCACAACCCGAAATTCGCTGGTTCGCCGCCGACCTCAGCGACGAACCGCACCTGCACAAAACCCTCGCGCAAATTACCAACGAAATGCTTGCGCTTCGCGGCGTCTTCCACCTCGCCGCCACCACCGACGGCGCCCTCATCTCGGACCTCACGCCAGAGCGTCTCGCAGCCGTCATGCAGCCCAAAGCCCACGGTGCCTGGCTCCTCCACCGCGCCACTGAAAATTCGCCGCTCGATTTCTTCGTCATGTTTTCTTCCGTGGCCGCCGCCCTCAGCCAACCCGGCCAGGCCAGCTACGCGGCCGCCAATTCCTACATGGACGCGCTCGCCCGCCATCGCCGCGCCCGCGGCCTCCCCGCTCTCAGCATTCAATGGGGACCCTGGACCGGCGTCGGCCTCGCCCTCGAAGAAGGCGCCATTCGCAGCGTCCGCGCCTATCAGGAGCAGGGGATCGACACGCTGCCACTCGCCACCGCGCTCGAAGTTCTCTCGAATCTCATGCAATCCGGCGCGACCAATTGCCTCGTGCTCCCCGTCGACTGGCAAAAATTCGCCGCGAGCTATTCCGGCGAGACTCTCCCATCTCTATTTCGCGAACTCGCCTCTTCAAACGCGCACTCGGCCGCTTCAGACGCCCGCCCTAGCGCCGTCGACCTGCGTCAATCTCTCGCCCAAATTCCTGCTGGCCCCGCGCGCCGCACCGCCGTCGAAAAGCACCTACAAGAAACGCTGGCCAGCATCCTCAAAACCACCGCCCAAAAAATCGATCCGCTCAAGCCCATGGGCTCTCTCGGCGTTGATTCGCTCACCGCTCTTCGCTTTGTCCGGCGCCTCGCCGTCACCAGTGAGGTCAAACTCCCAGCCACCGCGGTCTTCAATCACCCCACGATCCGTCTCCTCGCCGCCGAACTCGCGCGACGTATGGAAATTCCCCTGGACGCAAACAGCCCCGACGCCGCCAAGTCCGAAAAATCCAACGGCGCTTCTCCCACGCCCGCGCCAGCCCAAGTCACCGTCCCCGCGGACATCAGCGACCTCTCTGAGGAAGACGCCATCCGCTCTCTTCTCCAGGGCAGTGAAGGCGGCCGCAAATGAGCGACCGCCAAACACTCTCCGCCGCCAAGCTCGCTCTCTCCATCCGCGGCCTGCGCGAAAAATCTCCCGAATCCGCGCTCCTCGCTTCCGACCCCATCGCTATCGTCGGCATCGGCTGCCGTTTCCCCGGCGGCGCAAATTTCACCGGGGACAATTCGCCAAACGTAGATTCGCCCGCTGCGTACTGGCGCTTCCTCAAAGCAGCGACCAACGGAATCACCAAAATTCCCGCCGATCGTTGGGGCGCGGATGCTTACTTCGATCCCGACCCACAGCGCCCCGGCAAAACGAACAGCCGTTTCGGGGGCTTCATCACTGGCGCCGATCAATTTGACCCACTTCTCTTCGGCATCGCTCCGCGCGAAGCTTCCAGCATGGATCCCCAGCAGCGCCTCCTTCTCGAAGTCGCCTGGGAATCGCTCTGGGACGCTGGCCGCGCCCCCGAGTCTCTCGCCGGTTCAGCGACGGGAGTTTTTGTCGCCGTTTACAATTCCGATTACTCGCGCCTCCTCTTCGAAGATCCCGCTGCCATCGGACCCAACACTTCCGCTGGTGGCTCGCACAGCATCGCCTCTGGGCGCCTCTCCTTCCTTCTCGATCTTCGCGGCCCCAGCATTTCCGTCGATACCGCCTGCTCCTCCTCTCTCGTGGCCATGCATCTCGCCTGCCAGTCCCTTCGCGCCGGCGAATGCAATCTCGCTCTTGCCGGCGGCGTCACGCTCCATCTTCTTCCCGAGCATTACATCGCCATGGCCAAGCTCGGCATGCTCTCTCCCGAGGGCTTCTGCAAAACTTTCGACGCTGCTGCCGACGGCTTCGTCCCGGGCGAAGGCTGCGGCGTTATCGTCCTCCGGCCTTTGGTCGACGCGCTCCGTGACAACGACCGCATCTACGCCGTCATTCGCGGTACCGCCGTCAATCAGGACGGCCGGACCAACGTTCTCACCGCGCCCAATGGCCTCGCCCAGCAAGGCGTCATTCGCGCCGCGCTCGCGAATGCGCAGCTTCCTGCCTCTGCCATCTCTTATGTTGAAGCGCACGGCACCGGCACCGCCCTCGGCGATCCCATCGAAGTTGAAGCTCTCAACGCTGTCTTGAACATGCACGACTCAAACGCCGCCGCCGCGAGCGGCGCACCTCAAAATTGCGTCCTTGGCGCCGTCAAATCTAATTTCGGCCATCTCGAAGCCGCCGCTGGCGTCGCCGGGCTTATCAAGGCCGCCTTGGCCCTCGAGCATCAGGAAATTCCACCCAGTCTCCACTTCACCAAACTCAATCCCCACATTGAGCTCGACGCATCTCGCTTCGCCCTGGCCAATGCCGCCACTCCTTGGCCTCGCGCCCAATCTCCGCGCTTTGCCGGAGTCAGCTCCTTCGGCTTCGGCGGCACCAACGCCCACGTCATTCTCGAAGAAGCTCCGCTTCTCAGCAAAAATCAGCCCGCCCAAGATCCCGCTTGGGAAAATTTTCTCCTCCCTATCTCTGCGCGCACTCCCGCCGCGCTCCACGAATTCGCTGCGCGCTTCCAAAATTTTCTCCACGACGATCCAGCCGCCGCGCAATCCGCACCGCTCTCCCAAATCGCTCACTCTGCCGCCACTCGCCGCGACCATTACGAATACCGCCTCGCCACCGTCACCGAAAATAAAGAGCAGGCCGCCGCGGCACTCGCCCAATTCCTGGAAGGAAAGCGCTCGCCCCATCTGATCGCCCAGGAAAAACCTTCCACGGGTTCCGACATCGTCTTCGTATGCTCCGGCCAGGGCTCGCAATGGCCTCACATGGGCGTCTCGCTCTTGAATCGCACCGGCTCGACAAGCGCCTCAACGGGCGCCTCATTAAGCGCCTTCTCCGAAACAATTCGCGAATGCGACGCCCTCATCCGCCGCCACACCAATTGGTCGCTCATCGACGCGCTCTCCGCCGATGAAAAAAGCTCCAAACTCGAGCACACCGAATACGCTCAACCCGCCATCTTCGCTATCGAAGTCGCTCTCGCGCGTCTCTGGAATTCCTGGGGAATCCAACCCGCCGCGATCATCGGCCATAGCGCCGGTGAAGTCGCCGCTGCTCACATCGCCGGCGCGCTCTCTCTCGAGGAGGCGATTCGCATCGTGGTCAATCGCGGCCGCCTCATGGAGCCCGCCAAAGCCAAAGGCAAAATGCTCGCGGTCCGCCTTCCCGCCGAGCAGGTCGCCCAAAAAATCGAATCCATCAAAACTAACGTGTGCATCGCGGCCATCAACTCCCCTGAATCCACCGTCGTTTCCGGCGATGCCGCGCTCATCGACCAGCTCGCCACCCGCTGGCGCGACATGAACGTCGCCAGCCGACTCATGCCCGTCGACTACGCCTTCCATAGCCCGCAAATGGAATTTCTCAGCGACGAGCTCGCTCGCGTTCTCGGCAAAGTCGAAACGCATCCCAGCTCGATTCCCATCATTTCCACCGTTCGTGGCGCTCTCGTTCCCGGCGAAGCTTTCGACGCCCGCTACTGGGCTCAGAACATGCGCCTGCCCGTGCAATTTGCCGCCGCTATAAACGCCGCACACACCACCGGCGCCGCAAGTTTTCTCGAAGTCGGCCCCCACCCTGTGCTGCTGAGCTATGTCGAGGAATGTCTTGCCGGCGCAATCAAACCCGAAAATCTGGTCTTATCTCTACGTCGCGGCCGAGATGAGCACCAAACGCTGCTTCTCTCGCTCGCCCGCCTCTACACTCTTGGCGCCAACGTCGATTGGAAAGCTGTCTACCCCGGAAATCGCGCTCCGGTTTCGCTTCCGCCGTACGCCTATCAGCGCGAGCGGTTCTGGGTCGAACGCAAATCCGCCTCGGAAAAATCCATTCCCGCCGCGACAACCACGACTACAAGCACCACAACCGTGGCCTCACCTTCGCCCAGCCTTCTCGGCTCCCGCATTTTCTCACCCGCGCTCCAAGCTGAAGTCTTCGAAACGCAAATCAGCGCCGCGAATTTCCCTTACCTGGCCGATCACGATATCGACGGCTCTCTCCTCTTTCCCATGGCCGCGTTTCTCGAGTTGGCTGCCTCCGCCGCCTCCGCGGCCGCGCACTCAGGCACTGGCGCCAAACACCTCACCAACGTCTCCATCGAAAGCCCTCTAACCGTCCCCGAAAAATCGCCCGTCGCCTTGCAGGTCGTCATCGACGGCGCTCATCTTCGCATCTTCAGCCATGAAACCGCACTTTCCTCGCCGCCACATTGGGCGCTCCATCTCACCGGCTCGCTCACCAGCGCCGCCGCGCCTCACGAAAAATCCACCGCCCCTCGCGAAGACCTTCGCAAGCGCGTCTCTGCCGGCCAGCTCATCGATCCATCCGACTTCTACGCTCGCCTCCACAATCTCGGCATTCGCTTCGGCAAATCCTTCCGCGTTCTCACTTCGCTCTACGCCGATTCCGCCTCCAATGGGGCCATCGCCGAAGTCGATCTGGCCAGCCGGGAAGCCGCAGAGGCCGACGCGTACGGCATTCATCCCGCTCTACTCGATGGCTGCCTGCAGACCATCCTCGCGCTTTTGCCAGCCCAGCTTGCTGGCTCTTATTTGCCTGTCGCCCTCGATCGCTTTGAATTCCTGAAGCCCGCAGGCCACCGCGTCTGGTGTCGCGGGCTCCTGACCACGCCCGCCAACGACAAAAGCGACTCGCTCTCCGCCAATTTCGAAATTGCTTCGGTCGAAATATTTGACCAAGCCGGTGCCCTCGTCGCCCGCATCGAAGGCCTCCGTCTCGCGCGCCGCTCCACCCGCTCCTCCGTCGCCCGCAAGCTTTACCGCCTCCGCTGGGGGGCAGCGAAACACGTCGCGCAAACAGGATCCGGAGCCGACGCTCTCGCGCGTCCCCAGAATTGGCTCATCGTCAGCGACAACCTCCCCGGCGCCGTGAAACTCTCCGCCGCCATCCGCAATCTCGGAAGCGAGGCTATTCCCGTCGCCACCGGCACACGCCTCCCCACCAAGAATAACGTCCACGGCGTCGCTTTTCTTCTTGCCGCGCGCCCTGGGGCCGCCGCCGCTCCCGAAACCGCCAGCCATCGCTGCACTCAGGCGCTCGCTCTCGTTCACGAGCTGCTCCAAAATTTCCCCAATCATCCGCCCCGCTTCGCTATCGTCACCCAAGACGCCGTCTCTGCCGCGCCGGCCGATTCGGTCGAAGCATTCTCCGACTCCGCCGCCTGGGGCTTCATGCGCACCCTCGTCCTGGAGCATCCTGAGCTGCACCCACTTTCCATCGACGTCGACTCCCTTGCCGCCGATGCCGACTTTTCCGCCCTCGCTCTCGAACTTCTCACCCCACATGCGCCGCTCAGCGAAATTGCTCTTCGCGCTGGCGAGCGGCTCACTCCGCAACTCGAACACGCCCCCGCGCTTCATCCCGCCCCGCGGCGCCTCGCCCTCACCACTCCCGGCGCTCCCGAAAATCTCCAGATCCAATCGCTCGACCGCCGCGCCCCCGCGCCCCATGAAGTCGAAGTGGAAGTTGCTGCCACCGGCCTCAATTTCCGCGATGTTCTTAACGTCCTCGGCCTTCACACCGAAGGTGCGCAATCCCTGGGCATGGAATTCTGCGGCCGCATCACCCGCGTCGGCAGTGAGGTAGCTCACTCAAATGGGCCACACCCCCTTAAGCCCGGCGACCTCGTCTTTGGCATCGCCTGGGGCAGCTTCGCCAGCCATGTCACCACGCCCGCCGACCTCGTCGCGTGTATCCCCGCTCGTATCCCCGCGCACATCGCCGCCGGCGTGCCCAACGCCTTCCTCACCGCCTACCACTGCCTCCACGAAGTTGCCCAACTCCAGCGCGGCGAAAAAATCCTCATTCACGCCGCTACCGGCGGCGTGGGTCTCGCCGCTGTCCAACTCGCCAAACACGCTGGCGCTGAAATCTTCGCCACCGCCGGCAGCGAATCCAAGCGCGCCCACCTCCGCTCGCTCGGCATTGCGCACGTCTACAATTCCCGCACTCTCGATTTCGCCCGCGAAATAAAACAGCAAACCAACAATTCCGGTGTCGACCTGGTTCTCAATTCCCTCGCCGGCGACTTCATCGAAGCCAGTCTCTCGGTCGTCGCCCGCAACGGCCGTTTCGTCGAAATTGGCAAAACAGGTGTTTGGGACTTCGCACGCGTCGCCACCTACGACAATTCAATTCACTATCACGTTGTCGATCTAGCCCCCATCATCGAGCACGACTCTAAAAAAATCGCTTCGCATCTCCACAAACTTTCCGTCCTCTTCTCCAACGGATCCATCCACCCCCTCCCTGTCACCGCCTTCCCCTTCGAAGACGCCTCCGCGGCCTTCTCCCATATGGCCCACGCCAGACACACCGGCAAAATTGTGGTCACGCAGCCCGCGCCTCTCCACATTCGCACCGACGCCACCTACCTCATCACCGGGGGCACTGGCGGCATTGGCCTCAAACTCGCCCAATTCCTCGTCGATCGCGGCGCCCGCCATCTCGTTCTCGTTTCACGCAGCGGCCCCACCAAGGAAACCGCGCCCGCCATCCACAAACTCACCCACACCGGCGCGCGCATCGAATCCCGCGCCCTCGATATCGCCGACGCGCAAAAACTCAACGCTCTTCTCGATGAAATAAAACAGAAAATGCCGCCTCTTCGCGGCATCCTACACGCCGCCGGTGCCCTTCGCGACACGGTCATCTCCAATCAGACTGCCGAAAATTTCCATTCTGTCTTTGCCGCTAAAGCCCTCGGCGCTTGGAATCTCCAAAAGCTCACTGCCAACTACGCGCTCGACTTCTTTGTCCTTTTCTCCTCGCTCGCTTCCGTCACCGGATCCTCCGGCCAGTCCAACTACGCCGCCGCCAACGCATTTCTTGACGCCCTCGCCCATCACCGCTTCCGCCACGGCCTCGCCGCGCAATCCATCAACTGGGGCGCCTGGGCCGAAGTGGGTATGGCTGCGCGCACTGAATCACAAACTCAACGCCGCCCCATTCCCGGCATGCGCTCCATGTCCGTCGACCAATCCCTCGCCGCCCTCGAGGAAATCGCCCATCGCGATGCGCCTCAACTCATCGCCGCCGATGTCGACTGGTCGCAGTGGAAAAACCCACCCGCCATCCTCTCGACTCTCGCCGCGCCCGCTCCCACACGCGCCCTCGACACCCCCGCCACCGTCGCATCTTCTACTCGTGCCACTGCTCCAGCCGCCCAGGCCTCGATCTATGATCAGCTCCAAAATTCACCTGTGGGCAACCGTCGCGCTCTCCTCATCCAATACCTTCGCGAACAAGCCCTGCGCGTCCTCGGCCTCTCCGACTCCCACTTCATCGACGAGCGCCAGCCGCTCATGAAAATGGGTCTCGACTCCCTCATGGCCGTCGAATTTCGCAATCACCTCGTCACCGACCTCCGCCGCCCCCTCCCCACCACCCTCCTCTTCGACCATCCCACCCTCGCCGCCCTCGCCACCCTCCTCACCCCCACCGCGACCCCCGCCACATCCGCACCCGCCGAGCCCACTTACACACCCGCCCCGTCAAGCGCCGGTTCACAAACCGCAACCGACTCCGAGGACACGCTTCTCGCAACAATTGATTCTCTTTCCGATGCCGAAGCCGAAGAATTACTGAAGGAAGAACTGAAACGGGGATCCTAGCCAACTACGCCACTTCACACGCTCACCATGTCCCGCGACCCACAATTCGGCAAACTTTCTCCCGCCAAGCAGGCGCTCTACGAGATTCGCTCGCTCAAGGAAAAAGTCGCACAGCTCGAACACGCTCGCCACGAGCCCGTCGCCATCATCGGCTTCGCTCTGCGCTTTCCCGGTGACGCCAACGATTCCGCCTCCTTCTGGAAACTTCTCGCCGCAGGCGCCGAAACCGCCACTGAAATTCCAAAGACGCGCTGGGACCTCGAGCGTTTCTACGATTCCAATCCCGACGCCGCCGGCAAAATGACCACGCGCCACGGCTCGTTCCTGCGCGACCCTTCGCTCTTCGATCCCCATTTCTTCGGGATCTCGCCGCGCGAAGCCGCCAGCATGGATCCCCAGCAACGCCTCGCTCTCGAAGTCGCCTGGGAGGCTCTCGAAAATTCCGGTCACAATCCCATCGGTTCGCGCGAACACCGCACCGGCGTTTTCTTCGCCCTCAGCAACAGCGACTACGCGCGCATGGTTTTCTCGCGTCCCGCTGAAATCGACGCCTACTCCAGCACCGGCAACAATCTCAGCGTCGTTTCCGGCCGCATTTCCTACACCTTCGGTTTCCACGGCCCGAGCATGGTTGTCGACACGGCCTGCTCCGGCTCGCTCGTGGCCATCCATCTCGCCGCGCAAAGCCTCCGTGCCCGCGAATCCCGTACTGCCATTGCCGGCGGCGTCAATCTGATCCTGTCGCCCGAAATCAATATCAACTTTTCCCGCGCCCGCATGATGTCTGCGGACGGCCGCTGCAAAACTTTTGACGCTCGCGCCGACGGCTTCGTCCGTGGCGAAGGCTGCGCCGTCGTCGTCCTCAAGCGCCTCGCCGACGCTATCGAAGATCGCGACAACATCCTTGCCGTTCTGCGCGGCTCCGCCGTGAATCAGGACGGCCGCAGCTCAGGGCTTACCGCTCCCAATGGTGTGGCTCAGGAAAACGTCATCCGCGCCGCGCTCGAAAAAGCGCACTTGCAGCCCGCCGAAATCGATTACATCGAAGCCCACGGCACTGGCACCGAACTCGGCGATCCCATCGAAGCTCACGCCCTCTCGAAAGTCTTCGGCGCCGATCGCGGTTCCGCTCCGCTCACCGTGGGCTCGGTGAAAACCAATCTTGGCCATCTGGAATCCGCGGCTGGTGTGGCGGGGCTGATCAAAGTCATCTTGTCGCTCCAGCATGGCGAAATTCCACGCCATCTCCACTTCCAGAAAATGAATCCCCACATCGACTGGGGCAGCCTCCAAGTCGAGATTCCGGCTCAGGCAAAAAAGTGGGAAGCATCCGAGCGCAAGCGCATCGCCGGCGTCAGCTCCTTCGGTTTCAGCGGTACCAACGCGCACGTTATCGTCGAGGAAGCGCCGGCGCGGGAACGCATTGCAAATGATATTGACCGTCCACTGCACATCCTCACTCTCTCCGCGCGCGCCGAAAAAGCACTCGGCGAATTGCGCGACAAATATGTCGCCTCGCTGGCCTCTACAAACGAGCCCATCGCCGACACTTGTTTCACCGCCAACGCCGGCCGCGCCACCTTCGATCACCGCCTCTTTGTTGTTGGGGCCACGGCCGAAGAAATTCGCCAAAAGCTGGAAGGGAAGCGCGAAGGCCGCCGAATCGAGGAAGTCGCTGATCGTCGACCTGTCTTTTTATTCCCCGGTCAGGGCTCGCAGTTTCACGGCATGGGCAAACAGCTCTATGACACCCAGCCCATATTTCAACAAGCCATCGACGAATGCGCTGAGCTGCTGAAAAGTGAGGGAACTGACCTACCCGACATTTTGTGGGGAAGCGACCAAGAGAAAATCCACGAGACGGCCAACACTCAAGTGGCTCTCTTCGCCATCGAATGGGCCCTCGCCCGGCTCTGGAAAAGCTGGGGCGTCGAACCTGCTGCCATTCTCGGCCACAGCGTCGGCGAATATGTCGGTGTCACCGTCGCTGGTGTCTATACCCTGCAAGAAGGCCTCAAGCTCATCGCCCTTCGCGGCCGCCTCATGTCCACCGCGCAAGGCCATGGCTCAATGCTCGCCGTCATCGGCGACGAAGCGAAGCTTCACCAAGCCATCCAGGGCATCGATATCTCCATCGCCGCCGAGAATGCTCCCGGCAGCTTCACCCTGGCCGGTTACTCCGACCAAATCAATAAAGCCGCCGAGAAACTCACTCAGCTCGGCCTGCGCGTGGAAAGGCTGAAGGTCTCCCACGCCTTCCACTCCGCCCAAATGGACCAAATGCGCGCCGAATTCGAGCACGCCGCCGCGCAGCTCAATCCTAAAGATCCTCAAATCCAGATCATCTCCTCGGTCACCGGCAGGGAACTGACCAAACAAGAAATCACGCCCCAATACTGGGGCCGCCAAATCCGCGACACGGTTCGCTTCCGCGCCGCGATGGAAACGCTAAACCAACTCAACCATCACACTTTCCTCGAAATGGGCCCTGGCACCACGCTCTGCGGCCTCGGCCGCCAAACCATCACTCAAGAATCAGCCGCCTGGTTCCCGACGCTGCGCCGCCAAAAATCCGACTGGGAGCAAACTCTCGACGCCCTCGGTCAATACTGGCAACGCGGCGGGGAAGTTGATTGGGACAAATTCGACGCACCCTATGCACGCTACCGCGTCCCCCTGCCCACTTATCCATTCCAGCGCCAATCCTACTGGCTTGAGCCGCGCGAAGCCGAGCCAGCGGCCGAGCCCTCACACGAAAACGCCGCCACGGCCGCACTCGACGCCGCCTCCACGTGGCAGCTCATCTCCGAATCCGCCGCGCGCCAATCAAACCAAGGCCGCCTCGATCTCAACGTTTCGCTCTACTCACTCCGCTGGGCCTTCCTCGACCGCCTCACCACCGCCTACATCGTCGACACTCTGAAACGCGCCGGCATCTTCCAGCGCGCCGCCGAATCACACACCGTCGAATCGCTCCTCGCCCAAGCCAGCTTCCAAAAATCCTACGCGCGCCTCCTCCGCCGCTGGCTCTCCAAACTCGTCTCCGAAGATCTGCTCAAGAAATCCGGAGCCGCCGACCCGGTATTCACTCCGACCAACGCGCCGCTCGCTTTCGAATCGCCCCAAGCCATCCTCGAAGCCGCCACGCCGGTCTTCTCCGGGGATCGTATATTCCTCGACTACGCCCTCTCGTGCGGCGCCGATCTCCTTCCCATTCTCACCGGCCGCAAGAGCGCCCTCGAAACTCTTTTCCCCGGCGGCAGCTTCGAATACGCCGAAAATATTTACGAACGCGCTCCCCTTTCCGCCTATGTCGCGTCCGTTGCTCGCGCCGCTCTTGAGGGCATGATCCGCGCCCGCGCCGGCGCGCCTCCGATCCGCATTCTCGAAATTGGCGCTGGCACGGGTAGCACCGCGTCCCAACTCGTCCCGCTCCTCGCCGGCACTGCTTCCACTTACGAATTCACCGATGTTTCCGATATTTTTCTCGATCACGGCCGCCGCAAATTCGCGGCGCGCCCCGAAGTCAGCTATCGCTTGCTCGACATCGAAAAAGATCCCACCGCACAAAATTTCTCGCTTCACGATTACGACGTAGTCATCGCCACCAACGCGCTCCACGCCACTCGCGACCTTCGCGCCACTATGGCCCGCGTCCACTCCCTCCTCGCGCCCGCCGGCCTCCTGATCCTCTGCGAATCCACCAAATACCTCCCGTGGTTCGACATCACCACCGCGCTCATCGAGGGCTGGCAGCGCTTTGATGACGGCCTCCGTCACGATCATCCCCTCCTCGACGCCAAAACTTGGTCGACCCTTCTCTCCTCCACCGGCTTCGAGCGCGTCGACGCGCTCCCGCATCCCAATTCGCCTGCCGAAATTCTGGGCCAGCACGTCATCCTCGCTTCCACCGCATCCGCACCCGCACAAGTTTCAGCCGCTTCGCGTCAAGCGGACGTCAGGACTAGCTCGCCGCTTCCCCTGGAAAAGAAAAACGGCCACAGAGTTTCCGCCGCGCCCGTAAAATCCGCACCCACAACGCCCGCGCTCAACTTTGCCGTCCTCGCGCCTCACCAGCGCCACGACGCGCTCTTGCAACTCATCCAGCAGCAAATCGCCGAGCTTCTCCACTTCGATTCCATCGACCGCGTCGAGCCGAAACGCCGCCTCCTCGATCTCGGCCTCGACTCCCTCATG
Source organism: uncultured Acidobacteriota bacterium (assembly GCA_963757885.1). GTDB lineage: Bacteria > Acidobacteriota > Terriglobia > Acidiferrales > UBA7541 > Palsa-147. The sequence goes on along the minus strand of CAVWSS010000004.1, from coordinate 89,214 downwards.
GCCATCGAGCTGCGCAACCGCCTCGCACGCGCGCTCGGCCTCGAAAAGCCGCTCTCTGCAACGCTCGTCTTCGATTTCCCGACGCCCGACGCCGTCGCCACGCATCTCGAGCGCGACGTCTTGGCAGCAAGCGTGGCAAACGCAGCAAGCGAACCAAACGAAAATAACTTAGTAGCGCCACCAGCCTTCGATGACTCCCGCGTCGAAGAAATCGCCGACCTTGACGATGACGCGGTCGAAGAACTTCTCAAGAAAAAATTGCAGTCACTCTAGAACATGAGCTCCATTCCTCAGCGCTTCGCCAATCTCTCGCCGCTCAAGCAAGCCTTGCTTGCTCTCGAGGAAATGGAAGCTCGCCTCGCCGCTTCCGACCGCCAGCGCAACGAACCCATCGCCGTCATCGGCATGGGCTGCCGTTTCCCCGGCGCCGCGAATCCTCAAAAATTCTGGCGCGCTCTCCAGGCCGGTGCCGACGCAGTTTCCGAAATTCCCAAGTCCCGCTGGAATCTCGACGACTACTACGATCCCAATCCCGACGCGCCCGGCAAAATGTCCACGCGCTACGCCGCGCTCCTCGATCACGTCGATCAATTCGATCCCGAATTTTTCGGCATTTCTCCGCGCGAAGCCGTTGCCATGGACCCCCAGCAGCGCCTGCTTCTCGAGGTCACCTGGGAAGCCCTCGAGAACGCCGCGCAAAATCCTCGCGATCTCGGCCGCCACCGCGCCGGCGTTTTCGTCGCGCTCACCACCGACGAATATGCCCAAATGTTTTATCGCGCCGGCGATCCCGCCATTTTCAACGCCTACTTCGCCTCCGGCATCGCTCGCAGCGTCGCTGGCGGACGCATCTCCTACACTCTCGGAATCGAAGGACCCAATCTCTCAGTCGACACTGCCTGCTCCTCCTCGCTCGTCGCGCTCCACACGGCCTGCCTCTACCTCCGCGCGGGCGAGTGCCGCCTGGCCATTGCTGGCGGTTCCAATGTTTTGCTCTCTCCCGAAATTTTCATCGCCTTTTCGAAAGCCCACATGATGGCTCCTGACGGCCGCTGCAAAGCGTTCGATTCGCGCGCCAATGGCTTCGTTCGCGGCGAAGGCTGCGGCGTCGTGGTCCTCAAGCGCCTGTCCGACGCCGTCGCCGACCGCGACAACATTCTCGCCGTCCTGCGCGGCTCTGCCGTGAATCAGGACGGCCGCAGCTCCGGCCTCACCGCGCCCAATGGGCGCTCTCAGGAAAACGTGATTCGCGCTGCGCTCAGCAAAGCCGGTCTCAAACCTTCCGAGATCGACTACATCGAAGCGCACGGCACCGGCACTGAACTCGGCGATCCCATCGAAGCTCACGCCCTCGCCGGTGTTTTTGGCGAAAAAAAGCGTGAGAAGCCTCTCGTGGTTGGCTCGGTAAAAACCAATCTGGGCCATCTTGAATCCGCTGCCGGCGTAGCTGGCCTGTTGAAAATCGTCCTCTCGCTTCAGCACAGTGAAATTCCGCGCCATCTGCACTTTCAGCAGATGAATCCGCACATCGACTGGAAAAATCTCGCTGTTGAGATTCCCACCGAAGCCAAAAAGTGGAGCAACGGTGAACGGAAGCGCATCGCTGGCGTCAGCTCATTCGGTTTCAGCGGCACCAACGCGCACGTCATCGTCGAAGAAGCCCCCGCGCGCGAACACAAAGCCATCGCGAACGATAGGCCTCTCCACATCCTAGCGCTCTCCGCGCGCGATGAAACCGCACTTCACCAGCTTCACGAGAGCTACGTCGAGGCCCTTGGCTCCGCCCGCGAGCCCATAGCCGATATCTGCTATTCCGCCAACGTAGGCCGCGCCACTTTCGATCACCGCCTGTTTGTTGTGGGCGCCGGCACCGAAGAGATTCGCCAGAAACTGCGCGAGAAAGAGTCAGAAGGCTCGGCCCACGCCTCCAATAAAAAACCTGTCTTCCTATTTCCCGGCCAAGGCGCGCAATTCCCCGGCATGGGCAAGCAGCTTTATGAAACTCAGCCCATCTTCCGCGCAGCCATCGATGAATGCGCCACAATCCTAAAATCCGAAGGAATCGATCTACCTGCAATCCTCTGGGGTGCCGACCAAGAGAACATTCACGAGACAGCCAGCACCCAGGTCGCTCTTTTCGCCATCGAATGGGCTCTCGCCCAACTCTGGAAAAGCTGGAGCGTCGAACCTGCTGCCATTCTCGGCCACAGCGTCGGCGAATACGTCGGCGTAACCGTCGCCGGCGTTTACACACTCCAAGAAGGCCTAAAGCTCATCGCTCTTCGCGGCCGTCTCATGTCCACCGCGCAAGGCCATGGCTCAATGCTCGCGGTCATCGGCGATGAAGCCAAAATCAAGCAGGGAATTGAAGGCATCGACATCTCCATCGCCGCCGAGAATGCTGCCGGCAGCTTCACCCTGGCAGGCTACTCCGAGCACATCGATAGAGCCGCCGCGAAACTCACTCAGCTCGGCCTTCGTGTGGAAAGGCTGAAGGTCTCCCACGCCTTCCACTCCGCCCAAATGGACCAAATGCGCGCCGAATTCGAGCAGGCCGCCGCGCAGCTCAATCCCAAAGATCCTCAAATCCGGGTCATCTCCTCGGTCACCGGCAGGGAACTGACCAAACAAGAAATCACGCCTCAATATTGGGGCCGCCAGATTCGCGACACGGTCCGCTTCCGTGCAGCGATGGAAACGCTAAACCAACTCAACCATCACACTTTTCTCGAAATGGGCCCCGGCGCTACGCTCTGCGGCCTCGGCCGTCAAACCATCACCCGGGAATCCGCCGCCTGGCTCCCCACGCTGCGCCGCCAGAAATCCGACTGGGAGCAAACTCTGGACACTCTCGGCCAATACTGGCAGCGCGGCGGAGAAGTGGATTGGGAGAAGTTCGATCAGCCCTACGCGCGCTACCGCGTGCCACTCCCGACCTATCCATTCCAGCGCCAACACTATTGGATCGACGCGCCCAAACCCACGCCACACACCAAAACAGAACTCTCGGCGCAAATCGCATCGGCGCATCCTCTCCTCGGTATGCCCGTCGAGCTCGCCACCAACACAGCCTCCGCGTCTGGGGAAATTCCATCAGCACCGCGCTCGGTGCCTTTCCTCGCCGATCATCGCGCCCACGACGCCGCCATCTTCCCGCTCACCGGCTACCTCGAAATCATGCTCGCCGCGCTTGCCTCCTCCGGCCACGCCCACGCCGCTCTCCACAATATTTCCATCGGTGCGCCTCTCCTAACGCCCGACGCCGAACCGGCGCGACTCCAAACCATTCTCCGCGACAACAAAATCGAGATTTTCTCCCGCTCTGGCGAGAATTGGCTTCTCCACTGCAGCGCCTCTTTCTCCGCGGCCGCGCCCACGGCGACTCGCACACCGGAATCACTCGATCAACTTAAATCCAGAACCACCGAATCAACGTCGACCGAAAATTTCTACGCACAGGTTCGCGAGAAGGGCATGAACTTCGGTCTCTCCTTCCGCGCCATTAGCGAACTCCATCACGGCCCCGCCGACTCACTTGCGAAAATTGAGTCACCCGGTGAGACCCGCGCCGACGCGCACAAATACTGGCTGCATCCCGCCGTTCTCGACGCCTGCTTTCAATCCATCGCCCCGCTCCTCGCCCGCGATAGCGATTCGCTCTATCTGCCCGTCAGCCTAGCGCAATTCACCGCCCTACGCGCTCCTGCAGCCACTTCGACGCTTTGGGCCCACGCTACCCGCCGCGATGCCCAGACCACAGACCACTCAACCGCGGCCTTCGATATCCGCGTCTTCGACGCCTCCGGGCTCCATCGCCGAAATCACCGGTCTCGAAATGCGCAAAGCTCCGCGCACCGCTCTCGCGTTCTCCACTTGCTCCTAGCCCCGCGCAGCTCGCCGACGCGCTCTACGAAATTCGCTGGGAGCCCGCGCCCCTCGCATCATCCGCCGCAGCCGCCGCCAAAAATTCCGGCCCTTGGCTCCTCCTTGCCGATCATTCCGGCGTTGCCCAACGCACCGCCGAACATTTCCGCGCCATCGGAATCCCGTGCACGCTCATCGATTCAGCCGCAGATCTTGCCTCGCACCTCGGCTCGCATCCCTATGGCGTCGCCGACTTCCGCGCCCTCGACATCGCCGCACCTGCCGCTGACACCCTTGCATCCTCACAACAAATAGTCGCTTCCAACTTGCTCGACCTAATTAAGCAACTCGCTTCTTCTCCCCACAGAGGCCGCTCCCGCTCCGAGCAATGGCCATGGATCCGCCACGTCAAATCCGCCCCGCCTTGTCTTCATCACCTCCGGCGCCGTCGCCACTTCGCCCGCGCAGTCAAAAATCAATCCCACCCAAGCCATCGTCTGGGGCGTCGCTCAGGCCACCCGCGAAGAGCACCCCGAATTTCGCTGCACTTGCATCGACCTCGATCCATCCGAATCAGCGCACTCCACCGAGTCCGCGAAGTCCCTCGCCGCCGAACTAGCTCCGAACCCCACAACCACCGCGGTCGAATCCCAACTCGCTTTCCGTGCCTCGCGGCGCCTCGCTGCCCGTCTCACCCGCCACACCATCGCACCAAATCCACACGCGCCCCTCCGCCTCGCCATCCCCCACGCCGGCATCCTCGACAATCTCCTCATCGAGCCCGCGCACCGCCACGCCCCGGCTCCCGGCCAAATCGAAATTCAAATCGACGCCGCGGGCCTGAATTTCCGCGACGTCCTCGCTGCCCTCGGAATGTACCCTGGTCCCGCCGCCGTCCTGGGCAGCGAATGCTCCGGCCGCATTGTCTCCCTCGGCGAAAACGCATCTCACGGGACCCACTCGCCCTTCAAACTCGGCGACGAAATCATCGCCTTCACTCCCGGCACTCACGACGGCTACATCTCCGCCGATCCCCGCCTCGTCGCACCCAAACCGCGCAATCTCAGCCTCGCCGCTGCCGCCGGAATTCCAACTGCCTTCCTCACCGCCCGCTACGCCCTTGAAAACATCGCCAAAATTCGTCGCGGTGATCGCGTCCTCATCCATGCGGCCGCTGGCGGAGTCGGCCTCGCCGCCGTTCAGGTCGCCCAGCGCGCTGGCGCCGAAATCTTCGCCACCGCTGGCAGCGATCGCAAACGCGATTACCTCCGCTCGCTCGGCGTCAAACACATTTTCAATTCCCGCACTCTCGACTTCGCCCGCGAAATCCTCGCGCATCACCGAAGGCCGCGGCGTCGACGTCGTTCTCAACTCCCTCGCCGGCGATTTCATCCCCGCCACTTTTTCCGTCGTCGCGCCCAACGGCCGCTTCGTCGAACTCGGCAAGCGCGATCTCTGGTCGTCCGAGCAAGTCGCCGCGCTCGGCCGCAATATCGCCTATCACGTTGTCGACCTCGCGCCGCTTGCCGTCGATCAGCCCGAACTCATCGGCGCGCTTCTCCGCGACACCGTGAAACTCATCGAATCCGGCGAACTCCACGCCCTTCCTACCGAAACCTTCTCCTTCCGCGACGCCGTCTCCGCTTATCGCCACATGTCCCAGGCGCATCACCTCGGCAAAATTGTTCTGCGCCAGCCCTCCGCTACTGCGCACATTTCGCCCAGCGGCACTTATCTCATCGCTGGCGGCACTGGCGGCCTCGGCCTCGCGCTCGCCCAATTCCTTCTCGATCGCGGCGCCAAAAATCTCGTCCTGGTCTCCCGTCGCGGCGGCAACGACAAAACTGCCGCCCTTATCGACGCAGCCGACAAACAGGGCGCCCAAATTCTCGTCGCTCCCGTCGACATCACCGATCGCGACGAACTCTCCAAGCTCCTCCACACCATCGAGCACTCCATGCCGCCTCTTCGCGGCATCGTTCACGCTGCCGGAATCCTCGAGGACTCCACGCTCCTCGCGCAATCCGCTCGCGCAATTCGAAAAGGTTCTCGCGCCAAAAGTTCAGGGCGCCTGGAACCTCCACGAGCTCACTTCACACGCGCCTCTCGATTTCTTCGTGCTCTTCTCATCCGTCGCCGCCATTCTCGGCGCGCCCGGGCAGGCCAGCTACGCTGCCGCCAACGCTTTCGAAGATTCGCTCGCTCATTTCCGCCGCGCTCAGCGACCAGCCCGCCACGTCCATCAATTGGGGAGCTTGGTCCGAAGGCATGGCCGCCAAAGCTGGCCTCGAAAATCGGCGCGAAAAATTCGGCATTCACACTTTCACCGCACCGCAGGCCCTCGCGCTCTTCGAAGCCATCCTTCTCGACTCACCCGCCCAAATCGCAGCCGCCTCTATCGACTGGACCAAATTCCTCCATCGCTACTCCGAAAATAATCTTCCCAACTTCTACGCCGCGCTTTCCGGCACTCTGCAGCCCCCTATGCGCAGCCGCCGCGCCCGCACAGCAAGGAAAAACGCGCCGACAGCCTCCTCCATAAAATCTCCGCGGCGCCCTCCGCCGCACGGTTCGAGCTTCTCCGCGAGCACGTCCACGCGCTTGCTTTACGGGTCCTCGGCTTCACCGCCTCGCGCCGCCTCGAATTCGACCAGCCGCTCAGCGACCTTGGCCTCGACTCGCTCATGGCCGTCGAATTTCGCAACGCCCTCTCTGCCGACGCCGCACAAACCCTCCCCGCCACCATCCTCTTCAGCCATCCATCAATTCAGGAAGTCACCATCTACCTTTTCGATCGCCTCTTCGGCCCCGATTCACCCGCCTCCGCGCAAACCAACGCGCAAACAGAGCGCACCCGCACGATCGCACGCCTCACCCGCCGCCGCTTCCGACGACGACCTACTCGCCGGAATCGAAGACCTCTCCGACGAAGAAGTCGAGCGCCGCCTCGCCCAAAATTCGATCCAAAATTCGGGAGAATCTCGATGAGCGATTTCCGCGATCGCATCGAGAAACTCTCCCCCAAGCGCCTCGCGCTTCTCGCCCTCGAGCTGCACTCCAAGCTCGAAAAACTCGAAGCCCTCGAGCGCGACCGCGCTGCCCAAAGCTCAGGCCCGCAGCGCAGCCAACACAACGAGCCAATCGCTGTCATCGGTATCGGCTGTCGCATTCCCGGCGCCGGCGAAGGCCCCGACCGCTTCTGGTCGCTCCTCGCGCACGGCACCGATGCCATCACCGAAGTTCCCTCCGACCGCTGGGACGCGGCCTCGTACTTCGACCCCGATCCCGACAAATCGGGCCGCACCTCCACCAAATTCGCCGCCACTCTGCCCGGCATCGATCTTTTCGACGCGCCCTTTTTCTCCATCGCCCGCCGCGAAGCGATCCACATGGATCCTCAGCAGCGCCTCCTTCTCGAAGTCTGCTGGGAAGCGCTCGAGCACTCCGGCTACTCGCCCGCGCAAACTTCTCGCCTCGCCCACTGGCGTTTTTGTCGGCATCTCCACCACCGACTATCACGCCATGCTTCTCGAACGCGGCGAAGAAGCCATCGATGCGTACCTCGCAACCGGCACCGCGCACAGCATCGCCGCCGGACGCGTCTCCTACGCTCTCGGCTTGCAAGGCCCTAGCATCGCCGTCGACACCGCTTGCTCCGCTTCTCTCGTCGCCGTTCATCTTGCCGCGCAAAGTCTCCGCGCCAATGAATGCCGCCTCGCTCTCGCCGGCGGCGTCAACGCCATCCTGTCTCCTGAAGTCACTATCGCGCTTTCCAAAGCGCACATGATGGCTCCCGACGGACGCTGCAAAGCTTTCGATTCGCGCGCCAACGGCTTCGTCCGCGGCGAAGGCTGCGCTGTCGTCGTCCTGAAGCGTCTTTCGGATGCGATCACCGACCGCGACAACATTCTCGCCGTCCTGCGCGGCTCCGCGGTCAATCAGGACGGCCGCAGCTCCGGCCTCACCGCGCCCAACGGCAAAGCTCAGGAAAACGTCATTCGCGCCGCCCTCGAAAAAGCCGCCGTCGCGCCCGCCGAAATCGACTACATCGAAGCCCACGGCACCGGCACCGAACTCGGCGATCCCATCGAAGCCCACGCCCTCGCTGAAATCTTCGGCACTGCCGCGGGCGCAGCCGGCTCGCGCGAAAAATCTCTTGTCGTCGGCTCCGTCAAAACCAACCTCGGCCATCTCGAAGCCGCAGCCGGCGTAGCTGGCCTGATCAAAGTCATCTTGTCTTTGCAGCACGGCGAAATTCCGAAGCACCTGCACTTCCAGAAAATGAATCCGCACATCGACTGGGGCAATCTGCAAGTCGAAATTCCCAGCGAACCGAAAACAATGGATTCACGGTGAGCGAAAGCGCCTCGCCGGAGTAAGCTCCTTCGGTTTCAGCGGCACCAACGCGCATGTCATCGTCGAAGAAGCGCCCGAACGCACCCGCATTGCAAATGACAATGACCGGCCGCTGCATATCCTGACGCTCTCCGCGCGCGACGATCGCGCCCTTAAAGAACTTCAGCAGCGCTACATCAACACACTCACTTCCACACACGAATCCGCAGCCGACATTTGTTTCACCGCCAACGCTGGCCGCGCTGCCTTCGATCACCGGCTATTTGTCGTGGGAGCCACCACTGAGGAAATTCGAAAGAAGTTAAGCGAGAAAAAGGAAACCCACAAAGTCGCCGATGCCGCTGCTAAAAAGCCGGTCTTTCTATTTCCCGGACAGGGCTCGCAATTCCACGGCATGGGCAAGCAGCTCTATGAAACTCAGCCCGTCTTCCGAGCCGCCATCGATCAATGTGCTGATCTGCTGAAGAGTGAAGGAATCGATCTACCCGACATTTTGTGGGGAAGCGATACCGAGAAAATTCACCACACAGCGAATACCCAGGTCGCCCTCTTCGCCATCGAATGGGCCCTCGCCCAACTCTGGAAGAGCTGGGGCGTCGAACCTGCTGCCATTCTCGGCCACAGCGTCGGCGAATACGTCGGCGTAACTGTCGCGGGCGTTTACAGCCTACAAGAAGGCCTAAAGCTCATCGCCCTTCGCGGCTGCCTCATGTCCGCCGCGCAAGGCCACGGTTCCATGCTCGCGGTCGTCGGCGACGAAGCGAAGCTTCATCAAGCTATCCAGGGCGTCGACATTTCCATCGCCGCCGAGAATGCTCCCGGCAGCTTCACCCTGGCCGGTTACTCCGACCAAATCGATAAAGCCGCCGAGAAACTCACTCAGCTCGGCCTGCGCGTGGAAAAGCTGAAGGTCTCCCACGCCTTCCACTCCGCCCAAATGGACCAAATGCGCGCCGAATTCGAGCAAGCCGCCGCGCAGCTCAATCCCAAAGATCCTCAAATCCAGATCATCTCCTCGGTCACCGGCAGGGAACTGACCAAACAAGAAATCACGCCTCAATACTGGGGCCGTCAAATTCGCGACACCGTGCATTTCCGTGCCGCAATGGAAACGCTAAACCAACTCAACCATCACACTTTCCTCGAAATGGGCCCGGGCGCCACGCTCTGCGGCCTCGGCCGTCAAACCATCACTCAAGAATCAGCAGCCTGGCTTCCCATGCTTCGCCGCCAAAAATCGGACTGGGAGCAAACTCTCGACGCCTTGGGACAATACTGGCAACGCGGCGGAGAAGTGGATTGGGAAAAATTCGACGCGCCTTATTCACGCTATCGCGTCGCTCTCCCCACCTATCCATTCCAGCGCCAGTCTTACTGGATCGACCGCCCCGCGCGCCGCACTCCCGATTCCGCGCGCCGCCTCGCAGCCGGCGCCGCGCACGCGCATGCAAACGCGAACGCCGACCCCGCCTCGCTCTTCTACCGCCTCGACTGGCAGCCCAAGCCCTACCGCTCTGCGCCGCCTCGGCTCACCGCCGCCGAACAGGAAACATTTGCTGCCGAACTCACCGCCCACGCCGCGGCCCTTCGCCTCGAAAAGGGCTTCGACCGCTACGACCAACTCCGCCCCGCCCTCGACCAAGCCTGCGCCCACTATATCCGTGACGCCTTCCGCGACGCCGGCGTCCCGCTCCCCGACCTCGCGCAGCTCGCCCACTCCACTCCCGAAAAACTCGCGCAAGATCTCGCGCCTTCCTTCAAAATCGCCTCGCGGCACACACGCCTCTTCACCCGCGTTCTCACATTTCTCGCCGACCAGGCTCGCGCCGACGCAAGCACCGCCGCCTCCTCAAGTGATCCCGGCGCCCGGATGCAATCCCTCGCCAGCGAATTTCCCGAATTTGCCGCCGAGCTCGAACTCACCGCCCGCTGTGCCGCGCCCCTCGCCAAAGTCCTGCAGGGCAAACTCGACCCGCTCACGCTGCTCTTCCCAGGCGGCTCCTCCGAAACTGCCGAAAAAATCTACACTCACTCTCCCGCACCCAAAGTTTTCAACGGCCTTGCCGCCGAAATCATCAACCACGAAATTGCCAGCCGTCCCGACGGCTCGCTGCATGTTCTCGAAATCGGCGCCGGCACCGGAGGCACGACTACCTACCTCGCGCCGCTTTTCCCCGCCAATCGCGCCGAGTATTTCTACACCGACGTCTCGCCGGCCTTTGTCACCGCCGCCGAGAAAAAATTCGCCAGCTACCCGAATTTCAAATATCGCGCCCTCGATATCGAAAAGGACCCGTCCGCCCAAAATTTCCCGCTCCATCATTTCGACATCGTCATCGCGGCCAACGTTCTTCACGCCACCGCCGACCTGGCCAAAACTTTCGCGCATATCCGCGAGCTCATGGCTCCCGGCGCGCTCCTCGTACTCGTCGAAGGTACTCGCCCCGAAGCCTGGGTCGACCTTACTTTCGGTCTCACTGAAGGCTGGTGGCGCTTCAAGGACACTACTCTTCGTCCCAACTATCCGCTCCTCGCCCGCGACACGTGGTTCCGCTTCCTTCGCGAGCAGGGCTTCGAATACGCGAATGCCGCGCAGCCTCCCACTGGTTCACAGCAAGCCGTTTTCTACGCTCGCTGGCCCGCACAACCGGCAAGAATCTCGCAGCGCGATACCTGGCTCGTCATCGCGCAAGATGTATCCAACGTCGCCGCAAAATCCTTCGCCGATGCCATCGCCGAAGAGGGAAACACAGCATTTCTGATTTCTAGCGCGGCCGCCGTAGAGGAAGAACTTCGAAGCGGCAATTTCAAATACGTCGTCCATCTTGCGAACCCGGGCGAACGCGAATCTACGTCACTCGATTCCGCCTCACCGGCTCAAATCGAAAGCGCCGCTGCCTCTACCGCTGTTCGTGTCGCTGAAACTCTTCAAGCCATGCTGCGCGCCGGCTCCAAAGCAAAACTCTGGATACTCACCCAAAACGCACAGGCCACCACTCCCGAATCCTCTGCCGATCCCGCGCAATCCACCGCCTGGGGCATTGCTCGCTCTATCTCGCTCGAGCACGCCGACCTCTGGGGCGGCCTCCTCGATCTCGAATCCTCCTCCTCCTCCTCCTCCTCCTCCTCCTCCTCTCCGGCGCCACATCCACACTTGCTGCCGTCCGCGCCATCGCTCGCGCCGCCGGCGAAGACCAAGCCGCCCTCCGCAGCGATGGCCAAGTAGTTCGACGCCTCGTTCCGCGCTTGGTCCACACCACCCGACCCGCGCCAAACGGCAAACACATCCGCCACGACCGCACTTACCTCATCACCGGCGGCCTCGGTGAACTCGGCCTCAAAATCGCACGCTGGCTCGTCGAGCGCGGCGCCCGCGACGTCGCTCTCCTCGGCCGCACCGGCCTTCCCGATCGCGCCGAATGGGACGCAATCGCCGCTGATTCCGCGAATCCCGCCGCCAAAAAAGTCGCCGCCGTCCGCGCTCTCGAATCACGCGGCGCACAAATCCGCCTCCTTCGCGCCGACATCTCCAACCAGGACCAGCTCACCCAAATCTTCGCCGCGCTCCCCGCTGAAAAACTTTCCGGGATAATTCACGCCGCAGCGCATCTCGGTGCCGCCCTCACCAAAGACCTCACCCGCGAGACGCTTGAAGAGATGCTGCGCCCCAAAGTCCAGGGCACTTGGCTCCTCCATCGACTCACCGAAAAACTCGATCTCGATTTCTTCGTCCTCTTTTCATCCAGCACTTCGCTTCTCGGTTCGCGCGACCTGGGCCACTACGCCGCCGCCAATCAATTCCTCGATGCTTTCGCGCACTATCGCCGCGCCCGCGGCCTGCCCGCCGTCGCCATCAATTGGGGCGCCTGGGAAGCCATGGGCTCCACTTCCGACGCGGATCGCGAAAAATTCCTCCGCGGCGGCCTCCGCACCATGGACGACGCAACCGCCACCCGCGTCCTCGAGGAGATCGCCTTTTCCGATGCCGCCCATCTCTTCGTCGGCGGCTTCGATTGGAAAATCATCAAGTCGCTCTACGAAGCTCGCGGCGATCGCCCGCTCCTTGAAAAACTCTCCGCCAGCGATGGCGCTGCTACTGCCGCTGCCCCCGCATCGGCCGGCGTGGCTCGCGACAGTCAGCGTGACCCCATCGCCAGCGTTGCCGAATCCAAAACTTTCCTCGACACTCTTCGCGCCGCCGCACCCGCGCAGCGCGACACCCTCCTCTCCGATTATCTTCTCCGCACCATGGCCGCCACACTCGCCGTTGACGCCGCCTCGCTCACCCTCACCCAGCCCGTCACCGACTTTGGCCTCGACTCCCTCATGGCCCTCGAATGCAAAAACCGCATCCAGGCCGACCTGGGCGTGTCTATTCCCACTGTTCGCCTTCTCGAAGGCCCATCCCTCAACGAGCTCGCCGCGATTATTCTCGAGCAACTTCCCGAAGACCTCCGCGCCAGCTCAACCGCCGCTGCATCCACCGCCGCCGTAAACACCGCGCCCTCGAATGCAGCCGCCTCGATCGAAACTCCCGTTCCCGTCAGCGAATTTCCTCTCAGCTACGGCCAGCGCGCTCAATGGTTCGGCTATCAATTCATGCCCGACTCATCCACTTTCAACGTGGCCTTCACGGCCAGGGCCACTCCGGGCGTCTCGCTCGAAAAATTCACCGCGGCGCTTCAAAAACTCGTCGCCCGCCATCCCGCCCTGCGCACCATCTTCGGCACCACTGATGATGGCCGACCCGTCCAGCGCGTCCTTCACGCCGCGTCTCCCGATTTGCAAATCGTCGACGCCGCAAATTTCACCGAAGCCCAACTCCGCGACGCTGTCCTTCGCGACTTTCAGCGTCCTTTCGTCCTCGATCGCCCGCTTCTTCGCGTCACGCTCTATCGCCGCGTTGGCCACGACGTGATGCTCCTCAACGTCCACCACTTAGTCATCGACGCCTGGTCCCTCCGCGTCTGCTTCGAAGACCTCAAGGAAATCTACGGCGCCGAAATGTCCGCGGGCGCAAACGGCCAGCGCGACGCCGCGCACAAATCCACGCAGCTTGAGCCGCTCAAGGGCCATTACAGCGACTTCGTCTCCTGGCAGGCCGCTCTAGTCGAAAATTCTGCGGCTGATTCGGAATGGAACTACTGGAAGGAACAACTCAGCGGGGAACTGCCGCTGCTCAGTTTGCCCTCATCGAAGCCCCGTCCCACTGTTCTCGTCGCTCAAGGTGAATGCCTCCCGCTCAATTTCTCGTCAGGCCTCCCGGCCAAGGTCGCTCAGGCTGCCAAAGACGCCCGCGTCACCAACTACGCCTTTCTCCTCGCCGTCTTCGACGTTCTCCTGAACCTCTACACTGGCCAGGACGACATCATCGTCGGCACTTCCGCCACCGGACGCGAAACCCGCGGCTGGACCAACGTCGTCGGCTATTTCGTTAATCTTCTTCCGCTCCGCGCGGATCTTTCCGGCGATCTCACCTTCGCCGAACATCTCACGCGCACCAAAAAAGTCATCCTCGGCGCTCTGCAGCATCAAGATTTCCCGTTCTCGCTTCTCGTCGAGCGCCTCCGCCTCCGCCGCACTCTAGACCGCAGCCCCGTCTTCCAGGCTTTTTTCAATTTCCTCACTGATCGCAACGGCGAACTCGGGCCACTCTTCATGGGCGTGGGCGACTGCGCCGTTCCATTCGGCAATTCCGTGCTCAGTCCGTCCGTCATCATTCCGCAGCAGGAGGGCCAATCCGAAATTGTTCTCCAGCTTGCCGAAGTCGAAGGCGAACTCGTCGGCAATCTCAACTACAACAGTCTCATTCTCGACCGCCCCACCGCCGCCGCCATGGCCGCCGCCTTTTCTAACCTACTGGAAACCGTTCTTGCTGATCCGCAGATTCGCCTCTCCGAAATCTCCCAGGACGGCACTCCCTCCCGCTCCTCCTCCGACCGCGAAGAAATCCTCTTTTAGCCTTTGCTGTTGTTTTTGGGTAGCCCAAACGCCGTGGTTGCGTGTGGGGATGCTGCGCTTTCAGACTCTGAAGACACGAAGCGCGGTCGCGCGACACTTTCATTTTTGATTTCGAAAAGGGAAGGGAACTACTTGAGGGGATCAACCTGCGGGATTAAATCTGCCCGCGAAAAACTCTTATTCGTGCCTGATCTGCTTCGCCTGATGTAAGTGTTGCATCAACGCGCTGTGCAGCTTCGACTTCGTCGTATCCGGTAAAGGCACCGGATCCGAATTGCAAAAAATCTGTATCGTCTTCTTGCACGTATCTACCACCAACCGGCACCTCTTGCATTTCGCCAGATGCTCTTCCAACTCTGCCCGTAGCGCCGGGTCGATCATTCCATCCAAATACGAGGAAATCTCTTCAATGATGTTCTTGCACTTCACGAGCTTTCCCCTCGCCGAAAATATTTGTTCAATTTCTGGCGGAGTTTTAACCGCGCTCTTAACAATCGCGATTTCACCGCCGGAACCGACAAATTCAGCGCCTCCGCCGTCTCTTCGGTCGATAATTCTTCGATGTCCCGAAGCTGGAAAACGATTCGGAAAGGTTCTTCCAATTCCCCAATTACTCTATTCAAAATCTCGTGCAGCTCGGTCTGATCGAACCGCTCCTCCGGCGAAGGGCCCCAGTCCTCCACCTCGCGAAAGAACGAATCCTCATCCGTCTCAATTTCCTGATCCAGCGATATCTGCCCCGGCCGCCGCTTGCGCAGCTTCATCAACGCCTGGTTCACCGCAATCCGCACCAGCCAGGTATAAAAACGCGAATTGCCCTCGAATCCAGGCAAATGCTCGTACGCCTTCAGGAACGCCTCCTGCATCACATCTTCGGCGTCTTCCCGGTTCTGGGTGATGTTCATCGCTAGCCGGAAAATTTTGCGCTCGTAGCGGCTCACCAGCGCTTCAAACGCGGAAATATCTCCCGCGCGCGCCGCGGTTACCAGCTGCAGCTCATCGTCATTAGGAGCAGGTGTGCGCTTCGCCAGCGGTACCGGCGGCTGCGTCCCCTTTTTGCCCTTGGTCGTCACTGGCGTTAGCTTCGGTGAGCTCATATACAATGGGCGAGACATTGCGCCTCGCCCGAAACAGGTTAGCATATTCGCCGCGCTTCCCGGCATTCCTTCGCCCCGTGGCGAGAGACATCCGCAGCCATTCACGCTGCACCCTTGGAGATCGCTCTCATGCCTGATTCACAATCGAATAACGGCAAAACGCGCGTCCATTACTCAGTCGATGCTGGCGTCGCCATCTTCGAGCTCGACGCGCCCCCCGCCAATACCTACTCGCATGAAATGATGCTCCAGCTCGACGCCGCGATTCTAAAAGCCCGCTTCGATGAAGCCGTTCAGGTACTCCTCATCCGCGGCAAAGGCGACAAATTCTTCTGCGCTGGTGCGGATATTTCCATGCTTTCTTCCGCCACCCCCGACTTCAAATACTATTTCTGCCTCCATTCCAACGAAACGCTCTGCCGCCTCGAGCAAACTCCCAAACTGGTCATCGCCGCGCTCAACGGCCACACTGTAGGCGGCGGTCTCGAAGTCGCTCTCGCCTGTGACATTCGCATTGCCCGCAAAGGCGCCGGCAAGATCGGCCTCCCGGAAGTAAATCTCGGCGTTCTTCCGGGCACCGGAGGCACCCAGCGCCTTACCCGCGTCATCGGTCGCGCCCGTGCCCTCGAACTCATGGCCACCGGCCGCACTTTCGAATTCGAAGAAGCCCTTCAGATCGGCCTCATCCATTACGTTTACGAATCCGAGAATTTCTGGCCTCAGGTCCTCGACTACGCCAAAAAATTCACCGCTCCTAATAAAGCCTCCGCCGCCGTCGGCCGCATCAAGCGCGCCGTGGTCACCGGCGCCGAGCTGCCTTTCAACGAAGCCCTCGGCCTCGAACGCGAACTCCAGCAGCAGCTCTTCACCTCCGCCGACGCCAAAGAAGGCATCGCCGCCTACCTCGAAAAACGCAAACCCTCCTTCAAATCCCGCTAACACGCCTCACTGTTTCGGCTGCGTCGTTGCCGCCGGCTGTGCGCCTTGGGCAGCCGAACCCTGCGTCCCCGCAACATCGTCAAATTTAATCCTCGTTTTCAACATCTCATCCATCTCAGCTTGGCTGGCCGACATGAAATTCCAGGCCACCCAATAACCTTTTAGCTGGGTGATCTCACGCGCCATAAGAACTTCACTTTCCTTTGAAGCATTGCCGTCAGTTCGCCCGGCAAGTGATTCCGAGATTTGCACCATGAGATGACCTTGAACTTCAAACCCATCGACAGCCGGCTTTACCGGTGAGTTCGCCTTACCATGCTCAAACCATTGCAGCTCATCCTCACCCATCTGTCTCAGCGTCTCCTGGTCGTCCACGGAAGCCGGGAATTTCGCCCGCGGGATGCACACGGGGTCCACGACCATGATGTAAATCAGCTCTTGGGCGGTGCTGTTTTCGAATTGCTTGCTTCCCAGCGGATACCTCGTCGCAGCAAATACGGTTCGCGTGCACTCTTTCATCGCCTCATGCTCTCGGGCTGCTCCTGCATCGTTACCCCAGGCCTTTGGGTGCCCCTCTTCCACGGCCCTGTCTCTCGTCACTCTGTCGTTTGCTATCCATCCAGCCGGAAACTCATAGGCAAATCCTAGGTCTTCGTTCTTGTAAACATTCCCTGTGACGCTGCCCATATCGAGCTGCTCTAACCGTTTGTTTGCCTCAGCCATGTGTGCGCGAGTGGTCAGGAAAGGCTTGCTATCAGGGCCGGCCTTTTCTGCCGCCTTCGCTGGATCAAAAAATTGGATTTCCTGTACACTGCGTTCGATTTCCTGCGTAAGCTTCGAGTCGCCAGAAAAGACGTCAATCTCCAGCACCAATCCATTCAACGGCGTCGCGTAAGACACATCCCGCATTTTGATTCCATTTTTTGTTGTCGTTTCTTCAGCAATCCAAAACTTCTTCCCGGCGATCTCAACTACGCGAATTTTCCTCTTTCCCCTCCCAACAAACTTTTGCGCCTCCTCTTCAGGATCGCCCTCTGGTGTTTTTGCGGATAACGACACCATGGTCAGCTTCGTCGCGCGCATCACCAAGGCTCCGCACAGAAAATAATCAGTCTGCCTACCGTTGTTCACTGAAAGCGTTCCCCACCGAAGCTCCTTAGGCAGTTCCATCGAAAACCCGAAGAACGCATTTGTATACTTTGTTGGCGAGATGTAAGCGCTATCAGGTGCCAGTTCTTCCGAAGCGCTAGCCGCGGTTGCCGTCTTGTCGCGCGTTTGCTCTTGCGGCTCCGCCCCAATTCCAGGCACGCACACGCAGCATATCGACACTAATAAACCCGCGATCACCGCGCGCACTACGGACGCGCTCGGAACGCCCATATTCACCTCTGTTCTGCCCTTGTGGTAACAAAGAAGGTACTTAATATTCTGATTGATTGCCCATCCGAGTCAACGTCGCCCGCCCTACCGCAGCGCAGTCCCCAACTGTTCGCAGACTTGACAACACCCGCCCAGAATCCCGCCAAGCCCCACTCCCCCTCGGCTAAACTTGAAGTTCCTCGCACTTTTCCCGATCTCGCACGGGCAATTGGGGGCGATCACGCGCCAGCGCGCGTTTTAAAGGGGCACGAGCAAGAGCATGCGCACGCTTCCTGACTATCTTCGTAAAGGCATGAAACTGATCCTCGTCGGCTCCAACCCTGGCGAAAGTTCCGCCCGCGCCGGCCACTACTACGCCGGCCGCGGCAATCATTTCTGGCCTATCATGTACGAATCCGGCGTCATTCCCGAGCCCCTCGAATACGCTGAAGACAAACGCCTCGTCGAATTCGGCATCGGCCTCACCGACCTGGTCAAGCGCCCCACCAAAGGCATGGAAGAAATCGAGCGTCAGGAATTCGCTGAAGGCCGCGTCCTTCTCGCCCGCAAGCTCGAAGAGATGAAGCCCCGCGTCGTCGCCTTCAATGGCAAAGCCGTCTACGAACGCTTCTCCGGCCGCGCCTGCGTCCTCGGCCTCCAAAAAGACCCGCTCTACGGCGCGCAGGTCTTCGTCCTCCCCTCCACCTCCGGCGCCAACGCCGGCTCCGAAAAAGCCGTCAAAATGCGCTACTTCAAACAACTCGCCGTGCTCCTAAAAAATCTTAACTAACCGCGTCACCCCTCGCCACTCTCCGCCCTTTCTGAAATAATGTCCTCCCACTCCACGGGGGGTTAATCACCTTGTCCAGCCTCATCCTCACCGAACGCGCCAACAACGTCCTCACCCTCCGCCTCAACCGCCCCGACCGCCTCAACGCCCTCAATGTCGAACTAGGCGAAGCCCTCGCCTCCGCTCTCCTCCACGCCCGCGAAGACACCAGTGCCCACGTCATCGTCATCACTGGCGCTGGCCGCGGCTTCTGCGCGGGCGGCGACGTTGCGCTTCTCCGCGATGCCCGCTCCCGCGAAGCCCATCACGAACTCGAAGCCCTCGTCCGCACCGGTAAAAAAATCTGCATGGCCATCGCCGATCTTCCCAAACCCGTCCTCGGCGCCATCAATGGTCCCGCTGCCGGCGGCGGCGCTAATCTTGCTCTCGCCTGCGATTTCCGCATCGCCTCCACCACCGCTGCCTTCGGCGAATCCTTCGCCAAACTCGGCCTCTATCCCGATTTTGGCGGCACTTTCTTTCTCCCCCGCCTCATCGGACCCGCCCGCGCCGCCGAACTCTTCTACACCGCCGATATGATCGATGCTGCTGAAGCCCATCGACTCGGCATCTACAATCACCTCGTCGCTCCTGAAAACTTCGCCGCCGAAACCGCCAAAGTGGCCGCGCGCCTCGCCGTCGCCCCGCCCATCGCCGTGGAACGCGTCAAGCAGCGCCTCTTCACCGACCATCGCGCTGAACTCGAAAAGGCCCTCGACGAAGAAATCAAGCGCCAGGTCGAGTGCTTCAAATCGCGCGACTGCGCCGAAGGCCTCACCGCCTTCCACGAAAAACGCACTCCCAACTTTTCCGGCCAATAAGGGTTTTACTTAACAGAAACAAACAGACGCATGTCCGACACGAAAACTCCGTACACTCGCGGCGAATTAATGGTCGCCGCCGCAGCCCGCGAAATTCACGATCACGAACTCGTCTTCGTCGGCATGCGCCTCCCCATGCTCTCCTTCATCGTCGCCAAACGCACCCACGCTCCCCACGCCATCGGCCTCTACGAAAATGGCCTGATCCGCGAAACTCCCTCCACTAAGCTCCTCTACACCATGGCCGATCCGCCCAATCTCCTCCACGCCACCCAATGCGGACAAATGCTCGACGTCATGTCCCTCCTCCAGCAGGGCCGCGTGCACACCGGCTTCCTCGGTGCTGCCGAAGTTGATCGCTTCGGCAATCTCAATTCCACCTGGGGCACTCAGAATGGCCAAATGCGCCGCCTGCCCGGTTCCGGCGGCGCTTGCGACATTGCCTGCCTCGCCCAGCGCACCGTCGTGCTTCTCGCGCATCATCGCGACCGCTTCCGCGAACGCGTCGAACACATCACTTCTCCCGGCTTCGGCTCCGGCAATCACTGGCGCGCCCGCCAGGGACTTCCCGCGCGCAGCGGACCCTCCGCCGTCATCACCACGCTAGGCATTCTCCGCTTTGCTTCCGACGGTGAGGCCTTCCTTGCGTCCACGCATCCCGGCGTCTCCGTCGAAGAAGTCCTGACCAGCACCGGCTGGACCCTCCGCCTCGCCGACAATGTCATCGAAACTCCCCCGCCCACCGCTCCCGAACTCGCCGCCATTCGCTCGCTCGAAGGAGCCTCCTTCTGGACAAAATGAACTCCACCTCAGGCTCAAAAGTCCTCTCCATGCGCGAGGCCATCTCCCAGCACGTTCCCGACGGCGCGATGGTTCTCCTCGGCGCGCACATGGAACAAGCCATCCCCTTCGCTGCCGGCCACGAACTGATCCGTCAGAATCGCCGCGACCTCACTCTCGTCGGCCCCATTTCCGACATGCTTTTCGATCAGCTCATCGGTGCCGGCTGCGCCTCACGCGTAATGGCCGCCTGGGTCGGCAACGTCTCCGCCGGCGTCGGCTATTGCCTCCGCCGCGCCATGGAAGACTCGATTCCGCACAAACTCCACATGACCGACTACTCCAACTTCACCATGGCCCTCGCTCTCCACGCCGCCGCCCTCGGCATCCCCTTCCTCCCCACTTACTCCACCCTCGGCTCCGATCTCCTCAAAAAGAACGGCAACCTCCGCGAATTTCCTTCGCCTGTCAACGAAGAAAAACTCATCGCCGTCCGCGCCCTTCGCCCCGACATCTCCATCCTCCACGTCCAGCGCTGCGATCAATTCGGTAACGCCCACACCTGGGGCAGCCTCGGGGTCGCTGTCGACGCCGCTCGCGCCGCGCGCAAAGTCATCCTCGTCACCGAAGAAATCGTTTCGCCCGAAGTCATCGCCTCCGATCCCAACCGCACGCTCATTCCCGGTTTTCTCGTCGCCGCCGTGGTCCACGAGCCTCTCGGCGCCCACCCTTCGCCCGTTCAGGGCTACTACGGCCGCGATCACCAGGCCTTTTCTGAATATCACGATCAAAGCCGCACTCTCGAAGGCTACGAAGCGTGGCTCGCGAAATTCGTCACCGGCGTCGCCAATCGCGCCGAATATCTCGAACGCGTCGGCACCGATCGCATAAAATCATTGGCCGTCCGCGAACACGCCTATTCCGCGCCCGCCGACTTCGGCTATTAATAGAAGGGAATTGGCAGCAGCGAACTAAAAGCAGCCAATAAAAGGGAAGGGAATTACGCCATGCCTCAAGATCCCAACGATATTTTCGCCGGAATCGAAATCACTCCCCAGGAAGTGAAACAGCAGCTCGACGCCGGCAAAAATATCTTTCTCGTTGACGTTCGCGAGCCCTGGGAGAATCAAGCAGCCGCCATAAAAGGCGCCAAACTCATCCCGCTCGGCGACGTTCCCAATAATCTCGCAGCCTTCGAAGCTGCCGACGACGACAACGACGGCATCATCATTTTCTGCCATCGCGGCCAGCGCTCCCTCGACGCCGCGGCTTGGCTTCGCACCCACGGCGTACCCTCCGCCAAGTCAATGTCAGGCGGCATCGCCCGCTGGTCCTCCGAAATCGATCCCTCCGTCCCCCACTACTGACGTTGCTTTTGACTTGGGTGTGTCTGCGGGTGCCCCATACGCAGGGCTCAGCGTGTGGGTGGCAAGAATTTCAGACCTTGGCTAATCGCTGCAGTGTCTTTGCTTTTTCCTCTTCTCAATTTCTGCGCTAAAATCCTCCCCTTGCAACCCATCATCGACATTCACATCCACATCCAGCCTCTCGATCAGTTCCGCCCCGAGGCCCTCGCCCTCATCAAAAAAGGCCGCCGCGATTACGACGAAGTCGCCAAGTACACTTCCAGTCCCGCGGAATTTTTAAAATTTCTCGACAGCGCCGGCATCGAACGCGCCGGCCTCATCAATTACGTCAGCCCTGAAGTCATCGGCTTCACGCCTGCGGTCAACGACTGGATCGCCAAATATTGCTCCGCCGATCCCAAACGGCTCCTCGCTTTCGGCTCCGTTCACCCTCGCACGGTTCCCGACCCCGCCGCCGAAGTCGAACGCATCAAGAAACTCGGCATCCGCGGCCTTAAGGTCCACCCCTCTCACCAGCTCTTTGCCCCCAACGCCTACCGCGACGGTTTCGGCCCTCTCGCCGCCATGTACGAAGCCGCCGAACGTGTTCAACTCCCCATCATGATCCACACCGGCACTTCCATTTTTCCTGGCGCCCGCAATCTCTACGCCCAGCCGCTCCTCGCCGACGACGTCGCCATCGACTATCCTCATCTTGTCCTCATCCTCGCCCACGGCGGCCGCCCGCTCTGGATGGAGGAAGCGTTTTTCCTCGTTCGCCGCCACAAAAATATGTACATGGATATCTCCGGCATCCCGCCGCAAAAGCTCATGGAATACTTCCCGCGCATCGAGCAAATCGCTGACAAAGTTCTCTTTGGCACCGACTGGCCTGGCCCCGGCGTCCCCAATGTCCGCGGCAACATCGAAAAGTTCCTCGTCCTGCCCATCTCCCCCGCCGCCCAAAAGAAAATTCTCTACGACAATGCCGCGGGCCTTTTTCCCGTATAATTTCTGTGTTGCTTTTGGTGTTGCCTTAGAAGTCTCTGCGGGTGCCCCGCCTGCCGCTTTTGCAGGTGGGTCGGCCCATCAAACTCCGAGGCCATGAAGCGCGGTCGCGCAACGGTTTTGCCGTTGTCTTGGAAGTGTCCGCGGGTGCCCCACACGCAGGTTTGAGCGTGTGGGTGCCACAATCCTTAGACCTTGAGAGAAGTCGCGGTTGATCTTGAAGTTTCTGGGTACCCCACCCTTCGTTTTTAAGGGTGGGTGGCACAGTTTACCGAGCCGAACAAGCGTCCGGTTTTAGCTTTTCTGTAGAATCCAAAAATCACATGGAAACCCAACCCAAATCCATCCAAGTCCATACCATCACCGTCATTGGCGCCGGAACCATGGGACGCGGCATCGCCGCCGTTGCTGCTCAGGGCGGCTACCGCACCATCCTCGAAGACGTCTCCGCCCAATCCCTCGACGCCGCCAAAAAATGGATCGCCCAAAGTTTCGATGAAGCGATCTCCCGCGGTAAGCTAATCCCCGAACTCCGCGACCAATCCCTCGCCCGCCTCGAAACTTCCCAGGACATCGAGCACTCCATCCATGAAGCCGACCTCACCATCGAAGCCGTCCCCGAGGAAATGGAAACCAAGCTCGAAATCTTCACTCTCCTCGACAAATTCGCCAAGCCCAACGCCATCCTCGCCTCCAACACTTCCTCCCTCTCCATCACCGAAATGGCCGCCATCACTTTCCGCGCCGAACATTGCATCGGCATGCATTTCTTCAATCCCGTCCCCAAAATGAAGCTCCTCGAAATTGTTCGCGCTCTCGAAACTTCCGAGTCCACCCTCGCGGCCTGCGTCGAAGTAGGCAAGCGCATGGGCAAGGAAGTCGTGGTCGTTCGCGAATCGCCCGGCTTCATCACCTCCCGGATCAATGCCATGATTGGCAACGAAGCTTTTTACATGCTCCAGGAAGGCATCGCCACCGCCGCCGACATCGACAAAGCCCTCAAGCTCGGCCTCAATCACCCCATGGGCCCATTCGAGCTGGTCGACCTCGTCGGCCTCGACGTCCGCCTCAGCATCCTCGAATACCTCCAAAAATCACTCGGCGAAAAATACCGCCCCTGCCCGCTTCTCGCCCAGTACGTCAAAGCCGGACGCCTTGGCCGCAAATCTGGGCGTGGCGTTTACGATTACCCGAAATCCGATTCAGCTAAGTCTTCCGACCCCGCGAAATCCACCACCGAGCCAACCAAAAAATGACAGCCAGAGCCAAAAAAGCTCCCACAAAAACCAACGCCGCCGCAAAATCCGAATCCACCGCCTCGCCTCTCGACTCCCGCATCATCCTCATGCAGGGCGACCTCACCTCCATGGACGTCGACGCCATCGTCAACGCCGCCAATAACGACCTCCAGCTCGGCGGAGGCGTGGCCGGAGCTATTCGCCGCGGCGGTGGCGACGAAATTCAGCGCGAGTGCGACGCCATCGGCACCATCCCGGTCGGCGCTGCCGCGATCACCACCGGCGGTAAACTCCCTGCCCGCCACGTCATTCACGCCGCCAGCATGGAACTGGGCGGCCGTACCGCTGCCAAAGCGCTCCGCACCTCCACCGCGATTTCTCTTCGCATCGCCGCTGACCGTGGCCTAAAAACCGTCGCTTTTCCCGCCGTCGGCACCGGCATTGCCGGCTTTCCCATGCGCGAATGCGCCGAAATCATGCTTGCCGAAGTTCGCAACCATCTGGCTGGCGCAACTTCTCTCGAAAAAGTATATTTTGTATTATTCGACCAGGCCGCTCTGGATACGTTCCAGCAGGTCGCGGCCGGGTTGCCGAGCCCTAAGCCCAACTAGGCGAAACGTAACACTCGAAACGCAAAAAAGCACAACGTCCCCAATTCCAAATAAGCGAGGTATCGAACCTTGGGAATCTTCGACCGTAAACCGCCCACTCCGCCCACGCCCCCTCCTCCCCCTCCCGACCCCGAGGAAGTCCGCCTCGACGCCGTCCGTTCCGCTCTCGCTCGCTACGAACACCCGCTCTTCGAGTTCGCGCCCGAGCCCGCTGGCGACGAAGTCCACGTCCACATTCGCTACCGTTTCAACGAGCCCCAAATCCACACTTACGTCATGAAACTAAAAGCCCGCGAAATCGAGCATTCCCAATTCGCCTGGACATTCCAGAAACAGCTCTACGACTCGATCTATGATTTCGTGATCGAAATGTTTTCCAATAATCCACAACGCCAAAATTAATCGGCGCGTTGCGGCTTCACACATTCAGACCTAGAGCAATAATTCTGCGTGAACGGTTTTGAGTAAATGGTTTTGATCTAACGTTTTGATCTGGAAAATGTCCAGCAACCCCTCACCCGCCGCCAACACGCCTCTTCAGCAGAAAATCGCTGGCATCATCCGCGCCGACGGACCCATCACCTTCGCCCGCTATATGGACCTCTGCCTCTACGACCCCGAACACGGCTACTACATGCGCCCCGCCGATGCCTCCCGCCGCGACTACTACACCTCCGCCGACCTCTCACCCATCTTCGGCCGCCTCATCGCCTGCCAACTTTTCGAAATGTGGCAGCTCTGCGGCGAACCGGCCGAATTCACCATCGTCGAAGCCGGCGCCGGCTCCGGCGCTCTCGCTCTCGCGATTCTCGACTTTCTCTCCTCCTCTCAGCCCGCCTTCTACTCCGGGCTCCGCTATCTCACCGCCGAAATTTCCCCATCCCGCCGCGAATCCCAATCCGATCTCCTCGCCAAACACGCGCGCGCCCGCCGCTTCTCCGCGCATCCCGCCCTACCCACGCAAATCCACGTCGGCTGCATCCTCTCCAATGAACTCCTCGACGCGCTTCCCGTGCACCGCGTCGTCCAGCGCGGCTCTGCTTTCAAAGAAATCTACGTTGGCCTCGAAGGCGACTCCGCCTCCCGCCTTATCGAACTCGAAGGCGGCCTCTCCACTCCGGCCATCTCTGACTATTTCCGCACGGGGGGCATTACCCTACAAAACGATCAGCTTGCCGAAGCCGGCCTCGCTGCGGCTTCCTGGATCGAATCGGCCGGCGCCGCTCTACAGCGCGGTTTCGTCGTCACCGTCGATTACGGCCGCGAAGCCGGCGAGCTTTACAATTCGCTCCACATGCGCGGTACCGCCCTCGCCTACTTCCACCACCAAGCCTCCGAAAATTTCTATGCCGCTCCCGGCGAACAGGACCTCACCGCTCACGTCAACTTCACCGCTCTCGACCTCGCCGCCTCTCGCACCGGACTCCACCGCGCCGGCCTCGTCTCTCAAACCAACTTCCTCCTCGCCATCACCCGTCGCTACGCCGCCGCCCTCGCTGGCACATTCGATGGCGCCTCGGAAAAAGAAAACATCCGCGCCCGCCTCGCCTTCAAATCCCTCCTCCATCCCGAAGGCCTCGGCGAATCGTTCAGCGTCCTCATCCAACATAAACACGTCCCCAGTCCTCGCCTGAGCGGCCTCGAACCCCTCTAGTCCTAGTTCTTGGGTGCCCCATGGGCCGCCTTTGCCCGTGGGGATTTACACCCAATTCCGGGGTCCACTGTTACGTTTAGCGTTTTTCCGAATGGAATTTAGTGCTTTTGAACTTACAGGGGTTTTGTGACGAAGGAAAAATTAGAAAGGAAGGAATCTAACGAAGGAACTTACGACTTCGCGCTTTGCCCCTGCTCTTCACTATACGGCTTCTTCAACAATTTCTGCGCTTCTGCCTGCGCTCCGCCCGTGTCGTCGCCCAAATGAGTCGCCCTGCTGTACTCATTCACCGCTCTCTCGCGCTGCCCGGTCAAATCGTAAATCTTCCCAATATAAATATGGCCCCAAACTTCCACCCACTTATAACTCACATCCAAATCCCCATCCAGCGCGCTGCGAAACGCATTCGCCGCCGCCTGATAATTCTTTTGGTAAAACATCGCCTCGCCAATTCTGAAATGCGCCAGCGAATTGTTACTCTGCAGGTCCAGAGCCTTCTGATACTCCTGAATCGCCTCGTAGAATTTCCCCTGCGCCGCCAATCCCTCGCCCCGCGCAATCGCCGCCCGCACGCGCAGCTTCGACGTCGCCTTCAACAAATTATTATTCGGATCGATGGTGATTCCATTCGGCTTCGGCCTGCCAAACGTATCGATCGTGAATTGCGTCGCCGTCCCTGAAACATAAATTGTCTTGAACTCCGGATTCCCTTCGGTATCCACCTTCAGTTCCACCGGCATCCGGAACGTATCCAAATCCTGGCTAATCTTCCCGACTACCTTAAAGCCCTTCTTCACCCGGTACGTGATGTACTCCATCTTGAATTCCGGAATTCCCGTCGAATTCAGCCACTGTGCGAAGAAGGGAACCAGATTCACTGGAGCCTGCGCGGGCTTCTTGGGCAGCGTGGCCGCCTTAGCTTCGGCCAGCTTTTCAAACTCGCTCAGGTTCACGCTCTTGCCTTCATTCTTTGTATAAAATTCCTTTAGCAACGCGCGAAACGGCGCGTCTCCCAACTCCTGATGCAGCATGTGAAACACAATCGCGCCCTTCGACTCCACCACCGACTTGTACTCGTCCGAGTACATCGCCAGCCGCTGCGCCTGCCCGATTGGCGCGGCATCCTCATACATCAGCGTGCCTACCGAAAAATCATCCAGCGCTTTGCGCAGCCCCGATTCGCCGTCCACATCCTCCGCAAATAGCGCGCTCGAGTACGCTGCCAGCCCGTCCGAGAGCCAAACATCCTGCGCCGTCGCCGGCAGCACCGAACTGTTCCACCACTGTTCCGCCGCCAGCTCCGCCACTTCCCGCGGGTTTGGCTTCGCCGACCAATTCCGCTCCGCAATCAAAATCACGCCCGGCCCGGCAAACTCGCCCAGGCTTCCATCCGGCAACTGGGCCATCACCATGTCCCGGTTCGGCAGGCCCCCAAACGTATCCGAAAAATAAGTTATCGCGTGCGCCAGCACCGTTCCATACGCCTGCGCGGTCCCTTGCGTCGCCGGCGACGTGTACACCGGAATTCCAAATCCCTCCACCTTCACCGGATTCAGCTGCAATTTCCCAGCGACAAACGTCCCGCCCGGCTCCGGCCTCTCCGAATGAAACGCATACACTGCCTCACCCGGCTGACTCCCATTCGCCGCAATCATATTCGGCGCTTCCGCCTTGCCCGTGCCCACCACCGCAAACGTATCCGGCACGGTTATTCGAAACATGTACGAATACCGATTGGTTGGATAATTCGTCAGCGGAAACCATCGCGACGGCAGCAGCAAATACCCGCCATTCGCGTCCACCGACGCGAGCCGCACTCCGCGCGCCGGGCTGTCCTCGGGTAACGATACCGGCCCCGCATACTCAATCGTCACCGTCGCCGTCCCACCACTCCCGAGCGCTTCCGGCAAATTAACCCGCAAATTCAGCGGATTGTCCGGAGCCCTATCAAACTCCATCGCTTTACCCTTCGCATCCTTCACCGCGGTAATTTTCAGATCCCGGTGAAGCTCAAAGAGCAGCGTCCGCGTCGGCGAATCGGCCGTCACGTCGATCTTTGCCTTGGCAGAAAGCGTCTGTTCCGCCGGATGGAGCGTCACGTCCACGTCATAATGTGTTGCATGGGCAGGGAAGCGAAAATTCCCCGGCGCGCCCGGTTGCGGCCGTTCTTGCACATTCGCCTGACTCGCCTGCGGGCTCTTCTCGTCGCTCTCTTGCGCCAACGCGAAGCCTGCGCCAAACAGCAGCACTAGCGCCGCCACGGCGGCCGATAGCCTACCGGCCTTCGCTCCAGCCCTAAATTGTCGGGAACTCAATATCTGCAAGGAACTTCTCCAGCTTCCAAGACACAAGACTCGACCCGCAACTCCACGCCTCTTAAGATACCAAACCCAGCCCCTCAGTTGCTTTACCCGTTGTCCTTATCACCATGCTTGGATGCCCCCGCTGCCCGACGGCACGTCACATCTTTGTGTCGCCCATGTTAGCTCTTTGCCTCGAACTTTTTCTTAGTGCCCCATGCGCCGGTTTTGCGCGTGGGGGGTTACACGCCATCCACCTAGGCCCACTGCGACGGGCTCCCTAGTCTTTGACTCCCACCATCCCCGCCAACTCCTCCGCCGCCCTCTCGATCGCCCCTCCACTCCCCAATTTCCCACTCACCTCCGCCAAGTCCCTTTTCATCTCCGCCCGCGCCTCAGCAGACTCCAGCAATCGCCGTACCTCCGCCTCCACCTTCGTGCCCGTAAAGTTGTCCTGAATCAACTCCTTCACCACTTCTCGGCCCGCAATCAAATTCACCATGGCCATAAACTTTGTCTTGATCATCCGCTTCAAAATGAACGCCGAAGTCTGCGACACCCGATAAATCACCACAATAGGCACGCCCAGCAGCGCCGCTTCCACCGTAGCCGTCCCGCTCGACACAATCGCGCAATCGGCGCATCCCAGCACCTCATACGGCGCACCCACCACCATCTTCACCGTCACTCCCGGCAATATATACCGCTGCATAAAATTTTCCTGAAGCCCCGGCGCCACCGCCATGATGAACTGCACCCGCCCATCCCGCGCCAGCCCCTGGCACGCGTCCATAATCCCTGGCATGTTCAGCGATACCTCACCCGTCCTGCTGCCCGGCAATATCGCCACCACCGGCCGCGACGAATCCAGCCCCACCGACTCCAAAAATTTCCCCCGCCCCGCCGACGCTTTCACCACATCCACCAGCGGATGCCCCACGAACGTCACCGGCACACTCGCGTCCCTGAAAATCTTCTCCTCAAATGGAAATATCACCAGCGCGCGATCCAAGATCCTCCGCATTACCCGGATCCGCCACGGCCGCCATGCCCAAATCTGCGGCGTAATGAAATAAGCCAGCTTCACGCCCTGTCGGTGCAGCTTCTTGCCCAGCGGCAAATTCGTTCCCGGCGAATCGATCAAAATCCCCAGTGCTGGTTTCCTGGCCTTCGCTTCCTTGGTCAGCTTTCGCAGAATCTTCAGCACCGCAGGAATCTTGTGGATCACCTCCGTAATCCCCAGCACCGCAATCTCTTTCGCGTCGACGATAATCTCTACGCCCGCCGCACGCATCCGCTCCCCGCCCATCCCGAAAATGCGCGCACCCGTGCGTGCGCGCAGCGCCGCCGCCAGACGCGCGCCGTACATGTCTCCCGACGCTTCGCCTGCGGAAATAAAAATTTCGATTGGCTTGTTTGGATTCTCGCCCGCCACTTCATCCGGCTGGCGACTCGGCTTGGAAGAACTCACGTGAGGTAACTAACCTGCTCGCTTCACTCTTGCGTTCGCAGTTGCTTTTGATTTAGGTGTGTCTGCGGGTGCCCCACCTGCCGGTTTTGCGGGTGGGATCTTTGCGCCCGTTCACCGGGTTCTGCTCTACCTCGTGCTCTTGGGCTGTCAACCCCTATTCCTCCGCCGGCAGCGGTTCCGGCGCTCCTACCAGGGCACTCCCCATCTCGCCCAACTCCTGATCCTTGTACTGCAACTGGTAAAGCCGGTAATAAATCCCTCTTCGCGCCAGCAACTCCTGGTGTGAACCCTCTTCACGCAGCCTGCCCTTATGAAACACCAAAATCCTATCCGCATGTTGAATCGTGCTCAGCCGGTGCGCGATCACCAGCGCCGTGCGTCCCTGCAGCAGCTTATCTAGCGCCGCCCGAATGATCTGCTCGGTGTTTGTATCCACGCTGGACGTCGCCTCATCCAGAATCAAAAATCGCGGATTGTGCGCCAGCGCCCGCGCAAAACTCAGCAACTGCCGCTGCCCAACCGACAGCGTCGCTCCGCGCTCGGTCACTTCCGACCCAATTCCCGCCGGCAGCGAATTCACAAAATCTCCCAGCCCGATCTGGTCCAGCGCGCGCATAACCATCACTGAATCCACTGTCTCGCTGCCCAGCTTTACATTCGACTCAATCGTCCCGGTAAACAAAAACGGATCCTGCAGCACAATTCCAAACTGCCTGCGCAGGTCATGCACATCCAGCGCGCGTATGTCCACGCCATCCAGCAAAATTTGCCCGCGCTGGATCTCATAAAATCGCAGCAGCAACTGGATCAGCGTGGTCTTGCCCGCGCCGGTGTGCCCCACAATGGCCAGCGTTTGCCCCGGCTTGATGTGAAACGACACATCGCGCAACACCCAATCCTCATCCTTCGGCTCCGAGCCCGCCGCACCAGGCCTGTAAGTGAACCACACATGCCGGAACTCAATATCCCCCTGCGCCTCGGTAATCTCCGCCGGATGCTCCACGGCCTCCACGGTCAACGGTTCGTCGAGCAGCTTGAAAATTCGTTCTGACGCCGCCATCGCCGTCTGCAAAATGTTGAACTTGTCGCTCAAGTCCTGAATCGGTCTGAAAAATCGCTGCGCCCACATCATGAACGCAACCAACAAGCCCGCTTCGAGCCCGCCTCGTATCACCCGCAACCCGCCAAACCAGAAAACTAGCCCCATCGCCGCTACGCTCAAAAATTCCACCACCGGATAGAAGTACGCGAACGCGTTGATCGCGTCCTTGTACGCGTCCATGTGTACCCGGTTCAGCTGCTCAAACTCCAGCTTCGACTTTCTCTCCCGGTTGAATAACTGCACGATCGACATTCCCGTAATGTGCTCCTGCAAGAACGAGTTGATCCTCGCAATCGCCGTGCGAATGCGCCGGTTTGCATCGCGCACCTGCGTGCGGAATATCAACGTAGTCAGCAGCATTAGGGGAAGAGGACTGAGAGTTGCCAGGGCCAGCTTTGCATCGAAGTGGAATAGAACCACCACCAGGCAGAACAGCACAAAGAAGTCGTTCAGCATCGCCACTACGCCCGACGCAAATAAATCGTTCAGCGCATCCACATCGGTCGTAACGCGCGTCACCAATCGCCCAATCGGGCTCTTATCAAAGAAGCTCAGCGGCAGCCGCTGCAAATGCGTGAAGATTTGGCTGCGCAGGTCGTACATAATCTGCTGCCCGACCCGCTGCATCACCCGCATTTGCACATACTGAATCCCAAAGCTCGCGCCTAGGGCCACCAAAAATCCTACCGAGATCCACCCGATCGCCCGCATCGCCACCGCAAACGCCAGGCGGTGCTCCACCACCGGCGTGATGTAATTGTCGACCGCGATCTTGAAAAAATACGGCCCCACAATTTCCAGTGGCGCCACCGCCAGCGCCAGCGCCAACGCCAACAGCACCCACCACTTATACGGACGCAAGTACTGAAACAGGCGGTGAGTCAGCCGCGTATCGTAAATCTTTCCTAAAGCTTCTTCTTCGCGAATATCACTCATGCCCGTTCCAGTTCCTCTTCCAGTAGCTGTTTCTGATACAAGTCCGCGTAGTAACCCCCAATTCCTAATAGCTCTGCGTGCGTCCCGTGCTCGGCAATCTGTCCGTTCACCAGCACCACAATCTGATCCGCATCCCGCACCGTCGAGCAGCGATGCGACACGATCATCGTGGTCCGGTTCTCCATCACTTCGCGCAGTCGCGTCAAAATCCGCTCTTCCGTCTCGGTATCCACGCTCGATAGCGCATCGTCTAGAATCAAGATCCTGGGATTCCTGATCACTGCTCGTGCCAGCGCCGTCCGCTGCTTCTGCCCGCCCGACAAAGTAATCCCGCGCTCCCCAATCATCGTCTCGAACTTCGACGAAAAATCCGCCACGTCCCCGTACAAATCCGCGATCTGCGCCGCGTCTTCCACTTCGCGCGACCCCGCGTTGTCCACGCCAAACGCAATGTTTTCCGCCAGCGTCTCCGTGAATAAAAACGTATCCTGCGGCACAAAGCCCAGCGACCGCCGCACCGTCTCGAGCGGCCACTCGCGTATTGACCGCCCATCGATCAACACCGTTCCTTCCGGTGCTTCCCACAGCCGCGCCGCCAACCCCGCCAGCGTCGACTTCCCGCTGCCCGTCGGGCCCACAATCGCCACCGTCGACCCCGCCGGCACTTTCAAATTGACATCCTTCAACACTACCCGCCCCGGCGCTTCTTTACTCGCCGCCGCATTGCCGCCCGCAATCGTCGGATATGCAAACGTCAAATTCCTGAATTCAATCTCGCCCCTGATCTCCGGCCCGTGGGCTCCATTGCTCTTCGCAGGGGCAGCCGCTATCGCGCCATCCCCAGCCGCCGCTTCCAGCACCGGCAACGCCGTCTTAAACTCTTCGGCCATAGTTCGATCGTCGATCCGCGGCTCCGCCTCAAATATGTAGTTGAGCCGCCCCATCGACGCCGCACCGCGCTGGAAAATATTCGTCACCCACCCGAGCGCCACCATCGGCCATATCAACTGCCCCAAAAATGTATAAAACGCTATCCATTCGCCGAGTGTAATCCGGTCCAACATAACCAGCCGGCCGCCCTGCCACAGCACCAGCAAAAACGTCACGCCGATCAGCGCCGTCAGCGCCGGCATGAACATGCTCCAGGCCAGAATCAACTTCATGTTCTTCTGCACGTACTCGCGGTTCGTCTCGTCAAACCGCTCGATCTCCACCTTCTCCTGCACGTACGCTCTCAGCACCCGCATCCCCGACAAATTTTCCTGCGCCCGCGCCGAAAGCGTCGCCAGCGACGCCTGAATCTTCTCGAACAGCGTGTGAATCACTTGCCCGAAATACTTCACCGTGAAGGCCACCACCGGCACCGGAATCAGCACCAGCAGAGTCAGCTTGCTGAAATCATCAGCATTACCGCCACCGCCAGCACAAACGTCACGATGGTCGTCCCGCTGTACATAATTCCGGGGCCCAGCACCATGCGCACATTGTTCAAATCGTTGGTGCACCGCGACATCAGCTCGCCGGTGCGGTTCCGCACGTAAAATTCCGGCTCCAGTTTAATCAGCTTGCTTAGCACGTCGTTGCGGATGTCGTACTCAATCTCCCGCGAGACGCCGATCAAAATCCACCGCGTTAAAAACGAAAAAATGCCCTTCGCCGCAATCGCAATCAGCAGCACGATGCAGAAAAATCCCAGCGTGTGCTTGTCCAGCGGTCGGTAATACTTCGCCACCCAGGTGCTTACGCCTCCCAATCGTCCCGCCAGCTTCGCCAGCGGTTTCTGCTCGTTTCCGATGCAGTCGAAAATCACGCCCATGATGATCGGAATCAAATTTCCAACCAGGCCCATCAGCACCAAGGTGATTAGGCCAATCGTCATCCCGCCCTTGTAATTCATTAAATAGGGCATCAGGCGCGAGAGCTGCTTCCAGCCTGCGCCGCGCTTCTTCGCCGGCTTCACGCCTTGGATTGTCTGTTCAGCAGCTGCCATATACGCACTTCACCTTCGCTCTTCTTACCTTCGACGAAACAAAATGGATTACGACGTACCCAGCGAGGGCGTTTCGCCTAGGAAGTTCTCGTAATTCCGGTCCAGCGCCTGATAACGATGCACCTTCGGGTTCCACCGAACCCCGATCGTGGTCACGTATCCGCCTGCGGGCTGCGCCAGCGGCGTGAAATAAAGTATCAATCCTTTGTCCGCATGCTGCTCATACTGCAAACGCCAACTCGGCACCGCCGCAATCGGCGTCCCCAGCAAAAATCCCTTCTCGTTCTTCATATGCCCGTCTAACAAAAATACCTGCTTCCATCCATTTCCGCCTTTTTCTAAAACAGCGACCCGCGTAACCATGTTCCCGGGAATCTTTGCGTCCTTCCCGCCCTTCACCCGGTTGATCGCCAGAATTTCCTGTTTGCCGGTCAGTGCCAGGTCGCCATAGACCAAGACTTCCGTGTCCGCGCCCAACGCCGCCGTGGCCGCGTCCTGAATATCGTCCGGTATCGCCGGCTGCGCTGGCGTTGCCGGAGCCGCTCCGGGAGTCGTTCCCGTTGGAGCCTGGGCCGCCGGCTTCGATGGCTGACCCGCAGGCGCCTCCGGTTTAGACGCAGGCGAACCCCCGCACGCTCCCAGAAATGTCGCAATTATCAGACCGAGCGCAATTCTTTCTATTCGCCGCATATTCTTCATTTTCCAGTAGGAATTTCACGCCACCCGGACTTCCGGCCCCAACCCACCTACCCATTGTATCCCCGCCAAACGTCCTTTTCACAACACCGCCAAAATATCCTCCATCCTCTCCTGCAACTTCTCCTCTCCCTCCGACCACAACAAAACCTTGTCCACCGGCATCGCTTTCTCCACCCGGTCCATCCAGTCGAATAACTTCCTGATATTTTCCGCGGTCCTCTCGTGATACGCCCTCAAATTTCCCGGCTGGCTCATGAACTCCAAAAAGGACGCTTCCTCCTCGTTCTGCGGCTCGCCCAGCGCCTCATCCTCAAACCCTAACAGCCCCGCATGGCCAGTAAAAAGATGCTCCAACCCAAAGTCGACTTGGAAATGGCCCTCCTGCACCGCAATTCCGTCGTCATATTCCGGCCCGTTGCACTTCACCAGCAGCGGCTCAGGAAGTAAATGCCACGCCTTTTGCCTGGTATCGAAGTCGAACAAATCCCAAAACGCGCTCAGCTCATATGCGGAGTCCGCATGAAGATGCTCTTTCACCAGCTCAATCGCTTCCACCACATCCGCCGGAGTTGACCTCAAATCCGGATCCAGCAGCGGAGTCTCACCCGGCGCTACCGCTCTGACCGTCAGCCCGTTGAATCCAGGCCGCGTTGCTGAGAAGGGAACCGTCCCTATAAATTCCGACAGCCTCTCCAGCAGCGTTTCCTCACTAAAGTCCAAACACCATATGTTCGCGTACGCCCTGTTCGCCATCCCCGCATTATATCCAACGACGCACGCAGGATTGGATGATCGCGGTGCGAGGACACACACGTGTGCAGTTTTTCAGGCTTTTCTTCGAATTTCCTTCCAGGCGAATCCGTCAGGCGAGTCGTTCAAAACTTCCGTGAGGTGGGCGTTCCTGCAGCTCTTCTAATCCTTCTTTTCCTCTTCCTTCTTCTCCGTCCCCGTAACTCCCGTTCCCGTCCCCGGCGCCAAATCCGTCGACAGCCCCATCAACCTCTGCCGTATCGCATCGCCCATATTCCCTAATATCTGCGCGCAGGTATCTCTCAACCTCTGCTCCGCCGTCGCCGCCAGCGCATCAATCACCGCCTGCGAATGCCGCCCCAAACTGGTCGCGGACGCCAACAGCCACGAATTCGACGCATTCTCCAGCCGCGCCTTGTACGCCTCAATCGAATCGTCCGACGTGCCCTTCAGCTGCTCCATCCACGCTTTCTGCTCTTCCTCCCGCGTCGCCTTCCACGCCTCCATCAACGGCGCGAGCTGCGCCTCCAGCGTACCTCCCGCATTCTGCAGGCCCCTCGCCACATTCTTGTCCAGCGCATCCTGAAACTGCGCCAGCGACGCCTCGCTCGACTTGGACAGCTCCAGCATAATCTGCCGCTTCGATTCGCTCGCCGCGTCCTGCATCTCACTCAACACATTGCTGGCCATCCGGTGCGAATCTTCCCGCAGCGCCGCCGTCGACGCCTCCGCCACATCCCTCAATCCCTTCTGCTGCCTCGCCGCAATCTCTCCCGCCGCCTCATCAATCTGCTTCTGCGCGTGCTGTACATAACTCCGGCTGTAATGATCCAGCTCCGACGCGGCCTTTCGCGACGCTTCCGCGGCCTTCTGATTGATCGCTTCCCCCGAATTTTCAACCGCCTTCTCAAGTGACGCCTGCATCTGTGTCTGCGCCTTCTTCGAATACCAATCTGACGCCTTCAGCAGCGCTTCAAACGTGCTGTGCTGCGCCGCGGTTGACCTTTCCGTCCATTGCTCCTCCGCTTTCTCAACCGTCGCCCGCAGTGTTGCGTCCAACTTCGCCGAATACTCCTCGTTCTGCCGCGCGAATCGCTCATGCGCCCCGCGCATGGCTCCTTCGGTAGCTTCCTGCAAGCTCTGCTGCAGTGAACGTTGCGCCGCCTCAGCCTGCTCGCGCGCCGCGGTCAGCTCGTTTGCCAGCCGCCGCATCGTCTCGCCCGAATTTTGCAGCGTCGACTCGGCCGTTTCTCGCAGCCGCTGTTCCAGCGCCTGCTGCGCTTGCTCGGTCTCAGCGCGCAATTGCGCCAGGCTCTCCGCCAGCCGCTGCGCGCTCTCCACATGCGGCGCAAGCTGTTGCTGAGCTTCGTTCGATAGCCTCGAAAAAATCCTCTGCGCCGATTCCTGCAGCGCTGGTTCCAAATGCGCCGCGCGTTCTGACACCAGCCGGTCCGCCTCGCGCGCCAGCTCCGCCGCCCGCGCCGAGCCCATCTCTTCAATCTGCCGTCGCGTATCGGCTAGCGCCGCCTCGGAAGCTTGCCGCGTCTGCTCCGCAGCCGCGTCCGCCGCCTTCCTGGTCTGATCCAGCGCCGCTTCGGCGGCCTGCCTCGTCTGGCTCGCCGCTAACTCCGCAGCTTGCCGAGCCTGCCGCGCAGCCTCTTCGGCTGCTTGCTGGAATTGCGCCTGCTGCTCCGCAGCACGCGCTTGATCCTGCGCAGCTCCGCTGCGAATCGCCTCCGCAGCCTCGCGCGCCTTCGCCGACGCTTCCTCCAGCGAGCTCTGCACCGACTGCTCTACCGCGCTCGCCGCTTCCTTCGCCGCCGCCTGCGATGCCTGCGCCACCTGCTCGCTCAGCGCCCGCGATGCCTCTCCGAGCGCCGACTGCACCTCGCTCTGCAATCGTTCCCCGGCCTCGCGCGATACTCGCTCGAGCGCCGCTTGCTGCTCCACTCGCGCCCGCTCGCCTGCTTCCTCGATATCCTTCCGTATCTGCTCCGCCCGCGCCCTCGCCGCATCGTCGCTCACCAGCGCTTCCGGCAACTCGGGCCGGCTCCCCAGCAAATCGCTCAGCGCCGACTCCACATTTCGGTGAAACTCTTGCGTAATCCGCTTTTCAGTCGCTTGCGCCACGGCCTGCTCGGCAGCCCGCGTCGCCGACTCTTCCATTGCCGCCTGCAGCGACTGCTTCAACTGCGCTTCGAGCTCCGCCGCGGTATTCTGCGTCGCGGTGCGCACATCCTGAATGATCGCCGCCGCCTTAAATGCCGAGTCCTGTATCACCATTTGCAGCGCTTGCTCGCTCACGCGTGACACCGAGCTAGCCAGCGCCTGCTCAACTGCCTCCTTCAAATGCGCGTCGACCTTCGCGCGCGTCGCTTCCATCTCCTCAATTACCGCGGCGCGCCCCTCGTGCCGCGCCACTTGATGCAAGCTGTACCGCGCTTCCGACACCAGTCGGTCAATCTCCTTCGCCACTTCACCTGGCACAACCACCGGCGGCGTATGCTGTCCGAGCGGCCGCGCCGGCGCCGCCTCACCCTCACGCGCACCTTCTCGCCCGCCCGCGCCTTGTGGGCCGCCCTGCGACCCTTTCAAATCCTCCGCCATATAAGCATGCGATTCACTGGCGCCGCTTCTGGTCGCCCCGCCTGCCGCACCAGACGCACTATCGCCCGATTTATTTCCCGATTCGCTGTTCTCTGCGGTTTTCCTCGGCCCATCCGGCGCTACAGGGAGGGGAATTACCGATTTTCCGCGCTGCTCTATCGAGCTGGCGCCCGTAAAGCCCTTTCCAGTCGATGACGACGCGTCCGCTATATATGGTCGCCCCGAGAAGGGCATGTACGCCGACGCGTCGCGCGTCCCACCCGGCGTCGCCAAAGGCGCCGGCCCTGCATTTCCTGACGGACTGGCCGTCGGCGGAGACACTACCTCCAACCGCGTTTCTCTGGCCCCTGCTTGCACCGGTGGTGGCGCGTTCTGAGGCCCGCCTGACCCGCCGCTTTGCTTCGCCGGCTCAACCCCCCAATCCTCCGGCGGAAACGCGATCCCCCACAAATTCCCCGAGGCATCGAACTCCACACCAATCTGAAATAGCTCTCGCAGCGTCCTCGGCCGCTGCACCCAAATCACCCGCGCACTCACAATATGCGGTGTCGACGCGTCCGACCTCGGTATCTCCAGCACCACCAGCGAATGCTTCGGCACGTAGTGCTTCGACTGGTACTTACACCCGTGGCAGTTCACCATCACTGTCGACGTGCGCTCTTTAAATGGCTGCCCCAGCGCGTCCGTTCCGGACACACTTATCGGGATCGCCTGCACAATTCGCGTGCTTCGGCGCTTCTTCGCCCCTGCCTGATCCGGTGCTCCTAAATCAGCCAATTCGTGCCCTCGCGCTTCCCATACCACCTTCGAA
Source organism: uncultured Acidobacteriota bacterium (assembly GCA_963757885.1). Lineage (GTDB taxonomy): Bacteria > Acidobacteriota > Terriglobia > Acidiferrales > UBA7541 > Palsa-147. Next base: position 50,685 of record CAVWSS010000004.1, on the reverse strand, counting down.
AACACTGCTAACACCGCTCCTATGGTGGATTTCCCTCAGCGTACCATTACCCCCTCCCTCCCGCGACACCCCTCCGCCCCTGCTTCGAATCAGTTACTTACGTTCAGGAACACACCAAGGGCCCGTCGATCGAGTCCAGTCGACCCAGTTTTGCTTGCAGTTTTAGAGGTTTGCTAAGTGGTGGCGGGAAAAAAAAGGGCGGCTTAGCTAACCGCCGCCCTCCGAGTCCAGCGCGTGAGCAAGGAATAAAATCCTCGCCAAGCTCCTGTCAATCCACTGAATAACACTTTCTGAAGCGCCGTTCAACGGCCCTCTTAGGCGCCAGAATCGCAAGCTCGATAATCCCAGGGCAGTCATCTGAATCAAGGTCTCTAAATTTGCCTGCCTTCCACTGAGAGATAAACTCTTCGCCGGAAATCTTGAGTACACGTCGGGCTCTGGCGTCGAGCAGCGCAGCCGCCTTCTCACCACTCGCCCACTCGATACCGGAAATTGAGTTTTTTTTCGCGACTGGCATCTGAGCCCTTCTAGTTTAAATTTCTAGTCGCCGCATGCATCCCTACTCATACCGTAACGCCACAAGGGGATCCACGGACATGGCCTTACGCATCGGAACGACGCACGCTATCAGGCCCGCCGCCAAAACGAGCCCCGCAACCATGGCAAAAGTTTGCATAAAAGCCCCAGAATCGATGGGCGATACGGCCGAAATCTGGCTCGCCAGCAGCCTTGTCAAGGTATAACTGAGACCCAGTCCAATCAAAATACCTCCACCGATCAAATAAAGGCATTCGCCCATCACCAGCTCCAAAATATTTTTCCTCTGTGCTCCCAACGTCACACGGATGCCGATCTCCTGGGTCCGCATTGCGACGTTGTAGGCCATCACACTAAATATTCCAATGATCACCAGCAACAGTCCCATGCCCGAGAATGCACCAAAAGTTGTCAACTCAAATCGCGGTCCACGATAAAACTCTTGCAGTGAGCCCTCAAGCGTCCCAGTCCTATCGATTCGTAGGCTCGGATCGAGCGCCTTCAACATCGGATGAATATTTCCCAATACCGGCTTTCCCCCCACGCTGGTCCTCGCCATGAATGCCCGCCAGTTAAATCCCGCGACGCTATACGGCACGAAAACCTCCGGGAAATTTTCCCAGGATGCTTTTCCGTAATCGCGCGTCTTGAAGTCGCGCACAATCCCGGTAATTTCAAAATACGCGCCGCGCTGAGCCTCCAAAAAAGGCAAGTCGAATTGATTGAGTTCTACTTTCTGGCCGAGCGGATCCTGGCCGGGGAAATACCGGCTAACAAAAGCTTCATTTACGACCATCACGTACCGACCTCCATCCACGTCGTCTCTCGAGAAAAATCTGCCGCGCAGCAGGGGTAACCCGAGCGTCTGGAAGTAGCCCTCACTGCACATCTCGTACCGGGTTTCCCACACCTCTCGATGGGGCCTTCCGGGAAGTGTTATGTCACTGGTCTCATACTCGAGTGGCGGCGGCTGATCAAATTCAGCCACGGAGCTCACTCCTGGCAGCGCCTGCATCCGCTCTAATAGCTCTCGCGTCAGCGCATTTTTCCTCTCCCTCGACCCCGGGAGATTGGTGTTATAGGAGGGCGGCAAATTCAGGACAAAATACGGAATATTCTCGGGATCAAATCCAAAATCGACTCTCGTAAGAGCCAAGAACCTCCGCATCAAGAGTCCCGCACCCATCAATAGGGCCATCGAAAGCGCTACTTCGGCAACGACGAGGGCCCCTCGAAGCTTGCCCTGCCGGACTGTCCGTCCTGCCACTTTGCCGCTGATCGTTCGCTGTGGCTGCGAATTGCGTCGCAGCACTCGCATCGCAGGCGCTAGGCTGCACACCACGGTCGTCAGGATGGCCAACCCCAAGGCAGTCAGAAAAACCGGACCGTTTAGTCGCTTCAAAGCCTCTTCGGGTATCAATCCAGCGGGCGCCAATCTCATTACCACGTGGAGCCCGAAATAGGCAGCGAAACCGCCGGCCCCAGCGGCAGCCATTGACAGCACAACGCCTTCCGCCAGCAATTGCCGCATCAAGTCGCCTCGGCTAGCGCCTAGCGCCACCCTCATTGCCATCTTACTCTCGCGATATGTGCCTCGTGCCAAGAGCAAGTTCGCGACGTTACTGCACGCGATGAAAAGGACCAACAAAACAGAGGCCAGCAAAATATAAATTGTCTCCTTAAAGCGACCCAGAAGTCTGTCGAGCACCGACTCTGCCAGGATCGTGAAATCACCCCGTGAAGCAAAGCCCACCGTAGAGAACGTTTCCACATCGAGCTGATGCGATCGGTGTGCAATCGCATCGAGATCCGCTGTTGCGGTTTTCACTGAGACTCCGCGTTTGAGCCGGCCCATAAGGACAGCGCTTCGTCGAGAGTCATCTTGATCGACAGGCATCCAAAAACTTGCTTCGAAGGCATTAAATCCTTCGGGCATGATTCCGACCAGCATCGTCGGTTTGCCGTTCAGGACGAACCTTCTGCCGAGAATTTTGGGATCGCCACCGAATTCAGCCTGCCAAAATCGGTAACTCATTACGAGTACCGGAGAGGCTCCGGGCAGCTCGTCCTCTTCAGTTATCCCCCGCCCTACTAGCGGTGAAACTCCGAGATATTCAAATGCATTCCCGCTAACCCGGGCACCCCAAGGAAAAAAACTGACCGATTTGCCGTCCTTATGTTGAGGACGGAATCGTGCGTAAGTCATCGTTTCTTCGAATACGTGATTCTGTTCCCGCAAGACGCGCATTTCTGGAAGGGAAAGAGAGCTCCGGACTTTTCCTTCACCGACTACGCCAGAATTTTGCATGCTGATAACTACAGATCGCCCGAAGTCCTTATACGGGAGCGCGTGGAAGAAAGTGTTATAGACGATACTGAAGACGAGGGTGCAGGCGCCTATTCCCAGAGCCAATGTGAAGATTGCCACCAGCGAAAATTGGTGGTCTTTGGCGAGATTACGGAAGGCGTATCGGAAGTCACTGAAGAGGCGATCGAGGCGATGTCTCAAGCAATCTCCTGATCCCCTGAACTGATTCTATCTAATCAATCACCATGTGTTATATGGCGTATTTTCGAACGGGGAACTCTTCCCTGACCTTGAATGCACATCCGAAATTCCCGTCGTGGTCTGATCCGTCGAGAGCACCAAATCCGACGTCTCCGTATCCCAATCCTTCTCGCGCGTCATCGGGTCCGTCGGAACCTCCCGCATGTACTTCGCGTTCACCAAATCGTCGAGGCTTTGCGGCGCCGCATTTTTATCCAGCGTGTAATTCTGTATCGCCTGCCGCATCACAAATAAATCCTGGTGCAGCGCGGCCTCCTTGGCGCGAAGGACCGACTGCTCGTATCTCCCCGCCGCAATCGTCATCAGAATCATGATGATCGTGATCACGATCATCAGTTCGATAATTGTGAAACCGCCGTCTTTTCGTCTCGAGTAGGGAATCATCTGCCGTCCAAACTCTAAGCTACCAATCTGAATACTTGCTTCCGTCGAGCGCGGTGCCGTGCGATTGCGAATGCACGTCAAACACATCCTGCCCGCCCCACGATCCCGAATCCGACTCATCCTGCACCGAGCTCAACTGCCAATCTGGCTTGCCAGTGACCGGATCCACTGGAATCGCCCGCAAAAATCGAACGTGCCGGTCTGGCGATCCCGCCAACTGCACGCCCTTCACCAGCGTGTCCAAATCCGGCGGGTAGCCTTCCGTCCCAGCCTTCACCTGTATCAAATTCTTGTCTGCTGCGTCCTTATAACGGTCAATCGCGTCGCGCATCTCGCGCAAGTCGTACCGCAGCTCGGCTTCCTGCCGTCGTTGCAGCGCAAACCGCGTCACCGGCATCGCCGCCGTCGACAAAATAATCAGGATCGCGCACGCGATCACCAGCTCCAGCAGCGTCATTCCCGCCGCCGTCGCGCGTCTGCGCCCGTCTCCCCTCACAGTCGTGTTCATCTCGTTCCGTTCCATGAGGCTTTAACTATCAAGATGTAGCCCGTAGCCACCGCGTTGTAAGCCCATTCCATTCTTACATCACTAGTATACACTCCGGCCCAACCGGACCTTTTTATCCGTTTTCTTGGGAGATCTACTCTTAAGCGGATGGGAAAGCATCACGACGGAATTGTTTTTTAGCCCAAGGGGCGCTAACGGCGGGCGTCACCCTTCAAAATCTGCCTGTCGATCTAATCTACTGCACGTGAATATTCGCCTCTCCCGAAATCATCGGGATCGGCTTCTGCTGCGAATCCTTCGCATTTACCTGCACGATCTGCAAGTGCGCATCTCCTGGCGCGACGCCCTTCACCACAAAGCCCAATAGCGTCCCCGTACCATTAATTCCCGGCGTGTTCGGCTGCCTCGACGCCGACACAATTACCTGCCCGTGGTCTTGATCGACGCGCTGCACAATCGCAATGTCCTGGTTCGTGCTGCCTGCCAGGAACCCGCCGTTGCGCGCTTCTTCCACCTGGATCACTGCCGGGTTGTACTGCAGCATCAACGGAATAGAGAATAAATCCGCCGCGTTTTCCACCTGTAGCCCAATCGTCGCCGTATCTCCCGGTTTTAACGTCACGTTGGCAGGATTGAAATGCAGCTGCACTGCGCTGCGCGGGGTTCCCGGCGGCGGAGGCGTAGTCTCAGACGCGGCCTGTGCACCTGGAGAAGGCGGCGCAGTACTTCCGTCGAGCGCTACCGTGTTCGGGCTCTCGTCGCGATAAACCCGCACATTCGTATCCGTGCCCGCCGCGTATGACTTCAAATTCTCCGCCGTAATCGCGGGCAGCCGGATAATGTGCGGCGTAATCATGATCATTACTTCGTCGTCCGTAATTTCCTTGGTATCTTCCGAGAAGAAATAGCGGAAGAACGGAATCTTTGCGAGGCCCGGCCAACCATTCAGCGTCTTGCTCTCCGTGCGGTCGATCAACCCGCCCAGAACATTCGCCTCGCCTTCCTTCAACCGCACTTCGTGCTCGATCTTCCTCTGGCTGATCACCGGCTGCTGAATCCCGCCGATGTTCTGCTCGCCCGTCACCGACGACACATCCACAATCAACTTCAAACTCACGTCGCCTTCCGGATGTACGCGCGGCGTCACGTCGATATTCACGCCGACGTCCAAATACTGGAATTGTGTGTTCACCAGGGGATTGATCAACCCCGTTCCTGCCGTCGCGCCCACGCCCACACCAGCTTGGAAGCTGCCCGTGGCGATTGGCACGCGGTCGCCGATTCTCAACTTGGCCTGCTCACCGTCCGAAATGCGAATCTCCGGATCCTGAATGATCCGCGTCGACGAATCCGTCAGCACCGCATTCGCCTGCGCGCCAGGCAACGTCAAGCTGTAATCCGCTGTTCCCAAATGCCGCAAATTGTTCAACGCTACTGACGTTCCAGGCGTTCCTGTCGTGGTACCTGTCCCGGTGGTCCCCGTGTCGGTAGTACCGGTGCCTGTAGTTGTACTTGTCGTCGAACTTGGCTGGAGTGCGGTGCGCGGAGTAAACGCCAACGAAGCCGTCTGGCCCGGCAAAATTCCCAAATCCCGCAGTCGATCCAACCGCGTCTGCAACACCTGCACATGCAGCAGCACTTCCGGCTTCGCCTTATCGATGTCTCGAATAATCTTGCTCGCCAACAAAATCTTGTCCGGCGTATCGCGCACCACAATCGCGTTCTGCGAATTCACTTGCTGTAACCGCTTCAAATCCAGCAACTGCCGCAATCCCGTCACAATTTCCGTCAAATCCTGTGGAGTCAGCGTGTTATGCAGATAAAACGTCCGCACCACCTCATCCTCTATATCTTTACGTTTCTGCGGCTGGTCTGGCGCAATGAAAATAATGTTGCCCGTCACCGGCTTCCAGAAAGCTTTGCTCTCAAGTGACACCGCATCCAACGCCTGCTCCAGCGTTACGTTGGGCAAATCCGCAGTAATCCTTCGCGAAGTAAAATCCGGATCAAAAATAACGCTCAATCCCGCCAGCTTCCCGATCGTCTCGTAAATAATCTTCGCGTCATTGGTCATCTTCAAATTGATCGGTTCGCGCGATAGCGGCTTCAACTCCGGCGGCCCGCCAATCACCTCTGCCTCTTCAGGTGACACCGGAATCTTCGGCGCTTCCGCTGCGCTCTTTTCCGCGAGCATCTTCATCGTGTTCTGGGTCAACTGCTGCGCCGATTCATTCGACGGATCAATCGCTGCGCCCTTTTCAAATTCTGACAGCGCCCCCTGCATATCCCCCTTAGCTAGGAGTTTCTTGCCTTGGTCCACGTGGAACTGCCCATCCACAAAGCGGATATGCGACACGTTAACCTTATATTCAATATTCTCGGGATCGCTTCGGAGGGCCCGCTGATAGTCGACCAGCGCGGTGTCCCAGTCCTGCACCGCCTCAGCCTTCTTCCCAGCGTGATAATCGCTATTCGCTTGGGGCTTGGGGCAGCCTGCCGTCAGCAGTGCCATTCCCGCAACCGCACACAAAATCACAGGCCGCCGCATATCAAATCCTCTGATTCTATTGGTATTTTTTACCAATTTTGACTTTTGACCGCTCTAGTACCGAGGGTAGGATGCACCAAGAATGCATCCTGTCGCCCATCTTTCGCCACTTTACGCTCTCAATCTGTTACCTAAGCGGAAATGACCTTCTCTTCGGCTTTTTCTAGCGAATACTGCGAATTACGGCTGTCCGCCTTGCAGAAGAACGCCCAGGGGGAGGGAAGGGCGCTCGCCAACAATCGCCTTAAATCCGGCCCAAATCCACTACTCACAGAAACAAGTCGTCCACGCAACTTGCTCCCAATTGTCGGCGCCCGATATCATATCCGATCGTGTCTCAGCGGCCAAATACAAACAAGCCCAAGTCCAAGCACTCCAGCGATAAGGACGGCGTCCGCATCGTCGCCCAGAATCGCTCCGCCTCTTACAACTACATCCTCCTCGACAAAGTCGAAGCCGGCATCGTTCTGGTCGGCACCGAAGTCAAAACCCTCCGCGAAGGCAAGGCCACCCTCCGCGAGGCCTACGCCGAGCCTCGCGCCGGCGAACTCTGGCTCATGAACGCCCACATTCCCGAATACCGCGCCGGCGGCGTTTGGAATCACAATCCCATGCGCCCTCGCAAGCTTCTCCTCCACCGCCGCGAGCTTGATAAACTGGCAGGCCGAGCCCAGCAGCGCGGCCTCACCCTGGTCCCGCTGAAGATTTATTTCCGCGGCAATCGCGCCAAATGCGAGCTGGCCCTCGGCCAGGGCAAAAAGTTTCACGATAAACGCCAGTCGGAGCGCGATCAGGAAGCACGCCGCGAAGCCAAAGAAGCCATGGCCCGCTCCCGCAAGCGCTAAAATAGAATTTCACACAAGACGCACGCCATAAAAACGACCACGAAAGGGAATCATGGAAATTAAAATCCGCAACGAAAAGCCCGAAGCCATCTCCACCGACGCGCTCGTCACCTACATTTTCGACGGCGATGACCGCATCTCCGGCGTCCTCTCCAATCTCGACCAGCTCACCAAAGGCAAAATCGGCCCGCTCGCCAAATCCGGCGAAATCACCGGCAAAGCTCTCGAAATGGTCCTCCTGCATTATCCCGAAGGCATCGCCGCTCAGCGCCTGCTCCTCGTCGGCGCCGGCAAACGCGACAAAACCTCTCTCGCCGATCTGCGCCGCGTTGCCGGCTCCGCTCTCCGCTACCTCAAAGCCCGCGGCGTGAAAAACTTCGTCTTCCTCGCTCGTGAAAGTGATAACGGGCCAGCGCAGCTCCAGGCCGTCGCCGAAGGCCTGCTCATCGCCAATTTCGAATCCGACACCTACCGCTCCAAAAAGGACCCCTCCAAAAATATCGACTCCGTCGGCCTCGTCGGCTTTGCTCCCGCTCACTCCGATACCCGCGAAGACCTAACCGCCGCTCTCGACCGCGGCATCCTCCTCGGCGAATCCCAAAATTTCGCCCGCGCCCTCATCAACGAGCCTTCCAATAAACTCACTCCCACCGTCCTCGCCGACCGCGCCCTCGCTATGGCTCGCGAAGCAGGCCTCGCTGTCGAAATTCTCGACGAGAAAAAAATCGAAAGCCTCAAAATGGGCGCACTCCTCGGCGTCGCTCAGGGCTCGGTTGAGCCGCCCCGCGTCATCGTCATCACCTACACGCCCGCCACTCCTCCGCGTGAAGGCGCCCCCGTCCTCGGCCTCGTCGGCAAAGCCGTTACCTTCGATACCGGCGGCATCTCCATTAAGCCTGCCGAAGGCATGGAAAAAATGAAGTACGACATGGGCGGCGGCGCCACCATGATCGGCGTCATGCGCGCCCTCGCCAAACTCAAGCCCGCCAATAAAGTCATCGCCGTCGTTCCCGCCACCGAAAATATGCCCGGCGGCAAAGCCCAAAAACCCGGCGACGTTCAGGTCGCCATGTCCGGCAAGACCATCGAAATCATCAATACCGACGCCGAAGGCCGCCTCATCCTCGCCGACGGTATTCACTACGCCAAAAAACTCGGCGCCACACATCTCATCGACGCCGCCACTCTCACCGGAGCCATCGTCGTCGCTCTCGCTTCCGTCCACGTCGGGGCCTTCGGCACTCCCCGCGAATATCTCGACAAATTCCTCGACTCCGCCAAAGCCGCCGGCGAAAAAATGTGGCCCATGCCCATGGACGACGATTATCAGGAAATGATCAAGTCCGGCATCGCCGACATTCGCAACACCGGTTCAGGAAAGGGCGGCGGCGCCATCACCGCCGCTTGGTTCATCAAGGAATTCGCTGAAGAGACACCCTGGATTCATCTCGACATCGCCGGCACTGCCTGGTACGACGACAACAAGCCCTGGTCTGCCAAAGGCCCCACCGGCATCGCCGTCCGCTCGTTGGTCGACTTCGCCATGCACCTCTCCCAACTCGACTCCAAAAACTCCACCCCCAAATAACCTAAGCAAGGTTTCGTAGTTGCTGGCCTAACATTCTCTCCGGTCCAGTCCACATCTTCCAGGCGCCCGGTTATTCTGCGGGTGCCCCACACGCCGCCTTTGCGCGTGGACGAGGAAACCGCGCGAATCAATCGTTGTTGGTGTTGCCTTAGAAGTGTCCGCGGGTTCTGGGTGCCCCACATGCTGTTCTGGCATGTGGGTCCAACCTATCAATCTCCACGGTCACGAAGCGCGGTCGCGCAACGCTTCTGCCTTTGCTTCTGCCGTTCCGCCCGGCTGCCTAGCTCGCCCACACGCACGCCCTTGCGTGGCGACCCTCTTCTGTGGTTCCCCACACGCGTTTGCGCTCAACTCATCGAACCCGCACACCCTACGTATGAATCGAGCTACGTCTCGGTCGCCTTGACAAAAGTTTCGCAATTTGCGAAACTCGTCAAATCCACGTAATAAGCCGAAAGCGCATCCGCGAAGCCTCCAAAGCCCATCCCGAGTGGGCTGCTTCGCTGTCTGCCTGGTACCAAGTAGCTAAAGATGCATACTGGCGAAACTGGGAGGAAGTCAAAGCGACTTGGCCGAACGCGGATCGTATCGGCGATTGCGTCGTCTTCGATATCGCGAATAACCGTAGCCGTTTGATTGCCCTAATCTTTTACAGGCCCAAGCGAGTTTACGTTCGTTTCATTCTGTCCCACGCGGAATACGATCGAGGAAGGTGGAAAAATGATTGCCGGTGCACTTAAGAAATATTCTGTAAGGGGATTCAAACCCATCACTTCTGACGCGCAACTCGACGTGTACACCGAGGCGCTTCTGTCTGTTGACCGCAAAAAACACTTGAATGCCGGAGAAAAAATTGCTGCGGAGCTTTTGACACTTTTGATTGAGCAATACGAAGAGCAACACCACCCCGTCGCTCCATCGACTCCAATTCAGGTACTTACCGAATTGATGACCGCTCACAACCTTCGTCAGCGGGATCTGGTACCGATATTCGGGACCGACAGTATTGTTTCGGAAGTCCTCCACGGCAAACGACAATTCACCATGCAACACGTTAGAGACTTGAGCGAACGGTTCAAGGTCTCACCTGCAGTCTTCTTTTGATCCGCTAAATTAACTGTCCGCCGGCGCGTAATCTTTTCGCCGCCCGCCCAGCGCTCGAAAAACCTTGCGCTCGCCCGGCGCGCGGATTACCTTCCAGTTAGCATCAACTATGAACGACACCCACGCCGGCGTGACTCAGCCAGACAAACTACTTCAAGTTCGACCCGCGTTTCTTCTCGCTTTTCTCTCTTTTTCCGTCATCGTGGTCTGCCTGATCACGGTGAGCGCCCACCCTAACCACGCTCTCAAGAGATTGTTTCTTTCACTTGCAGCCCTTGCTCTGGCATTGGGTTGGTTCTTCCTCATAAAAGACTGGCGCTCCATCTGCCCCTGGCGAGCCTGGGTAGCACTCATAACAACCATCTATGCGACTATCTCGCTTCCAGTTTTTCTGTTTGAAATGAACCAAATATATTGGCTCGCGCTCAATCCAATGCATCGCCGCTTCTCCGCTTATGTCTCGCCTTGGGTCCACTCAAGTGGAAACGGCCTTTTGCTGGTATTTTTAGGCTTGGTAGGTTCGTTCTATGCGCGGGGCCGCTCGCGCATTGCGTTGATAATCGCCAATACCTTTTTATTAGTTCTCCGCTTCTGGACGATCCGCTGGGTTTTTTAAAGTCGCGCACCTGGAAAATCCTCGTTGCGCCATCGGGTTGCATGCACTAGACTCCCGCGCACTCATCCTGGGAATTCGCCCCGTTTCCGGCTCTGCATCGCCACGCCAAAATCAAACTCAACTACCGGAGCTTAATCATGCGCATCTCCACAAGAAATCTCAGCCCCGCTATCCTTGCCTTCGCCCTTTTAGCGACGTCAGCTGTCACCGCGTCACTCGCCCTCACCGGCTGCGGTATGGGCGGCAACTCCGAGCCCTCCGAATCGCAAATGAAGGACGCCATGCTCGACGCCATGAATCACCCGCCTGGCGAAACCGTCAGCGACCCCGTCACTATCACTTTTTTCAAAAAGGAAGCCTGCGACCCACCCACCGCCCAGGGTTTCAAGTGCACTTTCGACGTGAAGGTCGCCTCCAAAAATCTCGGCGCCAGCATGTACAACAACATCCCCTTCGGCGAATTTTACAAGGACAAGGATTCCGGCAAGTGGGCCATGCGCCCGCCGTTCTGATGCACTTTAGTGCATATTGCACGGCGCAGCGGTGCACTATAGTGCTTGCCAGCTGATTCCTGAGCTTTTTTGCGGGGGAGTAGGGCCGGGTGGTTCTGCGTGGTTGAACGGTCTAGGCGACCTGGGCGCGCAATCGAGTGCTTCGAACCGCGCCCAAATACTCGCTAAACTCGCTCAAAAAATTTGCCAGGGACAAGCCTTCGCGCCCGCGTACGAAGCCAATCGCATTTCTCATCGCGATCAGTCGGAGTAGTTGCGGCGGCATCCCCGGCCGCTGATACACAATCGTCTTGCACGCTGCATCGTACGTAAACGTCGCCACTCGCTGTAATCCGTCGGTCGCACTTAGCGGCATCGCGCCGCCAAAATTGCAAAAGACCGCCAGCACATCGCCGTCATCATCGCATCGCAAACATGCATCTCCATAGCTCGCGCTCTCGCGCTGTGCCTCGCTCACAATTTCCAGCTTCCTGCGTGTCCACTTACTCGGCGTGGCCGCAACCAGCTCCTCAGCTTCGCCCGCTGTAAGCTCCTCCCGAAAGCTGTTTGTCTCCATGCGTGTGCCCCCAAGCAGTGCAGCGTTTTGAGTCTTGGACTGCGTCGCATCCGGTTCGGTGACGTACAGCCGCCAGTTTCCTGGCCCGCGCATTTCGCAATTGCGAACGCCGTGTTAATACCCATTCTTATTTGTGCAATCGGTACACTCCAGGCAGTAGTTCTCCAGCCAGTCAGCTTGGTAAGCTTTCTGTGCGTAGACGCTAGCCGCGGCGACAAATTTACATTTCGTTGGGGGCTTCGATGCCGAGCATGCGCAATGAGGTAACCAGCTGCTTTTCAACGATTTGGGTAAGTAGAAGGAGGAAGCTTTTGCGGACAGCGTTCTCTTCGGTGATGATCCGATGCTTGTGGTAGAAGAGATTAAAGGCGGAAGCAAGCTGAAACGAATACTTAGCCAGGAAGGCCGGTTCCTGCCCCTGGATCGACGCCTCGACCGCCATTTCCAGCGTCGCCGCCCGTAAAATCACTTCCCACAAATCGTCACCAGCCGGCGACTCTAGCAATTTATCCAAATCCTCGCGGCAATTTTTCAGCAACGCCTCGGTCGTTAAACCGGTTACCGCGTCACGCCGCCCGGCCGTCTCGGCGGCCTCAACTTCCTTCCTGAAAATTCCGCGAGCCCTCACGATCGCATACAAACAATACGGCCCAGTTTCACCTTCAAAGTTCAGCGCGTCGTGAAAATCAAAGGCAATAGCCGTGCCGCGCGTGTACTTCAATAGAAAATAGCGCAGCGCGCCGACTGAAATGCGTTGCGCATTCTGCAGGCGCTCGGCCTCCGGCGCCTCCGGGTGCCTCTGGTCAACTTCCTTTCGCGCCGCGGCGAGCATAATGTCCATTAGATCGTCGGCCTTCACCCCCTGCCCCTTCCGCCCGCTTATATCCACCATCCCGCGCTTTGCGCCGTCCGCGCCTACCTCGTATCCCAGCTCCTTCGCACACCGCGGCGTCAACCCCACCACGTCATATGCCAAATGGTGCATATTCGCCGCCGCGTCGTCGTATCCCGCCGCCCGCATACCCATCCCCACTACCTCCTGCGGATACGCCTGCCGCTTGTCCACTACGTTGTAGACTTTTTGCGCGTGGCCAAATTCGGGAATCTTCTGACCGGGAGCCGCTCCATCTTTCATTGCGGTGGTCCAGGCTTCATGCCCGTCCGGGTGCCGATAGAAAGGTGCATAGTGAAAATCCCGGTGCAGCAGACCAAACTTCCACAGGTGATACGCGATATCCTTCCCAACATAAGTAACCGTCCCATTCGACCGCACGATCACCTTGGAATTAGCGTCCTCGTCGATGGCTTCGACACCTGCGGTCCCTGCCACTTCCTGCGCCGGGCGCGCCCCATCCCCGCCCGCAACCGGCATAACCCAACAGCCCGCATTCTTTCCGCTTTCTACCAATCGGATCGCTTCGCGCTCCTTCAGCATCGCAAAAGCCGCATCCCAAAATTTCAAATGCAGGATTTCGCTTTCGCGCGCCAATAAGTCGTAGTCAATTCCCAGCCTGTCCATCGTGTGCAAATGCGTTCGCACAATCGCGGTGGAAATAATTTCCGCTGCTTCCGCTTCCGGGCCTTCGCCTTCCTCCATCTTTTTCAGCAATTCACCCCGCAGAGCCAGCCGGGTTTTGTCCTCTTCCAAGAACACCGTTACTCGCGCATATAGATCCCAGCACAAATAGTCGAATTTGGGCTGAACGCTCAGCCCGCGAATCTCTTCCACCGACTTTTTCTCGAGATGCAAAAATCCGAGAACCACATCCGCCACCTGGACGCCGGTGTTGTCGATGTAGTTCTGTACCTCTACACGCTCGCCCGCATAGCGCAGAATCCGCGCAAATGAATCTCCCAACACCGCATTTCGCAAATGACCAATGTGCGCAGCTTTATTCGGATTGATCGCCGTATGCTCGACGATTGTCTTCGTCGCCCTTGCGGAATCTTTAGATCTTTCCTGTTTGTTCGTTTCTGAAGTTTCGGCTTCGAGTTTTCGTGCCATCGCTCGAACTAATGCGCTTCGGTGCAGATAGGCATTGAGGTACCCGCCGCCCGCGACTTCGACGCGAGCTATGCCTTCGACTGGAGGCAGTGCCGTGGCAATGTCCTGCGCCAGGGCTCGCGGCGCTTTTTTCAGCTTTTTGGCCAGGTCGAAACAGATCGGCGAAGCGATCTCGCCCATGGCGAGACGCGGCGGCATTTCGGCCACAACGACGACTTCCAGGTGGTAGGCACTCAGAATATGTGCACTAAGCGCTTCTTTGAACCGCCGGACTGTCTCCCAATAGGCCGTAACGCCTCCCCAATTTGGTCGTAGTTATCTTCTCTATACGCCGCCCACAACGGTTACACGAGCACACGATTGTAAACCATGAGCCAGTGAAGAAACGGGGCAACTAGACACGCTGGCACGGGCGACGGTACTCTTAGCGCCGCTAGGGGCGTGGTCACCTTCCCAACACGAGGAGAATATTCATGAAGAAGCGAGTGCTGAGCGGAATCGGGCTTGTAGGGTTGATTCTCATTGTCGGTGCTGCGATTCGAGCGCAAGACAACGCGGGGAAAGAACCGCCGCGGACCCCTGCCGCTGCAATTTCGGTGAATTGGAATGACATCGGCGGCCGCTTGGTGGCCATGGCTGAGGACTTTCCCGAGGACAAATACGACTATCGCCCAAATGATCAGGTACGGACGTTTGCATCTGTGCTCCGCCACGTTGCAGGATCAAATTTTGGACTGGTCAATCAGCTAGAGGGAAAAAAAGTCGGTAATGGTGAAAACGATCCTTCCGCGACTGAGTTCAAGACCAAGGGGCAGATCGTAGACTTCTTGAAGAAATCAGTCGACGAAGGGGCGTCCGTTCTGAAATCGCAAGGCGATCAAGCTGCACTGAAGCATCTGGCCGACTGGATTGGATACACCGAGCACATGGGCGAGCATTATGGGCAGCTAGTGGTCTACTACCGCAACAACGGCATGGTCCCACCGGAATCTAGACCGAAGAAGAAATAATAGCTGCCGCTCTAGGCGAGAGATCGCGTAAAGCAGGCATTAACTCCGAGCTTCGGTGGGAGCCAACGCCTGTTTCAGTCTGCAAGCCACCCAGCTTGCGTTACACAGTTGAACCTCGTCCAAACACGAGGAAGCCTTCAGTGCTAAGCCCATTGTTTTCTAGGAACTTAGTACGAAGGTACCATTGTCGCTTATCCGCCAGACTTCCAGAATCGATGAGGGTTCAGTTCAAGGTGCAATTGGGGTGCGTTGAAGCACGCCTTGAATTCATCGAACGCTTTCCATGGGCAAATCAGGTCGAACAACGACGGATGAAGCGCGGCCGGACACCGCCCAAATAGGTGTCCCAAAGGGCAGCTACCACTTTAGCAGCAGCACCGTCCAACCCTCGCCAGCAGAGGAAAATACCGACAGCCATTTTCAATTTCTGTTTGACGCCAACCCGCATCCCTCATTTATTTCCGACCATCGAACGCAAAAAATACTGAACGTCAATCAGGCGGCGATCGATCAGTACGGGTATACACGCGAAGAATTTGTGGGGATGAACCTGGCAGATATTCGCCCCGCCGGTGAAGTCGTAAAATTTCAGAAGTCTTTCCACCAAAAGAAGGCCGGAGTCCAATTTCAAGGAGTTTGGACTCATCGCCGAAAGAACGGAGAGGAGTTCGAAGTTGAAATCACGACCTTCCCGGTGAAATTTGGTGTCGAGGAAGGTGTCCTAGCTGTGGCGCAGGATCTGACGGCGAGGCGTCGAACCGAGGAACTGGGCGCGGCGCATGATGCTTACCTCAACGCGCTGACAGAAAATAATCCGACGGCCTTGGTGGTGCTCGATTCCAAGGGCCGGGTGCAAAAATGCAATCCAGCCTTCGAGCGACTTTTTCAATATTCACAGCGAGAAATTGTTGGGCGCGATCTGGACCAGTTCATCGCGCCACAGGGCCTGGAAGAGGAAGCGAAGGATTTGACGCGGCGGGTGGTGGCAGGCGCGACAGTTCGCATAACAGGGCGGCGGCGGCGCCGCGATGGCGGGCTCGTGGATATACAACTTATCGGGGTGCCTTTGATCGTACACGGCCGGCAAATCGGTACGTTTGGAATGTACGAGGACATCACCGAGCGAAAAAACGCGGAACGGGCTCAGCGCGCTGCGGAGCAACGCTTGCAGACGCTTTTCGATCACGCTGTAGAAGGAATTTTCCAAAGTACTCCCGATGGCAAGTATCTGAACGCCAATCCCGCGCTGGCGAAGATGTTTGGATACGAATCGCCGGCGGAGATGAGGGCGGCGGTTACGGATATTGATGCACAGTTGTATGCGGACCCGTCGAGGCGCGAGGAATTCAAGCGGTTGATGGAGACGCAGGATTTCATTGAGGGTTTCGAATTTGAGCTGATTCGCAAGGATCGAAAAAGAGTCTGGGTGAGCGAAAACGCCCACGTGGTTCGCGATGAAAAAGGCGCGATCACGTATTACGAAGGAACGATTCAGGATATTACCGACCGCAAGCGCGCCGATCTGCAACGGCAGGTTACGTTGGAGATCATTCACAGCGTGAATGTGACCGACAATCTCGACGAGCTTTTGCAGTCGATCCACACAGCGTTAAAAAAGGTCCTGTACGCAGAAAATTGTTTTGTGGCTTTGTTTGAACCGCGGACAGGGCTGTTTCATTTTCCATTTTTTGCGGATCAATTCGACGTGGCGCCGCCCCCGCAGGAAGTCGGGCAAAGTTGCACCGCGTATGTGTTTCGCACCGGCAAGTCGATGCTGATCCCCCAGCACGTTTTCGACAAGCTGGTAGCAAGAGGCGAGGTGGAGTTGGTGGGCACGCCGTCGCCTTCGTGGCTGGGTGTGCCGCTGCGGTCGCCATCGCAAACGATTGGCGTGTTGGTGCTGCAGCACTATGACGATCCCAACGCGTACAACGAGACCGATCTGGAATTTTTGTCGTCGGCAGCGGGGCAGATTGCGCTTGCGATTGAGCGGAAAAGGGCCGAAACGGCATTACGCGCCAGCGAAGCGCGGTTGCGGGTGCTGGTCGAGCAACTGCCGGCCATTTTGTGGACAGTGGATTCAAGCCTGCGGTTTACTTCCGCGCTCGGCGCGGGGCTGACGCGCGTTGGCCTGAGCGCCAAGGAAATTGTCGGCAAGACGATGGCGGAGTTTTTCGAGACCACGGATGAGAGCTTCCTGCCGATTGCCTCACACCGCCGGGCAGTGAAGGGCGAGCCAGCCACGTTCCATTTGCAATGGCGAGGTGCATCTTACGCTTGCCACGCGGAGCCGCTACGGGGATCAGACGCTGACTCGAGTGGCGCGATTTGTATGGCCCTTGACGTTACTGACCGCAAGAATTTAGAAGAGCAACTGCGGCAGGCCCAAAAAATGGAGGCGGTTGGACGTCTGGCGGGGGGCATCGCGCACGACTTCAATAATTTGCTGATGGTGATTCAAGGCTACGCGGAGCTCCTTACGGATCGGCTGAAACCCGGCGATCCGCTGCGGCGAAATGCAGAGCAGATTCAGGAAGCTTCACAGCGAGCCACTTCGCTAACGCGACAGCTATTGGCCTTCAGCCGTAAACAGATGCTGGCGCCGTCGATATTGAACGTGAACAGCGTGCTGGCGGACATGGAAAAAATTCTGCGCCGCCTGATTGGCGAGGACATTGAGCTGGCCGCAGTGAGTACGCCGAATCCCTGGTCGGTGAAAGCAGATCGCAGTCAAATTGAGCAGGTGATATTGAATTTGGCGGTGAACGCCCGCGACGCGATGCCCAAGGGTGGCAAGCTAACGATCGAGACGGCGAACATTGAATTCGACAATCGTAACGCGCGGACACCCGCGGTGGTCGCGCCAGGAAGTTACGTGATGATGGCGGTGACGGACAACGGTTGCGGCATGGATGCCGAAACGCAGGCGCATATTTTCGAGCCGTTTTTCACGACAAAGGAAAAAGGGAAGGGAACCGGTCTGGGCCTGGCGACGGTTTATGGAATTGTGAAGCAGAGCGGCGGTTATGTGTGGATGTACAGCGAAGTGGGGAAGGGAACTACTTTCAAGGTTTACTTGCCGCGCGTGGAAGAGCCTGCCGCGCCGAAGGAACCAAAGAGCGAGCCTGAGCCGGTTGTGAAGGGCACAGAAACGATCCTGTTGGTGGAAGACGAGCAAGGCGTGCGCGAACTGGCGAAGGAGTATTTGGAGTTGAGCGGGTATCGCGTTCTGGTGGCCAAAGACGGTAGCGCAGCGATCAAGACGGCCGCTGAATATGCCGGCGCGATTGATTTGATCATGACCGACGTGGTGATGCCCGGAATCAGTGGGCGCGAGCTAGCATCTAAGATCTCGACGCTGCGACGCGGTATTCGCGTGGTGTATATGTCGGGGTACACGGATCAGGCCATCGTTCATCATGGGATCCTCGATTCCGAAGTGATGCTGCTGCAGAAGCCTTTTACGCTCAGCGCGCTGGCGGCAAAGTTGCGCGAGGCGCTGGCTGCCCCTCCAGTCTGTTGATTGCCGCTCGCCCTTGCGAGTAATTCGGCGCTCGATTGCGCCAACCTGTTCTAATATTTTCCAATGTTATCGAACGCAGTAGCCGAGGCGCTTCCAGAAATTCCCCGCGAGATACGTCTGGTGCTGGAGTGCGCGCGGACGCGGCTGACGTTTGCGCACATTGAGCGAATCGAGAGTTTGCTGCGGCCGGATATGAATTGGGCGGCGATTCTACATTTCACGGAAGAGTCCGCGGTGACGCCGCTCGTTCACGAGAATCTAAGCAAGATCGCGTCGAGGGTGCCGGTGTTGGTGCCGCAGATTTGGATGGAGCGGCTGGAGAAGAGCTGCCGGGCGAATACGGTCCGAGCGCTGTATCAAAGGGCGGAATTGGTAAAGATTTTAAAGGCGTTCGAATCGCGCGGTGTGCTGGCTGTGGCATATAAGGGGCCGGTGCTAGGCGCGCAGGCATATGGCGATGCGGCATTGCGGCAGTTTTACGATTTGGATGTGGTGGTGACGCAGAAGCAGCTTGCCGCTGTGGATGAGGTGTTGCGAGGGATGGATTTCGAGCAACGCTTTGCCTGGCCGCGGGTCGAGAATCCTGCAACAACACAGACACCTGGGGAATACACATACAGGGGAAGGCATTCACAAGTCCTGCTGGAAATTCATACCGAGCGGACGATGCGGCATTTCCCGGAGCCCTTGGACTTAGAGGCGCTGGCGTCGCGACTGGCAACGGTAAATCTCACGGGACACAGCGTGAAAACGTTTCGACAGGAAGACGGCCTCCCAATTTTGTGCGTGCATGGCGCCAAGGATTTCTGGGCCAAGGCGAGCAATATTGTGGATATCGCAGAACTGGTTCAGCTTCAGCCGTTCGATTGGAATTTAGCGCGAGAAACCGCGCGATCCTTGCGATGCACTACCATGATGCTTCTGGGTCTGTCTCTGGCACAGCGCCTGATCGGTATGCCATTGCCGAATCAAATTGCCGAAGAGATGTATGCGAATCGAACGGTGGCGGCCTTGACACGTGAAATTGCGGTCCGGCTGATCGCTTCGCGGAAGCGCGGGTGGAATCTGGTGAATCGCGGAATGTACCGGGCGCGGCTGACAGATTCTGAAACGAGTTCGATGGGGTATTTGTGGAGGCTGGCGGTGTCGCCTTCTGAAGATTCGTGGGCGCCCGGGGAGCGCTCGCCGTTGTGGGCGGCGATGCGCAGCTTGCTGTATCAAACAGGTCGACGCTCGGCAGGTGAGTCCAAATCGCGACTTGATTCTTAGATTTGCGGTGATGCAGGCTCGGGCTGATTTTTGCTTGGCCTAAGTGCGTTCGCGTCCTAAAATGACGCGCCCCTCCCACACGCGCAAATCTCATGGCACAGACTCCCGACACTTCGCACTCTCACCTTACGCGCGGCTTTGGCCTGCTGCACGCGACTGCATTAAATATTTCCAATATGGTTGGCGTGGGGCCGTTCATTACGATCCCGCTGCTGATGGCCACGATGGGCGGTCCACAATCGCTGCTCGGATGGTTTACGGGCGCGTTGATTGTTGTCGCTGATGGCCTGATTTGGAGCGAGCTGGGTGCAGCGCTGCCTGGATCGGGCGGCAGTTATCGATTTTTGCGCGAAGCGTACGGGCATGAGACCTGGGGCCGGTTGATGGCTTTTCTTTTTATCTGGATTTATGTGATTAGCGGGCCGCTAGAAATTGCGTCGGGAATGATTGGATTCGGGAATTACAGCGCGTATTTATGGCCAGGCTTGACACTGCGCGGGCAGCAATTCGTGGCGGCGGGAGTGGGCATACTTGCGGTGATTTTGCTGAGCCGGCGGATTCAATTCTTGAGCAAGGTTGCGGTGACTTTGTGGATTGGAACAGTAGCGACGATGGCCGCGGTGCTGATTGCGGGGCTTCCGCACTTCAATCCTAAGCTGGCTTTCGATTTCCCACCGCACGCGTTTGATTTTTCACGCGGTTTTTTCCTCGGGTTGGGCGGTGCGACGCTGGTCACGGTCTACAATTATTTTGGCTACTACGACATTTGTTATATCGGGGATGAGGTGCGCGAGCCAGCACGAGTGATTCCGCGATCGATCTTGTATTCGATTGGGTTTTGCGCGGTTGGGTATGTGCTGATTCATTTGGCGATCATTGGAGTGGTACCGTGGCGCGAGGGAATCAATTCATCGTTCATCGCGTCGGCATTTATGGAGAAGTTGTACGGGCGGGGCGCGGCCATTGTGATCACGTTGATGATCTTGTGGACAGCGTTCGGCTCGGTATTCGCGTTGCTGCTGGGATACTCGAGAATTCCGTATGCGGCCGCCGTGGACGGGTACTTTTTCAAGAGTTTTGCGAAGCTGCATCCAACCAAGAACTACCCGCATGTTTCGCTACTGGTGATGGGCGCGGTGTCGATTGTGGCGGCATTTTTCCCTTTGAGCGCGGTGATCAGCGCGCTGATCACGACTAGGATTTTGGTGCAGTTCATCGGGCAGGTATTCGCGATTCCGCTTCTGAGGAAGAAGCTCCCAGATTCGGCGAGGCCGTACAAGATGTGGATTTATCCGGTACCGACGATTGTGGCCTTTTTTGGATGGGCTTATGTGTTTGGAACGTCGGGAGGGCTGTATATCGGGCTGGGGATTGTGACACTGCTCGTGGGGCTAGTGATATTTCTGGCGAGAGCAAAGGCCACGAATACGTGGCCGTTTGCCAAGCCAGGTAGTAGTGAAGGCGCAGCGCTAGGCGCTGCGTCGGGCGATTAGAGCACCGGTCGCTTAAGCGGTTAATACTTCAGATTTTGCGACGTGGCTCCTACTGTTCGTTGGCGGAAGAGATGTTCCACCCGCTGACTTCAAGGGCAGGCTTCTCCTCGCCCGCGTCGCGATTGCGATAACCCGCTGAAATGTCGCGGGACTCACCCGGCATCAATTCAAAGTAATTGTCATCCCAGAGAATCGGCAGAAGTTCTTCGCCGCCACTGCCGCGAGTGAGGCGGAGATGTACGAGGAGGGCGAGGTGGTCGCCGGGATTGGTGATATGTACGCGGATGACGCTTTGCTCGGCGCCAGGCTGATTTTCAAGAGTGTAACTGAGGGTGACGGGCGGCTGATGAGCGAGGGCGCGAAAATCCCCGTAGGAAATTTCAGGCGTGTAGAACCAAGTGGTGCCTTTGAACCCGAGAACGTCGGGCTTGGTGGACAGCCAGTAGAAATTGGTGCTGAGGACGGCGTCGTTGGCATCGCTGAGGGTGAGTTTCAGGAAATAGGTGATGGAAAGCCCGGCGATGTTGTCGGGAATTTTGAACGACCGAACGACACTGTCGGCGGCAATGTCGGCGGTTTCGTCGTGGGAGTACTTTTCCTTGCCGGTGATGTCGTAGACCTTAGCGCTGATCTTTGAGCCGGGATGGGCGTCTTCGCGCTCGTTGACGACATCGATGGATTTATCGTCGTAGGAATATTGGATGTGAAGAGGCTCGCAGGCCTTTTTTGCTCCGAAGTAACCCCCGCCAGGACGCAGATAGAAATCGTAAAGATGCCAGAAGACCGAGGGCCAGGCATTGTTGAGCATCCATTGAATGACCCCAGTGGCTGAGCCCTTATTGCGGCCATAGGCTTCGAACATGGCGCGTTCATTTTCATATGCGGCGGCCTGAGCTTTCCATTCGTAATCGGCGAGATTGCGCGATGGGCCGTAGCGTTTTTCAAGGACATCGTTGAAATATTTAACGTCTTTGAACTGCTCGCCGCCGGCGTGGTAATTCCAGAATTCGTTGGGAGGCCAGAGGGCCTCGGCAGGAAGCATTTTCTTCATGCTGTCGATCGGTGGAATGGCCGCGCCTGCGCTGGTTTCGGTGTTGAAGCCGAAGGCGCCGCCGTTTTGTTTATCCTCGAGCCAGTAATTGGGCGGCACGTAGTCGTAGGGGCCGGGCATTTTTACGCCGGGATCGCCGGTGACGGAAGTTTTGGTGTCCTTTGCGGAGGAGACGATGGGGCGGTCCCAGTGCGCGTCGGCGAGGACTTGAAGGTAGGCTTTTTCGACGTCGGGGGGTGGAGGATTATCGCTGCCATTGAACCAGGCGATGACACTGGGATGCTGGCGGAGTTTCATAATCTGGTCGTGGAGCGAAGCGGTGGAGACTTTGCGTTCGTCGCCGTGCCACTTGTCCCATTTTTCCCAGTGGTCGCAGCAGCACCAGCCGGCCATGACGAGAATGCCGTAGCGGTCGGCGAGGCGGAAAAATTGGTCGTCCATGAGCTTGCCTTCGAGGCGGACGGTATTAAGGTTCATGCCGCGGACGTAACGAAAATCGTCTTCCCATCGTTGGGGATCCTGGTGGACGAACATGTCGGGAGTCCATCCGCCGCCGCGGATCAGAACTTTTCTGCCGTTGACGAGGATTTGGAGGTAGTGCTGGGAGTTCATCTCAGAAGTGATTTGCGCGATACCAAAGCTCGTGTTTTGCGTGTCGGAGACGTCATTGCCAATGTCGAATTCGAGATGGAGGTCGTACATATCCTGCGCGCCCATCGCATAGGGCCACCAGACACGGGGCTGGATGAGGTTCAGGTCCTGGACTTGACCGGGCGCGAAAGTGATTTCTTTGGATTCGTTGGCGGCGAGAGTAACCGGTTGGGAGAAATTGGCGCGCTCGATATTGCCGCGCAGAGTGCCGGAGACGGCTTGGGTGCTGGAGTTGGTGACCAAGGCGCGGACGGTGAGGTGCGCCGTGCTGAGGCTGGGCAGATCGAATTTTGTTTCGACGACGGTGTTGCGAACGGTTACGGCGCCGCTGGTGACTAGATAGACTTCGCCCCAGATGCCCATGTCCTTATCGGGAGGGAGAGGATTCCAGTCAACGAAAGTGATGGCGAGGTCGTGAGGAGAAGGAGGAAAGACTTCGACGGCGAGGGCATTTTTCTGGCCGGCGTTGATCAGCGCGCTGACTTCAAATTCGTAAGTACGGAACGCCCCGGCGACATCTTCGGCTTTGGCGATTTGGTGGCCGTTGAGCCAAATGTTGGCGCGGTAGTTGAGGCCTTTGAAATTGAGCCAGATTTTTTCGTTTTCGAGATTCCGCGGAGCGGTGAATTCGGTGCGATACCACCAGGAAACCCGGAAGGGTGAGTCCTTGGGCATTTCCTCATTCGAGAAATTGGAGCCGATTTTGTAGTTCATGCCGGGGAACTGACGCAGATTCATGCCGAAGTAAGGATCGGGATAGACATGGTTGTCGACGAGAGCCGCGACGACGGTGCTTGGAACGGTGGTACTGTACCAACTGCCGGTGGGGAAGCCGGGTTGGGAGATGTCGGCGCCTTTATTGGGGACCTTCGTGGAAGATTGGATGGCCCAGCCGTCTTTGAGGAGGGATCGTTGCTCACCGCTCTGCGCCCGAGCGCAAGGAACGAGGACAAAGAGTGTGGCGACGCAGGCCGCCAGGAGCGCGACAAATCTTTTTTTGCGCGGCGCGCGCGAATATTTTGACTCAGGATCAACCATATCGCGCTCTACGGAGCAAAGACTCACGAATCCACCTCCCAAAATCATAGAAACATAGATGCGCGTCGGTGCAACGTACGAACCGCCACGCAAATTCCCACAATTGGCGACTTATTCTATCACTCGGAAAAATGAGTCAAGGGTTTAATAAACAGCCTTCCGATTCAGTAGCGCGGGACAGAGTTAGTCGCCGGGGTGAGGGGCAGGTTCGGGGGGAGGGGAGGAGCGGATGGCGTGGGTGAGGCGTTCCTGGAGGGATTTGATCAGGACGTAAAGGACGGGGATGAAGATAAGGTTGAGAGTGGTAGCGGCGATCATGCCGCCAAAGACGGTGGTGCCAACCGATTGGCGGCCGACGCGACCAGCGCCACGAGCGAGAACGAGCGGGAGAACGCCAAGAATGAAGGCGAGAGACGTCATGAGGATGGGGCGGAGGCGGATACGCGCGGATTCGATAGCCGCTTCCATGATGGAACGCCCGCGCTGGCGGAGTTGTTCGGCGAATTCCACGATCAGGATGGCGTTTTTGCTCGAGAGGCCAATGAGCATAACCAAGCCGACCTGGCAGTAAACATCGTTCTGCAAGCCGCGCAGGGACTGCGCGGTGAGGGCCCCGAGAAGAGCCATGGGAACGGCGAGGAGAACGATGAATGGAAGAGAGAAGCTTTCGTATTGCGCGGCGAGAGTGAGATAGACGACCAGGATGCCGAGGCCGAAGAGAAGAACCGCGGTGCTTCCGGATTGCAGTTCTTCGAGAGACAGCCCCGTCCACTCATAAGCGAAGCCACGCGGTAAAGTCTTCGTGGCGAGCGAGTCCATGTCGGCGATGGTTTGCCCGGAACTGCGGCCGGGCATTCCGGCACCATCAATTTCGGCGGAGCGGAAAAGATTGTAGTGGCTGATGACTTGCGGAGCAGCGACCTGCTGAACATTAACGACGCTCTGTAACGGAACCATCGCGTTCGTGGAGGAGCGAACGTAGTACTCCTGCAAATCCTGCGGGCTCGAGCGGAACTGACGATCGGCCTGGATGTAGACGCGATAGGCGCGATTGTTGAAGTCGAAGTCATTCACATAGACCGAGCCCATGTAGACCTGCAGGGCGTCGGTGATCTGGTTGAGGGGGATGCCGAGAGCCTTGGCTTTTTCGCGATCGAAAGTGACGAGATACTGCGGATCGTTGGCGGTATAGCTGGTGAATAAGCCGGTGAGGGTCTTGCTGGAATTGCCGGCGCGGACGAGGCTGTCGGTAGCGCTGGCGAGACCCTGGAGGGAGTTACCGCCCAAATCTTCGACGACGAATTGAAAACCACCGAAGGCGCCCAGACCTTGAACAGCGGGCGGGGAAAATGGAATAACAAGCGCGCCGCCAATGGACATCAGTTGGGGGCGAATGCGATTGATGATGGTCGCAGCAGAATGTTCTTCACCAGAGCGGCGGTCAAAAGGCGCTAGATTAATGAAAATCAGAGCGCGATTTGGAGCCGAACCGGAGAAGCTGAAACCTACAACGCTAAAAGCGCCCTCAATCTCCGGCACTTTGGCCAGCACGGCTTCGGCTTGCGCGGTGATTTGAGTGGTGTAGTTCAGAGAAGCGCCTTCGGGCGCTTGAATGGCCACAATGAAATAGCCAGCGTCCTCCTCAGGAATAAATCCGCGCGGAACTTTTTGGTAGACGATAAAGGCCGCGCCCAATCCGCAGAAAAAGAGGATCACCGCAAGCGCCTCGACGCGGAGAAAACGGTGGAGCATGGCGCGGTATGCGTCGGTGAGCCAAACTACGCCCTTGTTGAAAGTGCCTAGAATTTTGCCGGGCTTGAATTCGCGATGGCCAAGGAGGAGAGCGGAGAGAGCGGGAGTGAGAGTGAGGGCGTTGAAGGCGGAAATAGAGACTGAGAACGCGATAGTGAGGGCGAACTGACGGAAAAGAATGCCCGTGGTGCCGGGGAAGAAAGCGACAGGCACGAATACGGCGACCAGCACAAGTGAAGTGGCTACCACCGCGCCGGCCACTTCGCCCATAGCGACAGACGCGGCCTTGTGGGCGTCGCGAATACCTTCGGAAATGTGGCGTTCGACGTTTTCGATGACCACGATGGCGTCGTCGACGACGAGGCCCGTCGCGAGGGTGATGCCGAAGAGAGTGAGCGTATTGATTGAGAAGCCGAGAAGTTTGACGAAGGCGAAAGTCCCAATAAGGGAGACCGGAATGGTGACTGCTGGAATGACAGTGGTGCGCCAATTTTGCAGGAAGATGTAAATAACCGCGATGACAAGAGCGATAGCTTCAAGAAGGGTGTATAGGACGTCGCGAATCGATTCACCAACAACCGTGGTGTCGTCGAAGGCGATGGCATATTTCATGCCGGCCGGGAAGCGTTTGTACAATTCCTTGAGAGCGGCTTTGGCGTTGCGATCGACGTCAAGCGCGTTGGCACCGGGGAGCTGGGTGACACCGAATCCGACGGCGTCGTGGCCATTGAAGCGAAGATTCGAGCTGTAATCCTGGGCGCCCAGTTCGGCGCGACCTACATCTTTCAGTCGGATCAGAGTGCCGTCCGAGCCAACCTTCAAGATGATGTTGTCGAATTGCGCGGGATCGGTGAGGCGTCCCACGGCGCGAACGCTAATTTGGTAGGCCTGCGAATTCTTGGCTGGCGGCTGCCCAATCTGTCCCGCGGCCACCTGAACGTTCTGTTCGCCTAGCGCGGCGACCACGTCAGTGGCCGTGAGACCTCGGCTAGCGAGGCGGGTGGGGTCAAGCCAGATGCGCATGGAATAGACGCGCTCGCCGAAGTTCTGGACGTCGGCGACGCCTTTCACGCGCTTGAGGGCATCGCGGACGTATAGATCGATGTAGTTACTCAGGAAAAGGCTGGTGTATTCCCCGTGTTCGCTATAAACGCCGGCGCCAAACACGAAGCCAGAGGAGCCCTTGCCGATAGTGATGCCAGTGGTTTTCACTTCGTTGGGCATGCGGCCGAGAGCGGTATTGACGCGGTTCTGCACGTCCACGGCGGCGAGATCGATGTTACGCGTGATGTCGAAAGTGACGTTGATCTGGCAACTACCGTCGTTGCCGCTGGTGGAGGTCATGTACTTCATGCCTTCCACGCCGTTGATCTGCTGCTCGAGAGGGGTGGTGACGGCTGATTCCACGGTCTGGGCGTTAGCGCCGGTGTACTCGGCCTGTACGGAGACTTGAGGCGGCGCGAGGGTCGGGAATTGCGCAACGGGCAAGGTGGGAATGGAGACCGCTCCCGCAAGAATGATCAGCAGGGCGCACACTGTGGCAAAGATGGGGCGGTTAATGAAGAAATCTACGAACATTTCGTTGGATCTTTCGACATTTCGGTAATGACGGCTGCTATTGCTGGCCCTGATTTGCCGCCGATGATGCGGATCCCGACGCGGGCATCACTGGCGATGCTGGGCTCTCGGAAACCGGAACCCCATCGGCGAGAAACTGAGTTCCTTGAACGATGATGTGATCCCCCGGCTTGATTCCATCGAGCACGGCGTAGTTATTGCCTACGAGTTGTCCAAGTTGAAGCATTTTTTGGCGGGCTACAGTTTGCTCTCCAGATTTTTCGGCGATAAAGGCGAAATACTGGCCGTTGATGCGCGAGACAGCAAGGATGGGGATAAGCGGACCCTGATGTGAGCCCCAGATCACGCGGGCGCGGCTGAATTGAGCGTTACGCAGAATGTCGCGCGCATTTTCGATCGGCGCTTTGACCAGTACGGACTGAGTATTTGGATCCGCCTGCGCGGAGACGAAGTTGATTTTAGTGTGGTCAATTACGTTCCCGGTTGAATCGAGGAGCTCGACTGGCAGGCCCATTTTCAGGCTTGCTTCCTTTTCCACGGGAACCGAAACGTAAGCTTCAAGACTGCCGGGCTCGTCGACTGTAGTGAGCAACGTGGACACCGTCACTCGATCGCCAACGCGAACGGGAATATCGCCGACGATTCCCGGAGTCGGGGAGACGACCTTGTAGTATTTCAATTCGACTTGCTGTTCCTGAAGCTGCGAGCCGAGGGCTTGGAGCTGCTTTTCAGCAGCGTCATAAGTGCTTTGCGCCTGATCGAGTTCCTGCTTGGCGACAATGCCGGCTTCCGCAAGCTTTTTGGCGCGGTCGAGCTGCTGCTTGGCGTAAGCAACGTTGGCTTCCTGTGCGGCTCGCGCGGCCTCCTGGCTTCCCACGGTGGCCTGCTGCTTTAGGGGATCGATTTGCATCAGCGACTGACCGGGGCTGACGCGATCGCCAGACTTTACGAAGATTTGGGTTACGTAGCCCTCCACCTGGGGATTTACGGTGGTGGAGTGGCGCGATTTCAGAGTGGCCAGATAGTCGGAGCTATCAGGAACGGAAACATTCTCAGCGACGAGGGTCTTCACCGGAACGGCTTGAGGTGCAGGACTTGCTGCCGGGGAACTATTCGAACACCCCACGCACAATATCGCTGCACCCATCGAGCCAGCGAGCACAGTGGCGAGGCACAACTTTTCTACTCGTCGTTTCATTAGCCGGGGTCCGTTTTAATGTTTGAGCGTTTGGATGAGCCGAGACTCAACGCGGCTTCTCAATATTAGGACATTCGGGGCAAAGTCCAAAATCCTGAATGCACTAGGTTTGGACGTGAACGTAGGTTGAAAGTAACCTAAGTTGCGCGTTGCAAGGGGTGAACAGCTGGAGAATTGTCGCAGAATGAGACGGAAATCTAAATTTCCACCGGTGTGAGACGCGTGAACCATTTGGGGGCACGGCTTGCGGATCTGCAATGCCTTTCAAGACAGTTACTTAAGGATTTGAGGGAAGTGGAGAGCGGGGCGCGGGAAGGCATGATTTTTGCAGAAGTGCCGATAAGTAGGAGTGTAGAGGCGCAGAGTAGATTCGGCGCTCTTATATGCACTGCGGGATCCCAAACATTCACTTGGACGGTTATTTCGAGAGGCATTACGCGAAGCCTTTGTTGCGTCGGTTCGGCCAAGTGGTTCTGGCGTCGATGCTGGCTTTTGGTTTGAGTGCGGCCGCGGTTCCAGTGCGCGCGCAGTCGAGCGTTCAGATTGTCACGGAGCTATCGAAGAGACCGCTTAAGACGAAGAGCGAGCCCCAGTATCCGAAGCTCGCCCTGCAACTGCATGTGCTAGGGAAAGTGAAGCTTCAATTGACGGTGTCGGCCGAGGGAGCCGTGACCGCGACGAAAGTGATGGGAGGAAGTCCCATTTTGGTGAAGTCGGTGGAGGAGGCGGTGAAGGAGTGGAAGTACGAGCCGGCGGGGAAAGAATCCACCGAGACGGTAGAATTTACGTTTTCGAGTTCTTCGTAGAGATGAGAATTGCCGGGCCTCGAGGGCCCGGCAACTGTTTAGAAAACACTAGAACCCTGGAGTTTGAGAGCTCCAGCAAATGAGCTAGGCCCCTACCGTTTTCTTCTTGGTGTTGCGCCGACGGGCACCTTCGTCTTCTTCCTCACCTTTGCCCGCAGCTTCCACGTTGATATTTTGAGCGAGCTCGGTGAGCTTGGAGTCGGTTTCCTTTTCCTCTTCGAGAGTCTCTTCGAGCAGACGGGCGGCTTCGTCTTCGCCGAGAAGTTCCGCGTAGGTGCGCACGCAGCCGTAACCGGCGATCTCATAATGTTCAACGCGTTGGGCAGCGGAAATGAGTCCGGCGTCGAGAACTTCCTCTTCACCCTTCTTTTCCTTGATCATTTCGGCGCCCTCTTCGATTAAGCCTTGCATGCCCTTGCACTTCTTACCTTTGACGGGCTCATCGAGCTCCTCGAAGATTTGCTCGAGGCGACGGGCATGCCCTTCGGTCTGGGTGAGATGCTCTTCAAAGGCTGAGCGAAGTTCATCCGAATAGGCGGCCTTGGCCATCTTCGGAAGGGCTTTAATTAGTTGATTCTCTGCGTCGTACAGGTCCTTCAATTCATCAATGAATAGATCCTTGAGAGTTTCAGATTTCATTTGACTCGTTCCTCCAGAGATTTTTGGTGTGATGCGAAACGTTGCGAATGTGGCGCCGGCGACATTTGGCAGTCATTTTTGAATTCCGGCGCCTGGTGGTCACCGGGAGATATTGTAATCAGTGAGGCGTGAGGCATATCGGGGATTCGCGTAGTCACTATTGAAGATTCTTGTAGTTGTGGAATGTTTCAGCGGTGTGAACGAAATGAGGCGGTGAGAATTGAAGCGGGCACTGAAAAAGAAGGTACGGGGCGCCTTGTTTGACGTGGATGGGACGTTGATTGACAGCGTGGACCAGCACGCCAGGGCGTGGCGGGATGCGTTTCGCGAGTTTGGGAAACAGGTGACGAAGGAAGAGGTGCGGAGCCAAGTTGGTAAAGGAAGCGACCAATTCCTACCGGTATTTCTTACGCGGCAGGAGATCAAGCGGTTCGGGAAAGAATTAGTGGAGCGGAGAGGGAAGATTTATTTGAAGAGGTACTTTCCGAGAGTTAAGCCATTCCCGAAGGTGAAGGAGCTGTTGAGAGGAATTCGGGCTGCGGGGGTGAGGGTTGTGCTGGCTTCGTCGGCTGAAGAGAATGAGCTAAAGAAATATGTGAAGCTCGCGGGTATAGGGAATTTGATAGAGAACTACACATCTTCGGAGGATGCGCAGAAGTCGAAGCCGCATCCGGATATCTTCAAGGCAGCGCTGAAGAAATTGGGGAAAGTGCGCAAGGGGGAAGTGTTGGTGGTGGGGGATTCGCCTTTCGACGCGGAGGGAGCGAAATGCGCGGGATTGAAATCGATCGGCTTTTTGTCGGGCGGGTTCACGAGAGCGCAATTGCGACGCGCGGGCGTGTGCGAGATTTACAGAAACCCTGCGGATCTGTTGAAGAAATTCAATCGATCTGTTCTGGCAAAGTAATACTTGGGTAATTTCTGTTTTGCGTAGATGTCTAGGGTTGATGTGGAGTTGATCTACTGTGGTTCCCTGATTACTAAAACCGTTTTATCCGCGTAAAATTTCCGGTTGGTTGGGCTTATCGCTGCCTGGCGATTGAATTGGCCTAATCATCCACTGGTATCACCGTTGGGTCATACCCGTGCATAACTGTGTTCGGGGGACTTCGTGAGAATTGGGCAAGTGGCACCACTGTTTGAAAGCGTCCCGCCGGTTCTTTACGGCGGCACCGAACGGATTGTTTCTTACCTGACGGAGGAGTTGGTCGAGCAAGGGCATGAGGTGACGCTGTTCGCGAGCGGCGATTCGGAAACCAATGCGAAACTCGTGCCGGTGTGTGATCGAGCCTTGCGGCTTAGCCCGCGGCCGGTGGATCCGTTTGTTTATCAGACCCTGCTACTTGAGCGAGTGTTTGAGCAGTGCGAGGGTCTCGACTTCGTTCATTTTCACATCGACTATTTTCATTTTCCGTTGAGCAGGCGGCTGCCGATCAGCCAAGTGACTACATTTCACGGGCGGCTGGACCTCCCAGATTTGCCGGTGATTTTTCGGGAGTTTAATGACATGCCGTTGTCGTCGATTTCGTTTGCGCAGCGCAAGCCGGTGCACTGGGCGAATTGGGTAGCGAATGTGTATCACGGTTTGCCGGTCGATAAGTATGAACTGAATGCCGCTGGCGGGAAGTATCTGGCGTTTGTGGGGCGGATTTCTCCGGAGAAGAGGGTTGACCGAGCGATTCGGATTGCGGCGAAGGTAGGGATACCGCTGAAGATTGCGGCTAAGATCGACAAAGTGGATAAGGAATATTTCGATCAAACGATCAAGCCGATGTTGAATCATCCGCTGGTTGAATTCGTGGGCGAGATTTCGGATTTGGAGAAAAACGAGCTGATGGGCGAGGCGATGGCCCTGCTATTTCCCATCGACTGGCCGGAGCCATTTGGATTGGTGATGATCGAGTCGATGGCCTGCGGCACGCCGGTGATCGCGTACCCGCACGGATCGGTCAACGAGGTGATTGACGAGGGGCAAACGGGATTTGTGGTGGGGGGCGAAGAGGAAGCGGTGAAAGCGATCAGGAACCTTTCTCGATTCGATCGCACGCAATGCCGGCGAATATTCGAGCGGCGTTTTTCTGCGTCGCGAATGGCACACGACTATGTATCGCTTTATAAGCGGTTGCTGCAGCGGGAGCGAGCTTCTAAGATAGCTTCGTAGTTGATTTTTCGTCTTCGCCAAAAGGCGACAGTTTGGATGATGTAATCCAAGTTAAGCAGCAGTTTTACGTGCTGGCTACTTCGACTGTAGCCAATGCGCCCACTCGTGTCCTGAAATATGGGGATACTTGCGGAGTTTTCGACCTTCACGGCGACATGCGCTCGGCGGGGTTCAGCCGAAACGGGCTGTATCACGCGGAAACGCGACATCTCTCCAGGTTTGTTCTGCAGCTCGAAGATCAGGCACTTGAACTGCTCGGATCCATCGTAAAGAAGCACGATTCATTTCTGGCCGCGGATCTGACCAATCTTGATTTCAAGGAAGATGGGAAGCTGAGGTTACCGCGCGGGTCGCTGCATTTCTTTCGTTCAAAATTCATTTGGGAAGCGACTTGCTATGAGGAGTTGCGCGTTTCGAATTTCGCGATGACGCCGGTGAAGCAGAGGTTTTCGTTTCTCTACGCCGCCGACTTTGCAGACATTTTCGAAGTGCGCGGGACGAAGAGGGCGAAGCACGGCGAGGTCCTTCAAAGTGAAATTACCGAAGACAGCGTTATTTTCAGTTATCGGGGACTGGATGGAGTGGTCCGGCGGACGCATCTTTGTTTCGAACCCAAACCGCTGGAGCTGAACGAATCGCGAGCGCAATTCGAATTGGACCTCAAACCGCGCGAGGAAGCCTTATTTTGGGTGACCACACGCTGCGAACAAACAAAAGTAAAAACTGCGAAGAGCTTCACCTTTGCGGATGCGCGTAAGCAAGTGCGCACGCAGAATACGCGGCTCGAAGAGAATCGCTGCCACATTTTGACCTCTGACTCGGGATTCAACGAGTGGCTGGAATGCTGCGAGAGCGACTTGCAGATGATGACCGTTGGGAATCCTGAGAAGTGGTATCCGTACGCAGGCGTTCCTTGGTTCAACACGGTATTTGGACGCGACGGAATCATTACGGCGATGGAAGCGTTATGGAAAGAGCCAGCATACGCCCGAGGGGTGCTCAAGTATCTGGCGGAGACGCAAGCGGATAAGGTTTCGCCGGGGCAAGATGCTCAGCCGGGGAAGATTCTGCATGAAATGAGGACAGGCGAGATGGCGGCGACGAAGGAGATTCCGTTTGGCCGCTATTACGGAAGCATAGATGCGACGCCGCTGTATGTGATGTTAGCGGCCACGTATTACCGGCGAACCGCCGATATCGAGTTCATCAAGACGATCTGGAGCAATGTTGAGAGGGCGCTGAGATGGATCGATGAATACGGCGATCTGGACGGCGATGGATTTGTTGAGTATTCGAAACAATCGCCTGAGGGCTTAGTCCAGCAAGGGTGGAAAGATTCCAGCGATTCGGTGTTTTATGAAGATGGAGAGCTGGCCAGCGGCCCGATCGCGCTATGCGAGGTACAAGGTTACGTCTACGCAGCCAAGATGGGAGCGGCGGAGTTGGCACGAAGGCTTGGATTCGCGACGGAAGCGGATCGCCTGACCGCAGAGGCCGCTGAGCTGCAGAATAAGTTCGATCAGAGTTTTTGGGACGAGGAGATAGGCACGTATGTCTTGGCGCTCGACGGTAAAAAGAGGAAGTGTCGAGTAAGAGCTTCAAATGCCGGGCAGTGCCTTGCTACCGGTATCGTGATTCCAAATCGGGCTGGGCTGATCGCGGATCGATTGCTGGATGAGAATTCGTTTTCAGGCTGGGGGATTCGCACCCTAGATGCGCGTGAAGCGCGCTACAACCCAATGTCCTACCACAATGGCTCAG
This sequence comes from uncultured Acidobacteriota bacterium, assembly GCA_963757885.1. Lineage (GTDB taxonomy): Bacteria > Acidobacteriota > Terriglobia > Acidiferrales > UBA7541 > Palsa-147. The sequence goes on along the minus strand of CAVWSS010000004.1, from coordinate 16,983 downwards.
TCTGGCCTCACGACAATGCGCTCATCGCGTTGGGGCTGAGCCGATATGGCTTTGCGTCGTCCGCCGTGCGCGTCTTGGAGAGCATCTACGAAGCAAGTGGGCATTTTGACTCGCACCGGCTACCCGAGTTGTTTTGCGGTTTTCATAAGCGCGAGGGAGAAGGGCCGACTCCATACCCCGTGGCCTGTTCACCTCAATCGTGGGCGGCCGGCGCCGTCTACATGCTGTTGCAAGCGTGCCTGGGACTTTCCATTGATGCCGAGTCCAACGAGCTCTCCTGCCATGCGCCTCATTTGCCATCGGGGATGCAATGGGTGCAGATTGAAAATTTAAAGGTGGGTAATCGAATTACCGATATCCGGGTCTCGAGAGATCGAGACGGCCAGAGGGTGCGCGTTGAAAGCAACGCGCCCGAGCTTCAGGTTCGAGTCACGGTTTAGCAGCCTGAAAGGGGCGTGATTTCAACCCTGGTCCGCGCCCATGGATGCAGCCAAGACTTCCTGCTCCGCAGCAAACCAGTCTTGCAAATCGCTGCCATGCCCACCGCCGCGTTCTTCCCAACGCTGATAGGCCCGCAAAGCAATTCTGTTATGCAGCGCCGATGATCCTAGCTTCTCGTCGGGTGAGGGCTTTCCGGCTGGGTTCGGTGTCGGAGCGGGCGAAGATTGTGGAGACATCGATTGAGTCCTCCGAGCTTGTGAAAGGAACGTTGTTTCGAGTCTAACTTACTTTTTCCACTCCGGGTTAGTCGGCAGGATGCGCGACATTGCCCAGTCAGGTTAGAGTGACGGCGCGCGCGACCCGTAAAAAAAGTGCGCAGGAGTAAGAGCTAACTGAACCAACTGAGCCAAACTGGAACACTTTTAAGTCTATTTCTAGTCTCAATTTACTTCTTGCTAATCTCGCTGGCCCATTGAACCTTGACTGGACTGAGGGCGCCTACAAAATAGGGCAATAATTCGCGCGGGCCCGCTGTAATGCACACCCTCTCAGCCTGCTTGCGTTTGCGCTGCGGAGGGTGTGTTTGATGCGGTTCACTGGGAAGTTCATCGCCACTTTGAGCGTCGCGCTGGCCATTTTGATTGTGGTCGGCGTGCTTTCCTACCGGAAGCTACTCCAAGAAACCAGCAATCAACAGTGGGTAAATCATACCCATTTGGTGCTTGAGACTCTCGATGCAGTGGATTTCGACGTTGTTAATGCGGAGACGTGGCAGCGTGGGTTTTTGATCACCGGCGACGGACAATTTTTGCAGCTCTACGCGCAAGCCCGTACCCGACTGGACGAGGACCTGGATAACGTCGGAGATCTTACGGTGGATAACCCGGAGCAGCAGGTGGCGCTGAGCAATTTGCGCGTGTTGATTGCAGAAAAGACAAACAGCATGCAAAACCGGATCGGTTTGCGGCAGGAAGCCGGGCTGCAGGCGGCGTCGGACTCGATGGAAGAAGAGCACGTGCAGCAGGCAGCCTTAGAAGTCCGGGCCGCAATTTCCACGATGAAGACCGCCGAAAAGAAATTGCTCGACGAACGCACCAGGGCGGCGGAGCGAGGTTCACGAACGGTAGAAAGGCTGATCATCTTGGGAAATTTGGTGGCGTTTGTGTTTTTGTTCGCGGGAGGAATGATCATTCGCAACGAATTCGTCAAGCGAGTTGCAGCCGAGCAGGTGGCGCTGAAGCAGGGCCAGGAACTGGCGGCCTCAAATAAGGAACTCGAGGCGTTTTGTTATTCCGTTTCGCACGATTTGCGCGCACCGCTGCGGGGCATAGACGGGTTCAGTCAGGCGTTGATCGAAGACTACGGCAATCAACTAGATGAGCAGGGAAGAGATTACCTGATACGCGTTCGCGCGGGAACGCAGCGGATGGGGCTGTTGATCGACGATTTGCTGAATTTGTCGAGGCTGACGCGGGCGGAGCTGCAACGCGGGACCGTGAACCTGTCATCTATGGCGAACCTGGTGGCCAACGATATTGTTTCAACGCAGGCGGGTCGCAAAGTCGAGGTCAATATCGCGCCGAATCTCACTGCCAACGCGGATCCGCGGTTGATGCGCATCGTTTTCGAGAATTTGCTCGGCAACGCGTGGAAGTTCACTTCGAAGGCGCCGCACCCGCGAATTGAGGTGGGTAGCGCGCCGCACAATGGCTCCCCGGCATATTTTGTGAAAGATAACGGAGCTGGATTCAATCCCGAGTACGCCTCGCGACTTTTTGGCGCCTTTCAACGCTTGCACCGCGCGGATGAGTTTCCCGGTACTGGAATTGGATTGGCTACGGTGCAGCGCATCATTCACCGGCATGGTGGCCAGATCTGGGCCAAGAGCAACCCCGGCAAGGGAGCTACTTTCTATTTCACGCTGGACCCCAGCAATCACATGGAGGCACGACATGCATGACAAGGTAATTCTGTTGGTGGAGGACAATCCGGACGATGAGGCCTTAACACTAAGAGCGCTTAAGAAAAATAATATTACGAATCAAGTGGTTGTGGCGCGGGACGGGGCAGAAGCCCTGGACTACTTGTTCTCTACAGGAACACAAGCTGGGAAGTCGTGGAGTGACATGTTTCAGGTCGTCTTGTTGGACCTGAAGTTGCCGAAGATCGATGGCCTGGAGGTTCTTCGGAGACTGCGAAGCGATGAAAGAACCAAGCGATTGCCGGTGGTGATCCTCACGACTTCCAACGAGGAACTGGATCGTGCGCATGGGTACGACCTCGGCGCGAACAGCTATGTGCGCAAGCCGGTGGAATTTATCGAATTCACCGAAGCCGTGCGTCAACTCGGAATGTACTGGCTTCTTTTGAACGAAGGAGCGCCGCGTCCACGGGCGGCGGCCTAAGTTGGACCAGCTACGCGTACTTTTCATTGAGGATTCGGTCGACGACTGCACACTGCAGATGCGGCTACTTGTGCGCGCGGGCTATGAAGTAGTTCACGAGCGCGTTGAAGACCAGATGCACCTGGAGGCTGCGCTGGAAAAGCCGTGGAACATCATCATCTCCGATTTTTCCTTGCCACATTACAGCGGCATGGCCGCATTGCAGCTGGTTCGAGACCGCGGAATCGACACACCGTTTATCTTTGTCTCGGGGACGATCGGAGAAGAGACAGCGGTTTCGGCCTTGAAGATCGGTGCGCAGGACTACTTGATGAAGACGAACCTGAGTCGGCTGGTTCCGTCGATTCAGCGAGAGTTGCGCGAAGCGGAGGATAGGAAACAGCGAAAACGGATGGAAAGCCAGATCCATCAGTTGCAACGGTTTGAAGCGATTGGGCGATTAGCAGGCGGCGTGGCGCACGACTTCAATAATGTAATCGGCGCGATTATGGGGTGGGCGGAAATTGGATACGGAGAGACGGAGGAAGGTTCCCGGCCAAGAGAGCGTTTTGAGAAGATTCGCGTTCAAGCGCAGAGGGCCGCGGCACTGACCGCTCAATTGCTTGCCTTTGCGCGGCGGCAAATCCTGCAGCCGAATAATACGGATCTGAACGCGCTGGTACGCGAAGAGATTGGATTATTGCGGAATGTGATTGGCGAAAAGATTGATGTGCAATGCGATTTGCTGACTGATTTATGGCCGGCATTCGCAGACGCGGCGCAAGTCGAACAGGTGATTATGAATCTCTGCCTGAACGCGCGCGACGCGATGCCCCACGGAGGAGTACTGACGCTTCAGACGACCAATGTAGAAATCAAGCGCGTGGACGAAAGCAGCAGTGCGTGGGCTGTCCCGGGGTCTTATGTGTTGCTATGCGTGCGCGATAGCGGACCTGGCATGGAGCCGGCAGTCCTGGAGCATATTTTTGAGCCATTTTTTACGACCAAGGGAGTTGGGAAGGGCACGGGGCTAGGTTTGGCGACGGTGTACGGCATTGTGAAGCAGCACAAGGGATTCATCGACGTCGACAGCACGCCGGGGCAGGGCACGACGTTTCGCGTCTATTGGCCGATAGGAGAGGGGAAGGCGAAGGCACAAGAAAAAGAGCCGGAATCCGTGAAGGCGCAGTCGGCATCGGGCACGATCTTAATCGCGGAAGACAATGAGGGGCTGCGCGAGGCGGCCAAAGAAATTCTGGAGGCGTTGGGCTACAGCGTGATTCTCGCGATGGATGGATCTGACGCGATAGAGATTTTCCAAAAGCGCCACGAAGAAATTGATCTGCTGTTCATGGATGTGGTAATGCCCGGATTGAATGGACCTGAAGCGTACGACCGGATGGCGGTGATTGACTCACACGTGCCGGTGGTTTTCACGACTGGGTACGCGTCGGAATCGAATCTGGTTCACACCATTGCGTCGGGAAAATTCCCAATTCTGCAGAAGCCGTATGGGACGAGGACATTGGCGGCGAAGATCAAGGAAGCGTTGGATTCGAGACAGAAGTTGATTGCTTCGCGGTGAAAGCAGCCTCGCAAAACCAAACTTTGAGTAAGCCGTGACTGACCGAGGGTTAAGTGCCTGACGCCGGAGTAGGGACGGCGGCGAGAGTCGTTTGACTTGAGTGAGGCGCGAAACTAGAATTTGGGGTCCATGGCTGACCCGCAGACACTGCAAGGGCAAAGCGTTTCACACTACAACATTCTGGAGAAGTTGGGCGGCGGAGGGATGGGTGTGGTGTATAAGGCGCAGGACACGCGCCTGGACCGCTTTGTCGCGCTGAAATTCCTACCTGAAGACGTGGCGCAGGACCGGCAAGCGCTGGAGCGATTCCGGCGCGAGGCAAAATCCGCGTCCGCATTAAACCATCCGAACATTTGCACGGTGTATGACATTGGGCAGGACGGGAATCGTGCGTTCATAGCCATGGAGTATTTGGAGGGGACGACACTGAAGCACAAGATTTCGGATCGGCCGCTGGATTTGGGAACGTTTTTCACGCTGGCGATCGACATTGCGGATGCGTTGGATGCGGCGCATGCCAAGGGAATTATTCACCGGGACATCAAGCCGGCGAATATTTTTGTGACGCGGCGAGGGCGGGCGAAAGTTTTGGACTTTGGTTTGGCAAAGGTGGAAGCGAAGCATGGCGGGGACGGCATGTCGGCCGTGGTCAGGGCAGACGCGACCGCGGGAGTTTCGGCGAATGATTTGACGAGCCCGGGATCGACGCTGGGAACGGTGGCTTATATGTCACCGGAGCAGGCGCGCGGGGAAGAGCTGGATGCGCGGTCGGATTTGTTTTCGTTCGGTGTGGTGTTGTACGAGATGTCCACGGGTGCTTTGGCATTTCCGGGTAACACGACCGCGGTGATCTTCAACAAGATTTTGAATGACACGCCGGAATTGATTTCGAAGAAGAACCAACACGCCCCGGCGGGGTTGGACCGGTTGATCGCAAAGGCGCTGGAAAAGGATCGCGATTTCCGGTGCCAGACGGCGGCGGAGCTGCGCGCGGATTTGAAGAGGCTGAAGCGGGACGTGGATCCGACGGGACGGCTGGATTCGGGGTCGCGCGGGACGGAAGCGGTGCGAAGCGGCGGACCGGGATCGGGGGCAATGCCGTCAGCGAAGCCGAAGAAAACGGTGGCGGTGCTGTATTTCGAGAATTTGAGCGGGCAGAAGGAAGACGAGTATTTCCGCGATGGAATGACGGAAGACATTATTACCGAGCTATCGAAGATCGCACGTCTGGAAATTTTTCCGCGTTCGGAAATGCTGTCGTTCCGCGACAAGCCGGTGACGGCGCCGCAGGTCGGGGAAAAATTAGGCGCTATGTATGTGCTGGAGGGGTCGATACGGCGAGCGGGAAACAGATTGAGGATTACGACCCAACTAGTGGAGAGTGCGACGCGGCATTCGATTTGGGCGGAGCGTTATGACCGGCAGATGGAGGATGTTTTTGCGATTCAGGAAGAGATTTCGCTCAGCATTGCCAAGGCGCTGGAGATCACGCTTTCGCCGCACGAAGAGAAAGTAATGGCGAAGAGGCCGACGGACAATCCGGAGGCGTACGATTTCGCGTTACGCGGGCGGCATTACATGCGGCAGAGGCAGTTTGAGTATGCGCTAGCGATGTTTCAGGAGGCAGCGAAACTGGATCCGAATTTTGCGCCGGCGCATGCGGGAATGGCGCAAGTGTGGGGAGGGATGGCGGAGTTTCGGGATTCGAATCCGGAGTACATCGCGAAGGGACTGGAGGCGTGCGCGATCGCCGAGCGCCTCTCGCCGGAAATGCCGGAGACAATGTCCGCGCGGGCGCGAATTTTGTACGCGCAACAGCACTATGACGACGCGATCAAAATGGCGCTGGAGGCCATTGCCAAGCAACCAGAGTGCGAAGGCGCGCATGAAGTGTTGGGGCGGGCGTACTTTTCATCGGGGCAATATGAGCCGGCGGCGCGGCTGGCGGAAAGCGCGATGGCTATTGTGGGCAAGGACTACAACGCGCTCGTGCCGCTGATCAATTCGATGGAGCGGCTGGGGCGCGCGGCGGACGTGGAGAGGCTACGGCGGCGGGAAATGGAAGTGTTGCAGGAGCAGTTGCAGCGTTATCCGGACGACGTGAGAGCGCGCGTTTTGCTGGCGGCGGATTTGGCGACTATGGGCAATGAAGATGCGGCAATGATGCACATCAAGATCGCAGCAGCGATGCGGCCCAACGATCCGGACATTCTCTATAACGGCGCGTGCACGTACGGATTGCTGGGGAAGAAGAAGGAATCGATGGATTTGTTCCGGCGAGCGATTAAGTCGGGGTATTCGCATGCGGATTGGTGTTTACACGACCCGGATTTGAAGATATTGCATGAAGATCCGGAGTTTTTGGCGTTGGTGAAGGAGAAGAGAGACAAGGAAAAATCGAATAAGTAGAGAATGCGAGAGGTTTTGGGTACGGATTAGGATTTAGCAAGGCCCGCAGGATTTGCTCGACACATAACCCACCGGTATCAATCCAACTGCAAGACAAGCTGGGTAGTTTGGGAATTATTTTCGAGGAAGGAGTGTGCGCGCGCGGTTCTGGCGTGCGCGAAGGGATTTGTGTGGTGGTGGTCAGAGGAGAGAGGGGAGGGGGAGGAGGAGGGAGAGGATGGCCGAGGCGTCGAGGGGAGGAAGGCCGAGGGCGCGGTGGCCATCGAGGACGGCGGGGAGCCAGAGTGTGGAGTGGCGGAGTTCGATGGCGATGAAGAAATTGACGGGACGTCCGAGGAGGTGAGGGATGAGAGAGTAGGGCGGGTAGCGGGGAGATTTTCTGTGGCCAGGATGAGGCGAAATGGGAGAGCGCAGAGGAATTTTTCGGCTTCGCCGGTGGTGATGGCGCGGGCGCAGCGAGGTTTATGGGCGCGAGAGAGGAGAGGGTCGAAGGCGGGGGAGTCGCCGAGGAGGAGGAGTTCGGGGAGGGAGGCGGTGAAGAGGGGGAAAAGAGAGGGGAGGGGGAGGGTGTGGGGGCGGGTGTGGCGGATGGCGTGAGTGCAGGCACCGCAGGCTCGGGGAGGAGCGGGGGAGGGGCTGGGTCTGGTTGGTGGCGATGGGGAGTGAGGGCCATGCGGAATCGAGCCGTGGAGGGTACGCGCGGGGAAGGGGTTGCGCAATCGTGGGGAATACGTAGGGGAAGCCTGAGGCGATGGATAAGTCGATATGGGTCGGTGGAGAGGGTTTTACAGAGTAAATCTACGTAGTTTCCACAGTGCGAACGTACTAATCACGAGTGAATCTAACCAAAGAGTACAAATTGTACTTGATTCGTGAAGGGTAAAGGATTTAACTGGCGCGCTAATAGTCGTTTTCGATGGGCGCGAAGTTTCGTTGAAAGAGAATCTGAAGAAGCGAAGGGAACACTGCGAGTTTGTGTCGGGTGGAGCGGCATAGCGCGGGAAATTGAAAATTGGAATGGTCCGAATGTGGAAAGTACTTAGGTAGTTTTTGAATCAGTTTGGTACCGGGCGGTAATTCCGAAGCGTCAATTTGTAAAAATATTATCTAATTACTTGACACAGTAGTAATAGGAGAAGTAGGCTGCGCGACGTTAGGAGGGGAAGCAGTGCAACAGAAGCAGAGCTTGATGCAAGAGCGGTACCGGAGACAGCAGACGCTGCACCCTTAACCGCGGGAGCATAGCACGAAGGGGTAAATACACGGAATCGGTTTTAACGCTTTTCAAGATAGGCCCGGGTTCGATTGGCGCTGGAAAGGTTCAGAAGGGAGCCCCGGCGGCGAAGAAACGAAATAGGGTATTTCGCGCGGAGTGAGGCGCGGCCGGGGATGGCGGGCAAGTTGATGTGCAGTGGGAAGAGGCGATAGGCGACGAAGAAGGTGCGGATTAGGGCAAGTTAAAAGACGACTATAGGTGACGGCGACTTGGGATCCACATTAGGTGGCAGGCCACCTAAAGCGAAACACGGCAAAGCTGACCGGGAACGCCCGGTAGGCGAATTTGTTGTTCCCACCTCGGCCAACGAAGCGGTTGGCGAATATACCCCAAGCGGACATTTGGTGAATGTGTGGTGTGAAGACGACGAGAGGCTATTGGTGTGCCCGCGCGAGCGAATGATCGGGAAGCACATTTCACAGGTGCTTACGCCCGATGTGAGCGCGATGTTGCAGGACGTGTTCCTGCGGGTGGCCATGAGCGGGCATTACGAGAATGTGAAGTACGAGCTGGAGGCGAAAGGGAGGTCGTGGCAGGTGCGGGGGCGAGTGGTGCCGGTGATGGGCCGGCACGGGGAAGTGGAGCGGGTGAGGCTGGTGGCGCGAGACGTGACGGAAGAAAACCGGGTCAAAGAACAACTCAGCGCCAAGAAGAAGATCATCGAGCAGGTGATGATGGTCAGCCGGCTGCTGAACGCGCCGCTTGATCTGGGAGAGTTGTTTGATGTGTTGGTCAGAGAGTGCATGAAGGCCACGAAGGCCGATGCCGGTGGGATGACGCTGCGGCGAGGGAACTATTTCATTTCGGAAGGGTTTCTCGCGGAGGGAAGGTATTGGGAGAGCAGGCGGGTATGGAGCCCGGAGGATGCATTGACGCAATGGTTTTTGGTGCAGCGGGCGCCGTGCGTAAGCAACCGAGTGCAGGATGATCGGCGGCTGCGCCTGTACCGCGCACGAATCAGACTGCACAACGTTCTCTGCGTGCCGATTTTTGACCGGCGCTGTGAAGTGCTAGGTTTTGTCGGAGTGGCGAACAAAGTAGGCCGAGAACATTTTGATGAAGAAGATCTGGCGCGGATGACGACCTTGTCGCAGGTGGCTTCGGGGTCAATCCAGAACGCGATTTCACTGCGCAAGATGGAGGACGAGCAGCAGCGGATAAGACAGGCTTCAGCGTTGCTGGTGAAAGCGCGGGAAGACGAGCAGCGGCGGATTGCGAGGATGCTGCACGAAACGACTTCTCAGGATTTGCTGGCATTGAAATTGAATTTAGGAGTGGCGCTGAAGCGCTCGGGGGAATCGGGAGAGGAGGTCCAGTCGCTGTTGAGGGAGAGTATTGAGATGGCCAAAGGCACGATGCAGGGTATACGAACGCTCTCGTACGTGCTGCATCCGCCGCTGCTCGATGAATCGGGATTGGAGTGCGCGCTGCCGTGGTTCGTGAATGGATTTGCGAAGCGGAGCGAGATTGAGGTGGATCTGAAGCTGGATGCGAAGGTGGGAAGGCTGGACGCGGAGACGGAGAGCACACTGTTTCGGGCGGTGCAGGAGAGTTTGAGCAACGTGCACCGGCATGCGGAGAGCGCGCGTGCGAGTGTGAGGCTGTGGCGGGAAGGATCGCAGGTGATTTTGGAAGTGCAGGATTATGGGAAGGGGATGCGCGCGCAGGCGGTGTCAGGCGAAAGGCAGGGGAAGCTGGATTGGTCGGGCGGAGTGATTGGCGCCCGAAACGGCGGGGTGCCACCGGGAGTGGGGATCGCGGGGATGCGCGAGAGGGTGGAGCAACAGGGCGGCAGGTTTGAAGTGGCGTCGGTGCCGGGACGAGGGACGAAGATTCGAGTGGTGATGGAGGATGCAGGGCGCGACGGTACGGAGCAGATAGAGCGGAGTTTGGAGGTTGAGGTGGGTGGTGTTGAAGCGGTCGGTGAGGAGGGTGCGAGGGAGCGCGCGGTAGTGTTGGCGTCGGGGGTGGGGGAGGATGCGAGTCAGAACGGCCACCACGAAGAGAGTGCAGGCGAAGTTCGGAGCAGCGCGGCGGAGCGGCATGCAAAGGATCGAGGGCTGATGCGCAAAGTTGCGGCAGCGGGAGGTGGGAGCCGCAACTGACGCGAAGTGCGAGAGGGAGGATTTCAAACAGGCAGTACCTATAGGAAGGGCGATTGGGCGGTGCAGAGTGTGACCAAAGCGCACGGCGAAGGGCGGCTCGGCCGAGGCGCTTGTCGGTTTCTCGCCGGCGGAGAAGTTTGTGGGGCTGGCGAGAAGCGCTGGAAGTATTTGCGAAATTCTAGAGGAATTTCGCTGAGCTTTGGCGGTCACGACGCTTCGGATTAGTACAAATTTACAAAAATTGAAAATGAAACGGCGTTCCGCGACCCCCAGCGCGCGGTGAACGACGGAGGAGAAGACATGTCCCTGCATTCCAGGCCTAGAATTAGAAGACGAGACAGTCTGTTGGTGGAATTTTTGGCAACGAAGACCGGGGCGGCCGCCCGTACAGCGAGCCGTAACGAATTGAGGGCGTTAGCGGAAGAAAACGACGCGGCGGTGCAAGAGGCACGTACAGAGGCGGCGCTATACTCGGCCGACACGGCCGAAAAGTTGGGGGAAAGCGTGTCGCTGAAGAGTGAGCGCGTCCTGATGGCGAAAAGGCATCTCGGGTCGGAGCGACAGAGAGCGCTATCCGCGAAGCGGAAGAAGTTGCGCGCAGAGCGCAAGCGCAACGGAGCGCCGGCGCATCCCGACCGGGTGAGGATTTTATTGGCGGACGACCATCCGGTGGTGCGGCGCGGAGTCAAAGCGATTTTAGAGACTGAGCCAACGTTTGAAATTGTCGGTGAGGCGTCGAGCGGACCGGAGGCGATGGAGAAGGTTAGAGAGCTCGATCCGTTGATTGTGATTCTGGATATTTCGATGCCGACGCTGAATGGTCTGGATGTGACGAGGCAGTTGAAGCGCGAGGCGCCGGATGTACGCGTGTTGATATTGACCATGCATTTTGCGGAGGAAGTGGCGCGGGAGTGTTTGCGGGCGGGCGCCAGAGCGTATTTATTGAAGACAGATACGGACTCGGACTTGGTGGCGGCGGTGCGGGCGGTGCGGGACGAGAAGCCGTTTCTAACGCCGCAGATTAAGGACATGTATTACAACGGCTATATGGAATGCACCCCGGCGGCGCCAGCGGATGCCAACGGGGAAGTTCCGCTGACGCGGCTGACGTCGCGGGAGCGGGAAGTGGTGAAGATGTTATGCGAAGGGATGAGCAATAAAGAGGTGGCAGGAATTGTAGGAATTAGCACGAGGACGGTGGAGTCGCACCGGACGAATATTATGCACAAGCTAAATTTGGTGGCTTTTAGTGACATGGTGAAGTACGCGGTGAGGCACCATGTTGTAGCGCCGTAGGAGTTAGTTTTGTAGTGATTGTTTGGAGAGCCCCGCGCTGAGAGGCGCGGGGCTTTTCTGTCAATGAACAAGGAGTGAAGTATGACCGCCACGCCGTTACTACGCGAAGGTGCGAGTATAATGCTGGATACCTGAGAGCCGATTCATTGGCAGGCTGCGATGCGCGAAAAATTCCCTGGATATTTCCTGCCGTCAAAATCGGGCTTCGATGAATTATGGGAAACCGCTACATTTGCGTTCGACGCGAATGTTTTGCTGGATCTTTACCGGCTCACTTCGGAAAGCAGGCAACTGTTTTTTGACGTTATTGAAAAATTGGGCGGCCGGCTGTTCTTGCCACACCAAGCCGCTCTCGAATATCTGCGCCGAAAGGATGTATCCAGGACGAGTCGACGGTCCGCCATCGAAAGCCTGAAGGCGGACTCTGCAAAGTTAGCGGCTACGCTCCGGAATCGAGTTGAGCAAGACGACCTGCCAAAGGCTAAGGAAATCGTGGACGCCGCAGACCAGGCCGCTAAGACCGTTGCCAAGTTGGTCGATGCAGCCCTGAAAGAAGAGCCGGATTACACGAAAGTCGACCTTGTTCTGCAGATGCTGCTTCAGCTCTTCGAGGACAGAACGGGGCGGGGATACGGTAGCGACCGATTGGAGGAAATTTGCGCGCGAGGTGCGCAGCGCTATGCTCTAAAAATTCCTCCCGGTTACCAGGACGCCACGAAACACGACGTACGGGCATACGGCGACCTCATTCTGTGGTTCCAGCTGTTAGATCAGGCGCGAGCATCCCAAAAACCAATCGTACTTGTCACGCAGGACTCCAAGGCCGATTGGTGGTTGAAGCGGGACAACGGAGAAATAATTGGGCCCCGGCCCGAACTGATTCAGGAAATGCATCAGGGCGCGAGTGTTCGATTCCACATGTATACTGTGAAGAAGTTTTTGGATTATGCGCAGAACTTTTTTAGTCTCAAAGCCGAACCAGCCAGCAAAGCTGCCGCCGAATTCGACGAATTGGAAAAGGCGAGCGAGCAAATCAAGAATGTCGGCCGTCCGTATAATGTGTTCCTCGACCCGGCATGGTCGCCGGGGTGGACGTCAGCCATTCCCTACTCAATTCAGCAGGCCTGGCAAGCGACACCACCAAACTCGCCCGGGCAAATCCAAGTAGCGAGTGTGGCTTTCAATCCTGACGAGTATGTATTTCGCAGTCCTGTTTTCTACGCTCCGCAGGCGGAACAGGTTTCTCACAACGATTTGGTCAGGCTTCCTCTACACGGGATGGAGTTTAGGACTTCGCGCGGCAGCTGGCGCTCAAGGGTGCTGCAAGCTGTTCCTGAGAATGAAGGATCTGTAACCTACTTGCTGGAATTTGAGCCATTGGATCATTTGGGCGACAAGCGCAGTCTGGCATTGCTCGTATCGCTTAACGAATTAGAGCGAGACGACGATTGGCATTACAAGTCCAAAATATTTGGCTCTATTCCCGCTTGGCTTGCCGGTGACGAATCGTCGGGGTTCCTTAGCGTGTTGCCTTAAGGTCTTCGAGCCCGCCGAAAATCCTCTCCATGGCTCACGGACCACTTCCAGAGCAAAAATGAGCAAACAAGGCTGCCGACTAAAGAACCCGGCGGTAAACGAAAATTCCCACATGCAAAGTCGCCATGTGGAGAACCAAGCGGCCGCGGTCGACTATTTGGCGTGTGTAGGTTCGGGGGTGGCGGAGCCGTCTTTGCGGGGGTCGGAGGCGCCGTAGTTGACGCCGGCGGAGAAGTCGCGCTGGACGGCTTGGCCGCCGCCGACGAGCTCGGTGTAATCGCCGCGAAGATCGATTTGATGGCCGCGGGCGGCGAGAGCTTCGCGGACGGAGGCGGGCACGCGGTCTTCGATGGAAACGTCACAGCCATCGAAGCTGTACTTCACAAAACGGGGCGCTTCCATCGCTTCCTGAATATTCATTCCGTAATCGACGACGTCGGAAACGAATTGGGCGTGAGCCTGGGCCTGATTGAATCCGCCCATAATGCCGAAGGCGATGCGAGTGTCGCCGTGGGAGAGGAAGCCGGGAATGATGGTATGGAGGGGGCGCTTGCGGCCGGCGAGGGCGTCGGGGGAAGCGGGATCGAGAACGAAAAGGCCGCCACGATCTTGAAGGACGAAGCCAGTGCCGTCGGCGACGATGCGGGCGCCGAATCCAGCGTAGTTGGATTGAATGAGGGAAACCATGTTGCCGTCTTTATCGACGGCGGTGAGGTAGGTCGTGTCACCGCCGGTGGGAAAGGCGGGCTCGCCGGGATCGACGTGGCAATTCGCTTTCTGGGCGTCGATAAGTTTGGCGCGCTGCGCGGCGTAGGCTTTGTCGAGCAAGCCGGCGACGGGAATTTTGGCGAAGCGAGGATCGCCGATGTAGCGGCGAAGGTCAGCGTAGGCGAGTTTTTTCGCTTCGATGGCGATGTGGTAGGAATCGGCGGAGCGCGGGCCGGAATTTCCTTCCGGCGTAGTGGTGTATTGGCCGAGAGGGAAATTTTCCATGATGTTGAGCATTTCGAGAGCGGCGATGCCCTGGCCATTGGGGGGAATTTCGGAGACGGTCCAGCCGCGGTAGTCGATTGAGATGGGTTCGACCCATTCGGCGGAGTAGTCGGCGAGATCGGCCAAGCTCCATGGCGCCGCCTTGTTTTTTGGAGAAATCGACAATGCGAGAGGCGAGTTGGCCTCTGTAGAAGGCGTCACGGCCGCCGCGAGCGATCAGATCGAGAGAATTGGCGAGGTCGGGATTATGGAAAACTTCGCCGACTTTGGGGGCATGGCCGTCGATGAGGTAGGTGGAGGAGAGATTTTTGTCGGCTTTAAGGAAAGTTTCCTCGGCGGACCAGTAGGAGGCGTCCCATTCGGCGACGGGAAACCCGTTGCGGGCGAGTTCGATGGCGGGCGCGAGGACTTCGGGGAATTTTTTGGTGCCGAAGCGGGAGAGGAGTTGGGCCCAGCCGTCGACCGCGCCGGGAACGGTGACGGAGTTGATGCCGATTTGGGGCATTTTGTCGATGCCCTTGGATTTCAGAAATTCGATGGTGAGATTTTTGGGAGCCCAGCCGGAGGCGTTGAGGCCGTAGAGCTTTTTGGTTTTTGCGTCGTAGACGATGGCGAAGAGGTCGCCGCCGATGCCGTTCATCATGGGCTCGATGACGCCGATGGCGGCGTTGGTGGCGACGATGGCGTCGATGGCGTTGCCGCCGTGGGCGAGAATTTGAGCGCCGACTTGGGCGGCGAGGGGTGATTCGGCGGCGACGATGCCGCCGCGAGTAATCACCATGGAGCGAGTCTGAGAGCGGTCGCCGGGTTTATTAGCGGATTGAGAGCGGGGTTGGGTGGATTGAGTGGGGCGAGCGGACACGGAAAGTGCGAGTGTGAGCGACAGGAAGATGGCGGAGAGTTTGGTGAAGGAGGGCATGAGGTGAAGCTCCTTTGGGCGCGTTTGAATCGTTGAGTGGGACGGGACGTTTATAACGGGAGGAAAAGGGGAAGGCAATGGGGAAGAGGAAAGCTAAGGAAGGGAGGAGAGGAGGGGGAGGAGGTCGGACGCGAGGCGCGATTTAGGGATGTAGTGCTCGACGTTGACGGAGCCGGCGGCGTGGCGGAGAAGAGCGGGATCTTGTTGGCTCATGATGACGATGGTTGAGGAGGGGAGTTCGGCGCGGAGGGCCGAGGCGACTTCGAAGCCGGAGAGTTCGGGGAGAGAGAGGTCCAATAGGATGACGTCGGGGCGAAGTTTTTTTGCTAGATCGATAGCGGTGCGCCCATCGGCAGCTTCGCCGCAGACTTCACAAGAGAAATCACTCTCTTGCGACAGGGCGAGCAGGGTTTTGATGGATTGGCGAAGGGCGGCGGAATCTTCGGCGAGAAGGATGCGGATTTTTTTCATGCGAGTCGGTTCAGGGTCTGTAAGTGCAAGAAAGTGAGCAACGTAGCGATCCCTACAACAGCAATCGGAGAGCTTGCCTAATTCGGAAGAAGGCTTACTATAACAGCCGTGGAAATGCAGGGGTAGCCTGGGTGTGGGCTTGGGCTATGCCCGCCGGTTGTTGTAGGTAGGGTTCGGCAGGGCCAAGGTAAAATTCGGAGGCGGAATTTGCGCGAGGCGGTAAAACGCGCGAGAGAGCGCACGCCCGACCCGGGCGAGGCGCAAAGCGGCACGTCGCAAGGAATCCCAGCCCAAGAAAATATGGAAAAGCAGGCAATTGACAGCGCGAGTGCGGGCGCCAGTGACGTGTTGCGCGCGGATGCGGCGGGCGCGGCACGGGCGGCGGGGCGAACGGGTGTGCGGCGCGACGACGAGATACGAGATGCACGCGATACGGGGGAAGTAGGAGAGATACGGGATATACGGGAGAGCGAGGCGAAGCTGAGGCTGGCGATGGAGGCATCTGAGCTGGGCGCGTTCTATTGGTATCCGCAGGAAGATCGGGTGGAAGCGGATCAGCGGATGCTGGCTTTTTTTGGACTGAAGGCCAATCCGGAATTGTCGCTGGAGAAGGCTCTGAACACGCTGATTCATCCAGGGGATCAGGCACGATATGCGGGGGCAGTCGCAAGGTCGCTCGATCCGCGCGGAGATGGAAAGGTGCGGGAAGACATTCGGGTGCGTTGGCAGGATGGGTCAGAACATTATTTGTCGGTGAGAGGGCAGGTGGAATTTGGCGGGGAGCCCAGGGCTGCGGTGCGCATGGCGGGAGTGATTGCGGACATTGGAGGGCGGAAGAGGGCGGAGGCGGCGCTTCGGGAGAGTGAGGGGCGCTATCGGAGTCTGGCGGAAGAGTTGAACGCGGAGGTGCGGGAGAGAACTCGGGAGCTGGAGGAGCGAAACGCAGAGTTACTGATAGAGACGGAGCGGGTGCAGGAATTGTCGCGGCGGATGATGCAGATGCAGGACGAGGAGCGAAGGCGAATCGCGCAGGAGTTGCACGACAGCGCGGGGCAGACGCTGACGGTGCTGGGGATGAGCCTAGCGGAAGTTGAGAAGAGCGCAGAGGCGCTGCGGGGAAAGGTGGGTGGCGGCGCGTCGAGGGGCGCGGGAAAAAAGTTAGGAAAAGCGACCGGGGCTGCTGGAGTTGACGAAGAAAAGATTGGCGCGAAGTTGAAGCAGAAAATCGCGGAGACGAAGGAGATTGTGGAGCGGCTGACACAGGAGATACGAACGGCGTCGTATCTGTTGCATCCGCCACTGCTGGATGACGCGGGGCTGGGGCCGACGCTGCGTTGGTACGTGGAAGGGCTGACGCAGCGGAGCAATTTGCAGATTCAGCTGAAGGTGCCGCGGGAATTTGGGCGGTTGAACCGCGAGATGGAGCTGGCGCTGTTTCGCGTAGTGCAAGAATGCCTGACGAATGTGATGAGGCATTCGGGGAGCAAAGGGGCGGAGATAAGCGTGGCGCGCGAGGGCGGAGGCGTGTGCGTGACGGTGCGCGACTACGGGAAGGGAATTTCGGAGGA
>CAVWSS010000003.1:0-159635 GCA_963757885.1 uncultured Acidobacteriota bacterium | reverse complement strand
AATTAACGCTTGGATTGATTGACGGAGGCTTGGAGTTTTTGGTGTTCGGCGCGGAGGGCGGTATTTTCGGGGTAAAACTTCTGCATTTCTTCGAGTAGGGCGAGCGCGGCTGCGTAGTTTCGCTGCGCGTAATACTGCTTCATGTTCCGCTGATAGACTTCCTGGATCTGATCTTCGATCGCTTTGCCGCCTGGATTGCCCGCTTTGCGCGCCTGAATCGCCCAATAGAGCGCGGAATTTTGCACAGGTTCGAAGAAGTGCTGTGAAGCCAGGGCAGTTTGCGCCTTCTGAAACATTTGGTCGCCGGTGAGCGCAGGATGCGAGGAAACCGGTTTCGATGGCGGGGGGTGAGGTGCAGTGTGTGCCACTGGTGCGGCATCCGAAGGCGCAGAACTGGTGGAAGGCGCGGAAGACGGCGTGGAAGAGGGAGCTGAGGGGGTCGCAGGCGAATTGCCACTCGAAAGCACGTTGGGGAGAGCAAGCGAGGAGCCGCCGCCGGAAGAATTTGAGTTGGTGCTTGAGCTGGAGACCGTCGTCACGGTGGGCCCGCTCATAGTGCGGTAGACCCCGACGCCGATAAGGATCACGAGAATCGCGGCAACGCCGCCGACGATCAGCCACATTTTTTGTTTGCTGCCGCCAGCCGCGACGCCCGTTCCTCTGGAGTCGGTGGCGTGAGGCTGCGCGGTTAGCGGGAGCGCCGAGGCCCGCTGCAGGGAGTTGCGCCTGAAGGATGGACAACAGTTGAAGCCACGGTGTGGTGCGGGGTGGTCCCGCGGGTGGCGCTGGCGTGAAGTGAGGCGGCGCGCTATCTAAAACGGTTCTCGGTGGTGCGCCCATGGGAGCCGGAGTTGCGGCGCGTACGGTGCAGCAGTAGGCGGCGTCGTGCCAACAGGGGTGACGGCAGGCGTCGCGTTGAGCAATTCAGGATGCTCCAGTGCCGCGCCAAATTCCTCTACGGTTTGGAAGCGGTTGTCCGGATTTTTCTCCAGCGATTTGAGCACTACCCCTTCGACGCCCTTCGAGAGATACGGGAAATACTTGGTTGGCAGCGGCGGCGGGGTGTTGACGTGGTCATGCATGACCTGAAAATCACTGTCGCTCTCAAACGGCAGGTGGCCGGTGAGCATTTCATACAGCGTCACGCCAAGCTCGTAGATATCCGAGCGGATGTCCACCTGTTGATTGCGAACCTGCTCCGGAGACATGTAGGCGACGGTGCCCATTTGCGTTCCGGTGCGGGTCAGGCCGCGGGTGCCCATCACTTTTGAGATTCCGAAGTCCATCACCTTCACAATGCCGTTTCGGTTCAGCATCAAGTTGGTGGTCTTGATGTCGCGGTGGATGATTCCCGCGCGATGCGCATAGCCGACGCCCAGCAAAGCCTGCTTAAACATAGGAATTGCTTCGCGTTCTGGGATTGGCCCGCGGCCGCGAATCATTTGATCGAAGGTCTGGCCATCGATGAATTCCATGACCATATACGCGGTGCCTTCGTGCAGCATGAATGCGTACAAAGTGGCGAGGTTGGTGTGGTTGAGATTCGCCTGGGCTTTTGCTTCCGCGCGAAAACGCGCTACCAGATCGGGATTTTTGAGGAGGTCGGAGCTGAGGACCTTCATGGCGACTTCGCGGTCAAGGTCGACGTCGACGGCCTTGTAGACCACACCCATGCCGCCTTCGCCCAGTTTTTGAGTGATTCGGTAGCTGCCGACCTGCGTGCCGATCATTGACTAATCCTTGGGCTAATCCTTGCTGGTGTGCTTTCCCTGAGTTTAGCTCTTAATTGCCGTTTTTGGTGATCCGCACAATCTGGACCGTAATATTGTCGTATCCGCCGCGCGCTTTGGCTGTGTCGACGAGTTTCCGGCAGGCTTCACGGGGCTGATTTTCGCGCGAAACGGCTACAAATTCTGCATCACTCACTAATCCATGCAATCCATCGGTGCAGAGCAGCAGGATGTCGCCTTCTTCGAGAGAAGAGGGGACTTCAGCGAAATCGGCTTCCACCGCAGAGCTTGCTCCCAGCGCAGACGTCAGCACGTTCCTTTGTGGATGCGTTTTAGCTTCCTCGGCAGTAATTGTGCCTTTATCCACCATGGCCTGGACATAGCTATGGTCGCGGGTGATTTGAGTAATTGTATCCCTGCGCAAGAGGTAGAGGCGGGAATCTCCAACGTGACCGTAGAAGAGGCGATTCTCGCGGACGATCGCTGCGGTGCAAGTCGTGCCCATTCCAATCAGCTCGGGATGCTCTTGCGTGAAATCCTGAATAGCGGCGTGAGCCGATTGATAGGCTTCGACCAGCGCGTCTATAGGCTCGCGCTCGGGGCCGTTGAGAAAGACTTCCCAAACGGTATCAACCGCCAGCCGGCTCGCTACCTGTCCGCCCTGGTGGCCTCCCATGCCGTCAGCAACCGCGATTAGGCGGCCACGCTTTTGGAATGCCTCCGCGCTCTCGGGCTCGGCATAGCAGTAATTGTCTTCGTTCTGGGTTCGCTCGCAGCCGACATCGCTGAGATTGGCGAGCTCAATTCCGGGCCGAGGATTCATCGAATCGAGACTAGGAGAAACACTTGAATTTAACGCTCAGTTCGCCGAACCGGATGACATCGTTATCTTTCAGTTCTTCTCGGGCTATTTTTTTGTCGTTAATGAACGTGCCGTTCGACGAATCCAGGTCGGTGAGGAAGAACTTACCTTCTTCACAGCGCAGGCTGGCGTGCTGGCCGGATACAGTGTCGTCGCGCAGGACGATATTTGAATCGGGACTTGAACCTACGGAGTTCTTTCCTTCGCGCAGGCGGAAATCCTCACCTTTCTGATCGCCGGAGGTGGCCACAAACCAGCCCACTACCGGAGGTTTCCGCTTTTCCGAGATGAGCACGGTGCGGCGTGGGCCGCCACTCACTGGCCCGCCACCTGCCGCACCGACACCACCAGAAATGTCCTTGGGCGGTTCGGAGTCCATGCGCGTTTTACCTGCCGAGCCGCCACCCGAAACTTGATAGCCGGTCGTCTGGCAAATGGGACAAATTTCCCACGAATCCTCCATTTGATGACCCTTCGGACAGAACTTCGCCATTTCAGACCTCCTTGGTCGCCTTGCCAGTCTTCATGAAATAGGCCAGCTGAAAACAATCAGCCAAACAGATCCGCTACGTAAATCGACGCAAACGAATCAACTGAAATAGGTGAAAACCGCGCCCTTCTTGCCCAGATAAATTCGATCGCCGTTTTTCAGGCTGATCTTGCTCACCCGGGGGGAATCAACCGAGTTGATATAGGTGCCATTCGAGGAGCCGCGGTCGATCACGAAGACTTCGCCCTCCGCGGGAACGATCCAGGCGTGCTCGCCGGAGATTGTGTCGTCGTTCAACTGGATCTGGCATTTCGGCGAGCGCCCAATCATGATTCCATCTTTGGTGACGGGATAACTCCTGCCGGCCATTCCCGCGGTGGTTTGCTGAATGCTGCCAAAGTTTGCAGCGGCTGCGATCTGGGGCGGAGGAGGCGGCAATGGCACGGCTACCGCGATTGGCGGTGGGCCGCCGACTTGAACGACCGCGCCGCCGCCCGGCTGGACTACTACCACGGCAGATGGGCTGCCGCGCCTGAGCAGAATGATCAGAAGAATCGCCAGAATGATAATTCCAATCGCTGCGTAAGCCATCCAGCCTGAAGTCTCGCGGAATTTTTCGAAGGCGCTCTTATCGTCCCAACACTTCGCGGCGAGATTCCGGTATTGGCGCGCGTCGGGAAGGTTCGGCAGCATTTGAAGCGCGCTGTCAAATTCTGGAATGGCCGCTTTGCATTGGCCGGCGTCGTACAAGTTCAAAGCATTGGCCCAAACTTTGTCGAACTGACCGGACTGAGCGGCAACGCCAGTTTGTCGAACGAATTCCATCGCTGTGTTGATGGGAACCAGGAAATTGAATCCGGCAGCCTCCGTACCAAAGGTGGCGATGCCGATGGCCTCTCCCTTGTCATTAAATGCAGGACCGCCGCTGTTGCCATGAGTGATCGCGACATCAGTCTGGAGCACCGGAGAGCCGTTGGCGGTTTCCTTCAGAGCAGAAACGTGGCCGTCCGTGGCGCTGGGGACGAGGTCCGATTCGTTGCTGAGGTAAGGATTGTCTCCGAGGGTAGCTGAAACTGTGGCCGGATAGCCGATCACCAGAACCGGATCCTGAATCCGCACAGCGCTCGAATCGCCAAGCGGCACGGTCGGCAGATCGGTGGCGGGAATTTTGATGACCGCGACGTCCTTGCCCTTATTTTCAGTGATCGGGGGACTGAACTGGAGAATATCGGCGTCGTATTTCTGGCCATTGGCCAGGACGACCCTCAGAGTCGGATCGCTGGGATGAATTTCGAAGCCAGCCTTCAGAATTTTCACCTTCTCGTCATCGGTGAGTGCGCGGTGCAAGACATTGGCGATGGGCGTAAACGCGTCGCCACTCTTGACGTTGCGAATCAGGTCCTCGCGAAGGCTTTCCTGCCAGACCTGGACGGAACGGGGATCTTTCATGTTGGCGTGCTCGACGACGTGGCCGTTGGTGATGATGTAGCCGTCAGGCCGGTATAGAAAGCCGGTGCCGAAGATGGCGTGGCCGATGGGAATTGGCTGCGGAAAGATGGAAAAAGTGACATTGCCGGTGACGGTGAGGACCACGAGAACCACGCCCGGCTTCAATTCAAGGGCGCGTTTTTCGTCCTTGGTGAGCTGCTGCGCAAAGGTCGATTGGGACGCCACCAACAGCATCAACAGCGGGATCAATAGCCGAGCTACTTTCTTCACAGCCCACCTCCGATTTTAGGGACTGGGTAAAGGTAAGCGTTTATCAGCGAGTCGGACTCTGAACAATGACGCGAGGGCGAAATGGGCAGACGCGCAGACGGACCGGTGCACACGTTTACGTTGCTTTCTGGCCGCACGGGACTTCTGCGTAGGGCAGGGCTTGTGTGCGCGCACATCACGAAAGGCTGCTGGATGATGCACTTCCCGAGTGATCGCGGGAGTATGCTCCCGAATTGGGGACAATCGGAACCTGCATCTTATATAACCCCCGTAGTTGGCTGTCAATATGCGCGGGGAATGGGCCGATTTTTACGATGCAACGATTCGAGCCGCCTACTGTGCTTCATTTTTCGCGGCGGCGTGCCTAAGAGACCCGGCCGGATCGTGAGGCTCTCAGCCAAATCATTTCGGTTGAAAACTTATTTCGCCTAGGAACGCTGCGCTCAAAAATCTTCGCGCAAACGCTTGACAAGTCTTGGTGAATCCGTATCATAAACTTCAGTGCAAGAATATGCATAGTAGTGCATAATGATGCATGAACAAAAACAAGCGTCTGCGGCAGGGGCAAATCTTAAAAGTCATCGGCGAGCAGCCGATCGGAAGCCAGGAAGACCTGCGCAAGGAGCTGGCGCGCAGGGGAATGCGGGTAAATCAAGCCACGCTCTCGCGCGACATCCACGAGATTGGGCTGGTCAAGACCGCCGAGGGCTACCGGACGCTGGCCGGGGCAGCGGCGACTTCCGAGCCCGTAGCGGCGGCGCCTTTGGCTCGCGTGCTAAAGGAGTTTCTGACGGACGTCCGGCCGGCGCAGAACATCCTGGTGCTGAAAACGCCGCCGGGAAGCGCCCAGCCTCTGGCGGTGGCCATCGACTCGGAAAAATGGAAGGAAGTGGCGGGCACAGTCGCGGGCGACGACACGGTGCTGATCGTTACGCCTTCGCCAAGAGCGCGGCTCGCGTTGCAAAACCGGCTCGAGGAAATGCTGAAGTGAACCGCGGCGCTGCTCCCTCATTGAATGTTGCAGTGGTTGGAGCGACGGGCTACGCGGGATTTGAGTTGGCCACGCTGCTGCTGCGCCACCCGCGCGTCGCGAAATTGACCTTTTATCTGCGAGAGGGGCATGCGGACGTGCACTGCCTGACGCAGCTTTATCCTCAGCTTCGCGGGCGTGGCGACGCTCCGTGCGTTTTGTTTAGTGTGGACGCGGTCGCGTCGAGCGGCGCGGATGTGGCCTTTCTTTCGACTCCGCACGAAGCTTCGCTGAAGTTGGTGCCGGCATTGCTTGCGGCGAATCCGTCGCTGCGCGTGGTGGATTTGAGCGGCGCGTTTCGTTTTCAGGATGGGGAAGTATTTTCGCGTTGGTACAAGCTGGAGGCGCCGGAGGCGAGGGCGCTGGGCTCGGCCGTTTATGGCTTGCCTGAACTCTATAGCGACAAGTTGGCTAGCGCGCGGCTGGTTGCCAATCCGGGCTGCTATCCAACTTCGGTAATTTTAGGTTTGCAGCCGCTGGTGAAGGCGGGCTGGATCGACGCGCGGCGCGGAATCGTGTGCGATTGTAAATCGGGCGTGAGCGGGGCAGGGAAGGAGCCCAAGTCCGAAACGCATTTCGTTTCGGTGAGTGAAAATTTCCGCGCCTACAACCTTTTTAAGCACCGGCACACGCCTGAAGTTCAAGAACACCTGGGCCTTCCACTGGACAGTTTCATTTTCACTACGCATTTGCTGCCCGTTGCGCGCGGCATTTTGTCGTCGCTGTATGTGTGGCTCGATGGCTCGCGCAAGGCGGAGGAAATCGAAGCGCTCTATCGCCATTTTTATGCGGGCCGATCGCTGGTTCGTGTGCTGCCTGCGGGAACGTTGCCCGAGTTGAGCGATGTGACGCACACGAATTTCTGCGATATCGGATTTGCGCTCGATCCGTCTGGCGAGCGGCTGGTCGTGGTGGCCTGCCTCGACAATTTGGGAAAAGGCGCGGCAGGGCAGGCGATTCAAAACATGAATGCGATGTTTCGATTTGAGGAGACTACGGGACTGATATGAGGATCGTGATCAAGATCGCTGGGGCGTTGCTGGAACAGGACGAGGTGGTGCGCAAGCTGGCGCGGCAGATTGCCGACATTGCACGCGACGGCCATGAGCTGCTGGTGATTCACGGCGGTGGCAGAATTTTTACCTCCACGCTGGCGCGCATGGGCATTGAGAGCAAATTTGTGAATGGGCTGCGTGTGACCAATCGCGAGACGCGCGACGCCGCGGTGATGGTGTTTGCGGGCCTGCTGAATAAGCGGCTGGCGGGAGCGATTTCGCTGGCCGGGCAGCCCGCGATCGGCCTGGCGGCGAGCGATGGGTCATGGCTGCTCGCGGAGCCGATGCAAGTGAATGAGCTTGCGGGCGCGCTCGGGTACGTGGGCTATGTCAGCGAAGTGAATGTGGATTTTTTGCGTTCGCTGTGGCGCATGAAGATGGTGCCCGTGGCGCCGTGCCTGGGACTGGGCGCGGATGGCGAGCTTTACAACATTAATGCGGATCACATGGCCGCCGCGGTGGCGGAATTTATTGGCGCGGACCGGCTGATCTTCGTGACTGACGTGGCAGGCGTTTTGGATGGGCAGAAAGTGATGCCGAATGTTTATGCGGATGAGATCGAGGACCTGATTCGCGCGCAGAAAGTTTCGGGTGGGATGATTTTGAAACTTGAGGCAGCGAAGCGCGCGCTGGTCGGCGGCGTTGCAGAGGTGCGAATTGTCGGCGGCACGCTGGAGCGCGGGTTGATGACTGCAATTCGCGGTGCGCGATTTAAGGGCACCAAGATCCTTGCGCCGTTGCGGGATGTAGTGCCTGACGGGTCAGCGTGAGGCGCAGGGAGTAGCGTGCTGATGGCTGCGCGTGGAAAGAAAATTGTGAAGGCAAAAGCGAAGGCGTCGGGTCTGAAGGCCGGGCAAGTTCGCGCCGAACAAATTCGCGCGGACGAAGCGCAGCACCTTAATGAATACGTATAAGCGGCCGCCGGTTGTTTTCGTTCGCGGGCGTGGTTGTCGCCTTTACGATGCGCAGGGGCGCGAGTATCTGGATTTTCTAGGTGGCATCGCGGTGAATGCGCTGGGGTATTCGCATCCGGCGTTGGTGCGTGCGATCCGGCGCGAGGCTGGGCGCGCGGTACATGTTTCGAATCTGTTTCACAACCCGTTTCAAGGGCCGCTGGCGAAGAAGTTGGCGGCGTATTCGGGGCTGGATCGCGTGTTCTTTACGAACAGTGGCACGGAAGCGATTGACGGGGCGTTGAAACTTGCGCGGGCTTACGCGCACAAGAACGCCGCTACAAATGGAAGCGGCGCAAAAGCAAAAAGCCGCATCTTGGCGCTCGAAAATTCGTTTCATGGGCGCACCTTCGGCGCGCTTTCGATTACCCATCCCGTGAAATATCGCGAGCCTTTCGAGCCGCTCGTGCCCGGGATTGAATTTGTTCGCTTCAATGATGTGGCCGACCTGGAAGCGAAGTTCGACGAGACGGTTTGTGCGATTGTTGTGGAGACAATTCAAGGTGAGGGCGGGATTTATCCGGTCAGCGCGGAGTTTTGGTCACGCGCGCGGGCTCTCGCGACGCAGAATCATGCGGCATTGATCGCTGACGAAATTCAATGCGGCATGGGGCGCACCGGGCGTTATTTCGCGTATCAAAAGTTCAACTCGCTGCCTGACATCGTCACGGTGGCGAAGCCGCTTGCGGGCGGACTGCCGCTGGGCGCGTTCATCGCCAGCGAAGAATTTGCTTCGGCATTCGTTCCGGGGATGCATGGCACGACGTTTGGCGGCGGACCGCTGGTCTGCGCTACAGCGCTGGCCTTTCTGGAGACGCTCGAAAAAGAAAATCTGCTCGCTAAAGTGCGCGAGCGGGGCGGGGAATTGCGCGCGGGCCTCGAAAAGCTTGCCGCGCGATTCGACTTTATTCGCGAAGTGCGCGGCGAAGGCTTGATGCTAGGCGTCGAAATCACCATGGATGGCGCGCCAATTGTCGCGCAGGCGCTGGAGCAGGGACTGATCTTCAATTGCACGCACGACCACGTGCTGCGCCTGCTCCCGGCATACAACATCCAGAAAAAAGACATTCGGGAATTTCTCAAGAAGTTCGAGGCGGTCCTTGTTACTGCGGCCACCGCGGCGAAAAGAACGGTTAGCCGGGCTGCTGCAGCATCGCAAAGCGAAACCAACCACAACATCAAATCCAGCTCACGCACGAGCGCGCCTTCGCCGGCTTCACCGCGATCCGCCGCTTTGGCGGCTTCGAGGTAATCATGGCAACGTTGACGGCAATCCCAGTTTCACCGGCAGCGCATTTGGTAACCGGCACGGAATGGAGCGCAGCCCAAGTGCGCGACCTGCTGCATCTTGCGGCGGATGTGAAGGCCCGGCCCGACCGTTACCGCGGAGCTTTGGCCGGCCGGTACCTCGCCCTGATTTTCGAAAAGCCCTCGCTTCGCACGCGGGTAACTTTCGAGATTGGCGTGGCCAGCCTTGGCGGGGCGAGCGTTTTTCTCGATCACACGCTTAGCCGCCTGGGAGAGCGCGAAAGCATTCCCGACGTGGCCAAGAGCCTTTCGCGATGGGTGCACGGAATCGTGGCGCGGGTTTTTGAGCAGCAGGCGCTGGAATCGCTGGCCAAAAACGCAACCGTGCCGGTGGTCAACGCGCTTTCCGACATTTATCATCCCTGCCAGGCGCTTACCGATTTTTTCACGCTCGAAGAGCGTTTCGGCAGCTTGCGCGGCTTGCGGTTCGCTTACGTTGGCGACGGCAATAACGTTTGCCATTCGCTGATTGGCATCGCGGCCCGCACTGGCGCGCACATTCGCGTGGCTTCTCCGGCAGGCTTTGAACCGAATGCGCAAATCGTGGCGGAGGCAAAACGAGTGGCGCGCGAAACTCGGGCGAAAATCGAGGTTTTGCGCTCGCCCGAAGAGGCCGTCTCAGGAGTGCAAGCCATTTACACCGATACTTGGACGAGCATGGGACAGGAAGCGGAAATGGCCGAGCGCGAACGCGCCTTTGAGGGCTATCAGGTTAATGATCAACTGATTTCTTATGCCGCGCCGGACGCGATATTTATGCACTGCCTGCCGGCGCATCGTGACAGCGAAGTGAGCGCCGAGGTGATCGATTCGCCGCGATCGATCGTATTTGAACAGGCCGAAAACCGCTTGCATGTGCAAAAGGCGATTTTGCTGACCTTACTGAACTAAAATTTCTCAGCCCATTCATGTTTTCGTGCCGCCATTTGGATAGAATTTGGCGGCCATTGCTAATGTGCTGCTTGAACGGGTAAGAATCCATAGATTGTCGGGGAGGCTTTAGTGCTGAAAGTTGTGCTGGCGTATTCGGGAGGGCTGGACACCTCCATCATTATTCCGTGGCTTAAAGAAAATTACCCGGGCTGCGATGTGATCGCCATGATTGGCGATCTGGGGCAGCAGGAAGATCTCGAAGCGGCTCGCAAAAAGGCTCTCGCGACAGGGGCCAGCGCCGCTTACGTCGAAGACCTGCGCGAGGAATTTATCTCGTCCTATATTTGGCCCACGCTGCGAGCCGGCGCAGTTTACGAGCACAAGTATTTGCTGGGCACGTCGTTCGCGCGCCCGCTGCTGGCACAGCGCCAGGTACAACTCGCGCGCAAAGTTGGGGCAAACGCGATAGCGCACGGGTGTACAGGGAAGGGAAACGATCAAGTTCGCTTCGAGTTGGCCGCCAAGGCCCTGGGGCCTGACCTGAAAATCATCGCGCCCTGGCGCGAATGGACCATCAATTCGCGCGAAGACGCCATCGAGTATGCCAAGGCGCACAAAATACCGGTCGAGCAGACCACTAAGAATATTTATAGCCGAGATCGCAATATTTGGCACCTGAGCCATGAAGGCGGCGTGCTGGAGGATCCGGCGAACGCGCCGCTGGAGGACATGTGGCAGTGGGTGGTCGCGCCGGAAAAGGCGCCGGCCCAGCCCACGATTGTGACCATCGGATTTGAAGGCGGTACGCCTGTGTCAGTGGATGGAAAGCAACTGGACCCCGTCGCTCTGGTTAACGCGCTCAACGACATTGCGGCCAAAAATGGCGTGGGCCGCATCGACATTGTCGAGAACCGCCTGGTCGGAATTAAATCCCGCGGCGCTTACGAGACTCCCGGCGGCACGTTGCTTCTCGCCGCGCACCGCGAATTGGAATCGCTGACGCTCGATCGCGAAACGTTACATTACCAGCAAATTCTGGCGCTGCGCTACGCCGAGCTTGTTTATTACGGTATGTGGTTCACGCCTCTCCGCCAGGCGCTCGACGCATTTTTCACCAGCACCCAGAGCCGCGTGACCGGCGAAATCACTCTCAGCCTGTGCAAGGGCAACGTGAACTGCGTGTCGCGCAAGTCGCCCTATTCGCTGTATCGCACGAATTTGGCGAGCTTCACCATGACCGGCTACAACCCGAAGGACGCTGAAGGGTTCATCAATCTGCTGGCGCTTTCGGTGACTGTGCCGCAGGAAAAGAGCTCAGCCGAAGATGCCGCACAGGACGATGCGCGCCAAAACAAGCTTTTCCGAGCCACTGCCTGATGGCCTCATCCGGCGAGCGAAAGATGTGGGGCGGGCGCTTTGAGCGCGAGCCCGACACATCGTTCTACGAATTCCAGCGGTCTTGGAATTTTGATCGGCGCATGCTGGCGCAGGAGCTGGCGCTCGATCGAAGCTGGTCGCGCGCGATTACCGCTGCACACATTCTGACTCCCGAGGAAGACCGCCAGATCCAGTCCGCGCTCGATGAAATCGAGTCACGCGCGAAATCCGACGTGAAGTGGCTTTCGGAATCGAAAGCCGAGGACGTTCACAGCTTTGTCGAAGCCGCGCTGATCGAAAAGCTGGGACGCGTCGGCGCGAAGCTCCACACTGGCCGCAGCCGCAACGAAATGGTGGCCACCGAATTTCGCATGTTCGTGATGGCCGCGGCGAAAGAGTTGCTGCGCGCCATGGTGGCCCTCGAAGGGGCAATTGCGGAACAGGCCGAACGTTACGTCGCGGCGCCCATGCCGGGCATGACACACATGCAGCACGCGCAGCCAATCCTGCTGTCGCATTGGCTGCTCGCGCACGGCGAGGCATTTCATCGCGATGCAGAGCGAATCTTGAGCGCCGCGGCCAGCGCGGATTGCTGCCCGCTCGGCTCCGGCGCGCTCGCGGGAAGCGCTTTTCCAATCGACCGCGACGCCATGGCAAGAGAACTGGGATTTTCGCGCATCACGCAGAATAGCCTCGACGCCGTCGGCGATCGCGATTTCGCACTCGAGTATCTCTTCGCCCTTTCCACTTTGGCCATGCACCTTTCGCGGCTGGCTGAAGATATGGTTTTGTTCGCCTCGACGGAATTTCGTTTTGTCGAATTGCCCGACGAGTTCTCGACCGGCAGCAGCCTGATGCCGCAAAAGAAAAATCCAGATTCATTTGAATTGATTCGCGGGAAGTGCGGGCGAATCTATGGCGCGCTGGTCGCGTTGCTGACCACGCTCAAAGGTTTGCCTTCGAGTTATCAGCGTGACTTGCAGGAAGACAAAGAAGCGCTTTTCGCGGCGCACGATCAGGCCGTTGCCGTTGCCCAAGTTGCCGCCGGAGCGCTGGCAGCTACGCGTTTCAATGAAGAACGCTTGCGCACGCTTGCCGAGGACCCGGCGCTTAGCGCCACTGAGATCGTCGATTACCTGGTGAATCGTGGTTTGGCCTTTCGCGATGCACACGAACTGGTTGGCCAAATTTTGCGTTTTGCCGAATCGCAGGGAACCAGCATTTCGGAGTTGCCCGTAAATCAGCTTCAATCGTTTTCGCCGGCGTTTGGCGACGACCTGAAAGCTGCCACCACTGCTTCCGCTGCAATTTCGCGTCGCGTGGTCCCTGGAAGCACCGGCTTCGAAGCCGTAAAGTCCGCGTTGAAGGCGTTTCAGTCACGACGCGCAGAACTCGAGAAGAAAATTTGACCCACCCATTCCCGGAGCAAAGTGTTGCCGCGCCCAAACCCGCGATCACTCAATTGCCGCGCGGATTCAGTTTTGCGACTGCTCACTGCGGCATAAAGAAGCGCAAGACCGACTTGGGTGTGCTGGTCAGCGAAACTCCCGCCGTCGCGGCCGCCGTATTCACTACGAATCAAGTAAAGGCGGCGCCAGTGCGCCTGTGTATGGAGCATTTGGCCAAGTCGGCGGCAAATATTCGAGCAGTAGTAGTCAATTCCGGCAATGCAAATTGCTGTACGGGCTCGGACGGGCTGAAAAAGAGCCGCAAAACGGCGACCGTTGCGGCACGCTTGCTGGGTTGCGCACCTGAAAATACTTTTATTTGCTCCACGGGCGTGATTGGCGTTCCGCTGCCTGTCGAGAAAATCCTGGACGCGCTGCCAGATCCTGATTGCCGCGCGCCAGGAAACTCCTGAAGCCTTCGATCAGTTTTCACGTGCGATCTTAACGACCGACACGCGCCAAAAAGTCGCGTCCGCTGGCCTCAAGCTGAATGGCAAGCAGGTTCGCATTGTAGGGTGCGCCAAAGGCGCGGGAATGATTCATCCCAATATGGCCACTATGCTGGCTTACATGATCACGGACGCGGCGATTACGCCGGCGCTTCTCGCGAAGGCACTGCGCGAGTCCGTCGCGGATACTTTCAACGCGATCACCGTGGACGGCGACACCTCCACAAACGACACGGCGCTGGTCCTGGCGAATGGCCAATCCGGCGCGACGCGAATTACTCAGGCCGGGCCGGAGTACACGAAGTTCAAAGCAGCGTCTGCATCAAGTTTGCGAGGCGCTGGCGCTCAAAATTGTCGGAGATGGCGAGGGCGCGCAGCGAGTCATCGAAATTGAAGTGCGCGGCGCAAAATCCGCAGCCGACGCGGATGTAATCGCCCGCACCATTGCGCATTCACCGCTGGTGAAAACGGCCTGCGCCGGCGCCGACCCCAATTGGGGACGCATCCTAGCCGCGGCTGGGCGTTCGGGCGTTGATATCGATCCCGAGCGCGCCGAGATTCGTCTCGCAAAAATGACCGTGTGCCGTCGCGGCCGAAGCGTGCCGTTCAACGAAAAAAAGGCGCATGAATCGATGCTCGCGAAGCATGTGCCGGTGCTGCTCGATCTTCACAATGGCCCGGGCCGCGCGCGAGTGTGGACCTGCGACTTCACCGCCGAGTACGTGACTATCAACGCGAGCTATCGCAGCTAGTCCACACGCAATTCCCTTCACTTTGTGGGATGTGAAGGTGTGCGCGTAGGGTCTACGCATGCCAAAAAAAAAGCCCGAGCGCTCTTCACGCCCGGGCTTTTCCAGGACTGACTTCTTTACTGCTACGCCGCGTTTACACCCGGCTAGCGATTTGATGATCCGCTTCTGCGGCTTCCGCTCGATGAGCCCTTTGCGGAGCTCTTCGTGCGACTCCCGCTCTTCGCGGTTCGGGCTTTTCCGTTCTGCCCTTTGCTTTTCTTGTTGTTACCTGCTCTCATTTCGGCTCCTTCCAGACGTTCGAAGATTACTTGTTGCCGCGTTTTTCTTTTTCTTCGCGGTCAGACTGGCCTTGCTTTCCCTGCTGGCCGGACTGCGATCCGCCCTGTGATCCGGAGCTGGATCCACTGTGGGAGCTCTTTCCTCCCTCAGATTGAGAGCCCTGGTGTTGACCACCTTGGTGTTGGGCCTGTCCGCCCTGCTGATGCTGACCACCTTGCTGATTGTGTTGCTCAGAGCCGCCGGAGGTAGATCCGCTTTGTGATCCGCGGTCTCCCTGGCTACCCTTCTGCTGGCTGCCGCCCTGGCTCCCTTGCTGTTGGCCGCCCTGCTGATGCTGGCCTTGGTTTCCTTGCTGTTGTTTGTCTTGGTGCTGCCCCTGGCTTCCCTGGTGCTGGCCGCCCTGTTGATGCTGACCACCTTGCTCACTACGCTGGCCGCCTTGCTCGCGCTGGCCACTTTGCTGTCCACTCTGGCCAGAGCTGCCTTCACGCCCCTCACGGCCTGAGCCTGAATGCCCAGTCTGTCCATGCGCACCTGATCCACCGCCGGTTTCCTGGTCGGATGGATTATTGGTGCTCTGCCGATTGCGCTCGCGCTCATCCTTCTCGCGATCCGTCGGTTGATTCTTGGTTCCTTCTCCAGCCATCTGTGTTCTCCTTTTTTGCTCTGAAACTTTCTTGGATTCTGAACTCTTCCAAAAAATCTGTGATTGTCCTGGCTTGTGCGGCAGAAAAATCGAAATGCCGCTTCTACTCCTGTTCGAATCCAGCCTAGACTTCGGCCCAGGAGCGAACAATCAGTGAAACCTACGAGCACTTGCAGGTAGCTTCACGTAGCGGCGGGCGTGGAGAATCGTGTACGCGCAGAGGTTAACGCGACTTATGTCGCGAGTGCGACACCACGGATGGTCATTTCGTTATGAATATTCGCGCATACACGCGAGTCGTCGGAGGGCGATCATTTTCACTAGCGATTTGTCTTTGATGCGACAAAGCGACAGGGATACGATGCCGACAAATCGAAAGGCTATTCGAATGGGTGCAGTGATGCAGAGACACGTGCAAACTAGAAGGGTTTTTCATCGGATTTTGTACGCAGCTATTTTTGTGGCTGCGCTCACTGCGGCGGCTTTCCCGCTTTGGTCCAACGTTGACACCGCGCCAATGGAAATTGGGGGCGCGCCGGTCGTTACTCTCACCCGGCCTCAGGCTAAACATATCCGCAAGCCACAATTCGTCGAAGCTACTGTGCTGCCCGGCGAAGGCATGAATGTTATTTCAAATTAAAGCTGCATGGCCCGGTAAAGGTGTGATCAATTTGATTTATTCACCCGATCTCGCGACCGCGAAGAGCCAGCTCGAAGGTGATAAGAATGCATTCGGCAACGTGAGCTTCACTTTTGGCGGCGCGATGCTGCTCCCCTTTGCCAATCGAATTCGGGGCACAGTTTCAGGCGACAAGAAAACCGTCACCGCGAATATTGGCGGTCACGACGTCACTCTGCCTGCGAATTGGAAAGGAAAAGGCACGGACGCGGAAGTTCACGCGATTCACGGATTCATTTATTCGTCGCGATTTACAGCCGAGCAAAAGAACACGCGGGAGTCCTCCAGTGTGACGGGCACTTTGCAGGCGGGGAATTTCAATGGTCATTGGCCGTCGCAGACGGAAGTGGTCGACAACGTTACTCTCAAGGATCGCGAGCTGGTGATATCAGTGACCGCGAAAAATGTGGGCAAGGAAAGTTTGCCCATGGCTATCGGCATGCATCCCTATTTTGCGATTCCCAGCGGAGACCGCGATCAGGCTCGATTGAAGCTGCCGCGGCACAAAGGGCGCTCGCGAATAACTATGACGACGTTTTTCCCACGGGCCAGCTGCAAGCGGTGAAGGGAACTCCTTACGACTTCAATGCGCCCAAGGGAACGGCACTGGGCAAGTTGTATCTTGATGATTCCTTCACCGATCTTCAGCGGAATCGCAAGGGACAAGCGGTGATCGAGTTGATCGATCCTGCCGCGCGCTACGGTCTACGAATTACAACCGCATCCGATCGGATTCGCGCGGTGCAGGTTTATGCGCCGCCGGATCACAATTTCGTGGCCATTGAGCCGCAATTCAATTTGGCCGATCCATTTGACGCGAAAATCTGGGGCAAGACTGATACGGGCGTCGACTATTTGGCTGCGGGTGAATCGGCGCACTGGGAGATTAGGCTGGAACTATTCGTTCCGTCGCGATGAGGGCGTGAAGGTCGGCAAATGCGAGAAAGTTGGCGATTTGCGCCAAGTCGCCCGAATCGTGTTGAAGTGAGTCGAAGCCTGTGGCACAGTCCTACCCATTGGCGGCGCAATTAATTTCGCGGCAATTCCTCTCCTCCAACAGGGCGCGCTATTCCCTGCGCCGTTCTCCGCAAAAAATATGAACGCGATCCTCGCAGCGGCCGTGCCCGCGCCACAACAGCTGATTCACCTCTCGGGCGTCGACATCGCCATCATTGCGTTTTACTTCGTGCTCGTTCTGGCCATCGGGTTCTATTTGAAGGAACACGCGGGTACAGGCGAAGATTTCTTTCTGGCCGGCCGCGAAATGACTGCGTGGATTGCCGGCCTGAGCTTTGTGTCCGCGAATCTTGGCGCGCTGGAGCTGATGGGCTGGGCCGCGGCCACCTATCAATACGGCATTTTGTCGGCGCACTGGTATTGGATCGGCGCGATTCCGGCCATGCTTTTCCTCGGCTTGGTGATGATGCCGTTCTATTACATTTCCAAGACCCATTCCGTGCCGGGTTATCTGAAACTCCGCTTCGGTGAAGCGAGCCGCGCGCTTTCCGCGGTTTCCTTTGCGGTGATGACGCTACTGATGAGCGGCATCAACATGTACGCGATGGCCCTGGTGATGAAAGTTGTGCTGGGCTGGGACATTCATTTCAGCATCTGGGTTTCTTCGATCACCGTGGCGATTTATGTCGCGCTCGGCGGCTTGCGCTCCGCAATTTTCAACGAAGTTTTGCAATTCGTGCTGATTTGGGCCGGCGCGATGCTCATTCCGATCCTGGGCCTGATCGACGCGGGTGGTTGGCACAATTTGCAGCTTCGAGTCGCCGCAAACGCGTCGACCGAGTACACGCATCTGTGGCGGAATTTGGGCCACTTTAGCTCCAATCCCATGGGCATTCATTGGACCGGCATCGTTTTTGGTTTGGGATTTGTCGCTGCCTTTGGCTACTGGACCACCGATTTTCTTGTCGTGCAGCGCGTGCTTGCCGCGAAAGATCTGCGTTCCGCCAAGATGGCGCCGATTATTGGCGCGGCATTCAAGATGTTCGTGCCGTTCATCGTGATTCTTCCCGGGCTGCTGGCATTGGCGGTTCTGCCGGTGAAGCTGACCGGTGAAACTGTGGCGGTAGCGACCGGCGGCCACAGCTACAACGAAGTTTTGCCGCTGATGCTGGCGCGTTATTGCGGGCCGGGTTTGCTCGGGCTTGGGGTCACCGCCTTGATTGCCGGATTCATGTCCGGCATGGCCGGGAACGTCAGCGCCTTCTCGACGGTTTGGACCTACGACCTCTACGACGCTTTCCTCAATAAGCACGCCACCGACCGGCAAAACGTGAACATGGGCCGCTGGTGCACGATTCTTGGAGTGCTGATCAGTGTCGGTACCGCGTACCTGGTGATGCAGTTCGCAAGCATCATGGATTATGTGCAGGCCCTGTTCAGTTTCTTCATCGCGCCGCTATTCGGCACGGTAATTCTGGGCATGCTATGGAAACGCGCCACGGCCGCCGGCGGATTCTGGGGCCTGCTGACGGGCATGGTGACATCGATCGGCATGTGGGCCTGGGTGAAGATCGATCCCTCGGCGCTACGAATCGTGGCGCTCTCGGCCGACGCGAAAGACATGGCTGAAAACATGTACCGCGCCATGTGGTCCTGGCTCGCCTGCGTGATCGTAACCGTGATTGTCAGCCTGATGACCCGGCCCAAGTCGGAGGCGGAACTGGAAGGATTGGTTTACGGCGCGACAAAAATCCCTGAAGAAGGTCCGGTTGTTTTGTACAAGCGCCCGGGATTTTGGGCGGCCATTGTTGGGGTTGTGTTGATTGCCCTGAATATTGTGTTCTGGTAGGAGCGGGATCGACGATTTGGTGATTAGGAAAATTACATGAAAGCCGGCGGATCCATTTCGATTTGGTTTTTCATCGGCGTCTCGCTGGTGGTAAATGGTGCGCTCATTCTCGCCACCGGCATTTATGAACTGTCGCATCCCCCGGCGGTCCAAACCGTGCTGGCCAACCTGCACGCCAATATTTGGTGGGGCGGGCTAATGCTCCTGGTCGGTTTTCTTTACTGCTACTACTTCGCTCCAAGCCGCTACCTCGCGCGCATGCAGGGCAAATAGCCTGCGGCTTCTTCCCTCGAGTGTTTTTCTGACTAACTAACTAAGGCTGGCAGGGCTGGCAGCCGTCCGACTTTCGCCACCCGCGAGCTGCGCCGCCAACTTTCGTAGCGGGATTTTAAGAAGAGCAGATCCCTCACACGCTCTTGCGTGTCGACGCGGCACGTATATTCTGATTAGTATATAGTCGTCGGGCCAGCGAGTTCTCCAGTGGAGGTTGCGGCCACCATGCGGACATCTAGACCGCTATTGTCGTTAATTTCCCTCTTCCTTGCGGTTGCTGCGTCAGCAGAGGTCGGCTGGCAGGCGCCCGGATCCAACTTACTCGAAAAGAAATTCGACTTTCCGCCGCCGGTTCAATGGAGGGCCCTGGGCCCTGATTTCGAAATTTCTCTCATTAGTGTGGCCTGGGGTCCAGCGGATTCGCCAGAAATGATTGCCAAGCGGACCGATCGCGTTGGTGGGAAGGCGGAATTTTATCCTGATCGCACATATGCGCTGGCTCTCGGTTTTCAGGCAAAATTTCCCGGCGCAATGTCAGGGGGCCTGAGTATATCGAGCGGGCTGGCCCACATTAAGAATATCGACGGCGATAGCGAATCGCCCATGGAGCTAACTGCGTCGGGTTTTGTGCCGATTGGGAGCGACGTTACTTTCAATCGAAGTAATACAACAAAATATTGGGACTTGTTTCCCGCTTCACCTGATCAAAGGGAATTTTTGTTTGAGGTACCTTCACGCCCGAGAGGAACAAAGCTCTCCTTCAAAATTATTCTGAAAGACAACGATTTCTTGGTCACTAATGTCACGCCTGGGACAGGAACATGCCTCAATTTCAATACGAACTTTGCCGGCACCGTGGGAGCCGGTTCTGGAATTACGCTAACGCTGTCGCGGGACGGCACAAAGGTGGACGGCACGGAACAATATGTGGGAATTGGGAAGACACTCTGGCTGCAAGGCACGGCCGATTCGCTTGGCAATCTGGTGATTGAGGAGCGTTATCCCAAGGATGTCATCACGGGTATCTTCAAAGGATCGCTTTCCCAAGACTGCCACATGATTTCCGGTTTCTTTTCCAAGCCGGATGGCTCCAGGCTTCAGCCTTTCGAACTGCACGAAGCAGAGGCGACCAAACCCTAAGTCGTTCAGAACAGATGAACGTCCAACAGCAAATCAAAAGGTATATTGCCGGCCAACCTGAGCCAAAACGCAGCGACATGCAAGAGCTGCACCGGCTGACACTTCAAGTGTCACCAGGATGCAAATTGTGGTTCTTCGATGGTAAAGACAGCAAGAATCAGACTGTTTCTAACCCTACGATAGGATATGGATTTCACACAATAAAATATGCGAGTGGAAAAAGTAGGGAGTTTTTTCAAATTGGTGTGAGCGGGAACAAAACCGGGATCTCTGTCTATATTCTTGGTCTCAAGGATAAGAAATACTTAGCCAAAACGTACGGAAAAAAACTAGGTAAGGCGAGCGTGACCGGATACTGCATTCGGTTCAAGGCTCTAAAGGATATAAACATTGATACGCTTCAAGCGGCAATTCGATATGGGCTTGCGGTTCAGAATGAAAAGAATTAGCTGGGTTGCGGGATCGTGATTGCTTCCCGAGAAAGCTGGTCGAAAGTGCGCGGAAACTTCAAAGGCAAAAGCAAGATTGCTACCCGGTGGACGTTGACGTTTCCTCACCCACCCGCAAAACCGGCAGATGGGGCACCCGCAGACACTTCAAAGTCAACGTCGGTGCGCGACCGCGCTTCGTGACCTTGCCGTTTGACGATTTGGACCCACCTGCAACACCGGCAGGCGGGGCACCCGCAGAAACTTCAAAATCAAAACCACACCCCACATTGAGGCTGAGTTAGAAGTTTCCTCACCCACCCGCCACACCGGCGGATGGGGCACCCGCAGAAACTTCAAAAGCAACTGCAAGATCGAAAAAAAAAGCGGCCGCGAAGCAATTCGCGGCCGCGTGAACTTACAAGTGAGAGAATTCGATATCTGTGACGGATTAGCCCGTTCGACGGTTACATTGCCGAGCAGACTGACTTCACTTCCGTGTAATTCTTCAGCACTTCGTGACCCATCTCGCGGCCCCATCCGGATTCTTTATAGCCGCCAAAGGGAAGGGCTGCGTCGAAAACGTTGTAGCAGTTGATCCACACCGTTCCGGCACGAAGTTGTGAAGCGATGCGATTGGCTTTGCGAATATCGTTGGTCCAAATTCCCGCCGCCAATCCATAGGGCGAATCATTGGCCCGGCTGACAAACTCTTCCGCGTCGTTGAAGGGAATCGCGGTAACCACCGGTCCAAAGATTTCTTCCTGCACTACTTTCATCTTGTCGTTGGTGTTCACGAAAACCGTGGGCTTAACGAAATAGCCCTTATCGCCATGGCGTGAGCCACCCGCTGTAGCCTTGGCGCCTTCCGCCAAGCCGGATTCCATGAAGCTGCAAACGCGATTAAGCTGCTCCTCGGAAACCAGCGGGCCCATGTCGGTGGTCGATTCAAATCCGGGACCCACATTAATTTTCGAGGCATGCTGGGAAACGCCATCGA
Organism: uncultured Acidobacteriota bacterium; assembly: GCA_963757885.1. Lineage (GTDB taxonomy): Bacteria > Acidobacteriota > Terriglobia > Acidiferrales > UBA7541 > Palsa-147. The sequence continues at coordinate 138,338 of CAVWSS010000003.1, read as the reverse complement.
CCACTTCGTCGAAGGCCTTCTTTTCCACGTAAAGCCGCGAGCCCGCGCAGCAGCATTGCCCATGATTGAAGAAAATCGCACTGGCCGCTTCGGGAATGGCCCGGCGCATGTCGGCATCCGCAAAGACCACGTTGGGTGACTTGCCGCCAAGCTCGAGCGAAACCTTCTTCAGGTTTCCAGCGGCAGCCTTGACGATCAAGCGGCCCACTTCGGTCGAGCCAGTGAAAGCAATTTTGTCGACGTGTGGATGCGCAGCGAGGGCTGCCCCGGCAGTCTCGCCATAGCCGGGAACAATATTCACCACGCCTTCGGGGAGGCCGGCCTCCAGCATCAGTTCGCCGAGTCGCAGCGCGGTAAGAGGCGTCTGCTCCGCGGGCTTCAAAACCACTGTGCAGCCAACGGCCAGAGCTGGTCCCAATTTCCATGCGGCCATCAGTAGTGGGAAATTCCAGGGAATGATTTGGCCCGCCACGCCCACTGGTTCGCGCAGCGTGTACGCCAAAAACTTATTAGCCGGCGCGCCCGTAATCGGAATCGTGTTGCCTTCAATCTTGGTGGCCCATCCGGCCATGTAGCGGAAAAGCTCGGCGGCCAGCGGGATATCCGCGACACGCGCGATCTTCAGCGGCTTGCCGTTGTCGAGCGACTCGAGCTGGGCAAGTTCTTCGAGGTTCTGCTCGATCAAATCGCCAATCTTCCAAATAATCCGCCCACGCTGCGATGCGGACATTTTCGACCACGGTCCTTTATCGAACGCGGCGCGCGCAGCGGCTACGGCGCGATTGATGTCTTCCGCGTCGCCTTCGGCAATTTGCGCCAAAACGTCCGCGGTGGCGGGATTGTAGGTAGGAAAAGTTTTGCCCGAAGCGGATTCAACCCATTTGCCGTTGATCAGCATCTTGCGGGGCTTGGTGACGTACTGTGTGACATTGTCGGCGACGTGGGTCACGGTCGTGGCTGTAGCCATCTTGAAACTCCTTTGAAATTTGTCGGTCGGTACTCTTACCGCGCGAACCGGGAGGCAGGCAGGTGCCCTGTCGAGGATCAATCTTATTAACTTCCCACAACTCTCCACATGATTGATCCAAGGGGAATGATAATCCTGTATCGAAATGGTAGCAAGCTGGCCGGTTTTGGGGCCCTGTAGCCCGTTTGGGTCCTGAGGATTTCAACTCTGAGCAAGTTGCAAACTTTCAATGTGACGAATCGAGTAAAATAATTAGCCGCGAAACACTGGAGAGAACCGCATGGCCTTTGAAAACATCATTTACGAAGTAAAAGACGGCATTGCACGCATCACTGTTAACCGGCCGCCGGTGCTCAACGCATTGAACAATGCGACGATCGCGGAGCTGGGCAGCGCATTCGAGCAAGTCGCCACCGATGACGAAATCCGCGCTCTGATCATCACTGGTGCCGGCGAGAAAGCGTTCGTGGCTGGCGCGGATATTAATGAGCTCGCCAAGCAGTCACCGGTGGAAGCGAAGAAATTCTCGCTGCGCACGCAAGTTTATTTTCGCCGCCTGGAAACCATGGGCAAGCCCTCCATTGCGGCGATCAATGGCTTTGCCTTGGGCGGCGGCTGCGAGTTGGCTCTTGCTTGCACCATTCGAATCGCCAGCAAAACTGCGAAGCTGGGCCAGCCGGAGGTAAAGCTGGGGCTTTTCCCCGGCGCGGGAGGCAGCCAGCGTTTGCCTCGCTTGGTTGGCAAAGGCGTAGCGCATGAATTGATCCTCACCGGCGAAATGATCAGCGCTGAGGAAGCGCATCGCATCGGTTTGGTGAATCACATTGTGGAGCCCGCGGAATTAATGCCCACCGCGGAAAAAATCGCTCAGAAAATAATTGCCAATGCGCCGCTGGCGGTGAAGTACGCGATGGAAGCGGTCGAGCACGGCCTGGATGTCTCGCAGGAAGAGGGTCTTTTTATCGAAGCGGCACTTTTTGGGCTAGTCTGCTCAACAGAAGACATGCGCGAAGGTACTCGCGCATTTTTAGAGAAGCGTCAGCCGAAATTTCAGGGGAAGTGAACCCGGCGGCATTCGGCCGCAACGAATAGTCGTTAGACATAGTCGTGAGAAAGCTGCCAAAAAGAAAGCCGTTTCGCGCCGCGAAGGAAGCGAAGCGCCGTGCACGAGTGCTGGCTGCCAAGCCCGCGCCGGAGAAAGTCTTCGTAGATAGACGCAAAAAACCCCCGAAGTACAAAGAGCGTTTCGAAGAACAATATTGATTCGATTTCTAGTGGGATTGATTTGGCTTTGCTTGGCGCTGAGGAGGTTCCGCCGGAACCTAGTTTTTCGACCCTCAGCCAGGCTTGGTGGCGGGAATTATCTCGCTGGGCGTAAAAAGCGGCAGCGATGGCTCGCGGCTCTCTTTCCTGAACTGCTCATCAACTGTCTCGAGCTCGCTTTTTGAAAAGCCCTTTTCTGCCAGGACAATCTTGCCGCTCGGATCAATCAAAAACACGCTGGGAACATTGGTCAGCCCGTAGGCATTCGACGCACTGTATTGCTCGTCATCGATCAAGACAGGGAAGCCGATCTCAAATTCTCTGCAAAATTCTTTGGTATCGTCGCGATCGTCTTGGGAAATTCCCCAAATCGTGAGTTTCGCGCCCGCCAGCTTTTCGCTCAGCCTTTGAATAAATGGAAAGGTGAATTGGCAGGTGGGGCAGGAGATCTTAAAGAACGCCAACAGCAGATGCCCACGCTGCAGTCCTTCTGCCAGCGTGTGCGCGTGGCCTTCCAGATCCGGCAGGGAGAACTGCGGTGCTTCGTCACCCGCTTGCCGCATCGATGATTTTTTGCACCAGAACATTGTTATGTCGTGCCGTCTCTTATTTTACCGTGGTGATGGAGCGGGGAAGGCGCCTCGAGATTTCGGCGTCACGAACTTGATACCGCGCGCGTTGAACAGAAGTTGAACAGATGCCATTTAGTGGATGTTCCGCGTCTTTTTCTCGACGTAATCCATCAACAAATATTGCCCCAGCGTGTAGGGCGTGGTGAAGTAGGCCTTGCCGCGGCACAATTCGGTAACTTTCTGCACGAATTGAATCAAGCTGTAGTCGCTGGCCAGCATGAATGTGTTGATCAGAATGCCGGCGCGGCGGCACTTTGAAACTTCCTCCAGCGTTTCCGTTACCACCAGCGGATCGAGTCCAAACGCATTTTTGTAAATGCGGCCGTCTTCCAGAGTGAGAGCCGAAGGCTTGCCGTCGGTAATCATGACGATCTGGCGCATATCTTTCTTCTGCCGGTTCAAAATGCGTTGGGCCATGCGCAGCCCTTCGCGTGTATTCGTGTAATACGGCCCGACCTGCACGCGCGCCAGCTTGCCTAGCGGAATTTCTTCGGCCGTATCGTGGAAAAGCACGCAGTGCAGCGAATCGCCCGGATATTGCGTGCGAATCAGATGCGAGAGCGCCATAGCCACGCGCTTTGCCGGCGTAAAGCGATCCTCGCCATAAAGAATCATGCTGTGGCTGCAGTCGAGCATCAGAACTGTGGCGCAAGAACTTTGATACTCGCACTGGTGGACCATCAAATCCGGATAGTCGAGCTCAATCGGAACTTTTGCGCCGTTGCGCCGCACCGCGCGAAACAGCGTTTCACTGATGTCCAGATTGATCGTGTCGCCAAATTCGTAGGGCTTCGAGCTCCCGCTCGATTCAACGCCAGTCGAGAGATCGTGCGTGTCATGCCGCCCAAAACTCGACTTGCCGAGCGAGCCCAGCAGGTCCTTCAGCGTTTGAAAGCCTAGAAAATCGATTGCTTTGTCGGTGATTTCAAATCGGGCGTGCGTTTCGGGCTGCGCAGGATAAGTGCGCCCACCTGGCGTCTCAGTCGGCGGCGGAGTGATTTGCGGGGGCTGTTCCGACTCCTGGCTGCTAATGTAATTTTCGTCCATCAGCCGCTCGATCAGGCGGTCGATCAATTCGCGGAGCTGCTCATTTTGCGAGAGATCGGGATTCTCGCCCAGCTTCTTCATCAAGTCTTCAGGCAGCAAGTCGCCCATTTCGAGTGCCTGTCGAATCGCTTCCCGAAGCTGCTCCATGGTTTGCGCGGAGGATTGATTCGAGCCGTGCGTATCCATTTCCCAAATGCCGTATTGGGATTCGAAGCCGCTCTGCAGCATGAAATTGGCAAGCCGGTTCATCAACTCCTGCAGATCGACGTCGTCTGCCGCTTCGCCAATGTATTTTGAGTAGCGGATGTATCGCATGATGTTCGCTAGCCTCGCTGCTGCTTCGGTGCTAATTCGCTGCGTTTACTCTAAGGCCTGTAATGCCGCAATACCCGCCAATGCGGTGGCGCAGCTAATTAAACTGCCGCCGCGGATTGCGTCCCTGATTTGGATCGCGATGTTGCTCGGCTTGGCGGCGCGCCTCCGCGTAATAGCCGCGCTCTTCGCTGCGGCTAATTCGCTTGTGCGCCCACAAACCCTCCAAAACAAATTCGGCCGCGGCCGCTTCAATCGCTGGATCGCTCTTGCGCTTGATGGAAAGCGCATCCAGGCTTTCATACAGGCCAGGAATTTTCTTGAGCTGTGCCGCATGTTCGGCTGCGGGAGCGTTCGCTGAGACCTTCAAATCGCCGCCCTGCTCAAAATACTGCACGATAAGCTGCAAATTCTGGTTCGAGTAGTACTTCGAGAAAACCCGGCCTACCGCGGACCGGATCAGCTCGCGGGCAATATTGTCCGCGCCGCGCAGCTCGCCTTCGTACTCCAGTTCGAATTTGCCGGTCATCGCTGGAATGGCTGAATAAACATCGGCGATTCGCGCCACAGAAGCCCGTTCCTTATTACGCGAGGCCCGCTGCTCCGCGCTGCTCACCACATTTTCCAGAACGCTAATCGGTAACCGCTGGCTGACGCCGGAACGTTTGTCGACGCGCTTATCTTCGCGCGCCATAAAAGCAACCTGCTCGATCACTTCGGTGAGATATTCCGGAATTTCGATCCGGTCTCCCACGCCGCGATTCACCCACGATTCCTGCGCGGTGATCACCATGCCATCCTCGACGGTCGCGGGATAGTGCGTGCGAATTTCCGATCCGATGCGGTCCTTCAGCGGCGTAATAATTTTGCCTCGCGCCGTGTAATCCTCGGGATTTGCAGTAAAGACCATCAGAACATCGAGCGGCAGACGCACCGGGTAGCCCTTAATCTGCACGTCGCCTTCCTGCATGATGTTGAAAAGGCCTACTTGAATTTTGCCGGCCAGGTCGGGCAGCTCGTTGATCGCAAAAATTCCGCGATTCGCGCGCGCCAGGAGGCCATAGTGAATGGTCAACTCGTCGGAAAGATCGCGGCCTCCGCGCGCCGCTTTGATCGGATCTACGTCGCCAATCATGTCCGCGATGGTTACGTCAGGCGTAGCCAGCTTTTCCACGTATCGTTCGTCGCGCCCACGCCAGGCAATCGGCACCGCGTCGCCTTCGGCGGCGATTCGCTCGCGGCAAGAGCGGCAAATCGGCTGGTATGGATTGTCATTGATCTCGCAGCCCGCGATGGCTGGAACTTGCTCGTCGAGAAAATTCGTCAGCGCGCGCAAAATGCGCGTCTTGGCTTGGCCGCGCAGCCCCAGCAGAATGAAATTGTGGCGAGACAGCAGGGCATTCACGATCTGCGGAATCACCGTATCTTCGTAGCCCTGAATCCCTGGAAAGAGCGGCCCTGAGCACCCAAGCCGGGACAGCATGTTAGTGCGAATTTCTTCCTTCACGCTGCGATGGCCAATGCGCTCTTCGCTCCAGTTGCTCTTTCGCAGCTCGCCCAGCGTCCTGGGAAGATGAGTCATTAAACCCTCGTTTCCAAAATGGCAGAGAAATTCACGCGCAAATTACCATTATAAGGGATGCGCCAGAACGTCGATAGTTGCCCGAAATGCGAGATCGCCACGAGATCGTCAAGAATTTGACGGCTATGCGACAAAAAGGGCACGTAAAAAGTGCTTACGTCGAGTTCAAGTTACTCGATTGCTGAGACTCAGCTCAGGTCGTCGAGGGAAGCTTGCATTTCGTCGCGCGCGTGAGTGTCGCCCGCCTTTTGCGCAGTAGCGATTCCTGAATTGAGCACGCGCCGCGCATCGTCCGGCTTGCCGATGCGCGCCAGAAGTTGCGCGTAGTGGAAATAATTCGGTACGTATTCTGGATGCTCAGCTGCCAATTGGCTAAAGTGGGCTTCAGCGGCCTTGTCGTCGCCCGTCTTCACGCATTCCATGGCGACTCCATACCGCGCGAAGGGATCGTTGGAATGCGCAGCAAGGAACGCTTCAAGCATTTCGCGGCGGGATTTGGCGGTTTGGGTCATCTGAGGAAGCGCGTATTATAACGAGCGCTTCGATTTGTGGCTAGCATTAGCGCTCGCCACGCAAAGGTATTCACCGGAAGGATCTGCATGACACCTGGAGATAAAGCCAGTTCAAAGGCCGCAGACAAAAAGGCCTCGGGCACATCGGCTGAAGAGAAAACCGTCGTGAACGAAGGCTCAGAAGCCCTGGCCGAGCTGATCGGCAAGCCTGTCAGCGCCTCACGCTCACAAATGGTCGAGGTCGTGCTCCCCAATGATGCCAATCAACTCGGCTATATTCTTGGTGGCCGGGTCATGCACCTAATGGACATCGCCGCGGCCATTGCTGCGCATCGCCATTCCAGCGGTCACGTGGTGACTGCTTCGGTCGATTACGTCGACTTTCGGCACTCGATCAAAATTGGTGATCTGATTATTTTGAAATCAAGTGTCAACCGGGTCTTCACGACGTCCATGGAAGTCGGCGTGAAGGTGTTCTCCGAGAGCACCTTTACCGGGGAACATAAGCACACCAGCAGCGCCTACCTTACTTTTGTGGCGATAGATGCGCAGCACAGGCCGCGGCCGGTTCCTCCGCTCATTCTTGAGACGGACGAAGACCGGCGACGTTGGGCAGAGGCCGAGGGGCGCAGGAAAATTCGCTTGGCGCAACGCTATAAGCGAGGGAACGAAAAGAAGTAAGGTCGTCTATCCCGGCTCAAAGGGGCTTTGCGGATCGTACGCCGCGACGGTTTTGGCTCGACGCTCGGCCAAATCGATGCATTGCCCGATCGAAGGTCCTTCCAGGTAATTTCCGACCAGAAAGACTCCGGGAACCTTTCGCACTTCGGCGTGAACTGCTTTTACGATGTCCAGGTGGCCAAGATTGTATTGCGGTAGCGCGTTCGTGGACCGCCAGACTTGGCTCTCAATCGGCTCGCCCCGAATCGCGAATAGCTTTTGATTTTCTGTTTCGACTAATTTGCGAATTGCCTCGTCGCTTTCCTCTGCAATATTCGGGTCCGTGGCGCCGCCGACAAAGCTGGTCAAAAGGGCACAGTCCTGCGGCGCGGATTCGGGAAAGAGCGACGAATTCCAAACCGTGCCAAGCGTGCGAAAGCTTTCCTGCCGCGGAATCAGCACGCCGAATCCATGCAGTGATTCACCCAACTGAGTTCGCTTATAGCCAAGATTTACCGTCGCCAGGGGCGCGTAGGGAATTTTTGCAAGTTGCACGGCTAATCCCTCCGCAGCCGGTATGGCGGCCAATATTTTCGCCGCTGTAAACGCGGGTGTGGCCAGCACAATCGCGTCTGCGTGGATCGCTTGCCGCCACTCACCTTGCTGAACTTCAATTTCGAATCCACTTGTTGGGTCGGGGGTAACGCGCTTTATCGAGATCACCTGCGCGGAGAAGGAGAGGTCATCGGCAAGCTTCCAGCGCATCGCTTCGGTGAGGGTCTTCATGCCGCCGCGAAATGAGGAGAGTGTGGGCTGAGTCGTGTCTGCCCCTTTTTGTTCGCTTTTGTTGTTTTCTTTTTGCCGCTCCTCTTTTTCTTTCTTCTCGCGTTCCTTCGCTGCCTTCCGCGTTTTCATTGCTCCGCGGATCACGCTCCCGTATTTCTTCTCCCATCCGTAGAGTGCTGGAAACGCAGCCTGCAAGCTCAGTGCATCCGGGTCGCCGGCGTAGATCCCCGAGACAAACGGCGCAACCAGCCGGTCCAGCACTTCCTCCCCAAATTTCCTGCACACAAAATCCGCCACGGATTCTTCCTCATCCGGCGGCGCGCTCTTTCCGAGCGCCTCCAGAACAATTTTTATGCGGGAGCCGAGGCTCAGCAGCGAACTCTTGAGCAGCGCGGGCGGCGACATGGGGACCTGAACGAGCTTCTTATTCTTCAGGACGTAGCGTGGCGCCTTGGGATCAGCGCGCAGAAGCTGCGCGTCGAGGTCCAGCTCGCTAATCAGGTCCAGAATTGGCGGCGTAGCCATGAAACTTTGCGGGCCGCCCTCCAGAACGAAGCCATTTCGCTCGATGGTGCCGAATTTTCCGCCTGCGCGCTCCTCGGCTTCGAGCAACTTCACCGAAAAGCCCATAGCTTTGAGGCGATACGCGCAGACCAATCCCGAGATTCCAGCGCCGATGACTACGGTTTCGATAGGTTTAGGCAAGGCAGAATCAATATAGCTTTATTCTGATGAAAAGGCTGGGCGAAGGGTCGCTGAGCGCAGGTCCAAAATGGAAATTTAAGAGAGGGAACTCAGGAACTAAAGTGTTTTTGAAAATAACGGCCGTTTATCCATCTGCTGCTCGCGCAAATAACGGTCGAAAAGCATCGCTACATTGCGGATGAAAACACGCCCCAGCGGCGTAACCTGAATCTCCTCTACTGACAACTGCACCAATCCGTCATCGCGGAATTCTTCCAGGCGCTCCAGCTCTGGCGCGAAATAATCGTCGAATGAAATTCCAAATTCGCGCTCGACTTCCGCTTTTCGAATCACGGCGTGACACAGCAATTTGCTGATCACCGCGCGCCGCAATTGGTCGTCTTCAGATAATCGGTAGCCGCGCATCGTGGCGATCCCACGGCTGGATACCGCGTCGGCATAGGCTGGAATTTCCCTGAAATTCTGAGCATATGCATCGCCAATCGCGCTGATCGCACTAACGCCCATTCCATAAAGATCAGCGCCGGCTTTCGTGGTGTAACCCATAAAATTGCGATGCAGCGTGCGATCTCGCTGCGCCACCGCCAGCTCATCGCCCGGCAACGCGAAGTGATCCATACCAATGTACTGATAGCCCGCCGCTGTGAAATGCTCCAGCCCAATTCTAAAAATTTGAAACTTCTCTATGCCCTCCGGCAGCCGCCCCTCAAACGTTCCTTGCTGTTTTTTCAGCCATGGCACATGTGCGTAGCTGAACATGGCCACGCGATCCGGCGCCAGGGTCAACACCCGATCGATCGTTGCGGCAAATGAATCCGCCGTCTGGTAGGGTAAGCCGTAAATCAGGTCAACATTCAGGCTGACAAAACCCAGCGCTCTCGATGCTTCAATCAAATCGCGGGTCATCTCATATGGCTGGATTCGATTGATCGCCTCTTGCACCTGCGGATTGAAATCTTGAATCCCCATGCTCAGCCGGTTAAATCCCAGCTTTCGCAGCGTTTCGAGATGTCCAACCGTGGTTACCCGCGGATCGATTTCAATGCCAATTTCGGCGTCGTCCGCGAATTTCACGCGCTCGCGCGTAAATGAAAAAAGCTCATCCATCTGCGCCGGTGTTAGATAGGTCGGCGTGCCGCCGCCCCAATGAAACTGAACCGCCTCGCGCGAAGGCGAAATGAACCCGGCAACCTTCTCAATTTCATTCTCGAGAGTTTGCAAGTAGGGAACTGCGACGCGCTTATCCTTCTGAATCGAAACCGTGCATCCACAAAAGAGGCAAAGCTTTTCGCAGAAGGGAATATGCATGTAGAGCGAAACCGGCGTGCGCGCCTGATCCGCCGCGGCGAACGTCTTCTCTAAATCATTCGGCCCAAAATCTTCTTTCCAGACTGGCGCCGTTGGATAACTCGTGTAGCGCGGCCCGGGCCGGTTATACTTCGTCAAAAATTCCGCCGAAATTTGCGAAATTTCGATGGGCTCTATGTGATTCGCCGTCGATTTGGGAATGGAATTCGAACATGACTTACAGCATTCGCTAAAAACCCAAGCTACAAACTCGCGGCCGGCGTGCCCACGCGTTTTGATTCAGATCCACTCGTACTTACCGGCGCGGATTGCCCCGCTACCACAAAGGCCCGCGCGTTCTCCACAGGAGTATTGGGCAGGATACCGTGTCCCAGATTCAGAATATGGCCCACGCCTCCGGTTTTCAAGACGGCCTCGCCTGCCGCGTCCGCAGCGAGCTCGGGCCGCGTGGTCAGGATTCGCGGGTCGACATTGCCTTGCAGTGCGACTCGCGAGCCGAGTATTTCGCGCGCCGTATCCAGCGGAATCCGCCAATCGACGCTAATCACATCCGCGGCCGTGCTGCTCAGCAGCTCAAGAAAATGTGCGCTTCCTTTCGAATAGTAGATGACCGGCGTTTCGCCCGCCTTCAACTCGGCAACGACTCGCTGGACCGCCGGCAATTCAAAAGCCTCGTATTCCTCGGCACTCAATTCGCCAGCCCAAGTGTCGAAAAGCTGCACCGCCGTTGCGCCAGCATCGATTTGCGCGCGCAGATAGGACGCCGTTTGCGACGCAATTTTTCCCAGCAATTCGCGCATCAAGCGCGGCTCGCTGTACATCAGCGTTTTGGCGCGCGAAATATCGCCGCGGGTGCGCCCTTCGACCATGTAACACGCCAGGGTCCAAGGCGCCGCGGCAAAACCCAGAACCGGCACCTCCGCGCCAACGCGACGCACAATTTCGCGAATCGCGTCACCTACGAATCGCGTCGCGACCCCCGGGTCAAAGCCGCGCAAACGCGCCACGCCTGCGGCGTTTCGGATCGGGTCGCCCAGCACCGGACCCGAATCGGGCACCTCTAACGGCATGCCCATTGCTTCGGCAACAATCAAAATGTCCGAAAAAACGATAATCGCGTCTACGCCAATGCGCTCGAACGGCTGAATTGAGACTTCCGCCGCCAGCTCCGGCGTCTTGCAAATTTCAAGGAAGCTGTGCTTTTCGCGCACCGCCTGATATTCGGGCAGGTAACGCCCCGCCTGCCGCATAATCCACACCGGCACGCGCTCCACCGGCTCGCAGCGGCATGCGCGCAGAAATAGCTCCTTGCGATTTATGGTTTTGTTTCCCATTGCCCGCGAAAATTCGCTCCTCGTATCATATCAGCAAGGCCAGCGGCGCCTCTTCCGCCTCTGCTGCGTTTGCCCAACTCTCACTCCATCCCTGCCGCTATGCACGAAATCAAGCCGCCAATGGGTCTATAATCGATTAACGTGGGGATCGGCCCGCTGAAGTGGGCCATTGAAGCATTCTCGGCAAGTACCAGCGCTCGTCGTTGCGACCCACGATATTCGGAATCCATGAACAATCTTTGGGGCTACGCCACCTTATTGGTCTACCTGGCCAGCTTTGCTTGCTATGCGCTATTTCTCTACGGCAACGAGCGTCCAGAAACGCGCTGGCTAGGACGTATTGGCACTTTGCTACTGATGGTGGGCGTGCTGCTTCATTACGTTTCTCTGATGGAGCGGTCGCGCTGGATTCACGCCGTACCCTACGACGATTTGTACGGCTCCATGTCGCTCTTTGCCTGGCTGCTCGCGGTGACCTATCTGGTCCTTGAAGTTTTTCACCGCCAGCGCTCGGTTGGCTTTTTCGTCCTTCCAATCCTGATTATCTGGACGGCCTTTGTGGTCTTGATGGCGCCTCACGAGCCCGTTCCTCCACCACCCGCGCGCGGACCGCTTTTCGCTCTGCATGTCACTCTTAACATGCTCGCCTACGCGGCGTTCGCCCTCTCTTTCGCCCTCAGCCTGATTTTCTTAATTCAAAATCGCGTACTAAAAGCTCGCAACCCAGGCGCAATTTTTTGGCGCTTCCCCTCGCTCGACGCCCTCGAGCTGATGAGCCGCAGCAGCGTCTGGATCGGTCTTGCTTCATTGGCTACCGGGGTGGCATTCGGCTTCGTCTGGGAACATCGCCTGGACGGACGATACTTTTCAGCGGACCCCAAGGTGCTGGTTACCATCGCGATTTTTGCTCTGTACCTGGGCTACGAATGGCTCGCCAAAACGGCGGGGTGGCGCGGTGCGCGCGCTGCAATTGTCTGCGCGCTGAATTTCGTAGTGGTGCTGTTCAGCTACACCTTTGTGAATATGTATCTGACCAATTTTCATCGCTACTTGTGATGGTGGACCCAGAGCACTCGCATGACGGCCTGCTTAGATTTTGAAATGACTGCATCTTGAAATGACCGCAACGACCGCCAATTCGGCTGGCAGCATTCTCGGGCGGCTGCAGATCACCCTGATCGGCTGCAATCACCGGACCGCGCCACTGGAGTTGCGCGAGCGCATCGCCTTTACGCCGCAGCAGGCGCTGCGCGCCGTCGATGAACTGCGCGCCAACGGCGTGGTCGACGAAGCCGTGGTGATTTCCACCTGCAATCGCAGCGAACTCTACGGCGTTGCGCCTGGCTCAACCAGCGATGGCCCTCAGGCGCTCGAAAAATACTTCAGCAGCTTCCACGGGCTCTCTGCGCTGGACCTCACCGGCCGTTTGTATCGCGAGACCAACACTCACGCCGTCCACCACCTCTTCCGCGTCACGTCCGGGCTTGATTCCATGCTGATCGGTGAAGCCGAAATTTTGGGCCAAGTGCGCGATGCTTATCAGCGCGCGCTTGAACATGGCTCAACGGGCCCGGTGCTGAATCGACTGTTTCAAGGCGCGCTGGAAGTAGGGAAGCGCGTCCGCTCGGAAACCGAGGTGGGCACGCGACCCATGTCCGTCGCCTGGGCTGGCGTACGGCTCGCCGAACGCGTCTTCGGCAAGCTCGAAGGCCATGGCGCGGTGATCCTCGGCTCTGGCACCGTCGCGGAGCAGGTCCTCGAACACCTCAAAAATCGCGGGATCAGCCGCGTCATGGTCTTGAATCGCTCTCGCGATCGCGCGGAAGATTTGGCCCGCCGCATCGGCGCCGAGACCGGCGATTGGGCCTCTCTTGAAAGCGCGCTGGATTGGCCCGACATCATCGTCACTTCCACTAGCGCCACGGAACCGATTCTCACTCGAGACGCTCTCGAGCGTGTGCAGGCCACGCGCGAAGGCCACTCGCTTTTCGTGATCGACCTCGGCGTCCCGCGCAACGTCGAGCCCGAAGCGGGCAAGCTTTACAACTTGTACCTCTACAACATCGACGACCTGGGCGAAATTGTCGAACAGAATCGCAAAGCCCGCGAAGCTGAAATTCCGCGCGCCGAATCGATCATCACTGAGCATATCGGGAAATTTGAGAGCTGGTGCGCCAGCGTCGAAGCCGTATCTGTTTCCGGGAAGCTGCGCGATCGCCTGATGAAGGAACGCGCCGCGCTGCTCGATGAGCGGGCCCAGGAACTGGAATCGCTCTCTGAAGCAGATCGCGCACGCATTCTCCAAATCACCGAGGAATTGATCGAGCGCGTGGTCAAGCAGCCCGGCGAACGCCTGCACCGCACGCGCGAATTGCCGCAGCGCCTCGCTGGAATCGAAGCGCTGCGCCGCCTCTTCGGCCTCGAAGGCGAAGATTCGTGAAAGATGCGCCCGTGAGAAAATTGCGAATCGGCTCCCGCGGCAGCAAGTTGGCCCTGTGGCAGGCGCAAAATATTGAGCAATTGCTGCGCGCAGTGAGCAATGTCGATTCTGAAATTGTGATTGTCAAAACTTCCGGCGACGCCATGCCCAACGCGCCCATCGCTGCGGTTGGCACCAAGGGCGTGTTCATCAAGGAGCTCGAAGACGAGCTGCTCGCCGGCCGCATCGATCTCGCCGTGCACAGCATGAAAGACGTGCCCACTGAGCTGCCCGCTGGCCTTGCGATCATCGCCACGCCCAAGCGCGCCGATCCGCGAGATTGTCTGCTCTCGCGCAATGGCGCGACTCTCGACACGTTGCCCTCCGGCGCAAAAGTTGGCACCAGCAGCTTGCGTCGCCAGTGCCAGCTCAAACGCAGCCGACCGGATCTCGACATTCGTGAAGTGCGCGGAAACGTGGATACACGCATACGCAAACTCGAGGCCGGTGAATTTGCCGCCATCGTGCTCGCTAAGGCGGGCCTCGATCGCCTCGGCCTTTCCACGCGCATCACCGAAATTCTGCCGCCCGAAATTATGCTGCCCGCGGTCGGTCAGGGCGCCATGGGCATCGAAGTTCGCCTCGACCATGACGAAATTTTGGACCTCACGCTGCCGCTCAACGATTCAGCGACCGAGCACGCCGTAACCGCGGAGCGCGCGTTGCTTCAACGCCTTGAGGGGGGGTGCCAAGTGCCGCTTGGAGCCTGGGCGCGCTTCGAGAAACAGAATGAATTGATCATGGATGCGGCAATTTTCAGTGCCGATGGCGCCGACTCTGTGCGCCGCCAAATTTCCGGCTCGCCAGACGACGCGGCAGCCCTTGGCAAACAGCTCGCAGAAAATCTTCTTAATTCGGGCGCCGATGCGATTCTGAATTCGCTCACGCGTGGATTCACCGTATGAGCAGCGAACCCGGCATGGAATCGCGCCGCGCAAACGCCGCCGCATCGCCCTCGACGAGCCGCGACAATGCGCTCGCTGGGAAGACAATCGTGGTGACTCGCAGTCCCGAGCAATCCCAGGAATTCGTGGCCCTGCTCGAAGGTCGCGGCGCGCAAGTATTGCTGCTGCCCATGGTTCGTTTCGAAGATCCCGACGACACGCTTCTCCTCGACGCTTCGCTGCGCGCTCTCGATCGCATCGACTGGATTATTTTCAGCAGCGCCAATGCCGCGCGCTTCACCGCCCGCCGCGCCCAGACGCTACAAATCTCACTGGCAAGCTCTCAGCCAAGATTGAAAATTGCCGCCGTTGGGCCGGCCACGGCAAAAGCCGCGGGAATAGAAGGCCTCGCGGTGACCTACGTGGCAAAAAATCACACCGGTGAAGCGCTTGCCGCCGAGCTGACAAGCGAACTTCGCGGCAAGCGCGTCCTGCTGCCGCGCACCAACATCGCCACCGACGATCTCCCTCGCGCGCTGCGCGAAAAGGCCGCTCAGGTCATTGAAGTGGTGGCCTATTGCACGGTTTCACCCATCACGCCCGCCGCGCAGCACATCGCCGGCGGCCGGATCATGGGCACCGAGCCGCCGCCAAGTCCCGAGGCTCTTGCCCTCGAGCGCGTTCGCAATAACGACATCGACTTGATCGCCTTGGCCAGCCCGTCTGCATTTCAAAATTTCGCCGAGCTGCTAAGCGCTGACGAGTTGCGCCGCCTCTCCCAAAGCAATCGTTTCGCTGCCATCGGTCCCACCACGGCACAAGTCATTCGCGATGCTGGTTGCACCGTCGCTGTCGAAGCGCAACAATCAAGCGCTGAGGGATCGGGCGCTGAGGGATCAGGCGCTGAGGGATTCGCGGCCGCTATCGCCAGACATTTCGCCGAGGCTCACAAAAAAGAGGTGCAATCACAGTGACATTTCCGGCTCATCGACCGCGCCGCTTGCGGCGCAATGAAGCTCTGCGTGGCCTGATCCGCGAAACGCGCGTCACTCGTGACGGCCTCATCTACCCGATGTTTGTTTGCCCCGGCAAAAATGTGCGCACCGAAGTCACTTCCATGCCGGGCGTTTACCAGCAATCCGTCGATAAGCTGGTCGAAGAATGCCGCGAAGTAGAGCAGCTTGGCTTGCCTGGAATTATTTTGTTCGGTTTGCCGGAGAAAAAGGACGAGCAAGGCTCACAAGCCTGGGCTGACGATGCTCCCGTTCAGCGCGCCATCGCCGCGATTCGCAAAGAGAACCTCAAGTTGCTGGTCATCACCGATGTGTGCATGTGCGAATACACCAGCCACGGCCATTGCGGGGTAGTTCGCGACGGTGAGATCGTCAACGACGAAACTCTGAAGCTTCTCGCCCGCGAAGCTCTCTCCCACGCGCGCGCTGGCGCCGACGTTGTCGCGCCGTCGGACATGATGGATGGCCGGGTTGCCGCGATTCGCGCCGAGCTTGATAAACATCAATTCGAAAACGTCGCGATTCTCTCTTACGCCGCGAAATACTGCTCAGGTTTCTATGGCCCGTTCCGCGAAGCTGCGCAATCCGCCCCGCAATTTGGCGATCGCCGCAGCTATCAAATGGATCCCGCGAACGCACGCGAAGCGCTGCGCGAAGTTGCCGCCGATCTCGAAGAAGGCGCCGACATGGTTATGGTCAAGCCCGCGCTTCCTTATCTCGATATCATTCAGCGCGTTCGCGAGGAATTTCACATTCCCGTCGCGGCCTACAATGTGAGTGGGGAATACGCAATGGTGAAGGCCGCGGCGCGAAATGGCTGGATCGACGAGCAGCGCGTAGTGACGGAGATTCTTACGAGCATTCAACGCGCCGGCGCAGGCGTAATCCTCACGTATCACGCCAAGGACGCGGCCCGCTGGCTCGGCCATTGCTAACGATCTGCGCCAGTCGCCTGCAATTTCAAAAACCCCGCCGCTAAAATCCTCAAATGAGATAAATTCCTAAAATCATGTCGCATTCGTCTGAAATGTTTGAGCGCAGCAAGAAAATTCTGGTAGGCGGGGTCGATAGCCCGGTTCGCGCGTTTCGCGCCGTCGGCGGCGATCCATTGATCATCGATCGCGCCGAGGGCGCGTACTTGTATGACGTCGATGGCCGCAAATTCCTCGACTACGTTTGCTCCTGGGGCGCCATCATTCTCGGGCATGCCAATCCTGCAGTGATCAAAGCCGTGCAAGATCAAGCCACCCGCGGCACGAGCTACGGTATGACTTCGCCGCTTGAAAGCGAGCTGGCTTTGGCCATCGCGGGCGCGATGCCCTCGATTGAAATGCTGCGCTTTGTCAGCTCAGGCACCGAAGCGACGATGTCCGCGGTGCGGCTCGCGCGCGGCTTCACTAAGCGCGACTACATTGTGAAATTTGAGGGTTGCTATCACGGCCACGCGGATAGCTTCTTGTCCGAAGCCGGCTCAGGCCTGGCCACTTTTGGAATTTCTTCCAGCCCCGGCGTGCCAGAAGCCTTTGCCAAGCTCACCATTAACCTGCCCTACAACAATGTCGAGCGCTTCGAGGAGCTTTTTAGCAAACGCGGCAGTGAAATCGCTGCGGTCATTTTCGAAGGCGTAGCCGCAAACATGGGTGTGGTGCCGCCCGATCTAAAATTCCTGAAAGCGCTGCGCGACCAGACCAAAAAACATGGCGCCCTGCTGATCTGTGACGAAGTTATTTCCGGATTTCGCGTCGAGCATGGAGGCGCGCAAGCTCTTTACACGATCGAGCCGGACCTGACCATCCTGGGGAAGATTATCGGTGGGGGATTGCCTGTGGCCGCTTATGGTGGCCGCCGTGAAATTATGGAAATGGTCTCGCCGCTCGGCCCGGTCTACCAAGCCGGCACGCTTTCCGGCAATCCGTTGGCGATGCGCGCAGGTTTGGCTACGCTTCCGCAACTCGCAAAAAAGGACTTTTACGAAACGTTGAATCGCAAAGCTGAAAAATTGGCTGCGGGCTTTCGCGTCGCAACCAAAAAGGCAGGCGCGCCAGCCCAGATCAATTCCGTCGGCTCGCTGGTAACCATCTTTTTCAATTCCGCGCCAGTTCGCAATTATGACGACGCCAAAAAGTCCAATACCCGCCGCTTTGCCTCATTTTTTCAGGGCATGCTGAAGCGCGGGATCTTCCTCCCGCCCTCGCAATACGAAGCTCTCTTTGTCTCCGCCGCGCATACGGTGGAGGAAATCGATCACACTATCGCCGCCTGCGAAGAAAGCTTGCGCGAGTCTTTTTCGTAACTACCGCGTGACGCGAATTTCGCCGACTAGTACACGATCGGACTCTTGCTCTATAACCTTTAGTACTATTGGTAAGGTACCCCGATTGAATGACTTGCGTGGCATTTGTATTCCTCTAAACAGCGCCGTTTCATATAACCGGAAATACTTTTCCAAATAGCTGCGCAATCGGCTCCATTTTTACCGCAGACGGATTCGATCCGAAACGACAACCCTAGTTTCTGCAATCCCGCCTCACACCTGCAGCGTTACTTGAAGTTGGCCACCTGTCGTGCCAATGCGAATACAGGTTTCACCTGAATTTTTCTGAGGGGAAAATTGATGCTAGCAGTTACGGTCGTTCTACTACTGCACAGCGCGGTCCCGGCCATCAATCACGCGGCGGATACATTATAATCAGCGGATCGCGCGCATCACGCTCCGGCTGCGGTTAGCGCCTCGGCGGACTCGACTTCGAAGAACGACAGCATCGACCAGACCCACGCCCTTAGCACGATCATCGTGCTGCCCAAGTCAGCGCGCTCTTTGCCTGCGCTGAAAGGTGACGCGAAATCACCCTTCAAAGAATCTACTGGCTCAGGCTTCTTTCATAAGTTGGGCGGCGCTTTCCACGGCTCCAAGAAAAACGTCGAGCCGACCCCAACCTATACCCATCCGGATTCCGACTTCAGCTTCGATCCAGATCCGCAGCCCACTTCGAAAAATTAATAATCGCCGCGTCTCGTAGGCAGCCCCAATCCCGTTCCGCGCAGCCCTCAGTCGTTCATCTTTTGCCTAAGCGCTGAATCCAACGCTCTGCGCCGCGGCCAACGCGGTTTTGCCCGCAATCCGCTTCTGCGCCCACTCCACGCCTTTCTGCGCTGCTAAAACGCCTCCCGAGGCCAGCGATTCAGGCCCAACCGAATCCGTATTGGCGAAGAAAATCCGGTCCATCGGCACTCGCGCCGCTGGAATCAATTTCGTGTAGGTGCCCGGCGTGGCCATGAACATTGGGTGACCGCGCCGGTAAAAATGAATTTCAATCGGGTCCACGTCGAATTCCGGCAGCAGCTTCTTGAAGTCATACAGCGCGCTGGCCGCGATTTTCTGGCAGCCTTCGACCGTCAGCATTTTGTGCCGGTCCTCTTCATGCAGCGGCGTGTAGAAAGTCAAAATATTGTCCTTCTGCTTATAATTCGGATCGTTCCGCTGCACGGTCCAATCCGCCACGATGAAATCTGTGAACGTATTGCCCGGACACCAAGTGTCGAATCCGCGGTTGTACACCGGCTTGTCGAAAATCATGTTAATCACTGGGTATGGGCAGAATCGAATCGCTTGCATCGCTTGCGACTGCGCGTTGGGAATATCGGAAACCAGCAGCGCGGTAATAAATTTCGGCGTGGCCATGATCGCTACTTTGCCCGCCACCGTAGTCAGCTTTCCTTCATGCGAGTAGGTGACGTTCACTCCATCTTTTTGCTGCTCCACCGCAACCACCGCCGCGCCGGCGATCATGCGATCCGAATATTTCGCCAGAAGGCGTGACGTCAGCGCCTTGGTGATCGCCCCATTCCCGCCGGGCAAAGTAACCCGCTCATCTTTGCGATTCGGTCCCGCCATGCCGGCGAAATCGATCAGCGCCACGTATGCCGACGTATCCGCCGCCCGCGCACCCCAGTTCGATGGGCCCCAGCCATCCCACCACTGCTCCACTTCGTGCGGCAAACCCGCCAAATACTTAGTCAGTGGCTCGCTGTCATACAGCGCCACATTCGAATCGACCTTCAGCGCCAGCGCTCTCTCTTTGAATTTCTTGAAGCCGTCGCGAATTTCTTTGGAGTAGGCAAGTTCGTCCAGGCCGCTGCGCCAAGTGTCCGCGACCCACTTGCCATTCACGATCGTCGGGTCGGGAAAATTCACCGGCAGCTGCTTCAGGCCTAGCTCGCTCCCCAGTTTGGCGGCTTCTGAGCCCTCGAAATCGAATGCCGAGCCGGTAGCGAATCCCTGATGTTCGTATTCCTCGCGATAGGCATTGCCGCCCCAGTGTTCCTCTTTCTCCAGCAGCAGAAAATCCTTCGACGGTAAGTAATGCGCTGCGCTCATGCCGCTGATCCCGCCGCCGACAATAATCACTTCGTAGCGCTTCGAGACCGGCGGCCGCGCGAAGGTTTTGCCGTCGCGCACCGCGTGGCACACTTCGAAATGATCCCCATCAACCTTGGCCGGGCCCGCGTCCGGCGCAGCCAGCAGTAACGAATGATCGAATGGGCAGCTCGCCGCCACTGTTCCCGCCACTACGAATCGCAAAAAATCTCTGCGGCTTTCACTCATGCGTTTTCTCCTTGAAGCTCGGCCGACACCGCACGCGGCATTGCTTCCGCCGGCGACGGGCTGGATTGGCGAAGCCTGTACCACACCAAAATGAGGATGATCGAGACCGCCAGAATAATCGTCGCGATCGCGTTGATTTCCGGCGTGATTCCGCGCCGCAGCCGCGACCATATTTCCAGCGGCAGCGTGTTATTGCGCCCGATCAAAAAGAAGCTCACCGCGATTTCATCGAGTGACAGCGTGAAAATCAGCAGTGCCGCAGCGATCAACGAGATGCGCAGGTTCGGCAGGGTAATCCGACAGAAAGTAGTCCAGTGATTCGCGCCCAGGTCGAGCGACGCTTCTTCCTGCGCGCGATCGAGTTTCTGCACGCCGGCGAAAATTTCCGTGGTGGCAACTGAAATCAGCGCCGTCCCGTGGCCCAGCGTGATGGTCAGCAGGCTCAAATGCATTCCCGCCGCCACAAAAAGCATCAACAGCGAAAGTCCGGTGATAATCCCGGGCAAAATCAGCGGCAGCAGCACCAGCCTTCGAAATAAGGCCTTGCCTGGGAATTGCGTGCGATCCAGGGCCAGCGCCGCGAGCAATCCAAAGAAAAGTGAAATGGCCACCGCGACAACCGCCACGATCAAACTATTCAGCACGGTCTCCCAAATCGCCGCGTCTTGAAACAGGATTCCGTACCACGCCGCAGTCAAATGGCGCGGCGGAAAACCTCCCACGCCCTCGCGATTGAACGAATAAATTACGAGCACCAGAATCGGCAGATACAAAAACGCGTACACCAAGCCCGAATACACGCCCAGCCATCCCGCGCCGGGATTGGCCGCTCCTCGTCGCGGCCGCTGTCCGCTGGAATTTGCGCTCATGAGAAGGTCAACTTCCGCTCGCCGCGTTCCACCACAAACAGCAAGCACACAACCAGCACGAGCATGCACAGCGAAATCGCCGCGCCCAGTGGCCAGTCATAAGCCGCGCCGAACAGGCTCACCACGATATTAGAAATCATGATTCCGCTTGGGCCCCCAACCAGCAGCGGCGCAAGGAAATCTCCCAGTGACAGGACGAACGCAAAGGTCGCTCCGGCCAGAACGCCCGGAATAGACAGCGGCAAAACCACCCGCCAGAACGTCTTGAGCGGCGTCGCGCCCAAATCGTGCGACGCTTCCAGCAAATTCCGCGGCACATGCTCCAGCGACGCGTAAATCGGCAGGAAAGTGAAAGGCGTGTAGATGTGCGTCAGCGTCAAAATCACTGCAAACGGGCTGTACAAGAAAAATTCCACAGGATGATTTGTTAAATGCACATACTGCAAAAATCCATTCAGCACGCCGTCGCTGCCCAGAATCGTTTTCCACGCATACCCGCGGACCAGATAACTCACCCACAGCGGGATAATCACCAACTGATAGCAAAGTTCCTTCTTGGCCTGCGCGTAAAACGAAAGGAAATACGCGAGCGGATAACCCAGCGCCAGCGCCAGCACGGTGACCATTCCCGCGATACGCATCGACCGCAACAGCACTTGCACATAGATCGGGTTGTCCCACAGCTTGCGATAATTATCGAGATTCCACGTGTGCACGATGGTCTGCGCCGGCGTGGTCTGCCAAAAGCTGTAGCAAAATAAAATTCCGTAGGGAATCAGCAGAAATAGCGTCACCCAAGCCAAAGGTGGCAAGGTGACCGCCGCTTTGTATCCGCGCGTGTACATGAATTATTCAGCTGCCGCAGCTATTTCGTCTCGCGCACAAACACCGCATCCTCCGCCGCAAACTCAAATTCCGCCTCTTCAGGAATTGTTACGCTGCCTGGCACGCGTACTCGCAACGTACGGCCGTCAGCGAGGGCAATTTCGAGCAAGTCCGTCGCGCCGCCAAAAGTCTGATTCTTCAGACGCGCGTGAAACCGCACCGACTCCGCATTGCGATTCGAAGCGCCCGCCGCGCCGGCCAGTCGCACCGCCTCCGGGCGCAACGAGAAAAAAGCGCTCCCGTTCGAAACTGCTCCGCTCGCCGCGTCATTTATCCCGCCAGCTCGCCACGACAACCCGCCCCACGTCGCGCGTCCATCGCGCAATTCAGCCTGCAGCAAATTCGTCTGACCAATAAACTGCGCCGTATACGCCGTGGCCGGCCGCGCATAAATTTCCCGAGGGCTGGCTACTTGCTCGAGATGCCCCGCGCGCAAAAGCGCCACGCGATCCGAAAGCGCCATGGCCTCTTCCTGGTCGTGGGTCACGAAAACGAACGTGATGCCCACTTCGCGCTGCAGCGACTTCAATTCGTGTTGCATTTGCCGCCGCAAATTCGCATCGAGAGCCGAAAGCGGCTCATCGAGCAGCAACACCTGCGGCTGATTCACCAACGCGCGCGCCAGCGCCACTCGTTGCTGCTGCCCGCCGCTCAATCGAGCCGGCGCCGACGCCGCAAAATCGCTCATCTTCACCATGGCCAGCGCCTGGTCCACCATCGATGGTACCTGCGCCTTCACCACGCCGCGCACCCGCAGCCCGTACGCCACATTTTCGAAAACCGATAAATGCGGAAACAGCGCGTAGCTTTGAAACACCGTATTCACCGGGCGTCGATACGGCGGCTGCGTGTCGAGCCGAGTCTCGTTCAGCCAAATTTCGCCGCCGTCAGCCTGCTCAAAGCCCGCGATCAACCGCAGCATCGTCGTCTTGCCCGACCCGCTCTCGCCCAAAATGGCCAGAAATTCGCCGGCATGCACATCCAGCGAAATTCCGCGCAGCACTTCGCGATTCTGAAATCGCTTAACAATCTCGCGGATCGAGAGTCCAGCTTGATTAGATTGAGCAGTCATGAATGCCGAAGAAAAGAACTGAACGGCAAAACGAACTTACTGAGCCGCCTTCACTTCATTCCAAATCTCGTTGTACTTGGCCCGCCGCGGAACCTGCTGCCAAAAATAAATCCGCGTCATGTACTGATCCACATCGTCGAGGTGCAAACTTTTCTTCTGCGCGTCGGTCATAAACTGAGCCGCGCCCGGATTCGCTGGGTCATAGCCGGTCACGTCCGTCACCTTTTTTTGCGTTTGCGCCTGGATCATGTACTCCAGAAATTTCGTGGCCAGTTCTTTGTGCTCGCTGGCTGCGGTAATCATCAAATGGTCGATCCATCCGGTGGTGTTTTCCTGCGGAATCGTTTCGCCAATCGGAAAATTCGCTTGCCGAAGCTGGTTGGTCATCAACGGCCAGCCCATCGCGGCAACAACTTCGTGATTCTCAAAAAGATTGGTCAGCTCGCCGCCGGTGGCCCACATCTTTCGAATGTTGGGTTTCAACTCCAGCAGCTTCTTCTTCACGTTCTCCAGTTCTTCGTCGGTCAGGTTGTACAAATGGCTCGGATCGGGTTTGTCGTAGCCCAAAAGCTGCGCAGCCATATACACCGTGGACAGCTCGTCCCAAACGGAAATTTGCCCTTTGTATTTCGGGTCCCACAAAACCGCCCAGCTCGCCGGCGCCGTGGGAAACTTCGTTGTGTCGTAGAGCAGGGGATTGGGCCCCCAGGTAAACGGCACGCCGTATAATTTGTCGCCGACGCGAACGAGCGGCATGCCTCGCAGCCGCGCGGAAAGTTGGCTGTAGGTTGGAATCTTGGTTAAATCGAGCGGCTCGGCCAATCCCGAAGTCGCAATCATCGTGGCCACGTCGCTCGACGGCGAAATTACGTCGTAATTTCCCGCGCTGCCGCCGCGCAGCTTCGCCACCAGCTCATCGCTCGAGCCCATGTACGAAGCGCTGATCGTGCAATGCTGCGCGACTTCGAAGTCATGCACAAATGCGGGGTCGGCATAGCCTTCCCAAACCAGCAAATTCAGCGATTGCGTCTTGTTGCAGGACGCCACGCTCAAAATTGCCGCCGCCGCGACAGCCGCTAGCGTCAAAAATCGCCATTTCCTCATTGCACACTCCACGCCGCTCTCAAAAAGTCGGCGGCGTATTCACCCACAAAACAAAAGTTTCCTGATGGCCGGGATTTCGCCAGTGATGGCGCATGTGGCTCTTGAAATAAAAACTGTCGCCTTCCTGCAAGCGCTCCGGCTGCGAGCCTTCCAGCGTGATTTCCAGGTTTCCGCGTATCACGAAGAGGAATTCTTCGCCCTCGTGCTCGTAGGAATCCCCGCTCCCTGATCCGGGCGCAATTCGAAACAGATGCGGCTCCATCACCGCGTCGCCCCAGGCGAGCAGCTCCATTCGCACGCCGTTGCCGTTATCGAGAATTTTCCGGTCGTTTGGCCGCACATGTCCCGGGTTGGTCTTGGAAGGATCGAAAAGCGAAAGAATATTCAGCTTGAAGAATCTTGCTATGCGGCTCAGCGTGGCAATCGACGCGCTCATTTGCCCGCGCTCCAGCGCGCTCAAAAACCCCACCGAAACTCCCGCTGCCCCCGCCACATGCGAAAGCGAATAGCCCTGCTGCAAGCGCATGCGCCGCAAACGCTGCCCGACCGGGCTTGGTTTCGGCGCATGAGTTTTTTCAAGCAGGCCTTCGCTGCGCAGCAGGTGAACAATTGCAGGCGTGTTCATTCCCTCTGCCCGCCGCAAATAATGCGCGCGTTTCAAAACCTCAATATCGCGCGGAGAGAAAAGCCGGTAGTGACTGTCGGTGCGTAGCGGGGAAACCAGGCCCGCGTTCTCCCAGGTGCGCAGCACTGATGGGGACACACCCACCAGTCGCGACACGTCGCTAATTCGTAAATAACCCTGGCTTCGGTTTTTCTTTTTCATCCCGCGTTGCAAGCTGGGCGCTTGCTGGAAATCGCTTGACAAGCCCAGGGGCTTACACTAAGGTTCGCGGATTATAGTAAGGTTTTTTCCCGGGGTGCAATCGAAATCTCAGCAGAATCAAAGCGATTCTCGTCGCTTCGGCCTGATGGGCATCAATTTGAATTCCTAGCTGGAAGCGTATTGCGTGGCCTGAACTCGACAGGGCCCGCCTACTGGTGATTCGTTAGCGAGAGTTGGCGGACGACGAATATTCACCTTAGGAGCCGCGAATGAACCTGCGATCTAGCCTCGGTACCTGCCTCATCGCCATTGGTCTTCTGATTCTCCCTGCAATCGCTCAAGCTCAGACCACCGGAACCATTCGCGGCAGCGTGAAAGACCCCTCCGGCGCCGTGATCCCCGGAGCGCCGGTTACTGCGACTACCATCGGCACGGACACCACGCGCAGCGCGACTACGGATGCGGACGGAACCTTCGAATTTGTCGAAATGCCCGTCGCCCACTATCAGGTTTCCATCGAGGCGCCTGGGTTCAAGAAATTCATCGCCAAGGATGTTGCGGTTGATATCGGCCGCGTCGCGGTCGTGAATGCCGCTCTCGAAGTAGGCGCGGCCCAGCAAACGGTTACCGTAGAGGGCGCCGCGGCACAAGTTGAAACCACCAGCACTCAGCTTGGCGCGGTGATGACTGACGTAGCCGTCACTGAGCTTCCCCTGAGCACACGAAACACTTACGAACTTCTACAGCTTCAGCCTGGCGTGCAATCACAGCTCGGCGCAGACCTCTTCTATGGCTCCGATTCTCCGGGCGTCGTCTCGGTGAACGGTGGCCGCGGCCGCGCCAACAACTACATGGTCAACGGCGGCGACGGCAATGACATCTTCGTGAACTCGCCGGCCATCCAGCCTTCGCCCGACTCCATCGATGAATTTCGCGTGCTGACCAACACCTTCGACGCCGAGTACGGGCGCAACTCCGGCTCGGTGGTCAACGTGATCACCAAATCAGGAACCAACAAAGTTCATGGCGACTTTTACGAGTTCCTCCGCAACGATGCGCTGAATACGCGCGGGTATTTCGATCCCGAAGTTCCGGATTACAAACAGAATCAGTTCGGCGCCACCTTGGGCGGTCCGATTCACAAGGACAAGACCTTCATCTTTGGTTCCTATGAAGGTGATCGCTTGCGGCAGGGAATTCCTTCCGGCTCGGTCACTCTGCCCACCGCTGCGGAAGCGGTAGGGAATTACGGCGGCCAAACTCCATTCTTCGGCAATCTGCCCAGCGTCAACACCTCCGGCGTTCCCGGCGCGGACTTCAGCTCCATTCTGGCGAACCGTCACACCGGCGGTTCCACGCAGAGCTGCCAGCAAGCGGTTACCGCGCTCGGCGGTGGCACCATTGCTGCCGGTGCCCCCTTCTCCTCAATATTCCCAACCAACGTAATCCCCACCGCTTGCTTCGATCCCGCCGCGCTTTCCCTCTACAACGCGTATGTGAAGCCGGTTGGAACGGGCACCATTTCCACCGTGCCGGTTCGCGATGAGCGAGGCGATCAATTCACCATTCGCTTCGATCATCACATCACCAACGCTCAGCTGTTCACCGCATACTATTTCTTCGACGATGACAATCGCTTCGATCCTTTCTCAAATTTCCAGGCTGCCGGCGCTAACGTTCCCGGGTTTGGCGGCCTTTTCAAGACGCGCACGCAGCAGTGGAACCTGAGCCACACTTGGACCATCGGCACGAACATGGTCAACGAATTCCGCTTCAACTATTTCCGTGAAGGCCAAAAGGGTCTGAATCATCCGCAGAGCACCTTCAGCAGCATTCAGGCCAGCTGCCCGGGCCTCTCTGCCTCTGAGTGCTTCACCGCGCCTGGCCTCTCGCAATATGGAATCACCACCAATTTGCCGGGACGCGTGGGCGTTCCTTCCATCACCGTGCCCGGCGGCTTCGCGATTGGTAACAATTTCGAAGGCGAATTGCCGCAGGTGGGTAACACCTTCCAATGGACGGACAACTTCAGCCGCATCTTCGGCAAGCACAGCATCAAGTTTGGTGCGGACGTTCGCCGCGAGCGCTTCGATCAATTCCTCTACTACAACATCAACGGTGAATTCGGATATCTAAACGACGGCTCCGACGGCGTGGGCTCGGACGATTCCTATCCCAACTATTTCCTCGGCCTTCCCAACACCTACAGCCAGGGCGCTGCGCAGGGCGAAAACATTCGCAACACCGAGTTCTACACCTTCGTTCAAGACAGCTGGAAAATTAAGCAGTCAGTCACTTTGAACTACGGCATCCGTTGGGAACTCAACACGCCCTACTACGATAACGGCAACCGCCTGCAAACTTTCCGCCCCGGCGCGGTCACCACCCAGTATCCCTGCTACCTCTCGTCGACTGACGTCGCCAATCTCGGCATCGGCCCCAATTGCAACCCCAGCGCCGGCCCCAACAACGCTTCAGTATTTCCGCTCGGCCTGGAGTTCCCCAACGATCCTGGCGTGCCGCGAGGCTTGACGTCCACTTATTACAAGGCATTCGCCCCGCGCATCGGTTTGGCTTGGAGTCCCGACTACAGCGAAGGCTGGCGCGGCAAGCTGTTTGGCGGTCCGGGCAAATCCAGCATTCGCGCCGGCTACGGCATCTTCTACAATCCAATCGAACAGCTCGTCCTCGAGCAGTTCAGCGCGGAACCGCCCTTCGGCGGCAGCACTGCTTTATCCAACACTCTGTTCGATACGCCATTTCTTCTGCAGGACGGCACGCCCAATCCCAATCCCTTCGCCGGCATCCTCCAGCAGACTCCTCAGAAGCCCTGCCCCTATCCTGGCGGCCCGACTGGCTGCGTCGACTGGGCGCAGTTCCGGCCGATTCTTCTCTTCGGCGAATTTCAGCCGCACTTGAAAACTCAATATTCCGACCAGTACAACTTGACCCTACAGCGCGAATTGGCAAAAGACCTGATCCTCAGTGTTGGCTACGTAGGCACGCAGGGGCACCACCTGCTGGCGTCGCATGACCTCAACGCGGGCAATCAGCAGACTTGCCTCGACCTGATCAACATCTCCAATTTCTACGCAAATTCCAATCCAACTCTTAGCGCCGATACCGCCTGCGGCCCATTTGGCTCCGATTCGCAGTACACCATTCCCGCTGGCGCCATTCCTGCGGGAATGACTCTGCATTTGCCTTACGGCAACGTTCCCGTGGTGAGTGGCCCGAATAACCCGGCGATCAATCTGGTTGGTATTCGTCCCTATTCTTCGCCATTGTGCCAGCCCACGACAGGCACTGGCTGCCCGCCGGACGGCGTGCCCGTCTTCAGCAACATCTTTGCCGAGGACACCATCTCCAATTCGAACTACAACGCCTTGCAGGTTTCGCTCTCCAAGAGCTATTCGCACGGGTTGCTGTTTGAAGCGGCTTACACCTATAGCAAGTCGATCGACTACGGCTCGTCCTTCGAAAGCGAACTAAATCCCGATCACTACAGCAAGAGCCGCGGGCTTTCGCTCTTCGACGCGCGCCATCGCTTTGTTTTCAGCCCCTACTGGGCGCTGCCGATTCCCAAAATGAACGGCTTCGCGGGGAAACTTGCTAATGGTTGGGGAGTTTCGGCGATCATCACGTATCAGACCGGCTTCCCGATCCGCTTCTATTCCGGTGATGACACCGAGCTTCAAAGCAGCTTCTTCTTTGAATCTGCCGGCCAGCCTGAAATTACCGGCAAAGTTCACTTCCTGAATCCAAAGACAAACAACAACTACTACTTTGGCATCAACAACATCAACGATTCGGCCTTGGGCACCTACGGCAATTCGCCTCACGCGCTTTGCTGCGGCCCGGCCATCAACAATTCGGACATCATGCTCAACAAGAAGACCAGAATCACCGAGCGATTCGACACGGAGTTTCGCGCCGAGTTTTACAACGCCTGGAATCACACTCAATTCAACAATCCGGACGGAGACTTCAGCGACACAACCTTTGGACAGATCCTCAAGGCTCGCGATCCCCGCGTCATTCAGTTTGCTATGAAGGTTTTGTTCTAGCGGTCTCACTTCAGGCGGCACGGGAAGCTGTTTTGGCTGCTTTTTTCACGCTTTGAGATAAAACGCCCTCAACGGGCACTGAAAATCGGCACTGAAAATCGCGTCCCCCAAGATCACCAGGACCACGGAGGAGTTATGCACCCAGGACTGCAGAAGGAACTCGAGACTTATCAGAAGCGGACCCCAAAATCCGCTGCCGCGCACGCCAAGGCCGTTTCGCGCATTCCGCTCGGCGTAGCCAGCAACTATCGCGCTTACGATCCCTATCCCATTTTCGTGAAGGACGGCAAAGGCGGCCACATTCACGACGTAGATGGCAACGAATACATCGACTTCAACTTGTGCTTTGGCGCATTGATGGCCGGGCACTGCCATCCCGCCGTGGTGAAGGCTGTCCAGGAAAAATTAAATACCGGCACGATGTTCGGCATGCCTCACGACGCTGAAAACGCCCTGGCTGAGGAAATTTGCCAGCGCTTTCCAGTCGAGATGGTGCGCTTCAGCAATAGCGGCACCGAATGCACCATGCACGCGGTGCGTCTCGCCCGTGCCGCCACCGGCCGCGACCGCATCATCAAGATGGAAGGCGGCTATCACGGCTTGCATGATTCCGTGCTGGTCTCTTTGAAACCGAAGGCCAGCGAAGTGGGCGATCCGAATTCACCCACGCCCGTTCCTGGTGGCGAAGGAATCCCCAAAGCCACTATGTCGAATACTTTGATCGCGCAATTCAACGATTTGGCCGCAGTTGAACGCCTCTTCGCCAAGTACCCCGGCGAAATTGCCGCAGTCATCGTCGAGCCGATCATGATGAACGTCGGCATCCTCATGCCTGACGAGGGCTACCATCAGGGCCTGCGCGAAATCACCAAAAAGCACGGTGCCCTTTTGATTTTCGATGAAGTGAAAACCGGTGCCAAGCTTGCTCGCGGCGGCGCTTGCGAATACTTTGGCATCCGGCCCGACATTGTCTGCCTCGCCAAATCCATTGGCGGCGGCTTCTCACTGGCTGCCTTTGCCGCCCGGCGCGAAATCATGAATCTCATCACCGATCATCGCGTCTTCCACGGCGGCACTTACAACACCAACCCCGTCGCCATGGCCGCGGGGCTTGCCACTTTCCGCGAAGTGCTCACTCCAGCTGCCTACGAGCACGTCGAAAAGCTGAATAACAAGCTAGTCGACGGCTACAAGAAGCAGATCGAGAAGTCCGGCATCGTTGGCTACATGGTCAGCGCCGGCTCCAATGGCGCGCTGATGTTCTTCCCCAAGCCCATCAAGAATTATCGCGACTGGCTCACCATCGAGAGCGACATCTGGCGCCACTATTGGTTCGGCATGGTCAACCGCGGCGTAATGGCGCAGCCGTACTGGTGGGACGAGCAGTGGACCATTTCCGTCGCGCATACCGAGGCTGACATCGATAAGCACCTTGCAGCTTTCGCGGAAGTTGCGCCCGCGATCGCTCAAGCGCAGCGCGAAACTACTATGGCCGCCGCGCACTAGCACTAGGTGTCCCGCTAGCGACTTGCTAAGGGCGCACCGCCAATATCGCGCACGAATTGAGCACCAGGCATTCGATCGAATCAAACTAGGCCCGCGCACCGCCGGCCAAGCGGCGCGTCGACAACTTAAACTCAATGACCACCCAAGGAGCTGTCTTGTCCCCGGAGGGAAGTAAGACCGCCGCTCCTCATCTCAAGCGCGCCCTCGGCCGCTGGGACCTCGTGGCCCTCTTCGTCGTCGCCGTTTTCAATCTCAACGTCGTTCCCAGCATCGCCGCCAATGGTGGGGTCACCATCTACCTCTGGATCATCTCCCTCCTTCTATTTTTCTGGCCGCAGGGCATCGCCGTCCTCGAACTCGCTCACCGTTACCCCGGCGAAGGCGGCGTGTACCTCTGGGCCAAGGAAGTCTTCGGCGATTTTCACGGCTTTCTTTCCGGTTGGTGCTACTGGACCAACAACATGATGTACGTCCCCACCGTGATGCTCTATTTCGCCGGCGTTTCCGTCTTCGTGCTCGGGCCCAGCCACGCCGCCCTCGCTGACAGCAAAGTTTTCACCATCACCGCCTCCCTCGCCCTCCTCACTGTCCTCGTGGTCCTCAACATCGTTGGCCTCGGCGTCGGTAAATGGATCAGCAACCTCGGCGGCATAGGCACCGCCCTCGCTGCCTTCGTCCTGATTTCCCTCGGCTTGGTCGTCTGGCTCCGCTTCGGCTCAAATCTTCACGCCGCCGACTTCCACGTTCCCCGCGATCCGCGCTTCCTGCTCAACTCCTTTGGCGTAATTTGCTTCGGCTTGGTCGGCCTCGAGCTCGCCTCCGTAATGGGCGATGAGATCGAATCGCCTGAGCGCACTCTGCCCGGCGCCGTCGCCATCGGCGGTGTTGTATCTGGCGTTCTGTATCTCGCCGCCACGCTCACGCTGCTCATCGCCGTCAATCGCAGCGACATCAGCGTCCTGCAGGGAATCGTCCAGGCCGTCAGCCATCTCGCCGCGCGCGTCGGCGTGGCTTGGATTGTTGCGCCTTTCGCGCTGATGCTCAGCGTGTCGATCGCGGGAATCGGCTCCGCGTGGCTCGCAGGCTCGTCGCGGATCCCCTTTGTCGCCGGTCTCGATTCCTATCTGCCCGCCTGGATGGGCAAACTGCATCCGCGCTACGCCACGCCCTACGCCGCGCTGATCACTTTCACCGCCGTCTCCATGATTCTCGTGGTCATCAATTTTCTCGGCGCTGGGGTCCAGGAAACATTTCAGCGCCTTCTCTCGCTCGCGGTCGTGCTTCAGCTCGTGCCATTTCTATATATGTTTATGGCCTTGCTGAAATTTGCCCTCGACGATGACGCTGCGTCCCGCCGCTACAGCCGCCCGGTGCTCTTTTTCGCCGGCGCGAGCGGCTTGATCACTACCATGCTCGGAATTATTCTGGCTTTCTTCCCGGCGCAGCAGGTCACTTCGCTGCGCTCGTATGAAGAATGGATGTTTGGCGGCACCGCCTTTTTCGTCGGCCTCGCCGCGTTTTTATTTTTTGTTTACGGCCGGCAAAAAGCCGCCAAGGCCGCGCGCGCTGTTTAACGCGCCAGAAATTTTGATTAGATAAGCGAAACCAGTTGAATCTCGCCGGAGGGAAACATGGCGAAGCAGAAACAACCTGATAAACGAGCCAAGAAGAACAGCCACGGTGCAAACGGCAGCGGCAATCATCACCAGAGCCGCGCCGAAGCAGTAAAGCCCGCGCAGGGCAGGGAAGAGGTGCGCCGCTACAAGCTTTACATCAACGGCGAATTCACCGAGAGCGACTCGGGCAAGTTCTTCCCGGTTATCGATCCCTCGACTGAGGAAGTGATCGCCGAAATTCCGGATGCAAACGCCGCAGATGTTGACCGTGCCGTCGCCGCCGCGCGCGCAGCCTTCGACTCCGGACCCTGGTCGCAAACCACCGCGCAGGA
This sequence comes from uncultured Acidobacteriota bacterium, assembly GCA_963757885.1. Lineage (GTDB taxonomy): Bacteria > Acidobacteriota > Terriglobia > Acidiferrales > UBA7541 > Palsa-147. Next base: position 105,971 of record CAVWSS010000003.1, on the reverse strand, counting down.
TCGCGGCCGGGTTCTCTTCAAACTCGCCGACCGCATCCGCAAAGAAGCGCCCAAGCTCGCCGAGCTCGAAGCCCGCAATTGCGGCAAGCCCATCGTCGAAGCTGAGTACGACATCACCGACACGGCAACTTGCTACGAGTACTACGGCGGCCTCGCCACCAAGATCCACGGCCACGTAAATCCAGTGCCCGATAACGCTCTTAGCCTCTCGCTGCGCGAGCCCATCGGCGTCGCCGCGCAAATTATTCCTTGGAATTACCCGCTGCTCATGGCTGCGTGGAAACTTGCGCCCGCTCTTGCTGCCGGCTGCACGTGCATCCTCAAGCCCGCCGAGCAAACTCCGCTCACCGCGCTGCTCATGGCTGAATGGCTTGCCGACGTTGGCGTTCCTCCCGGCGTGGTCAACATTCTCACTGGCTTTGGCGAATCCTGCGGCGCGCCACTCGTTCGCCATCCTGATGTGAACAAAGTCGCCTTCACCGGCAGCGCTTCGGTGGGGAAGCAAATCGTCAAAATGGCCGCGGACACTGTCAAGCGCGTCACTCTCGAACTCGGCGGCAAGTCACCCAATATCTTCTTCGCCGATGCCGATTTTGAAGCCGCCATCGACGGCGCGCTCTTCGGCGTCTTCATCAATCAAGGCGAAGTTTGCTCCGCGGGCAGCCGCATCCTGGTGGAAAAGCCCATCTACAAAAAATTCGTGGACGCCATGGCCGCCAAGGCGAAAAATATTCGTTTAGGGCCGCCTCTCGACCGCGAAACCAAAATGGGCCCTCTGGTCAGTAAGGACCAATACGATCGAGTCTCTTCGTATTTAGCCGTCGGCAAGAAAGAAGGGAAGTTGGCCGCCGGCGGCGGGCGCCCCAGCGACATGGAAAAGGGCTTTTACATCCAGCCCACCATTTTTTACGACGTCGACAACTCCTCGCGCATCGCCCAGGAGGAAATTTTCGGGCCGGTCGCTGCGGTCATTCCGTTTACCGATGAAAAAGAAGCGCTGCGCATCGCCAACGCAACTCCTTACGGGCTCGCCGCAGCAGTATGGTCGCGCGATATTTTCCGCGCCTTTCGCGTTGTAAAAGCGCTGCGCGCGGGGATTGTCTGGGTGAACCACATGCAGCCCACTTACGTCGAAGCGCCCTGGGGTGGCTACAAGCAATCGGGTTTTGGCCGCGAGCTTGGCCCTTGGGGAATCGAAGAATATTTGGAGACCAAGCAGGTTCACATCAATCTAAATGAGCAGCCCATAGGATGGTACTGATATGGCCGCGATCCAGCTGAAAACCGCAGTTCCCGGACCCAAATCGCGCGCATTAATGCAGCGCCGCGCCAAAGCTGTGCCCCGCGGGGTCTATCACTCCACGCCCGTTTTCGCCGCGCGCGCCGAAGGCGCGATGGTCGAAGACGTCGACGGCAACCGGTTCATCGACTTCGCCGGCGGCATTGGCTGCAACAACGTCGGCCACCGCTCAGACCGCGTCGTTACCGCCATTCGCGAACAGCTCGATAAATTCCTGCACACCTGTTTCAGCGTCGCGCCGTACGAGGACTACATCTCCGTCGCAGAAAAGCTGAACAAAATTACTCCCGGCGACTTCGCCAAGAAGTCCATCCTGGTGAATAGCGGCGCAGAGGGAATTGAAAACGCCATCAAAATTGCCCGCTGCTACACCAAACGCCCCGCGGTCATCTGCTTCGAGGACGCTTTTCATGGCCGCACGATGCTGACTATGTCGCTGACCAGCAAGACGCATCCTTACAAAGCTGGCTTTGAGCCGTTTGCGGCGGATATTTACCGCATCCCCTTCGCTTACTGTTATCGCTGCTCTTATTCGCTCAAATATCCCGAATGCGGCGTTTTCTGCGCTCATCACCTTCGCGACACGTTTAAGCGCGTAGTTGATTCCCAAGCCGTCGCCGCGGTGATCGCTGAGCCCGTGCTGGGCGAAGGCGGATTCGTTGCGCCGCCCGTCGAATTTTTCTCCATCTTGCAGGAAATTTGCCGCGAGCACGGCATTCTGATGATTGCCGACGAGGTGCAAACCGGATTTGGCCGCACCGGGCGTCTTTTCGCCTGCGAGCATTACGGATTTGCGCCGGATTTGCTGGTCAGCGCCAAATCTATGGGCGGTGGCATGCCCCTCGCCGCGGTCACTGGCCGCGCCGAAATTATGGACGCCGCGGAGGTAGGCGGCCTCGGCGGAACTTTCTGCGGAAGCCCGCTATCCGTTGCCGCGGCCCTCGCGGTCATGCGCGCGTTTGAAGAGGACGATCTTCTCGAGCGCGCCAACCGTTTGGGCGATCACTTCGCCAAGCGCGCCGAATCCTGGAAGAAACGCTTCCCAATCATTGGCGAAATCCGCGGACTCGGCGGCATGCGCGCCATGGAACTCGTCCGCTCGCAAGAAACTCGCGAGCCCGCCAAAGAGGAAACCAACGAAATCATCCGCTACTGCTACGAACACGGCGTCCTAGCCATCTCCGCTGGCACTTATGGCAACGTGGTGCGCGTGCTAGTGCCGCTGGTGATCTCCGAAGCCGACTTTGACGAAGGGCTCGGCGTGCTTGAAGCGGCTTTCGAGTCCGTCACCCACGGAAAAACCCGCGCAGAAATGAATCAGCCGGAGGCAAGTCCCGCTTGACGCGATTGGCTCTGCTTAATGGAAAGTTTGAAGTACGAAAGGAATCAGCAATGTCTGTGACAACCAACTCCACCGTGAAGACCTACTCGTACCTGATCGACGGCAAATGGCTCAGCGACGGCCCGATTCTCGAAGTGAAGTCGCCGTATGACGGCCAGGTCGTTGGCTTCACCAATTACGCTTCGTCTCAGCAGCTTGAACAATCCATCGCTGCCGCCGTGAAGGCTTTTCAAGTCACCCGCCAGATGCCCGCGTTCGAGCGCCAGCGCATTTTGCGCACCATCTCTGACGCTATCGCCGCTCGCGCCGATGAATTCGCGCGCATCATCGCTCTCGAAGCAGGCAAGCCCATCAAAAGCGCGAAAATCGAAGTCGATCGCGCCGTCCTCACCTTTTCTCTTGCTGCCGAAGAAAGCACTCGCATTCTCGGCGAGTGGCTCCCGCTCGACCTGCAGCCTTCTACCAAAGGGCGCAACGGCATCGTCCGCCGCTTTCCCCTCGGCCCCATCGCTGCGATCACGCCTTTCAACTTCCCGTTGAACCTCGTCGCCCACAAAATTGCGCCGGCCATTGCTGCGGGCTGCACGATAGTGCTCAAGCCCGCGCCCAAAACTCCGCTTAGCGCTCTTGCTCTCGCCGAAGTCGTTCAAGAAGCCGGCCTCCCCGCCGGCGCTCTCAATGTGATTAACCTCTCCAACGAAGACGCCGCGCGCCTAGCCACCGACGAACGCATCAGGCTACTGACTTTCACCGGCAGCGCCGCCGTGGGCTGGGACCTGAAAACCAAAGCCGGAAAGAAAAAAGTCGTCCTCGAACTCGGCGGCAACGCCGCCGTGATCGTCCACAGCGACGCCGACGTCGCCAAGGCCGCTCACCGTTGCTCGATCGGGGGCTTTTCTTATGCCGGTCAGAGCTGCATTTCCGTGCAGCGTATCTTCGTCCACCGCGACATTCAGGAAAAATTCACCTCCGAGCTTCTCGATCGCGTCCGCAAGCTCAAAATCGGCGATCCTATGGATGAATCGAGCGACCTCGGCCCGATGATCAACGAAGATGCCGCCAAGCGCGCTGCAAGCTGGGTCGAAGAAGCTCGCGCCGCCGGCGCGAACGTCCTCATTGGCGGTTCGCGCAAAGGTGCTTCGCTCGAGCCAGCTGTAATCACTCACACCAAGCCCAACATGCGCGTGAACTGCCAGGAAGTTTTTGCGCCGGTCGTAGTGATCGAACCCTACGACAACTTCGACGACGTTCTTGGACGCGTCAACGATTCACCCTTCGGCCTTCAGACCGGGTTATTCACTCACGACGCCAACTTGATTTTCAAAGCCTTCGACGAGCTCGAAGTCGGCGGCCTGATCATTAACGATGCTTCCGCCTTCCGAATCGACAACATGCCCTACGGCGGCGTCAAAGATTCGGGCTTCGGCCGCGAAGGGCTGCGCTATGCGATTGAGGACATGACCGAGCCGCGCCTCTTGGTCCTCAATCTTCACTAATCAGACGACCCAGGCCGTCACGACTGTTTTGCGGGCGTCCCGTCCCTAAATACCTTATGTATACAAAATTAATTTTGGCGCATCCCGCGAATGCGCTAAATTAGAGCCGCATCACTTTTGCGTCACCCATGTCATCCCAGGAATCTTCCGAATGCGCCTCGTAACCTTTGAACCCGGCCCGCACCAATCTCGAATCGGCGCGGTCCTCGCCAACGGCAATATCGTCGACCTGAATTCCGCCTACGCGCTTTACCTTCGCGAAGCCAAAAAAGAGCCCGCGCCCGAGCGCATCGCCAATGCCCGCGTCCCTGCGGACATGCGCAAGCTCTTCGAAGGTGGCGATCCTTCCCTTGACGCCGCTCGCCGCCGCGCTCGACTTTGCCGAGGACCACCACGGCAACCAAGCCGACGCGCTCCGCGGAATCTACGGCGAGAAAGTCGTCTACCTGCCTTCCGAAGTAAAAGTAAAAGCGCCCATCCAGCCAAAAAAATTCTTCCACACCGCCGGCAATTTCCGCGAACACCACGAAGAAGCCCAAAAATCGGGCTTTTCGCATCCGGTCATGCCCTGGATCGTCTTTTTCCAGAATGTTGACGCCATCATCGGCCCCAATGAGCCCGTCATTTATCCTGAGCACCTCACCGAAGAGCTCGACTACGAGCTCGAGCTCGCCGTCGTGCTCAAAAAAGCCGGCCGCCACTTCACCGCTGAAGAAGCGCCCGCTTACATCGGCGGCTACGTTATTTTCAACGACATCACCGCCCGCGACATCCAGCGCCGCGAAATGAAGTCCGGCGTCTTCAGCTTGTGCAAAGCCATCGATTCGTTTTGCCCGCTCGGCCCGTGGATCGTCACCGCCGACGAAATTCCCGACGCACACAACCTCGCCATGGAGCTGCGCGTCAATGGAAAAGTCCGCCAGCAGTCCCACTCCAAAAAGATGTCCGTGAAGATTCCGGAAATCCTCGCCCACTATTCGTCCATGGGCTATAGCGCCGGCGACGTCCTCTCCACCGGCACCGTTTCCGGCGTCGCGGCTTTCAGCGAAGATCCAAAGAGCCTCTTCCTTCGGCCCGGCGATGTGATCGAATGCGAAATTGAGAAAATCGGCGTGCTGCGCAATCCGGTAATTTCGTGGCAGGAAGCCTACGGCAAGCCCGCGCCGCCATCGGCGAAGGTCACATCATGAGTGACGCAAATAAATTCTGGGTCAGCTCGCTAAATGACGCGGCGCACATTCCGTCCGCCAAGAAAAATGGCGCCGCCGAGCCGATTCGCTTCTACGACACGACTCTCCGCGACGGTGAGCAAACCGTCGGCGTTGCCCTCACCCCGCAGCAAAAACTAGAAATCGCTCATTTACTCGACGATCTCGGTATCGCCCGCATCGAAGCAGGCTTCCCGCGTGTTTCCGCCGACGATGCCGAAGCCTTCGCGCTCGTCGCCAAAGCCGGATTGCGCGCCGAAATTTGGGGCTTTGCTCGCGCCGTCCCGGCCGATCTGGACGAAGTTATCCGCCTCGGCGCCAAGGCCACCGTCATCGAAATTCCTTCCAGCGAAATTAAACTCCGCGCCTATGGAATCACTCCCGAAGCATCCATTACTCGTGCTACCGAAGGCATACGCCACGCCAAAAAACACGGCCTCCGCGTCGCTTTTTTCCCGGTCGATGGCACTCGCGCCGATCTCGCGCATTTGAAGCGCCTTTACCAGGCCGGCCGCGAAGCCGGCGCCGACGAAGCCGTCATCGTCGACACCATTGGCGCCTGCGGTCCCGAAGCCGCCGGTTATTTGGTTTCGCAAGTCCGCTCCTGGCTCGGCCCCGAAGTGCCGCTCCACTTTCACGGACACAACGATTTCGGCCTCGCCACCGCCTGCGCCGTTGCCGCCGTTCGCGCGGGCGCGCGCTGGATCCAGGGCACCATTAACGGCATGGGTGAGCGCGCCGGCAACGCCGACCTCGGCGAAGTCGCCATGGCCCTAGAATGCATTTACGGCGTGCCGGTACAAATGAAGCTCGACAAAATTCGCGAAGTTTCAAAGTACGTCCAGAAAGTCTCGGGCTATCACATGGAACCGTGGAAGCCGGTGGTAGGAGAAAATCTGTTCATGCGCGAAAGCGGCGCTGTCGCCAGCCAGTTTCACATTCCCGAAGCGATCGAGCCTTTTTCAGCCGATCTCGTTAAGGCGCGCCGCGAAATTGTTTTGGGAAAGAAAAGCGGACTCGATAGCATCGCCATCAAAGGCGAAGAGTTGGGGCTGAAAATCTCCGAAGCGCAGCGGGCCGCGGTTCTTGCTGCGGTTAAAAAGAAGGGTATCGAAAAGCGCGGCCTGCTCACCGACGACGAGTTCCGCGCGGTCGTTTCATCCGTATGTGCAAGCTAATCAACAGCTTGCGTTAATTCAAACCCCCGCTTTCGCAGAGCCTGCTAAACCCCGTTTTCACCGTATTCCCCGCGACGCCCGTCTTTGCCACGATTGGAGGCAATGAATAACCTAGATCCCGCCAGCTCCCGCGCGCTCTTTTTTCTATTCGTTCTCGCCATTCCTGTCGCCGCCGTTTCGTGGGCCGTCACCCACGAGGAAATTTTTCGCGAGCCGCGCGAATGGTGCGAGAAGAAGAGCGAAAGCTGTCGCAAATTCTTTCAGCGAAAATTCTTTTACCTATTCACCTGCGAATATTGCTTCAGCCATTACGTCGCAGTCGCGTTTCTTTTCCTCACGCGATTCAAGCTGCTCTATTCAGATTGGCGCGGCTATTTAGTCTCAGGATTTTCGCTGGTTTGGATGGCCAACTTGTATATGAGCCTGTTCGGCCGGCTGCGCCTCGACATCAAGCGCGAGCGCGTCGAAATCGCCGTGAAAGAAACCGAAAAGGAAGTAATCGAAGGCGAAGCCGAAGCCAACGCCTCAATTTCAAATCCTCCAACTTCTCCGCGCGCTCCCCGCACCACCCCCACACCCCCTCCCTCCACGCGCCCCGACTCCCACTCCCCGCATCGTCGCCCGCAAATCCTAACTCCCCTCCCACAATCGCACACCTCGCGCCTTAACGACGCACGCGCTCCACGCGCACCCAAAATAACCGCCTAGAAAGCAAAAGGCCCGCGGCGAGGCGGGCCTTTAAGGGGATAAAGCCTTTGGCCGATGCGCGGTGGCCTCAGAACTCTGTCCTCAAGCGCAGTCTAGAAGAGGGTTAGGGCGGAGTCAAGAGTCATCACTGCACTTTCGTGCCCTTATATTCCATTTTTTCAACAGCTTGGGAGTCAATCGGCCCTAGGAGCCTGGCAGCCGCCAATGTGGCGGCTATCTACTACCATTCTAGGAGTTACTCTTGGATCGTGGCTTGGAGTCTCCCACCCCGTAGAAGTCCTGTGAATTGATAGGCTTACTGACCAATCCAAGTTGCAGGACCTGCAATTGGTTGTTACTGTCGAAAATCTTGCCAGGCAGCAGCCGTTTCACCGCCAGCCTCACGCCTCCGAAGGCCAAACCTGCAATAAACGCAAAAAGGCACAAAAAACCCGTTCCGTAGATGATCCCGACGATAATTACCCCAATATTGGGCTGGGTGAAGGTGAAGCTGGGCTCATTCCAAGTCAGCTCGGTGCCCGCGTGAACCTGCCCCAGGAGCGCCTGGGCTTGGTTTTGCGACTTCGCATCCATGGCCAGCGCCACCAGACTCATCGACCGGGTCTCAAATAGCACCGTTTTGCCCTGCGCCCCGCCTGCGGCCGCACCCGAAGCAGCCGCCGGCTTAGCCCCAGTTGGATTCAAATTAAAAATTTGCCCAAAATCGCGCAATTTCTTTTGCGCGGCTTGCGGTGTGGGGAAGTCGGCGAGCAGGAGCGTTATTTCACCTTCCGGCGTGCGATACTTCGCCACCTCCGCCTCCGCGCCATCACTGCTGAAACCGAGCCAATCGCCTCCTGCGACCGGAAAGAACTGATGCAGCGCCACAGGGCCCAGCACGTAGCGATCTGAGCCCAGAATCAGCCCATTCTGCGGCAAATGGCCATATAGCACCGGGTAAGGGCCAACGTCAGTCTTCGGGGCCATCGCCGAGGCCAAATATTTGAAATCCTCCGTCAGCGGCGTCAGATTCTTCCCTACGACATCCAGCACATTGTCGCCTTTCAAAATCAGCGCCCTTTTCGGCGATAGCGAAGAATACTCGGTTATGTTTACGCGTCGCATGTCGCTCTCGCGCAAGTACGAATAAAGTCCGTACGCGCCGCTCGGATCCTTCAGGCGGTACGTGGTGATCTCTAATTTCTCGCCCTTTGGCGAACTTTTTGGCGCATAGGTGCGTTGCACCATCGTTTGCAGACCATATTCCTTAAACACATCGGGATTGGCGCCCGTCGCGCCCGCCGCGAGCTGCATAGCTGGCCCCGTAGCTGCCCAGCGGCCAAACTCGTCCGGCAGGTCCTGGGCCGCCACCGGCATGGCGAGCAATAGCGTGATCGTTGGCAAGGCCAATAAGGCAAATAGACCGGCAATACTGAATGAACTGGCGACGCGCGCCGCCTTAGCTCTCCAAAATGTAAGTGGCATAGTTTCTATCTTAGATGGCGGGATTCTACTTTGGGTTCCCGGTGGAAGCCAGTTGGGTACGCGGGCCCAGCAAAGGCTTTTGCTGGTTGTAGGAAAGGCTGTTCATATTCTGCAGATAGCTCGAAACGCCGCGGTAAATCCCGTCCGCCACGCGCTGGCGCTGGTCAGCCTTCTTGAGCAGCTTTTCGTCCGCGGCATTGCTAATGAATGAAATCTCCGAAAGCACTGACGGCATATCTGCGCCAATCAGCACCACAAAAGGCGCCTTTTTCACGCCGCGGTCGCGCTCCGTGTTATTCACCTGCTGGAGCCGCCGCGAAAGCGAAACCTGAATATCCCCGGCCAGTTCTTTGGACTCCTCGATCTTGTCGTTGCGCGCGATTTTCTTAATGATGTCCTGCAAATCGTGCAGCCCGGATTGCGACAGCGCATTTTCGCGCGCCGCCACGTCCATGGCCTCTTGCGAAGTGGCGAAGTTCAGGTAGTACGTCTCCACGCCGCGAGCCTGCGCGTCATGGCTCGAATTCGCGTGGATCGAAATGAAAAGATCGGCCTTCACCTGATTCGCTATGGCCGTGCGCTCTTCAAGCGGGATGAACGTATCGTCCTTGCGCGTGTATACCACTTCCGCGCCCGGCAGCTTGTCCTGAATCAGCTTCCCTAGCCGCAGCGCGATATCCAGGCAAAGATCTTTTTCCATCAGCCCATGCGGCCCGATTGTTCCCGTGTCATGTCCGCCATGGCCCGGATCGATCACAATCCGGCTGATTTTCAGCCCCAGTGCGCGGGTCAGCGAGGTTTGTCCGTCGCGAGTTGGCTTGGGCGGCTCAGGGCGCTGGAACCAGCGTTCGCACGCCCTTGTTGGGGGCTGTCTGGTGCATCGGCAAGCGTTCTGATGGTTCAGAGCTGCTGCGAGCCGCGGGACGTCCACTTCCGACGGTGCCCTCGGCCGTGGGTGAAGTCGAATTGTTTCCGCTATCGCCATCCGCGCTGCCGGAATCGCCGGCCGATCCGTTATCCACGCCAGATTTCGTGGCCGGCTGATCGTCGGAGAGCTTTGGCTTCGGTTGAGGCAGGTCCGGGCCTTGTCGCATCGCAGCGTTCCGGCTGTTTTGCGGCTGCCCGTGAACATCGATCACCAGCCGGTACGGATTTTGAATGACGAATGCCGAGTAGTCCTTATCGGAGTCCATGTCCAGAACCAGTCGCACCACATCCGCCTTGTTTTGCGCGAAGCGAATCGTCTTCACAATGCTGGTCTGAACTTCGACTGTCTTGCTTCCCAGGCTGGGGTCTAGTTTGGCCTCTTCAATATCGAAGAAGAGCCGGTTGGGATTCTTCAGCCGGCCGGCCGTGAAATGCACCGTATCGCCAAGGTCGATGATAATTCGCGTATAGTTCTCGCCGTTCCACGGATGTACGCCGGTCACTCGCGCAACCCCGCCGGCCTTCCCGCCTTCGCTGGGGTTTAGCGGGCCGGTGTCCATGCTGTGATATGCATTCACGTCGCGCTTCTTACCAGCCGTGGCCGAAGACGCGGCTTGTGAATCAGCGCGGTTCGCCGCGTCGATGCTGCTTTGCCGCTGGTCTTTTTCTGGCCTGTTCGCACTCGATTTAGCCGCGGCTGCTTGCCGGTCCGCCAATTCCTTCGCCGTCTCCCGCTGCAGATCCTGCTGTGCTTTGCGGGTTCGATTGATTCGATCGATGTCCTGGATTGCGTCGTTTGCCTTGGCGGTCCGCGGAAACTTCTTGGCTACGTTCTTGTAAGTCGCTTCCGCATTGTCCAGTTGCTTCAAATCCTGCTCTTGAATATTTCCAATGGCCAGCAGGCAGGACGCTGCATAGCGGCTGTTCGGAAAATCCGTTAGCACCTGGTTGTACGCTTCGATAGCTGAGTCGAAATACTTCTCATCGAAGATCCGGCCCATGTCGGCATAGAGCTCTGCCGTGGCTACGATCGACGCGGTGACCAAATCGCCCTTCGGCTTGATCGCCGGCACTCGCTTGTACGCGGCAATTACGTGGTTGTACTGATCGATGGACCGCTGATCCGGCGGCAAGCTTTCCAGGCGCGTGCGCAACGCGACTGCTCGTTCGAACTGCCGTTGATCCGGCGAAATATCTCTGGTGGTAGTGGCTTTTTGCTGGGCTTGGCAGAAGGGAACTACGAAGAGGAGGATTGCTATTGCGCTGACGATTGAGGCGGCGATGACTCGTAGATGCCGAAGCGCCATCCCGTTTACCGGGCGGCTGGGTTGCAACCTGGCGTTTTCAGCGTCACTCATTTGTGAAAAGTGCGTGTCCTTGCGAATCAATTTCCCGTCGAACTGGAATTCGCGGCTTCGGCAACAGAGTGATCGTCTTACCCTGCCCACGCCGAAAATAATCCGTGGTCACCTTTTTTACATAAGCCTGCGTTTCGGGGATGTTCGGAATCGCCCCTCTACGCTCCACGGCCGCTGGTCCAGCATTATACGCGGCAAGTGACTTTGGTATATCCCCATGAAAGCGGTCCAGCAGCAAACGCAGATAACTGGTGCCGCCCTCAATATTTTGCGCCGGGTCAAAAGCGTCCCGGACGCCCATTTCCCCCGCTGTCGTCGGAATCAACTGCATCAGCCCAAGCGCGCCCCTCCTCGAAATTGCGCTTTGATTCCAATTCGATTCCACATCGATCACAGAACTTACCAGTGCCGGGTCCAAATCGTGCCTTGCCGCCGCCTCGTTTACTATCCGTTCCAGCCGTTCCGGGGGTATTGCCTCACGTTCCCGTCGCACGTTAAGTGCCGTTTTTCCATCACTTGTGGCATTACTTCCGGCATCACTTCCAGGCATGTCGTGCCCAGCCGGCTCGGTGGTGAGGCCCCCGGTTTTGTGCTCGCCGGGGTTCTCACTGTTAGATGCCGCCGTTACCTTCACTTCTTTCCCCTTCGTAGGCTTCTTCTTCTCGATTGGGGGCTCGGCGTTCACGAATACCACCTTGCCAGTGTCATCCACGGTGGATGCAATTTGAGCCGCTGCCGGTAGGCTCAGCCCCAGCAGCGCGGCGCAAACCACTACCAGCGCACAACTCAACCGTGCAAAGCTCAACTGGTAGCTCTTTTTGTAGGGGAAGGCAATCATGCCTTAGAAACCGGAATCAACGCACCTGAGGCATCCTCAGGGCGAAGTGCTGGCGCGTCAGGAAATTATAACGCGCTCAAGGAGTTCCGGAGCTCCAGCGATAGTACTTTCCAAGGCGGATGTGTCTTTTCCGCCAGCCTCTGCCAAATCGGGACGCCCACCCCCCGAGCCCCCCACTTTGGGCGCTAACTCCTGAATAATCTTGCCCGCGTGGACCCTGCCGGCGAGGTCTTTGGTCACCGCGGCAATCAGGGCCACCTTGCCGTCCATCGAGGACCCCAAGATCACCGCGCCGCTTCCCATTTTTTGGCGGAGGGAGTCGGCGAGTTGGCGGAGAGATTCGCGCGTGGCGGAGGGAATAGCGGCGGCGAGGACGTTCACACCCTTGATCACTTTCACGTTGGCCATCAACGAATCAACCAGCGATCCGGTCGATTTGCGGCGCAGCTCTTCGAGCTGCTTCTCAAGTTGCTTAACGGTCTGCGTCTGGCGTTCCACCGCGGCCAGCACTTCATCCTGGCCCGCATTCAGCATCGAGCCGATTTTTCTCAGCGTATCGAGCGAAGCGCGAAACTCGCTGAGCGAATGATCCCCGGTAATAGCCTCAATCCGTCGGATTCCGGCCGCGGCGGACTGTTCGCCCACAATCTTGAACAAGCCAATCTCGCCGCTTCGCATCACGTGCGTGCCGCCACACAATTCCTTGCTGTAAAAGCCGCGCGGACGATCCTTATCGACAATCGTCACCACGCGCACATGCTTGTCCGGATACCGATCCCCAAAGAAAGCCAGGGCGCCCGAAGCAAGCGCATCCTCAAGATTCATCAAATCTGTGTTGATACACTCGTTCTTCACGATCTCTTCGTTGACTTGCTGTTCGATTTCCCTCAACTCACTGGCATCCACCGCCGCATAGTGCGAAAAATCGAAGCGCAGCCTGTCCGGAGCCACCAGCGACCCTTCCTGCTTCACATGCGTGCCCAGGATATTGCGCAGCGCGGCATGCATCAGGTGCGTCGCGGTGTGATTGCGCATATCCCGCGCGCGCCGCTGTGCATCCGCCGTCGTCGTTATGCGGTCGCCCACCTGCAGACCCTCTTTGGCCAGCACGCGATGCGCGATCAGCTTCGACACCGGGTAATACGCCCCGCGCACCTCCGCCACTTCCGTCGCTCCGCTATCGTCCAAAAACAAGCCTCGATCCGCTACCTGCCCGCCCGATTCTGCGTAGATCGAAGTCCGGTCCAGCACGACTTCGCCCTCTTCGCCGGGCTTGAGTTCGTTTACCGGGCCGTTCTTCCCGACGATCGCTTCAATGTGGCAATCCTTAGCTACCGTTCCATAGTAAAAATCTGGCTCCGTCGTAAAGGTGTCGACCAGCTTCGAATAGGCCGGATTCGCGGACTGCTTGCTCCCGCCCCCCTTCCACGATGCTCGCGCACGCGAGCGCTGCTCCTGCATCGCCGTGTCGAACCCCGGCCACGCCACACTCACGCCCGACTCACGCGCTACCTCTTCAATAAAATCCTTAGGCAAGCCATAGGTGTCATACAACATGAAGGCCTGCTCGCCCGATAGCACCGGCGGCGCGCCCGCACCTGAACGAGTCGCCGGAATGCCCTCAGGCGTAGTCGGCGCCTCGCGCTCCGCTCGGTTCTGCGCCGTGAAGTCCTGAAACTTCTTCAGCCCGATCGTCACCGTGCGCGCAAAACGTTCCTCTTCCTGCGCCAGAATTTCCTTCACTCGCCCGATGTGCTCGATCAACTCCGGATACGCCGACTGCATATCCTTCCGCACCGCGTCGGCCATTTCCGGCAGGATATTCTCGCGGTCGTCGGGCCGCAGGCTGTTCGCGTGACGCAAGGCCCGCCGGATAATCTTGCGCAGCACGTAACCGCGCCCGTCATTCGAAGGCATCACTCCGTCTGAAATGAGAAATGTCGCCGCGCGCGAGTGATCCGCGATAATCCGCAGCGAAGCATCCGACTTATCGCCCGCGCCATAGTGCGTGCCCGTGAGCTGCCCCGCGCGGTGAATCAGCGGAATGAACAGATCCGTATCGAAATTGCTGATTTTCCCCTGCAGCACCGCCGCCAATCTTTCCAGACCCGCCCCGGTATCTACCGACGGCTTGGGCAGCGGCACCAGCGTCCCCGAAGCATCGCGATTGAACTGCATGAAAACCAAATTCCAAATTTCGACGTAGCGGCCGCAATCGCACGGAAATTTGCAGTCCGCGTGGCCTTCGTCCGACGCTTCCGGTCCCATGTCATAGTGAATTTCGCTGCACGGCCCGCAAGGACCCGTATCGCCCATGGCCCAGAAATTTTCCGACGCGCCCAGCTCAAAAATGCGCTCCGCCGATACGCCTTGCGCCAGCCACTCATCGTAGGCTTCGGCATCGCGCGGGACGCCGCCTTCGCCTTTAAAAATTGTCGCGTACAGCTTGTCTTTGGGCAGTCCATACCAACGCGGCGAAGTCACCAATTCCCACGCGTAACCAATCGCCTGTTTTTTGAAGTAATCGCCGAAGGAGAAATTCCCCAGCATTTCGAAAAAAGTGTGGTGACGCTTGGTGTAGCCCACATTCTCAAGGTCGTTGTGCTTCCCGCCTGCCCGCACGCACTTCTGACAGGTCGTCGCGCGGTTGTAATCACGTTTTTCAATTCCCAGAAAAACGTCCTTGAACTGATTCATCCCTGCATTGGTGAAAAGCAGGGTGGGATCGTTGGCAGGCACAAGCGAGGAGCTGCGCACGCGGCGGTGTCCTGCCTCTTCAAAGAAAGACAGAAACGTCTCCCGGACCTGCCTGCCGCTCCAGTTGATGTTGGGCGTATCGCTAGCGCTCAAAAATGAACCCCTCGAAGTTAGAGATGCAGCATTATCGCAGACGCTTCACAAGGGAATCAACGCGAGGTGGGAATTTACGCAAGACAGCGCGAATTGCGTGGAATTTTGAAGGATTCAAAGAAGAAGATATGGTCAGTCGGCGCCAGGGTCGCCGCCGGGGTCTTCGTTATGGCCGGTCGTGTCGATCTCAGGGTCAGAATCGGCAGCAGCCTCGCCTTCTGCGCCACTTCCCGCGCCGGCGGCAGCAGCCTTTGCCTTGGCCCGCACCCGGCTCAATTCCTTGCCAATCAAGTCGCCGGGAAACCCCCCGCGCAGCAGGCTGCGATAGAGTGAAGCTCGCTTCCGCTCGTCGAGCGGGCCTTTCATGAGCTGGATTTTCCTCTCAATTTTCAAACGCACCTTAGCCGCCTCGTCCTCCGTGGTGCACGTCGCATCCAGCGCCGCTTCAATATGCCGGTCGGGAACGCCGCGCGCGCGTAATTCACGCGCAATACGAAAACGCCCCTGCGACCTGGATCCCGCGTGCACACGGGTGAAATCCGCCGCATAGCGCTCGTCGTCGATGTAACGATGCTGCCTCAACTTCGCCAGCACCGTACCGGCATCTTCCTCGCGCTCCGCTCGCTCCTCCAGCCACTTCTTCATTTGAAAGACCGAATACGCCCGCCTTCCCAGCGCTGCCAGGGCCGCTGGATACAATTCTTCTTCGCCTAGCTTCCTTCGTGGTTTGCGGGAGTTGCGAAAAGTCATTCATCGACATTAGTCCTACGCGGACACCTGCGCAAGGCGGAGGTTTTAGGGTGGAAATTTAGAATGAAGTTTATGACGAGGAGAAATTAAGAGTGCGGGCCCATCCGCTCGAATTCGTTGATGGTCCGCTCCATCTCTTCGCGCGCCGCGTCGGCGGTTGACCGCACGCCTTGCACGCGCAGACGGAACTCGTCGGGATTCGACGCCCGCATCAACGCTTCTTCCAACGTGATCAAGCCACGTGCATACAGATCGTAGATCGATTGATCGAAGGTCTGCATCCCGTACTGGCTCGTGCCCGCCGCAATCGCGTCGCGGATCAAGCGCGTCTTGTCGGGGTTCATGATGCAATCGCGAATGTAGCCCGTGGAAATCATCACTTCCACCGCGGGCACGCGGCCAATTAAGTCGCCGCGGCGAACCAAACGCTGGCTGATAACCGCGCGCAGCGTGCTGGCGAGTTGCAGTCGAATCTGCTTCTGCTCCGGCGGCGGGAATACAGCAATAATGCGCTGGATCGTTTCCGTCGCGTCTAATGTGTGCAAGGTCGAAAGAACCAGGTGGCCCGTTTCAGCGGCTAGCAGCGCCGTCTGTATGGTCTCAATGTCGCGCATTTCGCCGACCAGAATCACATCCGGGTCCTGGCGCAGCGCAGCGCGCAACGCGGTTGAAAAGCTCGACGTATCCACTTCCACTTCGCGCTGATTGATGAATCCGCGCTTGTCGCGATGCAAATATTCGATAGGGTCTTCGATGGTGATGACGTGTTCCTGCCGCAGCGAATTGATGCGGTCGATCATCGCCGCTAGGGTGGTTGACTTACCCGAACCGGTCGTCCCGGTAACCAGGACCATTCCGCGCTGCTCTTCGCAAACCTTGTGCAGCACACGCGGCAATTCCAATTCTTCAATGGTGCGAATCTTGGTAGGAATCACGCGCAGGACCATGCCCACGTTTCCGCGCTGCTGAAATACGTTTACGCGGAATCGGCCCAGCCCGGTCACTCCGTACGCCATGTCCAACTCGGCCGTTTCCTTGAACTTCTGCTTCTGCCGGTTGGTCATCATGCTGAAGGCCATTGAAAGCATCTCTTCCGGCGTTACGCGAGGGACGTCGTTAATAGCGCTGAGGATGCCGTCGACCCGTAGATACGGGTGATTGCCGACCTTCAAATGGAGGTCGGATGCCTTGTTTTCGACAGCGCGGCGCAGAAGGTCGTCAATGCCAATGGACATGATCGGGAAATCCCCAATTGTGTGGAGCTTTTCCAACGTAACACGTGCTACGGAGGCGGGCAAAGCCTCATGGACGGCTGGTTGGCGAGAGAGGTAACAACCAGATTGAAGCAGTCCGGAGGCTTAAAACGAGGGCCGAAAAGGCCCCAAGACGGCAGGGATGGAACTCAGGACCGTTGCATAAAGGCGCTCGAGTACACCCAAGCCCCTAAAATACCGCCCATTAGCGGACCCACCCAGTAGGTGCCCTGGTTGGTCCAATGGTGCGCCGCCAGCGCCGGGCCAAAGGCCATCGCCGGATTCATGCACGCGCCTGTGAACGGGTTCCCAAGCAGCGCTCCTACCGTCACGGCAAATCCGACCGCCAAGCCCATATTCCGCGCCGTAGCCCCGTTGGGGTCGGCAATCGTGGCGAAAAACACAAAAACCAGCACAAAAGTGAGCAGTCCCTCAAGAAGCATTCCGTGCATCCGTGTGAAGTCAGTAGCCAGCATTGGCGACCCCAAGCCCACCGGCCGCCACACCGCCTCCGCCAGCATCGCGCTCAGGACGTACGCAGCCAGGGACGCGCCTGCGAGCTGTGAGATCGCATACGCAATCGTATCCAGCGTGCTCAGCTTCCGGGTGACCCAGAAACCCACGGTCACCGCCGGATTCAGATGCCCGCCGGACACATGGTGCAGGGAAGTGACCATCACCGCGTAGACCAAGCCTTGCGCCAGCGCGATGCCCAGGATTCCCACGGGATGCTGGTTCTGCTGCCGCAGAAAAGCATCCGTGCAGATCACGCCGGCACTGACCAGGACAACCACAAACGTCCCGACAAATTCAGCGAACAAACGCTGCGGAAGATTGTACAAACCGCGTGCCTCCAAGTTAGGTGCGCATGAATCGGGCGTGATTCTACTGAATCAGGAATGAAGCGTCAAAAAGATGAGCAGGTAAATTGATAAAGGTGGGACTTAAAAAGACAGCGCAACGGGCTGAATAGCGAACAACTACCGGGTGCGAACGCCCGCACTTTCGGGAACGCGCACCGCCGAGAGCCAGCCATGCCGGTCGGCCTTCTTGCCGCCGGTCAGAGCAAAAAATTCATCCTGAAGCTGTTTTGTGATCGGCCCGCGTGTCCCGATGCCAATCTTAATTCGATCAACGGATCGAATCGGCGTAATTTCCACCGCCGTGCCGGCAAAAAATAGCTCGTCAGCCAAATACAACATTTCACGCGGAATGATCTGCTCAGCCACCGGAATATTCATGTCATGGCACAGCGCCACGATCGTCTTTCGCGTAATTCCCGGTAGCGGCCCGCTCGAAAGGGGCGGAGTAATCACCGTGCCATGCTTCACCAGAAAAAGATTCTCGCCGGATCCTTCAGTGACCTGCCCGTGTACGTCCAGCGCAATGCCTTCGGCATAGCCATTCATCATCGCTTCCATGCGAATCAGCGCCGAGTTCATATAATTGCCGGCGGCTTTGGCCATCTGCGGAATCGTGTTCGGCGCCGGCCGCTGCCATGAACTTACTCCCACGTCCACTCCGTCGCGCACCGCCTCCTCACCGAGGTACCGGCCCCAATCCCAGCAGGCCATATAAACTTCAATGGGGCACTTGAACGGATTCACGCCCGCATCGCCATATCCGCGCAGCACGATCGGCCGTATGTAGCAGGCATCCAGGCCATTCGCGCGCACCAGCTCAATCCCTGCGTTGCAAAGTTCATCCAGGTTGTAAGGAATTTCCATCCGGTAGATGTATGCGGAGTCAATCAGGCGCTGCATGTGCTCGCGAAGGCGAAAAATCCCAGGTCCCTGTGGCGTGGCATAGCAGCGGATGCCTTCGAAGACCGAGGAAGCGTAGCTGACCACGTGCGAAATCACGTGGATATTAGCGTCGTCCCACTCAATAAGTTTGCCGTTGTGCCAGATTTTATCGGTCTTCTTGAGTGACATTACAGCCTCCGTCCACTTCGAAGCGGATTTATTTCAGCTGAACTAGCGCCAGTATAGCACACGCATTTTGGGCCCCCGTTTGGCCCTCCGGCCGATCGGATAACGGCTGAACGGACAATTTGGCTTGCCGCTCTTGTTGGATTTTCACCGCCGGAATTTAGTTACCACTAATTTTGCAAAGCCCTATTCGTGCCCGTCGTCATCCGGCAACGCGCCTGAGATTCTCGACCAAACCGACGCTTTCCACCTGGCGATTACTTCCGGCGAGTGAATCCATGGCGATAATTCCATGCATAGAAAGTCCGCCAGCGCGTTCGCCGAAGGCTCGTACATCTGCCGCAAGTCATTCAACTTTTGATCCTCGCCCGGTCCCTCGCGCAACGTCCAGCCTGCATGTTTCAGCATCTTCCGCATTCGCTGCAATTCTGCGGCGGGCAGGCGGTCTTTCTTCGGCGGCTTCGGCTTGGCGTGAAAAACCTGCGCCAGATCGACTACCGCGTGCCGGGTCATCGCAAAAGTGGATTGGGCCTGAATCGCCGTGGGTCCGTCGATACTCACGATGGTCAACGCGCACGCGTCACACACCGCGGTCAGCGCGCTCATCCACGATTCATTGTCATGCTGCGACCGGAAATAACACAGCACCGGATACGATAAGTGGCTCTCCAGCAGCTGCGCCGACCATCGCTCCCACTCTAGAAACAAATTGTGCAGCGTCTCAAGCCCGCCAGGATGCGAATGCCTGCGCAACAGCTCCGCGGCCGATGGTGGCGAGCCCGCGTGCGCGTCCAGCAAAACCACGCTGACTTCGCGCTTCGAAAAGCCTTGGAAAATAGTGGGCAAGTACCCGATCACAATCGCCAGGAAGCCAAACCCCATTCCCGCTTCGAATACGGTCAGCATTCTGGCGATCGTGGTCCGCGGCGCAACCTCATCCAGTCCCAAAGTGAAAAAATTCGTCCCGCTTATGTATAGCGCAGTCGCCCAAGTGAAATCGTGCGGATAAGGACGGTCGGGAGGCCCCGCAGCCAGCACTAACAAAGCGAATCCGGCGATCAGTCCAATCGCCCAAACGACCAGCAGAAGGAGCAATGACAGCGGCCCGTAGAAGCTGAAAAAAGATTCGCGGACTTTGCTCGATTTGAAGGTTAGGCCTACCGCCCGCCATGGAATCCAGGTCGCGCGATAGAAAAGCCGCGTTAAGTCGAAATCGGCGCGTGACCCGCCGCGGCAACACAATCGCCTCGAAGGCGTCCCACAGCACAATGAACAGCAGCAAAAAGCCTGCTATGGCTTCAAAGGCCCTCATTGCTGCGGAGGAGTATTGTCTGAAGGAGCTTCAGTGTGGCCAGCGGCTGATTGCATTTGGAGCATGCGGAAGTCTTTCTGCAGCTGGTTCAGTCGATCGTCATTCCTATTTTCGTAGGCGCCAAAAATGAGGAAGGGAATTAGCGCGGCCAACACCCATAGTTTCCCTTTGCCAACTATTTTGGCCTCCGGCTCCCAGCGAAAAAGCTGACGCGAAACTTCAAACGCCAACAAGAGTCCGATAATGAGCGCAATGCAATCGGTCAAAAGCTCTTCCCAGGTAACAAATTTGTTGGCCGCCGCTTGAAGACCCGTAGCGAGGTAAGTCGCCGGCGAGAAAAGCGCTACCCTTTGAATCCATTGTGGAAAAACTGCCAGTGGCACGGTTGCCCCGGAGAGAAACAGGAATGCCGACCATATCAGGTTGTTGATGACCTGAGTCTCCTGCATCGAATTCGTCACACTGGCCACGATTAAGCCAAAAGATGAGAAAGTCGCCGCGCCCACCGACACCAAAAGAAACATCGCAGGTACATTCCCCCAGGTCTGCATGTGGAATGCCGACCGGCAGATCAAAATCTCAGCCGCCACTGCCGGCAAAACCAGAACGTAATTCGCGAGAATACTTGAGGCAAGTAAAGGGCCAGCCCCGACCGGGGCCAGTCGGAAGCGCCGCAAAATCCCCTGCTCGCGAAAAATCACCAACTGCACACTCAGTCCCCAAAAACTACCCATCACCGTGACTGTCAGTACCGAGCCAAGGATGTAAGCGATCCACTTACTGCTGTGTCCGAATATCAGCACAAAGAAGAAAAGAAAACCCAGTGGCATAGCTACGCCGAAAAATATGAACGTCTTATTCCGCAGCGCCAGCCGGATTCGAATCTTGGTTAGGATCCAGGTCTGCAAATTTTTCTCCAGTGCCTCGCTTGCGCGCTTCCTCGCGGACTATTCCCGCAGTCTCCGCCCGGTCAACTCGATGAACACATCCTCGAGCGATGGTGAAAACATTTCCAATGCTTGCAGCTCATTCCCATCCGCTTCCAGCGTCTTTACCAGCGAGACGATCGTCTGCGGCGCATGGCTCGAGTGCAGCACCAGCGTTCCTTCAAATTCACGCGCGTCCAGCACGCCATCTATGCCCCTGAGTACCTCGTCGCCCAACGGCCGTGCCAGCCGCACTTCAATGCGAGTCGTGCCAGCTGACCGGTGCTTCAATTCCCGCGGCGTTCCCATCGCGATAATCCGTCCCATGTCGACAATAGCCACGCGGTCGCAGAGCCGCTCGGCCTCTTCGATATAGTGAGTCGTTAGCAGAATCGTTTTCTTCTCACGCTTCAGTTCTTCGACGATGTCGTACATCTCGCGCCGCACCTGGGGATCAAGTCCCGCCGTGGGCTCATCGAGGAAAATCACTTCCGGGTCGTTCACCAAGGCCATGGCCAGCGCCAGGCGCTGCTTTTGCCCTCCCGAAAGGTCCTTGTAGAAGGCGTCTTTCTTCTCTTCGAGCTGGAAACGTCGTAGCAACGCAGCCGGATCCGACCGCGAGTGCCGCTTATAAAACTTGCTGAAAAGCGTCAGCGCTTCCTGCACCTTCAATTTGTCCGGCAGGTTGGTCGATTGCAGCACGGCGCCGATCTTTTCCTTCAGCTTGGTCCCCGCCGTCTCCGGGTCGAGTCCCGCTACGCGAGCCTCCCCGCTATCCGCGGTCCGCAATCCTTCCAAAATTTCAATCGTGGTTGTTTTGCCCGCGCCATTAGGCCCCAGCAGCCCGAAAACTTCGCCCGCCGCCACCTCAAAGCTCACCCCGCGCAGCGCCACCACGTCGCCGTACGACTTCTTCAGGTCGCTGACCTGAATCACGCCCGACTGCGGCACTGTTGTCGATGTGGGAGAAACTTCGATGGCAGGTTGGCTCACGTAGCGCTTCACATTCCTTGAATTCGATTCGCCCACACTCTCACTTGAGGTACGCAGCGAATCCTCTTCTATACCATAGACGCATTCTCACGCGCGAATCCTCGCCGCCGGCGCGCGAGTCTTGCTATTCATCCAACTTACGATTTCGATCGTCGCCGCTTCGTCCGCGCCACCTTGCCGCGCCTCTTCCGCTTCACCTTTCGTGCTCGCCGATTCGGCGACCACCCATACTTCTCGTAATCGAGGCTCGTCCCCTCCACCACTACCTTCTCGCTCGCGAGCAGCTTCCGTTGCAGCGAACCAAACGGCTCGCGGATCAGCAGCTTCCCTCCATATCCCACCACGCGATGCCAAGGTATGCCTTGCCCTTTCGGCGTCGCCGCCATCGCGTGTCCCGCCTCTCGCGCTCCTCCGCGCAGCCTCGCCGCGCGCGCAATTTCCCCGTACGTCGTCACCCGCCCGCGCGGGATCCGCTTCACCGTCTTGTAAACCAGCTCCCAGCCCACAACGACCTCGCCTTCTCGCGTGCTCTGCGTCGTATCCCGCGCCGGACCCTTGCCTCACGCCCCACTCCACGCCCCAAACTGCCACGCTGAGCGTTAGTACAGGTTGCCCGAATGGAAAAACACTACCGTTGAATTGTTTGACATACCTTTACCCCGCGTCCAGACTTTTATTCAGTTTCGAGAATTACCGGCCGGTGTGTTGCATTGGGGTGCTGTCAGCAAGTGGGGCTTGGGCAACCGCCGCCTTCCGATCTCGCAGTATAGAAAGAAAAGCCTGAACGGAGTCTCAAGTGGCAACTCGTGCTCAACATCTTGACCCAACGCAGCGCAGCTCTGAATCGCGCGATTTCGAAACCGGGCTGCGTAGAAAAATTGTTGGGCAGGATGAAGCGGTTCAAGCCGTGGTCGACCTGTATCAGGTGTACCGCGCTGGCCTGAATTCCCCGGGACGCCCCGTCGGTAACCTTTTGTTCCTTGGTCCCACTGGAGCAGGGAAGACCCGCGTCGTTGAAGCCACTGCCGAAATCCT
Organism: uncultured Acidobacteriota bacterium; assembly: GCA_963757885.1. Taxonomy (GTDB): domain Bacteria; phylum Acidobacteriota; class Terriglobia; order Acidiferrales; family UBA7541; genus Palsa-147. Next base: position 83,102 of record CAVWSS010000003.1, on the reverse strand, counting down.
TTTTGGCGACCCTCGCGCCGTCATCAAGGTCGATTGCGCCGAATTCCAGCACTCCCACGAAATTGCCAAGCTGATCGGTTCGCCTCCGGGCTATCTGGGCCACCGCGAAACCCATCCGCTGATCACTCAGGAGGCGCTGGCGCAGTTCCACACCGACAAGATCAAGCTCAGCTTCCTGCTTTTCGACGAAATCGAGAAAGCCTCTGACTCCCTCTGGCAATTGCTATTGGGCATTTTGGATAAAGCCACGCTGACCCTGGGCGACAACCGCCGCGTGGACCTGTCCCAGACCATGATTTTCATGACCTCCAACCTTGGAGGTGGCGAAATCACCGAGCTTATGACCGGCGGAATCGGGTTCGCGCCTGAAACCCGCGCGGAAGTGCCCAAGCGCCTCGACGAGAAGGTCGAGCGCACTGCGTCGGAAGCCGCCAAGCGCAAATTCTCGCCCGAATTCATGAACCGCATCGACAAGGTGGTGGTCTTCCGCCCTTTGCGCTCCGAGCAGCTCGAACAAATTTTGGAAATCGAGTTGGGCATGGTGCAGCAGCGCGTGCTCGAAACGGCTCGCGGACGATTTCTTTTCCGCGTCACGCCGCAAGCCCGCGAATTTCTGCTCCGCGAAGGCACCGATTTGAAATACGGCGCCCGCCATTTAAAGCGCGCCATCGAGCGCCACCTGGTTTACCCGCTCGCCAGCCTCCTGGCTACCGAACAGGTCGCCCTGGGCGACGTCCTGTCCATCGACTGGGAGACTTCCGATTCGAGATTGCTCTTCTTGAAAGAAGCCGAAGGCGCGCTTCTACCTGTGCCTGCGGCGGCTACCGCAGCCATTGCTCATGAGAGCAAGGCTACCAGCGGCGGCCGCGCCGTCCCAGCGCCTGTGGCCACATCTGCGGCAAATGTCGCTCACCCAGTGACTGCCTCCTCTTCGCGACGGGGCGACAAGGGCGAAAACGACAAAAAGAAGTAACGCCGCCCGAACCTGGAAGCACGAATAATCCGCTAATTTGGGTTACTTGGAGGGTTTCCAGCGCAGGACAGGTTTGCGCGCGGCGGCCACTTCGTCCAGCCTGCCGACGCGCGTCGAATGAGGCGCGGTCTTCACCAGTTGCGGGTCCGTTTCAGCTTCCTTGGCGATTGCTCGCATAGCCTCCACGAACAAATCGCACTCTTCCTGCGATTCTGACTCGGTAGGCTCAATCATCAGCGCGCCCGGCACGATCAGCGGAAAGGCTGTGGTGTAAGGGTGAAACCCGTAGTCGATTAGCCGCTTCGCAATATCCATCGTATTCACACCATGCTTTTTCTGGCGCGAGTCGCTAAAAACGACCTCATGCAGCGAAGGTAGCGGATAGGGAAGATCGAAAATATCCTTCAACTTCGCACGAATATAATTCGCGTTCACTACCGCGTCTTCCGTTGCATTGCGAATTTCCGCGCCATACGCCAGCGTGTAAGCCAGCGCCCTTAGCAGCACTCCAAAATTCCCGCAGAACGCCCGCACCCGCCCAATCGACTTCGGCCGGTTGAAATCCAGCGCATACTTGCCATCTTCCTTGCGGGTTACCAGCGGCACCGGCAGATACGGCTCCAGAATTTTCTTCACCACGACTGGGCCCGCGCCCGGTCCTCCGCCTCCATGCGGCGTCGAAAATGTTTTATGCAAATTCAGGTGCATCACGTCGACGCCAAAATCGCCCGGCCGCGTAATCCCTGCCAGCGCGTTCATATTCGCGCCGTCCATATAGAGCAGCGCGCCGCGCTCGTGCAGCACCTCCGCAATTTCCGCGATGCGCGCCTCAAAAATTCCCAGCGTGCTGGGATTGGTCAACATCAGCGCCGCCACGTCCTCGGTCACATATTCGCGAAGGTGATCGATGTCCAGCTGCCCTCGTGAGTTGGACTTGATGTTCTGCACTTCGTAGCCGGCAATCACCACGGAGGCGGGATTTGTCCCGTGCGCCGAGTCGGGAATCAACACTTTTTTGCGCGGATTGCCTCGGTCTTCCAGGCACGCGCGAATCATCAGCAGCCCGGTCAACTCGCCCTGCGCTCCCGCCACGGGCTCCAAGGTCACCGCGTCCATTCCTGAAATTTCGAGCAGGCAATTTTGAAGGTCGTAGAGGATGCGCAGGCAGCCCTGCGCCAGCTCCGCCGGCTGATAAGGATGCTCGGTGGCGAGCCCATCCAACCGCGCCACGAACTCATTCACCCGCGGGTTGTACTTCATCGTGCAGGAGCCCAGCGGATACATCCCAAGGTCGATTGCGTAATTCCACGTGGAAAGCCGCGTGAAATGGCGAATCACTTCAATCTCGCTCACTTCGGGAAAGCCTTCAATCTGGTCGCGCGCGAACGCGCCCAACTCTTTTGCTGGATCGGCCGCAGGCACGTCCAGCGGTGGCAGCTCCATGCCACGCTTTCCAGGGGCCGACTTGGTGAAAATGAGCCCCTCATTCTGCGAAGGATGCGGTCGAGCCTTTCCCAATGCGGATTCTTGTCCGTTGCGCGAAGGAGTCGCGCTTCCGCCCGAGTCGTGCTTGTCCGGCTTGGCTTCCGGCGTAATTTCCGTTTTGATCGAATCGCTCACGAAACTAACAGCTCCTAAATCGGCTTTTCTAGCGCAGCGCGCACTGCCTGCACCATGCGTTCAATTTCCGCGCGCGGCATCACTTCGGTCACGCAAAATAGCCCGCGCTTGGTCTGATCCGGATGGGTCATACCCAGCGGCAGCGGACCGATAATTTTGTCGCGCAGCAGCCAGCTATTGATAATTTTCACCGACCGTGGAAACTCCATCACAAACTCATTGAACGTCGGCCCGGTAAATCCTCGCTTCACGCCTCGAATTTTCTCCAGTTCAGCCTGGGCAAATCGCGCCTTGGCCAAATTCTGCAAAGCCATCTCGCGCAAGCCTTCTTTGCCCATCAGGGTCATTTGAATCGTCGCCGCCAGCGCGAATAACGCCTCATTCGTACAAATATTCGATGTCGCGCGCTCGCGCCGGATATGTTGCTCCCGCGTCGCCAGGGTCAACACAAACCCCGGCCGTCCTTCCGCGTCATACGCAGCCCCTGCCAGCCTTCCCGGCAACTGCCGCACAAACTTCTCGCGCGTGGCAATCACGCCCACATAGGGCCCGCCATAACTCGGCGCCACGCCAAAACTCTGGCACTCCATGGCCAGAATGTCCGCTTCGATAGGCGGCCTCACAATGCCCAGCGAAACGCCCTCGGTGATGCACACAATCAGCAGCGCGCCGCTCGCGTGGGCCAATTCCGCTAGCGCCGCCACATCCTCGATGACCCCAAAAAAGTTGGGCGACTGCACCACAATCGCCGCTGCTTTCTCGATGTCTCCCGCGCTCACCGCGGCCGGATCCATCTGGCCGCTCGACGTGTTCCCAACTTCCTGAAGACCAATCCCCAAGTGCTTTGCGTACGTCTGCAACACTTGTCGATACTCGGGATGCACCGTGCGCGCCACCACCGCTCCGCGCCGGCCGGTTAGCCGCTCGGCCATCAGCACCGCTTCGGTCAGCGCAGTCGACCCGTCGTACATCGACGCATTGGCCACGTCCTGTCCGGTAAGCTGGCAAATCAAAGTCTGAAACTCAAAGATTGCTTGCAGCGTGCCCTGTGAAATTTCCGCTTGATACGGCGTGTAGGAAGTAAGAAATTCGCCGCGCTGGATCAGCGCATCGGGGACCACCGACCGCAAATGGTTATAAACGCCCGCGCCCAAAAACGACGTGTAGCCGCGCGAATTCTCATCCGCGCGCGCCTTGAAATAGCTGATGATCTCCGCCTCGGACATTGGCCCGGGCAGATTCAGCTTCCGCTTCAGCCTGAATTTTTCTGGGATTGTTTCAAAAAGCTGCTCGACTGAACTTGCACCAATTCCCGCCAGCATTGCTTCGCGTTCAGACGAGCTTTTCGGTAAGTAACGCATCAGGCGGAGTGTTCCTTGCCTTTCTCCGCCACGTAGGCTTCGTACGCTTGGGCATTCATCAACGAGGATGTTTCGTTCTTGTCGGCCAGCTTCAACTTGATCAGCCAGCCGCCAGTATGCGGCTCGTGATTGATTTTTTCCGGCGACCCTGCCAGGTCTTCATTGATAGCGGTCACTTCACCGGAAACCGGGCTATAAATTTCGCTCACTGCCTTCACCGATTCCACCGTGCCAAATGATTGCCGCGCCTTAATCTTCGCGCCCACCTTGGGCAGCTCCACGAAAACCACATCTCCCAATTCATGCTGGGCGTAGTCGGTGATCCCCACCGTCGCGCTATCGCCATTTGCCTGGAGCCACTCATGCTCCTTGGTATAAAGAAAATCCGCCGGATACGACATCGATGCTCCTTAATCTAATTCGCCGCGCTTTTCTTTCGCGAGTAGAACGGCAACTCAACAATCTTCGCCGCTGCCTTCGTCCCGCGCACCATAATCTCAATTTCCTGACCAACCTTGCTCATCGCCGTTGGTACGTAAGCCATTCCAATATTCTTCCTTAAAAATGGCGCCGGCCCACCGCTGGTCACCCTGCCGACTTCTTTGCCATTCACTTCCACTGGATAACCGTCGCGCCCGATTCGCTTGTCCACCATTTCGAAGCCAACTAACTTGCGTTCGATCCCCTTGGCCCTCTGCTGCACCAGCAAATCGCGGCCTAGAAAATCACCCTTATCTGGCTTGCAGATCCACCCCAGGCCGGCCTCCCATGGGGTGGTGGTCTCGTCAATCTCATGCCCGTAAAGGCACATGCCCGCCTCGAGCCGTAGCGTGTTTCGCGCGCCCAAGCCGCACGGGATAATACCCTCAATCGACCCTGCTTCAATCAAATCATCCCAAATCCGCTCGGAGTGCTCTGGCGCAAAATAAATCTCGAAGCCGTCTTCACCGGTATATCCGGTGCGCGCAATCATGCAGTGCACTTCATCCACTTCGCCAAAAGTGAAGTGATAGTAGCGAATCGCATCGAGCTGCACCGGCGTAAAGCGCTGCAACAGCGCCGCCGCCTTGGGCCCCTGAATCGCCAGCAGGGAATAGCGCGCCCCATTATTATCCGCTGCTGCGATCCCGTCGTTGTTCGCCTGGATATGTTCAAAATCGTCGATCTGATTGCCCGCGTTCACTACCAGGAAATAGTGGCTGGAAGAAATCCGATGCACCAGCAGGTCATCTACGAACGTCCCCGTGTCCGTCATTAGCCCCGAATACTGCGCCTGCCCGTCTTTTAGGGCCGCCGCGTTGTTGCAAGTGACCTTCTGCACCAGCTCCAGCGCTCGCGGCCCGCGAATCTCAATCTCGCCCATGTGGCTCACGTCGAAAATGCCCGCGCGCGTCCGCACCGCCTCATGCTCCGCGAGTATTCCCGTGTATTCCAGGGGCATGTCCCAGCCGCCGAAGTCGACCATCCTCGCGCCCATCCGGCGATGAGCCGCATTTAGCGCGGTGCGTTGTGGCTGAGAAGTTTCGGAGTCGGTCACGTGGTACTCGAAGTTGACACTCGAAGTAGATACTCGAAAAATTGCAAAGAAAATTCAACGTAGCATGTGCATTCTGATGAGTCAAGAAACCCGCACCACCTCGCTGGTGCACGACTGTGGACCATTGCTCACAGCGGCCTTGTCGCCGGAATCTCCTTAGCCTATATTTAACCCATACCCAAGCTTCGTAGAGGGATCAGGACGAGCGAACCCGGGGGAAATGCCTGTGCCAGCCACCTCAGTAGTCTGCGGCCAATGCGAAAAGCCTGAACACGCCTGCCGCTGCGACAAATATTGCGTCTATTGTCACGCCCAGCATGGCGTCCGGCTCTGCAACGATGGCCTTTACTATTGCCCCGCCTGCCGCGAGGCCTGCGAAATCAGCATCGCCGACCGTTATGAATCCTAAACACGTCCGCACCGAGTGCGATCTAGACGACGACCCGCGCCTCTTCACCGCGCTCGGCGCGATTGTGGAGCATTCCGCCGCTCAGGTCGGCGTTCCCGAGGCCCGCGCCAAAAAACTCATCGAAGCGACCCGCAAGTGCTGCAAGGAAGCCTGGTCCGCCCATCACAATGACGGCCACCACATGCGCGTAGTCTGCGAGGAATTTGAAGATCGCGTGGAAGTAAAGCTGAAGAAGCCCTCGGGCGAGAAATTCTGCGAGGGCTTTAATCTCTCCAAAGATGACGTCGCCAAGGTCTCGCCCGAAACTCACGACGGCAAATTCACTCTGACCCTCACCGAATTTGCCTCGCCCGCTCAAGCTGAAAAAAAGGCCGGGTCCTAGTCGCGCCGCTAAACCGTTATGGCACGACTCCTTGTTCTCATCTGATTAAGGCGCAGCTTGCCTCCCAACCACGCGCACGGTATGGCCGTGATGATTAACGCCATGGGATACCAGTGCGGCCCGAAGGCGGGTCCGCGATTCCACGCCACTGCGGCGCCTATGGCGCTCACAACCACCCCGAATACACCGCTGATCAGCGCGTGGCCCATCGGCCGGTCCGGCGCCCACATCGCGATCAAATAGGCCCCTAAAATACCGTAAACGATGCGATACGCCGTGGCCAATACCAACGGCGGCCCTGGCGTCGGCTGGCCCAAAGGTGGAAACACGCCGGCCATGTGCAGCACCACGTCTGTGGCCAGCGTCAGAATCACACCCACCGCAATGCCACCAGCCACCGCACCGATACTTCGACCGACCTGACGAGACGGTTGCGCTCCGCTCATGACTTTGCCGCTCCTCTCTCCGCCGTCGACAGCATCTCTTCGAGCCGGTCGTAGCTCATAGCCACACCCTTTTCCATGCCGGATTTGAGTGCCTCGTCGCGGCTCTCTCGCGATTCAAAAACCATTGTCATCGTCAGCGTGGTCTTTCCAGCATGCTGCACGAAGACCGTAGTTAATCGCGATTCGCCCTGTCGTCCATCCATGCGCTCAGTACATACAATGCGCTCGGGCGGTACGATTTCGACGCAAACGCCTCCCGTCCCCAATTGCGTCCCATCGGCGGTACGCCACTCATAGCGGTATTTGTCGCCAGCTTTTGCCGCGACTTGGCAAACCACCATCTCCCATCCCGGAGGGCCCAGCAGCCAGCGCTTGAGCAGCTCCGGCTTGTTAAAGGCTTCAAAGACCAGCCGGCGCGGAGCGTTAAAGACTCGCGTCATTACGATCTCGCGGTCGCCCGGCGTGGTGACTTTCAATGCTCCCGTGTTCAAGGATTCGCTATTTGTCATCGCACTTTCCTCCGGCGTGTTGATCTCTGCTTCTTTTCTTTTGCGCCAAGTTCATCCAGCAGCGTATCGAGCCGCTGGAAATTCGCTTCCCAGAGCTGCCGATAACGCTCTAACCATTCCGTGGCTTCCTTAAGCCGCTTCGCTTCAAGGCGGCGCGGACGCCGCTGCTGGTCCTGACCTCTCGAAATGAGCCCGGCCCGCTCCAGCACTTTCAGGTGTTTGGAGATGGCCGGCTGGCTCATCGCGAACGGCCGCGACAGCTCCATCACGGATGCCTGTCCCGAAGCGAGTCGCGCCAGGATGGCCCGCCGGGTTGAATCCGCCAGTGCTGCGAAAATCACGTCCAGCCGCTGTGAAGTGGAAGGCATCTTTACATAACCGTTAGGTTAGATAACCTAAAGGTTATAAATATGGCGCGACGCTGTCAAGCCCTAAAATTGGCTGCTCAGATCAAAGAGGGAAGGGCAGGGGAAGCGACGGCACGAACGGGCCCGTGCTTCAGGCTTCAGGTCGCGAAATAATTGAAGCAGGGAAATGAAAAAGGGCAGAACCTCCCGATTCTGCCCTCATCATTTCGGTTTGACAGCGCTGCTACATCTGCACCAGCAAAGCGTGGCTCTTGATTAACGCTTGCAGCTGATCCTCGCTCACCGGCAAATCCACCTTGATTCGATCTCCCGAGGGCACGATGCTCACGCCCTCCAGCGCCTTAGCAATCTCCGGGTGCGTCGAGGCCTCCTGATATCTCCGGTACATCACCCCCGCTTGCAGCGCCGTCGCCAGTAAATTCGCATTGTCCACTGTGTCGCATACCGCCTGAAATTGCGCGTCGATCCCGCTGCTCGCCTGCACGTGAATCTCGAGCCCTTGCAGCTTGCCCAGAATTTGCGCGGCCTGCGGGAACTGATTGGCCTCGGGCAACAGCTGTTCCAGCGCGCCATGCGTGTAGTTGTGATCCAAAACCGCCCAAATCGTCCCATTGCCGTTGGCGTCGCGGATCAATCCAAACATTTTGTCGTTGGTCAGCAAACTTTCTGAGCCGCCAAAACGCACGTCAATCAACTTCTCCAAAGCCGCGCGCTGCCCAAACGCCGCGGTATTCGAATCCAGGAAGAAAAGAAAAATGTCACTGGGTCCCGAGCCGCTGCCGAAAGCCCACAACGTGTAGCCATGAATCTGCACATTGAAAACCTTCTTCTGCTTGAATCGGTCTTCAATACTCGATGGCTGAAAGCTTCCTAGCGCCACTCCCACAATCTGGTCGCCGTGATCCTTGTTCGGCGGAATCGTCGCCCAAGCCATTTCGTCCACCTGGGTATTCATGTCGATCCCGGCAGCCGCCAAAAACTGCGAAAACTGTCTGAAATTATTGGGTAATAGCTGATCGCGCAGTTGGTTGAACCACGGGTGCTGTCGCGCGGATTTCAAATCCGCATAAGCGAACTCACCGACCACCTTGGGAAACATGCCGATGATGTCCGTGCTCAGCGTCCCGGCCTGCGCCGTGCGCGTCCAGATCGCCAGCGTGCCGACCAAACACAGTGAGACCAGCGCCGCCAGCGCAATCTTGGGGTTGGCCCGGCTGCCTTCTCGTGACCTGGGGGTGCCTGTCAGGGGACTCTTCATTTTCAATCCTTGTAAATCTTACGGGTAAATCTTCCCGCCTGTTAATTATCTCGCCAATTTTCGATTGGCGCGCGTCCGTTGCGATCTAGCAGCGCCAATGAGTAGCGCTCGGGAAACCTAATATTCCTTGCCGATGCGCGCTTTCAACTCATCCGCTTCCGACCGAAGCTTTTCCAGAGTGGCCGGATCCGCGCCCTCATCCTTCAAGCTCTGAATATTGATCTCCACATTGGCCAGGGCCCCGCGAATCGACGCAATCACCATCATTCGCGCCACTTGAAGGTCTGAAAGCATAGACGCGCTGGATATCTGTTGCAGTTGTACCAGCCGTTCGTACAACGCAACACCTCGCCGCGCCACGTCCATTGGAACTTCGGCCGCCCCTTCCAGGCCGGCGCGAATCGCCTCGGTGCGCTTGGTCTGATCCGCCGCGCTTTCCTTGGGCAGCTTGTACGCGGCCATCACCTTCTCAAAAGCGCGCGAATCCTGATCCGCCGCGCTGGCAAATTGCCGCGTGCCCGCCTGAAACTCAGCCAGCGCCGTATTGAGCTGGTCCACAAACTGCGCCTGCGACTTCTTCTTGCGCGAAAGCCCCGCCACCATCTCGCCCAGGCTCGACGCAAACGCACCCGCCAGCGCCGCTACAGCGCCTCCGCCCGGCGTTGCCGTAGGCGCAGCCAACTCGTCCAAAATAGGTTTTGCCAGTGCCGCAAGCGTTCCTGTCTCGGCAGCCCCGCCAGGCGCCCCACCCGCCGCGGGCGCCACATTCATCAGCGATTCAGCCAGTCGATTCTCTAACACCTGCGCCGGTGAGAAGTTTTCGAGCTGCAGGTAGAAATCCGCGGTCAATTCCAGCGCGCGCTTTGGCACCAGCCCAACAATTTCGCTTCCCACAATGTTCACGCCGTATCGCTGCGCCTCGCGCTTCACCATCTCAAACACACGATGCAGCGGCGTCTGCTCAAAATCGGTCATGTTGATCGACACTTGCGCCAATTGCCGCGCGCGCAAGTCCACACCCATCGATTTCACGTACCGCAGCCCGCCATTTGAAAAGCGAATATTTTTTGCGATGCGCTTGGCGATTTCGAGATCGGGCGTGTTCAGGTTGATGTTGTATGCGATCAGGAATTTCCTCGCGCCCACCACCACCGCGCCCGCCGTCGGGTGCAGGTGCTGCTCGCCAACATCGGGAGCGCGCGTCGGATTTCGCGGCACTTCTTCGAGCAAGCCCTCAAATTGACCTTTGCGGATATTTTCTAAATTCACGCGCTCCGGCCGCACCGCCGCGGCTTCATAGAAATAGACCGGTATTTTGTAGCGCTTCCAGATTTCAGCGCCCACGCGTTTCGCCAGCGCCACGCATTCTTCCAGCGTAACGCCCTCAATGGGCACGAAGGGAACTACGTCGGTCGAGCCAAGCCGGGGATGCGCGCCCGTGTGCCGCCGCAGATCAACGAGCTCCAGTGCTTTTCCCACACCGCGCACGGCAGCCTCAGCTACAGGCTCAGGCTCGCCCGCTAATGTCACCACCGACCGGTTGTGGTCCGAATCGCTTTCAAAATCGAGTACGTAAACGCCCTCGACTTCGCGCATCGCTCCGATGATCGCCTCCATCTTGGGGCGATCGCGCCCTTCTGAAAAATTTGGAACACACTCAATGAGCTGTTTCATGCCTGGCGTTTCATGTGAGAAATTTCATTCGAGCGATGCGAAAAGGAGAGACTCAGAAGCGGGCGAATCATTTCTCAGCGTGACCATTCTTCGAATAAACAACCGCACCGCGCTTGAAAGTCATGCTGCAGCGATTCACCCCGAAATAGTAGGGGATTTCGCGATAGTCATCCACATCGAATACCGAAAAATCTGCCAACTTGCCAACTTCCAGCGAGCCGACGCGATCGTGCATGCGCAACGCGTACGCCCCGTTGATCGTTGCCGCGGTAATCGCCTCCGCAGGGCTCATCCGCAGTTGCGCGCAGGCCAGCGACAATATCATCTGCATGTTTAATGTCGGACTCGTCCCCGGATTGAAGTCTGTGGCCAGCGCCACAATCGCCCCGCCTGAAATGAGCTTTCGCGCCGGCGCGCGCTGCTTCAAATCCAGGTGAAAATGGCACCCCGGCAGCAGCGTGCACGCCACGTTCGATCCCGCCAGCGCGCGTATATCTCGCGCATTGACCATCTCCAAATGATCCGCGCTCGCCGCGCCCAGCTTCACGGCCACCATCGCGCCGCCGCTGTGCGACAACTGCTCCGCATGTATCCGCGCCTTTAGCCCGCAACGCAACCCCGCCGATAAAACCTGCTCCGCCTGTGCGGGCGTAAACGCTCCGCGGTCGCAAAACACATCGCAGAACTGCGCCAGTCCCGTCCGCGCCACCACGGGCATCCACACGCGCGCCACCAAATCCGCAAAATCGCCTTCTCGCCCGCGATATTCCGGCGCGGCTACGTGCGCTCCCAAAAAAGTAGTCGCGATATCCAGCCGCTGCTCCCCTCGCAGCTCCCGCAAAATCTCCAGCGTTTTGATCTCGCTCGAAAGGTCCAGCCCGTATCCGCTCTTCGCTTCCAGCGTGGTCGTGCCATGCGCCGCAAACATCTGCAAATGGTGTTTTGCGCGCGTCTTTAAATCTTCGCGGCTCGCCTTGCGCAGCTTCCGCACACTCGAAATAATTCCGCCGCCGCTCTTGGCGATCTCCTCGTAAGTCGCCCCCGCAACCCGCTTTTCATGCTCGTGCGCTCGGCTCTCTGCAAAAATCAAGTGCGTGTGCGAATCCACAAATCCGGGCAGGACCACCCGGCCTTCCAGGTCAATTTCGTGGGTGCGGGCCGCCTTCAATCCTCGCGCCACCTGCTTGCGCGTCCCTACCGCGGCAATTTCCCCTTCGCGAATCAGCAGCGCGCCGTCGCGCACCAGCCCGAGGTTCTGCATCTGCGCCCCGCGTCGCGGCGCAGGCACGCGCAGCGTCAGGAGCTGCGAACACCCCGTAACGAGCAAATCCTTCCCCAAATCTTTCCCCAAATCTTTCCTCATCTCTGCTGCCGAGTGTAACCGCTTCCGTACCGCCCTCGCCACATCCACGCATCTTTACTCTCTTGGCGCGCCGAATAATTCGCACTATGATTCGCGGTTCTCACAATCCTCAAGACTCTTCGGAGAAAATATGACTCGTCGCCTCGCACTTCTCATCGCCATCGGCTTCATCCTAATCCTCGGAATCTTGGCGACCAGCTTCGCGCATGCAGCCCTTCACGCCCGCCCCGCCGTCTCGCACGACTTCGACACCCTCATCATCAACGGCCGCATCGTCGACGGCACCGGCTCGCCCTGGTATTACGGCGAAGTGGGCATTCGTGACGGCCACATCGTCGCCATCGGCCGCGATCTTCACGTCGACGCCCACGCCAAACACACCATCGACGCCCACAATCGCATCGTGGCCCCCGGCTTCATCGACATGCTCGGCCAATCCGAAGAAACCATCCTGGTCGATCCTCGCCTGCCCTCGAAAATCTTCCAGGGCATCACAACTGAAGTTACCGGCGAAGGCAACTCCATCGCTCCGCTGAACGACCGGATCATCGCCACCGACAAGCTCGGCTACGAGCACTACCAGATCACTCCGGATTGGCGAACATTTCGCGAGTACTTCGCGCGCCTCAAGAAGCAGGGGATGGGCATCAACTTGGCCACTTACATCGGCGCCACCCAAGTCCGCCGTTACGTCATCGGCGACGCCGACCGCGCTCCAACGCCCGATGAACTGACCCAGATGAAAGATCAAGTCCGACAAGCCATGCAGCAAGGCGCCATGGGTGTTTCAACCTCGCTCGAATACGCCCCGGCTCCTTACGCCAAAACGGAAGAGCTGATCGCGCTCGCTTCGGTGGCCAGCGAATACGGCGGGATATACGCGACGCACATGCGCAGCGAAGGCGACGGCATCATGGATTCGCTAGCCGAAACCGCGCGCATCGGCCGCGAAGCAAAGATTCCCGTGGAAATTTGGCACCTGAAAACGGCAGGCAAGCCGAATTGGGGCCGCATGCCCCAGATCGTCGAATTCATAGACAAGGCCCGAGCCAGCGGCCTCGATATCACCGCCGATACCTATGCCTACACCGCCTGGTCCAACGAAATGTCCGCCTTCATTCCGCCCTGGGCTCACGATGGCGGCCTGCAAAAAATGGTCGAGCGTCTCCGCGATCCAGCCAATCGCGAACGCATCAAGAAGGAAATGGACGAAAAGACCGCCACTTGGGACAACGAATGGAACGAAGTGCCCGGGCCCGAAGGCATCTTGATTGCCGCCGTGCAAAATCCCAAGCTGCTCGATCTTCAGGGTAAGACCATCGCGGAAATCGCCAAGGAATGGCACAAAGATCCCAAAGACACACTTTTCGACATCCTGATCCAGGATAGCGGCTACACCTATGTCTGCGTCTTTGGCATGCAGCAGGAAGATGTTTCGCTCGCTCTCAAGCAGCCTTGGGTTTCCATCGACAACGATTCCGAAGGCACTTCACCGGAAGGAATTTTGGGCAAAGAACATCCGCATCCCCGCGCCTACGGCACGTTTCCCGCGCATCCTCGCCAAATACGTGCGCGAAGAAAAGCTCCTCACTTTGCCTGACGCGATTCGCAAGTTCAGCGCGCTTCCCGCGCAACGCATGGGCTTCACCGATCGCGGCGTGCTGAAAGAAGGCATGCGCGCCGACGTGGTGGTCTTCGACCCTGAAACCATCCACGACGTGGCCACCTTCGATAAGCCCAACCAATTCTCCGTGGGTATGGACTACGTTCTTGTGAATGGCACCGCAGTCATCGCAGACGGCAAAATGACTGGCGCGCTGCCCGGGCCAGGTCATTCTTGGCCCCGGCTACGCCGGCCCGCGCTAGTCATATAGCTAGTGATCTAGGCCGCGCCGCGGCAAACAACCCGAGTATTTTTCTCCAAATCCGGGTTTACTAAATCAGGAGGAATTCCTCACCTTGCGAATTCCATTTCTGCGCCTCTTCTTGCTCGGGCTACTGATCATCGCGCCCGGTTCGTTGATGTTCATTCGCCACGCGCTCGCTCACCACGCGTTCCTTCGTGCCGGTTTCTCCGCGCCCGCCGCCGAGCCCCAATCCGCCAGCGCGCCACGCTCCGATGGCAAGACCACCCCACTGCTTGTTTACAAGGCCGAAGGCGTCATCAGCGGCTGCGCGCCGCTGGTAATTTTCTCGCATGGCGCAGGTGGCTCGGAGAAGGGCTACAGCTACCTCGCCGAAGCCATGGCCAAGGACGGGTACACCACCATCGCCATGGGCCACCAGGAAAGTGGAATGTCCGCGCTGGGTAAGGACATGCTCGAGGACGGCATCCACCCCGGCGTGAAAGCGCTGGTTGTCGATACCAACGCCGAAGAAGCTCGTCTCCTCGACCTCGACGCCACCCTCAAATATGCCGACGCGCAATGCAAAGCGCCATTTCGCGTCCTCATGGGTCACTCCATGGGCGCGATTACCGTCATGCTCGAAATCGGCGCGCCCAATATAGTCAACGTGCCTTCGCCGCCGGCGGGCCAGAATCGATTCGACGCCTACGTCGCCCTCTCACCCGAAGGGCCCGGCGTCGTTTTTCCCGATCACGCCTGGGACAAAATTCACAAGCCCATCCTGATTCTCACCGGCACACGCGATCAGGCCATTAAGGGCGGACCCGAAAGTCGCCAAATTGCCTGGCGCGAACTTCCCGGCGACCCGAAAGGGAAGTGCCAATGGCTCGGCGTCATCGACGGCGCCACCCACATGAATTTTGCAGGGATCGGACTTGGACACCGTCATCGTCGAGCCCAAAGTCATCAGCACGATCGATAGTTTTCTAGCGGGAGTCCGTCAGGGAAGTTGCACTTTGCCCACAGCCGAACGCGGTATGACCCTGCAAGCGAAGTAACCTCGCATTCACTTGAAAACAAACGGCACGAGGGAAGCGGAACTTACGCGCTAGCTGCTTTGCCCTGAAACGCCGGCGCAAAAACTTCCGCGGCGAAAGTTTCAATCTTAGTCGGCGTCGTATTTTCCGCCGAACGCGGCTCGAGCGGAACCATCCATCCTGAATTCAGTGCGTCAGTCATTTCCAGCATCAGTTTCGCCGACTTCTCCGACAGGCCCATTTGCTTCAGCGCCATTTCCACCGCGAAGTTGGGAAAGTGCGTATAACCCAGCTTCGGCTGGCCAATAGCCTGCCCAAAAACTGCCGCCGCTTCTTTCATGGTGAGGTCGCGCTGGCCATGCAATTCTCTGGTCACCATTCCCGAAAAATCCCGCGCCGCCAGTGCCTTCGCCACGTATTCCCCGATGTCCTGCGTCGCGATCTGCGGGAATTTCAGGTCGCCTTTCAACGGCCCTCCGCAAGTGTGCATGGTCTGAATGATCTTGATCTGCGCCAGATTGTTCTCCATGAAGTACGCCGGGCGCAGCAGCAGCGCATTTAACTTCGAGATTCCTCGGATCTTTTGTTCGAAAGAATGCAGCCCATTCACCGGGCCGACCTTCTCCGCCTTGTCCGCGCCAATACTGCTCAGGCAGACCGCGTGGCTCACTCCCGATTTTTCGATTGCTGCCGCCAGCGCATCGCCGTGCCGTTCCTGTGACGCGCGATAATCCTCGCTGCCCGGGTCCGGCGGGATCATTGCGTAAACCGCTTCCGCCCCGCTGAACACCCTCGTGAGCGCTTCCACGTCGGTTGTGTCCGCCACGAATGTTTCCGCGCCCTTTTGGGCCAGCGCCTGCAACTTGTCTTTGTTGCGCCCAATCGCGCAAACCGTTTCATCCTGCGCCAGCAGCGCTTCCACCGCGACTCCGCCCGTATGTCCCGTGGCTCCCGTGATCACGATCATGTTACCTCCAAGTGCGCCTCTGCGCCGGTGCGCTTCCGCGCCCCGCCTCAATTACTTCTTCGTTTTGCCTTGCTCACTCGCAGCCATCGGAATCTTCACGCCCGACTTTTGCGCAAACTCAATCGCCTCCGGATAACCCGCGTCCACATGTCGCGCAACGCCGATTCCCGGATCATTCGTCAACACCCGCTCGATCCGCTTCGCCATCTCCGGCGTGCCATCCGCCACCGTCACTTGTCCCGCGTGCAGCGAATACCCAATTCCCACGCCGCCGCCATTGTGAATCGAAACCCAACTCGCCCCGCTAGCCGTATTCAGCAGGGCATTCAGCAACGGCCAATCCGCCACAGCGTCCGAGCCGTCTCGCATCGACTCCGTCTCGCGATACGGCGAAGCCACCGACCCGCAATCCAGATGGTCGCGCCCAATCACGATCGGCGCCTTCAATTCGCCGCGCGCCACCAAATCATTCAACGCCAGACCGAATTTGTCCCGCTCACCATACCCCAGCCAGCAAATCCGTGCTGGATATCCCTGGAATCGCACCCGCTTCCGCGCCAGTGAAATCCATCGCGTCAACACTTCGTCATGCGGGAACATTTCCAGCACCAGCTTGTCTGTGCGGTGAATGTCCGAAGGCTCGCCCGACAGCGCCGCCCACCGAAACGGCCCTCTGCCTTCGCAAAATAGCGGACGGATGTACGCCGGCACGAAGCCCGGAAAGTCGTACGCATCCTTCACACCCTGCTGAAACGCAAACGTCCGAATATTATTTCCATAGTCGAACGTAATCGCGCCCAGCTTCTGCAAATCGAGCATGCCCTGCACATGCTTGGCAATCGACTCCATCGACCGCTTCTGATACGCCTGCGGATCGCGCTTGCGAATCTCCCCCGCCTCTTCGGGCTTCACGCCCTCCGGCACGTAACCAAACATCGGATCGTGCGCGCTGGTCTGATCAGTCAACAAATCCGGCACCACGCCCCGCTTGGCCATCTCTGGAATAATTTCCGCGCAGTTGCCCACCAGCCCCACCGACGTCGCCTCGCGCTTGCGCACCGCATTCTTCAAAATGCGCAGCGCCTCATCGAGGCTGTTCACCATCACGTCGCAGTAGCCGGTCTTCACTCGCCGCTTGATCCGCTCTGGATCGACATCAATTCCCAAAAACGCCGCGCCGTTCAGCGTTGCCGCCAGCGGTTGCGCGCCTCCCATCCCGCCCATCCCGCCGCTCGCCACCAGTTTGCCGCTCAGGTCCCCGCCAAAATGTTTTCGCCCCGCCGCCGCAAATGTCTCGAACGTTCCCTGCAAAATTCCCTGCGTGCCGATGTAAATCCAGCTCCCCGCGGTCATTTGCCCGTACATCATCAGCCCCGCGCGATCCAGCGCGTCAAACTGCTCCCAATTGCTCCAATGCCCCACCAAATTCGAATTGGCGATCAATACGCGCGGCGCATATTCATGCGTGCGAAAAACTCCTACCGGCTTGCCCGACTGCACCAGCAGCGTTTCGTCCGCTGCCAGCGCTTTCAGCGAACTCACAATCGCGTGATAGCAATCCCAATTGCGCGCCGCTTTTCCGCGCCCGCCGTAAATAATCAATTCCTGCGGCTTTTCCGCCACTTCCGGGTCGAGATTGTTCATCAGCATTCGCATGGCTGCTTCTTGCTGCCAGCCCCGGCACGACAGCTCGGTGCCACGCGGCCCGCGCACTGTCGGCGCTGGCGCCGAATCGGAGCTCGAACCCGCTTTCGAATCTGATTTAGCTAACTCGGATTTACTTGTTGGATCGGCCTGTGCAATTTTGGCCATGGTGAGCAATCCATTCCAGAAATGCCGTTCCGAAAGACACTGGCGCTGCAACGCCGTTTCGCCGCCATTTCTTCACTGAAAGCATCTTAACGCACCGCGCTGCTGCCTGTCAGGACCGCCTGCTATCTGCGACGCGCGTCGTCCCGCGTAACATTGCACGTCACATCCCAATACGCTAAATTCATCTTGCCGGCCATGGCTTATCCCACCACCATCAAACTTTTTCTCGATGCCATTGACCGTTCACCCAAGTCTCCCGCGCAAATGCGGCGAACCAGTAACGGCTGGCAAACAATTTCCGGCGCCGAGATGCTCCAGTCTGTCGCCGGCCTCGCCAAAGCCCTTCGCGCGCTTGGCGTAAAATCCGGTGATCGCGTGGCGCTCCTCGCGCCCAATTGTCCCGAATGGCATATCGCCGACTTCGCCATTCAAGGCATCGGCGCCATCACCGTCCCACTCTATTTCAACGAGTCGCAGGAACGCATCGTTTACATCCTGAAGGATTCAGGCGCCAAGATTGTCTTTCTCGCTGGCGAAGCGCAGATTCAAACTTTCCTGGCCTGCCCGGATCGCCTCTCTACCGTCGAGCAAATCATCGCCGTGAACCCGCCGGACGAATTCGCTCACGATGTCCTTCGCTATGAAACTCTGATCAGCACCGCTGGCGACGCTGAAGTCACCGAATATCGCCGCGAAGCGGAAAAAGTCACCCCAGATCAGCTCGCCACTCTGATCTACACCTCCGGCACCACCGGCGAACCCAAGGGCGTGATGCTCTCCCACGCCAATCTCACTTCCAACGCCACCGACGCGCTTTCCAGCCACATGTTGACCCCGGGCGATCTCGCCCTTTCTTTCCTCCCGCTTTCCCACGTCTACGAACGCACCGTCGACTACACTTACATTTTTCACGGCGTGCCCATCGCCTATGTCGACCGCATGGAGAACGTCCAGCAAGCCTTGCTTGAAGTTCATCCCACGCGCACCGCGGCCGTGCCGCGCTTCTTTGAGAAAATTTATGCCGGCATTTGCGAAAAAGGCCGCCAGGCTACCGGATGGCGCCGCCGCGCTTTCGATTGGGCCCTGGGCGTCGCGCAAGAGTCCGTGCCTTGGCGCGCCTACAACAAGCCCGCCAGCTTGAGCCTAAAGTTCCGCTGGTGGCTCGCCGATAAACTCGTCTTCACAAAGATTCGCGTTGGACTTGGCGGCCACATTCGCGCCATCTGTTCCGGCGGTGCTGCGCTTTCGCTTCAACTCGGCGAGTTCTACGCTTCCATCAACGTACCCGTGTATCAGGGCTACGGCCTCACCGAGACTTCGCCCGTGGTCGCCACCAACGGTCCGCGCGCCCAAAAGATCGGCACCGTCGGCCCGCCAATCCCCAACGTCGACGTGCGCATTGCTGCCGACGGCGAAATTCAGGTCCGCGGCCGCTGCGTCATGCAGGGCTACTGGCACAAACCCGAGCAAACTCGCGAAACCATGACTCCCGATGGCTGGCTGCGCACCGGCGACATTGGCCACCTCGATTCCGACGGGTATCTCAGCGTCACCGACCGCAAAAAAGAACTGCTCAAAACTGCCGCCGGCAAACTTGTTGCGCCGCAGCCCATCGAAAATAAGCTGCGCACCAGCCCGTTCATCTCCAACGCGCTACTTTTCGGCGATAAGCGTAAATTCCTCTCCGTGCTCATCGTTCCCAATTTCAGCGCCCTCGAAGCCAAGCTCGGCGGCCACGGCGTGGCCTTCGTCTCCCACATTGAAGCCGTCGCCGATCCCCGTGTCCGCAAAATCATCGAAGAAGAAGTCGACCGTCTCACTTCCAATCTCGCTCAGTACGAAAAGCCCAAGCGCTTCGCGCTCATCGAAGATGACTTCACCACGGCCAATGGCCAGCTCACCCACACCTTGAAGCCCAAGCGCCGCATCATCGAAGAGCGCTATCGCGACGTGATCACTCGCCTCTACGCCGACGTCGAAGGCCCCAAACCCCAGGCCATCTCTTAGCATTCCGCCGGGCGCCCGATTCGCCGGGTTTGCGCGTGGGGATTTTCACTCGACCTTGGCTTCCGCTGCGATTGGCGCATTTCTCCTCGCCGCGCTAAAATTGCCCTCGGAGATTCCCCCATGCCTTCACCGGAAATTACTCGCGAGCCCATCGCAGCTCCGCCGTCCGCCGTCGACCCGCTCAGCGAAGATTCCCTCGTCATTGCCGGTCGCGCCTTTCGCTCGCGTCTCATCGTCGGCACCGGCAAATATCCCAGCTTCGAAGAAATGGCTCGCGCGCACCGCGCCTCTGGCGCCGACATGGTCACCGTCGCCGTTCGCCGCGTCAACATCAGCGACCGCACCAAGGAATCGCTCCTCGATTTCATCGACACCGACAAAATTTTCATTCTGCCCAATACCGCCGGCTGCTACACCGCCGATGACGCTATCCGCACCGCTCGCCTCGGCCGTGAAGCCGGGCTCTCCGAATGGGTCAAACTTGAAGTGATCGGCGATGAGCAGACTCTC
This sequence comes from uncultured Acidobacteriota bacterium, assembly GCA_963757885.1. GTDB lineage: Bacteria > Acidobacteriota > Terriglobia > Acidiferrales > UBA7541 > Palsa-147. The sequence goes on along the minus strand of CAVWSS010000003.1, from coordinate 63,022 downwards.
TTCCCCGACACCGAGGAGCTCGTCCGCGCCACCAAGATTCTCGTTTCGGAAGGTTTCGTCGTCCTGCCCTACACCAATGACGACCTGATCGTCGCGCGTAAGCTCGTCGACGCCGGCGCGGCCGCGGTCATGCCTCTCGCCGCGCCCATAGGCTCGGGTCTCGGCATCCAGAATTTCGCCAATCTGCGGATTCTCCGCGAGCGAATCACCGAAGTTCCTCTGATCGTCGATGCAGGCGTAGGCACTGCCTCCGATGCCGCGCTCGCCATGGAGCTCGGCGCTGATGGTGTGCTCATGAACACGGCCATCGCCACAGCTCAGGAGCCGGTGCTGATGGCTGAAGCCATGCGCAGCGCGATCATCGCCGGCCGCAAGGCGTATCTCGCGGGCCGCATGCCCAAAAAGCTCTACGCCACCGCATCCAGTCCCGTTTCGGGCCTCTTAACCAGATGAGCTTTTCGTAGAAGTAACTCCTCAACTGCAGCACTCCGCTGCCGCTTTGTGCATCAAATAGCATCAAATAAACGCTGCTGATGTAACCGCGCCGGCCAATTTGCGTCTCTAGCTAGCGGCGGCCGCCGTGAAAATTGAAATTAGCTTCGTAGATTGCTTGACCAGACTGACACGCCATCTGGGTAAAATTGACCGTCCGCCAGGTATTTACAGTTTCTAAAAGCGCTTCACCGCGCAACTGATGACTCCGCTAACGCCCACATCTGAAACCAAGCTCGAAACCTCCGGATTCGACCCGCCCGTTCCCGCCGCCCCCATAGAGAAAAAGATAAACCCGCAAAAATCCGCTGGCCCGAAGATCCGCCTCACTTACATCGACTGGCTCCGCGGCTTCGCCTGCATCCTCATGCTCCAAGGGCACTGCTTTGACGCCTGGCTCGGCACTACTCCTAGCGAAGCTCGGGTCCTCTATTGGTCCAAATTCCTTGACACCCTCCCAGCGCCCCTGTTCCTCTTCCTTTCCGGAATCTCCTTCGCCCTTGTCACCGGACGCCTGCGCGACAGAAAAAATCTCACCGATAATCAAATCGCCCAGACCACCATTCTTCGCGGCGCTGAAATTTTCGGTTTCGGCCTGCTCTTCCGCCTTCAGGAATATCTTCTCGGTCGACCCACCGCGCCCTGGACCGACCTCTTTCGCGTCGACGTTCTCAACGTAATCGGCCTTTCCATCGTGCTGATGGGCGTGCTCTGCTGGATCTCCCGCAAGCGCGCTACAAATTTCCTGCTCGCCCTTTTCGTCAGCGCCGGAATCGCCCTTTTCACTCCTCTGGTCTGGACCACCTGGCGCCCGCGCACTCTTCCCTGGTATCTCGAGTCCTATGTCAACGGAATCCACATCTTTGATCAGCCCCAGCCCTGGCAATTTCCGATTTTCCCTTGGACCGCCTTTGCCTTTGCCGGTCTCGCGACCGGCCTTTTTCTCTTCAGCGGGTGGGCCAAGAAAAACGAAGTCCGAGCGCTGCTTTCAATCGGTGGACTTGGCGCGATCTTCTACGTGGCGGGCTTGTGGTTTGATTCGCGCCCCATCCAGATTTACAAAATTTATGATTTCTGGCACACCAGTCCAAATTTCTTTCTCGCCCGCTTAGGAATTGTTCTGGCGCTTCTGCTGGTGAGTTATACCTGGTGCCGCTGGGGACCTGCCCACCGCAGCTTCAGCCCGCTAATTCAAATGGGCCAAACCTCGTTGCTGATTTACTGGGCGCACATGGAATTTGTCTACGGACGCCTTTCCATCCTGCCCAAAAATTCCTCGACCATCCTCGCCGCCAGCGTCGGGCTACTCTTCATGTTCCTGGCCATGCTGGCCATTTCCATCCTCCGCACCAAGTTCAAAACGCGACAAACCACCGCGCCAATTCCCATTCCCGGAACGGTCGGCGCGTCCCGTTAACCTTCTTGATAACCCCTTTGTTAGGTTTTGGTTACCGGCCATTTAATGGAGCGCAACAATGCCGTGTTTCTCACCCAATCCTAACGACTACCGGGCTAGAGTGGTTCTCAGCGTAAAACAAAGACTCCCGGAAAATTTGAATCAGCGTTTCGCGGTCCTGGGCCATCTAAGTCTGTAACTGGGGCGTTGCCGGGCAGAACCTTATGAATCAGATGCTTAAGAATTCTAAAGGCCTGACGGGTATCAGTGCGCCATTCAGCGCAGCCTCCGCGGCCTGTTGCTTCGCCTTCACTCTGTTCGTGCTAGCACCCTCAGCGCCAGCCGCCGCTGCTCCTCTCCACCCCCTCGCACGCGTCGCGACGAATTCGGCAAAGTCCGCTAACGCCGATCAGGTTCGCGCTGCTCTCGCCGACGCGATCAAACAGGCCAACGACATCAAAGACCCTGTTCAAAAATCCATTGCTCTCGAAAAGGTCGTCGAAGTTCAAATCAAAGTCGCCGACTTTGCCAGCGCCCAGCAAACCGCCTCCACCATTCCTGATAGCGACCGCCGCGCCCACGCTTACGCCGCCATCGCCTTTGCCCGCGCCTCCGGCCCCGATGCCACCGCCGCCTACGCTCTCGCCGATCAAGTTACCCAGGGCGAAGCAACCGGCCTGAAGCTCGCTCTCGGGCCCGAACAGCAGCGCGTCTATCGCAATGGCGTGCTCAAGGCCATCGCCAGCGCCCAGGCCGCCCGTGGAGACGTGCAAGGTGTTCGCGCCACCATCGCCAAAGCTGCACCGTCCCCCAGCGGCGCTAACGAATTCCTCCGCCTCCTGGGCAAAGCTCAGGCCAAAGCGGGTGACGCCGCAGGCGCTGAAAAATCCTTCACCGATTATCTGCGCTCCATGCCCGACGCAGGTGTCACCGCCGATATTTCAACTCAGGCCCTGGCGCTCCTTTGTGCTGCTCAAATCGAAGCTGGTGACGCCGCTGGCGCGCAAGCCACCGCCGAGCGCGTCCGCAACGGTGCCGCCCAAGCCACGCTTCTCGCTGATATTGCCGCCGCCGAAGCGAGCCAGGCTTCCGGCAATGCCGCCGCCAACGATGATCAGCCCGCTTCAGCCTCCACCGACGCTGCGCCCGCCGCAAATTCTGCCAGCGCAATAAAAGACAATCCCGCAGCAGCCACCAAAAATGTCGCCAAAGCCCTCGAGTTGGCCGACGCCTATCGCGATCTTTCCGGCTTCGACAAAAGCAACGCGCTGCTGAAAATCGCCGCCGCTCAGGCCGCGCTTTCTGATTTTCGCGGCGCCTTGCAAACTGCCGCAAAAATTACGGACGGCTTCGCCAAAAATCAGGCTCTCACTCTCATCGCCGTTGGCCAGGCCAAAGCCGGCGATGTCAGCGGCGCCCAACAAACCGCCAACTCCATCGTCAATGACGCCTCCGCCAAAAATCGCGAAGACGCCCTTGCTGAAGTTGCCATCGCCCTGGCCGCTTCCGGCGATATGCCCAGCGCCGAAAAAGTCGAAAATCTTTTGCCCATGGATTACGACGTCAGCGCCGTCACCGCGGACCTCGCCGTCGCTCAAGCTCAGGCCGGTGACGTGAAGACCGCCCTCATCACCATCGACCGCCTCAGCCAGAATGATCGCCGCGGCTGGCGTTTCCGCGTCGCTGCCGTGAATGGCATCGCGAAAGTGCAGGGAAGGAATGGCGACTCGACCGGCGCTCGCACTTGGATTACTCAGCTTGGATCGCCGGAACTAGAGGCCAGCGCTTTGACCGGACTAGCGGATGGATTGAATGAAGGGCCGGTTCGGAAGACTTCCACCGCGCTGCGTCGTTAATCGGCGCGCGGCCTTACTGCAAACTATTTCGCCTGCTCGCACTTCTGAGTTGCATCGGCGTGCAGCTCAATCTCAGTCAAATCCTCTTTAGGATCGCCCGGCTTGGGCGCCACTTTGAAAATAACTTCGTTCTTGCCCGCCAGCCCGAGTTTTTCTCGCGCGATTTTCTCGATCGTTGCCGGGTCAGACTGCAAATCCTTGGCGCGTTCCGTCAGCCGGCAATTCTCGTAATTGAGCTGCTTGATCTGGCTGCGAATTTCCGCGGCTTCCTTCTGCGAACGCCGCATCGCCAGCACTCCATGCGTGCCAAAAATATCCTGCATCAGCAGAACGCCGATAGCCAGTACCAGCAGCGACTTCCAATTCGTCCGCAGGAATTGCTTCACTTTATTGAATTCTAAATTGCCTTTCACCGCTGAATCCACTTACGACTCTCCTCCAAAACTGTTCAGATCGCATTGCGCGCGATGAGCGCGTATTGTATCGTGCCTCCGCAACGCATCGCGAGGCACTTGTCGCCGATTGGTAAACCCAAATCTAATTCAAAGTTTATGAAACCGCGCGAAAAATTCGTTGTCCTCGTCACCTGCGGCTCCTCAAAGGAAGCCGACCGCCTCGCCGAAGCCCTCGTCGAAAAACGCCTCGCCGCCTGCGTCAACATCCTGCAAACTCCCGTTAAGTCGATTTACCGTTGGAAGGGAAGAGTCGAAACCGCCAAAGAATTTCTGCTGCTCATCAAAACTTCGCGCGCCAATTTTCTCGCCTTATCTCGCCAAATCGAAAAGCTGCACAGTTACGACACGCCCGAAATCATCGCCCTGCCCATCACCGCCGGCTCGCCCGAATACCTGCGCTGGCTCGACCAATCCCTCTGACATAGCCTCGTAATCGAATCCATGTATAATCCGCCGCATGCAAGGAACACTCTGGCGCATAACTACCCTCAGCTCGCTCTTGCTTGTCTCGATTTGCTTAAACGGAGGACAAAAAGTGCAATCTCAGCAGCCTGAAGAGTCCAAGCCGCCCGTCAAAACGGAACAGCGCGGGCGCATTATCGGAATCGGCGGGGTCTTCTTCAAATCCGCGAATCGCGATCAGACCCGCGAATGGTATTCGAAGCATCTCGGACTTACTGACAAAGGATCAGGCGCCATGCTTCCGTGGCGCGAACACGACGACGCGCAGAAGGAACACGTTACAGTTTGGACGGTGTTTCCCGCGACCACGAAGTATCTCGAACCCAACCAAACGTTCATGATCAATTACATCGTGGACGATATGGATGCTTTGCTCGACCGCTTACAAAAAGAGGGCGTAAAGATTGATCCCAAGCGAATGGATGAATCCTATGGTCGATTCGCCTGGATCTACGATTCGGACGGAAACAAGATCGAGCTCTGGCAGCCAAAGCCCTAAGCGGGTTTTTATTTCTTTTTGCTTTTTGATTTTGTCGTCGGTTTTGGGTACCCCACCCGTCGCTTTTACGGGTGGGTGAGGGAACCATCAAACCTTGGTTTCCTTTTTCGTAGGTGTTTTACTTTTTGTGCCCCATGGGCACGCAGCTCAATTTTACTAAACTTTGCTTAGCGCGTGATCCAAATCAGCAATTAAATCTTCCACATCCTCAATTCCTACTGAAATTCGCACCAGCCCATCCGTAATTCCCACCTTCTGCCTCACATCCGCGGGCACCGACGCGTGCGTCATCATCGCCGGATGTGAAATCAACGTCTCCACGCCTCCCAAACTCTCCGCCAGCGAGCACAGCTTCACATTTTTCAGCAGCCTGCCCGCCGCTTCGACGCTCCCCACATCGAACGAAATCATCCCCCCAAAACCCCGCTGCTGCCTTTTGGCAATTTCATGCTGCGGATGCGACTTCAGCCCCGGATACACCACCCGCTTCACTTTGGCGTGCCCCTCTAGAAATTTTGCCACCGCCATCCCGTTCGAGTCGTGCCGTTCCATTCGAACCGCCAGCGTCTTGATCCCGCGCGACACCAAAAAGCAATCCATGGGCGCCAGTCCCGCTCCCGCCGACCGCTGCACAAAATAAATTTTTTCCGCATGCGCCTTCTCGGTCAGGATCACCGCGCCCGCCGTGCAATCGCTATGCCCGTTCAAATATTTGGTCATCGAATGCACCACGATGTGCGCGCCCAACTCCAACGGCCGCTGCAAATACGGGCTCAGAAATGTGTTATCCACCGCCAAAATTAAATTCTTTTCCCGCGCCAGCTTCGCCGCCGCCGCCAAATCCGTCACGATCATCGTCGGATTCGTCGGCGTCTCCACGTACAGCATCTTCGTATTCGGCTTGATTGCCGCTCTAACCTTATCCAGCGACGACGTATCCACGTACGTAAACTCCAGCCCGAAATCCACCAGCAACTGCGTGCTCAGCCGAAAAACGCCGCCGTACACCGACTCCGACAAAATGCAATGGTCCTTGGGCCGCAGCAGCCGGAACACCGCATCAATCGCCGCCATCCCCGACGTAAACGCGTACGCTGCCGTCCCGCCCTCCAGCTTCGCCAGGCATCGCTCCAGCCCCTTGCGATTCGGGTGATTCGTCCGCGCGTAGTCGTACCCTTTGTTCTCGTTAATTCCTTGCTGCAGGTACGTCGAAGTCTGATAAATCGGTGGCACGATTGCGCCAGTGGCCGGATCAGCCTCCTGGCCCACATGTATCGCGTCAGTCGAAAATCCCATGAAGTGCTCCTTACTTCGCTGCTTCGTTTTAAGTTGCCTGGCTGCCTTGCTCCGCTACGTCCCGCTGGCTTTAGATGGGCCCAACTTGCGTCAGGCTCCCAAATTGCGCAAACTAATCACATCGGTGGTTGCAAAATCGCATCTAAATATTGGAACACAACCACTACATCGATAGCATGAAACATCCAAACACTCGCGCTCAATTGCTCACGCTCATGTCCCGAACAACGCCTTTGCTAACCATCTTGGCGATTTGCCTGTTCGCCTCTGCAAATTTACCGGCCTTCAGCGCAGCGCCAGCCAACCCAGCACTGGAATTTCATCAGCAGGATCAGCAACAAGACCAGCAATCGACGAAGCCCGGCGATTCAACCCAGCAAAACACCCAAAAGAATCAAACACCCTCCAGCCAAACGGGCCAAAGCACCGCCCAACCCCCTCCCTCCGACGCCGCCAGCTCCGCCGACAAATCCGACAAGCCCAAAGATAAAGACAAGGACAAAGACGCCCAGTCCGACGTTCCGATGTCTCGCCTTCGTGTCATGGTAAGCAGCGCCGACGGTGACAAGCCCATCGGCAACGCCAGCGTCTACATCCGCTATCCCGATGGCTACACCCGCCTCACTCATAAAGAAAAGCTTGCCGAAATGAACTTCAAAACCAACTTGGACGGTACCGTAAAGGTTCCCGATGTCCCGCGCGGAAAAGTTCTAGTCCAGGTGGTCGCTCCCGGCTGGCACACCTACGGCAAGTGGTACGACATCAGCGACGCAGAAGTAAAAATTGATATCAAGCTCGATAAGCCCCCGCATTGGTACTGATTCAAAATCGATTTGGAAATCCGCGCAAAACGCAAAACGCAGAACGCAAACCAAAAAATGTTCAGCAATCGCAAATCTAGCGGCTTTTCTTGTCTCATCTACAGGATTGCACTGATTTTGTGCAAACAGGTGAATCGATTGGAAATATCGAGTGTTTGTGAGCTTCCAAGGTCGATTTCCACAAAGTTTTCAACAATTCTGTTGAAAACTTGCGCGACTCCCCAATTTCCATTCTTGCTTTCTGATTTTTACTCGTCCTTGCAAGCACTCTTCAACGCAAACGCCAAGCATCACCCGGCCTTCGCTTCATGAAATCGCTCATCGTCAATGCGGACGACTTCGGTCTCACCATCGGCGTCAATGACGGCATCATCCAAGCCTTCCGCGAAGGAATCCTCACCAGCACCACTTTGATGGCCAACGCCGAGGCCTTTGACGACGCCGTCGCCAAGGCCCGCGAAATTCCCGGTCTCGACGTGGGCTGCCACCTCGTTCTTACCGGCGGCCGCGCCATCGCCCCTCCTGAAAAAATCCCCTCGCTCGTAACCAAAAGCGGCAATCTGCCCAAAAGCCTTCTCGATGTAGTCACCCGTGTTTCTGCCGGCTTCATCCGCCGCGTCGATATCGAAACCGAATTTCGCGCTCAAATCGAGCGCATCCGCGATGTCGGCATCGCACCCAGCCACGTTGACACCCACAAACACACCCACGTGCATCCAAAAATCATGGAAGCTTTTTTCGACGCTGCCGCGGCCTGCGGCATCACCCGCGTCCGCAAGCCCTTCGAGAAACCTCTCAATAAGTCGAGCCAGAATGGCGCCAATGAAAAGTCCGCCGGGAAGCCCTCGCCAAAAAGTGATTTGCCTAAAGGTGATAAGGTCCAGCGCCTCCTCGCCTCCCTTTCCGGTGTCTCGGCCCCGATTTTTCGCCGTGGCCTCCGCGCCCACGAGCTCAAGTCGCCCGACTACTTCCTCGGCATCGCCGTCACCGGCCACATGAACGCCGCTGTCCTCCAAAAAATGATCGAAAATCTCCCCGATGGTTCCAGCGAGCTGATGTGCCATCCCGGGACCAACGACGCCGCTCTTGAAGCCACCGGCACTCGCCTCACCAAGAGCCGGGAAATCGAGCTTCAAGCCCTCATCGACCCTGAAGTCAGAGCCGCCATCCGTGCCCACGGCGTTCACCTCATGCCGTACCGGGACCTCAACTGAAGGACCTCAATTGAAAATTTCGAATTCACAGCCGCCAATGAGAGAATTACAGCTAATGCCGCCAAAGTATTCCATCGTCGTGCCCTTGCACAACGAGCGATCTTCCGTCGCCGAGCTTCACGCTCGCCTCAGTGACGTGATGAAAGGCCCCTACGCCTCTGTCGAATTTATCTTCGTCGACGATCACAGCACCGACGGCACCGCTGAAATTCTGAACGAGCTCGCCGAGGCCGACGGTCGCGTCGTCGCCCTCCGCCTAAAGCGCAATTACGGTCAGACCATCGCCCTCGCTTCCGGTTTCGACAACGCCGAGGGCCAAATCATCATCGCCATGGATGGCGATCTGCAGCACGATCCCGCCGACATTCCGCACATGCTCGAAGCCTTCGAAACTTCCGGCGCGGACATCGTCAGCGGCTGGCGTGAAAAGCGCGTTGATAACTACCTCCTGCGTCGCCTTCCTTCCCGCGTAGCCAACTGGGCCATGGCCAAGCTTTCCGGCGTCGATATCCACGACTTTGGCACCACCTTTAAGGTCTACCGCCGCGAAACCATCAAAGACATTCGCCTCTATGGCGAGCTCCACCGCTTCATCCCCGCCCTTGCTGCCTGGAATGGCGCCAGAGTCATCGAAGTCCCCATTAAAAATATTGTCCGTCCCGGCGGCACGTCCCACTACGGCATCGGGCGCACCATGCGCGTATTCTTCGATCTGCTCACCATCCGCTTCCTGCTCCGCTACATGACTCGCCCGCTCCACTTCTTCGGTCCCGCCGGTATCCTCGGCACCCTTTCCGGCGCAGCGATTCTCGTCTTCCTCTTCTTCGACAAAGTAATTTTTGGCGCCCAACTTTTCGCCCAGCATGGCCCCCTCATGGTCTTGGGCATGATGCTCTTTCTCTTTGGCTTGCAGGTTCTGGCCGTGGGATTTGTAGGTGAACTCCTCATGCGCACTCACTTCGACAAGTACCAGGAGCCCATCTATCGCATCGAACGAGTTGTGAGGTCAGAACGCGGTCGCGCGGCCACTTCACAGCGTTCGCTGCTGTAGACCGGGCACCAGCAGTGCGCCCAGCGGCCATAAACAAACACCCGGCCGGCGCATCCAGCGCGCCACTCAACGAAATTTTGAAATGGAGGTTTCTACAATGCGGAAGTTATTTCTAGCCGTGACTTTTCTCTCCGTCGCGGCGCTGGCTTGGGCCGGCGACACCCCCTGGAAAGACAAGCCCTACGACCAGTGGGACCAAAAAGACGTAAGCAAAATCATTAGCGACTCTCCATGGGCGAAAACCCTCCGAGTCGACGCGACCTGGAAACCCGCCGGCGGCCCCACCGCTAACGGCGCAAACGGCGCCAAGGGCGTGGCTCCGCCCACCACCCCGCAAGGCGGCACCAATCCTGGCGGTACCGCTCCCGCTCAACCCAACGGCGGCGGCCAAATGCCCGCGGCCGGCGGTTCAGGGCGCGGTTATGGGGGCGGCAATAGTGGCGCGGCTGCGGCCGGTGGCGATGAAGGCGACGATCAAGGCGGATCTGCCAGCACAATTTTCGAGGTTCGCTGGGCTTCTTCTCGCATCATGCGCGAAGCGTTCGTGCGCGCCGCTGAGCTCGGCAATCACCTGAAGCCTGAGGACGCCAAAAAAACTCTGGAAAGCCCCACCACCACCTATCAGATCATCGTGGTCGGCCCGGACATGACTCCCTTCGTCGGCCAGGACGAAGCGTCCCTTAAGAACGACGCAATCCTTCAGCTCAAGAAGTCCAAGAAAAAGATCAGCCCCACTGCGGTGACCATTCAGAAAGATGGCGACGCCGTCAAGGACGTGATCTTCGAATTCACCCGCAAGGGCGACAATGGCGAGCCCACCATCGCCCCCGACGAGAAAAGCGCCACCTTCGAATGCAAGGTCGACAAGCTTAATCTCAAGGCCTCATTCGATGTTTCCAAGATGGCGGACGACAAAGGAAGCGATTTATAATCCTGTCCGCGTCTTGAACATTCCCACTCTCGTACCCAAGGAGAACTTCGTGAAGCTGAAGCCGACCGTTACGTGTGCCCTTACATGTGCCCTTACATGTGCACTGTTCCTGCTCTGCCTCGCTGCTTTCTCGCCCGTAGCCAATTCCCAAGGCCAAATGGCGCGCGCACCTCAAATCATGGGCATCTGGAATCCGGTCGTCGGTTCCGGAGCTACCTACGAAATCTCGGGCGGGAAGGAAGGCACTTCTAACATGACTCTCGCTCTGGTTGGCAAGGAAGGAGACGGCTACTGGATCGAAATGTCCTTCGACACCAAAAAGGGCAACATGCTCATGAAAATGCTTACCACCGGCGAGGGCGATCATCAGGTCACCCGCATGATCATGCAAATTCCCGGCCAGCAGCAGCCTATGGAAATGTCTCAGGCCATGCTGCAGAGCAGTAAGGACAGCCTCCAAGATATCCACACTCACGGCACCAACATGGGCGCCGACACCATCACCGTACCCGGCGGCACCTTCCTGTGCGATCACTGGCAGTCCCAGGCTGGCGACGATATTTGGCTCTCCCCGAAAGTGCCGCCCTACGGTCTAGTCAAATCCGTCAACAAAGACGGCCACACCATGGTCCTCACCAAGGTCGTCACCGACGCTAAGGACAAAATCACCGGCAAGCCCATGTCCATGGACGACATGATGAAAGGCCGCACGCACTAGACCTTTTTCTTTGGAATGTTTTGGGTGCCCCATGGGCCGCCGTTGCCCGTGGGGTTTTACGCCCAAGCTACTGGGTCCACTACTAGCTGTAATGGTGTTGTTGTTGCTTTAGAAGTTTCTGCTGGTGCCCTATCCGCCGGTGTTGCGGGTGGGATGCTAGATCATCAGACCTTGCCTCGCATTTGCAGTTCCTTTCCACTTTCATTTTGCCTCACGCCCCGACCCGCGTATGATGCCCTCAAACCGGGGGCACCAAATGGCCACCGCGGAGAAGTTCTATACGGCGCGGATCGTTAGCCGCACCGAGATTTCCACCGACCTTTGGAAAGTTCGTATCGATCCTGGAGGTCCGTTCCGCTACGTTGCCGGCCAGTACGCCACTCTGGGCGTGCAGACCGACGCGCGGCTAATCGAACGCGCCTATTCCATCGTTTCCTCCCCCTACGAAGACCAACTGGAAATCTTCATTGAACTGGTGCCCGCCGGGGAACTGACCCCTCTGCTTTATCAGCTTCAATCCGGCGCAACTCTGGCAATGCGCAAGATCGCCAAGGGCCGCTTCACCGTCGACCTCGCCAGCGGTCACAAGCAGCATCTGCTACTCTCCACCGTTACCGGCGTCGCGCCTTTCATGAGTTACCTGCGCTCCTTCTATCGCGATTGGAAAGAGAAAAAATTCACCGGCGATCACATGTTTTATTTGATTAATGGCGCCAGCCGTTCCTGGGAATTTGGGTATCACGAAGAGCTGACCGCCATCGCCGCCGACGTTCCTTGGCTGAAGTACTGCCCGACCATTAGCCGCACTTGGGAAGACCCGGAACTGGAACGGGGAACTGGGCCGCGTGGAAGATTTAATTCGCAAATACACCGACCTCTGGGACCTCACTCCCGCTGACTGCACTGGCTATCTCTGCGGCCACCCGCAAATGATCGAATCAGGTATGGGAATCTTGAAGCGCCACGGCTTCCCCAACGCCTCCCTCCGCCAGGAAGTTTACTGGGTCCCGCCGAAGTAAGCTGCGTTTCGCCTTTGTCTTTGAAGTTTCTGCGGGTGCCCCACACGCCGTCGTTGCGCGTGGGAAGGCAACACCTAAATTGCTTGAGAACTCTTCGTCTTTCTCCCCCAAAAATAAAAAAGGCGCCCGCACCCTGCGACAAGTGCGAACGCCCGTTTGCGAATAACTCCGATTTGCCTTTAACTAAACCTCAATTTGGCTCCGCCTTTGAATCCTTCGACACCTTCGAATCACTAAAATCACGCCCCTCATCCCGACTCGGCTCCGTCGCGCTCGCCTCAATTTCCTTCAGCGTCGCCTCAATCGCCCGTAGCGGCGTCGAAACGTACACCGTATTTTCCGGGTCGTTCACGTCCACGATGATCGAACCGTGCTCCTTGGACACCTTCACGTGCTGATCCTTGCCCGTCACTTCCACCAACGTGAAGTCGTCCATCTTCTCTAGCTGCTCGACCGCCGCGTGCGCCGTCGGACCCCATTCCTTCATGTTCTCGCACGCTTCCTTCAAATGGCGTTTCGGCATGAAGTGCATTGACGTCGTGGCCAGCGTTGCCGGCACCACGATGCTGATGTTGTGCCCGCCCTGAAATTTCTCGTGCACTTTCACGTGAACGAACCCTTCGCTCGAAATCAACGCGCCTCCCGCCACTGCCGTGCCCACCGCGATCAACCCTACCTTCGCCAGCAGAATCATCTCAATTCTCCTTCTCTCAATTACCCGCCTGGCCTAATCCCTAATCACTACGCCTAGTCACTACCGTTAATCAGTCGAGCTCTTCGAATCAACCCAAACTCGCACATCGTTCGTCGCGTCATGCACCGTCACCAGCAGGGAATCGCCTGCATCGCTCAATGCTCGCAGCGCCGCGCCAATGTTCAGTTCCTGCTGATCCGCGCTGATCAACGCATTCACCACGCTCAACGGCACCGTAACTTCCACTTTCTCCCCGCCCTTCGCACTCTTTTCCTTGCCTTCGCCCTTACTCGTATCCAACACATGCACAATCAAATTCCCTTTGGACTTCGCTACCCGCACTTCCTCATCCTTCTTCTGTATCGTCACAAACTCGCCATCCGGCGCCGACGCCACCGCCTCCAAAATCTGCTTCACATCCGCCGCGTCCATGTCATGTTGCCCGATCTTTACTTTGCCGTCGTGCAACTCGCCGTGATGAATCGCCGGCAAAATCTTTTCGGCCAGTGAAAGCGGCACATTCACGCTGACTTTTTCATCGTCTTCCGATTGATTGACCCGCACATGAAGGTATTTCTCAGGCTTGTCCGTTGCCATAGCCCGCTTCGGGAACCCGGCCACCATCAACGCGGCGGTTGCCAGAATGGCGAACCCGATGGCGGCGATTGCAGTCTGCTTCTTCATAGAACCTCCTAGGAGCTCGTTCTGCATACAGGTACGCCAACCCCATCCCGAAAGTTCCCGCCATTTCCACCTTTTATTGCTTTGGTTTTGATTCTGAAGTTTCCGTGCTGTTGGGTGCCCCATGGGCGTCTGCGCGCCCCTTAGGCGCGCTGGTCTTTAGACGCCCGTGGGGATTTACAACCAATCTCCGGGGTCCTCAACTACACAACTTGTTTTTGGTTTTGCTTTTGAAGTGTCTGCGGTTTTGGGTGCCCCACATCCTGTTTTGGGATGTGGGGTTCTTCCGCCCGACTAGCTTTGCCGTTCACACGCGCTCTGCGCGCGGGCTCGTACGCCCGGCCATTCTGCGGGTGCCCCACACGCCGGTTTTGCGCGTGGGAAGGCAACGCTGCGAGAACTTGAGGCAACACGCATGCCTCTTGTCTTTGCTTTAGGCGTTTCTCTGGCGAGCACTGCGGCGGGTCCTACCCTCTTCTCGGCTTGAAATACACCGCCGCCAACGGCGGCAAACTAATCCTTATCGAATGCGGCTTCCCATTCCAACTCACCGGCTCCGAATGGACCCCGCCCATATTCCCCACGCCGCTTCCTTCATAGAGGCTCGAATCGCTATTCAGAATTTCCTCATAAAAACACTCATCCGGCACGCCCACTCGGAAGTCGTGATGAACCACCGGCGTGAAATTGCACACCACCACCACAAAATCCCCCGGCTCACCGGTGCCCCGTCTCAAAAACGACAGCGTGCTTCCGTCAATATCGTTCACTTCAATCCACTCGAATCCCGGCCAATCGAAATCAACCTTGTGCAGCGCCGGCTCCTGCTTTTCCAGCCGGTTCAAATCGCACACCAACCTCTGCACTCCGCGATGCGGCGGCGACTTCTCCAAATCCCAATCCAAACTCCGCTCCTCCGACCACTCCGGCCTCTCCGCCAGCTCGCTGCCCATAAACACCAGCTTCTTCCCCGGATGCGCCCACATATACGCGAACAGCAGCCGCAAATTGGCAAACTGCTGCCAATCGTCGCCCGGCATCTTGCTCAGCAGCGAACGCTTCCCGTGCACCACTTCGTCATGCGAAAGCGGCAGCACAAAATTCTCGCTGAATGCATACACCATCGAAAAAGTTAGCTGGTTGTGCGCGTACTTCCTATACAGCGGATCCTGCCCAAAATAGCGCAGCGTGTCGTTCATCCAGCCCATGTTCCACTTCAAATCAAATCCCAGCCCGCCCAAATAAGTCGGCCGCGTAACCGCCGGCCACGACGTCGATTCTTCCGCGATGGTCAGCACATCCGGATGTCGCGCGTGCACCACTTCATTCATCTTCTTCAGAAACGCAATCGCTTCCAGATTTTCGCGCCCGCCAAATTGATTCGGAATCCACTCACCCGCCTTGCGCGAATAATCCAAATACAGCATCGACGCCACCGCATCCACCCTTAACCCGTCAATGTGGTACTTGCCCAGCCAGAAAAGCGCATTCGACACCAAAAAATTCTGCACTTCATTGCGCCCGTAATTGAAAACCAGCGTGCCCCAGTCCGGCTGCGCTCCGCGACGCGGATCGGCATGCTCGTAAAGATGCGTGCCGTCGAAATACCCCAGGCCATACGCATCCCGCGGAAAATGCCCGGGCGTCCAGTCCATGATCACGCCCAGCCCTTCCGCATGGCAGCGATCCACAAAATACTTAAACTCATCCGGATCGCCATGACGCGCCGTGGGCGCAAAATATCCCACCGTCTGATAGCCCCACGACCCATCAAACGGATACTCCATCACCGGCAGCAGCTCCAAGTGCGTGAAGCCCATCCACTTCGCGTAGGGAACCAACCGATCCGCCATCTCGCGATACGTCAGCCAGCGCGAACCTTCCGCCGTGGCCCGCCGCCACGACCCCAAATGCACTTCATAAATTAAAATCGGCTCATCCAGCCGCTGCTTGTTGCCCCGCTCGTTCATCCATGTCGCGTCATTCCACTGATACTTATCCACGTCATGAACAATCGAGCTGTTCGCCGGCCGCAACTCCCCGCGAAACGCATACGGATCGGCCTTCAGCGCCATCAGTTGCCCCGTGCCCGAAATAATCTCGAACTTATAAAGATCGCCCGTCCGCACATGCGGCAAGAAAATCTCCCATATCCCTGCCGGCGCGCGATTCCGCAGCGGATGCAGCCGCCCATCCCAGCGATTAAAGTCTCCCACCACGCTCACGCGCTTTGCATTCGGCGCCCACACCGCAAAATGCACGCCCGAAATTCCATCAATCTCCCGCACATGCGCGCCCAACTTCTCGTAGCGATAGTAGTGCGTGCCTTCTTCCATCAAGTGCAGGTCAAAATCGGTTAGCGTGGGAGGAAACGCATACGCGTCGTGAACGACCATGGCCAGGCTGCCCGGATACTCGATGCGAATCGTGTAGTCCGCCGGCCCAATCGGTAGCTCGTGAATCGTCAGATCAGCATTCTGGACAGGCGCTCCCGCCGCACCCGCTGCGGCCTTCTTGCCCACCGCCTCCGCCGGCAGCACCGCCACATACAATCCCTGCGGATGCACCCACTTCGCTTCAATTTCCTGACCCTTCCACAAAACGGCTACCTTCGCCGCGCCCGGCCGAAAAACACGCACAACCACGCGCTCCTGCCCATCAATGGTCTGGTAGTGCGGCCCAAGAACGCGGAATGGATCGCCGTGGTCGCCCCGCACCAAACTTTCAATTTCCGCCGCGTCTGGCGCCGGGCGGTAACGCGGGCTTAGATCGATTTTAGATTCAGTGGACACTTGTAGAATTTCCGCGGCTCGCAGCGGGCAGGGAAGCGGGCGAGCAAAGACGGGTACTGAGGCGCGTCTAAACGCCCGCCTTCATTTTATCCGAGCTTATTGTTACGGGGAGAAAAAAACGCGGCCGCCGCCTTGTCGCGAGGCCGCCACGAGGAGTTATTCCACAGTTACCGACTTGGCCAAATTGCGCGGCTGATCCACGTCGCACCCGCGCCGCACCGCAATGTGATACGCCAGCAATTGCAGCGGCACAATTTCCATGATCGGCGCAAAAATCTCCGGCGCAGTGGGAATCTCAATCACGTGCTTTGACGACTGCTTGGCCATTTGATCGCCTTCGGTCACCACCGAAATCACGATCCCGTCGCGCGCCCGCACTTCCTGCAAATTCGAAACCGTCTTCTCGTACCGCTGCACCGACGCCGGATCGGAATCGTCGCGCGTCGCAATCACCACCACCGGCAAATTCTCATCGATTAACGCATTCGGCCCGTGCTTCATCTCGCCCGCCGGATAACCCTCGGCGTGAATGTACGAAATTTCCTTCAATTTCAACGCGCCTTCCAGCGCGATCGGATAATGAATCCCGCGTCCCAGATAAAGAAAATCCGTGTGACGGAAAAACTGGTGCGCCAGTTCGGCGCATTCCGCGTCGCGCCGCAAAATCGTCTCAATCTTCTGCGGAATATTGGTCAGCTCCTGCATCAGGCTGCGTGACTTTTCCTCCGTCAGCGTCCCGCGCACTTGCCCCAGGTACAACGCCAGAATCGCCAGCGCCGTAAGCTGCCCGGTAAACGCCTTGGTCGACGCCACGCCAATCTCCGGCCCGGCATGCGTGTAAATCGTGCCGTTGGCCTCGCGCGTCAGCATCGAGCCCACCACATTGCAAATACCCAATGTTTTGGCGCCTTTTTGACGCGCCTCGCGCTGCGCGGCCAGCGTGTCCGCCGTCTCGCCCGACTGGCTGATCGCCACAATCAACGTGCGGTCGTCCACAATCGGATCGCGGTAACGAAACTCGCTGCCGTAATCCACTTCCACCGGAATCTTGGCCATCTTCTCGATCATGAACTTGCCGGCCAGCCCCGCGTGCCAGCTCGTTCCGCAAGCCACAATCTTGATGTTCCGGAAATCCTTGAAGTCCGCCTCTGAAATGTCCATGTGATCGAGATACGCTTTGCCTCGATCCAGCGAAATGCGCCCGAGCAGCGTCTCGTGCACTGCGCGCGGCTGCTCAAAAATTTCCTTCTGCATGAAATGCTTGAAGCCGCCCTTTTCCGCCATGATCGGGTCCCAGCTGATGTGCTGGGGTTTCCGCTCCAGCGGATGGCCTTCAAAATCCATCACCTTCACGCCGTCGCGCGTGATCACCACAATGTCGCCATCTGAAAGGAAGAAAACTTCGCGGGTGTGGTGCAGCAGTGCGGGAATATCGCTGGCGATGAAATACTCGCCGTTACCCAATCCAACTACCGACGGCGGTCCCAGCCGCGCCGCCACAATTTTGTTCGGGTCTCTCGTCGACACGACCGACAGCGCATAAACGCCGCTCAGGCGCTTCACTGTTTGCCGCACGGCTTCTTCCAGCGGCTTGTTCTTCGCGTATTTCTCGATCAGGTGGGCGATGATTTCCGTGTCGGTTTCTGTAACGAAGGTATGCCCCTCGCGAATCAACTCATGTTTCAGCGCGAGGTAATTCTCAATGATCCCGTTGTGCACCACCACAATTTCGCCGGTGCAGTCGCGATGCGGATGCGCATTTTCCTCGGTCGGGCGTCCATGCGTGGCCCAGCGCGTGTGGCCAATTCCGTAGGTTCCCTCGATGGGTGATTTGCGCAGCGCCTCTTCTAAATTCCGCAATTTCCCCGACGCGCGCCGAATCTCCAGCTTCCCATTCTGCCCAACCACCGCGATCCCCGCCGAATCGTACCCGCGGTATTCCAGCCGCTGCAGCCCGTCTAAAATCAGCGGAACTACGGGCTTAGGTCCGATATAGCCGACAATTCCGCACACGATAAATCTCCCAAAAATCGTTTAAATTTGGCGTTTTCTTCGCGGTATTTGCTACAGCGAGGGCCGCCCCGAGTCATTCCAGCGTAGCATAATTGGATGCGTCGCCCCGTCCGGCCGGTGACCCAGTTTCCCATTCCGCAAAAACTAAAAATCTCCTTTTTGCCGCTGTTTTGCCTTCGATTTTGCGTGACTGAGTCCATCAATTTCATCGACACCGCGATCGGCGGTCGCGTTCGGAAAACGCGCGCGTGAACCGTAAGGTTCACCGCTTATGAATTGACGCCGAGCGGGGGGAACCTGTAGTTCCTTTGTTTTAAAATTCCTGCCGTACCTAGACTTATCATCCTTCTCAAATCCCCCTGCGTTGTCATCCCGAATCCGCTTCTTGCGCGCCGTGCCGGCGCGCAAGAGCGCGTGAGGGATCTGCTATGGCTTTTGCCTTGGCAGTTTCTGGGGGTGCCTCACACGCAGGCGTCAGCGTGTGGGCGGGGGATCAATAATTAGTGGACATTCCGAAGGTCACGACAAAAATTTATGTCTCTACAATTTCGAACTGAAACTCTTCAATCACGGGGTTGGTCAGCACTTCGCCAGAGATTTTCTGCAGCTGCGCCGTGGCGTCCTTCAAATCCATATCGCCCAGTTGAATCACAAAAAACTTCCCCTGGCGCACTTCCTTCACGTTCGAATACCCCAGCCCCCGCAGCGCATTGTGAATCGTCTGCCCCTGCGGATCGAGCACCGTCTTCTTCGGCATCACCCAAACGTGTGCTTTCATTTCACCTCAAGCCGCAATCGTACACTCTCAAAATACTCGACCGGCCTCAAAGTATACCGAGCGCTCGCGCCTCAGCGCGAAGTTTTTCCACCAGCGGCCGTTTTTCTTCCGGCGGCAAAAACGCCCCCGAAAATCCAGCCTCTAAAATTCGCGCGATCTGCCCCGCGGTCAACCCCAGCGAAATCGCGTTCCAATATTCCTCCAGCAGACTCGCCTTAAAAATTGCCGGATCGTCACTGCCCAGCGTCACCGTGATCCCGTGCTCCAGCAATTTCGGCAGCGGATGATTCTTCATCTTCGCTTTGGGATTCTTGGTTTGCTTCGCGAGCGCGCCCGTTTTCAAATTGCTGGTCAGGCAAATTTCCACTGGGATTCGTCGTGTCGCCACGAGTTCTGCCAGCGCCGGGTCCTGCGCCAGGGCAATGGCGTGACCCAATCGCTCCGCGCCCAGCATATCGATCGACTCTCGCACAATCTTTGGAGGGCCGATTTCTCCAGCGTGCGCCACCACATGCAGTGATTCGCTCTGCGCCAGTTCAAACGCTGACCGGAAATCCGCCGTCGGCGCCGCCAACTCGTCCCCGCCCAATCCAAACGCCACCACACCCTGCGGCCGCAGCTTCACCGCAAGCTCCGCCACTTTCCGCGCCTGCCCGCCGCCAAACTGCCGCGCCGCGTCCAAAATCCACGCCAGCCTCAACCCCTTCGTCCGATAACGCAGCGCCACTTCCTGAATCGCCGCGATGTTCGCCTCCGCATTCTGCGCAAACCGCAGCATCACGCCCGCCGAAATCGTCACCTCCGCGTACACCACGTTCTGCCGAATCAACTCCTCCGCCAAATCCTGGGTGATCGACGCAAAATCCGATGGCGTCTTCAGGTAGCCATAAACCCACTTGTACGCCTCAATAAATCCTGCAAAATCCTGGAACTCATAATGCGCCGCAGCTTTTTCCGTGGTCATCGGCAGCCCGTGCCTCGACGCAATCGCCGCGATCGTCTCAGGGCGCACCGACCCCTCGAGATGCACGTGTAGCTCAGCCTTCGGAAGCCGCGCTACTGCATCGGCTAGCGCAATCATTTCAGTGTGCGGGAAGTTGAGGCTTGCCCGCGTTGGTCCACGCGGTCAGCCAGTAGGAGGCTACATCCACAGAAGCATCGGAAAATTGCTGCACCAGCACCGAACCAACCTGCCCATAAAACCGGTCGTAATATTCATCGGTGTAATCACTCAAACCCGCTCGCGCCCGGCGGTCGCTCAGCAAAATATCTTCCAGCCACGCATGCGCGCTCAAGCACATCTCAAACGCGTGATCGGTCGGATCGTGAATGTAAACCGCCTCGCCCGGATGCAAATAGAAAAATTGCGAATAGCGCTCCACCAGGCTGGCATCGAACCGCGCCCCCACTCCCATCTGATTCGACAGGTGTCCGTCAAAATTTGTCGTGGTATTGAACGGGTCGTGCGCTTCTGCTACATAAAACGCCAGCTCCGACGCCGCCATCCGCGCCTGATCCCAATTCTTCGTTCGAAACGCCTCGGTCAATTTCTGGCTGTACAGCCCCACGCTCCAGGGCAGCAGCCCGTTCACTTCGACCGAATGCTTGCTGAATTTTTGCAGCGCCGCTTTGTAATCGCGCGGCAAAGTCGCATAGGGAAACGGCCCGTATTTCTCGAATCGAATGTACCCGTCGCGCGCGAATATCGGATTCTTCTGCGCTTCAATCGCGTCTGAGACATGCTGCGTCAAAAACGCCCGGTTCGAATCGAAATACGGCCGCAGATCGTCCGGCAGCATATCGATCGCCTTGTTCACCACCAGCTTGTCGCCGCCCCCGCTCCACGCGAATACTGACGGCATGCACACCCACAGGCACGCGCCCACCAGCGCGACCAAACCCGCCATGCCCGCCACACGCCGCCGCGTGAAGATTCGCCCCGGAGCCCTCAAGCTACTTGTTTCCTTTCGAATTGCTGCCCGCAAATTCGCTGTGATGCCGGCTATATAGAAAATAAATCGTCAGGCCAATCACCAGCCACACAAAAAATCGGATCCACGTCTCAATCTCAAGTCCCATCATCAGCAAACCACAAAATAGGATGCTCAGCACCGGTACGATGGGTCCGCCCGGTGCCTTGAATCCTCGCGGCCGGTTTGGCTCGCGATACCTCAAGATCAGCACACCAATCGACACCAGCACGAACGCGAACAGCGTCCCGATATTCGAAAGATTCGCCAGCGTGCCAATGTCGAAAAGCCCTGCCGGAACTCCAACTGCAAACCCGGCGATCCACGTGGCCACGTCCGGCGTGCGAAAGCGATGATGCACGTGCCCGAAAATCTTGGGCAGCAAACCGTCGCGTGACATCGCGAACCACACTCGCGCTTGCCCAAGCTGGAAAACCAGCAGCGACGAAATCATTCCCAGCATCGCGCCAAATAAAATCGCCAGCCTGGTCCAATGCAGTGTCGGCGATGGATTCGCATCATTAATTCTCTTGATCGCATTCACCACCGGCGCCGCGTCGTCTAGGACCGACTGCCATGGCACAATTCCCGTCAGCACCACGCCCACCGCGATATACAAAATCGTGCACACCACCAGTGTGGCGATGATCCCAATCGGCAGGTCTCTCTGCGGATTTTTAGCTTCCTCCGCCGCGGTCGACACCGAATCGAACCCGATATACGTGAAGAAAATAATCGACCCGCCCGTCAAAACTCCCGGCCAACCATTAGGAATAAACGGATGCCAATTCTTGGTATGGATAAATTGGCTGCCGATCGCCACAAACGCGATAATCGCCGCGATCTTCAGCAGCACCATGATGTTGTTCGCTTCCGCCGACTCGCGGATACCGCGCACCAGCACCACTGTCAGCAACATCACGATCAAAAATGCCGGAAAGTCGAACCCGAAATGCCACCCCGGTGCAAACAGATCCTTGCCCGCAAAATCCTGCAAACCCGCTGGCAAATAGGCCGGCGAAATCCACTGCAGCGCCGGATGCCAACCGAACCAATCCATCAAGTTCACCATGTGCTGCGCGAACCCGACGCTCACCGCCATATTGCTAACCGCGTACTCCAGAATCAGGTCCCAACCGATGATCCACGCAATCAGCTCGCCCATCGTCGCGTACGTATACGTATACGCGCTGCCCGCGATCGGAATCATCGACGCCAGTTCCGCATAGCACAGCGCCGTAAACGCGCACACGATCGCCACCAGCACCAGCGAAAGCCCTAGCGCCGGTCCCGCGCCAGGCCTTCCAGTTGTTGCTGCGTGATGAATCAGATAATCAAGCAGGGGAGCGTTCAGGATGGAAGACGTGTCGAACTTTTGGCCCGCAATCGCCGTCCCAATGACCGTAAAAATGCCCGAGCCAATCACCGCGCCAATTCCCAGCGCGGTTAAGCTGACCCAGCCCAGGGTCTTTCTAAGCTTCTTGTCCGGGTCTTCGGAATCCGCGATGAGCCGGTCAATGCTTTTCGTGCGGAAGTACTGCGAAGGCACTCGTCACCTTCCTCAAAATATCATCGCAACGTGCCCCGTACCTTCACAACTGGCCCAACGACCATTCCAAAACCCGAAATTCCGCCTACCACCCTGGGGGTAGGTTCATCGAGAAGCTTCCTTGCAAATACAAGCCCCTCTTACACATAGCCCCACCCCTGGGGCCCTTTTCGAACCTCCGAAAAGTCCCTGCAATGTACCCCGACCAGCCCCAGCTTCGCAATGAAGTTTGAAAAACTTAGGCCAACTGGAGGTTCGCGTACCGCTCCTTCAGCTTCTTCGTCCCGTAATCCGAAAAACTCACCGTCAATACCCGGTCGTCATCCTCATCTTCAACCATCAAAATCGTCCCTACGCCAAATTTCCCGTGCCTCACCCGCTTTCCCACCAGCGGATGCGCCCCCGGCCGCGTCGACCTTACCGTGCTCGGCGGAGCGCTCCTCGGACGCACAAATCCGCCTCCCGACGAGCCCCTGAAGCCCGCTCCCCGCGACCGATACTGCGAAAACTCCGGATCGGCCTCGTATCTCCGCCCCTCGCCCGGCTCGGCATTCGAGCCCAGCACCGTTTCAATCAACTCGCCCGGAATTTCCGCCAAAAATCTCGATGGTGACGACGCCCGCAGCCGCTCTTCTCCATAACTCCGCCTATACATCGCCCGCGTCACCGTCAGCGCCTCTTTTGCGCGCGTCATCCCCACGTAACACAGCCGCCGCTCTTCCTCCACGTCCTCGTCGCTTCCCACCGAGCGCGAATGCGGCAACAGCCCTTCCTCCAGTCCCGTCAAATAAACCCGGTCGAACTCCAATCCCTTCGCGCTGTGCAGCGTCATCAAGGTCAAATTCACTTCGTCGTCGTATCCATCCGCCGCGCTCACCAACGCCGCCTGATCCAGCACGTCCTGCAACGTTTGCCCCGCCTGCGTCGCCTCCGCCATCGCATTCAACAATTCCGCCAAATTTTCCGCTCGCGATGTGTGCTCCGCCCGGTCCTGCTGCTCCACCCACGCCGCGTACCCCGTGCGATCCAGCACCATCCGCAGCATTTCCGCCGGCGGCAGCTCCACCGCCTCGTTCTGCAGCGTCTCCATCACATATCGAAACGAACGCAGGGCCGCCCCGCTTCGCGTCACTCCCGGCTGCGCCGCGTGATCCAAAACCTCCCACAGCGACAAACCCCGCTCCCGCGCCATCCGTCGCAGTACTTCTTCGGTTGTCTTGCCCACGCCTCGCGCCGGCTTATTCAACACGCGCAGCAGCGCAATATCATCCTCGGGATGAAACAGCAGTCGCACATACGCCAGCGCATCCCGCACTTCCGCGCGCTCGTAAAAGCTGAACCCGCCCACCACCCGGTACCTCAAGCTCATCCGCCGCAAACACTCTTCCAGCACGCGCGACTGCGCCGTGGTGCGATACAACACCGCAATATGCTTGTCCGGCTCCATCCGCACTAGGGAAGCGATCTCCCCGGTTACAAATTCCGCCTCACCCGCCGCATCAGGCGACTCAAAAAACCTCACATTCGCGCCTGAGCCCTTGGTCGCTTTCAGCGTTTTGCCCAGCCGCGCGCGATTGTTCGACACCACTCCCGCCGCCGCATCCAAAATCGTCTGCGTCGACCGGTAATTCTCCTCCAGCCGCACCACCTTCACGTTCGCGAAATCCTCAGTAAACTTCTTCAAATTCCCCGCGCGCGCCCCGCGCCAGCTATAAATCGACTGATCCTCGTCTCCCACCACGCAAATATTCTTTTCCGTCCCCGCCAACAGTCTTATGAACTCTTCCTGGGTCGCGTTGGTGTCCTGAAATTCATCCACCTGGATGTACTGATACCTGCTCGCTCCACTTTTTCCGCGCCTCGGGATGATCCCTCAGCAATTCCAGTGACCGCAGCAGCAAATCGTCGAAATCGAGCGCCCCCGCGCGCTTTAAGATCGCCTCGTACGTCTCAAACACTGTCGCGGTCGTCTTGGTAAACGTGTCGTCCGCGTCCGCGATCATCTCCGTCGGCGTAATCCCGTGATTTTTCGCGTTGCTGATCCGGTCCCGCATCGTTCGCGGCGGAAACTCGCGCTCGGCTAGTCCCAATTGCTGCAGCGCCATCTTCACTGCGCCGGTCTGATCGTCGTCGTCGTAAATCGCAAAGTCCCGCGGCAAACCCAGCCTCGGCGCCTCCCGCCTCAGCAGCCGCGCGCCAAACGAATGAAACGTCGACACCGTCATATCCAGCGCCGTTCGCCCGATGCTCATCAGCAGCGCATTAATTCGCTGCTTCATCTGCTCCGCCGCCTTGTTCGTAAACGTCACGCACAAAATCTTTTCCGGCGCCACGCCCTTCTCAATCAGATAAGCCGCGCGATACGTGATCACCCGCGTCTTTCCCGTGCCCGCGCCGGCCAACACCAATAGCGGCCCTTCCGTCGCCATCACAGCTTCTCGCTGCTTTTTGTTCAGTTGATCGAGCAAACCCATGCGGTCCACTTCACCAGCGGTAGTTTTCAGAGCAGAAAATTAAAAATTTGAACGCGTCCGATTCTAACGGAGTGCTCGCACTCCGGCAAATTTACTCTCAAATTTGGAGGAAAATCCCGCACCCGAGAAATTTTAACAATGGGCTTATTTGAACTTACTTGTCATCCCGAATCCCGGCTGTTGCGCGCCCACGGGGCGCGTAAGAGGCGGCGTGAGGGATCTGCTCTTCTTCAAAACTCTCTGCGGCTGCACCTCATGGGGAAACCTACGGATTCTCCACCGGCTTCTCTGCAGGCGTCTCCGCCGGCGCCAACGCCACCTCATAAAACATCAGCGCCTTATTCCCCGAAATGACATGCACATCCGGAATGTACAGCAGCGACGAACTGGCCAATTTAAAATCATGCGCCATATCGAAAAATAAATATCCATGCACCGTGCCCATCGGCGGAATCACATCCACGTCCAACGCCAGCGGCTTGAACGCCTCCGCCAGCTTCTCCACCTTCTTGTCATGACTCGGCATCGGAATTCCCGTCGGGAATTTGCGCTTCATGCTCGGATCAGGGCTTCCTTGCGGATAAATAATCAGCGTCGCCACCTGCCCCGGGCTTAGCGACTCGATCTTCTGGCTCTCTTCTCCCGGCGGCTCCACTTCCAGCCGGATCGTCCGCATATTCAGCCGCATCGCTTCCGGCGTTTCATTTCGGAGATATACGTCCACCGCCAGAATTCCCGCATCGTACGGATTCTTCTTCCCAAAAATTTGCTTCGCTTCCTCCGCGTCCAGGCAGGAATCCGCCGCCACCAGCAATCCCTCATGTCGGTCGTGCGCGGGCAGGGAAGCGGGGTCCACTCGCTTCGGCGGCGCCTGCGATTGCGCCACAGCGACACTCGCCAGCGCGAGCAAACCAATCGCGCCGCAGCCACTACTAGTCCCTCATCTCAACTCAGCGCATCCACCGCCTTAAATTTTGTTTCAAAGTTTCACCGTAACTTTATCGATGCACACCTCGAAACCCGCGTTGCGGCCCTCGTCTCTTGCGCGTGGTAGGCGCGATCGCGACTTTCCGTGGTTTGCCTAGAAATGTGGGATGCGCAATGAAATTCGCTGTGGCGCCAAGTCTTCGAACTTGCAGTGGTGTTATTCGACTTTCCGTCACGCCCATACCATCGCTACTCCCGCCGAATCGCCACTATAATAGCCGCTTTGCTTCGCGACCTGCGCGAGTCAACGCGAATCCGCGTCTCCGCGCTTCGACGAAGCGGCTCCAACGCACACAAAAACTCGTGTACCTCCTCTACAACATTCTCCTCGCCATCAGCATGCTCTTCCTCGGCCCCTACTACGCCATTCGCGGCTGGCGCCAAGGCAAATACTGGCACAGCCTCCGCGAACGCGCCGGTAAACTCCCTGCCGAAATCTCGCGAGCCCTCGCCCGCCAAAATTCCGGCGTAATCTGGATCCACGCCGTCTCCGTTGGCGAAGTCCTCGCCGTCGAATCACTCACCGCTCAACTCCGCGCCAAACATCCTGACAAAATCATCCTCCTCTCCACCACCACCGACACCGGCCAAAAAATCGCCAAAGAACGCCTCAGCCGCGCCGCCGACGCCTTCTTCTACTTTCCCTTCGACTTTCCCCACGTTGTCAAAAAAGTTTTCAACGTCCTGAATCCCGGACTTCGTCATCATCGTCGAGACCGAAATTTGGCCCAACTTCCTCCGCGAAGCTCGCCGCCGCAACGTTCCCGTCGTCTTCGTCAACGCCCGCATCTCCGAAAGATCCTTTAAGCGCCTCCGCCGCGCTCGCCACGCCTTCAGCGTTTTCTTCCACCGCGTCCTCTCCTCCGCCACTCTCTACCTCGCCCAATCCGACGCCGACGCTGCCCGCCTCCGCGAAATTAGCGCCCCCGAAGATTGCGTCGAAGTCGCCGGCAACATGAAGTACGACTCCGAGCCCGCCACTCTCAGCCCCTTCGGCGAATGGCTCGCCGCCCAAATCAAATCGCAGGAACGCTGGCCCATCGTCGTCGCCGGCAGCGTCGTTGCCGGTGAGGAAGAATCCGTCCTCGCCGCCTTCGACGTGGTCCAGCGTCAATGGCGCCGCAGCCTTCTTCTCCTCGCCCCTCGCAAACCCGCCAATTTCGACGAAGCCGCCCGCCTCGCCGAGCAAGATGGCTGGATCGTCGCCCGCCGCTCCCAAATCGACACTACAGCGCCCCTCGACGAAAATGCCGACGTGCTTCTTCTCGACTCCATCGGCGAGCTCGCCGGCCTCTACTCCATTGCCGACGTCACTTTCGTCGGCG
The DNA here is from genome assembly GCA_963757885.1 of uncultured Acidobacteriota bacterium. Classification (GTDB taxonomy): domain Bacteria; phylum Acidobacteriota; class Terriglobia; order Acidiferrales; family UBA7541; genus Palsa-147. The sequence goes on along the minus strand of CAVWSS010000003.1, from coordinate 35,549 downwards.
GCTCCCTCGTCCCCTCCGGCGGCCACAATATTCTGGAACCCAGCTGGTTCGCCCGGCCTCCCATCTTCGGCCCGCACATGGAAAATTTCCGCGATATGGCCGCACAATACGCCTCGCAGGGCGCGGGCATTCAGGTTCGCAACAGCACGGCCCTCGCTAACGCCTGGATCACTCTTGATTCGCGACGATTCGCTCGCGCAACGCATGGGCGAAAAAGCCAAAAATCTCGCCCAATGCAATCGCGGCGCCACTGCACGCTGCCTCCAGCGCATCGAATCCATCCTTGCGCGCCCACGGGCCCGCTCATGAGCTTCGCGCGATCCTTACTCTTTCCGTTCGCCGTCATCTACGAAGCCGTCGCGCGCCTCCGCGCCGGACTCTACAAGGTCGGCATTTTCTCGCGCCGCAAATTGCCCGGTACCGTCATCAGCGTCGGCAACCTCACCGTCGGCGGCACTGGCAAAACGCCCATGGTCATCTGGCTTGCGCACAATCTCATGCAAAATGGCGCCAGCGTCGGCATCCTCACCCGCGGCTACGCCGGATTCATGCAATCCGATCCGGCCACCAAGCCAATCCCCGAACGAACATTTCTGCAGACGAGCCCGCGGTCATCGCCTCCCGCCTCGCCCGCTTCGCCGCCGAATCGAAGCCCCCCGGCAAATTTCACGTCGCCGCCTCCAAAGACCGCGCCGCCGCCGCGCAAAAGCTCTCCCAATCCGGCTTCGATACTTTCATCCTCGACGACGGCTTCCAAAGCCTCTACCTCCACCGCGATCTCGACATCGTCCTCATCGACGCGCTCAGCCCCTTCGGCGGTGGCCTCCTGCTCCCCGCCGGCCGCCTCCGCGAACCCAAATCCGCTCTTCGCCGCGCCGGCATCATCGTCATCACTCGCACCAAACACGCTCCCGCCATCGAAGGCGTCGTCCGCCGCTACACTGCGGCGCCCATTTTCTACGCCACCATCACTCTCGACAGCCTCGCCTCCACCCGCCGCGTCTGACCACGTCCTCACTCCCTCCGACCCCCTCCCCGACGACGCCCGCCACTCCACAAAATTCTTCGCCTTCTGCGCCATCGGCAACCCATCCGCCTTCTTCGAGAACCTGAGAGAATGGGGCGTGCCCATCGTCGGCTCAAAAACATTCCGCGATCATCACCACTTCACCGCCACCGACCTCCACGCGATCGAACAAGAAGCATCCACAGCCGGAGCGACCGCCCTCATCTGCACCGAAAAAGACCTGATCAATCTCGGCACCCACGATTTCCAAAAATTGCCCCTCTACTGCGCCGTCATCTCCCTCCAACTCCATGACGCCGCGCAATTCTGGCAAGCCGCTGACAAAACTCTCCACCACCGCAATCAACCCGCTAAAACCACATGAAAATCCTCGTCCGCGCCACAAATTGGATCGGCGACGCCATCATGTCCATCCCCGCCCTCCAAGCGATCCGCTGCCGCGAGCCCCAAGCCGAAATTTCCATCCTTGCCCGCCGCGCCGTCGCCGGCATTTACGAAAATCAGCCCTTCGCTGACCGCATCCTCCCACTCGAAGAAGCCCCCGACCCGATCAAAGGCCTCCGCGAACTCCACTTTGACGTCGCCATCCTCCTCCAAAACGCTTTCTCCGCCGCCTGGCTCGTGTGGCGCGCCGGCATTCCCCAACGCATCGGCTACGCCCGCGATGGCCGCTCGCTCCTCCTCACCCGTGCGATCCCCGTCCCCAAATCTGGCGAAATTCCCGCCCACGAATCGTATTACTACCTCGAGCTTCTCCATCGCGCTGGCTGGCTCACCGAATCAGCCGACCAACTCCAATATCAGCTCGCTCACCAGCTCCCGCCCGTCGACGAAATCCGCTTGCACATCGATCCCGCCGCGCGCGAGCTCGCCAATCAGCTCCAGCTCGAAGCCGGCGCGAAACCCAACGCCCCGCGCATCGCCTTCGCGCCCGGCGCCTCTTACGGCTCCGCCAAATGCTGGCCAACCGAACGCTTCGCCGCCCTCGCCGACCGTTTAGTTCGTCGATTCGACGCCGATGTGATAATTTTTGGCGCGCATTCGGAGAGGGAAGTGGCCTCCCGAATTCAATCTCGCATGCAAACCCGCCCCATCAATCTCGTCGGCCAGACGCCTCCGCAGGACCTCGCCGCCCACTTCGCCGCTTGCGACATTTTCGTCGGCAACGACTCCGGCGCCATGCACGTCGCCGCCGCCGCTGGACTCCCCGTCGTGGCCATCTTTGGCCCCACCGATCCCGACGGCACCTCGCCCGTCACCGAACGCAAGACCATCGTCCGCAAGCCGCCTTCTTGCAGTCCATGCTTCCTCCGCGAATGCCCCATCGACCATCGCTGCATGACTCGCATCCAAGTTTCCGACGTCGAAAACGCCGTGAACGAATGGGCCAGCCAAATTCCCTTGGTGCCGCGTGCCTAAAAAATCCGCCGCACTGCCCACCAAAAAAAGAAATCCCGCGCCACCGCCTCCGCACAACACGCGCTCCGCCCCGCCGTCTTCCTCGATCGCGACGGCACCATCGTCGAAGAAAAGGGCTACGCCAACCACATCAGCCGCCTCGAAATTTTCCCCTACTCCGCGCGCTCCATCCGTCGTCTCAATCAGCGCCGGCCTCCCCGTCATCGTGGTCACCAATCAATCTGGAATCGCTCGCGATTTCTTTCCCGAATCGCTGGTCGTCCAAATTCACAAATCGCTCAAGCAGCAACTCGCCCGCGCCGGCGCCCGCATCGACGCCTTCTACTACTGCCCGCACATCCGCGACGACCAATGCGATTGCCGCAAGCCTCTCCCTGGCATGCTAAAAAAAGCTGCCCATGAGCATCACCTCGACCTCGCCCGCTCAGTTGTCGTCAGCGACCGTTTCGACGACATTCACATGGGCCAGCAAGTTGGCTGCTATACCATTCTCGTTCTCACCGGTTACGGCGCCGGCGAACACCAATGGCACCGCAAAAAGTGGGAGCGCCAGCCAGATCACGTAGTCAAAAACCTTGAAGAAGCGGTAAAAATGATCCTGAAGCATCAGCCGCACGGAGCCCCGGTGACCAAAACGACCAGAAAAACCAGAAAGGCCCAGCCTTGAAAAAGTCCCGCCGCGTTCAACCGAGCCAAGAACCCGCTAAGCCCGCAAGACACGCGCCCGCCGTGGATATTTCTCACCTTCTCGAAATCGTCGCCGAATTTCGCGGCAAAAAAATTGCCATTCTCGCCGACCTCGTCCTCGACGAATTCGTCGCCGGCGAAATTTCCCGCGTCTCGCGCGAAGCCCCCGTCCTGATTCTCCGCCATCGCGAAACTTCCGGCCTTCCCGGCGGCGGCGCCAATGCCATCAACAACGTCGCCTCGCTCGGCGCCGAAGCGCTTCCCGTTGGCGCGGTTGGCGACGATGAATCGGGCCGCGTGCTCCTCGAATATTTCAAAGCTCGCGAAATCGACTTTTCCGGCATCGAAGTCGTCAAAGGCTGGACCACTCCTACCAAAACGCGCTTCCTCGCCGGCTGGGCTCACACCACCACGCAGCAAGTACTCCGCGTCGACCGCGAGCCCCAAAATCCGCTCCCGCCAAAAACCAAATCCGCCCTCGCCAAACGCATCCGCGACCGCGCTCGCCAGTCCGCCGCCCTCCTCATCTCCGACTACGGCTTCGGCGCCGCGTCTGCCGACACTGTCGAAGCCCTCAAAGGCCAAAAAATCGCCACTCTTGATTCCCGCTATGGCCTTCTACATTTCCGCCGCGCCGACATCACCGCCGCCACTCCCAATGAAGCCGAAGTCGAAGCCATCTACCATCAGCAAATCGGCCCGGACGAAGCCGGTCTCGAAAAGCTCGGCGCGCGCCTCCTCGAAGAAATGCGCCTCAAAGCCCTCCTGGTCACTCGTGGCCGCCACGGCATGATCCTCTTCGACGCCGAAGATCCGCCGCAGCAAATTCCCATCTACGGCTCCGAACACGCCCGCGACGTTACTGGTGCCGGCGACACCGTCATCGCCGCCTTCACCGTCGCTCTCTCTGTCGGCGCGTCCTATTTCGAAGCCGCCCACATCGCCAGTTTTGCCGGCGGCGTGGTGGTCATGAAACACGGCACCGCCACCGTCTCGCGCGCCGAAATCGAATCCGCCATGCGCGCCGCCATTTCCACCTCCTGATGCGCCGTCGCGTGTACATCGCTGCGTTCCTTAAATTTTCATGAACACTTCAACTAAAATCCTCACCCGCGAGGCCATGATCGAAAAATTGAAAGACCACCGCGCCCGCGGCCAATCCGTCGTCCTCGCCAACGGCGTCTTCGACATCCTTCACGTCGGCCACGTCCGCTATCTCGAAAGCGCCAAAAAGGAAGCCGACATTCTCGTCGTCGCCGTAAATTCCGACTCCAGCGTCACGCCCCTGAAAGGCCCCGGCCGCCCCATCCTCCCCGAATCATCCCGCGCCACTCTCGTTGCCGCCCTCCGCGCCGTCGACTACGTCACCATCTTCGATGAGCCCAACGTCGAAAATCTCCTCCATGCTCTCCGCCCCAACGTCCACGCCAAAGGTACCGACTACACCGAATCAAACGTTCCCGAGCGCGAAACTTCCAAAAAACTCGGCATCCGCATCGCCATCGTCGGCGACCCCAAAGACCACTCCACCCGCGACCTCATTTCTGCTAGTCCGTGACAAGGCGCGCGATAAAGCCCGCACGCGAGCCACCCCCGGAGCGCTAACCGCGCATGCCCTCCCAGCGCTTCCTCATTGTCCGCCTCGGCTCCATGGGCGACATCGTCCACACTCTTCCCGCCTCCGCCGCCCTCGCCGACTCCTTCCCGGGCGCTCCCATCGACTGGCTCGTCGACCGCAAATGGTCCGCCCTCCTTCAAGGCAACACCGACCTCAACGAAGTAATCCCCATCGACACTCGCAAATTCGCCGATATTCTCAACATCGGCGGCCGCCTCCGCGTCGCCGGCTACACCGCCGCCCTCGATTTCCAATCCCTCTACAAATCCGCGCTCCTCGCCCGCCTCTCCGGCGCCAAACAAATCCTCGGCTTCGACTGGAAATATTCCCGCGAATCTCCGGCCAGCCTGCTCTACAACAAAAAAATTCACCCTGCCGGCCTCCACAAAATCGACCACAATCTCGACCTGGCCCGTGCAGCCGGCGCCACCAACGACGCCCTGGCAACGCCCCGCTTCAATTTCCCCATCTCAGCCGAAGCCGACGACTGGGTCGCCAACGAATTGAAAAAGCACTCCCTCGACAAATTCTTCGTGATCAGTCCCGGCGGCGGCTGGCGCTCCAAATGTTGGCCCGCCGAACGCTACGGCGAACTGCACGCCCAAATCGCACGCCGCACCGGCCTGCGCGCCATTTTAAATTTCGGCCCCGGCGAAGAAGCCCTCGCGAACGAAGTTGTCACCTCAGCCAGGGTGCCCCACATGGCGAGTTCCCATGTGGGGGGGTATCCGTCAAGCTTGGGGGTCCGCGACCCCGCACCCATCCCCCTCCAAATGACCATCCCTCAACTCATCGCCCTCCTCCGCCGCGCCGCGCTCGTCATCGCCGCCGACACCGGCCCGCTCCATCTCGCCGCCGCCCTCGGTGCTCCCGCTCTCGCTCTCTTCGGCCCCACCGACCCCGCGCGCAACGGCCCTTGGGGCTCACACGCGCGCGTCCTGCGCAAAGCGGAGCCACACGAAACTACCTACAAGCGCGGCGACTCCTACTCCCCGGCTATGCTTCGCATCACCGTCCCCGAAGTCAGCGCCGCTGCCATCGAAATGTTGGAGCCTCTCTTGGAGCACACCTAGCGAATGCCCCGCTTCGTTACACGCTGGCGCGTTCGCGCAGGCTACCCGCTCGCCATCCTCTACTGGTGGCTCGCTCGCCCCTCCTACCGCTCCATTCTCATCGGCGCCACCATCGCCATCATCGGCCTCGCCGTCCGCGCCTCCGCCGCCGGACACCTCCGCAAAATCCAATCCCTCACCACCACCGGCCCCTACGCCTGGACCCGCAATCCTCTCTATCTCGGCAGCGCCATCATGGCCGCCGGCTTCGCCGTCGCCGGGAATTCCTGGTGGAGTGCCCTCGTCCTCATCGCCTACTTCTGTGCCTTTTATCCCGCCGTCATGCGCAACGAAGAATCCGAGCTGCGCGAACGATACGGCGACGCCTTCACCGCCTACGCCGCCCGCGTCCCCCTCTTTTTCCCTCGCCCGCCCCGCTCTTCCTCCACCTCTACCGACACCTCCGCCCCCGCCGGCTTTTCCTTCGCGCAATACCGCCGCAACCGCGAATACCAAGCCGCCCTCGGCGTCCTCGGCGCTTTATTTTTAGTTTGGCTCCGAATGAAACTTCGTACGTGGGGCCACTAATCCGGTTTGCAGTTGTTTTGGAAGTTTCTGCGGTCTTTGGGTGCCCCATGGGCGTCTGCGCGCCCCTTAGGCGCGCTGGTCTTTAGACGCCCGTGGGGATTTACACTCAAGCTTCGGGGTCTTTCGCTACGTGGAGGTTTGCGGTTAGCTCAGAAATTCGCGCGTACTCAGACTTATCACTCTCCTCAAATCCTCGCGCGTGTCATCCCAAATCCGCTTCTTGTGCGCGCTTTGGCGCGCCCGATAGGACGCGCAGACGAACCGCAAGGTTCGTCCTATATGAACTGGCGCGCACAAGAGCGCGTAAGGAATCTGCTATTGCCTTTGCTTTTGTTCTTGAAGTTTCTGCGGTTCCCCACACGCATCCGACATGACGCTCATACAAACTGACGCGTGTGGGGTTCTTGCGCCAACCCTCGCTTCGTCTAATTTTTCTTAGCTCGTGGCCCTTCTTACCGCCAGCGAAATCGCCAACCGCGAAGCCCCGCTAAACAGCATGCTGATCCCCACCAGCGTGCCAATCACCCACCCTGTGCTGGATGGCCACGTCCTCCAAATCATCACCGCCAGGATCAGCGTCACCACTCCGTCAAACAGCAGCCAGCCCGATCCGCGCACCGGTCGCAGCGTGATTCCCATCACAAACTCCAAAATCGCTTCCATAAAAAGATAAATCGCTAGCGCAATGGTCAGCGACGCCAGCCCAGCCACTGGCTGCGTCAGCAGGTACGCTCCGATAACGATGTAAAGGATCCCCACCAGCAGCTCCCAGATGAACCCGCCGGCGCCCCGCCGGTACCACGCAAACGCAAGATGCATGCATCCGCTGAACACCAGCAGCCAGCCCACAAACAGATTCACCGCAATTCCCGCGGCCAGCGGCGAAGCGATCGCCACCATTCCGGCCACAATCATTACCGCACTCAGAATGATCGACCACGTAACCGATTTTTTCACGAACGTACTTGGCGTTGTAGCTTCCATGGGTTCTCCTTTCACGTTTATTGGCTTGGGTTTGGTTTTTGTTTGATTTCTTGCTGAATAACTTGTTGGTTACTTCGAAACCGGCAGGTTTTAGAACTTGGGTGTTTCTCTCCGAGGCGAACACTAACTCCGACATGCCAATTAATCAAGCCAGAACCTTATTCTGCTTCTGCCTTTTCGTTCATCGCAATTGTTCACACGCGCCTTCTGCGTGGACTCCTGCGCCCGGCTATTCTGCGGGTGCCCCGCGCGCCGTTTTTGCGCGTGGGCGAGGAAACCTCGACGCTACCTTCGCCCGCCGTTGGTCTTTGCCCTAGACGGTTCGCGCGCGTATTCACACTTATCACTTTGCTCAAATCCCCCTGCGTGTCATCCCGAATCCGCTTCTTGCGCGACGTGTCGTCGCACAAGAGCGCGTGAGGGATCTGCTATTCCCTTTGCTTTTGTTTTAGAAGTGTCTGCAGGTAGGAAACTCAAAACGCAGCGAAGGCTCGCTGTGCTTACTGCAACCTATAAACTTCGTGCATCACTCTCTGAAATTTCGGACGGTACAACAAATCAAACGCTTTCTCTTTGCCCGGAAACATATCGAGCGCCAGTTTGCGCGTCGCCGCCGCCATTCCTGCGGCCTCTTCAGGCGACAAACTTCCCGAAGCAATCGTATCCAGTGCCAAATAAACCAAAATACGCAAACGGCGCATCCGTCTGCTCTCGTCGTCGATTTGGTCCTGCGTAGGTTCCAGAGTATCCGAATCGATCATTTGGCCCGGTGCCCCGAGTTCAATTAGTATGGATGCGCAAAAAGTGTGCATCAATAGTACGGGGGGACAGGTTCATCATGAAGCACCACGAAAATAATGAGAAAACTGTGGTCATTCATATTGCTGGCACAACTGCCGAGGCAATGGTGATTCGCGGCCTGCTCGCCAGCGCTGGAATCGACTCGCCCGCCGCAACTTCCGTCGATCCGTTTCCCATGCGCGAGAATCCCGAGGGAACTCACGGCGTCGAAATTCAGGTCCTCGAATCCCAAGCCGAGACAGCCCGCCGCTTAATCGAAGCTCACCTCACCAAAGCAGAAGTCGACCAAGCCCGCGCCCAAGAAAAGAAAAAACCCTAGCAAAACTCGCTCCGCTTTTGCTTTTGAAGTTTCTGCGGGTGCCCCGCCTGCGTTCTTGCGCGCCGCATCGCGCGCTGGTTTAGAACGCAGGTGGTCCAACTCATCAATCTCCTCTTTCACGAAGCGCGTCGCGCAACTGTTTTGCTTTTGAATTTCTGCCGGTTTTGGGTGCCCCATGCGCCGGTTTTGCCCGTGGGGATTTACATCCAAACTCGGGGTCGATCACTACGACTCCGGTTTTGCAGTTTCTCTCACAGGTTTCCGCGCGTGCTCGGACTTATCACTTTCCTCAAATCCCCCTGCGTGTCATCCCGTCTATAACGGAGTCGGCTTTGTCAAGACAGAGTGGTGCCTTACGCTTTTCCTCAAAGCGTTTTTCGTTCTTTTTTCGAATCCAACCGCCCATCTACCATGCGACCAAGGCCCGCTTCAGAATCACTCGATGGAACACTGGGGTTCCACCAACCATCTATTCGATCGTCGCCAACCTCGCGCGACCATGATTACTGCTTCGATCTCCCTTGCTCTTAAGGGAGGCAGGATGCCCACTCAAATCTTCGGTCCATCAACTTCGACCACGGAATGACTCGGGCTGTCCTGCATGCGAACCTCGCATCGAACCCTGGATGAACTGCGCGTAGTCCACTTCCGTGCGCAGCATCCAGTACAACCTCACCGCCAGCTTCCGGGCCACGGCCACCTTGGCCAAGGCCCGGCACCGCCGCTGGGCTAATCGTTGATACTCGCGCTTCAGTCGCGGCTCACCTCGCACCGCGCTCTGCGCCGCTTCCACCAATAATCCACGCACAAACGAACTGCCCTGCTTGCTGATGTGCCCCAGCCGCTGTCGCTCTCCGCTGCTGTACTCACTCGGAATCAGACCGAAATAGCTGGCCACGTTCCGTCCTCGCGCAAAGCGTCGCACATCCCCAACGCTCAACACGTAAGCCAGTGCGGTCACCGGCCCAACTCCCGGATGCGTCATCAAGCGTCGCGCCTCGGCTCGTCCGAAAGCCTGCTCGCGCACTTCCCGGTCCAGTTCCTCGATCGAACCTTTCAACCGGTCGTACCACTCGAGCAGTTCCTGTCGCCGCCGGCTGGCCCAGGGCAGCAAGACCAACCCTTCCAGCTCCCGGCGCCCTTCCCGACTCCACAACTTCTTCTTGCGCTGCAATCCCTGATTCAGCGCCAGCGCCTGCAGCTGGTTCTGCACCTGCACTCTCAGCCGCACCAGCTTGGCTCGATGCAACAGCAGTTGCCGCGCATCCCGCTCTTCGGCACTGGGCACCCAGATCCGCGGAAAACTCTGCTCCCCACCTTCCAACAACTCGGCCAAAAGATGCGCGTCTCGCCGGTCCGTCTTCTGCCGCCGGGTGGCCTGCGTGCGAATCTTCCCCGCGTCTCCGATCCACACTTCATGTCCCAACTCACCAAGCATCCGCTCGAACCACTGCGAGTGCCCGCCGGCTTCCATCCCCACCCGCACCGGCCCAGACAGCCCCGCATAAAACGACCGCACTTCCTCCTTTCGTTCGTGTCCCAGCGAGTGCTCGCTCACTTCTCCCGTCTCTTGATCTCGCACTTCGATACGCTGATAGCTCGGATGGAAATCACAGCCTATAATCTTCATCTCGGCTCCTTCCTCCGGGCTCTTGGTCGCTTATCACTTCCAAGTCTACCCGGGGTCTAAGGAGCCGACTCCGTTATGAAATCAAATCCGCTTCTTGTGCGTGCTTTGGCGCGTCCGACGGGACGCGCAGACGAACCGCGAGTTTCGTCTCATATGAACTGGCGTGCACAAGAGCGAGGGATCTGCTATTGCCTTTGTTTTGGGTGTTGCCTTTGAAGTGTCTGCGGGTGCCCCATACGCCGGTTTCAGCGTGTGGGCGAGGTAAACTCGATATTAACACCTGTCTAGCTCTCGCGTATGCTTACACAAATAATAATCGACCGTATTCTGCTTTGCGATCATCGCTCCCCCGCAGAACCATCCAGCGCCGGATGTCGACCGTCTTCTATCCCAATTGAGCCTCAGACAACCTCTCTGTTCGGGTTAAGGCCGTCGAAGAACTGGGTTCCGAACCAGATGCGTTGAAACAACCCATAGTCCAGCGTGCATTGATTGAGTTGGTCGATCGAGAAAATAAGAAACCCGAGACTGTCCCCGAAGAGGCCAATGGGAGTGATGGTGATCGTGACGCTTATTGGGATGGCTATGTCCAATATCTATCCGATCTCGATGACCTCGCCAACCCTTTTATTGATTGGGACAGTTCAGTAGAGGCGTGCATTGTCGTCCACGAAAGTTGCAACCCTTGGTCTCGCCTTGCGCAGGTAATCGCCACGCATGCTAGAACCGCGATGCCTTGCGTGCTCAAACTGGCCAATAGCGAGGAGATGATCCAACGAGACAAAGTGTCTTACATCCTTGTTGAAGCATTGGCAAACAATCAGTTGGACTCTGGCGAAGAACAAAAGGCACGCGAAGCGCTTCACAACTTTCTTCACGATAAACATACCGGCATCAGATTAATTACCGTCAGTGCTATTAAGGAACGCGGGGACGCGTCAATGCTTCCCGAGCTAGCCGACATCGCCCAGACCGATCCCGATCAAAAACCACATGGCGTGAGAGCACTAGCCGCCGATGCTATTGCTGCAATTAAATCCCGCCAAACCTCAACAAAATGACCGTTAGTGTTCCTGCCGAACGTAGGAATTTCCTTTGGTTTTTCTAATTCGTCTGCCTTGTCAAATGCCTCTCCCTATATGTACTAATCTCCATCCTCTCCCCGTCCGTCACCGCCGTCACCGCGCCATCCTGATCCGTCCTCAACAGTCGGATCCCATGCTCCCTGTACCTCTCCACAACCACCGCTGCCGGGTGCCCAAAAGAATTACCCGCGCCCACTGACGCGACCGCCACCTGCGGCGCCACCGCATCCAAGAATTCCTCCGTCGACGACGTCTTGCTTCCGTGATGCGGCACCTTTAAAAAATCCGCCTTCAAAATTTGCCCGCTCTCCACCAACTCCTTCTCCACCTTCTGTTCCGCATCACCCGGTAACATAAAATTAAACTTTCCATCGCTCACTCGCATCACCAGCGAATCGTTATTCGTTGCCGCCGCCACCATGTGCCCATCCATCGGCCACAAAATCCCATCTCGCGCCGAGCCAAAATCAAAATTCTCCGCATCCTGCCGGTGAACCACTCGCGTCCCCACTCTTTCCGACGTGCGCGATCAAATCCCGGTACGCCCTCTCCTTCACGTCCAGCCCCACCCATAATTCCGCAACTCGAAAATCGTCCAAAATCGCGTGCAGCCCATCCAAATGATCGTGATGCGCGTGCGTCAGCACCATCACATCGATTTTCTTCACCCCTCGCGACCACAGATACGGCGCCACCACTTCCTCCCCCACGTTGTTCCCGCGAATTTTCCCGTCGATGTACGCCGACCCCGATTCGCCCCCTCCATCAATCAACATCATCTCGCCATTGGGAAACGCCGCGAAAAGGGAATCGCCCTGCCCAACGTCCAACACCGTCAATTCAAATTTAGATTTTTGAATTCGTGGCGCGAACGGATGCGTCGCGATCACCAGCGTCGCCACCACAAATGCAGCCGCCGCGCAAATTTCCCACCGCCCCGAAAAACTTCGCCGCGCCCCCAAGCCCACACTTCGCCGTATATTCCGCCTCGCCACCGCCCCTCTGCTCATCCCCGCCAGCACCACCAACGCTCCCACCGACACCACCAATAACCACACCGGCGGTCCCGGCTCTCGATACGACAGCCTCGGCACGGTCGCGAACCAATGCACGCACCACACCAAGACCCGCGCCATCACGCCCAACAGGCCCGCCAACCACCCCGCCAGCCGCGCCCACACAAAACTCACTCCCAGCGCCACAAACCCCAGCGGCACAATCACGCCCGTCAACATCACTGCCGGCACATTGCTCACCGGCGCCGTCAAACTCACTCGATGAAATTGCGCCACCAGCAGCCCCAGCATCCCCAACTGCAACACAATCGAAATCACCAGCAGCTCACCCAGCCGCAGCCCCCAATCCAGCGGGCGCCCGATCAGTTCCGTCGCTCGCCGCCCCACAAACGCCGGCACTCGATGCGCCACCCACCATGCCGCCGCCCGTATATCCACCCGCATCTCTGCCACGCGCGCCGAATGGCTCAAATCCCTCGTCACGTCTCCCAAATGCTCCAGTCCCGTCCGCACCGGCTCAATAAGTCGCCCAATCAACGGCACCGCCAATCCCGCGATCGTTCCCGCTGCCAAAAATGACAGCAAAAAACTCGGATCGCTCCACTCCGATGGCCGAAACAGCAAAATCAACAGCGCCGCCAGCGATACGGTATTCACCAAATCCACTCGCCTGAAAAACGGCCGCGCCGCCAAATAAATAATTGCCGTCAGCGTCGCCCGCATCACCGGCGGCCGGTCCTGCACAATCGCCGCGTACGCCAGTAACGCTCCTGCGGTCACCACAATCGTCACAAAAAATGGCGCTCGCACCCGCCGCCCCGCCCACAGGAGCAGCGCGCAAATCGCCCCCACATGCAGCCCCGCCACCACCAGCACGTGAAACGCGCCCACCTTCTGAAAATCCGCGGCCGTATTCGAATCGACGAACGTTTTGTCTCCTAGCAGCATCGCTCGCAGAATCGCTCGCTCATCCGGCGCATTCGCAAATAGCGAATCCACTCGCTCCAGCAACGCGCTTCTCAATCGCGCCAGCCGAATCCCCGCCGACGAGACCCAACCGCCCAAGCTTCCGCGCCGCGCTGCCGCGTCCCCCGCCACACGCGTCATCAACTCCGCCGTCCTCAAATTCCCAATCAAATCGATTCCTTGCCGCGCCAGCGACCCCCGAAAATCGAACGCGCCCTCATCCATGAAATTCCGCGGCACATGCGCATGCACCAACGCCTCTACCTCGTCCCCCACGCGGACCACGGGCGGCGCTTCACCGGCCTCCGGCTTCGGGAAATAGTTCACCCGCAATCCGCCGCGCACCGCCACTTGCTGCTCGCCAATCTGCACACTCTCCAGCGCAAGCTCATATCGAATCCCATCCGGCACCGCCGCCGGCTCATCGCGCAACACCCCCCGCCACCGCAGCGGCTCATCCAGCGGCAACTCTCCCCGCGCCGCCATCCGCGCCACGCCACTCGCTGCCTCCCCTTCTTTTTCCAGCCTCGCCGCCGCCCCACCCAACGCCACAAACACCCCCATCGCGATCACCCACGCCACCCACACACTTCCCCTCACGCGCAAACGCACCACCGCCAGCGCGCACAGCAACAAAAGGGAAGCAACCAGTAGGTAGGAATTCGACTGAAAGAAAACAGAGGACGTCTTAAGAGAAGAAAAGCCGGCGCCGATGGCAAAGGCGGTTGCCATCCATAGCGCCGGCGCTCTCATTCACATTTCACTAGGCCCGCAATCGTTTCGAGATGAAATGTCTGAGGAAATAGATCGAATGCGTGAAGTACGGATAGGGAATATACGGAGCCCAAAATCGCTAAATCCCGCGCCAGCGTCGCCGGATCGCACGACACATACACAATCCGCCTCGGTTTCGCCTTCAGAAGCCGCGCCGCCGCCTCCGGCTCCAGCCCCGCACGTGGCGGATCAACTACCACGCAATCCGCTCGCCCTCGAAACCCCTTCAAAAACGCCTCCGCGTCCGCTTCGCGGCTCTCAATTTTTCCGCGCAGCCCCGGCGTCCCCAGGGCAGCGTTAAACTGTAAATCCCGCACTGCCGTCGGATTCGACTCCACTGCTATTACCTGATCGAACTTCCGCGCCAACGGCAGCGAAAACAGCCCCACTCCGCAAAACAGATCTACAGCCAGCGCGCCTTCTCCTGCCAACTCCGCCACCGTCCCGCACATTTCCTCAATCGCGAACCGGTTCACCTGAAAAAACGAAAGGTGGCTCACCCGATACTGAAATCCCGCCGCCGAGTAGCTCACCGACCCCGGCCCAAACAGCTCCATCCGCTGTTGCCACTCATCCTGGATCAACGCACTGGCGAGGCCGCGCACCCGCGCAAAAATCGCCTCGCGAAGCTGTGGCCGGTTGGAAGGGAACTTCGAAAAATTCAGCGCCATCAGCAACGACTCAGGCCCCGCCGCGAAAACTTCCACTTCGCGCAGCGTCGGCGGCAGCAAGCCCTCTTTCAAAAGTTCCCGCACCGAATTCAGCGTCGCAAAAAGTTCCGGCGAAAGAATCGGGCAGCTATACGCCGGCATGAAATTATTCGAGCCCGCCTGAAAATAGCCAATATCCATCGCCGCGTCGCCTACCGCCCGCACCTTCCACTGCGCGCGATTCCTGTACTCCCACGGCTCAAACGAATGCTGCACAATCTCGCCCGTCCAGTTGATCTTCCCGATCCGGCGCAGCGTCTCCCTTAAAATCTCAGCCTTGTACTGAAGCTGCGCCACGTAGGGAATGTGCTGGTAATTGCATCCGCCGCAGGTGCCAAAATGCGGGCATCGCGCCTCCACGCGCTCCGCCGACGCCTCCAGCACCCCTTCGAGCCTGCACCGCATAAACTTCTTCGACTTCTCCACCGCCTCCGCCGCGACTTTCTCTCCCGGGAGCACAAACGGCACGAATAGCGTCGCGCCCTCGTGATGCGCCAGCCCATCCCCGCCATAAATTAATTTTTCAATCGAAACGTTCATGGTCATTTGATCCCTAACATTTGATCGCTGTGGGTCCTGGCCCGTTGGGTTCTGGCAGGGAATTAAATCAAATAAAAGAGGCTCAACCGCGGCACTCCAAAACTCTCAAACAATCGCTTCTGCAAATATTGCCGGTCCAATTGCGCAAACTGCTCATTCGACATTTTGCGCCGGTACGGCGCAAGCTGCCGGTCCAAATCCCGCCGAATCTCCAGCAACACTTCCTCGCTCGCCGCCGCATGTAACATCGGCGTAATCTTCTCCTCGAGAATCGTCAACTGCCGCTCCAAATCCTCCAGGTCGAGTGTCCTTTCCGCCTCGGCCAGCCTCTCGAACTCCGCCAGCCGCCTCGCCGTCTCCCCAAATCGCCCCGCCAGCGCCGCATTCCCGCCCGCGCCCGCCTGCTTCTCCTCCGCCGCCTTCAACTTCTCCGTATTTCTACGTAAGTACTTCCGCAATTCGTCCCGCGAGAATGGCTCGCTTACCGCCCTCTTCGCCCGCGCCACCCCCACGCCCCTCCCCCCTCCCGCCCCCACACTCCCCACACTCCCCCCTCCATCCACCTCTGGCCCCGCCCCCGCCGCCGCCTCCTGCGCTTCCGCCGCCGCGTCCAGCACCGCATCCACGCAATACGCCAAACTCTTCAGCGCCCTTCCTCCCGCCGCCCTCTTCGACCTCGCATAACTCTCAAACGCCCTGTCGATCCCCTTCAACACCGCGTTCAGCGGTATCCCCGACTTCTGCCACGTCTCCACAATCGCCCAGTCCAGCGGCGACACCAGTAGATGCGCGCCCCTCTTGCGCCAGAAATACTCCTCAATTTCAGTGAAGTAATTGAAGTAGTTGAACTCTTCCATCCCCGCGGAGTCTTACCGGCTCTTTCGAGTCGCGGAGGCTGGTTTGCCCGCGGCAGCGGGCTTGGACATGGAGTTTCCTGCGCCAGCAGGCGGCGCGGCCGACGCCTTGCTCGCTTCCTGCGTTCCTGAAGCCTGAGGTTTCGCGACGCCCGGCTTAGCCGTCGCGTTTCGTTCCCAAATAATTCGCAGCCCTTCCAGCGTCAAAAATTCGTCCACCGTTTCAATATGCTTCGATCCCTCTCCAATCAACCTGGCCTGCCCGCCCGTCGCAATCACCTTCGTTTTCTCGCCCAGCACCGCTTTCATGCGCGTCAATATTCCATCCACCAAATCCACCGACCCGTAATACAGCCCCGACTGCATCGACGACGCGGTATTCGTGCCAATCACTTTTCCCGGGTCTTTGATTTCCACTCGAAACAATCGCGCGGCCCGGCTAAAGAGCGCATCCGCCGAAATCCCAATCCCCGGACAAAGCACCCCGCCCAAATACTCCCCATTTTCCGACACTGCATCAAAATTGATCGCCGTCCCAAAATCCACCGCAATGCACGGCCCGCCATACTTGTGATATGCCGCCACACTGTTCACGATGCGGTCCGCGCCCACTTCCAGCGGATTGTCATAGTGAATCGCCATCCCCGTCTTCACACCGGGCTCGACAAAAAGCGCCTTCAAATGGAAATACCGCTCGGCCATTCCCGCCAGCGTCCAATTCAGCTGCGGCACCACCGAGCTGATAATCACCCCGTCGATCGCGCTCGAATCGAGCGACGCCAGCGTAAATAAATCCCGCGCCAAAATTCCGTACTCATCGATGGTCTGATCGCGCGCCGTGGTCAGCCGCCAGTTCGCCACCAGCGTCTCCCCGCGAAACACTCCCAGCACCGTGTTCGTATTCCCCACATCCATGGTCAGCAGCATCGATCAGATCTCCGTCACGTCGCCGGACAGCACCAATTCCGTTTCGCCATCGTCCCGAATCACGCGCAAAATCCCGCTCGGCTCAAGTCCCGAGGTCACGCCTTCAAACGTGCGCGTCGCCGTGCGAATCTTCACTCGCTTGCCCTGAAAATAACTCGAAACTTCCGCGAAGCGCTTGAGCAAAGGCTGTGAGCCATTCGCCAGGAATAAATTGTAGTAGCGGTTTATGTGCCGCAGCAATCGGACCAAAATGTCCGTTCGTGAATGCGTACGTCCTGAAACCATCCGCAGCGACGTCGCAATCGACGCGATCGACGCGGGCATCTTGGTCTGATTGACATTGATGCCGATTCCCACCACTGCGTAGCGCACCCGGTCCGTTTCCGCGCGCATCTCCGTCAATATCCCGCAAAATTTCTTACCGCCAACCAATAAATCGTTCGGCCAGCGAATATCCGGCGGACTTTCAATCTCATCCATCACCGCATCTCGCGCCGCCAGGCCCGCCAGCAAAGTCAGCAGGGAAGCGTGCGCCGGCGAAATATCCGGCCGCAGCAGAATCGAGCAATAAATTCCCGCCGACCGCTCCGATACCCACGACCGCCCTGCCCGCCCGCGTCCCGAACTCTGCTCTTCCGCCAGCACTACCGCGCCGTGCGGCTCGCCCTTGTCCCCGAGCAACATGGCCACGTCGTTCGTCGATTCCACTTTAAAGAAATGGTAAATGTGCTTCCAAAATTGCGTGTTCAGCAAACGCCGGCTCACCAGCTTCGGCGCCAGCACATCCGGAATTCGGTCGATGTGATACCCGGTGCGCGGATGCCCGCTGATTTCCACTCCTAGCGCCCGCAGCTTCTGCACCCACCGCCACACCGTCCCCCGCGACACGTGAATTTCCCGCGCAATCTTCGCCCCGCTGATCACAATCGTCGAATTTTCAGAAAGCAAACTCAGCAACGCGTCAATCCGGCTGTCCGTCAGCCCGGACATCGCTTTCGCAGTCTTGGATTGTCTGGTAGACGCCTTCGCGGCTGGTATGCGCATTGGTGCCGGAGTAGCCATCGGGGGCCTGCAACTGTACTCGACCCTCCCGCCCCCCGGCAAGCTTCCGACTTTTCTCTGGGTGCCCCACATGGCGATTGCGCGCCGTAGGGCGCGCCCATGTGGGGATTTACCCCTCATCCTCGGAGTCCACAACTACGTGGAGCGCCGTTGCACTTATTTTGCTTTTGAAGTCTCTGCGGGTTTGGGTGCCCCATGGGCCGGTTTTGCCCGTGGGGATTTGCACGCAAGTTCCGGGGTCCACAACTACCGTCGTCCGGTTTTGCCTTCGCTCCAGAAGTTCCTGCGGATGTAAACCTGACACTCTCCGACAATTTAAGAGCGTGTCATCCCGAATCCGCTTCTTGCGTGCCGTGGCGGCACGCAAGAGCGCGTGAGGGATCTGCTATTGCCTTTGCTTTTGTTTTTGCCTCAGGTGTATCTGCAGTGGTGATGAAACCTAACTCAACTCTGCAATCCTCGCCTGCAGCTTCGCCAACTCCGCCTCTCTCTCCGCCAACGTCGCTTCCACCTGCTTCCTCACCTGCTCCGGCGCGCGATCCATAAACGTCTTATCCCCCAGCCGCGCCTTTTTCGACTGAACATCCTTCTCCAGCCGGTCCGTTTCCTTCTGCAGCCTTTTCAATTCCGCGCCCTTATCAAAGTCCGCCGCGTACTCAATCCTTAAATCAAAATGCGCCGTCGACCGCACCACGCCCCGCGCTTCCGTCCTTGCTCGGCCCGCGCCATGCCCCTCTGCCCCCGCCCCCGCGCTCGTCTCAATCCGCAACTCCGACAAATTCGCCAGCCTTAGCAGTGCGTCCTGATTCTCCTCGAACATCTTAGCCACCCGCGCGTCTCCCGCCGAAATCGCCGCCGGCACTTTCTTCCGTGGGTCCATCTTCAGTTCCGCTCGCGCCTCTCGCGCCGCGCCAATTAAATCCCGAATCATCGCGAAATCCACATCCGCGGCCTCGTCTCGCCACTTATCCTTCGCGACGGGAAACGCCTCCAGCGCGATCGACTTTGCCTCCGCCAGCTGCGGCAACCGGTGCCACAGTTCCTCCGTAATGAACGGCATAAACGGATGCAGCAGCCTTAGCGCCGCATCGAACACCGCAAATAAATTCCGCCACGCCGGAATCGCCACATTGCGATCCGCCACCGTCAAATCCGGCTTGATCCATTCAATGTACCAATCGCAAAAATCGCCCCAGAAAAAGTGATACGCAACATGCGCTGCCTCGTGGAACCGAAATTCCTTCAGCCCCTGATTCACCTCGTCACTCACCTGCGCCAGCCGCGAAAAAATCCACCGATTCACCAATGGCAACGTTCCCCCACTCGCGGCCGCTGCTCCGCCGCTCTTCGGATCACCGCCGCCCGGCGCTCCCACGCCGTACGGCGCCGCCTCGCGGACCTCCGGCGCCGCAACCTCCTCAATCTTGATCCCCGCCTCCTCCGCCTTATCCAAATTCACAAACAAAAATCTCGACGCATTCCATATCTTGTTCGCAAAATTCCGCGCGCTGAGCAGCTTGTCCTCGCCCAGCACAATGTCGGACCCCGGCGCCGCCATATTGGCCAGCGCAAATCGCAGCGCATCGGTTCCATACTTGGGAATCAATTCCAGCGGGTCGAGCCCCGTCCCCTTCGACTTCGACATCTTCTGACCCTCTGCATTCAGCACCAGCGAATGCAGGTAAAGCTGCCGGAAGGGAACTTGCCCAGTAAATTTCAGTCCCATCATGATCATTCGCGCCGCCCAGAAAAATAAAATGTCGCGGCCCGTGATCAGCGTGCTCGTCGGATAATATTTCTCCAGGTCCGGCGTTTTCTCCGGCCATCCCAGCGTCGAAAACGGCCACAATCCCGAGCTGAACCACGTATCCAGCACATCCGGGTCCTGCTTAATTTTGTCCGACCCGCAGTACGCGCAATTCACTGCGTTCTCGCGCGTCACCGTAACTTTTCCGCACTCCCCGCAGTACCACGCCGGTATGCGATGCCCCCACCAAAGTTGCCGCGAGATGCACCAGTCCCGAATGTTGTGCATCCACTCGAAATAAACCGCCTTCCAATTCTCCGGGATAACTTGAATCTCGCCCGTTTCCACTACTTTGATCGCCGACTCCGCCAGTGGCTTCATGCTGACAAACCACTGCTCGGAAATGCGCGGCTCAATCACCGTCCCGCATCGGTCGCACGTCGCAATCGCGTGCGTGTGCTCGGTTATTTTCTCGATCAGCCCCGCGGCCTCCAAATCCTCAACAATCTTCTTTCGCGCCGCGAACCGGTCCATCCCTGCATAAACGCCCGCCGCTGCGCTCATCTTTCCGTCTTCCATAAGCACATCGATCGTCGGCAGCTTGTGCCGCTTCCCAACTTCAAAATCATTAATGTCGTGCGCCGGCGTAATCTTCAGCGCGCCCGTTCCAAATTCTCGGTCGACATAGGTATCGGCAATGATCGGAATCTCGCGATTCGCCAACGGCAGCAGCACATTCTTGCCGACATATTTCTGGTAGCGCTCATCTTCGGGATGCACCGCGATCGCCGTGTCGCCCAGCATCGTTTCCGGACGCGTCGTCGCCACCACGATAAATTCGCCCGTCGCTTTGCCCTCAGCACCAATCAACGGATATCGGATGTGCCACAGCTTCCCAACCTGATCCTTGTGCACCGTCTCCAGATCGCTGATCGCTGTCCGGTCATTCGGGCACCAATTCACCATGTAGCGCCCGCGATAAATCAAGTTTTCCTCGTACAGCCGAACGAACGCCTCGCGCACCGCCTTCGACAGCCCCGCATCCAGCGTGAATCGCGCGCGCGACCAATCGCAGCTATCGCCAATGCTCACCATCTGTTTGGCGATAATTCCTCCCGACTCTTCCTTCCACTTCCACACCCGCTTCTCAAATTCCTCGCGCCCCAGCGACCGGTAATCGATCCCTTCCTTGCCCAGCAGCCGCACCACCACCAGTTGCGTCGAAATTCCCGCATGATCCATTCCCGGCAAAAACAGCGTGTTTTTGCCGCACATGCGGTTCCACCGCGTCAGAATGTCGATTTCCGTGTGGTCCATCATGTGACCCATATGCAGCGAGCCGGTCACATTCGGCGGCGGGATCACAATCGACCACATCGCCCGCGGGTCTTTCACGTCCGCGCGAAATAGCTGTTCGTCAAACCAATACTTCGCCCAGCGCGCCTCAATTTCCGGGGCCTCATACGTTTTAGGTATCTCGTGGCTCATGTGTATTTGGATTTCCACCAAGAATGTTAACCCACGTCCTCAGCTTTTGCCTTAGAAGTGTCCGCGGGTGCCCCATCCGCCGGTTTGGCGGGTGGGTTAGGAACCTCGACGCTATCGAGCCGCGCCGTTGGTTTTGCCTTAGAAGTTTCTGCGGGATTTCGCGCCAGGAACCGGCGCGCCTTACTTCTTCTTCGGAGTTTCGGGCTGCCGCATCGCTTCTTCCACCAGCGGCTTTATAACGCCCTTAGAAATCAATTCCTGAAGCTGCGGCGCGATGCGCTCCAACACCCGCGCCACAATCTCGTCGACATTTGGCGGAATAGCGGCTTGCACAGCCTGCTGCGCTTCAACTTCCTGCGCCGCCAGCACCTCAGCACGCGTCGCCTGACCATCTGTCTTCGTTGCTGAATCAACCACCGCAACTGGCGCCGCCTCTACTGCCGGCGCTTCCACCACCGCTGCACTCGCGCTCGCTACTGGCGCCTCGTTCTTCTCATCCTTTTCGCTCGCCTTTTCCTCACCGTCCGCCTTAAACACATGCGGAACTTCACGCGGTGACGGCACTACCTCCGCATATCCCACCGCAGGCGCGCTTTCCACAATCGCGGGCGTTTCAACTTTCGCCGGCGCGGTCTTCACGCCTGTTGCCTGACTCTCTCCTTGCGCCACAAACGGAAACCCCGAACCCCTCTGCGAATATTCCTGCGCCGCTTCCGCAGCGGCCGCAATCATCTGCGCCGCGGTATTCGACCGCGACTCATACTCCTCCAACGGTGGCTCGACCGGCACCGACGTCTGCGCCGCCATCTTGGCCCACAAACTTTCATCGAACGCAGGCTTGGCAGCTACCTCTGTGCGCACTGACGCTTCCACTTGCGCAAGCACCTTCGCCTGAATCGGCGACACGGTCACCGCATTTTGGATCTGCGGCTCTTGCCCGTACGCACTCGTCTCCGCCGCCGAATCCTTTTCTTCGTAGCTCCGCGTAGTCTCAGCCTTCGTGCTCGACTCCGCTTTCGCAGCAGATGCAGAAGCCCCAGCAGACGCAGCAGATGAAGACGACTTCACTTCCGTGCGCTCCGGCCCGGTCGCTTCGCTTTCCACTGCCGGCTCCGCCACGTACGCGCTTACTTGAGGCTCGGCCACATCAGCCGCAAATTTCTTCGCCTGCGCAGGGCCGCTCACCTGATCAATCATGTGTTCCAGCCCCGGCTCGTCCGCCTGCTTCACCGGAGTCGGCTCGGAAATGCTCAGCGGTGCCGCCGTAAAGCTCTTCACCAACGCAGCCCAATTCGTCTCCGGCTGAGCTTCAGCCTGCGGATTCGGCACTACACCGCGGTTTTCCTGAGAACGATCCTCAGTCTTCTGCTCCTCCATCTCGCCAACCAGCGCCGATGAAAAACTCGGCACTGCCTGGTTATCCACTTCCTGCCGGCGCCGCGCTTCCGCGTGCGTCTCGCCAAAGTGATCGTCCGGTGTTTCAGCCGCCAGGCTCGAGAAAATCTTCGCCGCGCTCGATTCAAATCCGGCCGCCGGCCCAGCTTCCTGATGCGAGCTGGTCACCGTCTGCCACTTGTCATCGTCCGCATCGCGGCCCTTGCCCATCAAATAGGTGTCATCGTCGGCGCTCGATTCGCCGTAAGCCGTCACCGGCTGCACCGGATCCGCTTGCGGCTTTCGCGGCATCAGTTGCGGAGGTTCTGTCGACGGCGCTTCTTCTTTTTCTTTTGCTTTGGCCGCTGCAGCCTTCATCGTCTTTCCCAGCAGCCCGGTCACCAGCGCGATCAGCGGATCGGGAGGCACAAACGGCTTCTTGAGCACGCCATCCGCGGCCACTCTCTTGGCTTCCGCCTCGTCCAGCGGATCAAACGCGCCCACCAGCAAAATCACCGGGATCGACGAATATCGCGAGTCCTTCTTCACAAATTCGCACACTTCATAGCCGTTGCGCACCGGCATGAATACGTCCGCTAAAATTAAGTCAGGTTTTACGTCGGGGAGTTTCTTCACCGCGGCTTCGCCGTTGCCCACCGCGATCACTTCAATCTTGTGGTCCTCGAAGGCCAACGCCACCATCTTCTGGATGTTGCTATTGTCGTCGGCGATTAGAATCTTGGGCACGAGCGTCCCCTTCAAGGCACCCTTTGGCGCCGCATTCTGGCGAGAATCCTATTGGTAACATCCTGGTCAACAACAGTCAACGTTCCGACGTACAGGCCGTGCTCCACCTATTACGACGGGTGTAGAAGGTCTAAACCCCTAAAAATGTTGGAATTTCAGCACTTGCAGGCAGGGAATACCCAGGGGAGGTAGTACTAAGGAGCCTTCGAAAAGGGTAGCCAGGAAGGGCCCGTGACCCATTTTGGGCCACTCGCTTCTCACCGCAGCTTTACCTACGGATTCCTACCAGGGGATGACTTTCTTAATCCCCTTTTTCTTCTTGCTCGAGGATTCCGTGCTCGGGTCAGGCTTCTCGGACTTCTGTGACGCGCTCTCCGAGCTGGTCGCCTTCGCCTGCGCATCGGGCGCCGTAGCACCCGGAGTTGTACTCGCCGGAGTCGCTGCCGGTGCGGCTGCCGGAGCAGTCGCAGCTGGAGCGCTCGTCGGTGCCGGCGCTCCGCCCGTTGCAACTGAACCGCCCTTTATCACCTTGGCCGCCTCTGCGTCCGAAGCCGTCGTCGTATCTTCCTTACTATCCGCCACCGGACGTGCCGGGCTATTCGACGCTGGATCCGCCGCCGCGCCTCCCGCCGGAGCCGCCGCTGGTTCCGCCCCTGCCGCGCCTGCCGCTGCTCCCGCATCCGGTGCCGCTGCGTCTGGACTCATCGGCACCGGCAGGCTACCCGCATCTCCCGAAGACGGCGCTGCTCCCGCCGATGAACTCTCCGCCGGCGTAGTCGGCGCTGCCGTCGTACCCGGTTGTATCGTCGCCGGCCGCGCTGGATCCGCGCCTGAACCAGAGGCAGATCCTGAGTCCGCACTCGGCTGCACCTGTTCTACCGCGACTGAATTTCCCGTTCCTCCGCCAGCGCCCGTTGAAAAGGTCGGCCCACCCGCTCCCGGCCGCAACACATCCGTCGCCGATTGATTGTCATCCGGCGGCGTCAAATTCGGATCGCCTGCCCGCGCTGCCTTGCTGAAATCCGGGCCGGTGCGAATCAGTCCCGTCCCCCTCTGCACGACACTCGCCTTGCTCTGCGCCGCACCGCTCTTATTCGCTGCCGCCACCATCACTGCCTTTTCATCCGCATTCGGGATCGGCACGCCCGCGTCTGCCAACTTTCGCTTCGCATCCGGCACATACTTCGAACTCGGATACTCCCGCACGATCCGCGCATAAAGCTGATCGGCCGTCTCGCGGCGCTCCGCCTTGTCGTAAATCCCGCCCGCCATCCACAGCGCCCTGTCCGCCTGGCTGTACAGCGGGTAACGCTCGATCACATCGTTCAAACGCGCCAGCGCCGCGCGATAAGACCGGATACCCTTCAAATAATAAAAAGTCGCGATCCGAAACTCGCCATCCGCCAGTACTTCCTGCACATTGCGCAATCGCTGCTGCGCCTTCGGAACCAGCGGATTACTCGGATACTTCAGCAAAAAAGTTTGAAATTCCTGTTCCGCCGCCTGCGCTTGCGAGGTATCCCGGTCCGCCTTCTCCATCATCCGGTAATGCGCCATGGCCACTTGCATTTGCGCGTACGCCGATTCGTCGAGAAACGGAAAGAACGTAATGAAATCTTTGTACTCGGCGATCGACTGCGTCAGGTTACTGACGCCGCCTTCCTTGTAATACGAGTCGCCAGTCGCCAGCTTCGCCTTGGCCAAATACTCCGAATCCGGATAGGTGTTGATCAGCGTCTGCAGGCTTAACCGCTCTTCGGTGTATTTCCCGCGCTTGTAGTCCATCATCGCGCGGTTGTAGAGCACCTTGTCCGGCTCAGCCGAGCCCGACAAATCCGTGTCTTTCTTCTTGGTGCTCTTGGCCGTCTTGGCCGGCGTCTGACTCGACGCCTTCTTCGACGTGTCTTTCTGCGTGTCAGACGGCTTCTGGGGCGCAGGAGACGCATTGGTCTGCGCCGACGGCGTCTGCGCTAAAGCTGCGCCGCCCATGGCCACAAAAATCAGCAACGCCAAAAACAAACTGGTTTTCTTTAAATAGACTTGCATCACACCTTCCGGGTCATAGATTCGTGCGCCATTTGTTCCATCTGACGCATAGCCGCGGCAGGGTCGGCTGCGTGAAAAATCGAAGTTCCGGCGACCAACGTATCAGCCCCCGCTTGCACCAACTCAACAACGTTCTCGGGCCCCACGCCCCCGTCCACTTCAATTCGGTACGGGTAATTGTATCTCTCTCTCAATTCCTTCAAGTCCCGAATTTTTTCGAGCGCCCCGGGGATAAAGCTCTGCCCCCCAAATCCAGGATTCACCGACATGACCAGCACCGTATCCACCATGCCCAGCACTTCGGTCAGCATCAACACCGGCGTCCCCGGATTGATCGCCACCCCAGCTTCGGTTTTCAGTTCGTGAACCTGCTCCAGAACACGGTTCAAGTGCGGCGTCGCTTCCGCGTGAATCAACAGCCGGTCCGCCCCCGCATCTACAAACGCCTCCACAAACTCCCCCGGCTGCTCGATCATCAGATGCACATCCAGGGCGAGACTGGTTGCCTTGCGCAATGACGCTAAAACCGGCACCCCCATCGATATGTTCGGCACAAAATGCCCGTCCATTACGTCGAAATGGACCACTGTCGCGCCAGCCTTCTCGACCAGACGCACTTGCTCCCCCAGCCGCGTCAAATCCGCAGCCAGCACCGACGGAGCTATCTCTATCGCCTGTTTTTTCACCTGAATCCCCAAATTCTAGCACACTGAGCGCCCTGCCTTTCCTTCGCTTTTCCGGGTGCCCCACTTCCGTTTGCGCGCCGCACAGCGCGCCGATAGTTTGCGCGCGGCACAGCGCGCCGATAAATCGACCGCG
This sequence comes from uncultured Acidobacteriota bacterium, assembly GCA_963757885.1. Classification (GTDB taxonomy): domain Bacteria; phylum Acidobacteriota; class Terriglobia; order Acidiferrales; family UBA7541; genus Palsa-147. The sequence continues at coordinate 9,269 of CAVWSS010000003.1, read as the reverse complement.
CGGGGGTTTTCACCCTATTGCCTGGGTCCACCACTACATCTCCCATCCCGTTCATTGTCGTTCCGCGACGTCGCTGAGAGTGCAGCGCAATGTGTTAACACCGCTTCATTCCTTCGTGCGTCGTTCGGAGCAAGTGATAGTCTGAAGCCGTAACCGATGAGAAATCGCGACATCGAAGCCACTCGGCAGTATCACGACAGCACGAAGCATTCCTACTCGAGTATTCGCACCAATCTTCACTTCCTGGACTGGGCGAATCGGCCGGGGCCCTTCAAAGTCTACCCGACGATAGAGGCGTTCCCGCTGCCGCAGGACACCCCCCAAACAGGGGTGGCAGCGCTCTCCGCGATCTCAGAGCCGGTCTCCCCGTGTCCTGTCAACGCCATCCCCGGTCTTCAGGATCTGGCGCGCATCCTCTATTTCTCGGCGGGGATTACCAAACAGCGAGCATACCCTGGCGGCGAAATCTACTTTCGCGCCGCCGCCTGCACCGGTGCCCTGTACGAGATCGAACTGTACGTTGTAACTGGTGACCTCCAAGGCCTGGACGCCGGCGTGTATCACTTCAATCCCGCCGACCTATCCCTAGGTCTTCTGCGAAAAGGGGACTTTCGCGAAAACCTGGCTTCGGCGACGGCACTGGAAGACGCCGTAGCTCACGCACCCGCGACCATAATCTGTACCGGAACGTATTGGCGAAACGCCTGGAAATACCAGGCGCGCACCTATCGCCACTTCGGTTGGGACAACGGCACGCTGCTGGCGAATATGCTCGCGGTTTCCACAGCTTCGGGGCTGCCCGCTAAGATTGTGCTCGGGTTCGTCGATGCCGAGGTGAACCGCTTGCTCGACCTCAATACGCGGCGTGAGGTTTCATTCTGCTTGGTGCCGATCGGGCGAATATCCACGAGTTCCTTGCCCGCCTCAAGGGACGTCCCGGCGCTTGGTTTGGAGACGATTCCGCCTTCGCGGAGCGAGGTCGAATATCCCGCGATGCTTCAGATGCACGAAGCCTCATCACTTGAATCCGAAGAGGAAGTTCGTCAGTGGCGAGGAGAGCAACCGAACCTTCTATCTTCCGCTGAGGCAGCCGAGGGAGTTTGCCTGCAGCCACTGCCAGAAGAACGATCGACGGACACCATCGAACAGGTGATCCTGCGCCGCGGCTCTACCCGAACGTTTGATAAGAAGGCGTCCATCACACTCGCACAACTCGCAACAATTTTGGACCGAGCTACGCGAGGTCTTCCGGCCGACTTCCTTGAACCGCACGGCGCGCAACTGAACGATCTTTACCTGATCGTGCATTCGGTGCAGGGGGTCAAGCCGGGCGCTTACTTCTTCCGGCGTGAGCGGAACACTTTGGAGCTTTTGAAAGAGGGCGAATTCCGCGCCGAGGCGCATTATCTCGGATTGCAGCAGGAGCTGCCAGCCGACGCCTGCGTGGACATCTTCTTTCTCGCCGATTTGAAACCCATTCTGGAACGATACGGGAACCGCGGCTACCGGGCCGTCCAGCTGGAGGCAGGCGCCATCGGCGGCAGGATGTACTTGGCTGCCTATGCTCAGCATCTGGGCGCGACTGGGCTGACCTTCTTCGACGATGACGTGATTAAGTTCTTTTCGCCGCACGCGGAACGCAAAAGCACCATCTTCCTCCTCGCGATTGGCAAACCACTCAGACGCAAACCACAGTAGGCGGATTCGGTGCTTTTTGTCGCAAGGTTCGCCACAGAAAAAAGGATTCACCTCATATAAATAGGGACTCGAAGAACGCGCCGGTGAATGGACGCAGAGCGTGGGGAATCTGCAGTTTCTTTTGCCTTTGTCTTAGAAGTGTCTGCGGGTGCCCCATACGCCGGGTTCAGCGTATGGGTGAGGAAACTGCCACGCCAGGCGGTTGGCGCACCCTTCCGTGCCGCCGAAGTGGAGCATTTAGCTTCTGCGGGTGCCGCACTCTTCCACGGGGTTGGGAACGGTGCGGTGTTTGCTTTGCCTCTGATCGTTCGCTCTGGGATTCATTTCGCTTTGGGAGTTTGGGAGAATGTTCAGTTTCTGCATCCCACTCCCAGATGGAATCGGTCAGCCACACACTTTTCCTCTCCGAAATCCGGAAAATTTCGCCCTTCACTTGTTATATGAATGAGGCGTGATTCCGAGGACCCTGTGACCGGTGATTCCGTACCATTTGTTTGGCCGCTCTTACGCCCCGCAAGTCATGCTAAAGAGGCCGCTCGCCTGTATCACGAACTGCGCAAGCCGTTGCTTCGCTATCTCGTTTGTCTCGGCCTTGCCAGCGACGAAGCGCAGGACGTAGTTCAGGACGCATTTCTCAGCTTGCAGCGCCACCTGGCCGCTGGCGGCTCGCAAGAAAACATTCGCAGTTGGCTGTTTCGAGTAGCCCATAATCGAGCCAGAAATCGGCAGCAGAGCTACGAACGCCGTTTCGGCGCTCCTCTAGAGGTCAGCGAGGATCTGGTTCTTGACGAAGTCACCCCGGAAAGCCTGGCCCTGAACAAGGAAAAATTCCGGCAAATCGCCAGGGCCATCCGCTCGCTTTCCGGCTCGGAGCAGGAATGCCTGTTCTTACGAGCCGGAGGCCTCCGTTATCGCGAAATTGGAGAAGTTCTTGGGCTTTCGATTTCCACTGTCAGCGACACAGTAAACCGGACGATCAAGAAATTAGCGGAGAGCTGCAATGTGTAACTTTTCAGAAAAAGTAGTCGCTTGGCTCGATGGAGAACTGCCCGCGGACATGGCCGCGGAGCTTGAACTCCACGTGGGCGCCTGTCTCGAATGTGCAAGCCGAATGAATGACTGCAAGAGAATCAGCGCCGCCGTGAAATCCTATTGCGAAACACGAGGCTCGGTGAATCCGCGCCGCGCGCTGCCCCTCAAGTCATTGGCCATCGCTGCCGCTGCAGTCGCTGCGCTGGCAATATTTCTAGCAAGGCCGCACAGCCGCGCAGTTCAGCCAGCCCCGCTGCCAGCACCGGCGTCCAACCCTGCGTTTGTCGCTCATGACGCAACGGCAACAGCAGTAGCAGCTCCAATCAAGCACCTTCATCGGCGCCATTCTGCGCCACCGGTGCAAAACACGCAGACCGCGCAGTCATTCGAGACGCCCGCCGTACAAATCGCCATCCCCGCGGAATCGCTTTTCCTGCCGGGTGCTGCTCCTCAGGGCGTCGTGTTCGTTGCCGACCTCACCATCGGGCCCGAAAACTCGGCGCAGCCCGCGCGCCTACAAACGGAATTCATGGAGCTTGAGAGGAGTCGTTAAATGCGACGCTTATTAATTCTCGTTTTGGCTCTATCACCAGCCCTATTCGTCCAGGCCCTATTCGCTCAGGAAGGGTCCAACATCACAGTTCACCAGCGCCAAAACATGACCTTCATTTCGAGCGAGTCTGCGCCCGTTCAAGGCGCGCCCTATTCGGCGACCATCAATAATGAGTCGGTCCAGGTCCTCGCCGATGGCAATCGCATCGTTCAGACCAGCACGGGTACTGTTGCACGCGACACCCAGGGACGCTCTCGCCGAGACACCCAACTCCCCTCCATCGGCAATCTCTCCGCCGCGAACGCGCCTCACTTGGTATTCATTCAAGATCCGGTGGCTCAAACTTCGTACGTTTTGAACCTCACCGATAAGACCGCGCAGAAGCTCCCCATGCCTCCCCCGCTTGCTCCTGGCGCCAACGACGCGGGTAAGCCCACCGCCAACTTTTTCTTCGCGCAAGTCGCTGGCCCAGTCACAGCCGGCGGATCACTGCCTGCTCCCATGCCGCCTCCAATCGCCATCGATCGAACTTTGATCGCCGGTGATCAGGATCAAGAGACCACCGAAGACCTCGGCTCTCAGACCATGGAAGGCGTCACGGTCAAGGGAACACGAACAACTCGCACCATCCCCGCCGGCCAGATCGGCAACGAGAAACCCATCGTCATCACCACGGAAGTTTGGACCTCGCCCGACCTCAAGGCTGTGGTCTACAGCAAGCGAAATGACCCGCGCATGGGCGAGCAGACTTTTCGCCTCACCAACATTGTGCGCGGCGAGCCCGATTCTTCGCTCTTGACCGTCCCCGCCGACTTTAAAATCACCGACGGTCCTCAGAAAATCCTCTTCCGCTCGACCCAGTAACGCTGAAGTGGGTTCCCCCTGAAGTTGCAGTCAGTGTTGCCTTAGAAGTGTCCCGGGTGCGCCATCAGCGGTTGCACGCCGTACTGCGCGTCATAAATGGACCGGGTGAGGCTCTTCCGCGCGGTTCGCATTACCGATCACACGCTGTCTCTGCGTGGCCTCCCAAATTAAATAAAAAACACGGTGTCATTCCGAGCTCGATCGGCGCCCGCGTTCGAAGAACGCATAAATAAATGGGCGCCGAGAGCGAGGAATCTGCTTTCTGAGGAATCCGCCCAGCATTCAGCTTCGTTGTCACTCTTCACTTGGCGGATGGCGCACCCTTCCGCACGCCGAAGTGGAGTATTTACCTTCCGCGGGTGCCGCACTCTTCCACGGGGCTGGGAACGGTGCGGTACTTACTGCTGCCTTTATCTTTTTCTTGCGCGCCCGGTAAATGGACGCAGCTGCTCCTCGCATCCCGAGTCTCTACACCTTTGAGCAGATGTTCGCGGCTCGCAGACCATGCCCATCTCGTAGCGCTCGACTTGCCTGGTTTTTGGGCATTCCGAACGGAAAGACGAACGGATAGACCGTCGATCGTCCGCGTCTTGGTCGCAACTAATGAGGCAGCGGGCGTAGCCATCACGAGCTCCTTGAACGCTAAGGTGGCATTGCCTTAGTAGTCGAACCACTGATTGATTGCCTGAACTTTTTCTTTCGTGTAAGGCGGAAACAAATGATCGATCGCAACGTCCGGTGCGGATATCAGTATCGATTTCGCATGTGTGAGAGAGTCGAATCCGGATTTCCCGTAGTAGTTCCCAATACCTGAATTTCCCACTCCGCCGTAAGGCATGGATTCAATCCATAAGAAGACGTTGGTCTGATTTACCGCGCCGCCGCCAAACGACACTGACTGCAACACGCGATCAATCGCCTGCTGATTTCGGCTGAACACATAGCCGGCAAGCGGTTTGGGCAGCGACTTGATCTTCGCGATCAGCTTTTCCAGGTCGGAGTAGGTGAGGATAGGCAAAAGCGGCCCAAAGATCTCGTCTTCCATGATCTTCTCGGACCAGGAAATTGGGTACAGGATTGTGGGGTCAAGATAGTGCGTCTGAGGATCAGATTTACCGCCATAGACAACTTTCGTAGGATCGATCAGGGACGCAAGGCGCTGAACAGCGGCTGGGCTGATAATTCGTGAGTAGTCGGGGTTGTTTCTCGGATCCGGGCCATAAAGTTCAACGACGACCTTTTTGCACTCCGCAACAAACTGTTCTGCCACAGACTCATGGACGACCGCGTACCCGGGAGAAGTACACCACTGACCGCCCCACGCCATCTTGCCCCAAACGATTTTTTTCGCCGCATCTGGAAGGTTCGCTGTCTGGTCAACAATCGCGGGGTTTTGACCTCCGAGCTCCAGCAATACCGGAGTGAGATGCTCAGCCGCGGCTCGCATCACGATCTTTCCCACACCCACGCTTCCCGTAAGAAACAGGAAGTCAAAAGGGAGTTTCAATAAATTCGTGACCGTGTCACGGGCACCGACTACCGCGTTAAATGCTTCCGGTTCGAAATATTTGGGAATTAATTCCAGGAGGAGCTCATCCGTTGCCAGGAGCGCCTCGGATAGCTTCATCATGCAGGTATTGCCGGCCGACAGCGCGGCCACGGCAGGGCGCAAAGACAACAGAAGCGGCCCGTTAAACGGGCAGATAACCAATGTGACCCCGTAAGGCTCGCGGTATACCACGCCTTTATGGCCGGATTTTCTAAGGAATTTTGGAAGAGGAGCTTCAACCGGTTTCATCCACTCCTTCAGCTGTGATTTCGTGAACTCAGCCGTCGCAATCGAAGCTGAAACCTCGAAGACATTCTCCTGGGCTGCCGTCTTGAAATCCCTACGCGACGCATCCGCAAAACTTTCGTAGTTTTCCTTAAGCATGCGGACCAGGCGGTCCAGTTGGCCGACTCGCCACTCATAGGTCTTCGTCGCATCTGTGTCGAAGTATGCTTTTTGTTTCCGAAACAGGTCCTCAACGGTCTCCCATGGGGTGAACGAGATGGATTCTCCTTGAGATTCAGTCATCTTTGCTTTTGTTGGCGTCGACATCTGCTCTCCTCCTTGCTGTGTTTTGGCTGGTCCGATTTCCTGCTGCTCACTGCGCGCTGGTAGAGCCATTCTTTGTTACCAACACGATCCGAAACCGCGCCTTGCCCGCCATCATCTTTGCGTATGCGGCAGGTGCCTGTTCGAGAGGGACCGTTTCGATCATGGCCGAAACCCCACTCAATGCGCTGAAGCGCAGGGTCATGTCACCGACCGCTGGCGTTCCCGTAAGAGCGCCTTCCACTTTGCGTGTCGCGAAGATCAAATCCATTCCATCCACTGCGATCGGCTCCGGCCCGACTCCTAAGACGATCGAGACGCCGCCAGGGCGAAGCCCCTTGAACGTCGCAGCAACAGTCTTGCCGCCGGACGCGGTAATCAAAATGACGGTCGCACCGCCGAGCGTCTGCAACGCGGCGGCAGGATCTTCGCTGGAGCTGTCGATGTAGTGGTCGGCGCCGAGTTTCTTGGCTAGTTCCATTGTTTCGGTGCCACGATCAATCGCGACGACCTCGAGCCCCATATGCCTCGCGTACTGAACACCCAGGTGACCCAGCCCGCCGATACCAAGGACAGCGACAAGATCTCCGGCCTTTGCGATTGAGTTTCGTAGGGCACTGAAGGTCGTGATTCCTGCACAGAGGAGTGGCGCGGCAGCGGCGGAGGGCATGCTTTCGGGTATCGATACGAGGCCGCTCGCCTTTGCGATCATCACTTCGGCGTATCCTCCATCGTGTTGAATGCCGGTATATTCCTGGTTTCGGCAGTTCACCAGATTGCCGTTGCGACAGAATTCACAATACCCACAAAAGCCGGCGAGAAACCCGACCCCGACCCGCTGGCCCATCGTCCAGCCTTTGACGCCAGACCCAAGAGCGTCGATTCGACCAACGACCTCGTGACCTGGAACCCGCGGGTAATCGATCGAAAAAAGTCCTTCCACCGTCCCAGAATCCGAATGACACACGCCACATGCCTCGATCCGGATACGCACCTGACCAGGACCGGGATCCACAAGTGGCTTTGTTACTTCCGAGAACTTTCCCCGGCCGGAGACCTCAATTGCTTTGTATGTTGCATTCATAGGCGCCCCCAAATTCGGGCTCACCTTAAGCGTTAGTTCGAGTGGCCGCAATGACATATAATCCACTTTTCCGGCCATTGAAAAATGATGCGTGGGCTGACAACGAAATCGGCGCTGGTCAGCAAGCGACCTCCGCTATCAGTAGTTATCCTTGCGGTGACTCCCGTCGCGGAGCTCGATCTGGTCGGTCCACTTGAGGTTTTCGCAGGCGTGAACCGCGTACTCGGAGAGCGCGGTCCGGCTTACGACATTAGAGTAGTAAGCTCTCAACCCAAACCAATCATTGCAGGCGAATGCGGACTCTCTCTGTTGTCGCATGGCTATTACCGGAGACTCCGCGAGCCCATCGACACTCTGGTAGTCGTAGGCGGGCCGGCCTCAAAAGACACGCGTGACAGCCGCCTTTCTCTTTGGCTCCAAGAGATGGCGGGGCGTGTACGACGAGTGGCCTCCGTGTGCCTCGGGGCCTTTATCTTGGCTGAAGCGGGGTTACTGCGCGACAAGCGAGCAACAACTCACTGGGCATTTGCGGGCGATTTGGAGAAGAAGTATCCGGATGTCAAAGTCGATGCGAATCCGATCTGGAGTGGGACGGAAATATTTATACCTCTGCCGGAGTCACGGCCGGTATGGATCTCGCCTTAGCAATGGTAGAAGAGGATCGGGTGCCTCCGTGGCATTGGATGTAGCGCGCGGGCTTATCGTATTTCTGCGCCGGCCCGGGAGCCAGGCGCAATTCAGCGTCTCCCTATCAACCCAAGCTTCTGAATCTAAGGCGCTACAGGACCTTCATGTCTGGATCGCAGAAAATCTACACCACAATCTCTCTATCGATGTACTTGCCAAACGTGCCGCTATGAGTCCCGGAACTTCAGCCGCGTTTTCAGAAAAGAGAGCGGCACTACGCCTGCTAAATTTGTTGAACGGTTGCGAGTAGAGGCGGCACGGCGACAGCTGGAACAAACCGTTAAGGGTATAAAGGAAATTGCTGCTTCCTGCGGCTTCAGCAGCTCTGAGATCATGAGACGTACTTTCCTGTCCCAACTACAGGTTACACCCAGTGCTTATCGGCTCCGTTTTCGGCACGGTAGTTTCTCTAGATGAAGCCGCCCCTAATCTGTGGGTGCCGCACTCCTCCCCGATGTTGGGAAGGGTGCGGTCTTTGCTTGTGGTTCTTTGGGCCAATCTGGAGACAACACGACGTTCCCGTTTTCTGCGTTTCAGCTGCTATCGAAGTCCTTCTATTCCGCCACCTGCAAATCAATCTGCGTCCCATGGTCCACATGGGAACCCGCCAGCGGCGACTCACTCACCACCGCGCTGTGCACATAATTCCCAATGGGCACGAAAACAATCTTTCCCCGTCCGCATCCCCGCCGACGAAATTTTCTTTTCTGCGTCCGCCAGCAACAGTCCCTGAAGCTGTGGCATTAAGTACTGCTCCAGGCGGGGTGGCGCACCGTCCGTCCGGTGTCTGCGCCTTTTCCCCAGCTAACTTCACCGACCACACGCCGCCTTTGCGTGGTCTCCCAAATTAAATAAAAAACACGGTGTCATTCCGAGCTCACCGGCGCCCGCGTTCGAAGAACGCATAAATAAATGGGCGCCGAGAGCGAGGAATCTGCTTTCTGAGGACTCCGCCCAGCATTCAGCTTCGTCGTCACTCTTCACTTGGCGGTTGGCGCACCCTTCCGCACCGCCGAGGTGGAGCATTTGGGGCGGGTGGCGCATCCTCCCGTGCCGCCGAAGTAGAGGGATTTAGGTTCTATGGGTGCCGCACTCTTCCCTGGGGTTGGGAAGGGTGCGGGTTTTGCTTTACCTTAACGTCTCCGTCTTACTCCGCCACCTGCAAATCAATCTGCGTCCCATGGTCCACATGCGACCCCGCCAGCGGCGACTCACTCACCACCGTGCTATGCACATAATTCCCAATGGGCACA
>CAVWSS010000002.1:0-994731 GCA_963757885.1 uncultured Acidobacteriota bacterium | reverse complement strand
TTCCCCTAAATGACCTCGTCGTCCGCGTTATGCCTCGGCCAATCTAACGAATCGACTTGACCTCCGCAGCTTCCTCACCCAAATCACAAGAATCACAAAGAGAATTACCGGTGGAATGGCGAAAACGCTCCATGCGGTTTTATCGAACCACGTGAATCGATATTGCCCATAGACTTCTTCAATAGGTCGTAAATCCATAGTGACGCCATTTTCTTTCGCCGCGCGTCCCAATTCCTGTTCATCTGCGTAACTTGTCTGCGCCCCTGTCCGCGTGTCGATAATTACGAACGAATCCGCAGCTGTTCCCTTTTTATCGGGGCCATCACCTTCCTTTAGCGCCGCCACGATAATGTAGGGGCCTGCGACTTGCATCGTTTTCACGTTGAAAATTGTATCGGACTGACTGGAGATGCCATCTCTATAAGGCTGCGTCTTCGGGTTGTACACGGTTCCATGATCCAGCACGTCAATCATCGAAATGGCATACCCATTGGGTAGCGGCGTTCGCCACGAATCCCCAAATCCAAGGTCGCGATTCAAAAACGCCTGATTGATAAATCCCGTAAAGAGAAGCATTACAAACGCCGACACGAGGCACACAAACGGCAACAAACTGGCCGCGATGACCACAGGCCACCGCTTCCGCCCTGCTCGCCGCGTCAAAAACGCCGCCCCCCCGCCCAATACGACTGCGCCAACGCTGGCGATTACCGCTCCAACGATCCCCCACAGAATCAACACAAACACTGGCGGCATTCACTTGCCTCTCTTCATCCTTCTTCCTTCGGATATGCTGTCGGCTGCTTCACAACAATATTCTTCAATTACCCCATGAGAAACCGTGCCGGTGTTCAACTTGATTTCTCTTGCGCCAACAGCACTGGCCACGCCTATCTAAAGGTGCACATCCACCGACCTGATAGAGCGACAACCAACAAGACCCACTCCAACTCTACTCAGCTCGCGATTCTCATTTCCGTATCGGACCCGCCCGCCTCGACTCGTTCCTCGTCGAACTCCGCACCCTCGGCATCACCAAAACTGGCTCCGCCTACCTCCCCGCACAGATTACTTATTAGCTCTGGCCCCGGAATCGCTTTCACTAAACGCAAAAATGCGCCTGCCGACCCTGCAGGCGCATTACCTTTCGCGCCGCTCTCTGGCGCGACGGCCAAACTACAACCACCCAACCCCCAAACTAGAGAACTCAACTCCCGCCGCGTCAGCGGCGCACTCCTCCCGCGCCCGTTTCCCGGGCGCGGCCCCTTACCCTCGACGCGCGCTCTACGCGCGTCGCATATAAATCGCCAAATTTTCCACAGCCATCCCCAACCCCGCCTCGCTCGATTACCCCATGGTAAACTCGCCGCCAGTGAATCCCTACATTGCCCTGATGTTCTTTCTTTTATGCCCAATCGCTGCCACTTCCGCCCCGCCGCAGCCTCCCTCTCCCAGCGAGCAAACCAACTTTGGCATTGACGACCCCGTCTTCGAACATCCCATCGACCTTCCCGACGCCGCACTTCCCGCCCTCCGCGCCGATGACCGCGTCCTTAAGTGCAAGCATTTCCGAGGTGCCGGCGAGCCACAATCCCATTGGTTCGTCGCCTCCAAAATTCATCTCGCCGACCATAATGAAACTGACCTGATCGTCGAGACCCGCCATGGAAGTCCCAGCGAAAAAATTGGCAACGGTTGCCTTTACGGAGCCAATATCGGCCCTTTCTGGGTCCTTCGCTATCATGACAAGCAATACCAGGTCGTTCTTAGCATCAGCTCTCTGGATCTCCGGGCTCTCCCCTCGAAACATAATCGCTTCAAAGACATCGAAGCCTCCGCCGTCATCGGCAATCGGAACGTCAGCACCATTACCTTTCACTTCGACGGTTCTAAATACGTCCAGACCAACGTTCGCTCCGAATCAATAGAAGGCGCTCCCAAAGACTGCGATCAGTAACCACAGCCCTTCCCAGTAACAAACAAATGGGCCTCCCGATCCTGCAGACGCATTACCGATCGAGCCGTTCGCCCCAAAGCGGGAATGTACAAATTCATCCCCAACAAATAAAAGTGGGCCTGCGGCTCCCGCAGGCCCACTTCCTTTCGCGCGGTCCTCTGACGCGACGGCCAAACTACCACCACCCAACTCTCAAATTAGAAAATTCGACTCCCGCCGCGTCAGCGGCGCATATAAATGGCAAAATTTTCCACAGCCATCCCAAATCCCGCCTCACTCCATTACCCCATGGTAAACTCACCGCCAACAAATTCACGCTCTGCACCGAAGATAGAAGAGCTTCCACTCTGATTTGGCGAACCGAGAGACGTCCATGACACTATTCAAGCGAAAACTAATTCTTAAATCAGGTGGAAGCGTAAAACGGTTGGCCGAGCATCTGCAAAAGGTCCCTACAGTCAACCGCTACGACAGCCAGGAACATAATGAAAGCTGGGCGCTCGCGCAGACGTTCGCTGATCTTGAAGAAGAATTCCGCGGCTTTTTGGACGACAACCTTCCGAAGCTAGTCAAAATGGAAGGCGAGGACCTGCACTTGGAATTGGTTGAGATTGGCGTGGGACTTCAACACATCTTGCACCACATAATCGAACACCAAGAATTCTATAAATACCTTGTGCCCGAGGGCACCAAGGTATTCGGCGATCCTGACCACCCCGATTCGTTACTCGTCCAAGTTTCCTCCTAACTTTCCCTTCTAACCGCCTCGCTTGCCTTGCGAAAACCTGATGACATTCACTCATCAACATCTCGGCGTCGCAATCTCCGTCATATACTCCGACACCAGCTTGCTCGAGTTTCGCGTCTCCGCTTCAAACGGAGCATTCGCCGGCCAAACGAACATCTACGTCTCGCTAGACGAACCGCAGCAAATCGCCGCGGCTCTTGAGGGCTTCCCGCGAAGCCATACTGACACTCGCGAAATCATGCTCGGAGCCTTCGGGCCCGATCGCGGTGGTGGAGCTCTTCATCTCAAGTTTTATTGCGTCAACCAATCGGCCCACGCGTTCGTGACAGCACAGATTGAATCCGATCCCTTGAAGAGCGAAATACTTCAACACGCCACTCTTACGTTTCGCATCGAAGCCGCCGGCGTGGACACTTTTGTCGCCGATCTCCGGCGACTCGGCCGCGAGAGCGAAGTCACGGCTGTCCTCCCAGCGGTCCCGGAAACTTAAGTTCGACCAACCGAGATGCACCAATCCCGGCGAAACAAAAATGGCCGGCTCATCGCCAGCCATTTTTCTCCACTCCCGCTACTCCACAGCCACTCAAATCAACTCGCACTCCTCGCCTGCGCCCACGCCCTCCGCCCTCGCTTCCACATCCACCGCGCCGGCACAAACAGCGCCGCCATCCACAGCACCAGCACGGGCCCCGACTGCAGCGCCCAAATTCCCAGCCCCACCACGCTCTCCACCGCCGCGCGATAGCCCTCCACCGCCGCATTCCACAATCTCCGCCCGGTCGACGGCGGCACCGTCCCATTCAGCTTCGCCTTGTACTCCTCCGCCACGCTCAGTTGCACCGTCGCAAAGTTCACCCGCGTAGTCAGCTCGCGCTGATCCGCTTGCATCTGCTCGATCTCGCCGCGCACCCGCGCAATTTCCTGCTCCGCTTCCAAAATGTCCTTCACTTTCCCCGTGTGGTCGCGCAACACCGCCAGCAGCCTCTGCTCGGTCTGCTCCGAATTTTTGATCCGCGCATCGCGATCCACAAACTGCTTAGTCACTTCTTCGCCCGACTCCTGCTCCCCATCCACATGCCCCAGCCCCTTCAGGTCCGCAATCGCCGCTTCCATCTGCCCCGACGGAATCTCCAGCGTTGCCGTCAAATTCCGCGCTGCGTCCTGCGGCGTAGTCGTGTTCAATTCCCCAATGTACCCGCCATACTTCTTCACGATCGCCTTCACCTTTTCTTCCACCGGCGCAAAATCCTTCACGCTCAACTGCAGCGTCGCCGTCTTCGCAATCATCGGCTGCTGCGGGACGTCATTCATCTCCAGGCTCGACGACATATCCGCATTTGCTTTTTTCTCGGCGCTCATTTGCATATCTTTGTAGTCACGCGAATTCAGGGGCACCCCTGCCGCCGGCGCATATCCCCCGCCAGATCCTCCGCTCACCCTCCCGCCAACAATTCCAGCCGGCGGCGCTGGAGCAGGCGTGTTGCTCTCGTTCGTGGCCTCCAACGTGTTCTCCGTGTACGTCTGCGGAACTCCCTCCGCCGGCATATTCACTTCCACCGTCTCGCGGCGGCTCGCCGCATGGCGAAGTGACGCCGGCACTCCCACCAAAACCAAAAGCGCCACCGCGACCACTCCCGCCGTCGCCCATCCCCAACGCCCTCGCAACGGCACAAACTTCTCCCGCATGCGCCCAACAAAATCCACCACACGCCCAAATCCGCCTCGCGATCCGCGTGCTCCACGCCCCTTCGTCTCGCGCCCCTCGCGCACATCCGCTCCCTGCATCACGCCCAACGCAGCCGCCGCTTCGCCCATCGCCATCACCTTCTCCGTCAATCTCGCCGGAGCCTCTTCCACACCCCACTTCGCCATCTCCCCGGAGACGCCTCGCAAATCCGATGCCAGTGCCGCGCACGCTCCGCACTCTCGCAAATGCGCGCTCACTCGCGCCGCCTCGTCGGCGCGCAGCTCGCCATCGAGATACGCCATCACTTCTTCACGCCCAATTGGATGACCCTGATTCACCGCGTTCATTTCCGCACCTCTGAATTTCCCGCGCCCGCGCTTTCCGCTCCTCCGGCGCCAAACTCCCTCACTCCACTCTTCGCGCTCGACTCCAAAATTTCCCGCAGCGCCATCCGCGCCCGAAACAAACGCGACCTCACCGTATTCACCGGCGCCTTCACAACCTTGGCGATCTCCTCGTAACTCAGCTCCTCAAATTCTCGCAGCATCAAAATCTCCCGCTCGCCCTCTTCCAATTTCCCCACTGCCTGCCTCACCCAGATCGCCGTCTCCGCATCGAAATTCATCGCCATCCCATCCGTTGCCGTCCGCGCCACATCTCCTCCGCCAAAATCCCCTCCCGCGCCGCTCGCTCCATTTCTTCTCGCGCCCTCATTCATCGCCTTCCGCCTGTGCGCCGACAAAATATTGAACGCAATCCCAAACAAGTACGACCGGAACGTCGCCCGCGGCTCATACCTCTGCGCCCCACGCAACACCGCCAAAAAAGTCTCCTGCGCCAACTCTTCCGCTTGCGCCGGGTCACTCATGCGCCGACGGAAGAACCCATACACCCGCTGCCGGTATCGCAGAAAAAGCTCGGTAAACGCTTCCTGCGATTCCCCGCGCAGTTCCAGTATCAACGCCTCATCGCTGGTCATAAGTCACGCCGTCTGGGTCGCTTACGGAACCCGTTCCGCCCTTTCAACTTCCCTCTGTAATCACCTTCTATATACGTAATGTCCCGGGAAGCCAAAAAGTTCCCACACCTTTTCGGGGTTTGATGTTGATTTGAACTGTCTGCTGGTGTTGATTTTGAAGTGTCTGCGGGTGCCTCATCCGCCGGTGTTGCGGGTGGGATGCTGCGCTCTTGTTGCTTGAGAAGGGTTGGGGTTTTCTTAGTGCCCCATGCGCCGGGTTTGCGCGTGGGGGGTTACACGCAATCTACTGGGTCCTTCGCTAACTGCGAGGGTTTTGATGTTGCCTTAGAAGTGTCGGCCGGTGCCCCGCCTACGTTCTTGCGCGTCGGACGGCGCGCCTCGGTGTTTGTTACTCACCGCCCCGTGTACCTTTACCTGTCATCCCGAATCCCGTCCGTCGCGCGCTCCTGCGCGCAACAGACGGCGTGAGGGATCTGCTCTTCTGAAAATCCACCTCCCAACTCCCTTCCCCGGTTTTGATTTTGCCTTAGAAGTGTCAGCGGGTGCCCCGCCTGCGTTCTTGCGCGCCGGACGGCGCGCTGGCAAATAGACGCGGGTGGGTCCGACTGCTCACTCTGCGAGGTCACGAAGCGCGGTCGCGCAACGGTCTTGCAGTTGCAATATCCTAATCACTTACACCCCATGCTCAACTCTGCTAAATTCCACCCATGTTGTCGCCCGAGGCATCTCCCGACCGCGAAAAACTTGGCTTCGCTCCCGCCGTCCTCGATAGCTTCCAATTTCTATCCAATTTCAAATTCCATGTTGTCGATCAAAAGTCCACCTTTGTCCGCTTCGAATCTCCGGATCTTTTCATCAACATCTACCACGGCCGTATTTCCTATCAAATTAATGTCGAGCTTGGCAGAAAGATCGATCCAAAAGGGCGCCTTACCATCGATTCAATTGTGGATTGGGCGGGCGCCTATCAAGCCGAAGCGTTCGGTCAGCACGTGATGTTTCAGGTTGATTCTTACGATGGAGTCCAGCAGTTCGTTCCCAAACTGGCCAACTTAGTCGAAAAATACGCAGCGCCTCTTCTTCGAAATGACACGTCGGCGTGGGAATCAGCTTTCCAACTACAATCACAAAGAACTCAAGAGCGCATTCTCAACTACGCTCTCAGCGCAATGCGCGAGAAAGTCGACCGCGCATGGCGCTCGCACGACTACGCTCGCGTTGTCGAACTCTACTCGCCTTTTCGTGCAAATTTAAGTGTGGTCGAACAGAAGCGGCTGACCTACGCAGAAGCTCATCCGCCCACTTTTTGGAACACAATTGCGAAGTTCTTCTCTCGAAAGACGAGTTAGAAACCGCGGCCCTAGCCCGCCGATGCTCCTGCCGCCCTCGCTTCCGCACTCGTCTCCGGTAACTCAAAAATAATCGGCACAAATTTCCCGTCCAACTCCGCGCCTTCCGCCACACTCATCACCTTGCAGGTCAACTCCAGCGCATAACTCGTCGAAATAAAATACGTCCCGTTCCCTTCCTCATCCTGCCCATGCACCACAATCAACGCGCTGTCCGTAAATTGCAGCCGGTCCACTCGAAACGCGCCGCCGTCCGCGTCGCAATACACCACCAACTCCTGCCCGGCCTCCAGCGCGCTCTCCATCTCTCGTATCTTTTCCATAATCGCGTGCGCGTAACTTCCCGCTGAAACCGGCGCCTGCGAACTCTTCACCTGCGGTACTCGAAATTGCTTTTCCATGGCCTGACCCCTTTCGCCACGCAACATACTCCCGCGCTTCTCGCGCCGCACCCGCGAAAAATCCCCGCGCCTCCTTCTCGTCACCTGTTCCCCACCTGTCCCCTGGCCATCCCTGCACCTGCCCTTCCCTCTCCTCCGTGTCGCGGCCACGAAAATAAATTCCACCAGCGATATAAATCAAATTCCACTTCCTCTACTTTGCCGGTCGGTATTCGAGAAGCATGATCCTTGAATCGATGGGCTTGCTCTCGATGAGTTCGAGCGGCGTCCGTGAATATCCCGCAGAGATCGGTTCGTTGCCGGCCTCTCCCAAAATTAGAGGAAATACCATTAACCTCAATCGATCCACCAGCCCCAACTCGATCATACTTTTCACCAAACCTATGCTGCCAATAGTTCGCATTGGATCCCCGGGTTGCCGCTTCAGTGCACCAATCTCGTCAGCTAGAGAAGTCCTCACCACGCGCGTATTCTTCCAACTGGGCGGTTCTTTAAGCTTGCTCGAAAACACCAATTTAGGTAGCTCCGTCATCCGCACACTCATCGGGTCGGTGCCAGACGGCGTAAACTCCGCCATCGCCTCGTACGTCACGCGTCCCATGACTAGCACTTGCGGCCGCGCGAGCTCATCCGTGATCCACTTCCCAAGCTCTTCCCCGAAGTAGCCGAAGAATGGCCCCTCCGACGCGCCCGATGCGAATCCATCCACTGAAACAAATAGGTCCGCAATTAGCTCCCTCATCCGTCGCCCCCTTTTTGTTGACGAATCCTGCTCGTCTTCCGGGATTCTACCCTGCTGCCGCCTGCCGCCGAAGGCACGCATAAAAAATGAAAGGGAGGGAACTTTGCTTTAGAAGTTTCTGCGGGTGGGATTTTGACTTTCCAACTTGAGGGCTGGCGCTCAGCTGAATTCCGCGCACGTTCGCTCTAGTGTGAGTGCCGTTCCCAGGGTTTCGCGTTAGAAGAGTTCATGCGGGGTAATGAGTGCCATATTCTTCTCCGATTGCACGTTGCGTGTCATCCCGAATCCGCTTCTTACGCGCGCTTTGCCGCGTCGATAGGACGCGGGGACGAGCCGCGAGGTTCGTCTTATATGAAACGGCGGGCGTAAGAGCGCGTGAGGGATCTGCTCTCGTTTTTGCTCTAGAAGTTTCTGCGGATTTTCCGGGTGCCCCACTTCCGTTTGCGCGCCTTAGGGCGCGCTGGCAAATGGACGGAAGCGGTTGGGTTTGGGTAGCCCACCCGTCGCTTCTACGGGTGGGTGGCACGATCAACAGAACTTGAGAAAACTCCTCTTACTCATACCTCAGCGCTTCCATCGGGCTCACGCCCATCGCCCTTCTCGCCGGGACATAACACGCGGCCAACGCGCATCCCACCAATACTCCCACCACCAACAAAAACACCGTCACATCTCCCGGCTTCACTCCAAATAACAAACTCTCCAGCAGCCGGTTCGTTCCTATCGATCCAATCGCTCCAATCGCAACTCCAATGCCCGTCACTTTCAGCGCCTGCCACAAAATCAGACGCATCACATCCCCGCGCTGCGCTCCCAGCGCCATGCGAATCCCAATTTCTCCCGTTCGCTGCGAAACTCCGTATGACATCACGCCATAAATTCCCACCACCGCCAAAATCACCGCCAGCACCGCAAAGCACCCCAGCAGCTCGGTGTCCATCCGCGGCGCTACGATCGACTCGTCCACATACTCCTGCATCGTCTTCACGTCATAAATCGGCACATCCTTGTCCAAACTTCTCACCCGATCCCGCGCCATCGAAATCAGTCCGGCCGTTCCTCCCATCTGCGAAGCGTCTCCCACTCCCGACGTCCGCAGCATTATCCCCAACTCATTAAACGGCAACTGCGCCTCGGGCACATAACACTCCACTTCATCTTTTTGCGTCAGCGCTCGATGCTTCGCCGGTCCCACCACTCCCACAATCTCCCGCATCATCGCATCACCGTTGATGGATACCCCCGGCTTGATGTGCTTCCCAAGCGGGTTCTCCCCATGAAACGACTTCTCCGCCAGCGCGGTATTAATAATCACCACCGGATTCGACTTCAGATCGTCCGCCTCTGTAAACCCGCGCCCCTGCACCATCGGAATCCCCATGGTCGGAAAATAGTTCGTGCCAATTACTCGAAATTGAACAATCGGCTCATCGCTCTTCGGTACCGGCCGCCCTTCAATTTCATAAGCGGTCCCAAAGTTGTCGCCGCTCAACGGAAGCGGGGCCACGGCGCTCGCCCCGGTCACTCCGGGCAACGCCCGCAAATCCGTCAGCAATCTCTTGAAATACTCCGTCACCTTCTCCGGCTCCGGATACGGCACGCTCACTCGAAATGTCATCAGCCCGCGCGTCTTGAATCCCGGACTCACGTTCTGCAGCTTCCCCAAACTCTTCATCAGCAATCCCGCGCCGGTCAGCAAGATCACCGCAAAAATCATCTCCACCGTGACCAGCGCATTCTTAATCTTGATCTGTCTCTGCGACTGGCTCGCCGCGCGTCCACCTTCCTTCAGCGCCTCACCCACGCCGCGCCCCGACACCTGCAGCGCCGGCGCCAACCCAAATAAAAATGCCGTCGCCAGCATCATGCTGAGCGAGAAAATCAACACTCTCCCGTCCAGCGTGGTCTCGCTGATTCGCGGCACATGCCCGGTCCCGAGCGCGCGAATCATCGCCTCGATCCACGAAGCCAAGATCAACCCGCAAACTCCCCCGCCAAACGCCAGCATGAAACTCTCAATCAAAAATTGACGCACCAGCCTCCCGCGCGTCGCGCCCATCGCATAGCGGATCCCAATCTCCCGCTCACGCCCGCTAGCCTTCGCCAGCATCAAATTCGCTACATTCGCGCACGCAATTAGCAACACCAGCATCACTGCGCCCAGCAAAATGTAAAATTGCGCTTTCATCCCGCCGGTCAGCTCGTCAATCGCCGGCTTCGCCTGATATACCCAATACTTATTCGAGTCCGGGTACTCCTTCTGCAGCTCCTCGCTGATCATCTGCAAATCCTGATTCACCGCCGCCCACGAAACGCCCGGCTTCACCCGCCCAATCGCCCTCACGTAATGCGCCCCTCGCTCCCCGGCGAGCGTCGGCTCGCCTGGCCTATCCGGCGTCGCATCCCGTGAATACGTAATCCAGATGGCCGGGTCTTGAGACTCCATTGGAAACTTGAAAGACGCCGGCAGCACTCCCACCACCGTGAAATTCTGCGCGTCCAGCACGATGCTCTTTCCGAGCACGCTCGGATCGCCGCCAAACTGGGCTTGCCACATCGTGTAACTCAAAATCGCCACCTGATGTCCAGGCGCATCCTCGCCCTTCACAAATGTCCGCCCAATTACCGGAGTCACTCGCAGCAATGGGAAAATATCGGAACTGCCTTTGCTGATCAGCACATGTTGCGCTTGGCCGTTTCCTGTCAGTGTCCCCGTGTCATCCGAATAGACCGCCAGATTCTGCAATGTTCGCGTCCGTGCTTCTACATCGTGAAAATCGGGAATCGACCACGACGGATTCTGCTCCCCGGTCTCCGCCCGTTGCCTGGTCAACGCGGCAATCTGGCCCGGCTGGTCATACGGCAGCGGCCGCAGCAGCACCGCATTCATCACCGAAAATATCGCCGTGTTCGCGCCAATCCCCAGCCCCAGCGTCACCACCACCACCAGCGTGAATCCCGGCGCCTTCCTCAGCAGCCGCCACGCATACTTCAAATCCTGCATCCACTCATTCATCTCTCACTCCTCACTGCGCGTCCAAGCTTTTCCGGGTGCCCCACTTCCTGGTTTGAGGAAGTGGGACCGCCTAAACATTCCTCACAAACTTTTCACACGCGGTTTTCGCGTGGGCACATGCGCCCGGTCGGGCTCACTCACCTCGATATTTTCTTACCTCTAACCTGTTGCCTCTGGGTACCCCATCCCGCCGCCGTTGCGGGTGGGTGGCACGAACCTCAGGCCTTGAAAAAAGAAAATCCCTCACTCATACCTCAGCGCCTCCATCGGACTCACTTCCATCGCCCTTCGCGCCGGCAAATAACTCGCCGCCATCGCGCACCCCACCAACACCACAATCACTGCCACAAATATCCCCAAATCCCCCGGCCTCACTCCAAATAACAAACTCGCCAGCAGCCGGTTCGTTCCCACCGCCGCGAGTGCCCCAATCCCCACGCCCACCGCCGCCATCTTCAGCCCGCCGCCCAACACCATCTTCATCACATCCGCACGCTGCGCTCCCAGCGTCATCCGAATCCCAATTTCCCCCACGCGCTGCGACACTCCGTACGAAATCACTCCATAAATTCCCACCACCGCCAGCAACACAGCCAGGCCCGCAAAACATGCCAGCAGCCCCGTATCCATCCGCGGCCCCAGCATCGACGCCGCCACATACTCGTCCACGCTCTTCACCAAATAAATCGGCACTTCCTTATCGATCCCCTTCACCTTCTCTCTCGCCATCGCCACCAACCCCGCCATCGCGTCTCCGTCCCCGCCACTCCCCGTACTCGTCGCTCTCCCCCTCATCACCACCGCTGCAAACGGGAAACCCAGTTGCGCCTCCGGCACATACACTTGCGCCTGATCCGCCTGGTCCAAGGCCCGCTCCTTCGTATTCCCCACCACTCCTACAATCTCTCGCATCAACGCCTTGTTGCCCCACGAAATCCCAGGCTTGATTCGCTTCCCAATCGGATTCTCCCCAGGAAACGATCCCTCCGCGAGCTTCCGGTTGATAATTACCACCGGCGCTGAATCCCATTGATCCGCCTCCGTAAACGCTCGTCCCCGCAGCAGCGGAATCTTCATCGTCGAAAAATAACCCGGATCGATCACCGCCACTTCAGCAGCCGGCTGGTCGCTCATCTTCACCGGACGCCCATCGATCGCAAACGTCGTGCGCATGTAGTCGTCGCTCATCGGCAGCGGCGCCGTCCCACTCACCGATTCCACTCCCGGTATCGTTCTTAGTTCCCTCATCATCCCCGCAAAAAAGTCTGCCGCCTGCCGCGGACTCGTGTACTTCGAATCGGGAACGTTCACTTCAAAACTCACCAATCCTTGCGCCACAAAACCCGGATCCACCCTTTCCAGCCTCTGCAAACTCTTCATCAGCAGCCCCGCCCCCATCAGCAGCATCACCGCAAACACCATCTCCGTCACCACCAGCGTGTTCTTGATCCGGTTCTGCCGCACCGACCCGCTCGCGCTCCTCCCGCCCTCCTTCAACGTCTCACCTACTCCACGCCTCGAAAGCTGCAGCGCCGGCACCAACCCAAACAGCAACGCCGCCGCGGCCATCACTGCCAATGAAAAGATCAACACCCGACCGTCGATTCCCGCCTCCGCAATTCGCGGCACCTGATTCCCCACCGTCCGTCGGATCATCGCTACCGCCCACACCGCCACCAACAATCCGCACCCACCGCCCACCAACGCGAGCAGCCCACTCTCGATCAAAAGCTGCCGCACAATTCTTCCTCGCTGCGCTCCCATCGCGAACCGGATACCGATCTCCCGCTCCCGCGCCGCCCCCCGCGCCAACATCAAATTCGCCACATTCGCGCATGCGATCAGCAGCACCAGCATCACCGCGCCCAGCAAAATATAGAGCTGCGCCTTCAACGCGCCCGCCATTCCCTCCACCGCCGGCTCGCTTCGGAATCCCCGATGCCCATTCGAATCCGGATACTGCGCTTCCAGCCGCTTTCCGACCACCGTCAAATCCGCATTCGCCTGCACGTAGCTGACTCCGTCGCGCAACCTTCCCAGCGCCTGCATCCAGTGCGAGCCGCGCTCCTCTGCCAGCGGCTGGCCACTGCCAGTTGGCGTCGCGTCCCTCGAGAACGTCGCGTAAAGTCCCGGCTCCTCATTCTCAAATGGAAACGTAAACTTCGCCGGCAACACACCAACGATCGTGTACCCCTTCCCGTCAATCACCATCGTCTTGCCGATCGCTCTCGCATCCCCCCCGTAATGCGCGTGCCAGTAGGCATTGCTCAAAATCAGCACAAAATGATTTGGCGCATCTTCCTCGCTCGTGAAATCTCGCCCTAAAGCCGGCGTCACTCGCAGCAGCCCAAACATCGACGGGCTCACCTTCTCAAAAGAGATATGCTGGGGCTCGCTTTCGCCCGTCACCGTTCCCGTGTCGCCTGCATATCCCGCCACCGCTTCAAACGTTTTGTTCTGCGCCCGCACATCGCTCAGATCCAGGTATGACCATGTCGACTGCTTTTCCCCTCGATCCAGCCGCGTCTCCCATAGCGCTGCAAGTCTGTCCGGCTGCGCATACGGCAACGGCCTGAGCAGGACCGCATCAAGCACCGAAAACATCGCCGTGTTCGCCCCAATCCCCAGCGCCAGCGTCAACAGCGCAATGATCGTGAACGCCGGCGCCTTCACCAGTACCCGTATCGCGTATCTCGTATCCCCCGCCCAGTCGCGCATCCACACTCCTCCCTACGCCGCATTTCCCTTGCAGCAAAACACCCAACCCACTCACTTGTAAATGATTACCTTACAGTCCCTTACGCGCCCTTCCATCCGGTCCCGCGCCCCATCCCGTCCGCTTTCGGGATTCCCCCGTCCACCCCGAGACGTTTCATACGTCTCCGGCTAATCAGCCTTCTGCGTATCCCCATGCACCACAATCCTCCATCCTTCCGGCTTCTTCTCCCACACATTCACCCACGCCGCATCGAAATCGAGCCGCTTCATTTTCCCCTTCGAATCCTTCTCCGTCGCCTTCACCTTCACGTGCCCCACAAACCATGCCATCGTCCCATCGCCCGAGATCTTGATCCGCGGCGGCTCCACTTCCTTCAACTCCTCAAACTTCACCCCATCCAAATACGCCTGCACCTTCGGAACCTCGCTCGCCTTGGTCTGCTTCTCCACTTCGCCATCTGACACTCTCAGCCACTCCGCATCATACGGCGCCAAAAATGCCTTCCCGTCGTGCTTCAAATGCGCCTCGCGTATCCCTTCATACGCCTTCAAAATTGCCTGCCGATCCGCCTCATGCTCCGCCTCCACCGATGTCGCCGCTGCCGCTTGCGCAATTGCCCCTGTCGCGGCCTCCGCACGCACGCCAGACGCCTTCACTCGCGTTTCACTCCTCGCCCATCCGCCCGCCACAAACGCACCCGCCAGCAACACTCCCACCAGCGCCGCCACTCCCGCCACTCCCCCGACTCTCCTCATCTCACTTCCTCCCCGGTAATTCATCGATCACCTTCCCATCCGCCCCTAAAATCTCCACCTTCGCCGCGCCATCTCCCTCTACTCGCATCACAATCCGGTCCCGCCCCTCCGCATCCTTTAGCCGCAACTCCGCCGCGCCATCTTTCGCCCGCGCCAACACCACCCGCTTCTCATCCCCGCGGTGCGTCTCCCCAAATTTCCGCCACGCTTCCTTCTGCTCCGTCCCAGGCAGCTTCGCAATCCGATTCTCCGCCTGCATCGCCTCCTCAATCGGATAATCCCCGCGATCCTGCATCGTCAACTCCGAGTAATCCTTCCCATCTTCGCGCCCAGCATCCACCGTAAAAATCTGATCCTGCCGATACTTGTCAAAACTCAAATGCACATTGCTATCCACCTGCCCGCTCTGATTCTTCTCCAAGCCATAAATCAACCCGCCATCCTCCGTTCCATTGTCATCAAGGAAAATCATTCCCGCGGAATGCCGCGTCTCGTGCGGATACTCCTTGTTCTTGATGTACAGCCCCGGCGCACTCCCCTTGTTCGAGATCACCATCCGCATCGTTCCATCGGGCTCTACAATATTGATCCGGTGCGCCGTAATTACATCAAACTCCCTCGCCTTCCTCACCTCCGCAAATCCGCACAGCAACGCCACCACACACACCACCGTCACACATCCCGCATACAGCTGCACCCACTTTTCCCGCCCCACCATGAATCCTCCTATTTGACGGCTAACCCGCTCGAATTGCGGAAAATACTTACGCATTTCCCGCAGCAGAATTGTCCAGCATCGCTGTGTATACTCCACCCGTCTCGGGCGGCTGTACGTTTGGAGAGCGCTGTCAGTGTGGCGTACCGAACGACGCCCGAGAAGCGTCGGGGGCCTGTCATGGCCTTGGGGTTCGATTCCCACGCTCTCCGCAGTCCCCGACAAACCTTGACTGCGCGATTTACATGCCTTAAGCTTTAATCGCTTCTCGGGCGTCGTTCAGTTACACACAAGTTCTGCGGCTACTGATTGACACAGTAGCCGCTTTTTATTTCCCGCGGTTCCTTCCCCAGTTCCAACTCGAGCGCGCTTTCTTTTCAAGCCTCGACCTTCGCACGCACGATCGCTACCATAGGCGTGCTAGTGTACTAACATCAAGGAGGTGCGCCATGCACCGCGAAAACTTCCACCAATCCTCCTTTCGAACGCTCCAGTAAACGTCGAAAGGGCTATCCTTCCGAAACACAGGTCAAAAAAGGCCATCGGGTCGTTCACAACAATAAAGAGCTTCTCGAGAAGCTCGGTCGTAATGACCTCTGTCCCTGCGGCTCTTCGCGCCGCTTTCAAAAACTGCTGCCTTCGCAACGGATCCTTTGACGGCAGCCGCCGCAATTACTTTTTTCCGCGAGTGATCGTCAACGGCGGCAGGGCAAATCTTTTGCCCTGCCTTCTCTGTGCTTGACACTCCATAACCGCATAGTTATACCTAACCTATAGCCATGCGGTTATGGCTACTCCGGCTAATAAAATGCGCCCCACTGCACCCACCGCCACCCTCCACGCCCTCGCCGACCCGACCCGCCGCGCCATCTTCGAGCGCCTGGCCCGCCATGGCCCCCTCACCGTCCGCGACCTCACCGCCCACTCCGGCGTCTCCCAACCTGCCGTCTCCAAACACCTCAGCGTCCTCCGCAATGCCGCCCTGGTCCAAGCCCGCCATAACGGCCGCCACACCTACTACGCCGCCCGACCCCAAGGCCTCGCCCCGCTCATCAACTGGATGAACGTGCACCGCCGCACTCGGCGTGTCCGCTCCACCCCGCCCAAAAATTTGCGCAAAGGCTGAAACGAACATGGCCACCGCCGCCTCCCGCTCCGTCCTAATCGGAACGCAACTCCCCGCAGCCACGCAGTAGCGCGACTGTTCCACTCCCGCACACTCCTGCGCTCTCCCCGCAATAAATTTCTACCTCGCAACTGTTCCACTCGCATTTCCCCACGCGCACAACTGTCCCTTCGTTCTCCTGCCTGCCACAAACCCACTCGCTAATCTCGCCCTTGGGTCATTCACCAACGGCGCGCCGGGACCAGCACCGGGCCGGCTTTCACGCAGGTGCCATTCGCACCATGCACCACGCAATACGCCCCGCCAAACGCCATGGCCCACACCGTCCACGTTGCAGCCCAGCCAGCCGCTCACCCCGCGGCTCCGGATAAAATTTGGGCGCTCCAACTCGTCTGCACCACCCTCTTCTGTATCGCCTTCTGCGCCGTCGCCACCTGGTACATTCATGATCCCGCACCCGGCACATGGGAAATGGGTGATGTACTCTTCGGGATGCTCTATGCTCTGGGTGCCGGGATTATTTTGCGAGTCGCGCTTGGACTGTTGAGTTTCGCCGCGCGCCTCGGCCGCTTTTCATCGCCTCGATAGCATCAGGGGACATCAAGGCATTTAAGTGCGTCGGCGCTGCACCGCTAGCGGCTAGAACCTGCAATATATTTCATCATTCATGAAAATCACCGCTTACATCCCCGCCTATAACGTCGCCAAGTACCTCGGTCCCACCATCGAAGGCCTGCTAAACCAAACTCTTCCCCCTCAGGAACTCCTCATCATTGACGACGGCTCAACGGATCGCACCCTTCAGGTCGCCCAGGCCTACACCGACCCTGACCCCGTAAAAAACCCTCATCAGATCCCGGTTCGAATCATCCAACATGAAGACAATAAAGGACTTGCCGCCGCGCGCAACACCGCCTTCGCTCACGCCCAGCACGAATTCGTCGCCGCCATGGACGCCGACGCCATCGCCGACCCCTCCTGGCTTGTGTATCTCGTATCCGTATTCGACCACCCGCATATCGCCGGCGCCGGCGGCCGCCTCATCGAATCGAATCGCACCGGCCTCGCCAACGCCTGGCGTTCCACCTACCTGCTGCAGGATTTGGGCGAGCAACCCATCACCATCGAGGGTAAAGACAATCGCCGCCTCGGCGGATTCGGCACTATATTTCGCAAATCAGTCGTCCAATCCATGGGCGGCTACAACGAATCCTTTCGCACGAATAACGAAGATGTCGACCTCGGGACCCGCCTGCTCGCCGCCGGATACAAACTCTATTTCGAGCCTCGCGCCATCTCCCGTCATCAGCGCACCGACACCGTCAAATCTGCTCTCCGTATGGCTTGGGCATGGGGCTTTTGGGAGCACTACTACAACGGCGGCTACAACAACATCGCCTTGAAAATCCTGCACAATTTTCGTCGCGCCCGCACACTCGCCTGGGACGACCTTCGCCACCATCGCGCCTCCTTTCTCTACGTCGATTTCCTCGGCGCTTGGTATCACTCCTACCTCGACCTCAAATATCACTACTCCCCGCGACGCATGCCCGAAGTCCAAGCCAATCCCGCCGATTCTGCTAAGTATTACCCGCGCCTCATTCGTTCCCTCGTGCGCCCGCATAAAACTTAGCCTTCCCATCGCAACAGCGCGCTCCATCCTTCCCGGTTAACTCCTCGTCATCTGCTATTATTTTCTTTCGCCGATTTTGACTACTCCTCTCAAAACTTCACCCTCTTCACCAACGGCGCGCTCGGTCGTGCCACCAAATTCCCCCACCACTGCGCAATCTCCCGCCACGCAAGGCGTCGCACCCTCTGCGCCCACCACGCTGGGCGCGCCCCTCTCTGCCTGGGCTCCGCTTCGCTTCCCTTTCTTCCGCAATCTCTGGCTCGCCTCCATCATTTCCAACGTCGGCTCCTGGATGCAGGACACCGCCGGCACCTGGCTGATGACCGTCCTCACCAAGTCGGCACTCCTCATCGCCTTGATGCAAACCGCCGCGAGCCTCCCCGTTCTCTTCCTCGGCTTCTTCGCCGGCGCTACCGCCGACATTTTCGATCGCCGCCGCCTCCTGATCATCTGGCAATCCTGGATGCTCGCCGCTGTCGGCATCCTCGCCGCCCTCACCCTGACCACCGGCGTCCTCCCTTGGACCCTCCTCGGCCTCACTTTCCTCATGAACATCGGCTCGGCTATGAACAATCCCGCCTGGGCCGCGGTCGTTCCTGAATTAGTGCCGCGCGAAGAACTCCCCGAAGCTGTAGCCATCAATAGCGCCGGCTTCAATATCGCTCGCGCCGTTGGGCCTGCTCTCGGCGGCTTGCTCGTCGGCGCTTTCATCTCCGCACTGCGAGGCGCCGGCATCGTCTTCCTTCTCAACGCGCTCTCTTTCATCGCGGTCGTCTTTGTTCTGTACGGCTGGCGTCGCAATCCGCCCTACAAAAGCGCCCTCCCTGCCGAACGTCTCTCCGGCTCTCTTCACGCCGGCTGGCGATACGTCCGCCACGCCCCCGCGCTCCAGGCCATTCTCATTCGCACTTTTCTCTTCGCGCTCATGGCTTCCGCCGTTTGGGCGCTGCTCGCCGTCGTCGCCGCGCAAGACCTTCATCGCGGGGCCATGGCCTACGGCATTTTGAACGGCTGCATCGGACTCGGCGCTGTCCTCGGCGCTTCCATGCTCCCGCGCGTGCGCCAACGCTTCACCGGCGACCAAATCGCCACGTACGCCTCCATAACTTTCGCCGCCACTCTCCTGGTCATGGGCGTGGTTCACTACACCGCCGTTCTTCTGTTCTTCCTCACCGCCACCGGCTTCGCGTGGACTTCCACCGCCTCCACCTTCAACGTCTCCGTCCAGCTTTCCGTCCCCTACTGGGTTCAAGCCCGCGCTCTCGGGATCTACCAAACTGTCTTCTGGGGAGGCCTCGCCGCCGGCAGCGCGCTCTGGGGCTATCTCGCCGAACACGCCTCCACTAGCAAGGCTCTCGTCGCTTCCGCAGCCTGCATGCTTCTTATCATTCCTTTGGGCCGCCGCTACCATCTCCTCCGCGGGACGCCGCCCGACCTCACTCCCTATCGTCTCAATCGCCCTGCGCCGCAGCTCGCCATCGAGCCCCATCATGAAGACGGCCCGGTGCTCATCACCATCGAGTACAACATCCGCCCCGAAGATTCCGAGGCCTTCGTCGCTGCCATGCACCGAGTCCGCCTTATCCGCATGCGCGATGGCGCCATTCGCTGGGGCATTTTCCGCGATACCGTCAAGGCCGAACGCTTCGTCGAAACTTTCGTCACTGAATCCTGGCTCGAATTTCTTCGCGAGCGCGAACGCATGACCACCGCCGACCGCGCCATCCGCGACCAGGCTTGGAGCTTCCACCAAGGCCCTCCCGACCCGCTCATCTCCTACATGATCTACGCCCCCGAATCCCGCAAACGCTAGCCGATAGCAGTTGCCTTTGAAGTTTCTGTGGTGCCTCATCCGCGCCCTGGCGCGTCCGCCAGGACGCGCTGGTTAAATGGACGCGGGTGGGCGTTTCGTCTCAACACTGGGCTCGCGGACCACACGAAGACATAGATGCTCATAACGTCGTCACTTCAGTTAGCTTTTGCTTGATTTTCTTACTAGGAGGAACTTCTACTTCGCCGCGCTTGTCGCCGCTGGTTCCGGGGACTTCGCCCCACCACTCTGCCGCGCCCCAATTCCCTTCGGCGGCTGCAACGGCCTGAACTGCTTCGGCGCGCCCGCCTCGAGCATCTGCTCCTTGCGATAAACCAGCGCATTGATGTTATACGGCGCCAGTTCATACCCATGCCCATGCGTAATCGCGTCCGTGGGGCACGATTCCACGCAATATCCGCAGAAAATGCACCGCGAATAATCGATGTTGTACGCCTTCGCGTACCGATCCCCAGCCGAAATCCGGTTCTCCGCCGCATTTTCCGCCGCTTCGATATAAATGCAATTCGCCGGACACGCCGCCGCACATAAAAAGCACGCCACGCATTTCTCTAATCCATTTTCGTCGCGATGCAGTACGTGAATCCCGCGATACCGCGCCTCAAATTTCACCGGCCCGTCGGGAAAAATCTCCGTGGTAGGCTTGCGAAACATCGTCCGCAGCGTCACGCCAAATCCTCGCGCTAACGCCGCCGCCGTCTTCCCCATCTCCACAATATTCATGTCAATTCCACTTTATCAGGTTTTGCAGTTGGTTTAGAAGTGTCTGCGGGTGCCCCATCCGCCGCCTTTGCGGGTGGGTGGCAAAACCTCGCGAACTTAGCTGAGAATTACCTCTTCTCTACAACTACTATTCCCCCGGCGCTGCCACCGGCGCCGGCCCCAAATCCCTCTTACTCCCCGTCAACGCCGCAATAATCTGCTTCCCGTGAAATCTCCCATTCTCAATAAATATCTGCCCGGTTTGCCTCCCGCCAATAATCACGCCCGCGACATAAATTCCCGGCACGCTGCTCTCCAGCGTCACCGGATCACAAATCGGCTTCCTCGACTCCGGGTCCAGCTCCAATCCAATCGACTCGAGAAAACTATAGTCCGGGTGATACCCCGTCATGGCGAACACCTGCATCGCCGGCAACGCATGCTCTCCCGCGTGATTTCGAATCCAAATTTTCTCCCGTTCGATCCGCACCACTTCCGTATTAAAAATCGCGCGAATTTCCCCCGCCTTGATCCGATTCTCAATATCGGGCTTCACCCAATATTTCAGCGTCCCGCCCATGCCCGCCCCGCGATGCACCAACGTCACCCGCGCCCCGCCGCGGAATAATTCCAACGCCGCCTCCGCCGCCGAATTTTTCGCTCCAATCACCACCACATCCTTGTGCCAATACGGATGTGGCTCGGTGAAATAGTGCGACACATGCGGCAAATCCTCGCCGGGGATCCCCATCAAATTTGGCTTGTCGTAATAACCCGTCGCCACAATGATCTTTTTCGCCCGATACGTCCGCCTCACCGGCTCCCGCCGGGCCGCCTGAGCCTTACGCTCACCTCGCTCGCCATTCGCTCCGGACCCGCTCTTTCGCGCCCGCTCCAGCGCCGTTATCGACTCCTTCAGCACCGCCACCGAATCCGCGTCCTGTCCTTCCTCCTCCGCATCCACTCCCACGCCCTTAACGACGCCCGCGCGTTCCGGATCGCCCTTCTCCGACTCGGTCACGACTTCAAAATTTCCACCCCCCCCGCTGACTTTCACCACTCGCTCGTACAACCGCACATCCAGCCCGAAATGCTCCGCGCCGCGCCGGTAATATTTCAGCGCGTCCACCCGCGATGGCTTATCCCCCGCCGCGGTCAACGGTAAATCCCCAATTTCCATCCGCTCCGCCGTGGTGAAAAACATCATGTTCACCGGGTAATGAAAAATCGAATTGCACAAGCAGCCCTTGTCGATCACTACCGGCCGCAATCCCGCGCGCTTTACTTCTATCGCGCAAGCCAACCCCGTCGGCCCCGCGCCTATGCACAAAACGTCGAACACTTCACCGCCCGCGCGCTCGTGGCCTTCGCTCTTCGTTGTACCTTTTCGATTTTCTTTTCTGTTCGCCGCAGCCATTTTCTTCCTTAGGTTCTCAAATCAAGTTTGCGTGCCCTCAATTCAGAAGGCAAGAGCCATGCGCCTCCGCAAACGGTCATTTCATATTTGACCTCAATTAGATGATCCGCCCCGAACAAAGAACCAATGGCGCCCGCGCCCCCTTTGGAATATGCTTCCGCTCGCAACAGGGGCGGGATTGGGAACTCGCTGGCCCGGGCTTACGTATCACTCAGTGCGCATCGAATGAACTGCGCACCGGCCCGCAGGCAGCGCCGGAATGTCGCTTAACTCATATACCGCAATTTAAACTCCGCTTGATGAGCTGAAGGAGCTGTTCATGCCTACGCGTCCCTCTACGGGCCAAAACGACAGGCCCGCCAATACCCCAACTGCCAAGCCGGTCAATAAATTGGCCAGCGCCCTCTGTTCCACGGCCGCCCTCATCGGCATAATCTCGCTTTTCTACTGGCCCGCCCTTGCCAGCCACTTTCTCGCCGCAGCCTCACAAGGCACCCAGGCCACGCAAACTCAAACCGCCCCGCCCGCCGAAGAAAATCTCGACCAGCCCCTCCAGAACGCTACGATCGAATCATCGCCGGCCACGCCCAAAGGCTGGGTTTCGGCCGCCGTGGAAAAGACGAACGAAAATCTCAGCGTCGCCCCCGGCCACGGCCCGCTTTCCACACGCGTCGTCGCCTACCATATCGAAGCCAAACTCGATCCCGCCACTCATAAAATCACCGCGTCCGAAACCCTCCTCTACCACAATCTCACTGGCCAGCCGCAACAGGAATTCCCATTCCACCTCTATCTCAACGCCTTCCAGCGCCAGTCCACCTTCATGGCCGAAACCCGCCTGCACAATTTTGAGTATGAATGGAAAGAAAAAAACTACGGCGCGATAAATATCTCCTCCATCTCCGCCGAAGGCATGGGCGACCTCACTTCCACCATGCACTTCATCCAGCCCGACGATAACAACACTGCCGATCACACCGTCATGCAGGTAAAACTCCCGCGCCCGGTCGCTGCCGGCGCTGACGTCACTTTCAAGGTCGATCTTCGAAGACACCATGCCAGAAGTCGTTGCCCGCACCGGCTACAAACGTGACTTCTTCATGGTTGGCCAGTGGTTCCCTAAAGTTGGCGTCTGGTGGAAAGGTGCTTGGAACTGCCACCAATTCCACAACAACACCGAATTCTTCGCTGACTTCGGCACCTTCGACGTCAAACTCACCCTCCCCCAAGATGAAATCGTCGGCGCGGGCGGCGACCTCGTCTCCTCCGCCAACAATAGCGACAACACCAAAACTCTCACCTTCCACTCCGAAGACGTCCATGACTTTTCCTGGACCGCCAGCCCCTCCTTCACCGACGTCGAAGATTCCTGGACCAGCGCATCCGGCAACGAAGTAAAAATCCATCTCCTGATGTCCCCCGGCAATGACGGCACCACCAAGCGCTACCTCAAATGCATAAAGGGCACCCTCGCGAAATTCGACGAATGGTACGGCCCATATCCCTATGACCGCATCACCATCGTCGATCCTCCTCATGGTGGCCAACGAGCCGGCGGCATGGAATATCCCACGCTCATCACCGCCGACACCTTTTGGCATGTTCCCAAGGGCTTCAACTTCCCCGAGCTCGTTCTCGAGCACGAATTCGGTCACCAGTATTGGTACGGCATGGTTGCCACCAACGAATTCGAAGAAGCCTGGCTCGACGAAGGCATCAACAGCTACACCGAAGTGAAAGTTTTGGGCGCCCTCTACGGCAACGAAACTTCCGCTCTGCGTATGCCCTACGGCACCGTTGGCGACGCAGAGATGCAGCGCCTCGAATACCTCGGTGTTGCCGAAGACGACCCCATGGTCCGCCACGCCTGGCAATACATGAATGGCGATTCCTACGCCGGGATCACCTACGGCAAGACCGCCACCGTCCTGCTCACTTTGGAAAACATCATCGGCGAAGAAACGCTTCGCCGCGCTATTCACACCTACTTCATGCGCTTCCGGTTCACCCATCCCACTGGCACCGACTTCGAAAACACCATCGAAGAAGTCTCCGGTCAGAATCTGAAGTGGTATTTCGACCAGGCCATCTCCGGCACTCGAATCCTCGACTACGAAATCGCCGAAATCCACTCCGATCCCAATCCCTGGTGGTCTCAACGTCACGGCATGGGCGCCAGCCAGCCTGACGATCGCAACGCCGACCAGATCCCTGCGCCCAAAAGCAAATATCGCGATTACGTTCTCGTTCATCGCAAAGGTGACTTCATCTTCCCCGCGGAAATTCTCGTCACCTTTACGGACGGCACGACCCGCACTGAGCACTGGGATGGCCGCGACCGTTGGATTCGCTATTCCTATGACGTCGACTCCCGCGTCTCCGCCGCCGAGGTCGACCCCAAACACCAGGTCAATCTCGATCGCGACGTCTTCAATAACGGCAAGATCGCCGATGGCGATTCGCGCGCATCCCTGAAGCTAACCAGCATCTTCACCTTCTTCCACGAAATGATCAGCCAGTGCTTCGGCTGGCTTTCCTAACGAGGCCGATATGGACAGCACGATTCAAACTAGAGGCGCATTTTCAGAAGGCATAGGCCTTGTCTGGCGCCGCCAGCGCTTGGTCTGGTGGGTTTTCGTCGTGGCGCTCTTCATCGGCAGCTTCGCCGCTCACGACGTCACTTCCCGCCTTCGCCCTATGCTCGACGAAAGCGCGCTCGCCCAACCGCTCCTGGTCCACAGCTTTCACATCGCCAAAATCATCGAACTCGACATGAAGCCCGCCGAATACCTCGACGCCGGCAGCACGCCTTTCCACTACTCCCTGATCTTTTTCTTTTTTCTGCTCCTCGCCACCGGTGGCATCCTCGAATCCTATTGGCGCGACGCCACTCTCAGCACCGGCGAGTTTTTTCAAAGTGGCGGGACTTACTTCTGGCGCTTCCTGCGCCTGGTAGGCTTCCTGATTCTCTGCCTGATTCCGGTGATGATTCTCTACTTCATCCTCGGCAAAATTTCCGACGGCATTGACGACAAGTCCATCTCGCCCTTCCCGGCGTTTGGGCCAAAGGCATTTCGATCCTCGTCGTTCTCTTTCTAATGATGGTCCTCCGCCTTTGGTTCGACATGGCTGAGGTCATTGCCGTTGCCGAGGGCGAAGTTCGCAGCCGTCGCTGCCTCGCGCGCTCCGCCGCGCTCCTTCGCAAACACTTTGGCAGCCTGTTCTGGCTCTACTTCCGCATCAGCTTTCTTGCCTGGCTGCTCTTTTTCGTGGGCCTTTTCTTCCTGGTCCATGGCGTTCACCACAGCTCGGTGCGCTTCGGCCTCGTCGTCATGCAAATCCTCGTCCTCTATTGGATATGGGCTCGCCTCTGGCAACGCGCCTCCGAGACCGTCTGGTACAAGCGCTATCTCATTTCACTCCCTTAATCCGACTCAGCTTTACGGGCCCCCAAATGAGCGATTCACATTCCAGCGAACAGGCAGGTTCAAAGAAACTCACTCTGCGCATTATTCGCAGCGGCGAACTCGACTCCAACACGCCGCAGACGCCTGGTATGACTCGCGCCGAGGCCATCTCGCGTGCCAAGGTCGGCGCGCAGAAGCTCTGGGCAGGAACGGTGCTGGTGCATCCCAATGCCAAGACGGGCCCTCATCATCATGGCGATTTGGAGACCGTGATCTACATCGTTCGGGGCCGCGCACGCTTTCGCTGGGGAGATCGTTTGGAGTTCGTCGACGAGGCCGGTCCGGGCGACTTCGTGTTCGTTCCTCCCTACTTGCCCCATCAGGAGTTGAACGCCCGCAAAGACCAGCCAGTTGAAGCGGTGATCGTGCGCAGCGGTCAAGAGCCCATCGTCGTCAATTTGGACATTCCAAGTCCCGAGGACGCCCCGGACAACCCGCAAGACGACCCTTTCCACTCCGCCCCGGGAAGCCGATAAGACTTTCATTTTGAGTTGTGGTTTAGTCTCGTTGGGTTGGGTTTTGGTCTTGATTTTGGGTAGCCCATCCCGCCGCCTTTGCGGGTGGGTGGCAACACTTTCAAATTACCTCGCTGTAATCGCTGCCTAATACCAGTACCTCCTTATGTTTATCCGACACATTCCCCCTCCCCCTTCGTTGACACCCCTCCCCCTCCGTTACTATCCTTTCTCCACGTCCGTCTATCTAAAGTTCTAGAAGATCTGAAACTTATTCGAGGCCTTAACCACCATGCCTAGCACAACCTGGAGCGGCTTCCTCAGCTTTGGCCTAATCATGATTCCCATCCGCCTCTCGCCCGCCGCGCGCACCGAGCGCGTCAGCTTCAATCAACTCCACAAGGACTGCCACACCCGGCTCAAGCAGCCGCTCTTCTGCCCCACCTGCAACCGAATGGTGGAACGATCCGAGGTCGAAAAGGGCTACGAATACGAAAAGGGCCAATACCTCCTTTTCACGCAGGAAGAAATCGACCAGGTCGAGCCCGAATCCGCGAAATCGATGGAAATTTTGGAGTTTGTGAAGGTCGACGAAATCGATCCACTTTACTTCGATTCGTCTTACTACGTGCGGCCCGACGAAGGCGGCGAAAAGGCATACCAGCTGCTTCGCGAAGCCATGGAAAAATCAGGCTACGCCGGCGTAGCGAAGGTCACCATGCACAACCGCGAGAACATCGTCATCGTTCGTCCCGCGGAAAGTGGCTTGACCCTGCACACCATGTTCTACACCGATGAAATTCGCGACGCCGAAGCCGGCGATACGAGCAAAGTCGAGGTAAAAGAAGCCGAGCGCAAGCTCGCCCAGCAGCTGATTGAAAATCTCTCCGCCGAATTCAATCCAGAGAAATACAAGGACACTTATCGCGAAGGGCTGAATATGCTCATCGAAGCCAAGGCCAAAGGCCAGGAAGTTACCTCTGCGCCTCGCGAAGTGAAACCTCAGGTTATCGACTTGATGGAAGCGCTAAAGAAATCTCTCGCCGACAAGCGCCCGCGCACCGAAAAAGGCTCCTCAATTCGCATCGTTCCCCGCGCCGGCGAAGCCACCGCCGCACCCACCACCAAAAAGCGCAAAGCTGGCTAACCAGTTACTTTCGGGTAGCCCACACGCCGCCTTCGCGCGTGGGGATTTACACGCAAGCTTCGGGATCTTCGACTGCGCTAGAACGCTTTTGAATTTCCCTGCACCCCTACCAAATCCTGCACCTTTGACCCTCCGGCCTCACCATCGGGTCACCTTCCTTGCACCCATACGCCTTCGCAAATTGCGGCATATTCGACAGCGGCCCATTCACTCTAAAATTATTCAACGGATGCGGATTCGTATTCACGATCACCCGCGCAAATTCCGGACGGAATGACCCCGCCCAAATCTGCGCCCACGCCAAAAAGAACCTCTGATCCGGCGTGAATCCATCAATGTCTCCAACTGTTTTTCCTGCCGAAATCTTCTGATACGCGTTATAGGCAATCGTCAACCCGCCCAAATCCGCGATGCTCTCACCCTCCACTAGCTTCCCGTTTTCGTGCAGCCCTTCCTCCACCACCATCGCCGTAAACTGATTCGCCACGCAATCGCCGCGCGCAGTAAATTCCTTCAGGTCCTGATCGGTCCACCAATTCCGCAAATTCCCGTGGGCGTCGAAACGGCTTCCCTGATCGTCAAACCCATGCGTTAACTCGTGCCCGATCACCGCGCCCATCCCACCATAGTTCATCGCGTCGTCGCGCTTCGGATCGTAGAACGGCGGCTGCAAGATTCCCGCCGGGAACACAATTTCATTTCTGTTCGGGCTGTAATACGCATTCACCGTCGGCGGCGTCATACCCCACTGACCCTTGTCCACTGGCTTGCCAATTTTATCTAGCTGGAAATTCTCGGCGAACTTCTCCCCACGCTGCACATTCCAGACATACAAGCCCCGGTCCACCTTATACGTCGAATAATCCCGCCACTTGTCCGGATACCCGATCTTCAACCCGATTGCGTCCAGCTTGACCGCCGCTTGCTTCCGCGTCTCTTCGCCCATCCAATCCAGCGTCTGTAAATCCGCGCGCAGCGCTGCGATCAGGTTGTGCACCATTTCCAGCGCCGCTGCCTTCGAGGCCGGCGGGAAATACTGCTCCACATACTTTTGCCCCAGCGCTTCCCCCAAATAGTTGTCCGTCGCGATCACGCATCGCTTCCAGCGCGGCTGATTCTTTTCTGTTCCGGTCAGCGTCTTTCCGTAAAACTCAAAATTCGCATCCACAAATTTCGACGAGAGCGACGGCGCATCTTCATTGATCAAATGCCACCGCAGATACGTCTTCCAGTCATCCAGCGAAGTCTCCGTCAGCAGCTTGTCGAACTGCTTGAAGAAATCCGGCTCGGCCACATTGAAACTCTCCAGCGGCTTCTTCCCCATCTCCCGAAAATAGGCTTCCCATTCAAAATGAGGGGTCAGTTCCTTCACCTGCGCCGCGGTCATCACGTGGTAGATGTTGTCCGGATTCCGCTGGTCCGCCGTCGCCAGCGACGCGCCCGCCAGCTTATTCTCAATGTCATACACCACCGTCGATTCTTTCGCCGCCACCGCCGGCGGATCGCCCAGCAGCTCAAACATTTTCTGTACGTGCTCCTGATACTCGCTCTGCAGCTTCTTCGACTTCTCGTCCGTCCGCGTGTAGTAGTCCTTGTCGGGCAGACCCAAGCCGCCCTGTCCCACCGCGCCGATCTCTATCGAGCTGTCCTTGAAATCCGGCTGCGAGCCAAATCCAAACGCCACTCCCACGCCGATCTCATGCAGCCGCGCAATCTCCTCGCGCAGCTCGTTCGCATTCGAAATCTTCGCAATCTGCGCAAATTCTTCCTTCAGCGGCTGGACTCCTGCCTTCTCAATCTCCTCCTCGTTCATGCAGCTCGCGTAAAAACTGCCAATCTTCTGCTCGAGCGAACCTTCTGTCGCCGCAGTATTTTTCGCCGCCACTTCCAAAATCCCCCGCATTTTGTCGCGGTTGTCCTGAGCCAGTTTGTTGAAATTGGCCCACGCCGGATATTCCGGCGGAATTGGATTCGCTTTCACCCAGCCACCAACCGCAAATTGAAAGAAATCTGCGCACGGTTTCGCGCTGTGATCCAAATTCCCCACATCGAATCCATGCCCCGCCGATTCGGACGCTGCCTGCCCTTGCTGCCACGCCTCCCCGCCGCACGAATTATCCGGCGCCACCGTCACCGCGCTAGTCTTCGAAGAATCCCTCGGTCCCTTCTCCGACTGCGTCGATGCCACCAGTGGGCACATACTCACCGCAACCACGGCAATCAAAACTCGATGGACAAGCTTCATCTATGCTCCTCTAATTTTTACGGGAATAGATTTGGCAGCGCTTTCGTGCCCCAGGACGCCCCGGTCAAGGGCGCACACATCTTACTGCAATTTATGCTCTGATACTGCAAGGGGAATTCCAATTCGGCGGGACAAGCGGAAGAAAAGGAGAGAGGCGCTCGGCAACCTCACAAGCGCCTCCTCTACTGCGTCAACGTAACCAATACCTCACTGGATCACCTCCTTCTCGGTAAATGCGCCGATATCGACAGGTTGTCGACTGATCCGATTATAACGCGGGATTGGAAAGCCACAAAACCACGTGCCCTAACGCGCGACAACTCACTGCAATTTAGCGTATTCAGCCTTGGCCTCTTTCAATATCGCCACGTCCGCATCCGCGCTCTTCCACAACGCAAAAAAATCCTGATACGCGGTCCGCGCCTTCGCGCTATCTCCCGCCATCGCGTATCCGCGCGCCGATCCCAAATACGCCAGCGAACCCAGCATCTCGTTCCCCACCACTCCCGAATGATCCACAATCTTCTGAAACTCGCTCACCGCCTCGCTCCCTTGCTTCGCCTTCAAGTACGCCTCGCCACGCAAATACACCGGGTACAACGAAAACGTAAACGAAGCGTTCAGCTCCGCCAATTCATACGGCGAAACCCGCGTCAGCAACTCCACCGCCTTCCGTCCATCTCCGCCATACAGCGCAATCGTGGCCCCAACCGTCGGCCCATAAATGAATTGAACCTGCGTGTCCTCCGGATATTTCTTCGCCAGATCGCCCACCAACCGCTCCGCTTGAGCCGAATCTCCCGCCAGCCCAAGGGCAATCGCCGAAAACCCCTCGGGGATTCTGCCGCGCGTCAGCGCCAGCGCCGCCTGCGCGTCCTGCTTCGCCGCTGCTGCATCCCCCGCCAACGCGTCTCGCACTGCCGCATGCGCAAGATATTCGCCGGCCGTTTCCTTTTCATCCGCTCGCTGCGCCGAATCCGCCGCGCTCCGTGCCAACTCCCGGCTCTTAGCCATTTCTCCGTCGCTCGCCGCCGTTTCGGATTCCAGAAAGTCGAGCTGATCTTCTATCCCCTTGATGCCCTTCCCCGCCGCAGCCTGCTTTTCCATGCCTGCTGCATCGTGTTCCAGAAAATCCACGTTATACAGCACCAGCGGAAACCATGGCGTGTCCACTTTATGCGACCGCGCCTCCTCTACCGTCGCCTTGCTCTCGTCTAGCTTATTCATCCACTGGTAGCTGTACGCCAAATTCACCGCATTGTTGCCGCTTCCCGGGTTGATCTTCCACGCCTGCAGTGCCGCCGCCTGCGCCTTTTCGTACTTTCCTAGCAAGGCACTAGCCACCCAAAGCAGCGCCGGGGCATTCTCCTCACGCGGATACATTTGCTCCCACAGCTCATACGAACTCCGCGCCTTCTCCAAGTCCCAGGTCACTACCAGCGGGTAAAACGATGTGATGGCCATCTTCTCGTTCTCGCTCACCCGGTCTCGCAGTTCATACGCTTTCTTCTCTGCCTCCGCGCAGCGATCGAATTCACTAAGCGGCTGGTAACTCTCTGCCAGCTTCTCGTAAGCCATCGCGAAATTCGGATCTATCGAAATGGCTTTTTCGAAAAATGGAATTCCCGCCTGGTAATCGTTCACCACATCGATCGTATGCATGCCAAGCGTGTACGCTTGCAGCGCTTCCAGCGACGCGGTCGTCACGTTTTCCGGCGCCACGTCATACTTTTGCACCGACGTCAGCGACTCTCCCAATTTCTTCCTCAACTGAATCGCGGCGCTACCCAGCGCCTTCAGCACCTGTTCTTTTCCATTCGCCTCGGCCTGCTCCGTGGCCAACAAATCCCCGCTGTGACAACTCACCGCCTTCAATCCCACCACATACTGGCTTCCCAAATTTGAAATTGTCCCCTCAATCGTCGCCGCGCTCGCCGTCCTCTCGCACACATCGCGCGCTACCGTCTCCGTCAGCTTCGTGTCCTTCGGCTTAGCCATCAGAGTCAGCGTCTGCGCAACCCGCTCATCTGAAATCAAGCTCAAAAATGGCGATTGCTCCAGTTGCGAAGCCAATCCCTGCCGTAAAGTCCCGTCAAACACCGGATCGCCCGTCGTATTCACAAAATCCGCCAGCACAATCGTGTCCCGGTCGGTCAGCTTCGCGGCCGACGCTGTCTTGCGCATGAAGAAATACCCGGCCGCCGCAACCACCAAAATCACCGCCGCAATCCCAATCCAAACGCCACGCTTTGATTTGCCGCCCGCGCTTTCAGCCGCCAGCACTATGCGTTCTGCATCGCTCTGTGCGCGGCTTTCCGCCACGCCCCGCAGGCCACTTTGTACGCCACCCTGCACCCCGCTCTTCACGCCACTTTGTATCCCGCTGACTCTTCCGCTCTGCGGGCCGCCGCCCACCCCGCCCGCGCTGGCTGTCCTCGCTCCACCCCCCGCCATCCCTTCCCCCACCAGCTTCCCCGACTCGCTGTCCCTCTTCAGCCGCTGCAGATCGCTGCGCATCTCCGCCGCGCTCTGATACCGCAGCTCGCGATCCTTCTCCAGCGCCTTATCAATAATTCGTTGCAGCTCCGCCGGGACTCCCGGATTCACCTCCGACGCCGGCTCCGGCGCCTCCGCTAAAATC
The DNA here is from genome assembly GCA_963757885.1 of uncultured Acidobacteriota bacterium. Classification (GTDB taxonomy): domain Bacteria; phylum Acidobacteriota; class Terriglobia; order Acidiferrales; family UBA7541; genus Palsa-147. Next base: position 962,999 of record CAVWSS010000002.1, on the reverse strand, counting down.
GAATGAAAAATCACCGCCGCGCTTTCGCCGCGAAACGGCAACATCCCCGTGGCCATCTCGTACATCACCGAGCCAAACGAAAACAAATCGGTCCGCCCGTCCAGCTCCCTCGCCCGTGCCTGCTCCGGCGACATGTACGCCACCGTTCCGAGTGTGCTTCCCGGGCTGGTCAGGTGCTCCAGATCGATTCCCGCCGTCGCCAGCGTTTCCGCCTGATCCGCCGAGCCCGTCCGTTTCGAGCTCACCTTGGCCAGTCCAAAATCCAAAATCTTGGCGTGCTGCCGCTTAGTCACAAAAATATTCGCCGGCTTGATGTCGCGGTGCACAATTCCTTCGCTGTGCGCTGCATCCAGCGCGTCCGTTACCTCGATCGACAGTTGCAGTAGCTCATCGAGCTCCATCTGGCGGCCGCCCATGGCATGCTTCAGCGTCTGCCCCTCCAAAAACTCCATAGCAATAAACGCGCGCCCGTCTTGCTCGCCCACGTCGTAAATCGTGCAAATGTCGGGATGATTCAGTGCCGATGCCGCTTCCGCCTCGCGCTGGAACCGCATCAGCGCCTGCGAATCTTTCGCGACCTCTTCAGGTAGGAACTTCAGTGCGACGAATCGGTGTAGCCGCGTGTCCTCGGCCTTATACACCACACCCATTCCGCCGCTTCCCAGCTTTTCTACTATTTTGTAATGCGAAATGACTTGCCCTGGCGCGAGCTGCGATCCTGCCATAGCTCGGTATCGTATTCTGCGCCACCACCCCCGTCAACGAATGCCCGCACATTTCCTTCCATTTACACTCCTCCCCCTTTGACATAAAATTCGCATTCCGTGGCCGACACTTCCTCCATCCTGGGCCGTACCATCTCTCACTACGAAATCCTCGAAAAACTCGGGGGCGGCGGAATGGGCGTCGTCTACAAAGCCAAGGACACCCGCCTCGGCCGCAATGTCGCCCTGAAATTTCTCCCCGACGAAATTTCCGGCGACTCTCTCACCATCGAACGCTTCCGCCGCGAAGCTCGCGCCGCTTCCGCCCTCAATCACCCCAACATTTGCACCATATATGACATCGGTGAATCCGAAGGCCGTCCCTTCATCTCTATGGAGCTGCTCGAGGGCCAAACCCTCAAGCACCGCATCGCCGGCAAGCCTTTTGACCTCGCCGAGCTCCTCGAAGTCGCCGTTCAGATCGCCAGTGGCCTGGACGCCGCTCACGCCAAAGGCATCGTCCACCGTGACATCAAGCCCGCTAACATTTTCCTCGTCGATCGTGGCCAGGCCAAAATTCTCGACTTCGGCCTCGCCAAATTAACGCCGGGTTCCCGTCACTCCGGCGATTCAATGAGCGCCAACGCCTCCCAAACCAGGACACACGTCCTCGGCGAAGAGCATCTCACCAGCCCCGGCTCCTCTCTCGGGACTATCGCCTACATGTCTCCCGAGCAAGCCCGCGGCGAAAATCTCGACGCTCGCTCCGATCTTTTCTCCCTCGGCGTGGTCCTCTACGAAATGTCCACCGGCACAATTCCGTTCGCCGGCGCTACCTCCGCCATCATTTTCGACGGCATCCTTCACACCACGCCTCATCCGGCCAAGGAACTCAACGCCCGCATTCCTCTCGCTTTCGAAAATATCCTGAACAAAGCCCTCGAGAAAGATCCCGACCTGCGCTGCCAAACTGCGGCCGAGCTGCGCGCCGACCTGAAGCGCCTCCAGCGTGACCTTGAAGCCTCTCGCCGCAATGCGCCCGGCAAAGGCGTTTCCGGTGCCGGCGCTGCCGCTGCTCACACTCACGCCGAGCAAAAACATAAATCCGTCGCCGTCCTCTATTTCGAAAATCAATCCGGCGCCAAAGAAGACGAATACTTCCGCGATGGAATCACCGAGGACATCGTCACCGAGCTTCTAAAAATCAAGCAGCTCGAAATTTTCCCGCGCTCCGAAATGCTCGCCTTCCGCGACAAATCGGTTCCCGCCTTGCAGGCTGGACAGCAGCTCGGCGCCGCCTATGTTCTGGAAGGTTCTATTCGCCGCGCCGGCAATCGCGTTCGCATCACCGCCCAGCTCGTCGAAGTCTCCACCCGCCACTCCGTCTGGGCCGAACGCTACGATCGCCAGCTCGAAGACGTCTTCGCCATTCAGGAAGAGATTGCTCGCAGCATCGCCCAGGCCCTGCGCATCACTCTCACCCCGCAGGAAGAAAAAACAATCGCCCGCAAGCCCACCGACAATCCCCTCGCTTACGATTTCTACCTTCGCGGCCGCGGCTACACTCGCCGCGAAAATATGGACTACGCTCTCCAAATGTTTGAACAGGCCATCCGCCTCGATCCCAATTTTGCTCTCGCCCACGCCGGCATCGCTCATCTCTGCGGTCTGATCTTCGAAGTTCGCGAGCAGGACAATCCCAAATGGATCGAACGCGGCCTTGCCGCCTGCGACCGCGCCACTGCGCTCGCCCCCGACCTTCCGGAAGTCCTCGTTGCTCGCGCCCGCATTGTGTACGCTCAGAAAAAATACGATGAGGCTGTCTTGCTGGCGCAGCGCGCCATCGAACGCAAGCCCGACACCGAAGGCGCTTGGAATATTCTTGGCCGCGCCCTTTTCGAAGCAGGCCGCTATGAAGACGCGGTCGCTCTCGCCGAACGCGCCTTCGAATACAACGGCGACGACTACAACACCTTCATCGCCTTCCGCTTGTGCTTCGCCCGGCTTGGCCGGATCGATGAAGAAAGAAAAGTTGAGGAAAGGCTGGTTAAGGTCCTTCGCCAGCAACTCGAGCTGGTCCCCGAGGACGTACGCGCTCGCGTCCTGCTCGCATGCACCCTCTCGCGCGACGACCAAAATGTCGACGAAACCATCCGCCATCTCGAAACCGCCGTCGCCCTTCGCCCTGGCGACCCCAATACTCTCTACAACGCCGCCTGCACCTATGGCGTCATGGGCAAAAAAGCCGAAGCACTCGAGATGGTCAAAAAGGCCAACGCCGCCGGCTTTACCAACCTCAATTGGATCGCCAACGATCCCGACCTAACCCTCCTCCACGACCTCCCCGACTTCCAATCCCTCGTCGGGCCCCACAAATAACCACACCCGTACGTACGATCGCTTTTGCTTTTGAAGTTTCTGCGGGTGCCCCATACGCCGGTGTCAGCGTGTGGGCGAGGAAACTTCCACGCTACCGAGGCGAGCGGTTCGTTGTGACTTGGAAGTTTCTGCTGGTGCCCCGCCTGCCGGGGTTGCAGGTGGGTCCGGATATCATTCGGCTGAGGTCACGAAGCGCGGTCGCACAACTGGTTTTGATGGTTGTTTTCGAGGATTTCTGGTTTGAGGAAGCGGGTGAATGAAATTTAAAGCCTTGACTTACGCACGTTTCCCACACGTCGATTTGGCGTGGTGGGGTTCTTCTGCAAAATTACCGTGGCTCTCAACTACGCGTTATCAATCTGCGCCCTCTGCAACTTATCCGAATAATCGATATAGATCGACTTCCACTCCGTATAAAAATCCAACGCCGCCTGTCCCGACTCCCTATGCCCATTCCCCGTATTCTTAGTCCCGCCAAACGGCAAATGTGTCTCCGCGCCAATCGTCGGCGCATTCACATAAACAATTCCCGTCTCCAAATCCCGCTGCGCGCGAAACGCGCTATTCACATTCCGCGTATAAATCGACGACGACAATCCATATTGCACATTGTTCGCGATCCCAATCGCCTCGTCCAACGTGTCAAACGGCATCACCGCCACCACCGGCCCAAAAATTTCCTCCTGCGTGATCCGCATCTTCGGATTCGCATCCAAAAATACGGTCGGCTCGTGGAACCATCCCTTCGCAAAGTTGCCCTTTTCCAAACGGTTCCCGCCCGTGGCCAACTTCGCGCCTTCACCCTTCCCAATTTCCACGTACTTGATCACCGTCTTCAATTGCTGCTCATTAATGCTCGGCCCCATCTGCGTCTCGGGATCCAAGCCATTTCCAATCTTCAATGACTTCGCGCGCTCCACCAGCTTTGACGTAAATTCCGAGTACACCTTCTTATGCACCGCGATGCGGCTCGCCGCCGTGCACCGCTGTCCCGTCGTTCCAAACCCGCCCCAAATCGCGCCATCCACCGCCAAATCCAAATTCGCGTCGTCCATCACGATGATGATGTTCTTCCCGCCCATTTCCAGATGGCACTTCTTGAAAGTGGGCGCGCACGCCTCGCTGATAATCCGTCCCACTTCCGTCGATCCGGTAAAACTCACCAAATTCACATCCTTGTGCCGGATCAACGGCCCGCCAACTTCCGGCCCATTGCCGTTCACCACGTTCACCACGCCGCGCGGCAACCCCGCTTCCGACAGCACTTGCACAAAGTTGTAGGTCGAATACGGCGTATCCTCCGCCGGCTTGATCACCACCGTATTCCCGCACACCAGCGCCGGCGCAATCTTCCACGACGGAATCGCCATCGGGAAATTCCACGGCGTAATCAACCCCGCCACGCCGAGCGGCGCGCGCACGCTCATCGCAAATTTACTCGGCAGTTCCGACGGAGTGGTCTGCCCGTAAAGCCGCCGTCCCTCGCCCGCCATCAGGTAGGTCATGTCGATGGCTTCCTGCACATCGCCGCGCGTCTCCGCCAGCACTTTGCCCATCTCGCGCGTCATGTCCCGCGCATAATCTTCTTTGCGCTCCACCAGAATTTCCGCCGCGCGATACAAAATCTCCGCGCGCTTCGGCGCTGGGGTCAGCCGCCACTTCTTGTATGCTTCCTTCGCCGCTTCCACCGCCAAGTTCACATCCGCTTCCGTCGACGACGGAAACATCCCAATCAATTCATCGCGATCCGCCGGATTGCGATCCTCAATCGCCTGCCCGCCCTGCCCTTCCTTCCACTCTCCGTCGATATAATTCTTGTAAACCTTGGGCGCAACTGCACTTGGCATGTCCACTCCTCAACGGCTCATCAGCCGCACAATTTTCTCGTTCGCTCAAATCCTACACTGAATCGATTGGATGCTCCACTCCGCCCTCCGCTTCATCGCAGAGGCTGGCCTCATCAAAGGCGATGACCTTCGCTTTTACTGTCATCTCGAGTCCCGGCTCCCGCGCGCTCATTGGGGGCAAGTAGGAGATGGCGTGAGGGGTCTGCTCTTCGCCTTTTGCTCTTGAAAGCTTCTGGGAATGAAACCCGTGATCAACCGGAGAGAAAAACAAACACGGAGAGAAAAAACAAACGGAAGAAACTACCTAACCACTCAAATTCCCGAAGGATTCGACGCCGATGCGCTCGACCCCGGCACGGCCGCCGGCTTCGCGGGCTCCTCCGCCGGCGAACTCTGCCTCGGCGCGCTTACCCCCGCTATATCCGAACCCAATCCCAACTTTTGCAGCGACGGCGCGTCCAGCTTCCCACTTCCGGTCATCCCGCGCGACTCCTGGAATCGCCGCATCGCGTCCTGCGTCCCGGCGTCCCATTTCCCGCTCGGCTCGCCCTGATAAAAGCCTTCGCGCTGCAGCGCGGTCTGAATTTCGGTTACCCGGTCTGACGTCGGAGCCTTCTGCGTCGGCTCACGCCGCGCCGTATGCTTCTTTTTCTTCTTTTTCGTCGTCGAGCTGTGCGAAGCGCTCGACTTGCCGCTGGCCTTCTTGGTCGTCTGCGCCGCTACGCTTCCCGGCAGCACTGTAAACACCAATCCCGCCGCCACCAGCGCGAAATGCAGCCCACCCGAATTTTGTCTTTATCTTCATCCCAAGAAACTCAACACGCACCAACTAGTTTGCCCTATTCCGACGGAACCGTCCCGGCCAGGAAAACCGTCAGTGCCCGATCGCTTATATCATGTCTCGACACTTTAAACAGCACGTCGTCTCCCGCTTTTAGCTTGGCAATCTGCTTCCGGTACTCCTGCACCGAGTTCACCGCCGCGTGATTCACTTCCGTAATAATGTCGCCGCGCACGAACTCGATATCCTCAGCAAAGCTCGCCGGGTCCACTTCCGTCACAATCACTCCGCCCACCCGGTCGATCCCCAGCTTCCGCGCTAGCTCCGGCGACAAATCCTCCAAATGCAAGCCCCACTCGGCCACTTCCTCGCCGTTCGGATTCTGATCGTCATTGTCCGCCACTTGCGGGAATAGCTTGTTGCGGTCCGCCACTACCACCGTCACATCCTTGGCCAGCTTGTCGCGCATGAAGTGCAACTGCACCGTCTGCCCAATCTGCGTTTCCGCAATCGGATCCACCAGGTCGCTGCCGGTATGAATCGCGTGCCCATTCACGTTGGTAATCACGTCGCCCGGCTGGATGCCCACCTTCTGCGCCGGACTATTTGGTTCCACCGCTTCCACCACAATTCCGTACTCGGCGCCCAATTCCTTCAGCAGCACTGGGTTGTTGCTGTGATCTTCGCTAAAGCTGATCCCAATCGATCCGCGCGTCACCTTGCCCGTTGTCACTAGCTGGTTGTAAACGCGAATCACCGAATTCGCCGGCAGCGCAAACCCCACTCCCTCAAATCCGCGCCCGCCCGTATAAATCGCCGTGTTGATCCCAATCACTTCCCCGGCCATGCTCACCAGCGGCCCACCCGAATTGCCCGGATTGATCGCCGCATCGGTCTGAATGAACTTCTGAAATTGCGCGCCAGGTGTCGTGCGATCCTTCGCGCTAATAATTCCCGCCGTCACCGTCTGCTGCAGCCCAAACGGGCTTCCAAACGCCATCACCCAATCACCCACCTGCACGCTATCTGAATTTCCCAGCTTCGCCGTGGGCAGTGGATGGTCCGAATCAATCTTGATGACTGCCAGGTCCGTTGGTGCATCCGCTCCCATCACCTTGGCGATGTAATGCCTCGGGTCCTTATCCAGCGTCACTACAATCCTAGTAGCCTGGTCGATCACGTGGTTATTCGTCAGGATGTATCCCTTGGGGTCCACCAACACTCCCGACCCCAAGCTCCGCTCCGCGCTCAGCCCACCCTCGTCAGGGTCACCCTGAAAATGATCGAAAAAGTCGTCCATCCCGTCGCCACCATCGTTGCCATCTGCTCCGCCTCCTGGGTTGCGGTGCGGATTCAGGCGGTTGTGCGGCCTTTGACTAACCTTAGGATGCTCAATAACTTGGGTTGTGGAAATGTTTACTACGGCGGGTTCAAGCTTGGAGGCAATTGCTGAAAACGTGCTGCCTAGGTTCACTGGATCGGGAATCGCGAGTAGCGTAGCTCCGTTGGCAGCCTGCCCTGGCCCTTTGGTCGCCAGAACACGACCCTGACATAACCGACCCAATGAATATCCCGACCGCTAACGTAACCGCGATCACCACTCCGGCGCAGAATTTCCGTCCGGCGTACCCAGTCGGCCAATTCGCGTAAATCAATACCCATTATTGCTCCCGCTTATTCGGGTCCTACCCTTACAGGTATGCCTGCGCTGGCGCTGACCCGCGCAACGTCTGGCCGATCATGATATGAGGACCGAAAATCCGATGCCGCCAGTATAGCATCGGTTTCACCTTGAGACGCCCGCCCATTCTCCCTGGTTTCTCTTCCGTCACCGCTAAGTTCGCTTTTACGCGCGGTTTGCCTCTTCGTCGCGCTCCCGCTCTTCGAGTGAACTACTCCGTGGGCGCCCATCCGCGCCCTCGGCGCGCGCTTTGGCGCGTCCGCAAGGACGCGCAGGTGAACCGCAAGGTTCACCTCATATGAATACGGGCGCGCTGGTTATTGGACGCGGGTGGGGCTTTTCACCCAAGTCAGCTTCGCCTGTCACACGCTGTGTTTGCGTGGACTCCGCAATAAATTTTCAGCCTTGCCAATCCCCTCCTCCTCTTTGATACTTAACCCCTCCCCGCCTTCTAGGCGCAACAGGCCAAAAAAACTCGTATAACTACGCACTTCACGTGCGCAAGGAGTCCTACCCATGCCCGAAACAATCGTCGCTCCCATCGGTTTCATCTCCGGTAAAGTCACCATCTCCGAGCCGCCCGCCAACACTAAACTCGAACTCCAGGTTCGCATGCGCGCCAACGATCCAACCGGCAGCTCCGTCGAGCAATTCGTGCCCGTCAACTCCTCCTTCGTCCTCGTCGTCGCACCCGGCTCCTGCAACGTCTTCGCCTCCCTCGGCGCTGTCACCGCCGGTCCCAAAATGGTCCGCGTCGAAGTCGGTCAGATCGCCGAAATCAATTTCCACTTCGGCAAAAACGAAATCTAACGCCCGTTCTGCAAAATGGCGCGCGGCCCGTGCTACCGCGCCAGAATTCCCACCGCCATGCTCGAGTCCTGTACCGTACCCTACTACCCTAAAATAGATTGAATTTTTTCGCGTTTTCCACAGTTTACCGAAAATTAATTCGCTGTTCTTGTGCTAGGCTCCAATTTCATGATGAGCCGTCGCGAGCTGCGGCAGGTATATATAACCCTCATTGTGATCGTCGCTATCGCCGGCCTCCTGATGCTCTGGCAAACCGGCTCCAACTACGGTAGCCAACCTCCCCAGCACATCATCTCTTCTCCCACGCCCGCCAACACCATCACGCCTTGATGCGCATTTCCTTGCGATTCACTCGCTTCGCAACCAAGCACCCCGCAACCAGCGCCTCCTCGCTTTCGTCCTATTCACGCCAGCCGGCACTTCAATCAGTGTGTTCCCCGGGCACGCGTTCGCTCCCAATTTGCTACCTTTGTTACAATAGGATTTAATCCCTATGCCAACGCCACAGACGCTCTACGAAAAAATCTGGAACGCGCATCTCGTGCGCGACATTCCCGGTCAACCCTCGATCATCTACATCGACCGGCACCTCATCCACGAAGGCACCTCCCCGCAAGCCTTCTCCGGCCTGAAAGTCGCCGGACGCAAAGTCCGCCGCCCGGACCTTACCTTCGCGGTCATGGATCATTCGGTCTCCACCAAAAATCGCCTCCTCCCTGTTCTTGATCCCGACGCCGCCGGGCAATTTAAAGCCCTAGCCGAAAATTGCACCGAGACCGGCGTCCGCCTCTTCGATATGCACAGCCAGAACCAAGGCATTGTGCACATCATCGGCCCTGAGCTGGGCATCACCCAGCCCGGCCAGACCATCGTCTGCGGCGATTCGCACACTTCCACCCACGGCGCTATGGGCGCGCTCGCCTTCGGCATCGGGACTTCAGAAATCGAACACGTCCTAGCCACCCAGTGCCTCTCTCAAGCAAAATCCAAAACCGCTCTGGTCAAATTTAACGGCAGGCGCCCCAAGGGAATCACCGCCAAAGACCTCATCCTGGCTCTCATTGGCCGCATCGGCATCGCCGGCGGCACCGGCCAGGTTTTCGAATATTCTGGCGAGGCCGTCCGCACCCTTTCCATGGAAGGCCGCATGACCATGTGCAACATGACCATTGAAGGCGGCGCTCGCGCGGGCATGGTCGCGCCCGACGAGATCACTTTTAAATATCTCGAGGGCAAGCCTTTCGTTCCGCGCGGCAAGGATTTTGACGCCGCCGTCGCTCGTTGGCGCGCCCTCGCCTCCGATCCTGGCGCGAAATACGACAACACGATCGAGATCGACGTTCCCTCGCTCGCCCCTCAAGTTACCTGGGGCACCAATCCCGGCATGGTTACCGACGTAACCAGCAAAGTTCCCGATCCAAAATCATTCACCGACGCCGTTGACCGCGAAGCCGCCGAGCGCGCCCTCGTCTACATGGACCTTCGCCCCGGCACTCCCATCACCGACATTGCCGTCGACCGCGTCTTCATCGGCTCCTGCACCAATTCGCGCATCGAAGACCTTCGCGCCGCCGCTCACGTCATCGAAGGCAAGCACGTCGCGAAAAACGTCAAGCAAGCCCTCGCCGTCCCCGGCTCCCGCGTGGTCAAAGCTCAGGCCGAAAAAGAAGGCCTCGATAAAATTTTCACCAGCGCCGGTTTTGAATGGCGCGACGCCGGCTGCTCCATGTGCATCGGCATGAATGACGACGTTCTGCCCTCCGGCGAACGCTCCGCCTCCACTTCCAATCGCAATTTCGAAGGACGCCAGGGCAAAGGCAGCCGCACGCATCTGGTCAGCCCCATGATGGCCGCCGCGGCCGCCATCGAGGGCCACTTCGTCGACATTCGCAAATGGGATCTAAACGGCGACAACAACAATTAGGAGAACCATGCAGCCTTTCAAAACTCACACCGGCGTCGTCGCCCCCATGGATCGCGTCAACGTCGACACCGATCAAATGGTCCCTAAGCAATTCCTGAAATTCCTCACCCGCGAAGGCTACGGCCGCGTCCTCTTCTATGACTGGCGCTATCTCCCTGGTGAAAAACCCAATCCCGACTTCGTGCTCAATTTCCCGCGCTACAAAGGCGCGTCCGTCCTTGTCACTCGCGCCAATTTCGGCTGCGGCTCCAGCCGCGAACACGCTCCCTGGGGCCTGCTCGACTACGGCTTTCACGTCATCATCTCGCCCAGCTTCGCCGACATCTTCTACAACAACTCATTCAAGAACGGCATTCTCCTTATCAAACTTCCCGACGCGCAAATCGATCAGCTCTTCGATAAAACGCTTCACCAGGAAGGCTACAAACTCACCGCCGATCTCGAAAATCAGGTCATCACCGACGATAGCGGCCTTCGCATTCCCTTCGAAATCGATGCCTTCCGCAAAAAATGCCTCCTCAAGGGCCTCGACGACATCGGCCTCACTCTCGAACACGAGCCCGACATCACCGCCTACGAAAAATCCCATCCCCAAACCGCCACCATGTTCTCCCCCGTCGACGTCAAAATCTCCTCCCCTCAGTAAATCCAACTAAAAAAACCGCGGTGTCATTCCGAACGCGAACGGCGCCCTTTGCCGAGCGTGAGGAATCTGCTTTCCGAGGATTTCTCTTCCCAACTTTCCTACATGCGCGCCTTCGCGTAGCGTAAACAATCTCTCTCGTCCCGCTAGCAGTTCAACCCAGACTCCAAAAATAAAAACGGCGGCCGTCGCCGTCCCCATTCGCGATCAGCCGCCGTTTCTTTTTACAAACCCGGTTTTTAATTTCCGCTTACTTCCCCTTCGCGTGCCCCTTCTCTTTGTGTTCCTTCATCACGGTCCGCGCCGCCACTTCCTTCGCGCGGCTCCCATAACGCCCCGACTTCTCCGCGCTCTCCTTAATATGCTCGTGCTGCCTCTCCTCCTTCGCTCCAACGCCGCGCAGATGCTTTCCTCCGGGCATCGCCTCTCCTTCTTAAGCAACGAACGCCCAGCCTAATAATCCCGTCCACAGCTCGCCATCCACGCCCACCTGACCCCGCACAAAAAATGCGTGTATCACTTCCGCGCTACGTAACAAAAATAAAACGCCCGCACCACTTTCATGGCACGGGCGCTCCTTAAGTTCAACTTCGCCGATGACGATTCCGGCTACTGCGGCTTATTTTCCTTCTCGCGCTTTTCCCTCGCAGCCTTTTCCTGCGGCGTCTCGGGCTTGTTCTGCCCAGGCTTCGCCGCCGGCTTTTGCGCAGTTTTCTCCGCCGGCTTGTTCGCCGCCGGAGGCCGATTCTCACCGGGCCGGTTTGCCGCTGGCGGACGATTCTCCGCCGGTGGCTTATTCGCTGGCTTCTCCGCCGGAGCTGCTGCCCCCGGTCGATTCCCGGCCGGCGGACGGCTCCCCGGCTGATTCTCCCCGGGCTTTGCAGCAGGCTGATTCGGCTGATTAGGCCTGTTCGGTCGATTGCCCGGCTCGTTCGCCGCTGGTGGTTTATTCGCCGGCGCATTTGCTGCCGGTGGTTTATTCCCCGGAACATTTGCACTAGGCGACCGATTCCCCGGTGCGTTGGCTCCCGGCTTCGCCGGAGCCTCCGCTGGCTTGTTACCCGGAGCTGGTCTCGTCGCCGTAGCTGGCGGCTTATTTCCCGGAGCGTTCGCCGGCGTTCGATTCGCATTTGCCGGTGGATTCGCTGCCGCTGGTGGCTTGTTCGCCGGCGCCGCCGCGGGCTTATTTGCATTGGCAGGCGGAGCCGCTGCTCCCGGCTTGTTTGCCGGAGGCCGATTTCCAGGTTTATTTGCGTTTGCCGGCGGTGCTGCCGCTGGCTTATTCCCCGGCGCATTCGCCGCTGGCGCATTGGTCGGCTTGTTCGCAGGTGCATTCGCTGCGGCCGGTGGATTCCCCGGCCTCGCGCCCGGCGCGGGCGGCTTGGCCAAAGGCGTCGCCGGCTTCTTCAGCGCCGTTACCGGCGCTACCTTCGCCGCCGGAGCCACGCGCACCGGAGCCGCCGCCTTCGGCGCGGCTGCCGGACGCAATTGCGCAACCTTCGCTGGGGCCAATGGCTTCCCGCCATTCGCCGCGATCGCCTTCTGCTGCACTGCAAATGAAGCCGGCGGCGGTGGCGGAGCCTTCTTAGCCACAATCGCCCGGCTCTCAACGCGCGCCGGCGGCACTCGCACCGCCGCGCGTCCCGGCGCATTTCGCACCACCAAACTCGCCTTCACCGGCGCAACTCCCGCCCCGTTATACGTCCCGACCTGCGCTCGCGACATCGTTCGCTCGTCCACCTTCACCACATTCGCGCGCACCGACCCAGCCGACGTAAACGTATCCCGCGACGTCACTACCGTCGAACTTCGATTGATATACGTCGTATTCACCACCGTCTTGTTGATCACCGTGGTCTTGTAAACGTTCACCACCGTGGTTCGCTCCACCACCGTGTTCGTCACGTTCACATTCGTTACGTACCTCTCGCTCACGTGATACGGCGGCACATAAACTTCACGCGGCCCCAACGGAAACCACGCCACTCCCACCGCGCCTCCGCCAATCGCCACTCCGACTCCCGGCGATCCCACCCACGCCACCAACGCCGGCGCGTACACCGGCCGCACTCCCACTACCACCGGGCCTGGCGTCCAGCACCACGACCCGCGCACACTCACCCAACGTCCATAGTGAAACGGCGCAAATCCCCATGGCGCATCATCTACCCAAGTCCATCCCCATGGCGCGACCCACGCCCAATGCCCATTCCTATACGGCGCCCAACCCGCCTCCACGCGCGGCACCCACACGTGCCCGTATTGCGGATCGTCGCGCCAATCGCCGTTGTCCTGCAGATCTTCATAGCCCACCATCTGGTCCGACACGTACTGCACCGGCGGCCGGTCAAATGCTGATTCCTCTGCATCGCCCAGCCTTCAAATTCATCCGGCCCCGACGCCTGATCCACGTCGCCTTCCAGTGAGTCGGTTCCCGCAAACGTGCCAATCTGCCCGGCATTCAAATTGAACGCCTGTCCGCCTCCGGTAATTTCGCCGTCACCACTGCGCACCGTGATCCACGTCGTGTCGCCATTTTCATTCACGATGATCGTGTAGTCGCCCGGCCGTAGCGCCGTGAACGCCAAATTCGGCGTGTCTACTTCAAAGCTCTGATCTTTGCCAAGCCGCCGCAAATGCAAATTCAGCTCGCCTTCGCTCACGCTGATCTGCGTCGTGGTGTCCGTCAAATTCAAAAAAGTGAACGCCGTGTTCGGCGCGATCCGCATCGCCGAACCGCCCAGCCTTACTTCCGCGCGCCCATCTTGATCTGCCCACAACTTATCTCCCGTTGTAATCGGCCGGTTCTGCTCCGCATCGCCCCAATCATCCTGATCCGCGCCTGCCGGCTGGAATGACACCGATCCATTCACATAACTCAACCGCGCCACGCGCGACGGTGGATCCTGGTCGTTGTCTTGCGCGCCCGCCCGCGGCGCTATGCACACCAACATCGCCGCGAGCGCAAACGTCAGCGCCCAGATACGCCACGACCTCTTGCCGTTAAACATAAAACTGACCATGAAGTACGCTCCTGGAGGTAAGGTTCGGCTGGGTGCTCAGCATGCGCCCCCTCAGACGCCGCCGAGTGAAACGACCACGCGCACAAAAATCCGACTAGAATTGAACTTCTCGACTTGAACTTCTATCCGCGACTTGAACGTTCGCGACGTGAACTACGTGATTTGAGTTACCGCTTTTGCGGCTTACTAACTAACTGCGTCCATCATCCAATGCACGCATAGTAGCACCATTCCTCTGATGCACGAACCTCGCCCCCGTGTCACCCTCAACTGATTTCAAGTCCGCCGATCCAGCTCTGGCGTTGCTGTTGCTTTTGCTTTAGAAGTGTCCCCGGGTGCCCCATACGCCGGGGTTGCGTGTGGGTGGCAAAACTTCTCGACCTTAGGAAATGTTGGTTTCGCTTTTGACTTTTTGTCGTCCACACACCGCTCTCACATCTGGGGCCTGTTCGCGCGATCAGAAACAGCCCGTCTCCGCAACATCCCTGTTTCTTAGTACTTTCGTACCATTTCAGTGGTACTAGAACGCCCACACAATCCTATATTGCAGCACAGGCTGCGCAGCGTCTCCTTGTGGGAAGGAACGTTCGCAGCCGCATCGTTCACTTCGGGAAGCCCATGCCACGAACGCAGGACGAAGTAGCGCAGTCAACAGAGTCGAAGTCTGCCAGCTCAATTTCTGGCCACTCTTCCTCTGCCGACTCATCCGTCAACTCCTCAAGCTCCGTTCGCCCATCTCCGCCTTCTAGTGACGCGCATCCCGGCTCGCTCCCGCTCTCTTCCAATCATCCGTCTGCCGTTTGCGTCGAAGTCCCCCTCGAAATTCACGGCTCGCGCCGATCCAATATCCAAGGCCAGCCTGCCGAGCCCTTCAACGAAGAGACTTTCAGCGTCATCGTCTTCCCTCACGGCGGCATCGTTCGCCTGGAGGCCGCGGTCATCGCCGGCCAAATGCTCGCCGTCACTAACCGCAATTCCCAGCGCGGAATCCTCTGCCGCGTCACCAACGTCCGCAATTACCCCAAGCTAAAGAGCTACGTCGAAATCGTTTTCTCGCAGCCCGCGCCCGGCTTCTGGGGCGTCCGCTTCCCCGACGAAGGCCATTCTCATTTTCAGCCGGTCGAAACTTCCGAACCTCAACAGGCCGCCCCACCATCTGCGCCCTCAAAGCAAGCATCGCAGCCGCAACTCCAGGCGCCTCGCGCTCTTCCACCGAGTCCGGCTCACAAAGCTGCCGAGCCGGCCTCAGCCAAGCTCGAGCAAGCCGCCGCATCTCTAAAAAGTCTTGCTGCCGAACTCGCCACCGCTATTGCGCCGCCTGCGATCGAGCCCGCTCCTATCGAAGCCAACTCCGCACCGATCGTGGAAGACGCGTTCCGGCAAGTAGTTGAACCGGAAATTGCTGAGCCAGGAAATTGTCGAGCCAGAAATCGCTGAACTCAACGACGGCTCCGACGACGAATCCACTGCTGTCATCGAACTATCCGACGAACCCGAAACCGAACTCTCCGAACTCGTCGAAGCTCTCCAGCAAGATTCCGAACTCGCCGCCGAGCCGCAAGCCGCCGCAGAAGCAGAATTCCGAACGAAAGCCCAGTCGACTGTCGAATCTCAGGCCGCTGAGGAGTTTGACCCACACGTCGAACCAGAAATCGAAGTGCCGGAAGTTGAATCGACAGTTGCGCTGCAAGCCGAATCGTCCACCGCCGCGGCCGCCGAACCCAGCCCGCTCAAAGACGACTTCTGGTCCACCAGTTTTCCCGGAGGAAATTCTCAACTGGGCCATCGAAACCGCGGCCATTCCTCCGGCACAGGAAACTGCCGCGAAAAAGCCGGCCGTCAGCGCGCCCTTGGAAACGCAAAAGTCTTCAACGGCGCCGCAACAAGCCGCCAAAAAAGTTGGCTTCTCCTCTGTGGCCCCCGCCGCTCCCGCGCCAAAGGCGCCCGCGGCCAAAGAAATCTCGAAGCAGCCTGTGCAGTTACTTCGACCCGCTCAGCCCGTTCAGAAAACGCAACTGGCGCAACCTGCCGCTTCAATTTCACCGGCGCAGCCAAAACCGGCCCAGCCTTCCGCCATCGAGCAGCTAAACGACCGCGACCTGCGCGAACCCGCCCCCGAAAAGCGCCGCCCGAGCCTCTGGCAAAAACAAGCTGAGCAGCCCCCGCAGCAGCAACAAGCCGCCCCGCCGGCGAAACAAATCACCGCCAAACAATCCGCGCCCCCAGCTATCGACATTCCCGAGCCCGACATCGACGAATCCGAGGACCCCATTCTCGAGTCCTCCATGCGCCAAGAGCTCGAGCGTCTCGCTCTCGCTCACCTCGACCCCGAAGAGGACGAAATCTCTCCCGAGGACGACGCCAAATCCATCATCTCCGCGCCGCCCCCATCGGCCCGTACCGCGCAGCAGTCGCGCCGCCCCAGTAAGGCCGACCGCAAAGCCCTCGCTGCTCGCGGCCGCACCCGCTACAACTCCGCCGCCAGCCTGATCCCCAGCACTGATGAGGACACAGACGAATCCCACGACACGGGCACAGCCCGCGCCGGCAGATCAGCCGTCGCCCGCTCGCGCCACGCCGAAGCTGAGCCCGACTCGATCATCGTCGACGAAAACACCGCCGTCCTCCTCCGCCCCATGAACGACGGCATCCCCCTCGGCCCGCTCCTCGGCGCCACTCAGGAATACGACGCGGCCTCCGTCACTCAGCTCACTCAGGGCACCAGCAAGCGCGCCAACATGCTTGTCGTCGGCGTCGCCATAGTCATGCTCGCCGTCGTCGGTGGCGGCTGGTGGTTCTTCCACCATGACGCGACTCCCGCGCGCGCTCTTCCCGAGCCCACCGGCCCAGTCAATTCTCGACCGCAGCCTACCGGCTCCTACAATCAGCCCGCTCAGCCCGCAAACGCTCACGTCGATCCGCTCGACGCAGCCGCTGCGGCCGCCCTAAGAGCCGGAGCGAACACCACTCCCGCCGACGCCATCGCCACCAGCGCGCCGGCGCATCTGATGAATCCCCCGACGTCTCAACCCGCCGGATCGCAACCTGTTTCTTCGCAGCCCATCAATTCACAGCCCGCGAATCCACAGCCCGCCACTTCTCAGCCGGCCGCCCCGAAGCCCATCGCTTCGCGGCCTCCCGCATCACAGCCTCTTTCATCCCAGCCCGCGGCTTCTCCTCCCGCCGCGTCTGCAAGTCCCACGGCCCGGGCCCGTGAATCATCCCCCCTCCCGCACGAAGAAGACACCGAAACGCGATCCTCTTCGTCGAACTATACCCACAAGCTCCTGATGCCCGCGGTCAAGCTCGCTGCACCCAAAGTCGCCGGTCGCTCTAGCTCCTCTTCCGAGCCTTCCGCCCCCACGATCGTCGATCGCGCTAATCCATCCGGCGCTCCCGCTCCCGGTATCAATGGCATCGTTCCCAACGCCGACGCCAGCATGCCCGCCCCCTCCGCGCCCGTTCACACCGGCATCTCCACCGTCGGCGGCCGCGTTCGCGAACCCAAACTCGTGGCCCGCGTCACGCCCGCCTATCCGCCCGAAGCGCGCCAGTTCAACATCCAGGGCACCGTCACCATCGACGCCACCATCGATCCGCACGGTAACGTCATCGGCATGCGCGTCGTCTCCGGCCCCGCCGCCCTTCAGCGCGCCGCGATGGACGCCCTCAAGGAATGGAAGTACGAACCCTCCACCCTCAACGACCGTCCCGTCTCCGTCCACACCATCGTCACCATAAAATTCACCCGCTAACACTTGCATTCGGTTTTGATCTAGAAGTTTCTGCGGGTGCCCCACACGCCGGGTTTGCGCGTGGGATGCTAGGTCGAATTTCCTTGAGGACGGTCTTGCCGTTGGTTTAGAAGCCTGGGCGGGTCCAACTCACCAAACTTCGAGGTCACCAAGCGCGGTCGCGCAATGGTTTAGCTTTTCCGGGTGCCCCACTTCCTGGTGTTAGGAAGTGGGGTCGAATGAAATTTAAAGCCTTTGACTTTATGTTCGAGGCATTGCTTTAGAAAGTTTCCGCGGAGACAGCAAATTCACGGCTGGTACCCGTCGTGCTGCCATTGCTTGAATAACGCGAGCTGCTCCGGCGTCCAGTAGGGCCCACCGGGAGGCATCGTAGGGGTCTTGCCATCGTGCGGCGAAAGCGTCGCGAGCACACTATTTGCATTGTCGGGATTCGACATGTACGTGTAATCGTCCAGTTCAACGCTAAACCTCTTCATGTGCGAAATGTCGACCTCACGAAACAAGGGTTTGATATCTGCCGAAAAGGAAACTTGTGCCATGTGCCCTCCTTAAAACTAAGACCGACTCGATGGACGTGACAGGCGCATGCCAGCTTACCGTTTTTCACCCTGAAAATATCGCTGCTCCTACTCCATCCTCAGCGCCACCATCGGATCCACCCTCGTCGCTCTCCACCCCGGCACAAACGCCGCCACTACCACCGTCAACAAAAGCAATCCCACCGCTCCTCCCAAACTCACCGGGTCACTCGTCCGCACCCCTACCAACATGCTCTTCACCAGTTGCGCCATCATCAAACTCAACCCCACTCCCACAACGACGCCCCACGCCCCCAACTTCGCCGCCCCCACTAACACCTCCCGCATAATCCTCCCTTTCTCCGCTCCGAGTGCCATCCGCATCCCAATATCAAACGTCCTCCGCGCGACCGTGTACGCCACCGTCCCATACACGCCCAGCATCACCAGCACCAACGCCACTCCTGCAAACGATCCAATCAGCGCCGCGCGAAATCTCTCCGTCGCTACCGACTCGCTCAACATCTCGTCCATGGTCGTAAATCGCATCGCGATCGACGCATCCCGCCTCGCAATCGTCTCCCTCGCCGCATTCATCAACGCCAGCGGCGCCACTCCCGTTCGCATCACAATGTGAATCTGCGTCCCATACGAAGGATGCTGCGCCGACGGCATGTACGACGCCGGCCCAGGCGTCTCCGCCGGCGACCCCTGCCTCACATCCCCCACCACTCCCACCACCGTCATCCACTTGTCCGAATCGAGCCCGCACTGAATCTGCTTCCCCAACGGATCCATATTCCCAAAGCTCTGCTTCGCCAACGCCTCACTAATCACCGCCACAAACTCGCTCTCGTACGTATCTCCCGACTTGAAATCTCGCCCACGCTTCACCGGGATTCCCAAAGTTTGAAAATAGCCAGGGCTGGCCACGCTAAAAACCGCCGAAGCCGCATCCGTGTATGTCGCCGTATCCTGCACCCCGCCTCGCGTCACGTATTCGCCGTCCGATCCATAATTCCCCATCGGCAACCCCATGATTCCCGCCACGTGCTTCACTCCCGGCAACGACCCAAGTTGCGTAAAAAGCCCGCTGAATTCCTGCACCACGGTCTGCGCTTCCAGCGTGGTGTGAGTCGGCTTTTCCACATCGGCCACCGGCAGCCGCGTCGGCTCGTATCCCACGTCCCGCTTCATGAGCGTCGACACGTATGCAGCAGCAATCCCGCTCCCATCGCCAGCACAAACGTCCCCGCCACCTCCGCAATCACCAGCCCATTTCGCACCCGGGCGGTCCTGCGCCCTGCTCCTCCCGACCCACGCCTTAGCGACTCCAGCGGCGCAACCCGCGCCGCTCGCAGAGCCGGAATCAACGACGACGCCACCGCCGTCGGCACCGCCAGCCCCAGCGTCATCGCCAATACCCAGCCGTTCACATGAATTTCCTGCGCCCGCGGCAAATCCTTCGGCGCCATCGAAACCAGCACCCGCACCACCCACGGCGCCACAAAAATTCCCGCCGCCCCTCCCAGCAACGAAATCACCAGCCCTTCCATCATCACCGGCTGCGCCACCCGCCACGCCGTCGACCCCAGCGCCTTTCGTATCGCAATCTCCTTCTGCCGCTCGATCGACCGCACCAACTGCAAATTCGTCACATTCACGCACGCAATCAGCAGAATCACTCCCACCGTGCCCCACAGCAGCAACAACGTCGGCCGCACCGCGCCCGTCATCGCCTCCTGCAGCGGCACCGCCACCATCCGCTTATTCCGATTGTCCGTGGGATAGGCTTCTTCGAGCCCCTTCGATATGCCCTGTAACTTCCCCTGTGCCGCGCCACCGCTGTTTCCCGGCCGCAGCAACATCACCGCGTGATAATTGAACGCCGTTCGAGATTTCGACTCCGGCTCCAGCGGCACCGCCTCCCAAACCTGCGTCCCATCCGGAAAATTAAATCCCGCCGGCAAAACTCCCGCAATCACCACCGGCTCGCTCTCCACCCGCAAACTCTTCCCCAGCGCCGCACTCGCACCCCCGAAATTCTCTTCTGCAAACTTCTCGCTCACCATTGCCGCGCGATGGGCCTCTGCATCCGTAAACCATCGCCCCGCGATCGGCTCCAGCCCAAACACCCGCGCAAAATTCTCATCCACCCACGTCACATTCGTGAACGTCGCATGATCCCCGAGCTGCACGGCCATATCGCCGCCGTTGTATAAACTCAGCGCCTCAATGCTGCGCGCCCGTCTCCGTATATCCACCGCATCCGGCCCCGTCACTCGCGTACTGTCGTGTCCGGTGTCTGTCGATCGCGTATGCAGCACCGCCAACCTGTCTGCATTCCGATACGGCAGCGGGGCCAGCACCACCGACTCAATCACAGTGAAAATTGCCGCATTCGCCCCAATTCCCAACGCAAGCGTCAGCGTCGCCGTCGCCAAAAACAGCGGACTCTTCACCACCTGCCTCACCGCAGACTTCACATCCGCCCAAAAATTCCTCATCGCCATCCTCTCTTCCGCCCACATGCTAAACTTCACTCCCTGAACTTGACCACCCTCACCAACTCCCACAGCACCACTAACGCAACGAATAATTTCTCCCTCTCCTGCCGCTCCTCCATCCTCATCCTCCTCCTCCTCTCCGCGGCCATCTACATCGGTAATGCCGCCAAGCCCCCTCTCCTCGACGATGCCGACTCCACTCACGCCCTCGTCGTCCAAGAAATGCTGCAGCGCCACGATTGGGCGGTCATGTACATGGACGGCATCCGCTATCTCGAAAAAGCGCCCCTCCACTATTGGCTCGTCGCCATCATGTACGAACTCACCGGCCACCAGAACGCCTTCACTACTCGCTTTCCTCTTGCCCTCGCCACAATCGGCCTCGTCCTCATGGCCTACTTTTTCGCTCGTCGCTTCTTTGGGGATCGCGCCGGCTTCTACGCCGGCCTCACCACCTGCACTTCTATCGGCATTTTTCTTTTCACTCGCATCATGATTCCCGAAGCCATCTTCGGCCTCGAGCTCACCGCCGCCTTCCTGCTCTTCCTCCTCGCCTGGAATAAAGCCATCAATCCCACCTGGGGCATGTGGGGCTTCGCCGCGCTCACCGGACTCGCCGTCATCACCCTCGGCCTTATAGGCCTGGTCTTCCCCGCAGGCATCGTCATCTTTTTTATCATTGCCACGCGCGACTGGGCTCGCTGGCGCGACCTCAAAATCTTTTCCTGCCTTTTAATTTTCCTCGCCATCGCGCTGCCCTGGCATCTCATCGCCGAACACCGCTGCAAAGGCTTCCTCTGGTCTTACATCGTCAACGAACATTTCAAGCGCGCCCTCGGCACCCGCTATCCACCCGACTACGATTCCGTCCCCCTCGGCCTCTGGTGGACCATTCACCTCATCTGGTTCGCGCCCTGGTCCATCTTCCTGCCCTTCGCCATCCGCGAATTTCCCGTCCCGCGCACCTGGGGACGCACCATGACCCTCGCCAATCAAGCCCGCCTTTTTCTTTTCATCTGGGCCGCGCTGATCATGGCTTTCTTCTCCGTCGAAAGCGGCTCGCGCATGGAGTACTACGCCTTCGGCGCCTGGCCTGCCATCTGCATCCTTCTCGCTCTCGGCCTCGCCAACGCCGAAGCCGTCGCCTCGCGCTGGCTCCCGCGCCTCAATGCAGTTCTCGCCATCATGGGTATCCTCGTCGCCGCCGGCCTCTCCTACTTCGTCTACCAATCCCTCCGCATCCACTCCACCGGTGACATCGCCACCCTCCTCAAATCTCAATCCGCCGACCTCTACCGCCTCTCCATGGCCCACTTCCTCGACCTCACTCCCGCCGCCTTCGCCGACCTCCGCCTCCAGGCCACACTCGCCGCCGCCGTCGGCCTTTTCGGATTCGGCGGCGCCTGGCTCCTCCGCGCTCGCCGCAAACAATTCGCTTCCACTCTCACTCTCGCCTGCGCTATGGCCGTCTTTTTCTTCGCCGCTAACTCCGCCTACGCCGTCTTCTCCCCCAAGCTCTCCTCAAAAATCCTCGCCGACGACATCACTCCCTATCTACGCAATAACGACCAAATAGTTCTCTACGGTGACATCACTTACGGCTCGACCATCCCCTTCTACACCCACCGCAAAGTTTGGATCTACAACGGCCTCCACGGCTCCAATCTCGAATACGGCTCTCAGTATCCCGACGCCCCGAAAATCTTCCTCGACGACGATACGTTCCCCGCCCTCTGGGACCAGCCTGAAACCGTCTTCCTCTTCGTTCCCGGCGACCTCCAATCTGAGGCCTTCAAACGCATTCCCCCCTCCGCCTTCCTCTTCGCCGCCTCCGGCGACAAATTCATCTTCGTCAACCACCGCATCAAACTCGGCATGCGCACTCTCGCCGACTTAGAAGCACAAATCCACTAAGCTGATTTGTTCTGATTTTTTCCTGGGTGCCCCATGGGCCGGTTTTGCCCGTGGGGATTTACACGCATCTACGGAGTCGCTTACTACGCAGATTGGTTTAGCTTTTGTTTTAGAAGTTTCTGCCGGTGGGATTGCTCTAAGGTTTTAACCAACTTATTATATGTTTACTACCTCAACCTAGAACGTCTCAAGGAGCCCCATGCGCCCCTACTCCGAACTTGTCATCCAAGAACGCAACAAGCTCTTCCGAATTATTTCATGTTTGTTCGCCGGAGGTCAGATGTTGGAACTTGGCTTCTATTTTTCTCGCCGGTGGAGCCACATGGAAACGGTCGGCCATTTCACCGTGATTGAGTTGTTTCTGCTCTACCCAGTCGTCGCACTTTATTCCCTCAAGAAAAACCCTGACCCGTTCGCCATGGCTCTGTTCGCTTATTCTCTGCTAACCCTTACCACCATTCTTCTCGTTCACCCCATATAACGCACGCGACCTTCGTCCCTCACAATTTCCCCGCCGCCACATGCGCCGCCCCAATCAACGGCGCCTTCTCATTCAGCACCACATAAATCGGAATCGCCGCCATAAAACTCTCCAGCTTCTCCTTCTCCGCCGCCGCATTCGCAAACTTCCCATCCTTCAACTTCGGCAAAATCTTCACCGCAATCCCGCCCGCCACGTAAATTCCGCCCCGCGACACATTCCTCACCGCCAAATTCCCCGCCTCCGACCCGTAAATGTCCACCCACAAATCCAGCGTCGCGACGCAGACCGGACAGCTCTTATCCAGCGCGCGTTTGGTAATCGCCGGTGCCGCTTCATCCGGGCCATTTTCAAATTCCGGATGCTTTACCGTCGGGCCCAAAAATTCATGCAGCGACAAAAATCCCCGCCCGGACAAAATCAATTCGCAGCTCACAATCGGATTGCGCGCCTTCATAAAGCGCCACAAATCCGCCTGCTGCTCGGTATGCGGAGCCCAATCCGAGTGCCCACCCTCCGTCGCGCTCGGGTGATGCTTCTTCCCATCCCAGAAAAGCACGCCCTCGCCTAATCCCGTCCCCGCCGCAATCACGACTTTCGTCGCATGCTGATCCCGTACCCCATCGTGAATGCAGCAAAATTCGTCTGCCTCCAGCACCAAAATCCCATAGCACGTAGCCTGCAAATCGTTCAGCAGATGCACCGACGCGATTTTTAGCAACCGCGCGATCGACTCCCCATCCACATCCCACGGCAAATTCGCCGTATGCACCACATGCCCCACAATCGGCCCCGCCACTCCAAAACACGCCGCCTCAACCCTGTGCGGCACTCGACTCATAAACTCCGTCACCACATCTTCGAGCCCCTTGTACTGATGACTCCAAAAATGCTCCTCCGCCACGCACACCAATTTCCCGTCGCGCTCCACAAATGCGCCCAAATTGCATTTCGTCCCGCCCAAATCACCCGCGAGAATCATTCCATCTCCCGTCCTGCCTCAATCCGATCTCTAACCTGCAACTCCTTCCACTTCTGCCCTTCGGCCTCCGGCAATTTCAGTGACGCCTCCGGCCCATCCGATCCCGCAGCATAATTCGGAAATTGAACCGCCCCCGCTCTGCCACTCGCCCACGCCTCCTCAATTGGGTCCAACAGCTCCCACGCCGCCTCCACGCTGTCCGCCCGGTCAAACAACGTCGCATCCCCGCGCAGGCAATCATTAATCAGCGTCGCATACGCATCCCGCGACACTCCTCCAAAAGCCGACTGATACCGGAAGTCCATGGTTACCGGCGCAATGTGCATCTGCTGCCCGGGCACCTTCGCGCCAAACGACATTGAAATTCCCTCATCCGGCTGAATATTCAACACCAGCCGGTTGGCCATCAGCCGCTCGCCGCGAAACACAATGTGCGGCGCCTGCCGGAACTGAATTGTGATCTGCGTCGTCGACTTGACCAGCCGCTTTCCCGTCCGCAAATAAAATGGCACGCCATTCCAACGCCAGTTGTCGACGTACAACTTCAGTGCAACAAAAGTTTCCGTCGTCGAATCCGGCTTCACACCCGGCTCTTGCCTATAGCCCGGCACCTGCTTCCCGTCCACCACGCCCGGCCCATACTGCCCGCGCACTACATCCTTCGAAATATCCCGCCCGCCAAATGGCGTGATCGACTGCAGCACCTTAATCTTTTCATTGCGCAGCGGCGTGGCTTGAAAATCCGCCGGCGGTTCCATGGCCACCAGTGACGTCAACTGCAGCACGTGGCTCTGCACCATGTCCCGCAGCGCGCCCGTGTTCTCATAAAATCCGCCGCGCTTCTCCACGCCCAGCGTCTCTGCCGCTGTAATTTCCACGTGCTCGACATAATTTCGGTTCCACAGCGGCTCGAAAATCCCGTTGCCGAATCGAAATACCAGCAAATTCTGTACGGTCTCTTTCCCCAAATAGTGGTCGATTCGAAAAACATCCTTCTCATCAAAAACTTTCAAGAGCGTCGCATTCAGCTCCCGCGCCGACTTCAAATCGTGCCCAAACGGCTTCTCCACAATCAGCCGAGCAAACGCCCCATCCTTCGGCTTCGCCAAGCCCGCCGCGCCCAGGTTCTCGACCACCATCGGATAAATCTCCGGCGGCGTCGCCAGGTAAAACAGCCGATTCCCGCCGAGCTGCCCCTCCTTGTCCAGCTCCTCCAGCCGATTCGCCAATTCCTTGTATGAATTCGGATCGTCGTAGTTCCCAATGAAGTATTGGAAATGCGAAACAAACTCTGCCGCCGCTTCCTTCCCGCCCTCTCCCTCGCTTGCTGCCTTCTCAATCGCCTTGCTTGTCGACTCGCGAAACGAGTCGTCCGTCATCTTCGTCCGCGCAAATCCCAACAGCTTGAATCGCGGCGCCAAACAGTGATGCCGCGCCAAATCGAATAGCGCCGGTATTAGCTTCCTATTCGCCAAATCGCCCGACGCCCCAAACATCACCATTGCGCACGGCGCCGTGGGCATCTCGCAGTAATACGCACCCTGCCCCTGATTCACCGCCACACTTGGCTTGGCTACCGTCGTCGCCATATCTTCTTCTCCAATTCCGCTCGCCTTCCGCCCACCAAGCGAGCCTATAGTTTTATTAAACTTTTCCCCATCCCGCAAGCACACTCACTTCGACCGCTCCGGGTTTGCAGTTGCCAGGTGCCCCGTCCTTGCGTCGGCGCGCCGTGGGCGCGATGGTAGGGGACGCAAAGGCGGGTTGATTTCTGCCTCTTTCAAACTCTCTGCTTCATGAAGTACTCTTTAATTCTGCAACTCTAGGGAGGCACCACTTCATGGCCGATCAAAACAATCCCCAAAATCCAACGGGCGCTCCTCGCGTCGTCCACTGCGTCAAGTTCGGGAAGGACATGCCCGGCCTCGACCGCATTCCCTGGAAGGGCGAACTCGGCAAGCGCGTCTTCGACAACGTCTCCAAAGAAGCCTGGAAGATGTGGATCGAGCACTCCAAAATGGTCATGAACGAATACCGCCTCAATCCTCTCGATCCCAATTCCCAAAACATCATGGAACAACAAATGGAGCAGTTCTTCTTCGGCGAAGGCGCCAAACTCCCCGAAGGCTTCGTCCCCCAAAAATCCAAAGGCTAGCCACCTCATTCCACTACGTTTCTGTTTTTCCCGTCGATCTAGATCCGCGTTTCTTCTTGAAAATCGTGCAAGTAATCGTATGATCTACCCGCCTGCCAGAATTCGATGCGGCTTTGATAGTTAGACCAACCCCCTCCTCCTACTCATCTTGGAAGCAATCGCCGGAACCGACACCCACAGACACCACTGCACTTGAAATAAGAAAAGGAGATTCCAGATGAAACGCTTATCGTTCTTTCTGGTTGCCGTTGCAACCACGGCCGGCCTTGTTGCCTTCACTGCACCTGTATCACGACACGCGCTTCCACGGGCCAATGACCAGGCCAACGACCACGGCAGTAGCCAGGCGATGGGAACGACAAGCGACCAGGCAAATGCCCAACCCGCCGTGCCGTACGTGACTGAAATACCTAAGGGGTACCGCGACTGGAGATGGGTCTCTTCCGCTCATGAAGCGGGCAAACTCAATAGCCTGGGCGCGCTCTTGGCCAACGATGTGGCGTACAACGCCTTCCGTGACGGGAAGTATCCGTTCCCCGATGGCTCAATCCTCGTCGCTCTCCATTACAAGAACGTCCCATCGGACGAAAACAACAAAATCTTCGGCCAGGTTCAATCTTTCGTTCCCGGCGCTCCCACCAACATTCAGTTCATGGTCAAGGACTCCACAAAATACGCCGCGACCGGCGGCTGGGGATTCGGTCACTTTCAAGATGGCAAACCTGCCACCGCGGCCTTCATGAAGTCTTGCTTCCCCTGCCACCAGAAAACCGCCTCCACCGACTTGGTCTTCACTCACTACACGCCCTGATCCCGGAGCAACGCATGCGCCTTTATTTAGGTCATCCGCGGGTGCCCCGCCAGCGTCTTGCGCATCCGGAGTGCGCAGACGAACCGCAAGGTTCGTCTCATGTGACTGCGTGCACAAAAGCGGCGTGAGGGATCTGCAGTTCGTTTTTCTCTTGGTTTAGGTGCGTCTGCGTATCTTAGCTCTTCCGGGTGCCCAGTTCCGTCTGCGCGCCAAAAGGCGCGCTGGTGGATGGACGGAAGTGGGATCGAATGAAATTTAAAACCTTTGGCTCTTTTTCCCTCCGTAGCCTCTCACCTCATCCCAATCTTCCCCGTCACCGGATGCCCCACCGGCAACCTCTCCTTTAAATCAAAGCTTAGCCGCGCTTGCGCCTCTCGCACCGCCTTCTCCGCCTCCTCCGCCTCTGCCACCCTCGCAAAAATAAATCCCAAATAACTCGACCCCTCCGGCCAAGCCGCAATGTAATCCTTCAACCTCGCCGTAATCTCCACATCCGTCACCCCCGCCACCCGCACTTGCCTCCTCCACTCCACTTACTCGCTCCAACACTCCACTTCGTGGCACCGGGATCATCATCACCGCCGACGCATCACGCTCCCTCTCCAGCGTCGCCACGCTCGCATCCCCCAGCGCATGCCGTATCAACAATTCCTCCAATGAAACTCCCCGCTCCGCGCCGCCCTCAAATCGCAACGCCCGCGCGCACAATCCACCAATCGGCCGCGGCGCGACCTCCAACACCCACGCCCCTACATCATTCACCCGAAACTCCGCATGCACCGGCCCGGTCCTCAGCCCTAGCGCCCGCACCGCCTTCTCCGCGCACTCCCGAATCGACGCCTGCTCCCGCGCACTCAGCCGCGACGGCGTCACATAAATGCTCTCCTCAAAAAACGGCCCTTCCATCGGATCCGGCTTATCGAAAATCGCCAAAATCTTCAACTCGCCATCCGTCACCAACCCCTCCACCGCCACTTCCGCTCCAGCGACATACTCCTCCACCAACAGTTCCCCGCTCGCCCCCGCGCCATGCGCCACCTGAATCTCCGGCGACCCCAATAATTCCCTCACCCTCTTCACCGCGCTCACAAACTCGCCCGCATCATTCGCGCGTATCACGCCCTGGCTCGCCGCCAACGCCACCGGCTTCACCACGCACGGAAACGCAACCCGCCTCGCCGCCTCCTCCGCTTTCTCTCCTGCGCCCACCGCCCAAAATCTCGGCACCCTCACTCCCGCCGCCCTTAACGTCTCCCGCTGCTCGCGCTTATTTCTGCATCGCGCCACCGCGCTGGCCGCATTCCCGCGTAGCCCGAACTCCTCCGCCGCTCGCGCTCCCGCCACCGTTGGTGCGTCTCCCAACGCCAAAATCGCATCCACTCCCCCGCCCACCCGCCCTCTCACCCCCTCCACAATTTCCCCCGCCGCCTCGTCCGCCCGCTCAAAATGCAACGCCATCGCCCCATCCGCCCACGGATCCTCCAGCTTGTGGCACCGGTCCGTGCCAAAGATCACTTCCACTCCCAATTTCTTCGCCGCCTCCGCAAACGCCCGCGTCTGATACCCCATCTTCGACGCCAGTATCAAAATGCGCCTGCGTGTGAAATTGGATTTGCCCTCCATTGGGTACTTTCCTATCCGAGGAGACTCGCTTTTGGGCTTGCGGTTCGCTTCAGCTTTTTCTTGGGTGCCCCATGGGCCGCCTTTGCCCGTGGGGATTTACACGCAGCGTCGGGGTCGTGAACTACGTTCTACCTCAGTCATCACAACCACTCTTCCCCGCGATCTGCGAAAACTGCTCCAAACTCGGCTCCGCACAGCAATACCACGCCTCCGTCAAATGCGGCACGCCCACCGGACTCCCTAATATCTGCAACGGATTCACGGCCAAAGCCTTCAACCCCGCCACTTCACGCGCCCGCTTCTCAATCCTCTGAAAAATCTGCGTCCGCCCAAACCCCGCGCACTCCCCTTCGCTCACCAACGACGCCACTTCCTTCTGAAACTCATCCACTCGCGCATCCCTGTGCGCCCACGGATACGCCAATCCCTCCCGCTCAAACTCCCCCACCAACCCGCGCGCCTCTTCCAATTCCATCAACCTAGACCCCGCCGGTATCAACAGCCGAATCGCCAACTGAATCGGCGCCACACTCTCCACCAACTTATGCTCCCGTAAAAATTCCAGCAGCTCGCAATACGAGGCGAGCGTCGTCCAGGGATGAAACGCCACAAACGTCGGTTGTATCGCCAGCCCCGCCTCGCCGCACGCACGCAGCACCTCCACAAAATCCTCGCGCGTGTGTCCCTTATCCAATTTCCCCAGCACTACATCGTCGATCGACTCGACCGCACTGGTCACAAATAGACATCTCGTCTCAGCCAGCGCCCCCAGCATTTCGTGATGCTTTTTCAAATGCTCAATCTTGATTGTCGCGTCATACGTCACGCCCGGAAATTCCTCATGCAGCCAACGCACCATCGGGATCGCGTGCCCCGGCCCATTGAAAAAATCCGCGTCGCCAAACGTGATATGCCGCGCACCCGCCGCGATCTGCCGCCGCACGTCCTCCTTCACCACCTCCGGCTGCACAATCCGAAAAACGCCGTTGTACACCGGCACAATTGGGCAATGCCTGCACAAATGCTTGCATCCGCGGCTCGCTTCCGTGTATCCCGCCAGCACTTCCTCGCCAGTCGGCAACTGGAGCCGCGCATAGTTCGCCAGCGGCAAAAATCCATCGCGATCCGGCACTCGAAAATTCTGCCGCTCCAGCGAAATCAACTTCTCCGCCTGCACTCTCCCGCCATTCCCGTTGCCATTCGCACTTTTCAGCCGCGCCGCCACCGACGCCAATCCCGCCTCAAACTCCCCGCCCAAGATCGTCTGCGCGCCAAGCTCCCGCAAATACGCCTCATTCACCGGCGCATACAGGCCAAAAACGCAAATGTGTGCGCGCTCATTCAGCCCGCGCACCACCGGCAGCAACTGGCACACCAGCCGCGTCGCCGTATGCATCGGCACGTGAAACGCCACCAGGTCCGCCTCGTGTATCCGCGCCTCGTCCATCGCCTCGCGCGATAAATCCATGCACGCCACGCTCGCGCCCTGCTCCCTCAGCCACGCTGCCGCCGACGCCAGCCCCCACGGCTGCCTCCCCAGCTCATACGTCGCCAGCAGCACCACGTTCATCGGCCCTGTCGCGACTCCGCTCACTTCGTCTCCAAAACTTCTCCCCCAAATTATCTCACACGCAGGCCATAGATTTTTCTGGGTGCCCCACATGGCGATTGCGCGCCGTATGGCGCGCCCATGTGGGGATTTTCACGCCACCTTGGCGCTGCCTCCGAATTCCGTTTGTCTCTCTATCGACCCAGAGTCAAATTGTCCTCCTCTCGCCCCACTCCCCTTCATTTCCCCAAATCCTCATCCCGACGAATGCGTTATGATTGTCTGTCAGGCCAACAAATAATCACTTCACCGCCCTGACAACTGGAGACCGATTCACTCAATGCCTCCCATCAAAAATTCCTTCGGCGCCCGCGCCACTCTCAGATCGCGCGAGTCCGAATTTGAAATTTTCCGCCTCGACGCCCTCGAAAAAAGCGCCCCGGGCGCCGTCTCGAAACTCCCCTTCTCCCTGAAAATCCTCCTCGAAAATCTCCTCCGCCACGAAGACGGCCGCTTCGTCTCCGCCGGCGACATCACCGCCCTGGCCAACTGGAATCCCACCGCCGCGCCTTCCAAAGAAGTCGCCTTCATGCCCGCGCGCGTCCTGCTCCAAGACTTCACCGGCGTCCCCGCCGTGGTCGACCTCGCTGCCATGCGCGAAGCCATGCGCAATCTCGGCGGCGATCCCAAAAAGATCAACCCGCTCCTGCCCGCCGACCTTGTTATCGACCACTCCGTCCAGGTCGACCAGTTCGGCACCTCCGGCGCGCTTGCCTTCAACGCTCTAATCGAATTTCGACGTAACCTCGAGCGCTACGCCTTCCTACGCTGGGGCCAAAAAGCTTTCCAAAATTTCAAAGTGGTCCCGCCTGAAACGGGCATCTGCCATCAAGTTAATCTCGAATACCTCGCTCAAGTCGTTTTTCGCCGCAAATCCACTGGCGAAAACGGGGCCCCCGCCGGCGGGCCCAAAATGCAAGCATTCCCCGACTCCCTCGTCGGCACCGACTCCCACACCACCATGGTCAACGGTCTCGGCGTCTTCGGCTGGGGCGTCGGCGGCATCGAAGCGGAAGCCGCCATGCTCGGCCAGCCGTTCTCCATGCTCATCCCCAACGTCGTAGGCGTAAAACTTCATGGCCGGCTGCCCGAAGGCACCACCGCCACCGACCTGGTCCTCACCGTTACCGCCATGCTCCGCAAAAAAGGCGTGGTGGGAAAATTCGTCGAGTTCTACGGCTCCGGCCTCTCTTCGCTCACGCTTCCCGACCGCGCCACCATCGCCAACATGTCGCCTGAATACGGCGCCACCATGGGCTTCTTCCCCGTCGACGACGAAACTCTCAACTATCTCCGCTTCACCGGCCGCGACGAAGCTCTCGTCCAACTCGTCGAAGCCTACACAAAAACGCAAGGTCTCTTCCGCACCGACTCCACTGCCGATCCAATCTTCTCCGATCGTCTCGAGCTTAATCTCGCCGACGTGGTCACTACCATGGCCGGCCCGAAACGCCCCCAGGACAGCGTCACTCTTCGCGAATCCAAGCAAGCCTTCATTAATTCCTTAGGCGACGCGCCAGTCAAACATGCCACCGTGCAGAATAATGGCGACCGCTTCGATCTCGCCGACGGTTCCGTGGTTATCGCCGCAATCACTTCCTGCACTAACACTTCAAATCCATCTCTAATGATCGGCGCTGGCCTTCTCGCCAAGAAAGCTGTCGAGCGCGGCCTCAGCTCCAAGCCCTGGGTGAAAACCAGTTTCGCGCCTGGCTCAAAAGTTGTCTCCGATTACCTCGTGAAATCCGGCCTGCTCCCCTATCTCGATCAACTCCGCTTCAATCTGGTCGGCTATGGCTGCACCACCTGCATCGGCAATAGCGGCCCGCTCTCCGACGCCATCGGCAAGGCCGTCAAAGAAAATAATCTCGTCGCCGTCTCCGTCCTCTCCGGCAATCGCAATTTCGAAGGCCGCATCAATTCGCTCGTGCGCGCCAACTATCTGGCCTCGCCCCCGCTCGTCGTCGCCTACGCTCTCGCCGGGCGCATGGATTTCGACATGGCCAACGAGCCACTGGGCAACGACAAATCCGGCCAGCCCGTTTTCCTCCGCGACGTTTGGCCCACTCCCGTCGAAGTCGAAAAAGCCATGCAAGCCTCCGTCTCCACAGACATGTTCCGCAAGGAATACGCCGATGTTTTCACCGGCGACGACCGCTGGCGCGCTCTCCCGGCGCCCGAAGGTGACCTTTTCGCCTGGTCTGAAAAATCCACCTACATCAAACTCCCTCCCTATTTCGACGGCATGGGCATGCAGCCCGCGCCCGTGCAGGATATTCGTGGCGCGCGCGTCCTCGCTCTTCTCGGTGACTCCGTCACCACCGATCACATTTCGCCTGCCGGCTCGATCCAGCCCGATTCGCCCGCCGGAAAATATTTAATTTCGCAAAGGCGTTCAGCCCAAGGATTTCAATTCCTACGGCTCTCGGCGCGGCAACGATGAAGTCATGACTCGCGGCACCTTCGGCAACATTCGCCTCCGCAACCAACTCGCGCCCGGCACCGAAGGCGGCTGGACGCTCCACCAACCCTCCGGCGAACAAATGACCATCTACGACGCCGCGCAGCGCTATCGCACCGAAAATGTTCCGCTGATCGTTCTGGTAGGAAAGGAATACGGCTCAGGCTCTTCGCGCGACTGGGCCGCCAAAGGCACCGTGCTTCTCGGCATTCGCGCGGTCATCGCCGAAAGCTACGAACGCATCCATCGCAGCAATCTGATCGGCATGGGCGTTCTGCCTCTCGAATTCGCCAACGGCCAAACCACCGTTTCGCTCGGCCTCACCGGTCACGAAAAATTCGATATCGAAGGAATCGCCGGCGGCGCCAAGCCTCGCGCCATTTTGAAAGTCACCGCCCGCCGCGAAGATGGCCCTGAAATTAAATTCGACGCCCTCGCTCGCATCGACACGCCCGTCGAAGCCACCTACTACAATCACGGCGGCATCCTCCACTATGTCCTCCGCAAAATGCTCAACCCCTCCGCCTAGTAGTTGCATCTGATTTTGAAGTTTCTGCGGGTGCCCCATGGGCCGGTGTTGCCCGTGGGGATTTACACCCAAGCTTCGGGGTCTTCGACTAAGAAAACTGGTTTCGAAGTTGAATTTGCTTCTGGGTACCCCACCCGTCGGTTTTACGGGTGGGCGAGGAAACTTCGAGACCTTGAGGTCTCTTCGAGGTTTTTCTTCTCAACATCTACTGTGGATTATTCA
Source organism: uncultured Acidobacteriota bacterium (assembly GCA_963757885.1). Classification (GTDB taxonomy): domain Bacteria; phylum Acidobacteriota; class Terriglobia; order Acidiferrales; family UBA7541; genus Palsa-147. The sequence goes on along the minus strand of CAVWSS010000002.1, from coordinate 929,640 downwards.
CCACCAAAACTATATTCGCATTGTGCGTCGTACTATTCACGCCCGCCGCGCTCAACGTAATCGTATACGTCCCCGGCGTCGTCCCCTCTCCCGAATTCAGCCGAACTACTGCTCGACCCTCCGCATCCTCCCGCACTCACCACAAACCCGCCCACCAAACACAACGCCACCACCACTCCTCCGCGCCTCCACGAAACAATCCCTGCCCCCCGCCTCCGCCAACCCATGAAAAAATAAATTCCCGTCACAAAAAATCCAGCCGTCACCAAATCAATCCTTACCGCGCCAGGTCCCAACGGCCCAAACCGCCCCGGCCCGCGGCCCCAAGGCCCCACCATCGCATTATTCGTGGTCGTCGTGATCGTCACATTTTCAATTCCACTCGGCGTCACATCCGTCGGATCGAAATAGCACGTCGCCGCTGGAGGCGTCCCATCCGCGCACGTCATGGTCACTTCCGTGTTGTAGCCCTCCAGCCCCAATAGCTGCACCTTATACGTCGCCGTCGCTCCCGCGATAATCGTCTGCGTCTGCGGCGTAATCGGCCCAAACTTAAAATCCTGCACCTTAAACTGCTTCCCATCGCTCGTCCCGCCGCCCGGCCCCGGGTTCGACACCGTCACCGCAATCACGCCCGCCTGCGCATACGCCGAATTTGGCACGGTCGCGGTCATCGACGTCGCCGTTATCGACCCCGGAGAAAGCGTCGTCGACCCGAAATTCACCGTCGAACTCGGTAGAAAATTCGTACCCGTCAGCGTCAAGGTCAGCGCAACCGAGCCTACCTGGTCATTCGTCGGCGATATCGACGTCAACTTCGGCCGCGGATTATTCGCCGCCGGCTCCGTTCCCGTGCTCGGTCCACTCGCCGCATCCGCCGCCGCGGCGGGCAACTGCAACGCCCACACTTTTCCCGTCTCCGTGCCCGCAAATAGCGTCCGTGTCCCCTCATGTATCGCCAACGCCGTCACCGTCTCCGCCGCGATCCCCGTCCCCGCGACCCTCCACGTCACCCCATCATCCGCGCTTACCAGCACGCCTTCCTTCGAAGCTACGTAGAAAGTCCCAGCAACGCTCCCATCGGCAACCAGCGCTCGCACCAAGTGCAAATCCGCCACGGCAATTTCACTCGGCTTCGCTGCATGGGCACTTGCCGGAAATTTTCCAACTGCGCCCACGTTGTCGTAGTAGCCGCGTAATTTTGCTACTAACTGCAATGAAGACTGTCCACTTCCGTTCGGTGATACCATGCCCACAAAAATTCCCGACTGGCCAGCCGCTTCTTGCGAAGCCGAACCACCAAAATTCGGAATTCCCAGCGCCGGAATTCCCTCGTCAATCGACCAAGTCGCACCGCCATCGCTGCTCGCCCATACTGAACCCACAAATTGTCCTCGGCCCATTCCGTACATCGCGGCACGATCCACAAAGCCGTAGACGCGAAGGCCGGTCTGGTCCGCCGGATCAAACGCCACTGCAAAAACATGACCGATAGACTCCGCACTTCCAACTTGCACGCGCTCGAAGGATCGCCCTCCGTCCGTAGACCGCCACACCGACGCGCGTGGCTCAAATTGCACGGGCTCATCCCACGCCGCCGAAGTCGCAAGAACTAAATGTCGGTTCACCGCGGACGGACTCACACTGATAGAACTTGCGCTCGCCACGGCAGCCGGCAATAGCGTCCATGGGCCTTTGCCCGCCACCAATCCCACAAACGGATGCTCCACGAGCTTTACCCAATTCTCGCCCCCATCCGTCGTCTTTCGAATCTCATCCCCAACCGCCGCCAGCAGCGTCCGTCCGCTCGTGTCCGACTCATCCACCGCCAGCGCGCCAATCGCCGCTCCGGTCGAGCCCGCCAATTTCCACTTGCCCGCGCCGGCACTCTCCTGCGCTCCAACTCCTCGCACCGGTAACCACACGCCGCCCAACACCAGCGCGGCAAATCCCGCCACTACCGCCAATCTCATCCCAAAATTGCGCAACACTCGTCTCCTATTATTCCGCCGCACACATCTCTGAACTCGCCTGACTGCTGAGACCACCGCAAATTCATCTCTGGTTTCGATTTATTGCGCCGTAAGTATACAACCCCGCGCGTCCCTCTAGATGCGCCCAATCCTCCCCCGAGATTCCTGCCTTTTCTTGGGCAGCCTTCGCGCCGCCCCCCTCGCTTAGGGTGCGACATAAAAATTGACGCTATGTGGATTTACACTCAATCTCCGGGGCCCTATCTCACGCGCACCGGTTTTGATCACCGCCAACCGACTCATTGACCCCCCACTTCCCCCTGAGTACACTCCCTTCATCACCACTTTCTTTAGCTACGGGAGCACTCCATGACTAACCACCCGCGCCCGGCCCACGCGGCCCTCCATTCCATTCTTCGCTACTTCGGCCTGTCCATCGCCATCGCCGCCGTCGCCGCCTTCCTCTCTACCGCCGCCAAACTCACCGCCCAGGAATCCGAGCACCACCACGACTCCTCCGCCGCCGGCTCTTCCGCCGACGCGCAAACCCTCGGCACCGTCGTCTTCCCCATCTCCTGCTCCCCCGACGTCCAAAAATCCTTCGAACGCGACGTCGCTCTCTTGCACTCCTTCCAATACACCCAAGCCAAACATGGCTTCGAAGACGTCGCCGCAAAAGATCCCCATTGCGCCATGGCCTACTGGGGCGAAGCCATGTCCATGTTTCATCAACTCTGGTGGTATCCCAACGCATCCGAACGCAAGCAAGGATACGACGAGCTTCATCACGCCGAAAAACTCAAGCCCCAAACCGAGCGCGAAAAACTCTTCATCAAAGCCGCCGCCGCTTACTACGCCAAGGACAAGAAACTCACCCGTGAACAGCGCGCCGCCCGCTATTGCGACGCCATGTCCGTCCTCTACGAAAAATATCCAAATGACACCGAAGCGGCCACCTTTTATGCCCTCTCACTTCTGGTCTCCGACGCCGACGCCAACGATTACGCCCATCGCCGCAAAGCCATCGCTATTCTCGACAAAGTCACCGCCGCCAATCCTGATCACCCGGGCGCATTCCACTACCTAATTCACGCCGCCGACCGCCCAGCCCTCGCGCCTCTCGGCCTCGCTGCCGCCCAACGCTACGCGCAAATCGCTCCCGGCTCCCCTCACGCTCTGCACATGCCCTCTCACATTTTTTCGCGCCTCGGCATGTGGCAGGATTCCATCAATTCCAATCTCGCCGCTGCCGCCGCTGCTGAAAAAGAACTCAAAGCCCATCCAGGCGAGTCGCACTATGAACTCCATCCCATGGACTATCTCCAATACGCCTATCTCCAAACTGGCCGCGATAAAGACGCCTGGCAAGTCGTCGAAAATTGTCGACACTGTTCCCGGTGTCGATGCCGACGATCTCGACTGGGCTAAGTCCTACTTTACGTCGCGCTACTACCTCGAGCACCACGATTGGAAAAACGCCGCCGCCATGAACATGCTTCCCGGCCTTAAAAAGCGACAGCCGCGGTTCCACGTCTATCTCGCCCAAGGCATCGGCGCCGCACGCCTGGGTGACGCAGCCACTGCGCGCAAAGTCGCCGATGAGTACAAGTCCATGAAGGGAATGAATAGCAAGAAAAGCCTCGACGTTCGCGGCCAGGAAATCGTCGCTTGGGCCGACTACGCCTCCGGCGACAAGGACAAAGCCGTCACCGAACTTCGTTCCGCCGCCGAAAGCGAAGAAGCCGAAGCCCCCGAAAATGGCTGCGGTACCGGCCCGCGAAATGCTCGCCGACATGCTTCTCGACATGAATCGCCCCTCCGACGCGCTCGCCGAATACCAAAACGCCCTAAAGCAAGCGCCCAATCGCTTCGATAGCCTCTACGGCGCCGGCCACGCCGCCGAACTCGCCGGAAAGCACGAGGACGAAGCGCGCTACTACTCCGAACTCCTCAAGCTTTGTGCCGGCTCCAGCTCCGATCGCCCCGAGATCGCCCACGCCAAAACTTTCCTCGCCACTTCCTCCCCCACCCCCGCCGGCCACTAACTCTCGCAACACTTCCTGTTTGTCATGCCCGAATCCCGCATGTTTGCGCGCTCGGCGCGCAACAGACGGCGTGAGGGATCTGCCATTGCTTTTGCCTTTGCTGTTTCGCCACCACCTCTACCGCACCATCTGCAACACTCTCCCCATCAGTTCCTTCAAAAATTCCTCCTGCTTCGTATACACGGCAAAATGCCCCCCGCCTTCGATCATCACAAAAGCCTTAGCAGGCGCATGCAACGCATCCACATACGCCTTCGCCAAACTTACCGGTGTGGTGTAATCCTCTGCCCCTTGAATTACCACCACCGGGACGGCAAGTTCGCCCCCAACAAGCTTCCTGTCCAACTCATCAAAATATGGCTGAAGTTTGTCCCCGCTTATCTGTTGCCCATCAAACCAGTCATTGATATCGCGCACCGTGTAACCGGGCGCGGTCAGCGCGAATCCCAGCGTAGACGCTAAAAAAACATCCGCTCCTTCAAAAAGGTTCGCCCACTTGTGCTGCACCGAGAAGCCCTTCCCCGGCTTGTATGGAGGGGGCCCAATTGCCTTTAATTCCTGAATAGCCTGAATATTTCCGTCGCGGGTCGCCCGTTCAACAAGATCTCTGTATGCAGCCGCCGAAGTTCCCGCAAAATCCGCCGCCACCTGACCAGTCCCCACGAACGCGTAGAAAAGTTCGGGCCTCGCCTTTACCATGAAAAATCCCAGCACGGAACCCCAGGAATGCCCGACCAGAACAATTTTGTCCTTATGCAACTTCTTCTTCAGCAATTCCGAAAGCTCAACGCCGTCCTGAGCCATCCGGTCCGGCGTGATAGTGGATGCCGAGGCGGCTCCGTTTCGTCCCAAGGTCCGCCCCGCTCCGCGCTGATCCCATTGCACAACCGTAAAATACTTAAGCCAACTGCGAAACGCTGCGTGCCCCCAAGGATTGGTCGCGTCGCCAGGCCCGCCATGCAAAAAAAGGATCACCGGGTTGCTGCGGTCCTCGCCGCGGATCGTGATCCATTGCTCGATTCCGCCGATCTCCACATAACTGCCCTCGTCGATTCCATTCGGAGCGGTGATCGCATAAGTCTGCGCGTTGCGGTTGCGCAGAAACTTCAGCGTGGGCTCCAGCTTTTGAAATTCGGCGCCTTCAGACTCCGCCGGCTTGGCTTCCTGCCCGCCGCGCGAGCTCATCGCGACACCCCACAGCAACACGATCGCGACGACGCCGACCCCAATAATGCTGCGCATGAAGTGAAGACTCACTCCGAAATTCCTGCTGAATAAGTTCATCGGTCTACCCTCATCTTCTAGACGCCCCAAAATCAACTTCATTAGAAACTCCTCGCCTCACTCTCCCCGTACACCAAATACCCGATTCCAATTTTCCCTTCGCGCGTTCGATAAAGAATGACACCCCGCCCTTGGAGACCCACATGATCGATTACAAACTGGAACACATCTTCACTTACATCGGCGTGCCGCCGGTCAAGCCGCTCGAAGTGGTCGGACCTTTGCCCGAAGGTCTGCTTGTTAACTTCTATCCTGACGGTGGCGAACTAACCGGCCCGAAGCTCAAAGGAAAAGTGAGGCCCGCCGGCGGCGACTCGGTGATTATCAGAAGAGATGGCGTCGCTCTACTCGACGTTCGCACCACTCTGAAAACGCACGATGGCGCGCTCATCCTGATTACTTATCCGGGAATCATCGACCTCGGCCCCGACGGTTACGACAAATTCCTGAAGGGCGAACTCCCTGCGGTAGCGCGGATACAAACTTCGCCGCGCCTTCTGACCAGCCATCCCGACTACGCCTGGGTCAATCGCCTTCACTGCCTCGGCATCGGCGAATTTCGCGCCGCCACCAAGGACTCGACCTACGACGTCTACGCCGTCCACTAACCCGTCCCGCGCTGAGAGGAACCCGCTCTTACCTTTGCAGTTGTTGTTGAAGTTTCTGCGCGTGCCCCTACTCCGCCCGCAGGGCGTCCACCGGATCCACTCTGGTGGCGCGCATCGCTGGGATGTAGCTGGCAATGACGGCAGCGGCGGCCAGAGCAAGAGTCACCGCAGCATAGGTCAACGGGTCGATAGGTTTGACGCCGAACAGTAGCGAACCCATCAGCCGCATCACTCCCAAAGCCGCGGCCGTGCCGCAGAGGATGCCGATGGTGGCGAGCCGTGCGCCTTCCGCGATGAACATGCGCCGCACGGTGGAATGCTGGGCGCCAATCGCCACGCGAATGCCGATTTCTCGCGTGCGCTGCGCAACAGAGTAAGAAATCACGCCGTACAATCCGGCGATGCCCAGTGCGAAGGCCATCGCGCCTGCAATTCCCAACATGACCAAAGCGAAAGAAGTCCGCGCCAGCGATTTGTTGTAAAGATCCTCCAAGGTTTGCGGATTGGCCAGCGGCAATTCCTTGTTTACCGACCAGATGGCCTGGCTGACATCCTCCACGAGGGCGCTGGATCCGGCGCGCGGCGTGCGCACCACGTAAGAAATGTCCCAAGTTGCGTAGAGCGGCTCGGGATCGAAATGATCCATCAGCAGCGGCCAATAGACAGCTTCGGGGGCGGGTTGATCCACGCCATCCGCTCGCTCATCGCCGACGACACCAATAACCTCAAGCCAGGGGGAAGTGCTGACGTGTCGGACGTGCTTCCCCAAGGCCGCTTGTGGCGTGCCCCATAGCTCGCGTGCGAGATTCTCCGACACCATGGCCGCGCGATGCTGGCCGTATAAATCCTCCCAAGTGAAGTCGCGGCCGGCTACTAAAGAATTCCCCATAGTGGCCAGCAGGCCCGGCGAGACGAACTTGTAGACACGGCCGGTGGCCTTCAAGTCGGTTCGGCCTTCGACATCGATCGGATCCAGCCAGTGGTCGCCAACCATGGGCACATCATTGGTCATCGCTACACTGGAAACGCCGGGCACGGCTGCGATCCGATTGGCGATGGCCTGTTCCATGCGCGTGACCCCAACCGGATCGGCGGCGACACTGCGCGGAATGGAAATCTCGAAGGTCTGCACTTCTTCCGGGCGTACGAAGCCAGGATTGACTTGGCGCAGCGCCTGGAAGGTGCGAATCATCAGGCCCGAACTTATCAGCAGAATCAGTGCTAGGGCGACTTGCACCACAACCAGCGTGTTTCGCGCACGATGCCGTTGGCGGCTTTCGCTCGCGCCGCGGCCGGCAGTACGCAACGCCGCCACGCCCCCGCCATAACGAATGGCGGGAATCAGCCCAAACAACAAGCACGCAAAAACGGAAATAGCGAACGTAAAAAGAACCGACCCCGCATCCATGGAGATCTGTTCGAGGCGCGGAAGATTGGCGGGACGAAGGAACTGGAGCAGGCGTAGTGCCGCGAGCGCCAAGCCCGCGCCAACCGCGCCGCCGGCGACACCGAGCACCAGGCTTTCCAGCAGCAATTCGCGCGCAATTTGCCACCAGTCGGCCCCTAGCGCTGTGCGAATCGCAAGCTCCTGCTGCCGCCCTTGCGTGCGCACCAGCATCAAGTTGGCCACATTCGCGCAGGCAATCAGCAGCACCATTCCGATGGTGCCCATGAGCACCCAGAGCACGCCGCCGATATCTCCCAGCAGGCTCGCCTTCAGCGGCGTGATTGCCGGCGTGATACCCGCCCGCTCGAAACTCGCCAGGGATACTCCCGGCATTGGGGGAAAGCTGCGAAGGGCAACGGGAATCAGCCGCGCGCAATCGGCACCCGCTTCCGTGAGCGTCACGCCAGGTTTGAGCCGCGCAATTCCGGAATATTGAAATTGCCCCAGCAAGGTCTTGTCGCGGTCGAGCTGCAATGGCAATAACACGGCAGCCTTCGAATCCATGAACCAGAAATTCCGAGGCAGCACGCCAATGACCTGGCGCGCGCTGCCATCGATGATGATCGTGCGGCCGATCACGGATGCATCACCGCCGAACTTCTCACGCCACAAACCGTAGGCGAGGATCGCGGTGGGTGGCGCGCCGGGTGCGCCGTCCGCAGCTGAAAAAAGCCGGCCGAGCAGGGGCTGCACGCCGACCATGGGCAGGACTTCCGAGGTTAGCTCGAGGCTGCGCACGTGTTCCGGTTCGGCCAGGCCCGTGAGGTTATTGGAGTTCTCCCTCCATAGCCCCACCGATTGGAACGAGCGCGACTCCTCGCCGTAGATGAAGTAAAGGAACGGAGCGGAGCGGCCATGGAGGCCGATGCCGGGCACGTCGTGACCCAGGTCAATCAGTTGCGCGGAATCCGGAAAAGGCAATGGCTTCAGGAGTACGTTCTCGATCACCGAGAAGATGGCGCTGTTCGCGCCGATGCCGATGGCCAGGGTGGCGACGGTAATGGCGGTGAATGCCGGGAACCTGCCGAGCCCGCGGAGGATATGTTTGAGTGTGTTCATATTTGCTAAGTCCTCCTCGCAACCAGGAAGACGTGGAACAAGCTCAGTTTGTTCCATCCATAACCCACACACCGCCGTTTGAGGCTGTCTTGCATATGGTACGCTGGCGCTCTAGCGCCATCTCTTGAGCCTAGGATGAAGGCAATCCCACCGATAACCGGGGTAGCCGAGATCGTTCTCAACGTTAACGATCTCCCAAAAATGCGTGATTTCTACCGCGATGTCCTCGGTTTCCAGCTGCTAAGCGAGGCTTGCCACGAAACTGGCCCTGGACCAGACCCCAGCGGCAAGCCTACCATCGCGTTCTTGACCATCAAGCCAGTCGATACACCGCTAGGCAGGCATGGTAATCCGCAGCTTTTAGCGCTAATAGACTTCCGGCGACATGTCTTTGCGAAGGGAGAATTCGATGGCCACGAAGCAACTCGGTCAACGCTGAATCATCTGGCCTTCGAAATCCCTCCCGAAAGCTACGAGGCTCACAAAGAAAGACTCGAAGCCCTCAATCTCAGCCCCCGCACGGTCGCGTTTCCAAACATGAGCGCAAAAGCCCTCTTCTTCCAAGACCCGGAGCAGAATCATTTAGAACTCATCTGCCACGCCGGCGTGGCTCACGACCCGCAGAAGTTGAATTGACTGCCAAGAGGAAAAAACTGCAGCGAACCTGGTAACAAACGGGAAGATCGACTCCGAATAACCACGTACGCGCTCCGGCAAGTGCCTGTTTAGCAGAAGGCCGTCGGAATTACTCCCGCCGCAAGAAACGCTACTGAAGGCTCCGAACTCGGCGACGTCTCTGAAGCTTAGCCCCGCCGATTACCAGGGCGATTCCGATGATGCAGGCGATTAAGACTTCAAATCCCGGCAGCTCGACGCCAACTATTTTCAGCGCGTAGGCGCAGGCTAGAGCTATACCGCAACCAATCACAATCTGACTCAAAGCTCTGCGAGCGCTACGATGTGTGAGGAGCGACACGTTAAGTCGGCCCAATGAACACGGGTCTTCGCACTGTCACATTTGTTGAATGACGCGGCGCAACCTCCCTGGGAGGCGAAGCTGGGTTCGTCCAGGCAGCTATTCCCATGGCCCAGGTCGACGGCTGGCGAATATCGCGAACAACAGCACCGCGACGAAGGCAACGACAGCCCGGCCCATGAAGATTTCGAAATAAATCAACATTAGCTTCAGGGCAATCCCAGAATGCTCGGGGAAATCTGGGTCGTCCGCCTCTTAGACACGGCTCGGACCGCACTCACGTCGCAAAAAAGCCAAATTGTTCGTTCTTCTGCAACATCTGCAAAGTGAATAAGCCTTCCCGCAGGGTATAGCGAATTAAGTCTTAAGAGTCTAAGATATCAGATTCCATTCTTCGCCGAGTCAAATTGTCATCAGACGCCCGACTGCTCAAAGAAGTTCGGATGGCAATAGGAAATAGTGGTGATAAGCTCGCGACACGAAATGAGACGCCGTTCCCCTTCCGGAAGGAAAGCAGTGCTGCCTACTAACGCGGAGCTTCTCATCTTGGATGCGTTGTGGGATTTAGGGGAAGGCACCGTGGAGGAAGTCGTCGGCCAGCTTCCGTCGAGCGCGAATTATAAGACTGTGCAGAGTCTGCTGCGAATTATGGAGCGCAAAGGTTTCGTGCGGCACAAAAAGCGCGGCAGAGCTTTTGTATTCACTTCGCGCGTCACTCAGGAGGAAATCCGGGGAGTCTCGGCGAGACGCCTCCTCGAACGAAATTTTCAGGGTTCCTATGCGGCAATGTTGATGAATCTGCTCGACGATAATCACGTAAAGGAACAAGAGCTCGATGAAATCGAAGCATTAATTCATCGTTATCGGGCAAGAAAAGATACGCACGAATCGTTGAGATAAAATGGGATCAATTTCGCACCTCGATGGACTGGGGCTCATCGCGAGCGGTTTCCTTCGCATTCTAGCCGCCTATATCCTTTTTGTCCTTCTGACTTGGCTGACCTCACGGCCCTGGCTTCGCCATGCGCTTTGGTTTCTTTTTCTCGCGGGCGCGGGTTTGTATTGGATCATTCTTGCCGCACAGCTCTTCCGACCTTTTCAGCTCATGGACGGCAATGATCACTCGATTATAGGGTTGCCCGCGGCCGCTAGCAGCGCTGCAACGCAAGTTACTATTCCTTTGGCTTGGTACCGGCCGTTAGAACTGGCTGGCGGCATTCTCATCTGGGTTTATGCGGGCGTTTTGGTAGTCATGCTCAGTCGTCTGGCGCGACGAAGGCGACTCTTGCGTGAAGCTGTCGCTCGGGCTCGGCCGGTCTCTCCCGACCTTAACAGCATCTTTGGAAAGTTATCCCAACGGCTTGGGGTTCCGGCGTGTCGAATTCTGGAACTGCCCGGGCTCGGCTCACCCGGTACAGCTTATACGCGGACGCCCGTGATATTGATTCCTGAGGGGCTGGATTTTTGCTTGGACAGTGAGCAAGTTATTGATGTTCTGTACCACGAACTAATTCACGTTCGCCGCCTGGACTTCCTCTGGGGCATTTTGGGAGAGGTTGTTGCCTGTCTGTTGTTCTTTCACCCTGCGGTTTGGTTAGCCCTGAAGAACCTCGGCCGTGAGCGAGAGCTTGCCTGTGACAGTGCTGTCATGGAATTGCGGCATGGGCGTCGGACCGACTACGCCTTGTGCCTTACGCGATTGGCGCGCCGCCGGGTGCTGGGTAACCAACTTGACCCAGCCTCGCACTTGATCTCACTGAATTCCTTTTTGGCGCTTCGAGTACAGGCATTGTTGACCGCCAATCAGCGCCGCAGCCTCGTAAGGCAGAGTGCCGCGTTTTCCGGCAGCCTGCTCGCTCTTTCTGTTTTCTTCGTGGGGTGGTTTTCACTCTCTCTGGTCATTGAGGTTGCTGGACCACTCGTAGTCCATTATCCACTGGTGCCCCAGCATGGATACTCAGTGCCCTCACAAAAGTTGACTGGTCGTCGCGGGAAGCCACATGTGCCTGCTGAGGCCAAGCTACAGATACCAAATCCGCCCGTGCCTCACGAAATTTTTCCACTACCTGAGGAGAATACATCCTCAGCCGAAGTGGAAAGCCACGACACCGGAATGGTCTCACGGAGAGTCGAACCCGCGCGATCACCGGAAGTTGACGAGCGGCCAGAGTGGGATGAGTTACCGCCGACGTCGTCGGGGCATAGCCCAATCTCTTGGAAACGGACCGTCATCGGTGCCGCTGTCGGTGCTTTGGGACGCGCTGCTCAGGGTGGAATTGACGACGACGACAACGGCAAGAAAAACCCAAAGAGCACTAATCCCGGGCCCCCGTAGAACGCCTCCTTTCTTCAGGAATTTACTGGTAAGCGATCTTCCGTACGAGCTCGCCTCTTAAGAAATTCCCGCCGGGCAATGGAGAAGTGCCGCCGGATTGGCCATCCGCACGATAGTCAGCGCACCGCCTTCCACAACTCTTAAATTCTCACGATTGCACTTGACTCTTAGTCTTAGTGGATTAAGACTTGTTGCCCTATGCAGAGTTCAAAACGGCAGTGAAAATTCTACTCTACAATCCGGATAACGGCGTGACTCGCAACTTCATGCCGCATCTTTGGATGTTTCTGCTGCAGGCATTGACTCCGCAAGGCCACGAAGTAGTGCTGATTGACGGCAACGCGCAGCCCATGGATGAAGAAGGTCTCGCGCGATACGTACGTGAACAAAATGTCGGGCTAGTCGGTATCGGTGCGATGACAAGAATGATCGCCAAGGCTTATCGGATGGCGGACGCGGTGCGCGCCACTGGAGTAAAGGTTGTGATGGGTGGCCCTCACGTCACGGAAATGGCCGACGAAGCGCTCGGGCGCGACGGTGGCTCGCGCCATGCCGACGCAGTTGCTCTTGGCGAGGCCGACGAAACATGGCCCAGAATTGTGGAAGATGTCGCGCGCGGCACACTCAGGGAAGTGTACGCACCAGTGGACGACTTTGGCCAAGATCGCAAACCGTCACTACAGAACTATCCTGAGATTCCGTGGGACAAACTCAACCTGGGCCAATTCAACTTGCTTCCTAGCGTATTGCATCAACTCCTGAAGGGAGTGGGCGCCGGCTGGGGAACGTTTCGGATTATCCCGGTGGAGTCTGGGCGCGGCTGTCCTTATGGTTGCGAGTTTTGCACGGTGACTGGATTTTTTGGCGATTCAATCCGCTTTCGCACGAATGAAAGCGTAGTGAACGAACTATTGCTCCTGAAAGCTCGCGCCCGGAAAGAGGGCGGTCAGATTGCTGTATTTTTCGTCGATGACAATTTTGCTATCAACGTAAAGCGCACCAAATCATTGTTGCGAGACATTATCGCGGCAAATGCGCAAGTGAACTGGGTCGCGCAGATCAGCGCCAATCTGCTCCGCGATGAGGAACTCGTTGACCTGATTGCGGCGGCCGGAGGCAAGTGGATTTTTATCGGAATGGAATCGATTGATCCGGCCAATCTTGCTGACGTAAAAAAGGGATTTAACAAGCCTGGTGATTACTCTATCGTGCTCGACCGGCTCGCTCGGCGTAACGTGTTCGCCATAACCTCCTTCATTTTTGGCATGGACAATGACACGCCCGGGGTGGCCGAACGAACCCTAAGGGAAATTCGCACTTGGCCTCCTGGGCTGCCGATTTTTGGCTTGATGACTCCGCTGCCTGCAACTCCCCTCTACAAAAGGTTGGAAGCTGGTGGGCGGCTCACCCGTCCGAAGCACTGGCAAGAGTTCATTCCTTTTGCGATGGCACATACACCGTTGAAGATCAGCATTGCCGACGCTCTTCGTGAGGTGCGAATTGGATGGACTAAGTCTTACAGTCCGGAGGCAATCGAAAAGGCGGTGGATGCACTCAACGACAAGCCACTCGGTTACCGCATCAATATGCTTATTGCGCGCCTTTGTTTCCGAGGAATTTACTTTCCACAGATGGGCCGCTTCACATGGGTGAAAATGGCCCTCGAAAATCGACGCATAATTTTGAAACTGTTGAGGCAGGGATTAGGAGGGGGACTGCACGCCGCTGCGCCGTCTGTCGCGGCGAAGTCAATTTCCGAACTGCAGCATTGAACCTTAAGCCCTTCGCCCGAAGTATCGCGTTGCGCCCACTTCGCTCACGGTATGCTTGTGCTTGTGGCTCAGACACCGCCTTCGAGCGGCTGCGCTTGTATCGGAACCATGGCGAAGAGATTGCATGCGGCTAACAACTGTCTACGCAGGCTCGTCTGCGCTGACCTTTTTCGCGGCCTCGTGGGCCTTGTTTGCGGTCTCTACCGTTCAAAGCGCAAGACCACTCCAGCTTTCTCTTTTAGCGCATGCGGCGCCGGCCATCGGCAGTGCTGAAGCTCAGTCAGGACCGCAGCCTCCTTGCGGAAACGAGCCCACTCCGCCCTATCCCGCCATCGATGCCGCGCCTTCGGTGAAGTCATGGAGAGCGTCCGATTTAGGCGCCAACTGGACTCCACCTCCGTGTACCCATTGGACTGCGGTGGGCTTTACCACCCTGGTCACCATCTCCGCTCGATTTCGCCACGATTCGAAAGATCAAGACGTGTTTCGACGCATCGGCGCAATTTCCCAGCTCTCAGGCGTGCGCTACTGGTCGACAACTCGCCAGCGCTGGCGAACTTTGATTAGTGATGCCTACGCGCTAGCCGACTCGCAGTTTGGCCATCGCCGCGGAGACTTCACTCCCGATGAAATGAAAGAAGGTGCCGTGCTGTACTTCCAACAGGTCGATAACCTTTCCGGCAAAGCCATCTACCGATTGCACATCGAAAAGGCCTCGGCGGATCGCATCGTGTTTGATATCGAGAATGTCAGCACCATGCGTTATTTCTTCATCTCCATCCTGCCTCCCGGGGACCTTCAGTCGATCTACTTTCTGGATCGGGAATCCGACAACGTCTGGCGTTACTACAGCACCATGCGCGCGGGAAAACGCACTAACCGGCTGGCCGCGGGAAACCAGTCGTCCGCGATCAATCGAGCCGTCGCGGCTTTTCGTCACTATGCCGGAATTCCCACCGACCAAGAGCCGCCGGCCGCGCGATGACAGCAGGAAGGACCGGTCGCGACGTGTGTACGGCGCCGCGAACGCTTCCGCGCCTACTGGCCCCGTCCCGCTGCCGCATCCGAATTAAATATATCCATTGTCACTTTCCATCCATCCGCATGCTTCGTCCACACGGTCACGTACTTCCCCTTGTCTGTCATCTGCTTCCCCGACGCATCAGCAAACGAAAACGTATACGCTCCGCTCGTGTATCCCAGCTCCCCCGAATGCGCCACGTAAACACGCTCCGGCGCCCACGAAATCGTAAAATTATACAGTGCAAAAAAGTCCGAAAACTGCTTCCGCACTGCATCATGCCCGGTGGCAATCGGCTGATTCGGGCTCAGCATCGATCCGTCATCCTCAATGGACTGCACCGACTTATCCAAATCCTTCCCCGCAAAAACCTTCAGCCACGCCTGATCTGCATCCCTTAAGCTCTGCTTCGCGGCTTCCTTTTTCCCCAGCCCCTTCTGCCCCATCGCGGCTGAGCCCAACACTCCCGCCGCGATCATCGCCCCAGCCAACATCGCCAAAATCCTTCTCACTCGCATCCTCTTCCTCCTTCGCCTCGCTCACTCCATAATTTCTGGCGCGCGATTCTAGCAGAAGATACGATAGGCACAGCCGGTTTCGGCTTTTTCTTAGTGCCCCATGCGCCGGTTTTGCGCGTGGGGAATTACACGCAATCTACTGGGTCAATAACTACGTTCACCTGTATTGCCCTTGGTTTTTACTTTTCCTGGTTTTCCGGAGCATATCTTGTCCACCGACAATCCACTCGGCGCAAAAGCCATCGCCGCATGGCGCGAACTCATCGCCCAGCCCGCGCCCACCCTCGCGCAAAAACGCGCCAATATTGACGCTTTCTTCCAAAAATTCCCCGCCGCGCCCGACGTGCAAGTAGAACGCGTCACCATCGAAAAAGCCACCGCCGACTGGCTCACCGTCCCCGAATCCCGCGCCACTCACGCTGTTCTCTATATCCACGGCGGCGCTTACCTCTTCTGTTCGTCTCGCGATTATCGCGACCTCGCCTCCCGCATCGCCCGCGCGTCCGCCGCGCGCGCTCTCGTTCTCGACTACCGCCTCGCTCCCGAAAATCGCTTCCCTGCCGCTCTCGACGACTCCGTTGCCGCCTACCACTATCTCCTCGCTCACGGCTTCGACCCCGCTCACATCGCCCTCGTCGGCGACTCCGCTGGCGCCTGCCTCGCCCTCAACGCTCTCACTTCCGCACACTCCGCCGGCCTCCCCGCTCCCGCCGCCGTTGCCTGCATATCTCCCTGGGTCGACCTTGAATGCAACGGAGCCACCATGATCACCAAAGCCGCTGTCGACCCTGTCTGCACTCAAGATTCCCTCCGCGACCAAGCCGGCCAATACCTCCACGGCAAAGATCCCAAATCCCCGCAGGTCTCACCTCTGTACGCTGACCTCCACAATTTCCCGCCGCTCCTCATCCAAGTCGGCTCCGAAGAAACCCTCCTCGATGACGCCCACCGCCTCGATCAGCACGCCCGCACAGCAGGCGTCCCATCCACCCTCCACATCTACCCCGGCGATCCCCACATCTTCCCCATCTTCACTACTTTCCTCCCCGACTCCCTCGCCGCCATCTCCGAAATCTCCTCCTTCCTCCGCTCCCACTTCGGCTAACTCAGCCGCGTTTCTCGCGCGCGCTTAGGCGATTTGGTTTTTTCGTTTTGGGTACCCTATCCCGCCGATGTTGCGAGTGGGCGAGGAAACCTTCACTTCAACTTCGGATTGCAGTCGTTGTTGCCTTAGAAGTGTCTGCGGTTGCGCCAGGCACGCGTCAACGTGTCGGAAAAACTGAAATCGAAGAATTACCAATCAGGAAGAAACCTTCGAGGAAACTCCAACGACTCTATCTAATGCGCCCTACCGTTGCCGCGCAACTCAACTTCCGCATTATAAACATGCCAGAAATTCGCCGGCTCATTCACAAATTCCACACCAACCATCGACCTCTTCGCCCGCTTCCCATTCTGCTCGCTCACATGGACCACGCGGCACTTCCGCTCTTCTTGCGTAAAGCTGTTCACCAGCAGCAGCGATTGCCCGCTCCGTAGCGGGGCCGCCACCGACAGCCGCGCCCCATGCGCGTCCACACTCAGCGTCCGCGTCCTGTCCCGAAACGGAATATTGTCCGGCGTCCGCCCATACACCACTACCGGTAACTTCAGCGAAAATCGCACACTTCGCCTTGGATGTATCGCTCTCTCAGTTGGGGTTCTTGTTTTGGCCTGTTTCATCTCGAAACTCACACATTCAGGATAAAGTCCGCCGCCTCCCTCATGCAACCCACCCGTTCCCATCACAGCAACACGGATCGATCCAAGTCGTCAGCCGGCCGTGCGTCCCTACTTCTCCACAAACTCCACCAAATCCTTCGAAAATCGCTCCGGCCTCTCCCAATGCAGCGCATGACCAGTATCCGCATACACCATCAGTTTCGACCCAGTAATCTTGCTCACCAACGCATCCTCATCAGCCCGCTTGAAGAAATTGTCATGGTCGCCCCAGAAAATCAGTGTCGGAATCTTCACTTTCTCCAGCGCCACTGGCCCGTCTGACTGAAAACTCTTCCCAATTCCATGCCACATGCTCGCCGGAGCCTTCATCGCCTCGCTCACCAACGTCTCAAAAAACGTCGGCGGCACTCTCGAATAAATTGTGCTGGCCTGAAAATCCCGCGCGAACGTGTACGGAATCGGATCCTGCAGCTGCTCCAGCTCCAACGCAAATTCATTTGGCTTGTTCAGGTCGGGAACGTTCCCCGGCCCCGACCCAATCAGCGCGAGTTTCGCCACGCGCGCCGGTGAGTGCCCTGCGTCGTCCGCGGCCACTTGCTGCGCCACAAAACTTCCCATCGAATGCCCTACCAGCACTACGTTGCGTAAATTCATCTGCTCGAGAAACGCTTCAATGTCACCCGCAAAGTCCGTCCGCGCATATCCCTCAGCCGGGTGATCCGACCACCCGTGCCCGCGCTGCGTGATCGCGTACACCCGATACTTCGCCGGCAGCCGCGGCAGCACCAAATCGTATGAATGCCACGAGTCACCCAAACCATGCAGCAGCACAAGCACCCGGCCGTGCGGGTCGCCCTGCACCAGATAATTCAGCGTGATTCCCGACGGCAACTTCACCAATAGCGATTGCGCCTCCGCCGACGCATGCGCCCCGTCTCCCGCATTGACCCGGCTCGACGCCTCCGCCCTCTGCATGACCAGGCCCAACGCCAGCAATGACGCCGCGCAAATCAACACTTCCGCCGCTCGCCACGTCCGTTGCCAACCTCGCAATTTCATGTCTGCTCCCCCTTCGAGCTCTAAAACAAAAATCCCACCGGCCTCTTTCGCCGGTGAGCATATGTACACGCAACCCTTCCGCTCCGCAATTTTAATTCTGCACATCCTCAATTCTCACTCTACCCCGCATTCCTCGCGCTCGAGATATCCTGCGTTACGCCCCCCTTTGACTCCACCCAAGACCCCTCCGCCCGGCCCCGCCCACCTAGGTCGCGAATCGCCGTATGCTGTACGCAATCGGCAGCCCTATCACTACCATGTGCACTCCCAGTCCCAGCAGCACGTCATGAAGGTCGTATGGCCCTCGGGCGTGCAGCCCGGAAAGCGGCAGCACGATATAGCTCATCACCAACTCGACCGCCATCCCGTAAAACAACCCACACACGAGTGGATATTCCGTTAAAAAAGGCAGCGTTCGACTTGCGGCGTAATAAATCGCCGTCCATGAGAAAGCGATGAAATAGTGCAGCAGAATTCCCAGTGCGTAGGTTGCCGCGCCGCCGTGTAACGCTCCGCTCCCAATCAGCCCAGCCGCAATCACCAGCGGAACATGCCAGCCAAAAAGAATGCAGGCTTGTGTCAAATCCAACGTCCCCGCGATCAATCCACCCACGAGAATCGCCAGCCGCCCGCTGCCCTGGACCGTTCGTGCCGTTACCATTCCACTCATTGCAGCCTCTTCCGCGCCTTGCCTTGGCTCAGCCGTTTTGTCGACCAACCTTGCGTGCAAGGATCGCTCATTGACGTTGGGTGCGGGTCTTTTATACTCTATAAGTCAGTCAACTGACTATAGGACGTTCTAATGCCTCAAATGAAAGCACAGGGGCGCATCCGCTTGCTCCAAGCCGCCGAGAGAAGCACCTACCGTCATGGTTTTGCCCGTACCTCGCTTGCTGACATCGCTGAAGAAGCCCGCTTCCCTCTCGGCAATATTTATTACTACTTCAAAACGAAGGAAGACCTGGGTAATGCTCTGGTGAATCTTCGCGCTTCGCGCTTTAGGAAGTTACTGGAGAAGTTGGACCGGCACGCCTCTCCTGCCGAGCGTCTCTGCGCCTTCGTGAAAATCAAAATCAAAAATCGCTTTGAATTGTCTCGCAGCGGCTGCCCTGTGGGCACCATGTGCTCGGAGCTGCACAAAGACCCAGACGCCGTTGCGAAGAACGCCGCGGTTTTATTCGCCGATGCCCTGGACTGGATGGAAAAACAGTTCCGCGCTCTGGGGAGAGGGAGAGAATCCCGCTCTCTTGCGATTCACCTTCTGTCGGCAACTCAGGGCGCATCCGTTCTCGCTCACACTTTTCACGACCCAGAGTTCATTGAAATCGAATCCGCACGTCTCCTGCGCTGGCTTCGCTCCCTCTAAATGTAACGCCCACCGTGCCCCTACTTCGCTTGTTAACTTCCTGCTTCCGATGAGGGCACATCCTCGCCCTCGGTCACTGCTGGCGGGACCCAGAAATGCTCCTGCTGGCTCCTCGCCGAGCCGTATCCCCACTCCCTAGCAACCAAGCCGCCTTGCTCAGCCAGCTTCCCGTATGTACAATGACTCACCGATCGACACTGCTCTAACCTGAAATTCTGCAAAGAAGGGCAACGCCCGATGAAATCCACCATCGCCATTCTCGCTTAAGTCGTCCGCCCTCGTTTCTTTTACGTCCAACATTCACCCTTTTCCGCGCCTTTTAACGCGCACATCCGCAAATTTGCGGACTAAATAGTTTAAAACTCTATGGACGGAACGAATCTGACCATCGAACCAATCGAACCGATCGAGCCAGCCGAGCCAACAACTCAACCCGGCCTCTGGGCCTCGGTTCGCGAAGCGCTTCGCGGCTCGCATCAGGATTTCACGCGGGTGAATCTCAACCGCGCCATTCTGCTCCTCGCCATTCCCATGGTTTTGGAAATGGTCCTCGAATCCCTCTTCGCGGTGGTCGACGTTTTCTGGGTCGGCCGCCTCGGCGCCAACGCCGTCGCTACCGTGGGCCTCACTGAGTCCATGTTGGCTCTCGTTTTCGCCGTGGGTATGGGCCTCAGCCTTTCCACCACCGCAATGGTCGCGCGCCGCATTGGCGAAAAAGACCCTGAAGACGCTGCCGTCGCCGGCGTTCAGGCCATTTTTCTCGGCCTGATCTGCTCCATCGCCATCGGCATCCCGTGCCTCATCTACGCCCCCAACCTTCTCCGTCTCATGGGAGCGACGCCCGACATCGTCACGACTGGATCCGGCTACGCTCGCATCGCGCTTGGCGGCAGCGGAGTTGTGCTCATGCTTTTCCTCAACAACGCCATTTTCCGCGGAGCCGGCGATGCCGCCATCGCCATGCGACTGCTTTGGCTCTCAAATATCCTCAACTTAATTCTCGATCCAATCTTCATCTTCGGCCTCGGGCCCATTCCACACCTGGGCGTTACCGGAGCCGCCCTCGCAACATTCACCGGCCGCAGCGTTGGCGTGCTCTACCAGTTTTATCGCCTTCTCCGCGGCACCGAACGCATTCGCATCCTCCGCCGTCAAATCCGTCTGAACCTTTCCGTCCTTGCACGGCTCACCCGTGTGTCGCTCATGGGCATTCTTCAATTTCTAATTGGACAAGTTAGCTGGCTCGGCATCGTGCGCATCGTGAGCTTCTTCGGTGCCGCCGCGGTGGCTGGCTACACCATCGCCATTCGCGTAGTGATTTTCGTGATCCTTCCGTCCTGGGGACTCAGCAATGCGGCCGCTACTTTGGTTGGTCAAAATCTCGGCGCCAAGGAGCCCAAACGCGCGGAAACAGCTGTCTGGCGCACCGGCATCTACAACATGATTTTCCTCGGCACGCTCGGCGTCTTCTTCATCTTTTTCGCCACGCCTGTCGTGCGCCTGTTTACGCACGACCCCGCCGTCGTGCCACTCGCCGCCACTTGCCTGCGCATCGTCAGCTACGGCAACATCGCCTACGGCTATGGCATGGTCATGCTGCAGGCCTTCAATGGCGCGGGCGACACACTCACGCCCACCATCGTCAGTTTCTTCGGCTTCTGGGTTCTGGAAATCCCGCTGGCCTACTGGTTGGCCATCCGTGTAGGGCTGCACTCGAACGGTGCCTACTGGTCGATCGTCATCGCCGAAGCCGCCATGGCCATTGCCAGCATGATTCTCTTCAAGCGCGGCCGCTGGAAGCTCCGCCAAATTTGACACCTTCACGAAAGGCTGACTTGCGCCCGCCCGTGCGCTAGCGGGTATCACTGGTGCTCTTGTACTGCCTTCCGTCTACCACAAACGTGCTTTCCGGCAGGTCACCTGCGGATTTTATCTCCGTCACGTGAATGAGCACTTCGAGCTTCCCATCTCTTAGCACCTGAATCTCCTGCGCGACTTCCTTTTGTCCGAAACTTGCGAAATCTAATCGTTTGGTCTCTAACCCTGAAAGATAAGTCCTCAATAATCTGCCCTTCTCGTCAAACCAGTAGCCTCGCGTCATTTCGGGATCGAAGCTCCCATCCGGGGCTTCATAACCCGCCATGACTCGAATCGTATCGACACCATCCACCTTGTCTCGCTTAATTCTCCAATCCGCCTCATAAAAATTATCAAGAAGCATGGGCAACGGTTCGAGCGATCGCATCACCACCATGCGCAACACTTTGAGCTGTGACCCTCCCGCCGATTCAGACCGCGTCTCTCCGTGCTGCGCACGCACCACGTGGGTGTCCCCGAGCGTGACTTCCCGCTTCCACGCTTGGGCATTCTCCCATGTGTCCACGTACTGCCCCTCCTCCGCGTTCCCATCCATCATCACCTGAAATGTCGCATGCAAAATATACGGCTGACCGCCTGGCGCCGATGGAAACGAAGCCTGCCTCACTAATTCAAAATAGTGGCGCGCACTCTCGAATTTTTCGGCCCCTTCCGGCCGCTCCGCTTTAAAACCCATCGTAATCCGCGATACCACCTGTACCGGCGCCCCATCTTGCAGGTAAGGCTTGAATTGCATCTCCTTTATCGCCTTTTCTGCCGCTGCATTGATCGCCGGGTTATCCGATATGAAGTCTCCCACTTCTCGTACTCTACCCGCTCGGTCCACACTCACCTGCGTAGTCACCACCCCTTCGAGCGGTCCGTCCTTCACAGGTGGCCACACCACCGGTTCTTCATTCACTTGATTCTTTCTTAGATCCATCTCTCCTATCACCGCGGTTCTGATCACTGGATCGCTGCCATCGGCTTTCGCGTCGAAGAAATCCGCTCGTACTTTGCCCAGATCTTCTAGCACGACGATTTTCGCGGTCACTTCGGGCGATCCCGATCGCACCGTTCGCGCCACCATTCGCCCGTGAAAATCCTCGTAGTCCTTGTAATAGCCGTTCCATCCCAAACCCAGACCCCCATAAACCAGCCCCTTCGCAGTAATCGCAAAACCCGCGCCTTCTTCCTTCTCCACTTTCCCGTCTCCGCTTACTTCCGTCCAGGAATAGGAGGTGCGCACGTGTCCGTTGGCCTTCGCTTCCCTCACGTGCGTCAACACTTCATCTAGATTCGGCGCCGGACTGACCAGCGCCACGTAGATCACTCGCAGCCACTCCGGGAAATAATCTCCGTCATTCTTCTGCCATTCCTTGCGGCCATTCACGATCGCTACTTGATGAAATCCGAGGGTGCTTACTTCGCGTTTCCATCGGGTGGGAGAAGCCCACCAAATCTCCACCTCACCGGTTCGATTCGACCCTCGCTGGCCCGCGTAGGTCGGCGCAAATTCCGCTCTTAGGTGAAACCTCTTAGTACCTTTTTGATTGAGCGTGCATCGCTTGACTGCTTCTCGCACCCTCTTTTCGTCATCGTCGTGTTTACCGCGCGCCACGGTCGCAGTCACCAGCAACGCGACCGCGACAGCTGCGTACGCGAGTATCTTTCTCATTCGTTTAGACATGCTGCGTAGTTTATATGTTCTGTCAATTACTGTTTCTTAAATTGGGATTGATGTAGCGGTTCGCTCAATTCACACGCGAGTCGGGCCGCCTTTCGACCAGGCTTACTAGGAACCGCCCTTACGGCCAAATAAGACGAACCATTTGCTAACCCTTTCCCCTTGCCATAGTCTAACTATGCCAGCGTGACAGAGCCGCGCGGAACGCCTCAAAGTCGCCCATGCACAAAGACGAAATCCCGCCCGGCACACTCTACCTCCTCATCCTTCGCACTCTCGCCCGTTCCGGCCAACTTCACGGCTACGAAATCGCCAATGCCATCCAACGCGTCTCAAACAACGTCCTCCAAATCGAGGAAGGCTCCCTCTATCCCGCGCTCCAACGCATGTTGATCAAAGGTTGGGTCATCGCTAAGTGGGGCAAAACTGCCGGCAATCGCCGCGCGCGCTACTACCAGCTCACCGCCGCCGGCCGCAAACAACTCGCAACCGAAATGTCTCAGTTCGAGCGCGTCGTCGGCGCGATTAACCGCGTCATCGAAGCTGTCTAGAAGGAATCGTCATGAATTGGCTAAGCGAACTCGCCCGCCGCCTCCGCATGCTCCTCTTCCGCCGCCGCTTCGACGCGGACCTTGAAGAGGAAATGCGTCTTCACATCGAACTCCGTGAAGAAGAACTCCGCCGCGAAGAACACCTTCGCTCTGACGCCGCTCCCACAGAAGCCAGCTACGCCGCCCGACGTCAATTCGGCAACGTTACATCGCTAAAAGAAAGTAGCCGCCTCGCGTGGGGCTGGGAATGGCTCGACAACATCGCCCAGGATCTTCGCTACGGCCTGCGCATGCTCCGCAAAGCGCCCGGCTTCAGCGCTATCGCCATCATGACCATCGCTCTCGGCGTCGGCGCCACAACCGCAATCTTTAGCGTGGTGGACGCTACTCTCCTCCACCCGCTCTCCTACCCGCATCCCGAACAGCTCGTGAACATCAAAGACGATCTTCCCGGCATCGGGGCGCAGGACGTGGGCATGTCCGTCCCTGAGCTTTGGGACTATCAGCGCTCGGGCATTTTTCAATATGTCTCGACCATCGGTGGTGGCGATGTAAATCTCACCGGCGCTTCGCAGCCCGAACGCATCCGCTTCCTCAACGTCAATCCGAATTACTTCGCGGTCCTCGGCGTCGATACTCAGCTAGGTCACAGCTTCGATCCCAACGACCGCACTCCCGGCTTCACTCTCGACGCCATCATGAGCGATGGCCTCTGGAAGCGAGCCTTCGCCTCTGATCCCGCCATCATTGGCAAGAGCCTTCGCCTCGATGGCGATCTCTATCGCGTCATCGGCGTCATGCCTCCCGGCTTTCATGACCCCGGCCGCACACCCGAAGAACGCAGCACCGAACTTTGGCTCGCCTCGGGATTTGCCGCCGCGCCTGCGCCGCCTCCGGTCCGTCATGATCATTTTCTTCAAGCGGCCGTCGCCCGCTTGCAACCTGGGCTCACGATCGCGGCCGCGCAGAGCCAGGTCGACGCGCTCGCCGCCAACCTGCAAAAACAATTCCCCGGTGATTACCCAGCGCAAAATCGCTGGCAAGTGCGCCTCATCCCGTTGAAAGAAACCGTCGTCGGCAACGTTCGCCAGTCTTTAATCCTGTTGCTCTGCGCCGTCGGCCTCGTCCTTCTCATCGGCTGCGTCAATATCGCGAATCTCCTACTTGCCCGCGCCAGCGCACGCGGCCACGAAATCGCGCTTCGCCAGGCACTCGGAGCCGCGCGTCACCGCCTAATCTCCCAGCTACTCACCGAAAGCCTGCTCCTTTCTCTCATTGGTGGACTCGCCGGCCTCACCATGCTTTTTGCTACCAAGGAATTCCTTCTCCGCCTCGTTCCCGATTCCCTTCCGCGGCTTAACGAAGTCTCCATCAATTGGCCTGTGCTGGTTTTCGCTCTGGTCGTATCGCTTGCCGCAGGCATAATTTTTGGCCTCGCCCCCGCGCTGCAGAGCGGCAAACTCGATTTGCTCAGCATGCTCAAACGGGAAGCCCGCGGCTCTAGCTCCGGCCAGCAAGCGCGAACGCGCCGCCTGCTTGTGATCGCGGAGTTTGCGCTGTCTTTGGTGTTGATGATCGCCGCTGGCCTACTTCTCCGCAGCTTTTGGGATCTGCTCAACGTCCAGCCCGGCTTCAATCCGCAAAATGCAATGGCCGTTCGCATCTGGCTGCCCATTCCAAACGATGCCAAGGACGACGCCTACGCCACAGTCCCGCAGCAAACCGCGCTCCTGCGCGAAATTCTTCGACGCGCCAAAACGCTTCCCGGCGTAGACGAAGCCGCCGTCGGCGATGTCGCCGCGGTTCCGCTCGGCCATAGTTGGAGGGATTTAAATCCGTTCGCCTTAATTCTCCAAGGTCACGAACGCGACAACACTTCGCCGCCTCTGGTCAATCGCGCCGTCGTCACCCCCGAATATTTTCATCTGCTGGACATCAATCTTCTTCGCGGCCGCCTCTTCATCGACTCCGACGACGGCAACGCGCCCTCCGTCGCCGTAATCAACGATGCTTTCGCTCGCAAATATTGGCCCAACGAAGAAGTTCTCGGTAAGCGTTTCAAGCGGCCCGCGGATAAAGACTGGACAACCATCGTCGGTGTGGTGGCTGACGCGCGCACCGAATCGCTCGCGCAAAACGACATTCCCGAAATTTATTTATCCGACTATCAGCGCCGGCCTAAAGACCTCACGGTCTTTTTGCGTGGCCGCCTCGATCTCGCTGCCACTCCCGTTGAGCTGCGCCAGCAGGTCCAGTCCATCGACCCTCAGCTTCCCGTCTTCGGCGCGCACACGCTAGAGGGAATCTTTGCGAATTCCCTCTCCGAACGGCGCTTCGGCTTAAAGGTCGCCGGCCTCTTCTCGCTCACCGCTTTGCTTTTGGCCGGCCTGGGAATTTACGGGGTCATTTCCTACATCGTCAGCGAACGCACCCGCGAAATCGGCATCCGCCTCGCCCTCGGTGCGCCAAAGGAAAATATCCTTCGCATGGTCTTGCGCCAGGGATTCACGCTTGCGCTTTACGGCGCGGTGGTCGGCCTTGCCTGCGCTTTCGTCGTCACTCATCTCATGGCCGGCTTACTCTACGGTGTCCATCCCACTGACCCGCTTACCTTCATCGCCGTCCCGCTGCTTCTCCTTGGCGCCGCCCTCCTCGCCTGCTATATCCCCGCCCGCCGCGCCATCCGCATCGACCCCCTCCTCGCCCTCCGCCACGACTAGCCCGCACGTATTTACGCCTTGTGCATTTGACCTCTGCGCCTTCGAACGCTACTGCAGTTAGGTCGGCCACTCCGTGTATAATTCCCTTTCCTTTGCATCACAGTCGGCCATCCCCAATTTAGGGTTCTTTAACCCAACCATGATCCTGAAACAGTTCTACCTAAACTGCCTCGCCCACGCCTCCTACATCATCGGCGACGAGCAATCGCACACCGCCGCCGTCGTCGATCCTCAGCGTGATATCGACCAATACCTCGCCTTCGCCGCCGAACACCAACTCACTATCAAGCACGTCTTCCTCACCCACCTTCACGCCGACTTCGTCGCCGGCCATCTCGAGCTTCGCGACCGCGTCGGCGCAAAAATTTATCTCGGCGCCGCCGCCAAAGCCGGCTACTCCTTCACTCCGATGCACGATGGCGACACAGTCGAATTCGGCCGCGTCCGCCTCAAAACGCTCGAAACTCCCGGCCACACTCCCGAATCCATCTCCATCCTCGTCTTCGATCTCGACCGCAGCGACTCCGAGCCCCAAGCCGTTCTCACCGGCGACACGCTCTTCATCGGCGACGTCGGCCGTCCCGACCTTCGCGTCGCGCTCGGCTGGTCCGCCACCGACCTTGGCGGCATGCTCTTCGATTCCCTTCACACCAAACTTCTCGCGCTTCCCGATCAGAGCCTCGTCTACCCCGCGCACGGCGCCGGCTCCCTCTGCGGCAAAGCGCTCAGCAAGGAAACCGTCTCCACCATGGGCGAGCAGCGCCGCACCAACTACGCGCTCCAGCCCATGTCCAAAGAAGCCTTCATCAACGTCGTCACTGCCGATCAGCCCGACGCGCCCGCCTACTTCACTTACGACGCGGTCCTCAATTCCCAAGAACGCCCCACTCTCGACGAAACTCTCGCCCGCGTCACCGCCATGACTCTCGACGATCTTCTCGGCCTCCAGGCCGTCGGCGCGCAAATTCTCGACACGCGCGATCCCGCCGAATTCGCCTCGACGCATCTCCGCGGCAGCATCAACGTCGGCCTCTCCGGCCAATACGCCACCTGGGCCGGCACCGTCCTCGATCGCGAACATCCCATCGTCATCATCGCCACACCCGGACGCGAAAGTGAATCGATCACTCGCCTCGGCCGCATCGGCTTCGATCATATCGTCGGCTATCTCACGGACGGCCTCAAGAGTCTTGATTCCCGCCCCGAACTTCTCGAATCGACCGACCGCCTTAGCGCTCCCTTCGCTGCCGAGCTTCTCGCTTCAAACGAAGCTCCGCTCGCCGTCGACGTCCGCGCCCCTCGCGAACGCGAACAGGCACACATCGCCGCCAGCCTCGGCATTCCTTTGAATCATCTTCAGGAAAACTTAGAAAAACTGCCGAAGGACCGCCCGCTCCTGGTCTACTGTGCAGGCGGTTACCGCTCTTCCATCGCTGCTTCACCTCCTTCAGCGCGCCGGCTTCAAACATGTCTCCGAAATTGCCGGCGGCATCGCCGCCTGGCAATCCTCCCATCTTCCTGTCTCTACGTCCCCGACGGCTCGCTAGCCAGTTCGCCTTTAGTTTTTTCTTTGTGCCTCATGCGCCTCTGGCGTGCCGTACGGCGCGGCAAAAAAAAGGGACACCCACGCGGAGTCAAGCCCAGTTTCTGGGTACTCGTTGCGCTTACAGGTGGTGAAATTGGCCTTGCAGTTTCTGCGGGGTCTCGCACGCCGGTTTTGCGCGTGGGACTGGAAACTGAAGTCCTATGAACCACTCGTCAACTATCGATAATCAACGATAATTGAATTGCTTGTCCCCTTGCTATTGGAAACTTGAGCTTCAAACTTCTTGAGGTTGCGATAGAGGCTCGTCCCTTGCGGTGGCGGTACGCTAAACGAAAGGCTCCTGCCATCCGGCGAGGCGACGTTGCCCACAATGGCGGTTCCGATCGTTACGGTGTTCCCTGTTGGCGTAAAACCGCTTCCCCGCACCGTAATAATGGTGCCCGGTGTAACGAGGTAAATTGGATACATCAACGAAATCCAAACCGGTGTCGGCGCCGGTTCCGTAACCGTGAACGCCACCGGTTCCGTGCCCACCATTGATCCCTCGACAACTACCTGTATCTCATACGAACTCGCCTGCAAAGGTGCACCGCAGAAAATGGCTCGCTGACCAATGATCCGTGGGCAATCGTCGACGTCAACATGATTTGGAGGTACCGGAACACAATGTTCCGAGACTTCAATATATCCTTCCCGACATGTCATTTTGTGCATAGAGGTCGGTACTTGAAATGTAAGCGAGGTTCCGTCCGAAGCAATTGTGGGAGCTGACATGAACAGATTGGGAAGTTGTCGAAAGCGCACGACCACGCGATCTCCCGGCATGTTGAACCCGGCCCCGTAAATCGTGACCGTCGAGCCAGGAGGGGCGCTGTCGGGAACCACCCTTGAAATGACAATCGGAGCCTTTATCTGAAGAGTCTCCAGCATTGCCTTTATATCGCTGAATATCTGCCGCAGTTCCGGGCTGTCTTTCTTTGGCAGAGCATTTACATCCTTCGTGTCATAGCCCAGGGTAATGGTGTACTCGCTCGCGGGTCCTTCACCGCTGAAGTATGAGCCAAACCAGACGCGCTCAGGATCAGCCGGAAGAACACAATCCGCCTGAGCCTTTGATCGGTCCGTGTACAAGTTACACAACGTTATGGCTTCAGTGACGCGCGTTGCCTCGGGCTGACCACACTCCCACCCACCTGCGGGTTGATCGATGTTAGCCATCACTGAGTCAATACTTGATACCCTTCTACGATCTCCGGGAGCCGCCCTAACATGATGCCGCTCGCATGCTCAAATATCGGATTGATTGTGAAGAGATATTTCCCATGTCTCAAATTCAACCGCTGTTCACCCGATTCCTGCCTGGTCCACCCCGCCACTACCGTCATTGTCAGGAATTGATTGTCGACTTTCCGTGTGGTGTCAGACTGGGCTGATACACCCTGCGGCAGGAGGTACCCGAGTAAGGTCAACAAACTGAAGTTGATAAGTCGATTAAATCTCATAGTTGATAGTTAGTTTACAACTTGCATGACCGGAACGGTAAATCTGTGCCCTCTAGCCGAACTCCTCAACGCACACCAACCATTTACCGGCCTGTCTTCTTCCAAATCAAATCCTCGTTGTCCCGTCGGTCTATCAACTCATCCACCCGCCCCGACTCGTTTCGGTGGAATATTCGCCTGCCTTCCACGCCAGGCCGAAAAAACACATCCTGTACCTCCGGCAGCAATTGATACGCCTTCTGCGAATCCCGCTGCGCATAGAGCTGACTCCCTTCTCGCGTCACGCCCAACCCGTTCCCGGAGCCAGCTCATAAGTCCCCACGTAATCGTCCAGCGTTTGCGACCGAATGCTCCCCGCCTTCGGATCTGCGTAATACCGCAATGTTTCCGCCGCCGCAATTTGCCATTGGTGATTCCGATACAGCCACGTGTCCGTCATCCGATATTTCGCAAGTAACGTGCTGCCAAACACCGTTTCAGTCTCGATCGCATCAAACGCCAAAACTGCCGCGTCCGCCACAAACCGCGCCGTTACGTTTTCCATCTTTATCGTTCCGCCGTAACCCGTCGGCAGTGGTCGAGCGCTCTTGAGCAACGTTTCCTTGTCCATATTCGTTTGATCGTCGAACCACACCGCATCATCCGCGACGTACAACTGAAACGGCTTCTGATCCCCCGGCACATACGCGTCCAGCATCTCCTGCGTCCGCCGCACCAACTCCTCCCGGCTAATCTTCGCCGGATCATCCTTTTGCGCCGCGCCACCCGAAAGCAAGAGAGACACCAAAACTGCCATCGCCCCCACAAAAATCCTCACGTTACGTCTCCTCTTAACCAGAAATCAGGACAAAGGTGTCCTCTCTGAAGCCGACATGGCGCTAAGCATAGGAAGGCCTTGAACGGAATCACACAAGGAAGAAACAGCGTACAACTCGCCCTAGCCAGAGAATTCTTACGTATTGGTTGTTTGTATCGGAGTTTTCCGGGCCTGCGCTGCTTCTTCCGCGACGGTGAGCCACTAGTAAGGCTCTCGAACGAAACAATCAATCTACCCCGTTACATCCCCTATTGCCGGACTCACATACGTCGTCCCGTCCACAATCGTCTCCAGCGCCTCAATCAAATCCCGCCCCGCGTCCGACTTCAGCAAATATCCGCTCGCGCCCGCCGCAAACCCGCTGCGCACCAACTCCTTCGACGTATGCCAAGTCAGCAACAATATCTTCGTCTTCGGCAGTGCTGATAAAATGCTCCTCGTCGCCTGTATTCCATTCGTGCCGGGCATCGATACGTCCATCACAATCACTTCGGGTTTAACTTCGTTCGCCAGCTTTACCGCTTCATCTCCGGTCGAAGCCTCCCCACAAACATCCCAATGCCCATCACTCTGCAAAACTCTGCGCACACCTGTGCGGAAAATCTCGTGATCGTCTACGATCACAAGCCTCACCTGCGGTTTTACTGCCTGTGCTTGGCCCTCAGCCTTCATCTTTGAATGGCGCGTGGGAACCCGCTACCAGAACTCCACACCGCGAACCTGAATGAAAGATTCCACAACTACGGCTCAATAATCTGGTTCCTCACCGCATAGCGCACCAGCTCGCTCACCGAGTGCAGCTCCAGCTTCCTCATAATGTTCGAACGGTGCGTCTCCGCTGTCTTCGTGCTAATCCCCAGCGTGGTAGCCACTTCCTTGCTGCTATTACCTTCCGCCAACAATTGGATGATTTCTCGCTCGCGAGAGGTCAATCTTTCACGCGCCAATGCCTGCGGCGTAGGCGCCTCACCGCGATGGCGAAAACCGTCGATCAGCATTTCTGACGCTCGCGTGGTAAAGAAAGTCCGCCGGTTCGACACCGCCTCCACCGCGATCACCAAATCGCGCTCCGCGTCCGACTTCAAGATGTAACCCTTCGCGCCGGCATCCACTATTTCCCGCACCAACTGGTCCGTGTAGTGCGCCGACAAAATCACCACCTCGGTCTTTGGGCAGGTCTTCTTGATGCGTCGCGCGGCCTCCAAACCATTCATATCCGGCATGCTGATATCCATCACCACTACGTCTGGTTTCAGTTTTTCCGCTTGCGATACCGCGTCCCGGCCATTGCCGCACTCCGCCACCACTTCCCATCCGGTGCGCGCATCCAGCACCGATTTCAGGCCGCGACGTACTACGTCATGGTCGTCTGCTACTAAAATTCGCATAGTCTCCTCACTGAATTGGGGGCTTGTCTCGTGTTGCAGTTTTTGGTTTTTACGGGCATGGGCTGAAGGCTCAACTGAGATACCGGGGTCGCTGCATCTGCTCAGGTTCACACTCGGACCCCTTTGAAATGCCTGCTCGCAGAATTTGGTCGGGCCTTATTGAAGCCCGGATCGAACTAAGGTGCACATACAGTGTTTACTGTATTTTCTATTGAAAATAAACCAATAAGCAGCGGTCTGTAGCTTGAACTACAGAAAAACTCGGGCTTTCTTGTCGCACAAAGTCGCACCTAGTACCCTTCACCCCGGC
Organism: uncultured Acidobacteriota bacterium; assembly: GCA_963757885.1. Lineage (GTDB taxonomy): Bacteria > Acidobacteriota > Terriglobia > Acidiferrales > UBA7541 > Palsa-147. The sequence goes on along the minus strand of CAVWSS010000002.1, from coordinate 898,077 downwards.
CGCATTCACGTCGAGCCTTCGTACGAATTCGCCCACCACCAGCGGCCCGAGCCTTCTCAGGAAATTCACAAGCCGCCAGTCAAAAAGCCCGATCTCCTCAAAGTCGCGGCCCCACCCGACCCTAGGTTCATAGCTGCGCTCCAGACGCCGCGCGGCCATTCGCTAAAACAGAAAGGGCACGCTCTCGCGTGCCAGAGTGGCAGCTTGCTCTGCAACTCTAGTGCCTCAGCCTTACTTCGTGGGCTTATAGTAAAAATCCACCAACCCATCCCGATAGTCGATCTTCATCTCCATCACCCTCAACATCGAGAACCCGAGAAAACCCGCGACTTCAGTGCCTTCGGCGTCGCTGGTCTTGGTCGTGTCAAACGCCACCACATCATTTGCCTTCTCGTAGTACTTCGAAAATTGCAGCATCACATTGTCCGCGGTGTACACGTCTTTAACTCGCCCGTTCATACCCGTCACCCGCAAGTCGGAGTCCGTTCGCACTTTGGTGACGTCGCGCGCTATTGTCGGCGAGATCGTATTCGCGAACGACCCTGTGTCGATCATAAATAACCGGATCGGCCCTTTGTTAATTCGCACCGGGATCAGCAGGTCGTGCCCGAACGTATAAATTTGGGTGTAATCCTTCATGTCCGGCGCGATATAACGATCCCTCAACCTCGCCGCGTTGCCATATGGCTCCTTCGCCGTGAGCGCCGCATCGTCGGCCGCCAGAGGCAGCTCAGGTGGCAATTCACTGAGAATCATCTTTCGGTCCGGAATGTTGATATCCACCAAATAACGCGCGAATACATCGGCACCAATTAGCCCATCGACACCGATAATCGACCGCCGATCTCCAACGAAAACCTCGCAGTTGGTGAATTCAAGCTCACCGACCTTGATCGAGCGGGCCACTCCCATGTATCCATTCATTCGTTTCTGGTCGCCAATGCCGCCCGCGTCCGTATCCACGACATGCTTGATCCCTGCCTTTTCCGCCATTCCTCGATCCAAAACGATTCCGTGCGCGCCGGTATCGAGCAACAGCTTTGGAGACGCGTCGCCGATGTGCACTTTCAACCCGACACCGTGCGGGTATCGGGGATCGTCTCTCGCGATAGTTTCCAGCGGGATCTCCGCGTGATTCACCTTTGTCGCCACGCGACAAGCCCTACCCTGCTCCTCCGCATCCTCCATATCCTTCAAGCCTTGTGACCTGTGGGTTCGGTCGGCCGCGTCCTCGCCCTCATCGACATCCAGAAATCGCTTCAACTCCGCAATTCGATCCTTGCGCGACAATGTGTAAATCCACTCCCTTTGAATATCCGGGTCATTCGGATCGATCTCACGCGCCCGATCGAGCAAAATCACCGCGTGCCGGTAATTCGCGTTGGCAAAGAAAACTCGCGCTAGTCCAAGATACGCTCGTGCGTCCACCGCACCGGATTTCACAACCGCCCTAAATTCCTTATCCGCATCGTCGATCTGCCCTTGCCTGAAATATACTTCGCCCATGGCCACATGCGCTGCATTCAACATCGGCGACATTGTCAGCGCCTTGTTCGCCGCAGTATTGGCGTCCTCGGGCTTCTTCATCTTCAAATACACCCGCGCCATACCCACATAAGCCATCGAGACATTCGGATCGTTTTTCAGAATCGCGTTGTAGGCATCCAATGATTCTTGGAGTTTCCAGCTTCGATAAAGGTCTCTCGCATTATTCAACGCAGCCAGCATCGGCGAGACCCCTGCAGGCGCAGCTCCGTCCGCGGCGCCTTTGCTGGGCGAATTACCCGCGGTCGAGGTGCTACTGCTCGCTGCATCGCTGCTCGCCCTGCCGCCACTCGCTGCAGGTGTGGCACTCGCTGGCATCGCGCCCGCCGGCGCCACCGCTGATTGCCCAGTCGGCTTCGAATTCTGCGCATTCGAATTTTGCGCAGTCGAATTCTGTGTGCTCGAATTTTGCGCCTTCGCGCTAAACGCGCACAGCCCTGTACCCAGCACACCAACCGCGGTCCACATCACCATGTTGCGTGTCATCTTTCGCTGCCCCTCGAATTGATTCTTGTCTACCGCGTCTGCAAAAAAAACACGCACTACCCACTCAGTGTTCTTTGTAATTAAACTCCACCATCCCATCCCGGTAATCGATCTTCATATCCACCAATCGCAGCATCGCAAACCCTAAAAGGCCCGACACTTCAGTTCCCACATCATCACTGATCGAAGTCGTGGGAAACGACACCAAGTCCGTCAACTTCTGGTAATAGTGCGAGAAATATAGGGTTACATGGTCCGCGCTGTACACTTTCTTTACCTTCCCATTTAAGCCCGTAATCTCCATGTCGGAGTCGCCCCGCACCTTGGTCACTTCCCGCGCAGCCTCCGGCGAAATGGTATTTCCAAACGCTCCGGTATCGATAAGGAACAGGCGCGGCTCGGCCTTTATGTCGTTCACCCGTGTCGCAATCAAAAGCTGATGCCCAAACCGGAACACTGGTTGATAGTCCTTCATCTCCGGAGCCACGTATCGATCGCGCATTTTCGCGGCATTCGCGTAAGTCTTTCCCTTCGCCTCGTCGGCCGCTGACAGCGGAGGCCGCTCCGGCAATGGACTTAGGTTCAACTTGTGATTCGGGAAATCTATATCCACCAAGAAATCGTCGAACATGTCCGCGCCAATCAGCCCGTCGTCGCCTTGCACCGACCGTTGCTCTGCCACGTGAACGTGGCAACCCGCGAATTCCAAGTTGCCTATCTTGATTGAGTCGGCTATGCCTATGTAGCCATTCATCGGTTTCTTATCGCCGATCCCATTGATGTCGTATTCCACCAGCCGCTTTACGCCGGCTTTCTCAGCCATCCTTCGGTCGATTAATACCCCAGGCGCGCCCGTGTCCAGCATCAACGTGCCCGATGCCTCTCCGATGTGAACCTTCAACCCCACGCTCCGTACATGATCGGGACCTTCAAGGAGATTCTCGAGCGTCATCTGTGCCGATTTGGCGTCGCCCACCAAATGGCAACGCCGATTCCCCTGCTCGTCATCCTCCATCGATGTCAGGCCCTTCGACATGTCGTCCCGATCTTTCTCATCGTCCTCGCCGTCGCCCACCAGAAACTTCTTCAACTCCTCGATTCGCTCCTTGCGTGGCAACGTAAAAATCCATTCCTTGCGTATCTCCGGGTCATCCGGGTCCAGCTCGTGCGCTCGGTCTATGCAATACACCGCGTGCCTCGTGTACGACATAGCGAAATAGAGTCGCGCCAGCCCGAGATAAGCTCGCGCGTCCTCCACTCCGGCCTTTACCGTGTCGTTAAATTCCTCTTCGGCCTCGCCAATTTTCCCCTGCCGAAAATACACCTCGCCCATCGCTACGTGCGCCTGCGCCAAGTGCGGCGACTTCTCCAGTGCCTTGCTCGCCGCCGTGTACGCGTCCGTCGGATTCTTCTGCTTCAAATAAGACCTGGCCATCCCCACATACGCCATGGGGATATCCGGATTGCCCTTCAAAATCTCCCTGTACGCGTCGATCGCATCCCCGAACCGTCCGGTTCGATACAAATCCAGCGCATGATTCAGCGCCGCGACAATTGGCGGCACCGGTTCGGCCGCAGCAATCGCCTTTTTAGCGGACGCATCTGCCGCGTTTCCATTCGGACTTTTCGTTGGAGCGTTTGCACCTGATCCAGATGGCGCCGACGGCGCGGCCGCCGAAGCCTTCGCGTCAGGCGCCGCATTCGCACTGGCTTTCGTATCGACAGTCGAGGTTGGATTTGGGTTCGCTGCAGGGGGAGTCGCGCTACTTCCCGGCGCTACCACCGACTGAACCCCAGGAGTTCCAGTAGCCTGCTGCGCTCCCGCGCTCCGCGCACACAACCCGAGAGTAGCGACACAAATCGCCCACACAACCAAGTTGCGTCTCATGTTCGTTGACCTTCTAGTAGGAGAGCCCGAGGCACCGGGCTGGATCAGTCTGGGCGCAGTCTTTCACACCGGTACCGATCTGTCAATTAGTCATCTAGGTTAGATAATTACTGGATGGTTTACAGATCCGCTTGCCGCCGACGCACCAGCGTATAACTTGTGCTGCGCCCCGCCTCGGCCACTTAATCTCCGCAGATTATGCGGAGATTATTTCCCCTATTCTCCGCAGGCCTTGCAGAGATTACGCGCCAGCCTCCGCCGCTTCCCCGCCCTCCGAATCCGGCGGCGCCTGCACCGGCCCCTTCAACTCCGCCAGCAAAATTGCCCCTAAAATCAGCACCGCTCCCGACAGAGCCCGCGGCGCCAGCCGCTCCCCCAGCACGATGTACGAAGTAATCGCCGCAAATACGGGCTCCAACGTAAACAGAATCGCCGCGTGCGTCGGCGTGGTGTGCCGCTGCGCCCATACCTGCCCGCTGAACGCCAGCACCGTGCACCCAATCGCCGTCAACGCCAGCGCAAACAACAAATATCCATTCCACGCAAATCGCGGCGCTTCCAATCCCGCCGCGGAAACCAGCGGCACCGCGCACAGCGCCAGCACGCCCGTCAACGCGATCTGCACAAAGCTCAGCGCGCTCACCGGAAATTTGTGGCTGTACCGCGCCACCACAAGAATATGAAACGCGAACATAATCGCCGAGCCCACGCTCAACGCGTCTCCCAAATTCAAATGCGAAAATCCCGACGCGGGAATCGCCAGCAGGTACAGCCCCACCATCGCCGTCACCACTCCGGCCCACACCCACCCGCCAATCCGCCGCATTCCCGCTGCACTCATCATCAACGGCACCCAAATCGTGCTCGATCCATTCAAAAACGCCGCTTTCGACGGTGTCGTGAATTTCAGCCCCACGGTCTGGCAAATGTACCCGCCAAACAGGAAGACACCCATCAATCCGCCCGCCCACAGCGCCCCACGCCCCATCTTCCGGAGCACTCCGATAATAAACCACCGCCAAAATCGCCGCGGCCAGCAAAAATCGTGCCGCCAAAAACACCATCACCGATGCATATGCCAGCGCATCCTGCACCACCACAAACGTCGCGCCCCAAATCACCATGCACAGCGCCAGCACCACATCCGCCTTAAATTTGTCCGTTATCCTCATCCCCACTCAGCCCACACACTCGTACGCAGGGTAACGAAAATCGTCACATTCTCACCGTTATGCCTTCAGAAGGAAAGTTTGCTTTTCGAGGTGGGTTTAGGTTTTTCTGGGTGCCCCACATGGCGCCTTTCCATGTGGGGCTTTACCCTTCAAGTTCCACGGTCCTCAACTACGTCGCCCTCTACTTCTTCACTCCTGCAATCTCCAACACCGCCAACAAGATCCTCTTCATCCCCAAATCACGATTCTCCGGGTCATACCACTCTTCCAATGAATGCGCCCCGCCCGCCAACCCGCCGCCCCCAATCGAAATCGCCGGTATCCCCAATGACAGCGGAATATTCGCATCCGTCGACGACCGCTGCATATGCGACGAATTCCCCAAATACTCATCCGTATCATTAATCGCCTTCATCAACGCCGAATCCGCCGCTAGTTTCCCTCCCGGCCGCGTCCCGATCACTTTGTAATGCGCCTGCAGCGACTCCGTCCCGCGCTTCGCCGCGGCCATCTCCGCCGCCACTCCCGCGCGCACCGCTTCCCGTAGCGCCGCCTCCAGCCGCCCAATCTCCGCCTCATCTTCCGAACGAAAATCCACTTTCACCGTCACGCGATTCGGAATCGAATTCACTGACGTGCCGCCGTCAATCACTCCAAAATTAAACGAACTCCGCGGCGTAATCGGCATCTCCACACTGGTCGAAAATTGCACGATCGCTCGCGACAGCGCAGTAATCGGATTCGGCGCGCCAAAGTCCGTCCAACTATGCCCGCCCGGTCCGGTGATAATAATTTCCATGCGCTTTGACGCCAGCGCCTGCGTCGCCACGTAATCCACCGCCGCGCCATCCACCGCAATCACCGCCTGCAGCCGCTTCCCATACTCCTGCACCAACGTGCGAACTCCCCGCAAATTCCCTTCGCCCTCTTCCCCCACATCTCCCGCGAACACAATCGTCATCCCGGTCTTCACTTTCGAATTATTCAGCGCCATCGCCACGCCCAGCAACGCCGAAAGTCCCGCGCCATTGTCCGCGATCCCTGGCCCCAGCAGCCTCGAGCCCTTCCGCGTCACTTTCGCCGGCGTTCCCTCCGGGAACACCGTGTCCAGATGCGCCGCCAGCAGAATTACCTGATCTCCATCCGCGCCCTCTCGCTCTCCAATCGCATTCCCCACTCCATCCGTGCGCACTTTTAGCCCCGCGGCTTGCAACATTCGCTGGTACGCCGCCGACTTTGCCTCTTCCCCAAATTTTGGCGCGGGAATTTCAGTCAGTTTGATCTGCTGCTCGGTCACCCAGCCAGCATTCTTGCCGATCCAATTCAGCGCTTTCACAACCTCCGGGTCGCGCGCCAAAGCGTCCACCGGATTCGTCGCATCGCCCTGTCGACGCGCGACGATGCCATTAGCCGCACTCGCGCGGCCGCCCAACGGACTAAGCGAAGGAATAGCCATAGCTACCAGAACACCAAGGAGCCACACAGGTTTCATGAATTTTACACGCCGAATCACGCACCGAACCACACACCGGTTTAAACACTGACCCGCCCGCCAAATCTCCTGGCCGATTATCTGATGCTTTTGGTAGTCGATCGGTCAAGGTTTTGCTGCTGAAGGGGACGATCCCAGCAATATCGAACGCAAGTCTCACAACTCTATAAAACGCTAGCTTACCGGCGCGCCATTCAAAAGCCCATAAATTTCCGCCTCGGTCAACACCTGCTGCGCCTTCTTCGCTGCGGCGAAAATCAACTCCACGCGCGCCTCGGTCACTTCAATTCCGCGCTTCTCCAGCCAAAAAATCACGTTCGACTTGCCGCTCAACGGCCCCACCTCAATCACCTGATCCATTCCAAATAAATGCGACGGCACACCGCTATAAATCGAATTAGCCAGCTCCGCATCCTTCTTTCGATAGGCCTTCACAATGGCCGCCGCATGCACGCCCGTCGCGGTTCGAAAAGCATCGCGCCCCACCACCGGATAATTCGGCGGTATCGCCGTCTGCGTGGCCTTGGCCACCGTTTCCGAGTACTCCCGCAGCTTCGACAAATCCCGGTCAATGAATCCCATCAGCCGCAAATTCACCAGCATCAATTCCATCGGTGTATTTCCAACGCGCTCACCTAACGCCAGGGCCGCGGCATGCACCTGATCCGCGCCCGCCGCAAACGCCGCAATCGAATTCGCCACCGCCAGCCCGCGGTCGTTATGCCCGTGCCAATCCACCCGAATCTTCTCTCCGCTCGGCTTCACCACATTTTCCACCGCGAACTTCACCAAGTTGTACGCGCCGCGGGGCGTCGCATTTCCCACCGTGTCGCAGAACACCGCCGCCCGCGCTCCGAAACGAATGGCCGTTGAATAGAGCGCCTTCACCGTCTCAGGATCCGTCCGCACCGTGTCCTCGGTGACGTACATCACCGGCAGCCCTTCCTTCACGGCATACGTTACCGCGTCTTCTGTAGTGCGCAAAAGATGCTCGACCGTCCAATCCTCCACCAACCGCCGGATCGGGCTCGACCCGAGAAAAGTCGCCGCTTCGATCGGCATTCCCACCTTTTGCGAAATCTCAATGATCGGCTTAATGTCGTTCCGGTGCGTTCGCGCCGCGCAATTCGGTCGGATATTCAGCTTCGCCTGCACAATTTCCCGCGCCAGCGCTTCGGTGTCCGCGTACGCCCGCGCGCCCGCGCCGGGCAGGCCAATATTTACGGTCTCAATTCCCAACGCCTCCATCAGGTGCAGGATTTCAATTTTTTCTTTTATCGAAGGATCGTGAACCGAGGGGTTTTGCAGCCCGTCGCGCAGCGTCTCGTCATTCAAGGCCAACTTTCGCCCCGCCGGAATTTCCGGCAGTTCCGCTGCGTTCCAGTCGTATATGAGTGTTTGCAGTTCCAAGGCCGCCTCTTAAACCTAGTCTACCCGACCTGGGGGCCTACTGTGAAAAGTCAACTACGCAGCGACGTTGCCTTTGCCGTGGAAGTTTCTGCGGGTGCCCCGCCTGCCGCCGTTGCAGGTGGGTGGGATTCATCAATCTCCGAGGTCACGAAGCACGGTCGCGCAATGGTTTTGCTATTTGCCGGTCCTTCCCTAATACCTCAACGTAAAACTATGCGGCGCACTCGCATGATCCGGCTTGTACAGCGTCTTACAGAATTCGCACCGGTAAATCTCCGCCTTCTTCCCAATCAACGCTTCAATATCCTTCGGATAGTCATACCAACGCTTCAAATGCCCGCAGCACAGCTTTCCCTTCGCATCCTTCTCATCGCAGGCTCGCTGCGTGTGCTTCTTCGGTTTGACCTTCGGCGGACCTTCCGGTTCAGGTGGCGCAGCCGCCGCTACAGTAGCCGCGGGTGCCGCCGGCTTTGCGGCCGCAGCCGCTGCCGCTGCTGGAACCGCTGGTTTCACCGGAGGTGTAGCAGGTGTTGCAGTCGCGGCGGGCTTCGCTGCGGGTACTGCGGGCGTGGCAGACGCAGGCGTCGTGCCCGTCGTTCCAGCCGCGCTCGCCGCATTCGCATTCGCGGCCGCAGCAGCCGCCGGACCTCCCGCTGCCCCCGCTGCCGTTACCCCCGCCGGCTTTTCAGCCGCCGTGGTCACCGCGGGCTTAGCTGGCGCCGGCGCGGTCGCCTTGCTCGCGTCCGCAGCGCCAATCTTCGCCTTATCCGCCTCAACAACATCCTCCGCGCCCGGTTGCACCGGCGTCGCTTCCGGCGCTCCCAGCTTCTTCACTGGATCCTGATCTGCCATAGGCCCTCAATCCTCAATTCCTCAATTCCTGAATTCCTGCGACTAACGCCCTATCAGCCACCACGAAGCACACGCAACAAACCCGCACCGACACTCAACCACACAACTCGCCCAACTCAAATCTTATTCCCGCGAAAAATCATGCCCATCGCGCGCCCCGCCGCGCGCAGCGCACCGACCCGCTCCTGCCAGCCCCGCGCAAAAAGCACCTGCGTCAGCGCCTCACTCGCCTCCGCAAAACGCCCGCCATAACCAAACCACCACGGCTTGCGCACGCCCGGCAGCCCGTCGACATCTACGTATTTTACTCGAACCGTTTCAAGCAATCCAAGCCGCGAGTGCGTCCGTCCCCATCCGCTCGCCCCGCTCCCTCCGTGCGGAGCCTCGCAAATCCCGTAATAACTCCCCACATCATTTACCATCACCGCCCCCGCCCGCAGCCGCGACGCAATCTTTTCTCCGGCGCACACATCCCGCGTCCAGACACTCGCGCTCAACCCATACTCGGTCGCATTCGCCATCCTCACCGCATCGTCCACTCCCGCAAACGACGCCACCGCCACCACAGGCCCAAACGTCTCCTCGCGCATGATCCTCGCGCTCTCATCCCGCACGACCAGCACCGTCGGCTCAAAAAAAGTCGGTCCCAAATCGGCGCGCCGTTTCCCGCCGCACCTGATCTCCGCCCCATCCTCCACCGCCTCCCACAACTGCTTCTCAATCCTCGCAACCTGCGATTCGCGAATCATCGGCCCAATCTCCGCCTCGATATCGCTAGGCCCGCCCAACCGCAGCTTCCGCGTCTTCTCCACCACCAACTCCACAAATCGCCCCGCCACCTCCTCCTGCACATAAATCCGCGTCACCGACAAACATGCCTGCCCGCAATTCGTAAACGCGCCCCACACTGCCGCGCTCGACGCCACCTCCAGATTCGCATCCCCCATCACGATCATCGCGTCCTTGCCGCCCAGCTCCAGCACACTCGGGATTAGCCGCTCCGCGCACATCCCCGCCACCCGCTTCCCTGTCGCCACATTTCCCGTAAAAAACACTTTCGCTGGGTCCGCCGCAATCAACGCCGCTCCCACTTCTCCTCCGCCCTGCACAATCTGCAGCAACTCGCGCGGCGCGCCCACCGCAGCCGCCGCCTCCCCAAATATTTCTCCGATCAACTCCCCCGTCTGCGGCGTCAATTCGGACGGCTTCAGCACCACCGCGTTCCCCGCCACCAGAGCCGGCGCAATCGCCGACACTGGAATCGCAAATGGATAATTCCACGGCGAAATCACCGCCACCACGCCATACGGCTCAAATTGCATCCATCCGCGCTTCGCCTTCAGCGCCAAATTGTGATGCGGCACATTCTCTTTCCTCAGCCACTCCGGCACGCGCCGCGCGAAAAACTCCACGCTATCGAGCGCCAGCATTACCTCCGCCAATATCGACTCTGCCCGCGGCTTGCCCGTCTCCGCCGACACCATCCTCGCAATTTCATCTCGCCGCCGGTAAATCACCTCTCGCAGCTTTTCCAATAATCGCACTCGCAAGTAAATGGACCGCGTCTCCCATGCGTACTGCGCCTCACACGCGCGCTCCATCACCCTCGCAATCTCGCCCGGCTCGGTCACCGCAATTCTCTTCAACTCCCTCACCGTCGCCGCCTCCACCGACACTACCGTTTCCACAAATCTCGCCTCCAACTCTCCTATTCCCTTCACTTCGTGCAATGGTTACGCCTCTGCCTTTGCTTTAGAAGTTTCCCCGGGTGCTCCACACGCAGGGTTCAGCGTGTGGGTTTCTTTCATTCCATTTCTCATGAGGAAATCCTCCTAGTCTCACCCATTCACGAGGAAACCCAGACCGCGCCGCCGTGTTAATCTCCTCTCGTACCGCTGCTCACGCTCTTGCGAACCTCCACCTCAAGCTCCGGCTCGCTATTCGTTTCCCTTGCTCTGATCACTCTCGCCTTAGCAACCCTTCTCCCCATCACCATCTACGCCCAAGAAAATTCGCCCGACCAGCAATCCAACCCGCCCAACTCACTCGAACCGCCCGAAGCCAACCCCTCCCGCCCCACCGTCGCCACTCCCGCCACTCTCACTCCCGTCGGCTACCTTCAATTCGAATCCGGCTGGCTCGGCGCGGCCGACTCTCCCGAATTCTCCACCCGCCACGGCTTCAACGAAGTAATCCGCCTCACCATAAATCCACGCGTCGAACTCATCGCGCCCGCCGAACCCTTCGTCCACTATCGCGCCACCAAATCCGCTCCAGCCTTCAACGGCACCGGCGACGTTTTCCTCGGCGCTCAAGTCGTCCTCTTCCACGGCGAAAACGCCCGCCCCACCATTGCAGTCGGCTACTCGCGCCACGTCTACGACGGCAGCACTCCCGACATCGACATCGGCAACGCCCGCGATTCCTTCCTCGTCGCGGCCAGCGCCGACGTTCACGGTTTTCACTACGACGCCAACGCCCTCTTCAACACCCAAACCGCTGGCGCGGACACCAAGTTCCAATCCGGCCAGACTATCTCCATCTCGCACCCGCTCACCACCCGCTTCTCGCTCACCGGTGAGTTCTGGCACTTCACTCAGCCGTTCACGTCCAGCAATGCCGTGGGAAATCTTTGGGCGCTCGGCTACGCACCGCGCCCCAATCTCGTCTTCGACACCGGCTTCAACCGCGGCCTCACTTCGACTTCTACGCAGTGGGAGCTCTTCGCCGGCTTCACTTATCTCCTGCCCCGCCGCCTCTGGTAATTGCCGCCCGCGGCGCCAACTCACTTGTGACTTGCGTACTCGCCCGCCCCCATGAAATGCAGCGACACATACGGCTCTTCGCCCACCACCCAACTGTCATGCCCAGGCGGAATGTAGAAAATATCTCCCGCTTTCATCTCGAATAGTCGTCCGTCATCCATCGCCGCTGTTGCGCAGCCCGACACCACCATGCCCACATGCTCTACCATGCAGCTCTTCGCGCCCGTCGCCGCGCCCACGTGCTTTGACCACCTCCATCCCGGCTCATAACTCGCCCGCCCAATCGTCATCCCGCCAATCTGCACCACTTCAAATGTGCCCTTCTCAAATCCCCGCAGCTCGTCCGGCTTTTCAAACCGCTTCAAAATCACATCCATCATCATTTTGTCCGCTTGCGCCATGAAAAATTCGCTCCTTAATGTTTCGCCGGCTCTGAACTTTCGTTTGTCCCTGCCCCCGCTCCAACCATTGGCGGCCCAATCGCCACATTCATCGCCGTGTACTTGGGAAATACCAAGTCCTGTCCCCGCGCCAGAAAATGATCGTAAACCGAAACGCCCGCCCCGTACGCTCCCATAGCCATTCCCAACGGCTGTGAATGCACAAAAACTCCCACCGCAATTCCCACCAGCTTAAATCCTCCCGCTCCGCCCGCCACCCGATTGCTCGTATTCCCCGCCACATCGCCCTGCGGCGCATCTCGATCCGTCCCGGCCGACACCACCGCCAGCCCCACCGAAATTCCTGTGGAGAGATACCGCGTCTTTGGCGAATTTGCTTCGGCTCCGCCCTCCGAATCGAGCGTCACGTCCTGTCCCTTGTTCGCTTGCACACCTTCCAGGCTCGCGTTCACCTTCTGCTCCACGCCATCTGGCAACGCCACCTCATGAAACACCATCCGCAATAATCCATTCCGTCCAAATCGGCGCGCCGGCCTCACCTGCCCCACCGACCCTTTCAGTCGACTTCCCTGCGGCAAAATCAGCCTGTCTCCATCAAAGAGCGGCTGGGTTAAGACCGCCTCCACCGCTTCCCCCTTTTGCGTTGTCGCCGAACTCAGCGCCGTCATCAACCGCGCATGCACCAACGACCCAGCCGGTGGCGGCTCATCGATTGACGCCGCCATCTCCGGCTTCAGTGGCTCCGTGCCAAAATCAAGCGGCACATTCAATTCCGCCAGATATACCGTTCCTGCCGGTATGTACTGCGGATGAAAAGGAAGCTGCATCTCCGCATATCGCCACAATCGATGAATCCGCCCCGGCTCATGCACTTGCTTCATCGCGTTGTTCCAGTCGCGCCTCGCTTCCTCCTTCGCGTCCTTCACCTTTTGCGACGCCGCATCTCTTACCTTATTTTTCTTTTCTCGATCCGCCGCGCTCACCAAGCTGATCGTTGTGCCGGTGCCTTGCACCATGGTGGTTTCGACCGACACGTGCCGTCCGCTTGCCAGCACAATATCGTCAAATTCCACCTGCACTTTTCGCGGCGGCGAAAATTCCGCGTTCAACCCATCCAGCGTCCGCGCTCCCGCCGATACGCCGTGCAATTCCGTAATCTTCCCAGTTACTTCCGTGCCTACCGGAATCACCAGCTTGTCAAATGCGAACACCGGCTCTGCAACTCGCCCATGCACCCGCTCCCCCACCTTCTTCACCCGCACTTCTTTATCGAGCACCACCTCCAGCGCCGATCCCTTCGGCACACTCAGCGCCACGCTCTGCGGTGCGGGTGCCTTAGCCGCTTCGGCCGATCGTCTGGTTAGTTGTGGCAGGGAACTATCTGGAACCGGCGAAGGTTTTTCCTGCGCTCTCACAGACGGCGCACAAGCAGCAGCCAAAATCAACGCGGGGAATAATACGGAAAATTTTGCTCCGAAAGGCATAGCTCACTTCTCCTTGCGGTTCCTGACTCGGGAGGGCTTTGACGAACAGCTTAACGCAACTGTCACCACCTTGCACGAGCAGGGGCTCCATGCGCCGCGCGGCCCGCGGCCATCCAGCCCGTTCCGCGGCAAACGCCTTCAGGTTAAGATACGCCTCCTAGGAGACCCCCAACACCATGGCTTCCATCAACGATACTCTCGCACAACGGCTCCTCAACGGCCGGTACATCGCATCACTGGGCACTGAAAATCCCGATCACACGATTCACATGGTCTCCGTCTGGTTCCTCTTCGCCGGCGGGCCCGCTCACGCCCGCACTACCCCCGACGACGACAACGCCCGCATCTACATCGCCACCTCTACCCGCACTCGCAAAGCCCGTAATGTCGAAGCAAATCCCAAAGTTACCCTCATGATCGACTCGCGCGATGTCGCCTGTTCCTGCGGCATCGCCATCTACGGTGCCGCGCAAATGCTCACCGGCGAGGCCTCCCGTCACTGGAACGAGCAAGTCCACCGGAAGTATCTGAGCGCCGCCGCGCTCAGCGACCCCAAAGTCGGCCCCGTCTTCGCCGCCGCCGACGACATCACCCTCGAAATTACTCCTCGTTCGATCATCTCTTGGGACATGCGCGACTACGACCGCCAGGTCTTCGGTGGCTCCTTCGAGAAAAACCCCGACTACCTCCTCCCCGTCACCCCTTAGCACCCCCGGTGGGCTCAGGTCTTTCTTAGTGCCCCATGCGCCGCCTTTGCGCGTGGGGAGTTACACCCAAGCTCCGGGGTCCACCCCTCCGTGCAACGGAACTCCTTCCCAATTCCTCTCCTCACCGCTATCATTTCCGCTGTGAAAAATACTTATCTCCATCTCATCGCGCTTCTCGCTCTCTCTCTCAGCGCCTGCACTCTCCGCGCCCAATCTCCATCGCCCTCCATCGACCACGAAGTCGACTCCGTCTTCCCCGACGCCCGTGCCCTCTATCTCGACATCCACCAATCTCCCGAACTCTCCTCCCACGAAACGCAAACCGCTGCCAAGCTCGCCTCCCGCCTCCGCTCCCTCGGCTATGACGTCACCGAACACGTCGGCGGCACCGGCATCGTCGCCATCATGAAAAATGGCGACGGCCCCGAGGTCATGCTTCGCACCGAGCTCGACGCCCTTCCCGTCGAAGAAAAAACAGGCCTGCCCTACGCCTCCAAAGTTCACTCCAAAGACGACTCCGGCCGCGAAGTTGGCGTGATGCACGCCTGCGGTCACGACATCCACATGGCCTCCATCATCGGGACCGCAACCATCATGGCCCGCACCAAAAACACCTGGCACGGCACTCTCATTCTCATTGGCCAGCCCGCCGAAGAAACTATCACCGGCGCCAAAGCCATGATCGCCGACGGCCTCTTCACCCGCTTCCCCAAGCCCGACTACGCCATCGCGCTTCACGTCGCCAACAGCCTTCCCGCCGGCAAAATTGGCATCACCCCCGGCTATTACGACGCCAACGCCGATTCCATCCGCATCACCATCTACGGCAAAGGCGGCCACGGCTCTATGCCGCAAAAGACCATCGACCCCGTGCTCATCGCCGCCCGCACCGTCGTCTCGCTCCAGTCCATCGTCTCCCGCGAAGTTGCTCCCGGTGACGTTGCCGTCGTCACCGTCGGCTACATCAACGCCGGCACCAAAAACAACATCATCCCCGACATCGCCCAGCTCGGCCTCACCGTCCGCACCTCCAAACCCGAAGTCCGCAAAAAGGTCCTGGCGGCCATCGTTCGCATCACCAAAGCTGAATCCGAGGCCGGCGGGGCCGAACGCGAACCTCTCTTCGAATACCCTGAATCCACCGACGCCGTTTACAACGACCCAGCTCTCGCCGCGCGCCTCCGCGCCCCGCTCACGGCCGCCCTCGGCAAAGACAACGTCGTCGATCAGCCTCCCATCACCGCTTCGGAAGATTTTTCCTTCTTCACCAAGCAAGGCATCCCAACTTTCTATTACGAACTCGGCGGCGCCGATCCTCAAAAATTCGAACAAGCCGTCGCCTCCGGCGTGCCCCTCCCCTCCAACCACTCCTCCCTCTTCGCCCCCGACCTCGATCCCGCCCTCCGCACCGGCATCACCTCCGAACTCGCCATCCTCCGCTCCCTCCTATTCTCTTCGACCTAGCTCGCTTTCGCCTTTGCTTTGAAGTGTCTGCGGGTGTCCCACACGCAGGTTTTAGCGTGTGGGCCGGTGTGGACTTTCCTTTTTCCTAACTCAAAACCTCTCCCAAAATCCTTCCCATCTCCTTCCCCGACCGCTAACATCTCCGCCGTGGCACCCAGCCCCACCCTCTTCGTCGCGCTTCTCTTTCTCTTCTTCCCCCTCCCCCCATCCAAAACCAACCCCTCTGCCCCCGCCACCGTCATCTACCCCGGCGGCGACATCCCCACGCCCGCCGAACTCCTTACCCAACTCCCCCTCGCCAAAGACTTCCGCATCTCCGCCTTGCTCCCCAACGGCGACAACGTCCTCGTCTACGACACCTTCCACGATCCCACCGACTCCGGCGACTTCACCGGTAACCATCCTCACCTCGCCGTCATGCGCAGCCAGCAAAATCATTTTCGACCTCGACGCCATCGGCGGCGCAGCCGCTGCAACTGCCGCCCCTGCTGCCTCTGACCCCGAAGCCGGCGGCCCCGCAGACACTGACCCCGTCGCCTCCCGCCTCCGCGCCGTCGCCATCTCCCAACTCAGCGACAACGAAGTCCTCATCGCCATCGCCATCAGCCTCGGCACCGACGAGGCCGGCGGCCTCTTCGCCTTCGTCTCCGAATCCTCCGGCGAGTACAAATCCGCCGGCAAGGTCAACAACGCGCCTCTCTCCCAGCTCCGCTTCAAAATAAATTTCTCCGGCGAATTTGAAGTCTGGTTCGCCGACATTCACCTCAACGCGGAATCGACCAAAAATTGCATCTGGTGCCCCACCGAATACAAACGCACCCTCTACGCTCTGGCGCGACGGCGAAATCCACGCACTAAAAACCCTCAGCGACAAACATCTATACCGCCCCGAAGCCTTCTTCAGCGCCCCCTTCATCTCCATCAAGTAACGTATAATTCGCCACGCATGCCCCTCACTGCCGGTGCTCGTCTCGGTCCTTACGAAATTCTCTCCCCGCTCGGCGCCGGCGGCATGGGCGAGGTCTATCTAGCCCGCGACACCCGCCTCCAACGCAACGTCGCCGTCAAAATCCTCCCCGCCAGCCTCTCCACTGACCTTGACCGCCTCCGCCGCTTCGAATCTGAAGCCAAAGTCCTCAGCGCCCTCAACCACCCCAATCTCCTCAGCGTTTTCGACGTCGGCGCCCAGGACGGCCTCCACTTTCTCGTCTCCGAACTTCTCGAAGGCGAAACTCTTCGCGAAAAACTCAACGAAGGGAAAATCCCCCAGCGCAAAACCGCCGTCTACGCCATTCAAATCGCCCACGGACTTGCCGCCGCTCACGAAAAGGGCTTCGTGCACCGCGACCTCAAGCCCGAAAACATCTTCATCACTAAAGACGGCCGCGCAAAAATTCTCGACTTCGGCCTCGCCAAGCAGGAAGCCCCTCACCAATTCGCGCGACGCCACCGCCACTTCACCCACCACACCCTTCACCGAAGCCGGCGCCGTTCTCGGCACTGTCGGCTACATGTCTCCCGAACAAGTTCGCGGCCGCGCGTCGACGCCCGCTCCGACATCTTCAGCTTCGGTGCGATCCTCTACGAAATGATGACCGGCCAGCGCGCCTTCCACGGCGACTCCGCCGTCGAAACCATGAGCGCCATCCTCAAAGAAGACCCGCCCGAAATTTCCGCCTCCGATCCAAACGCCTCGTCCTCCATGGACAAGCTCGTCCGCCGCTGCCTCGAAAAAAATCCTGAGGAACGCTTCCAGTCCGCCCGCGACCTCGCCTTCGCTCTCGAAGCCCTCTCCGGCAGCAGCAAATCCAGCGGCATCACTCAGCGCCATTGCCGCTCCCGATAATGTGGCCATCCAAGCATCCCAGGCAGCCACCGCTAAGACGTCTCCGGTCACCATTGCCCTCGGCGTAATCGCCCTCGCCGCCATCTCCGTCGCTGCCTGGCTCTATCACCAACCCGGCGCAATCCTGAGTCCCGACGTTCAGCGACTAACCTTCCAAAAAGGCTTGGTCTATTACGCTCGCTTCAATCCCGGCGGCGACACCGTGATTTACGATGCGCACTGGGCCGATTCGCCTCGCCAAGTTTTCTCCACTCGGGCCGGTACCCACGAATCGCGTTCTCTCGCTACCGAAACCGGCCTGGCAGCCGTTTCCGAAAAAGGCTTGATGGCCGTGATCGTCCACCCGCAATTCTTAGACCGACAGCAAGACATCGGCACTCTCGCAACCATGTCCGTCGATGGCGGCTCGCCGCGTGAGGTCCTCGATCAGGTCCTAGCCGCCGATATTTCGCGCGACGGCTCCGAATTTGCCGTAGTTCATTTCGTCAACGGCGCTCCACAACTCGAATATCCGATTGGCCATGCCCTCTACCGCCCCGCCACTGGCTACCTCAGCGACCCGCGTATCTCCCCCGACGGATCGATGGTCGCCTTTAATGAGCATCCACGCCCGCTCGATGACCGGGGATTTGTCACGCTCGTAACTCGCGAAGGAAAGACCCGCCGTTTGAGCGGCGAATGGGCCACCGTGCGCGGCCTGGCTTGGACCCATTCCGGATCGGAGATTTGGTTCTCCGGCGCCAGGGAAAACAACGTTCGTGAAATGCGTGCCGTAACGCCTGAGGGGAAGGAGCGCTTAGTCTGGCGAACACCAGCTAGTCTTGATGTTCAGGACCTCGCGTCTGATGGGCGAGTATTGCTCGACTCTAAGACCGAGAAATTTAGTGTGATGGTCGCCAGGCCGGGACACCCCGACCATGACTATTCATGGCTGGATTTAGGCACGCAGGCGCTCATTCCCAACGATGGCCAGAGCGTGATTTTCACCGAAGCGGGATTGGGGGCTGATTACTCTGTGATCATGAGGAATCTCGACGGCTCGCCGCCTGTTCCCCTTGGTCCTGGCCTAAACAGCTCCATCTCCAATGACGGCAAATGGGTGCTCTCCCAAATGCCGAGCAACCCCACAAAACTCCAGCTCTTGCCCACCGGGGCCGGCGCCGCACGCTCTATCGACCTGACCGGCCTTACCTCGATCGATATCCAAAGCGCATGGACACCCGACGATCGCGGCTTCTATTTTGTGGCTTCCGAGCCGGGTCGCCCGCGCCGTACGTACCGGCTGCTTCTCGATAACCTCAAGCCCGAACCTGTCACTCCTGAAGGTCTCGCCGGCTCTCTCATATCACTGGATGGTAAGAAGCTAATTGTCCGCGATGCGCAGAACAATCCGTTGATTTACGATTTGGCCGCAAAAACCTCAATCCAAATCAAGGGCATTCAGTCAAACGATCAAATTCTCAACTGGGATCAGACTGGTGCAGGGATTTACGTGACCAATTCCATAAACTTCCCGCTACAAATCGACCACCTTAACGTGAGCACCGGCGCGCGGCAGCCATGGCGCACCATCATCGGCGATTCCGCGGGTGTTCGTCAGGTGACTGCAGCGCTTCCCCGCAGCGGCTCTCCCATTGTTTACTCAGCCCGCCAATTCCAATCCCAGCTCTACGTCGTCACTGGCCTCCACTAATATCTGGCGCCGGGCGGCTCAATTCTCCGCATACGCCTTCTGATAGTCCTTCCACTTTCCCTGCACGACTCCCATCAACCTCTGATATTCCGCATCATTCCTCAAACTATCGAAATTCTTATCCCGCTGAAACCACGGGTAATTCTGATTTCCCAGCGTAATCGCATGCTCGAACCACTTCAGCGCCTCAGCCTTCTCACCCAGCAGCGCATACACTCCCGCCGTCCAATACGCCTGATCCCCATCCACTACGTCATCCATCTTGTACTCAAAAATTACCGGATCGATCTTCTGCCGCTCTCCCTTCGCCGCGTACACAAATGCGGCCAGCGCCGGCGGCGCATCGTCCCCGGAACCCTTCCCCAATTCCACGGCGCGGCTCAAAGTTTTCTCGGCTTCATCCATCTTCCCCTCGTAGTACATAAACTCGCCCAGATATGCGAGCCCTTTAAACTGATCTGGATAACTCCGTAGCGCCGCACCCAGCTCCTTTTCCGCTTCCGCCGCTCGACCCAAAAACAGCAGCATCCGCGCGTGCATCCAGTAGATTCTCACTGTCGTCGGGTTCAACTCCTCGCTTCGACGGTATGCAGCCTCCGCTTCTTCATCCAGCCCGGCGTAATGGTATAGATATCCCGACATATCCCAGACCATCTCCGAATTGGGAGCCAGCCGCGTCGCCTTTCTCGCGATGGGCAGCGCCTCTCGCAGCTTCCCTTGCTCGGTCAGCACCATCATTAGGGCGACCGATGCCTCCAGGGAATTCGGGTCGAGTTCCAACGCTCGCCGCGCCTCTTTCTCCCCTCGCGCCAGATTTTCCCGGCTGTCGCTCTCGAAATTTGCCGCCTCCATGCCGTAACTCCAGGCAAGCTGCGCATAGCCGTCCGCAAACTTTGGATCCTTGGCAGTCGCCCGAGCCGCTGCCTCTTCGGCCCGGTGCAGGCTCTCCCGCTTCGAATTCACAAAATACTCATTCCCAAAATATCGCGCCTGCAGATAGTCGTTGTAAGCCTCCGGCGAATCAGTCGGCTTCGCGTTTATCGCCGCCTTCTCAGACCCGCTCACTTCCACCTGCAGCCCATTCACCACCCTATCCGCCACCTCGTCCTGAAACTTCAGCATGTCCGCAGCGCGCAAATCGTACTTCTGCGCCCAGCGCATGGTCTGATCCTTCCTGCTGATCAATTGCACCGAGACTCGAATCACTCCCGCCGCCCGCTGGTAGGTTCCATCCAGTACCGACTCCACTCCCAATTCCTGCGCCACCTTCGCCGGATCCTCCGGCGCGTTCACGTACTTCAGCACCGAGCTCGTCGGCCGCACCGCCAAATTCTGCAGCGTTCCGAGGCGCGTGATAATCGCGTCAGTCATCCCAATGCCCCACGACTTGTCTGTATCACTCCCGGAAATATCTCGAAACGGCAGCACCGCTAGCGTCCGAATTTGCGTCGACCCTTCACCGCCCACCGTCACAACACCCCCCGCGCCGCCTGACACTTCGCCCGACGCATTGCTCGCGCCCTCACTTGGTGCCTTTTTCGTCGGGCTCGACCCTCCTCTAGACCGCCACGTAAAAAATCCCGCGACTAAAACAGCGACCACTACAATCGCCGCCACCACTAGTCGCGCCTGCGCAAACGCCGCCGTCGCAGGCAACTCGCCCCCGCTGGCTCCGCGGCTCTTCCCCGAATCGCGATCCCTCTTCAGCCGCTTCAAATCGCTGCGCATCTCCGACGCGCTCTGGTACCGCACGTCCCGGTCTTTCTCCAGCGCCTTCTCCAAAATCCGGTCGAGGTCCGCCGGCAGCCCAGCTCGCACCTCCGATGCCCTCTCCGGCTCCCGATTCAAAATCCCATCGAAAATTTCCGCGCTCGTCGCGCCTCGAAATGGCAGCCGCCCCGTAGCCATCTCGTACAGCACGACTCCAAACGAAAATAAATCCGTGCGCGCGTCCAAATCTTTCCCGCGCGCCTGTTCTGGTGACATGTACGCCACCGTCCCCACCGTCGATCCCGGACTCGTCAGCTGCTCATCCGACATCGTCTCCGCATTGCCCAAACTTTCCGTAGCTCCCGCCCCCGCGTCCGGTCGCGGCATCGTCTTCGCCAATCCAAAATCCATCAACTTGATCTGCCCGCGCGCAGTCACAAAAATATTTGCCGGCTTGATGTCCCGGTGCACAATCCCCTTCGCGTGCGCCGCGTCCAGCCCGTCCGCGATCTGCGCGCCCCACTCCAGCACGTCGTCCACCTCCAGCGCGCCACGCGCAATTCGATGCTTCAGCGTCTCTCCCTCCAGCAACTCCATCGCCAGCATCGGCTCGCCGTTGTGCTCATCGACCTCATAAATCGTGCAAATATACGGGTGGTTCAGCGCCGACGCCGCCCGCGCCTCCCTCTGAAACCTCTCCATCGCCTGCGGCTCGCGTCCCAGTTCCGGCGGCAAAAATTTCAACGCCACGTGCCGCCCCAGTTTCAAATCCTCCGCCTCATACACCACACCCATCCCGCCGCCGCCCAACTTCCGCAGCACTCGATAATGCGAAATGGTCTCGCCAATCATTCGGTGCGAATCCTTAAAATCCCATCATTACGCTTAGATGCCCAGAATTTCGGGCTAAAGATAACAGGACAATCGAAGGCATGCCTACGAAATGAAATCCCCGACGTAACATTCTCTCTAACTTAACAACGATCTCCCGACGCCCGGTTATTCTGCCGGTGCCCCACACGCCGATTTTGCGCGTGGGAATGCAACACTGTCCTTGCTTGAGACAACGAATGCCGTTGGATTTCCACTCCCTACTCCCCCGCCGCCTCCGCAAACTTCCCCACCACCGCGATATTCCCCACCAACTCCTCCGGGAATCCGTGCCGCTCCCGCAAATACTCCGCGCTATTGTAAGAAATCCACGTCGCGCCCGCGGCGTCCTCCGCAATCAAAATCTTCAACGGTAAATCGATCGCCACGCTCGGCGCCGCGAGCATTAACGGAGTTCCTCCCTTCGGGCCCCCAAAAATCACCAGCTTCGTCGCCGGCATTTTCATTCCCACTTTCGCTGCTTCTCCCGAGTGATCCACCACCGCAAACACCGTCACGCCCTTCGCCGCGAGCGCTTTCTTCAGCCGCTCCACCGACTCATCCACCGAATATTTGCTCTTCGCGCTCACAATTCCCTTCGCGCTTGGCCTTGCCGCTGCCTGACCCCCACTCGTCATCTCCATCATCGTCTCCTTGTTACCCTCGCCGGTCTTCCCGGATTCGCGCACTGCAATTAAATAAATTGCCATCCCAATTCCCACCAGCGCCAAAAACACGCACGTTGCAATCGCCAGCGTTGCCTTATGAGCCGGCGCGAGCTGCCCCTCGTTCAATCGCCTCACCAAGTGCCCGTGCCGCCACGCGGCCACCACATTCATAATCACGCCCGCAACAATCAGCGCGGTTCCAAACCACAACGACAGCCCGTAAGGCTGCACCTCAGGCCCACCGCCTCGCTGGATGATTTGAAATTGCTGCAGAAATAATCCAAACCGCGCCACCACGAATCCAAAGCCCATCAGCGCTAGCCCGGTCCGAATCCAGGCCAACACCGTTCGCTCCGCCGCAAGATAATCGCTAAGCTGCGCCTTCCCGTCACTCTCGGCCACGCATCACTCCCCTCCGTGATTGACCCGGTTAAATCACCGTCCGACCTTCCCCGTTACTCAATCCCCGGCAGCTCCAACGAATCAACCACTTCAATTTCTTCCGCGCACACTCGCCTCACTCGCAGCTCCTCAATCTCCACCGTCTTCAACTTCACGCTCCCGCCCTGCATCTTCCCCAGCGCCACGCTTCCCACCGCCATTCTCCCAATCGCCAGCCTCGCGATCGCCAGGGCGCCCATCGCAAACGCCCCAACCGCGACTGCACCAATCGCAGCCGCGCCAAACGCCACTCGCCGCAGACTCAACTCCCTCGCTCCGGCTGTCTTTTCAATTTCCCTCTTCGCCCTTCTCATGACCGCCTCCTCACTTCGCACCGCGCCATCCTCTTCTACAAAGATGACTTTCCCGTGAACACGTTGCATTCACAATCTCGCCGTTCTAAACTCCGCCCACTCAGCTCCGTGATTTCGGTCACTTACTTCACAGTGCAGGAAAATTAGATTGAATCAACCCTCTGCCACTCCCGACTCATCCGCCTCACCCGAACCTCTCGTTCGCAACATTTCCGACACCGCTCTCGCCGTCGCCTACGTCCGCGCCCTCGAAAATAATCGCCGCGACGCCCTTTTCCGCGACCCGCTCGCCGCTCGCCTCGCTGGCCCGCGCGGCAAACAAATCGCCGAATCTAGCGATTTCGGCACCCGCATGGCCTGGGCGCTGGTCATGCGCACTCTCCTCTACGATCAATTCATCACCGAGCAAATCGCGCAAGGTGTGGACGCCGTCATCAACCTCGCCGGCGGCCTCGACTCCCGTCCCTATCGTATGGATTTGCCTCCCACGCTCAACTGGATTGAAGTCGATTTGCCCGCCCTACTGGATTACAAAGAAGAACTCCTCCGCGAAGAAAAACCCAAATGCCGCATCGAGCGCATCCGCCTCGACCTCGCCGACGTGTCCGCTCGCCGCGCGCTCTTCGCCCAACTCGCTTCCCGCGGCTCAAAAATCCTGATCATCACCGAGGGCCTGATCATCTACCTCTCGCCCGATCAGGTGAAAGAACTCTCCACCGACCTCGCCGCCATTCCTACATTTCAGCGCTGGATCATCGACCCCGTCTCGCCCGGTCTTCTCCGCAGGGCGCGAAAGCGTCTCGCCGATCCGCTGAAAGGCAGCGGCGCCGTCATTCAGTTCGGCCCCGCCGAAGGTCCCGACTTCTTCATCCCCTACGGATGGAAACCTCTCGATGTCCGCGAAATTCTCAAAACCGCCGCGCGCCACCGCCGCGTCTCGCTCTTTATGCGCCTGATGGCCCTGCTCCCCTCCTCAAATCACCAGCAGGGCAACCGCCCTTGGTCCGCCGTTTGTCTCCTCGGCAGAACGTAATCGTCCGCCTCTTGTAAAAAGGTTTAAGCCGCCCCCTGCGGAATCACCCTGCGCCAAAAACTTCCTCATCTCCGCGGCAACTTCCTCCACGTGCGTCTCCAGCAGCAAAATGTCCCGTATCCAAAAACTTCACTTCCGCGTCGGGAATGTCCCTTCGAAACGCTTCCGCTCCCGGCGGAATAAAAAACGGATCGTTCTTGCCCCAGATCGCCAGCAGCGGCGGCTTCGAACTCCGGAAATATTCCTGGAACACCGGATACATCTTCACGTTGTTCGCATAGTCCAAAAATAAATCGAGCTGAATATCCATATTCCCCGGCCTCGAAATCATCGCTGCGTCGAGCGTGTATCCGTCCGGCGCCATTTCCTCTGGATGCGGCACGCCGTACACATATTGAAATTTAATTCCCTCCGGCCCCAGCTCCTTCCTCACCGCTTCGCGATTCTCCGCGGTCGGCTCACGCCAATAACGCCGGATCGGCGCCCACGCATCTCCCAATCCTTCCTCATACGCGTTCCCGTTCTGCGAAATAATCGCCGTCACCCGCTCCGGCCGCACCTTCGCCACCCGCAGTCCTGTCGGGGCGCCATAATCGAACACATAGAGCGCATATTTGTGCAGCTTCAGCGCGTCGGTAAACGCCAAAATCGTCTGCGCCAACGCATCAAACGTATATTTGTAATTCCGGCTCGCCGGAACTTCCGTAAACCCAAATCCCGGCAGGTCCGGCGCAATTACCCGATACCGGTCCGCCAGCCGTGGAATCAATTCCCGATATTGAAATGACGACGTGGGAAATCCATGCAACAGCAGAATCACCGGCGCATCCGCCGGCCCCGCTTCTCGATAAAAAACGCTTACTCCATCTGCAGCCACTCTCCGGATCGAAGTGTGCGGCACGTTCGATTTCTCGCTCGCACCACTGCTCATCTGACGTGAAGCACCTGAACTTTGCATTTGGCCCTCCCAAGCTCCTTTATTCGCGCCTAACTCGTAGGCCGCTCCCCGGCCCAACAGTTAAGCTTCGCCATCGAGCCTACCCGCCGCTCCTCCGCCCGGTCAACAACCGCGCTCTCGTGCGACCGCGCGCGACCGTGTGCGACTCATTGCGACCCGCCTAACAATTAGCCAGTCGCCCCTACTCCTGTTAGCATCAAACGAACAAGCATTTCGGCCCTGAGTTAACCTTGTTCTTAGCGTTGCTGCACAATTCACTCTCGATCCACTAAATGCCGCTTTCCTCTGGCACAAAACTGGGGCGTTACGAAATCCAAGGCCCAATCGGGACCGGCGGGATGGGCGAGGTCTATCGCGCCCTCGACCCCCGCCTCGATCGCACCGTCGCGATCAAGATCCTTCCCTCCGAATTTTCCGCCGATAAAGACCGCCTTCTGCGCTTCGAACGCGAAGCTCGTTCCGCCTCGGCCTTAAATCACCCCAATATCGTCACCATCTACGAGCTCGGCCAGCACGATTCCATTCACTTCATCGCCATGGAAATGGTCGCCGGGCAAACTCTCCGCGAACTCCTCAATGCCGGCATTCTCCCCATGCGTCGCGCCATCGAAATTGCCGCGCAGGTCGCTGAAGGCCTCGCCAAAGCTCACGAAGCCTCCATCGCACACCGTGACATCAAGCCCGCCAACTTGATGATCACTCAGGATGGCTTCGTAAAAATTCTCGACTTCGGCCTGGCCAAGATCGCGCCTGCAGCCAGCGCCACCGACCTTTCCAACTCCATCACCAAATCCAGTTCCGATACTCAACCCGGCATGATCGTCGGCACGCCCGAGTACATGTCTCCCGAGCAAGCCAGCGGCCTCGCTCAGGATTTTCGCTCCGATCAATTTTCATTCGGCGCCGTCCTTTTCGAAATGCTCACCGGCAAGCGGCTGTTTCAACGATCAAATGCGGCCGAGACTCTCGTCGCCATTCTTCGCGATCCCATCGATTCGATCAGCCTGCAAGCCATCGAAGCTCCCGCGCCGCTCTGCTGGGCCATCGAACGTTGCCTCGCCAAAGACCCCGAAAAACGCTACATCTCCACGCGCGATCTCGCCCGCGAGCTCGCCGCCATTCGCGACCGCCTCGCCGAGCGGCCCCGCGCCCAAATCGAAATTCGCGCCAATAGCATTCCCGTTCAGCGCACCGGCTTCGTCGGCCGCGAAAAAGAAGTAGCCGCCGCCCGCGAACTCATGCTCCGCCCCGACGTGCGCCTCGTCACCGTCACCGGCCCCGGCGGAATCGGCAAAACTCGCCTCGCCGTCGAAGTCTCCAGCGGCCTCTCCGAATTCTTTCCGGGGGGAATTCACTTCGTGCCCCTCGCCGCAATCAATGACCCGGCCCTCATCGTCTCCGCCATCGTCCAGACTCTCGGCCTTCGCATCACCGGCGGCCAAGCTCCCGTCGAAATACTGCGCAAGAATTTTCAGGATGTCCTCCGCTTACCCATGCTCCTGGTCCTCGACAATTTCGAGCACCTGGTCCAGGCCGCCGGCCCCACCTTGGCCGAAATCCTTGCCATGGGCTCGAACCTAAAAATTCTGGTCACCAGCCGCGCCGCGGTGCACGTCTATGGCGAACACGAATTCCCCGTACCGCCTCTCGCTCTTCCCGATTCGCATTCTCGTCCCTCCACCGAATCTCTCGCCCAGTGCCCAGCCATCGCTCTCTTCGTCCAGCGCGCCGCCGCGGCCAAGCCCGGTTTCGAGCTCAATCAGGAAAACGCCTCCGCCATCAGTGACATCTGCTCGCGCCTCGATGGCCTTCCTCTCGCTATCGAACTCGCCGCCGCCCGCGTCAAGGTTCTCTCTCTTTCCGCCATGCGATCGCGCCTCGCCTCCCGGCTTCAGCTCCTCACCGGTGGCTCCCGTGATCTCCCCGAGCGCCAGCAAACTCTTCGCGGCGCCATCGACTGGAGCTACGACCTGCTCACCCCGGCCGAACAAACCCTCTTCCGCCGCCTCTCCGTCTTCGTAGGTGGCTGCACTCTCGAAGGCATCGAAGCCGTCTGCAACACCAAAGCTGACCTCGAGATCGACCTCCTCGACGGCATGTCCTCCATGGTCGACAAAAGCCTCCTCCAGCAACTCGAACAGCCCAACGGCGAATCGCGCTTCACCATGCTCGAGACCATTCGCGAATACGCCAGAGAAAAACTCGAAGCATCCTCCGAAGCAAAACTTACCCGCCGCACTCATGCCGCTTACTACCTTGTCCTCGCGGAAGAAGATCCCGCAACTCAGTCCGGCCCACAGCAAGCCGAATGGTTCGAACGCCTCTCGCTCGAAAATAATAATCTGCGCGCCGCTCTCGACTGGCTCGCTGAAACCCGCAACGCCGATTGGGGCCTGCGCCTCAGTGCCGCCATGTTTCGCTTCTGGGAGGCCCGCGAACTCTTCGGCGAAGGCCGCAACTGGCTCGATACTTTCTTGCACCTCGAATCCGCGCCCGTCTCCAGCAAAACGCGCGCCCGAGCTCTCTTCAGCACCGGTGTGCTTAGCGTGGAGCAGCGCGACTATCCCGCTGCCGAAGAATTCCTCAAGGAGAGCATGGAAGTTTCCCGCCAACTCGGGGACGAACAAGGCGTTGCTGTAGCCCTGAACGCACTAGCCGTCGTGGCCCGCGATCGTGGCGATCTCGCTCACGCTCACGAACTCTTCGAAAAAAGCCTAGCGCAATGGCAGGAAATGGGCGATCGCGCCGCCGTCGCGCGCTCCCTCAGCAATCTCGCCAATGTTGTGAATCTCGAAGGCGACTTTCCCCGCGCGCGCACTCTCTACGCCGAGTGCTGCGCCATGTTCGAGCGGCTACGTGACCGTACCGGCGTCGCCTGGTCCCTCAACTATTCAGGTGAAGTCGCCCGTGCGCAGGGCGATTACCCGGGCTCGCGCGCTCTCTACGAAAAGTCCTTGGTGATTTTTCACGAATTGGACGACCGCTGGGGAATTGCCGGGACTCTCGCTGACCTAGGCAATCTCGGCTGCCGGGCAGCAAGATTGGGCAACCGCACATTCGCTCTATCGCGAGAGCCTGAAAATGTTTAGAGAATTAGACCAGAAGCGTGGGATGGCTCGCGCGCTCGAATGCCTCGCCAGCGTCGCCGTGATCCAGGGTGAGCCCAGCCGCGCTTTGCGCCTCGCCGGCACCGCCGCCGCTCTGCGCGAAAATATCGGCACACCGCTCACGCCCGCCGAACAGACCCGCCTCGAATCCGTCCTTCAGCCCGCCCGTAGGTCGCTTTCCGGCACCGGCGACGTAGCCGCCTGGCTCGAAGGCTGGTCCATGCCCGTCAACCTCGCCATCGACGAAGCCCTCTCCTCCACTACATCTCCAACTGCTTGACGGGTTGTTGCCTTCGCTTTTGAAGTGTCAGCGGGTGCCCCATACGCCGGGTTCAGCGTGTGGGTGAGAAAACTTCTACTCTAACCGAGTCGCGCCGTTGCTTCTGTTGTTTCTGCGAGTCCCCCAGCCGGTAGTTGCGTCTCATGGCGCGCCCGAAAATGGTCGTGCGTGGGACTCTTGCGCGCGCCTAACTGGGTCGGAGCTCCTACTTCTATTCCGCCGTCTCCGGGTCAATCATCCGCCGCACCGCCGACACTCGATTCGCCGGTATGCCTACTCTCCGGGCATGTTCCTGAACCGTCGCCTCGTCCGGAGCCAAATAAACGCAATACACCTTGTCGCCGGTCACGTAGCTGTGTAGCCACTGAATGCTCGGCCCCATTTCCTTCAGCACATTCGCCGACTTCCGCGAAATTTCCTGCAGTTGCGCGTCAGTCAAATTCCCCGCGCCGGGCACTTCCCGTTCAATGACAAATTTTGGCAAGGACGCCTCCGATTTGGCCATGCATGCTAGCATTCAAGATATGCGGCTTCAAGGCGAGTCGCTTCGCCCTGCATACGCAAAGCCGCATCGACGAAACCGAACGAAAGTGTAGGTCTGTATGGATCTTCGCTCCCTGCAAAAACCCCTCAAGGATCAATATCGCACTGATCCTCAATCCTCGCGCATCACCATTCGCGCCAAAGGCGGACAAACCGGCGCGCCCATCTCCTGCTCGGTCGATATCGGCCGCGCCATTTACCAGGCCGAAGCTCATTCCGGTGTTGGAGGCGCGGGCACCGGCGCCTGTTCCGGTGACTTACTCCTCGGCGCTCTCGCCGCCTGCGCTCAAATCACCTGCCAAATGGTCGCTGGCGCCATGGGCATTCCCACCGAGCGCATCGAAGTCACTGCCGAAGGCGATCTCGATCTTCGCGGCACTCTCGGCATTTCCAAAGATGTCCCCGTAGGTTTCGAGACCATCCGCCTAAATTTCGACATCGCCGCTACGGACGCCACTCCCGATCAGCTTCGCGGCCTCCGCGAAAAAACCGAGCAGTACTGCGTCGTCATGCAAACTCTCTCCCACCCTCCAAAAATCGTCTCCCAATGGAACAAACTCGACGAGTAACTTCGTCGCTTCGCTTTTGAAGTTGCCTTAGAAGTGTCCCCGGGTGCCCCACACGCAGAAGTCAGCGTGTGGGACGCTAGGTCGAGATTTACTTGGCTGGTTTGCCTTATTTTTGAGCGGTTGTTTCGCTCTCAGAAGGTTCCCTGCGCGGAATTCTCAACTTCAATCGGCACATCCACCCTCAACACCATCCCCTTCTGATCCGACCGTATCTCCACTCTCCCGCCCAACTCCTTCACTCTCTCCCGTATGCCCGACAACCCCACTCCAATCTCCGCACCCACTTTCTTAAACTTCCTCACCAATTCCGACGGCATCCCGCGTCCATGATCCGTCACTTCCAAAAACACCACGCCCTCATCCACTCCCACCACAATTTCCGCCGCTGTGCTCCCCGAATGCCGATGAATGTTCGTCAACGCCTCCTGCATAATCCGGAACAGTGCCAGTTCCACCGCCTCCGGCAACCTCCTGAGCTTTGGCGCCAGATCTAGCGCAACCTTAATCCCGCTCCGCTTCGAGAATCCATCCACGTACCATGTTGCCGCTGCCACAAATCCAATCTCATCCAGCAGCGGTGGGTGCAATAAATACGAGAGCGTCCGCGTTTCGGCGATGCACCGGTCCACAATCTCTTCCGTCTCCCGGTGCAACACCTCGCCCTTCGGATTCCGCGAGTCGCCCAGCCGCGCAAGATTCATCTTCAGCGCCGCCAAATATTGCCCCAGGCTGTCGTGCAACTCTCGCGCGATTCGCCGGTGCTCCTCGTCCCGCGTCCGCAGCAGTCGCGAAGAAAGGTGCCCCAGCTCCGCGGTGCGTTCCTCGAGTGATTGTTCCGTTTCCTTCAGGTCGGTGATGTCGAATCCCACTCCGTGCAAAAACCACGGACGCCCATCCGGCCTCCGCACCATTTTCACTTCGCACTGAAACCAAACCACGCGCCCGTCCCGCGCGATCACCCGGTATGCCGATTTCAGCGGCTCGCTCGTCAGTAACATCTGCGCCGCATCCAAACTCCACCGCTGCCGGTCCTCCGGATGGATCCGCTCATACCAGCGAATCGGATCCTGCAGCCACTCCTCCTGCGAAAACCCCAGCGACGATTCAATCTGCGGGCTCACGTACGCTTCGGTGATCCCCTTCTCGATGTACGCCACAAACACCACTGCGGGAATCTGCTCTACCAACACGCGATAGATATCTTGTGGATTGGGTAATGTCGAATCCGTCGCAGCCGCGCCGGCGCCGTTCGAGCTCGCACCGTTCGAGCCAGTCGAAAGGGCCGCCGCCTGCTGCCCCAAAAATGCTGCCGCCAATTCCGACAGAACCGCCTCCGCTACTTCGTGGTCCGCTTCAGGCGCGGCGAGAGGCACACGCTTCCCCTTATGCACTTCCCCCATCCCCCTACTATAACTTCCCTCTTTTTGTTTTTGGTTTGTCTTTGCTCCAGCAGTTCCGCGCGCCTCAACTCATCAATCTCCTCACACCTCGATCGTGTCATTCCGAACCGATCGGCGGTTTGTGCCGAGGGTGAGGAATCTCCCTGCTTTTGAGTCTGGATTTGCTTTAGAAGTTTCTGGTGCCCCACCTGCCGGTCTTGCGGGTGGGGCTCTTGCGCGCGGGTGGCTGCATCGATCACATGCAGCTTCTGCATAGAGTTTCGTCGGTCCTACTTATGCCTCCAACTCGGTTCCTTATTCAACGACGCCTGCGTAAATCTCCTTAACGCATGTATCGCCCTTCCATACGTCGTCACCGCCGCCGCCGATAGCAACGACCCCGGCGGCTGATTCATAAACGGCATAAACTTATCCGGAAACCCCGGCATCGTGCACCCGATGCAAATCCCTCCAACATTCGGGCACCCTCCAATTCCATTCATCCACCCACGCTTCCCCACATTGCACTGCACCACCGGCCCCCAACATCCAAGCTTCACAATGCACGACGGCGCGCCATACTCCTCCGCGAATTGCGCCTGCTCGTAATACCCTCCGCGGTCGCATCCCTCATGCAAAGTCGGCCCGAAAATCCACGACGGCCGCAAACTCTCATCCAGCGGAATCATCGGCGCGTGCCCCGCCGCCATGTGCAACAAATACAAAAGCGACTCCGTAAAATTGTCCGGCTGCACCGGACACCCCGGAATGCACACAATCGGTATGCTCGCCTTCGATTTCCAATCCCATCCGAGATAATCCGGCAGCCCCATGCATCCCGTCGGATTCCCCTCCATTGCGTGTATCCCGCCGTACGCCGCGCACGTCCCCGCCGCCACCACCGCCCACGCCTTCGGCGCCAGCCGGTCAATCCAATCGCACGTCAGAATCGGCTCGCCGCTTTTTTGATCCGTCCCGAACGTCGCCCAATACCCTTCCGCTTTATTCTTCTCGTTCGGGATCGAACCTTCCACCACCAAAATGAATGGCCCCAGCCTCCCCGCCGCGCCATCGTAAAAAAAACGCATAAACTCTTCGCCGTTTTCATACGCCAGCACTGGATTGTGCAGATGTACCTTCGGAATTCCCGGAAGCCCGCCGAGCAAAATGTCTTCAATGCTCGGCTGCGACGCTCCCGTCATCGCGATCGTGTCGCCATCGCATCCAAGTCCCGCTGTGATCCAAAGTATATGAATTTCAGAAATAGGCTTCGACGAGGTATATGTTGAGGTGGGTTGCGCGAAGGAAGACGACGACGGCGTTTCCGCCGCCTCAAGGTTCTCTGGGCTAGGGCTTTGTTCGTCCATTCCTGCTCGAATCTATCCGGTCAATCTGCCGAGATTATCGCAGGAGATCGCTGCAATATAGTCCAGTTTCCTTAGTGGCTGTTTCCTTGGCGCTTTCTGCGTGCTCCGCACACATTCTAACTATCGTTCTGTCGTTTCATTCGTCCAAAAGCTCACAAATTCACCCGCACCTCGGAGATTCCCCATGTCCCGATTCCTAAAGCTGGCACTCACCGCACTCGCTGCGTCGCTTTTCGTGATTCCTTTGAAACAACACGCTCTCGCTCTTTCTCCACAAAGCGCTTCTTGCCAGTCGCCCGAATATCATCAATTCGATTTCTGGCTTGGCGACTGGGAAGTCCAAAATCCTTCCGGTAAAGTCGTCGGCCACAATCTCGTCACCCGCGAGCTCGACGGCTGCCTCATTGTCGAACACTGGAACGACGCCGCCGGCAAAAACCTCGGCAGCAGCTTCAATTACTTCGACACCCGCGATAAAAAGTGGCACCAACTCTACATCAGCAATTCCGGCAACGCCGGCGACTTCCCTGCCATGGCCGGCGAATTTCACGATAGCAAAATGATTCTTCTCACCGACCCGCACGAGAGCCCCGTCTCCCGCTGGACTTGGTACGTCCTCAGCCCCGGCCGCGTCCGCCAAATGGCCGAGCAAATCCAGCCCGACAAATCCTGGCGCATCACCTGGGATTCAATTTACGTGAAGAAGTAAGACTCAGACTTGAAGAACGTCGCCTTCGCGCGCCACCACTTCATACAACACCGGATTCACAAAAAATCCCAAAAACAATCTCGAAATCAATCCCGCCACAATCACAATCGCAAACGGCTTCTGCGTATCCGACCCAATCCCCGTCGACATTGCCGCCGGCAGCAAGCCCAAACACGCCACCAGCGCCGTCATCATAATCGGCCGCAGCCGCAGCAATGAGGCTTCCCGCGTCGCGTTCCGAATATCCAGCCCCGATTCCAGCCGCAGCTTATTGATGTACGACACGAGAATAACCGCGGTCTCCACCGACACTCCCAGCAACGCCAGCAACCCCAGCGCCGACGACACGCTAAACGGCGTATGCGTCAGCTTCAGTGCAATCAACGCGCCCACTGGCTCAGTCATAACCACGCCCAGCGCAATCGTGACCGGGAACTTAAAATTCCCATACAGTGCAAATAAAATTAAAAAGATAAGTAGAATCGCCAGCGGCCCAATAATCGAAAGCTGCCTCTTCGCCTCCAAAAATTCGCTGTATTCTCCGCCCCACTGCACGTGATACCCCGGCGGCAGCGTCTTCAAAATCGACGCAATCGACTTCTGCCCGTCCGACACCGCGTGCTCCAAATCGCGCCCTTCAATGCTGTACTGCACGCCGATGTATCGCGCGCCATCTTCTCTATAAATAAACGACGCGCCATTCGCCTCCTTGATACTCGCCAGTTCGCGCAACGGAATCTGCTGATTCGCCGGTGTGCCCACCAGCAACCCGCCAATTGCATCCGGATTTTCGCGAAATTGCGGCTGCATCCTCACTACTAAATCGAAAAGCTTCTCGCCCTGAATCACCTGCGTCGCCGCTTGACCGCCCACCGCGGCCTGTACCACCGCTTCCACGTCCGCCACATTGATCCCGTACCGCGACACCTTTTCCCGGTCCACGTCGATCAGCAAACTCGGCTGCCCCAGTTCTCTCACCACCGTCAACTCGGTGAATCCAGGCACGCCCGAGAGGGTTCTCTTGATCTCAACTGCCTTCGATTCCAAAATCTTCAAATCTGGCCCGAAGATCTTCACCGCCAGTGCGCTCTTCAACCCCGTCAGCGCCTCGTCCACTGCGTCTTCCGCCGGCTGCGTGTAGTTGAAAATCACGCCCGGATACGATTCAAACCGCTTTTGCAAATCGGCAATTAGCTCTTCCTTGTCGTGATCCTTGCTCTTCTTCCACGACTCATCCTTGTAGGGCTTCAACCCCACATAAAATTCATCGTTGAAGAATCCCGTCGGGTCGGTCCCGTCATCCGGCCGCCCCAGTTCCGACCCCACGTCGGTCACCTGCGGATACTCCATCAACATATTTCGAATTTCCGGTGAAAACTTGCTCGCTTCATCAAATGAAATCGTATACGGCAGCGTCGCCCGGACCCACAACGCACCTTCGTCCAAATGCGGCATAAACTCGCCGCCGATAAACGGCACCAGCAATAGCGACGCGCCAAAAATAATTGCCGCTCCAAACATCGTCGACTTGGGATGATCCAGACACCAATCCAGCCGGCTCGCGTAAACCCGCTTCATCCATTCAAACGGCCGGTTATCCTTCTCGCGCACACCTTTCGTAAACCAATACGAGCACAGCACCGGCACGAACGTCAGCGTCAATATCAACGCACCAATCAGCGCGATCGACATCGTGTCCGCCATCGGATGAAACAGCTTCCCCGATGGCCCGCTCAACGCATAAATCGGGATGTACCCGGCGATAATCACCGCCACCGAATAAAAAATCGGCCGGTCCACGTCCCTCGCCGCGGCCAGAATCACATCGTTCAGCTCATAGTCCTGCCCGGCGCGCAGCCCGAGTTCACGGTAAATGTTCTCCACCATCACCAGCGTGCCGTCGATGATGATTCCGAAATCGATCGCTCCAATCGACAGCAAATTGGCCGGTATCCCGCGCCCATGCAGAAAAATAAACGCGAATAGCAAACTCACCGGAATCGTCAGCGCCACAATAATCGCAGCTCGCCAACTGACCAGGAAAAACATCAACACAATCAGCACCAGCACCATGCCGCGCATCAGGTTCGCTTCCACCGTATCGGTCGTTAGCCGCACCAGATCGCTCCGGTCGTAATACGGCACCACTTTCACGTCCTTCGGCAGGATTTGAGTGTTCAGTTCCTCGGTCTTTTCCTCGACGCCCTTCAGCACAGTCTGCGTTTGCTCGCCGCGGCGCATCAAAATCACACCTTCCACCGCGTCGTCCACCTTATTGAATCCAAATTCGCCCAGTCGCGGTGCGTGACCGATCACCACCTGCCCAATATCCCTGATCCGCACCGGCACGCCATTCGTCGTTCCCGCCAGCGTGTCCTCAATATCTTTGGTGTCCTTGATCAATCCCAGCCCGCGAACGTAATAAAACTGCCCGCCTTGCGAATAAAATCCGCCCCCCGTATTTGCGTTATTCGCGGTGAGCTGCTGAATCACGATCGGCACCGTGACGTGATAGGCGAACAGCCGCGCCGGATCGAGCAGCACTTGGTACTGCATCGTCGTCCCGCCAAATCCCGAATCATCCGCCACGCCCGGCACGCCCTTGTACGCGCGCTCGATCACCCAATCCTCAAAAACCTTCAGTTCCTGCGCCGACCGGTCCGGGCTCTGCAGCACGTACCGGTAAACCAATCCGCTCGGGCTAAATAGCGGTGCCATCGACGGCGTAACTCCCGTCGGCAATTGCGCGTCGGCAATCCGCTGAAACACCACCTGCCGTCCGAAATAATCGTCCGTATCCTCAGCGAACGTCAGCCGTAGGTCCGACAGCCCATACAGCGAAATCGACCGCATCACTTCCATCTTCGGCGTGCCGCTCATCACCAATTCCAGCGGCAGCGTAACCAAACGCTCCACTTCTTCCGCCGCGTGTCCCGGCCACTGCGTGATCAATTCCACCAGCGGCGGCGACAAATCTGGGTACGCATCCACCGGCATCTGCTTGAATGAATAGCTGCCGGAGATAATCACGAACACCGTCAGCATCATCACCAGAAATCTTTGATTAAGCGCGAATTGAACGATGCGATGAATCATCGAAGGCCCGTCCCGGCTCCCCTACCCGACTTCCCTAACGTTGTAGCGAATTTGCGAATTGCAAAAACAAACTGCCGTCTCCCACTATCTTGTCCCCCGTGGTCAGCCCGCCGCGGATCTGCGTGCGCCCGTTATTGCTCGACCCAATCTGCACAGGGCGCCGCCCAAATTCATTCGTACCCTGCAGGATGTACACGAACGGCTCATTTTCTTCGTCCCGCAGAACTGCCGAATCGGGAACCGTAAGCGCGTTCTTCACCGTCCCCGCCGTGACCGCCACCGTCACGTACATATCCTTCTTCAGCTTGTCTCCCTTGTTATCCACCACGATCCGCGCCTGTAGCGTTCGCGTGTTCGGATCGAGCGCCGCGCCAATGAACGAAATCTTCCCGTGAAACACATCCGGAAACGCGTCCGTCGTGGCCGTCACGTCGTCTCCCACCTTCACATCCGCCAAATCGTCCTGATAAATGTTCGCCATCACCCACACCGTGCTGGTATCCGAAATCGTGAACGCCTGCGTCGCTCCCGCTTGAATCACCTGCCCCGGCGACACCAGCCGTTCCACCACTTCCCCGCTGATTGGCGCCAGCAGCGGAATTTCCGCCATCAATGACGTAGCCTCCACACCCTCCGGCTTGGGCACGCCCAAAATCCGCAGCGACTGCTCCGCCGATTCCAAATCCACGTGCGCCTGATTCTTGTCCGACTCCGCTTGCTGCAAATCCCGCTCGGCGATCGCCTGATGCGCGTACAAATCCTTGGCCCGCTCATAATTCTTGTCCGCCAGCCGCGCCGCGTCTCGCGCCTTCAAATACACCGCGCGAATCTGCGAATAATCCGGGCTGCTCACTTGCAGCAACGGCTGCCCTTCCTTCACCATCTGCCCCGGCACGACTAGAATCCGGCTTACCGGTCCCCCCACTTGCGTGATCACCGAAGTGGTCTTGAACGCGTTGAACGCTACCGCACCAGAAAATCGCAGCGTCCGCACAAACGAGGCCGGCTGCAGCGTCACCACCTGGACGTGCCCCATCTGGTCCTGCGGCACTGTAAACAATTGCGGCTTTTCCGAAGGCGTTGCGTTCGCCGAGTACGAAGTCATCTGGCTCGCCTTCTCCGAGCCGCCTCCGCACCCGCCCAGCATGCCCAACACGCACACTCCGGCAGCTCCCAACGCAATCACTCGAAAAATAGTCCCCGTCTTCATGGCAGATTCCTCGTGCCTACCGCCTCGCGCATCTGTTCCACCGCCGTTTGATACGCAGCCAGCGCCTGGCGATAGGCAAGTTGCACCGCTCGATAGCTGCGCTCCGAATCCAGAAAGTCCAGCAAACTCGCCGCTCCGTGCTTGTAGGCGTATTCACTGATGTCCCGCGATTGCTTCGCTTCATCCAAATAGCCCGATTGATAAAGCTGAATCACCTGGTCGTTCTCCTTTAGCCCTTCGTACGCGTTCAACACATCCGTCAACACTTGATCGTTAGCCAGCCTCTGGTTCTCTTGCGCCTGCGTAATCGCGTACTGCGCCTTCAAGATTTCTCCCTGGTTCCGGTCGAAAATCGGCAACGGCATCTGAAAAAATAGCGATGCCGAATTCGTTCCCGACACGTGGCTGTAATCTCCCGTCAGCGTGACGTCCCGCTTCCCGATCGCCTTCTGCAATTCATACTGGCTCTGCGCCGCCGTCACGCCCTGGATCGCCGCCCGCAAATCCGGCCGGCCTCTCAGCGCAAGTGACTCCAAATCTTCCCGGTTGGCATGTAGCGGCGTGTATTCCAGCTCTCCCGCCACATCAAAATCGCCCGGCACCGACTCATATCCCAACTGCTGCCGCAGCGCCGCCAGCGCCTGCACGCGCGCAAGCTGCGCTTGCGAGTAATCCGTCTGAAATTGCAAAAGCTGCAGCTTGATCTTCAGAAAATCGCCTTGGCTCATGTCGCCGTCTTTGACTCGTATCTCGCTCACTTCGACGGTGTTTTGAAAACTTTTCAAATCCTGGTCCGCCAGCGCCAAAGTCGACTCCGCAAGCTGCACGGTCACAAAGTCCGACGAGACCGTAAAAACCGTGGTCCGCTCGTTGTCTGCTACCGTCGATACCGACACCGCCGTCGTGTCCTTCGCCGCCTGCAAACGGTGCTGACGCTTCTTCCCCCGCTCGAACAAATAGCTCAGCCCAATATCAAACTGCGCGTCTTGATCGAAATAGCTCTCCCCCGCGTTCTGCGGCTGAAAAAGCGGCAAAAACTGCGTGTCCGCCAGCAGCACCGGGTCCGGCCGCAAATTCGCCGTAATCTCTTCCGCCTGGTTTTGCAAAATGGTGCTGCGCGCGGCCAGCAACGTGTGGTTGTGCTGCAGCGCCAGCTGTATAGCTTCATCCAGCGTGATTCGGATCGGCCCTCTCGCCGGCACCGGTGGAGGATTGGGCGTCTGGTTCTGGCCTTTCGTTGGCGGGGGGCTCTGCTGTTCCTGATCTTGCGCTTGCGCCGTCGCTGCGCCAAACGCCAGCGCCGCCGCGGCTATTAGCCCCAGGACTGCGCCCGCATTCAATACGCGGAAGAGTTGCTTTCGCATAGAAAAGCCCTTCTCGTTCAACATGCTGGATTGGCTGAACTACCCTGAGGTGCCCTCAGATGCCCTGCGATGGATGGATGACGCCCAAATGAGGCCCCAAATAAGGCATGGACAAGCGCCGGAGATTGCCCTAAAAGCTGGGCCACGCCCGTTCAGGCGTCAAAAAGAGCGGATTTCTCTATGCGGAAGGAGGTGCGCGAGCGGGAACTCTGTGGATGGATGGTTCACATGGATTGGTCGGCCGTGCGATCGTTGCGCTGACGCCCACCGGCGCCAATACTGGCAGTCGCATTCCCGCCAGCGGCTTTTCCAGCGGCTGGTGATTGAAATGGCAGATCGGGCAATTTTGGTCGGTATTCGAATCGTGAGAATGCCACGCGGCGCCGAACGTAGTCGTCACGATCAACAGCGCTGTCAACGCCAGCGGCAGAGTGAAATAGCGAAAGTAACTCTTAAAATTCATTACAGAAGTTTTTGCTAAGGTGCGGCTACTACAATACTTAGGATGCAGGCAGGTAATCCAACGCTGTCCCGCGCTTATTCTATCTGAGAATCGCCGATTCTGAGCTTCTTGTTTACCTTTGATATTTCCCAGCTGCCCAACGCGCCCCTGACGCTAGAATGAGCCCAACGCATTGGGGGGTGGGCCGGTAATGCAATCGACTCTGAATCTGCTTTCTGCCGCTTTGCTGTCCTTCTTCTTTTTCAGCCAAGCGACACCTGCCCCTGCGCCACAACCGCCGCCGCAATCAACCAAATCCACCGCCTGCGCCGCGCCTGAATACCACCAATTCGACTTTTGGGTCGGTGACTGGGACGCTTTCGAAGTCGACACTCACGCCAAATCCGCTCGCAATCACGTCGATTCAATTCTGGACGGCTGCGTGATCCGCGAGGACTACGAGCAAAACGACGGCATGCACGGCGAAAGTTTCAGCATCTACGATGCCTCACGAAAAGTTTGGCACCAGAGTTGGGTCACTAACCGCGGCGGACTTCTCATCATCGAAGGCGCCTGGAAGGATGGCCAGATGACTCTCGAGGGCGCCGATCATCCCCAGCCCGGCGTCGAGCGCCGCGTTCGCGGTATTTGGAAGCCGCAGGATAACGGCGTCCGCGAAACCGCCGTCACTTCCACCGACGGCGGCAAGACCTGGAAACCTTGGTTCGACATCTTGTTTCTTCCGCACAAGTAAGCTCGCGCCATGAGTCAAAATCGCGTGACCCGAATCTAACCCCATGCCGATGAAAGTTCTTTCCCTCGCCGTCGCTCAGCCGCGCATGGTCGATTGGAACGGCGGCCGCATCCCCACCGGCATCTACAAGCAGTCCGTCCAGGGCCGCATCCTTCTCGGCCGCCTCAATTTCGACGGTGACCGCCAGGCCGACCTCACCGTTCACGGCGGTCCGCTCAAAGCCGCCTACTGCTATCCCATCGAACACTACGCCTTTTGGAAAACGGAACTCGGCGTCGACGATCTTCCCATGGCTAGCTTCGGCGAAAATCTCACCACCGAAGGCCTCCTCGAAGATTCCGTTCACCTCGGCGACCGCTTCGCCTTCGGCTCCGCCGAAGTTATTGTTACTCAGCCACGCATTCCCTGCTTCAAGCTCGGCATAAAATTCCATTCGCCCGACATGATCCGTCGCTTCCTCGCCAGCGGCCGCACCGGCTTTTATCTCAAAGTCGAACGCGAAGGCGACGTTGCCGCCGGCGACGAAATCACTTCGCTCTCTCAAGACCCGCGCGTGATTTCCATCAGCCAGGTCAATCGTCTCTACGTCGCCAAGCACTACACCCCCGACGACGCCGCCACTGTCAAGACCCTCCAGCAAATCGACGTCTTCCCCCAAGCCTGGAAAGACTACCTCTCCGACCAACTCCTCATCCGCAACTGAGTCTTGTGTCGGCCTTTGAGGTGTCTGCTTAAAAGTTCCGGGATCCTCACCACGTAGGATGCTTTGCAGTTGCCCTTAAGCTTTCCGCGGCGCTGGACGTAACCCCCTCCGACAAACCCTCAGCGTGTCATCCCGTCTATAACGGAGTCGGCGTTGTCAAGACAGAGTGGTGCCTTACGCTTTTCCTCAAAGCGTTTTTGGTTCTTTTTTCGAATCCAACCGCCCATCTACCATGCGACCAAGGCCCGCTTCAGAATCACTCGATGGAACACTGGGGTTCCACCAACCATCTATTCGATCGTCGCCAACCTCGCGCGACCATGATTACTGCTTCGATCTCCCTTGCTCTTAAGGGAGGCAGGATGCCCACTCAAATCTTCGGTCCATCAACTTCGACCACGGAATGACTCGGGCTGTCCTGCATGCGAACCTCGCATCGAACCCTGGATGAACTGCGCGTAGTCCACTTCCGTGCGCAGCATCCAGTACAACCTCACCGCCAGCTTCCGGGCCACGGCCACCTTGGCCAAGGCCCGGCACCGCCGCTGGGCTAATCG
Source organism: uncultured Acidobacteriota bacterium (assembly GCA_963757885.1). GTDB lineage: Bacteria > Acidobacteriota > Terriglobia > Acidiferrales > UBA7541 > Palsa-147. The sequence continues at coordinate 856,798 of CAVWSS010000002.1, read as the reverse complement.
TTGATACTCGCGCTTCAGTCGCGGCTCACCTCGCACCGCGCTCTGCGCCGCTTCCACCAATAATCCACGCACAAACGAACTGCCCTGCTTGCTGATGTGCCCCAGCCGCTGTCGCTCTCCGCTGCTGTACTCACTCGGAATCAGACCGAAATAGCTGGCCACGTTCCGTCCTCGCGCAAAGCGTCGCACATCCCCAACGCTCAACACGTAAGCCAGTGCGGTCACCGGCCCAACTCCCGGATGCGTCATCAAGCGTCGCGCCTCGGCTCGTCCGAAAGCCTGCTCGCGCACTTCCCGGTCCAGTTCCTCGATCGAACCTTTCAACCGGTCGTACCACTCGAGCAGTTCCTGTCGCCGCCGGCTGGCCCAGGGCAGCAAGACCAACCCTTCCAGCTCCCGGCGCCCTTCCCGACTCCACAACTTCTTCTTGCGCTGCAATCCCTGATTCAGCGCCAGCGCCTGCAGCTGGTTCTGCACCTGCACTCTCAGCCGCACCAGCTTGGCTCGATGCAACAGCAGTTGCCGCGCATCCCGCTCTTCGGCACTGGGCACCCAGATCCGCGGAAAACTCTGCTCCCCACCTTCCAACAACTCGGCCAAAAGATGCGCGTCTCGCCGGTCCGTCTTCTGCCGCCGGGTGGCCTGCGTGCGAATCTTCCCCGCGTCTCCGATCCACACTTCATGTCCCAACTCACCAAGCATCCGCTCGAACCACTGCGAGTGCCCGCCGGCTTCCATCCCCACCCGCACCGGCCCAGACAGCCCCGCATAAAACGACCGCACTTCCTCCTTTCGTTCGTGTCCCAGCGAGTGCTCGCTCACTTCTCCCGTCTCTTGATCTCGCACTTCGATACGCTGATAGCTCGGATGGAAATCACAGCCTATAATCTTCATCTCGGCTCCTTCCTCCGGGCTCTTGGTCGCTTATCACTTCCAAGTCTACCCGGGGTCTAAGGAGCCGACTCCGTTATGAAATCAAATCCGCTTCTTGCGCGCCGTGTCGGCGCGCAAGAGCGCGTGAGGGATCTGCTCTACTCACTTTCACGCACCGCCGCTCCTACCTGTCGTCTACAATCTCCCCTATGACCCTCGAACAAGCCATCCTCGAGGTCTTCCGCCAATCCCTCGTCGACGGCTCTCCCACCGTCCACCTCGACGGCGCACAATTCAAAGTTCTCAAAACCTCCCGCTACAAACTCCGCCAGGTTGATTTCGAATTCGAAGGCCGCCGCCTCCGCGGTCTCGAACAAAATCCCAACACCGCCTCTCGCTGGGCACAGCTCGCCCGCAAGGGCAAAGATGTAATGCAATTCCTCGAAGCGCAGCGCTACTTCGCCGTCGTCGTCGACTCCCACATCACCTGGTACGGCAAACGTGATGACAAAAACTCTATCTAGCTCTGTTTTGCAGTGGATTATGTTTCAGGTGTTGATTTAGGCGCTGTTGTAGGTTTTTCTGCGGGTGCCCCATGGGCGTCTGCGCGCCCTTTAGGCGCGCGGATCTTTAGACGCCCGTGGGGATTTACACTCAAGCTTCGGGGTCCCAACCACGTAGTTCTTTTCTAATCCTTACGCCCTTTTCGGATTCAAAACTCCAATCCTTGCTCCCGCCGGCAATTTCTTACTCGCTTTCCAATCCTCCGGCGGGCTCGGAATATCCCAAAAACCCGGATCCGGCTTAATGAAATCGATCGCCACTTCCGTCTTGCCCATCAACGTCGTGCCCAATGTCGCCACCCGGCACAGCAGTTCCCTGCCCGTCTTTGCATTGGTCAGCAGAATAAACTGATCGACCTGCACCGCTGTGGCCAGCAAAATCAGCGCGCCATGCGCATTCACCACCAGTGCCTCGGAGTTCTCCGCCACTGGCCGCTTATCCGCGGTCTGCGTGCGCACCACCACCGGAATACGCACCTTCACCCGCTGGCTCCGGCGCCTTTTTTCCGAACGCTTATCCGTCGGCGAATGCGTGGCCATAACCTCAACCTACCAGTTTTCTCCCCTCTGATACCTTCGTTGCCTATTTCCTGTGTCTACACTGGCAACGCTATCTGCCACTAAAACTCAGCCCGCTTCACTCACGAGCGCTCGCAACTCGCCGCCCACTCGCCGCCCATTTCCCTCCTGACCCGTTACAATTCGCCACACTTTGTGCCACGATAGTTGCGCATAAATTTGCCGTCACTCGGAGTCACAAAAGATGGAGCCTCAAAAGATGCATTTTCGATTTCGAAATAATCGCCAGCTTTCCATTTTCGCTTCGCTCGTCGTCCTCAGCGCCGCCGTTATGCTCGCCGCCTCTTCGCCCGCGCGCCAAAACGCGCCCAAACCTCCCGCCAAACAAGCCAAGTCCGGCGCCTCCACGTCCTCCGACGTCGACCGCGGCCGCTACGTCGAAGAGGAAGTCGCTCGCTGCTGGGAATGCCACGATCCCGTCGGCGACGACGGCATCCCCGACCGCACCGCGCATCTCCAAGGCGGTCCCATCTGGATTCAGCCCGTCCACCCGATGGGCAATTGGTCTGAAAACGCGCCCAAGCTCGCCGGCCTCGCCTCCTACACCGACGATCAAATGACCTTCGTTCTCGAAAAAGGCATCGGCGTCAACGGCCGCACCATCCAGCCTCCCATGCACGTCTACCATCTCAATCACGCCGACGCCTCCGCCATCATCGCCTACCTCCGCTCCCTGCCCTCCCAGTAGCCTTTGCTTTTGCTTTGGCCTTTTCTGGGTGCCCCATGGGCCGCCTTTGCCCGTGGGGATTTACACCCGATCACCTGGGTCCGCCGCTACGTCGTCTGGTTTTGCTTTTGCCTTTGAAGTTGGTTCAGGTGTGTCTGCGGGTGCCCCACACGCCGTTGTTGCGCGTGGGCGAGGGAACCATCAATCCTGGCTCTACTTCGTCGTTGCCTTAGAAGTTTCTGCGGGTGCCTCACACGCCGCCCGCACCCTTTAGGGTGCAACATAAAACTGGACCGGGTGGGTGAGGGAACGTCCAATTCACCCGCGCGGCGTTTTGGTTTTTCCGAGTAACGCCCCTCAATCATCATCCGGGTCCGTAGGCGCCCTCTTATCATTCATAAAAAAATCCCCGGCCACCTTCGCCGGCACACTCTGAAACACCACCGGCGCCTGCATCAAATTAAAGCAGTCCCCCAAATCATCCGCCCGCGCATCCGCATATCCCAATGACGGCAACCCAAAAACTTCCTCTATAAATTTCAGCACGCTCCCAAAATCATGCGTCACGTGCGACACGTATCCCTGCCTCGCGTATGGAGACACAACAATCAACGGCACGCGAAACCCATACTCATACTGGTCATAAATCGCCGGCGGCGGAACGTGGTCGTACCATCCGCCCCAGTCGTCCCACGTAATAATGATCGCCGTATTGTCCCAATACTCGCTGTTCCCAATCGCGTTCACGATCGACGCCACCCACGACGGCCCCGTCCCATCATTCACCGCCGCGTGATCCGAATCCTGCCCCGTCGGAATCACCCACGACACCTGCGCCAAATCCTTATTCGCAATGTCCTTCAACACTTTCGTCTGCGGCACAATCACCTTCGCCCAGTCCCCGCCGAACCTTAAATGCTGAATCGCCGTCGGCCCTGTCCATATCGACCCGCCTCCCAGCGTGTAATACCTCCAGTTCACCATCTTCGCGTCCAGCAAATCCATCAGCGTCGAATGCTCAAAGCACGGATATATGCTAGACGACTCCATTCCTTGCGTATCGATCAACGCAACCAGCGTCCCCGTTGGCGCCGTGCATCCCGAGTCCGGATTCGCTGGCGTACCCGCAGGATAAACCGGATTCTCCGCCGCAAATAAATCGCTCGTTGCCGTCGGTGCCGACGTGCCCGCAATAATGAATTGGTGCGCCGGAAAACTCGGCCCCTGGTTCGTTTGGAACATTCGGTCGCCGAACGTGTACTTCTCCGCCAAATTGAAATACGGCTGCACGTCGTCCGGGTCCACGTACATAAACTGCGGATCTACGGGCGCATGGCAATTCACGCCCTTCGCGCAATCCACTTTAATCAGGTTCGCTCCATCCATCCGCCCGTGGTCGTACATCTCCACAAACGCACTGTGCTCGTGGCTCAAATCGTAAGTGTTTGCGAGCGCGATTGGCCGAAGCTCCACCGTATTTCCTGCCGAATCCACTCCGCTGTTCGCAATGTCCGCGTTTGGCAATCCGTGAAACAAATTGTCCGGCGTGCGATTCTCCTGAAAGATCACCACCACGTGCTTGATCTTCGTCGAAAACGCCGGGGGCGGTGGTGGTGGCGGCGTGCTCGAACTCGAACTCCCACTTCCCCCACACCCCACCGCGCCAATCATCAACGCTAACACGCACACCATTCGTTCACGGGTCATCCCCCATGTGATGCTCCCAACCCCCCTGGGGTAGCCCTATACGCACGCTTCTGCGTGGCCGGCTCTTTACAGTTGTTTTGGGGGACCCCACCCTTCGGTTTTAAGGGTGGGCGAGGAATACGTCAAAACCTTATCTGCAGACCGCAGTTGCTTTTCTCTGACAATCCCAACGCATACCGCTCACCCTCGCTTACCGTCTCCCTACTTCTCTCCCTCATCCTTAAACAACACCACATCCGACTCCCCATGCGCCATCAATACTCCCAACGTCTTACCATCCGGCGAAAACTCAAAATGCTGAATCGCATCCTTTTGAAAATTCGTGATCTGCCGCCCTCGCGACCCATCCAGCGGCTGCATCCACAAATTCTGTACTCCATTCTCAGAAATCCTATAGACCACAGCCTTCCCATCCGGCGTATACCCCGCCGAACTCGCAAGTCTGGGGTCTGCCTCCACCAGCCGGCTTTGCGGCGGCTCAACACTAACGTCCAAAAACACCAGGTATTGCTTGCTTTCCGTCGCTGTCAACTTCGAATCCACAAACACCAAAGTCTTTCCGTCCCGTGAAAAATCAAATCCCGCAGCCGCACCAATGGCATTGGGCACAATTGAGCCGGGCACTCTCTCCCCCTCCCCGCCGCTCGCCGCTACTCGCATCAAGTGAAGGTCGGGAAATGCTTGATAGTAAATCCACTTACGATCCGGCGAGCACTCCCCCGCAATGTCAATCGTTCCATGAGTGAGTTGTTTCGGATTTCCTCCGTCCAAGTCCGCCCGCCACACATTCATTCGATCGATGCCTGCGTGTCCCGCCCACTCAAATACAATGTACTTCCGCTCCACACACTCTACGGGATCGACCATTCTCGACGCCGGGTCGCTTAGGATTGTCGTCTGCTTGCTCCCGTCCGCAGCAATTCGCAGAATGCTGTCCTCGTTGTCAAAGAAAACGTCGCCGTTTGACGCCCAATGGAACAAGAACGCCTCTCTCGCTTGTGCCGCAGCCGGCGCCGGTGGCGCTCCCGTGAAGCCCGTTGCAGGCATAAAAAATAACGTTCGACTCACTTTAGACTGCACTGCCGATAATGTCTTTCCATCCAACGAGATCGAGATCGATCCATAATTGTTCGTGTCTTTCGTGATCGCTCGAAATTGGCCGCCCGGATAGGACAAATATCCGATTTGAGCCGCCGAATTAGCCGCGATCTGGTCGTTGTAATCCACGAACATGCCTCGCCCGTTGGCGCTCCACACCAATTCACTGAACAGCTTGTGCTCGCTGGCCAGCGCCTCTATTTTTCCAGTAGGCACTTCCTGCAACTCAATCCGACGAAACGGATCACCTTCATCCGGTATCGCCGAAGCCAGCAGTTTCCCATCCGGCGACCAACCGATTACCGATTGGACGCCGGCTTGCGAAGTCAGCACCTTTTCGCCCGTGCCATCCGCGTTGGCAATCAGTGTCTGTGTTTTGCCTACCTCCGGGTCGTTATCGCGCACATACGCCATTCTTTTGCCATCGGGCGAAAACGAAACCCCGGAATCGATGTCCCGCACCATTTGCGTCGGCGCGCCGCCCAGAATTGGGGCGCGGTAAAGGTTATACGACGTCTCATTTTTATCTATGGCCCTCCGAAAATAGATGAAATTACCGTCAGGGGAAAACACGGGAGTGCGAATGCTGAAGTCGGTCGGCGCTACCACCTGCGTATCACTGTTCGTGGGGATGTTAAGCAGCCACAGACTCCGCTTTCCTCCATCATTTATCACACTCAGCAGGTACCGACCATCCGGCGAAATCGCCGCCACGATGGTCTTCCCATTCTTAGTGAGCTGCATCACCGAATAATTCTCAAAAGGCTTCGGCCCGTTCCTCGACACCAGCGCATAAATCCCATATCCCGCCGCCGCGATCACCGCCAACGCAACCAACAGTCCCGCGCTCACTCCAATCTTGTGCTTCTTCGCTGCCTCCACAATCACCGTGCTCGAACTGCCCGACCCCTCCAAAGCCCCCGCGCCCATTCCGCTCGCCGCCTGAGTTGTTAGCGGACCCGACGAACCTCGCCCCGCGCCACCCGCCGCACCCACGCCCCCGCTCACTCCACCAAAGCCCGAACCGCCGCCTCCGCCGGCCGCTCCTAGCTCTCAACTTCCACCACTCCCGACCGCCCCGAATCCGTATCCCTCTTCAGCCTCCTCAACTCCGACCGCATGTCCGCCGCATTTTGAAATCGCAGCGTCCGGTCCTTCTCCAGCGCCCTATTAATAATGTCTTCCAATTTCGGCGGAGCATCTGGATTCACTCGCAGCACCGGCGCCGGCTGCCGGTGCAAAATCGCGTCCGTCACCATTGCCGAGCTGTCCCCGCGAAACGGCAGCGCCCCAGTCGCCATTTCATACAGCACCGCGCCAAACGAAAATAAATCCGTCCGAGCATCCAAATCCTTCGCCGCCAGCTGCTCCGGCGACATATACGCCACCGTTCCTACCGTCGTCCCCGGACTCGTCAAATCCCGCGGCTCGACTCCTATCGTCACCGCGGTCGCCCCCGTCATTGTGGCGTCGCCGTTTCCTCGCCTCGCATCCTCCTCCACCTTGGCCAACCCAAAATCCAAAACCTTCGCGTGCCCTCGCGTGGTCACAAAAATATTCGCCGGCTTAATATCCCTGTGAACAATTCCGCTTCCATGCGCGGCATCCAGTGCATCCGCCATCTCAATCGCCAAATCGAGCAAAACTTCCAACTCGATCGGCCTGCCGGCGATTCGGTGCTTTAGCGTCTGCCCATCCAAAAATTCCATCGCAATAAACGCGCGCCCGCCCTCTTCACCTATATCGTGTATCGTGCAAATGTTCGGATGGTTCAGCGCCGACGCCGCCTGCGCCTCGCGCTTAAACCGCGCCAGCGCTTGCTCGTCGTGCGCCACATCTTCAGGTAGGAACTTTAGTGCAACAAATCGATTCAGCCGGGTGTCCTGGGCCTTGTACACCACGCCCATCCCGCCCCCACCCAGCTTCTCTAAAATCTTGTAGTGCGAAACACTTCGCCCCTGCAGCGTTTCTCCCATATCCCGCGCATCTTATTTCAATTCGCCCGCTTTTGCAGTTGTTTTGAAAGACCGAAAAACACGGTACTACTTCTCACCCCTCACAAAACCAGGAAGAAACTCAGCACACTCAACACCACTGCCAAACCCGCCAGCCTTTGCGGCTCCTCAACAGCCATTCCAACAACCCCCGCCATAGATCCCATCACCGCCAAAAAAATTGACACTCTCCCATAAAGCGCCGCCTCCGCCGCATGCTCCGCCAAAATTACACCTCCCTTTGCTCGAAACAAATACGCCACCACGAACGCGCAAATCACATTCACTCCCGTAATCCCCAGCGATAATTTCGACCACCGATGCCCGACAATCTTCCTCATCGCCTCGCCTAATAAATTCCCATTTCCCGCCGATAACTCTTTCCTCGACATTCGCGCCGCGCGAAAGCCCCTTCGCGCGTCCGAATGTTTCATCTCGGGACACCCCGCATGCCCTCAGAACCGATCGCTCTTCCCATTCTCGATCCCGCCGACGTCCTCACCGCCGCTTACGACCAACTCGTCCGCTATCGTGCTTACATCGAAGCCGCTCGCGAAATCACTCGCGGCGCCTCAACTCCTCGCCCCGCCTCCAACGCTCGCTCCAACGCGACCTACCGCGAAAACTCCGCCACCGCCCTCGCCGCGGCCACAGCCATCGCCGACGCCCACCCTGAACTCCCGGACAGTGCTCCAAACAACACTAGTACTTTTCTCTTAAACTCCCCCTCCTCCGCACCCTCCCCCTTCTGCGAACACGACCTCCTCCTCCCCGTCCCCTACACCCTCCGCCTCACCCCCCTCACCCTCACCCTCCACGCTTTTCTCCCCGTCTTCTACGCCGAACGCCCCCTCCTCGGCATCGACACACACTCCCTCGTCATCCTCGCCCGCGATCTCCCCTCACTCCACCACCCTCCCTCCCCCTGCGCCTTCGCCTCTATCCACCTATCCGTCCCCATCGACCCCACGCGCTGCACCGCCGCCTTCCACCACGGCTCCCTCGGCATCCGCCTCCTCCGCGCTACCTGCGCGGCCTCTGCTTCGCCGACACCGACCGTATAATCAACCTTCCCTTCCCGCCCTCCCTCATCGGCACTCTCAACTGCGACTCCGCCGCGTCGAACAACTCCCTCACCTCCGGCTGCTTCAACACTCCCACTTCCGGCACACGTATAAACCGGTTCTGCACGCCCGAGCCCTCCAGTAATCCGTGTGGATCGGGAACGCTCGAGCCGCGATAAAATCCAAATCCTACTCCGTTAGCCGCCGCGGCCATCGCTCCGATGGAATCCGACGGCCGCTCCGTCGCGCTATAACCAATAACGAAGAAGTTGTAGTTGTCCCACACCAGTTCATTCGCTGTGGGAAACCGTTTCTGCAACGCCTTGCGCACTTCGCGGATTAGCTTTTGATTCTTTTGATCGAACTTTGCGATGAAACGGCTGACCTGCTTTTCGGGATCACCTAATGGTTTGATTGCTGTAAGCTTTGCCACTCTGCCAGCTCTCTTACCCACATGCTTCGCCCTGCTCTTCTTTTTTTCCATGGTTCGGCTCATCCTCAGTTCTGGCTTTCCTTCGAATGCTTTTCGATCAGCCGCTTGGTCATGATCACCAATCCAAAAATCTGAGTCCATTCCGAAACAATATTACCTACTACTTGCCCCCACTTCCCTGTGGCGCTCATCTTTGCGAATAAGACCACCCACCCGATTCCTGTAATCACCAGAAAAATTGTCAGCGAATGGTCCCGCAGCGCTTCAGCAATCGGTGCGAGCAACGTCCGCGGGACTTTTCGGCTCTCTGCCGATCCCTTTTCATAGAAGCACTTGGTCGCCAGCACAGTCACCAAAACGCCCGACCAATCCGCGATGGCATTCCCAAAAAACGAGCCAAAATGCGTATTGGGATCGGAAAAAATGTACAGCACGATCCAGGTAAGCACAATCACGGCTGATGCCACGCTCAACGAGTGCTCACGAATAAAAGATTTCTTCTTTTTAGATTTTTGCGTATTGATGACGTTGCTTATATTGCTGGTCGCTGCGGTTACAACGTGCTTGATTTGAGTGCCGATCGTTGGCCGCGTCCCGATTTTCGTGGTCATCCATCCCTCGCTCGATTTAAAAAATGAAGACGACCGGACATCGTACTCAACTGTCCCGGTCGATCAGCCTCAGCAGGTTGCCAGTACCTTCGTACTAAAAACGGACCCCTCGCAAGTACCGTACGAATGTTACCTCCAACCTAAAGCGTTCCACGTATCCCCCGGCTAATCTTCATCCACGGCACAAGAGCGTCACAAAACTGCCCGGCCAATAGGCCAGCATTTACGAATCTGCAAGCGCGCAGAAAAGACAGAAACGCTGCACCTTAGCGAGGGGGATATACGACATGCATAAGCCCAACTCCCACAGCCATAACGGAAATGGCCATCACGGGAACGGTCACCACGGAGCCAACGGCAATGGCCACACTAGCGAGGCCCATGCCGACAATTCGCCCTACGCAGCGAAGCATAAGGAAAGCGTTGCGGCCATGCACCCGGCAAACCCCGCCGAAACGAACGGTTTGGCCTACGCCAGTGAGTCGCGCAACCGGAGCAGCGAGCGGCGTCACCGCAGCCGCGTAAAGGTTTCCGCGCCGGTCCGCATACGCCCGGTGAATTCCACCGGCGAAGCAGCCAGCGAAGTCACCTCCACATTTGACGTTTCACGCAACGGCATTCGCTTCACCACCTCTTCCGGCGCTTACGTTCGCGGCGAAAAGGTCGCCATCGTTTTCCCCTATAGCAACGTGCCGGGTGAAGTGCACGCCGAACAGATCGCGCATGTAGTCCGCATGGTGGAGTGTCCAGACGGATCTACCCAAGTTGCCGTGAGTTTCGAGGCTGCGGCCGAAATTTCGGACGAGGTTTCCCAGGAAACTGGAGCGAGACAACACGAAGCTGCCGCGCGGCCGTCAATGCCTCTTGAATCGCTTCCGCAAAAGGAATACGCCTCGGCCGGCGTTTTGGTAGTCGAACCCGACGAACGCGCCCGCCAAACCATGTGCTCGTACCTAATCAACGAGGGCTACAAAGTAGTGGGAGTGGGGGGCCACAGCAGCGCGCGTGAGATTCTCTCCAATCATGTACCTGCGCTGGTTGTCGCGGAAATCGAAGGCGAAGGCATGCCCGGTCTGGACCTCTGCGCCCACATCAAGAGCGAACGCCGCCTCAATCGCGTTCCGGTCATTCTGATCACCCGCTCCGCATATCCCAGCGATTACGCTAACGCTCATCGCGCCGGCGCGATCATCTGCATGGCCAAGCCATTCAAACAGGAAAAACTAGGTCACATGGTCCGCCTGCTCGCTCCGCTAAAGCGCGCGGACGATAAACACGCGCCTTCGGCGAAGAAAGTACGCGGACCGCAGGTAGTTCGTTCCCAGCAGAATTCTATGAAGCCTTCTTCTCCTTCGCCCCGCTCGGAATTCAAGGAGCTCTGCAACGAAGCCATCAACGAGAAGACCATGCGCGACTCGGGGCGCTATGACTGCACTGCCGCGCCCGAGCCAGCCGAGGCGAACCAGAAGAAAGACTCACGCTCCGGCTTCTCGTCACTTAAATCTCTCTTCAAGCGGTAAAAGCAGCCGCAAACAGATTTTCACGAGGCAGGTCACGCGTTGCGGTGCCCCTGCCTCATTTTCGCGAACACATCGCGCTCGCAGATCGCTGTTCGCACTTCGTCGCGCCATCGGCGGGCTGGACGAAGCCATCTCGCTCTCCCACTCAAGTCGTCCTCGACGCAATTCACACCGCATTTACCCGAATTTAATCCCTTTCTGCTTGACCTCTGTTTTCAAATAAGTTTCAATGCGCCAGCTAGTTGATACAGAGTTGCAACTAGAGTCGCAATGCGGATTAAATTGTCGTATTTCCTGCTACTTAATATGCGACCGAGTCGCATATAGAAGGCAAAGCGGCACCTGCGAAACTACGCCGCGAAACACAAAATCCCCACGGCTTCCTTTGACCGAGGGCCGTGGGGATTGATGTCGACAACCCGAGAAGGCTGACGACCGCTGCGCAGTATAGAAGTCGTCTGCCTACTTTTCAAGAAAGGGCTACCGTGGGCAGACCAGTACCGTTCGTGTACGCATTGAATCTAATTGTGTTCGTATCTGCGCTTATGTTTTCTCCAAATCTATTGGCCCAAAGCCCGGCCCAGCGCGCCACGACGGCTGTTCACGATCACGTCGCGCAACTCCGCGGCCGCGTCTTCGATCCTTCGGGCCTGCCTGTAGCTCACGCACAAATTGCCGCGCGCAGCATTCTTTCCGGCGCCGCTTTTAATACTGAATCGGCCCAGGATGGCACATTCGAGCTGACCAACCTGCCGGCCGGGGCCTACTTCCTTACCGCCTCTTCCGATTCCCTGTCACTCTCACCGCAGCGTATCGAAATCGCCGCTGGCCAGGAGCTCAACGTCGGCGATTTGCATCTGTCGATCACCGCCGCCCAACAGCAAATCGTAGTTTCCGCTTCGCGCGTCGAGGAAACTCAGGACGAAGCTCCCACGAAAGTGCTTTCCATCAGCAGTCAGGAAATTCAGCACACGGGCTACGAACGCGTCGGCGACGTTCTGAGCGAAGTTCCTGGTGTGGTCACTCGCGCCCAGTCTTTTGGCGTCGGGATTACCGGTGGCGAACAGATCGACGGCATCGATTCCAAAGAAACCGCGGTCTTGATTGACGGCCTGCCCGTCGCGGGTGCGCGTGGCATCACTGAAGGCTACATCGATCTCAATCAGCAGGATGTAGGACGCCTCGATCACGTCGAAGTGGTCAAGGGCGCCGCTTCCGCGCTCTACGGCACCGACGCCCTCGGCGGGGTCATCAATCTTGTCACTCGCGAACCCTCTGCGCCTCTCAACATCGACGCAACCATGTCCGGTGGCTCTCTCTCCCAGTTCGATACCCGTCTCGGAATTGGAGGCCAGTGGCACAATCTCTCCGGTTACCTAGATCTGGAGCGCCACCAGGAAGATTCTTATTCCCTTCTGCCCAACGATCCCTCAACTGTCGGTCCCGACGAGAACCGTCAGGACGTTTTGCTCAAGCTCCGCTACACGTTCAACCCCCGCGCCTCACTAGGCTTCACTTCCAGCGCTTACCAGAATCACGATCATGGCCTGGGCCTGACATTTCTCACAGACCCCAACGATCCGGCAAATTTCATCACCTCACCAACTGCGCTCCGCTCGAATGACAGCACGCAAACCTACGCGGTCGTCGGCGATTTTCTCCCTACCTCCACCACCACGCTCCAGGCCCGCGCTTACACCTCCATATACAATGAAGACTCCGCCAGCCGCTTGCTCAATTCCGCCGGTGAAGGCAATCCCTTCGACCTGGGGAATCTCACTGAGGTCTATCGCCGAGCTGACACCACTCTCGGCCAGCGATGGGGTCATCGCCAATTCATTCAGGCAGGCTACGAATTTGCGCGCGACGAATACCGCGGCGACAATCGCATCGTCGGCGGTGACGCGGGCCAACACCTCACAACCAATGATGTTTGGGCTCAGGATCGCGTCCAACTACTCCGCAATAACTTGCTGCTCACTTTGGGCGTGCGCTACCAGAACAACTCGGCCTATGGCAATCACGCGGTTCCCAAAGTTGGCGCGGTGTATCGCCTCAATGACCACTTCACTGTTCGCGCCGCTTTTGGCGAGGGGTTTCGAGCCCCTAATCTCGGCGATCTTTATTACCACCTGCTTCATCTTGAGTTCGGCTACCAGGTCATCGGGAATCCCACGCTGATTCCCGAAACCAGCCAGAGTTATTCCTTTGGCGGTTCCTTCACTTCCCGCCGCTACCAGCTTTCCCTCAATTTATTCCGCAACAATCTCCGCAACTTGATCAACGATGTCCTGGTCTGCGATGAAACTGCCGGTCAGGATTGTGCGGGCGCCGCTCTCCAAAATCTGCTCGCGAAATATGGTGTGTCATCCAGTTTTGACTACGATGCAACCGGCGCCGCACTTTTCACGTTCATTAATTTGAATGTCGATCGCGCCTATACCCAGGGCTTCGACGTGGACGGCCGCGTCGCCCTCTCGCCCTCACTCGCCTTCTCCGGCGCATACACTTATCTCGAAGCGGTCGATCCCGTTGCTCACACTTGGCTTCCCTATCGAAATCGCCATCAGGGGCATATCAAGCTCGAATACGCCCGCTCGCGCTGGGGGCTCCTGGCCAATATTCGCGGCACTTTCTTCAGCGGATGGCCCAATGGCGAAACGGGTGGCACCATACTCCAGGACCATGCCTACGGGTATCAAATTTGGAACACTTATATTTCGAAGTCCCTGCGAGCAGGATTCCAGATTTTTGGTTCGGTCGATAACTTCAATGACAGCCGTGACAAAAAGCTCAGCCTCGCTCAGCCTTCGTTCGACCGGCCAGACTACGGCCGCACGTTTCGAATCGGCCTGCATTACGAATTTCCGCGGCGCCAAGAATGATTTCTTATTTACATCCCGGAGCTAAATTGATGACGTTTTATTTTGCTCGGCCTTTGATCTGGATTTCTGTCCTCGCATTTTTCGCAGCTTGTCCGCCCTCTGCGCTGTTCGCCCAGGAACCTCAAGGCGCTTCCGTACAATCCTCGCCCGCGCCCAATACCCCCAGTCCAAATTCGACCATCGGGATCCTTCTTATGGCCCACGGCGGCAAGCCCGACTGGAATCAAACCGTTCTTGCCGTGGCCGCTGAAACCAACAAAACCATGCCAACGGAAGTCGCTTTCGGCATGGCCGATCGCGAAAGCCTGCAGGAGGGTATCGATAAACTCGTGGCACGTGGCGTGAAGCAACTCGTTGCCGTGCCTCTCTTCGTTTCCTCGCACAGCATCGTTATCGACTCGACCAAATATCTCCTCGGCCTTTGCCCCGATGCACCCAAAGGCTTCGCCGATCTCATCGACTCCATGCCGGACATGAAAGGCTTGTCATCTGCCGCTCACAACGCGCACACACCGAGCGCGATGCCCTCGTCAGCAACGCAAAATTCCGAACCGTCAATATCCGCCATGCCGCCGCCCTCCTCCACGTCGAATCCGAACGGCCCCAGTGGAAAGAACAAGTCCGGCATGCTTGCTCCTAACTCCGGATCGACCGATCCCAATAATCCTCCGCCCGACCCAGTCGACCAAGACGCTATCGACCGCGCCAACCACGTCATGGACTATTCCTCCATGACCTCTGCCAAATTACCCACTGCTGAAACGGACGAGGACATGCCCGCTGATGGATCCTCTTCCTCAGCAAAATCGGTTCCATCAGAAACAGACCATGCCCACCACGCGCATAGTTCCGCGCCTGTTCCCCCACCCGTGCAGTCCTCCGTACCCATTCGCATGACCTCCGCGCTCGACCATCATGCCGTCGTGGCCGAGATCTTGAGCGACCGCGCCGCAGCCATTGCCAAGAATCCATCTCGTGATGTCCTGATACTCGTCGCTCACGGCCCCAACGAAGATGCTGAAAATGCGAAATGGCTCGCAGACATGCGCTCACTCGCATCGCAAATCGCTGCGCGCCAGCATTACGCCCGCATTGAATGCGCCACCTTACGCGATGATGCCGATTCAAAGGTACGGGACGCCGCCACCGTTGAGCTGCGCAAAAAAGTTCAGGAGGCCGACAATCAGGGTTACCACGTCGTTGTTGTCCCGCTGCTGCTCTCCTACGGAGGAATTGAAAACGGCCTGCGCGAGCGCCTCGATGGCGTCGAACACATTCTCTCGCCCAAGCCTCTCCTCCCCGATCCGCGCATCGCCCAATGGGTCCTTGCTTCGGCCTCAGCACCGGACTCTATATCCGCGGGCAATTGACACTTCACGCGCAAAAGTGCCACAAAACAAAAAAAAGGGCCGAGCGCTGGTTAAGCGCCCGGCCCTTTTTCATCGAACTAATTCAGTTTTTCTCGAGCTTTCCTACAAGCTCATCCATTGCTTATTTCAGCATCGCACTCTCCGACCGCAAGGCCAGCCACTTTCCCCCGCGATTCACAAACACATCCATCCACACATATTTGCCGCTGGTATCCTTGCCCTCATCTGAGCTCTTTTCCGTGTCGCTCCCCTGTACAATTGCCACACTTCCTACTACCTTCACATCCATCGAACCAAAATCGAAGGTCTCGATCTTCGATTTACCTGACTTGTAAGCCTCGATGTACGCCTTTTTGGAAAGTATCTTTCCATCTGCGGGGATGTCTCGCCAATCATCTGCAATGATCGCGTCGAGTTTGTCCGCGTCACCCGTCTTCGATGCTGCTGTCCAATCGCGCTCCAGTTGCTTCATCGCCTCCACCGTTGTACCTGAACCCTTTGTGCCGGCTTTCTTTTCAGTCTGCGCCCAGATCAACCCGGCGCACAGCAAGATCAATAACACTCCTCCTCCGAGCTTCTTCATATTCTTTTCACTCCCTATTTGAGTTTGATCGCGTGATCCGTGGAGTTCACGGTGAGTCAGGAGGGAGTCTAATTGCTAAACTTCAATTGTCAATCCGCCGCGCAATTCGCGAATCCGGTGGTGTTCGTGCCGATAATCTAAATCCGCTATCATGGCTGCGTGTCGAAACACAAATCTATGACAGTCGTTGCCATCGGCGGCGGCGAAATCAGAACACGCGGTACACTGGCGATTGATCGTGAAATCATCCGCCTTTCGCGCAAGAAGCGACCACGCCTTCTTTTTATTCCAACGGCCAGTTCGGATTCGGAAAGATATTGCACGCGTGTTCGCGATTACTTCGGCAAATTTTTCAAATGCAAAGTCGACACGCTCTTGTTGATCGCCGAACGCCCCTTAGCTCTGCGAATTCGCCACAAAATCCTTTCTAGCCGACGCCATCTACGTCGGCGGTGGTAACACGCTTCAGATGATGCGCATCTGGCGCCGCCTGGGCGTCGACAAACTGCTAAAATCCGCATATCTCCGCGGCACGGTTCTTTCTGGCATCAGCGCAGGCTCAATTTGCTGGTTCGACTCGGGCCACTCCGATTCCTTATCCTTCTACAATCCGCGTCATGGAAATACATCAACGTCGCCGGGCTCGGTCTTATCAAAGGAATACATTGCCCGCACTACAGCGGCCGCACCCGCAACGTTCCGCGAAGAAGAGCCTTCCGAGATCTGATTCAAACGGCAGGTGGCATCGGAATCGCAATCGAAAATAACTGTGCGATCGAATTCACCGATGGTCGTTTCTGCCGCGTGATTCGCTCGAATAAGAACGCCCGGGCGTACCGCGTCTTTAGAATAGGCCGCCGCGTCGTCTCCAAACAAATCCCTGCAACCAATAAACCCATTCCACTCTCGCAGCTCTACAACTTGCCGGCCCCAGGCCAAGCCACTTAGGCCGTGCGCGCCTGAAAGTAACGCGCCGGCGGATACAATCCCACCCTCATGCACTCGTGTCCCACGGCCTTCTTCACATCTTTGATCCAATAATCAAATGTCCCATTCGAAACACCCACCAGCATCGCCGCTCGCCGATAATCGATCCCACGCCAAAAGTAGATTCGAAAAACTTTTCGCCTTCCTTTCCATTCGGGTGCGCGCAATGCCCTTGCTGCGGCCTTCTCAAAATCCGCCACATATTCAACAGCACGCGATGGCTCCGGCCTCCACAGATAACCCTTCGATGGTTTTTTCAAATCCACCGCCGCGATGCTTTTTCCGGTCGACGATCGCAGTCGCCGGGATTGTGCTAGGCAAACGTCAAAGACATTTTGAACTCTCACCGCGCCTCCGCGAAAATTCCTTACTGCTACCACTCACTCGAAAATTTCTTCCCGCACAAATATTGCTGGATCCCCAAAGAGCTCGTGATCCGCGCCGAGATCTTCGGCAACCGCCTCAACGCTCCTTACATTCGACAGGTCGATCGCCCGGCCATCGCCGCCACCCTGCGCAGCCTCCAAGCACGCTTCGCGGCATTCACGCCAACCCGCCAAATATCCCCGCGCATATTCCTGCGCCAGCGTTTGGCTCTCACGCATTCGCCGCTGCAGATCCCAGCTTTCCTGTCTCTCTCGACACGGCGCATTCACGGCGATTTGGAGCCTCCATGACGTCTCCCTTATCCATCGTGCGACCCGGTGCATTGGTATTGGCGCGTATACCTTTACTCGCCGCTGCGGCTCATACCACGCCATTCCCCATCCCCGCGGCGGCACTGCGCCAAAAGTTAGCTCCCGTAGTAATCGGCAAGCTCTCATTGTCAGCCTCCGGTTCAGCACTCGCCGCAATAAGGCATCTCTATAACCTCGAAGCCGGCCTCGGTTGGCCGCAATCGCTGCACCTTGAACTTTGGCGTCCGATGTCGACAAAACGAGCACTTGCCCACGCGCTGCGCGGTCGGCAACGCCTCACCCAGGGATTCGCGGTACCTACGCATCGCTCTTGCTTTCTCTGACTTCTTGCGTTCTGCCTCGCGATGCTCAGAGTTGGCCCGCCATCTCCTCTGGTAAACGGCCCGTGCCGTCGGCCTGAGTTCTTGAACGTCGGCCTCGACACGTTCAGACTCAGGCATTAGCGTTTCGACGTCTGTTGGGACGTTAATATCGATCACAGCTTCCACATGGTCGCTAGCCATCCGGTTCCTCCTTGAATTGAGTGTCGTTCTGGAAAAGCCATAAGCGTGATGAAACTGCTGTACTTACAGAAGGAACCTCCCATACACACCCGTAGCGTTCGCAAAAATTGGCAAACTTTTGCGTATTAACTCGCGCTAAATGCGCTGTGGTACTATTTTATAATGTTACTATGTAGTTATAGTACCGACCCGTCGTCGCCGTCGCACCTGCCATGGACCCCATCGGAGGTAGTTCGATGAAAGACTTCCCAGCCAGTCTGCACTTCCTCATGACTTGCTCCTTGGAATCGCTGCAGAGCTTCGAAATGCGTCGTCTTGACGAAGCCGCCCACCTACTTCGCAAACTCGTCGAACTCGCAACTGACCTCACCCGTGCCCAAACGGAAGCGGAAGTGGCTCACGTCATCCTCGCAGATCGCCAATCGCCCACCCTGCCGAGCCGCCCGGCGCGCCGACTCCGACTTCCCGCCGTGCCGTTCCGAGTCCCCGTTTTTAAACCCGCTCTGCACGCCTACTCTCTACTCCGGCATCGGCCGCTCACCATCCAGGCCCCACGCTCCACTTATCTGCCTGACTCGCGGCTGTTGGAGGCAATGCCATTTCTTCCCGGCCAACCGATCTCCTTAGCCTTCGCCACCTGACCCATTCCCACGCCGACCTGCTTTCCCATCCCG
The DNA here is from genome assembly GCA_963757885.1 of uncultured Acidobacteriota bacterium. Classification (GTDB taxonomy): domain Bacteria; phylum Acidobacteriota; class Terriglobia; order Acidiferrales; family UBA7541; genus Palsa-147. Next base: position 837,989 of record CAVWSS010000002.1, on the reverse strand, counting down.
GCCCTCTTGCCGTTTCTGCGCTGCCCACTCTTCGCCTTGTGCATCACCTTTGACGCGATCGGACTTTTGACTCGCGCCTTTTGCCCAGCTTTGACAAGGAGCCCCGTCCGAGAACTACATCGACTTCTTCATTGCCCGGTCCCGGGCTCGTTCCGCGTGCTGCGTTCCGACCGCAATCCCACTTGCCCTGACCCGCCAATTCCACTGCTACGCCTCCTTCAATCCCCTCTACACTTAACACGGTCCCTGCCATCTCCCATTTCACGCCGCGTCTTCCACCTCGTTATTCCCCCGATCTTTCCCGGCTACAAGAATTCCCTCCGACCCCCCGCCCTCTTCGCGAATCCCCCACAAGCCCTCGCCTCACTCTCCTCCCTACCCTACCACTACTAATTACCGGAGTAGTAGTTCAGTGGGTACGAGGCGACGGAGCGAAGAAAAAGGCGAGGGGAGAGGGGTGAAACAGGGAGGAGGCGAGGAGGACGAGCGGTGTCGCAAGATTGAGCGAAGGAGATGGAGCGGAGAGGTGGCTTAGGGATGGGTGGCGGGGGATTAAATTGTCGTAGCGTTTGAGCGGGGAAGCGGTCCAAAATATAGGCCTGTCCCTTTAGGCGGCCCCGCAAATTCGAAGGAGGTAGTCGTGCGAAGATCCATATCCCTGCTGTTGGCGGCGCTGGGGTTGTTCGTTGTTCCCGGTCTAGCGTCAGCGCAAATTCACCCAGCGACCTCGGCGCTGGCTACCGATTCGGTGAGCCTGGCGCCCGCAATCCTGGGTGTGCAGCCACAGGAGTCCACCCAGCAAAACCCGACCCTCTATGGGCCGACGGACAACTATGAAGGGGCAACGATGTTCCAGGCGAATTTCGACTATTCCTGGACACAATTCCAAGCCTTTGGGCAGAGTTTGAACGGATTTCAGGGGTCGTTCACGATGTTCCTACACGAGATCGGCCTAGAAGGGACTTACCTCGGAGAATTGGGCACGCATGATGGGCAAAATTCACGGCTGACGTTTGCGGGCGGAGGCGTGCACGTGAGGTTCCGCACAACGAGTCAGGGTCCAACCGTGGGCGCATGTACTGGTCGGCGAGGCGCATTATCAACCCCAAACCTCGCTTGGGGGCAGAAATTCCTTTGGTTGGGAAGCCGGCGTAGGGGTGGATTATGCGTTCTCGCGTTGGATTTCACTTCGCGCAGGAGGCGATGCCTTCGGAACACAATTCTTCCACGATACGCAAGTGAACCCCGTTATTCACGGCGGAATCGTCTTCAATTTTTAGGATTTAGAGTTTGGTTTTCTGCAGTCGCGTGAGCCGGACGGGCCTGCGCGACTGCCAGTTCCCTTCTTCTTCACCCTTCTTCGTAGCTAATTTCCGTACTTTTCCGTAGGTACACACCGCACAAAACCGTAAATTTTGCCTCTTTGAAGCGCGCAGATCCCTGGTGCTTGCCTCTTGACGGGCCCGGCCATTTAGTACATAACTGACATGTCATGACTGACCTATTACTTTTAGCGGCGCTGGCGAAAGGACCGAAGCATGGATATCGATTGAAGAAGGAGGCGGGATACATGGCGGGGACGGGCGAGATACACAACAACATTGTGTATCCCCTGCTGAAGCGGTTTATGTCGCAGACGCTGATCTACAGCAAGGTGGTGCGGGGAAAGCGCGGGCGGACCCGGCGAGAATATTCGCTAACGACGAAGGGGCGTCAGTACCTGATACAGAAGCTCAGCAAAACGGACGCGGGCGAGATGCAGTCGGGTGAGGATTTTTTGGTCCGGCTGGGGTTATTCGGGCTACTGGATCCGGGCACGAGACTACGTATTTTAGCGGAGAGAAGAGAGTCGATTGAGGAGCGCGATGCGCGGTTGACCGCAATTGCGAAGGCGTTGCCACTCGACGAGTATGGAGCTGAAGTGATGAGCTACCTCACGGAGAAAACCAACTTGGAGCGCCGATTGATCGAGAGAGTGGCGGCCAAGGAAGCGAGACGAGAATGAGCGTCGAGCAATTTCACAATTTGCTTGGGTATCTTTGGGCGGCGATGGGAATTTACTGGATCTGGAGTGCGCGACGGCGAGGCAAAACGGACGTCGGAGAAGCGGATGCGTTCCGTTTTCTGCGGCTGAGTATTTTGGTGATTACGTTCTTGCTGCTGCTGGGCGCTTCGATACCGCTGGGACCACTCGACAGGAATTTTTTGAGTGAGAGCTGGACGCTGCGATGGATCGGAGGCGCGTTCACAGTGCTGGGGATTGGGCTGACGATATGGGCGCGAAATCATTTGGGCGCGAACTGGAGCGACAAAGTTGAAATTCAGGAGAATCACGAGCTGATTCACACCGGGCCCTATGCATTTTTCCGGCACCCAATTTATTCGGGAGTTCTGACGGCGATTGCTGGAACGGCACTGGCAATAGGTGAATGGCGTTGTTTAATCGCGTTTGTGATGATACTGACGTCGTACTGCATTAAGGCGAAGAAGGAAGAACGTGTGTTGGAATCGACGTTTGGCGATGCGTATCGGAGATATGAAAGGGTGACTGGATTTTTGTTGCCGAAGTTTAGAAGGAATGCGTAGTTCAACGACGACTACACGCGCCAGAAGGCGGCGCGTAAGGAAGCGCGCGAAGCGCGGTTGGGTTCCCAGCGCTTACGCGCTGGGCTAACCGCCGACCAAGTGGGTGACCATCCGGCGATGCTCGATTAGCGTCGTTTGAAATTGATCGCGACGTTACCATTACCGGCTACAGCTTATACTCACCGACATGCTAATGGTCGTTTTTGGGGCTGGCGCATCCTACGATTCATGCGCCACATACCAAGCCCCTGATACTCCACCTCGGAACCCGGATGACGATGACGTACGTCGCCCTCCATTGGCTAATGACCTGTTCCAGAACCGATGGAACTTTGAGAATAAAGTCCCCAATACTCCGGTATCTGAAATAATTAAATTGCTTCGGTTTCGCGGCGCGAAGAGTGTTGAAGAAGTTCTGCAGGAATTACAAACTAGATCAAAAACCTTTGAGGATGATCGCCGCGATACGATTCGGCGTCAATTGCTCGGTGTTCGCTACTACCTGCGCGAAGTTCTAGCGATGTGCACAAACGACTGGAACATCAGAATGAGCGGAGATAGCAACTACCGAACTCTTCTCAACAGCATCGAAATGGGGCGAAACGACGATGGTCCTGTGCTGCTGGCAACTTTTAACTATGATCTTCTCTTAGACTACGCGGTGACCGATAGCCGCTTTCAAATCCGGAGCATGAGCGACTACACTCACGGTCACCCGCGACGCAAACTTTTCAAGCTCCACGGTTCAGTGAATTGGGGCCACGATGTGGGGCCATCCACTGATATGAACAATCGCCGCCAGTTCATTATTGATCACCCTCCCGATCCCGAAATAAATTATCCTTTTGTTCTCTGCGATGGCTACGATTTTGTGCTTTCGAGAGACGGCAGGGATGTTTTCCCGGCATTAGCTATTCCGATGCGAGAAAAAGATGCATTTGAATGCCCTGCCGAACACCTAACAGTTCTTCGTGCGGACATTCCACGGGTTAGGAGAATCATCTTCATAGGCTGGAGCGCCAGCGAAACGCATTTTCTAAAAGAGCTGACTGATGGTCTCAGGACAACCGACGACCTCAGGGCATTAGAGTCGTTCTTGGTTGTTTCAAGTCGATATGACGGCGCTGAAATTGCGGCGAAGGTTCGTGACGCGCTTGGCGATGTAGGGCGCAATGCGCGAGCACTAATCGGCAAAGGCGGCTTTACGCATTTCATCAGAAGTGATGAATGTGATGATTTCCTAATCAAACGGTACGACCGGTTCACAAGCCTATAAATCTTTCATTACGCCGCTCGTACGGTGAGTACACGCGCCAAAGGCGGCGCGTAAGGAAGCGCGCGAAGCGCGGTTCGGTTCCCAGGGCTGCCGCCCTGGGCTAGATTTGTTTCGCCCCTACGGGGCTTTTTTAGGAGGCGCGCCGTTCGGCGCGCGAACGAAAGTGACCCACCCAGCAGTAAGACCGCACCCTTCCCAACCCCGGGGAAGAGTGCGGCACCCTCAGAAGCTAAAAGCCCTTCGGCTGCAGGAAATCGTGCGACCACCCAGCCAGCGACGAAACGTCTCGTCGGTCCCTAGGTTGCAAGCACTTTGAGTCAGACCAATTTAATGCGGAGCGGAGGTTTGCGGCGGCGACGTGACGGCAGGAAAACCACAGCTTTGAATCAGTTGCTGCGTGTCCCAAAGAAACACGCCATCGGGTGACTGGCCTTGGGCAAGTATCGAATTGTCTTTCGCACCGGCGAGCAATGTACCGTCGGGGCTAAGAGCACCACTCTCGCTGTATAACACCTCAGATGTACATGTCTTGCCACTTTTGGTATCCCAGGCCCAGAGCCTCCCGTCGCTATGACCGAACACCAGGCCAGGTGCATGAGGGTCAATCGCCGCAAATCCCCCTGCGGACGCATTGAATTTTGGCAATGGCGAGGGTTGATCGCTCGGCAACAGCTCGCCAGTACTCAGTCGGGCTAAGGAAAATGCACCCGCGAACGAGTAGACAAAAGTATCTGCCTCGGGACGTACTGCGAGGGGAACAGCATAAGCCGGCGAACGTGGCAGTGACCTGAGCTTGCTCCAGTCAGAGGTTTTCCAAATGGTGAATTCGGTCTTGTTGGCAGTCATAAGGACCGAGCCATCAGTAGACAGAATGGGAAAAGACGTGTCTTTCAATTCCAGCAATACTTTTCCAGTGGCAAGGTCGAGTACTTTCGTGGGGCCAATATTTTCCGCGTAGACAATCCACTGTCCGTTTGGACCAAATGCGAGAGAGTGGATAAACCCCGCAGAACTGTTATACGTCTTCATCGGTTTGCCGTCCGGGAGGTGCCAGAGCTTGAGTTTGTAGTTATCTCCTTCTCCCGCCGTAACTAGAGTTTGTCCATCGGGAGAGATGGCAACGGCGTGGACAATTCCCTGCCCTGTATCAACGGCACAGAGGAACTTCTTAGTGGAAACATCCCAGACTACAACTCGACCGAAATCCTTGCCAGCAGCGAGAAGAGTTCCATTCTTTCCAAACGAGAGGACGTTAATGGAGGTAGGTGTTCCAACCCCGGGATGGATTGTAATCGTGTTTCCTGGACCGATTTGAACTCCGCTCTTAGGCTCTTTATGTTTCGCATCTCTCAGCATCACCTCCGGACGCCCAAATTGGGAGGATTGAGCCTGGATGACCAACAGGCGAGCAGCGAATAAAAGAGTGACCAACAGAGCGTTGGACAATCGCATGCGAGGAATTGTATTACACACTTGGACTCGGGCGCGGTCGACAACCGTGCGGGGCTTAAAGGTTTGAAGCAATCTTCCCGCCCTTGCGTTTGTAAGCCAGCGCGGCACGGCGCGCAGACTCGAAGACGGGGCGCCCGAAAAGTCAAAGGCTTTAGATTTCATTCGTCCCACTTCCTGTCCAGTTCCCAGCGCGCCTTACGGCGCGCAAACGGAAGTGGGGTACCCGGCAAAGCAAAGACCGCGTGTGGTCGGTGGAGCAGACCGAACGAAGAGGCGGAATGCACCCGAAGGTGAATGCGGAGTGGATTCCTCAGAAAGCAGATTCCTCACCGCCGGCAGAGTGCGCCGTCGCGGTTCGGAATGACAGCGTGCTTTTTATTTGGTGGAGAGACCACGCAAAAACAGCGTGTGATCGGTACGTAGTAGCGGACCCCGAGTTTGCGTGTAACCCCCCACGGGCAAACCCGGCCCATGGGGCACCCAAACCCGCAGACACTTCTAAACCAAATTCAAAAACGAGGAGATTCCTCACACTCCACGCCCACTTGTTTATGCGTTCTTCGAAGGCGGGCGCCGATCGGGCTCGGAATGACACCGTGTTTTTTTATTTAATGGGGAGATCTCGCAAAGACGGCGTGTGATTGGTAAAGCAAGCTGCGGAAAAGGTGGGGACAGCGGACGGAAGAGTGCGGCACCCATAGAAACTAAAAGCCTCTACTTGGGCTGTGCGGAAGGATGCGCCGCCCGGCGTTCTGTAAGTTATTCGGCAGGACTTTGTGGCTTAACCGCTGAGAGCAGGGCCCTCGAAAGGTTTGCTTTATCTACCGTCGCGGCGGCTCCGTAACTCCGCGCCAACAATTTAGTTTCCTCTTCGTCCCATATCGAAACGGCCACAAGGCGCGAACCTGCGAAGGCCGCCTTCACATCTTCCGAGTCGAATTGATTCTCGTCGCCCATGTGAAGGTCGAGCACCACAACGTCCGGTTTGAATTCAGCGGCCCGCTGGATGGTCTCGCGCAAAGTCGCGGCTTCGGCCACAACGCGAACTTCGGGGTCGGTTTCTAAAAGGGATTTCATAGCGCGACGCACGAACTCGTGATCGTCCGCAAGCAGTACGGCCAGGGGCATGGCGGCGAGAGAGTACCAAAATCCGGGGGTATTGCACCGTCTCAAATACTACACAGTACAGGCATCGCGGTATGGCAAGGCTCTAGCTAGCGCCCTACCTTCGGGGCATGGCTTCTTCTGCTCGACTGGAAACCCTACATGGTCCGAATACTGATCGTGGACGATCATTCTCAAACTCGGAAGCTGATACGAGAATTGCTCGAAAATCACGACGGCTGGCAAGTTGTTGCCGAGGGTTCCGATGGGCATGAAGCAGTCCAGCACGCGAAAACCCATGAGCCGAATATTATCTTACTCGACATCCAAATGCCGAAGATGGATGGCTTTGAAGCGGCTCGCCAAATTCTCGGAACTTCTCCTCGCATGCTGATCTTAATTATTTCGGTTCACGACGGGGCGTACTTTGCTGAGACATCCCGAAGTCTTGGCGCAAAGGGATTTCTGCATAAGCTGCACATTTCTTACAAATTGATTCCCGCAGTCGAATCCATCCTGAACGGCGGCACACACTTTCCGGGCGACATGGCGCTGCCCGCGTAAATTTCCGCAACACTAATAACAGAGATATTTGGCATTAGGTTTGATTGTCTTGCGCTGCAGTTGAAGGGTGGGGCACCCGGCGGAGCTCTCCACGCGGAAATGCGGGGCGGAGTCCTCAGAAAGCAGATTCCTCGCCCTCGGCGCCCATTCATATGCGGTGAACCTTGCGGTTCACCGGCGCGTTCTTCGAACGCGGCCGCCGATCGGGCTCGGAATGACACCGTGTTTTTTTATTTAATGTAGAGGCCACGCAAAAGCAGCGTGTGATCGGTGAAGCGAACCGGGCGCAAAGACGGAGACTGCAAATACACGGCGGGATGGGCTACCCAGAAAGGCAAAGACCATAGAGGCTAAAAACCTCGTTCGGCTGCATGGGACGGTGAGCCAGCCAGCAAGTGAAGAAGGTCAGGCCTCGCGAAGGGCAATGATCGGATCTACCTTGGTCGCGCGCCGAGCTGGAAGATAGCTAGCCAGGACTGCGACCGCAAACAGGAGAAGAGGCACGGCTAGAAACACAAGCAGATCGTGCGGGTGAACGCCGTAGAGCAGACTTGCCATCAGAGATGCGGTGGCCGCAGAGACGATCGCGCCTGCGACAATTCCAACGCCAGCCAGCACGACACCCTTTCCTAAGATCATTTTCAGAACGTCCCAACGGCACGCGCCCAAGGCCATGCGAATGCCGATCTCACGCGACCTCTGCCCGACCATGTAGGCGAGCAATCCATAAATTCCGATGGAGGCGAGAAGAAGAGCGACTCCGGCAAATCCACCTACAAGGTCGGCGGAGAAACGGTGCGAAGCCACCGAACGATCGAGCACGTCATTCATCGAAGAAACATTGAAGACCGGCAGGCCGGGATCGATGTTCTGGATTACCCGACGAATTTGCGGCTCCAAACTTTTCGCCGGCAAAGATGTTCGCAAAACGATGCTCACTTGCTTGCTGGGGTCTTGATAGGTCGAAACATAGATGTGGGGAACGCCATCGATGTCGAGACCGTCACTCTTAATATCCTTAATAACACCGACGACGGTCGTCCATGGCCCGGCAGGGTCTCGTCCGAGCCGCACTCTGCGGCCCAGCGGATCGCGATCCGGCCAATACTTATGAGCGGTGCTTTCATCAATGATGGCCACCAGCTGTTTGCCGTCTTCATCGCCCTCGGTGAATGAGCGGCCGCGTAGGAGCGTCGCCTGCAACACCTTAAAATAATCGGGGCTTATCCGAATTCTCTCGGCGCGCAGATCCTGCGAGGACTCGACCGGTCTATCTTCAATCGCAAAGCCTTCGTTCGCTAAGCCACCGACCGCGTTGGGGTTTGGATTGGTGGTGGGTAGAGCTGAAGTGATTGCGGCGAGTTCCACTCCCGGAATTGCCTTCATGCGGCGCAGCAACTCACGATCAAAGGCGACCGTGCCACGAATACCGAGATACGGATCCAATTCCGGCTCGTTGGGAACTCCTAGCCAGGTGTTTGCGGTGACAACTTGAGTTGGATTAAAGCCTGGATTTTCCCGCAACAGATCCCGCAGCGTACGCAGCAGCAAGCCGGCTCCGACCATCAATATGACGGCGAAGGCCAGTTCAGAGACGATTAGAACATCGCGCAAGCGGCCGGTCTTAGTGCTGTAGCCGGCCCCGCGACCGCCTTCACGAATGGCCGAGGAGAAAGCGCCTTTTGCCGAATGAAGCGCTGGAGCAAGTCCAAACACTAAGCCGGTAAGAATGGAAATCAGCAGAGCAAAGGCCAGCACCACCCAGTCGATGCGTACTTCGTTGAGCCGGGGAACGTTGGATGGCACAAAGCGCAGGATGAAACCCAAAGTCCCCACTGCGGCTGCGATTCCCGCGGCACCGCCGATGAGCGACAGCAGCATGGATTCGGTGAGCATCTGGCGCACCATGCGGCCGCGGCTCGCCCCCAGCGCTAAGCGCACTGCCATCTCTTGTTGTCGACCCGAAGCGCGCGCCAAGAGGAGATTGGCAATGTTCAACGATACGATGAAGACGATCAGGATTACCGCGCCCATTAACACCAGCAGCATGGGCCGGACCTTGCCCACCAAAGTTTCTTGCAACGGTTGAATCTCAATTGTCCATTGGGCCTGCGGCGGGTAATCGGCGGGAAAGTCGTGGCGTAATTGGTCAGCCATGGCAGTGAGCCGCGCCTGAGCTTGCGCCAGTGTCAGGCCAGGCTTAAGTCGTCCGATACCAGATACTAAAAACCTGATACCGCGCATTGGCGGGGGAAAGGGAGTTCCGCTGAATCCGCCGGCGCCAAACACTTCCGCGTCGCCGGAGGTCGTCGGTCCAGGATGGCGAAATTCGCGTGGCAGAACTCCAATAATTGTAAGGGGATCAGTGTCGATCCGCATGGTACGGCCGATAACATTCGGATCGGCGCCATAGGAGCGACGCCATAGGCCATCGCTGATCACGGCCTCGGGAGCGAAACCAGGCACGAAGTCCTGCGGACCATACAACCGTCCAATTTGCGGGATCACACCCAGCATGGAAAAGTAGCTAAAACTGGTATTGACCCCCTCGACGCGCTCGGGCTGTTGGCCGCCGGTCAAATTCTCGCTACCCTCAAAGATCGGGGTCGCATCTTCAAATACACCCGCTCGCGTCTGCAGGTCATCCAGTTCGGGCTTGGAAAACCTAACGTCGCGCAATCCTACGCCGGGCTCGTTAAAGAAGATTCGTACCAAACGATCGGGATCGGGGTAGGGCAGAGAACGCAGCAAGACGGCATTCACGATGCTGAAAATCGCGGTGCTGGCGCCGATGCCGAGGGCGATGGTGAGAATAGCCACAACAGTGAAACTGGCCGATTTGCGCAGCATGCGCAGGGCGAAGTGCAAATCTTGAAGGAAATCCTGAATCCAGTTCACGTGCCGAGCGTCGCGGCATTTCTCTTTGGTTTGCTCGATACCACCCAAGTCGAGTCGCGCGCGACGGTAGGCCTCTTCCTGGGTCATCCCTTGCGCTACGTAATGCTGGGTCTGTTGTTCGAGGTGGTCGCTTAGCTCGTCGTTCAGTTCCTGGTCCGCCTGCGCCCTGCGAAACAACGAGCGCAGGCGCAGCGGAATCGTGAATATCCAATGGTCGGGTCGCATCTCGAACCTCCGTTTCGCCGCCCCGCGACGCCTAGGCCTGTTTGAGCTTAACGACTCGCGAAATAGCGGTCGAAAGCCTGCCCCACTTTTCTGCTTCTCTTTCGAGCTGGCGGCGGCCTAGCCGGGTCAGCGAATAATATTTCGCCCGCCGTCCGTTTTCGGATGTCTTCCATTCGGCCGTAATCCAGCCTTCCTGCTCAAGCTTGTGCAGCGCCGGATATAGCGAGCCGTCACTCACTTGCAATACGTCGCCTGAGACTTGTTTCAATCGCTGGCTAAGCGCGAATCCGTTCATCGGCTCAAGAGCCAGAATTTTCAGCAGCAGCATGTCCAGGGTGCCCTGCACAAGGTCGGAAGGTTTGCTCATCTTTTTCAGGTCCTCGTTTATGTCCTCGGTAACCGAGGCTAGCACCTCTGCCCTCGGTAAGCAAGGGGAGGGGCTTTGCGTAAGGCGGAAGCTAATTTAAGCGACCTGCCCTTCTCTGCAAGTTCGCGAATTGAGATTCGTCACCCTCGGTAAAGGGCGCCGGTCGGGCTCGGAATGACAGGTAGGGAGTGCGGAGGGTTGATGAGTTGGTGCGCGGAACTTCTAAAGTAAACCAAAGGCAAGACCAACCCGCAAAGGCGGCAGGTGGGAGCACCCGCAGATACTTCTAAAGCAAAACTAAATTCACAAGCAAAGAAATTTCCCTGCTGCCATTCAGCCCCACCAGTTAGATCGAAGTTACTAGGCGCGGAGAAGAAATATGCGAAAGCGGCTTGTGGGAAATTGGATTAGGCCGCAAAATACTTCACCTATGCGAGCGCTGTAAAAACCCATCGCCTGGCCCCCAGTCAAAACCAACTCATTTGAGAGGAAATGGTATGAAGATTTGGAGTGTCCTTATTGTGCTTTTACTGACCGCCGCGGCTGCGAGCGCCGATACGGTGGTTATGAAAAATGGAGATCACCTCACGGGAACCGTGGAGAAGTCAGACGGGAAAGTGCTAACGATCAAAACCGAATATGGCGAGGTTGCGGTGCCGTGGCCGGCGATAAAGGAAATTTCGACTGACTCGAAGGTTTATGTGGATACGGCGGACAAGAGAACGCTGGTTGGCACGGCCAAGACTGAGGAAGGCAAGCTGGTCGTGACTCCGGCGAGCGGTCCTTCGGCAACAGTGGCGCTGACGGACGTGAAGGCGGTGCGGTCGCAAGCGGAAGAAGACAAGCATCAGCAGCAACTTCACGGAACGCTTTTGCAGAACTGGGCGGGCGGGGCGTCGCTGGGATTGGGGCTCGCGCGCGGGAACAGCGAGACCACTAACCTTTCAACCGGCCTTACCGCTACGCGAACCGGCGAGCACGACAAGATTCTGCTGTATGAGGCGTCGATTTATTCGTCGGACCGCAGCATGACGAATCCCACGACGGCCAACGATATTCGCGGCGGCGCGGCTTATCAGCGTGACGTTACGCCACGGTTCTTTGGATTCGTAAGCGGCGATTGGGAATACAACGGGCCGCAGGAATTGGATTTGCGGTCGATTTATTCGTTCGGCGTTGGCGTGCACGCGATCAAGAAAGATACGACCAATCTCGATTTGCTGGCGGGCATCAACTATACGAAAGAGTCGTACAGCACGGGTGTGGACCGGAATCTCGGGGGATTGACGTTGGGCGATGTTTACATGCACAAGTTTGGGAAGTCGACCACGTTGAATCAGGATTTTTATATTTATCCGGATTTGACGGACACGGGAAATTACCGAATGGCGTTTGATTTGGCGGTGGTGACGCAGATTCATAAGTGGCTAGGGTGGCAGACCACGGCGAGCGATCGTTATTTGAGCGATCCGATTCCGGGGACGAGGAGTAATGATTTAATTTTGACCACGGGGATTAATGTGTCGTTTGGGCCGCACTGAGTACGGTAGACGAATGCGGCCACGTCGCTGACGTAAGCGCTTTATGTCGCCCCTACGGGGCTTTTCGTGAGGAGGCGCGCCGTTTGGCGCGCGGTCGTAGTGCGTACAGTCGCAGAGACGTCCCGTCTTCCCCAGGTTTTCGAAGTAACTTCGAGAGTACCGAAACAGGCAAGGCAAAGACCGCACCCTTCCCAACCCCGGGGAAGAGTGCGGCACCCATAGAAGCTAAACCCTCTACTTCGGTCAAAGGGTGCGCCACCCGTCCTTTAAATTTCATTCGTCCCACTTTCGCCCATTTACCAGCGCGCCTTACGGCGCGCAAACGAAAGTGGGCATCCAGAAAAGCAAAGGCCGCACCCTTCCCAACCCCCAGGAAAGAGTGCGGCACCCATAGAAGTTAAAAGCCTCTACTTCGACGGCACGGAAGAGTACGCCACCCGTGGATAATCCCCCTCCGAACTAACTGCGGCTTCAGCCCCTGACCAAGTCCACGCCTGCCAGATGATGATCGAGGTGCATACAGTTTCGATCGTTGCGAAGAACAAGTACTCGGGAAAAGCGGGCGGCTTGCCCCATCCGACCAGAGGCGGAACGAAGGTCAGGAAACCGTTTACGAGGGTCAAAATTAAACCCGCGATGATATTCGCCAGCCGGTTCGCTCTAAACGGGAGCAGTCGACATGCCAGAATCATGGCGATGGGTATTTCCATCAAGATCGCTGAACCCATCAGAGCCCATGGGGCGAGAGGGTCGAATGGATTTCGCGAGCCAGCAATAGCGAACAGGGCAACGACGTCCGCATACAGGTAGTTGAGTAACGCGAAGATCCACAGTACAGACAACCGCTCCTTCGTGTCGTGCATGTCAACCTCCTACGGAGAGTTAATGCCACTAAGCGTTCCGCGGTGCTGGTAAGGGCAATTTCGCTGCGCAATGCGGGCAATTCGACCATCCGGGTTCCACTCCCCGGCCGCAATTGGGACAGGTTGGCTGCATTGGCGTCCCGCACGATGGGCAAAACACATGATTCGGTCTCACCAACGCAGCACACCGCGGACATGTTTTCGGCAACGGATCCCGTAAAACGAAATAGAGAAGGATTCCGATTGCATTGGGAACGAGAATCGCGAGCCAGGTCCATAACACGTAGCGCATGCTTCGACGCTTCGCATCAGCAAAGACGTACCCGATCAACAGGACCCATGCGGGGACAACAAGAGAGCTTGCGTATGCAACCGCGATCCTGCCCGCAAGCGACCAATGACTCATTTCAGGATCGGAGGGAAAGGCCACGAAACAAATCAGGGTAGAGGCCACCAGGTAAAGAACGATCCCGATTGCCCAAGAAGTCCGCGGAATGACACGCAATTCCTCCCGAAACCGGCTCATGCCATTCTCCTTTCTTGCTGACTATGCCGTGCAAGCAAGACTGCCGCGACTCCACCTGTGGCCCACGCCAAGCTCGTGAATGCCGCGAACAGCAACCAGGAGTGATTGAAGCCTGGATCAAACCGGCTCAACAGCCCGCGGGTGATTAGGCGGAAAATCGGCCAGGTCGCCACCGTCAAGATCCAAGCATACAGAACAAGAAAAATTATTACGGCCCGCTGCCAACGGTGCTCGATTTCCTCGGCGAGGCGAGTCTCGGCCTGCGCACGAGCCCGTTCCACCACTGCAACTTTCGGCTGGGGCGTGGGCAGCCGCCGCAATCCGCTAGTAAGAACACCCCACAGCTCCAATTCGGCAGAACACTCGTCGCACGTTTCCAGGTGGCGGGCCACGAGCAGCTCCTCTTCAGGCCCGATTGCTTCGGCCGCAGCGAGCGCGAGCAATTCACGAATTTTTTCGTGCGACTCGAGTTTAGGGGCCATTAGTTCAGTGCCTTCCAATCCTCGCCGGGGTATCTGCTTTCGAGCGTTTGCCGCATTCTTTCGAGTGCGCGCTGAAGTCGTGTTTTGACAGTTGAGAGTGGAATAGCGAGCACTTCGGCGATTTCTTCGAGCTTCATTTCCTCCTCGAACCTCAAACTTAGAACTTCGCGATAAGAAAGAGGCAGTGTTTCGAGCGCGGACGCCAGCCGCCCTGCTCGCTCGCGCTCCAAAATCGCATCGAGGACTGGGCGCTGGTTCGAAACAAGCCTTTCTCCCGCGGTCATATCTGATCCAGCCTCCCCGACCGGCTCATCGAGGCTGGATGGACGAACCCGGCGAAGATAGTCGAAGGCTAGGTTTCGGGCGAGAGCAAATAGCCAGGGTTCGAAGTTCCTGCGCAGATCGAATTGCGAAATCTTCTCTGCGACGCGGACCCAGGTCTGCTGAAAAAGATCCTCTGCCTCAGCCTGCTCGTGGACGATGCGAAGGAGGTATCGATACAGACGATTTTGATAGCGCATGAGCAGCGCAGAAAGCGCGTTGAGGTCGCCGCGTCGAAGCTGGGCAACTTCGCTCTCCAGGCTCACGCTCGCCTCCCATGCGATGAACGAGTGGCCTATCATATAGGTACTACGAATGAGCCCCGGAAAAAGACTCATCGGGGGCACCCATAGAAGCTAAAAACCTCTACTTCGACCAAAGTCCATCCGTCTGGGTGTTGGGTCAGAACAATTTAACTAACGACAAATTTGGGATCGAATGGGACGCGGTGCTTTTTCAGGAGGGAGAGAAATTCTTGCTCGAAAGTGAATTTGCGGTGATGAATTTCCTGATTTCGGATGTAGTGGGTCACAGCTTCGAAATTTGACGTGCTCACACTGAAGGCCGCGTAGCCTTCCTGCCAGGCGAATTGTCGTTGAGTGTTCATCCATCTTGAGGAATTGGATTTAAGAAGGCGAACAGCCTTCGCAAGCGCCAGTTCAGAAGGCAATTTGATTAAGACGTGAGCGTGGTCGTGGGTGCCTCCGGCGATGCGAACGAAAATGCCGTGATTCTTTCCAATCCCTGCGATGTAAGCCCAGAGTCTTGGCTGCATTTCTTGGGAAATAGAGGCGCAACGGCCCTTCGTGCTGAAGACGATGTGTAGGTTGTTTTGCGCGTAAGAGTGAGGCATTTGCGATTTTGTGTCGGCCCTACGGGGCTGGGTGTTGCAATTTGCGGGCACGCGCCATAGAGAGCGAGGGTCAGGCGTATATACTCATTTACAGGCGAAGAAAAGCGCGGAAGTTTACGTAGGTATTTTCACGGGCAGTTACAGACGGTTTTCAGGACTATTCGACTAAAAACAAAGGCGCGCGAAGCTAGCCGTCGAAGTTTCCTCACCCACACGCTGAAACCGGCGTATGGGGCACCCGCAGACACTTCTAAAACAAGAGCGAAGGCAATAGCGGATCCCTCACGCGGGATGACACGCAGGAAATTTGAGGAGAATGATACGTGTAGATACGCGCGGAGACTTCTAGGGCAAAAACAAAACTAGTTCGAGTGGACTCCGGAACTTGAGTGTAACCCCCCACGGGCAAAAGCGGCCCATGGGACACCCAAAAACCGCAGAAACTTCAAAGGCAAAAACAAAAGAGGCGCCGCAGAAGCGGCGCCTCTTTTCGTTTGAGGGATCGAATATTACTGCTGGGGTTGAGTCTGTTGTTGAGGAGGCGGCTGCTGGCCTCCGTTGGTAGCAGGCTGCGTGGAAGTGGCACCGATCTTGGTGCCGATGATTTCGCCGGAGATAACGATTTCGACGCGGCGATTCTTCTGGCGACCAGCGGCGGTGCTATTGTCAGCGACCGGATCGTTCAGGCCGAATCCCTGCGAGGTAACGCTGCCCGGATTGAGGCCCTGATCGATCAAGTATTGACGGACCGTGCTAGCACGCTGTTCGGAGAGCTTCTGGTTGAAGTCTTCGCTGCCGACGTTATCCGTGTAGCCTTCGACGGAGAGATTCAAGCCCGGATGTGCCAGCACAATTCCAGAGAGCTTTGCGAGGCGTTCGCGGGCTTCCGGCTTCAGATCGTATTTGCCGAAGGCAAAGAGAACGTCGCCGAGATTGACGACGAGGCCGCGGACGGTGTCGCGAGTTTCAAGAATGGAATTGAACTGCTTTAGCAAATCGGCGCGGAGCTGTTCTTTTTCCTGCTCGGCTTGCTGAGCAGCGAGACGCGCCTGATCGGCACTCTGACGCGACTGCTCGGCTTGGGCTTGAGCGGCCTGGGCGGCGGCCTGGGCTTGAGCCTGTTGAGCTTCGGCTTCAGCGCGGGCCTGGGCGTCCTTGGCGGATTGCACCTCAGATTGCATGCGCTGGCGATCGGCCTCGGCACGCGCCTGCGCTTCGGCTTCTTGAGCGGCCTTGGCGTCGGAAACGCGCTTGGCAGCGGCTTCACGCTGTTGAGCGAGGCGCTCGTCCTGCTTGCGCTTCACGGTGATGGTGATGGCGTCTTCGAAGGCCTGAGTCGCGTCTTTCGCAGCGGAAACGAGGGGCTTGCGCTGCTTGCGGGCGTAGTAGTCTTCGGCGCGATTCAGCGCGTCCATGGCTTTACTCCAGGATTCAGCGGCGTAACGATCGGCATTGTCGGCCTGAGCGATGAGCTTGGCGTTACGCGCTTCGAGCAGTTCTAGCGGAACGTCGCCGCTCACAGCGAGCGGCGGATAGTTGGCTTCTTTATAGCGGCCGCGCCTGAGCAGTTCGTACTTCGCGTCGACGGTATTGACCTGGCCTTTGGTGTCGGAGCGAACGATATTTTCAATGACCACATCTTCGCTAGGAACGGTGACGGTGTAATAAGGCTCGGCAGTGACGATCATGCCGAAGGCCTGGAGTCCGGTGGTGGCGACTAATTTGCCCTTGGTGCCGTCGACAACCACTTCACCGAGGTTGTTGGCGCGGCCTTCGGGCGTAACGGCCCACAGAACGTAGGTGAGATAAGGCGATCCCATCTGCGTGGCGGGAGAGAGATGCTCGAAGCTGGCATCGATGACGATGCTTCCATTTTTATTTTGGATTTTGGCTTCGCCGCCGGCCTGGGGCATGAGCGCGGTGCCGCGAAAATCGATCTTCGTCGAGCCCTTGGACTGGTAATTCACCGAGGCGATGCTGCGCGAGACGTTGATGCTAATGACCGGCGCGCCTTGTTGATTTTGCTGGTCCTGATCCTGGTCTTGCGCGAATGACCAAGCGGGCGTGAGCGCGAGCGCGGCGAGAGCCGCGAGGGCAATTGCGAGTTTTCGAATCATTACGATCTTATCCCTCCGTAATTTCAGACGCGATTGTAAGAACTGATAGTACCAAAAGTTCTAAACCTTGAAGTTGGCATCCTGTTGGATGCAGATTCGAGTGTTTCGGAGACTTAGACGCGAACGCGTGCTGTCGCAGCAGCCAACTGGGCAAGCTGCTCGACACGGGGATAGGAACGCGCGGCGTTCAAAAGCCTCTCGGGCGGCTGGGGTGCGCCCTTAACCAATGCTTTTGCAAGTGCTTCGACGGCCTGGCCGGCGTTGGGTGGAACCACGACGGTGGCGGCCAGGATTCCCTTTGCGGACCCAGGCCTGACCCGTTTCGGGAAGGCCGTCGCAACCCAAAAAAGGAAGCGCGAGCCACTTGGCGCGATCGGATGGGTCCGTTAATTTTTCGAAGGCGCGGCGCGCGCCCATGGCCATCGAGTCATCCTGCGCGACGATCGCGCCGATGGGGGCTTTTTGTGAAGTGCTGAGACGCAACCAGGATTCGACGGCTTTCAAGGCGCTTTCTTCGGTCCACCTGGCGCGAAGGGTGGCGAGATGGATGTTATCGGGCTTGGTCTCCATCATACCGGAGGTGCGCTGCTGAGCGGCGGAATGTTCGGACGAACCCTGAATATAAAGGATGCTGCCGCCCGTGGGCAGAATGGCGGCCATTTGACGGCCTTGAATCAGGCCTACCTCGTGATGATCGGAACTGAGCGCGAAAACCGGTGCGGTGGCTTTCTTGCGCAATTCGGGGACGTAGCTGACTTCTGAATTGAGAACTACCCATCCGATCCCGGCGGCTGTCGCGCCGCGGGCAACATGCGGAAGCGCGGTGGCGCTGACCGGCTCGAAAAGAATTCCGTCGGGACGCGAGGCGGGCGACTCGTGGACGGCGGCGATCAGTTGCTGGCTTTGATTGATGGAATCGTTGTCGGCGAAGAGGATTTTTAGGTCGACGTTGGCGCGAATGGCGGATTCTTCGGCGGCTCGAGCCTGCTCGGTTTGGAAATCGTTGGCGGCAGTGGTGAGCGAGAGGAGGAAATTGAGGCGTTTCATTTTGAGTTTTTCGGCGGAATGGCTTTGAGTGCGAAGAGGAGGCCGCGCGCCGTAGATTTCATTCTGGCATGCGGAGTGAAGCGTAAAAGGAAGAAATGCGCGGGGCGTGCGTGAGGGTTATACGGTGATGGGAGGAGTTAGTAGCTGTGATTGGATTAGTTGGCTATGCGACGGAGTTTTGCGCTGCGTGCGGAAATATTGAAGGCCGGGAGGAGGAGGAGACTCCCGGCCTTTTTGCTTTTTTGTGCGAGGTGCCGACGCGTGCGGCTGCGCTTACGCTTGCGCGGGAGTGTGATGCGCGGGCGAGGCGTGGTCGCCGTGGAATTGGGCGGCTTCGGTGGAGTGGGCCATGGCGGTGGTGGACGAAGCGCCGCCGGAGACGACTTGAGCGATGCGATCGAAATAGCCGGTGCCCACGAAGCTTTGGTGTTTCACGCCGCGGTAGCCTTCCTTTTGGGAAGCAAATTCCTGCTGCTGAAGAGCCGAGTACGCGGTCATGCCGCTGGCGCGATAGCCCTGGGCGAGCTGGAACATGCTGAGATTGAGCGCGTGGAAACCGGCGAGAGTGACGAACTGGAATTTGTAACCCATCTCGCCGAGCTGCTGCTGGAAGCTGGCGATGGTGGCGTCGTCGAGCTTGGCTTTCCAATTGAAGGAGGGCGAGCAATTGTAGGCGAGCAATTTGCCGGGGAATTTCTTGTGAATGGCTTCGGCGAATTGGCGGGCTTCGCTGAGATCGGGCGTGGAAGTTTCGCACCAGAGCATGTCGGCGTAAGGCGCGTAAGCGAGGCCGCGGGCGATGGCCGCTTCGATGCCGCCGTGAAATTGGAAGAAGCCCTCGGAAGTGCGGTCGCCATGGATGAACGGGTGATCGTAGGGATCGGCGTCGCTGAGAAGAAGACCGGCGCTATTGGCGTCGGTGCGCGCGATGAGAATGGTGGGGACGCCGCAGACGTCGGCGGCGAGACGCGCGGCGGTAAGTTTTTCGACGAATTCGCGCGTGGGCACCACGACTTTGCCGCCGAGGTGGCCGCACTTTTTGGCGGAAGAGAGTTGATCCTCAAAGTGAACACCGGCGGCGCCTGCTTCGATCATGGATTTCATTAATTCGTAGGCGTTGAGCGAGCCGCCGAAGCCGGCTTCGGCGTCGGCAACGATGGGCGCGTACCAGTAAGTGCCGGTGCGGCCTTCGACGCTGTCGATTTGGTCGGCGCGCTGGAAGGCGCGATTGAGCCGCTGGACAAGTTGGGGCGCGCTGTTGGATGGATAGAGGCTCTGGTCAGGGTAGACGTCGCCGGCGGTGTTGTTATCGGCGGCAACTTGCCAGCCGCTGGCGTAGATGGCTTGCAGGCCGGCTTGGACCATTTCGATGGCTTGATTGCCGGTGATGGCGCCGAGGGCGTTGACGTAAGGCTCGTCGTGCATGAGTTGCCAGAGGCGTTCGGCGCCGAGCTTGGCGAGGGTGTGCTCGATTTTTACCGAGCCGCGAATTTTGCGGACGTCGTCGCCGGAATAGCGGCGGTCAATTCCCTGCCAGCGGTTTTCGAGATGCGCATCGGCGGAGGCAGCGGCGGGGAGGTCGTGGTGATTCGAGTGGCCATTGTGGCCATTGTTGTCATTACGGTGGCCATTCGGGCGGTGGGCGTCGTTTTGTGGCGCTGAGTTGTGATTGCCGTCTTCGTTGCGAGCCATGTGGCGTCTCCTCGTTTGAGTGCGTCGTAGTTGAGCTGGGCGTTTTGTAAATTTGTGCGCTGGGCGTTGTGGCTATGCGGGAGTGAATTCGCCGCGCAGGATCATTTCTTCGCTGAGGCGGCGTGCTTCGCGCAGTTTTTTCGCGGCGTCTTTGGCTGGGGGAGCATCTGCGTCGCCATTGGCGGAGGCGCGCAGCTCGTTGAGCAAGCGCTGCAGCTCGTCATCAAATAGTGTTGAGACGAATTGGCGAGTGTGGAGCTCGGGGCGGCCAGCGTCGTCGAGGACTTCGACGCGCGCGGAATGCTTCATGCGCTGGGCGATCATCAATCTGTAAATGCGATCCGTGGCCAGGTCCTCCATATAACCATCGAGAAGGCTGGCGCCGCGGCCGTGCAGGACGCCGTTGCGGTAGCGAATTACGGTGCGCACGGCGGCGCGAGTGCCGTCGACGGTGCGCTTGCCTACCTGTTCATGTACCCCGCGGGGGATCGGACGCAGATCGGGATGCTTTTCTTTGGTGCGCGGACGGGCGTCGATCTGATTGGGCGTGGGAAATTGGTCGACAGCGATTTGGTTTTGGTCGGGGTGGCCGGTCCAGGCGCCGTCCATGCCGCAATTCGATTCGTTCTTTTTGTCTTCGGCGAGGATTTTCAGGGCGCGTTCGTTTAGCTCGGGATTATCGCGGCTGGGATACAGGGCGGTCATGCCGCCGATGGCGAGGATGCCGCGGCGATGACAAATCACGGGCATCAGCTCGCGCAAATTTTGGAAGAAGGGCACGTCGTGCGGGATGGTGTTGCGATCGGGCAGCACCCACTCAGGATTTTCGAGGTTGAAGTGAATGAGGCTGGCCATGTAATCCCAGCGGCCGAGGTTGAGTCCCAGGATGTGATCGCGGAGATTGAAGGCGAATTCTTCCATTTGGTAGGCGAGCGGATGGGATTCGACCAGTGCCATGCATTTGTAGGCGTCGGAGGGGAGGCCTTTGGCGCGGGCCATGGCCTGGAAAAGATCGCGCCACCAGACAGCTTCTTCGGCGGATTCAGATTTGGGAATGTAGAAGGAGAGCGGGTGGCGGAGTTTTTTGTAGTCAGCGTCGAAGGCGATGCGAGCGACATCGTAAAGCGATGCGGGAATTAATTCACCGTCGATTACGCCGCCCTGATGGATGTGCAGGCCGCGCGGGCGCGTGAAAATTACGGTTTTGCTTTGCTTGATCGCGACGTGGGCGTCGCGCTTCTTGTCGAAATAGGTGAGCTCGCCGCGCAAGGCCTGCTGAATATTCTCGATGCCGCGCTGAATGTGCTCCCAGCTATTGGCGGTGGAATCTTCGAGGTCGAGCATTACGCCGGGCGCGCCGGAGTTGAGCATTTTCACGACGAGTTCGGCGTCATCGGCCGGGCCAGTCATTTGATTGCGCTGGTCGGCGCACCAGGCAGGCAGCTCGATTTTCCAATGGCTGGTGGTGGCTTGCGAGGGCGGCAAATAATTGGGCTTGTGGCCGGCGAGCGAATCGTGGAGAGCGCGGTCGCGGAGGCGGAGAAGGAGCTGCTGGCGCGGGGTGAATTCCTTGTGGAGCGGCGCGAGAAATTCTAGGAAGCCGGTGGGCAATTCCGCAGCGGCGCCGCTCTCGCGGCTTTCGCGATTTTGCGGACCTGCGTTGATGGGAATTACGCGAGGTTCAAAGTCGCTCAGAGTCCTGGCAGGCGCCGCGGCGGCGGATGTGGGTTGAGTGCTCATGAAGGCTCGTCCCCCGAATTTAAGTGTTCAATATACAGAACAGTCGTTCACGCACGCAGTGTTTTTATATGCTCGGCGGACGAGCCGCAATAGGGTGTTCAGTGTAGTGAACGGATATTCTATAGCGTGCACAGATATCTGGCGGCGCGCTGGGCATCCCCGGGGCTTTTTCAGCCGTCACAATTGCAGGGACGGATTTTGATGGAACGGAAGTGCATGCAAAACAGAGGCTTACGTCGGGCGTTCAACATTGCGAACGTTCAATGAATTGAACACTTGGCAAAAGGCCACTCTGTGGAAAAATAGCCGCAGCATTTCAGGAGGGACGAGACGTGGCAATAGCCGACAATAGCCCAGCGGTTGCGGTAGAGCGCGCGCTAAGTATTCTGGAAGTGACCGCGGGTCGACGTGAAGGAATGACAAATTCCGAATTGAGCCGAAAGCTTGAAATTCCGAAGAGCTCGGCGAGCTATATTTTGCGGACGTTGGAAAAGCGCGGGTATTTGCGGCGCGATTCAGAGAGCGGACGGTATCGTCTTGGACTCAAGCTGCTCAGCTTGGGCGCGGAGACACAGGCGAATTACGCGTTCGTGGGAGTGGCGCATCCGTTCATGGAGGCGCTGGTGGAGCGCGCGGGGCTGACTTGCCATTTGGCAGTGCTGGATCAGGGCGAAGCGGTCTACGTGGATAAAGTGGAGGCGCCGGGATTTTTTAAAGTGAATACCTGGGTGGGGCGGCGAATGTTTTTGCATTCGACCGCGGTGGGCAAGTCGTTGCTGGCCTGGATGCCCAAGGAAGAAGTGGAAATATTGCTGCACGGGCAGGCCTTCAAGAAACGGACCCCAAAAACAATTGGGACGCAGGCGAAACTGGCGTCGGAATTGGAGCACGTGCACGAACAGGGTTACGCAGTGGACGATGAGGAGAACAGCCTTGGCGCGCGGTGCCTGGGCGCACCGATTTTCGATGCGAACGAGAATGTGATTGGCGCGCTGGGCGTCAGCGGGACGATTACGCAGGTGGATGAAACGAAGCTGCCTAAAATCGCGGAGGCGCTGAAGGAGACGGCGCGGAAGATTTCTCGGGAGCTGTCGAAGAGCGCGATGACCGCGCACATGTAAAACGCGTTGCGGCACCGCGATGGGTAGTTCCCTTCCCCGAAAGTCGGACGAGCCACGGTTCCGGCGAATTCCTCAGAAAGCAGATTCCTCGCGCTCGGCGCCCATCCAGATGCGGTGAATCGTGACGTTTAGCGGCGCGTTCTTCGAACGCGGCGCCGGTCGCGCTCGGAATGACACCGTGTTTTTTTGATGAGTGTTGCTCAATCACGCGCCGCGATGCCTCCTAGACGCGCGGAAGAGCAGATCCCTGACGCCGTTCTTACGCGCCCTACGGGCGCGCAAGACGCGGGATTCGGGATGACAACGTGGCCTTTTTGATCGACTGTGCTTGCCGCGGAAAGAATCCCGAGGAGCGGTCGCAGGGCTACTCTTCCAGAGTTGGTTCGTCGGTGAATTGGTCGCGTTTGCGGAAGGTGATCCAGGCGAACAAGGCGGTGATCAGGACCGGAGGAATCATCAGGATAAGAATTCCCTGCTTTAGTGCGTGTATGCTGCGCGGGCCGGAAGCGGCAGCACTTTGGTAGCACATGGCACAGCCTTGGGCGTAGAGCGCAGCAGGGCTCAGCAGAAAGAGCACCGCGAGGAGAGTTCGCTTTAGAGAATTGCGCAAAGTGTTTTTCGGTAGATTCATAAGCTTTCTCTAGTGAATGGGCAGTTTCAAGCTGGCCACGCGGTACGCGTCGGGCCAAACGTGATTCATCATAAAGAGCACAAAGAGCGTGGCCGGAATTAGGCTCCAGAAGAGGGACGGCTTTTCGTACTTGAGGTGCATGAAGTACAGGATGGCGATGCCAGCCTCGACAAATGCGAGGACCAGCAGGCAGGCAATCAATTTGCCGGCGGACAAGTTGCGGTAAGTGAGAAACACTTCGATGCCCACGATGCAGATCAGTCCGATCCAGATCCCCACGTAACCCTTCATGGTTGAAATGTAACTTGAACCCGAACTCGCAGCCATACTAGTTCCCTCGCCTTTCGTTTCTAGCGCACCGCGTTCATCAAATAGAGCAGCGGGAAAACGAACATCCAGACCACGTCGACAAAGTGCCAGTAGAGGCCGGTGGTCTCGACGTAATTGGAATCGAGCCAGTCGGTTTTGTAGCCAATGGCGATCACGATGAGCGCGATGACGCCGGAAATGACGTGCAGCAAATGGAGCCCGGTGATGCTGAAGAACGTGGCGCCGAAAATGACAGGGCCGCCGGTGGGATTCGTAGAGAGTCCCCAGCCCTCGCCAAACATGTGGAACCACTCTTTGAGGTGCAGAACGGCAAATGCGGCGCCGAGAATGATGGTCAGTGCAAGCCACTTTAGAGCGGGAGCTTTTTGACCGGCGCGCGAGGCGGCTACGGCTCCCAGCATGGTGAGGCTGCTGGTGAGCAGGATCAGAGTCATGACGATCCCATTGATAATGCTGGGCGACCAGTGGAAGGGGCGGGTCCAGTTGGGCGTGCCGACGCGCAGAAATGAATAGGCGATGAGCACGGCGCCGAAGGTGACCGCGTCGGAAATGATGAAGAGCCAGATGGTCAGCTTTTTGGATTGAACGCCGTAGGGCGACGGCTCGGTGAAAGCGGCGTGGTCCATTTTTACGGCGGCCCCGGCCTGCCCGGCTTGGCCGGCAGGCAAAGCCATTTCCGATTCGCTCACATTTCCCCCTGCATCGATCAAATTCGAGGCGCGAAAAGCGGGCGCGCTTTTACTTTATTGCGCAGGCACTTTTTCGGCCGACGTTTGCATCACGTAATCCTGTTGCGCGCCCTCGATTCCGTATTCGTTCGGGCCGTTGTAAACGACCATGTGGCGGCCGCCGAAATTGTCGAAGGGCGGCGGCGAGCTGGTGGACCATTCGAGCGAGGTGGCTTCCCACGGATTTTCGGAAGCGACCGGGCCCCAGAAGCGGCTGTGGATCAAGTTGTAAAGAAAAATGAGCTGGGCCGCGCCGGTGGCGAGAGCCGCAATGGTGATGAACTTGTGGACTGGAATCAGCGGGATGAGGTAGTCGTCGACGAAGGCGGAGTAGCGGCGCACGTTGCCAGCGAGCCCGAGGTAGTGCATGGGCATGAAGATGCAATAGACGCCGATGAAGGTCAGCCAGAAGTGCCACTTGCCGAGCGTGTCGTTCATCATGCGGCCGAACATTTTCGGGAACCAGAAATAGGTGCCGGCGAAGACGCCGAAGATAGAGGCGACGGCCATGACGAAGTGGAAGTGAGCCACGACGAAGTAGGTGGCGTGGAGATAAACGTCGAGAGTGGGCTGGGCGAGGAAGAAGCCACTAACGCCACCGCTGATAAACACGGAAATAAATCCGAGGCAGAAGAGCGATGCCGAGGTGAAGCGCATTTTGGCGCCGTAGACGGTGCCGATCAGCAGCAGGGTGAGAATCGTCGCCGGGATAGTGATGATCAGAGTAGGCACGGAGAAAAGATTGGCGGAAAAGGGGTTCATGCCGCTGACGAACATGTGGTGGCCCCAGACCATGTAGCTGAGGAACGAGATGGCGATCATGCAGCCGATGGCCGCGCGGTGGCCAAGGAGCGGCTTGCGGACAAACGCCGGCAAAATGTGAGAGACGATACCGATCGAGGGCAGCACCGCGATGTAAACCTCGGGATGACCAAAGAACCAGAATAGGTGTTGCCAGAGCAGCACGGAGCCTCCGGCGTGTGGTTGTAAGCGGTCGCTTAAGACCAGCCCTGCGGGGATGAAGAAGCTTGTGCCAGCGACGCGGTCGAGGATCAGAAGGATGCAGGCGGGAAGCAAGACCGCGAAGGCCAGCAGCGCAATGATCGAAGTGACGAACCAAGCCCAGGTGCATAAGGGCATTCGGGCAAGGGTCATGCCTTTGGTGCGCAGATCCAAAGTGGTGGCGATGAAGTTGAGCGCGCCAAGAAGAGAGCCGATGCAGAAAATAGCGATGGCAAAGGCCCAGAGGGTTTGGCCCAGCGCGAGGCCGGGACCGGCGTCTTTGCCAACGGCGCTGAGAGGCACGTAGGCGGTCCAGCCGGAGATGGGCGGACCGTCAGCGACGAAAAATGAAGCGACGGCGACGAGGAAGGCGGTGAAGGTGGTCCAGAAGGACATCATGTTGAAGCGCGGGAAGGCCATGTCCTCCGCGCCGATTTGGATGGGCAGGAAATAATTGCCGAAGGCGGCGAAGGGCGCGTTGGTGAGCACGAAGAAGACCATGATGGTGCCGTGCATGGTCATCAGAGAGAGGTAATACTCGGGGGTGATGACGCCGCCCGGTGCGCCATTCGGTGAAAGTTTGTCGAGGCCGATCACACTGGCGGCGGGCCAGGCAAGATGCCAGCGCATCAGCCAGGAAAGAATCATACCGATGAAAACGGCGACCAGGGCCAGGCCGTAGTACTGCTTGCCGATGACTTTGTGATCGAGGCTGAAGATGTGTTTGCGAATGAATCCCTGGGGCGGCGCGTGATGGTGGACTACGACTCCCGATGCAGCTTCTTCCATGTCTCCCCTCGAGACCCTAAAGATGAGCGGAAGCGCAAGCGCCGCCGCTGCTGGATCTTTCTTCTGGCAATTCTGCTACGCCCTATTCCCTGCTGAGCCCTATTGCCCCGCCTGCTGCTTTAGAAACTGCTCGTACTGATCTTCGGAGACGACTTCGAGGTAGGCCTTCATGTTGTAGTGGCCCAAGCCGCAGAGCTGGGTGCAGACAATTTCAAATTTGCCAGTTTGTGTGGCGGTGAAATGTAAAGGAATGTCGAGGCCCGGCACGAAATCCTGCTGGACGCGCAACTCGCGGACATAGAAGGAGTGGCCGACGTCCTTGGAGTGCAGGGTTAGCTCGATGGGACGATTGACGGGGACGGTGAGCGAGCCGACGACGATGTCGTCACGGGCAGCGACGTCGTTGGCTGGGTCGAGGCCAAAGTAGTTGCCGCTGCCGTCGTCAATTTTATCGGGGTGCAGGCCGCCGAATTGGCCGTCGGGGCCGGCGTAGCGAAAGTAAAAGGCAAACTGTTCGGCTTGAACGTCGATGTGGATCGAATTAGGTGCCGGGGGCGCGATGTAAATGGCGGCCCAGGCTTTTGAGCCCACGAAGGTGAGGGTCAGAATTTCAATTCCGACGACGAGTATGGAGGCGACCACGAGGGGGGATGGGCCGCCCGGGAAAATTTTGTTTTTCCAGTTGGCAGGGCGGCTACCGGCGCCCCACACGAAAAGCCCGAGGACAACCTGGCCGGCGATGAAGAGGAGGCCGACACCAACCATGGTCTCGATCATTTGGTGATCGACCGCTAGGCCAGTGGTGGAAATGTTGGCGGGCATCCACCAGGTGTGAAGGAAGAAGGGAGTGACCGAGGCGAGGGTAATCAGGATTACGAGTGCACCGAAGGTCTTGCCCATTCCCCCTCCCAAGTTCGGCGTTGTCGGAGCGCAGGGAATGCCGTCGCCGGTAACGCGAGCCGCTGCAAATTCGAATGGGGCTCTACGGGCGCCCCGAGATACTTAAGGCGATGCCAGCTAGTACGGCAGAACCTTGAATGAGAAGTCGACGGTTTTGGATCCGCCCGCGGTCACGGTGGCGTCCTGCGTGACCGGGCTGTACTGTTCTTGCCAGGCAGTGACTTTGTAGGTTCCCGCAGGTACGTCAGTGATTTTGTACTCTCCGTCTTTATCCGAGACGGCGAAGTGCGAAGTGCCTAGCACGACGAAGTAACCGTGCATCCATGGGTGGATGTTGCATTTCACCGGAATAAATTCGGGCTTTTCGTACTTGGCCTGGAGTGGCGGCGTGCCGGGCGGCTGTGACTTGTTCCACTCGGCGTTGACCTTGGCGAGGGGGTGGATGTTGTGGGAGGTTTGATCGTCGTTGTAAATCTCGAGGTTCTGGTTCGCCTGGAAAGCCAGGACGTGCGGAATGTACTGGCAGCCCTTTTGATCGTAGCGGGCGTTGGCGGAGGGCGCGACGGAGCCCTGGTCGCCGGAGGATATATATACGACGACGTATTCGAGGGTATTGCCGGGGCCGGTGGCTACATTTTCAGTAGTGATGGCAGGGTTGTGCTGCTTGGCGCAGCTCGGCTCCTTGGACATATCGATGGGCTTCATTTTGGGCGGAGTGCCGGTATAGGTGATCTTGCCGGAAATGGTGCCCGAAGCTGGAACGCCGGCGGCTCGCGACCTTGCGGGGGAAGTGAAAAGAGCGACCATCAGACAAGCGACCGATACGAAAACCGAAAATGTCAGAAAATATTTGACCTTCATAGCCATACGCTCCCTATGTAGTTGTAAAGAAGAGACTAGATTACTTCCCACCTCCGGGTGCGCTTTCAGGACCGATGGGTTTGACTTCTGAGGCGTGCGCTGCGTAGTAGGTCTTCCACAGAGCGAGTTCCTGGGTAGGAAGAACGATTTGGAGGGTGCGGAGGAAATGCACCAGGTCCCAGGCGTCTTCAGGCTTGATCACGTCGGCGAAGGAAGGCATGGGTGTGCCGTCGAGGCCGGTCATGAAAATTTTGTAGAGGTCCTGGTTGGTGGCACCGCACTTGAAACGTGTGCCGGTGGAGAAGTTATAGGGACGAATCGGATTGTCCTTGCTATCGGTAAGGGTAGCTGCGGACGGTCCATCGCCGTGCCCCGCTGGCCCGTGGCACTTCCAGCATTCCATCTTCTGGAAGAGCGCGCGGCCGCGAAGAATGCTATCGATATTGACGGGCGTCTCCGGAGGAATGGTGATGGGCGTACCTGGTTTCTCGGCCTTCCAGCGAGGCGAGAACGTCTTGATGTAAGCGATCAAGTTGGCGCGCTGATCAGGGCTGAGCGGCAACCAGGAAGGCATGTTGGTGGTCACAAAGCCGCGAGTCATGGCGTTATAGAGATCCGTATCCGTGGGCAAGGTGCCGGTAGGAGTTGACCGGCACTTGAAGATTGCCATGGTGAAGTCGCGAGGCTTGGGGTCAATCCAAGGTGCGTTCTCGCCGTTGGCATCGCCATCCGGGCCGTGGCAACCGATGCAATAACGCCCGTAGAGCTGCTTGCCGGAGTCTTCGAGGGGGCCGTCCTTGTAGGCGTGGCCAGTAAGGCCGTCGGGGTGACTTTCGGTGTCTTGTCCCCAAGCGCTGGCTACGCTGCCAAAGGTTAGAACGAGCAGGGCTGATACAAATCCAACTGCAAGATTCCTCAGCCTCATCGCAAGCCTCTCTTGTGACTTCAAGTGTTAGAAGTCGAAGTCGAATCCAATAAATATGCTGCTGGCCCAGACGTCCTCGCCGAGCGGACCGGTGGCCTGAGATTTGGTGATCGCATATTCGGTATGGAGAGCGAGACCGGCGCGGCTGTACATGATCGGGTAGTAGCGTGAACCGAAGGAGTAGGTGTCGAGATCGCCGAGATTGCGGGCGTCTGAGGCGAAGGCTTGCCGCGAGACGCGCACGGTTTCATAGCGATTCAAGAGTATCCACTTCGGGCTCACGGTGTAGTGAGTTTCGACAAAACCGCCATTCCAAGTGGGCGCTTGAGCGCCGACTGGCAACGGCTGATTGCCCGGGGTGGCTGTACCTAGATAGGCGTTGTCCCATCCGTGCATGAATACGGTTTGGAAATCGAACTTGCCGAGGTACCAATCGCCGGTGAAGCCGACGCGATAGAACGGCTTATTCCCCAAGCCTTCGCCCGGAATCGGAGCGCCGCCGGAGGTGTAGGCGTAGGTCGGCCTTAGACCGTAATAGAAGAAGCCGCCGACGCGCTGCACGCCCAACTTGCCAGCGGAGAAGGCCTGGTCAAAGGTCGCGTAGGTGTCGTAGCTGCGATTGGGGATGTCAACGTTACCGTCGCTGCTGCTCAGCATGGCGATCGAGTAACGCGTGTAGCTATTGTCGTTGTGGCCCATCAGCTCGATGCCGACCTGGTTATCCCCGATTCCGAAACCCGGATTCAACGGGAAAGCACCGCTGAGGGCCGCATTGTTCTCTTCGAAGGTGGCGAAGTGATAGACCTGATAGAAGCCACCCTGGCCGGAAAGGAACAGCATGCGCTTTTCGGAGATGAGGTTATTCAGCTCGAACTTACCGAACTTGAAGTTGAGCCAGCTGCTGCCGAGGATGTTATCGAAACGGACGAAGGCGTTCTCGAAGTGGAAGGTTGCCGTTTCGTCAGAGGATGGCAACAGAGAGAACGAGATGTTCTTATAGAGGGTGCCGGCGGTCCAAATATCGACACCGGAAAGATCGAAGCCATGACTTGTCATGGTGATTTCCGACGTGCCGCTCGATCCGTTGCCCGGGATGGTATCGACCGGGACATGGTTGGAGCTTTCCCGGTGCCAATAGGGCGTGATGCGCATGGTGATCGGCCAGTACGAGGGGTTCTGGTAAATCGGACTGTCGCGGTCGTTCCCCAGTTGGTAGCCGTTGTCGCGGAAGCGCATGCCGAAGTTATTGAGCTTCGGCCAGGCTTCGTGGCATGCCGAGCAGGGCAAGCCGTACTTGCGTGCGAAGGCAGGAATAGCGGCCACCTTGTGCAACGGCAGCGTATAGGCGGGCCGCGAGTCGCCAAGAATCATCGCGATGATCAGGAAAACGAAGGTGAGTGCGGAGCTTACCAGCGGCCAGAGTATCGTCTTACCACTTCGTCGAACCATGTCCCCATCCTCCTCTTGCCCATCAGGACGGATTAGGAAAAGGAGTAAAACAAAGCCCCCAAGCCCTAATCGAGCCCCCTGCGATGGTTTCCTGGGTCCGCTAGCGCGCTGGTTATACCACATACCAGTGGCTTTTTGGCAACCCTTATTTACAAATTTTTGACAATTTTAGCCTTGACCGGGATTTGGAGCCAAACAGTGAATTGTGAAATGTTTGTCTTACATGTCTGACTAGCAAACACTTGGCTCGAATATCTGAAGGTCGGACCAGTTCGTTTTTTCGAATTGACAGGGGGAAATCGGAGGGTTACTTAGTGTTGAGGGTTACTTAGAAGGGCAAGCGAGGTGTAGCGGCGCAGCGAATGAGGAGTGCGCCGGTAGTATTGTGTGGACGCGCGATTGAAGATGGGCGCGTGGAAGGAGGCGGAGAATCGGATTGATAAAGGTAAAACGCCTTCGAAACCAGTTCGCTGCTTGCCAGTTCCCTGCTCGCCACCTTGCTCGCCAGTTATTTGGAACCTCTCTCCTTCTGAGCCTTCTTGCACTAACTGTCGCAACAACTCTCGCTAAAGCTCCCACGACGAACGCGAACGACAAGGACGAGGGGTCGAGTCTTTCGATCAGCCTCGATGCGCCGGAGGGCGTGGTGTTGAAGGCGGTGGCGGACGTGGCCGCCGACGGAATCATTCACGGCACGTACGCCTATGAGAAGGATCAGACGTTCACTGGCGCGAATGTTTCCAAGACCAGCGCTTACTACGGGAAATGGACTGGAGCCGGAAAGGTCTTTTATAAGGAGTATCCGGATGCGCTGGCGCCGCGGCATTTCAGAGAGAGCGCCGACATGGGCACGGTGTATGTGCGCTATGTGGTGGATGCAGTGTCCGCCAAGCGCACGCATATACAGATCGACGCGATATTTGTGGAGGACGGGCGGAAAAAGGCGCATCCCTCGGATGGAACGGTAGAAACGAGTGAATTCAAAGAGATTCAGGACCGCGTCCGCGAGGTGCAAAACGGAGAGCAGCGCACCGCACGCGACGAGCGCAGCATTCCCAGAGCGAATCTGGGCGCGCAAGACGCTGCGGCGCGGGAATCTTCCAGCCGCGACTCGGACACGTACACGCAGAGCGACGAAGCGAGCGGAGCGATACGGCCACACATTGACACGAGAACGGATACGCGAACGGACACGAGACCGGCGGCTGCGCCCGCTGTTGCCGGGGCTTCGCGTAGCTCTACCGCAGCGAGCAGCCCTGCAGCGGATGAGCGCCAGGAAGAAATCGACCGGCTCGACTCGGCGGAATCTTCGGTGCGGAATTTGCAGCAGCAGATCGACAATTTGAGGCACGACCTGGAAGTCAGGGTGAAGGCTTCGCCCACGCAGTTGAAAACCGCGCCGTTTGAGAGCGCGGCGAATCTGCAGAAAGTCACGTCGGACGCTCCCCTGCTCATCGTCGTGGTCACTCCGTATTGGTATGGCGTGGAGACCACAGACGGTCAGCATGGCTGGGTGCGGCGCGAGCAAGTGGAGCCGATGCCGTGATGGCCGGAACGGATCGAATGGCCCATGGGCGAAATTGGTGGGTGGCGGTTGCGATGGCAGTTGCGATTGTGGCGGCCTTTGTCGCAAGTTTGGTTTCGGCTCGGCCCGCGCGAGCGCAAAACGCCGCGGCTGCGGAGCGAAGCTTCCACCAATCCGCGGAACAAGTGCGGAAGGCGGTGCAGGATTTGCACGCCAGTTCGTCGGGACATTTGCCTACTTTGGATGGATTCGTTGACGAGGATAGTTTGGGCGATGCTTCGCTGGATAAGTACGAGCGAGGTTTCTATCAATGTGTGGTGCAGGTCGCGCCGGCGGCGAAGGGCGGCGTGGTGGTGCATGTAACTGTGAAGATCACGGCGTGGTACGCGGCGGCAGATGCGTCGAAGGCCGGTTACAAAACGCTGACCTCGAATGGGCGGCTGGAGTCGGATTATTTGGATCGCTTGGAGCAGGTGCTGGGTGGAGGAGCGAGCGCGGATGGCGGGTCTAGCCCGGCGGATGCGCCGAATTCTGCTTCCACTTCAGGCGTGACGGCCCGGCCGCGAACGCATGCCAGCGGCGCAAGTGCGACAGCGAGCAAGCCGGCGAAGACGAATAGTCCGGCGGCTGGTGCAGCGGCTGGTGGGGCGGCGGCGCCCAGTGCGGCAAATTCAACGCTCGATACCGCAACGCTCAAGCAGCGCCGCGAAGCCGCGGAGCGGCAAACCCAGGAATTGAGCGCGAACTTGCGCAGCCTGCAGGAAATTCAGCAGAACCAGGCGCATCCGAACGATCTGGCCTCGGTGAAAACGGACGGCTCGGAAATTTATGCCAAACCTGAAGTGAATTCCGATGTGCTGATGCGCGCGCATCAGGAAGATGAATTTCAAGTGCTCAGCGCGGAAGCGCAGTGGGTGCATGTGCAGATTTCGGGGGCGGCGCGCGGATGGATGCGGCGAAGCCAGCTCGATATGCCCGACGGCTTTGAGCCCACGGCCAAGAATGTGAGCACCGCGGCGGGGGCTGCGGGTGCGGCCCCGGTCACCGTGGAGCCGTTTCAAGTGAGCCGCGAAGACACAGGCACTTTCCCGGGCGATTGGAAGCCGCTGGCCGGCAAAATGGTGCGCATCGTGTGGATTTCGCCGACCGGAAGCTCAAGTGCGAGCGAGAAGCGCGCGTTTGCCAAGTCGATTTTGATTGCGCGAGCGCAATCGGCGACGGACGCGGCGGGCATTGCCGGGGTGGTAGTGATCTTCGATTCCGCGGACGGCGGGCAAATCGCGGCGACACTCGACGACATTCGAGAATTGAACGATGGGGCGATGCGCGAGGACGCTTTTTGGCGCGCGTGCTCGCTCGATCCTCCTGAATCCTTCCAGCAAACTTCACCGAATGGAATGCCTGAGTAAAGACGGCCGAAGCTGCGCGATGGGCGGCCAAAAGCGTTGGAAGGGTATGTTAAACTGAGCGGCAACGCGCCCGTAGCTCAGCTGGATAGAGCGTCTGCCTACGAAGCAGAAGGTCCGGTGTTCGAATCACCGCGGGCGCACCATCTCTCTTAGCAAATTAAGAATCCTACCAACAATTTCATCAGTGGACGGTAGTGGCGGTCGTGGAGACCGTGCCATCTGAGTACCCAACGCCCGCCTCGGGGTGAGTGGCTTTCAATTTTTTCAGTCTTGACGAACGCCATTGAATCTCCAGTAATTAAGTAGTGAATACTACTTATCATTTTGGTAACGAAAACTCTTGACATCAAATTCACAGTGACCGAATCTCTTTTACAAATTGCTCTGTGATTTGAATGTGGGTTCGCCAGAGCATGAAGGTCGCAGTTCGGCAACAAACCTCGCACAGATTTGGGTCCCGTAAAAGTTCATCGTTAAGTCGTAAGGCCCCGGGCCAGAAAAGACCATAAGAGGTGCTCGGCTCGCTATTTTGGTGTCCGTCCAGATGAGCCGACTCTTAAGGAACGTAATGCGCCGCGTCCATTTTGCGCTCATTATCGCCGCACTTTGCTTTCTCCCGCAGGCTTTAGCCGCGCAAACAGCTGTTCAGCCGACACTGTTTGGCATGAACGTTCAGACCCCCTACAGTTCGCTTTGGCCAAATCAGCCCATTGGTGCGCTGGGAAAGCGAAATGGAACCACCTGGAAATGGATAGAAACCTGCAACGGCGGGCCTGATCCCTCCAATAGCTGTTACTCGTGGTACGGTCTCGATCAGGAAGTTGCTCAGGCAGAGGCGAAGGGACTTACCATCATTTACTCTTTTGATGGCGTTC
The DNA here is from genome assembly GCA_963757885.1 of uncultured Acidobacteriota bacterium. Classification (GTDB taxonomy): domain Bacteria; phylum Acidobacteriota; class Terriglobia; order Acidiferrales; family UBA7541; genus Palsa-147. The sequence goes on along the minus strand of CAVWSS010000002.1, from coordinate 803,790 downwards.
CGTCTTGGGCTGGACCAGCAGTGAATATGGCTCCGTCGAGTTGGACCTATCTATCCGACTTTGCTACCGCCGTAGCCACTCGATACCGGGGAAAAATCCAGTTTTACGAAGAATATAACGAGCCTGATAGCAACGGCGAATGGAACGACACGTATGCAAATTTGGTGCAATACGCCAAAACGGTTTATCAGGCTGTCAAAGCCGTCGATCCGAATGCTCAGGTGGGAGCGCCCGTTGCCGCCATTCAGGTGTATCAACCAAGCACTTCGCCTACTACGGAAGCATCCGATTTCGTCGGCTGGATGCAGGGATACTTTCAGGCCGGTGGTAATCAGTACGCGGACTTTGCCGGTTGGCATGCTTACGCCTGTCAGGAGGGTAAGTACGGCTGCAACACAACCATCGGCTGCGATAAGGCTTCGGGCAATGCCATGGATTGCGCCAGCGGCGTGATCTACAACCAATACGATCAATACCGCTCGATGCTTAGCAGTGTGGGCCTGGGCAACGTGCCGCTGCTCGATTCCGAAGCCGGTTGGAGCAAGGACGATGGCGACGGTTTCTGCCCAAACTACGACACCACGGCTTGTTTGCCGTCGCTTCTGCTAGAGCCAGCCTACGTTTCGCGCGCTTACATTTTCATGGCCAGCGCCGGCGCAAATGGCACTCCCGGAGTGCAGACTGCGTATTGGTATAGCTGGGGAGGCACTGGGAATTTCGATAACGGAGGCTGGGGCACGCTGAACGGCAGCGACGGTCAAAACCCCGCAGCCGGGACTGCTTACGGTCAGATCTACAGCTGGTTAGTCGGGAGCACTTTTACCGCTCGTTGCAGCGTTGCCGGCACCGTGTGGTCATGCCCTCTCACTCAACCCAACGGCACGCCGACTCTCATCGTGTGGGACGCATCGCAGAGTTGCAGTACTTCGAATTGTACGACCTCTGCCTATACAGTTCCCGCCGGTTACGTGAACTATCTCGACCTTACCGGGGCAGCTAACGACGCCTCTAGCGGCACGATTCAGATCGGCGCCGCCCCGGTGATGCTGGTTGCCGCGGGGCCACCGGTCAGCACTTCCTCGCTGGGAACTTCCTCAATTACGGTCGGCAATGCCGCGGGAACAAGCAGCGTATTGTTGGCTGTTACTCCGTCGATTGCGGCCTGGAACGTTAGCACCGGCACCGCGTGGCTGCATCCGGCGACGGAAACTGGCATTGGAAACGCGGTAGTGCAGTTCAGTTACGACGCGAACTCTGACTCAGCGGTCCGAACCGGCACCATAACCGTCGCCGGCCAGAATTTGACTGTGACGCAGGCCGGAACCAGTTTTGTCGCTGTCTCTTCCATGGTGGCGTTGCCTTCTTTGGGACTATCGGGCCCACAAAGCGTAGCGGTTGATAGCCAGGGCAATTTATACGTAGCAGATTCTTCAAACGCCGTTATTGAGTGGAACGTGTCCACTCAACAGGCGACATCGCTTATCTCATCAGGTTTGAATTCCCCTTCGGGACTGAGCGTCGATGGGCAGGGTAACGTCTACGTCGCCGACACCGGTGACGCTATCGTCAAAGAGTGGAATGCGAGTACCCAGCAAGTGGCGACGATGGTGTCTTCAGGGCTGACGGCACCCTGGGGCATCGGAGTGGATGGACAAGGGAACGTCTACATCGCCGATTCCACGGCCAACACGCTTACAAAATGGAGCGCGAGCGCGCAGCAGCTGACAGCGCTATCCACAGGATTGAGTAATCCTAATCAACTGGCAATCGACACCCAAGGGAACATATACATCGCGGATAGCGGAAGCAGCTGTATCAACGAATGGGCAGCCGGGGCTGGACTGACAAGGCTCCTTTGCTCGGGGTTAACAAATCCTCAGGGCGTGGCCGTCGATGGACAGGGCAACGTTTACGTGGCCAACACAGGCGCCAACCAAATCGCAGAATGGAATGCAGCCGCGCAGCAGGTGACGATGTTAGTCACGTCCGGCCTGAACGGTCCTCAGGGCGTAGCGGTGGACGGGTTAGGCAACGTATACATCGCGGACACGAACAATGATGCCGTCAAGGAATTAACCAGAGCGTGGGTGTCCTTAGGCGCGACCAGCGCCAACGAAAGCGCGTCTGGCGGGACGGATTCGGTTGGGGTGCAGGTATTACCCGCGGGCACCCCACTGAACGCGACCAGCGACCAGACTTGGCTGACGATCACGGGCACGACGAACGGCAGCATTACGTTTTCTTTTCAAGCGAACGAAGCTTCATCGAGCCGCAGTGCGAATATCTCTATTCTTGGCCAGCAGATTGCGGTTACTCAAAGTGCCGATGTGGCGAGCACGATCGCAAAGACGGCAGGCGATAACCAAAGCGCTCCACTAAGCACAACATTTGGCACGGGCTTGCAGGTGACGTTAACGGACTCGAATAGCAATCCAGTGACTGGAGCAACCGTAACGTTCAATGTGGTTCCAGGAACAAGTGGGGCGGGTGGAACGTTTACCGGGTCGGCGAGCGCTACGACAGATGCAAATGGGTTGGCGACCGCTCCGGCGCTAACGGCCAACTCAATTCCCGGCCAGTTCACGGTGACCGCTTCAAGTGGCAGCTTGTCCGCTACGTTCACGCTCACAAACCTTGGCGCCCTTGCGACCGTCGCCCCGACGGGACTTACATTTGCGGGTCAGAATCTCAACACGTCTAGCGCGGCACAAAGCATCACCCTATCGAATCCTGGATCGGCGGCGTTATCGATCAGCAGCATTGCCATCACGGGCGCCAATACCACCGACTTCAGTGAGATCAACACTTGCGGGACGAGTGTGGGAGTCGGCGGAAGCTGCACGATTTCGGTGACTTTCACGCCACAGGCGACCGGAGCCCGAGCTGCTTCCCTGTCGGTCACTGACAACGCGGCTGGTTCACCGCAGTCAGCGTCTCTTAGCGGCACGGGGGTAGGCGTTGCGCAGATCTCACTCTCGCCCGCAACTCTTTCCTTTGGGAATCAGAACGTCAAAGTGGCCAGTGCGGCACAAGCCATCACACTGTCGAATCCTGGCTCTGCAGCGTTATCGATCAGCAGCATTGCGATCACCGGCGCCAATACTGCTGACTTCAGTCAAAGCAATAATTGTGGGACGAGTGTGGGAGTCGGGGGAAGTTGCACGATTTCGGTGACCTTCACGCCACAGGCGACCGGAACCCGATCCGCTTCCGTGTCGATCACTGACAACGCTGCCGGTTCCCCGCAGTCAGCGTCGCTTAGCGGAACGGGGGTGGGTGTCGCGCAGATTTCACTCACGCCCGGAACTCTTTCCTTTGGGAATCAGACCCTCAAAGTGGCCAGTGGGGCGCAAAGCATCACTCTGTCGAATCCTGGCTCTGCGGCGTTATCGATCAGCAGTATTGCCATCACGGGCGCCAATACCACCGACTTCAGCCAGACCAACACTTGCGGGACGAGTGTCGGAGTCGGCGGAAGTTGCACGATTTCGGTGACGTTCACGCCACAGGCGACGGGAGCCCGCTCTGCTTCCGTATCCGTCACCGACAACGCCGCCGGTTCGCCGCAATCGACGTCTCTTAGCGGCACGGGGGTAGGCGTTGCGCAGATCTCACTCTCGCCCGCTGCTCTTTCTTTCGGGAATCAGAACGTCAAAGTGGCTAGTGCGGCACAAGCCATCACACTGTCGAATCCTGGCTCTGCAGCGTTATCGATCAGCAGCATTGCGATCACCGGCGCCAATACTGCTGACTTCAGTCAAAGCAATAATTGTGGGACGAGTGTGGGAGTCGGGGGAAGTTGCACGATTTCGGTGACCTTCACGCCACAGGCGACCGGAACCCGATCCGCTTCCGTGTCGATCACTGACAACGCTGCCGGTTCCCCGCAGTCAGCGTCGCTTAGCGGAACGGGGGTGGGTGTCGCGCAGATCTCACTCTCGCCCGCCACCCTTTCCTTCGGAAATCAGAACGTCAAAGTGGCCAGTGGGGCGCAAAGCATCTCTCTATCGAATCCTGGCTCGGCGGCGTTATCGATCACCAAGATTGCCATCACGGGGACGAATACCACCGATTTCAGTCAGACCAATACCTGCGGGGCAAAAGTGGCGGTCGGTGGCGGTTGCACAATTGCGGTGACCTTCAAGCCACTGGCTGCCGGAGCCCGATCTGCTTCCCTGTCGGTCACGGATAACGCCGCGGGTTCTCCGCAGACAGCGGCGCTCAGCGGTGCGGGAGTGGGCGTCCCGCAGATCTCACTCACGCCTTCGTCTCGTTCCTTCGGAAATCAGAACCTCAAAGTGGCCAGCGCGGCGAAGACGTTTACCCTATCGAATCCCGGCACAGCGGTATTGTCGATCACCAGCATTGCCATCACCGGCGCCAATACTGCTGACTTCAGTCAAAGCAATACTTGCGGGACGAGCGTGGGAGTCGGCGGAAGTTGTACGATCTCGGTGACTTTCACACCACAGGCTACCGGAGCCCGATCCGCTTCCGTATCGATCACCGACAACGCAGCTGGTTCCCCGCAGTCAGCGTCTCTTAGCGGCACAGGGGTGGGCGTCCCGCAGATCTCACTCTCGCCCGCGACGCTCTCGTTCGGAGCTCAGAAAGCCAAGACAACCAGCTCCGCCCAGACAATCACACTATCCAACACAGGCAGCGCTATCTTATCCATCACCGGGATTACGATTACCGGGACGAACCCGGGCGACTTCAGCCAGACCAATACTTGTGGGACGAGTGTGGCGGTTGGCGGGAGCTGCACAATTTCAGTCAAGTTCACGCCGAAGGTTACCGGAGCGCGGTCTGCTTCCCTGAGCATCAAGGACAACGCTGCCGGTTCACCTCAAACGGCAGCGCTCAATGGAAGCGGCACGTAGGCACTGGGTCAGCTCATGGCGAGCGAGGTGAGTACCCGGTGTTCGAATCACCGCCGGCGCACCATTTAAATCTATAAAACTAGGCGGAAGGTGGGTCCTTCATGCGGGTGGATTTTACGCCGCCGAGGATGCCCAAGCCGGCAATCACCACAGCGCCGGCGACAATCCAGTGCGCGGGCACGTGCGCGAGATGAGCTGCGTAAGCCAAACCTGCAATCACCACAACGGTACCGAGAAGGTAGAGTCCAAATGACATGTGTGTTTACCCCGTGGCGCGTGTTCGCGCTTTCCATTAGAGCAAAAACGCACGGTGTTGGACGCCCGCCATTCATGGTTTCCAAGGAATCTCGGCTTGGCGGTTAAATTTGTGGATCGACCGAGCTTTCGTCATCGCCTTCCTCGTCGAGGCTTCTCATGAATATGGGGACACCAAAATAACCCGCGGCAAACACAGTAGCCATCAGCAGGACCCCCAGCGGGACAGAAAATTTCTGGAGCTGCACGAGCACAAAAAGCGAGAACCCGACGCACACGCCGAGACACGCGAGCACAACGACTTGAGCTCTGGGGCGAAGTCTCCGCATCAAGCGCGTCAGAATAAAAACGCCTGTCGCACCAGCCATCGCAATAAGAATAATTATCGTCACGCGACCATCAGCGCGGGTCTACCACAGGTCGATTTACAGATTAACCTCGCTATAGATTACTCTCGCCGCAACCCCCGGCTACATCCGGGGGGCAAAAAACGTCTCATTCGTCCTCACGCGGTGGCCCAAATTCGCCAGTTGGATCATCTAAATGGATGTGCTGGTGAAACCCAACCCCAATAGGATACGTTTAGGGTCAGCCAGCCCGGCGCAATGCCGGGATTCTCGCGGCAGAGAAGTTATATAGGAGGAACAGAAGACAATGCGTAATTTCGCTGTTCGTTCATTGTTGCTCGTACTGATGTTGCTGGCTGGGGCCTCGGTATCCTTCGCGCAAGTTCGAGTAGGAGTCGCAATCACGGTTGCTCCACCTGTGCTTCCTGTGTATGACCAGCCGGTTTGTCCTGGGGACGGTTACATATGGACGCCTGGGTATTGGTCATGGGGAGATGACGGTTACTTCTGGGTTCCGGGAACTTGGATACTGGCGCCGGAGCCGGGGTTTTTGTGGACGCCGGGTTATTGGGGATGGGGTGATGGGAGCTACGTCTGGTATGACGGCTTCTGGGGACCGACGGTGGGCTTCTATGGCGGCATCGACTACGGCTTTGGTTATTTCGGTGTCGGATTTGTTGGCGGGCGCTGGGATCATGGACACTTTTTCTACAACCGGGCGGTCATGAACGTGAACGTGGATGTGATTCACAACGTTTATAACGAGCGAGTCGATCATGAGACGGTAAATCACTATAGCTTCAACGGGCCAGGCGGAATTGATCGAAGGCCGAACGCGGCGGAAGAAGCTGCGGCTCACGAGAGGCATATCGCTCCCGTGCGAGAGCAAGTGCAGCACGTTGATGAAGCGCGTGGGAATCGCGACCTGCGCGCGGATGTGAATCACGGAAGGCCGCCAATCGCGGCGACGGCCAAGCCCGGCGAATTTAAGGGCAATGGCGTGGTCGCGGCGCGAGAAGGTGGCGAAGCCATGTCACACAACCCCGCCCGCGAGGAACATGCTGCTCCTGGAGCTTCACCAACGCATGTGAAGGACCTTGCGCCTTTGGAGCGGCCTGCTGCTCCCAATACGGGTGATGCAAAGCTAGATAAGAAGTACACCCAACAGCAGAACAAGATGATGGCGCAGCAGCAGAAGGAGCGGGAGAAACTTCAAAAGCAGCAGGATAAAGAGGATCAAAAGATAGCGAAGAACGCCAATGAGGCTAGCAAGCAGCAGACCGAGCAGAGACACCAGCAACAAACGCAGTCGATGGTGCAGCGGCATACCGAGCAGCGGCAGGCGCTAACAACCAGGCAGTCGGCACCGGCTCGCTCGGCGGCGCCAGCGCGGCATCGGTAAATCGGAGCACTTGTGGTAAGCGCGGACGAGTGCCGGCGATTTTGACGCGCTGGCACTCGGGCGTTTGAGTGGTTCGCTAGCTATGTAAGGCCGGGGACTGTACGGCAATAAGGCAAGCAGCTACTTCTTGGGCTTATCAGGCTTGATTGCTTTGAATATGGTGTAAAGGCACCAGCAGATGAAGGCTACCGAGCCGCCGCCAATTAAGATGAAGTAGAAAGTGTTCATACGGGCTTAGCTCGCTTTCTTGGTAAAAGTGAAATTCTGGATGCGGCCGGTATCGAGTGTCAGGCCGGTAACACGTCCTTTGGCATCGCGGGTGAAGCGCAGCTTGCCGATGTCGCCGACGAAAGTGTCGCGCACCAGCGGATGCAGCGTTTCGCTTTTGTGTTTCAGGTAAAGCAGCGTTAGCTTTCCATCCTCAACGCTCACGCGGTAGACCGGATCGATTTCCTCGCTAACGTAGTTCCCTTCGTAGTCGATCAATTGCGCAGCGGCCGGTTGGAACGGCGTGACCGCTTCGAACATGTTGGCCTTTTTCGCGCGTGGAGCGTGCTGTTCGAAACGGCGCGGAGTTCCCGCTGAGGTCTCTACAAAGTGAATTTCCAAAGTTTCTTCCAAGGGCTGATCCGCAAGGCGGAAATGACCATTGCCGGTTGATTGCAAGGCGGTGGTTTCGTCGCCATTTGGATCGCCGAGTTGGAGTTTGCCGTCTTTGACTAGAATTCGCTCGAAATTGTCGCGATCTTTATCCCAGTAGAGGCCGGTGAGCGCGTTCATTTGATCGGCGGTCAGCGGCGGCGCGTTGTCTACGGCCGCTGCGTCGGCGCCGTGCTCGGGAGCTTTCATCTCTTTAGCGAGGACGGCGTCGGCGACGCGCAGGACCATCTGCCAAGGGTCGGCTTCCGCTGCGTTGCAAAGCACGGAGGCTGAAAAATGCTGGTCGGGAAAGCGAGTGATATTCGAGCGATAGCCGGCGTCACCGCCGGAATGATTGACGGTTTTCAGGCCGCGATAATCGCCGACCACGAGGCCAAAGGCGTAATCGAGCTGCTCGCCGTTATTGAGTTTGCCCTGTTCGAGCATTTGCGAGACAAGCGCAGGGCCGCCGACGCGCGGGTGATAGAAATTTTCATCCCACAGCTGCAAATCCTCGACGGTGGTGTGCAGGCTGGTCGCGCCGGTCGTGTCGAAATTGGTGAGGTCCATGCGGAAAGGCTTGTCCTTGCCTCCCTTGCCGCCCTGATCTTCCTGTTCGTAACCCAGCGCGTCGTGCTTGATGATTTCCTCGTGATCGTCACGGAAATGCGTGTGGGTCATGCTCAGCGGCTCGAAAATATTTTTGGTGGTGAATTCGTGCAGCGACATGCCGCTGACGCGCTTGACGATTAATGCCAGCAGCGTGTAGCCGGTGTTGCTGTACATCCATTTGTCGCCGGGTTTGAAGTTCAAATGCTTCTGGCGCGTTACCACGGACATCACGTCGTCGTCGGTGATCAGGTCACTTGAATAACGCCAGCCGGCCAATTCGAGCAGTTCCCACTGATCGCGGAGGCCGCTGGTGTGAAAGATGAGGTTTTTAATGGTGATGCGCTGGCCGAAGTCGGCCAGCTCGGGAAGATATTTGTGGATGTCGTCATCGAGGGAGAGTTTGCCCTGCTGGGCGAGTAGAACGATCGATGCGTCGGTGAATTGCTTGGACATGGAGGCGACGTGAAAAACAGTTTCGGGCGTGATGGTCACGTCATCATTCAGGTTGGCCATGCCGTAGCCGTGCTCGTAGACGATAGCGCCATCCTTGTAGACGCCGAGCGCGCAGCCGGGCGTGTCGGTGCGATTCCACTTTTCGAAAATTTTGTCGATCTGTGTAGTCATTTCGGGCGGGAGTTTCTGCGGGGCGCTTTGTGCGCGAGATGCCCACAACATCGCGGCACCTGCCGCAAAGATCAGTACGTACTCCAGCCAGGGTTTCTTCGGCTGCGTCCAACGCGGGGCCATTGTCGGGATTCCCTTTGTTTGATTTAAATCTGTTCGGTCCTGAAGATTTGCACGCTGCGGTGCATCCGGGGCCGAATGGGCGCTTACCTTAGCAAATGCGCTGCGGCGTGCCTAGAAGGTTTTCAAATTTCAGAGATGCGAGGCGGAGGGCGGGCCAAGGCCAGCGACGACGGCGAATTCTTAGAAGCCGGTGTAGGCCAGGACAACTTGCTGCACGCCATTGATGGTGGTGACGAAGACGACGAAATGGCCATCGGCACTGATGGCTTCCTGCGAGCCGCCAATGGCCACGCCGTTATTCACAGAGACCATGTTGGTGCTCGGAGTGCAATTAGCCGGGGGTTGTGGCTGCGGGAGGTCACTGTTCGAGCGAACGCATGTGTCGCGAACGAACACCTGGCCCGCGGGGTTCCCGCCAGCAATTAGATTGGTTGCGTTGGAGTGAAATACGACCAGTCGCCCATCCTCACTCAGAGCATGGCGGCCGGAATCACTCGATCCGTTTGCAGTGGCACCTCCGGCGCCGATCGAAATAACCGCGATTCCGGGCGTACAGTTGGCGACGGAGCCGCTCAAAGTGGAAGCGCAATCATCATAACGATAAACAGTGTCCAGAGTGCCGCCGCTCTGGGGTGCTTGCATCGTGAAGGTGACGAACCGCTCATCGTCGCTAATCGCCGGGTTCTCGCTATTCCCTTGTAGCGCATTGCCCGAGCTATCCACGGAAACGATGTTGGTGGCGAATCCGCATGAAGAGGTCTGGTTGGTGCATATGTTGCTCAAATAAATTTGCTGGAAGCCTCCGTTCGGCGTCGACGTCAGATTAGTCGATGTCGAGGAATAAGCAACCAGCGCTCCACTTATGGCTGGCTGCGATCCGCCCTGATTGCCGGGAACTCCCGCGCTGCTTGCCGACACAACCACCAAGGGCGAGAAGGTGAGGTTCGCAGTCTGGGAATCGCACTCTGCAAAGTAGACTTCATTCGGTATGGTGACTCCCGCGATGATATTCGTGGCGGAAGATACAAACGATCCGTTGCACGCTTCGCTGTCCATCATAAGATCGGTCGCTGCACCATTCGGCAAAGTGGCGTTCTGACCACTCGTAACCAGAAACGTCTGAAGCGAGCAGGAATAAAGCGGATCTATGCAGGTGTTGCGTAGGTAGCCCTGTTGGGATGCCGTGTTGGGCAGCACAAGATTTGTGGCTGCGGATAAGAAACCAACATATTGAAAAGGGGTTTCACCAACCGCTTGGTTGCTGAACGATGGCCCGGTCGAGGGACCATTTCCTTCCATAGGGGTCGCGGTAGCACCCGAAGATTCAGCCGATATTAGCGCCGTCGAGGGAGTGCAAGTCGATCCACTGAAGTCAGGTAGGGGCGCGCCGATACAATCATCGCTGAGGTAGACTTGCTGAAAATTTGTACCGCTGGTAATTAGATTTGTAGCCTGTGATGTGAACGCGACCGCACGGCCTGTATCACCGACCACCGGCATGCTGCTTGGACCGTTCGCCGCCGCTGCATTTGTGCCTTGGACGATGGTTTGGATAAACCCAGCCGGGGCGGGTGTGATGGTCAGGGTGATGAAGTTGGAGTTAATATCCTCGCCGTTAACCACATAGAAGGTATCTCGTAGATAAGCCGTTCCAGGATACGTAATTGCACCCGCAGGAATGGTGACGTTGACTTGCGAGCCAGTGCCAACGGGCGTCGCACCATCAAACTCTGAAGTATTTTCATTATAGTCCATCCATGTGATAGCCCCGCCAAGATAGCTACCATTTATGGTGAGAGTGAATGCAGGGCCTCCAGCAACAACCGTTGTCGGCGAAATGGAGGTAATCACTGGTGTGCCCTGTCCGACGGTTAAATCGACGCCCTTCGAGGAGACCGCCTTGCCATTCTGAAGAAGTTGAACGGAAAGAGTCCCAAAGTTGACGATGGCAGAGGCCGGAACAGCAGCAGTCAGCTTCATATCGCTCACGAAAGTGGTGGTGACGCCGCTCTCAGCTGTGCCATTCAGGGTTAGTTGCACGGTCGTGCCATTCGTGAAGTTCTTGCCATTGACCGTCAAGGTGAACGTCGGCCCGCCAGCAGGCACCGCAACAGGTGAAATGGAAGTGATCGACGGTGTGCTCGAACCCCCGCCTCCGCCCGAGCCACCTGAGCCCGAGGAGCCACCGCTGCCGCCGCAGCTAGGCAGAATGCAGATGCCGAGAATCGCCAGGCAAATCGAAAGTGAGCGTTTCATCTCAAAATCCTGTGTAGGCGAGCACAACTTGCTGGATCCCGTTGATGGCGGTGACGAAGACGACGAAATGGCCGTCGGCGCTGATGGCCTCCTGCGAGCCGCCAATGGCCACGCCGTTATTCACAGAGACCATGTTTGTCGTGGGCACGCAGTTGGGAGGCACAGGTTGAGGAGTATCAGCATTTCCAGTCGTACACGTGTCACGTACAAAAACCTGACCCGCCGGATTTCCACCAGAGACGAGATTGGTTGCGGTGGAATCAAAGGCTACGAACCGCCCGTCGATGCTCATCGCGTGGCGGCCGGAATTGCTTGATCCATTCGCGGCAGCGCCCGCCGACCCAATCGAAATCGTCAGGGTGGAAGGAGTGCAGGTACTCAATGTGCTCTCGTAGGCCGTGCAAGTGTCATGACGGTAGACCGTTCCGAAGTTGCCGCCTCCTGATTGCGGAACCTGGGTATTGAAACTCACAAAGCGGCCCTCGCTGCTCACCGACGGGTTTTGACTGTTCCCCGGCAACGGGTTTCCCGCGCCGTCAACCGAAATCATTGTGGTCGAAGGAGCGCAGGTGACACCAGCGCCTGTGCAGGTGACCCTAAAATAAATCTGTTGAAAGCCACCATTCGAGACACTGGAAAGATTCGTCGAAGTTGAGGCGAAGGCAATCGTTTCAGCGAAGCCGTCCACCGCTGGTTCCGATGCTCCCTGGTTGGCCGCGATGCCCGAATTGTTGGCCGAAACAACGTTCGTAGTCGAGATATCAAGTCCGGGGGAGGATGTTAAGCCACATTCGCTCAGATAGATTTCGTTCGGAGTAGTCACGCCCGCAATCACGTTTGTGGCCGAGGACACGAAGACGTGATTACACCATTCCGGTGCCGCTATAACGTCCGTCGCAGGTCCATTCGGCTCAGCGCCTGCCTGGTTTGCAGAAACCAATACGGATTTTGGGGTACATCCGGAGATAGCTCCTTGCAAGTAACAAGTGTCCCGGGCGTATGCCTGTTCATATACTGTGGCCGGCAAAATGAGGTTCGTGGCTGAGGATAAAAAGTCGAAATATTCGAGAGCGAGGGGGGCGATGGTGACTGATGCTGATTCCTGGTACGCCAGTGAAGGAGTAGTTGATGGACCGTTTGGTTCGATTGGATTACTCGGACTGCCAGCCGGTTCAGCTGAGACGAGCATTGTCGAAGGCGTGCACGTGGTCGGGCCAAACTGATTGGAGACCGCCGCACCGATACAAGTATCTCGAACATACACCTGAGGCAAATTGGTCCCGGGAGAAATCAAATTAGTAGCTTGCGAAGCAAATGTCACAACGCGTCCACTATCACTAATCATTGGAGCGCCACTATCGCCATTTGGCGTATTTCCGTCCGCACCGATAGAGACGGACTGGAACTCACCTGGCGGAGCAGGATTCACAGTCAGAGCGACCGAATTCGAGGAAATATTTGTCCCGTTTACAATATAAATGACTATTTGTATTCCCGCTGTGCCCGGGTAGGCGATCGCTGCAGCGGGGATAGGCATTGTTATTTGCGTGGAGCTTACGATGGTTGGAAGGGCGCCGGTGAATCCAGCGGTATTTTCGCCTCCAAACCAAGTCCAGGCCACGCTGTCTGCGGAGCTAAAATTTGTGCCATTGACTGTCAAAGTGAAGCCCGGACCACCGGCGATGACGCTAGCCGGCGAAATGGAAGTGATTTGAGGCGTGCCTTGAGAGACGGTTAGGTCGGCGGCGTTGGAAGAGACAGCGACACCGTTTTGAAGCAGCTCCACGGAAATGGTTCCGATGGTGGCGATGGCCGAAGCGGGTACTGCAGCGGTTAGCTTTGCCCCACTGACGAATGCGGTGGTCACGCCGCTTTGAGCGGCGCCATTCAGCGTGAGCTGCACTGTCGTGCCAGTTGTGAAATTTTTGCCGTTCACGGTGAGAGTGAAGGCAGGGCCGCCACCGGTCACGGTGGAAGGCGAAATAGAAGTGATGGCCGGTGCGCTCGAGCCTCCGCCGCCGCCGCCGGAGGAAGCGTTGCTGCTGCCACAGCTTGGAAGAATGGCTATGCCGAGGAGCATCAGAAAGATCGAGGCGGTGCGGAATGCGGGACGGATGGAGCGGGGTACATCCAGATTCATAAGGCCTCAGGACTACCAACACGGATGAATGCAGAAATACTCGGCCGAATCGCGGGAAATAAAAGGGTCAAGGATAGCGCGCCACTTCTGGGGCGGCAAGTTATTTACCGAGAGTGAATCTAGGCCGCGGGTTACTTATTTTGACTACCGCTTTGGGGATCGGGCGTTTGGATTTGGGGCTGGAGCGGCTAGTCGGAAAAGCGACTAATCGGCGGAGACGCGGCGGGGTTGGCGGGAGGGCTCGAGGGAAGGCATGTGCGTCGAGTCGGGCGTCCCATTCGAAGCCCCCTTCGAAGATTCCTGAACCGGGACCGGCTGAATGTTGGCGACGGGATCGCCCTGCGTATTTTCGGGCGTGGCTATTTCTTTTGAAAGCGGGATGGAAACTGAAATTGTGGTGCCGGCGCTGGTCGATTGAATATTCATCTCGCCATCAAATTCGCGCAAGCGCTCGCGGATGCCGCGAATTCCGACGCCTGAACCACGAGTAGTGATTTCAGCAAGCTTTTCAGGAGCGATCCCCTGGCCTCTATCTTGAATTTCAATAGTTACCCGGTCGGGTTGGCGAGCGATGTGAATCAACGCGATGTTGCTTCCGGAATGACGGTGAATGTTAGTGACGCATTCCTGCACCAAACGAAAGATGGCCAATTCGACACCAGCTGGAAGCCGGCCAAAGTCGTCTGAAATATCCAGAGTGATCTCAAGATTGCTGCGTTCCTTCAACCCGTGGATGTACCAGGAGAGCGAGGCTGACAGGCCGTTTTCATCGAGTAAAGGCGGATGCAGCAAATAGGAGGTGGTGCGAATTTCCTTGGTGAGATTTTGCACCATCAACTCGGTCTCATCGGCTATGTCGGCGATCTCGGGAGCCTTCTGTCGAGCGCTGCGGGCGATGGCTGAAAGATTCATGCCCAGGACGGCCAAGGTTTGGCCGGCGCTGTCATGCAATTCGCGCGCTAAATGACGGCGCTCCTCATCCTGAGTATGCAAGAGCTGCCAGGACAATTCGCGCAGGCGCCCGGATTGCCGCACCACATCCGCGTTTCGATCTTCGAGTTCCTTGGTTCGGTCGCGGACTTCGGCATCCAGAGTTTCCACCAGTCTCTGGTAGTTATCTTGCGCGCGCTTCAATTCGGTGATGTCGACGCCCGCAGGATGCAAAAACAAAATGGTGCCTTCCGGGTCGCGAATCGGAAATAACGTGAAATCCACGAGACGCTCGGAACCGTCAGCCCAGGAATACATAAGAACTTCGCGATAAGCATCGCCTTGGGAGGCCCGGGCACTGGCGGCTCTGATCTTCTCCCGCGACTCCGGGAAATTTCTCCACCACATGGTTTCCCAGAACTGGCGACCCAAAACTTGCTCGGCAGTGTAGCCGCAGGTCTCCAGGGACAAATTGTTGGCTTCGATTAACACTCCGTCAACCGACATCAAACCGGCAAAGACGGAGGATTGGTCGAAGAGAGCCTTGAACTTCGCCTTGGCCGCGACAGCCTCCGCGGTAATCACGCGCTCTCGTTCGCGCGCCAGCCTACGTTCGCTGATGTCGCGAGCAACTTTAGAAGCTCCGATGATTACGCCGCTGGCATCTTTGACCGGGGAAATGGTCACGGAAACGTCGAGGAGGGTGCGGTCTTTGCGCATGCGCACTGTTTCAAAGTGATCGATGCGCTCGCCGCGGCGGAGTCGCGACAATATATCAATTTCCTCATCCTGCCGGTCCGGTGGGATGAGGATGTTAGCGATTGATTTCCCGATGGCTTCGTCAGCCGTGTAGCCAAAGAGCCGCTCAGCGCTTTTATTCCAACTGGTGATGATTCCGTTGAGGTCCTTACTAATGATGGCGTCGTCGGAAGAATCGACGATGGCGGCAAACAGATTTGTAGCGCCGGAGGAGTACTGACGGTCTGTAATATCGCGAGTCACGGCCAGTTGGCAGTAGCTTCCGTCCGTTTGACGCAGCGGAGCGGCATGCGTTTCCATGCGCCGGCGCTTACCATTCAACCCGGCGATATCGAATGCTAATGTACCTTTCTCGCCATTGCAAATTCGCTCGTTGAATTGGCGGAAGCGCTCGCGGTCTTCGGGCGCGATCAGGTCGTAAACGTTCTTTCCCAGCACTTCTTCAGCGGAGCCGGCGCCGACCATGCGCAGGCCCGCGGCGTTCATGCGCAGCAGGGTCCCATCTTTTTTCACCAGCTTCACGCACTCGGGAGTGGTGTCCACGATGGCGAGCAGGTGCTGCTCGCGCTCGCGCAGCGCTTCCTCCGCTTTTTTGCGTTCGGTGACATCGAGAATCACGCCAAAGACCGTTTGATCGCCAACCCGGCTACCTTTGCAATAGAACCAGCGCAATCCATCTTCAGGATGGTTGTAGCGATACTCAAAATCCATGGTGCCGGAGGTCTGCACTTCGGACATGCACTTCTGCACGTGCTCCCAATCGTCGGGATGTACGCGCGAAGCCCAGACGTTGAAGCGATTGGGATCCTCGGGATCGATGCCAAAAATGCGGTGCAGCTCGGGCGAGAGCCTGCGCGTATTGTTGACCGGGTCCCATTCCCAGGTGCCCACGTTGGCCGCGGTCTGCGCGATGCGCAGGGTTTCTGAAAGGGTGCGGAAGCGCGCTTCACTTTCGCGCAAGCTATCTTCGGCGCGCTGGCGCTCCACGCCGAAGGCGAGCTGGCGCGCGATGGTCAGGCTCAGATCAATCTCATGATGTGAATAGCGATGCGGCTGATTGAAATAGGTCATGAACTTGCCGATCAGCTTGCCGTCCGAGAGCAAAGGCACGAAACAGAGGGCGCCAATTCCCTCTGAAGCGATGGCTTCCTTCAGGTGATCGTCAAGGTTGGCCGCGGCGACGTTGTTCGCGACCACAGGCTGCGGATCGGGATCGTCAGGAGACCAGGCGGAATGGCCGTCGGTGATTTGCCGGTAGCGCTTGGAAAGGCCGCGCCAGCTGACGAAATGCATCACGCCAATCTCATCCGACAGCAGGATCGAAGCTCGGTCGCATTGCAGCGAGGCGAAGATCGCGTTGAACGCGGCGCCGTAGATTTCTTCCAGCGAAGCTGAGCGCAGCAGCTCGTCGGCCAGTAGGAATAGCGCTCTTTGCTCACGGGTAGCCTCGTCCTGGCGCTCTTCGGCCTTTTTGCGCGCGGTAATGTCTTCGACCACCGAAATGAAGTACTTGAGCTGATCATCGGGGTCGCGGACGCCGCTTACGGTAAGGTTGACCCAAATAACCACCCCATCCTTGCGAATGTACCGCTTCTGCAATGAGTACTGACCCAGCTCGCCGCTGATGACCTTTTCAACGAATTCCAAGTCCTTGCGCAGGTCGTCGGGGTGGGTGATGTCCTGAAACTTCAGCTTCAGCAATTCTTTTTGCTTGTAGCCGACGATTTGGCAGAGCTTCTGATTCACGCGCAGCCATTCGCCGTTTTCACTGACATGAGCCATGCCCACAGCGGCTTGCTCGAAGGTCAGGCGGAAGCGCTCTTCGCTATCGCGCAATGCCCTTTCGAAAGCCTGGTTGCGCTGCAAAATCTCGTGCACATCAAGATTGTCTTGCCCCGCTGAGGCGGCGGGATCAAAAGCGAGCTGGCCGCAGCGGACCTTGACGATGCTATCGATCAATTCGTCGGAAATGGAGCTCTTGATCACGTACCCGCGCGCACCGGCATTCAGCGCCTGGCGCATCATTTCGGGCGAGTTGTGCTGGCTGAGAATTACGATGTCGGTCTTGGGGAGGAACTGCCGAATGGCCCGGGTGGCCTCGAGGCCATTCAACCGGGGCATGCTGACGTCCATGACAATGAGTTCGGGGGTTAGTTGGCGCGCCTGCTCAACGGCGTCCTGCCCATCCACCGCTTCGCCGCAAATTTCGAAGTCATTGCGGGTGGTGAGGACCGATCGAACGCCCTTGCGCACGAGCTCATGGTCATCTGCGATGAGAATCCGCATTGATCAGGAGCCTCCGTGTGAGCGAGCGTATGCGTTTCAAAGTGAAGCCAATCGGGGAAAACCAGTACACATCGAGTACCTATAAGAGATTAATTTTCTTATCGTTAGAACCGTATGGGGATACGGGGAACACTGTAGAAATGATAAGGGTTACCTGAGAGGTACCTGTACCGAGGGCCGGACAAGGTGAGGCTTAGATTCGCTAGTTTTCGAGCTTTTTGATGCTTCGGCCCGGGCTTTGGCTCTGGCACTCAGAGGAAATTGATGATCGCGTCCATGGTCTCCTCAGGACGCTCTTCCATTAGCCAGTGGCCGCAAGCCGGGAGGATAACGACCTTTACGTTGGTGGCGACCAGGTTCATTTGGGCATTCAGGACGGTTGCGCTGGCCTTATCGCCGCCAAGGGAGAGAATCGGCATGGTCAGCTTGGTCTGAGCCAGCTCGGCGAACTGCTTGGCGGTATCCGGCCAGGAGGCGAAATATTGCCAGCCGGCGTGCATGCGGCCGGGCCGCGAATAGGCTTCCACGTAGGCTTCGCGATCCGCGCCCGATAGCGAGTGGGTCGCGTCCGCGGCGAGATCATTCCAGAAATAGGCGAAGTAGATCGACTCGCGCCCTCGAACTAGAGCTTCCGGAGTGGGCCCATTGAAGCGGAAATGCCACATATTCGGGTCGTCGTATACCGCCTCCCAGCCCTGTACGCCGGGCAGGAACGCGTCCATGACAATCAGCTTTTCTACTTCGCTGGGGAACATCGCGGCGTAGGCGTAGGCGACCATCAGTCCGATGTCGTGACCAACCACGCTGGCCTTTTCGATTTTCAGCGTTTGGGCCAAGGCGTGCATTTGAATCGCGGCGTTCTTCATGTCGAGGCCGGCGCGCGGGATGTCGGAATCGCCGATGCCAGGCAGGTCGGGCGCAATCACGGTGAACTTCACGGCGAGGCGCGGTATCAGCGGACGCCACATGCGCGAAGTTTGGGTATAGCCGTGGAAGAGAATTACCGCGGGGCCCTTGCCAGCGGTCAGGTAATGGACGTGGAGGCCGTTTACCGTTGCGGTGCGCGAAATGATCGACTGGGATTCCTGGGCGTAGGCGGCACTGCTGCCGAGGGAGAGCACGGCGAATAAGAACGCTGCGAAACTCAACCGTAGATTCGATGTGCGAGTCATAAATCTCCTGGCGATGCCGTCTAGCGTTGCGGGCTGGCGAGAACATATCGCGAATGGCACTTCTTCGCCAAGTCCGGGGAGGGACGAGCCTATCCCCGAGGCGAGGTATTTGCGGTTATGCATTCACGTTCAGGAGAATTTTGCCGCGCTTGTGCGGTGCGCCGGCGAGCGTTTTTCTGCGCTGCTTGGGCCTGAGCTAACGGAAGCACAGAACCGAATTGGGATTGGAGCTGGCCGCGCCTTAGGAATTTCCAACGGGGCAATTGAAGAAGCACGCCGAGCACGCCACGAGTGGGCTTGCTATCGAAACGGCAAGCCCACTCGCAATTTTATGCGCGCACGAATGTATTACTGCGGGTTGTTGTGATCGGGATGGTCCTTTTGATCCTTCTCATTCTTGGGCGGCGGAGCCTTGTGTACAGGCTTTGCTGCAGGATGTTCGGGCTTGGCCGCGGGGTGTTCTGCCCGATGCTCTTCCGGGCGCGGCTTTTCCGCAGGCTTCGCTGGAGCGCGATGCTCTTCTGGATGCGCCGGAGCCGGCCGCTCGGCAGGATGCGCTGGTGCAGGATGCGCAGCAGGCCGGGCTGGTGCGGGATGTTCGGCCGGATGCGCAGGCGCTGGATGCGCGGCGGGCCGAGCTGGAGCCGGATGTTCAGCAGGCCGTGCTGGTGCTGGATGCTCAGCCGGGCGCGCTGGGGCAGGCCGCTCAGCAGGATGCGCCGGTGCGGGCGCCGCGCGATGCGCAGGTGGTTGCGGGCGAGCCGGAATTTCACGCGCTATGGGCTTGCCCTCCGCGATCGGCTTCGGCGCCACGACCACGGCGGGACGCCCGTGATTCACCGCCGCAAATTGCTGGCGGTTCTTTTCGGCCTCGGTTCGCACCGCAATTTGCGTGCTCATTGGCGGAATGCGCCGCTCTCGCGTGGCGGCCACTTCCACAGCCAATGGACGGCGGGTCACGCCGCCCGGCCCTGCGAAACTGGCGCGGCTGGTGGTGTTCGTGACGGTCACATTGTTGATCACTGTGTTGGTGACGGTGCGGTTGTAGATGTGCACGTTGGTGATGGTGACGTTGTTCACGCTGCGGTTGTAGTTGAACCGGTTATCGCGCCAGTAGCCGCCCTGATAACCGACGCCGGTGTAGCCAAATCCATAGTTAATCCCGCCGTAGTAGCCGATGTGCGAGCCCCAATAGCCATAGTGGTATCGATAGCGGCCGCCTGCCCAGCCCCAATAGCCGGGCGTCCACAGGAAGCCGACTTGAGGCGGGCGCGCCCATGCACCGGGCACCCAGTAATAGCCCTGGGGCGCATAAGCCCAGTAGCCAGGCGTCCAGAGATAACCGTCGCCGGGGATGGGCGGCTGCGAATATTCGGGCTGCTCTGGAGGAGGCTGGGTGGCTTGCATCGGCTGCTGACCATAGTCGGAATCGGCATCCGGCACGTCATAATTGTCCGAGGTGTTGTCCGCGGCGGAGTCATCGCTGGCGCTCGTGTCATCTTCCGGAGGAAGATTCGCGTCGGTTTCGGGATTTTGTCCCGAGGCGGGTTGAGCCGTTCCGCCGGAAGGCTGTTGGGCCGTCGCGGGCGCGGCGGTCTGCGACTGGTCAGTTGCAGCTGGGGCGGTTTGTGATTGATCGGCCGCAGGGGCCGGCTGGTTCTGTGCCGTGTTGTTGTTGCATCCCGCAACGGCGAGGGTCAGCGCAACCGCTGAGCACGCGAGAAGGGTGATAGAAGCGAGGTTGAGAAGTTTGCGCATAAGTTTGTTTTGGGTCTCCGTTAATTTGGATGCAGAGTTTCGCGACTAAGAGTCGGGTGCAGGTAATTTGGGCGAGAATCGTCGATTTGTAAAGGCGGTTACCGAGTCGCTACTGGCTGGGCATTCGGGTAACTACTTGTTTCGTCCGCTTTTTCGACGGTCGCTTTCCTGACGCATCTCTTCGGATATGGCTTGCACCACCGTGGGCGAATAAAGAGCCGAAACCCACTTGGGATTCTCCCATTCAGGGTGAGATCGGGATCGCAGTAGTGTAATTACGCAGGGCCACAACGTCCTGATTCATGCGCCCCCAGTATGTCAACGGCGGAAGCCATCTCTGTAGAAGTCGCGGCCGTTATGCTGAAAGACCTATAGGCATTCATGGTGTCCAGCGTCAGCATTTCGCTGCATTTCGATTTCCGACCCAAGCCAATCGCTCCTGGATCATGCGGGCTCGGGCCGCACGTCTGATAAGCCGCCGACAGCAATTCATACGCTTCGAAAGTTGTCACCATTCCAATAGTGCCACCAGCCCATTTGCGGAATTTGGTCCGGCCATTCTTTGCCGTGAGTCATTTGCGCTTCGAATCGAGTCGCAGGGTGCCGGATCTCCTGCCAGCAGCGCGAGTCCGGCTTCATCGAGCTGGATCTCAGCCGCCTTTTCGCCAGGAACACCGGAAGCCCACTGACGAAATTCTGGTGACGGCGGTGAGGCGATCTGCTGCGGCCAGCGACTTCAGCGTAACGGTCGATTGTTTCCTCCCAACGCTGCGCTATCTCTTCCGGGGCGGCCCGTCGGTTTCAGGCGAGGGCTCGCCCGCGACTGCGGGTTCTCACTTACCGGCGGTGATTCCAGAATCTTGCGATAAGTGCCGCCGCCCCCGTGAAATTTGCCTGGGCAAATTGCGCACGGGCGAGGAGCAACAAAATCCCCAGTTGATCCGAGTCTAACTTGAGCGACCGATCGAGCAGCCTCTCAGCTTCCGCGTACCGGTGAGCCGCGAACGCACGAGAGCCTTTTACATTTAGGAAAATGTATGCCACGGCGAGATCGCGTTCCGCGTGGAGTGGGCCAATTTTCGCTGGCAATCAGTTTTTGAATCTGCGCGAGGCGCTCCGATGTCAGCGGATGCGTACGGAAATAGCCTTCGAGAGTGCCGGCGCTGTCACTTCCGTGGCTTCCTCGGCCGGATTTTGTGGTTTCGACTGATACTCCCTATAGAGGTGCCCGAATTTTTCGAAAATGCGAACTGCGCCTTCCGGCGAATATCCCGCCTGAACGGCAAGCCGTGTTCCCTCGCGATCTGCCTCTAGCTCTTGATCTTTGCTATAGCCCGCCTCGAAGACGGCGATGGGGATAGCGACGAGGCCGCCGAGCGGGATTTTTCGCAGGGCTTCCTCTTGTTGCACGCGTTCAGCACAGTGATAGTGGTCGACGTGCTCTATTTCGTGGCCCATCACCGCGGCTAGTTCGTCTTCGCTGTCCATCAGCGAGAGCATTCCTTCGGTCACGTACACGTGTCCGCCGGGAAGGGCAAAGCATTGATCTGGTTCCATGTCGTGAAGATAATGGAATTTATAAGGCAGCTTGCGATGCGCATTCGCGGCCAGCCGCTGGCCCACTTCGATCAAGTAATCTTCGACTTTGGTGTCCGGCAGTCTGAATCTTTCGCCGTTCATCGCTTCCGTACATGCGCGCCAATTCGTTGCCGATGCGAATTTCTTCCTGGTCGGACATGCGCGTGAAATTCACGGGCATGCGGGTGAGCTCGTGCTCGGTGTCGGCGACCAGATACAGCAGCGCCGCGGGGCTGGCGGGTACGTCCACCTTGCGCGACTCGCTGACCGCGATAGCCGCAGCAGCCAGCAGCACAATGAGCCCGAGAATGAGCCAACGTTTCATCGTTAAATCGTTTTTCGATTTTTTCGACCCTTCATTTTTCGAAACCTCATAGGTATTGCCGCAACGCTTCCTTGTTGCGCGTGTACAGGAACGAAACGAGGAGCAGCGCCGCGCCCAGCACGATAAATGTCAGATAGCGGTCGCGCGGGCCGAGCCGCCACACATCCACCGCCAAAATTTTCCCGACGCAAAGCAACAGCAGGCCCAATCCGGTGAGCCTGAAGCTGCGCTCGCCCACCTTCAGCGCGAGCAAAAAAACCGCGACGCCCTCAATGCCCCAGGAGAGCGTCACCATCCCGCGTTCCATTTCGTTGGCCAGCACCGCGGTGAGCAGGCCGATGGCGATGAAGAAAATAATTTGCTCGGGTCGCCGCGCGATTGCCTGCAGCAAACCCGCGAGGCCGGCTTTGCGCTCCCGGCCTTTCTCGCGCAGCTTGAATGCAAACGGCAGCGAAGCCAAAAGCAGCGCGATCGCTGCGCCGGCGGTGATCCAAGGCCTCTCGAGGGCTGGCGCGGGAAAATAACTGCGTTCGTAGAGATTGTGCATCGAGGCGCGAAACAGAACGCCTACCGCGATAAGCATTCCCTGGTGCAGGAAAGTGCGCCGCTTGGACATCCAAGCGATTGCCAGTAGCGCGAAAACGAATGCGGCCCAGCCCGCGGCGACCCAGTCCGCAGGTAACTCGAAGCGCACGAGCGAGGCAAAGCTGATCGTGCCGAGCCAGCAGCAAAATTCGGGTGATTTGAATCGGCGTTCGCCCGGAGCAAGAACCGAGTGTTTGGTGACGGTTGGTGAATCGGCCGCGCGAATTTCGTAGAGTCGCCAGTAGGCATAGAAAAATGCCAGCGCCAGAGGCACGATCGTGTAAAAGCGCGGGCTAATCTCGCCTGGATTTCCGGCGGCGTTCAAATTCACAAAATAGATTCGGGTGAAACTTGCTGCGAAGGCCGTGTAGCCCTGCAAACGCAGGTTCAAATTGTTTCGGGTGAGTCCAATTTCCAGCCAGATCAGCCCGCCAATCACCCAAGCGTCGGCCACGCCTACGGGGCGCAGCTCGTACCAGGCAAGTAGGGTCAGCAAAAATGCTGCGACCCAGGTATTGCTCGCGCGAATCACCTGCTCCCAGGTGTAGGTGTTCTTCGCGGTTTTGAGTTTCTTGTCACCAACCGAAATCCATCGCGCGATTCCATATAGCAGCAGCGTAACCAGCGAAACGGTGATCAGCCGCAGCGAGATGCCATGAAATTTGTGA
Organism: uncultured Acidobacteriota bacterium; assembly: GCA_963757885.1. Taxonomy (GTDB): domain Bacteria; phylum Acidobacteriota; class Terriglobia; order Acidiferrales; family UBA7541; genus Palsa-147. The sequence goes on along the minus strand of CAVWSS010000002.1, from coordinate 780,448 downwards.
GTGTCCTCAATATTGATGGAGAGCACGCGAATCGTTGAAATTGCGGTGAGAAAAATGGCCTGATAGGTCAAGTCCAGGGCTCGGAGGCGGCGCGCGGCAATCGCTATCGCCACTGCGAGCGCGCACCAAGCCACCGCGGTCCACGACTCGGGAAATACTATCCACGCCGCGATGCCGATCATGATCATCGCCGCGTACGACAGGCGTCGCATTACCAGCGCGTCGAATTCATTTTTGAAAAGGTCGGGCCAGCGGCGAAGGACCCAATGAGCGCTGAGATAAAAGACCGCAGCCGCCACCACAAAGATAATTGCAGCGCGAAAATCAGCGCTCACGTCGGCGTCGTCCATGCGCCGGCCAAAAACGCGCGCGGCATCCGAGCCAATCATCTGAATCGAGACGACCACCGAGGCGAGCATGCCGAATCGGCGGAAGATCACATCCTTGGTCCACACGCCGATCAGCAGCAGCGCTTCCGCTTCGATCAGCCAGAGCACTGAGAGTCGCTCGTGCGAATAGCGGAATGGAAACGCCGCGATTAGCAGCGCGAGGCCCATGGTGGTGAGCACAATCACCGCGTCGCGGCGCTTCTTGGCCACGATGAATTGCCCGAGCAGCGTTTCGATGCCGCCGACCGCGAGTAAAACCCAGAACGACCACTCCGGGTGCACGGATTGGTACTTCAGCAACGCAAGAAGCAGCGCGGTATTGGCAACTGCTGCGCCGGTGGAAATGCGTTCCTGATTTTCTGCACTGGGGCTTCTCAGCACATACGAGGCGCGAAAAATGGCCCAGTAGGCGAACAGAATCCCCGCGCTCGATGCAAATTCGGGAAAGGGATGATGCTTGCCGTGCATCGGCTCGATGATCGGGCGCAGCCACAGGTAATGATTCAAATAGCTGGCCGCGATACCCATTAATTCCAGTTCGAACCATTGCTTGCGCCGTACGATCACCACCAGCGCGGCGGCCAGGACTACGCCCGCGGCCAAGCTGTAGACATTTGAGTGGTTGACCGTGACGGTGAGAAACGCGAGCAGAAAAGCGATGCCGGTGACGGCTTGCGAGTCGTAGCGCAGCGTGTGCACCACCATCACCGCGGCCACCGCGAGCATTAGGATCAAGTCGGTGGCCTGCGAGGTGAGCACCTGCGCCGCGGGCACGTGATACATCGCGTAGGTGGTGAAGAAAATCAGCGCCCAGCCGCCGCCAATTCCCGCGCGTGCCAAAATTCGATAACGGTCATGGCGCTCGGCCCACACCCCCGCGCCAAGCAGTACTGCGCCGGTCACAAATCCCACTAAAACTTTTCCGGCGGGCCCCAGCGTGCGAATTTGATAGGCCAGGAAAAAGGCCACGCCCAGCACCAGGATCACGATGCCCAGTTTGTTGAGCCAATTCGTGCCCAGGATTTCTTCGAAGTCGAGCGATGATTTGAGCTGCGCGGCCCACGATGGACCCGCCTTCGCGGATCGAGCGGCGGTGAACAACAGGGGAGGCGTTTGCGTCGGCGGCTGCGGCGGGTGGAGTTTCGGCGGCCCAGGCGGCGGAGCCGATGGTGTCGTGGGGCGCGTGGCCGCAGGCGGCGGAATTGCAGCGGCCGGAGGGGTTACGACGGGCGTTGGTGGAGTTGGTTGGGCAGCTGTCGGCGTTTCGGACGATGAAGCACCAGGAGCTGTGCGCTCCCAGACGACCGGATACGTCGCCGCCGGCGCTTCAGTCTCACGTCTGCGGCGCAAATCCTTTAATGCGGTCTCGAGCGCAAATACGCGCGCAGTTAAGTCTTGAACTTGGGATTGGGTCTTTTCGACGTCGCGCTTGCGATTCCGGTTGGACCGGGCGAGAAACACCCAGGGCAGAATCAAAACCAGCACGACGAGAAAGAGGATGAAAACGATAGTGTCCACGGGCGCCGTGTGTGGTGCTGGAAATGCCCTAAGTTCGCGGGATTTTACTAGAAAATTACCATGGTGATGAGGAGTTTTAAGGCCTGGTCCTGGGCGGCTTAGGAAGCGGACGTTTTAACGGTTGGCCACGGCTGAGCCCGCGTCGGCGTAGGGGCTAAGCGGCTTATAGCGACGCTCAAATTCTTCGCGGGTGCAGAGCGTTTTCACGTCGGTGATGCGATCGATGCACAGAATGCCGTCGAGGTGATCGATCTCATGCTGCAGAAGCTCCGATAAGTCCCGGTCGGCTCCCGCATGCAGCTCGCAAACTTTGCCGCTCAAATCCTGATAGCGAATCTCGACCTCGCGATTCCGCTCGACCTGCATGAAAATCGAAAGGAAGCTGAGACAGCAATCCCACACGACGATTTTCTCTTTGCTGCGCGCGGTAATTTCGGGATTGATGAAGGGCCAGGGGTCGGCGCCGGGCAACTGCAGAAAAACCACGCGCGCATCGGCGCCAATCTGCGGCGCGGCGATTGCGCGTCCGTAGCCGGTGGTTTTTCGCGCGTGCGCCAGCGTGTCGGCGAGATCCGCAACGAGCGCTTTGGTCTCCGACGAGGCTGGATTCGTGACCGGCTTCACAACCTGTCGAAGCCCCGGATCGCCTAGCTGCAGGATTTTTCTTATGGCCATAAATCTCAGCTCAATTCTAAGCCCGATTTGTGGCTATGGTTTGCGCAGCAAATAAGAAGGATGCATCCGTCCGGTCGGCGGGTAAAGCTCGTCGTGCGTGTAGACGAATCCAAGCTTCAGCAACACGTGCCGCGAGCCTTCGTTTGCCGGGTGATGCCCCGCAAACAAAGCCTCAGCGCCGAGCTTTGCAAAACCATAATCAATGGCCGCGCGTCCCGCCTCGCTGGCCAGCCCTTTTCCCCAAAACTGCTTGCGCAAATGGAATCCTAGCTCGTAGATTTTTTCGCGATATGGCCTTAGCCCGGCACAGCCGATATGCCGGTTCCCTTCCAACATAAAAATTGGCCAATACTGCATGCCATGGTGCTCGCCATCGGCGATTTCTTTGGCCAGCTTGGCACGAATCGCTTCCTCGCTGAAGGGCCCACCAATCAACGCTGACACTTCCGCGTCGCCCCACAATTCCCGCGCTAGTTGAAGGTCATCTTCGCGCCAACAACGAAAACCTAGGCGCTCCGTAGTCAGGAAAAAATCCATGGCGCGGCCATTCTGGCGCTTCGTGGTGGTGCGAGCAAGTTCCTGGTGCCGGCCTGCCGTCCGGTCCGGCTCCAAGATTTCCCGCTTGACAGGCTATCTCTGTTAGATATATCTTATAGATATATGGCACGCAGAAATAGTTCTTCGGCTCAGGCCCTGCTCGGGCTGCTCACCATCGAGCCCATGTCCGGCTACGAACTGCGGCAGGTCGTCCGCCAATCCATCGGCCACATGTGGAGCGAGAGCTACGGGCAAATCTACCCAAATCTCAAAAAACTCGCCGCCGACGGTTTGATCACGGGCCGCACCGAGAAACACAAGGGCAAGCCCGACAAACACACTTACTCCATCACTGCAAAGGGCCGCGAGCGTTTGAAGCAATGGCTTGCCCTTCCCCCGCAGCCGGAAGTTCCTCGCAATGAGCTGCTGCTCAAAATTTTCTTTGGCGCGCAGGCTTCGCCACAGATTCTGATCGGCTATCTCGAAAAAATGCTGGAGGAGCATCGTGCGCTGCTCGAAAAGTTCCGGCGCGTGGAGCAGGACGAAATCGCCAAAAATCCCCAATACCCAGACGCGCCGTTCTGGAAAATGTCAGCGCGATTCGGTCAACTCGAAATGGAAGCGCACGTGAAATGGGCCGAAGAAACGCTCAGTGAGTTACGGAAACTGGAGAAGCAGCACGCTGGCGTGAAAACACGCAAGGAGAAAGCAGATGCAAGCGAGTAACGCTATGCCATTCGCAAGCACCAACTCGAAGTCAGACACCCAGGCGGGGAATCTCGCAGCTACCAGTTCAAAGATGCGCGGAAAACCCAAGCCCATCGATTCTTGGGGCCATTTCATCGGCTACCTCGGAATCCTCGTGGGTATCGTCGCCTGGGGCCTTTACGCGCAACACGCCGGCGTGGGTAAGCCGGGAACGGCTGCGCCCGGCCAGCTAGGTAGTCACAGTGCGGCGCTTCAGTTTTATTTCATATCGATGATTGGCGACTGGGCGCTGTTTTATTACTGCTGGGCTGGCGTACGCAAAAATGGCGGCACGCTCGCCACGCTCACCGGCGGCCGCTGGCTTTCCTGGAAGCAGGTGGCGGTGGATTTGGCTATCGCAATTCCCTTCTGGCTGATTTGGGAAGGTGTCGCCTACGGCGTTTCTCGTCTGTTGGGACCGCGCCAGGCCAAGTCTGTCGATGCGCTGTTGCCTCAAACCGCGCTCGAAGTGGTGATTTGGATGTTCGTGTGCATCACTGCCGGATTCACCGAGGAAGTGCAGAGCCGTGGCTACCTGCAGCAGCAACTTCACTCGCTATTTGGCAATATTTCGTTGGCGGTCCTCGCGCAGGGCCTCGTCTTCGGCCTGATGCACAGCTACCAAGGCTGGCAAGCAGTAGTGGTGATCGCAGTTTTGGGCGTTCTATATGGCGCGATGGCCGCGTGGCGCCGCAACTTGCGCGTGGTTATGATCGCGCACGCCTGGAGCGATGTGTGGGAAGGCTGGCTGAAATTCCTGATTTGGCGATAGCTGCTTGGTCGCGCAGTTCGGTGGCATAATTTGTCCTCATGCGAGACAGGAAATGAAGGCTGCGGTTTTGCGCGAGCTGGGTAAGGCGCCACGATTCGAAGACTTTGAGGAGCCTACGGCAAATGGTGCGGATGAAGTGGTGATCCGCGTTCGCGCCGCTTCGCTGAAACCGGTCGATAAACAGATGGCGGCGGGCTCGCACTACGCGAGTCCGCGTGCGCTGCCGGTAATCTGCGGTATGGACGGCGTGGGAGAGCTGGAGGATGGTGCGCGCGTTTTCTTTGGCGGTGCGCGCCGACCTTACGGGGCGATGGCTGAGCGCACCGTTGTGCCGCGCGCGTTCTGCTTGCCTGCCACGGCCGGCGAAGGCGCGATTGACGACGCTACTCTCGCCGCGCTTCCCAACCCCGGCGTTTCCGCGTGGCTCACCCTGGCGCATCGGGCAAAACTGACGGCAGGCGAATCGATATTGATTCTCGGCGCGACCGGAATTACCGGCCAACTCGCCGTACAAATTGCAAAAATTCTCGGCGCGGCGCGTGTAGTGGCCGCCGGCCGTAATAAAGCCGTGCTCGATCGCTTGCGTGAAATGGGCGCTGACGCGAGCATTCAACTCAGCGACGATGCAGATTCGTTGAAGCAAGCCTTCGCGCGTGAGGCGGGCGAATCGGGCTTTGACGTGGTCATCGACTACCTCTGGGGTAAGCCGACGGAAACTCTTCTCGCCGCACTGACTCGCTCTGAATTCGCGCCGGTCACCAAGGAAACGCGGCTCGTGCAAGTTGGCGAATCGGCCGGGCCGACCATTTCGCTGCCCGCTGCTCTGCTTCGAAGCACTGCGATCACGATCATGGGCACGGCAGGCATGCCGCCGCGCGAAATTCTAATGGACGCGATGAAGCAGGTGATGTCACGCGGCGCGCGAGGCGAATTGCGAATCGAAACCGAAAAAATTCCTCTTAGCGAAGTTCAGCAAGCCTGGCAGCGCGAAGATCGTGGCCGCCGCATCGTTCTAATTCCTTAAAAGACTGCGCGTCGCAATTGGTCGCGGATTCGTGGCCCATCGAGCCATTTGCTGAACGTGTCGCCGAACTTGAACAAACGTATTCAAGAATTCCTTCTCATGTCAAAATAACGGCCTCTTGGCTTCGGTCGCTGGAGAGCGCTGTGGACGCTTGGACCTGAGTGAGAAAAGTCAGCTTGAAAAAGCTTCTAAAAATCGTCGGCGCGATAGTCGGGCTCTACGCGGTGCTGCTCGGCGCATTCTTCGTGCTGATGCTCCAGGGTCCTGCGACCTTCGCCGGCACGATGCGCTACGTGCCATGGCCGGCCTTCATGGTGCTTCCGTTCAAGCCCATGTGGGATGTGGCCCGCCGCGGCCGCCATTCGGTTGGCGAAATGGCCCCTGATTTCACTTTGGAAAGCCCCGACCACAAAGAAACCGTTCAACTCTCTTCCTTTCGCGGCGCCAAACCAGTCGTCCTCGTTTTTGGCAGCTATACTTGACCGCCATTTCGGCGGGAGGTTCCCGCCCTAAACACGCTGTATCAGAAATACGGCGATAAGGTGGCGTTCTTCGCGGTGTACATTCGCGAGGCGCACACCACCGACGTGTGGCAGGACCCTGATAACGTCGACGACCAAGTGATTTTTGCCAGCCCCAAAAATTTCGACGAGCGCAGCGAAATGGGCAAGCTCTGCGTGGTGAAACTTGGAATCAAATTTCCCGCGCTGATCGATAATTTTGATAATGCAACCGAACGCGATTACACGGGATGGCCTGATCGCCTCTACGTAATCGATCGCGACGGCCGCATCGCTTTCAAATCCGGACCTGGCCCATTCGGTTTCCGTCCTGTCGGCGTCGAACAAACCCTGCAAAAATTAGTTCCCGAAGTGAAATAGGCCGCCTGACCCGCATATCCCCGCACGGTCACTGCACATTTCCTGCCCTTCGGTACCGTTGAGATATCGCAATACTCGCAACTACAATGAAACGAAACTCAGAGCTGATTAGTCGAAAAGACGTATGCGTACTTCCGACACAATTAAACAGGCGGGCCGCTCGGCTGCCGATGCAATTTCCCACATTGGTCCAGTCAGAGCGGGCCTTCGTTCCCTTAGCAAATCGCATCTTTTGCCTCATTCCGTTTGGGCGCGCCTTCCAGTCAGCGAAACTTTCGAGGTGGAGGTGGGCTCGTCGCATTTCCAATACGCTTCGGTGCCGGGCGATCCATTAGGGCGCGCGCTTTACTGGAAAGGCTTGCCGGCATTCGAGGGCGAGACGATCGCCGAATTTTGCCGTTTTGCGGCGACCGCGCGAATGACCGTCGACATCGGCGCCTGCACGGGCCTTTATGCACTGATTGCCTTGGCGCTCAATCCACAAGCGAAAGCCATGGCTTTCGAGCCGGTCGCCGCGAATTACGAATGCGCCAAGCGCAATTTGCAGGTGAATGGCTGGGAGGACCGCTGCGACTTACGCCAGGAGTGCGTTTCGGATCGATGCGGCACCGCTGAATTTAGCGTGGCCTCCGGCACAGCGGGCGCAATCGTTACCTCGAGCAGCCTGAATCCCAACGGCTTTCGCGGCCTGCCGGGGCAGCTTGTCGAAATCGGCTGCACTACCTTGGACGCAGCAGTTCCCGCGGGCACACCGGTCGATTTAGTGAAAATTGATGTGGAAGGGTTCGAAGCGGACGTACTGCGCGGCATGCGGCGGGTTGTCGTTGAGAATGCGCCTCACATTATTATGGAATATTCCGACGAAACGTCGCCTACGGCTGGGGAAATTCTGGATCAGTACGGCTACGACATTTTCCATCTGCGCGAATCGGGACCCATGCGCGTTGAAACCTTCACATTTGATGACAATTTTAAGAATTACCTCGCCAAGCCGCGCGCCAAAAATGGCCGCGCCCGCGCCGCAGGCCAGCTTTAAGCCGGTAGCACATCTGCTGGCGCTCATGTCGTTCATGTCCGGAATTCACGCAGGATCGCGACAATATGGATTTGGCAGAAATGATTCCAAGTTGGACAGACCGTATGCCACGGTGGCGAAAGACAACTCCTCGCTGCTGATCTTCTGGCGGTCGGCTCGGATCAAGTCGTACGGTTGCTCTAATGCCATGACTGGAAGAGGTTCCCGTTCCTCCGGATGCTTCCTCACCGAGTCGACGAGAAACGGCAGAGTGCCGCCTCCACCCGTCACAAATAACTGGTGCGTTTTCCAGGAAGAAAGTTCGAGCCCGTTGTTACCCACGCGCAGACAGGTCTCCTTCCAGGCTTCGCGGTAAGAATCGTAAATCTGATCGCTCACTTGCATTAATCCCTCAGGGACCCTCGTATTTTCCTGAAGAATGGACGGCTCGAACCCTCGAAGGGCCAGACAATCTCCCTTCAATCCTTGGCATTCCGCGATTGCCCGATCCACGGCATCCATCCCAACCGAGACCGCCCCCGCGCCGGAACGCACCATGCTCCTCTTTGGAGTTTGCACTGGCCCGAAGACACGAAATAAGTTCGCTTGAGTCGTGCCTGCGCCTATATCGATTTTTGCATAAGGGCCTGGGCGGACAGATGGAGAACGCAGCAGCCACCAGATCGCAGCTTCGTCTTCAGAGCGAATGATATCGATCGGGCTGTTCGCGGCAACACTTGCGCGATTCTTGATCCAATCTTCAACTTCTTGGTCGGAGACGGCTGAAGGGACATCAGGATAGTCTTGCAGAGCTCGGCGCGCTTTCTCGATTGGAAGGGCCGAATCGATTAGCCCTTCATTGCAATGGAAGTTCCACGCTCGGCGAGCAATACCAAGGAATGAGGCTCTCAGGTGTCTGTTGTTGAAGAAGGTCGTGGGCACGCCCATTGACATGCCCGTCTCCACGCCTGTCATTTGCCCGTCGTAATGGGCGGCGATGGCGCGCTGACCTTCAGAGATTAAGAACCATACGGTGAGCGCGGCAAGATCGCCGGCACTAAACCCATCGGGCAGCGTTATTTCCGGGCCGACGAAGTACTGCGGCTCGCCACATACTTCCGCCGCAATCCGCATCTTAAGGCTTTCGTAAATCTTAGAGTCCGGCGCTGCCACTTTGGTGGCGTCTCCAAACAGCAGCTCTGTTGCGGTTACGCACACCCGCGAGGGAATTCGAAAGGATCCGTTTCTTAAGACGAGTACGGCATTCTCGCGTCCCGCCGTGGAGTTATCACGAAACACAATCTTGGACATGCTGGTGCCATAGTCGATGCCCAGATGGACGTGTCGTCTAGACGGCGCTGAAGTTCGGCCCCAGAGTTTCCATGGAGGCCACGGCAATCTCTTCATGTTCGATTGCCCCTGAAGTGGTTCTGTTTGTCTCGAGCTAAGGCCTTCACAACCGCTTACTGGCGGTGCTCTGCCCCGGCCGCTCCCTTTATTGCTTTGCTACCGCCGCTCTTGCTCGGTTTCTCCAACTTGCCAGACGCAACCATCTCGCGGGCCGGAATCAGAGACGATCGCTCTATTTTCGGAAGCACCTAGAACGACGGCGGCCGCTCGTTCACCACGTTAAACGCACGTTCGAGCGCAATTCCGACCTGGGCCATGGTCCCCTCCTCATACAGTTGCCCAATCAGCGTTATGCCGTGGGGCACGCGGCGCGGTGGCGAAAATTTGGGCAGCGGATGGGCCGGGTCCGGCGCCCAGTCCGAACGCGCCTCGGACACTTCAATGAATCCCGCGCGCATGGTCAGCGACGGGTGCCCAGTGTTATTCGTGATGATCAAAATATCTTCGCGCAGCGAGGGAATGATCATCAGATCCACTTCCGACATTACTCGCGCCATCTCCAGAGCCACTTTGCGCCGCAGCCGGTCGGCCTGCACGAAATCGACAGCGGAAAGAAAGCGCGCCTGCCGGAAAATATTGGGCCAGGCATCGGAGGTCTGCATCTTGAGCTGGTCATCTTCGTGGCTGAGCGTCAATTCCTCGAAAGCCGCAGCGCCCTCTGCGAAAAGCAAGAGGTTCAGCGAGCGATAGGGCCAATCTGGAATTTTCACTCCACGGGCACCATGCCGAGCTTTGAAATCGTGTCGAGCGCCGCGCGGTCGACTTCGGTCGCGGGGCTTTCCTTCATCCATGCCGGCACGTAGCCCACTTTCAAGCCTTTGACGCTGGCCTCCGCGTCGAAGTCGAGCTTGCTGGGTACGCTGGAAATGTCGCCCGGATCCGGGCCAGTGATGGTTTGCAGCACGAGCATGGCGTCTTCAACGGTGCGCGTCATGGGGCCGAGCTTGTCGAGCGACCAGCACAGAGTCATCGCGCCGGTGCGTGCCACTCGACCATAAGTTGGGCGCAGCCCGGTAATTCCGCAGCGCATGCTAGGTCCCACGATGCTTCCGCCGGTTTCGCTGCCCACTGAAAAGCCCACCAAGCCCGCCGCTGTTGAAGAGGCTGGCCCCGCGCTCGACCCACCTGAGCCTTCCTCGGTGGCCCATGGATTCATGGTCTGCCCGCCAAACCAAACATCATTTAGCGCGAGCGCGCCCAGGCTCAGCTTCGCGACCAATACCGCGCCTGCATCATTCAAGCGCTTCACCACCGCGGAATTTTCCTTGGGCACGCGATCGCGAAACGGCTCGGCGCCCCAGGTGGTTGGAATTCCCGCGGTATCGAGCAAATCCTTCACGCCAAACGGAATTCCATGCAGCGGCCCACGATAATGCCCCGCGGCGATTTCCTCGTCCGCCTTTTTGGCCTGCGCACGTGCGTGTTCGCCCGTGATCGTGATCGCGCACCGCAGCCTCGGATTGAACCTGTCCAGCCGGTCCAAATAAATTTCCGTCAGCTGCTGGGATGTAATCTTGCGCTGCTCCACCCAGCGTGAGAGTTGGGTCACCGGTGAAAAAGCGATATCTCCCTCCTTCGACGGCCGCGGGCCCGGATCCGCGTTGCTGCGCACAAATCGATCCTGCGCTGGGCCTGCTTGCGCACCCGGCAAAACGCAGATGTAGCGCGACCATGGCGCGATATTCGATTCAATCGCCAATTTTCGCGGGCCGGTGCGCCGCTCGTAAACGTTCGCCAGCGTGTAAGGCCAGCTCTCCGCGGCCTGCTGAATATGGGCGGTGGGCATTTCAAGCTGCACGAGCTTTTCCGCTTCTACGAAGGTCTCGGACGACACCTTGGGGCCAATCGCTGGCCCCGTGCCGTAAGCCGGAGGCGTGCCGGCTGGCTCGGCTGCGGGTTTTTGCTTCTGCGCATTCTTCTGGAGTTCCGTCAGCGCATCCGCTTTCACCGCGACTGCCGCCCCCAATATTCCGAGTGAGCTTTGGGTCAGAAATTCTCTGCGTGATTTGGACTTTGATTTGGACATGGATTCCCCCGGAGGCGGGCATTGTACCGAATAACTGACCTGTACCGACGAACGTTATCCCTTAGGTCCGCCAGATCGATTTGCGCTTGTCAACCTTCGCGCGCCGAAGCTTAATAGCTGGCACGTTCATAGGCTGATCCGCTTGGGAAAACTGGAAAAAATGGAGAAGAGGCCCGCGCCCGAAGTTGTTCGCCGCGCTTTGGCGATCATCAACGTATCGGTGTATCCGGCGCATCCGTTGCCGGGCACGCCGCACTTGGTGCCTGCGCGAAGCATCGCCGCAAAGCCCGCGTGCTCTTGCCCCATTCAGCCAGGCCCCACTTACGCGGAGGTCGAGGAGCATGGCCCCGTGTCTCACCAAACAGGCGTGGCAACTGCGCCGGCGTTATATCAAAACTGGCAGCGCAAGCTCGAGCACATCTTTTCGAATCTGGAAATCTGGGGCGGTACTGAATTGCGCGCGCGTATCGAAGAGGCGGAAGAGGAGATCGCCTTGCGTTTGAATACACTTCGCGAGGCTGGCGAGTTGGACCGCCGCGAAGTGGCGGCGTTGCGCCGCGGCATCGATCAACTGCGGCAGCTACGCATGGCGCGCCGCATGCAGAGCTAAGTTTCTTGGTTCGAGATTTTCTGCGTTCCCCGCGATTCCCTACGTGGTCAGTTACCGCGGTTTCTTCGAGGTATTGGGCTTCAGCGTATCCGGTTCTTCTTTAGGCGGCTCGGTGACCGTGCCCGGCTTTTTCTCCACCGGCGGCAGCACCTGCCGGACCAAATCTTCCACCTGGGTCCAAACTTTGGGGTCACACTCAATTTCGGTGTGCGCGCGGGCAAAGTAGCGGTCCCACCATGGATAGCCCTTGCAAACAACTGGATCCTTCGAATAGTCGAATCGGTAATTTCCCAAGATTTTCGTCTTGCTGGGATCCTCGGCCTTAATTTCCTTTAGGCCGCTCAAACTCCCATGGGTCTGGTAAAAATTTGCCGCCTGGGCCACGTTCGACGGAATTACCTTGTCGACCCAGCCGAATTTATTCACGCTGTCGACTTGAATCGTGAGCAGCACCGGAATTTCCTGCTTCTGCAGCTCGCGCGCCAGCATCACCGCGGCTGCCGCGCCCCAACTGTGACCATACAGAATGATCCGCGCCTTGCTCTTTTCTTCCTGCGTCAGATTGCCATCGTGATTGATGTCCAGCAAATTGAGGATGGTCTTGTCCGCTGTTTTGTAGTGCCGGTTCGCAAATGCCTCGACGTAAACCCCGATGGGATAGGCAGCTTTCAGCCGGGCCGCAAGTTGAACTTCCGCGTGATGCATATTGCTGCCGCTTACATAGCCGCCCACAAATCCGATTACGATGTCGGGAGGTTTGCTCGGCGCCGGTACCATTTCCGTCTTGCCTGGAGCCGGCTCTACTCCGGTTTTGGATTGTGCTTGAGAAGGCACGCCTGAGGGCGTTGAGGCCGGAGGCGCCTTTTGCTGCGAGTCCTGGACTCTCGCGGAACATGCCGCTGCCAACAAAAAAACAATCAGCGAGGCGCAAAAAGCGATGCGTGGTTTGACTCGTTTCACTCTGTAATTTTAGCAGTTGGGAGAGAGCTGATGAACGTAGATTCGCAGTACTGTTCGCGATGGCTGGAGATTGACTAGAAATCGACTGGAAATGCAGCGGCTCGGGCCTAGCCCCAATACTCTTCGTTATACCGCTGAATCACCCCGACGCATTCGCATGCAAAGCTCTGCAGTTTGGGAGTGTCCAGGATGGTCACCGCGCCACGCCGGTAATTAATGATGTTCAACTTCTGCAGCACCCCCGCCGTTGAGCTTACCGTTGGCCGGTCGGTTCCCAGCATGGTCGCGAGAAAATCGTGAGTGATCATCAACATGCTCGACTCCACACGTTCCTGCGCCATCAGCAGCCAGCGGGCGAGTCGCTGCTCAATGTCGTGCAGCCGGTTGCAGGCCGCGGTCTGGGCCATTTGCATGTTTAGCATCAGCGTGTAACGGTTCAGCATGTGCCTGAATTGCGGGGTCGCCGGCAACAATTTGCGCAGCTCCTCGATTTTGATTCGGTAACCGTTGCCGCTGATTTGCATGATTTCGCGAATTGGATTACGTATCGGCCCGGATGCTGCGGAAATGCTCGTCGCGCCTTCACGCCCCACCAGCGCGACTTCCACCGTCTTGCCATCTTGCATGGCGATGACGAGCGAAATCATGCCGCTATTGGGGAAATAGATGTATTTCACCTCATCGTGGGCTTCGTGCAGCGTTAAGTGATCGGGTAAATCGAGAAATTCGAGATGCTCGCGAACGAGTTGAAGTTCCTTCTCGGGGAGCGCGGATAGCAGGCGATTTCGAATTTCACGCTCTCGAGCAGGTTGCTGCTCTGATGCGGCGGTTTTAGTTCGTCGTGTCGCCAAGCTTGACCTCATTCCGTTGATGTTAGTAGCCATAAGTAAAAGCAAGCAAAGCTATATTCCGTCCTTTGAATTTACAAGTAGAAATCCAATTTGTCGGGAACACGACCTTGTCCAGCTGGATATGACCATAGGTCGCATGTATCGCCCTCAATTGGATGTAACAATATGGGAAATTGTTGCGGGGTATGGCTTACAGAAGCAAAAAATCCCAGAATCGATAGGCTGATTCGCGGGCGGGCCTATCGGGGGGCGCCAGGCGGCGAATCTGCACCGCCCTTCAGTTGCAAGGCACGATTCGTCAAAGTCACATCATCGTTCGCGCCATCCAGTATTGCGTGGCATTCGGCACTAAAGTAAGCGAGAAACGATCTGGCCATGTCGGTCCGTTTGATCAGTGTCGCGACCAGCCGAAGATACTCGTCGAGATTGGCCGCAACGCTGTCATGTCCGGCAGCAAAATGGCGCCGCCAATTTGTGCGTCATCGGGATAGTCGTTAAAGCGCTCGGTGAACTCCGCCAAATCGGTCGTAGCTGACCGCCATTCCGTCAAAGCGTTCATCACAACTTGACGAAAAAAATAGATATGGCCGTACACCCGGATCTGCCCGACCGGCAGAAGCGCGAGCGTGCCATTCTCCTTGGCTGCTTCGTAAGGCGCCATGCCCGGCATAACCAACGCCACTATGACGAGCTTATTGGGCGATGCCGCCACTGTGGCTTTGTCGTGCTGCCCGCGACGCTGCAGTTCAATATCGGCCCGTAGGGACGTTAATGCGGCGCGCATGTCGGCCAGCCGCTGGATATTCTGCGTATCTGACGCAATGTCGGCCGAAAATACCGGGCGCATTTGCTTCTCAATTTGGTGTTGCTGATGGCGATGGTGCACATACTCGACAGCCTGCTCCAGGCCAACGGCGATAAACAACCCCACCACAATCGTGGCGATGTGGAATAGGAATCCCTTCCAGGTAAACACGGGTTCGTGGAGTGGATGCACGTCGAGCATCGGATCGGCTCCTTCTTCCGTAGGTTCTGTCGCGCCCGGCGATTCAGCAGATGATAGAGGAAGTGACTGAGTATTAGCCTGCGCCGCAACTTCTCCAGCGGGCGGCGCGTTCAGAGGGTGAATCTAGAGCGAGGAATCGCCGGGTGCTTTTTCGCGCGCGACAGAATGCTCCGGCGTTGCTTGGACGTTGTTTGGATCAGGCTGGTCCAAACTAGTTCTCACACCGTAAGCCACAAATGGCGAAAACAGGGCGCATGTTGCGGGTCAATAGAATGAATTCTTGAAGAGTTTTGCCGCCTTCACGGCGGCGCCACAATATCATACCTCCCCAAGGCAGCCGAGCTTCGCACGCGGGGGCAGCATTGGAGTCGGTCGGGCCAGCGAGACAAGACATAAACGAAGGAAGCCCTAAAAACAAAAAATCCCGGAATCGATAGCTCGATCCGGGATCTCTTGCCTGAGGGGAAAAACTCGTTTTTGCTGTTCCGCTAGCCAGCCCTGGCTTTAGCCTTCTGCCGCTCTACTTGCCGGTGAAGCAGCTTGCCAGAAAGAAAATCTTGGGACCCCAGGTGTAGGACAGCCCCACACTGCTCTTTCGCGCTCGTCGCAGCGCCTTGCTCACCTTGGCGCTTGTTGAATTCCTTGCTCGCCGCCCTTGCGGCGCCTGCAAACTTGAGATTCGGCTGGTTGAACCCGCCCTGCCCATCTCAGCCTCCTTACTCTTGGCTACCCTGGCGGGCGATTCCCGTGGACCACCCGAAGGTGCGCATCCGCGGAAATCGAACGCCAGAACCTGTCCGCTGCCGGACCACCTGCTGGTGCGCATCCCGCAGCTTCCCACCCCGGCCCGCTGCCCTCAGGAACAACCGGCTGGTCCGCGTTCCTGTGGCGCCGTGCCTGGGCTTACCACCAGCGAGTTCCTCGAGCTCCTTCGCGCCGCCCGGCGACGACCTTTTCGGTGCACATCGCCCCGGCCCTACTCGCTCGACCCGAACCCGCTCTACCACCGCTCCCCAGGACCGCCCCAAGGGCGCCCATCCTGAGGCCTTCGCCGCACCGCGCTCGCCTCGGGGACCACCTATGGTGCGCATCCCCGCCCGGCGACCGCCGGCGCCGCTTAGTGGATCATTTGCACTGGGAGGTCTTGCTCGACCGCGACAACCATCGACTTGAAGATATCGACGTCCCAGCTATCCGCAATCCGCAACCGCACAATGTCGTTGGTCTCCGAGACCATTCTGCCCCGCAGCGGCACCCTCAAATTCCCCGCAACCACCCTCAGGATCACCGGCTGGCCCATCCAGTTTGCGTATCCGCCTTCCATGTTGTCCCCCTTCTGCTCCGGGCTCGTTCTCTTTCTCTCTCGAACGGGGACAGTTTCGCGTTCAGCCCAGGAATCACCTATGGTACGGGGGACCAAACTTTTTAGGAGGAAAGTACCACTCGGAAAACCTGTCCTTAGGGCGGGGAAGATGAAAGGCCCACCTTTCTGTTATCGTTGTTTTATCGGCGAATTCATCGCAATTGTTCCAAGCCGTTAAATCCGACAGCTTCTTACAAACGCAATTTTGACCTGGCTAAAGGCCGCAGCTGGGAGCTGGGAATAGCCCCAGGGCAAACGGACTAGCTAGAACCACCACGAACGGAGTGCGCGCGCAACAACATGGGTGATTTCCTTCGCTCCATAATTCATCAGCTTTACAACGTCCAGGAAATCGTGCGCTGGGGCGGGACATTGCTGGTCTGCACGATTGTCTTCGTTGAGACCGGCTTGTTCGTGGGCTTTTTCCTACCGGGCGATTCCCTGCTGGTCACCGCGGGCGTGGTCGCCGCTGCGGGCGACCTGAATCTCTACTGGCTGCTCTTCCCTGTCTGCCTCTGCGCGATTGCAGGCGATCAGCTCGGCTACTGGATCGGCCGCGGGATGGGCCAGCGCCTTTATCAACGGAAGGATTCGCGCCTCTTCAAAAAGAAGCACATCGAACAAGCCCACGCCTTCTATCAGGAGCACGGCCGCAAAGCGGTGATCATCGCCCGCTTTGTGCCCATAATTCGTACCTTCTGCCCACCCGTCGCCGGCGCCGCCGAAATGGCTTACTCAACCTATCTCGCCTACGATATTTTTGGCGGCCTGCTCTGGGTCTCCAGCATGATCCTGATCGGCTTTTTCCTCGGGCGGTCCGTGCCGCATGTGGAAAAGAAGATTCACTGGGTCATTTTGGCGGTCATTTTCTTGTCATTGCTTCCTACCGCCTACCACATCATGAAACAGCGCCGTCAGAGCGCCAGCAAAGCAACAGCCGGCAAATAGGGGATTTCTGGGCTGTCCAATCGCGAAGCGGATTTCCTAGAACGTGAATCTCGCTGCAAGTTGGCCAATGCGTGGCGTTGGCCCTCGAAAAGTTCCAGTCGTGGTGATTTGCCCAAAAACTTGCGGGTCGCCGATGTTGGTCGCATTATCGAGGAAGGTCGGCTGCGCAAACTGAGGATGATTCAACGCGTTAAAGTACTCCACTCGTAATTCCAGGCTCATCCGTTCGGTGATCATGGTGGTCTTGGCCAGGGCTAGATCAAGATTGGTCAAGCCTGGTCCACGCAGCGAGTTGCGATGCAGCCCATAAGTCCGGTCCTTGGGGTTGTGCACTGGATCGAGCGAGGGAAAACAAGGATTGGGCGTCCCCTCGTCAAAATAGTCGCTGTTCTCGAGCGGCACGTTGGAGAAGCTATTGGGATTGAAGTAAAAGTTCCCGGTGACCGGCGTGGTGGTGATTTGGCACGCCCCCGTCGAGCTGATCCCATAGGTTATTTCGTTGATCGTGCGCGAGTGACGCGGGTTAAAAATCTGGATGGGACCCACCACGGCCGCGTTTGTGAGATACGGATCACCGGCGCCGGATGTGCCCGGGTTCGTTGGGTCGCTGGCGCCGGGTAATGACGCCCCGATATCAAACGGAAATCCGGTACGCCAGGTAAGAATCGGATAGAAACTCCAACCTTTCGTGAGCCGCTTAGGGCCTGCAGCCCACGCCCGATCAAAAGGCAAATCCCAACCGCCGCTGAAACTAATGCGATGGCGCACATCGCTGTCACTGGAAGCGTAGTAAAGATGTGGATCGTAGGCGGGCACGATCGAATTGCGCTGGCGGAAGCCTGAAGCGTCGTCAAGGTTGTGCGCATAGGTGTAAGCGAATGTGTAGTACACGGTGCCCAATTTGGAGGTCTTCGGCTGTCTAGTCAGACTGGCCTCCAGGGCGTTGTAGTTGGCGTTCGCTACATTCTGGAATTCCGGCAACTGGCCGAAACATTGGATCCCGACGGTAGTCCCGCACGTGCTGTTGCCCGGCGATTGATCGAGCACTCGCGTGGTGGTTCCGAGGATCATCGGATTGATGTCTCGCAGCGACGTCAGTCCATGTGAGGAGCTCCCCACGTAGTTCGTTTCCAGGATGGTATCCGCGAAGAGATTTCGTTGCAGGCTCAGGTTGTACTGATACACGTACGGTGTTCGCAGATGCGGATCTACAAAGTAGACAAAGCCGCTGCTGTTAATAGGCACAAAAGGTTCGAAGGAAACATCGGAGGCAGGGGGCTTGGAGGGAAAGGGGTTGGGAACCTGCGCGGCCACAAAGGGCTGGTTCATGTAATTCAACGCTCCGGAGCCCGGTCCGACCGGGTTGAAAAACAGGCCCGCGGTGCCAACGAAGGGAGCCTGACCGTTGAATTGAAGGTTATCTTCGCCCTTGAGGATGTCGTAGAACACCCCGAAGCCGCCGCGAAGGCTGGTCTTGCCCGAACCGGTGGGATCCCAGGCAAAGCCGAAGCGAGGGGCGAAGTTCGTCTTATCGGGAAAGTTCGTGCCCCTCGGAGCGCCGGGATCGCCGGGAAAGACCAGGCCAGTCGGAGCATTCACAAAGCGGTGTGATTGTTCTCCGGGAATAATGGAGAAAGTGCGGCCCTGCGTGTCGATCTTGGGCGTGCTGTATTCGTAGCGGAGCCCAATCGTCAGAACTAAATTTTTACGAGCGTGCCATTCATCCTGCCCGAATACATAAGTGTTTTTTGAGCGGATATTCGACGGAGCCCTGGCGCCTTGAATGTAGTCATAAGGAATACCTAGAAGGAAATCGGCATAGGAGTTTCCCGAGCCGATGCCCCCGGGGCCATAGTAGTCGAATTCACCGTTGGTGATGTAGTCGAAAACGAGATTTTCCTGGTAAGGACTAAAGCCGCCGCCGAACTTCCAGTTATTTGCCCCGCGCGACCAGGAAACGGAATCCGTCCACGAGAATGTGTTCTCCACATAGCGAGTCGGACCGTTTTCACTGTTTCCTAAGGACAGGTTGGTGTCGAAGAACAGATTGGTCGGGCCGGTGACGACGTCCGGCGTAATTGCGATACCCAGAGCTGCCGGCCCAGCCAGTTGTTGAGTGGAAGTGTCGTCCAAATAATTGCTTCGATGGCTCACGAAGTGAAATTCGTTTAAAAGCGTCGGCGAGAAGATCCGCGTATAGCCAATATTGGTGTAGTAGTAGTTGGCCACGGTCAGGCTAGGGAAACCGGGCACCGTGGCGAAGGGAAATGGATTGGAGAAGGGGGTTCGATTCAGACCGACAGTCGCGGATATTTTGTCCTTAGCACTAAGGTCAACATCAAACCTCGACGTCAATTCGTCGGCGTTGCTGAATTCGCTTAGGGTCGTCGAGAGAAGACCGCCGGGAGCACTTGGGATGAGCCCGTTTTTGATGTAATTGTGGGCTACGCTGTTGATTCGGTTTGGTGCGATGACAGCTTGAGCCTGTAGAGCTTTGTCCGGCTGAAAAAAGGGATTTCGTTGCAGAAACGCTGCGACATTTGGATCGGGTCCGCCGTTCGGACCGGATTTGGAAAAGTTTCCCTGCACTTCCAGGGGCGTAAAAACCGGGCTATCGATGTCCGGCACAGCCTGCACCTGTCGCTCCCCCTGATACGCCAGGAAGAAGAAAATCTTGTCTTTGATAATCGGTCCGCCGAGGGTCGCGCCGAACTGGTTGCGTTTCAGGTCTAGCCTTGGAATGCCCTGCTCATTGTTGAAGAAGTCGTTGGCGTCGAGTGCGCGGTTGCGGAAAAATTCGAAGAGGCTGCCGTGCAGTTGATTGGTCCCGGACTTCACCACCACGCTGACGATGCCGCCACCGTTACGACCGTACTCTGAAGTGTAATTGCTGGTGAGCAGCCGGAATTCAGCGATCGCATCGGGGTTTGGATCGAGCAGGTTGCTGTTGTCGAGCAGGTCGTTGTTGAGGCCGCCGTCGAGCAAGAAAGTCACCGAGTCAGTCCGCCCGCCAGCAATGCTGTAATTTCCCGGCGCGCTATTGTCATCGTTGCTTTCAGTGACGCCCGGCTGTAGCAATGCCAGATCGAGCGTATCGCGGCCGTTGAGCGGCATGTTGGTGAGGGCCCGTCCAGTGACGGATTGCCCGAGCGTGGCGTTCACAGTCTCCACTGGCGCAGCCTGCCCGCTGACTTCAACACTCTGGGCAACCGCCCCCACTTTCAGCCTGACATCGATCCGCAGCGCCTGGTTAATGAGCAGCTTGTGTTCATCACTAACGACGGTTAGAAAGCCCTGGTGCTCTGCAGTCAATTTGTAGGTGCCAATCGGCAGGGCCAGAATCTGAAAATAGCCATCCTGGTTTGTAACGGCTTTACGATTTTCCTGGGTCGCGGTATTGATGGCGGTGATCTGAACATCAGGAACAACTGCGCCACTCGGATCGGAAATTGTTCCAATGATTCGTCCCGTGGCATCTTGGGTCCATCCCGAAACCGGCATCGCCAGCCATGCCACGACCGTCACCAGCAAAACTAGGGCGCACTTCATCGAAAATCTCCGGAAGCTGTTCACGATTCGGGAATCCCCGGCGGCTCAGAGAACAGCTATTCTGAGTTGCCGACTTGGCCGTCATCTTAGGTTCGGTCAAATGGCAAGTCAACGAACGTGGCTTGGCTTCGGAGTCTTACTTCGGGGCTTGCTTAGGTTTACTTAATAAAGAGGGCTTCGCGGACTTGATCCCTGCCCACGAAGGTCTTCGAAGAGCGGAACTTCCCGAACGTCTCCATGATCTGCCGGTTCTGAAAGACTCGCACATGCGGCGCAAGGGGCGCCGTCGGCAGCAATTCCAAAGACTGATTCGGCGACACGCGATACCGGCAATATCGATCCGGGGATTTGCTGTGAAACATGGCCAGCACCAGCCCTCCCGGCCGCAATAGCTCATACAGCTTCGGAACCACGCGATTCAGCAGCTCCGAATCCATGTAGTCGAATAGATCCCACGCCAGCACGCCGTGAAAACTTTCCGGCGGGTATTGAAGAATGGTATCCAGGAAACGCGTGGCCAATACGCCAGCCGAAGGCAGATCGGTATCGTCGTCCGCGTCATGGCCATTTCGGCCGTTGCCGTTGCCATTACCATTGCCGCTGTAGCTTTGGTGTGAGGCGACTGCACGCTGCCGCTTCTCATCTTCCACGTTCATGAATTCCCGCCACGAACGCAGGAAATCCTCGGTGCTCACGCGGAACGACCGCTCAATAAAGAAATTCAAAGTTTGCTGGGAAACTTGCCCGAGGTCGAGGAGCTTTCCTCGCTGGGTATCGTTCAAAAGCCAGAGGAATTCTTTGAGGCCGTTGGAAACGCGCGCGTTTCCGGCGGGTGCCGCGGCTGCGGCTGTCTTGGGCCCGGGGCCCATCGGGACGACTGCTTGTAGTCTCGCTTTAACTTCCCATGCCATGCGGGATGCTCTTTCGCGTCAGACGTCCGGTGAAGGCGCTCCGAGACACGACGATGCCGCATGGAAGGCGGACACCGGGGCGCTGACCGGAGTCAAGCACATCAGAGGGCGCGGAACCCGCTGGGTGGGCACGTACCCTAACTGCGGGGAAATATAGTACAAGCCGCGCCCTATGTAAATCATTTGCCCTGCCCCGGACGCTGAATTCGGCAATGCTCAATTAGCGCAGGTACCGGAACCTGAGCCATTTAAATCCCCTAAGCCCTAGTAGGGATTAAGGTTCGATCTGGACGAGCCTCGCAGCCTGCCCGTGAGCCAGCCGGCAAGGGCTGGCCGACCAGCACGCCCTGTCTCGTACTTGCAACTTCTCTGGTAAGGGTCCTTGCTAATTGTTGCCACGTTTGCTAATTCATTTACTTCAAAACGTTGAACCAATCAGTAATACGACCAGCTCAAATTCAAGCAGGAAGGCGGGCCTGAGCATGCCGAGCAAAAGATTTGTTGTGGGATGTTTGGCGAGTGTGGCGTGCGCAGCGGGACTCGTCGGCCTTCAGCAGGCGTCACGCAACACAGCGCTGCGGGCTGGCGCGCGATCCATGCCCATACAGAGTGGCGGCGGCAATGTAGGTAAGACGCGAGTCGCCGCAGCATATGGCAATCTGCCGCTCGCCTTCGAACCAAACCAAGGACAAGCGCCCGCGGCCGTGCAGTACTTGGCACGCGGCACGAATTTCAACGCTTACCTCACTCCATCGGAAGCCATCCTCGCGCTTCCGAGCCCCGGCACAATGCACTCCACAACACACGCGCCCGCGCACCCGACCCGCGTTCACCTGCGTCTCCGCGGCGCAAATGCCGCTTCCGCTCTTCGCCCGACCGAATCGCTCGTCGGCAAGGTCAACTATTTTGCAGGCAGGGATCCCGCGAAGTGGCATCGCAGTATCCCGACGTTCGGGAAGGTTGAGTACCAAAACATTTACTCAGGAATCGACCTCGCCTATTACGGCCGCCAGAACCGGCTCGAATATGACTTCGTCGTCGCGCCTGGCGCAAACCCCCGTTCCATCCGCATGAATTTTGCCGGCACCAAATCAGCTCATCTTGATTCCCACGGGAACTTGCTGCTCGCGACGTCCGCTGGCCAGATCATCGAGCACAAACCCGTCATCTATCAGCAGGTTGGCGCCGACCGCACACTGATTGCGGGCGGCTATCGCCTGCTCCCCAACAACGAAGTGCGCTTCGCCATCGGCCTCTACGACCACACCAAGCCTTTGGTCATCGACCCCGTTCTTACTTACCAAGCGTTCCTCGAACCGTCTCCAATGGCCTTCCAAGTAAATCTGAAAGGCGTTGCCGCCGATTCCGCCGGCAATGCGTACGCTACAGGGTTTACGACCACGAACGAAAGCGTCGATGGTCAGCCGCCAGATGAAGGGTGTGTATTCGAAGCGGAACCTGGATTGGTAAATTCGTTTGACGAGTGCGGGGCCGCATTTGTAACCAAGCTCAACCCGGCCGGCACGGCCGTGATTTACCAGACGCTGCTCGCTTCAGCCTCCGGCAATGCCATCGCGGTCGATTCGGCGGGCGACGCCTATGTCGCTGGGCTGGCTGCCGGAGGTTTCCCGGCAACCTCCACTGCCTTCCAACAGAATATCGGACCTGGGAATTGCGGAGGCGGCGAAGCAGGCTCTGCAGTCTGCACAGACGCTTTTGTTGCCGTACTCGATCCCAGCGGCGCTAACATCAACTATGCCAGCTATCTGGGCGGAACTGGGAACGATATCGGGCAAGGCATCGCGATTGATTCGCACAACTTGATTTACGTAACCGGCGGCGCCAACGCCAACGACTTCCCCACCACCCCGGGGGCGTTTCAGACCACCTTTACTGCTGGGTCCAACATCAATGCAATTTTTGTAGCCAAAATTGATCCGACTAAATCAGGCGCTGCCTCGCTGATCTACTCGACTTTCCTCGGTGGCTCCTCGCCCGGCTTCGGTTCGGCGGAAGGAGCACCCTCCGCCTACGACGTTGGTGGAGATCATGCGAATGCGATTGCCGTTAATTCGGACGGTGAAGCCTATGTCGCAGGCGTCGCTTTCTCCGCTGACATCGCCACATCGGGAGCTTTTCAAACCACCAAACCCGAATCCCAGAGCCCCTTCGTGGCAAAGTTCAATGCGACTGGAAGCAATTTGCTGTGGGCTACTTATCTCGGCGGCACTCACTCAGCCGCGTGCTCAGAAGAATATGCTTCAGGAATCGCCGTGGATGCTTCCGGCAACGCCTATGTCACGGGCCAAACCACCACTTCAGATTTCCCCACTACTCCTGGATCATTTCAATCGACACTAACCAGCACCGCAGACGCATTTGTGACTAAGCTCGCTCCGGACGGCAGTTCGCTCGTCTATTCGGCTCTGCTCGGTGGTTCCGCATTCGATCCCATGGAGCAGCCTCAGCCTTCGTGTCCTGCCACCTCTGGGACAGGAATCGCGCTTGATTCAACTGGCGATGCGTTTGTAACCGGGACCACCGCCACCATAAATTTCCCTGTGGGCACTTTGTCGCTCGAACCGGTGGATTACCGGCCGACCGATTTGGTTTTCAACGGGTTTCAGGATAATGGATTCATCGCCGAGCTTTCTCCCTCCGGCCAATCACTCAACTTTTCCACCTACATCTTTGCGATCTATATGACCGGCATCGCCCTGGACGGGTCTGGAGGCGTTTACGTCGCGGCCGCGGGCCCGTCCGGATATGTGAATGTGCCTGGAATTCCCGCCAGCAGTGGTAGCTTTATCGCGAAAGTCGATCTGGACGCCGCGGGCCCTGCGGTCCTAATCACCCCGCAAGCTCTCGCCTTTGCGATTACGAATCCTGGAACCAATAGCCCTCCGCAGACTTTCACTCTCACCAATCGAGGCAATGGGGATCTGGATATTTCCAGCATTGTCGAAAATCAAAGTTCGAGTCTAGTGGAGTCAGACAACTGCCCTAGTGCGCTCGCCGCTGGCTCGAGTTGCCTTATTACCCTCGTGTCCAATGGATTTCCGTATAGCGGCACCGCGACGCTTACCATTACCGACAACGCAGTGGACAGCCCGCAGGTACTCAACACCTACGTGATTCCGATGGGCACAACTTCCGCCGGTAGCCTTTCGGCGACCAGCCTTTTCTTCGCCACTCAGGCCGTCGGTTCTACCAGCACGCCGCAAGTAGTGACTCTCGCCTCGCAGGGCGGCGCTCCCTTGAATATCAGCAGCATCGTGGCCACCGGAGACTTCGCCGAAACAAATAGCTGCGGAAACGTCGTCGCAGTGGCAGCGTTTTGCCAAATCAGTGTCACCTTCACACCTACCGATTCCGGCAATCGCACCGGCCTGGTGACCATCAACGATGACGACCCTAATGCTACGGCCCGCACGGTCTCGCTCACTGGCGTGGGCGCTCCAGTCCCACTCGTTGTGAGCCCGTCCTCGTCATCACAGACTGTCACGGCAGGCTCGACGGCAACTTACATGTTGCAGATCAGCGCAACAAATGGCTTCGGCGGCAGTTTGACCGTGAGTTGTTCTGGCGTGCCGACTGGCGCGAAATGCAATACGCCCTCGCCCTTGACTCTGCATGGCACCACGCCCGTCACCGAGACTGTTACCGTCTCCACCACCGCTCAGTCGTCAATGGCCCTGCGAGAAATCGGCCCCAATCCGCGGTGGACGGATCCGGCGCTTGATGGGCCCAGGGATCTATTCGCAATTAACATGAGATCGCTTGTCATTTCGGGATTGTCAGGGATTGTTGGCGCGTTGCTTCTGGTATTTGGGGGCTTGGTGAAACGCAAGAGATTTGCATTTTTTGGCGGGGGCGTCCTGATTGTCTGCTCGATCTTGTGTGCGTGCGGCGGAGGTGGTAACGCCGGGGGCAATGGCGGCACACCGGCAGGCACTTATACCCTGCACGTTACGTTTACTGGCGGCGGGGGTACGACTGACCTTCCTCTGAAGTTAGTCGTCCAGTAGACAGCGCGCCCCGAATCTTCACGCGCTGAGGCAAAAATTCCACCTGATGTAAATTCTGCCTTGGTTAACGGCGCGCTGTCCGTTACCCTACCCGCGCTATGCTCTCAAACAAACTTTTACTCAAAATTAGCTTTGTTCTGATCCTTGTTCTGATCCTTACTGTCTCGCCCGCCGCTTGGGGGCAGTCTTCCTTCACCATCGAGCAAGTGATGAGCTACAGCTTCCCCAGTGAGCTCGTCGCCGCCCAGCAAGGAAGCCGCGTCGCCTGGGTGTTCGATTCCAAAGGCGTGCGCAATGTGTGGGTCGCCGATGGCCCGGACTTCGTCCGCACCGCGCGCCAACTCACCCATTACACCGAGGACGATGGCCAGCCCATTGCCAGCCTGCGCCTCACCCCGGACGGCAAAACCGTTGTCTACGCCCTGGGCTCCGAGTTGAACGAGGGCGGCGAGAGCGCGAATCCGTCAAGTTGGGTCAAAGGAGCCACTCAGCAGGTTTTCGCGGTCACCGTTGACGCCGGAGACAAAACGCCGCGCCTCCTCGGCGACATGGGCTGCCCGGAAGAAGGCTGCGAGGACATCGAAATCTCGCCCGATGGCGCGCAGGCTGTCTGGTCCGCAAAGAAGAAGCTGTGGCTGGCCAGCATCGATGGCAATCAGAAGGCCAAGGACCTCGCTCAGATGCGCGGCTCTGCCGACAGCCCCAAATGGTCGCCCGACGGCAAGCACATCGTCTTCGTCACCGAGCGCGACGCCCACAGTCTCGTCGCCGTTTACGACTTCGGCGGTGAATCCATTCGTTATCTCGCCCCGAGCGTGGATAAGGACGCAATGCCCCGCTGGTCGCCCGACGGCAAATGGGTGGCCTTCATTCGCACACAGGGAAGCGAGACGCATCTCCCGCTGATTCCAGTTCGCCCGCGGCCCTGGTCCATATGGATCGCCGACGCTTCTACCGGAAAAGGCCATATGCTCTGGCAAAGCGGCGAAAAGGCTGACGATTCGCTGCCGGAAATTGACCCTGACGATTCGTTCCGCTTCGCCGCGGACGGGCGGATCGTGTTTGCATCCGAGGCCGACGGCTGGAATCACCTTTATTCAATCAGCGCGGACGGCAAGGCAGGTGGCGGCGCGGCAGGCAGCGGGAATTCCAGCGCTACGCTGCTCACTCCTGGCGATTTTGATGTGGAAGACGTCAGCCATCAGCGCCGACAAGAAGACGATTATTTTTTCCTCCAACCAAGGCGACGTTGATCGCCGCCACATTTGGCGCGTTGCCGTTGCCGGAGGCAGCGCACGCAGCAGGCGCTGACCAGCGGCGAGACGATCGAATGGGCTCCCGTCGAAACGGGCGATGGAAATTCCGTCCTTTGCCTGGGCTCCACGGCCACCTCGCCGGCCATGCCTTACGAAATCACCGACCGCGGTCGCCAGATGCTCGCCAAAGAAGCGCTGCCTTCTGAATTCCCTTCCGCTTCTCTGGTCACGCCCAAACAAGTGATCTTCAAAAGTGAAGACGGAATCACGCTGCACGGCCAGCTCTTTATGCCGCGACAACGCCAGCGGAAAAATTCCGGGCTTGGTCTTCATGCACGGCGGTCCGCCACGCCAGATGATGCTGGGCTTTCATTACATGGACTACTACCACAACGCTTACGCCGAGAATGAATACCTGGCCAGCCGCGGCTACGTAGTGCTCTCGGTGAATTACCGGCTCGGCATCATGTATGGCCGCGCGTTTCGCGATCCACCCAACACGATTTGGCGCGGCGCGGCCGAATATAAGGACGTAGTTGCCGCGGGGAAATACCTGCAATCGCTTCCTGAAGTCGACGCCTCGAAGATCGGACTGTGGGGCGGCTCGTACGGAGGCTTCCTCACCGCAATGGGCCTGGCTCGCGATTCCGAATTGTTTAAGGCTGGCGTCGATTTTCACGGCGTCCATGACTGGAGCGTCTTCCTGACCGAGCGCCCCTACTTCGGTTCAGTCGCTTCACGTCCGCCGGACGCCGACGCGGCGGTTAAGCTTGCTTGGGAATCTTCACCGGATGCCTCAATAGACAAGTGGAAATCGCCCGTGCTTTTGATTCAAGGAGACGACGACCGCAACGTTCCCTTCAGTCAAACCGTGGATGTTGTTCAGCGACTGCGCGCGCACCATGTTCCCTTTGAACAGATCGTGCTGCCCGACGAGATTCACGGATTCCTGATGTGGAAAAGTTGGCTGCGTACGTATCAGGCCACTGCCGACTTCTTCGATCGCACTTTGAAAAATAACGAGACCATCGGCACCGCCGAGTGGAATTTTAACAATCCGTGACGGGCAGCACTCTACTCTCGGCGACGCTTGGGCTAACGCTTCTTGTCCTCTCTGTAGTGTTGCCGGGTTCCCAGACCACAGAACAATCTGCACGTGAACAGGCTAGTGAGGTTGTAAGGGCAAAGCTGCGTTCGACCGCAAGTTTCAAACCCAACCAGTTCCTCAGCGTTCGCCGCGACGAGGAACTGGAAGCGTCTCTAGCGACGGTCACTGTTGGCTGGCCATCAGGCCCGATATTTATTTATAAACTCAGCCCTGTGGGCGTTGAAATCAAAGAGAGCGCCGTTGTTAACCACATCATGACGGATTGGGATCCAATGTTTATCGTTGCGGTTCCCTCAGCAGATGGGAACGCCTACCGAATACATGGTTTTGGTCTGCAGGAATCTACGAACGAGTTTCAAAGATTCGTGGCGGCCCTGAAGATACGCATCAACAGTTCAGAGCAGGCCGAGGCACTCGCAGACTTTTACCGCGCAGTGAATCCTGAGAACCGGGATGGTCTAACTCCGATTAGTAGCCTATTGGCACTCAAGCAAGCAGCCGAGCGCCAATGTGTTGGTTCGAGTTCATTCGATTCTGACGAAAAGGTCTTCGCGGTGTGGTGGAAACGTGCAAAGTCCTTATACTCAGGGTCTCCCTTTACCCAGACAGCTAGTTCGACGGCTGGGGGATATCAGGTCGAATGGACTGTTCTCTCCGCAAGTGCAAAGGGTAACTGCGGCGGCGCGCCTTTACGGGTTCGACTTCACGTGGATTCTGACGGACGTATGGGCGAACCGACTTTTTCAACTTTTCAAGAGTCTGGCAGTTCTACGCAGCCCTGAGTGGAAGAGCGCCGACGGTTTCCTAACACTAGTAGGCATCTACGGACCGATCTGCCGCTATTGAGCGGCGTGGCTGCCGGAAAGCGGTCGCACTTCCCACATGTTCGCCACATAGCCCACCGACTCGTGAAAGAACAGTTTTATTCCGAGGCGCGTACGCCACCAATTGTCCGGGTCGTATTCAACATCAGGCGCCGCTTCCATCATGACGTCGATCGACGAAGGAAAAACACGGCGAGCAATGAAGCGCGCGCGTCGCGTGTGGTAGTTCGAGGTAACAATAATCACGTGCTGCCAGCGCTTTTGCACCGCGAGCTGCGCAATGATTTTTTCTTCGTCAAGTGTATCTTCGGCGCGATGGGTGAGCTTGGTGATGGCGTCCCCTGGCACGCCATCCTGCGTTAAATCCTTCTGCGACATCTCCGCAAGCGAAATATAGTTGCGCAAAAATCGCCCGCTAACGACGATCTTCGGCGCCCACCCCGCTTTGAATAACTGCGCCGCTCGCGCCGCCCTGTCGCCCTGATAATTGTCATCGCTGAGCGTCACGATCACGTCGCTGCGCTGCAGAGGATCGTTCACGACCCAGAAATTCCCCATCATGCGCAGCAATGGATGCCGCAGGATGAAAAGCACAAAAACCACGGCGATCACAAAGATAAGGAACATCAGCCGGCTGATAATCCCGCCGCGCTGCGAACTCCACTTGCAGCGCGGCGCTGCAATCACGTCGGCAGTATCGGAATTGCAATGAGACGACGAAACACTCACAAAGCTAGGAGATGGAAAACGCGGATTATTGCGCAGTTTTAACACTGATTCGTTAGCAGCAACTCACAGAAATTCACTATCAAAGCCCTAAGCCTCAAGCTCTCTTCCCCACTTCCACCGCCCGAAGCTGCTCGGCAGCCTCCTCGGGCATCTTTGCATTAAAGTAAATTTCCTTGATGCTGTACGACTTACTCCGCGACTCCACAATCGGCAAAATTTCAATGTGCCAGTGATAATCGCCCGCGATGGTCTTCCAATAGTCGCTCAGCTCGCCCTTGGTTTGCGCGGTATTTGGGGCGGTGTGCAACACCATATGGTAACCCTCGCAAATTCCCGCCAGACGCCTCAGCGTGCGCCCCAGCAGCGCCGCCAAATCAAAGCGATTCTCCGAGGCCTGCAGAGTTTCAAACTGATGGCTGTGCTTCCTCGGGATAATCCACACCTCATACGGAACGCGCGACGCATATGGGCAAAACGCCGCATAGTCGCCGATCGATTCCACGACGCGCTTCTTCTGCCTCTCTTCCTGACGCAGGATGTCGCAGAAAACGCAGCGGTCCCTGTCGCGGAACCATTCGCGCGCCGCGCGCAGCTCATACAAAATGCGCCGCGGCACAAACGTCGTCGCGGTCACCTGCGAATGTGCGTGCGGCCATTCTTCGCCGGCCAGCGCACCCTGATTCTTGAATACGGTCACATATTTGAATCGCGGGTCACGCTTCAAATCCGCGATGCGCACCGCATAGGCATCCAGAATCGCGCGAATTTGCGCGTCGGTCATGTCCGCGAGTTTCTTGCTGTGACTCGCACTCTCCACAACAATTTCGTGCGCACCCACCTGCGTCATGCGGTCGTAGATTCCATCCGCCGAGCGATGCGGCTCGCCTTCAACACGGTAAAGCGGCCGAGGATGCGCAATCACCTGCACTTCCCAGTCGCGCTCGGACGGGAAATAAAGCAGCGCATGACTATCTGCGGAATTCCCGCGGCATAGCGGGC
The DNA here is from genome assembly GCA_963757885.1 of uncultured Acidobacteriota bacterium. Lineage (GTDB taxonomy): Bacteria > Acidobacteriota > Terriglobia > Acidiferrales > UBA7541 > Palsa-147. Next base: position 750,312 of record CAVWSS010000002.1, on the reverse strand, counting down.
AAGAGTCGTGCGGAATTTTGGCGCCTTCCGGTGCCCCGGCAACTACCCAGCTTCGCGTTATCGGGTCTTTGCGCAGTTCCATAAAATCTCAGCTTAGCGGCCAATGATACCGTGCCGCAGCCGCGCGCCAATACCGACTCGAGCGCACACGTATGCAAAAACGCGATGCTTCTCGCGTCGCTGAATCCCTCGGCATTCTAACGGGTGTAATGAGCAGGCGTGGGGCCCACTTCGAGCCGGTGCCGGTCCCAGATCGCACCTTCGCGGCTGTACGCGGCCAGTTCGAAATCCTGGGTCAGCTCGAGGCAATCGGTCGGGCAGGCGTCCTCGCAAAGTCCGCAGAACATGCACCGCGACGTATCGTAGGTAAACGTCGTCAGCACCTTGCGCCGCGTCGCGTCGTCGCGCTGCCAGCCCACTACGATCAGGTTCTCAGGGCAGGCCAGCGCGCACAAATTGCACGCGATGCAAAGCGATTCGCCCGTCTCGGGGTTGATATTGAGCCGCGGCGCGCCACGGTAGCGTTCCGCCACCATGGGCCGCTCGAGCGGGTATTGCTCAGTGTAGATGTTTTTAGGAGCCTGGTAGCGGAAGGTAATCCACATGCCCTTCAGTAAATCTACCAAGAAAATGCGCCGGAGAAGGTCCCTCATCGCCCGCTAGTTTGAATGGTGGACTTCACTCTGTCAAGGCAGCGCACAAGGACGGCTGGCGAGATCGTTTTGTTTCTTGGTAGCCTCCCGCGTGATCCCGACTCTCGCATCCTATTGATCCGCTGGGGAGGAGCACTCCGAGTTGCAATCTGCGCGAGCCAAACGCGTTTGGTGGAAAATTATTCTGGGAGCATTAATTATTCTTATCCAGGTTCGTAGCCTGCTTCATCCAGCATCAGACGTATACAACGCCGCTAACAGCGCAGAGCAAGTCGGGATGTATGTCGCAATGCTAGGGTTCGCCATTCTTGGATGCTGGCTAGTTTATTCTGGCGCAAATCCCAAAGAGCCGTAGTCCAGATTCCGAATAGCAAACTGGATCGGACCAGAAGGTAGTCGCCAGGGCTACACGTTGCTTCCCGGCTAGCGCTTGCCGCCGTATTCCTTCACGGCTTTTTCAAGGCCCGGCAGCCCCTTGGCCAAATCTTCCGCGCTCATCACCGGAAAAAACGTGACCTTCGCATTAAATGCCAGGAAAAGTGGCTCAGCGAACGCGGGAATTTGCGAGGAGTCCTGCATATCGAAAATGAAAAAACCTTCACGTTCGCCTTGAGTCGAGGTGAAGTAGGCTGCCTCGGGCTTCATGGTTTCGATTATCTTCTTGAGGGTGGTGCCAAGGGCGCCAGTTCGCGCAGCCTCGTTTCCAGCCTCTACTGGAATAGTCATCTGCATCATCATTCGCATTTTCTTTTCTCCTTTTTGCGCGGCGGCTAATGAGCCGCTTCGCTCTCCCGAAATTTCCAATCCTTATACATCCTTCGCAGCTCCGATTTTTGCAGCTTTCCGGTCGACGTATGCGGAAGCTCCGACACGAATACCACATCATCCGGCAATTGCCACTTCGCAAAGTTCGACGATAAAAATTCGCGCAACTCCGCGGGATCCACCTCCGCGCCCTTTCGCAACACCACCACTGCCAGCGGCCGCTCCTGCCATTTCGGATGTGGCACGGCGATCACCGCGGCCTCGGCCACCGCTGGATGTGCGACCAGCGCATTTTCTAAATCCACCGAGCTGATCCATTCGCCACCCGACTTGATCAAATCCTTGCTCCGGTCGGTCAGCTTCACATAGCCGTCGGGATCGATCGTAGCCACGTCCCCAGTTCGAAACCATCCATCCGATGACCAGCGCGCGCCTCCTTCCGGCATATTGAAATAAGTGTCCGCGACCCAAGGCCCGCGTACTTCCAATTCGCCCGGCGCTTCCCCATCCCACGGCTGCTCACCCTGATCGCCCATGATGCGCGCCTCGATGAACGGCGAAGGCAGCCCCTGCTTCACGCGAACCTCATACTTCTCATCGTCAGCCCACGAAAGCATATGCGGTTTGAGCCTCGAAACAGTCGCCATCGGCGTCGTTTCGGTCAGCCCCCATGCATGCAGCACTTCCACGCCAAATTTGTCGAACCGCCGGAACAATTTTTCCGGGCACGCCGATCCTGCGATTACGATGCGCAACCCCTGCGCCAGCGGCCATCGCTCCGGCTCTTTCTCGAGCGCGTCCAGCACGCCGAGCCACACCGTGGGCACCGCCCCGCTCAAAGTTACCTGCTCTCCAGAAAGCAAATCGAGAAGCGGCTCAGGCTGCACATTCGGCCCGGGCAAAACAAATTTCGCGCCGTTCATCACTCCCGCGTAAGGAATTCCCCACGCGTTGGCATGAAACATCGACATGGCCGAGAGAATCGTGTCCTGCCGCGAAATGGAAAAATTATCCGGCAAAGAAATCGAGAAGGAATGCAGCGCCAACGCGCGATGCGAATAGACCACGCCCTTGGGTTTTCCGGTCGTGCCGGAGGTGTAACACATCGCCGCCGGCTCCTCTTCGTCCAGTTCCGGGAATTCTTCGATCTCACCGCCCTGCAGCAGCGCGTCGTAATCCTCAAATCCGTGCGCCACGCGCTTCCCACAGAATGGCACGACAAACACACGCTCGAATTTCGTTTTAGCTTTGATTTTTTCCAGCGTGGGCAACAGAACGTCGTCGACGATCAGGAAGCGGTCCTCCGCATCATTCGCGATAAACGCCAATTCATCCGGATGCAAGCGCAGATTTAGCGTGTGCATCACCCCGCCCACCACCGGAACTCCAAAATACGGCTCCAAATGCGTTCCGTGATTCCACATGAGCGTCGCCACGCGTTCGCCGCGCTTCAATCCCGCGCGCTGTAGCCCACCCGCCAGCGCCCGTGCGCGATGATAAAACTTTCCGTACGTCGAACGGATTATTTCGCCATCCGGCCGCCGCGACACGATCTCCACATTCGAAAATAGCTTCCCCGCGCGCTCCAGTAGCGGGATCAACGTCAGCGGCGATCGCATCATGAGGGGCCTCCTGGCATGTCGCGGGAACGCCCCGATTCTATACGCCGCTGCGTGCTAGTTCGAAAATAAAAAGTTAAGAAGCAAGCGCTCGCGGTGGCTCTGTTGCGCTTTGCGCTGAAGAAAGGCATTCTGCTGCGGGCGCCGATAATTAGGTGGGCCGAGGAGTGACGGAAATGAGAAAAGTAGTCTACGCAATCAACATCACTCTGGATGGGTGCTGCGACCACACCAAAATGGTTCCCCATGAAGAACTGTTTGAATATCACACGCAGCTCGTGCGGGATGCTGACCTGCTCGTCTTTGGGCGTAAAACTTATGAATTGATGGTTCCCTACTGGCCCGATATCGCAAAAAATCCGGCGGGAGAGTCACAATCAGACGTCGAATTTGCTAAAGCATTTGACTTCAAGAAAATTATTGTCTTCTCTAAATCGCTAGACAAGGCTGAAGGGGAAAACACGAGGATTGTTCGTACGAACCTTCGAGACGAAATACTTAAATTGAAAGAAGAACACGGCAAAAATATTCTGGTCGGCGGTGTAGACATTCCTTCACAGCTTGCAGAGCTTGGCCTGGTTGACGAATTTTGCTTTACGATTAGCCCAATAATTGGAGGAGAAGGAAGGCGGTTGTTAGAAGGCGTCAGCCAGCCGGAGAAATTGAAATTTAGGCTCGCCGAGTCAAAGGCTTTCAAATCAGGGTCTCTCGTGCTTCGTTACTTGAAACAATGAAAGAAATCGAAAGTGAAGGATGCACCGGCCAAAACGACTTCAAAAGCGTGGACATCCCTGGTGTATCTGACGCCGACTGCATGCGTCTCGCGCTGGCCGAAGCACGCGCCGCAGGCGAGGCGGGCGACATTCCCATCGGCGCAGTCGCGATCCTAAATAATCAGATTATCGCTCGCGCCGGAAACCGCACCATCCGCGATTGCGACCCCACTGCCCACGCCGAAATTGTCGCCCTGCGCGCCGCCGCGAAAGCCCTCGGCAATTACCGGCTTGCCGGCCTCTCGCTCTACGTCACCATCGAGCCCTGCGCCATGTGCGCCGGCGCCATGATTCAAGCGCGCATCGACCGCGTCATCTACGGCGCGCCCGACCCCAAGGGCGGGGCGGTGGTTTCCTGCTTCAACGTGCTCGACCACGCCGCGCTTAATCACCGCGTGGCGGCCATCGGCGACATTCTCGCCGCCGAATCCGCGGCGCTCCTGCAATCCTTCTTCGCCTCGCGCCGCTAATTCCCTAGCGTCCCGCTAATTCACCGCACCACCACGCACCTACCGCCGCTTGATCAGACCATCAATACTGAACCGCCCCGACCCGCGCGAAGCGATGTAGAGAAACGCAAAGCAATACAGCACCGCCAGCTCGCCCTTATTCACAATGGGCCAGAAGCCATTCGGTGCGTGCCCCATGAAGTACGCGCAGGCCATCTCGCCCGCAGCGATGAAAGCAATCGTCCCGCTCAGCAACCCCACCGCTATCAACAGGCCGCCGAAAAATTCAATTATGCCCGCGGCCATCAGTAGCGGCGGCAGTTTCGGCATGTTGAAGCCAAAGGCGTGAAAGAGCTTCTGCGCGCCATGGCACGCAAACAGCAGCCCAAAAATCACTCGCATCAACGTGTAGAAAAATTCCGAATATCTTCCGAGAAGGCGCTCCATCCGTAGGCTCCTTGTCCCCCAAAATGTCCTGGAAAGTGCAGAACGATAACGCGAATTGGATGGCCCTGCAATCCTGCCGGACGCGCGCGCCCGCTATGCAAGGGGAACGTGTAGCTGGTATCCGGGTGCACAACCGGCACGCAAACAAAAAGGGCGGCCCGCCGAACGAGCCGCCCCTTTTTGAGCTTCCCTGCTTCTAGTTGCCCGCTTCTAGAGCCATACCTCTAGAACATGAACTGCAGCTTAAACTGCACCAACCGTGGCGACGCGTTCGCACCAAGGACCGATCCAAAGATTGTGGTCGGCGACGACACGGTGTTGATGATCTGCCCAAACCGCGGATTGGAAGTGTCCGCCACCGGCGCTTCGAAGTTCGGGTGATTGAAGACGTTGAAGAACTGCGCTCCAAGCACCACTTCGCTGCGCTCGGTAACCTTGGTGTGCTTCATCAGCGAGAAATCCGTGTTCCAGTAATTCGGGCCACGGAAAGTGTTCCTGCCGATGTCGCCGAAGGTGCTTTGCGCACCGGTAGTGTTGAAGTCGCCGGGATTCAAGCAGACTGAACGACCGGGCTGAGGCGTCCCGCTAAACTGCGCTGCGCAGTTGAACGAGTTGCCGCCATTCGCAAGCTGATCCCCAAACACGTCCACCGTGAAACTCTGGCTGCCATAGCCGCCGGCCTGCAGCGCCGCTGACTGCGCCGCATTCACCACCGTGTAAGGCAAACCAGTGCGTAGGAACATGTCGCCGTTCACGTCCCAGCCCCGCAGCAAGCGGTCCGGTCCGCGTCCGAAGGTCAAATACTTCTTGATCGGCAATTCCCACACATAGTTCATGGTCAACTGGTGACGAATGTCGTAGTCCGCATCGCCATAGTTGAACTCCCGAGTGTTAGCCGGATTTTCCGGAAACACGATACTGGTGTTGGTAGCGCCAAAAGCGATGTTCGAAAAGGCATCCGCTGGAATGCCGCTGTTCGACACCGTGTCCAGCGCGTGGCTCCAGGTGTAGTTGAATTGCACCAGACCACTGGCATACCGATGCGTAAACGCAGCAGTAACGCCGTTATAGTTCGAGATCCCGTTGCTTTGCGCGTAGTTCACTTCCAAAAAGCTCGGATTCACTCCGGCCCCAGAGAATGCATTGCAGGCTGGCAAGCTGGTGAACGTGCCACTTAAATTGCATCCATTGACGCCGCTGTTCTGGGTGTAGATGTGAATGCCGTGGTTGCCCACGTATTCCACCGACAACGACGTGCGCGATCCGAACTGGTGCTCAACGCCCAAACTCCACTTCTGGTATTGCGGAACGATCGGGTTGTTCTGCGATGAAGCAAGTGACGGCGCCGAGAATCCTGGCACGGCCGCGGTAAGGCTGGCGACGCTCGCGCCGCTATGGAACCCGCTCTGGAACGCCGAATTCGACGCCGCCGCAGCAGCAAACAGGCTCGACGGATCGCTCGGCGATGAAAGCAGAGCAGTCGGACCACCCGACACCGTGAAGGTTGGATCGAGCGGCGGATTCTCTGAGAATCCGTCGAGTAGCGCGCCCGGGAATGCGTCATAAAAGATTCCCACGCCGCCGCGAATGACCGTGTTCTGCATACCCCAGAAATGTGGTTGCCACGCAAAGCCGAAGCGAGGCTGCGGCTCTACCGTCGTTAAGCTCGGCAACATGGTGTTCAGTCCTGTGGCCATCAGTTGATTGTAAGGGGTCGTTGCACTCGTGCTTAAACCCGGAAACTGCGTGACTGGCCGGGCAAAGCAATTATTAAAGCAAACCGGATTCGACGGATGATCCAACCGGAACGAGAAATTCAGTGTCAGGTTCTGGCTCATCCTCACGTCGTCTTCCAGGTAGCCGCCGATACTGTAAATCGCAAACGGTTGCTCAAGTGAAGTCGGGAACGCCTGCTCCATGATGGTATTGCCGTCAGTGCCGCCATTGAAAAACGACATCTGCGTCACTGGGACGAGCAGCCCTGTCGAGAAAATGCTGTAGTCCGTGTTGCTGACCCAGTTTCTTCGGAATTTCACACCCATCTTGAACGTCTGCTTGCCATGGGTCAGCGAAAAATCGTCCGACACCTGGGCTTGGCTGACGCGCCGCCCTTGTGGGAAGTCGAAATCGATACCGCCCACGTCGCTAAACTGTCCGCTGTTAAATAGCACGGTGGTCGGAAACGCAGCCGCCGTCGCCGACGGATTGGCCACTCCGAAAATCGCGCTATACCACTGGCCGGACAGCACGAACTGGTTCACCGCATTGGACGAGAACGTATGCGTTTCCTGAATCTGGCCCTGCCATTCCGGCTGGTTGCTACCTACGTTAAATAGTGGATTGATTGGGTCCGTGACCGTCGCCTGCTCGCCGAGGTCGTGCTGAACGCGCATAAAAATGCGATCGTTGGCTGCCAGGTTCCAATCCACGCGTCCTGCCTGCAGATTCTCGTGGGTGCCATTGCTTACGTTCGAGAAAAACGACAGCCCGCAAGGCTGGGGCGGCTTGATTTGGGTTGTGCCGAACCCCATGAAATTCTGAAAGGAGGCGTCACAATCTCCGAAAGGAAGGGAATTCGTGGCTCGTGAAACACCCGGGGCACCGTTATACAAATTGAACATCGTGCTGTAAAACTTCGAGATTTGTGAACCGGCACCAAACGTTGAATTGATGTTGGTCTGCACCGCGCTCTCGAACGCCGAGCTCGGCACTTCCGCCTCTACGCTGGTCGGAATCAGCAAATACAAGCCTTCCGCGTTGAAATAGAAGAATAGCTTGTCGTGCACGATCGGCCCGCCAATATCGCCGCCGTACTGGTTGGCGTTTACAAACGAACGAGGAGTACCCGAAGCATTGGCAAACCACGGATTGGCATTTAGCGCGCTGCCATTCCAGTACCAGGTCGCACGCCCGTGAAATTGATTGCTCCCGCTGCGCGTCACATAGTTCACGTTCGCGCCCGCCAAGCCCGCGTACTGCCCCGAATACCCGTTTGTCACCACCGAAACTTCCTGAATTTCGTTCTGCCCCAGCGTCAGGTTGGTCGCGCCGGAATCGTTCAAGTTCAGGAATGGATCGTTGTCGTCCATGCCGTTGATCGTAAAAAGGTTCGACACCGCAGAAATTCCGTAGCTGGAGAAGTTCCCGAGCCCGCCGCCCGCCGTATTCATTACCGAGCCGGGCGCGATCTGCGCCATATAGGTCAAATCGTTGCCTGGATTCGGAATGTTCTCGGCCTGCGTCTCAGAAATCGTCGAGGCCACGTTGCCACCTTCCACCTGCAGCAACGGCGCCGCCTCGGTCACGATCACGCTCTGTGCCGCCTGGCCTAATTCCAGCTGAAAATTAGCCGTGGAAATTTGCCCCACAGATACCGACGATGTGGTGTTCGACGTCTTGAATCCCGTGCTAGAGACAGCCAACCCGTAGCTTCCGGGCAGCAGCAGCTCGAAGCGGTACTCGCCGTCCTTATTAGTGCTGGTGGTTTGGTTGCTGCCTCTTTGCAGGTCCGTCAGCGTGACCGTCGCCCCAGGAACGATCGCGCCGCTCGGATCCGTTACCACGCCCGCTATGCTTCCTGTAGTAGTTGTCTGCGCTCTCAATGCTGGCGCGCCAATTGCCCAACTCAGAAGCATTACTGCTGCAACAAAAATCGGGAATACTCTCAAAAAACTGGAAATGCGGTTCTTACAATTCATAAGCTCTCCACATTTGCACTGGAGATACGCACGCTGCGAATTACATCGCGCGCACGCCTCCGAAATCGACCACAGTTCGTAAAGCAAATAAATTGCCGAAAATTTGTCCCGCGTTTACACGCACTTATGCGCGCGCGTCTGTTCGGAGAGATATGGATTCTGGAACGAATCCGTTGTTGCGAAGCTGGCCTCCTCGATCCTACCCCTCCCTAGTAGGGTAGTTCGAGTATTTCTGTTTTGCGGAGGACGCTACGTCTTCTTGGAAGCAAGCCGGAATTACGAGAGCGCGGGAATTTCAAATCTCGTATACGCCGAATGAAAACAAGAGCCAACCCGGCAAACTGTAGACGAATCCAACGGAAAGATTAGGGAAGGTCCGTCTTCTTCACGCCTCATCGGGCGGCAACGCGCTCGTTTGGCCACATGGGTACTTCTGTCCCCACACCCATTTCTCTGGCGCGCTCGTAAACTCTCGCCGCTGTGGCCACATCTTCAGTAGCAATCCCATTCGATTTGAATAGGGTGACGTCTTCCGGCCGCACTCGCCCGGGTGCTTTGCCCGTGGCAATCTGCGCAAGCTCCCTCACTCCATCCCACCGCGCCGCATTCTCGCCAAACGCCTGAATCAAGTCCCCCGCCTCCATCTTCGACTGCTCGCATGAATCGACCACGATCACCGTCGCCCGGCTCACCGCCTCGGCGTCCAGTTCCCTCTTCTGCGGAAAATTCGCCCCAATCGCATTGATGTGCACGCCCGGCCGCAGCCACTTCCCTTCCAGCACCGCTTCCGACGCGCTCGTCGCCGTCACAATAATGTCCGCCTCGCGCACTGCCGCTTCCCCCGACTCCGCCGCCTCCACTTTTACTTTCACCGCCGCGCTCGCTTCCTTCGCGAATGCCGCCCGCTTCTCCGCATTCCGCCCGTAAACGCGAATCCGGTCGATCTTCCTCACCTGCGCGATGGCCTGAAGCTGCGTATGCGCTTGCAATCCCGTCCCGATAATCCCCACCGCGTGCGAATCCTTGCGCGACAGTAGCCGCGTTGCCACCCCACTGGCCGCCCCTGTCCGCACCTGCCCCAAATAATCCGCCTCTATCAGCGCCAGCAAATCGCCCGTCACTGCATGAAATAACGGCACCAAAAATCGCAGCCCGGTTTTCGAACTGGTATATATCTTCATCCCCATGTATCCGTTCCGCGTATCCGCCGCGGCCATGTAATGCAGGTACGACCCGCCCGGCACGTGCAGCCTCCGCCGCGGATGCAGCAGCACGTTGCCGTCCCCCAAATCTTTGAACGAATCGTCCACCGCGCGCAGCGCCATTTCCATGGTCAGGATTTTTCGCACGTCCGATTCCGTCAGTAGAAGGGCCATTGGACTCACTCGCAGGCGAAGGAAGCTGAGGGTCTCGCCGAAGAAACTAGAAATCGATGTGAAAACGATAAATCTTTGCGGCCGCCATATCCAGCACAACCAACTCGCCCTTGCTTTGATTCACCGCAACCTGATACTCGCCGCTGGTGGCCTGCAGCCGCCCGCCAAGGTTATCGACGATTCGCGAGTCGCCCGTAATTGTCCAGGCGCGGATACCGCGATTCAGCGGCTCCGGCGTGAACACATACTTGCTCGTCACCGCGATGCCCAATCCCTGCGAAATGGGATCCCCGGGCACGCCCTCCTGTGGCGGCTGCCCGCCCCACGCCGCGGTGATCTTGCCATCGGCAGAAAATTTCTCGACGCGGGTTCCGGTCACATCCAGCACGTATAAATTCCCATCCGGGCCTGCACCTATCGAGGCAGGCGAAAAACTGTTATTCGCCGCGTTCGCGCTCCCTCCACTTGCAGCCGTCCCGGTCGCGCCGTTCGCACCGGGGGCGTTTGTCGCATTGGAACCCGCCTCACTTCCAGCCGTCGAATAAGTGCGCACATAGTGCCCGCGCGCGTTGTACTGACGAATCTCGTGATGCGCGGCCTGCTCCAATAGCGCGGTCGAAGCTTTCGAATCGGTTATTGCCGCTTGCCGGGAGCCCGCCGGCGCCCTGCCTGTAGTGACAATAATGAAAATATCGCCGTTCGAATCGACGGCAATACCCACCGGCCGCTGCTCCGGCTTCTGCGGGGCGATTGGGAAATGCCGGAATGGCTCGCCCTCCGGCGAAAAAATGTAAAACGCATTGGCGTTTCGCGATAGCGCATAAATTCCCGCGCCAGCATCGACCGCCACGCGAAAAGGCTCAGCCACCTGCGCATCGTTGAAAGACATCAACGGGTGCCCATCGAAAGTAAATTTCTCAACCGCTTTCGCCCCCGCATCGGCCACAAAAACATTCCCGGTCGCGTCGATGGCCAGCCACTCTGGCGACTGAAACTGCCCCGGATCGGTACCCCGCGTACCCCACGAGCCGATGAATTTCAGCGGCCCGCTCAGAATCTGATCCTGCGGATTGCCTTTGCTCGCAGCGGCCTGATTGTTGTTTTGATTGGCTTGAACTTTGTTGCAGGAAATAAAGACGTAGGAGGAAATAATCAGCGCGCCGAGCAGTACCGCTGCTCTTCGTCGCTTATTGCAAGTAAAGGGTTCCATTGAGGAAACGAAAACTACCCCCTGCTTTTCTTCGGCTCAGTCCCGATTCGGCGAACGTTGGTCTGGTGCAGATGGTAGTGACGCCTCTGCGCCTTCCCGGTTTCATCCGTCACGTCAAAGTGAAAGTTCGCGTCACCACCCGGCTTCGTGGCGGACTCACAGTGTACCGGCAACTGGCCGCAAAATCCGCTCTCAACAAAGGCCGTCTCATATCTTTGCCGCTTCGTGTCCCAGGTGAACACGCGAAAGGTATTGAAGTCGCAGTTGCTGCCTTCCGCGTTCGCGCCCTTTGTGCCGAACACCAAATACTGGTCCTTGAAAGCATTCTTGTCAGCCACTCGATTGAGCACCATCCAGCCCGCGGGTTTCATGCCCGCGGAGCTCACGTAACTCGGCAACGGGTCCGGCATATCCATGTCCACGAATCGGGCCAGCACCCAGCCCGCAACTTCGGTCAGCGACCCCGTATCCTTCGTCTTGGCCAGCACCAACAGCCAATCTTCCTTCTTTGGGGGCGCGGTCAGAACCTCGCTATTCGCCGAAACTGTTCCCATTTCTTTCTCAATCGTGGTGCGCGGACCTTTCTCATTCGCTGGGTTGCCTTTTTCTTTCGCGCCCTCAGTTTCCCTGGCGCTCGGTTGTGGCGCCGCTTGACTCGGCGGGGGAGGCACATCCAGCACCTGACGCCTCAGCACCACCACCGGCACATCGTGCTCCAACTGATAAAAGCGTGGCGCATCGCGCCCCGGCTCAGTGCGCAAATTGGCCTGCGCTTTGGTATGCGCGCCGCCTTGTGACTCCATCCCTTCCGCCTGCTTGGTCAAATCGCCCTCGGCCTGCCACAACTTCTGATCGATCAAATCCCGCCCAGCCACCCAACCTTCAGCGACTTGCTTCCCGTGCGTTACCTCCACCTTCACGTTGTCCCCGGACTTTTCCATAATCTGCACCGGCTCGCCAAACGTGATTGTTTCCACCGGCTCACGCACCTGCGCGGTGCTGCTCCACAGCGTGACTTTCGGCTCGCCGGCGTAAGCCTCGCCGATCGGCGGATTCTTTCGCGTCAACCTCCAACACACCAGCCCGGTGATGACCGCTAGGATCCCAACAATTATCAGTACCCGGCGCGTCCTGGAATTCTGGCGCGTCACGCGTGATCCCCGAATGTGATGCCCACCGCGCGCGCCGCGCGCACATAATCGTTCGACGGATCCACATTCTTCGTCGCGCCCACTGCTTCCTGCAGGGTCACCGACTCAATCTTTCCCCCGCGCAAGCACACCATTCGCCCGTATTCTTTGCGCGCAATCAAATCCACCGCGTTAACTCCAAATCGTGTCGCCAAAATTCGATCGAACGGGCTGGGCGACCCGCCACGCTGCACGTGCCCCAGCACCGTCACGCGTACTTCCTTGCCCGTCTTCTCGCGAATCGCATAGCCAATCGCGTTAGCCACCTGCCCCGGCTGCGGCGGCGGAAATGGCTTCCCCATCGCATCTTTTTCCGGCAGCTTCACGCCTTCGGCCACCACCACCAGGCAGAATGACCGGCCAGCCTTCTCGCGCTTTTGAATTGCCTCGCAAATCGTCTCGATGGTGAACGGAATCTCCGGGATCAAAATCACGTCCGCCCCGCCGGCCAGTCCCGAATGCAGCGCGATCCAACCCGCGTCGCGCCCCATCACCTCGATCACCATCACCCGGTGATGGCTCTCGCCAGTCGTGTGCAGCCGGTCGATTGCGTCCGTGGCCACATGCAGCGCGGTATCGAATCCGAAGGTCACTTCCGTCGCCAGCAAATCGTTGTCGATCGTCTTGGGCACGCCCACCACGTTCATTCCCAGCTTGGCGAACTGATTCGCGATATGCAGCGTCCCGTCGCCGCCAATCACCACCATCGCGTCAACGCCCATCCGTTTCGAATTTTCGATGCACTGCCCCGAATAATCGGTGGTCACCGGCTTGCCGTTCTCTTCCGACACGTACGCAAAAGGATTCCCGCGATTGGTCGTACCTAGAATCGTCCCGCCGCGCGGCAAAATTCCCCGAATATTCTCGATGGTCAGTTCCTGGGTCTGCTCCGGCCAGATCAGCCCGTTAAATCCATTGCAGATACCCACTACGCTCCACCCATAGTCGTTCGCCGCAGTGCGCACCACCGCGCGGATCACCGCATTCAGTCCGGGGCAATCTCCCCCGCCCGTACAAACTCCGATTGTTCGTGTCGTTTGCGACATGGATGAACTTCTTGTTTTGCAGGCCATTTCGGAGCGCCCGACCCCGCGTCGAACCGCTCTTTTCTATTATCGCCAGTTGCGCCAGCCGAGCGAATAAAAAAGTGATCTTTTAGTTCCCTGCCTCCCGCGCTTAGTGAATGCCGGATCCCGGCCGACGTGCACTTCGGGCTAATGACACACAACGTGACTCGCGCGATGCGTCCCCTTTGCTACAATTCGTCGGCTTGCTTTCGGCAGGCCTCAGGAGTGCACATGGACTTTCTCTCGCGGCTGCGCCCGCTTGCTTTGCTTCTTCTGCGTGTAGGTCTGGGCGTCATCTTCATTTATCACGGGTATCCAAAGCTCTTCACTCGGACCCGGGAAATGATGGAAGTCTTCCCGAAAATGGGATTCCCCTCCTACTTTGTCTATATCGCTGGAATTTTGGAATGCGCTGGCGGTCTGCTGCTAATTCTCGGACTGTTCACTCAAATTGCTGCGCTGCTTCTGGCCCTTGAAATGGTCGTGGTGCTTTGGCGGGTACACATCCCTATGGGACCGATCACCGAAGTGAAAAATTACGAATTACCGCTGGCCCTCTTCGTCGGCTCGTTCGCTCTCGCTGCCTTTGGTGCGGGCCTGATCTCACTCGACCACCCGCTTTTCGCCAACCGCTTCCGCGCGCCCCGGCCTAAACCACCCAAACCGCCCCGCCGCTAAAAGCCTTTTTGGGCTTGCATTTGCCTTAGAAGTGTCCGCGGGTGCCCCATCCGCCGGTGTTGCGGGTGGGATGCTAGGATCTGAGTGCTTGAGACCGGCCCCTACCTCAGTTGCCTTACACCGCCTGCGGCGTGCGGGGCGTCCCTGGCATATCTTCTGACGATGCAGCCGCACTCGTCGCTACCACCGGCTTCGGCGCCACCGGCATCACGACCCAGCACACCGCATACGCGATAATCCCGGGCAGCAACGGAGCCGGCATCAGCGTTAGAATCACCCACAAGACCCTCACCAGCGTCACGTCCCAATCCAAATATTCCGCAAATCCCGCGCATACACCCGCAAGCTTCACATCGGTCGACGACCGCATCAGCCGCTTCCCGGTCCACGGCGCATACGCAGTAGCCGCCACCAGCTGCCTCGCGCCGCAGTAATAGCAAAAATTCGAACCCGCCGCGATTTCCCGCCCGCAATTTGTGCAGTGCATAAACGTACCTCCGGCCTTCCTATCCTAATCTACGCACCGTTACTTGCAAATGTTCCCTGCAGCGGCCCCATCTGCCCTGCCAAGTTATGGTGACGCTGCCAATGCGCCTCGGTCATCATATTGAGGAATGTGCTCGAAAGGAGTTTTTATGCCCGCTCCCAAACCCGCTTTGCAAGACCGCCTCGCTCACGAACGCGAAATTGAGATCACCGTGACCGGCCGAAAATCAGGCCGCGCGATCACCAATCCTGTTTGGTTCGCTCTGGATTCAGACAATGTCTACCTGGTCCCCGTCGAGGGATCGGACACCCAGTGGTATAAAAACATCCTCAAGAATCCCTCGATTCGAATCCATGCCAAAGACGTCGACGCCGAATTTAAGGCTGTCCCCATCGACAATCCGGACCAAGTCGCTAACGCTGTTTCGAAACTAAGGGAAAAATACGGGCCTGCTGACGTGAAGAAGTACTACTCGAAGCTCGACGTCGCCGTCCTGGTTCAATCGCACTGACGGACGGCTAGGTGTCTTTCAACTTCCGCTCAAGCTCCGAAGGCTGCCAATCATTCTCGATGGCTTCTGCGATGAGCTTCAGTTCATTTCGGCCCTGCTCGAGCTGATTACGATCTGGCTTAACTTCCATCAACAGCACATTCCTCGCGTGGAAATTACCCCAATAATGAGTCGCGGACTCCATTGCAAGTCCCGCCGCGTCTCCACGCACAGCATCGTACAGGCTGTTAAATTGTGTCCAGAAGACCGCTTCAGGAATGGTCTGCGACGCGGCAGCTCGCAGCAACTCAGCGAACTTCTTGTCGGTGTTACTTACCATTTGGAGGCGGGACTAGCGCCGCCTAAAACTCCAGCAATTCCTTAGCCGCCTTCACAATATCCGCCGACTGCGGCAATATCGCATCCTCTAACTGCGGCTGATACGCGCAGAACGTATCTGTCGCCGCCACCCGCCGCACCGGCGCGTCCAACTCATCAAAAAGCTCATCCGCGATCCGCGCCGCAATCTCCGCGCCATATCCCCAGGACCGCGAATCCTCATAGGCGACAATCACCCGGTTCGTCTTGGTAACGCTCTCCGCAATCGCGGTCCAGTCGTACGGACTCAGCGACATCAAATCGATAATCTCCATCGACACGCCGTCCCGCGCCAACTCCGCCGCTGCAACTTCCGCGCGATGCACCACGGCGCCATATGTCACTACGCTCAAATCCGTGCCTTCGCGCACTACCTTGGCCTGCCCAAACGGAATCGTGAAATCCGGCCCTGGATACGCTGAGCGGTTGTACGGCTGCCGATAAAGATGCTTATGCTCCAAAAACATCACCGGATCATCCGAACGAATTGCCGTGCGCAACAGCCCGCAAGTATCGAGCGCCGTCGCCGGCATCACCACCCTCAAGCCAGGAATATGCGTAAAGGTCACTTCCCCGCACTGGCTGTGATAAATCGCCCCGCCCGTCAAATACCCGCCAATCGCTACGCGAATCACCACCGGAGACTTGAATGTTCCGCCCGACCGCCACCGCATCGTGGCCAGCTCGTTGCGGATTTGCATCATGGCCGGCCAGATGTAATCGAAAAATTGAATTTCCGGCACTGGCTTCAGCCCGCGCGTGGCCATTCCAATCGCGCGCCCGACGATCGCGGCCTCAGCCAGCGGCGTGTTGAACACGCGATCCGCGCCATATCGCCGCTGCAATCCGGAAGTCGCCTTGAAAACTCCGCCCTTCCCTTTTACCTTTTCCAGATTCTGCGCGCGGCTCAGGTCCGCCACGTCCTCGCCAAACACCAAAACGCGTTCATCGCGCGCCATCTCGTCCATCAGCGTCGCAGAAACCATCTCCACCATGGTCTTGGCCGTGCCCGTCAGCACCGGCTCGGTTTCAAACGCCTTCGACGTGGGATCGATCTCCGGCGAATAAACTCCTGAATAAATCGTGTCCGTCGCCGGCAACTCCGCATGCAGCGCGCGATCAGTCGCCTCATTCAGCTCCGTATCCACCGAAGACTCAATTCGCCCCAGCTCCTTCTCGTTGACAAGCCCTTCCTTCACGAGAAAAGCGCCGAATTTGGTAATCGGATCCCGCCGCGCCTCGTCCTGCCGTTCCTCATCGCATTTGTAAAGCTTCTCGTCGTCCGAGAGCGAATGCGAATACGGCCGCGTCACATGCGCGTGGATCAGCGCGCATCCGCGCCGCTCGCGGCAGAATTGCGCGGCCTGCGAAATCGCCCGATAGCTCTCCAGCACATCCGTGCCGTCAATCTCTTCGATGTGCATGTCCGGATAATTTGCCACCAGCTTCGAAATGCTCCCGCCCGCGGTCTGCACTTCGATCGGCACCGAAATCGCGTAGGCGTTGTCCTCGATCATAAAAAGCACCGGCAGCTTTTTGTTCGACGCGATATTCAAGGACTCCCAAAACTCACCCTCGCTCGTCGAACCCTCGCCGCCCGACACATAGATCACTTCATCGCGCTCGAAATGGACGCCGTCCCCGAGCGGCGCATGCCGTGCCTGCGTCAGCGCCTCGGGAAATTCCTGGTAGTAGTAGCTCGCTTCGGCAGCGCCCGCCGCTTGCAGAAATTGCGTGCCCGTTGGCGACGACCGAGTAACCAAATTCAGCTTCTGATGCCCCCAGTGCGACGGCATCTGCCTTCCAGCCGAGCTGGGGCTGCCCTTCGCTCCCACCGCGTCCAACAGCATTTCCAGCGGCGTCATTCCCAGCGCCAGAGCTAATGCGCGATCGCGGTAATACGCATGAAACCAGTCGTAGCCCGGCTTCAGCACCATCCCCGTAGCCACGCCAATGGCCTCGTGGCCCGCGCCGCTAATTTGAAAATAAATCTTATTTTGCCGCTTGAGCTGGATTTCTTTGTCATCCAGCCGCCGCGAAAGGAACATCAGGCGGTAGCAATCAATGAGGCGTTCGCGATCGAGCCCCTGATACTTGGCTCGGTCGACTTTGCTGCTCTTGGTCCGCGCCAGTGCAGGCGGGCTGCTGCGTTGGAGTGTTCTAGGTCGGGTGCTCACGTTTAAGAGGCCGCGCCTTGGGCGTCACGTTAACTGCTTCATTCGCCCCGGCAAATAGATCCGCGCTTATACCGCAGCTCTACCGAGGCCCGAATCGGCCAACCCGCTGGCGCTCCACCCATTATAGCCAATTCCATCCCCCTCAAAATGCCCCATTCCTCTTTGGAGCCATGAAGAAAACCCTACCGCAGGGTATCAAACAGTTCTTCTGTTTTTGCCGCGTCCGCCTCGCCGCCCTTGTGTACTTCCGGCTCAGCCGACTTGAACGGCTCCTCGGTGGGAATCCGGTCCAGCCAACGCTGGAACGATAATTTCTCATGATCCGAAAAATTTAATTTCACGATCAGACGCACGCCCTTCTCGGCCGCGCCATCAGCGGCCTTCTTGTGACCCTTCTCCTTCTCCGCGTGCTCGCCGTTCTTATGATCGGCCTTGTGCTCCGCCTTATGACCCTTACCCGCGTGCTTCTTCGAATCCGCGACGTCCGAGTCACTTTCCAACTCGTCCGCCGCGCCCTCTTCGCCCGCACCTTCGCCGCGGACGAATTTCGCGGTCAGCTTCGCCGCCAGCCGAAACCCCTGCCGCCAACCCTCAAGTTTGTGCCAGGCTTGTTGCGCCTGCTCTTCGTTCTGAAAACGGAAAATCATGAATGCGTGAGCCATGTACTTGGTATAAGTGCTTAGCTCCACGCTGTCAAGCGCACTCCTTCACTTCAGAATTCTTCGCTCAGCCTTCACTTCGTTGTTGAATCTCTCCAAGCCCGCGTGCTACGCTCAGCGAACAAAAGGCGAAGCACGAATCACACGCACCGATTTTCAGGAGGCGGAGCTTTGGCACAATCCGGGCAGGCACCCGCACCATCTCACGCGTTGGAAGCCCCACAATCCCTCGCCGTCCGTCCCCGCACCACCATCGAGGCCGTTCGCGATGTCCTCTCCGAATTTTCCGCCCGCGACCGCTCCGGCGAAACCCTCACCGCCGTCAAACACTTCCCCGCCCGCGAAGGCTCCTTCGCGCCCATGCCTGAATGGGTGCGCCCCGCCCTCACCGCGGCCTACCGCGCCAAAGGCATTGAACGCCTTTACACTCATCAAACCGCAGCCGCCGAAACGATTCGCGCCGGACGCAACGTTGTCATCGTTACACCCACCGCGTCAGGCAAAACCGTCTGCTACAACCTGCCCGTCCTCAATTCCGTCCTCGAAAATCCCGACACTCGTGCCCTCTACCTCTACCCCACCAAGGCCCTCGCCCAGGATCAGCTCGCCGAACTTCACGACCTCGCCACTCGCCTCAACGATTCCTTCGGCGTCTTCACCTACGACGGCGACACTCCTGGCGACGCCCGCAAATCCATCCGCGAACGCGGCCACATCGTCCTCTCCAATCCCGACATGGTCCACGCCGGCATCCTGCCTCACCACACCAAGTGGATTCGCCTCTTCGAAAATTTGGGCTACATCATTCTCGATGAACTCCACACCTACCGCGGCGTCCTGGGCAGCCACCTCACCAACGTCCTTCGCCGCCTCCGCCGCATCGCCCGCTTTTACGGCTCCGATCCGCAATTCATTTGCTGCTCCGCGACCATCGCCAATCCCGGCGAACTTGCCTCCCGCCTCACCGAGTCCGACGTGCAAGTCCTCGACGAAAATGGTGCGCCCGCCGCCGAAAAAATCTTCGTCTTTTACAATCCGCCGGTCATCAACCGCAATCTCGGCATTCGCCGCAGCTACATCAACGAATCCACTCGCGTCGCCAAAGAATTGCTGGCCCACCGCCTGCAAACAATTGTCTTCGCCAATTCCCGCCTGCACACCGAGCTGATGCTCACCTATTTGCAACAAGCCCATCCCGCGCGCCCGGGACAAGAATCCACCATTCGCGGCTACCGCGGCGGCTATCTTCCCGGCGAACGCCGCGCCATCGAGCGCGGCCTGCGCGAAGGAAAAATTCGCGGCGTAGTCACCACCAACGCTCTCGAGCTCGGCATCGATATAGGCTCGCTCGACGCCGCGGTCATGGCCGGCTATCCCGGCTCCATCGCCTCCACTTGGCAACGCGCGGGTCGCGCCGGTCGCCGTGCCGGAGCTGCCTGCGCGATTTACGTCGCATCCTCTGCGCCGCTCGACCAATTTATGGTCCAGCATCCCGACTATTTCTTCGGCCGCTCGCCCGAGCACGCCTACGTTCACCCCGACAATCTAGAAATTCTCGTCAACCACCTGAAGTGCGCCGCCTTCGAATTGCCCATTGCTCCCGACGAAAAATTCGGCGAGGTCGATGTTCAGGAAATTTGCGCGCGCCTTGCCGACGCGGGCTACCTGCATCTCAGCGGCGAGAATTGGCACTGGGTTCAAGACGCCTACCCAGCCGACACGGTCAGCCTTCGCTCAATCACCTCCGATAATTTCGTCATCATCGACATCACCGGCGAAATCACCGGCAACGAGCCGTCCAATGGCTACTGCGGCGATCCCGAAGTGATCGGCGAAGTCGACTTCACGTCCGCCCTCACCACTGTTCACCCCAAAGCCATCTACTTCCATCAAGGACAGCAATATCACGTCGAAAAACTCGACTTCGACGAGCGCAAAGCCTACGTCAAGCGCGTCAACGTCGACTATTTCACCACCGCCATTCGCTACACCCAGGTCCGCGTCCTCGAAATCGCCGCCAGCGAAACGATCGCCGGACCCGCCGAAGCCAATCACGGCGACGTTCTGGTTCGCTCTCAAGTCGTCGGCTTCAAAAAAATCAAACTCTTCACCAACGAAAACGTCGGCTCCGGCAAACTCGAGCTGCCCGAAAACGAAATGCACACCACCGCGTTTTGGTTCACTCTCGACCGCAAATTAATTTCCAGCCTCCAGTACGCGCTTTCCGATCGCCAGGCCGGCCTTTTCGGCCTTCTCCGCGCTCTTGAATCGATGGCCTGTCTGCTTCTCATGTGCGACGCCCGCGACCTCGGCACCGCCATCGGCGAACGCCCGCCCAGCCCCGGTGTCGCTCCCGATTGGCAGCTTCCTTCCGAAATCATCGAGAACGCCAATCAGCCGCAGGACTATTTCGAGCCCAACCTTTATCTCTACGACGCCTACCCCGGCGGCATCGGCTTCAGCGAACCGCTTTTCAATATGCAAGCCGACCTGCTTCGCAAAACGCGCGAACTTCTGCTCGGCTGTTCTTGCGAGAATGGCTGTCCTTCTTGCATTGGCCCAGCCGACCAAAGCGTCTTTGCCAAGGAAGTTGCACTGAAAATTCTCGAACGTATGTGCCCGCGGGCCTAGCTGACCAAGATGAATACTCCATGGCACCCCTAAATCTCGATCGGATCAGTCGCATCGCCGCCTTCAAACCCGCGCGCCGCCGCGATGATGCAGGCTCGACTGAAACTAGCCTCGATTCACGCTCGCGCCGCACTTACGTCAACGAACCTAATCCCTCCGTCGAATTCCTCTGCCAAAAGCTCGGCGCCTTCCCGCAGCGCAACGCCCGCGGCGAACACCTGGTCATCCAGAAATTCTTCTTGGAGCCTTCCTGCTGCGAAACCACCTTCCCCGTCCTCCGCCTCCTCGCCCCCGGCGCGCCCGAAGACGCCGCCGATCCCTCCACTTGGCTCTTCCTGGACACCGAAACCACCGGCCTCGCCGGCGGCACCGGCACCTATCCTTTTCTCATTGGCCTGGCTTGGTGGGATTCGGGTGGCCTGCAAGTCGAGCAATTTTTCATGCGCGATCACGCCGACGAGCACTCCGTCCTGCTCGCGCTTCAGGAACGCATGGCCGAGCGCCCCGTCCTGGTCACTTTCAACGGCAAAACTTTCGATTGGCCGCTGATCCAGACCCGCTACCGCATGACCCGCTCCCTCTCTGCTCCCTCCCTACGCGCCCATCTCGACTTCCTCCATCCCTCGCGCCATCTCTGGCGCCTCCGCATCGGCTCCGTCCGCCTCTCCGAGCTCGAGCGCCACATCCTCGGCCGCAATCGCGGACCCGACATCGTCTCCGAGCTCATCCCTCAAATCTATTTCGATTTTCTCTGTGGTGGCTCGCCCGAGCCGCTTCTCGGCGTGCTCTATCACAATCAAATGGATCTCGTGGGTCTCGCTGCTCTTGCCGGACGCGTCTTCTCACTCCTCGCCGAGGCCGATCAGCCCCTTGGGGATTCCCTCGAAATGTTCGGCGTTTCGCGCATATGCCTTCGACGCGGCGAGAAAAAACGCGCCCGCAAACTCTACGCCGAGGCGCTGAAAGGCAAACTTCCCAAGCCCGCCGACACCGAGGCCCGCACCGCTCTCGCTCATCTCGCACGCGTCGAAGGCGACTTCAGTCTCGCAACTTCCTTGTGGGATGATCTAAAAGGTGGGTCGCCTGCCGGAATTGCCGCCTACGAAAATCTCGCCAAGTATTATGAGCATCGCGCCCGCGCGCCCGAACGTGCCGCCGAACTTATCACCGACGCGCTCGCCGAACTTCGCCGCTCCCGCAACTCACGCCTTCTCACCAACAGCCAATACTCCAAACTCTACGACCGCCTCAATCGCCGCCTCACTCGTCTCCGCACGAAAATCTCAGCGTACGCCATACAGCCACGCTTCGCCGCCGCTGCGAGCGAACCCGTCCCTCTCGCCTAGCACGCGCATTCCTAATTTTTGGATCGGAAATAGTTGGGCGGGAAATCAGGAAAAGAAACCTACAACCCCGCCATCGCGCGACCGCTTTCGCTCGCGCCCTTCTGCGTCATCACCGGCTTCGGTGCGTTGTCCGTCGGACTCGGTGCAGCCGGCCAGTTCATCGAGTGCTCGATCTTCTCAAACACCTCGCGACCGTTAAATCCTTCCACCGTCAGGCACTCGCTGGCCACGCAGCGCAAGAAAACATCCCCGTCAGCCGTGTGAAACTGAAAATAATTTGGCCGCCGGAACAAATCCGTGCGCGTCTTGTATTTCAATTCCAGCGCTTCGCTATAACGTCCAAAAAACCGCGCCGCGTCATCATCACTGTCGATATGCACGCGCATCACCAGCGCAGTGTTCTTGGTCTTCTGATTCTCAAACACAGCGTACCGGTCGCCATCCCAAAACGGTGAAATCTGATCCGCGGCGTTCTCGCCTACAAATTGCTTCAGCACTTCATCTAACCCAAACTCCCCCAGCACATTTTCCTCAAGCTTCTTCCAATCGGCTGGAACAATCTCGGCTGACGCCGGCAGCGTCACCACATCCGGCTTCACGCCTTTCAAGTACAGAGCCGGGTGAATAATCTGCTGCGTCGAAGCCGGCGGATTATCAAACACCTTCTTCAAATCCTTCCATCCGGTGTTAGCCTTCAAAAAAACCTGCGTAAACGAGGTCCCCGCCAGGTATGGGAAAAGCAACTCATCGCGGATTACAAGCGGCGCCTTCGATAGCAGCGGATCTTTCTCCATCTCCGCTACCGAGCCTTTGCGAATCACCTCGGTCACATCCGGCAGGTCGCGCACGCTCAGCTTTTCATCCATCAGCGAATAGTCCAGCATCGCCGCCATCGCGGAGCCTTCGCTGACCGAGTCTCGCGCCAATTCCGCGTCGTCATTCGGCCGCGCCGCCTTGATCCAGCGGTCCAGATCGAACGACTGATCCACCAGCGCATGTGTCAATTCGTGAGACATCACGCTGCGCTGCTCATCCACAGGAATCCAGTCGGCTATATAAAATTCCTTGGACTTGGCGTCGTAAAGCCCGGCGACCTGGTCGGTTAGTACGTCCAGCATGAACTTATCGAGCGGAAAATCCTTGGGTATCAATCCGAACGCTTCGAGCGACTTCCGGTCCGCATAGCGCTCCGCGTCTGTTTTGTCTTCCTGGTCCTCTTTCACCAGGTATGCGCGTATCTCCGCCTTCGATCGGAGCGATTTCTTCAACGGCTCTTTCACCGGCAAACTCAGTAACTGGCTCATCTGCGCCAGCACCTCGTCCGCCGTTTTTAAAAATGCTGCGTTATCATGCGCAACCTGATAAATAACAGGCTGAAAGGCCGCCCTATTCGGGAAGAATGGCGCTGCAATCCCTTTTCCCACTGTGGGAAATACCGAGAAAAGACAAGCCGCCATGACTACTAGGAACGCGCATGTTGCCGACCGTTTAATCACCCTGGGCACCTTTCGTTTTACTGGTCTTCTTCATTAGAATATCAGGTTCAGAATTACGCTGCTTGGCTCGGTCCACAGGTACATCGGTCGTTACGCTCGGTAAATTACGTAGGTCTGTTCCGTTTACGGAACAGTGACGCGTTACACATTTGCTATAATCCCGCGCTTCCCCGCGAGCATTTATGGAGTCCTCATGCAGCCCGGATTGTGTTTAAGACAAACTCGAGAACGCCTCGGTATGACCTACCGCGATGTGGAACAGTCCAGCTACGAATTGGCCAGCAAGCATGGCCGCCCCGAATTCATTCTTCACATCAGCCGGCTCGCCGACATTGAAAACGGCGGCGTCACTCCCACTCTTCACAAGTTATATACGTTGTGCACCCTCTACCACCTCGACGTTTTCGAAGTTTGCCAGTGGTACAACATTCCGCTCGATGAACAATTCCGCGACAGCTTCCAGCACATGCCCAAGAAAACTCACCTGGGCACTCCTCCTCGCCGCTTGAATCTTCCGTTGCGCTTCGATCCCGGCTTCGATGTGCGTCGCACGAGCAACCTGACTCGCATGGTGGAGTCCTGGAAGGAGTTCGAGGGCGCTCTCCTCAACGGAACCAAGCATCGCTACGGCTTCGTGGGCAAGGAAGATGAATGGATGAGTCCCCTGGTCCGCCCCGGCTCTCTCTTGCTCATCGATCCGGCAATTCAAAACATCGAGACTGGAGGCTGGCGCAATGAATTCGAACGCCCTCTTTATTTCATCCAGCTCCACGATGGCTACCGTTGCTCCTGGTGCGCCGTCGATGGCGACCGCCTCATCCTCCAACCCCACCCTCTCTCCAACTGCATCCCCAGGTCGTACCGCTTCCCCGACGAAGCCGAAATCATCGGGCGAGTGACCGGCGTTGCTATGCGGTTGTCGTGATGGGAGCGGCCAAGGTTTTTTTGACCGCTACAGCTAGGCCGGGACTTGCTGCCAAGCAAGGTGAGTTCGGCACACCTGAAGGAAAGTTGAAGCGACTATTTGCAACGACAGACTAGTACTAAACAAACCACTCTAACCGTCAATTAATCGACGATCCCGTCGACGCCAAGATCAACTCCAGTAAAAGCCGAAAGTTTGAATTAAAGAGATCCTTTAAATAATCGGGCGTTCCCAGCGGAATCAGCAGGCGGAAATACTCGAGATCGAGCCACCTCTCCGCCACCCCTGCCGCGCCCCCTTCGATTTGCTCACATGCCAGTTTGAGGTCGGTCTCCTGATCAGCCAGCGAGAGTTCCAAAACTTGCCGAAAAATCTCTTCGTGACAATACTTTAGCGACTCATTCACCCCGCCGCCCGGATAGGTCCCCTCAAGACCACCGTGCGAGTAATCCCCCGTGCCCAGATCCCTCAGGCTGGCCAAGTACAGCAGCCGTCCAAAACGGCTTCGAATCGGCGCCAATGATCGGGCCACAAAGTCGTCAATGATGCGCTGGTTCCGCGTAAATCGGTCGAGAGGTTCCATTTCGGGCTGTTCCGATTTCTGAACGTTTTTTCAATTCCAGCCTGGTTTTCACCACTCCCTATCAATATCTCGTCCAGGAGGAAGTTCCCCAATGAAAAAGCCGATGATGATCGCTCTCGCCTGTGCGAGTGCGCTGTTCATGCTACTCCCCGTGGTCAAGAGCGTCAACGACGCTTCAGTAACTAATCGTCAGATTGTTGCAGATGGCGCCGGAGCTCCGATTCCCCCATTCCCGCCAGGAAAAATTATCGCGTCCAGCAACCTACTAGCCGATGGTGCGGGTGCCCCGATTCCACCATTCCCCCCGGGTAAAATCGTCGCTTCCAGCAACCTGCTCGCTGATGGCGCTGGTGCTCCGATTCCGCCATTTCCGCCAGGCAAAATTATCAGTTCCAATCTATTCGCAGACGGCGCGGGCGCTCCGATTCCCCCGTTCCCTCCAGGGAAGATCGTAGCCACCGATCTGTCCGCCTAGCATCAGACCCTGGCGAACTCGAAGCGCAACCTGTATTTACTGTGTTGTCATTTGACGCAGTGGATGCTATGATGCGCTTCGATTCGCATGGATTACGGCCTCCTGCTCAATCCCCGATGGGCTATCGGCCTTTCCCTAGAGATAGCCGTGGCGCTGCTGGCCATCAGGCGCCACTACTTCAGAGAGCTGCCCATTTTCACCTTGTACCTCAGCCTTGTTGCCCTGGTCCAAATCGGCTATTGGGGCGTTCTTTTGACCAAAGGACTTAATTCCTATGCGGCTTTCTGGACTTACTGGGACACGCAGGGAATTTTGGTTTTTTTTCGCGCTATGGTGATCGCCGAACTCGCTCGGCGCATCCTTTCTCCCTATGAGGGTGTCTGGGCGTTGGCCCGTATGGTCTTGGCTACCGTGGCTGTAATTCTTTTGATCGTCGCCGGGGTCGCCGCCTTTCAGAACCAGCACACCCTGATCGCCTTTATCTCCAGCTTGGAGCGCGGCCTGGAATTCGCGGTCATTGGCACCCTAGGCGTGACCATCCTTTTCACTCGCTATTACGAAATCGATATCGAACGCCCAGTCATGCTCATTGCCGTTGCCCTCATCGTCTATTCCTCAATCGCCGTCGCCAATAGCCACGTGCTGAACAACTGGCTTGGCCCTTATTTCAACGTCTGGGCTGAGATTCGAACCGACTCTTTCCTCATTGCCCTCGGTTTCTGGCTTGCGGCCGTTTGGAAGCCGCTGGCCGCTCGTATCAGGCCGACACTCCTTGAACCTGCTGTCTACGGCCAAATGGTCCCGGCGATGAACTTCCAGCTTCGCCAACTCAACGGGCGCCTTTCGGAGATGCTCCGATGATTTCTACGATCATCATCGTAGCTTTCTCCCTGCTGCTGCTCGTCGGCCTGTCCGCGGCACTTCTTGCGCGTCCGCTTCGCGCCGAAGCCGACTTCCGGGTCATGGGCGCCGCTCAAATGGAAAAACTCGGAGTCTCTCACTTCGTGAATTGCAAGCAGGTCTCGCGCGCTCTCGCTGAGGAAGATTTCGCTCTGGTTCGCACCCGCTTACCTCGCCAGAGTTCCAATCGTATGCGCCACGAGCGCCGTGCCCTGGTTCGCAACTATGTCGTCCAACTTGGCCGTGACTTTGCCCGCATCGACCGCCTTGCCCGCATCGTCGCTTCCCTTTCTCCCAAGGTCGACCGCGCTCAAGAACTCGAGCGACTCCGCCTTGAACTCCAGTTCCGCTGCCTCTACCGCCTCGTTCTAGTCCGCCTGTCCGTCAGCGGCGAAATTTCCGCCGAAGGCCTCGCTCGCCTCGCCAATATGGTCGGTGCCTTCGCACGCCGCGTTGAAACCGCCATGACCTGGAAAGAGACGCCCCCACTCGGCGACCAGCTCCTCGGCGCTTAACCCCTCCTGCTCACGCCCCTCAACTCTCCCAATTTGGTACCGTGCTTCCGCGCCTCTCGGCGCCTGCACGCCCCTGCCCCACTTCCGCACTCGCTCGTCCCCTCTCCCCGCCTACACCAATCCCCCTAGTTCCAATACGCTAGTTCTAAATCCAGCACATCGTGCCTCAAACACCAGCCTCCTCGAATCGGTCTTGCGACAATAGAACGTTCCCATTCCCCGGGGTAAGGGGCCATGCTGTGCGCACCGACAAGATCCTCATAGCCGACGACGAAGAAGCCATCCGCGAAGTCGTAGCCACCCTTTTGGAAGTTAAGGGCTACGAATGCCAAGCCGTTCAAAACGGCCAGCTTGCGCTAGAAAAGTTTAAAACCTTCAAGCCTTCCCTGGTCCTCAGCGACATCATCATGCCTGAGATGGACGGGCTGAACCTTCTCTCCCACATTCGCCAGCTCGACGCCGACGTCCCGGTGATCATGGTCACCGCCATGCACGATATTTCCATTGCCCTGCAAGCCATTCGCAATGGCGCCTACGACTACATTCTGAAGCCCTTTGAAAAAGATCAGCTTTACGTCAGTGTCAACCGCGCTCTCGACCACCGGCGCCTGGTCCTGGAAAATCGCACCTACCAAAGCGATCTTGAGCGACTCGTCGCCGAGCGCACTCAGCAACTTTCCCTCGCTCTGCGCGATCTCGAGCAATCCTATGATTACACCCTGGAAGCTTTGGGCGGCGCGCTCGATGCCAAAGACGCCGAAACCGAAGGCCATTGCCAGCGCGTGACTTCCTTCACCATCACTATGGCCAAGAAGATGGGCGTCGACAAAATCACCCTGCGCCACTTCGCCCGCGGCGCCTTCCTCCACGACATCGGTAAAATGGGCATTCCTGATTCGATCCTGCGCAAACCTGGCCCGCTCACCGCCGACGAGCGCGCCATAATGCGCCGCCACTGTGAAATCGGATACGCCGTTTTGGAGCGCATCCCATTCCTTAAAGAAGCCGCTGAAATGGTGCTTACCCATCAGGAATGCTACGACGGCTCCGGCTACCCGCAGGGCCTCAAGGGCGAGGGTATTCCCCTCGGGTCGCGCATATTCGCGGTCGCCGATACTCTCGACGCCATGATTTCCGACCGTCCCTACCGCAAAGCACTACCCATTTCCGCGGCGCGCCAGGAAATTCGCACCAACGCCGGCACTCAGTTTGACCCCCGCGTCGTCGAAATCTTCCTTTCGGTCCCCGACAATGTCTGGGTCGAGCTTCACGACAACGTGGGCGACCCATTCCGCCTCACTCAGCTCGAACTGGTCTAATCTCACCCCGGTCTGCCCCAGTTCCCTCGTGACGCAAGCGCCGCTCTTGCACTCCCGCGCCACCGCGGATACTATTCGCCCTCGTGTAAAATAGGCTGACTCGCCTGGGAAATATGGAGGACTGCAAGGATGGCCTTGGCCCCGATCAAAACATCCGTAGGCACCGGTTACTGCGACTGCATTCATGGCTGCTACGACTTAGCCAGCCTGCGCGATGAGGAAACCGGCAGGGGCTTCTGCCCCGCCTGCGCCAAGGACCACCTCGAAATGAACAAAGGCCTCGGCATCCCTCAGCCTCCGCCGTCGAAACTCCCTGTCGACAATGCCGTCTCTACGGGCTCCGAAATGCCCGAAGCCGCCGATCCTCCCGGCCGCCTCCGCTAGCGCGCAAACACACTTCACCTATGTACATAGCTGATCCGCTGGGAAACTAGAAGGAAGGAATCTGCGAGGAATTATTCAAACGTTGGGCTAGTGCCCGCTTCATCATCAGTCGGATTACGCCGCTGATACAGCAGCCCAATCAACCCGGCGAAAATAAACATCGGCGGGAACAGCAGCACTAAAATCCCATGCCGCAGCGCGCTCTGTGTTTGCGCCGGCGCACCCGCTGCCGTCTGATAGCACATCGCGCACGACTGCGCGAAAACGCCCGGTGCAGCCAGCGCAAAGACAAAAAGTCCAACAACCACTCCGACAATCGTCCGTGTTCGCATGCTCAGATTCATTGCCCGCCTCGACTCACCAATCATACGCCTTAATCCGCACGCCCGCCTTGCCGCGTCCGTTTACGGCAATGGCCGCATATTCATCAGCCGCACGCTGTCCGGGAAGAAATACAGCATCATCACGCAAATACAAAAAACCGTCGCCGGTATCAGCGTCAGGAACATTCCCAGCTTCTCAAATCGCAAATGCATGAAGTACGCCACGATCAGCACCGACTTGATCAGCGACAGTCCTACCAAGATCGTCAACATGATGATGGGCGGCAGCCGCAAGTACGCCAGAAAAACTTCAATTCCCGTCAGAATCAACAGCCACACCCAAACCGTGAGGAACAGCTTGGTCGTTCCCCCATGCGTGGTCGGATCGCTGTGCTGCGGCCCCGTGGCCGCCGGTGCGTGTGCGCCCATTCTCGGTTCCCCTACCCCTTCAAATTCATATTCACTGACATCAAGTACAGCATCGGAAACACGAACATCCACACCAGGTCAACGAAGTGCCAGTAAAGTCCGCTCACTTCCACGTCAATCGCCGCGAACTTCTCCTTCTTAAATCCCCAGGCAATAATTGCCAGGTAGACCACTCCGATCGTGACGTGCGTCATGTGCAACCCGGTAATCCCGAAGAAAGTCGCCCCAAATAGCGGCGGCCCCCACGGATTGCTCCACGGTGTGACCTTCTCATGCACGATCAGCGTGTACCACTCGGTCATGTGAATCAGCACGAAGGAAATGCCGAAAAACATCGTCCAGCCCAAATATTTCAACGTTCCCTTGCGGTCTCCGCGGTTCGCCGCCGCCACGCCCAGCACCATGGTCAAGCTCGAGCTCAGCAGAATCAGCGTCATCGCCGACGATTTCGCGATAGCCGGCCAAATCTCAAACGGCCGCGGCCAGTCCGGATTCGCCAGCCGCACGTACGCGTACGCAACCAGCAGCGCCGTGAAGGTCAGCGTGTCCGACACGATGAACAGCCACATTCCCAGCTTCTTCGAATTCACCGCGAACGGCGATACACCACCCGACCACGGCGAACTGACTATCCCCTCAGCTTCCGAGTGACTCACCTGGTCACCTTCCCATCACTAGAATCGCGAACAAGAACACCCACAGCCCGTCCATGAAGTGCCAATAAAGCCCGGCCACCGAAGTCGCCGTTTTCAGACTAATTCGCTGCCCCTTCACAAACGGAATCAACCCCAGCGCCAGCACGCCGCCCAGCAAATGCAGTCCGTGTGCCGCCGTGAAAACATAAAAAAAACTGCTCGCCGGATTGCTCGCCAAATACACGCCGTCGTCCACGAGCTGCCGCCATGCCACCAACTGCCCCGCCAGAAAAAGCAGACCCAGCACCGTGGTAATACCCCACCAACGCCGGAATCCGCCTTGCTCTCCGCCCAGCAAAAACTTCCGTGCTCTGCTCAACGTGACACTGCTCGCCAGCAGCACCGCCGTGTTCAACCACAAAATCCGCGGCAGCGGAATCAGCCGCCAGTCGTTCGAGGCGCCCTTGCGCACAATAAACGCACTCACCAGCGCCATGAAAAACATCAAAATACCGGCCAGCGCTACAGTCATGCCAGTCATGTAAGCCCGCTGCGGCACTTTCGCATTCTCGCCGCCCTTACCCGACTGCCCGCCTCCGCCGCCACTTCCTCCGGGCGGCTTACTGCCGCCGCCGGAGCGCCCGCGATCCGGACCAATAATCTTTATTTCTTCTACAACGGTGGTCGTCGTGGGCATAAATACCGCCGAGCTATCGCTAATCTACAGCCGAAAAGTCTTACGCCGTGCGTGCTACTTCCTGCGGTGTCAAATTTTGCGGAATGTAATCTTCCTGCGCGCCAGGCACGCTGAACTCATACGGCCCGCGATACACACTCGGGTAATGTCCGGCAAAATTGTCGAACGCAGGAGGCGAAGTAGTGATCCACTCGAGCGTCGTCGCATTCCACGGATTCATCGACGCCTTTTTCCCTGCCGCCAAGCTCCAGAAGAAGTTAATCAGGAAGAGAATCTGACCCGCCGCGGTAATAAATGCGGCGATGGTGATGAATTCATGCAGCGGCTGCAGCTTCAACAGGTAATTCACGCCAGTGTAATCCGGATATCGCCGGATGGCGCCCGCGATCCCCAAAAAGTGCATGGGCATGAAAATGCAATACGCACCTGCGAACGTGACCCAGAAATGCAGCCTGCCCAGCGGCTCGTTCATCATCTTCCCGAACATCTTCGGGAACCAGAAGTAGGTCGCCGAGAAAATGCCAAAAATCGCCGCCACGCCCATGACCAGGTGGAAGTGAGCCACCACGTAATAAGTCGCATGCAGCCGGTTATCTATCGCCGGCTGCGCCAGGAACAGCCCCGAAAGGCCGCCGCTCACGAATAGCGACACAAAGCCCAGCGCAAATAGCATCGGCGTTGTGAATTGGATTTTCCCGTTCCACAACGTTCCCAGCCAGTTGAACGTCTTGATCGCCGACGGCACGCCAATCGCCATGGTCATCAGCGAAAAAACGAATCCCGAATACGGGCTCATCCCGCTGACAAACATATGGTGACCCCACACCACGAATCCCAAAATGCCGATCGCGGCCATCGCCGAGTACATTGCCTTGTACCCGAAAATCGGCTTGCGCGAAAAAGTCGACAGGATGTGCGAAGCCACGCCCATCCCGGGCAGAATGGCGATGTAAACTTCCGGGTGCCCGAAGAACCAGAATAAGTGTTGCCACAAAATGGGCGACCCGCCCTTATGATTCACCACCGTGTCGCTCACCACTAAGCCGCCCGGTATGAAGAAACTTGTGCCCGCGGTTCGATCGAGCAGCAGCAAAATTCCCGCCGCCAGCAGCACTCCGAACGCCAGCAACCCAAGAATCGCCGTAATTAACCACGCCCACACCGTCAACGGCATCCGGTTCAAAGTCATTCCCGGCGCGCGCAAATCAATTGTCGTGGCGATGAAGTTCAGCGCCCCAAGCAGCGAAGCCAGACAGAACAGCGCGATGCTCACGATCCACAGCGTCTGCCCCAACCCTTCACCAGGGCCCGCCATTTCTCCTAGCGCGCTCAATGGCGGATAGGCCGTCCACCCCGCTAATGGTGAGCCGCCTGGCACAAAAAACGCCGCCAGCAGCACCACAAAGCCCACGAAGGTGGTCCAGAACGACAGCATGTTCAGGGTCGGAAACGCCATGTCCGCGGCGCCAATCTGAATCGGCAGAAAATAATTCCCGAAACCCGCCTGCGGCGCTGTGGTCAACACGAAGAAAACCATGATCGTCCCGTGCATGGTCACCAGCGACAGGTACTGCTCCGGCGTCATCAATCCACCTGACACAAACGGCAGATGCGCGCCCGGCCACACCAGGTGGAACCGCATCAGCACCGACAGCACGATCCCGATGGTTACCGCGACCAGCGCCATCATGTAATACTGGATACCGATTACCTTGTGATCCAGGCTGAAAACATATTTGCGGATAAAGCCCGTCGGCGCTTCCATTACGTGCCCCGCATGGGCATGCGAACTCATCCCAGGACCTCCCCACTAAAGAAAAATCCGCTCAAGATAAAAAAGACCAGCTACTGCGACGCAGAATCCTTTAAGAACTTCGCGTAATCCGCGTCCGAAACCACATTCAAAAAGCTGCGCATACGGTAGTGCCCCAATCCGCACAACTGCGTGCACACAATTTCATACTGCCCGATTTGGGTTGCCGTGAAGTGTATCGGAATCACCATGCCCGGCATCGCGTCCTGCTGTAGCCGCAATTCCCGCACATAAAAGTTGTGGATCACGTCCTGCGACTTGAGCAGCAGCTCGACTTCACGGTCAACCGGAATCGTCAACGTGGGCACCACAATGTCGTCTTTCGACGCCGGATCATTCGAATCAAGTCCCAGCGGATTTCCCGACGATGAGCTAACCAGCGTGGGATCCACCCGCCCAAACTTCCCATCCGGCCCCGGGTACCTGAAATTAAAAACAAACTGGTTCGCAGTCACTTCAATTTCGAGCGCGCCAGGTCCCGCGGCGGTCAGCCGGCTTTGCGCCCAG
Organism: uncultured Acidobacteriota bacterium; assembly: GCA_963757885.1. Classification (GTDB taxonomy): domain Bacteria; phylum Acidobacteriota; class Terriglobia; order Acidiferrales; family UBA7541; genus Palsa-147. The sequence goes on along the minus strand of CAVWSS010000002.1, from coordinate 717,218 downwards.
GCGTTGTGACCCCAGATTCCTAGGCCCACGAACAAAATAATCGTCGCCGTGGTCCAGATCAGTTCCATCCGGTTGTTGCCATGGGTGAACTTGGCCCGCTGCCCATGGTCGCGGAAGCGGAAAATTGCGAAGGCCAGCCCTAATTGCGACAAAATGAATACCACCGCGCACACCCACAGCGTCCGGTCGTATTGATGGTCGATCAGCACGCCGAGCGAGGTGATTGGTTTGGGCGCTGGGAATAGGTTGGCAGCGAACACGTAAACCGTTGCCACCACCATAATTACGATCAAAAGGGCGAGAATTGCTGGGGTTGCGGCCGATCCGCTCTCGCGGACTCTTCTTTCCATCACTCGGACTCCAGAATCGCGCTTTGCACACCCGCCGTACATTAAAGTTTCGCGCGAACGGCCCGTATCATATATGAACGAAACAAGATTTCAAGAAAAGTTGTTGAATACTTTTGACCTTCTGCGGGATCAAGTCGGCGTCGCGTCCCGTTCCCGCCGAAAGACAGTTAGTCCCCGACGACCTGCCCCCGAAGGCTCTCTCAATCCGCAGGCAGGCGAATGAGTTCGAGATGAGTGCCATTCAAAATCGTGAATTGGAGGCCATCGGGCGATAGTGCGATCGATGCCCAGTCGGCAATCTTCGGTCCTTCCACCCGCAGGAAATGCGATCTCTTCGTAAACGGGAAATCGTATACCGCGATTGCCTTGAAAATATCGGTGCCTACCATGTCCAAAGATGGGTGATAGCCAGTCAGGTGACAGGCTGACATAACGAATCTCTTGCCATCGGAACTCACTTTGGGGTAGGAGAACCAACACCCTTCCAATTCGTCGTTCAGAACTGTGTCTCCGTTGATTCGTATCAGACGAGCACTCCAGCCAGACTTTCGCGCAGAAGTATCTCCTGTTCGGTGTGTCCCGTTGTCCCACAGCCACACCAAGTCATCAGTAATAAATTGGGGCATCGTCTGATTATTCGCGGCACCTGAGATTCCGCGCCAATCACCGTCGAGCTCCCTGACCTTGATATCATCCGGGCAATCCAAGAAACCGACGCAGCTCGCCATGGCTATTTCATTGTCAGAAATGCCTGTCAGGGTATCGCTGATGTCGATCCAGGATCTCACCGAGAAGTCCCGAGTGGAAATCCAGATCCAAGGTCCACGATCCCTTCCGTAGAAAAAAGGGTGAATGAAAACGACATGTTGGGAGGTAGGAGATGTGTATGCTTTCCAATCTGACTTGCTTTCTGGCAAATCGATTGTGTGAAGGCCCCGAAATTCCCTTGAAACAAGGCTGATCTCAGTGCCGGCCTGAATGACCATTTGTTCATCGTAAGCGGCAACGATGCGTGAGTCTCGTGAATGCGTCGGCCAAAATCCGGTGGATAAGACGTGTCCATCCGATGCGTCGACCAGCACGATTTGCACTTGGAGTGATGCGGCTGCGCTGGAATCACGAGTTGCTAATTTGGGAGTTTCGGTATTTTTGACCAAAAAACTTACAGCAATAACTCCATTATTTAGGAACCAAACAGATTCAACCGGGCGCGAAGACATTTCTACTGATCCTGTCTTCTGGCCTAACGCCGGCCCCTTCAAACTTGGTGCGAGGTTCACACTCCAAGAGGGTTTGACGCTCTCTTCAGCTGACGTGGGCTGAGCCGCAAGGCCACTGAGAAGAAATAACACCCAGAGAAGAGTCGCCAATCAAGCCCCCTGGCATGCGTCCAGGAATTTGGATTTGAATGTGGACACGTACAAGAATGGCGCGCCGGGTGGCGCACCCTTCCGTCCGGCCAAAGTGGAGGTCTTAGCTTCTATGGGTGCCACACTCTTCCCATAAATCTGGGTACTGTCAAGGCACATCGATGGCGGTCACAATACCATCGGCAAGGATCGCAACTCGATGCCCGTCAGGGCTCATTGCAAGATCAGGGCTTTTAGTTGGAGAAATAGGAATATCAGCCAATGTCGTTCCCGTTGAAGTCTCGTATACTTCAATTCGCCGCGCGACGCGACGACCTGAAACATCAAACACTCGCGACCCACCATGCCACGTCGCGATGGATGTAGCGAAACGATCGCCATTCTCGCTCGCCGAAACCCAGGTTTCCCAAATTTCGTCTTTTTTAAGATGCAATGTAAATTTCTGGTCGCCGTTGGTAGAAACGACGGCTATAAGAAAGGTCCGAGACCGATCCATGTCACTTCCGAGTACGAGGATCGAGTCGTCGTTCAGTGGAAACACCGCACCCCCCACCTTGGAAGATAACTTCTCGGTGCGCCCCTCGTCACACCAGGGCCAGCGCCAAATGTGGGGATTTCGGAGTTCGTCGCGCGCAAAAGGCATTGCGTACATATACGCGTCGCTGATTTGGCCAGAATGTACTGTTCTTCCGCATCGTTGCGTAGCGTGAGGGGGACCGCCTTGAAGGATCGTTACGGGGGGTACGGAAACGGGGTCCGTTACCATCAACGTGCGTCGGCTAAAAGACTGCTCGATCTCACAGCTCTCGCCACATGCGGCTAGAATCTTTCCTTCTCTTGGAATACCGCTCGCGCCAGGCATCAGAAGTTCGACAGAATCTTTCGTGCGTGCAATGACTTCATCTGCGTCATCCAAATACAACCCGTTCTTCTCCCAGTTGTTAGTATCAAGATCTTCTGTAAGCTCAAGCCTATAGTCTCCGCTAAAACGCAGAATGCGATACAACAGTCCCGGATGCTCGGGTGTAGCGAGTTGCGATCCGTTTCTCGCGGGGAAACCAACCCATATCCGGTTCCGGTGATCGATGGTCATGCGCTGACTGTGAGTGAGTGAATTTTCTCCCGGCCGGTGACTTCCCGGGGACTCCCAACCGAAGTCAGCTAATTTAATTTCTGCCTTTTGCAAACTGGATTGAACGCCGTCTGTACCGGCGGTCGCAAAAAGATGAGTCAGTAGTAGGAGAGATACAACCGCTGGATAATTCGGAAATCTCTGACGGCTAATAGAGTGCCCCTAATGAGCCATTGGAATGCCTGGGTTGATATTTCCCAGACTTCGTTTGTTTATGCAGTATGCCCGATCCTGGAGGGCGCGGATCCGGGTTTCCGCTCGCCCCGATGAGATTCTGCGCAGCGCCCCGGTCCTCCCGGCGCGGACTACACGCCTGGTTTTACTCACCAAACAAAACAAATCAGGGCACGCCCCGCGTGCCCTTCCTTACGCGGTACCTTCACCGCGGGCAGTCGCCTTTGCCTTTACTCGTTCTAATCCCAAACACTGCCTTTTCTGAAACATCCCGTCCAGACCAATTCAGACCTCTTAAAATAAAAAGTCTGGCGCGCCAGCGCCAATCCTCCGGCCGCGAGACCGCAGCGACGCTTCAGCCGTCGCGCTGTCGCGCGACCGCCCGGCCCGCCTATACCTTTACTTTATCCCGCCCCGCCGTTTACTATCCCGTACATCATTCTGCAAGGAAGCATTTATGCGTAAATGCACTTTTACCGCGTTCCGCATTGTTTCCTGCTTCGCTTTGCTGCTCTTTTTTGCTTTCCTCGTCTTCGCCCAAACTCCCAATCCCGTGCCCTACCTGAATCAGCCCGTCCTCCCCGACTCCGTCGCTCCTGGCGGCCCCGGGTTCACTCTCACCGTCACCGGCTCTGCCTTCGTCTCCGGCGCGCACGTCAACTGGAACGGCAGCCCCCGCGCCACCACTTTCGTCAGTGCCACCCAACTCACCGCCACCATCCTCGCCTCCGACATCGCTCATGCCTCTACCGCCACCATAACTGTCACCAACCCCGCTCCCGCGGGCGGCCTTTCCAACTTCCAATTCTTAACCGTCACCTCACCCATCTCCTCTCCCGCCTTCGCGCGTATGGATGAAGGAATTGGTGACCCGGGCAGCGCTGCCCTGGACGCCCCCGCGGTTGGCGACTTTAATGGCGATGGGATACTGGACTTCGCTCTCGGCGCTGCTTTCGTATCCGACTGCGAAACATGCCATTCAGGCCCTCAGGACGTGTGCGTCTTCCTCGGCGTCGGCGACGGTACCTTCAGGGCCCCTACTTGCTACGACACGATGACGACCTATGACGAATTCATAACGCAGGGCCAGTTCCTGGCCCTCTACACCGCCGATCTGAATGGGGATGGGAAGCTCGACCTTATCGCCGTAGATTCCAATCACACTACAGTGAGCGTCTTCCTCGGGAACGGCAACGGCACCTTCCAACCTGTACAGAACACCGTGGTACCCCCAGCCAATCAGGAAATTTTCCTCGATTTGGACAGCATCGCTGACTTCAACCGCGACGGAAAGCTCGACATGATTCTCACGACTACAGGGCCAAGCGGCGACCAAACGCTGGAGTTCTTAGGTAACGGAGACGGTACCTTTGCGGCGCCGGTCACCGTCTCTACCGGCAATACCTACGCCTCCCAATTGGTTGGCGGCGACTTCAATCGGGATGGCAACCTCGACTTCATCTTCTTAGGCGATTCGGGTCTCGTGTTTCTACCGGGGAATGCCGACGGCACTTTTGGACCGCCGCAGAATATCTCTTCACAGACAGGGACGCTTTACGTGGGGGATTTCAATAATGACGGAAATCTCGACGTTCTGGAAGTAATCAGCCCAACAAGCAGCACGCAATCCTTATCGGTTTTCTTGGGAAATGGCGACGGAACTTTCCAAGCTCCCAAGAATTCCTCAAGCCCCTTGTACGCCGCCATCGGTGTCTTCGGTGATGTGAACGGCGATGGGAATCTTGATTACGTCGCCAGTGACAACAATCAGTCGATAGTGATTCAACTTGGAAATGGTGATGGAACCTTCAAGCCTGCCATTTCATATCCTGTAGCGACTTACTTCTCAGGTGATTTGGCGCTTGGCGATTTCAATCGTGACGGCATGATGGATATCCTCTCGTTGAATGGAGGTGTAACAATAACCGACGAAGGCGTAATCACGCCCTCCTCCATATCCGTCGACATCCAGGGCATTTTCCCCATCGCCGAACTTTCCCCGTCAACCTTACCTTTCAATGACATCGGCCTCGGCACGAAGGAACCCGAAACGGTCAGCCTGACTAATACGGGCAGCGCCACACTCACCATTTCCAGCATCTCCGTATCCGGCTCGCCCAAACCCAACGAACTCACTCAAACTAATAATTGCGGCTCGTTCCTCGCGCCAAATGCATCCTGCACCATCACTGTGACCTTCATTTCACTCGGCGGCGGCAACATGAGCGCCAGCTTGGTCATCACCGATAACGCCGCGGGCAGTCCTCAATCCGTCGCCATCACCGCGCCCTCGCCAGACTTCACAATCACGTCGAACACAACCTCAACTGTGACCGTCAATCCCGGCCAATCCGCTACGTATGGCATTACTGTCTCTGGCCTGGCTAATTTCTCGGGAACTGTCGCCCTAAGCTGTAGCGGTGCCCCCTCAGGATCCAACTGCACCGTCAGTCCCGGCAGCGTCAACGCGACCTCCAATCCCGACGGGCCTCAAGGCACCGCCACCGTGACCGTCTCCACGACTCCCACCACTTCCGCCGTTGGCAAGCCGCCCCGGTTCCCCACGCTAACCGCACCGCAATTCGTGAAATTTGCGTCCGCCTTGATCGCAATTTCCTTGCTCATCCTCATTGCCGCCCCTCGGCGTCAAAGAAAGTTCGCCGGATACCTGACAATCACGCTCTTCGTTGCAGGGATGATCGGTATGTCGTCCTGTGGGGGAAGCGGGGGTGGCAGCAACGGCAACGGCACTCCCGCGGGCACCTACACCATCACTATTACCGGCAAATTCGTCGGCGGCACCACGCTCACTCACACCAAACAGCTAACGTTGGTCGTGAAATAGCGTGGCAATGCGTTTCAGATTGTTGGGAAAGGTGACCCCGATCAAGGTCTCGATCCCTGCGATGCTGGTGCTGATGTGCGGTTGTTTTCAGCCGCTATTTGCACAAAGCGCCAATCCAGTTCCCTACCTGAATCAGCCCGTCCTCCCCGACTCCGTCGCTCCTGGCGGCCCCGGGTTCACTCTCACCGTCACTGGGTCAGCCTTCGTCTCCGGCGCAAAGGTCAACTGGAACGGCAGCCCCCGCGCCACCACATTCGTCAGCGCCACTCAGCTCACCGCCACCATCCTTGCCTCTGACATCGCTCACGCCTCCACCGCGACCATCACCGTCACCAATCCCAGTCCCGGCGGCGGCACATCCAATTTCCAATTCCTCTCCATCACCTCACCAGTCCCCTCCCCTGCCTTCGCCCGGTTGGACCAATCGCTGGGCTACAACATCGGTGAGTACGCTTCGTCTCCCGTCATCGCGGATTTCAACGGCGACGGCATCCCCGATGTCGCCATGCCTGTATTCGACTCCACCGGTTGTCTCGAGTGCGAAATCGCATCGGAGAGCATTTGCATCCTCCTCGGAGTCGGCGACGGAACCTTTCAACCGCCCAATTGCTTCATCGTCGATAAAGGCTTCACATACGGTGGCGGGCTTGTGCAAGTTGCACTTCAAGCAGCTGACATGAACGGCGATGGGAAAATTGATCTCGTATACCTCGCTGTAACCGGCACGCTAGACGTGCTTCTCGGCAATGGCGACGGGACCTTTCAAGCGCCCATCAAGACACTCCCAACCTCCGGCGGCCTTTATCTCATAAGCGCCATCGCGGATTTCAACCACGACGGTGAGTTAGACGTGATGGTATGGGACGGTAGCGACCTGGTCGAGTACCTCGGCAACGGAGATGGGACGTTTGCCGCATCAGCCGTCGTCTCAACTGGGGGCCTGTCCGTGGGGCCGCCCATTAGCGGCGACTTCAATCGCGACGGCAACCTCGACTTCGCTTTCGTGAGCGACTCAGGCCTCTTCCTTCTTCTCGGCAATGGCGATGGCACCTTTCAATCACCCCAAATGATTTCTTCTGTGCAGGCGGGTTTCCAACTACTTGCGGGAGATTTTAACAACGACGGCAACTTAGATCTTATGGAGGAGATACAAGCGAGCACCGCTGGTGGGTCTATTCCCATATTGGTGTTTCTCGGAAATGGCGACGGAACTTTTCAGGCCTCAAAAAGTTCTTCCACTTCCGCCTATGTCGCGCAATTAGCGGACATGAATGGCGACGGTATCCTTGACCTCGTCGGCGCTGAAACCAACGTTGTGACCGTTCAACTCGGCAATGGCGACGGCACTTTCAATGCGCCACTATCTTTCCCGGTCCCCTCAAACGCCTCCAGCAACATTCTGGTAGGCGACTTCAATCGTGACGGCATGATGGACATCCTGTCCGTCGACCAGGGCGACACCCTTTATTCCCAATTAGCATCAATTACTCTTTCCGTAGACATCCAGGGCGTCTTTCCCCACGTAGAATTTTCGCCGTCTCCCTTAAGCATTTTCCCTGTTGGCCTTGGCGGAAGCACCACCGCGCCCGTAATCCTCACTAATACCGGCAGCGCCACTCTCAATATCTCAGGCATTTCCATAACCGGCGCGCCCTATGACAATGAGCTAACTCAAACCAATACCTGCGGCTCGTCGGTTGCCGCGGGCGCCTCTTGCACTATCACGATAACCTTCAACTCTCTCGGCGGTGGCAATATCAACGCTAACTTGCTCGTCGCTGACAATGCTCCGGGTGGCCCTCAAGCTCTCGCGATCACCACCACCTCACCGGATTTCACGATCTCCTCCAATAATTCCTCGACCTTCACTTTTAACCCCGGCGAATCCGCGACCTATGGCATCACCGTCTCGGCTTTATACAATTTCCAGGGCACCGTCTCTCTAAGCTGCAGTGGCGCTCCCGCCGAATCCAACTGCACGGTCACTCCCGGCAGCGTCGCGATCTGTCAAGAGTGCCCAAATCCTACCGCCAACGCGACCGTCACCATCACCACCACCCCTAACACGTCCGCCATTTCCAAGCCTCCCGCCCCACTGCTTCCGCTCAATGGATTCATCATTTTCGCCTTAGCACTCGCTCTGCTTTTGGTGTTCATTCCCACAAACACACCCCGCCATCGAAAACAGGTCACCGGATTCATCGCGATAATTTTCTTCAATCTCGGAATGATCAGTATGTCTTCCTGCGGCGGGGGTGGCGGCGGCTCCGGCAACGGCACTCCGTCAGGCACTTACACCATCACCATCACCGGGAAAATTGTCGTTCCCGGCGCCACGCTCACTCACATCAAGAAATTAACTTTGGTCGTGAAATAACCCGCTAGCAGTTAAATAGGTCAGCTAAATGGGGTTGCCAGCGTGGAATCTATTTCTCGTACGCTCCAATATTAATGAGCCCGTTCTCCACCCTGCGGATTCCCCGCAAAATCCACTGTTCCGACCACCGCCGGTCCCAAATTCGCCCCGGCATTCACCGCGGGGGACCCTGCCTTAATGTCGAAATTCAAGATTCCCTGGTCCACAAACTTCGGATTTGAATATGGCGGCGAATGCGAATCGTTCCCTGTCGCCGCCAAATATGCGCTGTAACCGGTGTACGTCTTGCCTACCCAATTCCAAGTCGCCTTCGACGCAGCCACCGGCGAAAAATAGAGGTTGTAATCGAGCGTCGCCGGATCGGGCGTCGATTTGGTGAACGAATTCACCAGCAGCGCCTGCTCGGTCGCAAACAAAATATTGTTCTCAAAAATATTCCCCGTCGCATGGAACTGAATCTGAAATTCCCCGCTCCCCGTCTTTTTCGTATCGTTGTGAAATAACGTGTTATTCACAATCGTGCAGTTCTCTGTCCCGCCCACCTTATTTGCATATCCACCAATCGAAATCCCATTGCTGTTATCGTCGTAAACGACGTTATTCCGCGTAATGATGTAGCTCGACGTATGCCCCGAATGCTCACTGGCCATTTCAATCCCCAAATCCACGTTGTGAATCAAATTCCGCTCCACCACGATTTGCGTTCCGCCATCCACGTAAATCCCGTCCGCCGCGTATTGATTCCCGTACGCCGGATTCCCATACGACGTAATGTTGTAAATCGTATTCCCACTGATCAACCCGTTCCGCGCCTGGTCGTACGCCGGGTCCGGTGACACGCCCTCAAACCCAATCGCGTCGATCCCGATATTGTTGTTGTCGTGCACCAGATTATTCGTGATCTGAAAATTCTCCACGTTCCCATCGACCGACAGCGACTCGCTGCAGCCGGTCGTCAGGTGATCCACTTCGTTCCCCGAAATAATCAGATTTTCGATCGCCGCCGGCGCTTCCGTTCCGTATACGGTGAGCCCAAACGCATTCCCTTTGCACCCTTTCGCCGTGGTCACAATGTCATGAATGTGGTTGTTGGTGATGTGCACGTTCGTTCCTGCCCCAAAAATCCAGATGCCCAGCGGGACGCTTTTCGCGCTGGCCGTCGAATAATTCCGGATCTCAAATCCATTGATCACGATGTAGCTCTGGCTCCCAATCGTAAATAGCCCGTATTGCCCATCCGGCACGGTCAGCCCCGTCCCATCTAACGTCGCCAGCTCGCCCGGATAGCTCGAAAACGTGATGTATCCCGCCGTCGCCGTCCCCGATGTGCGTATATCCACCGCCTCGTTGTATATCCCCGCCCGCGCGTATACCGTATCCCCCGCCTGCACCGTATCCGCCGCATGCTGCAGCGTTCTCCACGGCCGCGCCTTCGTCCCCGCATCCGCATCGTTCCCCGTCGTCGCCACGTAATACGTATGCGCATGCGCCGCGCATGGCATTGGCCCCATCACGCACGCCGCGACCGACACCGCCGCGCAAACGAACACCCCCAGGCTACTCATTCTGCGATTTCGCATGACTCGCCTCCCGCTCTCGACGCGTTTTTGATCTGCTCTGGGCCGGAATTTGCTCTTGCTCTCGGACTGCGCCGCGCGGCCGCGGTTCATATAAGATTGCTTATACTTCGCTTTCTTTCGTTTCGTTATCTTTTTGTTCGGGCTAGCCTGCCACATTTCTTTGCTTACGGCAAGACAACGAAGGCCACCAACATGGCCGCGAGCCATTTGCGGCCATTTCGCTGCCAATTTGGCGCACAACTCCTTAACTACGCGCGCGCGCCTTAATGACACCGCTTCCACAACTCGCTAACCTTCTTTTCGCAGCCTATGTCTCCCGCGAACAAAACCGCTGCGCCGCCGGCTGATTCCAGGCCAGCCTGGAAAACCCTGCTCGCTTTCTCGCTGATCTATTTCGTCTGGGGCTCAACCTTCCTCGCTGTCCGCATTGGCGTCCACGAAGTCCCCCCGCTCGTTTTCGCTGCCCTCCGCTTCACTTCCGCCGGCCTGATTCTTTTCGCGTGGATGCGCCTTAAGGGTGTCGCTGCGCCCACTCTCCGCGAATGGGGCGGCGTCACCATCCTCGGCACGTTAATTTTCCTCGTCGACTACGGTTGCCTCTTCTGGGCCGAGCGCACAGTTCCCTCTGGCATCGCCGCAGTAGTCCTGGCCACCATCCCTGTTTTCCTGGCCTTTCTCGAAATCGTCTTCCTCCGCACTCAAAAACTGACGTTTCGCCTCGGCGCCGCGCTGGCCATTGGTATTTTCGGTGTCGCCGTTCTCGTCCAAAGCTCGCTCTCTTTCGTCGAAACACCTCCCAATCCTCGCGGCATCCTCGCTCTCCTTCTCGCCGCCTGCACCTGGTCCATCGCCACCGTTCTCGCTCCCCGCCTGCCGCAACCTCACTCCAAACCAATGTCCGCCGCCGCTCAAATGGTCAATGGCGGCTTCCAACTTTTCCTCGCCGCCTTTCTGACCGGCGAATTTCACAACTTTCAGTTCACCGCCATCTCCGCAAAGATCTGGGCCTGCCTGGTCTACTTGATCCTTTTCGGCTCCATCGCCGCCTTCACCGCTTATGTCTGGCTGATTCATAATGAATCGCCCACCAAAGTCGGCACCTATGCTTACGTCAATCCCGTTGTTGCCGTCCTCATCGGCCATTTTCTGGGAGGCGAATCGCTCGGCCCGCGCACGATCGCCGGCACCGCGCTAGTTCTCTCCAGCGTCATCGCCATCAACACCATTCCCAAAGCCAAGTCCCAGCCCGAACTCGCTCGCAATTCGGCACCCGTTTCACCCGCGGAAGCACCTGACGAAGAACTCGCTCAACCGCTCTAATCCTCGTCCGTCTTCAGTTACAATTTCCGCCGCGCCACAACGAACGCTCGCAACAATGTCCCTCAAGCCCAAACGAAAAGACCTCGGCAATTTCCTCGGCCCTTTCCATTCCGGCCTCGCCGCGCACTTCCGAGCCGGCGGCTCCAACTACTCCACCGACGAGTACGATCCCCTCTACGCTTTCGCGCCCGGCCGCCTCCTCAAATGGATCCCGCACGTCATGCGCTACTGGTTTCACAAAACGCATCCCTACCGCGACTACTCCGATGGCGCCCACGGCAATGGCATTTACAGAATCGAAAATCAAACCAGCCTCAGCATTCTCGGCGACTGGGGCACCGGAACTGACGAAGCTCACGAAGTTGCCTCGCAGGTTCTCGCCGCGCATCCCGACTACACCGTCCATCTCGGGGATGTTTATTACGTGGGCGACGCCACCGAAATTCGCGAAAATTTCTTTGGCGAGAAAACTTCTCCCTATCTCCCCGTCGCCTTCCCTATGGGATCGAAGGGCAGCTTCGTTCTCACTGGCAATCACGAGATGTACGCGCGCGGCTCGGGGTACTTCAACGCCATCCTCCCCCGAATGGGCTTGCGCACCTCCGCGCCACAAGCGCAAGCTGCGACACCACAGACCGCTACACCCTCCGCACAACGCATCACCACCACCACACCCCGCGAAAAAGACGCCGCGGCATGGGGTTCCGGCCAATGGGCTAGCTTTTTCTGTCTCGAAAACGAATCGTGGCGCGTCATCGGCATCGACACGGGCTACGACTCCACCGCCTTCGACTGGGGCAAAATGCCCTTCTTCCAACGCTCCAAACTCATCCGCACCAGCCTCCGCTTCAAACCCAAATGCCTCATTCCCGACGCGGCTCTCAACTGGCTGCGCACGACCATCAATCCTGACGGCGACCACCGCGGCCTCATCCTCCTCTCCCACCACGGCTCCCACTCCGCCTTCAGCGACTGGTACCGCTATCCCGCCATGCAGCTCGCGCAAATCATCCACCGCCCCGATTCTCTGGTTCTGGGGACACGAACACAAAGTCGCTATCTATGGGAAATTTGCCGTTCCGGAGGGAATCGAATCTTATGGACGCTGCGTCGGCCACTCGGGCATGCCCGTCGAGCGCGGCTGGAATCCCGATATCCCCTGCAATCTACTTGCCTGGGACAATCGCCTCTACAAAAGCGACGAAAACATCAGCGCCGGCATCAATGGCCACGCCAATCTCCGCTTTGACGGACCTGCTCTGCACGTCGACTACGTCGACCTTACCGGCCAGGTCCTCTTCACTGAAGATTGGCGCATCGACTTATCCAGCGGCGCTCTGACTGGCCCAAATCTCAAACAGATCATTAACGACCCCGACGTTCACTTCGTGCGGTAGTCGCGTTGCGTTGTCCGCGCTACTTGGTCAAATCACACGTCCAGTTCACTTCCCACGTTTTTCCGCCATCTGGCGAAAACGCCTGATCCATGTGCGCCCCATTTGTTCCAACGGGCCGCCAGATATAACGCACCTCAACCACCCGGCCCTTCCAAAGCTGCTGATTGTAGAACTCGCCGCGATCGCCGTAGAACTGCCCCACCAGCGGCGGAGTCTCCAGGCTCCCCTTGTCCAACTCCAGTCCGTAAATGCTCCACTGATGCGATCTCCGGGATTGTACATCCTTAGCGTCTGCGCTTTGATCCGCAACTTTTTGTCCGTGCTGGTCACATCGAATTCTTCGAGATTCGCGCTGGTGTCAAAAATCTTGTGGTGATTCGAAATGCCGTCGTATTCAATCCAATTATTCGAATGAACCAGCCGGTCGGGCAGCCTCCGGACATGCGCATGCCAATCTCCAATCAAGAAATCAAAGTCGTGCGAGCCATCATGCTGAAGCGCCGCGGACTGGGAATCCGAAGCCGACGTGGCTGAACCCTGCGCACTTTGAAGGCCTCTTCCATGCGCCGCCTTCAGGCTTAATAGAGTCCCGGCGCACAACGCCAGCACCAGCGTCGCAACGACCAATCTTCCCACCCTTCCCCCGAATCCATATCGCTTCATCTTTACCTCCTTAAACTTGCCCCACACCACTTCGACGCACCCCAGGGCCACCGCGAGAGCACGCCCCAGCTAATCTCTTTTTTCACATCCATCCCTCCCTCACTTTTGCATCGCACTTTAGCCCTCGCGCATCTACAGTTATCGACTATGCCAAACGTAAAAGCCTATTCCGCAGCCAGCGCAACCTCACCAATGAAACAAACCACCATCCCTCGACGGGATCCAACCGATCACGACGTACAGATCGAAATTCTCTTTTGTGGTGTATGTCACTCCGACTTGCATACCGTTCGCGACGAGTGGAAAGCGTTCATGCCTACTACTTACCCCTGCGTGCCCGGGCACGAAATCGTCGGCCGCGTCACCAAGGTTGGTTCCGCGGTAAAAAAATTCAAACCCGGTGACCTCGCGGCAGTCGGCTGCCTGGTCGATTCAGACGGCACCTGTTCCGAGTGCAAAGCAGGCCTCGAGCAGTTCTGCGTCAACGCAACCTATACTTACAATGCACCCGACAAACATCTTGGTGGTGTCACCTACGGCGGCTATTCCGATAGCGTCGTGGTCAGCGACCGCTTCGTCCTCCGCGTTCCCGAAAATCTCGACCTCGCCGGCGCCGCTCCTCTGCTCTGCGCCGGAATCACTACCTATTCACCCATGCGCCACTGGTGCGTCTCCAAAGGCAAAAAAGTCGGCGTCGTCGGTCTCGGCGGGCTCGGCCACATGGCCGTTAAGTTCGCCCACGGCCTGGGAGCTCACACCGTGGTCTTCACCACCACGCCCAGCAAAAAGGACGATGCCATGCGCCTCGGCGCCGACGAAGTGGTCATCTCCAAAAACACCAACGAAATGGAAAAGCACGCCGGTTCATTCGACTTCATTCTCGACGCCGTCTCCGCCGACCACGACATCAACGCCTACCTGATGCTGCTCCGCCGCGACGGGAATCTCACTCTTGTTGGTGCGCCTGAAAAACCGCTTCAGGTAGCCGCTTTTCCGTTGATCATCGGCCGTCGCAGCCTGTCCGGTTCGCCCATCGGCGGCATTCCCGAAACCCAGGAAATGCTCGACTTCTGCGGCAAGCACAACATCACCGCCGACGTTGAAGTCATTCCCGTTCAGAAAATCAACGAGGCTTACGACCGGCTGCTCAAGTCCGATGTGAAGTATCGCTTCTCCATCGACATGGCCTCCCTTAAATCCGCCTAAGTTGCAGCTGGACTCGCTGACTCTCGATGGCGCGGCATTTTTCGCGCCATCACAATCTTATGTATGGTCCTCATTTCTAAGGAGCACTCATGCAGAAACGCAAACTCGGGAAAGATCTTGAAGTCTCGGCCATCGGCCTTGGCTGCATGGGCCTCAGCTCCGGCTTCGGCCCAGCCGTCGAAAAACAGCAAGGCATTGACCTAATCCGCGCCGCCTTCGAGCGCGGCGTCACCTTTTTCGACACCGCCGAGGCTTACGGCCCCTATAAAAACGAAGAACTCGTCGGCGAAGCCCTCGCCCCGATTCGCGATCAAGTCGTCATAGCCACGAAATTCGGCTTCAAATTCAATCCCGGTGCCGAGCGAGGCCTCGCCGGCCTCGACAGCCGCCCCGAACACATAAAGGAAGTCGCCGAAGCCTCCCTCAAACGCCTTCGCACCGACCGCATCGACCTTTTCTACCAGCACCGCGTCGATCCCGATGTCCCCATCGAAGATACCGCCGGCGCCGTGAAAGACCTCATCCAAGAAGGCAAGGTCAGACATTTCGGCCTCTCTGAAGCCGGCGTGCAAAACATCCGCCGCGCCAACAAGGTTCAGCCCGTTACGGCCCTTCAAAGCGAATATTCCCTCTGGTGGCGCGAACCCGAAGACCAAATTCTTCCCGCGCTCGAGGAACTTGGGATTGGCTTCGTCCCCTTCAGCCCGCTTGGCCGCGGCTTTCTCACAGGGAAAATCAGCGCGGATACGCAGTTCGACAAAACCGATTTCCGCAGCCGCCTCCCGCGTTTTACGCCCGAAAATCGCAAAGCAAATCAGGCCGTGGTCGATCTCGTCGCTCGATTCGCCCAGCAGAAAAACGCCACACCCGCGCAAGTCGCCCTCGCCTGGCTGCTCGCTCAAAAACCCTGGATCGTGCCCATCCCCGGCACCACCAAGCTGCACCGCCTAGAAGAAAATCTCGGCGCCGCCAACTTAGAACTTTCGGCCACCGATCTTCGCGAGCTCGACGCCGCAGCCTCGCAAATCCCCGTACAAGGTGAACGCTACCCCGAGGAAATTCAGAAAATGGTCGATCGTTAGTCCGCAAAGTAGTTGCTCAACTCGTTTTACGATATTCTGGTGCGAACGGCGGCCAAGAAATGCGCCAATCTATTCTCACCACAATTCGTACCGTTCTAAAGACCTTGCTGTCGATCGTGCTGAGCCCCTTCTCGCTGTTGATACTTGGCATTGGCATCGGGTCGCTCGTTTGTTCCGTTAGAATTCACACTTCGGCAATTTACTACGTTGAGTATCCGTATGTTTTTGTGGGGATAGTTTGGACGATTCTGGGATCGGCTAGTATGGCAGCAACCCTACTTGGGATTTGGGGGCCGGGCCTTTACCGGCCACTTCCCATGCTTTCCATCGTTTTCTTTTTGCTAGCCACTCAAAAGATTCCCGATTGGCTTCCGCGCTCGTACGCTCTTGAAGCGGACATCCATCATCTCGAATTTGCTAGACATTCCCTGCGTACTTGGTACGAAAAACATGGGCAATTTCCCCAGAACCAAGCCGAGTTTGAAAGTGCCGTATCGGATGCGCCCTCGAGCCTATACGCACAACAAGGCAGACCGGTCCCGTACGAAGCCGAAGTCACAGCTGACGCGACTGGACCGCGCGCGGTCAATCCTTCGCCGCGACCGGGCGTGACTTACTACTGCGTCTCGCCAAACCGGCAGGAGTATTGGCTTACCATGACCGAACTGGACGCGGATTTAGGCTCCAATGCCAGGTTTTTTCGCGCTATTCAACAGAATGGCGAGTGGTTTCTTCACGCCACAGGGTCTGACTTCCAGAACAAAAAGCATTAATTTCCGGGCGGCCTAAAACGTCAGCCTGCCCCAAGTCTAAACTGCGCTAAAATTCGCGCTCTTATGTCCGAACTTGCCGCCTGGGATAGCTTCTACGTCATCATCGGCTCTGCCGCTGGCGCTCTCATCGGTCTCCAATTCGTCGTTATGACGCTACTCGCCGAACGTCCAAGGCTCGAAGAGGAGGCTGGCGCTGCATTCGGTACTCCGACGATCGTTCATTTCGGCGCCGTGCTGCTTCTCGCCGCCTTGATCCGCGCCCCTTGGCACGGACTCACCTATCCAGCAATGCTCTGGGGCCTCATGGGGTTCAGCGGCATCATCTACACAGTGATCATCGTCCGCCACATCTTCCGTCAAGGAGCCTATAAGCCCGTCTTCGAAGACTGGCTGTGCCATGTCATCCTGCCTCTAGTCGCCTACGCAATCCTCACGTTCTCTGCTTTCGCCGCTTGGCGCCACGAACGCCCCGCCCTCTTCGCCGTTGGGGCCGCCTCGCTGATTCTCCTCTTTGACGGCATCCACAACGCCTGGGACACCACCACCTACCACGTCTACACAAAATCGAGAACGATCGCCTCCGCGAACTCCGGCCCCTCAAACGGCAAATCGGATCAAACAAAAAAGAGACAAAGTTAGGGAGTTTTTCGAAAATGGAAATTAAGAGAGCCGGCTCGCAACCTTCCGCCAAAGGCCCCGCCGACTGGTTCACCGGCACCGTCCGCATCGATCCGCTCTTCGAAGCGCCCGATCCCGCACGCGCCCGCGGCGCCAGTGTCACTTTTGAGCCCGGCGCTCGCACTGCCTGGCACACTCACCCGCTAGGCCAGACGCTCATCGTCGCCACCGGTACCGGACTCGCCCAGCGCTGGGGCGGCGCCATTGAGAAAATTCATCCCGGCGACGTGGTCTGGTTCGCCCCCGGCGAAAAGCACTGGCATGGCGCCGCGCCGACCACCGCCGTGACCCACTTCGCCATCCAGGAAGCTCTCGATGGCAAAGTCGTCGACTGGCTCGAACACGTCACCGATGAGCAATACGCCAAATAAAACACGCTCTACCACGATCGAAACGCTTTACTTCTTCGCCGCAAGCGGCATCACCGTCGACACAAGCATCGCCACGCTCTGCTCTTTGCCATCACGCACCGCCCACCCCTCCGCCATGCAAATGCACAGTGTCTTGCCTTTCTTCTTCACACTTCCTCGTGCAATCAATGTCTCGCCAATTGCGGGCGCCAGAAAATTCACTTTGTATTCCACGGTCAGCATTTCCATCCCCGCCGGACTCACCGTCATCCCCGCGAATCCGGCCGCGTTGTCCAGCAGCGCCGTCACCACCGCCGCATGCAAATAGCCGTGATGCTGCGTTAAATCCGCGCGGAACGGCATCCGAATCTCCACAGCCCCAGGTGCTACGCCCGTCAAACTCGCGCCCAGCAAAGTCATAAAACTCTGCCGCGCGAAACTCTCCCGCACTTCTCGCTCAAAGTCCCCATGCACCTCAAAATTCGCCATCGATTTCTCGCCCCCTCTCGAGCCAAGCCCCAGAACTCTTTCGATGCCCATCCTGCCCTCCCGACCCAGAAAACAGCTACGGTTTGACCCAACTCATTGGGGATGTTATAAATGGGCGCCTTGCCGCGAACCAGGATTCACATCGTGTGTCCCTCCTGCGGCGCCATCAGGTAACTTTCAGATGGCAGGCAAGTTATTCGAATTCCATCTCCTTTGTCTTTACTGGAATTGTCGCGAGTCGCAGTAGTGTTCTTGATGCCGCAAGTGCGGGCAAATTCAATGGTTTGCCCCAAAAAATAGGAGAACCATCTGCATGCCTAACATGCGCAGCCAGCACAACCTGATCACCCGAGCCGTATCCTCCTCGCTTACCAACTGGCTCACAAAATTCTCTGTTGCAGCGGCGGTTCTTCTGGCTGGCGCAATGTCCGTCGCCGCGCATGCGGCGCGGCCGGCTCGATCCCCAGAGGTCGGCGGTGAAGCGAACCTCAAGCTCCCCGACCTCTCACAGGTCCAGTTCTTTGGCATCGACGGCCATAAGCTTCTCCTCTTTGGTCTGATCGTCTGCGTCTTTGGCCTGGTCTTCGGCCTGGTCATCTACAACAAACTGAAAAATCTCCCCGTTCACAGTTCCATGCGCGAAATTTCCGAGCTGATCTACGAAACTTGCAAGACTTACCTCATCACCCAGGGCAAATTCCTACTTCTCCTCGAAGCCTTCATCGCCGTAGTGATCATTCTTTACTTCGGCGTACTGCTCAAATACGAAGCTGTGCGCGTCATCATCATTCTGGCCTTCAGCGTTTTGGGCATTGCCGGGAGCTACGGCGTCGCCTGGTTTGGCATTCGCGTCAACACTTTCGCTAATTCCCGTACCGCTTTTGCCGGGCTCCGTGGCAAACCATTTCCGATTTACGAAATCCCTCTACGGGCCGGTATGAGCATCGGCATGATGCTCATCTCCGTCGAGCTGCTCATGATGCTTTTCATTCTGCTGTTCGTTCCGCGGGATTATGCGGGCGTTTGCTTCATCGGATTCGCGATCGGCGAATCCCTCGGCGCGGCTGCTCTCCGCATCGCCGGCGGCATCTTCACCAAAATTGCCGACATCGGTTCTGACCTCATGAAAATCGTCTTCAAAATTAAGGAAGACGACGCGCGCAACCCTGGCGTAATCGCCGATTGCACCGGCGACAATGCCGGCGACTCCGTGGGTCCCTCGGCCGACGGCTTTGAAACTTACGGCGTCACCGGCGTCGCGCTCATCACGTTCATTTTGCTCGGCGTCAGCAATCCCGCCGTCCAAGTGCAACTGCTGGTCTGGATCTTCGTGATGCGCATTGTCATGCTCATCGCCAGCGCCGTGGCCTATTTCGTCAACGCCGCCATCGCCAAGGGCCGCTACGCCAACGCCGACCGCATGAATTTCGAAGCCCCGCTCACCTCTCTGGTCTGGATTACCTCCGCGGTTTCTATTGGCTTTACTTACGTGGTCTCCTATCTGGTGATTCCGGTCCTTGGCGGCGACTCGACACAGTGGTGGAAGCTCGCGACCATCATTTCCTGCGGCACTCTCGCTGGCGCGCTCATCCCCGAGCTAGTGAAAAGCTTCACCTCCACGGAATCGCGCCATGTCAAAGAGGTCGTAATTTCCGCCGAAGAAGGCGGCGCCTCGCTCGGAATTTTGTCCGGCTTCGTGGCCGGGAATTTTTCCGCGTACTACCTGGGCCTAACCATGGTGCTGCTGATGGCCGTTGGCTACCTGATTTCCAACCTGGGCCTGGCCAGCCTGATGATCGCCGCGCCAGTATTCGCTTTTGGCCTGGTCGCGTTCGGCTTCCTCGGCATGGGTCCAGTGACCATCGCCGTCGACTCCTACGGGCCAGTAACGGACAACGCCCAGTCCGTCTTTGAACTTTCCCAAATTGAACAAATTCCCAACATCGAACAGGAACTCCGCCGCGACTACAAAATCGACGTGAACTTCGCGCGCGCCAAAGACCTCCTCGAAGAAAATGACGGTGCGGGCAACACTTTTAAAGCCACCGCCAAGCCCGTGCTCATCGGCACTGCCGTGGTCGGCGCCACCACCATGATCTTCTCAATCATCATGGCCCTCACCAATGGCCTACTCACTAACGTCGACAAACTCTCGCTCCTCCACGCTCCATTCGTGCTCGGCCTCATCACCGGCGGCGCCATGATCTACTGGTTTACTGGCGCATCGACCCAAGCCGTCACCACCGGCGCCTATCGCGCTGTCGAATTCATCAAAACGCACATCAACCTAGACAGCGTTGAAAAAGCCTCGGTCGCTGATAGCAAGAAAGTTGTGGAAATCTGCACTCAGTATGCGCAGAAGGGCATGCTGAACATTTTCATCGCAGTCTTCTTCGCCACTCTGGCTTTCTCCTTCGTCGAGCCCTTCTTCTTCATCGGCTACCTGATCTCCATCGCCATCTTTGGCCTCTACCAGGCCATCTTCATGGCCAACGCCGGCGGCGCATGGGACAACGCCAAAAAAATCGTCGAAGTGGAAATGAAGCAGAAAGGCACCGAGCTTCACGCCGCCACGGTCATCGGCGACACCGTCGGCGACCCCTTCAAGGACACCTCTTCGGTCGCGCTAAACCCGGTGATCAAGTTCACCACGCTGTTCGGCTTGCTGGCCGTTGAGCTGGCTGTCAAACTTACGATCGACACCGGAGGGGCCTTGACGCACATTCTCGCGGCGGTGTTTTTCCTGGTCTCGTTCTATTTTGTATATCGCTCGTTCTACGGCATGCGAATCCGCAGCACCCGCCCCGCGGACGCACCCCAACGCGTCGCGGCCAACTAACCGTCCCGCGGTACGGCCGGCTTAATCATGCATCTAGAAGCCGCGCTGCCCGGCCTCAGCGGAATTTTTCCACCTAGCCTGCCAAAAGTTTAAAAAAATCACTCCGGCGTTTGAAATTAGGTATACCCTCTCACCGGCAGGGGGGTCCCGCCCTCACTCGATCATCAGATCGAGCGCCATGGCTTCAGGTACACGGACAGGTTTCACCGAAACCCACATCATGTTCAAGTTCGAAGCTTGAGAGACTCCAGATGAATTGCGGACTGCACTGGGGAAGCTGAAGTAATTCGAAACGACCCGCAGGACACATCGGCCCTGCGTCGTTTCGGGCGGTGTGAACTTTTCGTAGAGGCAAATTTACGCTTCGGAGGAGTAGCAAACAAATGGGCAAGTGGTCCCCGGTCCTTCGTTCTCTCGTTTCTATTTTCGTGTTTAGTTTCCTCTCATCAACAGGCGCATTCGCGCAGATTCAAACCGCCTATCCTTCAACGAGCAAAGGTTTTCAGGCAGGACAGATGTACATGGAAAGCATGTACCTGCCTCCGGTCACAACCGGGCCGTGGGCGCCGGCCTGGTCGCCCGACGGGAGCAAGATTGCCTTCAGCATGGAGGGTTCAATTTGGGTGGTGCCTGTCGCGGGAGGCGAGGCAACACAGATAACCGCGTCCGCCGATTACGATGGCCAGCCCAACTGGTCACCGGATGGCACGAGGCTGGTTTTCACGCGCGATACCGGGCATGTCATCGATCTTTGGGTCGCCAACGCGGATGGCAGCGATGAGCACGCCGTCACGCAGGATAAATTGCTTAGCCTCGATCCAGTGTGGCTTTCCAACGACGAAATTCTCTACACCTCCACGCTCGGCGGACATGCGCTCGGAATTTGGCGGGTGAAGGCAGAGGGAGGGAAGCCTGCCGCCGTTGCCGACGACAATCCCGCTCAAAATTTGGAAGGCAGCCCCTCGCCCGATGGCAAGCAGATCGTTTTTGTAAGCAACCGCAGATCGTCTCCTGTTCCAGGCTACCCAACTCCCGTGCCCGCCCCGGGATCAGGCGATCTTTGGATCAGGGGCCTCGACGGAGGCAGCCCGCGGCTACTCGTGGAAGAGGAAACGCTATGGCATACACGGCCGCGCTGGTCGCCGGACGGCCACAACATAGCTTTTATCGCTGCGCGAAACGGCCATAACCAAATCTGGCTGGTCAATTCTCTGACCGGCGTTCCCGCTCAGTTCACGTACGAAGACGCGGAGGTTTTCTGCCCGTCGTGGTCCCCGGACGCAACAAAACTTGCCTACGTCACCAATGCCGGCTCAACGTTTCACCTTTTTACAAGAGCCTTGGTCAGCGATCAAAGCACCGAGGTAAAGATTTCGAGCTTTCACTATCGCGTTCCAACTGGTCGTCTCACGGTGCGAATCGAGGATGATCGCGGCCGGAAGACCTCGGCGCGCGTTTACCTGACCGCCGCCGATGGCAAGAGCTACGCGCCCCTCGGAGCATTTGCGCGCGTCACCAGCGCCACAAACGACCACTTTTTCTCTTCAACTGGCGAATTTTCCATCAGACGTTCCTACGGGCGCAGTGACTGTCGAAGCGATGAAGGGATTCGAACTCGTGCCGCAGAAAAGGACTGTCACCGTAACAGCAAATGGCAGTGGGAATGTGACTCTAAAATTCACGCGGGTCAGCGACGTGGAGAAAGATGGCTGGTATTCGGGCGACACTCACCTGCACATGAATTACGGCGGCATCCTGGGCGCGAACCCCAAAACTCTTCTGCTCGAAGCCGATGCGGAAGATTTGAACGTAGTCCATGACTTCCCCACAAACTGGAACGATCGCTTGCTCGATCTGCAATATTTCACCGGCAAGCTCGATCCTAGTTCCCATGACAATCGATTGCTTTATTTCAACGAAGAATTCCGGCCTAGCTTTGCCGGACACATGGGCCTGCTCAACCTAAAGAGGTACTTGTTCCCAGTTTTCACCGGTTTCCCGGGCACCCCCTTTGCCGCGGATTATCCGACGAACGCCGCTGTGCTTGACGAGGTTCACAAGCAGGGCGGCATCGGCGGCTATGTACATCCCTATTTCACGTCCAAGGGTATCGATCCTTCCACGCAGGATTACATGGGAGCGCGCGAATTTCCCGCGGATCTGGCGCTCGGCAAGGTCGACTATTACGACTTGATGTGCATTTGGACTGATGAATATCCAGTGGCGGAGGTTTGGTATCGGCTTCTGAATCTCGGATACAAAATTCCAATCGCCGCCGGCACCGATGTGATGACCGATTACTGGCGCGCACCAACCGTGGGTTCAACGCGAGTCTATGTGAAGGTTTCAGGTCCGCTCGATTATCAAAAATGGATCGACGGTCTAAAGGCTGGTCGCACTTTCGTTACCAATGGACCGATGATTCGATTCAGCGTGAACGGGCAGGAGCCAGGCGCGGAGGTGAAGCTGCCGGCCAACACGACATCGACTGTTCACGTCGAAGCCGACGTAGTCTCGCCAATACCAATGGATACGCTCGACATCATCCAGAACGGCAAAGTGGTTGGGACAGTGAGTGCGAAAGACCCGCTGCATGTGAAGTTTGCCGGCGATGTAAAGGTCGAGCACAGCGGCTGGATCGCGGCGCGTGTAACCGGGCCCGAAAACGTACACCTGCTGCTGGATAGCTTCGTATACGCGCACACCGGGGCAGTCTATCTGCGAGTTGGAGATCAGCAGCCGCAATCGCCCGAAGATGCGCAGTACTTCGTGAAGTGGATGGAGCGCGTCGGCGAGCTCGCTGAGAAGGACGAAAGTTTCAACACGCCCGAACAGAAGAGCGAGGTCGAGGCCATCTATTCTCGCGCCAAGGAAATATTCAGCAAAATGGCGCAGTAGGAACGGGCGATAACCAACATATCCATAGGACCAAAATAAAATACATCTGCAGGAGGGCCAAAAGTGGGCGCTATAGGAAGCTCGAAAAACCTCGTTAGGGTGTTTGTGTCATTCGCTATTTTGTTGACTGCATCGACTTGCGCATTCGGTCAGTACACTGACCGCCAGGCAATCACCGACTTGGGGGGGCCGCAGGCGTTCGCTGCGCGACGCGACCGGCTGGCTAAGGAACTAAAGACTGGCTATACGATTCTTTTCGCGCGTAACGACATTCCCGAAGCCACGCACTACCGCGAGGACAACGACTTCTACTACTTCACCGGCTTGCAAGACCCCGGCGCGGTGATGTTTATGGATAACGAGAACGGCGCCGTCACGATTTTCGAGCCCAGCCAAGCTCCACGCACCGCTCAAGTGTACGGCGCGAACCTGCTGGCGTTGCCGGCCACCGAACGCGAGGCGCTAGGATTCAAAACCGTCAATCCGGTCGCCGATTTGGATATCGCGCTTTCCTATATTCTGCAGGCACATCCCGGTTGCGATCTTTGGGTACGCCTAGGATTTCCGGACAAGGCGGACGGAGCGCGCCCCGAAGTGGGACGCGATCATGCGTGGAAGTTCGCTCACCCCTACCACGAACCGTTGCCAGACGATCTTGCTCCCGCGAAATTACTGGCAGAGCGCTATCGCATGGCGCACATTCGCGATCTGACACCTGCGATCGATGATCTGCGCAATATTAAGACCGCGGAAGAAATTGAAGTTTTGCGGCACATCGGGAAAATCAGCGCCGAGGCGGATCGCAATGCCATCTCTCACGCGCATCCCGATATGTATCAATACGAAATTGAGGGGATGGCCTACGCTTACATGTACGAACACGGCGCTCAAGGCATGGCCTATCCCGCCATTGTTGGATCGGGTCCAGACATCAACACCTGGCATTACTTCTCGAATCGCCACAAGATCGAAGCCAATCAGCTCGTCGTTTTCGATTTTGCCGGCTCGCTCGATCACGAAACTATGGATATCACGCGCACTTTTAATATCAGCGGTAAGTTCACGCCAGAACAAGCCAAGTGGTATGCAGCCGATCTAAAAGCACAAAAGGCCATCATCGCGCTGCTCACTCCGGGCCATACCTACGAGCAGGCCTCCGATGCGGGAAAGGCTGTCTATGAAGAGGCGGGCGTTGGCAATCAGTGGATGGGCTTTCCCGGCCATTTCGTAGGGCTCGCAACTCACGACGTCAAACGAGTGACA
Organism: uncultured Acidobacteriota bacterium; assembly: GCA_963757885.1. Taxonomy (GTDB): domain Bacteria; phylum Acidobacteriota; class Terriglobia; order Acidiferrales; family UBA7541; genus Palsa-147. Next base: position 692,432 of record CAVWSS010000002.1, on the reverse strand, counting down.
GGACCTGTGAAAGCGGGGCAAGTGGTAACGGTCGAGCCAATCATCGAATTTCCGGACAAGCAGATGCACTACCGGGCCGAAGACACCATCCTGATCACCGATGGCGCGCCGGAAATTCTCTCAAGCGCCATTCCAAAAGAAATGGACGAAGTGGAAAAGTTGGTTGGCAGCGCTCACTGAGACGGCTTCCAACGGCTTCAGATCTCGTGCGTCATTAACGAATCAAACTTTCAATTGCAATCCGGGGGTTTAAAGGAGTCTAGAGAATGAATCTCAGCCAGCTCGCAGTGGTGTTTCTAATGCTCACTGTCTCGGCGCCCAGCATTGACGAAGCCGCCCGCTTGATTCAGGCGGAGAACTTGAAGGCTCGCATGCAGTTTCTGGCCAGCGCAGACCTTCAAGGTCGCCTCGCCGGCAGCCGCGACGCGCGCATCGCCTCGGACTACATTGCCTCGGAGTTCATGCGCCTCGGCCTCAAGCCCGTGGGCGACTCGAATTCGTATTTCCAGAATTTCGACACGGTTCGTGCATGGCTCGACGAAGCGCACACCTCTCTCGTCGTGAAGACCGCGACCGGCGAGAAAACCCTCACCTTCGGCCCTGATTTCAGTTTTGGGTGGAATCCGCAGACTAACAATCCGGTCACAGTGACAGCTCCGGTCGTCTTCGCGGGCTATGGAATCAACGCGCCTGAATATGGATACAACGATCTTGCGGGAGTTGACCTGCATGGCAAAATCGCGATGATCCTCCCGCGTGAGCCGCAAGCATCCGATCCAAACTCGAAATTCAAGGGCAAGTGGGACACGCTGTACTCATATGACTGGGCCAAAGTCGAAATACTCAGAAGGGCCGGAGCGGCGGGAATTCTGACGGTGACGTCCAAAGAAGAGCGACGGCCTCCGCGCCTGGAAAGCGGTTCGCCGGATTACATGCAGACCGGAACGCCGCTCTACGGACAATCGCTAACCGACGGAACCTGGGACCTACCTTCCTTCTCCATTTCAGAAGATGTCGCGAATTCGCTGCTGGCTTCGAAGCGCACCACCGTCGCCGAGCTCCAGAAAAAGATCGACTCAACCTACCATCCAGATTCGTTCGAAATTCCGGCTGTGTCTCTGACCATGACCAAGGCTTACGAGAAGCGCGACGTGCGGCACATGCGCAATGTAGTGGGCCTACTTGAAGGATCGGACCCAACGCTGAAGAATGAAACGATTGTGATCTCCGCGCACTACGATCACGGCGGCAAGATCGGCGATCGGATTTATCCCGGGGCCGATGACAATGCATCAGGGACGATTGGCGTGATCGAGATTGCGCGGGCGTTTGTGCGAGGAGAAGTGAAGGCCAAGCGGAGTGTTCTTTTTGTGGTGTTCGATGCTGAAGAGCGGGGCCTTCTCGGCTCTTTCTATTACGTCAACCATCCGCTGATTCCGCTCAATCAGACCGTTGCGAATCTGAATATGGACATGATTGGCCGCGATGAAAATTCGCCAACCTGGAATACAACCCCAGACCAGAACACGAACGATCTGAATCTGTCGGGAACGCTTTACGATCCAGAACTCAAAGCGGTCATTGAAGCGCAAGACAAGAACATCGGCTTGAGGCTCGATTACAAGACGGATACCGATGATCGTGAATCATGGTTTGCACGAAGCGATCACTACCCCTTCGCGCAAAAGTCGATACCTATGGTGCTCTTCAACACCGGCGAGCACGCCGACTATCACACGGAAAACGACACTTGGGACAAGATTGACTATCCGAAAATGGAGAAGATAGTGCGGCTGATCTTCCTGACCGCGGTTGACGTTTCAAACTTGGATCACAGAATCAAATTCGTTCCGTGATTCTGCTTCGATCACAAAACACTTCGACCAAGTGCCGAGCTAGTTTGCCGAAATCGAGGCTTACCAATCTCATTTGACATCGAGGCTTTGTAACACAAACTTGGAGTGGCCCGCCTTCATTGCCACACCGTTGGCCCAAAAGTCTTGCCCTCCAAACGTAAAGCCAATCCAGCCGATCTTTGCCAGCGAATCATTGAAGGATTGTTCGTCGGTCTTCCCATAGACATTCGTCCAGAAGTTGAATATAAGCGGGATATTGATCGTAATTGAATGATTGTCATATGAGCTAAGGTTGTACTTGCTTTTGTCAGCCCACCAACGGCCGTTAGCAGCCGCCAGGTTATCTTTCTGCCGCTCGAAAAAGATGTGGATTGTCGCCGGAGGGTAATCCTTGGAGTCTACTACTTGGTATTGGGGTGCATCGCTCACAACAACGAACGTAAAGGTGACGTTGTGAAGAGTCGTCGTGGAGTTGAATGGCGTCTGGACATAGCGAGCGCAAGCGCCGAGCTGGCTTGGAAAATCCAATGACCAAATGCCGAGGGAATCGTAGACCGGGTGAGCTGGCATACCGACGCTGTTGTAAATGTACCAATCCTGCAGGTCAGACGAGACATTGTTCGGCTTCTGAGGCGAAATATCAGGAGAACCGGGAAGGGTGCAACTCGTGAAGCAAAGCAGCACAACCATGAGGGTGAACGTGTTGACTACGGGAGCACTTCGCTGGGTTGAAAGTGTGTGCATGAATCTGCGTAGTGCACATCAAGCCCCAAACGGGCAGCATCAGCTTTTCCCTTGGAATCAGCGCGCGACCAAGTCACGTTGTTAGGCATGATTCCCAAATGGAACACTCGGAGTTTCAGAGCGGAACAGCTGGCTTGATTACCCAATGAAGAAGTAACCCTGAAGCCCAACGAGAAGCCGAGTACCGGCATAACAAGAATCGACGGGGAGGGCCGAGTTGGGGTGATGAAGGGATGGTTGCGGGGGTTGGATTTGAACCAACGACCTCCGGGTTATGAGCCCGACGAGCTACCAGGCTGCTCCACCCCGCGAAACGATTCTACGGGACCGGGGTGAGATGTGCAACTGCCACCCACAACGACTCCAGCGCGAGATTTGGCGATAGACTAGATCGCTCAAATCCCAAAACGAAGTAAGGAGCGCCCATGTCGAGTCGGCCGCCGCTGCCACCGTTTACGCGAGAGACTGCCACGCAGAAAGTGCGCGGGGCGGAAGATGGATGGAACACTCGAGATCCGGAAAAGGTCGCGCTAGCGTATTCGCCGGACTCGCGGTGGCGGAACAGGTCGGAATTTATCAGTGGCCGGGCCGAAATTGTGGCTTTTTTGAAGCGTAAATGGGCCAAGGAGCTGGACTACCGGCTAATTAAAGGTCTTTGGACGTTTGACGAAAACCGGATTGCCGTGCGATTCGCGTATGAATGGCACGACGGTGCGGGAAATTGGTTCCGATCATATGGAAATGAGAATTGGGAATTTGACGCGAACGGGTTGATGCAGGTACGACACGCGAGCATCAACGATTTGTCCATCAAAGAACCTGACCGAAAATATCACTGGCCGTTGGGCCGCCGGCCGGATGATCACCCTGGGCTGGATGATTTGGGTTTTTAAACTTGCCTTTCCTTTGCGGACACTTCCCTTCCCAATTAGAACTTTGTCTCCCAAAGTGTAATGAGCAACCTAATGGTTGCCTTTCAGGGCACTGCCGGTTAATATGCAACCTGGAGGTTGCATACGATGAGCGACAGGATTGAGAAGCGGATTGAATTGAAGGCGCCGGTTTCGCGGGTGTGGCGGGCGCTGACCGATTACCGCGAATTTGGGGAGTGGTTCCGAGTGAAATTGGAAGGGCCATTTGTGGCCGGGCAAATTTCTCGCGGCCATATTACTTATCCGGGCTATGAGCACGTGCGATGGGAGGCGGTCGTGCAGAAGATCGAGCCGGAGAAACTTTTTTCGTTCACCTGGCACCCATACGGGATCGATCCGAAGGTGGATTATTCTAAGGAGATTCCGACGCTGGTGGAATTCAAACTCACCAAGACCGCCGGAGGAACACTGCTGGAGATCACGGAGTCAGGCTTCGACAAGGTACCCAGCGATCGGCGCGCCGAGGCATTCCGGATGAACGATGGCGGCTGGGCCGAGCAAACCAAGAATATCGAGAGCTACCTTGCGAAAGCGCCGAAGTAGCGGGGCTAACTCGCCGAGGGCGCGCGCCCATGCGCCAGTCTTTGCTGCGCTTGGCGATCGAACCCGTCTTTCGCTCGTGGCCAAGCTTTCGGATGGGCCGCCGCGGTCCATTTCCCAGCTAACTGCAGGGTCCCGACTAAGCCGACAGGCGGTTACGAAGCATCTCCGAGTGCTGGAGAATGTGGGGATTGTGCGCAGCGTACACGTGGGGCGCGAAAGCCGCTTTGAGCTGGATCCAGAGCCGATTGAAAACCTCAGGAAGTACTTGGAAACGGTTTCAGAGGCGTGGGATCGGGCATTGAGCAGACTGAAAGCGTTCGTGGAGGATTAACGCGGCTGAACTGAATGAATTGAGACGCCCGGAGCGGACTCGGAGGGTGCGCTCCGGGCGTTTTGCGTGGCTACTCCACGCGGACGGGAATTGTGTAGTCTGAAGTAGCGGTGCGGACCTGAATCGTGGTCTTCCCTACCCCGGCGGCGATGATCATGCCGTCTTCACCCACGGTTGCGACGCGCGGATTCGCGGAGGTGTATGCGGTCTTCGTGGACCGGGTGAGTTCTTCATTGGAGCGATCGGCGAATTCGCCGAGGACGCGAATTGGAATGCGTTCGCCGATGTGAGTGAATTGGATTCGCGCCGGTTCGGCCCAGATTTTCACGGGCTCTTCCAGCTTCTCCACGTCAACGTTGATCGCTGCGGATTCCACTTCCCCGCCTGTTGCGCGGCCGATCGCGGTGAGGCGGTAAGTTCCGGGTTGAATTTCCGCGGGAACGCGTAGCAGAAATTCGATGGGACGCGACTCGCCTTGGCCGCGACCAATAATTCCCGGAGCCGCGCCCGAGAAAACCTGCCCGACGCCGAGCGGATGCTCGCCGATGAGAGCCATTTTCTCTACCGAAGTGTCGGCGGTGACGGCGATGCGGATTGTTTCGCCAGGGTGAACCACAGTGCCTGCCGCCGGCGAAATGATGTGGACTGGGCTTTCTCTATCTTGCTCCTGGGCGAAAGCCGGCGCGATCACGGCAGCGGAGATGAGTGCCAGCAAGGCAAAAATTCTCAGTACAAATTGAACCCTTCGCATATTTGCTCTCCTCGTGTGCTTGTCAGTCATATCGTCGTGTTCTTTCATTCGCGAGTTAAGAGGATGTCGATGTTCTAGTGGAAATCGGTGCCAGTGGGCGGCTCGTTCAACAAGCTAATGACTTCGTTAGAAATTCCTGACGCGGGATCGAGAACGGACGGGCCGTTGAAGTTCAGGGTCTCGAGAGCCGCAGTGTGAATGACGCCCGAGTACGACAAGCCGGTGAGGTTATTGAGGGAGCTATCGACGGGCACGATGGTGTCGTTATTTTGACCGTAAATCGTCGGCCACTTAGAGGCGGTGAGGTCGGAAGCGAGCGGATTACCTGAGCAGATGAGGCGGAGAGCTTCGGCGTTACAGAAAATGCAGCTCAGGCCCTTGAGATTGGTCGAGGTGGCGATACCGGCGATGTAGGAGGTACGAAATGGCTGAGAGGCGGCAGGCTTCAGATTCGTTAACGCGGTGCTTAGGCTGCTGCCGAAGCCGTTGCCTTCGAGGTCGAGGACAGCGCCGTCGGTGGTAGTTCCTGAAAATGTGATGGACTGCAGGGCAACGTCGCCATCCGAGGCGAGCACGTTTCTCGCGCAGGAATTGTTGCTCGCGAGCAGATCGGCGGCAACGGGCGTGCCAAGATGCGGCGTGGAGATGGTGATGAGCTTGTTGATGGGGCCCGCCCCGTAGGTATTCGCTGCGGGGAAAGTAGAGAGCAAAACCATGGTGCGGGAAATATCGCCACCCATACTGTGGGCCACAACGTCGGCTTGGACGGCAGCGACGTTGGCAGTGGTGCGGTAGCTGGAGATGAAGTTGTTGATTTGCGAGAGCACGCCGGGCGCGTTGTATGCAAAACCGAGCGAATTAGCGGCAATGGCGGAAGTGACGCTGCTGGAGAAGGAGGGCGTCGTGCTGGTGATGCCGGTGATGGTGTTGGCGTAGACCGCGCGATTGACGCTGAAGATTGTGCTCGTGGTGAGCGGCGTGAAATTGTTGAAACTCGATGCGTTGCCCCAGAGGCCGTGAATCAGGATCACCGGCGGGCGAGCGATGGTGACGGCAGTGTTAGAGGCGGTGCCGCCGCTGGGCGTCGTTTGAAGTGTCACGGTGCGGGTCTTGGCTGCGTTGTCCGCACTCGTACCACGCGAGAAATTTGCAGGACCAAGATAAAGCGCAAAGGCTTCGACGCCCTGCGCGGTGGAAACAGCGTTGACACTCAATGAGCTGGCGGCCGCGGTTGGGCTGGCACCGAGTGCGAAGACACCCCCGTCGTTCGCGACGGAAGTGCTGGGCGAACCTGCATCGTTGATCACCTTTACAGTGACAGCTTTGCCGGAAGTGGTGGCAGGCATGCGTAGGATGGCTTGGGTCGTGCCGTCCGCAGCGACTCCTTGGACGAGGCCGGTCGTTGCTGCGGCTATCGTGGCGGTGTTCGTGGTGACAGCCGACCCGGAGAGCAAATTGGCGACGACAGGGTCGACCAGAACCGGGCCGGCCGTGGCCGCGAAAGTCACCGCATTAACGGTCATGACGAAATCGGGCGCGGAATTGGAGAGAATGATCTCGCGAATATTCTTGTCAGACAGGCTAATTATGCCCGCGCCCGCGGCGAAGCTTGTGGGAATGGCGTGCTCGTGGAGCTCGCCATTTTCGCCTTCGGTGGTGTAGCGCACTTCGAATTGCTGCGCGCTGTGATAAGCAACTTCGACGTTAGCAACCCGCTGGTGGAAGCCAACGGTGATCTCAGGTGAACAGCCGGCGCACTCAGAAGACGTTCCGTAGACGGCTGATCTTGTCACTTCATTCAGCGTACTGTTACGAAGAACTTCGCCACCAGAAAAAGTGGCGGAGAGACTGTGCACCGGAGATTGAACGCGGTCGAACCGGCTAGGTCCGGCGAGTTCTTCGAAGTCGATTTTATGGGTTTGAGCGAATAGCGAGGTTGCGAAGAGGCACACGAAAACGCTGCATAGCAGCGCGCGAAAGCGCACGGTCATTGCTACTCCTTTTATTCACTTATCGTTGCTTGCAACAGGGATAGTCGGGGGACCAGCGGACGATATACAACGTTATTGAGTAAACGTCAATGTTTTGCCGAGGCGCCTCGTTATGTGTCGACTTGCGCCGCTGCTCGTGACAATTGCAGGTGGTAGCATGGTGCCGGCGGCGATGCACACCGGTCGCCGCACGTCGCGCGGAATCCTACTGAGTGGACTTAAAAGAATATGAACGTCGATATGCAGGGCAAAGTCGTCGTGATTACCGGCGCGACGAGCGGCATTGGGCAGGTAGCCGCGGAGAGCCTGGCGGGAATGGGCGCACGGATCGTGCAAGTGGCGCGAGACAGAAAGCGTGGCGAAGGAGCTGTGGAGCGGCTGCGCAAGGCGGGGCCAAATGCGAACCACACAATCCACTATGCGGATTTGCTGCGACTCAGCGAGATGAAACGGGTGGCGGCGGAGATTGCCGCAGCGGAACCGCGAATCGACGTCCTCATGAACAACGCAGGAGCACTGTTCGGCGGGCCGCGACACGTTACTGGAGACGGACTGGAGCGAACGTTCGCGCTGAATCACATGTCCTACTTCGTTTTGACGCTCGAGCTATTGCCGCGGCTTTTTTCTACGGCGTCATCGAGGGTAGTGAATACGTCATCGGATGCGCATCAGGCGGCGACGATGGATTTGAACGATCTGCAGTCGGAGAAAGCGTATCCGGGGACGCTTAAAGCCAAATTGCTCTACGGCGGGCCGCCGTTCAAGGTTTATGGGCTTTCGAAACTGTGCAACATTTTGTTCACGCGGGAGCTGGCACGGCGGCTGGAAGGCACGGGGATTACGGCGAATTGCTTTCATCCAGGCTTTGTAGCGACGCGCTTTGGTGATCAGAGCGGCGGGTACTTGTCATTCGCGATTGGGATTGCGAAGAAGTTTGCACTGACGCCACAGCAGGGTGCCGAGACCATGATTTATTTGGTTTCTTCGCCGGAAGTGGCCAACGTGAGCGGCGCATATTTTACGAAGTGCCGGCCGACCTTGCCCACGGCGCAGGCGCAAAATGACGAGTTGGCGCGGGGGTTGTGGGATGCAAGCGCGCAGCTTGCGCACATGGATCCGGATGTGAAGAGTTATCTGAAGAACTAAGGGCTACTCGGAGGCGCTACAGATGCATTATCTGCTGTTTTATGAAGTGAGCGAGAATTACATGGCGCGACGCGCTGAATTTCGTGAGGCGCATCTGAAAAAAGCATGGGGCGCGAACGAGCAAGGGGAGTTGGTCCTGGCGGGGGCGCTAGCGAATCCTGTAGATGGTGCGCTTCTGCTTTTCAAAGGAGAATCTTCTGGCGTAGCGGAACGGTTTGCGAAATCGGATCCGTATGTGCTCAACGGGCTGGTGAAGCGGTGGTACGTCCGCGAATGGACAACCGTCGCAGGAGAAAATGCTACGAATCCAGTTCGCCCTGGAAAATGAGGCCGCTTCAACCGTTATTTTCCTGGCGGCTTTGGCTTTGCCAGAATGTCGTAGACGGGCTTGTTATCGGCGTAGACTCGCCATTCCTTCACTGAGTTCCCTTCCACGATTGCCAGCCAGGCGGCAGGAATGCGCCATTTATTCTCGGGCGCGAGCTTGCCATTAGCGGCGATTGTCCCTCCAGCCGCGCCAAACACGGCGACCGTGTTTCCATTTGCGAAAATTTCTTCGTGGGAAACCCAGTAATCGGGGCAGAAATCGAAATAGCCTTGCCAGCCAGCACGCATTTTCTCGCGGCCGTGGATGGCCTGGCCGAGGGAATCGATAAATACGTGATCGCCGGTCATCGTAGCGGCGAGTTTTTCGACGTTGTGCTGGTTGATGTGATCCATGAACTGAAGAACAGTTTCGACAGGACTCATGAAGCTACCAGGCTTCTCCAATCGCGCACCCGACTGAATTTGGCAAGGATCAGTTTCATTCTTCGATAGAAATGGCGGAGAGGGTGGGATTCGAACCCACGGACCCGGTTTTGACAGGTCACTCGCTTTCGAGGCGAGCTCTTTCAACCGCTCAGACACCTCTCCGCGGTTTGGATAAGACTAACATACGAAAACGGCGGGGCGCACCGGACTGACGCACCGGAGAATTGGTGTTCTTGTCGCGCGCGGAGCGGGTGTACGCTAAGTCGCCATCGGACACGGGCAGGGGCGGCTAAGCGTCCACGCAAGAGGCAAAATTGGAGCGGAGAAAAATGAAGAAAATTTTATTCGGCGCTTGTTTGATCTTGATTGGACTTCTAGCGGGCTATGTGCCGGCGAGAGCACAGGCAAAGCCTTCTGTGAAGGAAGATATCACCAAGCATTTCGACTCGGAGAACAAGAAGGTCCTAGATATGGCCAAGGATTTTCCGGATGACAAGTACGACTTCCGGATCAAGCCGGAGATGCGCACCTTTGGAGAAGTCGTCCTGCACGTCGTCGCCGGCAACTTCTATGTCGCGAAGATGGCGAAGGGCGAGAAGGCCGAGTTCGAAGATTTGACATTGAAGCAATATCCGAATAAGGCGGCCATTGTGGAGGTCCTGGAAAAGTCGATTAAGGAAGGGGACGCAGCGCTGGAAGCTGAATCCGCGGATGCGTTCTCAAAGAGCAGCGCGCCGTGGGTCGGAATTATTGGGCATTCCGCCGAGCAGTACGGCACGTTAACTGGGTATTACCGCGCTGCGGGAATGGTGCCGCCGGCATCACGCAAGAAGGGGATGTAGCAGTCGGGGGCGGATCAGTCGCTAATTAGGAATCTGCGCGCGGGCCCACGAAGCCGAAGCCTCGGCAAGATAGCTCAACACTTCGCTATTGCTACGGCCCGATGATTTGAGCAATTTGAAGGAGTGGTCTGCCATTTCTATGATGTTTAGCGTGGCGCGCGGACCCAGCTCGGCGCAGATCGGGCGCAGCAAGTCGAGTTGAGCCAAAGGGTCGCGCGTGCCCTGCAGAAAAAGCATGGGCACGCTGACCTTGGCGAGATGTGCCGCGCGAGTGACGCCGGGCCGGCCTGGCGGGTGCAGCGGGAATCCAAAGAAAATCAGGCCAAGGACACCGGGAAGCGGTTCCTGTGAAGCGGCGGTGGAAGTCATGCGTCCTCCCATGGACTTCCCTCCCGCAAATAGTGGGACCCCGGGGGCTAGCTCGCTCGCACATGCCACAGCCGCTCGCACGGTGGCGGTGAGCACGTTGGGCGAGTCGGGAATCTTGCGGCCCTGCTCAAAATAAGGAAACTGATAGCGCAGCACGGCGACGCGCTGTTTGACTAGCTCGCGCGCGAGATTCTCCATAAAGATGTGGCGCATGCCCGCGCCAGCTCCGTGCGCGAGGGCCAAAACGGAGTCCGGGGTTGCTGGGCAATTGAAAAGCGCGGATACTTCTCCTGATTTCTCAACTGTAAAGCGCAGTTCTTTCGTGTCGGGCTCGCTGCCTTGGTTGGTAGTCACCTGAGTCATGAATCCAAATCTTATCAGATGCAATTGCTTCGGCATTGCACGATGCGCTCAATTTGAGGGAAAGATGTGCGAAATCTTAAAGTGAAAGAGGGGAAAGCGAATGGACCTGGGGCTTAAGGATCGAACCGCAATTGTCGCGGCGGCAAGCAAGGGACTGGGATTAGCCGTTGCCGAGGAGCTTGCGAAGGAAGGCGCCAATGTGGCGATTTGTTCGCGGAATGGAGAGGAACTAAAAAAGGCCGCCGCGAAAGTAAAAGAAGCGTCGGGCCGCGAGCCGATGTGGCACGCGTTTGATCTGCGAAATTACGAGGCGGTTCAGAAATTTGTGGAAGCCGTGGCGAAGAAGTTTGGCACGGTGGATATTTGTGTATCGAACGCAGGCGGGCCGCCCTCGAAAAAGTTTCTGGATGTAAGCATCGAAGAATGGCGTACGGGTGTGGATACGAACCTGATGACGACGGTCTACCTGGCCCGCGAGGTTCTGCCTCTGATGCAGAAAGGCAAGTGGGGAAGGTTCATCACCATTACGTCGATCGGCATCAAGCAGCCCGTGAATAACTTAGTGCTTTCCAATTCGGTGCGTGCGGCGGTGGTAGGACTAGCGCGGACACTGGCGAATGAGTTCGGCGCGGATGGAATTACGGTGAATAACGTGGGGCCGGGTTATACGCGTACGGCGCGGCTGGAGGAACTGGCCGCCAAACAGCAACAGGCCAAGGGCATTTCGCTGGAGCAGGTATTCGAGCAGATGGCGGCGGAAGTCCCGGCAAAACGGATCGGCACGCCGCGAGAATTTGCCGCATTGGTCACATTTTTGGCGTCAGAACGGGCCAGCTACATCAATGGGACAACAATCGTGGTGGATGGCGGTTGGGTAAAGAGTTTGTTGTAAACCTGGGTATCCGCAGCTTTTGGAAAATTCGCAGTGAGACGTGGGTTCGTCAAGACCGACTCATAGAAAGAGAAAATGGATGAACGGCGAGCCTGCTCGATTTGGCGCTTTGGAAGATCAACCATGGATGCGCGGCGCGGCGGTGACCCATCTTGGAATTAAGGCCGCCGCAGTTGTGGGCTTGCTGATCGCTGGATTATTCGCGGCTACTGCCGGTCGAGCCGATGATCCATTTGCGCGATCGAAAGAGTACAACCTGCAGAATGTGCGAACGCATTTGCAGTTCAATACGGACGACCGTGGGGTGACTGGCGAAACGACGCAAAGTTTATCGATCTTGCTCGACGGCACGAGCGAATTGCAGTTCGATTCGGTAGATCTGAAGATCGAGAGCGTCACGCTGAACGGCGCGGCGGCGAAATTTGACGTTCGACCGAGGAAATTGGTGGTGAAGCTGGGCAAGCCCGCGAAGCGTGGCCAGCATGAGGAAGTGACGATTCGTTATTCAGGGCATCCGAGGAAGGGCCTCTATTTTGTGCTGCCCAACAAGAATGATCCGAATCAGCCCATCGAAATTTGGTCGCAAGGCGAATCGGAGGATACGCGCTACTACATTCCGATTTACGACTACCCGAATGACCGCACGACTGCCGAGATGCTGCTGACAGTTCCGGCATCGTGGGTAACCGTGTCGAATGGGCGGCTCGCTGGTGTGAAAACTGAAACCAACGGAATGAAGACCTGGGACTGGAAGCAAACGGAGCCGCTTTCGACCTATTTGATCAGTGTAGTGGCGGGCGAATTTGTGGAGCAGAAGGACCAGTGGCGCGGCATGCCAGTCGAATACGTGGTGCCGCGCGGGGATGAGTCGAAGATTGATGCGACTTTCTCCCGCACCAAGGGAATGCTGGACGCGTTTTCGGATGTGCTGAATGTGCGTTATCCCTGGGCTAAGTACGCGCAGTCGTCGGTACACGATTTCGTGGCGGGAGGAATGGAGAACACCAGCGCGACAACGCTCACTACCAACGGCTTGGTGAATCCGCAATTGGCGAGCGAGAGAATTGACGGATCGGATGGGCTTGATTCACATGAACTGGCGCATCAGTGGTTTGGAGACTTGGTAACCTGCAAAGACTGGGCGGACATTTGGCTCAATGAGGGTTTCGCAACCTATTTTGAGCATTACTGGACGGAGAAGAATCTCGGCAAGGATGACGCGGATTACGAGTTTTGGGGCGATATGAATGAATGGTTCGAGAATCCGACCCTGTTCAAAATGCCGATCGTGGACTACCGCGAGGAAGATGCGTGGCTGAGCGAGGGCAACATTTACGGCAAAGGCGGGATTGTGCTGCGAATGCTGCGCGAGAAGCTCGGCGACGAGCAATTTTTCGGCGCGTTGCACCAATATCTGGCAACGAATAGGAACCAGAACGTGGTAACGGCGGACCTGACCAAGTCGATCGAGCAGGCTACCTCGGTGAACGTGGATGAATTTTTTCACCAGTGGGTCTATGGGGCAGGCGCGCCGGATTTTGAGGTGACTTCGAAATTTGACAACGGTTCGCGGACGCTGCAGCTGGAGGTGAAACAGAAGCAGAAGATCGAAGGAATGGTGGGCCTCTTTCACGTTCCTATCGACGTGGAAGTGGCAACCGCCTCGGGAAAGCATATCTTCCCCATTGATGTGAAAAAGGCGGACGAGACTTTTTCGTTCACGATTGATGGCGCGCCGCTGATGGTGATTTTCGATCAAGGCCAGAAAATTTTGAAACACCTGGAATTCCAACGGGACCCGGCAATGCTGGCGTATCAGCTAAAGAATGCTGAGGCGGTGGTGGACCGCGCGGATGCCGCGAAGGCGCTGGGCGAAATGAAGAGTGCGACCAAGGAGAATGATCAGGTCATCTCAGCGCTGGGAGAAGCAGCTACTCACGATTCGTTCGACGGGGTGCGGATAGAAGCGGTGCGAGCGGTGGGAAGCATCGGGGGCGCGAACGCGGAGAAACTAATCGTCTCCGCGTTGGCGAATGAAAAACCGTGGGTGCGCGACGTCGTTGTGAAGCAGTTCGTAAATTTCAAGGATGACCCAGAGGTTGGAAACAAGCTGGCTGATCTTGCGGGGCACGATAAGGCGTACCGAGTGCGTGGCGCCGCGCTGGAGACACTGGGGCGGTTCAAATCGCCGGTTGCCTACGACGTGCTCATTGACGCGGTGAAGAGCAACTCGCCCGACGATACGTTGCGACGGCATGCCCTGGTAGGCCTGGGAGAGTTGGGCGACGACAGAGCTGTGGGGCTACTGCTGGAGTGGTCGGCGCCGGGAAAACCGTTGCCGATTCGCGAGGCGGCAATTGAGGGCGTGGCCGGGCTGGATCCGACCAATAAGCAAATTACAAAAACGCTGATCTCTTACTTGGATGGACCGGAGGCCTCACTTAGCCCGCGGGTAATTGAGGCCTTGGGCAGGCGGGGCGATCCTGATGCAATTCCCGCGCTCGAGGCAGTGTTAACCCGTGAGGCGGCCGATCCTTTCTCGCCATTTATAGCGATGCAAATTGATGCGATTCGCGAAAAGGCAAGCGGCAAACATGGTGAGGGGGGCACGGCGAGCGGGGGTCCGGAGGCAAATGTTGGTAACGGCGAATTTGCTGCGGACGTGATGAGTGCGATTGCGCGTTTGCAGCGGGAGTTAGATGAAATGAATACTCGGCTGCGCAAGATTGAGTCGCAGACAGCAAAATAACTAGCCAGCTTCGTTGGGCTCTCGCTGTTGCGTGTGGATATTACCAGGCGATGAGGACCTGGAGATCACGGAGATTGTTGCCGGTCGGTCCGGTAACGATTGCGTCGCCAAGTTTTTCGAAGAAAGTGAAAGCGTCGCTGCGAGTGAAGTAGTCGCGCGCGTCCAGATTTAGGTTTTTTGCGCGGTCGAGAGTTTCGCCGTCCGCGACAGCACCCGCCCCGGGACTGTTTCCATCTATACCATCGGTTCCTGCGCTCAGAACCGCGATTTTCTTTCCGCTGATTTTTTCGGCGCAGGCCAGAGCGAAGGCGGAATTTCGCCCGCCAATCCCCTTCCCTGTAACTGGGCTGGACATTTCACCCGTGACGATCACAGCGACCGGTGCGCCTCCACACTCACGCTGCAGATCATGCAGGAGCGCAAGGAGGTGGTCGGCGGCGCGGTCAAGCGGCCACCCATCGACGGTGCGGTCGACAATACACCGGAAGCCGCGCGCTTCGGCGGCAAGATGCGCGTGGTGGACGAGATCGGTGCCGCTGAGAATCAGGGTGAAGCTGGAGTGGGCGAAACCTGGATCGCCGGGTTTGGGAGATTCCTGGAGAGCGTGGCGCTCAAAAAGTCTTCGCAGCGACAGCGGAAGTGTGGGGAGAAGTTGATAGTGCGCGACGATGCGGTTGACATTGGCGAGAATGGTGGGGTCGGGGAGCGTAGGGCCGGAGGCGAGGGCGGATTCATTGCCCGCCGGTACATCGCTAATCGCGAGAGTGATTTTGGTGGACTGCGGAGCGGCGAGGGCAAGGCGTCCGCCTTTGGTGGCGGATAGGTGTTTGCGGACGGCGTTGATGTCTTCGATGGGCGCGCCACAGGTGACCAGCGCCTTGTGAAGGGCCTGAAAGTCAGCGAGCGAAACTTCGGGATTGAGGGGCAGTTCGACGAGCGCTGAGCCGCCTCCTGAGAGAAGAAAAAAGATGAGGGTGTCTTTAGTGGCGCGTTGCAGGCGATCGAGGATTGCGCGGGCCGCAGTGAAGCTACCCTCGGTAGGAACAGGGTGGCCGCCAATATAAGAGGTCCAGTTCGATAGGGACTTAGGAGGTTTCTCAGGTGTGACAAGAATGCCCTCGGGCGAAAAATCGGGTGCCAGGCTTTGTTGTAGAGCCTGCGCCATGGGAAATGCGGCTTTGCCAAAGGCGATGGCGAGGATTTCGGGGTGGTCGCGTAGGTCGAGCCGGGTAGGTTCGGCTTGGCCCAGACCTTCGAAGCAAATCGTAGTGCCGCGGCGATCAAGCTTGCGGTCGAGGGCTGCGGCAACATCGATAGCGGCAAATGTTTCGAGAAAAATTTGTTTGGTGACTTCTTTCACTGCCTGCCTAATTCCTGGCCGCTTGTTTCACGCCTTTTCAAGGGCGGCGGAGCCAGCCTGAGCCACGTCGGTATCTTGATCTTCGCTACCATTACTGACGCCGATGGCGCCGACAATTTCACCATCGACCATTAGCGGGATGCCGCCGCGAATTGGGATCTGTTGATGCGGATTCGCCACGGCGAGGCCGATGGCGAGCGCGAGATTCACTTCCGAGCCTCCCCCCTTGGCGGGCGCTGTAGCGGAACGGCGGGTGGCCGCAGCTTGCGCTTTCACCAGTGCGATAGTGGCGGACGAAATTTTTGCACCATCCATGCGCGCAAAGGCCAGCAAATGGCCACCGTCGTCGACAATGGCGATGTCCATGGGCATGTTGATTTCGATGGCGCGACGCTCGGCGGCAGCGAGAACGGCACGCGCGCCCTCAAGCGTCAATTTCGGGTGGTTGCGAGTGATCAGGGGCATCTCGAACTCCAGCTATTTCTCCATTTACTTGCCCATTTACTTGTCTAGGACGTCGGGATTCAGGGCGTTTGGCGGCCGCCGGCCGGTGAAGACGGCCAACACATTGTCCGCGGCCATGACGGCCATTTTGGTGCGCGTGTCGATGGATGCGCTAGCGATGTGCGGGGCGAGGACAACGTTTTTCCGGCCGATTAAGCCCCGATAAACCTTCGGCTCGTTTTCATAGACATCGAGAGCCGCGCCTGCGATCGTACCCGCAGCAACCGCTACGTCGAGTGCGGCTTCATCGACCACTGGGCCGCGCGAAGTGTTGACCAAGTAGGCGGTGCGTTTCATTTTCTTGAGCGAATCGGCGTTGATGAGGTGCCGGGTGTCGGGAAGAAGGGGGACGTGGAGGGAGATGAAGTCCGATTCAGCGAAGAGGCGGTCGCGATCTACAAATTGGGCGTTTAGGGATTTTTCGACGTCCGGGGCAACTCGAGCCTGATCATTGTAGAGAACTTTCATGCGGAAGCCTTGCGCACGCTGGGCAACTCCTCGGCCGATTCTGCCGAAGCCAACGATGCCCAGCGTTTTGCCCCAGATATCGCCGCCGCAAAGCTGATCTAGATCCCAACCAGGCCAGTTTCCGGCGCGCATCCAGGCATCGCCTTCGAGAAGCCGGCGCGCGACGGCCATGAGAAGCGTCCAGGCGAAGTCGGCGGTGGTGTCGTCGAGGACGCCGGGGGTATGGGAGGCGACAACGCGGCGGCGGATACACGCGGGGACATCAATATTGTCGTAGCCGACGGAAACGGTTGCGGCGATGCGCAGGTTGGGGGCGGCGTTGAGCAGTTCGTCGTTCACTTTTTCGGTGAGCAGGCAGATCAGCGCGTCTTTCTCTCGAATACGCGAGAGGAGGTCGGCCCTGGAAATGTGTTCCTCATTCGGGTGATCTCGCTTGTCCCAATACTCCACGTCGAAATTCTTATCGAGAATTTCTCGCGCAGGAACAAACAGAGGATTAGTTGAAAGCACTTTTGGTTTGGGCACCGTATGCCTCGCGGAAACGGAAACGACGCTGAGTAGGATACAACGGCTGGTTGAATAGAAATAAGGTTTCCGATTTGCAAAACGATGGCACTGCCGACGCGTGGATGTGATTAGGCGGCCATCGCGCCCGACCGCGCGGTGGAACACTCGAAAGGCGCGTGTTTGACTTGCTTTCCAGCGTCCAACTATAGTGAGCCTAGTTTATGAATCGCGAACTTCTCGCCGCGCTGCAGAAGCAACTCAGCAAAGACGGCGTGCTGCATAAACGCGAAGAGCTGCTGCTCTATGAATATGATGGGTCAGTTGAGCAGGCTGGGCCTGACTGTGTGGTTTTCCCGCGAAATACCGAAGATGTAGTTCAAATCGTTCATCTTGCGAATCGCTTTCATACACCCCTGGTGGGTCGGGGCGCAGGTACGGGTCTTTCCGGAGGAGCGCTCGCGCGCGAGGGCGGAATCTTGGCCGTTTTTTCACAGATGAACCGGATTCTGGAGATTGATGTTGAGAATAGGCGCGCGGTAGTGCAGCCGGGCGTGGTCAACGCGGAGGTTTCTCGCGCGACAAAGCAGTTTGGGCTGCATTTTGCACCGGACCCCTCGAGCCAGAAGGCCTGCACAATCGGGGGCAATGTTTCGGAGAACGCTGGCGGGCCGCACACGCTGGCATATGGCGTAACGACGAACCATGTACTGGGCATGAAGATCGTGTTGCCTGACGGGCAGGTGATGAATATTGGCGGAATGGCGCCGGACACGCCCGGTTACGACTTGCCAGGGCTTTTTGTGGGCTCGGAAGGGACACTCGCGCTGGTCACAGAGATTATCGTGAAGCTGACGCCACTGCCGGAAGAGGTTAAGACGCTGCTGGCAGTATTTGATGATGTCGACGATTCAATGCAGACGGTGGTTGAGCTCACCGCGCGGGGAGTGACGCCTGCGGCATGCGAAATGGTCGATGGCTGGACGCTGCGCGCCGTCGAGGCGTACGTACACGCGGGGTTTCCCACGGATAGCGCGGCTGTGCTGCTTTTCGACGTCGATGGAATGCGCGAGGCGGCGGAAGCGCAGGCAGAAATTGTGAGGGATGTGTGCATGTCGCATCGCGCGCGGGAAGTGCGTTTTGCGCGCAACAACGAAGAGCGTGAGCTGCTGTGGAAGGGGCGCAAAAACGCGTTTGGCGCCGTGGGACGACTTTCCCCGACTTATTACGTGCAGGATGGCGTGATTCCGCGCACAAAACTGCCGGAGACGCTGCGGCACATCAGTGAAGTCGGCAAGCGAAATGGCTTTGAGATCGGCAATATTTTTCACGCGGGCGATGGAAATCTGCACCCCATCATTCTTTTTGACGCGCGCGATCCGGAGCAGTTCAGACGCGCGGTGGCTACGGCGGACGAAATTATCGGATTTTGCATTTCGGTAGGTGGTTCAATCACCGGCGAGCACGGCGTAGGAATGGAAAAGGACCGGCTGATGCCTCTGCTTTTTACAGACGTTGAGATAGCCATAATGCAACGCGTTCGTGATGCCTTTAATCCTGAACACCTTTTGAATCCGGGAAAGATTTTCCCAACGGGCAAGGGATGCGGGGAGACCCGCGTACGCCCGATGCCGCAACGAGGCACTGCGGCGTGAGTTTTGTTGAGTCGCAATTCGGATTGGCTTTGGGGCGATTCGATTTGATCTGCAGGAAGTCCAGCCAGATAAATGAGCACTGAAACTTCAACAAGCGCGAATACGCCCGCTAGAAACGCAGCTCGGATTTTTGGGGCGGAACTGGCCGTTGACCCGGGCACTGCGGCGGCATTTGCGGTGGATGGGAAGCGGCCGCGATTTGTAGTCGAGGCGGGCAGACCCAAGGAAATCGTCGACACGATTCAAGGTGCCGCAGCGGAAAAGCTGGCGGTGATTGCAACCGGCTCAAAGAGCAAGCTGGCAATGGGTGGCGTGCCGTCGCAATACGACGTAGCGCTCGATGTGCGCAAGCTGAACCGGATTATTTCCTACGATCCGGGTGATTTGACCCTGAGCGTCGAGCCGGGCTGCACGGTTGCAGCCGTGAATGTGGCGCTGGCCGAACATGGGCAATTTCTGCCGCTGGCGGGGCCGTTTCGAGACAGCGCGACGATCGGCGGAACGATTGCGAGTGGGATCGACAGCCCGTTACGGCAGCGCTACGGGACGGCGCGTGATTTTGTGCTCGGGATTGAGTTCGTAACCGGCGACGGGAAGCTGGCAAAGAGCGGCGGGCGCGTGGTGAAGAACGTGACGGGATACGACATGCATAAGGTGATGATTGGGTCGCTCGGGACGCTGGGCGTCTTGACGCGAATCAATTTTCGTACTTTTCCGCTGCCGACAGAGAGCGTTGCGTTGGTGGCTGAATTTGATTCGCTAGCCGGTGCAATTGAACTCCGGCACCGGGTAGTGAATTCGGCGCTATCGCCGCTGATACTAGACATTGTGAATATGGGCGCGCTTCGAGTCGGTCAGGTGGGATGGCGAGTCGTGGCGGGGTTTACGGGAACGGGCGTCGTGAAGGCGCGGTATGAGAAGGAGCTCATAGAGATGGCACGCGGGTGTGGCTCGAAGGACCCACAGATCGTGAGCCCGGAGCGGTGGAGCGAGGAATTTGCGGCGGTGTGCGACTTTGTGCCCGCTGCGATGAAGGCGTATGCGGGGGCGGTGGTGGTGAAGGTGGGGGTGGGGGGGAGGGAGATGGGGGAGGGGGTGGAGGGGGCGGTGAGGAGTGCGGAGGGGGCGGTGGAGGGGGGGTTGAAATGGGCGGTGGTGGCGAGGGGGGTGGGAGTGATTTACTTTGCGTTGCTGCCGGAGAGCGATGACGAGAAGGCGAAGGCGGCGGTGGTGCGGGCGACGGGTGAAATTTTGGAGCTGGCTGGGCGACTGGGCGGACACGCTACGATTCCGTGGTGCCCTTCGGCATGGAAGGAGAGTTTGCCGATCTGGGGCGCGCCGCGCGGGGATTTTGAATTGATGAAAAAAGTGAAGGCAATTTTCGATCCGGCGGGAGTTCTTAGCCCCGGACGATTTATTGGCGGAATTTGAGTGGCGAAACTGAGTGGCGGAATTTGAGTGACCGGCTTCGAGGGACTTGAGTGAATGGCTTCGACTTCTTCACAAATGGACGCACACGAAACTGAATCGCAGCAAGCTGTGAGCACGCTGCCGGCGGAGTGTGGCTTCTCCGATAAGGAGAAACCGGAATATAAGGATTACTCGCGGTGCGTTCATTGCGGGCTGTGTTTGGATCAATGCCCGACGTATCGTCTGTGGGGGCGCGAGGCGGATTCGCCGCGCGGGCGGATACGCCAGATGTCATTGGTGGATAAGCACTTATTGCCTCTTGGGGAGCAGTTCGTCACGCATATGGACCGGTGCCTGGATTGCCGGGCGTGCGAGACGGCGTGTCCTTCGGGTGTTGAGTACGGCAAGTTGATCGAGCTGGCTCGCGGACAGATTGAGCAGAACTACAAGCGGCCGTTGACGTCGCGAATTCTGCGCGACTTGGTTTACCGGCGACTACTTCCCTACCCCAAGCGGATTGCGGCTGTAGGAAAAACGCTGCGATTTTTTCAGACGTCCGGGCTTGAAACGCTGGTGCGCAAATTACATTTGGCTGGAATTTTTGGAATGCAGGAGCGGCTGGAATTAATGCCGCGGGTGGACAAGGAATTTTTCAGTTCGCGGATGGGCAAGACGTTTCCCGCGATTGGGCAGCGGCGGGCGCGAGTTGCGTTTTTCGCGGGGTGCATCGCGAGGGTGACATTTACGGAATTGAACGACGCGACGATCCGAGTTTTGCAAGCGAACGGGTGCGAGGTGGTCGTTCCCGAGGCCCAAACGTGCTGTGGGGCGCTGGCGGCGCATGCCGGGATGAGGGACGAAGCACGCGAATTAGGGGCCAAAAATCGAACAGCGTTCAATTTTGATGTGGACGCGATTATTACCAATGCGGCGGGTTGCGGATCGACGCTGAAGGAGTATCCGCATCTTTTTGAGGAGAGTGGCAATGGCGCGGCACAGGAGGCGGCGGAGTTTTCAGGTCGGGTGAAGGACGTTACGGAGTTTCTGGATCAGCTTGGATGGGTGGCGCCGCTGCGGGAGATGCGGGTTAGTGTGACGATGCAGGATTCGTGTCATTTGGTGCACGGGCAGAGGGTGCGTGAGGCGCCGCGAAGGCTGCTGCGGAAGATACCTGGGCTGGAATTGCGGGAGATGCGGCTGAGCGACCAGTGTTGCGGGTCGGCGGGGGTTTACAACGTGACGCAGCCGGATGCGTCGATGGCGCTGCTGGAGGAGAAGATGCGGTGCGCGAAGGAGACGGGCGCGCCGATTATTGTGACGTCGAATCCGGGATGCATTTTGCAGCTACGGGCGGGGGCGGCGAAACATCGGACGGGGCAGGAAGTGTTGCATGTGGTGGAGTTGTTGGATAGGGCGAGCCGGAAATGAAGCTGGAGGCGAATTCCTCAGAAAGCAGATTCCTCGCCCTCGGCAAAAACCGCCGATCCGGCTCGGAATGACACCGCGCTTCTATTTAGTGTAGAGACCACGCAAAAACGCTTGTGGTCGGTAAGGGAAACCAGACGAAAGGCCTGACAGACAAGCACCCGCACCCTCCCAACCCCAGGGAAGACTGCGGCACTCATAGAAGGTAAAACATTGGGCCGTGTGGAAGGGTGCACCACCCGCCGGATGCGCTTCATAAGTATTGCTATCGCGGAGTGTAAATTCCGCACCAAAAAGGAACAACTGTATGTGGTTCCCTGACTTGGTCCAGTGGATTCTGCTCTGGCTCGGCTTGGTAGTTGTATCGCTCGTGGCAGCTGCGGATCTACAGCCAGATAACGTCGGATGGGCAGCGTTTGGTTTTCTTCTGATTGCCACAATTTTTATCGTGTGGATGGTTGAAGGAACACAACAAAAAAGGCAATCCAAGGTAAAACTTGCGTTGGCAGATATAAGGCATAAACTCCGCGCGCAAAATGAGTTCAAAGCACTACACAAAATATGGTGCGAAACCATAGGATTGCATAGCTTGTTTGGTGAGCTCCCTGTCCCAGGGTACCCTTATGGCTCGGCACAACAGACTCAAGAGCTCTTTTCGAGGAAGTCGGCGGAATGCGCCAACCGATGCTTTGAGGTCAGGTCAGCACTTCAACAAGAAACCATTTGGGTACCGAAGGAGATTTACAACCTTGCTGAGTCCGTGTTGTACGTTGCTTTGCGCGAAGCGTACCGCACACCCTCCAGCCTTTTTGACTCTTCTCGGGAAATCACGGCCGATGAGACGGCGGCATGGCTCAATGAACAAAACGAACTTAGCGCGGAATTCCACAAAAGAACGAAAGCCCTAGAAGAGAAGATGCGCTTGTATATTTTCGGTGACGAGCAATCGGACCAGACCACAAAGCAGGTAACGAAGTCTTTAGGTCCCAGCGAAAGTCTCGGTTGACGGGAATCGAAAGAAGTGGCGAATTAGGTTTACAGCCTTTGTCGCTTACGTTCTATTCGCGCTTTCGGAACTCGCATAAATGAAAAATGCGTCGGACGGCCATTGTGAGGTTATCCGGCGCTTTGCACTTTTACCATTACAGCTCGTTGTTTGGTTTGCAGTTGCTTTTGCTTCGCAGCCTTCCGGCCGGCCGAAGCAGACCAGAGAGAGATCAGATCGCGAGGCTGAAAGTAACTCCTGGAGGAGGTGAAATATGCACCTCGTTCAGTTGTTGTTAGCCTCATTCGAAATGGGAAAGATGCTCGTAATGTTCGCGTCGGGAAAAGACCGTAAGCTGTAAAATTCAAGCGCCGCCGGATCGCGGCGGTATCTCATCGGCCCTCTTCGCTTTTTCCGGCGGAGATGGCCACTTCATGTTCCTTTCGCACTTGCCATAATTTCCCTGGTGAAGCGAGCCCTTAATTCAACTAACTCCGGGTGATATAAAATTTCCAGAATTTTCTTTGCTGGAACAATTATCGAGATCCCCATATTCACCGCTTCAGGTTTGTCCGTCCCAAAATCCGGATTGATTTGCCAGTGGCCGTTCACAAGTCCAAGAAAAAGAATAGGCCCGTGTCCCGATAATTTTGCCGATCTACCTTCCTTATCTTTCAAAGGTAAAGGCATGCTTATCGTGCCGCTTACAAAAACTGGCGAGCCGCTTAGCCCCCCAATCGACCGACCCTCGGCCAGGTAAGCCTCCATGGGGTCAAAGCCGCGAACTGGAATCCTCTCGGTCGGCATCATTGCAATATTTCCGCTTCGTGCAATCGCCCAGAAACGATCTACGCCTGAAAACCTCGTAAACAATCCGACAATTGCCAGCTCATCTCCTATCCCGATATCGTGAGCCTTAATGCGTTCATCGGTCGCAAATAACTGTTCCGGAATGCCGTTAATCTTATAATCGGGCAGAGATTCTGTTGAAAAAATGCCTACGGCGGCATCTACAGAGTTCTCTTCCTTTGGGTGGTACCACCATTTGAAATCAGACTGCGCCTTTATCAGCACCTTCTCTTCCGATTTGAGGTTCAGGCCAATCAGAAATGAACGACCGTTGACATGATCTGCGACGTGCTTTGCAGTAACGAGGTGCAAAAAGGCTTGGTTGGGAATGGGGCCGGGGATTCCAACGATGAAGCCGGTGCCCTGAAACGTAGGCGGCATTGTGTCCAGGGAAACAAAAGCGACACAATCCATTAAGATGTCCGCGATTCTCAAGGGTCCAGCTCCTAATCAAAGTCCAAGGGGTCCGGAAAATCCTCATAGCCGACGTACATCACGTACCCGACATAATTTACAAATGGCATGTAGGAACCTGCGATCCGAGGCACAAAACCGCTGCGCATCCAGCTTTTCTTTAAGGAGTTAGTGATTAGGCGATCGCCGCTCTCAATCTCACCGAGGTACCGACCATCCCGTCCATATATCTCAACACCATCGAAGCGGCCAATTTGTAGGCCGTTGTATGTAAACAACCCGTCGTCTAACTTGTAGCCGAAAAATGTGCCGCCCCACGTCCAAAGCCAGTCCATATGACCTCAGCGCCTTGCGCACAACTGCATGGCGCGGCGATTTACAATCCCCACTCATACAGTAGACATTCTCTAGTACGAATGGACATCGTCCGAAAGGACAGTTTTAGGACAGGTAGCGACCCTACCCCCACGGGAATGGAAGCAGAACATGAGTAGCCCGAGCGCGAGTCTGACAGGACGAATGTTCTAGCCCATACTCGCCTCGTTTACTCCGTAAGGCTTGGTTTGGCTCCTTATGGCTATTAATCATTCGGATATTCGTAACTGATATCACTGCAAAGTAACAAGGTTTTGGCTGCTATAAATTTGAGATGCATCGTTCTACTTCCCTGACTGAATAAGCAATCCACATTTCCAAATTACTGGAGACTTTTATGAGAGCCCTAGCGTTAATGATTGTCTTGCTAGCAGTGCCTACTTTTGGCCAGTCAACCGCGCAGTCTGTCCCTCCCGCTCAGCAACCTGAATCAACTGCGCCGGCCGAGAACCGACAACCGCCCCGAGTATTCTTACAAGCCGCCAGCAAAGGCACCAACTGGAATGCCCATCGAGACCAATCGATGGAAATGGCAAAGGATTTCGAGAAGACTTGCCCGGACGTCAAAGTGACAATCAATCAACAGATGGCCGACTACACTGTGCTGTTGAACCATATCGAGCATGGTTTCGTTCGGGACAACCAGGTACAGGTCGCTGACAAGAACGGCGATGTGCTGAAGACTAAGGAGGGCGGCGGGATAAAGGGCGGCATGAAGGGCGCATGCGGCTTGATTCTGTCTGACTGGGCTCAGCAGGCCACGACTTCCGTGCAGAAAAAGTGAGAACCACCAGCGGAAGGCTGCGGGCCCTCCATCCGCGAATAGGTGAGGTTGCGGATTTTGAAACAACTCGTCCTTGCGTGATGGGGCTCGTCTTTCTGTTTAGCCACGGCGCTGAGCCAGGATTCCCTCGACGTTCTTCGTGCACGCCGCACATTCCATTTTTTTTTCGCGCCGTGAGGCGCGGGCGGCGGGTAGGGCGTCCGCCGCGAGAAAAAGTGCGAAGGGTGATGTTTAGAAGCGGTTTTGGGGATTAGACGCGGGGGTAAGTTGTGTCGGGCATGCGGGGGTGGAATGGTTGGGAGCGGATCGATGGGAGAAGGTGAAGGGGGAGTGTTGGGGGATTGGTCGGAAAGCGGATTACACCGTGTTTGTTTGGTCGAGGGCTACGCGACCGCGCGTCGTGATTTTGCAGGGTGACGAGTGAGACCCACTTTCTGACACCAGAAAGTGGGGCACCCGCGCGCACCTCAGTAAGGTGAAGGCCTCCTCACCCACACGCAAACCCGGCGTATGGGGCACCCGCAGAAACTTCTAAAGCAAAGTCAAAAGTGAACTGCAGATTCCTCGCCCTCGGCGGAACCTGACGATCGGGCTCGGAATGACAGTGCGTTTTTTTTGATCGATGGTTGCGCGACCGCGCGTCGTGATTTTGCAGGGTGACGAGTGAGACCCACTTTCTGACACCAGAAAGTGGGGCACCCGCGCGCATCTCAGTAAGGTGACGGCCTCCTCACCCACACGCAAACCCGGCGTATGGGGCACCCGCAGAAACTTCTAAGGCAAAGTCAAAAGTGAACTGCAGATTCCTCGCCCTAGCAAAGAGCGCTGGTCGGGCTCGGAATGACACGGTTAGGGGTTGAGGAAATTGATGAGTTGAGGCACGCGGAGCTGCTAAGGCAGAGGCGCATCTCAGTAAGGTGAAGACCTCCTCACCCACACGCAAACCCGGCGTATGGGGCACCCGCAGACACACCTAAGGCAAAAACGAATGCCGGGTGGATTCCTCAGAAAGCAGATTCCTCGCCCTCGTCAAAACCCAACGATCGGGCTCGGAATGACAGCGTGTTTTTTATTTGATGGGGAGATCACGCAAAGAGGGCGCGTGATCGATGAAGAAAACCCCCGCACCCTTCCCAACCCCAGGGAAGAGTGCGGCACCCATAGAAGTCAAAACCTCTTCGGGAACATGCGTGGAGGCGGATTCCTCAGAAAGCAGATTCCTCGCCCTCGTCAAAGGGCGACGATCGGGCTCGGAATGACACCGTACTTTTTATTTGATGGGGAGACCACGCGAAGACCGCGTGTGATCGGTGAAGAAAACCCCCGCACCCTTCCCAAACCCAGGGAAGAGTGCGGCACCCATAGAACCTAAAACCACTAGGGGGTGAAGCGGGGGCGTTGGGCGGAGGTGGTCAAATCGACGGTGGTGAGGAAGATTAGCCGGACGATTTTTTCCATTTTCGGATAATCGATCTTGTCCCACGTGTCGTTCTCCGTGTGGTAATCGAGATGTTCGCCGGTGTTGAACAAGACCATGGGCACCGATTTCGTGGCGAACCAAAAATGATCGCTGCGCGCGAACCACTCCTCGGGATCGTTCTTGTCCGTCTTGTAATCGAGCCTTAATCCGATTTTCTGATTTGACGCTTCGATCATCTTGCGAAGGTCGGGGCTATAGAGAGAGCCGACAATATTCACGCTGTCGCGGTTCTGATCGGCGGTGGTGTTCCAAGTGGTGGACGATTCATCGCGGCCGATCATATCCATATTGATATTCGCGACGGTTTTTTCCAGCGGCACAATCGGATGCTCGATGTAATAGCCGGAGCCGAGCAGAGCGCGCTCTTCCGCTTCATAAGCGATGAACAAGACGCTTCGCTTTGGTTTTAGGTGGCCTTCGACAAATGCTTCGGCGACGTCCATCACGGCGATCACGCCGGAGGCATTGTCATCCGCGCCGTGAAAAATGCGTCCGCCTTGCGTGCCGACGTGATCGTAATGAGCACTCACAACGGCCGCTTCGTCCTTCAGATTCGGATCCGAGCCTTCGAGAAGCCCGACCACATTGCGGGTGTGGATGACACGATAGTTTTTCAAGGCTTTTCGGGCCGAGACGGAGACGTCGGGCACCTGAAACGATTGCGGCTGAAGTGTGCTATCGATCGACTCCTGCAAGGATTCGACCGTTTTTCCGGAGGGAGCAAGTAATTCGTTGGCCACTTCCGGGGTAATTTCGAAAACGGGAAGGTCCCACAAATCGCCTGCGAGTGCATCGTGTGTCCACGGGCCGGCTTCTTCATCGGTCGGGGCGCTGGGTATGCGCTGTGGACGCCGCTCGCCCTTTTCTCTGACCATGAGCAGCGCGGTGGCCCCGGCCTTTCGTGCTTGCTCCGCCTTCAGCCAAAAATAGGAATGGATGGTGTCCCATTTTCCTTTGAATTTGGAGTTGGGATCGTTCGCTTGTGGCTCGCGGGCCAAAGTGAGTGCGATTTTTCCGTGGAGATCGACCCCAGCAAAGTCGTTGTAGCCGTACTCAGGAGCGTTGACCCCATAGCCTAGAAATTCCAGCGGCCCGGTGGCTTCCATCGAACGGTTACCTTCGGTATAGAAATAAAAGAAATCATGGTCGATTTGAAATGTTCGCTGCACTCCGCGAATTGAGGACTTCAGTGTCGTATTTTCATTATCGAGGCTGGCCTTCACGAGATCGAAATTCTGGAAGTAGGTGCCGTTGTCGCCGACCGGTTTCAGACCGAGGCGCATGAAGTCGGCGGCAATGTAATTCGCCGCGATTCGTCCTTCGTGGCTACCCGAATCACGGCCACCGAGAGCGTCCGCGGAGAGAAAATACATCTGGGCCTTAATGCGTTGGGTGCGAATCGTATTCGCGGCATCGCTGGGCGTATCCGACGTATCCGGGCCGGCGATGACGGTCAATGCGAGCGAGGCAGTGCAAATCAAAATTAGAGTGCACATCCACAATTTTTTCATTTTATTCCCCCGGGTCGGGCAGATGTTTACTGGAGCTTTGTTTTATGGAACTTTGCACGATCTCGATACTGTCAATCCTGACGGATGCTAACGCGTTCAATATTTTTAAAGGATTTTTAAGGAGTGAATTTTGGCCGCTGATCTGAATTAGCGATTTCGAGGCTGGAGAGGTAGATCAGCCGGACTATTTTTTCCATTTTGGGATAGTTAATACGATCCCAAGTGTCATTTTCGGTGTGATAGTCGGCCTGTTCGCCGGTATTGAACAAGACCATCGGTACGCCGTGCATCGCAAAACAGAAGTGGTCGCTTCGTGCAAACCACGACTCGGGATCGACCGTGTCAGTTTTGTAGTCCAACTTGAGGCCAATTCCGCGATTCTCGGTCTCGATCACCTGCTTGATGTCCGGGTTGTAAAGCGTGCCGACCACATTGACCATATTGTGGTTGCCATCCGCGGGAGTGGGCCAGTTGGAGGAAACTTCGTCACGGCCGATCATATCCATATTTAAATTCGCAACTGTATCCTTTAAAGGAATGATGGGGTGATCGACGTAATAAAATGCACCGAGAAGTCCACGCTCTTCGGCATCCCACGTTATGAAAAGGACGCTGCGTTTTGGCCTCTTGGACTGAGCGCATAAGGCTTTCGCGATCTCGATCACACCGATCGCTCCGGAAGCATTGTCGTCTGCCCCGCGATAAATGCGTCCCGATACGACTCCCACGTGATCGTAATGTCCGGTTACGACGACTACTTCATTTTTTAACTGAGGGTCGGAACCTTCGAGCAAGCCGACGACGTTTCGTGCTTTTCGCACTTCGAGATTCTTGAATCCCTTGGACATTGAAACTGTGACGTTGGTTAAGTCAAAGGAAGCTGGCGTTCCGGTCGCGTCGATGGCACTTTGAGCCGACTCGACCGTCTTTCCCGCGCTGGCCAGGATTTCGTTGGCGACGTCCGGAGTGATACTGAAGATCGGCAAATCCCAAAGTGAACCGGACAATGCGTATTCAGGAGCGGGACCGGCGAGATAATTGGGAATCGCGCTGGCGATACGCTGTTTGCGGCGGGGAACTTTATCGGTAATGATCAGAAGTCCCACGGCTCCGGCCTTGCGCACCTCTTCGATTTTGTCCCAGGCGTACGAGTGAACCGTATCCCAGCGTCCTTTGAATTTCGAGTTCGGGTCATTCGCTTGGGGTTCGCGATTTAAGACCATGACGACTTTTCCGCGCACATCGATACCCGAAAAATCGTTGTATCCATATTCCGGTGCATTGATTCCATAGCCGGCGAACACCAGAGGAGCAGAAACCTGGGTTGGGTGGGCGCTCTGTCGCGCCCACATAAAGTCGTGGCCAAGGGCGTAGGTCTTTTCGCTGGGCCCGATCTTTACCTTCAGCGAAGTTTCGGAGGGATCCATCGGGCCGATGGTCATGTCGAAATTCTGAAAATACGTTTCGTTGTCGCCCACCGGCTTCAGGCCCAAGCTCATAAACTCGGAAGCGATGTAATTCGCGGCGATCCGGCCCTCGGAGCTGGTGGCATCGCGTCCAGCCATTTCGTCGGCGGCCAAAAAGAACATATGGGCCTTGATATCTTCAACAGTGATCGGGTCCGCGGCCTGTTTCTGGGCCCATAACGCACAACTCAACAAACTCAACAATAGGATTACTGGAAGAAGTCTCTTCACATGTCCCCCCGGGGCGATTTTCTTGACATCGAAATTTCGAGAACATCGGGGCCTCACCGAAATTTCGAAGTCGGCTAACTGGGGGAATGTAATACCCACCACGACTCAGGTCAAGTTGCGCGGCTTGCGGCGATGACGCGTTCAAGAATGCAGCGCCCACCACAGGAAGGCGGGTGCCGGGCGGGTTCCTCAAAAAGCAGATTCCTCGCCCTCGGCGCCCGTCTATATGCGGAACCTCTTCTTATGAGTGTCCCGTCGGACGCGACGCGGTTCACGGGCGCGTTCTTCGAACGCGGCGCCGATCGGGCTCGGAATGACACCGTACTTTTTATTTGATGGGGAGACCACGCAGAGACAGCGTGTGATCGGCACGCATAGAAGCAAAACACCCTGGGAGCTAGCGGCCGGACGGTTGGAAATAATTTCGGTAAGCACGTAAGTGGGGCGTGCGCCAAGCCAATGGTAGTAGACTCGGCGCTTCAAAGTATCAATCAGGAAAGGGCCCAATGAATCGAACTACGCTTGCAGAGATTTTCGCCGCGCTATTCTTCGCCGCTTTATTTCTAGGCGGCGTCTCGCCAGTCCGGGCACAGAAGTCGGCACAGCAGTCCGAACCAGTTCTTCTTCAGGTCGATGCCACAAAAGCACCCGTTGGTCTGTTGCATGCTCATCTTGTCTTCCCAGTCTCAGCCGGTCCAACAGCAATCTCTTATACCAAGTGGGTTCCCGGTGAGCACGCCCCGACTGGTCCGATCAATCAGATTATTCGTTTAGTTTTTTCCGCGAATGACAAGCAGTTACCGTGGACCCGTGACGCGCTCGATCCATTCCTCTTCCATCTCAACGTTCCCTCTGGTTCCAGTCACTTGGAAGCGGACCTCGACTTTGCCTGCGAGATTGAAGGCTCCGGCTTTACTCCTGCAATCTGCTCTTCGCAACACGAGCTTGTTCTCAACTGGAACTTAATCGCCCTCGAATCAACGGCAACTACCACCGATCAGGAAATGGTGCGGGCTTCACTGAAACTTCCTTCAGGATGGCAGTACGGCACGCCACTCGAGGTGGAGAAAACGGAAGGCGACGAGCTGCACTTTAAGTCTGTTTCTATCAAGACGCTGATCGACTCGCCCGTCCTGGCCGGCCAATATTTCGAAACTTTCCCGCTAGGGGGCGATCATCCGGTTCAACTGGATGTAATTGCCGACAGCGCCGACGCACTGAAAATCACCCCCGAACAGAAAAATGAGTTTGTGCATCTAGTTGCGGAGGCTACAACGCTTTTCAATGGCGCGCGGTACGATCGCTACCATTTACTCATAACTCTGGGCGATGAAACCGATCACTACACCGTGGAGCATTTTCGGGCTAGCGATAATCGCCTTATCGAAACGGGCTTCATCGACCCACGGGTAATGGCCACTTCTGGAGCTTTAATTCCTCACGAATATATTCACTCGTGGAATGGCAAATACCGCCCGCCGTTCCATCTGGATAATCCGTCCTATTTGGACCCGGTTGACGGAACCTTGCTCTGGGTTTACGAAGGCTTGACCGACTACTACGGCAACGTTCTCGCCGCTCGGAGCGGACTTTGGACTGAAGGTCAGTTTCGCGAGAATCTAGCCATCGATGCGGCGCAAATGTCCACGCACCCCGGACGGACCTGGCGCTCACTGCAGGACATCACCACGGGCGCCCAACTCCTATTCAACGCGCCAACAGCCTGGTCGGCGGCGCGCCGGGCTACGGACTTTTATCCTGAAGGCGGCTTGATGTGGCTCGAAGCCGATATGATCATTCGCGAACAATCTAAAGGAGAAAAATCACTTGACGATTTCTGCCACACTTTCTTCGCGGCAGTGAACGGCCAGCGCCCCAAGCCATACACTTCCGACGACGTGATCGCCGGTATGAATGCGGTTCAATCTTATGATTGGGCGGCATTTTTCAGGAGCCATCTCGATTCAACCAACCCCGAGGCTCCGCTCGACGGCATTCACAAAAGCGGCTGGAAACTTGCTTACCAATCCGAAAAGCCGGAACTCATCGAGTACCTGCAGGAAACGCGCAAAACTGACCTGCTGTGGCCGATCTGGGAAAAGTCGGATTTCACGGATTTACGCTATTCAATTGGCTTGCTGGTCAATGATGACGGCACAGTGATGGATTCAGCTCCGGGAATGGCCGGCTACAATGCGGACGTCGTGCCCGGGATGAAAATCATCGCCGTGAATGGACGCGATTTTTCCATACCGGTGATCGAATCGGCGGTCGCTGACACCAAAAACGGCTCGGCGCTGGAATTTCAGCTCTTGAATGGCGAGTTCACGTTAACTGCGAAGCTTAACTATCACGGCGGCGCAAAATATCCAATACTCGAACGCGAATCTGATCAGCCGGACGTATTGACTCAGATCGTCGCACCTCATAACAACGCACGTCGCTAAACAACTTCGAGCTGTTTGGGCGTCTGGCAACGCAGGCGAGGCCGTGTCCTTTTGACTCGCCGCCGCTTCGACTTCACTACTTGCTCAATCGCTCGGTTCGAAGAATAGGAGAATATTGGGACAGAGGGAAAGTTTCTGATTTTGAAGTCGTGGTTTCGAGGACCGTTCCATCTGTACTCGGGTATTACCTGGGTGATCGCGTAGAAAAGCCGAAATCACGGCTGCTTAGAGGCTCGTTTTTCGGGCGTGCTCGAGGTAAGGCCCGATACGGCTGGCAAGCGGCCGGCTTGGATCCGTGGCCACGAATCGCTGTACTTCGCGGCCGTTGCCGTCCACCAGAATGAATGTCGGGAACGCGCTCACATTGTGCCGCCGAGCCGTCGCGCCAATCGAGTCGAATTGTAGTTCCCAGTTCATCCCGTGCTCGGAGGCGTAGCTTGTGCCCGACATTCTCGTTTTTGTCTTCATCGACGCTGATCACTTCCAGTTGATCGCCGCCGTAGGTTCGTTGAAGTGCTTTCAAGTCAGGAACCGACTCGCGGCACGGCCCGCACCACGATGCCCAAAAATCGAGCAGGGTCATCCGTCCCGTTCCGGAGGACTGGCCGGCGGAGCCCCTGGGCCTTCAAATCCTTCCAACAACGCTGTTTTCGCGTCCGCTCACGCCCGACCCGACAATGCTGATTCCCTGTCCACCCGTCGGCAGGCTCTCGTCGTCAATGACTTCTATTGTCTTGGACTCACTCTGCTTGTGGACTCTGACCTGACGCGCCAGATCGCCTAGCGACGTCGGCTGGACGTCCTGTGAAACTTCGCTTTGTGATTGGCCGTTTTGTGATTGGATAGTCGCGTCGCTCGTCCCCGCAGAAGCCATGTTTTGGGCGGCGGCACTGCTCGCGAGCGCCATCGTCAGCATTCCCATCGCCAGTATCGTCGCTGGTTTTCGCATCACGGCGGCGTCTCCTAGGAATTTGATCCAGTTTGAAGAACAGCGCCGATGATGCCAATGGTACGACCGGTACATTTGGTTCGAGCGAACGAGGGCCGACTGCCCTGCTCCATTTGGTGGAGAGACCACGCAAAGACGGCGTGTGATAGGTAAAGCAAAACCCCGCACCCTTCCCAAACCAAGGGAAGAGTGCGGCACATAGAAGCAAAACACCTCGGGCTGTGCGGAAGAGTACGCCACCCCGCCTGATTTATATTAAAAACGGGCGAATCCAAATTGTGCTGTTACACATCACATATGCCATAGGGAGGTTCGATGCCGGCGACGAGCGTACAGTTTACGGTTGCAGCGCACATTATGGCAGCGCTTGGTTTTTTCCGCGGCAAACAACTCTCCTCGACCATCCTCTCTGAAAGCGTGAACGCGGACCCCACTTTCGTAAGGAAATCGCTCTCAAAACTCTCCAAGGCTGGCTTGATCGCCACAACTCGCGGCAAGAACGGAGCTAGCACGCTCACACGTTCCCCCGGGCGAATAACACTTTTAGACATCTATCGCGCCAGCGAGGCACCTCCGACATTCGCGGTTCACAGGTATCCGGTGGAGAAGAGGTGCCCGATCAGCCGCAACATTAAGGGGTCGATGTCTTCGGTCCTAAAGAAAGCACAAAAGAGCTTCGAGGATGCACTCGATCGAATCACCCTCGCTGACGTAGTGGGTGAGATCCGTCGAGGGACATAGTAATCTTGTTTTTGATTAGATATGTGCGTATAACTATCACAATTATGTAAAAGAGAAAGAGGGAAGGGAGAAAATGAATATGAGTAACCTTAAAGACAAGAGCGCTGCTGCAACGAATGCCACAAATGTGATCCACGTGATTTTGGGGGCAAGCGGTAATACCGGATCGATCGTCGCCGATTCCCTGCTGGCGAAAGGCAAGAAGGTGCGCGTGGTTGGGCGCGACGCGGGGCGACTGCAGCGCTTTGTGCGCAAAGGCGCGGAGGCGTTCACGGCCGAGATAAACGATTCGACTGCGCTTACCAGAGCTTTCAGCGGTGCGGGCGCGGCGTACTTGTTGCTGCCGCCGATAACTTCCCGGGAACAACAGGAGCGAGAGAGCGATGCGATTGCGAAAGCGGTGAGGGAGTCCGGCCTGCCGTACGCGGTGAACTTAAGCAGCTACGGCGCGCACGTGCCGAAAGGGACGGGGCCGGTGACGGGGGTGCACTCCGCGGAGGAAAAACTGAACGCGATCAGCGGCTTGAACGTACTGCACATTCGCGCGGCGTATTTCATGGAGAACAATCTGGCGGCGATCGGCATGATTCAGAATACCGGAGCGTTCGGACATGCGCTGATACCCAACCTGAAGCTGCCCATGATCGCAACGCCCGACGTGGGCAACTATGCCGCGCAGCGGATGCTGAAGCTGGATTTTTCCGGCAAAGAAGCGCGCGAGTTGCTTGGTGAGCGCGACCTTTCGATGGCGGAAGTTACCGCGGCGATCGCGCGCGGCATCGGCAGGCCGGAGCTGCGTTACGAGCAGTTTTCGTATGGCCGAATGCAGCAGCTATTAGAGCAAATGGGGATGTCGCAGCAGAAAGCCGCGGTGTACATCGAGATGTTCAGCGCTATCAACGCAGGAGTGCTGGCTGCGCAGGAGCGGCGTTCGCGGGAGAACAGCACAGCGACTTCGTTTGAAATGTTTGTGCAAGATGTTTTTGCGCCTGCGTATCGAGGGAAGGCCTCGGCGGCTTAAGCTGAGCCCTAGGGGCGGTGGTTACAGATACTTGCAAGACAGGAGATGGAATCATGGGAAACGAAAATTCTTACGTGGTTGTGGCGCTAAAAGCATGGAAGACCCAACTCGATCGGGCAGACAAGCTTTTTGGAGGTCTCTCGCCCGACGAGGTTGTGCGCGAAATAGCGCCTGGCAGGAACAGGCTGATTTACTTGTGGGGACATCTGACCGCGGTACACGACGCGATGCTGCCGTTATTGGCACTCGGAGAGCGACTTCATCCTGAGTTTGATGCAGCGTTCGTCTCTAAACCGGACAAGTCGCGAGCCGACATTCCTTCGCAGGAACAGGTGCGGCAAGCATGGAAGAGCGTAAACAGTGAATTGTCGAAGGGCTTCGAAAAAATGTCAGAGTCCGACTGGCTGCAAAGGCATTCTGCCGTGTCGGCGGAGGATTTCGCAAAAGATCCTTCGCGTAATCGCTTCGCCATTTTGCTGAGCCGCACGAATCACCTGTCTTATCACCTCGGTCAGGCGATGCTCGGGGTAAAGTGACCGGGTTCGGCTAGTGGTTGGCGCTGAGAAGGACCGGCGCGACCATCGCTTCAATCTTAGCGGCCATTTGCTCGGCGGGGATGCGGTCGGGAGTCTGAAACCAGCTGCGCGCGGCGCCGAAGACTGCCCAGGCCGCAGTGGTCGCCAAGAGTGCCGAGTCGGCATCGGGCGCCAGCCCGTGGCGGGAAATGCCTTCCTTGAGCATACCTTCGACGACTGGAATGATCGAGTTTTCGAGCGGTATCCGGGCTAACTGACTGGGGCAGCTTGTGTTCTCAGCGAGGTAGTCGCAAACGCCGAGGGCAATGGCGCGTAGCGCTCCATGGCAGTCGGCAAAGGTGATGCCGCGTCGTTCCATCAGGTCGCGGAATCGAGCCCCGGTCATGGCCTGCAGGAGCGCATCCTTGTCCGGATAGTGGAGGTAGAAAGTGGCCCGGTTCAGGGTGGCCTCGTCCGCGATCTCCTGCACGGAGATATCGGCGAACTCCTTCCTAGTCAACAATCTAACCAATGAATCCATCAGCATGCGGCGGGTGCGAAGAACCCGGGGATCAGTGACCTCGGCGGCGGATTGTAGCGCTTGGACCATGTTCAGTCTTCTTTAATACTACCTCTTCCCAATCCATCATTCGATGCTAAAGCGACAATTGTCGATTTATTTGAATCGACAAATGTCTAGTACACATCAGATGTCGCGTAGGAGGAGGACTTTTCTATGGCAACGCTACTTCATATTGATTCCAGCCCGGCCTACGACCGGTCGGTCTCGTGGGAACTATCCGCTGCATTCGTTTCGCAATGGAAGGCTTCGCACCCAGATGGAAGGGTCATTGACCGGGACCTCAACGCGACGGTCATACCGCCGATCACGGCGGAATGGGTCGGCGCCGTTACGCCGGAAGAGGCTCGCACTGCGCAGCAGAAGGAGCTCCTTAAGCTCTCCGATTCCCTGCTTGCCGAACTGGAGCAGGCCGATGAGTACGTCATCGGAGTGCCTATGCACAATTTTAGCGTGCCGTCGGTGCTCAAGCTGTGGATCGACCAGATTGCGCGTGTTGGCCGGACCTTTTCCTACGCGAACGGAAAGCCGAAGGGCCTGATTACCGGCAAGAAGGCGACGTTCATCGTGGCGACGGGCGGGATATACGACACGCACACGCAGATGGCGTCGTTTAATTTCGTGGAGCCGTATCTGCCTTCCGTATTTGGATTCTTAGGTGTGACGGATGCGACTTTCCTGACCGCAGGGGGAACCGGAGCCTTGAACCAAGGGCGTGACCGGAACGAGTTTCTTGCACCGCATCTTCGCGCCGTGCAGACGCAGGCGCAGACCAACCAAGGAGAACATGCATGAAGATTATTTCGATCATTGCACGCTACCTGCTAGGGCTGACCTTTACGATCTTTGGGCTGAATGGATTTCTCAACTTCATTCACCAGCCGCCGCCGACGAATCCGCTCACTCTTCAGTTTCTTGTGTCGGTCAGCCAGTCGCATTTTGCCGCGTTCTTCTTCGCCATTCAGGTGCTTGGTGGGCTCTTGTTGCTTTCGGGCTACTTTGTGCCACTTGCGCTGACCATGTTGGCGGCGGAGCTGTACAACATTCTTGCGTTTCATCTGACGCTTTCCCCGGCGACCATTGCTCCGGCTCTGGTTGCCTCCGTGCTTTGGGTTCTGGTTTTCCTTCAATACCGGCAAAACTTTACCGGAATTTTTAGGGCGAAGGGTGCGACGCAGTCGTGAAGTAAGCCGCAGAACTTCTAAAGCAAAACCAACGCGCCGCCGGGCTATAATTCGCGGCTTATGAGTCTGGCGGCAGGGACAAAACTGGGGCCGTATGAAATTCAAGCGCTGCTGGGTGCGGGCGGTATGGGCGAGGTGTATCGCGCCAGGGACGCGCGGCTTGGGCGTGACGTTGCGGTAAAAGTGGTTCTGGAGTCGTTCGCGGGACAAAGCGAGCGGCTGAACCGGTTCGAGCAAGAAGCGCGGGCGGTGGCCGCGCTCAATCACCCCAACATTCTGGCGATCCATGACATCGGGGAGCAAAACGGCGCGCCTTATATCGTCTCCGAGCTGCTGGAGGGGGAAAGTTTGCGGACGGCGCTCGAGCGTGGGGCGCTGCCGCTACGAAAGACGATCGACTACGGAGTGCAGATTGCGCAAGGACTGGCGGCGGCGCACGAAAAAGGAATCGTTCACCGGGACCTGAAGCCCGAAAACATTTTCCTTACCAAAGATGGACGAGCCAAGATTCTGGATTTTGGTTTGGCCAAGCTGGCTCAGCCTGAGAATCAAGTCAATCAAGCGACGAGCGATGTGACTCGGACCAGTTCGCGCACGGCGGTAGGCGTAGTGGTAGGAACGGCGAGTTACATGGCGCCGGAGCAAGTGCGCGGAGAAGCCGTCGACGCGCGGACAGATATTTTCGCCTTTGGCGCGGTGCTGTACGAAATGCTTTCGGGCGTACGTGCTTTTCGGCGCGACACGACGGCCGAAACGATGACTGCGGTTTTGAAGGATGAACCGCCAGAGCTGTCGGGGTCGGTACGCACTGTGTCGGTGACGCTGGATCGCATCGTGCGGCGCTGTCTGGAGAAGCGACCGGAGGAGCGATTTCAATCGGCGCGCGATCTTTCTTTCGCGTTGAGTGCGCTATCGGGAAGCGACACGAGTGCGGCGGCGCGGGCGGTGAACGCGGCTGCGCCGGCGAGAATGCGCTGGTTGCGATGGGCAGGTGTTGGACTGGCGATGGTGGCGGTTGCAGCGGTGACGTGGCTGATCGCGCGACCTTCCGAGCCAAAGGCTCGCATGCAATTTTCTCTGGCGGGGTCGGAGGGAATGAGCATCAGCCAGATGGCCCTTTCGCCGGACGGGTCGACGCTGGCATTTGTGTCACCGGAGGAAAACACGGGGCTGCCGGTGATTTATTTGCAGCGCATCGACTCGCCCAACGCGAAAGCTTTGCCAGGCACGGAAGGTGCGAGTTATCCATTCTGGTCGCCTGACGCCGCTTTTCTCGGATTTTTTGCTAATGGAAAATTACAGAAGGCGGCGGTGGCGGGTGGCGCGGCACAAATCCTAGCTAATGCGTTCGCGGGGCGTGGTGGGAGTTGGGGCAAAAATGTGATCATCTACGCCCCAGATCCCAGCAGTGGCATCCGGCGGATCAATCCCGATGGCAGCGGGGCGGGTGATCTGACACAGAAACTCATATCCACGAACCAAGGGCAAGAGACACACCGGTGGCCGCTTTTTCTTCCTGACGGCAAACACTTTCTCTACTGGGCCGGCAATTTCGCCAACGACAAGAACGATAAGATTAGCGGTATTTATTTCGGCTCAATCGATGGGGCAGCGCAAAAGCTGGTGGTTTTTTGTCATTCCAGTTTTGGCTACGATTCCGGGCACCTTTATTACGCGGGGGACCAGAAGGATTTGGTCGCGGTGAATTTCGATCCCGCCACAGGTCAGGTTTCAGGCAATGGCAGACCCATCGCGAGCGCCGTGGGTTACCAACCTTCGACGATCTGGACCGCTCTCGCCGTCTCTTTCAACGGAACGGTGATCTACAACACTGGCGTTGGCGCAGCATTGTCGGTACTGACCTGGGAGGATCGCGCGGGTAAGGTGCTGGGGCGGATTGGTGAATCCGCAATCATCGCGAATCCGACTTTATCGCCCGACGCGCAGCGGGTTGCGGTGGACATCTCCGATCTGAAGGCCAGCAACGTGGATATCTGGCTGGAAAATGCCAACGGCTCGGACAACACACGTTTCACATTTGATCCGAGCGAAGAAACGAATGCCATCTGGTCACACGATGGCGGCATGGTTGCTTACCGTTCGCTGAGCGAAAATGCATCGACGATCTTTCTCAAACCAGCGAGTGGACTGGAGAAGGAGAAAACGCTTCTTCGAACTGATACGGCTTTTGACGACGATCTCCCGAACTCATGGTCTGCGGATGGCCAGCAGCTTCTTTATGTGAATCAGGCGCCATTTCGCTCTTTACTTATGACGGTATCGATGGCGGGAGAAGCAAAACCGCTCTTTCCCAATGACAAAGCCAGCGAGACCAACGGGCAGATATCCGCTGATGGTAAATGGGTCGTTTATGCTTCGGATGAATCGGGCGCGTGGGAGGTGTACGTCAGCTCATTTCCAGGGGCGGTTGGAAAATGGCAAGTCTCGCGCGGCGGCGGGACGGAGCCGCGTTGGCGGGGGGACGGGAAAGAGATTTTTTATATTTCGGCGAGCGGGATGTTGATGGCGGTGCCGGTAAATGGCGGGGCGAGTTTCAGCAGCGGGCAGCCTGAGCCGCTGTTTCAGATGCATGGGCGCGCGGCGATTTCTTCGACGGATATTTTTTCGTATGACGTGACGAGGGATGGGAAGAGGTTTTTGGTGAACCGGTATGTGAAGCCCGATCATGTGGCGCCGGTGACGATTTTGTTGCATGCGGCGGGGGAGGCGGAGTAAGGCGCGTGGATTGATGCCAACTGGGGGGCGGATTCCTCAGAAAGCAGATTCCTCGCCCTCGGCAAAGGGCGCCGATCGGGCTCGGAATGACACCGTGTTTTTTATTTGATTGGGGAGGCCACGCATAGACCGCGTATGGGGCACCGGGGCGCCCGCAGACACTTCAAAGACAAGTTCCTCAGCCCAAAAAGGAAAGGGCGGACGAGAGGTGCAAATCTCGTCCGCCCGACGCGCTATGCGATGGAGGGGTTCAGCTACATCGCACGGCGGGTCTTACTGTTGCTCCTGCGGAGCAGGTTCCGCTGGAGCGGCAGGAGCCTGATGATTACGCATCGGGCCCTGCTTTATGGTGTAGTCGGCCGGCACGGTGAAGAGAGTTGAGGCCGGCTCGTCATGGCTAATGTTGGTGAGCTGATAAGTGGTTGTGCCGTGGAACGGATCGGTGCGAACGGTCTTTACGTTCACCTGCAACGCGGGCGAATACCAGCGCTCAGTGACGATCTGTAGCGGCTTGTCGTTACCCATCTGGCCCGCAGGAATGGTGTGAACGGTTTTGGTGCCAGTGACGCTCACGCCGTCGATGGTCTGGGTGCCGAGTGATTCCGTGGTGGTGTTCTCGTTGTTCTTCCCATGCCCACCAGGGCCACCAGGTCCGCCGGGACCGCCCGCAAAAGCTTCGCCGTGGAATCCATGC
Source organism: uncultured Acidobacteriota bacterium (assembly GCA_963757885.1). GTDB lineage: Bacteria > Acidobacteriota > Terriglobia > Acidiferrales > UBA7541 > Palsa-147. The sequence goes on along the minus strand of CAVWSS010000002.1, from coordinate 651,882 downwards.
TTGCCGGCGCGCATCTCGCGAGCAACTTTCTTGTCTGGCTCAAGGATGAAGTGCTTCCCCGCCACTGGATCCTGAATCATCACAAAGCTGTGGGTGGCCTGCCCGGATTGGCCGGCTTCGGCTGCCGGTCCAAACGGCATGGTCATCTCGCGGCGGGTACGTCCCTGACTGTCGCGAGATACGCTGCCGGACATTTTCCGGTCGATGTGCGTCCCATCGGCGAGGGTTTCCACGGTCTCCACGGTAGTTTGACCGGAGAACGGGGCGCCCTTAACGACGTGACCTGGGTGTCCCATCTCCACGCCTACGATGTCGCCGAACCCACCCTCCGGCGGGGGCGGCGGTCCATCCTGACCAATCGCAACCTGGGCCGCGCCAGCCAAGAACAGGCTCAGTGCGCCGGCCAACAACGCGCCTTTCCACTTATTACTCATTTTCGTTCCCATCGCCTTTCCTCCACGTATTGGAACTTCTATGGTGCGAATTAAACTTCCGACTACTTAGAAACTTTGCGCGGCTACCGCTACTTCACAAGACGAACAGCGCGCGGCACCCCGTCTTCGCCAACGATGAATTCGGCGGTAACTTGATCGTCGCGATTTGGCTCAGCGACGGGCAAACCGTAGGCGGCCAGAGTCGATTGCGGGACGTTGACACGTAGTACGGCTTCGTCATCATCCGGGGCCCAAGGATCGGCAAAGGGCAAATCGACAAATGCGGTGACATTCTCGGCGTCGGCGGAAGAGGAGTCGTCGGCTGTGACGGAGGCATCCTGCGCCGACTGCTGCTGAACCGCGGGCGCGGACTTTTTGGCCCAGGGATTCTGAACGCCGCTAAAAGCGCCGAAGTGATAAAGCACGATGCCCATTAACAAGGCAGCAGCTAGGCCGATGGCGGCGAACCAGCGGGTTTGCAGGCTAGGCATTGCGCGCTTGTGCGTGTGCTGCTTGTGGAAGGCGTCCACTAATTCGACTTTGGAATGGGCGGGCATTTGCGCGTCGCGATCGGCCGAGGCTAGCGCCAGCAGGGAGCTATTGAGCTGCTGCGCATCGGCGAGTAGCTTGTCGCAATCGGCGCAGGCATCGGCATGCGCGCGAGCGACTCTGCCAACGCCCCCGACCGGCAGCTGCCCTCTGACCAGCTCGTCCACTACTTCTTGAAATTGCGCACAGTTCACGACGCGCCTCTCATTTCCCTTCTTCATTCTTAATTTCTAGAGCCACCAACCGCGGCCTTCGTTTCGGTCGACCGTAGGTCGCCAAGCTTGGCTGCCAGAAGCGCTCGAGCCCGATGCAGCCGGGACCGAACTGTGCCGATCGCACAATCGAGCGTGGCGGCGGCTTGCTCGTAGCTCATCTCTTGCAGGTCGCACAGTGCGACCACTTCGCGATAATGCGCGGGTAAGGTCACCAGCGCGTGGCGGATGCTTTCGAGTGCTTCTTTACGGCTGAAATCGATGGGCATGACGACGGTGTTCGCGGACGGAAGTGAATGGTTGCCGTTGCGACGGTGCGATAGATCGCCATTGGAGCTTTCAAGGTCGGTCTCGGCGAGCGGGACAAGGTTGCGGTCCTGATCGAAGCGGCGCCTCACTTGATTGCGGGCAATGCCGAACAGATAGCTGGAAGCGGCGCCGAGGCTTGAGTCGAAATTTTTGGCGGCTGAGATCAAGTTCATGAAAGTTTCCTGGCTAATGTCCTCGGCCATGGAGTGGCTGCCGCTCATGTGCAGCGCGAAACGATAAATGCGCGCCTGCCACTGCTCGTAAAACTCAGAGAAAGCGTCGGCGTCACCGGCCGCAATACGCCGGAGGAGATCGTCATCCGAGTGTCTTAACATCCCGCTCATGTATAAGGGTTCGACGATCTCTACAGGTTCACGTTACATATTGCGCAGAGAGCGCACGAAAGTTCCATTATCTATAACCCATGCGACTGCTATAAGTTGCGTGAACACTTTGGGGGCCGCGGACGGCCGGCGCGCGCGAAGATCACGGCTTGACCACATTGCGGTGCTTCACTTAATTTAGGTCTGCCGTTCAGTGCCTCAGAGGTGAAGAGGTTCGGCCCATCGGAGAAAACCATGCAAGAGTTTGATCCGCACGTTCTGGATGAAAAACCCATTCCGCCACCGGAGGAATTCGCAAAGCACGCCAAGGTGCGTTCGCTGGAAGAGTATGACGAGTTGTGCAAGCGCGCGGCGGAGAATCCGGAAGTATTTTGGGCGGACCAGGCGCGGATGCTGGCGTGGTTTGAGCCGCCGAAGAGCGTGCTTGAGTGGGATCCGCCGCATGCGAAATGGTTTAGCGGCGGGAAGTTGAACGTTTGCTACAACTGCGTGGATAGGCATTTGGAGACGAATGCGAACAAGCCTGCGCTGCTGTGGGAAGCCGAAGATGGCAAGACACTGCAGTGGACGTACGCGGAGCTGCATGAGCAGGTCTGCAAATTTGCGAATGCGCTGCTATCGCTGGAAGTGAAGCCTGAGGATTGCGTGGCTATCTACATGCCGATGATTCCGGAGTTGCCGGTGGCGATGCTGGCGTGCGCGCGGATTGGGGCGGTGCATTCGGTGGTGTTTGGTGGGTTCAGCGCGGTGGCGCTGGCGGACCGCATTGCCGATGCGAAAGCAAAGATATTGATTACAGCGGACGGCGGGTACCGGCGCGGAAAAATCGTGCCGCTGAAAGAAACGGCGGATGCGGCGCTGGAGAAGTGCCCGACGATTGAGCGGTCGATTGTGGTGAGGCGCACGAGTGCGAAGACGGATTGGCGGGAAGGGCGCGATTTGTGGTGGCACGAACTGATGGAGAGATCGGATCGCGAATGCGACGCGGAAGGCTTCGACTCAGAGCATCCGCTTTACATTCTGTACACGAGCGGAACTACCGGGAAGCCGAAGGGCGTGCTGCACACCAGCGCGGGGTACTTGCTGCAATGCCAGTGGAGCACGAACCTGGTGTTCGACCTTCGCGATGACGATGTTTACTGGTGCACAGCGGATATTGGCTGGGTGACCGGGCATAGCTACATCGTTTACGGACCGCTGGCGAATGGGGCGACGCTGCTGATGTACGAAGGTGCGCCGGATCATCCGAAGAAGGACCGTTTCTGGGAGTTGGTTGAGCATTACAAGGTGACGATTCTCTACAGCTCTGCGACGGCGGTGCGGGCGTTTATGGCCTGGGGACAGGAATGGATCGACAAGCACGATTTGAGCAGTTTGAGATTGCTGGGAACGGTGGGCGAGCCGATTAATCCGGCAGCGTGGAAGTGGTATTTCGAGGTGATTGGCAAAAGGCGATGTCCGATTGTCGATACGTGGTGGCAGACCGAGACGGGCTCGATTCAAATTTCGCCTCTGCCGGGAGCGACGCCGATGAAGCCGGGGTCGGCAACGCGGCCTTTGCCGGGCGTGGCGGCGCGCGTGGTGAACATGCAGGGGCAACCGGTGCCGGCGGGAGAGACTGGATATTTGGTGCTGGAGAAGCCGTGGCCGTCGATGCTGCGAACAATTTACGGAGATGACGAGCGATATCAGCGCGAGTATTGGAGCAAGATTCCGGGCGTTTATTTCACCGGCGACGCGGCGCAGATGGATAAGGACGGCTACATCTGGGTGCTGGGGCGCGTGGATGACGTGATTAAAGTGGCCGGGCACCGGCTGAGCTCGATGGAAATTGAGAGCGCGTTGGTGAGTCATCCGTCGGTGGCAGAGGCGGCGGTGGTGGCTCGTCCGGATGAGATTAAGGGAGAAGCGATCGTGGTGTTTGTGACGCTGCGCGCAGGGAATACGCCTTCGAAATCGACGCACGACGCGCTGAGCGATCATGTGGCGTCGACAATTGGGACGATTGCGCGGCCGGCGGAGATACGATTCGCGGAGGGGCTGCCCAAGACCAGAAGCGGGAAGATTATGAGGAGATTGTTGAGGGAGTTGGCGCAGAAGGGTGGCATCTCGGGGGACACGACGACGTTGGAAGATTTGTCGGTGATTGAGAAGCTGGCGAAGAATCAGAATTTGGATGAGGAATAGGAGAAGGTCGAAGAGATACCCACTGCCTTATGGGGATGGACGTTTTTCTCTGCAACGCTGAAGGCGAATGCTCGGCGGATTCCTCAGAAAGCAGATTCCTCACGCTCGGCGCGCATTTATATGCGGTGAACCTTGCGGTTCACCGGCGCGTTCTTCGAATGCGGCGCCGTTCGCGTTCGGAATGACACCGATGTTTTTTGAGGTGTTTTAGGCGCTTTTGCTGCGGGCGGTGGGGGATTTGGGGGCGAACATTTTGCCGGCCACTTTGGTGACGGTATGGCGCGGAACCAGGCGCTGCAACGCGGTCCCTACATTATTTTGAGCTCCTGAAATTACCAGGCTCTTTCCTCGGGCCAGCGCTTCCAAGCCAATGCGCGCGACTTTATCCGCCGTTTCCTGGTGGGGTAGGATTTTGCGCGGATGACCGGCGATTTCGTGAAATTCCGTCTGGGTAGAGCCGGGGCAGAGGACGCAGGCACGAATGCCGTACTGACGGACTTCTTCGGCAAGGGCTTCGCCGAAGGAAAGATCGAAAGCTTTGGTGGCGGCGTAGGTGGCGATGTAGGGGACAGCTTGGAATGAGGCCGTCGAACCGAGGGTCAGGATGTCGCCGCGACGGCGTTCGACCATGCCAGCGAGGTAAAGGTGAGTGAGGTGAACGACGGCGGAGCAATTCACCTGGATCATTTCGAGCTGAGCCCGCAGATTGGACTGGTGAAACGGACCGTAGGAGCCGAAGCCCGCGTTGTTGATCAGCAGGTCGATGGTGATGTTATTGACGCGGGTGAAATAGAAAATCGCGGTGGGCGCGTTGGGCTGACTCAGATCTGCAACGAAAATTTCGACGCGAATGGAGTGTTTCGCGCGGAGATGGACGGCTAGTTCATGAAGCCGTTCGCGGCGCCGGGCAGTGAGGACGAGGTTTGTCCCGCCGGCGGCGAGCAAGATGGCGAGTTCCCTGCCAATACCGGAACTGGCACCGGTGACAAGGGCCCATTTACCTGACCAATTTTTTTCCAATATGTTCATGAGAGATTTTCGCCTGAGATGGTGGATGAATGTGAGCGTGCGTTCAGATTAGGCCAGGGCTCCAAGCGGGTCAATTAGAAGGTTCGATGAATAGAAAGAAAATTTGCCGATGGGACTGGTACTTAGGAGCGAGCGAACAATAGCTGGCGAAGGCGACCAGCCTGATTGCGCAGGTGGGTGAGGAGAACATTGGCCCATTCAAATTCGGCGGCGAGAATGCTGAGGGCGGCGAGGACTACGAGCCAGCCAGGCGCGGGCGTTAGGACCAGGGCCATGCCGAGCAGGAGCAGGCCGAAACCGAACAGCGTTCGGGCTACGCGTTTTCCCATTTCAAAGGATTTGTTCATCGATTCCAATTGCCCTTCAGTCAATCCAGTTACTCCGATCAGCCACTCGCTCGTCGTCGCCCGAGCAAGAACATTTTAGCCGGGTCTGGCGGTTGGGCATGTCGGTTGAATCCCATATTTCCGGGGTGAAGTTCCTGTATCGGCAATAACTCTCAGGGCTTTAGCTTAATGCTTAGAATTACAGGTTAGATGAATGACGGATTTCGGAATGGATACTTTTTGGGATACTTTGGAGCGGCACGAAGAGGTGAGACGGAAAGTGGCTGGTACCCGGGGGTACCAGTGAGCGTGGGTGCGCAGGCGAGTTTAGCGGGCGGGGTTAAGCGGAGGAGCGGCGATGGAGCTGAAGAGTGTGCAATTGCAGATTCCTGAAGGGGCGAACCTGATTTTAGGGCAGGCTCACTTCATCAAGACAGCAGAGGATATTTACGAGGTGATCGTAAATACGGTGCCGGGCGCGAAGTTTGCGGTGGCGTTTAACGAGGCGTCGGGGCCGTGCCTGATTCGCGTGGAGTCGAACGACGCCGAGCTGCGGAAGGCGGCGATTGCGAATGCGGAGGCGATTGGGGCGGGGCACGTGTTCGTGGTGATGCTGCAGCAAGCGTATCCGATCAACGTGCTGAGCCGGATCCGGGATTGTTTTGAGGTTTGCTCGATTTTCTGCGCGACGGCGAACCCGGTGCAGGCGATTGTGGCGGAGACGGAGCAGGGGCGCGGGGTGATGGGGGTGGTGGACGGGTCGTCGCCGAAGGGAGTGGAGGAGGACGAGCATAAAGCGACGAGGCGGTCGTTTGTGCGAAAGATTGGGTACAAGCTGGGGTAAGGATTAGAGACGGGCGCGACGCGAGAAAACGCACGGCCGCTCGTGCCGATGCATCTTGGGACGCGGGCGAGTTGGATTGGTGAGCCCTGGGGCCTCGATTTGTAATCCCACTTATGACAGGGAATGTCTAAGTTCTTCAATTGGCGCTGGTCCATTGTTCTGGCAACCGTCCTGGTTACTGCAGGGCTTCTGATTGTGTCTCCGCCGGGTGCGGGGTACTCGGTGCTGACACATCAATTCTTGGTCGACTTGTCGTGGGACAGTGCGATTCGGCCATATCTACTTTCCCGCTTCCCTAACGCAACTGAGGCACAGCTACGCGAGGCCCATGCCTTTGCCTATGGCGGATCGGCAATTCAGGACATGGGCTACTATCCTTTCGGCAATCATTTTTTTAGCGATTTGACGCACTACGTTCGGGCGGGCGATTTTGTGGCGGCGCTTTTTCGCGATGCGCGGACGCTGGACGAATGCGCTTTTGCGGCAGGCGCGCTGGCGCATTACGTGGGTGATTCGACAGGGCATCCGGAAGTGGTGAATCCGGCCACGGCGATTGAATTCCCCAAATTGAAGCAGGAGTTTGGGCCGAGCGTAACGTATGACGAGAGTCCGCATGGACACATACGGACGGAATTTGCGTTCGATATTGGGGAGATGCCGCAGCAGGTTTTTGGGCCTTCAAAATACCTGAGGCAGATTGGAATACGCGTGCCTCGGCATTTTTTGGAGCGCGTTTTTCAGGAGACTTATGGATTTAAGGTACACATAGCGATTGGACATCCGTCCAGGGCGCTGCAGAGCTATGCGACGTCGGTGCGGAGTTTCATTCCGGCTTTCGCGCGGGGCGAAGCGGTGCTGCACCACAAACAATTTCCCCCGAATCCCGACGATGAGGCGTTTCGGACTTTTTCGGCGCGGGCGGCCGATACAAGCGCACGGCTGCAATGGAAGGGACTGTATAAGAAACCTGGATTCTTCCCTTCTCATCTCGTCGCGGCCTTCATTTTTGTAGCTCCCAAGATCGGGCCGCTTTCGGATTTGGCGATCAAGATTCCGACGGTGCAAACGGAGGCTTGGTATTTTCGCGGCGTGAATGACACGGTGGATAAATATGAGGGGATTTTGAATGGGATGAAGGATGGGGGGCCGACTTCGTTGGACAACCTGAATTTGGATACCGGGAAGGAAGTTCGGCCGGGGAGTTATCCGCTGGTGGATAAGACGTATGCGCGATTGCTGAAGCTTTTGACGGATAACCCTGGGCAGGGGGTTTCGGAAGGGATGAGGCGGGATATTTTGAATTTTTATGGGGATTCGCCGGCTAGTTCTGCAGGGAACGGCGGGAAGGGTGCGAAGGATACGACGCGGAGATTGGAGACGTTGAAAGGGATGAAGGCGACGGAGTGAGGATAGGAATTTCGAAGCCCTGGAAACTTCTAGGGCAAAACCAACGGCGTGACTCGGTAGATTAAAAGTTTTCTCACCCACACGCTGAAACCGGCGTATGGGGCACCCGCAGACACTTCAAAGACAAAAGCAAAGAATGGCTCTCTTAGCGATTTTTGGCGCGGTCGCCGTGGAGAGCGGCGCAGGTCGAACTCGCTTTGGCGATTAGGCGATTGCCTTCGTCGATAACTACACATTCGACGAAACCCGTGGTTGAACCGCGATTGATCACCTTTGCCTCGGCGCGCAGCAGGCCACTCCAAAATGGGCGGAAATAGTTGATGCGGAGTTCGATGGTGGTGAAGGTTTCGTGCTGAGCCAGGGTGCTGGTGAAGGCCATTCCCATCGCCGCGTCGGCTATATCGCAGAGAATGCCGCCGTGAAGAGTGCCCATTGGATTGGCGTGTTGCGGGCCAGCTTCGAGAAGGATGACGGCGCGGCCGGCTTCGATTTCGATGGGCTTAAATCCGATGAGTTCGGCGACGGGCACTTTTGTGGTTAGGACTTTTTGAACGAGAGGGTGTTGAGTCATGGCGGTCCTTGGTTTTTTGTTCGCGCCACGCACTTGAAGCTGGCCTAGAGCGCGGGCGGCTTTCAACCTCGTTAATGGATGTGCGAGGTTGAAGTTCGATCGAGAGGCATGAGGATTTTACACCGAGCCGGGAAGGGCGCGGATCAGTTGGGAGGAGGAGTTTTCAGAAAGCAGAGGAGTGGCGGAGAGGGTGGGATTCGAACCCACGGTTGAGTTTCCCCAACACACGCTTTCCAAGCGTGCTCCTTAAACCGCTCGGACACCTCTCCAGTTGTGCAGAGCAATGAAACTGTAGAAGCCTAGCAGAAGGCGGCGCAGAGCGGCAAATTAGAGAAGAAAATTTGTGTCGCGATGCTGCGCGAGTGGATCAAATGCAAATCAACCGCAGAGACGGCCGTGCTATATTCGCTGGTCGAAAGGAGTATGGATGTCACAAAACCTGATCGAATTGTTGAGGGGCGAGCGGATTGTGTTGGAAAAGAAATTGAGTGCGATCGATACGGCGATTCGCGCGTTGAATGGCGCGAATGGCACGTCGAGGCGCGGACGCCGGACAATGTCGGCGGAGGCGCGCATGAAAATTTCGATGGCAGCAAAGAAACGGTGGGCCAAGATTCGCAGAGAGAAGTAGCCGGTCGATTGTGCGGTGAAGGGCCTGCAGAACCTCCTCTTCCCGGGTCTCCAGGGCGCCTCTCATAGTAGAATTCAACGGGTCCGAAGTGCACTGGTAATTCCCTGCTCCGGGGTGGTGCAATTGGTAGCACATGAGACTTTGGATCTTAGAATCCTGGTTCGAGTCCAGGCCCCGGAGCCAATTTTGCGAAGCGCGGCGCCCCACTGCCTCAGTGGTTGCGCGCGAGCGAGTTTCACAATAGATTGCGCTGATGCATAACCAGCTAAACCTGGGACTCGGTGCGATTTGGTATATCGTTTTTCTTTTCTCCACGACGTGCCACGAAGCGGCTCATGCGCTGGTTGCCAAAATTGGCGGCGATCCCACGGCGTCGCAGGGCGGGCAGGTAAGCCTCAATCCAATTCCACACATCAAGCGGGAGCCATTTGGCACGGTGATTGTGCCGATCCTTTCTTACCTCACCGCAGGCTGGATGATTGGGTGGGCCAGCGCGCCTTACGATCCGGAATGGCAGCAGCGATATCCGAAGCGCGCGGCGTGGATGGCGCTAGCGGGACCCTCGGCGAATTTCGTTCTGGCAATTATCGCGGCGATTGGGATTCGCATTGGGATGCTGGCGGGAATTTTTCGGCAGCCAGAGAGGGCTGGATTCACCCATGTGACTCAGGCTGTGACGCCGGGCGGTGAATTGGCGGCAACTTTCCTCAGCGTTCTATTTGTGCTGAATATTTTACTGTTCTTTTTCAACTTGATTCCGGTGCCACCGCTCGACGGGAGTAACGCGATTATGCTGCTGTTTAGCGAGGGGTTGGCGCTGCGGTATATGGAGTTCAGCCGGCGCGGATTTGGATTTTTGGGATTGATATTGGCGTGGTTTTTGTTCGATAAGATTTTTGGAGTTTTATTTGTGCTCGCTTTGAATATTTTGTATCCGGGAGCGCGGTATGGGTGATTGGGCCTGATCGTTCGCGGAAAATTCAAAGGCAACGAAGAAGCTCGGTAGCGTCGAGGTTTCCTCGCCCACGCGCAAAGGCGGCGTGTGGGGCACCCGCAGAATAACCGGGCGCACGGAGAAGTAGTAAGGATCGAGAAACTGTTTGGCGGAACTTCTAAGGCAAAGACAAAGGCAGGGCCCACGCGGTCCATTTATCAACGCGCCATTGGGCGCGCAAACGCGTGTGGGGCACCCGCAGAATAACCGGGCGCACGGAGATGTAGTAAGGATCGAGAAACTGTTCGGCGGAACTTCTAAGGCAAAGACAAAGGCAGGGCCCACGCGGTCCATTTATCAACGCGCCATTGGGCGCGCAAACGCGTGTGGGGCACCCGCAGAATAACCGGGCGCACGGAGATGTAGTAAGGATCGAGAAACTGTTCGGCGGAACTTCTAAGGCAAAGACAAAGGCAGGGCCCACGCGGTCCATTTATCAACGCGCCATTGGGCGCGCAAACGCGTGTGGGGCACCCGCAGAAACTTCCAAATCAAAGGCGACTGCAAAGCGGATGCGCTACGAGTTGGTGCAGGATTGAAACAGAGGGTGCCGTAATGGAACGGCGCCATTTTTGAAATTGCGGCAGTTGTGGTGCGAGTTACCGAAGCGTAAACACCTCGCGGAATAATTCCAAAATGGCAAAGCGTCGTTTCATCGAAGTTTACCTGCTTTTTTGTCCGTTTTGAGTGGGATTCCGCGCGGACCTCGCGGAGGTACCAGCGCTTTTCTCTGTGTGTGGCCCGTTCCGTGCCTTATGGAATGGCGCAATGGCTACCGCAGAGAAAAGTCTCCACACACCTGATCGCAAGCGCATCGCCATCTGCGTTCTGGACGCTGACGCAGCGCATGGCGATACCATGGCCGCGCGACTCCTGCAAGCCGGGTTCAGCGCCAGCCACACCAACGACCCAACCGAAACGTTGCAGATGGTGCGGCGCGGAATTTGTGGCGTAATTCTGGCCGAGGTGAATCTGCGCAATACGACGCAGCAGGAATTTCTGGACAGGGTGAGCTCGCTCGACCCCGGCGCACGAGTGATCTTGGTCGCGCCGCGTTACATCAATGAGGCGGCGGTAGAAGCGATCAATCGAGGCGCGTGGGACTATGTTGCCAAGCCCATCGATATGCCGCGTTTGCTGCGGGTGCTGGACGAAATCGCGCAGGAGGCCGAGCAGCGGCGGCAGGTGTATGCGCTCGAGGGGCAGTTGATTGAGAATTTTCAATTTCACGGGCTGCTCGGGGAAAGTCCGGCGATGCGCGAGCTGTATGACGGGATGCGCAAAGCGGCGCGGCATTACGTGAATTTGTTGATCAGCGGGCCGCCGGGATCGGGGCGCGAATTTGTGGCGCGCGCAATTCATCAATTGAGTCCCGGGGCGCAACAGCGTTTCGCCGTGTGCGATTGCTCGGGGCTCAGCGAAGTGCTACTCGAAAGCCAGCTATTTGGTCATGTGCGCGGAGCGTTTCCAGGAGCGAATGAGAACCGGGCCGGACTTTTTGAGTATGCGGAAGGCGGCGCGATTTTTCTCGATGAGATTGGCGAGTGCTCGCCGGCTATACAGACCAAGCTGCTGCGCCTGATTCAGCACCGCGAAATTCAGCGGATCGGATCGAACGAAGTGCGCCGGGTCAACATGCGTCTGATTGCCGCCGGGAATATGGATTTGGCGGAGCGAGTGAAGGAAGGAAAATTCCGAGAGGATTTGTATCAACGGCTGAGCGTGCTGCATTTGGAGGTACCACCGCTGAATGAGCGGCTGGAAGATATTCCTCTGCTGGTCCGCCATTTTTTGAAGAAGTACGCGGAAATTTGCAAGAAGTCGATCAAGGGTATCACGCGGCGTGCGCAAATCGCGCTGCGAGAATACGACTGGCCGGGAAATGTGCGGGAGCTGGAAGGCGCGCTTTCAAGCGCGGCGGTGGTCACTCTAAAAGATTTTATTGATGTGCAGGATCTGCCGGAATTTCTGCGTGGTGTTCCCGCGGCTCCAGTGGCTGCGGCGGAGCCGGAACGTTGGCGACCTTCACCGCTCGACGACGTTCGGCGGGCGCATATTGAACGGGTGCTGCAGTCCTGCAATGGGAATCGGGTTCGTGCATCGCAGATACTTGGGATTGGCCGCACCAGTTTGTATCGATATTTGAAGCGCACAGGGCAGACCGGCGCTCAGGGCAATGCGGCTGTGAATAGTCCCGCAGGCGCCAAGCCGCGATCCCGCGAACCGCTGGGAACACACTCCTAGACCCCGCCGACCCCAAATAACGATGAATTTAGGGCCCTTTTATTTCTTCGATTTATGCCTTCGATGTCAGTTGGGATTGACTTGGAGGACAACACAATCGAGTTCACCGTTGTTTGAATTGCCCTCAATGTTAAGTTGGATTCAGCGGTTCATTCCATAACACCACAAAAGGATCATGCGCCGACGCCTACTCATTTTGATTCTGGGACTCGTGACCTTGGCTACTGCTACCTCGGCGACGGAGTTCGCGGTGGTGGTGAACCCCGCAAATCCCATCAAAGCGCTGAGCCTCGCGGACCTTGGAAAGATTTTGAAAGGTAAGACTGAATCCTGGCCGAGCGGGCGGGTGATTACGGTGGTCCTTCCGCAACCGGACGCGCCAGGGATGAAGTTCTTGATTGAGAAGACGTTGAGTGTGGGCGTCGACCAGGGCAAAGAAATTCTTACGGACTCGGCGCGCAAGGCAAATACCATTATTTTCGTGCCGCATGATGACGACGTGGTGAAGGCGGTGGCGGCCAGCCCAACAGCGATTGGAGTAGTGGACGTTTACTCGATCACCAGCGGCGTGAAAGTAATTCGCATCGACGACAAGCAGCCGTTCGATGTGGGATACGCCTTGAAGGGGCACTAGTTGGGGACAGTGCCGAGATTTTCTTGGGGAATGAGATGACTTTTTCTTGTCGCGCGTTTATGGCTGGGCTGTGCATCTTGGGAGTTGCCGTGGGAACGCAGGCGGCGCAGCAGAAGACAACGCGCCACGCCTCTCACTCTTCAACGACCGCACCAAAACAATCTGAACCCTCCGATTCGATTCCGGTTACGACTTCATCGAGCCAGGCACGGCGCTACTACCATGAAGGAATGGTGCGCTGCGAGCAGCTTCTGTATATCGATGTGGGCACTGAGTTTTTTCGCAAGGCGATCAAGGCCGACCCGCGGTTTGCCCTCGGGCACGCGACTTTGGCTTATTTCACGACCGACCCCATTGAAGAAGCGCGGGAGTTGAAGCTCGCAGAGATGTATATCGGCAGGGCGCAACCCGACGAGAAGATTGAAATTGAATGGATGAATGGCACCAAGAACGGTCAGCTCATTCCGGCCATTGCCGATATGAACGATTTATTGGCGCGCTACCCCAATGACAAGCAATTCGCAAACTTAGCCGGGGAATGGCTGCTATCGCAGCAGCAAAATTACGAACACGCCGAAATTATCTTGGAGAAGATTCTCAAGGAAGACCCTTCGTATTTCCCGGCGATGAACAACCTGGCTTATTGCTATGCGCTGGGCGGCAAGGCGAAGCTGGCGCCAAAACTGATGGCCGACTATGTGGCGGCGCTGCCGGGTCAGCCGAATCCGCAGGATTCCTATGGCGAAATTTTGCGGATGCAGGGCGATTTTAACGATGCGCTGGACCATTACCGGACGGCTTTGCGAATCGCGCCGAACTTCATCAGCTCGCAGCTCGGCATCGCGACGACTTATGCATTGATGGGGCAGGAGGAGCGGGCGCGCGCGGAATACCTGAAAGCGATCGCGATGGCTAGCGACCGGCGCACAAAGATGGACTATCGGCTGCAATGGGCGATGACCTATTTTCGCGAGGGCGACATTGAGAATGGGCGCAGGGAATTTACGGCGATCGCCAAGCAATCGCATGTGCAGAGCCTGACGTACGACGAAGCGGAAAGTTATCGGGCCATGGCGTTTTTCAATCCCGAACCATCGGGAGCGATGGCGGACTTGGATGCGGCTGAGAAGGCGACGGAGAAGGGCAAGTATTCGAAGGAAGGGCGCGCGATTGAATTGGCCACGATTTGGCAGACTCGCGCGTATGTGGCTGCGCGGGTGAACCTGGCGGATCAAGTGGAGGATGCGCAGGGCAAGCTGAGCGACGCGGCACAAGACAGCCGGGACAATATTGTGCAGCAGTCATTCCATTCGGCGACGGGCGCGCTGGATTTTATAAAGGGTCAATACAAAGAGGCGGTCGATGAGCTGGAGCAGGATCCCGAGAATCCTATGTCCATGCAGATTCTGGCGGATTCCGAAATGAAAGCGGGACAAACGGAAGAGGCTCGGAAAACGCTGGCTACTCTGGCCGGAACGAATAACGAGCTGATTGAAACGGCTTATGTGGTACCTCAGGTGCGAGCGTCGCTGAAGAGTTCGGAGACGGCGCTGCATTCGACTTCGCAGTAGTTCCCTTCTGCATCATTCTTAAATCCAAATAATTGCTCGAGTTGCGGTGGGCATTTTGCTCGCGTGCGAATGCGTGTGCTACACTTCGCGTGAAGAAATTTCCTGCGCATCGGTGGAACTTCGGGTTCTGTGCGACGATTCCCCGCAAACCCCGCCAGGCCCGGAAGGGAGCAACGGTAGCGGGCAAGTTTCGTGCGCCGCGGAATTCCCGAAGTTCCTCTGATTCGCGGGAACAATTCACCCCAGCGGATCAAACTTCGACATGGCCCATCAGGTTCTTGCAAGAAAATGGCGACCCAAAAAGTTCAACGACTTGGTGGGTCAGCGTCACGTTACACAAACACTTGAAAATGCGATTCGGTCGGACCGGGTAGCGCACGCGTACATATTTGCGGGGGTTCGCGGGGTGGGCAAAACGACCACGGCGCGAATTCTGGCGAAGGCGTTGAATTGCGTAAAAGGTCCGACGTCGGAGCCATGCAACGAGTGTCCGGCTTGCCTGGAGATTGCGGCGGGAACTTCACTGGATGTTTTGGAAATTGACGCGGCATCGAACCGCGGCATCGATCAAATTCGCGAGCTGCGCGACATGGTGCGTTATGCAGCGGCTGGCGGGCGCTATAAGATTGTGATTCTGGACGAAGCGCATCAGCTGACGGATGACGCGTCGAACGCGCTGCTGAAGACGCTGGAAGAGCCGCCGGATAAGGTTATTTTTATCCTGGCGACCACGCAGGCTGAGAAGTTGGGCGATACGATCCGTTCGCGGACGCAGCTTTTTCAGTTTCGGTCGCTTTCCTTTACTGAAATTTCCGATGCGCTGACCCGGATCGCCAAGGAAGAGAAGCTAGAGATTGAGCCGGGCGCGCTGGCAGTGATCGCGCGCGCTGCTGAAGGAAGCCTGCGCGATTCCCTTTCGCTACTCGAGCAGGCTATCGCGTATTCGGGCAATCACATCAGCGACGCGCAAGTGCGTGAGTTGCTGGGCGTGGTGGCGGAAGAATTTTTAGATGAATTGATTACGGCGATTCAAGAGCAATCGGCGGAACGCGCGCTTGGGCTTGTGCACAGGCTGATCACCGAAGGGCATAATCTGCAGCATTTCTGCCGTGAAGCAATTCGGCATTTGCGGAATTTGCTAGTGGCAAAAGTGTGCGGGGCCGAGTCGGAGCTTATCGCTGCGCCGGCGAGTGAGCGCGCGCGGCTGGCGAAGCAGGCGGCGCTATTCAGCGAAGAAGATTTGACGCGTTTCTTTCAAATTGCATTGGTCACGGACGACGATCTGCGACGCAAGCCCGATCCGCGGGTTCATCTCGAGCTGGGATTGCTGAAATTGGTGACGGCGAAGAGGCTGGCTCCGCTGGAGGATGTGTTGGGAGAGCTGAGGCGGGGGTCGACGCGGTCTGGACCGGGCGGAAAATCATTTGCAGCAGCGGCGGGTGCTGAATCGCCCGGCTTTGGGTCAAATTTTGGTCAAGCTCCGGACAGGCGATGAATCCTTATGCGCGAACGAGTGAATCGCCGGCACCCTCACCGGCACCACGAATGGGATTTGGCGGAGGGTTTAGCAGCGCTTCGCACCTATTCGAAGCCATCGCCGACGATTGGAACACCGGCACAACCGGCGAGAAGAGATGAGCGCGGCGGCAGTGGCAGTGGAACCGGCGGTAGAGCGCGAGTACTCCGCACGGCGCCGCTCGGAACCTCCGGCGCGGACGAATGGCGAGTTTCATCAAGAAGAGCCAACGTCGGTTGCTGCAGAGGCTCCGGTAGCGGCTGAAACGCCGAGTACGGGCAGCGCGTCTGAGGTGGCGATCAGCGGAATTGATGCGGAGCAACTGGCGGCGATCCAGAGCGCGCTGCAGAGTCAAAAATTCTTGTGGTCGATGATCGAGCATGTGACGCGCTGGGAACGAGAAGGCAACGAGATACGGTTATTTTTTCCTGCAGACCGGCGCGCGCTCGCGGAAATGTTGCAGGGGCGCGACGCGATGGAGCGATTGCGCACAGTTGTGAGCAAGGTGATCGGACAGCCGGTTCGGCTCTGTGTTAAACTTGATTCTGCCCAAGCGAAGCCGCCGCGCGATACGAATTTGCGCGGACGATTCGAAGAGGATCCGATCGTGCGGGCGATGTTAGAGAAGTTCGGTGGCCGAATTTCCGAAGTCAAGCACCGTAGCGAGGAATGACCATGGAAGTCAAAGCGCTACAACAAATGCTTTCGCAGTTCCGGTCGGCGCAGGAGCGCCTGGAAAAACAGATTCAGGAGATCCATACCGAGGCCAGCGCAGGCGGCGGAATGGTCACCGTCAGGATGAACGGGCAAAAGCAGCTAACGGAAATTCGCATCGAACCTGAAGTTTTCGCGAGCAAAGATCAGGAAATGCTGCAGGATTTGATTCGGGCCGCGGTGAATGAAGCGACGCGGCGAGTAGACGAAGAGCTTTCGAAGCAGGTGAAGGACCTGGCGGGCGGCTTTTCCGGCCTTGGCGGACTGAAGATTCCCGGCCTGTTTTGATCTCGGCAAAAATTTCTGAAGATTAGCCTCCGCACTTACCGCGATTCCCTCTTGCAGCACATTCCAGGAGAAACATGCCAGACTACGCGCCTTCGGTGACGCGGCTGATTGACGAATTGAAGCATTTGCCGGGCATTGGGCAAAAGACGGCGCAGCGGCTGGCATTCCATTTATTGCGTGCGGACCGCGAGCGCGCTATTGGGCTGGCCGACGCAATTCGCGATGCAAAGGAAAATATCCGGGAATGCTCGGTGTGCAACAACATCACCGATGCCGATCCCTGCTTCTACTGCACGAGCAACTCGCGCAACCGCCAAATCATCTGTGTGGTGGAAGACGCACCGAATATTCTCGCGGTGGAAAAGACGCGGCAGTTTGACGGCATGTATCACGTGCTGGGCGGTGCGCTTTCTCCGTTGCAAGGGATTGGCCCGGAGCAGTTGAAGATCAAGAGCCTGATTGAGCGGCTGAAGGGCAACACGGTTCAGGAAATTATTTTGGCGACCAATCCGACGGCCGAAGGCGAAGCGACGGCGATTTACATTTCGAAGCTGGTGAAGCCGCTCGGGGTGCGAGTCACCCGGATAGCGATGGGCATTCCAGTTGGGTCCGATCTGGAATACGCGGATGAAGTGACGATGCTAAAAGCGATGGAAGGCCGGCGAGAATTGTAGGATCGCTTTGGAAACGCCGGGACTTCTGATATACGGAGACCTTGAGAGTGGGGCTTTGACATTGAGACCCTTGGTCGCGAACGCGACGTTCTAGTAATTACTTTAAGTGTCGCAAAAGACCAATTGCGCCGACAATAAGTGTCGATTTTCTTGAAGAATCTCCGTCGCAGGTGATCGCAATTGTTCTCGGGCCTTAAAAACCAAGATTTTCAGGGGTTTACCAAGCGGCAAAATATTGTTCGCGCGCTGGTAACTAGTGGCAAAACCCTTGCTAAACTAATTACGTCGTCGTTCTCTCGCGACAACTCAGCCAAATCTAAAAGGCGGCCATGGGATACAAAAAAGAAAGAGGATTTTCACTTATTGAGCTTTTGATCGTGGTGGCGATCATTCTGATCATCGCCGCGATCGCAATTCCAAATTTGCTGCGCGCTCGGATCGCAGCCAATGAGGCGTCGGCAGTCGGTTCGCTACGCACGATCAATACCTCGTCAGTCAGCTACGCGGCAACTTACGGCAACGGATTCCCGGCCACCCTAGCGGCTTTGGGAACGGCGACGGCCGGCGATGTCACTGCAAAGTGCTCCGAAGCATTGCTGATCGATGAAGTTTTGACCGCAGGCAAGAAGAGCGGCTACAAGTTCACCTATGCCGACGGAACGGGCGACACTCCAAACGCTGCTCCAACTGGCGGCTGTGCGGGCGACAACAGCTACTCGGTGACAGCGGCGCCGATCACCCCCGGCACGACCGGCCAGCGATATTTCTTCACGGACCAGACGGGCGTGATCCGGTACAACCCGACGGGCGCGGCTACGAATACTTCGCCGCCGATTCAGTAGACTGTTCCAGTAAGCGCGGCGACGATGAGCTTCATTTCGGGATCGGGCTGAATTATATAGACATGCTCGCGGTGAGCATCAGCCCGATCGCCAGCTTAGTTGCAAGTCCCCGGTGGTTCCCTTCCCGCGTGCCCCTTTCCAGGCAGCCTTGTGCAGTAATTGGTGTGCGGAATGGGTTTTGAGTTAAATTGCTTTCGCCAAAGTGATCTCCCCGACGCGCAGCAATAACCCCTCTGTTGGTCCTCTTCCCTCTGAAAGTCACTCCTTTGAAAGGCCCACGGTTAGGTACACGTTCGTCGCGCTGGTGCTGCTCGGAATTTTGATTCGTTTGCTGCTGAGGATTCTTGCAGGAGGCCAGCTTCGCACGCCGTGGGGAGGGGGCGGGGACAGCCCAACGTATTTTCTGCTAGCTCAGAATTTGCTCGCGGGAAAAGGGTTCGCGTACGCGGGGATGCCGACGGCGCTGCGGCCGCCGGGTTATCCCTTGTTGCTGGCGGCATTCTTGAAAATATTTGGGGCGTACGCGCTCGCGGCAGTGCGGTGGCTGCAGTTTTTCGAAGGACTGGCGATGGCGTTCTTGTGCGGGGCGATGGCCAAGCGGATTTGGAGCGAGCGAGCGGGAAAATTCGCGTTGCTGGTGGCGTTATTTTTCCCGACTTTGATTGAGATGAATGGCGAGATTCTGACCGAAGCAACGGCGACATTTTTGACGGCGCTTTTTCTCTACTGGATCGTTTGCTACATGGAGCGGCCGGCCTGGCTGAGTTTGATTGGCTTTTCGTGCGTGATTGGATTTGGCGCGCTATTTCGTTTCAACATGGCGGTATTGGGATTTGTAGCTCTCGCGGTGGTGCTGACGGAGGCAAGTGATCCGCTGCGCTGGCGACGTGCGGCTTTGGTGGTGGTTTTGCCATTGATCGTGATCTCCCCCTGGCTGGCGCGCAACTTGTATGTGTTTCATGGGCAAGTTTTGTACTCGACGCACAGCGGGCTGGACGCGCTGGAAGGAGTGCTGACGCCGCAAGGACGGGCACTTCCGGGCGATCACGAGCGATTGGTGGCGGCGGTGGGCTGGGAGCCACCGGTGGATGTGGAAACCAACAGCGCGAGCCGTTACACTTTGCCGGCTGAGCCGATTCTGAATCGGCAGTGCTGGGATGTAGCGTTCAAGCTATGGCGCGAGAAGAATGTGGCTTTGATTCCACTCGGGCTGAAGAAGGTGGCGGATTTTTGGCTCAGCACGGATCAATTGATATGGACTGCGGGATTCCCGTTGCGAGTCCGGATGATGCGAGGCGCCGCAGTAGTGGTTTATTGGTTGTTGCTAGCGCTGGCGGTTGCAGGTTGGTTTCGATTGAAAGGCAAGAATTCTCACCTGGCGCGAATCTTTCTTTTTTATGCCGTGCTGGTCACGGCCATGCACTTGCCATTTGTGATGAGCACGCGGTTGAGAATGCCATTTATCGATGCGCTGTTGGCAGTGCTGGTGGGAATTTGGGCGGCGGCCATCTATTCACGAAGAGAGGTCGCAGGCGCGTAGGGAGGAGCGGTGCGATTAGTCGCCCCGGTCGGCGGCGCTGGTGTTTAGCTCGAGCTGATCGAAGCGCCGCCATTTGTAGATCGCGATCGAGACAATCCAGCTCAGTGCAAAAAGGGCTACGATGAAGTAGCCCAATGTGCCGAAGTTGCCGTTGAGCGTGGCCACGCCCTCCCAGAATCTGCCGCGCAGATGGAAGTGATCGCCGAGCAGCCCGAGCGCTTCGATCCCGCCCACAACCAGCGCAACAATCACCGAAACTGAAGTGATGGTCATGTTGTAGTAGAGCTTGCGAATCGGCTTCACGTAAGCCCAGCCGTAAGCGCCGAGCATGAGTACGTTATCCGTGGTGTCGATGAGCGACATGCCCGCAGCGAAAAGAACTGGAAAGACGAGGATCGACCAGAGCGACAATCCTTTTGACGCTTCGGCCGCGGAAATTCCCAGGACGCCGATTTCGGTTGCGGTGTCAAAACCTAGGCCGAACAACACGCCAAGCGGATACATGTGCCAGCTTCTGGTGATCATGCGAAACATGGGGCGGAAGAGTCGCGCGAGAAATCCGCGACTGCCGAGCAGGAGGTCAAAATCCTCTTCGACGTAAGGCTCGCCGCGACGCACTCGTACAAAGGCGCGATAAATTGAACGGAGAACGATGAGGTTCACGAGGCCGATGGCGAATAGGAAGAATGCGGAAACGGAAGTGCCAATCACGCCGCCAATTGACCTGACCGACTCGAGTCTGGTTTGGAGAGCGAGAGCTGTCGCGGCGATGGCCACTGCCCCAATGACGACGATGGTGGAGTGGCCCAAGGAAAACATGAATCCTACGGCTACGGGTCGCTTGCCGTCCTGCATCAACTTGCGAGTGACATTGTCGATCGCGGCGATGTGGTCGGCGTCGACGGCATGGCGCAGGCCAAAGCTATAGGCGAGCAGCGCAGTGCCCAGCAAAACCGGGAAATGGCGGAAGGCCAAAACGGCCCAAAGCCAAGCTCCACCGTTGAAGAGCGCGAGAATCGCGTAAATCGCGATGACGCGTCCGCGCACATGGTCCGCGGAGTCGTCGAAGAGGGTTTTTAAGACGCCTCTCACGGAGAGCGCCATGTCAGCCATGATGATTTCCTGAGGGGCGCGATCGGCCAACAACTACGCCAAGTAGTTTGACGAGTGGCGGCCCGAAAAGCCCGGAAACTGCGAAAAAAGCTTATCACGAGACCAGCGAAGAAGCGTGGCCGCAGGATTCGCTCCATCGGTTCAAAGCGGACATACGGTTTCTACCCCATGCAAGAACCCGTTTACCTGGTATCGGTTGCGGGGCGTTTTGCCCTTAATATAGTTCGATGCCTCTGCCAATTGGAGATTACGCGCTGATCGGCGATTGCGAAACTGCGGCTCTGGTGGGCCGCGATGGATCGATCGATTGGCTTTGTTTGCCACGTTTTGATTCGGATGCGTGTTTCGCGGCGCTGCTAGGCAAGCCAGAGAACGGCCGGTGGCAAATCCGGCCAAAGAGCAAAGCACAGATAACGCGGATGTATCGCGACGGGACATTGATTCTAGAGACGCAGTTCATCACCAGAACCGGCGCGGCGACGGTTATAGATTTCATGCCGGTGCGCAAAGAGCATCCAGCGATTATCCGAATTGTGCGCGGTGACCGCGGCACGGTGCGGATGTCGATGGATCTGGTCATGCGTTTCGAGTACGGGCGGCTTGTTCCGTGGGTTACGCAAGGGCCTCGGAAGGCGCTACACGCGGTGGGCGGGCCACACCGGCTGACCATTCGATCGTCAGTGCCGCTGCGAGGAAAAGATTTTCGCACGGTGAGTGACTTCACGGTTAAGGCCGGGAAGAGCATCTACTTTGAGTTGCAGTATGCGAATTCGATCGATCGCCCGCTGCCGCCGTTGAATCCTGAGGCGTGCCTACGCGAGGCGGACAAGGCGTGGAAAAAATGGACGGCGCGCTGCAAATATCACGGGCCGCACGCTGAAGCGGTGCTGCGATCGCTAATCACGCTGAAGGCCCTAACGTACACGCCGACGGGCGGTATTCTGGCAGCGCCGACAACTTCCCTTCCCGAACAGCCGGGCGGACAGCGAAATTGGGACTACCGGATTTGCTGGCTCCGGGACGCGACCTTTACGCTGCTGGCGTTGATTCACGCGGGATATCACAAGGAGGCGACGCGGTGGCGGGACTGGCTGGCACGCTCGGTGGCAGGCAGCCCGGAACAAATTCAAGTGATGTATGGACTCGGGGGCGAACATCGCCTGCTCGAATGGGAAGTGCGGTGGCTCCCCGGCTACAAGAATGCGCGGCCCGTTCGAGTGGGAAATGCTGCCAGCACGCAATTGCAGCTCGACATTTATGGAGAGCTCTCGGATGTGCTGCACCTGACGCGTAGTTTTTCAAGACAGAAAACTGAGACAGGTTTCGCGTTGCTGTCGATTCTGCTGGAGCGCCTAGCGAAGATCTGGCGCGAGCCGGACAATGGGATATGGGAGGTGCGTGGAAAACCGCAACACTTCACACATTCCAAGGTTATGTCGTGGGTGGCATTCGACCGGGCAATTCGAAGCAGCGAAGAATTCGGTCTCAAAGCGCCGTTGAAGAAGTGGCGCGCGATACGCAAGCGGATCCACAACGATGTTTGCCGGCTCGCTTTCAATGCCAAGCTGAATAGCTTCGTTCAGGCTTATGGATCGACCGAATTGGATGCAAGTCTGTTGATGCTTCCCTTGATCGGCTTTTTGCCAGCCAGCGATCCGCGAATCGTTGGGACCGTGCGGCAAATTGAAAAGAAGTTGATGCGCGAAGGGCTAGTGCTGCGCTACCGCACGCGGAAGGTTGACGATGGATTGCCGGCGGGCGAGGGCGTGTTTCTGCCGTGCAGTTTCTGGCTGGCGGACAATTATGAGTTGATGGGGCGCCATGAAGAGGCGATCGAACTCTTAAACCGGCTTTTGAAGCTGCGCAACGATGTAGGGCTGCTATCGGAGGAGTATCACCTGGGGGCGAAGCAGCTGGTGGGAAATTTCCCGCAGGCGTTTTCTCATGTGGGCCTAGTTAATACGGTGATCAATATTTATACGAAGCGGGGGCCGGCGCATCATCGGTCCAAACGCAACCATCATTTTGTGGTTTGAGTGGCCTGGCTGGCCTGTGTGGCGTGACCGGGCTGAGACACCAATTCGCCTCCTACGTAAGTCTCTAACACTTTGGTGTCTTTGAGCTGTTCGGTGGGGACGCTGTAAATATCGCGATCAAGAACGATAAAGTCGGCGAGTTTGCCTGATTCCAGGGAACCCTTTTCTTTTTCCTCGAAACCCACGTAGGCGCCGTTGATCGTGTAGAGCTTGATTGCGGGAACGGTAAGGCGTTCCTCGGGCGCGAGAATTTCGCCGGTGGTGATGTCCTTGCGCGCGACCGCAGCGTAAATTCCCCACCACGGGCTGATGGGTGTGACGGGCACGTCCGAGCCCGCACCTTCGATGATGCCGTTCTCCATATAAGACTTGGCGGGATAAGACCAGCGCACGCGTTCAGGTCCATATTTCTTGAACCAACTTCCAATCCAATAGACGAATGGCGGGTTTCCGTCGACGAGTACATTCAGCTCTTTCAGGCGTTTTTGAATGGCTGGTGTGGAGATGCCGGCGTGAACGATACGGAACCGAGGATCTTTCAGGTCGAGCGCTTTCATGACTGCGGCGTAGGAATCGAGGACCTCGTCGATGGCGCGGTCACCGATGGCGTGCGTTTCGAGCTGCCAACCGGCGCGCACTGCAATCATGTGTGCTTTTTGCATGTCGGCAGGAGTCCAGCGCAGAACGCCGAAATTATCGGGCTCGCCGATTACGGAGGGCGGATAAATGGCGATGGTACGCGCGCCCATGCCGCCATCGGCAAACATCTTGGCCGCGCCAAATTTTAGGTGGTCATTTCCAAATCCGGTGTGCACGCCCATTTGAGCGAGCTTTTCGGCATCTTCAATGCTGCCGATGCGGGGCGACATTTGGACGCGTAGCTTCGGCCAGCCGCGATCGTAGGCGTCTTGATAGCCGCGAATTTCTTCGGAGGAAATGTAAATATCGTGAATGGTGGTGAGGCCAACGGCGAGCGCGCGCTCGGAAGTTAACTTTGCGGCGCGCATGGAAAGATCGGGCGGATCTGGCGGGAGAAGCTTCGTCACAAGGTCGATTGCGTTGTCTTTTATGATTCCGGTTGGCTCACCGGAAGCGTCGCGCTCGATCACGCCGCCGGGCGGGTCGGGAGTGTTGCGGGTAATGCCGGCCAGGGCGAGGCCAGCGGAATTGGTGACGCCGAGGTGGCCGCTGACGTGGTCGAGATAAACGGGATTGTCGGGCGAAACCGGGTCGAGGTCTTGGCGGGTGATGTAGCGGTGTTCGTTTAGCTTGGCGTCATCCCAGCCGGCGCCGGAAATCCAAGCGCCTTTGGCCGATTTTGCGGCGCGGTCGCGAACCATGGCGACTATGTCGGCAACGGAGTGGACGTGATCGGCGGTTACGTCGAGCTGGTCGCGCAGGATGCCCTTGGTCCATTCCATGGAATGAGTGTGGATGTCGATCAGGCCAGGAATGACGGTGCGATGCACGAGATCTATCGTGCGGGTGCGGGGACTTGCGCAGGCGGCGATTTAATCGTCGGAGCCAACGGCGAGGATTTTCTTGTCGCGAATGGCCATGGCGGTGGCCCAAGGTTGTTGCGCGTTCATGGTGAAGATGTGGCCGTTGCGGACGATCAGGTCGGCGTCGAGACAAGGCGGGGCGTTGGCGGCCTTGTGTGAGGAGGGGGTGGAGTGCGCAAGAGGCAGAATGCCCGTAGACAAAATGCAAAGGCAGGCGAGAACGACGTGCCTCATCTTCATTCTCTGGCTCTCCCCAAATCCTAATGCCTCGTTTCGGTTGTGCAGCGCTTGGGTATAATTCATTTCGTTTTGGGGCAAGCCCACATGAATCACTGAAAAAGGTGCGTGGAAAGAGACTCTATAGCATGACTCGGATGAAGATTGCGCTATTTGGAGTGTCGGTGATGTGGGCAGTGGCGGGTCTCGGGGCAGACGCACGACCGAGGCATATCAGGATTGCTCAGGCGGCTAACGGTGCGAACGCTGGGACACGCACGATACTGACGCGGGATCAGCTTTTGGCCGGAACTGTGCCACAAGAACCGGTCGATGACATGGCCGGCTTTGGTATGTCTGCGGGCGCGAAGGACGCTGTCCAAAGTTTTGAAGGTACGTTAACGCTGGGCGACGTGTCGAAGAGCGGTAGCTTCAATTTGCTGGCGGATGTTTTTCATTTGATTCCCAAGACTGATTCATTGTGGAAGCACCTTGCGCCATTCCATTTTCAATTCGTGCAGAGTGGGAACTATCTGATTCCCGCGCAGCAAGGACTGACAATTTCGGGCAGCCTAGTGTGGAACTATATCGTGGGGACAGGGCGAGTGTGGCAAGAGGATCAGGATCAGGGATATGCGCGTGGTTCGTTTCCATTTGCGCTAATTCAACGCAATCAAAATTGCGTACACAACGGAGAAATGACGTTTCTTTTCAATAGTTCGGTGACGCCGCCAATTTCGAACGTGTATTACCAGATCACGCAGGAGACGTGCTACCTGATGAAGTTCGACATGTGGGGCATGATTCCCGCGCAATACACTCCTGGTCTGGTGGCGGAAGCTGAGCAGATCAAGGCGCGGCTCGCGGACGAGCTGGCTCACCGACTGCCCAGCAAGCCGTTCGACGATCTAGCGAAGGATTATCCGGACTCCGGCATCAATCTTCATGCATTCGAATCGGCGTATCGCGATTCGGACAACATCACCACGTATGGGCTCGTTCTGCACGGCACGAATTACGTTTCGGGCTGCCCGACGCGCTATGGGGAGTATGCATTTTGCGCGGATATGCGCGTGCCGTCTTACTCCATCGCCAAATCGGTGTTTGCAGGTGTGGCGCTGATGAGGATTGGCCAGCTTTACGGAGCGAGCGTCTACAACGAGAAAATCAAGGATTACATTCCGCAATACACGAGCGGCGGCAAATGGGATGCGACGACGTTCGGCAACACGTCGGACATGGCCACGGGAAATTTCAATTCGAGCGGCTATGAGGAAGATGAGAACAGCCTGACCATGGCGAAGTTTCTGGTCGACGAGGCGCTGGGGGCGAAGATTTTGGACGCGTTCGCCTTTAAGAAGCATTACGCGCCGCCCGGAACGAAGTGGGTCTATCAAAGTTCGGCAACGTTTCTGCTGACGCAAGCCATGAATGCCTACTGGAAACAGCATGGTGGAGGCGCCAGCGAAGGTGGCGCTGGGGGAGCCGATGACATTTTCGATATGGTCCGCGACGACATTTACAAGCCGCTGCATTTCGGAGCCGGCAGTTTAACGACGATTCGAACCAACGACAGCTCGACTGGAGCGCCCAGCGGATATTACGGGCTTTTTTTAAATCAAGATGACGTCGCGAAGATTGGCGATTTTCTGAATAACGGCAATGGCGCGATTGATGGCAAGCAGTTGCTTGATCCGAGGCGCCTGCAGGAAGCGCTATTTCGCGAGACTGATGTGGCCAAAGTAGGCGTGCCGATTCTGGGGCAAAGCACGGCGTCACTGCTTGGTGCGCCAGCTCTGGGCAAATCCGTCGCAAAGAATTCCAGGCGCTACAGCCATGGATTTTGGGGACGCGAGGTCAGTAGTAAGGAATTTCCCCAGTATCACTGCAATTTCTGGGGATCGTTCATGGCCGGCTATGGCGGAAATATCGTGATGCTGCTGCCGGACGGCGCGACCTTCTACATTTTCACGGACGGAATGGAATTTCCGTGGGCGCCCGCGGTGCAGGAAATTAATAAAGTGGCGCCAATGTGCAAGTAGCAGCCGCGAACGCAGATTCCAGGCAAAGGCAACTGCACTAAGCGCTGGGGTTATTGATTTCCTCGCCCACGCGCAACAGCGGCGTGTGGGGCACCCGTAGAAACTTCTAACGCAAAGGCGAAACAGTTGGCATATTTACAGATCAGAATTTGCGGGAGTGCTCTTTCGCCCAGCGCTCGATGACGACTTTCTTGTCGGTGTAAAACTCGACGCCGTCGCGCCCTTGGGCGTGCATGTCGCCAAAGAAGCTGTCTTTCCATCCTGTAAACGGGAAATAAGCCATGGGCGCGGCGACGCCAATGTTGATGCCGATATTGCCGGCGGGCGCTTCATAGCGAAAACGGCGCGCGGCTGCTCCGCTGGAGGTAAATAGCGAAGCCTGGTTGCCGAAGGCGTTGCGCCCAAGCAGATCCAGAGCTTCATCCATATCCTTCGCGTGAACCAAGCTAAGCACGGGTCCAAAAATTTCTGTGTCGAGCAGGTCGCTATCTTTGGGGAGGCCGTCGAGAACAGTGGGTTTCACGAAATTTCCATACTCGCGGCTGGGAATTTTTGAATTCCGCCCGTCGACCACGACTTTGGCACCTTGTTTCTGGCCACGCGCGATTAATTCCTCGATGCGAGACTTGCTTTGCGGAGTGATGACCGGGCCCATCTGGACGCCCTGATCGAGGCCATAGCCTACCTTTAGATTCGAGGCGGTGTGGCTGATCGAATCACGGAAAGCCTTTTGAGCGTCGCCAATGGTTACGGCCACAGAAACAGCGAGGCAGCGTTGTCCAGCACAGCCAAAGGCGCTGTCGCTAATAATCTGCGTGGCGCTATCCATGTCGGCGTCGGGCAGAATGATGACCGGATTTTTCGCGCCGCCCTGGCATTGCGCGCGCTTTCCGCTCGCCGCGGCCCGGCTATAGACATGCTTGGCCACCGGAGTTGAACCCACGAAGCTGATTGCGCGAATCTTGGGATGATCGAGCAGCGCGTCGACGACAACTTTCCCGCCATTGATCAGGTTCAGCGCGCCTTTGGGGAAGCCGGCGCGTTCCATTAATTCAAAAGCGAAGCGCATGGTCATGGGTACGCGCTCGGAGGGCTTCAGGATGAAGGTATTGCCGCACGCCACTGCGTAAGGCAGAAACCAAAACGGAATCATGCCCGGGAAATTGAACGGAGTGATGGCCGCGACGACGCCGAGCGGCTGGCGGATCATGGTTTCGTCGATGCCGCGGGCCACGTCTTCGAGGTTGTAGCCCTGCATCATGGTGGGAATACCGCAGGCGACTTCGACATTTTCAATGGCACGGCGAAGCTCGCCCTTCGCTTCACCGAGGGTCTTGCCATTCTCCTGCGTGGTGATGCGGGCTAGCTCGTCAAGATTGTCTTCAAGAATTTGTTTCAGCTTGAAGAGCGGCTGGATGCGATCTTCGGGCGGGGTGCGGCGCCATTCCGGAAATGCGGCGGCAGCAGCTTCGACGGCTGCATTTACGTCCTCGGCATTGGAGAGGGCGACGTCGGCGAGAATTTCCTGGGTGGCAGGATTTTTCACGGGCTGCCATTCACCTGCTCCGCTTTTCTTCCATTCGCCAGCGATGTAATTCGGTATCTGCTCTTGGACTTGCATGTGTGCTCCGGGGCTTAAATTCACGGCAACTCAGATAACTTAGACAACCTTAGCGGTACGCCGATGCTAGCGCAAAGATGCCACGTGCTAGCCGCTACAGGGCCAGATTTAATTGATGACAGCGCGAGCTCTAGCGATTCTCGTTGAATACCGGCAGACCTAGAAAAGAACCTTCAGGCCCAATTGAAATTCGCGTCCCGGGAATGCCGCGGTGGACTGGCCGAATTGCGGGACTGCCCAAATCGCCAATCGGGTTGAACAGATTGACTCGATTGAACAAATTGAACGCCTCGACGCGGAACTGGGCCTTTACGTTCTCGTGAATCGGGAAATCTTTGAAGAGGCCCATGTCTACGTCCTTGAATCCGGGACCGCGGAAAGCGTTACGGCTCAGAGTGCCGTCGGTCGCTATAGGGACGCAGGGCGTGCCATCGAAAAATGGAACGATGCCGCCCGGGCAGAACTGTCGAATCGCGGATGAGGTGAAGGCCCGCCAAGAAAACCGGTAACCGCGGGACTACCGAAGACACCGTTGACAAACTGCTGATTGCTAAATCCGGCATGCTGGATATTGGCCGGCGCATTCGGACGATCATAGGAAATTCCGTCCATATTGAAGTCGCAGCCGTCGAACCAAGCCAAGCCGCAGTAGACATCGAACGGACGGCCAGACTGCAAGGTGAGGAGAGGATTCAGCTTCCATCCGCCGAGAACTTCGCCGATCAGGCCAGCGTGCGGGCCGGGAATATCCCATAGGCCGGCAAAAGTGAACCGATGCCTGACGTCGAACTCGGACGGGCCGCGGTCGCGGCGTGGGTCGCTGATGTCTTCCACGCCGGTATAAAGCGCGGCGTAGCCGTTCACGTTCGTATAGTCGCCCAAATTTCCTTCGGTCACATTGTCCAAAACTTTGCCGAAGGTATAGTTGGCGGTCCACAGGAAGCCGTGGCTGTAGGCTTTGCGCAACTGCACGTTCATCCCGTGATAAATCGAATTTCCTTCGTTGGACGTGTAGTACTCATCGAGCCAGCCGGGATTGAGGCGATTGATGGTGAAATCGCACGTGGTCGGATTGCAGACGTCACCGTCAAACCGGTTGTAATCTTCGCGAGTGTAGTTTCCCACGCCGTGGGTGCCGACGTAGTTGATGGTGAATCCGTAGTCGTGCAGGAATTGGTGCTGGATGCCGATGAACCATTGCTCCGCGTAAGCAGTTTTCAGCTTCGGATCGGTACCGTAGAGATTAATTGCCGCGCCTTGAATGCCGCCATTGGGAAGCGAGGGTGCAAGAAAATCCGGGCTAGCCTGGAAGGGAAAATGGTTGTAATTCACATTCGGTGCCGAAGCCATCGAACGGGAAATCCACGGCGCGCGCTGAATCGGGGGGATCGAAGCGCGAACCGTTCGACCAGAGATTCGAGAAAGGCTCCTGGTAGGCAATGCCAAAGCCGGCGCGAATGGCAGTTGTTCCATGGCCGAATGGATCGTAAGCGAGGCCGAGGCGGGGAGCGAAGTCATGCAGGTTGGTGCTCCACAATTCCTTCACGCGTCCGACTCGAGCGGTTTTCATTTCGTCGGGAAGATTTGGGCCAGGCCCAAGAATGATATTGCTGAGCAGGCCATCGGTTTCGGAGGGCGTACCAAAGATGCTGTAGCGCAGGCCGAGGTTTACGGTGAGGCGCGACGTGATCTTCCAATCGTCCTGAGCAAAGCCTGCCCACTGATTCCAACGGAAGTGACGCGGCGAAGAGGTGAAGTTGCCGAAGTTCGAGCCCGGCTCGCGACTGATGGTGGCGGCGAGATAGTAGGGATCATCGTTTACGAAGTTGAACTTGCTATTGAATTCATAAAAAGGATTGGTAAGCAGCTGGTAATTGCTGTCTTCCTGAATCCGGCGAAATTCGAAGCCGAACTTGAGAGTGTGGCGCCCGACCATGTGCGTGAAAATGTCGTTCACCGCGAAGGTATTGAAGATGAAATTTCGCGGCTGAAACTCTTCGCCGCCGAAAGGCACGGTACCGTCGTCGAAGAAAAGTGTGCCGAAGCGAGTTATTGGATCGCCCGCGTTTTTGAGCAGCGTGGCGGTCTCGGTGTTGGGCGACATGCCGAAAGAAAGGTCGCTCTTGTTTCTCGAGTAGGCGAACCGGATGTCGTTGAGCGTGGTCGGCGTAAATTCGTGGGTGTAGCCAACGCTTGCATCGGCGAAAAAGCCCGTTTGCGGGGAGGTGAAGCCGCGAATGTTCGCGCCGGAAAGTTCGTCGCGAGCCACGTCACCGGAGGATTGGGTGGCTACCCAGCGAACGTAGAATTGGTCGCTCGGGGAAAAGTGC
This sequence comes from uncultured Acidobacteriota bacterium, assembly GCA_963757885.1. Classification (GTDB taxonomy): domain Bacteria; phylum Acidobacteriota; class Terriglobia; order Acidiferrales; family UBA7541; genus Palsa-147. Next base: position 621,162 of record CAVWSS010000002.1, on the reverse strand, counting down.
TGATCGAATCGGATCGGTATATTGGTCGGCTTGATTGGGCTCCTCCTGGGAGGATTCCGTGACGCAAGTGTCGGGAGGCAGTGCGGGATTGATGGGACCCACATCGAAAACGCCACCGGAGAGCGGCGGAACACTGCCAGTGCGAATCGCAGTCCCGGGCAGGCAGGCTGGGGCCGGGAAATCTTTGTAAAACATCGCCGCCATACTATTGGGGAAATTTGCGATTACGTACTGACGGAACTGAGGGGTTTCGACGGTGAATGTGCCCGGTAAGCCGTCCTTCAGGCGGGATCCTTCGTAGTCCAGGAAGAAAAATGATTTGTTCTTGAAGATCGGGCCACCGAGAGCGGCGCCGAATTGATTTTGCTGCAGCGGCGTCTTGCCCATCTGATCGAAGAAATTGCGGGCGTCGAGAGCGGTGTTCGCGGCCGGTGTAGAAAACATCGCCATGAAACGCATTGCTGCCGGAGCGAGTGATGACGTTTACGATGGCGCCGTCATTGCGGCCATACTCCGCGGAAAAGTTTAGGGTTTGGACCTGAACTTCCTGAATGGCGTCGAGCCCAGGGAAAATCAGCGGCGTGCCACCCAGCCATTCGTTGTTATTTGAATTTCCGTCGAGGATGAAATTGTTACCGCGCGGGGTAGAACCATTGGCGATGAAGCCATCGTTGAAGGTGGTGGACGAGGTCGGCGAAGAGACGTTGGAGACTACCGGAGCATTGGTAGCAGTCACGCCGGGTTCGAGGGTGATGAGCTGGTAGACATCGCGGCCATTGAGCGGCAGGTCGGTAACTTCGCGATTGGTAATGGTGTTTTCAAGGCGCGCCTCTTCGACTTGGACCAAAGGCGCAGCGGTAGAGACTTCGACGGTCTCCTGGACACTGCCGACTTGCAGAGTCACATCGACGGGAGTAATTACGTTGACGCTGACGGCCACGCTCTCAACGACCGAGGCTTTAAATCCGGGCGCTTCGACTTTCAGGAGGTAGTGGCCAGGCTCCAGGTGCAGAACGCGCGCGTAGCCGATATTGTCGGTCGCCTGATTTACGGCGACGCCGGTGTCGGAGTTGGTCACCTCAACCTTGGCATTGGCCACCGCGCCGCCCGATGCATCGCGCACGGTAACGGCGATCGTTCCTTCGGTAAGCTGAGCTGAAAGAGCGGATGCAGCCCCGAGGAACATGCCGAGGGTCAAAACAACCTTGATCCATGCCTTGATCGATGCCTTGATCCATGAACGCTGGCAACGCATTTGGGGACCTCCGTGAATTGTCCGGGAACACGGTGTGCACAGCGGGCCTGACTGATGAACCACACCCCGTCGCTAGTGAGTCATGTCTACATACATTATGTAAGGTTGTCAAGAATTATGAGCCGGGTGGAAATGCACAGCGAAGAGTCGCAAGAGCATTCGGCGAATCGCAACTAGAAGGTCGGCGGTGTATTGATCCAAAGCAATGCCGCTTCCCTATCGCCGGAATTAAACCAGCGATGTCCGCGGGTGCTTTCAAACCAGAAGCTCTCCCCTTCGTGGAGCACGTGGCATTCGAGTTCGTCGAGCCAGATTTCGAGGGTTCCATTCAACATGTAAAGGAACTCTTCGCCGACGTGGGAATAGGAACCGTCGCTGCCCGCGCCGGGAGGTACGCGAAACAGCATGGACTGGAGCATTTTCGTGCCGGTGGAGAGCAATTCCATGGCGACGCCGGATTCGGTGCGAAGCAAAGGCCGCATGGAGGGCTTCATGATGGCGCTGGGCTTGCGCGGCAGATCGTAGAACTCGAGGACGGTTGTGTGGTAAGCGGAGGCGAGACGCTGGAGAGTGGCGACGGAAGGATTCGCCTGGGATAGTTCGATGGCGCTCAAAAATCCTGCCGAGATTTTCGCGTGCTTGGCGGCTTCGGCAATGCCGAATCCGGAGCGCTTGCGCAGAGTGCGGAGTCTATCGCCGATGTTGGCGCGCTTGCGCGATTGCGGAACCGACTTGGGAGTTCCGCTTTCATCAAGCACGCGTTTGATGCCTGGCACGCGAAGCTGCTTCACGTCGCGAAGGTACTTGATTCGCTTCAGCAGCTCGAGCATTTCCGGGCTGTAAAGGCGGAACCGGCCCTGGCTGCGCACGGGAGCGACCAAGCCCACGTTTTCCCACTGCCGCAGCGTAGAAGGGCTAATGCCAAGGATTCCGGAGGTTTGGCCTACGGTTAGAAAGCCCGCGAAGGGACTGGCGACACGAGTGGGCGTGCGTTTGTTCTTGTGATCCTTCGCCTGCCGGCGCCGGCGTGATGAGGAGTGTGAAGCCATTTTAGATGCTTAAATTGTTGAAATGCAGGAACAGGGCCGTAAGAGTGGTTCACATTATAGGAGATTCGGGCTCAAACCGGAGTGAGAATTGACAACCTTACATGTGATTGGTAGAGTGCCGCCAGAACCCGAACGTCGCTAATAACATCGTTCGGCGGACTTTTGGCCTGTGAACTTTTGGCTGCGAACCTTGATCCGTGACCTTCGGCCAGTGAATTTCGGTCTGCGAACTCGCGGGAGCTAAGTCTTTCAACGAGGCGGGCATGTCCACTTCCATAACCGACAAGCTATCCCCTGCAGAAATTCAAGAAATCACCACGCACAACACCTATGGCACGTGGCGGCGCCAAAAAAGATGGACTCCGCTGCAGGTGGTCGATGCCGAGGGTTGTTACTTCACTGATGCGAATGGGAAGAAGTATCTCGATTTTTCGGCGCAGCTTATGTGCGTCAATTTGGGGCACAAGAATCGGGCGGTGATCGACGCGATCAAAGACCAGGCCGAGAAGCTGACCTACATTGCGCCGGGTTATGCGACCGAAGTGCGTGCTGAATTGGCCAAGCTGCTGACGGAAGTCTTGCCCAAAGGGCTGACTAAATACTTTTTTACTACTTCAGGGACCGAGGCGAATGAGGCGGCGATCAAAATCGCGCGCATGGTTACGGGCAAGAACAAAATTATTTCGCGCTATCGCTCGTATCACGGCTCGACCATGGGCTCGATTGCGGCCACAGGCGATCCGCGGCGCTGGGCCATGGAACCCGCAGGAAAAGTTCCGGACGTAATTTTTGCGCCGGAAGTGAACTGCTATAAATGCCCCATTTTGCACACGTATCCGGGATGCGGAATCGCCTGCGTTGAGTACATCGAGCACATGATCGTGAACGAGAGCAACGTAGCAGGCGTGATTATCGAGCCCGTGGTTGGCACGAATGGCGTGCTTGTGCCGCCCAAAGAATATTTGCCGCGGCTACGCCAGATTTGCGATAAGCATGGCGTTCTGCTGATTGCCGACGAGGTGATGGCTGGTTGGTGCCGCACGGGCAAGTGGTTCGCGGTCGACAATTGGAACGTCATTCCCGACATTTTGACGACGGCGAAGGGCATCACCAACGCTGCTATTCCTCTGGGGCTCTGCGCAACGAGCGAAAAAGTGGCGGCCTACTTCGACGAGCATTTTTTCTCGCACGGCCACACGTACGAAGCGCATCCGCTCACGCTGGCTCCGGCCATCGCTTCGATTAATGAAATGAAGCGGATGAAGCTGGCGGAACGGGCCACCGAAATGGGCGCTTATCTCGGGCAGAAGTTAAATGCGCTGAAGCCGCGCCACCCCTCGATCGGCGAAGTCCGCGGCCTGGGACTTTTCTGGGGAGTCGAGCTGGTCAAGAACCAGCAAACGAAGGAACCATTCAATACCGGCGAAGACAAGATTGCCGGCAGGCCGCTGCTGGTTGATAAGGTAGCCGCGAAGATGATGAGCAATGGCGTTTACATCTCGGGCTGGATGAGCCACTTCGTCATCGCGCCGCCGTTGATCATCACGAAAGAAGAAATCGATCGCGCTGTCGCTGCCCTGGATGACGCTCTCGCGCTTGCCGATTCCGAAGTTCAAAACTAATTCCCCTGCTATATGCGGAGGCACTGCGTGTCTCAACTATCTCGTCGCAATTTCCTGTACCAGATGGGAGGCCTATCGAGCCTCGCGCTGCTTCCCTTACTGAAAGAGCAAGAGCCGGAGATGGTTCTTTATAACGGCAACATCTGGACGGTGGATCCGAGCCAGGCGCGGGCGCAGGCGGTGGCCATTAGTGCCGGCCGATTTGTGGCGGTGGGATCGAACGACGAAGTGCTGCATCTCGCCGCGGCGCGGACGAAGAAAATCGACCTTGGCGGCAAAGCGGTGTTGCCCGGGTTCAACGATGCGCACTCGCACCCAGTTGAAGGCGGCGTGCAACTTCTGCGAAATGTGGCTTGCGACAAGAATTCAATCGAAGAAATTCAGGCCGCTCTCCACGAAAGAGCCCAGCAAACGCCGCCAGGTCAATGGGTGCTGGGTTTCCTTTATGACGATGGAAAAACGCCGCGTCCGATCAACCGGCACGATCTGGATGTCGCCGTGCCAGATCACCCGGTACTGGTGCAGCATCGCGGTGGGCACGTCATTTTTGTGAATTCCGCGGCGTTTAAGCTGGCCAACATTGACGACCATACTCCTGATCCGCCCAGCGGCCGTTTCGAGCACGATGCTTCCGGCCATCTCACCGGCTTTGCGGGAGATGCCGCAGCGAAGATTTTCTTCAAGCTGGTTCCCCAGGAAGTTTCGCGCGAAGACTATCGCAAAGGCGCAGCTCTGATCTCCAAAATGTGTGTGAGCAAGGGTGTTACCTCCGCATGCGACGCAGATGCCGAGCCGCAGGACGTGCAGGGCTACGAGGACGCGCGCGATGCTGGCGAGCTGCGCATGCGGGTTTACACGCATGTTTCCGCGGACGCGCTGGATCGCAATATGGCCGCGGGAATTCACACTGGCTTCGGCGATGAGTGGGTGCGCATTGGCGCAGTGAAGCAATATGCGGATGGGTCCATTTCAGAGCGTACTGCGTGGCTATCCGAGCCGTACATCGGCATTCCAAACAATTACGTGGGATTACAGCTCTTTTCGCGCGAGGAGCTTTACGAGAGAGGGCGGAAAGCACACGCCGCAGGATGGCAGCTGGCTACGCATGCGAACGGCGATCTAGCGATCGACCGGATTCTCGGTGTTTACGAGCAGATTCAGAAGGAGAATCCCAAGAAGGATCCGCGCTTCCGGATTGAGCATTGCACGCTAACCAACGACTCGCTTGTCCAGCGCATGAAGGCGCTGAATGTGATTCCCATACCATTTTCCTGCTACGTGTATTTCCACGGCGACGTGATGCATTTCTACGGTGAAGAGCGCACAAAGCACATGTTCGCCATGCGCAGTTTGCTCGACGCCGGCTTGAGGCCCGCCGATTCCTCCGATTACACAGCGAGCCCGTTCGATCCCATGATGTGGCTGCAATCGCAGCTCACGCGGACAGATTTCAAAGGCGCGGTGTGGGGCGCGAATCAGCGCATCACGCTGGAAGAAGCGATTTATTGCGGCACAGTGAACGGAGCCCACGCCGCGTTCGAGGAGCATCTGAAAGGGTCCATCCAACCCGGGCAACTCGCCGACTTGATCGTGCTCGATCAAGATCCCTTCAAAACCGAGCCATCCGCGCTGGCCAAGATTAAGCTCGAGAGAACTTTGGTCGGCGGCGAATGGAAATTCGAAGCGTAAGCAAAAACCTACAATTCAATTTGGCGGTCGGAGGTTTTTATGAACCGGCGTGAACTTTTGCAAAGTCTTGGGTCGATCGCCGTGGCTCCTGCCGCGGCTCGCGCGTTGAACTCTGCTGGGCTCAGTACGCCTTTCAAGGGCGCTGCCGATGACATTGTCACGGTGCGGTCGAATGGATGGATCACTGACGTCGATGGGATCGAGGTTGGCCATTTCACCGATGACCGGCGCCCGACGGGTTGCACGGTCATTTTGTGCAAACAGGAGTCGGTGTGCGGCGTTGTGGTGCCTGGCGGCAATCCCGGGACGCGCCTCACCGACATGCTGCAGCCGATTCGGAATCCAGATAACTCCGTTAAGGTGGAAGCGGTAGTGTTGACCGGCGGAAGTGATTTTGGCCTCGCCTCAGCCGGCGGCGTGGAGCAATTTCTTCGTGAACGCTACTTCGAAAAGCATAAATCCGAAGCAATGCCCGAGCCGCACGTGCCAATCGTTCCCGCGGCGGTGATTTTCGACTTATACACTGGGCACGACTGGCGAATTGTGCCGACCGCCGAATCAGGCTACAAGGCGTGCCAGGCGGCGAAGGGGGGAAAAGTGGAGGAGGGGTGTGTGGGGGTGGGGGCGGGGGCGCAGCTGGGGTATTGGGGCGAACATACGACGAAGTCGGGGTTGGGCACGTCCAGCCTGAAAGTGGGAGATACAGGAGTCGTGGTGGGGGCGATTTGCGCGGTGAATGCGGTGGGGGATTTGTACAACGCGAAGACCGGGAAATTGGTAGCAGGCTCGCGAACGAAGGATGGAAAGAGTTTTTCGCCGATCATCGACCGGCTGCGCGCGGGCGAACAGGTTTTACTGCCGCCCGCAGGCACTCACACCACAATTTCGTGCGTGGCGACCAATGCAAGCTTTGACAGCGCGGCAATGGCAAAGATTGCGCAAATGGCATCGGGCGCGCATGCGCGGATGATCAATCCCTGCTGGGGACCAGCTGATGGCGACACGATCTTTGCGATTTCGACCGGCACATATAAGAAGCCTGTGGAGCACGGCGCGATTGGCGCGCTGGCCGCGGAAGCGCTGGAGGAAGCGATCCTGCGCGCGGTGGTGAATGCAACGAGCGTGGCTGGATTGCCGTGCTATCGCGACGTTATGAACGGCCGGGTTTAACGGGAACGGCTTCTGCGCCGGCATTCTCGCAGGCGGCCACGCGGTGGGTGAAAAATCGCCGCTCCATACTATTTCGTGCCTTTGCGGTTGCCGTTTGGAAATGTTCGCGCGCTGCGACGGCATGTCCGTTGCGGAGCTCCAGTTCCCCTAGCGCGGCGAAGTAAAACGGGTATTCCGCCAGCCTTTCCCGATCAGCAATCGCAGCAATTTCCTCGAGTCCTCGCTTCGGACCTAGCTGCTGGGCAATGGCAATGGCGCGATTCAAGGCCACAATTGGGGAGGGGCGAATGGTCATCAGCTGTTCATAAAACGCCACGATCTGTTCCCAGTTGGTGTCGTGCTCGCCGGCCGCGTCGCAATGGATGGAGGCAATCGCAGCTTCTACGTGATATTCGGTGAGTTCTGGACCGGTCGCAGAAAGTTCGAGGAGACGTTTCCCTTCCAGAATGAGTTGCCGATCCCATTGGGAGCGGTCTTGAGCGAAGAGCGAAATTAGATTTCCCGCTTCATCCACTCGCCCAGGCAAGCGCGCAGCATGCAAGCACATCAACGCGGCTAAGGCGTAACTTGCCGGCGTTGCGCCCAAAGGGTGTTCGAGCAATTGGGCGCAGAGCCGCATGGCTTCGCGGCACAGGTCGGCGCGCACGGCGGATTCGGCGGAAGCTCCGTGGTAACCCTCGTTGAAAAGCAGGTAAAGCGCGCGGTGAACCGCGGGCAGGCGGGACTGAAAATCCTGGGCGTTAGCTATATCGAGCAATTTTTTCGAGCCGGCCAGGACATGCTTGGCGCGGGCGATGCGCTTCTCAATCGCGGCGTGGCTGCTTACAAAGGCGCCGGCAATTTCGCCCACGCTGAAAGCGCAGGATAAGTGAAGGACCAAAGCGATCTGCGCTTCTTCGGAAAGCCGCGGATGGCAGCAGGAAAACATGACTCGCAGCTCGTCGTCCTTGATGGCGTTGGCTTCGAATAATTCAGAAACAACCGGAGCAAGGGTCCATTCGCTGGCCAGGAACCGGCTGAGTTCAGGGGCAAAAGTACGGGCGGTACGTTCGCGGCGCAGGACATCGAGTGCGCGGTTTTTGGCCGCGGCCATCAGCCATGCGGAGGGATTTTCGGGAACGCCGCGGAATTTCCAGATTTCCAAGGCGCGGCAGAAGGCGTCCTGCACGACGTCCTCTGCCAGCGCCAGGTTGTGCACCCCGAAAATGCGCGTAAGCACAGCGACCATACGCGCAGCCTCGCGGCGAAAAAGGTGTTCGCTGAGGTCAGCTTGCATCACCAAGTGCGTGTCACTGGAGCCCAAACGCGTCACGAGACAAAGTTAGCTGGGCCATATTGCAGCCGTCTTACATGTTGATTTCTTGGATCGGCCGAACTTCTACCGCGCCGCCGAATTCAAGACCGGGGCAGCCCTTAGAAAGTTCTGCAGCCTGGGCCAGATCTTTCGCTTGAATCAGGGTGTAGCCGCCCACGATGTCCTTCGACTCGGCGAACGGACCGTCGGTCACCGACTTGCCGCGCACGACTTTGCCGCCCGGCTCCAATGGATGGCCCATGTCCTTCAAATGGCCCTTGGCGCCAAGGTCTTTCATCCAATTCATCCACTTTTGCATGACGGTCTGCATTTCGTCAGGGGACATGTTGGGGCGATCGCCACCGCGGAAGATAAAAAGAAAGTCGCTCATTTTGTTGCTCCTTGTGCTGTTCGATTTGTTACTGCAGAGCATAGACGTTTGACTTGGCAATCTGCGGACATTTTTTTGTGTTGGTGGGGAGGAATTTTTGCAGGCCGAAACGTGGCTCGTGGTAGCACGCTGTGAGAAATTGGGGCGGGGGCCAAGGGGTCACAGGCGGGTAAGATGATGAAGGGCAAGAGTTAGGCGCTAAGAAGTTGGTGTGGAAACTGCGGGGCGGCGTGGGGACGAGAGCTCAAACGGCCAAATGAAAGCACCGAAAATTATGCGGGAGGATTGGGACGAGCGGGCGCGTAACGACGCTTTTCACTACATCGCTTCGTGGCGCAGCGATTGGGACCCGGAATCGTTTTTCGCCTCTGGCGAGCAGGACTATTTGCGACTGGTTGCGCCGTTTCTCGAGTCGAGCCATTTCGACGCGGCGGGCAAAATGGCGCTGGAGTTGGGATGTGGTGTGGGACGCATGACGCGGAGTTTTGCGCAGCGATTCGCCAAGGTGGTGGCTATCGACATTTCGGCGGACATGCTGGCGCAAGCCAAATCGTATCTGCCGGAGATGACTAACATCACCTGGCTGCAAGGGAACGGCGCGAATCTAGACGTGGCGGAGTCGGCTTCGGTCGATTTTGCGTTCAGCTATATCGTGTTGCAGCACATGCCTGAGCCTGAATTGGCTTTCGGGTATGTTCGCGAAATGCTTCGAGTAGTGAAGCCCGGAGGGCTGTTTCTGTTCCAATTCAATGGAGAGAATGAGTCGACGATGAATTGGAAGGGCCGGGCGGCGTGGGCGCTGGTGGATTTGCCCTGGAGGCTTGGGTTTCGAAAGGCCAGCGGGAGAATTGCGTCGGCGATGGGTTTTGATCCGGCGCTGGCGGGCAAAAGCTGGCGCGGGGCGGCGATTCCAATGGCGCGGATGGCGGAGGTGGTGTCGGCCGCGGGCGGTCGGGTCGCCGATACGAAGGGCGAAGGAACGCCTATGGCGTGGCTGGGCGGAGTTAAGTCGTAGACGGCGCTGCTGAGAGTTGCTGCTGCTTTAATTCTACTTTATGCGAAGCGCTCTTTGAGGGCTTGCGCGCTGCGGCGGCTCATTACCAATTCCTGCTTCTGATTCTTCCCTTTTACCGAAACGCGATACGAATAATTCGCGAGAGGCTCGATGCGCTCGACAAAATCGAGATTTACGAGCGTCGAGCGATGGATACGCACGAATTGGCCTGGCGGGAGGCGTTCTTCCCATTCTTTCATCGAGCGCAAGAGCATCCACTTACTGCCATCTTCCGTGAAAATCTCCGAATACGGACCGCCCGCCTGAATGTACTGAATGCTTTTGAGCGGAATGAACCGCGCGGATGAATTATTGCTCACATAAAGGTAGTCAGTATTTTTCAGGCGGGGGCATGAGCTGAGCGCGGGTGCGCCGGCGAGCCGAAGCGGCAAGCGTTCGATGGCCTTTTGAAGGCGATCCTTTTCCACCGGTTTCAGAAGGTAATCTAGGCCATTCACTTCGAAGGCGCGCAGGGCAAAACGATCGTGCGCAGTGACGGAAATTGTGGCGAAGGTACCTTTGGCCTTCTCGAGAAAGTCAAAACCCGAGGCGCCGGGCATTTGAATATCGAGAAAAACCACATCGGGATGGTGCGTTTCGACGGCGGCGAGCGCTTCGGTGACGGAGGCGGCATCGGCAACAACGGCGATTTCCGGGAAATCGCCGAGGAGCGTGCGCAACTGTTTGCGCGCGAGGCGCTCGTCGTCAACCAGCAATGCGCGCAGCGATGGGCGATGGGGCATATTGTGATCCATTTGTAATTTGATTCGAGACTGCGCTCGGTTCTGCTGTCGCGGGTCTTTCCACTTGAATGCGTTGAATGACCCAGCCGTCCTTAACCGTGAGTGAGGAGCTGTAGCGCTCGGGATAGCTCTGCTCGAGCTGGTTACGGACAAGTTCGAGACCGAGGCCGTTACCCTCTTTGAATAGATCGGCCGATTTTTCACCTGATTCAGGCTCGAGCCAGCGGCCGGTATTGGCAACTTCCAACTGCAGGTTTCCCTGGTCGACGGCAGCACGAATTTGCAAAGCGAGTGGCATTGCGCTCGTTTGCATACCGTAACGGACTGCGTTTTCTACCAGCGGATGCAGTGGAAATGAAGGAACGTGCCAATCCGCGGCTGCGGCTTGAACTTCCACGCAGACTCTCAAATTCTTCTCGAAGCGAATCTTTTCGATGGCCAGATACTTCTCGATCATTTCGATTTCTTCGGCCAGCGGCACCATTCCGGCCGATTCTTGATTCAGGGAATGCCGCAGCAAGCTGGCCAATTGGCCGATCGCTTCGCCAGCGCGCTTTGGATCTTCATCGATCAAGGCCTGCACAGAGTTGAGCGAATTGAAAAGGAAATGCGGATTGAGCTGTGCGCGAAGGGCCATCCACTGCGCCTCGCGGGCGTTGGCTTCGGCTCGCAGCGCGTTCCGATGTTCCGTTTCCATCTGCCCGTGAATGCAAATGCCGAGATAGCAGGCACACCAGCAGAGAAAAACAGCGGCGCCGGTGACCGCCCCGCCGAAAAGCGAGATTGCACCGCCGACTGACGAGCCGCCAGCCGCTGCCCGCACCAAATTGGACGCGTAAGTATCTGCAACGCCGATCAGGCAGGCGATTGGAGCCAGCCAAACGGCAATGGATAGCCATCTTGCGCCGCGCTGCTTCTGCCGTTCAGAAAAGACGCGCAATAGGCCGGAGCCGAGGAGGCCCAGCAGCGTGAACGTGGCCCGATTCAAGGCGAGTGATTGAATCGAGTTTAGGTGCGGGGCCACGCCTATATAAGGAACGGCGCCGCCGAAGGACACGAGGCCATAGATCGCCCAGGCCGCGAGATTCAATGGCCAGAATGGTGAGCGTTTCAAGTGTTGGAGGAAAGTTTTCGACTCATCCACCGACGTAATCGCTCCTGACTCGCGCGTTACGGATTCCGCTGATAGGTCGTGACGCCTGACGGTTGCCAAGTTGCTCCGTTGTCGGCCGAGCGTTCCACGGCCTGCGTGTAGGCGGAAATTCCCGTGGGTGTATAGACGATGCGAATGAGAATCGGTTTGCCGTCAGGATCGGGCCGCTCGCGGTAGAAGCCAAGTTTCGTGCCGTCCTGGCGGCCCTCATAGACTTGCATGTGCGACTGGTCGTCCATGTAGAAGAGCAGCCACTGCTTTTTGACCGAGTCGTAGCCCCAGTAGCCGTCTCCATCAAAGAGGCGCTTGCCGTCGCGGCTCAAGTTGCGATGCTCGTGGATTACGCAGCCATCAAGCACCGTTTCAACCGTGCTTGCGCCCTCCGTGGCGCCGCCCCCCGCGTTCGCGGGCGCACTGGTGCGCCAGGAGCCGATCATGAAATCGAACATGCGATGGTCAGGAGCAGCGCACGGCCCTGTCGCTGTGCCTGATTGTTGTTGCTGTTGCTGCGACTGGGTAGCGGATTGATTGGCCAGCGGACGCTCGACCGAGAAAATCTTGTTCACGATTTGCCAGTTGCCCTGGATGCGTACGAGTGACAAGTAATCGGTCACTTTGGCGGTGCCGCGAATTGTGGTGGCCTTAGCGATCGCGGTGTTGCCCGTTTGGTCGATGAAGTCGATGGTCGAATGATGCTCGTCGGGCGTGGTGTTCGCCGAGACATGCCGGAAGTATTCTTCGAACGGGATCGTGCGCAGGATTTGTTCGTCGTCGGTGGTGTAGAGGTTCGTGGTCGGCAGGAATGCGCGCTTCAGGCGAGCGGGCTCGGCGGAAAGATAATCTTCGACCACGGCTCGTATGGCGGCTTGATCCGAGTTGGCGGCATTCGACGTTTGGGCGTGCGCCGCGGGAGCCACGCTGATTGTCAAAAGCAATAAAAGACAACAAAAAAGTCGCTTCATCCGATTTCCTCCGCCGCAAAGTTGGTTGAATGAGGGCTGCGAGTAAAGAGGAATTGAACGAGCGGCTGGGTGGGTCGAACGAACGGCGAAATTGCGCTGCAAAATCGTGCTGCGAGTTAGCTAGCTGACGAACTTTCTCGCGCACTGTGTGTCGGATGCGCGAGAAGATCACGGACCGATTTTCCCACGAAGGCTGTCGAAAATCGCTTTGGAGTCGTACCCGAGTCCTTTTTTGAAGACGATTTCCGGATTCTCGATAGCCCGGACATCTTTGGCGAAGTCGCCATCGAGCAAGACCAAGTCAGCCTGCTTCCCCGCTCCAATCGAACCGATCTGGTCGGCTCGGCCCATAAAAGTGGCGCCATTTTGTGTGGCAATGTGAATCGCTTCCACGGGCGTGAAGCCGGCTTCGACGAGCAACTCAACCTGGCGCTGGTCGCCGAGGCCGGCGAGTGCGTGGCCATCGCCGGTGGGATCGCATCCGGCCATGAGAACACCGCCGGCAGCAACGAACTCACGCTCAAATCTCATTTCTTTGGTTAGCCGCTTTTGCTCGAAGTTATCGCGCGCTGATTCAAGAGCCCGTAGGGTCATGGTGTGATTCCAGGCTTGAGGGGTCATTAATTCGCGAGATTTGCCGACCAGGCCATTGCGGTCCATAGGCGGTCGCAGGCCGCCTTCGGCAACGGCGAGTGTGGAAGTAATGGCGACGTTATGCGCGAGCAAAACCTGAATGGTGTCCTTGAGCTCGGGGCCATCGGGCTCAATTTTGTTCACGATTTCTTCGAACATGGCACCGAAATTGTCAGGGCAAACGCCATGCTCTTTTTTCGAATACAGTTCGCCATCAGGGGCGATGTATGGCCCGTGTTCCAGATTGTCAATGCCCATTTCCGCGGCTTCGCGGTAGCCGACGGAGCAAAGATGGCCGGTGGCTTTCATGCCCAGCTTGTGGGCCTCGTCAATGCCAGCGCGCAGTTCGTCAGGCGTGACGTTCACGTAGGCTTTGAGCGAAGTGAAACCAACGGAATGCCAGTACCGCACAAATTCGCGCGCTTCGTTGGCATCCTTCAGCTCGCGCATCTCTAGAAACATAGAGGGAGCGCCCTGAAGATAAGGCGCGGTGAGATCAAGGTCGGGGCCAGGCAATTCCCCTTTGTCGATGAGCTGCTTTGCGCCGAGGTCTGCGTAGGGCTCGAGTGAACCGGTGGTGCGGCCGCTGGTAACGCCGCTGGCGAGATAGAGCGGCGGGAAGGTGTAGGCCTGCTCGGCAAACATGTGGTCGTCACTAGGCAACGGGTAGAAAAGATGTTCATGCATCGCCACCATGCCGGGAATCACCGTTTTGCCCGTACCGTCGATGATTCTTGCGCCCTCGGGCACGCTGACGCTGCCGCTCGCGCCCACCGCGCTAATTTTTCCGTGGTCGATCACCACGGTTTGATCGGCGGCTGGAGCCGCGCCGGTGCCGTCAATCAGCTCAACGTGAGTAATCGCAATGACTGGCGCGCTTTCGCGAATGAACGGTGAAGTTGGGGCATTTTGCTGCGCGCCTATCGAAGTCGCGGCGAGAAGCACGGTGGCGAGGAGAACTTTGCGCATGTGCACCTTCCTGTGCCGGGTCTTGTGACGGCTGGGCGGAGGACGCATGCCGCCCTACCTTGATCCAGGCCGAAAAGCGCGGCCATTGTATCTCCATTTCCCGCCTACGGCGGTACGGCTACCTGCGGTGCTTGCCTCTGTGTAGAGAGCGAGTAAAATGCCGGCCAAGTAGTACTAGCTAACGACTCCGAAGTTCAAGCGAACACCGTACAGACTGGCGCGGCTTTGGGCCTCTAAACTATTGGGTAAATTCACTTCAGGGTCCAGCTATGGGCAACGCCAATCCTGCAGAAGACAAGATCGAAAAAATCCTGGAAATCGCCGATATTCGGACCGACCGCGACCGCCCGTGGGACATTACTGTCCACGACGAGCGCTTTTTCGCGGCCGTTCTTTCGCACAGGACGCTTGGGCTGGGCGAATCGTACATGGAGGGTTGGTGGGATTGCGAGGATCTCGCGCAACTCTTTGAGCGCCTGCTAAGCGCACATTTACGGGAGAAGGTTTCGATTGATTGGGCAGTGGTGGTCACCTATTTGAAGGCGCGGTTTGAGAATCGACAAGCGAAACCGCGCGCCGCAGCGAATGTGCACCGGCACTATGACATTGGCAACGATCTCTATCGCAATATGCTTGGCCGCTGGATGCTTTATTCGGCAGCGAATTGGCAGAGTGCTTCGTGCCTCGACGAAGCCGGGGAGGCCAAGCTTGAGTTTGTTTGCCAGCGGCTGAACCTTGAGGCCGGCGATCGAGTGCTTGATATTGGCTGCGGTTGGGGCGGTTTTGAGAAATATGCGGCGACAAAGTATGGAGTGCACGTTACAGGCATTACTTTGTCGCCTGAGCAGGCCACAGTAGCCCGCGAGAGCTGCGGCGATTTGCCGGTGGAAATTCGCTTGCAGGATTACCGGGAGTTGAACGGGACCTTCGATCACGTGGTGTCCCTGGGAATGTTTGAGCACGTGGGCTACAAGAATTATCGGCGATACATGGAAATCGTGCGCCGATGCCTGAAACCGGGAGGCGTATTTTTCCTGAATACCATCGGGACCAATAAATCCAGCTATTGCGTGGATCCATGGGTCGAGAAATACATTTTCCCCGGCGGGGTTCTGCCCTCCATCGCGCAAGTTGGGGATGCGGTGGAAGACCTCTTCGTGGTGGACGAACTGCAGGACTGGCGCGAGTTCTACGACAAGACGCTGATGGCCTGGTTCAACAATTTCCATGCCAATTGGAACAAGTTAAAGAACCACTACAGCGAAAAGTTTTATCGCATGTGGAAATACTATCTGCTATCGAGTGCGGGAGCGTTTCGCTCCAAGGCGATTCAGGACTGGGAAATTGTTTTGTCGGGATAACGCAGGCCGCTGAAGCGCCGAAACGCTTAGTATTGGAACAGTGTTCTAAGGAGTTGCCGCGATTGGAATTCCGCGTTTTTCCGGCTTGTAACCGCTCAGGGCGAAGTACAGGACGTACGCGTGACAGAGCAGCGGAACGATGAACGCTATCTGGATATTTATTCTGTCTGAGATGAATCCCATTATCGCCGGGAAAATTGCGCCGCCAATAATCGCCATCACTTGCAGCGAGGAGCCAAGCTTGGTGTAAGTCCCCAAGTCCTTCAGGCTGAGCGCAAAAATCGTGGGAAACATGATGGAGTGGAAGAAACCGAGCAGCACAACAGCCCACACGGGAACGCTGCTGAACGCAAAAAGGGCGACAAGTAGACACGCCAGCGAGCCAAAGCCAAAAATGCTGAGCAGCTTGGGCGCAGCGACTTTCTTCATGATTGCCGAGCCGGCAAAGCGCCCGATCATGAATCCGATGAGATGCATCTGCAGGTAGTGCGCTGCGGATTTTTCGTGAGTCCCGGGAATCATGTGCTCGGCGAAGCGAATGACGAAGCTCGCTACTCCCACCTGCGCGCCAATGTAAAGGAACTGCGCGATCACGCCTTTGACCAAGTGGCCGTAGGAGAGAATGTCGCGCAAGTGAGCGTCGGTCTCGGCAATC
The DNA here is from genome assembly GCA_963757885.1 of uncultured Acidobacteriota bacterium. Taxonomy (GTDB): domain Bacteria; phylum Acidobacteriota; class Terriglobia; order Acidiferrales; family UBA7541; genus Palsa-147. Next base: position 605,162 of record CAVWSS010000002.1, on the reverse strand, counting down.
GCGCCTGTGGTGCCCGCCGCGGGAACTTCCGGCAACTTTGCGAAATAAATCATCGCGGCAACGCCGATGAACACGCCCGCAATGACCAGATATGGAATCCGTACCGCGCTGGCTTCGAGTGCGCGGTAGGCGTTTACCTGCGCGGGCGACATGGCAGCTGTTTCGGCTGGCGTGTGTTCGATTCCTGAAAGGATGAAGGCCGCACCGACGAACGGCGTGACTACGGCGCCAACTGCGTTGAACGATTGCGCTGTGTTAAGGCGCCTTTCTGAGCTTTCGGGCGGGCCCAGGATGGTCACGTAAGGATTCGCAGCGACTTCCAAAAAGCTCTGACCGCAGGCCATCACAAATAGCGCAAACAGAAAAAATCCATAGAGGCGGATGTAAGAAGCAGGGATGAAGAGGAACGCGCCGGTGGCGCAAATCAGCAGGCCGGCGAGAATTCCCCGCTTGTAGCCGATTCGCTCCATCAACCAGCCGGCCGGCAAGGCCGCCAGGAAATAGCCCCCAAAAAAGGCCGATTGAATTAGTGACGATTGAAAATCGGTAAGGCTGAAGGCCTTCTTCAAATGGGGGATCAGAATGTCGTTCAGATTGACGCCGAAGGCCCACAAGAAAAATAGACTCGTAACCAGGATCAGGGGAGCAACGTAGCGGCGTTCGGTGAGAGGCGCGTGAGGGGCGGCCATGTGGAGGTTACGTCAGCGCCCGATCGAGATGGGTATATCCGCCATCGACATATAAATGCTGGCCGGTGATGTGGCTGGCCAGCGAGGAAATGAGAAAGACGGCCATCGCGGCGATTTCTTCGGGCGTGGTCATGCGATTCTCAAAAGGGATGCGTTTCACGACTTCTTTCAATTTCTCGTCGGGATTGGGGAATGTATCGAGCCACTGGCGATAAAGCGGGGTCATCACTTCGGCCGGGACAATCGCGTTGACGCGAATGCCAAAGGGGAGCAGCTCCACGGCCCATTCGCGCGTAAGGCCCAAGACGCCGCCTTTTGCGGCGACATAACCGGAGGTGCCACCTTGCCCGGTCACCGCGGTTTTTGAGCTGATATTCACAATTGGCCCGCGAGCACGCTTCAGATGAGGCAGTGCGTAGTGGGCCATGGCGTAGTAGTGGATCAAATTGCGTTCCAGAGAGTGAACGAATTCCTCGGGATTCCCGGATTCCAAGCCAATTTTGTCGTTGATACCTGCGTTATTCACCAGAGCATCGATGCCGCCGAACTGCTTCGCAGCTTCGTCAACTGCGCTTTTGCAATTCCCCGGCGAAGTTAAATCTGCGGCGATGGAATGGCTGCTTGCGCCCAAGGCATGCAATTCCTCACCGATTTTCTTTCCGCTTTCAGCATCACGATCGACGATCACCAGCATCGCGCCTTCGCGCGCCGCTGCACGGGCAATTGCCGCGCCAATGCCCTTGGCGCCTCCGGTCACCAGAACAACTTTGCCTTTTAGGTGTAGGTCCATCGAAGAGGAGTGACCTTAGCCGTGCAGCTTAAAGAAACCGCCGTCGAGTGGGTAATCGGTCCCGGTAATGAAGGCAGCCTCCTCCGAGCAAAGAAAAAGAGCCAGATCGGCTACTTCGCTAGGCTGCGCCATCCGTCCAATCGGCTGCGTTTCTGAAAGCTTTTTGAAGATTTCAGCTTCGTTGTCGGGATAGTTCGTCTTCAAGTAATTATCCACAAAGGGAGTGTGCACCCGGGCCGGCGAAATACAGTTGCTGCGAATGTTGTATTTCAGGTAGTCGCGGGCAATTGAATAGGTAATCGAGACGACGGCACCCTTGCTCATCGAATAGGCAAAGCGATCGCTGAGCCCAGTCGAAGCGGCGATCGATGCCATATTCAGAATCACTCCGCCGCGAGTTTTCATATGGGGTATCAGCGCAGCGAGGCAGTTAAACATACCTTTCACGTTCACACGAAAAATACGATCGAAGTCGGCCTCGGTGGTTGATTCCAGATTGCCTATATGCGAGATGCCGGCGTTGTTGACCAGGATATTTACTGGTCCGGTGCCTACAATTTCATCAAAGGTAGATTTCACTGCTGCGTGATCGCCTACGTCGCACTGATATGCCCGCGCAGTACCGCCGGACGAGGTTATTTTCTTTGAAACGGCCTGTGCGGCGCCTAATTCAACGTCCAAAATGCGGATTGAGGCGCCTGCATCCGCAAATCGTTCGGCGATGCTTTTTCCTATGCCGCTCGCACCGCCGGTGATGACCGCGGTCTTGTGTTCAAGTCGAAACGGAGTCATTTCGCGAAATGACCTTTCAAAGGGAAACGCCGCGTTTCCAGGGTATGAAATCATCCTGCCCGAGCAATTCGGCTTTGGTCTGTGTTTCGCCGCTGGCGATCTGAATCACTCGCTCGAGAATTTCCTCGCCCATTTGCTCGATGGTCTTGTCACCGTTGACGACCGCGCCGGTATCAATGTCGATGATGTCGGGCATGCGTGCCGCAAGGGCAGAGTTGGTTGAGAGCTTGACGACCGGAGCGATGGCGTTCCCGGTTGGTGTTCCCAGGCCGGTGGTGAACAAGACTATATTCGCGCCTGCCCCGACTTGGGCGCTAACGCATTCGACGTCGCTGCCCGGAGTGCATTGCAGGTTCAGGCCCGGCACGGAGGAGTATTCGGGATAGTCGAGGACAGCGGTGACTGGCGAAGTTCCGCCCTTCTTGGCCGCCCCGGCCGATTTCATCGCGTCGGTAATAAGTCCATCGCGAATGTTGCCGGGCGAAGGATTCATCTCGAAACCCGACAAAACGGCTTTCGCTCTGGCGTTGTATGTGCGCATCAAGGTGATAAATCGATCGGCGACGTGATCGGATGTGCTGCGGTTCATTAGCTCTTGCTCGACGCCGCAAAGTTCGGGGAATTCAGAAAGTATAGTTCTGCCGCCAAGGGCGGCGAGCAGGTCTGAGACGTAGCCAATCGAGGGATTCGCGGAAATTCCAGAAAAGCCGTCTGAGCCGCCGCACTTTAGGCCAATGCACAACTTCGAAAGCGGCGTCGCGCTTCGCTCGCTGCGATCAGCCTCGACGAGTCCCGCAAAAGTTTTGCGAATCGCCTCGGATAGCATTGAAAATTCGGTGCCACTTTGCTGCTGCTCGTAAATAAAGAGCGGCTTTTTGAAGTGGGGATCGCGCTTACGCAGCTCATCGCGTAGCACGGAAGCTTGCGAGTGCTGGCAGCCCAGGCTGAGCACAGTGGCACCCGCTACGTTTGGATTGTGGATGTAACCGGCAATCAGCGTGCACAGATTGTTAGAGTCTTCACGCGTGCTACCGCAACCGCCTTCGTGCAGCAGAAATTTGATCCCATCTACTTTTTTAAAAAGCGTGGAGGGGCGTCGCTGGGGACGTGCCTCAGCGGAGCGGTATTCCGTGATGGCGTCGAGCTTTCCTTCGCGATAGAGCTTCGCGAGGTCGGATACCTGCTGGCGATAGACCGGCGGAGCGGCGAATCCCAACTCTTCTTCAAACGCTTGCTTCAGTGTGCCGATGTTGCGGTTCTCGCAAAAGACGAGAGGCACAACCAGCCAGTGGTTTCGCGTGCCGACCTGACCATCGGCGCGCTGATAGCCCTGGAACTTTTGGTAGCGCCATTGCGAAACATCCGGAGCGTGCCAGTCAAAATTTTCCAGTTTTCTTTCAGCGACCGCCGTTTCGTGACGCATATTTCGGGTGGTAATCGCCTCGCCGCGCTTTACAGGCGCGGTCGCCGTGCCCACAGTTACGCCGTACATGACGATGCGGTCGCCCTGTCCGAGATCGCGAATCACGAACTTGTGCTTCGCGGGTACGTCGGATGTGAGCTCATATTCCGTACCGGCGAACTCCACTATGTCGCCCTTCTTCAAATCCCGCAGGGCAATGAAAACATTGTCGCGAGGATCCAGTTTGAGAATTCGTCTCTGCATTTCCGCAACTCTCATACTTACTGTAACCCTCTTCGACGCCGCTTGAATACTTGTGATGGGCTCCGCTCGGCTTGTTGCCGAACCGGACTGATGCCGCCGCGGATTAGAGCCGCTGGGCGATAACCGTCCCTTATGCGAACAGGCATATATCAACGTAATACTTGAAATTCAAGACCAAAGACGTATATTTCACATTGTAAAAAGCAAGCCACTCGCATTTTGGGGCGTTTAGCCCAAAAAAGAAGACCTAAAATGATCCGAGCCAGAGAATCGAAATCCGCTCCAGTAGGCGTGGTCTCAAAGGTCCTGAAAATTCTCGAAGCACTTAGCGCTTCACCGTCGGGCCTGCAGCTCAAGGAAATTGCCGATCAAACGGCCGTGAATAAGAGCACCGCGTATCGGTTCCTCGCGCATCTTGAACTCGAAGGCTACCTATATCGAGACGAGGCCGGTGCCTATCTGGTGGGCCCGAAATTGGTGCGGCTTGGCGGAGGCGCGACCTATCAAGCCACGCTGCGCAAAATCAGCAAGCCAGTGCTGCAGCACCTTTGCCGCGTTACCAACGAGACGGTCAATCTTGGAATTTTGGATGGGCAGGACGTCTACTACGTGGAAGTGGTGCAGAGCCCGCACCCGTTTCGCATGGCTTCGCTGGCAGGCTCGTGGCGGCCGTTCTACTGCACGGCGATGGGTAAGGCGATGACTGCGTACTTGCCGCCCGACGAGAAAGAGCACGTGCTTTCGTCGATTCGATTCGAGCGGTTTACGCCACACACGCTCGGAGGACTGAGCGCGTTGCGAAAGGACCTGGACAAAGTGCGGCAGCGCGGCTATGCGCTAGACGATCAGGAAGCAACGCTGGGAGCGCGCTGCGTCAGCGCGCCAATCTTGCAGGCAGACGGCAAAGTGGCAGCGGCGGTGAGCGTCGCGGGTCCCATTACGCGAATCGGCCGCGAGACGATTCCGGGATTTGTGCGTGAGGTTGTGGCGGCTGCGCGAGCCATCGGATCGCGCCTCAACGCGTCCGATTCGACGCCCAGAGAAACGCTTATTCGTTCAGCGCGAGGGTGACGACCAGGCGGCGCGGGCCGTGCGCGCCCATAACGAGAATCTTCTCGATATCCGCCGTCCTGCTTGAACCGGTAATGAAGCACACGTAGGAATTTCGCATCGCGGTTCCCCGCTGTCTAAGCGCGGCGAACGCGGAGTCAAAATCTGGGAATAGCTGCGAAGCCTTGGCTACCACGATGTGTAGAGGCGCAACCATGGCCGCTCCTCTCCCGCCGCATGCCGATGAAACGATGACCGAGCCGGTCATGGCGATTAAGCCTTCGGCCAGGGTGACGGTCGCCTGCGAGCATTCGTTGGGACCGTCGCGCCCGTCTTTCCCCGCCGGCTCGCTCGACCAGCGAATCGTGTGACTCTTCCAATCCGAGGCCATTCGCCTTAGCTCAGGGGCATCCTGAATGAAAATTTCGCCTTCTGGAATTCCTTGCAGAATTTCCGCGATCGATTGCGCGCTAGCACTCAGACCCGGCGTGACTACGCACTCGGTGTTATTTCCAGCGCATTCTTTCGTGAAACGTTCGAGCGGGTCGCCTACTGGTGGAAAAGGCGCGGCATCTGTGTGTGCGTGGTGTGATGTTGCCGGAGTGGCCAGCGCGGCCTTGATGCGCGCCAGAATTTTCTCGCGGCTCGGATTGTCAATCGTTTCCAAGGTCGCCTCTCCAGATGGCGCGGAACGATTTACGCGGTATCCGCGGCGCGGCGCGTTCTTTGGTCCACGGCCGCAGCGGATCAAGAAAAGTGTTCTCCAATTTCATGGCATAAGCCATGCGCAACGCGAGGCGGCCTACCGACCCCAAGAATGCGAATCGACCCGGCCCGAAATTTGTCCATCGCCAGACTTTGAAGGCTATGCGCTCGGTCCAAGGACGGTCTGCCTCATTCACCGCATTGCGGCGGTTGTGGAGCAGATGGTGATGCAGATCGATCTGCACCGGGCAGGCCTCGGTGCACGCGCCGCACAGCGACGAGGCATACGAGAGGTGCTGAAACTGATTGAGACCGCGCAGATGCGGTGTAAGCACACTGCCTATCGGCCCAGGATAAGTTGTGCCGTAAGTGTGGCCGCCAACGGCGCGAAATACCGGGCAGGCATTTAAGCAGGCGCCGCAGCGGATGCAGTGCAGCACGTCGCGTTGCTCGGCGTCGGCCAGTAGCTCGGTGCGCCCGTTGTCTAAGAGAATGATGTGAAATTCTTGGGGTCCGTCCGATTCATTCGATTGACGCGGACCGCCAATCAACGTGTTGTAACAGGTCATGGGCTGCCCGGTGCCGGAGGTCGCGAGCACAGGCCAAAGAATTGCCAAGTCCTCAAGGCGCGGAATGATCTTTTCAATTCCCGCAATCGCGACGTGAATGCGCGGAAGGGTCGTTCCCAGGTCCGCGTTGCCTTCGTTGGTGGTGATGGCGATCATTCCGGCATCGGCTACAAGGAAATTTGCACCGCTGATACCCATTTCAGCCGCGAAGAAGGTTTTGCGCAGCCAGCGCCGTGCAGCGGCGACTAGTTCAGGAGGCTCCTTGGAATCAATGCCTCCCAGCTTTTCTTTGAACAGCGCGGAAATTTCGTTGCGGGTCAGATGCATTGCAGGCGTGACGATGTGATAGGGCGCCTCGTTGCGAAGCTGAACGATGAATTCGCCCAGGTCGGTCTCGTAGACCTTTAGGCCCGCTTCCTCCAGCGCAGGCGCAAGATGAATTTCCTCCGCGGCCATCGATTTCGACTTGACGACTGTCTTCACCTGGCGGCGCCGCGCCAAATCGACAATGTAGTTGCGCGCTTCTTCGCCATTCGCGGCCCAGAAGACGTGGCCGCCGCGAGCCTTAACTTTTTCTTCGAATTCCAGCAAGTAGCGGTCAAGGTGATTGATCGCTTCCCACTTAATTTCGTAGCTCTTCTGGCGCGCAGCCTGCCAATTCTCAAATCGGGAGCGCCCGCGCCGAACCGCGGCATCGTATTGATCAATGTTGTGGCGAATGATTTGGCGGTGAGATTCATCGGCAGACTTGATCGCAGCCTTTCGCAGGAACTCTGAGGCGGCGCCGCTCATTGCGGCGGTCCGGATGTGCGGGGCTGAGTTTGCGGCGGGTTACTAGCAGGGGCTGTGCTTTTGCCGGCCAGAATGCTGCCGAGGTAGATGGTTCGGATGGGCGAATTGCGCCGGCGCAGAATGCCGTCGAGGTGCATCAGGCAGCTCGGGTCGGTCGAAGTAATGTATTCAGCCTGCGCTGTGGCGGCATTTGCCATCTTCGACTCGCCCATCGCGGCAGAAATCATGCCGAACTTTGTGGCGAAGGTTCCGCCAAATCCGCAGCAATCCTCGCTGTAGGGCATTTCGACCAGATCCAATCCCCGGACTTTGCGCAACAACTCGCGTGGCTCTTGCTTCAAATGGAGCTCGCGCAACGCGTGGCAGGCATCGTGGTAGGCAACACGGTGGGGAAACTCGGCGCCCAAATCAGTTCGGGCTGCAATCTTGACCAGAAATTCTGAAAGTTCAAATACTCGCTTGCCAAGCTCCACAGCATCTGCCTGGCTTGCTGTGCCTTTTAGAAGTTCGGGATAGAAGACGCGGACCATGGTGGTGCAGGAACCGGACGGGCAAACCACAGTTTCGGCCGACTTAAAAACACGCACAAAGCGCTCGGCAAGGAGCCGCGCATCGTTCCAATAGCCGGAATTAAAGGCCGGCTGGCCGCAGCAGGTTTGCTCCTTGCGAAATTCCACCTCATAGCCGCTGCGTTTCAATACAGCAGCGGTATCCAATCCCACTTGGGGCATCAATTGGTCGACAAAACATGGGATGAAGAGGGCGATCTTCATTGGGCCGAACTGCTCAGGCTGCTCACAGAAAACGTGCCATATTTTCAAAAATTTGTGCAGCTCAGATTGTTTACGCTGTTCCTCGCGAGCTTGTCCAGCGATTTGTGCCCCAGGTTGTTTTAGATTCTAAAATGGGAGCGCTCAAGGTTGAATCCGCTTGACGTATCGGCGTCTGCGGGATTAGCTAATGCGGTTGCAGACTCGACGAAGGATTTTCGCTGAATGAAACTCATCCGCTTTGGCGCGCCAAACCAAGAGAAGCCCGGACTCTTGCTTCCTGATGGAAAGCGAATTGACGCTTCCGGTTTTGGCTCCGATTATAACGAGGACTTTTTTGCTTCGGACGGCCCGAACGGCCTCCGCAAATGGCTCGACAAAAACGAAGCTAGTGCTCCGCAAGTGAGCGCCTCGGTACGACTCGGGCCGCCCATCTGCCGTCCCAGCAAAATCATCTGTATTGGCGCCAACTTTTACAAACACGCGATTGAAAGCGGTCTTGAAATACCTAAAGAGCCAGTTATTTTCTTTAAGGCCACCACTTCGATCGTCGGTCCCAACGACAATGTGATCATTCCTCGCGGTGCGGAGAAAGTGGATTGGGAAGTTGAGCTGGGCGTGGTGATCAGCAAGAAAGCGAGTTACATCAGAAAGGCGCAGGCATTTGACTACATCGCGGGCTACGTGCTGCACAATGATTTTTCCGAGCGCAGCTACCAGCTCGAACGCGGCGGCCAATGGGTGAAAGGCAAGAGCGCCGACACGTTCGCGCCGCTTGGCCCGTATCTAGGCACTCGCGATGAAATCAAAAATCCCAGCAACCTGAATATGTGGCTTACGGTGAATGGTGAAAAGCGGCAGAACGGGTCAACGTCAGATATGATTTTCGACGTGCCCACCCTGGTGAGCTATCTGAGCGAATTTATGACTCTGCTGCCGGGCGATTTGATCAGCACGGGCACGCCTGCGGGCGTTGGATTGGGTATGCGCCCGAACAAATACCTGAAGCCCGGGGACGTTGTTGAACTGGGAATCGATGGCCTGGGTGGGTCGAAGCAAACTCTTGTTGCCTGGACGCCTTAAGCTCGTGCATAAGGCGGTTCGACCTACGAAATTCTTCCCAACCTGGCGACCCGAGGCTCCCAACTTTCTAATTTCCCTCTCCGTTTTCCTAGCCTTTGTGCTCTCCGCGCCGCGGGTAGAGCTCAGCGCTCAAACAAAGAGTGCCGCGAGTGCTAAAGCGCCCGCCGTGAAAGTGCCCACCGTAAAATTTGAAGATATTGCGCGCCAGGCGGGCCTGACCGCACGGGATATCTACGGCGGTGAGCCACACAAGGAATTCATTATCGAGACGACTGGCAACGGCGTTGCGATTTTCGATTACGACAACGACGGCTGGCCGGACATTTTTCTGCCCAACGGCTCAACGGTTGCGGGATTTCCCAATGGCAACGCGCCCACTGGGCATCTCTATCACAACAATCATGACGGCACTTTCACCGATGTGACGGCGCAGGCCGGTGTGGGGCGCTCCGGCTGGGGCCAAGGCGCATGCGTCGGCGATTACGACAATGATGGCAAGCTCGATCTGCTCGAAACTTTCTGGGGCCAAAATGTGCTGTTTCACAATAATGGCGACGGCACTTTTACTGACGTAACCGAAAAAGCCGGCCTAAAAACGCCAAAGGATCAGTGGAGCACAGGCTGCGCGTTTATCGACTACGACCGCGATGGAAAGGCAGATATTTTCATCTCGCGCTACGTCGATTTTTCGTATGACTCAGTTCCCCGCCCCGGCGAGGGCCAATGGTGCGTGTGGAAGGGTATCAACGTGATGTGCGGGCCGCGCGGGCTGAAAATGCCGGTCAACGCGCTCTATCACAACAACGGCGACGGAACCTTTACGGACGTCTCTGAAAAATCCGGGATCGCCAAAACTTCCGGCTGCTACGGCCTCACGGCTCTAACCGGCGATTTCGATCTCGATGGCTGGCCGGACATCTACGTGGCCTGCGATTCCACGGCGAATCTTCTCTACCACAACAATCACGACGGCACTTTTAGCGAGATTGGACACCAGGCAGGCGTAGCGTTTAATGAGGACGGCACGATGCAGGCGGGCATGGGGCTCGCGGCTGACGATTACACGCACACCGGCATGCAGGACATCGTAAAGACGAATTTCAGCGACGACACGCCCACACTTTATCTAAATCGCGGGAACAACACTTTCGACGATGTGACCTTCAGCGCTGGGCTCGGGACGATTCGAAGCTGGCTGGGATGGGGTGTGCAATTTCTCGATTTCGACAATTCGGGCTGGCCTGGAATCTTTATCGCCAACGGACACGTTTACCCGGAGGTTGATGGGCGCGACCTGGCCACCAGTTATCGGCAGCCAAAGATACTTTACCTTAACCAGCGCGACGGAAAATTCACGAATATCAACGCAGAAGCCGGTGCGGCCCTGAGCGAGCGACATTCGGCGCGTGGCCTAGCGCTGGGGGATCTTTTTAATGATGGGCGCGTCGAAGCGGTAGTGAACAACATGAACGAGACGCCGTCGCTCTATCGCAACACTGCGGCGGTTGGAAATTTCATCACGCTTCAACTCGAAGGCGTCAAATCGAATCGCGCTGCGTTGGGCGCGGTGGTGACTTTGATTCAGGGCAGGGACCGGCGAGCGCAGGAAGTGCGCTCGGGCGGCGGATTTATTTCGCAGAGTGACCTGCGTTTGCATTTTGGATTGGGTAAAGCGGAGCGTGCGGAGAAGATCGAAATTCGCTGGCCGAGCGGCCTAGTCGAAACGCTCAAAGACTTACCTGCAAATCAATACTACTTCGTACGCGAAGGAAGTGGAGTCGACTCGAAGCGAACCCATGGAGTAAGCGACGTTCATGTGGACACGAAGAAAACGAAATAGCGGAATTTAAGAAGCGCCGCCGACCGAAATCACAATAATCGCCAGGCAAAGAATTGCAATGCCGCTCCAGCAGTAAGTAAGCGCGCGGCGGCCCGCGCCTTTCCACTCACCAGTAACCATTCCCCAGAAAAGCCCGACGATAATGTCGACCAACATGAACACCGGCCATCCAATAATTCCGCCCAGCGCACCGAGAATTGATGCGCCGGAGCCGTACAGAAGCGTCCCGCTGAGCCAGAGTAGTCCCATCAAGCTGCCAAGCAGCCAATAGGCTCCGCCACCGGTTTTGTAGACATCCCAGGTTTTGTTTTTGCTCAGCAGGTAAATGCAGTAGACAGCGTTGGCGATGAATCCGCCGGTAACGCATAGCGACCAGATCGGGTTGGCGGCCATGGACGGCCTTGCGCCGAGAGCAAGCGCCTGTACCCGCAGCTCATCGCCAAAAACAAAACTAAAATTCAGCAGCGAAGAGAAGAGCCCTGAAAAAATACAGATCACCAGCCCGAGCATGAAGCCCGATCGCGGCGCATCCGTCTGGCCCTGGTTGCGTTCGCGCTGCCTGCCTGCGATAGCCAAGCAAATCAGACCGATGGTCATGATTACTGTGCCGATCATGAGACCGATGCCGTGGCGATTGGTAAGTTCGTTCGGGTGCAGGATGGCGAGTGGAATTAGCGAACCAAACGACGCGGTAATGCCCAAAATCACGGCAAATCCCAGCGCCAAACCTACTCGGCTGATCCCCAGGCCGAAAAGAGTCGCGCCAATTCCCCAGGCAAAGCCATACAAGGCGACTTTTTCGAGCGTGGCCCAAGAAACGCTCGAATAGACGGCGGCCAAATGTGGAACGGTCGCGTAGGCGATGATCCACGGAAAAATCACCAGGCCGGACGCCGCGAAGATCAGCCAGCTATTTTCCCAGCGCCATAGGGGCATTTTTTTCATTGGCGTGGCGAAGCTGCCGTTCAAAACGCCCGCGACGATTACCACCAGCAAACCGAGTCCGATTTGTTCGCCCATGCTTTCGAGACGCCTCCAGCTTCTCGCTGACTGCCCTTCCACGCGCAAAGGAGGAACAACGCTGAGCGAAAATGCGCCAGTCGGGCTCGTGCGTCAATACGAATCCTTGGGTCCGGCGATGTTTCAAATCGTGAAACCATCAACTCGATTGACGCGCTCGGCACCCTTGAGTAGATTTTGGCCGAACTTCAGGAGCCGACCAGATGAAAGTTAAGGCCATCGAAATTCGCGTCTGCCGGAATACACAGGAGGCCATGTCCGATTCGGAAATGCGTTCCGGCGGCAAATCGACCTTCGATTTTCTGGTAATCACCATGAAGACCGAAGAAGGCGTCGAAGGCCATTCGTTCGGATTTGCAGGGCGCGGCGCGGAAATGGCGGGGGCAATCGCTGCCACGGCTCTTAAGCCCTTCTTCCTCGGGAAAGATCCGCTCTATCGCGAAAAGCACTGGCAGGATTTTCGAACTTACGATCGCTGGTGGCAGCACGTGCCTATTTATTCTTACGGGCCGTTCGACATTTGCCTCTACGACATTACCGCGAAAATGGCCGAGCAGCCTCTTTACAAATATTTGGGTGCGTATCGCGATAAGGTTCCGATCTATGCGAGCTCTTTCGTGCTTCCAACGCCCGATGATTACGCCAAGCAGGCTCTTGAAGTGAAAGGGCGCGGCTGGCACGGCTACAAACTGCATCCACCGGGAAAACTGGATTTCGATTTGGCTGCTTATCGGGCGTGTCGCGAAGCTGTGGGCCCGAATTTCAAGCTAATGGCCGACCCAGTGGCCGCTTATTCACATGAACAGGCGCTTCGTGTTGGGCGGGAGCTCGAAAAACTCGATTATTACTGGCTGGAAGAGCCGCTCTTCGACGTCGACTTCAACGGGCTTCGGAAGCTGACTTCAAAGCTGGACATTCCGATTTGTGGCACCGAGGTGCTTGCCGGCTCTCACTACTCGACGGCGGAGTGCATCGCTAGCGGGGTCGTGGATATTGTTCGCACAGATGTTTCGTGGAAAGGCGGGATCACGCCGGTGATGAAGACCGCGCATCTCGCTGAATCATTCGGGTTCAAGTGCGAGTTGCATACCACCATTTATCATCCGCTCGAGATGGTGAACCTGCATTGCTGCGCGGCAATTTCGAATTGCGAATTCTTCGAGCTGCTTTATCCATTGGACTACATGAGCTTCGGAATGAAACGAGCGATTAAAATCGATGAGCAGGGTTATGCGCATCCGCCGAATACGCCAGGGATCGGCGTCGAATGGGATTGGGACTTCATCGATAAGTGCACAATCGAAACCTTATGAACGTAGATTGTGCTTTGCTACGCTACTTGGCGGGCGCATTGCGATTGTGCGCAATTTAGGTCCAATATTCTCCCCATGCTCGCCCGCCTTTTTGCCGCTGGAATCGTGCTAGCTTCGCTGTTTGGAGCCCTGCGCTCGCGGCGCGCTGCGCTCGCGATATTTCTCGTCGGGCTCGCGGCTCTTTCGCTCGCACTCGCGCCGCTTGATTACACTGCACGCGCTCAGACTGTGCAGAGTCCTGCAACGGTGGCCCAGTCGCCTGCAAATGCCGCCCGCCTTCCCACCGGTTACGTCGGCTCCCAGGCGTGTGTTCGCTGCCACCGCGGCATCGCCACCAAATTTGCGCAGACCGAGATGGGGCGATCGATGTCCGTCGTTAACTCTGACTTTTTGAGCAGAATTCCGAACAGTGCGGCAATCTACGATCGAAAGTTAAATCGACATTTTGAAGTTTCCACGCACGATGGAAATCTCTATCAAACGGATTACGAAACCGAAGCCGATGCCAAGGAAGTTTTTCGCGAAACCCACAAAATCGACTGGATCATCGGGACCGGCTCGAATGCGCTTGGTGGTTTAGTGGCGCGCGACAACTTTTTGTACGAAGCACCGCTTTCCTACTACTCGAAGATACACGCGTGGGCGCTCTCCCCTGGCTACGAATTTGGAGATTACGGATTCAATCGCCCAATTTTGCCGGCTTGCATCGCGTGCCACAGTGGAATGCCTCGAGCCATTCCCAATAGGAACGGGCGTTTCGCCCAACCGCCATTTCAAGAGCTTGCCATCGGCTGTGAAAATTGCCACGGGCCCGGCGAGACGCACATTCTGGAAATGGACCAGGGAGCCGCGCCTTCGAGTTCTTCTGAATCGGGCGGTTCGTCCATCGTGAACCCGGCGAAGCTGAAGCCCTGGCTGGCGAACAATATCTGCATGCAATGCCATCAGACAGGGGATGCACGGGTACTTAAACCTGAAAAAATTCAGCGCGACTTTGAACCTGGCACGCCGCTCGACAACACAGTCTCCATTTTCATCGTGCCGCCCACGCGCGAATCGCGGCCGCAGTCCGATTTGGTTCAGCACTACTTTTCGATGATCTTGAGCAAGTGCTACCGAAGCAGCGGTGCGCGCTTGGCTTGCATTACCTGCCATGACCCGCACATCGAGCCAACGCGAGCCGAGGCTCCTGCGTTCTTCCGCGAGAAATGCCTGAAGTGCCACACGGAGAAAAGTTGCGCTTTACCACTTGCGGTTCGTCAGCATCAACAGCCACCCGACGACTGCGCCGGCTGTCATATGCCGAAGCGCGACATCGGCTTCATATCGCATTCCAGCTTGACCAACCACCGCATTGTCGCGACCGCAGAAGAGCCATGGCCGGATGAGACATTTCATATGGCCACACCACAATCGCCCGACCTGGTCCATCTCAACACGATTCCTGGCCAAAAGGATGAGATCGCGCCTCTAGCTCGGCTCGAAGCTTATGCGCAGCTCATAGAAAAGTTTCCGCAATACCGTGCGAAATATCAGGAATTGGGCAGGCAGCTCCAAGAATCCGATCCGAACAATGTGACAGTGCTGGAAGCGCTTGCCGATGGTTCACTGGCGAATGGCACCGTAGAGGGGAAAGCAGCCGCGCTTGGTTATCTCGAGCGGGCCTTGCAAAACGGAGCTACAAACCCGCAGGACTTTGAACGTCTGGCTACGCTGCTGGTAGGCACCGGCCGCGCGGTCGATGCCGTCGCACCGTTAAAACATGGCATTGGGCTTGCGCCCTATGATGTTGTTTTGTATCGCCAGCTAGCTGGGGTGTATGTTTCTATGGATAAGAGGCCGGAAGCCGTGGAAATTCTGCAACAGGCCACCGAAGTTTTCCGGCAGGATGATGGCGTGCGCAAACTACTTCAAGACGTGAAGGCTGGGCAGAAATAAGGCGTGGCAAATGAAAATTATTAGGCGCTTTTCGATTCCCTCTGTGGAAAACCCATCGCAGCAGAGACTGCCCGTGCAGCTTCTACTACAGCGGCCGCCAGATCGGGCACTTGTTCCGGAGTTACTCGCGTAACTGGGCCCGACACGCTGACCGCCGCTACTGCAAACTGATCAGCATCAAAAATTGGCGCACTGACGCAGCGCGCGCCCAGCGTGGTTTCCTCATTGTCGAGCGCATAGCCCTGATTCCGCACGCGTTCGAGTTCCTCACGAAGCTGGCTCATGTTCATAATTGTTTTCGGGGTGAGTCGCTGAAAGACTACGTTGCTGAACGCGCGTTCGCGCTGTTCTTCCGGCATGAACGAGGCGAGCGCCTTGCCTAATCCCGTCGCGTGCAGCGGTCGGCGGACTCCTACTCGGGATGCGAGCCTAAACTCATGGGGACTTTCCAGCACGTCAACATAGAGTACTGTCCCTTGATCCACCACGGCGAGATTCACTGTCTCGCCCGTCGACTTCCACAATTCCCATAAAATGGGCCTCGCCACTGCTTGCAGCGTGACTCGATGATTCGACCGCGCGCCCATCTGCGAAAGTCTTGGCCCAATTAAATAAGCTCCGGCTTGAGTTCGCAGCAGGTATCCATCCCGCTCTAAGTGCTTCAGGAAGCGATGAGCAGTGCTCTTGTGAACCCCGGTTGCCTCACAAATAGGCTTGAGGGTCAGTCCTGACGGCGACCCTTGAATCGCCTCCAATATTTGAAAAACTTTCGCGATCACTCCAACGCCTTCCGGCTTCGATTCCTGTGTGCGACGCATTCGATCCTCTGTTTGATCGTCAGCTTGCATTTGAACATTCCCGGCTGATTCCTCGTAATCGACCTTCGAAACGCAATTCCACTGTGCAAAACATCCAAAGGTCGGCTAGTTGGATGGTTGAAATGTCCGCAGACTGTACCACCTATTGAAACACGATTCAAGTATGTGAACTTTTTCTATTGACACCTAAAATCAAAAGTATTAGATGGAACAAGTTTTTGGGGTGCTCGTTTGCCCAAAAAGAGGGGCGTCCTGGTTTTTGATCGAAAAAGAGTGGCGGCATCAGCTACGAGCGGCGCGTACGAAAGCGCTGCGTGCGTGTCAGTGGGTGTAGAGCTAGGAGGACGCTAAGATGAAATACCGCGTGTTGGGAAATTCCTCTGCAGTTTGGTCGCTCGTTGCTCTGGTGGTTTTGGCGATGGTTGTGTTTACGCTTTTCCCTGCCGCGGCAAACGCGCAAGTCGGCACTTCTATCACAGGAACGGTGCATGACGCTTCGGGCGCGGTGATTCCCGACGCTAATGTGGTGCTGCACAATCCGGAGACGAAGCTCGACTTGGTCGCTACGACTAACAGCGCGGGTGTTTACGGATTCCCTTCGGTGCAACCCGGAACCTACGACATAAAAGTTTCGAAGGAAGGCTTTCAAGCTTCGGTCGAGTCAGGCGTCACGGTAGTCGTCAACCAAATCGGTACCTTCGATGTGACCCTGAAGACGGGATCGGTCTCCGAAACTGTCACCGTGCAGGCCACCGCGAACGAGGTCGAGACTACTTCTTCTGAATTAGGCGTGGCCATCGTAAGGACGCAGGTGAACGACCTGCCGCTGAACGGCCGCAACTTTACTCAGCTTCTGAATCTGACGCCTGGGGTCAGCACGGTAAACGTTTCGCAGAACTCAGCCACGGGCGGTGGCGTCTGGTCGAATCCAATCGGGACGTTTTCATATCCTTCGGTGAACGGCCAATCGAACCGCAGCAATCTCTTTCTGCTCGACGGTGTGAATAATCAGGGATCGTTCGGCAGCACGTATGCAGTTGCGCCAATTGTGGACGACATTCAGGAGTTCAAGGTGCAGTCGCACAACGACGATGCCTCATTCGGCGGCGTCATGGGCGGAATCGTGAACGTGGTCACCAAGTCCGGCACGACTGCTTATCACGGAACGCTTTGGGAATTTCTGCGCAACACGGCCCTCGATGCCCGCAATCCATTCCTTACTCAAGTAACCCCCTTCCAGCAGAATCAGTTCGGCGCGGCCGCCGGCGGCCCGGTAGATATTCCGTGGCATCATTCGAGCAATCCCAAGACGTTCTTCTTCGTGAGTTATGAAGGCTTCCGCAATCATTCGACCTCGGAAAACTTCTACAACACCCCAACTCCAGCGGAATTGAGCGGCGATCTAACCGGCATAGGCGGCCAAATCTACAATCCATACAGCATTGTTCCAGACCCGGCTGCTAGCACGGGGTTCTCCAACGCACCTTTCATGTGCGATAGCGCGGGTAACCCGCTCGCTGCGGTGAACAACATCCAGCCGGCAGGAACCCCCTGCAACAAAATTCCGGCGAACATGCTGAGCACGCCGATGGTCACCTACGCGAAGACCATCTTCCCCGCTCCAATCAGCACTGGTCTAGCTAACTTCAACGGTCTCGATACGACGAAGGCCATCACGCGTCAGGATGTTTACAGCGCGCGCCTTGATCACCAATTTTCGGTGAATGACAACGTCTTCGCTCGCTTCACGCAGTTTCGTCAACCGGTGAGCGGTTCGGGTGGATTTGAGGGCCTTTTCCATACGCAGCTAACCGACGGTTACAACGTGGCCGTCGGCTATACCCATTCGTTTTCGGGCGGCGCGTTGCTCGTTCTCAATTTCGGGCGTGTCAGCCTAAATATCGATCAGGGCTCCACAAACGTGGGTGTGCCGACCAGCTTTTGGCAGACCGTTGGTTTTTCGCCCAACTTTGCCAGCAACTTCATCGGTGGAGTATCGACGATCCCGGAAGTGGTCATCAACGGGTATATCGGAAATCCGAACCCCAGCGCACACGGTGCGGCGCAGGTTGACGACACGCACGTTTCTGACATTTGGCAATGGGGCGGCGACTACACGAAAATCCACGGGCACCACACTATGAAGTTCGGTGTCAATTTTGCCAGTAACAATGCCGGCGCGCTTTATCTGAACTCCAGCGCAATTTTCGCGGCCTCCAACACAGCAAGTGCGGCGGACCTCTCCGGCGGAAACGCTCTGGCCTCGTTTCTGCTCGGCATACCCAACAACGCTTCGCGCCGCGACGTTATTGAAACAGAGCATGGTGGCTGGGTCGATGGCTTGTACGCCATGGATTCATGGAAGGTAACCAGCAAGCTGACGGTCAACTTTGGCCTTCGTTACGACTTCACCCTGATGCCGATCTATGGCGATGACAAGAATAAGAACAACGAGGTCGGCGACATGGATCTGTTCAACGGAACCTATATCCTGGAGCATTCCGCGCCACCGTGTGATGTAACTCATGCGGCGCCCTGTATTCCGTCGCAGCCGCCGAACTCTCCGTGCGCCGGCTCGGCTCTGCCGTGCAACGTTGTAGTGACGCCATTCAGCAATGGCGCGATCTATCACAATGATTTCACCAATTTCCAGCCGCGCGTCGGTGTGGCGTACGCTCTGTTCCCGAACACGGTACTCCGCGCCGGATATGGTCGCTTCTATGACAACTGGGCGGCCATTACCCAGACAGCGCAAAACTTCGAGGGCACTTGGCCAAGCGTTGGTCAGCTCGGTGCGAGCAACTTGAATCCACTAACCGGAGTGCCAAATACCGGCCCACTCGATCCATTCAACCTTGGCAGCGGGCAACCTCTTCCGCCGGCCACTCCATTTTCGCAATCGACCTGGTTTGCTGATCCGTACTTGAAGCGGCCTTATGCGGATCAGTGGAACTTCGGCGTGGAGCAACAAGTCACTTCCAAGACCGTGCTGTCAGCGAACTACGTAGGTTCGCGGGGCGAAAAGCTCGACATCGGAGGTGCCTACAACGTTGCCACTACGCCGGGGCCGGGCAGTCCCCAAGCGCGGGCTCCCTTCCCATACATTGGGGTCACGGCATTTGACCGAAGCGTCGGCAGCAGCACGTACAACGCCTTGCAGATGTCCCTTAATGGACGCAGCGAGCATGGCCTGACTTACCTTGTCTCTTATACCTGGTCAAAGTCATTGGATTTGGGCTGTTCCGGTTGGTACGGCGTGGAAGGATGCTCAATTCAGAATCCCTACAACATTCGTGCCGATAAGGGACCGTCGGCAACGGACGTGCCGCAAATCTTCTCGGCGGCATTCGTCTATCAACTTCCCTTTGGTAAGGGCCAACGGTGGGCAGCGAGCGATAACAAGGCGGTCGATTACATCATTGGCGGATGGGCACTCAACGGGGTTCTTTCGTTTAACTCGGGAACTGTATTCGACGTCGGTACGGGCAAAGACATCGCCAACACCGGAAACTATAACTACGGAAATGGTTACGGATACGAACGCGCAAACGTGGTTGGCCCACTTTATCCCTCGGATAAAACCACGGCGGAGTGGTTCGATGTTCATTCCTTCGTCGAGCCGCAGCCTTTTACTTTCGGCGACTTGGGCAGAGATACGCTGAGATCGGATTGGTACAAGAATCTTGATCTTTCAATATTCAAGGAACTGCCAGTCACTGAAAGCAAGCGATTCGAATTCCGCGTGGAGATGTTCAACGCTACCAACACGCCGGTGTGGTCCGTGCCGATTACAAACCTGGATAGTCCGAACGTTGGTCAAATCACGAGTACGGCCAACAGGGCGCGCCAGATCCAGTTTGGCTTGAAGTTCTACTTCTAGTCGAAGGTCATCACACGATGGGCCGCGAAAACACTCATCGCGGTCACCTTAACTTCCCTGTTGCGCTAGCGATACCCTCGCGCGGGGAATATACTGCCGTCATTTATCGCCCGACCGGATTGGACTCTTTCTCGGTGCTCATCTTCTCAAGGAACGCCGGAACTATCGCTCTCATCGCCGCGTTCGCCCTATCCTCTTCAGTTTTGGCCGCTGAGCCAACCGCTAAACCGCCAGCCGCCGAGCTAGCAGGTGTCCAGCAGCAATCGTCACCTGCCCATCCGCACGCTTCCACAGCCAACCCTGCCACCGTGACTCTCCCTCAGGAGTGTCTCCATCCCGACAAGACAACTGAGCCGCTGAGGGAGCTTCTGGAAGCCATCGCCGATCATCCCACCGCCGGTGCCTACAACACCCTCGGTGCGCTTTACGCCCAGCAAAGCCTCGACGCCTGCGCAGTCGGGTCCTTCGAGGCTTCCCTGCGCCTCGAGCCCCAAAATTGGGAGGCGCATTACAACCTCGGCCTCGCGCTGATGAAGCGCGGTGATCGGAAGAAAGCTGAAGGAGAGCTGCGCGAAGCCATCGCCGAAAAGCCCGACTCTGCCAGCGCCCATCACGCCCTCGCCGAACTGTACGAAGCCGAAAATGAGCTCTCCGGGGCCGCCGCCGAATATCAATCCGTCCTGCATGCCGACGCGCACTTCCCGCTTGGCGCGGCGGATCTGGCCCGGGCGCTCTCTGCGCAACAGAAATTCGCTGAAGCTATCGGCGCCTTGCAGCAGGCTTTGAGCCTTTCGCCCGCGCCCGACCAAATCGTGCCGATTCGCGTTGCCCTGGGGGTTACCTACGCCGAAAGCGGCGATCAAACGAAAGCGATCGAAACCTTGCGGCAGCTCGTGGCCGACCATCCAGAATCCGCTGATGCTCACCTCGCTCTCGGAACCGTTTACGCGCAGCAGGAGCAAGTCCCATCCGACGATGCCGCTACTGAATTTCGTGAGGCGCTACGTATTGACCCAACTATGCCGGGCGCAAATCTCGCGCTGAGCCGTGCGCTGCTGGTACAGAAAAAGTTCAGCGACGCGCTCGCAGCAGTTCAGAATTACATCCAGCGGCAGCCGAACGACGCAGAAGCCTACCATCTCGAAGGGTTGATCTACGAAGGACAAAACCGGTGGGATAAGGCCAATGAATCGCTTTCCAAGGCAGCGCGCCTTGCATCGGCCGACTACGAAATTCGCAAGGAATCCGGGCTTGCCCTAGCCCACTCGGGCCGCCGTAAAGAGGCGATTCAGGAATTCCAAGCCGCCGAGAAGATTTCACCGCAGGAGCTCGAGCCTCACCAGCAGCTAGCTTCGCTCTACGACAAGACAGGCAAAATCGATCAGGCAAAAACCGAGCGCGCGCGGCTCGCCAAACTTTCCGGCCAAGGACAAGCCAGCGCGGAAGCTGGCCGTCTCAACGAGCAAGCCAATAAGCTCCTCGCGGCAGGAAATGCTCGCGCTGCTGCCGATTCGTATCGGCGCGCCCTCCAGCTCGTTCCGAACGACGCGCAGATGCACTACAACCTTTCTCTCGCGTTGGATCGCCTCGGCGAAACAAACGCCGAAGTCAAAGAGCTCCGCCGCGCCGTCGAGCTCGATCCCAATTTAGCTGTGGGTCACAATCAGCTTGGCCTGATCGCTCTCGGCGCCGGGCACCAGGAAGAAGCCGAGCACGAGCTAAAATTGGCGCTTCAGATCGACCCGAAGTTGGCCGAGGCTCTCAACAATCTCGGCGTTCTCTATACCCAGCAAGGCAAAGATTCCGAAGCGGCGCCGCTTTTTCAGCAAGCCACGCAGTTTGACCCATCGTATTCGCGAGCGTACGTCAATCTCGGCCTGACTCTCGCGCGCCACGGCCGATACGACGATGCCGAAAAGCAATTCCATGCTGCACTGCAAGCCGATCCAAATGACGCTTCCGCGTTTGGAGCTCTCGGCATGCTGCAAGCCAAAACCGGTCGCAGCCAGGACGCCATCGCCAGCTTCCGCAAGTCAGTCGAGCTTCAGCCTAACTCAGCCGAGGCCCACCTCAATCTCGGAATTGCGCTGGTCGATGGGTATGATCGCGTCGGCGGACTCAAGGAATTTCAAGAAGCCGCACGGCTCGATCCCAAGTCGGCGGCGGCGCACCTGAATCTTGGCCGCTTTTACTTTGAAGCCAGCAAGTACAACGAAGCGCGCAAGGAACTTGAAGCCGCTATTGCCCTGCAGCCAAATTTCGCGAGCGCACTCTATTTCCTTTCGCTCGTGGAACGACAAAGCGGCAACGTAGAGCGTTCAGCGCAGCTTCTACAGAAAGTCGTACAGGTCAATCCTGATCAAGCCGATGCCCAATTTATTCTCGGCCAGGACTTGGATAAGCTCGGCCGCCCCGCCGAGGCCGTCACGCACTGGAAACTAGCGCTCCAAGCCGACCCGAATGAATCGCAGGCTTTGTACGCGCTGGCGCGCCAGCTTGACAGAACCCACGATCCGCAGGCTCAGGAATATCATCAGCGTTTCGATGAGCTGCAAAAGGAGCAGCAAATCACCGACCGCGTGCAGCAGCTAGGAAATTTCGCCATGCAGGCTGCGGCGGCACAAAATTGGCCACAGGCAATCGAGCAAACTCAAGAGGCGCTGCAATCCTGCGGCGATTGCGCCGAAGCTATTCACCTCCACCGCAATCTGGGTATTTTTTACTGCAAGACGGGCAAGTTCGATGAAGGCGAAGCAGAGCTGAAAAAAGCGCTGGCGCTCAATCCGAATGATGCCGACGCTCGAAAAGCGGTTGATGCCGTTGAGAGCTTGAAGGCGCAGCGGTAGCAGTCTATTCGCAGATCGACGGACCAAGAAAGGCTAACCATGGCGGAAGTTTTTCCTCATCTTGATTACAAGCCAAAGCTGCCCAAAAACCTGAACCGTGGAATTGGCATCGTCGGAGCGGGCGGAATCATCAACTACGCGCATCTGCCCGCATACAAAAAAGCCGGCTTTCGCGTGGCCGGCATTACCGACCGCAATCGTGAAGCCGCGGAGAAAACAGCGCAGCAGCACAGAATCCCTAAGGTTTACGGCGGCATCGATGAGCTGCTTGCAGATCGCGACGTCGAGATTGTCGACATTGCTGTTTACCCGGCGGCCCAAATCGAGGTCGTTGAAAAAGTCACCGCAGCGAAACGGCATCTCCTGTGCCAGAAGCCGTTTTCCGATGAATATGGGAAGGCTCTTCGGAGCGTTGAGCTAGCCGAAGCGGCAAAAGTAAAAATCGCCGTGAATCAACAGATGCGCTGGGATGCGGGCATTCGCTGCGCGCGCCTGCTCATCGACGAGGGCTGGCTGGGCACGCCGACCTACGGCACAATTCAGGTGCACTGCAATACCGACTGGAGTTTGTGGCCTTGGATTTATCAGGGCAAGCATCTCGAAGTGATGTTCCATAGCATTCACTACATCGATTCGCTGCGCTTCCTTCTCGGCGAACCGGGTTCAGTTTTCACCAGCGGCAGCCGTGGGCCCACCGAAACAACGAAAGCGGAAACTAAAACTCTGACGGTGTGGGATTACGTTTCGGGCCTGCAAGTCTTGATCGACGTCTGCCACTCCACCTGGCAGGACGATCCTTACGCGATTTTCCGCCTGGAAGGAACCGAAGGCGTGATCAAGGGCACGATCGGCCTAATGTATAACTACCCGACAGGCCGTCCCGATACGCTTGAGTTCATGTCCAAGCGCAACAATGGCTATTGGTTTTCTGCGCGTCTAGACACCATGTGGATTCCCGACGCTTTCGTTGGCCCCATGGCTTCACTGATGCGTGCCATCGAAGATGGCGGCGAGCCTGAGACCAGCGGCCGCGACAATCTGAAAACGTTGCAGATTGTTTTCGCCGAGTATCGCTCCATGGCCGAGAAGCGCGCCGTGCGGCCTGAGGAGATCACCGCCAAGTAACTTTGGAAGCGACGAGGGAAACAAGAGAGGAAAACGCGGATGAAACGGTACGGTTCAGTTATCGGCGTCAGGCCTGAAACGCTCGAATCCTACAAAAAATATCACGCCGCTGTGTGGCCCGAAATTTTGAGCAAGATTCGCGACTGTAATATTCGCAATTACTCAATCTTCCTGAAGGACAACCTGCTCTTCGGCTATTTCGAGTACCACGGCCCTGACTACAAGGCCGATATGGCCAAGATGGCCGCGGATCCAAAAACGAAGGAATGGTGGGCCATCATGATGCCCATGCAGAAACCGCTTGAGACCCGGCGTGAGGGCGAATGGTGGGCGGAGATGGAAGAGGTATTTCACACAGATTAAAGCCGGCCCGACGAAATTCTCCTAAACGCTTATGAAAATTGTCGATACACATCAACACCTTTGGGACATCGAGCGGTTTCATTACACTTGGCTTGATTCATTCGCCAAATTGAATCGCCCTTTTCGCATGCACGATTATCTTGAAGCGGCTCTCGGCGTCGGCATCGTAAAGAGCGTCCACGTTGAAGCGGACGTGGACGAGCCGCAGATGCTTGACGAAACACGTTACATCGTTGAGCTTGCTGAGCGTGCTGACAATCCACTTTCAGGAGTAGTGGCCTGCGCCCGGCCTGAAAATCCGGGCTTTCGCGAGTACATAGAGAAAATTATTCAATACCCGGCCGTGAAAGGAATTCGGCGCATTCTGCACACGCAACCGAATGAACTAGGGCAAGGCAAGACGTTCGTAGCTAATGTTGGCAGTCTGTCGAATTATGGACTTTCTTTCGACATTTGCGCCCTGGCGCGGCAGCTGCCTATTGCCATCGGTCTCGTTCGCCAATGCCCTAACGTGAGCTTCATCTTGGACCACTGCGCCGTGCCGCAAGTGAAGGAGAAAATTCTGGATCCCTGGCGTGCGCATATGCGGGAGATTGCCGGCTTCCCAAATGTTACTTGCAAGATCTCCGGCTTGGTCGCGTACGCAGATCCGGATACCTGGGCCATCGACGACCTTCGCCCTTATGTTGACCACGCGCTGGAATGTTTTGGCTGGGACCGCGTGATGTTCGGAAGCGACTGGCCGGTTTGTACCGTTTCCGCCACACTTTCGCAGTGGGTCGAGACGCTGACGTTGCTTACTGAATCTGGCGGCGACGCAAATCAGCAAAAGCTATTTCACGATAACGCGATTCGCGTGTATCGACTCAGCTAACTCGACATTTCGTAATTCTATTAAAAGGACCCACTCGATACATGACCCTCCCTACGAAATCAACCTTGGTCGACCGTCTCGCTGCGATTCCCTACACCGGAGCGATCAGCGACATTCTCGATGAAATGGGTCGCACTAATCAGGTGCTCCCCCACGAGATTCAGGCTGTCGAGCGGGGCCAGACGCTGGCTGGCCGGGCGTTGACCATCGTTGGTGAGCCGACTACCAGCTTGGACCCGGAAATTATTTTCATTCCATTTTTGAAAATGCTCGGCGACGTGAAACCCGGCGATATTCTCGTCTCGCAACCCAATGACGACGTCGCCGCACATCTCGGTGAGCTCTCCAGCGAAACTGCTCAATATCGTGGTGCCCGCGGCGCGGTCATCGATGGAGGAGTGCGCGACACTTCGTATATCGCGAAAATCAAATTCCCTGTCTTTGCCCGCTATACCACCCCCATCGACATTGTTGGCCGCTGGCACCTCACTGCCTATAACGTACCGATTCAAATTGGAAAGGTAAAAATTGCACCTGGCGACTACGTCGTTGGCGATCACGATGGTGTGGTGATCATTCCTCAGGATGTGGCCAATGAGGTGATCACTAAGGCCGAAGAGGTTGTTCAGACGGAGAATCTAGTCAGGAAGGCAATTTTGGAAGGCGTCCACCCGGTGGAGGCTTATCGCAAATTTGGAAGGTTCTAGACTCTGGGCGATCGCTCAGCACAATCTAGTTCAAGTCAAATTCTTTTCGAATTGATTCCGTCTGCTCGCCAACTTTGGGGGCAGGCTTGGAGCTCTTCAGAATTCGTCTGTCGATCCTGGTAGGCAGCCTCGTGGTGCGCACCTTCAATCCCTGAGCGTTTTCGAGCGTTTGCACCATATCGAGCTGTTTGAAACCTTCGCTCTGGAACAGCTTCGGCCAATCCAACACTTCTGAACACCAAATATCTGCGGGGTCCAAAATACCGAGCCAGTGTTCGGTGGTTTGTTCGCGAAGGCGATCGGCGATTAACCGTTTCAACTCATCGCGTCGGCGAAACCCGTCCGCAGAATCCGAGATTTTCTTCAATTCAGGAATTCCCAGGAGCTTTCCCAGAGTTGGCAAGTGACCCATAGCCAGCGCCAGATGGCCATTTTTCGTGTCGTAGACTCCATACGGCGCCGCAAGATAAGCGTGCGCATTGCGAAACGCGCTGCGACGCGGGGCGCGGCCCCCGTCGTTCATGTGTGTGGTCAGCACTTCAAACTGGAAATCGATCAAGGCCTCGAGCAAGCTCGTTTCAACCAACCCGCCGCTCCCAGTCACCCCACGCCGCACCAGGCAAGCCAAAATCCCTTCGCACAAATTGTGCCCGGCAAGCATGTCGGCGATCGCTAAGGCCATTGGCGTCGGAGGATCGCCTTCGTTCCCGCTCAGCCACATCACGCCCGATCGCGCCTGGGCCAGTAAATCCTGGCCCGGACGCTCGCGCCACGCCGCCGCTTCCCCATAGCCCGTCACCGACCCATACACCAGCCTGGGATTCGACTTCGATAGAGTGTCGTAATCGAGTTTTAGCCGCTCAATCACGCCCGGGCGAAAGTTCTGCACCACCACATCCGCCCGATCGATCAATTCTCGCAGCACTTCCAAGTCGCGCGGATTCTTCAGGTCCGCTGCAAAGCTTTCCTTATTCCGATTGATTGCATGGAAGAGAGTGTTCTCGCCGTGAACGTCGGTGTCGCTGAGATAGAGGGTCCGCCCCAGATCACCTGTTCCCGGCCGCTCAATCTTCACTACGCGCGCCCCCATGTCCGCTAACCGCAGTGTCGCGAGCGGCCCTGATAAGAACTGGCAGAAATCAAGAACCAAGAGTCCTTTCAGCGGCTTGTCAATGTCAGTCGGCTCGATGTCAGCTGGACTCACGGCGCACCTCGTATTTGATATTATGCATTAGTGAAAAATAATTTTCATTAGAAAAACGGCTGATATAGACTGCTGTTGTGCCGTCGATTCAGAGACCGCGTCGCCGTGGCGCTACACGTTCAGTTCCCCGTCCGTCTGCGCGATATGCCGCCCCCGCACTGGAAAAAGGCCTCGATATCCTGGAAGCCTTTGCTTCTGAGCCGGGAGGCTTGAGCGGAAGCGAAGTTGCCAGGCACCTGGGCCGCAGCGTCGGAGAGATCTTCCGCATGCTTGTTTGCCTGGAGCGCCGCGGGTACATCTGCGAAACGAGCGACAAGAATCGCTACAAGCTTACTCTCAAGCTATTCGAGCTGGCCAATCGCCATCACCCGCTCGAGCGATTAGTCGCCCACGCCCGGCCCCTCCTCCAGCAGGTTGCCAATCACACCGGGCAATCCTGCCACTTGGCGATGGTCAGCGACGGCGCGGTGATCGTCGTTGCGCAGGCAAACGCACCGGGCAGTATGGGCTTTTCACTTCGGCTTGGCGCCCAGGTGGATCTGTTCGACACCGCTTCCGGTCACGTGATTCTCGCGTTCCAATCAAAGGCCACTCGCCAACGAGCCCTCGCGGCCTGGGAACGAAGGGCTCGTCGCCGCACCCCGCGTGGCCTGGCCAAGCACCTCGCGGCAATTCGTGCACGAGGCTACGAAGAAATGCCCAGCTATCAGGTTCGAGGCGTAATCAACATCAGTTTCCCTGTTTTCAATCAACATGGCGAGGCTATTGCCGCCGTGTCAGTGCCTTTCATTCGACGCGTTGGAGAGAGCGTCTCACCCCGTCAGGTCAAATCGAGCCTTCAAATAGCCAGCGCCCGGTTAACTGCGGATATCGGCGGGCAGCGCACACTCCTGCTGTCGCCTGGAGGCAAGCGCGGTGAATAAAACTGAGTACTTCGAGGATTATGTCGTGGGCGCGCGACGCGAAACCTCGGGACGGACCATCACCGAAGCCGACGTTGTGATTCACGCTGGCCATAGCGGGGATTTCTTTCCGCATCACGTCGATGAAGAATTCGCTCGCACCACGCCGTTCGGTCGTCGCATTGCTCACGGGACGATGACCTTCACCATTGGCATCGGCCTCACCGCCAGCCAAATCAATCCGGTGGCGTTTACCTACGGCTATGATCGATTGCGCTTCCCCAAGCCGGTGTTTATTGGCGATACCATTCATACCCGCGTGACCATTAAGGAAAAGTCTGAAGAAAAGAATCGGCCCAGTCACGGCCGAGTCGTGGAAGCCTGCGAAGTTCTAAATCAACGCGGCGAAGTGGTGCTGTACTGCGAGCACATTCTGCTCGCGCAGCGCAAACCATCAGCCTGAGTGTCGAGACGCATCGCGCTGCCTACAATGCCGAAACTACTGTGGAAGTAAAGCTCAAGGGCCTAACCTGGGATCATCCGCGTGGCTATGCTCCGCTGGCCGCCGGAGCCCGTGAATACAGGCAATCCCACTCGAACGTTGAGATTCAATGGGATCGCCGAACACTGCGCGAATTCGGCGAGGCGCCTATTGAGCAATACGTCGATCGATATGACCTGATCGTCGTTGATCACCCGTTCGTTGGCTTTGCGGCGGCGCATGATGTGCTCGTAGATTTGGCCCCGCATATCAATAAAGCGGAGCGCGATGCCTTTGCCCACGATTCCGTCGGCCCATCGTGGGATTCCTACTGGTATCGCGACGGCCTGTGGGCGCTCCCCATCGACGCGGCCACCCAAGTTGCTTCGTATCGCCCCGATTTGGTTCGCGCTCTTTCCGCGGAGCCGCCAAAGACTTTCGACGAAGTTCTCAGGCTCAGCGCAAAGGCTCGAGCGCAAGGCAAATCTATCGCCGTTCCGGCTTGGCCGACTGATGCAATCAGCCTCACCTTCACTGTCAGCGCCAACCTTGGCTACCCAGTCCCCGAATCGGCTGAACTGTTTCTGGAAAACAATGTGGCTAAGGAAGTTTTCTCGCTGCTCCACATACTCATCGCCGCCTCTCACCCGAAGTCTGTCGACTTGAATCCAATTCAGGTCTACGACTTCATGACTTCGTCATCTGACGTGGTCTATTGCCCGTGGGGATTCGGCTATTCAAATTATTCGCGCCGTGGCCAAACACAAATTCTCACATTTACAGATGCCCCCGCTGCGGGCAAAATCGGCTGTGCGGGACGATGCTCGGTGGCACCGGCATCGCCGTTACCAAGTCCTGCAAACATCGCAATGACGCCCTGGCTTACGCGAAATGGCTAGCCAGCGCCGAGCATCAGCGCGGCACCTATTTTCGCGAAGGCGGCCAGCCGGCTAGTCTCGCTGCATGGACCGATCCCGCCAATGATGCCGAGGCGAACGGGTTCTTCTCTGGCACGCTCGCTACCCTTCAATCCGCTTACGTTCGCCCGCGTTTTGATGGCTTCGTCCGATTTTTTGAGTTTGCGGGCCTCGCAATTAACCGGTGCCTACGCGGAGACCTCGCAGATCAAGAGCTGATCGACCTGCTGAATAAACAGTTTGCGGCAAGCCGGACGAAAGCGAGTAAAGCCTGAAACGAAAAATTGTGTGCATTGAAGGAGGACCACTGTGCAGAATCCAAATCCTGACTCCGCTAAACACAAACTAATCCACATTTGGAACGCTGAGGATTGGCAATACGAGGATTTCGAGATTGGCCTGCGCGCCAGGTCCATCCGCCGCACGATCTCCGAAGGGGAGAGCATGCTCTTCAACGCGATCGTGCAGGACATGCACCCTTACGTGGCCGACGAAGTGTTCGCGCGCGAAGAAGGTGTCTTTGGCCGGCGATTGGTAGCAGGCGCGATGGTCTTCAGCGTCGGCCTTGGACTGATGGCGCACAACTGCATTCACACGTTTAGCTACGGATACGATAAGTTGCGCTTCATTAAGCCCACATTCATAGGCGACACGATCTACACCATTCGCACCAATCTTGAAAAAACTCCCAAATATCCCACAATGGGTATGGTTCGCGTTTCTTACGAAGTTTTCAAGATGCCCGGCGAGCTGGTTCTCTATTGTGAGCATCTGCAGACTGTGACTTACCGCGACTCATCCAAATTCCAGGATCAGGTCGAAAAGAAGTAATGGCCGAACAAAAACTAACGGGTAAAGTCGCGCTGATCACGGGCGCGGGTACCGGCATTGGTCGAGCAATCGCCTTGCTATTTGCGCGCGAAGGCGCAGCCGTGGCCGTGAATTATCAACGGTCACGCGATGCCGCTGAAAAAGTAGTCTCGCAAATCCAATCCTCGGGCGGTCGTGCAATCGCCATCGCCGCCGACGTCTCCAATAATGCGCACGTTCATGCCATGGCCGACAAAGTTCACGGCGAATTCGGCCGCCTCGACGTGCTGGTCAACAATGCCGGCTGGAGCACGCGCGTCCCGCATCGCGAGCTCGATCGCCTCACCGAGGAGATTTGGGACAAAACTCTTAACGTCAACTTGAAGAGCGTTTTTTACTGCACCCGCGCAGCCGTCCCTCTGCTTCTTCGCCAGCCAGATAGCTCGATCGTCAATACTGCTTCCGTCTCGGGCTTCACCGGCGTGGCCAGCTCTTTGATTTATGCCGCTGCAAAGGCGGGTGTGCTAACCATGACCAAATCTCTTGCTCGCGCGCTCGCGCCAGAAATTCGTGTCAACGCGATTGCGCCGGGCTTGATTCGTACAAATTTTGCCGGACGCCCCGATTCTGACTTTGATTTTCCCGGAGAAGAGGGCCGAACTCCACTCGGACGACTAGCAACGGTGGAAGACTGCGCGGCCGCGACGCTGTATCTCGCTGCCGACGCGAAGGGCACCACCGGCGAGACCATCGTTGTTGATGGGGGACGCTACACGCTTGGCGCAATCATTTAGCTAGGGGCATCAAGAAAGCGTCGGCCCGTCGCCTCGCGATTGCCGCGTCGGCGCGTCTTCCATCTTGTTAAAATAGTGCCTCGTTTCGCTCCGCAATCTCGAGTGTTGCGTTTTCATTAGGTGAAATGTGAAATTCCTCGTCACAGGCGGTCACGGATTCATCGGCCAATGCGTCGTGCGCAATTTACTTCAGCGCGGCATTCCCGCAGTTTCTGCCGATCACACCCCCGATCCCGAGGCGCAAACCGCATTTCGTGCTTCAGCTGCTACCACTGGCGTCGAATTTGATTCCATGCCTATGGACGTAAGCGATTTTCGCGATGTAATGAATGTCTTTCAAAAGCATTCCGACATCACGCATGCCATTCACCTCGCGTACGTGATGGGACCGCTGGTCGACGAGAACACTTCCCTTTCCACGCGCGTTAACGTTCTCGGCATGACGCATATGTTCGAAGCGGCCGCGCAACATAAGCTCTCGCGGTTGGTTTTTACGAGCAGTGAAACGGTATACGGCGGTTCGCAAATGCCTTATGGCGATCGCCCTGTTACCGAAGACGACTTCTGTGACCCCTATTCGCACTCGTTTACCTACGCCGTCATGAAGCTTCTGAACGAGCATATGGGACGTCGCTATGTGGAGCGCCTGGGCGCGAATATTGTCTGCGCACGCCCGCCAGTGGTATTTGGTCACGGAAGAAAGCGCAGTGCCGTTATGTGGGCGGAACATTTCGCGTCTAAACCCGCCATCGGCGAGCCTGTTACGCTTCCCTTTGGCCCTAAAACGCGCGACACGTGGATATATAAGGATGATTGCGCCGAGCAGCTCGTGCGCCTCGGGCTCAAGCCAAAACTCGCGCATTTTGCCTATAACAGCGGCGGAACCTGCGTCAGCGCTGCTGAACTCGCGGCTATCGTGAAAAAGTGGTTACCGGATGCACTCATCAGTTTCGACGCGAACTGCCAAGGCACACCACTGATCGACAATCAGGACGGCACGCGGATGATTGGTGAGGTGGACTTCACGCCTCGTTCGCTCGAACAGGGAGTGCGCGCGCACATCAACGAAGCTCGTGCGGCAGCGCATTTACCGGCGGTTTAATTTTAGGAAATCACATCGACAAATACAGGACATGAAACCATTCACCAGCACGGTCATTGGCAGCTACCCACGAAATACCAGCGTCTCCGACACGATGAAAAAAACGTCTCTTTCTCGCGGCGAAGTTGACGACCTGATTCGCTGGGCCGCGCGCGATCAAGCCGACCTGGACCTCGAGATTGTGACTGATGGCGAGGGCTATCGCGAAAATATGTACTACTTCTACCAGAAGCGGCTCGACGGGGTGACCTTTGAAAATATGGTAAAGCAAAGCTTCGGTACCGCTGGCTTTGGGATTGAATGTGCCCGCATAATCGGCGAAATAAAGAATCCTCGGTTCGAGCTCGCTCGTAATTGGCAACTTGCGCGCGAAGCAGCCCCATCAAGCTGTCGCGTGAAGCAAACCGTCACCGGACCTCATGTACTTACGCGTTTCAGCGTGAACGAGCGCCCTGATTTGTACCCCGACGAGCAATCACTTTGTCGTGCCTACGCAAACGTACTGGCCGATGAGCTCCGGGAGGTGATCATGGCCGGCTGCGACTACATTCAGTTCGATGAGCCCATGTGGACCGAATCGCCGGAGGACAGCGTCTGGTCCGCGAAAATCCTCAACGAGCTGATCGATTCACTTCCCCGCGTGCGCATCGCGCTCCACGTTTGCGGCGGCAATCCGCATCGCAAGCGCATTTACTTTACCAAGTACACCGACCTCGTGCCTGCATTTCGCACGGTCAAAATCGATGAAGTCCTGCTGGAACATTGCACACTGGGCTATGACTTGATGGATCTATGGAAGCAGTGGAATTTCAAAGGCGATCTTTCGCTTGGGGTCATCGATCAGCGCAGTGATACCATCGAAACAGTCGATGTGGTTCGCGAGCGCATGAAGCGCGCGCTCAAATATTTTTCGCCCGAGCGACTGCTGCTAACGAGCGAATGCGGCTTTGGGCACGTGCCCCTCGACATCACGCACAATAAACTTCGCGTGCTGGCGCAAGCCTGCCGCGAATTTCGCGCCGGGCTTTAGGGCCTGCTGACTCGGTGCGCAGGACTTTCCGGAGTTTTCTCTTGCGTCTCACTGGACCGTCCCGCCTAATCTCCCTAACCCATGAGCCAGACTGAAGCCCTCATCCTGTTCAACATCTTTGTCGCAGCGATGCTGGCGCTCGACCTGGGGGTGTTTCAGCGCAAGGCGCACGGCGTGTCTTTTCGTGAGGCGGCAATTTGGAGTGCCGTTTGGGTGGCTATTTCGCTGGCGTTCAACGGCTTGGTGTGGCTTTGGTACGGATCCCAAGCTGGTGTCGAATTTTTCACGGCGTACGTGCTCGAAAAATCCCTCGCCATGGATAACTTGGCGGTCTTCGCGATGATTTTCACGGCACTAGCAGTTTCCCAGAGCCTTCAACACCGGGTCCTGTTTTGGGGAATCCTTGGCGCCCTGCCGATGCGCGCGATTTTCATCGTCGCGGGTGTGGCGCTTCTTACGCGATTCGAGTGGATCCTCTATATTTTCGGCGGCTTTCTGCTTATCACTGGCGTAAGACTTTGGAATCACAAGGATTCGCAGATCGACCCGCAAAACAACGCAATGATCCGCGTGGCCCGCAAATTTTTCCCGGTTACGCACCAATACTCAGGGGCATCGTTTTTTGTACGCGAAGGCGGACGCCGCTATGCCACCCCGCTCTTCATCGCCCTGCTGCTGGCTGAGTCGGCTGACTTAATTTTCGCGCTCGACTCGATTCCAGCGGTGTTGACCGTTACCCGAAATTCATTCATCGCCTACACGTCCAACGCGCTGGCGATTTTAGGCCTTCGCTCAATGTATTTTCTGCTCGCAGGAGCATTAACCAAGCTGCGGTACCTACATCATGGACTTTGTGTGGTAATCATTTTTCTTGGCGCGAAAATGCTCGTCTCGCATTTTTATGAAGTTCCTACACCATATTCTCTCGCGGTCATCGTGCTGATCATCGCCGTCGCAACTATCGCGTCGCTGGCAACCAAGCCAGTTTCGAAGAACGTCCCGGCACAATAAACCCAATAAAAAAAGACCGCCTGAATCGCCAACTTTCCCCTTGACGCCCCTGCCGTCCTATACCCTAATGAAGCCCTACATGCCTTCGCAAGACAAACGCGGTGCCATCACTCTTGCGAAACTTGCGGCTTGCGCCCTCTGCTGCCTCATTTTTGTTGCGACTCTGGACACGATTCCCGATCCCCCGGCGCTCACGCCACAACC
This sequence comes from uncultured Acidobacteriota bacterium, assembly GCA_963757885.1. Taxonomy (GTDB): domain Bacteria; phylum Acidobacteriota; class Terriglobia; order Acidiferrales; family UBA7541; genus Palsa-147. The sequence goes on along the minus strand of CAVWSS010000002.1, from coordinate 571,077 downwards.
AATCCAGCAGACCCTGGCAGCACGCCTCAATCACTCCCCATCCACCCCACCTGTGAAAACTCTCCCGATTTTCGCGCCGCGCGCCTTCCATGGCCCTGGCTTCCCCACAATCGCCTTTTTGGGACCCCAAAGCCTCGAAAACGCAGCTAGTTCCCCCACTTACACCCTCCTGCCGCACGCCTCAGACGCCTCTCCCCCAGCCTCTTCCTAGCCGTTCCCGTCCAAATTGCTCCTGCCGACTAGGCAGCCCAAACTGAACGTATCATTCGAAAAATCATGCGTGTAAGCCGGCTATCTTGCGAGTATGATGCGCACATTTAGCGCAGCTTTGAAGTCGCAGGTAGCGGAACGCGGTAACCCAGGGCCCCTCAGCCACTGAAGCTAAACCTGGCGCAATACGCGAAGCCCGATGGAGGATTCGCCTGTGAAGAGCTCACCCAACTTCTTTGCGTCGCGGCCTGATAACGAGTTGACACCCCTGCGGGAGCTGTCAGCAAGACTCGGCAACAATCCCTTGCTCGTTCAGGCCAGCAATGGAAATACTTCCATCAAAATAGACGGGACACTGTGGATCAAAGCGTCCGGCAAATGGCTCGCGCACGCGCTTCGCGAAGAAATGTTCATGCCGATTCCGCTGGCAGACGTGGCGGGATTGCTGCAGAAAAATACCGACATCGCCTCGCGCTACTCGCAACTACTTCCCTATTCTGTGGGCCAGACACTTCGGCCATCCGTCGAGACCACGATGCATTCCGTTCTTCCCCATCGCGTGGTGGTTCATGTTCACTCGATCAACGCAATCGCGTTGGCCATTCGCGCAGACGGTGTCGCCCGAATCAGCGAACGCCTTGCCGGCCTTCACTGGCAATGGGTTCCTTACGCCGCCTCCGGCATTCCGCTTGCGCGTGAGATCGAAAAGGCTATTCAAGCCGCGCCTGAAACGAATGTATTAATCCTCGCCAACCACGGATTAGTGGTGTGTGGACCGGATTGTCAGGCAGCCGAAGACTTGCTCAACGACGTTGAGCGCCGCCTCACAATTACTCCCCGGCAATCACCCAAGCCGAATCACACGCTACTCGCCATTCTTGCCCATTTTTCCGGCTGGCGATTCCCCGAAGTCGAGGCTCTGCATGCGCTGGGGACCGATGCAACGTCGCGAAAAATCGTCAAAAGCGGCGTGCTTTATCCCTGCCAAGCCATTTTCCTCGGCCAGCGCATGCCCGTTCTGTCGCCGGCGTTGGTAGCCTCAAAGTTTGCCGATTTGTGGAGTGGAAAAATTAGCGCGCCGGCATTTGTGATTGTGGAGAGGGTTGGTGTCCTGCTGAATCCCAACTCGACGGCTGCAGAGCGCGCCACACTCGCGGCACTAGCACACGTGACCCAGCGTACCGAGGAATCTGCGCCGGTTCGTTATCTGAGCCCCGCGGATGTTTCCGACGTGCTCGCCAAGAATGTCTACGGCTATACGAAGCCGATAACCAACCGCAGAGAAGTGAATTCTCCAGCGATGATCAACTCGCCTGAGCGCGGTGATAGTTGGCTGCAGCTCCGACCGTAACGCGCCTTCAGACCCCTCAGACCGCTGACTAGCTCCTCTTGGCTGATTCCCAGGCTAAGCCCTGTAGAAATAATCGCAGGCAGCTTAACGCGTGGCCGCGGCTGAGCCTGAAACGACCGGCAGCGAAACGAAGCTTTGCTGGCCTTGCTCGTGGTAAACGCGCTGGACAGCCTTTTTGAAGTCCTCCGGTTTCGCCAGGAAGATGTTCGATACAAACGTCTGGGGGTTCCGGTCGTACAGAGGGAACCACGTGGACTGGATCTGCACCATGATCCGATGGCCGGGCCGGAACACGTGATTCGCCGTAGGCAGCGAGAATTTGTAGAGAAGTGGTTTATTCGCTTCGATGGCCTTGGGCGAACTTGTGCTTTCACGATATCGGCCGCGGAAGATGTCGGCGGAGATCATCAGCTGATAGCCGCCCATGGCAGGCTGGTCGGCAACTTGATCGGGATAAACGTCGATTACTTTCACGACCCAGTCCGAATCAGTGCCACTGGTTGAGGCATAGAGATTAACGACCGGCTCACCAGCGATTTTTACCGGCTGGGTTAAGACTTCCGTCTCGTAAGAAAGCACATCGGGGCGAGCGGATGCGGGGCGTTGGTCATCGACCAACCATTGCGACCAGGTGCTGCCCTGAAGATAAATGCTCTGAATCGGACGAGTGCGGTAAGTGACGGGCTTGGCCGGGTCGGATACATATTCATCGTACGCAGCACCGGATTTTGGAGCCGCGAAGGTGGCCTGCATTTCAGCCGTCAGATAGAGCGGGGTCGACGACCCCTTGCAACCCTTGTCACAAGCAAGCGGCCAGGATTGCAAATGCCGCCAGGTGTTTGTGCCCGTTTCGAAAGCGGTTACTGATGTTAATCCCGACTTCGGAGCATCATCCTGCAGATACTGGGCTAGAAATGGCTTGAGAATTTCCTCGCGAAATTGCTTCCCAGTATCCTGATCGAAGTGCACTGGGCCGAGGGAGCTGCTATCGGAAATTTCCTGACCATGATGCCAAGGACCAAGAACGAAGAAAACTTTGTCGTTATCGGTGTCCTTCGGCTTGAGCGTCTTGTATACCTGGTTTGCTCCGTAGTTGTCCTCCTGATCCCACTGGCTGGCCACCAACATCATGGGCACTTTCAGGGGTTGATCCACAAGGATGCGATCAAGAGCCTGATCGCTCCAGAAAGCGTCATAGGCGGGGTGCTCGAGAAGCTTCTTCCAGAAACCGAGTTGGTCCATGCCACGCTGACGCCCTAACTCGCCGGCTGATCCGGCTTCCAGGAAGGTATCGTAGTCGTCGTAATTACTCGTCGCCCAGGTGATGTCGTTCTTTCGAGTGGCCTGCTGATCGTAAATGTAGGACATCATTTCTTCGCGAAACGCGCCGTTGTGAAACCAGTCGTCCCTCCAACCGTCGACCATTGGATTCATGGGCACAGAAACCTTGAGGGCCGGGTGCGGATTCACCAGAGCCATAAGCGGCAGGAATCCATCATAGGAAATTCCGATGATCCCGACTTTCCCATTTGATTCGGGAATGTTTTTCACCAGCCAGTCGATCGTGTCATACGTATCCGTTGAGTGATCCACAGGCGTTGGATTCTGGGGCCCGTGCAAGGGGCGGTTCATCACGTAGTCGCCTTCTGAACCGTACTTGCCGCGAACATCTTGAATTACGCGAATATAACCACTTTCCACGATCACGTCCGTAGCGTTGTCGCCGCCTTCGAGCATTGGACCCATCATGGTGCTTTGCAGTTTGTCGGCGTTGCCACCGGCGTCGTAAGGAGTTCGCGTCAGGAGAATGCCCGCGTGCTTGGCGCCCTTGGGGATCAAAATCACGGTATGGAGCCTGACTCCATCCCGCATGGGGATCATCTCTTCCCGCTTGGTGTATTGGTAGCCATAGTTGGTGGGCTCAAATTTGGCTGGAGTTTCGCTGGGATAATTTGGATAGGTTCCCTGAGTGGACTGATCCTGCGCGGCTGCAACGCCGGCAAAAATCAGGATCGCTGCCGCCAGTTCCAGCAAACGTAAACTGCGAACAATTCGTATCGCGTTCATGATTCCTCCAAATGCCGGCCAAACAAGATTTCGAGTGACCCAAACAAATGCTCATATTGGGTGATTCTTCAATTGCCGATGAGGGGTTCCCCTACTGGAATCGCGGTGCGTCCCGCAACCGCGTTGGTTACCTGCGCGAAAGACAAATAAAGCGCTAAGCAGCCACACAAAATGCCGTCCCACCCTCCAGCTTTGCGCCAAGCAGGGCCCATCCCCATATCACCGGCACCGAGCAGAAAGAAGGCAATCCAAAGGGTGAGGAATATAGCCCAAAGCGTCTTGGGCAACCGGAACGTTGCGATCCACAAGCAGAACGTAAAAACGCCCCACATCAGCAAAGTCAATCCGACGCCGCTCGCGTGAGGTGCCTTAATCCATCCAGCCCCCATCGTCCACAGCAGCAGTGCGTACCACCACCAGAAGCAGCCGTAGGAAATAAACGCGACCGTGCCGAATGTATTGTTCTGCTTGAATTCCATGACTCCCGCGATGATCTGCGCGAGTCCGCCATAGGCAAAAGCCAGCGGCACGACGACGGGCGCCGCTTCGGGCGGAATCAAGCCACCGTTGACGCAACTGAGCACAACGGTGGTTAAACCGAACGCTGCCAGCCCGAGCGGTGCCGGGTTTGCTGCTTTTGCCGGTTCCTGAGCGGTCATGTCCTCTCCTCTCGGTCATAGCGAGGCGCACACCTACACCTGGCGCCCCGCTTCGAAATCGCAATCGTTCACGCCCGACGCTTAAGGCGCCGGCGTGAAATCCTTTATTTTCGCGACAGTGTTGGCGTCAAGCTTCAGAACCATCGCTTCAACCAGATCCACCATGCGATCAAAGTCCGCACGGTTGATGATTCCGTTGTGAGCGTGCGTGTAACGGGTCGGGACCACCATATTGATGATTGGCACACCACCTTCATTTTTCTGCATTACCGCTCCGTCTTCGCCGTAGCCGGTAATCAAGTCGTACTGAAGCGGAATCGACTTGTCAGCGGCCGTCTGCTTCACGAAGGCAACTAGCTTGCGGTTCGGCAGAGCGCTCCAGTCGTAGAAGAAGAATCCGGGCCCCCCTCCGAGGACCTCTTGAGCTTCCTCGGGATGGATACCAGGCACGTCCTTAGTAATTCCGACCTCAAACGCGATTCCGATATCCGGCTTCACGATATGAGCCGAAGTCTCGGCACCGCGGAGGCCGATCTCCTCCTGAACTGTTGCGGTATAGAAAAGCTGATTGGGATGAGCTTCCTTTTGGAACCGGTGCATCAGTTCAATCAACACTGCGCAGCCAATCCGGTCATCCCAGGCCTTGGCCAAATAATTCTGCGTGCCATTCAAAATGAGGAATGGCGAGTCCGGTACGACCGGATCGCCGGGCTCAACGCCCATCGCTTTAACTTCGGCATCGGTCTTCGCGCCGATATCCAGGAAGATTGAGTCGGCCGGATATACCTGGGTCTCCTCTGACTTGGGGACCACGTGAATGTCGCGGATACCAGTCACCGCGTGAATCGGCCCCTTGGAACCAATGATCACCCACCTCTGATCAACGAGCGCCTGGTCAAGCCAGCCGCCCAGCATTTGCATGCTGAGGTAACCATTCGGCGTTACACGGCGAATCAGGCCCCCCAGCTCGTCCGTATGCGCGTCGAGCATGATTCTGGGGCCTGAACTTCCTTGCTGGGCAATCACGGAGCCCATGCCGTCAAACATAACCTTGTCGGCGTAGGGCTTCATTTCCTCGACCATGATTTTTGCTACCGGCTCTTCGTAGCCCGACGGCCCAGGCGCGTCCGTCAGCTTTTGAAACAGGGTCACGACCGAATCCTGTGCGCGCGCCACGCCCGCAATCGCTAAGCTAGAAAAAAACAACGCTAGAGCTATACAAATCCGTCGCATGTATATTCCTCCTCTTAAATGCAAAATTTCGGTCTTGGCGGTCTCAACTATTTGCTGCCGCAGGTTCCTGAATCTTGTGGTACTTGTCGATTTCGAGATTCTCGACAGTCTGCACCAGGCCATTCGGCCAGCGGATCTCCACCGAAACTTTTGGCTCGGCCGAATCACCCAGGCCGAAAATGACTCGCTTATCGCTCGTAGCCAGATAGCTTGATCCGCCCGTTAACCAGCGCACCAATTCGCGCTTTCCTGCGCGAAGTTTCACCTTCGCGCCGATTGCGTCACGATTGCTTTTGGTGCCCTGCAGAGAAAGCCCCAGCCAATGGCGTTTCGGCTCGCTCTGGTTCTCGAGCAGCACCGGCGTCGAATTCAGCCGCGTGATAACCACGTCGGTCCGCCCGTCATTGTTGAAATCTCCAACGGCCAGGCCCCGCGCGACGTGGGCCGTGCTGAAAAACGTTCCCGCCTGATTTTTTACGTCCGTGAATGAACCATTGCCGCTGTTTCGAAGCAGCAGAGCCATCTCGTGATACCTCACATCCGGTCGCGCCAGTTCCGTCAACTCATTTACATGCCCGTTCACGATGATCAGATCGAGCCTTCCGTCGTTGTCATAATCTAAAAAGTGCGTTCCAAAACCCACGTCGGCCCGAGTAGCCCGGGCAAGGCCGGCCTGCACCGTTTTGTCTTCGTACTGCAGGCGCGACTCGCTTACGAAGAGCGCATGGTATTCATCTGTGAAATTGGTAACCACAAAGTCGGGCAGGCCATCGTCGTTGATGTCGCCGGCATCGACGCCCATTCCTGCACGCGCCTTGCCCGAAGCGCTATACGCGATACCCGCCTCCAGGCCAACGTCCTTGAACGTTCCGTTCTTCTGGTTGATCAGCAGAAGATTCGGAGAAGCGTCGCGGGCTACAAATAGATCGATCCAGCCATCGTCATCCACATCAACCGCAACGACGCCCAAGCCTCGTCCCGCCATGTCCTGTAGGCCAGCCTGGCGCGTTACATCGGTAAAGGTGCCGTCTCCATTGTTGTGATAAAGCGTTGGCGAATCGCCGGTGTACGCGATCTGCTCGCAGTAGCCTCGTTTGCCGGCCATTTCGCAGCGCTTTTCATCCGAATACGAAAATTTCACGTAGTTGCACACGAAGAGGTCGAGAAATCCATCACGGTCATAGTCAAACCAGGCGGCACTTGCGCCCCACTTGCCTGCATTGGCGACACCCGCGCGTGCGGTGACATCGGTGAACGTGCCGTCTCCGTTGTTGTGGAACAGCGTCGAGGTGGGATAGCCGGTGACGAATAGATCCTGAAAGCCGTCGTTGTTGTAATCAGCGGCCGCCGCGCCCATCCCGTAGGCTGAAATCCAATCGACTCCCGCTTTTTGCGCGACTTCTTCAAACCGGCCATTGCCGAGATTTCGATAAAGCGCATTTCGCACGGGCGAGGAACTTTTGCCTTGCGGCGTCTCGCCGCCATTCACAAAATAGAGGTCCAGCAAGCCGTCATTGTTGAAATCGAAGAAGGCCACGCCCCCGCCCATCGTCTCTACTAGAAACTTGTCCGCCGATTCACCGCTAAATTGCCGCCAAGCAATTCCGGCTGCCTGCGTAACATCCTTAAAAATCTGGCGCGCTTCATTCGCAGCATTCCAAACATTCGAGACACAGGCTGGAAAGCGCCTCAATCCGAGGGGAATGCAGCTCGACCCAAGCATGGTCAAAAATCGGCGGCGCCCGATGTGTGGTGACTCTGTCGTCAAAGCTCTAAATCGCAGTTAGCGCGCGTCTCAACGGCGGCAGGCTACCCCGGCTCTAAATCTTGCGCCCAACCCGCACAGCTACGGCTGCCCGGTGCCTTCCTGCGATTTCAGTTTCTGAAAAATCTGGAGTTCGTTCTCTGCCTCTTGGGTTTGGCCCAGCTTGCGAAGGACTGACCATAGCGCGTAGTGGGTGTTGCTCTCGCCAGGATCAAGCTTCTCCGCCGTCCGCAGCTCCTCGAGAGCCAACGACGATTGGCCCTCGCGCAGCAAAATATTCCCGAGTTCGTAATGTGCGCCTGCAATGGAATCATCCAAGGACAGTGCCTTCCGCAGCAGGGTCACCGCCTTCGCTTCTTTGTCGTGATCGTCGGGGTCCGGGGGATATAGCAGGATGAGCGCATAGCGATAATAAAGTTGGGCCTGACGCGGGAATTTCTTGATTGCTCCATCGAGCGTCGCGGCCGCGTCCCCTCGCCGCCCTGTCGCATCCTGCGCGCCCGCCAAGTCCAGCAACGCGTCCGCATCATCGCGATTCAATTGAGCCGCGCGCGTGTAGGATTGCAGCGCCGCTTTGTAGTTATGCTGTCGAGTTTGGATTTGACCTGCGATGCGTTCAGCCGCATATGACTTGCCATCGACGCTCACCGCCTTAATCGCTGCGTCCAGAGCCGCGGGAAGCTGGCCGGCATCCATCAAGACCGTGGCTAGATCGACATAATTCGATTCCTCGCGCGGATCAATGTCGATCGCCCGATCGAACGCCTTCACCGAGTCGGGAATCTTGCCTTCCTTGGCCAAGCACCACGCGAGCAAGTTGAGATATTGGCTCTTTTCGCTGTCTTGCTCGATCAATTGCCGTACGATTTGCTCGGCCTCGGTGTACTTGGCTGTTCCGTATCGCGCCAGAGCCATTTGGTACCGCAGGTCAGCCGGCTTCGGATATATATCTCGAATCGCCGCCAATATCTTTTCCGCGGGCGCAAAATCACGTTCGCGCACGGCCACCGTAGCGCATAGGAACGCAGCCTGCACGTCCTTGGCATCGGCCAGGACCTTATCCTCCAGCCGATGCGCCTCGTCCAGATGCGCCGTTTCGTAGTAGCAATGAAGCAACGCAGCGAGCGCCTCGGGATGTACGCTCACGCGATCGGGCACGGACGCGAGCAATTTGGCCGCTGGCGCGTAATCGCCAGAGTTCTCAAGAACCATGCCCAGCATGAGCGTTGCTTCCTGGTTGCCGGGATTCAGCCGCAAAACTTGCCGCAGATTCGTCTCTGCATCCTGCAGCTTGCCTAGCTGCCACTGAGCCGCGGCCAAATTCTGAAGAACAGGCACATTTCCCGGGTCGGCCTTATGAGCGCGCTCGAAATAACCGGCCGCCTCTTCAAATTTCTGCTGCTGAGCCAGAACTGCGCCCAGCGAGGAAAGATAACGGGGGTTAGTTGGCGCTATACGCGCAGCCTGCTGAAACTCATACGCCGCATCTTCCAAGTCCCCGGTTTTGGCTAGCGCCTGTCCTCGCTCCCAATGTTTCTGCGCTGATTCGCCCGAGGCAGGCGATTGCTGACTCGACTGGTGACTCGGCTGCTGACTCGATGATTGGCTCGATGGATTACTTGACTGAATGACGGGGATACTGCTGAAGCGTGACGGATTATTGAATTGAGACTCGGGAGTTAGCGCGACGCTGAACGTGTCCACGGGGGGGCTAACAAAGCAGTTCGAGGATCGAGATGAGGGGCAGACGGGAAGCACAGCCACAGTGAGAAATGCCAGATGCTTCCCAAATTTCATTCACGCACCCTGCTTGGATTTCGACCTCCGGCATCTTGTCGCGCCTTTCTACCGCGTTGAACGAACTGGTCAAGAGAAACGGCTCTGGCGGTCAGAGAAGGAGTCCCGTCCTTCCTGGGCCGCCAGAGCCTGTTGTGCAGGTCAGAAGTTGTACTTCAAACCAAACTGAATCAGCCGCGGAGCAACGGACGTCGACGAAATCTGCCCGAAGTTCCCGAAACTGTCGTTCGTAGCCGGGTCAGTAAACTGTGGATGGTTGAAGGCGTTATAGAACTCGGCGCGGAACTCGAGGTTCGCCCCTTCTCTGAAGCCCCAGACACTCGTCCGTTTTGCGAGTGAAATGTCGTAGTTGTCCTGGCCAGGGCCTCCGATTTGTCCACGCCCCAAGTCCCCGAAGCCAAATCCATCAGTGCCAACCGCCGGTGGGCTGCAGAATGCGCTCTTGTTGAACCAGTTATTGAGCCGACTCGTTACGGAGCCGTGTGTGCCGAGGTCACTGGCATTCATCCCTGGGCAAACTTGCGCAAGATTCGAGCTGGATCCATAGATCGATCCGGAATTCAGATCATATAGAGCCAGCCGGTGCCCTGCCTGGACCGTGGTAACTCCACTCACCGACCAGCCTTTAGCCACCGCCTTTACAACTTTACTATCCGTGCTCGGTCCGGGAATGTCCCACACGTAGTTGAATATGAACCGGTGTGGCCGGTCGAAATCCGATGGCCCCCAGCCGGCGCGTGGTGCGCTTGGGCTGTTCACCGCGAAGCCACCCCAGACGCTGTTCATGCCGGTCGTTTGTGCATAACTGTCGAGCGTCTTGTCCCAAGTGTACGATCCCTGGATTGTGAAACCCTTGCCGTAGCGCTTGGTTATGCTTGCCTGCAGAGCGTTGTACCAGGAAAAGCCGTAGGTTTCGGGCCCGTCCGCATAAGGCGCCACTCCCAGCACGGGAACACGAAATTGCGCATTTTCCACGCTATTGGTAGTGATCCCATTAATTGGATTCGACGGGCTCGCCAGGTTTGCTTGGTTGATCTGCCGGAACCCAACCAAACGTTCCCCTCTCGTGCCGACGTACCCAATCTGCGCGAGCCAGTCATGGGCCACTTCGATTTGAGTATTGAGGCTCCAGGATTGAGTCATCGGTGGATTCCAATTGGGCAGCAGCCATTCGAACGAAAAGTCGCTGGTTGGCGTACGAGGCACCCAAATCGGAAATTGCGAAGGCAGCGGCGGAACTGGGTTGAAAGGTTCCTGCAACGTGGCCAGCGTATTCGTCGGACCGCTGTAGAAATTCGATGCGGCGAATGGGTACATCGTGACGAGCTGCAGAAGCATGTTGCCGCCGGTCTGGCTGTAAAAGATTCCATAGCCAGCGCGCAGGACAACTCGGCTAGTCCGCTTAAATGGTGTCCAGGCTACACCGACTCGTGGACCGAGGTCGCCGAGCGGCGTCGGATTCAAGCAGCAGGTGTTGTTGTTGCTGATATACACGCCATTCGGCAGAGTCCCGTTCTTGGCTTGGTTGTAGTTCGAAGCAACCATGAACCCGGAGAACGTTCCGTTGGCGCCAAAGTCGTTCGAGGCCAACTGGGGCCAGAAGTCTGACAGGTATCCGCGCTTCTCCGAGAGGCCTCCGAAGATTTCCCAACGCAGCCCAAGGTTGACTGTGAGATTGGGAGTTACCTTCCAATCTTCCTGAACGAAGCTGGACCAATCGCGGATTCGGAATTGCCGATCCGTAATCCCTTCAATGGCGCCCGAAGAATACACGTTGCTGTAGGCAGACCCGTTTTGCGCGGCGCTCTCTCCCAACAGAAAATCCGGAAAACTCTGGAAGGTCATAGTTCCGCGGTGCCCGCCCGGCAAGTCGTAGTTGTATTGGATTCGGTCAAACTCCACTCCCGCCCGAAGGGTGTGGTGCCCGTGAGTCCACGAGATCTGGTCAGACAGGATGAATGAATTGGTGGCGGTCACAAAACCATCGTTCCAACCACCTCCCAAGTTAAAGAGTCCGCTGACGTCCATCACTGGCAGCGTGTCGACGAGCGGATCGGCGGGGGTCATGCCAAGCTGGGTGGTAATCTGAGGGGTCAGGGTGTTCAACGTCCCAAAGTTGCGAGTAAAACCAAAGCGCAGTTCGTTCAAGAGTGTTGGGCGTAGTGTGGTCGCGAGTTTCGTCGAAAAGTCCCTGTTTTGAAAGTTGTCCTTCGCACCCGATCCCGGTGTATTGGCGTAGGTGAAGTTGAGAAGCTCGGGATCGCGCGATCCAAAGAATCTGCCGCTCAACGTATTCTTGGAATTGATTACATAGTCGACGTTGGCGATGTACTGGTCTTCGGAAAACGTGGAAGGAAGGCTAAAGACCGAAAACCCTTCCCCGCCTGGCTCGATGATCTGCGGTGTTGGAATCATGTACTGCCCGCTAGGCAGCTTGTAATTCAAAAGCTTGACGGCGACCGGGTTGATATTGGAGCCATCGCACGCAATGGCAGCGCCGCCGAAGAAGCCTGTCTGACCGCAGAACTGTTTACCGAGGGTTGCAGCCGACCTATCGTTTGTGAGGGGCGGCAAAAAGGTGCTAGCCAAAGAACTCGCTCCCTCGCCGCTGACCTGCCGCGTGCCCTGGTACGACCCAAACCAGAACAGCTTGTCCTTCTTGGCTGGACCGCCCAAGGTGAACCCGAATTGGTTCTGCTTGAACACGGGTCGTGGCGATCCTGTTTCGTTTAGGAAGAAGTCGTTCGCATTCAGTACGGTGTTCCGGAAAAATTCAAACAACGACCCGTGGATATCGTTCGTGCCAGACTTGGTCACCACTTCGACGTTCGCACCGACCCCTTTGCCATATCCCGCGTCGAAAAGGCCGGTCTGCACTTTGAATTCCTGAATGGCATCGGGGTTGGGAATCGGGATGCCCGTGTAACCTAGCCAGTCTCCCGCTCTACCGGTGCCGAAGTTGTTCACCTCGACGCCGTCCATCTGATAGTTATTGTCGATGGCCCGTCCACCATTCACATAGACGTCCTGGCTATTTCGGCCGAGTTCGGCGGCGTCGGTTACATCGCCGGCCACACCAGGCGAAAACGACAAAATCTGCGTGTAGTTACGATTGGTCAACGGCAGGTTCTCAACGTCTTGCTGACCAACCACGCTGCCCAATGTTTGCGATTCGGTCTGAACTAGTTCAGCGCCGCCTTCGACGGTGATGGTCTGTTTTTGCTCTCCAACCTGGAGCGTCGGATTCAAGGTCACAACTTCGGTGACGTTGACGGCGATGGTCGGATATACCTGTGAACGAAATCCAGCCGCCGAAACTTCTACCTTGTACGTTCCAGGTGGCAAGTTCGAGATTCGGTAGCCACCGGCCGCATCGGCAGTGATTTCCTTTTCGGCGCCGGTCGCCGGATTAGTCGCTACCACTTTAGCGCCTGCGAGTGCGCCTCCCGAGGCGTCAGTGACGGTGCCCCCCAAGGCCCCCGTTTCAGCGTTCTGAGCCCATGCAGATGTGCAAGTAAAAATTGCAAGAAAACCACTGAGTAAGATGAACCGTTTCATTCGCCCCCCAAAGAAACCGGACTAGGACACCCAACTGAGCACGGCGTAATAACATTGCTAGCATTCCATTGTCAAGGATTTCGTGAGCTACGATATATCGCGGAGATATTCGATGGAGCCTATCGCCACCGTTCAAGTGCGAGGATATAGCTGGAAATGCATGGTTTGGGGAAGAGATTTAAACGAAAAATTCGGACTGGCCGGCCTGGATATCCGCGATTAGCAATTCTCGCGCTCGCTTGCCATTTCCCTTGCAGATGGCTGCGTAAATCGGCCGGTGATAAGCATGGACATCAAACTCAGATCGGTCGTCCTTGAAAAGATAGACCAGGCGAGCACTTCGATCGAGCACTCCGATCACAATTCGCTCGATTTCGTCATTTCGCGACATCGCCGCGAGCAGTTCATGAAATTCCGAATTAGCCTTTAAGAGCGTCTCGACGGTTCTCGCGTTCAATTTTGTCGGTTGGTGGCGCTTCAGCATCACCCCCATTTCATGGATTTGATCCGATGTGGCACGCGCTGCAGCTAGTTCGGCGGCGCGGGATTCCACAAGAATACGGGCCTCAAATAGGTTTCTCACCGCCTGAATGCTGAGCTGGGGCACAAAGTACCCGCGCCGTGGCATTAACTCCAGCAAGCTTTCATGAATCAGGCGATTGCAGGCTTCGCGGAAGGGCGTATGACCGATCTTGAACTTTTCCCGGGCGCCGGCTTCAGTGAGAAATTTCCCTTCGCCGAATTCTCCGCGAATGATCGCCATCCGCAAGATGCCATATGCATTGTCGGTCAGAGATTGCGGAGATCGCGTGGCAGGCGTGGAAGTTGCTCTTTCGAGCCATTCTTTTGGCGCGGTGGGCGCACTCATCGGCATAAGGACCTCGGACTATGCGAGACTTCTCTGGGGCCAGAGAACTCCAGCTAATCCGCTCTAACAACACTACCATACAATAAATATCAGGTTAATTACGGACTGGCCCGAGCCGGGCTTTTTAGGCGCTCGATGTTACTAAAGAATATAATCCAAATATAATTCACTGTCCAGAGATCAACGAGAACATGAATCTACCTATAATATTCGCGGTCGCGAAGGGCGCCAAATTTGCCCTTCTTTTAAGAAATTAAGGCTTGCTCGGTTCCGTCTTCCAGAAATCGAGACCTGCGGCCTGCGGCGGAAGGTCAACGGTGGCTACTGTCTTCAGCGAATCCAGGTCGATCACTTCAACTGTCCCCGGTTCCTCGCCAACTCCCTCTACCGAAATGAATGCGTACCGGTTATCCGGGGTGACCAATGCGCCGTGCACAACTTTTCGCTTGGTCGGAATTCGCGCCAGCTCTTGGCCAGTCTTAGGATTAAATATCGAAACCGACTGCCCTCGCTTATTGGTCGCGACGAGTCTCCCGTCCTGCGTCATGGCCAGGTTGTAAACGCCCGTTCCCGCCGGGAACCTTCGCGCGACTTTCCATGAGGCGGCGTCGATGGCCACAATGTCGTTTGATTTGTTGCACGCAACATAAATCTCCGACCCATCGTTATTCGGCTGTGCCCAGGTTGGCACGCAGGTCAGTTCGCTTATCTTCATACGCATGGAAGGAGCGCCATCCATCCCCATTTCTTTGCCCTTGGTGAGCATAAAGTGCCGCGAGACTTTCAATGTCTGGGTGTCAATTTCGGCCACCATGTCGTCCATCATGCACGCCGAATAATGCTTCGTGCCTTGCGGATTCAGGCGCGATCCGTGCGGCATAGTGCAGGTGGTAATTCGCTTTACCTCGATCATTTCGTCCGTGGCGACCACCGAAATGGAGGACGGAACCATGTCGCCGTGAAAATTAGCATTCGCGACGTAAATAAAAGCGCCATCCCGTGAGATGTCCGTTGTGGCGGGAAATAATCCAAGCGGCGCGTAGCGAACCACTTCGTCCGTGCCGGTTTTCAGCTTCCACACCGAACCGTCCGGACGTCCATGGCCCACCGCTACGTAAACAAATCTCTTGTCTGGCGAGACGGCGATGCCATGTGGACCGTTTATATCCATCGGCATCGAGCCGATGTGCGTCTCGTGCTCTTCCGTCAATCCATGAGGCCCAAATCGAAGCCGGATCACTTTATCCGCTGCTTCGCACACCACGTAGACTAGATAGTCCATTGCCGGAGCGCTCGGCTGCCGCGAATAGAATCCAGACTTGTTATTTCGATTTAGAAAGCGCTCTGCAACCGGCAGCGCTTTAGCCGAGGATAGAAGCGCAAGTGAGCCACAGAGCAGTGCCGCAGCCAGTGCGATCCGAAAGGCTCCCCGTGCTCGCGATTCTGTGGCCCCCTGAGCACTTCTACTCATCGCTATTCACTCTTCGGCTGGAGGCCCGGCACCGTCGTCGAGCCCTTGAAGATAGGCTTGCCGATCTTCGCGATCCAAATTCCGGAATTTATATCATTGTAATAGATGAGACCTTTTACGGGTTGAGCGCCCCACGCAAATGGCAGGTTCGAACGAAATCCTCCTGGGTCGCCCGTCCAGAGCCGCGCGATCTCGCGTCCTTGCCGATACAAATCGCCGCGCAACTCCCCTGAAATATCCAGGATTCGTCCGCCGCCTGTGTAATCGCCCGCGACTAACATGTCGTTATCCGCCCAGACGTTGTGAATACCTCCTTCAGGAACTTCGTAGGTTGCGACCTGTCTTGGATGTTCGATATCGCTAACGTCCATTACGTGAAGGATCCCGCGGACTGGAATGCGATTCTTACTTCCCAGCTCGAAGATAGCTGGAAAAACCTCGTCGCCCACAAAGACATAATTTTTATAGCGAAAGGTCGTGTGAGTTCCTGCCAGCCAGCCATTTCCGTACAACTCATAGAAATTATATTTGTACTGAGCGACAAGCTGCGGATGCTCCGGGCTTCCTCCCTTGATCCCGTTGCCGACGTCCAAAATGATGAACCCATCTCGCCAATAAGCGAGATACGCGAGTCCATCCTTCACGCAGAGGTCATGCAAATAGCGCCCAGAGGACATCGGACCGAAGGGCGTCTCAATCGTCGTTTGCGTGGCGCTTTCGGTTTGCCAGCGTGCCACTTCCTTCGGATGCTGCACATCTTGAAAATCGATGATCCTCAGCGAGCCAGTCGCGTCGTCCGTAACGTACGCGTAATGGCTATTTAGATATGCGCTGTGTACGCCGCCAGTGACTGTTTCCGTGTACTCCGAAAAGGTTTTCAGATTTGACGGGTCGAAAAAGACCACCCCGTTTTTTCGCGTCGAAGCGTCTTCACGCGTGAAAATGCCTACCTTTTCATCAGGCGTGGTGCTGATGTCGTTGATCAGCCGTGCATCCGCCTTCATGGAGCCAATGAATTTCGGATTCGAAGGGTTGCTGACGTCGTACTCGAACACTTTGTCCGCGACCGTCGCGACGTACAGGTGATCTCCGATGATCCACTCCTCAGACGTTTGAATAGGCTCATCGCCATCCTTCGTCTGAATATGCGCGACTACATCGACCTCGCGCTCCGCGTTTCGCCGCGTTACGGTAACCGAAGCCACATCTCGGTGCCTTCCGATGGACGCTGTCACTTCATAGGTGCCGGGCTCTTCCGCAACGAACGCACCATCCGGATATATCCTCGCCCCTGCTCCGCTGACGCTCCAGCTCTGCAGCAAGTCCTTCGTTCCAGCTGCGCCTTCGCTCGTGGCCACCGCCTTGAAACGCACCACGTCACCGGTCTTCGCAGTTGCTGTTTGCGGTTCGACTGCAATGGATTTCACGTGATCAGCAACAACTCGAATCTCGACGCCGCCACTCGCCGATCCCGACGTTGCAGCGATCTTCGCGGTTCCCGGCGCGACACCGGTAACCATGCCGTTGCTGTTCACCTTCGCGACGGCAGGGGACTTCGAAGCCCACTCGACTGACGCATCATTTCGGGGATCCCCGTTCCCCAAACGCGGCGTGGCCACAAGAACGACCGAACCGCCAACCGGCACCGCCGTTGAAACTGCCTCGATGTCCACCTTCGCCACGGGAGGCGCTCCGACCGTTACGCGCGCATAGCCCGTCTTCCCCGAGACAACGGCTCCGACCGTCACTTCGCCGGGCTGGTGAAATATCACCACGCCCTCTGGATCCGCGCCTGCCAAATCGAATGGCGCGGCGAACCAAGTCGCCGGTTTCACATCGACGACCTGCCCGGAGGCGTCCTTGGCCACGGCCTGAAACTTAATCTTGTCGCCGACAGCCGCCTGAATATGGTTCGGGCTGATCTCGACGGTTTGCACTTTGCCGCCCTCTTGCGCCCGAATGATCGGTGCGAAAAGGATGGCCGCTGCAGCCAACGCAAGCGCAGGAACACATTTCCAAGACTGGGTCATTACGATTCTCCTAACGGAATTATCCGCCTCAAAAACACGTACCTTTAGTTTTCTCTGAAGCCAAGCCAGGGTCGCTGAGTAAACTCGATTTCACCCAAAATTCTTGATTGAGTTACGGAGTGAACTTAAGCCTCTGGGGCTGATCTGCAACATCCGCAGCTGTGAGAAAGATCAACTGGACGATTTTGGTCATCTTCGGATAGTTGATGCGCTGCGGGGTGTCGTTCTCAGTGTGGTAGTCCCCCTGCTCCCCAGTGTTAAACAGAACCTGTGGAATCGATCGAGTTGCAAACCAGAAATGGTCGCTGCGCGCAAACCACATCTCCGGATCCCGAGTGTCAGTTTTGAAGTCCAACTTCAGGGCGGTGTCCTTATTTTCCTGCTCGATCACTTGGCGCAGACCGGGATCATAGAGTGTCCCCACGATGTTCACCATGTTTCGGTTTTCCTCCGCCTTGTTGTGCCAAGTCAGAGACTCTTCATCGCGCCCGATCATGTCCATATTCAAGTTCGCGTCGATGTCGGCCAACGGAACCGTGGGATGAGCAATATAGTAGTAGGAACCGAACAGCCCTTCCTCCTCGGCGTCAAAACAGATGAAAATCAGGCTCCGCTTCGGTTTTAGTCCCGCACGTACGAAAGCCTGCGCAATCTCCAGCGTACCGATTACGCCGGACGCGTTATCGTCAGCACCGGCGTACAGGCGATTCGAGACGATCCCCATGTGGTCGTAGTGCCCGCTCACGATTACATATTGCTTCTTCAGTTCGGGATCCGACCCTTCCAGAACGCCAATTACGTTTCGTCCCTTAATCACCTGATGCGAATTAAAATTTTTCTCTACTTTTACGGTCACGCCCGGCACATCGAACGAGTTGGGCTTGAAATTACCGTCGATGTCCTTCTCCAATCCAGCGACCGTCTTCCCGCTGCCAGATAGCAGGATGTTCGCCGTATCTCGGGAAATCATGAACACAGGCAAGTCCCAAAGCTCTTCGGCCATTCCTACCTTTGGCGCTGGGAATACGTAATTCGGAGGAGCGCTGGGTATTCGGGTCTCTCTGAAGGTGAACTCTGGGTTGATAAGCAAAATGGCGGTCGCGCCGGCATCCCGAAGCTTCTGGACCTTGTACCAGTCGTGCGAATGGTAGGTATCCCACTTCCCTCTGAACTTTGAATTGGCATCGTCTGCCTGGGGCTCGCGCGGCAGAACCATAGCAATCTTTCCGTGTAGGTCCACCCCGGCATAATCGTTGTAGCCGTACTCGGGAGCGTCAATTCCATAGCCCACGAAAACGATCGGGCCCGTTGCGCTCTGCGATTTCACACCCTGCACCCACCAGCCGCTGAAATCGTGGCCGTCTTGAAAGCTTTTCTGCGTGTTTCCCACTGTGGCGTCCAGGACGTAGCCGTTCTCTTTGTCCGGCCAGGCGCTGACCATGTCAAAGTTCTGATAGTAGGTGTCTCGATCCCCGCCCGGCTTCAGGCCCATGGCCATGAATTCGGATTCAATATAATCGGCAGCAATCGCATGCTCCGGGGTGCCGATCAAACGGCCGGCCATCTCAGGGGACGCAAGGAAAAACATCTTCGCTTTGATGTCTTCTAACTGAATTTCTTTCGCAGCGCTTCGAAAATCCTCTGGCGCACTGCTTGACGCCTGTGCAACTAACGCCCCCAGCAACCCAACAACGAGAACTAACTTTTTCATGGCCGTCCTTCGCGAGCACCCTAAAAAGCCGCCCGACAAAAATATCGCGAGTATCTACCGCATATACGCGGGACCTGTCAACATGAACTTCGATTCCGAAGATTTGAGAGAAACGAAAAATCTGCTTTCGGACGTACGAATCGTCCATTATTAGGCGGTTGAAGCGGAGGAACATATGAAGCTCAACCGAATCGTCTTTCTTGCCATACTAACTCTTCTTCCGGTTCGCTCATGGGACCGCTTCTCTAACTCTTCGCCAGCCCAACCCTCGACTGTCGGGACCGAGTCGGCCAGGGCTTTTCTAGGTCGTTGGGATCTGACTTTGAAATCTTCTGATCGTGAGTACCCATCATGGCTAGAGATCCGGCGGGAAGGTGACGAATTGAAAGCCGACATGGTTGGCCGATCGGGAAACGTGCGGCCGCTTCCAAAGGTCGAACTCTCCAACGGGCGCTTGACCTTTGTATCGCCGAAAGAAGAGGAAGGTGCCCAAGCCGACGTGGTTTTTCAAGGACGTTTGGATGGACAGGTGCTGTCGGGCACGTTGAACGGACCAGATGGGAAGACCTGGCAATGGATGGGCCGTCGCGCGCCAAGTTTGAAACGGAATCAAATTCCGAAATGGGGTCAGCCGATCCAATTGTTCAATGGACGGGATCTTGCTGGCTGGCATATCGACCAGCCGAACGCATCGGCAACATGGAAAGTCGAAAACTCCACGTTAATTTCTCCGGGTAACGGTCCGGAATTGATTACCAACTCGAAATTCGAGGACTTCAGGCTGCACCTCGAGTTCAATTGTGGCGAGAATTCGAATAGCGGCGTCTATCTGCGGGGCAGGTACGAAGTTCAAATCGAGACAGATTCGATCGGGGAGCCGCCGAGCCATCACATGGGCGGTGTTTACGGGTTCATCGCCCCGGCGCCGGAATTGGCGCGTGCTCCCGGAAAGTGGCAGAGCTTTGAAATCACATTGATTGGGCGGACGGTCACCGTCATCCAAAACGGCCAAACAGTCATTGATAATCGGGAAATCCCCGGCATTACGGGCGGTGCACTTGACAGCAATGAGGACTCGCCAGGTCCGATCTACCTCCAGGGAAGTGAGAAGGGACACGTAGCTTTCCGGAACGTTGTTCTTATGCCGGCAGAAGAATCCAAATAGGCTGTGTGTCTTTTCTCGTCGCTGAAATTTTCTACTCGCAGGATCGACTGCCACAGAAGCCGGACACTCCCAAACCGCGCCGCTGACCCCGTGGGCGGCAGTTGGCGTTTGTTTTGACCTAACCGTTATACTTTCACATGGACCAGATGGGGCAAAGGCACCGAAATTTATCGAAGACAAACCAGCTTTAGCTTCATAGTTGTAGCCAACGCGCCCGTAGCTCAGTTGGATAGAGCGTCTGCCTTCTAAGCAGAGGGTCGGGGGTTCGAATCCCTCCGGGCGCGCCACTTCTCATTCTTCCTTCGCAGCTTTTCACAAAACCAGAATTCATTCGCCTGATCTTAATTGCGAGCAAAGAGTCTTAGTCAGGTGAAAGACGCCCAAATCTGGCCGATGTAGCCTTCTCCAATCGTGCAAGGTTTGTTGTCGGGGTGGTGTTTCTGCATCTCGTGGCACGCAAAGAATATTTAGAATTCACGATTTTAGAATCTCGACGGTTCCTGCCTAACCAGGGAGGCCTAATGTCCTGTTTGCGCAAATGCATTTGTCAGCTTGCTGTTCTGCTCGCAACGCTTGCTTTTTGCGGAAGCATTTTGGAACCCGCATGGGCGCAGACAGCCACCACAGGCGCGATCAGCGGTGTCGTTAGCGACCCTTCCGGGGCCGTGGCTCCCAAGGTCCGCGTGGTTTTGACCAATGTCGGCACGAATGCCACGCGTGAGACGACCACCGATGCCCAGGGGACATACTCGTTTAGCTTGTTGGAGCCTGGCCAGTACACGATGACCTACACGCTGTCAGGTTTTGCGACCCTGACTTCGCAGCCGCTCACAGTGAATGTGACGGAGACCGAGGTTCTGAGTCCGAAGATGCAGGTGGGCAGCAGTTCTGAGTCAGTGACCGTGCAGGCCGGTGTGGAACTCGTCCAAACTGAGTCGACGACCCTAGGTACGTTAGTTTCAGACACAACGATCACCAACATCCCCCTCACCACCCGAAACTACACCCAGGTGCTCTCCCTCTCCCCCGGCGTCGTCGCTAACGTGACCAACGCGGCCACTCTGGGCAAGAACAGCGAAGACGTTTACGTGAACGGGTCCAATAACGTCAGCAATAACTACCAAATGGACGGAGCGGACATAAACAATCTTGGAACCGGCCGCGCAGATAGCTGGCTTGGCTATGGCGGTATTTCGATTCCAAATCCGGACACGCTCCAGGAGTTCAAAATTCAGACCACGCTCTACGACGCGGGCTACGGCCGCGGTACGGGAGCGAACGTAAACGTGGTTACGAAGTCTGGAACTGACGAATTTCACGGAGGCGTTTGGGAGTTCTTCCGGAATAACGTGCTAGATGCTAACGATTTCTTCTTGAATTCACTCGGCCAATCCCGGCCAACCGACCGTCAGAACCAATTCGGCGGAATGCTTGGCGGCCCGATTAAGAGGGACAAGCTTTTCTTCTTCGTTTCTTATCAGGGAACCCGGCAGGTGAACGGTTATGGAGCCAATTCGCTTTCCGAGATGGTGCTTCCGCCTCTCACTAATGACCGATCAGCGGCCACGCTAGCAAATGAGTTCTGTGGCAAGTCAGGAACATTCGGCGGCGCCGCTATCACTTGCGGAGCGACCAATAACATAAATCCGACGGCGCTGGCGATCCTGAATTACAAGCTGCCAAATGGGATCTACTACATCCCTACGCCTCAGTCGATAACCAATGGGGTTGGGGAAGCCGCATTCAGTATTCCTTCGACCTACCAGCAAGATCAGTTCATGATCAACACTGACTATCGCATCAACTCGACGGAGACTCTGTCCGAGAAATTTTTCTATTCGAGGGACCCCGAGGGACTGAGTTTCACGGTCCAGAACATGAATCCGGGTTCGGGCGGCAATGATGTATTCAACAATCGCAATGCGGTGGTTAAGCTGACCTCGTTGTTGAGCTCAAACCTTGTAAACGAAGGGTTATTCGCGTTCTCTCGGACGTCGGGTAAGACCAAAAGCTTAACCCCTATTACCGACGCGGCGGCGGGCATCACGCCTGGCGATCCCAATTACGCCAACGAGATCCCCATCGGGTCAGTTTCGGGACTGTTCTCCTGGGGTGGGAACTTCAACGACGATTTCGATACTGCCATCAATCAATACCAACTAAGTGACCAGATATCGTGGGCACATGGCAGACACACCATCCGGGGCGGATTCACCTTCGAGCGCATTCAAGACAATTTCTTTCTGCCCGGCCCGTTGAGAGGATTGCTCGTCTTCACGAGCTTTCCGGATTTCTTGTTGGGCGAAAGCGCTGCACAGAACGGAAGTCTATTCAGCAACGTCTTTCTCTCGTTCGGAATTTCAGGAGAGATGGACCGCGCCTTCCGCGTGAACAATTACTCTTCGTTTGTTCAAGACGATATCAAAGTGAACTCAAGGCTGACGCTAAACGTGGGGCTTCGCTGGGAGGTCAACGGCGGCGTGAGCGACATCTACGGCCGCCTGGCAAACTTCTGGCCGAGTCTGGCGGGAGGCGTGCCACCAGCATCAGGAACCTACGCAGGTTTCACTGTGCCAGCCAATTACAAACTCCCGGTTCCTTCTGGGATTTTCCGCCGAGATAACGACACCCCCGCCATGGACCCCCATCCTTTGCATAACGTTGGCCCTAGGATCGGCGCTGCTTGGCGGCCGTTCGATACAGATCGCTTCGTTGTGCGCAGCGGCTATGGCATTTACTTCGACCGTACTCAAGCCAACGCCGTTCTCCAGCTTTTGCTGGAAGAACCTTTCGTAGGGGAGGGCGACCTTGGTGGTACTTCCAATGCGGCGGCTACTTTCCAGGTGCCCTTCAATCCGCCTCCCACGACCGGCTCCTTCCAGATTCGTACTCCCACGACTAAGCTCTCGAATTCAACGCTGGCCGAAAACTACGATTCTCCGCTCATACAGCAATGGAGTTTGGATACGCAGTACGAATTCGCTCACGGCTTTTTGCTCGATGTGGCCTACGTGGGCAACCATGGCACACGGCTGGGTTCATCGCGTCAATTGAACGAGCCCTTGCTGGCCAGTCCCACGGATCCGATACACGGTATTACCACGAACACGGTGGCAAATGCTCCGGAACGCGTCCCCTATTTGGGTTTTGCTCCGACTGGCCTTTCCGACAGTGAGACGTACGGTTTTTCCATGTACAACGCCTTACAAGCCGGGATCGGAAAACGACTGAGTCACGGCCTCAGCTTTCAAGTTTCCTACACTTACAGTAACGCCATGACTGATGTCTACGGAGCCGGCCTGGCCAATGTGTTTACGGGCGGCAACTCGAATTTCGACGATACGAACATCCGGGCCGAACGTTGGGGCCCGGCGGACTTTGACCGCCGGAACCGGGTGATCTTCTACTACAGCTGGAATATTCCCGGCACTCACGGCGACTCCGGGTTCCTTCAAAGACTCACGAACGGCTGGCGATTCTCTGGGGTAACTACAATGCAGTCGGGTGATCCGCTTACTATTACGGATTCCACTGCGGGATCGATCTATGCCTTCGCTTCGACTTCAGGGGCTGAGCTGTGCCCTGGGAAGACTAATGCGGACGCCGCCACTTCAGGCTCGGTGGAGTCGAGACTGGGCGGCTACCTCAATCCGGCTGCATTTTGCGCTCCCCCGACAATCGGCGACGGAACCGGCTACGGAAACGTCGCTCGCGGGATCGTCCGCGGCCCCGGCCAAAACAACTGGGATATGTCCATAGCTAAAGAGACCACGGTTGGAGGACTCTCGGAAGGCGCTCGCCTCGAGTTCCGCACGGAATTCTTCAACACCTTCAATCACGCCCAATTTGCCGATCCAGGCGTAGCGGTCGGAACTCCCGGGTTCGGCATAATCAACTCGACTTCGGTGAATCCACGCCTGATCCAATTTGCCTTGAAGTATATTTTCTAGATCGTCGCAACTGGCGAAGCTGGCTGGAAAATCCGGTCAGCTTCCCATTGCAAAATTTACCCGACCGTCACTACGCGCAAAGATATCCGCAAAATAACCCGCCTTATTTCCACTTGACAGGCAGGCTCGCAAGCAGTTAAACGTCTGCAGCGCTTATTTCGTATATTATAATGTATACACAACTGGTTACTGGCCTGACCCTACATTCTCACTCCAAAATTCTTAAGTCACATTTCTGTATCGATCTCAATCCACATCTCTGCGACGTAGACTCTCTAGCCAGCAGTGGAATGGATTCGAGCTGTTCACTCAATCCTGGGGCGTGTCAATGGAAAACGAAGATGCGGAAAAGGGGCACCGCAGAATCGTAGGAAATTCACCGGACACTGATTTCATTATCCAAGAGGAGGCCTATCCGGCCGGCTTTAAAACATCAGTCCAGGCGACCGGATACGCTCTCTTCCACCTCATTCTTCGAGGTTCGTACACCGAGATCTGTGGCTCGGACAATCGGGTTCGTGCGGCCGGTACGCTCGTTTTCCATCCCCCCAATCTCCCTCGCTCGGAATCCTATAGCGACGACGGCGCTGCGATTTTTTGCATCCTGATAAATGCTCGTCGGTTTAGCTCACTCATGCGAGTGCTCACTGAAACAGGCCCTCGTGAGTTCAAGAACGACCTGCTTGTTTGGCTTGCTACCAGGCTCTACCACGAATTCCAGAATCCTGACGCCGTTTCTTCACTGGTGATAGATGGCATCGTCCTGGAGATGCTTGGCCGGGTTCTTCGAAGTACCGCACGGCCTGCTCAACCACTTCCAAACTGGCTGATTGAAACTCGGAAAATTCTAGATGACAGGTTTAACGAGCCTTTGACGTTGGCGGAACTCGCGGAGGCTGTCAAAGTTCATCCCGTTTATTTAGCGACTGAGTTTCACCGGCGGTATAGTTCGACCGTAGGTGACTATGTTCGCCAACTGAGAATTCAGCGCGCGATGCGTGAGCTCACCACCTCAACGACTCCATTGGCCGATATTGCCTTAAACACCGGATTTTCGAGCCAGAGTCATTTCTCTCGAACTTTCAAAAGGCTCATCGGCGTAAGCCCTGGCCAATACAGAGTTTCATCAAGTCGATCTTGCGTTTGATAAAAGTTGCAACCGTAGCAGCGCGATTGAAATCCGTAGAAGTAGAAAGAGGATCCTATGCGAAGAGCCGCCAAATTTGCTTACGTCTTTGCCATCTGCATCGCGACGAGTGCGATCGCCCTGTCCACGAGAGCCCAGGAGCCCGACCGGCAAAATGCCGAACTAATCGAGCACAGGAATGCGACTGAAAAGGAACTGGAATCCATCAGCGTCATTGAACGCAAAGTCATGGTTCCTATGCGGGACGGCAAGCGTATGCAGGCCGACATCTACCGCCCGAAGGACACTTCCAAAAAGTATCCCATCATCTTTGAGCGCACGCCCTACGACTTCAACTTTTGGGATGTCGCCTTGGGCGCGCCTCAAGACATGACCACCGAGCTTGAGGCCGTCAAGCGCGGCTACGCGTATGTCGTGATGAATGAGCGCGGCCGCTATTTCTCGGAGGGCGACTACGACATTCTCGGCGTGCCTCTGACTGACTCCGATGATGAACTGGATTGGCTGGGCGGCCTGCCATGGTCGAATGGCAAAGTCGGCCTCACTGGCTGCTCCTCCACTGCGGAGTGGCAGTTGGCAGTGGCCTCGCGGGGCAACAAGTCTCTGGCCACCTTCATCCCTGAGAGCTTCGGCGCCGGCGTGGGACGCGTTGGCCCCTACTATGAGCAGGGCAACTGGTTTCGCGGAGGCGCGGTGCAGATGTTGTTCGCAACGTGGCTCTATGATTACGGCCTGCAAACCAACAACGCGAAGCCTAATTTCCCTGCTGGAACAAAATCCCAAGATTTAATTACGGCGGCCAGGCAGTGGGACCTCGTCGCGCATCCGCCGACGGTCGACTGGTCAAAAGCGTTGCGGCACCTGCCCGAAAAGGACCTTCTCGCCGCGGTGGACAGTCCCCACGGTATTTACGCGGACACCACGCCCTCTGGCAAGCCCGGCATGATTGAACGAACGCCGAACGATCCTTCCTGGTACCAGGGCGGCCTGTGGAATGACAGCATGCATATCAACATTCCCGGCCTATGGATGATGACTTGGTACGACGTCAGCGTCGGACCCAACCTCGCCGCGTACAACTTCGTTCGCAAAACCGCCAGCCCCGATGTGGCCAATCAGCAGTACGCAATCATCGCCCCTGTAAGCCACTGTGCCTACACACTTGCCACCGAACACACCATGGTCGGCGAGCGTGACATGGGAGATGCCCGCTTAAACTACGACTCGATTGCCTATGCCTGGTTCGACTATTTCCTCAAGGGTGAAAACAATGGTGTGCTCACCAAAACGCCGAAGGTTCGCTACTACACAATGGGCAGCAACAAATGGCAGTCGTCCGACACCTGGCCACCCGAAGGCGCAAAGCCAGTCACTTATTATCTTGCCAGCGCGGGCAAGGCCAACTCACTGAACGGCGATGGAGCGTTGCTCTCCTCGCCCGGTGCGCGAGACGTTGCCGATAAATTCATCTACGATCCGATGAATCCGGTGCCCACCCATGGCGGCGGCTTTTGCTGCATGGGCGCCGACTACAAGCCCGGCGCGCTCGATCAACGCTCCGAGGAAATTCGAAGCGACATCCTCGTCTACAGCACCGAACCGCTCAAGGAAGGCATAGAGGTAAGTGGCCCGATCGACGTCACCCTCTATGTCTCAAGCGATGTAAAAGACACAGACTTTACCGTGAAGCTGATCGACGTCTTACCTGACGGCACCGCTTTCAACATCGACGAAAACATCCAGCGAATGCGCTACCGCGATGGCTACGATAAACCGCTTGTGTGGATGGAAAAAGACAAGGTCTACAAAGTGAGTTTCCAGCCCATGCAGACCAGCATCTACTTCGCACCTGGGCATCAACTTCGCATAGAGGTGAGCAGCAGCGATTTTCCGCGATTCGACCGCAACCTAAATACCGGCGGCGACAACGTCAGCGAATCTCAGGGACAAGTTGCTCATAGCCAAGTCCATCACTCACACGAATATCCGTCCAGCGTGACCCTGAGTGTGGTAAAAAAGTAGATCCGTAGAAAATAGGCCCGTTTTGCTGCGTATTGTGATGGTCGCGCGGCAGCGATTCGATCTCGCAGGAAGCAAACCACAGAACGATTGATTCTGCGAGCAATTAACAAGTCCAACACGAAAATTCTCAAGTTCCATTGACCGCGGCACTTCCTCGCTTCAGCATGAAAAAGAGCGCAAAGCTAGCTCTGCGAGAACCAGGCCCGTTTCCACGCTGGAATCCCTGGCCATACGATTGGTTTACGCCTGCCCCGACTCACGCTATCTTGTCTATTAAGCTGATAAAAGGACGCACAGCCAAGCGAACCAGCATTTCCCCTCGGAGACGAAATGGACACGCCGGATTATTACGAGTTCCTCCAAATCAGCCCCAACGCGGAGCCGGAAACAATCCATCGCGTCTACCGGTTTCTGGCCGTACGCCTCCACCCGGACAACCCGCAAACCGGCGATGCCGAAAAATTCTTTTTGCTCAAGCAGGCTTACGAAGTTCTGTCTAATCCACAGCGCCGCGCTGAGTATGATGCCGCGCGCAAAAACGGCGATTCGACAACGACGCCTCTCTCTACCACCATCGATTTTATGGATGCTATGGAAGGTGAGTTGAACCGGCGCCTCGCGATTCTGGCCCTGCTCTATTTTCAACGGCGCAATAGCCCTTACACCCCGGAAGTCTCGCTTCTCGACGTGGAAAGGCGCATGGGATTTCCGCGCGATTACCTGGAATTTACGGCTTGGTATCTTTCCAACAAGGGCTACATCGTTCGAGCTGACAACTCGGATTTCACGCTCACCGCGGCAGGTGTGGACTTTGTCGAAACGCAGCGCACCAACATCCCCATTCTCGATAAATTGCTGACCGAGAATTCTTCGGCCGAGGGGATCAGCACCACCAAGGCCCTCAATGCCTCACGCGTTATTGTGCCTCCCAACCCGACCCCCATCATCGTTCCGGAGACACAAAATGCATCGGGCACGTCAGGCTCACAATCCGATTCAAAAAATGACCGCTCGCAGAAGAGCAAACACTAAATCGCTATGCCCGCTTACTTCTCGGCCTGCAGATCGTTTACAACATATTCGCCCAACCGTTCTAGAGTCTGCGACCAGCCCATCTCCATACCCTGCAAGTACTGAGGAGCCTGCGTGCCAGCCTCTGTAACGCGCGCATGCAGCGTCAGTTTCGTCCTGTTGCCCTGTGCGACGAAGGTGATCGTGTTGAGTACCTTAAAGAGCGACTTCCCTTCCCCGTCTAGCGCCTCGCTCATGAACACAAGTCTCTCGGGTGTTACAATCTCCACGAATTTCCCGGTCATCGGGTACTCGCTGCCATCCGGCCCGCGCATCACAATATAAATATCGCCGCCGGCACGCGCGTCGACCTCACATTTTGAAGTCGTGAAGCCATGCGGTCCCCACCACCTTCCGACGTGCTTTGGGTCAGTCCAGGCTTCGAAAACCAGTTCGCGGGGCGCGTCGAACACGCGTGCAATGGTCAGCTCCATCCCCACGCCATTTGCTCCGGTCCTACCGCTTGCGCTTTCGGCCACGGCTCTTCTCCTTAGTCTTCAGTTCCTGAAGATACTGGTCCAATCGATCAAAACTCTGTTCCCAGAACCGCCTGTACCCCTCCGCCCACTCCACCACGCTCTTCAACGGTCCCGCCTCTAGCCGGCACGGCCTCCACTGCGCCTCGCGCCCACGCGCCACCAGGCCTGCCCGCTCCAGCACTTTCAAATGTTTCGAGACCGCCGGCAGACTCATATCGAACGGCGAGGCAAGTTCCGTTACCGAGACTTGCCCGGATGAGAGCCGTGCCAGGATGGCGCGGCGAGTGGGGTCGGCCAGAGCGGCAAAAGTAGCGCTGAGAGGATCCATAATTGTATTTAACCTACTGGCTAAATACATCACACATGCGGAACTGTCAATCCCCTAATTTTTTCCGAGACAGACCGGCGGAACGGTGTTGAAGTAAAGAAACTGCAAATCAGGCTCGACGATTAGCTAAAATATCTGCATCAAACTAGGTGGGATTCGCCAGGAGGTGCGGGCCAATGTGCAGAAATATCAAAACTCTCTACAATTTCGAACCGCCGGTGACTCCCGACGAGGTTCGCGCTGCTTCGCTCCAGTTCGTGCGCAAGATCAGCGGCTTCGGCAAGCCCTCCAAAGCGAACGAAGCGCCCTTTCTCGCTGCAATTGAAGAAATCGCGGCCGCTTCCATGCGCCTTCTCACTTCTCTCGAAACAAACGCACCCGCCAAGAGCCGGGAAGAAGTAGCTGCAGCACTGAAAGCCCGCTCCATCAAACGCTTTGGCGAACGAGCTCGCGCTTAGCTTACCGAATGTAGTAGCCCGTAACGCGCCAATTGCCGTCTTTGTCCAGCATTGGTGTCACTGTTTCAACCGATTCCTTTTTGTTGGCAAAGCTGGCGTCATATTGAATCACCACGTACTCGCCATCCGGCGCCCCTGGCAGACGCGTCATGTACTTTGCCGCTTTCACTCTTCGTGAATTCACCACCCCCAGCGGATCCCGCACCCCTTTCAACCTTTGGTCCCAATCTTTTTTTGTGATGGAAGCCTTAAAACTCGCTGACGCCTCTTCCCAGCTTTGCCCATAGCTTCCCGCATCCACCAGCTTCAACCACGATTCCGCCGCAGCCTCAGCGACCTTGGTCTTATCGTCCTGCGCGTAGCCAACCGCGACAAAAGCTAGGATTGCGATCGTCAATACAAGCGCTATGCGTCTCACTTCCCCTCCTCCTCATCCCCAAGCTTCAAATGAGTCTTTCGGCGCAACTATAAACCTAAAGTCCCCGCTTTCTTGAACCGTCGCCCGGGAATATACTCGTGAACCGAAAGGTATGATAAGCAGACCATGCACAATAATTCACGAGTTCTAGCCCTCGCCACGCTTTTGGTTTTCTATCTTGCTATGGCTTCGTTCGCTTCTCTGTCTGTTCACAGTCGGGCTCAAGAAAAGTCGTCGAACTCGCCGGGCTACAAGCTCGTCAAGACCGTGCCCATCGCAGGCGACGATTTCTGGGATTACGTCACCATGGACAGCGATGCCCGACGCGTTTATGTCACACATGGAACACATGTCGTAGTGCTCAATGCCGACGACTATTCCGTGATAGGCGATATTCCTGGCACTCCCGGTGTCCATGGCGTCGCTCTCGCCCCCAGCCTCAACCGCGGATTCGTCAGCGACGGCCGCGTGAATAAAGTCACGATTTTCGATTTGAAGACGCTTAAGACCATCGGCGAAGTAACTACCGGTCAGGGTCCGGACTCCATTGTTTACGATGACGTGACCAAACGCGTCTTCACCATGAATGGCCATACCAACGACAGCACGGCAATCAACGCCGCCGATGGAAAAGTCCTGGCCACGATTCCTCTTGAAGGCAGGCCTGAATTCGCAGTAGCGGACGGCCACGGCAGCATTTATTTGAATATCGAAGATAAATCTCAGATGGTGCGGCTCGATGCCCAGAAGCTAACCGTCGTGAATCGCTGGCCGATCGCACCGTGTGAAGGACCTTCCGGACTTGCCATCGACGCGACAAATCGGCGCCTCTTCGCCGGCTGCGATAACAAAATGATGGCGGTCATCGACGCCGACTCCGGCAAAGTCATTGCGACTCCTCCCATTGGCGAGGGCGTCGATGCAAACGCTTTCGATCCCGGTACGAATTTCGCATTTGCTTCAAATGGAGAAGGCAATATCACCGTCGTTCACGAAGATTCGCCCGACAAATTTTCCGTCGTCCAAACTGTCCCCACTAAAAAGAGCGCACGCACCATGGCCCTCGACCTCCACACACACACACTTTTTTCCCCCGCCGCCGATTTCACTCCTCCTCCTGCTGGCCAGCGTCGCGGCTCTATCGTCCCGCATTCCTTCGTGCTCTTAATCGTCTCCCTCCCCTAGCCCACTTCGCCTCCATCAGACTGAAAAGACACGCTTACGTCCAATTGCCCTTGACCTGGAGACCTACACGAAAAATAACTTGTGTTATATCTTAAGATATATTATATAGGAGACTGGTTGAGACGTTCGTCAAGGAGCTAGGAGAAACCTAATGAGGGGAAATTGTGGAAGGGAATATGTGGGGTGGGAGTGGAGGGCGAGGAGGGGGATGTGGGGAGGAAGGAGGAGGTTTGGGTGGTTTGGAGGGCGGGGGTGGCACGGAGGGCCGGGGATGCGGCCGAGCAAGATGTTGGGCTCGGAGGAACTGCAGTTGGTGATTCTCGCGCTGCTGAGTGAAAAACCGCGACACGGGTATGAAATTATCAAAGCGCTTGAGGAGCATTCGAGCGGAATCTACGTGCCGAGTCCTGGGATGGTCTATCCAGCTTTGACGTATTTGGAAGAAGTTGGGTACGCGTCGGCGGAGACCGAGGGGAACAAGAAACTGTATCGCATTTCGGAAACCGGCACGGAGTACCTTACGAAGAACAAGGCGACTGCGGATGAGGCGCTCGACCAGCTCAAGCGTATCGGGCGGCGCATCGCGGATTTTCAGAAGCAATACACGGCTGATAATGAAGCGGCAGAGGACCTTAGCGCAACGGCCCGTAACAAGAGCCGCGAAGAACAGCGACAGATTCTTCAGACCGCCGCGCATTATCGAGAATTACGGGATGCTGTGAGAGGGGTTCTCTACGAAAAGCTCGATGCGTCGCCGGAGGAAATCGATCGAGTGACGGCGGTTATTCGCAAGGCAATCGAGGAGATTCGCGGCAAGAAGAGCGAAACGAAGTAGACGATTCCCTTCCTTGCCGAATTAACCTGCGGCGGCTTTGGCTTGGAAGTTCGGGCAAGGGCCGCCGCACATTTTTAGTGGTCGCGTTCGCGGAACGAGAACCCTGCTTCCACAATTGCAGTGATATTGTGCTGGGGACCTGCGAAAAGAATCGGGTAGTTGGTGATGTGTTCATACTGAACGTTGGTCTTGATATAGAAGCCGGAATGAAAGTACGTCTCGTCATTGATGCTGTAATCCTGCCAGGCGCCTCCACCCGGAATAAACGATTGATCGATGCGGCTGTTTTTGTACACGAGCTGCAGCGTATTCCGCGCTGAAAACCAATAGGTGAGCCAGCCCTGATAGGCGTTACCCATACGGCCAATCGCGTTACCGATCAAGAAGCCGTTGTTCGTGTAGCCATCGCGATAATTCGAGTTCCAGTAGTTCAAATCGCCGTGAGCGCCTTGACCGGTGAGATTGTTATGAAACCCGGGCGCTTCGGTGGAAGTAGCCTCGATGTGAAGATCGAGCTTGGGAAGATGGGGAATGTGGGGGAAGTAAAGTCCGGGACGCCAGGCCCCGCGCGAAGGGGAAACGATTGGCAGGGGGTCATCATCGGCATACCCTTCCCCATACAGAACAACGTAGTGACCGAGACGCGGAATATTCACGACCCAATCCATGCTGGAGCGGCTATCGCCGGGCACGCCCGCGTTGACACCGTTGTTGTTGACAGTGATGCCGAACAAGCTATGCAGAATGCTTGTAGTAGTGATGGGGACCGCGAGTTCACCGCTGCCACCGATGGTGACCGTTCGGCCAAACCCGAGCTCCAGCCAGGAGAACGGCTTCATATTCAATTTCTGGCCATACAAAAAGGGCCGGCGGACTACGCTGGCGCCTTGCAGGCGACCAAAGAATTCATCGACGCGAACTTCACCGAAATAGTGCAGGAAACTGGGAAGGATGTACGGGTGAGGATTTACGATCCGCACCATATTGATGGGTTCGGCGTTGTTGCTCATGATTAGCGAGCCGCCAGGCGTCGGACCCCACGACAAGCTCTGTTTACCCATCACAACTTCCCAGTTCTTGAAAACATTCACGCCCACATAGGCATTCATCAAGCGCGGCCGCTGAATTTCCGAAATGGTCGTGGCCGCTGGCATGGGGACTTGATCCTGATAGCTGATTACGAAGCGCGCGGCCTCAGGCAATGGCGGAGCCGCGGGTGCGTGCTGGTACTCGGCCTGAACAAAAATCGACAAAGGGCCCGCTACGGCACTGAAGGAACCGCCGGATTGCCAGTTGAGGCCACGCTCAAAGGGCCGGCCGTAGTCGTAGGCGATGGTTTGGCCAAAATTGAAACTGTTGGAGAGATCGGGTCCGCTAATCGAAACCGCGCGAGCGTAGAGAGACTCGAGATGAACAGAGCGATTTCGCTCACTGCCATCGAGCAATTTCAATTCAGGCGCGAATTCGTGATTGAGGCGATCGATTAGGCTCTCCGCTTCGTCGGCCAAGTCGACGTCCTGCTCAATCGCATCATTCGCCTCGGCAAGGAGGCGCGCGCACTCCAGACGAGTCCAGGGCTGCAAGCCCTGCATGCCGCTGGTGATATAGCCAAGGGCCGCAAGGCGCTGTAGAACCGGATAAACCCAACTGTCCAGGGGAACGGCGGGCGAGCCCATCTTTTGAAAATCGCGCGCGGCGTCCGAATTCTCGTCCGACAAAGGGTTCCAACCACCGCCGCCCAGCTCGGGATCGTGATGAAGCCGATAAACTTCACGGCCGATCAGCCAGCCGACGGCGCTACCCACGACAACATCCGAGGAGAAATGCTGGCCGGCGAGAACACGCGAAGTGCTGATGGCCGCGGCGGCGCCGTAAGCAAGCACTTCCGTTAGCGGCCCAGGATATTCGTGGGCGATCACGCTCGCGGCGGACCAAGCCATGATGGCGTGATTCGAAGGAAACGAGGTGCCACCCTGGAAAAACGCTCCTGAATTGTTGTCGGTGCCCGGCCTGGCGCGACCCAGCGAATACTGGAGCGCATAGTTGACTCCAAGGCTGTCGACAACAGCTTCGCCGGCTAATGTTCCGGTTTCCTTCTTGTGATCATCGTGAACAAAGTGTCCCCATAAGTAGAGGCCTGCATCCCCGCCCAGAACGGCCGCCAAACCATAATTGGAAAAGCTGTTAAAGCGATTGAAGCTGCTCTGGTGGCGAAAGACCGCGCGTTCGATCGAGCGATCGAAATCGAAAGAGGCTCCAGAAACCTCCGCCAGCGGTAGCAGCCAGCCGGCATCGCCTAAAGTCAGATGAAAAGGGCTAAGCCAGATAGTCTTCTGGTCGGTTGCCAAATTTCTCA
The DNA here is from genome assembly GCA_963757885.1 of uncultured Acidobacteriota bacterium. Lineage (GTDB taxonomy): Bacteria > Acidobacteriota > Terriglobia > Acidiferrales > UBA7541 > Palsa-147. The sequence continues at coordinate 536,943 of CAVWSS010000002.1, read as the reverse complement.
GGAGATGAAGACCAATGGTTGTGTTGTCATCCTCTGGTGGCTGAGGAGGGGTGTTCGGTGATTGGAGACTATTGCTGGAGGACTCGTCAAAAGCCGGGAGTAAGGAGACGGTCGAGGAAAAGTGGGGATTGAGGTCGAGCGGCTGCGGCGAATCGGAGCCGGAAGTGGCAGCCGAATCAACACTGGCAGGAGTATCGGCATCGCGAGGCGGGACTTCTTGCGCTCGCACCATCCCGGCCCCAAAGGCGAGCAGAGAAATTGCTGCAAGAATCCTGGACGCCGAAAATCGAAGCAGTCTTAAATTCAAGAAAAGCCGTGACTAAGAAAGTTCAGATTCGCTTAGTAATGCACCGCCAGGATCGCAGTCGTGGCCACGGCTGCCGCCACCTGGGTAGCCAAATAGATGTTTTGCCACTGAGGCCCGCCGCCCACCGCTTTTTCCGGAACGACTACGGTATCTCCCGGGCGCAATGAGGCCGAAAGAGACTGCCCACTCCACAAGCTGCTCTTGGCGCCCATCACGCTCCCGTCTGCGCGAATAACGAAAATCGCTTTCTTATTGGCAAGCTGGGTGGGTCCGCCCGACTGGCTCAGGTACCACGCAGCGCTTTTGCCAGGGCGATAAGCAACGGCTGTGGGGTTATAAACCTGCCCCGCAACCATGACGACGTTTGGCTTCTTGGGAATGGTGATGACGTCGCCATTGCGCACTTCGATGTTCGAGGTGGTGTTAGACCAGCGCGGAATGTCATTCGAAATACGAATGGCCACGCGGCCCATGGGCGGATTGGAAGCCAAGTTCTGCAAAGTGCTCTGCCACTGCTGCAAAGCGGTATCGCGAGCAAGGATCTGATCCTGCGTAGTCACCGGCAGCAGCTCGATATTCTCGCGCTGGGCCTTGAGGCGCATGATCATGGCGTTCTGATCCTTGGCCTGTACTTCGCGGACAGAACTGCGCTGGAGCACCGATCCATATGGATAGGCGTCGGGTTGGAAACCACCGGCACGCTCGAGAACGGAACTCAGCTTCTCGCCGGGCTTAATTCCGTAGGTTCCAGGATGCTGAACCTCGCCTCTGACAGTAATAAAGGCGCCCAAGTCGTTCCAGCCGGGCATCTGACGAACGGTCAGGACGTCGCCATTATGAAGCGGCACATTGGCATCAGGATCGCCCGCAAGGGCTTTACTCAAGGCTACGTTCAAGTGTTGTCCGGACATTTGCGACTGATTTGACCAGGCGAAAAGGGTCAAGTCGGCGCTATTCATGTCCGCGCTGGGCTTTAATCCGCCTCCTACCCGGACCAAATCCGCCACGGTCATGTTGGAGGTGTAGGGGTAACGTCCCGGGCGATTCACATCGCCGCCAACGTAGACGGCAGCGGGTTCTTCCGCGTTGCTGCTCTTGTGAATCAGCACGCGATCACGGGGCTGAAGCAAGACGTTGGCGGAAGAATCACCAGCGAGAGCGCCCTTCAAGTTCACGCTGGAAATTTTTAGACTGCCGTCGGTCTGATAAGTGAAGACCTGGGCATCTTCGACTTGCGCATCGGGCGCCAAGCCGCCAGCCAGATGAACAGCATCAGCCAGGCGAATTTCGCCGGAGGTCTGGTAGGTTCCCGGGGCGCGAACATCGCCCCAAACGGAAACCGTCGGTGGATTCTCGAAATCGAAGCGCCCGAAAACGCGGACCGTGTCCAGCGGCTTTAGTTCCGGCGCAGTGGCTGGATTCGCCAGGGCATCGGCAAGATTGAAGCTTTCCACGCTAGGGTGAAAATCGGGCGCATTGAGGCGAATAATTTCGGCGTACTTGGTGGCTGGCTCGGGCAGCAGGTCCTTATAGGAGCCGAGTATGTCGGTGACCTTCATATTCGGACGATAGGAGTAGCGTCCCGGACGAATAACGTGCCCTTCAAGATAAATCGCGTCTTCGTTGTAAGCGGCGATCGGGAAAATTCTGACCTTATCGCCGTCCTGAACATTGAATGCTTCGAGCTTTTTGGTGACGTCGGATTTATCGGAAGTGTCGTTGATGTCCAAGGTGAGCATGGTGCGCTTTTCGTGGGCTACCAAGCGCTGGACTTCAATGTGGCGCAGAGCAGCGGTGGGCAACATGCCGCCGGCAAGCTCAATAGCATCGGCGAGAGTCTTCTCGTCTTTTAATTCGTAAATCGCAGGCCGGCGAACCATTCCTTCGATAGTGACCTGCGGGCCGACGGGAGGCACCATGATGGTGTCGCCATTTTGCAGGCGCTGCATATCGGTGCGCACGCCGTGGAGCAAGAGGCTATAGAGGTCGACCGTTTGTACGAGCTGGTCGCCGCGATAGTGCTTAATGAGGCGCATGGAACCTTGAGGCGTCGGGCCAGAAGCAGCGAAAAGCGCGTTCAAGGGCGTGGAAAGCGAGCTGATATCGTGCGCGCCCGGCTCGACAACTTCGCCGACTTCGTAGACGCGGATGGTGCGCAGGCGCGAAATAGAAATGTCGGCCGATTCATCGTGGAATTGGGTTTTTAGGACATGCTCGATTTGTTGTTGTACGTCGGAGAGGCTTTTGCCACTAACCAGGATTGGCCCGGCTTCAGGAATGCTGACGCGGCCTTCGCGGTCGACGACACGGGTCAGGCGGCGCGAAACACCGCCCCAGAGATCGATGGTCAGTCCGTCGCCCGGTCCGACTACGTAATCGGGGCCGACGGGCATGTCCATCGGGATCAAGCCGAGGGCTTTATCGCCATTTTCGAAGACTTGCGCGCCGAATCTGCGCGGCTCAGTCTCATGCGGAACGGCCTGCATGTACATGTCATAGAGCGAGGGAATGTCGCGGTAAGGGCTGCGCTGGCGAACCATTTCGGGCTGGTTCGCATTGGCAGGGAGATTGTTAGCGGTAGCAGCTCCCGGCTGCGGGCTGGAAACGGGCGTGTACTGATTGCCCTGCGGATTCTCGGGATTGTTGTTCCACTGGCCTATGTCGCCAGTAGCCCACTCGGAGCTGTAGACGCCCGATGGAGTTGAGCCGGGACTTTCCATCGCCGCGCCGCCACTGGTAGAAATGCCGCCGGCACCGCCAACGCGCTGCCCGGGTTGAGACATGGTTCCCGCACCGCCCATGGTTTGATCAGAACTGCCGAGAGGCACGTCGGCAGCATCATTTTCGTATCCGGTTGTTTCCAGCTGCGCTTGCTGCGTAGCGGTGGTGGTTTGTGGAGCCTGATTCTGTCTATTGGGCTGCGAGGGAATTGTCTGCGGTCCCTGCGAAGGACTCCCTGAAGGCTGAGAGCCGGGGCTGGCCGCGGGTTGCGCGGCAGGACTGTTGCAGCCGGCTTCACCTGGATTTCGCTGACAATTTTGCTGCTTCTCAAAGGCCTTCATTTGATCGGCAGCTTCCTGACGGGCACGCGCGCGCGCTTCTTCATCTTCCTGCGCGGTCCATTTCACGCGCTCCTGCACAAGCATGTCGTGTTCTTTGGCCTGATCGGATTCAGGATTCAGCTTGGGGACGAGGTAGCCATATCTTTGAACGAGCTTGGTGCAAACGGAGCGAAATCGAACGTCGCTCTCGATCCGTTCATAAACGGCGTCGTCGGTAAGATCGTTGTCCGTGACCATCTGGCCGTTATCGGTGGCGTCTTTGGCAATCCAGCGTTTGATTTCGACCATCAATCCAGGGTCGCGAAGGAAAACAGCTTTCAGATCGATGGCCGAGGCGGCTACACGATTGTCGTTTTGGCGGCTAAGCTCGGAGGTCGGCATGGGCCGGCGCTGTTGATTTTGTTGTTGATCAGTTTGCGCGTGAGATGCGGTCGCGCCAAAGGATACGGCGAGCGCCGTACAGAACAACAACGGGAGAAAAGCGAGGCGCACGCTGCGCACTCTTCTTCCCTGCTGCGAAATATTGCTAATTTTCATTCAGCCACCTGTCATTTTTTTAAACTGACTCACGAACTGAGACGGAGTTATAGCGCCAGCCAGGTTCAGTCCGGCGATTATCCTGGCAGCGACTAAGGTTGCGGCGGCGCAATGGCACCGCGAGAGGCGAGCTAAATTCAGCTTCAGAACGATTTCACCACGGAAAATTTTATGGCTAACCGTTCCCCCCGGCCGGCCATGAAAAACCTCAGCGCTGGGCAAGTGGTTCAACCCATCATAACCCAAAAGAATCGCAGCAACATAAGACGTCGGGGCGACACAAGAGGATGCTCCATAAGACTTCGGCGCGGGGGGACGATGCAGGCTCGAGTTTGCCAAAGCGTTACTGCAATGGATCACTTGTTGTGGCAGGCGCTTAGCTCCGCGGCCTCAGCCCGGGCCCAGGCGCGCAAGAAATACCCCGGGTTGGTGTTCGTTGGCTGCGTGCCATAGTTTCGCATCCAGTTCCAGTTGGTATTGATGTACTGGTCGTTAGCGATCTCTGGAGTGAGGTATCCCTGGCTGTCGAACGGATCGGCGGAAAGATTAACGTGGGCGTTGGGGGTGGAGGAGGCGGTGGGATAAGCGCCCCTGACAATGCCAGTGGTGGAATTGGAAACGAAGAGAAATTGCAGGAGTGTGTTCCGATTGGCGGTGTAGAAATCGCCAGCGATTCCCAAGTCGGAGGTGAGGCCATACTGATTGGCGACAGAGAAAAGTTCAGCATTAAAGCCACCATCGGTGGTGGGTGCTGGAGCGGTGGGATTAACGTCAAATTCACTCCAGATGCTACCTTTCGGCGCATCGGTTTTGGTGGTCCAAGGATGAAAATCGGGCCAGGACTTCAGCAGGAACCAACCTTGCTGGCCTATGGTCCAATTATTTTTCTCTTGATGAAGCAACAGGCCGCGCGCTAGATCGAGTTGGTGCGAGTCGTTGGTCAGTTTGTAGTACAGGACTCGAAATGTCGCTTCGGCAGCCATGTAGTCCATGGGCGTGTCGGTAGCGGCGAGAGGATTCGGAATCCATTGGGGATTGTGCAGGACCAGGCCGCCGGCGTTATCGGAGAGGATCATGGTTTCGTCGCTGTCGGCCATTGCTTTGAGGTTGGCGGTCCATGTGGAAACGGTTGCCGTGTCGGCGATTGAGGAGTCGGCCTTGGCGAGGAGCAGGAAGCGAACAAAGGGCAGCATGATGCCGCCGGTCTGCTCGACCCAAATAATGGGCTGGGCCGTGTTCGCGGTATAGAGGCCAACTGCGGGCATTCCTTGTCCGGTTACTTCAAAGCGACCAAGAGTGGTGCCTTCAATCAGAGGAATGTCTTGGAGGCCCTTCAGGGCGTTGAGGCTGGTGATGCTGTATGAGGTGAGCACGACCTTGCTGGAGTTGAGCCAGCTGATCAGCACGCCGTTGCCAGGGAGGGGCTCGACCTTGAGGGAGACACCTGCGGTGGGATTGGTGGGCTGCAAATTTTGAACGTAGAAGGATACGCCACCGGTGGCGGTGGGAATTGGAGTGGCGAAGGCGAAGCTGGCGAGGAGCGAAGGGAGTCCGGTGATGCTGACGGTAGGCAGGCCGGCCACGTCGGCGGGATTGATGGGGGCGGGGGCGTCGGCGAAGGTTTGGGTAGTGATGAGGGCCATGACGGCCGTACCGGAGTCGAGAAAGGCGGAGATGTATTTGGGATTTTTGGTGGCCTGGTAGGCGGTGATCAGTGATTCGAGATAGTAGCGCGTGTTCCAGACGACGTTGCCGGCGTCGTTGGTGGTCGGAGTGGTGGTCGCGTCGGTAAGGTATTTGGCGGAGATGGCGTCATAGTTGACGAGGGCGGTGTCGGAGAGGCTGGCGCAGTTTGGTGCGTCGGACAGTGTCGTGGATTGAGTTGGAGAGGAAGAGCTGCAAGCGGTGAGGAGGAGAAGCGCGACGGCGCAGGCAAGGGTCGAGATTTTAGTCAATTCAGGGGCTCCCGAGTTTTGCTGAGTCTGATTGAGTGAGATTGAAATGCTAACTTATCGTCCGCTGCGTTCGCTGTAGAAGTTTGGGGCCTTGAGCACAAGGCCGCCTAGCTTGACCGGGGGGTCTTAAGCTATAGGAGGCTCTATTATGTCCTATTACTCAGAAGCGGGCGTCGAGTTCCACTAAAAAGTGCCACATGCGCATGCCGGGGGCCTCGGGGTCGAAGAGAGTATCGGGGTGATCGCGAGCAGGACCGAGATAGAGGTCGACACACTCGTGAGGCCAGGGGAACGACTTGTCAAGGTTTTGGTAGAGTTCCCTGCTTTGCGGGGTTTCGAGAAAGGCCCACCAACCAACAAGAAGCGCAGCGGATAGCCCGTAAGGCCCGTAACCTTTGCCTTGGCCGAGGCTAGCGTAATTGTAACGATATACGCCATTCGAGCCATCGAGGAAATTGTTCATGCGATAGCAAGGGCTGTGGTCGCCAGGAGGCACGACCACTTTGCTGAAAAATTGAGTGTTGAGGCCGTCTTTGAGCTTCACGTAATAAGCGCGCTGCTCGCTGCCTTCGGGATAGGCATCGATTTGACTATTGAGCCAGAGCGGGTAACGCAGAGCGTGAGAGCTGTCCTGAGAAAGGTTTCGAACCGGCGCCGGCTGAAGGTTGGGGCGAACTTCGCTATTGCCCGCAAACTTGTATTCCGGGTGATCACTAAGGACGCCTGGCTGGAAAATCCATCCCCCATCAGAATTCCAGGCGACTTCCTCCTTAAAGACGCGGTAAGAGACCGCCAAAATGTCGTTCAAAGTCGGAGCCCACGCGGAAACATCGACTCCGCGCGAGTACACTTTCATGTCCGCGGCGATGGCAAAGAGGAACATATCGTCGTCGAACATCAACCGGTAGTAACCCTTCTCGAAACGCCTGGTCTGCAGTTTCCAAATGACGCGCTCCTTTGCGCCATGGAATGCCGGACGCGCCCACATCCAAGCGGGCTTCGACTTCCAGGTCGAGTCAACCTCGCCGTAAAGCAGCTCTGGCAATCCGCGCGGAATGAGGTCCATATTCCCGCTATTCCTTGCCAGCCTCACGAATTCACTTGCCAAATAAAGATACTGCATGCGGTCGAGCATCACGGAAGGAAGGACGGACGGATTTTGGACGATCCGAGAGAAATGGTCGGCGAAGGCCTGCTGCCAATCGGCTCTCTTGAATCGGAAGGCAGCGTGTAGCGGGACCATCAGAAGTTCGCCGAAATTGTAGAATTCTTCCGCACTGGCCGGTGTGCGGTTGAGCCTGGGGACTGCGACCTGATTCCACAATCGATCAATGTCATCGGATTTTTTCTGGGCTGCTTCTACCGGAGCGGGTGTCGCGGGAATTACAGGAGCTGCCAGGGCGGGCTGGACACACATCGCTGCAATTAGAAAAATTGCAGTAAAAAATTTCATTTTTACGCCCCTAACCAAGCGAGATTCGGATTTTGAAGCTTCGATCCGATGTTTTTGGTCCCGGTCCGACTGTCGACAATAGGAGTCAACCCGAACAAGAGTAAAACTACTCGCGTTTTTTGCGCAACCAGAGCGGACCTTCGATGTTACGAGACTTGCAGGATACGCCAGGATTAACGTTAAACCGCGCAGGCTTTATTCCGAGCCGTGAAAGAATGAATTTGCGGGTGAATCTGTAAGCCGGATTTTGTGCCCGCCGCCATTCGCATAGCAGCAGCGGCGATCATTCCTCTAGGCTTCGAATCGCTTCGAAGCTCCAGCAGCCTACCCGAGGGTATTAACGGGCTGGGCCAGCCCTCCCCTCCTATTTGGCCTTGCTCCACGCGGGGTTTGCCATGCCTCACGCGTTACCGCGCGAGCGGTGGGCTTTTACCCCACCTTTTCACCCTTACCGAATGGTGACCGAAGAGATGGCTTCGAGGTTTCCCTCTAAGCCGTCGCAGAGGTTCATCCACAGCGGCGGTTTATTCTCTGTGGCACTTTCCGTGACCGCGATTTGAAGCGCGGCCCCCTGGCGTTACCAGGCGCGTTGCCCTGAATTGCGGACCTTGCGACCCGTCAATCCTGGAGTCCGGACTTTCCTCCCGCGCTGCGTCTTACGACGCTGCGCCAGCGATCGCCCGATTCACCCGCGAAACAATTATACGACAGGTTGCCGGACGAGCCATTTCAAGGTGCATGTTGGCTATTTTGAACGGATGACTTTTTGAAATTCGGCTTCGTTGAGGATGGGCACGCCAAGTTCTTTGGCTTTGTCGAATTTTGAGCCTGGATCGGAGCCGACTACGACGTAACTGGTCTTTTTGCTTACGGAGGAAATTACTTTGCCGCCGTGCGAAGTGACCATTTCTCCAGCGGCCTCCCGGCTGAGATTTGCAAGACCGCCGGTAAAGACGAAGGTCTTTCCTGCCAGCTTGTTGCTGGCCGGCTTTTTCTTTTCGACGCGCGGATCGAGGCCGGCTTCGCGTAGCCGGGTAATTAACTTGCGGTTCGCGGGCTCACTGAAAAATTCAGCGATGCTTTCGGAGACTTTCGGGCCGATTTCGTGGATCTCGATGAGTTCTTCGATAGAGGCCGAGCCGATTTTCTCGAGTGAATTCAGGTGCTCGGCCAGAAGCTGGGCGGTGCGTTCACCGACCATGCTGATGCCCAGCGCGTAGACCAATCGCGAGAGCGAGGCTTTTTTGCTGGCAGCGATTTCATCGAGCAGATTCTGCGCCGATTTTTCAGCCATTCGATCAAGCGACGATACCGTGTCGAGATCAAGGCGGTAGAGATCGGCGTAATCCTTCACAATTTTTTTATCGACGAGCTGCTCAACAATTTTTTCGCCCAAGCCGTCAATGTTCATCGCGTGGCGGCCAGCGAAATGGAGCAGCGACTCCTTCAGGCGGCCCGGACACACCGCATTCACGCAGCGAAAAGCCACTTCGTCGGGATTGTGGTGAATGGAGCTGCCGCAATCGGGGCATTTCTTCGGCATTTCAAAGGGATGCCGGTCTTTTCCCTGTTTCACGACTTTCAGCACGTGAGGAATTACATCGCCGGCGCGTTCGACGAGGACGGTGTCACCGATCTGCACGCCCAGGCGCTCGACTTCGTCCATGTTGTGAAGCGTGGAGCGGCTGACGGTGACGCCACCGATTTGAACGGGCTCCAAGACGGCGGTGGGCGTGAGTGTGCCGGTGCGGCCGACGTTAACGATCACGTCTTTTATGATGGTTTCCTGCTGGTGGGCGGCAAATTTGTAGGCGATGGCCCAGCGCGGAGCGCGCGAGGTATAGCCCAGTTCGTTTTGGAGGCCCACTTCGTCGACTTTCACGACGATCCCGTCGATCTCGTAGGGCAATTCAGCGCGCTTTTCGTCCCATTTGCGGCAGAGCGCTTCGACTTCGTCGATGCCGTGGCAAATCTTGGTGTCTGAGCGCTTGTGGAAGCGAAATTTGCCGAGGTGTTCTTGTGCAATGGAAAGGCGCTTCTCGGGAGTGATGCCGTTAACCAACAAATAGTAAGGAAAAAAGTCGAGTCTACGCGAGGCGGTGATCTTCGGATCGAGGACGCGCACGGCGCCGGCGGCGGCATTGCGCGGATTCGCAAATCTTTTGCCGCCTTGCTCTTCCTGCTGACGGTTTAGCGCTTCGAAAGCTTTGCGGCTCATCACCACTTCGCCGCGAACTTCAAAATCCCCGCCAATGCCGGCTGATTTAAGTTCAGCGGGAGGTATGCCCAGAGGAATGGAACCAATGGTGCGGATATTGGCGGTCACATCTTCGCCAACCGTGCCGTCACCGCGAGTAACGCCGCGCGCGAGGACCCCATTTTCGTAGACCAGGGAGAGACTAAGGCCGTCAAATTTATGCTCGGTGAGGTAGTCGACGGTTTTGCGGCCGGAAAGTTCGCGGACGCGGCGATCAAAATCGGAGAGCTGCTCAAAGGAAAAGCAGTTATCGAGGCTCATCATCGGCGTGCGATGACGAACTTCTTCAAAGCCCGCCCGCGGAGTGCCGCCAACGCGCTGCGTAGGCGAGTCGGGAGTGACGAGTTCCGGATGCGCGGCTTCGATTTCCTTGAGCCGGTTCATTAGCTTGTCGAAAGAAGCGTCGGAAATCGACGGAGCGTCTTTCACGAAGTAGAGGTATTCGTGTTTGCGAATATCGTCGCGCAGTTCGGCGAGTTCGGCTTGCAGGGCGCGGGCAGCTTTTGGCTTCGGCATCGGTAACGAGACGCAAAATTTCGAAGATTTGCAGGCGCTTAAACGCGTCCGAAGCGCTCGCGGCCGATATTATACAATGCGCTCCGCGAAATCGCGGTCGCGGCACCTTAGTTCGCGACGGCTTAAATTCCTATGCCCAATTTCCGCAATGCGCTGCTGATTTACAACCCCACGAGCGGAAGGAGACGCCGCACGCGGCTCGCTGAAGTTGAGAACGCGCGGAAGATTTTGGCGGGAGATGGCCTGTCGGTAGAGCTGGCGGCGACTTCGGCGCGCGATAGTGCGACGCAATTCGCGATGCAAGCTGCCGCGGAGAAGCGCGATTTGGTGATTGTTTGCGGCGGCGACGGGACGATCAATGAAGTCGTGAACGGATTGGCGGGAAGCTCCGTGGCCATGGGAATTTTGCCGGCGGGGACCGCCAATATCCTGGCGAAAGAGTTGGGCGTGCCGTGGGATATCGCGCAGGCGGCGCGCAAAATTGCGCGGAGCGAGGTGCGGCGGATCGCGCTAGGGGCGGCGATGAACGCGGGCGCGGACGGCACGGTGGATACACGGCTGGGCAGGCGATATTTTCTGTGCCTTGGAGGGGCGGGAGCCGACGCCGCGGTGGTTCATTCGGTGCGTTCGAAGCTAAAGGACCGCGCTGGGATTTTTGCATACTGGGCGGCGGGCACGCAGCAGCTCTTTCAGTATCAATTCCCGCGCATACGAGTCAGCTCAGACGAAATGGAGCTGGACGCGACGCTGGTGATCGTTGGGCGGACGGCTCATTACGGCGGGCCCTTCAAAATTACGACTGGAGCGAGCCTTTTTGAAGATAGCTTCGAAGTTGTGACCTATGCTTCGGCCAGTTCGCTGAGCTATCTCGGCGCTTTGCCTTCTTTATGGGCGGGGCGGCTGCGCAAAGTGAAAGGCATCGCGGCGTGGAAGACGCAGCAGTTGACGTGTACGTCGCTGACCGGTGCAGCGATTCACGCACAGGTCGATGGCGAGCCAGTGGGCACGTTGCCGCTGCATTTTCGAATCGTGCCGAATGCGCTGACGCTTCTCGTGCCTTTCACTTCGAGCTCGAGTGGATAAATGGATCCGCTGACACAAGCCGCCGCAGCGCTGACGTTGTCGCGATTGTCGCGCAACCGAATTTTGAGCAGGCCAGTAATTTTATTTTTGATCGCGTCGATGTCGCCGGATTTGGATTTGCTTAGCCAGTGGCTCGGCGCGGGGCCGTATTTGCGGTTTCATCGGACGCTGCTGCATTCGATTCCCGACGCGGCGCTGCTGGCCATTGTGATTGCTGCGATTGGCTGGCTGACGCAGCGCAAGAACATTGAGAAGCAATCTGGCTCCGCGATTACGGCGCGACTTGGATTCTTCACGTGTTTGGCGATTTGCGCCTGTGGAATTGCGGCGCATGTGCTGCTCGATCTGTGCGATCCGGTGGGTGTGCAGCTTTTTTGGCCGCCGCGGGCCGGATGGCGAAGCTGGGCGCTGACGGCGATTCTCGATCCATGGATCCTGCTGGCGTTGGTCGTGGGTCTTGCACTGGGAGGGCTGTTCCTAATTGCCAGCGAAGAAATTGGAGACCACGCGAGAACTTTTACCTGGCCGCGGCGCTGGGCAGTTATCGCTCTACTTGCGGTCGCTGGGTGGTTTGTGGTGCGAAGCGCGCTACACGCAAGGGCAATTCAGCTACTTTCTGCAAATACGTACAACGACCTGCCCGCGCAGGCGGTAGGAGCGTTTCCCTCGGCGGTGACGCCGTATGAGTGGCGCGGGATTGTCTCGACGCGCGATTTTATTGCGGAGATTAATGTTCCGCTGCGGCCAGTGGGGGTCTTTGATCCCGGGGCGGGACTTCCCCACCCCAAGCCGCAGCCGTCGCGCGCGCTTGATGCAGCGCTGGACACTCCACTCGCGCACATATTTCTGCGTTATGCGCGGTTTCCGTTGGCCAACGAGCAGCTACCGGAGAGTTCGGTGGTGAATCTTGCTGCGGATGCGCGAACGACAATTCAGGTGCGCGACTTGCGCTTCCCGCAAGCTTTTCGCGGAGCGGATAATTTGATTTTGATTATTGAGTTGGATGCGCAGTTCAACGTGGTGCGCGAAGAGGTCGATTTCGCGCACGCGCGACATTAACCGACGTTTGCGGCGTTTATCGAGGCTTTACCATGGCGGCTACTACCAACCCCACGACCAAGAACCCCACCGTTTCATTGGTGATGTACGCCAGGGTGTAATTCACGGGAAAGCCATACCAATTCCAATACTGGATATTGGTGGCCAGGGCGCCGAAAAATCCAGCAACGGTAACGAAGGCGACGCGCGGCACATAGCCGACGATGGGCAGGGCCCAGGCCAACAGAACAGCGAGCAGGAGGCCTTGAACAATGTTCAATACAAATTCATTGATTAGTCGGGCCGCGGTGAAACCACCGCCACCGTGGGGATGAATAATCAGCAAGCCACTGGGACCTGCTTGGGCCTTCGCGTCGGATTCCTTCATGGCGGCATTTTGCTGGGCCATAGTGGCGTTGGAGGGCAGGCCCAAGCCGGGGAAATAGTAAAGGCCGGGCTCAGTGATCGAAGAGGTCACCGCGGTGAGGACGGCGGATTCATTCGGAATTTCCTTGAAGCCGACGCTGCCAAGCCCCAGAACCATATGGGCCAGCGACCCCCAGATGAATAGTGCGATACCGCCGAGCAGTCCGCCGATGATTACTCGTTTGGCCATGGGTCTCTCCTGTTCGTTGGGAAAGCTTGTGTGACTGAATTTTGTCTAGGTTTGTTTCGGATTGGGTGGAAGGTAAGCGAGGAAGCTGCGACTGGCAAGTGTTAATTTTGCGAGGAGCCTGGGAAATTCGGCGGGCTGCGGGGCGCTAGGTTTTGACGGCTTTTTTGTGATGGGTTCTCTCGCCGCTCATCATCCGGCCGGCGAAATAGACCGCAATTACCACGGTCACGATGACCAGACCCGCCGCCCGTCCATGCGCGAGTAAGAATTGTGTCGCGCGAGGGCCATAGCGCACCGCCAGAATGCCTTCGATCAAGTATCGAAGGAAACGGCCGATGAGGAGAGCGGTCACAAAAGTTCGAAATGGAACCTGGAAGACTCCCTCAGCCACTACGAAAAGTTTGAAGGGCAACGGAGGCGGCAAAAGGGACGGGACGAAGGCGCTTAAGAACGCGTTGCTGTCGACCCACTGGCGTACTCTATCGGTCATGCGATGCTTTTTGGCGTGTCGATGAAAAAATTCTTCTCCGCCCTTTTTAGCGATCAGATAAAGCCAAATACACCCTGCGAGCGAGCCGATTGTGGCCATCAGTGCGTAGTAGAGCATGCGCTCTGGATGCTCGATGGACTGCTGGATGATTAGCAGATCGGTGATGACGGGGAAAGAAAGAACGGAAGAATCAAGAAAGGCGACGGCAAATATGCCAGCGCCGCCCATTGAGGCGACCAAATGCTGCAACCAGGCGGGCAGCTTCAGCTTGCTCATATTTTATGAAACCCTGAAATACGCATCCTCGCAGTTGCGGTCGAATAAAATCGGCCATGGTCAGAAGCTTCCCTAGGAAGGCCGGCAATTGTAAGAGAGATGCGCCGGTATAGCTATGCGGCTGCAGCCTTGACCCAATGTGGGGTTAAATTCATTGAAAACTCGGTCCTGCAGGGTATGAAACCTCGCGATGCTGGAATAACATCCAACGAGTGAGTGGAGGGAACGTTGGCTTCAAAAAAGAAGCGATCTGGCGACGATGCGTCGCCAGAGCAACAAAGCGCGCCTGCTACGCCTCATACCGAAGAAAATCCCAAACAATCGCATAGCGGGCTGACGCGGCGTGAATTTGTCGCGACGGCCAGTATTTTGACGGGCGGCGCGGCGCTGGAATTTTCACGCCTTGGCGCAACTGGGGGCCACGGGCCTGCGGCACACACCGGCGTGGCGATTGAGGCGCCGGCGCCGGAGAGCGCTGGAAATGTCGTTCCGGTGATTTTGAACATCAACGGAACCAGGCATGACATGTCGCTCGACCCGCGAGTGACGCTGCTCGATGCGCTGCGCGAAAATCTGGGCCTGAGCGGCACAAAAAAAGGCTGCGACCACGGGCAGTGCGGCGCGTGCACTGTGCTGGTGAATGGACGCCGCATTAATAGCTGCCTCTCGCTGGCGGTCACGCATGACCGCGATGAGATTGTCACGGTGGAGGGCTTGGCCAAGGGCGATGAACTTGATCCGGTGCAAGCTGCGTTTCTCGAAACCGACGGCTTTCAGTGCGGCTACTGCACAGCGGGGCAGCTTTGCTCTGCCGTCGCTCTGCTACGAGAAGCGCAAGAGGGGGCGGCGAGCTTTGTTACTGCAGATTTGCGTCATAACGGGCCGGCAAACCTGACGCGCGATGAAATTCGCGAGCGAATGAGCGGGAATATTTGCCGGTGCGGCGCCTACCCAGGAATTGTGGATGCGGTGGAAAAGGCGTGGCGCCAGAAGAATGGCGCAGAACGGAGCCGCGCATGAATCCGTTCGAATATCAGCGCGTGAAAGAACCCAAGGCGGCGGTTGACGCGCTGACACACCTGCGGCACGCAAAATTTCTGGCCGGCGGGACAAATCTCATCGATCTGATGAAGGACGGCGTGGAGCAGCCCGGCGCGCTGGTCGATATCAACCGGCTGGCGCTGGCTGAAATTGAAGAATTACCTGGCCGGGGCCTACGGTTGGGCGCGTTGGCACGTAATAGCGATACCGCGAATCATCCGCTGGTGCGCCAGAAATACCCGCTGCTGAGTCAGGCGATTCTTGCCGGCGCTTCGCCACAGCTACGTAACATGGCCACCAATGGCGGCAATCTGATGCAGCGCACGCGCTGCTACTACTTCATGGACTCGGCCTTCGCGCAATGCAACAAGCGAAATCCCGGTAGCGGCTGCGCGGCAATCGAAGGGTTCAATCGCATTCATGCCATTTTGGGCGCCAGTGAAAACTGTATCGCCACGCATCCTTCGGACATGTGCGTGGCGCTCGCGGCGCTGGAAGCGAAGATTCGCGTGCTGGGCGGAAATGGCGAGCGCGTGATTCCCATGTCGAATTTCCATCGCTTGCCGGGAACCACACCGCAGGTGGACACCAATCTCAGGCCGGATGAGCTGATTCTTTCGATCGATCTGCCGCCTTCCCCTTACGCGAACTACTCGCACTACATGAAGGTGCGCGATCGCGCGAGCTACGCGTTTGCGCTGGTTTCAGTGGCGGCGGCGCTGGAAGTCGATGGCGATCAGATTCGCAGTGCGCGGCTTGCGCTCGGAGGCGTCGCGCATAAACCGTGGCGCGCCGAAGAAGCCGAAGCGCTGCTAACGGGCAGACCCTTGAGTGAAGAGACCTTCCAGGCCGCTGCGGCGCGCGTGGTGCAAGACGCAAAACCTTACCGCTACAACAAATTCAAGATTGAGATGGCCAAACGCGCGGTGGCGCGGTCACTCGCCATTGCCGGAGGGCTGGCATGATGCAGCCCGGCAACCGCCCGACAGGCGTGGGGTCGGCGAGGCCCTCGGTCCTTGGCGAGCCGTTGACTCGCGTGGACGGCAAGCAGAAAGTCACCGGCACGGCGAAGTATTCTGCCGAATTCCCTGCCCTCAATCTTGCGTACGGCGCGCTGATCGTCAGCACAATTCCGAGCGGGCGAATCGTCAAGATGGATAGCAGCGCGGCGGAGAAGGTGCCCGGTGTGATCAAGGTCATCACGCCCGCGAACGCGATGAAGCTGGCTGCGCCGCAGAGCCGGCTCACCACGATGCAGGATGACAAAGTTCACTACAACAACCAGCCCATCGGCGTGGTGGTCGCGGAGGATTTGCATTCAGCGATTTACGCCGCGTCGCTGGTGCGCGTGCAATACGAACGCGCTGCGGCGAGACTCGATTTCGAAGGTGGATTCCCCACTTCGTATCCAGGCAAACACAACGATGAAGATGGCGATGTGAGCTGGGGGAATGTGGAGGAGGGACTGAAGGCAGCGGATGTGAGGGTCGATGAGGTCTACACGACTCCCATCGAGCACCACAACGCCATGGAGCCGCACGCCATCATGGCCCAATGGGACGGCGCGAATCTAACCGTGCACGACTCGACGCAAAACATCAGCGGGCGCAAACATGCGCTGGCTGAGGTTTTTGGGATCCCTCAGGAAAACGTCCGGGTAATAGCGCTTTTCGTGGGCGGCGGATTCGGATCGAAGGGCGGGATGTGGTCGCACGTGGTCATTGCAGTTATGGCTGCGAAGCAGATCGGCCGGCCGGTGAAGATCGCTCTCGAACGGCCGCAAATGTTTGGTCCGGTCGGCGCGCGGCCGTGTACGCATCAGCACCTCACCATTGGAGCGACGCGCGACGGCAAGCTGACCGCGATTCGACATGAAGTGCACGCGCACACTTCTGAACTCGAGGATTACCTGGAATCCGCGGCGTTTCCGACGCGCGTGATGTACGCGTGCGAGAACATCGCCACGACTTCCCGACTGGTGCAGCTCAATCTGGGCACGCCCACCTACACGCGCGCACCCGGCGTAGCCACGGGCACCTACGCGCTGGAAGTGGCCATGGACGAGCTGGCCTATAAGCTAAAGATGGATCCGTTGCAGCTCCGCCTGAACAATTACACAGAGGTAGATCCGCAGACGAAAAAACCTTTCACCGAAAAGAGCCTGCGGCAGTGCTATTTGCAGGCTGCGGAGAAATTCGGATGGGCCAAGCGCAATCCGGAGCCTCGGTCGATGCGCGAAGGCTCCCAACTGATCGGCTGGGGAATGGCGACTGAAACTTATCCGGGAAACCGCGCACCGGCGAGTGCTCTGGTCCGCTTCCAGCCAAATGGCCGGGTGCTGGTTGCGTCAGGAACGCAGGAACTGGGCACCGGGATGTACACGATCATGGTGCAGGTAACGGCCGATGCGCTTGACGTGCCAACTCACCTGGTCGATGCAAAGCTCGGCGACACGATTTTGCCGCAGGCGCCCATTTCAGCAGGCTCTCTCAGTGTGGCCAGCGTGACGCCGGCAATTCGCGCGGCCGCTTTGGATGCCCGTCAGAAATTATTGCAACTTGCGATTGCAGACAAAGCGTCGCCAGCGGCCAGCGCCGCAATCGACGAAGTGGACTTCCAGGATGGCAAAATATTTCGAAAGTCTGCGCCTGAACACAGCGAGAATTTCACCGCGCTTCTGGCGCGCCACAACAATGAGCCTATCGAAGGAACAGCGCACACAGCGCCGGATCCTCGGGTTGAGAACGACTTCTCGTCGCATTCATTTGGAGCAATTTTTGCCGAGGTGAGCGTCGACGCCTATGTGGGCATGCCGCGCGTGCGTCGCGTTGTAGCGGTCTACGATGTGGGCAGACTGCTGAACGAGAAAACCGGCCACAGCCAATTCATCGGCGGGATTGTTTGGGGCGTCGGGTTAGTTCTGCATGAGGACAGCCTGGTCGATCCGCGCGATGGACGCATCGTGAACGGCAATTTGGCTGAATATCACGTGCCGGCGAATGCGGATATCGGCGAGATCGATGTCTCGGCGCTGAACATTCCCGATTCAAAGTTTAATTCACTGGGTGCGCGTGGGATTGGCGAAATTGGGATCACCGGAACGGCCGCGGCTATCGCGAATGCGATTTACCACGCAACGGGCAAGCGGGTGCGCGATGTGCCCATCACCCCGGATAAGCTGCTGAGCTAAGCAGCACCATCCACAGCTAAGCTATCCCGAATTCTGGACGATCGTCACGCTCGCGGCTGCACGGTGCGCCACGTAAGTTGCGCCGAACCGTCTCGTTCGCGTAGCCGTAAAGGCAGTGGGTGCCTAACGCGTTCAGATGACGCCATAGTGGGTACTCGAACGGATGGCCAGAGAGATCCAGGAGCGGCATACCGATCTCGTCGGCAAGATAAAACGCCGCGCCGAATGGAATGCCGCGGGCGGCGGCAACCTCAGGGACGTATTCCGCGACAGCGCCATAAACAGCACCGGAAATGGCGCCAAAAACATAATGCACCATCGGTTCGACGATTCTTTTCTGCTTTCGCCCGAGGCGCCTGCCAGTCACGCGGCGAGAAATCCTGTTGCCTAATTTCATGGCGGCGCTGTCGTGGAAAAAGTCAGGTCCCTTTTCGGGGTGGCCATCGACGCGCGGAGTAATGGGGACCCCGAACATTTCGTGAGCAGCGCGCTGCACAAGATCCATCGCGAGCGAACCAACGATGCCGCCGATTGCGCCAGCCAGAATGCCATGCCACAGATTTGGTTTGTTACTTTCCCTGCCGCGGATATCGCACATGAGTCCGTCCTTTGAAACATTGGACTAGCGAGCGGCGCTAAGGGGGCAAGATCGAGATCCAGATGTCGAGACATGATTTAAGGCGCTTGCTTGATTAGGGGGGAATTCTAACGGCGTGCTTAGAAAATGAATTTCATTCCTAACTGAAGAAGACGTGGTGGCGCGGCGCTCACCACTTCACCGAACGTGGAGCTGCTAATGTTGCCGTCGACAGCCTGGGGGCCGAAGAATTGCGCGTGATTGAAGATATTGAAAGCTTCAAGGCGTAGCTGCACGGATTTCGCTTCGGTGACGCGCAGATTTTTCAGCAAAGCCATATCGTAGTTATCGAGGCCGGGCCCGTAGAAAAAGCGCCGACCGGATGTGCCTGGCGTGCCGAGGGCATTTTGACTAAACAGGCTGGTATTGAAGTAGGGGCGGCCATTGCGCGGATCGCTGTTTATCTCCAGAGAGCCGGGAGTGAAATTAGGCTCATCGACACCGAAATTGTTGATCCCGTTCGGCTCAGCGCCGAGCAGTGAGTTGTCGCCGAGATTGACCAGGGTAACTGGAAGGCCGCTGCTGAAATGAGTGATCCCTGAAATTTCCCAACCTTGCGTCCAGCGATTATCTTCGTGAAACAGGCGATCGATGGGCAGGGTATAGCTGTAACTCACTACGAAATTATGTTTCACGTCGAAGGCCGAGAGCGCCTTGCTGATCGCGGGATTGGTGGGATTGATTTCCTCGCCGAGATTCGACGATTGATCTTCGGACTTGCTGAAAGTGTATCCAGCAAGCAACAGGAGAGCTTTTCCGGTGTGACGCACGGTGAGTTCCAAAGCGTTGTAGTTGGAATTTCCAGCGGTGGCTTGATTGGTGTCACTGCCAAAATTCGGGCCGAGTGGTCCTCGAGTGCCGTCGATGGTGTGGCCGGAAGCGGTCACGAAAGTGTTGCTTTCAGCGAAGGGCCCGCAGGGCGCCTGGTTGGGCGCGAGATTTGCTGGATTGCTGAGCTGCAAGCACAACGCCGGATTGCCAGGATTTGCCTCAACGAGCACAAGGAGCCGGTGCGCTTGCGTGCCGACGTAGCTCGCGCCAATGACCGTGCTGTCGCCGATTCCGCGCTCCAGCGAGAGCATGTATTCCTCGGTATACGGGATGCGATTAGAGGTGGGATACGCCGGAATGCCTTCGATGGGAGTGAATTGGCTCCAATCGACATTGGGATCGGGATGGTGCGCGTTGGTATTGAGCGGCGCGAGAGAAATAGGAAACGGCTGGCCGAGATTTTGACCGGTGGAGGCGGTGACGAAGGGGGTAGCGAAGAGCGGCGGCGCGGGACTGGTGTAGGTGGTGCCGTAGGGCGCGTTCGCGCTGAGCACGCCAATGGTGAGAGCTTCGATTGCGGTGTAGAACATACCAAAACTCGCGCGAATGCTGGTCTTTCCAGTTGGCCCAAAGATTTTCTCCGCGAGTGAACCATCCGAGAAGTTCGGCGAGTAGGCGATTCCTACACGCGGCGCGAAATCACGATTGCCAGGAGGCGCGAGGGTGCGCGACACGCCGGGATCGGTGGGAAATACGATTCCACGCGGCGCGCCGGGAAAGACAATCGATTGCTCGCCCGGCACAAACGCTGAAATCTGATTGTATTTTTCGTACCAGGGCTCGATGCGGTCCCAGCGCAGGCCGTAATTGAGGGTCAGATTGTTGCGGAGCCGCCAGCTATCCTGCGCGTAGAGTCCCAGATATTTATTGCGATCGTAAAAAGATTTCAGCTCGCTTTGATTGTATTGGCTGGGAATGCCGAGCAGAAAATCCGCAAAGTCCGAGCCGGTCTCGCTGCCAAAGAAAAGAAAATTGCCGTTGAACTGCGCGATGGGATTTACGTTGACCTGATCGTAGTGAAATTCGCCGCCGAATTTTGCGGAGTGAGTGCCCCAGACTTTCGAGAAATTGTCGATCCACTGGAAAGTGTTGTTCTTCTGATTCAGTTCATTGGTATTCGTGCCGATGGTGAAATTGTTGAAGCCGACGCTTTCCACACCTTCCGTTTTGGGCGACAAGGCGACAATTCCAGGCGTGCGGGTCCCGGTTACGAATCCTTGTGAAGCGAGACTGACTCCCAGGCCGCCGATCGGTTTCCCTAGATCGGTAGCGTCCCTCATGAAGCTGAAGCGAAATTCGTTAACGGCAGTTGACCCGAGGGCTTTGACATCGCCCAGCGAGAGCAGTTGCGCGCGGCCGAGATAGAGCGCGTTGAAGCCGGGAACGTTCGCGCCGCCCTGCGCGACTGGATAAGGATTGTTTTCCGACCAGTCGTCGAAGAAGTAGTACGCGGTCACGAGGCCCAAGCCAGTGTTGAAGTCCATGCGGTAGGAACCTTTATCGTCGCGCAGGGTTTGGTTCTCGGCGGCGGTGGCGAAGGTATCGTTGGAATTATTCGGGGCGGGAATGTATTGGAGCAGATGAGTGGCGGGTGCTGACCAAGCCTGGCGCGGGATGATTGCGCCGGGAAAAACGCAACTCGCAGTTGTGCAACCGGGCATGAAATAGGGCTCGCCCGCAGAGACTGCGTGGCCAAGGCGGCCTGCCAAAACGCTCGCCCAATTTGGGCCGCTCACCGTGGTTGGAACGGTGACGCCGGCGGCATTCACGGTTTGAAAGAGACTTGTTTGGCCGGCGAAGTTGCCGGCGCGGTCCGGATCGGAGGGCACCGGAATTTGACCGGTGTCGACGCCCTGCGTTGAACGAGTGCCCTGATAATCGCCAAAGAAAAAGATTTGATTTTTGCGAACTGGGCCGCCGATGGTGCCACCGAATTGGTTCTGATCGAATTCGCCGCGCGTGGGAGAGAAAAAGTTGCGCGCGTCAAAATTGGTGTTGCGCAGGAACTCGAATGCATCACCGTGAAATTGATTGCCGCCTGATTTCGTGACTACGTTGATCTGACCGCCGCTGAATTCGCCGTATTCAGCGTCGAAATTATTCGTGAGAATCCGAAATTCAGCGATGGAATCGAGATTCGGAACGATGGCTGTGCCGAGATTGACGTCCTCTTCGACGTCGCTTCCATTGACCATGAAGCTATTCGCGAATTCGCGTTGGCCATTGATGGAAATTGTGCCGGGGTTCAACGCGCCGGAGGGCGAGAGGGCGCTTGCACCCACGTCCTGCACGGTGTCGGAAGTGAGCGAGGTGGTCGGGACCACTCCTGGTTGCAGTGCGAGCAGGTCTGTGTAGCTGCGGCCGTTCAAGGGAACAGCGGTCATTTCCCTGCCGGTGATGACTTCGCCCATTTGGGTGCTGGCGGTGTCGACGTGGACCTGCGTGTCGTTAACCGTGACGACTTCATTGCGCTCGCCAAGCTGGAGAACCGCGTCGACGACCAGCGCACTGTTCGCGTCGATGGTGACGTTGCTGTATTGGTAGGGCTTGAATCCGCTGCGCCTGAATTCGAGCGAGTAATGCCCAATGGGGAGGCTGGGAAAAGAATAGAAGCCCTTAGCGTCGGTGGTGACTTCGAGGTGAATGCCGGTGTCGGAGTTCGTGGCGGCGACAGTGACTCCGGCGACGACCGATTCGGTCGAATCCTTTACCGTGCCGGAAATGCTGCCGTTCACGCCGGCCCAAGCCAGCGCTTGGGCGGTTAAGATCACACCAATTACGAGTAGAGTGCGAAATGCTACCTTCACTGCCTTCACTGGGACGATTCCTTTGGTTAGCTGATGATTTATGAATGCTTCGTTCTTATGAATTTCCCGGGCGATGGGTTCTTAGAGGTAAATTCCAACGGAAGAACCGCAAATTTTCTGTTTCGGTTATTTTCAGTTCCAGTTACTTGGCGGCGCTCACTTCCCTGCCTTGCGGCACTTTTCGCACGTTCCGCCTGCCTCCAGGCGAACCACGCGAATGTTGAATCCGCTCTGTTTGCTCATTTCTTCTTTCAGCCGCTCGAAGGCAGAGCTAGCGTACTCGACGATCGCACCGCACTTGAAGCAGGCGATGTGGCAGTGGTCGCGGCTAGTTTTGGGCTCGTAGTAGTGCTTCTCGCCGTGGAGGTGCATCAAGTCGAGTTCGTCGATCAGGCCGCGCTCTTTCAGCAGCGCGATGGTGCGATACACAGTGGCGCGATTGATTTCGGGATCCTGCTTTTTGGCGGCGGCGAGAAGCTCGGCGGCGTCAAGGTGGCGCGGGGAATCCTGAATGATGCTGAGCAGCAATTTACGCTGGGAGGTGATGCGAATGCCTCTCGCGACGAGCTCGCCGATCAGGGAAGTTCGGGTGATGTCCGGCAGATTTTTCGATCTCCCTAGCTGCGACTCTGTCGCAATTAATGGGCTCTCTGACATTAGGTGCGGCCTTCCTGTTGCAACGCTAGTTGCAACTGGTTTTCAACTAGAAAGGCCATTCAACCGTCTTACCGCTTCCCTGTCAACTGGAAAACTGTAAATTCTCGGTGAATACCTGCGAATGCCGGAAATCTAGGGTTGAATGGCTGAAAGCCGCGGTCGAATTGCGGCGGCAACAGTGACGAACGGACAATCGAATTGCCGATTTGTAGCAAAACCCGCTTGGAAAGGTGGCGCGGAATTGATATTTGTTTGTTCGCAGTACAAGCCGCAAAGAGGGCTCTCATGAAATTCATAGTTACAGCAGTGCTCACAGTTGTCTTTTCGGGACCAGCGTTCGCTCAGAACCAAAACAAACTTTCTCCCAAGTGGGAAGAACTCACCGCGGGCGAATTTCGCCAGGCGATTCAGGAGTCCAAGGGAACGTGCTTATTGCCTTTTGGAATTCTGGAAAAGCACGGCCCACATTTGCCGCTGGGCACTGACTTATTGAATGCGAGGTACGTAGCTTTTCAAGCCGTGCAGCAAGAGTACGCGATCGTGTTCCCGGATTATTACTTTGGCCAAATTTTCGAAGCGAAATTTGAGCCTGGAACTATCGCGTACAGCACGGATTTACAGTTAAAGCTGCTGCAGGAAACCACCGATGAGATGGCGCGCAACGGCTGCAAGAAGATTTTGATCGTCAATGGGCACGGCGGAAACGAGCACTTGCTTCCCTTCTTTGCGCAAACCCAGCTCGATAATCCGCACGACTACGTCGTGTATGTCCTCGATGGGCCGCGAAGCACACCGGGCGGGCCGGGAAAGAAATCAACGGGAGTGGATTATCACGCAGGTGAAGATGAAACTTCGAACGTGATGGTGTCGCGTCCGGACCTGGTGCACATCGATCGCGCAGCAACGGAGTCGGGCGCCGATCAGGCGCGCCTGAAGTTGCCCGAGGATTTGTACACCGGCATTTGGTGGTACGCGCGCTTTCCGAATCACTATTCAGGCGAAGGAGCCGCCGCGACCAAAGAACTCGGTGAATGGAACATGTCGCACTGGATCAGCGCGATCGTCGAGTCGATTCGCGCAATCAAGGCTGATGACAAGAGCTTGAAGCTTCAAAATGAATTTTACGAGAAGAGCAAGCATCCGCTGGATACCCGGCCGTAAGGTGCGGAGCTCCAGGCGAGATGCGAGCTTGAGGTTTATTCCGCGAGCGTGGGAGGCGCTTCGGCGAGCTGTTTTGCTGCATCGGCGCCGCGAATCGGCACAAAGCGGGCCAAGATTAAAGCGGGGATCGCAGAGATCAGCACCCAAATAAAGAAACGCCGATAGCCAAGCGCGACTTGGATTCTGCCGCTGATTGTTCCAGGGATCATCAGCCCTAAATTCATCAGCGCAGTTGCGAAGGCATAGTGGGCGGTCTGATATTTGCCTGGCGCAATTTCCTGCATCATCAACAGAATCACGCCCACGAACCCAAAACCATATCCGAACATTTCCACGCTCATCGCTGCGGTAATCAACGCGCGATTGGTGGGCAAGGACGTGCTGAGGTAGTAGTAAGCCAGCATGGGAAAATTCATCACGCAAATCAGTGGAAGAATCGCCCGCTTCAATCCCAGCCAGGACGTGAAGTAGCCTCCCAGAATGCTGCCGGCGATAAACGCAATGGTGCCGAAGCTTCCATAGATCGCGCCAAATTGATCCGTGGTGAGTCCCAGGCCGCCCACGGCGCGTTTATCGACCAGGAACAACGGCCCGATTCGAACGACCTGCCCTTCCCCCGCACGATAGAGAAAAATAAAAATGAGCAGAAGCCAGATATTCGGCTTTCGGAAAAAGGTGCGCACCACGTCCCAGAACGTCTCGGCCATCTTGTGGAAATTTTCCGATTTTCTTTCGGCGCCGCCAGTTGGCAGCACGCGGGTGTGGTAGAGGCTCAAGCAGACCAACACGATTCCCATCGCCGCGAAAATCCACATCCAGGCGTGACGAATCCCGCTGCGTGCTTCGAGGTAACCCGCCAGAATGATCAGGCCACCCTGCGAAAAGAATCGCGCCGCATTGTAAAAACCGCCCTGCCAACCGGCGTAGGCGGCCTGCTGCTTATTCGAAAGACTCGCGATGTAAAGCCCATCGGCGGCAATGTCATGTGTCGATGAGCAAAGCGCGGCCAAGCCAAAAAATACGAGGGTGTATGGAAAGAAATCCGCGCGCGGCAAAAAGAACGCAATGGATGCCAAAGCAAGCCCGCCCAGCAATTGAAGCAAGACCACAAAGAACTTTTTGGTCTTGAACATTTCAAGGAGCGGGCTCCAAAGCGGCTTGAGCGACCAGGGCAGCAGAAGCCAACTCGTATAAAAAGCAATCGTGTCGTTGGCAAGGCCAAGCCGCTTATAAAGAATTCCGGCGATCAGGGAGACGGCGAAAAACGGAATGCCTTCGGCAAAATAAAGTGTGGGAACCCATGCAGCGGGATGCGCGCCTTGGCGGGATTTCTCAGCGCTCATGGCGTTTGGCTGGCGCGATCGCGCTACCGGAATCTTCGAATGGTCAGAGAGTGACGGCCGGAACGATAGAGGCCAAGAACGTAGATCGTCGCCTTACCTTTCGTGGAAAAGATCAGCTGCCGAATCCTCAGCAACCCGGTGCCACGTGGCACGCCGAGCAGTTCCGCAGTGCGCTGATCGGCGCCGGTCGAATCGATTTCCTCATCGGCATACGAAATCTCGATACCGTAAAGACGTTCAAGAGTTGTGAAGAGCGAGCCGCGTTCGAGCGGTCCCTTTACCAACCGCGGAAAGTCTTCCGCTGAGAGATAGCAGGTCTCCAGAGCGAATGGCTCATCGCCTGCGGAGCGAACTCGCTCGAGCTTGGTGAGTTGGGCGATCGGAGGGAGGCCCAGGCGAGCGGCAATTTCGTGTTCGTAAATGAGCTCGCGGCAAACGATGTGGGATTGCGCGGCGAGCCCGCGGCTGGCCATCTGCTCCGTGTAGCTCATCAGCTTGTTGAAGTGAATTCGTGGCGGCGCAACGAACGTGCCTGAGCCATGCCGGCGCTCGACCACGCCTTCGCGCGCGAGGTCGCCGAGCGCGTGCCGCGCGGTCATGAGGCTGACTTTATGAATGCGCGCCAGCTCGCGTTCGGAATCAACCAAATCTCCGCTGCGCAATTTGCCTGTCTCGATCCTTTTACGGATCGCGTTTTGAATTCGCCGGTAAGCGGGTTCGCCGTTGCGATGATTCAGGGCCATAGATTATTCAATTCGAGCCTTTGAGCCGTAACATCCGCGTGGGTTTTATCAAATTCGCGCCAAAGACACATCAAGGTGTTGTTAAGCCGTTCGGATTGGTCAACTTGGTCACCGAATGCTCCCAAACGCCTCTACGCCGGTGCCGATACACCGTTTGCTCTTTTGCAGGCCGCTATAGAGCATCGCCAGATGAATCAGGCACTGCTATAGAGCTGCAAGGTTGCCTAGGGTACATATCTGTGGGGATTTCTGCAAATTAAATTTTATTCTTGACAAGATATTTCATGTGCTATATAGCTCCGTATCGCAAAGGGGCACGGGGTGCGATTCAGGGCTGTCTTGGAGCCCATTGGATAGGAGGATTTCCGCGATGCTAAAGATTTCCTGCTTTTGGAAGGGGTGTCTTCTCTCGTTGGGCGCAATGATGATGATTTTGTGGTGCGCGAGTGGCGCGCATGCCCAGCAGGCTGCCGGGGCTATTACCGGTACTGTAACTGACGCGTCAGGTGCGGCTGTCGCCAACGCGACCGTGGCCGCGCGGGACGTCCAGCGGGATACTACCGTTACGACTGAAACTAACTCTTCGGGCGTATATGAATTCCCACAGATCCCCGTCGGAACAATCGAGCTGAAGGTTTCAGCGAACGGATTCGGCACCCAGTTGCGCGAGGCTTTCGCACTGGGAGTGAACCAGGTCGCTCGCGTCGACTTTCAGTTAAAGGTCGGCCAAGTGTCGCAGACCGTGGAGGTAACAGAGGCTCCCCCACTGCTGCAGACGGATACGACGGATGTAGGAATGCTGATCGATGAGAAGGCCGCGGTCAACCTTCCTCTGGCTTCTCGCGACGTCAATCAGTTCACTCTCCTGTCGCCCGGCGTAGTTTCGCCGAATATCTTCGCCTTTGAGGCGAACCAGAATACCTTTGGCACGGGCCGGCCGTACGTGAACGGTGCGCGCGAGCAAGACAACAACTTCACCATCGACGGCATGGACGCCAATCAGGCCGACAACAATGAAGTTGCGTATGTTCCCAGCCCTGATGCCATTCAGGACTTCAACCTCATCGCCGGCAACGCTCCCGCCGACTTCGGCAATTACA
This sequence comes from uncultured Acidobacteriota bacterium, assembly GCA_963757885.1. Classification (GTDB taxonomy): domain Bacteria; phylum Acidobacteriota; class Terriglobia; order Acidiferrales; family UBA7541; genus Palsa-147. The sequence goes on along the minus strand of CAVWSS010000002.1, from coordinate 509,843 downwards.
TCGGCGGAGTAATTGTGGAGACGATCAAGTCCGGCACGAATTCCTATCACGGAAACTTGTTTGAGTTCGTTCGCAACACAGATTTCGATGCCAACAGCTGGCAGAACAACACGATTGGGGCGCCGCGCAGTCCGCTGCACTACAACAATTTCGGAGGGACCGTAGGCGGGCCCATCATTAAGAATAAGCTCTTCTTTTTCGCCGACTACGAGGGGTCTCGATATTCCACACCCGCGAGCACTCAGCCTTTCGTGCCTATTCCTGCCGCTGAGCGAACTGGAGACTTTTCGGCCCTGTGTACAACGGGTTTCGTGGGTGGAGTCTGCACTACGGCTTCACAACAGCTCTACGACCCCTTCTCCAGCGCCAATCCGGCAACTCGTACCCCCTATCCAAATAATCAGGTCCCCATCGCAAGTGCCGCCGCGGGCAAGATTCTCGCTTCACCGTTATTTCCCGGGGCAGGCGTCAATTCCTACACTCAGCACAATTACGTGAATGGCGATCAGGGCGACTTCAAACTCGATTGGCAAATCGATGACAAAGATCACTTGATGGCTCGCTACTCACAGATGTACGTAATTAATAACACCACCAATTCGATTCAACTGCTGCCGGACCTAAAGCGCACATATCCACTGAACAACGAAGTTGTCGACTGGACCCGAACCATCACGTCATCTTTGGTGAACGATGCCCGCGTGGGCCTGCAGATATTCCCTGCCGACGACCAGGTGTATTCTAATCCAACCGCCATCGATCTTCCGGCAACCCTAGGAATTCCAGGTGTTAAGGCCACGATTCTCCCTGAGCTGAACTTTGGATCGCTGACCACAGTTGCCAATAGCCCCGGCCTGACCTCGGTCGGAAGCACCGACTCGGTCGAAATCTTCCATGACACCACGGTTGAGGCCGAAGATTCCCTGACCTGGACCCACGGAAAGCACGTGAGCCACTTCGGTTTCGAATATTTTCGCTTCATCATGAATGACGTTTACCCCGGCAACGAAGGCGTCGCCGGATCTTTCAGCTTCACCGGACAATTCACCGGAAACACGGGTGCCAGCGGGGGCAACGGCGTCGCCGATTTCCTTCTCGGGCTTCCCACTGACGTAACCGAGGGCACTCCGCTCCAATTCAACCTGCGCAACAGCATCTTCGGCGGATTTTTTGCCGATAGCTGGCGCGTCAAGTCCAATTTCACTTTGAATCTCGGTTTGCGCTACGAAGTCATTACCGCGCGTGGCGATAATGACCCAAGCCATAACGTCAATTTCAACCTCAACACGGGAGCGCCGGAAATCGGGACGAATTACGACACCTACCTGGGGATCGACAACGTGCAGCCCCGTATCGGTTTTGCGTGGCAGCCGGGCTTTGCCCCCAACACTGTGGTTCGCGGGGCTTATGGAATCTCCACTTACATGGAAGGCAACGGCGTTAACAACCTCGCTGTCGTGAATCCGCCTTATGTCGTCAATCGCGATGAAAACAACGTCGGGCTATCGGCGCCACTCACCACTCTCGATCAAGGCTACTCGGCTTTTCCAGCGGCCGCTTGCACCGCTGCGGCTCTCCAGGCCTTCTCGCCGGCTTGCTTGTCCTCCACGACTCTCCACGCCACTAATCCGCACCTACAACCGGCCGTGGATCAGCAGTGGAATTTCACTATCCAGCACCAGCTCGGCCGCAGTACGACTTTTTCAGTCGGCTATGTGGGAAACAAAATCGATCACATGTCCGACATCTTCATCGCCAATCAAGGCAAGATCGTAAATGGGGCTGTAGTCCCGAGCGCCTTCGCACCGCCGCTCATCGCAGCGGGTGCCACGGTTCGCTATAACGATTCCGAAGCAGTTCAGCGGTATAACGCACTGGAGCTCACCCTCACCGAACGCGCTTTCCACGGCCTCGAAATGCAGGCCAACTACACCTGGTCCAAGTGCCTCTCTAATTCGCTCGGTTACTTCGGCCAGTACGGCGATGAGGAAGGACTTGGTACTTCACAGACCAACGGCGGCTACTTCTTCTTTCAGAATATCTACGACCAGCATAATGACATCGGCCGCTGCATCAGCGACGTTGCCGGTTCCTTCAATGGCTATCTTGTTTACGACCTGCCCTTTGGCCGCGGCCGGATGTATGGCAACAACGCCAACGGGGTAGTCAACCAGATCATCGGCGGCTGGTCCGTGGCCTCTACCTTCAATATTCACTCTGGCTTTGCCATCAGCCCGGCCGTTGACGATCAATCCGGAACCGGCGGTGGAGTGGGCGCGGCCTACCGCCCCAATTGCGTTCCTGGCGTTTCACAATTCGGCAGCGGACAGGGCGAAGATCTCGGCGGCAGCATCGGCATTCAATTCCTGAACCCCGCCGCGGTTTCCTTGCCAGCGCCCCATACCTTCGGGAATTGCGGCGTTGGCGCCTTCCGCGGTCCGAGTTTGGCCATCGCCGACTTCAACATCATCAAGGCGTTTCCCATCACTGAGCACGTCAACCTGCAGTTCATGGCTCAGTTCATCAATCTGACCAACACTCCGGTGTTCGGTGCGCCCACGGCTCAATGCGGTCCAGCGTGCAACGGCGTCATCGATACCAACCCGGTTACTGGGGGCGCCACCGGCGCCGGAACCTTCGGCCTGGCTCAGTCTCTCGACCCAGGAAGAGAAATACAATTAGGACTGAAACTGAATTTCTGAAGTTGTCCTAACACCCCCCACGTCGGCAGGAGCGGTCATGGCCCCCCATGACTGCGCTGCCGACGTGGCGTTTATCAAACTGCAAATCTTCGGATTTACCTTGTTCTTCATGGGTTCTTACGTCTAAAGCCTCGCCATCCGTGGTATAGTCCGGCCACCAAAAGTGCAGTTTCCCCTTACAAACAACTAAACAATTGGATTGGCCTGCGGGCCAACTAAGGAGCAAGACCGAATGAAAAGAACTACGCTTGACCGGATCCTTTTGGGTCTGGTGGTGTGTCTGTTTGCTGCTGCCACGGCCATTTCCGCCCCCAAACCTCAACCTCCACAATCGATGCCCGAAAGGCAGCCGGTGATTTACACCTACGTGTCGCTTTTTGGCGTTCCGCGTGCGAATTGGGGCGAGTACGAGAAAAGCGAGGAAAAGTCGAACAAGAATTTTCAGAGCCTGCTCACAGATGGCACACTCGTCAGTTGGGGCTCGGCGGCGGTTGAAGTTCATGAGGGCAATGACGCGCCGAATTATGTTTCGTGGTTTTCTTCGACATCCATCGCGGGCATCTTGAAGGCACTCGAGTCCGTTCGGACGAATGCACCCCCAGCCGCGAACATCAACTACACCATGCACGCCGATGAACTGAGCATGTCAAGGAACTACAGCATGAAGGGCGGAGCGGCGGCGAAGTATCTCGTGGTGCAGAACTGGAAAGTGAAGATGGGGCACGGGGACGACATGGATGAGCTGTTCAACAAGCATCGCAAAGCTGGGCTTGATGCGATGGTCGCCGATGGGACCATTAATGGCTATTCCATGGAGGAGGATTTGATTCACACAGGGCCGCCAGGATTTGTCAGTCTGGTCGTCGAGTTCCCCAACGCGGAGTCGATTGACAAGTTTTACGCGAGCATCGATTCGCTTCATGAAAAGGATCCTCTGTTCGGTGTAGCTTTCAGCAGCGTTCAAGAGCCATCCGAACATCGCGATCACTTGCTGAGGGTTATCAGCTCGGGCCACAAGTAGAATTTCATTTCAGGGAAAAGCGATCGGGGCAAAATCATTTTGATTTTGCCCTTTTTATTTTTGGAGACAAAAGCGCCCTGCCCATGATGACAGTTAGCGCCTCGACTACGTATTCCCTCAATTGTTACTTGTTAGGTGACCAAACGCTTGTATTTAACCTAGTCCAGGCATAGCATCCTTCGCGTCCCCCGCCTTACAGGCGAAAGCAATCCTCACGTCTTTTACGTAGTAGCAGGTACAAAACTCAAGTTGTGCAAGAAGCGAGGAACCATGAAAGCCACCCGTCGGCTTAGCCTGTTTGGCCTAGCCCTGCTGTTCTTCACCTCGACCCCTTCCCTGCTCCAGGCACAAAGTGTCACTCTCGCGCCGCCGATTACCACAGTGGCCGGCACCGGCACTGCCGGAACAACTACGGGCACCGATGGCGATGGCGGCGCGGCAACAGCCGCGAATCTTTCCGCCCCGGCAGGTGTCGCCGTGGATGGCGCGGGCAATTTATATATCGCCGATTCGGGAGACAATCGCGTTCGCAAGGTGACGGTGGCTGGTGTGATCAGCACCGTGGCCGGCAGCGGTACCGTAGGGACGGCGACGGGAACGGACGGTGATGGCGCCGCAGCAACGGCAGCAAATTTGAATCATCCGACTGCAGTGGCCGTGGACGGCTCGGGAAATTTGTATATCGCGGACAGCGGCAACAACCGCATCCGTCGAGTGAATACGCTAGGAGTGATCAGCACGGTGGCCGGCAACGGAAATGTGGGTACGACGACCGGGGCGGATGGAGATGGCGGAGCCGCCACGGCGGCGAATCTCAACACGCCGAATGGAATCGCGATAGATGCCGCGGGTAACCTCTACATCGGCGACTCTGGACACAATCGGATCCGGCAGGTCAATACGATCGGGAATATCACCACCGTGGCCGGCTCGGGTAATGCGGGATTTACGAATGGGCCGCCAACGAGTGCGGACCTGAACAGCCCGGACGGACTGCGAGTGGACAGCTCGGGAAACATTTACTTTGCGGATCAGAATAACGGCGCGGTTCGTGAATTAATTAACGCAACGCTGCTTACGCTGGCAGGCACGGGCACGCAGGGATACAACGGCGACAATCAGCAGGCCATCAGCGCAGAACTCAATAATCCCAAGGACGTGCAAATCGACGCTGCAGGCAATATTTATATCGCGGACTTCACCAACAATAGAGTGCGGCAGGTAAATGTCTTCGGAACGATTCTCACCCTGGCTGGAAATGGCACCCCGGGCTTCACCGGCGATAATGGCGCGGCTTCAAACGCGGAGTTAAATGGCCCCTCAGGCCTATCGCTGGATCACGCCGGGAATTTATATATCGCGGATACGGCCAACAACCGAGTGCGGAAGGTAAATACCGGCCCGCTGAATTTTGGATTTGTGAACGTGGGATCGAACACCACCCAAACGGCGACGCTGCAGATCAATACGGAAGGCCTCTCGATCAACAGCGTGACGACGAGCGGAGATTATTCGATTCAAAGCAATACATGCAATTCAAGTGGCTGCACCACGGTGGTGAAATTTGCGCCGACGCAACCTGGGCCGCGCAGCGCTCCACTGGTAGCTACGGACAGCAACTCGAACGTTTACAGCTTCGGATTGCAAGGAACCGGCGGAGGGTCTTCGGCTGCCTTTACACCAGGCTTGATCAATAGTTACGCGGGTAATCGGTGCAGAAGGGGGCGGCTCATTTAGTGGCGACGGCGGACTTGCTACCTCTGCGGAACTCCTGACGCCCGATTCAGCCAAGATGGATGGCGCGGGCAACTTGTATATCGCGGATACCGGCAACAACGTAATTCGCGAAGTGAACACGAGCGGAATCATCAATAGAGTAGCCGGCACGCCCTCAGCGGGTGGCGGAAGCCCCGCCACTGCCGGATTCAACGGTGACTTTCAGCCAGCAGTCTCCGCCGAGCTAAATGGACCGAGCGGGGTCGCGGTTGATAGTGCGGGGAATTTCTATATTGCAGATACCGCGAACAACCGGGTTCGCAAAGTCGATACAACTGGAATGATCACGACCGTGACGGGAGATGGGAACGCGAATTACGAAGGAGATGGCGGTTCCGCGGTGAGCGCCGAGGTAAGTGGCCCCACGGATGTGGCGGTGGATGCCGCGGGGAATATTTACATCGCGGACAACGGAAATAATCGAGTTCGGAGAGTAGACAGCAGCGGGAATATCAACCTGGTGGCGGGAAACGGGAGTTCAACGGCCAGCGGCGATGGCGGCCCGGCGACGTCAGCGGGATTGTCCGTGTGGGGCATAGCATTGGATCCCGCGGGGAATTTGTACATCGCCGATTACTTGAACCATCAGGTGCGCAAAGTTAATCCGAATGGACTCATCAGTGCGTTCGCAGGTGATGGCACGCAGGGGTTTAGCGGAGATGGCGGGCCAGCCTTGAGCTCGAATCTCAACACGCCAGAGGGCTTGGCCGTGGACGACGCGGGAGATGTGTACATCTCCGACGACATCGGCGGAGTTCGGAAGGTCGATACGCTTGGCATTATCACCTCCGTCGCGGGCGGAGCAACTGAGGCATTCGAGGGAGACGGCGGGTCGGCTACCCAGGCGTCATTGGATCACCCGCACGGCGTGTGGGTAGATAACCTGGGCAACATATTCATAGCCGACACTCGGAGCAGCGTGATTCGCGAAGTCAATGTGGCGCGGAGCGTTGTAACTTTCCCAACGACGTCACCTGGCAACACAAGCGCCGCACAGACACTAGCGGTCTCGAACGTTGGAACAGCGCCTCTGAATTTCAGCTCGATCGTGCCGTCGACAAATTTCGGGACGCAGACTGTAGCGCCCGCCTGCGCGGTGGCAACGCAACAGGCGGTGGGCTCGACGTGCAATATTGGCGTGGATTTTGCGCCTACCACCACGGGAAATCCTCTGACCGGCACGCTCACCGTGAACGACAACGGTGCAAATACGCCGCAAGTGGCGAATCTGAGCGGCAACACCAATGCCAGCGTGGCGCCAACCATTACCAGCGCAAGCTCAGCGACCTTCTTGGTTGGAACAGAAGGATCGTTCGATGTGACTACCACCGGATCGCCGACGCCGAGCCTGAGCGAGACGCCAGCGCTGCCCGCCAACGTGACTTTTGTCGACAACGGAAACGGGACGGCGACAATTAGCGGGGTCCCGCAATCGAGCGGCTCATTCCCTATCACCATTACAGCAACGAACGGAGTCAATCCGGACGCGACACAGTCATTTACGCTAAATGTGTCGACGGAAGGAACGGTCGATCCATTAGAGGTGACGCTGTTGGGCAGCGGCACAGGAACGGTGACGGACAACACCGGATCAATCGATTGCAGCGAAGTGAATGGCGAGCAGACTGACGCAAGCCATTGCCTTGTGGATTATTCGGACATGTCCATGGTGACTTTGACGGCTACACCTCAGGGCAGCCCGGCGTCGACTTTCGCCGGGTGGGGCGGAGCGTGCGCTTCTGCAGGAATGGCGCCTACCTGCACCATCACTTTGAACACCGATGACACTACCTTTGTGACGGCAAATTTCATCCCGCCGCCGCAATCGGTGAATTTGACGTTCAACCCCGGGACCAACGTAATTCAGACCGCGGGATTCAACTGCCCGGGCAATCTGAACCCGATCACACCGGCGAATCCATGCACGCCGGCGCAAGGGCCGAACGCGGACGCGTTTGAGGTTCAGCTTGCGGCAGTTTTTCAGCCATTCACCATGACCGTGACCAAGACGGAATTCGTGGCTGATGGTCTGTGTCCGAACAGCGATAACATCTCAAATTCCGCCGATTTCGATTGCCGCTTCAAGCAGTTTTTCAATTACGGCCAGGACGGCGCCGGTCTAAACACCATCACGCCGTACTGCGACCACTACTCGAACGGTAACTGTGCGCACTACGACATTTATTATTGCGTGCCGCAGATGAGCGGGCCGTGCGTGCCAACACCAGGTCAGGAACCGCCGCCGGCCGACTACGTCAACGCGGTGGCACTCCGAATCAGCTGGAATAACAGCACCAATCTGCCGCCTTCGCCAACATATACGGGCAGTCTGCCGCGGCTCTACGACGATCCGGATTTTCCTTTCACACCTACGGCGGCATTCGGGACGATTTGCGGAACACCGATGCTGATTGGCTCGACGCCGCAACCGTATTCCTGCCAGTTTGAATTTGACGTGACGTCCTTCTTCGACGCGACGGGAGCGGTCGATCCGTCGATCGGCGGAACGATCCGGCAGTTTAACGATCTGGTGGTGGCCTTCCCGCCAACGACTGGTGGCACGGGCGGTACAGTGACGCCTCCAACTCCGGTGGCGCCCACGGCGATCACGGGCAATTGCGTGAATGGATGCTCGCTGAGCACGACGACGGCAACATTCACCGTCGGAACCGGCGGAACCTTCGCTCTTACCGGCAATGGTTTCCCGGTATCAACGCTGACGCTCACGTCAGGCACTCTGCCAAGTGGGCTGACGTTCTTCAGCACCACGGGGCTCATCAGCGGCACGCCAGCGGCAGGGACAGCCGGGACCTATCCCATCAGCGTGACAGCCACGAACAGTCAGGGCTCCGTTACCCAGGCATTCACCGTCGTGGTGAACAATCCGGGGTCGACGCTGAAACTTTCACCATCGACGCTCAACTTTGGGACGGTTCGCACGGGTGAGACGGTTTTGGCCGCGACGCTCCTGACGAACACCGGCCACACCATGATTACGTTCACGAGCTTCGCGGTGAAACCGATTGCGGGCGATGACTCTTCAGGATTTTTCGGAATTGAGTTGTGCCCCAAGACACTTAATCCCGGAAAGAGCTGCCCAATCGTGATGAGCTTTACGGGCGATTCGAATGTGACTGCGACGCACGCCGCGAATTTGGTGATTACCGACAACGCCATGGGTAGCCCGCAGACGATTCCCATGACTGTGACTGCGGTAATCAACCCTCGCGTGTCGTTGTCGCCGTCGAGCCTGAACTTCGGAACCGTTCAAACAGGGCATACCAGCGCGGTGAAGACAGTAACGTTGACCAATTCGGGGTCGACAACTCTGAAACTGACCGGGCTTTCAATCAGCGGCAACTTCGCCTTCGCTTCTGGCGCGGGAGCGTGCGCCAACAGCACGCAGCTCACAGCCGGCGGTCATTGCACGATCAACGTGGTTTTCAAACCAACCTCGAGGGGCTCGAAGAGCGGCAGCGTGAGAATTTCAGATAATGCGCTGAATAGCCCGCAGAACATTTCGCTTTCAGGGACTGGAAATTAGAACGTCAGTTCCCTGCTTGCTTTTTGTGGGTCGGACATCACTGTCGCTAGAATTTCGCGCGAGGCGGATTGATCTGCAAGCCCGCTTGAAGCTGCTGCAGGTTTGAAGCGGCGGCGAAATCGGTCGGATCGAAGCGCAAGCACTGGCGATAACTGGCCATCGCTTCGTCGCGGCGCCCGAGCCGCGCAAGTGCATTCCCGCGATTGCGATAAGCCTCAGCGTAGACGGGGTAAATCGCGATAGCGCGGTCGTAGGCCTCGATTGCCGCGGCATCCTCCCCGCGTGACGAGAGCAGCACGCCGATGGAGTAATGGGATTTTGCGGCGTTTGGCGAAGTTTCGGCGAGTTTGCTGTAAAAGCGCTCTGCGTTCAGCCAATCCAAATTGCGCACTGCGGTGCGCATTCCAAAAATAATCGCCACCGCCAAGAGTATCGTTTTCCAGTGTCGGCTCCGCGCCAGCAGAATCCCGGCCAACAACGCCAATCCCAAACTCGGTGCATAAGCCAGCCGCTCGCCCATAATCGTCCCGATGGGAAACAAAATGTTCGCCGTCGGTGAAAAGAGAATCGCGTAGATCAGCACGGGCGTTCGAAACTCCGGTATCCGCCACGCTAAGTAAACTGCCACCGCGACGAGCAGAAGTCCCACAAGCGCCCGCCAATCTCCAAGGTCCATCACCAAGGGAATTTGCTTGTACGAATAATCTGCCGAGAGTGTGATCGGCACAAGAGTTTTGGAGATGTATAAGCCTTGCGTCCAAAGCGCGGTTAGAATGCGCGGCCCGGCACCTACCAGACCCTCCGGATTGTCAATCGGCGGGATTTTCGAGCCACGCGCTATGGCGTGATGAATCATCAATGCAGCAGCAATGATTGCAGCGGCGCCAGCGGCAGTGACTTGCGTGTAGCGCTGATGCCGAGAGCCGCGGCGTGGAAAAACGAGCGGAACGGCAGCAAACGCTGCAGCGCTTTCTTTGGAGAACACGCCAAGCGCAAACAAAATCAGGGCGGGAATGGGTTGACCGCGGTAATAGAAAATCAACGCCGCGAGTGCCAGCGCCGCGGCGAGCAGCTCCGCCGATCCGACCACCGAGGTCGTTGCGTCGGTGTGGATGGGAAACAGCGCGAATAGGACGGCGGCGATGAATGCAACGCGCGGTCGGATTTCAACGATCAGTAGCAGGCGATAAAGCAGCAGAACGGCCGCGACGCCCAAAGCCAAGCCGGCCAAGTGAAAGAGCCCGGGATGTGTGCTTCCACCGACAAACCAAATGGAGGCCCAAAGCATTTGCGAAACTGGGCGATACAGACTGAGGCTGCGATTATCCGGCCAGTAGCCGGATGTCCAGACGTGGCGGAAAACACGCGCAAGCTGCCCGAAAGATGCAGCATGCAAGGACGCGTTGTCGACGATTAGAACGCGATCGTCGAAGACGAAGCCGCAGGCTAGTGCACCAAGGTTAGGAACCAAGAAAGCGGCTGTAATCCATAGCCAAGCGTGCGGTACGGGCGGCTGCGCGGGCGCGGCCGGCGCTTGTTGCGAAGTTTGGGCCGCTGCCTTCGCTCCTACTTGGGCCGCTCGCTTCTGCTGTCGACGTAGGCGGCGCGCCTGGCTCATCGGGATCGCGATTGATTGGAAGTTGACGGATCAGCGGCAGCGCGGTGCCGGCGCAAAAAAGTGCGCACTGATAGCGCGCGTTCAGTGTCGCCAAAGGCGAAGGCTGCAAAGGACAGCGCCAGCACCGAGTGTTCGAGTGACGCTCCAAAATATTCCCACGCTGGCGCGTGCGCTCCTGGATAATTCGCAGAAAATAGTAGGGTGAGCATATAGATGAATCCCGCAATGCTGGCCGGGCGCACCAAAATTCCCAGAACCAACGCCAAGCCGATGGCCAGCTCGCCATACGCCACCAGAAAAGCGATGGCCGTGGCGTGCGGCAACGCAAACTCGCGCAGCACCGGAACCATAAAAGGATAAGCGCCGTCGGCGAGAAAGCGGTTGATCCAATATTGAAATCCGCCGCCGAGAGTGAACTGCGTCCCGAAGACCTTGTATTGCGCAAAAATGAGAAATAGCACCCCTACGCACACACGCAGACCAGCAAGCGCCTTTGTATTGCGATCCATATGGAACGCGGATTATCGCAGATTCGCGGGTTAACACCTCCACTTAGCTCGGAACCCCTTGAAAACCTCCCATACTTTGTGCTACAAAGTACTTGACATAACACTAACATCCACCTACACTCTCCGTCATGCAGCCTCTCCGATCCCCGCGCACCCCTGGACCCGTAGCTCTCGATGACCACGCCCGCGACAACCTTCGCTTCATTCGCGAGACCATGGAGCGCGCCTCATCGTTCACCGCGGTCTCAGGTTGGGGAGGCGTGGCCATGGGCATCACGGCCCTTGGTGCGGCGGCGATCGCTGCCCGGCAGCCTAGTTCCCTTTCCTGGCTCCTTACCTGGCTCGCCGAAGCGGTCATTGGGCTTTCCATCGCGCTCTTCACAACCTCGACCAAAGCGCGCCGCGCAAATCTCTCGATGCTCTCGGGCCCGGGCCGAAAATTCGTGCTGAGTCTCGCACCTCCGTTGGCTGTGGGAGCGCTATTGACCCTGATTTTGTTCCGCGCGGAGCTGCTTTGGGCGATCCCTGGCGTGTGGCTTCTGCTGTACGGTACAGGCGTGGTTACTGGCGGAGCGTTTTCTGTGCGCATCGTGCCGCTGATGGGACTCTGCTTCATGGTGCTGGGCACGGTGGCGCTTTTTTCCCCGATAAACTGGGGCAATATTTTTCTGGCTGCCGGATTTGGCGGCTTGCACATTATTTTCGGCACGGGGATCGCGAGGAACTATGGCGGGTAAATCAAACTCAGCAAGAGCGGAACAAACTGAAAAGCTTGCAGCACGAAAAGCCGCAGCGCCTGCGGAAGCCTCAGCAACACAGCTTGATCGGCTGATTCACGAACGGACGCGCCTGGCGATCGTCAGTGCCCTTGCTGCGAACTCGACGCTCACCTTTTCAGAGCTGAAAGAATTGCTGCAGGTCAGTGACGGCAACCTGAGCGTGCACGCGCGAAAACTGGAGGATGCTGGCTACGTTGCTTTGACCAAATCGTTTGCGGGGCGCACACCGCGGACTGAGTATAGGCTGACATCCAACGGGCGGCGCGCGCTCGAAAAGTATCTCAATCACATGGAAGCGCTGATCCGGGCGGCGCGAGAGAGGTAGGCAAAAAAATTTGCCTGTTCACTTTATGGACCAAAGAACTTTATATACAAGTAAACAGTACGATCAAATTACTTCGCTTCACATCGCCATCCTCATGGACGGCAATGGCCGCTGGGCCGCCGCTCGAGACTTGCCCCGAGCTGAAGGACACCGTGCCGGCGTGGAAGCGGTGAGGCGCGTAGTGGAAGCCGCGGTTCACCTTGGCGTGGGCACGCTCACTCTCTTTGCCTTTTCGGGCGACAACTGGCAACGGCCCGTGACGGAAGTAGCTGCCCTGCTCGACATGGTCGAAAGCTTTTTGCTAAGCGAAGCAGATCTCTGCGTCGCGACTGGAGTGCGAATCCGCGTGATCGGCCGCCGCGATCGCATTCCTCTCTCGCTAAAGGCTGCCATTGAAACCGCCGAAGCCGCTACCGCGCACGCCGACGCTCTGGAGCTCCGAATCGCGGTGGACTATTCGAGCCGCGACGCCATTTTGCGCGCGGCTTGCTGGCTGCTCTCCAGCCTCGAAGTCTCGCAGGAAGAATTTGCGCGCAAGCTGGGCGAAGTCACTCACGCGGGCCATTCCAGCCGCGATGTCGATCTACTGATCCGCACCGGTGGCGAACGGCGTCTCAGCGACTTTCTGCTGTGGGAGTCGGCTTATGCAGAGTTGGTATTCACTCCCAAGATGTGGCCCGAGTTTGACGGGCACGACTTGAAAGCGGCCATCGAAGAATACGCCTCTCGCGAGCGCCGCTTCGGAAGATTGCCAGAAGCGATCGCGGCCGACTCACTTCGACCGGACGAACATGAAGAAATCGAGGCAGTGATACTCAAGGCCGTCGAAAAAGAAGGCGGCTTGCCTTCATGATGTTAGCCACCCATTGTGAAGATCACGGAGATGGTCGTGTCGACTTCCACCGGCTCGCCATTTAACAGAGTCGGCTGATATTTCCACTGCCGCACTGCTTCCATCGCCGCCGGCATCAATAGCGGCGGCCCGGAGAGATAAGTCAATTCCTGCACCGAACCATCCTTAGCGATCACGGCGTGAAGCACCACAGTTCCCTGCACGTGCGCCGTCTTGGCTATCTGCGGGTAGCTTGGCTGCACTTGATGAATCATCTTGGCCGCCTGAACATTGCCACCCACACGAATCCGGTGCTGTACCGCCGGCGGCGGTGGGGGCGGCGGATTCCCGGTTCCGATTCCGTTCGGGATTCCATTGGGCACGCCGTTTGGCTCGCCGTTTGGTACTCCGTTCGGCACGCCAGTTAGCGTGCCCTGCATAACGTCAGGGGGCAGGTCTTCTTCCCGAATGATGCTGACTGTCCGCGGAATGGCGGACGGCGTGGTCACTTGTCCCCCGTGAAGGATTCGGTCAATGTTCGTGGGGGTATTGTGCGGTGCCATCGGTGGGGGAGGAGCAGCGGGAGGAGGAGGCTGTAGCAAAAACCCCCGCAGAGTCGATTTGGGCAGCACCTCGGTGAACAGCAACGGGATCAGCACGAAAACAAAGACGATACCGGCTTGGAAGAGAGCTGCTACCCCGACCGTCCAACTTTTATAGGTCCCTGTCCGATTTACGGTACATTCAACTAACTCGTTGAACATCGTTCACCTCCAGCGTAATCGCGAGGCGCTTTAACGGCTTAGACACCGACACGTGCACAAGGTGCCCGCGACACACACGGAAGTTCAAAACAGATGAGGGGTATAAGCGCCGGGAAGGGCGCTAACGACATAGACCTCGGTAACTATTTCCAGGAAGGAGAGTCCTGCCACAGAATAAGCGGACTCTCCAACGGAACGAGCGCCCCAGCGTGCGCAGGAATCAGCCGAGGCGTGTAGTCAGAGGCAGGCCGGCTGGCGGGGACTCTCGCGGTATACAAGAAACCATTGGCTGTGCCAGGCAGACGTTCACCGCGATTCAACTCTTCGGTGATGAATGAGCCGGAGCTGCTGTCGTCCGCGTGCAACTCGACCTTCATGAAGTCCGGATCTAAAGCACCCAAGAAGACTTGAACTTGGAACAGGTAGTTGTTCCCCTGCCGTTCGACCGTCGCCGAACCAAATCGCAAAGTCGCCCAGTGTTTCTCCAATTCATTGGTCCAGTTGAGCAAATCGACTCCGAGAGAACCATGCTTCTCGGATCGGCGCAGAAAATTCTCCGAAGCCGGAATGTAATATTCATCGGTGTATTGGCGAACTGTCCGATTGGAAGAGAACTCCGGCGTCAGCTGCGCCATGCTTGCACGCATCCGAGCGACCCAGCCGCGGGGAATTCCCTGGGCGTCGCGGTTGTAGAACTCCGGAACCACACTTTTCTCAAGCAGTTCGTAAAGTGCTTCGGCCTCTGACCCGTCCCAGGCACGATCGTCACCGTGCTCGCGCCCATCGCCGAGGGCCCAGCCCACTTCCGGCGAATATGCCTCGGCCCACCATCCATCGAGCTCGGAAAGGTTCAGCCCGCCATTCACCAGAACCTTCATGCCGCTCGTGCCGCTGGCTTCCCAGGGCCGCCGTGGCGTGTTAACCCAAACGTCGACTCCTTGCACCAAATGCTGAGCCATGCGCACATCGTAATCACTCAGGAAAACCACGCGTGAGCGCACGTCTGGCCGGCGCGCAAATTCAACCCATTGATGAATCATCTCCTGGCCGGGATAGTCCTGAGGATGAGCTTTGCCCGCCAACACGAGCTGCACCGGGCGCTCTTGATTGGTGAGGATTTTCAGGAGACGGTCCGGGTCACGGAGTAGCAGATTCGGGCGCTTGTAAGTAGCAAATCGACGCGCAAATCCGAGTGTTAACGCACCCGGCTCAAATATCTGCCCAGCCTGCTCGAGTTCTTCCGCCGAAGCGCCTCGTCCAGCTACCTGCCGGACATGCAATTTGCGGGCGTATTCGACTAGAGCTTTGCGCTCATCCGTGCGCAGCTTCCACAGATCCAAATCGTCCAGGCGGCGGCAATTCGTGGCCATATCTTCAGTGGTTCCGCGCCAACGGTCTTTCCCGCAGGTGGTTTCCCAAAGCCGATCCGACGCAGCCGAGTCCCAAGTGGGCATGTGCACGCCGTTGGTCACGTGCTTGATGGGCACCTCTCGCTCAGGCCATCGCGGAAACAGGGTCTGAAAAATCTGGCGGCTGACTTGCCCGTGCAAACGGCTCACTCCATTCACAGCTCCGCTGCCTCGCACCGCCAAATACGCCATGTTGAATGGCTCTGACGAATCGTCGCGATCGCGGCGCCCGAGGGCGAGAAGATCGTCGAAGGAAATCGACAAATCCTTTTCCGCGTAACTTCTCAAGTAGTGTTCCATCAGATCGGGCGGGAAACGGTCAAAGCCTGCTTCGACGGGAGTGTGGGTCGTAAAAAGATTTCCCGCGCGCGTAATGGTCAGAGCCAGGTCAAACGGCTGGTTATTTTCGCGCATGTACGAACGGGCGCGTTCCAGCACCGCAAATGCCGCGTGACCCTCGTTGAGATGGCAAACTTCCGGGTGCAATCCAAGCGCTCGCAACAGACGCCACCCGCCAATTCCGAGGACTAATTCCTGCTTCAGGCGCAGTTCCGGACCGCCTCCGTAAAGTTCGGTGGTGATGCCTCGTTGCGCAGGAATATTTGCCGGATCATTCGTATCCAGCAAATACAATTTCGCTTTACCAACCTGAACCTCCCAAGTCCGCAACCACAACTTGCCACTGGGAAACTCAAGGGCCAGCCGCAGCCATTCGCCATTCTCTTGCCGCAAAGGCCGGATCGGAAGCTGGCCCGGCTCATTGAATGGATAGAGGGCTTGTTGACGGCCCTGCGCGTCGATTTCCTGGCGAAAATATCCTTCCTGGTAAAGAAGGCCGACGCCGTAGACCGGAACTGCCAGGGTGCTGGCCGTCTTGAGCTGATCGCCGGCAACATTTCCCAAGCCGCCCGAATAAATCGGCAAAGCTTCGCTGAGCATGAATTCCATGGAGAAATAAGCAACAGCGGAGATGATCGAATTCGGATGAGTTTTTTGGAACCATCCGTCGGCCGCCAGCCTGGCCTTTTTTTCGCGTTCCAGATCCAGCAGCAGCGCCTGGAAGTTCGGATCCGCAGTAACACTCTGCAGTTTCTCGCGAGAGATTGTTTGCAGCACCAGCCAGGGATTGTTGGTGAGTTCCCACAGGTCTGGATCGAGCCGCGCCCAAAGCCGGTCTGCCGCGTGATTGAACGACCATCGTAAATCCAGCGCTAGATCTTTGAGAACATCAGAAATCGCCTTTTCAGAAAGGCGGTTCGACAAAGTACTGCTCATGAAGACTCCTTAACTTGATTAACTATGGGCGCCACCTGCGCGCTCGCGAGAGTTTCGGACACAATGGCTTGAGCTTCCTTCTGGATTCGGCGCAGATGATCCTGTCCAAGAAAACTCTCCGCATAAATTTTGTAAATCTCTTCCGTGCCGGAGGGGCGCGCCGCGAACCATCCATTCGCGGCGACCACCTTGACTCCGCCGATAGCGTTTCCATCTCCAGGAGCGGAAGTTAGAATCTTTTCGATTTTCTCGCCGGCCAGTTCCTTAGCGTGGACATCCGCGGAAGATAGCTCGGCTAGGGCGGCCTTCTGCGCCGGCGTTGCGGGAGCATCGATGCGTTCATACACCGGATCGCCCAATTCGCGAGTAAATTGCTGGTAAATTTCGCCTGGATCCTTTCCCATGCAGGCCGTAATTTCGGCCGCGAGCAAACAAGGAATGATTCCGTCTTTGTCGGTGGTCCATACGCGCCCGTCGAGCCGCAAAAACGAAGAGCCGGCGCTTTCTTCCCCGGCGAATCCCAATTTGCCGTCCATCAAACCTTCCACGAACCACTTGAACCCAACCGGAACCTCGTAAAGACGTCGATTCAGGCGCTCAGCCACGCGATCGATCATGCTGCTGCTCACCACCGTCTTCCCCACCGCTACGCCCTTGCCCCATCGGTCGCGGCGCGAAAAAAGAAAGTGAATGCAAACGGCAAGATAGTGGTTCGGCGGCAACAAACCGCTGCTCTTGGTCACCACTCCGTGCCGGTCGTGGTCGGTATCGCTGGCGAAAGCGATATCGAATTTATCTTTGAGACCAATCAGCCGCTGCATGGCCCATGGCGACGAAGGATCCATGCGAATCTTGCCGTCCCAATCCACAGTCATGAACCGAAAAGTAGGATCGACGGACTTGTTTACCACCGTAAGGTTGAGACCGTAGCGCTCGGCAATCAGCGGCCAATAATCAATGCCGGCGCCGCCAAGCGGGTCGACGCCGAGCGCGATTTTGGAGGCGCGAACAGCCGCCATGTCGACGACGTTCTCGATATCGTTGACGTAGTTGTGCAGGTAATCGTGCTTGTGAGTTGTCGCAGCGCTAAGCGCCTTTGCGAATGCCATTCGCTTCACGCCCGCGAGGCCGCCCGCGATGAATTCGTTCGCTTTGGATTGAATCCAGTTCGTCGTGCTCGAATCCGCTGGCCCGCCGTGCGGTGGATCGTACTTAAATCCGCCGTCCTCAGGCGGATTGTGGGATGGCGTAATAACGATGCCGTCGGCCAAAGCCGTCTTGCGTCCGCGGTTGTACCCGATGACCGCATGAGAAACCGCAGGGGTTGGCGTGTAAGGCGACTTATCGGAAAGCATTACCTCAACGTTATTTGCCGCGAGTACTTCCAGCGCGCTCGCGAAAGCCGGTTCCGACAACGCGTGTGTATCGATTCCCAGGAAAAGCGGGCCGTCGATCTTTTGCAGCTTTCGGTAATCGCAAATCGCCTGGCTAATGGCCAGGATGTGCCACTCGTTGAAGGTGACGTCGAAAGAAGATCCGCGGTGGCCCGAGGTGCCAAAAGAAACCGCCTGCCTCGCATCACTCGGATCGGGCTGCAAAGCATAATAATCCGTGATGAGCTTTGGAACGTTTACCAAGCGGGAAGGTTCGGCGGGCTTACCTGGGGCAGGATCAACTTGCACGTATCATCCAATCCAAAGCAAAAGAGGAAATTTTGGTGCGGAAGGTGGGATTCGAACCCCGCTCCCTTACTGAGCCCTCGCAAGTTAATCATTCCACGTTCCGCTACTTCCTGTAAATCCGATAAATCCGCATGGTGTAGGTACACCCCAGGTACACGGAGCAAACACGATTCTCGATCTTGCGAGCGGAAGTGCATATCCGGGGGACTCGACGGAATGTGGGAGTCGAGATGACTGAATTTCGACGCAGAGTTCCGATCGAACGCGAGGCAGAAATTCGCCAGCAGCTTGTCGTCGAGGCTCGCTCTTGGCTTGGCACTCCCGCCGGAAGAGGCGAGATGGTGAAAGGTGTCGGAGCAGATCACATCACTTTTCTGATTGGAGTTTTTTGTGCGGTGGGACTTTTTACTGCACAGGCACAGCTTGCGAAGCATTTCGTTTCGATCAGACGAAATTCTGCCCCGCGGCGCCCTGGACAGAACCTCAAAATCGAATCCAGGAGCAAACTGACGCAAGTTTCGTACCTTTCCCTAGCGGATCGGTATTTTCGCAAGGTTGCTGTGTCTGAATCCATTCCGAGCGCCGAGCTCGTGCCTCAGCTTCTGCCCGGGAACGTTCTCATTCTGAGGTTCAAGAGCGAAAAGCAATGCCGGGCCATGCTCATTACCGAGGGCACGTCGGTGATCGAGGCGGGTCGCGATGGCGTCCGTGAGCATGACATCGGTCTTATGGGGTGCGATGCCGCCATTTACGATCCTCTGCTTGCGCCGGTGACGGGTGCATGAGGTGAGTGAATGCCGCCGTAGAGTTCCCGTCGAACGTGAACCGGAAATTCGCGCGCTGATGGCTACTGAGGCACGGTCGTGGGTCTATACGCCATTTCATGCTGGCGCCGAGTTAAAGGGCGTTGCCGCCGATTGCTTTGGGTTGTTGTCCGGCGTTCTCCAAGCCAGCAGACTCATGACCAAAGAACAGACCAACGCAGCATTGAAAGCCGCGAAGGGTAAATCGTATCTGACAGCAGAAACCGAATGGATGCTTCAGGTCGCGGAGTCTCTAGGCGTGTTGGTTTACAAGGGACCGTTTAGAGCATCTTCGCTCGAAGATCGCCAAATCGGAAACGTAATCCTACTCAGGCCCAAAACTTCAAAAGTTTTCTGTCACATCGGAATTCTGACCGGGGTCGCGACGGTGGTGCATGCGTACAAATACTCGATCACCGAGTCGGGCGTAAACGTGCATCATTACTGGCACGGACGGGACGTTGCGATTTTTGATCCGTTTCTCATGCCCAGTGCGGGATCGCTATGAGTGCTTTGGTCAGACTGAAGGCCCACGACTTGGCTGAGGAGTTCCTAACGGATCGGAGCGAAGGACGCGTTCCCACAAAGGCAGATGTGCGGGACCTTGCCGAAACTATTCAACAGGCGATGGAGTTGTGGTTTTGCGCTAACAACGACAGCGACACCGTGGCAACCACACACCGCAGCAGGACAGGGCTCGCCCGGAAAAAGCTATATGAAGAACGCTCGCCAGCAGCCCCTATTGCACTTAGGGCGGGGCAAAAACATCAATGAGAATCAGCAGCGATCAGAGGGCGATTTCGTTGGGCAACTGCGATTTCGTCATGACGGGTAACAATCAAGTGTTTTTGCCTGATGGACCGATGGGGTGACCAAGGTCTGAGCGATTTGTGAGTCAAACTGTCAAAGAACCCGTCGAGATTTCAGAGCGTGAGGCCGAACTCATCTTCGATAAGCTGACTTCGGAGAGAATTCCGGTCACTGCATGGCTAACCTCCGCGAGTGGTGCGTCCGTTTTTCTCTTGGGATTGTTGGAACGATTTTTACCCGAACACGGCTTCTTTGTCCGAGCCCATCCCAGCGAGTTCGAGATAGAGAGCTTCCTGATGGTGTCGGTTAGAGAAAGAACGGTTAGGTATGAGTATTGCGATGAGAGCGAGGTGCGGGATATGCCCCAAGAAATCAAAGATGCCATCGGGACAACCGCGGTAGAGGCAAGGTTTCAGGACCCGCTGGAAACGTTGGACTCTGATTTTCAAAATCTGAAGCGAGTCGCTCGGAGCATGGCCGGCTTGGCCAGTTTCCATGCACTCCTGATGCGGTAGGGATTATGCGGAAAAATGATGAATTAGCGTCTGGTAACAGACGCAAACGAGCGCCCCGCGGGAAGTCCTTCGAGCAGGGAAATTCCGCCGGAAAGCAGTTTCAATCTGGAGAATCAGGAAACCCAGATGGACGGCCCAAGTCGCCGATCACCGCAGCGTATCGTCAGCTTCTTCGGCGCGTGGTGCAGGCCGACCGTGACGGTAATTTCGATATGTCGAAGCTGCATGCGACGCCAGGCGATACGTATGCAATCGCTCTCGCGAAGTCCATCGCACGCCAGGCAATAATTGAAAGCAACGTAAAGGCTGCGATAGAAATTGCGGATCGCACTGAAGGCAAGGTTCCACAGCAGCACAAGCTCACAGGCGATGACGATGGTCCAGTGAAAGTGACCCACGAAATATTTGTGCGCAACATGCGGAAGATTTACGGACTCACGCGATAAAATAAGTGCCCGAGTATGGAATCGAGCTCTACCCCTACCAGAAGGCTTGGATCCAAGATTGCTCACCGCGAAAGATTGCCAACAAGTCTCGACAGATTGGATTCTCATTCGCGGCTGGCGCCGGAACGGTTCTCGATTCTGAAGAGTTTCCAAAACGCCCACGCTGATTCTTTCGGTAGGCGAACGGCTCTCCAAAAAATTCATTCAGAAATCGATTCTCCCGGCATATCGAAGCACTCGGTGAGATCGCTCGGTATGTCGAGTACGAAGTTCCCAAGATTGCCGCGAGCGCTCACGAAATACGATTCGACAACGGCTCAGAAATAACCGCGCTGCCCGCCAGTCCTGAATCCGTTCGCGGATACACCGGAAATGTGAAGCTCGACGAGTTTGCTCACCACCTCGACGGACGGGAAATTTATGTTGCGGTGGTTCCGTCGATCACCCTTGGATTTGGTTGCGAAATTATTTCGACACCGAATGGCGAAGAGGGAATGTTCTACGAAATCTCGTTAGAGGCGGGGCTGGTCGAAGGCGTTCCTGCAAAGCCTAACAATCGCTGGTCTGGGCATCTCGTCGATATTTACATGGCCGTTGATCAGGGCTGCAAAGATCAATTTGGAAAGCCTCTGGACATTCAGAAGATTCGGGACAGTTGTATCGACGAGGACATGTTTCTTCAGGAGTATTGCTGCAAATTTATTTCCACGGTTCGCGATTTCATTCCTCCCCAGCTATTCGCATCCTGTGTCAGCGATCAAACGAATGGAGAAGCGCCCCAGCCCGATGCCCGCAACTGCTATGCCGGGTGGGATATTGCTGCGTAACCGCGATCTTTCCGTCGTGTGGATCAGTGAGATGGTTGAGCGATGTGACCATTACGCGGGGGATCAAAGAGTTTCGGAAAATAGATACGCCGACCCAGAGTTGCTGAAAGTGCGCTCCCTGCTTCAGACCGGCACGATCAAACGCATTTGCATTGACCAAACGGGAATGGGTTTGCCGATGGTGGAGCAACTCGCCAAAGAGTTTGGGAGCAAAGTCGAAGGAGTGCAGTTCACCGCGGCGAGCAAGGAAACGCTGGCCACCAACGCTAAGATGCCGTATGGAATCCCATCAAGTTCGGCTGCCCGATTCAGCCATCGTTCGCAATTCGTTTCGCAGCCTGAAGAAAATCTCGAGCGCTACGGGCCACGCACGATTCGACGCCAAGGCCGATGAGCAATTCGGCCATGCCGATCATTTTGGGCCTTTGCGCTATGTGAGAACGTGGCACACAACAAAGGGGATGTGTGGCTGGAATTCATGAAGCGCAAACAACAAAAAAGGCTGGCGGGCGGGGAGTAAGCCAGTGTGGCAAAACTGACACACCTCTTCGCGGTGACTCCCCGTGATGGTCCTGGCATCTAAGCAAGCGTAATTCCTTCCCCCGCACGAAGGACCAGTCCCACAGTTTTGAATCTTTCGATGAGTATTTCTTCGCCATCGCAGTCGCGCGCCACTCGGAATAAACACAGGCGAACACGCACAGTTTTGCGCCAACTTATAATCGGTTGCGGTCTCGCTTTCTTGAGTCTGTTCGCACTCAAAGCCTTGGGCCTGGAAGTCAGCACGCGCGAACTTGTGATTGCCTTCGGGATTGGAATCACGCTTATCATTGTGGGCGTGAAGCTCGAACCGCTACGTCGAATCCCGCGCGTTCACTCAACCGCGTGAGTTCCAATCGAGAGAGACTTCGAAGCTTGAGGGACAAAGCAATCTACGAGGCGCTATGCCTGAAAGTATTGTGCGGCCAGGAACGTCGCGATGCCGCGGCCGCCGTCAAATTGGTGGAAGAGCACGAGCGAACGAGAGATTACAAAGGCAAGGGCCTTATGGCCGGACCATTTGTCGCGGACGTCGAAGCCGTCTTCACCGCCCATCCGAAAATTATCGAGCGCATTCCTGAAGAGGCGATGATCCCACTACGGAGCGCCGCTGCGATGGGTTTCCTTGTGGGCGAGCTCAACTTCAAACGATGGCTTCCGAGCGATTTCACGGTGGTCAAGACGGCTTCAGCAAACAGGTGGCGGCCCGAATGATCTGCGTGTTTGTTCAGACTCAGCGGGAGACCACCACGTGGCGTAAGATAGGAATAGTTACAGCCGCCAGGATTATAAACAGCATGGATCGGTGGAATCCCCCGTGCTCCGCGTGTCGTTCGATCGCTCACACTTGGCGGGCCGGCGACCAACCTGAATTGCCCCACGAATTCTGCGAAAACTCCGCTGGATGTCGCTGCGTTTTGATTGGGTCCACAAGCCAATTTCATCATGAGTGACCGACGCCAAGAACAGGAATTTAGGCTTGGCGAATTGCTCGCCGATGAGCTCAATTCCCTGCGAGGTTGTGATTACGAAGCTCGGCGTCCCACGGAGGAACCGGCAGATGTTGTACTCGTTAGTGTTTCGGGCCGGCGCAAACCAAGAAAGGTTCAGGTCGTCGGCATTCCTTTCGACTGGCGGAGTCGTGACGACATTCCTGCGGAACGCTGGTTAAATAGGAAAAGTTGCCCCCAATTCTTAGAACCCTGAACGTCGACCATTGTGTTGTCGACATTCAGCTTACGAGTCGCGGTGAAGAACACAAGATGCCAAACGCGGTCGCAAACCAATTGGCGGCTCTGATTCGGAATTCGATCCCGCCGCCTGAATCACGCTGCGATCTTTCACCCGTTGTCGCCGAGCTGGTACACTCGCTCTCCATTTCTTCGTACACAAACAGTCCGCTGAACGTGCAGGTGGGAAAAGCAATAATCGTGCCGTCGGATGGCCGATGGATCGAAGAAGCGGTCCGAGCGAAATCCAAAAGTTATGGGCCTGCTGAAATGAAGGATTTGACGCTGCTGATCGACGCCGTGGGAACCGCTGATCCCGAACAGATTGCCGACTTCATGAAGAGGCATCCCGAGAAGAATTTGCCCTTCCGGGAGATTTGGATTGCGGCGCTAGGCGGTATGTTATGTCTTAAGAGCAGTGAATCAGGTAAGTCGGAGCGATGACATGCACAATGAACCTCTGCACTCGGGCAACTTCGGAAACTGCTTTGTCAGTGGGATTCACTACGATAATTCAGGCGAGGTGGGCTGGCACGTAAACGTTGTAACTCTTCCGGGGGGAATACCCATCAAGCACTGTTGGGTTTCCAAAGGCGGGTTTTTCGAGGTCGCCAGCGAGCTCATGGGACACGCAAACAAACTGACGGTGCTCGGTCCAAAAGAAGATTTAACCGAAGACGAGCGCGTAGCGATCATGCAAGCGATCGATCTGTGGGTTAAAGAGGGAACTGGCAGAGACGGCGACGAATCCGACGTAGAGGGCAAAAACCTCAATCGCCGCGCAGCTGGAAATAGCTGAGCCTAAAGATCAGAGAGCACGCGTTCCGACTGTGGCTTAATCACCAGATTTGGGCTTGCGTTCTTCTATATCGGCTATCACCAATCGTCGCGTCTCATTCCACCTCTTGATGTCCGCAGCGGTCGCCTTTCGCCACTCATTTGTTTTCAAATCGCGGATGACACTGAACCCTGCATACACGTGAGTCACGGGATTCACGGCTGCGAAG
Organism: uncultured Acidobacteriota bacterium; assembly: GCA_963757885.1. Lineage (GTDB taxonomy): Bacteria > Acidobacteriota > Terriglobia > Acidiferrales > UBA7541 > Palsa-147. The sequence goes on along the minus strand of CAVWSS010000002.1, from coordinate 485,430 downwards.
ATTTGGAATCCGACCAATTTCCGGACGGTGCTATCTACAGATGCCACCGTGTTTCCTCCAACTACATGCACTGGCGCGAGTTTGGGATGGCGTAGAATTCTGAGGATTTCGGAATCGCTGTCTGCTTTTTGTCCTTTGCCGAGGAAGCTGCCGACAGCCCTTCCGTGTGTCGAGGGCTGCTTTATCTCAGGCCGCCCGTCGGGCCGTAGTGTACCACCAAGCCCACGGGAGGGCGGAAGTGTGCAGCCAGAACATCTCTGTTCGGGAAATGCTAAGAATCCTGTCGCCCAACAGGGATGCGGAGAGAAGAACCGCAATGGCCGTCGTACAGGTTTACGGCGATGAGAGTTACGACAACAAGAACAGGATCTATGTCGTCGCTGCCTACTTGGCAACCGACAGCGCGTGGAAACAGTTGGTTAGAAGGTGGAGAAGAGCACTTGCTCCAGCGCAGAGGAAATGGGGTATAACCTCGTTCCACGCTGCAGATTGTGAATCCGGCTTCGCCGAGTCAGCGATGCCGAAATCCGAACGCGATCGGCTAAAAATTGATGTCACTGATATTGCCGCTGAGGCCAGGTTGCGGGCATTTTCTGGTGTTATCTTCGTTCGGGACTACCGAAGAGTAGCAGCGACCGACGCCGGCTCGCGATTCCTTCACAAGAATGAGTATTTTTTGGCGTTCCAAGCCGCGATCGGAGCCGTTCTCGATTTCATCAAGTCTCATTCGCCAAGCAAGACTGCGGCGTTTATTTTCGATCGACAAGAACAGTTTCAAGGCAGAGCCAAAGTCCAGTACGACGGGTTGCGCGCAACGAACCCTGAATACGAGCGATATATGGGTAGTACTTACGTATTCAGACAAGAGGATTTTTCTGCCTTTCGGGAAGCAATTGACAATTTTGCCTACGAGAACATGAAACCAGTTCTGAGCATGCACTACGACCCGGGCCGAAAGCCCAGGATTGCTTTTGGAAAATTAGTACATCAGCTGGAGAGCTGCCGTGTCCTAAACCAGGATGGTCTCGAAAGATTGGTAAGGAAAAATATTGAGGAATTCCAAAAATAATTGGCCCGAATGGTAGAACCCAAATTATTCGGGGAGACGCTTCGTCAGAATTTTCTTACGTATCGAATCGCGAGCCATCCTATGTGAGTAACTCAGCGACTCCGCCCGCACCGGCCAAAATAATCCACCACTTCAGATGGGTTTTTTAAAGTAGGTCCTTAAGCCGCTGGACGTCTTCAATGGTGAGTGCTGTCGGGGCGAGCGGGGGCGCTGCAGAGCCTCGGGTAGCCCTCTTACTCTCCGACATTCTGCCTCACCCTAATGATGAATTGGCTGCCTCCAGCATCCTCTTTATCGCACTCGTAATCCTTGATGTGGCCGCCCTCTAGGTACTGTAAGCGCTTAGAAACGAACCCTAGGTACGTATCTACTTCGTCCGCGTAAAATTCGGTTGCAAAATTTCGATCGGGAAAGAAACTTAGAGCCTGTTCAGTCTGGCCCGTAGCGAGGTGGATGAGTGGCACAACAGCTACGAAACAATCATCTGAAAGGCATTGTCGTCGAAACCTAACCTTGGATTAAATTTTGACCTAGTTTACCTGAAGGAATGGACATCAGCGAGCATCGAAGCCACACTGCAACTCCGAGGGCAGCAAACTTTTTGTTCGGCGCCGCGGCTTACCTCGGGAAAGGCAGAGCACTGGCGCTGCTGCCCTTTGAGCGTGGAGATGAAAAATAAAAGACAGAAACCGACTCTAAAACATTGCCCGGTTTCCGGCTGTGTCGTCCGGCGCTCGCACGAAGAAGAGGCGATGGTTCGTGAATTGTTTGAGCAATTTCCGAATGAACTCAGCCTGGCGGCTAATGCGAGAGTGGCCTACGAACAGCTCGCACAATCTGTAACAGCCGACTTGGAGCAGAAACGGTTCTTCGCCTTCTTAACTAGGCTTAGGCAAGTGGAGGAACTTTACTACCGCACATTATTTGCGGTGCTGATTGCCTCTCGGGAAGAACTAGCCCACATGTTCTCCCTAAGAAGGCCAAACAGTTTCTACTTGTTAATTTGGCCGAGGGTAAATGATGTCATATGCGAAGGCAAAGGAACGCTTACAAGGGCGTCAATTCCCCAATCGATGAATTCACACCGATGAAATTTGCTCACAGCGGAGCCCACGTTTCATTCGGAGCTATCTTGGGCGCGGCGCTAACCGCCGCCGATGTGACCTTTCAGCAACACGTCATGGACCTCTATCCTTCCCATATGGCAGAGCTTCAGCATCGGCTCGGATTTATCGAAGTCGGTCTCAAGAGAGGGAAATCCAGAGCCTTTCTTTTGGAGGCGATTAAATTCCTCCACCGGAAAAATCCGGCTGAATAGACTCCGTCGCCTTGACCCGCCACTTCGCAGCCCTCAGCGTCATTGAACGCGCCCTTGCCGAATGTCGCGACCGCGACGTTCGCTCACAGGAATTAATCGACGCAATCAAAACGCTTCTTCCCCACGCAAATGCGCGTTGGCCATTCTCTTGAGCAATTCTGGCGCGGCCTCGCTAGTGAGCGAGATGAAGATCGAGCGATCATTGGCGAGGCAAGCTTCAACGCCATCCTCGGTAAGCCTGGGCATCGACCCGTTCACCTATCGTCACGAACTTTCAAAACGTTCGCTTTCCCTTCTCTAGACAGTCGTTTTCCGGTTGGCATCTAATCAGACAGCGATCCCCCAAATGGACGAACCTTCCACAAATCGAGCCTATGCAGTTGTCTTTGATCCCAGAGGCATTCCAACCACCGCGATTGGCTTTTCGAGATTAAGAACATGATGGTTTTCTGTTCGCTCTGATACATCTTCGACGGCAAATGTGAATTGGTGTCGCGCCGGCGCAACAGGTACAAGTCGTTTCAGCTTTTGCGCGACGAAATCGCGCGAGGCCTGAAGGTCAAGAATGCCGTGTTGGACGGTGAAATCGTGGTGCTCGATCAGCAAGGCCGCAGCGTGTTTAACAAAATGCTCTTCCGGCGCGGGGATCCGATGCTCTACGTGTTTGACCTACTTTGGCTCAACAACCGCGACTTGCGAACTAAGCCCTTGATTGAGCGGAAGCGGATGTTGCGGAAACTGATTCGGAATCAGCGAAGTGTGAGCGTTTGCTATTTGCGAGAGCATGTTGAACGCGAAGGTGTGAAGTTATTCCGTGCGGTATGCGCGAAGGACGTCGAAAGTGTAGTCGCGAAGCGGAAGGCCGGGATTTATCAGGCCGGGGAACGATGGTTCAAGATTCGCAACCGCGGTTACACGCAAATGGCCGGAAGGCACGAGCTGTTCGATTCCTTCAGGCCGCCGAAATGCGCTGTGCAACAGCACCCGACCGCCAAACGCAAATCGATATGAGCATTAAGAAATACTATCGGGCCCGCGGGACCAACGCGTGGAGTTTCGACTGGGTCGATACACCAGAAGAAGCCACCGCTGATTACTTCGATGCGGCAAAAGAAACCCAGAGAAAGCTTAACGAGAACTACGGCCTTGACACAGAAATAGAAGAAACACGAGACCCCTACGGGGTCTCAGCAAAGTACGTTATTTTCCGAACCGACACTACCCGGCAGGGCGGACGTAGGACTCGCGACAGACAGCATTCTGGCCCGTACAGATAATCTCCGCCACGTCTCCCGCTTTTTCAAGCTTGAGGCATTCCAATGCGATACCTTTCCTCTCCCTGCTGAACCTCCGGTTCAGGGAATACCTGTGGGTGGCGAAGATCGAAAAGGGCACGCCAGTCCACTCTAAAGAAGCAGCTGAGGAAATCAGGAAGTCGGTTCCGGGCGCAACCGGTGTGATCAGGCGAAAGCGGCGATGGTACGTGGTTCACGTTGCTCGATAGCCTTCGCGTAGACGCGGACTGACTAGGGGAGGCCTTTATCATGTCAGTGCGACCAAAAGAGATCTTTGGCGTCGGCCACTGCGCCCCACATTCAGGAATCTACGGTGTTTTTCACGGCAGTGGCTGTAAGGTGCGCCAAGTAGAACATGTAACCTGCATGCGCGGGCGAAAGTTTCCGCTGTTTGCGCGGGGTGCGGGTCACAGGCCAAGTTCACCCTCGAACAATCCGCGAATCATCCAAGCGAGCACTCCACGTTACGACTGCGGAAGCTAAGAGAGAGATCGCGAAAGAAGAGCTACAATGCTGGCTTTGGTTAGCACGCGAAGCCGGCGTTTCACCGGAGGAGCTTCGATCAATTCTAAGATAGTCAGGACCTTACTGCTGCCGTTTGGTGACGCGGAAAATTAGGAAGGCCGCTCGCAACAGGCCAATGCTTCCTACAATGCGATCTTGCTTGCCGTTGAACCGAGCCGTTGGCAAGTCGTGAGCTAGATTCCCGTCAGTTGCGGCGCGATTCCATTTCCGAATCTTCTTCCTGAATAGCCGTAACGCTAGAACCGCAACGGTTAAGAGAATGACGCCACCGAGCAAAGCCAGTGCTGTCCAAGGCAGATCCACCATCAGGGTCGCCGCGGACCTGAACATTAGGCGTGCCTCGGCTTAAAGAATTAACAATACGGCAAAGTCTGCGCCTTTTATTCTCGAACGAGCACGACGCGGCGATTCTTGAGGCGGCCTTTCTCATTTGAGTTTGTCTGCAACCGGTTGTGCTTCTCCGTATCCCTTTGCCGTCAGCCGGCTCTGGTCGATACCATGATCAACAAGCCAGTGCATCACTGCTTCAGCACGTTCGTTCGAAAGCCTGAGATTGATTTCCCCATCACCCACGCTATCGGTGAATCCTTCCACGCGAATTCTCCAATCAGGATTGCCTTTCAGAGCCTGCACTACTTCATTGAGAGCGCCCTCGGAGTAAGAGGTGATCTCGGCTTTTCCGCTTTCAAAGTGAACCGAGTTGAAGGTAGCCGTGCCTGAACTCCGCAACGCCGCGGCAACATCCTCGCGCGCATTCTCGCCCGAATAGCGATTTAGAGTGCCGATGAGCTCTCGGCCGGCACGGGGTACGGGAATGTCCCCGTTGCAGAATTTCGGCGTTGGTTATATCGCGACCGTACAGCTTGCGGTTTTCATCATTATCAGGTCGCAGCGTCGAACCTTCCAGCGCCGATCCACCGAAGACGCCTCGTGAGCGTGACCAAGTCAAGATTTCAGCGCGCAGCAAAACATCAGTATCGCCGCTTGTAGTACGTCCAACTGGACCCGCCGCAGCTGCGGCTTCAGCTCCAATGGTGAACTTGTCCGACAACAATCGTTTCATCCCTGATTCGTTCATGATGAGCATGAAAACATCGGTTGAAGAGCCGCCTATCTGTAGACCGTAACTGCCACCTTCGATTCGAATCGAGGCGGGAGCACCAAACTTCCTATGGTCCCCTCTGCGGCAAGAAACGAATCCGCGCCCGTACTTCGCTCCAACAATGAATGCACCCTTTTTTTACTCCGGGAATGATCACGATGCATTCGGCTTTGTCGAACAGGGAAAGAGGAATCCCTTTGTCTGGCTCTCCCATCATTTCATGGAAGCTGGCGTGAGCATTTCGCAACCGCTGGTCGGGGAAATCGTCTACATCACTCGCGCGCAGGATCGGCGCCAGAGCGAAACCGAATGCAAGAAGGGAAAACATCAATTGGGAAATGGAAGAACGGTGACGCATGAACATTTGCTCACCTCGCACGTGGCGACATCTTACGGGAAAATTACTGCGAATTCGTTCGAAACTGCGGATTTTTTAAGCGGCGTCGGACGTGCTACAAAAACTTCTTTGAGTAGTTTCTACGACAGAGCGACAGTTTCGATTTCTCTTCTCTAGACAGCGCTCTCAACGTTGTCATCTAAATTGTGCGAGTCCTTCCGTTCTCCTGAACTGTGAGCGGCCTTCCACAAATTGACGGCTTCAGTCAAAAACCCGACGGATTAAGCAATTCCCCGTATGGATGTCTCATCAAACGCAGGCTTAAATTTAGCTTGCCTGCCCGTCCTAACAGCCCGCTCAATTGAGGGCTCACATGATTCGGATTGTCCTGGTTGACGATCACATTCCAACTAGAAATTTGATTCGTGAATTACTGTCAAAGCGGGATGGATGGCAGGTCGTTGCCGAAGCGTCAGATGGTCAGCAAGCCGTCCAGCACGCGAAAACTCATCAGCCCCACTTGGTGCTTCTCGATCTACAAATGCCCTTTATGGACGGGTTTGAAGCTGACCCTTATATTTTCCCAGCGTTCCCCCAAATGCTAATTCTAATTATGTCCATTCATGACGATCACCAGTTCGCCGAAGTTTCAAGGAAACTTGGCGCTAAAGGATTCATATCCAAAGTTCATATTCCATACAAATTGATCCCAGCCATTGAAACGATCTTGCGGGGCGAGTCTCACTTTCCGAGGCATTCGGCGGCAGCGGTAAATTGAAAAAGCAGCACAGGGTGGCGACGCGCGGCAAGGAATTACTGTGGCGGGAAAGACACACCGAGGGGATAGCACACACGTTGCGGGACTCGGATACCGGGCTCAGCGAACGTCGCGAGGGACAGGCTGACGTGGACACGGCACGCCATGGGACACCCGGGGGTAAGCCTTGTCCACGAAGAGTGACGTTTGAGGTGATTGCAAAAGGGCCTAGGAGGTAAAACCTTTAGACTAGGCTTAAGAGGCCACGGGACGGGACTGGCGATTGGCAAATCAGATGCTCTCTATGTGCGTGGCGTAACGTATCCTCGGACCGACCACCTTACAAGAGAGAGGGATTTCACGATCTAGAACCTTTTGAAGCGTCTCTGGCAGGAAGAAGAAGGACAGGACCTGACAGAATATGCTTTGCTCGTCGTTTTGATCGCGTTGGTTGCAATCGCCTCGATGCAGACTTTGGGCCACGCCATCAGCGATGCTTTTGCCAGCGCATCGACCAATTTGACCACTACTTAATCCGCGAGTGACAGCACCCTAAAACCGGTTTAACTTTTGGAACAGGTTGAAGCGGGATGTATGGCGGGCTATCCGCTTCGCCTGGGGGGTTTCGGTTTGTTGGTCTCCTGCCGAGACCCCCTCCTTGTGAAGCCCTGGAAGTATGACGATGTTAGCACTCTGCACAGAACCTCAAGAGGAACCAGCTAGGTTAGGAAAAGAGATTGCGCAACAGTCAAGTGCCGCGGCGTCGCGTCTGTCCTCGATGTGGAGGGACGGACCTGCATTGTGGATATCGGAAAGTTTCCCGAAGCGGTAATTCTAAAACCTTTGAACATCAGGCCTTACTACTGCTTCTACAATTGCTGGCAAAAGATCCTACGGGTTTGCCAAGCGGCGACGCAGCCGATCCTCCGCACTGATCCGTTGAAATAGCTGCTACGCGCCACGGACCTCGAATGGAAATTCTATTTATTTGTTCGTCTCCAGATCACAAAGCCATAGAGACCTGCCACCAACGCCAGAGCGATCGAAATAAGGAAGAAGCCAACCACAGGCCAAGGCAAATCGTGCATTGGGCGTACTCCCTGGTGTCAGAAAGTTGCCGGCAATACTTTGAAAGGCATTATCTTGCCCTTTTGACGCCAATTCACGTGATTTCGCCCGACTAAATCTGGATCGACGCTCGGGCCGATTGCTCAACAACTTGGCTGCGGTGCCGCGGTCGGGGATTTTGGCCTTGGGGCAAAAGTCCAGAAACGGGTTTTTGCCCCACCCTTCGAGCCGTCCGAGCCGAACAGCCCAACTGCCGAGCTACGACACGCCAGGAACAGCCCCGCGCGCGAAGCCGGGCAATTCTTGTGGCATCAAGGATCCGTTTTGGCCTTCCGAGCCGTTTTCCCTTCGCTTTGGCGTTCCGTAGACCCGCTTTAATGCGTTCGACGATCAGGGAACGCTCGAATTCAGCCACGGCGCCCAGAACGGTGAAGACCATCTTCCCCGCCGGCGTGCTGGTGTCGACGCCTTCGGTGAGGCTGACGAATTGAATGCCGAGGGCCTGGAATGTCTCCAGAGCCCTCAGCAAGTGGGAAACGGAGCGCGCGAACCGATCGAACTTCCAAACCACGATTGCGTCGAAGTATCTCCGTTTCGCGTCCGACATAAGCCGATCCAATTCCGGGCGCTTTTCCTTCGAGCCTGACACGCCGGCGTCCACGTAGCTGCTGAAAACTTCCCAACCGCGGCGGGCGCAGTACTCGACCAATTCGCGGGTTTGCATTTCAGGATGCTGCCCGTTTGCAGTTGAAACGCGAGCGTAGATCGCGGCGCGCACGGTTCACCTCACCGGCCGCTTACGATCCGGGAGCTTCGCATTTATCGCACCCGCTTTTTCCGCCTCGTCAGTGCTCCACAGCCAACGGGTACGGTCGGCAGCAAGCTGCACCAGAACAGCGAGTCCATTGCCCGCCACCCCGGAAAGTGGTTGGTTTCCGCCATCGGTGGCCCACTGCAGCAGAAACCCGATGGACCGAAGAGCAACTTCCATGCTGCCCTGCGAATCATCCAGATCGCAGCCGTCGAAAACCTCCAGCAGATAATCGCGAGATGGCTTTGGCTCGCGAACTGATTTGGATTGTGATCTCACCGGAATTTCAGGCACGTTTGGCGAAGTCATGACCGGCCTCCGTGAAGGGCGACCGACTTGGACGGGTCGCCACCGCAGTGCTCGATTTCGTTGTAAAGATCAGTACGAGTGAACAGGCCCTGAATCTGTCGACCCGCTTCTTCGAGCACTGAGCCGAAGCCGTGCGCATCGCTGGACTGTAGAGTTACGTCATGCTCAGTGAGCCAAGTCATCAAGAACGAAACGCTGAGAACCGCGCGCTCAAGTTCCACGCGCTTGTTGTTGGGGTAAGAAGTGAAAAATTCAAGCTGATTCGGTTCTGTCTTGCGGCGCAAAGCCACTCGCTCAGCTTCGGACGTTTCGGATGGCGTCACAGTCGGTCGTGTCGGAGCTATTGCCAATTTCACTGTTTTCTTCATCGCTCTCCCTCGAATCTCGCTCTTCCTCATCGGCGCTGCGAAGCGAGACGGAATTGCAGCGGACGGCTCAGCACGAATGCCAAGCCGTTTCGGAGTTAATCGATTGCGAGTGAAAGCGAGAGTGTCGGCTTGGTGTGTTCGAGAACGTTCGCGCAATACGCTTCGCCGTTGAGCTCGAGCCTTTCAGCGAGACGAATTGTTACCGACTTCCACGAAACATTCCGGCGCCAGGTCTGCTTGATGTCGACAGTGTGCACGCCAGATTCACACGACGCGCCAGCTGCCAGTTTTGCCAGCATTTGCTCTTCGAGAAATTCAAGCTGCGCGGCACGCTGACGCACTGCGTTTCGCAGAAGGATGATCGTTTCGATTTCTTCTTGGGAGATCGCTGCAGGGACTGGCAGCGGTACGACTTTCGGGGAATTAAACGAGTGTGCTACGGTTTGTGCAGATGCCATGGGAGCTAACTCTCCTTTTGGTGTTTAGGGGCGCGTCGGTGTTGAAGCACCGGTGCGTCCCGCTTCTTATCTCTTTTTCTTCTTTGCCCTGCCTGGTTTCAGCGTGCCTTTGAACTTCTTGGCTTGTTGCAGTTGTGCCATTGTCCAAAGCCGCATGGAGCGTCTACCAGCTTTTATCAGCTTTGGTGCCTCGACCGAACCGGAATCCATCCACGAATACAGCGTCTGACGTGACACGCCTATCCATTTGGCAGCCTCAGTCGTGGTGTAGACCCTTCCTTCCATAGCGCAGTTTAATTGTCTCTTACTGTTGACATAGTGTCAAGTGATTTGTTAAGGTTCATTCATGCAAACTGCCCGGCCCCCTGAAGAGCTGCGGCTGACGTCAAGGCAGCGCATGTCAGCGGCGAAAAAAAGAGATTGGCGAGAAAGAATGTCACCGGCGGCGAAGGCGGCTGCGATGGGCGGACTCAAAAAGGGCTGGGAACGAAAGGTTGCGCGGCATGCAGAAGAACGCCAAGAATGGGCATGGGATGCAATCAGGCTTTACCTTCAGGGAAATAATCGCCGGCAAATAATTCAGCAGTGCCCCAAAGCCACTCTGAAGACTCTAGCGACAGTGTTCCGAGATGTTGGACTTCCACTGTCTCGTAAGGGCCTTTACGATCGGGGCAATCTATTTACCCGTCGCGATGGAAGTACCCTGCAAAAGGCGCTTGGATACACGACCTCTGAATTCGCAACGAAAATCGGCGAAAGAAAAAGACTGCCGGCAATCTGGCTATCAGCGCAGGCGAAGGCATTGAATCCGCCCGTGGCCAAGAAATGTGTGGCACTTCGAAATGAGATCGCTAACGTTCTATTGACCAGAGATACGCGGACGGTTGGCAACAAATTCGACCAATACAACCGCAAGGAAGTGGTCCTCTCGCTTTACCCAAATCTCAGGGGTGAGTACAAAGAATTGCTCGCAACAATTTCCGAATTCCGCAATCTCCTGATAAAGAGTGAGCCACCAGTACCCCATTGCAGGATCGCGAGTTTCGTTTTTCAGCAGGCCAGGGCCAAATCAGCGCAACGGGGCGATTTCCGCTTCATGTTGTGTTGGTTGCCGGAACTGATGCCTCACATTCTCCAATTGGAGCCGGGCGTCTGGTCCAAGCTGCCGCGCTTGATTGCCCATGAAATTTTAGGTCGGACTTCTTCGTGCCCGCCGTCAATCATCGAGGATGCCCTTGAGCCGGATGTCCAAGGTTGTCCTTCTGGCGAGATGCACAGGATTATTGAGCGCCACTTTGAGAGCGGGAAATCTTCGGTACGACTCCCCAAGGCGAAAAGGAAGGCCGGTCGACCGCGTGGTCACACCGTTGAAATAGAAGGGCGAATTCTTACCGCAAGAAGACTTACCTCGGAAAATAAAACGAAATACCAAATGGTCGAGGAGTTGTTTCCGGAGCAAGCCAAAAAGGACTTTCAGTACGCCTACAAACTCACCCTGAATTTCTGCCGCACCTTCAAAGATCGCATCGAACCGGCCGCGCAACCGCCTAGCAAGACACACCCTGCGGCATAAATAATTAGTTCGGAATTGTTTGTGCCACCATAAGAAATTCCATCCATTTATTCGCTGTCTTTTCAACAACTGATAAACCGCTGAGAATGCACACACACCACGGACCCGCGCGAACGGGCCGTGGGAGTTTACTTTCCAAGGGGGATACGTCGTGCGCATCTTAACCAAGCGAGATTCGTCTCGCAACAGCTCAGGCAATTCCTACAGGTTTCGGTCCCGAACAAGGCCCGTAGCAGTAGAAACAACCTACCTCCCAGCGAAAGTCAGTGGCGATTGTGCCCCGCCGCTGCCTGCCGGCGAGTGGCAAGCTTCGCTCGCAGGTGAGCTACGGCGCCTCGCGAAGCAGGTTGAGTTTGGACTGGCCGTCGACATTCGCTCCGTCCGAACCGCTTTCCAGCGCCTCAGCGAGCTCGCATCGTGACGCCACTGGCCGAGGTCAAGTCGTTCCCATTTCCGGTTTGGTCCGGAATCTTTGAGCACCGTACGAAAATTGGATCGGCGATTTGGACATTCCTGTGGCTCATTGACCGAACAACCGAAGAGCGAGGCGACCGCGGCATCGTGCTTGGCGGATCGATCGTCACCGCTGGAATGGTTGCGCGCGACCTGCACTTCACCCGCTGTACCGCTCTCCGCGATCTTAGGAGACTCAGAGAGCACGGCTATATCGGGAAGCAGCGGAAGGCGTATGGCTGGTCACTCTGGGTCGAGAATTCAAAAAAGTTCATCGTGTTCTCTGGGAAACGGGGTTGGCAAAAGTGCTCACCCGCAGTGAGCAAAAATGCTCGGACGGTGAGCAAAAATGCTCGGACGGTGAGCAAAAATGCTCACTCTTATAAGGAAGACAATTCTTTCAGTAGACATAAAGAGCAAATCAGCGCTAACGCGCTCGAAAAACAACCCGAGCAAACCCCGACCCTTCAAACCGTCGACCCATACACTCAGCTCGGAATCGTCACGCCAAATAATCGGGCAAAGGCGGTGGGAGCGTGAGCGATTACATTCCGACCGACCCAGAACGGGAGCGATGGATTCTTGGAGCTTGCATCGCCTGGCCCGAGGATCACTTTGGCACGGCTGCCGAGATCCTTACCGAAGTCGATTTTTCCCTGTTGCTATACAGGGAGATTTTCGCCGGACTGCAACGGCTGGATGAACAAAATGCTCGCATTGACGAGCAGGCGCTCAACGAAGTTCTTAAGGGCAATAAGGAACTCGAGAACGCGGGCGGGATTGCATTCCTTTCATTGCTCGGCGACAAGCGCCAAATTCACCGAGCGGCACCCGTTAGGGACTGGTGCCTCGGATTACACGCACAGACAAAACAGCGCGCCCTCATCTCGGTAGCTCGGCAAATGGCCGAGAGAGCCACGGAAAAACGGCCCGCCGCGCAGGTCGTTTCGGAGGTAATCGAGCAGACCGCGGAAGCTCTCGCCGACCTTCAGGAAGACACATCCCTGATTCGAGGTGCGAAAAGCACTAAAGAACTCTGCCAAGAATTGCATCCCATTTTTGAAGCGCTGGGCACCGGAAGAGCGCGCCAGGGTGCTTGGACACTCGACCGGATTTGAATGCCTTGACGAGTTAACAAATGGTTTTGGGTCAGGCGAGCTCTGGATCATCGCGGCACGACCATCCGTCGGCAAGTCTGCGCTCGCCTGTGAAATCGCGCTGCGTCAGGCGAAGCTGGGCCTGCCCGTCTGTTTCTTCAGCATCGAAATGAATCGCGAATCCGTGATGATGCGGCTGATCGCGCGCGAGGCAGGAGTGTCCTTCCGGTTATTTAGAGCTGGCCGGCTGGAACCACATGAGTGGCGAAGAATCACTGGTGCGATGGCGAGTATTTCTGAATTGCCTATTTGGATCGATGATCCATCGGCACCGAAAGCCCAGGAGTTGCGATGGCGCATTCGAAATGTCGCCAAGCGAATCAGCGCGAAGACAATCTTCGTGGACTACTTGCAGCTACTCCACGCAAGGGCCGAGAACAAAACCCAGGAAGTTACAAAATGTAGCGGGCACATGAAAGCGGCCGCAAAAGAAATCGGACAGCTAACCGGTGGAACAATTGTTCTCTTGTCGCAGCTGAATCGTCTGGCCGAGACAGAGAAGCCTAGGCTTAGCCATCTGCGCGAATCGGGCGCGATCGAGCAAGATGGCGACGTCATTGTGCTGATGAGCGATGAAGATACGGCAAGCTGGGCTTCTAAATCCAGCGCACCCTCAACAAAAATTCTCGATGTAGCGAAGCAGCGAAACGGTCCCAAAGAAGAACTTCGCGTTCAGTTCCTGCCAGAAGTCATGGGATTTCTAGAAAAGCCTGTCGGACAAAAGTCCTATGGCTCTGCCGAGGCTGCAAATGCCTAATTTTCAGTGTGCGCAACCGTGGCGCCCCACGTTTCTTTTTGCCTCATGAGCGCCGTCGCACAACCCGCGCTTCAGCGCCACTTCACGGTGGAAGAGCTGGGTCAATTGTGGGCCCTCAGCGACGATACGATTAGGCGGCTTTTCGCCGGCGAACCGGGTGTAATCCACATCGGAAGCGAGCAATCGAATCGAAAAAAACGTCGATACCAAACGCTGCGCATTCCCGCGGATGTAGTCGAGCGCGTTCACAGAAAACTTTCAAAGGTGTAGACTCCCGCGCCATGCTCACCATTTATCGACGTCACGAAAAACAATGCAGGCTTCCCAAGAATAAAAAAGGCGTGATCACCTGTCGTTGTCCGATTTGGATTCGCGGCATTCACAATGGCATTCGGGTTCGGGAATCTCTCGCAAAGAAAGGAATCGAAAGCCTGCAGGATGCTGAGCGGTGGGTGGACGTGTGGAAAACGAGATGCACTTGGAATCAGGCGGACGCGAAAAGCTCTTCGGTGCAAATCGATACTGCCACCGAAAAATTCATTGCCGACGCTGAGGCACGCGGACTCCATGAATCGACTGTTTACAAATACAAACTGCTCTTCAAGCAATTAACGGCGTTCGCGGTCCTCCAGGGCATACGATTCATCAGTGAATTCGACGTGGATGCCCTCACAACATATCGCTCAGCATGGAAGCTCGGGCCCCGCAGCAGCTGCAAACAGTTGGAACGGCTGCGAGCGTTTTTTCGCTTCTGCGAACGTCGAAAGTGGATTTCCGAAAATCCCGCACAGGGATTGAAACCGCCAAAGGTTTCACTCTGTCCTACTCTTCCCTTCGCCCACGATGAAATGGTCCGCATCATCGCGGCCACGAATCAGTACATCGAGCAAACCTCTGCGAACGGGAAGGACAACGGCCGGCGCCTGCCTGCAATGATTCTCTTGATGCGCTACAGCGGGATGCGAATTGGCGACACGGTGAATCTCACCGTCGATCGACTTTCCGGAAACCGATTATTTCTCTACACGGCAAAAACAGGCGTGCCTGTTTTCACGGTTCTGCCTGACTTTGTGGTCGAGGCTCTTGAGAAAACTCCGCGGGCCAGCGTCACGAGATACTTTTGGAGCGGCGGCGGGAAGCTCGACACTGCGGTTCGCGTTTGGGAAACGCGGCTGCGTCGACTTTTCGAAATTGCCGAAGTTACGAACGGGCATGCCCACAGGTTCCGCGATACCTTTGCTGTGGAACTCTTGCTGGCTGGCGTGCCGATGGAACGGGTTTCAATTTTGCTGGGGCACTCTTCGATCAGAATCACGGAAAAACATTATTCGCCCTGGGTTCGATCGCGGCAGGAACAGCTTGAAGCGGACGTGACGCGCGCGTGGAGTCGCGATCCTCTGGTACTCGCTGTCGGTACGCCAGAGGTACACGAAAATTCGGAACGCGTGAACTAAATGAAACTAGCAACAGATGTTTTGGTGCGGAAGGTGGGATTCGAACCCACACGCCTTACGGCGCCACCCCCTCAAGATGGTGCGTCTGCCAATTCCGCCACTTCCGCAGGGAGGCGAAGAGATTGTAGCAAACGCCGCTATTTCTTAGGAGCAGGCGTTGGAGTGCCCGACGGCGCTGCAGGAGCCGGGGTTGACGATTGAGCCGGGGCGCTCTGCGCGGGCGCGTTCTGTGCTGGAGGCTGATTCGAACTCGGCGCAGCAGGAAACGGCGTAGTCGGCTTCGCAGGTGTGCCGGGCTTCGCAGGCGGCGCCGTCTTGGTGGTCTGTTCAAGAATCGATCCGCCGCCGACAGCAGCCACATCGGCAGGCGTGCGCTTCACCGAAAGGGTCATCGACGTCATCATGAACACGATGGCGCACCAAGTGGTGGCCTTCGAAAGGAACGTCGCCGCGCCGCGCGGCCCAAAGGCCGTCTGGCTGCCCGCGCCGCCAAAAGCGCCGGCCAGATCGGCCGCGTTACCGCTCTGCAGCATGATTACAATCACCAGAATAATGCACACCACCACGTGCAACGTAACCAGCACGGGCGTGTAGCGCCATCCGATCCAAATCAGGCCCGTGGCCACCAACAATGAAATCGCCCACTTTGCTTCAATCGGCATTCTTACTCCTACTCAATCTCAAAAATTCACAATCTCAAAAATTCACAATTGTTGCGAAGGATTGCGGGTCCAAACTTGCTCCCCCCACCAAGGCGCCGTCGATGTCTTCCTGGGCCACCAAACCGGCAATATTGTCCGGCTTAACGCTGCCGCCGTACAAGATCCGGAGAATTGCTGCGTGGCCTTTGCTGAAAATTTTCTCGGCTAGCTTGCGAAGGTGGTGATGAACCTCAGCAGCGCTAGCAGGCGTTGCAGTTTTGCCGGTCCCAATCGCCCACACCGGCTCGTAAGCTAGCAGAATACGTGAGAAGGCATCATCGGTCAACGCGGAGTCCATTCCCGCAAAGGCCCCTTCGAGCTGAGTCTTAAGCACCTGATTCGTCTCGTTTTGCTCGCGCTGTGCAAGAGTTTCTCCCACGCATACGATCGGACTTAAGTTCGTGGCCAGCGCGGCCTTTAGCTTTCTGTTCACACCGTGGTCCGTCTCTCCAAAAAATTGCCGCCGTTCGGAATGGCCAATGATGACCGCCGCGCATCCGGCCTCCACGAGCATGGGCATCGAAATTTCGCCGGTGAAGGCGCCTTCCTTCTCCCAATAAGCATTTTGCGCGGCAATTCGAATGTTCGATCCGCGCGTCGCATCCACGGCCGTCGCAATCGCGGTAAATGGAGGCGCGATCACAATATCTTTGTGGGTACAGTCGGCGACCAAGGGACGAAATTTCTCGAAAAATTCGCGCGTCTGCGCCTGGGTTTTGTACATCTTCCAATTGCCGGCAATCATTGGCCGCCGCTTGCGGTCCGTGTGATTGCCCGCCTGGTGAGAAGTTTGCCCGCTCATTTCGTTTTCGGCGTCAATGCTTCAACGCCGGGAAGTTTTTCGCCGGCCAAAAATTCCAGCGATGCGCCGCCGCCCGTTGAAATGTGTGAAATTCGGTCCGCTACGCCGGCCTGCTCTACTGCGGCCACTGAATCCCCGCCCCCGACAATCGTGGTCGCCCCCGCATCAGTCGCCGCTGCCACGGCGCGAGCAACGCCCAGGGTTCCCTTCGCAAAAGCGCGCTTTTCGAACATCCCCATTGGCCCATTCCAAACGACTGTCTTGGAGCGCGAAATTTCTTTGGCAAAAAGGTCAACTGTCTTAGGGCCAATATCGAGCCCCATTTGATCAGCCGGCGTGCTCGCGATGTCCGTAATTTTAGTCTCTGTCGCGTCGGGCGATTTGGCCACAACATGATCGACCGGTAGAAGAAGCTCGAAATTCCTGCTTCGAGCCTCCGCCAGCAAATTCCTCGCCAGGTCCAGCTTGTCGTCTTCAACCAGCGACTTCCCTATCGGCTGCCCCTGCGACTTCAAAAAGGTGTAAGCCATCGCGCCGCCGATAAGCATCGAATCGGCAATTTTCATCAAGTTCTGTACCACTTCAATCTTGTCCGATACCTTCGCGCCACCCAAAATCGAAACAAACGGTTTTTCGGCGGCAGTCAAAGCTTTCCCGAGATAGGAGAGCTCCTTCTCCATCAACAATCCCGCAGCAGCCTGCTTCACAAATTTCGTGATTCCCACGACTGAGGCGTGCGCGCGGTGCGCCGAGCCGAATGCGTCGCAAACGTACAATCCATCGCACAAATCGGCGAGCTGCTTCGAAAATCCCGGATCGTTCGCTTCCTCTTCAGGATGAAAGCGTACGTTTTCAAGCAGCAGCACAGCTCCATCGGCGAGCCCCTTGCTCTTTCCTAACGCTTCGCTGCCCACGGAGTCGCTCGAAAAGTCCACGGGCCGCTTCAGCAGTTCGCTAAGCAGCGCTGCCACCGGCTTCAGCGAATATTTAGGATTGACTTTTCCTTTGGGCCGCCCGAGATGCGAGGCCAGAACAATTCGCGCGTTGTGATCGATGGCGAATTGAATGGTGGGCAGCGTTTCGCGGATGCGCGTGTCGTCGGTTACTTTTGAGCCCTCCAGCGGCACGTTGAAATCGACGCGAATAAACACCCGCTGGTGCGCCAGATTCAAATCGCGAATGGTCAGCTTATCCATGCTTAATCAGACGGGGTAATGGCGAAGCTAAAGATCAACATTCGAGACGCGAGGCTCTACTTCCGCGCGGCCAGGAAGTTGACCAGGTCGCGGCAACGGCAGGAATAGCCCCATTCGTTGTCGTACCAGGCCACGACCTTCACGCAATTGTTGTTGATCACGCGCGTGTATTCGGAATCGATGATCGAGGAGTGCGGATTGCCCTTGAAGTCGATCGAGACGAGCTGCTCTTCGGTGTATTGAAGAATATTCTTCATGGGACCTTCGGCAGCTTTGCGCAGCGCGGCATTCACTTCCGCTGGAGTCGTATTTTTCTCTGTAATTACCGTCAAATCGACAACGCTCACGTCAGGCGTCGGCACCCGCATCGCGTAGCCATCGAGCTTCCCTTTCAGCTCCGGAATCACCAGGTGCAGAGCCTTGGCAGCGCCAGTTGAAGTGGGAATCATCGAAAGGGCCGCGGCACGCGCGCGTCGCAAATCCTTGTGCGGCAGGTCGAGCAGCTTCTGATCATTCGTGTACGAGTGAATCGTAGTCATCGCGCCAACCACGATTCCGAAATTGTCCTGAATAACCTTGGCCACCGGCGCCAGGCAATTCGTAGTGCATGAAGCATTCGAAATCACGTGATGCTTGGCGGGATCGTAGGCCTTATCGTTCACGCCCAGCACGATCGTGAAATCAGGATCGGTTGCCGGCGCCGAAATGATCACCTTTTTCACTGGGCCGCGTAGGTGTTTACGCCCTTCAGGGCCGGTGGTGAAAAGTCCGGTCGACTCAATGACGATCTCCGCTCCCACCGACGGCCAATCGAGCTCGGCAGGATCCTTCACCTTGAAAACTTTGAAGGACTCGCCGTCCACGGCAATCGAGTCGGCCGTGTGCGTCACCTTATGCGTCAAATTCCCAAGGATCGAGTCGTACTTGAGCAAATGCGCCAGCGTCATCGGATCGGTTATGTCGTTCACCGCGACGATTTCGATGTTGGGGTCACCCAGCGCCGCGCGAAAAATATTGCGGCCGATGCGGCCGAATCCGTTGATGCCGACCTTTACAGGCATGGTTCCTCCAAAATGTGCTGGGTAACTCGTTGAGTTTGAACGACTCTGGGACGAGAAGCGAAGATGCTAGGGGCAGGCCGTCGAAAAGTCAATTCTGTCTTGTCGGGATTTTCGACGCGCGCAGCGACAAACGCGCGGCTCAGTTGAATTCCTTCACTCGCACTACTTTGTCGCCTAGAAAAGTAACAAAAACCGTCTTGCCCGGCGGATTGCCGTAAATCCAATCCTCGGTGTCGTCGCCTTTTTCGTCGCGTTCACGGACTTTATGGTCCGGCCGGCCTAGCGCCGCAATAACCATGTCGTGATCCATTCCCACCACAGCGCGCTCTTCCTTAATGGCGTTTTTGTATTCGACCGGCAGCGTGTCGATCCAATTCACCGTAGCCGACTTCTGCTTGCTGAAATCGAGAAAGGGCGAAAGATCGTGCTTCAAATCGTCCGGGCTCATATCCGGCACGGTCTTGCCATAGTCGAGCAAAATGGTAGCGCCCAGTGGCTGTGAGCTCGACTGAGTGACCGTGCTGGTTGTGGGCATGCCGCCGACCCCAACCTGAAGGTGATCGCGCAGATGAAAATGCCCCTGCGAGCCCCCGTTAATGTCGATCTGAATTTCTCTCGGGCGGAAGTCGATACTTGTGATCTGCACCGTGTCGCCGGCGGCCACGGCTGTGCCGGTGTTGGCTAACGCCTGCGCCAGAGCATGCTCGTCGATGGGCTTTCCGACCGAGGTGTGGAAGCCCTTCTTCGCGCCTGGCAGCGATTTCGATGCCACCGCGAACTCGCCATCGACGAAGCGGATGATCTCCATCCGCGAGCTAGCCTGCAGCGGCTCCGACTTCTTGTTCGCGTTGCTTGTGCTGGTGGACTGCTGCGCCTGTTGAGCCTGCTGCTGTTGGGCTTGGTCAGCCACCGAAACAATCGGGCCATTGCTTCCAGGTCCAGCGCTTCCGGGCTCAACGTAAAAAGCGGTAGTCCATGGCGCTTCCGCCGTATCCATAGGCAGAAAGCCTACTCTAGGGGGCCGGACGTCCGAGGAACCAGCCAGCAGGAATCCCGCAGGAATGCAGAGGCAAACAGCCGCGGTGGCGAAGTGGAGCGGACGGGTCATGCCAGTTGACTCTATCTTAAATCCGCTGAAACCGTCTGTGTCAAGCGGCTCAACGAGCGCTAAGGGTCTTTTGTCGCAGTAAATCTCGACTGGAACTTTGAGCGCGTGGCAATCAGCACCGAGGAAGAACGCGGGGAAATTTTAATCGAATTCTGGAGCGGCCGAGGGGACTCGAACCCCCGCCTACAGCTTGGCAAGCTGTCGTACTACCCCTATACTACGGCCGCTCTGACTGCACGCACTGCTCCAGCTGCCTCGATTTTATAGCACGCCAGCGCGTAGCGGGACAATAATTACGCCTCAGCCTGCCGCTCCCTCGAATCGCGCCCACCCGCACTTTCACCTGCCGGCGGCATCGCACCTCGCTCTGCGCAAGGGGCACACCCTTGCTCTCGCAGCTACACTCCTGCTCGCTGCTACCTCCCGCAAAGGGAAATTTTCTGGTTAGTCGACTTCCAGAATGCGCGCCGAACGGACGACTGGGGATCTTTTTTGCCGCTCTGCAAACCGAAGGGCCCGCTCGCGGTCTATATATACCCGGGCAAACCTTTCGCCGTCCTTATAAAAGACGGTGACCTGCCAGTGCCGGTGCTTGCGACGACGATCGCGGTGCAGGCGCGAACGCAGTTTTGACACATCCTCTTTCTCTTTGACTTTCTTTTTTGGCATACGGGGCTCTATTTTTCCCGGGACTCAAATTGGTGACGCTGTGGTGAAAAACTATCGCAGAGTAATGGACAAGAGGCAAGTCAATTTGCGGGAACAGACGGTATGTTTTATGTATACCATTTATCTGTATACCAGTAGCGACTCAATAATCGAAAAACCCGTAACCTACTATATCGGTATACCGTTAGCGACCGGTCACACTAACCCTCAAGGCCGTCGAAATTTTGCGGAAAAATACGGAATTTAGTCGTGAACCGAGCGCGAGGAAGCGTCCAGCTGATCCAAAATTTCCTTCTCCAATTTGTATACCACACTTCCGCCCTGCTTCTTTGCGTAAACGGCTTTATCCGTGACTCCGGAAATGCTGATCTGCGTCGTTGTGCCGTCTTTGCCAGTGATGGTGACTTGATATTCTGGGTGGCCCAACGCCTTTTCAACCGGCGCCGGCGCGGTATCGTAGACTTCGCTCACATGCGCGTCGTTCAGCCCGTTCCAGGCATTCGCGCAGTAGGTCGGCTTGGCTTTGGATTGTGCCGCCTTTTCCGGTTTCCAGTCTCCATTCTTATCCTTGGTGCAGAGTGCGATCGTTGCGCCGCGCGTCACCTGCAGCTTGGTGACGCTAGCCTCGTCCATGTGAATCAACTTTTTATCGCGAAAGTCGGCGAGCTTTCCGCCCAGGCTTCGGAAGATGGGATCCTTCACCTTGAAAATAAACGGCCGCGAAGTATCGCGCGCGTAATAAATATCTCCGTCTTTCTTGCCGATTTGCAGCTCCACAGTTTTGTTGTCGGAAAGCTGCGCTCGAAAGGTTTCCGTTGGCGAACTAAAGCCATACTTCGCGGGGCTGGCGTCCTTCTCGTTTACAAATGCCGCCACGCGAGTCGTGGAAACTACATCCAGGAGGGACGACACCGCAACGCTGTCCGCATTGACCGCCCGAGGCTTTTCAATCTTCCAGTCGCCGTTCTTCTTTACCGCCGAAATTTCCCCGGAGCTATTGTGAAGCTGGAATGAGACCACATTATTGGTATCGAAATTCAACACAGACTGATCGCGAAAATCGTCGGGCCCCTTGTTGCTGCTGATCAAAATTGAATCGGACATCAGCACAATATTCTTTTGGCTATCGATTAAGCCGTAGACCGAAGAACCCGAGAAATCTTTGTTGCCGAGGCGGAGTTGGTGCTTGTCGCCCTTCTTCACCGTGAAGTGAATCGTCACAGCGGGACTGGTCAATCCATACGTTCCCAGTTCCTGGGGCGAACTCGACGAAGCGGGCAGGGTCCGATCGATCCGCAGGCTGCCGAGCTGGCTGGCCACACCTCCGACCGCCGACTGATCGGCGCGCGTATCGACCGGCGTGCTCATAAACCACGTGCCGGAGCGTTGCTCGAAAGTTGCGGTAGAGCCTTCGCGATCGATGGTTAGCGAAGTAATGTCCGAAGGATCCACCGAAAACGCCGGCTTGGAGCTTTCCGTATCGCTGGAAGCTTTGTTCTCCTCGGTCGTCTTGGGGTGCTTTACGTCGTAGAAAAAGACGAAAGCAGCGAGTGCGAGGGCTACCAGAAAAATAATGGCCGTCGATTTCTTCATCAGGGTTTAGCGGCGCTTCCACCAAAGATACACGCCGGCAATAATCACGATGCCGGGCAAAAGCAGCATGGAAAACCAGGTCAGCAGCCGCTGTTGCGTTTCCGTGAAGGTCACCCGGCGATTGGTCGGACTCTTCGGGCGGATCGAGATTAGATTCTCGTCTTCCGAAAGCCAGTTAACCATGTTCATAAAAAGATCGCCGTTGCGCTGCAAGTTGGACCATTGATTTGTGGCGAAGTCCGAATCGCCAACCGTGATCAGCCGGCTGAATTTGGTCGCATCCGCTGGATTCTTGCGCTCACCAGCCACCGCCAGTGAAAGCGGCCCCAAAGTGTCCATCTTGGGATCGTATTTCACTTCCTTCGTCTTCAAGTTCGGGATGGTGAAGCTGCGAGACGAGGTCTTGAGCAGCTCCACGTCGTCCGGCGTGGTTTTGTTTTTGTCCGCCTGGGAAACGGTCCGCGCCAACGGGAAGAAAGTCATGCTGCCGTTGAAGCCCTTGGTGATCGGGCTGACTCCATAATCGACCACCAAAGGAACAGCGGGACCTGTGCCGAACATCCGCCCTACGCCGCTCGCATCGACCACGATGTTCTTCCCAATTTCTATATTCCACGGGCCCGTCACCGCATCCAGATTCGGATCCATTTCAGGATCGATCATCAGTAGGGCCTTACCGTTGTTATCGAGATACTTCTCCAGCATCTCCCCTTCCTGGGGGAATAGGCCCTGTTTCGGGCCGGGATCAATCACCACGTCGCATTCCGGCGGAACTGATCCTGTGGAAACCAAGTTGATGGACTTGGTCTGGTAGCCCTCATTCTTTAGCGACTGGTTGATGTTCGAATACCCGTCGTTGTCCGTTGCCGTAATCGATTTCTCGCCGTGCCCTTCCACAAAGCAAAGCGTTTTTTCCTTGGTGCGGGTCACTTTTACGATTGCGTTAGTGATGTCCTGCTCGGTGGTGTCTTGCAGGTTTTCTTTGCGGCTACCCGCCGTCACCACTGTCTGGCCAACACGCGTCACGTTGTATTGGTGCGCCAGCTCCGGCTTTTCCTGGGGATCGACCTGCCGGAAATGAAAATGGCTGCTCAGATTGGAGTACTCACCCATTCGGTCTTTGAGGTCCGCATCGGGAGTTTTATTGAAATTAATCACGTCTACATCTTGGGTCAGGCCGCCGACGATTTTTCGGGTCTGATCGGAAAGAGTGAAAAGCTTTTCAGAAGTAAGGTCGATTCGCTTGTGGTGCCGGTAGCCGAGATAATTGATCAGCCCGAGTATCGCCACGACAGCGATGACCAGAACGAAGGTGTTACTTCCCTGCTGTGCGGTAGGCTTGCGGAAGAATCCAAAAAGATCGCGATAACCAAAAACGCCCGCCGCCAGAATGAACACAGCGCCGGCGATCAGAAGGATTTTCGCGAGCAGCAGTAGCTCGCCCTGCAAGAAATACCGGAAATAGCCCGCAAGCAGCATGGCCGCCCCCAAAGTGGCCACGAGGCGGAGGACTTCCTGACGGTTCCACGTCGTCACTTCAACTCCTCCAAATTCTTCATCGTGCGATTAGCTCCCATCATCACGCGCGCCGCCAACGCATCGATTCAATGCTTCGCACCGTCAAGAACAGCCCCAGGAAAATAAAACTCAGATAAAAAATCAAGTTCGAAGTGTCCAACACTCCGCGGGTGAAGTCGTCGTAGTGCTGGATGACCGAGAGATATTGAATCGCCCCGCTCGCACCGCCGGTTGCGCTGCGCGAGCCGAAGTCGATCACCCACAGAAACAAAAAGCACCCGAAAGTCAGCACCGCGGCAATGAGCTGGTTTTCAGTCAGCGAAGAAAAGAACGCGCCCAGCGCAAATAGCACGCCCCCCATCAAAATCGCTCCCAGGTACGCGCTGAGCAGAATCTTCCAGGATCCTCGAGGATCGCTGTGCATGTACATGTAAACCATGTACAGGAACGTCGGCAGGAGCATCACCGCAAAAAGCGAAAGCTGCGCCAGGTATTTCCCCAGCACAATCTGCACATCGGTGATCGGCGAGGTCATCAACAGTTCCATCGTGCCGCGTTTGCGCTCCTCCGCGTAGACGCTCATGGTCAAGATCGGCGTGAGGAAAAGCAGCAGCGACGACAGGATGCCGAAGAAATTGCGGATCACCAGCGACGGGACGTCAAAATTCATCCCCGCCCCGCCCATTTGCATGCTCTGCATGCTCATCTCAAACGACTGCTCGATCAAATAGCTCAGCAGCCGCGTAAAGAAGAACCCGCAGAGCAGCAGAAAAACAGCCACCACCACGTATGCCACCGGCGAGACAAAGTAGTGCTGCATCTCCTTCCGGTAGATTGCGAGAAAACCCTTCATAGTTTTCCTTGTACTCCTTCGGCGATGTTACTCAAGGCGCGTTTCAACTGGCGGACTTTGCGGCATGTGAGGAATCGTCAGTAGTCAGCTGGAGGAATATGTCTTCGAGGCTCAGGTTCACTCCGCGCAACTCAAACAGCGGCCAGCCACGGCTTACAATCTTTGCCGCAATTTCACTGCGCACATCCGAGCCCGGCGAGGACTCCACGGTAACCGCCCAACGCCCGCTCGACGCCGGCTCAATCGCAATTTTTCGAATGCCTTGAATCTCCTGCAGCGCGGCCTGCAAAGATTTCTGGTCCGCCTGCGCTTCCAAGTGAACGTGCTGCCCGCCCTTGAGCTGGGTGGTCAGATTCGCAGGAGTATCGACTGCGGCAATTTTGCCCTTGTTGATGATCACCACGCGGTCACAAGTCATGCTCACTTCGGGCAGGATGTGCGTCGACAGGATCACAGTGTGATTCCCGGCCAGCCCTTTGATCAAGTGGCGCACTTCGATAATCTGCTTCGGGTCCAGCCCCACGGTGGGCTCATCAAGGATGATCACCTCCGGATCATGCACCAGTGCCTGAGCGATTCCCACGCGCTGCTTGTATCCGCGCGAGAGATGCTTGATCAATTCATCGCGCTTATCCTCGATGTTCGTCTTGTGCATCGCATCGTTGATCCGCTCTTCGCGCTTATCCGCAGGCACATTCTTGATTCGCGAAACAAAGTCCAAATAAGCGTGCACGGTCATATCCGTATATAGCGGCGGATTCTCAGGCAGGTAGCCGATCCGCCGGCGCACTTCGAGCGAATCGTTAAAAACGTCATACCCGCCAACTTTTGCGGTTCCGCTGGTAGCCGGCATAAAGCCGGTCAGCATACGCATGGTGGTGGTTTTGCCCGCCCCGTTTGGCCCCAGAAAGCCCAGGATCTCGCCCTTATTCACATTGAACGAGACGTGATCGACGGCGACCGTGTCGCCAAACGATTTGCTCAGATCCTGAACCTCGATCAAGTGCTGCCTCCGATTCGCAAGCCCCAGAATCGCCGCAAACCTCTCACGGCGCCCAACATGGAGCCTTTGCAACCACTCTTTATATCAAAAATGTGCCGCAACGCAAAAATCGTAGTGGCGTGTCACGGCCCCCACGCGCCTTTTTGCAGGTGGTTGAAAACCACCAATCGCCAGCGTGAAAAGCACCGTCCATCACCCTGTTTTGTGCTACTCAACTTCCCGGCACCAACGGCGATGATTGATCCGGCGAGACTTATAGACTGCCTCGTCGCAAGAACAGTTTGGCAAGCCCCTTGCCTTTATCAGCGCCGAGAGTCATTGAAAAGATCTTCGAAATAGAAATGGCATCTAAGTAAGTGAATGGCTCTCAGAATGGGGACCTAACATGCGATACCTCAGAATTCTCGCGATGCTCGGCTTGACTTTAACCTGCGCATCGTACGCACATGCTCAACGAGTGGTGGTTGGCGTCGGAGTCGGTGGCCCGGCATACGTGGCCGGCCCCCCAGTCTGCACTTACGGCTACTACTCGTATTATCCGTATGCTTGCGCACCCTACGGCTACTACGGTGCTGATTGGTTCTCGGGTGGGATATTCATCGGAGCCGGCCCATGGTTCCACCCATATTATGGGTTCCATGGCTTCTATCCCCGCGGCTACTTCAGCCACGGCTTCTACGGACGTCCAGGATTCGGTGGACGCGGCTTCGCCGGGCGGCCTGGATTCGCGGGACGACCGGGCTTTGCAGCTCGCCCCGGAGGTCGCGGCACGATAGTTCATGGCCGAGTTGGAAACGGGTTCCGTGGCGGCGCAGCTAGAGGCGGCGCCGGATTCCACGGCGGAGCCGCACGCGGTGGCAGCTTCCACGGTGGGGCATCCCACGGTGGCGGCTTTCACGGAGGCGGCGGCTCGCATGGCGGCCACAGGTAAGCAGAGCCGCAAAATCTAGTCGCTGACTAGCAGGGCCGGCAGCCGATGCTGCCGGCCTTTTCTTTTTGCGACGGCCCTGCGATGGGCCGTACTAGACCGCCTAAATCTCGGTGTTTCAAATTTTTCCCGCCAAAACAAACGCAAACCTTGACTCGCTTGGGGGTTATAAAGTAGATATCAGATTCGCGCTTTGCATTGCTGTACGTTGTTGGTACATTATTGTCACCAGCTCGCGAATGGCACCATTCGTACAGTACCCGTAGGACGCGAACGAAAGCTCGCGAACGAAGAACGCGAACTAAGTAGTCACAATTTTAGAACGTCCCCGCTAGGCGTCTCAGGTAGTCCAACTAGAACATGGATCGCCGTCATCACGCGCGTAGTTCCCCACCCGGCCTGGCATTTGTGAAAATCGAGCCCGGTATGGGTGGCACCATGGTCGACCTTTGCGAAGGCGGCCTCGGTTTTCGCGTCATCATGCCGCTGCTCGACGAAAGCGGGCCAGTCAAGATTTCGTTTTCTCTCGATGCGAATAGCTTGCTCGAAGCAAGCGGCGAAGTCGCCTGGGCCGACGCGACCAAGCAGCATGGCGGCGTGCGCTTCACCAATATTCGCGACGATGTTCGCGCCCAGCTTCGCGATTTTCTCGCTAAGAGCATTTTGCCGGTTCAGCCCAGTGAGCAAGTCTTTAGTCCGGCATTCAATGCCTCGGCTTTCACTACATTGAATGCGCCGCTATCCGGAAAGCCGGCGCAGCCATCGGTAAGCAAGGCCGACGCTCCCGCTGCGGATCCGGTCTCGACACCGCCAAAAGCTCCGGCGCCGGGACCAATGGTGGTAGCTCCAAAGGTTACGCCGGCACCCGCAGCCGACGTCGAAGCTACGCCACCAAAGCGCGCTGTTCCTATGAAGCCGCGGACCACGCCAGCGAAAATGCCTTTCCTGAATCCCCCTGCGAATCAACCGGCGGCGCAAGCCACCTCGCAGGCTTCTACGAATCCGGCTAGCATTCCTGAGTTCGACGCTCCGGCATCGAGGCAAAGTCCAGTCGCCGAGCAGGTATTCGAAAACGCGCCGCGCTACCAGACGCCCGCCGAATACGGAACCGGCGCACCGAGTACCTCGCGGATCGCCAGCGACTCGCTGTTAGGGAAAGTTCAAGAGATTCGACCGAGTCGAATTGCGCCGCCCGCACAGCCGACTCCCGCGCAAGCGCCGCCCGATATGGCCCGCAGAATGGCCGCCGCGGGAGCCGCTTCGGCAAGTGCGACTTCCAGCTCGATGGCCAGCGCCGCCGAGGTTTCACTGTCACGTGCAGCGGCGGTGACCCGGCCAAGCGCCCCGGCTCAAAGAGTCGCCGCGACACCTCCGAGTTCGACTTTAACTTCCGCGCCGCCTCCTGCAGCGGCTCAGCCGCCTGTCGCCGCAGCGGCCGATACAGCAGCGCCATCTTTGGCCGCAGCTTCTGCCGCTGCTTCACCGGCATCGAGCTTCAAATTTCCGCCCGCGATGTCCACCAGCCTGGCCTCGGCCGAGCAATACTGGCGCAGCGTCGTCCTCGATCCCGCGAAGGACCTCTACCAGAACCGCGAAAAATTCCTGTCTCGACTGCCCGAGGAATTGCGCAACAAACAATTCGTGGGCCGCACAGCCGGCGCCGGCGTGGTCACTGCGTTCGTCATACTGCTGCTCCTGACCACCTACAACTACTTCAAATCAGCGCGCGCCATGTCGGCGCAACCTGCAACTCAGGTCGCCCAGACGCAGCCAATTCAACCGCCCCCTCAGGCCGCGACCTCAGCGGCCAACGTAGCTGGCACAAGCTCTGCAACCACACCCGCGGCAGCAACCACGCCTTCCGCACCTGCGCCCGCCGCTACTAGCAGGCGAAGCGATCGCACCGAACGAGCAAGTGTGGCCAGCGTATCGGAGACCTCTAGCGGACGCGCCGGTTCGCGCTCTTCCTCGGCGCATTCTGATGCCCTGCCAACCTCGGCGGCGATTCAGACCGACACGACCGGCAACGCTGAGTTGCAGCTCGCCCGCCACTATCTCGACGGCCAGGGCGAAGATCAGAATCAGACCCTCGCGATTCAGTGGCTCTGGTCGGCAGTCAAAAAGGGCAACGCCCAAGCCGACATGCTGCTCGCGGACATGTATCTCCGCGGCCAAGGCGTCACCCAAAATTGTGAACAAAGCCGTGTGCTACTGCTCGCCGCGGCGAACTCAGGCAGCTCGCTAGCGAAGCAACGGCTGGAAGGTCTCGATTCAGAGGGCTGCTCTGCTCATTCAGCCCAAAATTAGTTTGATCGTCTCCCCCACTTCCTCCCGCCTGCACTCGAATCGAAAGTTCAAATGCACTCAAAGTTCAATGCAGTCAATGAAAGGCAACAGCACTCGCCGCTGCGCGCATCTACTGCCCCAGCCAATTCCGTGCAGCACTTTGGACATGGATCGGGGCGTCGCCCAACATTTCACAAGAAACCAAACGGGGAGCTTTGTAGCCCAGGCCGGAATCGTTGACACTACTGCTTCATTTTGTTATTCACTTTGTTCGCCTTTCCGGAGCAGAAGCCCACAATCGCGCGTCATATCGCACACCACTCGCATGCCTATACCGCTGAACCAATCTTCACATCGGGCTTCAAGTCATTGGACTCCAGCTCAGTGACTTCACGCTGCACAAGAAATTCGCGTGAAGTGACGCGCAAGGGGCGCTGCGGCGCCGTCGTCATCGCCGCCCTTCTGTTCGCGCTCACATTTGCCGGCTGCGGCAAAAGCGACACCGTATCACGAGCCGTTTCAATAACCCTGACGCCGGCGGGCCCTGTCGCAATCGATCCCGGCCAGTCGGTCACTTTCCAGGCCACGGTCAGCAACGACGTCACCAATGCCGGAGTGAGCTGGTTGATCTATAACACCAGCGCCACCTCCAATCCGCCGTGCTCGCTTCCCTCCTGCGGCACGCTTAAGAACACCACACATTTCGGCGTCACCTACGTCGCACCCAAAAATATTCAGGTGGTCACTTCGATCACCTTGCAGGCCACTGCGAACGAGGACACCAATACCACCGTCACCGCGACCATCAGCATTCAAATCGCCCCGACCATCACCACTCTGCAACTGCCCAGCGGCCAAAACGGCATTCCCTATAATCAGACCATCGCCGCCAGCGGCGGAGTCTCTCCGTTAACCTTCACCCTTAGCTCCGGCGCGTTACCCCCCGGCCTGACCCTCGCAACGAACGGAGTGATCAGCGGGACTCCCAGCAGCTCTGGATCATCCGCCTTCACAGTTAAGGTAAGCGACGCGGGCATCCCGCCTCTCACTGTGAGCCAGGGCTACACCATCACCGTCGCCCCCGCTCCTCCACTATCGATACCCCCAACCACGTTGCAGCAAGGCGTAACCGGCACTCCTTACAGCGCGACTATCGCTGCCAAGGGCGGAATACCGCCATTAACGTGGTCACTGCTCTCCGGCACCTTGCCGCCGGGTCTCACGCTAACTACGAATACACAAACCGGCGGAACACTGCCTCCTACTACCGGCGAAGTAGCCGGCATTCCGACCACTGCCGGCACCTACACCTTCACCGTGCAAGTACATGACTCGGCTATTCCTGAACAAAACGCCACCCAAACCCTGAGCATCACCATCGCGAATCCAACGCCTCTGGTGATTACCACCACCTCTTTGCCCAACGGCGTGACCGCCCAAGGTTACAACTCACCCGTGCAAGCATCCGGCGGCGTAGCGCCTTTGACCTGGAGTCTCACGGGAGGCCTACTGCCGCCTGGTTTAACTCTGAACGCTTCCAACGGGGTAATTTCCGGTACGCCGCAGCGTGTCGGGACCTCCACATTCACCGTGAAAGTCACTGATTCTCAGCAGCCGCCGGTGAGCGCCTCAAAGACCTACTCCATCACCATCACCGCGAACGGCACGGTCAATAACAACGAGCTGCTGTTCAACGGGCCCTACGCGTTCTTTTTCAACGGATTTGGCGGCATCGGCGGCTCCAGCGAATTCCCCGAGTTCGTCGTTGGCCAGCTGACTGCGAACGGCACAGGCGGCATCACTTCGGGCACTGAGGACATTCACTCGAGCAGCGTGGAATCGGGAATTTCTTTCACCGGCACTTACACCATGGGCGCTGATGGCCGTGGCACCATGACTCTTACCGTCTCTCCCACCGCCGGCGTCACCATCATTCAAACGTTCGCCCTGGCCTTCGATGCCGAGGGCGGCGCGCAGTTCATTGAGACCGACACCACCGGCAATCGCGGCTCGGGAATCATGAAGCCGCAAACCACCGCAGCCTTCAGCACGGCTTCTTTCACTGGCAATTACGCGTTTCAATTCGCCGGCTACCTGACGCCCCCGAACCGCACCGCTACGGTCGGCCAGTTCCATGCCGATGGCGTGGGCACGCTGAGTTCTGGATCGGCGGTCGTGAATAATTCCGGCACGGTGACCAGCTTCAATGGAGTCACTGGCAGCTTTGGCGGAATTAGCGCCGCGGGCCGAGGCTCCGCTTCGCTATTCTTCACGCCCAATACTCTGAACTACACCTTCTATTTGGTTTCCAATTCCGAGGCCTTCTTCATCTCCACAACCATCACTGCGCAAGGCGGAGGCAGCGCGAATACCCTTCCGACTGCCGGAATTGCCTTGCTGGAATCCGGTGGCCCCTTCTCGAATCAGTCACTTTCGGGCCAATACGTCGTCACTGGAACGGGGACCAAGAGCAATCAGGATCAAAGTGTCTTCGGCGCGTTAATGACTATGACCCCTGGCAACGGGAACGGCAGCGCGGCGAGCGACGCATTCGTCCAGAACGACGGGGGCGCCGTAACCACCGCATTACCTAGCGCAGAGGTCTATGGAATCACTTCGTTTGGCGAAATTAATTTCACAGGCGGTACCTCGCGCTTGAAATGGGGCTATTTGGTGAGCCCGTCGCTCGGCTTGTTCATCGGCCAGGATGCGGAAGTTACCTTCGGCCGTTTTGAGCAGCAGACCGGCGCGACAGCTTGGGGCCTCGCCAATATCGAAGGTCAGTACACTTTGGGGTCGCCAGTCGACGTCGACCTGCATGACACTAACGTTTCCGGCGTGCCAGCTTCAAATGGAGCCGGCGATATTGGCGGCCGCACCGATTCGGTGAATGGTAGCGGCACGTTGGCCTTGGGAGTGGCGCTGACAGGAAACTACACTGTGGGGACAAACGGGGTGGGCACGCTGACGCCGGGAAGCGGCGAAGGCTTGCCGTCACAATTACAACTCTTCATCGTTTCGCCGGAGAAGGTGCGGCTCGTCTCCAGCACCTCGACCGATTCACATCCGCAGATTTACCTCTTCGATTACTAATCGC
The DNA here is from genome assembly GCA_963757885.1 of uncultured Acidobacteriota bacterium. Lineage (GTDB taxonomy): Bacteria > Acidobacteriota > Terriglobia > Acidiferrales > UBA7541 > Palsa-147. Next base: position 453,804 of record CAVWSS010000002.1, on the reverse strand, counting down.
CTGGCCTGAAATCTTACGGGGCGGCCTCAGCCGCAGCGCCTCATCGGCGGATCTCAATCAGCAGTACCCACGCGCTCATCATCGCTGACGTGAACGAAAACACAAATCCCGGCACGACCCAATAAACCCCCGGGCAATACCCGGCCAATAGCGCAATTCCCGCCACGCAAAATGGCAGCGTACCGAGCTGGCTTAACGTCGCTCGAAAAACGAGCCATTTCCAGGGATTTCCGAACAGGGCCTTTCCAACCAGGGCCTTGACGAAGCGGACCTGCAGGCTTACTTGAACAATCCAGAAGCACACCCCGATGACGATGAATTCGATCCCCAGTGCTTCGGCAGACTGCCTCGGAACCAACGCGAGCGTTGCGATGAAGAATACCTGCAATAGCTGGAGAATCGATTCAGCGGCGCGTCCGGTCAGGCCCGGGAAGCTAAGAATTCTGTCGAGGTTCAGCGAGACCGCGACGAATACCAAGCCGGTCAATGTAGCTGCAGCGCCGGCTTGCACCGCCAGCAACGTGTTCCATTCGCTTGTGAATCCGCAATTCAAAGCGCGGAGATAAGTATCGCGATCGGCGGCGTCCTGTCCATAGCTGTGTTAGTCGCGCCCTGAATATTTACAGCCGAATTAGCGGGATACCGGACTCGGGATCGAGCTGCTTCTGCAGATGCTTGGGGCTTTCAGTGAGGATTACTTCGCAAGTCGGCCGAATCTTCGCCTTCGAGAAGGTGCCCTCCGTGCGCGGTTCCATCGGACTTGCCGATGACCACGTGCGCATGCACCTGCGGCTCTCCATCCTTCAGTGCAATGTCCCCGATTAGAGATAGCAATTCCACTTGCTCGTTCAGGTCGACCGCCGTTTCGTACTTCTTGGTCTGCCAGTTGAACCAGCCAAGCTTGACCGAAGAAAAGGCGCCGATCGCCTTAAAACTGCTACCGCCGAGTTTCTGCTCGGTGGCGAACTTTTTCAGGCCGCTGGCCAGCTCGTCGCCGGAATTGAAGATAACTGCGTAGGTTTTGGGATTCTCGCTGAGAAGTTTGTGTTTCACGTTTGTATTTAACGTTTGCCCCGTCACCATTTTGATGACGGAGCAGGTTGGCAGGAAACCGCGAGCCTGAGTTTAGTCGCGGGTTATTTCTTTTCGTCGAGTTTTAGCGCTGCCGAATTGATGCAGTAGCGCAAGCCGGTAGGGTTTGGCCCGTCATTAAACACGTGGCCCAGATGCGCATCGCACTTGCTGCATACTACTTCCTCACGCAGCATCCCGTGGCTGGTGTCTCGCTCGACCGTAACATTCGACTCGTCGGCCGGCTTGTAAAAACTGGGCCACCCCGATCCAGAATGAAATTTCGCGTCCGAATCAAACAGCGGCTGCCCGCAGCAAACACACTTATACACGCCGTCTTCTTCCGTGTCGTTGAATTCGCCTGTGAAAGGCGGCTCGGTCCCCTTCTCTCGAGTCACGTGATACTGATTGGGCGTCAGTTCCTTGCGCCAGTCTTTATCTGTCTTATTCACTTTGTCCATTTGCTCTCCCTCAAATTATCTCCTGCCCTCTTTTGATGATCTCCTCACCGCGAAGATTCTCCACCCAAACTCCTCCTCACGCCAATGTTCTCCCCTTTCCTCCCGCCTCCACTACCAACCCCCCAAAAGTACTGCTCGTTTAGTCCCCCCGCGCTATAGCCCCCTCCCGTCCCTCCGCTTAACTTAGTTCTACGATCAACTTCCCTCCCCAGGAGATTCGCCATGAATAAGTTCAACGACACAGAACGCACCATGATGGAAGGACAAGTAATGGAAGCTCAGGCTATGGAACAGTCCGAGCCCCGGCAAGTGGCCTGGCAGTATGCATTTGCGGGCCTTGGTTCGCTGGCCCTCGCGAGCTATCTCCACGTCCATGGCGATCATCTGGCGGCCGTGGTCCTGACGACCTGCCTGAGTATTAGCTTTGCCTTGGCCAGTTTCCGTCAGTCTTCCTAGCCAGCCTAGCTTGGCCGATCTTGTATGCTGATTGGCTCGCTCGCACCTATTCGGCGGCAGAAAGACGCGCGAAAGATACGACTGAACGAGATATGATGCGGCGCGGATATACGGGATATACAACGCGACGCGCATGGCTAAGCGGCAAAGAAAAAAGAACGATTCGGCGACTATTCGCGATGTTGCCAAGGCCAGCGGCTTTTCTTCTACCACGGTTTCCTTCGTTCTGAACGACGCACCCCTCGCGCGCTTCATTCCGGCAAAAACCAAGAACCGCATTCGCAATGCCGCCAAGCGGCTTGGCTACCGTCCTCACTTGCTTAACCCCTTGCTGCGCAGCAAGCGTACGCGCGCTGTGGGCGTCATGGTCTTTGACATGACCGACCCCTACTGCACACTGATCCTAAGGGGCGTCGAAAATGCGCTCTACCAGGCTTCCTACCTGCCCATTCTCGCGGACGTTCACAACGAGCGAAGTCGTTTCGAAAGGCACCTGGAAATGTTGGTGGATCGGCGCGTGGAAGGCCTGATCGTGCTGGCCAATTGGCTGTTTCTCGATATCCACTTCCTCGCTGACTTGGAGAAAAACACCATTCCCACGGCCCTAATCGGCGGCGAGCTCGAATCCGATTCGATCAGCTCGGTAATGGTGGATAACGAAGTTGGCGGCCGCATGGCCCTTGAACATCTTCATTCCCTCGGCCATGAAAAGATCGCCTTGATTCGCGGGCCGCACATGCTGGTCGATACCTCGCCGCGCTGGAAAGGTATCCGCTCCTACGCGCAGGCCCACCAACTCGAGCTCGATCCAAAGTGGATCGTCGATCTCCCCGAATTTCGCGAAGCAAACTCGGGATTCGAGGCCGGCTTCCGCCTCACGGAAGAGCTGATCAAACGCAAGCCCGGCTTCACCGCGGTAATGGCCTTCGACGACCTGACCGCCTTCGGCGCAATACGCGCGCTCTCCAAGGCCGGTATACGCGTTCCCGAGGATTGCTCGGTGATCGGCTTCGACGATGTTCCCGCTTGCGCCACTTACAGCCCCGCCCTGACCACAATTCGCCAGCCCATGGAGCTGATGGGAACCATGGCGGTCAATATCCTCATTGAAGGGTTCAATTCCGGTCAGGAAAATCGCGAATATACCGAGCCCCGCCGCCGGGTTCCGCCCGAGCTAGTGGTTCGCGAATCGACTGCACGGATCCGCTAAATCACGCACGCCGAGGCCCCTAAACCCCTCATTCCAGCGGTCGTCCGAAGCCATTTTTAGGCCTTGTTGCGACCCGCCTTTTTGCTTGACTTCCATCCAAGCCTGTCCGAAGATTCGCGCATTGGTCATAAACGTTTAATAAACGTTTTAATGCTGTAAGGGTGGTCCGAATTCCCGCAATCTAAGTGATGGCCTCCGCTGAAATTGCGACAGGCGGAGCCGGTTCATTGCCTAGCCTGGCGGCATTTCATTCTTTCCAGGCCAGCCCCGAGGCAATGAACCTCCGGAGAAAAACACATGAAGATATTCCGCGCCTTGCTGCCCTGCTTGCTTATGGTTCTCGCGCTGCCGCTCGTGGCGCTGGCGCAGGACACCGGGTCGCTCACCGGCACGGTACGCGACAACACCGGCGCCGTTGTGCCTGGCGCGACGGTGCATGTGACCAATTCGAGCCACGGCATCGATCGCACGGTCGCTACCAATGGAGACGGCGATTATCTAGTTCCGGCGCTTCCGCCTGTCTCGGGCTACACCGTGGCCATCTCCATGAAGGGATTTAAGGAAACCAAAATCAACGATGTGGTTCTGCGCGTCGCGCAGAAAGTCCGGGCCGATGCCACGCTGGAAGTCGGCGAGATTAGCAGCGAGGTGCAAGTCCAGGGCGAGAACGTCGGGGCGGTTGAAACACAGTCGTCCGAAGTCGCCGGCACGATCACGGGCAAGGAAATTTCGCAGCTCGAGCTCAACGGCAGGAACTTCACCCAACTGGTCACGCTTTCACCGGGGGTAAGCAATCAGACGCTGCAAGATGAAGGCGAAGTCGGGGTGAACGGGAACGTGATGTACAGCATTAACGGCGGCAGGGAGGAGTACAACAACTGGGAAATCGACGGCGGCGACAACATGGATAACGGCGGCAACGCCACCCTGAACGTATATCCCAACGTCGACGCCATCGCGGAAGTACGCGTTTTGACTTCCAGTTACGGCGCGCAATATGGAAGAAACGGCTCGGGCACCGTGGAAGTCGAAACCAAGTCCGGCACCAATCAATTTCACGGCGACATTTTTGAATTTGCGCGCAACGAAGATTTCAATGCGCGCAATGCGTTCGATCCCTCCGAACGCCCGCCCTACAAGAAGCATGACTTCGGGTACACCATCGGCGGCCCAGTCTACATTCCCGGCCACTACAACACCAACAAGAACAAGACTTTCTTCTTCTTCTCGGAAGAATGGCGCAAGGAACGCGACACCACCCAATATCTTTACCAGGTGCCTTCCAATGCCGAACGCGCCGGAAATTTCTCCGATGTCTGCCCCAATGGCTCGGGCGCCTTCGACGATTGCCCGCTCAACCCCGTAACCGGCAACCCCTACCCAGGAAATCAGCTACCGAGCATTGACCCCAACGCCAAAATTTTGCTGGGCATGATCCCGGCGCCTACCACTGGCGCGGGCGCAGCTTCGTTTTACCAGGCGACCATCACCGATCCGCAGAGTTGGCGCGAAGAACTTTTCCGCATCGACCACGAAATCACGCCCAAGCTGCACGCCATGTTTCGGTTTATCCACGACAGCTGGGATCAAGTCGTGCCTTCGAATCAAAACGGCCAATGGTGGTCCACCACCGTCAGCGACTTCCCCACGTTTCAGACTGACTTCGTGGGCCCCGGTGTGAGCATGGTCGGCCGTCTCACCGCCACGCCCTCCTCCACCTTCTCCATCGAAGGCGTGATGAGCTACACCACCGACCATATTTTCTTTACGCCACAAGGCTACTGGCAGCGTCCCGCGAACTTCACCATGACCGGCATCTTCCCCAATTTTGACGGCAAACTGCCCGCGATCAATCTCTGCTGCAACGGTGAAATTGGCGGAGGCTTCAGCCAGGACATCGGCTGGGCGCCATTTAATGGCTCGGATCTCTATAACGCGAACCCCACCTACACCTATCGCGTTAACGTCACCAAGATCGTGGGGAAACACAACTTCCAATTCGGCGCCTACATGGCTTTCGCGCAGAAGAACGAGGAAGCAGGCTCCGAAGAGCAAGGCACTCTGAACTTCACATCAGGCTGGCCAGGAAGCACCGGCAATGGCTTCGCGGATATGTTGCTCGGTAACATCAATAGCTTCACCCAAACCAGCGCTGCGCCGAAGTATTACAACCGCTACAAGATCGTCGAACCCTACTTTCAGGATGACTGGCGGATTACTCCGCGCCTGACCCTGAACCTGGGCTTTCGATTGAGTCTCTTCGGCACTTACCGCGAAAAGTATCAGCAGGCGTACAACTTCGAAACCCAAGCCTACAACGCGGCCTCCGCGCCGACGATTGACGCCGACGGCAGCATCACCGGCGTGGCAGGTTCGCTGGTTCCCGGCTCGGGCAACTTCTTCGATGGCCAGGTTCGCTGCGGCGTCGCCGGAGCGCCCTCGGGCTGCCTGAGGGGCCACCTGTTCAATCCTGGCCCGCGCCTTGGATTTGCCTGGGATCCCTTCGGTAACGGCAAGACCGCCATTCGCGGCGGCTACGGCGTCTTCTTCGAACACGCCAACGGCAACGAAGCCAACACCGAATCCCTCGAAGGCTCAGCGCCGCTGGTGCAAAACCCGACTCAATATTTCATTAACGGCTACACCAACATTGGCGGAGGAGGGGGTGCGCAACTCCAGTTCCCCATCGCCCCTGTGGACATCGGCAATCAGGCGATTTGGCCCTACGTGCAGCAATGGCACTTGGACGTCCAGCGCGAAATTCTGCCGCGCACCGTGCTGATGGTCGCCTATGTAGGCAGCAAAGGAACCCACCTCAGCCAGCAGAACGACATCAATCAGATCACGCCCGTCCCGGCCAGCCAAAATCCGTTTGGGCCCGGCCAGTCGCTAATCAATACCTGTAACGACGCGAACAACACCGGCAATCCCTTTGTGGCTGGCAACACGGTGAATGGCCGAGCCATTAGCTCCAAGGCCGCTATCAACCTGAACGTCGCGTGCGGCCTGGTCGATCCCGATCCTTACCGGCCATTCTATGGCGTTGGCAGCATCACTCAACTCGCCTTCCAGGCCAATTCCGACTACAACGCACTCCAGGTCACCGTGCGCCGCACTGCCGGCCGCCTGACTCTCGACGCGGCCTATACCTACAGCCACTCGCTCGACGATTCCTCAGACCGCTACGACGCCAACTTCGTAAACGCCTACAACCTGCGCAGCCAGTACACCAGCTCTGACTTCGACCAGCGCCATCTGCTCAATATCGGCTACATTTACGACATTCCGTGGATGACCAAGTCGGGCTTCAGCCACGCCATCCTCGGCAACTGGCAGCTTTCCGGAATCACCACGGTCCAGACTGGCATTCCCTTCACCGTCACCAACAGCATTTATGGCGACAATGCGGGCGTTGCCAACGGGGTCACTACCGGTTCGGGCGTCAGTTCCTTCCCGGACGTCGTCGGGAACATCCACTCCGCGCCGCCGACTAAGCACGTGGCTGACGTTCCCGGCCCGCTGCTCTTCAACCCTGCCGCCTTCGCCGCTCCGCAGGGATTGACCTTCGGCGATGCTGGCCGTAACAGTTTGAATACGCCAGGGCGATGGAATTTCGACACCGGGCTCTTTAAGCACATTCCGGTTCACGAAGCTATGGCCTTCGAATTTCGCGCCGAGGCATTTAACCTCTTTAACAACACGCAGTGGTCGGGAGTTAACTCAGTCATTAGCTGCTATGGCGGCGGCTCCATGAATGCCGGAACGCCTGACTGCATCGCAGGAAATGACTTTCTGCACCCTTCCGGGGCACACAGGGCGCGCACACTCCAATTGGGGCTGAAGTTCCTGTTCTAGGCCATCGGACGGGTAGGAATTGCGCAGCTTAGGGCAGTGATTGTTACCATTGCAATGTGGTGTCATCAATCAGAGACAATCAGAAGCGCTGCGGTGTGACCTGCGTAGCGCCTGCCACACAAACTTGGCTTCTTAACACCACTTCAATACAGCCTCTGCTTTAGTACTTTGCATCCAAGCAAACATTTTCAGGGGTTCTAGATTAAGCACCTTCCGCGAGGTTGGGCCTATATACGCGGTACGCTTGAAAGTCTTGCAAGGTAGAATGCCTTGGTATATTGCTCCATCAGCAAAGTTTCGAACCGTCGCAAGCCCTTCCGAAACCTTGAAGACAATCATCTGCGCCGTGCTTTATTCCGACTCCAAATTAAAAAGGGCGAATTATGAACTTTAAACTTTCAGCCTTTAGCAAGACCATCCTGACGATAGCGGCGCTGGCAATTCTCGCGCCCTTCGCCGGTGCGCAATCGCAAGTCGCGTCGCGCATCACCCAGGCGGTGGACAACACCCGCACGGTCACTCTGCAGGGCAACACCCATCCAATGGCGCGCCCCGAATTCGATCGCGGCCGCGTATCCGATGCCCTGCCTCTCAACAAAATGGTGCTCGTTCTGCAGCGCAGCCCGGAGCAGCAAGCCACGCTCCGCAGTTTGCTCGATGCACAGCATGACCGCACCTCCGCGAACTATCACAAGTGGCTAACGCCACAGGAATTCGGCCAGCAATTTGGCCCGTCCGATTCCGATATGCAGACGGTCACTGGATGGCTCCAGTCTCAAGGCTTCCGCGTCGACAAGGTTTCGAATGGGCGCACGGTAATCGAATTCTCAGGTGACGCCGGCCAGGTCCGCAGCGCCTTCCACACGGAAATTCACAATTACATGGTCCGTGGCGTGAATCACATCGCCAATGCCAGCGACCCGCAAGTTCCCGCCGCCCTCGCGCCGGTTGTTCGCGGTGTGGCTTCTCTCCACAACTTCTTCTTGCACCCCGAACTTGTGCGGCAGGCCCAACCGATCAAGGTGCATTACGAGCCAGGCAAGACCGTAGGTCACCTCACCTTCAGTGCCGGAATGTTTGCTCTTGGCCCGGGCGACTTTGCGAAGATCTACAACGTTCCGACCAGTGCCACTGGCGCGGGCAAAACGATAGCCATCGTCGGACGCTCCAATATCAGCGTTAGCGACGTTACGGATTTTCAAACCATATTCGGCGTCACCGCCAACCCGCCCACGGTGGTTGTGAATGGACCGGATCCCGGCGACCTTGGCGGCGGCGAAGAAATCGAAGCCCTTTTGGACAACGAATGGGCCAATGCCATCAGCAACGGCGCCACCATCAAGTTCGTGATCTCCGAAAGCACGGAAACAGACGACGGCGTGATGCTCTCCGCCCGCTACATCGTTGACAACAACATGGCGGACATCATGACCCAAAGCTTCGGCGCCTGCGAAACGGGCCTCGATTCGGTCGGAGCTGCAGAAATTGCGGCCATTCCAGAACAAGCCGCAGCGCAAGGTATCTCCTACTTCGCATCCACCGGCGACGCCGGAGCTGAGGATTGCGACGATCCGGACTCAGAAGAAGCGGCCACTGGGCCGATTTCTGTCGACGTTCCGGGCGCAACGCCCTTCGTCACCGCCGTCGGCGGTACTCAGTTCAATGAACACGGCGACGATTCGACCTATTGGAACCCCAGCACCAGCGTTCTAGTTACCGCGCTGAAGTACATCCCTGAAGATGTTTGGAATCAGAGCTGCGCGGCTGGCGCGTCGGGCTGCACGTCCGCCAACATTGGAGCCGCTGGCGGTGGCGTCAGCACCGTGTATGACTCAGCTAATGGCTACTCCAAGCCGGCCTGGCAAGCGGGCGTTACCGGCATTACCGCCGATAACGCGCGCGACCTCCCAGACGTTTCCCTAAATGCCTCTGCGGCTCACGATCCGTACATCGTTTGCCAGGGTGGCGGCTGCGTCCCCGATAGCCAGGGCAATATCGAGTTGAACCTGGTTGGCGGCACGTCCGCATCGACCCCCTCGTTTGCCGGCATTATGGCCCTGGTCGATAACCATCAAAACTCACGCGAGGGCTTGGCCAACTACGTTTTGTACAAGCTGGCCGCGACCGAAACGTTCTCGAATTGCAATGGCTCCAGCACAACGGCCACGATCGGTACGACCTGCATCTTTAATGACGTCACCGTCGGAAATAACGCGGTGCCCGGCGAAAGCGGCTACGGCACAACCAACGCGAAATACAAAGCTACGGTGGGTTATGACGCAGCCAGTGGATTGGGCTCGGTCAATGTGACCAACCTGATCAACGACTGGTCTAACGCTACTTTCCTGGCCAGCACCACCACGCTGAGCTTGTCCTCCGCGGCGTTCGTCCATGGCACACCGGTTACCGCGAGCGGCTCGATTGTGACGGGTGGCAGCAATCCCCCAACGGGTAACCTTGCCTTTCTCGCAGCAGGCACCACGCTCGCTGGAGTCGGTGACATTACTCTCTCCGGCGGCAGCGGAACTACCACCAACTACTCAACCTCGGTCGCCAACTTGCCCGGTGGAACTTATAGCGTGACGGCGCGGTATGCCGGCGACACGCACGTCGCGGCCAGCGTTTCGAATGCGGTGCCAGTCGTCGTATCACCCGAAGCCAGCACCACTGCATTGAGCATCCTACAGGTCGATTTCGTCACCGGTACTTATCAGCCCGTTTCGTCGGCTCCGGTCGGCTCCAATATTTTTGTTCGGGCCGATGTGGCCGGCGCATCGCATGAAGGCGTTCCCACAGGCCAGATTCACTTGGTAGATTCACTTCATACGGCGGATAACGCAACACTGAACTTAAACAGCAGTGGATACGCCGAATTGCAAACTACCAGCCTATCGTCAGGCAACCACAGCTTTGTGGCGACCTACTCGGGAGACCCCAGCTTCACCGGTAGCGCCTCAGCCGCGGCGACGCTGTCGATTGTTTCAGGCAGTTTCTCACTCACGTTGAGCCCCACTTCGGGCACGATCGCCTCAGCAGGCGGCACCACAACCAGCACCGTCACGGTTACTGATACAAATAATTTCGCGGGTAACGTGGCCTTGACCTGCAGCGTCAGCGGCAGTGGCACGCAGCCGACCTGCTCGTTGAGCAAGGCCTCGGTCGCTCTCAGCGAAGCAACCACGTCCGCGACCGCGACCTTGACCGTGACCGCACCGGCTTCGTCACGGGTGATCTGGCCTTTCCACTTCCCCGGCATGATGGGCCTGATCGCGGCGACGCTTGGCTTGATCCTGACCACCTTGCTCTTCTGGATGGCGGCTCCGGCGCGCAAGCGGCTTAGCACCGTTCTCGCGCTGATCGTCTTCGGGACTATCATCGGCATGTCCGCTTGCGGTGGCGGGAGCTCGAGTGGCGGAGGCGGCGGTGGCGGTGGGTCAACCAGCAGCACTTTCAAGGTAACCGTTACGGGAACGAGCGGCAGCACCACCACGACCCAGACGTTCACGGTGACCGCGCCGTAGAGAGTAGCCTTACACAGCAAAAGTTAACGTAGCAGAGCTTTGAGGGCCGGGCGTTTCATACGCTTGGCCCTTTTGTTTTGTCGCTTAGCTTTTTCTGGGCGAACTTTTACGGGATCTTGAGGAAAATCTGGAAGGTCTGGAGCCGAGGGCGAGACTTGAACTCGCGACCTGCCGATTACGAATCGGCTGCTCTACCAACTGAGCTACCTCGGCTCGTGTTACTAGGATTTTACTTCATTTTCCCGCGGCAGGTCCCGCGTCAATCGCTGGCTAGTTTTTCATTAGGCGCGAGCGCATCGCCGGCGTGCTGGCCAGCTCGATTGCGGTCCAGGCCATGGCCATCGCGCCGTCCAGAACCGCCCGGTCGGCCGTTTCGGTAATGCAGTGCGCGGTGAATTCCGGCTGATGATTCGCGGCAGGCAGAGAATTGATGCCGGTCATCGGATGGATCGACGGAATCGCCTGCGAAACGTTGCCCATGTCAGTCGAGGCGGCGAGGCGAGCCATCATTGGGCTGAGCGGCGGAAAGGTCCGGCCTAAGGCTTCTGCGTTCTTCTTATAAATCGCGCTGATTTCGTGGTCATAGCGCACATCCGCATACGGCTTGTCGCCGCCGATGATCTTTAGTTTCGCGCCGGTGGCTACTTCACCCGCTTCAAAGCAGCGGTAAACTTTGGCGCGCACGTCGCGCAATTCCTCAAGATTTTCCGCTCGCACAATGTACTTCGCGGAAGTGTGCGCTGGAATCACGTTGGGCGCTTCCCCACCATGGGTGGTAAAGCCGTGGATTCGATCGGTCTGCCGCAAGTGTTGGCGCAGCAGGCCAATCGAAACTTGCGCCACGGTGAGCGCGTCGGCGGCGTTGATGCCCATCTCCGGAAACGCTGAAGCATGAGCTTCTTTGCCCGTGTATTCCACGTCAAACATTGAGGCGGCGATTAGGTGCGCCTCAATCATCTCCACAGGAGCCGGATGCACCATCATCGCGGCGTGCATGCCCTGAAACGCGCCGCGCTCCAGCATCAGCACTTTGCCGCTGGCATTGCCCACTTCCTCCGCAGGCGTACCAAAAACGTGAACCGTAAGGCCGGCGTCGTCGGCAACCTTTGCCGCCGCGATGCCCGCGCCAATAGCCATCGCCGCGATCATGTTGTGCCCGCAGGCGTGCCCAATTCCTGGCAGGCAATCGTACTCGGCGCAAATCGCTACGTGCAGCGGGCCTTTGCCGCTCCGGGCGGAAAATGCCGTTGGCAGATCGCAGATGCCTCGTTCCACGGTGAATCCGGCTTTATCCAGCGTGTCCGCAAGCCACCCACAAGCCTTTTCCTCTTCGAATCCAAGCTCAGGATTCGCGTGAATGCGGTGACTCAGATCGAGGACCGTCTTTTGAATTTCCTTAAATCTTTCTCGTGCGCCTGCTTTGGCATCCATCAATGAACTCCCGGGGAAAATTCGCGTGTGCTTTATCGTTCGAGGCGCTAACGCGCGGAACTTGCCGTTGGCGCCGTTTGAAAATGCTTGTTGGGCTGCTTGGCCCATACCGCGGCCAGTTTCATAAGCAAAAAGTAGCAGAGGCCCGCAACCACAATCGAATTCAGCGCCGCGATGCCCCAATTCCAAAAATATCCAGCCGCAATCCCCGCGAACCAGGCCAGCAGACCTACCGGATTCATCGATTCGCACGTGGCTGGCAGCTTTAGCGACCCGCGTGTCTCTTCGAGCGCTGCGCGGTCGCGGCGCAAAATAAAATAGTCCGCAATCACTATCCCACCGATCGGCGGCACAATCACGCCCAGCAAGACCAGAAACCCAACAATGTGATCGAGAATGCCCAGCACCGAGGCGAGCACGCCCGCGATACCCACCGCGATGGTCAGAATCCCGCGGTTGATGCGATAGCCAAAGACCAATTGAATCGCGTTGGCCGCATGCAGCGACGATGCGTAAAGATTCAGGTCGTTGAGCTTCAGCGTCGCCAGCACCACCACAGTCACGCCCAGCCAACCCGCTATTCCAAAGAGAATACTGATCACGTCGTTTGTGCGCGCAGCGTGAGATAGCAGCACGCTGGCCAAGCCCAGCCCAAATTCACCCACCACCAGCGAAATGAGCATCACCCAGAGCACGTCGCCGCGCGTGCGGCAGTATCGCGTGAAGTCCGGCGCGATCACCGCGCCGATCATCATCCCGCCCGCCACCATGCTCGCGCCCGTGAAAATCGAAAGATGCGGGCCGGGCGCGGGCATTCGCACAATCTCGCTGAGTGAAGCGCTCGCCAGGACGTGATACGTTCCGTAAATCACGAGCGCCAGAAAAATCGGCACCACGATACTGGCGGTCTTCGATATCCAGTGGATGCCCAGCGTGGCGATGACGATCAGGATCCCGCCGGTCAGCGCCGAAGCCGCCGCGAAATTCAAGAATCCATGCGTCGCCCGGCTAATCGCCACCGCGCAAATCGCATTCTGTACGCCAAACCAGCCGGTGCACCCAATCACCACCACCAAACTGATCAGGCACGAACCGTAACGCCCAAAGCCGCACCAGCGCGCCAGTAAACCCGACGGCAGTCCTTCATTCTCCCCGGCAATTCCCGTTAGAACGCTGATCGCGAGCAGCAGCCCCGTGCCAATGCACGTCGCGAGAAAGGCTTCCCAGAAGGTCATGCCGTAGCCCAGTGCTGAGGCCACCACAAACTCGGACATGGCAGTGACAATGCCCAATTCGATCCACAACACCACCCGCATCGGCTTGCGGTCCTGGGTTGGTACGCGCTCCAGCGCAAAATCATCCGCCAGCAATTGTGGCTTTGTAGCCGGAGTGATGGGCGTGGTGGGAGTTTCGTTCATCGGTCGATGGACGATTCAGAGTCTAACAGCGAACGCTTTCAATGGCAGCCAGCTCACGCGAGCGGACCGAGCCACGAAAGCGGCGCTACGCCACTGCGTGGACCCGCTCAACTTCGGCGATGATCAAGTCGACCCAAGCCTCAAGGTAACGCTTGCCGCGTTCAGCATTGGCCTTGCGCGGATCGCCCAGCACGCCATTCGGGGAAACTCGCGCGATACCGTGCTTCATCAGGTCCGGAATAATTGGCGTAAATTCGCCGGTATAACCTTCTTCAGCGCGGCTCATATCCACCAAGTCCGGATGCCGCAGCAACAAAATCGAAGTTTCAACCTCTCCCGCATGGACACCCGCGGCGCCATTCGAAACGCCATCCTCGGCGGACACTTTGAAGCTCGCATTAATGAGCAAGGTCAAATCCGCAAAGGTGATGACCTGCTTATTCGGCCATTTCTCGCGCCCGATCCGCGCCACTTCACCCACCGTCGCAAAATTGCCGCCGTGGCTCGGAATCATGACCACACGCGCAAATCCGTGCTGGAAAAGCGTCTGCAAATAGCTCAGCAGAATTTCCTGTAGGACCGGGGGCTCGATGCTGATCGTTCCCGCAAAGGTCATGTGGTGCTGCGAACAGCCCACGCGTACTGCTGGCGCTACAAATGCGTTTCCCAGCCGCTTCGCTACCAGCTCCGCGAGCGACTCGCCAATCAGCGTGTCGCACGCCAGCGGAAGATGCGGTCCGTGCTGCTCGGTCGAGCCCACTGCGAACACCACCGTGTCCACGCCTTCCTGCATGGCCTTTTTCACTTCACGCCAGTTAAGCTTCTCCATGAAGATGGATCGCATCGAATCTCCTAACCCAGGGCAAAACCAATCACCGCGAAAAGCAAAATAGGTATCAGATCAAAATCAGTACGAGAGAAACGAACTACGCAGACGGTGCCTGCGCCGCCACATGCCCTTGCGCGAGCGGCCCAGCAGCCTTGGCCTTGATGCGCACCGCGGTCCCCGGCAAATAACCCATGGCAATTTCCTCGAGCTCCACAATCTCGATTTTTTCCGGGTCTGCGCCTGCCGCCCTCGTCTTGTCGATGAGCTGCGCCTTGGCAATCGAAAGGGCCCGGTCCCGTGTAAATTCCTCGTACGAAAACACCCGGTCGATTTGCGCGCTAACCGGCGCGATCGCCACTCCAATCGCGTTGGCCACATCAAAATCCGCCGGCCGGTGAATCTTCGACGCGCCTTCAATCTTGTCCGGTAGCAAAATACTTCCCCCGCCCACCAACACGACCGGCACCGGCGCTGCGCTCAACTTCAGCTGGTCAATGCAGCGCTCAACCATCTCCTGAATTTCCTTGTCCGCTCTGGGCGCTGCGGCAATCGCCGACTTCGGCAGTTTCTTCGCATCGCCCAGCTTCGCGCGGCCAATCGCCACGGCAACGTCCGTCGCGGTGAAAGTCTTGCCGCCAAATACAATTCCCTCTTCTTCGAGGCGGTATCCGACGCTGTCCGGCCCGACTCTCACGCGCCCGTTGTCGCTGCGCACTAGACTCCCGCCGCCCAAGCCAATCGAGATCAAATCCGGCATTCGAAAATTGGTGCGCACGCCGCCAATTTCCACCGCCAGCGCGGATTCACGCGGGAATCCGCCCACCAGAACGCCCACGTCCGTCGTGGTCCCGCCCACATCGACCACAATCGCATCCTTCAAGCCCGATAAAAATGCGCCGCCCCGCAAGCTATTCGACGGCCCCGAGGCGATCGTCAGAATCGGATACTTCAATGCATATTCCACCGACATTAGCGTCCCGTCGTTCTGCCCCAGGAAAAGTTGCGCATGAATGCCCTGGTCCTTCATCGCTGCAAGAAAACCCGTGAACGCGATCTGCGCCGTCTTCATCAGCGCGGAATTCAGCACCGTCGCGTTTTCGCGCTCCAGCAATCCAATGCTGCCAATTTCATGCGAAACGGTGATCGAAATGCCGTCTCCCAATTCTTTTCTCAGCCGCTCAGCCAGCGCCTCTTCATGCTTGGGATTCACTGGCGAGAAAACGCCGGTAATCGCCACCGACTCGACCTTGCCCTTCAATTCCCTCACGACTTTCGCGATTTCCTTTTCATCGAACACCGCGATTTCGCGGCCGTCATACTCGTGCCCGCCGTGCAAAATGAAGATTTTCTTGGCGATGTGCGCCTGCAAATCCTTGGGCCAGGAATAAAGCGGTGGGATCGACAGCGTGGCCGGCGCGCCGAGCCGAATTACCCCAACTGTGCTCAGGTGCTTGCGCTCGGTGATCGCGTTGGTGCAATGCGTCGTGCCCAGCATCGCCGAGGTAATCGATTCGCGCTTCACTTGCGGCTGCGCCAAAATTTGCTTCAGCGCCTGCACGATCCCCGAACTCACGTCGGGCGTGGTTCGTGCCTTGGTCTTGGCGACAAGGTGATTCTTCTCGTCGAGAATTACCGCATCCGTATGCGTACCGCCGACGTCAATTCCGAGCCTATGATGCATGGACTCTCCTCGCCGCTCCCTTTGCCCCGCCCCTCGTCCCGCCTCTCGCGCCTCCATTGACGGCAATGGGCTGGTAAGGCACGTCATAGCCAAAATGATGCGGTCCGGCGAGCTGAATGCCCGCGGGCGTGCGCCACTTCTTGTGGCACGGGATGCCGATCACCGTAACTCGCAGCCCGTACTTCAAATTTTCCGTGGTAATCGGAAACGAAGTATCCTGATCGAGCACAGTAATCAGGTCCGGCACGGTAGCCAGAATTTTCTCGCCGCTCCGCGCCACCAAATTTTCGTTCTGGAATTGCATGTTCAGAGTTTGCCCGCCGAAATCGTCGGAACCCTGAATAATCACCTCGCCGCGCACGTGGCCCTTGTCTGTGCGGCGGTCCAGATCAATGATTTTTCCTCTGAATAAACAGACGCCCTTGGTCACCTTCAGCAACTCAGCAAGAATGTCGAGCTTTCGCGCTCGCGCATCCCGCAGCGTCCTGCCGATCTTTATGGTGAAGCTCAGCATGTCCGGCAAAGTGGCCTTCTTAGCCGTCTTGCCGTCCATCGTATAAAGTGCCATCAAGGCCATGCCGCCCATCTTCGAGGAAATGGCTCGGGCGATATTTTCAGTCCACTCGTTGTTGATCGTGGAAAGCACCGCGCTATTGCCCTTTTCATCCGCGATGATCAGCGGCGTAGCGGGCACGCCATACAAATGGGGGATCACCAACTGCACCTCGGGAAACGCGCGTCCCATGCAATCGGCGTCAACCACAGGAATTTTCAACCGCGCGGCGACCGCAATGGGAATTGTGCCGTTCACTCCACCCACTTCCGCCGACATCACCGCGAACGCTTTCTTGCCAAGATAATTCTGTAGCGCTTTGAAAACCGTAACCGCTTCGTCGCCTCGCAGAATTTTCTCGACCAGCACCGTGGGCGCGCCAATTCCCGCGGCGATCATGATGTATTTGTTGTCGGGAATGTCCTTCAGCGGAATCATTTCCGGCGATCCGTACTCCTCGATGGCCCGCTGGGCCATCAACTTCCCAATGTACGGATCCCCGCCTCCGCCCGTGCCGAGAACCGCCCCGCCTACCGCGGCGTCCTCGACATCCTGCACATTCAGCCGAGTTCTCATTTTCAAAATTCCTTTCGCCTCTTCCGCTCAGCCCGCAACCGGTTAAAAAGTCAGCCGCAACCCGAACTGAATTTGCCGCGACGATCCCACCGTGCTGAAAATTTCACCAGCTGTAGGCACAAAAACAGCGTCGCCGTTCCCTCCCGATCCGTTGGGGCCGACAGTATTCGTCGGCACCGCAAAGTTCGGGTGATTCGCTATGTTGAAAAATTCAGCGCGGAACTCGAGGCCCGTTCTCTCCGTCAGCCTGGTGTTCTTGATGATCGCGAAATCAAACTCGGCAAAATCGGGCCCGGCAAGGATGTTTCGTCCCGCATCGCCGAAGGTTCCCGCGGCTGGCACTGCAAACGCCGCTGGATTGAACCAGCAGTTGATTGTTCCCACTGGCGATCCGTTCGGGCAGCTCCCGGAATAGGGATTGCCTATAATATTCGGCCTCTGCCCGTTCACGATGGACTGCGTGCCCGCGTTGTCGAAGCCCAGCACCGGCGTGAACGGTACGTTGCTATGGAACGTGCCGATTCCCGAGAGCTGCCAGCCTCCGATTGCCCTGGCCGCGAAACCGGTCGTGTCGCCCGCGAAAGCTTTGCCCGGACCAAATGGCAGGTCGTATAGGAAGTTCAGCGTCACGTTGTGGCGAATATCGAAGCCCGAGCGGCCCCGGTCCGCCTTGCGATCGAAGAGATTCTGCGAAGCCCCTGCGTCGTTCACAGCATCGCTCGGGTTGTAGCCCGATGCATCGTCAATCGCATGGGCGTAATCGTAGTTAACCTGCCCGGTAAATCCATGACTGAAGCGATGCTCGAAGGTCACCTGCAATGCGTTGTAGAACGATTGCGCGTCGGTCACATACCGCTCGATCGATCCAAAGGCTGGATTCAACCGGTTACCCGCCAAATCGTCGGGATTGTTCTCGCCCAGGCGGCCCAGGTGATTTCCGCGCGTGCCGATGTAGCCGACAGTCAACACGGAATGGCCACCCAGCTCACGCTGAACGTTCAGGTTGTATTGCATTACTTGCGGCCACTTCGGGAAATAGGTCAGCGTCGCATTCGCGGTCGTGCCACTCACCGCGGCGACGGTTGGATTTAGGAAAGTCGGGAAAATGTTTTCGACTGCTTGATAAAACGGCGGCAACGAACGTACGTTCCCATAAATGTTTCCCCAGATTTGATCGTAGAAAAGCCCGAACCCGCCACGGACCACCGTCTTGTTGTCCGATCCGAGCTTGTAAGCAAATCCGAATCGGGGCGCGAACAGATCCTTCGGCGTTGAATTGATCAGCTTGCCCACTTCCACCGACTTGTCGGTCAGCACGTTGACGATATTTGATTCCTTGCCCTGCACCTCGGTGGGGTTGGAGTTGAACTCATACCGAAGCCCCAAATTCACACTCAGCTTGTTCGAAACGCTCCAGTCGTCCTGCACGTAGCCGGCGAGTGAAATTTGCCGGTAGCCGCGGTCTGAATTCGATCCAGCCGGCGTTACGCCTACGTAGACCAGCGGAATGCCCTTGAGGAAATTCTCAATCGACGGATTGTTCGTGCTCGACGGTACCCCGAATGCGGAGAGATCCTGGTAGGCGTATTCGCCGTTCACGAAAAGATCGAAGGGCCCGTTGATTTGCGTCCGGCGGAATTCCCCGCCAAATCGAAACGCGTGATGCCCCTTGGTAAACGAAACGTTGTCATCCAACTGAAAAACATTGGAAAAATCGGCCAGCGGATAAATCAAGTTATTGCCGACCGGGCTCAGACCAGCCAGTGCAAGAGTGCCCACTGGGCGATTTGGAACCAACGAAATGGAAAGGCTCGGATACAAATTCGGAAGAGTTGAATCGTAGGTCGTCCGGTTAAACCCAAACGAAGCCTGATTCACCCAATTCGAGCCAAAGAGCCTCTGATCTTGCACCGTGAAGTATTGGTTGCGGCTGTCGTTAAATCCGGGAAAGCCGGGCGTGACCGTGTTCAGGTACGGCACCAGAGCGTGACTATCGTCGATAATGTAGCGAGCGAAGACGCTGTGATCGTTTGAAAAAGTGTGATCCAGGCGAATCATGCCGTAGTCTTCGCGGGTCTTGCGCTTTTCCGAGCTGGTGAGCTGCGCCGTTCCATTGCCGAAATCCTGCCCATTCGGCGCAGGAAACAATTTCAAAAACGGCGTCACTTCGGGATTGATCGGCACAACTACGCATCCGCTTTGGTTCGCCGAGTTGCAGCCGTTGTTGTTCGTTGCTCCGGCGGGAGGCAACAAACCCTGCAGGGCCAGCGCGTCCGGAACTGTGGCGTTTGTGGTCAGGCCTTCGCTCTCTCGGAAGCCTTCATAATTCATAAAGAAGAAAGTTTTGTCGTGCTTGATCGGCCCGCCGACGCTGGCCCCGAATTGATTTCGGGCGAAAGCGGGGATGGGCTCATTCGCAAGATCAAAAAAGTTCTTCGCATCGAGCGCCGAATTGCGCAGAAATTCGAAGACCGAGCCATGCAGCGTATTGCTTCCGCTCTTGGTCACCATTTCGACGATCGCGCCCGCATTGCGGCCGTATTCCGCGTTGTAATCGTTGGTGAAAACGCGAAATTCCTTGATTCCATCCACACCCAACAATTCACCGGAAACGCCGCCTGGTGAAAGCGCATAGTCGGGATCGTTGGCGTCCATTCCATCGATGGTGTAGTTCGTTGACGTGGAACGTTGCCCGTTCACGGAAAATTTCGCGAAGCCTCCCTTTTGAAAAGGACTTGGCCCGGCGCTGGGAGTCATACTCACGCCCGGCTGGAGCAATACAAGCTGCGAAATATCCCGGCCGTTCAAGGGCAAGCCTTCCATCTGATCTTCGGTGACCACGCCGCTGACTGCGGCAGTCACCGTCTCAAGCAGTGGCGCGCCGCCTTCGACCGTCACTTCCTGCGATACGCTGCCAATCTTCAGCGCAAAATTGATTTGCGCCTGTTGCGCCACGGTGAGGACAATTCCCTTGCGCACTTCGGTCACGAATCCAGTTGCCTGTGCGCGCAACTCGTAATTGCCCGGCGACAGCGTAGGAGCCACATAGACGCCGGCCGCGTCCGTGGTGAATACGAATTGCTGACCGGTATCCACCTCGGTGATGGTCAGCTTGGCTCCCGGAACAACCGCGCCATTTGGATCGGTGAATGTCCCGCTAATCGATGCCGTGCCGGTCTGCGCCGCGGCGATTTGAGCGATGAGCAGTAGTCCGGCAATGAGCGCCAGCGTGTATTGCCAAAATTTTCCCCGGCTTTTCTGTTGCAACATGTTTCCCCCTCCGAAGTTCAGATGACCCCGATCAAGCCCCAAGCTCGTTTCATGCATTCGTCCGTAATCCGGAAACGCGGCCGGCGGATGCGCCGATGCCCTCTGGTCACGGCGTCCAGGTCGTCCCAAATCCGGTTTCCAACGTAAACACGCGCATACTTCTTGTCGCCCAGCAGTTTGGGCAGCACGATTTCGCTCTCGCGCAAGGTTTCAAATTGCAGATGCTTATTCTGGAAGGCCTTTTCGAACATGCTGCCGATATAGGCAGCCTTGCGGTCATACTCCGAATTTTCAAGCACCAGCGCGACTCGCGCATCCCGGCTCAAAGCGCCGAGGTCGGCATTCATCACCGGGTGAATTTCCACGTCCAGCGGAATCAGCAGCGGTGACCGGTGATGCAAAATGCTCTTCACCAGGCCCTGCACGTAGTAGTCCGTGAGCAGGCACGAAACGCCATCGCGTTTTTCCGCGTTGGCAGCCTTGAGCTCCGCCACGGTCATTCCCGCAACCGGCAACTGCCACGCTTCTCCAAGCTGTTCCACGTAATCGTTCGTCAGCGTCCTGCTTTCCTCGATGATTACGATCGAAGGCCGCTTCTGCTCGGTCTGCAGCATTCGGCTGAACAAAAATCGCGCAAATGCCGATGGAACGAGCTTGCGTTTTTTCAAGTCGCTGCTAAGAAACTGAAAAATTCCTTCGAACTGCTCGATGGGCGAGTCGGCGGCAGCGGTCGACGCGTCCTCGCTGACGAATGCGCCGCGCCCGCGCTCTAAAGTAACGATTCCCGCATCCGCCAATTCTTCGTAAGCGCGTCGTATCGTGGCCAATCCCACGTGAAGCTTGCTGTCCGCCCGCCGAATCGACGGCAAATAGTCTCCGGGCTTCAACTCGCCAATGGCCAGGGCGAGCCGGATCTGGTTCTTGATCTGCTCATGCACCGGGATCACCGTTTGTTTATCGACCGTCAGTTGCAGCACGGCAGCCCTCGTCTGAAAACTTTTTGCATTGAGTGCCCCGCGCCGCCGTGATTTACTGCGCGACTGCGCACAACGCCGTATCTTTGGGCCTCGAATAGGTCAGCCGGCTCTGCTTCAGCCCGAGGCGCACCATCGTTTCCGCCAGCCGCATGGCCGCGGCTGTCGGACTTACCACCGGAACTTCCATCCCGGCCTTGTGCAAGCGAGCCTGCAAATCCTCAGCGACTCCCATCATGCCGGTGCACCCCAGGACCAGCACGTGCGCCCCGTCCTCTTCGATCGCCGCTAGCATTTCGCGATAAAGGCCAGCCTTCATAGCCTCGATGTCGCTCAATCCCAGTACCGGAATGTCGATCGTCCGAATCGACGCAAGCCGCGAATGCACGCCCGCAACCTCGACTAGATGATCGATCATCGGAATAACGCTTTTCAGCACCGTCACCACCGAAAATCGATGCCCCAGCGACGCCGCCAGCAGAAACGACGCTTCCGCCGGCCCAATCACCGGTATATCCACCACCTCTCGCGATGCCCTCACGCCCGGATCGCCAAAGCAGTCGGAAATCACCGCGTCGCATCCGTCTTTCTCGGCCGCCTGCGCCAAAGCCACAATCCCCGGCACAGACATGGCCTCCTCGTATTCGCTCTCAATCGATCTGGGCCCCTGCGCGATGTTGGCGACCGAAACCTGGGTCTCCGTAGCGGCGTACTGCTTGAACTCACGCAAGGCTTCGTCGTTGAAGGTCGAATGACAAATGGGAACGATTACGCGGATTTTCATAAGGGAACCCCTCCGCCATGCCGAAAACGAATAGTGTCGTAGCGGACACGATTGTGCGATTTTTCGCACAGTATTAAAAGACGGCTTCCCTGTCAATGGTTTTGTGAGGGAATCAGCAGGATCCGGTGATTATCGTGAGAAGGGGAACATCAGCCAGGCAATCACAAATCCCAGGCCGATGAAGAGAAAGAAGGCGCGCACGCCATAGCGGATACGCTTATTGAGGCTTGCCTGCAGCAAAGCGGCGAGAATGCTCGACAGCAGCAGCGCGAAGACGAACAGCAAACCAAGATGGGGAGCCATATGGGACGCTCCAGTCAGTCTTTTCTTCCCAAGGCAATTTCCAAAGCATCAGCAACGCACAGATAATTCGCCACGCCAGCGGCGGCAATGAAACGGGTTCCGTAGTCCCCGATGGCCCTGGAAACGTCTGGTCCCGCCTTTTCCATCGACCGCACTACCCAATAGAAAACCCCCGAGCCTAGATCACCCAAAGATCCCAGGAAGGTCAGCGGATCTGACCTAAAGCCCGTCAAATGAATAGGAAACAAAACCCCGCGCAATTTCGCCCCGATCACGGCTAGGGCGCCCACGCCGACAAAAAGCACCACCCCGCGCACCCACCGGCGAAGCAAGAAGTGACCTAAGCCCGGAACCAGCCATGCCGCCCCGCCAATCAACGCTCGCGAGACAATCCAGGCTCCCGAGGGCGATCCCCCATCTGGACCTGCGCCCGCGCCTATACCCGATCCTGGGGTTTCCTCGACCGTTAATACCATGTTAATACCACTCGGTAAACTCCGTACAATTCCGTAAGGGATGTCCGCCCGACCAAGGGGCCTTGGCCGTTACTGACAGCAACCTACGCAAGAATTGGAATAATTTGTTCCTGCACGTTGCCGGTTACCCGTGCTTCGTGCTCGCCTACGTACATATTTACTTCACTGCGAATCCCAAATGCCTTCAGATAAATGCCTGGCTCGATCGAAAAACAGGTGCGCGGGATCACCATACGGTCGTCCTTGGATTCCAGGCCATCCATGTTGGCGCCATTTCCATGGATTTCGATCCCGATGCTATGACCCGTTCGGTGCACAAAGTCTTTCGCGTGGCCGTTCTTCTTCATGAAATCGCGCGCGACTTTATCCACTTCCCAGCCGTGAATTTTCTTCCCCGCCGCGACTGACTCCTTCACAAACTGCACCGCCCGGTCCCGCGTCCCCTTCACGATTGCAAAGACGCGCCGGTACTGCTCGGGAACCTGGCTGCCCAGAAACCCAATCCACGTAACATCATAAAAAACGCTATTCGGCTTCTTCAGCTTGCCCCACACGTCGAGCAATAACAGGTCGCCCGCACGAATCCGCAAAGAACCCTCCGGACCCGGCTCATAATGCGGATTTCCATTGTTCGGCGGCACGGCAGCCACCGGCCCGCTGGGCGTTTCAAGATTGCTAGCCTCAAATTGCTCCAGAATCCATTGCGCCAAATCGTATTCGGTGAGCGTTTTGCCGTCGCGGACGAAATCTCCCGCGCGCGCGAACGCACCCTTGTATGATCCGGTCGATCCGGCGCCCGGCCTCCAGATGCGTCTCGAGCTGCTCGTCTGTCCAAACCGCCTCAAATTGCTGCACCAAATCTGCCGAGCTAACCACCTTCTTGCCCAGCTTGCGGATCAGCTCGACCGTTCCCGCGTCGACCAGCCCGATATACGGAATATTGTTCAGCGGCGAATAGTTCATCGCCACGGTCTTCGATCCCCTCATCAATTTCTTCAAGGATTTGTGCAGCTCTTCCCAACTCGAGTACTCCAGCTTTTCGCCGGGCAGCTTATCCAGCATGCCCGCCTCGATGCGGTGCACCAACTTGCGCGGATCACCCTTCGCGGGAATGAAATAGAACCACCGCCGCGTCACCAAGCAGGTCGCGGGCAGCTCCAGGATATGCACGGCGATCGGGTCGCGCCGGTGATGATCGTAAAAAAGCCAGCCGTCGATGCGGTTATCCCGCAACGCTTTCTGAATTGCTTTTATGTCGGGCATATCTGGACACCGATTCTTGGGCCCCGTGAGCGGGGTCCGTGCAGGGACGCCGGGCATTCTATCAGTGAGTGGCGCGTTCTTCAAACCGGCGGGCGCGCGCCAAAAATCGCGGTGCCGATTCGAATCTGCGTTGCGCCTTCTTCGATGGCCACTTCGAAGTCGTGACTCATCCCCATGGACAACTCAGAAAACGCCTCGCTCTCGCCGCCCGCACCGGCGCGGCTGGCAAAACGCGAACGCAACGAATCTCGCAGCTCGCGCAACTTTCGAAAATACTTGCGAACGTCTTCAGCGCGCTCCAAAAACGGCGGAATCGCCATCAGCCCGCGCAACCTCAGGCCAGGGAGTGCCAGGATTCCCTCAGCCAGCGCGGGTAGTTCCGCCTCAACGACGCCGCTCTTCGACTCCTCTGGCGCCAGTTGAACCTCAATCAGCACGTCCAGCGTGCGTCCTGCCGACCCGGCAGTCGAATCGGCGATTGCGGCGCTCAACTTCTGCGCCAGCGCCAAACTATCCACCGAATCGACCGAATCGAAAATCTGCGCGGCCCTGCGCGCCTTGTTGCTCTGCAAATGGCCGATCAAATGCCACCGCGCCGGGAGCCTTTCGCAGCCCGCGCGCTTGCTATCCCACTCCTGCACGCGATTCTCGCCAAAATCGCGCAGCCCCAGCGCGTATGCATCCCGAATCGCCTCCGCCCCAAACGTCTTCGAGACCGCAATCAGCGTAATCTCCTCGACCCTGCGGCCCGCGCGGTGAGCCGCGGCGGCGACTTGCTCCTGCACGCGCTTCAGGTTCGGCCCAATATTTGTGGCGACGTTGAAATTCCGCATTTCGCGCAAATTCTAACACGGCGCGAAATCGCATTCGGCAGCAGCGGGAGCGCAGCACAAATCACAGCAACAAGAACCGTATGCTAGACTTTGCCCTTCAATGTCGCCACGCGGAAAATTCATTGCCTTTGAAGGGATCGACGGCTCCGGCAAGCGCACCCAGCTTGAACTGCTCTCGGCCGAATTGACCAAACGCGGCGTCCCTCACGAACGCATCGACTTCCCGCAATATCAGGGTTTCTTCGGGCATCTGATCGCCGACTACCTCAACGGAAAATTTGGCGCCCTCGCAGCCGTAGACCCCCACTTCTCCGCCCTGCTCTACGCGGGCGACCGACTCGAATCCAAATCGAAACTCGAAGCCACCCTCGCCGCCGGCAAAATTCTGCTTGCCGACCGCTACATCGCCTCCAATCTCGCCCATCAGGGCGCCCGCGTGCCGACAGAAAAGCGCGAGGAGTTTATGCACTGGCTCACCCGCCTCGAATACGAAATCTACGGCCTGCCCAAGGAGGACGCGGTGATCTACCTCCAAGTTCCCGCCGCCCAGGCGCATAACCTGATCGAGAAAAAAGGCGCCCGCGACTACACTGCAAAATCGAAGGACCTGCACGAAGCCGACCTCGCGCACCTCACCGCTGCCTCGGGCGTTTACACCGAGCTCGCCAAACAGCCTCACTGGATAACGATCAACTGTCTCGGCGCTGGCCAAAATCGCGACCAACTCCGCGCCCCAGACGAAATTTTTCGCGACGTTTACTCGCAACTCGAATCAAAACTTCTAGGCAGCTGGCGCGACGCCGAAACCCAATCTGTATCGACGCAGCGCACCCATAACCCATAGTGGCCAACAAGAAAGAATCCGGCTTCGACCAGTTTTTAGGCAACGAGCGCATCGTGCAGGCCTTGCGCTCCATGTTGCTACGCGACCGCGTGCCGAGTGCGATCCTCTTCACCGGCCCGCGCGGCGTGGGCAAATTCACTCTGGCGCGGATGTTCGCCCAAGCCGCCAATTGCGAACGCCTTCAGGATGACTTTTGCGGCGAATGCGCGCACTGCCAGCGCATCTCGCGCCTCGAAAATATCGAGACACTCGTCGAAGCGGGCCTGCGTGAGCGCGGGGAGAGCGCCGACGCCGCGACCGTCGAGCGAGTTCCCCTGATCCTCGAAACTCATCCGGACGTTTGGGCGCTCGTGCCCGACCCGGTCCGCCTGCACACGCCCGTCGCCCGCCCTATGATTCGCGTTGGCCAGCTCCGCGCCGTGCAGCGCGCCGCAAATTTCAAGCCCACCGGCCGTCGGCGTGTCTTTATTCTCGACGGCGCGAATACCATGCGCTGGAACGATGCCGATCTATTCCTAAAAATTCTCGAAGAGCCGCCCGAATCGGCAACCCTCATTCTCCTTGCCCCTCGGCCCGATTCCCTGCCCATCACCATTCGATCCCGCTGCCTGCAGTTTCATTTTGGGCCTGTCCCCGAAGAGCAGATTGAGAAATTCCTCGCCCACCGCACCAAAATGAAGCCCGCCGAGCGCACTCTGGCCGCGCAAATCTCGGAAGGCAGCCCCGGCGTCGCTCTCACCATCGATCTTCAGGAGTCGACCCGCATTCGCGGCGAGGCTTTGCGATTGATTCGCGGCTCTATCGAAGGGAAAAGTTATTCCGATATTTTTCAAGCCACCGCGCAGCTCGCCAAGCAGGAGAAGGAATCGTTTGAAAACATTTTGGAGCTGTTCTATAGTCTCGTGGCAGACCTGCTTGAGTTTTCCATTCAGGCCAAAGTTTCGCGACCTCGTAATCCCGATCTAAGAAAAGAGCTGGAAGCCCTCAGCAAAAAAGTCGACCTGTCGTGGGCTACGCGAACCGTTGAAAGCCTGGATCAATTGCACAGCAGATTGAGCCGAAACGTCAGCCGCCAGCTTGGCCTGGATGCTGTTTCCATCGCCATGGGCACCCGCTAGCCGGTTAGGCCTGCACCCATTTATTTGAAAATTGCCTGAAACCCGCTAAATGCGCTTTCAGTCTCATGTGTAAGCCTCATGAATGAACAACCTGGAGTTGAGATGGTAAATCGGAAGCTCTTCCGCACCTCCTTGACCGAAGTTAAGGAGCAATATCCTCCTCAGCGCGAACGTGCGAGCGGGAATTCGCGGCCTGCTCAGCAAGGTGGTCAGCCTCGAAAAAAGCCGGCTCCTCCTGAGCAAACCGCCGCCGAAAGCTTTTATTACGTGAAGCAGATGCAGTCGCGAACGCCAGTCGCAGTGGTTTTAACCGATGGCGAAACGTTGCGTGGCACTGTGGAGTGGTATGACAAGGACTGCATCAAACTGACCCGTTTCGGCAGCCCTAACCTTCTAATTTATAAGCACTGCATCAAGTACCTGTATAAAGACGGCGACGAAGCATCCCACGGCGGCAACGGGAACGGCCACCAGTAGGCGTAGGCTTCAAAAGCGTCCAAACATAGCGCCACAACTATCGTCACAAATTGTCACTTCTTGTTTTCGGGCCTCGGCACCGCCTCGTTTCGAGCCCATCCGGCGCATCGTTTCCCTTCCCTCTGCGTCTAATCAAGACGATCAATGAGGCGACCAGTTCGGCGACCAGCTACGCGATCAGCGAAACTTAATGGCCCACTGGAGAAATAGCTCGTCACCTAACCTCAGATGAAAATCGGAATAACTTGCTATCCGACTTATGGCGGCTCGGGAGTCGTAGCTACCGAGCTGGGCATCGAGCTCGCCGCGCGCGGCCACGAAATCCACTTCATCAGCTACGCCATGCCCATCCGCTTGAACGCCACGGGCGAGAACATCTTCTTCCACGAAGTGGAAGTCACCTCGTATCCACTTTTCGACCACCCGCCCTACACTCTGGCCCTCGCTACCAAAATGTTCGAAGTCGCGGAGGGCTCCAAGCTCGACATTCTTCACGTTCATTACGCCATCCCACATTCGGTAAGCGCCATTCTCGCGCGATCCATGGCCGCGCCTCGCAAATTGCCGGTTATCACCACGCTCCATGGCACGGACATCACCGTCGTCGGAAACGACCGCAGCTACCTGCCCATCACCCGCTATTCCATCGAGCAGAGCGATGGCGTCACCGCTATTTCAAAATATTTGAAAGATCGTACCGTAAAGGAATTCGAAATTCGCCGCCCCATCAACGTGATTCCCAATTTCGTGAATTGCGACCTCTATTGCCGCTGTGAGACATCGCCGCTTCGCACGAAATGGGCGCCCAATGGCGAGCCCATCCTGATGCACCTTTCCAATTTCCGGCCGGTCAAGCGCGTCACCGATGTGGTTGAGATCTTCGCGCAGGTGCGTGAAAAGCTTCCCGCCAAGCTGGTGATGGTTGGCGATGGCCCGGACCGCGGAGCTGCAGAGTATCTGGTGCGGAAAAAGAAGTTGAATAAGGACGTTATCTTTCTAGGTAAGCAGGATCATGTGGAGCAAAAGTTGTGTGTTGCGGATCTGTTCCTGTTGCCCAGCGACCTCGAATCCTTTGGTCTCGCCGCGCTGGAGGCGATGGCGTGTGAAGTTCCGGTAGTCGCTAGCGACGTTGGCGGCCTGCCGGAGGTTATCACTCACGGCGTCGATGGATATCTCGCTCCGCCGCGCGACGTAGAGACCGCTTCGAAATATGCCATTGAAATTTTGACCCGCCCCGATCGCGGACGCGAGATGGGCAAGATGGCTCGCATCAACGCGCGAAAGAACTACTGCTCCAACGACGTGATTCCCCAGTACGAAGCCTATTATCGGGAGATCAGTGGGCAGTCATTGCAAGCTGCAACCGGCAAATAGCCCTCCCTGAACGCACTTCTTCCCAGTCAATTGGTCTTTCGCCGATTTGCTGGTGTGCTACTGGCCCGGCAGGGGAATGGGCTTTAGCGTGGCGATCACCTGATTGATGTCGCCTTGAGTGAGCTTGTCGGTGACGCTCTGCGGCATAACGAATAAAATCTGGAACTGCCGGTCGCGATTGTTGAAGGCGCGTAGCATTACCGCTCTCGACGCGCCTGGATCGCCAAATTGAAAGCCGCGAAGGTCGTTCGCTTCGAAGCGGAAAGTCCCGCCGGAAAGTTGATTATCGAAATTTGCCTTCCATAGCAACAAAGTATTCACGCGCTCGGCTTCCTGCCGCGACATAAAAGAAGAGAGCTGCCCGGGCGTGGCGTTGTAAACCGCGGCGTAAAGGTCGTAATTCGAATCGAAGGGATGCCCGCCGAAAAGGTGCGTGATTCGCTCCTGCGCCGCGGGATCGGTGCCCTTGAAGACTTCCAGCGAATTGGCCTGCGTTTCCGGCGAATAAATGCGCATCTTGGGCCCGTCAGGAAAGGCCTCCTCGACGTAGTCGCCCTTGTCATCCAGCTTCGCGGGCCCTTTCCACGGGGCCATGCACTGATAATTGTAAAACTCCAGAGGCGTGCCGGTCGGCTTGTCCACCGCCGGAACATTCAGCGTTTGCGGCACCGCCGCCAGGCCCGGATCCTGCTGCTGCCACCGCCTGGCATTGAAAGCCACCGAGGTTTGCATCCCGTACAGAACCATGAACAACGAAACCAGGATCAGCAGGATCACCAGCACTATCGCTGAGTAGCCTTCGGGCTCCCTTTCCGCCTTGGCCACCGCCCGTTCGGTTGTTGCCCCGTCTGCTGCAGGTTGATTGACTTGTCCGAACATCGTCCTCTTTCGCCTCCGCCGGAGTCGCCTGCGTCTCGGTCAGCTCTCTGCGAAGCTAGCTTCCATTTCCCGCTACGATTCGTTTGATGCTACTACCCTGCCACCGTTAGCTCTGATGCCAAATCTGGGATTTCGATGTGAATCTGCGTCCCTTCGCCCAGCCGGCTCTGGATATCCATGCGAAAATGATCGCCATAGAGCAGCCGCAATCGCTCGTGAACGTTGCTGATCCCAATTCCCTTCGCGTAAACGGCGGAAAGCTCATCCGCCGATATGCCCATGCCATTATCTTCGACGTCGATCAGTAGCCGCCCCTCCACCCGCCGCGTGCGCAGATGGATCTGTCCGCCTTCCAGCTTCGGCGAAAGACCGTGCTTGATGGCATTTTCGATCATCGGCTGCAGCAACATGCTTGGCACGAAGGTGTCCAGCGCCTGGTCGTCGATATCCTTAAGAATTTGCAGCTTGTCGCGCCCAAAGCGAGCCACTTCGATGTCGAGGTAATCGTCGATAAATTGAATTTCATCGCGTAGTGGCACGAACGTCTCATGCTTGCGTAGCAGACGCCTCAAAATATTGGAAAGTTTCAGCACCACCCCGCGCGCCGTGTCCGGGTCGTAGCGAATCAGCGACGAAACTGTATTGAGCGTATTGAATAAAAAGTGTGGATTGATTTGGCTGGTCAGCGCTTCCATGCGCGCGCGTAGCAGTAGCTGCTGATTCTGTTCCAGGTTCATCTCAATGCGCGTGTTGTTCCATATCTTGATCACCATGGCCACGCACATTACCGCCGACAAAATCACCAGCAGCGCAAAAGGCCAGTTTCCTGTGTCATAAGAGAAGAGCCACCGTGAAGGCACCGAGCGCGCCAGCGCCAGGTGCGCCATTTCAAAAAGCGCGCACGCCCCCAAAGGCAGCATGGCCCAGTTGAACTTGGCCCTCCTCACCAAATCCCAAATGGACTTGGGAATACTCAAAAATAGAAACGGCCCGAAATTCCAGATGTCTTCCTTCTCGGGCATGGCCTGCCGAATCACTCCGGCAAACAGACCGGTCAGCGCCGCCATGGGGCTCGACAACCATTCATGATTCCCGAATGCCGGCAAGCTGATCAGCGACCCACCCAACAAGCCCACTACCCGGCCGCCCAGCAGCCCCATCAAAAACGAACCTTCCAGAGTAATGTCGAAGAATCGGTACCCCAGGATGCGCATCCAAACACCGATCGCCAGAGGCGGCGTGAGGAAAAGCAGGAGCTGCACCTTTTGATCCGAGTCGCGATTTTCGTTAAAGAGAATCTTGCGAAAGGTCGCGAAACGCACCAGCAACGCGGCCAGCGAAGCGGCCCACCCCACCTTCAAGACCAGGGCGAACAGCAGATCTTTGCCGGCCGTTAGCGTTTCGAACCTCCGCGTTTAGCGATGGTACAGTGCGAATGCTCGCATTGTGGGCCAAAAAACGAGCCAATGCAAAGGAACCCACTGCCGAATGTGACATTTACGGGCCGCTCGGCTCGTGCGGCCAAGCAGGCGAAACCGCCCTTACTGCTATAATTTGGGACCTTCATGGCCAAGCGAAAAACGCAGAAAACAAACAAAACAGCCCGAGGCTCCGCGAAAAAGCGAGTTACCAAAACCCGCCCAGGTAAACGAGCCGCTGTGTATCTCGCCGCCCGTGCCGCCCTCCCCTCCCGCTTCGGCGAATTCGAAATTCTCGGTTTTGAAGGGAAAACCTCCGCCGATAGCGCCGTTGCCCTGGTTAACCGCAGCCTGGGAGCATTTGCCGATGACATACCCGTCCTGCGAATTCACTCCCAATGCCTGACCGGCGACGTCCTGGCCTCCGAGCGTTGTGATTGCCGCGCGCAACTCGAATATTCCCTCGAAAAAATTGCGGCCGCCCCATACGGCATCCTGCTCTATCTCCCGCAGGAAGGCCGCGGCATCGGCCTGATCAATAAGCTCAAGGCTTACGAGCTGCAGGACGCCGGCCTCGATACCGTCCAGGCAAATCGTAAGCTTGGCTTTGCCGCCGATTCCCGCGACTACGGCTTTTCAGCGAAAATCCTGAAACTCCTCAACGTTGATCGAGTCCGCCTGCTCTCCAACAATCCCGACAAAGTCCGCCAGCTCGAAAGGGCCGGCATCACCATAGCCGAACGCCTTCCCTGCCAGCCCGAGACGAGCCACCGCTCCCGCGGCTACCTTGAAACCAAGAAAAACAAACTTGGCCATCTTCTTGAGGGTTTTTAGTTCGAATTTAATTCAAGGGACTTCAGGAAGGAAACCGCAGCAGCACTCCAAAATCACAGCTAAAACCAGCCCGAAACCTGCCTAAAAAATCTTATCCCCCGCCCACCAACTGCACAATCTCATACGAATCGTCCGCTGCTACCGCCGTTTCATTCCATTTGTGCCGCGGCAACACGCCCAAGTTCCGCTCAATCGCGATCCGCGCCACATTCAGCTTCAGATGCGCCAGCAACTCACTGACGTTCAAATTCTCGGGCACTTCCTGCGCTTCGCCATTCACCTTAATTTTCATTTCCGGCCCGTATCGCCCGCTTTCTTGCCCTTCTCCCTTAACGCAAATCGCACTTCGCACTTACCCAATGGGTGCACTGCGCGCAGCAAAAGCGTCGCGCCTCCCTTGGGAAGCCCAAACCGAATCCGCGCGTGACCCTTGGCGTCCGACTTGGCTTTGTGCCGCTGCGCGCTCCCGCCTTCCACCACAACTTCCAGCTCTGCCCCTTCTAATGTGCTCTTCCCATCCGCGCCGCGAACCTCAATCTGCAAATCCGCGTCGCCGCCAGAAATCCACGAAGTCTTGTTCAGCAGATGAAGCTGCAGCTTCCCCGCATTCGTGTGTGCCTTCTCCTCAGCGGCTGCGGCCTCCGCCTGCGGAACATTCATCGCCAGCGCCCCGTCCCGAATCGCCTCCACAATCTGCCGTGCTCCTCCTCCACCCGCCACAACAAATCTTCCCCTTGCAGCCCCGCCACATTTTCCGGCGTCGCATAACTCATGCTCTGGTGATGGACCAAGTGCCCCTTCACATAAACAGCCGTATCAATGGAAAGCGCCTTCGGCCGGTTCTCCGTCTGGATGTGATACACCTTTCCCCCAGCGCGAATATCGGTATTAAACCCGCCACTCAGACTCGCTTCTTTGGCCATTTTGGATTTCCGGTCAAAATCATAGCGTTTTAGCTGATTCACCCAACGCCCGACTTAGCGCTTGCCCCCAGCCGCAAGGCATTGTCATTGTTACATTTGACCGTCGCCTATCGCGCCATTATTATAACAGTGGGGAATTTCAGCGCGTGAATTTGGGTACACAGGGATCAGAGCGCGTGCAGAATGACTAACGGCGGTTATCTCGACACTTTCGGGCCGCTTCTGCTCATGCTGCTCTTCGCCGCGGGCATTTCTGCCGCGATTTTGACCCTCTCCGTTCTGGTCGGCAATCACAAGAGAAGCCGCGCCAAGGACCAGCCCTACGAATGCGGCGTCCGCCCCGTTGGCGACGCGCGCACTCCCTTGTCGGTCCAGTTTTACCTCGTCGGCCTCGTCTTTTTGCTCTTCGATATCGAGGCCATTTTCTTGTATCCCTGGGCTTTAATTTATCGTGACCTGCGGCTCTTTGGCTTTGTGGAGATGCTGCTCTACATTATCATTCTGCTGGCTGGTTATATTTACCTCTGGAAGAAGGGCGCGTTCAACTGGACCCGTTAAACTGGTTCCGCTGAGCGAGCCATCCGGGAATCGAATCCGCTTGGAATCGAAAGACTCAAAAACAGAATCGGTTGGGTCGGTTCAGTCGGTTATCCCGAGACTGCAATCTTGGGACCCGACCGCCACGGCTGAAGTGATCGAGTCGTTGGGCGAAACCACCCTGGTTGTTCGCGCTGAAAAGCTTCGCCGGATCTGCGAATTCCTATCCACCGATCCCGAATGTCAATTTTCCTTCCTCTCCGACATCACCGCCGTCGACAATTTCCCCATCGAACCGCGCTTTGAACTCAACTATCACCTGCTCTCCATCACCCGCCGCCAACGCCTCCGCCTAAAGCTGCGCGTTTCCGGCCAGGATCCCGTCGCCCCATCCGTCACCTCCATTTGGCCCGCCGCCGACTGGCACGAGCGCGAAGCCTTCGATCTGATGGGCATTCGTTTTGAAGGTCATCCGGACCTCTCGCGCATCCTCATGCCCGACGACTGGGAAGGCCACCCGCTGCGCAAAGACTATCCCGTGGAAGGTTTCCGCTGATGCCCACCACCATCGAAACCGCCACCGGTCCAGCGCAAACCATGGTCCTCAACATGGGCCCGCAGCACCCTTCCACCCACGGCGTGCTGCGCGTAATTCTCGAGCTCGACGGCGAGACCGTCATCAAAGCCAAGCCCATCATCGGCTACCTGCACACTGGCATCGAAAAATCCTGCGAAGCAAAAACTTACTCGCAAGTCATCACCCTCACCGACCGCATCGACTACCTCGCGCCGCTCTCCAATAATCTCTGCTACTGCCTCGCGGTCGAACGCCTCCTCGGCATCGAAGTCCCAAAGCGCGCCCAATACATACGCGTGCTCCTCACCGAACTCACTCGCTGCGCTTCTCACCTGGTCTGGGTCGGCACGCATGCCATCGACCTTGGGGCCATGTCCGTCTTCCTCTATGGCTTCCGTGAACGCGAAGAGATCATGAAGATTTTCGAGATGATCTCCGGTCAGCGCATGATGACCAGCTATTTCCGCGTTGGCGGCCTGGCCCTGGAACCGCCTCCCGGCTATCTTGAGCGGATTCAACAGTTTATAGAGCGCTTCCCGGCCCATATCGACGAATACGAAACCCTCCTCACTCAGAATCGCATCTGGATGGCTCGCACTCAGGGCGTCGGCCACCTCTCCATCGAGGACGCTATCGCCCTCGGCGTTTCCGGCCCGCTCCTTCGAGCCAGCGGCCTTGCTTACGACGTCCGCAAGTTCTTCCCCTATTCCAGCTACGAAGAATTCGACTTTGACGTCCCCACGCAAACTGCCGGCGATTGCTACGCGCGGTATCAAGTCCGCGTCGCCGAGCTGCGCCAAAGCGTGCGCATCGTCAAGCAAGCGATGGAGAAAATTCCCTCGCAGGGTCCGATTCGCGCCGAAGTTCCCGGCATAATTCCACCTTCGCGGGAAGAAATGAAGACTTCCATCGAAGGTCTCATCTACCACTTCAAAATTTTTACTGAAGGCTTTGCACCTCCGCGCGGCGAGGTCTACCAGGCGATCGAGTCTCCGCGTGGCGAATTGGGCTTTTACGTAGCCAGCAACGGCTCGCCCAAACCGCATCGCGTCAAAGTGCGCGCACCTTCTTTTGTAAATCTGCAATGCCTGCCCAAGCTGGTCGAAAACCGCCTCATCGCCGACGTTGTGACCTGCATCGGCACCACCGACATCGTCCTTGGAGAGGTGGACCGCTGAGCGACAAAGCCAAAACTCCCAAAACTTCTCCGAGCCCATCGAGCCCGCTGCAGATTCCGCCGCAGCTTGAGGAAAAATTCAATCAACTGTTGAGCCGTTATCCGATCAAGCGATCCGCGCTAATCCCCATGATGATCTACGCGCAGGATCACTACGGATTCCTCGGCGAGGACATCCTCACGGAAATCGCCAAGCGCGTCGGCCTCAACCTCATCCAGGTCACCGAAACGCTCGAGTACTACTCGATGTTGCACCGCAAGCCCATGGGCAAGAATCACGTGCAGGTCTGCACCAACGTCTCCTGCATGCTGCGCGGCGGCAACGAAATTTACGAGCGCGCCAAAAAGCGCCTGCAGATCGACAACAAAGAAACCACTCCCAACGGCCTTTTCTCCCTCGAAGAAGTCGAATGCATCGGCGCCTGCACCGGGGCGCCGGCTATGCAGATCAATTACGATTTCTACGAAAATCTCACTCCGCGCAAAGTCGATCAGCTCCTCGATGAAATTCAAAATGGCGCCAAGCCTCAGCCCGCACCCTGCACCAGCGGATCGATCCATCCGCGGCAGGAAACCGAAATTCCTGTAATCAGCCGCCGCTTCGGCATCGAAAATTCCCGCAGCATCAAGGTCTACAAGCAGAACGAAGGCTATCAGGCCCTCCAAAAAGCCCTCACACAAATGACTCCCGAGCAAATCATCGACGAAGTGAAAAAGTCGAATTTGCGCGGGCGAGGCGGAGCCGGCTTCCCTACGGGCATGAAGTGGAGCTTCGTTCCCAAAGATTCGCCGAAGCCAAAATACATCCTCTGCAATGCCGATGAAAGCGAGCCGGGCACCTGCAAAGATCGTCCGCTCATGGAGCTCGATCCGCATCAGCTCATCGAAGGCATCGCCATTGCCGGCCGCGCCATCGGCTCCAAGCAGGGCTACATCTACATTCGCGGCGAATATCGCTACGTCCTCGACATCGTCGACCAGGCGCTCCGCGAAGCGTACGAAGCTGGCTATCTCGGGAAAAATATTCTGGGCAGCGGATTTGATTTCGACCTGGTCACCCACACCGGCGCGGGCGCCTACGAGTGCGGCGAGGAATCGGCCCTCATGGAATCGCTCGAGGGTAAGCGCGGCTATCCGCGCATTAAACCGCCCTTCCCTGCTGTGGTCGGCCTGTATGGCTCGCCCACGGTCATCAACAACGTGGAAACGCTAAGCTCGGTCCCGGCCGTCATTCTTCGCGGCGGTGACTGGTACGCCGGCCTCGGCACACCGAAAAATGGCGGCACGCGCATGCTCTGCATTTCCGGCCACGTCAATCGTCCCGGCATTTACGAAGTCGCCCTGGGAATGAACATGCGCCAGGCCATCGAACAGCTTGGCGGTGGCATTCGCGGCGGCAAAAAACTAAAAGCTGTCATTCCAGGCGGCAGTTCCTGTCCGCTGCTCAAGGCTGAAGAGATCGATATCGCCATGGATTACGATTCGGTCGCCAAGGCTGGCAGCATGCTCGGTTCCGGCGGCATGGTCGTGATCGACGAAGAAACCTGCATGGTCGACTTGGCTCGCCGCATCATGCATTTCTACGCGCATGAATCCTGCGGCTGGTGCATTCCTTGCCGCGAAGGCACTGCCTGGCTGCGCAAAATGCTCGATCGCTATCACGAAGGCCATGGCACCGAAGCCGACATTCCGCTCATCGGTGAGCTCGCTCAAAACATGTTAGGCAAAACGTTCTGCCCGCTTGGCGATGCCGCCGCCATGCCGACCATCAGCATCGTCAAAAAATGGAAGAATGAATTTGAAGATCACTTGCACGGTAAGTGCGCGTACAACTCCGCTGCGGATTTGGTAGGCGCGTCGCGTTAATTTTGAATTTCGGATCGACGAAACAAAAGAAATGCCCGATCAAAAGACAGAAGTAAAACAGGTCAATTTCACCATCAACGAGCGGAAGCTCGCGGTCGCCCCTGGCACTCTGGTCATCGAAGCGGCTAAGTCGATTCAAACCGAAGTCCCCTCGTTCTGCTATTACCGCGGGCTCTCCCTTCAGGCCGCCTGCCGCATGTGCCTGGTCGAAGTGGAAAAAATGCCCAAGCTGCAGACCGCCTGCACCCTGGTTGCCACCGAGGGCATGATCGTCCGCACCGATACGCCGCAGGTTCACAAAGCCCGCAAGGACATGCTCGAATTCCTGCTGTCCAATCATCCACTCGATTGCCCGGTCTGCGATAAGGGCGGCGAATGCGAATTGCAGGACATGACCTTCCGCTACGGCCTCGATCACAGCCGTTTCGCCGAAGAAAAACTTCACTATCCCGAAGAGAAATGGTCGCCGCTGGTTTACTACGACGCACCGCGCTGCATCCTGTGTTTCCGTTGCGTGCGCGTCTGTGACGAGGGCATGGACGTCAAAGCGCTCGGCGTAGGCGCTCGCGGCGTGCAGTCAGTCATCCTGCCCAATACTTCCGGCGCGCTGAATTGCGAAGAGTGCGGCATGTGCATCGATATTTGCCCGGTCGGCGCACTCACCAGCGGCACCTACCGCTATCAAACCCGGCCGTGGGAGATGACGTACGTCGCCACCCCTTGCACGCATTGCTCGAACGGCTGCAAAACTACCCTGAGCGTTCGCAACAACGAAATACTGCGCGCGAATAATCGCGATCAGTCCGGCATCAACGGCGAATTTCTATGCGCCAAGGGACGCTTCGCCTTCGACTTCACCACCAATCGCGAGCGCGTGCGCACTCCGCTGGTCCGCCGCAACGACAAACTCGAGCCCATAAGCTGGGAAGACGCCTTTGAGGAAGTCACCCGGCGTTTGAAACAGGTGCGCGACAAATCAGGCGCGGCTTCCATCGGCGTGATTGGTTCGAATCACACCACCAACGAAGAAAATTACCTGCTGAATCGCTTTGCCCGCGCCAACCTCGGGACCAACAACATCGATCACCATCGCACCGCGGATTACGCTGGCTTGATTTCCGCGCTTGGCGACAAAGCTGCCGATTCCCAAGCCACCATGGGCGATATTTACAACGCCCAGACCGTCCTGCTGATTGGCAACGATGCAACCCAGCAAAACCCGCTGGTCGCCTGGCAGATTCGCACCACCATGCGCCATCACAAGGCCAGCCTGTACATCCTCACCTCGCAGCCCACCAAGCTCGAACGCCTTGCCGCGCAAACCGTCCGCGTTTCCGAAGGCGGCGAAGCTGCCGCGATTCAACAGCTCAGTCAGGAAAACGCCGGTGAAGACCTTGGCAAACTGAAGGACGCGCTGAAGAAAACCACTGACGTCGTAATCCTCTTCGGCGCTTCGGTGCAAGGCGATGCAATTCGAGATCTGGTTGCCTTTGGCTCGACCTTGCAGGGCCGCACCCGTTACATGGCTCTCGGCGATTACGCCAATTCTCGCGGAGCCGCCGATTTCGGTTTGCTTCCCGACCGTTTGCCCGGCTATGCGCCGCTGTCCGACGCCGGCGTACGCGACCGTTTCAACAAACTCTGGGGCGCTGATATTCCTCCCACCGCCGGCCTCACCGCCCGCGAGATGGTTGACGCGGCCTACTCCGGCAAATTGAAAGGTCTCTACGTCGTCGGCTCGAATCCCTTCAAGACTTTTGGCGCGCGTCACGCCGAACGCCCGCCCGTCGATTTGCTCATCGTGCAGGATATGTTCGTCACCGACACGGGCCGCCACGCCGATATTTTCTTGCCTGCCGCTTCCACCTACGAAAAAGGCGGCACGCTCACCAATACTGCCGGCGAAATTCAGATGACCCACCGCGCCGTCGATCCGCAAGGGCCGCGCAGCGACTTCGATCTCCTGCGCATTCTCTCCCATCAACTTTCCCAGCTCGGCATGGGTCCGGCCATCCGCTTCCGCACCCCCGAAGCGGCTTTTGACGAAATCCGACAAAACATTTCCGGTTATGATGTTCCGATTTCCGGCTTGATGGCCGGCGCCGCTGAACAATCCAAGATGACCGCGCCGCAAATCAGTGCTGCCGGCATGGCCGAACCGCAAAATGGCGCCAAGCCCGGAACGATTTTTTCTTCAAACGATTATTTATTTTCCAGCGGCACGTTGGGGCGTTACTGTTCGAGGCTCAAATCGTGCCAAGAGGCCGACGATAGACCGTGGAGTTCGTCTCCCAGCATCCAGTCCTGGTGGTATCGATAATCAAGATTGCCGTCTTGCTGTTTGTTTTAATGACGGCACTTGCCTATCTCACCTGGTTTGAGCGCAAAGTCGTTGCGCGTATTCAATCGCGCCTCGGCCCCCTATACGTTGGCGCGCACGGACTCCTTCAGCCGCTTGCCGACGGCCTCAAATTCCTCTTCAAGGAAGATGTGACTCCTCCGGCGTCCGATAAAGTCGCCTATCTTCTCGCGCCTTTTCTAGCCCTCACTCTCGCGCTCACCACGCTGGCGCTCATTCCCTTCGGCCCCGCCACCTTCAATATCCTCGGCCAGCCCACCCAGCTCGGAATTTCCAATCCCAGTCTGGGCTTGCTCTTCGTCTTCGCCATCACTTCCATCGGCGTTTACGGCGTGGCCCTCGCCGGCTGGTCCTCCAACAGCAAATATCCCCTCCTCGGCGGTTTGCGCAGCTCAGCTCAAATGATCAGCTACGAAGTTTCGCTCACCCTTTCCGTCGTAGGCGTGGTTTTGCTCGCCGGCACCCTGAATTTCGACGATTTGATCGGCGCACAAAGTGGCCGCTGGCTGCATTTCATCCCGCGCTGGAACGTAATTCCGCAAATTATCGGCTTTTTCTGCTATTTCACTTCCGCCATCGCCGAAACCAATCGCGTGCCTTTCGACCTTCCTGAAGCCGAGACCGAGCTCGTCGCCGGCTTCCACACCGAGTACTCCAGCTTCAAATTCGCCATGTTCTTCATGGCAGAATACGCGAACATGATCACCGTTTCCTGCCTCGCCACCATTCTCTTCCTCGGCGGCTGGCTCTCCCCGCTCTCCAGCCACTGGCGCTGGCAGCTTTACTTGCCCGCTGTGGGACTGCTGGTTGGCGGCGCCTTCCTGCTGTATGACGCCTTGGCCCGCAACCGCGGCATTGCCCGCATTCAACTTATCGTGATAAGCGGGATTGCTCTCGTTTTCGGCCTGCTCTGCTTGATTCCAGCGGTGATGGTCGTGATTCAGGGCCTGTTCTGGTTCCTTTTGAAAGTTGGCGCGCTGATTTTCTTCTACGTCTGGGCCCGCGGAACGCTGCCGCGCTTCCGCTACGATCAGCTCATGGACTTTGGCTGGAAATTCCTATTGCCGGTTTCCCTGGCGAACCTAGTAGTCACCGCTTTCGTGGTCTTGGTATTTAACCGCTGATGTTTAAACCAGTGAGGCTTGAACTGGTGAAATTTGGACTGATGAATTTGGTTTCGATTCGATGAGTCTGCCGCTGCTTTTATTCTTCGTTTTCGGCGCCGTGGCCGTGGCGGCCGCGCTGCTGATGATCTTTGTGCGGCAGCCGATCCATAGCGCGCTCTGCCTCGTTCTGGTGATGATCTCTCTCGCCGCGCTATACCTTCTGCAAGGCGCCGAATTTATCGCCGCCGTACAAGTCATCGTCTACGCGGGCGCAATCATGGTCCTTTTTGTCTTTGTGATTATGTTGCTCAACGCCGGCAACGAAGAGCGCACGAATTTCAGCAAAATGGCCAAGTTTGTGGGCGTACCACTGGCAATTCTGATGACCGCCGGCATAGCCGTCTGGGTCGCACGCGCCAGCTCGGCTTTGGCCAGCCCGCAAAACGCGCCCCAAACGGCGGAGCCGACCCGCGAGCTCTCCCAGCTACTGTTCCATACGTACCTTTTCCCTTTTGAGGCTACTTCGATCCTGGTGCTGATTGCGATCATCGGCGCTTTGGTTCTGGCAAAGCGAGATTCATGAACGTAGTACCCGTTTCTTATTACTTGGTCCTCAGCGCCATCCTCTTCGGGCTTGGCGTGGTGGCCTTCGTCTTCAAGCGCAACATCATCACCATCTTCATGGCCATCGAACTCATGCTCAACGCCGTCAATCTCGCCTTCGTCACTTTCGACCGCATGCGCGGCGGCCCGCATGACGGATGGGTCTTCGTTTTCTTTGTCATCGTGGTTGCCGCCGCTGAAGCCGCGGTCGGTTTAGCCATCGTCATTACCGTTGTACATAACCGCCAGACGCTCAACGTGGAGCGCATGAACCTTCTCAAATTCTGATGACCTTCATTCTGGATCATCTTTGGATCGTTCCGCTCCTGCCCCTGGCGGGAGCGGCCATCAATGGCCTGCTCGGTAAAGGCGCGTCTCAAACCCGCGTCAACGCCATCGGCGTAGGCTCTGTTTCTCTTACGTTTCTCGCAGTTCTTGAATTGATCCGCGAATTCACCGCCCTCCCCGCCTCCTCCGTTCCCTGGATTCGCTCCTACGGTCCCTGGCTCCAGGCCGCCCAATTCCGCGCCGACTTCAACTTCCAAATCGACCACCTCACCATCGTCATGCTCCTGGTCGTTTCCGGAGTTGGCCTGCTCATTCACATTTACTCGACGGGCTACATGGCTCACGAAGGCGGCTACTACCGCTTCTTCACCTATCTCAATCTCTTCATGTTCTTCATGCTGACCCTGGTCATGGCCGCGAACCTCGCCTTGATGTTCGTCGGCTGGGAAGGCGTGGGCCTTTGTAGCTACCTGCTGGTCGGCTTCTGGTTCCTGAAGAAATCCGCCGCGGATGCCGGCAAAAAAGCCTTCATCACCACGCGAATCGGAGACGTCGGCTTCACCATCGGTATCCTGCTCGCCTTCTGGACCTTCGGCTCGCTCGACTTCTCCTCCATGTTCGCCAAAGCTTCCGCCATGCCCATGGAAGGTATGGGCCAAATCGGCACCCTCACCGCGATTTGCTTGCTCCTCTTCATCGGCGCCATCGGGAAATCCGCGCAACTCCCTCTCTATGTCTGGCTCCCCGACGCCATGGAAGGCCCTACGCCTGTCAGCGCGCTGATCCACGCCGCCACCATGGTCACCGCCGGCGTTTACATGGTCGCGCGCATGCATATCCTCTACTCGCACGCCGCCACCGCCATGCTCGTCGTCGCCATCGTCGGCGCGGTCACGGCTTTCTACTCCGCCACCATCGGCCTGGTTCAAACTGATATAAAAAAGGTCCTCGCCTATTCCACTGTCTCCCAGCTTGGCTACATGTTCCTCGCCTGCGGCGTGGGCGCCTTCAGCGCTGGCATTTTTCACTTGATGACTCACGCCTTTTTCAAAGGCCTGCTCTTCCTCGCCGCCGGCTCCGTCATTCACGCCATGGGCGGCGAGCAGGACATGTGGCGCATGGGCGGCCTGCGCAAGAAAATCCCCGTCACTTTCTGGACCATGCTCGCCGCCACTCTGGCCATCACCGGCGCGCCTCTCTTCGCCGGCTTCTTCAGCAAGGAAGCCATACTCGACGCCGCGCAAAACGGCCCCCTGGCCAACAAAACGCTCTGGCTCCTCGGCATTGCCGGCGCGCTACTCACTTCCTTCTACATGTTCCGGCTACTCTTCCTCACCTTCTTTGGCGCGCCGCGCTACGACGAACACAAAGTCCACGTCCACGAATCGCCGAAAAGCATGCTGATCCCGCTGATCCTTCTCGCCATCCTCTCGCTCGTCGGCGGCTGGTTCGCTCTCCCGACCATGATCGGCGGCGTCAACCACTTCGATAAATTTCTCCGGCCCGTGCTCGGAAATTTCCAAACGGTCGCGACCGACGTGCCGCAGGCCACGCCCGAATCCGCCGGCTCCCCCGCCGAAGCCATCGTCAAAGCCATCGCCGCGCCCGGCGTAATCGTCGCCCTGGTAGGCTTCCTGGTCGCTTGGTGGTTTTATATCCGCAAGCCCGACGCGCCCAAAAAGCTCGCCGCATCGCTCTCCGCGCCTTACAAATTGCTCCTCAACAAGTACTACGTCGACGAACTCTATCTCGCCGTCATCGTCCGCCCGCTCCTCTGGATTTCCACCCACGTCCTCTGGCACACAATCGATGAAAAAATTATCGACGGCGCAGTTAACGGCGTGGCTACCACCGCCGCGGGCACTGGCGACCGCGTCCGCCATTTGCAATCCGGTAATCCGCGCAGCTACGCAAGCTGGGTGGTCATTGGCGCCGTCGGCGTCACTGTGCTGGTCCTTAGCATTTGGAGGGTGATGCGCTGATGCTCACCCAACCCCATCTGCTCACCGTCGTTACTTTTTTGCCCATGCTCGGCGTCGCCGCGCTGCTTTTGCTCAAGGCGGGCGACCATACCTGGATTCGCCGGATCGTCCTCTCCGTCTCCGTCGCCGAATTCATCATTTCGCTCTTTTTGCTGCGCGGCTTCGATCTCTCTGCGCCCGGCTATCAATTCGAAGAATTTCACAATTGGATCGCTCTCCCGCCCATCCACTATCACCTCGGCGTAGACGGCATCTCCCTCTTCCTCGTCCTGCTTACCACCCTGCTTACTCCGCTCTCGGTCCTCTGCTCCTGGAACAGCATCAACACTCGAGTCAAAGAATTTTTTGTCATGTTGCTGGTCCTCGAAACCGGCATCATCGGCGTCTTCCTCTCCCTCGACCTCTTCCTCTTCTTCGTCTTCTGGGAAGTGATGCTCCTCCCCATGTACTTCCTGATCGGCATTTGGGGCCACCAGAAACGCATCTACGCCGCGATTAAATTCATTCTCTACACAATGGCCGGCTCGATCCTCATGCTGGTCGCCATCATCTGGCTCTACAACCTCACCAATTCATTCGACCTGCCGCAAATCCA
Source organism: uncultured Acidobacteriota bacterium (assembly GCA_963757885.1). Taxonomy (GTDB): domain Bacteria; phylum Acidobacteriota; class Terriglobia; order Acidiferrales; family UBA7541; genus Palsa-147. The sequence goes on along the minus strand of CAVWSS010000002.1, from coordinate 409,882 downwards.
GCAAGCCTTGGCCAGCGGCAGCGCTCCGCTTTCGACGCACGCCGCCTATCTCCTTTTTGGCGCATTCTTCGTGGCTTTCGCCATCAAAGTTCCGCTCTTCCCCTTCCACACCTGGCTGCCCGACGCGCACACCGACGCGCCCACCGCCGGCTCGGTCATCCTAGCCGGCGTAATGCTCAAGATGGGCACCTACGGCATGCTGCGCTTCTGCCTGCCGCTTTTCCCCGAGGCTTCACGCCACTTCGCGCCTTACATCGCTGTCCTCGCCATTATCGGCATCGTTTACGGCGCGCTGGTCGCCACCGTGCAGCCCAATCTGAAGCGGCTCATCGCCTACACTTCCATTTCCCACTTGGGCTTCGTGGTCCTCGGCATCTTCGCCTTCAACGCCATCTCGATCCAGGGCGCTGTCTACCAGATGCTCAACCACGGCATCTCCACCGGGATGCTCTTCCTGGTCACCGGCATGCTCTACGAGCGCCGCCACACTTACGAAATGAAGGAGTACGGCGGCCTGGCCACGCCCATGCCCGTGCTCTCCTCATTCTTCCTTTTCGCCTGCCTCTCCTCACTCGCCCTGCCTCTCCTCAATGGATTCGCCGGCGAATTTCTCATCCTCATCGGCGTTTTTCAGCATCACGCCGCCTGGGCCTCGTGGGCCTCCACTGGCGCAGTGCTCTCCGCCATCTATCTGCTTTGGGCTTATCAGCGCAGCATGTTTGGCGAAGTTAAAGTCGAAGCCAATCGCAAGCTTCCCGACGCCAGCGGCCGCGAGCGGCTCATCCTCGCCACTCTTTCCGTATTCATCGTGTTCATGGGCGTTGCTTCGCCTCTGTTCACCCGCCGCATCGAGACATCCACGAATAACGTTCTGCGCCAAATGAACCGCCAGCGCGTAGTTGATGCGAAGCTGGACGATGCGCGGGCAGGCGAACAGCGCGTTGCGCCGCAAGCCAAGCCAGCAGCCGCGCAGAATCCAGCGACAAATCCTGTTACGAAAAATTCAAATCTCGCAGCCGCTCTGCGCGCAGGTGCTAAATAAGCATGGCTGCCGCACTTCAACTCCAATTTCCCGCCGACCAGCTCTACAACCTCTATCGCGTCGCGCCGGAAATTATTCTGTGCTTCTTCGGTATCCTGGTGATGCTCGCCGAGCCGTTCCTTCCTGCAGCGAAGAAACGCCTATCGGCCTGGCTCGCTCTTCTCGGCGGAATCGCCGCTCTCGCCTCTCTCGAGTTGGTTTCCTGGTATCGGGGGCCGGCCTACGGTGGGCTGATGCGCGCCGACGATTTCAGCATCTTCGTCCACGCCATCGTTATCGTCGTGTTTATTCTGGTGACGCTCGGCTCGGTGCAATACCTCGACAACGAGCGCCTCCAGCGCGGGGAATTTTACGCCCTGCTACTCTTCGCCACCGCTGGCATGGGCATTCTCGCCGGTTCCGGTGAACTGATTACCGCGTTCCTGGGCCTCGAAATGAGTTCGATCTCCAGCTACATTCTTTGCGGCTTCCGGCGCAACGCCGAAAAATCCAACGAATCCTCGCTCAAATATTTCCTGCTCGGCTCTTTCGCCACCGCCTTTTTTCTCTACGGCATCGCCATGATCTACGGCGCTACCGGCACCACCCGCTTCGACCAGTTGCAGTCCATCATTTCGCAATCCGCGTCCCTGACGCCGCTTCTGGTTATCGGTATGGCCCTCATGCTGGTCGGCCTGGGCTTTAAGGTTGTCGCCGCGCCGTTCCAAATCTACGCGCCCGACGTTTACGAAGGCGCGCCCACCCCAGTCACCGCCGTGCTGGCCTCCGCTCCTAAAGCCGCGACCTTCGCTCTCTTGCTGCGCATCCTCTACACCGCCTTTGGCGCCAATAACAACCTGTGGTTCTGGGCCATTTGGATTTCCGCGATTCTCTCCATGTGCATCGGCAATTTTGCCGCGCTGGTCCAGACCAACGTAAAGCGCATGCTGGCCTACTCTTCGATCGCGCACGCCGGTTATATCCTCGTCGGCTTCGCGGCCTCCAGCATGATTGGCGTCGCTGCCGTGCTCTTCTATCTCGCCGCTTACGCCCTGATGAAGCTTGGCGCCTTCCTGGTCGTCACTCAGCTTGGTGGCCCCGAAGAGCGCCGCCTCGAGATCCGCGATTACGCCGGCCTCGGCGTCCATCAACCCGCCCTCGCCGCGTGCTTCTCACTTTTCCTGCTTTCGTTGCTAGGCCTGCCCGCAACCGGCGGCTTCCTCGGCAAGTTTTATGCTTTCCAGGCCGCGCTTCAGACCGGCGGCGAACTCGGCGCGCACGGCCACATGTTTACTTGGCTGGTGGTCATCGCCGCGCTCAATAGCGTGGTCGGCGCCTACTACTACCTTCGCGTAATCGTCTCCATGTACTTCTGGGATCCGCAGACAGAATTCAAACCGCTTCGCGTCACACCCGCCATCGCCACCGCCCTCAGCATCGCCGCCATCGGCACGATCTACCTCGGCATCTTCCCCACCTCCGTCATGCACTACGCCCTTCTTTCCGCGCTTTCGCTGAAATAGCGAGCGAATCTCGTTCGAACAAAAAGAAAAAGGCCCGGAAGCTCTCGCTTCCGGGCCACGAATCAAAAAAGTCTGTTGTGCGTTTTACTTCACCTTCAAGAAAACAATGGCGAACGTATACAACGCCATCGACTCAATAAGAACCAGCGCCAAAATCAACGCGAATCGAATCGCGGCTGCGGCGCCTGGGTTTCGTGCCAACCCTTCGCAGGCAGCGGCGGTCGCTTTGGCCTGCGCGTAACCTCCTGCGGCGGAAGCGATGGCCATGGCAAATCCCGAAGTGATGGCCACCCAATTGGTCGTTGCCGCTGGCGAAGCCTGCGCGGCAAACGCTGCCGGGGCGAATAGCGTGATCGCCACGGCTGACATGATGAACCACATAAATCTTTTCATTCAACTCTCCTGGTATGAATTTGCCCTTCAGGCGGTGGCTCCCGGCATCCTCAAGCAGACGGGATCACACTGAACGGCCCTTGCATAATGCCAATCGAACGAGACAGCTTATGAATGAATAAAATGAATCCGACTAAAAATTAGTGCTCTTCCGCCACCGCGCCGGCCACATAAATTACCGGCAAAATCGTGAATACAAATGCCTGCAGCACGGCCACGAAAATATGCAGCAGTATGAAAATAATCGGCACAAACAGCGGTACCACGCTCAGCGCGTACCCTATTTTATTAAGCTGCTCGACGAAAACAAACAGCGTCAGCGTCAGCCCCAGAAACAATCCGTAGAGCATTTCGCTCACGAACATGTTCACCCAAAGACGAACCGTCAGTGAAAGCAGCCGCGCGAGGTTACTTATAATTTCGATTGGGAACATCACTATGGCCATCGGCAGCACCGGTCCCAGGAACTTCTTGCCGTAACCCAACGGCCCGTGATGAATCACGCCCTTCAAGTTGTAGTAGATGAACACCACAATCGCGCATCCGAACGGAACAGAAACCTGCGCCGTCGGCGATTCCAGCGTGGGAATCAGGCTGATCAAGTTGCAGATCAGCACGAAAATTCCAATGCTTCCCAGCATGGCCACGTACTTGTCGCCGTCGTGCCCTACGTTGTCGTCCAGCAAATCCCGCACGCCAACGTTCATGTTGTTGCTCAAAATCATTTCCATGCACTGCTGCGTGCCATCCGGGCGCTCCACGGAAATTCGCGTCTTCAGCCACGAGAAAAACACTATGGCGATCAGAAACGCCAGAATTTCCATGGCGATGTGATTTGGAATCGGATATTCGGCGCTGGCCGGGTGGATGTGCAGCGCGGCCAATAGCATCAGCGTGGGCTTCGCCAGCAGGCGATTTACAACCACCGTGAACCAGATCGGATGCTCCACGCTCGTTAGCCCTGCCCTAAAGTGTCTGTGATTTTCGCGCCTGGAACCACACCCAGCAATTCCAGCACGAGTTCAAGTAGCACCGCGGCCACCACCACAAAAAGACCTGCAATCAGGTACGCGGCCGGCCACCGAAGTCGGGAAAGAATAACATACGCCACCAGCAGCAGTAAAAGGTACCGCCCCGCAAATTTGACGTACACGCCAGCAGGCACGCGCGCCTTCTGCGCCCCTTCCTGCGCCACCGCCAGCCCCACCAGCGCGTTGACCCCCTGCTTCAGCCAGCGAAAGTTCAGCCAGGACATCGCAGCCCCAATCAGGAAACTCAGCGCCGCCGCGAAGCTCGCCACACATGCGATAACCGCGGTCGCCAGCAGCCCCACGCCTACCGAAAAAAGCTCGATCCGCCACTCCGCGCGCCCATAGGGTGACCCCTGGAGTGACCCTCCCTCCTGCCGCGCCTCCCCAACTCCCTCACCCGCCATTCCCCTGCTCCCGCTTCTCCTCTTTCGATAGCTGCCTCAAAATGTCCCACAGCCCCGCGCCAAAACCCAGCACTCCCAAAATCAGCGAAAAAATTGGCACGGTGCGGAGCCACCGGTCGATCAGATAGCCCGCGCCTCCGCCCAGACATCACGCTCACGATCAGCGTGAACGGCAGGCTCATCGCCAGCCCCAGGCTACGCAGCGACCCCTGCGTGCGAACCTTTCTCAGAGTCAGATTTTTGCGAATCTTCAGGCGCCATACGCGAGCCTCAGCTTACCTTCATCGGCTTTCGTGGCGTGAGCTTTAATGCTGGAGGAAACCTAAACTACCGGTTAAATGGCGCCAGCAGCGAATAGGAAGCGATTCTTAGGAAAGGTTCGGGATAAACGCCCGCGAAGAGCGTGATCAACGCCATCACCGTCAGCGCCGCTCCCTGGCCAAATGTAATCAGCGGCCGTACCGTCTCGCTCGGCTCGCGCGACCACATCGCCGCCGCCATCCGGAAGTAGTAATACACCGCCGGCAGGATGTAGAGCACCGCCAGAACCGCCAGCGTGTAGTGACCTGTCTCGATCAGCGCCCAGAAGATCAGCAGTTTGCCGATAAAACCCGCCGTCGGCGGAATGCCCGCCAGTGACAACAGAAAGATCAGCATCAGAATCGCCGCGCCCGGACTCCGCTGCGCTAACCCATTCAAGTCTTCCAGCTCGTCGCCAATCAACCCCTTGCGACGCAACACAATCACGATCGCAAACGCGCCGGTATTGAAGAACGCATACACGAGCAGATAGAAAGCCATCGCTTGCAGCCCGCGCGTGTTTCCTGCGACCAAGCCCAGCAAGATGTATCCCACGTGCGAAATCGAAGAATATGCGAGCAGCCTCTTAATATTGTTCTGCGTAATCGCGGCCAGATTCCCGATGGTCATCGAGAGAACCGCAACCGCCGCCAGTAGCGGAGCCCAGTCAATCCGCACCGGCCAGAAGACAACCAGGAACAAGCGCAGCAGCAACGCGAAACTCGCCGTCTTCGACGCGACGCTCACATACGCGCTAATCGACGTTGGCGCGCCCTCATAAACGTCCGGCGCCCACTGGTGAAACGGTACCGCCGCCACCTTGAAGAAAACGCCCGCCGCCACCGTCACCACCGCGATGATCACCATCGGGTCCGCCGCGGTCCGCCGCGCCAGCGCCGCCGAAATCACTTCAAGTTTGGTCGATCCCGCGATCCCGTACAGTATCGAAAACCCGTATGCCAAAATCCCCGAACTGAACGCGCCCAGCAGAATGTACTTCATCGCGCCTTCGTTCGATCGCCGGTCCCGCCGCAAAAAGCCCGTCAGCACATAAAAACTGATGGCCATCGTCTCCAGGGCCACGAATAGCGTCACCAAATCGTTGCCGCAGGCCAGAAACATCATCCCGACCGATGCAAAAAGCATCAGCGCGTAATACTCGCCGTGATGTTCGTGTTCAATTTCCAGATAGTGCACCGAAAGCAGCGTAACCAGCGCCGTCGCAATCAGCACAATCAGCGCAAAGAAAATGAAGAAGGAATCGATGACAATCGCCCCGTTGAAACCCTGCCGTGCCGTCGACGCCAGCGGCACCAGCATGAACAGCGAAATGCCGCTGAAGATCACTCCGAGCATCGTGGTCAGCGCATTCCAGGCTTTTTGGCGCGGCTCAAGGAAAAAGTCGGTGACCAGAATCGCCATGCCGAAAAAGCCAAGCATCACCTCGGGCATAATCAGCGGCGAATCCTGCAGCGTTTGTCTTAGAATTCCACCCATCTCTATTCAGCCCTGTCCTTCAAATCCTACTTCCCTGCTCCCGCCGCAACGCCGGTCGTAGCCCCGGTCGTTATCTTGGTCGTCGCTCTCGTCGTGACTATGGCCCCGCTGCTCGCGTGCGCCGGCATAGTCAGCGCCTGCACCGGCGCGGATGCAGCCGGTAAAGCATGCGGTGGCGCTCCCGCGTTCTGCGGCGCGTTGTAATAATCCGGCGTAAACTTCACCACCAAATTCTGCACGGGCTTATCCAGTATCTTGAACAGCGGCGCCGGATAAATCCCGATCCAGAACGCCAAAAGAATCAGCGTCCCCAGCGTCACATATTCCCTGCCATTCAAATCCGGCAAGCCCTCATTCTCCGGGTGCGTCACATTCCCGAACATCACTCGCTGATAAAGCCACAGCAGATACGCCGCGCCGAGCACCACCCCAATCACGCCCCACGCCGCCCACTGCCAGCGCACCTCAAACGCTCCCCGCAGAATCGTAAACTCCCCAATGAACCCATTCAGCAGCGGCATGCCCAGCGAACTCAGAGTCACAATCAAATAAAACGCCGCAAAGTTCGGCATCGGCGTCGATAATCCGCCAAACTGCGAAATCAATCTGGTGTGCCGCCTCTCATACAGCACGCCCACAATCAAGAACAGCGCTCCCGTCGAGATCCCGTGATTGATCTGCTGAATCACGCTGCCCGACAGCCCCAGCGGCGTCAGCGCAAAAATCCCCAGCGTGCAGAATCCCATGTGGCTCACCGACGAATACGCGATGAGCTTCTTCATATCCTTCTGCATCATGCATACCAACGCGCCGTAAATAATTCCAATCAGCGATAGCGCGATGACAATCCCGCGAAAGCGAATCGCCGCCGCGGGAAACATCGGCAGCGAAAATCGCAGGAACCCGTACGTCCCCATTTTCAGCAGCACGCCGGCCAAAATAACGGACCCCGCCGTGGGCGCTTCGGTGTGCGCGTCCGGCAGCCAGGTGTGGAACGGAAACATCGGCACCTTGATCGCGAACGCAAAGAAAAATCCCCAGAATAGCCAGGCCTGCAGTTGCGGCGTGAACAAAGCATGCGGCGCCATCAAAATTTCGCGAATGTCGAACGTATTCGCCTTGAAATAAATCTCCAAAATCGCCAGCAGCATCACCACCGACCCGGCCAGGGTGTACAGGAAAAATTTAATCGCCGCATATAGCCGCCGGTCGCTGCCCCACACGCCGATCAGGAAGTACATGGGCACCAGCATCACTTCCCAGAAAACGTAAAACAGCACAAAGTCCAGCGACATGAAAACGCCCAGCATTCCCGTCTGCAGCAGCAACAGCAGAATGTAATATTCTTTTTCGCGCTTATGAATCGCCGACCACGACGACAAAATCGCAATCGCGCCCAAAATCGTGGTCAACATCACCATCAGGAAGCTGATGCCGTCGATTCCCACTGAATAGTGCGCGCCGATCGATGGAATCCAGTCCAGCACCTGTTTGAACTGAAAATCCGACTCCGCAAAGTTGAAGCGCCAGGTCAGCGGCAGCGACACAGCCAGCCCGAGCAGCCCGAAAATATTGCCCATCAGCCGGTGCGCGCTTGCCAGACGCCGCGGAATGAAGAGCATCAATATCGCGCCCACCAGCGGCGTGAATAAAATCGTGCTCAGTATGTGGCTATCGGAAAATAGCATCTCGTCTGCCTCTTCTTAACGAACTCCCTAAACAGGCTCAATCTCAAAAAATGCGCATTAATCAACGCACCGCTTCACTGCACATGGTGTTGCAGCAAATACACGGTGTATCCCAAAAATCCAATCAGCCCGATCACCATGATCAATATGTAGCTTTGCAGCAGCCCGTTCTGCACCAGCCGCACCGGCAAACTCGTAATCCACACGATCCACGAGCCCGCGCGCACCGACCCATCCACCACCCACGTGTCCCACCACATCGAAATTTTCGAAATCGCCCGCGTCAGCCATGCCGCGCCATTCACGCCGAGCCCATCGATCACCTTCGCGTCCAGCGCCCCCAGTGACGATCCCAAATCCTTGCTGCGATTCACAAACGCCGCGTCGTAAATTTCGTCCACGTAATATTTATTCATCACCAAGCGGTGCAGCCCTTTGAAGCGCCTCACAACCCGGCCCACCCGCTCCATGTCCTTCACGTACCAAAACCACGCCAGCCAAATTCCCGCCAACGCCAAGCCAACCGACGCGGCCATAATAATCGGCCCAAACGACGACTTGATCATCTGCTCCACCGGCTGCCCAGCCGTCTCCACCTTGGGCGCGATCACCGGATCCAGAAAATGCTCGAAGTATCCGTGAATTCCAATCCATCCGCCAATCACCGACAGCACCGCCAGCACCACCAGCGGCCCGGTCATTGACCGCGGCGACTCGTGAATGTGGTGCTCCACTTCATGATCCATTCGCCCTTCGCCCCAGAAAGTCATGAAGAGCAACCGGAACATATAGAACGCCGTCATTCCCGCGGTGATCCACGCAACCACCCACAGCAGGTGGCTCTGCTCGAACGCCCGCTCCAAAATTTCATCCTTGCTGAAAAATCCAGCGAACGGCGGCAAGCCCGAGATCGCCAGCGTCGCCGCCAGCATGGTCAGATACGTCGTGCGGATCTTCTTCGATAGCCCACCCATTTTGCGCATGTCCTGCTCGCCGGACATCGCGTGAATCACGCTGCCCGCCGCAAGGAACAGCAAGCCCTTGAAGAACGCGTGCGTCATCAGGTGAAAAATTCCCGCGGTGAATGCGCCCACACCGCAGGCCACAAACATGTATCCAAGTTGCGAAATCGTTGAATAGGCCAGCACTTTCTTAATATCGTTCTGCACCATGCCAATCGACGCGGCAAAGAACGCCGTCACCACGCCCACAATCGCCACCACCATCATCGCCGTTGGCGATAGCTGAAAAATCGCGTTGGTGCGCGTCACCATGTAAACGCCCGCGGTCACCATGGTCGCCGCGTGAATCAACGCGCTCACCGGCGTGGGTCCTTCCATCGCGTCAGGCAGCCACACATAAAGCGGAATCTGCGCCGACTTTCCCGTGGCGCCCCAGAAAAAGAGCAGCGCAATCGCGGTAATCAATGCCGCGCCAGGTTGAAAACCTCCGGCCAGAAGCGCTTTGGGAATTTCAGTGAAGCGAATCGTGCCCAGCAGCGCGGAACACAGAAAAATTCCCAGCAAAAATCCTGCATCGCCAACGCGGTTGACGATGAACGCCTTCTTGCCCGCATCCGACGCCGACTTGCGATGGAAATAGAAACCAACCAGAAGGTAGCTGCAGGTCCCCACGCCTTCCCATCCCACGAACAGCAGCAGCAAATTGTTCGCCAGCACCAACATCAACATCGAAAACATGAACAGATTCAAATAGCCGAAAAAGCGGTAATACCCGCCTTCATGCGACATGTATCCTGTGGAATAAATGTGAATCAGGAAGCCCACGCCGGTGACCACCAGAATCATCACCGCCGAAAGCGGGTCCAGCAAAAATGCCCAATCGGCCACAAATTTTGCCAGGTGGCCGTTGGTCATGTGATACATGCCCGCCGGCAGCCACACGAACACAAATTTTTCGATGACGCGCTGGTCGCGAGGCAGACCCACCAACTGGAAAAACGCGCCTAGTGAATAAATGAACGAAACCAGCACGCTTCCCGCGCAAATTACGCTCACCGCTCCGTTGCGCAGCTTCCGCCCAATGAAAAACATGATCGCCGCGCCCGCCAGCGGAAATAGCGGAATCAGCCAGATATTATCCAGAAAATATTTTGAGGTTGTGGTGTTCAACGCCCGCTCTTTTTGTCTTTGTCGCCTTTGTAACCTGGGCCTACCACTTCAGCAAATCCATCTCATCGGCCAGCGTGGTGTGCCGGTTTCTGAAAAACGCAATGATGATCCCCAGCCCTACCGCCGCTTCCGCCGCCGCGTCGGTAATGATGAAAATCGAGAAAATTTGCCCGTCCACCGAGCTCCACATCCGCGAGAACGCCACCAGGTTGATGTTCACCGCATTCAAAATCAGCTCGATCGACATCAGGATGATGATCACGTTGCGGCGGGTGACCACTCCCACGATCCCAATCGTGAACAGCGCAAGGCTCAAATAAAGATAGTGGCTTGGAGGCAGCATCAGATTTCCTTCTTGGACATCACTGTGGCCCCCACCATGGCGACCAGCAGCAAAATCGACGCAATTTCGAACGGCAATACATAATTTTGAAACAAGCCCTGTCCCACCTGCTCGGCGTTCGGCGGCATCACCGCGATCGCCGGAGCCTGCAAATTGAAAGCGCTGGCTCCATAGCGCAGCGCCACCAGCAGCTGCCCTCCCAAAATCAGCGCCAGCAGCGCCGCCACCCATCCGCGATGCTTGAACGGCATCTGCCGCACCGACACGTCCAGGTTCACCAGCATGATCACAAACAAAAACAGCACCATAATTCCGCCGACGTAAAGAATGATCTGCACCACAAACAAAAATTCCGCCTGCAGCTGCAGAAAAATTCCCGCCGTCGCCAGCAGCGCGCTAATCAGGAAAATCGCGCTGTGCACCGCGTTGCGCCGCGTGACCATCATCACCGCGGAAATCACCGCGATCGCCGAAAGAAAATAAAATATGATCGAATTCAGGCCCATCGAATCGCCTTAATCACCTGTTCCGACACTTGGCGCTACCGGCTGCACGGGCAACAATTTCTCAGGCGTCTCGCCCTGCGCCGCCAGCCAGAACGCAAAAATCAACGTGGCCGCATCCGCCAGCAAAATCACCACAATCCACGGCCATCCCACTGCCTGATGCAGCATGATCGCGCACCCCACCGCGACTAGGTTGATCAGCGCCAGCGGAATCAAAAATCTCCAGCCCAGCCGCATCAGTTGATCGAACCGGTAGCGCGGAAAAGTAAAGCGGAACCACAAGAATCCGTAGAGGTAGACCAGGACCTTCAAAATGAACCAGAAAGCCCCGTGAATCCCCGGCATCAGCGCGGCCGACATCAACGATCCCGCCATCACCGCCGCTAGCACCACAAAAAGTCCCACGAACAAAAACATCACCAGCTTCTGGATCTGCAGCCCCACTTTGAGGGCCAGCCGTGCCGTGTATGCCGCCAACACCAGAAAAATCAGGCTGGGTAACAAATCAAGAATTTCAATTTGGCCGCCGGGCAGGTGCACGTGAATGCTGGCCAGCGGCCGCAGCCATCCGCCCAGAAACAGCGTCACCGAAATTCCCGCCACCACAATCATGTTTGCGTACTCGGCCAGGAAATAAAGCGACCAGCGGAAGCCGCTGTACTCGGTCATGTAGCCTGCCACCAGTTCCGATTCCGCCTCCGGCAAATCGAATGGCGCGCGGTTGGTTTCCGCGATCGACGCCACCATATAAATGAAAAAGCTGAACGGCAGCAGGAAAACAAACCACACGCCCGCATGCTGTTGCGCCTGCACCAGCGCTTTCATCGAAAGCGAACCGCCAAACAGCAGTCCCGAGACCAGCGCCAGGCCCGCCGCCGTTTCATAGCTCACCAGTTGCGCTGCACTGCGTAGCGCGCCTAGCAAGGAGTAGTGGCTGTTCGACGCCCATCCGCCCAGCACAATTCCGTAAATACCCAGTGAGCTCACCGCCAAAATAAAAAGCAGGCCCACGTCCAAATCCGCAATTTGAAACGCCGGGCCCAGTGGCAACGCCGCGTACGCCAGCAGCGCCATCGATACGCTCACGAGCGGCGCCAGCCAGAAAATCGCCTTATCCGCGTTGGCTGGAATAATGTCTTCTTTGAGCAGCAGCTTTACCGCGTCCGCGATAGGCTGCAGCAGCCCGTGCGGACCAACGCGCATGGGGCCAAGCCGCGCCTGCATGTGCGCCATTACTTTGCGCTCCAGCAACACGATGTACCCGGCCAGCAGCGGCAGCACTGCCACAATCACCACTGCGTAGATTATCGGCGCGATAAACGGCTGAATCTCATGGAACCACGCCGAGTTGGTGATCGAATTCATTTTTTAGCTATGAAAACTCGCCCTAACGGTCCACTTCGCCCAGCACAATGTCGATCGTTCCAATGATGGCCACTACGTCGGCCACCAAACTGCCCTTGGCCATCTTGTCGAACGCCTGCAAATTGATGAATGACGGCGGCCGCACTCTCACCCGGTACGGCTGCGTCGTCCCGTCGCTCACCGCGTAATACCCGAGCTCGCCTTTCGGAGACTCAATCGCGTGGTAAACCTCGCCAGGCGGCGGCTTCAGCACTTTCCCAATGCGCGCCATGATCGCGCCACTGGGAATATTGTCGATTGCCTGCAGGCAGATCAGCCGCGACTGCCGCATCTCTTCCATGCGCACGACGTACCGGTCAAACGTGTCCCCGGTCGTCCGCGTCGGAATTTCGAATTGATATTGATCGTACGCGGCATAGGGCTCCGCCTTCCGCAGGTCCCATTTCACGCCGCTCGCTCGCAGCACCGGCCCGCTCACTCCCAGCGCAATCGCGTCAGCAGCCGAAAGAATCCCGATTCCCTTGGTGCGTCCGAGCCAAATCCGGTTTTCGGTCAGCAATTCTTCGTATTCGCGAATCCTCTGCACGAAATCGGCGCAGAATCGCTTCACTTCCTCTTCAAAACCGTCGTAGGTCTCGTACTGCAGCCCGCCGATTCGAAACGCATGCGTAGTGAGCCGCGCGCCGCAGTACTTTTCGAAAATTTTAAGGATTTCTTCACGCTCGCGGAAGCAGTAAAAGAGCGGAGTCAGCGCGCCAATGTCCAACGCGTGCGTGCCCAGCCACAGCAAATGGCTGGCAATCCGCTGCAATTCGGTGAGGATCGTCCGCACGACTCGAGCGCGCGGTGGCGCTTCAGCTCCGAGGAGCTTTTCCACCGTTTCGCAGTAGCCCAAGCCATTCGAAACCGCCGCCACGTAATCCATCCGGTCCACGTACGGCGCAAATTGCTGGTAGCTGCGATGCTCGGCAATTTTTTCCACGCCCCGGTGCAGATAGCCGATGATGCATTCCGACTCCGCCACCCGCTCGCCATCGAGCTTCAACTTCACCCGCAACACCCCGTGTGTCGAGGGATGCTGCGGCCCCATATTAATGATCAGTTCGTCCGCGCCAAGAATCGTCACGTTTTGGGGCAGCGTTGGCGAAATGGGGCCGTTGCTCATTTTCGAATTTGGTCGTCCCGGCTTACTGGCCGCTTTCTATTCCCAGATTCTCCCGAACCCAGGCTTCGTCCTGTTGCAGAATGTCGTAGTCCTTGCGCAGCGGATATCCCTGCCACTCATCCGGAAGCAAAATCCTCTTCAAATTCGGATGGCCTTCGAAGCGGATGCCAAACATATCGAACGCTTCCCTCTCCAGCCAATTCGCCACCGGCCACACACTCACCACGCTCCCCACACCCTCGTTTTCCCCCACATGCGCCTTTAGCCGTAGCCGTTCATTCTTCGGAAAAGAATAAAGATTCGCCACCAAATCGAAACGCTTCTCGCGTTTGGGCCAATCGACCGCCGTCAAGTCGGCTAGATAATCGAATTTTTCTTGATCGCGGCAATAAAGATTCACTTCGTGCCAGCGCGCGGCTTCCACCAGAACAATCGCTTGCTTGCGGTCGAGAGTCGCTTCGCGAATCGCTTCGCCAAATCGCGCTTTCAGCCGTTGCACCAATTCGTTGTCGAGCGGAGTTGGTTTCGGCCCGGTGTCTTTCGGCGGCGGTGCCGGCTTGGCTGCTGCTGGTGCTCCAGCGGCCGGCGGTTTTGGAGCTGCAGCCGCGGGCGTTGCGGGTTTTGCGGGAGCAGCTGGCGAAGCAGGGGCAGCCGGCTTTGGCGCTTCCGGGGAAGCCGCTGCAGGTGGCTTCGGCGCCGGCGCTTCAGCGCCTGGGGCCGGTGGTTTTGGCGCTGCATCTGGCGGCGCGCCTTGGGGCTGTTTGGGATCGTTGGAGGAAGGGTCGTTCGGCATTGGTCCGGGTCAGAGCTACGTCAGGTGAAGCTCCTCGAAACTTGTTCTACAAGAATATAGGCGACGCGGCAATCGATCAAACCCAGTCCAGTGCGCCCTTCTTATAAATCCAGATGTATCCCACGATCAGGATTCCCAGGAAGACCAACATGGTCACCAGGCCGTACAGGCCCAAAATGCGGTAGCGAATCGCCCAGGGAATCAAAAACACAATTTCCACGTCGAAAATCACATACAAGATCGCCACGATGTAGAACCGCACCGAGTAGCGCCCGCGCGAGCTGCTCTCCGCAGGAACGCCGCATTCATAAGGTTCGAGTTTCGCGCCCGTAGCCCGCATCGTCGGCCGGATCAGCGCAAAAACCAGCAGCGTAACCGCGGGAAACGCCGCGGCTAGCAGCGCGTAAAAAATAATCGGGATGTATTGCGATGGCATATCGAAATGAAGCCGGAATCCTAACACACCAACTATTCAGAGGCCACCGATTCGACGCAGTTTAGAGCTGTGGGGAAAACGCAGGCGGGAAGAGACTTAAGTAAGGAACGTAAGGCCGGCCCAAAGAGCCGCAGTCAGGATTGCGGAGAGTAGCAAAAGCACTCGCAACTGCTTCTTGCGAGTTGCCGCGATCACAATTCCCATCGCGGAGAGCGCAAAACCCATCTCCAGCCAGAACCAGGCATCCAGGCCAAACGTATTCCCGACCGAATCCTGATAAAAGATGGAAGCGAAGCAGGCAGTCGCCGTAAGAGGGGTGGCTACCAGTGCGGCCAACGCAAGCCCGCTGGCCCACTGCGGTAGCGCCCAGGCGCGCCGATCACGTCGCCAGTCGAACCAAGTCTGGCCGACAACCAGAGCAACGATCAGGATCGCGACGACTAACACGCTGCCTCCCTAGGACGAGGAAGCTCTTTCGAAAATAGGGCCGGCAATCTTCGAGCTGCCGAGGGCTGGACTTTCGGCAGCAAGAAGACGCCAACCCTTCTGGAACACGGGTGGCAATCCCTGCGCCAATCGCATCTGCTCGCCCCAACAAGCGACGCCTCCGTATCTAACTAGAACAAAATCAGTTACATGCCCGCTGTGGATCGGGCTTCCAACTTTTCGATCCACTGGGATGTCCTCGACTCTTACCTGGCACTCACCTGCCTTAAATGCGAAATGTTTTGCGTTTTGCACCACGCTCCCGACGCCTGAAATTCGGCCGGAAAGAATGCCTCCAAAATCGTCCACCTCCCCGCCTAACCACTTGATAACCAGACCTATATACGAATTGTTCACCGTAAACAATTCCTACACTCGTAGTTCAGTCCTCTCTGTGACATCATGCGGCGTTCTCGCACTCCAGAATGAACGTCTATAACCTCATCTTCGGTAAGCCTTTAACTTCCGCCAGCGAGCGCCTCGAACAACTCGGCATCAGCTCCGGCATACCCGTATTCGGCCTCGACGCCCTCACCTCCGCCGCCTACGGCCCCGAGGCCGCTCTCACCTTCCTCATCCCGCTGGGCGTCGCTGGTACCTTTTTTATTATCCCCCTCACGCTCTCCATCCTCCTGCTCCTCGCCATCGTCTTCTTCTCCTACCGCCAAACCATCGCCGCCTACCCCTCCGGCGGCGGGTCCTACATCGTCGCCTCAGCCAATCTCGGCGTTTACCCCGGCCTCCTCGCCGCCTCCGCGCTGATGATCGATTACGTGTTGACCGTTGCCGTGGGCATATCCGCGGGAGTAGGGGCGTTGGTGTCTGCTGTGCCGAGCTTGGAGCCGCACACGCTCGCGTTGTGCATGGGAATTCTGATTTTGATTACAGTGCTGAATCTGCGCGGCCTTCATTCGGTTGGGATCGTGTTTATGGTGCCGACGTATTTATTTATTGTGACGTTGTTGGGGGCGTTGGGGTGGGGAGTAGTGAAGGCGATTTTGGCAGGCGGACATCCGGCGGCGGTGGTGGCGCCGCCGCATGTGGCGATGGGGGGAGCGGTGGCGACAGCGGGTGCGTGGCTGTTGCTGCAGTCGTTCGCGAGCGGATGCACGGCGATGACGGGTGTGGAGGCCGTCAGCAATGGAGTGCGCGCGTTTCGAGCGCCGACGGCGCGGACTGCCCAGCGAACGCTGACAGTCATTATCGGGATCCTGATGTTGATGCTCGCGGGGATTGCGTATTTGACGCACGCGTATCACATCGTGGCTTCGGTCCCGGGAAAACCTGGATATCAGAGCGTGCTATCGATGGTTGTGGCGGCGGTGGCAGGACGGGGGATTTTCTATTACGTAACGATCGGGTGCGTGCTAGTCGTATTGGCGCTCTCTGCGAACACAGCCTTTGCGGACTTTCCACGATTGTGTCACGCGATTTCCCGGGATGGCTTTTTGCCCTATCCATTTGCTGTTCGCGGAAGGCGGCTCGTTTACACGCAGGGCGTGTTCGCGCTGGCAATTCTGGCTGCAGTGTTGCTGATTGCATTTCGCGGAGTGACCGACCGCCTGATCCCGCTCTATGCGATTGGCGCGTTTTTGGCGTTCACGCTCTCGCAAGCGGGAATGGTGGAACACTGGCGGCGCAACAAATCGACGCACGGGTGGAAGTCCAGCATGATCGTGAACGGCCTCGGAGCTATCGCGACCGGGATTACGACGCTGGTTGTACTCGTGGCGAAATTCACGGAGGGCGCGTGGATCACTGCTCTGCTCATTCCCGCGCTGCTGATGATGATGTTGAGTGTCCATCGGAAGTTGAGCCGCGCAGCGCGTGCGGTGGCGACGAAGGCGCCGGTGGATTTGGCGGGTGACTCGCCGTTGGTGATCGTGCCGGTGCAGATTTGGAATCGAGTGACGCAGAATGCGCTGCGGCTGGCCATGCGGCTTTCCGCCGACGTGGAAGTAGTGCACGTGCATTCGGAGGACGATCCGCCACTGCTCGACGACGAATGGCAAGAGCTAGTGGAGAAACCAGCGAAGAACGCTCACATGCCAGTGCCGAAGTTCGTGACTCTAAAGTCGCCATATCGTTATGTGGTGTCGCCGATCGTCGATCACGTGCTGGAAGTCGAGAGGAAGAATCACGGACGGCAGATTGCTCTGGTAGTGCCCGAGCTGGTGGCAAATCATTGGTACGATTTTTTGCTGCACAACAATCGCGCGGAAATGATGAAAGCGCTGGTGCTTTTGAAGGGAAATCGAAGAATCGCGATCATCAATGTGCCGTGGTATTTGAGGGAGAAATAGCACTAGAAGACGCGCCCGCTATCGGACGAGTTTGTGCTACCCACGAAAACTGGATATCCAAATCCGATCTGACGGTTTAGTATCCTCTCACCCGATTTACTTTCTATACTTGGAGCATCCTGATGCGCGCTTTTCTAATCTTCGTTGTACTGGCGGCCTCAAGCTTAAATTTCAATGGGCAGGCACAGAATTCGAGTTCAGGGCATTACATGTTCGCCTGGACCGGAGATGCGGCGGGCAAGGGGACGGACTTTCTTGCTGTAATCGACGCTGATCCGAATTCGAAATCGTATGGACAGCTGATAACCACCCTTCCCACCGATCAACAGACAATGCGAGTCCACCATACGGAATACGTGATGCCTCAGAGTGGAATGTTGTTCGCAAATGACCACAATGCCGGTCGGACTTTTATTTTCGACGTGCGAGATCCTCTGCATCCCAAAATTGTAACTTCGTTTACGGACATGGCCGGCTATATGCACCCGCATTCCTACGTCCGGTTGCCGAACGGGCATGTGCTGGTGACTTTTCAGCACGCGCATCACGCGGAAGGCATGGAACCGGCTGGCGACACCGGCGGTTTGGTGGAAATCGACGATAGCGGTCATGTTATTCGCTCGGCGAGCAGCGCCGATCCGGCTTTTCCCGAGGCGCTGCTGACGCCCTACGGGCTTGTGGTGATTCCGAGTATTGATCGCGTGGTTTCCACGAACTCGTCGATGCAGGATGAAGGAGAGTTTCGCGGCGTGACCTATCAGGTTTGGCGATTATCCGACCTGAAACTGCTGAAAACGGAATACTTTGCTGTGGGAGAGAATCGCTATTCGCAGATCAGTCCGGAAGAGCCGCGCCTCGGGCCAGACGGCTCTGTGTTCGTTCAGACCCTGGGCTGCGGGCTCGAGAGGATTACAGACATTGCGTCAGATGAACCGTATTCGAAACTGGTTTACGTGTTTCCGGGGGATTGGTGCGGAGTGCCCACCATCGTCAATCACTTCCTAGTTCAGAGCGTACCGGCGATTCACGGAGTGATTGCGGTGGACATCGCAAATCCGAATAAGCCGACTGAAATTTCTCGCACAAAACTCGACGATAGATGCGACGCGCATTGGACCGGATGGGACGCAAAGACCCAGCGAATTGTAGTAACAGGATGTGCTGCCCGGATCTATTTGCTGAAATTTGATCAGAACACCGGCGCCTTGGCCATGGATACAGATTTTCACGACGAAGACGGTAAACCCGGTTTCAACCTTGTTAATCGGGACTGGCACGGATGGAAAGGAACAGGCAAGCCGCACGGGGTCGTCTTTTCGCGCTAGCGCCGATTCGTCCGAGGCGTACGCCGCCCTTTCAATTTGCAAAACAACTGAAGCTATTGCTGCATTCCTCCGAGCAAAATGTCAGGAGAGGAAATGCACTGCGGATCAGTGTGGGTGGAGGGATCGAAAGAGGGAGGCGAGCTGGGGGAGGGTGAGTTGTTCGGCGCGGGAGGAGGGGGAAATTGAGGGGGGGAGGAGGGGGAGGAGGGGAAGGCGCGGGAGAGGGTTTCGTCGGGAAAGCTACGAAGATTGTTGCGGAGAGTTTTGCGCTTTTGGGCGAAGCAGGTTTGGACGAAGGAGAGGAAAGCATCGGTATTGGTAATGCCCAGAACGGCATTTTCGCCGGGGAGAGTCATTTGGACCATCGCGGAATTAACGCGCGGGGGCGGGCGGAAAGCGCCGGGCGGGATGCGCAGGACGATTCGCGGTTTGGCATAGAACTGGCAGAGCACCGAGAGATAGCCGTAGTCGCGCGAGCCGGACTGAGCGACGACGCGTTCGGCGACTTCTTCTTGGATGACCACGTCGATGGACGAGATCAGGGAGGCGGATTCGAAGAGACGCCGGAGGATGGGCGAGGTGATGTAGTAAGGAAGGCTCCCGTAGACGCGGACCTTTTTGGGTGTGCTGCCTAATAAGCGTGGCAAATCGGCTTCGAGAATATCGCGTTCGACGATTTCGAGATTCGGAGAGCGGTTAGGATCGTCGCGGAGAGCCACAGCGAGCCCATGGTCGGTCTCGACGGCGATGACGCGTTCAGCACCGGAGGCGAGGAGGGTTTCGGTCATTTCGCCGTGGCCCGGACCAATTTCCAGCCACAAATCGCCCGGGCGGGGCTGGAGTTTTTCGGAGATTTTGCGGCCCCAGCGTGGGTCGGATAGGAAGTGTTGGCCCAGTTTCTGAGGCATACGGGGAGAGTGTAGCAGGTCAGCGGAGGAGGTCTTCCCCGCAGTGGCGCTGCCTTCCTTTTGGCATCGTGGGCTGATAGTCTCGTTATCCGAGATATTTAGGGGCGGCTATGGCAGGACGCGATTTTTCCAGGCGAGATCTCTTCAAAACTCTGGGAGTGGCGACCAGTGGAATCGCCTTCTGGCGGCCATTTGACCCAAATGCGGCCGCGGCCCAGGAGTCAGTTGACCAAAGGCCGATTGAGACTTTCACTGGACCGGGCGCAAACGGGCATTGGAACTCGGTGGGTCCCTATGTTGCGGAGCCTCAAAAGGCGCCTTTAATCTTGCTGACCGACCGGCCCGTTCAGGTAGAGACCCCAAGGCACTATTTTCGAACTGCCTTTACGCCCAACGAGGCCTTTTTTGTCCGCTGGCATTTGGACCGCATCCCAAATGCGGTCGACCTGAGGACTTGGAAGTTGCAAATCGAAGGCAACGTCAATAAAACCCTGTCATTCGGTATCGATGAGCTGATGCAAAAGTTCAAACCTGTTTCGGTCGCGGCAGTGAATCAATGCTCGGGAAACAGCCGCAGTTATGTACAGCCACGAGTGGCCGGCGGGCAATGGGGCAATGGCGCGATGGGAAACGCGAAGTGGACGGGGGCGCGTCTACGCGAGCTTCTGGACATGGCGGGAGTGAAGAGCGGCTCGGTTCAGGTGCAATTCCAAGGCCTGGAATCCGGAGAGGGGCCGGAAAAACTTGGATCAGGCCTATTTCAAAAATCACTCGAGCTTACTAACCCGGTGATCGACGAGTGCGTTGTTGCTTATCTCATGAATGACGAGCCTCTGCCGATGCTCAATGGCTTTCCGGTTCGCCTCGTTGTCCCTGGATACTTTGCAACCTATTGGATGAAATGCCTGACCTGGATTCGCGTTCTCAGCGCTCCAGACGAAAATTTCTGGATGAAACCGGGGTATCGCGTGCCTGACACGCCGCGAGGCAACACTACTCCGGAAGAAATAAAGACGGGCAACGTAAAAATGGTCCCGATCGGGCGGCTCCCGGTGCGATCTTTTCTTATCTGGCCGGATGGCAGCTCGAAAATTCCAGTGGGGATGACCGTCAAGCTGCAAGGCATTGCTTTCAGCGGCTTTGCGGGCATAAAACGGGTGGAAATTTCGGAAAATGCCGGAAAAACCTGGTCTGCCGTGAAGCTCGGCGAAGATTTCGGGGCGTATTCTTTCCGCACCTGGGAAACGTCGTGGACCGCGAAGACACCGGGACGTCATTCGTTCGCGGTGCGGGCCACTGATGAAAAAGGCAATACGCAAACCGATGAGCCGGTCTGGAATCCTGGCGGTTATCTATGGAACAAGATCGAGCATCAGGAAATCGTGGTGGGCAGTGCGAGCTAAGCGAGATCCGTGATGAAGAATAGAGTCTCGGCAGTTTTACTGGTGATTTGCGGCCTAGCCATGGCTGCCGCCGTCGTTTACGCAGACGTTGAAAAAGGCGACTACAGTGTGGAGGAACTTGGAAGCCTTCGGCAACCGGCACCTATGAAGCTTTCAGCTGATTCGAATTACCGTGTATCCGCGTATCCGTTGTATGTGCCGGATCTCGTCCCCGGAGACGGCGTCCAGGAGGTGCGCAGCTACTGCAACACCTGCCACAGCCCCCGCTACATTACGATGCAGCCGCCACTTCCTGCCGCGACTTGGGAAGCCGAGGTAAACAAGATGGGCAAAGCCTTCGGCGCCGAAATTCCCGACGAGAGTAAAGCAAAAATTATTAGCTACCTGCAGGCTCACTACACAGAAAACCGCAAGCGTTAGGCGCTAGCTGCCGAAAACAAGAGCGGGTCGCATACGCTTTGGCTGAACATTCGATCGAAGTCCACCACTCAAGGGATGCTCGGCATTGCGGTTGATTGTTTTGCTTTGCAGCTGCTTCGGCCTCGGTGGGTGCCAACATGACAGGCAAAACAAAGACCGCACCCTTCCCAATCCCAGGGAAGAGTGCGGCACCCATAGAAGCTAAAAACCCCACTGCGCGGAAGAGTCCGGCGCCCACACGTCCTCGTAGCTCCGTTCCCTGTTGACCGTTCCACCCAACGCATGCATGCTATGCGCTTAGAAGGCACTTTCGTGGAATCCTTCTTTCAAGACTTCCGCTTCGCGCTCCGCATGCTCCGTCGCGGCCTGGGCTTCACTATCCTGGCTGTGCTCTGCCTCACTCTCGGCATCGGCGCCAATACCGCCGTCTTTAGTTGGATCGAAGGCATACTGTTCCGGCCCTACCCGGCAGTCAGCCATCAGGAGCGCCTCGTCGCGGTCAGCGGCATCGCCCGCGGTGAAACTGGCGCGACCGAACTCTCCTGGCCCGATTTTCTCGACCTGCAACGCAATTGCACACTCTGCGAAGCCGTCTTCGTCAGCAAAATTACGGGGACCACTCTCAGCATTGGCGATCGCGCTGAGCGCACCATCGGCAGCATCGTTTCAGAAAACTATTTCGACGCCATTGGTGTTCATCCCATCCTCGGCCGAGGCTTCCTGCCCGGCGAAGATACCGGCCGTGACGCGCATCCGGTCGTCGTAATCAGCTACCACCTTTGGAAAACTCGCTTTCGCGGCGATCCTGAAATCGTCGGCAAAACGCAGCGCCTCGACTCCGTACCGCACACCATCATCGGAGTCGCGCCCGAAAACTTCCTCGGCACTTTCGTCGGCTGGGGCATGGAATTCTGGGTTCCAGTCTCGATGGAGGATGTTTTTGAAGGCGGCGGATACAAACTCGAAGATCGTGGAGCCCGTTGGATTGAAGCATATGCGCGCCTAAAGCCCGGCGTCACTCGGCAACAGGCGCAGCAGGAAGTCGCGGCAATTTCCGCCCGTCTCCAGGCCGCTTATCCCGCCACGAATCGCGGCCGCGCTATCCAGCTCTGGGCGCTTTGGCAAACCCCGTTCAATAACGCCGGGACGCTGCTCCCCACGCTTGAAATTATGCTCGCGGTCGTGGCCTTCGTGCTCCTGATCGCCTGCGCCAACGTCGGCAATCTGCTTCTGGTGCGTTCCTTCGCGCGGCGGCACGAAATGACTGTGCGAATCGCTCTCGGCGCCGCTCCTGCGCGCCTCTGGAAGCAGTTGCTCACTGAGGGCCTAGTGCTATCTATCTTCGGGGCTGCCGGCGGCCTGCTCGCGGCGTATTGGTGCCGCCATTTGCTGATCCTGCTCTTCCCGGCCCGCTCCGGCGTGCAAATGCATTTGCCCGGCGATCTCGATTGGCGGGTCCTGGTGCTCAGCGCCGGGGTCTGCCTGCTTACGACAATTCTTCTTGGCGTGGTTCCCGCAATGCAGACCGGCAAAATCGACCTCGCCTCCGCCCTAAAAATGGAGTCGACCAGCGTGGTCGGCGCCCCCGGCCGGGCTTGGGTTCGCTCCGGCCTGATACTCCTGCAGGTCGGGCTCAGCTTCGTTTTGCTCGTCGGCGCCGGACTGCTGCTTCAAAGCCTGCGCAAAATACATAACGCCAGCCCCGGCTTCGACGCCCGCGCCGTGCAGTACACTGGAATTGATCTCGTTTCCGCCGGTTACGACGTCGCGCGCACCCAAACTTTTGAGGACGCGCTCCTCGAGCGCGTGGAGGCGCTGCCCGGCGTTGAATCCGCCTCGTTCGCGCGCATGGTTCCCTTGAGCTACATAACCTCCGACTCCTCACCCATCGCGGTTGACGGTTACCAGCCTCCCCTGGAAGAATCGCCCGTGGTTGAGTTCAACGAAGTGGGGCCCGGTTACCTGGCAACTCTCGGCATTCCCCTGGTTGCCGGCCGCGAGTTCACTCGCGCCGACGATGAAAAAGCAGCTCTCGTCGCCATCGTCAACGAAACGATGGCCGCGCGCTACTGGAAGGGTCGGAGCCCGCTTGGTGAACGCCTGCAGGTGAAAGGTCGCTGGCTGCAAGTTGTGGGCGTCGCCAAAGATTCCAAATATTCCAGCGTCCGCGAAGCGGCTGAGCCATTCTTCTATGTGGCGCTTCGCCAGAACACTAGCCGGGGCAGCGTCCTCTTTGTTCGCACCTCGAATAACCCCGCGGTAATGAGCGCAGCCGTCCGCCGCGAAGTACACACTCTCGATCCCAACCTCGCCGCCTACGAAGTGATCACCATGCAGGAGCAGCTCGAACGTTCCACTTCCGCGCAGAAAGTTGCGGTCACTTTGGTGGGCGTCCTTGGCGGTCTAGCCCTGCTCCTCGCCGCGGTTGGGCTCTACGGCGTGATGTCTTGCGCCGTCTCACAGAGCGCCTGCGAACTGAGCCTGCGCATGGCCCTTGGCGCCAACGCCCAGGATCTCCTTCGCCTGGTGATTTCCCGCGGCCTGGCCATTACCGGCGCCGGTGTGCTGCTCGGAGCATTCACCTCGCTCCTGCTCACCCGGCTCCTTGGCAACATGCTCTACCGCGTCAGCCCTCGCGATCCCCTCGCCTTCTTCTCCGCACTCCTGGTCATGAGCGTCGTCTCTCTCGCCGCCTGCCTCATTCCCGCTTGGCGCGCCACTAGAATGGACCCGGCCTCCGTTCTCCGCAGCTGAAAACCTCTACTTTGGCCGCATGGAGGAGTTTGGTACCCGCCCTCAACTTTGATAGTCGAATGCCGGGCGAAATCCTCGGAAAGCAGATTCCTCGCCCTCAACAACAACCCGCTGATCGGGCTCGGAATGACACCGTGTTCTTTATTGGGTGGGAGACCGCGCAAAACGAGTGCGATCGGTAAAGTGCGGCACCCCGCCAGTTGAATGAAAGTCAGAACGGGGTTTTGCTTGACGAAGTAATGGGCATTCAGTAAGTTGATTTTTTCGGCGCAAAAAATCATGAAAATCTTATTCGTCGCTTCTGAAGGACTTCCCTACTCCAAGACGGGTGGCTTGGCTGACGTTGTGGGCGCGTTGCCCAAGGCGTTGGTGGACCTCGGACATGACGTGATGGTGCTTTTGCCGCGTTACCGGGCCAACAAGACGGAGAGCGTGGCCATTCGCGCTCTGACCATTCCGACCGGGCGGGACATGCTGCGATTCCCGAACATTGCGCAGGGCGCTTCGGTGGGCGGAGTGAAGTATTTCTTTGTGGATGACCCGCAATACTTCGACCGCGAGCAGCTCTACGGCGAAAAGGGCGTCGATTATCCGGACAACGGCGAGCGCTTTACGGAATTTGCGCGCTCGGCGATCGAGTTTGTGAAGCGGGTGTGGATGCCCGATGTGATTCACTGCCACGACTGGCAATCGGCGATGGTTCCGGTGCTGTTGCGGACGGTATACGCGGCGGACACTTCGGTGGACAAGTTGCCAGTGGTGTTTACGATTCACAATCTCGGATACCAGGGGCTCTTTTCAAAGAGCGTGCTCGATCAAACGGGGCTCCCGCAGAGCCTGTTCAGCACGGATTCGCTCGAATACTACGGGCAGGTGAATTTTCTGAAGGGCGCGCTGATTTACGCGGATGCACTGACCACGGTGAGCCGCAAATACGCGCAGGAAATTCAGACGCCGGAATACGGTCACGGGCTGGAGGGAGTGATCCGGAACCGCGCGAAGGATTTGACCGGCATTTTGAATGGAGTGGACTACGCGGCGTGGAGCCCGGAAGTCGACAGGTTGATCACAGCGAACTATTCGGCGGAGAATTTAGACGGCAAGAGGACCTGCAAACGGAACTTGCTGGAGATTTTCAAGCTGCCGGTGCAAAACTTGTCCCGGCCGGTGATTGGAATTGTTTCCAGATTTGACGAGCAGAAGGGCTTCGATCTGATCGAGGCGATTGCCGCGGATCTAATGCGGGAAGAAGTTTCGATGGTGGTTCTCGGGACCGGCAAGCCGCAGTATGAGAAGTTTTTCAGCGCACTGGCGCAGAAGTTCCCTTCCAAGATTGGCGTGAACATCGCGTACGACAACGTAGTGGCGCACAAGATCGAGGCGGGCGCGGACATTTTTTTGATGCCATCGCGGTATGAGCCCTGCGGCCTAAATCAGATTTACAGCTTGCGTTACGGAACTGTGCCGATTGTGCGCGCGACTGGTGGCCTGGACGACACGATTTCCTCCTATTCGGCGCAGAATCCGGGCGGGACCGGGTTTAAGTTTGATTCCTACGACAGCCAATCGCTGCTAAAGTGTGTGCAGCAGGCGCTGCAAGTTTTCCGCGACCAAAGAGCATGGCGGGCCATCCAAGCAAACGGAATGGCTAAGGATTTTTCGTGGAAGCAGTCTGCGGGCGCGTATGCCGAGTTGTACGAACGTACTGCGGCGAAGCGAATCCGCGGGGGCCGAGGGTCATCTAATTAATGGTAATTAGTGGCGGTGATTGAGGTCGTTCGCGCGACACTGCGCGAATGGTTGGTAAACCCAAGCGAGGTAAGACCTTTATAGAACCACCGATACTGGAGGATCTGATGGCGGGCAATGTTCAAGCAGTGACGGATGCGAATTTTCAGGCTGAGGTGATTGACGCCAGCAAGACCCAGCCAGTTATGGTGGATTTCTGGGCCGACTGGTGCAGGCCTTGTCACATGCTTTCCCCCACGGTGGAGGAAATTGCCACTGAAAAGAACGGGAAGCTGAAAGTGGTGAAGATGAATGTGGACGAGAATATGAATTCGCCGGCGAAGTTTAGGATTCAGTCGATTCCCACGCTGATTTTGTTCAAGGGCGGGCAGATAGCGGATCAGATGGTTGGGAACTTGCCGAAGGAACATATTGAGAAGGTGCTGCAGAGGCATTTGACCTAAGTTTTCAGGGATTCTTTAGAGGCCAGCGCTCTCGCGCTGGCCTTTTTGTTTTTGGGCGGACTACGTTTCCGTTCTTTCGGTGCGGAAGTCTGCAGGTAATGTTGCGTGAGGTTCAGGGGTAGTCTAGGATTGTTCGGCGCCCTCGAGGGCAGTTGACTAGAGTTCGCCTCGCCGTGATCCGGCGATCACAACTTCACTTTGCCCGGGGGCGGTAGTGCTGGGACGCAAAGCGATAGCGGTGGTAGGCGCGCAGTGGGGAGATGAGGGTAAGGGCAAAGTTGTCGATTACCTGGCGGGCTCTTTCGAGTACATCGCCCGTTCGCAAGGCGGGCACAACGCCGGACACACGGTCATCGTTGGAAACCAGCGTTTCGTTCTTCAGTTAATTCCCTCCGGAATTTTGCGGCCCGGCAAGAAAGCTGTCATCGGGCCAGGCACAGTAGTAGAACCCTTCGCATTGCTGGCCGAGATCGAGACCCTGAAAAAAGCAGGCATCGAGGTGAAGAATCGCCTGTTTCTGAGCGATCGCGCGCATTTGATATTTCCCTATCACCGGGACATGGACAAAGCCGCGGAAGCAGCGCTGGGCGAAGCGAAAATTGGAACGACTTCGCGCGGAATCGGGCCGGCGTATGAGGACAAGATGTCGCGGCGCGGGATTCGCGTAGGCGACTTGCGCAACCCGGAGAAATTTCGAGAAAAGCTGGAGCGTGTTTTCAAGCACAAGGACACTATTAGCAGAGCGACGTTCGGAACGCCGCTGTCGATGGAGGGATTAGTTGAGAGCTACGTAGAAGTAGCATCGAAGCTCACTGGTTTTATTACGGACACGGCTGCGCTATTGAATCGAGCGATTGATCGCGGGTCGTCGATTCTGCTGGAAGGCGCGCAAGGCACCATGCTGGATATCGATCACGGGACTTATCCGTATGTGACTTCGTCGAGCGCGACGAGCGGTGGGTGCTGCACGGGGCTGGGAATTCCACCTACGAAGATAACCGGAGTGGTGGGCGTGACCAAGGCCTACACGACGCGCGTGGGAAGCGGGCCGTTTCCCACGGAAATGGCGGATATCGAGGCCACGGAAGTGCGAGATCGCGGGAAGGAATTTGGCGCTGTGACCGGGAGGCCGCGGCGTTGTGGTTGGCTCGATTTGGAAGTGCTGCGCTACGCGAAAATGGTGAACGGCATTGATTCGCTGGTCGTGACGAAGTTGGATGTGTTCGATTCGCAGCAGGATATTCAAGTTTGCGTGGGTTATTTGTACAAAGGGGAGCGGCTCGAGAATATGCCGGGAGATCTGGAGACGTTTTCACAGGTGAAGGCGGAGTACAAGACGTTGCCCGGGTGGCGGAAAAATACGGCGGGGGCACGCGATGAGTCGGACTTGCCCGGGCAGGCGCGGGATTATTTGAGGTTTATTGGGGATTCGCTGGAAGTGGAAATTGGGATGATTTCGACGGGGCCGGAGCGGGACGCGACGATTATTCCTTCGGGTACGAAGTTGGCCTCCTGGTTGTAGAGGAATGCTGTCCTACCAAGACGCGCGGCGGCGAGTGGTGGAAGTTGCCGGGGAGCGCGCGAAATCGAAGACAGTGAGTCTGGAGAGAGTAGAGATTGCGGCGGAGCCGGCGCGCGCGTTGGGACGGGTGTTGGCGGTGGATGTGACGGCAGATAGGGAGTATCCGCCGTTCGCGAGGGCGATACGGGATGGATATGCGGTGAGGGCGGGGGATACGGGAGCGGGGAGGGGGGTGCGGGTGGTGGGGGAGAGCAGGGCGGGGGAGGCGTGGGGGGGATTTGTGGGGGAGGGGGAGTGCGTGAGGATTATGACGGGGGCGGCGGTGCCGGAGGGGGCGGATGCGGTGGTGATGGTGGAGTATACGGAGGAGCGTGCGGACGGCGTATATATACAAAAAAGTACTAGTGTCGGGGAGCACATTGTGGCGCCGGGGAGTGAGGCGCGGCGTGGTCAGGTGGTGGTGAAGCGCGGGGCGAGATTGGGGTTTGCGGAGCTGGCCATGGCAGCGCAGGTGGGCGCGGTGGAGTTGAACGTGGCGAAGCGGCCGCGGGTGGCGATTTTGTCGACGGGAGATGAAGTGGTGGGAGCGGCGGAGAAGCCGGGCGCGTATCAGATTCGGAATAGCAACAGCGTGTCGCTGGCAGCGCAAGTGGAGTTGGCGGGGGCGAGGCGGTGCAGTTGGGAAATGCGCGGGATGATGAGAAGGAGCTGCGCAAATATTTGGAGCGAGGCCTCGAGGAAGATGTGCTGGTGGTGAGTGGAGGTGTGTCGGCGGGAAAGTATGATCTGGTGGAATGGGTGTTGGGCCAGCTCGGCGCGAAGTTTTATTTCGATGGGATTGCGATTCGGCCGGGTAGGCCGGCGGTATTTGGGGAGTGTCAGGGAAAGATGGTGTTTGGGCTGCCGGGGAACCCGGTGTCAACGATGGTGACCTTTGAGCTGCTGGTCGTGCCAGCGATCGATGTGCTGAGTGGGACGGAAGCGCGGGAGTTGGCCTTGTTTAAGGCGCGGATCAGGCACGATTTGAAGGAGAAGCCGGAGCTGGCTCATTTTTTGCCGGCGAGAGTGGCATTCAGCGACGATGGCGCGCAAGTGGAGACGGTGAAGTGGCAGGGGTCGGGGGACGTTGTGGCCGTCACGGAAGCGAACTGTTTTGTGGTGGTGGATAAGGGGACGCAAGGAAGTGAAGAAAGGGGAGCTGGTGGATGTGATGTTGAGGAGAGGGTGTTTTTGAAGCGCAGGACGAAGAAGCGGAGCGTGGAGCCGACGCGCGGTCTATCGCACTACGATGAGGAGGGGCGGGTGCGGATGGTGGATGTGAGCGGGAAGGCGGCGACGGCGCGGGAGGCGGTGGCGCACGCGTTTGTGAAGATGCGCGGGGATACGATACGGACGATACGGCGGGTTAAGAATCCCAAGGGGGATCCGCTGGAAGTGGCCCGGATAGCGGGAATCGCGGCGGCAAAGCGGACGGCGGAATTGATTCCACTTTGTCACCCTCTGCAATTAAGCCACATAGATGTGGTGGCCAAGCTGTGCAAAAATGGGATTGAGCTAATAGCAAGGGCTGCCACAGTAGGGCCTACGGGTGTGGAGATGGAGGCGCTGGTGGCGGCGGGGGTGGCGGCGCTGACGGTGTATGACATGTGCAAGGCCGTGGAGCGCGGCATCGAAATTACGGGGATTTATCTGATGAAGAAGTCGGGCGGGCGAAGCGGTATGTATAAGCGCACGGCGCACGAATAAGGCAGAACAAGTTGGGTGAGGCAGGGTTATTTAGGTGAAGTGTGGCGCGGGGGTCGCGCCAAGGGCTTGAGGAATGGCAACGAAAGACGTCAAAGTTCTGGTGGTTGAAGACAATCCGCTGATTCTGGATATGTTGGTCAAGAATCTGGGGACGCTGTGCGAAGTGCGCACGGCCAACGATGGCGGAGACGCTTTGCTGAAGATCGTGGATGAGCCGCCCGATCTGATTTTGTGCGACTACAAGATGCCCGGGCTGAATGGACGTCAACTGTACGACAAGCTGCGCGGGCGCGAACAGACCAAAAAGATCCCGATTATTTTCATGGGCAGCCGAGCGGATATTGAGGAACATCTGCGTCCGCTGGTGGACGGCGTGGAGGATTTAGTTGCCAAACCATTTTTCATCAAGGATCTGGTGCGCAGCGCGAAGAAGGTGATCGACCGGCTGACCCTGGACAAGATGCAGAAGAGTTCGGTGCGGCCAGGCGTGATTCAGGGGCGGCTCGAAGAGATGAGCATGATGGATTTGATGCAGTCACTGGAGATTGGGCAGAAGTCATGCAAGTTGACGGTGTTGCATGGCGCGGAGACCTGCGAGATGTTTTTTGGGGGCGGGGCTTGTAAGGATGCGCGGATCGGGAAGATTGAGGGTGAAGCAGCGGTGTATGAGGCGATGCGGTGGGCGGACGGGGGATTTGAGATTGATTTTAACGTGGCGCCGACAAGGACGACGATTGAGAGAAGTACGACAGGGTTGTTGATGGAGGGGTTGAGGTTGTCGGATGAGGCGGATCGAGACGCGGTGGATACGGCGAGTAATTAGGTAGTCCCTTCCCTTTTTTCCCTTTCAAGAATCCAAAGACAAGAGCAGATTGCTCACGCTGTGGTTGCAGGCCGTCGCAATCCCCCCAGTGTTGATCTTCCGGCCATGGCGTTTGAAGCGACTAATACCTGAATTTCGACCCGTGATCGTCAAGCGGCAGAGTCTCGTAGGACTGTCTCGATTTTCGAGTCGAGGTCTCGAGCAACAGCAAGAGCTTGGGTATTTCCGTACGGCGCCAAGAAGGTCGCCATCCTGTCATACGACAAATGCACGCCATCGGCGCGCTCATCCACAAGCACGGTAACCGGCGCGTAAGAGCCGGCATCCGGAACATTTTTGGCCATTTCCTTCATGATGAGGGGATTGCCAATGATGAAGCGAATCATCTTCGGAGTCTCGTGACCCGTTTCTTTACGCAAAACCGCACCTAGATCAAACTGCATAAACAGCATCAGTCCCGCTTTGCTCAGTCCTTTCTCGACTGCGCTCTTCAGTTCGGCGAAGGAACGCGCTTCCTGAGTTGATTTCCCGAATTCAGCCATGTCCGGATGACCGATGGCGCCGCTTACATCAGCCACTACTTCATCAAACGGTTTGGAAGTGGTCAGGCTGAACCGTTCCACCTTAACTTTTCTTATCATCTCTCGAGCCCCTTCCCGCTATCTGCAGTGCGTCCGGCAGTCATCGCAATTGGCGATTGAGAAAGGCGTATGTTCGCCCGTGGGCGAGTGCTGCAGCCTCAGCGTTGTAATGTGCCCCGCCATGCCGAGAGAAGGCATGGTTCTGACCCGGATAGCTATAGACCGTCGCGCTTGGTTTTTTAGCAAGTGCCGCCTTGATCTCAGCTTGCGCAGCCTTGGAAATAAACTCGTCCTCCTCGGCCAGGTGCATTAGCAGCGGCGCATGAAGCCCGTCGACTTCGCCTAGATATTTTTCGGTGTCACCGCCGTGATAAGCGACCGCGGCGTCGACGCCCTTGCGCACGGCTGTCAGAAAGACCATCAGGGCGCCGAGGCAGTAGCCGAGGACGGCGACCTTGCCGGTGCACCCTGGCAGCTTAGCCACAGCGTTGAGGGTGTCCTTAACGTCCCTGACGCCGGCGTCTCGGTCATAGGCTTGATAGAGACGAAGGCCGTGTTGCCAGTCGGCGTCGGAGGTGACATTACTAAGGTCGACGCCCGGCTCCTGACGCCAGAATAGGTCAGGCGCAACCGCGAGGAAGCCTTGTGCGGCCAGCTCATCACAGGTCTTGCGAATGTCGGCGTTCACCCCGAACAGCTCCTGCAGAACGACAACGGCGGGAGCGGGCAGGGTTTTCGGTCGCGAGATATAGGCACCGAACGCGCCGTCCCGGCCTTTTATGGTGATGTGATCTTTCGTCATTGTGCCCTGCTCAGACATTGTGCCCTCCTCGGATGACGTTCACGGGCCTCCGCCGCTGTCGTCAGAGTCGGCGGAGACCCTGCCCCTGACGAGCCGGTTTCAGAATGCCGACCACCTTTGGCTGATGAAGCTATTTAATCGGCGCCGCGAGCTGCTTGTGAAACCGCGGAGGTCGCAGCCTCTTCGATGAGCTTGGCTGCTTCTTTCGGGTGAGACATGTAGGCCACATGGCTCGACTTCACTTCGACCGTCTTGGCCTTGGCGCGCTTCGCCATCATCCGCTCCTGATCCGGATTGATCGAACGGTCTTCGGTGGCAACCATGTACCAGGTGGGCTTGTTCTTCCAGGCGGGATTGGTGACTTTATGGGTGAACGAGTCGGTGGAGATCGGCACCTGCGATATGGCCATGAATTCCGCCTGCTCCTGTGGAATGTCCGCTGCGAAGTCGGCGACGAAATGCGCTTCGTCTATCCACCAGTTGTTATTGCTGTCCGGCTTGAACGCCTTGGACGCTTGCGGCAAGCCCTGTTCGATCGACGCACAGCTCTCACCTTCATCCAGAGCGAACGCAGCAATGTAGACAAGCGCCGCAACGTTTGGATGATTGCCAGCCTCGGTGATGATGGACCCGCCATAACTGTGGCCGACCAGAACCACCGGACCGCCCATGGCGTCTATCGCAGCCTTCGTGCACTTTTGGTCGTCGGCGTAGGAGGTTTCGGGTGGCTGTGGCACCGACACCTTGTACCCGTCATTCCTGAGGATCTTAGCGACGGCCTCCCATCCGGAGCCGTCGGCGAAAGCACCATGCACCAAGACGACGTTCTTAATAGGCTGTTTCATGAAAATTCTCCTTTGTAGTGATTTCGTTCACCTCCGCAAGTCGGTGACCGATCGACCCTATCAGCAACGATTAGGGTCGTATT
Organism: uncultured Acidobacteriota bacterium; assembly: GCA_963757885.1. GTDB lineage: Bacteria > Acidobacteriota > Terriglobia > Acidiferrales > UBA7541 > Palsa-147. The sequence goes on along the minus strand of CAVWSS010000002.1, from coordinate 377,092 downwards.
GAAAACACAGACCACTTTTGAGGATTCCTGCTTCAAACGTGGAGGCGAAAAGACCACTTCCGGCATGAGTTCAACGCGAAGACTCTAGCCCAATCTCAAATCGGCGACGATTGCATCTAGAGGAAGACTCAATGCAGCACCATCACCGGAACGGTGGCCTGAGGATAGGATCGATCAGTGTGGTTGAAGGGATGGGTGGTTGGATGTTTCGACAAAAGTACTGCGGCGTGAGTTTTCTCGCCTCCATTTTGCCGGAGTTGCACCGACGATGGCTGCAAACGTTCGAGTAAGGGCGGCTTGATCAGAAAATCCAGTCTGCGCGGCAATTTCCACCAACGAATTGTTCGTTTCCGACAACAGAGCCTTGGCGATATCAATGCGGTGCAGAATCAGGTAATGATGTGCGGAAGTACCAAACGATCTTCTGAACGATCGGGCGAAATGGCTGACTGAAAGCCTGCATTCCCCGGCAAGTTTTGCCAGTTTTACCTCGCCGTCCAAGTGCTCCTGTAGCAATTCCAAAACACGACGCCTTTGCCACGGGGCCAGACCGCCTTTGATTTGCGGGATGGGTTCACTGAGATGGGCATAGCGCCCGACAAGATGCGAGCAAACCATCATGGTGAAAGAATCCATGAACAACTGAGAAAATATCTCCGCCCGATCCAGGCACGGCAAGATTAATTGCGTTAGGTGATAGAGGATCGGGTCGGGACTTCCATAAATACAGTGGAGACGCTTAACTGTCGACACTCCAGCATCGTCGGTCAGGGAGTCCAAGGTTGCACGCGGAACGTGGTAGTGAATCCAGTCGATGGGGCCTGGGTTTCGAATACTAGAATTTGACTCCAAGTCGCACATGGCGGCTCCGCCTACTGGCCACGCCCCCGTCTTTGTGTACTTCTCATCCGTCCAAAGTTCCCATTCCCGGGAATTCGCATGATTAAGATGAACCGAAACAACGTAGGCCCTTTCAGAGGGGATGGACGCCGTCCGCTCCGGGATGCCGCTCCGCGCAATCAGCCGCGTAATCGCCATTTGCGGCCGGACGATGGAAACCGCGGAGTCGATGGCAACGTGGGGCGGTTGGTTCATGGTGAAATATTTCGCCATCTGCGTGCCATAGGCGCTTGCAGGCGAGTGCGCGGATTCTCGATTGTGTTCCAAGGATTGACTTTTATTCACGGGAATCTCCAACAGAAGACGACCGGTCAACTTATTACGAGCGAAGGATATACCTCTTCGGCAGATTTTTCGAAGAGTCCAAAAAGAATCGAGAACTTCCGGCAGGAATCGACAAATTCAGTCGGTTTCAACAAGCCACGAGGGGGTGATTGCCTGCCAGATTCGACGAATGCCTCCAATTCAGGACGACATCTCACATCGAGGGCACGGTCCCGCTCGGGAGATGCTTCTGCTCTCGGCCGCAAAACTATTTCAGGACGTCGGTTACGTCCAAGCGAGTATTCACCACATCGCTGATGCTATGGGCGCACCTAAGGGCACCTTCTATAACTACTTCAAGAGCAAAGAAGAACTTGCCTTGATACTTGTCGACCGGCAATTCGCCACGATCTATCAATCGCTTTCTCTAGCGGTGGGTAAGAGCGCACGCGAACAACTCAGACAGCATTTCGAGTTCCTGGCGATCGAACCTCCTGCGGTCGAAGTGGCCCCACTCCAACTTCTCGCGACCTTCGCTGCGGAAGCACCGGCGATCCCCGTCACTCTAGTGCGGCGTATCGCTCGTGGCACGGAGGTTTGGATCACTCATGTAAGCGACTTGATTTCGATTGCACAGAAAGAAAACGGAACAGCAATGGCGGAAGATTCCCAAAAGCTGGCGTCACTGCTGGTCACCTGCTGGTACGGAGCGATCGTTCGTAGAAAATCGGACCCATCTTTGAAACTTCTTGATGACTTTCTTGCGTTCTTCGTCGGCGGCGGCGGCCCCTGAAAAGAACGAAGGCTCACAAGCCCACGCTGAAGGCGCGTGTGGCGGAATGAAGCCAACCGCGCAGAAGAGCAGATCCCTCACGCGCTCTTGCGGGATGACATGCAGGGGGTCTGAGGAGATTGACGGGTTGAGGTATGCGGAACTTCTAAGGCAAAAGAGCTCACAGTTTGGGTGCGAGGCGAATTCCTCAGAAAGCAGATTCCTCACCGCCGTCGGCGGCCATTTATTATGGGTGAATCTCGCGATTCGCCGACGCCGACGTTGCGGTTCGGAATGACAACGCGTTGTTTTGATGTTTTTTAGTTGAGCCAAAACAAAACTGAGCAAAGAAACAGGTGAGGGTGTAGAACGAAAGATATGAGAGTGGCGATTGTGACGGTGAGCGATAGCGTGGCGACTGGGCAGCGGGAAGACCGGTCGGGGCTGGCAGTGGCGGAGAGGTGCGAGAGGTTGGGGTTTGAAGTGGCGGCGAGGCATGTGGTGGCGGACGATTTGGAGGCGCTGGGCGCGTTGCTGATCAAGCTGGCGGGGACGGTGGATTTGGTGTTGACGACGGGTGGAACCGGGATTGGCCCGCGGGACGTCACACCAGAAGCGACAGTGGCGGTGGGTGAGCGGGTGGTGCCAGGGTTTGGAGAGAGGATGAGGGCGGTGGGAGGAGCGGGTTTTTCCAAGGCTTACTTGGCGAGGCAGACCGCGGTGGTGAGAGGGTCGACGTTAATTGTGAATTTGCCGGGGAGCCCGAAGGGTGCGGTTGAGTCGTTGGACGCAGTGGCGGAGTTGTTCCCACATGCGATTGATGTGTTGAAGGGCGCGCGACACGACTAGGGGGAAGTGATTTGGAGGAGTGTACCCAAGACATCCTTTACAGTCGCAGAGGGAGACATTGGAAGTTTAAGATAATACGACGTTTATAGTAATTGTTTCCCGAGAAACAATTGATGTAAGTGTTTTGTAATCAACACGATATGGCGAAAAAACGGAAATTTGGAGTACTAGTCGAGAGGGCGACGGAAGAAATAGGCCGCAAGCGACCGCGAGGCGAAATTCCTCAGAAAGCAGATTCCTCACGCTCGGCGCCCATTTTTATGCGCTGAACCTTGCGATTCACCGGCGCCGATCGCGTTCGGAATGACAGCGTCCCTTTTTTGAGGGGGTGTGGGTAGCCGGGCGAGTAGGGTCACGAGTTGGGTACGTATGGTACTTGGAATTTCACAGGGAAGTTGGCGGGCTGATAGAATGGGGTCACTAAAGGCCCCCATGAAGCGATACTTGAAGAATCCGAAGGCAGCGCTGTGGGTAGCGGTGTGTTTGGTGTGCCTGGTGGCGTTGGGCGCGGCGGTGCAGGCGCGCGCGGACGAACTTCACTTGAAAGATGGCACGGTGATCAAGGGGTTGATCGTCAGCTTCGATGCGACGACGCTGAAGGTGAAGACGAATTACGGTTATGCGGTGATAAGGCGCGATACGGTAGCCTCGATTGTGATGAGCGGGACGAATTCGGCAAAGCCGATGCCGAAGGGGCCGGATGGTGCGCCCGCGCCAGGGCCCACGGATGCAAAGAATTCAACGGCGCCAAGCGCGACTCCGGCGCCAGTGAGCAGCACACCCGCACCGAGCGGCACGCCGGCAACGAGTACGCCGCCCGCGGGTGAGACTGTAGCGAAGAATGAGCCGGCAGAGAGCACGCCGGCCGCAAGCAATGCGCCGGGCCGGAGCGCACCAGCGGCAAAGCCCGAACCGGTGAAGACGGCAGAAAATAAGTCAGCTACTACTTCCCCGAGTAAATCGGCGACGACGGCTGCGACGAAACCTGCGCCAACACCTACTGCGCCGGCACCGGCGGCGCCAGCACCTACTACCACCGCGACGAATAAGCCAGTGAGCGTTGCGGCAAAGAGCAACACGCCTACAACAAATGCGGCGCCGGGAACGAATGCGCCGAAGCCAACTCCGGTGCTGACTCCGAAGGCGGAGGTCGCGGAAAATAACAGCAAGCCAGCGATTCCGAGCAACAGCGCACTTCCGTCTTCAATTGGAAGCACGCCGAACGGAGCGGAAAATCCGAAGCCGGCGAGCGGAACCCATGCGACAAACACGCCGCCACCACCTCCGTTAATTGGCACGCAAAGCGCGGGAAATTCCGAGAACACTGGCAGCGGTGTTGCGCTGACCAGGCGCGCGTCAAAACCAAGTTTGAAAATTAATCAGAATGGATTCCAGGTGGAATCGGGATCTTCGGCGGGCTATACGAGTACAGTTTCGGGCAATGTAGATCCGGCGAATCCGAATCACGAGAATTTGACCCCCGAAACGGCGCCGGGCACGGCAGAGAGAATGCCGACGGCGGACGATGACGGGCAGCCGGCAACGCCGGGATTGCGGGTGATTCCAGCGCAGCCGATTCGCGAATACATTGTTGCGAACACGTACATCAATCAGACCTATAACTTCAAAATGTACCGGCCGCCGGAATGGGGACTCGTGGAAGCGGCGCACAATGTGCTGCCGGGGTCGATCGCGGCGCTGGGGACGGACGACGAGAAAACGTATTTGCTGGTGGGAGCGGCGCAGGCGACGGGGTCACTGGATTTGGATTTGCGCAGCGCGGACATGAAGCTGAAGGAAATTATGGATCACTATCGCGCGGTCCGGGACACGACGGTGAGCGTTTCGGGATTTCCTGCGTTGGAGCGACATTTCCGAGGCGCGATCGATCAGAAAGAATGGTCGGGCGCGGTGGTGGTGTTTGAGCGCGGATCGCAGCTGTACATTGTGTTGGGCATGACGCAGGCGGATACGGATTTGTCGCTATTGAAGGAAAATATTATTCAGAGGGTGATTACGAGTATTGATTTTTCGAAGTGACGACGTACCCGATAGCGGGTGCGAGGCGAATTCCTCAGAAAGCAGATTCCTCACCGCCGGCAAACAACGCCGGTTCGGTTCGGAATGACAGCGCGTTTTTTTGTAGTACCCCCGTAGACAACCTCAAGCGACTGCAAAAGAAAGACCCACCCGCAACACCGGCAGGTGGGGCACCCGCAGACACACCTAAGTCAAAACCATCCGGAAAATTAAACTGCAAAAGCAAAGGCAAGATTGATTAAGGTAGGATGAGAGGATTGTTAAGGGCGAGTTGAATGGCGCTGGAAAAACAGGTGAGGCCGTTGTTTTTTGTGTCGCTGGTGATAGCGGCGCTGGGATTTGTGGGGCCGCTGGTGTCGTCGCAGATGTTTGCGGCGGCGCTGGATTTTGATTTGGCGGCGCAGATCAGTTTGTTTTTGAGCGCGATATGGCTGGTGCTATTCATTGTGGCGGTAGTGCAGCATGGGACGAATGGATTGTGGTTGTTGGTCGGGGCGCCGCTGGCGTTGTTTTATCCGTTGGCGTTTTTTTTGGTTTGGTGGGCGTGTCGGAGGGGGAGTGGGTGTACATAGGATTTCTAGAGAGTTCCCTCAAGGTCTGATAGTTGTGCCGCCCACCCGTAAAAACCGTTATTCAAGAGGTGAACCTTGCGGTTCACCTGCGCGTGCTGTCGGACGCGACGGATGGGGTACCCAGAACCGAATTCAAAACCAAAATCCAAGTCAAAGGCTTTAAATTTCATTCACCCCACTTTCTGAAACCAGAAAGTGGGGCCCCGCAAAACCAACTGCAAAACCAATCCCCGTAGTGACGGACCCCGGAAATTGATGGGTAAATCCCCACATGCGAAACCGGCATGTGGGGCACCCGGAAAAACCTGAGATCAGAATTCGCGGGAGGGGGGAGTTTGGGCGGGGCCGAGGCGGCCGGTGACGATGTCGGCGACGAAATAATTTTCGGCGCGGACGGGGGTACCGGCCAGGCGGCGAAGAATGGAAATTTGTCCAATGTGAGTGAGCGCGTCGGCGACGGGAGCTTGGAAGAGGGCGTCGATAGAGCAGTGGAGGGGCGCGTCGGAGGCGAGGATTTTGTCGAGGCGTTCGAGAGAGGCGAAGAAACGGGCGGAATCGGATTCCCAGGAGCCGACGGGAGCTTCGCGCCATTTTTGATTGCCTTCGGCGATGGAGGCGGCCCAGTCGAAGAGATCGCCGATGTGAGCGAGGATTTGGCCGGGAGTGCGAGAGCCGGCGCCAGCGTTGAAGGTGGAGAAGTTGGAGGGGAGGCCGCCGATGGCTTTGGCGCCGCGGTAGGCGAGGGTGGCGAGAGTGTGGCGGAGGAGTTCGCGATCGGATTTGGGAGATGAGGGATTGGAAGACATTTCAGTTTCCTTTCGATTGAGTTGGGAGGAAAAGAAATAACACAGAAAAGGAACGCAAGGAAGTTCGGTGTTGCATCCCACGTCCACGCAAAAACTGCGTGTGAGCGACGTAGCTGAACGCGCGCAAGAACCCCACCCGCAAAACCGGCGGATGGGGCACCCGCAGACACTTCAAAGTCAAAAGCAAAACCTAGAATTTGGTGACTTCGGTGAAGTGGAAGTTGTTGATCTTCATTGGGGGGACGACCATGTCGAAGGACTCTTCGCCGGAGGCGTGGACGGCGGGGCCCAGCGCGGAAACGTTGGAGAGCATTTCGATCATGCTTTCGTTGAAGCGGAAATTGCGGATGCCGCCAGCGATTTTTCCGTTTTCGACGAGGAAGGTGCCGTCGCGGGTCATGCCGGTGAGAGTTTTTTCGTAGGGATCGACTTCGCGAATGTACCAGAGGCGAGTGACCAGGACGCCGCGTTCGGTGGAGCGGATCATGTCGTCGACGGAAGTGTCGCCGCCCTGGAAGACGAGATTCATGGGAGCTTCGCCGTATTCGTTGGGAAGCGAGAAGCCATGGCCGGTGGGCCGCGTTTTCATTTTGCGCGCGGTGGCGCGGGAGTAGACGAGCGCTTTGGGAACGCCTTGGTCGACAAGGAGAACTTTTTCGCGCGGGACGCCTTCGCCGTCGAAGGGCATGCCGGTTTGAAGCGGGTGGTAGACGTCGTCCCAGATGGTGATGTTGGGGCCGAAGAGCTGCTTGTTCATTCGATTGTTGAAGACGGAGCGCTTGTCGAGGACGGCGGTGGCGGCGAAGTCGTAGAAGAGGAAGCCGACGAGATCGAGGACGGCGGGGGGCTCGAGAATGGTGACGTAGCGTTCGGCGGGAACTTCGCGCGGCGAGCGGGAGGCGACGGCTTTTAGGGTAGCGGTGTCGGCGGCTTGGGCGGGACGGATTTCGCGAATGTCGGGCGAAGTGGATTTGGCCCAGCCGGAGGAATCTTTTTCAAGGATGGTGATCGAGAATTCGGCGTGGGTTTGGTCGTGTTCGGCGACCAGGCCGCGCGAATTGGCGAGGAACCATTCGGTCTGGCTGGTGGAGAAAACGCCGGCGGCGGTTTGATGGGCTTTGGCGGCGGCTTTGCAGACGCTGGCGACTTCGCGGGCGCGGTCATCTGGAGTGGCGGCGGCGGTTGCGGCGGAGAAGCGGTTTACTTTGCGAATTTTTTGCTGCGTGAGCATGGGGAGAAGGTCGGGATTTTTGGGCTGCATGCGCGCGAGGGATTCGGAGGCCGCGACGACGCGGCGGAGGGAGTCGAGATCGGTCTTATTGGTGGTGGCGCGGGCGGTGCGGCCGTCGAGGACGGTGCGGACGGAGATGACGAGATTTTGCTCGGCGACGTTTTGGTGGATGGTGTTATTTGCGAAGCGGGTGAGAGCGGAAGAGACGACGTCGATTTCGACTTCGGTTTCGTCGGAGTGGGAGAGGGAGATGACTTGCTGGGCGAGGCGGCGGAGTTCGGCGGAGCCGAGGGTGTTGATCGGCGGCGGCGCCAGCTGATTTTCCAGTGGCGGCCTGGCGCGCTGGCCGCGAAGGCTTGCGGCGCGACTTGGAAGCGGATTTGGACGGTGGCGTCATTTTTATTTGGCGAAGGCGACGCCGATTTTGACGTTGCGGAAGCGCGCGGGAGCGGCGCCGTGACCGGTGCCCATGGTTTGCATCGGCTGGCCTTTGCCGCAGTTGGGCGTGCCCCAGAGAGTCCAGTAATCGCGGGAGCAGATGGCGTCGCAGCTTCCCCAAAATTCTGTGGTGATGCCGCTGTAGCTGGGATTTTTGAGCATGCGGAGTTTTTTGCCATTCTTAATTTCCCAGCCAATTTCCGTGGAGAACTGGAAATGATAGCGTCGGTCGTCGATGGACCAGGAACGATTGGTGTCCATGAGGATGGCGTCGTCGGTGCCGGCGATGAGGTCGTTGTATTCCCAGGTGCCGGGGAGGAGCGAGACGTTGGTCATGCGAATCATGGGAAGGCGATTCCAGGATTCGGTGCGGGAGGTGCCGCCGGAGCGGGATTCGCCGATGGAGGCGGCCGTTTCGCGATCGGAGAGATAGCCAGTGAATTGACCGGAGGTGATGACGTTGGTGCACTGCGCGGGGACGCCTTCGTCATCGTAGCCGAAGGTGCCGAGGCCAGGACCGTGAGCGAGGCGCGCGTCGGCGACGACGTTGACGATGTCGGAGCCATAGCGAAGATTGCGGAGCTTATCGAGAGTGAGGAAGGACATGCCGGCGAAGTTGGCTTCCATGCCGAGGACGCGATCGAGTTCGATGGGATGGCCGACGGATTCGTGGATTTGCAGGCCGAGTTGATTGCTTTCGAGAATGATGGTGGAGGTGCCTTCAGGACACTGCACGGCGCTATGAAGCGCGACGGCTTCTTCGCCGACCCGAGTGGCGTGGCGAACCAGGTCCATGGATTCGATGAGTTCGTACCCCTGAAGCATGTGCTGGCCGCCGAAACTGTTTGGATAGGAGCGTTTCTGAATTTCGGTGCCGGCGAAAGAAGTGGCCACGATGCCAGCGCCGGAAATCATTTTGACTTGGTGGATGGATGAGCCGATGGAGGAGGCGAAGTATTGGTCGATGCGGCGGAAGGACATGGAGCCTTCAGCGAGAGTGACGCCTTTGACGGCGCGCATGGCTTTATCGGCGTCGAGGAGAAGAGCGAGTTGGCGTTCGACAGGAATGCGGAATGGATCTTTGAGGAAGGGAGATTGCCAAGTGTCGACGTGGGCTTCTTCGGGGGCAAGTTTGACACTGTGAATTTTGGCGCGGGCGGAGGCTTTGGCGATGGCTACGGCTTCGGCGGCGCAGGCCTGGACGCCTTGTTTGGTGAGGCGGTCGGTGGAAGCAAAACCCCAGGAGCCGGAGGCGACGACGCGAATGCCGAGTCCGAGGGATTCGCTTTCGGAGAGATTGCCGACCTGTCCATTTTTTGTGGAGAGGTCGCGGGAGCGGATGTCCATGATGCGGACGTCGGAATATGTGGCGCCACGGAGGCGGGCGGTTTCGATGGCGAGGGCGGCGAGTTCTTGCATGAGGAAGAGAAGAGGTAGGTTAAAGGAAAAAGAGGGAGAGTGGAGAAAAATTTTGGGGGAGGGTGCGCGAGTGAGATAAATAACCAGAGTGGGTCCGTGGGGCAGAATTGTGTAATCCCTCATCTTCCTAAGACGCGCTTCCCTGACTGATATACAGTTTGATTTGTAATTGCGATTCGGCGAATCGGAGGACACACTATTGGGCGGCAGATCAGTTTTTATCTCTTGCGGTCAATTCACCGAGGCTGAAAAGAAACTTGGGCTCCGGATCGCGCAGATGGTTAGGGATTCCACCGACATGAAGCCTTTCTTTGCCGAGCAGGTTCAAGACCTCAATAGCCTCGACGAAAACGTATTGAATGCTCTACACAGCTGTAACGCTTTTATCTTGGTATTGCACCCGAGAGGAACGATCGATCGACCCGATGGGTCACATCTGGTTCGCGCATCTGTTTGGATCGAGCAGGAAATTGCGATTGCGGCGTACATCCAACGTATCGAAAAGCGCGAACTGCCAATCATTGCGTTCAAACATTCATCCGTAGGGCGTGAAGGAATTCGAGAATTGCTGCACTTGAATCCAACTCCATTTACGGATGACGCCGAAGTGCTGGTTGCGTTACCAAAGCACCTTCAGCCGTGGACGAATCTTCGCCCGTCAGAGGTGCTCGTTGAATTTCTATCGGAAGGAAAAGAAATGCAAGATGGTCACATCATTCGCAAATTGTCACTCAAATTGCAAAATAATACGAATCAACAACTAACAGGCTATGAAGCTGAGATTAGAATTCCTTCTGGTTTGTTGAAGCACTGGAGAGCGAGCTACCCGAACGAGAAACCGAGTGGTGACCCGACAGTTCGGTGCTTTCGTATCAGGTCAATTCAGGATGGCCGACCCGTTCCAGGGCCACACGAACAGGCCTCGATTTGGGGAGACAAGTACTGTTTGGAGTGTGCGTCGAATGATTTACTGAGAATCAAACCAGTGTCTATGGATGAGAAGGTGACCGCAACATTGTGGGCCGATGGCCGGGACTACAAAACGGAAAAATCAGTCCGAGAATTAGCGGGAAACTGACCTGGTCTGGAGCGACGCTAAAGGTCGCCACGCCAAAACCACTCGCAGAAAAGTGCTGCCTCAGGCTTCGGCCTTGGGCTAACTCGTTCGCCCCTTCGCCTTTCACGCAGAAGCGTGCGTGTGAGCGATTAAGCTAACCGCTCGGAAGAACCCCACCCGCAAAGGCGGCGGATGGGGCACCCGCAGACACACCTAACTCAAAAGCAAAACAGTGCGCGTTGTAGTGGACCCCGGAGTTTGGGTGTAATTCCCCACGGGCAGAACCGGCCCATGGGGCACCCAAAAGCAAAAGCAGATTCCTCACGCTCGGCACACATCGCCTTGTCGCGTTCGGAATGACAGCGCGTCTCTTTTTGGGTTGTAGGTACTAGAGGCGTTGGAGGGAGGCGAGCCAGGCGGGGAGGGGGTGGTCGTGGAGTCGGGTTGAGATGTGGTCGGGTGCGATGGAGAGGACGTTCCAGCCGTTGGCGGAGTTGAAGGCGGATCGCACTTCGTCCTCGCGGATGGGATGAGGGACGGCGTCGGGATCGGCATCACTGAAGCACAGGACGTAGACGGTTCCGTTGGGCTTGGTTACGGAGGCTAGGCTGGCCGCGTAGCGAGGTTGCTCGTCGGCATCGAAGGTGTGGAAGAGGCCGCAGTCGAGCACGGTGTTGAAAGTGCGTTTCAGGCGCTCTAAGTGGAGCGCGTCAGCGATGGAGAATTGGGCGTCGATTCCACGTTGCTTGGCTTTTTCGCGGGCCAGTGTTAGTGCGGTGTCCGCGATGTCAACACCGAGAACCGATAAACCCAGCGAAGCGATATGAAGAGTGTTTTCGCCGGTGCCGCAACCTGCGTCGAGGACTGTTCCGGTGAATTTGCCTTGGGAGGTTAAGCGCGCGATTGCTGGCTGCGGCTGGCCAATGTCCCAGGGTGCAGGGCCGTGGTGATAGGAGGCGTCCCAGGGGAGTCCGGTCATGCGTTCGTGACTGGTGGGGGGACGGCCGTTGAAGGGATCGTCGGGAGCAGGTCGGTCCATGGATATCGACTATAGCGTATTGAGAAGCTGGAAAAGGGCAAAGGCAATAGCAGATCCCTCACGCGCTCTTGTGCGCCGGCACGGCGCGCAAGAAGCGGATTCGGGATGACACGCAGGGGGATTTGAGGGAAGTGATGAGTCTAGGTACGCGCGGAAATTTCGAAAGCAAAACAACGGAAGAACTAAGCCAAGGTCTGCCAGTTCCCTATCCCACCCGCAACACCGGCGGATGGGGCACCCGCAGAAACTTCTAAAGCAAAGGCAAAAGCGAAGAGCTACGTGCCTTCGTCCCAGGAGGCGAGGTAGTGTTCCTGGTCGGCGGTGAGTTTGTCGATCTGGACGTGCATGGATTCGAGCTTGAGCTTGGCGATCTGGCGGTCGATGGGTTCGGGGACCGGGTAGACCTGAGGCTGCAGCTCGGAAGCATGCTTGATCAAATATTCGACGGAGAGAGCCTGGTTGGCGAAGCTCATGTCCATGACGGAGGCCGGATGGCCTTCGGCGGCAGCGAGGTTGATGAGGCGTCCGTCGCCGAGGAGGTAGAGTTTGCGGCCGTCCTTGGTGGCGAATTCGTCGACGAAGGGGCGCGCGGGCTTGCGAGCGATGGCGATTTTTTCGAGGGCGCTGATGTCGATTTCGACGTTGAAGTGGCCGGAGTTGCACATGACCGCACCGTCCTTCATATGTTCGAAATGTTCGGCGGCGAGGACGGATTTGTTGCCGGTGACGGTGATGAAGATGTCGCCGATTTTGGCGGCGTCGGTCATGGGCATGACGCGGAAGCCGTCCATGGTGGCTTCGAGAGCGCGGACGGGATTAATTTCGGTGACGATGACGTCTGCGCCGAGCCCTTTGGCGCGCATGGCGACGCCGCGGCCGCACCAGCCGTAGCCGGCGATTACGACTCGCAGCCCGGCGATGAGAAGGTTTGTAGCGCGAAGGATGCCGTCGAGAGTGGACTGTCCGGTGCCGTAGCGATTATCGAAGAGGTGCTTGGTGAGGGCGTCGTTGACGGCGACGATTGGGTATTTCAGGGTGCCGTCCTTGGCCATAGCGCGGAGGCGAATGACGCCGGTGGTGGTTTCCTCGGTGCCGCCGATGACGTGGCGGACGTAGTCTTTCTTTTTGGTGAGGAGCTGAGTGACCAGGTCGGCGCCGTCGTCGAGAGTGATTTGGGGCTGGTGCTCGAGAGCGGCGGTGATGTGGTTGTAATAGGTTTCGTTGTCCTCGCCCTTAATGGCGAAGGTGGGGATGTTGTAATCCTTGGCCAGAGAGGCAGCGACTTCATCCTGCGTGGAAAGCGGATTGGAAGCGCAAAGGACAAGGTCGGCGCCGCCGTCGCGAAGAGTGATGGCAAGGTTGGCCGTTTCGCTGGTGACGTGGAGGCAAGCAGACATGCGAATGCCCTTTAAGGGCTGCTCTTTGATGAACTGCTTGCGGATGAGCTGAAGAACGGGCATGTGCTGATTGGCCCATTCAATTTTGCGTTTGCCGCGCTCGGCGAGAGCGAGGTCGCGGACGTCACTGGCTAGCTTGTTTGCGGTTTCCACTTAGTATTTCTCCTGATTTCTTAGCTGAGTTGGCGCTTGGGCGCTATTTTTCGACGTTTGATTGTTAATCCGTTTGCTGAGTTGCGTACCAGTTTACTTTTGTTGGGCAAAATTAGCGCGTTGGTTATGGGTTAACGCCGCGAAACCACAACCGGGCTCAGAGCGGCTGCTTCATCGCGAATCTTGGCGGCTTTATCGGTGCGTTCCCAGGTGAAGCCGTCGTCGGTGCGGCCGAAGTGGCCGTAGGAGGCGGTTGGGCGGTAAATGGGCCTTCGAAGATCGAGAGTCTTGATGATACCGGCCGGAGTGAGATCGAAATTGGAACGGACGAGCTCGGTAATTTGAGCGTCGGGAATGGTGCCGGTGCCGAAGGTATCCACCATGACCGAAACGGGCTCGGCTACGCCGATGGCGTAAGCGATCTGGACTTCGATCCTACGGGCCAAGCCGGCGGCGACGAGGTTCTTGGCGACGTAACGGGCCATGTAAGCGGCAGAGCGGTCGACTTTGGTCGGATCTTTGCCGGAGAGCGCGCCGCCACCGTGACGGGCGTAGCCGCCGTAGGTGTCGACGATGATTTTGCGCCCAGTGAGACCGCAGTCACCCATGGGGCCGCCGATGACGAAGCGGCCGGTGGGATTGATGTGGAATTTGGTCTTGGAGTCGAGCATGTGGGCGGGAATGACCGGCTTGATGACCTTTTCTATGACGGCTTTTTCGAGGTCCTTGTGAGAAACCGACTCCATGTGCTGGGTGGAAATTACGACCGTGTCGACGCGCTTGGGTTGGCCGTTCACGTATTCGACGGTGACCTGGGACTTGCCGTCAGGGAGCAGGAAATCGAGCTCACCTTTTTTGCGGACTTCGGAGAGGCGCCGAGTGAGCCGATGAGCAAGCTCAATCGGCAGAGGCATTAGTTCCTCGGTTTCATCGCAGGCGTAGCCGAACATGAGGCCTTGGTCGCCAGCGCCACCGGTGTCGACGCCCATGGCGATGTCGCCGGACTGCTTTTTGATGGAAGAGATGACTGCGCAGGTGTCGGCGTCGAAGCCGTACTTGGCGCGCGTATATCCAACGTCTTTAATGACTTGGCGGGCTACATCCTGAAAATCGACATAGCCGGTAGTGGTGATTTCGCCGGCGACCATGATCAGGCCGGTGGTGACCAGAGTTTCGCAGGCGACGCGGCCTTTGGGATCCTGGCGGAGGACTTCATCAAGAATGGCGTCGGAAATTTGGTCGGCGATTTTGTCGGGGTGACCTTCGGTGACCGACTCGGAAGTGAATAAAAAGCGTTCGCCTGAAGCTGTCAAGAGGTTCTCCTTCGGGGTCTATGCGTTTGATGCGCCTGGTTCGCTCGGTGCGTAAGTTACGTAAGTTGCGTTTGCTGTGAGCCTAGAGTTGGAATCGTTGATTTTCCCGCGAGGAAAAGCAAACAAGCCAAATTAGCATGGGGTTTTTGGGGTGTCAACGTTATGCAGCCAAAGGATATACGGGGAGGGTGAATGGGGGATTCATGAGGGTGAAAAGAAGGTCGGTGCCGCAGGCGGCGAAGCGGTCAGGTTGATGGTTGCGGTGATGGTTGGGTTAGTGGTTGATCCTTAGCGCCCATGATTAAGAGCCAGAGGATAGTTCCCCCTTCGCCAATTGCGCCAAACAGGCCCGCAAGCATGAAGACAGGGTGTCCGTAGGCTGGAAAGAGTAAGGAGGTAAAGCTGCTTGCCACGTAGCCCACGCCGGCAATGATCAGCAAGACGCCCAGAGTTCGGGGAAGAAAGCCCGACTTGAAGACGAGAAACCCGAAGGGAAACAGCCAAAGACCCCAGAATATTTGAACGAGGAGAAGTCCGGAGCCGTGCAGATTGAGGAGCGCCATCACCAGGGCATCGACCTGACCCGGGTCGAATACTGCGAGGAAACCTGCGCCACGCGAGAGCGTGAGGGCGGCTATACGGCTTAGCTCGTTAAGAAAGGACATAGGGACAGAGATCAAAACCAAGATCAGCAGAAGCAAAGCCTGTTTCTTGTTTACGCCCTTCAGCAACTCGAAGAAGGCCAGGCCCACGAAGATAAAGATGGTCGCACTGACGAGTTCGTCTGCGATGCCGGTGCGAAAGAGCAACTGCGAAGCCCTAATTTTGTTGGCCGTGGCGGAAGCGTCTCCCGCGACAATAAAAGCGGATGGAATATAGAGAAGGCTGAAGGGAGCCAAGGCGCTGTTTAATAAGTACAGTAAGCCCGCGGTTCGTGCCGCCGATTTGATTGAAGGCATTTGCTGTCTCCTCATTTTGCAGGCTGGCCGAGGGCAATTTGCGGGAGCAGGTCTACTGCCGCATTTACTGGCGCGTTGGTAACAAGCCGAGTTGGCGAAGCACGAGCAACTGACTAAATTCTGTCCATTCTTCGTTGAGCTTTCCATCCGCGATGCGGAAGACGCTGATGCCGCGGCCTTCCGTTTTCTTCCCGGTCGCGTTTAGACCGTTCCCGCTACCTGTGTTTGTGCCTTTGGCTCGCCAGAGAACGGTCACGAAGTCGCCTTCGGCGATTTCTCTGTCGACGGTAATTTCAAGATCTGGAAATGCAGCACGCCAGCCGCGATTGTTAGCCTGATCTTGATCGACTCCGAGGTCCTTGGTTGTGTCGTGATTCACGAAATCTTTGGCATAAATCTCGGCAGCGACTTCGTACTTCCCTTGCGAAAGGATGTCGATGAAGACTCTGCGGACGACAGCCTTGTTCCTTTCCGAGGGTTGATCCTGAGCGAAACTCGCGGTGGCCATAAGAACCGCCAGCGCTGTAGCGGCGATGATGCGTTTCATTTGAAATACTCCTTTCTGAGATGATCGTTCTGGAGTTGATATTTCCGGGACGCTGCGTTAACCAGTCTCGGGCTTGGCATCTTCCCAGATAAAAACTTCTTCGACGGTCTTCCCGAACGCGCGAGCCAGCTTGAAAGCGAGCGGAAGCGCCGGGTCATATTTACCGTTCTCGACGGCGATGACTGCCTGTCGAGAGACGCCAACTATTTCGGCAAGCTGCGCCTGAGTCCAATCCGCTTCGGCGCGCAGCACGCGCAGCCGGTTTTTCATCGATAGTGCCTTGACGCGACGAGATATCCGATCCCGTAAAAGACCGCCATGAAAAGCCAAACCACGGCCACATTCATCGCGCGGACAGCATGGGCTCGCTCCAGGTATCCATAGACAAACACTGCCAAGCCGGTGAGCAGGAAGGCGATGGCGACAGCTTCCAAGTGAACCTGCCGCAGAAAGGGATCGAGTTTGCGGATTGCTCGCACGATGAGGGCGATCAGCACCAGGTTCGCAGGGATTGGGAGGAGAGCTATTGCGATACGGGCGTTTTGGCTGAGGCTGGGGCTGCCAAGCCACCACCCGACGCTGACATCGATTACCGTGGCCAGGCAGAGGGTAACGAGGAGGATGCTACGGGACGAATCGGCGTTTTGTTGTGTCATAGAGTAGCGTTAAGCATACAAAATGTAATGTATACATTACCCAGAGAGCCGGCCCGAAGCAAGAGGTCTTTTGCAGCGGGGCTTTCCCCGGTCGCCCGAATGTCGAAATGAAAGAGGGCCGGACGACGTATGGGTAAGGGGGGCAGAAGAGGAAGAAAAGACCGACCTGAGAAAGAGATTAAGTGGCGGATTGAGCTAAAGACAAAGGAGATAGGTTGATGCGATTCATGATGCTGATGATTCCGAAGGGGTATGAGCAGGGGGATCGCAGGTGAATGATAAATCGAGGCACGCGCGAGATTAGAATGGGGGCGTGAGCGGAGAGGAAACGCGGCGGGTGGTGGAGGGGGTGTGGAGGATTGAGTCGGCGCGGATTATTGCGGTGTTGGCGCGGATGGTGAGGGATGTGGGAGTGGCGGAAGAGTTGGCGCAGGACGCGTTGGTGGCGGCGTTGGAGCAATGGCCCGCGCAGGGGGTACCGGATAATCCGGGCGCGTGGCTGATGACCACGGCGAAGCGGCGGGCGATTGACCGGTTTCGCGCGACGGAAGTGCATGGGCGGAAGCATGAAGAGGTCGCGCGAGAGTTGGAGATGAAGCAGGAGTGGGCGGCGGGGGATTTTGAGGATGCGGTGCAGAAAAATCTGGATGGGGAGATTGAAGATGATTTGCTGCGGCTGATTTTTACGGCGTGCCATCCGGTGCTGACGACGGAGGCGCGGGTGGCGTTGACGCTGCGGCTGCTGGGCGGGCTGAGGACGGATGAAATTGCGCGGGCGTTTTTGGTGCCCGAGGCGACGATCGCGCAGCGGATTGTGCGGGCGAAGCGGACGCTGGCGGAGGCGAAGGTGCCGTTTGAGATTCCGCGCGGCGAGGAGTTGAATGCGCGGCTCGAGTCGGTACTGGAAGTGATTTATTTGATTTTTAACGAGGGGTATTCGGCGACGGCGGGAAGCGATTGGATGCGACCGGCGTTGTGCGAGGAAGCGTTGCGGCTGGGCCGGATTTTGGCGGAGCTGGCGCCGAGGGAGCCGGAGGTGCATGGGCTGGCGGCGTTGATGGAGATACAGGCGTCGCGGATACGGGCGAGGACGGGCCCGGGGGGTGAGCCAATTTTGTTGATGGAGCAGGACCGCTCGAGATGGGATCAGTTGTTGATCAGGAGGGGCCTGGCGGCGCTGGAGAGGGCGGAGAAATTGGGAGCAGGTGCGCGGGGGGCGCATGTGCTGCAGGGAGAGATTGCGGCGTGTCACGCGCGAGCGCGAGCGGCGGAGGAGACGGATTGGAAGAAGATTGCGGAGTTGTATGGGGAGCTGAATGAGGTGATGAGGTCGCCGGTGGTGGAGTTGAACCGAGCAGTGGCGGTGGGGTTCGCGGAGGGGGCGGCGGCGGGATTGGAGATTGTGGATGGGTTGGTGGCGGGTGGGGAGCTCGAGGGGTACCACTTGTTGGCGAGTGTGAGAGGGGATTTGTTGGAGAGGTTGGGGCGATTGGAAGAAGCACGGGAGGAGTTTGGGAAAGCGGCGGGGATGGCGAAGAATGCGAGGGAGAGGGAGTTGATGTTGGAGAGGGGGAGGAGGATTGGAGGAGGAGGGTAAGCAAGTTTGAAACAAAGCATGTAATTCAGGGACCCCGAAATTTGATGGGTAAATCCCGCACATGGAAAGGCGCCATGTGGGGCACCGCGTGTGAAACAGACCGGGCGGATTTTTCAGAGAGCAGATTCCTCACACGTCGGCGAAAAGCGCCGATTCGGTTCGGAATGCCACCACCCTTTTTTCTCGGTTGGTGCGCGACCGCGCTTCGTGACCTGGGAAATTTCACAAGTGAGACCCACCTGCAAAACCGGCAGGCGGGGCATCCGCAGACACTTCTAAAGCAAATGCAAAAACAGAGGTGAATGGCGAGTTAGTGGATGGGGGAAGTCGAGATGGAAGAGATTTCCACAAGCGAGGACTTTTCCCCGGGGAATTTACATTCAGGTGACATTTGGTTAGCAGAAACGCGCAAGAGGCAGGTGTATACTCCGCCGAATCTGAATTTCATTTTTATGAAATTCAGATTTAGCTAATTCTAAAAGGAGTAAACGAAATGCCTAAACTAGGGGTGTGGCAGCGCGTTTGGGTCCTTGGAATTTTGATTTATTCGCGATGGTGACTTTCGCGGGATGGGCATTTGCGGCAGATCAGGGATCGTCGACGGCGAGGCGGATCACGCAAAGCATCGACGAGTCGAAGTTGGTGACGCTAACGGGCAGCACGCACCGCCTGGCGAATGCGCAATACGATCGAGGCGCGGTATCGGACAGCATGCCGATGGAGCATCTGTTTCTGCAATTGCAGCGTGGGCCCGAGCAGGAAAAGGCTCTCGAGAAATTCATGCGCGAGCAGCAGGATCCGACCTCGGCGAACTATCACAAGTGGCTGACCGCGGTTGAACTTGGGGAAAATTTTGGGCCAGCGAAAGAGGACATTGAGACGGTGAAGGCGTGGCTCGGCTCGCACGGGTTTCAGGTGAACAGGGTTTACGAGAATGGGCTGACCATCGATGTATCGGGGACGGCGGGACAGGTGAAGAACACATTTCACACCGAAATTCACGAGTACAACGTGAATGGAGAGAAGCACATTGCCAACGCGAGCGATCCGCAGCTTCCGGCGGCGCTGGCGAACGTGGTGGTTGGGTTTGCGTCGCTGCACAACTTCATGCCGCATCCGCTGACGCGGAAGCCGCGATCCGCTTTCTCCTTTCCCTGCACCGGATGCCCGGATGGCTTCGATGGGCAGGAGCAGTACGACATAGCTCCGCCGGATTTTGCGACGATCTACAACGTGGCTCCGCTTTATAAGGGGTCAAAGCCGATCACGGGCAAGGGGCAGACTGTAGTGGTGTTGGAGATTTCGGACATTAAGCCGGCGGATGTGGCGACGTTCCGGGCGGCGTTTGGTCTTTCCGGGTACGCCGGAACTTTTTCGCAGATTCATCCTGGGACGGGCTGCACAGATCCGGGCAGGAATGGCGCGGAAATCGAGGCGGCTATCGATGCGGAGTGGGCAGGCGCGGTGGCTCCGGATGCAGCGGTAGCGTTGGCGTCGTGCGCAAACACCACGAACTTCGGCGCGGCTATCGCGGCGCAGAATCTGCTGAACAAGAAGAATCCACCACCGATCATGAGCCTAAGTTTCCTGGGTTGCGAGGCGGATCAGGGACCAGGCGGCAATGCGTCGATCAACGCGCTGTGGCAACAGGCCGCGAGCGAGGGCGTTTCGGTGTTTGTGGCGGCGGGCGATGGCGGGCCGGCGGGCTGCGACAACTTCAATACTTCGCCGTACGCAATTTCAGGCATCGCGGCAAACGGGCTGGCTTCGACTCCGTACAATGTGGCGACCGGCGGGACGGATTTTCTAGATTTTGCGGAGAACAGCATCAGCACATACTGGAGCAATACCAACAGCGCGACAGGAAAATCAGCGAAGTCGTACATTCCCGAGACGCCGTGGAACGATTCGTGCGGGAGTATCGTGCTAGCGGAACTTTTCGGCTATACGGACACGCTGGATTTTTGCAACAGCGCGACCGGGGAAAGCTTTTTGAACATAGTTGGGGGTAGTGGTGCACCGAGTTTCGTATACGCGAAGCCGTATTGGCAGAAAGGGATTGCCGGCAATCCAACCGACGGGAAGCGCGACTTGCCGGATATTTCCCTGTTTGCTTCGAGCGGTTTCTATTCGCACGCGCTGCTCTTTTGCATGTCGGACGCGAGCGAGGGCGGAACGACGTGCAACTACTCGACGCCTCTGGATGCGTTCAGCAACAGTGCCGGTGGAACTTCCTTTACCGCGCCGCAATTTGCGAGCATTCAGGCGTTGATCAATCAAAAGGCGGGCGGGCCGCAAGGGAATCCGAATCCGCTGTATTACGATCTGGCCAGAAACGACTATGGGCGCGTTTTTCACGACGTGACCGTGGGAGATAACAACGTTCCTTGCTATGGGACGAATAACTGCTTTTTGCCGGCGGGGGATAGTTATGGGCTGCTTTCGACTTCGGATAACAAGTTGAAGGTGGCGTATCCGGCGACGGCGAATTGGGATTTTTCGAGTGGATTGGGAAGTGTGAATGTTACGAATTTGGTGAATTTGGTGCCGTAGATTGATTTGGTGGGGAGTTGGGAAACGGGGAGGAAAGCCGGAAGGTTTTTCTCCCCGGATTTTTTGGATTTCTCCGGACCGAACCCAAACCAGCGTTCGTAACAGTGGACCCCGGAACTTGAGTGTAACCCCCCACGCGCAAACCCGGCGCATGGGGCACCCAAAACCCGCAGAAACTTCTAAAGCAAAATCAACAGCATGAACCGTACCTGATGATGGCATGCCAGGCGATTTTTCAGAAAGCAGATTCCTCACGCTCGGCAAACAGCGCCGATTCGCGTTCGGAATGACACCACCTTTTTTTGTCGGTTGTTGCGCGAGTGCGCTTCGTGACCTGGGAGTTTGACGAGCTCACCCACTTTCTAAAACCAGGAAGTGGGGCACCCGGAAAATCCGCAGACACTTCTAGAGCAAAAACAAAACAATCAAAGATCGTCGGCGGAATCGGCGGCGGGGGCGGGGGTGCGGCCGGAGCGGCGGGAGAGGAGGTAGGCGGTGATGAAGGAATTGATGTCGCCATTAAGGACTTTGTCGACGTCGCCGCGCTCGGCTTTGGTGCGGTGGTCTTTGATCATTTGATAGGGCTGAAGGACGTAGGAGCGGACCTGGCTACCGAAGGAAATGTCGCCCTTGGATTCGTCGAGCTTTTTGAGGGTGGCCTGGCGCTTTTCGAGTTCGTGCTCGTAGAGGCGCGAGCGGAGAATCTTCATGGCCAGGTCGCGATTTTTGTGTTGAGAGCGCTCGTTCTGGCATTGGACGACGATGCCGGTGGGGAGATGAGTGAAGCGGACGGCGGATTCGACTTTGTTGACGTTCTGCCCGCCGTGACCGCCGGCGCGGAACGTGTCGATGCGGAGATCTTCTGGCTTGATGACGATTTCGATGCGATCGTCGATTTCGGGGATGACGAAAACGGAGGCGAAGGAAGTGTGGCGGCGGGCAGCCTGGTCGAAGGGAGAGATGCGGACGAGGCGATGGACGCCGGTTTCGCCGGAGAGAAAGCCGAAGGCGTTTTCGCCTTCGATGCGAATGGTGACGGATTTCAGGCCGGCTTCTTCGCCGGGGGTTGAGTCGATGATGGTGGCTTTGAGCTTTTCGTCTTCCGCCCAGCGCAGGTACATGCGCATGAGCATTTCGGCCCAGTCCTGCGATTCGGTGCCGCCAGCGCCGGGCTTGATGGTCATGATGGCGTTGAGAGGATCGGTTTCGCGGGAGAGAAGTGTTTTGGTTTCGAGTTCAGAGATGTAGGTGTCGGCGGTTTTTAGTTCGGATTCGATGTCGTTGAGGAGAGAGGAGCGCTGGGCGGCGTCGGTTTCCTCGTGAGCGATGCTGAAATAAGTGTCGATATCGCTGAGATGGCGGGCGAGTTTTTCGTCGGCGCCGATTTTTTCTTCGACTTGTTTGCGTTCCTGAAGGATTTTTTGGGCGGCTTCGGCGTTTTGCCAGAAGTCGGGCTGGGAGGCTTTTTCTTCGAGTTGTTTCAGACGGGATTGATTGGAGGGGAGGTCAAAGATAGCTCCGAACGGTGGTGATGCGTTCTTTGAGTTCGGTGTAGCGGCGTTCGAGGTCTTCGATGTGTTCGGGCATGGAGTGATTTTCTCATGGATGGGAAGAAAGGAAAATCGAAGTGAAAGGCCTTAGATTTCATTCGTCCCACTTCCGTCCGTTTACCAGCGGGCCTACGGCGCGCAAACGGTAGTTTGCTCACCCACCCGCAAAACCGGCGATGGGCTATCCGCAGAACAGCCGGGCGCACGAGCCCACGCAAAAGGCGCGTATGAATGAGAAAGCTGATTTCACGGAAGAACCCCACATGCCGAAACAGCATGTGGGGCACCCAAAAGCCACAGACACTTCAAAAACAAATTCAACGGCGGGGGATGACGAGGAGTAGGAGAAGTGAGAGGAGGAGGGAGAGCCAAGGGAGCCAGTCGCCGAGGAGGACGTAGAGGGAGCGGTCGGAGCGGAAGTCGAAGGGGGCGTCGAGCTGGGAGCGAGTGTCGGTGGGGAGGCTGGCGGCGATGCGGCCGTAGGGATCGATGGAAACGGTGTAGCCGTTGTTGGTGTCGCGGAGGAGCCAGCGGCGATTTTCGACGGCGCGGACGCGAGCCATCATGAGGTGCTGGGGAGGCGCGGCGGAGCGGCCGAACCAGCCGTCATTGGAAATGTTGATGAGGAGCTGGGCGCCGTTTTTGGTGAAGTTGCGAATTTCGGAAGGAAAAATGGCTTCGTAGCAGATGAACGTGCCAAAGGTACCGCCGGGAAGCTTGCCGATGTTGTAGGTTTTTCCAGCAGTGAAATCGGAAATGTCGGCGGTGAGGCGTCCGGCGAATTTAATCCAGCGGCGCAGCGGAACGTATTCACCGAAGGGGACGAGGTGAATTTTGTCGTAGGAGTAGGCGCGGTCGCCGGCAGGATTGTAGAGCACGGCGGAGTTGGAAGCTTGCCACAAGTTCCCTGGTCCATTTTGAGGTGACCCAATGCGCCAGTCGACCACGCCGATTAAAAGGTAGTCACCGGAGCGGCGGGTGATGTCCTGCTCGAGCTGCTTGAATTTGACGTCTTCGGCGGAGAAGGGCGCGGGAACTTCGGGCCAGACGATGAGGCCGGGGTCGCGGCGGCCGGCGTCGATGGAGATTTGCTCGAGCTGGTTTAGTTCGTTTTGGTGCGTGTCCATCCAATCGGCGGGATAGTGCTCGGACTGGGGGAAATTGGTTTGGACGAGATGAGCGACGTAGCGCGCGGGGGCGTCGGGAACCAGATGCGAGCCGGCGAGACCGATAACGATGAGAGCGAGGGCGGTGATGGCGGTGGCGGCGATGAGTCGGCGGGTGCGGTAGTAGACGGCGGCGGCGAGAACAGAGTTGAAAGCGGCGATAAAAAGAGAGAGGCCCCAAATTCCGGCGAGGGCGGCGATTTGAAGGAAGGCGAGGTTGTTGCTGGCAGCGTAGCCGGTGAGATTCCAGGGGAAACCGATGATGGGGAGATGAGTGCGGGCGTATTCGAGAGTGACCCAGAGGAACGGGGCGAGGATGAAGGGAGCGGAGCGGACGGGGATTAGTCCTGCGGCGGATGCATTTCTGCTGGGCGTTGTGCGGTTGGCGCGGCGGGAGAGGAAGGCGATGCTGCTCGAAAAAATCATGAGGATGATTCCGCCAGCGATGCCGATGAGCGCGAGAATGCCCGCTGCGTCGAATGGGTCCACGTTGCCGTACTGGCGCATCACCACGTCAATCCAGGGGAGGCAGGTCGGGTAGAAGAAGAGGCCGTGAAGGAAGCCGTAGAGGGGCGCTTCTTTGGCGGAGGCGTCGAGCGAGGCGAGGATGAGGAAGGCGATGCCGACCCAGGCGAGCATGGTGAGGTTGTAATTGGGAAATGAGAGGCCGAGGAAAACGCCGGAGGCGCAGGCCATGAAGATTCGTGCGGGACCGGGAGAACTTCATTTGGCGGGGTTCATTCGGCGAGCTTCATTTAGCGCTGGTCATTTAGCGCTTGACGATGATTGCTTTGAAGCCGGCGTCGATGAGGGCGGCCTTGGCTTTTTCGGCGGAGGCCACGTCGGGATACGGGCCGACTTGAACGTGGTAGAGCGAGTCGGCGGGGGTGGTGACGACGAAGGATTGAAAACGTTTCCGTTGGAGTTCGTCAACCATGGAGATGGCGTCGGATTCTTTGGAGAGGGCGGCGAGCTGAACAAGGATGGCGCCATTTTTGATTTTGGGCGGCGCGTATTTTCTTAGCTCTCTGGCTTCGGCGGTAGAGATGGGAGGAGCGGGCTTGGTAGAGGCGACGGGCTTGGTTGATTTCGAGGGCGCGGGAGTGACGAGCTTTGGAGAGGGCCGAGGCTGAAGGACGTTGGATTTATCTTCAAAACTCCATTTTGTGTCGACGGAGTTGGCGTTGGGGTCGGGATGAGTTTGAGGCGGGGGATTCGTAGCGGGCGCGATGGGATTGATGCCGTCGTGGGGGCTATTTGCGTTGACTGGCGCGAATTGGGTGCGGCCCATGACGTAGCCGAGGGTGAAGAAAACGGCGCAGAGCATGACTACGCCGAGAAAAAGACCGACTAAGTGACGACTTTCGAGAACTCGTTCGCCGCCCCCGCGGGAACCACTGCGACCTGCCATTCAGATCCTTTCGTTTCTCGCACCCCTGATGCGAAGAACCAAGTCAAAGACTTTAAATTTCATTCGGTCCCACTTTCTAAAACCAGAAAGTGGGGCACCCGGAAAAACAAAACTTCTCAAGCAATGATGAGGTTGCATTCCCACACGCTAAAACCTGCGTGTGGGGCACCCGCAGAAACTTCTAAAGCGAAAGCGACTGCGAATATGATGCGTTAGGAGCGGTCTTTGGCAGCTGATAATTTCGTCCATTGAGTGATCATGTCGATCGGGACGGGAAAAACGACGGTGGTGTTTTTCTCGACGCCGATTTCGGTCAAGGTCTGCAGATAACGGAGCTGAATCGCGGTGGGCTGAGTTTCCAACACCTTGGCCGCTTCGGCGAGCTTGGTAGAAGCTTCGTATTCGCCGGCTGCATGAATCACTTTGGCACGGCGTTCGCGTTCGGCTTCGGCCTGTTTGGCGATGGCACGCTGCATCGACTCCGGAATATCGACTTGCTTGACCTCAACTTTGGATACCTTGATACCCCAAGGCTCCGTATCCTGGTCAAGGATGATTTGCAACTTGGCGTTTACCTTTTCGCGCTCGGAGAGAATCTCGTCGAGCTCGAATTGGCCGACCGAGCTGCGCAAATTGGTTTGGGCGAGCTGGGAAGTGGCGTAGAGATAATTTTGTACTTGGGAAAGCGCGAGGTTGGCGTCGACCACGCGGAAGTAGCAGACCGCGTTTACCTTCACCGAGACGTTGTCCTTGGTGATGACGTCCTGCGGGGGGACGTCGAGAGTTTCGATTCGCAGGGAAAGTTTGGTGAGCTTGTCGATGGGCCAGAAGACGAGGCGGAGGCCGGCGCCTTTGGCTTCGGGAAGCATGCGGCCGAGGCGAAGGACGACGCCGCGTTCCCATTCTTTAATGACGTAGACGGAGTTGAAGAACCAGATTAGGAAAATGAAGATCGCGATACCGATGAGGGTTTGAAAAAAAGGCATATGCGCAGGGCTCCTTAAGCCAATCTAGCTACTGTGCGTAACTCTTTCGGGTACAGGTTCGACTTGTAGTGTTAGGCCTTTTACTTTTTGGACGCGGACACGGGCGCCCTTGGGAATTTCACCGTTGGCGGAGGCGCGCCAGAGTTCGCCGTGCACGAAGACCATACCAAAATTTGAGTTGTCCGAGTTGGTAGCGCCGATAGGTTCGGTAACTTCGCCAAATTCGCCGACGAGCTGCTCTTTGCCGGTGGAGGGCTTGATGTGTTGAGAGCGAAGGACCAGGCGCATGAGGGCAATGATGATCAGCGCGCAAGGGAGAGTGACGCCGAGGGCGGCGGCCCAGCTCACACCCATGCCGGTGAGAGGCGAGCGGACGAGAAAAAGCGCGCCGAGAATCATGGCGATGGCTCCGCCGACGCCGAGGACACCGTGGGTTGGGAATTTAGCTTCGAGAATGAAGAGGACGAGGGCGACGACGATTAAAAGCAGGCCCGCGAAATTTACGGGAAGCAGGTGCATGGCGTAGAGGGCCATGACCGCGGCGATGGCTCCGATGACGCCGGGAGCGAACATGCCGGGATGGGTGAATTCGGCGTAGATGCCGAGGACGGCGACGATGAGGAGGATGAAGAAAACGTCGGGCTCAACGATGCGGGAGAGGAGTTTTTCGCGGGCGTTCATGGGCGCGTCGGAGATGACGGGCATGCTGAGGTTCAGAGTGAGCTGCGAGCCGTCGAAGCGGGTGATGGTGCGGCCGTTGAGCGCGGCGATGAGGGATTGTTCGCTGGGCTCGATGAGATCAACGAGATGACCGTCGAGGGCTTCTTTTTCGGAGAAGGCTTTTGCGTCGGTGACAGCGGTGGAAGCGAGCTCGACGTTGCGTCCGCGCTTGGAGACGTAGCTGCGGAGGTAGGCGTTGGCTTCGTTGACGATTTTATGGCGGAGGGTTTCGTCGATCTGCACGGTGGAACCACCGAACATCATGATGGGCGAGGCGGCGCCGGTGTCGGTGCCGGGGGACATGGCGGCGATGTCGGCGGAGAGGAGAATGAAGAAGCCGGCCGAAGCGGCGCGGGAGCCGGTGGGCGAGACGTAGGTGACGACGGGAACGTTCGACTCCAGAATTTTCTGGATGATCTGGCGCATGGAGGAGTCGAGGCCCCCGGGAGTGTTGATGGTGATGATGATGAGGGCGTCGTGGTCGGCGTTGGCGCGGTCGATGCCGTTGGAGATGTAGTCGGCGAGGATGGGTTCGATTTCGGAATCGATGGAGAGGTGGAGGACGGAGTGGGAAGTTGGGGCGGTGGAGGTGGGTGGTGCGGCATGAGCACGCGTGAATGTGGGAGCGAGGCAGAGTGTGAGGAGAAGCGTTAAGGCGCACACGACGGGGACACACGCAGAAAATATGGGGCGGTGCGAGGTAGGTCGTTGGAGCATGGTGCGTATTATAGCGCTAGAAAGTTTCAAGTGTGGTAACAGGGGGAACGTTCAAAACAGTTTAGGTAGTGATGGACCCCAACGTTGCATGTAACCCCCCACGGGCAAGACCGGCCCATGGGGCACCCAAAGACTGCAGAAAAATCTGCTCCAGAATTGTTGACGAAGCATCCCACACGCTGAAACCTGCGTGTGGGGCACCCGCGGACACACCTAAATCAAAAGCAAAAGCAAAAGCCAAGTCAAAGACTTTAAATTTCATTCTTCCCACTTCCCAAAACTAGGAAGTGGGGCACCCGGAAAGGCAACGCGAAAGCAGACTCCTCACGCGGGATGATACGCAAAGGGCGCGTGTCAATTTTGGGAGAGGGGGGATTTGGAGTCGTGGGCGAAGGAGGGGGGCTGATCGAGAATTTCGAGGACGCGTTCGTCCTTGACTACCTTGCTGAAAATAGGATCGGTGCGAGCAGTGGTGAATTCGGTGTAGCCATTGTCGCGAGACATGCGGAGATAGTGAGCGCAGCGTTCGGCGTCACCCTGCTTGGCGTAAATCTTGGCGACGAGGAAATAGAGCATGCCGGGCTCGGTGGAAGTGCGCTGCTGAACGGTGGAACCGCCGGTGCCGTGGCGAAGGAAAACTTCGGGATCGAGAGCCATGGCTTTCTGAAAGTAGTCGGTGGCAGCGAGGTACTGCTTATCGCCGAAATAGGAGTAGCCGAGATTTGAATAGATGGTGCTGAGGTCGGCGGTGGGATGGAGGGAAATCGCCACTTTGTAATGCTGGATGGAACGGCCGTAGTGTTTCTGCTGATATTCGACGGTAGCCAGATTATTGAAAGCGATGGCGTAGGTCTTGTCGACTTTGATGGCACGCTTGTAATAGCGAATGGCGTGAGTGAGCTCGCCTTCCTGTTGATACACCACTCCCATTTTGTTGAAGAGCTCGGGATCTTTGGGCGATGAGGTGAGCAGCTCCTGATACTGCTGGAGCGCTTCGGGGTACATTTTGCGGGCCATGAAGACGTCGCCGCGCAGTTCTAGTTTTTGGCGTTCGCTCGCGGGCATGTCGGAGGGCGCAGGGCCGGGAGCGGCTTTGGATTGTTGGCGCGTATGAGACGGAGTGCCGAAGAGGAAAATTGCTGAAAGGAAAGTGGCCGCGACGCGATACATAAGCATCTCCTTCGCGCCCCAACTACGGGTTTGACTTTTGGTTCCCCACACGCAAGTACGCGTATGGGCTACCCAAAGAACTCGGGCCAGCTTTGGCCGCTTGGGCTGATTTTATTGCTGTGGCTTCTGCTGGTCTGGCTTCTTGCTTCCCCCAAAGATACCAAAAATCTTGCCCAGCACGCCTTTTTTCTTTTCGCCATCCTGCGAATTTTGGGCGGCGGAGGGCTGCGATTTTTCGGGCTTGGCTTCCTCGGCGCCGGGCTCGGATTTGTAGGGATTTTGCGGGGTGACCGGTGTGGCCGCAGGAGGCGGCTCAGAACTCTTGCCGAATATATGAGTTAGCCAGGAGAGCGGGGCGGCGGAGGTTGCGGTACGGCCACCACCGTGAAGGAAGCAGTAGGAAGTGGGCTCGGTGCCGGCGATGAAGACTTCCTGCTTGGTGCTGGGGCAGGAGCCGGTGGCGAGCTGCTGGGATTGGGGATCGACAGTGACCTGGACGAGGCCGGAGGGCGGGTCGAAGTCTTCGGGATTACGGTAGCCGGGGAGGGTGACCGCTTTTTTCATGAATTCGCCCCAAATGGGAGCGGCAGAGACTGTGCCGGAGAGGCCGAGGTCGCGATTGTCGTCAAAGCCGACCCAGACGACGCAGACGAGATTGGAGGTGAAGCCGGCGAACCAGCCATCGCGGGAGGTGCCGGTCTTCCCTGCCGCGGGAGCTTCGAAGCCCATGGCGCGGACGGTTTCGCCGGTGCCGTGATTGATGACGTCCTGCATAAGAGTGGTGGTGAGGTAGGCGACGCGGGGGTCGAGAACCGGGTGAGTGACAGGCTCGTAGGTTTCGACCGGGCGTCCCTGGGAATCGTAAATGCGGCGAATGAAGAGCGGCTCAGCGCGAGTGCCGTTATTGGCAAAGATGGTGTAGCCGGCGGCGACATCGATGGGAGTCATTTCGTAAGCGCCGAGGGCCATGGCAGGAGTGCCCAGGATGTTATTGCCGAGGCCCATTTGGTGGGCCATGGCGGCGACGTGATCGTAGCCGACCATCTCGGCGATTTTTACGGTGGCGACGTTGAGCGAATGGATGAGGGCGTCGCGGACGGTTACCGAGCCGTAGAATTCCTGGCCAAAATTATTTGGCGTATAGACCTTGCCATCGAAGGAGAAGGTGGTGGGCTCGTCGACGACCATGGTGGCAGGGGTGACCACTGGCTGAGCGCCGGCGACGGCATTGTTGAAGGCGGCGGCGTAAACGAAAGGCTTAAACGCGGAGCCGGGTTGGCGGTGAGCAGTGGCGTGATTGAGCTGGGATTCGCCGTAGTTGCGTCCGCCGACGAGAGCGCGAATCTCGCCGGTGGCGGGATCGAGAGCGACGAGAGCGATTTGGGGCCTGGGAGCAGGCTCACCTTTTTTGGTCCAGAGAGCGTAGCGGCGGGCGAGAAGTTTATCGAGATTTGCGGCGCCGGATTCAACGGCGGCGGAGGCGGCGCGTTGGAGAGCGGGATCGAGAGTGGTGTAGATGCGGTAGCTCTGGGTCGAGAGATCGGTCTCGGGAATTTGGGAGACGATATGGTCTTTGACCATGTCGACGAAGTACGGACCGTCGGCGGCGTTGACGGCGGCGCCGACGAATTTAAGTTTGTTGGCTTTGGCGGCTTCGAAATCCTGGGCGGTGATGTAGCCGTTCTCGACCATTTGAGCAAGGACGCGGTCGCGGGCATCGACGGCGCGATCGGGATGGACTTCGGCGTTTGCGTAGTAGGAGGGAGCGCGGATGATGCCGCCGAGGAAAGCGCATTCGGAGACGTTGAGGTCGCGAATATCCTTGCCAAAGTAAGCCTCGGAGGCTTCGCCGAATCCGCGAATAGCGAACGAGCCGCGATTGCCGAGGTAAACCTCGTTGGCATAGAGGGTGAAGATTTGCTGTTTGGTGAAGCGTTGATCGAGCTCGAGAGCGACCAGGGTTTCTTTGACTTTGCGGCTCCAGCGGCGTTTGGTGGAAAAGAAGAAGGAGCGGGCGACCTGCATGTCGATGGTGGAGGCACCTTGCGCTTTGGCACCGTGGCGGACGTCGGCCCAAGCCGCGCCAAAGACGCGGACGGAGTCGAAACCGCCGTGATTGAAGAAGCGCTTGTCTTCGGCGGAGAGCACGGCTTCGACGAGAATTTTGGGGATGTCGTCGAAGCGAACCAGGCGGCGCTTTTCGCGAGAGGTGTCGAAGAGATTGGTGAGGACTTCAGGCTCGATTTGGGCGTAATCAAGGTCGGAATTGTCGGCCAGGCTGACGAGTTTCGAAATGGTATTGCCGGTGAAATCGACGCGGACGGCGTTACCGCCGGCGAAGTAAGAGCTGGGGCCGGGGCGAATCTCAAGGGATTTGGCAGAGACGATGAATTGGCCGGTGGAATCGGGAGTGCCGAGTTCCTGATAACCGGCGTGAACGAGATTGGCTTCGAGCTCGGTTTTTTTATAGGCTTCGCCGCGATAGATATTTTGCGGGGCAGCAAAGACGCGCGAAGTGTTTTGGAAAATGTCGCCGGAGAGGCGCCGGTCGATCATGCGTCCGAACGAGACGTAGTAGTAGACGAAGACGCTGGTGCCGGTGATGAGCAGGAGGAAAGCGACACCGAGAAGAGAGAGACCGACGCGAGAAGTCCAGAATCCGCGGCCGAGACGAATGCGGAAGCGGCGCTCGAGGACGTCTTCGATGTCGTCGAAGAACTTCAACTAAGCTGCCTCGGGGAGCGAGTCACGGGAGGTGGTGCGGGCGTGAGATTTATCAAGTGATTTGGGTGATTTGGATACATTCAGAGTTGGACGCGGGTTGCGTTGAATAAGTGCTGAACCTTTCGGGACGTTTATCAAACCTGAAAAATTGAAATATTTGAGTTAGCCGGCCCTATATGGGCAAAGGCCCTACTAAGTAGGCTGCTATTTTAGATGGGATGGTTGTCTGGGTGGGGATGAAAATCGAGGAGGGGACGTCGAGGTCACCGGTGGGCAAGACGGCAGACTATGTAGCCGGAGACCCAGGAGCTTGGGTGTAAACCCCCACGGGGTCCATTTTCACGTCGCACCCTATCGGGTGCCGGCCCATGGGGCACGCAAAACCGGAAAAACTTCAAAGCAAAAGCAGATTCCTCGCGGGCTCTATTTGCTAGATCGTGTGGTTGTCGCCGTGGGGATGAAAATCGAGGTGAAGAGTGTAATTGGGAAAGTCGACGTCGACGCCATAGACGATATCGATGTCAACCATGCCGTTATTGGCCACGGTTTTATCTGGGAAGCGGACGACGATGTCCTTCTTTTCGACAGGAACGCCGAGGCGAAGAACTTCCTTGTAGACGTCGTCCTGGACTTCCGAAGCTGAATTGCGGTTGGTAAGGGCGAAGCGCGCTTCGGTCACCATGGAGTCCTGGAGTTGGTAATTGTTGTAATAGGCCGGGAAGACCTTGAAGCCGACGTAGCCAGCGAGAAGAAAAATGAAGAGAAAGATCAGGCTGCCGGTTTTGCCGCTACCGCGCTGGGAGTTACGGTGATGTTTCATTGCCAAGTCTCGTCTCCGCCTAAAAACGAGTGGGTAAGTGGAAGGCTAGCAGAGGGTTAGAGGGGTGTCGAGGACGAGGGGGTACAGGTGTTAAGTAGGAGTTACGGAGGGGTTAGATGAATGTATCGAGGGACCCCGAAGCTTGCGGGTAATTCCCCGCGGGCAACAGCGGCCCATAGGGCACCCAAGAAAAGACTTAGTTCGGGTGGTAGGGGCTAAGTTGAGGCCCACCAGGGAGATCCGGCTGGACGAGCCAGACTTCCCGGTCCGGGTAGACCGAGATGAGCTGCTGGTTATTGGCGGGCCCCATGTCCCAGGCCCAGATGATGCGGCTGGAGTCGAGGTCGGCGCGGTTGTAGACCCAGTTGAGGTCTTCGCGGAGTGGGTTGCGGGGGTCGAAGCGGACGATGACGAGGTGGTTGCCGGGGTGGGCGTCGAGGGTGCGGATGACGTCGAGACGCGGCGCGGGATACACGACGGCGTTGTTCCAGCTCCAGAGGCCATCGGAGATGGGAATGTGGAGCGGGCCGGCGAGGGTACGGGCGGCGAGAGTGATGATGATTACGGCGAAGACGGCGCGGACGATGAAGGCACCGGCGGCAGGATTGAGCCAGGGCTTCGAGCGGATGCGCTCCATGGCGAAGAGGACGAGGAGGAGGATTAGGCCGGTCATGGGCGCGGCGTAGTGCGGCGCGAAGAAAACTTCGACCGCGAGACCGGCGGCGCAGAAGAGAGTTTCGATGATGAGAAAGCGGGCGCGGGGAGAAATACGCGACCAAGAGCGGCCTACCGGGATCGTGGTGAGCGCGAGAACGATGGGTAGGGTCAGGATCACCCCGAGGTAAAAAGTCCAAAAACTTGCGAGGTGAATGACGGCGAGGGCGATCATGCCGCCGAGGCCGCGGGTCTCGGTGTAGACGCCCATTTCAAAGTCGGTGTAGAGGCGCTTGAAGATGGCGTGATGGTAAGGCTCGACGGCGCGAGCGGACTGGAAGAGGAAGTAGGGGGCTTCGGCGTAAGTGTCGCGGTTGAGTTGCTGAGGCATGAGGAAGGGGTTGCCGGTGGTGCGCTTGAAGTAGAGGCACATGGCGGCGCAGGCGAGAACGAGGATGATGAGCGCAGGAGCGACGATTTTGGCAGTGCGAAGAAGGCCGTTGAATTTGAGTTGGCTGGCGAGCCAGGGGAGCACGGCGAGACATGCGGGAATGCTGAAGATGAAGCCTTCGTAGGGGCGGGAGTTGGCGAGGAGGACGAGGCCGAGAGCGAGGAAGATGAAGGCGGAGGCGAGGAGGGCGGGAGTGGATGCTGGCGCCGCGGGTGCGGGGGCGGAGATTTTGGGCGATTCAGCAGAGGAGGATGGGAGGGTTTCCTCGGTTTCGAGGGAGTGGGAGGCGGCAGCGTTCCAGTCGAGGATGCGAGGGAGAGCGCCGAGGACGAGCGCGCCTCCAGCGACGCCGACTGGCGCGCCCCAGTAGGAAGCAGCGAAGTAGCTGAAGACGGAGAGGCGCATGATGGCAAGGAAGCCTCCGGCGAGGGCCCATTCAGGCGGGAGCCAACCGTAGAACATCCAGCAAAGAGCGCCGCACATGAGGCCGAGAGTGAGAATCACGCCGGCGAAGGCGCTATGAGTGAGCAGGCGGCCGAGGGCGAGGAAAATTGCGGGGGCGGGTGGGTACATGGAGTGATAGGTGGGCTGCATGTTTTCTTGAAAAGTTTCGAAGTGGATCCAGGGTGGCGGGGTGGGGTTGGTGAGGCGGTGGTGGAGGAGAGTGTCGGCGAGGAGGAGTTGGCTGTATTCGTCGGTGGTGTGAGGGTGGGCGGCGGGGAGGATGGGGAGGACGGCGACGCGCGCGAGGATGGCGACGAGGCCCACGACGGTGATAGCCAGGGCGCGGCGGTGGGCGAGTTTAGAAAAGGCTGATTCGATGCGCGAGAAGGTGGGGTTGGCGAGGCGAGGCGCGCGCCAAGCGAGGAGGAGGGCGAGGAAGGTGAGCGTGGACTCGATCGCGATTAGCATCTAGCCGAGGAGCAACCAAGAAGAAAATCATAGCGCGACCATTCGCCCGAAAATTCTCAATGCGGGGACAAATCGAAAAGGCCGGCCTGGGATTGACGACAGTAATAATACAGGAAGTAGTTAAAGAGGTGGGTGCGGAGTTTAAGGAAGGAACCGAAAAGCGAAGCGCCGGTGGAAGCGGAGTGAATAGTGTGGAGTTAGGGCGGCGGTTCCACTTTGAGGAAACGCCTGTCGAGGAAACGCCGCCCAGGGAGTTCGATGAAGCTACGCAACTACAACCGGAGGTCCGCTCGGCCTATTTGAAGCCGTTGGGACCTGCGTTCAGGCCGTCGGGAAAGAAGACGCCGGTGGCGGGACTGACCACAGTGTTGTTATTTACCGCGCCGCCGCCGGTGACGATGTTGAGCACCTGAGTGGTGGTGCGAGCAAAGGCGATGACGTTGGTTGGGCCAGCGTCGGTGAGACGCGTGGCTGTAACCGCACTGCCCGCGCCGAGACCGGTTGGGGTGGTGAAGTTGGTTACGCCGTAGTCGTCGGGGTTGGCGTCGAACGGATTCGGCGTGGTTCCCGGTTTCAAGGTGACCGGAGATGCGGCCAAGGAGAGCTTTGCGCGCAAGGCCGAGATCAGGTCGGTGTAAGCCCCAATGGAAGTATTAGTGGGATCCATGGCGTGGATGCTGGTGCGAATGAGACCTGCGTGATAGGCCTCGACGGAGAGAATGCCCGCCGCAGCCGACAAGTTGGCTGAGGAGGTGAGGAGCGACGCCGCACCGTGATAAGCGGTGACGCCGACATCCTCGAACACGTACGCGCCGACCAGGAAGGTGTCGTCATTCGCGTACGGCGTGAAGGAGGAGCCTCCCGGCACTTTGGCCGCAGTAGCCAATGTTGGCCAGGAGCTACCGAGGTTAATGGTGGGCTGAGCCACGGCGGCGCTGCCGAGGGCAGCCTGAAGAAACAGAACATGCTTCCCTTCCTCGATGGCGGTTTCGTTGGCGTAAGAGGCGACCTGAATGCTGGTGAAGGGAACCTTGCTGCCGCCCGAGACCGTCCCCATGGTTCCGACCGCACCGCTGATAGGAATGCCGGTGGGAGGAGCGCCGGCAGCAATGGCGGCCGAGTTTGGAGCGTCGATGGTGCAGCCAAAGGCCGAGAGGTAATAGAAGTTGGCCTCGAGGTATTCAAGGTTGAGTGCAAAGTTGAGAATGTCCGCGTCGCTGTAGGAAGCGGCGGCAGCGGATTTGGCGCCGGCGAGAATTAGACCGGCGAGAGCCGTTCCGCCGAATGCGAGCATCTTGCGGCGGCTCTGGACTACTACTTCGTCGAGAATTTGGGTTTCTTTGTTTGCCATTTTTATTTGTCCTTTGCCGTTTAGGCGGTGGTGGTGGCGAAAATGCTGTTGGTGCCGCTCGGAAAGAAGCCGCCCTTGGAAACGCCGACGGAGGCCGATCCATAAACGACGTGATGGACTTGATTGACGGTGCGAGCAAAACCCAAAGCGTGCTCGGGGTCCGCCGCGACGATGGAACTTGAATCGGTGAGTGAAACAGGCAAAGCGAGAGGCGTTTCCACCGAAGTGCTTGATTTGGGAGCGCCGGTGTTGCCGGTGGCAGTGCCAGGAGCGCCATCGTTGCCGACGGTCAACATGGCGCGGAGATCGGCGACCTGATTGGCGGCGGTGATGTAAGGGAACGCCGAGGCAGAGCCTGCAGCAATCGCGCTTCCCGTGATTGCGGTGCGCACGTAGGCCGCATGGTAGGCTTCGACGGCGAGAATTCCGGAAGCCGCAGTGAGATACCCGGCGGCCACGCCAGCGGCGCTGATCAGAGGCGCCGCACCTGCGTAAGCGGTGACCCCAACGTCTTCGAAGATGAAAGCACCGACGAGGAAGTAATCAAAACTCGAAAATGGATTGAAGGTGCCATTAATGCCGGCGGCGGTAGCAAGCGGACCAAAGAAAGAAAGATCGATATCCGGCATTGGAACGGCGGCCGAACCAAGGGCCTTGCGAAGAAAGCGGACGTGCTGCTGCTCTTCATAGGCGATCTCGTTGATGATGTCTTTTTGGTCTTGCGTGGTACCAGATACGGCAGCGGCGTTGCCGACCGTAACGGCGCCTTCTTTGAAGGATCCCGTGTATCCGGCAGGGGCGGAGGTATCGGAGGATTGCAATCCGTGACCCGTAGCCGCATACAAATAGAATTGGGCTTCGAGATATTCGAGATTTAAGGCGAAATTGAGAACGTCTGCGTCGGTGGGGCCACTGCTGGGAGGTGGCGTGGGCTTGCCGATCGGCACAGTAATCGGACTGCCGCCTCCGCAACCCGCAATGCCGGTGACCATGGTAGCTGCGGCTACGCCACCGGCGCCGACGATGAAATTCCGGCGGGAAAGCGCTTTCTCAATGATTGATTTCGTTTTTTCCAGTTTGTCTTTATCCACGGCGTCTCCTGATTAAATTTGAGAACTTTAAATTTGAACAATCGTGCAGTGACGAAAGCGACTGAGAGCAAATGCAATTCAGAGAAGCGAGCGAGATTCGACGAATGCGCACGCGATTCAGTTGGATCGCGATTCGACGAACGCGAACGCAGTTCAAGCGAGCGGACGCGATTCAGAAAGCGGCCGCGAACTGACTTACCGGCGGTGCGAAGTTATGACAGCTTCGGAGATCAACGCTGCGTGTCGATCCCGACCGAGCAGATGTGAAGCGGGGCTAGCAGTACTTCGACTACATCTAAAGCTACGCGGTGACGGTGATTTTGGATTTAGTGTGATCAAAAATAATTTTTGATTTTTCCACGTAGTTGTGTCGGACGCGGGACTGTGTGATGTGCAGGACGGAGGATGCGAGGTGAGAAGGATGCGAGGAAGCTTGCGGACCGGTCGAACTTGGGGCGTGGGAGTTTTGGCGGTGATGGGTTTGGCGGGCGCGTTGGTGAGTTTCGCGGCGGCGAGGGCGGGCGCAGGGGATGCATCCGCGCCGCGCGGGGCGTGGGTGCAGGAAGATGTGAAGTGGGCGAAGGCTCCGCACAGCGTGGTGCCTCATGCTGAGGCCGGAGACGCGCAGGTGCTCTATTTTGGAAAGGATCAGACGTTCGCGCTGATTGAGTGCGTGTTGAATCGCACGGCGAAGGGGCGCGAGACGATTAGCGCGGGAGATGGGCAGGCGATTTATGCGGGGAGTTGGTCGAGCGAGGGTGAGAGTGTGGGAGTGAGTTACAGGTTGATAAGCCGGACAGTGGGAAAGGTGGGCGAAGCGTTGCCGGGGCCGATGCAGCAGGCGTCGATAAAGAAGATCGGCGAGGGCGAGATGGTGATGGGGGAGAGGAAATTTAGGAGAGCGAAGGATTTGGATGAGGAGGCGGAGGAGTATGCGAGGTCGGGGATGGGGAGTTTGTAAGTGCTTTTGAGGCGGCAACGACTACAAACGTGGAGGCATCCAAAAGTCAAATTCTAAGGTTGGGCACTATTTTTCAGTTGCGATCGACGATGCAGCCAGAGCCGAAAAGTGCCGATCAAAGTTCCCAGCGATGCGCCGATCAAAAAGCTCACGGCGATTGATATCGCCTCACGAGAGCCTGATTGATTCCCTGGCCCCGCGCTAACCATTAGCCCAAAGAACACGGCGACCAAACCTAGCGTGACCGCCCAGGCGATAATAAGCTTGAACGAGACGGGTCGGTTGGTATCGAAGATGTAGCCAAATCCGAATCCAATGCTTCCCGACCAGAGTCCACCGAGTAAAACCCAGCCTCCATCACCAGGCGCACCGCCCTTCCCTGCCAGAAGGAGGCCCACGAAGGTCATCCCAAGGGTCCATAGGACGCGTTTAGCCATGTTGGACTGAATTCCTCAAGACCGCAAACGATGTCGCGATTCGTAGTATGACCGTGGTCCAGTCTAATGCGAGCGATACATATCGCTCTAGTAATTCTTATTATAAGTTATCGAGAATCCCGAACAACCTAAGAACAGCCAAATATTGACGTGAAGGCAAGACCCACCCGCAAAACCGGCAGGTGGGGCACCCGCAGACACTTCTAAGGCAAATGCAATATGCAGATCCTGAGGGAGCTGTGGCGAGTCCGCGCCGCGCGAAAAGGGGGATGTGACGATGAAGGCGAAGATTTGGTATCGAATTGCGGCGGTGCTGCTGGTGCTTTTTGCGATTGGGCACACGTTGGGGTTTCGGCAGGTGGATCCGCGGTGGGGAGCGGAGCCAGCGGTGGCGGCGATGAAGGCGGTGCATTTTCAAGTGCAGGGATTTGAGAGGAGCTATTGGGATTTTTATACGGGGTTCGGATTTTTCGTGACCGCGCTGCAGCTACTGGCGGCGGTGTTGACGTGGCAGATGGCGGGATTGCCGGCGGAAGTGTTGGCGCGGATGGGATTGGTGGCGTGGGGTTTGGTGGTGTGTTTTGCGGCGGTGACGGTATTGAGTTGGAAATATTTCTTTATGGCGCCGTTGGTTTTTTCGTGGGTGATTATGCTTACTTTGATTGTTGGGGCGGTGGTGAGGAAGAGGGGTTGAAAAGAGAGTCAGAGAAAATCGGAGTGATAGCCGAGTTTGTGAGCTGGTTGCCACCCACGCGCGAAACCGGCGTGTGGGGCACTCGCAGAAACTTCTAAGACAAAACCAACTGCAAAACCGAGTTCCGAGAAACGTGAAGCGGAGCAATCGATTACGAGCGGGGAGTCCGAGGACAGGGCGGGCGGTTGTGGTGTTTTGCTTGGGGATGTTTTTGTTGGTGGGCTTTGAAATGAGGGTGCCGCTGGTGGCGCGAGGGATGGCGGGATGGGTGACTGGGCTGATGGCGGTTGGTGGGTTGGCAGTGCTGATTTCGGCATATGTGCGCGACTCGAAAAAAGGCTTTTATGGATTAAGGAAGGGGCATTTGGCGCTGGCGTTTGTGCCCTGGGTGGTATTGGGCCTTTTGTTGCTGAATGCGTTTGCGGATTTTTCGGGGCCGGTGTCGCAGGCGGGGATGGTGAGGTATCGCGCATATAGCGAAAGCGATCCGCGGGCGATGTTTTATTTGCGGAGTTTTATTGTGGTGTCATGGGATGGCGGCGGGAGAGAAGAGGAAGTGTCGAGGATTGGGGCGTGTTACAACAATTTGAATATTGGGGATAAGGTTACGGTGATCGAGAGACGCGGGGCGTTGGGGATTCCGTGGGTGGAAGGGATTGCGGAGTGTGGGATGGATTTGGGAGGGAGGTAGGAAGCACGCGCGGGAGCACACAAAAAAGTAAAAACACAGATAGCCAGGTCATGAGATTTCCCACCCACCCGTAAAACCGGCGGATGGGCTACCCGCGGAGACTTCAAAAACAAGAGCAAACCGGCTGGCTAGTGACGGACCCCGACGCTTTACTGTAAATCCCCACGGGCAAGGGCGGCCCATGGGGCACCCAAGCCCGCGGAAACTTCTAAAACAAAAGCAAAACCACGAGTAGCAAGGTCATGAAGTTTCCTCACCCACCCGGTCCATTTACCAGCGCGCCGTTCGGCGCGCAAGCGCGGATGGGGCACCGGCAGACACTTCAAAACCAAAGGCGAAATGGGGCTAGTAGGCTTTGGCGAAGATGGCTCGTTCGGAGGAGGCTTTGCCGCAGAGGATACAGGGGGCGGGGGCGCCGGGATTTTTGCCCATGGGCTCGAGGGGGATGCAGCGCATGGTGGCCTTGGTTTCTTCTTTGATTTTTGCTTCGCAGTCGGGGGAGCCGCACCAGCCGGAGAGTGCAAAGCCTTTTTCTACGGCTTTTTTAAATTCCTCGTAGTTGGCAGGCTCGTAGGTATTATCGTTGCGGGTTTTTAGCGCGCGGTCGAAGAGAGCCTGCTGAATTTCAGCTAACAATTTGGAGACCTGGTCGGCAATGCCGGCGCGATCGACGACGGACTTCCCTGCTTTGCCGGGCTGGTCGCGGCGAGCGAGGACGCATTTGCCACTGGTGACGTCGCGGGGGCCGAGCTCGATGCGTAGAGGGACGCCGCGCATTTCCCAATCGTTGAATTTGAAGCCGGGAGACATGCCGTCGCGCTCGTCCATCTTGACGCGAATTTCTTTCTCGATGAGCTGAGTGCGAATCTCTCGGGCGGCAGCCATGACCGCGGATTTTTCGTCGTCGGTTTTGTAGATGGGAACGATGACGACCTGATGAGGGGCGAGGCGAGGAGGAAGGATGAGGCCTTGATCGTCGCCGTGGACCATGATGATGGCGCCGATGAATCGAGTGGAAAGGCCCCAGGAAGTGGTCCAGCAGTGCTGGAGGACTCCGGCCTTATCGAGGTAGCGGATTTCGAAGGCTTTGGCGAAATTCTGGCCGAGATTGTGGGAAGTGCCGGCCTGGAGGGCTTTGCCGTCGCCCATCATGGCTTCGATGGAATAGGTTTGGTCGGCGCCGGCGAAGCGTTCGGAGTCGGATTTTTTGCCGGGAATGACGGGGATGGCGGCGTCGCGAACGGCGAAGTCGGCGTAAATGTCGAGCATCTGGCGGGTTTCGGCCTCGGCTTCGTCGTGAGTGGCGTGGGCGGTGTGGCCCTCCTGCCAGAAAAATTCGAGAGTGCGGAGGAAGAGTTTGGTGCGCAGCTCCCAGCGGATGACGCTATTCCATTGATTGATGAGCACGGGCAGATCGCGGTAGGACTGGATCCATTTGGCGTAGGCGTGGCCGATGATGGTTTCCGAAGTGGGGCGGATGACCAGAGGCTCTTCGAGTTTTTCGCCGCCACCGATAGTGACTACGGCGAGCTCAGGCGAGAAGCCGGCGACGTGAGATTTTTCCTTGTCGATGAAGCTGCGAGGAATGAGCAGAGGGAAAGCGGCGTTGACGTGGCCGGTGGCTTTGAAGCGGCGGTCGAGAGCGGCGGTGATGTTTTCCCAGAGGGCCCAGCCGTAGGGGCGGACGATCATGCAGCCGCGGACGGGAGCGTAATCGGCGAGCTCCGCGCGGAGGACGAGCTGGTTGTACCATTCTGAGAAATCCTCAGAACGCGATGGAAGTTTCAGATCCGACATTGGGAAAATTCATCCTTCATGTATACTCCGCGGCCAAGATAGCCCTGGCGAAGTGATTCACTCAAAACGATTCGTTTATTGTAAGTGAAGCGGTCGAGTGTAGCGAGTTCGACTGAGGCGATTAGCGTAGG
This sequence comes from uncultured Acidobacteriota bacterium, assembly GCA_963757885.1. Taxonomy (GTDB): domain Bacteria; phylum Acidobacteriota; class Terriglobia; order Acidiferrales; family UBA7541; genus Palsa-147. The sequence continues at coordinate 336,096 of CAVWSS010000002.1, read as the reverse complement.
GGACGCGCAGAAGTAAGTCAACGAGCCTGTGGTATTAGACGAATTGTGAAAATGAGAAAAGCTGTTTTTTGTTGGGTTGTTAGACGGGCAATTTGAGGCGCTTTTTTGCAATCGGGGACATCGGATGCAGGTATGCTAAGCGGCGCACGCGATGAGTCGCGGCAGAAAGCAGGAAATATGAGAGGGATGTGCAGGATCCTAACCCTAGCAGGGATCGCAGCAGTGTGCACTTCACCGGCTCTGTGGGCACAGCAAACGGGTCTGTCTGGTGGCGTGTTTGGCCACGTGGATGTGGCGACGAGCGCGAGCGTGGATGGCGCGAACGGGATTAATGTGGCGTACCACCCTGAAGCGCGGCTGATGGAGCCGCGAGTGGAAGTGCCGCTGCAGTCGGCGCAGGGGAATGGTTCCAGCGGAACGCAGAATTCAAGCGGGCAAACTTCGAACGGCTCGAATAAGCAGGCTACGGGGCCGATGCAGTCTGGGCCGCCGGCCGGCAACGGGGCGTTGACGAGTCTTGCGGGGAAATTGGGGATACATCCGGCGGAAGTTGAGACGTCGGCGGGATATTCGCGGCCAACTGGATCGGATTATTTGCGGCGATTCGCGGTGAATGCGTTTGGCCCGTCGGCGGTTGTGCGCGCGGCGGCGATCGGGATTATCAATCAGGCGGACAATGTGCCGCCGGATTGGGGACAAGGCTGGGGACCGTTTGGGGAGCGAGTGGGATCGGCTTTCGGGCGAAGCGCAGTGACCACGGGGGCATTGTATGGCGGCGCGGCGATTACGCGCGAGGACGTGGAATTTTACCGGTGCGACTGCACGGGATTTATGCCGCGGCTGAAGCACGCGATTTGGACGACGTTTAGCGCGCGATATGGAAAAGACGGGGAGCGGATTTTCTCGCCGGTGCCGATACTGGCGCCGTATGCGGGGGCGTTTACGTCGCTGGCGTGGTATCCGGACCGGTATGGACCGAAGGATGCGTTGAGGTGGGGGAGTTACGACATTTTGTATGACCTTGGGGAGAATATTGGAAGAGAGTTTTTGAATTTGAATTTTTAGCCCAAAAACCCATTTGGTTCTTGGCCGCGAGCAGAAATGTTCGCGGCCTTTTTGTTTTTGGGTTCATCAGTCTTTCGAAATCAGCTTTAGATCTACGAGACCGGTTTTCCATAGGAGTCGAGCCATCAGAGATTCACCCGCCAGTACGAGCGCTGCCATCTTGTCGTATTTGAAGCGAGCGGTGACCATGGCAAGCGCCACGGCGGGAACTGAAAAAAGAAGTAGCCATGCCGGACGGCCACGCATGCTTGGGTGCAATACGGCACCGCATCTTGAGCATACGCCCGTGTTTTCCGCGGAAGGCGCGAATGGAGAATCAATCTTTTCGCCGCACACTGGACAAGTAGGCATTTAGGAAGAATGTAAAACGCCGATTAAGATTTCGCAAAAGAATGTTCACCCAATATTCCAACTCGCGAGTTTGCAATGGCTGTGCGCAGCCGTTAAAATGCGCGCATGTCAGACACGTCTACGAAATTAAAGAGTTCCTCAGAAGGCAGTCCGCAGGACAAATCGAAAGACAATTCCATCACGACGGCGGAAGCGAAGCGGATGAGTTTGAGCCTGGCGGAGGCGGATCCGGAGGTTGCGGAGGCGCTGCGGGACGAGATTGTGCGGCAGGCGACGGGGCTTGAGTTGATCGCGTCGGAGAATTTTGTGTCGAGCGCGGTGATGGAAGCGGCTGGGTCAGTATTCACGAACAAATATGCGGAGGGGTATCCGGGCAAGCGGTATTACGGCGGATGCGAAAACGTTGACAAGGTGGAGACGCTGGCGATCGAGCGCGCGAAGAAACTTTTTGGCGCGGAGCACGCAAATGTGCAAGCGCATTCGGGGACGCAGGCGAATATTTCGGTGTATTTGACCGCGCTGCAGATCGGCGACACGGTGCTGGGAATGAATTTGGCGCACGGCGGGCACCTGACGCACGGGCACAAGCTGAATTTTTCGGGAAAGATGTACAACATCGTGCCGTATGGAGTGAGCAAAGAGACGGAGACGATCGATTACGAGGATTTGGAGCGGCTGGCGCGGGAGCACAAGCCGAAGATGATTGTGGCGGGAGCGAGCGCGTATTCGCGGGTGATCGATTTTCCGCGGTTCGCGAAGATTGCGCAGGAAGTGGGCGCGGTTTTCTTTGTGGATATGGCGCATATTGCGGGGCTAGTGGCGGCGGGAGTGCATCCGAGTCCGGTGCCGCACGCGGATTTTGTTTCGACGACGACGCACAAGACGTTGCGAGGGCCGAGAGGCGGAATGGTTTTGTGCAGGGAGAAATGGGCGAAGGACCTGGACCGGGTGACGTTCCCGGGGAATCAAGGCGGGCCGCTGGAGCACATTATTGCGGCGAAGGCGGTGTGTTTGAAGGAGGCCGCGACGCCGGAATTTCGCGAGTATCAGAAGCAGGTGGTGGCCAATGCGAAGGAGTTGGCGGAGGAGATGGTGCGGCAGGGATTTAGAGTGGTGACTGGCGGGACGGACAATCATTTGTTCCTGGTGGACTTACAGGCGCGAGGAATTACCGGGCGCGACGCGGAGCAGGCGCTGGAACGCGCGGGGATGACGGTGAACAAGAATGCGGTGCCGTTTGACACGCAGCCGCCGATGAAGGCGGGAGGGATACGAGTGGGAACGCCGGCGGTGACGACGCGAGGGATGCGTCAGGGGGAAATGCGGCAGATTGGCGGGTGGCTGGCGGAGGTGATGTCGAAGATTGGGGATGAGGGAGTGGAGAAGAAGGTGAGGGCAGAAGTGGCGGAGTTGGCGAGGAAGTTTCCGTTGTATCCGAGATTGTTGGAGAGGGCGGAGATGGGTTCGTAGGAAGAAAACCGTAGAGAGTTTCCTCAAGGTTTGTGAGGTTGTCTCGCCCACCCGTAAAACCGACGGGTGGGGTACCCAGAAGCAACTGCTACTGCACGACCATTCCACGCAGCTAAGGACCCCGGAGCTTGCCTGTAAATCCCCACGCGCAACCCCGGCGCATGGGGCACTAAGAAAAAACCGAAGAAAAAGAAAAGCCTCGCGAGGGTGCGAGCCGACGCGAGGCTTGAAAGGTGAAGCGGCGTCGGTGAGGCGCCGCTTCACTTAAGAAGCTACAGCAGGTCCGACACGGTTCGGATCCGCTATAGCAAATCGATGACGTAAACGATTTCCAGAGTGTTGGGATCGTAAAGGATGCAGTATCCCTCCCAGTAACCCCAGATAAGCCCCGCCGGCGCCGCCGGGAAGCCCACGATTACTTCCGCGGGAACCGGCTGGATGTAGGTGACCTGGCCACGATCGATGAAACCGCCGACGACCCAATGAGGCCGGTGAGCGCGATCGACGTGAGCGAGCTCTGTGCGGTAGTGCGTTTTGACCACGGTAACGTTCTTGGTCTGCACGGTGTAGTGGACGTTAGCGTGAGTGCGGGTTTGGGTGTGGTTCTCAGTCTGCTTACGTTCCGCGGGGTGCTCAGCCGGCTTTTCTTCCTTGGGATGAGCTTCGGGCTTGGTGTTGGCCGGGTGCTCCGGGTGCTCGCCGGGTTTGGTGTCCTCAGGACGCTTTTCGTCTTGAGGGTGCTTTTCGTCCTGAGCTTGAGGATGCGCCGGGGGATTTACTTCCGGCTTTTTGTCATCGGGATGCTCTTCCTGCTGCTGGGCGAAAAACCCGGAGGCAGTGAGAGCGGGGGGATGAGCCGAAGCTGAAGCAGTAATGCCAAAAGCGGCGAGCAAGAGCGATGACCCGTAGATTCCGAGTCGAGTGCCAATCTTCATGGATCCTCCTTGTCGATTCATAAAGTGCGGGATTTGAGCAGGCGGGACGGGAGCAGGAGCGGAATGAGCGGGAGAAACCTGCTGCTTTGCACAGCGAGTTGCGTTGCTATTGCTGCTTGCATTTGCTGCCGAGCGCATAAAGTTTCAGGCTCCAGGGCCTTTTCAGAACTCAGGAGGCCTTCACTTTGTTAGATGAATGTAACGTCGCGAAGGAGACAGAGCGCGGAGGTGGCGCTGATTTTCAGGCGGGGAGTTCGAGGATGGTGAGTTCGAGCGGCGTTTGGCGGGGGGCGAGGCGGAAGGCGCGGATTTTTTGGGGGGCGTGGGAAAGGAGAGTGGCGATGAAGTAGGCGGCGTTGGGGTGGTAGGCGAGTTCGATGTCGCGGGGAGAGGGGAAATTGTCGGAGGCCGGATGGGAGTGGTAGATGCCGAGGAGTTCGTGGCCCGCAGCGCGGATGGAGCGGACGATGGGGAAAATTTCGGCGGGATCGATTTCGTAGGCGGTGCGGGGAGTTGGGGAGATGTTTTTAGTTGGGTGGAGGTGAGTGATGGTGGGAGCAGGGCCGGGGAGTCCGGAGAGGAGGCCGCAGATTTCAGATTCGGGAGTGGATGAGGAGAGGTGAAGGATTTGTTGGAGGATGGGGGAGGAGATGTGGATGGAATTGGACATGGGAGATATTTAGGGGAAGGAAGAAGTTATCTCAAGAATCCTTGATCTAGCATTCCCACGCGCAACACCGGCGTGTGGGGCACCCGCAGAATAGCCGGGCGAACGCGCCCACGCAAAAATCGCGTGTGAGAGCTTTAGAAGAAATGAAAAGAAGAACCCCACATCCCGAAACAGGATGTGGGGCACCCAAAACCGGCAGAAACTCCTGAAACAAAAGCAAGAGCAGATCCCTCACGCGCTCTTGCGTGCCGGCACGGCACGCAAGAAGCGGATTCGGGATGACAGATTTTTGAGGGCCGCTAGGCTTTTTGGGCGTGGCGGCGGAGGAACGTTGGGACGTCGAGGTCGTCCGGGGCGACGTCGTGATGAATCACCTCGGAAATGTTGCGAGAGACTTCGGCGACGACGTTGGGCTGTTCGGTGCGGCCGGCCTTCCAGGACTTGGGCAGATAGGAAGGCTTGGTCATGCCTTTCTTCTGGCCAACTTCGCGGAAGCCCGCGGCGATGACGGTGATTTTAACGGCTTCCTTCATATTGTCTTCCTGCACCGCGCCGAAAATGATGTTGGCGTTTTCGTGAGCGGCTTTTTGGATGATGGAGGAAGCTTCGTGAACTTCCTGCAGGTTGAGCGAAGAGGAGCCGGTGACGTTGATGAGAATGCCCTGCGCGCCCTGGATGCAATTGTCCTCGAGGAGCGGCGAATTGATGGCGCGGTTGGCGGCATCGATGGCGCGATTGGGGCCGGTGGCCACGGCGGTACCCATGACGGCATAGCCCTGGCCCGACATGATGGTTTTCACGTCAGCGAAATCGCGATTGATGATGCCGGGAATGGTGATGATGTCGGAAATTCCCTGGACGGCCTGGCGAAGAATGTCGTCGGCGATGCGGAACGCCTCGAAGAACGAGGTGCCGTGCTCGACGCATTCCATGAGGCGCTCGTTAGGAATGACGATGACGGTATCGACGCAGCCGACCAACTCGGCGAGGGATTGCTCGGCCTGCTGCATGCGGCGCTTCCCTTCAAAGGCGAAGGGCTTGGTAACGACAGCAACAGTGAGAGCGCCAAGCTCGGAAGCGAGATTGGCGACCACGGGCGCGGCGCCAGAACCGGTGCCACCGCCGAGGCCGGAGGTAACGAAGACCATGTCGGCGCCGTCGAGAGCTTCGAGAATTTTGTCGGTGTCTTCGAGGGCAGCTTTGCGGCCGACCTCAGGATTTGCGCCGGCGCCAAGGCCCTTGGTTAATTTTGCGCCAAGCTGCAATTTGACGGGCGCTTGAGATAATTTCAGCGCCTGCAAATCGGTATTGGCCGCGATGAATTCGACGCCTTCGAGCTTGGCGCGAATCATGCGGTTGACGGCGTTGGTGCCGCCACCGCCGACACCAATGACTTTGATTTTTGCGCCGTTGGTGGCTACTTCTTCACTGAATGAAACTCGCAGATTGATGTTTTCTTTTGTTGCCATTTCCCCTCCCTCAAATTTTTCGAGCAGCGCGCTGAGCGGCGCGCGGCTCAAATCCCCCAAAAACTTTTACTGCTACTAAACTTTTTGCCTGCCGGGTCCATTCGCCTAACGGGTCGCCTAAGCGGACTGGCCTGCAAACAGAGCTTTTAGTTTTCCGGTCCAGCCAGCGGGCTTGGCGCCGGGCGCGCGGCGAACGCGCGCTCCATAGAGCACCAGGCCGATGGCCGCGGAATATTCGGGCTGCAAGACTTCGTCGGCGGCGCCATGAAGGCCGCGCGGGGCGGCGACGCGGACGGGCAGCATTAGCATTTTTTCAGCGAGCTCGGGCAAGCCCCGGAGGCGCGAGCCGCCGCCGGTGAGAACAAGGCCGGCGGGAATGAGCGTGTCGAGGCCTTCGCGGCGAAGTTCGGCGAAGACCAATGTGATGAGTTCCTGAGCGCGCGCTTCGAGAATTTCGGTAATGGTGCGGCCGTGAACAGTGCGCGGCGGACGGTCACCGACGGTGGCAATTTCGATTGCCAGATCCTGATCGCCCATTTCGCTGAAGGCCACGGCGATCTCGCGCTTAATTTTTTCCGCTTCGGGAATGGGAGTGCGGAGGCCGACGGCGAGGTCGGAAGTGAAGTGGTCGCCGCCGATGGGCACGACGCCGGTGTGGCGGACAACGCCGCCGTTATAGGCGATGAATTCGGTGGTACCGCCGCCGATATCGAGGAGGCAAGCGCCGAGCTCGCGCTCATCCTGAGTAAAGCAGGATTCGGCGGCAGCGAGAGATTCGAGAACGGTGTCACTGACGACCACGCCGGCGCGATTGACGGCAGTGACGATATTTTGAGTGGCCAGGGCGGAGGCGGTGACGATGTGGACGTTGGCTTCGAGGCGCTGGCCGACCATGCCGATAGCGTCGCGGATGCTGTCCTGATGATCGAGGCGAAATTCCTGAGGGAGGACATGGAGGACTTCGCGGTCTTCACCAAGGCTGATGTTGCGGGCGGCTTCGATGCCGCGGCGAACGTCTTCTCTTTGAACGTCGCGGGGGCGCTGGCCCATGGTGACGCCACCGCAGGAGTTGAGTCCTTTGACGTGGCCACCGGCGACGCCAATGATGGCGGATTCGAGCGGCGCGCCGACGACATTCTCGGCTTCGGAGATGGCATTACGGATGGAGCTGATGGCCAGATCGAGATTGACGATTTGGCCTTTGCGCCAGCCTTTGGAGTCGGCGGCACCGAGGGCGACGAAATTCAGGCCAGCGGCGTCATTCAATTCGCCATTGGATTCGCCGACGATAACGCAGGTCTTAGTGCTGCCGATGTCGAGGCCGACGATGTATTTGTCTTTCTTGGGCAAAGCGTATAGCTCCTAATTTCTCCTAAAAGTTAATTCCCCTTCGCCGCGGATTTTTTGTCCTTGGCGTCTTTCGAGTCCTTTGAATTCTTCGAACTTTTGGCCACCGGGGCAGACGTGTGCCGTTTCGTGTTTTTCGTGGCCGTGTTTTTTGCCGCCGGGGAGGGCTTGGAATGAGCGGCGGCGCGCTTTCTCTCGTGAGTATGATGCGCGGCGAGAGGCGGCGAAACTTTTGTAGATGAATTTTTTGCTGGGGCGGCGTGGGGCTTGGTTGTGGAATGGGCCGCGGACCGCTTCGCGACAGATGACTTGGCTGCAGCCGGTTTGACTGAGGCTGCGGCAGGTTTGGTGGACGCGAAGTTAGCGTCCTCGGGCTTGGCGGCATCGGGCCGGGGAGCGGGGGGCGGAATTTCGGCGAGAGGGACAGTTGGTTGAACGGCAGGCGGATGCGCGGAGGCGAGGGTTTTGGGGGTTTTGGCGGACGCTGAGCCATCGAGCGCGGGATTCACGACGACTTGACCATTGAAGCGCAGATCGACGGAGCCGACGCGGCCGACTGTGGCGCGCCACTGGCCGATCTGGTCGAGGAGAGTTGAGAAGCGCTGCTGAAAATTGTGATCGCCGAAATTGACGATGAGCGGGCCGTCACTTTTATCCCAGGAGGAATTGGTGACGGTGCCGGTAAGGTCGGAAAAAGTGGCGACGAGATTGTGGCCGTCGGAAAGATCGACCTCGCTCACCTGGGAGCTGGCGCCGCTGCGAGCGTTGTCAATTTGCGAGAGGAAGCCGGAGTACATCTGCATGCGGCGTTCGCGCTCGTCGGCGGGTAGGCCGGCGTGAATGCCGTCGACTACGGGAAAATTGTAATCGCCGGACTGAGGGCGTGGCAGAGTGACGCCATGAATGTCGATGAGGGCGAGGCCATCATCATCGCGGAGGAAAGCGATGGGAACGCGCTCCTGAACGTCGACGGTGAGGCGATTTGGGAGATCGCGGCGAACGGAGACATGCTCGACCCAGGGAATCGATTCGATTTGCTTGCGGCGGGCTTCCAGAGGGATGCGCAGGATGGAATGGCCGCGATCGACGGCGAAAATTCCGAGGAGCGCGGGGCGACTGACGTGATTATTACCGGTGATGACGATTTGCTCGGCGTGGACGAGCTCGAGAGCCGGAGCAGTGCGCAGATAGCGGGTGGTCGCGTAGGCAGCGGTTCCGGCGGCGCCAAGGCAGGCCAGGACTAGAAGCGCGCGGAAATACGTATTCAGCGGCTTTTTGCCGGCTTTGCGGCGGCGGATTTCGACGGGCTTCTGCCGCCTTAAATATTTCGGCTCGTCCTCAGCGATGATTTCCTGAGGGAAAGAGTCAGCGTCGATGGTTGTCTTTGCCAAAGTGCTAGTTTCTCCGGGTTCGGTTTATGAATTGATTGCTATGAATTAACTGCGCTTAAAAAATTCACCTGTTTAGTTCTTCCACAGAATTACTTCCATTTCGAGATCGACTTTGAAGGCGTCGTGCACTTTGGTGCGGACCTGGTCGATAAGTCCGAGCATATCGGCGCAGGTGGCTTGGCCGGCGTTCACGAAAAAATTGGCGTGGCGATCGGAGACCATGGCGTCGCCAACGCGAAAACCCTTGAGCTTGAGCTCGTCGATCATGCGGCCAGTGGATGCGCCGGGCGGATTTTTGAAGATGCAGCCGGCGCTTTTCTGATTGAGAGGCTGGGAGGCGCGCCGCTTTTCGTTGCAGACTTTGATTCCCGCGACGATTTCCTTGTAGGGCTTGGCGGGAAGCTCGAGCTTGACGCGAAGCATGATGTCGTCTGGCGCGAAGGAAGTGTGGCGGTAATCGAAGCGGATTTGATCGCCCTTGAGAGTTTCGTTGGTATTGGAAGCAGCGCGATAGAGCTGAACTTCGCGAACGAAGGAGCCGATTTGCGTGCCGTAGGCGCCTGCGTTCATGCGGAGAGCGCCGCCGATGGTGCCGGGAACGCCAATAAGGCCTTCCATGCCGCCGCGGTCGTTTTTGGCGCAGAAGGTAACGGTGCCGCCGAGGTCGGCAGCCGCGTCGACGTGAGCGATGCCGTTTTCCATGGTCATGCCGGGCTGGCGAGAGGGGAGATGCAGGACGACCCAGTTGAGCTCGCCATCGTCGATGAGGACGTTGGTGCCGCCGCCGAGGAATTTGTACGAGACACCTTCGTTGCGCAGCTCGCGCATGACTTCGGGCAGGGTGTCGTAATTGCGGATGAGGAGCTGATCCGTGGTGCCGCCGATGGCTAGAGAAGTGTGATCGGAGAGAGAGACGCTCGGGCGGATTTCGACGCCGAGCGCCTGCAGGCGATTGGCGATGGGCTGGTCGCTAATGCGCATGCGGTCCGCGGTCCTTTTTTGAGGTGGCTGATTTTGAGGCGGATTTTGAAGTGGAGGCTGAGGTACGCGAGGCGTCGAGCGATGAGTCGAGTGTCTGCCTGTGCAGATCATCGACGAGATCTGGGTCCAGAGATGGCGAGCTTTCGGGGTCACTGGGTCGCTCGAGACCCTGAGCATCGAGAAGAAGCGCGAGTTGATCGAGAGCGCGATTCACGCTGCCGGCGCCGATGGCGAGGATGGCGTCGCCGGGATGAGCCTCGCGCAGTAAGAATTCGATCGCGGGCTGCATGCTGCTCGCGTAGATGACGGATTTGTGACCGGCGGTGGAGATGGCTTGAGCGAGAAGTTCGCTGGTGATGTTTTCGATGGGCGATTCGCCGGCGGCGTAGATGTCAAGGACAGCGAGGATATCGGCTTGATTGAAGGCCTGGCGAAGCTCTTCCCAAAGTTTGTGAGTGCGGGTATGGCGATGGGGCTGAAAAATTACGAGAAGGCGCTTGAACCCGCAGCCGCGGGCGGCTTCGAGCGTGGCGCGAATTTCGGTGGGGTGATGGCCGTAGTCGTCGATGAGAGTGACGCCATTGAAGACGCCTTTGACTTCGAAGCGGCGGCCGACGCCGGAAAATTTCTGGAAGCCGAGGCGGATTAATTCGGCGGGGATGTTAAGGGAGAGCGCGACCGCGGCGGCGGCAGCCGCATTGCGAATATTGTGAATGCCGGGCGAAGCGGCGAGATGAAATTGGCCGAGATTTTCGCCGCGATAGGCGAGGTCGAAGCGCGACTCGAAGCCGGACATTTGGATATTTGAAATGATCAGGTCGGCCTGGCTGGAAACGCCGTAGGTGATGATGGGGCGCTTGACGCGCGGAAGGAGGGCCTGGACGTTGGGCTCATCGAGGCAGAGGATGACCGAGCCGTAGAACGGGACGCGATTGACGAATTGGAGGAAGACTTCCTGAATTTCTTCGAGGGATTCGTATTGATCGAGGTGCTCGCGGTCGATAGTGGTGACCACGGCAAGAACCGGCGCGAGAAGCAAGAAGGAGCGGTCGCTCTCGTCAGCTTCGACGACCATGTATTCGCCCTGGCCGAGGCGGGCGGAAGAGCCAACGTGATTGACGCGGCCGCCGACGACGAAGGTGGGGTCGAGATTCGCGGCGCCGAGGACGGAGGCGATCATGGAAGTGGTGGTGGTTTTACCGTGAGCGCCGGCGACAGCGATCCCGTATTTGAGCCGCATCAGCTCGGCGAGCATTTCGGCGCGAGGAATGACCGGAATTTTGAGGCGATGCGCTTCGACGATTTCGACGTTATCGGGGCGGACGGCGGAAGAAACGACGACAACATGAGAGCCGTGAACGTTGGCGGCGTTATGGCCTTCGTAAATTTTGGCGCCAAGATTGGTGAGGCGCGCGGTGATCGGCGAGGGTTTGATTTCCGAGCCGGAGACGGCGTAACCGCTGGAGAGAAGAACTTCGGCGATGCCGTTCATGCCGGAGCCGCCGATGCCGACGAGATGGATTTTTTGGAAATTGCGGAAGGCGACCATCATTGGATCACCTGCCGGTCGGGGCGGACGATGGCCTCGAGCATATCGACAATTTCTTCGGCGGCGTCGGGATGAGCGAAGGCGCGGGCGCGAGACTGGATTTCGTCAATCTGGTAGGGCTGGTCGAGAAAGGCAAAAATCTCAGAAGTGAGACGCTCGGGAGTTAATTCATTTTGTGGAAGGACGCGAGCGGCACCGGAATCGGCGAGGGCTTGCGCGTTTTTGAACTGGTGAGCGTCGGTGGCGGCGGCGAAGGGGATGAAGATGGCGGCGCGTCCCGCGGCCGATATTTCCGCCACGGTGATCGCTCCAGCGCGGCAGACGATCAGGTCTGCCTGGGCGAACCTCTCCGCCATGTTCTCGATGAAGGGACGAACCTCCGCGTGAATTTCCGCGTTCGCATAAGCTGAGCGAACGTCATTATAGTCGCGTTCTCCAGTTTGATGCACGATGAAAAGCTCATTTCTTCGCGTGGCGAGCGCGGGAAGAGCGCGCATGACGGCGTTGTTGATGGGCGAAGCGCCGCGAGAGCCGCCGGTGATGAGGAGATTGAGTTTTAAGGGGGAGATTTTTGAAGTTTGAGAGGCGGCGGTGAAAAATTCGCGACGCACGGGAACGCCAGTGACTTTTGCTTTGGCGCCCCAATGCGCGGTGCTAGGAAACGCGGTGGCGATGCGGGTGACGAAAGGTGCGAGGACGCGATTGGTGAAGCCGGGGATGACGTTAGGCTCGAAGATCAGAGTGGGAACACGGCGCGAGATGGCGGCGGCGATCATGGGGCCGGAAGCGTAGCCGCCGACGCCGAGGGCGGCGTCAAAATGATGCTCAGAGAGGATTTTTTGGGAATCCCAGGCGGACGCAGGAAGAGTGGCGAGGTTGCGCAGGAGTTTCGCGCCGCTGATTCCTTTGAGGCCGGCGACGCGAATGGTCGCGAAAGGGAGCCCGGTGGGCGGGACGAGCTTGGCTTCGAGTCCGATTTTTGTTCCTACGAGTAACACTTCCCTGGTTCCTTTTTCTGCGGCGTTACCTTCGACGTTTCGTTCGCTCGCGCGGCGAAGCCATTCGCGAGCAATGGCAATTGCGGGAAAAACGTGGCCGCCGGTACCGCCTCCCGCGATTAAGAGCTTCATGCCGGATGCCTGGCCGATCTTTTAGTGAATCTTCCGTTCAATCTTCTGCCCGGGCGTGCTGGCTGATGTTGAGTAAGACTCCAGTGGCCATGAGCATGACCAGCAAGCTTGAGCCGCCATAGCTGACGAAGGGCAGCGGAATTCCCTTAGTGGGCACCAAGCCCAGCACGACGCTGAGATTGAGCAAGCCCTGGCCGACGACGAGCGTGGTGATGCCCAGTCCGAGATAGTGGCCGAATTTGTCGGGAGCCTGAATGGCGGCGCGAATGCCGCGCCAGCCGTAAAAGGCGAAGAGGGCCAGGATGGCCACGGCGCCGATGTAGCCCAGCTCTTCGGAAATGACCGCGTAGATAAAGTCGGTGTGCGATTCGGGCAAGTAGAAAAGTTTTTGTTTGCCTTCCATGAGGCCGGCACCAGTGAGGCCGCCGGAACCCACGGCGATGAGCGATTGAAGAAGTTGGAACCCGTAGCCCTGGGGATCGGCGTCGGGAGCGCGAAAGGCCATCAGGCGGTGATAGCGATAAGGCACGCGGACGATGAGGAGATAGACCGCGGGCAGCGCGGCGAGAACGGAGCCGAGGACGTAGCGCATGGAGAGTCCGGCAACGAAAAGCATGGCCAGGGCGACGAGAAGGATCATGCAAGCTGTGCCCATGTCGGGCTCGAGGAGGATCAGGCCGGCCATAAGCAGAACGGGTGCGATGGCGGGAAGTAAAGAGTGAATGGGGTCGTTGACGTCGAATTTTCCGCCTTCGGCGGTGGAGCGGCGCTGGTCACCGGGGGAGCGGCGGACTTCGAGAAACCATGCGAGATAAAGAATTACGACGAGCTTGGCAATTTCGGAGGGCTGGAAGCTGGCCGGGCCAAGCCGAATCCAGCGATGAGTGGCGTGAGAGCGATCGAGGAAAAGGACGCCCACGAGAAGAACAAGGACGGCGGTGACTCCGGTGAAGACGATTTTGGGCTGGCGGAGCTTGCGGTAATCGAAATTCATCATGGCGAACATGGCAGCGACGCCGACAGCGATGCCGAAGACTTGTTTGACGAGATAGGTGTAGCCGCTGCCGCCCTGCTCGCGAAGAGTAACGGCGGAGGCGCTGAAAACCATCACGGCGCCGATGAAGCAGAGGGCGACCGTGGCGTAGAAAAGTTTACGATCCGGTTGAAGTATTCGCGGCATTGCGGCCTTTCAAGTGATTTTGCTGATCTGGCTCGGTTGTTTGTTCGCTGGGCGTTTGTTCGGTGGATTTTTGTTCGGTAGTGCTTGGCACGGCATTCGCGGCGGTGGCCGGATAGCGCGGAGCGATGCCGGTGCCGGTTTCGTCGAGCTCGTGGGCGTGGGATTGAGCTCGGGATTCAGAGCGGGATTGGACTTCGACGCGCCGGGCAATTTCGGCGACGAGCTGTTTAAAGGCGCGCCCGCGGTATTCGTAATTTTCGAACTGGTCGTAACTGGAGCAGGCGGGCGCGAGGAGGACGACGTCGCCGGGGCGCGCGCACTCAAAGGCCAGGGGCACGGCGCGATCGAGGGTGCCGGCAATTTTCAGAGGGACCTCGCCGCCGAGATCGGAGGCAATTTTGTCGGCGGCTTCACCGATGAGGAGGACGGCGCGAGCGCGATCGCGAAGAGGCTCGATGAGCGGAGTGTAGGGCGCGCCTTTATCGCGGCCGCCGAGGATGAGCAGGAGCGGCGAATCGAAAGCGGCGATGGCTTTGAGGGTGGCGTCGACGTTGGTGGCTTTGGAATCGTTGTAAAAGCTGACGCCGCGAACATTGCCGGCAAATTCGATGCGGTGCTCGACGCCGGGAAAAGTGCGGACGCCATTGGCTATGGCGTCGGGCTCGGCTCCGGCGAGGCGCGCGGCGAGGCAGCCGGCCATGACGTTTTCGACGTTGTGCTGGCCGCGAAGGGGAATCTCCTCACGGCGCATGACGGGCTCTTCGCGGCCGTCGTCGCGGAGGATGATTTGGCCATCGCGGACGAAGGCGCCATTGGCGACGCGTTTGGTACGGCTGAACCAGTAAATTCTAGGGCGCGCCGGGGCCCGTTTGGCGACTTCGAGATCGTCGGCGTTGAGGATGGCGGTGTCGGATTCGGTTTGATTTTCGAAGATGCGCAATTTTGCGGCGGCGTATTGGTCGAAGGTTTCGTGGCGATCGAGATGATCGGGAGTGAGATTGAGGAGCACGGCAATTTCGGGGCGGAATTTATCGATGGTTTCGAGCTGGAAGCTGGAAACCTCGGCGACGGTGACGGTGGAGTCGGTGGAATATTCGGCGCGAGCGAGCAGAGGCGTGCCGATATTGCCGCCGACGAGAGTGGGAAGGCCGGCGGATTCGAGAATGTGTCCGACGAGAGCGGTGGTAGTGGTTTTGCCGTTGGAGCCGGTGATGGCGATGATTTTGCCGTGGAAGAAGCGGAAGGCGAGTTCGATTTCACTCCACACAGGAGTTCCGGCGGCGCGGGCGAGTTGAAGCTCGGGAAGATTGGCGGGCACGCCGGGACTGATGACGATCAGATCCTGATCGGTGAAGGCTTCGGGATTGCGGCTACCGAGGCTAAGGACAATTCCCTCCTCGATGAGGCGGGTTAGATCGCCGAGTTGATCGGCAGGGCGATCGTCGATGGCAGTGACGTGCGCGCCGTAAGCGGAGCAGAAGAGAGCGACGGCGATGCCGGTGCGAGCGAGTCCGACGACGAGGACGCGCTTATCTTTGAGATCGATCACCGGGCGCATTTTGGTGTCAGCTTCATTTATTTCAGCTTCGTTTATCTCAACTTCAAGGTGGTTAGTGAAAAGAGCGCGAATACCAGGGCCGCGATCCAGAAACGGACGATGATTTTTGATTCGCTCCAGCCGACCAGCTCGAAATGGTGATGGAGCGGGGCCATTTTGAAAATGCGTTTGCCGGTGAGCTTGAAGGAAGCGACCTGCAATATCACCGAAAGGGCTTCAAGGACGAAGACTCCGCCGACGGAGAGCAGCAAGATTTCCTGCTTGATGATGACCGCAACAGTGCCGATTCCGGCGCCGATGGCGAGCGAGCCGACGTCGCCCATGAAGAGCTCGGCGGGATGGGCGTTGTACCAAAGGAAACCGAGAGCGGCGCCCATCATGGAGCCGCAGAAAATGGTTAGCTCGCCGACGTCAGGGATGCGCTGAATTTCGAGATATTCGGCGAAGCGGGCGTGGCTTGATACGTAAGTGAGGACGGTGAGCGCGCCGGCGGCGACGAGCGTGCAGCCGATGGCCAGGCCGTCGAGGCCGTCGGTGAGATTGACGGCGTTGGACGAGCCGACGATGACCAGGATCAGGAAAAGTACAAAGGGGATGAAAGCGATGGGCCAGATGTAACTCCGGGTGAGCAGAGTGCGAATGACCAGGTCGGGATGCAGGCGCTTAAAAAATGGAACGCTGAGCTCGGTGGAATATTGGCCGAGACTTTGGAGCGCGAGAAGAACAGCGCCGACGCCGATGCAAACTAGAACCTGAAAAGAGAATTTGGAAACGGGGCGCAGGCCGAGATTGCGATGCAGAGCGACTTTTTTATAGTCGTCGACAAAGCCGATGGCGCCGAAGGCGATGGTCGCGCCGAGAGCGAGCATGGCGTAGGGATTTCGAAGGTCGGCCCAGAGCAAGGTGGGAACGGCGATGGAGACGACGATGAGAACGCCGCCCATGGTAGGCGTGCCGGCTTTGGATTGATGGGCCTTGGGACCTTCTTCGCGAATGAACTGCTGGATTTGAAGAGCGCGAAGTTTTTTGAGGACCCAGGGCTCCATAGCGAGGGAGAGGACCAGCGCGGTGATGCTGGCGATGGCAGTGCGGACGGTGATGTAGCGGAACACGTTGAACGCGCTGACGTGTGGGTGGAGTCCGTAATAGAGGAGGTAGTAGAGCATTTCAGTTCACTTGTGAGGCGCGGGGACAGGCTCCTTTTCTTTTTGCATGGCGGCGACTTTCGAATTTGCGTTGTGATTGGAGCCCGCTTGCGGTTGGGGGTACTTGGTGCGAAGAGCGGCGACGATTTTTTCCATTTTTACGCCGCGGGAACCTTTGACGAGGAGGAGGTCACCAGGCTGAATGAAAGTGGACAGAAACTCGGCAGCCTTGTCGGAATTTTCGAAGAAGCGAGTGTGGTCGTCCGGCTGGCCGGCGGCGATGGCGCCGTTAATAAAATCGAGAGCGTGGCCGCGGACGCCGATGAGGAAGTCGATGCGGCGAGTTTGGGCGGCGTAGGCGCCCGAGTCGCGGTGAAGCTGGGGCGCGGCTTCGCCGAGTTCGAGCATTTCGCCGGAGGCAAGGATGCGGCGGCGGTAGGTTTTGGGGTCGGCGTCGGCGAGAGTGTCGGCGACGGCGTTTAGGGCGGTGGGACTGGAATTGTAGGAATCGTCGATGACGGTGAAGCCTTCGGAGAAGGAGATGATTTCGCCGCGTTTGTCAGCGGGCTTAAAGGCGGCGAAGATTTTTTCGGCGTCGGCTGCGGTGATGCCCCAGCCGGAGGCGGCCGCGGCAAAGGCGGCGACTGCGTTCATGACATTGTGGCGGCCGATGAGGGAGAGGCGGAGGCGTTCTTTTTTCGGCTCGTGTTTGCCTGCGGCGGTGAGGAGCTCGAAGGAAGTGCCGTCGATGCCGTGATCGTCGATTTTTTCGGCGCGGAAGGTGCAGTGATCGGGGGCGGCGATGCCGGGCTCGCAGGAGAACCAAACGACCGGGCCGGGCGCGGAGTGAGCGAAGCGAACAACGTGATCGTCGTCGCCGTTGAGGACGGAGATGGCTTCGGGGCGGCCAGGCTGGCCGGCGCCCAGCGAAAGATTTTCGATGAGTTCGCGCTCGGCGGCGGCGACTTCGTCGAGAGTTTTGAAGAATTCGAGATGCTCGACGGCGATGCGAGTGATGAGGGCAACGTCGGGCTGGGCGAGTTGGGTGAGGCGGGCAAGTTCCCCGCGGCGGGACATGCCCAGCTCGACGATGAGTGCGTCGTGATCGTCTTCGAGGCGAAGAAGAGTGAGCGGCAGGCCGTATTCGTTGTTCAGATTGCCTTCGGACTTGAGGACTTTGTAACGGGCACCGACGAGAGCAGCGAAAAGTTCTTTGGTCGTAGTTTTGCCCAGAGAGCCGGCGACGGCGCCGACTTTGCGGTTCGGATTTTTGGCGCGCCAGGCTTGCAGGACTGCGGCGGCGAGGCGCTGCAGGGCGGCGAAAGTGTCATCGACTTCGACGATGCGGCCGCTGAATTCTTTGGCGTAGCTATTGTCGCGGCCGACGGCAACGATGGCGGCAGGTGCGCCGGATTTGAGCGCGGCTTCGACGAATTTATGGCCGTCGTGTGCGGGGCCGGCGATGGCGATGAAGAGTTCGCCGGGGCGGAGGGTGCGGGAGTCGATGGAAACGCCGTCGATGCGGACGTTTTTGTCGGCGTGAGCGGGCAGACGGGTAGCGAGCGCTTCGCTGACCTGCTGCAAGCTCCAACGCATTGCTTCTCCCGTCTTGTCGTGCTGCGGTTACGGCTGCCGCTCTGAATCCGCCGCGTAAACTCTTTACAGATGCGCGTCAAAACGACGCGACGAAAAACGCTCAGGAGCGCTTGGGCTCGTAGCCGCGGGCGCGCAGAATCTTGCGAGCCATTTCGCGGTCATCAAATTCGAAGGTGCGATCGCGCAGAATCTGATAGTTTTCATGGCCTTTTCCCGCAAGGATCACCAAGTCGCCAGGCTTGGCCTCGTCAAAAATCAATTCCAAAGCTTTTTCACGGTCGGGTTCGATGCGGTAAGACGCATTGACTTTCTGCAATCCGACGACCACGTCGTTGATGATGCGGAGCGGGTCTTCGCTGCGCGGGTTGTCGCTGGTTAGTACGACCAGATCGCTATTGGCGCCGGCCGCTTCGCCCATGAGCGGGCGGGTGGAGCGGTCGCGCTCGCCGCCTGCGCCGAAGAGAAGAAGGACGCGGCCATTGCCGGCGAGTTCGCGGGCGGAGATGAGCAGGTTGCGGATGGCGTCATCGGCGTGGGCGTAGTCGACCACGACTTCGAAAGGCTGACCCTGGACGACGCGCTCGAAGCGGCCAGGAACGTTGGCGAGTTCGCGGATGCCGGCTTCGATGTGCGGGACGGCGACGTTGAGGGCGAGCGCGGCGCCGATGGCGGCGAGGATGTTGTAGATATTGACGCGGCCGACCAGGCTGGAATCGACGGCGACGGGGCCGGCGGGCGTGGCGGCGGCGAATTGGAGGCCGGTGAGGAGCAGGGGAAACTTTTTGGCACTGAGCTGGGCGGGCTCGTTGAGGCCGTAGGTGAGTATTTGCTGGCCTTTTTGGCGGAGTGCGTCGAGGAGCTGACGACCGTAGGGGTCGTCGACATTGATGATGCTCACGGCGGGCGCGCCGGCACCGGTGCCTTCGAAGAGTTTGCGCTTGGAGGCGAAGTAGTGATCGAAAGTGCCGTGGAAGTTGAGGTGGTCGTGAGTGAGATTGGTGAAGACGGCCGCGTCGAAGTGGCAGCCCCAGAGGCGGTCGAGAGCGAGAGCGTGGGAGCTGGCTTCGAGGACGGCGGCGGTGCCACCGCTGGAGCGAATTTCTTCGAAAATTTCCTGGAGGCCGAGCGATTCGGGCGTGGTGTGGGTCGCTTTGCGCCAGCCGACTGGCGTGCGGTAGCCGGTGGTGCCGACCAAGCCGGTGACTTGTCCAGCGGCGCGAAGGATTGAGTCGATGAGGAAGGCGGTGGTCGTCTTGCCGTTGGTGCCAGTGACGCCGACGAGCTTGAGGGCGGCGGCAGGCTGGCGGTAGAAGTTGGCGGAAGCGAGGGCGAGAGCCTTGCGGGAGGTGCCCTCGGGGAGTTGGATCCAGGTGGGCTTGGTTCCCGGTGCCTGATCAAGGATTACTTGGGTAGTCGGTAGGATGGGGCACTCGGTGGCGATGGCCACTGCGCCGCGCGTAACTACGTCTGTAATAAATTCATTGCCATCGAGCTTATTGCCGCGAAGGGCGAAGAAGAGGTCGCCGGACTGAACTTTACGACTGTCGTAGTTTAACGCGAGTATGTCCGGATCGAGAGAGCCGGTGAGCTTGGTAACTTGAACACCTGCAAATAGATCGCGAAGCTTCATTGCTTTGGCTTTCTGTCTGCGGCTCTTTGCTCGTGGCTGGGGAGCGCGCAATTTAATAGCTTTGTCCGCCGCAGGGACGATCACTGTCCAGTGCTCCGCGATTCGGCTTTCGAGGCCTTCACGGGGAGGAGAGCAGACGCGCGGCCAAATCGAACGGTGACCTGGGAGCCGGGCTTGACGCGGGTGCCAGGGTCGGGCGACTGGCTGGTGGCCAGACCGTTGCCGACGAGAATTACGGAGAAGCCGAGGCGCGTGCAGTCGGCGGTGACTTGGCGGACGCTCTTACCGGCGAAGGCGGGGACGGTGACGCCGGGGTCGGTAGAGGAGGCGGAAGCGTCCGGAGACGCGGCGGTTGTGTTCGCGGCGGCTTCAGAAGATTGAGATGCGTCGGGAGCCGAATCATCGGCTGACAGCTCGGAATTTTGGGCGCGAAGTTGGGCGGAGGTTTGGTGCGAGTTATCGCGCGGCGGCTGCAATGGGACGGGGACGTCCTCGGGAATGTTGAGATAGGCGAGAACTTGCTCGGCGATATTTTTGAAGACGGGGCCGCCGACGTCGCCGCCATGGTGTGCACCGATAGGGCTATCGAGAACGACGACTATGGTGATGGCGGGATCGTTAACGGGAGCGAAGCCGACGAAGGATGCGACGTATTGATTGGGCGAATAGCGGCCGGTGGCCGGATCGATTTTTTGGGCGGTGCCGGATTTACCGGCGTCGGTGAAGCCGGCCAGGCGCGCGGGCTTACCAGTGCCTTCGAGGACGACGCCTTCCATCATTTGACGGACGGTGGCGGCGGTGGCGGGCGTAAGGGCCTGACGGACTTCTTTAGGCTGAAAATTGATGGGTTGAAGATTGGTGTCGGGAGCGCGCCCGGTGCTTTTGATAATGCGCGGTCGGTAAAGAGTGCCGCCATTGGCGACAGCGGAGATTACGTTGGCGATTTGAAGGGGTGTAACGCTGACTTCCTGGCCGATGGCGATGGAACCGATGGAATTCATGGACCAGTTTTGAAGCGGGCGGAAGAGGCCGCGGTTCTCGCCTGGTAGTTCTACTTGCGTATTTTCCCCAATACCGAAATCGCGCGCGGTCTGGTAGAGATTGGCGGCGCCGTCTTTTATGGCGACCTTGATGGAGCCGACGTCACTGGAGTGTTCGAGGATTTGGGTGACGGTGAGGACGCCCCACGGCTTCCAGTCGTGGATGAGGCGGCCGTAAACGTTGATGGAGCCCATCTGGCAATCGAAGATATCGTCGGGTTTGACGGCGCCGTTTTCGATGGCCGAGGCCATGGTGATGACTTTGAAGGTCGAGCCGGGCTCGTAGGCCGCGGCGATGGCGCGGTTCATGCGGGCGTCGTCGGGAGCAGCAGAGGCTTCGTTGGCGTCGAAGGTCGGCACGTTGGCCATGGCGAGGATTTCGCCAGTGTTGGGGTCCTCAACGACGATGGAGCCGGACTTGGCCTGAGTTTTGTTGATCGCGGCGGCTAGCTCTTTTTCGGCAATGTACTGAATGTTTTCGTCGATGGTGAGAGTGACGCTCATGCCGGGAAGCGCGGCGGATTCGTTGCGGTCGACTCCGCGGCGGCGGGCGTCCTTGGTGACCAGGACATGGCCGGGCTTGCCGCGGATTTGCTTATCGAAGGCGTATTCGATGCCGCCGAGGCCGCGTTCATCGGGATCGACGTAGCCAAGGATGTGGGAAGCGAGGGTACGGCCGGGATACACGCGAACGGGTTCTTTCTGGACGTAGATGCCGCGAAGGTTCAGGGCTTCGATTCGCGCGGCGACTTCGGGAGTGAGTTTGCGCGCGAGCTTAGGGAAGGGGTGTGGGTCGGCGAGCTTTTCCGCGATGGCTTCGGGAGGAACGTCGAGAACTTTGGAGAGGAGGCGGGCGACCATGCCGGGGTCGTTGACTTCGGCGCGGTCGGCGAAGCAGTAATCTTCGAGAAGGCTGACGGCTAGTTCGCGGCCATTGCGGTCGAAGATGGAGCCGCGGCGGGGCGTGGTTTCACGGACGCGCTGCTGTTGGCGTTGCGCTTTGGCGAGATATTCGTGGTGGCGGAGGAGCTGGAGGTAAGTGAGGCGGCCGAGAATCGCGCCAATCCAGACAATGGCTGTAAGACAGATAACGAGCCAGCGGACGCGAGGGCTGCGTTGCTCCATGGACAGCAAACACTCCGGCTATATTTAGATTGAAACTTGGTCCGTAATGTCGACGTTACGGTGCAGGGGCGCCGCGAAGCCGACGGTCCCATCATAAGGATGGGAAAACTCGTCACCCCAAAAAGGGGCAGGTTATGGGCGGGGCGTTGGGGACTGAGAACGAACCTGAGCCACTACGCCTTCGCTAGTGCCCTGAACGGTGGCGACCTGAGCAGCCGAGAGAACAGTCAGGCCGAGCTGGCCGCGGGCGATCGCGTCGATCCGGGTGGGAGAACCGAGCGAGGTAACTTCGAGGTGAAGCCGCTGATTCAATTCGGTGGCTTGAGACTTTAGAACCTGGAGCTGCTCAAGCGAGTAGCGCAACTGGATGCACTCGAAGTGCTGCCAGGCGTAACCGAGCAAGCAGACAGCGAGCACGGTGCCAGCGGCGGCACGGCGGCAGAAATCGCGGACGCGATGCGGCGCGAAGGGCCGGGCCAACCGGGAGTTATCGATACGTTTACGGGTGTAGTATTCAGTCATCGATCAGAACCACGGCGAACTTCAAGAAGTTGAACTTCAGGAGTGCGCCGCTTTCGCCCTTTCCGCCACTCGCAATTTCGCGCTACGCGCCCGAGGATTTTCCGCAACTTCCCCCAAATCCGGTGCAATTACTTTCTTGGTAAGAATGTGAAAATCGCCGGTGCGCCCGAGCTGCTGGAATGCATGTTTCACCTGGCGATCTTCGAGTGAGTGATAGGAAAGCATCACCCAACGTCCTTCAGGAGATATAGTGGCGGGGGTCCGCGAAAGAAACTGCTCGAGTTCCTCCGACTCTCGATTCACCGCTATCCGCAGCGCCAGAAACGTTTTTGTCGCGGGATGCAGTCTCTGCCTTCCCCTTGCGTTGCAGGCCCCTGCCACAACCGTTGCCAGGTGTCCGGTATCGCGGATAGGACGCGCGCGGACAATTGCTCTGGCGATTCTTCGGGAACCACGTTCTTCAGCCTTCTGGTAAAGAAGGTCGGCCAATTCTCTCTCCGGCCAGTGGTTCACAATCCAAGCGGCGGTCAACTCTTGCGCGGGATTCATGCGCATATCCAGAGGACCAGCCCAGCGGAACGAGAATCCGCGTTCGGGAGTATCAAGTTCGAGAGTGGAGATGCCGAGGTCGGCGAGGACGCCGTCGACGGTTCCCATCCCGAGGTGGCTTTGAACCACGTCAGCCACGACTTCACCGATTTGCGAGAAATTCGCGTTCACTAAGATCACTCTTTCTTTTAGTTCGGGTGTTTCTTGAAGTCTTGCCCGCGCTATTTCGAGCGCGTTTGGATCCCGGTCGATACCGATTACTCGCCCACTGCTTAGCCGTGAAGCAATTTCCAGCAGGTGCCCACCAGTTCCGGCTGTGGCATCCACATAAATCCCCGAAGGGCGGATGCGCAGCCAGTCCACAACCTGCCGGAGCATTACCGGCGTGTGCAGCACACTCAAAAGGAGCCCAACTTAATTTAGATCAGTAAGTCGTTCAGAAACTGTTCGTCTTCCGGCGTGATGATGTCGCTATTCAGCTGCACCAGGAACCTCGCCCGGTTCCAAATCGTCAAGTGATCGAGATCGCCCATCACGTTGACCTCGCCGCTTATCTGAGCAGCCTCGCGCAGAACTGCCGGAATCAAGATTCGGCCTTGAGCATCGATTTCGACTTCCTGACCGTAGTAATTCGCCCGGTCCTGGAATTTCTGCCTCTGGCGGTTGTACGAGCCCGCGCGCAAGAGGTTGTTCTCGATCTCTTCCCACCTTTTCATCGAATAGACTCTGGCCGAATCGCCCTTCAGGCTGGTGACGTAGAAGTGAGCGCCCGTTTCCCGAAGGGGGACCAGAAAGGCGGCGGGAATCTTGAGCCGACCCTTGATATCGACGGTGGCGGGATGGTTTCCCCTGAACTTGGTTGAGTCCTTCAAATCGCCCTCGGATCGCCCTTTTCATTCCACCGTCAACCACTTTGTACCACTTTTGGCCCCTCATAATATTCTCGAAGAAAATCTTGTCAAGCGGAAAGCGCAGAAAAAGAAAGATTTTTTGCGGCATTGACGGAGTTTTTGGGGGGATGCGGGAGGACCACTAAATGTAGTGGAGGGCGCGCGCGAGATACGAGTGGTTGTTGTCTAAACTGGGAATTCGAGGAGTGTGTATCCAATCAGGTAACAAAAAAATTGAGAGCGGAGCGGAAATTTTGCGATGGTGGCGGGTCGCGCGGTGGAGAAAAGCGGTGCGGAGGACAGGCAGAGCGAAATCTCCGAGTGAGTTGCACCATTTCAGTGCAAATTTTGTCGAAGTTTCGCTTGTTGTTCGCTATTTTGGTCGGCGCGAGCTACTTCGAAGAAGAAGAGGGCTCGGAGCGGATGGAAATTGTGCGCGAGGAGGCGTCGAGGTGGGAGAAGTTGATGCGCAGAGTGGGCCAGCCGGCGCGAAAGCCCATGCGCTCGGGCCATTCGATAATGACGATGGCGGGATTATCGAAGAGGTCTTCGATACCGAGAGTTTCGAAGTCGTGAAGATCGGTGATGCGGTAGAGATCGATGTGAAAAACGCGAACGTGATTTTTGAAAGTGTGGACGAGAGTGAAAGTGGGGCTGGTGACTTCGTCTTCGCGAGCTGTGCCGAAGCCGGAGATGAGGCCTTTGGTAAAAGTTGTTTTGCCAGCGCCGAGTTCGCCGGAGAGAAGGATAAGAGCGGGAGGTTTTAATTGGGTGGCCAGTTCCCTGCCCAACTGAATCGTCTCTTCGGCGGAGTGAGTGGTGCGATCGATATTCATTGTGGTGAAACAAAATGATGACGACTGAAAAGAGAAAGTCAAAGACTTTAAATTTCACTCGCTGACGTTGAAGTTTCCTCACCCACTCGCAACGCCGGCGGGATGGGGTACCCAAAACCAGCTACAACTACAAAACCAAACCAACTTCAAAGACAAAAGTAGCCGGCGGCACTGGTGTAGTATCGGCGCGCGACTGAGGGGAGATGGAGGGAGGGGTAAAGATGAGGAGATTGGCGGGGGCTTGGTTGGTGATGAGTTGGGTGCTGATGTGCGCGGGAAGCGCAGCGGGGCAAGCGAGTGGGACGGCGCAGAGCGGATTCAAGGCTTGGGTCATGGCGAAGCTCCCGGATACGCCAGAGGGATTGGGCGTTGATTCGAAGGGGAATATTTACGCAGCACTTTTTCACAGTGGCGAAGTTGTGATGTTGAAGGAAGACGGCGGCTATGAGCATGTGGCGTGGGTGCCGTCGAAAGAGGAATCGGGCACAGGGCGATTTGATCGGGCTCGATTTCGACAAGGCGGACAATATTTACGTGGCCTACAAGCAGCATTCGAAGTACGACGCGACGGATTTGACGGATCCGTTTCATCCGTCGTGTAAGGACGTGAAGGTGACGCAGTCGGGCGTTTATAAGGTGGACGCGAAGACCCGCGGGGTGACGGCGCTGGCGACAAGGGCGGACGGGTGGCCGTTTTGTTTTCCAGACGATGTGGCGATCGATGCGAAAGGCAATGTTTATATGACGGATTTGACGTATTCGGGAATTTGGAAGATTTCAGCGGATGGGAAGAAAGTGGACTTGTGGTCGGCGCATGCGCTGCTGAATTGGCCGGCGACGCCGTACACGGGATATCCGATTGGAGTGAACGATCTGGTGTTGGACAAAGAAGAGAAAAATATTTATGCGGTGACGGATGGCGATCCGATGGTGTTGAAAATTCCGATTCAGGCGGACGGGACGGCGGGCGAGCCGCAGAGGCTGCAAGCGGGCGGGTTTTGGGCGCTGGATGGAGTGGAGTTGGATGAGCGCGGGAATATTTATGTGTCAGATATTTTCAGGAACGAGATTTGGGCTATTTCGCCGGATGGATCGAAGCGGGTGTTAGTGGCGAGTAAGTGGAATGCGCCGTTGGATAACAACACGAGTTTGGTGATTAAGGGAGATGTGTTGTGCACGGCGAACTTGGGATTTGCTCATAAGACGCCGGCGGAGGCGGATAAGACGGTGGTGTGTATGAGTGGATTTGAAAGACCGGAATAACTGCAGGAAAAAATCAAAACCTTTAAATTTCATTCGTCCCACTTCCTAACGTCAGGAAGTGGGGCACCCGGAACAACAAAACCAAAGGCAAGACCCACCCGCAAAAGCGGCAGGTGGGGCACCCGCAGAAACTTCCAAAACAAAAGCAACTTCAAATAAAATCAGGCGCGGGAGGCGAATTGGAGGAAGTCGATCTGGGATTTGAATTGGCGAAGGGATTTGGGGATGGCGTTGATGAGGTCGGTAGCCATGAGTGAGGTTTCGCCAAAATCGATGGAGGCGATGTCGCCGGCGAGGCCGTGCAGGTAGACGGCAGCGCAAATCCAGCGATTCCAATTTTCCGCGCCGGTTTCGAAAGCGTTGTCGGCGCCGCGTTGAGCGAGAATTCCGGCGAGCATGCCGGTGAGAACGTCGCCGGTGCCGCCTTTGGCCATACCAGGATTGCCGGTGGGGTTGATCCAAGCTTTTCCATCGGCTTTGCTGTCGGGCGCGGCGATTACGGTCTGATTCCCTTTTAAAACTATGGTGGCTTGAAAGTCGGCGGCCGCTTTGCGGGCGACGTCGATGCGGTGCGCCTGTACGTCGGCGGCAGTGGAGCCGATGAGGCGAGCCATTTCGCCTGGGTGAGGCGTGAGGACGAGATGTTTCGATTTGTGATTACGGAGGGCGCGCGGATTGCCGGCGAAGGCGTTAAGAGCATCGGCGTCGAGAATCATGGGCAGATCGAATTTCTGGACGACGGTGCGAACAAATTCCTGAGTGGCGTTGTGAGTGCCGAGGCCGGGGCCCATGGCGAGGATGCTTTTGCCGCGAATGAGTTCGTTGAAATGTTCGTATTCAAGGCTGCGAAGCGAAACGGAGCCCGCTTCGGTAGCGACGAGCGCTTCGGTCATCATTTCCGGAGTGTGTGCGGCGACGATGGGGAGGCAGGGCTCAGGGACGGCGGCGGTGACGAGTCCGGCGCCAGCGCGGAGGGCGGCGGTGCCGGCCATGACCGCGGCGCCCGTTTTACCGAGCGAGCCGGCGACCAAAAGAGCGTGGCCGTATTGGCCTTTATTGGAATCGGCGGCGCGATAGAAAGAGATTCCTGAGAATTCACCGGGCTCGAGCCAGCGCAAGTGGCCGTCGGCGCATTCTTCGACGAGCTCGCGCGGCGAGCCGATGTTGACAACTTTCAATCGGCCGACGTGTTCGGAGGCGGGAGCGAGAAGCATGCCGACTTTGGGAGCGGTGAAGGTGACGGTGAAGTCGGCTTCGATGGCGTCGCCGGCGACTTCGCCGGTATCGGCGGAGAGGCCGGAGGGAATATCGATGGAGAAGACGAGGAAGCGATGGCGTTTGTGGTGCTCGTTGACATCGCGGACAACGGTAGCGATGGGCTCCGAGACGGCCCCGCGGAGACCGGTGCCGACTAGAGCGTCTACGACAACATCAGCGGCTGCGAGGTGATGGACGACCTGGCGCCATTGGTCGACACTTCGAACGGCTTCGATTTTGTTTCCACCTTCGAGGAAGCGCTTAAGATTGTTTTCCGATTCGCCGCGGATTTCAGTGGGATCGGCGCAGAGGATTACGGTGGGGCGGCCGCCGTGCTGGGTGAGATGGCGGGCGACGACGAATCCATCGCCGCCGTTATTTCCCTTCCCGCAAAGGACAACGATGCGACGCTCGACGGTGGGCCGCACCACGGACTCGATGTATTCGGCGGCTGCGACGCCCGCCGTTTCCATGAGCTGCATTTGTGAAATGTTGAAGCGGGAGGTGGTGAGGTTATCCACTTCGCGCATTTGTAAGGAAGTGAGAAGTTTCATGCGGTCTCTATCTGCTGCGCATTGGAGGATGTAGTGATGGTGGTGCTGTACGCGGCCCCGAGAGTATGGAGCCGAGCGACGAGGACGGTCATATCGTCGGCTTGCTGCGGGCCGGAATTCCACTGTGCGGAAGAGTCGATGAGACGTTCGGCGAGTTTCTGGATGCGTTCGGACTGGTAACGGAGAACTTCGGCGGCGAGGCGATCGGTGCCGTATTCCTCGCCGTAGGCGTTTTCGGGCTCGCTAAGGCCGTCACTGAAGGCGACGAGGAGACTATCGGACGCGGTCTGGATGCGTTCGGAAGTGTATTCGGCTTCATCGAAGAGGCCGACGACGGTGCCGCCGGATTCGAGTTTCAGAACTTTGTCGCCATCGATGAAGACGGGAGCGCAGTGTCCAGCGTTGGTGTATTCGAGCACGTGAGTGGTGGAATCGTATATCGCGTAGAAGAGAGTGGCGTAACGATCATCGGAAGTGTTGTGGAAAAGGTGCTGGTTGACGCGGGCGACAAGATCGGCGGTGCCGCCGCCCAGCAGAGCCTGCCCGCGAAGAGCAGCTTGAACGCTGGCCATGAGTAGCGCAGCAGAAATTCCCTTCCCTGAAATATCCGCGAGAGCGATGCCGACGCGATTGGGACCGAGTGGAATGAAATCGTAATAGTCGCCCGAAACGGTGCGAGCGGCGCGACAGATGGCGGTGAGTTGAACACCTTCGATTTCGGGAATGGATTGGGGGAAGAGCTGGGACTGGACTTCGCGAGCGATAGCAATTTCGTTTTCGAGGCGCTGGCGCTTGGCTTGTTCGTCGAGGAGATTGGTGATGGAGGTGGTCATGGCGTTGAAGGAATCGCCGAGGACGCCGAGCTGATCGCGTTTTGCCACGCGGATGCGGTGGGTGAAGTCGCCACGACTAACGAAGACGGTGGCGTCGTAAAGATCGGCAACGGCGCTGGTGATGCGATGGGTAAGGACTACGCCAGTGATGAGGGCGCCGATCTCAATGAGGATAAAGGTGACGCCAGAAATTTCGAGGATGAAAGTAAGGAGGGGGCCCAGTTCGCCCAGTGAAGCGAAGAGACGCTGATTGAGGCGCGAGGGACGGACGGAAAATCCGGCCACGACTGGCTCTTTTTGCGGCGTAGGCTGGGAATCCTCGACGCGCAAAGCTTCGAGGGTGAGGGCGCCGGAGAGGGGCGGGTCAAGCCAGCGCGTAGGCGGGCCGAGGTTGCGATTGCGGCTGCGGATTTCACGGGCGGCAGCGAATTTGTGGCCGTAGATATCGAGAGTGAAATGGGGAGCAATTTCCGCGCCGGTTTCAACTTGCATGACGGTGAATTGAATGGGGCCCAGCTCAGAATTGAGAGAGTCGAGCATCGCGGAATCGAAAGGAATAGAGAGGGCGATGGGAAAATGATTGCGCGGGGCGCGCACGATGGATACGCAGCGGAGCCAGAGGCTGCCGTTGGAGTCGATCAGGCCGGTGAAGAGGCGGCGCTCGCGTTCGCCATTGGGGCCGGGCTGGATGAGATTGGCGTTCGGCTGCAGTTCGATGGCGAGGCCGGGAAGATCGTTGGCTTCGCCGGCGAGGACGGCGGTGACTTCGGGGCGCTGGAGGATTTTTGCCGGGTCCGAGGCGGCCGTGGCGGCGCTGCGGGAAGCTTCGTCTTCGGCAGCGGCGGTAATGGCGCGGGAGGCAGCTTCAATTTGCTTGGTGCGTTCCTGGAGGGCGTCGTGGAGGAGGTGGGCGCCGAGTTGGGCGTAGAGGAGGTAGAGAGTGATGGCGGCCATGGTGAGAAGCAGGATCACCGGCACGACGGCGATGAAGAGATAAGCGACGACGAGGCGGTTGCGCAGGCGCCAGAGAAGGCGCTTGCGGACGAAGGGGAGAAGGCGGAAGAAAAAGTAGATGTCGGCGACGATGAAGAGGAGGGTGATCAGGCCGGCGAAAGGAGGTTTTATTTTGAAGGCTTCGATAATTTTGTAGAGGAGGTAGAGGGCGACCAGGAAGAGGGCGATGCGGTCTGGCCAGGAGAGGCGGCGGATGATGCGACGCGCGAGTTTGAGTTCGCCGGGCATGAAGGGCCATTCTGACTTAGATGGGAGGGGGCGTTCAACTGGGGCCGCGTGTAAATCTCGTGATAACGTTGAAAATATGTCAACGAACCCTAACTACTCGCTGGAATGGATTTTGCCGATGGTGCGGGAATCGCTGCGTGACGTAGGGGGCTTTCATTTCAATCGGTACGCAGATTCGGTGTGTGCTGTTCTCGCCAAGCGCGGTGTAGCGGGTGTTTACAAGAGGGAGCCGACCGCAGGCGGCAATAATGTTTACGATTGGGCGCGCATTCCCCACAAACTTCGGGACACGATTACTGAGTCTTTCTTTTTTCTGGTACACGGGGGATTCGTCGTACCTCCAGCGCCGGAGTTGCACTTTGCGACATCGCAAGAACACATCTTGAGCCCGCGGGGTGAGGCGTGGGTTAGAAGCGCAGATCCCGTTCCCGAGGATCACGATGGGTATCTGAACTTTCTGCGCACTCTGGTTCCGACGCTAGACACTGTAATCGCACAATACGTATCGGAAGGGCTAAGCTCGTTCGTTCGGCAGTCGTACTTTGCAGCAGCGGTGATGATTGGGGCTGGGTCGGAAAAAGCGATCTATCTACTCGCAGATTCAATGTTACCCGCCCTAAGAAAACCGGCGGATCGCACGAAATTAACTGATCTTCTAGGCCGGCGGAGCCTCAAGGCACTGTTCGACTTCTTAACCAAGAAAATCACGGACGCAAGCGTTCAGAAGATAATTCCATACGCTGTGGGTGAAGATGCTGAGACACATCTGATGTCACTGTTTGCTGCGATTAGGATCCAGAGAAACGATGCGGTGCACCCGATGAATGCGCAGGTATCAGCGGAGGCAGTACGGCTTTCCTTTTCGGCGTTTCCTCACGCTTTAGAAAAAACGCAAGATTTGCGGGATTGGTTTGATAAAAACCCCGGAACGATCTAGATCGCCCCGAACTTCCTGTTAGACACTCAAAAAGGTTACTAACAACATCGCTCAGCGCGAGTTGTTCATGCGCTGGAGGCGGGAGTGTTTGCGGGAGTAGCCGAAGTAAATGACCATGCCGATGATGAGCCAGACGATGAGGCGTATCCAAGTGGAGAGCGGCAGGCCGAGCATCATCAGGAGTGAGATCGTGATGCCCATGATGGGAACGAAGGGGACCCAGGGAGTTTTGAAGGGGCGAGCCATGTTGGGATCGCGGCGGCGGAGAACCCAAACCCCAGCGCAGACGATGACGAAGGCGAGAAGTGTTCCGATGGAAACGAGCTCGCCGAGGATGCCGATGGGAATAACCGAAGCGAAGAAGGCCACGAAAATTCCGACGAAAATCGAGGAAATGTAAGGAGTGCGGAAGCGGGGATGAATTTTGCTGCCGGCCTCGGGGAGCAAGCCGTCGCGGGACATGGAGAAAAGGACGCGGGACTGTCCGAGAAGCATGACCACCATGGTGGAGGAAAGTCCGCAGATGGCGCCGAGCTTGACGAGGAAGGAACCCCAGCGGACGCCGGTCTGATCGATGCCGATGGCGATGGGGTCGGGAACATTGAGGGTGTTGTACTTGACGAGGGCGGTGAGGACGCCGGCGACGAGGATATACAAGATGGTGCAGATCACCAGAGAACCGAGGATGCCGATGGGCATATCGCGTTTTGGATTTTTGGCTTCTTGGGCGGCGGTGGATACGGCGTCGAAGCCGATATAAGCGAAGAAAATTACGCCAGCGCCGCGGACGATTCCGGAGATGCCGAAAGCGCCGAAGGAACCTTCATTGGGAGGAAGGAAGGGATGCCAGTTGGAGGAGGCAAGGGCGGCGTGAGCCGAGATGTACTGCAAGCCGAGGCCGATGAAGATCAGCAGGACGCAGACTTTGATGAAGACGATGAAGGAATTGAGGTTGGCCGATTCCTTGATGCCGATGACCAGGATGGCGGTGACCAGGGCGATGCCGATGAAGGCGACCAGGTTGAAGACGCCGGTGGCGTGAGGAAGAGTGGCGACGTCGATGTGGTTGAGCTTGAGGGTCATGGCGATGCGGCCGATGGCTTCCCAGCGGCCGTTATAGAAAACAAACTCAGCGCCGGGAGTGCCGGCGAGGGCGGGCGGGATGTGGATGTGGAAGTCCTGCAGGAAGCTGATGACGTAGCCGCTCCAGCCCGAAGCGACGGTGGCAGCGCCGAAGGCGTATTCCAGAATTAAGTCCCAACCAATAATCCAGGCAAAGATTTCCCCCAAGGTGGCGTAGCCGTAGGTGTAGGCGGAGCCGGCGATGGGAATCATAGCGGCGAATTCGGCATAGCAGAGTCCGGCGAAGACGCAGGCGATGGCGGCGAGTATGAAGGAGAGGGTGATGGCGGGGCCGGCGTAGGAGGCGGCGGCGTTGCCGGTGAGGACGAAGATTCCGGTGCCGATGATGGCGCCAATGCCGAGGGAGATGAGGTTGGTGACGCCGAGGGCGCGTTTGAGGGAGTGTTCGCCGGTTTCGGCAGCCTCGTCGAGGATGAGGCTAAGCGGTTTGGTGGCGAGGAGCGGGTTGCCGGCCATATTGTCTCCTAAGATGCGGTGGTGAACCTTAACAGAGTGCCTGCAAAGCGCGAAGCCGAAACTTTTGCTTCCGACTAGTATGAATCGAAGGTTCTAGCGAACCTACCCAACTCTACGAAGCTGACTCCGCGGATGAGCGGCGGCCGGCAATCTTCCACGCGAGATAAACCGGGACGCCAAGAAGCACGATGATCAATCCTGGCCAAGTGTATTGCGGCTTATAGCGCAAAAGCTGAACTTCGATAAAGAGGGCCACCACAATGTAAAGACCGGGCAGGAAGGGGTAGCCGAAGGCGCGATAGGGGCGGGGCATGTCGGGCCTGGTGCGGCGGAGGACGAAGAGTCCGGTGAGGGTGAGGATGTAGAAGATGAGGACGGCGAAGATGAGAAAGTCGAGGAGTTGGGAGTAAGTGCCGGAGAGGCAGAGGATCGAGGCCCAGATGCATTGGACGATCAGGGCCATGGCAGGGGCGCGGAAGCGGTTGACGGTGCCGACCGATTTAAAGAAGAGGCCGTCCTTGGCCATGGCGTAGTAGATGCGGGCGCCGGCGAGGATCAGGCCGTTGTTGCAGCCGAATGAGGAAATGATGATGGCGATGGCAACGATGACGGCGCCGGCAGAGCCGAAGACGACTTCGGCGGTAGCGGTGCCGACGCGGCCTTCGGCGGCGTATTGAATGCCGCGGGAGATGACAGTGACGCCGTGGGGATCGCCCTCGAGGGGGAGAACGCGGAGGTAGGCGAAGTTGGCGAGGAGGTAGAGGGTGATGACGATGGCGGTGCCGAGGGCGAGGGAGAGAGGGAGGTTGCGGGAGGGATTTTTCACTTCGCCGGCGGTGAAGGTGATGTTGTTCCAGGCGTCGGCGGCAAAAAGAGCGCCGACGAGAGCGATGGCGATGAGGGTGATCGTGCCAACCATGAATTGATTGGTGTCGGGCGGGTAGGCGTGAAGAGTGGAGAGGCCGGCGTTGCGCCAGAAATTGGTGAAGTTGATATTGCGCGCGGCGGCGGTGGAAAAAGCGATGCCGACAAGAGCGAAAAGGGCGAGGGTGCCGGTTTTGGTGAGGGTAAAGACGTTCTGAACGATGGCACCGATGCGGAGGCCGCGGGTGTTGATCCAGGTGATGAGGACGATGGTGAGGATGGAGAGGAGATTTTGGGTGTTGAGGCCGACGTTATAAGGGCCCAGGGTGCCGAACCAGAAGGTCCAGGGGCCCATGGTGCCAAGTTTGAGAATCCAGGAAGTCGCGGAGAACCAAGGGATGAGCACACCGGCGAATTTGGCCAGAGCGATAGCGACGGCGGCGATGGTGGCGGTCTGGATAACGAGAAGCATGGTCCAGCCGTAGAGGAAGCCCCAGAGAGGGCCGAGAGCTTCGCGGAGGTAGACGTATTGGCCGCCGGCTTTGGGCATGGCGGCGGCGAGTTCGCCGTATGAGAGCGCGCCGATGAGGGTCATCGCGCCGGCGCAGGCCCAGACGATGAGGAGCAGGGCGGGGCTGCGAACTTGATTGGCGATGTCGGCGGAAACGATGAAGATGCCGGAGCCGATCATGGAGCCGACGACAATCATGGTGGAGTCGAGAAGGCCGAGGCCTTTGACCAACTCGGATTGGGAGCTGGAGGCGGCGGTGGTTTGGAGTGTGTCGGCCATGGTGTGTGCTCCGGGCGCGGCTAGCCAGCGCTCAAGGCGGCGAATTCGGCGGCGAGTTTTAAATATTGGACAGCGCGTGCGGCGGGATCAGGAGCCGAGATGACGTCGCTGATCACGGCGACGGAATCGGCGCCGGCGCGCCAGACGGATTTGACGTTCTCGAGAGTGATACCGCCAATGGCGACGAGAGGTTTGCGGGTGAGGCGGCGGGCGCGAGCGATGAAGTCCAGGCCGACGACCGGATCGGGGTTTTTCTTGGAGGCGGTGGAGAAGATGGGGCCGATGGCGACGTAGTCGGCGGAGGTGCGGGCGGCAGCGCGGAGCTGGGGGAGATTGTGAGTCGAAAGCCCGATCCATTTTTCTGGGCGCGATGCCATATCGCGCCTCCGCTCTTGAGGCGGTCCCGATGCGGCGTTCAATACCGTGCGGGCGGCATCAACGGAGATGTCTTCCTGGCCGAGGTGAACGCCGGGGGCACCTGAAAGGGCAGCTAGATCGGCACGATCATTAACTATAAGTCGGATTTTTTTGTTGGCGCGGGAGCGGAATAGATTGAGGAGCTCGACGCAGGCGGAGTGGAGGCGGTGGGAGGAGCCGCTCTTATCGCGGATTTGAAGAAGTTCGACGCCAGCGTCAGCAAAAGAGGAGGCGATGTGGAGAAGGCGGGAACCGGCAAGTTCCGCGTCGAGGATTGGGTAGAAGCGTGGGATTGGACGCGGAAGGTTTGGCATGAGGTTATTTTGCGGCGGCCATGAGGCGGCGATCGAGAAAGTGCGTGTCGAAATTGCCCGCGATGAAATCCGGATCGGCGAGGATGCGGCGGTGTAGAGGGATGGTGGTCTTGATGCCCTCGACGATGAAGCCTTCGAGGGCGCGGCGCATGCGGACGATGGCTTCGTCACGGCTGTGGCCGTAGGAAATGATTTTGGCGACAAGTGAATCGTAATAGGGGGAGATGACGGCGTCGGCGTAGGCGGCGGTGTCGATGCGGATTCCCGGGCCGCCGGGAACGCGGAAGGCGGTGATGCGTCCGGCGGAGGGAACGAAAGTATCAGGATTTTCGGCGTTGATGCGGCATTCGATGGCGTGGCCGCGAAATTCGACTTTGCCGAGGACGTCCTTGAGGTGATCGCCGGCGGCGACGCGGATTTGGGCTTTGACCAAGTCGGCGCCTGTAACCCATTCAGTGACGGGGTGTTCGACCTGGATGCGGGCGTTCATTTCGATGAAGTAAAGCTTGCCGGATTCCTCGCGGAGAAATTCGAGTGTGCCCGCACCGGAGTATTTGAGTTTTTTGAGGACTTGGACGACTTTGTCGCCAATTTCCTTGCGGGTCTTGGCGTCGAGGACGGGTGAGGGAGATTCCTCGATAATTTTCTGGTGACGGCGCTGGATGGAACATTCGCGCTCGCCGAGATGCACAACGTCGCCGTAATTATCGCCGAGGACCTGGAATTCGATGTGGCGGGGGCGTTCGATAAGTTTTTCGAAGTAGACGGAACCGCAGCCGAAGGCTTGTTCGGCTTCGCGGCGGG
This sequence comes from uncultured Acidobacteriota bacterium, assembly GCA_963757885.1. Taxonomy (GTDB): domain Bacteria; phylum Acidobacteriota; class Terriglobia; order Acidiferrales; family UBA7541; genus Palsa-147. Next base: position 300,793 of record CAVWSS010000002.1, on the reverse strand, counting down.
CGGTCTGAAAAGCGGTGAGGAGTTCGCCGGGGCCGGAGGCGATGCGCATGCCGCGACCGCCGCCGCCGGCGGAGGCTTTGATCATGACCGGATAGCCAATTTTTTCGGCGACGGCCTGGGCGGATTCTTCGTCTTCGATGATGCCGTCGCTGCCGAGTATGACGGGCATGCCGTGCTCGGCCATCGCTTCGCGAGCTCGGTCTTTTTCACCCATGAGGCGGAGATTTGCGGGCGAAGGACCGATGAAGGCGATATGAGATGCTTCGCAAACTTCGGCAAAGTTGGCGTTTTCCGAGAGGAAACCGTAGCCGGGATGGATGGCGTCGACATTGGTGATTTCGGCGGCAGAGATGACGTGAGGAATGTTCAGATAGCTTTCGGAACTCTGGGCGGGACCGATGCAGACTGCTTCGTCGGCAAAGCGGACGTGGAGAGCGTGGCGATCAGGCTCGGAAAAGACCGCGACTGTGGAAATGCCAAGTTCTTTGCATGCTGAAATGATCCGGAGGGCAATCTCGCCACGATTGGCGATTAGGATTTTTCGAAACATTTGGCTGGACGCCCGAGCGCCGTTTTACTTCTGACGATTATTTTTTACCGTGAGGACGTATTCCGAATAAGGCTTCACCGTACTCCACGGGCTGGCCATTCTCGACGAACATTGTGACGACTTCGCCGTCGATGTCGGACTCGATTTCGTTCATCAGCTTCATGGCTTCGATGATGCACAGCACCTGCTTGGTCTTCACCTGATCGCCAACGTGAACAAAAGCAGGCGATTCGGGATTGGGCGAGGCATAAAAGGTTCCTACGATCGGGGACTTGACCACATGGAGACCGTCGGTCTTGCTGGGTTCAGGGGCGGCTTCAGCGGCCGGGGCGGCTGGACGCTCACGAAGGATTTCGGCAGCGCGGCTGGGGGCCTCGGCGAAGGAATGACCATGGGAGCGGCTGCTTCCGCCAGAACCGGAGAAAGCCTTCTTTAAGCGGACGTGAAAGCCTTCGCGGCCGTATTCGAGCTCTTCTAGGCCATGCGAGCCCATGAAGTCGAGGAGGCGCTCCAGTTCACGAAGGTCAACGCTGTTTTTAGGAGAGGGTTCGGCGGGGCGCGATTTTTTGGAGTTGGGCATTAAAGTTCTAAGAATTGCTTCGGAGCGGTGGACAGTATTTCAGGCCCATGCGCGCCGATAAAAACGTCATCTTCGATCCGGATGCCGCCCACGCCCTGCTTGTAGATACCCGGCTCGATGGTGACCACATTGCCGAGCGCCAAGCGAGACTTTTCACCCCGCCCGAGACGCGGAGCTTCGTGCACTTCCAACCCCAAGCCATGCCCTGTGCTGTGGGTAAACGCCCCCGCCAGGCCCACGCGCTTCAAAATACCCCGGGCGGCTGCGTCTACGACATTCGCCTCGACGCCAGCGGCCAGAGCTTCGATCGCGGCCAGTTGCGACTGCAGGACCGCATCGTACCAGCGGCGAATTCGCGGGGGTGCTTTACCTACGAAAACAGTCCGCGTGATGTCACTGCAGTAGCCGCGGAGTATAGCACCCTGGTCTATGACGACCAACTCGTTTTTAGCGATACGTTTAGGGGAGGGGTGGGCGTGTGGAAGGGCAGCACGTGGGCCCGAGGCAATGATGGTGTCGAAGGCCGGACCGGAGGCTCCGGCGCGACGGGAGAGGTAGTCGAGCTCGGCGGCGAGGTCGAGTTCAGAGACGCCGGGACGGATTTTGGGGAGGAGCTTTTCGAATACTTTGGAGGAGAGGATGGCAGCGTCGCGCATGGCGGCAAGTTCGGTGGGGTCTTTGATGGCGCGGAGGTCGGAAACGAGGGTGGAGGCGGGGATCCATTTGATGGGGCGCTTGGGGACGCGCTGAATCTGGCGGAAGCGGGCGAAAGTGATCTGGTCAGGAGTAAAGGCGATACGGTGGATGGCGCGGTGGCCGGCGATCAGGGCGCCGACTTCGTTGAGGAGCGATTTTTTGATGATGTGGACGGTGGAGGCGCCGACTTCGTCTTTGACCTGGATGGTGTAGCGGCTGTCGGTAAGGAGCGTGGACGAGGTTTCGGTGATCAGGAGGATGCCGCTGCTGCCGGAAAAGCCGCAGAGGTAGCGGATGTCAGGCAGATGGGTGATCAGGACGGCCTGGGCGGGTAGCGCAGAAAAACGAATCCGGAGCCGATCTTGCCGGCTCCGGAAAGTGGTTGAATCAGGATTTTGATTCGCCGATTTGGAGGCCAAGTTCGCTTTCGCTTACCCGGCCGAATTTCGGCCGTTAGTTAGGAAGAATTCTCGGCGTCAGGAAGAAGAGCAACTCGGACGAGGTGGAGCTGACGGTCGAGTGCTTGAACAGGTTCCCGATCACCGGCAGGCTGCCGAACAGAGGCACCTGATCGATAGAAGTACGCTGCTGCGAGACGATGATTCCACCGATCACCACAGTACCACCGTCGTTGATCAGGACGCGAGTATCGGCTTCCTGCGTGTCGATAGCGGGAATGCCTTCGACTCGAGGAATGGACTGATCGATCTGGTCGTTGGTGACCTTGACGTCCATGAAGACAGTGCCTTCCGCGGTGATTTGCGGAGTTACGTCGAGCTGAAGGACGGCGTCGACGAACTGAACCGAAATGGTGTTGTTAACGATAGTTTGGACGGGGATCTTAGTTCCCTGCTTAACCGTCGCTTTCTGGTTGTTCTGGGTGATGACGCGCGGCTTGGAGAGGAGCTTACCAACGCCCTTGTTCTCCAAGGCGGAGATGATGTAGTCGAGTGCGAAGTTCTTGGAAGAGTAGAGGAACGAAATGCCGCTGGTCGGACTGGTGGCGGCCAGGTTGGTGATCAGCGGCATATTAACGCCTGAACTGGATGAGCCCTGCGATACGACGATGGGAGGCTCAGGGCCACCGAAACGGGTAACTGGGCTGGTGCCTACCTGGGTATCGCCGCCAGTGACGCTGTTGCGGGAGGCGTTGCCCAAGGCGAAGGCCAACTGAGTACCGATTTCACGATCATAAGAGCGGTTGGCAGCCACGACGCGCGCTTCGATTTCAACTTGCTGGGATTTGCGGTCGAGCTGGCGAATCAGGTTGTCCATGACCGGCACGACGCTGGGAATATCGCGGATGATGACGGTATTGGAGCGCGGATCGGAGATCACGTCACCGCGGCTGGACAGGAACTTTTTCAGAGTGGCGACCATGTCGTCGGACTTAGCGTAGGAGAGGACGCGAGTGGTGGTAACCACTTCGGCAGCCTCGGCCTGAGCCTTAGCCAAGTCGCGCTTGTCTTCTGCTTCTTTCTTGATGGTGTCGCGGGTGGCGATGCGCAGGACGTTGCCGTCGAGCTGTTTTTCGAGATCGTTGTTATGGAGAACGATGTCGAGAGCCTGATCCCACGGTACATCATCGAGAACGATGGTCAGAGTGCCCTTGACGCTGGGGTCGACGACGATGTTCAAGCCGGAGATCTCGTGGATCAGGCGGAAGAAGTCGCGAAGGTCGACGTCCTTCAAGTTCACGGAAATTGGTTCACCGGTATAGCGACCGGAGGCTGCGCCGACTTCGGCGCCAGCAGGGCTGGGCTTTTTATCGTCGTCATCCGCCTTGGGCGCCGGAGCATTGGCGAGAAGCGGAGCAGACGGAGCCTTGTCGTGCTTGGTGTCTGCAGCGGACTTATCGTCATTTGCCGCGGGACGAGGAGCAGGCGAGGCAAGAGCGGAAGTTGGCTGAGTCAAATTTGCGGGCAGCGAGATGCTGGGAGTAGCCAGGGTAGTGATGTTGTCCTTGGCGGCGGATTTTGAAGCGCCAGCAGCGGCCGGAGTGGCGACGAATTCAACCACGACGGTGTTGCCTTTAGCGTTGACGCTAAAAGGAACGTGATCGCGAAGATCGATCACGACACGGGCGACGTCGTCGGAGAATTGGGCGAGGCGCACGTCCTTGACCGGCTCGAGAGAGCTCTTGATATTGCGCTCGGCGGTCCGGATGTGCGAGCCACTGAAGTCGATGACGATTCGCTCCGGGTGGCTGAGGCGCGTGACGTGGTAATCCAGGGTGCCCGTGCCGGTGACGTTGACTTGCGTATCGGCACCGTTCTTAGAAAGGCGAACCTGCTGGATGGCCGGAGCCTTCGAAGCGCCCGCGGTGTCAGACGAAGCCGCATGCCCCAAAGCGGGCATGCAAAGCATCGCTGCAGAGATGGCGAGGGCGAGTCCCCCGGTGTTCCGTATGATCCTCATTGCTGCTCTCCTGCGCTCGCGTAGAGACGCTTGGTGACTTCCCTCTCGACTGGCTTGCCAAATGCATCCTTCGAGACCTGCCTAAAAACCACACCATCAAGTCTGATTTTTTCCACCTGACCGTCGTAGAGACGATCGCCTTCGTGGATGAAGTAAACGCGGTCCTGTGGATTGGAAACGACGGCGATCATGCCGTTATCGGCCTTGACTGTGCCGTCGATGCGAATCGAGGAAATGATCAAACCGGCTTTGCCGGCGGGCAAATTGGACGGGCCGCCGTTCTTGGTGACTTCGAGCAAAGATTGAAATGGGTCACGGTGGCTGTTGTTGCTCTGGGTGATCTCCATGGGCTGCTCGCTGGTGGGAGCGGCTGCTGGAGCGGCCTGAGCTGCGGAATCCGACTTATTGGCCGATTTGTGTTTGGGAGCTTGCGCGGGGCTGTCGTGCTGCTGAGTTGCCTGCGCTTGATAAGCCGCGTTCCTAGCCGTGCTTACTGTGGCTGGGGCTTGCGCCCAAGCAGCGCCACAAATAAGGACGGCCAGCGCCGCGAGGGCTGCCGAACCGGGCATTGATTTTCCGAGTCTCATATCCATCGACCCTTATCGCCTGGCAGCCGCGGTAGTAGGCGCGGGCTGCTGATCGGCTGACTTGGTGAAAAACGTTGTGACGGTCATGACGCCCGAGACGGTTGTGCCGGGGGTCATCTTGAACTTGCCGTTGCCGTTCTCATCGACACCGCTGAGCTTGACGTCTCCGACGTTGATGATTCGGGAGAGCTTGCTCAGTTTGGTGAAGAAATCTAGGACGGCGTAATAAGGGCCGTCGGCTTCGATTTCAAAGGGCATCTCGTAGTGGTAATCGCGGGCCACGATAGGCTTGGTGGTGACGCGCCGGATGGAAACGCCCGAAGAGGACGCGGCTCCCTGGAGCATGATGATGAATTGATCGACCTGCTTTTCTTCAGGGACGATGGTCTGCAGGGTTTCGAGCTGCTTGGCGAGAGCATCCATTTCACCCTGGAGCTCGACGCGGCGCTGCTGATAAACGCGAAGGCTTTCGACTTCGGTTTCGAGCGGCTTGAGTTCGGCTTTGGCCGAGTCGAGGTCCGCGCGTACGCGCTGGTTGGGAAGGCCGGGAATCCACAAGCCTGCCACGATTAGGATGACTGCCAGGCCCACATAAAAAAGCGCCTGCAAAGGCCAGGGCCAGTCTCTAAATGCGGTTGCCATGGTCTAGCTCCTGCCTCGCGGAGCAGCGCCCGGAGGAGTTGTAGAAGCCGGGACGGACTGCGCCGTCGCAATGTCTGCTGTTACAGAGAAAGAAAAAGTGGGCACAGATTTGACCAAGTCGTTTTCCCTGGTTTCCTTGATTTCGATCTTGTCAAAGTAACCGGTACGCTTCATCTGGGTGAGGAAGTTGGCTACGGAATTAACCGAGCTGGCTTCGCCATCCATGGTGAGGGTGCCACCGGCCTTGATAAGAGAAGTGAGCCAGACGCCTTCGCTGCGAGCGACGGTATTGGCCACGGCGGCGAGCATTTCCTGGCCACCGGTGCGGCCCTTCTGCAAGGTTTCGATCACGTTGATGCGCTGCTGGAGAACTTGCTTCTGGGCTTCGAAGCGCGCGACTTCGGACTTCACTTGCTGCAAGCGGGCGCGCTCGGCTTCCAGGCTGTGGATGCGATCGCGTGTCTGGTCGAGCTGCTTGGCCTGCGATTCGTAGGTGCCGAAAAGAACGCCGAAGGCGAGCAGCAGGGCCACGACCAGCATGCCGAGCCGGAAAGTTGCGTCGAGCGGGAGCGTGGTTTCGCGCCGCTCTTTGGGTCGAGTTTGACCGAGAAGGTTGATCCGAATCATGGGTTGTCAAAGCTCCTCAGTGCCAAGCCAACGGCGATAACCAGGCGCGGCGCCATTTCGCGAAGCTTGTTTTCGTCGTACTTGCCGGGATTCACGGTAATTTTGCGGAAGGGATAGAGCTCTTCGACGGGCATGGCGAATTCCTCGCGAAGCAGCTCGAGAAGGCCAGGAACCCGCGCGGTGCCGCCGGCCACAACGATGCGGCGAATGTTTTCGCCGGAAGCGGTGGCGCGGAAGAAGTCGAAGGTCTTTTGAACTTCAAGAATGAGAATGTCGGAGACGGAGCGAAGAATCGCGGTGCGTTGCTCGTCGGTAACGCCCGGATGAGTGCCGCCCATCTTGAGCTTTTCGGCGTCTTCGAAGGAGAGGTCGAGTTCCTTTTGAAGCGCGTCGGTGTACTGATTGCCGCCGACGGAGACGTCGCGGGTGAAGAGGGGCGTCCAGCCGCGGATGATGTTGATGTTCATCACGCTGGCGCCGACGTTCAGGAGCGCGACGACTTGCGTGGGATCGAGGTCGTAGTTCACTTCGTAGCAGTTCTGCAAAGCGAAGGCGTCGATGTCGACGATCACCGGCGTCTTGCCGGACTGGGCAAGGACGTTGGTGTGGTTGAGAATTTTGTCTTTCTTGACGGCAACCAGGAGCACGTCCATCTGGTTTTCGGTGGCTTCCAGGAGCTGGTGGCTGAGGTTGACGTCGGCAATGTCGAACGGAATGTGCTGGCTCGCTTCCAGCTGGATCCGGTCGTAAAGCTCCATTTCGCTCATCAGCGGCATGGGAACGCGCTTGACGATCACGGAATGGCCGGAGACAGAGGTGACCACGTCTTTGGACTTGGTCTTCTGCGCATCGAAGATGGTGGTGATTTTTTCGGCGACTGAGGGGGCGTCCATGATGGCGCCATCGACCACGGTGTCCTGGGTAAGAGGCTCGAGTCCGAAGCTGACCAGTTCGTAACCCTGCTTGGTCTTTTTCAGCTCGACCGCTTTCACGGAGCTCGAGCCGATGTCGAGCCCTATCAGGTTTCTCGGTTTTCCTAGACTAAGCATCTTGCGGCTCCCGCTCTCTGCTGCCTGTAACGTGTGCTGCCTTGTGGCCTGCGGTGACGAAATCGAAACTGAGAAGCAGACTTGCGAATTTTTTCTAAAACGACTGCTACGCACCCCAACGCAACGACTCTTAGTTTTTGAGTACTAGTCCTTCCGGTACGTTGTGCTTTTTCTGTTTATTGCATCCCTATGGCAGAAGTGTCAATTCGAGGAATTTGCGCGGTGTGCTGTTGGTTAAGAGCTTAATCGACTCATTCCCCTGACCCAGGGGCCAGCGAGGCGTTTTTGGCGGGTACCAGAACGCGCCGGGACGCTGCAAACATAGCTAAGAGGCCACTTTTTGTCAGTTTGGGGTCAGTCGCGTGGTGAATGGAGTTTTAAGTTCAGGTCTTTCCAGAGTTTATCGACCCGTTCCCGGATGGAACTATCCATGCGAATTTCGTCGGGCCAGCGGCCCGCGTAGCCTTCCGTTTTCCATTTTCGAGTGGCATCGATGCCCATTTTCGACCCGTAATCCTGCATGCGGGCGGCGTGGTCCAGAGTGTCGACGGGGCCGAAGGTAAATTGCGTGTCGCGCTCGGGATCGATGGCGCAGAGAGCTTTCCACACCACTTCGCTAGGGTTATGAACGTCGACATCGTGATCGACGACAAGGATGACTTTGGTGAACATGGCTTGGCCGAGAGACCAAATGGCGTTCATGATTTTGCGCGCGTGGCCCGGGTAGGACTTGCGAATCGCGACGATCATTAAATTCTGGAAGATGCCTTCCGCGGGCATGGAGACGTCGGTGATTTCGGAATATTGCATTTTCATGACCGGCAGGAAAATGCGTTCGATGGCGTGACCGATCCAAAAGTCTTCCTGGGGCGGCGGGCCGACGATGGTGGTGAGGTAGGTCGGATGCTTACGATGGGTGATGCAGGTGACGTGGAAGACGGGATATTCGCCTTCGAGCGAATAAAAGCCGGTGTGATCGCCGAAGGGGCCTTCAGTGCGCATTTCGGAGACGTCAACGTAGCCTTCGAGAATAATTTCCGCGTGGGCGGGGACTTCGAGATCGACCGTTTTGCAGGTGACGAGTTCGACGGGGTCTCTGCGGAGGAAGCCGGAGAACATGAATTCGTCGAGATCGGGAGGAACGGGAAGGATGCCGGCCAGAGCGGTGGCGGGATCGGCGCCGATGGCGACGGCAACTTCCATACGCACGGATTTATTGCGGCCTGCAGAAGCTTGGGCACTACGGAAATGTTCGGCACCATGCTTTTGCGTTTGCCAATGCATGCCGGTGGTGCGCTCGTCGAAGACCTGCATGCGGTAGCAACCGACGTTGCGCTTGCCGTTTTCGGGATTTTTGGTGATGACCATGGGCCAGGTGATGTAACGGCCGCCATCCTGGGGCCAGCATTTGAGAATGGGGTAATCGTAGAGGGAGAAATTGTCCTGCCGGACGACTTCCTGGCAAGGGCCGGATTTTACGGATTTGGGGAAGAAGGAGCTGAGTTCGCCGAGCTTGGGGAGCATCTTCAGTTTGTCGATTAGCCCTTGCGGCGGTTGCAGGCGAAGGTAGGACTGGATGCGGTCAGCGATTTCGTCGAGGCTTTTTACTTCGAGAGCGAGGTTGATGCGCTTTTTGCTGCCGACAGCGTTGATGAGCAGAGGGACTTTTGAGCCTTTAGGCTTTTCGAAGAGCAGCGCCGGGCCGCCGGCTTTAGAGACCCGGTCAGTGATTTCGGTGATTTCGAGGATGGGATCGACTTCGATGCGGATGCGCTCGAGCTCGTTTTCTTTTTCGAGCTTAGAGATGAATTCGCTTAGATCGCGATAAGCCAAAGTGCCTCCGTAAAGGGTGTCGCAAGTAGCCTTTTGATGCGGTCTGGCGTGGCTGGATTGAGATTTGGAACGGTCATGTTTTGAGTGTAGACTTGGGCCGATTGTGCCACTCGGTAGAGCGGGAGTGGTTCAGTGGTAGAACGCGAGCTTCCCAAGCTTGAGATGAGGGTTCGATTCCCTTCTCCCGCTCCAGAATTTCGAGTGATTTTATCGTTTCAGTCCCCTTCTTCTTAGGCGCGCTCTTCTTAAGCCAGAGCTTTGGGAATGGCTTCCTTCCAGCGTTTTTGAGCGCGCAAAATTAATTCGACAACTTCGCGGGCAGCGCCCTGGCCAGCGGCGGCTTTGGTGACGTAATGAGCGGCCGCTTTGACTTCGCGAACCGCGTCAGCGGGAGCAATGGCGAGGCCGGCGCGAGTGAGAAGCGGCAGATCGGGCAGATCATCGCCCATGTAGGCCGTGGCGGAGTCGTCGGCGCCGGCGAGCTTTTGGCATTCCTCGTACGACTCTAATTTTTTGGCGCGGCCCTGGTAGACGTAGTCGATCTTCATTTCTTTGGCGCGCTGGGTGGTGGCGGCGGAGTTGCGGCCGGTGATCACGCCGGTTTTGATTCCCATGATGTGGGCCAGGGTGAGCCCGGCGCCGTCATGTGCGTTGAAAGTTTTAATTTCCCACAATTCATTGGTGGACATGCTGGAAGCGAGGGTGACTCCGCCGTCGGTGAGAGTGCCGTCGACGTCCATGAGGAAGAGGCGGATTTTGGCGGCGCGCTTCAGGACGTTCTTTGGGAAGGTTTTTGGAGTTTCAGGCAAGTTTCACCGTTTCGAAATTTTTCAGAAAAGTTGTGGCGCCCAGAGATCGTGAATGTGCACGACGCCTTCGAGACGGCCTTCGGCGTCGACAACCAGCACGGAAGTAATCTTTTTTTCTTCCATGATTTTCAGGGCGGCGGCGCCGAGTTCGTCTGAGTTGAAGCGTGGCTGGATTTTTAGTCATGCACTCGAGGGCTTTGAGGTCGAAGGTTTCTTTACGGCGTTTTTCCATTAAGCGGCGCAGATCGCCGTCGGTGATGATGCCGAGTAGCTTGCGATTTGCGTCGACGACGACGGCAAGGCCGAGGGCTTTGCGGCTGATTTCGTAAATGACTTCGGGAACGGTCGCGTCGGGCAGGACCGTGGGAAGTGACGCGCCGGAGTGCATGAGCGAATCAAGGCGGCGGAGGCGCTTGCCGAATTTGCCGCCGGGATGAAGCGCGGCGAAGTCGGCTTCGTTGAAGCCGCGGCGATCAAGAAGAGCGATGGCTAGGGCGTCGCCCATAGCGAGGGCGGCGGCGGTGGAGGCGGTGGGAGCGAGATTGAGGGAGCAGGCTTCTTCTTTGACGGCGATGTCGATGACGAGGTCGGAGGAGGCGGCGAGGGGGGATTTGGAGTTGGCGGTGAGAGTGATGAGGCGAGTGCCCAGGCGGCGGAGAGTTTTGACGAGGTCGAGGAGCTCGCGGGTTTCGCCACTGGTGGAGATGGCGAGGACGACGTCATCGCCGACGAGCGTGCCCAGGTCGCCGTGAGCGGCTTCGGCGGCGTGGAGGAAGAAGGAGGGCGTGCCGGTACTGGCGAAGGTAGCGGAGATTTTGCGGCCGATGAGGCCGGACTTGCCCATGCCGGTGACGACGACACGGCCCTGGCAATTCATTAGGAGTTCGACGGCAGATTCGAAGCGCGAATCGAGGCGGTCGATGAGGGCGGCGATGGCTTCGGACTCGATGCGAAGAACGCGGCGGGCGGTGTCGAGGCTCTTGCTCGGCGCGTGAGTCTTTGGGGATTTTGCGGTTTTGGGGCTCATGAAGATTTTGCCGCGGAGGCGTCCGAGCCAGTATTGGAAGCGTCCAGAGCGCGTGACGTTTCGTGGAGTTTTTTGAGTTTGCGGAGGAGCGGCTCGAATTGATCGAGAGGCAGGGCGTTCGAGCCGTCGGAAAGGGCTTTGGCAGGATTCTCGTGGACTTCGACGAAGATGCCGTCGGCGCCGGCAGCTACGGCAGCGCGGGCGAGAGACTCGATGAATTCGGGCTGGCCGCCGCTGGCAGTTCCGGTGGCGCCGGGAAGCTGAACGGAATGCGTGGCGTCGAAGACGACGGGATAGCCGAGCTTGCGCATGATGGGAAAAGAGCGCATGTCGACGACGAGATTTTGATAGCCGAAGGACGCGCCGCGTTCGGTGAGGATGATTTTTTCGTTGCCGGTGCTAGCGACTTTTTCGGCGGCGGTACGCATTTCACCGGGCGAGAGGAATTGGCCTTTCTTGATGTTGACGGCGCGGCCGGAGCGGCCGGCGGCGAGAAGAAGGTCGGTTTGGCGGCAGAGGAAAGCGGGAATTTGGAGAACGTCGCAGGATTTTGCGGCAGCTTCGACTTGAGAGGGGTCGTGAACGTCAGAGAGGATAGGCAGGCCGGTTTTCTTGGCGATGTCGGCGAGGATGCGGATTCCTTCGGTGGGGCCAGGACCGCGATAGGAGGAGAGCGAGGTGCGGTTGGCTTTGTCGTAAGAGGCTTTGAAGATCAACGGAACGCCATTGGCGGCACAGATTTTTTGGAGGCGCGAGGCTAGCTCGGAGGCGTGACGTTCGCTTTCAATGACGCAGGGGCCGGCAATGATGAAGAGTCCGGTGTGCTGGCCGAGAGAAACGTTGCCGACGGTGAAGTTGGGCTTAGCAGCGGTCATTTTTGATTCGTTATTTTCGAGAGGATGTTACCTGATTTCGCAGGGATACGGCTGTTTTTGGAGCGATTGGCGTGAGTGGGAAGCAAGAGCCGGCGTCTAGCGCGCGGATTCGGCGGCGCGGAGGCTAATTTCGGGCTGGCCCTGGCCCCGGCCGCGGTGTTCATAGGCGGCGCGTACGAAGGCGGCGAAGAGGGGGTGGGGAGAGAGAGGCTTGGACTTAAATTCGGGGTGGAACTGGACGCCGACGAACCAAGGATGATCGGCAACTTCGATGACTTCAACGTAGACGCCGTCGGGAGTCTTGCCGGTGATTTTGAATCCGCCTTTGATGAGGGTGGCTTCGTATTCGCGATTGAATTCGTAGCGATGACGGTGGCGTTCGGAAATGTCGGTTTCGCCGTAGGCGCGAGCGGCGAATGAGCCGGGCTCGAGTTTGCAGGGCCAGGCGCCGAGACGCATGGTGCCACCCATTTCATCAACGCCGAGGAGTTCGCGAAGTTTGTAGATGACGCGGTTGGGAGTGGCGGCGTCGAATTCGGTGCTATCGGCGCGATCCATGCCGCATTTGTGGCGGGCGTATTCGATGGTGGCGCACTGCATGCCGAGGCAGATGCCGAAGAACGGAACTTTGTGTTCGCGGGCGTAGGCGATGGCGTTGACCATGCCGGCGATGCCGCGCTTGCCGAAGCCGCCGGGAATCAAGATGCCGTCGACGTGACGGAGGCGCTGCTCGGCTGTTTCCGGGGATTCGATTTCTTCAGCTTCGATCCATTCGATCACGGTGCGTTGGTGATTAGCGAGCCCGCCGTGCATGAGGGCTTCGCGAAGACTTTTATAAGCGTCTTCGAGCTCGACGTATTTGCCAACTACGCCGATGCGAACTTCGCCCTGGGGATGCTCGATGCGCTCGAGCATAGCGATCCATTTGCCGAGGTCGCGCTCGCCCGCTTCGAGGTGAAGGAGGCGGAGGACTTGCTCGTCGAGGCGCTCTTCCGCGAGGGACATGGGAACTTCGTAAATGTTGGCGACGTCAGGCGCGGAGATAACGCAGGACTCGGCAACGTTGCAGAAGAGGGCGATTTTTTGTTTCAGGCCGGCTTCGAGGCGGCGGTCGCTGCGGCAAAGCAGAATGTCGGGCTGGATTCCGATGCTGAGAAGTTCCTTGACGCTGTGCTGGGTGGGCTTGGTCTTGAGCTCGCCGGCAGTGGAAATGTAAGGAACGAGAGTGAGATGGACGAAGAGGGCGTTTTCGGGGCCCAGCTCGAGGCGCATCTGGCGAATCGCTTCCATAAACGGCAAGGATTCGATGTCGCCCACGGTGCCGCCAATTTCGACGATGACTACGTCGACCCCGAGGGCGACTTTGCGGAAGGCAGCTTTAATTTCGTCGGTGACGTGAGGAATGACCTGGACAGTTTTGCCCAGGTAATCGCCGCGACGCTCTTTGGTAAGGATGGATTCGTAGATGCGGCCGGTGGTCCAGTTGTTATCGCGAGTGAGCCTGGCGGAAGTAAAGCGCTCATAGTGGCCCAGGTCGAGGTCAGTTTCGGCGCCATCGTCGGTAACGAAGACTTCGCCGTGTTGAAACGGACTCATAGTGCCGGGATCGACGTTCAGGTAGGGATCGCACTTCTGGAGGGTAACTTTGAGGCCGCGACTTTCAAGCAACGTGCCCATAGAGGCCGCTGCCACGCCTTTACCGAGGGAAGAAACCACGCCGCCCGTCACAAAAATATACTTCGGGCCGCCGTGCAAGGGCAGTGAAATTCCTCCAAATGAGGTGTGTACGATTCATTATGCGGAGAATGCGCGTGAGTGTCAATTAGTCGATTTGCGATTTTAAATTTTTTTTTGGCGCAAAGAAATTTGGTGAGGATTAATTTTCGGTGCGCCGGCGGAGAATTTCTTCGACTCGCTGAACGTCAGAGGGAACGTCGACGCTGACGGCCTCGTAATCAACTTCGACCGTGCGGATTTTGTAGCCATTTTCAAGCCAGCGAAGCTGTTCGAGCTGTTCGAGGCGCTCGAGCTCGCCGGGAGGGAGAGTTGGGTAGTCGATGAGGGCGTCGCGGCGGAAGGCGTACATGCCGATGTGCTTGAGGTGGCGAGCGGCGACGTGCTCGCCAGTGTCGCGGACCCAGGGAATAGGCGCGCGGGAGAAGTAGAGGGAGTTTTCTTCGAAGTCGAGGACGACTTTGACGATGTTGGGGTCCATGATTTCGTCGAGCTTTCTGACCGGAGTGCAGGGCGTAGCGATGGCGACGGTGGAGTCGTCGTTGAGGGCTTGCACAAGAGCCTCGATAGCGGCTGGGTCAGTGAGGGGTTCGTCGCCCTGGACGTTGATGTAGACTTCGGAGTTGAGGTGGGCGGCGACTTCGGCGACGCGCTCGGTGCCGCAGTGGTGGTCGTGGCGAGTCATGATGGCTTCGCCGTCAAAGTCCTTCACGGCTTTGAGGATGCGCTCGTCGTCAGTGGCGACGATGACTTTGTCGACCGATTCGGCCTTGCGGGCTTGTTCGTAGACGCGCTGGATCATGGATTTACCGGCGATTTGGGCGAGGGGTTTGCCGGGGAAGCGGACGGAATCGTAGCGGGCGGGAATGACCACGATGACCTGGTGAGTGGAGTTGGGCGTTGCCATATTTTAAGAATGCGCGCGGTTAATTTTTACGATGGGCGCCCAAGATGGCCGCGCCGGGTGGTTATCTTGAGCACGCAAGAATTTGATTATTGTAGCGAGGATGAGGGGCGATCTGTAGCGCCCGGAGCGGGCTTGAAGGGCTGGACGTGCAGAATTTATTTCGCGAATCCAGCGATCGCCCTACTTGCTTTTGCAATTTGAGTGCGACTATGATGCCGATAAGCGCGATCCTGCTAGATCTTCAGACGGGACGTCGTTGGGAGCCCTTCAGCGCGCCATGACTGGCCGCACGCCACTGCGCTTTCACCCGAGGCCTAACGGTGAGCCTGTGCGCGTGCCCTTCTCTTTCCTGGCTGTAACTTCCCTGATTGCATTATTTTTGGCGTTTGGCGCGCCCGGACGGGCGTGCGCGCAGAACCAGCAGGGGCCGGTGACGCCGCCGGCGGCGAAGGACGACGACGCGGCGGCACGTGCGGCGCGGGATACACAGGCGGCAAAGGAAGCGGAGGAAGCGGCGCAGGCCAGGGGACGGGATCAGGCAGCGCAGACCGCCGGAGATCAGGCGGCGGGCACGGGCAAGAAGAAGCTTAAGAACTATAAGGTTAACGTTGAGCTGACCCTAGTTAACGTGGGAGTTACGGACCCATACGGGCGGATGGTTACGGGGCTGGATCAGGAGAATTTCCGCATTTTCGAGGATAACAAGGAGCAGGAAGTTGTGCGGTTCTCGAGCGAGGATGTGCCCATATCGATTGGGGTGATCTTCGATATGAGCGGGAGCATGGCGGACAAGTTCGAGAAGTCGCGGCTAGCGGCCGTGCAATTTTTCAAGACGGCGAATCCGGAGGACGAGTTCTGCCTGGTGAACTTCAACGATCGCGCTCAATTGGTTAGCAACTTCACGGGGAGCGTGGAGGATCTGCAAGAGCGGCTTATGTATACGGCCGCGCATGGCGAAACTGCCCTTTTTGACGGTATCTATTTGGGACTAAGCCAAATGAAAGGGGCACGCAATTCGAAAAAAGCTTTGCTGATCATCTCCGACGGAGGGGATAATCACAGTAGATACAGCGAAGTCGACGTCCGGAAATTTGTGAAGGAAGCGGACGTCCAAATATTCGCCATCGGCATCTTCGATAGAGGGGACTTCAAGTCACCGGAAGAGCAAAATGGCCCCGCCTTGTTGGGAGAAATCACGGAACTGACTGGGGGCCGGGTATTTCGGGTTAATTCGTTGAAGGATTTGCCCGATATCGCCACCAAAATCAGCATGGAGCTAAGAAATCAGTATGTTTTGGGGTATCGGCCAACAAATCAAGCACGCGATGGGAAGTGGCGGAAGATCAAGGTCCGCCTGCGGCCGCCCAAGGGGCTTCCTCCACTACAGGTCTATTCCCGCACCGGGTACTACGCGCCCGGGCACTGAGTTCCCTGCCAGCCTGGCGCGGGTGCGTGGCGACAGGTGCGGCGCTTACCTTCGATACATTCCTGTGATTGCTATAGCTGCGCTGAGCCTTGGCGCGTCTGCGTGGTTATGTGCGGAGGCGTTTGCGCAGCAGAGTGCGGATTCGCAGCAGAATGGGCAGGCGCAGCAGAATTCAGAGCCGCAGCCACCGCCTCCGGAAAATTACGTTCAGCAAAGTAATGGGCAGGGGCAGCAGAGCGGCGGGTACACGCTGAAGAAGGACGTTGACCTGGTGGTGGTGCATGCCACGGTGGAAGATTCGAAGGGGAAATTCGTACCGGACCTGAGCCAGCAGGATTTCAAGGTTTTTGAGGACAAGCAGCCGCAGACCATTTCGGTTTTCAGCAAAGAGGATTTGCCGGTCACCATGGGGCTGGTAATCGACAACAGCGGCAGCATGCGCGAGAAGCGCGCGCAGGTGAATGCGGCGGCACTTACTTTTGTGAAGACGAGCAATCCCCAGGATGAAACTTTCGTGGTGAATTTTAACGACGAGTTTTACCTGGATCTCGACAAGGATTTTACGAATAACCCCAAGGAACTGCAGGAAGCACTGGAACGGATCGATTCGCGCGGCGGGACTGCGCTGTACGACGCGGTGGTTGGGTCGCTCGATCACCTGAAGAAGGGGCACAAAGACAAGAAAGTGCTGCTGGTAATCACGGACGGGGACGACGATTTCAGCAGGAAGTCATTTGAATACACGGTGAAGGCAGCGCAGCAATCGAATGCGCTGATTTATGCGGTGGGAGTTTTTAGTTCGTATGATCAGCAACACGATCGCAGCATGGTGCGGCATTCGAAGAAGACTTTGACCACACTGGCGGAGTCGACGGGCGGCGCGGCGTACTTCCCTGCTTCACTGGATGAAGTGGAGCCGATCTGCACGAAGATTGCGCACGACATTCGCGAGCAATACACGCTGGGCTACTACCCGACGAATACGGCGAAGGATGGCTCGTTTCGGACGGTGAAGGTGGACGTGGACGCGAGGGGCCATGGCAAGGTGACTGTGCGGACGCGGACCGGGTATTTTGCGAAGGAAAGCGGGACCAGCAGCGGCAAGTAGTTTTTGCGATTTCTTGTAGTTCCTCGTAGTTCCCTTCCCGGAAGCAAGTCTCTCCTGAAGGTATTCCCCTAATTTTATTTTTGGCTGATTTGCGCGAGGAAGCTGGCGCCGTGGGGAATTTTTACGCCGAAATTTTCGGCGACGGTCTGGCCCATGTCGGCGAGGGTGTCGCGAGTGGCGAGGTTGGTGGAGGAGAGGGAGGAGGGGGAGAAGGCGAGGAGGGGGACGTATTCGCGGGAGTGGTCGGTGGTGGGGTTGACGGGGGAGGGGTCGCAGCCGTGGTCGGCGGTGAGGAGGAGGAGGTCGCGAGGGGAGAGGGAGGAGAGGAGGGGGGAGAGGAGGGAGTCGAATTCCTCGAGGGAACGGGCGAAGCCTTCGACGTCTTTGCGGTGGCCGTAGAGCATGTCGAAATCGACCAAATTGGCGAAGATCAGGCCGGCAGGCCGGGTGGCCATGGCGTCGAGGATTTTGGACATGCCGTCGGAATTATTTTTGGTGGTGACGTAGTCGCGGACGCCTCGGCCGTTGTAGATGTCGTGAATTTTGCCGACGCCGAAGATGGGGACGCGGCGTTCTTCGAGAACGTCGAGGAGCATGGGGCGCGGAGGCTCGACGGCGTAATCGTGGCGTCGTTCGGTGCGACGGAAATTTCCGGGCCCACCGGTGAACGGGCGAGCGATGACGCGGCCGACGCGATGGGGACCGTCGAGAAGACGGCGGGCAATTTCGCACATTTTGTAAAGCTCGGGGACGGGGATGATTTCTTCGTGGGCGGCGATTTGGAAGACGCTATCACCGGAGGTGTAGACGATGGGAAAACCGGTGCGCACGTGTTCAGCGCCGAGTTCTTTGAGAATTTCGGTGCCCGAGGCAGGCTTATTCCCCAATTTTTTACGGCCTATTTGTGATTCGAAGGCATTGATGATTTCAGGAGGAAAACCGTGCGGGTAGACAGGGAAAGCCTGGTCGAGCCAGATGCCGGCCATTTCCCAGTGGCCGGTGGTGGTGTCTTTGCCCGGGGAGTGGGTGGCGGCTTTGCCGAAACTGGCGAGGGGCTTTAGGGGCGGGTGGAGGTGGGCGAGGGGTTTAATGTTGGCGAGGCCGAGTTTGGTGAGATTGGGGAGCGCGAGGGGGCGGGAGGCGGCGATGTGGCCGAGGGTGTCGCGACCGACGTCGCCGTAGTCGGCGGCGTCGGGGAGTTCGCCGATGCCGACGCTATCGAGGACGATCCAGATGACGCGTGGGAATTT
This sequence comes from uncultured Acidobacteriota bacterium, assembly GCA_963757885.1. Taxonomy (GTDB): domain Bacteria; phylum Acidobacteriota; class Terriglobia; order Acidiferrales; family UBA7541; genus Palsa-147. The sequence goes on along the minus strand of CAVWSS010000002.1, from coordinate 282,675 downwards.
GGGAGTGGAGTTTGGGTCGCTCATGCGCGTGAAATTTCGACACAGGGATGCTGAAGTCGGCGCGGTGGACTGTCAAGTGGGTAGCGAGGGTGCGCGCGAGAGCAGAGTGGGCTGTTCGTTAGGGGCTGACCTGATTTAGGAATTTTGGGGGCTTAGGGTGGTGTTTTTACTGTTTACTCTAATGCAAACAGTTGGGGGCAAAAAGGGCGAATAATTGAACAGCGTTAGATTCTGGAAAAGGGCGTTGGTATTTTGAGCAGCGTGACGGAATGGGGTTTTGTGGAACGAGATTCGAAAAAGCTCTCTCAATTCGAAGGCAAGCGAATGAGTTCGAGATGAGTACCATTCAAAATCGTGAATTCGAGGCCATCGGGCGAAAGTGCGACCGATGCCCAGTCGGCAATCTTCGGTCCTTCCACTCGCAGGAAATGCGATCTCTTGGTGAACGGGGAATCGTATACCGCGATTGCCTTGAAAATATCGGTGCCTCCCATGTCCAAAGACGGGTGATAGCCAGTCAGGTGACATGACGGCAGAACGAATCTCCTGCCGCTAACACTCACTTTAGGGCCGGAGAACCAACACCATCCCAGATCTTCGTTCAGAATTGTCGTTCCGTCGAGCCGTATCAGACGGCCACTCCAGCCAGGCTTCCGCGCGGCCCGATCTGTCGCGTTGTTCCATATCCACAGAAGGTCATCCGTAACGAATTCAGGTGCCGCTTGATCATTGGCGCTTCCCGGAATTCCGTGCCAGTTATCGTCAAGTTTTCTGATCCTCATATCATCTGGACAATCCAGATAATTGATACAGCTCGAGATGGCTATTTCAGTGTCAGAAATCCCGGTTAAGTCATCGCTGACGTCATCCCACGACCTCACTGAAAAGTCTTTGGTGGAAATCCAGATCCAAGGTCCACGACCCCTTCCGTAGAAAAAGGGGTGAATGAAAAGGACATGTTGGGAGGTAGGAGATGTGTATGCTTTCCAATCGGACTTGCTTTCTGGCAAATCGATTGTGTGAAGCCCCCGAAATTCCCTTGAAACAAGGCTGATCTCAGTACCGGCCTGAATGACCATTTGTTCCTCGTAAGCGGCAATAATGCGGGAGTCCCGTGAGTGCGTCGGCCAAAATCCGGTCGATAAAACCTTTCCACTCGATGCGTCGACCAGCACGATTTGCACCTGGAGTGATGCGGCTGCGCTGGAATCACGAGTCGCTAATTTGGGAGTTTCGGTATTTTTGACCAAAAAACTTACAGCAATAACTCCATTATTTAGAAACCAAACAGATTCAACCGGGCGCGAAGACATTTCTGCTTCTCCTGTCTTCTGACCTAACGCCGGCCCCTTCAAACTTGGTGCGAGGTTCACACTCCAAGAGGGTTTAACATTCTCGTCAGCTAACCGCGGCTGAACCGTAAGGCTATTGAGGACCAATAGCACCCAGATAAGAGCTACTGCCATTCAAGGAGAGATCGTAACACCAGAGATATTTGGCATTACAGTTGATTGTCTTGCTTTGTAGTTGCTTTTGCCTCGGTGGGAGCACCCTTTGCGGGTTGGGTACAGGGCGCGCAACTGAACGTCCTCCCAAACCGAAATGAATCCTAGAGTGGAGGTGACAGGCAAAGAGAACACCGCACCGTTCCCAACCCAGGGAAGATTGCGGCACCCATAGAAGCTAAGGCCAAAGCGTGCGCCACCCGCCGAACAAGTCGCAGGAAGAGTGTTAAACTCTGCCGCTTCCCCATTCATTCGTGGAGCGCCCATGACCGAAGCGAATGGACCCACCAAGAAAAATGACCCAGACGCCGATCATCCTCAAATTGACACCACCTCCTCTGCGAATTTCGAAGCGCAAGCCACTCTAGACAGCTCTGTTATCGACGACGCGTCGGCTACCCTCGACGCGTCCGCGACCCTCGGCTCATCCCCAACCCTCGGTGCGTCTCCTAACGACGGCGCATCCGCTGCAAATCGACCCGGCGAAGAATCCAAGTCCATCGGGCCTTATCAACTCATTCGCAAATTGGGTGAAGGCGGCATGGGCCAGGTCTGGCTGGCCGAGCAAACCGAGCCTTTACACCGCCAGGTAGCCCTCAAACTCATCAAGGTCGGCATGTACGACGACGATGTGCTGCACCGCTTCCAGTCCGAGCGGCAATCGCTGGCCATGATGGACCATCCCGGAATTGCCAAGGTCTTTGACGCTGGGGCCACGCCCGATGGGCAGCCCTATTTCGTCATGGAGTTTGTGCCGGGCGTTCCCATCACCCAGTATTGCGATCAGAAGCGCCTGACCATCAAGCAGCGTTTGGAGCTATTCATCAAAGTTTGCGAAGGAGTGCAGCATGCGCACCAGAAAGCCATCATCCATCGTGACCTGAAACCGGCCAACATCCTGGTCACCGAAGTGGATGGCAAGCCCGTCCCACGGATTATTGATTTTGGTTTAGCCAAGGCCGCCACGCCAGACCCGGGCGGTGAAACTATGTTCACTCGCGTTGGGTCGTTCGTGGGCACGCCCGGATACATGAGTCCGGAGCAGGCCAACTCCTACGTGCAGGATGTGGATACGCGCACCGACGTGTATTCCCTGGGCGTGGTGCTCTACGTTCTGCTCACCGGCGCTGAGCCCTTTGATCCCAAGAAGTGGTACAAGCAGCCGCTTCATGAAGTGTTGCGGCAACTGCGCGAGATCGAGCCGCCTCGCCCCAGCACCAAAATCCGATTGGAAAAGTCTTCCTCGGCCTCGAGCGCCGGACTGCGCGGAATCGAACCCAAGCAACTGGAAACTCTGCTTCATGGCGATCTGGATTGGATCACCATGAAGGCCCTCGAAAAAGATCGCTCCCGGCGCTACGGTTCCCCCGCGGAACTGGCCGCGGATATCGGCCATTATCTGCACAGTGAGCCGGTGCTGGCCCACCCGCCCAGCACTGCCTATCGCATGCAGAAATATCTGCGGCGTCACCGCGTGGGGGTGACGGTGGCCGCGGGTTTGGTCTTGCTGCTGGCAGGCTTTGCTGTGAATCAAGCGGTACAGCTTCGCCGAATTACCCGGGAGCGCGACCGGGCCAACCGCATCACCGATTTTATGGAGGGTATGTTCAAGGTATCGGACCCCAGCGAAGCTCGCGGCAACAGCATCACCGCCCGGGAAATCCTGGACAAGACGTCGAAACAGATTGATGCCGGGCTGGCCAAAGACCCGGAGACCCAGGCGCAGCTAATGGACGTCATGGGCAAAGTATATGAAAGCCTGGGGTTGTATTCGCAGGCGCAGCCTCTCTTGCAGCAGGCCCTGGAGGTTGAGCGTCGCGTTCATGGGCCGAAGAATCCAGAGACTTTGAAGGCGCAGGAGGACCTGGCCTGGGTCTTCTTCCGAGAAGGGCATTACCCCGAGGCCGAAAAGCTGGAGCGGGAGACGCTGGATACTTGCCGGCAAGTCTTGGGACCGAACAACCCGGAAACCTTGACCTCAATGCGCCACTTGGCCGAGATTCTCAGGAACGAAGGGCGCTACGCCGAGGCGGAGAAGACGGACCGCGAGCTGCTCGACATCGACCGCCGTGTTCTCGGCCCGGAGCACCAGGAAACACTCTCGGCCATCAACAACCTGGCCGTGACTCTTCGAGAGGAAGGCCGCTACGCCGAGGCCGAGAAAATGTACAGGGAGGAGCTCGACATCGAACGTCGTGTCCTCGGCCCGGAGCACCCGGACACACTCCAGACAATCAACAACCTGGCCGTGACTCTTCGAGACGAAGGCCGCTACGCCGAGTCGGAGAAGATGTATCGAGAGCTGCTCGACACCCAGCGTCGTGTCCTCGGCCCGGAGCACCCGGACACACTAAGTACAATCGACAACCTAGCGGTGGCTCTTGGAGACGAAGGGCGCAACGCCGAAGCGGAGAAGATGTATCGCGAGGAGCTCGACATCGCGCGTCGTGTCCTCGGCCCGGAGCACCCGGAAACACTCAATACAATCAACAACCTGGCCGTGACTATTGCAGACGAAGGCCTCAACGCCGAAGCGGAGAAGATGTATCGAGAGCTGCTCGACATCGACCGCCGCGTCCTCGGCCCCGAGAACCCGCACACAGCCATCACTGTCTACAATCTCGCCTGCCTTGCGGCGCGCCAGGGGCACAAAGATGAGGCCTTCGCGCTTGTACGCCAGGCGGTTGACCACGGCTTTCCCCCCATCGGTGACTTGGGCATAGACAAGGACTCCGACCTCAACTCCCTCCACAGTGACCCCCGCTTCGCCGCACTGGTCGCCCACGCCAAAGAACGCGCCGCCGCCCAACAGCAACCGCGGTAATCTCACACCTCGCCCCGAATCATCGCCCACAGCGGGATGGTATGGAATTGCGGGACGGGGGCGCTGGCGCGTGAGATTTTGTGCCGGCCCTACGGGGCTGTTTTCATTTTTGTGGATGCGGTCCCCGGGCTGGCGCTCTGGGCTAACTTTGTTTCGCCCCTACGGGGCTGAAAGAAAAAGCCAGGTCGGGATTTGAATTTCATTCGGGGAGCATGACAGGCAAAGCAAAACCCGCACCCTTCCCAACACCGGGGAAGAGTGCGGCACCCATAGAAACTAAAACACTACTTGGGCCAAAGGGTGCGCCTCCCGCTTCGGCTAGCCTAGTCGCACCGAACGTTGGTTGCATCGCGGGCGGCGGCGTGAACGCGCCGAATTGCATTTACGACGACGTCCGGCTCATCCAGATGAATCATGTGATTGCTCTTCTGCGCTACGATCAGCTCGCCTTTTGTGGATAGTGCAGCTAGACGCTTTTGCCCAGCGGCCCAGTATTTCTCAAGCAGCGCGAACGGGCCCGGGAACGGTTGCGCGTGCTCGACCACAATCAGGGGTAGGTCATCGAGCCTGCCAAAACCGCTGGGTTCGCTGAGCGGAGGGCTGACGCGCTGCAACGACGCCAAATCGTCCTCGGTGGCGGCAAACTCACCTGGCTTGACGAACCATAACTGCTCGCGGAGCGCAGGAAAACTACCTCGCAACACGCGCGGCAGCCCGAAATGCGCCGCGAACCCCATCACACGCGGAAACATGCTCACACGAGAATAGAAGTTCAGCACATCCCGGCGAAAAATCACGCCCTCTTCGGCAGTATCCACCAAGACCAGGCCTGCCACTTGATCGCGATACTCCCGGGCAAACCATCGCACGATGAAACCGCCATAAGAGTGCGCGACAAGAACAAACGGGCCCGGAACCGCCGCATTCACCAGAAGAGTATGCAGCTCTTCCGCGCGTTCCTGAATCGTGCGCCGTGCTCGAACCGGGTCGCTCCAACCATAACCGGCGCGGTCGTAAGTACAAACGCGGGCAAACGCGGAGACTTTTTCCTGTACGGGCCACCAGAATATCGCCGGTTCGCCGGCACCCTGCTCGATAATCACGGTCGGACCAACAGTTCCCTTGCAGAGGATATGAAGTCTGTGGCCTCCGACGGCGACCATCCGGCCGGGCGCAGGATGGCGCCTTAGATCCCGCGCTTCGCTGATTCGTTCATAGATATAACCGGCGACTACCAAGACGAGGCAAAGGCCTGCCGCGACTGTGAGAATTCCTTTGACATAGGCCATGGATTACTTAGAATAATACATTGTTGTATAAAATACGACGGTGTATTTTATTGGAGCGAGGATGCCCAAGAATGCAAAGACCGACGCAGATCAGCCTTCCGGCGGGAAGCGCGAGCGCACGCGCGCGAAGCTGATTGAAGCGGCGGCTGAGGTCATAGGGGAAAAGGGCTACGATCGCGCGTCACTTGAAGAGATCGCCGCTAGAGCCGGCATGACTCGTGGCGCCGTCTACGGAAACTTCAAAGGCAAGGAGGAGCTTTTCTTAGCCTTGGTCGCAAACCACTGGAAGCCAATTGTGCCGTCACTGAAACGTGGCATGGATTTCAAACAGCAAATGCGAATTCTGGGCAAGACTGTTGCCGCTGAAGCGCGGGCCCGCCACAAGCAAGCTGCGGCGGCGACGGCCTTTCAGCTCTATGTGCTGACGCACAAATCAATGCGTGTCCGGATGTCTGCGCAGAACGCCGTTGTTTATCGACGGATGACGAAGGAAATCGTGAAAGTTGTTTCGAAAAGGGAGCTTCCGATGCCTGCGGCACGGTTCATCCGAGTGCTGGATGCCCTGACCACGGGTCTGCTCTTCACTTATTTTCAAACGCCGGAATTGATCACTGAGGACGTCTTCATTTCTGCATTTGAAGCACTGGCTTGAAACTGCTCCGGGCCCGCCGTGTTGGATTCGAAGCTAGGGGCGGGTGGATTCCTCAGAAAACAGATTCCTCGCCCTCAACGCCCAACTACTTGCGCGTTCTTCGAATGCGGGCGCGCTGATCGGGCTCGGAATGACACGGTGTTTTTTATTTGGTTGAGAGACCACGCAAAGGCAGCGTGTGATCAGCAAAGAAGACCGGGCGCAAAGACAGAGTGAACCGCGCGATTTGTGTGAACTAGTTCACGATTAGGGTGAGGTTGGTGGTCGAGGTAATTGAGCCGGATGAGGCGGTGACCTTAAGGTGGTAGGTGCCCGCCGGGGTGCCGCTTGGTCCGCCGCCTGAGCTATGCGAACTGCCTCCGCCGCAAGAGATGCAGGTGAGGATCAAAAGCAAAATCAACGCGACGGTGCTTGCGCCAACAAAGCGGCGGCTACCGATGCGCTTTGAGAAAGCCAGAAGGAGCGAGAGGCAAATCAATACGAGAGTAGCAAGTTCATAGAGGTGCAGGCGCTGGGATGGAGACAGGGGCGTTGCGGGCGGAATCGCGCTGTTTGCAGGACTAGTGCCGACGGTGACCGTTACCGACTGTGATGAGTTACCGCCCAGCAGTACAGATGACGGTGAGACTTTGCAGACGACAACGGCGGGTCCAGAACAATCGATTTCAATTTGCCCATTGAAATTGTTGGTTGGCGTGAGCTGAAAGGTGTATTTGGCGCTGTCGCCGGGACTGACCGTAGCTGACGAAGGCCCCGTCAAGGTGAATGAAAATGAGGAAGTCGGGTTAAAGATCAGGGCGACTGAAGTGGGGAGCAGCCAGGCGAGGTCAGGTTTTCCGTCGTCGTTGAAGTCAGCCGCAGCGATGGGCGAGCCTGCGTCGATTTTCTCATCCAGAGTGAAATTGGCGCGGCCATCGTTGAAGAAGACGGATACGCCATCATCACTTGGCACGGCAAAGTCTAAGAATCCGTCGCCGTTAAAGTCCGCGGTCACGATGGAACCGGTAGTCCCGGGTCCAATAGGCACGGTGCTTAACAGCGAAAAGTTGCCAGTGCCGTCGCCCAGAAAAACTTGGACGTTGTTTGCGGGATTGCCGACGGCGGCGGCCAGACCCCAATGCGTACCCGCGAATTCGCCGGCGACCAAGCCTACGGGTGGGCCGACGATACCGATGTCGATGGGATTTTGGAACGTGCCATTGCCATTGCCGAGGTAAATCCAGATGTCGCCGGTGGTGCCATTCGGATTAACCGCGGCGACCGCGACGTCGGCGTTGCCGTCACCGTTGAAATCCTGGACTACCAAGGCGATGGGCTGGTTTGGGATGGTGGCGACGTTCGTTGCGAAGCCAAAAGTACCGTCGCCATTACCGAGGAGGAGGTCGAGAGAGCCTGCGGAACCGGCAGGCGAACCCGCAGGGTAGCCAGCGACGATTAAGTCCTCCTTTCCATCACCGTTGAAATCGTCGACTCCGATTGCGGTATTTTGCTGGCTCGTGTTGTACGTGGCGGGCGGCATGAACGTACCGTCGCCATTGCCCAGAAGGACGGCGATCTGGCCATTCGAACTCGAACCCAAGACGGCGACATCCTGCTTGGTGTCGTTGTTAAAGTCGCCCAGCGCACCGGTAAAGGCCATTTCGGCAGCGTCCGATATGACGGGAGTTTGAAAAGAGCCATCATCTTTATTGATCAGACTGGAAACAAAACCCAAGCCACTATTCTGATCAACTCCGAACAACAGCAAGTCGGCCGTATTGTCACTGTTTAAGTCTGCCGGCAGAATGCCGACGAATCCGAGCCCGACAACGGTGGTTGCGCCGGTGTCGACGGTGGAAGGAGCGAGGAATGTGCCAGAGCCGGTGCCGAGGTAGACGGTGACATTATTGCCGGCGGCTGGGGCGACGAGATCGATGTTGCCGTCACCATTGAGATCGGCCGCGACGTATTGCGACGGCGAAGCTGAAGACCCCTCGCGCGGGAAGGTTTGAGACTGTTGGACGGAGCCGCCGCCGGTCGAGAGGAAGATGGTAGAGCTGACTTGATTAATTCCGGCGAGATCGGCTTTGCCGTCATTATTGAAATCTCCGACTGCAAAATAACCGGCGCTACTAAGTGATCGGGCGCAAACGGGCGTGGCGAAAGTGCCATCGCTATTGGACGGAAGGATTTGCTCCCCTACAGCGACACTATCGACGCCGGAGCCAGTGAAATCGCCAATGCCGAGAGAACCGGCGCCAGCGCCGCAAGGAGAGGAGTTCGTAATCGGCGTGTTTTTGGCGGCCTGAAAGGTGCCGTCACCCTTACCGAGAAGGACGCTGACTCCGTCGGTGATCAGGTCGATGTTTTTGTCGCCGTTGACGTCGCCGGTGGCAAGCAACGTTGGGGCGGGAGTGATTGCGTAGGTGACGGGCGATTGGAAGGTGCCGTCGCCTTTGCCGATGAGGACGAGGATCGAGCGGGTGCCGGACTGAGGAGCAGTGGCAAGGACGGCGACGTCGGCCTTGCCGTCTTTATTGAAGTCGGCGACGACGAGCACGCCGGTTAACTGGGGCGGATTCGCGATGGTGGTGGTTTTGGGGGCTTGGAAGGTGCCATTTCCATTGCCCAGGTAGACCACGACGCTGTTGGTGGATTGATTGAGGACCGCGAAATCGAGGTTGCCGTCGCCATTGAAATCGCCAACGGCGATGGCGGTGACGTAGAGATTTGCGGGTGGCGCGGTGGTGATCGTGGAGGGCGCCTGAAAGGTGCCGTCGCCGTTGCCGAGAAGGATGGAGATGCTGTCATCGGTTTGGCCGTTGCTGGTGGCGGTGAGAAGGTCGACCTTGCCGTCGTTGTTGAAATCGCCGGAGGTGACAAGGGAGACGGAAGTGTCGGATTGAGAAGCTTGAAAATCGCGACCTGCGACGAAGGAGACGCTCTGTCCGCGCGCGATGCTGGAGAGGAACAGTATAAGTGCGGCGAATAGGACAGAGCGGGTGAGATGGCTGGCTAAGCGGTGGCGCATCGGAACCTGCCCTTTTACCGAATTAGATAATTTCGAGATGTTAGCACAATTATAACTAGTGCGAGGCCAATTGCTGGCAGCCGACTCACGCAGACTGAGTCTTGGCGCCTTCATGGTTGGACTTAAAAGTGAGGTTAGCGATTTTTTTAGCGACGAAGATGGTGTCGAGGTGTTCGTTGGCGGTGTTGAGGCCTGGGACGCGAAAAATGCGGAAAAATTTGCGGACCTTGCCACCGGATGGAACCTGGTAGCGCCCGTTGACCTGCAAGGTGTCGCCGCCCCAGCCGAAGCGGAAGCAGTAAGCGAGCGAATCAGAGCCCATTTCGACGTCGATCTTGCCAGTGCGGCCGCCACTCAGTTGCAATTTTGAGCACGACACAACTGCGGTTTGGTCTTTATCAGTGAGATAGACAGAGGCTGCGGGCATGAGAGCCAACAGGAGACGATTGTTTTCTTTTCTAAGCTTGGCGAAGCAGGCTTTGGCCAGCTCGTGAAGTTTTTCGTCAGGGACCGGGGCGGATTTATCTAGTTTAGGATGGTCAAGGATGGAGTTCAGTTCCGATTCATATTTTTGCAGGGCGTCGGAGGAATCGTGGGGAGTGCCAGCTTCCCACTGATCGCCTGGGCATAAGACGACGGCAGGAACGCCGAGTGTTTCTTCGCAGTATTTGAAAATGTCGGAGATGCGATTTACTCCTTCGTTCATATAGAAATTTTCCTGGTGAGAAAACCAAACGAAGCTGGCGAATGGAACGATTTGTTTAGGCTTGAAAATTTGGGTCTGCTTGCGCATTTCGATGCGCTTGTCCTGCGCCGCGCGCCACTGCGCGTTAGAATCCCCGCGGTTACCGACCCAATTAGCGTAAGAAAATTGAGTAAATAAGACTTGGGGTTGACCGAAAATTTCGCGGATGTGAGTGATGTCGGTGGTGCGCTCGTAAACGCAGTCGTTCATATTCAGGAGTTTCTGGCCGGCGCATTCGATACCCATCCATGAATCGATTTGGCCGTTTCGCCCGCAGATTACTTTGGCGTTCCCGACCGAGACCCACTGGTCCTCGGGAAGTTCCTGAGTGGTGAAGCCGAGGGCTTTGCAGACGTCGATTACACGTTTGTCCTTGGTGAAGTGAAAAAGAACGGTTATGCGGGGGCGGTATTCCTCCGGAATTTTTTGAAGATTGGGCGGGGAGAAGTGATCGGGATGCTCGTGGCTGAACCAGATGTGAGTGATGTCCGAGAAATTTTGGTAGGAGAATTTGGTAGGTGACATGTGACGCCAGCCGTTATTGAAGGCGGTGCCATCGATCCAGGGATCGCAAATCAGGCGGATGCCCGCATTTGAAGAGGCGCGGTCCGGTGCGCCAGAGGTGTCAATTACAAAGGACGCGTGATTCACCCACTCAATTTTCATTCGTAGTATCCGCACAACCCCATCGTAAGTTTACTCGCGGCCAGCAAAAATTAGCACGCTTCGGGACGAGATATTGAATGAAAAACGAGGCGGTACCGAATGTTTTATGAATTGGACCCCAGATTGGGACGGTGGTGCGGCGGCTAACTTCATTGGCAGAAGGAACTTGCTGGGTGCTGAGGCGCGGCGGTGGCGGTGTTCCCGAAGCTACAGACGAATTGGCCATTGGTAGCAACGGAAGCGTTGGGATCGGTATTGCCGACGACGGCAGCGCGGGTGATGGCATCGTCGCCGAGGATCGCAGAGGCCGAGGCGCCGATGATGAAGTTGCCGGAAAGCGTGAGAGTGGCAGTGGACAATCCTGAGTGAACCAAGGCGGAGACACCCTGCGAGGTGCTACCCGAAGCAAAACTATTGGTGATGGAGATTTGTTGGGCCGCGGCTGCACCAGCGGGAATATCAAAGGCGACGGAACCTTCGGTGTAACTGTTGTCCCAGCTGAAACCCCAAACATTTTGAATCAAGACGGGAATGTTACCGGGCTTAGCTTCACCGGTGCAGGACTGGCAGTGAAACGATTCAACCAAGTGAGCAGCATCGCCGATAACCCAGTCATTCTGGTCGTTGTAGACGGCTCTGCAGCGGTATCCAATGAAGTCCGCCTGAACGTTTAGGACGTCGAGGCCGATGGGCCCGACGGCGCGGACGAAAACGTGGTCGCAGGTTGAGCCAACGTCGATGCCAGTAGCGCCCCAACGGATCCCGGCGATGGTGGCCTTTGTGGTTGGTGTATCGATGGTTAGATCCGTGAGGCGAACGTCGCCAGCCCCATCGACATCGATAAACACAGGAATCGAGCTTTGGGAGTCCAGACAAAAGCCCCCAAGGCGCGAGCCTTGCGTTTTGTAGGAGTTGATGAGGAACGGGGCGACGCCGCCCCCGGTCCAGATGAGGGTGGTCAGGCAGTGAGGAGCGATGAATTGGAAGCCCGGAGGATTTTCGTTAAGTGGGATTCCCGGATTGTCGTAACTGGCCCCAGCGCCTTGAATGCTGACGATGGCCTTGGGAACGATTTGCTTCGAGAAGGTGAAAGTTCCAGCAGGAATTTGGATCGCGCACGAGCCAGAGTTACAGGGAGCGAGCATGCTATCGATCGAGGATGGGGCGGTGCTGGGAGGCGGAGGAGGAGAAGCCGAAACCGAGCTCGATCCGCCACTTCCGCCGCACCCAGAGGCCAGAATAGCCAGGGTCAGCCCGGCGAGGGTGAGTAGGGCTCGACGCGACAGAGTGGTGGTACTTGGCACGATGGCGGGCATCAGTATCCCACGTTCCCATAGGAAAATAGATTCGGGGAACTGTTGGAGAAGACGGGAAGATTGATGTTATTTCCCATGACTACCGCGGACTGCACGGCTTCATTATCGAGAATGTATCCGGTGGGATTCGCGCGGAGCTGGGCGGGAACAATAACATTGCCGCTGATCAAAACTGTAGCAGTGGAAAGTGCCGAATGGACGAACGATTCCGTGGGGGGATAACCGACAAAACTGTCACGGATTCCGACCGTTTTGGCCAGGGTTGCATTGGATGGGATATCTACGCAATAAGCGCCGCCACATTCGAAGTATGAGTTTACCCACCAGAATCCGATGACATTTTGAACTTTGATCGCAATTTCGCCGTCCTTGGCCTCTGCTGTACACATGATGCAATTGACCGATTCGGGCGGGTATTCACCCGAACCGATCTGAAATTCATGTTCGGTGTTTTGCAGTCCCCGGCAGACATTGCCGGACCATGAGGCTTCCACGTTGCCAATCATGTAAGCAACGGGAGCGGCGTCGCGGACAAAAACGTGATTGCACCGAGCAGCAGCAATGGCAGAGGTATAGCCCCAGCGGATAGCCGCGACTGTTGCTCGCGGACGTGGAAAATCGATTACAACATCCTGAAGAGTTGTGTCGTCTGCCTGCCGGTCGATATCTATGAACGCTTCTGCGGGTTTTTCCATCCTTAGACAAATGCCTATCAATGAGCTCCCCGACGCTTTTGCACCATAGAAACGAACGGGAACCCCGGCTCCTGTATAAACGAGGGTCGTGGCACAAGGCCAGTTACCAGTGAGATTTTGATATTGCGCTCCAGCTCCCGTGATGGTGATTGAGCCGACTGGTTCGATTGGTTGGGAAAAAGTAAAAGTTCCGGCAGGTAAGGTGACGTGGCATGGAGCCAGGTTGCAGTTTGCCAACAAGGTTGCGACACCTATTGGTCCACCAACACCACCACCACCGCCATGCTGAACGAGCGCGAACGTGAGTACGAGAAGGGCAAGAGGTTTGGTCATTTACTCTCCAGTAAGGACGGATATACTGCCTGAATCTCATCGTTTGAACAAGCAATTTGGGAAATTCGAATCATTGCGAGAACATTCGCACGGTGTCGCCATCGGCGCGCGTCCCGCCGGACCTCTACAGCATAGGTAAAGACCAGATCGTCCCAAGGGCTGTGTTTGGTGGGCTGAAGTGGGCGGGGTATAATTCGAACTCTAATTATATGGCGACCAAGATGTCTGAAAGAGTCCGTGAAGCTCAGGCGACCCAAAATGAGCATGCTACCCGGGAAATTATTGTGTCAAAGACGCGGCCTGGCAAGGGGATTCTGGAGCGAACGTAATATCCTTTCATGGTAGTTTTGTAGAATGTATCAAAGAATAGACTTTTGATTTGTTCTGTTCGAGTTGGAATTCTCCTACAATCGTAGGGGCGACGTAAATTAACTGATTAACTTAGGGCGAGCAGTCTAGGCGCTTCGAAGTCAGACTTGGGAGCTGGCATTGAAGAGAATGCCGCGGGTGCTTTACGCATCGATGTGTTTGTTTGGTGGTTTCGACCTTTTCGGGTGCAGTCTTTCCCCGCACCAGGGGCTGTCCCCAGTTTCCACATTAGCCAGTTGCACCTCTCTCTCCAGCACTTCTCTCACACACTACGACGAACAATCGTCAAAATTTTTGACCGACGGAATGACGAACCCGAAGTCGAACAACTATGGGGACGTCGTTTGGAACACGCGCTATTACCTTGAATCGTTGATAACCGCTTACCAAGCGACGGGAAATAAAAAGTATCTGAACGCGTTCGTGGAGAGCGGCAAGTCGGTGATGAGCCTGGTGACCAGCCAAACCGTGGCGGACGCGGCCGTTCCTATCAATCCTGCCGATGCGAGCGGCGCGCCGAAGGTGTCGGCGTTGGGTTTTACGAGTTTTCTATCGAGTTTTGGCTACACCATTTCGATTCCCACGAGTAACGGCAAAGTGGCGATGTACGCTCAAAACTTACAGCCTGAGCTGGTGAATTCACTGGGGGTCACTGCGTTACCCGGGGGAGGCGTAAAAATCGCCTGGCTCGGTGGCGACCTTCACTCGTTGTCGCCGTCTTACAATATCTCGAGCGTCACAGATTTGGAGGGTCTAGCAAGCATTCCGCTGCTTCAATCAACGTCACTTGGCCGTTTCGAAGTGACCGGTGCGGGGTTGCCGGCGCCTGGCGTTTATCACGCAGACTCACCGCAACCGACAATTTGGGTGGAGCAGACTGCAGGCATACTTCTGCCCATCGCGCGTTTTCTCTTGATTGCCAAGCAAGATCCCACGGTAGCGGATTCTTCGATTATTTCGTCCTGGACGGCTACGGTAAACGCGATCGCCGCCAATGATGAACAATTCATCGTTTCTGACGGGACGGGTGGCGCGGTGTTGCACAATCCGCGATGGCTGGCCAATGATTTTGCCGATACGGATGCACCAATGGACTACATGGCGGCCGAAGGCACGTTCCGCATACTCCTATATGAGCTGACCCAAGATTCGCATCAGTTGGATATTGCGCGAGCACTGATGCTGCATCAGGAGCGAGCCAACTGGGGCATCAGTCAACGAGGTTGGTTGTTGCTGAAGTATTGGCCGGACTTTCGGCCGTGGTCAGACCGGTCCGGTGCACCGGCCGGGAGCATCTGGGACCAATTCGAAGCCTCCAATACCAGTCCGGCGCCTTTGTTGGATGCCGAATTTAACGCGGAAATGTTTCACGCAGCTCAGCAGTATGGGCTTAGCGCCGATTTGGGTATCACCGATACTCTGTACGCCGCTAACAAAAACACATTGCTGCAATATGCTTTTATTCCTGACTCAGCGGAAGCAATCGTCAGGGCCAGCTATCCGAGCCCGACATCTTCATCGACCGATAAAGAAGATCCTTACGATTCTGATCCGTTTGCCAGCGCGGGTTATCTGGCGGGAGAAATTTCCAGTGACACCTTCGTTCAGGCGAACTGGAATTGGATTATTCAGAAAGGCACAGTCGTCCCTACAAACTTGCCAGTCGGATATTTTCTTCGCGCATGGGCCAGATCCGAAGCGGCTGAGCTCCAAGCCTGCCAGAGCAATTAATTTCCGCTGAATTAAGTCAATTCACTCCCACAACAAGATTGCTCCAAATCAGGAAGACTGGCGAAGCCTTCGTTTGCTTTCTTGCGAGGCTGGCGTAAAGTTCAGTGCTTGCGGGAGCGGCGCGAAGAGTTGTTGGGGCGGCGTTCGGCTGTTCCGGCATACCAAAATACAACTATGGGAGCGCCCCGAATGCGTAGAAGAAACTTTCTGTTCTTGCTAGCCGCGCCTGTACTCGTGAGTCTGTTCGTTCTGCCGTTGGTTTGGGCGAAAGCAAACAAGGCATTACAGATTTATTTTATCGACGTCGAAGGCGGGCAATCTACGCTCATTGTCAGCCCGCAGGGCGGTTCCATGCTGATCGACACCGGATGGGCGGACGAAAACGGCCGCGACGCAAACCGCATTATGGCCGCGGCGAAATCCGCGGGTGTGACGCGGCTCGACTACGTTTTGATCACCCATTTTCATGGCGACCACGTGGGAGGCGTTCCGCAGCTCGCCGATCGGATTCCAATCGGGACGTTCATCGACCACGGCACGCTGCAAGAGGGTTCGCCGGATACCGACGAGGACTTCGTCGCCTATCAAAAAGTTCGTGCTCGCGCCAAGCACATCGTTGCGAAGCCAGGAGATTCGATCCCTGTCGCCGGCCTTGACGTCCGGGTGCTCACCTCAGCGACCGCGCACATCGCGAGCGCGTTGCCAGGGGCCGGCCAACCGAATCCCTACTGCGCTGCTGAACCAAAAGCGCCACTGGATCCCAGCGAGAACCAGCAGTCGGTGGGTGTGCTGGTTACCTATGGCAAGTTTCGCTTTATCGATCTGGGCGATCTGACCGCGCTCCGCGAAATGGGCCTGGTGTGCCCGAACAACCTGGTGGGCACTGTGGATCTGTATCTAACCACGCATCACGGCACGGAGTCGTCCAACATCAAGGCGATCGTAGACGCGCTGCACCCTCGCGTAGCGATCATGAACAATGGCGCGAGGAAAGGTGGGAGTCCTTCCGTTTGGCAGACCGTGCATGATTCGCCGGGGTTGGAAGGACTGTGGCAGTTGCATTATTCGGAAGAGGGTGGCCCGGACCACAATGTGGCGGAGGCGATGATTGCGAACCCGAAGGGCGAGGAGTTGGGTAAGGACATTGAGGTGAGTGCGCTGGAAAACGGGACGTTCACGGTCAAGAATTCGCGGAACGGGGTGGAAAAGACTTACAGCAAGTAAGGAGCCGCGGTTCACCCAAGACCCGCAGAAACTTCTAAGGCAACATCAAATTCAAAAGCGAGGGAGATTCCTCACGCTCCGCAAAGGCGCGGTTCGGTTCGGAATGACACGATCGGGGTGTGAGGAAATTGATGAGTTGAGGTGCGCGGAACTGTTAAGGCAAAAGCGACTGCAGAACGAAGCCAAGGTTTAAAAGTTACCTATCCCACACGCTGAACCCGGCGTATGGGGCACCCGCGGACACTTCTAAAGCAAAGGCAAAAGCAAACTTCGTAATGGTGGACCCCGTCGGTGCGGGTAAATCCCCACGGGCAACACCGGCCCATGGGGCACCCCAGACCCGCAGAAACTTCTAAGGCAACATCAAATTCAAAAGCGACGGAGATTCCTCACGCTCCGCAAAAGGCGCGGATCGGTCGGAATGACACGATCGGGATTTGAGGTCGTTGAGAAGTTGAGGTACGCGGAACTTCTAAGGCAAAAGCGAAGGTTCGTCGCGGCGATTTGGAGGGGATGGGGCGGCAGCGTATAATTCGAAGTTTAATTATATGACGACGAAGATGGCTGAGCGGGTCCGTGTAAGTCAGGCTACGGAAAATGCGCTGGAAGCACGCGAATTGGCGCGGGGCGAGATAGACGCGATCCAGGTGCGCGGAGCGCGGGTACACAACCTCAAGAACATCGATTTCAACATTCCCCACAACAAGATAACGATTGTGACGGGCGTATCGGGCTCGGGTAAGTCGAGCCTGGCGTTCGACACGGTGTATGCCGAGGGGCAGCGGCGGTATATCGAGTCGCTATCGGCGTATGCGCGGCAATTTTTGGAGCGGATTGAAAAGCCGGACGTGGATGAGATTAGCGGGATCGCGCCGGCGATCGCGATACGGCAGAAGAATTCGACGAGGAATCCGCGGTCGACGGTGGGTACGGCGACGGAGATATACGACTACTTGCGGCTGCTGTTTGCGCGGGCGGGGCATACGTTCTGCACGGTGTGCGGTGAGGAAGTGCGCAAGGACACGATCGATGAGATTGCGAACCGCGTGCTGAAGATGGAGGCGGGGCGGCGTTTTTTGGTGCTGTACCGGTTGAAGTTGGGTGATGAGCAAGCGCCGGGAGCGAAGAGTGCGGCGGGCGGAGTGCGCGGAAGCGTGCGAGGGATTTTGGGGAAGCTGCGCGGGAAAAAGGCGGCGCGGCCATCGAACGAGATCGTGAAGCTGGCGCTGTCGAATTTGCAGAAGCGTGGATTCAACCGGCTGTATCAGGATGGGCAGGTGTACGAATTTTCGTCGCCTGAATCGCTGCTGGACGTGGATTTTGCGCAGCCGGTGTACGTGGTGGTGGACCGGCTGGCGCTGGATGCGTCGATACGATCGCGGCTGATGGATTCGGTGGAGATTTGCTATCGCGAGGGCGGCGGCGAAGCGATTTTGCAGTTTGTGGGCGGTCCGGAGAACAAGCCGACGGAGCGGCTGGTATTCAACGAGCGGTTTGAGTGTAAGAAGTGCGGGATTGTGTATCAGGAGCCGGAGCCGAGGCTATTTTCGTTCAACAATCCGTGGGGTGCGTGCCCGCGATGCCAGGGATTCGGGAACACGATCGATTTCAGCATCGATAAGGTGATTCCGGACCGGGGAAAAAGTCTGGCGCAGGGCGCGATTGTGCCGTGGACCAAGCCGCGGTACAGGCAGTATTTCGTGGAGTTGAAGAGATACGCGAAGGCCAAAGGCATCCCGATGGATGTGGCGTTTCGCGAGTTGCCGCAGGCGCAGCAGGACAAGGTGATTGAGGGAGACCAGTCAGAGGCGTACGAAGGGATCAACGGATTTTTCGCGTGGCTGGAGAGGAAGAAATACAAGCTGCACGTGCGGGTTTTTCTGAGCCACTACCGCGGATATGCGACGTGTCCGGACTGCAACGGGACGCGGCTGCGCGCGGAAGCGCGGGCGGTGCGGGTCGCTGCCAAGTCGCTGACGGAAGTGGTGCGGATGACGGTGACGGAGGCGCGGAAGTTTTTTGGCGCGCTGGAGTTAAGCCCGGCGGAAATGAAGATTGCGGAAAAAGTGGTGCAGGAGGTCGATCAGCGGCTGAAGTTTCTGGACGAAGTGGGGCTGGATTACGTGACGCTGGACCGGCTGACTTCGACGCTGTCGGGAGGCGAGTCGCAGAGGATACAACTGGCGACTTCGCTGGGCTCGCATTTGGTAGGGTCGCTGTATGTGCTGGATGAGCCGTCGATTGGATTGCATCCGCGGGATACGCACCGGCTGATTCAAATTTTGAAGAATTTGCGCGATTTGGGAAACACGCTGGTGGTGGTGGAGCACGACGTGGATACGATTCTGGCGGCGGATTATGCGCTGGATTTGGGGCCGGGCGCGGGAGAGAACGGTGGGAAGCTGGTGTTTGAAGGGTCGATGGAGGCGCTGCTGAAGGATAAGCAGTCGGTGACGGCGCGATATTTGAATGGGGATATGCGGATTCCGGTACCGACGGTGCGGCGAAAAACGCGCGGGAAATTCGTCAAGATCATCGGGGCGCGCAGCCACAATTTGAAAAATGTGGATGTGATGATTCCACTGGGAATGATCACGGTGGTGACGGGGGTGTCGGGGTCGGGCAAGTCGACGCTGGTGCATGACGTCCTTTATCGCGGGATCAATGCGAAGAGGGCGTTCGAGAATTTTAAGGAACTGGCGGAGGGGTTCGAGGGCGATCAGCACATTGTGGCGATGGAGATGGTGGACCAGTCGCCGATTGGAAGGACGCCGCGATCGAATCCGGCGACGTATACGAAGGCGTTCGATCCGATACGCGAAGTTTTTGCGGCGACGACCGAAGCGAAGAAAAGAGGATACACGGCGGGGCATTTTTCGTTCAATGTGCCGGGCGGGCGATGCGAGGCGTGCGAGGGCGAAGGCGTGGTGACGGTCGAGATGCGGTTCCTGGCGGATGTGCAGCTGGTGTGCGAGGAGTGCCAGGGGACGCGGTACAAGAGCGCGGTGCGCGAAGTGCTGTATCACGGGAAGAGCATTCCGGAAGTGCTGCAGCTGACGGTGCGGGAGGCGATTGGATTTTTTGCGGCCGTGCCCAAGGTGACTTCGCGGCTGAAAATTTTGGATGAAGTGGGGCTGGGTTATTTGAGGCTGGGACAGTCGGCGACGACACTCTCGGGAGGCGAAGCGCAACGGCTGAAATTGGCGGCGCATCTGAGCAATAAGGCGAGCGAAGGGGTGCTGTATATTTTCGATGAGCCTTCGACCGGGACTGCACTTCGACGACATTCAGAAGCTGCTGGCGTCGTTCAGGAAGCTGGTGGAGGGCGGCGCGTCGGTGCTAATCATCGAGCACAACCTGGATATTATTAAGTCGGCGGATTGGGTTGTGGATTTGGGGCCGGAGGGCGGCGACGCGGGCGGAAGAGTGATCGCGGCGGGAACGCCGGAGCAAATAGCGCGGAATAGCGGATCGTTTACGGGGCAATTTTTGGCGAGAGTTTTGGCGGAGGGTGCGGCGCAGAGTGCGGCGGGTGGAGGCGCGGATGCGGGTGGCACGACGGTGAGAAATGCGGCGGAGTCGAGATTTAAGAGCGAGCATGATGATCCAGTGGTGACGCATTAGGGTGCGACGGGCCAGGACACCGAAACCGCCAAAAGGGTAAAAACGAACTATGTGGCAGCGGACCCCGAAGCTTGCGTGTAAATCCCCACGGGGTCCATTTTCTGGTAGCACCCTAACGGGTGCAGCGGCCCATGGGGCACTAAGAATTTCTCTTTTGGTATTCTTGGGATTTTTTTGTGCGGCGATGTGTGCGCCGGCGGCGTCGGCGCAGAATAATCCACCGCCGAGCGTGACGCACATTCGCAGCGAATCGCCGGCGGATGCGGCGTCGCGGCAGACGCTGGATTTGGCGCAGGCGGCGATGGACCGCAAGGATTACAACGGCGCAGTGCGACTCTGCTCGGATTATCTGAAGAAGGCGCCGAACGATGCGGCGGTGCATTTTCAATTGGGATATGCGTACACGGCGCTGAAGCAGGCGCCCGACGCGGAGAAGGAGTACCGGAAGGCGAGCGAGCTTGATCCGAAGATGGCGCCGGCATTTTTGAATTTGGGATTGACGCTGCTGGAGAGCCGTCCGGCGGATGCGGTGGCGCCGCTGCAGAAAGCTGTGGAGCTAACGCCGAATGAGGGGCGGCCAAAGCTGCTGCTGGCGATCGCGTATGAGCGGGCGGGGAATGATGTTGCAGCGGCCGAGCAATTTCGCGCAGCGCTGGCGATCGATGCGAAGAATTTCGATGCGCATTTGGAGTTGGCGCGGCTGCTGCTGAAGATGAAGCAGTATCCGGAGGCCACGGCGGAATTTCGGAAAGCAATCGAACTGCAGGACGACTCGAGCACGGCGCATTTGGGGCTGGCGCGGAGCCTGGTGGCGCAGAATTTGGATAGTGAAGGGGACGTGGAGTTGGCGGCGTATTTGAAGCTGCAGCCGGATGACGCAGATATTCACGTGGAACGCGCGATCGTGCTGAGCAATTTGCAGAAGGACGGTGAGGCGATTGCGGAGTTGGATCGCGCGGCGGCGGTGAGGGCGGAGGACGCGACGAGTTTGAAGTTGCGGGCGGTGCTGGCGTTCCGGCAGAAGAATTATGACGCGGCGCTGGCGGCGCTGCAGAAGGCCGAGACGCTAGCTCCGGGAGATGCGGATTTGCATGCGCGCGCGGGGCACATGCTGCTGGAGAAGAAGGATTATGCGGGAGCGGTGAGGGAGCTGGCCACCGCGTATCGCATCAACCCGCAGGACGATACGATCAAGGACTTGCTGGCGGCGCAATATCTGGGCGGGAATTATCATGCGGCGCTGGAGCTGATCGATTTTTTGTCAAAGAAAGAGGCGCTGACCAAGGGCGCGTGGTTCATTCGGGCGAACTGCTACGATAAGATGGATCAGAAGCAGGAAGCTCTGGACGCGTATAAGAAGTTTCTAGAGCTAAACGGCGGGCAGAATAGCGATGAATATTTTGCGGCGTCGGAGCGGGTGCGGATTTTAGATCGCGAGATTAAAGAACATAAAAAATAGGCGAGCCGGCAATGGCGTGGAGTTCAAATCGCGCATCTCAATGGTTTGTGGGATGTTTCATGGCGCTGATGGCCGCGGCGTGGACGCCAGTGTTCGCGTTTCAGGTGCACATCGGGGAATATCAGAAGAAATTCGATAATGAGAAGAATCCGGTACGGCGGGCGAAATTGATGGACAAGCTGGGGGAGCTGCAATTTGAGCAGCTTCGAGCGGATGTGCGGGACGATGATCTGGACACGGGTATCAGAGTGCTCGATTCCTATGTGAACGATTGCGAGACGGTGCACGAGGGGTTGAAGGAAAGAGGTATCGATGCGGAGAAAAGGCCGGATGGTTTCAAGCAGCTGCAGGTCTCGGTGCGCATGAATTTGCACCGGCTGGACGAATTGCTGGCGGATATTGACGCGGAGCAGAAAAAGCCGTTTGTGGCGGCGCGGAAGAAGCTGATGGAGTTGAACAAGCAGTTGGTGCATGAATTGTTTCCGAGGCAGCCGGAGGCGGATGATTCGCAGTAGGTTGATTGGATTGTGGTGAGGGGATGCGGGCGAAACTGACATTTGCGACGGCTTTTTTGATTTGCGGGATGGCGTCTGGGCGGATCTGGGCGCGCGAGCCGCTCCATGTAGGCGCGGCGATGGCGCCGCAGGTGAAGGATTATTTGTCGGAAGAAGAGGCGGATAAGATTCGCGAGGCGCGTTTGCCGGATGCGAAGGTGAAGCTATTTTTGAACTTTGCGGCGGACCGGCTGAAAAAATTTCAATATGAGCTGGACCGGACTTCACCGGAGTATCACAAGGATGAGACGTTGAATGGGCTGCTGAACGCGTATTCGGGATGCATCGACGACGCGGCGGATATCATCAGCCTGAGCATGGAAAAGCAGGAGGATATTCGCGCGGGCGTGAAGGATATGCAGGCGCGGGCCAAGGGTTTTCTGACCACGCTGAAGGCGATACAAACGAAGGGCACGAATATCGAGGCGTACAAAGATACGCTGGACGATGCGATCGAAGGCACGCAGGATGCGCTGCAGGATATTCAGAACGATTTGAAGGAAATGACTCCTCCGCCGACGCGGAGGCCTCAGTCTTGACGGTTCCCTTCCCTTCTCTGTCCCAGGCCACGGGCGCTGCGCGCGCGGCGGCGGCGAACGATACAAGCAATCAATTAAATTTGCGATTCGACGAACCGGGCGTGGTGTCTGGTGGGCATTCGGGCCGAGGGCGGCGGCATGCGCCGGTGCCGGGTGGTGCACCGGCGTTTCAGCGAGTGTTTACGCGGCTGGGATTGACCGGGAGGCCGCCGGAATTTGTGATTGAGTTCCGGCCCTATGCGGGGTTGGCGCACAGCATTCGGAGACGCGAGGGGACGATTTTCGCGGCGCTTTCAGACCTGCTGCAAGACGCGCCAGTGAACATTATTGAAGCGATTGCGGGGATTTTGCTGGCGCGGCTTTACCGTCGGCGGACGCCACGGAAATTTCTGCGGGATTACCGGGAATATGCGCATGAGCCGCATGTGCGTCAGCGGCTGATGAGTATGCGACGAGGACGCGGGAAGCGGATTGCTCACCATCCGCAGGGGAAGTTCTACGATTTGGCGGAGATTTTTGAGAAATTGAAACGGCAGTATTTTGATGGAGGGGTTGCGCTGCCGCGACTGGGATGGAGCGCGAAGCGGTGGCGGTCGATGCTGGGATGTTATGACGCGGCGCTGGATCAGATTGTGATCAGCAAGGATTTGGATAGGAAGAAAGTGCCGCGATTTGTGGTGGAGTACATCGTGTATCACGAGATGCTGCACATCAAGCATCCGCAGAGAAGCGTGAATTGCAGGTTGGAGTCGCATTCGAGGGAATTTAGAGAGGAAGAGAAGTTGTTTAAGGAGTATCGGAAGGCGACGAGATTTTTGAAGGGATTGTCGTAAAAGCGAAACGAACTAGTTAGTTCAGGACCCTGGAGTTTGGGTGTAACCCCCCACGCGCAAAACCGGCGCATGGGGCACTAAGAAAAATCAAAAGCGTGGGCGACCGCGCTTTGTGACCTAGCAATTTGATAAGTTGCACCCACTTCCTAAAATCAGGAAGTGGGGCACCCGGAAAAACCGAAGCAAAAAGCGCGAGCGGAAAATTAAGGCCCCGGTGGATTCCTCAGAAAGCAGATTCCTCACGCTCGCACAAACCGCCGATCGGTTCGGAATGACACCGTACTTTTTTTGATTAGTGATTGCTGACCGGTCGCTTGGATCTAATTCCCCACGCGCAAAACCGGCGTATGGGGCACCCGCAGAAACTTCTAAAACAACACCTCAAGTCAAAGGCAAAACTTACGAGGGTTTTTTGGATTGGGAGGAGAGTTTGTCGATGCGTTCCTGGATTCTTTTGGCGTCGGAGGCGGTGGGAAGGACTTTTAGATATTCGCGGTAGTAGCGAAGGGCGGAATCGTATTCGTGCTCGTGGTCGTAAATTTCGGCGAGCAGAAGGCGAGGCTTGGCGTAATCGGGCTTGAGGTGAATGGCTTCCTTGAAGCGGTCGATGGCCGCGGGTAGATCGCCCTTGTGCTGATAGTAGAGGCCGATGTCGACGTCTTTGGCGGCGTGGTAGGGATCGTAGACGGGCGCGTTGGGATCGGGCTTAGCGGCGGCATTGGCGTTCTTCGAATTTTTCCCACTTTTGGCGGGCTTTGCTGAGTCGCTGTTTTTGTCGGCCGGCGCGTTTGAGTCGGCGGGCTTGTCGACGTCGTCGGGATCGGTGGTGTCTTCGGATGCCGATGAAGATTCCTTGGAGGGATCGGGCAGGGGCTTGGAGGAGGGCTGCGGTTTATCGGGCATGTTGGGGTCGGGCTTGGCGGCGGGCGGAGGAGGCATAGAGTCGGATGAGCTGGTAGAGGGTGCGCTGGGAGGCGGCATGGAGTCGGAGGAACTGGTGGGTGGCGGGTTAGCGGGGGGCTTGTCGGTGTTGGAGTTGTTGGGCGCGGGCTGGTTCGAAGGCTGATTTGCGGGCGGTTGATTTGCTGGTGGTTGGTTCGCGGAAGGCTGAGAATTATCAGAACTGGGGTGGTCGGGTGTGGAGTTAGGTGTGGAATTAGAGGAATCGGATGAGGAATCCGGCGTTTGACTGGGCGGAGGCGGAGTTGTATTGGGCTGGCCTGGCACAGGGCGCGAAGACGGCTGGGGCTTGTCGGGCAGAGATTGAGCGCGTGAAGCGGGCGCGACCACAAAAAGCAGAGCCAGCGAAGCGGTAAGGATTGGAAGCCAAGGGCCGACCTGGAGTTTTGTGTTCATTTTATCTTCATGGGTTGCGGTGAGTGGGCCAGCGCGGGCCCCACAGTCATTCGATGGCCTTTGTTATCATGGAAGTTGCAAAGCGTTTGCGCGCGTGTGCCATGCGTGACCTGCATCTAATTCTAATCCGTAGAATCCAGAGCGCATTGAGAATTTCGTAATTGGGAATTTCGTAGATGGATCCACGCGAAAAAGCCGGCACTTTTCCACTGCAGCCCGGGGTGTACATGTTTCAGGACGCCGGGTCGAACATTATCTACGTGGGGAAGGCGAGGTCGCTGCGGAGCCGGGTGCGTTCGTATTTCCTGGATTCGCGGACGAGCCTGGACGCGAAGACCGGTTCGTTGGTGCGGGAAATCGCGGATGTGAGCTACATCGTTGTCGACAACAACAAAGAAGCGCTGGCGCTCGAGAACGAGCTGATCAAGAGATATAAACCGAAATTCAACATTCTGCTGCGCGACGATAAGACGTATCCGTACATCCGGTTTACGGCGTTTGAGAAGTATCCGCGGGTTTATGTGACGCGGCGGCTGATTAAGGATGGGTCGATTTATTTCGGGCCGTACTTCCCTGCCAGTTTGGCGTACCGGCTGGTGAATCTGATTCACAAGCATTTCTTTGTGCCGTCGTGCACGGTGGATTTGACGCGGCCGCATCCGCGGCCGTGTTTGCAGTATTACATTCACCGGTGTTTGGGGCCGTGTGTGGAGGGATTGACCACGGACGAGAAGTACGCCGAGGCGGCGCATGACGTTCGGCTGTTTTTGGAGGGGCGGCAGCGGGATTTGACGGACACGCTGGAAGAGCGGATGGAGACGGCGTCCCGGGACCAGCGGTATGAGGAGGCGGGAGGCTACCGGGATCTGCTGCGGACGCTGGCAGAGATGGAGGAGCGGCAGAAGATTGCGGCGGCGGCGGGCGACGATACGGACGTGCTGGGTTGGTATGCGGAACCGCCGCAAGTAGCAGTGAATTTGTTCCATTTGCGTGGCGGGAGGGTGGTGGACAGGCGGGATTTTTACTGGGAGGACCTGGAGAATTTCGATCCGGCGGAATTTTTGCCGTCGCTGATCAAGCAGAATTATTTGGAGTCGCGGTATGTGCCGCGGCTCATTCACGTGCCGCAGGATTTTGAGGATCGCGAGCTACTGGAAGAAGTGCTGGGGGAGAACAGCGGGCATCGCGTGGAGATTTTGACGCCGCAGCGCGGGCCCAAGCATGCGTTTCTGGAATTGGTGGAGAAGAATGCGAAGCAATCGTTTGTGCAGCGTTTTCGCGTGCTGAAGCCTTCTTCGGCGGCGATCTCGGAGGCGCTGGAATCGGCGCTGGGATTGCCTGAAACGCCGAAGCGAATCGAGAGCTTCGACATTTCGCATATTCAGGGATCGGATACGGTCGCGTCGATGGTGGTGTGGGAAGACGGGCGGATGAAGAAGTCGGACTACCGGAAATTTATTATTCGCGGGGAAAGATCGCTGGGGACGGATGCGCCGGGAGTGCTGCGAGATGATTTTGCGAGCATGCAGGAAACGGTGGAGCGGCGGTACCGGAAATTGCGGGACGAGAAGCGGCCGCTACCGGGATTGATTCTGATTGACGGAGGCGTTGGGCAATTGCACGCGGCGATGAGCGCGCTGGAGCGGCTGGAAATTATCAACCAGCCGATGGCGAGCATCGCGAAGAAGGAAGAGATTTTGTATGTGGCGGGGCGGGAAAACGAGCCGATCATTTTGGACCGGCACTCGCCGATTCTGCATTTGATCCAGCAAATCCGAGACGAGACGCATAGGTTCGCGGTGACATTTCACCGGCTGCGGCGAAGCAAATCGAGGGTGCGGACTTCACTGGCGGATATTCACGGGATAGGGGAGAAGACCGCGCGGAAGCTGCTGCGGCATTTTGGGAGCATCGCGCAGCTGAAGAGGATGACCGAAGAAGAGATCGGCAAGGTGGTGAACCGGCGGCAGGCGCGGCTGGTGGTGAAGCATTTAGGAGGCGGAGACGCGGCGCCGGCAACATCGGGAGAAGTGGCAGGGCAGGAGGGGCCGCCAGCAGGTATTCAGGACGTGGCGAATGACAGAGAGGCGGCGCGGGAGGAGGCCGCGGTGATGCCGGCGGACCCGCAAACAGCGCTTTCTATTGCGGATGAGACGGTGAGCGCAACGGCGGACGCTGCGGAGGACGAAGCTGCTGCGGATTCAGAAACTCTTTCGGGGTCAAGATGATAGTCGAGGGTATGGCAGCGGGTTTTGGGGGCTTCGATGTATTGCCTGTCAGGCAAGCGCGTGCTAGTGTCGATGACTGTCAATGTTAGATAAGGGAGGTTATTTCAATGGGTGACAACGTAGGATCCAGGGTCAGTTTCTTCCTGGTCGGGCTGGGCGTAGGGACCCTTTTGGGAATCCTTTTTGCGCCGAAGTCCGGGGACGAGACGCGTGAGTATCTGGCCGGCAAAGCGGACGAAGGCAAGGAATATGCGCAGCGCAAGGCACGCGAGCTGCGTGAACGAGCCGAGGATTTGCTGGAGCGGAGCAAGGAAATCATGGATCGCCAGCGCGAAACCGTGACGGACGCGGTTGAAGCCGGCAAAGAAGCGTACCGGGAGCGCGCGAAGGCATAGCCGGAAGGCCTGCGAATATGGACACCAACATGACGTGGATTGCCGTGTTTATCGTGGTCGCCGCGGTGGCGATCGTGATGCAGGCCTGTGTAATGCTTGGGATGTATTTACAGATCAAACAGACGCGCGAGCAGGTGAAGAAGCTGAGCGAAGACCTGATGGCGCGGGTGACCCCAGTGGTGACCAAGGTGTCGAATATCCTCGAGGATTCCGAAGAGCGCATCTCGAGTTTGATGGGCGACGCGGCAGAAGTGACGCGAATGGCGCGCATTCAGGCGACGAAGGTCGACCGGATTATGACCGACTCGCTGGAGCGGCTGCGTGTGCAGATTATTCGCGCGGATCAAATTTTGACGGGCGCGCTCGAGGTAGTGGAGGACGCGGGATCGCGGGTGCGTAAGACGGTGGCTGGACCTGTTATTCAGGCGTCGGCGGTGCTGCACGGGTTGAAGGTGGGCATCGATTATTTGCGGGGCCGGGTCGGGGATAAGGCTGGCGTGGCCACGGACGACGAGTTGTTTATTTAGATTGATTAGCTAAAGGCTGAGATTGAAAATTGACCCGAGTCGCGGGAAGCGCGACTCGGGTTTTTTGTTTTTGGAGACGTGAGGGTAAAGACAAAAGCAAAATCGTTGGGCGACCGCGCTTCGTGATTTGGGAGTTTGAGAAGTTGGGCCCGCGGAGACTTCCAAGGCAAAGGCAACGGCGCTGGTCGGCAGCGCAGAAGGTTCCTCGCCCACGCGCAAAACCGGCGTGTGGGGCACCCCCAGAAACTTCTAAAGCAAAAGCAACGGCCCTACACGGCAGCCCAGAAGTTTCCTCACCCACCCGCAGACACTTCTAAAGCAAACCCAACAATTTCCTAGGAGGTGATCCAGCCGCCGCCGAGGACTAGGTCGGCGTCATAGAAGACGGCGGACTGGCCGGGGGTGATGGCGCGCTGAGGCGCGTCGAAATCGATGCGCACGGAATTTTCGCCGATAGGGGTGATGGTGGCTGCGCCGGGTTCGTGGCGGTGGCGAATTTTTACGGTGGCGCGAGCGGAGGCGGGGAGGCGGCGTGAATCGAACGCGATCCAGTTGACGTCACGGACGAGGCAGGTGGAGCGCCAGAGGTCATGGTCGTCGCCGACGATGAGCTGATTCTTTTCCTGGTCGAGCGCGACGACGTAGAGCGAGCGGCCGGTAGCAATGCCCAGGCCGCGGCGCTGGCCGACGGTGTAGCGATGGAGTCCCTGATGCGTGCCGACGACTTCGCCATCAATAGTGACGATTTCACCGGGAGCGGGGAGAGCTTCCCTGCCCTGCTCGCCGAGATAGCTCTCGATGAACTGAACGTAATTGCCGGTGGGCACGAAGCAGATTTCCTGGCTCTCGGGCTTTTCGGCGACGGGAAGCTGCGCGGCGCGGGCGATTTCGCGGACCTGGTCCTTGCTCATTTCACCGAGGGGAAAATCGACGCGGGCGAGCTGTTCCTGCTTGAGGCCGAAGAGGAAGTAGGACTGGTCCTTGGCTTCGTCGCGAGCGCGGAAGAGTTCGTGGCGGCCAGTTTCGGGATTGTGGCGGACCCGGGCGTAGTGACCGGTGGCAAGGTGTTCGGCGCCGGCTTCGCGCATCATGGTGAGAAGTTCGTCGAACTTGATCTGATTATTGCAGGCGGTGCACGGGATGGGGGTGCGGCCGTGGAGGTAGTCGTCGACGAAGGGGCGGACTACGGCTTCTTCGAACTGACGCTCGAAATTGACGACGTAGAAAGGGAAATTCAAATGGGCGGCGACACGGCGGGCGTCGTAGACGTCGTCGATGGAGCAGCAGCGGTGCGGCGCTGGCGCGCCCGGATTCGCGAGTTCGGGGAGGCGGCGGTGATTCCAGAGCTGCATGGTGAGGCCGATGATTTTGTGGCCGCGCTGGTGGAGGATTGCGGCGGCGGCGGAGCTATCAACGCCGCCGGACATGGCTATAGCGGTGACAGCCTGGGCAGCCGCCTCGAGTGTTTCACGTGGTGCTACGCCGGCGGCGTGAGTGGAAATTGTGGTCGCAGTGCTCATGGCTTGAGGGCTACCGAGTAGCGCGGGGAAACTTCGCGCAAGTGCTGAAGGGCGGCGGTGAGCGCGTCGATGGCAAAGTCGATTTCGGCGGCAGTGGTGGCGAGGCCGAGGCTGAAACGCACGGTGGAGCGGCCTTGGTCGGCCGGGAGGCCGATGGCGGAGAGAACGTGAGAAGGCTCGACGGCGCCGGAGGAGCAGGCCGCGCCGGTGGAGCATTCGACGCCGCGAAGATCGAGAGCGATGACCAGGGATTCGCCTTCGGCGCCACGGAAGGTGATGTTGGAAGTGTTGGGCGTGCGTGTGGCGGCGCGGCCGTTGATGTGGCAATCGGGGATTTGGGCGGTGACGGCGTGCTCGAAGCGATCGCGCAGCGCGGCGATTTGCGCAGCGTCGGCGGCGAGATGGTGGCGGGCAAGTTCGGCGGCGCGGCCAAAGCCAACAATGCCGGCAACGTTCTCTGTGCCGGGGCGAAGGTCGCGCTCGTGATGGCCGCCGTAAAACTGAGGCTCGATGCGCGTGCCGCTCTTGACATAGAGAGCGCCGACGCCCTTGGGTCCGTAGATTTTGTGCGCGGAGAGGGAGAGGAGGTCGACGCCGAGGGCCTTCACGTCGATGGGAATTTTGCCGGTGGACTGGACGGCGTCGGTATGGAAAAGAATTTTTGCTTCACGCACGATTTCAGCTATTTCAGCGATGGGCTGGATCGTGCCCAGTTCGTTGTTGGCGTGCATCACGGTAATCAAGATAGTGCTGGGCCGAAGCGCGGCGCGAATTTTTTGTGGATCGACAATGCCGTTGGAATCGGGCGGGACGAAGGTGACTTCTGCGCCGGTAGCGGCGAGCTTCTGGCAGGCGTGAAGGACGGCGTGATGCTCGATGGCGGTGGTTATGATGTGGGGACGCGGGTGGGCGTGGCGCGCGGCCTCGACGGCGCCGAGGATGGCGAGATTGTCGGCCTCGGTGCCGCCGCTGGTAAAGATGATTTCGGCGGGCTTGGCGCCGATGAGAGCCGCGACAGATTCGCGGGCGTGTTCGACCGCGTTGCGAGCGAGCTGGCCGGAGGAGTGGATGGAGCTGGCGTTGCCGTAGGAGTCGCTCAGGTACGGGAGCATCGCGTCGAGGACTTCGGGCGCGACGGGAGTGGTCGAGTTGTAGTCGAGATAGACGCGCATGTGCGTAGGGCTATTTCGCGGGGCAGCGGGCTGCTATTTGCGAATAGTTCATTTTCAGGGGATTGCGAGGTGGGGTCAAGCCCAGGGGGATTCGAGCCAAGATTTCGCGTTTACAAGCAATAGCAGATCCCTCACGCGCCCTTGCGCACCGACACGGCGCGCAAGAGGCGGATTCGGGATGACAGTAAAAAAACCAGGCGAGGATGGATTTAATCGGGTGCCTTGAAATGGCGCTGCAACAGCGAAAGAAGGCGGGCGGGGTGACCTGAATCGGGATGACGGTAAAAAAGCCACGCGAGGATTGATCGAATCCAGCGGCTTGAATTGATGAGTGTCACCCACCCGCCAAACCGACAGGCGGGGCACCCGCAGATACTTCTAGAGCAAAGTCAAAAGAAGGGAGATTCCTCACGCTCGGCACAAACCGCCGAATCGGTTCGGAATGACACGATTAGAGGGTGAGGAGATTGATCAGTTGAGGCGCGCGGAACTGCTGAAGCAAACCCATTCTGCGACCGCGATTAGATCCAGGGCCTTGAATTGGCGTTGCATTAACGAAACGAGGCGGGCGGGCTGCCTTGACACTGTTGGGAGGGTCGGCTAGCGTGAAAATACACGCCGGACACGTGCGTGATTAGGAAATTCC
Source organism: uncultured Acidobacteriota bacterium (assembly GCA_963757885.1). Lineage (GTDB taxonomy): Bacteria > Acidobacteriota > Terriglobia > Acidiferrales > UBA7541 > Palsa-147. Next base: position 251,463 of record CAVWSS010000002.1, on the reverse strand, counting down.
CCAGGACCAGCAGACTGGAGCCAAAGTGGCGCGTCCGATTATCACCCTAACAACAGATTATGGCGTAGGCGATCACCTGGTCGCGTCGATGAAGGGCGTGATTCTCGGGGTGAATCCCGAGGCTGAGATCGTGGACGTGACGCACGCGGTGATGCCGTATGACATTTTGGACGGGGCGCTGATTATCAACGAGGCGTCGCGATTTTATCCGAGCCGCACGATTCACGTGGTGGTGGTGGATCCGGGAGTGGGGACGTCGCGGCGGGCAATTCTGGTGAGCGCCGGAACTCAATATTACATTGCACCGGATAATGGAGTGTTGTCCCTGATTTATGAGCGCGAAAAGGAATCGCTGACGGTGCGGCAGATCACGGCGGAACATTACTTCCGGAGCCCGGTGAGCAAGACATTTCACGGGCGGGACGTTTTTGCGCCGGCGGCGGGGTGGCTTTCGAAGGCGTGGCAGAGCGCGAGCTTTGGCGAGGAGATTGAGGATTACGTGCGGTTCACGTTCCCCAAGCCCAAACAGAATGGAACTGGCGTGAAGGGCGTGATTCTGCGCGTGGATGGATTTGGAAATTTGATGACCAATTTCACGCCCAGCGATGTGCCGGCGTTTAGTTCGGAGAATGGGCAGTTTCGAATCAAGCTGGGAAATAAGGAAATTAATAAGTTGGTCGAGACGTTTGCGGAAGGGCCAGCGGGCGAACCGATTGCGCTGGTGGGGTCGAGTGGATTTGTGGAGATTTCAGTGAATAAGGGCAATGCCGCGAAGATGCTGGGGATTCATCGCGGGTCGGAAGTTACGGTAGAGACTTCGTAGCTGGCCTGCACTACTGCGGCAATCCTACCTTTTTCACAAGCTCAGCAAATCTTGGGTCGGAGCGGATTTGGTCGAGTAAAAAATCGGTCCTCAAACCGATTATGAAATAGTCGCGCTCCTGATACGCGGTATTGAGCCACTGGAAGGCGTGATCTTTGTCTCCCAAGTCGGCATAGAGCTCAGCGATGCGATACGGCGACGAGTAGCCGGTTTTGCGCTGAGCTTGGCGAGCGTCGATAGCCTTACTTACTGCACCCTTCCAGCCTGCTGAATGAAATCCTTCTTCCAACGCTGAAGCGATTTTGGATTCCTTCTCGTCACCAGAAAGCTGGCCATAGAGCTTCCATTCTTCGACTACTTGCGGGTACATCTTCTTGGCCCAATACACGTAGGCTAACCAATAGTGGCCCGGGGCGAAGGTGTGGTCGTCATCGATGACGCTTTTGCAGGCGGCGAAGGCCTGGTCGTACTGTCGCGCCCGGAGGTAAACGAGTCCGATGACGTCTCTGAGGGCCAACGACTGGGGATCGAGTTGGTGTGCGCGATTGGCTTCGGCAAGAGCCTCCTGTTCCCTGCCCCCGATCAAGCTGAGATCCCACCCGTACCACTGATGGGCGACGGCATCATTCGGATCAAGTTCGAGAGCCTTCTTGTATTCGGCGAGCCCTGCAGCAAAATCCCAGTCGCGTTCCATCTCGTTGCTGCCGAGAATCGCATGGCCACGAGCCAGGGTCGGATCGAGCTCCAACGCTTTGCGTGCGGCGGCGTTTGACTTCGGATAATTCTCGCCGGGAGAGCCGCCAAAGCTAGTCAAGTCACCGTAGGCCTCGGCCAAATTCAAATAGGCCAAAGCGTAGTTGGAATCTTTGGCGATGGCTTGATCGAAATAGGAGATTGCGGAGGTGAGATCCGGAGCGTCTTGTTTATTCGCGTAGTAGCGACCCTTCAAAAACAGCTCATAGGCTTCTGGATTTTGAGTGCCCTGTTTGGTGACCTGCTGTTTTTCTGAGGTGCTGATCTGGGAACGCAACTTTTCTGCGAGGTCGCCGGCAATTTGCTGTTGGAGCGCGATCATATCTGCGCTCTTGCCAGTGTAGTGCTGGCCCCAGATTTCGGTGTTATCTCGAACATTGGTGAGTTCGGCGCTGACTTCGATGTGATCACCACGCGGCACCACGCGGCCGGTGACCAGTGCCGAGACGCCTAGCTCGTTGCCGACTTTCTGCGGGTCAAGATCTTTGCCAGCGTCTTTCCCTTTGTAGCGGAAGACTGCGTTGCGGGATTTCACTTTGAGCTGAGGCAAATGGGTGAGGTTGTCGATCAAGGATTCGGTGATGCCGTCGCTGAGATAGTCGGTATTGGCGTCGCCACCGGCGTTGGTGAAAGGGAGCACGGCGATGGAATCAATTTGGCTTGTCGTGCCAGTTGACCTGGCAGATCGCAGGTACCAGACGCCGAGTGCGATGAGTGCGACGATGCAGGCGGCCTGGAGGATGGCGAGCTTGCGAGACTTGGGAGGCTGATTAAGGTTGCGGTCGGTTTTTCGGGCATGCTTTCTGTCGCGTTTTTCGTCGCGCTCTTGGCCGTGCCCTTCGTCAAGCTTCTGAATACGGGAGGCAGAGGTGACAGAGGTGGGAGCGATCTGAGTGTCGCGATTCAGCCGTTGCAAATCAGCGCGCATGTCGGAGGCGTGTTGATAACGGAGTTCGCGATCCTTCTCCAGAGCTTTGTGGATGATGATTTCCAATCCGGGCGGGATCTGGGAGTTCCGATGAGACGGCGGTTGAGGTTGCTGATGAAGGATCGAGCCGCAGATTTCGCCGGAGCTCGATCCATCAAAGGGCATTTTTCCTGTGGCCATTTCGTAGAGGACCGAGCCATAGGAGAAGAGGTCGGTGCGGGCGTCGAGTGGCTGAGCTTTGACTTGCTCGGGGGACATGTAGGCGACTGTGCCGAGCATGGTGCCGGGGCTGGTGATTTGGGCGGGGTCGTTTTCGATGGTTTGGGTGTTGCCGGTGGAGCGGCCGTCGTTCGATGTGACTTTTGCGAGGCCGAAGTCGAGAATTTTGGCCAGACCGCGCTCGGTGACGAAGATGTTGGCGGGCTTTATATCGCGATGGATGATGCCCTTGGTATGAGCGGCGTCGAGCGCATCGGCAATTTCGATGGCCAGACTTAGCAGGACGTCAGTCTCAATAGGCCTTTCTGCGATCCGGTGCTTTAGGGTGACGCCGTCGAGAAATTCCATGGCGATGAATGACCGCTCGCCACTTTTGCCAATGTCGTAAATCGTGCAGATGTTTGGATGGCTGAGGGCGGAAGCCGCACGGGCTTCACGCCGGAATCGTTCTAATGCTTGGGGGTCTCGCGAAACGTCGTCAGGCAGGAACTTCAGTGCGACGAAGCGACCTAGCTCGGTGTCCTCCGCCTTGTAAACCACGCCCATGCCGCCACCGCCGAGGTTTTCGACGATGCGGTAGCGCGAAATAGTCTGGCCAATCAATTCGACTTTTGCGTCCTCAGGGTCATTTCTTTTCTTTCGTGTCTTTCGTGGCCGGGCCGCTTTTTACTTTGATAAACGGGGGAGAATTGGGATTCGAAGCGGCAATGTTAGGAGCCAGTATGCGGGAAGTCAATGTGCGCAGGTAAGAGCACATTGGCTGCTAGCGAGCGAGCTCGGAGACGGCAAGTTGCGCGCGCATGCGGGGATCGAGCCAATCGCGGAGCGCGTCGCCGAGAAGATTGAAGGCCAGGACGGCGGCCATTACGGCGAGGGCGGGGAAAATTACCATGTGAGGCGCGTCGAAAAGGTGGCCGCGGGCGTCGTTGAGCATGGCGCCCCAACTGGGCATAGGAGCGAGGACGCCGAGGCCGAGAAAGCTGAGGGTGGATTCGGCCAGGATGGCGCCGGCCATGGCGATGGTGGCCTGGACGAGGATGGGTTGAAGGATGTTGGGGAGGAGGTGGCGGGTGAGGATGCGCGTATGAGAGGCGCCGAGAGCGCGGGCGGCGAGGACGTATTCCATTTCCTTCGCTTGCTGAATTTGCGCGCGAGCGAGGCGCGCGTAGGCGGCCCATCCGGTGACGGTGAGGGCGAGGATGACTTTGCCAATGCCGGGACCGAGGAAGGCGGCGAAGGCGATGGCGAGGAGGATGCCGGGGAAGGAGAGGAATGCGTTGATGAGCATGATGTTGACCAAGCGGTCGAGCCAGCCGCCGAAGTAGCCGGCGATGGAGCCGATGAAGAGGCCGATGAAGCCGCTAGCGAAGACCACGCCGACGGAGACCATCATGGAGACGCGAGCGCCGAAGATGACGCGGGAGAGGATGTCGCGGCCGAGTTCGTCGGTGCCCATCCAGTGGGAGAGAGTGGGAGCGGAGAGGCGGGCGGGGAGATTCTGGGCGGTGGGATCGTAGGGCGCGATCCAGGGCGCGGCGAGAGCGGCGACGAGAAGAAGGAGGCTGAGGGCGAGGCCGGCGCGGCCAAGTCCGGAGCGGCGCCAAAATTGGCGGAAGGAGTGGAGGTAGGTTTTGCGCGGAGCAGCACTGGAAGCGGCGAGGGTCGCAGGCGGCATGGCAGGCGCGGATGGAGTGAGGCTCATTGCGTGACGCTCATTGGAAACGGACTCGCGGGTCGACGACGACGTAAAGAAAGTCGGTCATGAGATTGACGACGACGTAAGAGATGGCGATGAGCAGGATGCAGCCCTGGAGGAGCGGGTAGTCGCGGGCTTCGATGGCGGTGACGGCGAGGCGGCCGATGCCGGGCCAGGAAAAGATGGTTTCGGTGACGATGGTGCCGGCGAGGAGCGTGCCGAATTGGAGGCCGAGGATGGTGAGGATGGGGATAAGCGCGTTGAAAAATGCGTGACGGAAGAGGACGCGCGCTTCGGAAAGGCCTTTGGCGCGAGCGGTGCGGATGTAATCACTGGAGAGTTCTTCCATGACGGCGGTGCGAACCATACGAGTGAGGATGGCGGCGAGGGCGGCGCCGAGAGTTACGGCGGGAAGTACGAGATGGGAGATGCCGCCGCGGCCTGAAACCGGGAGCCAGCCGAGGATCACGGAGAAAAGGAGGATGAGGATAGGGCCGAGGGCGAAATTTGGGACGGAGAGTCCGAGCAAAGTGAAGAGGCCGATGGTGCGGTCGGTATTCGTGCCGCGTTTTTCGGCAGCGGCGAGGCCGGCGGGAATGGCGATGGCGGCGCACATCAGGAGCGCGAAGAAGGCGAGCTCGAGAGTGGCGGGATAGTGGGAGAGGATGACGCGGGCGACAGGCTGTTGATAGCGAAATGATTCGCCGAGATTGCCGCGGACGACTTGGCTGAGGTAGCGGCCGTATTGAGTGAGGATGGGCGCGTCGAGGCCGAGCGCGTGGCGGAGCTGGTCCATGTCTTCGGCGCGAGCGCCTTCGCCGAGCATTTGTTGGACGGGATCGCCCGGGACGATGTGGGCGAGGAGGAAGACCATGGTGACGATGAGCCAGACCGACGGGATGGAGAGGAGAAGGCGGAGAGAGAGTTTTCTAATCATTTTTTGGGCATGCAACGTGAGGAATGCTGGGTTTGGTCATGGCGCGTTTAGTCACTGCTGTCTTTGTGCATGCGGTCAGCCTCGGGCGCGGCGCGCGGTGGAGGCAGAAGTGTGGGTGGCAGGCGTAGTGGGATTGGCGTTGGGTGGAGTTGTGGGAGGCGCGGAGGAGGAATCGTCGCGGGAGGAAGCGCCGGACGGCGGAGTAAAGGTTGCGTCGATCGCTTTGACGCGGACGCGCGAGATGCGGCGGCGGTCCACGTTGACCACGGTGAAGCGGTAGCCGTTGGATTCGATGCTTTCGCCGCCGCGGGGCAAAAAGCCGAGGCGGCTGAGCACGAAGCCACCGATGGTTTCATAGGCGGGATCTTCGGGAACGACGATGTTGTATTGGGATTCGAGGTCGCGGATTTTGAGGCCGGCGTCAAAGATGAGCGAGCCATCGGGGAGAGGCGAAGGGCGCTCGATGACGTCGAACTCGTCGTGAATTTCGCCGACCATTTGCTCGAGGATGTTTTCGAGGGTTACGAGACCGAGGATGCTGCCAAATTCGTCGACCACCATGACCATGCCGGTGCGACGGGTGCGCATTTCGACGAGCAATTCGCTGACGGGCTTGGTGTCGGGAACGATGAGGACAGGACGGAGATGCTGGCGAAGGTGAAACTCGAAAACGGGCGCGTCGGGGGCTCGTCGGGAGCGCTCCATGAGCACCCAAATCATGTCCTTGATATGCACGAAGCCGGCGACGTGATCGAGAGTGCCTTCGTAAACTGGAAGGCGCGAGCGCTGGGTGGTGGCGAACATGCGGATGGCGTCGTCGAGGCCGGCTTCCATGGGGAGAGCGTAAATGTCGAGGCGGGAGACCATGATTTGGCGAGCCTGAACTTCGCCGAGGCCGATGGTGCCCTGAATAACTTGCATTTCGACGGCCTGGAGAAGGCCGCGTTCGCGGGCTTGCTCGACGAGGACTTGCAATTCTTCGGCGGAGCGGACGGCGTGCTGTCCTTGTGGCTCGCGGACACCGATGGCGCGATTGATTTTGTCGGCAACGCCGTCGAGAAGGTCGATCGCCCAGCTAAAAGAGTGGAGAAACCAGCTAAATGGGCGGGCGATGATCAGGGCTACTTTTTCAGGCCTGGCGAGAGTGATGCCTTTGGGGACGAGTTCGCCGAGGACGACTTCGACAATGGTGAGAGTGCCGAAGGCGAGCACGAGGGCTGTGGTATGAACGGCGATGAAGGCCCAGCGGGTTGGGATCGAGGAAACGGCAGGACTGAGAGCTTCGGCGAGGGTGATTTCACCGATGTAACCGAGAGCGAGGCTGGTGAGGGTGATGCCGACTTGGACGCCGGAGATGACGCGGCCGAGGTCGGAGAGCAGGTGCTCGACGATTTTGGCGCGGGCATTTCCCTTCTGCGCGAGCTGGCGGATGCGTGAGTGGCTCACGGCGACCACGGAAAATTCGGTGGCCGCGAAAAACGCGTTGATGAGCACCAAGCCGAGGACTCCGACGAGGCGAAGGAATAGCATCGGAGAAAATTCTAGCAAGATGGCGCGGGGAAAAGCATTTTTCCGTGGCCGGGCGTGCTGGGTGTCGCAAATCGGGCATGCATGCCGGGATTGGCCGGGCGAGGCGCGTGCTAGACTGCGCAGCGTTGCTCACTGGCGGAGTGTTAGTGGATTGAAAGACGAATGACGCGAAGAAGGATATGGCTGCGGGCGGTGGGAATTGTCGTGGTATGCGTGTTGATCGGATTTTGCGTAGCGGCATGGTGGGTAATTTGGCGGCCGTTGCCGGTGCTAGATGGCACGGTTAATGTGGCGGGGCTTCGCGCGAATGTGACGGTTGACCGGGATGGGCACGGGGCACCATGGATACAGGCGGGATCGCTGGACGATTTGATGTTCGCGCAGGGATACGTGATGGCGCAGGACCGGCTGTGGCAGATGGATTTGCTGCGGAGGATTGCGTCGGGGCACATTTCGGAGCTGGTGGGGCCGATGGCGCTGGATATAGATCGCGAGGAGCGAACGCTGGGGCTGGGGATTGCGGCGGATGCGGCGGCGGCACGGATGGATACACAGGCTCGGCAAATTGTGGAGGCGTATTGCAGGGGAGTGAACGCGTTCATTGAGCAGCATGCGTCGCAGTTGCCCTTTGAATTTATGGTGCTGCGATACAAGCCGGAGCCGTGGAGGCCGCGGGATACGTTTTTGATCAGCGCGTATATGTGGCAGACGCTAACTACGACGTGGAAGGCAAAGCTGAATCGCGAGCGAATTTCGGCGAAGCTCGGGCCGGAGCGGGCGCAGAGATGTTTTTACGATTGATTCGCCGCTGGATCATTACATTGTGGGCGGGGCGGACGAGGGCGGCGGTTCTCAAGGCGGCCGGTCGCGAGGGGCGGCCGCTTCGGGTCATGGTGGGGAGTCGGGTGGGGAATCGCGGGCTACGACGGAGCCGGGAGCGGTAGGATTTGGGAAGTTCCCTGCTGCGTTGACCGCGTTTATTGGGGAATTTGAAGCGGAGACTGCGGAAATAACCGGCAGCAACAATTTTGTGGTGAGCGGGAACCACACCGCGTCGGAGAAGCCAATTTTGGCGAACGACACGCACCTTGAATTCAGCATGCCGGGAATTTGGTACATGCTGCATTTGACCGCACCAGGATGGAATGTGGCGGGGTTCACTTTTCCCGGGTGCCCGTTGGTGGTGATTGGGCACAACGACCGGATCGCGTGGGGATTCACGAACAGCAACGCGGATGTGCAGGACCTTTTTGTGGAGACGACGAATCCGGCGAATCCACTGCAATACAAGGCGAATGGCAAGTGGCTCGACGCGCAGACGCGCGAGGAAGTGATTCACGTGCGCGGCAAAGAAGATGTGAACTTGGAGGTGATCACGACGCGGCATGGGCCGATTGTGAAGCGCGATCCGCAAGATGCGAACCGGGCGTACGCGCTGCAATGGACGATGATGGAGTCGGGGAGCCTGGATTTTTCGTATCCACTATTAGGCGCGGCGACGGACTGGAATTCGTTTTTGGAAGTTATGCGGAAGATTGATGGGCCCGGGCAGAATGGCGTTTATGCGGATGTGGATGGAAATATTGGATACGTGATGGCGGCGAAGATTCCGATCCGCGCGTCGGGACATGCCGAAGTGCCGGTGGATGGGTCGAATGACAGTGGGGAGTGGACCGGGTACATACCCTTTGATGATTTGCCCAAGGTGTTGAATCCGCCGGAGGGGATTATCGCGACGGCGAATGCACGGACGGTGGGTCCGGCGTATAAATACTTTCTGACGGAGAGGTGGGCTGGACCGGAGCGGAGTGAAAGAATGTATGAGCTGCTCAGTGGCCGTAAAGATTTGAAGGTAAGCGACGCAAATGCGGTGCAGAACGACATTGTGAGTTTGCCGGATAAGTCTTTGGCGAGGCAGGTGCTGGCGGCGAGTGGCGTCGTGAAGTCGAGCGATGCGCGGACGAATGCGTTGCTGGGTGCGCTGCGCGAGTGGGATGGGACAGCAACGGCCGAGTCGGCGCAGACTTCGTTCATGGAATTTACGCGGCACGCGCTGATCCGGCATTTGTTGAGTCCTTATTTGGGCACGGGCCCGGTGAAAGAGTATGAGCTGTGGGAGCCGGATGCGGATTACGACGACGTGTGGTGGCGCGACAAGATATTTTTGCAAAATGTACTGACGCAGCGGCCGCCGGCGTGGCTGCCGCAGGAATTTCATAGCTACGATGAGCTGTTGATCAAGTGCGCGGATGAGGCGGCTGGGCACGTTTTAGGAAATGCCTCGGCGTCGACCCGTGCGTCGGTGGATTTGAGTGCAGCGGCGTGGGGACATTTTCATTTGCTGGAGATGTTTCATCCGCTGGGGCAGAAGCCCCCGCTGCGGGCTTTTTTAAGTATTGGGCCGATGGGGCAAAGCGGAACGCTGGATACGGTTCGCGCGATGGGATACAGGCATGGGCCGGCGATGCGTTTTGTAGCGGACCTTTCGAATTTCGATAATTCGTTGATGGAAATTCCGGCGGGAGAGTCGGGACAACCGGGGAGTAAGTATTACCGCGATGAATTCGAGGATTGGTTTGGCGGGCGCGGGATTGGGGCGCCGTTCAGCACTGGGGCGTTTCAGAAAGTGAAGGCGCATTCACTGACGCTGGCGCCTGCGAATCGCGAGTAGCGGCCGCGGGCTCAAGTTGCGAGTTTGTTGAGATTCGCGGTGGTGGGTTAGAATCGTTGAGCAATTGTTGAGCAAGCCACTCAAAGAATTTGCAGGAGACTATGGCGCAAGCAATCAATAAACCCGTGGAACAAGCAAAAAAGGGAGATTTTGAGCGTTCGCTGGGGCGGCTGGAAGAGGTGGTGAAGCGCCTGGAGAGCACGGACCTTTCGCTCGATGAGGCGATGAAGCTTTTTGAAGAGGGCGTGACGCTTTCGCGGGAATGCCAAAAGCAACTTGAGGAAGCCGAAGGACGAATTGAAATACTGCTCAAGAAGGCGGACGGGAAAATTGTCGCGCAGCCCTTTGAGCCTGAAGAAAAGTCGACGTAGAAACGTGTGCAACATGCTTTTTCTGTTTGGCGCTTTTAAATCCTGCCGCAGTTCCCTTTTGCCCGCATGATCTATCCTGACTTTTTCGATACCGACCGCGCGCTGGTGGACGAGGCGCTGGGGACTTTTTTGCCGCCCGACACGGAAATTCCCACGTCGATCCACGAGGCGATGCGGTACAGCGTTTTTGCCGGAGGCAAGCGGCTGCGGCCGATTTTGTGCATTGAATCGGCGAGGCTCTTTGCGGATTCGCACGACGCGGCGGTGAAGGCGGCTATGCCCGCGGCGTGCGCGGTCGAGTTCATTCACACCTATTCGCTGATCCACGACGATTTGCCGGCGCTGGACAATGACGATTTGCGACGCGGGAAGCCGACCTGCCATAAACAATTTGGCGAAGCGATGGCGATTTTGGCGGGCGATGCGCTATTGACGCTGGCTTTCGAGACGCTGACGCGATCGACGATTGAGGCGGAGCGCAGAGTACGAATGATTGCGGAAGTCGCGACGGCAGCGGGCACGGTGCGCGGGATGGTTGGCGGCCAGGTGGCGGATATTGAGGCCGAGCGCAAGAAAGTCGATCTAGGCGAGCTGGAGTACATTCATCAATCGAAGACGGCGGCGCTGATTCGCGCGTCGGTGCTGGCGGGAGCGATTTCGGGAGGCGCGCGAGCCGAAGATGTGGAGCGGTTGCGGCGCTTTGGCGATGCGATTGGCTGGGCGTTTCAAATTGTGGACGACATTTTGGATGTGGAGGAGTCGTCGGCGGCGCTGGGAAAAACGGCGGGCAAGGATCAGGCGCAGCAGAAGGCGACGTATCCTTCCCTGCTAGGACTCGAAGAGTCGCGGGACACGGCTTCGGATTTACTTGGGAAGGCAAGCGCTGAGCTCGATGGTTATGGGGATGCGGCGGACAACTTGCGAGAATTGGCTAAGTTTTTGATAGCGCGGCGGGCGTGAGTTCGCGGCGTGCGTTCTTCTTCAAAGAGTTCCCCCTCTATCAAATCTGGATTCGGTTCTGGATCTGGGTCAACTAAGTCTGGGTCAAGTAGGGTCGAGAAAAAGCGGCTAGATTTGTTGATTGTGGAGCGTGGGCTCGCGCCGACACGACAGAAAGCGCAGGCAATGCTGCTGGCGGGAAACATTTTGGTGGATGGGCAGCGGGCGGCGAAGCCTGGAACGTCGGTGAGTGTAGACGTAGAGATTCGTGTTGCGGGCGAAACGCTGCGTTATGCGAGCCGAGGTGGATTGAAGATAGAAGGCGCGTTAGAGGATTTTGGAGTTTCGCCGGAGGGGCGGATTTGCATTGACGCTGGATCATCGACAGGGGGTTTTACAGATTGCCTCCTGCAGCGTGGCGCGGCGAGGGTTTTTGCGGTCGACGTGAATATCGCACAGCTTGATTGGAAGCTGCAGCGCGACCCGCGAGTGACCACGATCGAAGCGAACGCACGTTATTTGAAGCCGGAGCAGATTTCTGCGGCGGCGACGCTAGTGACGGTGGATTTGTCGTTCATCTCCGTGGGGAAAGTCTTACCGGCGCTGGTGGCTGCAGCCGCGCTTGAAGCCGATTTTGTGATTTTGATCAAGCCGCAATTTGAGTTGGAGCGAGGGCTGGTGGGCAAGGGCGGGATTGTGCGTGACACCGCGCTGCACAATCGGGCGATTGAAAGCGTGAAGGCGGCGGCGACAAAAAATGGGTTGACCTGCCTGGGAGTGGCGCAGAGCCGCATTACTGGCGCAGACGGAAACGTGGAATTTTTCCTGCACGCGCGCCATTCAGGCGTCTAGTACAATTCCCCTCAATCATGGCGGAAGCTTCGATTCATCGGGCGGGACTTTTCTGCAAACCAGGAAATGCCAATCTGGGTGAAGTTGTGCCTGGACTGGTGGAGTGGCTCGAGGGGCGCAAGATTGAAGTGTTGCTCGATGAAACTGCCGCGCAGGCGGCGGGGCCGGGCGCGAAGGCGACGTCGCCTGAAAAATTAGTCGCGGATTCGGATTTGGTGATTGTGCTCGGCGGAGACGGGACGCTGCTGGCGGCGGCGCGAGCGATGGCGGACCGCGAAGTGCCGATGCTGCCGGTGAATTTGGGCTCGCTGGGATTTTTGACCAGCGTGAAGCTGAGCGAGCTTTACGAGATGCTGGAGCTTTTCCTGAACGGTAAGAGCCGCATCAATTTGCGGATGATGCTGCAGGCAGAAGTTTTGCGCAGTGGAGCGCAAAAACATGCGGCGCGGGCGTTGAACGAAGCGGTGGTGAATCAGGCGGCGCTGGCGCGCCTGATGGATTTTGACGTTCACGTGGCTGGGAGCCATATCGGAAGGTATCGCGCGGATGGATTGATTGTGGCTACGCCGACGGGATCGACAGCGTATTCACTGGCGGCGGGCGGGCCGATTGTGCACCCGGCGATTGACGCGTTTTTGATCACGCCGATTTGTCCGCACATGCTGACGCATCGCCCGTTGGTGGTGCCGGGCGATTCGAAAATTGAGATTACGTTTTCGCCCGGCGATGAGCCGGTGCATTTGACGCTGGACGGGCAGATGGGATTTGAGCTTGAGCCGCGGGATCGAATTTCGATCAGCAAGTCGCCGATTCGGGTGCCGCTGGTGCGACCGTGGGAAAAAACTTACTTTGAAGTGCTGCGTGAGAAGCTAAGGTGGGGCGAGAGGTAGAAGCGGGCGCGACGGCAAGGCCCAAACCAACCCCACGGCTCGGTAGCGTAAAGGTCGCCTCACCCACGCGCGTCATTTACAGGAGGTGAACCTTGCGGTTCACCTGCGCGCCGCCATGGCGCGCCAAAATGCGTGTGAGGTACCCGCAGAAACGTCAAAGGCAAATGCAAAGTGGATTGGGAGATGAAATCCTCAGAAAGCAGATTCCTCACGCTCGGCAAAGAACGCCGGTCGCGTTCGGAATGACAGCGCTTTTTTTTTGATGACGATTGCTCGAGCTACGTGAAGAACCCCATATGCCGAAACAGCATGTGGGCACCCAAGACCGGCAGAAACTTCTAGTCTTCGCCGCGGATAAGGTCGCTGCGAGTTTCACGTTTTCTAATTAGGCGCGCGCGACTGCCCTGAACGAGAATTTCCGCGGCGCGCGGACGCGAATTGTAATTCGAGGCCTGCGAAAAGCCGTAGGCACCCGCTCCCCAAAGCATTAAGAGCTCACCGGGATCAACCTGCTCGATAGGCCAATCGTGAAGGAGGCAATCGCCGCTTTCACAGACGGGGCCGACAATATCTGCGCGAATTATTTTGCGCGGGGTGCGAGGGCGTGTGGCTGGAGTGATGGGATGCACGCCACCGTAGAGAGCAGGGCGGATGAAATCGTTCATGGCGGCGTCGACGACGATGAAATTTTTGCCGCGATTTGTTTTGGTGTAGAGGACGCGAGTGAGAAGGACGCCAGCGGGGCCGATGATGGAACGGCCGGGCTCAAGCAGCAGGCGGCAGCGAAGCGGCTTGAAGACGTTGATGACGATGCGCGCGTAATCAGCAATGGAGATGGGGTTTTCGTTGGCGTAGCGGACGCCGAGGCCGCCGCCAAAATCGATATGGGTGAGGGGAATGCCGGCGCGTTGAAGGCTGGCGGCAAAATCAGCGAGGCGGGTCGCGGCGCGGCGGATGGCGTCCTTATTGAAGATTTGCGAGCCGATGTGGGCGCTGATTCCCTTCCAGGCAATCCAGGGCGAATTTTGCTGAGCGAGATAGGAGCGGCGCGCGTCGGCCCACTCCATGCCGAATTTGTGCTGGTGGCGGCCAGTGGAGATATGAGCGTGACCGCCGGCCTGGACGTCGGGATTGATGCGGATCGCGGCAGGGGCGGGGCGGCGAAGGCGCGCGGCTTCGCTGATCAGAACGTCGAGCTCCGCGGGCGATTCGACATTGAAGAGGAAGATTTTTTCGCGGAGTGCCTCGCGAATTTCTTCGCGGGTCTTACCCACTCCGGAAAAAACGATGCGCTGGCCGGAAATTCCGGCGTGGCGAAGGCGGTAGAGCTCGCCGCCGCTGACAATGTCGAAGCCACTGCCGAGGCGAGCGAGGAGTTTGAGAATTTCGAGATTGGAATTGGCTTTTACGGAGTAGCAGATGGTGGTGGGAAGCCCGCGGAAGGCGCGAGTGTATTCGCGATAGGCAGCGGTGATGCTGGATTGTGAGTAAACGTAGGCGGGGCTGGCGAAACGATTGGCGAGCTGTGCGAGGGGAACGGATTCGCAACTGCGATTGGCGCCGCGCCAGGGAAAGTAGCGCTGATTTTCGAGGTAGGCGAGCGACGGGGTGGAAGTTTTTCCGGCCATGCCGGTGCTAAAGGACCTTGAGGACGACCAAGGTTCGGTCGTCGAAGGCGTGCGCGGTGCCGGAGAAGGCTTCGATGTCGTCGAGAATGCGGTCGGCAATGTCGGCGGCGGACCGTTGTGCATTCTGAGTAACGAATTCGCAGAGACGCGCGGCGTCGAAGAATTCGTTGGCTGCATTACGGGTGTCGGTGATTCCGTCGGAGTAGAGGAGCACAACGTCGCCGGTGGCGAGGGTGAGGCTGGCTTCGTCGTAAGTGACTTCGTCGAAAAGGCCCAAGGGGAATCCCTCGAGCTTGATTTTTTCGCACCGGCCATCGTGGAAAAGGAGGGGCTGTTCCTGGCCGGCGTTGGCGATGCGCAGTTTTTTGCGGCCGCGGTGCCAGGTGGCGAAGGCAATGGTCATGAAGCGGCCTTCGATGCGGCGCTCGACGATGAGCTGATTCATGGCGCGGAGCATTTCGGCGGGAGCGAGTTTTTGCGGGCCGAGACTGCGCAGAATGCCGATGGCGGCGGCGCCGTAAAGCGCTGCGGCGCTTCCCTTTCCGCTGACATCACCGAGCACAATGGCCAATTCTTGGGGGCCATAGCGGAGAAAATCATAAATATCGCCGCAGAGTTCGCGGGAGGAGACGACGCGGGCGGCGATGTCGAGCCCAAATTCAGGACCGGGATCGACTGGTAGCAAAGCGCCCTGGAGGCGGCGAGCGGCGTTGAGATCGCGCTCGAGGCGAGCTTCTTCGCGGGCCAGTTGCTCGTAAAGGCGGGCGTTTTCGATGGAGACGGCAAGATTGCCCGCCAGGATGGATAGGGCCTGGACGTGATCCTGAGTGAAGGTGTTGACCTGCGAGCTTTCCAGGTCGAGCACGCCGATCACGCGATTTTTGTGGAGCATGGGAACGGCAAGTTCGGATTTGGTCTCAGGATTGATCATCAGGTAGCGCGGATCGAGAGAAACGTCGGGAACGAGGACGGCGCGCCTCAACTCGGCGGCCGCGCCGACGATTCCTTCGTTGGCGGGGACGGCATGTTTTTCCTGGATGCTCTGTCCGAATTTCACGGTGACGCGATGGCGGAAGACTTTTTCGGCTTCGTCATAGAGGAGGATGCTGAAAATTTGGTAGTCGATGAGACGCTTGGTGAGCTCGGCAGCGCGGCGCAGGACTTCCTGAACATCGAGGACGGAGTTGGCTTCGCGGCCCACTTCGTTGAGGAGCAGAAGCGTATCGGCCTGATTGCGAACGCGACCGAAGAGGCGGGCGTTTTCAACGGCGCTGGCGATGCGCGTAGCGAGAAGGGTGAGGATGTATTGCTGCTCGAGAGTGAAGTAGTCGAGATGCTGGCTGGAAATGTCGAGAACGCCCACGGCGCGACCGGCAACCATCATGGGAACAGCAAGCTCTGAGCGCACGGAATCGAGCGCGTTGAGGTAGCGCGGATCTTTGGAGACGTCGCTGACGCGGACGGCACGACCGGTTGCAGCGGCGGTTCCGGTGATTCCCTCCCCCCAAGGGATACGCCAATGCTCGACGACTTCGGGGCGATGGCCGATGGCGAAGCGGAAATAGAGTTGATTGGTGCCTTCTTCGGGAAGCAAGACGCCAAAAATTTCGAAGTCGATCAATTTTCGAGTGAGCTCCGCCGTCTTCGCCAGAACTTCGTCGAGATTGAGCGAGGAGTTGATCTCCTGGCCGATCTCGGCGAGGGTCGCGAGGGTTTCGGCGGAAACGTCAATGGGCGGCTTGAGATCGACTGAGTCCATGTTTTCTTGGTGCGGCTTGGCGGTGGCCCTTTTGGCGGCCTGGGCAGTGCTCTCCATGGGTGCTAATTAGATTGCTAGAAGTCCTGATCGACTTAGAAAGCTGGAACTTAAAATTATAGCAGGGGCTAGAGGCGCTCGTTCGGGTTTCTGGTGCTGCTCGGCTGTATATGATTGATTCAGAGCTACTTATTATTGCCGCTGGCGCGCTTCTTCGATAATTTTAGCGCTGGAACTTGAGCCGATGCGGGTGGCCCCGGCGGCCACTATTTTTTGCACGTCTTCGTAGGTGCGAATGCCTCCAGCGGCTTTGACGCCGAGAGAGGGGCCGACGGTAGCGCGGAGCAGGCGAACGTCGTCGACGGTGGCCCCGCCGGAGGCGAAGCCGGTGGAAGTTTTCACGAAGTCGGCGCCGGCATTTTTGACGAGGCGCGCGCCGCGGACTTTTTGGTCCTCGTTTAGGAGTGCGGTCTCGAGAATTACTTTGACGAGGGCGTTGGCGGGGTGGCTGGCTTCGACGACCTGTCTTATTTCGGCTTCGACCTGGGCGTCATGGCCAGCGATGAGGGCGCCGATGTTGATGACCATGTCGACTTCGGCGGCGCCAGCGTCGATGCAACGACGGGCTTCGTCGACTTTGGTGGCGGTGAGATTGGCGCCGAGGGGAAAGCCAATGACAGTGCAGACCTTGACCGGCGATCCCGAGACGAGCTTTTTGGCTTGAGGAATGTTGCAGGGGTTGATGCAGACGGTGGCAAAGCTGAACTTGACGGCTTCCTCGCAGAGTTTTTGGATTTGCGCAGGAGTGGCGTCGGGCTTGAGGAGAGTGTGGTCGAAAACGCGAGGAAGCTCGGAGAGGGGGATGGGCGAACCGGCTGAATGTTCAGGGCGCGAGGTGGGCATTTTAGTTTTGTTTTCGAGGTAACTGGCGTCGGCTGCGCGGCGAGGATTATAGCTTTGACTTAGAGGATTTTGAAACAGGCGGGTTGGAGATGGCTGGATCGGAGAGGACGCAGACGTCTTTTAGGTTGCGATATTTTTCGGCGAAGTCGAGGCCATAGCCGACGACGAACTTATCGGGAATTGAAAAGCCGGCGTAATCGGCCTGGATTTCTTTGATGATCCGGCGGGAAGGCTTATCGAGAAGCGCGGCAACTTTCAAAGTTTTGGGGCGGCGCTGGAGCAGGATGCGGCGAAGGTAGCTTACGGTGAGACCGGTGTCGAGAATGTCTTCGACCAGGATGACGTTGAGGCCAGCGATGCTGCTGTCGAGGTCTTTATTGACGCGGACCTGGCCGGAGCTTTCTTTGCGCGCGCCGTAGCTGGATACGGCGATGAAATCGAGGGAGGTTTCGAGGTTAATTTCGCGGGCGAGGTCGGAGAGGAAGATGCAGGCACCTTTGAGGACGCCGACGAGATGGACGCGTTCGCCTATGAAGTCCTTGGTGATTTGGTGGGCGACTTGGCGGACGCGTTTTTGAATGGCGGTGCGGCGAATGAGGACTTTGAGGTGAGGGTTGAGTTGCGATTCGCGAGCGGCCATGACGCGGTGAAGTGTAATGGCAAGGGGCCGGAAAGGCCACCAGTTGGATTATGTCGACAGGTACCGCACCCTTGCCAACCCAAGGGAAGAGTGCGGCACCCATAGAAACTAGAAACCTCTCTTTGGGCGGGTGTGCCACCCGCCTTCTAGTTGAGTGGCTCTAGCGATGTTCGGTGATGGCAATTGCTTCACGGACGTGATGACGAGCCGCGTCGATGTGAAGCAAAGCGCGATGCTGCAAGCCTCGAGTGCGCCCGCGATCCTCTTCCTCGGAGACGTCGCGCTGGGCCTTATCGAGAAGCTCGAGAGCCTGATGAAGGCGTCCGCCCCAAGGCATGTGCGGATCGACGGCGACATGTTCATTGGGATTTTTGTGATCGTCGATGGCCGCTTTCTTGATTATGTCGATGGCGTCATTGATTTCGTGCACGGCGTGCCTTTCCTCGGCGTGAAGAGCGCCGCCATCGGGACGCTCGAGGTGAGCGCGGGCGTCGCGGAGGTCGGAAAGCGCGTGCAAGTAGGCGGGATGATCCTGAGCTGAGGCTAAGGACGGCAAAAACAGGACGGCTGCGAGCAAAGCACAAACGGCTGCGAAGGTAAGTTTCATAGATGGTTCGCTCCTGAACGGTAGAAGTTGAATTTGAACTAGAGAATCCGAAGCTGCTCTGATGCCGCGCAGATCGCGGCGCGAACAGAAAAGAGGCTAAGCTGGATGGGACGGATTTTCAATCCGGCAAATACACTATTGTTGGAGATTGTTCGAGGCTGGTGTACAAGGGCAACGATTGGATGGCACGCGGCGATTGGCCTTGGCGGGTCAGCTTTCCTACTTATAATGAAGCCGCAAGTTCTGGCCAGATTCTTGAAGATCGCGCAAACTTGATCCTATATACCAATCAGGAGATCACGCTCAATGCACATATTCTTTCGGAAGGCTCGGCCCGCGTTGGTCATCGTTGCGGGACTGCTGGCTTGTGGAACGATGGGGACGGCGGCAGACGCTCAGGCGCAGAATACGGAAAAGAAGGAAATCAGCGAATACAAGCTGACCACGGACAAGTTGAACAAATTTGAGGCGGCGGCGAAGTCGTACACGAAATTAGTAAATGGGAATCCAGCGCTGAAGGCTTCATTGGATAAGGATGCAGAGGCGTCGGAGCAAAACACCATCGCGAATAGCGTGAAGTCGATTGAAAAGCATCCGGAGCTGGTGGCAGCGATCAAGAGCGCTGGATTTACGACCACGCATGAATACGTGGTGATGACATACGCGCTTATCAACACTTTTTCGAATGTAGGGATGAAGAGGAAGGGATACATCAAGCAGATTCCGGCATCGATCTCCGCGGAGAACGCAACGTTTGTGGATCAAAATTACGATCGAGTGAACGGCATCGTGAATATGCTGACGCCGAAGGACGAGGACGATAAGTAAGGCGGCGCGGCGCTGGACTGATTAGGTGGTGGCGGCAGCGTTTTTCAGGCTGGCTTCGTAACGGGAGTCCCAGAAATCGTTGCGATCGAGGAATTCGACGCCGATCTGGCGGCGGCCGTCACCATCATATTTGCAGTAGACAACACGGGCGCGAGAGCGTTCGCCAATTCCCTTCCTGCAAACTACCAAAGTGCTGCCCGTTTCGACGAGATGGCGGCAGACCAGCCCTGCACCGTGGCGGCTGATACTGGATGTCCAGGTCTCTTCTTCCCAAGTGCGGCCGGCATCTTCGCGGCGCAACCAAACGGACATGGAAGCGGGAACGCGAGAGCTGCGGCGAAGCTGCTGGCTCAGGTGCGAGGCGCGAAAAACGACGTCGAGCAAGCGTCGCCGAGTTTCGTGCTGCGAAAATTCCTGATGATCGGCGAGGCGCTGGGCTTCTTTGGCTGTTTCGCTGAGAAGTGATTTGAAGGATTGCGTGGCATCGCTGTCGTAGGATTGGCCCCTGATGGCGTTGCTGCGGGTTTCGAGCTCACGAACCGAGCCGGACAAAAAGTGCTCGAGGCACATGGGCTTGGCTTCGATTTGCGCGGCGACGGCATCGGCGCAGGATTCGATGCTGCAGCGCGATTCGGGAGCGGGCAGCGGCGCGTTGCTCGAAATAGTTTGGCCTTCCATCACGATGAAGCCCCTTGAGCCGATCTTTTGGTACTTCTGTTGTTACTTCTTCTCGTTCCTGGCTGATTTGGAGAAGCCGCGAGCGGCTTCGCTGATCGCGGAACCGACAAACTCGAGATGGTCGCGGCTGCGGTCGGAGAGCTCTTCGCTGAATTGATGGGTGGTTTGTTCGGCGCGTTCCCTCAATTCGGCGATGGCGGTGTCAGCAAGAGGCGCGAAGGATTGCTGCAGGCGCTCGCGCGCTTCGCTTTCCTGCTGGACGGTCAGTTCACGCAGGCTATTCACACAGGAATTTGCGGCGGCCTGGGTCAGTTTCTCCAGGTGCTCGCGGGTGGCCTCGATACGCTTCTCGAGGGCTTTTTCGAATTGGCCACGCAGGCGCTCGTAGGACTCCTCCATGCGGCTTGTGGAGCGTTCCAGGAATTGCTCAGTGACTTCCTGAGTTTCTTCACGGAGCTGATTCAAATTGGAAGCGGCCTGATTGGTGCTGGCGAGGATCGGGGAGAGCTGCTCTTTCAAGCGAGAAATAATGCGATCCATGCCTTCGCGGCGCGTATTTTCGATGGCTACGGCCAATTGATCGATGGCTTTGGTGGTGAGGCCGTCGACGGTGAGGGTCATCTCCTTGCGATGTTCCTCGACGCGTTCGATGGCTCGATCGACTGAGCCTTGCAGCCTGCGATTCCAATCTTCCTGTAGGCCGCGGGCAGTTTCGTTCCCGGCGGCCTTCATTTGCTCGACGGTCTGCTCGATCCAAACCCGGGATTCGGAAGTTGCGGCGACGGCGACGGCGTGACGGGCCTCGTCGTGAAGCATGGTGCGAGCTTCGGCAAGCGTGGAGCCGGCGCGTTCACGAACGGCTGCAACGGCCGCTTCGGAGAGCATTTTCTCCATCTGTTCCTGGAATTCATTCATCACGTGGCCGACGGGCCGAGTGGTGGAAGGAACGGGCGGAGTAGGCAAAGTGGACGCGACATGAGCGCCGCTTGGCTTGTGAACATCTTTATGAACATCTTTATGAACTTCCGTATGAGCTTCCTTATAAAGTTCGGCGGCGCGCCTGGACTCGTTTGCCGGATGCGCGTGCTCGACGATTTCGGGGCGCGGAACTGCGAAAGGCTTGGTCTTTGCGGGGGCGGCCGCGGTGGCCTGAGCCTGGCTAGAGACGCTGCCATGATCAAGATCGGAGGCAGCAGGGGCTTCCTCAAATGGCTGCCAGTCTTTGGGCGCAACTTCGAGATGCCAAAGGTTTGCAGGCTGGTCGAATTCGATGGCGGTCTGGAAAAGGCCGCCGGCCTGCGCGGGGCGGCGAGCAAACTTTACGCGGCCACGCGTGGTGATCGGCTTGGAGTCGCCGTCGTCAGGCGTGAGCTCCAAGACCACGACCGAATTGTCGAGGACCTCGTATTTCGAGTCGTATTTGCACCCGTGGCAGCTAATGATGGAGGTGGATACTTCCTCGCGATAAGGACCGCGAGAGCTATCTACACCCACCACAGTGACAGGTACCGAGTGATCGAGCCGCGTGCTGCGGCGCGCGGGACGAGAATGATTTGCTGTTGAAGTCTGTGACACGTTTCCCCCAGTAGCTTGGCTGGTGGCAAAAAGCATACAGCGGACAATTTCTGTCCATTGCGCGGGAGTTGATGCGCGTTTGTCAAAGGGTTACTAGTGTCGCGAAAAAGTTAACATCGGTGGTACTAGGGGGATGGGGTTTGGCATGGGGAGGAAAGCGCGCAGTTCAGAAAATCTTTGATGGCGGGCAGATGGAGCGCCCCGGATAAAACGCGATATTATGGCGAAACGTTTGACGTGCGAGCTGGTTGGACCTTCTCGCTGCGATCCCTGAAAAGCACTTCACCTTATTTGCGATTCCCTAGTTGAGGAGAGACTTATGCAAATGCGGAAAGCGGCGCAAATTGCGATTGTGAGCGGGCTGATGTTGCTGCCCGGCGCGGGAGTGGCGGGCAGCAAATTCGATGGGAGCTGGCTGACGAAGCTAGCGTGTGAGGCGCACGGGGAGACTCCGGCGTACAAGTGGGAGTTTGCGAGCGAGATCAAGGATGGGAATTTTCGCGGGCAACATGGCGAGCCGGACGGGCCGGGATATTTGTTGATCGAGGGAAAGATTGGCGATGACGGGAACGCGAAGCTCGAGGCGAAGGGGAAAGTGACGCATAACAATGCGCACGGCGTCTTTGCGATGAAGGGGAACAATTACAGCTACAACATCAAGGCGCATTTTGACGATACGAAGGGGACGGGAACGCGAGACGAGGGCGCGGGGATTTTGGGGCGGGCGTGCACGCTTGATTTTGAGAAGCAGACCGAGGCCGCGCCCGCGGCGACTCCTGATGCAAAGCCGGATGCTAATCGGGATGCAAATCCGGGGACGAGTTCGGATTCGACGCACTAGAACAGGTTGAACGGGTGGTCGTCGGCGAACCTGCGGTCGAAGCGTTTCCGGCTAGTTGGCGGAGGCGCCGCGGGCCTTTTCGGGGCCGTTCGGTTGCTGAGGTTCCTCGCGGCGGGGCTCAAGGCTTTGGCTCGGCGGGGCGGGCTCGCGACTCTGGAAGGTGCGCTCGAAGTCGCTCTCGGCAGTGCGCGCACGGTATTTCTCCTCAAGCTGCTGCCTGAAGCGGCGCAGATCATTCTTCAGTTGAATCTCGGGCTCTTCGCCAAATAGCCTGGCGATCGCTGCGCCCACGGCGCCGGCGGGAGGCAGATATTGGAGCTCGACGCGCATGGTTGTTCCGCGGCCGCTGGAAGATTCCTGGAAATGAACTGAGCCTGCGCTTTCGATATCGGGTGAATTGGTGGAGCGCCACGAAATCAGTTTATTGGGCTCGTCGGTAATGATTTCGGCGTCCCATTCGATGGCTGTACCCAATGGGCCGCGAGCTGACCAATGTGAATGAGTTTTATCGACGACCTTAACGCTTCTGATATTGCGCATGAAATGAGGCAGGTTTTGGAAATCGCGAAAATAGCTGTAGACCTTATCGATCGGCGCGTTGATCGAAATGGAATGCTCGACCTGGATCCCAGATTGGAATGGAATGCGGCGCTTTGAAACTGGATCTTTGGTTTGAATGCCCAGAAGTTCGTGCGTGTGATGGCCAGAAATGCCGTAGGTGAGCAGCTCAACTCCGACGAGCGAGAGCAGGCTGCCGAAGAATCCCCTGCGCTTTAAGCCCCAGAATAGCGAGAGGCCACCAGCGATTGTGCAGGCCCATTTCTCTGAGACTGGGATTCGTCGATCGATGCGGGGAAGAAGTTGTTCCACGGTAGCCCTCCAGGCAAAAGCTTCGGCTAGATGCGAAGCGCGTGCGGAGTTTCGAGGCTTCGGCCAGGCTGAATATTCCAACGGAGATGATGGTCGAACCATCGGCAGCATCCTGTAAAGGATGGTGAAGATTGCCTTACGCTGCGCGGTCTGTTGTTTTGGCTACTTTCGTGATGGTCCGAGGGGCTTTCGTGTCACGCGAAGCGAAGCGTAGAATGAAATTACGATGAAGCGATCCGGAGTAGCCGACCTACCTTTGCATGGCGGGCGCGTTCCAACGTGGCTGGCGGAACGGATGACCACGCTGGGGACGGCGATTGCCGAGTCGGTGGTCGTCAACTATGGGCGAAGCGAGTTTCTGAGCAGGCTGAGCGACCCATTCTGGTTTCAGGCTTTTGGGTCGGTGATGGGGATGGATTGGCATTCGTCCGGGATTACGACGTCGGTAATGGGCTCGCTGAAGCGCGGGCTGAATCCACGGGCGAAGGAACTGGGAATTTATGTGTGTGGCGGCCGTGGGTCGCATTCGAGGGCGACTCCGGCGGAGCTACTGGCATTTGGCGAGAGCGAGAATCGCGAGGCGGAATCACTGGTGCGAACCAGCAAGTTGACCGCGAAGATCGATAACAATGCGGTGGCGGATGGATTTCAACTCTATCTGCACAGCTTTGTGGTGACCACGGAAGGCGAGTGGGCGGTGGTGCAGCAAGGCATGAATGAAGCGAGCAGGACGGCGAGGCGATACCACTGGCATTCAGCGAACGTGCGGGATTTTACGGCGAATCCGCACAGCGCGATTGTGGGAGATTCGCAGGGCGAGATTATGAATCTGGTGGATGCGCAGGCGAAGCCGGCGCAGGATGCGATGCTTTCGATCGTGCGCGAGGATCCCGAGTCGACACTGGCGGAGTGCACGAAGCTGGTGATGCCGAGTCATCATGAGGTGCGGCCTGAGAACGTGGACCTGAAGCGGCTGGGAGCGGTGCTGGCGGTGGCGTACCGGCGCGAGTTTCACGATTTTGCTTCGCTGCTGCTGCTTGAGAATTTGGGACCGCGGACGCTGCAATCGCTAGCGCTGATTGCGGAGGTGGTTCACGGCGCGCCGACGCGATTTTCCGATCCGGCGCGGTTTTCTTTCGCGCATGGCGGCAAGGACCGGCATCCGTTTCCGGTGCCGTTGAAGACGTACGACGAGACGATTGGGGTGCTGCGGCGCGGTTTGGAGGCGGCGCGGCTAGAGCGATCGCAAAAGCTGGAAGGATTTCAGCGGCTGGATAAGTTTACGCGAATGGTGGAGAACAAGTTTGCGCCGCGGGCCAATTTTTCAGATGTGGTGGCGCATGAATTTGCAATTTCGAAATCGCTGGGCGGGAGAAGCGTTTTTGATGATGCGCGGGAACGGCGCGAGGCCAGGCGCGAAGTGAAACCTGCTCCGACGCGAAAGCGGCAATTGGACCTGTTTTCTGCCCCGCAGCCAAGTGAGGATGCGAGTCGCCGATGAACCAGAACCTTACTGATATCGATCCCGGGAAAGACTTTCCTAAGATTGCGCGGATGATTGTGGAGATTCCAAAAGGCTCGACGCACAAGTATGAATATGACAAGGAACTGGGAATTTTTCGGCTCGACCGGGCGCTTTATTCGCCGATTCACTATCCGGGCGATTATGGATTTATTCCGGGGACCCTGGCGGAGGATGGCGACCCGCTGGATATTCTGGTTTGGGTGGAGCAGCCGAGTTTTTGCGGGTGCTTGCTGGAAGTGCGGCCAGTGGGACTGCTAAAGATGGTGGACCAACGCGAGCGGGACACAAAAATCTTTGCCGTACCGGATCGGGACCCGCGCTACGACCAGGTGAAGGACGTGGACGACGTTTTTCCGCATATGCGGAAGGAAATTGAGCACTTTTTTACCGTTTATAAGGATTTGGAAGGCAAGAAAACGGAAATTTCAGGATGGCTGAAGGCGAAGGCAGCGTTGAAAGCGGCGAGCGAAGCGCGCGAGCGCTATCTCAAAAATAAGCGCTGAGATTTTCGCGTTCGCGCGGATCGGCTCGAAACTTTCCTGTGATTCTTCTGTGGGTTGCTGCTTAGTTTTCTTCCTCAATATTTGAATTTATAGCGAATCTGCACGTAGATTTCGCGCGGGTTGAGAAAGTGCGTGCCGCCGAAGGTAAGGCTGTTATCGAGCAGCACGCGCCGGTTGGCCACGTTTAGACCAGTAGCGGAAACGCTCCACCGTTCGCCGAAGTTTTTCCCCAACGAAAGATCGAAAGTGGTGTGGGTCTGAAGGTGGTTGGGAGGCGGATCACCATTGGCGAAGCCCGACGCGTAGTAGATGTCGGTGGACGCGTAACTTCTCCAGGGCATGGTGATATTCCCGCCGATGTGTAAGGTGTTGCGCTGATCGTGATCGAGGAGGAAACGACCCTCGGGCGGCTCAAAATCGGTGAGGCCGCCATTGATGGCGCCTTCGCCTTGTGCGATTTGATTGGAATAGGTGACGTAGAGCTCGCCACGTTTGTAGATGCGCGGTGAGTGAAGAGTGACTTCCCAGCCACGAATCAAAGCACCATCGATCGTGAGAGGGAAAAAGATGTTGGAATCGCCGACATTATTGTGGTCAAAGAAATTGGTGGCGCGGGTCTTAAAGGTGTCGATATCGAGGGCCCAGCGTCTCCAGGGAATGGTGACGCCGAACTGACTCTCCTCGTCGCGCTCGCCGCGCAGCGGAATGAAAGCGAGATTTTGACTGGTGACAAAAGTGAGCAGCGGACCTGACGCGGTAATCAGAGGCGGCGGTTGATAGAAATGGCCGTAGAAAGCGCGGAAGGTCCAATTGAGCTGGGGCACGCGAGCGGCGATACCAAATCGCGGACTGGTATTGTTCTCCACCAGCGCGCCTGAAAAGTGAGTTTGGCGAACGCCGGCGTTGAGGGTCAGCCACGAAGTTACCTTGTACTGATCCTCAAGGAAGAGCGCTTGGAGGCTGCCGTCGATGGATTCGATCTGATTGAAATTTGTGGCGCTGTGGTCGTTGAAAAGCAAGCCGAAGGTTTGATTGTCGACCTGACCGAATCCGTACATGCCAACGCGAAGGTTATTTTTGCCCGCCACGTAAGCGAGAGTCGCCTGACCGCCAGCATAAGTGGAAGAGTGATCGTCGTCGGCAGCGATGGGAAAGTCATTGGGCGAGGCTTGGTAGTGAGCGCGATTGTAGTGATAGAACGGTGAAACGGTTAGGGTGAGCCCGGGCGAAAAGGTGCGGAGCCAGGAAAATGCAGTGTACGAATCGGTCTCTGCTTCCGCGTCGCGGAGGCCGTCGCTATCGGGTTCGCCCGGCGCGAAAGGGATTTGGTAATAGTCGCGGCGCGTGGAAGTAACGAGCCGTAGTTGGTTGTCGGGATTGGCGTTGAAAATAAATGAACCGAACATGCCTAGACCATTGTCGGCATCGTGAACGACGGCCGAGGTGGGTGTTTGTAAACCCAAGTCGCTGCGATTGCCATGCACGCTGACGTAGTAGCCGAAACGTTCGGTGTGCCCGCCAAGATTTATTTGGTCGTCGGATTGGAAGAAATTGCCGGCGGTGAGGATTACTTCACCTTCGTTATTGCGCTCGAAGCCGGTGCGCGGAGCCGCGTCAAAGACGCCATAGGTACGATCGCCGTAGTCGGCGGCGTAGCTACCGCGCTGGGCTTCGAGGTAATCGATGTCTCGAGGATCGACCTGCGGGCCGATGTTGCTGGCGATATTGGTATTAGGAATCGGCACGCCATCGACGAGCCATGAAGTCTGGTGGCCGCCACGCACGTGGAGCTGATCGTGCGTGAAGTAGCTGCCTGGAACGTAGTTGGTTATCAGGGCGAGGCTATTGGTACGGTCGGCGCCCGGAGTTTCGGTGATTTCCTCGCGGCTGATGAGGGTGGTCGGCGTCGCGGACTGTGGAACGACTGGATTTCCCTCTTCGTAAACGGTGACGGACTGCGAAGTGGAAGCGAGGGCTAGTTCGTAATGCAGAACTGGGACGTCGCCGGAAACCACGGTGATGGTTTGCGCAGCGCTTTGAAAGCCCGACTGCGAAACGGTGATGGAGTAATCGCCGATGGGAACGACATCGAGGCGAAATTCTCCGTCTTGATTGGTTTGAGTTTGCAAAGTGAAATCGGAATTCGCGGCCTTTAGAACGACCGCGGCACCTGCGATGGGACGATGCTGTGGATCGTGGACGACACCTCGAACGCTACCGTTGAGCGTGGCCCAGGCGGGTGCGGCTGCGAGACAAAGCAGGCTGATACCAAGTAGAAGCGCAAGGGGCACGGCAAAAAGCGACTGCGATACACGAAGCTTCCGCATAAATCTCCTTTTTGGAATTGGGGATTGAAAGGAAGTGCGGTTAGCTTCGAGGCGGTTCGAACGGCGGAGAGGAAACGAAGAGAGCGCGAGCGGAGGATTCGAGGGGCACGCGCTGCCTAACGGCATGGAGCTGCGCGAGCGCAAAATTTTCCGGCAAAAGAGCGATCAGCAGAGCCGGGCTGACTCCAGTGTCCATGACGTGGGTGTCGTGAGTGGACTGACAGCATGGCGCCACAGGCACCTGACTATGAGATGGATGAGCCAGCGAGGCGTGGCAGAGTTTCGCGGGTTGGTGAGTTTGCGTGTTTGTTGAAGCAGCCGGCGTAGTGACGTGGATTTCGGCGGTAGCTGGGTGATTACCATCGCAGTGCGCGTGATGAGTTTCGGGCGCCCTGGATGACGCGACGTGGGGCGCGGAGTTGGGCGTGTTAGCCGCGCGATTGTGCACGGCCATCATTTGCTTATTGCAGGACTCAAGGCAGAGCTGCATGCAAGCGCCGGCCTGAGCCCAGATGGAAATGGGATTGGCGAGAAGCGCTAAGACAGCGGCCGCAGATAGGAGTCGCTTCACCACGGTGGAAGATTAGCACAGCAACTGACGACGCGCTGTGACCTCCGTGGAAAACATGACCTCAATCGCAATGTGTCGCATCTTAAAGTTATTGCAACGACTTTTGTAGTGACGAGGTTCATGGGCGCGACCATTCTCTAGCGGACGAGGATCCCCAATGCCAATCGATATTTCCAATGCATGGAGAAGCGGCAGCCGAATCATCAATCAATTCATTTCTCTGCTGCCGAATATCATTCTCGCGATTGTAGTGTTTGTGATTTTTATTTTCGTCGCTTCGGCGAGCAAGACAGTGGTGCAGCGGGTGACGCGATACCGCGCCCGAAGCGGAAACCTGGGGCTGCTGCTGGGACGAATTACGCAAGCAGTGGTGGTGCTGATCGGGATGCTGATCGCGATTTCGATCATTGCACCATCGTTTCAGGCCGGCGACATTGTGAAATTGCTGGGTGTGGGCGGCGTGGCGATTGGCTTCGCTTTTCGCGATATTTTGCAGAACTTTTTGGCAGGTATTTTGCTGCTGTTGCACGAGCCTTTCCATGTGGGCGATCAGATTGTGATTACGAATTTCGAAGGCACCGTGGAGGACATTCAGGCGCGCGCGACGTTGATCAAGACTTACGACGGAAGGCGCGTGGTGATCCCGAACAGTGATCTCTTCACGAATTCGCTGACGGTGAATACGGCGTTCGAAAAACGGCGATCGGAATACGACGTGGGCGTCGGGTTCGGCGACGATGTTGAGAAGGCCAAGACGATTATCCTGGAGTCGGTGAAGCAGGCGAAGGAAGTACTGGCGGAGCCGGCGCCGGAGGTGTTGACGGTGGATCTGGCGGATTACAGTGTGAAATTGCGCGTCTGGTGGTGGACCAAGCCGGATCGAAAAACAGTTATGCAGACGAAGGACCGGGTGATTAGTTTGGTGAAGAACGCGCTCACTGAAAATGGGATCGATATGCCGTTTCCGACGCAGCAAATTTTGTGGCACGACCAGACCGAGCAGAGCGACGGGGATAGGTCGCGGCAGCGCGAAGGGTGGCCGGCGCGAAAAGGCGAAGAATCGAAGCCGGGCGGAATTGCCGCGGCTCTGGTTCGGCTTGGTAAGGCGCGAGGCGAGGCGTAAAGAGCAGCGGTTGGTTCGACAGGTGTGCAGCGGTGGCTCAATCTCTAGCCGCCTGCTAATTCCCTGCCATTTGACATTCCGCATTACCGATTAACCTGCCAATTCGGTATGAGTTAGCGGCTCGCTAACAAATTCCTCACAAACCCCTCATGACTTTTTCACTGCGCAGGGGCCAGGATCGGGCGAAATGCTTGATCTAATTTTTATTGCGGCCACTGCGGTCTTTTTTGCGGTGGCGATTTTGTACGTCCACGGATGCGACCGCCTGCGCGCCATCGCCGACCCAGAACTGAAAAAGGCCAAGCTACCGGGAGCCAAAAATGGGCGCCGATAATGCGTTTTTGCTCGCCATCTGTGTGCTGATCGGCGCCTACCTTCTGTACGCACTTTTGAAGGCTGAGGATTTCTAAAAATGACGGCAAATGGGTGGTTTCAAATCGGCGTGTTTTTCGCGGCGATTTTGCTGATTACGAAACCGCTGGGCGTATTTATGACCAGGGTATTCGGCGGCGAGAAGACTTTTCTCGATTTTTTGCTGCGGCCCGTGGAACGGCTCATCTACCGGTTTACGGGCGTGGATGAAACGCGCCAAATGAAGTGGAGCGAATACGCCATTTCGATGCTGCTGTTCAGCGGCGTTTCGATGGTGCTGCTGTACTTGATCGAGCGGACGCAAAAATGGCTGGCGTTCAACCCGCAGAAATTGGGGAATTTGGAGCCGGGGCTGGCGTTTGGCACGGCAGCGTCGTTCACCACGAATACAAACTGGCAGGCGTATTCAGGCGAATCGACGATGAGTTATCTGACGCAGATGGCGGGGCTGGCTTATCACAATTTTGCTTCGGCGGCGGTGGGGATTGCGCTGGCGGTGGCGGTGATTCGCGGAATCGCGCGAAAAGAAACGGACAAGCTGGGAAATTTTTGGGTGGATACGACGCGGGCGCTGCTGTGGGTGCTGTTGCCAGTGTGCGTGGTGGGTTCGCTCTTTCTGGTGTCGCAGGGAGTGGTGCAGAGCTTGAGGCCGTACTCGACGGCGTCGCTGATTCAGCCGTATTCGGCGCAGGTCACTGGCGCGGATGGCAAAACGTCGACGCAGCAGGTGACGCAGCAGACGATTCCGATGGGCCCGGTGGCGTCGCAGGAAGTGATTAAGGAATTTGGGACAAATGGCGGCGGATTTTTCAACGCGAACAGCGCGCACCCTTTTGAGAATCCGACGCCGCTGACAAACCTTTTCGAGATGCTGCTGATTTTTGCGATTCCGGCAGGGCTGACGTACATGCTGGGGCGGATGGCCGGTTCGCAGCGACATGGCTGGGCGCTCTTTGGCGCGATGGCGATTCTATTTTTTGCTGTGTGTGGGACGACGTATTGGGCCGAGGCAAAGGGCAATCCCCTACTGGCACATGCCGATCAAAAGGCCAGTTCGTTTCAAGCCGGCGGCAACATGGAAGGAAAGGAAGTTCGATTTGGGATCGCCGATTCGACACTTTTCGCCACGATAACGACGGATGCGAGCTGCGGCGCGGTAAACAGCGCGCACGATTCGTACACGCCTCTCGGCGGCATGATGCCGCTGATCAACATAATGCTGGGAGAAGTGGTGTTTGGCGGGGTCGGGGCGGGGCTTTACGGAATTGTGGTGTTCGTGATTCTGGCGGTGTTTATTGCGGGACTGATGGTTGGGCGGACGCCGGAATATTTGGGCAAGAAGGTCGAGTCGTACGACGTAAAGATGGCGATGCTGGCGGTGCTGGTGTTGACACTGACGATTTTGGGATTTTCGGCGATCGCGGTGGTCAAGCCATTTGGGGCGTCGTCGATTTCTAACCCCGGGCCGCACGGCCTATCGCAGATTTTGTATGCGTATACGTCGTCGACGGGAAATAACGGGTCGGCGTTTGCGGGATTGAATGCGAACACGATGTGGTGGAACACGTCGACGGCTATGGCGCAGCTATTTGGGCGATTTTTGATGGTGATCCCGATTTTGGCGATGGCCGGCAACCTGGCGCAGAAAAAGATTATTCCTCAATCGGCGGGGACGTTTCCTGTGACCGGCGGATTGTTCACGGGCTTGCTGGTCTCGACGATTTTGATCGTGGGCGCGCTGACTTTCTTTCCGTCGCTTAGTTTAGGGCCGATTTTGGAGCATTTGCTAATGCATGCGGGGAGAAGTTTTTGATTTCGGTGGGTATGTAGGTCTACATGGATCCGATCGCACAAAGCCGAAGGAAGTCGCTGGCAGACAAGACGATTTTGATCAATGCCACGGTCGATTCGTTTCGAAAGTTGAACCCGGCGGCGATGATTAAGAACCCGGTGATGTTTGTGGTCGAGGTGGGGGCGGCGCTGACGACGCTACAACTCGGATGGAATGCGTGGCGCCACACCGGACATTTTGCGTTCGGGCTGCAGATTACGTTGTGGCTGTGGTTTACGGCGGTGTTCGCGAATTTTGCGGAGGCAATGGCGGAGGGGCGAGGAAAGGCGCAGGCGGAGACCCTGCGAAAGGCTCGCGCGGAAACGCAGGCGAATCGGCTGCTGCTGGATGGATCGACGGAGGTGGTGGCCAGCTCGAAGCTGAAGTCTGGGGACATTGTGGTAGTCAGGGCCTGCGAATTCATTCCCGGCGACGGCGAAGTGATTGAAGGCGTGGCATCGGTGGATGAATCGGCGATTACGGGAGAATCGGCGCCGGTGATTCGCGAGTCGGGCGGCGACAGGTCGGCGGTGACGGGTGGGACGAAGGTGCTGTCGGACGAGATTAAGCTAAGGATTACTTCGAACCCGGGCGAAACGTTTTTGGACCGGATGATTCATTTGGTAGAAGGCGCGGCGCGGCAGAAAACGCCGAATGAAATCGCGTTGAATATTTTGCTCGCGGGATTGACGATTATTTTTCTGCTGGCGGTCGTGACGCTACAGCCGTTCGCGGTTTATTCGGGAGCGCCGCAGGACATTTTTGTGCTGGTTTCGCTGCTGGTGTGCTTAATTCCCACGACGATCGGCGGATTGCTGTCGGCGATTGGAATTGCGGGAATGGACCGGCTGATTCAGCGAAATGTGATTGCGATGTCGGGGCGGGCGGTGGAGGCAGCGGGCGACGTGGATGTGCTGCTGCTGGATAAAACGGGGACGATCACGCTGGGGAATCGAGCGGCGACGCACTTTTTCCCCGCACCTGGAGTTGAAGAGAGCTATCTGGCGGATGCGGCACAGATTTCGTCGCTGGCAGATGAGACGCCGGAGGGGCGCTCGATCGTGGTGCTCGCAAAGGACCGGTTCAATTTGCGCGGGCGGGACTTTTCATCGCGCGACGTGACTTTCATTCCCTTCTCCGCGCATACGCGGATGTCGGGCGTGGATATTGACGGACGAGAGATTCGCAAAGGCGCGCCAAGGGCGATCATCGATTTTGTGGGCATGAATGGGGACCTCGCCGGGAACGCTATGAAGGCGCAGGTGGAAGGAATTTCGGCGGCGGGAGGAACGCCCCTGCTGGTGGCGGAAAACCGGCGGTTGTTGGGTGCGATTGCGTTGACGGACATAGTGAAGGGCGGGATGAAGGAGCGTTTCGATCATCTACGAGCGATGGGCATTCGCACGATGATGATCACCGGCGACAATCCACTGACCGCGGCGGCGATTGCGAAGCAGGCCGGCGTTGACGATTTTCTGGCGGAGGCGAAGCCGGAAGACAAGATGGATTTGATTCGTAAGGAGCAAGGCAAGGGCAAATTGGTGGCGATGACGGGAGACGGGACCAACGATGCGCCGGCGCTGGCGCAGGCGGACGTTGGCGTGGCCATGAATACCGGCACGCAGGCAGCGAAGGAGGCCGGAAACATGGTGGATCTGGATTCGAATCCGACCAAGCTGATTGAAATTGTGGAGATCGGGAAGCAGCTTCTAATTACGCGCGGAGCGCTAACAACATTTTCGGTGGCGAATGACGTGGCGAAGTATTTTGCGATTATTCCGGCGATGTTTGCGGGGGCGTTTCCTGTCCTCGAAGTGCTTAACGTGATGCATTTGAAGACGCCGGAGTCGGCAATTTTGTCGGCGGTGATTTTCAACGCGCTGATTATCGTGGCGCTGATTCCGCTGGCGCTGCGAGGGGTGCGCTACCGGCCACTTGGCGCGGCAGCGCTGCTGCAGCGAAACCTGCTGATCTATGGAGTGGGCGGGATTGTCGCGCCGTTTATTGGCATTAAGTTGATCGATTTGCTGCTGACGAGCATGCGGATTGTGTAGGGGATTGTGTAGGAGTTCGCACAGGCTATGAAAAAGAATCTGATGATTGCGGTGCTCTTCACACTGGTAACCACGGTGTTATTTGGATTGATTTATCCGTTGGTGGTTACGGGGCTGGCGCAGGTTTTGTTTAGGGATCGCGCGAATGGGCAATTGATTGAGCGCGGAGGCCGGGTGGTGGGCTCGCGAATTATCGGGCAGGAATTTAACGGAGCCGGATATTTTCATTCGCGGCCGGCGACGCCGGGGACGGGGTACGACGGAATGTCGAGCGGCGGATCGAACTATGGACCTACAAACAAGGCATTGATCGAACGCGTGAACGGAAGTGTGGTGGAGGCGAGAGCGGAAAATCCGGGCGCAGCTGTGCCGGTCGACATGGTGACGGCGTCAGGGTCGGGATTGGATCCAGATATTTCGCCGGCAGCGGCGAATTTTCAGATTCCGCGAGTGGCGAAGGAACGGCACGCGAGCGAGGCGGATGTTGCGGCGCTGGTGGGAACGCACACGCGGAAGCGAGAGCTAGGTTTTCTCGGTGAACCAAGGGTGAATGTTCTGGAATTGAACTTAGCGCTGGATGAGAAATGGCCTACGCACTCGACCAAGTGATAAAGGGGGTAATGGCGGCTAATCGAAGTTGGCTTGGGAATCTTTTCCATTTCGAGCTTTGGATTTTTCGTCCGCGGAAACTTCGCCCGTGGCGCCTTCGCCGGCGAGCAGGTTAAAGCGGTAGCCGATCCAAGGCTCAGTTTGGATGTATTTGGGCTTGGATGAATCGATTTCGATTTTTTTGCGGAGCTGATTCACCACGACACGAAGGGATTCGGTTTCGTCTCCGTATTCGGGACCCCAGACAGCTTGCAGCAATTTGCGGTGAGAAATGGGCTTGCCGTGACTGGCGACGAGATATTTGAGAACTTCGAATTCCTTCGGGGTGAAGTGCACTTCCCTGCCCCTCACAATAATCTGGCGTTTATCGAAATCGAGAGTTAGTTCAGGCGAGGTGTAGACGGCTTCCATGCTCTCGTCGGTGGTGCGGCGCAAAACGGCATTGATGCGGGCGAGAAGTTCTTGAATGCCAAAAGGCTTGACCACGTAATCGTCCGCGCCAGCGTCGAGAGCGCGGACTTTGTCTTTTTCGGCGTTGCGAACGGTAAGCATGATGATGGGGACTTGGGAGAGCGCGCGAATTTCGTGGCAGACCTGGAGGCCGTTCATGCCGGGCATGTTCATGTCGAGGAGGATCAGGTCGGGACGTTCGTTGCGGAATTTATCGATGGCTTCCTGGCCGTCGCGCGCCTCGATGACTGGGTAACCCTTGTCGGTGAGAGTGGCGCGCATCACTCGGCGAATTTGCGGTTCGTCGTCGACAACCAGAATGGTGGCGGACTTCATCGCGCTGTGCCTCGCACCTTGGCCAGCGGGAGCACAACGGAAAAAACCGAGCCGTGATTGGGCTGGCTGACGACGTTGACAGTGCCGCCATGAGCGGTGGCGATGGCTTTGGCGATGGGAAGGCCCATCCCGGTGCCGTGAACGAGGTAGCGCTGATCTTTGCCGCGGTAAAACTTATCGAAGATCAGGCCCAACTCCATTTCCTCGATGCCAGGGCCGCGGTCGGCGACGCTAGTGACGAGAGTGTCGCCGCTGACTTCAGCGGAGATGGTGATGGGGCGGTCCTTTGGTGAGTAGGCGTCGGCATTTTCGATCAGGCGGGCGAGAACGTCTTTGATGCGGTCGAAGTCGACGTCGATTGGGGGCAGGTCGCGAGCGATTTGGACGCGCACGGGGCGGGATCCGAGGAGATTTTTGGTTTGAGCTAGCGCTGCGGTGACGATGTCAGAGATCGAAGCGGGTGCGAAATGCAATTCGAATTCACCGGCGTCGAGGCGGGCCATTTCCGCGGCGTCGCCGACGAGTTGATTCAGGCGGTCGCACTCCTCGTCGATGATGGTGAGAAGTTCGTGAGGCTTGCTATTGTTGGCCTCGGGGCTGGAAAGAAGGCTAGTGACCGAAACTTTGATGGAAGTGAGCGGAGTGCGGAAGTCGTGAGTGACGGAGTCGAGCAGCGCGGATTTGAGCTGCTCCCCTTCCCTGGCAGCTTCGGCTTTACCCAGGTCCTCGACGGCGCGGGCGCGTTCGAAGGCGATGGCGATCATAGAGCCGAGGGCCTCGAGAGTCTCGCAGGAGAGCAGGCGGCCGGAAATGGCCAGGCTGCCGATAGGACGGGCGCCCATGCGAACGGGAATGAAGGAGAGGCTGCGATTCGCGTCGCGCAGCGGCTCGCCGCGAACCATGGCCATTTTGAGCTCTTCGTCGTTGAAGTGAGCGGCGCCGCCGGAACGGTAAAACTTTTGTTTGCTATCGAGGTAAAGCGCGGCAGCGCCAACTTCGAAGGTCTCGACGATGTGATTGGGGATGGCGTTGAGGAGTTGAATGACGTTTCCCGAGACGAGCATGCGCTGGCTGAAGGCGTAAAGACGTTCGACTTCGCGGCGGCGCTGCTCGGCCGCGTCGGCTTCGTGGCGCACACGGGTGGCGAGGCGGCTGGTGATAAGCGCGGTGGCGAGAAAGGCGAAGAGGGCCATCCAGTTTTGGGGATCGGCAATGGTGAAAGTGCCGATTGGCGGAAGAAAGAAATAATTGAAAGCGAGCATTGCGGCGACCGACATGAAGGCGGCCACCGCAAATCCCCAAAAGACTGAAACTGCTAGAATCGCGAGCAGGAAGCTCAAGGCCACAGTGGTTTGATTTACTGGAAAAACGCGAAGGTAAAAAACAGTGATGCCGAGGACGATGGCGAGAGTGGTGACGACCTGAATGACGCGAAACGGGAGTTGCCGACGCACGCGGGTATTCTAGCGCAGCTAATTTCCAGTTGGGTAAGCCCGTGACGATGCCCTCGAAAACTGCAAAGAAGCCTGAGGATTGGCTGGAGAAGGTCTCGCCGCCAACGACGGGGAAAGGCACGTTCAAGCTGTTCCTCGGGTATGCGCCGGGGGTGGGCAAGACGTACAGCATGCTGAGCGAAGGGATTCGACGAAGGAGCCGCGGCGAAGATGTGGTGATTGGAATCATTGAGACGCATGGGCGTGCGGGAGTGATGAGCTTGATGCCGGAGCTCGAGTCTGTGCCTCGGCGGAAGATCGAATACAAGGGAACCATTTTCGAAGATATGGATGTGGACGCGATATTGGCACGCAAGCCGGCGGTCGTGCTGGTGGATGAGCTGGCGCATACGAATATTCCGGGTAGCAAGCATAGGAAGCGCTATGAGGACGTGCAGGAATTGCTCGCGGCGAAGATCGATGTGCTATCGACGCTGAATATCCAACACGTGGAAAGTCTGGCGCCGACAGTGCGGAACATTACCGGCGTCACGATTCGCGAAACGGTGCCGGATTGGGTGCCGATGATGGCCAATGAAACGGTGATGGTGGACTTGACGCCGGAAGCGCTGCAAAACCGGATGGAGCGCGGGGACATTTATTCGCGGGAGAAGGTCAGGCAATCGCTGGAGAATTTCTTTCGACGCGGGAATTTGATCGCTTTGCGAGAGCTGGCCCTGCGACAGGTGGCGGATCATGTAGATCGAAGCCTCGAATCGTACATGATCGCAAAGGATATTGAGGCGAATTGGGGAGTTCGCGAAAGGCTGGCGGTATGTATCACCTCGAATGTGGCTGCGCAGTATTTGATCGCGCGTGGAGCGCGGATGGCGCGGCGGCTGGATGCGGAGCTGTACGTGGTGCATGTGGACACAGGGCACGAGGATCAGATTGGCGACCAGAAGTTGCTGGAGGCGAATATTCGATTCGCGGAGGATTTAGGCGCGAAGGTGATACGGCTGAAGTCCACGAACGTGCCCGATGCGATTGCAGATTTGGCGCGAGAAAAGCGCATTACACAGGTGATTTTTGGGCGTTCAGCCGCGACGGGATGGCATGAGCTTTCTTATCTGGCGGCTTTTCGGCGTTTTCTACGCAAGGCCCCTGCAGTGGATGTGCACATCGTGACGCACGAAGATCGCTGAGCTGCACGCGCAACCTTCGTTTGGCCCTGTGCCCTTCGTGGCCGGATGCTTACTGGTGGGGTGTGTCGAGCTGATAGTAGCCGGGAGCAGGCATATTCGTTGAATTCACGACGTCGCCCGCCCCGTTGGTCCAATAACCGCTCTTCGGACCAGTCCAAACTTCCCTGGCCTCGCCAGTCATCGGATCGATGGTCGGCGTTACGCCTCGCAATGCCTGAGTGAAACTTTCGACCTGCGCGGCCTGAGCTTGCTGATGGCGTTCGAAAGCGTTGACCTGATCCTGCATAGCGCGCATTTTCGCTTCGAACTGCTGGACTTGCTGAGCAATGGCTGCGCGGCGTTGTTGCTGGCGCATGCGTTGATATTGCAAGCCTTCAGCGTCCATTTTTTTCTGATACTCGAGCCATTGGGGAGAAATATGGAAGGTCTGGGCGCAGTGATTTAAGGCGCTTTTGGCAAGCGCGGCGTCACTCGCGGGGGCGATAAAGCTGACCATGGTAGGCGCCTGCCAGATGCCTTGGTTCAGTGCGGTTTTGGCGTAGACGTAAGCGACCTTGGGCCCCTCTTTCGTTTCGCAGTGGTAGGCAATTTGGCCAACGGAGGATTTTTCCTCGGTATCGAGGCCAGGCAGATAATCGGGTATGGAACCGCCGACGTCGGTGGCGTCCGCGGTAGGACCCTGGCAGGTTTGATAGAAGCGGACGTGTGAATAAAGGATGGCGAATTCAGGGCCGGTGCGATAGCGGGCGACGATGAGCTGCGCCTGAGCGCCCAGATCGTAAACTTCACCTTCGCGTACGTGGTTCTGGCTGGGAACGGTGTAGGAGGGGATGGAGACGTCGCCGAGGCGGAGGTTGATTTTGCCGTCGGGCGAAGTGATATCGACCATGGGCCGCTCGTCGCTGTAGCCAAACCGGAAAAGGCCGCCTTTAACGGTCCAGCCCTGAGGCACTTCGACGGTGAAGGCGTGCTCGAAGGGATCTTCGAATTGCGTCCATTGAATTTTTTCTGTTGCTGAAGACTTTGCGGCAGCCAGGGCGGTGTGAGCGGGCGCTGACTTGGCAATGAAAAGTACGCTAGCTGCGAAAAACGCGATCAGAGCCCCAAGGAAAAATCGATTTCGATGCACGGAGGTCTCCGTTAGATATGAATTCCATAAAGAGGGCCGCCAAGCGGGGATCGCCTGGCGGGGCGATTTTATCGCTTTCCGGGCCTATTGGAGAAGGTTTACAAAAAGGTTACAAAAGGCGGCCGCGGGGAAGGAGGCCTGGATTATCTATTGCGTTGGGTGCGACGACGCAATACACTCGCCGGTGAAATGATCCTTCGCGCCACGTCCGGCTTTAGTTATCGCTGGTACACCTGGTATTGGTTTACACCATATCCAACCGGGCCGCGAGGGGCGCACTTCTAAGCAACAGCAAAGCTAAAGAAAGACCAGCCCACTCGCAAGCCGGGTGGGTTTTTTGTTTTCTGGGGCAATTTTTATCGAAAGGCGGCGACAGTGATTATCTCCATGAAAATACATTCCACGCGCGAAGAGATCGATGAAGTGATCAAGACGGTGGAAGATTTTGGGTACAAAGTGCACTCGAGCGAGGGTGAGGAGCGAGTGGTGATCGGCGTGGTGGGCGTGGGCGATGTGACGGCGTGCCTCGAATCAGTGGAGGCCATGCC
Source organism: uncultured Acidobacteriota bacterium (assembly GCA_963757885.1). Lineage (GTDB taxonomy): Bacteria > Acidobacteriota > Terriglobia > Acidiferrales > UBA7541 > Palsa-147. The sequence continues at coordinate 212,512 of CAVWSS010000002.1, read as the reverse complement.
GCAAGTAGACACGGTGGTGCGAATCTCCGCGCCGTATAAGTTTGTGAGCCGTGAATTTCGAAAGGATAAGACGCAGATTCGGGTGAATGGCACGCGCATTGGCGGTGAGGAATTTGTGGTGATGGCGGGGCCGTGCTCGGTCGAGTCGGAGAAGCAAATCATGGCCGCCGCGGAAGGCGTGGCGCGATCGGGCGCGAAGATTCTGCGCGGCGGCGCATACAAACCGCGGACTTCACCTTACGATTTTCAAGGAATGGAGGAGGAAGGGCTGAAGCTGTTGCGAAAGGCTAAGAAGGCTACGGGCTTGGCCATCGTGACGGAAGTAATGAGCGATAGCGACGTGAATCTGGTGGCTGAATATGCCGACTTGATGCAGGTGGGTGCGCGAAACATGCAGAATTTTGCGCTCCTGAAAGCGCTGGGAAAATGCGGAAGGCCGGTGCTGCTGAAGCGCGGGCTGAGCAGCACGGTAAAAGAGCTGCTGATGTCGGCGGAATACATCACCGCGCATGGAAATCCGGACGTGGTGCTATGCGAGCGAGGCATCCGGACTTTTGAGACGGCGACGCGAAATACGTGCGACATAGCGGTGATTCCCGCGTTGAATGAATTGACGCATTTGCCGGTAATTTTGGATCCGAGTCACGCGACGGGTAAAAGGAGCTTGGTACCGGCGGTAGCGCGAGCAGGAGTGGCGGTGGGAGCGGATGGTTTGTTGATTGAAGTACACCCCATGCCGGAAAAGGCGATGAGCGATGGTGCGCAATCGCTGAGCATTGGGCAGTTTGAAACGCTGATGAAGGACCTGCAGCCTTATTTTGCGCTGTGGAAGGAGTCGCGGAATACGGAGATGGCCGCGGCGGCAGCGAGGTAGGGACCGGCCCGGCGTCTCAGCTGGGCCGAGGTGAATTAGATCGGCTTTGAGACCAGCTCGCAGAATTTACTTAGGTCGATATTTCCGCCGCTGACTACGCAAACAATCTTGCCGTTTCCGGCTTTGCCGCTAAGGCCGGCGGCCACCGCAGACGCGCCAGCGCCTTCGCAAATGATGTGATTGCGCGAGGCGACGATTGAAAGTGCGCGCCGAATTTCCTCGAGCGACACCACGATCGAGCCGGTGAGCAGCCGACAAGCTAGTTCCCACATGCCGGGCAAAACAGATTTGCCGCCGGAGCCATCCACCCAGCTTACTTTCCAATCCGGAAATTTTTGCGCGGAGCCCTTGGTAAATGAAAGGTTTAGAGGTGCGGCGGTTTCCGGCTCGGCTGCATAAACTTTTACATCGGGCTTCAGAGCACTGGTGAGCGAAGCGATGCCGCAGGAAAGTCCCCCGCCGCCGTAGGCAGCAACGATGGCGTTTACATCCGGCAAGTCTTCGAGAATTTCGAGGCCGGCGGTAGCGTTTCCGGCAATGAAATTGTCGTCGTCAAAGGGATGAACGAAATGGCCTTTGAATGCGGGATGTTTGCGTTCAGTGAGGGCTTCCCAGCATTCGTCCATGGAAGCCTTGCGAATTGTGGCCCCATAGCGCTGGATGGCGTCGAGTTTGGCGGTTGGCGCGGTGTCCATCACCAGGACTTCCGCGTGAGCGCCCATGATTTTTGCGGCGAGGGCGACGCCTTGCGCGGCGTTACCGGCGCTAACCGTCCAGACGCCGCGAGCGCGCTCCTCGGGCGTGAGGAGGGAGATGGCGTTGAAAGCGCCGCGAATCTTGAAGGAGCCGATGGGCTGGAGCATTTCGAGTTTGAGATAAATTTCGGCCGGTCCTTCGTAATTGAGCTTAACAAGCGGCGTTCGGATGGCCGCACGGTAGACGCGCTGGCGCGCGTCTTGAATCGCCTGCAAAGGAATATTTCGTGGTGCGGAACCTGCTTCAGATTTGGAGGTAGCCATAATTTTGAGAACAGAATTGTACACTCGCGGCGGTGAAGGTTCGAAGAAAGTGTGAGGGTTGTGAGGTTCCGGCGGGAATGAAGAAGGGATCTTCCTCCGCCAGTCCGGGGCGTGGCCTGACGGAGGAAGGGTATTACTGTGACTTTTAGAATGCTGGGAGAGTCCAGACCAGCAAGTTGTTGGTTACGTCGTCGACTGCCGCGAATTGAGCGACGCCATGAGGCAAAACTTCCACGGCTAAACCAAACGATCCACCCTGGGACGGGTCGATCGAAAGCTGCTTTACGAATTGCCCATTCACGGTGAATTCGGTGATTTCGCTCGCGTGGTTCGGATCGGAGTTGATCGCATCGTTGTTGCTCACTAGGAGATGGCCATTGGGCGCCTGGGTCATGGCGAGCGCGCCGTGCAAATGGAGCGGGTCGGAATAGATTAAGCGGCCCGTTCCGTGATCGCCAAAGGCAAGCGCGGCGTCCGACACGGCGTAAACGGCGTTGTCCGCGGTGGACGCGACATAGAGCCTGTCACGAAACGGATCGAAGACAAGGCCAGTCGGTGCGTCAACGAAAGTGACCGGATCGCAGGCGTGCTGGTAGCCCGATGCGATCTGGGTGGACTTCAGGAGCTTAACGCCATCGGAAGTAACCAGCAGATCGAGGCGAACAACGGTGCCGTTGAGTCCATTGGCCACGAAGAGCTGTGCGAAATTGCCCAGGTCGAGAAGCGCTGAATCCCACGGACCTTGAATCGATTTGTCGGTGATGGTGCCGACTTGCTGACCCTGATTATTGATGACCAGGATCGAGCCGGCTCCGGCGTCGGTGCAACTGCCGTCGGGCGAGGGGAAATTTCCGACCAGCACGAATCCTTTGTGAAGGATGTTCAGCGCGGTGGTAAGTCCCAAACCAACCGGCCCCTGAAAGAACAGGCCGGGCTGTCCATTAAATGGCAGATCAATGATGGTGGTGCCGGTTCCTTGCAGGTTGTTGCTGTTATTGAAATTTGAAACGAGAACGTCGCCGGTGTTGGCAGCTCCGCCCTTCGGAAAGCCTGGAGGCACGAAGGCAACGCCGTAGGGATTTACGTCGCCATTGCTGGGAACGGTTGAAACGGCGCGAACCGGCAAGGGAAGAAATGGATCAGACTGCGCAGCGACAGAAACTGGAAGCAGCATGAGGAAAAGAGCGGCGGCGAAAAGAGAAGCTGCGCGAAATGTGAATCTGCAAGAGGCACTTGCAGAATTCGAGGGCCCGGGTCCCGAGACGAAATTGCTCATATTGTCTCTCCTTTGAATTTTGAAGAAGGCGCGGGCGGAGGCGTTTCAGTGAACGGCCTCTTCGCTAGCGAAAACTTCCTTACGAGGCGGGGAGGATGTTACCTGCGACTTGCTGCGCGCAGTTGTAATGTCTTTGTAAAATGATTGTCTGGATTGTGTCGAAGTTTTGTCGGCGGCTTGATTTCTTATTTTGGCGGCGCAGATGGCGCAGTGGAGGCGGGCGCGGAAGCGGCTGGCGGAGATTACGTCATGTCCGGACGGAACAATTTCATCGAGCTTAGGAGCGTGTTGTAAACGCCCCAAGCGAGAGGCACGCCGACGAGAAGCCACGCGAAGAGGATTGTTGCTGCGTTGGATTTGTTTTGAGCTTCTGCCATGGCGTGTCTCCTTGATTTGATCTAAGCGTGGCGCGTTTTCAACATAGGTTCAGTTGTTAGGCCTTCGATTCTTTCATCCAGTATTTTTCGGCGACCGGGCGAACCACAAAGTTGGCGATGAAGCCAACGACCAGCAGAGCCGCCATCACGCGCAGGACGGTCTGGTAGGCGCTGGCTTTATCGGCGCCATGCTGGAGTTCATATTCGCGCATGTAGTTGACGAGCACTGGGCCCAGGACGCCGGCAACAGACCAGGCTGTGAGTAGGCGGCCGTGAATCGCGCTCACGTTGTAAACACCGAAGAGGTCGCGCAAATAGGCAGGGACGGTAGCGAATCCGCCGCCATACATGCTGAGCAAAATTACGGCGATGCTGACGAAGAGAATCACGCTATTCCAATGGTTCGCGCCGGTCAGCGGAAGAATGAAGTAAAGGACCGCACCCAGGGCGAAGAAAATGAAATAGGTCGTTTTGCGACCGATAAAATCCGAAACGGATGACCAGAAGAATCGGCCACCCATGTTGAAGAGGCTTAGGAGGCCGACAAAACCACCGGCGGCCACGGGTCCAATCCTGCCCTTGAAGAGTTCCTGAATCATTGGGGAAGCCTGCTCGAGAATGCCGATGCCAGCGGTGACGTTGGTGCAGAGGACAACCCAGAGCAACCAGAACTGGACGGTGCCAAAGGCCGTGTTCACTTCGACGTTGTGAGTGGTGATCAGCGCCTGAGGCTTGGTGGGCGGCGTCCAATTCTCCGGCTTCCAGCCTTGGCGCGGGACGCGAACAGTAAACACACCGAACATCATGAAGATGAAATAAAGCGTGCCCATGACTAGAAAAGTCTTGCCTACGCCGGTGTCGCCGGAATTTTTGAAGTAAGCCATTAATTTGATGGCCAGCGGGGAACCAATCATTGCGCCGCCGCCGAATCCCATGATGGCCATTCCGGTGGCGAGACCGGGGCGATCGGGAAACCATTTGATGAGCGTTGATACAGGGGAAATATAACCAAGTCCAAGGCCGGTTCCACCCACAACGCCGTAGCCAAAGTAGAGCAGCCAGAGCTGGTGGCTGATTACGCCAAAATAGGAGATGTAGAAGCCCAAGGCGAAGCAAACCGCGGAGGCAAACATTGCTTTGCGCGGGCCCGCGCCCTCCAGCCATTTGCCAAAGGCCGCGGCCGAGAGACCGAGCATCACGATGGCTAGTGAGAAAATCCAGGCGATTTGCGTTTGCTTCCAGTCGTCGGGGATGGGCTTGTTGATTCCTACGAGCTGGGTGAGCGGAATTTTGAATACGCTGAAGGCGTAGACCTGGCCGATGGAGAGGTGAATGGCGAGCGCAGCCGGAGGCACGAGCCAGCGGCTGTAGCCAGGATGAGCAACGGATTTTTCGCGGTCGAGGAAGGACAAGAAGGCCATTCCGTGAGCTCCTTCAACTGTGGTGGAACAACTATCGTGAAACGGGCTTCGCTGCCGGGCGATTTTGAGTGCAGGAAGACCATAGGCGCGGCCCCGAGCGAGGCTTAATTACACGGCGAGCAGGAAAAAATCAATACGTGATTACACCAAGGCAAAATTAGTGCGATTCATGGAATCTTCATCCCAAATTAATAGAAGAGTAACAATCAATCGTTGGCGAGAGACCAAAGCCAGGCGGCGCCGCGAACGCCGCTGGAGTCGCCGTGTTTCGCTGGTACAACGGCCGTATTGGATTCTTTTCCGAAGACATATTGAGGAATGAGAGGCGGGACGTTTCGATAGAGACGCTCGACCTTGGACATGCCGCCGCCGAGGACAATGATGTCGGGGTCGAGAATATTAATAATTTGAGCTAAGGAGCGCGCGAGGCGGCTTTCGTACCGATCGAGCGCGGCGATGGCCTGCGGATTTCCTTCTGCGCAGAGCGCTACGATTTCTTCGGCCGACTCGGCGGAGCCGCCATGCGTTGCATAGTCGGCGGCGAAGCCTGTGCCTGAAATCCAAGTTTCAATGCAGCCGAGATGGCCGCAATAACAAGGACGGCCCGGAAATTCTGCGGGCGTTTGCCAAGGCAGAGGGTTGTGACCCCATTCGCCGGCGAGGCCATTGAGGCCGCTATGTACTTGACCATCGATGGCGATACCAGCGCCGCATCCGGTGCCGAGAATGACCGCGAAGACGGCGGGTTTGCCGGCTCCTGCGCCGTCGCTTGCTTCTGAAAGAGCGAGGCAATTGGCATCGTTGGCGCAGCGGACTTCGCGGCCGAGTGATTTTTCAAGGTCGGCCTGGAGCGGCTTGCCGATCAGCCAAGTGGAATTGGCATTTTTCACCAGACCGGTGCGCGGATTGATGATTCCAGGCATGCCGACTCCAACCGTGCAGGCCTCACCGAGTTGATTTTCGATTGAATCGACCAGCTCGGTTGCGGCGCGAATGGCGCCTTCGTAATCGTGGCGTGGAGTGAGGATGCGCTGGCGGTGTAGTTCCCTGCCCTGGCGATCAATGGCGAGAATTTCGATCTTCGTGCCGCCCCAGTCGATGCCGATTCGAGTTCCGCTGGAATTGGCTTTGGCGCGTGTAGGCGGCATGGGGTGCTAACGAGCGGCGGTGGCGGATTGCTGATAGGCGTCGAGGGCCTGGCTGAGTTGATGCAGGCCCTTGCTAGTCATTTCGGTATCGCCACCGATTCCGACGCGGAAATGCTGCGGCATTTCGAAAAAGTGTCCGGGAACCGTGCTGGTTTCGAACTTTGCGCGGAGGAATTCACAGAATTCGTCAGCGGAGCCGCGTTGAAGGCGTGGAAAGACGACGGTTCCAAATGGCGCGCGCATGACATCGATGTCCTTGCGGCCGTCCAGAAAGGCATTGAGCGCGACGCGGTTGGTATCGAGAAGTTTTTTCGAGCGCGCGGCGATTTTTTCGAGATTGTCGAGGGCAATGACGCTCAGCAATTCGGCTGGGTGCGTGGCGTTGACCCCGAAAAGATCATTCAACTTCCACAGCCGGGCTGCGAGTTTGGGCTCGGCGAGAATCCAACCGCAGCGAAGGCCGCTGAGGCCGTAGGCTTTGGTAAGGCTGCTGGTAACGATGAAGTGTTTGCCGAGATTAAAAGAGGTTTCGACGGGCCGGTCAAAACTCATGCTGAGATAAACCTCGTCGACCAAGACGTAGGCGCCAACTTTTTCAGCAATTTCGCCGATTTCACGCAGCGTTTTCTCGTCGGTGAATGCGCCGGTGGGATTGTGAAGGTTGGTAAGGATGATGAGGCGCGTTTTTGGAGTGATTCTGGTTTTCAACTGCGCGATGTCGATCTGAAAGTCGTTTTCGCGCGGGCGATCAAAGCGAAGAACATTGGCGCGAAGGTAGGACGCCACTTCGAGAAGTGGCGCGTAGGCGGGCCTTTCAATCAGCACGTCATCGCCGGGACCGAGAAGACTGGCCATCACCAGGTGATTGGCCATGGAGGTTCCGGCGGCGGCCACTACGCACTGCGATTCGGTTTTGAATTTTTGGGCGAGGCGTTCGCGCAAAGGGCCGTAGCCATAGGCGTCCGGGCCATTGATTTCAAGATCGCGCGTAGTGATAGGCAGCTCGGAGAGGGGGTAGCCCATCACGCCACTAGTGGCCAGGTTGTATTTTGCCGAGGAGCAAAGTTTGGCCCATTCGATGTAGGTCGAAGCCACTGCGCGATTCGTTGATTCCATCATGCGGTCCTTTGCCGACGGCGCCAGTATAAATAGACTGGCAATCCGAGGAACAGAATAAGGATACCAATGGAAGTGTCGCGCGGGTATTTGTAGATGGTGTTGGCTACGACGAGCCAACAGGTGGAGACGAAGACTATCGTGGTGACAGGATGGCCGGGGACGCGAAAACCTGGTGAGTTGGGCTGAGCGGCGGTGTCGACGGGAATCTTGGCAGCGCTTTTCTCGGCGTCTGGTTCGCGGCGACGAAATACAAATAGAGTCGTTGCGCTGAGACCAATAAAAAGAAAATCCATGCAAATGACGTAGTTGAGAATTTGTTCGTATTTGCCGGTGAGGACGACCACGCCGGTCCAAATACTTTGGAGGATTATCGCGACGGCCGGTACTTTGGTTCTTTGCGTGATGTAGGCGACGCCGCGAAAGAACAGGCCGTCATCGGCCATGGCGAAATAGACGCGGGGCCCAGTGAGAATCGATTGGCTCAAAAAGCCGACGGCTGAGACGGCGATTCCAATCGCAATGAGCTGGGCGCCACGTTCGCCGGCGATGATCCGCATGACCGCGCTGGCCGGGGCCGTTGTGTTGGCTAGTGCGGCGGCACCCAACGTGCGCACGCAAACCAAATTGACGAATAGGTAGAGCGTTACGACGCCGAGAACACCGATGATCAGGGCACGGCCCAGGTTTCTTCGTGGGTCTTTGATCTCGCTGGCAATGAAGTTGGTGGTCTGCCAGCCGCCATAAGAAAAGAGGACGGGCACGAGCGCAGCGCCGATCGCGGTGAGCAGATCGAAGGAGACAGGGCGATCAAGAAAGGGATGCAGGAGAGGCTGAGGCTTCTGCACGAAGAATAGTCCGGCGCCGATGAGGCAAGAGATGGCGAGGATTTTCAAAATCATAAAGATGCTTTGGACACGACTGCCCGGCTTGACGCCGAGGCAGTTGATGATGGTGAGGATGGCGAGAGTTGTGAAGCTTATCCAATGCTCGCTAAGAGGCAAATTCGTGAGTTCCTGGAAGTACCGGGCGAAGGTAACAGTGACGGCAGCCATGCCTCCGGTTTGAATTACAAGTAGCAGGACCCAGCCGTAGAGAAAACCGACCGCGGGATGATAGGCATCCCTCAGGTAAACATACTGGCCACCTACTTCGGGCAAGCGATCGCCTAACTCAGCGTAGATGAAGGCACCCAGGATGGCGACGATTCCGCCGACAACCCAGACGCAGAGGATGAGTGCGGACGAATGCAGGCGCTGCGCCACAACGTAGGGGTTCATGAAGATGCCGGCGCCAATGATGCCGCCCATTACGATCATGGTCGCGTCGAAGAGGCCGATCTGCCTTTCCAGGTCTGGCTTGGATAGCTGAGGCGGGTTGGCTTGCGTCATGGTCGCGTGGTGCTTCGTTGGATTGCTAATCGGGCGCAATCATACATGCACTCTGGCGGAGGCAAAGACGGCGGTGGAAATTGACAAGCCAACACTCGTTTGTGATAGTGTCAAACCGGTTAGACGAATTCCCGTCGTTTTTCTATAATCTTGGCCATTTTTGCGTTAGAGCCCGATAGATTCGTCGGCATTATTCACTAGGGCGTCAGCCAATTTGCGTACTTGATGCAGAGGCTGAGCGACTCAAAGAGTTAAGCTCACACCGTTATAATCGCTTAGACGAAATGATTTTCCTATTCTTCACTCGCCAGACGCAAAACCTCTGTACTAAACTTCCGGATTATTTCGCGACATTTCGAGAGGTTTCACTGTCATGAGTGTGCGCCTGACTGCGGCACAAGCAGCCGTCAAATTCCTACAGAAGCAATATTCGGAGCGGGATGGCAAACGGTATCAATTTTTTGGCGGATGCCTGGGCATTTTCGGGCACGGAAACGTAGCCGGGCTAGGGCAGGCTCTGGAGCAGGACCAGGGACTGCGCTATTACCTCTTCCGCAATGAGCAGGGGATGGTGCACGCAGCCTCCGGTTTTGCGAAGGCTAGCTTGCGCATGCGGACTCTGGTGTGCACAAGTTCGATCGGGCCGGGCGCGACCAACATGGTCACAGGCGCGGCACTGGCAACGATCAATCGCCTGCCGGTTCTGCTAATGCCCGGCGATATTTTTGCGAGGCGCAATGTCGCGCCGGTGCTTCAGCAGCTCGAATCGACGGCGACGCAAGATATTTCGGTGAATGACTGCTTCAAGCCCGTGTCGCGCTATTGGGATCGCATCGAACGGCCGGAACAATTGATCACTTCCCTGCCCGAAGCAATGCGGGTGCTGACGTCCCCCGCGGATACGGGCGCTGTGACGATCAGCTTCCCTCAAGACGTGCAAGCGGAGGCGTTCGATTATCCGGACGAATTTTTCGAAGGGAAGGTCTGGACGATCCCGCGGGTTCGGTGCGACGCGAAGCTCCTGGCTGACGCTGTGAAGTGGATTAAGGCGGCAAAGAATCCTTTGATCATTGCCGGTGGAGGCGTGCTTTATTCGGAGGCGACGGAGGCGCTCTCGAAATTTGCAAAGGCGACGGGAATTCCGGTTTGCGAGACGCAGGCTGGAAAGGGCGCGCTGGCGTTCGATCATCCGCAGGAACTCGGCGCGGTGGGCGCAACCGGAACGAAAGGCGCAAACATTGCGGCGCGCGAGGCCGATCTGATCATCGGCATTGGGACACGTTACAGCGATTTCACCACCGCTTCAAAAACTGCGTTCCAGAGTTCGTCGATCCGATTCATCAATATTAATGTGGCTGAGTTCGACGCCTTCAAACACGCTGCGCTACCGCTTACGGGCGATGCGAAAGTGACGATCGAGGAGCTTGGCCGCGAGCTCGGCGATTACAAGGTGGATAAGAAGTACCAGCGAGCCATCGATGACTGGCGAGGGGAGTGGGACAAGGAAGTCGGTCGAATTTATTCGATTAAGAAGGATCCGCCGATTACCCAAGGCGAAGTGATTGGAATCGTCAACGATTTTGTAGAGCCGGCGGACATTATGGTGTGCGCGGCAGGCAGTATGCCAGGCGACTTGCACAAATTGTGGCGAACGCGCCGGCCGGGCAACTACCACATGGAGTACGGCTACTCATGCATGGGCTACGAAATTGCGGGAGGACTAGGCGCGAAGATGGCCGATCCCAAACGCGAAGTTTACGTGATGGTCGGCGACGGCTCCTACTTAATGATGGCCCAGGAGATCGTGACCTCGCTGCAAGAGGGCTACAAACTGAACATCGTGCTGCTCGATAATCATGGCTTTTCCAGCATTGGCGGGCTGAGCCGTGCATGCGGCAATGAAGGAATGGGAACCAACTACCGTTACCGGCGCGGCGACAAGTACGAAGGCGAAACGATTGAAGTGGATTTTGTGGCTAACGCAGCCAGTTTGGGAGCGAAGGCAACGCGCGCTCGCACAGGGGCAGAACTGAAGGCCGCGTTGACGGCTGTCAGAAAGCAAAATCGAACGTCTGTAATAGTGATTGAAACGTCGTACAGCGATCGCGTGCCCGGGTATGAGTCGTGGTGGGACGTACCCATTGCCGAGGTATCCGAAGTAAGTGCGGTGAAGAAGGCGCGCAGCAATTACGAGAAGGCGCGCAAGAAGGAACGCTATTTCCTATAGGCCCCGTTAGATAAGCACAACCTGCGCGTCCACAGAGGTGAGCGTGGCAACATCGACTGATGCGGTTGGATCGGCTGCGCCCGGGCAACCTCACCTCAAGCGCGTATTAGGACTCTGGGACCTGATTTATTACGGGGTCATTCTCACTTCGCCGATTGCCGCGGTTCCCCTGTTTGGCGAAGGTCAAGTTCTCTCGCACGGGCATACCGTGCTCACGCTGTTGATAGCGATGGTGGCTATGTCCGTCACCGCGGTGAGCTTTGGACGCATGGCCGCGATTTATCCCTCGTCCGGCTCCGTCTATACATACGTTAGTCGTGAGTTAAATCCGCACATTGGCTTCGTGATCGGGTGGGCGATGTTTTTGGAGTATTTGTTCCAGCCCATTCAGAACGCACTCTATGCGGTACTGACGATCGAGCGAATGATACCGCGCGTTTCGTTCGCCATCCTGGCGGCGCTGTGCGTTGGGTTGATCACGGTGATGACCGTGCAAGGGATTCGATTTACCGCGCGCACCAACGAAGTGCTTCTGGGCTTCATGATGCTGGTGACCACAGTTTTTTTGATCGAAGCATTTCGTTACACGGTGCTGCATCACAGCTATTCCGGACTGATTTCGCTGGAGCCGATCTATAACCCCAAGAATTTCGATTTACGAGCGGTGGCGGCAGGAACGTCACTGGCAGCGTTGGTATTTATTGGGTTTGACGGAGTTTCGGTGCTGGCTGAAGAAGTGAAAAATCCCAAGCGAAATGTGCTGTTGGCATCCGTTTTAGTGGTGCTGTTCACGGGGCTTTTTAGCGGACTGCAGGTTTATATGGCGCAGCGGGTCATCCCCGACTACAGGATGCTGAATAACCCCGAAACCGCATTCATGGACGTAGCGCATGTTGCGAGCGGGCCTTACTTATTCGCAGCATACGGAGTGATGCTGCTGGTTTCGAGTGTTGCGTGCGGGCTGGCGGGGCACGTCGGCGCGTCACGGCTGCTTTACTGTATGGGGCGGGACGATGTGCTTCCTAGGAAAGTTTTCGGCTATCTCAGCCCCAAGAAGGCCAACCCGATTTACTGCGTTTGGATCATTGGAGTGCTCGCGTACATCGGGGTGGTCACGATTCCGTGGGAACACGCGGCGGAGCTGGTGACTTTTGGCGCGCTATTGGCGTTCATGGGCGTGAATGCTTCAGCACTGCGGCGATTCTGGTTTTCTTCAGAGGCGGTGGGCCACCGCAATTTCTTCGTTGACGCGTTTGTGCCCGGCTTTGGCATTGTGTTCTGTTTTGTATTGCTGATAAGCCTGCAGGCCTGGACGAAATGGGCGGGCATAGTTTGGCTAGTTGTGGGAATTGTTTACAGCGCTTATGCGACGAGGGGATTCACGCTGCGGCCCAAAGCGATCGATTTCAGCGAGACGTAGCGGTTATTTTTCCACGGCAGGAGCTGATGGGACGGGCATCGCGGCACTCTGAGCCTGACTGCGTCCCACGCTTAGAGCAAATCCGCATGATTCGCGGACGCGAAGTTCCGGCTGCAATTTTTTAACCTCGGCTTTACTGCGATCCCCTTCAATTCTTCGAATCAGCAATTCAACAGCCTCGCTGCCTAACAGGCGCTTCGGCAACTCCACGGTGGTGAGGCGCGGGCGAAAAACTCCGAGCCATGGGTAATCGTCAAAACTAATCAGGCCAAAGTCCTCGGGACAGCGCAGGCCCATTTCTTCGGCAGCGGCGAGCAAGCCGATGGTCATCAGGTGATTTGCGACGTAAATACCGTCGGGGCGGTGCGAGAGCAGCGCGTGGCCGGCACGAAATCCAGAGTCGATGCGGTAATCGCCTTCGATGATCAGGTTCGGTTCGAGGGGCAGGTTCTGAGCCTTGAGCGCGTCGCGAAAGCCTTCATAACGCGCGATGGCGTTGCTGACTTTCAATGGGCCGCTGATCAAGCCGATTCGCCGCCGGCCTGCGCGGGCGAGATGGGAAACCGCGTCGTAAGCGCCATGGTAATCGTCGGTGATGATGGCGTCCTTGGTTAACTTTGGGTAAGTGCGCATGATCAATACGAAAGGAATTTTTACGTCGCGAATCAGCCTTTGCACGGATGGTTTGAAGTCTCCTGCGGCCTTGGTAAGCAAAATGCCGTCGACGCGCTTGGAGAGCAGCAGCTCGACGGAGCTTTCCTCTTTGTCCAAGGTGTCGTCGCTGTTGCAAAGCAGCAGGTTGTAGCCGCGCTTTTGCGCCGCGTCTTCGGCGCCGCGAACGACCATCGGGAAAAATGGGTTGGCAATGTCGGTGACGATCATGCCGATGGTGTGGGTGCGCTGCTTGGCAAGGCTTCTGGCAATCAGGTTGGGGCGGTAGTTCAGCTTGCGAATCGCAGCTTCAACGCGCTTGCGAAGTTTTTTGCCGACGTGGGCTTTGTGGTTGATTACCGCCGAAACGGTGAAAACGGAGACGCGCGAGTCGCGGGCAACATCGTAGATGCTGGCGGACTTGGCCGACTTTTTAGTTACGACTTTTCGCTTCGCAGCCATCTCAAGCTTCCAAACTCAACATTAGCAACGATCAGTATCGAACGTCGACGGTTTGCTGAATGCGAGCCGATTCATAAATCGCGTCAACGATGACCATGTCCCGATAGCCTTCAAGGCCGCTCGCTTCCACTTCGCGGTTCCCCTTGATGGCTGAGGCAAAAGCGTCGACTTCCGGGCCGAATTCATCCATTGCTTTGAAAGTTTGAGTGAACGGCTCGCCGCTGGTTTGAACAATGAGTTGACGGTCGTATTCGAAAGGGAACGCGGGCGTGAGCATGGCGGAGCCTTTGGTGCCTTGCACAAAAAGAAAAGAGGACATCAGAGCCGAATAAGTGGAAGTAGCTTGAACTTTTGTGCGACTTGGGAAGTACATGCTGAAGGCAATTCCCTCTTCGACGTGTTTGAATTTTTCGCGATCGCGGCGCCAGGCAGTAGCGGTAACGCGGTCGGGCAATTCATTCAAGATCCAGCGAGAAGTGCTGATGCAATAAACGCCCAGATCCATCAATGGACCACCGCCAGCCAAAACTTCATCGACGATCCACTCCGGTGAGATGCCCGGCCGGTAGAGTTCGCTGAAGCTGGTTTGAATCATGTCAATTTCGCCGAGTTCCCCGCTCTGGACGAGGCGTTTTAGCTCGACCGTGCTGGGTTCGTAATATTTTCGATAGGCGGTCATGAGCAGGACGCCATGGCGTTTGCAGGCCTCGACCATGCGTTCAGCTTGATTCGCTCTGGCAGCGAGGGGCTTTTCGCACAGAACATGCTTACCTGCGGCGGCGGCGCGCAGAGTGAATTCCTCGTGTGTTCCGGGCGGAGTGGCGATGTAGAGAGCATCGACTTCGCGGTCAGAGAGGCAACGCTCCAGCCCGTCATTCAGGCAATGAATCCTTGCGTCGTATTTGCGGGAGAGGCGCTCGGCCTTTTCTCTCTCGCGGCTCACTAAGGCCACAAGCCTGGCGTGTTTGCAATTGGCGAAAGCCGGCAAAACGGAGCTCTGGGCGATATTTCCCAAACCGACGACCGCGAACCCGACTTTGTTGTCAGCAGTCATAGGCGAAAGAGAACGACACACTGAAGCAATGCTTTGAAACTAGCTTTCGCGATCGGCGCGGCCGAGTCTCTGATTTCGAATCGCTTTGTGATCGAGGCCACGAAGCTCTTCGATATTCGCGAGAACTTTTTTGATGGCGTCGGCGATTTCGTCCACATCCTTGGTGCCGCCCAGGAAGGTCTGGTGCGGGAACCATACAGATTCGTGATAAGCGGCTCGATCGGCCTGAGGGCATGAATACATATTTCGCAGGTCGAGCGGCCTTTCGCGCCCCCAGCTCAGGGCCGGAAAGTCGTCAGACTTAATCGGGAATAATGAGCTTTTGTAGACTGGCTCATAGAAGAGACCGTCACATGGAATTCCTTCGAGTTGCAAGGCGGCTACGAATGCTGCGCGGGGAATTCCCTTGGCGCGATCCTCATAATATTTGAAGACGTAACCATAGGGAGCCTGACGAGTGATGCGCGGATCCGGCTTAAGCAGTCCAATTTCGGAAGTCTTCTGCAGACGCGCTTCAAAATGCTTCATGTTCTTTTTGCGTTTGACGCCTTGCTCGGGCAGCCGCTCGAGCTGCGGGGTGAGAACAGCGGCTTGGAATTCGCCGAGACGATAATTGAAACCGATAATTCGATGGTGATACTGATCGGTAAGGCTGGCGCGTCCCGCGTTGATGTAGCTCTGCACCAGTTCCATATACTCGAGATTATTGGTGATGACGGCGCCGCCCTCGCCAGAGGTGATTAGCTTGCTCGACTGAAAACTGAAGGCGCCCAGGTCGCCCATCGAGCCGGCGCCCTTGCCTTTCCACATGCCACCGTGGGCGTGGGCGCAATCTTCGACGACTTTCAGATTGTGTTTCTCGGCGATTTGCAGAATTTCATCCATGTCGGCGAAGCGCATGCCGAGATGAACGGGCAGAATAGCCTTGGTTTTAGGAGTGATTGCCGCTTCGATGAGTTTCGCATCAAGGCAGTAGGTGTCGGGATCGATGTCGACGAAGACTGGGACTGCGTTGACCAACAGAACCGGGCCGACCGTGCCTTCCCAGGTGTAGGCCGGAACAATGACTTCATCGCCAGGACGAATCCCAATGGCAATTAACGATGCCTGGATCGCGACAGTTCCAGTGTTGACGCACTGCGCGTATTTCGCAGTGTGATATTTGGCGAACTTTTTGGCGAACAGAGCGGAGTGCTTGCCGGGAAATGGCTGGCCACCCCATTTCGAACTGGTGAGGACGTCCTTGAGCGCAGCCAATTCTTCCTTGGTGCCCATGGGCCAGGAAGGAAACGGCTTTTTTCGCAGGGGCTTGCCACCGGTAATTGCTAGTTTTCCCACGTGCCAGCCTCCGATCTATCTATCCAACCCAACCTATCCAACGTATCCAACTCGGGATCTAGCTTCAGGAGCGTTCGCTCTGAGTGATCGAGTTGCAGGGCGCCTGCATTTTGACGGTGGCTATGCAGTATCCGGATTTGGAATTAGAACATCGCGAACAACAGCGTCGAGATCGTGACACGCTGTAATGAATTGACGCAGCGTGCGACGCGTCGGCCCGAACGAATCGAATTCCTGAATAGAGAGTCCGTCGGGCGTATTCGCGCGCCGGAAATCGGCAAACTTTTTTGTGAGCGCTTCGACAATTTCGGGACGGACGGGCTGATCGATTCGTGGCGTGACTTCTACGTCGCTTTTGTTGAAGCGTACCTGCCAGGAATAAGGCGGCGAGATGACCATGTCTCCACCGATGAATTCGCTCCAATGCATGTGATTGCGGAAAGCGGCGGAGAGCAGGCGAGTGCGGTATCCCCGCTCACGATAGATGCGATAAGCGTGTTTGAGAACGGCGACACCGGCCCATTCGAGATAGCCTGGGTCGATGGCGATGTTCTCTTTTTCCATGATGACTTTCAGCCAATCGTCGAGGCGGCCGACCATGATCGTGCAGACCGGGCCCATGGAGCCAACTTCCTTGCCTTCCTTTTCGCGTCGCGTAAGGCCGCGCTCGACGGCTTCACCGACTGCGAGTGCCTGAGGCAAAGTGAAACTTACCGTCGCATTAATACTGACGCCGCGATAGGTAGCTTCTTCGACTGCGGCAATTCCGGCTGAGGTAGCGGGGATCTTAACGATGATATTGGGCGCGATTTTGTTGAACTCGATGGCTTGTTCGACGATGGCGCGCGAATCGCGGAATAATCGCGGATCAGTTTGGACGGAAAGCCGACCGTTCCTGCCCTTTTGCTCGAGGAAGATTGGCTCAAGAAGTTTGGCGGCTTGCGCAGAGATTTCGCGCACGAGCTGCCAGGCAATTTGATCCTCGGTGGCGGTGGGCATCTCACGAATGAGCCCGTGAATGCGCGGCTTCCAAGCGGCAAGGTCCTTCTTCAAAACGCCTAGCACGATAACGGGATTGCAGGTGGCTCCGACCGCACCATGTTCGATCGAATATTTCAACTCATCCACGGACGCAGAATCGTTCCACAGACACGTGGGCGTCGTCTGAGTCATTTGGTGCAGCGGGCTTTTAAAAGCAGTGGCGGTCCCTTTGGTCATTGTCTTTTCTCCCTTCCGCGGCGCGCCTGCCAGCGGCATGGGTTTTCTTCTCCTTACTTGTTAGATCATTTTCGCCACAAGCCGACTCATACGATTTCAAAGAGCTAACCGCTTATTGCGACTGGCTTGGAGTGGCGATGCGACTCTTCGGCCGCGGCGGCAATGGCTAACGCCTTTAGCCCATCGTCACCTGTGACGTGGGGCTGATCTCCCTTCAGCATGGTGTGCACAAAATCGCGAACTTCATTCAGATAGGCGTCGGCGAAGCGAGTGAGGAAATGGTCTTCGAGTCTGCGTTCGCTGCCGCGGCTGGTTAGAAAAACGGCGGGCTCTTGGGCGCCGATTGTGCCGACGAAGATCGAGCCTTTCGAGCCGACAATTTCGGTCCGCACGTCGTAGGCATAAATAGCCTGAGCGTAGGACTCGATATTCCCAATTGCGCCGTGGCGATATTGCAAGTTGACCACGCTGGCCACTACATCACCGTACTTGGCAACTTCGGGACGAATCGCGCAGGTGGTGAAGGCCTGGACGTTGCTCACTTCGTCGCGCATCATCCAGCGAGCCAAATCGAAATCGTGAATGGTGTTGTTGTAAAACATCATGCCGTTCACGTTGGATTCATAGGCCGCGATCGGCGGCTGATCCTTGTCACGGCCTACGGATTTAAAAATGACTGGAGTGCCGATTTCGCCGGCTTCGATTCGCTTCATGGCTGCGGCGTAGGCCGGATCGTAGCGGCGCATGAAACCGATTTGGAGACGCTTGCCGGACTTGGCGACTGCGTCGAGTGCTGCTTTGCCGTCGGGAATGTTCACGGCTAGCGGTTTTTCGCAAAGAATATCTTTACCGGCGCGCGCGGCGAGCTGAATACATTGGGCGTGAAATTTGTCCGGCGTGGCGATCAGAACGGCTTCAATTTCCTTGTCTCCGAGCATCGCCTCGAAACTGCCGTAATAGCGGTCCAGTTCCAACTCAGAGGCTACTTGTTTCGCGCGCGCCTCAGAAACGTCGGCAATCGCAATCAGCTTCGCCTGTGGTACTCGGTAACGCAGATTTTCTGCGTGCCGGCGCCCCATTTCGCCCACGCCTAAGACGCCCATTCCCAATTTTTTCATTCCTGAAGTCCTTGTCCTAGTCTCGTCCTGATCTTTTCCTAATATCACTTAGCGCTGGTTCCAGCGAACTAGCGTTCGAAGGCCGAGTCGCCCAAATCCTTTACCACGCCACGCAAATATTTCAGGCTTGCGGCGATACTTTGCGCGGGCGGAATTGGCGTCGCACCAAATTTCACGTCCTGCTCGACAACGCACCAGCCGGAATAGCCGTTTTTCCCCAAAGTGCGGAAGAAAACCGGGAAATCAATATCTCCCTTTCCGATGACGGTGAAAACTTTGTGTTCGATAGCCTCTTCAAAGGTCCATTTGTTGCGGCGTGCCTCTTCAAGGACCTTGGTGTCGCAATCCTTAATATGGACGAAGCGGAGTTTGTCCTTGTACTTCTCGGCTTCCTTCACGGAATTGCCGTGGCCGTAAACGCAATGACCGGTGTCGAGGCAAAGGCCGACGTTGGTGTGCGAGGTGACATCAAAGAAGCGCTCGCATTCTTCCGGAGTTTCGACGTAGGTGGCGACGTGGGGGTGAAACACGAGATCGAGCCCAAATTCATTGGCGACTTTTTCGGCGTCGGCGACGATATTCCCCATGTGCTTCCACTGTTCGGCATTCAAGGTGGGGCAGTCTTTGTCGTAAACACGGCCGGAAAACGCGTTGCGTTCGTTCGATTGGTCATCGGCCATGACCAGGAAGGGCGCTTTCAGCGTTGCGAGTAAGTGACCGACTTTGCGAATGCGCTCAATCACCGCTTTGCTGGCGCTGGGGTCGGTCATTTTTACGGGTACGAATGAAGCGAGGAGTTTCAGTTTTCGCTTTTCAAGCTGCGGCGCCAAAACATTTGGATCAGTTGGGAAAAATCCGTAAGGTCCAAGCTCTGAGCCGGTGTATCCGGCGCCAACCATCTCGTCGAGCATGGTCTCGTAGGATTGCTCCCAGGAAGGGCCGGGATAGTCGAGCACGCCCCAGCTATCGGGCGCGGAGGCAAATTGAAAGCGTTCCTTGGTCTGCGTCATTCTGTCCTCTTTTTGCGTTCTCGCGTTGTCCATTTCGCCGAGCGATGCGAATTTATCGCCACGGCTCCATAACGACTTTCATTGAATCCGGTTCGGTCGACTTTTTCATCGCCGCGTCGACATCTCGCAAGCCAAAACGGTGGCTTACAAATTCGCGCAGCGGATAATTCTTCATGTAGCGAACCATTTGGCGCATGCTGGGGCCGTAAGCCGCGGGCTCTTCACCGCCTACCGCCAGCACACGCGCATTTTTCGCGCAAAGATGGCGATGCGGACTAAACGACACTTCTCCTAAATCCGAAAAGTTGCCGGCTTCCACCAGCAAGCCTCCGATGCGCAACATTTCGAATGCTTCGGGCACGGCTTGCGGCACGCCGGCGCATTCGACGACCATATCCGCTCCACGGCCATGAGTAAGATCGCGGATCATTTGCAATCGCTCGTCTTTGGAGGCGGCTTTTGCATTGATCACATGATCGGCGCCGAGACGTTTCGCGAAATTCAGTCGATAGTCCGAGAAATCGACGGCGATGATCGTGCCAGCACCGAGCATTCGGGCCTTCATCAGAAAACACATACCCAGCGGGCCAACGCCGAGGACCACGACTGTGTCATCGAAGCGAAATGATTCGTTGGGGAACGCCGACATCTGCTTGGCGCGATCCAAGCCTACGGAAACGGCGAATACTTCGGTCAGCACGGCGACTTCGGAGGGCAATTCGTCCGGCACTTTCACCAGAAAGCTGCCCGGCACGATATAGATGTATTGCGACCAGCCGCCAAAAAGGTGCGGAGGATTTTTGGCGCTGAGGTTGTTGCCGTAGTCGGTCATGTCTTCGCAGCAGTAGTACGGGAAATCGTGCCGGCAGTAGTAGCATTTGCCGCAACATACGTTTGCACCAACCACCACGCGATCGCCAACTTTGAGCGGAACTCCCTTCGAAGTCTGTATATCCCCCGTGTCCGCCAATTGCGGCAACCGTGCCGACGTTTTCATGGCCCTGAATTATCGGGAATTCCAGCTTTTTGCTTCCATACTGCGTGGTGTAACCCTGAAACGTGTGCTTGTCCGTGCCGCAGATGCCGGACATTTCCATTTTCACCAGGACACAACCTGCAGCAGGCTCGGGCAGCGGGTATTCTCGAATTTCATATTGCCCGGGCCTGACTAACGTAGCCGCGAGTACACCTTGGGCTGCCATTTTCCCGCCGGTCTTCGAAGTTTCCTGCGTCCCGCTGTACCAGTTCGGTGAGGTTCGAGTGATGAACGAAGCTGCGTGGGGACGCCCACAGCTCGTTACAAAGTTGACGACTCGTCACGCTTCTTGCGCGTGAATGCTAGAAAGTTCAATTTCAGCGACAATTGGCCAATTCGCGGATTTGCGGCACCGGCAACGAATACCGAACGAAGCCGATGTCGGCACGCCTGCAGCTGAAACCGGTAATGCCGAGCGGCGCCAGGAACTGGGTGTGATTGAAAATGTTGAAGAACTCGGCACGAAACTCGAGATCGAATCGTTCGGTAACGTGCGTGTCCTTCAAAAGAGCCATGTCCCAGTTATTGATTCCGGGACCATGGAAGAAGCGCCGGTCGGCATCACCTTCCTGGCCCAGGGCAGAAGGACCAAAGGCCGCGGGGATTGAAGTAACCGGCCGTTTGTCTTCCTGGGATCGGTAATATCGAGAGGCCCAATGATATTGGGCGTATCCACCGGCTAAGTAATTGGGCCGCCGAAACCAGTGCCCAATAGCGATTGATCGTCGGTTTCGACCAGAGTCACCGGGAGGCCAGTGGAGAATCGGGTGATTCCGCTGATGGACCACCCGGTTAGCAAGCGCTCGAGGCCCGCCTAACATGTCGATTGGAAGCCGATAGCTATAACTGGCGACGAAATTGTGGGTGCTGTCAAATGCCGAAAGCCCCCGGCTCAGCCTGGGATTGATCGGATTGTACTGTTCGCCGTAACCCGAAGAGTTGTCGAGCGACTTGCTGATACGTGTAACCCACCAAAGTCTGGAGCCTGCCACTGGTGTGCCGGTAATTGATCTGACCCGAATTGTAGGAGGAGTAGCCTCCGGTGATGAACCACGAATCATTGCCAATAGGGACGATAGGTGTTCCATTGGGCAGCACTGTGCCCGGAAATCGCGGACGGGTTCCGATCACCAGACGATCCGTTGGCGCGAGTGTAGATATTGTTTTCTCCGCCCGGTCCACAAGTCGAGGTCATTGGAGCTACTTCGCTCGCCTGACTAACACTCAGACAAAGAGCGGGATCACCGGGGTTGGCCGATTCGGACGACAGCAAGTGATGCCCTTGTGTGCCCACATAACTTATCGTCAATAAATCCGAGTGGGTTAGTTGGCGCTCGAGGGAAAGCTCATATTCTTCGGCATATGGAAGCTGATTCTTGTACCAGAACGCAGGCGAGCTGCCGATTGTTCCAAAAGCGCCGATTAAATTCCGTCAGGTTGTCATACGGAAAACCAGTGCGGGATGTTTTGCCGAAAATGCCTGGGGGAGTCGGAGCTGGGAAAGAAATTACTTGATTGACGTTGCCAGCGGCTCGGTTGGTGAAGGGAGTTGCGAAGTCCGTTCGGTCTGGGCAGTGTAGTTTCCGAATGGCGCATCACCAATTTCATTGAAGTCTGAGGAGCCCTCAAAGGTCGAATAGAACATTCCCCATCCAGCGCGGATGCTTGTAGTGCCCGGGCTACCCAATAGTCTTCCCAAGCATCCCGTCATGCGGTCCGAATGAGTAGGCGAGCCCCACACGCGGGGCGAAATTGTTCCAGCGAGTCGGAGCAAGTGTACTTGGCACGTGAGGGTCGCCCGGGAATAACCCAGCCCAACGGCGAGCCGGGAAAAACCACGGATTGTTCACCGGGAATCATGGTTTGAAATTGCCCGTACTTGACCGCCCAGGGAGAGCTTACGTCGTAACGCAGTCCATAATTGATCGTCAGATTCTGTCGGATACGCCAGCTATCCTGACCGTACAATCCAAAATAGAAATTGTGACCGTACGATGGATAGGACTGCCCTTGAACATATTCCGCTAGGCGCTCCCAAAAGGAAATCGACGAAGTCGCTTCCGGTCTCGCTTGGATCGCCACTGAAATTGCTTCCGAAGAAGAAATTGCCGTTGGAAACGTTATCGACCAGGTCTTCCTCCAGTTGGTCGTAGTGATATTCAACACCGAACTTCATCGAATGCGTGCCGACGATTTTGCTGTAGTTGTCCAGCCCTTGATAGACATTCTCGATAAGCCCGTTGGGGCGGCTGGGCACTCCAATCATGAAACATTGAAGTCAATTTCCGGTATTCCTTCGAGAGCCGGCGCGACAGGGAAAATGCCTGGCGCTCCTCCCGTGCCGGAGGCAAATCCAAGGCTGCGAAGGTTACCCCAGTTCCTCCCGAGGGCAGCATTGAAATGGGTGTCAAATCGGAAATATCCAATGACGCAGTTCGTTCACAGAGGATGCGCTGAAAGTTTTTGTGGCGCCCAATTGCACGAAGTCGGTTGCCCGACCCCCTTCACTCCAAAACCCGGGATAAAGCGGCGCATTTCCTGACCAATAGGGATCGAGAGCGGTTGTATTTGTCGAAGTAGTAGTACGCGCTCAGCAAGCCAAAACGGGAATTCGCCATCGACGCGGCCACTGAATTTGTTGTCGCTTAGATTTGTGGATTCCGAGGTATTCGAGTAAACGCCTGTTCCTGTGCCCGGATCCACATTTCCTTGCGCGGGCAGAATGAACGGCAAAAGTTTCGCCGAAATTGGATTGAATGCGGACGGCGACAAGTGGGCGTTCGGGAAAACGCACTGAGAGACCGATGCGCACCCGGAGGTGTAATAGTGCTCGCCGACAGTTACCGGTTGACCAAGCTGATTTGAAAGTTGGGTAGCCCAAGCCGCACCAGTCACGGTGTTTGTTGTTAGGCTGCTGATGATGCCGGAGAAATCTCCGCTCTCCGTCGCCGCGGTTGGCGCACCCTCGGATGACTTCGGTGATACCTATGATTTCGCGATTGCCCTGGTAGTCCGCAAAAAAGAAGATTTTGTCGCGCTTGATAGGACCGCCAACTGTGCCGCCAAATTGGTTCTGGTGGTACGCGCCGCGCTGTCCACCGGCAAAATAATTCGCAGCGTCAAAATCGGTGTTGCGCAGAAATTCGAAGACATTTCCGTGAAACTGGTTCGTCCCGGACTTCGTGACCACATTGATTTGGCCGCCGCTATAATTGCCGTATTCGGCGTCGAAGTTGTTCGTAATAATCCGAAATTCGCCGATCGAATCCAGGTTAGGAATTGCGCCCGCACCAGAGAAGCCGGTCTCCTGGGCCAGTAGGCCGTTCAAGATAAAGCCGTTTTCTGACTTCGCGCATTCCATTTACGGAATAGGCGCCTGAATTTAGGTCGCCGGATATTTGCGGCGAAGGAAAACCAGCAGAGATGAAAGGCCCGGCGTAGGCACCAGTCATCTGGGACTCTTGAGGCGCGACACCCGGCTGCAGAATTAGGAGGTCGGTGTAGCTGCGGCTGACCAGCGGGACATCGGTCATTTCCTTACCAGTAATAACTTCTCCCATTTGGGTGACTTCGGTATCGACGTGCAGCGCATCGGCCGAGACCTCAATCTTTTCTGAAGTCGCGCCGACTTGAAGAGCTACATCAATGGTTAAGGCGTTGTTTACGTCCAGCACCAAATCTTTCTGGGTGTATTCCTTGAAGCCAGTTTGGCGGACATCGAGGACGTACTTCCCGGGAGGGAGTTCCGGAATCGAATAGAAGCCCTGCGCGTTGGTGGTTTGCGTAAAAGCCACGCCGGTTTCAACGTTTGTGGCTGTGACCGTGGCTCCAGCCACGATCGCTCCAGATGGATCAGTGACGGTGCCGGAGATGCTGGCCGTTACGCCGGCAAGCAATAATCCGCACGGCACGAGCAGTAGCAGCGCCAACACACAAAGACTCAGAACGGGGCCCAGTTTTGAAAGTCTCATTGCTCCCCCATTTTCACGCATGGTTGAATGAATCAGCGGCACACCAGAAGGTGATAAATTCGGTGATGTTCTTCTTTTTTGCAGAAACCTACACCCCAAAACTCTAAAAACCGTCTAACCGCTTATAACATTTGGATAGGCTTATAATGTAGGGCTAACAGGCTGTCAAGAATTTTCGCGTTTCAGAAGGCCTGCGTGTTCAGGATCACACGGGAACGATGTATAACCGTTTAGATGG
The DNA here is from genome assembly GCA_963757885.1 of uncultured Acidobacteriota bacterium. GTDB lineage: Bacteria > Acidobacteriota > Terriglobia > Acidiferrales > UBA7541 > Palsa-147. The sequence continues at coordinate 188,147 of CAVWSS010000002.1, read as the reverse complement.
AAGTGGCGAATTCCTGCATTTCAAACGTTTGCATTCGTCTTTGCCTAGTTAACCCCCGCAGGGTATCGTCGACAGATCACAGATACCAGATTTAGAGCTGCCTTTTGGTTTTTGGCTATTTGCTGGACGATTTCTTGAAGAAAGGAACGTTCGCGTCGATATCCCACCGGTAGTTTTGCAAGCCGGCGCCTACGGAACTCAAATCACAGGTGTGGGAGCCTTTGCTTTTTAGCCTGATCGTCTCGCCGTCGTAGCTATATTCCTGCGGGAATGCGTCGACTTCGCTCTCGGTCGAGGCGATTGTACACGCGCGGCCTGGAATTGCTATGTCTACCTGCCAAACCTTGAAGGCATCGTCAACCGAGAGCTGGACTACTCCCCATACATTTGAATGTACGTTGGGATCGTTAAAATTCTTATTCGATTTGTGGTCCATGGGCGTAACGTCGCCCGTCTTCGCCGCGCTGATGTCGTCTGGTGTTAGGTGGAAAGCGTAGAGGTGAATTCGAACCCACTCGAACCGGAGATTCTTTCGAGCTTCTCGAATGGCAACGGCTGAAGAGAAGGAGAGTACCTGCTGATCGACGGAAAGCTTCGCTGTTGTATCAAAATCACGGCTGCGTTGGGGCGTAGTCAGAGTGACGGGATAAATAAAGCAGGCGATGAGCGCGATGGCCAGCCAGGATGGACGCATGAGAATCACCTGCTACCGGTTTCCTTGGGCAACGCACTGGCCAAAAGCAAAGCAGCTCCGCTGAATGCGAGCGTATCGGCGAAGTAATTCAGCCCGGTGCCGACGCTCGGAAAACTATCGACCAGCAATGGCACGTAAACCAGCAGAACAATTGCGAAAGTCACGATGCCGAGCCAAGTGGCCGCGAACCGTGAACGCCAGTGCAGCGCGATGCAAAGCCCAGCCGCGATCATTAACGCTCCGGTGACATAACCAATGAGAGCTTGAACGGGCATCCAGGGCGGCATTTGGCGATCCAGCGGAATGACCGGCACAAAATGTGGATGCAGAAGCTGTTCGATTCCGAAGACAACTGACGGGATTGAGATCGCGTAGCGAGCGACCATAACCAGTCGATGGCGCGTTGAGCTGGGCCAGCTGCCCCGCACAACGGCACAGGCGAGCGCGCCACCGCTAAAACTCAAGTCCCGCAGCATGACTGCGAGCACAAACCGGTTGTGGGGATCGGAGACTACCGCGGGGGCCGAAATCAGCAGGACAAATGAAAATATTGTTGCGCTAAGAAGTGTCGCGGCCAGAACGGAATAAATATCGAGGATGATGCTGATGCCCGCGGCAATGAGCGCAAGCCCGACAAAATAAACCCAGAACACATGGAACGGAATGAAGCGCGGGACCATGCCCGCCACAACATCAGGAAAAGTGAAGTGATCCGTGCCGAACACCGCTACCGGCATGGCCAAAAACAAAGGACCGAAAACGAGAGCCTTGTCGAGTCTCTTCGCGTGCGGCAAATCGTGCTGGAAGATTTTGACCAGGCCAATCAGAGTCAGAACAATTGCGGTGAAATACGGCCAAACGATGCGGGAAATCGCAAAGGCCGCAGTGTGAGCGGCCGATGCCGCAACGAATGGGTGATTCATTTCTAGCTGCACCCCAATTTCTTGACTTGCCGGTAACCACCCCTGGCTGCCGACGCCGTTGTGCGGTTTGACGATAGAAACGAAGTTTGGTTTGGGGATTTTAACTCGACAGACGAACGACGGTAATCGATTTCAACATTCGAACCCAACGCGCTGGCCTCTTTTCGTGCGGAGCGACTAACCGAAGGGGTCCCAAATCCGCGCCGAGATGCTTACCGTCCATGGTGTCGGCAACAATTACGCCGGAATCCAAAATTCCGGAATCTAGCTCCGCCAATGAAAAGATCACTCGATAGCCGTCAGTGGCTTCTGCCAAAACGTAGGTTGCCATAGCGGGCCCTCGAAGATCAGTTCCCTGCGTAGCTCCGGCACGGCGCAGCAATTCCTCTAGCAGAACACCCTCGTAGACCTCGTTGTTCTGGTTGTGCGGATTTTTAACCGAAAGTGTTGTTCGCGGCATTTTCTTGAGGTCGGCAACGGTGAGTTTAAGAGGGGTTTTGACCGCACCGGTAATTGTTAGCTCGCCATTAAAAGCAGTCTGCGCACTAGTGGATCCGGACTTGTCACCCTGCGCGCGAACAACACGTTCATGTGCAGTCAGAGACACGGTCGCCACAAAAATGAGAAGGAGGAGCCGTAAACCGGCAAAATTCATGACTCGCATAGGAATGTCTCGACGCTGAGGATACCGCAAGGAAGTGAATTGTAATGCGACTGAATTCTTAGGCCAAATCAAGGCCGCGGGTCTCGGGCACTAAGAACGCGCTAGCGGCGGCTAGCGCGAAGGAAATCGCGCAAAGCGCGAAAGCGTAAGAAAGGCCGTGAGTTTGACCGACTGACCCAATGATTAGCGGCGCGAGCGCGCTTAACCCGCGCGCAACATTGTAGGAAATACCCAGCGCGGTGGCTCGAATTGCCGTTGGGAAGACTTCGCTACCAAGAATTCCCGATCCCGTAAAAAATCCGGTTCCAAAAAAGGCAGTGAAACTAGCCGCAATGAGAATCGCCGTGGGTGTTCGAGCGGCTGCAAAAATCGGCACACAAATCGCCGCGAGGGCTAAATAAATAATGATGCTGCGTTTTCGCCCGTAGCGATCCGCGAAAACTCCAAATAGAAGATAGCCTGGCAGCATTCCCACTAGGTTCAGAACAACCAGGAAAGAGGCCACTCCGAACATCTGAAAGCCGCGGCCGCCCTGCGAAATGGGCAGAGCAAGATAAGCGGGCATCCAGGTGAAGAGACCCCACCATGCAAACATCCCAAAAGTGTTCATGGCTAGGAGCGCAAGTAGGCGAGGCATTACTGCGCGCCACAACGGAGCATTTGACGCTCGACCCGCGGTGCCGCTTTCGATGTGCTTTTTCCAGATTTCGGGCTCAGGGACGTCGTGCTGGATCCAGAACACAAGCAAAGCCGGCAAAACACCTACGAAGAAAACCCATCGCCAGCTCGCGTGAGACAAAACGACGCCCGCAACGACGGCAGCCAGCGCGTAACCGACAGCCCAACTGCTCTGCACAATCCCCATCGCGCGGCCACGCCAAGCTGACGGCCACGTCTCGGCAACAAGCGTGGCGCCGGAATTCCACTCGCCCCCCATACCAAGGCCCAGCAGGAAGCGGAAAACGGCGAGCATGAAGATTGTGGTGCTGAATCCGCACGCAAATGTAAAAAGCGAATAGGTCAGGATGCTCAGGCTAAGCATTCGACGGCGGCCGAAGCGATCAGCAAGCAGGCCGAAGATGAAACTTCCAATCGCAGAGGCGACCAGAGTGAGCGAATTGAGAAGCCCCGCAGTGCTCTTGGTCATGCCAAATTCGCGCATGAGTGTCGCGAGGACCAGCGAATAGAGCAGGATGTCGAACGCATCGAGCATCCAGCCCAAGCCTGCGGCGATGACTGTGCGGCGTTGTGCGGAAGTGGTGTTGCTCCAGCGGAAAGGGGGTGTAGCGACGAGGGACGAGGCTGAGGCGGAAGAAATTTGCTCAGTCATCGCACGCCTCCGGGCCGGCGCGGCGTGAAACGGCGCACTTAGCGTTCGGCCCTAGGCTGCTCTGAATTTCGGATTCCTTCCAGGTCCGGTTCGACGAAATGTCAGATCACTTCTGATCGGGCGACGGCACTGCCGGCTCAGAAGACGGGAGAATAGGCCGTTTCCTCGAAACTTTCCACTCCACGCCCTCCGGCCCAGCCTTTTGCGTTCGCACGATTCGCAGCTTCCCTTGGGCAAGGTAATTCAGGTGGACCATGTCGAAGGCAAGACCGGCCGAAGCCACGAGCTTCATATAATCGCCGTGCGCGGTTTCGTCGGGCGCCTCGGTGTAGCCGTCATCCCAAGTAATGTCCGGAGAAACGCCGTTGAGCGACATTTCCTCGGAATCAGGGACCGTCCCGGCCAGCGCCATATAAAAACGAATGCCGCCAACAACGGGCTGCACCATGTAGCGCGGATCCCAACGCTGACCAAAGCGTTCATAGCGGTCGTTCATGCGAGTTTCGAGCGGAAGCAAATTGGGAACGTTGGCTTCGGCTTGTACGATGCGATCGCGCAGAGCGTAGGCCACCGCTTCGCCATAGGGATGATCGGCATCGCGCATGTATTCGAGGCTGGTGAACCAGCCGCGTGGCAGCCACCACTCCCGGCCAGAGTCGGCCTGCCTGGCCATAACCCAGGCGGTGTAATCCGAAAAGGGTTGAACCCATTCGTGCGACGGATATCCGTGCGGATTCAAGAATGCGTCGGGGAGCCAGGCGCGAATCAGGCGCGGCCGGTTTCGCGACTCGGGATAAATCGGATCCGGTTCCTTGCGGCCATCGGACACATCGGCGGAAAGGGAACCGTGATAGCCGAGGTGCAGAAGATTGTCGGGCGTGATCTTGGCCATCTCGACCGAGAGCTGAGCACCGTCGGCATTGTCGATCGGGTGGAGAACGACGTTGACTTGCTTCAGCGACTCGCGAATTTTTGGATCGGTGGCCAGCATTTCGGCCAGTTTGTCGATGTGGCTAGTGCTCGAAACTTCGTCCGCATGCTGGCGGCCGGAATAAATGACCGAAGCCTTCAGGGTGGATTCTTTAGCCCAAGAGCGAAGCACGGAAGGCGTTGGCAGCATCACGTCCGAGGCCCAAATGTTCTGGCCGAGATAGCTGCGTCCGAGCCAATAGGTGTTGAAGTCAGGATTCTTGGAGAGATCGGCCAGAATTTCGGCATTCTCCTCAGGAGAGATTGGCTCCTTCCATTGCACCAGAGGCGTGCGGTTCAGCTTGCCCGCGTATTCGGAAATCATGGGGCGTGGATGCCCAGGTGCGGAAACGGTGAAAGTTGTATAGGTGCCTGGTGACGGCTTATCGACTGAAGCCTCGGTAGCGCGAGGCAAATCAAAGCGCATCGCAATACGTTTCAGGTGCGGGTAGGCAACATCATCGGGGTACAAGCCCGCGGAATGCATTTCTTCGAGCCAGTGCAACTGAGCCGTAGCGCGCTCGGACGAGATGATCGAATGCTCCACGCGGTCGCGCAACTCGATCTTTGTCCAGCCGTCATAATCCTCATGCTGGAAATCAACGGGCAGCGACCAGGTCAGAGTGTCGATGCTGTCGGTACCACTCTTTACCTGTGCTCCGATCAGGCGCGGCTCGAACGGTCCGCGCAGGGCCGGCAAGTTGCGTTCTCGCTCGTGCTTGTTACCTTGTGCGTCGGTCCAGGAAAGCTTGACTAGAGGATTCGCTGCAGGCTTGCCGTAAAACTCGAAATGGACATGGCCATCCTTGCCGTCTTCCGAGCCATGGACGATTGGCAGAATGCGTCCCGGGTAGCCAATTCCCTTCCCCGCTTCGAGGTTTCCCATCATGTCGACGAAGTTGCCGGTGACGTAGAAGGTGTCTTCCTGGATTGCTTCGAGCGATGAAATTCTCTCTCTGTCGAGTCCAATGTTGTAATCCGGCTCGCTGAGATGAATATCCATCCGAAGGGTGTCGAAGAGAGGCTGATACTCGGCACGAATTTCGCCATGCGCTTGCGCCATGATGAACTGGTAGACCTTCGGCAGGGTGACGTTCTGGTAGTGATCCCAGAATTCCTCGATATCGGTGGTGATTCGCTGATCGAGCAGAACATCAGAGCCGGCCTTCATGTTTACCCAGCCGGTATCGACTTGCACTTGCTCGTATTCCGGCATGACGCGGTTGTAGGGCTGGAGTACCGCGGAAACGGTGAAGCTACGGTTCAGAATTTCATTGCCGGTCGCGTCGGTGACGCGAACCTTATAGGTCGGGTCCTGCGGTCCGGGCGTGAATTCCTCGAAAGTAATTTTCGAGAGTGGAACATTTAGTTTCTGCGCAAGAATTTCGTCGACGGGGTAAAGCTCCTGCACCCATCGCGTCGTCGTACTCATGGAGCGGATATGGGTGGGATCCAGATTCTTGGCGAACTCGATTTGAATCGCGGCAGGTGATTTGCCTTCCACGGCGGGCGCGATTTCGTCAACCAGCCAGCTATACCCCTGCTTATAGGCGCAAAGCACTTCGACGTTGGTCTGTGTCTTGTCCGCACCGGCGTCGGTGAGAATTTTTCTTAGTTCAGTGGTGAGCTTCTGGCGCTCTTCGGGACCTTCGCTTACCCGAGCCAATAAAGTCACGGCCTGTCCGGATTTGATCTTTGGTGCCGCGTCGCGAACTGCCTTTAGGAGGCGCGTTCCCTCCCACGGAATTACGAGATCTTCGCTGAATGTCGGCTTGGCCTGATGAAATGGATATTCGGGAGTTGCGTAATGCAGCTCGGGCTCGGTTTCGCAGCACTGCGTGCCGGCATGCAAGCTGCCAGTAGTGACTTCCAGACTTGAATTGCCGAGGTCCTTTCCAACGGTGGTACGAATGAAGTTTTCGAACTTTGGATCAGCGACGTCCACGTAGGCCTCGGCCTTAAGATCGCGCAGGCCGCTGGCCCCTCCCGGTGCTGACGCCAATTCCTTCGCCCAACTATCAAGAATAAATACCGCATCGGTCGCCTGACCCACGCCGGAATGCAACGCGAAGAACCGATGCAGGTCGTAGCGCATGTCTTCCAGGGATTCATGCTGCTTGCCTACGCTCCAGAGGTTCGGGAAACGCTCGGAAAGTAAATTCATCACCGCCATGGTGCCGGCTTCGTCGCCGTTCACGAGCACGACGCCGCTTTTCTTGAAGACGTCATCGACGACCCGCAGCTCGCCTTCGCCTGGCGACAAAGATACGGCTGATTGTCCCGCCGCAGCTTCCTGTTCTTGAAGCTTCTTCTGCGCGTCAACCAGGAGCGGTGAACCCGCGGTGACAAATGTTGGTCCCTTTATCTTTTTCGGCTTTGCTTCTTCTGCCGGCGACGCTAAAGGCAGGCCGATTCCAGTTCCTTCCAGGCCAAGCCGGGCAGCAAAATTCGCAAGAGCCACGCCATCAGGGCCAGCGGAAACATAAAGATGAGCTTTCAATCCGGCCGGGAATGGCGCTTTCGGCGAGCCTTTAAAAATTCCCTTCACCGTATAGAGGCTGGCGAGATCGAGTTCGAGAATTTCCGGCTCTTCTTCCTCTTCCGGAGGACCCGCCTTTGCCTCGGGCTCCTTTTCCGCTTCCGCGTCTTCTTTCTTTGGAGGAGCTTCCACTTCGGGCTTTGGATTCGTGGCCGAAGCGCCGCCAACAACGATCAACTCATGAATCCAGGCGAGTTTTGGGTTCGCAAGAACCTGGGACAATGTGGCTGACTGAACTTCCGCTGAGGGGTGAATATAAGCGCGGCGAATTCCCTGCTTTCCGTGCTGGTAGGTCGCGCCGACCAAAACAGCGGTCGTTCCCTTCGCCGACGCGGCCAAAGCCTCGGAAATTGCTGGAAACTGCTCGCCGGGAACATCCCAGATATACGGGGCACGCGCGCAGTACGAATTTGCGGCTTCGGTCAACCCTTCGTCGTCATTCGCGACCAACACGATATCGTTACCCGCGGCGAAAACCCCGCCTTCGCCTTTCTCCAGCTTGGAAACCATCGCGTCAATTTCATGTGTCACGCTAGCAGGCGCGGCTCCTTTTCCAATCCAAAAACGCGGACCTTCTTTCATGGAATCGGAAGCGCGGACGACTACAGGAAGAGTCAGGCCGGTGGAGCCAAAGGCAAGGCGCGCAGCGCAGTTTGCGGCAGCGGAATTTTCCGCTGAGGTGGGACTAGCCGGCACCACAACTTTGCCAGTGATAGCGTCGGCGATGCCGTCGCCGTTTGTGTCGGCAAGCATCCAGCCAGGCGAAAAGGCGTCGCCGAGATGACTCGCGACGGCGGTTTCGGCAGCCGACGGGCCGGGCGTTCCTGCAGGCCCGCGAATTTCAGCGGCACAGACTACGACGCATGACAGCGCACAAATCAGCCCTACAAGTCGCATGGCAAACTCCAAGGTTCACTAAAACAAGGTTCACTAAAAAGTGTTGGCAAGAAACCTGTGTTCACTGAAGCCAATTGAGAAACCAAAATACCCGCCGCCTCGCTTGCGAATATTTTGAGTGCGTGATCGCGGGCGATCTGGGACCGGGAGTCCGCGGCGGGTCCACGGGCTCCAGATCCCTTATCGCTGGTCGGAGCAAACTCTAGAAAACGAACTTGGCGGCGAGCTCCGCTTGCTGGAGATTTCCGGCACTGCCGAGTGTGCCGAACCCTGGCGACGCAGCGTTGGTGTTGTAGCCGCTCGTTCCCGCCGCTACTCCAGCCAAGTTTTCATGCCCAAACAGATTGAAGACTTGAGCAATCACTTCGACGTGCCGCTCGCCGCCCAACGGGAAGGAGCGAGACAGATGAATATCGAAGCTGTCGTATGGGTTCTTGTTGATATCGCCCGCAGTGACTGCCGGCAAGCCCAGCGTGGCGCGATAGGCGTTCACGGCGGCTAGGTTCAAATCTCTATTTCCCTGGTTTCTGGAGGTACCCGGAACGTACTGCTGGTTTCCATCGGCGTTGAACGAGGCCGCGAGGGCGCTAAATGGAACAGACGACCTTGCCGTCCAAATTGCGCCGAAGGTGAACCGGAAGGGCAGGTCGACGGTACCCGACGCTACGATCGAATTGCGCCGATCGACGTTGCTGGGGCCCCAATCCAGATTTGGATCGGCGTAATTGGTGACGTTGAATTGAGGGTTGTCGTCCCGCGCGGAAGAAAGCGTATAAGCGACGGTAAATGTATAGCGATGGCTAAATCGCTTATCCGCGCGAATGAAGAGCGCCTTGTACTTTGCCTGCGCATCGGATTGCTGTTGCAAAATTGCACCCCAAGCAGGCAAAGGCCTGACACCTGCGGCATTGGGGAAGTTCAAATCAAAGTTGCGGAAGTCACGGAAGAAATGCTGGTAAACACCGTCGATCTTCAGCGCGAAACTGTTCGAGAAGGCATGGGAATAGCCGACTTCGAACTGATGTGAGTAGGGGTTGCGGTAATTCGGCGCCAGTACTGTAACGTTTGGCGGCGAAGCGGAGCAGAAGCTCGACGGGTTCAAACCGTTATACGGATCCGGATAGGACGGGTTGTTGATAATGATGTTGCACTCGGACAAATTGCGAATTTCGGCGAAGTTCAGCAGTGTTTGGATGTTGTTGTAGTAGAGGCCGTAACCCGCACGGAAAACGTCATTGCCCTTGTGGAATGGGTCCCAAGTCACGCCGACACGTGGGCCAAAGTTGTTGTCATCGCCACGCTTGCTCGGATCGCCCAGAAACGGAATGGGCTTTGAGAACGATGCTGGATTTAGAGCCTCGTTGAAAGAACCTAGCTCGCGGTCGTAGCGCAAGCCTAGGTTGAGCGTGAGGTTGGGTCGAATCTTCCAGTCGTCCATGGCGAAAAATCCAAGTTCCCAGCTCGGTACGCTATTAACGACGACTGGAATTGAAGCCGTGAACAGAATTGGATTTTTCAGATTGGCGATCGTGGCGGGATCCGCGGGGTTAAAGACCTGGTCGGTTCCGAAGGTGAAATCCCCCCGAACGTTGAAGGCACTCGCGTCAATGAAGGGAACGTAGTTGACGTCAAAGCCGAAGCGGAGAGAGTGGGTTCCATGCTGGACGCTAAAAACGTCCGAACCTTCGTAGCGATTCTCTACTCCGTCTTCCTGATATCCCGCGCCATAACTGAAGCTCGGGAAGGTGTACGCGATCTGAAGTTGGTCAGTGGCCTGAGGAGCGGTGGCCATGGTGTTCACATTGGTCCACACGTGGCCCGGAGGCCCGAGTTGATACGACGAGTAGGCGTATTGGAAGCGAAAGTCGTTGACGATTGTGGGACTGATCATCCAAGTGTGGCCGGCCACCAACGAATGACGCGGGATCAAGCCGTCATAGCAGAACTGCTCGAAGCTTCCGCCGCAACCCTGGAAGGTGAGCTTGTTCCATTCTTGCGCGTAGCGGACGAAGGTCGATTGATCGTTGTTGATTTGATAGTCGAAGCGGCCGGTCAGCATTTGATCGGTGAGCGGCTGATTGAACGTTCCTTGATTCGAGCCATAGAACTGAGGCGCGCTGGTGAAAATCGTGAATGAGCTCGCCGTCTGAGTTCGCTCGTAGGCCGCGTAGAAGTGCGCTCTGTCCTTGATGATGGGCCCGCCGATATCACCGCCAAATTGGTTACGATTGAAAGGATTGCTGGTGTGTTCAGCCTGCTCAGCTTCCACCTGGAACTTGTTGTCGCGGTTCAGAGCTTCATTACGCCAGAACTCGAAAGCTTCACCGTGAAAAGCGTTAGATCCCTTTTTCGTTTCGACGCTGACGAGACCGCCCATATATAGGCCGTATTCAGCGGGATATTCGTTTACGTAGACCTTAAATTCCGAAACTGCGCCTTCCGGGAAATTCTGGCGCGGCTCACCCTGCTCAGCCCAGGTGTTCCTGACGCCGTCGATCATGAATCCGTTTGCATAGAAATACCCGCCGCCACCGACTTGCACGTTGTTATAAAAAGTGCGCGTCGCGTCCTGACTCGTTCCAGGCTCGAGTAGGGCCAGGTTCAGATACTGGCGCGTGTTGATGGGAAGCGTGTTGATTTGCTCCTGCGTAATGACGTCGGCCACGCTCTGCGACGCGGTATCGACCACGGGCACAGCGCCGGTGACTTCCACGGTTTGCTCCGAGCTGCCAACCTTCATCGAAATGTCCTGAGTAATGTGGACGCCGATGTCCACCACCAGATGAGTGATATTTTCAGTTTGAAAGCTCGCGGCCTTCACGGTGATGTTGTAAGTGCCCGGCGATAAAGGTGCAAACCTATAGGCGCCATCCGTTTCGGTCACAGTGCGAGCGACTCCCGTATTGGCGTCGGTCAGGGTGACTTGCGCGTTCGGGAGAATCGCGCCCGACGCATCCGTAATAGTCCCGGAAATTTCGGCTTCGCCCGCTTGCGCGAAGGCAATGCCCGTCGCCAGCAGGAGCATCGCGAATAAAACTGCTAATCGGGTGCCGGCCTTGCCCCATACAGAGCTATGTCGCATCGGTCACATCCCCCACGCGGCCCGAAGGGTCCCCTTACGAACTTATGGCGGGCGTCGTGGCGCGGCTTATACCTGATATTTGGTATGGTGTCAATTTATTTTGGGAAGCGCCACAAAAAGCTGCGATTTCCCTTTATTTTGCTATGTATTTGAGAAATCACCTTGACAACCCAGGCTGTGCGAGCTTTAATTTGCGGTCCTTGTATACAGTAAGTTTTTAGTTAACGGACTATGACTACCGCCGAGCGGCTGTACCGAAGCCTGAAGCAGGACATCACCACATGCGTGCTCTTGCCGGGGACTCCCTTCTCCGAATCGGAGCTGTGCCGCCGGTACCGGACTAGCCGGACGCCGGTGCGGGAAGCATGCCGCCACTTGGAGCGCGAAGGACTAATTAAGATTGTTTCGTTCCGTGGATACTTTGTAGCACCGCTAACCCTGGCGCAATTTCACAACCTGCATGAAGTGCAGCTTATCGTCGATCCCGCGGCTGCGGGCCTGGCGGCGCTGCGAGCCACGCCCGCTCAATTGCACTCCATGGAAAAATGTGCGCGATACCAATACCGGGTGGGAGTGAAGACCAGCTATTACGCATTCCTGCAGCGTAATTTTCATCTTCACGTGGGCATCGCAGAAGCATCGCAAAACGCGGACTTGGTGGCGATGGTCACCTCCATCCAGACCCACCTGATGCGCTTCTTTTATTTGATCATCGCCATGGACGCGTACGGAACGGAACTCGTGCAGGAACACGAGGAAATCATCGCGGCGATTCGCGCGCGCAACCCGATTCAAGCACAACACTACTCCGCTGAGCATATTCGTAAAACGATCAAGCGCAGCGCGGGGTTGTTTATGACTTCCACGGAAGCACGGCTCGGTGAATTAATTGCCGGCCCCGATCTGCTCGAAAGCTTCAAAGACAGAGACGCGTCGTCATCTTCCTCTTGGGATCCGATTCCCACTTCGAACGCAAACTTTACGAGCCAGAAGCTGCTTGGAAAGACGGATTCAGCGCTTTTTCGCGCTGCGAGAGCCAGCATTACCGTGGATCCGGATACAACCGGACGCAGGCGTCCTCAGTAAACAGAACCGTGAGTTGCTTCAGTAACGCGTTCGGCTGCAGCGAACGTTCGCGCGCAGTGGAAGTCTAGAGGGAAACGGCGGCCAACAAGATGCGCATCGCCATTGATACCGGCGGAACGTTCACCGACTGCGTTTTCGTAAACCAAGGCGCGATTCGCATTCTGAAAGTCTTCTCAACCCCTCAGGACCCGGGCGAGGCCATTCTTGGTGCGCTTCGCGAAATCGGTCCTGACCCGAAAGCCGAAATTCGCCACGGAACCACCGTGGGAACAAATACCCTTTTGGAAAGAAAAGGCGCTCGGGTTGCTTTCGTCACCACAGCGGGCGTTGAAGACGCGATCGCCATTGGCCGCCAGACCCGCCCAAAGCTGTACGATTGGTTTGCCTCGCCCCCTCCTCCCTTGGCCGATGAAAAAATGCGCTTCGGCGTGAAGGAGAGGGTGCTGTTTGACGGAACGCAACTCGAGAGGCCCGAAGCCGGTGAGCTCGAGAAGCTCGCGGACGCGGTTCGCGACTCAGGCGCCGAATCTGTTGCTGTGTCGTTGCTCTTTTCTTTTGCGAATCCAGCCAACGAGAAAGCGGTCGTGGCTGCGCTGTCCAAACTCGGCCTATCCGTATCGGCTTCACACGAGATTCTGCCCGAATTTCGCGAATACGAACGAGGCTCGACGCTGCTGGTGAATGCCTATCTTGCTCCAAAGATGAGCCGTTACCTGGGACGCCTCTCGTCCGCGCTAAGCACAATTTGTGCCGAGGGCAGGCTTCACGTGATGCAGTCGTCCGGTGGGATCGTCTCGGCGGATTCGGCAGCACGCGAGCCGGTTCGCACCATTCTTTCCGGCCCAGCGGGCGGCGTAGTCGGAGCCGCCGCGGTAGCGCGCATGGCAGGCTTCTCTCAGATCATCACTTTCGACATGGGAGGAACTTCGACCGATGTCGCGTTAGTGGATGGTACCAACGGCGGCGGGTTGCGCATCACCAACGAATCTCAAATTACCGGCATTCCTGTTGCGGTGCCCTCGCTCGACATTCACACAGTCGGTGCTGGCGGAGGTTCGCTCGCGCGATTCGATACCGGCGGCGCGCTGCAAGTCGGTCCGCAATCGGCAGGAGCCGATCCAGGACCGGTGTGCTATGGGCAAGGTACTGAGCCAACCGTTACAGATGCAAACTTAATCTTGGGGCGCCTTGACCCGGAATGCTTCCTCGGCGGAAAAGTAGTGTTGGACGAACAGCGCGCCCGCCGAGTCTTCGAGAAGACCAAAGGAACTATCGAAACAGCAGAAGCCTTTGCCGATGGAATTATTCGCCTGGCGGAAGCCACCATGGAAAAGGCGCTGCGCATGATTTCGGTTGAGCGCGGCCACGATCCGCGTGACTTTGCGCTGGTTAGTTTCGGTGGCGCCGGGCCGCTTCACGCGTGCGCGCTGGCGCGGGCTCTGCGAATTCCGCGCGTCATGATTCCCTGCTTCCCTGGGGCTCTTTCTGCGTTAGGGATTCTGATGTCGGACATCGTTCGCGATTATTCGACCACGGTAATGTTGCCTGTCGATCACCCGAATTTGGAGAGAAGTTTCCGCGAACTCGAGAATCGCGGTCAACGAGAAATGAAAGCTGAAGGAATTGGCGCGATTGCTCTGCGGTCATTCGATCTGCGCTATGTCGGCCAGGGCTACGAGCTGAATGTTGAGTCAGGCAAAAATCTTGCAGACCGATTCCACCGGGCGCACCAGCAGCGCTACGGCTATTCCGATTCCGAACGGCAAATCGAAATCGTGAATCTGCGAGTGCGCATGGTCGCCGCAACAAAAGCGATTCAATTTCACCGTCAGCGTAAGGGCGGCGGCTCGGCCGAGAAGGCTGTGTTGAAGCGGCGGACCGTATACTTCAATGGCAAACCAGTGAGCGCGTCCGTTTACGATCGTGCGCGCTTGTATTCAGGCCACAAGATTAACGGGCCTGCCATTGTGATTGAGTACAGCGCGACCTCCGTGATTCCTCCGGGATGTCGCGCCCATGTTGACCAGTGGCAAAACTTGATTGTCGAGGTCGGAGATGGCGAAAAAATCCGCAACTGACCTCATGCGCGGCCATGCGATGGTGCGTGCTGGCAACGGGGGCTCGAAGAACGGCACTCGCCGCGGAGCGCAGCACACGAAAAGCGGCAAAAGAACCACAGCAGACCCGGTAGAGCTGGCGATTTTCAAGAATGCGCTCCACTCGATTGCCAAAGAGATGGGCGCCGCTCTCCGACGCACCTCTTTTTCTCCAAATATCAAGGAGCGCCGCGATTATTCGAGCGCCTTGTTCAATGGCGAAGGTCAGGTCATCGCCATGGGCGACGATATGCCCGTGCACCTTGGCTCGATGCCGATGTCAGTGCAGGCGGCGCTGAATTCGCATCAATTTGATCCGGGCGACATTGTCATCCTCAACGATCCATTCGCCGGCGGCACACACCTGCCGGATATAACGCTGGTCATGCCGGTGTTCACGCGGCCGATGAAACACCCCACTTTTTACGTTGCGAATCGCGCTCATCATTCGGATGTGGGCGGCGCTTCACCGGGTTCCATGGGGCTTTCGCGGGAGATTTATCAGGAGGGCGTAATCATTCCACCGCTCAAAATCATGAGGCGCGGGGTGATGAATCGCGATTTGCTTACGCTGATCCTGGACAACGTGCGAACCTCGCGCGAAAGAGAAGGAGACCTGACCGCTCAAATCGGTGCGTGCAGGATTGGCGCGCAGCGGGTGGAGGAGCTGGTCTCAAAATCCGGATATGCATGGGTTGCGCGTAATACAACGGACCTGCTCGATTATTCAGAGCGCTTGATGCGTGCCGAGCTGAAACGCTTGCCCGCGGGCACTTTCTCCGCTGAAGATTTTCTGGACGACGACGGCATTACCAAAGATCCAATCAAGATTCGCGTGACCATCAAGCTCGATCCTAAGCGCGCTTCTGCGGATGTTGACTTCACCGGAACCGATCCTCAGGTGGCCGGAAGCGTGAATGCCGTTTATGCGATCACTTACTCAGCCACTTTTTACGTGTTTCGCTGTTTGCTGCCTGACGATGCTGCTCACACCGCGGGCTTGATGCTCGCCATTAAGTTGACTATCCCCGAAGGTACGGTTGTAAATGCCGTTTCTCCCGCCGCGGTGGCCGGTGGAAACGTTGAAACGTCGCAGCGGATTGTGGACGTACTGTTGCGTGCGCTGGCTCAGGCTCTTCCCACGCGAATTCCCGCCGCAAGCTCAGGGACGATGAATAATCTGACCATCGGCGGCATCGATCCGCGCACGAATCAACCGTTTGCATATTACGAAACGATCGCCGGCGGTATGGGCGCGCGGCCAGATCGCGATGGCGTCTCCGGCGTGCATACCCATATGACGAATTCTCTCAATACACCCATCGAAGCGCTGGAATACGCATATCCATTTCGAGTGAAACGATACTCGTATCGGCGCGGATCAGGTGGTGCAGGAAAATATCGAGGCGGCGACGGTTTGGTGCGCGAAATTGAGTTACTCTCCGCTGCGCAGGTGACCATCCTTTCTGAGCGTCGGCGCTTCGCACCGTATGGTTTGGCAGGAGGCTCACCCGGAGCGCCCGGGCGAACAATTCTGACGACCGAAGGTCAAACCGAAGAGTTGCCCAGTAAGGGCCGCCGGCACGTAAAACCGGGCGCAGTGTTGCGAGTAGAGAGCCCCGGCGGGGGAGGCTGGGGCAGTCCGGAGAAATAGTTGGAGTTTGCGACGATCAACCGCAGTGGGCCGCTCTACTTCTTGTAGACCACGCCGTTCTTCATCACGAAAGAAACTTTCTGCAGCGCAGCAATGTCATCGAGCGGATTGCCCGGAACACCAACAATGTCAGCGGCGAATCCACGCTTCAGCGCGCCAATTTTGTCTTGCCACTCTAGTAATTTTGCGGCGTTGATCGTTCCCGCCTGAATCGACGCAAGCGGTGTCATCCCGTTTTGCACCATCAAGACGAACTCGCGCGCTTGAGTTCCATGAGGGAAAGGACCCACGTCGGAACCCATGGCCACGGGAACTCCCGCGGCTAGCTGCCTCTTAAATTCTCGAATGTGAAGGTCCTGCATTGCGCGCTCAAGAACCGCGCCTTCAGGCGTCGCTGCGTGGTCCGCGAAATATTCGAAAATGGTAAAAGTGGGCACGGCGAAAATTCCCTTCTCTTTCATCAGGCGCATGGTTTCGTCGCTCAGCTGAAGGGCATGATCCACCGATTCGACGCCCGCCTGCGCGGCGTAGAGCGTCCCCGGTTCACCTGTCGCATGAACCGCGACGCGATGGCCCGTCCTAGCTGCTTCGTGAACTGCGGCGGCGAGTTGCTCTTCCGAATATTGATATGGAGTCGAAATGCGACCATTGACCACCGTGTCCGCGCCGGTTTCGTAAATCTTGATGAAGTCAGCGCCTTCCTTGAGCTGTTCCCGAATGACGGCGATTAGCTCATCGGCATTGTTCGCGTAGGTGGCATTGGGCAATACGTGCTGCTCAGGGTTGTAGCCCATAGCGTCTTCATGGCCGCCAAGAATGTTGATTGCGTTGCCGCTCATTCGCATGCGCGGGCCAGGAATTTCACCTTTGTCGATCGCGTTACGAACTGCGGTATCGGCAGAGCCGGCGCCTTCGGTACCCATGTCGCGCTCGGCGGTGAATCCAGCCAGCAAGTCATCGCGCGCCGCGAGAGTCGCCGTGATGGTGCGCTGCGGCACAGACTCCTGCACGGTCTGCAAATCTTCGGCACCAGGGTGGAGAAAAAGATGAACGTGCGCGTCGATGAGCCCCGGCAGAAGAGTCACATCGCCCAAGTCGATAACCTGCGCATCCGCGGGATGCGTCACTTTCTCACCAACTTCGGCAATCGAGTCGCCCTTGATCAGAGCTTCGCCCGGGCTGGTGATCTTGCCGGATTCGACATCCAGCAAACGCGCGGCGTGAAGAACAACGGGGTGCGCTTTCTGGCTGGCTTGTGAAGAACTGGTGGACGTCGCTGACTGTGCTGCAAAAGCAGTCAGGAAAATAGCGCTCACTACAAAGGTTAAAAATATTCGCTGGATTTTCATGATTGCCGCGAATACTAACACGCCTTCGCGCCAGCTCAACCTGCATCACATCCTGCCGGTCAGCTTGCCTGCTTATGCAAACGTGTGAGAAGATTCCCGCGTGTCCGGCGCTCCCGCCCCACACCTCCATCGCGAAATCGGTCTTTTTCAGGCAATTTCAGCCAACATGCTGGAAATGATCGGCGTTGGCCCTTTCCTTACTATCCCCTTACTTTTGAGTACGATGAATGGGCCCCAAGCCATGCTCGGGTGGTTGATCGGGGCGATTGTGGCAGTATGCGACGGATTGGTGTGGGCGGAGTTAGGGGCGGCGATGCCCGGTACGGGTGGACCCTATCGCTATCTTTCCGAAGCTTACGGGCCGAAAAAGCTGGGCAGATTGCTCAGCTTCCTCTTTATATGGGAGACCATTTTTTTGGCGCCGCTTTCGATTGGGGCGGGCGCGGTCGGTTTCGCGCAGTACACGCAATTTTTGTGGCCGGCCATGACTACGTGGGAGGGGAAGGCGGTAAGTGCGGCGGTATGCCTGCTGATCACTTACCTCCTCTATCGCGATATCCGCTCGGTCGGGCGGCTTTCCATCGTTTTGTGGGTCGTAGTGATGTTCACCGCGCTCGCGGTCACCACCGCTGGGTTGTTGCATTTCCAGATGGCCCGCGTACTCGACTTCCCTCCTCACGCGTTCAGGCTGTCGAAGGATTTTTTTGTCGGCCTTGGCGGAGCCACTTTGCTGGCCATGTACGACTACGGCGGCTACAACAATGTTTGCTTTTTTGCTGGTGAAGTTCGCCAGCCGGAGAAGGTTATTCCGCGATCGATTTTGATCTCCATCGCTCTCGTCGCCGTCTTGTACTTGACCATGAATACCACCATCATCGGTGTAGTACCTTGGCGCGAAGCAATGCATTCGACCTTCATCGTTTCGGACGTAATGATGAGAATCTACGGCTCCCGAATAGCGCAGATTATGACTGGGCTGATTCTCTTCACTACGTTTGCTTCGCTTTTTGCAGTATTGCTGGGCTATTCGAGAGTTCCCTATGCAGCGGCGATAGAGGGGCGATTCTTCAGAATTTTTGGGCGGCTTCATCCCACCAAGAATTTTCCTTACTTTTCGGTGGCATTCATCGGTATCGCCTCGGCATTTGCGAGCATGTTGAATCTTGCCGATCTGATCACCGCGCTGATCGTTATTCAGGTTTTGGTGCAGTTCATGGCGCAAGTTGTGGCCGTCACGCTGATCCGGCGATACCGTCCCGATATTCAACGGCCTTTCAAAATGTGGCTTTATCCGGTGACGAGTATCATTGCGTTTTGCGGTTGGGCGTTTATTCTCGCTGCTAGCGGACTGAAGTTCATCCTCTGGGGCGTCGCGCTGATTGCGTTTGGCGTCATCTCTTACATGTGGAAGGCTCGGGTAGAAGGTCAATGGCCATTCAATGGCACGGCTCTTGAGGCTACTCCGTGACGAGTGGAAACAAGCTCGACGTGCTCGTTGCCGGCGATCTTTTCTTCGATTTGACCTTGAGCGGCTTTAAATCGTGGCCGCAGCCCGGCGAAGAATACTTCGTTAAGGAATTTCACAAAGAGATTGGCGGAGGCGCCACGATCACCGCGTGCGGACTCGCTAAATTGGGCGTTCGAACGGGCCTGCTGGGTTTTGTGGGCAAAGAAGACGGTCAATGGTTTGTCGATCAGTTACGCGAAAGAAACGTGGAAACATCTGGCGTTTTGATGAGTACCGAAGCGCCCACGGCTTTTTCTGTGGGTATTTCTACAGCGCAGGATCGAACTTTTCTCACCTATACTGGCGCCAACCGCAAGTTGCCCTCGATGATGCGCGAATTGGCCTCCATCGCGGCGCCGTACGCGCCCCGCCACATCCACCTCGCCCACGCGCTTGACCTCGATGCTCTGCAGTCGACATTCAAATCAATTAAGGATCGCGGCTGGACGTTATCAGTTGATGTGGGCTGGCATCCCGATTGGCTCACGGACCCACGCGCCGCCCGGTCGCTGAAAATGGTGGATATTTTCTTTCCCAATGAACGTGAAGCTGCGGTGATGACCCGCGAGAACGAGCCGAGCCGGATCCTGGATGCTTTTCGCGACATGGGAATTACGCGCGTGGCATTGAAGCTGGGACGGGACGGCGCAGCGTTGCTGTGGGATGGCAAAACCTATTCCCAAAAGCCGGGCACAACTCCCTGCGTCGACACCACGGGCGCCGGCGACTGCTTCGATGCAGGTTTTCTTTATGCGTGGCTCAACAGTATGGATCCAGCGATGTGTCTGAAGATCGGGGCGGCGTGCGGCGAACTTTCCACGCGCGCCCTTGGTGGAATTGCTGGATTCCCGTCAAAGGAAGAATTGGAAGCGATTCTATGCACCGCAAAATAAGTGTTATTGGCGGCGGCAGCGTTCGGACGCCGCTACTGATTCATGGTTTGTTGCAAGGACAGGCCCTGCTGCAGATCGGCGAACTACGTTTGTTCGATATCGATATCGCTCGCGCCGAACTAATGGCATCTCTGGGCCGCGAGATCGCTAAGGGATTTGGCACGGATATCAACATTTCTGCCGCGAAATCGATCGAATCGGCAGTGGAGGGCTGCGATTTTGTGTTGTCGAGCCTTCGCGTCGGCGGGATGGCCGCGCGCGCACGCGACGAGCGAATCGCAATTGACGAAGGGCTCGCCGGACAGGAAACCACCGGGCCGGGCGGTGTCGCCATGGCCTTGCGTACGGTGCCGGTGGCGCTCGAACACGCGCGAATCATCGAGCGGCTCGCGCCGAATGCTTGGCTGGTCAATTTAACGAATCCCGCAGGGCTCATCACACAGGCTCTCGATCAGCATACAAAACTCAAAGTGGTGGGGATTTGCGATACGCCCGCTGAGCTGCTGCACCGGATTGCAGAGGTCTTGGGCGAGCCCAGTTCAGAGGTGCAATGCGACTACGCCGGGTTAAATCACTTGGGATGGATTCGGCGCGTTGTGGTCCGAAGCGAGGACGTCACCGCGAAGCTACTGGGCAATGAAGAATTGCTGCGGAAGCTTTATCACACCGAGATGTTCGATCCGTTGCTGATTCGGACCCTAAAGCTGATCCCTTCGGAATATCTATTCTTCTATTACAGCCAGCGCAAAGCATATCGCAATCAACTGAGCGCCGGAGCCAGCCGCGGCGAAGAGCTGATGCGCATGAACGGCTCGCTTTTTTCGCAGCTTCAGTCCGAGCGGCCAAAGCAGGCGCTGGCCACCTATCGCCAGTACTTGATGCAGCGAAATGCGTCGTATTTGCGACTCGAAACCGAAGCGGGCACGGCATTCCGCGAGGCCAAAAATGAGCCGGACCCATTTGACGCGCCCACGGGCTATCACAAGATTGCGGTGGAAGTTCTGAGCGGCTTGGTTTCAGAAAAGCCGCGGACAGTCGTGGTAAATGTTCGAAACGAAGGATCAATTGAGGATTTGCTTCCCGAGGACGTGGTCGAAGTGCCCACACAGATCAGCGCTAAAGAGTTGAAGCCAACGCGAGTAGGCCGGCTGCCCGAAAGCGTTCGAGGGCTTGTGCTCGCGGTGAAGGCCTATGAGCGAAGCGCCATTCGTGCGGCCGTCGAAAAATCCTGGCCGATGGCGCAATTGGCGATGCTCGAGTATCCGATCATCGGACAGTGGGAAATTGCCGAAGACCTGCGTAAATCGTGGTCGAAGCGCGACCACGACTTAGGTTATTTAAAGGACTGAGACGCGGCTCTGCACAGAGAGTCGGGAGCAGTCCCTTCCTGCCCGTTGTTTGACAGCCTGAAGCGCGCGGCAATATACTCAGCACGATTTCTGCAAACATTTGCAAAGTTAGCTGACCTCCGATGTACCGACCAACCTCCATCAAAGACATTGCCAGGATGGCCAACGTTTCGTCGTCCACAGTATCGCGGGCGCTGCAGAATAGCCCCCTGATCAGCCGCGGAACTTCGGAGCGAATACAGACCATCGCCCGCGAATCGGGCTACCGGGCCAGCGCAATCGCGCGTGGATTGGTGACCCGGCGAACCAAGACGATCGGAGTGGTGGTCACTACAATCGCCGATCCATTTGTCAGTGAAGTGGTGAGCGGCATCGAACAATGCGCCAACGATCACGGCTATTCAGTTTTTCTGGCGAATTCCAATGCTGATCCCACGCGGGAAACGAAAGTAGTCCACTCTTTCTCGGAGCGGCGTGTGGAAGGCGTGGTGGTGACTTCGTCGCGAGTGGGAGTCCTTTATCGTCCCCTCCTAACCGAGATGAGGATTCCAATCGTGCTCATCAACAATCAGCACCCCGGGGAATTTGTGAATTCCGTGTTGATCGACAACTTGCAAGGCAGCACGGACATTACGAATCACTTGATTGGACTGGGTCATCACCGAATCGCGTACGTTGGAGACCGATTCGGCTATCAATCGGACACCGAGCGTTTCGCAGGATACCGGCAGGCGCTGGAAAACGCGGGCCATCCTTTCATTCCAGAGCTGGTCGTTCACGGCGACGGGAAGTGCGAAGGAGCCATGGCGGCGGTCGACGCCCTGTTGAACCTGCCCACAGCGCCTACGGCAATTTTCTGCTACAACGATATGACTGCACTTGGCGCGCTGCACCAGATCCGGCTCAGGAAACTTCGAGTCCCCGAGGACATTTCCATCGTGGGCTTTGACGACCTGTTCATCGCCGGATATGCGCAACCGCCGCTTACCACTGTTCGACAACCACGCAGACAAATGGGACGACTGGCCATGGAGAGTTTGCTCAAGCTCATTTCAGGTGAGGAATCCGCCACTACAACTAGGGTTCCGACCGAACTTATTGTTCGCGAATCCACAGCACCGCCGCGCAAGGAGGCCGCGTGAGCCCACGAAGCAAATTACGGCTACCCGGCACTGCCCCCTCCGGCGGGAGCGGAATAGCTTTGAATGTTGGACCCGCCGATATCGGCTTCGATTACCTCGGGCTCAGAGTACAGCGGCTGAAAGCTGGGGAGAACCACGAAGAGAAAACGGGCTCGAATGAATTGGCCATCGTGGCGCTGGGAGGCCGATTCGAGGTGGCCTCGACGCAGGGAGAGTTTAAAAATATCGGGGGTCGTGCAAACGTTTTCAGCGGGATGCCCTACTGCCTCTATCTGCCAATAAACAGCGGATTTACGCTGACGGCAGTCACAGATTGCGATTTGGCCTTTTGCTATTGCCGAGCGGAAAAATCATACCCCGCGGCGTTGATTAAGCCGGGGGATGTGAGGGTCGAGGTGCGCGGGGGAGAGAATGCGACGCGGCAGATTAATCACATTCTGACGCCGGAATTTCCCGCTGACCGAATCATGATTGTTGAGGTGTATACGCCGAGCGGCAATTGGTCGAGCTACCCGCCGCATAAACACGATGTTCACAATCCGCCGGGCGAAGTGGATCTGGAAGAGCTGTACTACTATCGAATCGATCAGCCCGCGGGGTACGCGATTCAACGGATTTATACGCGCGACCAGCGACTGGACGAAACGCTGACCGTGCGCGACGGAGATTTGGTGTTGATTCCCGAGGGCTACCACCCGGTCGTGGCCGCGCACGGGTACAACGTTTATTACTTGAACGTCTTGGCCGGATCGGCGCGTTCCATGGCGGCTTCAGACGATCCCGACTACGCCTGGGTACGCGGTACGTGGAAGGAAAAAGATCCGCGCGTGCCAGTGGTGAAGTGAAATTTCAGCGGTAAACGCTGACGCTGAGAGAAGATCCTCGTCAGCCTCGAGTCTTAGTTGCAGGTCTTGCACTAATTATTGCGCATTACGAATTGCGCGGCCCAATCGCGTCTCCGTTCTACCTTCGTTCGGCTAAAATGAGCGTAGATGATTTGGTGTGCGCATCATCGTCAGCGAGTCAGTTAAAAAGAAGATGGCTACCCTCAGAGTTGGGAATGCTCCGTGTTCATTGGGCACGTTAGAATTCACATCCGCGAAATCCGAGCAAGTCGGATTCGGCCAGATGCTGGATGAATTGGCGGCAACGGGCTACACCGGGACCGAACTGGGCGACTTTGGGTATATGCCCACCGATCCTCGAATGCTTTCTACGGAACTTTCCGGGCGCGGCTTGGTGATGCTTGGTGCGTTCGTCCCGGTGGCTCTCAAAGATGCATCCGCTCACGAAGCGGGCAAGCAAGAAGCTTTAAAGACGGCCCGATTGCTCGCGGCTGTGGCGCGAGATCCGAAGCCATTCCTGGTGCTTGCGGACAAGAACGGCAGCGTACCCGAACGGACTGAGAACGCCGGGCGAATTACTCCGGCGATGGGCCTTTCAGCCTCTGAATGGAAAACATTTGCGCAAGGCGCGAATTCCATCGCTAAAGCTGTGCTGGATGAAACCCACCTGCGGACGGTGTTTCATCATCACTGCGCCGGGTATGTCGAGAACCCGGACGAAATTGCGCATTTTCTTGAAATCACCGATCCACGATTGATCGGCCTGGTCTTCGATACCGGCCACTACGTATTTGGATCGGGCACTTGCGATGTAATTGCGGGACTGAACCGTTTCAAAAATCGGATCTGGTACCTGCACCTGAAAGACTGCAGCCGCGAGATCGCGAGTGAATCGCGCAAGCAGCACTGGGATTATTTCGAATCCCTGCGTCATGGAGTTTTTTGTGAGCTGGGCAGGGGCTGCGTGGACTTTCCCGCGGTGCTGCGCTGGCTGAAACAAGCGCAATACGATGGCTATGTGTTGGTGGAGCAGGACGTACTGCCGGGCATGGGTGCGCCCAGAGAGAGCGCTTTGCGTAATCGTGACTATTTGCGCCTGATTGAGCAAAATTATAGCTAGATCAGCAGCAGGGAGACCCGTTTGTCGAAGGATAAAGTTCGTATCGGAATTATCGGCGCAGGAAGAATCGGCAAAGTTCACGCGGAGACGCTCGCGTTCAGAGTACCCGAAGCGGTTACTGTGGCGATTGCCGACGTTAATGAAGCGGCTGCTAAGAGCTTGGCGGAACACTGTGGGATCCCACGGGTCGAGCGCGATCCCGGAAAAATCATCAACGACTCGGGGGTCGATGCAGTTCTGATCTGTTCGCCCACCGATACTCATGCCGACCTGGTGGTGCAGGCAGCGCGAGCGGTCAAAGACATTTTCTGCGAAAAGCCCATCGACCATTCGCTCGCGAAAATCGACTTGGCTTTGCGGGAAGTCAAGAAATGCGGCGTGAAATTTCAAATCGGCTTCAATCGCCGCTTTGACGCAAATTTCGTTAGAGTTCGCTGCGCTGTGGAGCGCGGCGAAATTGGCACTCCTCACCTGATGCACATCATCAGCCGCGACCCCGCGCCGCCTCCCATCTCCTACATCAAGAGTTCCGGCGGGATTTTTCTGGACATGACCATTCACGATTTCGACATGGCGCGTTTCTTGATTGGCAGCGAAGTGGAAAGCGTTTACGCGGCGGGCGCAGTTCGGGTCGATCCTGAAATTGGCAAAGCGGGCGATTTGGACACGGCACTGATCGTTCTGCATTTCAAGAATCGCGTGATTGGGACAATCGATAACAGCCGCAAAGCGGTCTATGGCTACGATCAACGCGTCGAAATTCTGGGCAGCAAAGGCGCCATCGCCACTGAAAATTGGTATCCCAATCAGGCGATTGTGAGTACGGCGTCGGCGATCCAGCGCGATCTTCCGCTCAACTTCTTCATGGAGCGCTACACGGAGAGTTTTGTGAGCGAGCTGCAAGCGTTCGTCAAGGCAGTTCAGACAAACACGCCCGTTCCGGTGAATGGCGATGACGGACGAATGGCCGTAGTGATGGGTATTGCTGCCCGCAAATCCTACGACGAGCGCCGGCCGGTCCTGCTCGAAGAAGTCGAAGCGGCCGAGCCGCTTCACGCCTAGTCCGCGGGGTCATCAAACTCATCAAGCACATCACTGGGAGCGGCCTCGAATGAGAAGCGCGCCTTCGGCTGATCCACCTTCAGATGAAGGACCACTTCCCTTTTGCCCTGCGCAGGCAGCGCATGTGACGAAGATGTCCATTCACCATGCTCGGCGTGGATTTTGTAATCCGCCTGCGGATCGAGCCCTGAAAACCGGTATCGCCCGTAGCTGTCCGCGATTTGAGTTTTGACCGTGTGAGTCGCCTGATGATGCAGATACACGACGCTTGAAGCGAGGGTTCTTCGCTTCGAGTCCACCACCGTGCCTTGTACCGTGCGCAGCGGAGTGCGCTCGACGTCGCGCTGGCCAATACCCGCAGCGATGATGAGCATCGCCAAACTTATCGCGACCTTGAGTGGCCACTTCTTTACCGTGTCACTTATGGCTCTGCTCACAACAACGCCGATCCGGAGCCGTTTCCAAGGTTAGAGTCGTCTCGTTCGCGTTTCAAATCTACGGGCTCATCACCCTGATGACTTGATTTTCGTGCCTCGCGTCTCGACTGCACCTGCAGCCACACGCAGAAGACGAAGAACACGGTGGTAATTCCGATCACGACCAACATTTCAGCTTCCATTTTCTTTCCCTCTTTCTTAGCTGGACAGATTTTTTGGTGACCACTTATTCAGTAGTGACAGCAATTGCTGCGCCGCCGCAGGCGAAACGGCCTCGTTATTTAGGACGATCTGCTTCGCGCTGATGACCCGCTTGTAAAGCCGGGCATTCGCGTCCTCATCGGGGCGCAGCGTGGAGCCATCCAGAAAAGCACCGGCAAATAAACCGCGCGATCGCGAATAGCTCAGAATTTCCGCACGCAATGTCGCATCGGTTGCGCCGATCACGTCGCGCCCTTTTGGTCCTGCCGCAGCAGACATTCCGGCGCCCAATTTTACCTTGCTGGTCAGGATCGAGTCGGCGCCTCGCGGATTCATCACCAGAAGAACATAGTCAGTCGCCTGTCCTCCGAGCTGCAGTCCGAAGCTGCCTCCCTCAAGCGCCATCATGGTTGGCGCGCCCCAAGGTCCGTTGAATGCACTGCCAGTACGGCAACTCATCACCCCGCGTCCGTAGCTGCCGCCGAATACGAAGGCCAGCTTTACCACCGAGGGGAAAATGATCACGCACTCGGCCTTATCGAGAAGCGGCTGCGGGATCCCATCCGGCACGTTGAGAATCTCCTGTATCACCATGCCGGCGTTCTGAATGCGGTCCTGCTCCTTCTGTTGCGCTTCGACCGGCAGGGCCAGGAGGCCGATCAGGAGCGCAACCGTCAGTGCAATCGCAATGTATTTCATGTCTTTTTCTCCTTCGTTCGTCTCGTCGTTGTCCGTTAAGGTCATCATCAATTTCATTGCTGGGCTTTCGTTGTTGAGTTTTCATCGCTAGGCGCTTCTACGGCCTGCGCTGTGACTGTGCCCGTATCGGTGACCCGTGGCAGCGATGAGCACAGGTTCTCGATTGGCTTGTCGGGCGTGTATTCAATTTTCTGCACAACCTCACACCCTTCTTCGCGCGTGATCAGAAGGCTCGGCTTGTTGAGGTCATCTTTCTCCGCCTTGGCGACGACCGGCGCGAGATCCTTCTTCATTTGCTCGAAAGCCGAGGTTTGCATGATGGTTTCAGCCTTCGCGGGCAGAAATTCGATCTCGCGCTGGGATTGAACCATCCTCTGGTAAAAGGGCGGGTGCGTGCGGAACCAGCTCACGCCGTTCACGTATCCCTTGCGCGTGGCGATGTTGTCGAAGAAGCGAATAAAGCCGCTCGGGTCGTAGCCGGCGTTCCATGCGTATTGAACTCCGAGTTGATCCGCTTCGAGTTCATAGTCACGGCTGACGCCGAGCAGCTTGAGATCAAGAACCAGGCCGAGCCCGTAGAACCCGTACTGCAGGGCGTAATACATGCCGATGCTGGCTGCACCGCCGGTCAAAACTACAGCGGCGATTTGCGCGGCCTGGAAGAAGGCACTGGCAATCGTTGCGCGCTTCATCATCTTCTTGCTGTGGCGTGCGGTGTCGTGCGCAATTTCGTGTGCAATGACGCCAGCCAGTTCCGACTCATCCTCAGCTGCTTCGAGCAGGCCTCGTTCGATGAAGATGTAGCCGCCAGGCAGCGCGAACGCGTTGATTTCGCGCGACTGCAGAACCTCCACGTGAAGCGGGACCTTGAGATCGGAGTGCTTCGCAACTCGCTCGGCGACCGAACGGACGTACGCTTGGACCGCCTCATCCTCAACGCGGGGCGGCATCAATCCGAGCCGCTTCATTTCTTCCACGGCCTGCGCCCCACGCTTTATGTCGTCCTGTTGATTGGGCTCGATTTCGCGGAAGCCAATGTCTTTCACGTCGCCCCAACGGCGGGTGTGATAGGAACCGGCGGCGATTTCGCTCTGAATTTCCTGATATTGCGCCGGCCAAAGCTTGATCACGTCGAGCTTGGCACTGAGATTGTCGTAGGCAGTCGGAATGGCCTGCTTGGCCAACACTTCAGCCTCGCCGCGAAGCAGATCCAGGTTCTGAATGCTGCAGTGCTCCTGCCTGCGCTGAACCTCCGTTAATGTGCCAGTGTTCTTTTTGAGGCCTTTGCGCGTGGAGTCGACTTGTTTGGTGTACTGCTTCGCGTGATTTTCGAAGCGGTCAACACACATATCCTTGCCGCTCTTCAGCGCTTTGCGCTGGGCCTCGATTTCCGCTTCGCTGAACTTAAATGTCGGAGCCAGCTCGAAAAGCTCGAGGTAAGACTTTTGAAGATAGTCCCGCAGCGGGAGTTGTGGCTCCGGGTTGCGCGCCTCAGAAGGCCGAGTGGTAGATCCTCCGTTTGCGGGCAGAAGGACGGCCCAGCAAAGCAGCACTGCTATGGCTTTCTTCAAGAATGCTTTCATCTCAGTTCCCTTTCTGCGCTCGAGTGTCTCGAGCCGCCTTGCCAATTCCTTTTTGGATCGTCGATCACCATTGGGCCCCTGGAACTCAATCATTGCTGCGCGCCAGTGGCGCGGTGTATGCCTCACGTGCATAGACCTGTGGCTTCTGTTGTTTACCTTTGGGACTGAGCACGGTCAGCGGACTTCCATCCGCTTTCACTATCTCGACCTTCAACTTGTGGTACTTGCCGTCGCGCGCAAGATTGTCGGGAGAGAATGCAATTGCATATTGGCTTCGAAGAAATGCCGCAACGCTTTCGAAGACGTCCGGCATCTCGCCTCAAAGCGAGGGAACCAGGCCATACCGCCGGAAATCTTGGCGAAGGTCTCGAGCTGATTTTTGGCCTGAAGATAAGAGACCGATCGCACGCCGGCAACCTGTGAGCGCTGGAACTCTGCCTCAGCCAGTCCCACTGAGAAAATGGTCACGCCGCTCTGCTTGATCCTTTTCAGCGTGTCATCCAGAGTCGCAGCGCCGAATGTATTGCTGCCCGTGGAAATCAGCGGGATCGCCTTCTTTCCCTTCACGCGATCCAGACGGTCCAGCGTGTCAATGAGCGCGTCGTAGAGATTCGCTTCGCGAAACTGTGGATAAGAAAGCTGGCTAAGAGCCTGCTTCACCTCGCCCTTGCTCTTGGTGAAGTCCAAGCGGACAGTCGGCTTCAGGTCGTAAGTGACCAGCGCAACCCAATCGAGCGGATCAAGATGGTCCAGGAAGCTCGATCCCCACGAGGCTGCCTTGTACGCGTAATAGTCGTAG
Organism: uncultured Acidobacteriota bacterium; assembly: GCA_963757885.1. Taxonomy (GTDB): domain Bacteria; phylum Acidobacteriota; class Terriglobia; order Acidiferrales; family UBA7541; genus Palsa-147. The sequence goes on along the minus strand of CAVWSS010000002.1, from coordinate 159,227 downwards.
GCGATTCCGCTGTACTCCATCAGCATGGCAATAGTGATCGGCGCGCTAACGGGCTCGAACTGTGTGATTCGTTGTTCCTTTCCGTTATCGAGCACTCGAAAGTTTCCCTTGCTCAATCCGCTGAGCACACGCCCGTCCTGATCAGTCACTAGAACGTCGAGATTCACTGCGGCGGCTTCGATTGAGAGCGTTGACTCCTGCGCTGCTTGAGCACCTGGTGCATCCTGCTTGGTTTGCACGGACGGCGAGGAAGCCGAGAAAGCCCGGGTTCCAATCGTCGAGGTCATCAAAACGGCTGCGATTACTCCCGCGATCTTGAAAAGTTTTGGGGCGCTCATACGCTTCTCCTTCACTTTCAGCGGATTGGTTGGGGGAACTGCTCGCGGCCATCTCTGGATTCGGTCATCTTTTTACCAACCAGGGCGTTCCTTGTTTCCTGGCTCCAGAGCCGCACAATTCCCCCACCGACCGGACCGAAGACTTGGGACATCAGTCACCGGCCAGCTCTAACTCGTGCTGCAATTGCAAAAGCTTCTGTTGGGTTTTCTCGTAGTCGAGGAAGTTGGCTACGCTCTCCCTCATGTTCTCCGAGCTATCGGCGATATTGCTCAGGTGCTCGCGATATTCCGGAGCAAAGAGGCTGCTCTGGTTCCCGTTGCCAAACACGATGGCGGCCTGGGTGCTTTGCGCCACCTGGGCTGCATGCGATGTGATTTCGCGGATCGCCTGCTGCTGCCACGGGAGCACCGAATCATTAATCGACTGCAGTTCGGCAAGGTGCTTACCGATCGCGTTAATATGGGTCTTTACCCTCTCCAGGTAATAAACGTGGCTTTGCCAGTTCAACTTCGGGTTATTCGCAAAGGTGTCGAGTGTGTTCGCGTGCGGGCCAAGCTGCTTTGCTTCCTTGTGAATTTCGGCGAGAAGCGCCGAAGCTCGCCCGGACATCAATGCGGGTGAATCAATCAAAGGCGCCGAGAACGCGGAAGCAGACCCGGTCACCAACAGAACAGCCGCTGCAACAAAGGCCATTAACTTTTTCCAGCTAAGTTTCATTTCCCTTTCCTCCGTCACTTTTTTGGCTGCCGCGTGGTCTGTCTGTCCCCGAATTTGCAGCCGTAACAGCCACGCGGCAGTTTTTGGTTTTGTCTACAGGCGGGAGAATACGGGGCAAAGCGTTTTGCGCCCATCCAAGCGACTGGGTATTTGGGCACCCGAATTTAGCTATGCGCCTGGGCCCGGCTTCGATGTGCGGAAACGATGGATTGGAGATGGACGATATGGAGGGATCGGCAAAGCGGAGAGCAGGTCAGTCGAGGCGAATGGATTGGGCCTAGCTAATGAGTCCTTTACGGACGGCATAAAGGATCAGCTCGGCAGGATTGTGAAGATTTAGCTTCTCGAGAATATGGCTGCGGTGAGTCTCGACTGTGTATGGGCTAATGTTGAGAGTAGATGCGACTTCCTTGTTAGCCTTGCCCTCGGCGAGCAGCTGCAGAACTTCGCGCTCCCGCCCGGTCAGTAGGTCGTAGCTATCCACAGCGCCCTTTTGTTTCAAGACGCGCACGTAATCCTCGGCCAAAATTCGGCTGACCTGCGGGCTGAAGAAGGATTTGTTCTGGGACACGGCGTGAATGGCTCCAATCAGATCGGCTGGAGCTGAATCCTTAAGCAAATAGCCCTTTGCGCCCGCTTTCAAGGCGCGCATAACGTACGACTCATCAGCGTGCATGCTGAGGATCACTACAGCAGTGGCAGGATGCTCGCTGACGATCATTCGAGTGGCCTCGATGCCATTCAGAAGAGGCATTCCGACGTCCATGACCACCACGTCGGGCTTGAGCGAAGCGGCCATCTCGACTGTTTCGCGGCCATTGGCCGTCTCGCCCACGATTTCAAGATCCGTTTGGCGCTCCAACAGAGCGCGCAGTCCCGTGCGCATGACGCTGTGATCATCAGCGAGAAGTACCTTCAGCTTTTTCATGCTGATTCACCCGGCAACGGCAGGTCGACCTCGATGCGGGTGCCTTTAGAAGCGACCGAACTGGAAGCGGTGGACTCGACCTTCAGGATGCCTCGCAACTGGCTGACGCGTTCGTTCATTCCCACCAGGCCCATTCCGCGGACCCGCGCAGAATCAAAACCCTTGCCATCATCTTCGATGCTGACATGGAGATTTTTAGGCTCCTGGCGCACCAGGATGCGGACGTTCTTTGCGCCCGAGTGCTTCGAGCAATTGTTCAAGGCTTCCTGCACGATTCGGTAGACGCACGTCCGATACTCATCCGGCAAATTATCTGAGACGTGTTCTTCTACTGTGTCGACGATCATGCCGGTGCGCTTTGACACCTCGCGAGCTTGCCATTCAAGAGCGGGTATGAGGCCCAAGTCATCGAGCATTGACGGGCGTAGGAGCAACGACATATTTCGTACTTCGTTCACACAATTCTCCGCGAGGGTTTTGATGTTTTTTAGGCGCTGGCGAAGTGGGGCTCCCTCGGCCGGCGATTCCGCCAGATTTTCGATGTCCAGCAATAAAGCGCCGAGGGTTTGGCCTACCTCATCGTGGAGCTCGCGGGAGATGGTGCGGCGCTCGTTTTCTTCGGCCTCGACCAGGCGCCTGGAGAGCTGCTTCAATTCTTCACGGGCCCGCAGGCTTTCGCGATATTTCTCATCGACGCTCTCTTCCAGGCGGCCCGCATAAAGAATTGTCGCGCCGGCCAGGCTTAGCCCGCACGTAAAGGTAACCGCGGCGACCAGCGATAGGCGCAGCCGGAATCGCGCGAATACTTCACCTATTCTCCGGTCAACTTCTTTCAACTCGTCATCGTTAACCTGGCTGACCTCCTTGGTGATGGCCAAAACTGCCGAGTGCTGAGAAAGCAGGCTGCTGCGAAGATCAGGGCTGTTTGGTTGACTCTTGGCAGCTGTGGGCGGTTCAAAAATTGCCCGGGTGGCGACCCAATATTTTTGCATCTCGTTATCGAGGCGTTCGAACGGCGCTCTTTTGTCAGCCGGTAGAGAGCGAATGCAAGATTGCAATTCGCCGGTCGTTTCGTTCTGAATCGATTCAAGATCGGCGAGCAGCCGCTGCCTAGTGGCCGGATCTGAACCGGTCTGCGTAAATTCGAGCACCATGCTTCCCGATTCATGCAAACCTGATCGAACCTGCTCGAGCGTGCGCTCGCGATAGAGAAATTCCTGCTGAATCTGGATATTGTTAGCCTCAAATGCTCGCAGAGTCAGCAGAGCGTCGACGCAAATCATGGCCATGAGAACGAGCAACGCGCCGAATCCGGCGATTAGAGCTGCACGGGACCCTAACCGCCCCAGGCTTCGAGCCGGCCGAACCCTACCCTGACCCATCTGTTCCCCGCTCACTGTCATTTTTTCTCTTTGCGCTAATTAGCCACGGCAAGCACCGGGGCGGCTACTTCGCGTCCCATCCACCGAAATGCCGTTCGCACGATGAATACGTTCAAAAATATTGAAAGCAGCGATGCGGCCAGCGTCACCGCAAAAACATTCTCACTGACCAAGCCCGATGACCAGGCGACCTGCGCTAGCACGAATGATAGTTCGCCTATCTGCGTCATCCCTGCTGCCACTACAAGCGCGGTCGGAAGCGGGTATCGAAATAGCCGAACCACCAGGCCCCAAACCAGAAATTTCGCGACTACAATCAGCAACAACATCATCCCGAGAAGCCGCAGGTTCGCGAAAATAATCTGTGGATCGATTAACGTTCCCAACGAGACGAAGAAGAGCGCAACGAAAGCGTCCCGAAGCGGCACCAACTGCGCGTGCGCGTGATGCAAGTCCTCCGAACCGCTGATGGATAATCCTGCCAGAAAGGCCCCTAGCGCAATCGAGAATCCCGCGCCTTGAGCAAGCGCGCCAGTCCCCAGGCAAATTGCCAAAGAGACCAGAACGAACAACTCCGGGTTGTTGGCACGCTTTGCCCTTCGTAAGAGGCGTGGAATTACCTCTAGGGCGAAAAAAGTCAGTGGGATGAGAAGAAGCAGCGCTTTTCCCAAACTCCAGGCAGCTTTTAGAGCCCGGCCTTCGCCTGAGCCACTAAACACAGGCAGCACGACAGTCATCAGAACGACTGCCAAATCCTCAACCAAGGTAATACCAATCATCAGTCGGCCATAGCCGGTGCCTAAACTTCCGCTATCGTTCAACATACGAGCCAGGACCATAGTGCTGGTGACTGAAACCGTCGCGCCGATCACAATTCCTTCGGTGGTATTCCAGCCCGCCAGCTTCGCTGCCAACAGCCCAAGTCCTGAGATCAAAAGCATTCCGATGGGTCCGCCGATGAGTGCTGGCTTTTTCACCCGCACTAAGTCGGTGATCGAGAATTCGACGCCGATGGAAAACATCAGTAGCACCACACCGACCCCAGCGAAAACTTGGAAAGTATTGGGGCTTGAAAGGTGCGGCCCAGGAGTCAGCGGACTAATTACGATCCCGCCCGCGACGAATCCTAAGATCAATGGCAGGTTAAGCCGCCATGCGAGTAGTCCTCCTCCCACGGCGGCGAGGAATATGTAAGTTAGATCGCGAAATAGAAGTGGATTTACTTCCATTAGCCTTCATCCCGGATTGCCGAAACGATCCATTCGAACAAAGTTGTCTCCAGGTCCTAGATTGCTAAGGGAATTGTGTGGAAACCATCCCGCCCAGTTGGTATTTGGCGCCACGCTTTTAGTGAGTCACTAAGTCTTGCGCTGTGAGGTACATACAGGAGCGGTAGCTAGCGCGGCTTCGTCTACATCCGAAACTTTTATCGGCCCGTAACAAATGTAGAATAGTGAGTGCCTGTGCGAATTTCGCCTGCCAACGAGTTACCGTCGGAGGAACCGAGGGAAATTTTGGACGCCGCCACACCAATCCAGATGCCGTCTCCTGTTTCGGAACGGCCTGCCGTAAACATGGAATCGCCTGAGCTGTATTTCAATCGCGAACTCAGCTTGCTGAAATTTCAGCGGCGCGTTTTGGAAGAAGCTCAGGACCCAGAGAATCCGTTACTCGAAAGAATAAAGTTTCTCTCAATCGTCAGCTCGAACCTCGACGAGTTTTTCATGGTCAGGGTCGCGGGCCTGCAAAGACAGGCGGCCAGTGGCGCGCAGGAGCCCAGCATCGACGGCCTTTCTGCGGCTGAGCAGTTGAAACTTATCCGCGAGGAAGTCCGGCATCTCGTCCCTGACATTCAAGACCTTTTGCGGGACACGCTAGCGCCGGCGCTCGATGCCGAGGGAATTCACTTTGCGACTCTGGATTCTTTGGATCAGGATCAACGCGCGGCTGTAGATTCGTATTTCTTCCAGCACGTTTTCCCCGTCCTGACGCCGCTCGCTTTCGATCCGGGAAGGCCGTTTCCACATATTTCCAGCGGTAGCCTGAACCTGGCGGTAATCGTTGGTGATAAGGAACGCACCGAGAATTTTGCGCGCATTAAATTGCCGGACTCCCTGCCGCGGCTGGTTCCCGTGCCGTCCAGTTCACGCCAGGCCAAAACCCCAAAGTCGGCCAAGCCTCAAGTCACGTTTATCTGGCTCGAACAATTGATCATCGGAAATTTGAATTTGCTGTTCCCGGGCATGGAGATTCTCGAGGCGTACCCATTTCGCGTAACACGCGATGCCGAAGTTGCGATTCAAGAGCTCGAGAGCGACGATTTGCTGGAGACCGTCGAAGAGGCGATGCGGCAGCGGCGCTTTTCCTCGGTGGTCCGGCTGCAGGTTGATGCCAACATTTCCGATAAAATTCTGGAGATTCTTACCAACAATCTGCCGATCGATACGCAGGACGTCTACCGGATTCATGGCTCGATTGGCTTGGGGCGATTGATGGAGCTTTACGCGTTGGACCGCGCTGATCTGAAGGATAAGCCGTTCCTTCCTTATGTGCCGCCGAGCCTTAGCGCCGAATCCGGCGAGGATATTTTCTCGGTAATCCGCCGCGAGGATATCCTGCTGCACCACCCCTATGAATCCTTTCAGCCGGTGGTCGACTTCCTGCAACAAGCCGCGCGCGATCCGAATGTTCTAGCGATAAAAATGACTCTCTATCGCGTGGGACGCAATTCCCCAATCGTCGCGGCGCTGCTGGAAGCGATCGAGAAAGGCAAACAGGTATCGGTACTTGTCGAACTGAAGGCGCGCTTCGACGAGGAGAGCAACATCGAATGGGCGCGAACGCTGGAAGACGAAGGCGTCCACGTGGTTTACGGAATTGTCGGCCTCAAGGTGCATTCGAAGGTTGCGCTGGTGGTCCGCCGCGAAGGCGATGATATTCGGCGTTACGTTCACATGAGCACTGGAAATTACAATCCCGGTACGGCGCGCGTATACACCGACTTTGGATTTTTCACCTGCAACGAAAAGATCGCCGATGACGTGACTTACTTCTTCAATTCCCTCACCGGCTATTCACGCAAAAACGAGCCACATGAACTACTCGTTGCGCCAGTAAACATGCGTCAACGGCTCGAAAAGATGATCCAACGTGAAATTGGGCTTCAGGAAAAGGGCGAGCGCGGCCACCTGATTTTTAAGATGAACGCGCTCGAAGACCCTCAAATGATCAGGCTGCTTTATCAGGCTTCGCAGGCCGGCGTTCGAGTGGATCTTTTGGTCCGTGGGTTGTGCTGCCTGCGGCCGCAGCTCAATGGGTTCAGCGAAAGTATCCGCGTAATCAGCATCGTGGGACGATTCTTGGAGCACAGCCGCGCTTACTACTTCCGAAATGGCGGAGCCGAGGAGATTTACATCGGCAGCGCGGACCTGATGCGCCGAAACCTGAGCCACCGGGTCGAGATTCTATTTCCCGTAGCCGATCAAAAGCTGGTTCGGCGCGTCAAAGACATCCTCAATCTGCAACTCTCCGACGAGAGGAAAGCGCGTTACCTGCAAAGCGACGGCCTATACATTAGGAGCCCAAAGCGAGAAGACCCCAAGGCTGTCGATAGCCAGCTTCAGTTGCTGAGTCAGGACCGCGCCTCCGCGAAGGCGCCGGAAGGCCCACCTCGTAAACGTAAGCCGGCTTCGCGCCGCTCTCACGTACGCGAAAAGCGCTAGACTCGGGAAATTTGTTTCGATCCCTACATAAGTAGTTCCTTGCTCAAGTCCCAGCAAAATACGTGTTAATGTTTCACGTATTGCAATTGGTTCCGATCGGCATAAAATACCGCTGCTCGACATTCCAAAATTCCGAAAAAGGGTGAAGTTGCAAGATTCCCGGTCGAACCCTTTCTACCGGAGCGCCGGAAAATAGCCTGATTCTGTGAATAAGGAGGCCAAAAGGTTGAAACTAGGCCGCGTCAACATTCTGCTGGTAAGCATCTTCCTGGCCGCAACCGTGATGAACTTCGGCTGCGGAACATCGTCACCCACGGCAACGTCAGTGCCAATCACACTCAATGTTAGCCCTTCCTCGGCAGTCATTCTCCCGGGGCAGACGGTGCAATTTAGCGCCATGGAAAATGGCGCCTCAATTTCCAAGCCAACCTGGCAAGTAAACAAGGTTACCGGCGGAAATAGCACGGTGGGAACGATCAGCTCTTCGGGCTTGTACACCGCTCCGGCTAATTCCAGTACAGCCTCGGTTCAAGTCACCGTCACGGATTCAGCGCGCAAACTCCAGTCCTCGCCTTCCACAGTTTCGATTTTCCAGCAGAACAGTTTTCAAGGGGGTACCGTCGCTTCCACAAAAAATGCCCTGGTGGCACAGTACACAATTTCCGCGCCGCAGGGCGCTCAGGTGGAAGTGCAGTTTGGAACCACTACAAACTATGGGCTGAATACCTGGACGCAACCAGCCCCTGAACTTGGCGGCGACGTTACGATCTACGTGGCCGGAATGCGTGCCAGCAGCACCTATCACATTCGCGGAATGATGCACCTGCCCAATGGCGACACACTGACGGACGCCGATCAGACTTTTAAAACGGGTGCGATTTCCGGCGATTTGCCGCGTTTCGCCGTTCAGCAAACCGCCGGCCTCGAACCCGCGGCCGGCGTTGAAATGCTCAACCTTGTCGAAGAAGTTTCCAAGACGCAGGTCACCGCAATTGTCACGGACTTGAATGGCAACATCATTTGGTATGACCCAATTCAGCCGAATCAACCTTTCCCCATGAAGCTTCTGCCAAATGGACACATTTTACTTATTGCGGGCGGTACCAACGCCGCGGGTGAAGCCACCGTCGGGACAATTGACGAGATCGATCTCGCAGGCAACATCATATTCGAGCTTAAACAGCCAGACCTCGAAACCGGCCTCAAAAATGTGGGCTTTCCAATCACTTCGGAAAGTAAAGTGATTCCCAATCACGATATCCAGGAACTTCCCAACGGGCACCTCATCATCCTGACAAGCATCAACAAGACCTTGAGCGGCATTGGCTTGGTCCAAGGCAACGTGGTGATCGATTGGGATCCTCAGTCTGGGCCCGTGTGGACTTGGTCGACGTTTGACCACATCTCGCCTTCCCGGGCACCCTATGGAACCGCGGATCTGACGCATGGAAACGCGGTCGTCTACTCGCCTGATGATGGGAACCTGGTAGTGTCACTGCGGAATCAAAACTGGGTGCTCAAGATCAACTATCAAAACGGCTCGGGTAATGGCGACATTCTGTGGCACCTCGGTCCTGGCGGCGATTTCACCATGACCAATGGGAATGCTCCGGTGCAGTGGAACTATGGGCAGCACTATCCGGTGCTTCTGGGACCCAACACTGCGGGAATTTTCCCAATTATGTTCTTCGACAATGGGAACAATCGTTTGGAAGACAACAATGGCGATGTCTGCGGAACGACTGGCCAGCCTGCCTGCTACAGCAGCGTTCCGATTTTCACGCTGGACGAAAATGCAAAGACCGCAAATCTGGTACAGGAAAACAGCCTGGCGCCAGCCTATTCGGTTTGCTGTGGCAGCACTAACTTTATCTCCAACGGCGATCTGGAGTTCGACGTGGCTGCCGACGTGAATCGACAGGACGTTTCATACATCAAGGAAATTACTCGCGATTCCACGCCACAGCTCGTTTGGGAAATGGACATTACGGATCAGCTTGCCTATCGCGGGTTCCGTATACCCAGCCTTTATCCAGGCGTCACCTGGACTCAAGCTGCAATTGCTACTGCGGGCGCTGCTCTGCCCGCAAAGCCAGTCCAGGTTCCTCCGCTCAAGGGAGCAAAGACAGGCGGCAGCTTCCCTTACAAGCCGTAGTGCAGTTGATGAGCCATTCCATCGCATAGCTAAAATTTAAAATCCTTCGGATTGGCTGGCGCAGTATCCTTTGCGCCAGCCAATTTTGTTCTTAGGGGATGTGCGGCTGCCTCGCGCGGCCCATTTTGCCCACGTCCCGAGGTGAACCGATGAGCGCTAGCAGGAAATACTTCGCCGCCATAGTGATTTTGTTCTGTGGTGCATGTGCAATGGAAAATCTGGCCTGGGGCCAAAAGCATGATGCCACTTCGCATGGCGATTCGAATGAAGAGGACCGAGCCATCATTTCCCAGGCATTGCCGAAGTTGGATGGCGATCATCTTAAAATAACGGTCGTGGAAGTTATTTATGGCCCCGGTGGTAGTTCCGCACCGCATTCTCATCCGTGCGCGGTGATCGGCTATGTCGCTGAGGGTGCGATTCGCACTCAAGTGAAAGGTGAGCCCGAGGCCATCTACAAAGCTGGCCAGAGTTTTTATGAACCTCCCAATGGGGTTCATCTCGTTTCCGCGAATGCAAGTAAGGCCAAGCCAGCAAAACTAATAGCCTATTTGCTTTGCGACCACGAAGGCCCGCTCAGTGTGGACGTGCCACAAGCGACTGAGCCCGTTCCGAAGTGAACTCGCGAAGCGAATTGCAAGGACCGTGCGTCGCGGCAGAAGTTTTCTGAGCCAATCACACATTGACTTGATCGCAAGCGGGGGATAACGTACCTCGCGCTTCCTCAGGGATTCATTTGCTACATAACTTGCTCGCATTTCGCTGACTCAAATTGTCTAGCCATATCTCGCCCGAAATTTTCCTGATCGTCAGATGGCTGGTGATTGGTGCGCTCGGCTGGTATGTCGCTAAGCGCCGTTCGTTAACCGGGTGGATTTTTCTCGCTATGATCGCGGGCGTGGAGTTCGGCCACGATTGGCCGGGCGTCGCAATGAAGTTGCAGGTGCTGGGATCCATTTTCCTGCGCTTGATCAAAGTCATCATTGCGCCTTTGCTCTTCAGCACGCTGGTCGTGGGAATCGCCGGCCATGGCGACCTTAAAAAAGTCGGCCGTATGGGCGTCAAAGCCCTGGTTTATTTCGAAGTCGTCTCGACCCTGGCCCTGTTGATTGGATTTTTCGCGATCAACATCAGTCGCGCGGGCGAAGGCGTCCGATTAACTCAGGGCACCCAGCCGCAAGCAACCTCAGTTGTTACTCACACTGCCTCTGACCTGATACTGAACATTTTTCCCGAGAACATCGCCAAGTCGGTCGCTGAGGGAGAAGTCCTTCAAATCGTCATCTTCAGCATTCTGTTTGCGCTCGCGCTGGCGATGGTTCCCGAGCCGAAGCGGCGGCCGCTGATTCATTTCTGCGAGAGTCTGGCCGAGACGATGTTTAAGTTCACCAACATCGTCATGTTGTTCGCGCCAATCGGCGTATTCGGCGCGATCGCCTACACTGTTGGCCACATGGGACTCGGCGTCTTGACGCCGCTCTTAAAATTGCTTGCAACCATGTATGTCGCACTCATCGTCTTCGTTCTTGCGGTCTTGCTGCCTATTGCCCTGTTTATTCGTGCGCCACTGAAGAAATTTCTGCGCGCGATCGCCGAACCCGCCACCATCGCTTTTGCCACAGCGAGCTCGGAAGCAGCGCTGCCAATTGCGATGGAAAATATGGAAGCGATGGGCGTCCCGCGAGAAACCGTTTCATTCGTTTTACCCACCGGATATAGCTTCAATCTCGACGGATCGAGCCTGTATCAATCGCTGGCCATCATTTTCATTGCCCAAGCCGCAGGCATTCACCTGACCGTCGGTCAACAAGCGATGATGCTGCTTACGCTGCTGATCAGTAGCAAAGGAGTAGCGGGCGTGGCGCGCGCTTCGCTGGTGATCGTTCTAGCGACCGCTACGTCCTATCACCTGCCGCTGGAGCCGCTTTTCTTGCTTTTTGGCATCGACCAGCTCATGGACATGGCGCGGACCGGCGTGAATGTGGTGGGAAATTGCCTGGCTACTCTTGCGATTGCGCGCTGGGAAGGCGAGACGAAGGCCTTTCAGCCTTAAGAAAACGCGTCCCTATTGCTTATTTACGTCGACGTAATACAAATCCGTCGCGACCTGAAAATTCTCCTTAGCTCAGCGGCGTTTGCATCCATTGCCACTTGGTCGTGGGCTCAATGATCGTCCAGTGATCGGGCGCGCCCACGCGAACCGGCATCGCAAAATCCTCTTCATCGGCATTCCACTTATACATAACCATTCCCGGCGCCTCGCCAAACAAGAGCTCCAGGCGCGGAATCTGTGGATGGCGCAGATACTGATTGAAGATCGGGATCAAATCCATATTTGTATGCTGGTTGAAATACGAAACCACGTCGTCCGTCATAATGTTCCGGTACTTGAACTGCTGGTAGAGGCCGTAGAGCAATTCCCACCATTTCGCATCGTCGTTAATGACGCTGCGCAATGTGTTGAGCATCAGCGCGACCTTAAAATACTGATCTTCCGTTGGTTCGGCATTCACGCCGCGTTCGGCAACAATGGCGCGAAGATTGTAAATTTTCTCCCTGTACCCGCTCAAATACTTGATCGCATCCGCAGTTCCCCACCGGTATTCGACGTAAAGGCTTTCGAGATACGTGGTAAATCCTTCGTGAATCCACATATCCGAAGGATCCGCGGCGGTGATGCTGTTGCCGAACCACTCGTGGCCGCTTTCGTGAATGATGATGAAATCGAATCGCAGGCTGATGCCGACGCCGGTCCAGTCGTGTCCGAGATAGCCATTCTCAAAAAGATTGCCGTAGGCTACCGCGCTTTGGTGTTCCATCCCCGCGTATGGAACCTGAATCAACTTGTAGCCATCTTCAGGAAATGGATACGGCCCGAGATAATGCTGAAAGGCTTCCAGCATGCCTTTCGCCTGCGCGAATTGCTTCTTGGCCTTCTCCAAATCCTCGGGCAAAGCATAAAAGTCCAAATTAAGATCGCCGAGCTTGTCGGAAAAATGCTGATAGTTCCCGATGTTCAACGCAACATCGTAATTGTTGATGGGATAGTGGACGTGCCAGTCCCAGCGCGTGTACCCGTTGCCCACGTCCGTCTTCCCTACAAATTTTCCATTTGAAACATCGACCAAATTGCTTGGAATCGTGACGCTGATGTCCATATTCTCGACTTCGTCGGGCCACTGGTCCTTGTTAGGCCACCACACACTGGCCCCAATTCCCTCACACGCCGTGTTCACCCAGTCATGCCCCGAGGAGTCCTTCTTGAAAGTGATCCCGCCGAACCTGCCGGTCTCCGGCGGATGCCCCGAATAGTAGAAATCGATCGAGTAAATCTGGCTGTCGTTCAAAGTCTCCGGGAAATCGATAAACACGGCAGAAGTATCGCGCTCATATTTAAGCGGCGTCCCATTGAACAGAATCTTGTCGATATTTAACGCTTCGGTAAGGTCAATCTGAATGCGCGTGTCGTCACGAAGCATCCTGAAGCGAATCGTATTTTTGCCGCCGATGAACTTCTCCGCGGGATCCACGCGCACGTCCAAGTGGTAATACAGAAGATCATTATTCGCGCGATACGGACCGTACGCGCCACGCAGCATTTCCGCGCGCGTCGGAATTGGAGAGCCCGCATCCTGTGCGCGAATTGGCTGCTTTTGCGCCGCTTGGACTGCGCTATTGCGCGAGGAAAGTGTCGGCAAGCTTTGGCCAAGCGCAGGCAAAGCCGCTGCCGCGCAGCAGCCAATGCAAAGAAGTAGATGTGCAAATAAATTTCGATTTTGAGCCGGTTTCATGGGCGTAATCCTACTCCCCCCAAAACCAGAGAACTAGTTATGAATGGGATTTATAAAGGCTAATTCGACACGCACGCATGCGCCACTCAGTGCTTCCGAGGAGCACCTGAATGGCTTGTAGATTCGCGCACTTCGCTGCCTGTGCCTTCTTTGAGGGTTTGAATCGCATCCACCGAGACTTTATCGAATCGCTCGGTCAAGCCGCTCGGCCAGCGGACCCGCACCCAATCAATCTTCGTCGTAGCTCCCAGCCCAAAGTGCACTCTCATATCGTTATTCGAAATGTAACTCGAGCCGCTTCGCACCTCATCGACCATCGTGCGCGCGCCTGCCTTTACGCTGATCTTCGCGCCAATTCCGTCGCGGTTCGATTTTGTTCCAACTGTTTTGAGCTCGACCCAATGGTTTTTCGAGGGCGTCTGGTTCACCAGCAAGCTCGGCATACTATTCATGTTGCTGATCACCGCCGACTGCTGCCCGTTGTTCCACAAATCCCCGATCGCTAGGCCGCGCCCGGCGCTCGCGGTCGTAATGCCCGTTCCAGCCGAAGCTGAAATGTCCGTAAACGTACCGTGTCCAGTATTGTGGTAAAGAACCTTCGGTTCCTCGTAGCTGCTGCCCAAGTGCCGCGTGTCGACTTCCGGATAAACGTGCCCGTTCACCAGAATCAAATCGGGCCAGCCATCGTTATCAAAGTCGAAGAACATTGTTCCCCAGCCGAGATATTGCGTGTGAAGGCCGAGCCCCGCAGTCACCGTAACATCGTCGAAAGTGCCGTCTCCGTTGTTGCGATAGAGCGTCGGAGTATCATCCGAAAAATTGGTCTTAAAAATATCCAGTCGCCCTGTCCCGTTGTAATCGGCTACCGTGGTGCCCATGCCGGCTTGCTCACGCCCGTCCTGGTTGAATGCAACTCCCGCCGGCAACGCAACGTCGGTGAAAGTTCCATCGTGATTGTTATGGTAAAGAATGCTGGCCGTTGTGTCGCAGGCCACGTATATATCGGGCCAGCCGTCGTCGTCATAGTCGAGCGTCGAGACGCTGAACGAATAATGGCCATTCGTCTTATCGATGTGCGCTTTAGAAGTGACATCCTCAAACGTCCCGTCGCCCCGATTGTGATAAAGGATATTCGACTGCCATGGCAATCCGCGCGGCCCGCACATCACAGGCACGCCCTTCCACTGGCAGGTTGGCCTGTCGCCAGGTGATGGCGTCTTCTCAAGATCGAACTTCACGTAATTCGTGACCATCAGGTCCAAATGCCCATCGCGGTCATAGTCAACAAATGCGCAGCCCATTCCCCAGGCGCTCCCGGTTCCCGCGACGCCCGCTTTCTCGCTCACGTCGGTGAACGTTCCGTTTCCATTGTTGTGATACAAAATATTTTTACCGTAATAAGTGACGTACATATCCTCGAAGCCGTCGTTGTCATAGTCGCCGACGCAGACACCTTGGCCCCATCCGGTCGCACCGAGTCCAGCCTTAGCAGTGACGTCCGTGAATGTGCCGTCGTGATTGTTGTGATAGAGATGACTGGTCGGCGCTACGCCGGTGGTGGGATTGAGCGTGGTTCCATTCACGATGAAAATGTCAGGCCAGCCATCGTTGTCGTAGTCGAAAATGGCCACGCCCGTTCCAGTCATCTCGATGATGTATTTCTTAGTGTCCACTCCGCCAAAAACGTTTTTCGCGGTCAGCCCGGCTTTTTGAGCGATATCTACAAAATCGGCCAGGCGTTCAGGACTTTGCGGAGCTTGAACGGCAAATGTCGGGACAATCGCAGCAAAAATGAGCGCGGCTACCCGTAGGCGCGAGGCGGCAAACATTTGCGAGAGCTTCTTCATTATCGCCCTGACGCATCCGCGTAGACTTTGATCCAGTGACTGCGAATCCGCATTTTTATTTGCTTGCCGCCGACGTTTGAAACAATCAAGTTGGAATCTTGCACCGGCATGTGGCAATCGATGCAATTCTTTGCTATTTCCTGGCCAAGTTTTGGATAAACGCCGCAACTCTCAACCTTATGACAGGTTAGGCAACGATCGGAATAGGATGCCGCGCTCCGCTCGGGCGCGTGAACGTCATGACAGAAGTTGCAGGTGATCTTAGTCGAACTCCGAAAGCAGCGGCTGCGCTCCAGCAGAGCGACCTGGTTCCCGTGCACATCCACCTTGGCGTTCGGTTCCAGCGGCTGAACTTCGAGATATTCCGAAAGTACCTGTCCTGGAACGAATGAAAACGCCGGCGCCCGGTCTTCTCCCAGTCCCGCGTGGCATTCGGCGCACACGTCAATCTGCCTATCCCGTGAGAGTTTTTGGGGATTCACGATTTTTAAATTTTGCGCGTCGCTCTTGTCGTCGCCCGAGCCAACGCTAGCTGCCGGCCTTCGGTGCGTACTGCGTCCCAGATTTTTCAAATTCGACATGCTGGCGCCCAGGACCGTGGCATCTCTCACACGAAATCCCCAGCACCGAGCCGGCCCTGTGGTAACGATTTGCAGGCGCTTCCGACGGAATCGCGGAGAAATACGTCGCGTGGCACTCGAGACATCGCGGGACTACCGGCCGATCGAAGTCTGCCGTCCCGTCCCTGTATCCAGGGCTATTCGCCCACTCTTCCAGCGGGGTCCAAAAAGAAACCGGCAGCTGAAAGAGCCGGTCGCCCTTCCAGTACAAAAAGGTTTGACCGCGCTCCCCTGAACCCACCACCAAGTCGATTCGTTCAGTTTGCTTCAGTTCATCGGGTGGCTGCCCAAAGACGGCGGTTTCAAAATAGCCGCCATTCACGGCGGTCATAACGAAGTGCAAATTCGGATCGAGAGTTCGCAGCGTGTTAGATCCCGCAGTGAATTTTCCAGCGATCGATGTCTTGCTCGGAAGTTGCGAAGTTAGATGGTGCGCTGTGTGTTCGTAGGTGCCCTCAATTCCTTGATGGCACGCCTGGCAAGACGCGCCTCCCACATAATCTTTACGACTTGCCTCCTCTCCTTCCACGCCTACACCCGAAACGCCGTGATTCGAGGTTTCTAAGGCGGCCGAGCGGAGAGTGGCTGACTGGGAGGCGAGAACCAATGCGCTTGAGCTGAGGAGCAATGCCGGCAAACCCAATCTTCTAAGAAACTTGCCACCTGACAAGAGCTTTCTCCCAGAATAGGTGACGGTAGCAGATTGTCGCCAAGCCCTCAAATATCGGCCTATTCCGAAGCTTCCAGGCAAACATCCGATCAGACAAAATTTGCTCGCCTCGCCAGCGAGTCGAATTTGCCGGAACGTTTTGGTTGCCGATTTTTCGCACTTTCTAGTAAGCTGCTCGTTCGCCAACATGTCGAACGCCAGCGTAAAACACGGGGAACGAAGGGCCCGGCTGAAGGCGAAGCCACGTCCAGCGAAGCGGCATGTAACTATTCGCGAAGTCGCCAAGGCCGCAGGTGCTTCCGTTTCAACAATTTCCGCGGCGCTCAACAATTCCGACTACGTCAGCGCTCACATGCGCAGCCGCATCGACGAAGCGATCAAAACGCTCCGTTATTCACCGAACGACCTGGCACGAAGTTTGCGTCTTCAGAAAACCCACTCCATTGCCATTGTGGTGCCGGACCTGTCGAACAATTTCTATATCGAGTTGGTCCGCGGCGCGAAAGACTACTCCGCCTCGACCAATTACACTGTCCTCATTGGAGATTCGCGCGAGAGTTTGGAAGAGGAACGAAATTATCTCGATTCTTTCGATCGGCGCCGCGTCGATGGAATTGTGCGTGTCCCGCCGATTAATTCGGGCTCAGAAAAGGGCCGCCCATTCCTTGGAAATATCCCGGTGGTTTACGCGGATCGCTACCCACCCGATGGTGACTCCTTTGTGGGCAGGGTGGGAGTCGATAATACCCGCGCCGCGGAAAGCGCTACTGGCTACTTGCTCAGCTTGGGCCACCGCGACATTGGAATTATTACCGGCGATGCCTCGAGTGGGACCTCAGTCGAACGCCTTCAGGGATTTCTTAGCGCGCTTCGCAGTGCGAAGATTCGTTCCGACCGCTCGATGATCCACAACGGCCACAACGACATGGAGAGCGGCCATTTCCATGCCATGCAGCTTCTGACGAATGGCAAGCGCCCAACCGCGATTTTTTGCACCAACAATATGATGGCCATGGGCGCGCTCGCTGCCATTCAGGAAATCGGATTGCAATGCCCCGAAGACATCAGCCTCCTCGGCTTTGACGATTTTTACTGGGCCACCCTTTTGCGCCCGCGGCTTACTGTTGTTCGCCAGCCCGCCCGGGAAATCGGAATGACTGCGGCGCGAATCTTGATCGACCACATCGAAGGGCGATTAAACGTCCCCACGCCAGCTCTGCTTAACACGCAGTTAATCGTTCGAGATTCCTGCTGCCCTCCCAAAAAGAATTAGCCCCCAGCAGCGATAGACAAGCCTCCGTAAGTTCGCTAACCTTCGAACGATTCCCGCAGGTGTAATGCATGCCAACTCTCACAAGAAGACAGATTTTACTCGCGGGCCTGGCTACTCCCGTAGTGACTGGATCATACAAACGGTCCGCCGGTGCGCATCTCGGTGTGGATGTCGATGTAGATGACCGGCAGCAACAGCCGAAACGATTCGAGGAGGTAGTTGGATTCGAAGTCGCCGGTCTGGCTGCAGCCTATCCTCTGGCAATTTTGCCTCTCGGAAGCCTTGAATTTCACGGACCCCACAATCCCTTAGGCGCGGATTCCATCATCATTACCGGCATTTCCGAACATGTAGCTGTCAGGACCAACGCGCTTCTATTTCCCGCGATCAAGTTCACCCAATGCCCCGCGCATACCGCGCATTTCACCGGAACAATGTCAGTGCGGCCTGAAGTAATGACCATGTATTTCGCGGATATCTTGCGCAATATCCTCACTCTCGGATTTCGAAAAGTCCTTATCCTGAACGGTCACGACGGCAACATCGGCCCTGCGCGCGGCGCCATCGCTCAGGTCGCAAACGAGCAGAAAGACGCGGCACTGCTCTTTGTGAACTGGTGGGAATTTCTGTCCGGCGACTTGATGAAGCGCATGGGCCTATTCGATCAGTCCAATGGCGGTCATGGGCACGGCGGTCCGCTAGAAACCTCCGCTGTCGCTGCGTTTCGATCGGACTTGATTCATCTCGATAAGGCGAAAGACATGCCTGAGCCGCCGGACCTCGCTGATGGGGCGCCATATTTCCTGCAGAAGTCGACCGCCGTTGATTGGCCCGGCTACTCCGGAAAAGTAAGCGAAGCATCCGCAGAAAAAGGGAAAAAGCTGGTTCAAATCAGCGAAGATGGAATCGTGAAGCTGATTGACAATTGGTTGAAGCATGACCAAGTTCCCGGAAGCTGGTAGCCCGGAATTCAGCATCTACTTCTTTTGTGCAAGAAGATCTCTCGCTCAAATTGCCCAGCGACTACGTCAACACAGCAATCACCACCTCGCGGCACATTTCCCTACTGAGCGCGCTGTGCGCCGTCTCGTTGTTGATTCTGTGCGTCGCTCCCGAACTTCGCGCTGCCCAAAGTCAACCACCGCAAGTGCACTCTCCCGGCTCCTCCGGTCCCCTTGACGAGGCTCGATCCTCACTCGCCCACGGAAACGCTGAAAACGCGATCCAGGTCCTGTCGAACTATTTGCAGAATCGTCCTCAAGATGCTTCCGCGCACACTTTGCTGGGCCAAGCCTACGCAAGCGCCGGCCAGAACGATCGTGCCGAAGAAGAATTTCAAGCCGTTCTAAGAATCGACCCCGACAATTCGATCGCGCTGGCCTCGCTGGGCGAGTTGTACGAACAGGCAGGCAAGCCCGATCAAGCCGAGCCCTTCCTGGCCCGCGCTGCAAAGGGGGGCGCGCCTCAGATTCGCCTCGAATGGGGCGTTGTTCTCGCGCAACTCCACAAATACAAGGAAGCTCAAGCTGCTTTGGCTGGCGTATCTCCGCCGGCTGATCCCGAACACCGCATGGTTTTCCACCGCGTGAAAGCGTCGGTCGCACTTGGCCTGGGAGATGCGCACACCGCCGCGGCCGAAATGGAAAAAGCCCTGGCCCTCAAGCCGGCAGACAACGGCATCATCATGGCCACCGCTGTCGCTGAGTTGCAGTCGAAAAACGCCAAGCGAGCCGCAACCCTCGCTGGGCCTGTCTACGAACAGACCCACAACCCTCAAGTCGGGCTGATCGTCCTCGAAGCGGAATTGGAATCGCCCGCCAATTTCCATCCGACTCTGAATCAACTCCGCTCGACTCAACTTGACGCTTCCGATGAACTGACATTCCATCAGAATCTTGCGGCGCTTTTGATCAGCTATGGAGAATATGCGGACGCGATCGCCGATCTCCAAGCCGCGGTTGATGCCGAGCCGAAGCGCGCTGATCTGCTGTACAACCTCACCCTGGCTGAGTTTCGCGCCGGACGCCTGGACGACGCGGCAAAAAACGCCGAAAAGTGCAAAGAACTGGGCGACGATGCCGATCTTGAGAGCCTCATCGGCGACATTCAGGAAGCGCGGGGAAACAATGTTGAGGCCGCCCAAAGCTATCAGGCCGCAATCGCGCTCGCTCCACACGATGAAAAATACCGCCTTGGTCTTGCAGTGGAGCTGATTCGTCACAGCAACCTGGATGCTGCGCGGCTAGTCCTCAAGCAAACGCAGGAAGTGCAGCCAAATTCATGGCGCGTCGAGCTGGCTCTCGGCATGGTCGAATATTTTTCTGGAACCGATGAGGACGCGACCCGCTATCTGATGCACGCGGCGGATCTGGCTCCAGATCCTGTGACCGCTCTGAAATATTTGGGCGATGTCCAGATGGATCGCGCATCCGCTCCCGACCCTGCGGCTCTCACCAGGCTTTGCCAATACTCAGATAGTCGGCCGCAGGACGGCCACATGCAGTATTACTGCGGTGCGATTCTTTTCCGGCGTGATTACGTTACCAGCGACAAATCACACGCCGATGAAATCCTAAAGCGTTTGCGCCTGGCTGAAAAAGACCTGCCCAAAGATGCCGAGCCGCATTGCCAGTTGGGAAAAGCCTATCGGTGGCTGGAGCGTTGGCCCGAGGCCTTAAACGAATCGAAAACTTGCGTGCGCATCGATCCAAACTCGGCCGATGCGCACTACCGCCTTGCGCAGATCTACCAGCACATGGGACAGAAAGAGCAGAGTCAAAGCGAAATGAAGCTTTACGAGAATGCCTCGATGAAGATGGCGGACGAAAACGCGCACCGCCAAGCGACCATCAAGACCTTCATTTACACGCTGCAGAATCAAGATCAGACGCCAGATCAAAAGTAAACTGCAACCCGGCTCCTGACCTGACTTGATCTCAACGCGCTAATTTTTTAGCAGCTAATTTTTGAACTCCTACTGACCCGCCTTTTTCACTTCGGGATTCTTCCCCAGGCTGATCAAGTTCGCGAAAATTCGATACGCGCCTGGCACACCCTCCGGCATCTGCCGATAGAACGCATACGCGTTATAGATGTAAACGCCCTTGCCATACTTGGCGTAAACCAATCCGCCCTTTTGCGGCGCTTGGCCGGGATCGTGCGTTTCGATCAGCGGTACATACTGCGGATCCCAGCTCTCCAGGAACTTCGAGCCTCGCTCCTCTACCCAGTTCTCGAAATCCTTAGTCGTAATTTTATTTGGCCAGGTGAAAACCGGGTTCGACGGAGCAAGAATCTCAACCTTCGAAGCCTCGTCGGTCACCTCCTCCGGATTCGAGCCCATCTTGTACGGATACGGGCCGTAGTTGTGATCGTATTCCGGCGTGTTGTATTGAACGATCACCACGCCGCCGTTTTTCACGTAGTCGAGAAGGCGACTGTTATACGTTTTCAGGTCTTCGCGCACGGCGTACGTCCGCACGCCCAAAACAATCGCGTCAAATTTCGATAGATTCGCGGTAGCGAGGTCCCCTGCGCTCAGGAAATGAACCTCGATCCCCAAATTCTGCAGCGCTTGAGGTATGTCGTCGCCCGCGCCCACGATGTAGCCGATATTTAGATTCGGCGCGACCTTCACATCAACGCCAGACGTGCGATAAGTGGCCGATCGATACAAATTGTAGGGACGAAGGCCCGGGTATCCGGCCGTGTGATAGCCCTCTTTGTATTCGTGTCCTTCATAAGTAGCCACCGCGGTGATGGTGTAAGGCTTTTCAGCCAACCCCGCCGGCGTTACGTGAAAATTCAGCGACTGATCGTCACCGTCTTTCGAGGTCGAAAATTCTTCCTCCGGCGCTTTCCATCCACTCGGCAGATCGAGTTTTACGCTGCCCTTTGCCGGCCCCTTCACGTTGCTGTGAATTTTGACTGACAAGTCGAACGATTTTGAGTCGAGCGGCACAATTCCAGCCTGCGGCGCAATGGACACTGAAATCGCTGGTCCAACAACCAATGGCTCAAGCACCGTGCCCGAGCCGGTGACGCGTTCGACTGACTGGACAACCTGCGCAATCTCGAACGCCGCGCCATCGAACACAAACTTCACCCTGGCTGACACGGGATACGGCGCCAGCGGCAGGTTCAAATCCGCGGGTACCTGAATGTCGTAGTGTGCCTGCTCAATGTCCGGCCTCGTGAAGTAGGGCCGCGTGTATCCCGCATCCGCCGGCGCGTTCACCGTAAATCTCAAATCCGCCGACTGATTCCCTTTCAGCGTTCCGCCAGCCTGCGTGCCGGGATCGATGCTCCATTGCTCGCCCTTCGGCGTCTCCACCATTGCGCTCTGCACTTCGACCGGAAGATCGGTGGGGCTCGTCGTATGTACTTTTACCCAAAATTTCTGGCCCGGGATCGCTACCTGGAAGCTCGGCTCATTCCTGAAGAATCGGGCGAATGGTCCAGTGGGTTCCTTCTCAGGGGCCACCGTCACCAGCACCGAAATACCTAGGGATTCGGCCAGCGCATTTTCGAACTGCCCCTTCTTCACTTTCAATTCGTGAGTTACGTCGTATTTCGAATCATCGCTCAAATTGCTGCTCGCGACTTTTTCAATCAGCTGATTCGTGTCCTTCAATCCTTCCGCAAGAGTTGACGCGATCGCTTCCGGCTTCTTCGCGGAAAAATCGCTCATCGCTTTCTCGACCAGAGAATTAATTTGCGAGAGACCATCCTTCAGGAACCCTCGCGTCGCCGCCTTGGGCGAGAGTCGCTATTCCTCCCAGCGAAACGTCGATGCCCTCGAAGAAAGACGACTCTTTATCGGGACCCGGCACGAGCGATGCAAAGCGGTGATACGCGGACATTTCCGCTTCTGCGGGTGGCAAACCGGTGCCGCCATTTTGAGACTTTTGGTGACCGAGCCCGAGACGTGACACCTGCAGATACGTATATCCCAGCATCGGGTCGTACTCGCCCTCCGGAATTTCCACCGAATGCGTCAACGCGCCTTTGATCACCGTGTCATCGGTGTAGTTGTGAAATTCCGCGGGATAGAATTTTCCATCCGCATAGTCGAAAATTCCCTTATCCGTAACCGGCGAAAAAGGCACCATCGCATAATCTTTTTGCGTCTTCCATGGACGCAGCCCTTCTTTAATCTGCTCCGGGAACATTGAGGGATCGCCGGCCGCTTTATAAGCTTCCTGCGCCATCTGGCCCGCAACTTGATGGTTTCCGTGCCCGTCCGTGCGGCCTCCCACGAAAACCGAGGTCATCACCAGCGGCCGCGTCATTCGAACCACTCGCACCACGTCCGAGAGCGTTTCATCGCGGCCCCACTTCTCGAGCGCCTCTTCCTTCGTCTTCGAGAAACCGTAGTCGATCATGCGCGTCCAGAATTGCTGAACACCGTAATACCGATCCGCCGCAAGCAGTTCCTCGGTACGCACGAGTCCCAGCGCGTCGAAATAATCCGCCGACATCACATTCGCGCCACCTTCTCCTCGGTTCAGCGTGCACAAGGCCACTCTCGCGCCCTGCCCGCGCGATTCATACGTCAGCATCCCGCCATCTTCGTCGTCAGGATGCGCAGTGACCATCATCACGCTCTTGCGCGTGTGCAGCTTTTGCAGGCTCTGCCATAGCGCCGCCGCCCCGCGGTCGAAGTCCAAAGGCTCGGCCGCCACAGCCGGCTTCGAATTGACCGCGGTCGGCGATTGGGCCTTCACTGCCTTCGATGGGGACAAAAACGGAACCATGCAACACAACACCACTAGAATCACCGGAAGAAACTGTCTCCGTCGGGATGCCATCCTTCCTCCTATTGAATGTGGCCGTCGATCTGGCGAGAATTTCAGCAATCGTTGAATCGCGAATGAGGTCGTAAAAGTGCGAATTTCTCGAATTTTCTGGAGCAGCGGGATTGTACTTCCGCGGAAAGCGTTGTCAATTGCCAAAACGTTTTGGCATCCATTTCCAGGCCCGTTCCGCATCGTGGCACGCCCCGCTATGTTGGTAGAATGGCAATAGATGCCGAGGTACCCACCAAGAATCGGCTTGACAACGATTTTCGCGAATGCTAAAAATCACCCCATTAGCGACCGAATCGTTTCGGTACGGCTAGGGGTGCGTTGCAGAGAGTAGGACACACGAAAGTCTCATCGATCTTTTCCCAATCCAATGGCGAAGGCTTGTCCCTTTTTGCGTGCCGAGGCTGAGTGTGTCTCGCAAGGCGGGGTACGTTTCACTGCCTGGTAGGGTGTTGGCTATTTCGAGCCAACCTCAAGAGTCCTAAGGGTTGAATTATCTAGTTCATCTTAAAATGGGTTACCTATTTAGCTCTAAATCCGACGAAGTTAAATATCGGAAGTTAAATATCGGGAGATCGCGATGAACCGTGGAATAAAGGCTCGTAAGCTGCTCGGCTGGGCTACGTTCTTGGTTGCGCTTTTTAGCATTTATACCCTTCCCGCGTTTGGCCAGCTCGACCGCGGCGCCATCACCGGCAGGGTCCTTGACGCCAGCGGCGCGGTGGTTCCGGGCGCCACGGTGGTGATCACCAACAAGGCGACCGGCGTGGAAACGAGCCTGACCGTCGACACCACAGGGGAATACCAGGCTCTGGCGCTGATCCCGGGCATCTACACAGTCCGCGCATCTGCGCAGGGGTTCGAGACGACCCTTCAGGACAACATCGAAGTTCACGTCCAGGACCGTCTCAGTATCGACTTCGCGCTGAAAGTCGGAACCGTCCAGCAGGAAGTCGTAGTAACCGGCGGTGAACCCGTCCTTCAAACCGAGAATGCCGACCTCGGCAGCGTCATCAATGAGCAGCAGATCAACGAACTTCCTCTTAACGGACGTCGTTACGCGGATTTGGCACTCCTCGAGCCTGGCGTCACCAAGGATTACACGGCTGCGAACCCCGCTCCTGATCGGTTTAGCGTCAACGGAAACCTCGAACTGCAGAACAACTTCATCCTCAACGGAATCGACAACAACTCCTTCTCGGAAAACCTCCAGGAATTGTCGGCGCAGGTCGTTCAGCCCCCGCCGGACGCTCTCCAGGAATTTAAGATTCAGACCCGCACTTTCTCGGCGGAATTTGGCAACTCAGCCGGTGCGGTCGTCAACGTTGCGCTCAAGTCGGGCAGCAACGCTTTTCATGGCGATCTATTCGAATTCTTCCGCAACAAGGTTCTCGATGCCAACACATGGCTCAACAACGCTAGTGGCCTGCAAAAAGGGGGCTTCAATCAGAATCAGTTCGGCGGAACGATTGGCGGTCCAATTGTCCACAATAAGCTCTTTTTCTTTGGCGATATCGAGCGGTTCACCAGCAGGAATGCGACGACTGTAGAGAGCACGGTCCCAACGCCATTGATGGATCAGGGTAACTTCACCGAATTGCCCGAAACCCTAGCTAATCCCCAAGTTCCTGGTCAGTCCGGGTGCTATGTCAACAATATCATTCAGCCCGGCTGCTTCGACCCAGTTGCCCAAAAGCTCACGAGCCTGCTGGCCAGCACTGCGCTCCCGAATGTCCCCGCAGCCGTTGCTGTTGAAGGTCAGCCAGGTAGCTGGACGGGTGCTCCTAATTATGTCTTTTCCACCGGCATTCCCGATGACGTCTACTCCATCGACGGTCGCGTCGATTACAATTTCAACTCCAGCAATCAAATCTTCGGCAGCTATAGCTATCGCCATGTCGATCGTCAAGATCCCTTGTGGACATCCAATCCACTGATTGGCAACGGCAACTTCGCTACACAATACCGTTGGCACCAGCAATTAGTGGCTTTAGGTTGGACTCACGTCTTTTCCAGCAATGTGGTGAACGATGCACGTTTCGGCTTCAATCGCGACTACGCACACAGCGATCCGAATGGTTTAACCGTTGGAACTTCCCAGGCAGATTCCGCCATCGGCCTCACCGGCGTTCCGGCCGGTCCGAATGACGCCGGCTTGCCTCCAATCTTCTTTTTTGCCGGCGGGCTCCGCACCCTCGGTACCGGCGCGTGGCGCCCGCAGTATCAAATTACCCAGGCCTGGAACATCGTCGAAAACCTCAACTGGCTAAAGGGCAATCACAGCTTTAAGTTCGGCTACCAGTACTTGCGCCGCAGTGACAACTTCTTTGACATCGAAGCTCCTCAGGGTCTGTTGGCCTTCACCGGTGCCGTTACAGCGCCGGCGACAGGTCCCAATATCGCGCTCCCCGACTTAATTCTTGGCGATGTGAACTTCGCAATTTTCACAACGCCTCACGTCGTCCACTACTTCCAACCTGGACACTCCTTCTATGCGATGGACACCTGGAAGACCACTTCCAAGCTCACATTGACCTACGGCCTCCGTTACGAACTCTTTGCGCCGCTCATCGACCGCAATAACGAAACCTCGAACTTCTCTCCTGCAAACGGCGGAGGAATTGTTACTGCGGCGTCCAACGCTGGCGGTTGGTTTGATCGCGCTTTGATTCATCCGGACCTGATCGACTTCGCCCCACGCCTCGGCTTTGCCTATCAAATGATGCCTAAGCTCGTCTGGCGCGGCGGCTACGGCGTTTTCTACCAACATGACAATCGCATCGGTTCTGAATCGCTGATTCAATTGAATCCGCCCCAATTCGTTGATACTCAACTCGGTTCGGGTCCAACTGCTCCGGTCTTTCAATTGAAGAATGGGTATCCTGCCTCGCTTCTTAATCAATCTGGGCCCGTCTTCTTGCCTGGAACCGAAATCCGCGCTCAGGATCCCAACCAGCGCACTCCCTATGTCGAACAGACTAGCTTGGGCTTGGAATATGAGGTTGCTCCTAACACTGTACTCAGCGCTACCTACGTCGGCAATTGGGGACGCCGCGAGGAGCGTGTCCGCGACTACGATCAGCCCCATGTCGTGGGCATTGGCGGCATCGGCGCTGACGGGCCATGCCCGCTCTTACAGTTTCCCTACGCGAATCTCAGCAGCACGCCACTTGCCGTCAACACATTCTCGGGAGCTGGAGTCAATTGCGGTATTCCCGGCCAGCATAGCTACCTCGAAACCGCCACTGATGACGGCAACACCGATTACAACGGCCTCGAGGTTCAGTTGCGCCAGCGAATGTCCCACGGCCTCACCTACTCATTGGGCTACACCTACAGCCACGGTTTGGCCAACTTCCGCGATAACCTGACCGCTGGCCAATTGCCGCAGAACTCCTACGACTACGGCGCCGAAATGACCAACTCGGTCTTCGACATCCGTCACCGTTTTGTCGGTAATTTCTTGTGGGAGCTTCCCTTCGGTCACGGTAAGGCCTACATGAATGGCGACAATTTCGCCGCTCGTTGGCTTGGCAACTGGCAGTTCAACGGTATCGTCACTGCCCAAACCGGAACTCCATTCACCGTCGGTGCTAACAATTTTGGGGCGATAGACGGCAATAACCCGGTTTACGCTGACTGCGTGGGCGATCCCTACGCCGGTCGCACAACACGCCCCGGCGGGCCTTTCTTGAACCCGAGCGCGTTCGCGCAGCCTGACCCAGCATCATTTGGCACCTGCGCTCCTTATGCGTTCCATGGTCCTGGGCTCCAGAATTGGGACCTCAGCATCTTCAAGTGGTTCAACTTCACGGAGCGTTTTCGGCTGCAATTCAGAAGCGAATTCTTCAACGCTTTTAACCATCCCAACTTCGCAAATCCTGGCCCAACAGTCGGCTCGCCGGGTTCGTTCGCAATTTCGAACACCCTCGCGCCAATTCTTGGAGCTGACTCGGGCGGGCCGGGTGATCCTCGAGAAATACAGTTCGGCCTAAAGCTGTACTTCTAACTCGCAGCATTTAACTCTTCATGCGGGAGTGGCCCTGCGCCGCTCCCGCATTTTTGTTTCTAGTCCGGGTTTCCAGCCCCAGCTTTTACCACAGAGCATTAGGCCGACTCTCCGCGCAATTCCGAAATTAAATACCTCAGCTCCGCACATACGCCAAACGCATTCAGCCCCGTGCGTTATATGATGGCGCCCTACCTTCGGATCTAAAACAAATTCGGAGCTTATCGATGAATCAACAGCCTTCTTTTGGCCAGCGTTTTCACTCTTCCCTGCCATTCATCCTGAGCCTGGCGCTCTTTTCATACCTCGCCGCAGCTTCAACTCCGGCAAAGGCGCAAACGGCCGCGGGCCAAAGCGCATCTTCAAACGACGAAGACTACACAAAACAAATTCGCGAATTCACCACCGAGCCTTTCTTCAGTACCGATCTCGTCGACCATCTTCCCGCTTCATCCAGTGTTCCCTCCCCCGCAAAAATCCTGGGCCACATCGTCGGCGCACCGGATGTCCTCACCTACTCGAAAGACATCTACCACTATTACGACGAGCTCGCGCAAGCCTCGCCGCGCGTCAAAGTTTTTCGCGTCGGCAAATCGGAAGAGGGACGCGACTTCGTACTGGTCGCAGTGAGTGATGAAGCCAACATCGCTCAGCTCGATCACCTCAAGGAGATAACCGCAAAACTCGCCGATCCTCGCAAGATTACCGAGGCCGACGCACAACAACTCATCTCCACGGGCAAGCCTTTTTACTGGGCCTCCGGTTCGATCCACTCGCCCGAGTCCGGCTCGCCCGAAATGCTCATGGAGCTGGCCTATCGACTCGCCGTCGAAGACACGCCCATGATTCAGAACATCAGAAAGAATCTCGTGTTCCTCATCACGCCAATCGTCGAAGTCGATGGTCACGATCGCATGGTCGACTGGGCAAATTATCGCAAGGCGTATCCCAGCCGTCCGCAGCCCGACCTTGTCTATTGGGGACATTACGTCCAGCATGACAACAACCGCGACTCCATCGCCATGGGGCTCAAATTGTCCCAGGTCATGATGAAAAATTTTCTCGACTGGCATCCGCAGGTCTTGCACGACCTCCACGAATCCATTCCTTACCTCTATGTTTCGACCGGAACCGGCCCCTACAACGCATGGCTCGACCCAATCGTGGTCAGCGAGTGGCAGAAAATGGCCTACAACGAAGTCGAGCGGCTAACCGAAAAGGGCGTGGTGGGCGTGTGGACGCACGGTTTTTACGACGGCTGGGCGCCAAACTATATGTTCTATGTCGCCAATGGCCACAACTCCATCGGCCGCTTCTACGAAACCTTCGGCAATCTGTATCCGGAAACGGAAGAGCGCACCCTGAAGGAATCGGCAACCTCGCGCACCTGGTACCGGCCGAATCCGCCGCTGCCAAAAGTGAAGTGGTCATTGCGCGACAACGTCAATATGCAGCAGAGCGGCCTGATTCTCGCCCTCGATTTCATGGCCCAACAGCCGCAGGTCTTTCTCAAAAATTTCTACCTGAAGAGCAAGCGCTCAGTAGCTAAGGCCACCGAGGAAGGTCCCGCCGCCTGGGCCATTTTGAACGATGGACGCCGCCCTGCCCTCGCGGCTCAGCTCGCCAATCTGCTGCAGCGGCAGGGCGCCGAAGTTCACACCCTGGATCACGAGGTTGAAGTTCGCGTGACAGAGTCGCCGAAAAAGTCCGACTCTGCCGGCGGTGATGACAAGATAAAGAAAGAAGAATCGAACGACGCGGCAAAAAGTGCAGCCAAGGACGCGCCCGCCGACAACACCGCCGCGAAGAAAGAAGAAACAAAACCGGTCAAAGTCCCGGCAGGCAGCTACATCATCCGCATGGATCAGCCTTACAGCCGCATGGTCGACATGCTTCTCGATACTCAGTATTACTCGACCAACGATCCTCGCCCCTACGACGACACAGGATGGACGCTCGGCCCGCTGCGCAACGTCCCCACTCTTCGCATCACCGATGCCGCCATTCTGAAAGCGCCGATGACCCTCGTTGATGGAACTCCGCATAGCAACGGGAGCGTCACTGCCCATTCCATAAAAGGAAAGCCTGTCGCCGCGAAGTTCTACATCGTCCAGGCCAACGCCGAGCCAAATCTTGCCGCTTTGCGCTTCCGCCTCAAAGACACGAAAATCTTCGCCGCTGAAGATTCCTTCGATTCAGCCGACAAAAAGTTCGCTGCCGGCTCCTTTATCATTCCAGTTGACGGAAACTCGTCGGACCTCGACTCAAACCTGAAATCTGCGGCGCAAGATTTGGGCGTCAGCATCCTGAGCGTCGCTGACGATCTCAAAGTCGCGCGCCATGAACTCAAAGTTCCGCGAATCGCTGTCCTTCACACTTGGACCAGTACCCAAGATGAAGGCTGGTTCCGCTTGGGCCTCGAGGAAACCGGCGTGCCCTACTCCTACATTTCCGACACGCTCGTGCGCACCACGCCGAATCTCCGCGAAAAATACGATGTGATTCTCTTCCCACCCACCATTTCAGATCCGGCCGACATTCTCAACGGCTTCCCCAAGCGCATCCTCCCAGATGGCACGGATGCCGGCCCAATACCGTGGCAAAAATCAGACGCAACACCCAATTGGGGAGGCATCGACGAATCGCCTGATATTCGCGGGGGAATGGGATTTGAAGGCGTCGCGCACCTGAAACAGTTTGTCGAGGAAGGTGGGCTGTTTATCCCTATCGGGCTGAGCGCCCGCATGCCCATCGATCTCGGCCTAACCAACTCCGTCAGCATCACTCACACCAAGGCGCTACAAGTGCACGGATCTATCGTGCGCGCTGACATCGAAGACGCGAAAAGCCCCATCGCGTACGGCTATGACAATTCAGTTGGCGTTTATTTTAATCAGGCGCCGGTCTTTAAAGTTTCCGTGGCGGGAGGTGGTGATTTCGACGAAGGTACGGAAGAGGCGGCGCGCCCCAGCGGCCGCGGTTCAACCACCGATCCGGACATTCCTCAAGGCCGCGCCTACACCGCACCAGAGGCCGCCCCGAAGCGCACGCCCGCGGAAAAAGAACTTTATGTCGATCCGCAGTACCGCGCATTTTTCAGCAGCGAAATACCGCCTGAATCGCTCTATCCGCGAGTCGTGCTTCGTTTCGCCGACGAAAAAAATCTCTGGATGAGCGGCATGCTGGCCGGCTCGTCCGAACTGGCCGGCACCCCTGTAGTTATCGATGTGCCCCTAGGCCGCGGCCACATCGTACTTTTCGCGAATAATCCCATGTGGCGCCAGGAAACTCAGGGCAGCTTCATGCTCGTCCTAAACGCCGCCCTCAACTTCGATCACCTCGACGCCGGCCGCAAAGCTCCCGCCAGCGCGAAGCCCCAACCCTGACGCTGGGTTGCCGGCGCGCTCACTAATGCAGCCTCACTCCCTTCCCACGCCCAGCGCATCCGCCACGCGGTTAATGTAATTGAACCATGAAGCGATGAGAGTGATCTGCAAAATGCCGCGGTCGTCAAATCCCGCCTCGCGAAGACGCACCATATCGTCTCGAGAGCACTGCGTCGCGTCCTTCGTCAGCTTCACTACGTAATCCACCATGGCCCGCTCTTGCTTCGAAAGAGGAGCCTTGGTGTAATCCTCCCGCAACTGCGCAACCAGCTTTTCATCCAAAGTGACGCGACGCAGAAACTCTGCGTGAGATTCTATTCAATAAAAGCACCGGTTCGTGACAGACACCATCGTCGCGATCATCTCGTGCTGACGCCTCTCCAGCGGCAACTCCGGCGACATCAGCGCGCCAAACGTTGCAAACGCGTGAAAGAGCGCCTCCGGCAGCAGGCTGTGCGACCCGACGATTCCAGCGGTGCCATCGTCGGAGGGGAATACAGGCGTGGCGTACTCCTTGGGATAAAGAGCGCGCTGCGATTCGAGTGCCTCTATCAACTCCTCGGTGGCCTCGGAAAGCGGAACCGTTTTAATCCAAGTCATTCAAAGTCCCCTGGGTTTATTCAACAATGGGCCCATTCGGAATTGGGCCCATTCAAAATTGGGTCCATTCAAAATTGCGCTACAGTGAAGAAACGGGGCTGACGCCGGCTCTGCAGATCAGGGTCTTCCACGCTAAAGGCTTTCCAGAAACGTTTCCGACGGCGCAAAAAGCAAACTTCCCGTCACTGGCCGGCTAAAATCCAACAACCGGTCATAGTTCCCTGCCGGCCGTCCCACAAACATGTTCTGCAGCATTTGCTCCGTCACCTGCGGCGATCGGCTGTAGCCAATAAAATACGTCCCGAATTCTCCCTGGCTCGGTTTCCCAAAGGGCATGTTATCCCGCAGAATCTTTACCTCTTTCCCATCCATCTCAATGCTGGTCAGCGCGTTGTGCGCGGAAGCTGGCTTCACCTCGTCGCTCAGCTCTATATCGGAAAGCTTCTTGCGCCCAATAACGCGCTCTTGCTGCTCCGTTGTCAGCGCATTCCATTTGCTCATGTCATGCAAGTATTTTTGGATGATTACGTAGCTTCCGCCCGCAAACTGAGGATCTTCCTCCGCGACTAGAGCGGCGTTGAGTGCCGCTCCGCCGCGCGGATTCTCTGTTCCGTCCACAAATCCCAGAAGGTCGCGATCGTCGAAATAACGGAAGCCGTGCGTCTCGTCAACCACTGAAACCGCGGCTCCGATTCGTTCCATAATTTGGCGCACCATCTCAAAACACAGATCCATTCGCTTCGCCCGCAAATGAAATAGCAGATCCGCCGGGGTCGACACCGCATGCCGCTCGCCCGCCCTTATTTCCTTGAACGAATGCAGCTCCACCGGCCGCGGCGTGCCAAACAGCTTGTCCCACGCATCCGATCCGAACGACGCTACGCACGAAAGTCCCCCTTCGATTCGCCGGAAATCGACTGCGCGAAAAATTCCCGGAAGATCTGCCGCGAGAGAGCGCACTACTCCGTAGTTCTCGCGCTCCGGCTTGATACACAAAACCAGAAATATCGCCGCGCTGGTGAGTGGCGCCAGAACGGGCTGAGGAATCGGCGCAGCCTCCCCCGTGCGGGCCATCGTTGTAGGGTCAGGTTCTATTTGTTTCGCGCCCCCGTCGCGCGAAAACTATAGCAAAGGCTCGGGCCTCATCGAAACCCTGCGCTCTTCTAGCTCGGCGGAAGTTCGAACTCGATGAACCGTCGTACTTCGATTTCGTTTTCCTGGTCCGGACTGCTTGGCGAAAACGGAGATCGCTTCGCCCACTCGATCGCTTCTTCGAGCGACTTCGCCTGGATAAGCCAGTAACCACCGACCAGTTCCTTCGATTCGGCAAATGGTCCATCGATCACCGTTTTCTTTCCGTCGGCCGAGAATCGGACTCGCGCGCCTTGGGAACTGGGGTACAGACCCGCCGCATCGAGCAGAATTCCCGCTTTGGCCTGCTCCTGGTTGTACTTCACCATCGCGGCGATCGTTTCCTCGCTCGGCATCTTGCCGGCTTCGGAATCTTTGGTGGATTTTAGAATCAGCATAAATTTCATCGTCATTTCTCCTGAATAATTTTCCGCGGCCAGTGAAGCTCAATCCCCGGCCTCACTTCTACGTCGAACCGCAAACGCCGAAATCGACATCCACTCGAAAATTCCCCCACGAAATTCATCCACCGCCCTAATCTACTGCCAACGCGCCATTTACGCTCAGGATTGCCGTCGAGGTCTGCCGCGTTGGCCTCACCAGCTCTCAAACGGTTATGCCGAACGGGGCGGGCGTCTGGCGCTAGGTCTTTACATGCTTGGCGCTGGCGTTCCGTCCGACCATTTGCCTGCTCCTATAAGGAAGACGGACATTGGCGGGAAGGATTTGAGTTGAGGGTAGGCATCGGCTCCGATGTACCAGTAATTTACCGCCATGAATGGGGAGTTCGTAAGATTTGCGCCCCAGGCTGCACCGTCTTTCGCTGTTTCGTAGAACATCAGGTGGGGGAAGTTGTGGCCGTCTTCATCGGTGAGATACGAGCCCTTCGACATCATGTAGCTGACAGTCCCCGGCTCAAGGGTCGGCAATTCTTTTTTGTCTATCGCCGCTTTGATTGCGGCGATGACTTCGGGTTTGGAATGGCCGGCCAGGATTAATTCGGCGCGTTTGTAGGCGTACGGCAGAACGGAGCGGACGGCTGGTGGATTGATGCACTCTGCGGCGCGAACTTTGGGATTCCAAAATTCGGGATGATCGAACATGCCCATCCATCCGCGCCCCACCCAGCAGACCCAGCCATTCTTGCCTTCCACCGCGGTTTCGTAGCCGTGACGGGTCAGGACGATCACCGAGGCGTCGTGAGAAATTGCGTCTGGAGCGGCGCTGCGGGCGAGGGCGATCTCCGCGTCGCGATCCATTAGATATTGTTCTACCGGGGCCATCGTTGGATATGGTTCTTTGGGGTCTTGTGCGGCTGCGGGCTGGGGTGCGATCAGCGCGGCGACGAGTACGAATGCGAGAATCATGTAACGCATAACGAGAGTCTCCAATCGATTGAAAGTAGTGGAGAGCCGCCGTCGCGCGATTCAGGGACGGAGGCCCTCTCTATATACCCGTCGTTCGAGCTCTCACGAATTCGACACAGCGCGGTGAGTTTTTTTATTTCTGCTTTACCCAAGTAGTAGCGATTAGTACTTTCTGGAATTGCGAGGCAGGAAACCCTCGGAAACATTGGGATTTGGTAGGGGCGGTGGGGATCGAACCCGGCAGACCCTCTAATTCGCAACAATCTACATCGGGTGAGCCGCAATCGACATTTGCCATGTTGCTCTCACCAAACAGCTTGCACTCTGATCGCTCCGTGAGCGCTTTGCGGGCCTCGCCGCGACCGACTGCCTTCTATTTGGTTCCGAGGAAGCGCTCGACGATCTCCGGCAGCATCGGCTCGACGGCGAGCGTGTAGTGGGTTGTGTTCGGCACGATTGCGAACTGATTTGCGGGCCGCAGCGAGCCATCAATCCCGGCATCGCGCTGGCCGCCTCCCAACGCCTTCCAGAACTCGACCATGTGTTCGGGCCGGATGTAGTCAGCGTCGGCAAAGACCAGCAGTATGCGAGCCTGAAGCTTGGCGATGTCGGCGCTCCAGTCAAAGGGGCGTTTCGTCAGGTCACCGACCTTCCTGAAGAGGTTCGTCCAATCGACATCGGGATAGGCCTGCCCTAACGGCGATGCCTTGACGCTACCGCCGAGCATTGCAGCGTTGGCCTCCAATTGATTGAAGGCCGCCACCACCTCCGGATAAGCGTCGTCCTGCCTCATCCTCGCGGCCAGGAGCACGAGCCGGTTGACCACGTCCGGATGGCGGATGCCGGTCTGCAGCGCGACGAAGGATCCCAGCGAGTAGCCCATTATGTCGGCCTTGCCGAGCTTCAGATGGCCGATCAGAGCGGCAACGTCGTCGCCCAGCGTTTCACAGCGCAGTGGCCTGTCGGTGTCTGGCGTGCGCCCATGCGCCTGGAGATGGACGGCGATCACCTGTCGGCCCTTGGCCAGTTCGGCCAGATTGCTCCCGAAGCTGTCTGGGTTGATGCCCCCGTGAAGAAGAATGAGCGGCTTGCCGGCGCCATGCACGCTGTAAAAGATATGCTGGCCATTGACGTCGGCGAAATTCGCATTCGACATGGGGTGTCTCCTTGGCTTGAACGGGAAGGGTCGCAGTCAGCACTGCGGTCGCTGTGACAGTCTTCAGGAAATCGCGTCTGAGCATATCGTCCTCACGTCGCGCCGAACTGGCTAAGCCTCCGCCCCCAGCCTTAGCCGGTACCTCGCGCATGACGATCATCAAACTTCAACTTCTTACTTCGCCTTCGCTAGCCCCGCAATAACTGCGGCAAGTTTATCGAATGTCTCGTTCCAGCCCTCGAGTTGCCCGCTGTTCTTTGCCTCTTCCATGGGTTCATTGCCAATCATGGTGAGTTTCGTCTGGCCGTTCCCAAAATCCTCAAAAATAACCATGTCGCGCGCATCGTCTATGGCCTCATGTTCTATGCCTAATTCCGCAGGATCAACCTTGTTTCCCTTCGAGTCCGCAAAGTACAGCGAGTAAACGATCTTCTCGTACGGAACAATCTCGTGGTACTCCCCGCCATTCCAGCCCTCCTGCCCATCCGGCGATTTCATGCAGCAGAGAAATTTTCCTCCCACGCGAAAATCAATCTTGCAAACCGGCGCTGTAAAACCCTTCGGCCCCCACCACTGCATCACATATTGCGGGTCTGTCCACGCCTTCCAAACCAATGCGCGTGGAGCATCAAAAACTCTGGTGATAACCATCCGCTCCTTCTCGTTAACCGTGTTTTTTGTCATTTCTGGCCTCCGCTTTCTTCATTTGATTCAGAACCACATCCAACTTGTCGAAACTCTCTTCCCAGAATCGGCGATAGTTAGTCGCCCAGTCGCTGACTGTCTTTATCGCCTCTGGCCTGAGCGTGCACACGCTCTCTCTTCCACGCTTCGTCTTGATCACAATCCGCGCCCGCACTAGGTAGGCAATATGTTTTGAAATCATCTGCTGCGAGAGTGCAAACGGTTCCGTCAATCCATGCACAGAGGCGGGTCCATGGGAGAGTCGTTCGATCATCGCCCGGCGGGTTGGATCGGAGAGTGCCGCAAATGTTGTATCTAACCTATCCACAACCGTATGGTAGTGGATTATCCGCGATGTCAAGTGTCGATTTTGGCGGGTGGCCCATCCTTGCGCTTTTGCAAGGGTGGGTCTTAGAGTTTCGTTGAGAAATTAGGTTGGTAGGGGCGGTGGGGATCGAACCCACGACCAACGGCTTAAAAGGCCGCTGCTCTACCACTGAGCTACGCCCCTAAAATTTGCGTTTAACATCTTACACGAAAGAGAGAGTTACTCGATGCGGGTCGCATCCTTGTGACCCTGCAACATCGAGCTTCTACGAAGCGGATTCAGAAGCATTTTTGTTCATGCCACCCGCTATACCCGCGAGCAACGCCACTCTGGATTATAATCGCCGCCACTCATGGCCTTAACACCTGGCACGAAGCTGGGACCTTACGAGATGGTCAGCGCGATTGGCGCGGGCGGAATGGGAGAGGTGTATCGCGCGCGCGACACCAAGCTAGGACGCGCGGTGGCGCTTAAAGTTCTTCCGGCGGAGTTTGCGCAGGACCCCGAGCGCATGGCGCGGTTTCGCCGCGAAGCGCAGATGCTTGCTTCGCTCAATCATCCCAACATCGCCTCGATTTATGGCTTTGAAGATTCCGGTGGTGCGCATGCGCTGGTGATGGAATTGGTCGAAGGGCCGAACATGGCGGATCGCATCAAGAATGGGGCGATTCCTGTCGACGAAGCTTTGCCCATCGCGAAACAAATCGCGGAAGGGCTTGAATACGCACACGACCGAGGGATTGTCCATCGCGATTTGAAGCCGTCGAATATCAACCTGGCCGCCAACGACTCAGTAAAAATCCTCGACTTTGGATTGGCCAAGGCGCTGGAAGGCGATCCGGCTTCCGTTGACGTTTCGAGTTCGCCGACTATCAGCCGGATGGCCTCCCAGGCGGGAATTATCCTGGGCACCGCGGCGTATATGGCGCCCGAACAGGCCAAAGGCAAGTCGGTGGACCGCCGCGCAGACATTTGGTCATTCGGCTGCGTGCTGTACGAAATGCTGACCGGCAAGATGGCCTTCAGCGGCGAAACGGTGACGGACACGCTGGCGGCTGTGATTCGCGCGGAGCCGGATTGGAGTGCGTTACCTGCCACGACGCCGGCGCCTATCCGAGGATTATTGCAGCGGTGCCTGAAAAAAGACGCGAAGCAACGATTGCAAGCGATTGGCGACGCCCGCATCGCCATTGAAGACTGCGTTTCCGGGGCGGCGCAAGATTCATCTCCCTCCACCGCACTTCCAATCCCTCAAATTTCCATTCCGGCCTGGCGGCGCGTGTTGCCTTGGAGCGTTGCCGGGCTCGCGATTGCAGCTCTGCTGGTGACACTGGCCATTTTCTGGGGCTCGACACGCAGCGCCGAACCTTCACCCATAGAATTACGCCTCGACATTCCCTCCGGCCTGCATCTTGATGCCGGGTCCGGACCCGCGGTCGTTCTATCGCCGGATGGCTCGCGCATTGCTTTCGTGGTTGCTGGAACCGGCCAAATTTACGTGCGCGAGCTGGACAAGCCCGAAGCCATTCCGCTGGGAGGCGTACAAGGCGCCTCGCCGTTCTTTTCCTCAGACGGCCAGTCGATCGGATATTACGGCACTGGGGGAGCATTGGAAAAAGTGTCCATTTTGGGCGGGACGCCTGTGGTTGTGTGCGAGGCAGGCGGTGCCCGCGGCGGATCGTGGGGCGAAGACGGCACCATCGTGTTCACCACGGGATTCACTACCCCGCTGTATCGGGTTTCCGCAGGAGGCGGGACGCCCACGCCTCTCACAAATTTATTTAAGGGCAGAGCGGAAGTAACCCATCGCTGGCCAGAGATCTTGCCCGGAAGCAAGGAGGTCCTGTTCACTGCTTCGTCGGACAACAATAGTTTCGACCACGCATGGGTGGAAGCCGCCTCTCTCGCTACGGGCCAAGCGAAGGTTCTGGTCGAAAACGCCTATTTCGGACGTTATCTTGCCGGCGGTTATCTGACCTACGTGTCAGGCGGCACGCTGTTCGCTGCCCCATTCGATGCCAAGAACCTGAAGCTGACCGGAACGGCGGTGCCAGTTTTGCAGAATCTCCAGGCCGACCTTACCGACGGAGCCGCGCAGATCAGTTTCTCTCAAAACGGCACGGCCGCGTACTTGGCGGGTGGAAGCCAAGTCACCGTGGGTCTTTTCGATAGCAAGGGCCTCTCTACGCCGCTGGTCAAACAGCCGGGCGATTACTTCTCGCCAAGCTTTTCACCGGATGGCAAGCAGCTCGCCCTCCAAATCGGGACTGGCGGCATTTCGGTGTACGACCTAAACCGAGAAACAATGACGCCCCTCACTTCTGCTCCATCAGGTTGCGTTGAACCAATATGGACGACTGACGGGAAAATGATCACCTGCAACCGCACGACAAACAACTTAGGACTCAGTTGGATGCCATCCAACGCGACGGGCAACTTGAGGCCGCTGACCCCGGGAGTTGGTGCGTTCCAGGTCCCCACTTCCTGGTCGCCGGATGACAGAACCCTTGCTTTTTACCAGTTTTCACCCAGTTCTTCAGCTAATGCGGGAGCCTGCTGTGAAATCTTTACGCTTACGGTGAGCGCCAGCGGCCAACCTGGCCAGGCACAACCCTACTTCAGCCAAGCACACCCCGGCGATTCTTATCCGGCCATTTCGCCGGATGGTCATTGGATGGCTTACCAGTCCAGGGAGTCTGGAACACCGCAGATTTATGTCGTGCCGTTTCCAAATCCCGGAGGAAAGTGGCAGATCTCGGCTGTAGGCGGAGTTTTTCCTCTTTGGTCAAAGGCGGGACACACCCTCTTTTTTCTTGGGCCGGGCGGCAACAGTACCGGGGCCCTGTTTGAAGCTCCTTATAGCGTCGAGGGAAATTCGTTCCAGGCGGGCAAGCCTGAACTCTTGTTCCAGGGTGGATTTGAATTTCGAAGCCCTTATTTCCCGTACGACGTCGCGCCGGACGGAAAGCATTTCGCGATGTTTGAGGCCGTGCAGGCAAAAATGGCCGGCGCAGCTCTGCCGACCGTCGTGGTCAATTGGTCGGCTCGAGTGCAGAGCCTTGTCGCCACTGAGAAGAGATAATCCGCAGGAATGCCAGGAATCATGATTTCTTTTCTTTCCGTGAGCGAAATCGTTCCCCGCAGAAGAGCCGCCTAAATCTACTTCAGGTGGGTATTGAACCACGCAACCGTGCGATCCACGATGTCTTGCCTATGTTTCGGCTGCATGATCATGTGCCCTTCGTCCTGATAAATCACAAACTGGTTCTCCACGCCAAGCGTTTCCAGCGCGTGCCAAAATTCATACGACTGCGGCGGCGGGCATTCGCCATCGCTGTCGCCAACCACGATCAACGTCGGCGTCTTCACATTCTTGATAAATGTAATCGGCGCGCTCTTGGCATAGACCGCTGGATCGTCATACACCGACGCGCCAAAATACGGAATCATCCATTGATCGATTTTATTTTCGCCGTAATAGCTCTGCCAGTTGGCTAGCCCCGCGCCGGACATCGCGGCATGAAACCGCTGCGTCTGCGTGACCGCCCACATAGTCATGTACCCGCCGTAGCTCCAGCCAGTAATCCCCAATCGGTTCGGATCGATCGGCGCAGTTTTGAGCGCTTCGTCCACGCCCGCCATAATGTCGCGAAAGTCGCCGTACCCAAAATCCTTCACGTTCGCCTTGGTAAAATCCTCGCCCATTCCGAAACTGCCCCGAGGATTCGGATACAAAACAAAGTAGCCCGCGCCCGATAGCGCCATCGAGTAATCGAACGCGCTTGGCCACCGCGGATTGACCGCCGCAGCCGGCCCTCCGTGCACCGAAACAATCATTGGATACCTTTTGTTCGCATCAAAATCGCGCGGATAAACTAGCCAACCTTGCACGTCGAATTGATCGCTCTTCCACTCCAGGCTTTTCGCCGTTCCCCAAGTCGGCTTCAACGCAGAATTGCGGGACGTAATCTGCTTCCAGTTCCCCACCGGCCCCGCCCAGACCTCCGGCGGATGCTCAAACGACTGCCGGATCAAGCCCATCGTCTTCCCGTCCTTCGCCACCGAAACGCTTGATCCCGCGCCGAACGACGCGAGGCTCTCGTCCCCCTTCCACTGTTCCTCGGGTGCCCCTCCAGTCACATCCGCCACCGCCAACCCGCTTGACCCGCCAACAAACTCCGTAAACAAGATCTTGTTCGACGACGCCTCCCAGAAAAGCACATTCGCCGAAGCCTTCATCCCTGGCGTTATGTCGCGCGGCTGCCCGCCACCCGCCGAAATTGTGTATATATCCCCGCCTACCGAATCCTCGTCGCTCATAATCCCACCGATAAAAGCAATCGTTCTCCCATCAGGCGACCAGCGCGGCGTAGCAATCTGCACAGTCGGCTTCAGGATCGACTCGGTTTTGCCCGATTGCGCGTCGATCGTGTACAGCTCAGCGACGTACCAGTTGTCATCGCCATTCCCATGCGCCGCCGTCGCCGCCAATTGCTTGCTGTCCGGCGCCCAGTCGTATTCGTAGATGTACATGTCCGCCGGCGTTATCTGCCTGCACATTGCCGCCACTCGCATTCACGATCGCCAGCCGCTGCTCATAATTCTTCTCGCCAACCACGCC
The DNA here is from genome assembly GCA_963757885.1 of uncultured Acidobacteriota bacterium. Taxonomy (GTDB): domain Bacteria; phylum Acidobacteriota; class Terriglobia; order Acidiferrales; family UBA7541; genus Palsa-147. Next base: position 118,694 of record CAVWSS010000002.1, on the reverse strand, counting down.
CTCGTCTCTCGTTTCGGCCACCAGCGGCCCCGCATTTCGCGCCGCATTTTCGGTGAATAGAAACGCAATCTCTTGCCCATTGGGCGCCCATCGCGGATGTGCAAGCAGCCCTTTCAAATGTGTCACCTGCTTTGCGGCGCCCGCGCCACCCGCCACATCAGCCACGTAAAGTTGAAGCTGTTCTTTTTGCTGCGCGTCGGATAGGAACGCAATCCTCTTGCTGTCCGGCGACCACGCCACGCTCGATTCATCGCACGCCTTCCCTGCCTGCGCCGTAATCGTGCGCACCGCTTGGGGCGTCTTAACGCTAGCCAACACAATCCGCGACGCTCCCGTCGGCACGCCCTGGCTATTCGTCACCGCTTCAACCCACGCGATGCGTTCGCCGTCAGGCGAAATTTGCGCCTCCGAGAAATTTTGCACCGCCGTCGCTGGCGCCGCGCCCGCATCGACAGATACCGATCCCGACCCGCCAGTCTCAGCGGCGACAGCCGGCGCGGAATCTGCATAGCCGCCCAATAGAACCGCGATCACCGCAAACGCAAATGTCATCCGAATTTTCATCTTGGTATCCTTCAGCCCCGTCGATTCGTAAATTTCCAGCTCATCCAAATCGCTGAGAAAGCCTCGCCCGCTTTTCGACCGATGAACATAATGCCGTCGCGGCAGCTTCACAAGCATTAGTTGCGCCTGCTAATGGCCTCCCCCAGTCATGCTAAGATTTTCCCGCTGCAAAGCATTTGAACGAATCAAGGAGCCGCGATCGCATGGCAATTGAACCAGCTCTCGACCCCCTGAACACCGACCCCGATAGTTATCGCGTCCTCTTCGAAAATGACAAAGTCCGCGTCCTCGAATTTCGCGACAAGCCGGGCGACAAAGTCCGCATGCATGGCCACCCCGAGCGCCTCATCTACTCATTCGGCCCCTGGAAGCGCAAATTCTTCTATCCGGACGGCCGCACCGAAATTGGCGAAGGCCGCGCCGGCGAAGTGAAGTGGACCCCGCCGGTCATCCACGCCGGCGAAAACATTGGGGACACCGACACACACAACCTCTTTATCGAATTCAAAAAGTAGTACCACCGAGCGGCCCTTTCGCCGCGATTCAACTCTTCTCGCATAACACTTCTCAGTAATTACAAATTCCAATAAGACTCCAGCTCGTCACTAGCCTTGCTCTCCTGCGACGGACAACCACCGCGCCATCAACATTCCTCTTGACAAGAGGCGCCCTGCCAGATTAAACGACTAGCACATTTTATAATGTATACAAAATGTATGTAGCTAGTTTTGTGGGTTAGCTGCCAGATTTCAACACAATCGAATTGCCGTAAGTAGCGTGCGTACCTGTAGCGAAATCGCGCGAAGTCGCGCGCAGTTAGCAGTCAGGTGAGCAGTCGAGGGAGCGGAAGATTGGCTTCGAAGCCGAACCTTGGGATCACCTACAAGTCCATGCAGCAGCTAGTCACCGAGCGAATTCGCACAGCTATTTTGGATGGCACTTTTAAGCCGAATGAGAAATTGAATCAGGAAGAACTAGCCAACATGCTGCAAGTGAGCCGCATTCCGACTCGGGAAGCCCTGCGAACCCTCGAAGGCGAGGGCCTGATCCGGTTTTATCCGAATCGCGGCGCCGTCGTGGCTGCGATGCGCCCCGACGAAATGAAGGACGTCTACGAAATTCGCGCAGTTTTGGAATCGAACGCCGCCGTGGCGGCGATCAAGCACATGACCGCCGACAGGATCGATCGCCTCAAAAAGCTCCAGCGCCAAATGGCGGCTTGCGCCGACGCGACCCGATGGATCGCTCTGAACGATCAATTTCATCTCGAAATTTACCAGGCCGAAGGAACCGTTCGCCTGCTCAACGTGATCGGCACGCTGCGCAACTGGGTCGCCGGCTACATTAAGCTCCTGGTCAGCGACGATGCCCACCGCAAAGCCGCCGACAAGGACCATCTTGTGATTCTTCGAGCCGTGGAAAAGCGCAATGCCACCGCTCTGCGTTCGGCGATCAAAAATCACCTGCGCACGAGCTGTAAGGGCGTCATCGCCGCCTTGAAGAAACGCAAGTCATTGCAAGCGGATTGAAGAAATGCAGTACGGAGAAAAAACCGTGGTCGTTACAAACAGTCTCACCAACACTGTCATGAATAACACTTTCACGAATAACCCTGAAACAAGCAGCGAAAAATGTCCCATATCAATCTCAATCTTCCGCGCCTCGCTCCCCCTCATCCTGGCCCTGACGTGCTTTGCCTTCCTCGCCTCCACCACACACGCGCAGCAGCTCCTGAAACCCGAATACTACAAAATCATCCGCGATAACGCTTCCGGCGAGCTTCCCTACGCCGACTTCAAGCAAATCGTCCAGTTCCCCGGCTTCTCGCCCTCCCCTGGCGCCGAGCAAGTCGCCGAATATCTCTCCACCCAGGCTCGCTCCTTCGGCCTTTCCGACGTCACAGTCGAACATTTCACCGCGGACGGCGACCGCTACGTTTGGGCTTTTCGCTCCGAGCCCGCTTGGTCCGTGAATAAGGCGGAACTCTGGCTCGAACAGCCGGAGCGTCAGCTCATTTCCGATTACAAAGTTTACAAAGGCGTGATCGGCCGATTCAGCCGCTCCGCTTCCGTCAGCGCCGAAGTGGTCGACGTTGGCGCCGGCACGAAACCCGAGGATTACTCCGGCCGTTCGGTGGAAGGAAAAATTGTTCTGGCCTCAGGTAACGTTTCCGCCGTCACGCGCATGGCCATTTGGGAACACAAAGCCGTCGGCATTTTGGATTACCGCACCGAAGATGCCATCGATCATCCCGACCTGATGTCTTCCCTGCAACTTGCGCCGTGGAGGGGACCGCACGGAGAAGAGCCCGGCTTCGCATTCTCGCTTTCCTATCGTCAGGGAATGGACCTGAAAAATCGCATCGTCGCCGGCGAACACGTCGTCGTCCATGCCGAAGTTGACGCCGAGACGCGCGCGGGCGCCTATCCCGAGGTCCTTGGCACGATTCCAGGCACCGATCCGAGCCTGCCCGTAGTCATCGTGTATGCGCACGACAACAGTCGCGACACTGGCGGCGCCAATAATCTGACCGGCGTCGGCTGCACTCTAGAAATCGCCCGTATGCTCAGCGGTTTGATCTCCTCGGGTAAACTTCCCCGCCCGCGCCGCACCATTCGCTTCATGTGGGGACCCGAGCACTACGGAACGCTTAACCATTTTCACGATCATCCGGAAGATTTGGCGCGAGTTCTCGCCGAAATCAATATCGACATGATCGGCTACAACCAGGATCAAAACGGCGCCGCCGCTGTCCTGCACCTTTATCGCTCGCCGTTTTCAAATCCCAGCTTCATCGACGATGTCGTTCAGACCGCCTTGCAAAAAGTCGGTGAAGAAAACACTATCTCGATCCGCAACGCACATTTCCTCTCTCACCCGACCGTCGGCTTCCTGGATCCAATCTTCGCTCCCACCGGCAGCCATAACGAACTTCGCTACAACGTTGAGCCTTATTGGGGTCCCAGCGACCACGAAGATGCCCAAACCCTCGGCGTGCGTGCCATTCTTCTGAACGATTACCCGGACTATTTCCTTGGCACGCAGGACGATTCGCCAAGTGCCGCGGGCGATCCAACCCAGATGCGTCGCGGCGTCGTTATCGGGGCAACCGCGGCATATTCACTTGCCTCGGCCACGCCCGCCGACATTCCCGCTTTTCTCCAAAATGCTTTGACCAAAGCCGAAATGCGGCTCGCAGATTACGAAAGTCGCGCTTACACCGACCTAGGCTCAGCCACCGCGGAGAATCTCGCCGACGCTTACTACGAAGCTCGCAACGTGGTACTGCAAGGCTTCGCCAATGAAGCAACCGCATTAAAGAGCCTCACCTTGGTCGCGGCGGATTCTTCCTTCAACGCGCAGGCGCAGCCCTTCTTGACCGCACTCGAAGAGGAAAAAGACAAGACCCTCAAGAGAGTTGACCAGTATGCGCAGGCTCGCGCCGCCGAGTTAAAAGTCTCGCGCGACAAACTTCAGGCTCACTCCGCGGATCCACAATTTGCAAACACCATTCCGTCGCGCAACCCTGATATTCGCGGCCCCGTAAATATCTTCCGCCCGGAATACGGTCGCTGGTGGCTTGTCGATAAAACGCATGACGAACACTTCGAACAGCAGCTAGGCATCGCCAAGCGTGGCGAATACGCTTACTACGAAGCGCTGAACCTGGCTAATGGCAAACGCACCGTCGCTGAAATCCGTGACATTCTCAGCGCGGAATTTGAACCGATGCCCGCTTCGGAAGTCCTGCAATTCTACAAATTCATGGAAGGTGTGGGCGTAGTCCAGCTCAGCTCGAAGAAATGATTCGTTCAAATTCCAACTATGAAGGCCCTGAAGCCGGTCGACCCATCAAACTGCGGCTTCAGCAGACTCAGGTCCTGGGGGACGTTATGAAACACGCCAGATTGTTGTTCGTTTGCCTCTGTTGTTCTCTTGCGATTTTGCTTTGCACGACCTCATCATCAGCTCAGCAAGTCGATAACGGCCAAATTACCGGTGCGGTTACCGACCCAAGCGGCTCGGCTATTCCCAACGTCAGAGTGGTCATCGTTCAGGAAGGCACAGGGGCCGAGCGCTCCGCAAATACCGACCAGTCGGGCAATTATGTCTTTCTCGCCGTAACGCCCGCCAAATACACCTTGACCATCGCAGCCTCCGGATTTGCCAAAGCTGTCGCCAATGGAGTCGAAGTCCTCGTCGGCCAAACCACCACGCAAAATGTCCAGCTCGCTCTTAGCGGCGCAACCTCGGAAGTCACTGTAACTGGCGCCGCGCCACTCGTTCAAACCTCCACCGCCGAAGTAGGCGGCGTGGTTGACCGCGAAGAGATCGCTGCTCTTCCCCTGAAGAATCGCGACTTCACTGATCTCGCGACTCTCGTGCCCCAAATCGTTCGCACGCCACCCATTGACCCCACCAAGACCCTGATCGGTGAGATCAGCGTCGCCGGCACGGGCGGCCGCCAATCCAACGTCTTCGTCGATGGCTTCGAAAATTTCGACGTCGTGGTCGGCGGGCTTGGCTATGACGTTAGCCCCGAAGCAATTCAGGAATTCAACGTTCTCACCAACAATTTCAGCGCCGAGCAAGCCCGATCGGTCGGCGCCGTGGTCAACATCGTCGAGCGCTCCGGGTCAAATCAATTCCACGGCAGCGCTTTCTACTTCTTCCGCAATCAGGACCTCACCGCTCGCGATTATTTCCAGGCCAGCAAAAGCAGTTACCGTCGCGATCAGCAAGGCATCAGCCTCGGCGGCCCTCTGAAGCGCGACAAACTTTTTGGCTTCCTCGCGTGGGAGGACCACCGCGAGCAAGACGTCGGGGTAGTGAATACCTTCGGCGTGTATCCGCAATTTCAAGGCAACTTTCCGCTTCCTCTGCGTCGCGACTTCGTTACCGCCAAGCTGGATTGGGCTCAGTCCGAGAAAAACCACATCTTCTATCGCTTCAATCTCGATAATTTCGACGCCTCACAGAACGTCGGCGGAATTCGCGCCGAGTCGAACGGTGAGAGCAACCTGACCAACACGCAGGCTCACGGCGTCAGCGACACTTACGTTATCAGCCCAAACAAAGTGAATACCTTCGGCTTCCAGTTCTATCGTTATGCCAATGCTCTTGAGCCCTTTTCGCATGATCCGGAAATGAAACGGCCCGATTTGATCACTGGCCAGCGAACCGGCGACCCGCAAGCAACGATCGAACGAAGATACGAAATAAAAGACGACTTCAGCATCACCAAAGGCGCCCATAGTCTTCGCTTCGGCGGTGAATATCACCACGTTTACGGTGACGCCACGTTCAGCTTCGCTCCTGAAGGCTCCTTCACATTCTTTGAGGACGCGCCGCTCAATGCACCCGACGCCGACCTGCTGATCCAGGCCGGTTGTAGTACGCCGGACTGCAATCTGGGCAGCGGAACGAGTTCTATAGTCGGTGTCTATGCGCAAGATGACTGGAAAGTACGTAAAAATCTGACCGTCAACTTAGGCTTGCGGTGGGATTACTTTAGCAATGCGAACGACACCGATTTCACCGGCGGCCTGGGCCTTCTTGCGCCTCCGGGCAGCCGCACCTCCGACAAGAAGGACTTCGCACCTCGAATCGGCTTCGCCTACGATCCATTCGGCTCCGGAAAATTTGTGGTGCGCGCCGGATATGGGATCTACTTCGAGAACGTAAATTTCCTCGATACGCTCCTCGAGCGCGGATTCGACGGGCGGAATATCGGGTACCGCGTCACTTTCGATCCGGGCGGCGTCAATATCGCCCACCCCTACGGAAACCTGACCCCACAACAAATTCACCAAATGTTCTTCGGGCCACCGGTGAATCCGCTGGCTGAGCTCGATAATCACCTTCGCACCCCGTATCTGCAGTATTGGACCGGTGGATATGAGTGGTCCTTCGCGCCGAAGTGGGTATTAGCCATGACTGGCGTTCACAGCCTGGGCATACGGGGATTGATCAGCCGCAATATCAACGTCGATCAGAATTTCGTTACTGCAGCCCCCGACGCACCGTTGTGCCAAATGTTCGGCAACACGACCTGCAACGATTTCGGCGTGGTGCCCTGGATCGCCAACGGCGACCACTTGCACTACAACGCCTTCGTTATCGCCGTCACCAAGAACATGAGCCATCGCTTCATGCTCAACGGCTCTTACACTTTGTCCAAGGCGGAAGATGAAACAGACGATCCCACCGGTTCCGGGCCGTTGACTTCCAATCCGTTCAATTACCGCCAGGATTACGGTCCGGCGCAGACCGATCAGCGCAATCGATTCATTTTCAGCGGCGTCTTCGATCCCAGCCACCTGCCTCCGTTCTTTGGTAAGGGCTGGCAGCTCTCTCTGATCACCAGTTTCACCACGCCGCTGCCCTATGACATAACCGAATCCTCTCCGGCCGCCGACGGATCCACGCCAATTCGTCCGCCGGGAATCACTCGCAACAACGGAGCCCGCGGCTCAAGTGCGCATGTCTTGGCGGAAATAAACGCTTTCCGTGCCACCGAAGGATTGGCGCCGCTGACCCGGCCATTGAATCCGCTATCTCTGAATATCCGTTCCACTGACTTCCGCATCTCCAAAACTCTGTTCTTCGGAGATCGCTTCAGCCTGGATTTGCGGGCTGAGTCATTCAATCTATTCAACTCGGCTAACTTTGTGTCCAACAGCGGTAACGCGGGCGCCGCGGCCTTCGGGTTCTCTGGCGTCAACGGAACAGCTGATTCCAACAACATCGGCCTGCCCTCATCGACTCTGGGCGTTCTTGCCGACGGAGGACCTCGTTCGTTCCAGTTCTCCGTAAAGTTCAATTGGTAACGCCGAGTTAAACAAGCTTCACGTGCACGCGGGACTGCTCAAAACAGATTTTGGGGAGCAGCTCTCGCGTCACGTGAGGGGTTTCTCGCACCAGGATTTGTGACCCAAAAGCAGAAGCGTGGAGATTGCAATGCATGCCATGAATAGTCGCAGAAATTTTCTCGCAGCCGGTTTCTTGGTGGGCGCGTTCTCGCTCGCTCTTTCCCTGTCAGCGCACGCACAAGGCCAACCGCACACCTACACCATCAAATCCGGCCCAAAGACCGTCGAATGGGGCTTCTTCGATCCGGCCGCCAAGCCGATCCTCACCGTCAAATCCGGCGACATCGTCGAGCTCGACTCTCCTCTGGCCGGCTCAAAAGAAATGGAAAGCTACGGGATGGATGAATACATCCGCCCTGAAATGCGCACCCTCGAAGCCGGCGTCGATGACCGCTCCCGCTCCTACGGAAATATTTTAGTCGGGCCCATCGCCGTCGAAGGCGCCGAGCCCGGCGACGTGCTGGAAATACGCATCCTCGAAATCAAGCTTCCCGACAACTACGCCATCAACGTGTTTCATCCTGGCGGCGGCACTTTGCCCGAGCAATTCCCCTATGTCGGCTCCGACGTGATTCCCCTGGATCGCGAGCGCAATGTCGCGAACTTCGCTCCCGGCATCGAGATCCCGCTGAGGCCCTTCTTTGGCACCATGGGCGTCGCTCCTGGCATTCCCGTTGGTCGAATTGGCGACGGCCCTCCGGGCTACTACGCTGGCAACATGGACAATAAAGACCTCACCGCCGGCACCACTCTCTTCATCCCCGTCCAGACCAAGCTGGCTCTCTTTTCCGTCGGCGATGGTCACGCCGGCCAAGGCGATGGCGAAGTCGACGGCACCGCCATCGAAGCCGCTCTCTGGGGCAAATTTCAATTCTTCGTTCGCAAGGACCTGAAATTCCAATGGCCCCGCGCCGAAACCGCCGACTACTACATGACCATGGGCTTCGATCCCGATTGAATAAAGCCGCCGCCAACGCCGTGCGCGAAATGGTTGACCTGCTGGTCACCGAACACCACCTCACGCCGAAGCAGGCCTACATACTCTGCAGCCTGGCAGTCGACCTACAGGTCACTGAAGTCGTGGACGGCACCAAAGGCATTCACGCGCTGTTGCCCAAGAAAATCTTTGTGCAGAAGTAAAGATGCGCCATTCGATTTTCGTTTAGCAAGACTCACGCTTTTACCAACCCAAGGAGCACTTGAATGAACAAAGTGATGGCCAAGAAACTGGCTCGATTCGTTGGCGTATGTTTGGTTCTGCTGCTGATGTCCCCTTCGATCTCTTTTTCCCAGGGTCAATCTCCTGAGGCCGCCCAGGGCCACTTCTTCATGGTTACCGGGCTCAAGATCCCCCTCGGCCAGGTCAGCGAATTCATGAAATATTGGCAGACCGTGTTCGTCCCGCTGGAGAAGACCGATCCCGATTTGATCAGTTCGACAGTGCTGCGCCACCGCATTGGCCCAACCGATTACACTGTCTTCCTGATTCAGGAATTCAAAGACATGGCCAGCATCGATAGTTCTCGCGATCGCGAAGAAGGCTCCTTGCAAAAGCGCGCCGCCACCGATCCCGACGCCGCCGCGGCCATGAAGAATTTCGGTAAATATGTCGACGGTCACGTCGATTACGTACTCTTCGCACCCAATGATGTGCGAAAGTAGCGTCGTCGCACGGATCGCACAAGTTACCATCGCTTGTAATTAGGCTAAATGCTGCGAACCACCTCCATTTCGGCGGCCCTAGTGATCGCGCTCGCTCTTCTCGCGGGCGGGCGCATCACTTCCCCGCGCCTCCTACCGCCCTCTGAAAACGCCGCGCCCGCAGCTCCAACAGTGGTCTTCGAAACCCCCGACAACACTTGGTTCGAAGGCGAGATCACCGCCCTCCAAGTTTCGCCCGACGGCGACTGGGCTCTCTTCCGCCGCTTCCGCGCCCCTCACCTTGTCTCCCTAAAAACCGGCAGGGAAGATTCGGCCCGTCTCAACGCCGGCTTCACTCGCGTCGACTTCGCCGCCTTCTGCGGCCGCGACTCCTTCGCGCGTCATGGGCAGCACGGCAACCAGCAAGGCTGGTTCATCCCCGGCGAATCGTCTCAGCTCACCTCCATCCCCGACGACGCCATCCTCATCTGCTCCGCCGACGCCAAGCAAATCGCCTACTTCCCCGCCTCTAAGCCCTCCGGCGGCATCTTCATCGGCGCCCCCAGCTCGGCCAAGCCGGCCACGCACTACACGCTGCCCGCCGGCGAAATCTCCTCCATCGCCTTCTCCCCCGACGCCGCCTCCGTCTACGCCGTCCTGACCGGCGAAAACGGCTCCTCCACTCTCGTCCGCATCAATCCATCCGGCGCGCCCTCCGACGCCCACGTTACCGCCATCGCCACCGACCTCGACATGATGGAAAACAGCAACGCCATCGCACTCTCTCGCGACGGCCAGCACGCCTACCTCGCTCTCGCCAGCCCCGGCGCGCCCGACAACAAGGCCCGCCACGAGCCCTACGCCAAACGCTGGCTCGGAATTTACGACCTCGACCTAAAAACCGACGCGCGTCACAAAATAATTTCCAGCGACCAGGACAACTACGACCCCAATCTTGCCGGCGCGCCCAGCCCCTCCCTCTTCTGGCTCCGCATCATGCGCCACAAAGGCATCTCCGTTTTTCCCATCACCGGTGGCACTCCCCGCGAACTCCTCCCCAACACCGAACTCCCCATCTGGAGTTTCGACGGCCGCCGCATTTCCTACCTCTTCAATTACGACCGCATCGCCGACGGCGCTCTCCCCATGGACGCCGGCGTCATTGGCGTCGATCGCGACCTTCACTTCACTTCCTCGCACAAAGTCATCGTCGCCGGCTATCACGAAGATTTCCCCGCGGCCTTTTCTCCCGACGGCCACTGGATCGCGTTTCACTCGCACCGCTCTCCCACGCCCGTTCCCTTCTATTTAAGCGCCGGCCACACCGACGACATTTACCTCCGTCTCGCCGACGACAATTCCGCGCCCGAAATTCGTCTCACCGATTTTGGCTGGGAAGCCGGCCCGCCCTATTGGTCTCCCGATGGCCGGAAGTTGATCTTCAGCTCCTGGGTCAAAGGCGGCGAGCCCGGCATCGATAAAGTCTGGATCCTGACTCTCGATCCCGCCACCGGCAAAGTCCTCGACAGGCAGCGGCTCCCCTTGCCCGCCGCTCTTCGCAGCGCGCATTGGACCGCCTGGTCTCCCGACGGTAAGCAAATCGCCATCGAAGACGACGACGGCGCCGACAAGCGCAGCCTCTGGATCCTCAACGCCGACGGGTCCGACCCCCACAAAATTCTCGACTACCACGGAACCACTTACGGCGGCCTTGACTGGACGCCCGACGCCAAAAACATCGTCTACAGCGGCCTCAGCGGCAAGTTCATGCAAATCTTTTCCGTGCCCGTCACCGGCGGAACTCCAAAACTTCTCACTCACGATGCCGCGACCCTCATCCATCCTCGCGTTTCGCCCGACGGCCGCTGGATCGCCTGCTCGCGCATGGAAAAAACCGAGCAAATCCTCCGCGGCTCGCTCTAATTTCTAGTTCGAGGTAAACCGAATGACGCGAAAATCTCTTGCCCTTCTCTTCGTCTCGCTTTTTTGGATCGCTGCCCCTGCCCGTGGCCAAACTGCCCCAGGCCAAACTGTCATCATCCACGCCGGCCACCTCGTCGATCCCTCCACCGGCTCAGTAAAGAGCGACCAGTTCATCCTCATTGAAAAAGGTCTCATTACCTCGATCAGTTCCGCCGCGCCAGCGCATCACGACGACGCGCACATCGTCGACCTTTCTAAAGAGTGGGTCACTCCCGGCCTTATGGACGCGCACACCCACCTCACCATGGTCGAGAATCTAAATTCTTCGCTCGAAGCCTCCTACCTCGCCGAAAGCTCCACCTATCGCGGTCTGCGCGGCCTAAAAAGTGCCCAGGCTCTCCTGCAAGCCGGCTTCACCACGCTTCGTGAAGTCGGCAACGAAGCCGACTACGCCACCGAAGATGTGCGCCGTGCCATTCAGCAAGGTTGGTTCGAAGGCCCTACCATTCTCAGTGCCGGAAAAATCATCGCGCCCTTCGGCGGCCAGTCGCGCGGCATTCCCGAATCCCAGGGCCCTTTCTGGCGCTTTGAATACATCGACGCCGACACTCCCGACGAAGTTCGCAAAGCCGTGCGCCAAAATATTTACTACGGCGCGGACCTGATCAAACTCGTCGCCGACAATAGCCCCTACTATTTTTCGCTCGACGAGATTCGCGCTGCCGTCGACGAATCGCATCGCGCCGATCGCGCCGTTGCCGTTCACGTTATGGGCGGCCAAGCCGCGCAAAATGCCATCGACGCGGGCGTCGACTCCATCGAGCACGGCTTCGGCCTCACCGACGCGCAACTCCAGCAAATGAAGGCCAAGGGAATATTCCTGGTCGGCACCGATTTTCCGCAGGACTGGCTCGAAGCCACCGCTGGCGGCTTCATCGACGATCCCGCCAAGCTCGGCCCGCAAATTACGGATCGCCTCCGCCGCGCCTATCGCATCGGCGTGAAAATGGCCTTCGGCACCGACGAAAGTTTCGAAACGCCGAAGAAAAGCAGGGTCGAGTGGATGCTCGATTATCTTTCTCGATGGAAGGAAGCCGGAGTTCCCAACGCGGAAATTCTCAAGTGCATGACCGTCAACGCCGCCGAGCTTCTTCGGATCAAAGATCAGCGTGGCTCAATCGCACCCGGCCTCGCCGCCGACATTGTCGCCATGCCCGCCAACCCCGTCGACGACATCGAGGCCATTCGCAAAATCAACTTCGTGATGAAAGATGGTCGCGTGGTTCGCCGGCCCGAATAGCCCGGATCAAATCATCTATTTCGACCGGCGCTCGAATCGAAATATCTTTGCATCAGAGTTTTTTCGCCCTCGAATCAGATCCGGAACAATCATGCTGGCAATCGCTGCGAAAGTGATGCCGTTCCCGCCATACCCCAACGCAAAATAGGCACCCGGAAACTTCTTGTGCTGTCCGATATAGGGCAGCCCGTCTTTTGTTTCCGCGAAAGTCCCCGTCCACGCTGCCGCCAACTTCCACTGAATGCCGGGCATCAGCTTGCGAATCTTCTTCTCGAGCGCTCTCGTCTTCGCTGGCAGCAATCGATCCCGCCTCTTCTCGTCCACAAAATCCACATCCTCGCCGCCCACAATCATTCGCGAATCCGCGGTCGCGCGCACATATAAATAAGGCCGCGCCGTTTCCCAAATTACCGGAAATTTCTGTCCCAAAGGCACCCGCATCGGCTTCGAGGCAATCGCATAGCTGCTTTTCAGCTTCACGCCTTTTTGCCGCAGGAATTGCTGCGTCTCATAGCCTGTCGCGAATACCACGTGTCTCGCGCGCACCTCAAAACCATCTTCCGTTGTAAGAATCGATTCCCTGCCCTCCCGCGCGTAGCTCACTACTTTCGTGTGCACAAAAACCTTCAGCCCTCGCTTCTGCGCGTGTCTTACCAGTGCCTGCGTAAGTTTCAGAGGATCCACCTGTGCCGCATCGTCATTCAGAATCGCGCGCTGCGCATTCAGCCCATACTTAGCAGCTAGCTCCTCACTCGCGACTAACCTCACTCGGAATTTGAATTTCTTCCTCACCGCGCACTCGCGCTCCAGCAGCTTGACGTCCTTGCGGCTGCTCGCAAGATACAGGCTCTGAGTCCTCCTGAAATCGCACCGGTTATCCAGGCTTCTCACCATCCTGCCAATCAGATCGATCGCCTCAATCCCCGCTCGATACGCCCTCACCGCTGGCGCGTGCCCGATTTTCTCAATCAGCTCGCCCAGATTGACATCCGCTTCATACGAAAGGATCGCCGTGCTCGCAGCCGTGCTCCCGGCCCCAATTTTTCGGCTATCGAGCATCGTCACTTGCATTCCCAAATTCGTCAGCCGATAGGCCATCAGCGCGCCGGAAATCCCTCCGCCGACGACCACCACCTCGCTGAGGATATTCTTCCTAAGCTTTTTGTGCTTAGCGAGCCGCGGCCTGCCAATCATCCACACCGGCTTGCCGGTCCTGAGGTCAAAACTCATCCGCGATTCCTCTCCACTCCATGTTCGCATTGCTTTGAGCAAAAAAACGGAAAAGAACAGCCTCACGACGGAGGTTCACCTGCCAACAGACGCGCCTTTGCTTGGGCCCCTACGCGCCGCTATTCTGCGGGTGCCCCACACGTGTTTTGGCGCGTCCGACGGGACGCGCAGGTGAACCGCAAGGTTCACCTCATGTAAATGGGCGCGCGTGGGATGCAACACTTCGGTGGGATTCGCTACAAAAACCTGTCTACTCTGCGGTCAAATTCCTTACCAACCACGGAATAATCACTGTCTTAAAAATCCGCGGATCGGGCCACACGCCCGCCTGCCGCCCCAAATGCCCGCCCGCCGGATTGATCCACGCATCTTTAGGCGTGTCACCCGAACTAAGCAGTTCATAGATATCCGCAATCGGCACTTGCGTATCTTTTACGCCGGCAAGTATCAGCATCGGCGCCGTCGGCTTGCCCAGAATTCCCTGCTTCACCAGCGACATTTTTTCGAACATCGCGGCCATCTCATCCACTGAATGCACCTCGTCAAAAACTGCCATCAACGCCGGCACCTGATCGAATAAATACTCGCGATTGCCCAACAGTGAGCGCGTCAGAAATTCGCGCGTAAAAAATACATCAGTTGGCGGCGATTGGATGCTCACCGCGCGTAACCGGTCGTGCTCGACCACCGCCATCTTGGTGCCCCAATACGCTCCCCAACTCACCCCATGAAATCCGATTCTCTTCTTGTCCACTTCCGGCCGTGAATCGAGATAGTCGATAACCTTGGAAAGCATTCGATCGGCCGTCGGGCTCGCCTTGATTGGCGCCTGCCCTGTTCCTGGACCGTCTACGGCTATAAATCCCACCCCAAACGGAATAATCGCCGAAAAGCTTTCACTCAAATCTTCTTTTCGACTGTCCAGCCCATTCACCGCGATCACCATCGGCACCGGTCCGCTATGATTTTTGGGCAGACGCTGATATCCCGTAATTTCCTTTCCCTCAAATGGAATCTTGACGACTTCCAGTGGCGGGTCCCAGTAGTGCGCGTGCGCCAGAAAAGCCTGCATCGCTTTTTCATAAGCGCGCTGTTTGCCCGGCGAAGATGGCACTGGCCACCGCCCAAACGAGTACAAATGCCAGGCGCGCACGTAATCTGCATCGGCCTTTTTCGGGTCGCTTGATTCAAGCGACTTGGCCTCGGTGAAATATTTGTCCCCCACTCCGATGAATGCCGCCGCCCATTCATCCTTATCCTTCGTCTTTATCGACCGAAACGCCTCGGCCACATCCGCCGGATCGAGACCAATCAGCGGATAACCGCCATGTTGCGCCCGTTTCAGCGCCTCCGCCTTGATTTCCTCAATGGTCCGCTCATGCGGTTGCGATTGGTCCGTCGCGGATTGTTTTTCTTGTGCCATACAGAAGGAAACGCCGCAAATCGCCAAACTAAACGCCACCAGAACGGAAGCAAGAAAGCGGTTGCGAGGCTTAAATCGTGGGTCCAACAGAAGGCGCTCGACTCTCTTCAATCACAAAGTGAAATCAGAAAATGAACTTCAATCCCAGCTGAACTGCACGACTCCCGCCCGACCCAATCACCGGGTTCGACGCGGCTACGTCCGGCGTGGCGCACGCGCAACCAAAGCCGCCCGCTCCCGGCACCGACGGATCGTTGTGGCCCCACCCGTTCTGCCCGCCAAATGGATTTGCAAAATTGGGATGGTTCAGGAAATTGAAAAATTCGGCCCGAAACTGCACATTCAGCCGCTCGCTAACCTTGGTGTTCTTCACCACGGACATATCCCAGTCGCGGAATCCCAGGTCGCGAAAGGTATTGCGGCCCATGGTGCCGAACGTGCCCCCGGCCGGCGGAATCATCACCGAATTCCCTTCCATGTAGCACCCAAATGCGTTCAGCGATGCCATCAACGCCGGCGTATCCGCGTGCGCCAAACACTGGGCTGGAAATGGATTGGTCACTCCGTCAAACCATGGAATTCCGACAGCTTTCTCAGGTTTGAAATCCGAAGGATTGCCAAAAAAATCCCAGCGATCCACTCCCTCTCCCGTGTGGCTCACATCTGTGCCAGTGTCGATTGGTCCCCACGGCTGAGCTCCAAACAAACTCACGATCGAGGTAATTTCCCAGCCCTCTAGAAGGTGCGCAAAGGAATGCACGCCCGGTACGGCGTAGGTCGTCGACAGCGTGAATCGATGCCGCATATCGAAATCGCTGCTCGCATACTCGCGGCCTGGATGCGCACTATCCTGCGGCAAGCCCGAACCCGCGCCGAAATCCCAGTTCGCGCCAACATCGTCAAGTGCATGTGAATACGTGTATCCCGCCAAAAAAGTAAAACCGTGATAATTCCGCGCCGTCAGCGTGGACTGCAAGCCGTTGTAATTCGACTTATAAATATTCCCCATCTGATAGATGAAGCTCAGGAATGGGAAACGTGCATCGAACGGCCTTCCGGACTGCTCATCACCTAAAAAATCCTTGGATGGCACGTTTTGGTTGATGTCGTGAATGCCTACCAGATCCGCGCCATGATTCCCCACATACGCGACCTGCAATACCAGATTCCTAGTGAAGGAATGTTCGACATTCGCTGTCCAGTGCGTGACCCACGGAGTAGTCAGCTTTGGATCTACCGCCAGAATCGTGCACGGATTCGCTGCGCAATTCAGCGGAGTAGTCGGGAAAACCGTGCCATTCCAATTCAACGCCGAACCTGGAAAATTGATCGCCCCGGTATCGATTGTTCCGCCCCCCGGAGCCACTCCAATAGCTCCCGTCGGAATCGTTCCCAAGCCCAGCGTGTTGTTTAGCGCAAGGAAAGACTCCCAATTCAGCGTTTCATAAATGATTCCCGCGCCTGCGCGAAACACAGTCTTACCCGTTCCAGTCGGATCCCATGCCAATCCAACTCGCGGCGCAAAATTGTTGTAATCGCCGTTGTAGGGCTTGCTGATCTGCTTGCCTACCTGCACCAGCCCAACCGTCGGACTGAAATTGCCCAGCAGGTCGTTCGAATCCTTGATCACCGTATTGATTTCGTAACGGAGCCCAAGATTGAGCGTTAGGTGATTGCTGATCCGCCAGTCATCCTGCACAAATGCGGCATAACCCCAATTGCTGATATGCCGGGTCGGATCGCCAACCAGCAAACTCCCACTCGCCGGAACGCCGGCGAAAAAATCCTCCAGCGAAGTTGCGCCCGGAAACGCATCGGTTCCAAATCCAAATTTAATCCTTCCGCGCGACCCGCCATAAGCGCCGCCTGAAAAACTGTCCCGATGAATTTCGCCGCCGAATTGCACCGCATGCCTGCCGAAGGTCCGCGTCACATGGTCGATAAACTGAAAGCGCTCATCCGGCCCCTGCACCTTGGGCCAATTGAATCCCCCCAATTCCTGAGGAAACACGTAAAAATCTGAAATATTGATGCGCGGCAAGCCGCCGTAAAGGGGGTTGGTAACGCCCGTGTCCAAGCCATAAGACGTAACCGGCAGATTGTGATCCGCGGTAAAAGTAGGCTGATATAGTCGATTAAATCCGAATCGCGCCTCGTTCACCCAAGTCGCGCTCGGCGTCCATGTCCAGCTCGCTCCCAAAACCTGCGCCCGCGTGTGTATCAGCGTCAACCATTTTGGTTGAAGCTGATCGGCGTCGGAAACTGTCCCGTTGCTGTTTCCGAAGAAATAGAGCCCGCTAATCGTGTTTCGATCGTTGGGATGGAAATCCAGCTTCCCGACCGCGTTATCCGCGCTGACGCTGTTCGGCAGCCCGAAATTAATGCTGTTGTGCGTGGGCGATTGCGACCCATTATTCAGGGGAAACCCCGAACCATTACAGCTGATTGGTGGTCCCAGCGTGCATCCCCCGATTTTCAGGCTCGCCGCGCTGGGAGTAATCCCCTGCACGATTACTCCTGCAATCGCATCCGGCACGCTATTCAGTGGATCGCCGCCCAACGAAACCGTGGCCGGAGTGGAAAGCACCCCGGTATTGCCAACCGTATAACGCTGCCCTTCGTACGCCCCAAAAAAGAAAAACTTATCCGTAATGACTGGCCCGCCCGCCGTCGCCCCAAATTGCTTCAGATTCCGCGGGTTTTTCGCCTGTCCCACCGGATTAAAATAATTTCGCGCGTCCAGATCCGTAGTGCGGAAAAAACCATACGCCGAACCGTGCAGCGAATTTGTACCTGATTTGAGCGCCACATTAACCATCGCGCCGGGCTTCCAGCCGTATTGCGCCGGCGGGTTCTCAATCACGTTGAACTCTTCAATCGAATCAACTGGCAGGATCGTCGCGGAATCGCCCGCAATGCCCGCGCCGTTAATGATGCTCTGCCCCGAAAACGGCTCGCTATTGAATAGCCCATCGATCAGATACGCGTTGTCTTCCGCGCGAAGCCCATTTGTGCTGGTGGTCGAAAATCCACCGCCGGGATACCTCACCACTCCCGGCCGAAGCTGCAGCAAATTTTCATAATTGCGCCCGTTCAACGGCAGGTCGGTAATTTCCTGGTTATCCAGCGTTCCACCCAACGACGAAGTCGTCGTATCCAGCAGAGGAATTTCCTGCGTCACCGTAATCACCTGGTGCACGTCCCCCGGCTTCAGCTCAAAATCTAGATTGAGATCCTTCGCGACCTCCACCGTGATCCCCTGCTGCTCGACCGCGTTAAACCCGTTCGCCTCAATTCGCAGCTTGTACTGCCCGGGAATCAGATCCGGCGCTAGGAATTGCCCCGATGTATCCGTCGTCAGCGTCCGCGCCACGCCTCTCTGCACATCCGTAATCGTAACCGCCGCCCCCACCACCGCCGCGCCCTGCGTATCGTGTATCGTCCCCAAAATCCTCCCCGTAAACGTCTGCCCCCACGCTGCCCCCGCACACGCCACCACCAGCACCCCCACCCACACACCCGCTCCCAGCCTCCCCCGCCCCCCCCCCTCCTCACAATCCCGTATATCCGCGCCGCTCGCCTCCACACACCCACGCGCCCCAGTCGCCTCAATTTTCCCCGCAGGAGAAAGCTCATCCCACCACCTCGCTGTCTTTTCCGGCTGGCTCGTGAATTGGTTGAATGTAGTACCACCATAATTACCTATGTCAAGAATTATTTAGGATATTCCGCAAAAATTGGTATGGTGGTATAACCACAAATGATAATTTCAATTGCGCGGCAAAAGAGTGCTGACAGAAAGCGCTTCGGCGAACTGTAAGCGGAGTATCGAGGTCAATCTTTTCGGTCGAGTCGTGATCAGGACTTCGCTGGGCTTCGGCAACTAGACCCGCACGTTGAATTATCACTTATGAGGCAGAGCAGGACTCGGGGAGCATCAAACAAATCGATCTTACTTGTGATATAGGTATTGGTCCGTCCACCGTACCAATGCCCTTGGGCCCAGCTCGCGGCTTTCTGGGACGTCTTTCAGGTTAGGAGGCCTCATGTACAAAGTTGTACAGGCGTCACGTCTCTACGAACAAATCGTTCAGCAAATCGAAGAGTCCATACGCACCAAAGCGCTCAAAGAAGGCGATCAACTCCCGCCCGAGCGCGAATTGGCTCACCAATTTGGTGTCAGCCGCACGGCTGTGCGCGAAGCTGTCAAAGCGCTTAGAGGAAAAGGCCTAGTCGAAGCCTATCCGGGCCGGGGCACCTTCATCACCAACCAAACTTCGCCTTCCCTGAAACAGAGCCTCGACCGAGTCGTGAAGATCGACGAGCCCGAAGGCGCCGCCCGGCTCACCGAAGTGCGCGAAATTCTAGAGCCCGAAATCGCTGCCCTCGCCGCCGCCCGTGCGAATGAAGAAGATTTGCAAGCCATGCGCGAAGCCATTGGAGTAATGGAGGAAGCGCGCCGCGATGCGGATGCGTTCATCGAAGCAGATCTCGACTTCCACCTCGCCCTCGCCGACGCGACCGCCAACCCTCTGATTCTTTCCCTGATCGATCCAATCATCGCGCTCTTACGCGAAAACCGGATGCGCACCTATTACGTCGACGGAGGCCCCGAGCGCGGCCAATATCACCACAAGCGCATTCTCGAGGCCATCGAACACCGCGACTCCCGAGGCGCACGTGAAGCAATGCGAGCTCATCTTCGGCAGGTGCGCACCGATTCCGGAGGCGACACCCCTAAGGAGTCGAGCTCGTAGCTCTACTTGAACACGCTGTTCCGCAGCGCGCCTTCTCAAAGCGCAAGCGGCACACGCAAATCTGCAACGCGAGCCAACCATTCGATGGCAAACCTGGGCTTCGTAGGACTGGGCGTGATGGGCAGCGAAATGGTTTTGCGGCTGCTCGCTCACGACCACGTCGTCACCGGCTATAACCGCACCAAACGCAAGGCCGAGCGCCTTATTGATAAAGGAATGCGCTGGGCGGATTCGCCCCGCGAAGTCGCTCGCGTTGCCGACGTGACATTCTCCATGGTCACCAATTCCGCGGCCCTCGAAGCCATCGTCGACGGCCCTACTGGAATTCTCGCCGGCCTCTCCTCCGGCAAAATTTTCGTCGACATGAGTACCGTCAGCCCCTCCGTCAGCCGCAACATCGCCTCCAAAGTCCGCGGCACCGGCGCCGACATGGTCGACGCCCCTGTCTCAGGCAGTGTGATCACTTTGCAGGAGGGAAAACTTTCCGTGATGGTCGGTGGTCGAAAGGAAACTTTCGACCATCTTAAACCGTTGCTAGAGGACCTTGGCCCCAAGGTCACCCACGTTGGTGAAAACGGTTTAGCTCTGGTGGTGAAGATCGCCTGCAATCTGAGCCTCGCAGTGCAGATGCTGGCTTTCTCCGAAGGCGTTCTTCTCGCCGAAAAAAGCGGTATCGCGCGCGAAGTTGCCGTCGAGGTGCTCACCAACAGTGCCATCGCCTCGCCAATGATCAAGTATCGCGGCCCATTCGTTTTGCAATTGCCCCCGGAAGCTTGGTTCGACGTAAACATGATGCAGAAGGACATGCTGCTTGCACTCGAGCTTGGGCGCCAGCTGGACGTGCCCATGCCCACCACTGCGGTGAGCAATGAATTTCTCACCGCTGCGCGCGGAATGGGCCTCGTCAAAGAGGACTTTGCCGTCGTCTTCGACGTCCTGGCCACTCTTTCCGGGGTAAAACGATGAACGCTCTCACCAATCCTGCGGTGCATGCTAGCGAATCCGCCGCCCTGTGGGTCGGCATGTATCGCCGCATGCAAATGATTCGCCTCTTCGAAGAGCAGGTAAACGACCTCTATACTCGTGCGTTCATGCCTGGTCTGGCGCACCTGTACGCGGGCGAGGAGGCCGTCGCCGTCGGAATTTGCTCAGCTCTGCGTGAAGACGACTACATCACCAGCACCCATCGCGGTCACGGCCACTGTCTCGCCAAGGGCGCGTCGCCCGAGCGCATGTTTGCCGAGCTGCTCGGCAAAGAAAACGGATATTGCAAAGGCAAGGGCGGTTCAATGCACATTGCCGATCCCGAAACTGGCAATCTTGGTGCAAACGCGATTGTTGCCGGCAGCGCGGGCATCGCCACCGGCGCCGCCTTTTCCGCCAAGCATCTGAAAACCGGACGAGTCTCAGTCTGCTTCATCGGCGAAGGCGCACTCGGCCAGGGCGTCCTGTACGAAGTGATGAATCTCGCCATGCTTTGGAAATTGCCGGTGATCTACGCATGCGAAAATAATCTCTATACCGAATACACGCACTTCTCAGAAGTCACTGCCGGCAACATTCTTGCTCGCGCCAACTCCTTCGGTCTTCACGCTGAAGAAGTCAATGGCCAGGATGTTCGCGCTGTGTATTCCGCAGCCACCAATGTTGTCGCGCGTGCGCGATGCGGCGATGGCGCTTCTTTTCTCCTCTGCAACACGTATCGCTACTCCGGCCATCACGTTGGTGATCTGAACCGCGAGTTTTATCGCTCTAAAACAGAAGAACAGCACTGGAAAACCAATCGCGACCCGATCCTGCTTCTAGCTCAATGGCTGAAAGATCAAAAGCTCGCCAGCGAGCAATCCCTTCATCAGATCGAACAGGAAGTTCGCACCGAAATGCAGGCCGCCGCTGACTTGGCAAAGGCCGCGCCATATCCCGAACCCTCCGAAGTCAGCCAGGACGTCTATGCCTGAGCGAGAAGCACAGGCGCCCCCCGCCGTACGCCAGCGCGAGATCACTTTCGCTCAGGCCATTCGCGAAGCGTTGATCGAAGAGATGCGCCGTGACTCGCGCGTCTGCATTTTGGGCGAGGACGTCGCGGAGGCAGGCACTCCCTTTAAGGTCCTATCCGGCCTCGTGCAGGAGTTTGGGAAAGATCGCGTCATCGATACGCCCATCTCCGAAGCCGGTTTCACTGGTGTCGGTGTGGGCGCGGCCATGACCGGCATGCGCCCCGTCGTCGACATCATGTTCGGCGATTTCCTGACCCTCACCATGGATCAGCTCGTCAACCAAGCCGCCAAAGTTCACTATATGTCCGGCGGCAAATGGAAAGTCCCGATGGTGCTGCGCACCACGCTCGGCGCCACGCGCCGCTCCGCCGCGCAGCACTCCCAATCCTTGCACGCCTGGCTCAGTCACATCCCCGGACTGAAAGTCGTAATGCCCTCCACTCCCTACGATGCCAAAGGCTTGCTCAAAACCGCCATTCGCGACGAAAATCCCATCATCTTTTTCGAAGACAAAATGATGTATAAGCTCAAAGGTCCAGTCCCTGAAGAGGATTACACCATCCCCTTTGGCCGCGCCGACATCAAACGCGCCGGCGAAGACATCACTCTCGTAGCCACCAGCAGCATGGTGCAAGTCGCTCTCGCCGCCGCAAAACTTCTCGAAAATGCCGGCATCAGCGCAGAAGTAATCGACCCGCGCACCACCTGGCCGCTCGACGAAGAAACCCTGATTGAATCCGCGCGAAAGACAGGCAAAGCCCTGATCATCGATGAAGGACACGTTCGCTACGGCGTCACCGGCGAAATCGCATCCGTCATCGCTGAAGGGGCCTTCTATAGCTTGGAAGCGCCTGTGAAGCGCCTCGGCGCCATGCAAGTTCCAATTCCCTTTTCGCCGCCGCTCGAAGATTTGACCGTGCCTACTGAGCAGACCGTCTTTGAAACGGCCCGCTCGTTATGCGCCGGCAGCGGCAACGCTTGAATATTTCCAGACAGCTCCTTTTCAAAAGAGCCTGCCAAGGAGGCCCATCGTGGCCCTAAAAACCTACGGACCGATGGCCGTCGACTGGGAAAATCGCATCGACTTCGATCGTCTTCGCCGCGAACGACTGGATCGCGCGAAAGCCCTGCTCAAAAAATCCGAAATGGGCGCCCTGCTCTGCTTCGATATGAACAATGTGCGCTACCTGACCGCCACGCACATCGGCACTTGGGCCCAGGATAAAATTAGCCGCTTCACTCTGCTCCCTCAAAATGACGAACCCATCCTGTGGGACTTTGGTTCCGCCGCCCGCCACCACCAGTTGAATTGCCCCTGGCTTGGCGAGCGGTCGCGGCCTGGCATTTCGCTAATGCGCGGCGCAATGTCGCCTGAAATGGGCCGGGCAGAAAATGTGGCCAGAAAAATCAAATTGGAACTCGAGAAGCGTGGCTTGCAAAACGAGCCGCTCGGCGTCGATGTCATCGAGCCGCCCATCCTTTTCGCTCTTCAAAACGAGGACATAAAGATCGTCGATGGTCAGCAGCTCATGTCGGATGCGCGAGTCATCAAAACGCAGGACGAAATTTCCCTGCTCAATCATTCCGCGATGATGGTCGATGCCGCTTACGACGAGCTGTATCGCGCCATGAAGCCGGGCATGTCGGAAAATCAAGCCGTCGGCTTGGTCAGCAAAGTTCTCTACGACCTGGGATCCGAATACGTCGAAGCGGTCAACGCAATTTCCGGCGAACGCTGCAGCCCGCATCCGCACGTCTTCTCCGACCGCGTTCTTCGCCCCGGCGATCCTGTCTACTACGACATCCTGCATTCCTACATGGGCTACCGCACCTGCTACTACCGTTGCTTCACCATCGGCTACGCCTCCCACGCCATGATCGACGCGTACAAACGCTGTCGCGATTATCTCGACGAAGCCATTTCCCTGATTCAGCCCGGCCGCACCACCGCTGAAATCGCTTCCGTCTGGCCCAAGGCGCAAGAATTCGGCTTCCCCGATGAAGAAGCCGCCTTCGCGCTGCAGTTCGGCCACGGAATCGGCCTGGCGATCTGGGAGAAACCAGTCATCAGCCGCATGGTCTCCCTCGAACATTCCCACGAGATCAAACCCGGCATGGTCTTCGCCCTCGAAACTTTCTGGCCTTCCACCGACGGCTGGAGCGCCGCGCGTATTGAAGAAGAAATTGTGGTCACTCCCACCGGCCACGAAATAATCACCCGCTTCCCTGCCGAAAAGCTGATGGTCGCCGGTGCTCACTACTTCACGGTGGAAGGAAAACTGCCTGAGGCTCGCGAGAATGAAGGCCCATCGAGTCAGCGTGTCATCGAAATGATTGAAGCGAGCGCGAAAAAAGAGGGCGTCGCCACCAGAGACTGAGCCGCGCGCTCAGCTCACAAACATATGGCCATCAGCATCGTAATGCCGGCTCTCGAACTTGCTCAGGAAACGGGCACCCTCATCGCCTGGCGCAAAAAAGAAGGCGAGCAGGTCGCCAAGGGCGAGCCGCTCATGGAAGTGGAAACCGACAAAACCATCGTAGAAATTGAATCGCCCGCCGCCGGCATTCTCACCGGCCTGAAAGCTCGCGAAGGCGACGTGGTTCCCGTCGGTCAGGTCATCGCCTGGATCGTCAGCCCCGGCGAAAAAGTCCCAGGCTAATGGCTTTCACCGCCGCCCGACCGCAGAACGTCAGCGCGTCGGCCTTGGTCCACGAAACATCGCAAACGGAATCCCGTCCGGATCTACTACCACCGCCATTTCATCTCCGTCTGGCAGCATCTGCGCCGGAATCACGATCCGCGCACCCAACTGCTCCGCCCTCTTCACGTGTGCCTTAACATCTGGCACACGGATGAACAGTTGCACCATGCTGTGCCCTTCCTTCTCGCCAATCGGCCAAAAGCCGCCTTGAATGCCCTCTTTCGAGCCAGTGTCGACACGCATGTAGCCCAGCGGATTATCGTTTGCGACCCTCCAGCCAAATAGCTTCGAATAAAACTCCTCCAATTTCTTCGATTGCTTGGTCAAAATCTGCCACTGCATCACCGGGTTACCCATCCTGGTCTCCTTCGTTTCTTTTCAAAGTCGTTACCGGGAAAAACGAAATTTCCAGTTGATAGACGTCGTCCTTACGTTTGCTTTCCGCGGCCATCGATCGCACTTCCGCGATGAACCGATCCGCCATCCTCCTCACTCGCGACAAATTCTTCGAATCACAAGCCAGCACCACCTGCCTCTGCGCGCGATGCTCTCCACGAGTTCGCTGAATGGCGGCGATGGCCAGCTCGTGAATTTCACGGTCCAGCTCGTTGCCTGCCGCTTCATCCTGCATCGCGCTGTGGAACTCGGCATCGCCGGATTTGTCGATCCAGCGGTCGCGTTTGGCCATCTCTAGAAGCCCAAGCCGCAGAAGCCGCTGCAAAGCAATATTCACTTCCTCCACGGGAATACCCAGGGTGTCGGCAATCCACCGCGAGTCCGCTTTGAATCTATGAATGTGAACGAGCTCCAAAATCGCGTAGTGATGCCAGGCCGAGAGCAGTTGAAACGTATCAAGATCAAATTGATAACTGCGCATCTGCTGTCGCGCAGCTTTATGAACTTCCAGCTTCTTCGCCCCCTGCGCATACTCGCGAATGGTCTGCTCGCTCAACCCCATGCGCTTCCCCACCGCTTCTAGGTCTCGTTTCGAAAGCCCGCGCCGCCCCCGCAGCACTTGCGAGAGCGTGGAGTGATCGACTCCCAGGCGCTTCGCGTAAGCCCGCAACGAAAAGCGCGGATTCCTGCTCTTTGCAGCACGCAGCCGCTCGCGCAATAGCGACACAACGTCATGTTGAATATCCGAGCTCCAAGCGGTCTTCACGAAAGCAGCCTAGGTAAAATCGGCGCTTACCGCAATCGTTTTGTCCCAACAGTGGGGCAAGAATTTGCCCCACTTCGTGGCCGGGCAGGTCATCGCGGGCCAAATACAGGGTTACCTTTTACTGCGACCTGCGTCTGTACAGCCGGGTGGTTTTTGCGTTCACGGGAGACACCAATGACCAATCTAAACTTTTCTGCTTTTGCGCGACTTGCCCGCACCGGTGCCCCGGTCATTTTTCTTCTCGTGGGCCTCTCTATGCCGCGAGCCTTAAGATCTGCGGACTCGCCCCGCGAGCGCGTCGCACAAATTGTCGCCAAAATTCAGCGCGCGGATTACCAGGACGAACGCACACAACTGAAGAATCTCTACGACGCCTTAACGCCCTTTCTGGGAAGTCACGAGCTGGCGCCGAAGCTGAATTACTGGCGTGGATTCGCCTTGTGGCGTCGGGCCATCAATGGGTTCAACGACCAAGCGAAGCCCGAGGAATTGCAAAGCGACCTGAGTCAAGCCATCGAAGATTTCCGCAAGGTAGCTCAGGACGACTCCGTATCTATTGAGGCTAGGATCGGGATTCTGTCATGCGATGGTTTCCTGGCTTACTCGTTGAGCCAGCAGAACCCTAAGAATCCTCGCACGGTCAACCTGATAAACGGGTCGCGCCAGTTGCGAAAGGAAATCGAATCTGCCGCGCCAAACAATGCTCGATTTCTCTGGGTCGAGGGTCCTATTTTCTGGAACGTGCCACCGGAGCGCGGCGGTGGTCAACCGAAGACCTTTGAAGCCTACGAAAAGGGTCTCGACTCCATCCGCACGCACAAGCCCGCTACACCCGATCCGCTCATGCCCTCCTGGGGAGAGCCCGAACTATTGATGAGTGTCGCCTGGTCCGATCTGAACAAATCCCAGCCGGATCTGGATGCCGCCCAACAGAATGCCGAATCCGCCCTCAAAATTGTTCCCGACTGGCACTACGTTCGCGACATTCTTCTGCAGCAAATCAAAGACGCGCGAAAGAAAACTAGCCCTGCCTAAAAACAAGAAAGGCCGCAGCGTTTCGCCACGGCCTTCCTAAAATTCCTTCTTGGATAGAAATTAAGTTATTCGCACCGCTCCGATTCGCCAAGCGCCGGCAAATTGATAGCCTGCCCAGGGAAAATCAGATTGGGATTCTGCACATCCGGATTGGCATGCGCCACGCAGACCCACGCGTTCGCATTTCCCAGCTGCGCCTGCGCGATTTTCCACATACTGTCGCCCGACTGAACCAGGTAATTTCCCGTCGAGTTGCCCGTGCCGGCGGTTTGCACCGTTGGCTGCGGCATGCGAATCGCTGTGCCAGCTTCAATCCGCGTAGGATCGCTCAAGCTCGGATTTAGCTCAGCAATCTGATGCCAACGATAGCCGCTGCCCAGATATTCCGTGGCCAGCCTCCACAGCGTCTGGCCCGGCTGGATTTGAACGGTCCCAGCCACTGCATTCGCTGCCGGTGTTACAGGCTTCAACAGATGCGCTGCATGATTCACGCTGCTTGGCGCTGCGTGAACCGCCGCGTCAACCGCCGCGTGCACTGCTGCCTGCGTAGCGGCCTGTACCGCCGCTTGCGGGATTGCGTGCGTCATCACTTGCGGCACAGCATGCGGCGCTTGCGCTACCGCGTGGGGTGCTGCGTGAACCAGCGCGTGTGGTGCGGCTTGAACTGACGCGTGCGGGGCTGCCAGTGTGGCCGAAGGAGTCGAAAGTGCGTGCGGGAACGCTCGCGCCGTCGAATACGACAGCATCGGCGCTACGCCCGCATGAAAAGCCGGATGAAATGCGTGGGGTACGGCGTGAATTCCCGCCGAATGGCCCAACGGAGCCGTCGGCGCCGCTGAGCTGAAGTGCGAGATCATTTCCGGCGTGGCGTGCGGCGTGGCGTGAATCGTCGCCGGTGCATTGGGCGCCGCCGGAGCTATGGTCGACCCGCCATGAACAAACGGAGCCGCGCTGTTCGTGAACAGCGGAATCGAAGGCGTTGCGCCGTTGCCCGAGATACCTTCAATAGCGCGCGGCCTTGCCGGAGAAGCGTAGGTCGGCGTCGGCACGTACGTTGGCACAGTGATCCGCTGAATTTCTTTCGCGACGCGAATATTCCGCGCCACGTCGCCCAGCGGCGGTGGAGGCGGTGCCGACGGCTCAACATCCGGCGGCAAAATGTCCGCCAGCTGCCAACCCTTCGGCGCTTCCCACACATCGCGCGCAGACGCAAAACGCTCCTGATCCTCGGGAGTCAGAATCTCAGGCGCAGCCAAATCCTCATTCGTGTACACGTGGGTCGCGTGATGCGTGCTCGCTTCCCTGTCGCGCGCCGCGCGAGCGGCCGCAGCAACGTCCTGCGCCTTCGCCGGAATCGCCACCAGCAGCGCGCAGAACACCACGCCGCCAAATTTAATCAGCACGTCGCTGACGCGCCAATTTCGCCGATTTTCCGCCGTACTTTCGAGGTCGAATGTTCTCATTTGCTCACGCTCCGCGGGTTGGAGGATTACTAGTACTAAAACCTGCTTCAATAATAGCGGCCAGCGGCAGCCTCCAAACGGTCGTGTAAGCGAGTGCTTCGACTTAGTAACCCCGAGGGTACTAACGGACAGGTGTCCTTTATGCGCGGCTCGTCGCCAAGCCGCACATCAGACATGACTTAGCGGTTTCGAAAATTTAGTCGGTCAATCTTAACTTTCGATCGATCTGCAATTTCGTTTTTGCCTTAGAAGTATCCCCGGGTCCTCACACGCAGGTTTCAGCGTGTGGGTCCGACTGATCAAACTCCTAGATCACGAAGCGCGGTCTCGCAACGCTTT
The DNA here is from genome assembly GCA_963757885.1 of uncultured Acidobacteriota bacterium. Classification (GTDB taxonomy): domain Bacteria; phylum Acidobacteriota; class Terriglobia; order Acidiferrales; family UBA7541; genus Palsa-147. The sequence goes on along the minus strand of CAVWSS010000002.1, from coordinate 90,286 downwards.
TGCCTTTGCCCTGGAAGTTTCTGCGGGTGGGTTGTGCGAGGTGGCTACACTCAAAAAAAAGTACGGTGTCATTCCGAACGCGATCGGCGCCGCGTTCGAAGAACGCGCCGGTGAACCGCTAGCTTTACCGCATACAATTGGGCGCCGAGCGTGAGGAATCTGCAGTTCGCCTTTGCCTCTGGTTTGCCCTAGAACCCTGCGCGTTCTCCAAACTGTTACTCTCTCCACAATCCCCTACGTGTCAGTCCGGAATCCCGGCTGTTGCGCGCCCCTGCCGCGCGCAATTGACGGCGTGAGGGATCTGCGATTGCCTTTGGTTTCGGCAGAGTTCCAAGGATGGGTGATGAGATGTATGATTTGTATACTGGAGCATGTCATTAACCTTCGCGAGCGCCAGGCAGGAATGGATAGATCCAGCACGATGAAAGACTTGCTGCTTTACATTGCGATAGGTGTCCTGGTTGTGATCGCAGGCATGATCTTTGCATTCCATCAGGCTAAAACAGGCGGCTCCCCTAATTTGCCGTTGAAGTGGCTAGGGTTTGCGGGAATGACCGCAATTGTATTTGGCTACGGAATCCGCTCATCTCGAAGGCTTTGGGGCAAGCAAAAATTCTGGGTGCTCCTGAGCTTCTTCTTTGCGGTGCATTCCAGTTTGGGGACCTTTGCTCTTACGCGAGTACAAGTAGTCCCTTTGGCATTTTACGCAATACTTACCCCGATTGAGTACGTGGTTCTGACAGCGTACTTGAGCTTTTTCCTCAATTCTCTCCAGTAACTCTGAGGACCGGCGGGACGTTTCAGTTGGCCGTGAATCGCCTTAAGATGCCGGGCGGCGCACCTTGGCCGAAGTAGAGGTTCTAGCTTCGATGGGTGCCGCACTCTTCGCCGGGTTTGGGAAGGGTGTGGTGTTTGTTTTGCCTGTGAGGCAGCCTTCCAATCAAATCTTCAACGAGAGCGTACGCCACCCGCCAACCATCCGTTGTCATACGAACAAGCCCCTGATTCATTGTGCCGGAGCAGACACAGTTGTGGAAATCTGGAGACAGCCGGAACGTATTCTGTTAAGTTTTGCCGATTGTCGATAATCTAAGTCGATACTTCTCATCCCGATTAATGTGTTATCCCTGATGGGAGTTCTCAATGATTCAGAGAATCTTGCGTGTTCTTGCCTCTCTGAATTTAGCGATATTTCTCACTATTGTTGTTCGCACTGGAAGCCCGATCATACACGGGCGGATCGGCAATCTAATCCAGAATTGGTGGTTCTTATCAACACTTGCGATCATCGTTCTATTGCTAATCGAGGTTATCGTCCGCGCAAAGCGCAAGATATGGAAAGGCTTTTGGCTCGATGCGGCCCTGTTCGGCGCTTGGTTGTGCGCGATGGCTCTTGTTGCGGGGGTCGCCGCGTCTGAATTTTTAGGATTTTAGCCGCAGCGGGTTTTCCCCTCTGTCCCCACGTTTTCCCAAGATTCAGCTTTCGGGGGGTCAGCAGTGCGTAACGTAAAATTCAATCAGCTTAACGGTCGAGAGCGTGAAGGAGCCTGATCATAATTAAAGGAGCGGGTTGGCTCGCGATTTTAGGTTCACCCCACGGCAAATTGTATAACCGTGCATTCGGAATCTTGGTCATCCTTCTTGGAGCAAACTTTCTTTACGATGCATACAGAGGAAGTTGGCAGGAGGGAGGAATTACTTGGCGCGGAGACGTTCAGAAGGCCGGGGCTCTTGATAGGGTTGTGCGGTCCCTTATCGGCCTTATCCTTCTATGTACCGGCCTAAGTTTTCTTTCTGGGGGAAATCCTCTCGGCGCCAATCATCCAATTTTCGTCAACATTTTCTCTGGAGTCGTCGCACTCGGACTGGCTGGAATCACGTTCTTTGGCGCGTATCGGATCTGGAGGACGGGAATGATTGGCTCCGGGGGAGAATTGATCAGAGCGGCTTGGTATCACAAAGTCCTATTCCCCACAGTAGGCCTCCTCTTCGTGGTGGCAGCCTGGTTTTGTTTTCGACGCCTTTAACGTCGATGTTGACGCAGGGTTTCAATTGAGGGCAGAAACAACCGTGAACCAGGACAGTACAAGCCCGGTTTTTTCGCAGCTAAAAGCGACATTGGGAAGGTTAGCTCCCATCGAAAATTGGAACATCTCACTGACTCCTGATACAAGAAATCCTTTTGCGCCCAGAATTTGCTGGAAATTTTATAGGCCGGAATTTCAGATGTTAGTCCGGTTAGATAGAGCATTACACAATTACAAGGGTCGCGTCAGCTGGATGCGAGGTCTCTCGTCCGAGAGTACGCCCATTTGTTTGGTCGCCGTGCGCGGAGACAGTAGCAGAGAGGTGACTGGCTATCCTTTGCTGGACGCGAGCCAAATCTGCTCCTTGCTAGCCGGATTAGGGGGCAAGCAAGTTCCTTTATCCAGTGAGGAATTCATAAATCAAGCCGTAGACGACGTCCCAAACTTGACGGCTTACCTTGAACAATCTTTAGAGCTAAAAGACGTGCCTACCAAGGAACTCAAGCCAGCAGCAGAGTATCCACCCTCGCCGGACGATGAACCGATCGATTTCGTGGAGCCCGGGATGCACGTGGTTTGGATAATTCAAAAAGACGCGCAAGGTGAATCAACTGAGCGGCGGTTTTTACATTTCGACGTTACTGAAAACGAATGGCGTGGGATTCGTACGACTTTCCTTGGGCTCACGTCGACGTCCACAGATACTTCCCAGTTTCCCTTGCTATCAAAAATTGACCCTCACGACGGGGCCTATTTTAAGCGGGCAGACGTTAGTTTGTTGCGGCGTGAAATTTTGCTCGTCAGATCTGCAACCCGAGATACGTTGACGATCAACGGGCTGGATAAGTTAATTTTGATCTGCAATTGGGCCGATCACATGTCCGGAGATATCTTATTCCGCGCGCGGTAGCCCTCTAGTAGGAAATCTGAGACAGACGGGAGTCTCTGTCGTTCAGCGACTGGCCCTAGCCCCGCGCCGAACGCCGCGCCCTCGTTACGAAAAAGCCCCGGTAGGGGCGAAATAAATTAGCCCAGGCCGGCAGGCCTGGGAAAGTCGGCGCGCCTCGCGCGCCCTTCCTTAAGCGCTTCTTCACCCGCGCGTAATCCTTTGCGTTAGCAAACAGTAAAGCGCCGTCGCCTTACCCGCAAAGGGAGACGTGGCCGCGCTATTTTTGTTGGCCGGACTTTGTGATAATTGGTGGGCATGCTCATTCGCACGAAGCCACCAGCCGGACGCTTCTACCCTCAACTTACTCAGCTCCCCGGGAACTACGATGATTTTTTAGCAGCGTTCCGTGGTGGTCAGACCGTGGACAACAACACATATCTCACCACTGCCGACACCCCGCAAACCCACTTCTATAAAACCGCTATCATCAGCAAACATCTCAAGACAGAGAGCAACCCCATACAGGGAGAGTATCTCTTGGACATTTTTCTGACGGACGCGGGCGCGGAACGCATCCTCGTTCCTCAGGACAGACCGTTCTGCCAACAGGCGGTTGAGTTGGGAAGGAAAAGCGCCCCAGAGAACGACGGCGAACCTCATCCCTACGTCGGAGCGGTGATCGTTAAAGACGGCAAAGTCGTCTCGACGGGATACCGTGGTGAAACAGGCGAAGGAAGGCACGCAGAATTTTGTGCTCTCAAAAAGCTGAACGACGACGTAGATAACGTTGATTTGAGCGGTTGTACTGTTTATACAAAGTTGGAGCCATGTTCTGAGCGGAAGAAGTCAAAAATCGCCTGTGCGACTCGTCTTATAGATGCAAAAGCTGAACGAGTTGTATCGGGAATGCCCGACAAAGACAGAGACGTTTATGGACTTTCATTACTGGCTGAGGCACACATCCATATCGGGCTTTTTCCACACGACTTGATGCAGGAACTCTTGGCTCTCAACAAGGATTGGTCTGAGACCCGCAGAAAAGCTGATGTCCCACCGCCAGCGAACGACACGAGCGCTATTGCTAGCGTTTCGTACAATAAGCCGGGAACCTCGATGCAGGAAAACATCACTCTGTTTGTGCGACCGCCAAAGGATGTTGAAGGTTTCTATACGGTAGAAGACGCTGCCAGAAGTGTCTTGGACTATGCTCAAACCCCCGAACAAATTAGCGTCAAATGGCGTCGGATCGACAATGAAAAAGTCATCGAAGAAAAGCTAGTTCGCCAAGGGCACCGCAACAACAGCGGTGATCCACGTTTGAACCTTCCATAACTCCATGTCCGCCGGCGATGCAGCGTCGCGATGTAGCGGCGTTCTTTGTTTTAGTGGAAACCCTGGGGACAAACGGGACGTTTCTGTCGCTCTTGTGCGACTAAACGGTTTCTGGTCGCGAAGATATGCGCGCTGTGGCTAAGTTTGTAAAGTGAGGGAAATCTACCGCCCGCAGGTGTTGTTCAATTCCAGGAGCTTCGCCGACGCGGTCGAGTTGCCCTTGCTCACTGCTGCGGTGAGCAGCACGCGCGCCTGATCACAACTCTTTGGCACGCCCTGCCCGCGCGCATACAAATCCGCCAGCGCAATCTCCGCAGTAGTGTTGCCCTTCTCTACCGCAACCCAAAACAGCCGCGCTGCTTCCGCCGGATTTGACGCACCACTCGCGCCGTGCAGGAACTGCTCCGCGGTTGTCACATCGGCGCTGCCATTATCCACGGCTCCGTCCACCGCAGCCGCTGCCGGGGCCTGCGGATGAACCTGTGGATGAACTTGACCCGCAGCGTACGTCCCCGCGGTGCTCTGCGTTGGCGTCGCGCTCACTGGCTCAGCCGCACTTGGTGCCGGAGTTTTCACAGCAGGCGTATTTACCGGCGTCACCGTCGCCGCAGGTGTCGTCACATCGGAAGCCGCAGCTACTTTGCCCGCTGGCACGTTGCTCTGAGCCTTTACAGCCGCTGGCCCTGCCGCCGCCCCGGCCGGCCCTGACGCTGTCCCTGAATTGACCGGCGCATTCGTCGTCGCCGCATTAGCCGCCGGCGTAGCAGCATTGCCATTTGCGTCCGTCGCGTCTGCCGGCTGGTCCACATCCTCACTGGCTTCCGCGTGTGCGCGCCCGGATAGCCTCTCACCCATCTGAACAAGCCACGCACCAACCTGTTGCCTATAGCTAATGATCGCCAGCGCGGCTCCCGCCACCAGCGTTCCAATAATCAGTACCGTAATCAGCCCGCGAATCAGTCCGGGTGAAAACATCGACTTAGGGGGCTCTGTAAAAACGGACCGCCCAAGTGGCGAATAGCTCGGACTCTTGTCTCCGCCGCCTGGCGTCGAAGGCCCGCCAAACGGATCCCGCCAATGATCCTGCGAACGGTCCGCCTTGCGCTCGCGTTCCGATACCGACTTAATATTAAAGTCTGTCGTCGTGGCCGAACCGGCTCCGGCCCAAAGCTCGTCGTGCGTCATCTGCACCAGCGCCGGGTCCTTTTGCGGGTGCCCGTAATAGTTGGTTGCTGGCACCGCCACAGCGCCCGCCGACGGCTGAATCGTGATCGGTCCTGTCGGTAGCGGGCTGAAGTCGCGGTCATAATTAGGTTCGCTCGCGCGTCGTCCGCCCCGCGGTCTGATTCCCGCCGCAAACCCTGCGGGTGACTTGGGTGCGCTCGGTCGTTCGAAATCTTCCGCCCTCGCCTGCTCGCGCAGTCCCTGCACCATCGGCTCCAGCTCAGGCGCAACCTTAAATCCCTCTTCCACCACATCCGCGGTAACAGGCTCGTCCGCAACCTCTGCCGCCGCGCCGGCCGCCACCGTCTCGCGCGCAGCCACCTCTGAGGTTTCCCATGTCGGCGATGGCACTACGGTCGAGTAAGTCGCTGCAGGCTGTGGTGTAGGGAGGTTCTCATCCACCACAGCCCGTTGCGGCTCTTCCTGTACAAGCGTTTGCACTGCACCTATCGGAATTTCAGCTGGGCCCATTTCCGATCCACTTACTGGCCGCATGGTCGCGGTCGTCTCAGTGGCCTGCGGATCGTATTCCGGGTACAGGTGGAAAACTCCCGACCCGCTTCGGATTTTCCCCAGCACTTCTTCCGGCACACGCAAAAACTTCAACCCGCCTGACTTGCGCGTCTCATCCAGCCAGGCCAACTCCCCAAATCCGTAAATCAAATTCTGCGAATCGAATGAGAACGAAAACTTCACCGGGCGGCTTCCCGACACAGTTACCGGCGAAATTAGATGGAACCCCACCCCGCCTTCGCTAACGTCGGCGACTGTGCCGCCTTCGTCGGGCTCAATTTTGAAAAATGCCAGCCCGTCGGGTGACAAGCGCGGGCTCTGCCGTCGATCCGTATTTGCGCTCATGAATGTGCTCGGCTTTCTCTGGAGATGTCTGCAGCGGGAACGAGGTTGGGGGGCGTGTCTGCGGTGCCCTTATCAGAATCCATGTCGGAATCTGAATCCGCAGCCACGGGGACGTGTTGCACCTGCTCCAAATGCAAAGTTACTGGGACCCTCTCATGCAAAATTCTTTCCGTCGCAGCCACCATCGGCTCTTCGTGAAACATTCTCTGGAAAACTCCGTCGGATAGCAGGTTCGCCGCAGCCAGCAGACTCATGCCCTGGTGATGGGCCATCACGTTGCGCACGACCTGCCCTTGCGCTGTTTTATTAGATGCGCTTCGCCTTGGTGCGCGTTCAGGCGAGCCCGGTCCGCCGGCCAGCGGCCCAAAGTCCGCCGACTCATAAAACCCATACGGTCCGAGCCATCCGTTTTCCTTCATGCGCCGCAAATTTGACATTGCTCCGGTCGGATCTACGCTCAATGCCAGGAACGTCGCGTACGGCGCGATCACGGTTCGATTCGGCAATTCGGAATTCAGCGCCAGCGCCTTCACTCCAAACGCGTGATACTGATAATGTCCGCCGTCATCGCGCAGGCTGCAGGAAGATTCCGAGATTCCCCATGGAACCTCCAAGCCTTTCACCGCCTCTTGTTGGCTCGCTACCGCCGCGCTCATATTTCGATCCACCAAGGTATCCGGGTACGCTTTCAGCCACAAGGTCGGCATCAAGTACTCGAACATCGTGCCGGTCCATGATAAAAGAACCGCGTGATTGTGATACCGCGTATGGCTTCTGGCAAGCCTGAGCCAGCTCTCCTGTGGAATATCGCCCTTGGCGATCGCCACGAAGACCGCGCTGCGCGCCTCTGAAGCGAGCAGGTCGTAACAGCTATCCATCAGCAATTGCTTGCTGACGTCATAGCCGATAGTTAGGAACTTTCGTCGCTCGTTGTAGAGGAACTTGAAATCCATCTCCTCAACGAGCTGGCCCGCATGCCTCGCCAATTCCCGCAGCCTGTGTATCCCGTCGTGTATCCGCACCACGCTCGCCGCCATATCCGCGAGCAGCGCCGCACACCGCGCCCTTTTTTCCTCCGGGCACCCAGCCTCGCCCATCACGAGGTGCAATTGGCGCTCCAAATCGGCGCGAACCTCACCTATATCCTTTAGCGTCAGTGTTTTAGCTGAAATTTCGGCCCAATTGGGCAGGCTCGTTTCGAGAAAACTTGTGTAGTGCGACTGTAACCAGGGTGCGAATTCCTCAGGTATTCTCCTTAGGTCGGCCAGCTTAGTACGCGTCTGACCGAGCCACCACCGCACCTCGTCCCCCTCCTCCCCCGCGGGCGTAGCCGCCACCAATTCATCAATTATTTTCTCCAGCCAAGGGGCGTTGAGCCAAGCAACGGGCTCTTCACCAAGCACGTACATTCGCGAAAGCACGCTATCAATCGTTCGCAGCGACTCGGCTGGGAATTCCATCGCGTGAGCGAGCTCCGCCGCGGCACCAAAGTGGTCGCGAATTCCCAAAGGAACCTTCTGAAAGATCGGTCGGTTCAGCGCATCCAGGCACCCCTGCTTCAGCGCCCATAGGCAGGCTGCCAAATTTCCGCTGTCGACACTCGATACGAATCGCGGTTCATCCGGAACCCGGTTCCGCGTGTCGTACCAATTCAAAAAGTGACCTCTGAAGCGCTCCAGCCCCTCCGCACCCTTCATGGTTCGTTCGCAATGTTCGAGGAATCGCGGCAAGGTCAAAAAGCCCAAGTCGTAGGCTGCAAACTGCGAGTCGAGCAATAAGCCAAGGTTGGTCGGTGAAATCCGGTGCATCACGCCGCGCCCAACCTCGAGATGATCCGGAATTAGCCAGTTGTCTTCGGCTGTCGAGAAAACTTCGAAATACCGCCAGGTTTTCAGCGCCGCCAATCGGAGCACCGCTTCATCCTGCGGAGTCAGCGCGGTCCTAGCGGCGCGTGCGGGCCTATCCAGCCATCCCACGATCGGTTTCGCGAAAAGCCACGCCAGCAGGAAAGGCACAGCAACAGGAAGCGCGTGCGGCCGGTAGAACGCCAGCGCTATGCCTATAACAATCGACAGGTAGGGCGACCAATCCAAATACCGATCGACCGGGTTTCGTTCCTTCTTCTTCACTTCCGACTGTGCCGCCGTCTCCCACTGCAGCAAGTTGCGATGCGTTATCGTGATCCTTATGACCGTGCGCGCCACCGCATCCAACGTGACCAGCGTCTGATGCGCCAGGAACGTGAACATCAGTAGCACATCGATCTGGCCGTCGATAAATGACTTGGCGGCTCCCTTCAACAGACCAATGGGATCGTCAGTGCGCCACAGGTTGGAGAGTCCCAACACGAGTCCCACATACGTCGGGATCAGCATCAGCGCGATCGCTGCGCTGGTCCAGTAAGCCGGCGAGCCGGGCAGGAAGAACCACGCCGCAATGAGCAACGCAAACAGCGCGCTTTCCACCATGCTCCGGCGCAAGTTATCGAGAATCTTCCAACGTGAAATCACGCTCAGTGGATTCGCTACCAGCCGCCCCGCGCCATCCGGCACGCGATGAAATAGCCAGCGCAGGATCTGCCAGTCGCCACGCACCCAACGGTGCTTCCGGCGGCCATGCGCGCTGAAATGCGATGGGTAGTCGTCAATAACTTCAACGTCCGAAACCAGACCCGCTCGCGCGTACGCGCCCTCAATCAAATCGTGGCTAAGGATCGTGTTTGAGGGAAAGCGCTCCGCCAGCACGCGCTGGAAAACGTCCACTTCATAAATGCCCTTGCCCGTGAAAATACCTTCGCCGAATAGGTCCTGATACACATCGGAGATGGCCCGCGTATAAGTGTCCAGTCCAGTTTGCCCGGAATAAATGAATGCGAGCCGCGATCGATTCGCCGATCGCACGCTCACACCGACGCGCGGCTGCAAAATGCCGTAGCCTTCCACTACCGCATTCGTGGCTGGATCGATGATCGCGCGGTTCAGTGGATGCGCTAACGTCCCAATCAGGCGGTGAGCGGTCTCCCGCGGCAACTGCGTATCCGAGTCAAGCGTGATGACGTATCGAACCTTCGGCAAAATTGATAGGTCGCCCACTTTCACCGGAAAGCGGTCGTATTGACCTCGCAACAAATGGTTGAAGTCGAGCAGTTTCCCGCGCTTCCTCTCCCATCCCATCCACGTGCTCTCCACCGAGTTGTAAGCGCGATGCCGGTAAAAATGGAAAAACGTCCCGCGACCCTCATGCCCATATTTTTGGTTGAGTTCTTCGATGAGCTGCGAGCAAAACCGCACCAGCTCTTCATCCTTCTCATCGAAGGGCTGCGTTGAGTCGGGAGGATCGGTGAGCAGCGCAAAATGCAAATTCGCATCGCGATTCGCCAGATAGCGAATCTCCAAATCGCGAACCAATTGCCGGATCTGGTCCTCGCGAATTAGCAGCGTGGGTACCGCAACAATCGTCGTGCAATCCGCAGGAATGCCTTCTGAGAAATCGAGCTTGGGCAAAGGATGCGCGGGCAGTAGGTAGGTCACGATCTGGTTGATCGTTTCCACCGCTGCTTCGCTCGCTGGTAGCAACAACAACAGCACGGCCGCCAGCATGGGAATGCCTACGCGCAGGCCACTGAGCGCAAAGGCCATCACTGCAAAGGTCAGAATCTCAACGCCCAGCAGATAAAAAATGTCGGGATAGCTCTGAAGAATATCGCCCAGGCCCCGGAAACGGGGCACCCGATAGTGCACCTGGCTCTCCAAAATTCGACGCCCGCGACCCACCAGGTAATAGCCCACATGGCTGCGCTGCTGTCCTACTCGCGATTGAGGCTTCCACTCATTCAACGCCGCCTTTGCCAGGTCCACGGCGGTCTGCGCAACCGCAGCCTCTTCCGCTTCCGAGTCCCGCGCTAACTTCCTCACCGCTTCGCGATATATCTCGCGGCTCTCAAAATCCATGTGCTGGTAAGCGCCCGCGGGATCCTGGCGGAGAATTGCATCCGTCCGGCTCAATTCATGGAAGGCATCGCGCAGCTCGGCATGGCTCAGCTTCTGCAAACTGGAAATCAGAATCGAGAGGTGCGACGGGGCCACGGGTCCCGATTCCTTGGAACTCGCTGGTAGCGCGTCATAGGTCGCTGCATCGGTCAAACCTTTGGATTCCTCAGCGATCGCTTCCAGCAGCCTTAAGTCCATCATCGGCTTGAGCGCCCATAGCTCAGCCATGTCAAAAGGCTCGCGGTCCTGTACCGCATCTATGTAGGTCACAAACGGGGCTTCGCTGAAGCGATATTTCACCCCCTCCAAGAATCCCGAAGCGGCCAGGTAAACACGGGGTAACTTCTCCGGACCGGTATGGCCCGATTCGCGTTCCACCATCCGCAAATTGCCAAGGGCAGGGATGGCGTGACCAACACTCTTGGAGGTTTTTCTCAGCAGCCGCACATTGCCCAGGATGTAGACCGCATCTGAAGCCGAACGGCTTCTCGGCACGGACTTCAGCCCGCGGATAATCTCCTCAATCGCCTTGTCGGTCCTGCGCCAGCGTGCTTCGAGAGCAGAGCGCACGTTTCCGCGAGGGATGACTTCCCAGGAATTCGCATCCGCAAGGCCTTTTTCGCGCAGCCTTTGCTTTAGGATAGCCGCCTCGGTCGTGGCCGCTGGCGCCACCTCATCGCGCACGGGATCGGCGTCAGCTGGAGGCGCCAGAACCGGACGCGCCTCCGCTGCCGAAGCCATGAATAGGTGGTCTTCCTGCATCCTCTACCCCGATGGAACTACATCGACCGCTTCACCGCTGAATTACCGATAACTCGATGCTTGCAGCTCGAACATCTCCGAGTAGCGGCCTCCCTGCGCCACCAGCTCGTTATGGCTGCCCTCCTCGGTGATTTGCCCCTTCTCTAACACCACGATTCGGTCAGCCATTTTGACGGTAGAAAAACGGTGAGAAATGAGGAGCGCCATTTTACCAGCAGTTAACTCCGCGAACCTTTCAAAAACCTGATGTTCGGCGCGCGCGTCCAGCGCCGCCGTTGGCTCATCTAGAATCAGTACCTGTGCGTCGCGCAGATAAGCTCGGGCCAGGGCAATTCTCTGCCATTCGCCGCCTGACAAATCCACCCCACCCTCAAACCGCCTCCCTAGCATCTGTTCGTAGCCCAGCGGAAATTTTTGGATTAGCAGATCCGCCAGGCTCTTGCGTGCGGCCTCGTCAATTCGAGCCCGATTATCGCGTTCCTCGATCTGTCCCACGGAAATGTTGTCCATGGCGATCATGTCGTAGCGCATGAAGTCCTGAAAAATCACCGCGATTTGGCTGGATAGATCCTCCAAATCGTAGTCCCGCAAATCAACCCCATCGAGCAAAATCGCGCCACCTGTTGGATCGTAAAGTCGGGTCAAGAGCTTCACGATGGTTGTCTTGCCCTCGCCGTTTTCTCCAATCAGCGCAATTCGCTCCCCGATTCCCAGGCGCAAATTCAAATTCTTGAGGACGAACCGACTCGTTCCTGGATAGGCAAATGAAACATCTCGAAACTCAAATCCCTGCCGGATCGGCCGGGGTGTCTGAATTGCGTTTGGCTTGGTATTCACGGTGGGCTGCACCGCGAAGAATTCCAGCAAGTCGGTGAGAAACAGCGACTGGTCCGCGATGCTTGAGAACGTTGAAAAGAAAAGCTGCAAGTTCGTGCTCGCTCCGGCGATCGCTCCGGTCAGAAACGTCAAAGTACCTACAGTCAGCTGTCCGTAAACCGTCTCGTAAATAACCCACGCGTAGGCCCCGTAGTATCCCACCGTGCTGACCATCGAAAGCATCGACGTTCCGAGCAGGCGCCGCTTGGCCAGGGCGACGTTGTCCTCGTAAATCCCATCCCACAAATCCTTGAAGCGGCCGGTCAGAAACTTGCTCAACCCGAACAGCTTTAGTTCCTTGGCGCTGTCCTTGCTGGCCCCCAAAAAGCGCAGATAGTCGATTTGCCGCTTCGCTGGCGTTTGCCGATAAGCCAACGCGTAACCCAAAAACGCATAGTGGCTCTCGCCCAAAAAAGCCGGGAACACAAACACGATTAACACCAGCAGCAACCACGGCGAAAAGAAAACGATGCTGATCGCCAAAGTCGCGGTAGTGATGAATTGCTGAACCAACTGGCCCATCTGCCGGATCATGCCCAGACGATCCGTGGCCTGCACTCTCGCGCGTTCCAGCTTGTCGTAGAAAACCGGATCTTCGTAAGACGAGAGATCCAGCCGCGACGCGTGGTTCATGATTCGAATGCTGATGTGCCGCGTGAAATCGTCCGCCAGCACCGTGTCGCAATAGTTTGTGATCTGTCCGAGGACCGTTGCCAGACTCGCCAGCGCGAACTCTGCCACCACCAGCCACCAGAAGTCGTGCCGCAGGGCGCCGTTGTGGCTGACATGAACTACAACGGCATCGATGATTAACCGTGTCACCGCCAAAATGCCCAGCGGAATCAGCGAGATGATGATCCGTAGCGCCACACCCGAAGCGACAATCTTCGGGTTCGAATCCCAAATGATTTTTAAAACTGGCGGGATATTGCGGAGTGATTGAAGTCGCTTACCCCAGGCATCCTGAAACGTCTTTGGCGATGCTTGCGGTTCCGAAGCCACGCGTTGATTCACCCCTGGCCAGATACGTTGTTAGATGACTTGCGGATTCGCGGCGGTTCGGCGGGAGGATACAACACGAGGGTCACTTAAGCTCGGGAAAAGCGCCAATTGGAGCCGGTTCGGGCGACCGGAATCAAGCCAACTACGCCCGAAAGCGTGTGACCAGGCCCAACGTGGACGTTACGACGAAGATAACCGCTGCCATAGGAAAGAAACCCCGGGCGACGGATGAACAGAGTTGGGTCAACCCGGCCACGCCTAGAGCTGCCCCAGAGCCAACCAAAAGTGTCAGAAGAGCGGTGCCAATTCTTGGGTTCATAATCTTCTCTACCTGCTCCCTACCTCTGCAGCACATGATAGCACGCTAGGTACCAACCGTTAATACTGTAGAATCTGTAACTTAACGCAATTAAGACCTGATCGGTCCGTGCAAAAACCTTTGTTCCTGCGTAATTCTTGCTCGCGCCTACGAACTGCCGCCTCGACGCTCTCTACCTCCCCTCAGCCCCTCTTTTCTGTCCGCGCCGGTCAAGCAGATTAGCCGGACGCCGGAAGGTTTCAGTTCACGAACTCGCACAACACACCGCAGGTCTGCCTAAGCCTCATCAAACGGCCAATCTTACTATATTTGTAGCAATTGAGTCTCCCGACGCAATTTCGTACAATCCCGCCGTTATCCCATAGAATCAAACGCTCAAATGGCCAACATCCTCATTGGACCTGCAGGCTGGTCTTACGCTGACTGGAAAGGCATCGTCTACCCGTCACGTAGACCGAAAGAATTTCGCGAGCCTGCGTTTCTCTCGCAATTTTTCGATGTCATAGAGATCAACACTTCCTTTTACCAGCCTCTAAAACCGCAGATGTGTAGAGAGTGGTTAGTGCAAGCGGCGGGCAATCCACGATTTGTCTATACGGCCAAGCTATGGCGAAAGTTTACGCACGAGGGGATGTTCGAAGCGAAGGATGTCGACGAGGTACGCGCGGGATACGACGTATTAGCGGGGGCCGGGAGATTGGGGGCCTTGCTGTTGCAATTCCCGTTTTCCTTCCACCGGACTCCCGAGAACATGAAGAGACTGAAGGACTTAGAGCGAGACTTCTGCGAATATCCCCTGGTCGTGGAGGTCAGGCACTCGAGCTGGCTGGACGAATCATTCTTTGAGTGGCTCCGTGAGCATAACGTCGGGTTTTGCAATATCGATCAGCCAATCATAGGGCGCTCCATTGAGCCAACCGAACACGCAACCTCAAGCGTCGCCTACGTAAGGTTGCACGGCAGACGATATGACACCTGGTTTGACGACGACCCGGATAGTCCCCCATCGGAAAGATATAACTATCTCTATTCAACCGAAGAACTCGAGCCCTGGGCAGAAAGAATACGAAAAGCTTCCGAAGGCGCGAAGACAACATACGTCATCGCGAATAACCACTTCGAGGCAAAAGGTATTGTGAACAGCCTCGAATTGATGCACCTGCTATTCGGTGAAAAGGTTAAGGTGCCTGAAGAATTGCGCCACCATTATCCGCGCCTGGAACAGATTGCCAGCGAGCCTTCCAAAGAACCCACACTTTTCCCCGTGTAGATCACCCTCGCGGGATCATCGCGAAACTACTTTTTAAACAGGTCTTCGAAGGCTTGGCGGGCGTCCTGAGGTCTGCCGGTAGGGACTGGGGGAACAGCGGGGTTCGCATATGTCACGGGCGAAGTATCTTTCTCAATCGTCATGCGGAATTCAAAGAGCGGGCAATCGTTCTTGGCGTCTTTTCTAGTGATGCGCTCGGGGATGGGCTCAGTACATTCGAAGCGGGCGCCAGTATCGAAGTGGCGGCATTGCTTGCAGCAATGAAATTCGAATTGGCAGCGCGGGCATGCACCATTGAGATCGCTGCCAGGTGCGAGAACGGCGCCGCAATTCGAGCATCGCGCGCGGGTGACGCTACCCACCATGCGCGGGGTGCGCGGGCCTAACTGGTCCTGACGCGGGCGCGGCTCGGGCGTGCGCTGAGCGCGCTCGCTCTTTTTCTCATCCTTGCCGCGGTCACGATAGCCCCGCTGCTTATACTTCCGCTCCATCAATTGTCTCCAAGGGGTGCCCAATCATACTCTTAAACGCTGGAAGCACTACGTAAATTCCTTGTCAACTCATGCGCTCGTGGTGGCTAGTCAGCAGCTAGGCCTAGGATGACCGCGCTGCATTGGCTCGGTCGGCTTTGCGCGCCCAGTGGGCGGAAAGTCCCTCGGGGGCGAGGTCGGGGCGAATGAACTGGACCGGCTTACCTGAATCGGAAAGGAGAGCTTCCGCGGCAAGATAGCCGCTGCGAACGGCCCCTTCCATAGTGGCAGGCCATCCAGTCTGCACATAATCGCCGGCAAGGTACATATTCTTGATGGAGCATCGCGCGCTCGGCCGCCATTCGTCCACGCCTGGGGCAGGCGAGAATGTTGCGGCGATTTCCTTGATGACCGTGGATTTCACGAGATTGGCGCGGCGGATTTCAGGAAGTATTTCGCCTAGTTCGCGCAGACACATCTCAACAATTTCAGGGCGCGAGCGCGCCACCAAGTCGTAGGAAGCACTGATGACCAGTTGTAGATGCTGGGCACCCGTTGGCCCAACTGCGGATTGTTGCGTTGAAGGCCGGCGAATTTTGTTTGGTTGCGGCGATCTTTGCAGCGCGGGCGAACTTAGTGCCTTTTTGTTGAAGATCCATTGCACGGTGTGATCGAGAAGAGTCAGAAAAGGCTTGTTCATGACCGGCCGATCGAACCAGAGATGAACTCCTGTGATGGGTGAATCCTGGATGTGAGGAAGGCCGCGAAAGGCGGGGTCGGAAACGGCAATCTCAGGGCCGACGAGGTCGAGGAGAGTCTGGCGGGGGACGTTGAGGATGTAGGCTTCGCCTGGATTGCCGAGATTTTCGTCAGTTCCGCCAGAGGATGATCCGCCATTAGTCGCGCCAATGGAGGCCACTCTGCCATTTTCGATTCTTAGTTCGCGAATCGTCGAGCGGGTGTGAACTTCTCCGCCTCGCGCTTCGATGGCTTCACGGCAACCCTGGTACAGCTCCGAAAGAGGAACGGAAGGAATACCTACGCGATAGCCTTCACGATTAGCGAGAAAGGCCTTCCAGAAAACTTCGATGCCGTAGCGCGCGTCAGTGCGGGCGAGCTCTTCATCGAGAGCGGAGACAAGGACCACGCGCCAGAAGCGATCAATGGCGGCGGGAGTCTGGTTCATGCGATGGAGCCACGTCAGCATGGTTGAGCGTTCGGCGTAGGACGGGCGTCCGCCCGAGCGTGCGATGGCGAGCATGGCGGTGGCGATGGAGCGCTTATCGGCGAAGGTGAGCGCCGAGAAGCGCGCGAAGGAGGGAGCCATGTGGAAAGGGGGAGGGAGGGCGGAGGAGTGAATGGAGTAATTACGACCGCGTTTATCGACGAAGAAGAGGCTGTCGTAGTAGTGAATCAGGTGCTGGGCGCCGACGCGGCGGTAGAAATCGTCGAGGTTGGTGCAGCAGCCGAGAGTGACGTGCTGGCAATTATCGACGAAGGAGCCGTCCGGAAGCGCGTAAGAGGTGGCGCGGCCACCGAGGAACGGGCGCTGTTCGTGAAGTCGTACACGAAGACCTGAATCAGCCAGCGCGACGGCCGCCGAAAGGCCCGCCAAGCCGCCGCCGATCACGTTGACCCATTCGTACGACATTATCCGGTCCTCGCCAGCCTAACTTCGCTCGCGCCAGTATCCACAATTTTTCAGCCGAAGAAAGCCGCGCCGGCGGCTGGGGTAGGACGTCATAGTTACGCTGTTCAATCTTCTCCAAAATTCCCGCGTAGATGCGGGATAACGCCCACAAAGCGGACCGACTGTTTTCATCGACCAGATGAATGAGCTGTGAACCTTCGAGATAAAAATTCCGGGCCCGCTCAGCTTCGAATTTCACCAGGGAGCGAAACGCTTCGCTGGCGTTGGCCTTCGGAATTTCCTCCGCCGGAACACAACTAAACTGCCGGAGATCCTCGCGGGGCAAATAGACACGCCCCATGTCGTAATCCGTGCGGACGTCGCGCAAAATGTTGGTGATCTGGAAGGCGATACCCAACCGCTCGGCATATTCAGGAGCACGTGGATCGGTAAAACCGAAGACGTGCACACAACACAGCCCCACCGTCCCGGCAACACGATAACAGTATTCACGTAAACCCTCGAAGGTTTCGTAGGTTTGGACGGTGAGGTCCATCTCGGCGCCCGAAATAAGGTCGTGGAGATAGCGTACGGGAATTTTGTACCGCTCGACCGTATCGCGAAAAGCGGGCCAGACGGGATTGCCGGCTATTTCACCGCCAAGAGCGCGGTCCATTTCGGCGCGACGCTCGGCGAGCCGGCGGCGCTTTTCGGGAATCTCGCCCGCTTCGTCGGAAATGTCATCGACGCCGCGCATGAAGGCATAGAGAGCACAGAGAGCATCGCGCTTGGCGTTGGGGAGAAGGCGAAAACCGTAATAGAAGTTGCGGGCGGCGGTGCGGGCGAGCTCCCGGCAGTAATCATAGGAGCCGGTGAGGTCGAGCGAATTTGAGGCGGGTGTGGACATTAGATCGAAAGCCTGATTTTAGTTCGACGTTCCCTCGAGTGGGATGTTACAGACATGCATAACGATCGCTAAGGCTTCGCTGGCGCCACGGCGGGACGCATCCACGAGAATGCCCGACCCAACACCGCGCCAGCCAGCAATTTTAGCTGCGTCGCGCGGCTGATGGCAGGCCGCCGATGCAAAGTGTCGTAACCGACCGATTCGATTCCATCGAGAACGGCGAGCCCCCCGCGCGAAAACATTTCGATATCGACGCGAAATTCCGGAGAAAGAGTAGAGGCGAGAGGAGCGCCCTGAGCAAATAGCGCGCGGGTGCGGGCGATGAGCTCCCTCATAACCGCGACGTAGCGATTGTCGAAAGTCTTGTGAAGGAGGTCTTCGCGAGTGAGCCCGTTCGCGCGCAGGAGGTCGAGGGGAATATAGACGCGGTCTTTTTCAAGGTCGCGAGCTACATCCTGCCAGAAGTTAGCGAGCTGCAGCGCGGTACAGGTCGCGTCGGAAAGCGCTTGGCGTTCGGGATCGCGATAGCCGGTGAGATAGAGAACCAGACGTCCGACGGGATTGGCCGAGTAGCGGCAGTATTGGAGGACGCCTTCCCAATTCTCATACTGATGAACGCGCTGATCCTGGCGAAAGGCCAAGAGCAGATCGCGAAACGGATCAATGGGGATATTAAATTCGCGAACGGTGCCGGCGAGGGCTATAAAAACCGGATGCGAAGGCGAACCTTGATAAGCGGCCGTTAGCTCTTCATCCCAGGCATCGAGAAGTTTTAGGGCGACCCGGGAATCGGGAATTTCATCGCCGAGATCGTCGGCCCAGCGGCAGTAGGCATACACATTGTAAAAATGCTGATGAAGCCGCTTCGGAAGCAGCCAGGAGACAATTTTGAAATTTTCGTAGTGGCTAGTAGAGAGCCAGCGGGTGTATTCGCTGGCCTTTTCGACCGAGCAGCCCGCTGGCGGCAAGTTCTTGGCGATTTCGAGATCAGCGGCGGCGGGCATGATTTCCTGCGAGCGTTACGGAATTACCGCGGTTTTCAATTCATTGCTGCGATTCTTCATCTGCACAAACAGCTGCGGCAGATCGCTCAACGGAATTTCGTCGGTGATGAAGTCGGAGGGGCGAACATCGCCGCGAGAAATCAGCTCGAGAGCCTCGCGAACGAATCGTGGTGTGTGGTGAAAAGTGGATTTGATGGTGATTTCGGAATAGTGAAGCTCAGCGGGCTCCAGGCGGACTTCCGAACCGCGCGGGCAGCCGCTGAACATATTCACGTTGCCGCCTTTGCGAACCATTTGGAGAGCCCATTCCCAGGTAGTAACGGTTCCGGCTGCTTCGATGACCCCATCGGCGCCACGGCCGCCTTCGGTAAGGCTGCGAACATATTCGGAAACATCGGGAATTTCGGTGACGTTGACGAGGATGGCAGCTCCGAGGCGCCGAGCAATGTCGAGCTGGGTTTCGCGCCGCGCCAGAGCGATCACTTTGATGTCACGTGAGGCGAGGACGCGGACAAATTTGAGGCCAATGGCCCCGCAGCCGACGACCACCGCGGTGTCGCCCGCGCGCAAATTGATTTCGTGTGCCCCGCGAAGGACACACGCGAGAGGCTCGGCCATAGCGGCGTCGCGAAATGGCACGTGATCGGGGATTTTCAGAAGATTTTTTTCGACGATCCGGCCTGGGATGCGGACGTATTGGGCGTAGGCACCATTATTGAAGAGCAAGTCTTCGCAAAGGTTCGCCTGACCCTTTTGACAGAAAAAACAGGTCCCGCATGGCGCGGAATTGGCGGGCACGACGCGCATACCGATCTGGATGCGATCACCGACCGCTTTGCCCTTCTCCGCCACAACGCCGGCCAGCTCGTGGCCGAAGAGCGCGGGCGGCTCGATCATGCGGGCGTGGAATCCGGCTTTCCAAACTTTTAGGTCGGTGCCGCAGGTAAGCGCCGCTTCGACTTTGACCAGAATGTCGGAATCCCCGATCGAGGGTACGCGGACTGATTCAATTTTGAGGTCCTCGGGGCCGTAGAGGACGGCTGCGGTCATGGACTGGGGATGAGGGCGCACGGGCACGGCGGAGTGTACCGCGTGAGAGTGCTCTCGTGCTGGGCGAGTGCCGTTGTTCGAAGACATTTGCGTTTCGTTCAGTGTAGCGCGGACGGCGCGAATTTTTGTTTATGGCCGGTTACGGTTCGTTGGTGATGACCACCTTAAGGGTATCGTCCTTTGGATGCGCGGCGAGCTCCAAAGCCGCAGCGATTTCTGAAAGCGGAAAGCGATGTGAGATTAGCTCTTTTACAGGCAGACGGCGATTAAAAACAAGTGAGGCCGATTCCGCCTGGCCTTTCACCGAGGCGCTGTAGCTGCCGAGAATTTCCTTTTCCTCTACGCCGACGGCGGCAGCGGGAAACTCAATGCGCATTTGCGGGTCATTTTGGGCGAAGAGCAACACCCGTCCGCCCGGACGTGTCAGGGCCAGAGCTTCGCCGACAAGTTTAGGGTGCGGCACGGCGAGAATGACGACATCGGCGCCGCGGTTGTGAGTGACTTTGGAAATTTCGCGGGCGAGATCGGCCGGCGCGACGGAATCGTACGCCCCGAATTTCTTGCTCGCGGCGCGACGCCCTTCGACCGGATCGCTGGTGTACAGCGTCGCGCCCTGCAAGCGCGCGAGCATCATAAGCAGCAGGCCGATGGGACCCTGGCCGATGACCACAACGATTTCGCCTTTGCTGACGCGGGCTTTGTGAACCGCCTTTAAGCAAGTGTTGACCGGCTCGACGAAGGACGCTTCTTCGAAAGTCACGTCATCGGGCAGCGCGATCATGCCGCGCTCGACAATCCAGGGCATCGCGCGTACATATTGCGCGAATCCGCCGCCATTGGGATCAAAACCCGCGGTGAGCCCAACTTTTTTATAGCCGGCGCACTGAGAGAAAAGTTCGCGCTCGCAATAAAAGCAATTACCGCAGGGAATGTGATGGAAGCTGACCACGCGGTCGCCAACCTTGAAGCGGCTGACGCCGCGACCGACGGCGACGACGGTGCCGGCTAGCTCGTGGCCGAAAATTTGAGGCGGAGGAACGAAACCGTGATGGATCTTTTTGAGGTCGGTCCCGCAGATTCCGCAGGCGCCGACGCGGAAGAGCACTTCGCCTTCGCCGATTTGAGGTACGGGGACGGTTTCAACGGCGACGCGGCCCGCGCCGCGGTAAACGCCCGCCGACATAGTGGAAGGGATAGTAGCGGGTGAAGACGGAGATTCGGCGGTGTGTGAATGAATGCTCATTTTGCAGACGTGTGTTGCAGGTCGCGCTTCTTATGGTTGCTTTGGCTGTTTTGGCTGCCGTGTGCGTCGGGACCGGTCAAGGCTTGGTCCTGCAATGAAATCTGTTCGATGTAATTTCTCACAAATTGGGCCAACTTTGCGGCGGCATCTTTGCTGGCGCGGCCCAGGCGCAGGAGCGGACCCACGGCCCCGGGTCGCGTGGCTAGCATCTTTAGTGCGGCGGCGGGCTTGGCGTGGCCAAATGGATCGACGAGGTCTTCCATGCCCGCGGGGAGTTCGTCGCAAGCGCAGTCGGAGATGGCGCGAATGGAAAGCGCGGGGATTTTATGAGCGGCAGCGGAGGCGAGAATTTCGTAGGTCTCCATGTCGATGATGTCGGCGTGTGGCGCGAAAGAGGATTTTTCGGCGGCGGAGCAAACCAGGTGGTCGACGGTGAGCTGGGTTTTGACGCGGCGAGCACCCGCGGTCTCAGCTTGGCGGAGTAGAGCTGGGTCGCAGGCTATTGGCACTCGTGGTGGTTCGTCGGCGTTTATTTGGTTGGCGGGGCTGCTAGCGACGGTTTCGGGGACGATGATTTCCGCAAGGGCGATGGGGGGAGCGAGCGCGCCAGAAAGGCCCGCGGCAATGCAGAGTTGATAGTCGCTCGCACCGGTTTCGGGGCCGACGAGCGCGTCGCGAATGGCGCAGCGCGCGTTCGAAGCACCCATGCCGGTGAGCAAGAAGTCGACTCGCGCGCCGCGGATTTTTGCAGTGGCGATGATTGAACCGAGGGCGGGTGGGTCGTTTTCAGAACCCGAGGCGTTTTGGCGGCGCTTTTTAGGTTCAACGCGGCAGAGATGAATGTCGCCAAAGCGGCGCCAGGGCGTGAATTCCGCTTCGATGGCGAGGGCGACCAGAATGCGCATAAGGAAAGTGTACCGTGAATCTAGTGAGCGAGAAAAACGCGCTGCTTGAGCGGCAAGGCTGGGGCGGAGACGTGGCGCTGAGCTACGCGGCGCTGGCTTGGGCGATGCGGTTGCGGCGGCTGGCCGGCGCATAGCCGTTTGCTTCGTACCAGGCGACGGCGCGTTCCAGTGCGCCTCGGACGGGTCCGGGCGAAAATCCAAGCTCGCGCGCGGCACGGGAGCATTCGACGAACATGAAATGGCGGGCGATTTTTACGCCTTCGACGGGAATTTGCGGAGTTCGGCGAAGGATTCGCGAATAAGTATTTTCAGCGTAGGCAAAGCCGAGAGCGACCGCGTGAGGAATCTTCAGCCGCGGCGGCTTTTTGCCAGTGATGGAAGCGAGGCAGTCGAGGAGCTGTTTGAGTGTGAGATTTTCCGCGCCAAGGAGGTAGCGCTCGCCAACTTGACCCTTCTCAGCGACGAGCAGGTGCCCTTCGGCGACGTCTTCCACAGCGACAAAATTAAGGCCCGTATCAACGTAGCCAGGCATTTGGCCCTTGAGGAAATCGACAATGAGTTTCCCGGTGGGAGTGGGCTTCCAGTCGCCCGGGCCGACCGGTGTGGTGGGCATGGCGATGACTACGGAGGCGCCGCCTTTTGCGGCCTTCAGAACTTCCTGCTCGGCGAGCCATTTAGAACGCTTGTAGTGGCCGATCATCTCATCGAGCTTCGATTCGGTGCGCTCGTCCGGATGCTGTGGGCGTTCGACAGCCACAGTCGCGACAGTTCCCGTGTAAATAAAACGCCCAACACCAGCGCGCTGCGCAGCCTCGAGGAGATTGCGGGTGCCGGTGACGTTGCTTTCGTAAATTTCCTGGGGATTACGGGACCACAACCGATAGTCGGCGGCGACGTGGAAGACGCGGTCAATACCGTCCACGGCGCGAGCCAGCGAAGCGGGGTCGCGCAGGTCGCCTTCGACGCACTCTACCTCAAGGCCAGATAGGGCGGCGGTTTGACACTGCGGGCGGGTGAGGACTCGAACCGAATCGCCCGCGGAAATTAGCCGGCGCGCCAGGTGACTGCCAACGAAGCCGTTGGCGCCGGTAACCAGCGACTTCATAGAATGCGAAAGACTTCTTCCTTCTGCGGCTGCGGCGGATAAGGGGTGGTGTAGGGATTGGAGGGGCCGTTTTCCTTGGCGTGGCCGTTTTCGCCGCCGCGGACCTTACCCTTGGCGCCGCCCATGCGGCCCGAGAGCTGCCACTTCAGCATTTTCCAAGTGTCGCCGAGCTTCTTGTTGCCGCCCAGAACCGCGGAAGGCTCGTAGCCAGACTGCACCATGCAGTCCTGGCAACGCGAATCGCGCCCGCGGCCGTATTTCTCCCACGGAGTCTCGTTGATGAACTCCTGGAACGTGCCGTGGTGTTCATCGGTCATCAGGTAGCAAGGGCCCTTCCAACCACGTGGGTTGTAGGTCGGATTGCCCCAGGCGGTGCATTCCAGCTCACGTTCGCCGCGCAGATATTCCATATAAATCGGCGAAGTGATGATGTTGAAGTCTTCAAGGAGCTGGCTGGCGCGCTGGAATTTTTCGCGCACTTCTTCGCGGGACATGAAGATGTCCTTGGTCTGAACCGCGGCATAAGAATACGCCGGGGACATCATGTAGCCATCGACGCCCAAGGTGCGCAAGAACTCGAAGAGTTCGGCGATTTCTTCGAGGTCGGTTTCCTTGTAGATGGTCGTATTCGAGCAGACCAGAAAGCCGGAAGCCTTGGCCGCTTTGATTCCTTCGATGGCTTCGCGGAAGACGCCGTCGCGTTCAACGCAGAGATCGTGTGTCTTCTCGAGCCCATCGAGGTGAACGTTGAAGAAGAAGCGCGAGGTGGGCTTGAATTCGTTGAGGCGCTTGCGAATGAACATACCGTTGGTGCAGAGGTAGATGTTCTTTTTGCGAGCGAGAATTTCAGAAGTCAGTCGGCCGATCTCAGGATAGATCATTGGTTCGCCGCCGCAGATCGAAACGATCGGCGCGCCGCAATCGTCGAGAGCAGCAAGGCACTGCTCGACGGTAAGCATTTCGTTGATGGTGCTCTTGTATTCGCGGATGCGGCCGCAGCCGGTGCAGGTGAGATTGCAGGCGTGGAGCGGTTCGAGCATCATTACCAGGGGAAACTTCTTTTCGCCGCGGATAGTTTTGCCGGCAAGGTAGCCGGTCAGGTTCGCGGTGAGGCTAAGCGGAAATCTCATTTATTTCTCCAATGAATGCGAATTATGAATTAGTTGTCGCGATGAATTTCGCGGAACTTGAAACCTTTTGAGCCGGATTTAAATGCACTGAACTCCGGCAGGCCATCCTTCAGATTACGATAGTGCGCCAGCGCGTAGAGCGGGAAAGAAATCCGGTACAGGTGATACTTAAGGTAAAAGACGCCGGGGAAACCAGTGCCCGTGAACTCGCTCTCATCCCAGGTGCCGTCTTCATTTTGGGTCTTAGTTAAGTAACGAACTGCCGCGGTGACGGCTGGATCCGTGGGCGGGCAAACGGCGAGGAGGCCGATGAGGCCCCAGGCAGTTTGCGAGGCGGTACTGCGCCCGCGGCCGCGCCACTTGGAATCGTTGTAGGAACGCAAATTCTCACCGAAGCCCCCATCGGTATTCTGCGTAGCGCGCAGCCAATCGCGGGCGCGCGCACACTCCGGTGTTTCGGTGAGCTTCAGGGCTTCCATGGCGCGCAGAACGCCGCTCGTGCCATAGACGTAGTTGACGCCCCAGCGCCCATACCACGAACCGTCGTTGGCCTGATCCTCCTGCAAGAAGTTCATTGCGTTCTTGATGACCGGGTGATCACTGGACCAGCCGAGCTTGCCTAAACATTCGATCACACGGGCAGTAACGTCCGCGGTGGACGGATCGAGCATGGCGTTGTGGTCCGCGAACGGAATTTGATTCAGCAGGGTGAGGTCGTTATCGCGGTCGAACGCCGCAAATCCGCCGTCGCGATTCTGCATGCTCAGCAGCCAGGACAAGGCTTTGGTAATGGCCTTGTTCATTTGCTCCTGATCGGGATAGCTAAGCCGCGCCAGAGCCATCAGCACGAAAGCCGTGTCGTCGACGTCTGGAAAGAAATCGTTCCGAAATTCGAAAGCCCAGCCGCCGGATTCGCCTTCTTTATTTTTGATCTGCCAATCGCCGCCGCCGGTAATTTGAAGGTCGAGGAGCCACTTTGCTGCCCGAATGAGCGCCGGATGACGCGGATCAAGCCCTGCTTCGGCGAGCGAGACCATGGCGATCGCCGTATCCCAGACCGGTGAAAGTGCCGGCTGGAGGCGCAGCGAATCTTCCTCTTCTATTTCGAGCGCGTTGAGATAGGCGATTTGCTGCTTTACCAGCGGATCGTCCACGCTGGAACCGAGCGCCAGCAAGCTAAAAACCGAGTTGGCCATCGCCGGGTAAATGGCGGCGAGGCCCTCGCTGCGCTGCAGGTGCTCAATCATCCATTCCTTCGAGCGCTTGATGGCCAAATTGCGGAACGGCTTCCAAGGCAGGCGCTCGTAGCCCTTCATGAGCGCGTCGCCGGCCAGGAAAAAATTGCGCCAGGAGAACAGCTTTTTGTCCCACTTAAAAGCTTTGCGGGCGCGTTCGCGGTTGCCAAAAAGCTCGTCGATAGTGATGCCGTTAGCGGCGGGCCACTTGGGCTTGGTGCCGAATAGAATTGATAGAGGAATGACGATGGCGCGCGTCCATGAGGACATTTCGAGGCTGTTGATGAAGAGCCAGCGCGGCAGCAGCATGATCTCTGGCGGGATCGCTGGGGCGAGATTCCAATCCAGAACCCCGGCGAGCGCCAGATAAATTCGCGCGTAGGAATTGGTGCCTTCCAGGCCGCCGAGGGCGATAGCGCGTTCTCGCGCCCGTAGCATGTGAGTGGCTGTGGCGGAATCGCCAGCGAGGCGCAGACCGAAGTAAGCCTTTACCGTGGCGTTAACTTCCGACGGGCCACCGGGAAAAATGTTCCAGCCGCCGTCTTCAAGTTGATGTTTACGGACGTAGTTGGCAGCTTTCTCGATCTTTTGCGTTTCGTGGGGAGCGACAACCTTCAGGAAGAGGATGTAATCGGATTCGAGAGTGGTGTCGGCCTCGAGCTCGCCCCACCAATAGCCGTCCTGGAATTGGGCTTTGAGCAGCCAATCGCGCGTGCGATTGATAGCTCGCTCTACAAGTCCATCGATACTACGAACGCTTACAACCGCGGTCGCGGCCGCTGACGCTTCACCTCGGCCTCCGGACCCTGATGTCATAAGAGATTCGAACATAATCTAGAAAGTCTCAGGGCTCGCCAAACTAGCCCTTGAGACGGATTTTCGGTCCTGCTCCTTATTGATGCGGCACTGTGCGGTTCGGCTCACTTGGGCGCTCGGATGCATTACTCCCGGATGAACCACAGGTGAACCGCTCGCTTCTATGGATGATAAAAGTACTATAGGCGGTTGTCCCGCCATCCTCAACGCCTGCAACTAGATACGCCCGGAGCTATAAGATTATCCGGGGGAATTAGGGAACGGTCAAGCAAAAGAAAGCGGCATTGACAGGAGGCCTAGGGGCCTGAATAATCTCGGGCCATGCCTGCGCCTGAGACCGTGCGTCGCATCAAGACCTACTCTTCTGCGACGGGAGTGGTATACCAATATCAATTTTACGAAGTGCTGCCGGTGAAGAAGGCCGGCGATCAGGGAAATTTGTACAAGTACTACGTATCGGTCGACCGGAAAACGATGTTTACGATTCAGGTCTTTGTAGAGCCGAGCGCATCGGAGGAGTACAAGAAGCGCTTTGGACGTGCAATTTCGGGCACTGAGGAATATGCGGTAGCAAAAATGAGGCTGTTCAAGGCGTTTGATGAAGTAGAGGACCTAGCCAAAGGCCGGCCTGAACTCTTGGTGGACGCTAGCAATATTGAAGCGTTGCTTGAGCAATTGGATCTGTAGATATCTCCCCCGCCATCCCCTGCGATTCCCTTCTCTTTATAGGTCCCTAGCTCTCTTCAATCACCCGCTGAAGCGCGCCATCCAGTTCAGGAAACTCGAACGTGTACCCCGCGCGTAAGAGTTTTTCTGGAATTGCCCGCTGGCTGGAGAGCAGGAGCGATTCGCCCATTTCTCCAAGAATGGTTTTCAGGATGAAGGCGGGAACGGGAAAAATGGTGGGCCGATGAAGAGCCTTGCCTAATGCCTTCGTGAATTCGATGTTTCGAACGGGATTCGGTGCGGTGAGGTTCATTGGGCCGCGCAAGGATGGGTTATCGAGAATGACCATGATGGCGCTGGTGATGTCGTCCAAAGCGACCCAGGACATCCACTGCTTGCCGGAGCCTAGCTTGCCGCCGACGCCCATCCGAAACGGAAAGAGCATGCGAGGCAGAGCACCGCCTTTTTTGGAAACGATTATCCCAAAGCGCATGATAGCGACGCGTGCGCCCAATTCCTCGCCTTTCATGGCCGCGCCTTCCCAATCGCTGGCGAGTTGAGCGAGGAAGTCGTTGCCGGCGGTGGACTGCTCGGTGAGGGTCTCGTCGCCGCGGTCGCCGTAATAACCGACAGCGGATGCGGAAACGATAGTGTGAGGAGGTTTGTGGAGGCGGGCGAGATTCGCGATGAGATTTCGGGTGAGGTCCACTCGGCTTTCGACCAGTTCCCTTTTGCGTTTGTCGGACCAGCGGCCGTTGCCAATGGAAGCGCCGGCTAAATTCACGATGGCGTCAACCGCTTCCACTCGGTCGAGTTGCATTTCGCCCGTGGAAGGATTCCAGGGTACGTCGTCGGGGCGCACGGGCTTCTGTCCGCGAACAAAATAACCAACCGTATCTCCGCGCGCGCGGAGCTTCTGGGTCAGGGCCGTGCCCACCAGGCCTGTGCCGCCGGTGATCAGAATTTTCATGGTGCCAACCTCAGGAAGCCGCTTCTGATAAGCCCCTTGCCAGCTTGAACCGGAAGGTGCGGGAATTGCACTTTAAGCACCGTCCTGTTTATCCATTTGATACTTCAAAACGCCAACCGGCGCGCCGCGGCCTACAATAGCAAAAAGCACGGATTCGCAGGGCCCTTTCCCGGTCGCACCGTTCAACCCCTCTGTTCAAGCTGGGTTTTCGCACAAGCTCTCACCAATTTCATCCTAACTCGAGGGACGACTCGGGCCGCCTTGTCGCGAATGCGCTTGGGAGAGTCGCTATGAATACCCAGGTATCCGAGGCCACCCATTGGGACGAGTGGAATTCCAAGTTTCGCCAGCCCGAGGCGATGATCGATGAAGCCTCGTTTCGCAGGATGTACGAAATCCTGGACTGGCTGGAGCGTCTGCAGCTGTCTCACGCGCGAATTCTGGAAATTGGATGCGGGACCGGCTGGCTGAGCAGCAAGCTGAAGAGCTTCGGCAAGGTGACCGGCGTCGATCTCGGGATCGAGATTATCGAAGCGGCCAAGCGAAGAGAACCGAGTGTCGAGTTCATCTCCGGCGACATTTTCAAAGTTGGGCTGCCGCTGGGCCGGTTTGATGCGGCGGTGACGCTCGAAACCCTTTTCTGCATTCCGGATCAACAGAGATTTATGAGCCGCGTGGCTGAGCTATTGCGGCCGAATGGATGGCTCCTGATCGCTACACACAATAAATTTGTATGTGACCGGCGCGAGGACATCGCGCCGGATCCGGGTCACATCCGGCACTGGAATTCGATGAAAGAGCTGAAGGATTTGGCGCGGCCGTATTTCCTGGTGGTTCAAACGACGACACTCGAGCCCAAGGGTCATCGCGGAATCCTGCGGATTGTGAATTCGACGAAGGTAAATCAGTTACTGGATAAGGCGTTTGGAGCGCATCACGTGAAGCGTTTCAAGGAGCGAATGGGAATGGGGCAAACGCTATTTATGGTGGCGCAGAAGCGGTAAGGCGTTCCACGGCTTCCGAGGGGCTAAAAATAAAAGCGGGAGCCGAAATGGCTCCCGCTTTTTGTTGTCATGGCCCAAAAGCTATTTCGCTTCAATCTGCGCCGCTACTTCTTGATTGCTGCGTTGATAGCCGCCACATCGAACGTGCCAAGGCCAGTGGTGTAGTCGTAGCCCGGCAACGCGGTGTAGAGGCCGTTCGCCCCAACCGTGATGTCATGGAATCCAGCCGGAGATGCGGGACTCGGCAGTCCAACTGCGCCGTTATAAAGAACGGGTCCCGCGAAGCCGAGCTTGTTGCCGTGCGAGCTCTGCAGCCGCGCCCAGACACCGAGTGAGAGTGGCGAGGAGAGGCTTGTGCCGCCGTAGCAGCACTGCTCGGTTCCGTCGAGCCAGATATACACGCCGGAGTTCGGGTCGGCGTCCATGGCCACGTCGGGCACGCCCTTGCCAACCGTCGAGAGCGTGTTCACCGGCGTCTGCCAATAGCCGGAAAGCTCGAATTGGCTGAGGCCGCCGCCACCTGCGTACCAGCTAATTTCGGTGTCGTAGCTGCCATCCGCATTGGTGACCAAAGTTGTGCCCCCCGCGCCAATCACGTAAGGCGAGGAAGCGGGATATTCGACCATCGGAATTCCTTCGCCAGGAACGCCGTTCTCGCCAGTGCCAACGATGCAGGCAGAACCTGTATCACCGCTCGATGCGAACACTGTCTGACCTTGCGCGGCGGCTTCAAGAAAGCTGTTGTCGTCGGCAAGCATGGAGCCATCGAGGTACGCAAAGACTTCGCAGAGACCGAAGGAAGCGCTGCCGGCGCGCGCGAGCTTCTGCGCGGCGAAGCGGTTGAATTCCAGGGCAATATCCGAATCGCTCATCGAAGTGGTCGCGTAGATGTAGAGGTGCGAAACGTTGTTGGCCATACCGGTGGAATATTGAGTGTCCATGTCGAATTCGTCGGCGCCCGATGTGTCGGTGCTGGCGATGCCAACGGTCTCGACGGTGACCGGAACCTTGGTCAGCTTGTTGTTGGTCTCGGCGAGCCGAAGATCGCTGATCACGCCAGTCACATCGCCTTCCGCAAAAATGGCAATGGGAGTCTTCGAGCCGGTGGGAGTGGAGGCGACGTCATAGGCGGTCCAGAGATTCGCCGGGCGATAGGAGCCCGGGAAATTCGGCAAGCTGACCGCGTTCACGGCCATGGGGAACGTCATTACGCCGCCGTTGTTGAGGCCAAGCACCGATCCGACGATTCCCTCGAATTGCGCTGGAATTTGCGCGGCAGTTTGATTGGCGAAGATTGATTTCCCGCCCAGCAGATAAGATCCGATTTGTGTGTTGAATGCCTTGCGCACCGAAGCGACGTTGCCGTCGGCGGCAATCATTAGATTGTTCGCTTCCGGCGCTACGTTTGTAAAACCTGCGCCTTTAAGATAGCTGACCACGGCTTGCACCTGCGCGGAAGAGGGAGCGTACGCCGCTGTGAATTGCGCGGGTTCGAGTTCCTGAGTGTAGAGCGGGCTGCTCGGCTCATTAACCGCAGCGATGTACTGCGTAAGCGCGTCGCGGTTTTGAATCTGCAGCGCGACGTTGACGTGGATAGGAGTCGAATCAGGCAAGGCGCCCTGTGACGTTGCATTCAGAAGGGCGGGACCTACGGCCTGGGTAGAGGTAGCGACCCAACTCTGCGCGGAAACGTTGCTCGCGCAAGTGAGAAGCAACGCGCACACCAATACTAAGGAGCTCTTGCTCATTTCAATTTCGCCTCCGATTTAGATTTTTAGAGTTTTGGTGACGGAGCGCTGGCCGAGTTCTGGGATATTGCGCTGCCGATCACGAAACTGCACGAAACTGCTGAATCCGAGCTGCCAATCACCCAAGTTACGCAGACAAGAATGCAAATGGCGTGCCAAATCTGAGACGCGTGAGTTTTGAAGCTGCGGGCGACGTCAAAACATAGAAGAAATATGAGCTAAGAGGCTGGCTTCGTGCAGAAGTCTGCGCGATTTCAGTAGAGTCTGGAACTGCCGCGCGGAGTAATAGCCCCGGTAATTTGGAATCGGATTTATATAAGTTTTGCGCGAAAGGTTGCTCGAGATAAGAGGGATACGGTATTTGCGAAATTGTTCTACAGGATTCGCCGTAGAAGTTGTCTGAAGGTTCCCATTTTGAATTTCGCGTTCAGGTCTCGCGCATCAGTTTTTCTGATTTGATGCACCGTGCATCAATTTGTCCAAACTGATGCACCAGTGCCGCCGGCCTGTGCTTACGGCCGATCTACTCGATGAGGATTATGTAAATCTTCGACGATTCCACCCGGAGGATCACCCGATGTGTGCGTGGAATCTCGAGACCCGCCGGACCGGCAACAATCGTAGCGGAGCCTTCTTGCGCATCGGACCACTCGGTGAGTTCGCGGTGAAGATAAAAATCGAGACCGAATTCGGTGGAGCGATTGAGATGGAAAATTTGTGGGTGGAGTGAAGCGACCGCGGAGGCAGCCGTGCGCGCGGAGAGCGACGCATCCAGGCGCGGGAGAATTGTAATGAGCGCAGCGAGCGCGAGCGCAGCGGTGGTGAGCGCGGAGGAAACGAAGCTGGCGCGGAGTTTGCGAAGCAGTGCGAGCGCGGAAACGAACGCGCCGCCGATCAGCGCGGTGAAGCAGAAGCCGTAGGCGTGGCCGACCGGAGCAGTGTCGGCGCCGAGGAGGCGCGCGGGAGTGCGGAGAAGGAAGACGAGGCCGAAAGCGGCGGAGGCGGCCCCAAGGGAAAGAAGGAGGAACTTGAGTTGGCGGGAGTGGGTGCGCAGGCTGCGAGCGAGGGCGGCGGCGAGAATTAAGGAGGCCGGGGGGATGGCGGGAAGGATATAAGGCGGAAGTTTGGATTGGGATAAGCTGAAGAAGAGAAGCGGGAAAACTGCCCAGCAGGCGAAGAAAAGCCCGGGCGAGTGGCGGGAGGCCGAGCGAGCCGAGGAGCGAGTGAGCCGGAGCGCGTCGGGAATGAGGAGCAGCAGCAACGGCGACCAAGGAAGCAGCGCGAGGAGTGTGATCGGAGCGAAGAACCAGAATGGCTGCGTGTGGCGGAAGACGGGGGTGAGGTAACGTTCGAAGTTGTGCTGAAGGAAGAAGACGCGGAGAAAATCGGGGTTACGCGCCGCGCAAAGCGCATACCAGGGCGTGGCGACCATGAAGAACGCGACGAGCGCGGCGGGACGTACAAAAATGAGCAGGCCGCGCCAGTGTCCGCTGACGACCGACCAAAGCAGAAGCGCGCCGCCGGCGAGCACCAGCGCAACTGGACCCTTGGCCAGCGTCCCGAGCGCGATGGCGGCGCCAAAGAGAAGGAGAGGCGGAGTGGTGCTAAGGGGGCTGGAGGGGGCGGGGTGGAGGATGGACGTCGCTGAAAAGTAGTCGGCGGCGAAGAGCATGGCGAGGGTGAGCGAGCAAGTGAGGAGCATATCGGGAGTAGCAGCGCGGGACATGGAGAGAGTGGCGACGGTGGTGGGGAAAATGAGAAGTATGGCGAGAGCGGCGGAGCTGTTGAAGTATTTGCGAGCGCAGTAGGCGAGAGCGAGCGCGGTGAGGAGTCCGGCGAACGCGGAGGGAAGCCGCGCAGCCCATTCGGCAGAGTGGATGAATTTGAAGTCGAGGCCGGCCAGCCAGTAGTAAAGGACAGGCTTTTCAAACCAGGGCTGGCCATAAAGCCGCGGCGTAACCCAATCTCCGGTCTCAGCGATGGCGCGAGCGATCCACGCATAGCGCGGCTCATCCGGACCCGTGAGGCCAATGGCGCCAAGTTTTGTGAAGAATGCGACGGCGAGAGTGAAGAGGACCGCAAGGAGCTCGAGCGGGTGAAACGAGGGCCAGTTCGAGCCTCCATGCGAATTGGCGGAATATTTCTTCAAATCAGCCGAAGTCTAGCAGACCTGCGCGCCAAGCGAATGCGTGGATGCGGCTATGAGCCATTCTGGAATGGTGGGCAGTTCGAATGTGAGTGTGACAAAATGGGCCGCGAATGCGCGAAAAGCTTGAATATTTTGCTGCCTGGACGCTGCTAAAGGGATTTGGATTGATGCCGCGGCGCATGGCGCGAGCGGTCGCAGCGAGCATGATGCGGATTGCGTACCACCTGCGGCCTCCACTGAAGCACGCGGCAGAAGTGAATTTGAAGTTGGCCTTTCCGGAGTGGACTCCAGCGCAGCGCGAAGCCGTGATCTCCAAAATGATTCGCAATGTTGGATGGATGGGTGCGGAGTTCAGCCAGTTTCCGAAGTACAACCGCAAAAATATAGAAAAAGTGATCGAAATTGAGGGTCACGAGAACTATTTGCGCGCGCTGGGGCGCGGTAAGGGAGTGCTGTTTCTAACCGGGCACATGGGGCCCTGGGAACTGTCGTCGTTCGCTCATGCGCTATATGGGTATCCGTGCGACTTTCTGGCGCGGCCAATTAAAAATGCGCGCGTGGATACGCTGGTGAATGGTTATCGCGCGCTTGTCGGGATGCAAAGTGGTTGATAAGGGTGATTCGGCGCGGGCGATTTTGCGGACCCTGCGCGCCGGCGGAGTGATCGGGATCCTGGCGGACCAGAACACCTCGCTGGAGGAAGGAGTGTTCGTGCCCTTCTTCGGGATCGAAGCGTGTACAACGGCGGGGTTGGCAAGGATTGCGCTGCGGACGGATGCCAACGTAGTGCCGGGGTATGCATATTGGGATGAGGGAAAGAGGAAGTATGTGCTGAGGTTTGAGCTGGCGGTCGAGTTAGTGCGGAGCGGCGATGAAGAGCGTGATGTGCGGGAGAACACGGCGAGGTTTACGAGTGTGATCGAGCAGTTTGTGAGGGAGAGGCCGGATCAGTGGCTGTGGGTGCACAAGAGATGGAAGACGCGGAGGCCGGGGGAGAGGAGTTTGTACGAGGGGCGGTGAGTGCGAGGCAGAGCGAGTGAGCGGGAAGAGGGAGATAGCGCGGGAGTGTAGCAGGAGAGGGAGAGGAGGAGGGGATGGTGAGCGAGGCGAGGGCGGGGAGGACGGCGGGGGAGTTGGCGGAGTATTTGGGAGGGGTGTGCGAGGGGACGCGAGCGTGAGGGTGAGGGGGATCGCGGGGCCGGAGGAGGCGGGGGAGGAGGAGTTGGTGTATTGCGAGGGGGAGAAGAACGCGGCGAGGGCGCGGGCGTCGCGGGCGAAGTGTGTGGTGGCGGGGGCGGGAGTGGTGTTCGAGGGGAAGACGGTGGTGCGTGTGGAGGGGGCGAAGCTAGGATTCGCGAAGGCGGCGGCGTGGTTGGAGGGAGGCACGCGTGTGGAGGCGGGGATACACGCGACGGCGGTGGTGGGGGCGGGGGCGAGGGTGGCGAGGAGTGCGAGGGTGGGGGCGTATGCGGTGGTGGAGGCGGGGGCGGTGGTGGAGGAGGGGGCGGAGGTGGGGGCGTGGGGGTATGTGGGGGAGGGGTGTGTGGTGGGGGAGGGGAGCAGTTTGCATCCGAGGGTGACGTTGTATCGGGGAGTGAAATTAGGAAAGAGAGTTGTGGTGCATTCGGGAGCGGTGATTGGGGAGGATGGGTTTGGATACGTGTATGGGGAGGGCAAGCATTGGAAATTTCCGCAGGTGGGGACGGTGGAAATTGGAGACGACGTGGAGATTGGAGCGAACACGACTATTGATAGAGGGTCGCTCGGAGTGACCCGGATTGCGAATGGAGTGAAGATCGATAATCTGGTCCAAGTTGCTCATAATGTGCAGGTTGGAGAGCATTCGATTGTCGCGGCGCAGACCGGAATTTCAGGGAGCAGCGTGCTCGGGCATCACGTGATTTCGGGCGGTCAGGTGGGAATTGCGGATCGAGTGCATATAGAAGATGGAGCGATTTTGGGGGCTCAGGCGGGGATCCCGACGGGGAAAACGATACGCGCGGGAGAGACGGTTTGGGGGACTCCGGCGCGTCCGATCGAGAAATTTAAGGAGCAGTATGGGTGGTTGTCGAGGTTGCCGAGCTTGGCGAAGAAGCTGAAAGAGATGGGGAAATAGGGCGAAAAATCGAACAGCGTTAGATTTTTTTTGAGTGACAAGCACGAGAAATGGCGGGCGTTGGGTAAGAATATCGCGCATCAGTCTGTTTGTAATGCTATCGGGCTGATACCAAAGATGCCGCCCGTCTGGCCGGATAGGGCATCCTATGGTTGTAGTAATTGTTTTGTCTAAAAGAATCGCGATCGCGTCTCGTTTCTCACGGTTTAGTATGGCCAAATTGTGAGATTGGGGGCACCAGTTCGGGAGCCGACAGAGAGAGACAAAGCAAAGACCGCAGCAAGAGCGTTCAGCTCGGCGCGGAAGAGTGTGCCACCCGTCGAACATCCCTGCGTGTTATCGCAGCCGGATACGAGTGCCCAAACTCTCTGGCGCTCGGGGCCAGTACAGGACGCTTGCATCGTGCGTTTGATCTTGTCCTTTGTCTGCCCATCTGGTCAGAGATGCTATTTGTACTCTTAGGCACATTGTTTAATGCCTGCCTCGAACTGGCTGCTGCGCAGCCCACTGGCTGATGCGCCATAACCGAAAGCGCAATTGCGACACGTCCAATGAAACAAAGCTCCACGAAAACTCAAATACCCAACGAAAATCAGATTATGCCGCTAGGACTGAGCCATAGCGAAACCAATCTCAGCGAGGCAAGCTGATAGGGTTGTCAATAGAACTTGCCCGCGACGGGCGCGAAAAACGGAAGACCATTGCGATAAGTATGTTAGTTAAAAATACCCACATGATTATTCGCGCTTTCTGTTAGATCGCAACTCTCGCATTCGAGCTGACGCCCATAATCGAGAGCACTAACGCAATGAGTCCCCAGAATGAAATTTTCATTTCGACCAAATCGCCTAAAATCCATCATGGTGTCAGATGATCACAAGTTGTACCCTTAACAAGGGTACCCGTGAGAGCACTGAAACACACCATCGTGCATAGCTAATTTAGCTCCCGTTTGACAATGTTGAAATAACCTTGTGAGCGATAATCAGTAATGCTCGACCCGCACGACACTCGTCGGTCTTTCATATACTCTGCAATTTTGCCTGCGGCCTGCGGTACCATGACTTTGAGTAGGCCCCACCACAGCCGTAAATCGCCCACTCAGTCTCAGAACGATAAAACGCCGACAATCCAGATGCGTTGCCTTCGGCCGCTTTGACACCAATAGACTTGGCTGCACTTCAATACCATTTGCGATCCGAAAGCTGACAAGATGCCTTCGTTTGAACAGTATTCTGATTGGGCCTCCTTGCCAATGCACGCGTATCGTTACCCGTTGAATCGCTGAGTCGCATTTGAGCTGTCACTCCGACGCCACAGGGCGGGATGCCCGTCAGGATACGTGCTAAAAAGTCGTCCATGACGAAGGCGTAAAGATTGACTCTTCGGATTGTCCAATTCCAAGTAAGGCATTCGGTTCTGGCTTCGCGAATCAGTGGAGACATGAAGCGGCCGATGGCGCTGCCATCTTGCTAGGCGGGTGGCGCACCCTATCGCTGAAGATTCGATTCGAAGGCTGCCATTCAAGGAGAAATCGTAACATCAGAGATACTTGGCATTACAGTTAATTGTTTTGCTTTGCAGTTGCTTTTGCCTCTAGGGGTGCCGCACCCTTTGCGGGTTGTGCAAAGGGTGCGTAACTGACCACTCATCCCAAGCTGAGATGAATCCGAGAGAGAACGAAGTAAGGCAAAGGAACCGCACCCTTCCAAAACCCGGGGAAGAGTGCGGCACCCATACTAGAACCTCAAACCTGTACTCGGCAGCGTGGAAGGGTCGGCCACCCGCCAGTATGGATGGTTGTCGAGGTTGCCGAGCTTGGCGAAGAGGATGAAAGAACAGGAAAATAGGCGAAAAATCGAACGGTGTTAGATTTTCTTTGGAGCGGCCTAAAGAGAAGAAATGTGCGGGTCGTTGGTTAAGGAATTTGGGCGTCGGTCTATTGGTAAACTTGCATCTCGCCGACATCGCAGACGCGGTCGCTGTGAAGACAGAAAGGTCGTCTGTACTGTCTCTACTGTCGTTCCGGTGTTTTCTTAAAATTCGAAAATTATCGAGTTTGTCAGTACCCTGCTTTGCGAAAAGTCTTAAGAAGAAAATGAGCCTGCTCTTTGACGGCCCCGCTAATGTCATCCCTGCCCAAGCGTAGAGCCTGCGTCAATAAATCAATCGCTGCCTTCCGGCCACCGTTCCGACTCGCATATATTTTTGCAAGTTCAACAAATGCATCTCCACTCTTCATCGCAATGGCCTTTTTAAACCAAACGATCGCGGATCTGAAATTACCTTCATTTTTTCTGTCTATCGCAAGATTTAGCGCAGCATCTCTATAGCCGTTCCTGTACGACTTTTTGTACCAATGGGCTGCTTGGTTGGGATCTCTCCTCACCCCTTTTCCTGAAGAATAAAAGTTGCCCAGGCTGGTTTGAGCCATAGCATGGCCCAATCTTGCCGCGCGACGCAGATACGTGAACGCGGTCCGCGAATTCCCACTCTCTTCGTGCCGTTCGGCTTGAAGGAACAGCTGCTCACCGTTCATCTTGGTGACGTTACCTCTCGATTTCATTTTGAACTTCTCTTTCCCGGAGTGAGTATTGTCCAATTAACTGAATCATCAGAATGTTGACTTACCCTAGGATGGGCGGGTGGCGCACCCAATCGCTGAAGATTCGATTCGAAGGCGCCATTCAAGGAGAAATCGTGACATCAGAGATACTTAGCATTCCAGTTGATTGTTTTGCTTTGCAGTTGCTTTTGCCTCTAGGGGTGCCGCACCCTTTGCGGGTTGTGCAAAGGGTGCGTAACTGACCACCATCCCCAACTGAGATGAATCCGAGAGAGCGAAGTAAGGCAAAGGCCGCACCCTTCCAAAACCCGGGGAAGAGTGCGGCACCCATAAAAGCTAAGTCTTCACTTCGGCGTGAAGCGTGCGCCACCCGCCTAGCTGCAGAGACCATGCGCGACCAGGACGTCGCTGCCTACGCGATGCGGTTCGCTTCGTGGTTTGGTTCAAGAGCCAGATTTCGTAGTCCTTCCGCTCGATTTTTGAAAGCAAACCAAAGCAAATACGGAACCATTACGCCAGGGAATATAAGGTACAACAAATCACTCCATCGCCGCCCTTCAGACACTGACACGACGAAAAAGTGGATCGCACCGCCTTATTAAAAAGATCAGGCTCAGTAAAATGAAAGCCCAAAAGCTACTTTTGACTGACCGTCGGCGAGGGTATAGGCCCTTACCAAAATAGACGGTGGCGATAAGAACGAATAGCGCCGGAACAATTATAAAAATCAAGCTCAGATGAAAGACGACACCCGCAATTGCAATCGGGACGATTGTTAGACCCATCGATGCTATTAGGTATTTTCGAGTGTCAATATTGTTCATGACTTGTGCGCCTCTGATCAAAACGCATCTTTCACCGAAGAAATGAAATCACAACCTGGACCGTAATCTTCAGGCGGGTGGCGCACCCTTTGGCTGAAGATTC
Organism: uncultured Acidobacteriota bacterium; assembly: GCA_963757885.1. Classification (GTDB taxonomy): domain Bacteria; phylum Acidobacteriota; class Terriglobia; order Acidiferrales; family UBA7541; genus Palsa-147. The sequence continues at coordinate 52,097 of CAVWSS010000002.1, read as the reverse complement.
GATTCGAAGGCCGCGATTCAACGAGAAATCGTAGCATCAGAGGTATTTGGCATTACAGTTGATTGTTTTGCTTTGCGGTCGCTTTTGCCTCTATGGGTGCCGCACCCCTTGCGACTTGGGCAAAGGGTGCGTGACGGAACATTCTCCCGAAACCAATGAATCCTTTTCGAACGATGACAGGCAAAGCAAACAGCGCACCCTTCCCAAACCCGGGGAAAGTGCGGCACCCTGTAGAATCTAAAACCCTCCACTCCGCCCGCGCGGAAGGGTGCGCCACCCGCCCGGCGTCGGGCGGCGCCGGGTGTCAAAAGCCAAAGTTGTGACCGGCAAGAGTTGCGAACAAAATCCATAGCCCGATTGCTATGGTGACTCCCGGGCCCAGGGAAGCCGTCAGGCGGTCCCTCGCACTGGGTACATACCAATCTAGGTCCGTCGATTGGCTGGCTTCGATTGGTCGCGCTTTGACCGCAATAGTGGCTATGATCAGAGAAAACGCGGATACAAATAGATCGATAGCCGACCCGAATACCGTCCACGGATGTGTGGTTAAATCCCATATGGCGCCAATGAACATCAATGCACCGACAGAAGCCGCTGCGTTTCGTTTTAGCTGGCTTTCGTAATAAAAGGCTGTTCCTTCGGCACCTCTGCGCTGCACAACCCCAGGATATCGGCTGAAGCGAAGGGTCTTCGCGGTAAGAACTTTAGCCAAGCGAAAAAAACTCGACACCACCAGAATTCCTAATACGACCAATAATGAATAATTTCTCGTGATCTGTTGCATTCCGAGCTCGATCATGGTGGGCAACTGTATGAGCCTGCGACGTCTAGGTTCACGGGCGGGTGGCGCACCCTTTGGCTGAAGATTCGATTCCGGGGCTGCCATTCAAGGGGAAATCGTAACACCAGAGATACTTGGCATTACAGTTGATTGTTTTGCTTTGCAGTTGCTTTTGCCTCTATGGGTGCCGCACCCTTTGCGGGTTGGGCAAAGGGTGCGTAACTGAACATTCTCCCAAACCGAAATGGATCCCAAAGCGAACGATGATAGGCAAAGCAAACCCCGCACCCTTCCCAACCCCAGGGAAGAGTGCGGCACCCATAGAACCTCAAACCTGTACTCGGCAGCGTGGAAGGGTCGGCCACCCGCCCGAGCTTGGCGAAGAAGATGAAAGAAAGCGGAAAATAGGCGAAAAATAGGCGAAAAATCGAACAGCGTTAGATTTTTTTTAGAGCGAGACAGTGTACCAACCTGCAAGAAATCCCGAAAGCCTATCTCCGAACTGCCTGCTGCGTATGCCCTCTGGCCCAGATGCGCGCGAAGCCAATCGCAATTGCGATAATTCCAGCCAGACAAAGCTTCCACGAGAGCTCAAATACGCCAACAAGGATGCCGATCATGCCGCCTAGAACCGGAATATAGCAATCCCAACTTGACCTGCCGAGCACGCTCATAGCGTCGCCGGTGGAACTTGCCCGTGGCAACGGAAAGTGACGGAACACCATTCCAAGAAGAAGGTCCGTCGAGAACAAGATAATTAGTAATGTCGTTGTTAACTTGGGGCTGGCGGCTTGGAAAATGACATACATGGCTGTGACATTGAATGCGACGAGTCCCCAGATTCTAATTTTCATTTTATTAACAAATCCTTCAAATTCATAACGGTGTCGATTGTATTGATCGTACCCTTAACAAGGCTGCCAGTCAGTGCACCTGAAAATACACCTTCAAAGGCCGCATATTTAGCTCCGACGTGATAATCTCCATGGTTTATCTTTGTGAAGACTGCCCCCACTATGCTTGTTTTCGCACTGATCTGATCAGTCTTGTCTGCCACGCCAGTGGTATTGCCAGCTGATCGCGGCGCCGCCTTGTAGCAGCGCAGTCTCCAGCTGCCCACTCCCCTGATACAGTTCGTATCCGCCAAGGATAGCCGCGCCAGCGCCGATTCCGGTCTCAGTGCCAAGAGTGCCAACAATAACTGATGCAGCGCCTTCTATTCCTTTCTTAAGACCAACAACAGTGTTGGCGGCAGCTTCAGCACCAAGCACGATTCGCTCTGCGGCAGGGGCCTTCTGTCGTGGTTGAAGTATTCTGTTGGGCCGCCTCGGTTTGCTGTGGGTTCGTTGCTGCCTGCGGTTGCTCATCTCACATGGTGTCCGCCGCTGCCAGCGCCACAGAGCGTACCTGACCCTCTGTATCAACGTCGCTAATGGGCTCATTCATCACGTAGCATACAGGTTGAAGCTCTGCTCGCCGCTCGTCCAGTCTTGGATAGGCACTGGTTCTGGCTTCTAGTACCAGTCTGGAGACATGAAGCGGCCGACTCGCGCTGCCGTAATAGCGAGCCTCGAAGTTATCCAACCTCGCTCTCACCGTCGTGCTCTTTGCCGGTGAATCTGTGGTCATGTCGTGCCACCAGTAAATAGCTCTTCGCCGAAGCGCCGTAATCGAGGCGAGTCCAGGATTGTTCTCGTTCAGGCTGGTCACAACGCGCGCGTGCGCACCCTTCGGCGGGTGGCGCACCCTATCGCTGAAGATTCGATTCGAAGGCTGCCATTCAAGGAGAAATCGTAACATCAGAGATACTTGGCATTACAGTTGATTGTTTTGCTTTCCAGTTGCTTTTGCCTCTAGGGGTGCCGCACCCTTCGCGGGTTGTGCAAAGGGTGCGTCTGACCACCATCCCAAGCTGAGATGAATCCGAGAGAGCGAAGTAAGGCAATAGGCCGCACCCTTCCCAAACCCGGGGAAGAGTGCGGCACCCCTAGCTAAAAACCTCCATTCGGCCCAAGGATGCGCCACCCGCCTGTGATCGGGGAGGATGGGTTTGGATACGTTTATGGGGAGGGCAAGCATTGGAAATTTCCGCAGGTTGGGACGGTGGAAATTGGGACCGTGGAGATTGGAGCGAACACGACTATTGATAGAGGTCGCTCGGCGTGACTCTGATCGCGACAGGAGTGAAGATCGATAATCTGGTTCAAGTTGCTCAAAGTGCAGGTTGGAGAGCATTCGATTATCGCCGCGCAGACCGTAATTTCAGGAAGCAGCGTGCTTGGGCATCACGTTATTTCGGGCGGTCAGGTGGAATTGCGGATCGCGTTCATATAGAAGATGTAGCATTTGGGGGCTCAGGCGGGGATACCGACAGCAAAACGATACGCGCAGGAGAGACAGTTTGGTAACTCCGCGCGTCCGATTGAGAAATTTAAGGAGCAGTACGGGTAGCTATCGAGGTTACCGAGCCTAAGGAAGAAGCTGAGAGAGATAGCAAAATACGAAATTGAACATCGTTCAATTTTGGATTCCGGTAAAGGCTCTATTCTACATTTCTTGCTATCTAATCTCAAAAAACACTCATCACACTCTTAATTTTTTAATTTTCAATTTTAACAATAAAACTCTATCAAAAAAAATACAACACCAACAACACACAAAATCACTAAACAAAACTCACAAATTACACAAATATACAATACAATCTAACTAAAATTAAAAAACTAATATTTATTTAAATCTCACTCTCTACACACTTAACATAAAAACTATAAAACAAACTATCACAATCAAAAAACTCATTACAACAATAAAACACACACCAAAAAAACAACACAAAACTCTCAAATCCACAACACAAAACTTCTAACTTACTCATACTATTAAACAAACAACTTACCAACCACTTAAACTATAAAACATCAACCAAAAAACTCATCTTTAACAACCTTTCTTACCAATAACACTATAATACACTCTTAACATAACCAACTAAAAACCAAACTTCAAAATTAACATCTTAAAACTACAAACCAAACATACTCAATTTCTTACAAAACAACATTACATACAAACAAAAAAACAACTAAAAACTAACAACAACACTCAATAAACATATAAAAACATTACTACCTATCAATTATAATATAACACTAACAATCTATTTACATCCAAAAATAAAAAACTTCTCCCTCCACCTTTTAAGATTCGATTCGAAGGCCGCGATTCAAGAAGAAATCGTAACACCAGAGACACTTAGCATTACAGTTTATTGTTTTGCATTTGCAGTTGCTTTCGCCTCTATGGGTGCCGCACCCTTTGCGGGTTGTGCAAAGGGTGCGTAACTGAACAGTCTCCCAAAACGAAATGAATCCGAGAGCGAACGATGACAGGCAAAGCAAACTCCGCACCCTTCCCAAACCCAGGGAAGAGTGCGCCACCCATAGAAACTAAAACCTGTACTCGGCAGCGTGGAAGGGTCGGCCACCCGCCGTTTCTCTCACCCCTTACCTAACCGGCTAGGCGATCCGCCGGGAATTTGGTAGGGGAAGATCATACGGATAAGAAAAAGGGGACTGGCTAGAGTTCCGTTTCCAGTCTCATGGAACAAATGGAAATAACAAAAAGCAGGCTGCGAACAACATCGCGTATGCGGTTAGACCGATGATATACGGGTTTGGCTGCTTTTTAAGTAGGTGGATGGCGATGAGAGGAGTGCTCGTGACCAGAATAACCGCAAAGCATTGGGAGTATGGCCCCATGAGGTGCCAGCTCCGGGAGAACCGTAGGATCAGGTATAACATTTCGATCGCGCCAAGCAGGATGGCGACCACCCTGCATACGACTGTGAATTCCCGTCTCTCGAGATAATTGACCTCCACAGTAGCCCCCTTACTTAGTCGCAATAAAACCACCAAACAACGGCGGGTGGCGCACCCTTTGGCTGAAGATTCGATTCGGGGGCTGCCATTCAAGGAGAAATCGTAACACCAGAGATACTTGGCACTACAGTTGATTGTTTTGCTTTGCGGTTGCTTTTGCCTCTATGGGTGCCGCACCCTTTGCGGGTTGGGCAAAGGGTGCGTAACGGAACAGTCTCCCTAAACCGAAATGAATCCCACAGCGAACCATGCCGGCAAAGCAAAGACCGCACCCTTCCCAAACCCAGGGGAGGGTGCGGCACCCATAGAAGCTAGAACCTCTATAACCACCAATCCAATTTGCTCGTAAAGTACTGCTCGTAAAGCGATTCCGCTCAGAGCGTTGCCACGCCGGCGAAATATGCTTGCCGCAAGGCCTCCCCATAATTAGAATATGCGGCACTTAATTCCCTAGGAAACTGACATGATACCGAAACGACGTCGCTTTTCGGCGGCCGCGGTGATTTCTGCTGTTGCTACGGCTGTCGTCCTTTCTCACTGCATGGTATTCCTATCGAGTTGTGGCGGCGCGGGCGGCTCAAGCAGCTCAGGCACTCCGACTCCGTCAGTCCCAACTTTCACGGTCTCGGTCAGCCCGTCGAAGGTGACGTTGGCGCAGGGCGGAACGACTCAGATTCAGGTTTCCGTGCAAGCGCAAAACGGCTTTTCCAAGGCTGTGACGGTTGCGGTGGGAGAGTTTCCCGGCGGAGTGAAAGCGTCCCCTGCGTCGACATCCGTGCAGCCGGGCGATTCGGCTAACGTTACTCTCTCCGCCGCGACGTACGCTGCGATTGCGCAGCAAGCTATGCACATCCACGCAGTCTCGGGGCAGATCATCGTGGACGATTATGTGCCGCTTAGCGTGACGGGCGAGCCTGTTCGTGAGCCGTATCATCCTGTCGGCGGGCAGGTGGTCCATGGCTTTTATGACGATGCTCGGCAGCTTCTCTTTGTTTCGAATCCCGGCCTTAACGAAATCGACGTACTCTCCGGGCAGACCTACGCGGTTCAGGCGCGAGTTCCAGCGCAACAGCCATGGGGCATGGATCAAATGGCCGATGGGAACACTTTGGTGGTGGGCACCGCGGCGCAGCAGATTCTGACTATGGATGAGGACACGCTGGCGATCACGTCGCATCCCTACGCACCCACGGGGAGCACTTCTCCGTCACTGTTTTTTGTGAACGTAGTGGCGTTAGCGAATGGCAAGGTGTTGATGATTGGCCAGGAGCAGGGGATCGACTCAGACAATATTTACGAGGCTGGGCAAACTCTATATGAATGGGACTCGAACACGGACACATTCAGTCAGTTTCCAGTTCCCCAGCCGGTACCGGACAACATAGACACCATCGCTCGCAGCAAAGACCACAAGTGGGCGGCATTCGCCTTCGACGAGTTTTATCTCTATAGCTCAGATTCGGACAGCGTACAGTCTGTTCCGGTGCCTGTAGCGGATCCTTCGAACATGGGCGTCCGAGGCCTGGCGATCAATTCGGACGGATCCGAAATTGCGGTCGTGTCTGGGATTTCGATCACATTCCTCGACAATTCTTTAACCGGGCTGCATAACACCTCCATACCCAGCGCGTTCCCGAGTGCTGGAACGGTTCAGTTCAGCGAGGACGACAGTCGGCTCTATGTAAGCTACATGGGGCCGATCATCGAGGAGGTAGATCCCAAGTCCTTTACTGCTCTTGGATACGTCATTGGACAGGGAGCTCCTGGAGGGCTTACTGATAAAATGCTCGCTTCCGACGCTACGGGCCATGGGTTTATGGCAAATGGCGGTGCGGTGCAGGTCGTCAATCTTCTGGGGCCATTAGGGCGAAATGCGAATATGGCGGGCCCTAATTGCTCGGTTACCCCTACGGCTTTCCCTGCCGGGGTTGTCTCTAAGCTTCCAATCTCGCCAGGTGTACCCAACCCGTTGAATCAGACGAGTTATTACTTGGCAGGGGAGCCTATTCCTGTGCTGAGCGACGGTCAGGATCTTAGCGTCACACCGCCGGCTAACCAGGGTCCAGCGGATATTGAGTGCATCGGTACAACCGGACTGACCTACGAATTCGCGGACGTATTTTCTTTCGGGGTCGATACGATTGGTTTCAGCGCGAATCTTTTACCGCCCACCGGGAACCCGCCAGTCTATGTGTTTGGTTACGGCTTTAGCGCCAGTTTTGAACCGAACCTGGCAGAGACGCCAAAGGTATCAATTGGTGGACGAGCTGCCTCCAACGTCGGGACGCTTACCGACCTAGAATACGGCGCCTTATTTGGTGCGCAAGCAAATGCCCCCGATGGAACCGCTGGGAGTTCAGTGAGTGTGGAAGTGTCCAGTTCGTTGGGATCATCAACTCTCAACGGAGCGGCAACTTACTATGCGGCCCCCAAGATTATTCCCGCGTCGGGATTGTTGCAGTTGTTAAACGACACACACCGGAACCTGATTTATGCGCTGAAGGCCACGGAAGTGGATGTCTTGAATCCGTCGACCCTTCAGTGGCAAGCTCCGCTGCCCTTGCCGCAACCTACGCCGGCGGTCAGCTATGGAGTGATGGCGTTAAGTCCGGATGGCTCGCAGTTAGTTATAGCGTCGGATGACGGGCATGTCGTGGTGATGAATCCCGCTCAGCCCTCGCAGGCCACGCTCCTTTATTGGAATAAAGGCTTTGAGGGATTCGGATTCGGTATGGCCATCACCAATTCCAATAAAGTACTTTTTGGAGGCAGCATTTACCCAACCGAGCTCGATCTTTCCACGTCAACGTTCAGTTCTTTGACCCAAACGGCTGGCGACGTGATCCGTGCATCGGCAGATGGAAGCCATATTTATGGGGTAAGCATTAACAACAGCGGTGGCGGAGTGTATTCCATTGATCCGAATACATTCGCAGTCCAAAGCGAGACCTTCGGCGAGTCTTTTTGGAATGATTTGGCGGTGAATGCAAATGGGAGTCAATTTGCAACGGTCTTCGCGCCGCCGAACCAGATAGGGTCGGCGGTCGGCTTTTTCGACTCTGGACTCCACTACGTAAACACAAACCTGTATCCGGATTTCAGCCCCGCGGATGACACAGGCGTGCCCGGAGCTACTTACAGTCCCGGTGGCAAAGTGCTGGTTGTCGCGCTTGGCGACTCGATCGAATTTTGGGACGCCCAACAGGGGACACTTCGTGCCCGGCTGATGACTGCTGAAGAATTGAGTGTGCTCACATACCCGGAGCCTCCCGTGGCGCCAAGATTGGTGCTCGACACCACGGGCCAAATTATTTATGTGATTTCTGCCAGCGGGCTAATGGTGATAAAGCTCCCACAACCGATGGATCAGATGACACCCTTTCCATGGCCGCCCGCGGTGGTCCCTGGTGGGCAGCAGCCTTGGCTGCATGGAACAATTACTTCAAGGATGATGGCTACTCGCAAAAATATTGAGAGGGAGTTGAGTCGGGCGCGTGCGAAGTAGCGGTTGGAACCTAGTAGGTGTGTTGTGCAAAGGGTGCGTAACGGAACAGTCTCCCAAACCGAAATGAATCTCAGAACGGAGAATGACAGTCAAAGCAAACACCGCACCCTTCCCAAAACCGGGGAAGAGCGCGGCACCCATGGAATCTAAAACCGTTCACCTCGGCGCGCGGAAGGGTGCGCCACCCGCCACTCAAGGAGACGTCCGCCCAACCAAAAAAAGGGTCCGTGGCCACCGCCCAAAACGCCAAAAGACCCCGAAAAGTAGCGAGGTTCAACGCCGATCGGAAAAATGCACGAATCGTTGATGGGAGAAGACCATAGACAGAGTCCAGGCGCGAAGAATCTATCAAGATGGGATCGCCCGCATTTCGCAGGTTTCAGCTTCTAAGCGAAGGGAGGGTTTTCAGCTTCTTAGACAGGCAGCCGCCCTCGGGTACATCAAAGCCCATGAATGGTTGGGAGCAGCTTATGATTATGGCTTGGGCACTAGGCCTAATCGTCCGCGATCTTTTAAGCACTACCTTGTAGCTGCCAAGGCAGGCAGGGCAAATGGCGAATATCACGTTGGCATCTTCTACGATATGGGTAGAGGTGTGAGAGCGAATCAGAAACTTGCAATCAAATGGCTAAGACGGGCCGCCAAGCACGACAAATATGCGAGGAATGTTCTAAGGCAGGTTTTAGGAAAGGCCTATAGGTACGGTTGGGGAGTAAAAAAGAATGTGAAGAAGGGCTTTGCGATGCAGCTCATTGCCGCACGGGGAGGAATTGTCGAAGCCCAATTTTCGGTGGGATATTGTTTCAGTAAGGGTTACGGAGTTCGCTCGGATCCCAGGAAGGCGTTTCAGTGGTATCGCAGGGCGGCCAAGAAGGGCCATGACGATGCGGCCTACAATGTCGGTCATTATTACTACCACGGTCGTGGCGTAGAGAAAAACTTTCGCAAAGCGGATTACTGGTGGGCGCGCGCGAAGGTGCTGCGCAAACGGCGTGAGGCGGAGAATTGAATTCATTCCCGCATTCCTCACACTCCGCACAAAGCGCGGATCGGTTCGGAATGACACCACCCTTTTTGATAGAGGAGTAGCGGCGGCGGAAGAAGCCGCCGAAGTGGGTTAAGCAAAACCGGTGGATGTAGTGAAGGACCCCGGAGCTTGAGTGTAAGTCCTCACGTGCGTCTAACCGGCGCGCCTAGAGGGCGCGCCGCCGCCCATGGGGCACCCACAGGTCAGTTTTCTCGAAAAGCAAGAGTGCGGCAGGAGTGGCCACCCGCAGCATCCAGGACCATTGTTCAATTTTGGATTCGAGCGCGACGGTCGCTGGGACAAAGTTGGTGTGTACCTCGAAGGGAGTCAGTGAATCGTGGAGCTGCGGGGCAAAGTAGCGATCGTGACTGGGTCCGGCGGGGAAGGCTCGGGGCGCGCCGAGGCGTTGAGGCTGGCGTCCAAAGGCTGCTCTGTCGTTGTCAGCGACATCAACGATGCGGGCGGCGCGGAGACTGTGCGGCGGATTACGGAAGCTGGAGGGAAGGCTGCGTACTGCCAGTGCGACGTATCGCGCTCGAGTGATGTTGAGGCGCTGGTTGCGTACACCGAAAAAACCTTTGGCGGTGTAGATATTCTGGTGAACAACGCGTCGGGGCCCGGCTACAAGCCGGGCGCTCCACCGGAGGAATGGCTCGCGACGATCGAGGTGGATTTGCTGGGCGCGATGTACGGGGTTCGGTTTGCGCTGGGGGCGATGAAGCGACGGGGCGGAGGCGCAATCGTCAACGTGAGTTCCACATCGGCGCTGACGCACGGTCCCGGGCATTCGAAGATGACGCCGTACGACATGGCAAAGATCGGCGTGCTGCGGATGACGACAACTCTCGCGGGGCTCCGCGAGTCGGACAACATTCGCGTGAATTGCCTGGTGCCGCACTGGGTGGCGGTGCCGGAAGTGAAGGCGTATTGGGACACACTGACGCCGGAGCAGAGAAGGGCGCGAGGCGCGCCACCGAAACTGATCGAGCTTAATGAAGTGGCACAGGCGGTGGTCCGTCTCATCACGGACGAGAATCTAGCGGGGCGCGTGCTGATTCTGTGGGATGGTCCTCGCGCCGAACTCATCGGCGCGAATGATCCAGGGTATGCTTCGACCGAGCCGTATCGCCTATAACAAGCCCACAATTCCCCCGATTCGCAAGAGGCCGGCAGATAGTTGGTTGCCCACAAAGAACATTCGAGCGTCGCCGGACTCTTACGAACTTTATTTTAACGACGACTCAGGGGAGAACGTGGCTATCTTGTAGGAAAAGCCAAAGCAGGGAGATTCCTCACGCTCCGCACAAACCGCGGATCGGTTCGGAATGACACGATTAGGGTTTGGGGAGATTGATGAATTGAGGTACGCGGAACTGCTACGGCAAAACAAGACCAAAGACAAAAGATTAGGGAAACGGAGATTATTGTCTTCTTACTGGCACTGAAATGCCGAGAGAAAGGGTTGCGGGGAGTTTTTTGTATTCGGATTTGGCTTGGAGGAGGAGGGGGATGGAGGGGTCGGCATCTTTCCAAGTTGTAAAGAAATCATCGTAGGCTTTGCGGGCCTTGGCGGGATCGGACTGCGCGGCGTAGGAACGGGCGAGGCCGAGTTGGGCGAGCGGGGCGTAGATTTGCCACCAACCGCCGCCGCGGTAGTCGTCGAGGAGAATCCGGAACTGCTCAGCAGCTTTAGCCGGCTCGTTCGCCGCCAAGTAGGCCTGCCCTAGACGATACGGAAGGTCCAGCGTGAATTTGTACGATTCGGGCTGGACCAGCAAATCGGCGGCTTCCGAGGGATTCCCTCGCTGGCGATCGATGATGGAACGAATCAGCGGCAGATGAACTTTCTGGTCGATGGTGTTTTCGGGAGAGATGCGGTTGAGTTTCGCGGCCAGTTCTTCCGCGGCGGTGAAATCGCCGCCATCTGCGAATGCTTCGGCACAGCGCCACAGCTCGGTAACGCTGTCGGTGTCCTCCGCCACGGAATGGTGACAGAGGTTGCGGGCCAAGCCGTAATTTCCGAGAAGCGATTCGAGCTGGGCGCGCGCAGCAAGATCGTCCGTGGCCTCTTGCGTCTGGCCGCCGCGTGTCTCGATGTTCACCTCGGCGTCGGTGAGTGAGCGGAACTTCTTGATGTCTCCGCGAAGGTAGGCGAACTGCGACTGCAATTGCAGCCAGCCGGTATCATCGGGCGCAGCCTCTTGGGCAAGCCGGTCCATCGTGGCGGTATCGTTCTCGATGAAGGCGATGCGGTAGAGCATGTCCTTCTGATAGGAGAAGAGAGAGCCTTTCTGCTGCCATTGATTGATTATCGCCTTGGCCTCGTCATACCGGCCGAGGGACATGAGCGCTTGGCTCTTATTGGAGTAGACGAAAGCGGAGGGTTGCGGGGAATGTTCGATCGCCCAGTTGAACTGCTGCAGAGCCTCTTCGTTTCTACCCAGCAGCGAGTAGTTGATTCCCAATAAATTCGCCGCATTCACGCTGCGCGGATAGACCTGCTGATACAAGGTGAGTACGGCATTTTCCTTCTCGAGGTTACCGGTTATGTTCCAGTAGTAAGTGGCGGTAGCCAGGAAATTCTCTTCCTGGGTAAGGCGTTTATCTTTTAGTTGAAAGGCAGTGGCGAAATTCTTGCGCGAAGCCTGTTCATCGCCGACTCCGTGATAGGAGCTGCCGAGCATGATGTACGCAGAACAGAACTGCGGGTCCAGCTCGACGGCGCGTTCAAAGAACGGAATGGACTCGCTGATTTTCCCCGAACGATTGCGCTGCAGGCCGGTCCGGTAGGCTTGCAAGGCCTCGAGGGAACTGGTGGTGGCAAGCTCGAGCGGCGCATTGTACTTTTGCAGAGAACTCAGGCTTTCGCCCAATTGCCGGCGCAACTGCGAAGCCGCTTTTCCCAGGGCGGCCACGACTTTGTCTTTGTTGTCTGTTTCCTGCTGCTGGCGCGCGATTTGTTTTCCGCTCTGCGCGTCGATCGCTTCCAGAGTAATCAGGTAGTAGCTGCCGATCGCGTCGATCTCGGGGACTACGACGGCCTTCAAACCCTGCCGTTTGCAGATTTCGATGCCGAGTTCCTGGGTGACGCGCTCATCAGGTTCATGGCGCATCGAGCGCAACGTTTGGCGGACCGCCGGTTCCGGCAGGAAGCTCAAGAAAGGCGACTCGGCAAGCTTGACTTCGAGCGCGCGGTCCAGATTGTCGAAGACGGGGTCGCCGGTTTTGTTGACGAAACTCGCCAGCAGGATGACGTCTCGATCGTTCAGCACAGGCCGCGCGATTAAAGACCGCCAGCCGGCAATGGCCGCAAGAAAGATGACCAGAGCCGCGACACCAACGAGAACAGCCAAGCGGCGGTGCTTCCGCGGCGTGGCGGCCGGCTGGGACGATGGAAGATGCGCTGTCTTTTCTTCGACCGGTGCTGATGCCGGCACGTCTCCGTTTTCGACTGCTGATGCGGGCAAGTCTCCGTTTTCGACCTGGGCAATGAAGCGGTAGCCGCGGCGGGGCAGAGTCTCGATGTAGCGGGGTTCGTCGGCTGAATCGCCGAGCGCGTCGCGCAGCTTCTTGATGGCGCTGTTCAGGCCGGTATCGAAGTCAACGAAAGTGTCCGCAGGCCAGAGCTTGTTACGGATTTCCTCGCGTGTAACCACGTCACCGGAACGCTCCAGCAATTGCGCGAGTATTTGGAAAGGTTGGTCCTGAAGCTTCAGGCGGATGCCATGCTTGCGCAACTCGCCCGAACGCAAGTCCACCTCGAAGGCGCCGAAGCGGGCCCAGCGGGTTCGGGAAGTGACTGCCATAGCAATGTTTTGGGGCGTCGCGGAGTTTACCACTAAATGACGGGCGAGTGAATATCGGTCGGTCTACGTGCGAGATGCTGCAACTCACCTGAATTCAAGGAGTTGGACGATCAGATCAAAACAGGAATAAATCAGACGAACGCCATTGAAAAGAAGTCGCCTTCCCGCGCAATGTCGCGGCGCTCCCAATGCCGAGAGACGTACCCGAGCTCAAGCGGGGAAAAAAGGAGAATCAGAAATGAGCAAGTTAGGAAAGTATTTCCTTCTCGCGACGGGTGTCGCGCTCCTAGTGACTTTTGTCCACATTCCAGGGGCCACCATCAAGGTTCATGCCCACGATCGCGGCTGTAGCGTTGCCAGCCTCAAAGGGAGGTATGCCTTCCGCAGGACGGGTGTGAACAATCTCGCGGGTGGCCCCATCGCCGAGATGGGCGTCTCCTTCTACGGGGGAGATGGGACGCGCGGCCTCATTCGCAACACCAGAAGCACCGCCGGTGAAATCCGACCCTGGACCGATTACCCCGCGCCGAACGGAACCTACACGGTCGATCCGGATTGTACCGGGTCATTCTTCGATGCGGACGGCACACACAGCAACGACGTCGTAGTAGTTGACGGAGGCAAGAGATTCTTCGTGCTTAGCGAGGCGACCGGCACGACCGTCACGGAAGAAGGGATAAGGCTAGAGGACGAGAAGGACTAACGCGCGCTCGAACACCCACCATGGCTTTGTGGTTCTATTGCGATCGTAGGATTGAGGTTGAAGATGGAAAATTCACGCGCCCTCGGGCGATCTAAATCAAGGCGATCTAAATCAATCAGGCAGGCAGGGTTTCAATCAGGAACCGTTGCACTGCTTATCTTCGCACTGGTTGGCGTTTGGGGATGCGGAGGCGGCGCGAACCCGTCAGCCAACAATCCGCCCTCGCCAAATGCTCCAGCGATCAGCATGATCTCGCCGAATACTAGCGTTGCTGGCGGTGTGGCTTTCACGCTCACGATCGAAGGGGCCAATTTCGTCAAAGCTTCGACGGTCACCTTCGGCGGGGCAACAACCGCCACGACGTTCGTCACCTCCACGGAGTTGACTGCGGCCATTCCAGCTTCGAGCGTCGCCTCAAGCGGCACCATAGCCGTGACAGTAACGAACCCCGCATCCAGCGGTGGCACCTCCAATCCGATAAACTTCACCGTCACCGGCGCAGTCGATAATCCCGTCCCGACGATCAGTGCTCTCTATCCAAGCTGCGTTCCCGCAGGAGAACAGTTCATTGATTCAACGGACAATCTGTTGAGCGTAATTGCGCCTAGCGGGGGTTATTTTGTGGCGGGTTCAGTCGTGCGCTGGAATGGGAGCGACCGGCCGACCAGTAGTGATGCTATCAACGGACTGGTTGCTCAGATTTCAGCGAGTGACATTGCCGTAGCCGGAACAGCCGCGGTCACCGTCTTCAATCCTGGGCCCGGTGGGGGTAGCTCGAACTCGTTGGTCTTCACCATAAACACGGGAGCAGTTTATCCACAATGATCGTTGTGGATCCTACCGGAAAGTTTGCCTATGTAATCAATGGCGGCTGCGGTGGGGGCACTGGTAGCTACGTGGGCATGTACACGATCAACCCCACTACCGGGGTCCTAGCGACCATAGGGCCACCGGCGACAACATACGGCTACGGTACCTACACGGAGTCCGTGACCGTAGATCCTTTGGGCAAGTTCGTTTACGTGACAAATTCGGGAAATGTTTATGATTACTCGAGTGAAGCCGATGGCAACCTCGCGACGTACACCATCGACGCCACGACCGGGGCCTTGACGTCCACAGGACCGATAACAGGAGAGATAAACGGAAATTGTCCGGGATTGTGCTTTCCCTCGTGGGTGGTCGTGGATCCATCTGGCAAGTTCGCTTATGTACCGAATGGGGATTACTCTCAATCGGCGGGCACCATGCTCATGTACACGGTCAACGCTACGACTGGGGCCTTAACATCGGCAGGGACGATCGCCACCGGAACAAACCCTGCAACCGTAACCGTAGATCCCGCGGGCAAGTTCGCCTATGTGACGAATTCGGGCTCGAACGATGTCTCGATGTACACGATCAACGCCACGACTGGGGCCTTAACATCGGCAGGAACGACCCCCACCGGGAAAGGCCCTGTCTACATGGCCATAGATCCCGCGGGCAAGTTTGCTTATGTGGCGGATTCCGGATCGAACGAAGTCTCTATGTACACGATCAACGCCACGACTGGGGCCTTAACATCGGCAGGGACGATTGCCACCGGAACAGGCCCCAGCTTCGTGGCCGTAGATCCCACGGGCAAGTTCGCTTATGTGACGGATTCCGGATCGACAGATGTCTCGATGTACACGATCAATACGACGACCGGGGCCTTAACGTCCATCGGAACAATAGCCGCAGGATCGCACCCTACCTCCATCGCCATCCATCCATCCGGGAATTTCGCGTATGTGACGAATTCCGGCTCGAACAACATCTCGATATACAGCATTGATACGACCACCGGGGTCTTGACGCTTATCGGAACAATAGGGTCATAAAAGCAACGCAAGCAAAGAATAGAGAGAAACAGAGCACCATGATTGCCAAAACGTTTCGGATCGCATCAATTATTTTTCGTTCCAGGATTTTTATTGCCACGATTGTTCTTGCCATCTTTGCATGCAGTTCCGCTGCGCGGGCGGAGACTTGTTCGAACGAGTCACTGAGAGGCGCCTACGGGTTTGCGCACAGCGCAACAGATAGCACCGGCACGCCCGTCAGCGCCGCGGTGAGCCAGATCACATTTGACCCAAGCACAGGCACTTTTAGCGTGGATACCACATCATCCCGTGACGGCGTCATTAGCACTTTTTCCACCACGGGAACATACGCAGTCGCTTCGAACTGCACCGGCACGGGCACGCCGATGGGAGCCAATGCTTTCAACTTTGTGGTTACGGCGAGAGGGTTCTTGGTCTCTGAGCCGTTTAGTCCAACGACAGGCTTCACCGCGGAGGGATTCGCTGTGAAACAGGGCTCCTCGAGCTGCACCAATGGGCGAGTTGAAGGTAGCTTTGGGCTACAAACAACCGGCGTCTTCCTGGTCGGGGCGCCCACCACAGGAGCGGTGGCTCTCGTCGGTGAGTTGAAGTTAATGGTCAACTCTTCTGGAGAAGGAGTAATAAGCGGACATTTAGCGGGTAGCGAGGGCGGCACGATTCTGACGTTCGCAGATGAGCCCGTCACCGGTTCCTACAAGGTCGACAAGGACTGTACGGGCACGGCTACCATAAGACCGAAGGATCAGTCCGAAATGCACTTCAGCTTCGCGGTTGTGGACTGCGGGAGGGAATTGCTAGTCCTTGAGACCGACGATAACACCGTTGTCAGCGGTACTTTGGTTGAAACGCAACCGCGTTTTAGCTCCTTGGTAACTGAGGGAGATGTCATTCGAAGTCAATAAACCTCTCGTACTTCGATTTCGGTTTCATGGTCCGGCGGCAGGTGGCGGGCGACGTAATCTGTTCCTCTGCGTCTCGCACCACGAATGCAGCCTTCTATATGAAGAAACAGATTGGATTACTGCGCTTGGGTCCAAGGTTCGCGGGATTTGGGGATCGGAGGCAATATTTGAGTGCGGTCTGGACATCCTCCCAATTTGCTCAAGCACGCCAAATTCACGTTCCAAGCCGATGCAAACTGTTCGGGGGAAACGCCTGGAGTCATTTCGATATAAATCCTATTGGGCTTTCCGTCAGCAGCATACAGGGCGTGGACCCAGAAGGGTCCCTTGTGACGATGATTTTCTAGGCTCTCGTCAACCGTGGTCAAGGCACCATTCTCAACGTCATACGAGCGGTAGCCGAATCCGCGGCCAATAAATAATCCATCTCTGACTTCGACCCCTGGCAAGAATTCGATTCGAGGTGCTAGATGAAGCTTCTCCAGCCATTTGTTATAAAAGATGAAGCCCCACATGCAGTTCTGCGGTGAACACGACACAGGAAGGAGAGCAGGATCGTGAGCTGAGTGGCCGTCGAGCGTCAAATTGCGACCGGGATAGCGGTTAATTAATATGCTGACATCCTGCCATGACGATCGGTTGATGTTAAGAGCCAGGATGTCTTGCAGGCATCGCCTAGCGCTGTGTTCCTCCCATTTCGCCGCAGTATAGACCGTTACTGGAACCAGCAAACAAATCCCAAGAACGACGAAGATCGTAATCCTCCAGATCCTTTTTGGCGCATTTGAACCGTTCGAGGGCATATTCACTTGGCGGGTGGCGCACCCTTTGGCTGAAGATTCGATTCGAAGGCTGCCATTCAAGGGGAAATCGTAACATCAGAGATAATTAGCATTACAGTTGATTGTTTTGCTTTGCGGTTGCTTTTTGCCTCTATGGGTGCCGCACCCTTTGCGGGTTGGGCAAAGGGTGCGTAACGGAACAGTCTCCCTAAACCGAAATGAATCCCACGGCGAACCATGACCGGCAAAGCAAAGTCCGCACCCTTCCCAACCCCAGGGAAGAGTGCGGCACCCATAGAAGCCAAAACCTCTACTTCGGCCGGACAGAAGGGTGAGCCACCCGGCAGCCACTTCAAAGCCAAAATCGAAAGCAAAACCGCGAAGGGGAATGCCGGGCGGCATTCTCAGAAAGCAGATTCCTCACCCTCGTCGGCACAAAACGCCGCCGGTCGGGTTCGGAATGACACCGTACTTTTTTTGATGGGTTTGTAGAGTAAGCCGCGCGATTAAAATGATTGCCAAAACTTTTTATCAGGAAGTCTGTACAGCAAGCCGCCTAGCATCGCTATCGCAAATGAAGACCATTCCCTGCCGTAGAGACGATCTTGCTCTTCCCGCGTCAGGTAGACCACGATGCCATGTACATTCAGCGGATAGATACGGCCCGCTACCGGGTCGGGTTGCCGAGGCAGCGTCTTCTGATACACAAACTCAACATTCGTGCTCCAGATCCAACACGCAAACCTGACAATAGCCATTGTACCTGTAACCCACTTCCACAATCGCTCAGTGAAGGTCAGTGTATTTTTCAATTTGGGTGCCGCGGGGCTCGGTTGAAACACATAATCAAACGGTGATCGAAAGTAGAAAATTAAGATGATCGTCGAAAAACACTTTTTTGAATGATCTCGATCAATGCACCTGCCCCAAAGATTACGAATGACCAGTACTGGATTTCATTAAGCCAATCACGCTCTTTGCGCGTCTGATAGACCACAATCCCATGTACATTCAGGGGATAGATGCGCCCCGCCGAGGCATCCGGTTCGCGTGGGAGTGTGCCCTGGTACTTGTACCAAACGGACCCGGTCCAAAGGATGCCGGCAAGCCCAATCAGGCCCATAGAGGTTGCGACTCGTTTCCACGTTCGTTGAACGGTTATGCTCATTGGAATTTCCCAGGTTCCCCGTTCCCAGTTTCTCCCAAATTTCGTCCAGTCCTGAGCTACCTAAGCCTCGCTCGCAGAGCTTGAGCGAGCGGGTGAATGCAGGCCATCACCGCCACGTAGGCTATGACGGTCGATATCAAGAACTGAATAGAAAGCGCGGAAATCACATCGTCGCCTGCAGATGGCAAACGACGCCTCACGGCGCTGCATCCATTCATCCCCGCGACCATTGGAAGAGCCAGGATAAAGAGGGCGAGCAATTTTGTTCCTAGCCCGGGAAACGGATAATCGTTGGGCATCTTCCAAAACGCGAGAGCCAGATCGGTTTCCGTCGCCACAAAAAGTGCTACGACGCCAAACCAGAGGAACCTTGTCATGGTTCTAGTCTCGGATGACGATGTCATATGGTTCCTTTCGGAAGACGGTCCTCATGAAGGTATGGTCGGCGAGGTGTACCATTTCTTCAGTTACATTGTCTAGTACACGAGTGACAGGTTGATGGGTGGTAAAAGTGGCGTTCACAGATAAGGATTGCTTGAGCCACATGAAGATCCACATGCCGAAACAGCATTGTGGGGCACCCAAAACCCGCGGAAACTTCGAAGGCAAAATGAAGGTGAGCAGTAAAGCGGATCAATGGTGGAAGCGGGTTGCGATTTTGTTGGCCCTGCTTGGGCCGGCGGGATTGGTGTGGAGTACGAATGTTTGGCTTGACCAGAAGAGGTTACCGCGCAATGCGAATCCCGCGGCAGGACGTATTTACCCGGTCAATGTCGCTAACCTGATCGTTTACCAGACACGATGGGAGCGCAATTGGCTGATTGGGGTCGAATATTTGCCGTTCGTAATGTTTGGGGTGAGTGTGTCGATTGCATTGATGTTGTTTATTCAGCGGAAACGGAGCGGGCGAAGAATTCGGTCATGATTTTTGAGTTGATGCCCCAGCTGATGATGCGGCGAGGGCGGATGCGGAACATTTCGGGGTCGAAGCCCGGGCCGAGTTCTGATCCGCCGCTGGTGAGCACTTGTGCGGTGCCGCGAACTTCGAGCCCGCGCACAGACCACGGATTCGTTGAGGCGACGTCATCCACTACAAAAGCGACGCGAGGATTTTGAAGGACGTCACGGTATTTTTTCCGTTTGGCGAATCCGCTGTGGCCGCCAATTTCGATTGCGTCTTCGTGCGGATTGTAACGGAAGCTAACGGGGACGACGTGCGGTTGACCGTCGAGGCCGGCGGTGGCGAGTCGGCCGAGTCGCTGGCTGCTTAGGTAGGTGAGTTCCGCGTCGGTGAAAGCGCTCATTTGGGGTGCTCCTCGGGCGAAGATTATCGCATTAGGGGTGAACGACGAGTCAAAAGCAAAACCGCGGGAAGCCGGAATTGAACGTCCCCTCGCCCACGCGCAACACCGGCGTGTGGGGCACCCGCGGAAACTTCTAAGGCAAAATCAATCGCAGATTCCCTAGCTGAAACCTGGAGAGGGGATGAAGTAGTCAGATGGGTGCGTGGAATTGGGCGCGAGATGGGAGAGACGAGATGAGGGCAGTGGTGCTGCATGAGTATGGCGGGCCGGAGAAGCTGAAGTATGAAGAGAACGTTGCTGAGCCGCAGGTGAGCGGGAACACGGTGCTGATCGCGGCGGCGGCGGCGAGCGTCAATCCGATTGACTGGAAGATACGTTCGGGGAAGCGGAGCAAGGATTTTCCTTTGTCGTTTCCCGCAATTCTGGGGCGGGACGTGAGTGGCGTGGTGCGTGCAGTGGGCGCGAGTGTGAAGCACTTCAAGGTTGGCGAGCGCGTGTTGGCGCTGACCTGGAAGACTTATGCCGAGTTGGTGGCGGTGGAGGATGCGGAGGTGAATCATCTGCCGGATGGCGTGGAGCTGGCGGACGCGGCGGCCCTTCCGCTCATTTCGCTGACCGGTGACCAGCTGGTGCGGCTGGCGACGAAGGTGCAAAAGGGGCAGGTTGTGCTGGTCACGGGAGCGCTGGGCAGTGTTGGGCGCGCAGCGGTGCATGTGGCGAAGAAGATGGGCGCGCAGGTGGTTGCGGGCGTTCGCGGGCGAGAGCTGGAGAAGGCGCGCGCGCTCGGTGTTAGTGACGTGCTGGCGATTGATGATGATGCGGCGATTGAGAAATTTCGCGAAGTGGATGCGATTGCGGATACGGTTGGTGGGGATACGGCGGGGAAGCTGATTGCGAAGGTGAAGCAGGGCGGGTCGTTTGGGTATACGGCTGTGTTGCCGCCGGACGCGGCGGAGAAAAATCCGACGGTGAAGATTACGCGGGTGAGCACGAAGCCTGATCCGTCGAAGTTGCGCGAGTTTGCGGATGATGTGAGGGATGGGAAGTTTGTGCTGCCGATTGGGAAGAGGATGCCGTTGAGGGATGCGGCGGCGGCGCATGAGTTGGGGGAGAAGGGCGGGGTGGGGAAGATTTTGCTGATGGTGCAGGATTCGGAGAAGTGATTCGGTGAGGTAAGAGCAACGACACGGGGAGGTGGGATTACAAGTTCCCTCACCCACCCGCCAAACCGGCGGGATGGGGTACCCAAAAACCTGCAGATACTTCTAAGGCAGCTGCAAAGGAAAGACCCACCCGCAACACCGGCAGGTGGGGCACCCGCAGACACTTCTAAAACAAAGACAAAAACATGCGGA
The DNA here is from genome assembly GCA_963757885.1 of uncultured Acidobacteriota bacterium. GTDB lineage: Bacteria > Acidobacteriota > Terriglobia > Acidiferrales > UBA7541 > Palsa-147. Next base: position 31,015 of record CAVWSS010000002.1, on the reverse strand, counting down.
CAGTTCAAAGGCAACGGGGAGTGCGTGCTAGAATCGTTTTCCCTTTTAGTTGAATCCATATAGATAAGAGACGCGAAGACATTGGCGAAGAAAACTGCGAAGAACAAGGAAGCGAAAGCGGCAGAGCCGGAGCAGGGCGTAGCCACGGCTACAGCAGCGGCGGAGACGAGTGCGGGCGCGAGCGCCGCTACGGCGACGGCCGAGGCTAGTGCGGCAGCGGTGGCGGAAGCGCCCGATACCGCTGCTACGCCTGAAAATGGCGGGGCGAGCTGCAAGCGAGAGCTGCAGCTAGAAATTCCCGCGGATCATGTCCGGGAAACCACCGACAAGATTGCCAAGGACCTGGCGAAAGTAGCGCGGATACCGGGATTCAGGCCCGGGAAAGCTCCGGTGAGCCTGATCCAGCGGCGATTTGCGCAGGAAATCAAGGCCGAGGCACTCGATACGCTGGTGCCGGAGACGCTTTCACAGGCTTTGCAGGAAAAGAACATGACTCCGGTGAGCCGGCCGGAAGTGGATCAAGTGGATTTCGTGGCCGACGGGCCGGTGAAGTTCCGGGCGACGTTTGAGGTGCTGCCGGAATTCGATTTGGGCAAGTATGAGGGCCTGGAAGTCGACGTCGATGCGATTGAAGTGGGCGACGAGCAGGTCAACAAGACGATTGAAGAGTTGCGGGAGCGGGCGTCGACGTTCGCGCCGGTGGAAGGGCGAGCAATACAGGACGGCGACTATGCGCAGATTAAGTTGATGGGGACGCCGGCGGGCGGAGGCGACCCCGTTCAAGCGGAGAGCGTGCTGGCGCACATTGGCGCGGAAGAGACGCTGCCGAGTTTCAATGAGAATTTGCGCGGCGCGAATGTGGGCGAGACGAAAAGTTTCGAGACGGTTTACCCGGAGGATTATCCGGACGATAAGTCGAAGGGCAAGACGTACAACTATTCAGCGGAAGTGCTGGGCATCAAAGAAAAGAAGATGCCCGAGCTGAACGACGAATTTGCGAAGGAAGTGGCGGGCGAGCAGGTTGGGGTGACGAACCTGGAAGAGCTGCGCAAGAACGTGCGGGAGCGTCTGGAAGCGGCGCGCGAGCAGCAGCAGGGCGATCAAGCACGGGACAAGATTTTAGAGATGCTGGTGAAGGGGCACGACTTCCCTACCCCGGAAGTTTTGGTCGAGCAGCAGATGGATTCGCGGCTCGAGCGAATGGCGAGGTCGCTGGCGCAGCAAGGAATCGACCCGCGGGCAGTGAATGTTGACTGGGTAGCGATGCGAAACCGGCAGAGAGACCGTGCGGTGGGAGACGTGAAGGCGGAATTGATCGTAGACCAAATCGCGACCGCGCAAAAAATTGACGCGACGGATGAAGAAATCGACAAGCAGGTAGCGGCGATTGCGGAACAGAGTGGCGAATCGACACAAGCAGTGCGGGCTCGCTTGACAAAGAATGGAGCCCTCGATAGGATGAAATCGAAGTTACGTAGCGACAAGACGATCGATTGGCTCTACCGTCAGTCCCGGATCCAGATCAAAAACAAACCAGAAGAAAAGAAGTAATCGGGCCGGGTTTTTCCACGCCGCACATAACTCCCAACGAGGCACATTGAACGACCGAACTCATTACGCGACGACTCTTGTGCCCATGGTGGTCGAGCAGACCAACCGTGGCGAGCGGGCGTATGACATTTACTCGCGCCTGCTGAAGGACCACATCATTTTCATCGGCACGCCGATCGACGATCACGTGTCGAACCTGGTTACCGCGCAGCTGTTGTTCCTGGCCTCGGAAGATCCCGAACACGACATTTCGGTGTACATCAATTCACCGGGAGGGTCGATATCGGCGGGAATGGCGATTTATGACACGATGCAGTTTGTGCGTCCGGACGTAGTGACGTACTGCATCGGGCAGGCCGCGTCGATTGCGGCGGTACTACTGGCCTCGGGGACCCCAAAGAAGCGGTACGCGCTGCCCAATTCGCGCGTGCTCATTCACCAGCCATGGATGCAAGGGCTGGCCGGCCAGGCTACGGACATCGATATACACGCCAAGGAAATCATTCGCACCCGCGCATCGCTCAACAAATTGCTCGCGCACCACACCGGTCAGGCCGTGGAAAAGATCGAACGGGATGTGGAGCGAGACTTCATTATGACGGCTGATCAGGCGAAGGCATACGGGATGGTGGACGACATCATTGCGAAGTCCCGCTAAGCCACCTCACGCAACCCACGTCACGATGATTCCTTTTCCTAAAGGTTAGTACTGGAACGCATGAAAATTCTCTCGCTTTCCCTTCCCAGCCGTAGAATAGGGTCAGGTTGGAATTTTTCGGGTGTGAGTGCAGGCTTCAGAGTTGAAATCAAAACGTCCCCGGGTGTGAGGCCATAAGCCCAGTGAAACGATTCGCCCCAGAAGAACCTTTGCGCTGTTCCTTCTGCCACAAATCCCAGGAACAAGTGGAGAAGTTGATCAGTTCGCCCTCGGAGTATCCGCGCTCGTACATTTGCAATGAGTGCGTGGGTGTATGCCAGCAAATTTTAGAGGACGAGAAGCGCGAGCAGGCCAGTCCGGCAAATCGAAGGCTGCCCCGACCGCCAGAAATTAAAGCTTTCTTAGACGGCTACGTCATCGGACAGGAAAAGACCAAGAAAAAGCTGGCAGTGGCGGTTTACAACCACTACAAGCGGATTTTTTTGAACCGGCAGCCCAGCGACGTCGAGCTGACTAAGTCGAATATTTTGCTGATTGGTCCGACCGGAACGGGCAAGACGCTGATGGCGCAGACGCTGTCGCGGATGCTGGAAGTGCCGTTCGCCATTGTGGATGCGACCACGCTGACCGAAGCGGGATACGTGGGCGAGGACGTCGAGAACATTATTTTGAAGCTGCTGCAGGCCGCCGACGGCGATGTGCAGAAGGCGCAGCAAGGCATTATTTACATTGATGAGATCGACAAGATTTCGAAGAAAGACGAGAACCCGTCGATAACGCGGGATGTGTCCGGCGAAGGCGTGCAGCAAGCGCTGCTGAAGATCCTGGAAGGTACGGTGGCGAATGTGCCGCCGCAGGGCGGGAGGAAGCATCCGCACCAGGAATTTACGCCGGTGGACACAACCAGCATCCTATTTATATGCGGCGGGGCGTTTGTGGGGCTTGAAAAGATTATTGAGCGTCGCACTGGGCATAAATCTCTGGGATTTCATGCGGACGCCACGCCATCGACGCCGTCGCGGCGGAACATTGAGATGCTGGAACAGGTGCAGCCTACGGATTTGATTCGGTACGGGTTGATTCCAGAGTTTGTGGGCCGGCTGCCGGTGGTGGGCGTGCTCAGCGACCTGGACAAGGCTGCGCTGATGAGGATCCTGACCGAACCGAAGAATGCGCTGGTTCGGCAATATCAGCGGCTCTTTGAATTTGAGAATGTGCGGCTGCGGTTTACTGACGATGCGCTGGAGACGGTGGCCGATCTGGCGCTGCAGCGCAAAGTGGGAGCGCGCGGATTGCGCATGATTCTCGAGGATTTAATGCTGGAGATGATGTATCACCTGCCGGCGCAGCGGAAGTTGCGGGATTTTGTGGTTACCGCGGAGATGGTTAAGAGCCGGGAGATCAATTGGAGTTTGTTAGAGAAGGCAGGGTGAGGATTTGACACGGGACAAAGGACCTGTAGACCAGGGGCCCAAAGATCAGGGGTCGATGTTCAACCGGGAGAAGAACGAAGTGAAGCGCGTGCCGATGATGCCGGTGCGCGACATGGTGATTTTCCCGCAGATGATGACCCCGTTCATCGTGGGGCGGGAGACCTCGGTGCGTGCGCTGGAAGAAGCGCTGGCCGGGGAGAAGAAGATTTTTCTGGCCACGCAGCACGATGCGTCAGTGGACGATCCAAAGCCCGAGGAGATTTATCAGGTAGGGACGCTGGCCAACATTGTGCAGAGCGTGAAGCTGCCTGACGGAAACATCAAGGTGCTGGTGGAAGGCGCGGAGCGCGCCAAGATTGTCCAGGTAACAAATGACGAAGGATTTTTCCGGGCTTCGATCCGCATTATCGCGGTGAAGAGCGAGCCCGGCCCCGCGCTGGAGCAGGCTTCTACACGCGTCACTTCGCTTTTCGAGCAGTACGTGAAGCTTTCGCAGACGCTCAACTACGACACCATGATTGCCGCGGTGCGCGTGGAGGATCCGAACAAGCTCTCGGACGCGATTGCGGCGAATTTGCAGGTTCCGGTGGAGGAAAAGCAGGAGCTGCTGGAAATTTTCGATGCGCAGGAGCGGTTGAACCGGATCGCTGACATTCTGGAAGTGGAAATTGAGAAGCTGAATGTCGACCGGACCATCAATACGCGCGTAAAACGACAGATGGAGCGGGCGCAGAAAGAGTATTACCTCAACGAGAAGCTGAAGGCGATTCAGAAGGAGTTGGGGCGCGGCGAAGCGAGCGAGATCGAGCAGCTCAAGAAGAAGATTGAGACTTCTGGGATGCCGGAAGGCGTTCAGGAAAAGGCGCTGCAGGAATTGAAGCGGCTTGAAATGATGCCGCCGATGTCGGCCGAATCGACCGTATCGCGGAATTATCTGGATTGGATGCTGGCGGTACCGTGGAAGAAGAGGTCGCGCGAGCTGAAGGATATCAAAGTGGCGGAGAGGATTCTCTCCGAAGACCACTACGGGCTCGAGAAGATAAAGGACCGCATCCTGGAATTTTTGGCGGTGCGGCAACTGGTAAAGAATCCCAAGGGCTCAATTTTGTGCTTTCTTGGGCCTCCGGGCGTGGGCAAGACGTCGCTGGCCATGTCGATCGGACGCGCGACGGGGCGGAAATTTGTGCGCGTTTCGCTGGGCGGAGTGCGCGACGAAGCGGAAATTCGCGGGCACCGAAGAACTTATATTGGCGCGCTGCCCGGGCAGATTATTCAAATGATGCGCAAGGCTGGGACGATCAATCCAGTCTTTGTGCTGGATGAAGTGGACAAGATGTCCACCGATTTTCGCGGGGATCCGTCGGCGGCGCTGATGGAAGTGCTCGATCCGGAGCTGAACCACGCGTTTACGGATCATTATCTGGACGTGGAGTACGATCTATCGAAGGTGATGTTCGTGTGCACGGCGAATGTGCTGCACACCGTGCCGCAGCCGCTGCAGGACCGCATGGAAGTGCTGCGGATTCCGGGTTACACCGAGCAGGAGAAGTATGAAATTGCCAAGCGCTACTTGATCCCCAAGCAGCGCGAAGCAACCGGCGTGACTGAAGCGAATGTGAAGATTTCAGATGAAGGGCTGACGGATATTATTCGCCACTACACGCATGAAGCGGGCGTGCGGAGTTTGAATCGCGAGATCGCCAACGTTTGCCGCAAGGTAGCGCGCAAAGTTGTAGCCGACGGCAGAAGTTTCACGCTGGATCTGACCCCGACGAACATTCCGGATTATCTGGGCGTGATGAAGTACCGGGATTTTTGGGGAGAGAAGAAGAACGAAGTGGGATTGGCGGTTGGCCTGGCGTGGACGGAAGTGGGCGGGCAGGTGCTGTCGACGGAAGCCACGCTGATGCAAGGAAAAGGGCGGCTGACGCTGACCGGGAAGCTCGGCGACGTGATGCAGGAATCGGCGCAGGCGGCCATGAGCTACGTACGGTCGCGCAGCCAAATCTTCGGGCTACCAAAGGACTTTTACCGGCATCTGGATATTCACATGCATGTGCCGGAAGGTGCGATCCCCAAGGATGGGCCATCGGCGGGAATCACCATAGCGACGTCGATCGTAAGCGCGCTGACGCACATTCCAGTGCGGTGCGACGTGGCCATGACCGGGGAGATTACGCTGCGCGGCAAGGTGCTGCCGATCGGGGGCGTGAAGGAAAAGCTGCTGGCGGCGCACCGGTTGGGCTTGCGTACAATCATCCTACCCAAGGATAATGAGAAGGACCTCGCAGAAATTCCCGCAGAAATTCAGGCGGAAATGTCCATTCGCTTCGTAGACATGATGGATGAAGTTCTGGCGGTGGCGCTGGAATCGCCTCTGCCGGTGGCCGGGATAACGCCGGCTGGGCCGGTGGAACCGGAGTTCAGCGCAGAAGTGTCGCAAGACAGCAATTTGACGAATTGAGAAATCCTCGGTATTCCCGGCGGTTTCGGAAGCTCGATTAATCAATCATCGATCTTGCAGCGTTCTGGCGGGAAGACAAGCCGCTCCTAAGCGAAAATCGCGTATTCGCGAGAAATGGTGTATTTGCGAAAATTCGCGAGAGTCGTGAATCGTCCCTTGGGCAAACTCGCAAAGAATTATGAGCGGAGCCATACCGCCTGAGGCGCGAAAAACGCGCTGAGATGTTGGATTTGTGCGGCGGTGCGAGCAAAGCGCGAAAAGCGTAGCGAAAGCGACGCTTTGAAACACGATGTGAAGGGTTCGCGAGCCGCGAGAGTTTTGTTAGTCGTGAAGTTTGCAGGTTGAAGTTGAGCAGGTTGCAGTTCGCAAGATGAAGTTCAGTAGTTGAGAAGTTGTGAAGTTTTTAGAAAGAAAATTTAACTTGAAAGAAGAGACTTAGTTGGAAAAGACCAAACCGCAAGAAAAAGAAACTCCCGCCCGTAATCCGAATCCCATCGAACCACTCGATGTAGCAGGCGAGCCTACCCCACCCCGAGCGAACTCGAAGAAAGACAAGCAAGTGAATGTGAGTCTCGCGGAGCTGAAGGACAAAAATATTACCGATCTGGCGAAGATTGCCAAGGAGCTGAACATCCCCGGCTCCAGCGGCATGCGCAAGCAGGAATTGATTTTCCAAATCCTGCGCGCGCAGACCGAAATGAACGGGCTGATCTTCTCAGAAGGCGTGTTGGAATGCCTGCCGGATGGCTTCGGCTTCCTGCGCGCGCCGGAGTACAACTATTTGCCGGGCCCGGACGATATTTACGTGTCGCCGTCGCAGATACGGAAGTTCGATCTCCGCACGGGAGACACGGTGTCCGGCCAAGTGCGGCCGCCGAAGGATGGAGAGCGCTATTTTGCGCTGATCAAAGTGGAGGCGGTGAATTTTGAGGATCCGGAGGTTGCGCGAAACAAGATTTTCTTCGACAACCTGACGCCGCTGTACCCGCAGGAACGGTTGCGCCTGGAGACCACCAAGGAAAATTTGACGGGGCGCGTGCTGGACATGCTGTGCCCGATCGGCAAGGGGCAGCGCGGGTTGATCGTGGCGCCGCCACGAACCGGCAAGACCATGATGCTGCAGTCGATCGCCAATTCGATTACCACCAATCATCCGGAAGTCGCGTTGATAGTGCTGCTGATCGACGAGCGGCCGGAAGAAGTGACGGACATGCAGCGAACGGTGAAGGGCGAAGTGATCAGCTCGACGTTCGATGAGCCGCCGCAACGGCACATTCAAGTGGCCGAAATGGTGCTCGAAAAGGCCAAGCGGCTGGTGGAGCACCGGCGCGACGTGGTGATTCTGCTGGACTCGCTGACGCGTTTGGGCCGCGCTTACAACGCGGTGACGCCGCCTTCGGGCAAAGTGCTCTCGGGCGGTATTGACGCGAATGCGCTGCAGAGGCCGCGGCGATTTTTTGCAGCGGCGCGAAATATTGAGGATGGCGGATCGCTGACGATTATCGCGACCGCGTTGATCGATACGGGCAGCCGCATGGACGACGTAATTTTCGAAGAGTTCAAGGGCACCGGCAACATGGAAATCAACCTGGACCGGCGCTTGGTGGATAAGCGCGTGTTCCCAACCATTGATATTTTGCGGTCTGGAACGCGTAAGGACGAATTGCTGCTGCCGGCGGATGAGTTGAACCGGGTGTGGGTGCTGCGCAAGGTGCTGAGCCCGCTATCGACCGTGGAAGCGATGGAGTTGCTGCTGGGCCGGCTGGGCAAAGCGAAGAATAACGCGGAATTTTTGTCGTCGATGTCGGCGCCGAATTAGGCGTTTGCGTTATGGTCGAAGGCCAGTTGGAACAATGACCCTTCGACCTTGAAGGCTATCAGGAAGCACACCCGCCGCACGAATCATCGGTGCCATCTCCCCTGGGTAACGGAGCTATTCCTGCCGCAGTGTAATCTTCAGTGAAGGCGAGGAAACCTGCGCCGTCGTCACTGTGCCTTTCCAAACAACCACCGCGATGGCGGGGTCGCTGAGGATTGCCACTTTGACGAAACCTTTGGAATCCGTTTCATACCACCGCTCAATCGCCAGTGTGGCGCGGGAGTCTCTTATCAGAACTGCCGCGCCTGCAACTGGCTGCCCCGCCGATGTTCGTACGGAGAGCTTGGCCGATCCTTTTTGATGCTACGACAATGTCACCTGCTCCTTCGGTGGGCTTGGGATCGACTTTCAACACCAATTCTACGGGACTCTCATTCACCGCAAATTCACGGACGGTTGTCATCCATAGACCGTAGGAGTTATCAGCGATCACGCGGTAAAGCCGTGCCGGAAGCTCAAGTGGTCCGGCGCTTCCATCGGCAAGCGTGAGTCTGCGAGCCAGCTCCCGTTCGTGATTGTTTAGGTCTTTAATGATGATCAATTCGTCTTTTAGTGCCTCACCGCTTCCGTCTTGGACCGTAATGCTAACGGTGTGGGACCCTGAACTCGCCAGGAGGGCAGCTGCGCAAAGGAAATTTAAGATGGTTTGTCGCATGATCTGATCGGTAACGGTCCCACAGAATTTACAACAGCTCTCAAGAAATAACAGCTTTGCTTGCTCCTCGGCCGTTCCTTCGGTGACCCGCAGCGCTTACCTCAATATTCGCCGTATCTTCCCTTCACCGATTCCAGCAACTTCGCCGCGTCGTAGCCGACGCCGTCCTTAAACACGACCTCGACGTTTTCCACATCGGAGATTTGTTTCGCAGGGTTGCCTTTAATCACCACCAAATCGGCATTCTTGCCCACCGCGATGGACCCAATCTCTTTGTCTCGTCCCAAATAAACCGCGCCATTGAGAGTGGCAACCTTGATCGCTTCCACCGGCGAGAATCCTTCTTGTACGAGCAATTCGATCTCTCGTTGATCGCCAAATCCGGGCACCACATCTCCCGCGCCAGTGGGATCGGGGCCGGCGAGCAACAAACCGCCCGCATCCGCGAATTCTTTCTCCAGCCCCATGTCGTTCTTGAACAGCAACGTTTTGTCGATTTTCGATTCGGGCATAGAAGCAGGACGGTGCTGCGACGTAAGTGCGTCTCGACGCGCCTCTGGTGACATTGCATCGAGCGCCTTTTGATTTATTTTTAAAGCCCCACCCGAGCCGAATGCACTCGCATCGCCTTCAAAAACCGGTAGCGTCGAGGTGATTGCCACGCGGTGTTTCACCAGCAAATCAATCAGCCGTTTCGCCTCGATGCTCCCGGACGTCATGTGCTCGAGCGTATAAAGCCCCTGCGAGTCGCTGCACATATCCGGCTTCTTGTCCGGATCCAGTTGTGTATTCACGAAAAATCCATGTTCCAGATCATCGATGCCCAGTTCGACTGCTTCTGGATAGCTAACCGAACACAAATGCCCTGTGACTTTGAGTCCTCGTCGATGCGCCGCGTCGATCGCCGCTTTCAATTCGTCCCGCGTAATATTCATGTAAGCCTTGAAAGACGTGACGCCGCGATCCGCCCAGAATTCCACCGTCTGGCGGGCATCTTCGGCATTTTTCAAGTGAGGCATTTGCAGGAAGAGACTTGTCGCTCCCTCAAGGTATGGTCCAGTAACGTCCAGATGCGGGCCTGGCAATGCGCCTGAATCGATATCGTGCTTCAGATTCAAATCCGCATAAGGTTCCACACTGCCCGTAGTGCGCATGGTGGTCACTCCTCCCGCTAAATAAAGACGCGGCGCGGAAAAAGTCATTTGGGGCAAGAGCAACGGATCTTCAAAACTCCAATCGGCCTTCAAATTGGGCTGCGTGATGTAAAAAAGATGGTCGTGCATGCCGACTATCCCGGGGATGACCGAATAGCCACGCAGGTCCATCACCGTGATCCCGGCACGGGACTCCGTATCGGAGCCCTTCTCAATCGCGATGATCTTCCCGCCCTGGATCATCACGTTCCGATCTTCCAGTGCGGCGCCGCCAGTCCCGTCAATCACCCGCACATGCGCCAGCACAACCCCCGGCGCGTCTACTCGAACATATTGTTTAACTAGCTTTGAGAGCTGAGGAGCTTGGGCCGCAAGCGAACCGGCCAACCAACAAAAGGCAAAAAATGTAACCCACACACGCGTCCGCATTGCACTCTCCAGAAATTCAGCCTACCGGCGCAATTTCACAAAATTCTTGAGCAATTCACGCCCAGCATTCGTTAGCACCGACTCCGGGTGAAATTGCACGCCCTCCAATTTGAGTTTCCTGTTGCGCAGACCCATGATCGTCCCTCGTTCTGTCTCCGCCGAAATTTCCAAATCCGCATTTAGCGGACAGCGCTGCACTACCAGCGAGTGATACCGGGTCGCTTCAAAAGGCTGAGGTAAATCACGAAAAATCGTTTGGCCGTCGTGATATATCTCGCTGGTCTTTCCGTGCATCGGCTTTTCAGCGCGCCTAATCGTCCCGCCCATCGCGTATGCAATCGCCTGATGCCCGAGGCACACTCCCAAAATCGGTATTTTGCCGGCAAATCGTTTTATCAATTCCACGCTAATCCCCGCATTTTCGGGCCGCCCCGGACCCGGCGAAATCACGATACGGTCGGGGTTCATCTCGGCCACTTCATCGAGGGTAATTTCGTTATTTCGCTTTACGACCACGCGCTGGTTCAATTCCCCGAAACACTGCGCCAGGTTGTAGGTGAAGGAATCGTAGTTATCGAGCAGCAAAATCAACTTCACTCGACCTCCTCGGCCGCCGAGCGCGGCGTATCTTCCTCGGCCTCCTGCAGAGCCGCAACCAACGCCCCCGCCTTGTTCACCGTTTCTTCATACTCCCGCTCGGGCTTCGAATCGGCCACCACGCCGCCGCCAGCCTGAATGTACGCGCGGCCATTTTTCAGCACCAGCGTGCGCAGCGCGATGCACGAATCCAAATTCCCCGAAAAATCCAAATACAAAATTGCTCCGGCGTAAATTCCCCGCCGCGTCGGCTCCAGCTCGTCGATGATCTCCATCGCGCGCACTTTGGGCGCGCCCGAAAGGGTTCCCGCCGGAAAACACGCCATCAACGCTTCAAAACAATCGACGCTCTCGCGCAACGTCCCGCTCAGCGCAGAAACCAAATGCATCACATGCGAATAGCGCTCCACGAACATTAGCCGGTCCACCTTCACCGACCCGTACTCGCACACTCGCCCCAAATCGTTGCGGCCCAAATCCACCAGCATGATGTGCTCGGCGCGCTCTTTGGGATCCCTGGTGAGCGCCGACTCTCTGTCAAGATCCACCCGTGGATCACCCGAACGCGGAGCGGTCCCCGCAATTGGCCGGTACTGCGCGCGGCGACCCTGCACTTTGACCAGCATTTCCGGTGAAGCGCCGACCACGTCCACATCGTTCACGTGCAGAAAATACATGTAGGGCGAGGGATTGATCGACCTCAGCGCGCGATAAATCTCAAACGGCTTGGCCTTGGTCTTCGCTTCAAATCGCTGGCTGGGCACCACCTGAAAAATATCGCCCGCGCGGATGTATTCCTTGGCCTTACGCACCGCGGCCATGTACTTGGCCTGTGTAAAATTGGATTCAACGCCGGCCGCGCCATTTGCATTTTTGCCAGCTGCCGATCGCGCACCGCTCGCTGCAACCGCTTTCGCATTCATCGCGCTTCGCGGCAACGGCGTCTCGAGTTTTTTGCGCGTCGCCTCAATTTCACGCGCCGCGCGCTCATACTTCTCGCGCAAACTTCCCGGGCCCTCGGTGAAAACGTTCTGCACGATCCACACGTGATGTCGCACGTGATCGAAAATCACCAAGCCACGATAGAACATCAGCACCGCGTCGTCTAAATTCAGGTCGTCACGCCCGCTGCTGGGAATTTTTTCGATCAGCCGGACCATGTCGTACGCGAAATATCCGATCGCGCCGGCCACCAACGGTGGCCCGCCCTCGATTCGCACTGGCCGGTAACGCCCCACCAGCCTGCGCAGCGCCTCGATCGGCTGCTCGTCCCACTTTTCGGGCTTCCCCTTCCCCGCCGCGCCGCTCGCTCCGCGCCCTACGTAGCTTTCCAGCACGCACCGGTTGCCCCGCGATCGAAACACCTCCGCCGGATTCGCTCCGATAAATGTGTAACGCGCGATGTTCTCGCCGCCCTCCACGCTTTCGAGCATGCACGAGTACTTCGCGCCCGCACTCACCTGTAGATACGCCCCCACCGGCGTCAGCAAATCCGCGCGGATGCGCTGATAAACGGGCACCAGATTCCCTTCCCTAGTGCGCTCCTCAAACGTTTTGAAGTCGGGTTCAATCACCTAATTTCGCCTCTTGGGCACATCTATTTTAAGCGTTTGCGTAGTCGCGTTTGAGGGCCGTCTTCCACGTTTCGGTAAATCGAGCAGCGACAGCCGTGTCGGGCGCTAGCACATCGAAGCCGTGATAAGCGCCGGGGATCACGTGAAGCTCGGTAGGAACGCCGGCGTTAATCAGACGCCGCGCGTATTCGACGTCTTCGTCCACAAAAAGATCGATCGAGCCGACGCCGATGAAGGTCGGTGGTAAGCCGGCAAGATTTTCAACCCGCGCGGGGACCGCTCCGGCCGGAACACTGGGCGAACCGGCGGGGACGCCGAGCAGTGAGGTCCAGCCGAATCGATTGGACGCAGCGACCCAAATAAATTCGCCGGCAGTTGGAGGCACGGGGCGAGTGCTGCCGGTGCGGTCGTCGAGCATTGGGTAAATGAGCATTTGGAAGAGGATGGGAATTTCTTTGCGGTCGCGCGCGGCGATGGCCAGCATAGCGGAATGCCCCCCGCCGGCGCTCTCCCCGCCGATGGCAATGCGTTTGGGATCGACTCCGAGTGAATCGGCGTTTTTGTAAAGCCAGCGCAGCGCGGTGTAGTTGTCTTCGAGTGAGCCAGGGAAGCGAGTTTCCGGCGCGAGACGATAGTCGACGGATACAACCAGGCAACCGCAACTCTGCGCCATGACTTGCAGGACGCTCGGAGACGGGCCCACCTCGCCGGCCTTTCCCATGACGTAGCCGCCTCCATGAATGTGCAGAAATGCAGGGCGTCCTTTGGCGCCGGGAGCGGGATCGTAGATGACCAGGCGCAGATCGGGTGCACCAGCGGGGCCGGGGATGCGCTTTTCAGTTGGCTGCGGAGCGGGCGGCGGAAGCGGGGGATTCGAAGGCGCCGTCCGCAAGGCCGGAAGCATTTCCTTACTGAAGATGACCGTGGGGAATGTTTTGAGAGCGGGGACTAATTCGGGATCGACGACCGCGTAGCCGGGAGGCGCGGGAGCCTGAACCGCGGCCGCCTGAATCGATGATTGCAACGGAAGGCGTGATGCAGCAGCTACTGAAGGTTGGTGCATCGCGCCCGCGCGTAAAAACGCGGGTGCCACGCCGAGGCCGATACCAGCGGCCAGACTATTTTTCACGAAATTACGGCGAGTTATTCCCATTGCGGATTCCTCTCCTACTGAGCTCCACCTCAATCACAGATAACCCTTACTGCAGTTTTGCGTACTCCGCTTTGGCTTCCTTCAACACCGGCACATGCGCATCGGCGTCCTTCCACAGCGCGAAAAAATCTTTGTAGGCCGCGACTGCGCGCGCCCGCGCGGCATCCGCATCAGCGCCCTGCGCCGTGCGTGCCTGCATCGCATTCCCGCGCGCCACTCCCAGATGCGCCAGCGCTCCCGTCCAGCAATTCCAAACAATCCCGCTGTGGTCGAGTATCTTCTGAAACTCGCCAGCCGCAGCGCCACCCTGACCAGCCGCGAGATAGGCCTGGCCGCGAATGTACGTTGGATAGAGGCAGGAAATATTGATGACGAATTGAATTGCCCCGAGTTCGATGGGTGAAGCAGCTTCTAGGGTCTTCAGCGCGACAGCCGGATTCTTTTTGTCCAGTGGCTTATCTAGCGCCAGTTGCGCCTGAATCGTTGGCAGCCAAAGCGACTGGATCTGCGTATTCAGCGGGAAGCGTTTCCCCAAATCTTGGCCCAAGGAGTCAGCTCGAGCCGTGTCGCCCGCCATGGCCAACGCAAGCGCGGCTTCAACTTCGGCTCCCTGACTCTCGGGAGCCAGCTTCAAAGCGTCTGCCGCTGACTGCCGCGCTTCAGCGCTATAGCCGTAAGCGGCTTCTCGCAGAGCAGCATTCGCCTGCCAGATGGCTCCGTTTTCTTTGCCGTCCGCTTTGACGGCGGAGTCCACTGCTTGCTTGGTCAGTTCCCGCGCCTTGCCCGCATGGCCAGCATAGGCCTCGGTGTCAGATGCGAGCGTCAGCCCAAAGCTCTCGTAAGCCGGCTGGCTCGCATACCACTGTTGCTGTGCCGCCATGCCGGCGGAGTCCGCGCTGAGAAAGGCAAGCGCGTAGATAGCATTGCGGAGTACGAAATTATCCTGTTTTCGCGCCTGTGCTTCGTGGACGTCTTGCCGCGCCTGGTCCAAGCGCTGCAAAGCAAGATCATAGTTGGCCATGCTCACGTAAACGCCTGCCAAATCCGGTACACGGGCCAGGGCTTGCTTCATCAGCTCGACCGCTTTTTCATACCGCCCCTGCTCGCCGTAGACACCGTCCAAATCGAAGTACTTATCGGTTCGTGGGTAGCTCTCGATGTATTCCTCATACGTCTGGGCCGCTTTATCCAGCTCCCCGGTTACGGCGCCATAGTAGGCGGCGGCGATCTCCAGCTTTTCCCGGTCGCTGGCATGCTCTCGCAACCGGAACGCTTTGGTGAAATATTCGCTGGCCCGCCCCACTTCGCCGTTACCGAAGTAGTCTCGGCCCGTTGCCGCGTAGCCCATGGCAAAATTCGGGTCAAGCTCGATGGCGCGTTGATAGTAAGGAAGGGCTCCAGCGGGGCCTTTCTCGTAATCGGCCTTTCTGCCAAGGCTGTACGCTTGCAGAGCCTCCAACGAAGATGTGGTGGCCTGGTCCAGCGGGACATCTAACTTCTGCACGGAAGCCAGCGATTCTCCCAGCTGGCTGCGCAGTTTGGCTGCCGCATTACCCAGCGCATCGAGCACCTTCTCCTTGGACGGCGCGGTAACCTGCTCCTCCGCCAGCGTGTCGCCGCTCTGGCAATTCACCGCCTTCAATCCCAGCACGTATTCGCTACCCAGCCTGCCAATCGTTTCGCCAATGTAGGCTTTGCTGCCTGCTCGCTCGCAAAGCTCGCGGGCTACGGTGGGTGTGAGTTTCGTATCCGCCGGGCGGGTCATCAACTTCAAATTCTTGGCTACTTCACTTTCGGGGAGCACATTCAAGAACGGCGATTGCCGCAACGAAACGTCGAGCGCCGTCTTCAGCGTGTCGTCGAAGATTGCGTCGCCGGTAGCGTTGGCGAAGTCGCCGATCACGATGGTGTCTTTCTCGGTCAGCATGCGCGCCTGCGCTCGTCGCGCGAAATAAAGCCAACCGACTACCCCAGCCACCACGACCACCGCAGCGGCCGCCGTTATAAGTGCCCACTTCGGCCGCTTCGAAACCTTCGCACTGGCTATGGCGGTAGAGCGGCCCGAATCCTCACCTCGCTTTAATCTGCTCAGTTCCGACCGCATGTCCGCTGCACTTTGAAAGCGCAGCGTCCGGTCTTTCTCCAAAGCTCGATTGATAATCTCTTCGAGTTTTGCCGGTACGTTGGGATTTAGCTTCGTAACTGGCGTCGGCGCGCCCGAAAGAATCGCCATCGTTATCAGCGCCGTGCTGTCGCCGCGAAACGGCAACGTCCCCGTGGCCATTTCATAGAGCACCGCGCCAAATGAAAATAAATCCGTCCGCGCATCCAGCTCCTTCGCCGACAGCTGCTCCGGGGACATGTACGCGACCGTGCCCACCATCGTCCCGGGGCTCGTCAAATCGGTCGGGCGCGCTCCGGCAGTCGCGGTCATCGTTGCGTCCGAGCCGCCTGGGCCGCCCTGCTCCAGCTTCGCTAAACCAAAATCCAAAATCTTCGCGTGCCTCCTCGACGTCACAAAAATATTCGCCGGCTTGATATCCCGATGTATGATCCCGCTCGAATGCGCCGCCTCCAGCGCATCTGCCATCTCAATCGACAAATCCAACAGCACTTCCATCTCGAGCGGCTTCCCGCTGATCCGATGCTTCAGCGTCTGCCCATCCAGGTACTCCATCACAATGAACGCGCGTCCGCCTTCCTCTCCAACGTCATGAATCGTGCAAATGTTTGGATGGTTTAATGCCGACGCGGCCTGCGCCTCGCGCTTAAATCGCGCCAGCGCTTGCTCATCGTGCGCGACATCTTCAGGTAGGAACTTCAGCGCTACAAACCGATTCAGCCGGGTGTCCTGGGCTTTGTAAACAACACCCATTCCCCCGCCGCCCAGCTTCTCGACTATCTTGTAATGGGAAACACTCCGCCCCTGCAAATCCGCCATATTTAGCGAATCTTATTCGACCCTAGCTAACTTGTCATCCCGAACACTTCGCTTCTGCTTTAAAAGTGTCTGCGGGTGGGAATTTTACGTGCGGTTGGCTATCTCGATCACACGCACGCTTTCGCATGGCCGTACGTTTACCTCCGAAGTGAGGCTAGTGAACCTAGCATTTTCCAACCGCCCCGCTTTCCCCTGTCATCCCGAATCCGCTTCTTGTGCGCCGTGCCGGCGCGCAAGAGCGCGTGAGGGATCTGCTCTTGTTCTTGGTTTTTGCTTTTGTTTTAGAAGTTTCTGTGGGTGCCCCACCCGCCGTCGTTGCGGGTGGGTTCGGTGGTGTTGATTTAGAAGTGTCCGCGGGTGCCCCATACGCCGGGGTTGCGTGTGGGCGAGGAAACATCAACTTCCATCGAAGCCTCACTGCAATTTCCCATACTCCGCCTTCGCTTCCTTCAACACCGGAATATCCGCATCGGCGTCCTTCCATAGCGTCAAAAAATCCTTGTAGGCCGCGAGGGCGCGGACGCGCGCGGTATCGGCGTCAGCGCCTTGCGCCGCCCGTGCCTGCATCGCGTAACCGCGCGCCACTCCCAGGCGCGCCAGCGCCCCCGTCCAGCAACTCCACACAATGCCGCTGTGGTCGATTATCTTTTGAAATTCCACAGCGGCCTGTGCACCCTGTTCCGCGGCCAGGTAAGCCTCTCCGCGCACATACGCCGGATACAGACACGAAACATCGTTGCCGAAATCAATAATCCCCAACTCGAGCGGAGAAACAGCAGCCTGCAGAGCATCTACCGCGGCACTCGAGTTCTTCTTGTCCAGGGCCACTTGCCCTTGAATCGCCGGCAGCCAGATCGACTGGATCTGCGTGTCCAGCGGAAAGCGTTTTCCTGAGTCTTGGGCCACGGACTCGGCTCGCGCGGTATCGCCCGCCAGGGCGAAAGCAAGCGCCGCTTCGCTCTCCGCGCCCTGACTCTGTGGAGCCAGCTTCAAAGCCTCCGCCGCCAACTCTCGCGCTTCCGCGGCGTAACCGTACGCCGCTTCTCGCTGGGCGGCAATCGCCTCCGATATCGCGGCTCTTTCTTTGTCGTCGTTTCGTATCGCGACGTCAACGCTTCGTTTGATCAAATCGCGTGCGCTGGCCAGATGACCGCTATACCCCGCGGTATCGGATGCATACAGATAGCTCTCATAGCCATGCTCACTCTCGAGCTGCTTCTGCTGCTCGGCCATCGACGCTGAATCGGAAGCCAAAAACGCCAGAGCGTATCGAACATCCCAAAAATTATTTGTGCTGTGTGACCGCGTCTCCCAATCGCGCAGTATCCCGCGCGCCTCATCGAGTCGCTGCAAGGCCATCGAGTAAAAAGCGAGATTCACATAGATGCGGCTGCGGTCCGGGCCCAGACGCTGAGCTGTGCGCGTTACTTCCAAAGCTTTGTCGTAGCGTCCCTGCTGGGCGTACACAATGCCCAGATTGGCATACACCACCGGGTTTTGCGGGTAGTTCGCAATCCACTCCTGAAAAGCCGCGGCTGATTTATCCAGTTCCCCAGTAACGGCCTGATAGTAGTCGGCGACAATCTCCAGCCGTTCCCTTTCACTGGCGTGATCCCGCAAATCGAACGCCTTGCTGAAGTACTCGCTGGACCGCGTGAAATCACCGGAATTGAAGTACTCGTCACCTAGTGCGTGGTACGCATAGGCAAAATTCGGATCAAGCTGGATGGCGCGTGCAAAGTAAGAAAAACCGCCCGTGCTCCCTTTCTCTATTGCCGCTCGCTCGCCGAGAGTGAGGGCTTGCAGAGCATCAAGCGATGAGGTCGTGGCCTGTTCGAGAGGGACATTGAACTTCTTCACTGTGGCCAGCGATTCACCCATTTCGCCGCGCAGCTTGGACGCTGCCTCGCCCAGCACGTCCAGCACTTTTTCTTTGGATTTCGCGGTGACCTGCTCCTCGGCCAGCATGTCGCCGCTCAGGCAATTTACCGCTCGTAATTCCAGCACATACTCGCTGCCTAAACTGCCGATCGCTCCGGCGACATAGGCTTTGCTGTTGGTCCGCTCGCAAACCTCGCGGGCCACATCGGGCGTTAATTTCGTATTCGAGGGCCGAGCCATCAATTTTAAAGTTGCGGCCACGTTGCTGTCCGGAAGCACGTTCATGTAGGGCGATTGCCGCAGGGAAATGTTGAGCGCGGTCTTCAAAGTGTTGTCGAAGATGGGTTCGCCGGTGCTGTTCGCAAAGTCTGCGAGAACGACGGTGTCATTCTCGGCAAGCCCTTTGTGATGGGAGCGGTAGTAAAAGAAGCCACCCAATACGAGAGCAACGACGGCCGCGCAAGGGATGGCGATCTTCCAGAACTTTGCGCTAACGGGCAGAGACGGCTTTACTGTGGACTTGACGCCGGATCCCGATCCCGAGATGGCTCCAGATATGTGAGAGCTTTCAAAGTTTCGACGCAGCCGCTGAAGATCAGCGCGCATTTCCATCGCGCTTTGGTAACGAAGGTTTCGGTCCTTCTCCAGGGCCTTGCCAATGATTTGTTCCAATTCCGGAGGTACGTCGGGATTGAGCCGCACCACCGGAACGGGCTGGGCATCGAGGATGGCTTTGAAAATTACCGCGGGACTTTCGCCGCGAAATGGCAGAGTGCCGGTGGCCATCTCGTAAAGCACCGCACCAAACGAGAAGAGATCCGTACGCGCGTCCAACTCCCGCGCGCGTGCTTGCTCAGGCGACATGTAAGCGACGGTGCCCAGGGTCGAGCCGGGGCTGGTCAAGTGCTGCTCCGCGGTGGTCGTGACCGTGTTTTCCGATCCGCTGTCCGTCGATGAACTTGCTGGAAGCGCGACCTTGGCCAAACCAAAATCGAGAATCTTCGCGTGGCCGCGTTTGGTGATGAAAATGTTGGCAGGCTTGATGTCGCGGTGGACGATCCCTTCGCTGTGAGCCGCATCCAGCGCATCGGCGATCTCGATGCCCAGCGCCAGAATGCCCTCCGTCTCCATGGGCTGGCCCGAGATGCGATGCTTCAGGGTCGTGCCGTCCAGAAATTCCATGGCGATAAACGCGGGGCCATGATCGTCGATCTCGTAGATGGTGCAGATGTTCGGATGATTCAGAGCGGAGGCGGCTTTCGCTTCGCGTTCAAAACGGGCCAGGGCTTGGGGATTCTCCGCTAATTCGTGAGGCAGGAATTTAAGGGCTGCAAACCGGCCGAGCTTCACGTCCTCGGCCTTGTAGACCACGCCCATGCCGCCGCCACCAAGCTTTTCGGTGATCCGGTAGTGCGAAATGGTTTGGCCAATCATTTACGGAAGGGCAGCAAAGCTAATACCGATGCGCAGTATGTCGATGCGTTGAATCTTAAGAAATGCCTATCAGCTAGTCAACGCGACGCAACGCAGGCAGCGGGTCAGCTCTCTCTTTCGAGCACACTCAGCACTGCGTTTCGCATGGTTTCAACCGGTGCGCGCTGGCCGGTCCAAATCTCCCACTGCGCGGCGCCTTGCGCGATGAACATCTCCACGCCCGAAAGCGTGGCAATTCCCTGCCGCTCGGCCATTTTCAGCAATTTCGTTTGCATTGGGCGGTAGACCAGATCAAACACCAGCTCGCAATTCAATTCCCGGGCCTCGAGCGGCGACTCATCCGCGGTTCCCTCAAGACGACCCTGCATGCCCACGGGCGTGGCGTTCACAATCACATCGAATTTTTCGCGCGCTAACTCCCGCCGGTCAATTATTGAAGCCCGCGCCTCTTTGGCCAATCGCGCCGCCTTTTCCTTGCGCCGGGCGCAAATCAACACTTCCGCGCCCGCGTCGACGCATGCAAACACCGCCGCCCTCGCCGCTCCCCCCGCGCCCAGAATTAACACTCGCTTCCCCCGCAGCCCTCCGCCTGCACCCCCCCACGTCTCGAGCGCTTTCACTATCCCCACGTAGTCCGTGTTGTAGCCCACCATCCTCCCGCGCTTCACCGCGACGGTATTCACCGCGCCAATCTTCTCGGCCGCCGCGTCGCACTCATCCAGAAACTCCATAATTTTCTGCTTGTGCGGAATGGTCACGCTAAATCCGGCCACATTCAGCTCCCGGGCCACGCGCAAAAAATCCTTCAAATCGCGCACCGGAAACGGCACGTACACACAATTCATCCGCCGTAATTGAAAAGCGGCATTGTGCAGATGCGGCGATAGCGAATGCCCAATGGGATAGCCAATTACTCCGTAAATTCGCGTCTTTCGATCAAGCTGATCCGCGCGATAGAGATTCTTCATCTCCTCCAGCGAAATTTGCCCGGGCGCGGTCGACCTCTTCCACTGGCGCATAAGCCAGCGCCGACCCCTGCCGCAACGCCAAAATTCGCGCCGGCGTTCCCATCTCGCCCATGGGCACCGCTACCAAGTTCTTTTCGCGCTGCGCTAAATTCACCACGCGAAACGCGTCACTCAATGTTTCCGTCGCGACCGCAATTTTTCCCGCATCCCCTTCGCTGCGCCGCAATTCACCCAAGATCGCCCGTAAATTTTTCGCGCTCGTATTCGCTCGCGCGCGCTTCCCCGTTCGAAAATCGTGATACGACACCATCACCTTCGCCGCCCGCCGCAACTTCTCCCGTTCTTCCTCGCTCAATTTTCTCCACGTCTCAATCTCCACATCCAACCACGCGCACCCCGCCTCCGCCGCCTCGCGCAACAACTCCACCTGCTCCCTCACGCCCCCCTCAAACTCCCCTCCCGCCTCCTTCCTCCTGCACGTCCCAATCAACTCCACTCCCCCTCTCTCGTATATCCCGCCGTGTATCCACGCACACATCTCCCGTATCCGCCCCCCACTCCCCAGCCAATCAAACCTCACCTCCACACACCCACCCCCCGCCACGGCTCTCTCCACGGCCCGCGCCAGCTCCTCCACACTCCTCCCCGCTGCAACCGCGCAAACCATTCCCCCACCGGCACTTACAGGCCTCCCTCTTCCCCTTTTCCTCACCCTCCGGTCCTCCCCTGATTGCACTGCTCGACCCTTCTGTTTCACCTGTTTCCCCTTCACGAGGCTTCCGCCCAGCCCGCCCCTCCCGATCCTGCGCCGGGCTTCGCGCTTCTACCACGCGTTACCCATTGTGTAAAGCTCACCACCACAGTGCCTTGACCACCCCTCCTCCTCTGCTACGATTACTTAGCGGTGCACCTCGCGCCCAGCCCGGGCGCGCAACTGCCTTCATAGGAGCCAATCATGCGTGCCAGAACGCTTGCCATGGGCCTAGTACTCGCTTTGTCGCTGACAGCTTTGCCAGCGCAGGCTCAACAGCAGGCCCAGCAGGGTCAACAAAAGCCGAACCAGCCAGCCGGTGAGGCTCAGGAAAAAGCTAGAACGCCGATTCCTGCCGATATGTATTGCGCCGGCCTGGTGACCAAGCAAGCGCCATCGAATGACACCGTCCTCATCACCGGCGAAGGCTCCGACAGCAAAATCACCTTCCAAGAAGGCGACTACGTTTACATCAACAAAGGCGCCAACCAGGGTGTGAAGGTGAACGACGAATTTTCGGTGATCCGTCCGGTCAGCGACCCCACTCTTTATCCGTGGTTCAATTGGCAATTTTCGATCATGAACGCGATCGGCACATTGTGGGAAGACGAGGGCCGGGTGCGCGTGGCGGTAGTGCATCCCACCGTTTCGGTCGCGGTCATTGAAAATTCTTGCGAGTACATGCAGCGCGGCGATGTGGTAGTGCCCTTCGCTGAACGCTCCGCCCCCGATCTAAAATCCGAAGCGACCTTCGATCATTTTGCCGAGCCAAGCGGCAAAGCCAAGGCCATGGTCGTTACCGGCAAGCATTTCCAATCCACCTACGGCAATGATGACATTGTTTACGTGAACTTGGGCGAGGCGCAGGGCGTGCACGTTGGAGATTATTTCCGAATCTTCCGCTACCAGGGGACGCAGGAGGAAACGGCTTACCAGACCAAGCGGATGGCGTTCGAAGTGTACGGATTCGGGGCGGTTTCGAAGCAATACAAGTGGGACAACGTGCCTCGCGAAGTTTTGGGCGAAGGAGTGGTGGTGCGGACTTCGAAGAATGCGTCTTCCGTGTTGATCACTTTCGCGCTGCGTGAACTCTTCGCGGGCGACTACGTCGAGCTTGAATAGCTGTTGATTCGCGAACGAACCTTTTGAAATGAAAATGGGCGCTGCTTAGAAATCGGCAGCGCCCGTTTTGCTCTCAGCCCGCTCTTACGCTGCGTTGTCTGAAAAAATCTCGGCGGTAAATCCCAAAATTTCGGTACGCGCCTCGCGCCACGCATCCGCGGGTAAGCCCGCCTTCATGCAGGTCTCTTCCAGAAATTGCTCCGGGTTCCAGCGATGCTCCACCGCTACTTGGGGTAACAGAAGGCCGCGAAAACCCCCGCGCCGAATCATCAAGCCATGCTTGCCAACTTCAATTTTGGCCGGCTCAATCGGCGCAAGCGGCGAAAGCACTGAAATCTCTACACCAAGCTGCGGTAATTCCACAGGCTTCATGGGTTTGAATCGGGGATCCTGGCATGCCGCTAGCTGCGCGGCGTCGGCCACAGCCTGGCTCAATGGCTCAGCGGGTTCCAAACGGCCGATGCATCCCCGCAATTTCCTATCGACTTTCAGGGTTACGAAAACGCCTGCGGGTTGAGACAAGTTACCTGGGAGAGGATCGATCTTAGTGGGGCGGCGACGCTCAACCGCTTCGATAACCGCACGCCGTGCAATTTCGAGGAGGCTGTGTCGCTCGCCATTAGCGAGTGGCGACATTTTGCGGCTTTTTCTCCTGCTTCAGGAGCAACAGGCTGTTGCGGCGTTCCTGCACGCGCACGTTGACCTGCCGCCAGAACATCTGGAAGTAATGCACCGCCGAAACTATCGCACTGATCACCACCAGCCAGAGCAGCACAGTGCCCACGATGCGAAGCTGGGCGTGTTTCGCGGCAAGAATTACGGCGCATCCGCAAACGATCTGCAGCACCATCTTGGTCTTGCCCAGCGGCGACGCGGGAATGATCAGGCCCTCGCCGGAGGCGATGTTGCGAAGTCCCACGACAATAAATTCGCGGCCGATGATGATCACCACCATCCAGGCTTGGACCAAACCCATGCCCACTAGGGAAATGAACGTCGCGGAGATCAGCAGCTTGTCGGCAATGGGATCGAGCAGAATTCCGAGGGTGGTCACTTCGTTGCGCTTGCGCGCAAAATATCCATCGGCGGCGTCGGTGGCCGCGGCGGCGAGAAGAATCAAGACGCCCCAAACTTCGAAGTGAACCGCCAAACCCCAAAAATCCAGATTGGGTTCGCGTGTAAGCAGGACGACGACAAGGAGAGGAACAAAAAAGATGCGCAGCGTCGTTAGGCTGTTCGGCAGATTCATGTTCGCACCGGCATTTGCGACACAGAAAGCAACTTTACTCCATCGCAGCCCGCGACACTACGGATGTAGATCACTATAAGGCTGCGGCGGCGAAACCGTCAATGCAACTCGCGGCTCGGGGCGCACATTTCAGGACCATAAACTTCTTATTCGCAAGCGTTTAACGTGTCTATGACGGGCTGAAATGCTGCAAAGCTGTGCAAATCCGCAATTCAAGAAGTTCTTCCAATTTGGTCGCGCGTTTTGCTGGAAAAATAAATTTGGTCCCCGTAAGTCGTTGCACAGAAAGGGGCTTTATCTGCTGTAACCGGATTCGCACGGCAGGCCATTTTTCGGCTATTTCGAGCCAATCCATTCCAATATGGCGAGTTCCACAGTTTTTCCACAGCCCCACAGACGCTGAAGATTTAATGAAAAACCTCACGTTACGTATTCCTTCAACTCGTCGACTAGCTCTTTGGGAAGTTCGGCCTCGATTTCAATGTGTTGCGAGGTGGCTCGCGATTTGAGCACCCTTCCGCGCTCATGCACCATGGCCAGCAGGCGTCCATCGCTCAGGGGCAGATGCAGATTAACTGGAATCAGGCGATCGCGCGGCAAGACAACGTCAATTTGCTTCAGCAATTCGGGCAATCCTTCGCCGGTTCGTGCGGAGACGAATGCGCGCTGTTCCCCGCCTCCATTATCGTTTCGTAGCGCTGAGAGATAGGTTTCCTTCTGCTCTTCGCTAATGGCGTCGATCTTATTGTAGACCCGCAGGCGCGGCCGCTCATGCACGCCTAGTTCATGTAATACCTTCAAGACGTCTTCGTCGAGTTCTTGATGGCGAGGATTGGAAACGTCGGTGACGTGCAGGATCAGCGCCGCTTCCTGAACTTCTTCCAGAGTCGCCCGGAAAGCGGCGATTAAGCCTGGCGGCAAATCGCGAATGAATCCTACGGTGTCGGAGAGCAAGACTTTTCTCTGCGAAGGCAGTCGCACCGCGCGAATCGTCGGATCGAGAGTAGCGAACATTTTTGAAGAGGTCAGGACTGCCGCATTGGTTAGCGCATTGAACAGAGTAGATTTGCCGGCATTGGTGTATCCCACCAGCGCTACCGTATCCAAGGGGATAGCGCGTCGCGCCTGACGCCGCGTTCCTCGCTGCCGGCGAACCGTCTCAATCGCTGCTTTGATTTTTGCCACGCGCATTCGAATTCTGCGCCGGTCCGTTTCGAGTTTCTGTTCGCCAGGCCCTCTGGTTCCGATACCACCGCCCAACCGTGAAAGCTCGCTACTTCCCCCGGTTAGCCGCGGCAACATGTAATTAAGCTGAGCTAGCTCCACCTGAAGTTGACCCTCGCGTGTTCGTGCGTGGCGAGCAAAAATATCAAGAATAAGTTGAGTACGGTCGACCACGCGGGCTTCGACGATCTCTTCCATATTGCGGAGCTGCACGGGGGTGAGGTTGTGATCAACGATGATCAGCGTCGCACGATGGAGGCGCGCTTCGATCTTGATCTCTTCGAGCTTGCCATGGCCTACCAGAGTGGCCGGATCGAGCGCCTGGCGCACTTGTAAATGGGTGCCAGCGACTACGGCGCCCGCGCTGCGCGCGAGCTCATCGAGCTCCACCAGAGAATCCTGCTCGGCGGCAATGCGATTGGATTGAGGGGTTCGCTTTTTCAGCGCGACCCCCAAGAGCAGAACGCGCTCTCGGTTGTCAACTGGCGTGGAGGTTTTCAATGTGTCGAAGGGCTTCGGGGGAGCGCGAGGCAAGTCTGATTTGGACTGGCTCGCATCCGCGAGCGGTAATTATAGCCCCGCTTCACGGCTAGTGCGATGGTGTGGGCTTCGCCGTTGTTGCGGGCTTTGCTGCTGGGGGACTTTTCGCGCCTTTTGCAGGATTGTGGGCAATTCGATTGAAGTCCGGAACGAAGGAGCAGAGGCCAAATTTTGGCGTGATCTTCGAATAGCCCGCCTCAAGCTGCTCTTTGTAGTGGTCCATCGAAAAATCGAATGGGGTTTGCGGATCTTTGTCTACAAGCTGCAAATCGGCGTCGTCCATGGTTAGTTTGCCGAAGCGCACTGTGCCGCCCTTTAAGGCGATGAAATTCTTTCCGCCGCAATCCCCGCGTACTTCCGTAACAGGCGACGACGCATTACCGGCGGCTGCTTGCGCTGGATGGGCCGAAGGTCAAGTAAATTTCCTGTCCTCGCAATTCAACCTTGGTGAGGTGCCCCTGCAGCAACGGCGGAGGCAGTACCTTCTGTGGATCGAGCACCATGTCGTCTTTGTCGATGGTCACGCCCTTGGCATGACTCGTGTTGATCAGACTTTCCGTTTCCACGCCAAAAATATTCATCAATCCTTTGACTGGGAGATGCGCGGTTTTGATGTTGGTCGTGTGTACGCGAATCATTCCATCGGGTGCCAGAACCAGAGTGCCCTGGGATTCGAAAGGAACGCCCGCTTTGCTAGCCAGGCTGCCGTTAAGTTTGATCTTGTCGCCCGAGGCGGAAACTTTCAGGTTTTTGAGCGGTGCGTTGGGCGCGCCGAAAACCCATTCGTTCAGGTCATTTGTCAGTGAGGCAAGGGTGATCGAGATATCGGCGGTTTCCACGGCGATCGCAAACGAATTCTTGTCGTCGAAAACTGGAAATTCGGAGTTGCCAATCGGTACCAGTTCCCCATTCATCGTGTGAATGTTGACTACGATGTCGTCGGAAAGATGGAAGTCGACGTTTTTCATCGATGTATGGGCTTTGTGATCGGCACTCGAGGCCGATTGCTGATGGGAGGATGTATCGGAAGAAGACGCAGTTTTGCCGGTTTTTTCCTGGGCTTTTTCCTGATTTTTTTCCTGAACTTTTTCCTGAATTGGAGCGATTGAAAAACAGGCAATCAGGCAGGCTACAG
Organism: uncultured Acidobacteriota bacterium; assembly: GCA_963757885.1. Taxonomy (GTDB): domain Bacteria; phylum Acidobacteriota; class Terriglobia; order Acidiferrales; family UBA7541; genus Palsa-147. Next base: position 4,223 of record CAVWSS010000002.1, on the reverse strand, counting down.
AAAGAATGGATTTCAAATAGACCTCGCTTAAATCCAGTACCCAGATTGGACGTTCACCGCAGCTGTGCGGACACTCGATTTGGTCGATTAGATTGCGAAACGTCGCAGGTAGGGTAATTTTACGATCGCTGGAGCACGCTTTCCGCAAATTGTGCCGCGCGGTCTTGATGGCCGAAGGCTTCGATCCAATTTACGTCGCGTTCACGACCGAACCAGGTCAACTGCCGCTTAGCGAAGTTTCGAGTAGCTTGCTGAATTTGGGTAACCGCTTCGTCCAAGCTGGCTCGGCCGATCAGATGCTCGGCGATTTGCCGGTAGCCGATAAAAGAGAATGGTTTGGCCTCCGGCGAGATACCAGCAGCAAGAAGTCTGCGGACTTCCTCGACCCAACCCGCAGCGAGCATTTCCGTAACTCGCCGGTCAATTTCCGTGTAGAGCAGATCCCGCTGCGGGCGCAGGCCGATCTTGATTACGCGAAACCCTTGCAACGGCGGACGACCTGAGGAATGCACCGCAGCAACCGGCTGTTTCGTTAGCAGACGAATTTCAATCGCGCGAATCACTTTTTGGATATCAGCCGGCGCAATTCGCGAGGCAGCTTCGGGATCAAGCCGCTGCAAGATCTGATGCAAATGCTGCGCGCCATGTGCCTTCGCCGACGAGCGAAGCCTCTCGCGCACTGCTTCGCAACGCACCGGCGCCTCGGCTAACCCCTCCAACAACGCCCGCAAATACAGTCCAGTTCCAGCGGTCACAATCGGCAACTTTCCGCGCTTGCGAATATCTGCGAGAACTGGCTCGGCCAGGCGGCGGTAATCTCCTGCGGTAAATACCTCATCCGGCTCGACCAGATCGAGCATCCGGTGCGGAATTCCCTGCTGCTCGACTTTCGGAACTTTGCCGGTCCCGATATCAAAACGCCGGTACACCTGAGTGGAATCGCAGGCCACCACTTCGCCAGCAAAGAGTTGAGCAAGGCGAATGGCCAGCGCGGATTTTCCTGAGGCGGTTGGCCCCAGCAAGACCAACAGTTGAGGTAAGTAGCCAGGCGCGGCTTCGTTCATGCCCCAATTATGACCTGTGAATGGAATTACCGGTGAATCGACCAGAAACGCAGAAGCAGATAAGTCAAAATTCCCGCGGCAAAAAGGAGAACTCCGACCACTTGGTTACGACTGGGGCTCACTGGTATTCGAGCGGGAGATTGTAGAGGAAGATAAAGCGCAATTCGATGAAGGGGCCGCTGAAAGCGGGCGGCAGCGGTTCGAAGGGGCTAGAGGCGCGAATCGCCGACATAGCCGCGCGATCCAGTGGTTCCTTGCCGGATGTCCTGGTTAGCATCGGATCCGGCTGAGGCACTTCGCCATTTTTCATGATTTTGAACTGAATTACGACCATTCCCTTGTCGCCCAGGCGCGCCGACTCAGGAATGATCGCGTACCAATTGCGTTTTACGCTGGCGAGGAGCCGGTTCATGTACTCGGTGAAGTCGACGCCTTCGGTCGGAGTTAGAATCGTAACGGTATTTCCGAGCGTTCCCGCTCCTCCGCCTCCCCCTCCTCCACCGCCCGAGCCACCTCCCGACCCTGGAATCCGCCCCACCGAACCGCGCGCCTGCCCCGCTCCTCCGCTCTCCAAGGCATTCTGCACGGAATTCTGCACTGCGCGTCCCGGCGACATATTTGGGATCGAGAGATTCAATTTGCCGGGAGTGGGAGCTTTGGCGGCGGGTTGAGTGGCGGTCGCGGGAGCGTCAGTGGGATGCGCAGCGGGAGCTACAGGAGTGGGCGCTGCCGCGGAAGGCGTGGGTGCCGTTAAAGCTTCGGGGCCAGGCGGAGGTGATGCAATTTCGGGCGGCGCAACTTTGCGCAGGACTTTGGGACTAATGCGCATATTGGGACTAGCCGGACGAGGTTTCAGGCCGCTGGAGCCTGATGGCGGAAGGTAGACCATTCCAAGCTGGCGGCGTGCGGCGTCAAGGTCTGCCTGAGTGGTGACGCGGCCGCGAAAAAGATCAGGAGAAGCGAGAGCCAAAGCGATGATGGCGACGTGGACGAGCACAGAAAAAATTCGCGAAATGCTGTTCCACTTGGCATCGCGTTCCTCATGGGGGCTTACCAGCAGGTTCACGTCGCCGGTGGTCATGATGTCCGGATCAACCACATCGAGCAAACCCGCGGTCAGCGGTGGCAGAGTTTCGAGCCTCTGCAAATCCTCTTTGGTTGGCGCCGATACGACGGCGGGAACCACGGTGCGTTCGTCGAGGAGCGTCTCAACTTTGTGAGATCCATTGTTCTCTCGACCGTTATCTCGAGGATCGACATGCCAGGTGCGCTCGATGATTGAGCGCCCGACAATTACGTCGAACGGCACGTGATCGGGAATCTCTGAGGCGGCATCTAGAGCCTTAACCGGCAGGTCACGCGGCACGATGGTGCGGAGATCCAGGGTGGACGAGAGACGGCGTGGAACGGCTGGGACACCGTCAGGGGCCGGCGGGCGAACGTCCACTGGGACCAGTGTGCGGGGAATCATCGAATTTCCTGGGGAGCGAATGCACCGAGTTGGACGCGACGCGCGTGCTCAGAGATGCCCGCCATTACGCGGTCGGCCAGGGCCAGGGCGCGCCGCGCGGCAGCGCCGTTAGTTCGCGGTTCCCGGCGCGTGCGCACCGCTTCCACAAAAGCGCGCAGTTCAGCGCGCAATGGCTCTTCTGGATGCGTTTCAAGCTTCTCAAATTTCACTTGCGGATCAGACCCAGCGGATGCGCCAGACGCTCTCGCCGCCGAATCGCCCGCCTCGACGTGGACTCGCAAAACATCCTGACGAGTGAAATCGAGCGAAACGTATTCATGCTCCTGAAAGAAGCGCATTTTGCGGACTTTCTCAGTGGAAACGCGGCTCGCGGTCAGATTCGCCACAGCGCCCGATGCAAACTCCAGGCGGGCGTGAGCAATGTCCACTTTGTCTGTGATCACCGGAATGCCCACGGCCCGCAGGTCGGTGACCTCCGAATCGAGAAAGGCCAGCAGAATGTCCAGATCGTGAATCATCAAGTCGTAGACCACGTCCACATCCAGGCTGCGTGAGGAAAAAACGCCGAGCCTGTGGACCTCAAAGAATAGGGGCCGGCTGAGAATTTTCTGCGCGGCGACAACAGCCGGATTGAAGCGCTCAAGGTGCCCCACCTGCAAAATGCGGTTGTGCCGCCGCGCGGATTGAATTAGTGCGTCAGCCTCTTCGAGAGAAGCGGCGATGGGCTTTTCAACCAGCACGTCCAGCCCCTGTTCGAAAAGCCGCTGGCCGAGCCGGGCGTGTTCGACAGTGGGAACGGCGAGGCTGACAGCGTCCACCTTCCCGCGAAGTGATTCAATGTCCGTGAAAACTTCGGTCTGAAACTCGGCGGCGACTGCCTTGGCGCGATCCGGGGCAATGTCCAATACGCCGGCGAGCTTCGCGCCTGGAGTTTCCTTCCAAACGCGCGCGTGATTCCTGCCGAAATCGCCCACGCCTACGACGGCCACGCGAACGGGGAATCGATCAAGTGCGGGCCTTTGCCGGCTGCTTTGTCGCGCCAGTATTTTTCTCAGCATTCGAGCTGGCCGGACTATTCACCGAATTGGCCAAGGGCGGATAAATGCAAATCGCGATGCCGGCTTGATCCGCAGCGGCGATCAGCTTTTCGCGGTCGAAGAGCAGCGTCTTACCCGCATCCAGTGCTAAAGCAGTAGCTCCTGCCGCGTGCATTACTTCAACGGTTCGCAGACCGACCACGGGTACGTCGAAGCGCATATCTTGAGCAGGCTTGCTCACTTTCACGACCGCGAGCCGTTTCCCGGCCGCGATTCGCCCTGCGCGCTCGATTGTTTCATCGGTCCCTTCCATCGCTTCGATGGCGACGCAAGCGCGGTCGCTGATCACCACAGTTTGACCCAAGTCGAGTTCCGCAATTTTATGGGCCACCTGCCGCCCATACTCGATGTCAGCCGACTCCAGCTCATCGGGAGCGCGCTTGGTCAACACGCCTTCTTTGGCAATCAAATCACCTAAAAACGCAGTAGAGTTCACCAATTCGATTCCTTCATCCGCAAGCACACCAGCGACGGCGCCAATTAGACTATCGGTATTCTTTCGGGGCAGCTTCAGCAGAAGTTTCGCAAGTTTCCAATCGGGCCGAATGGAGCTGAAGATTTTATTGTGCTTCACCTGCCCGGCCATCACCG
>CAVWSS010000001.1:0-24959 GCA_963757885.1 uncultured Acidobacteriota bacterium | reverse complement strand
AGCGCGGCGATGCGCTCGCGGGCGGTCATGCGGCCTTTTTTGTGCTGCGATTCGATGGCTTTGGGCCCGCCACCTTCGCGGATTTTTTCTTCTTCATTTTTAATTTCGGTGAGGCGGTCGACCATGGCGCGGTGATTTTTGGAGAACTCGGGGGAGTCGTGACGGATGTGGGATTTGAGGAGTGAGGTAGACATGTAAAGGGTCAGTATACGTGGTTTTTGGGGGAGGGTGCGCGGGGAGCTGAGGTAAAGTGTCGCGGGGAATGGTAGTTATTTGGGGAAAGGCAAAGTCAAAGACTTTAAATTTCATTCGATTCCACTTCCTGTCCTTTTATCAGCGCGCCGTCTGGCGCGCCACTTGAAGTGGGGCTCCCGGGAAACCATTCTTTGTCGCAAAGGACCCCCAGTTTGATAGGTAAATCCCCACATGGGCGCGCCTACGGCGCGCAAGCGCCATGTGGGGCACCCGAAAAAGCAAAGGCGGATGAAAGGGGACATGGTGAGATTTATTGATATGGGGTTGGTGAGGCGGCTGGAATATGCGGAGGCGGGGGCGGCGGAGGAGTGTGTGCGGAATGCAGAGCCGGGGAAGGTCGCGGCGGCGATGATGAGAGTGGCGGGAGGGTTGGCGACGTTCACGGGAGTGGATTCGCCGATTACGCAGGCGGTGGCGATGGGGTTGGAAGGGCCGGTGACGGCGGAGGACCTGGACAAGCTGGAGGAATTTTTCTTCAGCCGCGGGGCGGCGGTGAATATCGAAATGTGCCCGCTGGCGGATGGGTCATTGATGGAGTTCCTGGGGAATCGCGGGTACCGGCCGATTGAGTTTTCGAATGTGTGTTTTATGGAGTTGGGCGAGAGGGACAAGGCAGACGTGAAGTTGCCGGCGGGCGTGGAGGTGAGGAAGGTGGGGCGCGATGAGTCGCGACTGTGGGCGCGGACGGTGACGCAGGGGTTCGCGACGGAGGCGATGGCGCTGAGCGAGGATTTGGTGGACGTGATGGTGGCGCTGGGAGCGCGCGGAACGGTGGAGTGTTTGTTGGTCACGGCGAATGGGGAGCCGGCGGGAGGGGCGGCGTGGCGATTGATAACGGGATGGGAGGGTGTTTTGGACAAGTACGCTGCCGGGGTTTCGGAGGAGAGGGATACAGATGGCGCTTTTGGATTTGCGGTTGAGCGAGGCGGCGAGGAGAGGATGCGATATGGCGATGTGCATTGCGCAGCCGGGGTCGGCGTCGCATAGGAATTTGGAGAGGAGAGGGTTTCGAGTGGCGTATACGAGGGTGAAGTTTATGAGGGAGAGAGGGGTTCGTGATTCGGGGGAAAAGCAAAGTCAAAAGATTCTAAATTTCATTCGGTCCCACTTCCTGTTCGTTTATCAGCGCGCCGTCTGGCGCGCAAACGGAAGTGGGGCACCCGAAACCGAATCTCTCTAGTAAAGGACCCCGGAGCCTGGGTGTAAATCCCCAAGGGCAGAACCGGCGCATGGGGCACTAAGAAAAGGCTGGCCACGCAAAAGCGTGCGTGTGAGTGACGTAGCCAACTGCGCGTAATAGCAGATCCCTCACGCCGCCTGTTACGCGCCGCTGGGCGCGCAGCAGTCGGGATTCGGGATGACAGTTAGTTTTTGTCGAAGTTGATTAAGAGGGGCGGATGCGGGAGCGGATGAAGTCGACGATGGCTTGGGTGGGAGTGCCGGGGAGGAAAATTTTGGCGATGCCCACTTTTTTGAGGGCGGGAATGTCGGCTTCGGGAATGATGCCGCCGATGAGGACGGTGACGTCATCCATGCCTTTTTCGTGGAGGAGATCCATGAGGCGGGGGCCGAGGGTGTTGTGGGCACCGGAGAGGATGGAGAGGCCGATGACGTCGACGTCTTCCTGGGCCGCGGCGGTGGCGATCATTTCGGGAGTTTGGCGCAGGCCGGTGTAGATCACTTCCATGCCGGCGTCGCGGAGGGCGCGGGCGATGATTTTGGCGCCGCGGTCGTGGCCGTCGAGGCCGGGTTTGGCGATGAGGACGCGGATGCGTTGGGTGGAAGTCGGAGTGGTCGACATCAAAGTGAGAATACTTGAAATGTCACGAGTGGTATAGACCCCAAGTGTTCTCGGATGCGCGGACTAGCATCCCCACACGCAACTACGGCGTGTGGGCTACCCGGAACCATCATGTTAGGGCGAGAGGGAGGAGAGGAAGGAGTCGAGGAGGGAGTTGAATTTGTTGGGGTCGTCGACGAAGACGGCGTGGCCGACGCCGTACATTTCCTCGTAGGAGCAGTCTTTGATTTGCTGCTGCATTTGTTTGATGGAGCCTGAATAAGGGCCGGCAGAAGCGATGGCCATCGATGGCATGTCGATCTTTTTGAGGGCGGGAGTGAGATCGGCGCCGAATTTTCCTACGAGCATGGCGACGGAGGCGTCGGCAGGAACGTCGAGGCTGGCCTGGACGACTGATTTGAGAAATTCGTCGGGCTGAGGCTTTTTGAAGAAGGAGCGGACGAATTCGTTGGTCTTGACGGTGTGATCGGACTGAAGGCCGGCGATGAAGTCGAGCATTTCTTTGGCGTCGTTAGGAGCGAGGGGAGTGGTGGCGTCGTCGACGAAGACGAGGCCAGCGAGGTCGGAGGTGCCGAACTGATCGACGTAGGAGACGAGTTCGTTGACGGCCATGGACCAGCCGACGAGGACGACGGGCTTGAGCTGAAGACGGTCGATGACGGCTTTGATATCGCGGGCGCGTGCGGCGGGGTAGAGGCCTTCGCCATTGCAGGTGGAGCGGCCTTGGCAGCGCGGGTCCATAGCGACGACGCGGTAGTGGGATTCGAAGTGGTCGATCTGTTCGTTCCAGATCCAGGCGGGCATGGTCCAGCCCGGGACGAAGAGGATGGAGGGGGATTTGCGTTCGGCTGTGCCGGTGGGTTCGGCTTCAGCGGCGTTGATGGCGCCGGTGGCGAGTTTGGCGCCGGCGATGTAGTGGATTTTAATTTTGTCGGGAGTGGTGACGTAGCCTTCGTGGCGGGCGGGTTTTTCGGTGTCGGTGGAGGAGGCGCGAAGAGTCATGGGGAATAGGGCGAGGAGTCGAAAGCGTGAGGGCGGGGAGGAATTTCACGGAGGGATGATACAGCAGAAGGTAATGCTCGAGTGCGAGAAAGAGGAGCTGTCGGCGGGACTTCAGAAGAGCAGATCCCTCACGCCGCCGATTACGCGCGCCACTTCATATGAGACGAACCTTGCGGTTCGTCCGCGCGTCATTTCAGACGCGCCAGACCGCGCGCAACAGACGGGATTCGGGATGACAGGAATGGAATGGGTCGGCCGGGTGCGTGTTGATTGCCTGTTATAGAGGCACTAGAAAACTGGAACAAAACAAAAGCCGCTCCTGACGCTCGGCAAAGGACGCCGATCGTGTTCGGGAAGACACCGTCTTTGTGATGAGATTTGGAGGGATGTTAGGTGATGGCGACTTCTTCGTAGATGCCGAAGACGTCGCGCATGGTGTCGCAGATTTCGCCGAGGGTGGCGTAGGACTTTACGGCGTCGAGGATGAAGGGCATGAGATTGGCGTCGCCTTCGGCGGCGCGGCGAAGGGCTTTGAGACTGGTTTGAACCTTTTCATTGGAGCGTTCGGCGCGGAGTTTGCTGAGGCGCTCGGCTTGGCGGTGCGCAACGGTCTCATCGATTTGGAGAAGATCGATGGGCTTTTCATCGGTGACGAAGTCGTTGACGCCGACGATGATTTTTTCTTTGCGGTCGACGGCGATCTGATATTGGTAAGCGGCTTCGGCGATTTCGCGTTGGGGGTAGGCGCGTTCGATGGCTTTGACCATGCCGCCGAGAGCGTCAATTTTGCGGATGTAGTCCATGGCGCCGGCTTCGACTTCGTTGGTGAGAGCTTCGACGAAGTAAGAGCCGCCGAGAGGATCGGCAGTGGCGGTGACGCCGCTTTCATGAGCGATGATTTGCTGGGTGCGAAGCGCGACGGTGGCGGCGAATTGCGTGGGGAGAGCCCAAGCTTCGTCGAGTGAATTGGTGTGGAGCGATTGAGTGCCGCCGAGGACGGCGGAGAGGGCCTGGAGCGCAGTGCGGACGACGTTGTTGTAAGGCTGCTGGGCAGTGAGAGAGCAGCCGGCGGTCTGGGTGTGGAAACGGAGCGCCCAGGAGCGCGGATTTTTGGCGCCGTAGCGTTCCTTCATGGTGTGGTACCAGATGCGGCGCGCGGCGCGATACTTGGCGATTTCCTCGAAAAAATCAGAGTGCGCGTTAAAGAAGAAGGAGAGGCGCGGGACGAATTCGTCGATCTCGAGGCCCCGGCGGAGGCCGTAGTCGACGTACTCGATGCCGTCGCGAAGCGTGAAGGCGAGTTCCTGAATGGCCGTGGAGCCGGCTTCGCGGATGTGATAGCCGCTGATGGAGACGGGATTGAATTTGGGCGTGTGCTGAACGCCAAATTCGAAGGTGTCGATGACCAGGCGCATGGAAGGTTCGGGCGGGTAGATGTATTCCTTCTGCGCGATGTATTCCTTGAGGATGTCGTTCTGGAGAGTGCCGTTGACGGCTTTGAGGTCCGCGCCTTGCTTTTCGGCGACGGCAAGGTACATTGCCCAAATGACCGCGGCGGGCGAGTTGATGGTCATGGAGGTAGTCACGTCGGCAATGGGAATTTGATTGAAGAGGACTTCCATGTCGGCGAGGGAGGAGATGGCCACGCCACATTTGCCGACTTCGCCCTCGGAGAGTGCGTGATCGGAGTCGTAGCCCATGAGGGTGGGGAGATCGAAAGCGACGGAGAGGCCAGTCTGGCCCTGGGAGAGGAGATAGCGGAAGCGCTCGTTGGTGTCCTCGGCGGTGCCAAAGCCAGCGAACTGGCGCATGGTCCAGAGGCGGCCGCGATACATGGTGGAGTGAATGCCGCGGGTGTAAGGCGGCTGGCCGGGGAAGCCCAGGTCGTCTTCTTCGTTCCAGCTGGGGAGGTCGGCGGGAGTGTAGAGGCGGCGAATCGGGTAACTGGAGACGGTAGTGAATTCGTGGGCGCGTTCGGGAGATTTTTTTAGGGTGGGGTTGAGTGTGTTTTTCTCCCAGTTGAGTTCGGCGGGGGAAGGCTGGCGCTCAGGAGTTTGGGTTTCGTGCGCCGGGGTTTCAAGGGTGCTGGGTGGTTGTTTGGGGGTCACGGTGTGGCCTCGTTGGGTGGTGCGTTAGTTCGTTGCGCTGGCCTGCGTATAAATCTGGTTGATGGCGACTATATGATTTTACGCGTGTGGGGCGCGGGCAACAAGCGGGGTGTAGGGCATGTCTATGCGGCTTTCGTACGGCTCACGCTTCAGACGGTTGCGTGCGCTTTCTGCGCACGATGAGCAGAGAGGCCGCATAAGCGAGAAAAATGAGAATTACGGTGAACAGGCTGTCCTTCAGATCACCCACCACTGATCCCACGAGAAAAGCGGCGGAGGCAAAAGAAACGGCAAGTGTGGTCCAGGGGTACCACCAGACTTTGTAAGGTCGAGCAAGTTGCGGCTCAGTTCTCCGCAAGACCAGCAGGGAGATGAAGCCAGACAAGTAAACGGCGACGAATAGGATGGCGCCCATGGCGATCAGAGTGTCGAACGTGCCGGTCAGGACCAGGATGACGCTGGCGAGCGTACAGAGAAACAGAGCTAATTCCGGCGTACCGCCTTTGTTCACGGTGGTCACGGCGCGAGGCAGAAGCCTATCTCGCGCCATGGCGAGAAGAATGCGAGGTATGTACATCAGGCCTGCGTTGATCGAGCTGATCACCGCGACCAGTGAAATGACGAGAATGAACTGCTGTCCATAGCGGCCGAAAACGAGCATGGCTGCGTCGGCGGCCGGCATCTGGGAGCGTGCAAGATGGTCCATGTGCAAAACATGAAACATCCCGGCATTCATCAGCAGGAAAATGCCAATGCAGGAGAGCGTAGTGCCAATCATGGAGCGCGGGAGGTTGCGCGCCGGGTCTAGATCTTCTTCCACGAAGTAAATCGGTGCGTACCAGCCGTCGTAGGTGATGATCACGCCCTGCAAGGCCAGAACCAACCCAAGAAACAGAGTGGACTTGGGTCCCAATAGATTCGCAGCCACAGAGGAGAGAGAGGCCGAAGCGTTGGGAGAAACCGTGAAGCAAGCGACCACGAGGGCGAGAAGCCCGAGAGCTTTGAGCAAGCTGGTGAGTTCTTGCGCGCGGCTGCCTGCTCGCAGGCCAATCCAATTCAGAAAAGCGAGGAAAGCCAAACCCGCGACTGCGATGAGCCGGACGTGGCCTGCGAGGATGGGGAACAGTCCGGCGGTAAACTCGCCCATGGCGACCGAAAGGTAGGCAATGGCGACGGATTGCACGACGAAATCGCAACAGCCAACGACGAATCCTATTCGTTCGCCGAATGCCCGGTGCGAATATAGATACCAGCCACCCGCCTTGGGGAGCATGACGCCGAGTTCGGTGAGCGCGCTACTGCCCAACAGCGCATAGACTCCACCCAAAATCCAAACCACAAATAACAGCGGGGCGCTTCTGAGATAGCCGGCAACTTCGCCGGGAGTTCGGAGGATGCCGGTGCCGATGGTGTTGCCAACGCCGACGGCGATGCCGAAGGTGACGCCTAGAATGCGGAGGAGATGGCCGGTCTTGTGTCCGGTGTTGCGGCTCGCGTGTGCTGTGTCGGTGGAGATGCAAGCCTCCCGGCCATTCTCGAAGCGGTTATTTGCGAATATGTCTCTGAAGTGCGAACGAAGGAATGGGGATACTAGAGGATGGTGGAGTGAAGGTCAATTGGGTAGGTTTCGCTCGCGCAAAGGCGCGTTTACCGAGCTTAAAAATCATGGGCCGAGCCCGGAGGTAGGGCATCGAATTAATGCAGGGAGGAAGACATTATGCAAGCTGCCGTCGTACCCGCTGTGAGTAGTTCGTGGCAGGTTAAGGACGTACCCCAGCCTCAACCGGGGCCGAACCAGGTGCTGGTGAAGATGCATGCAAGCGGCATCTGCTACACCGACGTGCATGAAACCCTGGGACACATTCCGGGACAATTTCCCAGAATTCTAGGTCACGAGCCGGTCGGCGAGATTGTTGCTGTGGCTCCGGACGTCACAACGCGAAAGATAGGCGACCGTCTGGGAACCGCATGGATTCAATCCACGTGCGGGCGGTGCGAATGGTGCCAGCGCGGCCGCAGGATGTTCTGTCCGTATATGAAGAGCACGGGGATCGATGTACAGGGCGGTCACGCGGAGTACATGTTGATGAATGCCGATGCTACGTACCTGATTCCGGACAAAGTTTCCTACGAGCAAGCGGCGCCGATCTTCTGCGCCGGCTACACCGTCTATGGCGGGCTGCGCTGGGCTGATCCCAAGCCGCATGAGCGCGTGGCCGTGCTCGGGATTGGCGGGCTGGGGCACCTGGCAGTGCAATACGCGAAGGCTGCCGGCTTCGAGACGATCGCAATCTCGCATTCGCCCGACAAAGACAAGATGATCCGCGATCTGGGCGCGGATGAAATTGTGCGCGACGGGAAGAGCCTCGCCGCAGCAGGTGGCGCGGACGTGATCTTGAGTACTTCCAATTCCACCAAATCGATGGTTGACAGCATTCAGGGGCTGCGGCCAGACGGCCGGCTGGTCACAATGGGAGCCGACGCGGAGCCACTTTCGATATCGCTGATGGATTTGATTTCGAAACGCATCCGGATAATCGGCAGCATGCAAAACGGCCCTGAGTATCTTTACGAAGCCCTTGATTTTGTGGCGCAAGGAAAAGTTAAAACGATAGTCGAGACGTACGCGTTGGCTGACGCGCCGAAGGCCTATCAGCGCGTTGTGGAAGGTAAGGCGCGATTCCGTGCCGTGCTTACGATGTAAGAGCGCAGGTGAGGCGGAGCCGGCGCACGCAGAAAATTCAAAACAAAACTAGAACCAGCGGGCGACCGCGCTTCGTGATGTTGCAGAACCGATACACGGCACCCACCTGCAGGGGCGGCCGGCGGGGCACCCGCGGACACTTCTAAGGCAACACTCGTGCAGCATTTGATGCACGGGGGTTGTCATTTCGGGGAGGGTACCGTAAAGTGGCGGTTCGCGAATTTGAAAAATTTAGTTGCGGAGCATTGGGTTCAGTGGCGCGTCGATCGAAAAAAAAGAAAAGTAAAAGTGGCGGGACGGCACGCGCGCCGACGCGCGTTATTGCGGGGAAGCCCGTGAAGATGCGGGAACCGGCGGTGCCTACGGGATTTGCGACGCTGAGCGAGGAAGCGGCGAAGCTATTTCAGGGATTGCTGGTGCTGCAGGCGCAATTGCGCGGGCCGGAGGGATGTCCGTGGGATAAAGAGCAGAACAGCGCGTCGTTGCGGACTTTTTTGCTGGAAGAGACGCACGAGGTGCTGGATGCGTTGGAGTCGGGCGACCCAAAGAAATTTGCGGGCGAGTTGGGCGATCTGCTGCTGCAGATTATTTTTCATGCGCTGATCGCGTCGGAGCAGGGGTTCTTCGATATTCGCGACGTGATCCGGATGGTGCACAGCAAGATGGTGCGAAGGCATCCGCATGTTTTTGGGGACGTGGATGCGTCGACGCCGGCGCAGGTGCTGAAGAATTGGGAGCAGTTGAAGCTGGAGGAGCGAAGAGGCGAGAAAGTTGCGGGCGCGGGCGCGAAGAAGAGTGCAAGTGTCGCGGGAAAGAGTGGTGAGGGTAGTTCACTTCTGGAGGGAGTGTCGAAGACGATTCCGGCGTTGATGGAAGCGCATCAGTTGACACGGCGAGCGGCGAGGATTGGATTTGATTGGGAGAAGCTCGACGGGATTTTGGACAAGTTGAATGAAGAGGTGGGGGAGCTGCGGCTGGCGGTGTCGGCGGGTGAGGCGAAGCGGGACGTGAAGAGCGCGAAGGCGCGAGTCGAGGAAGAGTTGGGAGATTTGCTGTTTGTGGCGGCGAATATCGCGCGATTTTTGGAAGTGGATCCGGAGATTGCGCTGAAGGGCGCAAACCGGAAATTTTCGCGGCGATTTCGGCAGATGGAAGCGGCGGCGCGCGAAAGGGGTTCGAAGCTGGCAGATGTGCCGCGGGAGCGCATGGAAGAATTGTGGAATGAAGCGAAGGCGGAAGATCAGGCGAGGGTGAAGGGTGCGTGATGGCAGAGGCGAAGGCAGATTTGAATGCGGCGCGGCCGGCGGTGGAAGTGCGGCACTGCGACACGCTGGCGGAGTATGAGGATTGTTTGCGGCTGCAGGACATCACCTGGAGCGAAGGAATTTTGGTGCCCACAGCGATTTTTATTGTGGGGCGCGAGACGGGCGGGCAGGTGCTGGGGGCGTTTGCCGACGGAAAGATGATTGGTTTTACGATGGCGCTGGCGGGCGTGCATGAGGCTAAGCCGTTTTTGCATTCGCACATGACCGCGGTGCTGGAGGAGTATCGCGATCGCGGGGTGGGGCGGGCGCTGAAGCTTTTCCAGCGGAAGGATGCGCTGACGCGCGGAATGAATTTGGTGGAGTGGACATTCGATCCGCTGGAATTGCGGAATGCGCATTTCAACTTTGAGCGATTGGGAGCAGTGGCGCGACGGTTTATCCCGAATTGCTATGGGATTACGGAGAGCCCGTTGCATTCGGGGATGCCGACGGACCGTTTAATGGCGGAGTGGTGGCTCGATTCGCCGCGGGTGAAGAGATTGCTGGGCGAGTCGGGCGGTGGCGCGAGTGGTGCGGCGCCGGAGATTTCGAAGGACAGTGTGAGGATCGCGGTTCCCAAGGCAATTGGCGCGTTGAGGCATGAGGACCGCGCGGCGGCGGAGAAGATTCAGACCGAGGTGCGGGAGCAATTTCTGAAAGCTTTTGCGAACAATTATGTGGCTACGCACGTTCATACCAGTGGCGACAAGACGGAATATGTTTTGGAGCCGGCGGCAAGTGTTTCGGCGGATGTTTTTGGGAAGTGATTTGCTGGCGTGACGGCAGGAAGAGTTTAAGCGGGTGCAGTTAGATCGACTTTTACCGGGGGCGTTTCAGTGCGACTTCGCGGCGTGACACTACGAGAGATTCACCTGAACTTGCTGTCCCCATTTCAGACCAGCTTTGGGACGCAGACCCAGCGGCGCATCTTGCTGGTGGAAGTCGATGTAGATGGCGTGACGGGCTGGGGCGAGGTGGTGGCGGGAGAGGACCCGTTTTATTCGTATGAGACGGTGGAAACTTCGTGGCACATGCTGCGAGATTTCATCTGGCCGATGCTGAAGGAGAAGGATTTTCAGTCGGCGGCGGAAATTTCTGGAGTGCTGGAGCCGATTCGCGGGCACAACATGGCCAAGGCGGGAATTGAGTCGGCGATTTGGGATGCGGAGGCGAGGATTCGGGGCGTTTCACTGTCGAAATTGCTCGGCGGGACGTTTACGGAGATTGCGTGCGGCGTTTCGATCGGGATCCAGCCGACGATCGAAATGCTGATTCAAAAAGTGGAGAAGGAACTGAACGCGGGGTATCAGCGGATCAAGATAAAGATTGCGCCGGGATGGGAAGTGGAACCAGTGAAAGCGCTGCGACAGCGCTGGCCGCAGATTCATTTGATGGTGGACGCTAATTCGGCGTTCACGCTGGAGGATGCGCCGCTGCTGAAGAGGCTTGATGAATATTATTTGATGATGATTGAGCAGCCGCTTTCGTGGGACGACATTTACAGCCACGTGGCGTTGCAGAGGCAGTTGCAGACGCCGATTTGTTTGGATGAGGCGATTCATTCTTACAGCAATGCGGCAGCGGCGATTGAATTGGGCGCGTGCAAGATTATCAATGTGAAGATGGGGCGGGTCGGCGGCCTCGAAGTGTCGCGGAAGATTCAGGATTTGTGCCGCAGCAAGGGGATTCCGGTGTGGTGCGGAGGGATGCTGGAGTCGGGAATCGGGCGCGCGCAGAATATTGCGGTGTCGTCGCTGCCGGGATTTGTCCTGCCGGGAGATGTGTCAGCGAGCCGCAGGTATTGGGCGGAGGATATTATTACGCCGGAAGTGGAAGTTAGCGCGAAGGGGACGATTAAAGTGCCGACTTCGCCAGGGATTGGATTTGAACCGCGAGTGGATCGCATTGAGAAGCTGACCCAGAAAAAAGAAAAGTTGAACTAGCGCGTTTCGTTTTAACCGGCCCCGCCGAATGTCTTCGCGAAAACCTCATCCCATATTTTTAGGCGCGATGATCGCGTTGATGGTGCTGGTGTGGACGGTGAATTTTGTGGCGGGGAAGATTGCGCTTGAACACTTGAACGTTTTCGCGTTGACCCCATTCCGGCTGGAGCTAGCGTTTGCGGTGATAGCGTTGATTTACTTTTTTGCGCCCGGGCGTCGAGAAGCGCGAGCGCAGCTGTGGGGGAATTTGCGCCGGGAGGATTTGAAGAAGTTTGCGGCACTGGGATTTTTAGGCGTGGTGGTCAACCAGGGCGGATTCACCGTTGGGCTCGCGTATACCACAGTATCGCACTCGGCGATTATTTTGTCGCTGGCGCCGGTGACGGTGCTATTGATGGCGCGGTGGGCGGGGCTCGAGAAAATTTCGACGGTGAAGGCGATTGGAGTGGGCATTTGCGTGGTGGGCGCAGCGGTGCTGGCGAGCGAAAGTTGGGTGGGGTTTGGCACAGGGACGCTGAAGGGCGATGTGGTTACTTTTATCAGCGTGGTGGGATATGCAGCGTATGCGGTGATCGCCAAGCCGGTGGTGGGAAAGTACGACACGGTGACGATGAATTTCTTTATGTTCATGACCGCGGCGATTTTGCTGGCACCGTGGGCGTTGGTTGAGGCGTGGCGGCTCGATTGGGGCGCGGTGGGTTGGCAGGGATGGGCCGGGATGGCGTATATGGGGATATGCAGTTCCGTGCTGGGGTACATGATTTATTACTGGGCGCTGAAGCATATGGAGGCTTCGAGGCTGGCGGCGACGACGTATATTGAACCGGTGCTAGCGATTTTGCTGGGTGTGATATTTGTGGGGGAGCATGTGACGGCGCAGTCAGTGGCGGGCGGGTTGCTGATTTTGCTGGGAGTTTATGTGGCGGAGAGGCATGGTAAGGAAGCGTTGCCGCCGGCGGCGCCGGTGTAAGAAAGGCAAGAGCAGATCCCTCACGCCGCTCTTACACGCCCAATCGGGCGCGCAGGAGGCGGGATTCGGGATGACAATCAATGAAAGAAGTACGCTGTTGTGAATTGTGAGGCAGAAGGATGAGCGCGAAAAGCGGAAGCAGGGTGGTGAAGAGGATTGCGGTGATACCGGGCGATGGAATTGGCGTTGAGGTGATCGCTGAAGCGGTGAAGGTGATGAAGGCGGTGACGGAGAAGACGGGGAGGCCGCTGGAATTCACGCGTTTTGATTGGGGCGCGGATCGTTATTTGAAGGATGGGACGACGCTGCCGGCGGATGCGGTGGAAATGTTTCATCGGGATTTCGATGCGATTTTGCTGGGCGCGATGGGCGACCCGCGAGTGCCGTCGAACGTGCATGCGGCGGACATTTTGCTGGGGCTGCGGTTCAAGCTGGATTTGTACGTGAATATTCGGCCATGTTATTTGCTGGACGCGCGGCGAACTCCACTGAAGGACCGCACGGAGAAGGATGTTCACTTTGTGGTTTTTCGCGAGAATACTGAGGGTCTGTACGTGGGCGCGGGAGGGATTTTCAAAAAGGGCACGCCGGATGAGATTGCGTTGCAGGAGGACGTGAACACGTACAAAGGCGTGGAGCGGATTTTACGGTATGCGTTTGACTTTGCGCGCGCCAAAGGGTTGAAGCGCGTCTGCATGAGCGACAAATCGAACGCGCTGACTTTTGGGCATGATTTGTGGCAGCGGCTGTTTAAGAAAATGCGCGCGGAGTATCCGGAGATCGAAGCGAGCCATCAGTACATCGACAATTTGCTGATGCAGATGGTGAGGGATCCTTCGCAGTTTGATGTGATTGTGACGGGGAATCTGTTTGGGGACATTGCGAGCGACTTGGGCGCCCAACTGGCGGGCGGATTGGGTCTGGCGCCGTCGGCGAATATTCATCCGGGGAAGGTTTCCTTGTTTGAGCCGGTGCATGGGTCGGCGCCGACGATTGCGGGGAAGAATATTGCGAACCCGATGGGAGCGGTGCTTGCGTCGGCGATGATGCTGGATTATGTGGGATATGGCGAGGAAGCGGAGATGATTGGGCGGGCGGTGAATGCGGCGTTGCGCGAGGGAGCGGTGACGACAGAGTTGGGAGGGGCGCTAGGGACGCGGGAGGCGGGGAATTGGCTGGCGGAGTGGGTTTCGCGGTAAACCAAAGGCTGAAGCTATTTGGCTTGGTTCGAGCGCCGAGTTTGGGCCGGGCGACTTGATGAGGAAGCCCAGGTTGATTCGTGGAGTGCTGTTCGATCTGAGGTTCGAGCGATTCGACCACGCGGTTTTGGTGCAGTGGCGGTCCGTGGATAGAATATTGCGGGGCTGACCTGATAGTGGTCGGCCAGATGTTCGATCCTCGCTCGTCCGAATGGGCGGCTGCCACTGAGAGCCTCTGAGACCGCGCTACGAGTAGCAAAAATCTTCTCCAGATCCTTTCGCGTTTCGCCATGCGCTTCCATTAACGATTGCAAGACTTCGTGAGCCGCGGCGTCCGGGATTTTGTAGTTGGCGCTCTCGTAGGCCCGAATCCGATTGATCAGAGCGAATGTATATTCCCGCTCACCTGGATTGGCTGATGGGTGCAGCATGCGATCTTCCAGGACCGCTAGATACTGCCGGTATTGGCGGTCGGACCTGATCGAGACAGGGGCAATGGAGTGATACTTCCTGGAGACTCGTTTCATTTCTTTGCCCTCATTCGCTGAGACCAACGATCGTATTCCCGATGGGTCAAGACGCTGGTGACCAACACCGAACCTAAGGCGTAATCCACTGCCGAAATCAATCGCGCTTTATTGTGCGCGATATTGAAAACAACATAGCCGCCAACAGGGTCGGCATCCGGCCGAATTTGTCGCAATTCCACTAAGTTGGTGCACCAACTCGCCTCCATGACCCTGAGCCATGCGCTAAGAGCGGCACGCCAGTCCGCGTGTTCGCGCTGGGCCGCCTGCAGTGTGCTGAGTCCCAGGACGGTCATCGGGGAGCTGAATCATGTTCGCATTATTGCGAACAATGGTCAAGGGCTTGATGTGGCGGTCCTTCCTGAGGCGGCTGAGCCGTTAGTAGGGATAGCGGTTAGTGGAAGAGGTGTCTTTCCAGTGCGGGGTGTAGGGCTCGGGTTCAGGTTCGTCCTCGGGGTGGTGTAAGGCGGATTCGGGTTCGCGAAGGCGTTTGGATAAAGCGAGGAGGAAGCCCACAACGAAGCCGCCGACATGAGCCCAGAAGGCTGTGCCGCCGTGTTCGTGCCCGTGGGCATTGAGCAAGTCCATTCCGCTGGCAAACTGGAACAGGAACCACCAGCCAACCATGATGAAGGCGGGAATGCGGACCTGAGGCCAGAAGAGAAAAATTCCGGCAAGGATGCGGCTATGGGGAAAGAGGAGAAAGAAAGCCGCCATAACGCCGGAAATGGCGCCGCTGGCACCAATGTAAGGGAAATGGTAATTCCAGCTGAAGGCCAGTTGGACGATGGCCGCGCCGACGCCGGAGGCAAAGTAAAGGCCGGTATAGGCGAGATGCCCGAGATGATCTTCGACATCGCCGCCGAATACCCACAGAAACCACATGTTACCGATGATGTGCAGCCAACCGGCGTGCATGAACATGGACGTGAAAATCGAAACGAGTGGGCCGAGAAGTGGGCCCGAACCGTTGAAGCCGGCGGCGAGATTGGATGGAACGAGGCCGTAGGTCATGAAGAAGTCCCGGATAGATTCGAGAGGGAGGGAGAGCTGGTAGGCGAAGACCGTAGCATTAATGGCGATGAGAATCATGGTGACGGCGGGGAAGGAGTGGCGGCGGTCGAGATTTTTGAGAGGGAAGAACATAGTCGGTTCGCCTCGCCGGCCCGCGCGCTTTGGCGCTGCCGTTTCTGTTCTAGGTATGTGGCCGCTGTAATGCTCAGGGAGTGTCAGGCATATATAAAGTATTTCTTTAATATCTGCTAGGGAAAATTTTGGGCAGTCCAAGCCTTCGAATGAGCCTCCGAGAATTAGGTGGAATTCGCCATTCATCACGGGACGGATAAGCGTTTCTCAAAATTGCGGCGTTTGTGTTTTTACTTTATCTCGTTGCCAAGCGTTGCCTGGCAATGATTTGTCGGCGGTACGACAGCGCGGTCCCAGATTGAAAATTTGGCTGAGAAATTTGAGTGGAGAATCCTTGATTCCTGGCCTTGCCCGGATTAAGGGCGGGGGCGGTAGTACGCGGGGCGTTGCATGCGTGCGGGAATGGCTAGAAGGAAGCCGAGGATAAATCCGCCGACGTGGGCCCACCAGGCGACACCACCTGTGTTCGCGGCGGCATGGCCGGTGGTGTTGAGTGAGTTCACGCCACTGAAGAATTGGACTGCGAACCAAATTCCAACGAAGACGAAGGCGGGGATGCGCGCGGTGAACCAGATAATGAAGAGAGGGATGAGAGTCAGGATGGGAGTGGTGGGGAAGAACAACATGAACGCACCGAGGACTCCAGCGATGGCTCCGCTGGCACCGACTTCGGGGAGGCGCGAACCCCAGGTGAAGTAAGTCTGAGTGAGGGCGGAGCCAATGCCGCAGACGAGGTAGACGCCGAGGTAGGTGAGGTGGCCGAAGCGGTCTTCGACGTCGCCGCGAAAGACCCAGAGGAACCACATGTTGCCAATGATGTGAAGCCAGCCGGCGTGAAGAAACATGGAGGTGAAGATGGGAATGAGAGCGGGGAGGAGAGGGCTGTGGCCGGTCAGGCCGAGCTGGAGAGCGTGAGGGACGAGACCATAGGTGAGGACGAATTGTTGCTGGCCCGAGGGTGAGAGGGAGATTTGATAGAAGAAGACCGCGACGTTGGCGGCGATGAGAGCGAGGGTGACGAAAGGGAAGGAGTAGCGCGGGGCGAGGCTCTTAAGCGGGATCACGTGGCTTCGATTTGGATGCGTTGCGTAAGTTTGGGTGCTCGGAATTTTGCGCGAAGGGTGCGCGCGATGCTAGATGAATTTTGGCCAGCGCGAGCGCGGCGAAAGTGAGAGGATAAATGTTTGCGGGTCGCAGCAAAGTCGTGGTAAAGATTTTTGCTCCGCGATTCACGGCGATGCATCTGTAGTGTGGCTCGCTGAGATTCGCTTCGACACGCACCAGAGCTCGCGGCGTGCGATCGAAATTTCGCGGTAGTTCGTCGGCGGGCCGACAGGCCGATGCCAGCGTACGAATCAGAGGCGATCATTCTGCTTACATATAAGTTGGGCGAGGCGGACCGACTGGTAAGTTTCTTCAGCCGCAATCAAGGCCGCATGCGCGGAGTTGCGCGCGGGGCCAGGCGGACGAAGAGCAAGTTCGGATCGACGCTGGAGCGGCTGAGCTATGTGAGAATCTGGTATTTCGAGAAGGAGAACAGAGATTTGGTGAGGATCAGCCAGTGCGAGCTGGTTGAATCGTTCATGGATGTGTTCGGGGACTATGAGTGCAGCGTGGCGCTGTCGGTGGTATGCGAGATTTCAGAAATTGTGCTGCCGGAGAGAGAGGCGCTGGATGCGCCATTTCGGCTGATGTTGGTGGTGGCCAGGAAGATTAAGGAAACGCGAAAGCCAGATGTGCCGCTGGCGTATTTCTGTTTGTGGACGGCGAAGCTGGCGGGGTGGCTGCCGCGGTTGGACGCGTGCGTGAATTGCGGGCGGGCGTTGGCGGGCGGGCCGGGATATTTGGCGCCGTTGGCGGAAGGAGTGACGTGCGCGGCGTGTAAGGTGGGCGGAGCAAGGCAGGTGCCGAGCGCGGTGCTGCAATTAGGACGGGAGATGCAGGGTGAAAAGTTGGAGCAGACCGAGGCGCGGAATGTCCCGGGACTAGGGGTAAAGGAATTGACCGCGATTCTGCTCGACTGGGTTGAATTTCACGCGGAGAAGCGATTGGTATCGAGGAAAGTGTGGGAGCAGAAGATCTAATGGCAACGCTACCCATGAAGTCAAGGGCGCGCGGAAAGAAAGGCAGCCTGCCGAGGGGTGTGACTGAGAGTATCCCGCGTGGTGGGCTGACATTTCAGGATTTGCTTTTCACGTTGCAGAAGTATTGGACTTCGAAGGGCTGCATTTTGCAGCAGCCGTATGACGTGGAAGTAGGAGCGGGGACGATGCATCCGGAGACTTTCTTGCGGGTGCTGGGGCCGGAGCCGTATGGCGTGGTGTATGCGCAGCCGAGTCGTCGGCCCGCCGACGGGCGATATGGTGAGAACCCGAATCGCTTGTACAAGCACACCCAGCTTCAAGTGGTGCTAAAGCCCGCGCCTGCGGACGTGATCAAGCTGTATCTCGAGAGCTTGAGCGCGGTGGGCATTGAACTGAAGGATCATGACGTGCGGTTCGAGGAAGACAACTGGGAGGCTCCCACGTTGGGGGCCTGGGGGATCGGGTGGCAGGTGCTGCTCGACGGGCTGGAGATTACGCAGTTCACTTATTTTCAGCAGTGCGGGGGCGTGAATTTGGACCCGGTGCCGGCGGAGATTACCTATGGGCTGGACCGGATCGCGGCGTATCTGCAGAACGTGACCAATGTGTACGACGTGATGTGGGCGCCGGGAGTGACCTACGGGCAGGTACGTTTGGCCGAAGAGCAGCAATTTTCGGCGTACAACTTTGAGTGGGCGAATACGGACTCGGCGCGGAAGGTGCTGGAGTTGGCGGAGGATGAAGCGCAGAAGCTGCTGAAGGCTTACCGGGAGACCAAGGGTGACAAGCGGTTTCCAGTGTTGGGGGCGTATGACCTGTGTCTGAGGTGCTCGCATTTGTTTAATGTGCTGGATGCGCGCGGGGCGATATCGAGCACGGAGCGCGCGGCGATGATCGGGAGGATTCGAAGGCTGACGTGCCAGGTGGCCGCGGCGTGGATGGAGCAGCGGGGCTGGGCGAGAGTGGAGAGGGAAGACGCGGCTGAGGCAGGAGCTTCGAGGAAACAGAGCGGAGTTGATCCGAAGGAAGTGGAGAAGGTGGCGAAGTGAAGAGCAGCGGAGAGTTGTTGCTGGAGATTGGGTGCGAGGAGATCCCCGCGGGACTGATTGTGCGGGCAAGCGAGCAGTTGCGGGAGAACTTGCGAAAGGGGCTGGCAGGGAATCGGCTGTTCGCGAATGACGGAGCGGCGAGCGGGGCGGTGGAAAGTTTTGGAGCGCCACGAAGATTGACGGCGATTGCGCGCGGGCTGAAGGCGATGCAGGAAGATGTAGTGGAGGAAGTGACGGGGCCGCCGAAGAGTATCGGGTATGACGCCGTCGGCGCGCCGACACGAGCCGCCCTGAGTTTCGCCGAAAAGCAGGGAATTCCTGTCGACCAGATTTCGATTGTGAAGACAGCGAAGGGCGAGTATTTGGCGGCGAAGAAAACGATACGAGGGCGCGCCGCGAAAAAATTGCTCGTCGAGATTTTGCCGGCGGCGATTCGAGAGATTGCGTTTCCTCGGTCGATGTACTGGACGCACCCGGGAGAAATCCGATTCATACGGCCGATTCGCTGGGTGCTGGCGTTGTTTGATGGGAAGACGGTGAAGTTCACGATAGGAGATGTGGAGTCGGGCGCGTTTACGAACGGACACAGATTTCTGGGGCGTGAAGAGATACGCGTGGGTGCAGCGGCGGATTATGAGGAGGAGTTGAAGCGGAATTTTGTGATGGCGCGGCCGGAGGCGCGGCGCGCGAAGATCGAGAAGGAGTTGGCGGGGGCGTGCGGGGCGGGGATGCGTGTAAGGGCAGACGCGGAGCTGCTCGGGCAGGTTACCTATCTGAACGAATACCCGACGGTGGTGCGCGGGAATTTTGATGCGGTCTATTTGGAGTTGCCAGCGGAGATTCTGGTAACGGTGATGCGGGATCACCAAAAATATTTTGCGGTGGAGGATGAGGCGGGGAAGTTGAGGGCGCATTTTCTGGCGGTGATTAATCTGGATAAGGACCGGAGGGGGTTAATACAGGCGGGGCATGAGAAGGTGCTGCAGGCGCGATTTGAGGACGCGCGGTTCTTTTGGGATACGGATCAGAAAAAATGGCTGGGGGAGTATCGGGAGAAGTTGAAGAGCGTGACGTTTGAGTCGCGGCTGGGGAGTTATTACGCGAAGGTGGAGAGGGTGAGGGTGGTGGCGGGGTGGATAGCGGAGCAGTGGAAGGGACAGGGAAGCGGCAGGACGGATACGGAGGCGGCGGATCCAAGGGCAGCGGAGAGGGCAGCCGAGCTAGCGAAGTGCGACTTGGTCACGGAGATGGTGCACGAATTTCCGGAACTGCAAGGCGTGGTGGGCGGGCTGTACGCGCGGACGCAGAAGGAGCCGGCGGAAGTAGCATGGGCGATCTACGATCAATACCGGCCGGCCGGAGCTTCAGATGAGCTGCCGCGGAATTTGACAGGATGCGCGCTGGCGCTGGCCGACAAGCTCGATTCGCTGGTGGGATGTTTCGCCGTGGGGGCGATACCGACGGGGTCGAGCGATCCATTTGCGTTGCGTCGGGCGGCGCTGGGGATCGTGAGGATCCTGCTCGACAAGAAGTTGCCACTTTCGATTGGGGCGGCCATTGCGAAGGCGAGTGAGGAGCATGCGCGGTCGGAGATGAAGATTGAGGTTACGGAGGAGCAGCGGGAGAAGGTGCGGGAATTTTTGAATGAGCGGGGGCGGTTTGTGTTTCGGGAGAGTTTTGGATTTGCAAACGATGAAATTTCGGCGGTGCTGGGGGCGGACAGCGACGACTTAGTGGATGCGCTGACGAGGTTGAGGGCGCTGCAAGTGGTGAGAGGCTCGGAGAATTTCGTCTCACTGGCGGCGGCATTTAAGAGGGTGCGGAATATTTTGGAGAAGAGCGCGGGGGCAGCGCGTGGTACGAAGGGAAGCGCGGTGGATGTGCGGAGCGATTTATTTCGCGAGGATGCGGAGCGGGGATTGCACGAGGCCGCCGAGAGAATTGGGCGCGTGGCGAGAGAGCGCCGTGCGGAGAAGAGATACAAGGAAGCGCTGGATGAGATTGCGCGATTGAGACCGGCTGTGGATTTGTTTTTTGACAAGGTGTTGGTGATGGCGCCGGAGGAAGATGTACGTGCGAATCGGTTGGCACTGCTGGGGAATTTACTGGGAGAATTTTCGAGCATTGCGGACCTGTCGGAAATTACGGTGGAAGACGCCGCGAAAAAGTAGTGTATGAATTTTGTTTTCCTGTCGATGAATTGTCGATTCGCCGACACCTGTAGTGATGCTTGAAGTACCTGTAATTACAATGATTTTGCTGACATAGGCGGAGGTGCAATTTGAAGTACGTGTATTCGTTTGGGGCGGGTAAAGCGGAAGGCAATGGCGAGATGCGCGACTTGCTTGGGGGCAAGGGCGCGGGTCTCGCGGAGATGACGCGCATCGGATTGCCGGTGCCGGCGGGCTTCACGATCACGACTGAGGCATGCGATTACTTCTACAAGCATGGCCGAAAATATCCGGCGGGAATGACGGATGAAGTTTCGAAGCACTTGAAGCGTCTGGAATCGGCAACGGGGAAGAAGCTTGGCGATGCAAAGGACCCATTGCTGGTGAGCGTGAGGTCGGGCTCGGCGCGGTCGATGCCGGGAATGATGGAGACGATTTTGAATTTGGGGCTGAATTCGAAGTCGGTGGAGGCCCTGGCGAAGAAGACGAATGACGAGCGGTTTGCGTACGACGCGTACCGGCGATTTGTGCAGATGTATTCGACGGTGGTGATTGGGTTGCCGAAGGAAGAGTTGGAAGACGCGCTGAGAGCTTTGAAGAAGCGGATGGGAGTGAAAGACGACACGCAGGTGACGGCGGAGGGCTGGCGGTCGCTTGTGGACGAGTACAAGTCGTATTTCAAGAAAAAGACCGGGAAGGAGTTTCCGGAGGCGCCGGAAGATCAGATGTGGGGCGCAATAGGGGCCGTGTTTGAGTCATGGATGGCGGAGAAGGCGGTGACTTACAGGCGGGTGGAGAAGATCACCGGGCTGCTGGGCACTGCGGTGAACGTGGTGCAGATGGTGTTCGGCAATCGTGGGCAGAATTCGGGGACCGGAGTTTGCTTTACGCGGGACCCCAGCACGGGCGAGAAGACATTTTATGGCGATTTTCTGGTGAATGCGCAGGGCGAGGATGTGGTGGCGGGGATCCGGACGCCGATGCCGCTGTCGCAAATGTCAGAGCGGATGCCGAAGGTTTACAAGCAGCTCGAGAAGGTCCGAGTAAAACTGGAGAAGCATTACAAGGACATGCAGGACCTGGAATTCACGGTCGAGGACGGGAATTTATACATGCTGCAGACGCGGACCGGGAAGCGGTCGCCATCCGCGGCGTTTGAGATTGCGGTGGACCTCGTGGGCGAAGGGTTGATTACGAAGAGCGAGGCGATTGAGAGGATCAAGCCGGAGGATGTGGAGCGACTGTTTTATCCGGTGATTGATCCGAAGATCGCGAGGAATGAATTGAAAGGGCGGTATTTGGCATCGGGAATTAACGCGGTGCCGGGCGCGGCGGTGGGCAAGGCGGTGTTCACGGCGCAGACGGCGGAGGAATGGGCGAAGCGGGGCGAGAAGGTGATTTTGGTAAGGCGGGAGACGAGCCCGGAGGATGTGGGGGGGATGTTCGTGGCCGAGGGGATTTTGACGGCGACGGGCGGGAAGACGAGCCACGCGGCGGTGGTGGCGCGCGGATGGGGTAAGTGCTGCATCGTGGGAGCGGAGGAGTTCGATATCGATCCGGGCAAACGCGAAGCGCGGGCAAAAAATCAAGTGATACATGAAGGCGAGTACTTGACGCTGGATGGCGGGGACGGACACGTTTACAAGGGGCAAACGCCGTTGGTGAGACCGGAGCCGCCGAAAGCGTACGAGACGCTGATGAAGTGGACGGATCAGATACGGCGGCTGGGGATACGGACGAACGCGGATACACCACAGGATGCCCGGAAGGCCAGGGGGATGGGCGCTGAGGGGATCGGGCTGTGCAGGACCGAGCACATGTTCTTCAAGGATTTTGAGAAGCCGGAGAAGAGCGCAGAGCGGCAACTGGCGATTCAGGAAATGATCATTGCGGATTCGCCAGAGGCGCGGAAGAAGGCGCTGGCGAAGCTGCTGCCATTTCAGCGGCGGGATTTTATTGGAATCTTCGAGGCCATGGATGGGTTCCCGGTAACGATACGGCTGATCGATCCGCCCTTGCATGAATTTGTGCCACACGATCTAGAGAAGCAGGAAGAGCTGGCACGGAAGATTGGCGTGGATGCGGAGACAGTGGCGCGGCGGGTGGCGCAACTGCATGAGGCGAATCCGATGCTGGGGCATCGCGGATGCAGGCTGTGCATTACGTACCCGGAGATTTTGGAAATGCAGGTGAGGGCGATCATTGAGGCGGCGATAGATTGCAAGAAGCGAGGTATCAAAGTAACACCTGAGATTATGCATCCACTTACGATTGAGAAGAAGGAGCTGGCGATACTGGAGCAGGAGACCCGGAAGATCGCCGATCCCCTAATTGCTGAAGCCAAAGTAAAACTTGAATATACAGTTGGGACGATGATTGAGACGCCACGGGCGGCGTTGCTGGCTGATCAGATCGCGGAAGTGGCGGAGTTCTTTTCGTTTGGCACGAACGATCTGACCCAGACGGTAATGGGGCTGTCGAGAGACGATGCGGGAAGATTTTTGCCGGATTATGTCGACGAGAAGAAGACGGGGATTTTTAAGGACGACCCGTTCCAATCGCTGGATCAGGATGGGGTGGGGATGCTAATGGAGTGGGCGATTGAGAGAGGCAGGTCGGTGAGGCCGAAGCTGAAGATTGGCATTTGCGGGGAGCATGGCGGGGATGCGGAGAGCGTGAAGTTTTGCCACCGCGTGGGGATGGATTATGTGAGCGCGTCACCGTTCAGGGTGCCGATTTCGAGGTTGGCGGCGGCGCAGGCGGTGTTGGAAGGCGAGAAGAGCGGGAAGAAAGTGAAGCGGGTGGAGAAGAGGCCGGCGAGAGTGAATGGGGCGACGAGGGTTGCGGCAGCGGCGAATTAGTTTGAAATATCGCGGTGGCTTGAAAACCAGCAGGGAAACCGAACGGGAATTGCGGTGGTTCGCGCGTCCGCGCTGAACCTTTCTACTTCCAGTATATCGCGCTGCCGGGGGCTTGCGGCAAGGCCGGGGGTCGTGCCGTAGAGTCGCTTCCGAAAGTGGAGAAGCGAGGGGTGATTCCCGTTGGAGGCTGCGAATGACCGAACACGAGAGCGATCAGGTGACCAAACATGCGGTGGTGATTGCCGGGGGCGGTCCGACGGGGCTGATGTTGGCGGGCGAGCTGGCGTTGGCAGGGATCGACGTCGCGATCGTCGAGAGGCGGCCCCATCAAGAGCTCACCGGCTGGCGCGCGGGCGGGCTGCACTCGCGCACCATAGAGATCTTTGATCAGCGCGGAATCGCTGACCGGTTTCTCGCGGAGGGGCAGGTGGTTCAGGCCGCGGGGTTCGCGGGAACGCGGCTCGACATCAGCGACTTTCCGAGCCGGTACCCACACGGGCTCGGGCTGCGACAGAAGCATATCGAGCGCATTTTGGCGGGGTGGGTTGGGGACCTGGCGGTGAAGATATATCGCGGATGCGAGGTGACGGGATACAGGCAGGGCGATACGGGCGTGGAAATACACTGGCCGACGGGGGGTCGCTGCGGCCGGAGTATCTGGTCGGGTGCGATGGAGGGCGCAGCCTAATCCGCAAGGCGGCTGGCATCGAGTTCGCGGGGTGGGATGCGACGACGAGCGCGCTGCTTGCGGAGGTAGAGATGGCGGAAGTGCCGGAATTGGGCATTCGCCATGACGCGAAGGGCATTCACTCCTTCGGCCGGGTGGAGTATGAGATTCGTGACGGGCAAGTGGTCTACAAGGATGTAGGGCCTATAGGGGTGATGGTGACGAGGAGCAGGTTGGCGCTGGCGAACCGACCCTGGCTGACCTGAGCCAGGCGCTGATCGCGGTGTATGGGACCGATTACGGAGTGCACAGCCCGATGTCGATTTCGCGGTTCACGGATATGAGCCGGCAGGCCGCGGCTTATCGCGATAGACGGGTTCTGCTGGCCGGCGATGCGGCGCACGTGCATGCGCCGGACGGTGGGCAGGGATTGAACACTGGAGTGCAGGATGCGGTGAATCTTGGGTGGAAGCTGGCACAGGTGGTTAAGGGTATATCGCCGGAAAGTCTCCTAGACACTTATCATGCCGAGCGTCACCCGGTCGGTGCGCGCGTGGTGCGCAACACGATGGCGGCGGTTGCGCTGCGCCGTCCGGACGAACGTTCGAAGGCGGCGCGGGAAGCGATGGCCGAGATGCTTGGTATGGACGAGCCGCGCAAGCGAGTCGCTGCCATGTTGTCGGGACTGGACATTCGTTACGATCTCGGTGAGGGGCATCCGCTGCTGGGACGACGCATGCCCGATCTTGAGCTGGTCACCGCGAATGGTCCGGTGAGGGTTTACACGCTGCTGCATAAAGCGCGGCCGATACTGCTTAATCTGGTGAGCCGCGCGGCGTGGACATTGCTGATGGGCGGGGCGGGTTCAGTGGGTCGAGGCGAAATATGCGAGTGCGTGGGAACTTCCGGTGATTGGCAGGATCCCGGATCCTACTGCTGTGTTGATTCGGCCGGATGGATATGTGGCGTGGGTCGGAGAGCAGAGCGAGGGAGGGCTGGTTGAGGCACTGAATACGTGGTTTGGAGCGGCGTGATGCGCAAGACGAGGATTTGGAAAGCCTCACCCGTCTTATGTTGGAGCTGAACTGAGTGGCCATGGCAGTCGCCCGAGTGTTCCCCACGCAGTGGGGAGCCCGAAAATTCAAAAAGCAATAGCAGATCCCTCACG